>NZ_CP197377.1:4815000-5404245 GCF_052146655.1 Bacillus sp. RE35 | reverse complement strand
GACAACTATTTACCCACATGTGATTAAAACTGTCCACATGTTATACACAAATTGTGGATAAGATAAAGATGTGGAAAACTTATTCAAAGTGAAAACACAACTATAATATCAAAAAAAAGTGGCTATAGCAATGAATTTAAGAAAGTTATCCACAAAATCAATACCTTGTGGAATAAACTTGTCCACAACACGATATACTGTGTAAAAGTGCGAAAAAAGTTTGTGGATATAAAAAGCGTGAAAAAATATTTATCCACAAGGAAATATAGGTGCTGTGAAAAAGTATGTGAATAGGTTCAAAATGAATATTTGATGAAAATTTCTAGAACCATTGACATTTTCCTAGTTAATTAACTATAATTTATAGGACTGTCTTTAACAGATATTCCTCAGGGAGGTGTCATATAATGAAAAGAACTTACCAACCAAATAAACGTAAGCGCAGCAAAGTACATGGTTTCCGCAGCCGTATGAGCACAGCGAACGGACGTAAAGTGCTAGCAGCTCGTCGTCGTAAAGGAAGAAAAGTATTATCTGCGTAGACCACTGATCGTTCAGTGGTCTTTTTTTCTAATAATAGTGAATTTCCGCTGATGAAATACAGGAGTGTCAATTGATATGAAGAAAAAACATCGTATAAAGAAGAATGATGAATTCCAGGCGGTTTTTCAAAAAGGAAAATCAAATGCAAATCGTCAGTTTGTTGTATACCAATTAGATAAAGAAGAACAGCCAAACTTTCGCATCGGCCTTTCTGTTAGCAAGAAAATAGGAAATGCAGTAGTTCGTAATCGAATTAAGCGCATGGTCCGTCAGGCTATTACAGAGTTAAAAGATGAGATAGCTTCTGGAAAAGATTTTGTTATAATAGCAAGGAAGCCTTGTGCAGAGATGACATATGAAGAAGTAAAGAAAAGCTTAATTCATGTCTTTAAACGCTCTGGTATGAAAAGAATAAAAAAGTAGCGTAAGGAAATGAATTACACTATATACATACCGATACAAGGAGGAGTAGGCTTTGAAAAAGAAATTAGGTTTACTAGCCATGCTTATTGCATTAATGGCGATTACTGCTGGCTGTAGTGAAGTAAATCAGCCAATTACACCAAAAAGCACTGGAATTTGGAATGAATACTTCGTATACCCGCTTTCTCAGTTAATCACGTATTTTGCAAACTTATTTAACAGTAATTATGGTTTAGCAATTGTTGTTACGACTCTTATCATTCGTTTTGCGTTATTACCATTAATGATTAAACAAACGAAGAGTACGAAAGCGATGCAAGCGTTACAACCGGAAATGGTGAAGTTAAAAGAGAAATATAGCTCTAAAGATCAAGCGACACAGCAAAAACTGCAGCAAGAAATGATGCAGTTATACCAAAAAAATGGTGTAAATCCATTAGCTGGTTGTTTACCAATCTTTATTCAAATGCCAATTCTGTTCGCTTTTTATCATGCAATTATGAGAACAGCTGAAATTAAACAACATAGTTTCTTATGGTTCGATTTAGGACATGCAGACCCGTTCTATATCTTACCAGTCGTTGCAGCAATTACGACATTTATTCAGCAAAAGCTTGCAATGGCAGGAACAGCTGGTCAAAATCCACAAATGGCAATGATGCTTTGGCTTATGCCGATTATGATTTTAATCTTTGCAATTAACTTCCCAGCTGCATTATCACTTTACTGGGTTGTTGGTAATATCTTTGGTATTGCTCAAATGTACTTTATTAAAGGGCCAGAGATTAAGGCTAGTAAGGCTGGTAAGGCTGGAGGCTCAAGCAAGTGAGTGTAATTACTGCTAAAGGACAAACAGTCGAGCTGGCAGTAGAGGATGCTTTAAGGCAATTAAATACATCAAAAGATCGAGTAGATATAAATATTGTCGATGAGGGTAAAAGGGGATTCTTAGGTTTATTTGGGAATCGCCCTGCAGTAGTAGAAGTTGTATTGAAGAAAGATCCAATTCAAGAATGTGAAGAATATTTAAGAAATGTTATTCACGATATGGGTGTGGAAGTCGAGATTAGTAAAATTGTAAAAGGACGCGAAATCGAATTTACAATTTCTGGTGATAATGTAGGTGTTTTAATTGGGAAAAGAGGTAATACATTGAACTCTTTACAGTATTTAACAAAACTTGTCGCGAATCGTAACACGAAGCAGTATATCGGTATTACACTAGATGCTGAAAATTATCGTAGTAAAAGAAAAAGTACGTTAGAATCACTTTCTTATCGATTAGCGAAACAAGTATTTAATACGAAAAAAAGAGTTATTTTAGAACCGATGCCATCTTTTGAACGAAAAATTATTCATCAGGCATTATCAAATCATCAAGGTATCAATACAACTTCTGAAGGAAATGAACCACATCGGCATGTTGTAATATCTCCTAAATGACCGGTTGCTCAAATGAGTGCCGGTTTTTTTGAGCGGAAAATAGATGTGGATAACTAAAAAACACTAAACTTATCCACTGTGAATAAGTTTAGTGTTTTTTACATGGGGATATAATAAAATGAGTTATTCTTCTTTTGTAGATAGGTTCGTTATGGTATCCTAATAATTTAGTGAAAGAAATAATCATGTTGAAATAGAGATAAATAAGCAAGTGAGGTGAAAGGACATGGAATTTGATACAATTGCTGCGATTTCCACAGCGCTTGGAGAGGGTGCAATTGCCATTGTTCGAGTAAGTGGGGATGATGCGGTTGAGAAAGTTGATCGTATTTTTAAGGGGAAGGATTTAACAGAGGTTCCTTCTCACACTATTCATTATGGTCATATTGTTGATTTAGATACAAATCAAGTTATTGAAGAAGTTATGGTGTCTATTATGCGCGCACCAAGGACTTTTACACGTGAAAATATAGTGGAAATTAACTGTCACGGTGGACTTGTTTCAGTAAATAAAGTATTGCAACTTATTCTAGCACAAGGAGTACGATTGGCAGAACCGGGCGAATTTACAAAACGTGCTTTTTTAAATGGACGTATCGACTTATCACAAGCAGAAGCTGTTATGGATTTGATTCGAGCAAAAACAGATCGTGCGATGAATGTAGCAATTAATCAAATGGAAGGGCGATTATCTAAATTAATTGGTCTTTTGCGTCAAGAAATATTAGAAACATTAGCTCATGTTGAGGTAAATATAGATTATCCAGAATACGATGATGTAGAAGAGATGACACATAATATTTTAATTGAGAAAGCGACGCATGTTCGTTCGGAAATCGAAAAAATATTAGAAACATCAAAACAGGGGAAAATTTTACGTGAAGGTATTGCTACAGCAATTATCGGTAGACCTAACGTTGGGAAATCATCGTTATTAAATAGTCTTGTTCAGGAGAAAAAGGCAATTGTAACTGATATTGCAGGAACAACTCGTGATGTTATTGAAGAGTACGTTAACGTGCGTGGTGTACCTCTTAAACTTATAGATACAGCCGGTATTCGGGAGACAGAAGATGTTGTTGAACGAATTGGTGTGGAACGTTCAAAAGAAATGATGAGCCAAGCGGATTTAGTATTAGTTGTTGTCAACTATAGCGAGGCTTTAACAAATGAGGATGAAGATCTATTCCGTGCGGTACAAGGAAAAGACTTTATTGTTATTGTGAATAAGACTGATTTACCGCAAGCGATTGATATGGAACGTGTTACAGAGTTAGCCGCGGGAAATCGTGTTATTACAACATCCTTAATTGAGGAACAAGGAATAGATGAACTCGAAAAGGCAATAGCTGATTTATTCTTTGAAGGAACAATCGATTCTGCAGATATGACATATGTTTCTAATGCGAGACATATTGGATTATTAACACAAGCAGGAAAAACAATCGGTGATGCAGTTGAGGCGATTGAAAATGGTGTACCAATTGATATGGTACAAATTGATTTAACAAGAACGTGGGAAATACTTGGTGAAATTACTGGGGACACAGTGCATGAAAGCTTAATTGACCAGTTGTTCTCTCAATTTTGTTTAGGAAAATAATATAGTGAAGTTGTAGAAAGATAGAGATTATTAGGAGGAATAAACAATGGGATACAATGCCGGTTCATACGATGTCATAGTAATCGGTGCAGGTCATGCAGGATGTGAAGCTGGTCTTGCGGCAGCACGAATGGGCTCAAAAACATTAATGTTAACAATTAACTTGGATATGGTAGCATTCATGCCATGTAACCCTTCTGTTGGTGGACCAGCAAAAGGGATTGTTGTTCGTGAAATTGATGCATTAGGCGGAGAAATGGGACGTAATATTGATAAAACTCATATTCAAATGCGTATGCTAAATACAGGTAAGGGACCAGCCGTACGTGCACTTCGAGCGCAAGCTGATAAATTCGCTTACCAACATGAATTAAAGAAAACAATTGAAGAAACACCAAACTTAACGTTGTTCCAAGGAATGGTAGAGCGTTTAATCGTTGAAGAAGGTGTATGTAAAGGGGTAGTTACACAAGCTGGTGCAGAATATACAGCAAAAACCGTTGTAATTACAACTGGAACATTTTTACGCGGCGAGATTATCATGGGCGACTTAAAATATTCAAGCGGTCCAAATAATCAGCAACCGTCTATTACATTATCTGAGCATTTAGAGGAACTTGGATTTGATCTTGTTAGATTTAAAACAGGGACACCTCCGCGTGTAAACAGTAATACAATTGACTACAGTAAAACAGAAATTCAACCAGGTGATGATAAGCCACGTGCGTTCTCTTTTGAAACAACGAAATTTATTATGGATCAAATTCCATGTTGGTTGACATATACAAGTACAGAAACACACCGTTTAATAGATGAAAATTTACATCGTTCAGCTATGTATTCTGGTATGATTAAAGGAACAGGCCCTAGATACTGTCCTTCTATTGAAGACAAAGTAGTAAGATTTAATGATAAACCACGCCATCAAATTTTCTTAGAGCCAGAAGGGCGTAATACACAAGAAGTATATGTACAAGGTTTATCCACAAGCTTACCAGAAGATGTACAACGTGACATGCTTAGAACAATTCCAGGCCTAGAAAATGTTGAAATGATGCGTACAGGTTATGCAATTGAATATGATGCAATTGTGCCAACACAACTATGGCCAACACTTGAAACGAAAAAGATTAAAAATTTATATACAGCAGGACAAATTAATGGAACTTCTGGTTACGAAGAGGCGGCCGGACAAGGGCTTATGGCTGGAATTAATGCAGCATGCCGTTCTTTAGGTAAAAAAGAAGTTGTTTTAGGTCGCGAGGATGCTTATATTGGCGTCTTAATTGATGATCTTGTAACGAAAGGTACAAATGAACCATATCGTTTATTAACGTCTCGTGCAGAATACCGTCTATTATTACGCCACGATAATGCTGATCTTCGTTTAACTGAAGTTGGTCGTGAAATTGGATTAATTAAAGAAGAGCGCTATGAGCGATTTACAAATAAAAAATTACAAATTGAACAGGAAAAGGAACGGTTAAGCAGCATTATTATTAAACCACGTCCTGAAGTTCAAGAATTAATTCGCAATATTGGCGGAAGTGAATTGAAAGATGGAATACGTGCAAGTGACTTATTACGTCGTCCAGAGATGACATATGAGCATATTCACCTTTTAGTACCAAGTGAAGTAGAATTAAGTGATGAAGTTAAAGAACAAGTTGAAATTCAGATTAAGTATGAAGGGTATATTGAAAAATCTTTACAGCAAGTAGAGCGTATGAAGAAAATGGAGAGTAAAAAAATCCCTGTAGATATTGATTATGATGCGATTTCTAGCCTTGCTTCAGAAGCTAGACAGAAATTGAAAGATGTTCGTCCACTTTCAATGGGGCAGGCTTCACGTATTTCTGGCGTAAATCCAGCGGATATTTCCATTTTACTTGTGTATATAGAACAAGGAAAAATTGCACGCGTATCGAACCAATAAATAATAAGGAGATATTGCTAGATGAACATAGAACAATTTCAATCTATGCTAGAAGAGAAGGGAATCACCCTCTCTTCTAGACAGTTAGAGCAGTTCAAAATCTACTTTGAAACATTAGTAGAGTGGAATGAAAAAATGAACTTAACGGCTATTACAGAAAAAGAAGAAGTATATTTAAAACACTTTTTTGATTCCATTACAGCTGCTTTTTATTATGATTTTTCAAAACCATTCTCAATTTGCGATGTTGGTGCAGGGGCTGGATTCCCAAGTATTCCTTTAAAAATTTGTTTCCCGCATTTAAAAGTAACAATTGTAGATTCGTTGCAAAAACGTATTAATTTCTTAAATCACTTAGCACAAAAGTTAGAATTAAGTGATGTTGCATTTTGTCACGATCGTGCTGAAACATTTGGGAAAAAAGAAGGTGTACGTGAATCATACGATATTGTAATGGCACGTGCAGTTGCGCGTCTTTCTGTATTAAGTGAGCTATGTTTACCGCTTGTAAAAGTTGGAGGAACATTCATTGCAATGAAAGGTGCAGCAGCAAACGAAGAAATTGAAAATGGCAAGTATGCTTTAGAGGTGCTAGGCGGAGAGTTGAAAGAGATGTCTACTTTCCAATTGCCGTTTGAAGAGAGTGAACGTAATATTTTATTAATCGAGAAAAAGCGCAAGACACCAAAGAAATATCCACGCAAACCGGGAACACCCAATAAATTACCTATTGAAAAATAAATCTTATTAGACGTAAGATTAAATTATATAAATGAAAACGTAAATGTTTCATAGGAAACATTTTATGGAGAATAGTCAATAGGCCTAAAAGGTGGTGGAATATGTATGAAAAATACGTTTTCTCGTTTATTTGGCTTTGGAGATAAAGAGAGCGAATTCGAATTACAAGACGAAAGCCATGAAGAGATAGATAAAAAGGTATATGAAGAAATACAAGAAATTCCGATAGTAAATATTACTCCTAACCGTTATCAACCAAGAACAGTTTTTGATGATGCGCGTATTGATGAGCTAGCATTAACAATTCGTACACATGGACTTATTCAACCGATTGTTGTAAGGCAATATGAGGATGATAAGTACGAGATTATTGCTGGAGAAAGACGTTTTCGCGCGGCAACAAAGTTAGGTTGGGAAAAGGTTCCTGCAATTATAAAGAATTTAAATGATACAGAGACAGCTTCTGTAGCTTTAATTGAAAACTTGCAACGTGAGGAACTAACGGCAATCGAGGAAGCTGTGGCATATCAAAAGCTGATTGAGTTACATAATTTAACACAAGAAGCATTGGCACAACGACTTGGAAAAGGACAATCTACAATCGCAAATAAGTTGCGCTTGTTAAAGTTGCCTGAAGAAATAAAAAGTGCATTATTAGAAAAAAGCATTACAGAACGTCATGCCCGCGCTCTCATTCCTTTAAAAAATGAGGAATTACAACTGAAGGTTTTACAGGAAATTGTGGAGAAACAACTAAATGTAAAGCAAACAGAAGAACGAATTGCGAAGTTACTAGAGGAAGCGAAACCGAAGCGTAAGGCAAAGCAAAAAGCAGTAAGTCGAGATACGAGGATTGCTATGAATACAATTAGACAATCTTTACAAATGGTTACTGAAAGTGGTTTGAATGTTAATTCTGAGGAAGAAGAATTTGATGAGTACTATCAAATTACAATTAAAATTCCAAAGAAAAAATAATAATGACGTGCTAGAGACCTTATCCTATTGGAGAGGTCTCTTTTACTATATTTTCTTGTTAAATGAAGAAGGAGTTTAGAAATAAATTTTGAAGTTTAATAAAGGACGTAAAAGAAAAAGTTTTATTTCATGTTACAATAAACGTAATTGTTACTAGAATAAGATAGAAAGGTTGAAAGTAGGTGACATCATGGGAAAAATCATTGCTATTGCTAATCAAAAAGGCGGTGTTGGAAAAACAACAACATCTGTTAATTTAGGGGCTGGATTGGCGCAAGTAGGTAAAAAAGTCCTTCTTGTAGATATTGATGCTCAAGGAAATGCAACGACTGGTGTGGGAATTGAAAAATCTGAATTAGATCAATGTATTTACAACGTTCTTGTGGAAGATGCAGATGTTCAAGGGGTTATACAGAAAACCGCAACTGAAAACTTAGATGTTCTACCCGCTACAATTCAATTGGCTGGTGCTGAAATTGAATTGGTACCGACTATTTCCCGGGAAGTACGTTTGCAAAGAGCATTACAGCCAGTTCGTGATGAATATGACTATATTATTATCGACTGTCCCCCATCTTTAGGGTTATTAACGATTAATGCATTAACAGCAGCAGATTCTGTTATTATTCCTGTACAGTGTGAATATTACGCACTAGAAGGGTTAAGTCAGCTATTAAATACAGTTCGACTTGTACAAAAACATTTAAATAAAAATTTAGCAATTCAAGGTGTATTGTTAACAATGTTGGATGCCCGTACAAATTTAGGGATTCAAGTTATAGATGAAGTGAAAAAGTATTTTAGGGATAAAGTATATCGCTCGATTATTCCGCGTAATGTACGCTTGAGCGAGGCTCCAAGTCATGGGAAACCTATTATGCAGTATGACGCTAAATCAAGAGGAGCAGAAGTGTATATAGATTTAGCAGAGGAAGTGATTGCAGGTGGCTAAAGGATTAGGGAGAGGAATTAATGTGTTTTTTCCTGATTTAGATGTGAAAGAAGAGGAAACAATTCAGGAGATTCTTGTAACTGAATTAAGGCCGAATCCATATCAACCGCGTAAACACTTTAATAAAGAGGCGATTCAGGAATTAGCAATTTCGATTAAGGAACACGGTATTCTACAACCATTAATTGCTAGGAAGAGTATTAAAGGATATGAAATTGTTGCAGGTGAAAGACGATTTCGTGCTGCAAAAGAGGCTGGTTTAGAAAAAGTACCTGCGGTTGTAAGACAATTAACTGAACAGCAAATGATGGAATTTGCTTTGTTAGAAAACTTACAACGAGAAGATTTAAATCCTATGGAAGAGGCAATGGCATACCAGATGTTAATGAATGAGCTAAATGTAACGCAAGAACAATTAGCGAAACGTCTTGGTAAAAGCAGACCTTACATTGCAAATTATACTCGGTTATTAAGCCTACCTTCTTTCGTACAAGATATGATTGCAAATGGTCAACTTTCAATGGCTCATGGGAGAACTTTACTTACGATAAAAGATGAAGAACAATTGAAGTCCTTATTGAAACGCATTGAAAAAGAAGGATTAAATGTTCGTCAATTAGAGAAAATCGTCCAAGAGATTAATCAACACGTTTCACGTGAAACAAAAAAAGTGAAAAAAGAGCGAAATATATTTTTCGTAGAACGTGAAACGTTCTTAAGAGAAAAGTTTGGCACAGATGTGAAAATTAAAGAGACGAAAAAAGAAAAAGGTAAAATCGAAATTGAATTTTTTAATAAAGAAGATTTAAATCGTATTTTAGAACTATTAGCACAGAAAAATTAAAAAGCAAACCATCTTATTATTTATAGATGGTTTGCTTTTTTTAATGCGGATAATTTTTGATCCGTCTCTTTTATACTTTTTGCGATTACATCAGCCATTTTCATGACTAAACTTAATCTTGTATTTTGAAGAACGAAAAACTCCATAAACCCATTTAGATTGACGATACCGTGTATGTGCAAATCACCAACTGCAGGTAATTTCTTATTCATAGCAGCTCCAGGTTTACTAGGTCCCTTTCCAGTAGTGATTGATCCGATATTTTGGGACTTTCCTAAACATGCATCAACAGCAATTATAAATGCAGTAGGATATTCTTTCTGTATATTCTGAATCTTCTCTTCTAAATTTAGCGCATGTACTGGCTCATCTAGTGTACCGAATACTTGGAGGTTTTGGATGTCTATTTGTTCAAGTTTTGTACCAACTAATGGGCCGAGTGCGTCACCTGTAGAGCGATCTGTGCCGATACAAACGAGAATGAGTGGTATATTAGTTTTAATAGGAATATGGGTAAGTAAGAAATTACTGATTATCTCAGAGGCTTCTAAATCTTGGTGCATAACGTTTTGAGTTTCTTTCTCAAAAAATGGTAAGCGAAAACTTCCAATATTCATGAAGCACCCATCCTTTTAATAAATTTTCAATATATGTTATATGGTGAGGAAAATGGAAAGTTATAAGTGCGTAATTTTTGCAAAATGTGAATGAAAACGGAAATAATAGTACTAGTATATATATATTCGTTCCATTTTATACCTGGATGTCGGGGATAAAATAGGATTAAAATCATAAAATTTTTTCAGCAATTAGGGGACTTCTGATACAATAATAAGGGTAACTAAAAAGAAATTTTAGCTAGAGAGGTAGAGGTACATGGATTTATTAGCGAAGTGGTTTAATTCTATGAAACAGTATTTATTAGATGCTGATCGTTGGGCTCATATTGGAGTTGCGACATTAAAAATATGTATTATTTTAACAATTGGTGCAGTTGTTGTGCGAATTGCAAGGGCGGTTGTACGAAATGCGTTTCGTATGGGGAGTCGTTCTCCAATTCAAATTTCAGAACGTCGTACAGTTACAGTAGCGAAATTACTTGAAAATATTGTAGCGTACGTTGTTATGTTCATTATGCTAATTGCGATTTTAGGTGTGTTTGATATTAATGCATCAGGTTTATTAGCGGGTGCTGGGGTAATTGGTTTAGCAGTCGGATTTGGTGCTCAAAGTTTAGTGAAAGACGTTATTACAGGTTTATTTATTTTGTTAGAAGATCAGTTTTCAGTTGGCGATTATGTTAAAATCGGTCAATTTGAAGGAGTCGTTTTAGAAATTGGACTTCGTACAACGAAAGTAAAGAGTTGGACAGGTGAAATTCATACTTTACCAAATGGAAGTATTATTCAAGTTACTAACTACTCAGTTAGTAATAGTGTAGCGTTTGTTGATGTATCTATTTCATATGAGGCTGATATTGCGAAAGCAGAGCAAGTTATTGAAGATTTATTAGTAGAATTACCTTCAAAGTACGAAAAAATGGTAACAACGCCTCAATTATTAGGTGTGCAAACATTAGCTGCATCAGAAGTTATATTACGTGTTATTGCTGAAGTAGAACCGATGCAACATGCAGTTATTGCAAGGGCACTTCGTAAAGAGATTAAAAATCGTCTTGATTTACATGGAATTGAAATTCCATATCCACGTATGGTTTTATATAATCGTGAAGAATTAGTTAGTGGAAAAGCAATTTAGTATGGAGAGGAGTTTGGAGAATGGAGCAAAAGGAATATAACTTGTATGATGTTGTGGAAATGAAGAAAGCCCATCCATGTGGCGAGAATCGTTGGAAAATTATTCGTATGGGAATGGATATCCGCATTAAGTGCGAGGGGTGTGACCATTCAGTAATGATTCCTCGAAGAGAGTTTGATCGTAAGGTGAAAAAAATACTTGTGAAGCACGAAGAATAGAGGGAGAGTAACAGTTACAGTAGGTAACTGTTACTTTTTTTCGTTTGGCGGAAACTTGTCATTTTTTTCGTTACTATCTATAATGATGAAAGATTGAGACATAGGAGTGAAAAATATGGGATTAACGGCTGGGATTGTTGGATTACCTAACGTAGGGAAGTCCACTTTATTTAATGCAATTACACAAGCAGGAGCAGAATCTGCGAACTATCCATTCTGTACAATTGATCCAAACGTAGGGATTGTAGAAGTACCAGATGAGCGTTTAAATAAATTAACGGAATTAGTAGAACCGAAAAAGACTGTTCCGACTGTATTCGAGTTTACTGATATTGCAGGTATCGTAAAAGGTGCTAGTAAAGGTGAAGGTTTAGGAAATAAATTCTTATCTCACATTCGTCAAGTAGATGCAATTTGCCAAGTTGTTCGTTGTTTTGAAGACGAAAATATTACGCACGTTTCAGGGAAAGTAGATCCAATTGATGATATTGAAACAATCAATTTAGAGCTAATTTTAGCGGATTTAGAGTCTGTTGATAAGCGTATCGAGCGTGTTGCGAAATTAGCAAGACAAAAAGATAAAGAAGCGGTATATGAGCATGAAATTTTAGTTCGTTTAAAAGAAGCTTTTGAAGAGGGAAAACCAGCTCGTACTGTTGAATTTACAGAAGAGCAGATGAAGATTGTTAAAGGCCTTCATTTACTTACAACAAAAGAAATGTTATACGTAGCGAATGTAAGTGAAGACGATATTATCGATCCTTCGGAAAATAAATACGTACAAATGGTAAAAGAATTTGCAGCAAATGAAAATTCTCAAGTAATCGTTGTATGTGCAAAAATTGAATCAGAAATCGCTGAATTAGACGAAGAAGAGAAAAAAGTATTCCTTGAAGAATTAGGAATTGAAGAGTCTGGTTTAGATCAATTAATTCGTGCAGCATATGACCTATTAGGACTTGCTACGTACTTTACAGCTGGCGTTCAAGAAGTACGTGCTTGGACATTTAAACAAGGAATGAAGGCACCACAATGTGCTGGTGTTATTCATACAGACTTTGAGCGTGGATTTATTCGTGCAGAAACAGTTTCTTACGATGATTTAATGACAAACGGTTCTATGACAGCTGCAAAAGAAGCTGGAAAAGTACGTTTAGAAGGAAAAGAATATATCGTAAAAGACGGAGATGTTATGCACTTCCGTTTTAACGTTTAATTTAATATTTCCTAGGAAAAATAAAGATATGAACTTGGCAAATATATTATATGTTTGCCAAGTTTTTTATGTATTGGTGAGTTGATTCATATAACTTACTATGATATAATCTAAACTCGTGAGTAATTACTATAAATTAATTGCTCCTTGCCCATTACGGGCCGTTTAGACCAAAAGGAGGTGAAAGTGTAATGAGAAAGTACGAAATTATGTACATCATTCGTCCTGGCGTTGAAGAAGAAGCTCAAAAAGCTTTAGTTGAACGTTTTGCAGGTGTTTTAACAAACAATGGTGCAGAAATCATTAACACGAAAGAGTGGGGTAAGCGTCGTTTAGCTTACGAAATCAACGACTTACGTGAAGGTTTCTACATGATCTTAAACGTGAAATCTAACGCAGAAGCGATTAACGAATTCGACCGTTTAGCTAAGATCAACGAAGACATCCTTCGTCATATCGTTGTTAAAGAAGAAGAAAAATAATTGATATATAAGGGAGAGTGGTTCGATTGATGAATCGTGTTATCCTCGTTGGTCGTTTAACTAAGGACCCTGACTTACGTTACACGCCCAATGGTGTCGCAGTAGCTACTTTTACGTTAGCTGTGAATCGCGCATTTGCCAATCAGCAAGGTGAGCGTGAAGCTGACTTTATTAATTGTGTAATATGGCGTAAACAAGCAGAAAACGTAGCAAATTATTTGAAAAAAGGTAGCTTAGCAGGCGTAGATGGGCGTCTTCAAACTCGTAATTACGAGGGACAAGATGGTAAACGTGTATACGTAACAGAAGTTCTTGCGGAAAGCGTGCAATTTTTAGAGCCGCGTAATGGCGGTGGGGAGCAACGTGGTTCATTTAATCAGCAACCATCAGGAGCTGGTTTCGGTAACCAAGGCTCTAACCCATTTGGTCAATCTAGTAATTCAGGTAACCAAGGTAACTCTGGATTTACGAAGAATGACGATCCATTTTCAAATGTAGGTCAACCGATCGACATTTCCGACGACGATTTACCGTTCTAATACAGTAAATTTGTTAGTTTTAACAAAGAATGGAGGGAAATAGACATGGCAGGACGCAAAGGTGGACGTGCGAAACGTCGTAAGGTGTGTTTCTTCACAGCTAACGGCATCACTCGCATTGACTATAAAGATGTTGATTTATTAAAACGTTTCGTTTCTGAGCGTGGTAAAATTTTACCTCGTCGTGTAACAGGAACAAGCGCAAAATACCAACGCAAACTTACAGTTGCAATTAAACGTGCTCGTCAAATGGCACTTTTACCATATGTTGGTGAATAATAGCGTATGAAATGCACAGTAGAGTCCGACTCTACTGTGCATTTTGCTATGCTTTTCTTTTTGAAAGAGAGGTTAAAATGTGAAACAAACAAAGTTTATTACAGAAGGTGCAGCATTATTAGCTATATATGCAATTTTATTGCTTATATCTATGTATGTTCCGATTTTGGGTACAGTTGTAACTTTTGCGTTGCCGTTACCATTTATACTATTAATGATAAGACATAAACTATCTAATGTGCTCGTGGTTTTTGTAGCAGCACTTTTTGTTACTATTATTGTGAGTCAACCGCTGAATTTAGTGAAGACAATTATGTTTGGATTGATAGGGATTGTTTTAGGATATATGTATAAAACAAGAAAAAAGCCAGTTGAAATCTTAATAGCGGGGACGCTTGCATACTTAATTGGTTTTGTGCTTATTTATGTTGCGAGTATAAAGTTTTTCAACATAGATATAATGAAGCAAATGCAAAGTATGTTTAGTGAAAGTATGGCGAAAAGCGAAAAGATAGTAAGTGCTACAGGTATGCCGATTAGTAAGGAACAAAAAGAGCTACTTGCACAAATGAATGATATATTACAATCGTTACTTCCAAGTATACTTGTGCTAGTTTCAGTATGTTTTTCTTGGATTACAGTGATAATATCAGGTAGTGTTTTGAAAAAGTTGAAACATGAAGTTATATCTTGGCCTAAATTTAAAGATATACAATTACCAAAGAGTATCATTTGGTATTACGTTATATTTATTTTGTTAGCAACTTTTATAAAAGTAGAACCAACATCATATTTACATATGGTATTTTCTAACCTAAATGTCATATTTGCACTATTGCTTGTACTGCAAGGTCTGACATTTATCGCCTTTTTAGCGTATAGAAAAGGTTTTACTAAAGGGGTTCCTATTATTAGTTTTATTGCATGCATGTTTATTCCGATGCTGTTTCCTCTTGTGACAATCTTAGGTATAATTGACTTAGGGATTTCATTGCGTTCTAAAATAGGGGGATAAAATAATATTCCTTATACTATTTTAATCTGTTTAACTAACTGGAAGGTAAGTTAGTTTTACTTTATAGGAGTTGTATACATGCCTGAATTTGATAAGAAACAGTGGTTTTTATATCCTGTTTATGTATTGGCATTTTTTGTGTTTGTGCTCATTTCAATTCTCTGTTATTTTCATTTAATTATGGGTATAGCTGCTTTTGTCATTTTTTGTATCGTATTCTTTATCGTTATACGATTTGAACTTAATTTTCAAAGGAATTTCGAAAAGCATACGACAGATATGATTACAAGAGTAAAGAAAGTAAGTAATGAAGCATTTAACCAAATGCCGATTGGTATTTTGTTATACAATAAGGATTATGGGATTGATTGGGCAAATCCTTATTTATCTTCATGTCTGGGACAGCACGCATTAGCTGGATGGCACCTTTACGATGTATCAGAAACATTACTTCTTTTCATTAAAGGAGAAACTTCTGATGATATAGTCTCTTTAAATAATCGAAAGTTTCGCGTTTTTGTAAGGAAAGAAGAAAAGTTAATTTATTTCTTTGATGTAACGGAACAAACAGAAATCGAAAAGATGTACGAGGATCAAAGGACTGTTTTAGCTGTCATCTATTTGGATAATTATGATGAAGTTACACAAGGATTAGATGATCAATTACGTACGAATATAACAAGTCTTGTGACATCGCGACTAAATGAATGGGCACTTAAGTATGGTGCTTATTTAAAACGTGCATCTTCAGAAAGATTCTTCGTTGTGCTAAATGAAAGTATTTTGACGCAGATGGAGAAAGGGAAATTTAGCATTTTAGATCAGGTGCGTGAAGAAACATCTAAAAGGAATATACCACTTACATTAAGTGTGGGTGTCGGATCAGGTGATTTACCTTTATCAGAGCTTGGAGCAATGGCTCAATCTGGTTTAGATCTTGCGCTTGGGCGTGGGGGAGACCAAGTAGCTATTAAACAAGCGACAGGTAAAGTTAAGTTCTATGGAGGTAAGACAAATCCAGTTGAAAAACGTACCCGTGTACGCGCCAGGGTCATTTCGCATGCGTTAAAGGATTTAGTATTAGAAAGTAGTAATGTCATTATTATGGGGCATAGGGCTCCCGATATGGACGCAATTGGTGCTGCGATTGGTATTTTAAAAGTGGCTCAATTAAATGAGCGTAAAGGATATATTGTGTTAGATGAAAATGATTCCGATAAAGGAATTAAGCGTTTGATGGACAAAGTGAAACAAAATGAGGAGTTATGGTCTCATTTTATTACTCCAGAGCAAGCGATGGAATTTGCAAATGATGAGTCGTTACTTGTTGTTGTCGATACGCATAAACCTTCTATGGTGATGGAGCAAAAACTGTTACATAAAATTGAAAATGTAGTAGTTATTGATCATCATCGCCGTGGAGAAGATTTTATTGAAGACCCATTGCTAGTTTATATGGAACCATATGCTTCTTCAACGGCAGAATTGGTTACAGAATTACTTGAGTATCAACCTAAAAATTTAAAGATGACAATGTTAGAAGCGACGGCATTGTTAGCGGGTATTATTGTCGACACGAAAAGTTTCACATTCCGGACAGGGGCTCGTACATTTGATGCTGCTTCTTATTTACGCTCACATGGTGCAGATACTGTACTTGTACAAGAACTTTTAAAGGAAGATATGGATCAGTATTTACGGGTTGCAAAAGCTATAAAAAATGCGTACATTTATAAAAATGGAATTGCGATTGCTAAAGTTGATAGTGATGATTACTACGATCAAGTGCTTATTGCGCAATCGGCAGACACGTTATTAACGATGACAGGGATTATTGCATCATTTGTTGTTGCGAAACGTGGCGAGAATCTCATTGGAATTAGCAGCAGGTCTTTAGGTGAAGTGAATGTGCAGCTAATTATGGAAAACTTAGGCGGTGGCGGGCATTTGACGAATGCAGCCACACAGATGAAAAATGTTACAGTAGATGAAGCTGAGGAGAAGCTTCGATTTATTATTGATGACTATTTACAGGGAGGCACACAATCATGAAAGTAATTTTTCTAAAAGACGTAAAAGGTAAAGGTAAAAAAGGAGAAGTAAAAAACGTACCAGATGGCTATGCAAACAACTTCTTACTAAAACAAGGATTAGCTGCTGAAGCAACAAATAGCAGTATGAAAACTTTAGAAGCTCAAAAGCGTAAAGAAGAAAAAGATGCAGCAGCAGAGCTTGAAAATGCAAAAGAGTTAAAAGAGACTTTAGAGAAATTAACTGTAGAATTAAAGGCGAAATCTGGAGAAGGTGGCCGTTTATTTGGTTCTATCACAAGCAAACAAATCGTAGATGCAATGCAAAAATCACACAAGATTAAACTTGATAAACGTAAATTTGAAATGGACGATGCAATCCGCGCGTTAGGTTATACAAACGTTACTGTGAAATTGCATCCACAAGTAACAGCAACAGTAAAAGTTCATGTTAGTGAACAATAAAAATAAATTAAGCAAGGAGGATTGCGTATGAGTGATGTACTTGCTGATCGTACCCCTCCGCATAATATAGAGGCTGAGCAGGCGGTTTTAGGGGCCATATTGATTGATCAAGATGCGTTAACTTCAGCATCAGAGTTATTGGTACCTGATTCGTTCTATCGAACGAAACATCAAAAGATTTTTGAAGTCATGCTTGGGCTATCTGATAAGGGAGAGCCGATCGACTTAGTAATGATGACATCAGCAATGGCTGATCAAGGATTACTAGAAGAGGTTGGTGGGGTTTCTTACTTAGCAGAGTTAGCAGAAGTTGTGCCAACTGCAGCTAACGTAGAATATTACGCACGCATCATCGCTGAAAAGGCGCTTTTACGTCGTTTAATTCGCACGGCGACTCATATTGTATCGGATGGATACGAGAGAGAAGATGATGTGGATGGTCTTTTAAACGAGGCTGAGAAAAAAATATTAGAAGTATCCCATCAAACGAATGCAAAAGCATTCCAAAACATTAAAGATGTTCTTGTAGATGCTTATGACAAAATTGAACTTTTGCATAATCAAAAGGGTGAAGTTACTGGGATACCAACTGGGTTTACTGAATTAGATAAGATGACAGCAGGTTTCCAACGAAATGATTTAATTATCGTGGCAGCACGTCCATCAGTAGGGAAAACGGCATTTTCATTAAATATTGCACAAAACGTAGCGACGAAAACGGATGAAAATGTAGCGATTTTTAGTTTGGAGATGGGTGCTGATCAGCTTGTTATGCGTATGCTTTGTGCAGAAGGGAATATTGATGCACAAAGACTTCGTACTGGTTCATTAACTTCCGATGATTGGGCAAAATTAACAATGGCAATGGGGAGTCTCTCAAATGCTGGTATATATATTGATGATACGCCAGGTATTAAAGTAAATGAGATTCGAGCAAAATGCCGTAGATTAAAGCAAGAACAAGGTCTTGGTATGATTTTGATTGACTATTTGCAGCTTATTCAAGGAAGTGGGAAATCAGGAGAAAACCGTCAGCAGGAAGTATCTGAGATTTCTCGTACCTTAAAAGGGATTGCGCGTGAATTGCAAGTGCCTGTTATTGCTTTATCACAGTTATCTCGTGGTGTAGAATCTCGTCAAGATAAACGCCCGATGATGTCTGATATTCGTGAATCTGGAAGTATTGAGCAGGATGCTGATATTGTAGCTTTCCTATATCGTGAAGACTACTATGATCGAGAAACGGAAAACAAAAATACAATTGAAATTATTATTGCAAAACAACGTAACGGTCCAGTAGGTTCAGTGGAACTTGCATTCGTCAAAGAGTTCAATAAGTTCGTTAACTTAGAACGTCGTTTTGAGGATGGACATGCTCCACCGGCATAAAGGCAGTATAAAAAAGAAACACATTTCTTATAATAAGATGTGTTTCTTTTTTTTTATAAGAAAGATAAGGCTTTCATAAGTTAAATATATAATTCTTACGAACGAAAATGTTTTTTTGTGAAAAAATGTTCGCTTTTCGGTTGACTTCTCTTTCGGTTTTGGTACAATTATATTGTTTGAATAGATCGTTTGAAAATTGCGGAGGTGCTTTAATAATGTCTTCAGTAGTAGTTGTAGGAACACAATGGGGCGACGAAGGAAAAGGTAAAATCACTGATTTTCTTTCTGAGCATGCGGAAGTAGTTGCAAGATATCAAGGTGGAAATAACGCGGGACATACAATTGTTTTCGGCGGAGTTAAATATAAATTACACTTAATTCCATCTGGTATTTTCTATAAAGAGAAAATTTGTGTAATCGGAAACGGATTAGTAGTAGATCCAAAAGCATTACTTGAAGAGTTGAAATACTTACACGATCGTGGTGTAAGTACTGATAATTTACGTGTAAGTAACCGTGCACATGTTATTTTACCTTACCACTTAAAACAAGATGAGTTAGAAGAAGCAAGTAAAGGTGATAACAAAATCGGTACAACGAAAAAAGGTATCGGTCCTGCATATATGGATAAAGCTGCTCGTATTGGTATTCGTATGGCTGATCTTTTAGACCGTGAAGCATTTAAAGAGAAGCTTGAGCGCAATTTAGTAGAAAAAAATCGTTTATTTGAAAAAATGTACGATACAGAAGGTTTCACTGTAGAAGAAATTTTCGAAGAGTACTTCGAGTACGGGCAACAAATCGCGCAATATGTATGTGATACGTCTGTTGTATTAAATGATGCATTAGATAATAATCACCGTGTATTATTTGAAGGTGCGCAAGGTGTTATGCTTGATATTGACCACGGTACGTACCCGTTCGTTACATCTTCTAACCCAATTGCTGGTGGTGTAACAGTTGGAACTGGAGTTGGTCCTGCGAAAGTTACTCGCGTTGTAGGTGTATGTAAAGCATATACAAGCCGCGTTGGTGATGGTCCATTCCCTACTGAGCTTCATGATGAAATTGGTCATCAAATTCGTGAAGTTGGTCGCGAGTATGGAACGACAACTGGTCGTCCACGCCGCGTAGGTTGGTTCGATAGCGTTGTTGTAAGACATGCACGTCGTGTTAGTGGTTTAACGGATCTATCATTAAATTCTATCGACGTTTTAACAGGTATTCCAACTCTTAAAATTTGTGTAGCTTACAAATACAATGGCGAAGTTATTGATGAAGTTCCAGCTAACTTAAACATTTTAGCGAAATGTGAGCCTGTATATGAAGAGCTTCCAGGTTGGGAAGAAGATATTACTGGTGTAAAATCATTAGATGAACTTCCTGAAAATGCACGAAAATACGTAGAACGTGTTTCTGAGTTAACAGGAATTCAAATATCTATGTTCTCAGTTGGACCAGATCGTAACCAAACAAATATTGTACGTAACGTATACGAAGCTTAATTAACATTTTTTGAAAAAAACTCATGTCTGCATGAGTTTTTTTCTTATTCTTTTATAAAAAAACAAAAAAAGTATTGCAATAAATACAGAATACATGTTATGATACATCTTGTCGTCACGAAAATATGACGTTGGTGAGTATGAGCCATTAGCTCAGTTGGTAGAGCATCTGACTTTTAATCAGAGGGTCGAAGGTTCGAGTCCTTCATGGCTCACCATTTTATTTTTCGTGGCCCGTTGGTCAAGTGGTTAAGACACCGCCCTTTCACGGCGGTAACACGGGTTCGAATCCCGTACGGGTCATGTTTTTTTTTGCTTATTTTTGGTCCCGTGGTGTAGTGGTTAACATGCCTGCCTGTCACGCAGGAGATCGCCGGTTCGACCCCGGTCGGGACCGCCACTTTTGTTTATACCACCATTAGTGGTTTTATATATAGTTTTGGCTCGGTAGCTCAGTCGGTAGAGCAGAGGACTGAAAATCCTCGTGTCGGCGGTTCGATTCCGTCCCGAGCCACTCTCAGGATATTAAGTGGGCCCACTTAATATCCTTTTTATTTATGTAATTTTACAAAACTGAGTAGTTATTTTAAAATAGAACGAGGAGCCTCTAGCAGTTGAAGCTAGAGGTTTTTCTATAGATCGTATAGGATGCCGTGTAAAAGTGGATCATACATGAGTCTATGAGAATAGAGGAGAAAATACTTAAACAAAGGATGCGGTCATATAGGACATACTATGTAAACATCAATATGTTTAGGGATTATTGACCATATTTTTATAAGGAGGAAATAGACGATGATGGGAAAGAAAATTTTAGTAGTTGATGATGAAAAGCCGATTGCAGATATTTTGAAGTTTAACCTAGAAAAAGAAGGTTTTGAAATAGTAATGGCGCATGATGGTGATGAAGCAATTGAAAAGGCTAATGAAGAGCAACCAGATATGGTTTTATTAGATATTATGCTACCAGGTAAAGATGGCTTAGAGGTTTGCCGTGAAATACGTAAAAGCTCAGAAATGCCGATTATTATGCTTACAGCAAAGGATTCTGAGATTGATAAAGTATTAGGGCTCGAGCTTGGGGCAGATGATTATGTAACGAAGCCATTTAGTACGAGGGAATTACTTGCTCGTGTGAAGGCGAATTTACGCCGCCATCAACAAGGTGGTGCTGCGGAAAAAGAAGAAAATACAGAAATGGTTATTGGACCAATTGTGATCAATCCAAATGCATATAGTGTAACGAAGCGCGAGGAAAATATCGAGCTTACACATCGTGAATTTGAGTTGCTACATTATTTAGCGAAACATTTAGGACAAGTTATGACACGCGAACATTTATTACAAACAGTTTGGGGTTATGACTATTTTGGAGATGTGCGCACAGTAGACGTTACAGTACGTCGTTTGCGTGAAAAAATTGAAGATAATCCAAGCCATCCTACTTTAATTGTAACTAGACGTGGAGTAGGGTATTACTTGCGTGACCCAGAGCAGGAATAGTATATGAAGAAAGTTGGTTTTTTTCAATCTATTCATTTAAAATTTGTGCTTATATATATGCTATTAATATTAATAGCGATGCAAGTTATTGGAGTATATTTCGTAAGGGAATTAGAGAAGAGCTTAGTACAAGGTTTTAGGGATTCTTTAACGCAGCAAACAAACTTATTATCATATAATTTGAAGCAAGAGTTTAAAAAAAGTTATACAAAAGCAGAAACAGAGTCAACAGATGAAACGATTAAAACTTCAATTCGAAAATTTGCCTCTGATCAGAAGAAAGTTATACAAGAGGTAAGTGTATTTGATTCGCACAGAAAGTTACTGGCTATTTCAGATGAATCAAAGCAGAATAAGGTGAATCGAACATCAACTGATATAGCTGTTCAGCGAGTGTTAGTACAAAAAAAGCCGGAAGTGAAAATTGAGAAGGATGGTAGTACAGGTCATCGTGTTCAAGTTATGCTTACTCCGATTCTAGATGATAACGGTAAGGATGCGCTTGGTGTTATTTACATTGTGGCATCTATGGAAGATGTATATAAACAAATGAAGGATATAAATCAAATTTTTGCTACGGGAACAGTAATTGCTTTATTAGTAACGGCCGTACTTGGGATTTTATTGGCTCAAACAATTACAAGACCAATTTCAGATATGCGGAGACAAGCAATCGAAATGGCAAAAGGAAATTATTCGAGAAAAGTAAAAGTGCATAGCCATGATGAAATTGGACAACTGGCATTATCCTTCAATAATTTATCAAAAAAATTACAACAAGCTCGTTCTTCTACAGAAAGTGAAAGGCGTAAATTATCATCTGTTTTATCACATATGACAGATGGAGTAATTGCTACTGACCGAAAAGGGGATATTATTTTACTAAATGATCCTGCGGAAAAGATGTTAAATGTTTCTCGTGAAACAGCGCTCGATCAATCTGTTTTAGAGGTATTAGGGATACAGGAAGAATTTACGCTCGATCATTTATATGAAGAGCCAGATTCTGTTTTATTAGATTTTAGTACGAGAAACGAACCATATATTTTACGTGCTAGTTTCTCTGTTATTCAAAAAGAAACAGGGAAGGCAAACGGCTTAATTGCTGTACTATATGATGTAACAGAGCAGGAGCGTATAGAACGGGAACGCCGTGAGTTTGTGGCGAATGTCTCTCATGAATTAAGGACGCCATTAACGACGATGCGCAGTTATTTAGAGGCACTTACAGATGGAGCATGGCAGGATCCAAATATTGCACCACAATTTTTAACGGTTACACAAGAAGAAACAGAAAGAATGATTAGACTTGTAAATGCGTTGTTACAGCTATCTAAACTTGATAGTACAGAGCATCGTTTAATGAAAGAATGGGTCGACTTTACTGATTTCTTTAATAATATTATTGATCGCTTTGAAATGTCTAAAGAGCAAAATGTAAGTTTCAAACGATCTTTCTCTAAGAAATCTAGATTTATTGATATGGATACTGACAAAATTACTCAAGTGCTGTATAACATTATTTCTAACGCATTAAAGTATTCACCAGAAGGTGGAACAGTAACATATCGTTTACGTGATCGCGGTGATTTATTAGAAATTAGTGTAAGTGACCAAGGAATGGGTATTCCAAAAGAAAACGTTGATAAAATCTTTGAACGTTTTTATCGCGTAGATAAAGCTCGTTCAAGACAAATGGGTGGTACTGGGCTTGGATTAGCAATTGCAAAAGAAATGATTGAGGCACATGGTGGCTCTATTTGGGCGAAGAGTGAAGAAGGAAAAGGGACAACTATTTATTTCACGTTACCAATGGCAGCAGATGAAGAGGACGATTGGGAATGAGTATGGAAAACTTTAAAACAATAGTTTTAATTAACCTAGTTGTAATTAGCCTGTTTCTTACTTTTAACCTATGGACGTATGTGCCAGATTCTACATCCATGCAAAACGCGAAATTTGTGCAGGGAAATGAAGGAATGAACCAAACTAAAATTTCCGATGTTGTCCGTCCTACTTCTATCATCGTGCATAAAGATAAAAATCATTATGGGAGCAGAAGAGAGGCAGATATAGAATCAATCTATAAGCCTCTGGAAGTAGGGGAACTACATGATTTTAAAGAGATATCAATCACTAAGGGTGATTTCCTTTCATATGTGCATGGTGAAGGGAAAGTTGAACTTGTTTTCCCTACCGATATCCCATTTGATGCAGTAAAATCCATGTTTAACATGAAAGAGAAGAGTACAGATAAGCCTAAACATTTTAACCGTATTCTCCTCGATCCTTCTCGAAGTAAGGATCAAGAAATTAAAATTAACTTTGTTTCTGATGGTGATAACTTTAAAATATACGAGGCAAAATTAAGTGGCGTGTATTTAAAAGATATTGTAAATGCCCAAAATCAATTTATAGTATCAGCAAAGCCTTATTTTGATTATCAACTTAATGATATGAAAAAGTTATTTTTACCAGATGGAACGACAGAGTTAAACAATATAACATATATTTCATCTAATTTAGCAGTTGATACGTTTAAGAATGCTCTGTTTAGTGATCCTCGTTATTTAAGTCCGATTACCGAGATGTCGAAAGAAACATTTACAGATGGTATTAGATCCATGGAAATTGAAAACGATCGTCACATGCTAAAGTATAAAAACTCTTCTGTCTTAACTGAGAAAACGATAGATAATTTAATGCTTTTACAAAAAAGCTTTGAATTCGTAAGTGGTCACAGTGGAAGTTTGGATTCATATCGTTTGGACTATATGAATAAAGGAGAGACAGTATTTCGTTTAAATGAAGATGGATATTCAGTATTCAATGAAGATGGATTAGCTGAATTGAGACAAATATGGGGATCAGAAGAAGTAATGGAATATGAAAGACCTTTGCTGTCTTTAAATACTAAAGGTATAGAACAGAAGGTTACTCTTCCGTCAGGGCATGTTGTAATAGCATCCCTAGAAAATAATCCAGAGATAAAGAAACAAGTAATTAAGGATATTGGTATTGGATACAAGTTATCACTAGATGGACAAGTAGTTCGATTACAACCAATTTGGTATGTAAAGCTTGTTGAAGATGAAACAGGTAAACAGAAAATCTATGAGTGGAGTGAGGGAGGACTAAATGGATTGGGATCGGATTAAAACCATATTTATTGTGACCTTTTTTGTTTTGGACCTCTTTCTCATTTTCCAATTCATTCAAAAGCAAGATAGTAATCAATTGGAGCTTATTGCAGAAACAAAGATAGATCAAGAATTAAAAGCAAACAAAATTACGATGGGAAATATCCCTAAAGAACCGAAAAAAGAGTCATTTATTAGAGCGGAAAATAAAGCCTTTAAAGAAGAAGATATACAGTCTTTGAAAAATCAAACGGTGCATATACAAAATATGTACAAGATAGAAAGTAAGCTAAAAGAGCCTTTTTTAAATACGAAATCATTATCAAAAGATAAGTATAATGAATTTTTGAAGAACTATGTATTGGATGGACAAAAGTATGAATTTGGAGCGGTGAAAGACTCTAAAATTTATTTCTTCCAAAAATATAAAGATAAGCCTATTTTCTATAATAATCAGGCGATGATTGTTGTGGAATTAAATGAAAAAAATGAACTTGTTTCATATACGCAGACAATGCTAACTGATTTAAAAGAAATGGGCGAAGGTGAAAAAACGAAAGAGCAAGAAATTATTACGGCTCAAACAGCTTTAGAAAATTTGTATTTAAAAAATAAAATTCATGGAAATACGCATGTTAAAGAAGCGCAAATTGGTTATGCCACTCTTACCGCATCTACTTCTAATAACCAAGTACTGGCTCCAACGTGGAATTTGAAAACGGAGCAGAAGCAGGACTTCTTTGTGAATGCAATTGAAGGACAAGTTATGGAATTAGGAGAAAAGGAAAATCAAGTGGTTGATGAACATACTGGAGTGAGAAAGAATGGGGTTGCATTTTAGCGTACTTGCAAGTGGAAGTACAGGAAATATGCTATACGTAGGAACCGATGAAAAAAAATTACTAGTCGACGCAGGTTTAAGTGGTAAAGCAACAGAGGCTTTATTTAAACAAGCAGAACTGAATATAAATGATGTATCAGGTATTCTTGTAACGCATGAGCATAGTGATCATATTAAAGGTTTAGGTGTACTGGCACGTAAATATGATTTACCTGTTTATGCGAATGAGAAAACATGGAATGCAATGGAACATTTAATAGGAAATATCCCAACTGAACAAAAGTTTATTTTCTCAGTTGGTGATGTGAAAACCTTTGGTGATATTGAAGTCGAGTCATTTGGAGTTTCTCATGATGCGGCAGAACCGATGTTTTATGCTTTCCATAACAATAATAGGAAGTTAGCGCTTATTACAGATACGGGATACGTAAGTGACCGTATGAAAGGCGTTATTAAGGGAGCTAATGCTTTCGTATTTGAAAGTAATCATGATGTAGAAATGCTTCGTATGGGACGTTATCCATGGAGCATTAAACGACGTATTTTAAGTGACGTTGGGCATGTTTGTAATGAGGATGCTGCATTAGCGATGGCAGATGTAATTACAGATGAGACAAAGCATATTTATTTAGCCCATTTAAGCTTAGATAATAACATGAAAGAACTAGCGCGTATGTCAGTATCACAAGTACTAGAGGAAAAAGGATTTGGAGTGGGTGAATCCTTTGAAATTCACGATACAGATCCAAAAATGCCTACAAAAATTCAATACGTATAATTCTTCATTTTAGTAAACAATAAAGGTGAATATAGTTGTTTTCAGGAAGATAGGTGAACAAATATGTCCTTTATTGATGAAGAAAATTATCGTATGAAACGTGCAGGAAAAAAGAAGCACAAAGGTATAGTTCTTTCTAGTATAGCGGGAACAATTGTAGGAGCTTCTTTATTCGCGTTTGGAGCGCCTTTATTTTCAAATTCTGCTGATACTCTTCCGCAAGCTGAAGCAAGCGGAAGTAATATGGCCGAAGCTCAAGGGATTAAACAGATTAGCTTTGTAGATGCTGTTGATCGTGCATCTGAAGCTGTTGTGGGTGTTATTAACATTCAACGAGATAACTTTTCAGAGGCAGATTCAGAGGCCGGTACAGGATCAGGAGTAATTTATAAAAAGACAGATGGTCAAGCTTATATTGTAACGAATAATCATGTTGTAGCTGGAGCGAATCGTATTGAAGTAAGTCTAAGTGACGGTAAGAAGGTTCCTGGAAAAGTATTAGGAACCGATGTAGTCACAGACTTAGCTGTATTAGAAATAGATGCAAAGCATGTGAA
This sequence comes from Bacillus sp. RE35, assembly GCF_052146655.1. Lineage (NCBI taxonomy): Bacteria > Bacillati > Bacillota > Bacilli > Caryophanales > Bacillaceae > Bacillus > Bacillus sp. RE35. The sequence goes on along the minus strand of NZ_CP197377.1, from coordinate 5,377,067 downwards.
AAAAATAATTGAAATTGGCGATTCTAATACTGTTCGCAGAGGAGAGCCAGTTATTGCGATTGGAAACCCGCTTGGACTGCAATTTTCTGGAACAGTTACACAAGGCATTATTTCAGCTAATGAACGTATTGTCCCTGTAGATTTAGATCAAGATGGACATTATGATTGGCAAGTAGAAGTGTTACAAACAGATGCAGCGATTAATCCCGGGAATAGTGGCGGTGCGCTTGTAAATGCAGCAGGACAATTAATTGGTATTAATTCAATGAAAATTGCTGCAAAAGAAGTAGAAGGAATCGGCCTTGCTATTCCGGTGACTAGAGCTGTTCCGATTATGAATGAACTTGAGAAGTATGGAAAAGTAAGAAGACCATATGTTGGGATTGAACTTAGGTCATTAAATGAAATTCCAAACTATTATTGGTCAAAAACATTACATTTACCAGGTACTGTAACAGAGGGAGTTTGTATTTTGGATGTGAAAAGTCCTTCGCCAGGTGCGGATGCTGGTTTAAGAGAACATGATGTTATTGTGGCGGTAGATGGAAAACCGATTCGCGATATTATTGGATTCCGTACGGCCTTATATGATAAGGAAATTAATGATAAAATGACTCTTACGTTTTATCGTGGTACAAAAAGAGTAACAACAACAGTGAAATTAGGCATTCAAAAGTATTAAAAACAGGAGGGCCTACCTCCTGTTTTCTATTGTAGAAAAGTGAGGTGAAGAAAATGAATTTACCTTGTTGTTTAGAGCATGTTGAATTAGCGTTAGATATTATTGTGGATGAGTGTGAAGTTGCGCCAGTTATCAACAATGTGGATAACTCGGGAAAAGAGAAAAAAACATGTGAATTTTGTCAAAATGAGGCGACATATGTTGTATCGAACACAGATTCTCACACAATATGTGGGTAGTATTTGTGGATATGTGGATAAGTTTTGTGGATAACATGTTTGTAAGGTGGAGGATACGTGTGAATATCTCGATTATTTCAATTGGGAAATTAAAAGAAAAATATTTGAAACAAGGTATAGCAGAATACTTAAAACGATTATCTGCATACGCAAAAGTAGAAGTAATTGAATTGCCTGATGAAAAGGCGCCAGAAAATTTAAGTGAAGCAGAAATGTTAATTGTAAAGGAAAAAGAAGGTATACGTATACTGGATAAAATTTCTGATGACACGCATGTGATTGCATTAGCTATAGAAGGAAAGCAAAAGTCATCAGAAGAATTCGCGATAAGTCTAGATCGCCTTGCTACATACGGAAAGAGTAAAGTCGCATTTGTAATTGGTGGATCACTTGGACTAAGCTCAGAAGTGATGAAGCGTTCAAATGAATCACTTTCTTTTTCAAAGATGACATTACCACACCAATTAATGCGATTAGTGTTGCTTGAGCAAGTGTATAGAGCGTTTCGGATTAATCGTGGTGAGCCGTATCATAAGTGATGTATTCTATATAAAACACTGATATTATCATATTTATTTTATTATGCCTATAACTGGAGGCTATGTGAATGGTAAGTGATCAGACGAGATATTCTAGGCTCGCGAATATAACAAAAATAATAAATACGAAATTAGAACTACGTGACGTATTGCAGCGTGTGACAATGGCGATATCAGAGGAGATTGTTAGGTGCGACGCTGTTGGAATTTATTTACCCCAGGAAGATGGAACATTTAGAGGGTTTGCAGGAAAACCAGAGACTATAAATGGTGTAACGCTCGATACTCAAGTAATTGATCCTGAAATAGACTTACTGGCAAAAGAAGTTATTGAAACGAAAAGAACCATCTATATTCCTGATACCTCAAAGGATCATCGACCAGATCCGAGACCGGTTAATGCATTCAAAATTAAGTCCTTATTAGCTCTGCCTATCTCATTTGGGCAAGAGTTATTTGGTCTGGTTTTTTTATTTGATTATGGAATTCCGATGAACTTAACAGATTCAGAAATTCAAAGTGTTGAAGCTTATGTAAATATGGCTGCGGTTGCAATTCAAAACGCAAATAATTTAAAACAAAAGGAAAACCTTATTGCTGAGAAACAACTGTTACTAAATGTTACACGTGATTTATCGATGTGTTCCTCGATACAGGAGAGTTTTGATAAATGCTTTTTTTACCTAGAACAGATTTTAGAGAGTAAAAATATGACTGCTCATCTTCTAGATCCGCTAGACAAAACAACAATTAAAACAACGAAATTAAGTAAGGACTGTCATTGGACAGAAGCGGATTGGACAGAGAAAAGCTATGAAGCCAAGATCCAAGAGGTTATTCAAACAAAAAATATAGATAGTAAGGGTCTATTGATGATTCCATTGGTTTCAATGGGAGAAGTATTAGGGGTAATCGTCGTTGGCAAAGAAGGAAAAGCTCACAATTATGATGATTCCCAACTTCAACTAGCAAAATCTATCGTTGATGCCACAGCCCCTACGTTTTCGAATTTGTTGTATATGGATCAACTAGAGAGCATAGTGGAAGAGCGAACGAGAGAGCTAGCTGCTGCTAATGAAAAAGTTACAAGTGTGATTGAATGTATTACGGATGGATTTTTTATTTTAAATAATAAATGGGAATTTACGTACGTAAATAAGCACCAATATTTTCCGCAAAGAAAAACAGCAAAAGATGTATTAGGAAAGAATATATGGAATGTTTTCCCGAGTGAAATTGACACAGTTATGTATAAGGAATTTCATCGTGCGATGTCAGAGCGAACTACAGTTCATTTCGAATTTCTTTCTACTGCAGATGAATATTGGCACGAAGTTATTGCATACCCATATGATGATGGTATTTGTTGTATTTTTAAAAATATAACGGAAAAAAAGAAATATGAACAGGAATTGAAAAGATTATCCAATATAGATTTAATAGGGCAAATGGCAGCAGGTATCAGCCATGAAATTAGAAATCCAATGACAACAGTACTGGGATTTTTACAGTTATTAAAAGAAGAGAATACCTATGAGAAACATAATAAGTACTTTCATTTAATGATTGAAGAACTTAACCGTGCCAATTCTATTATTACTGAATTTCTCTCAATGGGTAATACAAGGAAATTGGATTTGCAGATGTTAGATTTAAATTCAATTATCCGCGATATTATTCCTTTAATAAAGATTGATACGTACAATCAAAATAAATATATTCAAGTCGATACAAATGACATTCCAGAATTACTTTTAAATCGTAATGAGATACGGCAATTATTAATGAATCTATATCGTAATGGCTTAGAAGCGATGAATACAGGGAAAGTTCTAACCATTAGCACTTACAAGGAAGGTCAAAATTGTGTGGTGCTTGCAGTGCGGGATCAAGGAAAAGGTATCAGGCCTGAAGTATTAGAGAAACTGGGTACGCCGTTTTACACGACCAAAGATAATGGAACTGGATTGGGGTTAGGTGTATGCTATGCCATTGCTGCCCGCCATAATGCAAAAATAGAAATTCAAACAGGATCGGAAGGCACTACCTTTTTTGTTAAATTTAATTATGAAAATAATAAAAAATAACCTTATTTAGAATAGTTACGATGAACCGTATCATAAATAAATTTATTCTTTGTATATAAAAGGATAAAAAGACCATTGGACAAAAATTACCGATGGTCTTTTAAATATTATTAGATGGTATGTAGATTTCCTAAAATAAGTATGTTTCTATTTCCATAAAAATATGCTGTAATATGAAGAGGAAAAAGTATAAGTAGTTAGAGAAGTGAGGAATTAAAGGTGAAGAAGTTTAAGAAGTTTTACTTGGAGATTACGAGTGTATGTAATCTTGCGTGTAGCTTTTGTCCGCCGACGGAAAGGCAGAAGCAATTCATTTCTGTGGAGGATTTTGCTAAAAGATTAGACCAAATTAAACCTCACACAGACTACATTTATTTGCACGTGAAGGGTGAGCCGTTGCTCCATCCGAAAATAGATCAACTATTAGACTTAAGTCATGAAAAAGGATTTAAAGTTAATATTACAACGAACGGAACGTTAATTAATAAGAGGAGACATAGGCTGTTAAATAAGCCTGCGTTAAGACAAATGAATTTTTCACTGCATAGTTTTGATGGACATCCAGGTTCGCAAGATAAAGAGGGCTATGTAAGGAGTATACTTTCCTTCATTAGGGAAGCGACAAGTCAATCAGATTTAATTGTATCGTTAAGGTTATGGAATTTAACTCAGGATAATAAAACAAATGCTGAAATCCAGAAAAATAGAGAGTTATTATCTATAATTGAAAATGAATTTGATCTATCTTATCAAATTGAAGAGAAGCTTACACCAGGAAAAGGTATAAAAATTGCAGAACGTGTCTTTATTAATCAAGACTATGAATTCCAGTGGCCAGCATTACATGAGGAAGAGGATGATGGGAAAGGATTCTGTCATGGACTTCGTAATCAAGCTGGTATTTTAGCGAACGGAACGGTTATTCCTTGTTGTTTAGATGGTGAAGGGATTATTAACCTTGGAAATATTAATAATGATTCATTTTCTAACATTATAGAAGGTGAAAGAGCAACAAACATTGTTGATGGATTTTCCAGAAGAGTTGCGGTTGAAGAGCTATGTAGAAAATGTGGATACCGTAAAAGATTTGGAAAGTAAATATGAAATAAGCCCTCATTAAAGCGAGGGCTTATTTTTTTATTCTTGATAAGAATGCTCTAATTCATCAATTAATGAACCAACGTAAGAAACAGCTTTACGGATTGCATCTGGTTTTGACATATCTACTCCGGCATGTTTCATTAGTTCAAGTGGTTTCATTGTACCGCCAGCACGAAGCACATCTAACCAGCGATCAATAGCAGGTTGTCCTTCCTCTTTAATCATTTGAGCTACTGCAGTGGATGCAGTGAGGCCTGCGGAATATGTATAAGCATATAGACCCATATAATAATGAGGCTGACGCATCCAAGTTAAGCCCGCACCCTCATCGATTTCTACAGAATCTCCCCAGAATGTCGAAAGGACATTTGTTTTAATTTCAGTTAAAGTTGTAGCTGTAAGGGCCTGTCCTTTTTCTGCTAGAGCATATACTCTACGTTGATATTCACCCTCAAGTAAATGAGTAACAAAGTTGTGATAATATGTGCCAAGTAGTTGTAGAGTGACCCATCTGCGCATTCTCTTATCGTCAGTAGTCGCTAGTAAATGCTGAGCTAATAGTAATTCATTCATGGTTGATGGTGCTTCAACAAAGTACATAGATGGGCGTATGTTCATGATACGTTGGTTTTTATTTGCTAAATAGAAATGACCAGCATGTCCAAATTCATGTGCTAATGTAAAGCATCCACGCATCGTATTTTGCCATGTAATTAAAATATAGGGATGAGAGCCGTATGGACTTGAGCAAAATGCCCCTGTTGATTTGCCTACGTTATCTGCAAGATCTACCCATCTTTCTTTGAATCCTTTTTGGATTATGGAACTATATTCATCGCCTAATATTTTTAAAGAATCTTGAATGAGCGTGCCTGCTTCTTCATAAGTAATCGCCGGATTAAATTCGGGATCTAAAGGTGCATGTAAGTCGCAGAAAAGCATTTGATCGAGTCCTAATACCCTCTTTTTTAAATCTGCAAAACGGCGCATATGAGGTGCTAGTTCTTTATAAATAATATCAAGTTGGTTGTTATACATTTCAAGTGGAACCTTTTGTGGTTCTAATAGCATATGAGTAACGGATTCATATTTACGTAAACGAGAAAGTGTTACTTGTTTTTTTACTTCAGTAGCATATGTTGTGGCAATTGTATTTTTATATCGTTTTAGTGTGGAAACAAATGATGAATATGCTTTTCGACGTATATATGTGCTTGGAGAAAATTCATATTTGCTTTCAAATAATGAGAATGAAACAGGAAGTTCGTTTCCTTGTTCGTCTTGTATAGAAGTGAAATCCATATCGGCCAATTTAGTCATGCCGTAAATTTTGTATGGAGAACTATGAACTTCGCCAAGTGCAGCAAGTGCTTCTTCTGTTTCAGGAGAGAGTGTGTGCTGTCTTTTTTGTAGTATCTCTAGTAAAGATTTACGGAAAGGTTCGAGTTTTGTTTCTTCAGTTAAACATCTTTCAATTGTTCCTTCGTCGAATGAGAGGATTTCATTATGAATAAAGGATAGTGCAGTATGTACTTTCGTCCATAAAGCAGAAATTTTGGAAGAGTTCGCTTGAATACTTGGATTTGTACGATCAGTAGCTTCTTTTAAATTTGCATATGAGTACAGTTTTGTTAACGTCATTAAAAGCTCTTCTTCTAAAAGTAGGCAATTTAATAAAGTGTGGGAGCTAGTATGTAAATGCCCTTTAAATGAATCAAGTTTCTGTATATCATTTTCCAATGCGTTTAATGCAGTATGCCATTCGGCATCGGAATTATACAAATGGGATAAATCCCATGTTAGTTCAGCGGGTACCTCTGCGCGATTAAGGCGATTTTCTATTACATTTTTCAAGTCGTATCTCCCCCTTATTAAGACTATCTAAACACATAATATTAGAAAATTCAGTTAAATTAAAATGTTTTACATTTTCATATACAAAAAAGAAGGACAAGCATGAAAATGCTTGTCCTTCGAGTTAATTTAAGAATTAATATACTTTGTCACCATTGAAAATCGAGTTTTTCACGACAACATAATCTACAGTACGAATAGCGTCTAATTTTGTTCCGCCAGCGTAAGAGATAGAAGATTGAAGATCTTGTTCCATTTCGATTAACGTATCTTCTAAAGAACCTTTATGCTCAACGAACATTTTCTTACCTTCAACGTTTTTCTTCTCACCCTTTTGGAATTCAGAAGCAGAACCGAAGTATTCTTTATAAAGTTTTCCATCTCTTTCAATTGTTTCCCCTGGAGACTCTTCGTGACCAGCGAATAGAGAACCGATCATGACCATAGTTGCCCCAAAGCGAATAGATTTAGCTACGTCGCCGTGTGTACGAATACCACCATCAGCGATAATTGGCTTACTTGCAGCTTTTGCACACCAGCGAAGTGCAGCTAGCTGCCAACCACCAGTTCCGAAGCCTGTTTTAATTTTAGTAATACAAACTTTACCAGGTCCAATACCAACTTTTGTTGCATCGGCACCAGCATTTTCTAATTCTCTTACCGCTTCTGGAGTTCCAACGTTTCCAGCAATAACGAAGCTCTCTGGTAAATGTTTTTTAATATGTTGAATCATGTTAATCACAGCATTAGAATGACCGTGTGCGATATCAATCGTGATATATTCAGGTGTAAGTTGCTCAGCAGCTAATTGTTGTACGAATTCATATTCGTCCTCTTTTACACCAACGCTGATAGAAGCGATTAATCCACGTGATTGCATATCTCTAATGAATGAGATTCGTTTCTCTGGTTGGAAACGATGCATGATATAAAAGTAGTTGTTCTCAGCTAAATAAGTTGCAATTCTTTCATCAATAATCGTTTGCATATTTGCAGGCACGACAGGTAATTTAAATTTATGTTTTCCTAAAGTGACAGTTGTATCACATTCAGAGCGGCTATTTACAATACATTTTGCAGGAATTAATTGAATATCTTCATAGTCGAATACGTTTTCCATCATTTACACCCCTAAAATACGAATATTTTATTTTTATTAATCAAAAATGTTCGTCCATAGGATAATTTACATTATTTTTATTAAGAAGTCAAAGGATTTCTTAACGTTTTTTGAAAAAATAGATTTTATACCTGAAAAACAACGTTAAAAACGAATTTAAAACGTTTTTTAAATTATATTGTTCGTTTATGGGAAGGGTTGAAAAATTAAGATAATTATAGAAGGTTGTATGTATTCTTTTTATTTTTTTGATTGGATGTAGGATACTATAAAAAGGTTAATGCTAACAATACGAGCAAAAGATGTTATCAAGTATTTGAACAATATATGAAATGAAAAGGTTTATTTCTATATAAAAAGATGAATCTGGCATGATTCACCTTTTATGTGAGGTTTCAAGTATAATAAGTAGGGTGATAGTAACGTATACAAAAGATAAAAAAGAAAATAATACAGAATAAAATGAGGTTAATATATGAGTAAAAAAAGTTTTTCTGATTATAAATTAAGTAAGGAAATTGTAAGGGCACTTACTGGGTTAGGGTATGATCATCCAACAGAAGTACAAGGTGAGGTTATTCCAGTTGCATTACAAAAGAAGGATCTTGTTGTGAAGTCCCAGACTGGAAGTGGAAAAACAGCTTCATTTGGTATTCCACTTTGTGAAATGGTGGAGTGGGAAGAGAATAAACCACAAGCATTAGTTTTAACACCAACGAGAGAGCTTGCGGTACAGGTAAAAGAAGATATTACAAATATAGGTCGATTCAAAAGGATTAAGGCTGCGGCAGTTTATGGGAAATCTCCATTTGCACGTCAAAAATTAGAATTAAAGCAAAAGACACATATTGTAGTTGGGACTCCTGGTCGTGTGTTGGATCATATTGAGAAGGGTACCCTTTCTTTAGAGTGTTTGAAGTATTTAGTTATTGATGAAGCAGATGAGATGCTAAATATGGGCTTTATCGATCAAGTAGAGGCAATTATTGATGAATTACCTACAAAAAGAATGACGATGTTATTTTCAGCAACACTTCCAGAAGATGTTGAGAAATTGTCTCGTACATATATGAATTCACCAACTCATATTGAAATTAAAGCGGCTGGGATTACGACGGATAAAATTGAACATACTCTTTTTGAGGTGATAGAAGACGAGAAGCTTTCACTACTTAAAGATGTAACAACGATTGAGAATCCTGATAGCTGTATTATTTTCTGCCGTACACAAGAAAATGTAGATCATGTATATAGACAATTAAAACGAGCTAACTATCCCTGTGACAAAATACATGGTGGTATGGTACAAGAAGATCGTTTTGAAGTCATGGATGATTTTAGAAAAGGAAAATTCCGCTATTTAGTAGCAACAGATGTAGCTGCGAGAGGAATTGATATTGATAATATTACACATGTTATTAATTATGATATTCCACTTGAAAAAGAAAGCTATGTACATCGTACTGGAAGAACGGGACGAGCTGGAAATAGTGGAAAAGCTATTACATTTATAACACCATATGAAAATAGATTTTTAGAAGAGATTGAGGAGTATATTGGATTTGAAATTCCAAAGGCAATTGGACCTTCAAAAGAAGAAGTTATGAAAGAGAAAGCTGCATTTGAAGAAAAGATACATGCTAAACCAATTATAAAGAAAGATAAAAATGCAGACATCAACAAAGGCATTATGAAGCTGTACTTTAATGGCGGGAAGAAAAAGAAAATTAGGGCGGTAGATTTCGTCGGTACAATTGCTAAAATTAAAGGTGTTACAGCAGAAGATATAGGTATTATTACGATACAAGATAATGTTTCTTATGTTGAAATATTAAATGGAAAAGGCCCACTCGTCTTGAAAGTTATGAAGACTACAACGATTAAAGGGAAACAACTAAAAGTTCATGAAGCAATTAAGTAAATAAAAAACTATCCACTTTAATAGGTGGATAGTTTTTTATTTATGATTCTTTTAAATCATCCACTAGTTGCTCCGCTAAACGTCTATACATATTACTCATAGTCACGAAGGATGTTAGTAGTAGAAATTTTTCTAGCTTTGTATCTTCTAAGGAAGAAATCTCATTTACTTCTGTAACACGGTTATTTACGTCTTGTTTAAAGCTTTCGACATTGCTTTCAGTAAGAGCAAGATAATTTTTGTATAACGTATTTAATTCGAATGAATCATCATTTAATAAGGAGTCATTTATAGTTTCTAATGAACTTTTTATGTCGTTAATGGAGAGAGCTCCCTTTAATTGATAAATTAGGCTAATTAAAATCATATGCTCTTTTGAATACTTTTTATTTTTGATGGGGATGAATAGTTTTCCTTTTGCGTAATTATTAATCATGGTTTTGGTTAATACTTTTTCATCATCAGTTCTCGTTGTATCTGCATAAGTATTCTCAAATAGTTGAACAACTTGATCTACATATAAGTCAACATTTGGAATATCCTCAAGTTTAATGTTTTTTTCTAAATGCAATGTCTCAAGTAATTCATTTATATTTTCCACGTAGAATCCCTCACTTTTATAACTTAGTGGAACTTAATGTTTAATATATCTTTAAATATGGTATTACGAAACAAATGAATTGTAAATGTTGACCTTAAAAAGAAATGTGTATATAATTACATGTAGTTATCAAAACTACATGTAATTATATGAGGGGTGTTATTATGAATGCTTATGTAAGGGAACCGGTTAATGCATTTACTCACTTAGGTGGAGCAATATTATCATTTATTGCCTTATTAGCTATGCTTGTGAAAGTTTCTATCAAGATGCCATCATTTGCTGCAATTACAGCTGTTATTTTGTTTGGTATTGGAATGATGGTCCTTTATACGGCGTCAGCTGTGTATCATAGTGTTGTGGCCAATGAACGTGTTATTTACTTCTTTAGGAAGCTAGATCATTCTATGATTTTTATATTAATTGCAGGTACATATGCACCCTTTTGCTTAATTACATTAAATTCAGCAAGTGGTTTACTATTATTTTGTTTAGTCTATGCAACTGCGATTTGTGGCATTGTATTTAAAATGTTTTGGTTTAATTGTCCAAGATGGTTATCGACAGCAATTTATATTACGATGGGTTGGTTAATTGTGTTATTCTTTGCACCGTTAGCTGAGAATTTAAGTACAGGAGGCATTATTTTCTTAGTACTTGGGGGCATTTTTTATACAATTGGTGGATTTATTTATGGAACAAAGCCAAAATGGTTAGAGTTTAAATATATGGGGCATCATGAAATTTTTCATGTTTTTGTATTATTAGGTAGTCTTGCGCATTTTCTAAGTGTATATTGTTATGTAATTTAATAAAAAAACGCCACATAATAAAAATTATGTGGCGTTTTTTTATTACCTGATTAGAATCGTATATGTTATAAATTTATTATGGGATAAAATGTAAGTTTCTGTGTTCGCATGTTAAACATAGGATAAGAAATATGTGATATACTTTGAGAAGTTTATAATGAATGAAATATGGAGGACTATAATTATGGCAATACTTGTAACAGGTGGAGCAGGATATATTGGTAGTCATACATGTGTAGAATTACTAAATAGCGGTTACGAAGTTATAGTAGTGGATAATCTTTCGAATAGCTCGGTAGAATCTATAAATCGAGTGAAAGAAATAACAGGAAAACAATTTAAGTTTTATAAAGAAGATGTTTTAAATCGCGAAGCGCTTGACGCAATTTTTGAAGAAAATGCAATTGAAGCAGTTATTCACTTTGCAGGATTTAAAGCTGTAGGGGAGTCAGTAGCGATTCCATTAACATATTATCATAACAACATTACAAGCACGTTAGTGCTATGTGAAGTAATGAAGAAACATAATGTAAAGAAGATAATCTTTAGTTCATCTGCAACTGTATATGGTATCCCAGAAACGTCACCGATTACGGAGGAGTTTCCATTAAGTGCAACAAATCCATATGGTCAAACGAAATTAATGATTGAGCAAATTATGCGTGATGTAGCATTTGCAGATGCAGAATGGAGTATCGCATTACTTCGCTATTTCAATCCGTTTGGTGCACACGAAAGTGGGCGTATCGGAGAAGATCCAAATGGAATCCCAAATAACTTAATGCCATATGTAACGCAAGTAGCGGTAGGTAAGTTAAAAGAATTAAGCGTATTCGGAAATGACTATCCAACGAAAGATGGAACAGGAGTCCGTGATTACATCCATGTTGTGGACTTAGCAAATGGTCATGTAAAGGCGCTTGAGAAAGTACTGAGTACAACGGGAGTAGATGCTTATAACCTGGGCACAGGTATGGGCTATAGTGTACTAGAGATGGTTGAAGCGTTTGAAAAAGTTTCGGGCAAGAAAGTTCCTTATAAAATTACAGAGCGTCGCCCAGGTGATGTGGCAGTATGTTTTGCTGATGCATCGAAAGCAAAGCGTGAATTAGGCTGGGAGGCAACACGCGGATTAGAAGAAATGTGTGCAGATTCTTGGAAATGGCAATCAAATAATAAAAATGGCTATTTAGAAGTTTAATGATGAATATAAAAAAATGACCTTTGCATAAAAGCAAGAGGTCATTTTTTATTAATTTTATTAGCGAACCTAGAAAAGAGCGTTCGCTGTTTTAAATGATGTGATTTTACAATATCTTATGCTAGAAGGTAGTAGAATGAGATAGAGGAATGTATTATTTTATTAATTTTTTATAGAAATTGAAAGCGTATTATTGAAAAGTATTCCAACACTTGTATCATTGCTAGAGTCCGTTTATAATCAAGGAATCCTAGTTCATGTTTTAATAGGATTATTTATTATTGAAAGCGTTTTAAGTTCGCTCCTTTTTGAGGTAGGAGGTCTGACTTATTTGAATGAAAAATTATGTATGTAGTTTTAAATGGGAAGAAAAATAATATAAGTATCACTTTATAGTGTGGGGAGGTTAAAAGTGTGAAAGGTAAAGATTTTCACACGAATATATATGGGTTATGTAGGATTATTACTTTCAGGGGCAGCTTTATTTTTAAATAGTCTTGTTATATTAGGGAAAGCAGAGATGAAAAGTGCGGGTGTTTTTAATTTATTTGTGGGTGCACTACAAATTATTATTCCGTTTTATTTGATCATGATTTCTGACCAAAGCAATTGGACAGTGTATTCATATGCGGCTACTTTCTTATTTGGATTAACTTATTTATATGTAGGTGTTACTTTTATAAAAGGAATGGATAGTAGTGGTCTAGGATGGTTTTGTATTTGGGTAGCAATTATAGCCTTATTCTATATGGTTGTTTCATTTGTTCAATTCCATGATGTTGTTAATGCGTTAACATGGTTTATGTGGGCATTACTTTGGTATTTATTCTTTGTATTAAATACACAAAAGAAGAACATTAATCAATATCTTGGAAGGATTGCCTTCGTACAATCATGGGTAACATTGACTTTACCTTCACTCTTTTATTTTATGGGAGTGTGGGGAGAGGGATTTGTATATGAACTATGGGTTTATGTATCAGTAATTTCTATTTTGTACTTCTGTTATTGTATTTATAAATATCGAGTACGTTAATATATTTTCTGTAGAAAAGCATGGAATCGTTAAACGAATTCCATGCTTTTTATATGTTGGCACTTATAATAGAGAGGTAGTATTTTACAATTTGCTAAAATGGGGATGATGAAGTTGAAAAAAGTATTGGTGCTAGGGGGAACAAGATTTTTTGGTAAACATTTAGTAGAAGCACTTTTGCAAGAGGGGCACGATGTAACGATTGCGACGAGGGGAGTTACTGAAGATTCTTTTGGTAGCGCAGTAAAAAGAATAATTATTGATAGAGAAGATGGAAAGCTACTAGAAAAGTGTCTAGAAGGAAAAAGTTATGATATTGTATACGATAATTTATGCTATAGCTCGAATGCAGCGAAGATAACATGTGAAGTGTTACGAGGGAAAACGAAGAAATATGTTATGACATCTTCAATGGCCGTCTATGAACCTGCCCTAAGCTTATCAGAAGAAGACTTTAATCCGTACGATTATGCAATCGCGTATGGAGATAGGAATGACTTCAATTATGGTGAAGGAAAGAGATTAGCTGAAGCCGTTGTATTTCAACAAGCAACATTCCCAGTTGTTGCAGTTCGTTTTCCAGTTGTTATTGGAGAAAACGATTATACGAAAAGGTTACAATTTTACGTTGAATGTATTGTGAACCAAAAACCTATCGTTGTGGATCATGTAGATGGAACTTTGTCATTTATACATGAAAAAGAGGCAGGAGAGTTTCTAGCTTGGTGCGGAATGGAAAATGTGAAAGGGCCAATTAACGCCTGTAGTAACGGGGTAGTTTCTACGGAAGAAATTATTCATTTCATAGAAGAGAAGACAGGAATAAAAGCACTCATTCAGAAAGCTGGGGAAAATATAGCTCCTTATAATGAGGTAACTAACTGTACATTACATAATGGAAAGGCTCGTGAATTCGGATTTTTGTTCCGAGAGCTGAAACTAGAAATGAAAAATGTTTTAAAACATTATATAAATACAATGAAGTAATCATAAATCCCCCGGTGGCAATCCGGGGGATTCTGGAGGATTTCGACAATACTGATTTTACATTACCAAATTTACCTTATACGTACGACTAATGTTTTTGTGATTGAATTGCTTGTAAATACTTCTCGTTTACTTGGTCCCAGTTTACTGTATGCCACCAGTTGGTAACAAACTCTGGGCGCCTATTTTGATACTTTAAATAATAAGCATGTTCCCATACATCAATTACTAGTAAGGGGATTTTCCCTTCTTGCAAAGGCGTATCTTGATTTGGTGTACTCATAACAGAGAGTTCCTCACCGTCAAGAACAAGCCATCCATAGCCACTTCCAAAACGACTAATAGCTGCTTTGGAAAGTTGATCTTTTAAGTTGTCAAAGGTATTGAAATAATAATCAATTACTTTTGCAACGTCTCCATTAGGCTCACCGCCACCTCGTGGGCTCATCACTTCCCAAAAAAGACTATGACAATAGTGACCGCCACCGTTATTTCGTACAGCTGTAACAATTTCCTTCGGTAAAGTATCTAAATTACATAGCAATTCTTCTAAAGATTTATTATGTAATTCAGTATAATTTTCTAAAGTAGCATTTAAATTGTTTACGTATGTCGCATGGTGCTTTCCATGATGAATGGAAAGTGTATTGCTATCAATATGTGGCTCTAGTTCATCATAGTCATATGAAAGCTTTGGCAATTGAAATGAAGACATAACATTACCTCCTTTCTATTTAAAAAGTTGGTCTAGGTAAAAATACTTTACCTGAGTCAAAAATACACCCATTTTCCATATAAGTCAATAGTAAGTCTATTAATTTTCTGAAAAATATTACAATAAAAGTAACACTCTCACTTTCATTTGTGACTCCTATCCTTTTTGCTTATACTGTAAAGTAGCAGGGTTTTGTTGAAATAGAAGGAGATTGTTTATGAGTAAAACGAAACAATTAATAGAGGAAGCAAGTAATTTTATTACGATTTGTTATAAGGAGCTTCATAAAGAACAATTGATAGAAGAACGTATAAAAGAAATTCAAATTGAGATAGAGAAGACAGGGACATATGAGCATACATTTGAAGAACTTGTTCATGGTTCACGAATGGCATGGCGTAACAGTAATAGATGTATTGGAAGACTATTTTGGAGTAAGATGCACATATTAGATGCGCGCGAAGTAAATGATGAAGAGGGTGTATATAATGCATTAATTCATCATATTAAATATGCAACGAACGACGGGAAAGTTAAACCAACCATTACGATTTTTAAGCAATATCAAGGTGAAGAAAATAATATAAGAATTTATAATCACCAATTGATTCGATATGCAGGATATAAAACAGAAACGGGAGTGATTGGTGATTCTCATTCCGCTACATTTACGGACTTTTGTCAGGGGCTTGGTTGGCAAGGAGAAGGTACGAATTTCGATGTATTGCCACTTGTGTTCTCTATAAACGGGAAGGCGCCTACATATAAAGAAATTCCGAGAGAAGAAGTAAAAGAAGTGCCAATTGAACACCCAGAATACCCTATTTCATCACTTGGAGTAAAATGGTATGGTGTTCCAATGATTTCAGATATGCGTTTAGAAATTGGCGGTATTTCTTATACAGCCGCTCCGTTCAATGGATGGTATATGGGAACAGAAATTGGGGCGCGCAACTTAGCAGATCATGATCGTTATAATTTACTTCCGGCTGTTGCGGAGATGATGGATTTAGATACATCGAGAAACGGTACCTTATGGAAAGATAAGGCGCTAATTGAGTTGAATATTGCCGTACTACACTCCTTTAAAAAACAAGGAGTTAGTATTGTTGATCACCATACTGCTGCACAACAATTTCAGCAATTTGAGAAGCAAGAAGCTGCTTGTGGTCGTGTTGTAACAGGTAATTGGGTATGGCTTATTCCGCCATTATCTCCAGCTACCACTCACATTTATCATAAACCGTATCCGAATGAAATTTTGAAGCCAAATTTCTTTCATAAATAATATTTAGTGCAGTTTTTTTCTGCAAAATATATTTTTTTTAATTACTGTTATGTAGCAAATGGAAGCCTTTACTCTCAGTTATTTTTGGAAGAGGCTTTTTGAACCAAGGAGTACCTTATGTTATAATCAAATTTCTGTTTCGAAGACCTTATAGAAATATAAGGTCTTTTGTTTTGCTTTTTTATGTAAGAGGAAGAGAATTTTTCTTTTTAATAAGGGATTTGGCATATTTTTAGGGACAACATAAGTATGTGGGAAGTCGATAAAATGTTATGCATATATAATTATTATGTTTTAGGTTTAAACAATAAAACATAATAAAGTTGTTTTTTTAGATTGCTGAGGAAGGAGGAAGTATAAATGAGGATGAAGAGTCGAAAAACTGATTGGCCTGTATTTATTATTAGTGGTGGTTCACTTTTATTATTTGTAATTGCAGTTTTTTTGAACAAGGATTATGTAGAGAGTGCGATTAATAAAAGTTTCGCTTTTTCAATTAAATATTTCGGTGCCTTCTGGCAAGTTTTATTATTAGGTACATTTATTGTTGCGATGTGTATGGCTTTCTCCAAATATGGGAGAGTTAAGCTTGGGGGATTAGAAAAACCTGAGATTAGTACGGCAAAATGGCTTGCTATTATTATGTCTACATTACTTGCTGGAGGTGGCGTTTTTTGGGCAGCAGCAGAGCCAATGTATCATTTGATGACGGTGCCACCAATACATGATGGTATATCTGCTGGAACGAAAGAAGCAGTCATGCCTGCTTTAGCACAAAGTTATATGCATTGGGGATTTTTAGCATGGACGATTTTAGGTACAATTAGTGCGGTAGTTATGATGTATGGACATTATCATAAAGATATGCCGCTAAAACCTCGAACACTTTTATATCCTATTTTTGGGGAAAAATTAAGAAAGAGCCTGCTTGGAACGATAATTGATGCAGCTGCAATTATTGCAGTAGCTGCAGGTACAATTGGCCCAATTGGATTTTTAGGTTTACAAGCAAGTTATGGATTACAAGAATTATTTGGAATTTCTGATGTGTTTACTACTCAATTAGCAATTATTGTTTGTGTGGTGGCCGTGTCTACCATATCGGCAGTAACAGGTATTGATAAAGGGATCCAAATTATAAGTAATTTAAATGTTAGATTAGCAATTGTGTTAATGGCATTCATATTACTATTTGGGCCAGGTGGATTTATTATTGATTCGTTTGTTTCTTCGTTTGGATTTTATGTAAATGAGTTTATACCGATGAGCACATACCGTGGTGATACAAGTTGGTTAGGATCTTGGACAATCTTTTTCTGGGGATGGTTTATTGGATACGGACCAATGATGGCAATTTTAGTGAGTCGAATTTCAAGAGGGAGAACGATTCGAGAAATCATCGTTGCAATTGGAATTATCGCACCTATTATTACAACATTTTGGTTTACTATATTAGGTGGATCAGGCGTGTTTTATGAGTTGATGAATCCTGGGTCTATCTCGGACGCATTAAGTGAATCTGGTATGCCGGCAGCTATGATTGCAATTACAGGGCAATTGCCACTTTCTAATATTATTGGACCAGCATTTCTTTTATTAACAATTTTATTTGTAGTGACAACAGGAGATTCAATGGCGTATTCCATTTCAATGGCAGTGACTGGAGACGGAGATCCTAGAATTAGTTTGCGAATTTTTTGGTCGCTTATTATGGGCGCAGTTGCAGCAATTCTTTTATATATGGGTGAAGGAAGTATTAATGCGCTACAATCGTTTATCGTGGTGACGGCAGTTCCGGTATCAATTTTGTTATTCCCAATGCTATGGTTAGCGCCTAAAGTTGCGGGAGAATTAGCATTAAAACAAGGTATTGTAAAAGAAGAAGATAAAACTGCATTCTTATTTCAGAAGGCTAGTAAATCAAAATAAATAAAAACGTAAAAGAGGAAGCATCTTAAATGAGATGCTTCCTCTTTTACGTTTAATCTAATACTTTTCCCTTTGTTTCTGGTACACATAGTAGCATTGTAATTAACCCGATTGGGTAGATGATAAAAATCAAGGACAATGCTCCAAGTAGGTTGCCACCTGTAGCGAGTAAGCCAATAATAACAGGCCCAAATCCAGCTAACCCACGTCCTGTACCGAAAATAAAGTTTTCAGCGGTAGAGCGAGCTTCAGCAGGATAGTTTTCAGCTAAAATTGCTCCAAATCCTCCCATCATTCCATTTGCAAAGAATCCAAGCAATGCACTTCCCCATAATAATAATGTTGAATCTGTGAATAAGAAGAAGTAAATGAGACAGTATACTGTACCGCCAATATAATAGATTGCAAAGGTTTTACGTCGACCAATTTTATCAGCCAGAATACCAAAGATTGCAATTCCAATTAGCATACCGATGGTAGAAATGAACATCCAGCCACTTGCTTTTGCTAATGTATAGTTATATTTATTTGCTAAAATAGTGGGCATCCATGTGAAGATTCCGTAATATCCGAAGTTTTGGATGAACGACATAATAATAAGACCAATTGTTGTAATTGTTACTTTTTTATTGGCAAATAACTTTCGAAGTGGAAATTTTTTTATATGTTTTAGTTGTTCTGCTTCAGTAGTTGTTAATTTACCTGCAGCTTCTTTTTGCAATAGTTCCTTTTTGTAGCGTTGTTTTTGCTCCCATATTTTCGGTTCACTTAAACTTTTACGGACATAGACAGCTAGTAAAGCTGGAATTAATCCAAATAAGAAAACGGCTCTCCATCCAAAGTGTGGGACAATAAATGCTGGAAGGAGTGAAGCAATCAGTACACCAAATTGCCATCCAAGTGCAACAACAGATGTCGCTTTAGCGCGCATTTCTTTAGACCATGTTTCTGTTACGATGGCCATTCCGATTCCGAATTCACCACCAACTCCCATTCCAACTAAAAAGCGCAGAATTAATAATTGCCAGTAGTCTGTTGCGAAATAAATGAGTGCGGTTGCTAGTGAAAACAGTAAGATTGTGAAGGCCATTGTACGAATACGGCCAAATAAATCAGCAATAAATCCAAATAAATAAGAACCAATTAACATTCCTATTGTGGTAGCTAAAGTTAAGTTTCCACCTTCAACAGGACTTAAGTGAAACTCTTTTAAAATATAGACAAGTACGAACGATAATAGCAACATATCTAAACCTTCTGCTGCATATCCTAGCGCAGAACCAAATAATGTTTTATATCTTTTCGCTTTTGTCTCCTCTGTTGTTTGTTGTACATCAGTAGTGGCGTTCATTATTACTCCTCCTTATTTTCTACAGTCGCTATGGAAGAATAACAAAAGGCCTTCTCACCTGATATGATGAGAAGGCCAAAAAAGCATACGTATCCCCAAGAAAAGAACATACGTATATTGTATTCCGACTTCCTTCTCAACCTCACGGGGTTGGGTTAAAGGACTGTATTATATTACTTTATTTTTAGCATTCTTCTATATGTATTGTCAAATAAAGAGGAAGTTATTATGTGTAAAATATTTCAAAAAACATTTCGTTCTTCTTGACGCCGACTTCATTATTTTCCCATAATAAAACTAACTAAATAAAAAGGAATGAATCAAAGATGCTAAATTTAGTACTCATGATGATTGAACGAGTCGGACTTATAGTTATTTTAGGATTTTTACTCTCTCATATTAAAACTTTCAGACGCCTCCTTCATAAACAGGATGGCTATGTAGATAAGCTTAAGCTTATTTGTATTTTTTCGGTATTTACAATTGTAAGCAATTACACTGGGATTGAAATAGCAGGAAATACGATTATGAATGAAAATTGGTTACAAGGTGTTTCATCATCGAGTACCATTGCGAATACACGTATTATGGGTGTTGGAATTAGTGGATTGCTTGGTGGTCCTATCGTCGGAATTGGGGTAGGATCAATTGCTGGTATTCACCGTTATATGCTTGGAGGGACGACAGCTCTAAGTTGTGCAATCTCTTCAATTTTAGCAGGCGTTATAACTGGTTATATCGGATACATTTTTAAAAAATATAACTGTACAATTACCCCTAAGTTTTCAGCGATTTTAAGTGTTTTTATCGTTTCTTTAGAAATGATTATGATCCTATTAATTGTAGAGGATGGAATGAGCATTGTGAAAACAATTGCGATACCAATGATCCTTGTAAATAGTTTTGGAAGTTTTATTTTACTTTCTATGATACAAGCTATTTTGCGTCAGGAAGAGAACGCAAAGGCACTTCAGACTCATAAGGTATTACGTATTGCAGATAAAACGTTACCATATTTTCGCCAAGGCTTAACAGAAGAATCGTGTAAGCATGTGGCACAAATTATTCACCGCTTTACAGGAACAGATGCGGTATCCTTAACAGATACAGAGAAAATATTAGCTCATGTTGGATTAGCATCAGATCACCATATTCCGTCACATAGTTTAATAACTGGTTTGTCGAAAGAAGTGTTACACACAGGGAAAATAATGAAAGCAAAATCACGTGAGGTTATTAATTGTCAACATGAAGGTTGCCCTTTGCAAGCGGCGATTGTTATTCCACTAACTTCACATGGAAATACAATAGGGACATTAAAACTGTATTTCAAAAATCCTAACCAGTTAAGTCGTGTGGAAGAGGAATTAGCAGAAGGATTAGCAAAAATATTCTCTACACAACTTGAATTAGGTGAAGCTGAGTTGCAAAGTAAATTATTGCAAGATGCGGAAATAAAGGCATTACAAGCACAAATTAACCCCCATTTTTTATTTAATGCGATTAATACAGTATCAGCTTTATGCCGAACAGACGTAGAAAAAGCAAGGAAGTTATTATTACAGCTTAGCGTATATTTCCGATGTAATTTGCAAGGAGCACGTCAGTTATTGATTCCGCTAGAACAAGAATTAAACCATGTACAGGCATATTTATCCCTAGAACAAGCAAGGTTCCCAAATAAGTATGAGGTAAAGATGTATATTGAGGACGAGCTAAAGACAACTTTAGTACCACCATTTGTTCTTCAACTATTGGTTGAAAATGCGTTGCGACACGCCTTTCCGAAGAAGCAACCAGTATGCGAAGTGGAAGTGCATGTTTTTGAAAAAGAGGGTATGGTTCATTTTGAAGTAAAAGATAATGGGCAGGGAATTGAGGAAGAACGTTTAGAACAATTAGGAAAGATGGTAGTTTCGTCAAAGAAAGGGACTGGAACAGCTTTATATAATATTAATGAACGTCTTATTGGATTATTTGGAAAAGAAACGATGCTTCATATCGAAAGTGAATTAAATGAGGGGACAGAGATTACTTTTGTTATTCCAAAAAAAGTAGGGGAGGAAGAACAGATTGTTAAAAGTATTAGTAGTTGACGATGAAATGTTAGCACGTGATGAACTAAAGTATTTATTAGAGAGAACGAAAGAAGTTGAGATAATTGGTGAGGCTGATTGTGTGGAAGACGCATTAGAAGAACTAATGCAAAGTAGACCAGATATTGTGTTTTTAGATATTCAATTATCCGATGATAACGGATTTGAAATCGCCAATATATTAAAGAAGATGAAAAATCCACCTGCAATTGTATTTGCTACTGCCTATGATCAATATGCGCTGCAAGCATTTGAAGTAGATGCGTTAGACTACATTTTAAAACCATTTGATGAAGAGCGTATTGTGCAGACATTAAAGAAGTATAAAAAACAAAAACAATCGCAAATAGAAACGAAGCACGAAATAAAGGGGACAGATGTAACAGTAGAGATGCATAAGTTAGCATTACCAATTGAAGAATCAATCGTACTTGTTAATATTGAAGATATTGTATATGTAGGACTTGTGGACGGAAAAGTGACAGTAAAAACAATGAGGGAAACATATGTAACACACGATACACTTGTGATTTTGGAAAAGAAGTTGCCGCAAGTAAGTTTCATGCGTGTTCATCGTAGCTTTATTGCAAATATTAATCATATTACTGAAGTTCAGCCATGGTTTAACTCTACTTATAATTTAATTATGAAAGAAGGATCAAAAGTACCTGTTAGTCGTACATATGCAAAAGAACTCAAGAAGCTGCTTCGTATTTAAGAAGCAGCTTTTGTATTTCATCCTTTTATATTTGTAACTGATTCTGTATATTTGACGTTCCGTTATGTAAACGCTTACTTAGGCAGTTATCTCCTATACAATAAAGGTACCAAATCGAAAGAGGTGGCCAAAATGAGTACGAAAAAAGTATATAGTTTCTTATCACAAGCATTCATATTCTCAGCTATTATGTTAATTTCTAATATTATTGCAACACATTTACCAATTCCAATGCCTTCATCGGTAATCGGGTTAGTTATTTTATTTAGTCTATTATGTTTAAAAGTTATTAAATTGGAGCAAGTTGAATCACTCGGAACAGCTTTAACAGGTATTATTGGATTCTTATTCGTCCCATCAGGTATTTCAGTTATTAATTCTCTTGGTGTAATGGGGCAATACTTTGTACAAATTTTAACTGTAATTGTTGTAGCGACAGTTATTTTACTCGCTGTAACAGGATTATTTGCACAATTTATTTTAGGAAAAGATGAAAAAGAAACAGAAGATATAAAAGAATTGAAAGTAGTAAATAAAGGACGCAAGCACGGAAAGGTTGCGTAACCATTGTATTTATATATTGTTGGGAGGTAATGAACATGGCAAGCACAATGACTCCATATTTCGGAATCGTCGTTTCATTAATCGCATACGGAATCGGAACATTATTATTCAAGCATTCAAAAGGGTTCTTCCTATTTACACCATTATTCGTAGCGATGGTATTAGGGATTGTATTTCTAAAGGTAGGTAACTTTACTTTTGAAGAATATAATACTGGCGGAAAAATGATTAGTTTCTTCTTAGAGCCAGCAACAATTGCATTCGCTATCCCACTATATAAACAAGTTGATAAGTTGAAAAAATATTGGTGGCAAATTTTATCAGCTATCGTGGTTGGATCTATTTGCTCAGTAATTGTCGTGTTCATTGTTGCAAAAGCAATCGGTTTAGATACAGCAGTAATGAATTCAATGCTACCACAAGCAGCAACAACAGCAATTGCGTTACCAATTTCAGAAAGTATTGGTGGTATTCCAGCAATTACATCGTTTGCAGTTATTTTCAACGCAGTTATCGTATACGCATTAGGAGCATTATTCTTAAAAACATTTAGAGTGAAACATCCGATTGCAAAAGGTTTAGCACTTGGAACAGCGGGTCATGCATTAGGAGTTGCAGTAGGAATTGAAATGGGTGAGGTAGAGGCAGCGATGGCAAGTATTGCTGTAACGGTAGTTGGGGTTGTAACAGTAGTTGTCATCCCAATGTTCATGCCATTCATTGGATAGTAAAACTTACTTAAAAAATAAGAAAAGCAAGCTATTTGTAGGACAGATTTCTACTGATAGCTTGCTTTTTATGTTACAGTAGTGGTAAGACCTATTTAAAAAAATGTAAGTTTCCTTAAATCTTCATTAATACTATGTAGAATACGTTTTGAATTAGGTCATTGTATTGTAAAATAAGAAGTAAGCTACTATATACCTGTTAAAGTAGGCATATAATGAGTTTATAAAAATCTTAATATGAATGAATAATTGAAAGTAGAAAAGAGAGAGAAATCTACTTATTAACGTTTTAGTTTATAGGACAGGAGAGAGTATTCGTCGATTATGCAAATAAAAAACCTGTTTCAAAGCAAAGGATTTCAGAGGTTACTCGTATTAGTAATACTTGCTCTCGTGTTATACGGGCTGCAAAGTATGTTGAATTTAATATTAATTACGTTTATTCTCACGTATTTAATGGATCGATTCCAAAAGTTTATTTCACGCAAATTAGATCATTTCATGCCTATTAATCGAAAAATTATTATAGCATTTCTATATGTAATGTTAATTGGTGGAATTGCTATTACGCTATTTAAATATTTACCAGTATTGACGATACAAATTTCACAACTGATTTACCAATTCAATGTATTTTTAAGAAACCCACCAGATAGTGAACTAATTAAGTATGCAGTTAATGCTGTCAATCATATGGAGCTTTCTAAATATGTAGGACAAGGCGTAGACATTTTGTATAAATCGATTACGAATGTCGGTAAATTTGGCCTTCAAGTTTTACTTTCTTTAATTTTGAGTTTGTTTTTCTTATTAGAAAAATCTCGTATTGTCGGTTTTACTGCAAAGTTTAAAGAAAGCAGGCTTGCAATTTTCTATACTGAAATTGAGTACTTCGGAAAGAAATTTGCACGTTCATTTGGAAAGGTAATCGAAGCGCAATTTTTAATTGCTGTTGTTAACTGTGTTCTTTCAGTTATCGCATTATGGATATTAGGATTCCCACAATTATTAGGTTTAGCGTTAATGATTTTCTTGCTGGGCTTAATTCCAGTAGCGGGGGTTATCATTTCGTTATTCCCACTTTGTATGATTGCTTACAATATTGGCGGTATCATGTACGTTGTTTATATTTTGGTTATCGTAACAGTGATTCATGCGCTTGAAAGTTACGTATTAAACCCGAAGTTTATGTCGCAAAAAACAAATTTACCGATTTTCTATACATTTATGGTATTAATCTTCTCAGAACACTTCTTAGGTGTATGGGGATTAATTATCGGTATTCCAATCTTCATCTTCTTATTAGATGTTTTAGACGTGACAAGTGATGAAATGGAGAAGGATGTTGGAAAAAATAAAGTGAAGTAAAGAAAAAGCATCGATGTTCGGTGCTTTTTCTTTTATAATATGATGTTTCTTATGCCATACTGTAAGCAGAACATAGAATAGGGGTGAAGTAATGGCTGTAAATGAAAAGATAGAATTGGCTACATTTGCTGGAGGGTGCTTCTGGTGTATGGTTTCGCCATTTGAAGAGATGGAAGGGATTATAAAGGTTGTTTCTGGCTATACAGGTGGTCATAAAGAGAATCCAACGTATAAAGAAGTATGTTCAGAAACGACGGGACATTATGAGGCAGTAAAAATTACATTTGATGCAAATAAAATGCCGTATGAGGAATTGTTAAATATATATTGGAGACAAATTGATCCGACCGATATTGGTGGACAATTCCACGACCGCGGACAGTCTTATGAAACGGTGATTTTTTATCATAATGAAGAACAACATAAAAAAGCAGAGGCCTCAAAAGAAGAGCTTGAGCAGAGTGGACGCTTTTCAAAACCAATTGCGACAAAAATACTACCAGCAGCTACATTTTATCCAGCTGAAGAATATCACCAAGGATACCATAAGAAAAACACATTCCGCTATGAGTTATATCGTAAAGGCTCAGGACGAGATGCTTTTATTAAGCAACATTGGCCAAAGGATAATGCTCATTTAAAAGAAAAGCTCAATGAGATGCAGTATTATGTAACACAGGAAAATGGTACAGAACCACCATTTCGAAATGAGTATTGGAACCATAAAGAGGAAGGTCTTTATGTAGACATCGTTTCAGGTGAGCCGTTGTTTACTTCTCTAGATAAATTTGATAGTGGATGTGGATGGCCTAGTTTTACAAAACCAGTGATGTCAGCAAGTGTGAAAGAAAAGATGGATGTGAGTCATAATATGACACGTACAGAAGTGAGAAGTAAAGAAGGAGATTCACATCTTGGGCACGTATTTCCAGATGGTCCAGGACCAAATGGCCTTCGTTACTGTATTAATTCCGCAGCTCTTCGATTTATTCCAAAAGAGGAATTAGAGAAAGAAGGCTATGGCGATTTCCTAATCTTGTTTGGAAATAAAAAATAACCTCGCAGTTAGCGAGGTTATTTTTTTGTTATTTTGTTTTTTTCTTTTTAAATTTGCTTAATACTTCATAAACGATTGGAACAATAAGAAGTGTTAATAACGTTGAACTTGTTAATCCACCAATTACCGTTACGCCAAGTCCTTTAGAAATTAAGCCACTACCTTCAAATCCTAATGCAAGCGGGATAAGAGCACCGATTGTTGCAATTGCAGTCATTAAAATTGGACGAAGGCGTGTTGCACCAGCTTCTAATAAAGCTTCACGTGTTGATAGTCCTTCATTTTCCTTATGAATAACGCGGTCGATAAGCACGATTGCGTTTGTTACAACGATACCGATTAACATAAGCGCACCAATCATTGCAGATACACTTAATGTTTCACCAGAGATTAATAAGGCAACAAGAGCCCCAATAATTGTAAATGGTAGCGAGAATAAAATTGCGAATGGTGCTAGGGCACCACCAAATGTAACGACAAGAACGAAGTATACAATGGCAATCGCAGCTAACATCGCTAGGCCAAGTTGCTTGAATGATTCTTGAATATCTTTAGTAACACCGCCCATAGAAACATCTACACCAGAAGGAAGATCCATTTTATCTACTTCTTTTTGTACTGCAGCAGATGCTTTTGAAACGTCATCAGATGTTAATTTGGCACTAACCTCTGCATAAACACGTCCATCTCGGTGTGTTACTGTATTCGATGTTTCACCTTCTTTTACATTCATAACATCTTTCACAGCTACTTCATTACCAAGTGGTGTTGTAATTTTGCGATTTGTTAAGTCATCGATTGTTTCATAATTTTGTTTTTCAGCTTCTACATATACATTGATATCTTTACCGTCTTTTTTAATTGTTGTCAGAACAGGGCGATCATGTTGATTAGAAAGTCCCATTCCAATTTGAGCAGCCGTTAAGCCCATTTTACTCAGCTTTTCTTGATCTGCGACTAAAGTGTACTCTGCATATGTTTTTGCAATACTAGAATCTATATCTTTTAAGTCTTTATTTTTCTTCATGATATTTTGAATATCTTTTACGACAGGCTTAATGTCTTCTGAGCTATCTCCATAAACGTATAGTTTAATTTCGTTACTACCGCCACTTGCTCCGAAGTCTTGGTTTTTCCATTCGCCTTTGCCAGACATCTTCTGTAAATTTTTAACGACTTGTTCTTTCTCTTTTTCAAAGTTTTTCGTGTCGTTATCATATTGCACGAAGAACATTGCTTGGTTTGATTGACCAGGACTCATTGGATTCTCTCCACCTAATGAGAACTGAATTGTTTTGACGTCTTTATTATCTTGGAAGTGCTTCTCAGCTTTTGTTGCAATTTTTTCAACGTCTTCTAACGTTTGACCTGGTTCAGGATTATATGTTGCAATAATCATTTTTTCTTCTTCAGAAGGTAAGAAACTTACACCGATAACTGGTACAAGTGCAAGGCTACCAACTAATAGAAGGACAGCGATACTTGATGTAATAATTTTGTGATTTAAAGCCCATGCAAGTATGCGTTTATATCCATTTGCTAATTTACTTGGTTTTTCTTCATGATGTACTTCTTTTTCCCTCATGCTCTCTTTCTTAAATAAGGAATGAGCTAGCATCGGTACGATTGTAACTGCTACTAGTAATGATGCTAATAAAGCAAAGACGATAGTTAAGGCGAATGGTAAGAACATTTCACCAATCATACCTTTTACTAGTCCAAGCGGTAAAAATACAGCAATTGTTACAATGGTGGAAGACATAATTGGGATAAACATTTCTTTCGTAGCTTCACGAATTAAATCTTTTCCACGTAATTTCTCTTCTGATAACGACATACGTCGGTAAATATTTTCAATAACAACAATTGAGTCATCGACAACGCGGCCTATAGCAACGGTCATTGCTCCAAGTGTCATAATGTTAAGCGTAATATCCATTTGCTTTATGACTAAAACAGCAATTAATAAAGAAAGTGGTATTGAAACGACAGAAATTAACGTTGTTCGAATATTTCGTAGGAACAGCATAATAATAACAATCGCAAAGATAGCACCGAAAATTGCTTTGCTCAGCATTGTTTCAACTGATTTTTCAATAGGTGCACCTTGGTCGAATGTTGAAATGATCTCTAAATCTTTATATTTTTTCTCAAGATCTTTTACTTTATCTTTTACTGCATTTACAACATCAACTGTATTTGCATCAGAGGCCTTCACAATTTGAATTCCAATTGCTTCTTTTCCATTTGTTCGAGAAATAGATTCTGCTTTCCCAACTTCTTTAATGTCAGCAATTTCGTCTAATGTAACTGTTGGAATCCCGTTCATAGCAGCTGGATTCATTTGCGGCGTTTGTGCACCAGCGCCAGCATTTTGACTACCTTGACCGTTAGGTGAGGAAGGTATAGCTGGGATTTTAAGTTCTTTTAACGCTTTAATCGTTGTAATATTGCCATCTACAACAACTGATTTTTCCATGTCTTTAAATGTGTATAAGCCAAGTGGTAAAGATACATCCGATCCCTTAATCACATTTTTTACGGTATCTTCACTTAGTCCTAGTTCTTTCATTTTATCTTTCTTGAAGACAAGCTGTACTTCATCTACTTGTTGGCCAGCAATTTGAACAGATGCAACACCATCAAGTCCTTTTAATCCTGGTACAACATTTTTTTCTACATTTTCAGTTAAGGTAGCTAAAGATTCATTCTTACTTGCCACGCTTAACGAAATAACTGGAAAGGCATTGAAGTTTACTCGTGAAACTTTAGGATCTTTAACACCTTCTGGGAGTTTTACATTTGTGAGAGCTTCTTTAATTTCTGTTTCTGCTTTTTCCATATTTTTATCAAAATCGTATTCTACTTGAATAGAAGATGCGTTTTGAAAAGATGATGAACTCACAACGTTAACACCGCTTAAATTTTGTAGTTGTTCTTCCATCGGCTTTGAAACTTTATCAGCTACTTCTTCTGGTGTAGCACCAGGATAGACCGTAGTTACTGTCACAATCGGTGTTGTAATATCAGGGATTGTTTCCAGCTTCATATTGAGTCCAGAGTAGATCCCCGCAATAGTAACAATAATGGTTAGTAGCCAAACTGCGAACTTATTTTTTAACGAGAAATTGATGATTTTGTTCATGTTTGCGCTCCCTTTTTATTATATTGACCAACTGGTCAGTCTAATACATAATATAACTGACCGTTCGGTCAATCGTCAATAAAAAGAGATGGTATAATACATTTATAATAAGATGCGAGATTAAATTTAGGAGAGAAGATATGAAAGAAAAAGAGCGTTTAATTATAGAATCGGCTATGAAGTTATTTGCTACTAAGGGTGTAAATGCGACATCAGTGCAGGAAATTGTGACAGCTAGTGGTATATCTAAGGGAGCTTTTTACTTATATTTTAAATCGAAAGATGAGCTTTTATTAGCGACACTTCGATATTATTATGACAAAATCCAAAAGAAAATGCTGGATATTGAACAAGAGCCTTTATTACCACGTGAAAAATTTGAAAAGCAATTATACTTTCAGTTTACTGATGTGCAAAAACATAAAGAGTTTATTATTATGCATGCAAGAGAAAATGCCATTCCGTTTAATAAAGAAGTGGAAGAATTTATGATGCGGATGAAGTTAGAGTCTCATGCATTTTATCGGAATAGTTTATTGTCCATTTATGGTGAAAAGGTTATGCCATATTTATTGGATTTAGTAATTATGGTAGAAGGTATATGCCATGGTTATTTACAATTGATTATTTTAAATGAACCAAAAATTGATTTCATTCATGTTGCCTCATTTATTTTAAAAAGAGTAGACGATTTAGTAGAAGGGCTTCTAGAATCTTCGGAAGGGCCTGTTTTAAATGAAGCAAAAATGGGAGAATTTTTTTGTAGCTCAGAGCTTATTAAAGAACAAGTAAAAGAGCATTTTTTAAATGAAATTATTATATTAAAACGAACATTAGCAGACCAACTAGAAAATGATGAGGTTTTAGTTACTTTAGATGTTTTAGAATCCGAAATGAGAGTGCCAAATCCAAGGATTCCAGTTATTCGAGGGATGTTAGCGAATTTAGAAGCGTATAATGATTTGAAGGATTTTAGATTGAGGTTAGCTCGATATTACTATATAAATTGAGACTTTAATCAGTGGGATTTCATTCCCACTGATTAAAGTTGAAAATAGTATTTATTTTACATTTTGAAATTTATACATGTCACCATAAACGTTGGTGTCGTTGTATATAAACAATACAATATCTGCATTTTGTTCTTCTAGTTGCTGTTTCACACTTTTTCCTTGCGTGTAACGAGGGTCAATAAAAGTTGTTTTAGCAAAATTACGTGCGAATAAAGGATATGTAGCATCAGCATACGAATCTTTTAAGATAACAAGGTGTAAATCATTGTCTGCCTTTGTATTAATGATGTTTATTTCAGGGAAATCTGTTTGATAAACATTAGCATATCCAGGAGCAGGAACATCTTTTTCTTTTCCGTAAAACTGAGTCATTGATTCTTTAGCGGTATTATCTTTAATAGCACCGTAGTAAACTGTGTAGTCGTCCCAAGATTCACCGAAATTATAGCGGACATATGGGATTTGTACGGATGAAGTATCAATTAAGCGGTACAATTGATTATTCCAGCTACCAACAAACTTTCCTTTCGGTTTTTCCCAGTTAATAGTGTAGTCGTCTTTCTTTATTGGTTGTCCTTTATATTTATTTGAATGAGAATTAATAAAGTTCATCGTATCCTCATATGCATAAAAGGCACCTTCCATATTCCAATGATGATCTGTAGTTAAATACATTCGTTCTAGTTTTTCTTTAGTAAATCTTTCTTTAAACATTGGTAATACATCAATAATAGGGAATTTCGTTGCTGTCAATTTCTCAGCAAGGTGATCCCTAAGAATTTGTTCGTAACCAAGGTTTAGGTAAGAGGGAAGCTTATACTGTAACGCTGTCTGCTTACTAGGAACTAAAGAGAAATAGAATTCTGTTTGTGGAAAATCTTTTTTCAAAGTTTTTAATTCCTGAACACCAGCATCAACATCATTTAAATGATTTTCCATATTAGGTCTATTAAAAATAAATTGATCGTTTGTAACATGAATGTTATTTACAAATGTTCGATTCATAGAGAGTTGGAATTTTATATAGCTTTCAAGAAAGAGATCCCTAGGTCCAACATGGTCTGTAAAGTATGTTTCGATACCCTTGAATAACTCTCCAGTCTTTATAGTAGAAGCATTTACAGCAGGTCTAATAGCTAAGTTCCTGTTTTCAAATTCAGAAAATGTTTTTTTATCTATAAGGATAACTTTTGCTGTCCAAATACCCACCCCAAAAATAACTGTAAGGAACCCCATTATTAAAGTGAGGTTTTGAAATTTTTTCATAGTGAACCTCCTTTAAAAACGGAAATAAATAAATGGATTATAAGTTGCATTTGTTAGGAATACTAAAACAATGACTAGAATACTTAAATAATATACTGGCGATAAAACAGCAAATCTTTTTGTCGATAACATTTTTTGTAACCATGGGAATACGGGTGCTGCAGTAATAATAGCTAATAAGAAAATTCCCCAATAATTCATTATATAGAAGTAACTGTTAATATCTGTTAACGGACTGTTAAATCCGAACATGGATTTTAGGAATTCAAAGCAATAACTGAAGTTATCTGCACGGAAAAACACCCATCCAATAATAACTAAAAACATCACGTAAATATGTTGAAGAGGACTCCATAATTTTTGAAGCAGGTTTTCGAGTCCAGCTTTTTCAAGTGCAATTAGAATTCCGTAATAAATACCCCAAATCATAAAGGTCCAACTAGCACCATGCCAAAAACCGGTTAGTCCCCATACGATGAAGAGGTTACGATAAACTTTCCAAGTTGTAACGCGATTTCCTCCAAGTGGAATATAGACATAATCACGGAACCAAGAACCGAGCGAAATATGCCAACGACGCCAAAATTCAGAAATGGATTTTGAGATATATGGATAATTAAAGTTTTCTAGAAAATCAAATCCAAACATCTTTCCTAATCCAATTGCCATGTCACTATATCCAGAAAAATCAAAGTAAATTTGTAGCGTATAGGCAATGGCTCCCATCCAAGCTAATGATACACTCATATCAGAAGGATTCATTGAGAAGATTTCATCGGCTATAACACCTAATTGGTTAGCAATTAAAACTTTTTTACCCAAACCAATAATAAATCGGCGGACACCTTCAGAGAATTTGCCGGCATCAACAGTTCGCTGGTGTAATTGGTGAGAAATTGTATTATAACGAACAATTGGTCCTGCTACTAACTGTGGAAATACAGTAAAGTATAAGGCCAAATCAAAGATATTTCGTTGAGCATCGACTTTTTTCTTATAAATATCGATAATATAACTCATCGCATGGAACGTGAAAAATGAAATACCAATTGGTAAAGGTATTTTTTCAAGAACAATATTGGTATGTAAGATAGAGTTAATATTATCTACTAAAAAGTTTGCATATTTAAAATATCCTAAAATAGCGATGTTCATTACAATTGCAAACGTTAGTAATAATTTTCTTTGACCATTTGTGAAGCGACTATTCCCTAATAAAATCCCAAACCAATAGTTAACAAGGATAGAGAATAGCATTAGAAAAACATAAATGGGTTCGCCCCAAGCATAAAATACTAAACTAAAAAATAATAAAACTATATTTTGTAGTTCTTTGCGTACAGCATAATAAATTAAGAGTACGGCAGGTAAAAATAAACATAAAAAGACAAGGTTACTAAATACCATTTTAATTAATTCCTTTCCTATTTTATCTAAATAATACCAAAAATATCATTTAAATGTAATCATTAAAAAACTAGGATATTATTAACGTATTTAATTTTTTTATATTGTGAGAGATATAAAAAATCCTTGTTTATAAAAAAAGGCCGTCCCAAAATATTTTTAGGAACGGCTTTTTTACTGATAGGAAATAATTTAGTTGTTTTTTTCTGCCCACTCTTCAACATCCCAAACCTTTGTAATCCAATCTTTATAGAATTCTGGTTCGTGACATACAAGAAGAATAGTCCCTTTATATGCTTTCATAGCCTTCTTAAGTTCTTCTTTTGCTGTAACATCAAGATGGTTTGTCGGCTCATCAAATAGTAGCCAGTTACTTTCCTCGCCCATTAGCTTACATAAACGAACTTTTGCTTGTTCTCCACCACTTAATTGACTTAATGGGCGAGAAATATGTTCATTTTTTAATCCGCATTTTGCTAACATCGCACGAATTTGATGCTGGTCTAGGCCAGGGAATGTATTCCATACATCATCAATTGGTGTTATATTATCAGCTTTAACTTCTTGTTCAAAGTATGCAGGCTCTAAGAAGTCACCAAGACTTGTTTTACCGCTTAAAGGTTTAATTTTACCTAAGATTGTTTTTAGTAACGTTGATTTACCAACACCGTTACATCCAACAATAGCAATTTTTTCACCACGTTCAATCGTCATTGATAGCTTTGGTAGTAGCGGATGTGTATATCCGATTTCTACATTTTCACCTTCAAAGACGAAGCGACTACTTGCACGACTTTCTTTAAATGAGAATTCCGGTTTAATTGCTGTTTCCGGACGATCAATAAGCTCCATGCGATCAAGTTGTTTTTGACGACTCTTTGCACGACCTGTCGTTGAATAACGAGCTTTGTTCTTTGCAATGAAGTCTTCTTGCTTTTTGATAAACTCGCGCTGTTTTTCATAAGCGTTTATATGTTGATTTTTATTGATTTCTGCTAGTTCTAGGAATTTTTCATATGTCGCTGTATAGCGTGTCATTTTTGTGAATTCTAGATGGAAAATAACATCAACACATTTATTCATAAATTCCGTATCATGAGAAATCAATAAGAATGCATGTGGGTATTCTTTCAAATAATTTGTTAACCAATGAATATGTTCAACGTCTAAATAGTTAGTAGGTTCATCAAGCAATAACACTTCTGGCTGTTCAAGTAATAGCTTTGCAAGCAATACTTTTGTACGTTGTCCACCACTTAGTGCTGAAACATCACGATCTAAACCAATTGCATCAATTCCAAGACCACGTGCAGCCTCTTCAATTTTCATATCTAGTAAATAGAAACCACCTGCTTCAAGTGCATCTTGTATTTCTGCCATTTGCTCAAGAAGTTCTTCTAGTTCTTCTGGTGTAGCAGTTCCCATTTTTTCTGTAACTTCATTTAAAGCTTTTTCCTTTTCGAATAACGGTAAAAATGCATCCGCTAGTACGTCACGGATTGTACGCCCAGGCGTTAAAACAGTATGCTGATCTAAGTAGCCATAATGTGTGCCCGGTGTCCATTCTACGCGACCTTGGTCATGAATAAGCTGACCAGTAATGATATTCATGAATGTTGATTTACCAACACCGTTTGCACCAACTAATCCAACGTGTTCACCTGCTAATAATCGCATAGATACATCTTTAAATAATGTACGATCGCCAAATGTATGTCCTAATTTTTCAACTGTTAATAAGCTCATAGTATCCTCCGTCCAACTTGAAATAGTACCTTGAATCATGATACTAAATTCTTTCATATAATGCCATCATTTCAAAATGTATATTTTTTCAAAAGAAGTGTTTGTAAATGTTAGTATATAAAAAAGTTACTTCTACCTACAGAAGTAACTTTTTGGTTATGCCTTTTGTTTAACTTCACTAACTTTCTTTTCAGCTACAATAAAATGCGGTCTACGTTTTGTTTCATAATAAATACGACCGATATATTCACCAATCACACCTAGGAATATGAGTTGAATACCGCCAATAAATAGTATAGCGGAAATGAGAGTAAAGTAACCAGGAACTTCCACACCACCAAGGATGATTTGAACGAACGTAGTGATTACGTATAAAAGTCCTAAAATGGTTGTTAGTAATCCGAGATATATAGATAGACGTAACGGTTTATTATTGAATGAAATTACACCATCAATTCCGTAATTTAATAATTTCGAGAAGGTCCATTTACTTTCTCCATCAGAACGTAATACATTTTCATATTCAATGATTAATTCGTTATAACCAATCCAAGAGAATAAACCCTTTGAAAATCGGTTGTATTCACTTAAAGACACTAAAGAATCCACTGCTCTTCGACTTAAAAGTCTAAAGTCACCAATACCATCTACTAATTCAATATCTACAAACTTATTCATCACCTTATAGTAAAGACGAGAGACGAAAGAGCGAACAGGTGAATCACCAGTTCTTGTTCTTTTTGCAATGACTTGGTCGTAGCCTTCGTTATATCCTTCTAACAGTTCTTTTATTAACGTAGGAGGGTGTTGTAAGTCAGCATCCATAATAACAATTGCATCGCCTGTAGCATATTTTAAACCAGCTAACATTGCAGCTTCTTTTCCGAAGTTTCGACTAAATGATATATAGTGTACCGATGAATCTGCACTAGCTAAATCACGTAAAATATTTAATGTATCATCTTTACTACCATCATTAACAAAAACAAATTCATAATCGGTAGTTAATTTATGAATTTCAAGAGAAGTCTCTGAATAAAAGGCACGAAGCACCTTTTCTTCATTGTAGCATGGTACTACTATTGAAAGGGTCATGTTAGGACCTCCTTAGGTGTAATTTTAAAGTGGGCATGAAGTAAAAGTGAAGCAATCATCTTCAACTTTTACTTCACTTCATTTTAATACCTTTTTTTAAAACGACTTTTTAATTTTGAATATCTTTTCGTATCTCCAAGAACTAGAAGCGAGATGCAAATGATAAATGAAATGATAGAAATAACGAGACCCATTTTGAAATAAGGTGTGACGTATTTCATTTCAACTACATGTTGCCCTTTGGAAATAGGAACGCCAATAAAGGCGGAATTAGCCTTCGTAAATTCGGTTTCTTTACCGTCAACTTTTATTGACCATCCTTTACTATATGGTACCGATAAATATAGTAATCCATCTTTAGTGGAATTAATATCACCTTTTAAGGAGTTACCTTCATAGTAAATGTTTTGTAGGCTATTTTCTTTTAAAGTATTTACTTTTTTCGGGACAGTCTGATAGTTAGTACTGTTGATTTGTAAATCTTTCAACTCATATTGACCAGGAGTAGGAATAGAAATGATTAGCTCGGTTGGCTTTGCATCTTTTCCTAAGTTGTAAACAAATCTTTCTAACGGATAAGCATAAGCTCCATCTTCATTACCTTTTATCATAGATTTGTCATTCACGGTAACCCCAAATGATTCCTTGTTTATATTTCTAATTTTAATTTCAACAAGAAGATCACCTAACATATCGTTATTATCAATAGGTACTATTATACGCCCATTTTCATGAACAGTGAGTATATCTTTCTCTTTCTCTATATTTTCCCACTTCATTTTATTTGGATTAATCTTAATTTGTTTTGAATCTAGCTGTTTTGTATTAAATTGTTTTAGTGGGAGACTTCCAACATCATTTACAACTACAGCATCTAATAAAAGTTGATCTTTCTCGGCAAAATTAAGTTTTGAAAAGTCTTCATCACTTATTCCAGCTTCGTATACATAGCCTAATGGTAGTGCAAATTCATTTTTATAAATGTTGTAAGGACCTACTTGTTGTAAATGCGTATAGCCATAAGGAATTTCGGTTTTATTAGCACCTTCACTTAGTACATAATATTTTACCCCTAGCATGTTCTCAAGGAATAATCGTTTATCTAACTGGAAGAACATAGATGGGCTATCATATCCTTGGAAAACATTGTACTTATTCTTCATAAAGTCATGAATATGATAATTGACTAAGCTTTGATAAGTACTTGTACCATGATAACCTTGCAACATCGGCGTATTTTTATAATTATTGTTTGGATTGATAATTCGATAAAAATCTTTATCTTGATTTTGTATATAACGAATTGCGTCAATTTCATCCTTATTATCAAGACCTGGCCCGTGTAATGATTCTTTTGTCACGCCTGCTTGATTAAAGTGTTTACTAAGAGCAAAATCTGAATAGAAGTAATTAATAAATATTACATTGACGAGTACATTTAATACAATGAAACATTGTAAGGCTACTTTTGATAAATAGCGCCATAGTAATATGGTAATAATAGATAATACAGTAATGCAAATTAAAATGTTATCAATCGTTTGTAGTGGCTGTGCGTTTATATTTACTTTTCTATAGAATGCGTAAATAAATAATGCTGTTGCTAGTAAAGGACCTATTAAATAATTGACCTTCTTTTTGTGGAGTAGCATCCAATCTAAAATGTAGGCAACAGTTTGCGCAACCACAAATGCAAATAAGTAAAACCATCTGTGTTGCATGGCAGAAAAGCCATTAAATACGGAATACGTATATGGAAGCATATATAGCACTAACATAAACCCAGTAAAGAGTAATTTATTTGTGACAAGTTTATTGCGTATTAGAAGCGCGCTAGTAATAAGGAAGAGGATGAAAACAGGGAATGCAAGCTGATACTCCTCTGTATTATTAATGAAAAAGATACTTTCCATTAAGTTTTTATAAAACGTATCTTCAAAAAATAACGGTATAGTAAATTTTGTAGCGAGTCGATCGGAACTAAATACACCATTTACAGATGGTATAAAGCAAACAGCAGATAAACCTAGTGATAAAGCATATAGAAAAGAAATTCTAATATAATAAATTATAAATGTTTTAATTGTTTTGTTCTGCTGTGTAGCGAAATATTGGAAAAAGGCATAAATATAGATAAAAATACTAGTAATGAAAGCGAAATAGAAATTTGATGCAAGCATAAGTGCTGTTGCAAACAGGAATAATCCTTTTTTTCGCTCTAAAATATATTTATCTAATCCCCATATTACTAAAGGTAAAAACACTATAGCATCTGCCATGAAATCCCATAATAAAGAATGGCGAATGAAAGTTATACATCCTCCATATATAATGGCAGAAATGAAAGAAGAAAAAATAGTTTTATTGTGATAACGTAAAGAACCATACATGAATAACATAGCTAATGTACTTTTTAAAACACTCATATATAGTTTCAGCTCAAAGATTTGATCAAAATTTAGTTTAGGAAGTAGAAGCGTAAGCCAGAAAAATGGTGCTGTACTATAGTAATAACTAAATTCTCCGAATAAATCTCCACCTAAGCCATAATCCCAAGACCAAAATAAATTTCCATCTTTAAATGCGTGTTGTAAAAGGAATGTAAAGAAACTGAATTGTGATAATGCATCTCCCGTACTAGAAAATACACTGTCTGATTTTAGGAAAAAGTAATGAAAAGCAAATGCACATATTATTAATAATGGAATAATAATAAGTGTGCTTTTAGTGAAAAATGTTCTTTTATTTACTTCTGAAGTCATTAAATAAATAAGCCTCCTTAAATGCAATTGCCACATTCTTCATCTCTAGTTATCTTTTTAGGATGAAGAAAAACTATGTATGAATCGGCGATTTTTAATAGTATTAATAAAGTGTTTATTTGTGTAATTTATAGTAAATTTAGGGTGTTTGTAGTTAATATTTACATGAAGAATTAACTATGAATTACCTTAATAATAGGTGTTTTACATCTAGTGCTGTTCGTTTCCAAGTATAATCATTCCAGAAAGGCAAGTCAATTTAAGATATAGATTGAAAAAAGGCCATTTTCTAAGTGAAGAAGATAAAAATAAAAACTTCAAATTTAATTTGAAGTTTTTATTTTTATTTATTTTCGAGCCAGCTTTTTATTTATAAATCCTAAAATCAATCCTCGTATTTGTGGATCGATTGCAAGACCGATAATCCCGTATAATATACCAGTAATTGTTAAAGCAACTAGTGGCGGTAAGGTAATTAATATTGTACGGTATAGAATATAGCTTAATATAAAGGCTAAGGTATTGAATATAATCCCTTTAAATAGTAACGAGAAGCCTTTACGAACAAATAGAGTGAATCCGATCAATAACGTAATCTCGGTAAGGATAGCGGCAATAGCGGCTCCCATCATTCCGAACTGACTACCTAAGACGATGTAACTTATAATGGCAGTAGCTAGTCCGATTCCCATTGTTGTTGCACGTTTCCATTGTTGACCAATGGTCGTTAAATTATCAGCAAGTGGATAGTTAATAGATTGTAAAATGACCATAAAGGCTAAAATGGCAAGAGCATCACCAGCTGGCGCATACTCTTCGCCTAATAAAGTAACAATCCAAAAACTTGGGTCAGCGATAAATGGAATGGAGATTCCCATCCCTAAGAAAGACATTAGTTTTAATTCAAACTGAGATAGTTTTCTATGTTCATCAATATTCTTTTCATTTCCAAAAGTAAATAATTTTGGATAGAAGGCTGCTGCAATTACACCAGGTATTTGATAAAGGACTGCAGGTATTTTCGATGCAGCTCCAAAGAATCCAACTTGCTCATACGTCGAAACTTTTTCTAATATAATAGGGCCTAACTGTGGTAAAAGCATAATAATAATGCCATTGATTGTGAAAATCAGCAGTTGATCTAAAATCCCTTTGTCCCAGCCCTTATGAACTGTCGTATGGCGGAGTACCATTATGAAGGCGATGACTCCTGTTACAAGACTAGATATCCCATACATAGCAGCGACCGTCATAAGTGACCATTTCAACGACATTCCTAGTAGAAGCGCAGCTGCGGCTGTTATACCTTGTAGTACAGAAATAATCGCTGTAAATTGCATACGTTCTGTTACTTGGAAATAAGCCATTCCAACGCCTTGTAAAGTTGCTCCAAACATTGTTGGTAGTACAACCCAATATACCATGGCGCGTAAGTAGGCATCAGTATAGAAGAACTGAGCAAAAATAGCGAAGAGTACAGAAATTACGACAGCTAATACGAAACGAATGCGTAAATAACTACTGATTAGTACACTAATATTTGCATCCTTTCTCGTTCCTTCACGCATAAACGTATGTGTCAAACCTGCATCTGTGAAATAACAAATAACAGCGGAAACTGCTAATGCAGTTGTAAACATCCCATACTCACCAGGAGAAACGTATCTTGCGAAGAGAATCGTCGCGATAGCAAGTACAAATCGAACAGTAATATTTCCTACAAATAGGTAGGAGGCATTTTTAAGAATCTTATTTGTTTTCATGAGAAAAAACCTTTCTATTCTTTAGGACCTTTTTCGTTTGTCCTATTTGTAAATTTGATTTGTTTACGGAAAGAGAGATGAGTACTATATTTTCAGTTTAAGAAAACAGAAATTTAATTCGCACAAACCAAAGCATTGCATATAGTTTTTTACTACGCTTTCCGTTTTTTGAATAGATTTTACGGCAATATTTCTTTATATCTTTTTTGATTAATTGGACTTGGGTATTATTTAATTGAGAGTTTTCCTTAATGTATATACAAGCATTATTGATAACCGTATAAGGGAATAAATAAGTCTCAAGAATCTCAATAAGTGACTGAGGGTCTTTCGTAATGAAGTCTTGAGATTTATTATGTACCCAGTCTTTCATACGATTGAATACTTCTAGTTCTTTAGTTGTTTTTAATTCGTAATCTTTATATTTAGAAGAAAGATTTCCTTCGGATAAGATTCTATAATATGTTAAATATTCATCGACATAGCATACATTTGTCACACTCATTAGTTTAAATAAAAACTCCAAGTCTTCTCCCCAGCTACATCCTGGTGTAAAACGGATATTATGATTCATTGCGATAGAGCGTTTGAAAATCCAAGTACTTGTTTGAGCAACAACTTGGTGTGTTAAGAATGCTTTTGCCATATCACCTTTAATAAAGTTTGTTGTATGCTCAACCTTTTCGCCTGTTTCTTCGTAGAAATTCATATAACCACAATAGCACGCATCCATGTTGTTTTTATGCATACTCTCGATTTGTTTCTCAATTTTAGTTGGATGCCATAAGTCATCACTATCAAGGAAAGCGACGTATTCCCCGCTAGCATTTTCAATCCCTGTATTACGAGCTACTGAAACGCCTTGGTTTTTTTGGTGAACGTATTTTACTTGCCCCGGATATTTTTCTGCAAGATTTTTTACGATAGAAGGTGATTGATCTTTACTTCCATCATCTACAATTACAATTTCAATGTTTTTATATGTTTGATCCAGTATTGACTGCATTGTTTCTTCAATATATTTTTCTGTGTTATACAGAGGTATGACAACAGAAACAAGTTGTTTTTGTTCCATCATAGAATTTTTATCTCCTCAAATTTTTTATGTCTTGCACCATATATACAAGCCTTTTGAAAGGAAGAAGATTACAAGAACATCTGTATCAGTTTAACGCATATAAACTTTGTAAATCAACTTTCTATTATTGTACTTTGTATAAAAGTATTCATTATAGAATATATTTTCTTGTAAAAATATAGAAATGCAATTTGGAAATTATGTATTTTAAGGGAAAGTATGAAATGTTAAGGCGATTTGCGCTTCGTTTTGCAACTTTACAAGCACATGGTGCAGATTGGACTCTAGCTAGCGATGATATAGGTCATCAAAAAACGGCAACTATTTTATTGGAAACAGGAATGTTGATATATCATGAGATGGATAAACCACCTATTCATATTATGCCAGGTTTTCCAGTGTTTTTAGTTACTGTATTTTACTTTTTTTGTAAATGGCAATAAAGGCCTTTTTGTAGCTAAATTAATTATTATCCTATTAGGGGTACTTATTATTTTACTAATTTATAAGATTGGTACTTATTTATTGAATCCCGCTGCAGGATTAATAGGTACTTTCTTATTAGCCGTGTATCCTCCAGAGATTGTTTTGGAAAATTTAACTTTAACAGAAGGACAGCTTCTATTCTTTTCATTGGGATTATTATATTGGAGTTTAAAATTAGCTGATACTCATAAAACGAAACATTTTCTACTTTTTAGCATTGTACTTACGCCTACAAGTTGCTTTATATCCAATACCATTACTTATATATCTTTTAATGAAGCGCTATCCATTCCACATTGATGAAGCAAGCGATAGTATTTTTTATAATAAAAAATACATGCAAGGAAGGACCTGTGCATGTATGATGAGAAGATTATGTTAAATATTCCAAGGTTTACTTAAAGTTAAAACTTCAGCCATCTCTTTACTTTTTAAACGTCCCTTTTTTCGGTTTTCCGCGCGTTCTAAACCGGTTGTGTGTAACCAATGTTCTTCCTCAGTTTCAGGTAGTACTTGTGGTACCGACGAAGGTTTTCCATCTTTTATTGCTACAAATGTAATGAAGCAAGTAGCAGCAATTCTACGCTCGCCTGCTAATAAATTTTCTGCGATTACTTTTACGAAAACTTCCATTGAAGATTTCCCTGTATAACATACAAATGCTTCATAACAAACAGAATCAGCCTGGTGAATTGGAGTTAAAAAATCAACTGAATCAATAGATGCTGTTACGCAATGTTTACGACTATGTCTTGCAGCCGCAATCGAAGCAATACTATCAATTTCTGCTAATAATTTCCCTCCAAAAAGTGTTTGGTGATTATTTAAATCGTTAGGAAAAACACGTGTTGTCTTAATTGCTTTAGATTCTCGCATGAATTTCTTTTCCATATATTCAGCCCCTATAGTCTGTTTTCAATCAGAATAATATGTGTAAGCGGATTACTCATATTAGATATTTAATGAAGTAAAGTGTATTCCAAAAGAGGATTATTTAAACTTCTGTATTTGTATTCATGTAACTGAAAGAAAATTTATTTTATCTAAAATGTAGTGTAAAAGAGGATTCGCTTAC
The DNA here is from genome assembly GCF_052146655.1 of Bacillus sp. RE35. Lineage (NCBI taxonomy): Bacteria > Bacillati > Bacillota > Bacilli > Caryophanales > Bacillaceae > Bacillus > Bacillus sp. RE35. The sequence continues at coordinate 5,334,237 of NZ_CP197377.1, read as the reverse complement.
ATTGCAAGTAAAAAGTAATGACTATGTATTTGTCATAGAAATTCTCTATCAGCCGTGTACTCATTCATGATAGAATCGTTTTGTTATGAATGGAAATAGAGGTGCAATGGACATATGAATCATATACAAACAAATTTTTCATCTTTCTTTAATAAAATTACAATCGGTGCGATGCTCGCATTTTTTGTTTATAGTTGTTGGGCAGCATTTGAGAAAAGTAAGCAATTTTTTGGAGGAAGTACAACAAGTGTAACAATCATATTAGCAATTTTTATCATACTCATTTTGTTAGTGGCATCAATTCTACAATATCGTTTTACAGATAAACAATTTCTTATTTTTCTTATAAGTATATCTATAGTTGTGAGACTTAGTATGCTGTTATTTGTAGACGCTCCAATAATTGGTGATCTGAAAGTGATGTATGAGTCTGCAAAGCAGATTGCAATTGGTAATAATATAGAGACTGTAACTCATTTGCCTTTTATTATATATGAGTCAGTAATTATTCGTATATTTGGTGATACATTATTCGCTTTACAACTATTTAATGTGTTATTTTGCGCAGGAACCGCATTTTTTATTTATCGTATTGCAGCAATGGTTTTTGGAGAAGAATGCGGTCGTATTGCTTCTATCTTTTATGCTCTGTATATTTCAAATATATTCATGAGTTCCGTATTAACTCCTGAGTCACTTGCAATATTTTTATTTTATTTTGCTTGTTACATACTTTTATATAAAGGATTAGATCATCCTTATATGTGGGTATTTTCAGCGATTTTATTTGCATTTAGTAATATGATTTTCCCAATGGGATTATTTCTTCCTATTTTTATCACGGTATATGTATTATTAATCGAAGTATTTCAATCAGCAACGAAACAAAAGGTGTTACTAAAGATGATAGGGATACTTATTCTATTTTATAGTGCCCATTTTGGTGTGAATTATGGAATTAAGACAATGGGAATGTCACAATATACGATTGCGAATGAGACGTATGTTCAATCTGTTTTAATTGGAAAAACGCAACATGAAGAAAAAATATCGAAAAATCAAAGTGTAACAGAGCATATTGATCAAAAGTTAAAAGAGATTGAGGGAGAAAGATTTAAACTTTTAGAACCGATGATAAATCAGTTTTCAGATGAGGGGATAAATTCTATTCTTTTCAAATATGAAAAACTGATATATATAGCCGTAACATTGTTTATGACTATAGCTCTATTACACTTCCTTATTAAGAAACAACAAAATGAGGGATATATGTTGTTCTTATTTTTAATTAGTGGATACGTATTGTTAAAGCTCTTCCAAGTAGATATGGCATATTACAATGTAATTATGCCAGCATTGTTTATTTTGCAGAGCTTTGGTGTTTATATGAGTTATGTGTATTGTCAAAAAATATTTTTCAGAAAATAAAAAGAATCCATTCTGGATTCTTTTTTTTGATGGAAGATGAAATTTAGTAGTTAGTACAGATGAAAAGTATGCTTGACTACTAAATTTCATCTTATCGATTTAGTTCTAGTTGCAAATTATCGGCTGTTAGAGCCATTTGTGAGGAATCATCTTGAATTCCTTTCATTACTTGTGAAATAGCTTGTAGTTCGTGTTCAATTTTCTTATTCTGTTCTTTTGAGTTAGACATATCTTTTACGATTTCTTGGAAGTATCGATCTGTTGCCGACATACTATCTGTTCCTTCCGATACGAGAGAGCTAATTTGTTTCACAGAAGACGAGACACGAGTAATTTGTTCATTTGTTTTTTCGACGAGCTTTGTAACGTTAAATATAGATTCTTTCGTTTGCTCTGATAATTTTCGGATTTCGCCAGCAACAACAGAAAACCCTTTCCCAAATTCTCCAGCACGTGCCGACTCAATAGCAGCATTTAGTGCGAGTAAATTTGTTTGCTCCGCAATCGATTTAACAATATCTATGATTTCATTAATTTTGTTAGAAATATTGAGAAGTTCATGAGTATCTGTAATAATCGTTTCCATATTCATTTGAATAGATCCCATTCGTTTGTTTTGCTGGTTTAATTGTTCTTTCCCTTTATTCGCTTTTTCTTCAGATGTTGTAGCTAATGATGTACCTGTTTTAGCAATCTCTACAATAGTTTCAGATTTGGCGGTTAGTTTTTGAATAGAAGAGCTTGTTTTTTCAGATACAGCAGCTAGTTCTGTTGCGATATGCGTAATTGTCATAGCAGTTAATTCTTTTTCTTTCTCATGCTCTTTTTGCATTCTTTCATATTCAGATTCATAAGCTGCAAGAACAAGTTCTTGTTCAAGAGTGAATAATTTATTTATAACATTTATAGAATATGAAAAATCATCGATTGTCGTTATTTTTGTTTGCAAAATCTTCATGATAGAGCGGAATAATTCTTGATAAGCAGCAGTATACCATTTTCGATGTAAACCAATTTGTACATGCCTTTTGGCAATCCTAACACGCTGTTCAATAAAATCTTCATGCATATTGCCGCTGAATAATTCTTTAATATGTGTTTTTAAAGTTTGTTTTAGTTTTGGAATAGAGCTGTAACGCTCAATAATAGTAATTAAATTAGGTTGTTTTGTAATGTTGGCATAGAATTTTTCAGTAATCCAATCAATTTCTGCATAAATAAAAGGCTGTAGCACTTTTACAACTTGTAAATCTTCTTTTGAAATATGTAGCATATCCATTTGAATTTTTAATTCAGAATTAGTAGGTACATTAAAAGTTATTTGTTGGTTCTTACTTAATTCGATTATACTGGCATTTGTTTTATTAATATTTTTTTTGAAAACCCCAAGCATCATTCTTCCCCCTGTATATAAAACGTTTTCAATTTTAAAACTAATATAGAGTAATTATATATGCTTATATATAATTACTCTATATTAGTTCGTTGAATAGTATATAAATTAAGAGAATTCTATCTAGAATTCTCTTAATGGCCTTTATTAATTTTAGCATGTGTTTTAAAGAAGACAGGGAAATGCACATTATATATTACAGTGACGACACGAATAACGAACGTTACTAATAAACAAACATAGAAAGCTAATACGTGCGCCCCCATAGCGTGTGTAATTAGGAAGCTAATTGCTCCTAAGATAGAAGCGATTGCGTAAATCTCTTTTCGGAATACGTAAGGGATATCTTGAGCACAAATGTCACGCAAAATACCGCCTCCAATACCTGTAATGACTCCCATTGAAACAACTAGAAATGAGGCGTCAACATGATGTGACATTGCCGCATTTGCACCAATAGCTGTAAAAACGCCTAAGCCAACAGCATCAGAAAGCATAATAACGACTTGAAGTTTATTGATACGCTCAAAAAACATACAAGTAAATAATGCTGATAATACACTTACGAAAAAGTAAATGGGTTTTACAAATGCGACAGGGGGCAGGTTACCAATCATGATATCACGAATAATACCGCCGCCGAGCGCAGTGGCTACAGCTAAACAAAGGACACCAAATAAATCTAAATCTTTTTTTAAACCAACTAATGTACCAGAAATGGCAGCGGCGATAATGCCAAGAAACGTAAATATATCGATTAATAACATGGCCTTAATCCCTTCCTCTTAAAGATGTTCCAGAGAAAAAATATACACTAAAGTATTGGAAATAACAATTACTTTTCGCTACATGTAGAAAAACGGATAAAATTCATAAAGAAAGCGTTTGAAAATGTTTGGAAAATAACCATAAAGTAATCTGAAAAAGATATGAAAAGATTAATTTTACATTTTTTGATGTTGTTAATTTGGTAAAATATTACAATTAGAGGTGAGATATTTATATTTGTATAAAATGATAAAAAAATATGTATATACTGACAAAAATAAGGGGATGGTTGTTAGATAGATTTTGTAAAAATAGGGGAGTATAGCTAAAGGACGATGATTTTTATTACTTATTAATACTTGTCCTGGCTAGTTTTAGCTGGAAAAATAGTTCTCGATTTGAATATGAGTTATGTTATAATTGCTAGGTGTGTTTGAATGATAAAAAATTATGATTAAAAGATAATGTTAAGATTTTGTATGGAGGTCTTGGAATGTTAGCAAATCAAGCTAGGGTTAGATTTGAGCATTTTTTGCTCTTTTTTATTATTTTACAGCCTGTTTTAGATTTATTAACGTCTCTTAGCATAACTTTATTAAAGTCAAATGCTACCGTTGGAATTTTAGTAAGATTCCTTATTATGGCTGTTGGTGGTATTTACATTTTAATTCAGGCAAAAGAGAAGGAAAATAGAAAGTTTTTAATTTATCTTATATTATTAGCCGGAGTTTTAGGGATAGGGTTTATTAATAACAAACTAGTTAAAAATCCTATTGTACTTGGTGAAGAGGTTAAATTCGTTGCGAAAGCATTATATATATATATCATGCTGGGATCATACATTTTAGCTTTAAAATCATTGAAAAAGACAGTTAATATTAGTGATAAGGTTCGAAATAGTATTGTATATTCTACATTAATCATTAACGCAATTATGGTTATTTCTATTTCAACATCTACTGACTTTGGTAGTTATGAATGGATGAAGGTTGGTTCTCGAGGTTGGTTCTATGCAGGGAATGAACTAGGTTCAATCTTAGCTATTATTTTCCCTATTGTGGTACTATATTCTATTCAAAAAACAAAGAGCTGGAAACACATTTTATATTGGATTCCATCACTTTTAATGATTTATTCGCTAATTCAAGTCGGTACAAAAGTTGGAATGGGCTCAATTGGTGCTACGTTAGGGGCAGCAATCGGAATCATTGTACTACAATTATTATTTGATAGAAAAAATCCGAACAAAAAATCCCTTGCGCTTAATGCAGTAATTGCTATGGTCCTATTAGCTGGTGTAGTTGGGACGTTTAAACAAACACCATTAGCACAAAATATGGGTATTCACAATAATTATTTATCAGAGCAAAATGTGGCACAGCAAGGTCAAAAAGAAAAAGAAATTAAAGAGAAGCTGAAAAAAGAGCAAGAACTTAAAGCAAAAGAAGAAAATCATCATAAAGTTGAAAAGCCAGAAGAAAAGGCGAAGATAGAAGAGGAAGTTAAGAAAGAGCTTGAGAAAGAGCAAAAGAAAGAAAATCAAGAAAATCTTATTTTCAGTGGACGTCAAGTATATGAAGAAAGACATAAGCAGTTCTTTAAAGAAGCGCCAATGTCACAAAAGTTATTAGGAATGGGTTATGCAGGTAACTTTAAATACAATGAACAAAAGCAGCCAGATCCAAAACTAATTGAAATGGACTTCCATGATTGGTTTTATGATTTCGGGATTATTGGCTTTGTATTACTAATGATTCCATTTATTTATTACGGGCTAAGAATTTTACTAGCATTTGCTACGAGATTTAAGGACATATTCAATATAAAATATGGAATGATTTCAGCAAGCTTATTGTTAGCGTTAGGTATTGCTTATATTGCAGGACATATTTTAACAGCACCAGGAGTTGGGATTTACTTTGTAGTGGTGTTAGCTTATCTAATAGTAGACCTAGAAATTGAATGATAAAAATAAAAGCTAACTTTTGTTAGCTTTTATTTTTTAGTACAGTAAAATAAAAATAGATGGAAACGTAGCGAGGATTTAAAGGAGGAAAAAATATGAGAATATTGCATATGAATGCAGGAGCAGAAGATGGGGGAGGGAAAACACATATTATTTCACTTCTCGATCAGTTTCCAACTGGTGAAGTAGAATTAGCAGTATTTGAAGATGGAATTGTTGCGAAGGAAGCAAGGGAGTTAGGGATAAAAGTCCATGTGTTTTCACAAAAATCGCGCTATGATTTATCCATTTTAAAGAATATAAGTGAATTTATTAATAAAGAAAAATTTGATGTAGTTCATACACATGGCCCTAGGGCTAATTTCTATGTTTCTTTAATGAAAAAGAGAATAAAGGCAAAATGGGTAACGACTATTCATAGTGATCCATTTCAAGACTTTACTAAACAGGGCTTAAAAGGTTGGATTTTTACGAAATTAAATTTGAAAGCCTTAAAAAATATAGACTTATTTTTCGTTGTAACAAATAGATTAAAAAAAAGCCTGGCAGCATTAGGTATTTCAAATGAAAAGATGCATGTTATTTATAATGGAATTGAATACGATAAGGAAAAAGCAGAAGGCTATAATAAAAAAGAAATGTTCAATATTGATGAAGATGTATTTACAGCAATCCAAGTAGCACGATTACATCCTGTCAAAGGACATGAAGTTTTATTCGATGCGTTACAACAAACAAAATTAGAGAAAATTAAAGTATTATTAGTTGGCGATGGCCCATTAGAAGAAAATCTAAAGTCATTAGCTACTGAAAAAGGGATTAACGATAAAGTAGAGTTTTTAGGACATCGTCAAGATGTAAAACAATTATTTGCGTCGTCACATGTAAATTTATTAACTTCCCATAGTGAAGGGTTCCCATTAGTTTTATTAGAAGCGGCAAATCAACGCGTACCATCAATTGTGACTAGGGCTGGAGAAATTGAACCATTAATCGTAGATGAAACTTACGGATGGATTGTGCCAACAGGTGATGGAAAGGCATTAGCATTAGCTTTAGAAGAAGCATATGATAAGTGGAAAACTGGAGAGTTAGCAGCAATGGGTAAACATATTTATGAGCATGCTACTATGAACTTCTCACTTCAAAAACTATATGAAGATACAAAGGAAACATATAAGCAATTAATAGCGAAAAACTTGTAATGATAGAGAGGATAGTTAACTATGGCAGTACAAACAGTTGATATTCTAGGCGTTCCTTTTTCTACAATGACAATGGATGAAACGGTCCAATATTTAAAAGAACAACTAGAAGCGGAGCGAACTCATACGTTTCAGGTAGTAACAGCAAACCCTGAAATTGTTATGTGCGCAAAAAAGGATGAAAAGTTCTATCAAACATTATTGAATACAGATTTAATTACACCTGATGGTATTGGGGTTGTAAAGGCAAGCGGGATGCTTGGTACACCTTTAAAAGAACGTGTAGCAGGTTTTGATTTAATGTGTAATTTACTTGCGAAGTTATCTGAAGATAGTAAGCCGGTATCTGTTTTCTTATTAGGTGCAAAGCCGCATGTTGTACAAGCTGCAGCAGATCATTTAACAAAGACATATTCAGCTGTATCCATCGCCGGTATACAAGATGGTTATTTTAAACAAGAAGACGAAGAGAATATTATTTCTCGCATTCAAGAAGCAAAACCAGATTTATTACTTGTTGCACTTGGTTTCCCGAAACAAGAGAACTTTATCCAAAACAATAAGCATCGTTTAGAAACGAAAATGGCTGTTGGAGTGGGTGGAAGTTTAGACGTATGGGCTGGAGAGGTAAAACGTGCACCAAAATGGATTCAAGCGATTCATTTAGAGTGGTTTTATAGATTATGCAGTAATCCAACACGCTGGCGTCGTCAGTTAGTATTAGCGGAATTTTTAAAAGAAGTAATGCGTTCGAAAAAGTAGCGAAATATCGCTGCTTTTTTTATTTGTTCATTTTTAATAAATTGAAACTTTAATTAGTGAGGCATCCCCACTGATTATTAGCTCTCACCAATCGGGATAGACGTTTTACTTTTTGGGAATGATGAAGGAGAATTTTTTACACAAAAGTATTTTACTTATACAATTCACACATGTAAAATGATGTGTAAAGACACCTGTGTGAGGAGGACTTCTAGTGGGCAAGGTAAAAGAAATTTCGAAGCGCAAACTACTTGGTATAGCTGGGCTTGGATGGCTATTTGATGCAATGGATGTTGGAATGCTTTCATTTGTAATGGTAGCCTTGCAAAAGGATTGGGGATTAAGTACGCAAGAAATGGGCTGGATAGGCAGTATTAACTCAATCGGTATGGCAGTAGGAGCGCTTATTTTTGGGATACTATCAGATAAAATAGGGCGAAAATCAGTCTTTATTATTACATTATTATTATTTTCTATCGGTAGTGGTTTAACTGCGTTAACGACGACACTTGCGATGTTTCTCGTTTTACGCTTTGTAATTGGTATGGGGCTTGGCGGAGAGCTTCCGGTTGCCTCTACACTAGTATCAGAGAGTGTTGAAGCACATGAGCGTGGGAAAATTGTTGTGTTATTAGAAAGTTTTTGGGCAGGTGGATGGCTAATTGCAGCTCTTATCTCGTATTTTGTTATTCCGAAATATGGTTGGGAAGTTGCGATGGTATTGAGTGCAGTTCCAGCACTATATGCTTTATATTTAAGATGGAATTTACCGGATTCCCCAAGGTTCCAAAAAGTGAAAAAAAGACCATCTGTTATTGAAAATATAAAATCAGTTTGGTCTGGGGAATATCGTAAAGCAACAATTATGCTATGGATTCTATGGTTTTGTGTTGTCTTTTCCTATTATGGAATGTTCCTTTGGTTACCGAGTGTAATGGTGCTAAAAGGGTTTAGTTTAATAAAAAGTTTCCAATACGTACTTATTATGACGTTAGCTCAACTTCCAGGGTATTTCACCGCTGCTTGGTTTATTGAACGTCTCGGTCGTAAATTTGTTTTGGTTACGTATTTAATTGGGACAGCTTGCAGTGCTTATTTGTTTGGGGTTGCGGATTCATTAACAGTATTAATCGTGGCAGGTATGTTACTATCCTTCTTTAACTTAGGTGCTTGGGGAGCATTATACGCCTATACACCTGAGCAGTATCCAACCGTTATTCGTGGTACAGGTGCAGGAATGGCAGCAGCGTTTGGGCGTATTGGTGGTATTCTTGGACCATTATTAGTGGGGTATTTAGTTGCCTCAGAAGCTTCACTATCATTAATATTTACGATTTTCTGCGGATCAATCTTAATTGGTGTATTCGCTGTAGTAATACTTGGACAAGAAACGAAGCAACGAGAATTAGTATAAAGTGAAATTTTAAATGTATGCCTGATCGTTTATTACCCTACACTACTCGGCTCTTTCTAGGCAGTTAATGTAGGATAAAGGGGGAGAGGAAACCGAAGGGGTTTCCTTTTTTCTGTTTTTTTAGATAAATAATGGTATAGTAAGAAAAAGGGATTATTTCTTATAAAAGCGAATGTATACAACAGGACATATGGACAAAGAATTAGGTGGTTGAAGAAATGAAAATTTTACTGATTATGGAAGAGGCAGAAGAGAGAAGAGAGTTAGCTGAAAATTTCACTGAAAATATGAGAAATGTAGAATGTTTTGAAGCAAAGACAGGAACAGAATCTTTATTTATGATGAAAAAACATATACCAGACTTTGTTTTTTTAAGTTCCAAATTACTAGATGGTACTGGTTTTGAATATGCAAGTTTATTACGAGAAATAAATTGCTATACAAAATTTATTTTTGTAGGTGAAAACATAGAAGAATCTATTACAGCTTTTCGTTTCCAAGCATTTTATTATTTATTGCGACCATTTCGTGAAGAAGATTTACAATTTCTTTTATATAAAATAGGTAAAGAACAAGGCGAGAAAGCAAAGAGTTATTTGCGAAAACTACCGATAGAAAGTCAAGAGGGCATACGATATATTCTTCCAGAAGATATCGTATATGTAAGTAAAAATAAAGAAAATAAAACTGTTTCAATTTACACAACGAATAATCAGTATATTTCAACATATACACTTCAGGAATTAGAAAATAAGCTAAATGCATATGATTTTTTACGTGTACATAAAAGCTATTTAATTAATATGTCATATGTAAAAGAACTGAAACCTTATTATAATGGCACGTATAATTTGTATTTAGATAGGTATGATGAGCAACCGATTCCAGTCAGTCGTAATTATGTAAAACGCCTTCGAAATAACATTGAATTATAGTAGATAATGAGAGTATTTTAACATGATAAACTAAAAATCCTTCATGATAGGGAGGATTCAAGTTAAATATTCAGAAAATTTAGTACAATCTCCACTAAGAAATAGTATTGGGGGAATTGTATGTGAAGACATTGAAATCGATCTTACTTTGGGGCGTTATTACAGCAGTAGGAGCAGGTGCTTTTGGGGTAATAGCTTTATCACAAGGTGAAACCATTAATGCTGTATGGCTCTTAGTAGCTGCCGTATGTGTATATGCAGTTGCTTATCGCTTTTATAGTAGATTTATAGCGAGAAAGGTTTTTAATTTAGATGATAATCGGCAAACACCAGCCCATACATTAAATGATGGGAAAGACTATGTTCCAACAAATAAGTGGGTATTGTTTGGACATCACTTTGCAGCGATTGCTGGAGCGGGACCTTTAGTAGGACCGATTTTAGCGGCACAAATGGGGTATTTACCAGGGACCATTTGGATTATTGTTGGGGTAGTTGTTGCGGGGGCTGTCCAAGATTTTGTTATTTTATTTGCTTCAATGAGACGTAATGGTAAATCGTTAGGAGAAATGATTAAAGATGAGATTGGACCTGTTACAGGACTAATTGCAATGATAGGTATTTTAGGAATTATGATTATTTTATTAGCAGTATTAGCGTTGGTCGTAGTAAAGGCACTAATCGGAAGTCCTTGGGGAATGTTTACGATAGCAGCAACGATTCCTATCGCTATTTTAATGGGAGTTTATATGCGCTATATTAGGCCTGGTCGTGTTGGAGAAGGATCAGTAATCGGTATTATCCTACTTATTTTATCTCTTGTTGGAGGACAGTATGTAGCAGAAAATCCAACACTTGCAAGTATGTTCACATTTAGTGGTGAAACAATTGCTATTATGCTTATTGTATATGGATTTATTGCATCTGCATTACCAGTTTGGATGCTTTTAGCACCACGTGATTATTTAAGTACATTTTTAAAAGTTGGAACAATTGTAGGGTTAGCAATCGGTATCTTAATTGTAGCACCAGATTTACAAATGCCAGCAGTTTCGAAATTTATTGATGGAACTGGTCCTGTGTTCTCTGGAAACTTATTCCCATTCTTATTTATTACTATTGCTTGTGGTGCAGTGTCTGGATTCCATGCTCTTGTTTCATCAGGTACGACGCCGAAGATGATTGAGCAAGAGGGACACGCACAGCCAATCGGTTATGGAGCAATGTTAATGGAGTCGTTTGTAGCAGCGATGGCGATGATTGCAGCTTGTGTATTAACACCGGGAACGTATTTTGCAATTAATAGTCCCGCAGCACTTATCGGTACAGATGTCTCGCAGGCAGCTCAAGTTATTTCCTCATGGGGATTTGCTATTACACCAAATGAATTAAAAGATCTTGCTGTAAATGTTGGAGAGCAAACGATTTTATCACGTACAGGTGGTGCGCCAACATTAGCGATAGGTATGGCATATATTTTCTCACAAGTAATAGGTGGAACGGCCATGATGGCATTTTGGTATCATTTTGCGATTCTCTTTGAAGCCCTATTTATTTTAACAACGATTGATGCCGGAACGCGTGTCGGCCGATTTATGATTCAAGATATTTTAGGGCATGTATATAAGCCATTTGGGAAAACGGATTCTACATTAGCGAATGTAATCGCTACAACATTATGTGTATTAGGATGGGGATATTTCTTATACCAAGGGGTAATAGATCCGCTCGGTGGAATTAATACATTATGGCCACTTTTCGGTATTGCAAATCAAATGCTAGCAGGTATTGCATTATTACTTGGAACGACAATTTTGTTCAAAATGGGGAAAAAGGCGTACGTTTGGGTAACACTTATTCCAACTGTGGGATTGCTTATTGTAACAATGACAGCTGGTTATCAAAAGCTATTTCATGAAAATCCTAAAATCGGATTTCTATCTCACGCGAAGGTGTTTCAGGGAGCGTTAGATGAAGGGAAAGTGTTAGCACCAGCTAAAAATGTTACTCAAATGAAGCAAATTATTTTTAATGATTATATCGATGCAGCGCTTTGTGGGATTTTTATGATAGTTGTAATCGCTGTGTTAATTTCAGCACTTCGAATTTGGATACAAGTATTAAGAAATAAGCCAATGCCGTTAAAAGAGGCACCATATATTCCTAGAGATGAAAGTGAGTCGAGGAACTATGCTTAAAAAGCTGTGGCAAGTATGGGGGGAAAGGAAGCGCTTTATTAGTTTGCTCGTTGGGGTACCAAGTTATGAAGTATATGTGGAGCATATGAAAAAGCATCATCCTGAAGAAGAGGTTTTATGTCAAAAGCAATTTTTTGCTGAGGCACAAGAAGCAAGATTTAACGCAAAGGGTGGAAAAATATCACGCTGTTGTTAATGAAAAAGGGCGAGTTTTCGCCCTTTTTATTTTTTGCTGTTTCACGTGGAACAGCAAAAAATAAATAAAAACTTTGGGAATTATAGGGATTTCGTATACAATAAAGTAAGGAAAGGGATAGATAGAAAAGTAAGGAGATCATTTTATGTTAAGGGACTTATTTGTAAATACAACAATTATTCTTTCCTTTATTTTTGTTGGAGGTCAGCTTTTAAGAGATAAGCCGTTAAAAGAAGGATTCTCTTTTGGGCAGAAATGTGTAGTAGGCATTTTTACTGGGATACTAGGTATATTACTAATGTATTTCGGTGTTCGTGTTGGTACCATCCTATTGGATTTACGCTACTTAGCTGTTATTCTAGCTGTTATTATTGGAGGGCCGATAGCGAGTACCATAACAATTATTATGATTTTAGTAACTAGACTGTTGTTTATGGATTATTCATTAGCTTCTCAAGTGGCCTTTTATACAATCATTGCGATAGGAATAGGGAGTATCTTTATTTCGCGTATGAAGCTTTCTTTAGGGGAAAAGTGGGTATGGTTACACGCATATATTTTATCTATTCTAATCCCAGCGTTATATATATGGTTAATTAAAGAGATCCACATAGTGGGATTATATTTAATTTCTAGTATTATTACAGGTTACATAACATTCATAAGTGCAAATTATGTTTTACAATCCAATGAGCTATTTCAAACGATGAAGCAATACGCAACGATAGATGCATTGACAGGTCTAGGAAACGTAAGACAGTTTGATTTAGAGATGAATCGTCATATTAGTAATAAACACTTGAAAAACGATTCACTTTGTTTACTACTTATAGATATTGACCATTTTAAGCATGTAAATGATACGTATGGGCACCCAGCGGGAGACGAAGTGTTAAAACAAGTAGGGCATATTTTGCGAGAAATGTCAGCATTTCCGGATTTGGTTTTTCGAAAGGGTGGAGAGGAGTTTGCGCTTTTGATACCAAGGAAAGGAATGGTTTATGGAATTCATGTTGGGGAACAAACTCGTATAGCTGTTGAAAAACATTCATTTGAATTGTTAGATGGAACAAAAATAAAAATTACAGTTTCGGTAGGGGTTTCAGAGTATGAAGGGGCATCAGAGCAATTTATTCAAGCGGCGGATGATGCGTTATACTACTCGAAACGAAATGGTAGAAATAAGGTCAGCTCTGCATCTTAAAGATAAGATGACCGGAAGACATAAAGCTTATAAAAAACACTCACAGAGACAATGTATGAACCTTGTGAGTGTTTTTATTTATATATTAGACAAGTTCTTTTGATACAACGAATTTACGATATGCACCATGGTGAGTTGGACCTACGTATTCGTTAATTTTGAATGAGTAACGAATAGCAGCTGTGATGAATTCTTTAGCAGTTTTTACTGCTTCTTTCACAGGTTTTCCTTTTGCAAGTTCTGCTGTAATTGCAGCAGAATATGTGCAACCTGCGCCGTGTGTATTTGTAGTATCAATTTTTTCTGATTCTAAAAGATCGAATGTTTCTCCATCATATAGGACGTCGATTGCAGTTTCCGTACCAAGTTTGCTTCCGCCTTTAATTAGTACGTATTTGGCACCTAAAGCGTGGATTTTCTTCGCTGCTTCTTTCATGTCCTCAAGAGAATTAATTTTCACACCGCTTAATTGGTAAGCTTCAAATAAGTTTGGCGTTACAACTAATGCCTTTGGCACAAGAACGTCACGTAAGCAATCGTTCGTTTCAGGGTGTAATGCTTCATCTGCACCTTTACATACCATAACAGGGTCAACTACTACATTTTTGAAATTGTGCTTTTCGATTGTTTCTGCAACCATTTCAATAATTTCTACTGATCCAAGCATACCTGTTTTTAAAGCGTCTACGCCAACACCTTCAATTGTTGTTTCTAATTGTGGTTTTAATGTAGAAGCTGGGATTGGAAATACGTTATGTGCCCAACTGTTATGTGGATCCATCGTTACGATTGTTGTAAGAGATGTCATTCCGTATACGCCCAGTTCTTGGAATGTTTTTAAATCTGCTTGTATACCAGCACCGCCACTTGTGTCAGAACCAGCGATAGTAAGTGCTTTATTTAATGTCATTATGAAAGCCCCCTCGAGTGATATAATGAAAACTATGTTTTCACCATTATATCAATGTTACGAATAAGTACAAAGTGAAAAGTAGATGATTTATTTTAAGAGCTATTTAAAATCTTGTATGCAGGAGACTGAGTATGTTTCGAGATAATCGTACGAATGAATTAGTTATATTAAAGGAAATTGCAGAAACATTAAATACATCAAATGATACATATCATGTATTGCAAGCTGTCCTCGAGAAATTGCTAAGTGTAACAGGTTTAACGACAGGATGGATTTTTCTTGCGGATGAAAATGGTAAGTATACGAAGTTAATTGATTATCAATTACCAGAGGCACTTACATATGAAAATAAACGCCCGATGTGCGAAGGTGAATGTTGGTGTTTACGAGGTTTTGTAGATGGAAAATTGGAGAGAGCCGTTAATATTATTGAATGTAAAAGAATTAATAATGCAATTGAATATAATTGGGGGGATACGGAGGGCATTCTTCATCATGCTACGGTTCCTTTAAAAGCTGGGGGAGAAAAATTTGGGGTGTTAAATGTTGCAAGTCCGGGTAAAACACATTTTTCAGAAGAAGAATTAGTATTACTCCAATCGGTTGCCTTCCAAATTGGTACGGCTTTAAAGCGAACAAAATTATATGAAAATGAAAAGAGAAGAGCACATTATTATGTGAAATTAGAGCGTTTCATTCAAGATTTAAAAATGATTCATAAGTTTAATGTACTACCTGAAAAGGTGGTAAATCACGTAGGTGAAGTATTTCAATGGAATCAAGTAGCGCTTTTTATTAGGGAGGAAAAAGAATTATCTCTGCGAGCGTCTTACGTTCAGGAAGAGTTACAAGAGGATGTAAAAGAGGCGGCCAAGAAGGCGTTAGAACAAGATGAACCAGTTCTAATAAAACATCAAATAGGACATAATGTACATCTAAATCGAGCTGTTATTGCTACACCAATACATATTCAAAACCATATATTTGGTGTTTTATGTGTTAGTTTGAATAATGGAGAGTTTGATGCTAATACAATAGATGTAATTCAAGCATTATCGAACCATGTTTCGTTAATAATAGAGAATTTGAGGTTAAACGAGCAGCGCCGTGAACTTGTACGAATGGAAGAAAGAAATCGGTTAGCAAGAGATTTACATGATTCTGTTTCGCAAAAATTATTTTCATTAACCTTCATGACAAAAGGCGCCGAGGCAGTTTTAAAAGGTAAAAATGAAAAGGTAGATCAATCTTTGCATGAGATGCGTGAACTTGCGCAAGGAGCTTTGAAAGAAATGAGGACATTAATTTGGCAGCTTCGTCCGGCAGGATTAGAAAAAGGATTATTGCCAGCTCTAAAGCAGTACGGTGAAAATTTGGGACTGAAAATTAGGGAGCAAGTTACGGGTGTTCGTGATTTACCTCGTGTAGTAGAAGAAGCTTTGTGGCGCATAGGCCAAGAAGCACTGAACAATGTAAGTAAGCATGCAGGTGTAAAAGAAGCGACGATTTATTTTACAGTGAATGAGAAAAATGTATCATTAGAAATAGTTGATCAAGGAAAGGGCTTTGTGGAAAAGAATATAAAAGAAAAGAAATCACTAGGTATGACTACGATGCGTGAAAGAGTAGAATTAGTTGGTGGAACAATTAAAATTGTAAGTAGTAATAAACGAACGAGCGTAAAAGTAAATGTACCATTATGATGTGAAAATGAGGGAAGTTTGTGAAAATAAAAGTATTGTTAGTTGATGATCATACAGTCGTTTTAAAAGGATTAGCATTTTTCTTAAGTACACAGGAAGATTTAGAGTTAGTTGGAGAAGCGAATAATGGGAAAGAAGCGTTAGTGAAAGTAGGAGAAACAAATCCCGATGTTATATTAATGGATTTATATATGCCTGAAATGGATGGTGTTGAGGCGACGGCATATATAAAAAACGAGTATCCAAATGTGAAAGTAATTGTATTAACTAGCTTTTCTGATCAGGCGCATGTGTTACCTGCATTAAGGGCTGGAGCAAGTGGGTATATTTTAAAAGATGTAGAACCAGATCAGCTTGTTGAGGCTATTCGAAGCGCATATAAAGGTAATATTCAATTACATCCGGATATAGCAAATGCTCTTCTCTCTCAAACATTACCTGTAGAAGAAAAGGAAGAAGAATCTTCTATTCAAGTGGATGTGCTAACAGCGAGAGAAAATGAAGTATTGCAGCTATTAGCGAAAGGGATGAGCAATAAGGAAATTGCATCTGTTTTAGTTATTACAGAAAAGACGGTTAAGGCGCATGTAAGTAGTATTTTGAGTAAGTTGAATTTATCTGATCGTACGCAAGCGGCATTATATGCAGTTAAAAATGGAATTGTATAAGACGAAAGTCGTAAGACCAAGTTCGCCTTTAGAAGGTGGACTTTTTTTATGGAAAAATACGTCTATGTGAGGACGAAATTGTCTTTATATAAAGATAAAATATGTTTGTAAGCAACAAAACAACAATTACAAGGGATACCTTTTTTGAAAGCATATAACAACATAAGAGTGAGTACTAGGAGGAATAAATAATGGCAACAGTTTTATTCGTTAAAGCAAATAACCGTCCAGCGGAACAAGCAGTTAGTGTAAAATTATATGAGGCATTTTTAGCAAACTATAAAGAAGCACACCCAAATGATACAGTAGTAGAACTTGATTTATATAAAGAAGAATTACCATACGTAGGCGTAGACATGATCAATGGTACATTCAAGGTAGGTAAAGGATTTGATTTAACAGAAGAAGAAGCAAAAGCAGTAGCAGTTGCTGATAAGTATTTAAATCAATTCCTAGAAGCTGATAAAGTTGTTTTCGGCTTCCCATTATGGAACTTAACGATTCCAGCAGTATTGCACACATATATTGATTATTTAAACCGTGCTGGTAAAACGTTCAAATATACGCCAGAGGGTCCAGTTGGCCTAATTGGAGATAAGAAGATTGCATTATTAAATGCAAGAGGCGGCGTATATTCAGAAGGTCCAGCAGCTGAGGTAGAAATGGCTGTTAAATATGTAGCAAGTATGATGGGCTTCTTCGGCGCAACAAACATGGAAACAGTAGTTATTGAAGGACATAACCAATTCCCAGATAAAGCAGAAGAAATCATCGCTGCAGGTCTTGAAGAAGCAGCTAAAGTAGCAAGTAAATTTTAATTAAAATTATAATCGTCACTCGAAAAAACAGCATTAACATGTAAACGTTAATGCTGCTTTTTTATATTTTTAGTTCATCAGCCAGCTTTTCTAATGTATTTCGATCTTGTATATAATATGTTCGGCCTTCTTTTCTTAAATAATTTTGTTGGCAAAACTGATTTAATACATATAAAAGATGACGGTAGCTGACATTTAAATATTCCGAGGCCTCGGTATGCTTTTCTATATAACAATTATTTTGCTCTGTTAATAAAATAAAAGCAGCTAATCGATTTTCAAAAGGATAACTATAGTTTTTTGCGTAATTTTCAGTGCGAGTAATTGTCTTTTCTCCAATAAATTTACATAAGTGCTGTAAAAACGTTGCATCTTGTAATAAAAGTTGCTGACAATCTTTAAGAGGAAGTGCCAAACACACACAATCTTCTAGTACTTCAACGGACTTAGTAATATTTTCTACTCCTATTAATCCTAATTCTCCGATAAAAGATGGTGCTTGAATAAAATTAATTAATGAAACCTTCCCGTTTTTATGACTCATATATATTTTGGCTCTCCCAGAAATTAAGTAATAGAGATAAGGAAGAGCATTTCCTTCGCTACATATCATCTCTTTCGTTTGAAAAGAATGCAGCTCTACATATGGCAAGACATGAAATGAAAATAGGGTATGGAATTGATGGATTCGCATGTATTGATAAATTTCTTCCTCATTTTTGCTGATTTTCATATTTTCACCCCTATGTATAGTATGAGATATCTCCTATTATCTTTACAAGAAGGAATGATATGATTTATGTAAATTTGTTTTTGTAGAAAAGAGAGTGTGATGAATTTATGAAAAAATATAAAACATTGTTATTTGATGTAGATGATACATTACTAGACTTCCAAAAGGCTGAAAAAGTGGCTTTACGGGTACTTTTTGAAGAGAAGGGAATCCCTTTAACAGACGAGATAGAGACTCGTTATAAAAAAATAAATAAAGGTCTTTGGGATGCTTTTGAAAAAGGTGAACTATCACGCAATGAAGTTGTAAATACACGATTCTCTCTGTTGTTTAAAGAGTATGGAGAAGAAGTAAATGGAATATTATTCGAAAATAATTATCGTAACTACTTAGAAGAAGGAAATCAACTCATGCAAGGTGCGTTTGAATTTATAAATCAAATTCAAGGGGAGTATGAATTGTATATAGTGACAAATGGTGTTTCTAAGACGCAAGATAAACGTTTGCGTAATGCAGGGTTACATTCATTATTTAAAGATGTCTTTGTTTCGGAAGATACAGGTTTTCAAAAACCGATGAAAGAGTATTTTGATTATGTTTTTGAACGGATTCCTAACTTTGCACCTGAAGAAGGGCTGATTATTGGGGATTCATTAAGCGCTGATATTAAAGGTGGATATGTAGCGGGAATTGATACTTGTTGGTTTAATCCAGAAAGGAAATTAAATGATAGTGGGATTATACCGACATATGAAGTGCATAATTTTGAGGAGTTAGAAGCTTTATTAAAGCAGCATGTGTAATAAAAATAGGCAGTGGAGCTTTCGTCCCCACTGCCTATTTTTATTAATTTTTATTTTCGTTATGTTTTGGGAGTGGAAAGGCATTCCCGATAGCAGCTGCACCAAGCATGGGCAATAGTAAATTAAGCGGGAAAAACATAAGTAATAGTAATGTTATAGCTATTGGCTTTCGTAACGCATAGCTTGAAATTGCTGTCGTTACGATGGCAACAGATGCTACTGGATCTATAGGAAGAATAGATGCTACAGCGTATCCGATACTTGAACCAGAAAATATAATTGGGAAGATATGTCCACCTCGCCACCCTGTGTTCAAACAAACGGCAGTAATGCACAACTTTAAAATCCCTGAAAGAAGTAGTATCCAAAAAGATAAATGGCTCCATTCAACAACTAATTCTTTTAATTGATGTTCCCCTGAAAATAATGTGTACGGAAGAAAAGTTCCCCCGATTCCTAATAAAATACCACCGATAATTCCGAGTGTCAGCTTGTATTCTCTAAAAGGGTGAATTAACTTTTCTAATGTGAATTCTAACTTGAAATAAAAGAAACCAACTATAGCGCCGATACTAGCAAGTGGAAGAAATGCAATCCATTCATTGAAAGAAAGTGCACCTTCCCCGAAATCAACAATAAAGGATCCACGATTATCAAGTTTACTCAGTAGTAAATAAACAGAAAAACCTGCGAAAGTAGTAGCTAAGTATACAATCGCTTTTTTTCCTTTAGAAAAAGCAGCAATTTCTTCCCCCTCATTTTCATTTGGTGCTAAATAACCGAATAATGGTGCATTAAAAATGACACTTAAAGTAGCGCCAATTCCGATCTCGGTTAGCTCATTCATACCCTTTAAGGCAAATTTAAAGCGATCCCCTACCCATGTGCACAGTCCGCCTATAATTCCAACTAGTGCGGCTTCTGGACCAAGACTAGCACCGAAAATTAAAACAATAATCGCTGTTAAAGTAGCCCGATGGACAAAGCGATATTCGATTCGACCAGTTTTTTTATATTCAGCCATTACTTCAGGCATAAGGCGTGGGTATGTACCGAAATGTTTTTGTGATAGACCAACAAGGACCCCGCCAATTATTGTTACGCAAAGGGTGTAATAAGAGGGAAAAGAGAGAACTTCAGGCAAGTATCCCCAAATAAAGTGGATTCCAATATTTATTGTGACTAAAAATAACCAGACTGTAGCTCCTACTATAGATCCTAGAAGAATGCCATATAGAGCAAGTATGTAATGCATATCTTTTTTATTTGTCATGTTATACCTCCGTTATGTAAATCTTAGTAGGGAAAAAAGTGAAATATACTAGTGAAAAATGGATTGAATATATATAGTATCTTTTTGAGAAGATGGCCTATTCAACATATAGGCTAACTTTTGGGGAATTTGAATTTATAGGTTAAATTACTTATTTAATTTTATAGACTGATTTGAGGTTTTTAAAGGTCTTTTTTGAAATAGACTAGAATATATTTCTTTTGTTGCTTTATATGAAACTGTTAACATTTATTTTAGAACATTCAGAAAAACTGTTTGACATTAGGAAATTATTGCTATAAAATCAACGGTAATTGCATAGTCTTATCAAGAAAAGGTGGAGGGACAGGCCCGATGAAACCTTGGCAACAGCCGTATAACGGAATTGTGCCAAATCCTGCAGGTAGTAATCCTGAGAGATAAGAAAGAGCCTTTAGAGCGTGTTTTCAAACTGCTCCTTTCTTGTTTTCAGGAAAGGGGCAGTTTTTTATTTTGTATAAAAGAAAGGAGAATGAGAGATGG
Organism: Bacillus sp. RE35; assembly: GCF_052146655.1. NCBI lineage: Bacteria > Bacillati > Bacillota > Bacilli > Caryophanales > Bacillaceae > Bacillus > Bacillus sp. RE35. Next base: position 5,313,335 of record NZ_CP197377.1, on the reverse strand, counting down.
GAGAATCATGGGGAAAAGGAACAATTTGTGTGCAAGGTGGCTATACGCCAAAGAATGGTGAACCACGTGTTTTACCACTTTATCAAAGCACAACGTATAAATACGATACTTCGGATGATTTAGCAGCTCTATTTAACTTAGAGGCAGAAGGATATATTTATACACGTATTGGAAACCCTACTCTAGCAGCATTTGAGCAGAAATTATCAGATTTAGAAGGCGGTGTAGGAGCTGTTGCAACGGCTTCTGGGCAAGCAGCTATTATGCTCGCAGTTTTAAATATTTGTAGTAGTGGAGACCATTTACTTTGCTCTTCAACTGTTTACGGGGGAACGTTTAATTTATTTGGGGTGAGTTTACGTAAGCTTGGCATTGATGTTACGTTCTTTAATCCAAATTTAACGGCAGATGAAATTACGGCGCTTGCTAATGACAAGACGAAACTTATCTATGCAGAATCGTTAGGAAATCCAGCGATGAATGTTTTAAATTTTAAAGAATTTTCAGCTGCCGCTAAAGAATTAGAGGTACCTTTTATCGTTGATAATACATTAGCAACTCCTTATTTATGCCAGGCATTTGAACATGGGGCAAATATTATTGTTCATTCTACGACGAAGTATATCGATGGGCATGCGAGCTCCTTAGGCGGTATTGTAATTGACGGTGGAAACTTTGATTGGACAAATGGAAAGTATCCTGAGCTTGTTGAACCAGATCCAAGTTATCACGGTGTAAGTTACGTTCAAAACTTTGGTGCAGCAGCGTATATTGTGAAAGCACGTGTTCAGCTATTAAGAGATTATGGAAATTGTATGAGCCCATTCAATGCATATATTAGCAATATTGGCTTAGAAACATTGCATTTACGAATGGAGCGTCATAGCGAAAATGCTCTGGCAGTTGCTAAGTGGCTTGCTAATCATGAACGTATTGAATGGGTGAATTATCCGGGATTAGATAGTAATGAAAATTACTCGTTAGCACAACAGTACTTGAAAAAAGGTGCTAGTGGTGTTTTAACTTTCGGTATTAAAGGCGGATTAGAAGCAGCAAAAGAATTTATCGCAAATGTAAAACTAGCAACTCTTGTAACGCACGTAGCTGATGCACGAACTTGCGTTATACATCCCGCTAGTACGACGCATAGACAATTAAATGCTGAAGATCAGCGTTTAGCTGGTGTTACATCTGATTTAATTCGTTTATCGGTTGGTATAGAAGATGTTTCTGATATTATTGCAGATTTGGAAGCAGCTCTAGTTGGAGGCAAAACACATGCCGATCATAATTGATAAAGATTTACCGGCTCGCAAAGTGTTGCAAAAAGAAAATATTTTTGTAATGACGAAGGAGCGGGCAGAAACACAAGATATACGTGCTTTAAAAATTGCTATATTAAATTTAATGCCAACGAAGCAAGACACAGAGGCGCAATTACTTCGCTTAATTGGAAACACACCGTTACAATTAGATGTTCATTTGCTTCATATGGAATCACATCTATCGCGTAATGTAACGCAAGAACATTTAACAAGCTTTTATAAAACGTTTCGTGATATTGAAAATGAAAAGTTTGATGGGCTCATTATTACAGGAGCGCCAGTGGAGACCCTTGCTTTTGAAGAGGTAGATTATTGGGAAGAGCTTAAACATATTATGGAGTATTCAAAAACGAATGTAACATCTACGCTCCATATTTGCTGGGGGGCACAGGCTGGCTTGTACTATCATTATGGTGTTCCAAAGTATCCCCTTAAGGAAAAAATGTTTGGTGTATTTGAACATGAAGTTTGCGAGCAACATGTGAAATTATTACAAGGATTTGATGAATTGTTTTTTGCTCCGCATTCTCGTCATACAGAAGTACGAGAGAATGATATTAGAGAAGTGAAAGAATTAACATTGTTAGCAAACTCTGAAGAAGCAGGTGTTCACCTTGTTATTGGGCCAGAAGGAAGGCAAGTGTTTGCCCTTGGACATAGCGAATATAGTTGTGAGACGTTAAAACAAGAATATGAACGAGATCGTGACAAGGGATTAAATATTGATGTGCCAAAAAACTATTTTAAACATAATAATCCAGATGAAAAGCCGCTTGTTAGGTGGAGGAGTCATGGTAATTTATTGTTTTCTAATTGGTTGAATTATTACGTGTATCAAGAAACCCCTTATATATTGTAAAGAAAGATTGTGTAACACGTGGTAACGTTTTCCTTGTAAAGATTAACCTTTATTTTTCCGAATGTTCAAAATACATTGTTTTTCAGATTTTTTACTCATATAATTTCATCTAAACACAATTTTTGAGGGGTGGACAGTACTATGAAAGAAATTCAAGTTGGGTTATTAGGTCTTGGGACAGTTGGCAGTGGTGTGGTTCGTATTATTACGGATCATCAAGAACGACTCATACACCAAGTAGGTTGTCCAGTGAAGGTAACGAAAGTATTAGTGCAAAACATTGAGAAAGAGAGAGAGGTAGAGGTACCTTCTACTCTATTAACACAAGATGCAAATGAAATTTTAGATAATCCAAATATTGATGTTGTCATTGAAGTGATGGGTGGCATTGATGATGCAAAATCATATATTTTACAAGCTTTAAAAAGCGGAAAGCATGTTGTAACTGCAAATAAAGACTTAATGGCATTACATGGAGCTGAATTATTAGCGACAGCAAAAGATAATAAGGCTGATTTATTCTATGAGGCGAGTGTGGCAGGGGGAATTCCAATTTTACGCAGTATCGTAGAAGGACTTTCTTCAGATCTTATTACGAAAGTAATGGGAATTGTAAATGGAACAACAAATTTTATTTTGACGAAAATGTCAGACGAAGGGAGAGCATATAACGACGTGTTAAAAGAAGCCCAACAACTTGGATTTGCAGAAGCAGATCCAACATCAGATGTAGAAGGTTTAGATGCAGCAAGAAAAATGACGATTTTAGCTACCCTCGGTTTCTCTACAAATGTAGAGCTTGGAGATGTGAAAGTAAAAGGGATTACCTCTATTACAGAGGAAGATATTGAATACAGTAAGAGCTTAGGCTATACAATTAAATTAATCGGTCTTGCAAAACGAGATGGTGAAAAATTGGAGGTTACAGTTGAACCAACTTTACTTCCAAATACACATCCTCTTGCGGCAGTACAAAATGAATATAACGCTGTGTATGTGTACGGTGAAGCAGTTGGAGAAACGATGTTTTATGGACCAGGCGCAGGAAGTTTACCGACAGCGACAGCTGTTGTTTCGGATTTAGTTGCTGTAATGCAAAATATTAGATTAGGGGTAACAGGAAATAGTGCTGTAGTCCCACAATATCAAAAAGTATTAAAAGAGCCAGACGAAATTGTCGTGAAAAAGTTTTTAAGACTGCATGTAAAAGACGAAATTGGTGTATTTGCAAAAATTACTTCATTGTTCTCTGAGCGCGGAGTTAGCTTTGAGAAAATTATTCAAATGCCGCTTGAAGAGAAAGGAAAGGCTGAAATTGTAATTGTAACGCATCGTGCGTCTCTTGCTGATTATGATTATATTCTACATACGTTGCAAGGGTATGAAGAAATAGATTGTTTGAAAGCGAACTATCGAATTGAAGGGGATGCTAAGTAGTATCTCTTACCATAAAACAGAAAGAGCCTATTAAGCAGCTTGCTTAATAGGCTCTTTTCTATTTAAAATCTGCGTACCAACTTGAATAAATGCTTGGATAATCCAGCCTGTTGTAAAGGATAAGATGATTGTTCCAAAATAGATAGGTCCATCTAATAAAAAGCTTAACGTTAAAAATAAAAAGGCTAATGAAATCTCTGTTCTTCTAAACGTCCATTTTTTCTTCTCGGCAACCGTTAAAACGAAAGCTTCTTGAGGCGCTGCACAAAGGTTTGTAGAGACGTAAAGACCAATTCCAGCTCCAACGAATAGATTTCCGCAAATAAGTGTTATATATTTTGGAAGAGAGCGGATAGCGTCCATAATAGTTGTAATGGAACCAATCCAATCAACAAAAAGAGAAATAAGAACCATCGTTACAATTGTACCGATTGTAATTTGTTTTCTATTCCAAAAGAGTACGATAAGTGTAAAGGCAAAGTTAATCATGAAAATCCAAAAACCAATACTTATCCCAAAATTTTGATATAGTGCAATAAAGAAGGAATCATAAGGGCTAAGTCCAAAGGAAGTAATTGTCGTCATCATATTAATACCGATGGCAAGAATGAGTAAACCGCCAATGAAAAATATATATTCTAATTTGAATCGAAGCATAGTTGTATATCCTTTCTAAATGTATTTGCTAGGAAAGGATATATTGTGGAAAGCTTACCAGGTCAAGGAAGAATTTTTGTGAGAAGGGGAAAATGAGATGACAAATATAAGAAAGATTGCTGAACTTGCTGGAGTATCTGTTTCAACTGTTTCACGTGTACTAAATAATCATCCGTACGTAAATGAACAGAAACGAAAAGAAATTTTAGCGATTATAGAAGAATTAAATTACACGCAAAACGTGAATGCAATTCATTTAGTGAAAGGAAAAACGAATGTAATTGGCGTTTTATTGCCACACGTAAATGATCAATATTATAGCGCTATTATCGAGGGGATATCAAAAGAGACAGCAAAGAATAATTATAATATGATGCTTTGCCAGACGAATTATAGTGAAGAAAGAGAACTAGAAATTTTGAATATGTTAAAAATGAAAAAGCTTGATGGGGTTATTATTTGTTCTCGGACAAATAGTAAGGAGAAGCTTGAAGAATATACGAAATTCGGCCCGATTGTTATGTGTGAAGAAATAGATTCGAAGTATATTTCAAGTGTCCATATCGATTACTACAAAGTATTTTCACGTGGGATGAAAAGCTTAATAGATGCCGGTCATACACGTATTGGATATTGTATTGGAAGAAGTAATAGCGTTAATAGCCAAAGACGAAAGAAGGCGTACGAAGATTCGCTTCAACAGAGTATCGTAACACCGTTAGAGACCTGGAAATTTGAGGGATGTTTTACAGTGGAAGATGGACGCAATGTAATTAGAGAATGGGCTCATATGTCAGTAAAACCGACGGCGTTCCTTGTATCTTGTAACCATATTGCAGCGGGGATGGTTACAGAAGCAAAAAAACAAGGAGTTCGTATTCCAGAGGATATTACGATTATCGGGTGTGATGATCAAGAGGTGGCAGATATATTGGGTATAACGACGATTTCGCATTCTAGTAAAAACGTTGGAGTGAAAGCGTTTGAATTATTATATGAAAAGATTAATGAAGAGAAATTAGATGTGAAGCAGATAGAGTTATTACCAGAGTTAGTAGATAGAGAAACGACATAATTGAGAAGGTGTGAAAATCGCTTTTCAAAATTTCGTTTGGTATAATTATGGACAATCTATGAGGGCTAAAAGGGGTTTTGATATGAGATCAAAAGTAGTAAAAGTAATTCTACTCATTACAATTGCATCTTTCTGTTTATTTGCATATGGCTTTGTTTCAGGTGTAAATGATGTATTAAATCCGAAAGCTTCAAATTTAATTAAAAAGACCGATGTAGTGGCAAAAGAGAAAAAGAAAATGGGAACGTTACAAATCGTTAGTTTAGGTGATTCATTAACGCGTGGCGTTGGTGATAAAGAAGGAATTGGCTATGTTGGGCGAATGAAAGAGGATTTACAAAAAGATTATAAGCAAAAAATTGCATTAACAAATTTAGCAGTTAGTGGTGCAAAAATGCCCGATTTATTAAAACAAATTGAAAGTAATGGCGCTCAATATTCAATTAAGCAAGCAGATGTAATTGTGTTAACGATTGGTGGAAATGATTTGTTCCCAGGCTGGGAATCACTTGGGAAAATAGATTTAGAGACGTATCGTCCTGACACAGAGACGTTTCAAAATGAAGCAAAGAAAATTATAGAAGAAATTCGTAAATTAAATACAGATAGTCCGATTTTTTGGCTTGGTTTATACAATCCTTTTGAAGATGTAGAAGATTTAAAAGGGTCTTCAAACATTGTTGTGGACTGGAATGCATCTTTAGAGAAATTAGCGCTAAACGATAAAAATGTGTATATTACACCGACATTTGATTTATTCCAAAACCGCGGGAAAGATTTATTATACTCTGATCATTTTCATCCGAACGAAGTAGGTTATACGTATATGGCAGAACGTTTAGTTCAAAATGTTGTAAGTAAATTAAAACTAGAACAAGGAGGGGTAAAATGACGACGATACTTTCCGTACGAGACTTGAAGAAGGTAATTGGAAAGAAGACTCTTGTAGAGAATATTTCCTTTGATGTAAAGCAAGGAGAAGTGTTCGGGTTCTTAGGACCAAATGGTGCTGGAAAGACGACTACCATTCGAATGTTAGTCGGATTGATTAAGGCGACAGAAGGTACGATTTCTATCGGTGGTTATTCGATTAAGGAAAATTTCAGAGAAGCGATGCGTCAAATTGGGAGTATCGTTGAAAACCCAGAGTTGTATACATATTTAACGGGATGGGAAAATTTAAAGCAATTTGCTCGTATGTTAGGTGATATATCAGATGAACGTATTATTGAAATTGCTGAAATGGTTCATTTAGATGAAAGAATTTATGACAAGGTAAAAACGTACTCACTTGGTATGAAACAACGCCTTGGAATTGCACAGGCGCTCCTTGGGAATCCGAAATTGCTCATATTAGATGAGCCAACGAATGGTTTAGATCCAGCAGGGATTAGAGAACTTAGGGAATTTATACATAAGCTTGTGAAAGAAGAAAATATGAGCGTGTTTATTTCAAGTCACTTGCTAAGTGAAGTGCAAATGATATGCGATCGCGTTGCTATTATTCATAAAGGAAAGATGATAACAGTTGCCAAGGTTGAAGAATTAATTAAAACAGCAAGTGATCGTGTAGAATGGATTGTTACACCGATTTCTAAGGCGAAAGATATGCTAGAAGCGGCCGAAGAAGTAAGGGAAGTGAGTGTAGAAGGCGATCGATTACTATGCCGCATGGATATTGCATCTATAAGTAGTTGGAATAAACACTTTGTCGCAAATGAAATAGATGTACATAGCGTTAAGGAGCTTGTATTTACGCTAGAAGATTTATTTATTGAACTCACAAGGGGTGAGCAGCATGCGTGAATTTGCGAATCTAGTTTTAAATGAATCAGAAAAGATTTACCGCAAGAAACGTATTTTTGTTGTCATGCTTATTTTAGCAATCTTGATCCCGCTTTTTGTGTATGCGCAGTATCGTGAAATAGAAACGACACAAAAAAGACTCGGTACAACTGATTGGAAGGTTTCATTGCAACAGCAAATTGTTGATTCTCAGAACCGGTTGAACAATTCTAGGTTGCCAGAAGAATGGCGTGATTGGTTAAAGGTAAGAGTTGAGCAACAACAATATTATTTAGATCATAATATTAATCCGATGGCACCGGGTGCACCGACTTTTGTCAGAGCATTTATTGAACAAGGAATTACATTATTCATTCCGCTTCTCGTAATGATTGTCGCCATTGATATCGTTTCAGGAGAACGAAGTGATGGGACGATGAAGATGTTACTTACGCGGCCGATTCGGCGCTGGAAAATACTCCTTAGTAAATACGTGACGATGTTATTTTTCATTTCGCTCATACTGTTTCTTGTAGGTTTGTTTGCTTACATATTATCAGGGCTTGTATTTGGGTACTCGGGATGGAATTTACCTGTTTTAACAGGATTCGTCATTGATAAGGAAACGTTAAATACGAACTTTGTACATCTTATTCCGCAGTGGCAATACATCTTAATGGCGTATGGACTAGCCTGGTTTGTTGCTATCGTTGTCGGAACTATATCATTTATGGTCTCTGTTTTAATTCGTAATACACCAGCTGGTATGGGCGTTATGCTAGCTGCATTAATTGCAGGCGGTATTTTAAGCTCGTTCGCAACATCTTGGGAAGGCGCCAAATATATTTTTAGTGTGAATTTATCATTAACGGATTATTTATCAGGAAAATTACCTGCATTACAAGGTTTATCGATGGGATTTTCTTTGATGAATTTAACTGTTTGGGCAGTTGTTTCTCTTGTTATTTCGTTCGTAGTATTTACAAGACAGGATATGGTGAATTAATTAGACAGGAAGTGACAGTATGGAAAATGTTTTAAAGAATGATTGGGAGCCACTATTGGCACCAGAATTCGAGAAAGAGTATTATCTTACTCTATCCAGTTTTTTGACAGAAGAATACAGCACGCATGTTGTTTATCCGAAGGTAGAAGATATTTTTAAAGCTCTTCAGTATACAAGTTATGAAAATACAAAGGTTGTCATTTTAGGGCAAGATCCATATCATGGACCGAATCAAGCGCATGGTTTAAGCTTTTCTGTGCAACCTGGTGTTAAAACACCACCGTCATTGTTAAATATGTATAAAGAACTTCGAGATGAATATGGTTATGAAATCCCGAATAACGGTTATTTAGTAAAATGGGCGGAACAAGGAGTATTATTACTAAATACCGTATTAACAGTTCGTCAAGGCGAAGCAAATTCTCATAAGGGAAAAGGATGGGAGCACTTCACAGATCGTGTAATTGAACTATTGAACGAACGTGAAAAGCCAGTTATTTTCATATTGTGGGGGCGCCATGCGCAGGCGAAGAAGAAATTAATTACGAATCCGAATCATCATATTATCGAATCTGTACATCCAAGCCCATTATCGGCAAGACGTGGTTTCTTTGGTAGTAAGCCATATTCTAAAATAAATACAATTTTAGCTAATATGGGCGAAAGAGAAATTGATTGGGAAATTCCAAATTTATAAATAGAAAAGGTAGTTAACAGTTGTTAACTACCTTTTTATTATCATTGTTGCTCGTTCTTTAATTTTGCATCTAGTACAAAAGTACCAAATGGGATAACTGATGAAACGAATGCTCCAAGTGCCCATAAAATTGATTTACGGTGTACGATTGTTACTTGAATTACTGCAAAGATGAATAGAATAAATAGAACACCATGAGCCATGCCTGTAATTTTAACAGCTGTTGCAAATCCTGCAAAATATTTCAATGGCATTGCTACAAATAATAGTAATAGGAAAGAAATACCCTCAACTAGTCCAATTGCTCTTAATCGTCCGATTGGTGTAGATAACATAAAGTAGCCTCCTTTAACGTATGCTTGTATATAGTAAATTTGTATTCTTTTTCAAAATAAAATAGTCTATTTTGTTTCATTATATACAAAAAGAAAGTTTACACTACGAGAATAGTGCAAAGTTCAAAATATAGTCACAAAAGCATGAGAATTTAAATAAAAACCTATTTGAAGTATTTGACTTCAAATAGGTTTTGTGAATGAAAATATTAAACAAGTACATCCGTTTTTAAAACGAATTTCTCTACAACTTTTGCAACACCATCGTTCATATTTGTATCTGTTACGTAGTTCGCAATTTCTTTAATATCATCAGGTGCATTGCCCATTGCAACGCCAAGACCAGCAAATTCGATCATTGCTTGGTCGTTATAGCTATCGCCCATTGCGATAACTTCTTCACGCTTAATGCCAAGCTTTTGAATCAGTTTGTTTAAGCTCGTTCCTTTTGTAACACCGGCTTCAGTAAATTCTAAGAAGAATGGTTTCGAACGCATCACGCTTAATTGGCCTTCTAGTTGTTGTTGAAGTTTCTTTTCAACTTCAACAAGGCGTTCAGCTTCTTTATTCATTAATACTTTTACTACAGGCTCTTTAACTGCGGCTTTAAAGTCATCTACTACAACAATTGGCATACCAGTAATATCGCCCTCAATTTCAGTATAAGGATTATTTTCTTCCGTTACGATATCATCGCCCATATAAGTATGAATCCATACATCTTCAGTTTTACTAATTTCAAATAGGTTGTGAACGATTTCAGGAGATAGTGTACTACTAAAGATTTCTTCGTTTGTTTTACAGTTAATAATTTTTGCGCCATTAAAAGATAGAATGAAACTGCCGTATTCTTCTAAGCGAAGTTCTTTGGCTACATTGCGCATACCAAACGTTGGACGTCCAGAAGCAAGTACAACCTTTACCCCTTGCTCTTGTGCAGTCATTAACGCTTCTTTCGTACGAGGTGAAATAGTATGGTCATCACGTAATAAAGTATCATCTAAATCTAAAACAATCATTTTATAAGTCATATAGAAAATTCCTTTCTTTAATTGAAATCAAAATACATGTTCATGAAGATGTTGAGGAATAATAGTAAGACATCAAACCTCTTTGAAAAGAAGTAGATAAATTATTATGAGTTGTTGCTCATAATATTGGTTAATAATCATTGGGGAAGAATAAAACCCCAATGATTAAAGTTTGATTTTATCGTAACAACTCTAAAGGTAGAGTGCAATAATGGAAGTTTTCCAATTTACGATATTTGTTTTGCAGCGGAACGAGAAAATAGTATTTCTAGCAAGATTGCCATTACAGATCCAAGAACGAGACCATTACTTAAAAACGATGCTAGAAATGGTGGAAGTGTGGAATATGCTCCTGCTGGAACAAACATAACTCCGACTCCTGTAAAGATTGAAAGACCGGCTACTTTAAATAATCGTTCTTTATCCTGGACAGTTTCGTATTCTCGAAAGGCGAGACCAATCATGCTTGCGAATACAGGATAAATAGCGGCATAACCAACTGCAACAGGGATTGCTGCAAAGAATGAAGTAATCTTTGGAAATATACTAACGACAATAATAAAGCTTGACCCTAATATAAACGGGAGACGTTTATAAATATTAGTCGTTGCAATAAAACCTGCTGATCCAGAAATAGCGACAGGCCCAATAGCTGAAAATAGGCCGCCTAGCAATTGGTTGATTCCTGTTATAATGCCAGCTTGTTTAAAACGATCTGATGCAGCGTTTTCTTCATATTTAGAGACAACCTTTTGTACAACGCGAATACTTGCTAACATATTTGTTAGAAGTAAGAGTGTAACGAAAATGACCGTAATTACCATGTTCCATTCAACACGAGGCATTCCGAAAACAAATAAGGATGGAAAACGGATTATGTCTGTCACTGGTGTTATTGGATTAGATAATCCGAAACATGCGAATAATATCCAGCCGCATACGATACTGAAAAGAACGGAATATTGTCCAATAATAGGTAGCTTCATGATGAAAAAGGATAGTAAAATAACAATGAGTGAAAGAATAAATACGTTAGGTTGTACTTCTGTATGTTTTCCATCAAGGCCAAACATTCCCTTTAAGAAGGAGCCACTAAGCTGCGCGACAAGAAGAAATAAATACGTTCCAATGACTGTCGGTGTAAAATAGCGAACGAGTTTATCAATAAGTCCAAAAACGCTAAGAATAATACAAATAATACCGCTTAATAAGAAAGCATATTGAAGAACTTTAAGTGTCTCATTGCTTGATCCAAATAATACGACGCCTAAACTCGCATAAAGGGAGAAAATTCCCCACCAAAGGCCAGCAGGACCTTCTTGAATAGGAAGTTTATGCCCAAATATAGCTTGCAAGAGACCAGCAAAGCCTAGAACAAATAATGTTCTTTGTACGAATGCAATGGCTTCAGCGCCATCAAGACCATAACTAGTTGCGACACTAATTGGTACAATAAGGCTTCCAGCTAAAATAAATAGTGCCCATTGTAAGGCGGAAAGAAATGTCTTCATTATATCAACCTCTTTCATAGATTCCGTATCTAGTATATACGTATTTTATTTCCACTGGCAAAGATTGTAGATAGAGAAAAGAGTTGAAACACGGTATGAATGCACGTAAGCAATTATGGATAGCAGTTATATGTATGACTTTTGTTGTAATTCTAGGAACGATAGGATTTATGACGATTGAAGAGATTAGTTTGTTTCAAGCATTTTGGATGACAATGATTACTGTATTGACTGTTGGATACGGAGATGCTGTTCCTGTAACGCAAGCGGGGAAAGTATTTGCGCTTCTTATTATTCCTGTTGGCGTAGGTATTGTTACGTATGCAATTGGGGTAGTGGCAGCTATGATTATTGAAGGGAATTTATTTCATGCAGTACGGAGGAAGAAGATGGATAAACAAATAGCGCAGTTGAAAAATCATATTATAGTATGTGGTTGCGGTAGAGTGGGGCTTCAAGTTGTACATGAATTGCAAGAAAAGAATATTCCATTTGTCGTTGTTGATAAAGATGAAAGTATATTGGAGCAGGAAAAGCTTTTATTTGTACATGGAGATGCAACGGAAGATCAAGTATTACATAATGCCGGAATTTTAAAAGCAGCTGGTTTAGTTGCTATTGTTGCAAATGATGCCGAAAATGTATTTATTACATTAACAGCAAGAGGGTTAAACGATACGATTAAAATTGTGGCGAGATCTGAAAAGCCAGAAACTGAAGAGAAATTAAGGCGTGCCGGTGCAAATAAGGTTATTAATCCATCTAGTATGGCGGGTATTCATATCGCAAAAGGTATTGCAAATCCATTAACCGTTCATTATATTGATACAGTGTTGTATGGAATAGAACAGTCATTTGTCATTGAAGAAATTCTAGTTGGAAAAGATTCAATATTAGTTGGTAAATCGTTACTAGAGAGTAATGTAAGGAATCAGTTTGATGTAACAATATTAGCGATTTCAAGAAATGGGGATATTATACATAATCCAGCAGGGCAGGAAAAATTGAAAGAACGTGATATGATAATAGTATTTGGTTCAGTAGAGAAATTGGGGCAATTCGAGAAAGAATTACAAAGTACGAGGTGAGAAGGAATGCAAATATCTAGCGACAAGATTTTAAATAAAATGGCGAATGAAATTGCGAAGGCAAAAAGTAGTGAAGGACAAAAGTCAAAAGAACATTTATTAGTTGTGCGTGCTTTATGTGACTTATTATTAGATGAACAAGTTGAAACATCTACATATAGAGAACCGCAAATTCCATCGCAAGTAATTGGATCACAACCAGTAACAACTATGCAACCAATTGCACCTGTTTCTGGGGAGCCAGTATATATAAAAGAAAGTGATGCAAACGGTAATTCTTTATTTGATTTTTAGAAGATAAATCGTTTGGCTTATATGCAAAAATTGCTTATGATAAAGGTAAAAAAGGGGAATTAAGATGAAAATTTTCTTTTTACTAGGTTGTATTGCAGCGGGGCTATCTGTTGCATTAGGGGCCTTTGGAGCACACGGTTTAGAAAATAAAATTTCTGCAAAAATGTTAGAAGTGTGGAAAACAGGCGTTACATATCAAATGTTTCATGCAGGTGGACTATTCGTAGTTGCTTTATTGATGGATAAGGTTCAATCATCACTTTTAACTACTGCTGGTTGGCTAATGGTAGCTGGAATTATTATGTTCTCAGGTAGTTTGTATGCATTAAGTACGACAGGTATTAAGTTCTTTGGTCCAATTACACCTCTTGGTGGTGTAGCGTTTATTGTGGCGTGGATCCTAGTAGGGACTGCAGTTGTAAAAGGATTATAAAAAAACAAAAGCTGGCATTTGCCAGCTTTTTTTATGGTCTTGGAGTATAAGTTGCTTGTTGACTAGGTAAATACGTAATTTCTTCTGGAAATTCTACGTAATCTAAGTAGATCATTAGTAGTAAATAGCGTTTTCCTGATTGCGGTTCACTAATAACGATATGGTCACGGCCAGCTGCTTCAATAATACCTGTATAAGATTGTGTGCCAAGGGAACTGCCACGTTCATAGGTCATTACAACCGTAGCTTGCTTACCTTTGTTTAAACGAAGGATATTTTCAATATAGGATTGCTCTAGAGGTAACATGCCTTGAGAAATTGCATATTGAGCTTGCGCAGCTTGAGCTGTTTGTTGTTGCATCGCTTGCTGCTGTTGTTGAGTCATTTGTTGCGGTTGTACATAAGTTCCAGATGGTTGATAAAAACCTGTTCCATAGTATGGATTTTGTTGCTGTGCCATTCAAAAATCCCTCCTCATTTTTATTCCTTAATATACGCTAGGGCAGTCTCCAGCAGATGGCTGGAAGAAGCAGTGCTTTTTAAAGCGACCAGAGTTTTGTTGGTTATACCAAGTTGGTGGACAAGGACCTTCAGGTCTAAAGAACCATAAGGCAAAGTTGGCAGGCCAAAAACGTTGCCCTTGAATGGTCCGTCTCGCTAGGGCAATATCTTGTTCGCGTGCCCGTTGATAAAAATATCCTTTTTGCGTTGCTTCAAAACCGCCGGGGTTTTGATAAACCATTTGACGTAAATTACGAATGCTTTTAAAGTCTAAACAATTTCCGCGGACACGATTTACCCCAACGTTTCCGACCATTAACATTCCTTGTTGCCCTTCTCCTTCGGCTTCAGCACGCATCAGTCTAGCCAACAACTTTACATCTTCTTCGTTATAAGCAATAACGCCCATTATGTGTCACCTCTCTTTTTGTAATACCTTTTGGAAAGAGGTTTATCCCGCATTAACGGGCAGTAAGACTCCTGCCCTAAAATTTGGTTGAAGTAAAGAAATTAGATGGGAGATCAAACTGCCCGTAAACGCCCGATTGGTTCAACTAATAATCAGCGGGGGATTCCCCCACTGATTAAAGTTTCACTTTATCTCTAGATGAAGTGTGTAACAATTACTAGTTCATACGTATGAGGAAAAGGACTCAGATATGACAACCAAACGAAGTTTTACATTGAGAGTGGAAAATAAAAAAAGCTAGCGTGAGCCAGCTTTTTTATTAAAAAACTCTAGACCATAAGTTTGAGAAGAAATCACCAATAGAGCGCATTGTTAACACAAACCAATTTGCTTTTTCAACTTCCTCTGTCGTTTTTGCAGTAACTTTCATACTTTTACTACCGTCTAAGAAACCATATTTATCAGTTGATTCTAAAGTAATTGAGCCTACTTTGGTATCTTTCTTAATAGGTGCAACTAAATGTCCATCTTCAGAAAGAGATTTATCTAATTCAGTTCCAATTTTATAAGGCTCTTTGCTACCTTTTTTCGCAATTACTGTTATTTCTTTTTCGGGTGCAACAGTTACTTGGTCTTCTTTCCCTTTTACTACAGAGATTGTATTGTTTTTATTAACTTTTAGTTTTTGTTTTTCAAAGTTATTAAATCCATATTCGATTAATTCACGAGATTCCGTGAAACGTTCATCCATTGATTTTGTTTTAATAATAACCGAGATAAGACGTACATCACCACGTTTAGCAGTAATGGTAAATCCGTATCCAGCTGTATCAGAACTTCCGGTTTTTAAACCATCAGTACCTTCATAAGCGAAAGCAGCTCCTGGTAACATCCAATTCCAGTTTTCCATACGAATTGGTTTTGGGTGATTGTCTGGGAAGTTTCTAAATCTTTGTTTTGTATCCTCTAGCATTTCTGGATACTTTGTAATCATTGCTTTTGAAAGCATACCCATATCACGAGCTGACATAGAGTTTTCTGCATTTGGATCAGTACCCTCAGGATGTTTTCCTTTTAAGTCAGCGTTATTTAAGCCAGTAGCGTTTACAAATTTATATTTCTTTAATCCTAGCTTTTTAGCATGTTCATTTGCAAGATTTAAGAAGTTTTTCTCACTTCCTGCAAGAAGTTCTGCTAAAGCAATACTAGATCCATTTGCAGAGAATATAACAATAGAATGATATAATTCTTTTACAGTATATTGACGTCCTTTTTCGAACGGTACATTAGAGAATTCATTATTACGAGAGACTTCATAAGCGTAATCAGAAATATTTACTTTCGTATCCCATGTGATTTTTCCTTCTTTAATTGCTTCTAAAACAGCGTAAACAACAATTAATTTTGACATACTAGCAATAGCTAGCAATTCATCTGGATTTTGCTCGTGAAGTATTTTTCCTGTATCTGCATCAAATAAAAGTGCAGCCGCCGCCTCAATATGTATTTTTTCTTCCGCATGGGATGTTGTTACTCCTAAGGAAGAAATTGACAATACAAGCAATAGTAAAATAGACAAGATTTTTTTCATATAGATTATCACCTTCGCATCGTTATTTAGCATATAGCTCGTATTATTTTAGCATATCTTTACATATAAAAAGGTTACAATTTTACAAGAAATTTGAAAAAATGTTGGTTTTTCTTCAAAAGTGTAGAAAAAAGGAGATTTTTGAGGATAAATATAGAGAAGAATAAAAAAAGGAACGAATTTCGTTCCTTTTCACCATTTATATGTGTAAAAATTTCTCTACTTTTTCGTCTGGTAAAATGTTTCCAACGAAGAATGTTCCAAATTCACCATAACGAGCACTTACTTCATCGAAGCGCATTTCGTATATAAGTTTCTTAAATTGAAGAACATCGTCAGCGAATAATGTTACGCCCCATTCGAAATCGTCGAATCCAACAGATCCTGAAATCACTTGGCGTACTTTACCTGCGTATTGACGACCAATTTTACTATGGCTGTACATCATTTTTTTACGTTCTTCCATAGGAAGCATGTACCAGTTGTCATCACCTTGGCGACGCTTATCCATTGGATAGAAGCAAATATGATTTGCTTTCGGTAATTCAGGATATAAACGAGCTAAAATTTGCGGGTTTTGGTATGGATCCTCATCAGCTGGAAGGTAGTTGCTTAATTCAACAACAGATACGTAAGAATATGCAGGAACCATATATTCAGCTAAAGTTGTTTTATTCAATTCTGTCTCAATTTCATTTAACTCTTCCATTGTTGGACGTAAAATCATAAGCATAATATCAGCTTTTTGGCCAACAACTGTATACATTGCGTGACTACCTTTTTTCGCAGTAGCTACTTCGTTCCATTTTTCAACGACATTTAAAAATTCAGACACTGCTTGTCCGCGTTCGTCGCTAGATAATGTTTTCCATGCAGCCCAATCAATAGAACGTAAATCATGTAAACAATACCAGCCATCTAACGTTGTTGTTGCTTCACTCATTCTATTCACCTCAGTTAATGATAGTTTTACACGTTAACTATAGCATATATAGTTTTAAAATCATCTATATAAAACCTTGGCGCATAAAATTGTCACATTTAAGTGTTTAAGCAAGGTGAATTTAACGGCTGAATTTTATGAAAATATAATCATTTTTATTTTATCTATTTTTTGGGAGCTATAAGTTTAAAATATAGAAGAAAAGCAGTATTCTTAAAGATAGAGTTTTTTTAACATATGTAGGAGGGTTTATTCGTGAGCAACTTATTTACAACAGTAAAAGAAAAAGTTCAAGGAAAAGGCATTTCTATCGTACTTCCTGAAGGAACTGATGAAAGAATTTTAGGCGCTGCAGAGCGTTTAGCAAAAGAAGAGTTAGTAAAACCAATCTTAGTTGGTAATAAGGAAGAAATTAGCGCAAAAGCTGCTAGCATGAATTTAACATTAGCAGGCGTTGATATTTACGACCCAGCTACATACGAAGAAATGGATGCAATGGTAGCATCTTTCGTTGAACGCCGTAAAGGTAAAGCAACTGAAGAAGACGCTCGCAAAATCCTTAAAGACGAAAACTACTTCGGTACAATGCTTGTATACATGGGCAAAGCACACGGTTTAGTAAGTGGTGCAGCTCACTCTACAGCTGATACAGTTCGTCCAGCACTTCAAATTATTAAAACAAAACCAGGCGTTACAAAAACTTCTGGCGTATTCATCATGGTACGTGAAGAAGAGAAATATGTATTCGCTGATTGCGCAATTAACATTGCACCAAACAGCCAAGATTTAGCTGAAATCGGTATCGAAAGTGCGAAAACTGCTGAGTTATTCGGCATTGATCCACGCGTTGCTATGTTAAGCTTCTCTACAAAAGGTTCTGCGAAATCTCCAGAAACAGAAAAAGTTGTAGAAGCAACTCGCATTGCAAAAGAAATGGCTCCTGAGTTAACTTTAGATGGAGAATTCCAATTCGATGCTGCATTCGTACCATCTGTAGCTGAGAAAAAAGCTCCAGGTTCTACAATTAAAGGTGATGCTAACGTATTCGTATTCCCAAGCTTAGAAGCTGGTAATATTGGCTACAAAATCGCTCAACGTTTAGGTAACTTCGAAGCAGTAGGACCAATCTTACAAGGCTTAAACATGCCTGTAAATGATCTGTCTCGTGGATGTAACGAAGAAGAAGTGTACAAGTTAGCTTTAATTACAGCAGCTCAAGCACTTTAATTCTATAATGAATTGAAATAAAGACCGTCGCTATAATAGCGACGGTCTTTATTTTTCTAAGCCAAGTGCTTTATTATTACGATCAATAATACGTTGTAAATTCGTCTCATATAAAGGAATCTCATCTATTGTTAATTGAGATGGTGTTAACTTTGGAGCGAATTGCTGCAATGTTTTTAAAAGACGCATCATTAAATCTTGTACTGTAATGGTTTCGCCAAGTAATTCTGAGAGTGAGGCCATCGTACTTGGTACAATTTCAGGGTACGTAAAGCGTGTTTCTTCTCCTTGAATTGCTAGGTTGTAGAAATCACGAACGAGTGCGGCACGCTCAGAGCCACTTCCGGTAGCACAGAGATAAATTTGGACAGCGACCCCCCCGCGAATACGACGTTGTGAAATACCAGCGAATTTTTGATCGCGAATACTTAAGTCATAACTACCAGGACAGTAAGAGCCAACAATTTCTTTTGCCTCGATAGTAACGTCGTAATCCTTTAACATCTCCTTAATCAAATGCCACATTGTATCGTATCCAAGATCAATATCGATACCTTTTTCTGTTTCTTGGAATAAAAGTGATACGTTTAAAACACCTTCATCAAGCACGACTGCAAGCCCGCCAGAATTACGAACAATAACATTGAAGTTGTGTTGTTTTAAAAAAGAAATACCTTCTTCTAAATGCGGAAGGCGTGAATCTTGAATGCCAAGGACAATTGTATTGTGATGAACCCAAGAACGCATTGTTGCGGCTGACTTGCCATTTCCAATGCTTGTGCATAATGTGTCATCCATTGCGAATGACTGAAGTGCATGGAATGTTGGTCCCAAACTAGACTGATCTACAATGCGCCACTCTGGCTGAGATAAAATGGAACGGGAATTGCTCATATAACTAACCCCTTATCTTTAAAATGACAATCTCTATTATAGCAAAAAATGAAGAATGGAGTTTTCTCACATATAAAGGGGGAGCTTAAAGGTGAAATAATAAAAAGGATGCATTGCATGCATCCTTCTTATTCTGCAATTTTTTCTAAATTACCGTTTCGGTCCATTCGGAAAGATGTTTGAGAACGTTCTTCGTCATCCATGACTGCCAATTTACGAGCACGGTTCATAATGTTCATAAGTGTTTCGTAATCTTCTTGTACAGTATGAGATTGCTTTTCTAATTTTTCTAGTTTCTTTTCTAGTTCCTCATTCCGAAGGATTTGTGCTTTAATTTCTTGTTTCAATCTCGTATTCTCGTTTTCAAGAGCTGTCACTTTTATATTTGAAGATCCGACTGTTTGTAAAAAATAAATAACATCTTGCATTGTCATAGAGCTTCTTGCAGCAGGAGCAGTAGATTCTTGATATGGAATAGCTTCTTTATATTGTACGATTGATTCTTCTTGTACTAATTCTTCATAATCAGTTATCGAATCTGAAGCTGGTGGTGTATAAAGTAAACGTTTTTTCGCTTGTTCACCGCTTGCAGCACGCATTTTATCTTTACGATGTTTTTTTGCTAGTTGAAGAGCTTGTTCATAGCTATAGCGAACAACAGCATTCCAGCGGAAACCACAAGCAGCAGATGTACGATTTAACTGATCCCCTACTTCCTCAAATGCATTTAATTGCGTACTTCCTTCTCTAACATGACGAAGTACCGTTTCAGCAAGTAATAAATCATCCTCATCTGTCCAAGCATCTTGTCTTACTTTCATAGATTCAACTCCCTTTCTTTTTATGAACTTCCTATTTTTATAATGGGCAAAAAAATAAACTTTTATACAAAGCTTTTAAAAATATGGTAGATTTCGATGAAAGGTAAAAATTTTCCCATGAATGGTGAGCGCTTCTGTAGGAGAGCATATAAATATGTATCATTATGTAGAGAATAGGTTTTGTAGGGAAACTTGCAACGAGCTTCAAAGAGCGGTAAAATACCATTTAGTGTTTATTTTTAAATGTACTTGAGAAAAGTTTAAAATAGAGGAAGTGTTATGTAATGGGAAACGAGTTTCGCGTGTGCGATGACTGTCAGGCAACGAACATTAAAACGTTAGTTCCGAAGTTAAAAAAAGTAGATTCATGTGCAACGATTGAAGTTGGATGTCAGTCTTACTGTGGTCCTGGTCGTAAAAAATCATTCGCATTTGTAAATAACCGTCCAGTTGCGGCTCCAACAGAAGATGAGTTAATCGTGAAAATTGAAGCGAAGTTAAATAAGTAAGAAAAAGAAGAGTGAAAAGATTACTCTTCTTTTTTTATGCCCATAAGAGGAATGATTTATTCTGCGAAAGTACTCTTGTGTGGACGAACATTTTCTAAAGGATGAACATAACTTTTGTATTAAAATACCAATTTGTATAAATTTATATTTCAAAATAATGGTTGACAGTCTTTTAAAGCGATAGGTAGAATAGAAGTGTCTGATTCTGAGAATCATTATCAGGGAAATAACAATTCACCTAATTTTTTTATTACTATTTGAGAATAAATTTCATTTCAATAAATATATGTTGTTGGTTAGGATGGTTGAGGGATGGAAGCGAGCGCAAGCAGTATAGAACAGCAAGAAGAGAATGTTAAAGAGATTAAGAGCAGACCGCTCATCGCTTCTATTATTTTAGTAGCGGGTACAATTTTGTTAGCTTTAAGCATGGCAGTTTCTATTTCTTTTGGGGCTGCAGATATTAGTTTAAAGACTGTATGGCAAGCTGTATTTCAGTTTGATGGATCTATTACACATCATAACGTAATTCAAGAGCTTCGCATGCCTAGAGCAATAGGGGGCGTAGTTGCAGGTGCCTTTTTAGCGGTATCAGGAGCAATTATGCAAGGTATGACGCGAAATCCACTTGCTTCACCATCGTTAATGGGGATTACAGATGGAGCTGTATTTGGAATTGCAATTATGTATGCATTTTTCCCTAATTCACCTTATTTAATGTTTGTTATCGCATCTTTTATTGGAGCTGCGTTTGGTGCAAGCATTGTATATGGAATTGGATCTTCTTCACCAGGTGGATTAACACCTGTGAAATTAGCTTTAGCAGGTGCAGCTATTAGTGCTTTATTAGGGGCAATTTCATCTGGAATCGCATTGTATTTCAATCTTGCCCAAGAGGTGAGTATGTGGAATGCAGGCGGAGTCGCTGGAGTGAAATGGCAAAGTATTAATATGTTAGTGCCAATTGGCCTTATTTGTCTTTTTATCGCAATTATGATGTCGAGATATATTACAATTTTGAGCTTCGGTGAAGAAATTGCGATTGGACTTGGTCAAAATACGACATTGATTAAATTTATCGGAACAGTACTTGTTCTTGTTTTAACGGGTTCCGCAGTTTCCATGGCAGGATCAGTTGGATTTGTTGGTCTTGTAATTCCGCATATGACTCGTTTCCTCGTAGGCTCGGACTATAGATGGGTTATTCCATGTTCTGCGGTCTTAGGTGGGCTGTTAATTGAATGTGCAGATATGTTATCTCGCGTTATTAACCCGCCATTTGAAACGCCAATTGGAGCAATTACAGCACTAATTGGGGTTCCATTCTTCCTCTACTTAGCACGTAATGAAGGGAGAGGAAAGATGTGAGGACGAGTGTCTTAACAAAAAAGAACATTTCTATATTAACGATTTTAGTAGGACTAATCGTTTCTATATTTCTTATTAGTTTAAATACAGGAACTTTTAAAATCCCGCCAATGGACGTATTAAAGTCATTGGTTGGACTAGGGGCTGAAGATCAGTCTGTTATTTTATTTGAATTCCGTATGCCGCGTATGGTAATTGCTATACTAGTCGGATCTGCTTTAGCTATGTCAGGCGCGATTTTGCAAGGTTTATCACGAAATCCTCTTGCTGATCCAGGTATTATAGGTATTAATGCTGGAGCGGGATTAACAGTTGTTATATTCGTCTACTTCTTCTTCGGGAAAGTAGGGACTGGTACATTTTTATCTGTATTCATTCTCCCATTCTTCGCACTAGTTGGAGCGATATTAGCAGCGGTAATTATTTATTTACTAGCATGGAAAGACGGCGTTTCATCGACTCGATTAATACTAGTCGGTATTGCCGTTGCAGCTGGATTTGGAGCTGTTAGTTTAATTTTCTCTATGAAGATGACATCTAACGATTTTCGTTTTGCTACGATTTGGCTGGCGGGAAGTCTATGGGGTACAGATTGGAAATTCGTATTAAGTGTACTTCCATGGATGGTTATTTTCTTACCGCTTGCTATAAGTAAAGCACACATATTAAATGTAATGAACCTAGGCGATTCTACAGCAGTTGGCCTTGGTGTAAACGTAGAAAAAGAAAGACGTAAATTATTATTTATTGCAGTTTGTTTAGCAGGGGCATCTGTTGCTGTTGCCGGCGGAATTGGCTTTATCGGTTTAATGGCCCCGCATTTAGCAAGGCGCCTTGTTGGTGGTAAACATCAAATTATGTTGCCCACAGCTGCGCTAATAGGAACGTTTTTACTTTTATTCGCAGACGTAATTTCAAGAAGTGTACTAACAACTTCAGAAATACCAGTCGGTCTTGTTATTTCTGTAATTGGTGCACCGTATTTTATTTATTTACTTATGAGGACAAAATAAAGGGAGGCTTTTCGTATGGCAACTTTAGCGGTGGATGCGGTATCGGTTGGCTATAATGAAGGTTTAATTATTGATGGATTAACAGTTGAAATTCCGGAAGGGAAAATTACAACAATTATTGGACCAAATGGTTGTGGGAAGTCCACATTATTAAAAACGGCGTCTCGTATTTTGAAGGCAAAGCAAGGTACTGTTTATCTTGACGGAAAAGCAATTGAGAAACAGCCAACGAAAGAAATTGCAAAGAAAATGGCGATTTTACCACAAACTGCAGAAGTGCCAACGGGTCTTACTGTATTTGAGCTTGTGTCATATGGAAGATTCCCTCATCAAAAAGGGTTTGGCACGTTGAAAGAAGAGGATTATCGCTACATTAACTGGGCACTTGAAGTGACAGGAATGAAAGAATTTGCGAATCGTCCAGCAGAAGCGCTATCAGGCGGTCAACGTCAACGTGTTTGGATTGCAATGGCTCTTGCACAAGGAACAGAATTACTTGTATTGGATGAACCAACGACGTACTTAGATATGGCTCATCAATTAGAAGTATTAAACTTATTGAAAAAGTTAAATGAAGAAGAAGGTAGAACGATTGTTATGGTTATCCATGACTTAAATCACGCTTCTCGTTTCTCCGATCATATGATTGCATTAAAAGCAGGTAAGTTAATGAAACAAGGAACGCCAGATGAAGTTATGACAAGTGAAACACTTCGTAACGTATTTGAGATTGAAGCTCAAATCGTTCCATGTCCAGTAAACTGTAAGCCAATTTGTTTAACATATGATTTAGCGATGATTAGTAATCAATTGCGTAAAAAAGCATAAGTAGAACCCCCTCGTGAAGAGGGGGACTTCTAATGGACGTTGAGCTTCTTATATAAGAATGGGAAGTTGAACGCCCGTTAGAATGGGTTATTAACAACAATTAATAAATATATATTAATTAATTGTTATCTTTGTTTCTTATAGTTCGTTGTAACTTATAAGATAAATACAGCTAGAAGGAGTGGGAACATGAAGAATTTTAAAATGGCACTATTAGCAATGGTACTAGTTGTGACTTCTGTACTATTTGCAGCTTGTTCTAACAAAGAAGAAGAAAAGAAAGCAGATGCAAAGACTGAAGAGCGCACTGTAAAACATGCAAAAGGGGAAATTAAAATTCCTGCAAACCCAAAGAAAATTGCTGACCTTAGTGGTTCAACAGAAGAATTATTAATTTTCGGTATGAAACCGGTTATTACTGCTAATACATCTCAAGAAAAAATTGATGCACATATTGAAAAGAAACTAAAAGACGTTAAACCAGTTGGTTCTGCTTGGGGCGATAAAATTAACATCGAAGCAGTAGCTGCTGCAAAACCAGATTTAATTCTTGTAAATAATCGTCAAGAAAAGATTTATGATCAATTATCTAAAATTGCACCAACAGTTATGTTAAACACTCCATTAGATCAATGGCGTCCAAAATTTGAAGAAGTAGGTCAAATCTTCGGTAAAGAAAAAGAAACAAAAGAATGGTTCAAAAAGTATGATGAAAAAGCAAGCAAATTACATGACAAAATCGTCGCTAAAACTGGTGAAGCAACATTTATGAAAATGGCTGCATATCCAAATGCTTTCCGCGTATACGGTGACTACGGTTACGGTAGCGTAATCTTTAATGACTTAAAACTACCAGCAGTTAAAGGTACACCAACTGATAAACCACTAGTACAAGTACAAAAAGAAGCTTTAATCGATTACAACCCAGATTACTTATTCGTATTTACAACTGGTGACGGTTCTCAGCGCTTGAAAGAATTCCAAGAAGAATCAATTTGGAAAAACATGAACGCTGTTAAAAACAACCACGTATTCACAATTAAAAATGAAGACTTAAACAAAGGTTACTTCCCATTAGGGAAAGATATGATCTTAGACGAAGTTGCTGAATTCGTTTTAGGTAAATAATGTATAAAGGAAATCACTTTTACTTCGGTAAAGGTGATTTTTTCTTTTTATAAAGGGAATTAATACAGTCTTTCATTTCTTTCTGTTTCTCATTTCGTTTATAATATAAAGTAAGAATGTAGTAAAGAAAGGGGGATGTCGGAAAGTGGTATATTTAAACGACAAACTCAGCGAAACAAAAGTGTTTAAAGACCCAGTACATAAATATGTGCACGTGCGTGATCGTGTTATTTGGGATTTAATCGGAACGAAAGAATTTCAACGCTTGCGCCGTATTAAGCAGCTTGGAACGACATTTTTTACATTTCACGGTGCAGAGCATAGTCGCTTTACTCATTCGTTAGGTGTATACGAAATTATTCGTCGTATGATTGATGATGTGTTTGATGGCAGACCAAATTGGAATGCTGAAGATAGATTGTTATGTTTATGTGCGGCATTACTTCATGATGTCGGTCACGGCCCATTTTCTCACTCGTTTGAAAAAGTATTTTCATTAGATCATGAGAAATTTACGCAAAAGATTATTGTTGGCAATACGGAGATTAATGATGTATTAAGTCGTGTTGATAAGGAGTTTCCACAAAAGGTAGCAGATGTAATTGCAAAAACGTCTACTAATAAATTAGCAATTAGTATGATTTCGAGCCAAATTGATGCGGATCGTATGGATTATTTATTAAGAGATGCTTATTTTACAGGCGTAAAGTACGGAAACTTCGATATGGAACGTATACTGCGTGTAATGCGCCCGTATGGGGATCAAGTAGTCATTAAAAATAGTGGTATGCATGCTGTTGAGCATTACATTATGAGTCGTTATCAAATGTATTGGCAAGTATATTTCCACCCAGTAACGCGAAGTGCAGAAGTTATTTTAACGAAGATTTTACACCGTGCGAAATCACTGCACGAGAAGTATTATACATTCAAAAATCATCCTGTTCATTTCTATTCTTTATTTGAAGAAGAAGTAACAGTAGAGGATTATTTAAAGTTAGACGAGAACGTTATGTATTACTACTTCCAAGTATGGCAGGAAGAAGAAGATCCAATTTTAAGCGATTTATGCCGCCGTTTTATGAATCGAAATCTATTTAAATATGTAGAGTTTACAGATAAACACGGTTTAGATAATTGGATGGAATTAAGTAGTTTATTTAAAAAGATTGGACTTGATCCGGAGTATTATTTAGTAGTTGATTCAACATCAGACTTACCGTATGACTTTTATCGTGCAGGAGAAGAAGAAGAGCGTCTACCAATCCTACTTCTTATGCCAAACGGAGAGCTTAGAGAGCTTTCACGTGAGTCGGATATTGTTGAGGCGATTACAGGTAAGAAAAGAACGGATCAAAAGCTATTCTATCCACATGATTTAATCTATGAAGATGGAAGAAAAGGAAAATATAAAGAGAGAATTATTGAGTTGTTAGAAGGAAAGAAATAAGAAGCAGCTAATGGCTGCTTCTTATGAAAAAACTTGAAATTATTTGTCGCTTAAGCGTTTTCCGCCAACTGCATAATGGTTTTTAGACATTTCTTCGATGAAAACAACGATGTTTTCTTCAGGAGCACCAGTTGTTTCGCTTACTGCTGCTGTTACTTTCTCAGCAAGAGCTTTCTTTTGTTCTTCTGTGCGTCCTTCTAGCATTTTCACTGTTACGTATGGCATGTACAATCGCTCCTTTTATGTAAGTTACACTCTTATTATAGCGGATTATGGGGAAGAACAATCGAAAAAACAAATAATTTCTTTTTTTGACATATGGAAGAGGAGATGAAGTATGGATCAGTTA
This sequence comes from Bacillus sp. RE35, assembly GCF_052146655.1. Lineage (NCBI taxonomy): Bacteria > Bacillati > Bacillota > Bacilli > Caryophanales > Bacillaceae > Bacillus > Bacillus sp. RE35. The sequence goes on along the minus strand of NZ_CP197377.1, from coordinate 5,286,771 downwards.
TTTAGATATCCATTGCACGAAATTCCGTTAGTAGCAATGGCAATTATTATTGCACTATCCGTTCATGAATTTGCACATGCATATGTTGCATATAAATTTGGGGACGATACAGCAAAGAGACAAGGGCGTTTAACGTTATCACCGATGGCCCATTTAGACCCTATCGGTTTGATTGCAGTATTAATTCTTGGATTCGGTTGGGCAAGACCAGTTCCTGTTAATCCATATAACTTTAAAAGACCGCGTCTGGCAGGTATATTAGTGTCAATTGCAGGGCCGATTAGTAACTTAATTTTAAGTGCAATTGGTTTAATGATTTGGTATAGCTTATTAAAATTTGGTGTATTATACTCAATTCCATCTGCAGTGGCAGATACGTTAGCTCAATTTTTCCAGATTTTTATTATGCTGAATATCGTTTTACTTGTATTTAACTTATTACCGATCCCGCCACTTGATGGATATCGAGTTGTGGAAGATTTAGCGCCAGCAAATATTCGCGCGAAAATGACACAGTATGAAAAATACGGGGCAATTGCGTTATTAATTCTCGTTATTACACCGCTTAGTAATTACACAATTCAACCTATTTTCCAGGTAGTTATTCCGCATGTATTTGTATTTTTAGACAGCATCATTGCGCCTATTTTTGGCCTTTTATAATTTTTAAGTGAGGAGGATTTTACATATGACAGAGAAAAAGAAAAAAATCGGTTTTAATATCGTGAAAAATGATTCAACAGATGGACATGGTGGATTTGGTGTTGGAGCATTAAGCTTAGAAAACATTTCACCCGTATTTGTTGATGTACTAGAGAAGACTGCATTCGTTGATATCGGTGCGATGCATGCGCGTAGTACAGTAGAAAAAGGTATTAAGTTTTTAACAAATAAAGATGAAGTTCCAAATGGAAAACCATTTTGGCTTGTTTGGGTAACAATTGAAAGAACTGCGACAGGTGCGTATTACGCAGGTGTAACAGCTTGTGAAATGACAGTTGACCGTGAGATTCGCCGCGGATATAAATCACTTCCAGAACACGTAAATAAAATGGATAAATCATTGAAGCGTCACATTATGGTTGACCATATGGATGAATCATCTAAAAAGGTACTTGGTACGTTCTTGAAAGAACATAATGAAGCGATTTGGAACGAATCTAGTGAAGAATTGCGCCGTGCATTATTAAGTGAATAAAAAATAGCTGACGGATGCCCGTCAGCTATTTTTTTACCAAGGAAGATATTTTTTCCACCAACTTGTTTTTTTCTTTTCTTCAGTTGTTTTTTCAAATTCTTCTTTATCATCGACGTGATCCATACAATATTCAGTCGGTTCGGTACCTTTAGCGAAATACATTTTCACAGAAATAGGACAATTTTTTGTAGCAATTTTACCGTTCTCTGGATTGATATTAACCGCTACGACGTCACTTGGTTGTTTAAATTCTTTTTTAGGCTGTCCATCTAAGCCCTTCTCCATCGTATCAGTCCATATTTTCTTCGCATACCCCTGTTCTGCTACGTTTGAAATAGATTTAGGTTGATCATATCCGACCCATACACCTGTTACGATTTGCGGAGTAAATCCGATCATCCAACTATCCGTTTCAGTAGAACCAGATTTGCCGGCATATGTTCTTGATAATTTTGATAACATCGATTGGCCAGTTACAGCAGCATAACTGCTTAGTTTCTTATTAAACATACCAGTCATCATTTCTTCCATTACAAACGCTTTGCTCTTGTCGAGAACTTGTTTACTCTCTAAATGAGCATCGTATAATATATTTCCTTCATGATCCATAATGCGGCGAATGAAAGTAGGTTTTACTTCTTTTCCACCGTTTGCGAACATGCTATAAGCGTTAACCATTTCAATTGGTTTTACTGGTGATGTACCGAGAGCTAGAGAAGGCACATCTTTTAATGCACTTTTAATTCCAAATTGTTTCGCTGTTTTTGCTAGCGTGTCATCTCCTAAAAACAAATTCGTTTTCACAGCATAAATGTTATCAGAGACTGCGAGAGCTTGTGCCATCGTTACGAAATCATCTGCATAATAATCTTTATAGTTCTTCGGTTTATACTTTGAAACGCCGTCACCTAGGGTGAATACAGTATATTCGCTTTTTAAGCGCGTAGCAGGCGTGAATCCTCGTTCTAATGCCGCATAATATAGAAATGGCTTAAATGTAGAACCAGGCTGACGAACGGCTTGTGTAGCCCTGTTAAATTGACTCATATTATAATCAGTTCCACCAACAAGAGCAGCCACTTCACCTGTCGTTGGATTCATAGAGACGAGAGCAGTTTGTATGTTTGTTGTGTCAGGTATATGATCTTTTACAGCTTGTTCTGCTACAGCTTGTAGTTTAGGGTCTAGCGTTGTATAAATTCGTAAGCCACCTCGTTGTAAAGCTTGTTCGTCTAATCCAACATCACGAAGAAGCGAAGCTTGTACAGCATCTTGGAAATATGGTGCGACCTCTGCTACTTTTTTCGTATCTAATGAGGCAAAAGTTAGTGTCTCTTTCTTCGCTAAGGTTGCTTGTTGCTTCGTAATATATCCTTGCTTCACCATTTCATCTAATATGAGAGCTTGTCGTCCTTTAGCGCGATCCTCTTTCAAAAAGGGAGAATAGACACTTGGCCCTTTCGGGATACCTGCCAGCATACTAGCTTCTGCTAATGTTAACTCTTTTGCCGTTTTATCGAAATATAGACGGGACGCAGCTTCGATGCCATAAGCGCCATGTCCGTAATAAATTGTATTTAAATATCCTTCTAAAATATGATTTTTATTATAGTTTACTTCAAGGCGGATAGTGTACATTGCCTCTAATAATTTTCGTTTCCACGTTTTATCATGATCTAAATACAGATTACGCGCGTATTGTTGTGTAATTGTACTAGCTCCTTGTACCTTTGCCATCGCTTTTAAATCAGCAACAATTGCACCTGCAATCCGTTTCACATCGAAGCCGTGATGTTTATAAAATCTTTGATCTTCAATAGAAAGGGTCGCTTCTTTTACATAAGGTGAAATTTCATTAAGAGAGACATTGTAACGTTTTTGAATTTCGTTACTTTGTCCAATAACAGTATCATCGTTTGCGTAAAAGACGCTTGTTTGCGGGACCGCAACAGGAGGAGGTCCCATAATTTTTGCAACTATAATAATAACAAAAAAAGAAAAAACGAAGAAAAGGACGCACGAAAACATTGCGGTGAAGAAAAGACGTTTATATTTTTTAAGTTTTGGATTCATAGTTTGATCCATCTTTTTTCAGCCCCTCATTAATACAAGCGTTATTGTATTAGTATTGAGGGTTTTCGTTTATTTTAAACAATGAAATTTCGAAAATAAAAAGCTCCTTCCATTAAGAAAGGAGCTCAAAGGCACGTGCTGGCCAATCGGTAATGATGACATCTACACCATAATCAATCATAGTTTGTAAATCTTTGTATTCGTTAATTGTATATGGACGGAAAACATATCCTTGCTCTTGTGCTAACTGCACAAATTCTTTCGTTAATAACTGGAAGTTTGGATGTAATCCACTTGCTTCTCTATGTTTTGCTTCGGAAATTGGATCAGTAAGTGGTGTATCATATAAAATTGCTCTTGGGATTTCAGGAGCAATTTCTGCTAATAATGAAACAGAGTCATGGTTAAATGATGAAAATACAATTTGATTAGAAAGATGATATTCACGCACAAGTGCAACAGCTTTTTCCTCAATATTTGGGTAATGAATAACATCTGTCTTTAATTCAATATTTAGTTGTAAGTTCGTTGTGGAAAGCCAAATGAAAACCTCACGCAACGTTGGGATTTTTGCTTCATGGAAAGAAGGGTCTTTATAGCTACCAGCGTCCAATAATTGTAGTTCCTCTACCGTTTTTTCAGAAACAAGTCCAACGCCATTTGTTGTACGATCGACGGTTTCATCGTGAATTACGACAAGTTCACCATCTTTTGATAAGTGGACATCGAGTTCAATTCCGTGAGCACCAATGCGTTCTGCTTCTTGGAAGGCAATCATCGTATTTTCGGGATGTGTTCCTTTTACTCCGCGGTGAGCGAAAATAAGTGGTTTACTCATGTGAAATTCTCCTTATTATCTCTTTTCTTTTATTATGAAACTGCTTTAGGGAAAATACAATTGAATATGACAAACATTTACAAAAGTCTAACAGTTGCAGAAAAGTTAACGTTAACGTAAAATGTAATAATCAAGTGAAGGGAGGAATAAACATGTATAAAATTGATGAAGTAACAAAGCAAGTCGGTTTAACAAAACGTACACTTCGTTATTATGAGGAAATTGGTTTAATTCATCCCCCAGAACGTAGTGAGGGAAATATCCGTCTGTATACGGATGAGGATATTGCCAGAATTAAAAGAATTGTAGAAGCGAAAGAAGTGCTAGGAATCACACTTCAAGAAATGCAGCATTTCTTATCACTAAAAGAAAGAATGGAGCAAAGAAGAAATAGCGAAAATCCTCGTGATCGTGAAGTGATTCAAGAAATTAAAGATATGCTTGAAAAACAAGTGCAAACGTTAGACGAAAAAATGGAGCAAATGCAACGTGTAAAGGCAGAACTAGAAGATAGTTTACATCGTGCAGTAACATTTTTAGAGAGCACAAAAGGAGAGTAATCAAAATGGAGAGCAAACAAAAACTAGGGAGATTGATTACAGTGGTGGCTACCTTCCTTGCCTTTTCGGGTATAGGAGTAGTCGACCCAATTTTGCCGATTATTGCAGAGAAAATTGGTGCATCGCATTGGCAAGTTGAAATGTTATTTACCGCTTATATTTTAACGATGGCAATTATGATGTTACCAGCTGGTATATTTGCATCGAGATTTGGTGATAAACGGATGATGACAATCGGTCTTGCGATTGTGACTGTATTTGCGTTTATATGTGGTATGTCACAAACGATTGCTCAATTATCTCTTTTCCGCGCTGGATGGGGATTAGGGAATGCGATGTTCTTCGCGACGGCGATGACTTTATTGATTGCATTAAGTAAAGAAGTTCATGAAGCAGTAGGATTATACGAAGCAGCTATCGGCTTAGGTATGGCTGGCGGACCGTTATTAGGCGGGATATTAGGTGGTCATTCTTGGCGTTATCCGTTTTTCGCGACGAGTATTTTAATTTTCTTAGCATTTATTTTAGTATTCTTTTTTGTAAAAGAACCAGAACGAAAAGTGAAGCGTAAGGCTGCTGGCGTAGGGGAATTACTTAACCTGGTGAAGTATAAACCATTTATGCAAGGTGCCATTTCAGGGATGCTATACTACTACGGATTTTTTGTCGTGTTAGCATATTCACCACTTATTATGCATTTATCAGCTATTCAATTAGGCTTTGTATTTTGCGGATGGGGACTCGCGTTAGCTTACGGTTCTGCAATTTTAGCACATAAGCTAGAAGGGAAATATGAACCAAAAACATTATTGAAGGGTAGTTTACTCGTATTTGCGATTTTCTTAATTGCACTATTCTTTGTGAAAATTATGTGGTTACAAATTACTCTTATCGTTTTATCAGGATTGGCGTCTGGCTTAAACAATGCATTATACACAAGTTATGTAATGGATATTTCACCTTATGAAAGATCTGTTACCTCAGGTGTTTATAACTTTGTTCGTTGGTTAGGTGGTGCGATTGCTCCGATTTTATCAGGAATTATCGGTCATACTGTTTCACCACAAAGTCCGTTTTTAGTAGGTGGAATTGTGGTGTTAGTTGGTTGTATTATGATCCTAATTCCAATTCGTAAACCAGTAGAAATAGAGACAAAAGCCCTTTCTTAAGAAAGGGTTTTCTTTCCTTTTACGGTGCAAACCCTTTCCGCACATATGTTAGAACCCTCTGACTAAAATATATTTTCGGTATTTTTGTACTTTTAACTATACATTTTGGATGTTTTGTTTTATTTTTGTTAGGGGACATTAATGATGTCCCTATTATAAATTTGCATTGAAAGGCGTGATTGTACGATGGAACTATGGTTCACTGAAAAACAAACAAAACATTTTGGGATTACGGCGCGTATTAACCGCACATTACATACGGAGCAAACAGAATTCCAAAAACTTGATATGGTTGAAACGGAAGAGTTCGGAAACATGCTTATTTTAGATGGCATGGTTATGACAACAGAAAAGGACGAGTTCGTTTATCACGAAATGGTAGCGCACGTACCTTTATTTACACATCCAAACCCTGAAAACGTATTAGTTGTTGGTGGCGGTGATGGTGGTGTTATTCGTGAAGTGTTAAAACACCCAAGTGTAAAGAAAGCAACTCTTGTTGAAATCGATGGAAAAGTAATTGAGTACTCTAAACAATACTTACCATCAATTGCAGGCGCATTAGATAATGAGCGTGTAGAAGTAAAAGTAGGAGACGGTTTCCTACATATCGCAGAAAGCGAAAATGAATACGATGTAATTATGGTAGATTCTACTGAGCCAGTAGGACCAGCAGTAAACCTATTTACAAAAGGCTTCTACGCTGGAATTTCAAAAGCGTTAAAAGAAGATGGTATTTTCGTTGCACAAACGGACAACCCTTGGTTCACACCAGAGTTAATTACAACTGTGTTTAAAGACGTAAAAGAGATCTTCCCAATCACTCGTTTATACACAGCAAACATTCCAACTTACCCAAGTGGTCTTTGGACGTTCACAATTGGATCTAAAAAACATGATCCATTAGAAGTAAGTGAAGAGCGTTTCCACGAAATCGAAACGAAATACTACACAAAAGAATTACACAATGCAGCATTCGCATTACCGAAATTTGTTGGCGATTTAATTAAGTAAGAGAATTGTATCAAACAAATAAAGTGTAAGTAGCTCATTTAAGGTGTTTGTCCAGAAGACTTGAACATGCTAGCTACTTACACTTCTGTAGAGAAAATCGTCTTCTTGTTGTTAAAAAGAAGACCCGGTAAATCGAGAAAGAGGAGCAATTCGCTCCAAATTTGAGAAATAGTGAAAGGTTGGGATACCTTAAGTTCCACATAAGGAGGAAAAGAATATGCGTTTTGATGAAGCTTATTCAGGTAAAGTATTTATTAAAAGTCATCCAAGTTTTGAAGAGTCAAAGGTAGTTATTTATGGGATGCCTATGGATTGGACAGTAAGTTACCGTCCGGGATCTCGTTTTGGCCCTGCACGTATTCGTGAAGTATCAATCGGTCTTGAAGAATATAGCCCGTATTTAGATCGTGAACTAGAAGAGGTAAAATATTTTGATGCGGGTGATATCCCATTACCATTCGGAAACGCACAACGCAGCTTAGACATGATTGAAGAGTATGTATCAAAACTTTTAGATGCCGATAAGTTTCCACTAGGTCTCGGCGGTGAGCACCTAGTGTCTTGGCCAATTTTTAAGGCAATGGCAAAAAAATATCCGGATTTAGCAATCATCCACATGGATGCTCATACTGATTTACGTGAATCGTATGAAGGGGAGCCTTTATCCCACTCTACACCAATTCGTAAAGTGTGTGATTTAATTGGTCCGGAAAACGTATATTCTTTCGGAATTCGTTCTGGAATGAAGGAAGAATTTGAATGGGCGAAAGAAGTAGGTATGAACTTATACAAATTTGACGTATTAGAACCGTTAAAAGAAGTATTACCGAAACTTGCTGGCCGCCCAGTCTATGTCACAATCGACATTGATGTATTAGACCCAGCTCACGCTCCAGGAACAGGAACGTTAGAAGCTGGCGGTATCACATCTAAAGAATTATTAGATTCCATCGTAGCAATTGCAAATTCAAATATAAATGTAGTTGGAGCAGACTTGGTAGAAGTAGCTCCAGTCTACGACCATAGTGATCAAACACCAGTCGCAGCAAGCAAATTCGTGCGGGAAATGCTGCTCGGTTGGGTGAAATAAAAGTGAAGCCGACTGTTTAGGCCCGGTGGCTAAGGTTCTTTCCTGCAAAAGGCGCTTTTTGCCTCGAAGGAAGAAGCGAAGCCACCGATCATTCTAGCCACTGCAGCTAGATAAAATAAAAGCCCTCTATATGATTAGAGGGCTCTTATTTTTTCGTTATGTGTCGGTAAGTCGATATATTAAAAAAACCGCCGATATAATTTCATTTACTGTTACGCAACACAAAAAAGAGCTATTCCTAAACGATGGGAATAGCTCTTTTTCTTATGCAACCTTCTCTTCCGAAGTAACTCCGCGAATTTCATCAGCAGAGCGGATCGGATATTTACGGAACACAATAGATCCGATGTATCCGACAATAGTGGTAACGATCCCACATAATATAGCAGCAATTGTTACTTTTACAACGTCATTAAATCCGAATAAGACAAGAAGTCCTGGGATTGGTGATGCTGTTCCTGGTGCATTATTAACGAGCTGGAACAGAGAGGTAATAATACCAGCAAGTGCACCGCCAACGAAGTTTGTCGCATAAATTGGAATCGGATTTGCTGAAACAACATCGGCTTGTGTTAAAGGCTCGATTGCTACAGCAATTGTATCTTTCTTTGAACAAATTTTTAAGCGTTTAAAGAAAATAAAGTTCATTGGGGCTGAAGCTGCTACAGCCAGACTACCAATTGCCATTGGTAAACCTGTTAATCCAAGCATTGCAGTTAGTGCCATAGAACTCAGTGGAGAGGTAGAAATAACTGTTATTAATCCACCAAGCATAATACCCATAATGATAGGACTTTCTGTAGTTGCAACTGAAATCATAGAACCGATTTTACCAAGTGTGGCGTTAACGAGCGGATCCATAAGCATTGCCATTCCGCGTGAGATTGGTGCAGCGATAAATAGGATTGCTAAAAATTCCACACCAGCTGGTAATTTCTTTTCGAGAAATTTCACGACGAAGGCACAAACGTATCCAGCGAAAAATCCTGGTAAAATACCAAATCCACTAGTAGCGATACCAATTAAAACAGCATATACGGGGGAAACACCGATTGCTAATGCGACTAAAATCGCTGCTGCGACACCGCTCATACTACCGGAAGCTTCTCCTACTGATTGTAAAAAGTCATTATGAAACATTTCTCCACCTATATAACGGTGAAATGCTTCAATAAGAAAACTTGCAATTGCTGCATTAGCTAAAGCGCCCATCGCCTTCATTCCGTAAGGCGCACGGTAACTGAAAAGTGTAAATAGACAAAGTACAACAAGTAATAGTGCTAAACCTTGCAAGATAGCCATTTGAAAACTGTCTCCTTTGATTTTTGTAATAAAAATTCGTATCATTCAATAATAATATAAAAGTGTATGAAACGGAAAAATTTTTTCTTGGGAACTGGTTGTAAGAAAAAATCCCTTACAATAATGTAAGGAAAGTGTAAGACTTTTAGATAGAGTATAGTATGCTCTTTTCCGTATAATACAAGTATAGATATAATACTAGCGAGAAAGAAGTGCAAACAGGAGGTTCATGTATGAAATTGGTAATTAAAGTTTTAGCTGTATTCGCCATTATTCTAGGTGGAACAGCGTATTATTTGAACACAAAAACAGAAGGTGTACATGCTTTTGTAGACAACTTCTTTTCAAATAAAGAAATACAAGATTATTATGCGGTTATAGATAAAGGTGAGAAAAAAGACGGAGAATACTTGTATACTTTTAAAGGGTATACAGAAGATGGAAAGTTACAAGTTATTAAAAGAATGATGAACCGTGAATTGCATACGGGGGCGTTTATAAAAATTTATGCAAAAGGTATGCAAGGAAAAGGATGGGCTGAAATCCCGAAAGAATCCATTCCGCAAAAAGCGTTGGAAAAAATAGAAAAACCATAAAAGGAGCGACTCATTCGCTCCTTTTTTAGTACGTTAAAATAGTGATAGATGTCTTCTCTTTGTGAGAAATAATTTTTGCATGTCCACCAATTGGAAAAGTGAAAATCGGGGTTGTATGCCCGAAACTTGCGTTTGCAATGATAGGGATATGTGCAAGTTCAGGTTTTGAAGCAATCATTTCTTGAATGTCTTCTATCGTACATTCTGCACCTTTTTGCATCTTTCCTATAACGATTCCCTTTATGTATTCAAAACCTTGCTGCTGCATAAGGGAATGTAAATAACGATCAAAAGTTTTAAGAGTAGATGTTCCAGTTAAACTATCTTCTTCAATAAATAAAATTTTCCCCTTTAAATTTGGCATATATGGTGTACCTTGCAGTAAGTTAAATGTGCTCATATTGCCACCGATAATATCTCCCGTAGCTTCTCCTTCTTGAATTGAAACATATCCTTCATTTTTAATAAATTCTCGATTTTCCTGATCTATATACCAAGAATCATCGCTCCATGTTTCAGATGGAAGGACTTCAATAGGCTCATTAGAAGTTAAGCACTTTAAAAAGTAATCGGTTGTATATCCGAGCCCTTTCTCCATTCCAAACGAAGAGAAATGGGGTCCTGAATATGTAACAAGCCCTGTTTTTGCGTAAATTGCATTATTTAAGGCAGTAATATCAGAATAACCACAGAAAAATTTCGGGTTTTCACGAATTAAATCATAATCGAGATGTTTCAATAAACCATTTGAGTTGTATCCGCCAAGTGTAGTCAAAATAGCTTTTACATTAGAGTCTCGAAATGCTTCATGGAGGTCTTGAATGCGGGAAGAAATAGAGGAGGAAGCAAATCGATCTATCTCATCAGCATATTTTGAGAATGTAACTTGAAAGCCCATGTCAGTTAATCTTTTTATAGCAAGTTTTCTATTTTCATTTGAAACAATACTTAAACTACACGATGGTGAAATCACTCGTATTTCAGCACCCTTTTTTAACTTTGTTGGTATCACTACATTCACCTCTTTAATTGAAAGAAAATTTAGATTTAAAAAATATTTTATCATATGAAATAAAGTAGAAATGAATTATTTTTTGAAATGGAGTTTTCCTGATTTTTCAGCAGACAGACAGAGTCTTTTTTTGATATGATAGGAAAAGTGATTTATTATAAGTAGTATTTAATATCTATAACATTTGAAAGGTGTGCAAGACGTGGAGAAACAACTTGCAGGCTTGCCGGTACACGTTCATTTCGTAACAGAAATCCGTGAAGGGGCGAGGAAGGAAACCGTTGCTTTTGAAGCAAATGGTCAATACTATGTAAAAGGTCAAGGTACATATGTAACATTCCAGGAGCCGAACGAACAAGGCGAAGTGAAAACAATTATTAAAATTCAAGATGAACAAGTTCTCATTATGCGTTCAGGTGCTGTTTCTATGCGTCAGACGCATGTGAAAGGTGAATGGACAACTGGTACGTATACGAGTGAACTTGGTACGTTTGCATTGCAAACAAAGACTGATAACGTTCTTTTTAAATGGTCGGATGAAAAGAAAAAAGGACAACTCTTCTTAACGTACGCATTGCTTCTAAGTGAACAAGAAGCTGGCAGATATACTATTACAATTAATTTGAAGGAGGCAAAATAATGAATTCCTTAGAACAGGTAAAAGGATTGATTAAAGAAGAAATTCAGGCTGCTGTATTAAAGGCAGAATTAGCGACAGAAGAACAAATTCCAAACGTTGTATTAGAATCTCCAAAAGATAAAACAAATGGTGACTTCTCTACAAATATGGCAATGCAACTTGCACGCGTTGCGAAAAAAGCACCTCGTATGATTGCAGAAGAACTAGTTGCAAACTTCGATAAAGCAAAAGCTTCTATTGAAAAAATCGAAATCGCTGGTCCTGGTTTTATTAACTTCTATATGGATAATAGCTACTTAACAGATTTAATTCCAACAATCGTAAACGCTGGTGAAGCTTACGGTGAAACGAATACTGGTAAAGGTGAAAAAGTACAAGTTGAGTTCGTATCTGCGAATCCAACAGGTGACCTTCACTTAGGACATGCACGAGGTGCGGCAGTAGGTGACACTTTATGTAACCTATTAGCAAAAGCAGGATACGATGTATCTCGTGAGTACTACATTAATGACGCTGGTAACCAAATTCATAACTTAGCTCTTTCTGTTGAAGCTCGTTACATGCAAGCTTTAGGCTTAGAAAAAGAAATGCCAGAAGACGGATACCATGGTGCGGATATCATTGGAATTGGTAAACGTTTAGCAGAAGAATTCGGTGATCGTTATGCGAAAGCTGATGAAAAAGAAAGCTATGAATTCTACCGTGAGTACGGTTTAAAATATGAATTAGCAAAACTTCAAAAAGACTTAGAAAGCTTCCGCGTTAAATTTGATGTATGGTTCTCAGAAACATCATTATACAAAAACGGGAAAATTGATCAAGCACTTGCTGTATTAAAAGAGCGCGACGAGATCTTTGAAGAAGACGGTGCAACTTGGTTCCGTTCAATGACTTACGGTGACGATAAAAACCGTGTATTAATTAAAAATGACGGTTCTTACACATACTTAACGCCAGATATCGCGTATCATCGTGATAAATTAGAGCGTGGTTTCGATAAGTTAATTAACATTTGGGGTGCTGACCATCACGGTTATATTCCACGTATGAAAGCTGCTATTCAAGCACTTGGTTACGATAAAGACACGCTTGAAGTAGAAATCATCCAAATGGTACAACTATACCAAAATGGTGAAAAAATGAAGATGAGTAAGCGTACGGGTAAAGCAGTTACACTTCGTGAGCTTATGGAAGAAGTAGGCGTGGACGCAATGCGTTACTTCTTCGCAATGCGTAGCGGTGACTCTCATTTAGACTTCGATATGGACTTAGCTGTATCAAAATCTAATGAAAACCCAGTATACTATGCACAATACGCTCACGCTCGCGTATGCAGCATCCTTCGCCAAGGTGAAGAATTAGGATTAGCTACAGGCGGAGACGTTAACTACAAACTTGTTACTTCTGAAAAAGAAGTAGAGTTACTGAAAAAACTTGGTGAATTCCCAGCGGTAGTTGCGGATGCAGCACAAAAACGTCTACCACACCGTATTACAAACTATGCATTTGAATTAGCAGCAACATTACACAGCTTCTACAATGCAGAAAAAGTATTAAACCAAGATAATTTAGAATTAAGTAAAGCTCGTTACGAGTTAATGAAAGCAGTACGCACTACACTTCAAAATGCATTAGCAATCGTAGGAGTATCTGCACCAGAAAAAATGTAATTAAGAAAAGCGGAAGCGGCTCGTTTAGAATAGGAGGGGGATGGAGCTCCTGATAGAGAGGCGTACTTTGCCTCGGAGGAAGGCGCGAAGCCACCGAGTATTCTAGCCGCTGGAGCTGGACAATAAAGAAAAGCGGAAGCGGACTTTCGTTTTTAAATAAAAGGCAATCACACGATGTTGTGATTGCCTTTTTATGTGGAGATAATAAAAAATAAAATTTTATCAAACAAAAAGGGAATTTGCGTCGTCTTATATAAATGACAGGAGGCTTATGATGGAAGAAAAGGTAGAAGAATTAATTGATATATATAAGAAGCAAATATATTCCTTATGCTATAAGTTAGCAAAGACGAAAGAAGACGCGGAAGATATTTTTCAAGAGACATGGATAAAAGTTTTTTCATCGCGGCACCAACTTTCTTACGTGGAGAATTATAAAAAATGGATTACTACAATTTGTGTTCGTACGTTTTATGATTTTTATCGTAAGAAAAAAAGGTGGAAAGATCGAATATTGGATTTGTTTCATAAAGAGGATGGTGGAGAAATAGATTTCGCAGATGATGTGAATATATCAGAAGAATTTATTCAAAAAGTGGAAGCGGAAATGATACGGGAAGTTATACAGCTATTGAATGAAAAATATAAAACCGTGCTCGTACTCTACTATTATGAACAATACTCTTATAAAGAAATGAGCGAAATATTAAATATACCGATTGGTACGGTAAAGTATCGGCTTAATTATGGGAAAAAGAAAATGCGAGAACATTTGGAGGGGTCCGTTCATGAAGGAAGATAAATTTGAACAGAAAATAAAGAGCAGTTTAGCAGAAGAGATAACTCCAAGCGAAGAGCTAATAAATAACACGAAGCAGGGCGTGCGAAAGGCTCAGAAGTTAGAGAGGAAATGGATGATTTGTATTCATACCATTTGGATTGTTTTGCTAACAATTGTTATAGAACAATTTGTCACTCATTTGGATTATAAAATTCCTATGTTAATAGCCATTGTGATTATGATGCATGTATACATTCCGATATATGTTGTAATACAGTCATTTTTAAAGAAGGAGTATAAATTACATGAATGAGTTCGCTAATCCGTTTGTACTATTTGAAGTAGCTGGAGTGACGATGTTTTTAGCTTTTATAGCACTTTTAATATGTGTTGCATCATGGGTATATACAGATGCTAAAGCACATCAAATGAGTAAAGGATGGAGTGTCTTAGCGGTTATATTTCCATTTTTTATCGGTTTTTTGTTATATATGGTAAGAAGAAGTAAAAAGAAAGTTGAAGGAGAATATAAGATGAACTTTGTTAAAAAACAGAAAGTAACATTAGTTGCGATATTGGCAAGTACAATGTTTGTATTACTTAGTGGTTTTGCTTTTGCACAAACGTTAAATGACGCGTGGAAAGCAGGAGATATATATTTAGAAAATGAGAAGCAAGGGGAGACAAGTTACGAGGCGAAATTCTCATCATGGGATATTGCCGGTAAAGATATTGAACTTCAGTATGAGAAGGACACAGAAGTGACATTTTCTTATGAGACAGATGCAAAACGAGGGAACTTATGCTTTAGCGTGTATGAAAGACGAGGAGAAGGTATAAAAGAGTTAAAGGAAATCTGTGAATCGAAAAAAGGTAGTTTTACAGTTACTTTAAAAGCAAATGAAGAGTATGTATTGAATATAAGTGGATTAAAAGTGAAAGATGGATTCGTAAAAGTGAATTGGCAAGAGAAATAAAAGGGGCCCTATAAAGGACCTCTTTTTTATTGAATAGTATAAGTAACAGAAAAACTAACAGGACTATAGTAAACGTAAGGTGCATGAAATTGAACATACATATTTCCATCTGTTTTTGCAGTGAAAATTCGGCCGTAACCATCAGAATAACGTCCAATTAGGTTATGATTTGAGTCATAAACACTGTAACTAGGAGTTTTGCTGTTAGGATGAATTGTTAGTTCTTGTCCTTTTTGAAGGAAAATAGGTTCTTGTTCAGAACTACCTCCAGTTTGCAAAGAATAAAATTTTGTAAAGCTTTGTTCTTGAGCGGCAGCAGCGACTTTTGTTTCAGGAATAAACGCAGTAGCTCCAGTAATTCCTGCTAAAGTTAATGCACCTGCTAAAATCATTTTTTTCATAATAGAAAAAGCCTCCTTATTAGTTGTAATCGGTGTTGTTACAGTTAATATTGTATACGATAATGGGTAGGATAAAATATGCTTTTATGCATATATATTTTTTCTCAATAAAAGACCACTGATAAAATCAGTGATCTTTTAAATGATTAAGCAGCTTTCTGTTCAGTTTGAGGAACAGGTTTTTGAAGCGAGTTATAAACTCCTGTTCCGATAACGTCTAATGCTATTCTCATTCGTTCAGGTGAAATGTTTTCTAATACGTTATCTTGAGGTGTATGGTATACCTTCTCAATATGATAGATTAATGGATTCCAACTATCGACACCCATCCAAATGAATAGAGCAGCAGGAATACCAGCTTCAGCAAATGGAACATGATCACTAGAACCGAATTTACCTTGTAGGACGAGGTCATTATTTAGTTGTTTACCTGCTTGCAAGGCAGCATCTGTTACAAAGTTTGTAGAGCCATCAGGTGTCATAGCGTATAAATTCTTTGCTTTATCATAATTTGTTGCAACCATGTCGGCGTTAAAGACACCTAAAATACGGTCGCGTTCTTTCTGGGATAGACTATTCACGTAATAATCCGAACCAAGTAATCCAGTTTCTTCAGAACCAAAGGTAATAAAGCGAATTTCTTTATCAGTTTCTACATTTTGAAAAGCACGAGCTAGTTCTAATACTAATCCAGTTCCAGAAGCATTATCATTTGCGCCAGGTGCTCCGACAACACTATCATAGTGCGAGCTTACAACGACTGCTTTCTCATTACCTGTACTCTTTTTTGGTTTCTTTTTGGCGATAACATTTAGAGATGTTAATTTAGATTCATGTCTCGCTTTTAGGGAAAGAATTGTTGTCCCTTTTTTAGCGATTTCTTCTTTAAATGCATTTCCTTGCGCATAAGCAAGACCAAAGACAGGGATAGATTGCTTTTTCGTTAGGCGGGGATTGAAGGTTTGTCCATAATTTCCGCGTCCGCCAATTAAACTGTATAAAAGAACGCCTTTTGCACCTTTGCTAACAGCATTTTCAACTTGTTTATTATAGTCTGTAACTGTCGTTCCTCTTTCAAATAAAACAATTTTACCGTTTACTTCATTTGGAATATCTTCTAATTTTGTCCCACCTTGAACAAAGATAAGGGGAGCTGTAACAGCTTCTGTAGAAATGAGTGCATTAGGAGCAGCACCAGCTTGCCAATTACGTTTTGTTGATAGTGGTGATTCAATGAATCCAACGTATTGATCGGGCACCTGAAATGGTTGATATTCTACGTCATAGCCCATTGATTTAAGCTGCATACCAATGTAACGAGAAGCCCATTCTTCGGATTTTGTTCCACCGGGGCGAGGACCAATTGTTTCAGATAAGAAACGAACATGTTCAATCGCGCGGTTTGGATCAATCTGTTTTGTAATAGATGGAGTTTGTGTAACCTCTGACGTGGAATCCGCTTTTGCTTGCCCAATTGGAGCTAAGCTAACAGCGAGTGATACAGCAAGCAAAGAGCTTACTATTTTTTGTTTCAATGATTTTCTCATTTTTTCCTCTCCTATTCTTCTATTCTCTGTGACTGACAAAAGAAGACGGATAATGACTTTATTTTACCTTCGAGTCTTTTATTTTTCAATATTCTGACATTGAGAAATAAAAACAATATATGCATATTTGCATATTTTTGAGGAAGATATGTATGCTATCATTTTAAACGAAGGTTCGCTTTCTACTCTGAAAGCTCCTACATTGCATGAATCTAGTGTACCCAAACTTTAGATTATGTAGAGAAATGGAACCACTGTAGGGTTTCATTTCTCATGTTTGAATCAGTTGATGGTAATTATGTTTCCGCATTTCATAATTATTATCAGTGATATATGTAAGGCATCCATATGAAAATAAGAGGCTGTTCAAAGGTTTTCCGTACTTTTGGGCAGCCTCACCCCGTTAAAAGGACGATACTTTATGTATCGTCCTTTTTGTATAAAAAAACATCCAATCAATTGAGAGATTGATTGGATGTGAAAAAATTATTAATAATTTTTTTTGCGTTTTGTAGCCAAAATACTTAATAATCCAGCTAGTAGAAGAAGGATACCTACTGTTTGTGTAGGGTCTTCTTTATGACCTGTATTTGGAAGGTGTTTATCCGTATTTCGATCATCTTGCTGTTTGTTATCTGTTTTATTCGATGTTTCTTCGGAAGTTCCGTTTTCGTGTTTCTCAGATGTTTCATTGCCTTTGTTCTCTTCTTTATTTGGAGGAGTAACTGGCTTGTCATCTCCACCTGACGAAGATTCAATCTTTTTATTTGAAACTGTAATTTGTAGTGGTGTAGCTTGGGCTTTATCAATTGTAAAGTTTATTGGTGATGCATCTAATTGATAGCCTTTAGGAGCCTGTGTTTCTACTAATTGATAATTACCAGGTTTCAAATCATTTACGATTACTTTTCCGTGTTGGTCTGTTTTTAAACCTTCTCGGATGATTTTTCCATCTTGGTCTAAAATATTGAAAATGGCACCTTCAAGTGTTCCATGGTGATCAATATCAACTTTAGTTAACTCAATTGAACCTGTTGTTAAACTATTTAAAGCTGTAACAGAGGTAATCTGAGATTGTCCTTTCGTAATTGTGAAAGGAATTGGTTTAATGTTTAAATCATAGCCAGTTGGAGCTTTCGTTTCAATGAACTGATAATCTCCCGGACGTAAATCAGAAACAGAAATCTTCCCGTCTTTATCAGTAGTTAAATCAGAACGAACATCCTTGCCGTCCATATCTACAATTTTAAAGATTGCTCCTTCAAGAGTAGTACCATCGATGTCATCAACTTTAGTTAATTCAGCTGCGCCTTTAGTTAAGCTATTCGTAGCAGTAACAGAGGCGATTTTTTCTTGGCCTTTTTTAACTGTGAACTTAATAGGTGTTTTGTTTAAGTCATAGTGTTCAGGAGCTTTCGTTTCGATAAACTCATAGTCTCCTGGCGGTAATTCATCCACAACTAAACGGCCGTTTTTATCAGTAGTTAAATCGGTACGAACATCGTGTCCATCCTTATTAACAATTTTAAATACTGCACCTTCAAGTGTTGTGTTTTGCTTAGCATCATCAACTTTAATTAACTCAACACTACCTTCAGTTAAGCTATTAATAGCTGTAACGAAGACATGCTTTGTTTGACTTCTTTCGATTGTGAACTTAATTGGTTCTTCATTTAAGTCGTAATGTTTAGGAGCTTTTGTTTCAATAAATTGATAGTCTCCTGGTTGTAAGTCTTTAGCGATGATTTTTCCGTCTTTATTGGTAACTAAATTCGTACGAATGTCGTTACCGTTCAGATCAGTAATTTTAAATACCGCACCTTCTAGCATTTCTTTCTTATCTATAGAGTCAACTTTCGTTAATTCCACGCCACCTTTTGTTAGGCCATTCTTAGCAGTAACAGAAGCGTGAGTTAGTTGACTTCTTTCGATAGTGAAGCTAATAGGTGTTTTATTTAAATCGTAATCTTTCGGAGCTTTCGTTTCAATGAATTGATAGTCTCCTGGGCGTAAGTTCGTAGCAGTAATCTTCCCATCTTTATCAGTAGTTAAATCAGTGCGAACAATTTTACCTTTCGCATCGATGATGTTAAACACTGCATCAGAAAGTTTTGTATCTGGATTTATATCATCTACTTTTATTAATTCTACAGAACCCTCAGTTAAGCTATTTGTAGCAGTAACTTGGAGCTTTTCTTTTTGGCTTTTCTTAATTGTAAACTTAATAGGTGTACTATCTAATTTATAGTGTTCAGGAGCTTTCGTTTCAACAAACTGATAGTCCCCAGGACGTAAATCAGAAACAGAAATTTTTCCGTGTCCATCTGTTGTAAGCTCAGTACGAATGTCTTTACCATTCAGATCAGTAATTTTAAATACCGCATCTTTAAGAGCAGTACCATCTACATCATCCACTTTAGAAAGTTCCACAGCGCCTTTCGTTAAGCTATTTGTAGCTGTAACGGAGATAGGATCAGCTTGGCTCTTTGTAATTGTGAATGGAATTGGCTCTTTGTTTAAATCGTAGTGTTTCGGAGCCGTTGTCTCGATGAATTGATAATCACCAGGACGTAGGTCAGAAACGCTAATTTTACCTTGTTGATTCGTAACAAGATTTTTGCGAATTACAGTACCATTCATATCCACAATTTTAAATACTGCGCCTTCAAGAGTAGTGCCATCGACGTCATCCACTTTAGAAAGTTCCACGCCGCCTTTTGTTAAACTATTTTTCATAGTAACGGTAGCAATATCTTTTTGGCTTTTTTCAATTGTAAATATAATTGGTTTTTTGTCTAAATCATAGTGTTCAGGAGCCGTTATTTCAACGAATTGGTACGTACCAGGACGTAAGTTTTCGATAACGATTTTACCTTCACTGTTTGTTTTTAAATCTGTTTTAAGTACTTTGCCATCTTGATCTAGTAAATTAAATACCGCATCGGCAAGTTTTGTTTGAGTGTTTAAATCATCAACTTTAAGTAATTCGATACTACCTTGTTTTAAGCTATTTGTAGCAGTTAAAGAAATAGCTTTCTTCTGTCCTTTTTCAATAGTGAATTTGATTGGTGTTTCATCTAAAACGTAATGCTTCGGAGCTTTCGTTTCGATAAATTGGTAATCACCAGGACGTAGGTCGTTAATTTCGATTATTCCTTGTTCATTTGTAACAAGGTCTTTATGAACTACATCACCATTCATATTAACAATTTTAAATACTGCATCTTTAAGAACAGTGCCATCAACATCATCAACTTTAGCAAGTTTAACTGCACCCTTTGTTAAAGCATTTGTAGCAGTGACATGAAGAGTTTCAGTTTGGCTCTTTTTAATTGTAAATACGATAGGTTTTTTATCTAAATCGTAATGTTCAGGAGCAATTGTTTCAACGAATTGATACGTACCAGGACGTAGGTTTTCAACAACAATTTTACCTTCATCATTTGTTTTTAAGCCTTCTTTAGCTAGCTCTCCGTCTGCATCTAATAAATTAAATACGGCGTTAGCAAGTTTTGTATTTATATCAATATCGTCAATCTTTGTTAGTTCAACGCTACCGTTTTTCAAAGCATTTTTGCCTGTAACATTGATCTCTTTCGTTTGACTTCTTTCAATTGTAAATGGAATCGTTGTTTCATCTAATACATAGTGCTCAGGAGCTTTTGTTTCAATGAACTGATAGTCTCCAGGGCGTAAATCAGAAACAGAAATTTTACCGTTTTTATCTGTAACAAGATTCGTATGAACTTCCTTACCATTCATATCAACAATCTTAAAGATTGCACCTTCGAGCATCGTACGATCGATGTCGTCAATTTTTGTTAATGTTACTGCACCTTTCTTTAAACTGTTAGTAGCAGTAACAGTAATATTCTCTTTTTGACTTTTTTCGATAGTGAACGGAATAGGGTCTTTGCTTAAGGTATAGTCTTTTGGAGCTTTTACTTCAATAAATTGATAGTCTCCAGGACGTAAATTAGAAGCAGAAATTTTACCGTTTTTATCAGTCGTTAAACCTTTGCGAATTACCTTTTTAGTATCATGAGCGTCAACGATTATAAATTCTGCACCTTCAAGAATAGTGCCATCAACATCATCAACTTTTGTTAAAGTGACGCCACCTGTAAGTAAACTATTTTTTACAGTAACAGGGATAGGAAGATCTTCCTTACTACCTTTTTTAATTGTGAACTTAATAGGTGTTTTGTCTAATTTATAATGTTCAGGGGCTTTTGTTTCGATAAATTGATAATCCCCTGGTGCTAAATCAGGAATAACTAATACTCCGTAATCATCTGTTGTTAAATCTTTCATAATTTCTTTGCCAGTTGCATCTTGCAATGTGAATACAGCGCCGGCAAGAGCTTTACTACTTTCCACATCATCTTCTTTAATAAGTTTAACTTTTCCTTTCGTTAAACTATTTTTAAATGTAAGTGGAAGGAGTTTTTGTTGTCCTTTTTCGATTGTAAATTCAATTGGTTCTACATTTACATCGTAATAAGTTGGAGCCTTTGTTTCGATAAGCTTATAGTTACCAGGACGTAAGTCATCTACAACTAGCATTCCTTTATTATTCGTAACAAGGTCCGTACGAACATCTTCATTAGTATCTCTATTAACGATTTTAAATACTGCACCTTCAAGTGTTTCCTTTTCATCTGCAGCATTCACTTTTGTTAACTCAATACCGCCTTTTGTTAAGCTGTTTTTAGCGGTAACAGTAGCCTGAGTTGTTTGACTTTCTGTAATCGTAAATTTAATTGGTTTTGTATTTTTGTCGTAATACTTCGGTGCTGTTACTTCGATAAATTTATAATCGCCAGGGCGTAAGCCAGTAGCGATAGCTTTACCATCCGCACCAGTTTTTACATTTTCGCGAATAACTTTCTTTTCATCATTTGCATCAACAATTTTAAATACAGCACCTTCAAGAGCTGTACCATCGATATCATCAACTTTTGTTAATTCAACATCTCCTGGTTTTAAAGCATTTTCAGCTTTCACAAGTAGAGTTTCTTTCTGACTTCTATCGATTGTAAATTCAATAGGTTCTGCTCGTAAAACGTAATGTTCAGGAGCAGCTATTTCAATAAATTTATACGTACCAGGACGTAGGTTACTAACTTTAACTTTACCGTGTTTATCAGTAGTTAAGTTAGTGTGAGGGGAAACGTCATTATTATTTGTATCGACAAGTTTGAATACAGCACCTTCTAGTGGTTTTTTCTCACCAAACTCATCAACTTTTAATAATTCAACCTCGCCCGTTTTTAAGCTGTTATTTGCCGTAACAGTAGCAAGAGCTTGTTGGCTTTTATCAATTGTAAACTCGATAGGGTTTGTACTTAACGTATAATCCTTAGGAGCTTCTGTTTCGATAAATTTATAAGCACCAGGCTCTAAATCTTTAACGGTAACTTTTCCATCTGAACCTGTTTTTATATTTTCACGAATTACTTGTTTCTCGTCATTCGCATCGACAATTTTAAATACAGCACCTTCAAGGGCAGTGCCATCGACATCATCGACTTTCGTTAAAGTGACACCACCTTTAATGAGGTGATTTGTCGCTGTAACAGTAAGTGCTTTCTTTTGACTTTTTATAATTGTAAACTCAATTGGTTTTTTATCTATGTCGTAATCTTTAGGTGCTTTTTCTTCGACAAATTGATAGTCTCCAGGGCGTAAATCTTTTGCTTCGATTTGTCCTTGATCATTTGTCGTTAATTTTTCATATCCACGAATTACTTTGTTATATCGATCGCGTACACTGAACTCCGCACCTGCTAAAGTTTTTCCATCTTTATCGAATTTTGTTAAAATGGCCGATCCTGGAATCAAACTGTTTGTTGCAGTTCGGTTTATTACTGTTGTTTGATCTTCTTTGATTGTGAATTGTATAGGTGTACTGTCTAATTTATAATGCTCAGGAGCAGTTGTTTCTTGTAAGTAGTAAGTTCCTGGTTTTAAATTATCTACAGTAATTTGTCCTTGATTATTTGTTGTTAATTTTTCGTGTTCTGAAATTATTTTTTTGTCTTTATCAAGTAGTGTGAAAACGGCACCTTGCAGTGTGACGTTTGTATTCAGGTCATCAGACTTTGTTAAAACTACTTTACCGACAAACTTCTTATTTGCAAGTTTATATGTTGTAGTCTCTTGTGTACCAAGTTCAACAATTTTCCCTTGTTTTAAATCCCAGCTAATTACATAGCCTTCAGGAGCCTTTGTTTCTTTTAATAAATATTTATCGCGTTTTAAATTATTAAATTTAGCGATACCGTCTTTGTCTGTTGTAATTTTACGGATAACAGTTTTACCTGTACGATCGTATAAAGTAAATTCTGCCCCAGCTAATAGTGCGTTCTTATTGTCGTTATCTACCTTTATAATTTCAAGGTTTCCACGGCCTTTAGTAGCAGATCCTCCGCCTGAACCAGAAGACATTCTCACTTCAATCGTTTCAGTAGTTTCTGTGTTTTTAACTGTCAACTTATTGCCTGTGATTTTCGCTTTATTACTTACTTTTTCTTTATCGTCTGCATTAATAAGTGAGCGATATTCTAAAATATAAGCTCGATCAATTTTTTTCAAGAAGGCAATTTCGAAATGTTGCTTTCCGGTATTATTGTCTGTTGTTATTTTGAGTTTATAGTCTGTTCCTTCTTTTAATTCGTTTACTGTATCTTTTGTTAAATTTCCATATGGATCAACAGTTGTAGGATATAAGTGGAATGAATCTTCCACAATTACCTGATTTTCGGTTGGATCATCTGTTACAACGGCATCTGCAATGGTTGATTGGCTTTCGTTAATTGCGATACTCCAATTAATATAGTTGTCGTCTTGCACAGCTTTTTTAGTAACGAAGCTGCCACCTTTATTTACTTGAGTGTCACCTGTAAGGGTGTTTACGATTTTAGAGCCATCTTTTAAATCTGCCTCGTTTTTGTAGGTGCCTTGGATAAGTTCACCATCAAGGCTTGTTTTAAAGATAATATAGTAAGGTGAATTAATTGATTGTTTGAAATGAACCTTTAGGGTGTTTTTATTTTTCTCTGTAGGTTCTTCAAGTTCATATTTCTCAGTTGGTACAGCATTACCAGGTTGTGCATTATCAGGATTTCCATTTAGAATCATATCGCGCACTTCAATGGATCCAGGCACTAATTTTTGTTTATCTTGTATTACGTCTATAACATAAGGATCTTTAATCTCAACATTATTATAGTTAAAGCCTATTATCCAAGTAATTTCCTTCGTTTGGGCGTTATAAGAACCGTATTTATAACCATTTGCCTTTGTGAAAGTATCAGGATCGAAATTAGCTTCAACTTTATTTGATTGTGGATTAGAATCCGTATCTATCCAAGAAAGGTTACCTGTATTTTTAAATGAAGTTTTACCACTTTCTAGCTTTGTATAATCAAAGTCTGTCGTATATTTTACGACTAATGTCTTTGTCATATTAGACTGATACGTACCTATAAGAGTAATTTTGAAGCCTTTATCTGTTACATCTAAAACATAGTCAGTCCCAGCTTGAAGGGTATAATTTCCGTCTTTAATGTCTAGTTTCTTATCTTTTAATTGTAATCCACCATGATCAAAGGTGTCCGTAATAATCGCGTTGCTTAATGGATAGTTGTTATTATTTACTATAATTGTCCAAGTTGTTGTTTTGTCTTTATAATTTGTTTCAGCTTTATTATTAGATTTAATAATATTTTGCTGCTTGAAGCTAGCTTCATTTTCTTTACTTGAATTATTATCAGCTGTAACTTTATTTTTTACTTTTCCATCTTCTATAACTTTATTAGTTGGCTTGGTTTTATAGGTAATCACATAAGCACTATTAATATCATCATTAAACTGTAAATCGAATCCATTCTTCTTGTTATTTACAGTGTAATTATTAACAGCGTCTCCTGTTACAAGCGTTCCTTTTTCATTATATGAAGCGTTTTTTACAACAATAGAATTTGCATCTAGTTCGTGTGTATCGTCAAAAATATCTTTTAAAATCGCATCAGCTTTTTTGATCTCTCTTTGATCACCATTGTAAGTAATTGTCCACTCAATTGTTTGCGTCTTTGGATCATATTTACTTGTTTTATTTAAGTGTGTACCACGAGAAACCGTTACAGTAGAACTTGCGTTTTGTTGCTTTTGATTATCACTCGTTATCGTAACGTTATTTCGGAAACTTTTAATATTTTCATCAGTAATTTTTGTGGCATATTCGATTTGATATGCTTTATTGATAGAATCTTTGAAAGCAATCTCCAATTTTGAGCCATCTGATGAAATAATATTGTAATCTGTTGGCTCAGCTTCTGCACCACGCGTTACATTCCCATTAACATCAACTTCTAAATAATAAACTTTAATAGAATCTTTATTTAAGCTTGTACCTTGTGGAATGTTATCTTTAAAAACAGCGTTTTTAAGGGGTTCTTTCGTTTTGTTCATCTCTACTTTCCAATTAATTTCATTTGTATTAATTGGTCTATCAGGTAAACCCTTTTTATTCGTAGCTGTTTGTACATTAGGCTTAAAGTCAACTGTAATAGAAACATCCTTATCTTTAATCGGGAAAGGAATTTCTTGTGTTGTTGTACCTTTAATTTCAGCTTTATTAAATTCTGTCTTTAATTGTAGGTTACCAGCAACATCTGGATGCTCTTCAACATAATCGTTGAATGTCATCGTGACTTTTCCATCTTTTGTAACAGTAAAATTACCAATTTGATGGTTTTCACTATCATATAAAGGACTGTTAATTGTATTGTAAATCTTAAAATGTTTAGGAAGATCAAAAATATAGTAATCTCCATTTTTCACATTCATTGATTTTAAAAGTTCCCATGTAAACTCAATATTGGCAGGGGAATCTGTACTTGGACGGTTATCCTCTGTAAATGGTTTTCCGTCTTTATCCGTCAACTTTACACTGGTTAAAATGTTTGTTGTTATTTGCTTTGGACCTGAATTTGTATTCTCAGCAGGGTCGCTTGCTAGCTTTTGTTCTGGATTGTCAGTAGCAATTTTAGCTGCTGGGTTTTGTTCCGGATTATCAGTGGCAGTTTTAGCTGCTGGGTTTTGTTCCGGATTATCGGTAACAGTTTTAGTTGTTGGGTTTTGTTCCGGATTATCAGTAACAGGTTTAGTTGTTGGGTTTTGTTCCGGATTATCAGTAACAGGTTTAGTTGCTGGATCTTGCTCCGGATTGTCAGTAACAGGTTTAGCTACTGGATCTTGCGCTTGTTTATTAGTATCCTGTTTGGTGCTATCTTCTTTAGAGTTTTCTACTTGAACAGGAACTGATATAGGCTGAACCATTGTTCCTAAAGGAAAAGCGATTTGAACTGATTTTTCTCCAGTTTTTAAAGTTGAGTTAAACACGGTATCAACTTTAATTTTTCCTTTAGCGTCTTTCAAATTTTCTACTTGATTATTAAATATTAATTTTAATTTATTATCTTTAGCTGTTATAAAATATTGACCAATATTTTTTTGATCTGTTACTAAATCTCCTTGCAAATCTTTAGATACTTTTAATGCAAGTGGTATTTGAACTACTGCTGTATCATTTGCGTGTGCAGCTTGTTGATCCTTTATTGACCAAGCGTATTCTACTTGAATGATTGATCCTATCTTTATTAAATTGTTAGGATTTTTTGCTTCGTCAATAATATGATTCGTTGCATCTTTCATTTCAACAGTGTCAAATAAGGAATCTCCTGTTAAGGTTTCCGCTTTTACTTGATTGTATGGAAAACTAGCAAGTTGCGAAAATAGTACGAATACAATTAAACATACATTGAAAAGTTTTTTCATTTTTCCTCCTCTGAACATTCATTTGTCCATTGGGGACTTATTCCACATGAACAAATGGAATATTAAAAGTATTTGTTATAAGCTATTTATTTTTGCTATCCCTCCGTTTCTATACGCGTTCTCAGACAAACAGGATTATGTTCAAAGTAAAATTGTTTAACGTAAAACAAAATGTATATTTACACAGTTCTATGGAAATATACACAATTCGACAAAAAATGTCGAAAAAAATACTGATATAAAGAATGATATCAGACCTTTATATGTGAGATAGTTTTCATGTATATCTAGTAAAAAAGAATGGTTATAAAGGTAAGTTTTACGATACATACTAACCAATGTAGTGTATCCCTTTGTGAAGGCTTATTTTTGCCTTAAAGTTATGTGGAGATAAAAAGCTAGATAGGGTTGGTTTTGGTCAGAATGAAGACAATATGTACTTTGAAAATAGTCATTTATTTTGTCTAAAGAGAGTTGTGCGATTAGTGGACCGAAGTTGAAAGATGATAGTTTCTTACATTGTTAGAGGAATATAAGAATTACAGAATATTCGACTAACACGTTACTACGGTCATTTTTGAGACTGTTTAAACAATAAGAAAGAAGGTGTTTTTAGTTACAATATCTTTTTAGTAAAGATAAGCTTAAGTAACCTCCGCTAAAGATTATATACTTAAATGATAAAGAGTTCAACAGTAGTTCACATATTTTCCCAAAAATAAAAACGGCTGTTTTATGTGGAATAAATCTACAAAACAGCCGTTTTTGGTATTAGATTTCTGTTAAAATTATTGGTTCGCCGCGCGTTACGACAACCGTATGTTCACATTGTGCAACAAGACTTTTATCAGGTGTAACGAATGTCCAGCCGTCGTCACCACGTTCAATAATATGATCAGCTTTCATAGAGATGAACGGTTCTACAGCGATAACAAGACCGTCTTTTAGAAGCGCATTATCCATTGGATCATAGTAACTTAAAATGTGATTTGGTGCTTCATGTAAGCTAAGACCAATGCCGTGACCAGTTAAGTTTTGAATAACATTGTATCCACTTTTATGTGCGAAGTTTGAAACAGCACGACCAATTTGATTTTGTTTTGAGCCAGCTCTAACCTTTTTCATTGCTGCCCAAAATGCATCAACCGCTGCTTGGCAAAGCTTT
Organism: Bacillus sp. RE35; assembly: GCF_052146655.1. Taxonomy (NCBI): domain Bacteria; kingdom Bacillati; phylum Bacillota; class Bacilli; order Caryophanales; family Bacillaceae; genus Bacillus; species Bacillus sp. RE35. Next base: position 5,258,895 of record NZ_CP197377.1, on the reverse strand, counting down.
TCTTTTGCTTCGTCTTCTCCAAGAACAAATGAGATACCTGTATCTGCATAATAGCCATCAAGTGCAGCAGATACATCGACGTTTACTAAGTCGCCTTCTTTTAATACGCGATCTCCTGGAATACCATGAGCAACTTCCTCATTTACACTAATGCAAGTTACACCTGGGAAATCATATTCTTTTTCAGGTGCAGAAATAGCACCATGCTCATCTAATACTTTTTTACCGATCAAATCAAGCTCTTTCGTTGTCATACCTGGCTTCGCTTGTTTTTTCATTTCTTCACGTGCAAGCGCAACGATGCGGCCGATTTTTCGTAAGCCTTCTAAATCTTGTTCATTACGAATAATCATGAAAACCACTGTCCTTCCTCGAATATATATCTTATCCGATTGTATCATGTTTATTTTCGTCCTGCTACTCGCTTGCGGTATGCGGGTTGATTCCTCTCATAAAGAATACATGACAATTGTCATATCGATGTCATGACGCATCATACTGTTTCCTAAGTTTTCCAAGTAATACAATGTAAATATAAGAAACAGCGGGGGTGGAGAGATGGAAAAGATTATTGAAGTAAATGGTGTTTCTAAAACATTTAAACATAAAAACGCAGTAAATAATGTTTCATTTCATGTAAATAAAGGGGAAATAGTAGCGTTACTTGGTCCGAATGGTGCGGGGAAAACAACGACGATGTCGATGATGCTTGGATTAAAGGACCCGACAGAAGGTAAGGTCTTTATATTTGGAAAGAGTCCAAAGCATAGAGATGTTCGTAATAGCCTCGGTGCGATGCTGCAAGAAGTAAGTGTCATTGATAGTATTACGGTGGAAGAGGCAATTGAGTTATTCCGTAGTTATTATACGAATCCTATAGCGAAAGAAACGTTACTGCAGTTATCAAATTTAGAATCAGAGCGAAAGCAAAGATGTGAGAAGTTATCAGGTGGGCAAAAAAGAAGGTTGAATTTTGCGCTTGCACTTGCGGGAAATCCAGATTTGTTATTTTTAGATGAGCCGACAGTCGGAATGGATATTACGTCTCGAAGAATGTTTTGGGAAACGATTCGAAAGTTAGCAAGTGAAGGGAAAACAATTATTTTAACGACGCATTATTTAGAAGAAGCAGATGCTTTAGCAAATCGTATCTTATTATTTGCGAACGGAAAGATTATCGCAGATGGTACACCAGACGAAATGAAAGCGACGATTTCGCGAAAAACAATCACATTTTACTCGAAGGAAAGCATTCCTACAAAATTACTAAAGGAATTACCAAATGTAACAGAAGTAAAGTCAAGCGAAGGACGCTTCATTTTAACAACGGAGGATACGGATGCAACTTTAAAAGCCATTTATCAAAAGAGTTTACCTGTAACAGATGTTTCAGTTGAACGTGGAAGTCTTGATGAAGCATTCGAACAGTTTGTCGCAAATCAGAAGGAGGAAATCGCATGAGAGCATTATGGATGCAATGCAAAATAGAAATTTTACGTACATTCCGCAATAAATTATTTATCTTTTTCTCATTATTAATGCCTGTTATGTTTTACTACATTTTCACAAATGTTGTTCAAGTACCACAAAACGGAGATGCGTGGAAAGCACATTATTTAATTTCGATGGCAACTTTCAGTATTGTAGGGACTGCACTCTTTAGTTTCGGTGTGAGACTTTCTCAGGAAAGAGGGCAAGGATGGACACATCTTCTAAAAATTACACCGCTTCCAGAGGGAGCATATTTAACAGCAAAAATTATCGCTCAAACAGTAGTAAATGCTTTTTCAATATTAGTTATCTTTATTGCAGGGATACTAATTAATCATGTTGAGTTAACGATAGGGCAATGGATTGGTGCGGGATTATGGTTATTGTTAGGGGTAACACCATTTTTAGCGTTAGGAACAGTAATAGGTTCCATTAAGAAGGCGGACGCAGCTGCTGGCTTAGCAAATATTTTAAATATGAGTTTAGCTATAGTTGGCGGGTTATGGATGCCGATTGAAGTATTCCCCAAAATATTAAGAACGATTGGTGAATGGACACCGACATACCATTTCGGAAGTGGTGCGTGGGATATTGTAGCTGGAAAATCAATTGGATGGGAAAATATCGCGGTATTAGGAGGTTATTTCCTTATATTTGTTGTAGTATCAATATATATAAGAAAAAGACAGGAAGCGGTATAAATGATAGAGAAGAAGAGGATTGAGATTTTTCCGAAACATATGGGATTCTTCCCGTATATGTGGTTTGTTTATCTATTATTTCCAATTTATCACTTAGCGCAGGCATCAGGATGGAAGCTTGTAATAGGAAGCGGTATGTTGATAATTTTTATTGTCACATACCGTCAGCTTTATTTTGTTCAGAGGACGTTTGTTTTTTGGGCGTGTATTCAAATGGTACTCATCTTTTTATTTGCTTTATTTTATAATCCTTTTATGATATTTTTTGGCTTTTTCACAGCAAGTGCGATGGGATTTGCGCCAAATAAGAAAGTATTTCGAGTGCTGTTATGTTCGTTAGTTATCATGCTTGGAGCATTTTTATTTGTAAATATGAATCAACTAACAACTACAAGTTTAGTAAATATCGTTCCAATGTTTATTTTAATGCTTCTTACGCCATTTGGTATGCGCAATTTTAATCAGAAAAAGATGTTAAGAAATCAATTGGATCAGGCGAACGAGCAAATTAAAGACTTAGTAAAACGTGAAGAACGGCAGCGGATTGCAAGAGATCTTCATGACACATTAGGGCATACGTTATCTCTTATTACTTTGAAAAGCCAGCTTGTAGAGAAGTTAATTGTGAAAAATCCAGAGCGTGCAAGTGCGGAAGCGAAGGAAATTACACAAACGTCTCGTACAGCCTTAAAACAGCTGAGAGAATTAATTTCTGATATGCGTATGATTACGGTAGAAGAAGAGCTAGAGCAAATAAAAGCGATCTTACAAGCAGCTAATATTGAATTAGAAGTGAGGCAAGAAGCAAGATCGAGCTCGTTATCACCAATTGAACAAAATATTGTCGGGATGTGTTTACGTGAGGCCGTTACAAATGTTGTAAAACATAGTAAGGCAACGCGGTGCGCAGTTTCTGTATTAGAATCACAAGGTGAACTGATTTTGAAAGTAGAAGATAACGGAATCGGTTTAACAGATCAAAATCATGATGGAAATGGTATTCGCGGCATGAAAGAACGAATTGCTCTTATTGATGGATTTGTTGAACTAGGTACAATCAATCCAGGGACGTTATTAACGGTAAAAGTTCCAGTTGTTATTAGAACAGGAAAAGATGAGGTGAGGGCATGATTCGAATTATTATTGCAGAAGACCAGCGGATGCTTCGTGGTGCATTAGGGGCCCTGCTTGATCTAGAAGATGATATCGAAGTAATTGGGCAAGCTGCGAACGGGGAAGAGGCGTTAGAATTAATTGAATCGTTAAAGCCAGATGTAAGTATTATGGATATTGAAATGCCGATTCAAAGTGGATTGGATGTCGCTGAGACTTTAAAGAAAGAAAAATCATCATGCAAAGTAATGATTTTAACAACATTTGCACGGCCGGGATATTTTGAAAGAGCAATGAAAGCTGGTGTGCACGGCTATTTATTAAAGGATAGCCCAAGTGAAGATTTAGCGGCAGCAATTCGTAATGTAATGAAGGGGAAACGAGAGGTCTCCCAAGATTTAATGTTTGGCTTATGGCAGGAGCAAAATCCGTTGTCAGATCGCGAAAAGGAAGTACTGTTACTTGCGAAAGAAGGAAAGACGGCAAACGAAATTGCGAAGGCACTTTATCTTTCGCCGGGTACAGTACGTAATTATATTTCTGAAGTATTAGCGAAGCTTGATGCGAAAAATAGAATTGAGGCAATTACAATTGCGGAAGAAAAGGGTTGGATATAAAAAGAAGGTTACCTATGAGAGGTAACCTTCTTTTTATAATTATTGTACTTCTATTACTTGATTTACTTTTTGTAACGGTTTGTAACCGTGTGCTTCAAATGCCTTTGCAAATTCATTTGATACGGCAGTGCCATATAAATCTTTTGCAGCTTGTACGATATGAGATTGAAGTGATTCAAAGTCTTCAGCGGAAGTTGCATAATTTTGCAATGCACGCATAACAACTTTACTTACTTTTTCATTTCCTTGTTTTTGAACAGCAACACCGTTATATGTTTTACCTTCAGCTAATTGATATAATACGTGACTGATAATACCAGAATTCACGTGTGATTCTTGATTATTACCATCGTTATAGAAATCTTGTAAATTTGTATATAGTTTATGACCGCCGTCACCAATTTCCCTTGGGATATCACGAATTGTTAGGCCACCTAATGTATCGCCCATAATCCAGTTTCCTTTATCTTTCTTTACGTAATATTCGATTTGTGTACCCCAGAAATCCGCTAATCCCTCGTTTAGTGCAGATGTTTCAGCGCTTGGATATCTCACGACTTTATTTTTCGTCGTGCCACTGAATACAGCATGTCCAAATTCATGAGCTGTTACATCAAGAGCGGATGTTAGTTTTCCGTCTAAACCATCACCAAATACCATTTGGTTCCAAGCGGGATGCCAAAATGCATTTACATAGTCTTCTTTTACACCATCACTAACTTCAGTAGAATCAAAACCGTGTACACTAGCAACAACTTTTGAATCTTTATTGTCGTAACTTTTTAGATTATGTTCTTTCTTAAAGTAATCGTAAATATCACTCATGTTCTTCATAGCGCCCGCGGCTTCTTTATCTGCAAAATTAGGAGTACTACTTGAAATTAGTGTCCCTGGATAACCAGCTTGACTATATCCTCCAAGGGAATCGGCGTAGTTTGCATTATAAATATAAATACCATTTCCGCGTGATAAATCCGCTAAATAAAATTTTCCATCAGTTCCTTTGGCAATTTTGAAAGAGATGTTTTCTTGAAGTGCATTTTTCCCAGTTCCTTGCTCACTTGCAGGGGATAATCTAGGTGATGTTACTTGATTTATAGTCTTATTCTCTTTGTTTTTAATGAACTTTTCTTGGAAAAGTACTTCTCCAGTTTTTAAATCAACGATAGCATTGCCGTTTATAATTTGTTCATTGTTTTCATAAGTAAATGTAATAACAGTTGCGAATGTATAATAGCCATCTTTTTTCTTATAAACAACGGTTTCGCTAGAGAATTCTGTCTCAACTGCATCGCTTGGAATTTGAACTATATCGCGTAATTTAGATTTTACTTCATTTTTCGACAAAAAATTTGTTATAGTAAGATTAGGTTGTTGATTTAAATTTTGAACAACTTTACCACTAACAGTTGTGATTACTCCATTTTTATCTACTTTTACAATGAGATCTTGGCCATATACTTTATAGTTTTTATATGTTTGTGCAAGGCGAACTTCGGTTTGATTTTCTTTGGTTTCTTTATTTGTAGGTTGGAAATCTACATTTTTTTCAGTAGTGACTTGTTCTTGTTGAGCTTTCGCCCCATTTACCTCACCTTTTAAATACTTTTTAGCAATATTTTCTTTCGTATCATTTTGAGGTTGTGTTAATTTCCCGATTGTTAAACCAGGCTGAGCAATTTCAACTTTGACTGCACTTTTGTCTAATTCTTGAGCATGAATAGCTTCTGTTGATAAAGGGCAAAGAAGACCGAATGTAACGAAAGCACTAGCAAGTTTTCTATAATTCATCTATAACACTCCTAATCTATTATTGTATGTGAGATGAATTGTATGAAAAATTTGCCGAATTTTATATATATTATGCATTATTTCATATCAAAAATTGTCGAATTCACATTATTGTAGTGGTATGACAACTCAAAAAATTAGATTGTTCTAATGGGATGGTGAGTAAGTATGCACGCAGAAAAATTAGGAAGTGAAATTAAGAAAATTAGGGTGATGAGAGGATTAACACAGAAACAGTTATCCGATAATATATGTCATCAATCGGAAGTGAGTAGAATTGAATCGGGTGCGGTATACCCAAGTATGGATATATTGCAAGGTATCGCAGCAAAATTACAAGTTCCTATTATTCATTTTTATGAGGTACTCATTTATTCCGATATTGAAAGAAAAAAACAGTTTAAAGATCAAATCATTATGCTTTGTAAGCAAAAAAGATATAAAGAAATTTATAATAAAGTATGGAATGAGCTGAAAAAGGAAGAATATCATCCTGAATTCCAGCAATTTCTTCAATGGCAATATCATGTAGCAGCTTACATATTAAAGAAAATCGATTACGAATATTGTATTTTAGAATTAAAAAAATTGTTAAATCAACAGTTAGCTGGAATAGACGTATACCAAAATCTTTATATAGAAAATGCGATTGCAAATATTTATGCTGAAAATAGCTATTTTAAGAAGAGTATTGAGTTATTTGAAGATATATTAAAACAATTAGAGGTATTGCATGATAATGAAGAATTTGAAGTGAAGGTAAGATATAATCATGCGAAAGCATTATATTTAGATAATCAATATGAAGAGTCACTTTATCAAGTAAATAAAGCGATTGAAATATCATGCCGAATTAATAGTATGGCATTAATTGGACAGCTATATTATCAAAAAGGTGAATGCCTAGGGAAGTTGGAGTACGATGGGGCAGAGGTTGAAGATGCATATAAAAAGGCAAGTTTCTTTTTTGATATATTAGAAATGCATGCATATAAAGAAGCGCTCGTAAATAAGATCAGCAGATAAATATCCTAAAAAATGGGTATGCATAATTGCATATAATAGATATAAATTTTCATGATATATTAAAATAAAAAATGTGGGTGATGGAATATGAAGAAATTACTTATTGGTAGTTTATTAACGTTAGCGATGGCATGGGGTATTTCATTAGGCGATACGGCATTAGAGAAAAGCCATATAATTTCTCATAACGATCAAGAGGTACAATTAGCTAAAGATTTACCTTTTGAATATTAAAAAACAACCGTCTTACTTAGGCGGTTGTTTTTTTATGGAGTAACATCCAAACGTCTTTACTAGAAACAGGTTTGCTAATAAAGAATCCTTGAATGTGATCACAATTTTGTTTATGTAAAAATTCCCATTCTTCTTCCGTTTCTACACCTTCTGCAATCACTTCTAAATTTAGTTGTTTTGATAGTGTAATAATGGAAGAGACAATTGCTTCTTCTAAAGGGCTAGTTGTAATTCCACAAATAAACTCTCGAGCGATTTTTAATGTGTTGATTGGATATTTTGTTAAATAAGCTAAAGAACTATAACCAGTTCCAAAGTCGTCGATTGAAATTTGAATACCGAGATTTTGAAGTTGTTCTAGTTTTGCAACTACAGATTGATTTTGATTAATTGCGATGCTTTCCGTAATTTCAATATCTAGTGCTTCTGGTTTCAGTTCTGTTTCTTCCAATACCTTTGAAATAGTTGGGATTAAATCTGCATGGTTAAATTGAACAACAGATAAATTTACACCAACTTTTAAATGAGAGAAACCTTGATTATGCCATCTTTTTGCCTCTAAACAAGCAGTACGTAAAATCCAATTGCCAAGTTCAATAATAAAACCAGTTTCCTCTGCTAGAGGGATAAATTGGGCAGGAGATACGATACCGAGTTTTGGATGCTTCCAACGTATTAATGCTTCAAAACCGATAATTTGTTTTGTTTTTGTGCTTACTTGTGGCTGGTATTCAAGGAAAAATTCATTTTGTTGTAATGCTTTTGAAAGTTCACCTTCTAAGAATTGAATTTCATTTTGAGCGATACTCATTTCTTTTGAGAAGAAAACAAATCTGTTTTTTCCATTTGCTTTCGCACGATACATAGCCATATCAGCATTTTTCATTAACTCATTTACATCAGTTCCATAATCAGGGTACATCGCAATTCCGATACTTGGTGTAATAGAAAGTTCTTCGCCTTGAATGAAGAATGGTTTGTTTAAAATAGTTAAAATCTGTTCAGCTATAAAAATTGCACTTTTTTCTGAGTACATTTCTGGTAATAGAATTGTAAACTCATCTCCACCTTGGCGAGCGACGATATCTTTTGAACGCAAGCAACCGCGTAATCTTTTTGCTACTTCAATTAATAATAAATCTCCAACGTCATGGCCAAGTCTATCGTTAATTTTTTTAAATCGATCTAAATCAAGGAATATGACGGCGACATCATTTGCGTTAGTTTGGGCTGTATTTAAAATGGCTTTTAAATCTTTTTCGAACTTTCGACGATTTGGTAATCCAGTAAGTGCATCGTGAAAGGCTAAATGTTCTACTTGTTTTTGTTTTTCATATAAGGTGGTAATATCACGTGCTATCCCAAACATTCCGACCACTTCTTTGTTTATAAAAGTAGGGATAAGTGTAATATGGAGATAATAATAATAGCCTTCTTGTTCTTTTGTACGAACTTCTAACGTTTGTGGCCTACCTTCCTTTGTAATTTGTAAAGCCTTCTTTAGTAGTTCGTGGTCTTTTGAATCAATGAAGTGTACCAGAGAATAGCTTGCCACTTCGCAATAATAGGCAGTAAATAAGCTTTCGCACGCCTTATTAGATTGTTGAAAAATGCCATTCATATTTAAAGAGAAAACGGCATCGGGATGGTCCTCGAATAAAGATTTATAACGTTGTTCACTTTTTGATAATGCAAATGCACCTTCTTCAACTTCGTCCTCTAGTTGTGTAGTCAACTGTTCATATGTATGAATTAGTGCTTGATTATCTTTCCACATGTAAAGTTGCCGCAAGAATAACAAAATAAGTGATAATACGAGACCGATTAACATGAATTTATCATCCCAAGGTTGAATGATAATAAAAGAAAAAGTAATAATTATACTAAAATAAGGTAGTATAAAACGTACATAATCGAATCGATAATATTTTGTTTTCGTTTCATGCTGCATTGGTTTATCTAAAATATATAGTATGGAAGAAAGTCCAATTAATAAAATAGAAGCAGTGTGTATTAAATAATTAATTTCAGCAGAAGTTTTCATTCCAAAATTCAATTGAAACAGATGAATATAACCGTATACGAGTATAATAGTGAAACCGATAATTAATGCAATTCTACTAGAAGAATATTGTTCTCTTCTATATAGGCTAATAACGGCGTAAATTACTAATGATTGTGCAATGAAATACCCAATTAAAATCCAAGTATCCTTTGTTAACATGCGGAAGCTTGAAAGGTCTAAGATAAAAGTTAAGGTGAAATAAATGTTCATAATAATAATAAAGATGCTATCGAATGAAAATTGAGAAAGCCCCTTAATAGAATAATTTTTTATAAACTTTATAGCAAATCCAACAAAGAGCAAAATATATTGTATGATAAAAAAAGGTAATGCTTTATATGAAAATATAGATTGATCATGTATAGAAAGTGAACTAAGAAATAGGGTTATCTCCATAACTAACCCACATAGGCAAGTACATAGTAATAAAATCCAAAATAGTTTATCACTGCGTTTCATTCTCTTAATAGCTTTATATAAACAGTGACAAGAAAAAAGTGCAGCGAAACAGAATAAGAAAAGAATTCCAATCTCCTTTATATGCGACTCATTTGGAATAAAGAGTATCCAAAGAGCAAATATAGATATGTATATTATGACAAATTGTACATATTTTTTTTGATTAATCATATTATGACTCCGTTTCAATAAAGTTGAATCTCGAGGGAATGCTAATTTAAATAATAGCATATAAAATAGGATGTTTTTTACTATAAAAATTACTTTTTTGAAAAAATGGTGCAAAGTTACAATTTACCACTGTAACATTGCACCACTTATTCTTTTAATTCCTCTTATAGCAGAAAGTTCATCTATTAATTGGAATAATGCTAAGTCTTTTTGTTTACTTTCAATCATAATATCGAAATTATGATTGTGTTTTTTTGCAATGTGTAAGAAAGGCTTAATAAACTCTAAATCGATATATTCAGCATGAGCCCTAAATTCTTTTTCCGATCTCGGGGAGGAAATGTGAACTTTAGGAGAAATATTTGTATGTGACCAAGTTTCAAAAATTGCAGGAAGCAACTCTTCTAGTGGTTCCTCGCAAAGATTGGCCATATGATGATGATAATCAAATACAAATGGAATATTTTCTTTTTGGCAAATTGATAAAGTTTCAGCGGTTGTATAGGTTTTATCATCATTTTCAAGAGTCATTTGTTTTTTTATATGTGTAGGAAGTTTTTTTATGTTTTCATGGAAGCGCTCAATTGCCTTTTCTTTATTTCCATAGGCTCCACCTACATGAATATTAATGTAAGAAGAATCTGCAATGCCTATAGCATCCAATATTTTATAATGATAAGTCATATCCGTAATAGCGTTAGTAGTAATATGTGGCTTGTCGCTTGTAAATAGCGTAAATTGATTTGGATGAAAACTTATTCGTAAATTGTGTTCTTTAATTAAAGCCCCTATTTTACGCCAAAGTGGTGTGAATACCCCAATATAGTCAAACTCGACTTCGGGATGTGTTGCAAGTGGGACGATGGAAGACGATAGGCGATATAGTGGGATTTCATGCGCTATATTGTAATGAAGGATACGTATTGTGTGCTCTAAATTTTGCCTTATAACATGGTACAGTTTGTCTTCTCGCTCTTGCTTACTGAGTTTCTTAAAGCTTGTAAACGTCATTGTTTTGGCAGGAGAACAGTCCCAGAGTGCCATTGCATGTGAGACATATCCAAACCGTATAAGCATATGAGATACACCTCTTTTATTCATTGTCTTTCCTATAAAAAGAAAGCAAATATTGTTCCAATCCATTCCTTTCCTCTATCGATAAGAGAAGGCGGGTTTACATCGCTATAGGAAAGTACAGATGCATTCTCTAGATCTTCATGGAATTTCTTTTTTACTGTTTGAATGAAATGTTTATTATATAACAGGCAGTTTATTTCATGGTTAATATATAAACTTCTCATATCAAAGTTTGCTGTTCCGATATCGCAAATATCATCGTCTACTATAATAATTTTGGCGTGAAAAAAACCTTGTTGAAATGCATAAATATTGCAACCAGCCTGTATTAATTTTCGGCAGTACGGAAATTTGGCTTCTCGAACAAGAGGGTGATCAGCTTTTTCTGGAACAAGAATTGTGATTTGAACCCCTCTTTCTTTTGCTTTTAATAAGGCATTCATAATTTTTTTTCCAGGAATGAAATATGGTGTACCGATACAGATTTCTTTTTTTGCCGCGTTAATTAAATGTAAAAAAGTATGCTGTAAATAAGCCCCATCAGTCGGAATAAATTGATGCAGGATGGTACCTGGGTTTTGTTTTGGAAAATAAAGAGAAGCATCTAATAAATTTTGTTTCGTATCATCAAACCAGTCATGCAAAAATTGCTTTTGTAAATCTTGAACCCCTTCTCCTGTAAGACGTAAATGGTAGTCTCGCCATAATCCTAAATATTCATTATGCCCTAGATACTCTTCACCGATATTAAATCCCCCGATATAGCCGGTTTTCCCATCAATCACTGTAATTTTCCTATGATTTCGTTGATTGGCAGAAAAGAAAGGCAGAGGAAATTTTACCTTATGACAAAATGAAAAAGATACACCATGTTTTTGCAGGGAGCGAATAGCTTCGTTTGATAAAGAATGGCTGCCAAATCGATCAAGTAAAAGTCGTACTTCAATTCCTTCCTGAGCCTTATCAATCAGCAATTTTAAAAATTCACGACTGATTTTATCGTTTTTTACAATGAAGAATAAAATATGAATGTGATGCTGTGCTTGTTTTATATCAGTAAATAAAGCGTCATACAAATCTTTCCCGTATGTATAAAGGTGAAAATCACTTTGACGTAAAGGGAAAGTGCGAGAGCTTACTCGTTTTAAATGAAGAAGTCTCCCGTATGAAAGGTCAATTGTAATCCAAAGAGCAACGGATATTAACAAAAGAGATAAGTAGAGCATTAGTGAATTCCCTCCTTCGCATTCTTTTCACCTTCAGTGTGTTACAAATGATACGGGTAGCACGGCTGTTATTATAAATTTCTTTAGAGGATAGATCTTGTACTGATTAAAGGTTCACTTTATCCCGCTTTAACGGGCAGTAAGCTTCCTATTTCAAAAATTGATGAATAAGCAGAAGCTAGTTTGGAAATCAACTGCCCGTAAAAGCCCGATTGGTTCAACTAATAATCAGCGGGGGATGAACCACCCCTGCTGATTAAAGTTTCACTTTATAGTTTCACCGAAATAAACAGCTTTATGAAAAAATGTGTTGTTCTATAACAAAAAACTGTTGACTGAATGCTCACTCATTATATAATGGGGATAGGGGATATAATTCAGAAAATTATATATTTTTGAAGATTCAAAAAAGAAAGAGGGCTTACAAAGAGAGGGGTAGCATAAAAATGAATAGCTTACTGATCATTAATTGGCTGGCTGCCATTGCTGTTATTGCTTATGCAGGATATTTGTTTGTATATCTTATACGGACGAGAATGGCCTACATACAATTAGGAAAAAAAATTGAATTTGACCGTCGTTTTAAAGAGCGTTGGGATCTCCTTAAGGTCAATGTTTTCGGTCAAAAAAAGCTGCTGAAAGATAAGAAAAGCGGCATCATTCACGTTATGTTCTTTTACGGATTTATTCTTGTCCAATTTGGAGCAATTGACTTCGTTTGGAAAGGACTCGCACCAGGATCACATCTTCCACTTGGACCACTATACCCTGCATTTACATTCTTCCAGGAAATTGTCACACTTGTTATTTTAATTGCAGTATTTTGGGCTTTTCATAGACGTTATGTAGAAAAGCTTGTTCGTTTAAAACGTAACTTCAAATCAGGTCTTGTTCTTATCTTTATCGGTGGCTTAATGATTTCTGTGCTACTTGGTAACGGTATGGGACTTATATGGCATGGCGAGGAGCTTTCATGGAGTGAACCAATTGCTTCTGCAATCGCTTACGTTTTTAGCGGGATAAATGAAACCGTAGCCATTTCAGTGTTCTATTTTTCTTGGTGGGTGCATTTACTAATTTTGTTAACGTTTTTAGTGTATGTTCCACAATCAAAACATGCGCATTTAATTGCAGGACCAGCTAATGTATTCTTCGGTCGTCTTTCAAACCCAGGGAAGCTTGAAAAGATTGATTTTGAAGATGAAACGCAAGAAACATTTGGTGTTGGTAAAATTGAAGACTTTAGACAAAATCAACTTATTGACTTATACGCTTGTGTAGAGTGTGGCCGTTGTACAAATATGTGTCCGGCAACAGGAACAGGAAAAATGTTATCGCCGATGGACTTAATTTTAAAACTTCGCGATCATTTAACTGATAAAGGAGCTGCGGTAACATCAAAAGCACCGTGGGTTCCAGTAGTTGCCTTCAATAATACACAAGGAAATCAGTTAGCGATGATGGCAGCTGGAAAAGGACAACAAGAATCAGCGTCTACAACGCTCGCTTACGATCCGAGTTTAATCGGAGATGTTATTACAGAAGAAGAGATTTGGGCATGTACAACGTGTCGTAACTGTGAAGATCAATGCCCAGTTATGAATGAGCATGTTGACAAAATTATTGATTTACGTCGATATCTCGTTTTAACAGAAGGAAAAATGGACGCGGAAGCACAACGCGCGATGACAAATATCGAGCGTCAAGGGAATCCGTGGGGTCTGAACCGTAAAGAGCGTGAAACATGGCGCCAAGGTGATGACGAAGTAACAGTTCCAACTGTAAAAGAAAAATCAAAAGCTGGGGAGGAATTCGAGTATTTATTCTGGGTTGGTTCAATGGGATCATACGACAATCGTAGTCAGAAGATTGCGATATCGTTTGCGAAGTTAATGAACGAAGCAGGCATTTCATTCGCAATTCTCGGTAATAAAGAAAAGAATTCTGGAGATACACCACGCCGCCTCGGAAATGAATTTGTATTCCAAGAGATGGCGACAAAGAATATCGAAGAATTTGAAAAGGCAGGAGTGAAGAAAATCGTTACGATTGATCCTCATGCTTATAACACATTTAAAAATGAGTATCCGGACTTTGGCTTGCAAGCAGAAGTCTATCATCATACAGAATTGTTAGCTCAGTGGGTGAAAGAAGGGCGCTTAAAGCCTGTTCACGCTATTGAAGAAACAGTTACGTACCATGATTCCTGTTATTTAGGAAGATACAACGAAGTGTACGAAGCGCCACGTGACATTTTGAAAGCGATTCCTGGAGTGAATCTTGTAGAAATGGCACGTAACCGTGAAACTGGAATGTGCTGTGGCGCAGGTGGTGGCTTAATGTGGATGGAAGAAACAACAGGTTCTCGTATTAACGTTGCTCGTACAGAACAAGCATTAGCTGTACAGCCATCCATTATCGGTACAGGTTGTCCATATTGCTTAACGATGATCAGTGATGGAACGAAAGCGAAAGAGGTAGAAGAGAAAGTTCAAACTCTTGATGTGACAGAGATTTTAGAACGATCTGTTATCGGACAGAAAAAAGAAGCAATGTAGTTTGTAAGAATGTATACAACTTTAGAAAGAGGTGCAATGATTGCACCTCTTCTCAACGTAGGGATACCGAGCGAGCGCTCAGTGTTAAAAAATGAAATGGGGGAAAGAAACATGAGTAAAACAGTTATTTTAAGTGCTGCAAGAACACCAGTTGGAAAATTTGGAGGATCTTTAAAGGATGTAAAAGCGACGGAACTTGGAGGAATTGCAATTAAAGCAGCACTTGAAAGAGCAAATGTTGCGGCTAGTGATGTTGAAGAAGTTATATTTGGAACGGTTATTCAAGGTGGGCAGGGACAAATTCCATCGCGCCAAGCTGCGAGGGCTGCTGGAATCCCTTGGGAAGTGCAGACGGAAACAGTGAATAAAGTTTGTGCATCAGGGCTTCGTGCGGTTACGTTAGCGGATCAGATTATTCGTACTGGCGATCAATCACTGATTGTAGCTGGCGGTATGGAGTCGATGAGTAACAGTCCTTACATTTTACGTGGAGCAAGATGGGGATACAGAATGGGCAACAACGAAGTTATTGATTTAAACGTTGCTGACGGTTTAACATGCGCATTTTCAGGTACACACATGGGCGTTTATGGCGGAGAAGTTGCAAAGGAAGATGGAATTTCTCGCGAAGCGCAAGATGAATGGGCATATCGTAGCCATCAGCGTGCGGTTTCAGCGCATAAAGAAGGGCGTTTTGAAGAGGAAATCGTGCCAGTAACGATTCCGCAAAGAAAAGGCGATCCTATTGTCGTTGCAAAGGATGAGGCGCCACGTGAAGATACAACGATTGAAAAGTTAGCAAAGTTAAAACCTGTATTTGATAAGACAGCGACGGTGACAGCTGGTAATGCGCCGGGACTAAACGATGGTGGTGCCGCACTTGTATTAATGAGCGAAGACAGAGCGAAGCAAGAAGGAAGAAAGCCATTAGCGACAATTTTGGCGCATACAGCAATTGCAGTGGAATCTAAAGATTTCCCAAGAACTCCAGGTTATGCAATTAACGCATTGCTTGAAAAAACAGGAAAGACAATTGAAGACATTGATTTATTCGAGATTAATGAAGCCTTTGCAGCGGTAGCAATTGCAAGTACAGAAATCGCAGGAATTGATCCGGAAAAATTGAATGTAAATGGCGGCGCGGTAGCGATGGGACATCCAATTGGAGCAAGCGGAGCGCGCATTATCGTTACACTAATCCATGCACTTAAGCAGCGCGGCGGTGGAATTGGAATTGCTTCGATTTGTAGCGGTGGCGGTCAAGGGGACGCAGTGATGATTGAAGTTCACTAATTAAAGTTCGAGGGTATAAAATTTATTAACAATTAAGGGGGAAGAAAAATGGGTGTACAAAACATTGTTGTAATTGGTGCAGGGCAAATGGGATCAGGAATTGCACAAGTATGTGCAATGGCAGGATATGACGTGAAGGTACAAGATTTAAAGCAAGAGCAATTAGATAGAGGATTGGCTATCATTACGAAAAACTTAGCACGCCAAGTAGAAAAAGGACGTATGAAGGAAGAAGAGAAGGAAGCCACATTAAATCGTCTTACAGTAACGCTTGATTTAGATTGTGTGAAAGAAGCGGATCTTATTATTGAAGCAGCTGTTGAGAAAATGGATATTAAAAAGAAAATCTTTGCGAATCTAGATGAAATTGCTCCAGAACACGCAATTTTAGCAACGAATACGTCATCTCTGCCAATTACAGAAATTGCAGCGGTAACGAAGCGTCCGGAAAAAGTAATCGGTATGCACTTTATGAATCCAGTTCCAGTTATGAAGCTTGTTGAGATTATTCGTGGTTTGGCTACCGATGATGCGGTATATGAAGCAATTGAAGATATTACGAAAAAAATTGGGAAAGTACCAGTTGAAGTGAATGATTTCCCAGGTTTTGTATCAAATCGTATTTTGCTACCGATGATTAACGAAGCAATTTATACGTTATATGAAGGTGTAGCGACGAAAGAAGCAATTGATGAAGTCATGAAGCTTGGTATGAACCATCCGATGGGGCCTTTGACACTCGCCGATTTTATCGGTTTAGATACGTGTTTATACATTATGGAAGTGTTGCATGAAGGATTAGGAGATAGTAAATATCGCCCATGTCCGTTATTACGTAAGTATGTGAATGCAGGATGGTTAGGGCGTAAAACAGGTCGTGGATTCTACGTTTACGAATAAATGCCCCCTTTGTTACAACATAGTGGTCTTACCAAATTATTTAAAGGATATATAGCAAATGGAGGCGGAATATATGAACTTTCGTTTTAATGAAGAGCAGCAAATGATGAGGAAAATGGTTCGGGATTTTGCACAGAAGGAAATAGCTCCCTTTGTTCCTAGTATGGAACAAGGGGTGTTCCCGAAAGAGATTTTGCAAAAGATGGGTGAGCTTGGATTAATGGGTATTCCAGCGCCTGCAAAATACGGTGGGGCAGAAATGGACTTTATATCTTACATTCTAGCAATTGAGGAAATCTCAAAGGTAAGTGCAACAGTTGGTGTAATTTTAGCTGTACATACGTCAGTTGGAATGAATCCGATTTTATATTTCGGAACAGAAGAACAGAAGAAAAAATATGTTTCTAAACTTGCAACTGGGGAATATTTAGGTGCATTTGCTTTAACAGAGCCAAATGCAGGATCAGATGCAGGGAGTTTGAAATCAAGAGCTGTGAAAAAAGGTGATCATTATATTATTAATGGATCGAAAGTGTTTATTACAAATGGTGGTGAAGCAAGTACATACATTGTATTCGCTTCTACAAATCCAGAGGCAGGAAAAAGTGGTATTTCTGCATTTATAGTAGAGAAAGATACACCTGGTTTAATCATCGGAAAAGATGAACATAAGATGGGACTTCTCGGTTCTCGTACAGTACAACTTACTTTTGAAGATATGAAAGTGCCAGCTGAGAATTTACTTGGGGAAGAAGGACAAGGATTTAAGGTGGCGATGGCGAATTTAGATGTTGGGCGAATTGGAATCGGTGCGCAGGCGTTAGGAATTGCTGAAGCGGCGCTTGGCTGTGCAATTGATTATGCAAAAGAAAGAGAGCAATTCGGGAAGCCAATTGCGGCGCAGCAAGGGATTGGCTTCAAGCTTGCAGATATGGCAACCAGTGTCGAAGCAGCAAGGTTACTCGTATATAGAGCGGCATCTCTTAGGGCACAGGGATTACCATGCGGTAAAGAAGCATCTATTGCGAAATTATTTGCTTCTAAGACAGCGGTTGAAGTCGCGATTGAGGCGGTGCAAGTGTTTGGTGGTTACGGTTATACGAAAGACTATCCAGTAGAACGATTTTTCCGTGATGCGAAAATCACGCAAATATATGAAGGAACAAGTGAAATACAGAAACTTGTTATTAGCCGTGCTTTATAAAAGGGCGAGGGGGAGACGGAGATGCATTTTAAACTATCAGAAGAACATGAAATGATAAGAAAAATGGTTCGAGATTTTGCTAAAAATGAAGTGGCACCAACAGCAACTGAGCGTGATGAGGAAGAGCGATTTGATCGAGAATTATTTGATCAAATGGCAGAGCTTGGTTTAACCGGTATTCCGTGGCCTGAAGAGTACGGTGGAATTGGAAGCGATTACTTAGCGTACGTAATCGCTATTGAAGAATTATCCCGCGTTTGTGCTTCAACAGGCGTAACACTGTCCGCGCATACTTCACTTGCGGGATGGCCAATTTTTAAATTTGGGACGGAAGAGCAAAAGCAAAAGTTTTTACGACCGATGGCTGAAGGAAAGAAAATTGGTGCATACGGCTTAACTGAGCCAGGATCTGGATCGGATGCTGGTGGAATGAAGACAATCGCAAAGAGAGATGGAGACCATTATATTTTAAATGGATCAAAAATTTTCATTACAAATGGCGGTATTGCTGATATTTATGTTGTTTTTGCGCTAACTGATCCTGAATCAAAGCAGCGCGGTACGAGTGCATTTATTGTAGAAAGTGATACACCGGGATTTTCAGTTGGGAAGAAGGAGAGCAAGCTAGGGATTCGCTCTTCACCAACGACTGAAATTATGTTTGAAGATTGCCGTATTCCTGTAGAGAATCTACTTGGAGAAGAGGGGCAAGGGTTTAAAGTTGCGATGCAAACATTAGATGGAGGTCGTAACGGTATTGCGGCGCAAGCTGTTGGTATTGCACAAGGGGCTTTAGATGCTTCTGTAGAATATGCAAGGGAGCGCCATCAATTTGGAAAACCAATTGCGGCGCAGCAAGGGATTGGCTTTAAACTTGCGGATATGGCAACAGATGTAGAAGCGGCACGCCTTTTAACATATCAAGCGGCTTGGCTTGAATCAGAAGGGCTTCCGTATGGAAAAGAGTCAGCGATGTCAAAAGTATTTGCAGGAGATACAGCGATGAGGGTGACGACTGAAGCGGTGCAAGTATTTGGTGGTTACGGTTATACGAAAGATTATCCAGTAGAGCGTTATATGCGAGATGCAAAAATTACACAAATATATGAAGGAACACAAGAGATTCAGAGGCTTGTAATTTCTCGTATGTTAACGAAGTAGGAACGAAAGCGTAGGTATTTTCCTACGCTTTTTCCTTCCAAAAAATAATAGAGAGAGGTGAAGGGAATGGTTAAACATAATGTACATGCATCGGTGAAAGATGAAAAATTAGTTGCGTTAAGACGTGAGCAAATGATTAAAGGTGCGGTGCAACTGTTTAAACAAAAAGGATTTCCGCGTACAACAACGAGAGAAATTGCAAAAGCGGCTGGATTTAGTATAGGGACACTTTATGAGTACATTCGTACAAAAGATGATGTTTTGTATTTAGTTTGTGATAGTATTTATGAACATGTAAAAGAAAGATTAGAGGAAGTAGTTTGTACAGAAAAAGGGAGTGTAGAAAGTTTAAAGATAGCAATAACGAATTATTTTAAAGTGATGGATGAATTACAGGAAGAAGTATTGATAATGTATCAAGAGGTACGCTTTTTACCGAAAGAATCACTTCCGTATGTATTAGAAAAGGAGTTTCAAATGGTAGGAATGTTCGAGAATATTTTAGAACAGTGTACGGAAAATGGAACATTTACATTAAATAAAAAAGAAATACAGCTTCTTGCCCATAATATTTTTATACAAGGACAGATGTGGGGATTTAGACGCTGGGCGCTGCAAAAACTGTATACGCTCGAAGAATATACAGAAATGCAAATTAGGTATGTATTGCAAGGGGCCCATATGCTTCCGAAATAAGGAACAGACAAATTATAATTTTACTACCCTATAAAAGTTTCCCGTTTTTTTTTGTAGCATATTTGTGCGACTTTTGTTTATAATGAATAGTATGGATTTTTTTAAGCAGGCCGTTATATATAAGGTTATATTTGATGAAAGGAAGTGCCGCATAAGTGGATTTTAAGCAATATTCACCAGAAGAGCTAAAAGAATGTTCAATGATTGAAGTTGTACATAGCGTTTTAGGGGATAAAAAACAAGCAACGACATTCAACGAGTTGGTTCAAGAAATCGCTCAAGTGCTGGGACTATCTCAAGAGCAAGTTAATGCGAAAATCGCACAATTTTATACAGACTTAAACATTGATGGACGTTTCATTAATTTAGGAGAAAATCGTTGGGGGCTACGCAGCTGGTACCCATACGAGCAAATTGATGAAGAAATCTTGCCTCAACCAAAACCGAAGAAGAAACGTAAAGTTGAAGAAGACGGTTTTGACGACTACATTGAAGAAGATGAAGATGACTTCGACGATGCAGACGTAAGTGAAGACGAAGATGATGATGTAGAAGATTTGGACAAGGTTCTTGAAGAAGAAGACGGAGATGACGACGATCTTGATGATTTAGACGAAGATGACGACGACTTCGCTGAAGAAGAACTTGAGTATGACGAAACTGAAGAAGAAGAAGAGGAAGAACTGTAGTTCTTGACTTTTCATTATCGTCCATGTAGAATCATTTTTGGGCTCTTTAAAAAAGGACGATAATACTTTTAAAGTGTAAATATAAAAGAAAATTGCTCCCTACTTATTACTTTTTGTGATGAGGGGAGCAATTTTCTTTTTTGTTTTTTGTTTAGAAAATAAAAAGAGTCTAACAATAAGATGGATACAGTGTTATCTACATACGTTGCGCTTTGCAACGGTGATTATATAACAGCAAAATAGAAGGGAGCTTTTTCATGACTAAGTATATTTTTGTAACAGGCGGTGTAGTATCGTCTTTAGGAAAAGGTATTACAGCAGCATCTCTTGGAAGACTTTTAAAAAATCGTGGTTTAAACGTAACGATTCAAAAGTTTGATCCATACATTAACGTAGACCCAGGGACTATGAGCCCATATCAACACGGTGAGGTATTCGTAACAGATGATGGCGCAGAAACTGACTTAGACCTTGGTCACTATGAGCGTTTCATCGACATTAACTTAAACAAATACAGCAACGTAACAACAGGTAAAATTTACTCTTCAGTTCTTCAAAAAGAGCGTCGCGGTGAATATTTAGGAGGAACAGTTCAAGTTATTCCTCACATTACTAACGAAATTAAAGAACGCGTATATCGTTCTGGTCGTGAAACAAATGCGGATGTTGTTATTACAGAAATCGGTGGAACTGTTGGTGACATCGAGTCTCTACCATTCTTAGAAGCAATCCGTCAAATTAAGAGCGACATCGGTCGTGACAATGTAATGTACATTCACTGTACGTTAATCCCGTACTTAAAAGCAGCGGGTGAAATGAAGACAAAACCAACACAACATAGTGTTAAAGAACTTCGTAGCTTAGGTATTCAACCAAACATTATCGTTGTTCGTACAGAAATGCCTGTTTCTCAAGATATGAAAGACAAGCTTGCATTATTCTGTGACATCGATACAAAAGCGGTTATCGAAGCTCGCGATGCAGATACTTTATATGCGGTCCCATTATCTCTTCAAGAACAAAACATGGACCAAATCGTTTGTGACCACTTAAAATTAGACAATCCAGCTGCAGATATGACAGAGTGGACTGCTCTAGTTAACAAAGTGCGTAATCTTTCTAAGAAAACAAAAATCGCTCTTGTTGGTAAATATGTAGAACTTCAAGATGCTTATATTTCTGTTGTAGAAGCACTTCGTCATGCTGGTTACTCATTCGACACAGATGTAGAAGTAAAATGGGTAAATGCTGAGCACGTAACAGCAGAAAACGTAAAAGAATTAGTTGGCGATACAGATGGTATCCTTGTACCAGGTGGCTTCGGCGATCGTGGTGTAGAAGGTAAAATCGTTGCGATTCAATATGCTCGTGAAAACAAAGTTCCATTCTTAGGAATTTGCTTAGGTATGCAACTTGCATCGATCGAATTTGCACGTAATGTATTAGGTTTAGAAGGTGCTAACTCTTCTGAAATCAACCCTGACACACCATATGCAATCATCGACTTATTACCAGAACAAAAAGATGTAGAGGACCTAGGTGGTACACTTCGTCTTGGTCTATACCCATGTAAGCTTGCTGAAGAAACAAATGCTTACAATGCTTATAATGAGCCGGTTGTATATGAACGTCATCGTCATCGTTATGAGTTCAACAACCAGTTCCGTCCGGATATGGAAAAAGAAGGATTTGTATTCTCTGGTACAAGCCCAGACGGTCGTCTAGTTGAAATCATTGAATTAAAAGATCATCCTTGGTTCGTGGCAGCACAGTTCCACCCAGAACTTGTTTCTCGTCCAAACCGTCCACAACCATTGTTCCATGACTTCGTAAGAGCTTCTATTACGAATAAAGAGAGCAAGTAATAAAAAAAGCGCCTGAAATAAGGCGCTTTTTTTAATATTCATTTAAAATTTCATCGATTGTAAATTTAATCCCGTGATAAGCAAATAAAGCTACTATTAAACTTGGGAATCCGTAGCGATTACCTTCATCGTCTGGAATAAGACCTTTTAACAGTTTTGTATCAATATGTACGTCTGTATATCGTTCCAGTGATTCTGTACCTTCTTGAAGAGCAGAAATGCCCACAATAGAGTGTCCCTCTTCTTGTAGTTTTTTTGCAATTTCTACAACCGCTTCATCTGTTGAAAAACGGCTAATAAGAAGTACACGATCCGCAGAGGTTACTTCTGCTTCTTTACCATTTTCAAATAAGCGTTTTGCTTGCTTCATTGGTTCAGCACCGAATAGTGCCTCGGCAACAACGCCCTCCATTTCATTTGTACCATGTAAATAAATGAAACCATCGCCAACTAGTGCTTGAGCAAGTAAACGAGCGCTATCTTCTATATTCATTTCTTCTTTTTGAGAAACTCTGGAGAAATAACCACTTAATTGAGTTGAAAAAATTTTTAACATAATGTTACTCCCTTCGTACGTGTTTGCCGGCTTTCATTATAATTTATTTTTTTAGAAAGGTGAAATCGTAGGGTAGCATAACAAAATAGGAAACGGTAAAATAAGAAAGAATAGGAAGGAATTTGCCAAAGAATAGCGAAATTAAATCGTTAAGATATAAGAAGCTTTAAATCTTGTACTTACACAGAAAGGTTGGGAATTATGGAAGGTAAAATTTTAATCGTTGATGATCAATATGGGATTCGTGTGTTATTACATGAAGTGTTCCAAAAAGAAGGTTATCAGACATTCCAAGCAGCGAATGGATTTCAAGCTTTAGATATCGTGAAAAAAGATAATCCAGATTTAGTAGTGTTAGATATGAAAATTCCAGGCATGGATGGTATAGAGATTTTAAAGCATGTAAAAGAAATTGATGAGAGTATTAAAGTAATTTTAATGACTGCTTATGGAGAGCTTGATATGATCCAAGAAGCAAAAGATTTAGGAGCTTTAATGCATTTTGCTAAACCATTTGATATTGATGAAATTCGTCAAGCTGTGAGAAATGAGCTCGCTGTAGAGGCGTAAAAATGAATTTTTTATAAAAAATATGGAAAAAAGCGTTTACATGGACTATTGTGCAGGTGAATACGGTTGAGTTTTTGAGTACAAGTTGTTATCCTATTGAGTGTAGAAAAAAGTCCGGTATGTAGATATACATATTTTACCTTATTCTGGTCATACTACCAGCGATAAGAACTTATCGGATACAAAAAACGTTTTTTAGGAGGATTCACCATGCCTTTAGTTTCTATGAAAGAAATGCTAAACAAAGCACTAGAAGGAAAATACGCAGTTGGTCAATTCAACATGAACAACTTAGAGTGGACTCAAGCTATCTTAGCTGCTGCGGAAGAAGAAAAATCTCCTGTAATCCTAGGTGTATCTGAGGGTGCAGCTCGTCATATGACTGGTTTCAAAACAGTTGTAGCTATGGTTAAAGCTTTAATCGAAGAAATGAACATCACTGTTCCTGTAGCGATTCACCTTGACCATGGTTCAAGCTTCGAAAAATGTAAAGAAGCAATTGATGCAGGTTTCACATCTGTAATGATCGACGCTTCTCACCACCCATTCGAAGAAAACGTTGAAACTACTAAACAAGTAGTAGAATACGCACACGCTCGTAACGTATCTGTTGAAGCTGAGCTTGGAACAGTTGGTGGACAAGAAGACGACGTAATCGCTGAAGGCGTAATTTACGCTGACCCAGCAGAGTGTAAGCACCTTGTTGAAGCAACAGGTATCGATTGCCTAGCTCCAGCTTTAGGTTCTGTACACGGTCCTTACAAAGGTGAGCCTAACTTAGGATTCGCTGAAATGGAACAAGTTCGTGACTTCACTGGCGTACCTTTAGTATTACATGGTGGTACTGGTATCCCAACTGCTGATATCGAAAAAGCTATCTCTTTAGGTACTTCAAAAATCAACGTAAACACTGAGAACCAAATCGAGTTTACAAAAGCTGTTCGTGAAGTATTAAACAAAGACCAAGAAGTTTACGATCCTCGTAAATTTATCGGACCTGGCCGCGACGCTATCAAAGCAACTGTTATTGGTAAAATTCGCGAATTCGGTTCTAACGGTAAAGCGTAAGAATAAAATTCCGTTTTGGAAACCGTCTAGTCTTTTAGACGGTTTCCTTTCGTTGTATAATGAAAGCGTGAACAAGTCTAAAGATTTTATCATTTTTGGTTTTTAAATAGAAAATAATGTGCATAGTCCTATTAATAAATGTGATAACGTATCTAAATTGATAAAGTGAATTCGATGAATAGTTGATCTTTATCTATTCGTGCTACAGGAGAAATGAAGATAATGGTTTCCTATTTATTGAGTTTTGGGATGGAAAGAGTAATTGAGATTCTTAAGGGGAGCTTTCTATAAAAAGATAGAAAGTAAATACATTCACAAGAAGGGAGCTCAATATGGAAAAATTGCTAATTGAAGGCGGAAGAGCTTTAAATGGAACAATTCGAGTAAGTGGTGCAAAGAACAGTGCCGTTGCATTAATTCCAGCGACAATTTTAGCAGATACTCCAGTAACTATTGGTGGTGTCCCTAATATTTCGGACGTGAAAATGTTAGGAGACTTACTAGAGGAAATTGGAGGGAAAGTAACTTATGGACAGGAGGAAGAGATGGTAGTCGATCCTTCTAACATGGTTGCAATGCCTTTGCCAAATGGAAAAGTGAAAAAATTGCGCGCTTCTTATTATTTAATGGGTGCAATGCTTGGCCGTTTTAAAAAAGCTGTTATTGGGCTTCCGGGTGGATGTCATTTAGGACCGAGGCCGATTGATCAGCATATTAAAGGGTTTGAAGCGCTAGGTGCACATGTTACGAATGAACAAGGTGCCATCTATTTAAGAGCAGATGAGCTACGCGGGGCACGTATTTATTTAGATGTTGTTAGTGTAGGAGCTACGATTAATATTATGCTAGCAGCTGTACGAGCGAAAGGTAGAACTGTTATTGAAAATGCAGCGAAAGAGCCTGAGATCATTGATGTAGCTACATTGTTAACAAGCATGGGAGCACGTATTAAAGGTGCTGGTACTGACGTAATCCGAATAGATGGTGTTGACTCTTTACATGGTTGTCACCATACTATCATCCCAGATCGTATTGAAGCTGGTACGTATATGATTCTAGGAGCTGCATCAGGAGGAGAAGTAACGGTTGATAACGTTATTCCTCAGCATTTAGAATCAGTTACTGCAAAGCTAAGAGAAGCTGGTGTTCAAGTTGAAACGAACGATGATCAAATTACGGTGAACGGTAATAGAAAGTTAAAAGTAGTTGATATCAAAACGCTTGTATATCCAGGTTTTCCAACGGATTTACAACAGCCGTTTACGACGCTTTTAACAAAGGCACACGGGACGGGAGTTGTAACAGATACAATTTACGGTGCCCGTTTCAAACACATTGATGAATTACGTCGTATGAATGCTCAAATTAAAGTAGAGGGTCGTTCGGCAATTGTAACTGGTCCTGTGTTACTGCAAGGTGCAAAAGTGAAGGCGAGTGATTTACGAGCAGGAGCGGCACTTGTTATTGCAGGGTTAATGGCAGATGGAATTACAGAAGTAACAGGACTTGAGCATATTGATCGAGGTTATGAGAATATAGTGGACAAGCTTAAAGGGCTTGGTGCAAACATTTGGCGAGAACAAATGACAAAGCAAGAAATTGAAGAAATGAAGAACGCATAAGTGATACTTCCGCAAGGGGGAAGCGAAGCATCACTACTTGCGGAAGTACACTTTATAGAAAAACACGGTTCACAAAATACGGCAGAAATATAAAGGCTTAAAGGAGAGGGATTATCGTGGAAAGAAGTTTATCTATGGAGTTAGTACGTGTAACAGAGGCTGCAGCTTTATCATCAGCGCGTTGGATGGGGCGCGGGAAAAAGGATGAGGCAGACGGTGCAGCAACATCAGCTATGCGTGATGTATTTGATACAATTCCGATGAAAGGTACAGTTGTAATTGGTGAAGGTGAGATGGATGAAGCACCAATGCTATATATCGGAGAGAAATTAGGTACAGGATATGGACCACGTGTAGACGTTGCGGTTGATCCTTTAGAAGGGACAAACATCGTAGCAGCTGGTGGCTGGAATGCTCTTGCTGTCATTGCAATTGCAGACCACGGTAATTTGTTACATGCCCCTGACATGTACATGGATAAAATCGCGGTTGGCCCAGAAGCAGTTGGGGCGGTCGACATTGATGCGCCTATTATTGATAACTTACGTGCAGTTGCGAAAGCGAAAAATAAAGATATTGAAGATGTTGTAGCGACAGTTTTAAATCGTCCACGTCATCAAGAAATTATTGAAGAAATTCGTAAAGCTGGTGCGCGCATTAAATTGATTAATGATGGAGATGTAGCTGGAGCGATTAATACAGCGTTTGATCGTACAGGTGTAGATATTTTATTTGGATCTGGTGGAGCACCTGAAGGTGTATTAGCAGCAGTTGCTTTAAAATGTTTAGGTGGAGAAATTCACGGAAAACTATTGCCACAAAACGAAGCTGAATTAGCACGTTGTAAAAAAATGGGCATAGAAGACATTAATCGTATCCTTCGCATGGAGGACTTAGTAAAAGGTGACGATGCAATCTTTGCAGCAACAGGCGTAACAGATGGAGAACTATTACGCGGTGTTCAATTTAAAGGTAGCGTAGGAACAACGCAATCCCTTGTTATGCGCGCAAAATCAGGCACAGTTCGCTTCGTAGATGGTCGTCATAGCTTAAATAAAAAACCAAACTTGGTTATTAAATAAAAAGCGTAAGCAGCTCCTTCAGAAAGGTTAAAATGGTCGATCTTTCTAACTATCGGAGCTGGAACTAAATTAAATAAGAAGCGAAGACAAATTTTCTTGTCTTCGCTTCTTGTATTTGTGTTCCAACGTATTGATTAAAACTAGATAAAAGGGTTACAATAGTGAATATTACCCTACTTGAACTTATTGCCTTTCATTATTAATTATTTGCCTTCCGTATTTTTTCCCTTTACCCATGAAAAAAGAGAATAACGTTAAAGTGTGGTGTCTGAATGAATTTGTCAATTGCAGCATTAGAAAACATGAAATTAAAAGAGTTATACGAGCTTGCGAAAGAATTTAAGATTTCGTATTATAGCAAGTTAACGAAAAAAGAGCTGATTTTTTCTATTTTGAAAGCTCGAGCAGAAAAAGAAGGTTTCTTTTTCATGGAAGGCGTATTAGAAATTATTCAATCAGAAGGATTTGGATTCCTACGTCCTATCAACTATTCTCCAAGCTCAGAAGATATTTATATCTCAGCTTCGCAAATTCGTCGTTTCGATTTACGTAATGGAGATAAGGTTTCTGGTAAAGTACGACCTCCGAAAGAAAATGAACGCTATTTTGGGTTATTACAAGTTGAAGCTGTAAACGGAGATGATCCAGATTCAGCAAAAGAGCGTGTGCATTTCCCTGCATTAACACCATTATACCCAGATCGCCAAATGAAATTGGAAACGGAACCGAAAAAGTTACCGACACGCATCATGGATTTAATCGCACCAGTTGGATTTGGACAACGTGGTTTAATTGTTGCGCCTCCAAAGGCTGGTAAAACAAGTCTATTAAAAGAAATCGCGCACAGTGTTACAACAAATCATCCGGAAGCAGAACTAATTGTACTTTTAATTGATGAGCGTCCAGAGGAAGTAACAGACATTGAACGTTCTGTTAAAGGAGATGTTGTAAGTTCTACTTTTGATGAAGTACCAGAAAATCATATTAAAGTAGCTGAGCTTGTGTTAGAACGTGCGATGCGTCTTGTAGAGCACAAGAAAGATGTTATCATTTTAATGGATAGTATTACCCGTTTAGCTCGAGCTTACAACCTCGTTATTCCACCAAGTGGTAGAACATTATCAGGTGGTATCGATCCAGCTGCCTTCCATAGACCGAAGCGTTTCTTTGGAGCTGCACGTAATATTGAAGAAGGCGGTAGCTTAACAATTTTAGCAACAGCCCTTGTTGATACAGGATCACGTATGGACGATGTTATTTACGAGGAATTTAAAGGAACTGGAAATATGGAACTTCACTTAGATCGTTCATTAGCTGAACGTCGTATCTTCCCAGCGATTGATATTCGTCGTTCTGGTACACGTAAAGAAGATCTATTAATTCCAAAAGAACATTTAGACAAGTTATGGGGCATTCGTAAGACAATGCGTGATACACCAGACTTTGTTGAAAGTTTCTTACGTAAGCTTCGTCAAACGAAGACAAATGAAGAGTTTTTACAAAACATTGTTGCAGACTCGAAAAGGTATGTAACAACTAAGTAAAGGGAAAAAATCAGGACTCGCTTATTTTATAGTAAGCGAGTTTTTTATGCTGTTTAGGTGATATTAAAGAGAGAAATAAGTGAAAGAACCTGAGCTAGTCAGAGCTGGATGAGCTCCCTCCAGCGGCTAGAATGGTCGGTGGCTTCGCGTCTTCCTACAAGGTAAAAAGCACCTCTACGTCAGAAGCTCCATCCCCCTCCCATTCTGAACGAGCCGCTTCTGCTTTTAAATTGTATCTAGTTCCGACGGCTAGCTCTTCGTGTCTAAGAACCTCCAACACTAAAGGTAAAAAGCACCTTTTGTGCGAGAGAACCTTAGCCGGTCAGAGCTAAACGAGCCGTCTACACTTTTAATTTCAAAAGACAAAAACAGGTAGTTGCAAAATGAAGTTAGCCTTGTTATAATTTCATCATATGTGTTTCATCAATATAGTTGTGTATGCAGCTGAAGATGAAAAACTCTGTTTCGAAAATGATTCAGGGCGGAAGGAGATGAAAAGAATGAAAGCAGGAATTCACCCAGATTACAAGAAAGTTGTATTCATGGACACAAACACAGGCTTCAAATTCTTAAGCGGATCTACTAAAGGATCTAACGAAACTGTTGAGTGGGAAGATGGTAACACTTATCCATTACTAAAAGTTGAGATCAGTTCTGATTCTCACCCATTCTACACTGGACGTCAGAAGTTTGCTACTGCAGACGGACGCGTTGACCGCTTCAATAAGAAATACGGTCTTAAGTAATAAAAACATAAAACAGGCAAGTGTATGTATTCGCTTGTCTGTTTTTTTTGCGAAAATATTATACCTTTACCCTACTTTTAACTGAAAAGTAGATGAAAGGAGAGCTTCATGTACTTAATAAATCAAAATGGCTGGATTGAAGTGATTTGCGGTAGTATGTTTTCTGGCAAGTCAGAAGAGCTAATCCGCCGTGTGCGCCGTACGCAATTTGCAAAACAACATGCAATTGTATTTAAACCATGTATTGATAATCGATATAGTGAAGAAGATGTTGTATCACATAACGGATTAAAGGTAAAAGCAGTTCCTGTTTCAGCTTCAAAGGATATATTTGAACATATTACAGAAGAGCTGGATGTTATTGCAATCGATGAGGTGCAATTTTTTGATGGGGACATTGTGGAAGTGGTGCAAGTATTGGCAAATCGTGGCTATCGTGTCATTGTAGCTGGTTTAGACCAAGATTTCCGTGGTCTACCATTTGGACAAGTTCCTCAGCTGATGGCGATTGCTGAACATGTGACAAAACTACAAGCAGTATGTTCTGTATGTGGATCTCCAGCAAGTCGTACACAACGATTAATTGATGGAGAACCAGCGGCATTTGATGATCCAATTATTTTAGTTGGAGCTTCAGAATCGTATGAACCACGTTGTCGTCATTGTCATGCAGTACCTGCAAACAAAGATAAGTAAAACTCGCTGCGCAAGGCGGGTTTTTTTCAAAATAGAGAGAATGAGCGGTGTGAGCCGCTTACGTTTTTAAATATATCTAGTTCCGGTGGCTAGCTCTTCGCATCTAAGAACCTTCCGCCCGAAAGGTAAAAAGCACCTTTAGGTCGAAAGAACCTTAGTTGGTCAGAGCTGAAAGAGCCACTGCCACTTTTAAATATATTATCTAGCTCCAGCGGCTAGAATCTCCGGCCATTTCGCTCTCTCGCTCGAAGCAAAAAGCGCTTCAAGGTCGAGAGCTCCAATGGCCTGCAATTCTGAGCGAGCCGCTTGCGCTTTTAAATATAATTTGCGTTTTTTTGAGTAAGTACCATATACTATTTGTATTAGATACTAGGATGTAGAGGTGAATGATGTGTTAGATCGTTTGCAAGCTGTAGAAAATCGTTATGAGAAGTTAAATGAATTGTTAAGTGATCCAGCGATTATTAGTGATTCAAATAAGCTTCGTGAATATTCAAAGGAACAGTCTGATATACAGGAAACGGTAGAGGTGTATCGTGAGTATAAGGATGTTCGTGAGCAATTAAAAGATGCGAAAGCAATGTTAGAAGATAAGTTAGACGCAGAAATGCGTGAAATGGTAAAAGAAGAAGTTTCTGAGTTAGAATCACAAGATAAAACATTATCAGAGCGTCTGAAAATTTTACTTGTTCCAAAAGACCCTAATGATGATAAGAACGTTATCGTTGAGGTTCGTGGAGCTGCTGGTGGAGACGAGGCAGCTTTATTTGCTGGTGACTTATACCGTATGTATAGCCGTTACGCTGAGGTACAGGGCTGGAAAACGGAGATTATTGAGGCTAGTTATACAGAGTTAGGTGGATATAAAGAGATTATCTTTATGATTAATGGTAAAGGTGCTTTCGCGAAGCTGAAATTCGAGAATGGTGCTCACCGTGTACAACGTGTTCCTGAAACGGAATCTGGTGGACGTATTCATACATCTACAGCAACTGTAGCTGTATTACCAGAGGCAGAAGAAGTAGAAATTGATATTCATGAGAAAGATGTTCGTGTTGATACATTCGCTTCTAGTGGACCTGGTGGACAGAGCGTTAATACAACGATGTCAGCGGTGCGTTTAACGCATTTACCGACTGGTGTAGTTGTATCTTGTCAGGATGAGAAATCACAGATCAAGAATAAAGAAAAAGCGATGAAAGTATTACGCGCACGTGTTTATGATAAGTTTAGACAAGAAGCGCAAGCTGAGTATGATCAAAACCGTAAACAAGCTGTTGGTACGGGAGATCGTTCAGAGCGTATTCGTACGTATAACTTCCCGCAAAACCGTGTTACAGACCATCGAATCGGTTTAACGATTCAAAAGCTAGATCAAATCTTACAAGGTAAGTTAGATGATTTCATCAATGCCTTAGTGATGGAAGATCAGGCTCAAAAGATGGAGGCAGCTGAGTAATGCGTGTCTATGAAGCCCTGAAATGGGCTTCTTCTTTTTTACAGGAAAATGGACGAGATGAAAATGCGGGAGAAATTGTCCTTTGTCATGTATTAAAGGTGAACAGAACAGGATTACTTATGAATATGCGTGAAGAAATAACTGAGGAACAAGAGAAAAGCTTTACGGAGTTTATCCATAAGCATGTAGAAGGTATTCCTATTCAATATATGATTGGTTATGAAATATTTTATGGACGGTCTTTCTTTGTGAATGAAGAAGTATTAATACCAAGGCCGGAAACAGAAGAGCTTATAGTGGGAGTATTAGAAAGAATCGAGCGCCATTTTGGTGATGAGAAACTACATGTAGCAGATATAGGTACAGGTAGTGGAGCGATTTCTATTACGCTTGCTTTAGAAAATAAAAATCTTCATGTGTATACAGTAGATATTGCACAAGAGTCGATTGAAGTTGCAAAAGAAAATGCAAAAGCTTTAGGTGCAGAAGTAACGTTCTATCACGGTGATTTATTGTCACCATTTCATAAAACGGGTCAAAAGCTAGATGTTGTTGTTTCAAATCCTCCATATATACCGGAAGAGGATTGGCGTGGTCTTTCTCCTGTTGTGAAAGAGCATGAGCCGAAGAGAGCACTTGTTGGTGGTGAAGACGGATTAGATTTCTATCGCCGTTTTATGGAAGAATTGCCGAATGTGTTGCAGAAGAAAGCGATTGTGGCGTTTGAAATTGGAGTAGGACAAGGTGAGGATGTAAAAAGATTGTTACAACAAGCTTTTCCACATGCTCATGTTGAGGTTGTTTTCGATATTAACGGAAAAGATCGTATGGTATTTGCAGAGATGGAGTAAGGTTCACACCTTACTCTATTTTTTTGTGGAAAAATTCATATAGATTTTGAATTTAATAGTTTAGAAAGATGAAAGTCTGTCCACACTGTTTGTAGAAGGGACGGTGGAGGAAATGAAAAAACAAGTTATTGCTTATCTTCTTATACTATTAATTGGTGCACAGTTACTTGTGCAGTTTGGATATATGAAAGCTGATGCGAAAGGGCCTTCAGTTATTCCGAAAGAGGCCGTTCGATTACGAATTTTAGCAAATAGTGATTCAGATAAAGACCAGGCATTAAAGCGTAAAGTGCGTGATGAAGTAAAAGCACAAATTGATGGATGGGTAGCGGATTTAACTTCATTTGAAGAGGCGCGCAAAGTAATTCAAAGTCATATTCCAGAAATCGAGAAAACGGTGGAAAATACGTTAAAAAGAGAAGGAAGTAAAGAATCATTTCAAGTGAAATTTAGTAAGAATGTAAAGTTTCCTACAAAGGTATATGGGAATTTTATTTATCCGGCAGGGGAATATGAAGCAGTCTTAATTACAATTGGGGAAGGTGAAGGGGCAAACTGGTGGTGTGTATTATTTCCACCGATGTGTTTCTTAGATTTTTCAAGTGGTACAGCTGTAAGGAAAGAAGAACATGTTGTGAAGGCTGAATCTCCTGAAGAGGAGCAAGTAAAACAAATAGATAATGAAGAAGTAGTAAATGTAGAAGAGAAAAAAGAGGATGAGGTAAAAGAAACGAAAGTTGTAAAGCGGGAAGCAGTAAAAAAAGTAACAGCTTCTGAAAAGAAAGTAGTGAAAAATGAAACAAAAGTCGAAGAGCAGCCTGTAAGTAAAGAAGAAACAAAAAATGTGGAAAAAGTGGAGAAATCTGTGGAGAAAAAACAAGAAAAGCAAAATGAGTATGTAAAAGTAGAAGAGGAAGAAGAAAAGCCAGAAGTTAAATTGTTTATTGTAGAAGCTTTTACATCTTTATTCTCTAAATAGTACTATTAATAAATCCCTCCTCATATATATAAATGAGGAGGGATTTATTATGAAGAAAGTGTATTTTGCTACGAAAGCAGATGTGGAAAGATTACATTCTTTTTTCGGACAAGCTAATAAAAAAGATGATAAAATAAATGAGTTGTACGCACAATTTATGATTTTGGAAGAGGCGGAAGAAATACGAGCTGTAATTGGTTATGAACAAAGTGGGGAAGATGTACTTATTCGTTCTTGTTTATTCACACCTCATGTGGATAAACAGACTTTCTTATATTTTTTTGAAATGTTTTTGCAGTATATGAAAGAAAAAAGTGTTCAACAATTGTACTTACTAACAAATCATCCACAATCTGTACCGATCTTTCAGTTCTTTGACTTTTTTACTATAGAAAAGGATGAGGTTCCAGAGGGAATTCAACAGCTAGAACATTTTTGTAAAAATATAAAAGAGCAGAATGCAATAATACTAAATTGTCAGCTATTCACAAAGTTATCCACGGATTAATTAGGTTTATCCACATTTTGTGGATAAACCTTGTTTGTCTTTTGGATAAATCTCATAGTAAACTAAAAATAGACAAGTATTTAAGGCTAGAAAAGGACGTGGAAAAAAATGCATACAAATATGTGGGTTGTGGATAATGTTGTGGAAAGAAAAAAATATTATCCACAGTTACAAGAAGCAGCAAAATTATTAAGAGAAAATGAGGCGGTTGCTTTCCCTACGGAAACAGTATATGGGTTAGGGGCAAACGCGATGGATGATGAAGCAATCGCGAAAATTTTCGAAGCGAAAGGAAGACCGAGTGATAATCCACTCATTGTCCACATAGGTACAAAATCTCAGTTAGATGGGATTGTGAAAGAAATTCCACCAGTTGCAGAGAAGTTAATGGCGCATTTTTGGCCAGGACCATTAACAATTATTTTGCCGAGAAAAGAAGGAATTTCAGAGAAGGTGACGGCAGGACTTAATACGGTTGGAGTAAGAATGCCTGATCATCCAATTGCACTTGCTCTTATTGAAGAGGCGAATGTACCTGTTGCGGCACCAAGTGCGAATCGTTCAGGGCGTCCAAGTCCAACATTAGCTTCTCACGTATATGAAGATTTGAATGGGAAGATTGCAGGTATTGTTGATGGTGGTGCAACTGGAGTAGGCGTTGAATCAACTGTAATTGATTGTACAAGCACGGTTCCAACAATATTACGTCCAGGTGGGATTACGAAAGAACAATTAGAAGCGGTGATAGGTACTGTTTCTTTAGATCCAGCTTTAAAGGATGAGAAGGAAAAACCGAAATCGCCTGGAATGAAATACACACATTATGCGCCGAAAGCACCACTTAGTATTGTCGAGGGCTCACGTGAGTTTATTCAGCATCTTGTGGATGAGAAAAAGAAAGAAGGATTTAAAGTAGGCGTATTAACGACAGAAGAGTATCAGCATGTATATAGTGCAGATGTTATATTATCTTGTGGCGTTAGAAGTGACTTAGCTAGCGTTGCGACTAAATTATATGATGTACTTAGAACATTTGATGCAAGTGAAGTGGATGTTATTTTTAGTGAGTCATTCCCTAATGAAGGAATAGGGAATGCAATTATGAATCGTTTAACGAAAGCGGCAGGACATCATATTATTATTGAATGATAAGGTAAGATTAGCAAACAGAATATTTCTCCTTGGATAAGCATATTGTGAAGTAGCACGTCCAAGGAGGGGCATGAATGACGTTTGAACAGCTAATACCTTTAATAATTATGGCATTCGCCTTAGGGATGGATGCGTTCTCGGTGAGTCTTGGTATGGGGATGATGCCCCTAAAGTTAAGACAAATCCTGTATATTGGTATGACGATAGGGATATTTCATATTATTATGCCGTTTATAGGAATGGTACTAGGTCGTTTTTTATCAGAGAAATATGGAGATATCGCACATTTTGCGGGTGCTATTTTATTAATCGGACTAGGGTTTTATATCGTATATTCGACCATTTTACAAAATGAAGAGACTAGAACTGCTCCTATTGGAATTAGTTTATTCGTATTTGCATTTGGCGTCAGTATAGATAGTTTCTCAGTAGGGCTTAGTCTTGGTATTTATGGGGCACAGACAATTATTACGATTTTACTTTTTGGATTTGTTAGCATGTTATTAGCGTGGATTGGTTTATTAATTGGGAGACATGCGAAAGATATGCTCGGTACATACGGTGAGATAGTAGGTGGTATCATTTTGGTTGGGTTTGGATTATATATCCTTTTTCCTATATAATTTTATGTAGGAGGGAATTATGAACAAGCTATTGGAATGGTATGTTAAATTTTTAACCTTCTTTCCTCGATGGCTAAGAAGACTTATAATTTGGGGTATTATTTTGCAAATTTCGATGTTAGGTTGGATTAAGTTAATTCGTGAATGGTGAGATAGTTCCTTTCTGTGAATATTTTGTTTGTACTATATTTATTACGCTAAAAATTACAGATATAGAAAGGATGAGATGAATGACGAGATTGAAGCAAGTTTTTGGTATTATTATTAGTTTTTTTGTTTTTTGGTTTAGTATGCTCGGTGTACAAATGTTTGCTGAGTTTTTAGATATTGAGTCATTGAAATTTGTTGCGGGAAAGACTGAGGCGGCGCGTGCCTTTTACTCTCCGTACCCGTTTTTAATTGTTTTTCTTATTACATTGCTTTCCCTATACTTCTTCGTAATTAAGCTAGGGAAGCCGAAAAAAGAGAAAATGCCTACTTTAGAGGAAAAGAAGGAAGAATTACAATGATAAAATCCCCTGCTAAAAAGCAGGGGATTTTATATTTGAGTGATGGGAGGAATCTAGCTGCCTCCGCTTTTAGATGTTATCCAGCTCCAGCGGCTAGAATCTCCGGTCATTTCGCTCTCTCGCATGAAGCAAAAAGCGCTTCATGCGAGAGAGCTTGAAGTGCCCTCCCATTCTGAGCGAGCCGCTTCCGCTTTTAGATATATCTAGCTCCAGCGGCTAGAATGGTCGGTGGCTTCGCATCTTCCTGTGAGGCAAAAAGCGCCTCTACGTCAGAAGCTCCATCCTCCTCCCATTCTGAACGAGCCGCTTCCGCTTTTAGATATTATCCAGTTCCAATGGCCAGCTCTTCGCATCTAAGAACCTCCCGCACGAAAGGTAAAAAGCACCTTTTGTGCGAGAGAACCTTAGCTGGTCAGAGCTAAACGGGCCACTTCCACTTTTAAACTGGCCTAACTAATTCAAATTGTTCTCCTAATTTTGCATAGTTGTGTCCTGCTAGGCGGCTTATTGGTTTGAGTCCTTCGGCGTGAATGCGCCCTTTTTCATATAGATGTTCGGCAACGTGGAAACGAACGACGCGTCCAATTAGTAGATCACAAGCTGGTGAGTCTTCCGTTCCGCCAAGTGGAATTGCACGTTCTAATACGCATTCCATTCGAATATTTGCTTCTTTTACACCTGGAACAGAGATGACTTCACTTTCGATTGGTGTTAGTTTTGCTAGTTCAATTTCACTTTCATTTGGCGGGAGGTTAGCTGCTGTTTCGTTAATTGCTGCTACATATGATTCGTCAGAAATATGTACGACAAATTCTCCTTTTTCAATTGCGTTTCGGGAAGTGTCCTTTCTTTCTCCTGCTTTTCGTTGTACAGATACTGAGATAAGTGGTGGATTAGCAGCGACAATATTGAAATAACTATATGGTGCTCCGTTTAGTACACCTTCTTTTGTTACAGAAGTAACGAATGCGACAGGACGAGGGATGATACTTCCGGTAAGTAATTTGTAATTATCTTTTTCAGTTTGTTCATTTGGATTAATGGATAACATGCTTGTAATCCCCTTTCTAAATATGAATACTTATTGTTTGTTTACAAGATAACGATGAGAAAATCCTGCTGGAAATAATATTTTGTTTCATAAAAAGAACTTACTTCAATTGTAATGAAGTAAGTTCTTTTTCAAGAATCTCAAATTTGAGATAAAAATTAAAGTAAAACGTATGCGCCAGGTCCGATTAAAGCTACACCAACAGCGACAGCGATTAACATTAAGTTATATTCATATCCGTTTTGTGTTACCCAGTAACCATTTTTTCCGTGAACAGTGAAGATAGCCATTAACATTGTTCCAACGATAAATAATGAACCAACTACAATGAAAATACCTGATGCGAATAAGAAACCACCTAGTAATTCAGTTGCGCCAGCCATAAATGCCATAAATACACCAGGACGTAAACCGATTGACTCCATCCAGCCACCTGTTCCTTTTAAACCGTAACCGCCGAACCAACCAAATAATTTTTGAGCGCCATGACCCATGAATGTAATTCCTATAATAAGACGAATAATAAGTAGACCGAAATCCATCATTTTAAAAACCTCCTAAAAGTTATTAACTTACCTTACGTAAGTAATAATAAAATAGTTACTTACTATAGTCAAGTGGATTTTGAAAAAAGTTTGAATTAAATTTTACAAATTAACAACAAAAAATAAAATGTAGTAAAGACCTCTAGACAAGTTGGGCAAAAAAAGAGAAAATATAAATAGAAGTTAACTTCTAATTGTTATTCAGACAATCAGAATTGACTGGAATTTTGTGAAGCGCTACAATAAGAGTCTATTAGTAATGACATAATTTATTTCGAAAGCGTTTTTACAGTATAATATTCGAAGTATGAAGTCTTACATGTATCCCGAGTTTTACTAGGGATTGCCCTATAAACTTTTAGGTAAATTATAAGGAGGACTATCCTATGTTTAAAAAATTATTCGGTCTTGGTTCAAAAACAAATGAAGAAACAATCGTAGCTCCATTAACTGGAGCAGTGAAAAATATTGAAGAAGTACCAGATCCAGTATTTGCTGGTCGTATGATGGGTGACGGTGTTGCAATTGATCCTACTGAAGGTGTAGTTGTATCTCCAGTTGATGGTGAAATCGTACAATTATTCCACACAAAACATGCTATCGGAATTAAAGCGAAAAACGGTACAGAAATTTTAATCCACGTTGGATTAGAAACTGTAAAAATGGAAGGTGAAGGTTTCGAAGCTCACGTTTCTGAAGGCCAAGCTGTAAAAGCTGGAGATAAATTAATCTCATTCGACTTAGAATTAATCCGTGAAAAAGCGAAAAGCACAATTACTCCAATTGTTATTACAAACACAGATGCAGCTGAGTCTATTAAGACAACTGTAGGCGTAGCAGCTACAAAAGGTTCAACAGAAGTAATGAAAGTTACAATGAAATAATTGCAATATAAGAGGAATCCGTTTCGTATGAAATGGATTCCTTATTTTTGTTGCGTGTTCAGTATGTATGTTAAAATACTCTAGGCACTTGGAAATAGGGTTTCACATATATGTGGATAAGGCGCATTTTTCTTAGAAAAAATATAAGAGAAATGCGCCTTTTGTATATTCACATTTCTTTTGTTCTATTCTAATGTAAGTTATGATGAATGATAAGAAATCGAGTATAGGGGTGGGTTTGAATGAAACGAGTGTTATTTGTTTGTACTGGCAATACATGTCGTAGTCCAATGGCTGAGGCGTTGCTTCGTCATCACGGAGGAGATAAGTTTGAAGTGCAATCTGCTGGTGTTTTCGCCTATCCTGGGAGCGATGCATCGGTACATGCGAAGGAAGCTTTAGCTGAAAAAGGAATTTCAATTGATCATGTGGCGCAGCAAGTAAATGAAACTTTGCTTGATTGGGCTGATATTGTCGTAACGATGACAGAAAACCATAAGCAAATTGTACTTGGGCATTATCCGAGCGTTGAAAAGAAATTAAATACGTTATATGGATTAACTGAAGGTATAGGCAAGGACATTTCAGATCCATTTGGAGGCTCGCTTTCTATTTATAAAGAAACGTTAGATGAGATGGAAAAACTTGTACAAACTTTACTGAAAAAACATTCAGTAGGTTGATGTTTCGTGTATAATACGATATTGGAGATCACTTCTTCCTATATGAGGTAGCGAGTGTGAAATGAAGATAATTGATTGAAACTTTGGAGGGGTAAAAATGAAAGTAGTAATAGCATCTGATCACGGCGGTATGAATATCCGCAAAGAACTTGTAAATTTATTAGAAGAGTTAAATATTGAATATATTGATTTAGGTTGTGAATGTGAAGCTGGTTCTGTTGATTACCCTGACTTTGCGTTTCCAGCAGCTGAAATGGTAGCGAATGGTGAAGTAGATCGTGGTATCTTAGTTTGTGGGACAGGCATTGGTATGTCAATCGCAGCAAACAAAGTAAATGGTATCCGTTGTGCGTTAGTTCATGATACTTTCAGCGCGAAAGCGACGAGAGAGCATAATGACACTAACATGCTAGCAATGGGCGAGCGTGTAATTGGTGCTGGTCTAGCGCGTGATATCGCGAAAATCTGGTTAACAACTGATTATGAAGGTGGTCGTCACGAAAACCGCGTAGGAAAAATTAAAACATACGAAACAAAGTAATAGATTCTAACTATCAGTAGTGTGAAATATAATTTGGTGAACCAACCTGTGAAAGGAAGAGGCGTAATGACAGAAATCGTAAAGGTAAGAGAACAGCTACAAATGTCGCTTTCTGATTTCCAAGAACAAGCTTCATTACAAAGCGGTCAAGTTTTTGTAGTGGGTTGTAGCACGAGCGAAGTGCTAGGCGAAAGAATTGGAACATCAGGAACGATGGAAGTAGCAGAGGCGATTTTCTCTGAGTTAAAACAATTTCAAGAGCAAACAGGTATTGAATTAGCGTTTCAATGTTGTGAGCATTTAAACCGTGCTTTAGTAGTTGAGAGAGAAGTAGCGATAAAATATCAATTTGAAATTGTAACAGTTACGCCTGTTAGATCAGCAGGTGGTGCATTGGGGACATATGCGTATCACAATTTGAAAGATCCGGTAGTAGTTGAGTTTATTAAAGCTGATGCAGGAATGGATATTGGTGATACATTTATCGGTATGCATTTGAAGCATGTAGCTGTTCCGGTTCGTACAAGTGTGAAGGAAATTGGAAGTGCGCATGTAACGATGGCCAAAACACGTGGAAAACTAATTGGTGGAGCACGTGCTGTCTATGCGGCAGTGGAAGAGACTACCACTTGCCGTTAAATATGAGAAATTAGAAAGTCATATAGTACCTGTTTATCATAAGGTAAAAGGTATGTTGTCTGACTTTATAATAGAAGAAAGAAAAGACCGATTTTCGGTCTTTTTTTTCTTTTATGATATAGAAAGTCATGTTAGAATGTAGTTGAAAACATGAAGGTTCGAAAGAATTACAACCTGAATTTTCGTTTTTTCTGAATAAATAAGAAAAAACTGTTGGGAATCGATGTAATTCGTTCAGAAAAGGGGGATTTTGGTGGATCATTTAAAACGTCAAGATGAAAAGGTATTTGCTGCAATTGAGGCAGAACTAGGAAGACAGCGTTCAAAGATTGAGTTAATTGCTTCGGAAAACTTTGTAAGTGAAGCAGTAATGGAGGCACAAGGTTCTGTTTTAACGAATAAGTATGCTGAAGGATATCCTGGAAAACGTTACTATGGTGGCTGTGAACACGTAGACGTAGTAGAAGATATCGCACGTGATCGCGTGAAAGAAATTTTCGGCGCAGAGCACGTAAATGTTCAACCACACTCTGGTGCACAAGCGAACATGGCAGTATACTTCACGATTTTAGAGCAAGGCGATACAGTACTTGGTATGAACTTATCTCATGGTGGTCACTTAACACACGGAAGCCCTGTTAACTTCAGTGGAGTACAATATAATTTCGTAGAATATGGCGTGGATGCTGACTCTCACCGTATTAATTACGATGATGTATTAGCAAAAGCGAAAGAGCATAAACCAAAATTAATCGTTGCAGGTGCAAGTGCATACCCTCGTGTTATCGATTTCAAGCGATTCCGTGAGATTGCAGATGAAGTGGGCGCTTATTTAATGGTTGATATGGCACATATCGCAGGTTTAGTAGCTGCTGGTTTACATCCAAATCCAGTACCACATGCACATTTCGTTACAACGACAACACATAAAACGTTACGTGGTCCGCGTGGTGGTATGATTTTATGTGAAGAGCAATTTGCAAAACAAATTGATAAATCAATCTTCCCTGGTATTCAAGGTGGTCCACTTATGCACGTAATCGCTGCAAAAGCTGTTGCATTTGGTGAAGCACTTCAAGATGATTTCAAAACATATGCACAAAATATCATTAACAATGCGAACCGCTTAGCTGAAGGTCTTCAAAAAGAAGGACTTACACTTGTTTCTGGCGGAACAGACAATCACTTAATCTTGATTGATGTTCGTAACTTAGAAATCACAGGTAAAGTAGCAGAGCACGTATTAGATGAAGTTGGTATTACAGTGAACAAAAATACAATTCCATTTGAAACAGCAAGCCCATTTGTAACAAGTGGTGTACGTATCGGTACAGCAGCTGTAACATCTCGTGGTTTCGGTTTAGAAGAAATGGATGAAATTGCGTCACTTATTGCTTATACATTAAAAAATCATGAAAATGAAGCTGCATTAGAAGAAGCACGTAAGCGTGTAGAAGCGTTAACTAGCAAATTCCCAATGTATCCAAATCTATAATAGATTGAAGAAGACTGCCGAGACTTAATTGTTTTGGCGGTCTTTTTTTTGGACATATATTATTTTTAAAGTATGTATACAAATGATGAATAAATTTTGGCGATATAATGAAGGATACAGCTCCCATAATTGGTAAAGATACTAGATAGATTCATTGTAAAATCATGATTTTG
This sequence comes from Bacillus sp. RE35, assembly GCF_052146655.1. Classification (NCBI taxonomy): domain Bacteria; kingdom Bacillati; phylum Bacillota; class Bacilli; order Caryophanales; family Bacillaceae; genus Bacillus; species Bacillus sp. RE35. The sequence continues at coordinate 5,216,582 of NZ_CP197377.1, read as the reverse complement.
CCAAATTTGCCCTTGAATATTAGTAGCGTTTTCTTTACAATCGTAAATAGTGTAAAAAAGCGTGCAAACGCATGAATATCATCTAAAGGAGAGATTCACATGGGAAAACTGTATGTATTTGATCACCCGTTAATTCAACATAAGATTACATATATTCGCGATAAGAATACAGGTACGAAAGATTTTCGTGAATTAGTGGACGAAGTAGCAAGCTTAATGGCTTTCGAAATTACTCGCGACCTTCCACTTAAGGACATTGAAATTGAAACACCTGTAAGCAAAGCGACAACAAAAGTGATCGCTGGTAAAAAACTTGGTTTAATTCCGATTTTACGTGCAGGTTTAGGAATGGTTGATGGAATTCTGAAATTAATTCCAGCAGCAAAAGTAGGACACGTTGGTTTATACCGTGACCCTAAAACATTGCAACCGGTAGAATACTATGTGAAACTTCCAACGGATGTAGAAGAGCGTGACTTTATCGTACTAGATCCGATGCTAGCAACAGGTGGTTCTGCGGCTGAAGCAATTAACTCTCTGAAAAAGCGCGGTGCGAAACAAATTAAATTAATGTGTATCGTTGCAGCTCCAGAAGGGGTAAAAGTAGTACAAGAAGAACATCCTGATGTTGATATTTATGTAGCAGCATTAGATGAGAAATTAAATGACCACGGATATGTAGTACCAGGTCTTGGTGATGCTGGTGACCGTTTATTCGGAACGAAGTAAGACAACTGACGAGCAGGGGAGATTCCCCAGCTCGTCTTTTTTGCTGTAAGCAAGTAGGGGAGGGGGAGAGGATAAATATACATCGTATATACAACATAAGTTGCATACACCTCACATATAATATAGAAGTCTTACGTCTGAGGAACACTATATTATGGAAGAAAAGCGTTATATCTCGAAAATATAATAGTGACAAACTTGTGAACATTTCCTTCTATTATAAAGAGAAAACTGTTAGAAATTGCATATATGTAACCAGTATTTAGAAGGGGAACGTTTTCATTTTTGGGAGGAAATGCCTAATACTCAAATTTTTAGATTTTTTACGATTTCTCGTTGACACTGTTAATACCCTATTGTATGCTAACAACGGGGATAGATGGTAGGGCTTTCAGTGACAAAATTACATCTATTCCGTGACGAAAATGTAAACTTTTTGTTTTGTATAGGATTTATGCAAAAAAATGAGTTATTATTAACACATCGTGAATGAGGGTTACATATTGGAGGGATGAATCCTTGCAAAAAAACGATCGCAGCCATATAAAAGCTTATGCTTTAATGTCAGGTATTCTTGCTCAATTAGTCGGTTCTATTCTTGTTGGAATCTTTGGTGGGCAGTGGATTGATAATAAGGTTGGAACGTTTCCGTTGTTTCTTATTATAGGGTTATTACTCGGACTAGGAACAGGGGTATACGCAATGATTCGACTCATTCGACATTACTATTCGGGAGAGCAATGATGATAGACGTACATGGACTTGTCCAAAGACAAAAGAAATATATGTACTACTTGCTTGCGCTTCTAGTGCTAGGATGGGGATTTACCTCTTACAAGGATGTATTTCTTGGACTGATTATCGGTACGATTTTCAGTTTTCTTAGTTTGCGCATCATTGCACGTAGAACAGACAAGCTGCTAGATCGCGTAACAAATGGAGAAAACGTGAAGTTCAAGGCAACAGCGGTAAGTACATATTCAAGATTCGCCACGATTGGGTTATTAATTTTATTTGCAGCCAAATATCAAGAGTTAATCGCGATGTGGGGCCTAGGTGTAGGATTGCTGACAGGATACCTTGTCATGATCATAGATTTTCTTTATTTAGAGTATAAGAGCAGGGAAGAGAGGTGAATTACTAGTGGAACACGGTAAATTAGTTGAATTTCTAGGTTTAACGTTCGATTTGTCATCAGTTATGATGGTTACTGTAGCAGCAGTTATTGTTTTCTTAATCGCTGTTATCGGAACTCGCAGCTTAGCTCTTCGCCCAACCGGGATGCAAAACTTCATGGAATGGGTGTTTGACTTCGTGAAAGGGATTATCAATAGTACGATGGACTGGAAAACAGGTGGACGTTTCTTAACGCTTGGCGTTACGCTTATCATGTTTATCATCGTATCGAACTTCCTTGGTTTACCATTCATGTATTCAGCAACTGAAGCTGGCGAACATATTGCATGGTGGAGATCACCAACGTCTGATCCAGCAGTTACATTAACATTAGCCGTGATGGTAGTTACCCTCACCCATTATTATGGAATTAAGATGAAGGGTACGAAAGAGTACGTAAAAGGTTATTTCCAACCTATGAAATTCTTATTCCCATTAAAGGTTATTGAGGAGTTTGCTAACACATTAACGTTAGGTCTTCGTTTATTTGGTAACATTTATGCAGGTGAGATCTTATTAGGATTACTTGCTAAGTTGGGCGGAGCATCAGTCCTTGGGGCATTAGGTGCGCTTGTACCAATGTTAGCATGGATGGGATTCAGTGTATTCGTTGGATCAATCCAAGCATTTATTTTCGTTATGTTAACGATGGTTTATATGGCTCATAAAGTAAGCCATGACCATTAATATAATTTAAGTAAGAAAAAATTTATTTTTTTATAATACAAAGGAGGACAAATTAAATGAGTTTAGGTGTAATCGCAGCTGCAATTGCAATTGGTTTATCAGCATTAGGTGCAGGTATTGGTAACGGTCTTATCGTATCACGTACAATCGAAGGTGTTGCTCGTCAACCAGAATTAAAAGGCGCACTTCAAACAATTATGTTCATCGGGGTTGCTTTAGTTGAGGCACTTCCAATCATCGGTGTAGTTATTGCATTCATCGTAATGAACAAATAAGGGAGACTCCCCTTACATAGATGGCGAAGAGTGTTTTTCCGAACTTTCTTCGCCATTGCTTTATGAACGAAACGTATGTCTTTTTTTTTCATATGATCAATTTAGATATTTTGAAGGGAGTGAATCCTTGTGCCAACTTTATTATTAGGAGCTTCCATTCCATTTGGAACGATTGCTTATACATTGTTCATTTTCTTACTTCTATTAGTAATGCTACGCAAATTTGCGTGGGGTCCTTTAATGGGAATTATGAAAGAACGTGAAGAGCACGTTGCTAATGAAATCGACGCTGCAGAAAGAAATAATGCTGAAGCGAAGAAATTAGTAGAAGAACAACGTGAGATGTTAAAACAATCGCGTGTTGAAGCACAAGAGTTAATCGAAAGAGCGAAAAAGCAAGCTGTAGATCAAAAGGATGTTATTGTTGCTGCTGCGAAAGAAGAAGCAGAATCAATTAAAGCATCTGCTGTACAAGAAATTCAACGCGAAAAAGAGCAAGCAATTGCTGCTTTACAAGAACAAGTCGCTTCTTTATCTGTTCAAATTGCTTCTAAAGTAATTGAAAAAGAATTAAAAGAAGAAGATCAAGTGAAGTTAATTCGCGATTATATTAAAGAAGTAGGAGAAGCGCGATGAGCAATGGGATTGTAGCAAAACGTTATGCTGTCGCTCTTTTTAAAATTGCAAAAGAAAAACACGTATTAGAAATGTTTGAAGAGGAATTACGCCTTGTACAAAACGTTTATGTAAAGAACGGAGAACTACATAGCTTTTTAACGCAACCGAACATTTCAAAGGAACAAAAGAAAACGTTTCTTGCAAACGTATTCGGATCTGTTTCTGAATCTATTTTAAATACGTTATATATTTTAATTGATAACAAACGCATTGATATCTTACCTGAAATTGCAGATGAATATGTTGTTCTTGCTAATGAAGAACGTAACGTAGCGGATGCAACTGTATATTCTACTCGTCTTCTATCAGAAGAAGAGAAGCTTAACATTGCTGAAGCATTTGCAAAGAGAACGGGAAAAGATGCAATTCGCGTGAAAAATGTTGTAGATGAAGATTTACTAGGCGGAATTAAAGTACGTATTGGAAATCGCATTTATGACGGAAGTTTACAAGGAAAATTAGCACGTATTCAGCGTGAATTAATGAAGAATAGATAGGGGTGAAGCACATGAGCATCAGAGCTGAAGAAATTAGCGCACTGATAAAGCAACAAATCGAGAACTATCAGTCTGAAATCGAAGTTAGTGATGTTGGTACAGTTATCCAAGTTGGTGACGGTATCGCGCGTGCTCATGGTCTTGATAACGTTATGGCTGGTGAACTTGTAGAGTTCTCTAACGGCGTTATGGGACTAGCACAAAACTTAGAGGAAAACAACGTAGGTATTATCATTTTAGGACCTTACACAGAAATCCGTGAAGGTGACGAAGTTCGTCGTACTGGTCGCATCATGCAAGTACCAGTAGGAAAAGAACTAATTGGTCGTGTTGTAAACCCATTAGGTCAACCAGTTGATGGTTTAGGCCCAATCAATACAACAAACACTCGTCCAATCGAAAGTCCAGCACCAGGTGTAATGGATCGTAAATCTGTTCATGAGCCACTTCAAACAGGTATTAAAGCGATCGATGCTCTTGTACCAATTGGCCGTGGTCAACGTGAGTTAATCATTGGTGACCGTCAAACTGGTAAAACAGCAGTTGCACTTGATACAATCATTAACCAAAAAGATGAAGACATGATTTGTATCTACGTAGCAATTGGACAAAAAGAATCAACTGTACGTAACGTAGTAGAAACACTACGTAAGCACGGTGCATTAGAATACACAATCGTTGTAACTGCATCTGCTTCTCAACCAGCTCCATTATTATACCTAGCTCCTTATGCTGGTGTAACAATGGGTGAAGAGTTCATGTACAATGGTAAACACGTATTAGTAGTATATGATGACTTATCAAAACAAGCAGCGGCTTACCGTGAGCTGTCATTACTATTACGTCGTCCTCCAGGTCGTGAAGCTTACCCAGGGGATGTATTCTACTTACATTCTCGCTTATTAGAGCGTGCAGCAAAATTAAGTGATGCAAAAGGCGGCGGTTCTTTAACTGCACTACCTTTCATCGAAACACAAGCAGGGGACGTATCAGCATACATCCCAACAAACGTAATTTCTATTACGGATGGACAAATCTTCTTACAATCTGACCTATTCTTCTCTGGCGTACGTCCAGCGATCGATGCGGGTACTTCTGTATCTCGTGTAGGTGGATCTGCTCAGATTAAAGCAATGAGTAAAGTATCAGGTACACTTCGTCTTGACCTTGCATCTTACCGTGAGTTAGAAGCGTTCGCTCAGTTCGGTTCTGACCTTGATAAAGCAACTCAAGCGAAATTAAACCGTGGTGCTCGTACTGTTGAGGTATTAAAACAAGGATTACACAAACCGTTACGTGTAGAGAAACAAGTTATCATTCTTTACGCTTTAACACGTGGATTCCTAGATGATATCCCAGTAGTAGATATCACTCGTTTTGAAGAAGAATTCCATGCTTGGTTAGATTCTAATGCGACTGACTTATTAGAAGAAATCCGCACAACTAAGAAACTTGCGGATGACGACAAATTTGCAGCAGCAATCAATGGATTTAAAAAAGTATTCGTAGCTTCTGAATAATAAAAGCGGAAGCGGCTCGTTCAAGCCGCTGGAGCTAGATAGTATATATAAAAGGCATCTCGGGCTCTGAGATTGCTAAAGGTCATGTAAAGGAAAAGAGTAGGTGCACCTATTCTTTTCCTTCAATCATGAGCAAGAATATCTTGCAACGTAGATTAGGAAGAGGATTCTTACTAATCGTGCCAACTTCCGGAAAAAAGGTGGTGAAAACCTGTGGCATCTTTACGCGATATAAAAGCGAAGATTAACTCGACAAAGAAAACGAGTCAAATTACGAAAGCGATGGAGATGGTATCTGCATCTAAGTTAAACCGTGCAGAGCAAAATGCTAAATCTTTCGTTCCGTATATGGAAAAGATTCAAGAAGTAGTAGCGAGCATTGCGCAAGGAAGCAAAGGGATTAATCATCCAATGCTAAATGCGCGTCCTGTAAAGCGTACAGGATACATCGTTATTACGTCTGATCGCGGACTAGCAGGTGGTTATAACAGTAACGTATTACGTACAGTAAGTAACGTAATTCGTGAACGTCATAATATGGATTCAAACCAATATTCTATTATTGTGCTTGGACGACTAGGACGTGATTATTTAAAACGTCGCGGCTTTAACATTATTGATGAAGTAGTTGGATTATCTGACCACCCATCATTTACTGATATTAAAGACCTTGCTTCTCGAGCAATTGCGATGTTCGCAGATGGTGCTTATGATGAGCTGTACATTTACTACAACCATTACGTAAGTAAAATTTCACAAGAGGTAACGGAAAATAAAATTTTACCGCTTACTGATGTGGCGTCTGACAAACCGACGACAGCTTATGAATTCGAACCTTCTGAAGAAGAAATTTTAAAAGTACTATTGCCACAATACGCAGAAAGCTTAGTGTACGGTGCATTACTAGACGGTAAAGCAAGTGAGCACGCAGCGCGTATGACAGCAATGAAGAGTGCTACAGACAACGCAATGGAAGTTATCGATTCACTTACACTTTCATTCAACCGTGCGCGTCAGGCAGCGATTACGCAAGAAATTACGGAAATCGTTGGTGGAGCAGCAGCGTTAGAATAGTATTAAAAAGCGGAAGCGGTTCGTTCAGAATGAGAGGGGGATGGAGCCTTTTGACGTAGAGGCGGTTTGTGCCTCGTAGGAAAAAGCAAAGCCACCGAACATTCTAACCGCTGGAGCTGGATTCAATAAAAAGCGGAAGCGGCTCTTTCAGGAGAGTCGCGTAAGCTAAACTAATAAAAAATTAAAAGCTAACCTCTCTGATAGAGGTAGCTAATTAAAAGAAAGCTAGGAGGGAACCCGATGAATAAAGGGCGCGTTACGCAAATCATGGGTCCGGTTGTAGACGTTAAGTTTGATGGCGGAAAGCTACCAGAAATCTACAATGCCCTTACGGTAAAACAAAGCAACGAAAACGGAAGCATGAACTTAACATTTGAAGTTGCACTTCATTTAGGTGATGATACAGTTCGTACAGTTGCGATGTCTTCCACAGATGGACTTGTTCGTGGCACAGAAGTAGAAGATACTGGTAAAGCAATCTCTGTACCAGTTGGTGATGCAACACTTGGACGTGTATTCAACGTATTAGGTGATGCAATTGACTTAGATGGTGAACTTCCTGCGGATGTACACCGTGATCCAATTCACCGTCAAGCACCTGCATTCGAAGAATTATCTACTAAAGTAGAAATTCTTGAAACTGGTATTAAAGTAGTAGACTTACTTGCTCCTTACATTAAGGGTGGTAAGATCGGCCTATTCGGTGGTGCCGGCGTAGGTAAAACAGTATTAATTCAGGAGTTAATCAATAACATCGCACAAGAGCACGGTGGTATCTCTGTATTCGCTGGTGTAGGTGAGCGTACTCGTGAGGGTAATGACTTATACCACGAAATGAGCGATTCTGGCGTAATCAAGAAAACTGCGATGGTATTCGGACAAATGAACGAGCCACCTGGAGCACGTCAACGTGTTGCATTAACAGGTTTAACAATGGCTGAGCATTTCCGTGATGAGCAAGGACAAGACGTACTTCTGTTCATCGATAACATCTTCCGTTTCACGCAAGCGGGTTCTGAAGTATCTGCCCTTCTTGGTCGTATGCCATCTGCGGTAGGTTACCAACCAACACTTGCAACAGAAATGGGTCAATTACAAGAGCGTATTACATCTACAAATAAAGGGTCTATCACGTCTATCCAAGCGGTATATGTACCAGCCGATGACTATACTGACCCAGCACCAGCTACAACGTTCGCTCACTTAGATGCAACAACAAACTTAGAGCGTCGTTTAACGCAAATGGGTATTTACCCAGCCGTAGATCCATTAGCATCTACATCTCGTGCACTTTCTCCAGAAATCGTAGGAGAAGAGCATTATGAAGTAGCTCGTCAAGTACAGCAAACTTTACAACGTTATAAAGAACTTCAAGATATCATCGCTATCTTAGGTATGGATGAGTTATCTGAAGAAGATAAGTTAGTTGTACATCGTGCTCGTCGTATTCAATTCTTCTTATCTCAAAACTTCCACGTAGCTGAGCAGTTTACAGGTCAAAAAGGTTCTTACGTACCTGTAAAGAATACAGTTAGTGGTTTCAAAGAAATTCTAGAAGGAAAATATGATGACCTTCCAGAAGATGCATTCCGCTTAGTAGGTGGCATTGAAGAAGTTATTGAAAACGCGAAGAAAATGATGGCGTAAGGCCTTAGGAGGGACGAAGTATGAAGACATTTCCAGTCAGTATTGTAACTCCTGATGGACCGGTTTACGAAAAAGAAGTAGAAATGGTAAGTGTAAAAGCAGAGAGTGGGGAAATGGGGATCTTACCAGGTCACATTCCAACTGTTGCACCATTAAAAATTAGTGCAGTTCGTCTGAAAAATGGTGGACACACTGATTATGTAGCAGTAAGCGGTGGCTTTATCGAAGTTCGTCCAGATAAAGTGACTGTATTATCATCATCTGCTGAAGAAGCAAACCATATCGATATCCATCGCGCAAATGAAGCGAAGCGTCGCGCTGAGCAACGTCTGCAAGATAAACAAGCACATGTTGACTTTAAACGTGCAGAAATGGCATTACAACGTGCCGTGAACCGTTTAAACGTTTCCGATATGAAGTAAAAAAATCCGTAAGGGCTTTGCCTTTACGGATTTTTTTGTGTGTATTTTATGGATAATTTTACAAAAATGGTATAATTATATTGATGCTTGTATAAGTAGAAGTGTACAACAATTTATATTTCATAAAGGGGATGGATCAATGATTGGTGAAATGAAGCGAGAAGCATTGTACTCTTTAAAGGGAAAATGGGGACTAGGTGTTGGATCAACAATTTTATATTTTATTTTAAGTTATGTCGTTTCGATGGCTGCAATGCTTATACTGTTAATTCCAGGAATTATTATATTTCTCTCAGTTGCAGGCTTAACTGGATCATTTGAAGAGGAAACGATGTCAATTGGAGCAGGTATTACCTTTGGAATTTTTTATTGCATTATGATAATTTTGAGTAACGCATCGTATGGGATTACGTCATATGGTTATACAAATGTATTTTTACAGATTAGTAAACGAGAAGATGCTAAAGTAGATTACTTATTCGAAGGATTTCGTGGCTTTAAAAGAATGATGAAAACAATGTGGGCAATGCTTGCGATTTTGTTATATACAGGTACATGGATTCCGATGCTGTTAATAGGCTTATTTGCATTGTTAGGTGAAGAAGGGAATACGTCATTTGCAATAGCTTTCTTCGTACTATTAGCAATTTCAATTGTTGGTATGATTGTGATGTATTTTTCTTATGCACTGACGTACTATGTGATGATTGAAAATCCAGAATATAGTGTTTCGCAGGCGATGAAGGAAAGTAAGAATCTTATGAAGGGTCATAAGTTAGATTTGTTTCTTTTATGGCTGAGCTTCATAGGATGGGCTATTTTAGCGCTGCTTACTTTTGGAATAGGATTTCTTTGGCTTAGTCCGTATATGAGTACGACGACAGCACACTTTTATCGCTACATTTCAAAAGGTGAATTTCAATAGGAACATGCTATACTAATAGAATTATTGTGTATAGGAGGCGAGGCTACGCATGATTAGTGATTTAAAAGGAGAAGCACTAGATTCATTAGAAGGGAAATGGGGATTAGCTGTTGGAGCTACACTACTCATTTCAATTCTTATCACGGCTTTTAGTTTTAGTGTTGATTGGGGATTTTCTTTAATTTTCGGTTGGCAAAAAACAAATGGTTCACTTTCAACGAATATTCTTTCATTTTTTGTTACTGGACCGTTAACTTTAGGTGGATATTACCTTGGTTTAAATATCCTTCGTGAAAAGCAAGCTAGTATTGGTAATGTATTTATTTGGTTTTCAGAGGGAAAGAGATTTCTAAAATCATTTTTATTATATTTATTAGTAAATCTTTATCTTTTCTTATGGACGTTATTGTTCATTATTCCAGGTATTATTAAATCATTTTCTTATGCGATGACATACTTTATTATAAACGATCATCCTGAGTATTCACTGAACCAAGCTATTACAGAAAGTCGTCGTATGATGGATGGACATAAGATGGAGTATTTCATTTTATGTTTAAGTTTTATTGGCTGGTTTATATTAAGTTGTATTACGTTAGGGATTGGATTCTTATGGTTAATTCCATATTTCTATACGACATCTGCAGCTTTTTACGAAGAGATTGCAGAAGAATATTATGAGAAAAAAATTTAGCACTATAAAACCCCCAGTATGAATTATTTGTTCATACTGGGGGTTTTTTGTAGAAATTTTATAAATTGATTACTAGTAAGTGGTTTACTGAAATAGTAACCTTGCATATATTTACAGTTATGTTTTTGCAGAAACTTAAGTTGTTTTTCGGTTTCAATTCCTTCGGCAACGACTGAAAGATTTAAAGTATTTGCGAGGGAAAGTATTGTAGAAACGATGGCTCGTTCTTCAGGACGATGATCAGCTAATTGTGTAAATTCTCTCGGTACTTTTAATGTGTCGATTGGAAAAATTGATAAATAAGCAAGAGAAGAATACCCAGTACCGAAGTCATCAATGGAAGTTTGGATACCATACTCTTTTAATTGCTTCAGTCTCAATAATGTTTCTTTCTCGTCAATCATTGCAATTCTTTCTGTTAACTCAAGTGTTACATATTTTGGATCGACTTGCACGTCGTTTAATATTTGTGAAATGTTTTCGATTAATTGATCTTGCCGGAATTCTTTTGCGGATAAATTAACACTTATTTTTAAATTTTGGTAGCCAAAGGTATGCCATACTTTTAATTGGAGACAAGCTTCTTGTAATACCCAATGTCCAAGTGGGACTACTTGTGGCGTCTCTTCTACAATTGGAATAAACTCACATGGTGAAATGTCACCTAATAGTGGGTGTTTCCAACGTATTAAAGCTTCAGCACCGATAATTTTATTTGTTGTCGTATCAATTTGTGGTTGATAAACGAGATAAAATTCTTTGTTTACTAAAGCGATTGGCAAATCTTTTTCAATTCGAGCTTTTCGTTCCATTTTTTTATATAGTTCTTTCGTGTAAAGAGAGCTACCGTTTTTTCCTTTATTCTTTGCTTCGTACATGGCCATATCAGCATGCTGCAAAATGGATAGCGCATCTTCACCTGCTTCAGGATATATTGCAATTCCGATACTCGGTGAGATTTGTAAATGTTGATTTTCGATTTCAAATGGCTCATTCATGGCCGCTACAATCCTATCAGCTATTTTTTGGACATCTGGCTTTTTTTTGTAATTCTCGATAAGGATTGTGAACTCATCCCCAGCTAGCCGCGCGAGTTTCATATTTGATGTTGCTATTCTTTCGAGCCTTTTTGCTACTGCGATGAGTAATAGGTCTCCTACTCGATGACCGAGGGTATCATTAATAACCTTAAAACGGTCTAGGTCGAGAAACATAACAGCAAAAGGCTTTTTCGATATTTTTGCTCGCGCAATTGCCTGTTCTAAATGTTGATGAAATGCACGACGATTTGCAAGCTCTGTTAAAGTATCATGGTATGCTAGGAAGTTGATTTGTTCTTGTTGTTGTTTGCTTTCCGTAATATCTTTAATCATTAAATAAACCCCAGAAATTTTCTCCTTTAAAAAGATCGGTACGGCGGTAACGTGCAAGTAGTAAATATCTCTGTTTTTATGGTAAGCCCGTATTTCTAAAGAAATAGAATATCCCTTTTTCACGCGATGAAAGGCGTTAATCATTTCTTCTAAATCTTCTTCGTATATGAGTGAGTAGTAAGGCTGGTTTAATAATTCATTCGTTTGATAACCGAGTAAAGTAGTACCAGCGTTATTTACTTTGAGAAAATTACCGTACAAATCTAATGTGAAAATTGGATCGGGATGATGCTCGTATAAAGATTTAAACATTTGTTGATTATGATAGAGTTCATTTTTCTGTTCTACTAAATCTTCTGTACGTAGTTTAATTTGTTTCTCGAGTTCTGAGTTGAATTGCATTTGAGCGATCAATAATATTTTATTTTGTTTTCGAACTAAACTATGACGTATGAGAACGAAAGAAAAAGTTATTATAAGTCCGATTACTATAATAGGCGCAAAAACGTATTCAACTAATATAAAAACAATAAGCATTACTACCGAAATATACGGTAATGATAATCGGATTGATTCGCCAATTTTAGGTGTTAGTAGTACTTGTTCTTGTTTTTCAGGCTTTTTTGTATGGAGAATACAGGCGATTGCTACTAGTACTAAGGTTACTTGATAGAAAGGCGTAACTGTAAACATAGAATACTCTGGTATGAAGTATTTTATATAAGCATAAATCGCATCTGTAGTAGCATATAAAATTAAAGCACTGCCAAGAAGTGCACCGACCTTTTTAGGTAATAAGGATAGTGGTTTGAATAAAAGGTTGATTCCTATTAAGAGAAAGAGTAAATCAGCCATTGGATAGGTAAGTTGAACAAATATGTCGATATAGGATGTTGTAAAGATATGAATAGTTCGTTCAATAAGTAAGTAGTAACTTAAAGTAAATTGGGCTGTAACGATAATACAAATATCACATAGCATAAAAAGTTTTTCTAATAAATCTCGGTTATAAATGATTTCGTATAGAAAGGCAAACGTAAAGCTAACTAAAAAAAGTAAGTAAAAAAAGTCAGATGGATCAACGAACGTATAGAAGTCCTTTACAATTAAACGCTGATAGGCAACGACTATATCACCGATAAAATAAGAGAGAGCTCCAACAGATAATATGATCCAAAATAAACGAGATAGCCCTTCTTTCATGTTTGAAAAATAAAGTATATAACTACAAGCGATAATATCAATTAATAGGGTGCTCGTTCCGATTAATAGCTGAAAAGGAAATGAGTATTCATATACAAAAGGCATTGCTACATAGTGAAGCGTTATAGACAGCAATACAATGCTTATAAGAATACTTACATGTGTTTGTTTTTTCATTTATATCACCTACGGTTTCTTGAAAAGCATATATAAGTTTTATATTTATTTTGCACAATTATAGCAAGTTGTAAAGATAGATTTTAATAATTCTTGTTTCTGTCTCCCAACATATCGACATAGGAATTTGAAGTTTGCTATAATGATTAGAATAGTTGCATTATTTAGAAAAATTTAAAAATAATAATTACTGCAACTAGGACATATTGTTTACTATGTGAACTTGTTCTTAATTTAGGGGGGAGGGTTTCACAATGGCAAGTGTATATGAAAATAGTTATATGATCGTTTTGATTTTCTTGCTATTAGGTATATTGCTGCCGGTAGTGGCTCTTACATTAGGAAGGATGCTGCGCCCAAATAAACCAAGTGCAGCAAAGGCGACGACGTATGAGAGTGGAATTGAGCCTTTTCATGATGCAAATATTCGGTTTCATGCTCGTTATTATATTTTCGCTTTATTGTTTGTGATCTTTGATGTAGAAACTTTATTTTTATATCCTTGGGCTGTTGCGTATGACAAGCTAGGTTTATTTGCATTAATTGAAATGCTCATCTTTGTTGTAATGTTGCTAGTTGGATTAGCGTATGCTTGGAAAAAGAAGGTGTTACAATGGTTATAAATTTTGAGGAATTACATCCAAATGAGCGAGCAGAATTAGAACGAAATATCTTTTTTTCTACATTGGAACAGTTGAAAGGATGGGCGAGGAGCAACTCTTTATGGCCGATGACATTCGGACTGGCATGCTGTGCAATTGAAATGATGGGGGTAGGCTCATCACATTACGATTTAGATCGATTTGGGTCATTTTTTCGAACTTCACCAAGGCAATCGGACGTCATGATTGTATCGGGAACAGTAACGAAGAAGATGGCTCCTATTGTTCGGCGTTTATATGATCAAATGCCCGAACCAAAATGGGTTATTGCGATGGGATCTTGTGCGACAGCAGGTGGTCCGTATGTAAATTCATATGCTGTTGTGAAAGGTGTAGACCAAATCGTACCAGTTGATGTGTATATTCCTGGTTGTCCCCCAAATCCAGCTGCTTTAATCTATGGGATTAATAAATTAAAAGAGAAAATTCGTTACGAGGCAAAGACCGGAAAGCAGGTGACGAATAAATGAGTAATCCAAATAAAGATTTAGAGGATCTGAAAAAAGAAGCAGCTAGGCGTGCGAAAGAAGAAGCGAGAAAACGCCTTGTAGCGAAACACGAGGCGGAAATAAGTGAACTTGAGGAGGAAGATCAAGAAAAAGAGAAAGCGCTACCAAAAAATGATGATATTACTATAGAAGAAGCAAAACGACGTGCAGCAGCAGCTGCAAAGGCAAAAGCGGCGGCGTTAGCGAAACAGAAAAGAGAAGGAACCGAAGAAGTAACGGAAGAAGAAAAAGCGAAAGCCAAGGCGAAGGCAGCAGCAGCGGCAAAAGCAAAAGCGGCAGCATTAGCGAAGCAAAAAAGAGAAGGAATCGAAGAAGTAACGGAAGAAGAAAAAGCGAAAGCCAAGGCGAAGGCAGCAGCAGCTGCAAAGGCAAAAGCGGCAGCGTTAGCGAAGCAGAAAAGAGAAGGGACAGAAGAAGTAACGGAAGAAGAAAAAGCGAAAGCTAAGGCGAAGGCAGCAGCAGCGGCAAAAGCAAAAGCGGCAGCATTAGCGAAGCAAAAAAGAGAAGGAACCGAAGAAGTAACGGAAGAAGAAAAAGCGAAAGCCAAGGCAAAAGCGGTGGCGGCGGCAAAGGCGAAAGCGGCAGCATTGGCGAAGCAGAAAGCCTCGCAAGGTGATGGGGATTCGGGAGATGAAAAGGCAAAGGCAATTGCAGCGGCAAAAGCGAAAGCAGCAGCGGCTGCAAGAGCGAAGACAAAGGGAGCTGAAGGTAAGAAAGAGGATGAGCCGAAGCAGGAAGAACCGTCCGTAAATCAGCCGTATTTAAATCAGTATGTTGAGGCTATTAGGGAGAAGTTAGGAGAGGGTGCATTAGTAGATTCCTACATTAATAAACTGTCAAAGGATGTGCCAACTCTTGTGGTGGATCCAGAAAAGTATTATGAAGTGATGGAGTCACTGCGATTCCATGAGGGACTTGCTTTTGATTATATGTCAGAGCTACATGCGACGGATTTTGTGACACATATGGAAGTGTATGTTCATTTGTTTTCATATAGCAAGAAACAATCGGTAGCGGTGAAGGTAAAGCTAGACCGGGAAGCGCCGCAAGTCGAATCTGTGACAGCGCTTTGGAAAGGAGCTGACTGGCCGGAGCGAGAAGCATATGATTTGCTCGGCATTGTATTTAAAGGGCATCCGAATTTAACGCGTATTTTAATGCCAGATGATTGGGTAGGATATCCGCTTAGAAAAGACTATGAACCGTATGATGTGGAGGTGTAGCTATGATCCGCACGGAAGAGATGCTTTTGAATGTAGGACCTCAGCATCCGAGTACACATGGTGTGTTCAGGCTCGTAATTAAGATTGACGGGGAAATTATTAAAGAAGCTACACCTGTTATTGGATATTTGCATCGCGGGACCGAAAAGATCGCTGAGAGCTTACAGTATACGCAAATTATCCCTTATACAGATCGAATGGACTATTTATCAGCCATGACGAATAATTACGTCATTTGCCATGCTGTAGAGACGATGATGGGGCTTGAAATTCCAGAGCGTGCCGAATACTTGCGAGTACTTGCGATGGAGTTAGGAAGAATTGCGAGTCATCTCGTTTGGTGGGGGACGAATCTTCTTGATATAGGAGCGGTCAGCCCGTTTTTGTACGCGTTTCGTGAACGAGAGATGATTATAAATTTATTAAATGAATTATGCGGGGCACGGCTTACTTTTAACTATATGAGAGTTGGCGGTGTGAAGTGGGATGCGCCAGATGGTTGGATTGAAAAGGTGGAAGAGTTTGTTCCGTATATGAGGGAGCAATTAGCAGGGTATCACGATCTTGTTAGCGGTAATGAGATTTTCTTAAATCGTGTGAAAGGCGTTGGTATATATAGCGCGGAAGAAGCAATCTCGTATTCTTTAAGCGGAGCAAATTTGCGGTGCACTGGAGTAAACTGGGATCTTCGCAAAGATGAGCCGTATTCGATTTATGATCGTTTTGATTTTGATATTCCTGTTGGAAGCGTGGGAGATGCTTGGGATCGCTACGTTTGCCGAATGCAAGAAATCGAGGAGTCTTTAAAGATTGTTGAGCAAGCGGTTCAGCAGTTCCCGAAAGATGGAGCTGTGCTGGCAAAAGTACCGAAAATTATTAAGGCACCTAAGGGAGAAGCATTTGTACGTATCGAATCGCCGCGCGGAGAGATTGGTTGTTATATCGCAAGTGACGGAAAGAAAGAGCCGTACCGTTTGAAGTTTCGTAGGCCATCTTTTTATAACTTGCAAATTTTACCGAAGTTATTGAAAGGTGAAAACATCGCTAATTTAATTACGATTTTAGGTGGAGTTGATATTGTACTTGGGGAGGTTGATGGCTAATGATTGAGACGCTCTTACAATCACCTTCAAGCTGGACGAATTTCTTCATTTTTTTCGGATTAGCGGTACTTCTACTATTTGCAGTCCTTGGCTTCGTTACATATGGAATTTTGGCAGAACGGAAAGTGATGGGGTTTATGCAAGGGCGGATTGGACCAAACCAGGTTGGAGGCCGATTCGGTTTACTGCAAACGGTAGCTGATGTTTTAAAACTATTATTGAAAGAAGATAGTATTCCGAAAGCAGCAGATAAACCGCTGTTTATATTAGCGCCTGTCATTGCATTTGCACCAGCATTTATGGTGCTTGCGGTTATCCCGTTCACTGATAAATTTCAATTTGCAGATATTGGAGTCGGGCTACTTTATTATATTGCTGTTTCCGGTATTACGACGATAGGTGTTGTAACTGGGGGATGGGCATCGAATAATAAATATTCCCTTTTAGGAGGGATGCGTGCGGCGGCGCAAATGATTTCTTATGAGATTCCGCTCGTAATGAGTGTAATTGGCATCGTTTTGCTAGCTGGTAGTCTGAATTTAAATGAGATTGTAGCGGCGCAGGAGAGGGTCTGGTACATTTTCGTACAGCCAATTGGATTCGTCGTTTTCTTAATCGCAGCAGTTGCAGAGTTAAATAGGACGCCATTCGATTTGCCGGAAGCGGAGTCAGAACTTGTTTCTGGATATCATACGGAATACTCAGGTTTTCGCTGGGCGTTTTTCATGCTTTCAGAGTACGTATATTTCTTCGGGATGGCATCGTTAATTACAGTGCTCTTTTTAGGCGGATGGAATCCAGTCATGTTTCTTGGATTTATCCCAGGTGCCGTATGGTTTGCTTTGAAATTTAGCAGTGTAGTCTTTCTATTAATTTGGTTCCGCGTTACGTTCCCGCGTATAAGAGGTGACCAGTTAATGGAGTTTGGATGGAAAGTATTATTGCCGATTGCACTTGCAAATATTTTCTTAACGGCATTGATTAAGGAGTTATTCTTCTAATCTATGAGGGGGGTGCCAGTAAGAGATGAAAGGACTATTTAAAGGGTTAAAATATACATTAAGTAATTTGAGCAAGAAGAAGGTAACGTATGATTATCCAAATCAACCGTTGCCGTTGCCAGACCGTTTTCGGGGGATTCAAAAATTTTATCCGGAGAAATGTATTGTTTGTAATCAGTGCTCTAACATTTGTCCGACAGACTGTATTCAGTTAACAGGAAAGAAACATCCGGATCCTACGAAAAAAGGAAAAATTATCGACACGTATGATATTAATTTTGAAATTTGTATTCTTTGTGATTTATGTACAGAAGTTTGTCCGACAGAGGCAATTGTCATGACAAATAACTTTGAACTCGCGGAATATTCACGTGATGACTTATTTAAAAATTTGCAGTGGCTTGACGAAAACGACGAAAACGTCAGGAAGGAGAATAAGGCATGAATGGCGAGTTTGTAGCATTCTTTATACTATCCTTGTCTGCAATTATCGGCGGTGTTCTTATGTTGAACTTAACGAAAGTTATGCACATGATGCTAGCTCTCGTTCTGACATTTCTCAGCATTGCAGGTTTGTATTTTCTTTTGTCAGCCGAATTTATAGGCGTTGCACAAATTTTACTTTACTCTGGTGCAATCACAATTATTATGATTTTCGGCATTATGTTAACGAAACATAACGCGGAAAATGAATCGCGTCTTACTCTTCGAAAATGGATTATCTTCTTTGCAGTTGTAGCATTTGGAGCAGTTATGTATTTCGCTGTTAATAATGTTGATTTTGCAAATGAAAGCACACAAGGAAGTTTACCTCTCCATGAAAACAACACACTTCAAATCGGTACGCTTCTCTATTCAAAATATATTATTCCATTTGAACTAACTTCAGTTATTTTACTTGTAGCACTCGTTGGCGCAATTATACTTGCGAAAAAGGACGAGAAAGAGGAGGATTCCAATGAGTAGCGTTCCAGCTTCTGCATATTTAACACTTGCGATTATTTTGTTTTGCATCGGTTTATTTGGAGCTTTAACAAAGCGGAATACAGTAATCGTATTAGTTTGTATCGAATTAATGCTGAATGCTGCCAATTTAAACTTAGTGGCGTTTAGTAAATTAGGCTTATTTCCGAATTTAACAGGTCAAATTTTCTCACTGTTTACGATGGCTGTAGCGGCAGCGGAAGCGGCGGTAGGACTCGCTATTTTAATTGCTTTATATCGTAATCGTACGACAGTTCAGGTGGATGAAATGGATACGCTCAAAGGATAGCATTGTGACCGAAAAAGGGGGAAGGAAACAATGATCGATTATGCATGGCTCATACCGCTTTTCCCACTCGTTTCGTTTTTGTTACTTATTATATTCGGGAAGAAAATTAGAGAAGGAAGCAGCGTACTTAGTATTTTTTTCGTCTTTCTCTCCTTTATACTTGCGGTACTTGTGTTAATAGAAAGGTTTTCAGAAGCAAGCGTGAAGCATAAGTGGGTGTGGCTTAGAGCTGGAGATGTGGATATATCATTCGGCTTTGAAGTGACTGCATTAGGAGCTTTAATGTTATTTATCGTGACGCTTGTGAGTCTACTTGTACATGTGTATTCGAAAGGTTATATGAAAGGTGATGAACGATTACCAACCTTTTACGCATATTTAGGACTCTTTACATTTGCGATGTTAGGGCTTGTTATATCAACGAATTTATTACAACTTTATATATTTTGGGAATTAGTTGGCCTTGGCTCATTTTTACTTATCGGTTTTTATTTCTTTAAAGAAGAAGCGAAGGCTGCTGCAAAAAAGGCTTTTATTATGACCCGTATTGGGGATGTTGGTTTATTTATCGGGATGATTTTAATTTTTTGGTACGCAGGTAGTTTTGAATATGACGCAATATTTAGGGCGATTTATACAGGGGATCTACCTCCTTACATGATTACAATAACAGCGATATTAATTTTTATCGGGGCGATGGGGAAATCAGGTCAGTTCCCGCTTCATACGTGGTTGCCAGATGCAATGGAAGGGCCAACGCCCGTTTCGGCACTTATTCACGCGGCGACGATGGTCGCAGCTGGCGTATATTTAGTAGCGACGATGTTCCCTCTATTTTCAGCAAGTACAGTGGCGATGCAGACAGTGGCAATCGTTGGAGCTTTCACTGCAATCTTTGCGGCCTCTATCGGTCTTGTGCAAACAGATATAAAGAGGGTGCTTGCTTATTCTACAGTTAGCCAGCTCGGGTATATGATGCTCGCGTTAGGTTCTGCCGGTTATGTAGCTGGTATATTCCATTTAACGACACATGCTTTTTTTAAAGCACTACTATTTTTGGCGGCAGGAAGTGTAATTCATGCTGTGCATACGCAAAACATTAATAAAATGGGCGGTTTACAGAAGAAGATGAAAGTAACTGGTACGCTATTTTTAATAGGTACCCTTGCCATTAGCGGTGTTCCGCTGCTTTCCGGTTTTTTCAGCAAAGATGAAATTTTAGCGGTGACGTGGATGAATGGCAATTACGTTTTATTTACTTTAGCGGTAATTGCGGCGTTTTTAACAGCGTTTTATATGTTCCGCCTTTACTTTCTTGTCTTTACTGGAGAAACGAAGACGAAGGAAGAAGTGCATGAATCGCCTCGCGTTATGACGTATCCAATGATTGTTCTCGGCGTTCTCGCAGTAGTGGTAGGATATATAAATACACCATGGTTTGGGACGTTTCTCGGAGATTGGTTGACGAAAGATGTAGGGTTTAAGGTTGAAGAAGCGCATGGACCAGTTTGGATTATGATTGTTGCGACACTCGTTTCATTTGCGGGAATCGCTCTTGCATATTTCATATATAGCAAGAAATCAATTTCTAGGAATTGGGCTGGGGGTACGGAAACATCGCTTTATAATCTTTTGAAAGAAAAATATTATGTGGATGAACTATACAACATGACGGTGATCCCTATTACGAAAGGAATCGCTCATGTGCTTCGCTTATTTGAATTGTATGTAGTCGAAGGAATTGCAGTTTTAATTGCAAGTGTAGTGAAAGGCACAAGTAACCTTGGATCGAAACTTCAAAACGGGAATGTACAAGTGTACGGTACTGTAACGGCGGTTTCGCTCGCTGTACTCGTCATTATTTTGCTCTATACGGGAGGGGATTTACGATGAATGATTTGTTGTTAACGTTCTTCATTTTTTCCCCGCTTTTAGGAATTTTATTGCTTGTATTAACACCGAAAAAGGAATTGCGTACAGTGCGAGCGCTTGGCCTATTTGGGACGGCACTTCCATTTGGAATCGCTATCGTCCTCGCTTGTACATATGCTTCTGGAAAGAATTTGTCACTATTCGATGAAAAGATGAAATGGATTAAGTTCGGCGATTTTACAGCGGTAGATAAAAGGTGGTTTTCTATTTATTACGAGCTCGGTATTGATGGTTTGTCGCTTGTCATGATGGTACTGACGGCTCTTCTAGCAACGCTTGCAGCAATTGCAGCCTTTTCTATTAAAAGAAATTTAAAAGCATTTTATATGCTGTTACTCATGCTAGAAATAGGAATGCTCGGCGTCTTTGCTGCTCAAAACTTAATGTTGTTTTTTATCTTCTTTGAAATTACGTTGCCACCAATGTTCTTATTAATTGGAAAGTGGGGGAAATTGTCGAGTGAAAAGGCTGCGTATAGTTATTTAATATATAACGGTATTGGCTCAGCTATTTTGCTCATTGTTTTCTCAATTTTGTTCGCGAAAACAGGTACAACAAATATTGTGGAGCTGAAAGAGATATTAAGAAGCGTAAACGCAGAGGGAGCACTCGTCATCCCAATTAGTTTGCAGCTTAGTGTATTTATTGCCATAATGATTGCTTTTGCAATTAAACTACCTGTTTTTCCGTTGCACCGCTGGATGGTCAATGTACACATAGAAGCGCATCCAGCTGTAGTTATGCTTCATGCGGGTGTTTTGCTGAAGATTGGAGCGTACGGTATTATTCGCTTCGGGAAAGGGCTATTCCCGGAATATTTTCACGATGTTGCAACACTAATTGCGATATTAGGCGTAATTAATTTATTATACGGTGCCTTTTTAGCGCTCATCCAAACAGACTTTAGGAAAGTACTGGCTTACTCTAGTATTTCGCATATGGGAATTGTGTTAATGGGACTTGCGTCACTTAATGCACCTGGTACACAAGGAGCGTTATTCCAGGTTGTATCGCACGGTTTAATTGCAGCCTTGCTGTTTTTCTTACTCGGTGTTATAGAACAACGTTTCGGAACATCAGACATTACAGCGCTTGGTGGACTCGCAAAAAGTGTCCCAGTACTTAGCGGCTTCTTCTTAGCAGGAGGAATGGCATCGCTCGGATTACCAGGGATGTCTGGGTTTGTTAGTGAATTTCTTGCCTTTCTTGGTTTATTTCAAGGAGAGCCCGTCATTGCTGCAGTCGGTGTGATTGGCATCATTTTAACCGCTGTATATGTATTAAGGGCGACACTTCAAGTGACATTTGGAAAGAAAGAGTGGGAAGCAAAATCTGATATACACGGATGGGAGTATGTCCCTGTTTTACTACTTATCGTTTGTATTATTGCAATTGGAGTTATGCCAGAAATACTAGGGGATCCGCTTCAAAATACATTGAAAACATTGGGGGTGAAGTAGGATGGATATGAATACGTTACTTAGCTTATCGTGGCATCTAATGGTGCCAGAATTTATTATTCTCGGCGCCGCCATCCTCCTTTCCATATGTGATTTGTTTTTTAAGTTGAACCATAGATATGTAGCTCTTGGTGCGATTGCTGCCATCGTATTAGCAATCGTGTCATTAATTACTCTATATAGCGAACCGGCAGGAGATATTTTAAATGGATCGTTTGTGTTAGATGGATTTTCAAAAGGGTTTAAAACGTTACTATTAGGTGCCTCAACCCTCATTTTATGCACCGCAATGAGCGATGATAAGAAGAATCCAATCGAAGATAAAGGTGAATATTATTACTTATTTTTAATGGCACTTCTTGGTGCGATGTTCATGGCTTCTAGTGTAGATTTTATTACCCTTTTCGTTGGCTTGGAGTTACTTTCACTTTCTTCTTATATTTTAGTAGGAATACGAAAAAAGAGCCGTGCATCAAATGAAGCGGCAATGAAATACGTCATTAGCGGAGGAATTGGAACGGCGATTACGCTCTTCGGAATGAGTTATTTATACGGTATTACAGGTTCAACTAACATTGTAGATATGCAAAAGGTACTCACTGGGGAACTCGCTAGTGGTATTCAGTTATTGTTAGCTCTCGCATTTCTTTTATTGCTAGTTGGTCTCTCATTTAAAATTGCCACAGTGCCGTTTCATATGTGGGCACCTGATGTGTATGAAGGAGCGGCTACACCAGTTACTGCTTTTCTTGGAACGATTTCTAAAATTGCCGGGTTCCTACTCATTATTCGTTTGTTCCTTATGATCTTTGCAAGTGTATTAATACAAGGAGATATGCAATCTTTATATGGGCATATGAGTATATATATTGCGGTGCTAGCAAGTATTACGATGATTGTTGGGAATGTAGTCGCATTAAAACAATACAATATAAAGCGTTTATTTGCTTATTCGGGCATTGCTCATGCAGGATATTTACTCGTTCCACTTGTGGCATTATCACCATTTACGATGGATAGCATATGGTTTTATATGCTGGCATACATGCTTATGAATATAGGGGCATTTGCTATCATCCATGGCTTAATCTTACAAAATAATGAGGAAAATATAACAATTTTCACAGGTTTATATAAAAGGTCGCCATTTACAGCGATAATGATGACAATTTTTATTTTATCGTTGGCTGGGATACCAGGAACGGCTGGCTTCATTGGAAAGATTAATATCTTTTTAGGCGCACTTCATGTAGAGCCAGCACATTACGTACTAGCTTCGATTATGATGGGTACGACAGTTGTTTCATTCGTATATTATTTCCGTATTTTACAACAAATGTTTTTCCGCACCGGAGAGACAGAAGAGAGAATACGGTTACCGTTAAATATAAAGGTTGTTATGAGTCTTTGTGCAATTTCGATTGTAATACTAGGGATTATGCCGATGATTGGGTACAATTTCTTTTATGAATATTTTCCATTAATGAAAGATTTCTTCTTCTTAGGGAACGTGGTACAATAGTGAAAATAAAAGGTGTGGAGTCAGTACTCTGCGCTTTTTATTTTGTGTTAACTTGTAATGTAGATATACGTTTTTGGAAAGAAAATCACGATGTAAAATGTAAGATGTCTATGTGCATTTGAAAAAGTGTAGCTCCTACTTATTATGGTATCGTTTTTATATTCTTTCATAAGTAGTAGCTGAGTAAAAAGGGGTCGATTTTTTGGCACAACTTTTAGGGCAACAAGCACTGATTGCCATTGTTTCGCATTTATTGTTTATTACCATTACGTGGTGGGCCTTACAAGGCATTCACATTGAGCGTTTAATGAAGTCCGGAAAAGTGCTGCAGACGAGAGTATTACTCATCTTAATTACAATTGCAATTGGGACATCTGTAAGTAACTTTTTCCTTGATTATTTAGGCTATTCGAAGAGTTTAACGTATTTAGTAAAGTAAGTGTATAGAACCTCAAATCTCCGTTAACAATGGGGATAGGAGGGGATGAAATTGAAGCTTAAAGCCATTCTTATTGTTGCACTTAGTGTTGTTTTATTTTTGGTTGGATATAGAGAGATGAAACCGATAAGCGATGAACAGAAAATGGAGAGCATGATCAAGGCTTTAGAGAAAAATGATGCTAAAGTAGAAAAATGGTCATGGTTAGCGAGAGAAACAAAAACAATTTCTAACATACATACGTTTCAAAAGTTGTTAAACGATGTGAAGGAAAAGGCAAATATTCAAAAGTGGGAAGTAGAGCAATCTCCAGATGGATATAAAGCTACATCCTATAAAAAGCTTTCTTCTTATGAAGAACGAGTAGTAGTAACTTGGAGTAAAGAAAATACTAAAGAAAACACTTTCATTATCTTTGAAGTAAGTGGGGCGAAATGGGACCCGAAGTATGTTCAAAACATGAATAAAATTTTTAGTGAAAAACCTATAATTTACACTTGTGTTCAAGGTGTACTGAATGATAAGATTGAAGGTGTTTTGCAAAATAAAACCAATCAGGTTTTGAAAGATCTTTCAGCAAGAGCGATCGAACAAGTAGAAGAAAGAGCATTTGTGTCAGTCTCCGCATACAATAAAAAGTGGGATGACGCTCTTTCAACAAATAGAGAGAAAATAAATGTGCAAATAGCAATACGTTCTACAGACAACAAAGATACAATTGTGGTTGGCACACCGATCATAACTTCTGAGTATTGAGTGAATAGATACTGAAAAAAGGACACGGAGGGGAATAATTTGGAAAAGATCATCGTCCGTGGCGGAAAGCGGTTAAACGGCACAGTGCGTGTTGAGGGCGCAAAAAATGCTGTATTACCTATAATCGCTGCAGCCCTATTAGCGAGTGATGGAAAGAATGTACTATCTGAAGTACCAGTTTTGTCTGATGTATACACAATTAATGAGGTATTACGTCATTTAAATGCTGAAGTCGTATTTGAAAATAATCAAGTAACAATCGATTCTTCTAAAGAACTAAACATTGAAGCACCATTTGAATATGTACGTAAAATGCGTGCATCTGTTCAAGTAATGGGACCATTATTAGCACGTAACGGTCGTGCTCGTATTGCACTTCCTGGTGGATGTGCAATTGGTTCACGTCCAATTGACCAACATTTAAAAGGCTTCGAAGCAATGGGAGCAAAAGTACAGGTTGGTAACGGTTTTGTTGAGGCATATGTTGAGGGAGAACTAAAAGGAGCTAAAATCTACTTAGACTTCCCAAGCGTAGGCGCGACAGAAAACATTATGTCTGCAGCTACATTAGCAAAAGGGACAACAATTCTTGAAAACGCAGCGAAAGAACCAGAAATCGTTGACTTAGCTAACTTCTTAAATGCGATGGGAGCGAAAGTACGCGGAGCTGGAACTGGAACGATTCGTATCGAAGGCGTTGATAAATTATATGGTGCAAACCACTCTATTATTCCTGACCGTATTGAAGCGGGAACATTCATGGTTGCAGCAGCAATTACTGGTGGAGACATCTTAATTGAAAATGCTGTACCTGAACATTTACGCTCAATTACAGCGAAAATGGAAGAAATGGGTGTTAAAATTATTGAGGAAAACGAAGGTGTACGTGTTATCGGCCCAGATAAGTTAAAAGCGGTTGATATTAAAACTATGCCTCACCCAGGTTTCCCAACAGACATGCAATCACAAATGATGGCATTATTACTACAAGCTGATGGAACAAGCATGATTACAGAAACGGTATTCGAAAACCGCTTTATGCACGTTGAAGAATTCCGTCGTATGAATGCTGATATTAAAATTGAAGGTCGTTCTGTTATTATGAACGGTCCAAACAGCTTACAAGGTGCTGAAGTAGCAGCAACTGACTTACGTGCTGCAGCTGCATTAATCTTAGCTGGTTTAGTATCAGAAGGTTATACTCGTGTAACTGAGTTAAAACATCTTGACCGTGGCTATGTAAACTTCCATAAGAAATTAGCTGCATTAGGTGCAACTATTGAACGTGTAAACGAAAAAGTAGAAGAAGTGAAAGAACAAGAAGTTTCTGATCTTCACGCTTAATTGAAATAGTCTCTATGTCTTTTGACATAGGGGCTATTTTTTTGGGTTATTACTGTTATAGTCAATAAATTCTATACTTATGCACGTACCAGTAAAAATATTTAGAAAATTTCTGTTTTATACTCTTCCCTTTAAGTATGTTCTAAAAGAAAGAGTTGTTCCATAAGAATGAATGGAGTAAAGCTTTTATATTGGGGGAAAATAGGATGAAATTTTCAAAGCCACTTTTTATTACAGTAGCGCTCTTAATAGCGCTCGTTATCATTGTACCTGCAGCCCTTGTTATTCCATTTGCGAAAGCAAAAGTAGGGGAAGAAACGGCCTCTAAAACTCCTCCAGCGATAGAAAGCATACCAGCTCCAGGAAAAGTAGATACAGCTGTTCAAGTTGCTGTATATCGCGAAAAACAGAAGAAGGTAGAAACATTACCAGTGGAGGAGTATGTGACAGGTGTAGTAGCTTCTGAGATGAATGCCAGTTTTGAAATAGAGGCACTAAAGGCGCAGGCATTAGCAGCGAGAACATTTGTAGTACAACGTATGCTAAGCGGAGGAAAGAAAAATAATGCGGACGTGACAGATACGGTGAAAGATCAAGTGTACAAAAGCAAAGATGAATTGAAGAAGCAATGGGGTAATAACTACGAAAATAATTTGAAGAAAATCGAAGAAGCCGTTTCGAAAACAGCAGGACAAGTTTTAACGTATGATGGAAAACCAATTTCAGCATCCTTCTTTTCAACGAGTAATGGTCGAACAGAAAATGCAGCTGACTATTGGGGAAATGATTATCCGTACTTGAAAAGTGTAGATAGTCCGTGGGATCAAGCCTCTCCAAAGTTTACGAGCGAGCAAACATTTACAGTAGCTGATTTTCAAAAACGTCTCGGTGTGAAAGTGCTAGCAGACGGAAAGGTTGGCAATATTAAAGACCTTACGGAAGGAAAGCGCGTAAAGGATGTAGCTTTTCAAGGAAAAACATTAACTGGAAAAGAAGTTCGTGAAAAGTTAGATTTACGTTCTTCTGATTTTACGTGGAAACAACAAGGAGATAAAATCATCGTTACGACGAAAGGTTTCGGTCACGGCGTTGGTATGAGTCAATACGGGGCGAACGGCATGGCAGCGGAAGGAAAGAAATATACAGATATCGTCGCTCATTACTATAAAGGCGTTGAAATAAAGACGATGAATGATTATGAAGGGAAATTGATGGTGAAGAAATAGGTGTCAGAACTCTGGCACCTATTTTTTTGTTTAAAATATCATAATTTTCCATTAACTGTTTGATATAATAGGATAAAAAGGCATTTGGGGGAAATGAAATGGCGTTACTAGAGTTGAAACAATTAGGGAAGACGAACCAGTTACCGGCAATTGAGCTAAAGGTTGAGAAAGGACAATGTATTGTTTTGCAATGCAATAATCATACAGCTAAAGTGTTACACCGCATTATTATTGGTGAAGAAGAAGCTTCGACTGGCAATGTACTGTTTGAAGGAGAAGTGATTGGAAAGAAAAATTATTCCCGCATCGGTTTTTGTTTTTTGAAAGATGAGGCATATGATCGTTTGAAGGTGAAGGAATACTTTAAGTTTTTAATAGGGCTTTATGAATCAAAGATAAGTATAGAAGAAGTTGTGCAGTCTGTTGGCCTCCTAGATAAGCTAAACGTTAAAATAGAAAAACTATCATTTTCAGAGAAACGTCGTCTTCATATTGGACGAATGATGATTCATAACCCGGATTTAATCATTTTGGAAGAGCCAGAGCAAAATGTAGATATAGAGAGTACGGTTATTATTCGAAAAGCAATTATGAAAATGAAAGAACAAGGAAAGGCAATTTTTATTACGTCATCATTTTTATCGGATGCCCTTTCGTTAACAGAGGATGTATACATATTAAACAACGATTGTGTGAAAAAGATAGAAATTGAGCAAGAGGAAGTGGAAGAAGTCGGTGAAGAAAAAGTCATTCAAATGATTCCGCAAATGAAGTTAGAAAGAATACCTGCGAAAGTGAACGATAAAATCATTTTACTTGATCCGATGGAAATCCATTTCATTGAAACGCAAAACGGGGTAACACATATTCACGTTCGTGAAGGTGATTTCGTATGTGCATTAACATTAAGCGAACTAGAAGCAAGGTTAACAGGTTTTGGTTTCTTTAGATGTCACCGCTCGTATCTTGTGAATTTACAAAGAGTACGAGAAGTGATTACATGGACTCGTAACAGTTTCAGTTTAATTTTGGATGACGAAAGAAAAAGTTCAATCCCGCTTTCAAAAGGACGCATGGATGAATTAAAAGGCGTGATTGGGCTATAAAAAAGTGTTCCAATAAGCTCAACATGCGATTCATTCACCGGTAAAAATACTCCTTTTACCGGTATTTTACTGCGTAAACCCTTTGTTTTTCATATGATTGAGTCAAGAAAAGTGAAACAAACGAACGAAAAGCGCTAAAGCGACTTTCATCTATAAAGAAGAAAAACAAAGGGGATGAAGAAATGACATTGGCAATTGAAATGAAAGATGTAATGAAAAGTTTCGACGGAAAAACGGCACTTCGAAATGTAAATATTGAGGTGAAGCGAGGAGAGATATTCGGATTCCTCGGACCGAGTGGATCTGGTAAGACGACAACAGTAAAAATTTTAACTTCTCAATTGCTTCATAGTGTTGGAACGGTAAGAGTATTAGGGAAAGATATTACAGGACCAAGTAGCATCGATTATAAACGAATTGGTATTTTAACAGACAACAGCGGTTTATACGAGAGACTTAGCATTTATGATAACTTACTATTATTTTGTGACTTATATGATTGCAAAAAAGAACGAATCGATGAAGTACTAGCACAAGTGAATTTATTAGATGATAAAAAAACACCAGTAAAAAAATTATCAAAGGGAATGAAACAACGCGTCACATTAGCTAGAGCAATCCTTCATAAACCAGATATCCTCTTCTTAGACGAACCAACATCTGCACTTGATCCAGTAAACGTACAAAATATTCATAAAATCTTAAAAGACTTAAATAAAGAAGGAACAACGATTTTCTTAACGACGCACAACATGGACGAAGCAGAAACGCTTTGTAACCGTATTGCCTTCCTTTGTGGCGGAGAAATTGTAGCGCTTGATACGCCAGAGAACCTGCGCTTGCAATACGCTAAGGATCAAATAGAGGTCGTATTAAAAGATAAACAAAAAGAAGTAGTGCAAAAAGATGAATTAGGCGCAAAACGTATTTCAGAATGGATGAAAAAGGGCGAACTGTTATCTATTCATTCACACGAACCAACTTTAGGCGATATCTTTATTGAAGTTACTGGGAGGGGATTATAATGACATTTTCAATGAGACGTGTATCAGCTATTTTTAGAAAAGAAGTACAAGATTTTAAGACAAATTCACAAGTGTTGTTAATGGCATTTTTACCAATTATACTTTCATTTTTGTTTAGCAGATTTGGAGTGGGAAAGGAAATGTTAGGTATTACTACTATAACGGCCTTCCTATTTGTCGCAGGCTTTGTTCAATCTATGGTAATTGCAGAAGAAAAAGAAAAACATACATTGCGTGTATTAATGCTATCACCGGCATCTTCGGTTGAAGTTCTACTTGGAAAGAGTTTATTAACATCGGGTCTGACGATGGTCATTTGTATTGCAAATTTATTCATTTTAGATCAGTTAAATATTAACCTTCCATTGGTAGGATTGATATTCTTATGCGGAACTATTTTGTTTATCGTACTTGGAACAATGATCGGATTACTTGCATCTTCTGTACCACAAACATCAATAATTGGAATGCCGATATTAATGACGATGTATTTGGCTGTACAGTTTGAGCCAATGGTTGAAAATAAAGTAATTAAGACGATGATTGGATATCTTCCAACATCTCATATTGTGAAAGCACTTAAAAGCTTAGTAGGTGGGGCGGGATTTAGTAGTATTAGTGGGCATGTATTAAATGTTGCAGTTTGGCTTATTATATCGCTCGTTATATGTTTAATCGTATATAAAAAGAAACAATTAGACTAAAAACTGAGCCGAAACGCTCAGTTTTTTCTTTTTTCTATCATTTCCTCGGAAATTTTACAGTTCTTATACATATTTTTACAGATTTTGTCGAAAAGTAATTAGTTATACGTTGTATAGGATACGTGAATATTGTTCAAAATGATTGCTGAGGTGATGATGGAATGCGAGGAAGAAATAATAAAAAGTCGCAAAAGGTAGTACATTTATTTCAAAAAAGATGGGTGTTTCCGGCACTATACATTGCTTGTGCAGCGGTAATCTTAATGGTTGCGCTATGGTTCCAAGGAGCTAATCCGAAGAAGAATCCAAACCACGATCAAGCAACACCGTATACACAATCGGAAGATCCAGCAGTACCAGTAACGAAATCTTCAGAAGTAGTGAAAATGCCAGCTGCCGCGAATGCGGAAGTAGTCGTACAGAAGAAATTCTATGAAGATGCAGCAACTGAGGCGGAACAAGAAAAAGCACTTGTCTTTTATAACAACACATATTCCCCGAACAAAGGAATTGACATTGCTGCGAAGAATGGAAAAGAATTCAATGTTGCTGCTGCTTTAAGTGGTACAGTAACGAAAGCTGAAAAAGATTCACTTCTTGGTTATGTTGTAACAGTTGATAGTGGAAATGGTGTAGCGGTATCTTATCAAAGCTTAGGCAGTGTGAAAGTAGAAAAAGGTGCAAGAGTTGCACAAGGTGAAGTATTAGGAACATCCGGTCTAAGTGCAATGAATAAAGAGGCAGGCTCTCACGTTCACTTTGAAGTACGTAAAGACAATGTGGCTGTGAACCCTGAACGTTACTTAAATAAATCAGTAACAGAAATTAAAGCTGATGCAGGTGCTGCAAAGGCTACGAATGCTTCTGGTAAAAAAGCTGATGACAAATCTCAAAAAGAAGAGAAGTCAACGAGCACGAAACCAGAAAGTAAAACAGAAGACAAGTCTCAAAAAGAAGAGAAATCAACAAGCGGTTCAACTAGTGACAAAAAAGAAGAACCGAAGAAAGAAGAAAAATCAACAAATGGTTCTACAGAATCATCTAACGATTCTTCTTCACAGGAATAAGAAAGTGAAAAAATCAGTTCCCACTAGGGGAGCTGATTTTTTTATTTTTATATAAAAATACTCAATTTCGAGAAAAAAGTTGCAAAAACAAGGAAAAATGACGAGATTCTCGAATATATATTACAAAAGGGAGGGGATACTGTGTCATTTTTATTTGTTCTGTCGACTGCTATTATTTTATTGTTTGTTTTATTCACCTTATATTATTATATTGCCGGTAAGAAAGAGGTTCCCCACCATCAATTATTAGAAGAAGAGTTTGAAAGAGAAGAATGACGCCTTACATATAAGGTGTCATTTTTTTTCGTCAAAATAGTCACTGTTAACGTATTTCTCACAAAAAAACGTAATTTTTCTTAACTTAGTCCGCAAAAATAGTGAACATGTAGCATATATCAGTAGTGCGGGCAATACAATGGTATAAACCAAAGCAAAGAGAGTGTTTGAGGTGAGAAATCGTGAATCATTTCATTATAAATCCAAGAATGTTTAACGCTTACAAACAGCACTCACACTTACTTCTTAGTCGTATGCAGCGAGGCTCATTTCACCCTTCTCACATCCAAATTAGGGAGGCGAGTGGTGTGCACGATTACATCAAAGAGAGAACTATCAAGATTGGTAAGTATATCGTGGAGACAAGAAAGACAGTGCGTGTCATTGCAAAGGAATTTGGGGTATCAAAGAGTACAGTCCATAAAGATTTAACAGAACGTCTACCAGAAATTAATCCAGAGCTCGCAAATGAAGTGAAAGAAATTCTTGATTATCATAAGTCTATTCGCCATTTAAGAGGTGGAGAAGCAACAAAGCAAAAGTATAGAAAAGAAGATGTAGAGAAGCCTGTACGTCAATAATGTTACAGTAGCAAACATTCCGTTCACATTCGGTAATATTTTTCAGAAGAATTCTTTTTGCGAATATTACGTTTCTGTTAAATTTATGATAAAATCAGAAATTAGGTGAAAAGAATTCGGGTGTAACCTGATTTTGAATATCGAGGAGGAAAAAACGGGAATGTTTGCGCGAGATATCGGAATTGACCTAGGTACGGCTAACGTATTAATTCATGTTAAAGGTAAGGGTATTGTATTAAATGAGCCATCTGTTGTGGCAATTGATCGTAATAGTGGTAAAGTATTAGCAGTAGGTGAAGAAGCGAGAAGTATGGTGGGACGTACACCGGGTAATATTGTAGCAATTCGTCCACTTAAAGATGGTGTAATCGCAGACTTCGAAATTACAGAAGCAATGTTAAAGTATTTCATTAACAAATTGGACGTAAAGAGCTTCTTTTCAAAACCTCGTATTTTAATTTGTTGTCCAACAAATATTACATCAGTAGAACAAAAAGCAATTCGTGAAGCTGCTGAACGTTCAGGTGGTAAAACAGTATTTTTAGAAGAAGAACCAAAAGTAGCCGCAGTTGGTGCTGGTATGGAAATCTTCCAACCAAGCGGTAACATGGTTGTTGATATTGGTGGAGGTACAACAGATATCGCTGTACTATCTATGGGTGATATTGTTACCTCTTCCTCTATCAAAATGGCTGGCGATAAGTTTGATATGGAGATCTTAAACTATATTAAACGTAAGTATAAGCTATTAATCGGAGAACGTACTTCAGAAGATATTAAAATTAAAGTTGGTACAGTATTCCCAGGTGCACGTAGCGAAGAGCTTGAAATTCGCGGACGTGACATGGTAACAGGCTTACCACGTACAATTACAGTATGCTCTGAAGAAATTACAGAAGCATTAAAAGAAAATGCAGCTGTTATTGTACAAGCTGCAAAAGGCGTATTAGAGCGCACACCACCAGAATTATCTGCAGATATCATCGACCGCGGTGTTATTCTAACAGGCGGTGGAGCTTTACTACACGGTATCGACATGCTTTTAGCAGAAGAACTAAAAGTACCAGTATTAATTGCTGAAAACCCAATGCACTGCGTTGCGGTTGGTACAGGTATTATGTTAGAGAATATCGATAGATTACCAAAGCGTGCTTTGAGATAATTTGAAAGAACTAAGGCTGACGCCTTAGTTCTTTTTTTTCGTTTTTATATTTTTTTATTTTGATTTTTTGCGAAAATGGAAGGAAAATAGAGAAATGTGAAGGAAACAGGTAAAATATTCATATATATGGTTAAATTTAATATTTCCTTAATTGAAAACGTTTATAATATAATGAGTCGAATACGACATTAAGGCAAATAATGTTTCAATACATATTGCCTTTCCCTAATTTGGGCATACACTCCTTTCCACCTCCGTGTCAGTTGCAAAAATGTGCAACTATTTTAATGGAATAGAGTGTGTGCATTTTTTTTTAGGAAGTTGTACTAAATATAAAATGTTACTTTGTAATGACAAACAATAAACAAAATGGGATAATAGCAATATGTCCAAGTGGTAAGACCAATATTACAAAAGGGGCGATTGTTACATGCTAAATATAGAACAAATTAAAGAAATCATTCCTCACCGCTATCCATTTTTACTTGTTGATAAAATATTAGAAGTAGATGAAGGTAAAAGAGCGGTTGGGATTAAAAATGTATCCGCAAACGAAGAATTCTTTAACGGACACTTCCCTGACTATGCAGTTATGCCTGGTGTACTTATTGTAGAAGCATTAGCACAAGTCGGAGCAGTTGCAGTATTAAAGAAAGAAGAAAATCGCGGAAGACTTGCTTTCTTTGCAGGTATCGACAATTGCCGTTTCAAAAAACAAGTACGACCAGGTGATCAGCTTCGTCTAGAAGTAGAAATGACACGCGTACGCGGCCCAATTGGAAAAGGAAAAGCAATCGCAACAGTAGATGGTGAAGTTGCATGTGAGGCAGAAATTACATTTGCGATTGGTGATAAAAAAGAATAGATAGTACTAAAAAATCTCCTTGTGAAAAGACAAGGGGATTTTTTAATTTCTGCTATATAACGATTAAACAATAATATACAAACTAATCAGAAAATATCTTGTAAATAGATGGTAATTACCATATACTTACTTTATTATTTATCTAGAAAACAGGATAAGTGATAAAGGTAATAAAGAAATAAGGGCATTGTCATATTGTTAAGGTACTTAAATAAGACAAAATAGGATGTTATTGATTATGATGAAATGTGGGGAACTCAGCAAGAATATTAATTAGACGTATGAAATCGAGCATAAGAGAGAGAAAAGGGAAATGTCGCATTTCACAAAAGGAGATTATGAATATGTTCGGGAGAAAGAAAAGAAAACCATTACGACAATTAATTACACATAAAGAGCCTAAATCGCGTATTACAGAACAATACCGTAACATTCGTACAAACATTGAGTTTACATCTGTAGATAATCATATTCGTTCTATTATTGTTACTTCAGCCGATCCAGGTGATGGGAAAACAACGACAATCTCAAACTTAGCGGTTGTTTTCGGACAACAAGGAAAGAAAGTTTTATTAATTGGAGCTGACTTGCGTAAGCCGACGATACAAAACTTATTTGCCATTCATATTTCAAATGGGTTAACGAACTTATTATCAGGACAAGCAAAACTTATGCAATGCATTCAAAAAACAGATATAGAGAACGTATACTTAATGGCAGCAGGTCCAATCCCGCCAAACCCAGCAGAACTATTAGGGAGCCGGGCAATGGACGAGGCGTTGCTAGAAGCATATAACATGTTTGATATTATATTAATCGACACACCACCTGTCCTTGCGGTTACAGATGCACAAATACTTGCGAATAAATGTGATGGAATCGTACTCGTTGTACGAAGTGAAAAGACGGAAAAAGATAAAATCGTAAAAGCGAAACAAATATTAGATAAAGCATCAGGAAAAATACTTGGAGTCGTTTTAAACGATAAAAGAGAAGAAAAAGAGCAGTATGGTTATTACTAAAATATGAAAAAGCCAACAAAAAAATGTTGGCTTTTTTGTTTTCTGAAAATTATTTATCAAGTTATACAATGTAAAAAGCATGATATGATAAAATTTTTGGGAAATCATTGGAATGTGTTGTCATATTTAAGATTATTTTGTAAGATTAAACTTGTTTCTTGTGAACAAATATAGAACTGAATTATTAAAAATAAAAAATGTAAGATTTATATGTTATAATTTTTCCTATGTGTAAATTTTAGAAAGTTGGAGGAACTTATGGAAGAAACAATTAGTCTAAAAGATTTATTTCATATCTTAAAAAAACGTTTAGCAATGATCCTCGTAATTGCCTTTGGTGCAGCTATTGTAAGTGCTATCGTTAGCTTTTTCTTTATGACACCAATCTATCAATCTTCGACGCAAATTCTTGTTAACCAGAAGAAGCAAGAGGGTTCTTCAATTCAATTAGGGGAAATACAATCAAATATTCAATTAACGAATACATATAAGGTTATTATTAAAAGTCCAGTAATCTTAGATCAAGTAAATGAAAAATTAAATTTAAATATGACAGCGCAAGCTTTAACAGGAAAGATTAATGTTGCGAATGAAAAAGATTCACAAGTAATCTCTTTAACAGTTGAAGATAAGGATCCAAAGCTAGCCCGTGATATTGCAAATGCAACTGCAGATGTATTTAAAGGTGAAGTTGCAAAAATTATGAGCGTTGATAACGTAACAGTATTATCTAAAGCAGAAGTTGCAGAAAATCAATCTCCAATTAAACCGCGTCCAATGTTAAATGTGGCAATTGCTTTCGTTGTTGGTTTAATGGCTTCAGTTGGTCTTGCGTTCTTACTAGAATATTTAGATAACACAGTGAAAAAAGAAGAAGATGTAGAAAACTTACTTGGGTTACCAGTATTAGGGATTGTGGCTCGTATGGATGAAGAAACAATGAACGTGAAATCGCACGCTCCATCATCAAGAAAAGTGAGGGGACAAACAATTGGCTCTTAATTTATTTAAAAAGAAAAAGAATCATCGTCAACGCCGTCAATTAATTGCTCATCAACAACCGAAATCACCAATTTCAGAACAATATCGTAATATTCGAACGAATATTGAATTTGCAGCTGTTGATACGAATTTACATTCATTAATGGTAACGTCGGCAAACCCAAGTGAAGGGAAAACGACAACGACAGCGAATATGGCAGTTGTGTTTGCTCAACAAGGAAAAAAAGTATTATTAATTGATGCAGATATGCGTAAACCAGCAATGCATCAAATGTTCCAAGTAGACAACATTTTTGGACTTACGAATGTACTAACACATAGTGAACGTTTAGAAAAATGTGTACAGACGACATCTGTAGACAATCTACACTTTTTAGCTTGTGGTCCGATCCCACCAAACCCGGCCGAATTGTTAGGCTCAAAATCAATGAAAGAACTTCTTGGACAAGCATACAGTATGTACGATTTAGTTATTTTTGATATGCCGCCAATTTTAGCTGTAACGGATGCGCAAATTATGGCAAATGTATGTGATGCTTCTATTCTTGTTGTTCGTAGTGAATCAACAGAGAAAGAAACAGCGGTAAAAGCAAAAGGATTGTTAGAATCGGCTAAAGGTAAATTGTTGGGTGTTGTTCTGAATGATCGTGAACGTGAAGAAGGCTTATATTATTACTACGGTGCAAACTAATTTTAAAGTGAGATATGGTAAAAACATATCTCCTTTTTTCCCTTGAATATGAGCAATATCTCATATTCAAGGGAAAAAAGATCTTTATAGGAGAGAGGGAGGATGAAACAAATGATAGATTTACATTGTCACATTTTACCTGGTATCGATGACGGTGCACAGACAGTAACAGATAGTTTAGCAATGGCACAACAAGCCGTTTCAGAAGGAATACATACTATTGTCGCAACACCACATCATCAAAATGGTAAATATATAAATGAACGTACCTCAATTATTCATCACGTAAAACAACTAAATGATGAACTACAACAACATAATATTCCACTTACTATTTTACCTGGGCAAGAGGTCAGGTTATATGGCGATTTATTAGAAGACTATGAAGCTGATAAAATCGTTACTTTAAATGAAACAAATAAATATATATTCATTGAATTTCCATCGAATCACGTACCACGTTATGCCGAACAA
This sequence comes from Bacillus sp. RE35, assembly GCF_052146655.1. NCBI lineage: Bacteria > Bacillati > Bacillota > Bacilli > Caryophanales > Bacillaceae > Bacillus > Bacillus sp. RE35. The sequence continues at coordinate 5,179,080 of NZ_CP197377.1, read as the reverse complement.
TTATTATACGAATTACGTGTAAAAGGAATGATTCCAATTATCGTTCATCCAGAACGTAATGCCGAGTTAATCGAGCGGCCAGATAAGTTATATAACCTTGTAAATAAAGGTGCATTAACACAAGTGACAGCAGGGAGTTTGCTTGGGAAATTCGGTAAAAAAATTAAAAAGTTTTCACTTCAACTTGTAGAACATAATTTAACGCATATGGTCGCTTCAGATGCACATAACACGACATCGAGAGGATTTCATTTAGCGGAAAGCTATGAACTAATTGAGAAAGAATTCGGAATGAATGTTATGAGTGATTTGAAAGAAAATCCGTACTTATTAATTAGCGGGAAGGCAATTTATAAAGAAGATCCAGAACAAATTCGTCGTAAAAAATTGTTTGGTATTTTTTAAATAAAGAATTGGTGATGTCTCCTAACCGTTATCAATGGGGGCACTCGGTCGTGCTGTGGGTAGAAAATTTATTTTCGAACCTACCTTAGACGCTTGTCGTCGGGAGTATGACGTGAGGATGGGTTAGATGCCCATAATTTATTTCTAATAGAAACTCTACCTATAGAGTTATAAAAATAACTTTATAGGTAGGGTTTTTGTTATTGTTACATGTAGATAAAAGGATGTAAGGGGGAATATAATTGAAAAAAGTAAGAAAGGCGATAATCCCAGCTGCTGGTCTTGGGACAAGATTTTTACCAGCGACAAAAGCGATGCCGAAAGAAATGTTACCAATTGTCGATAAACCGACGATTCAATACATAGTAGAAGAAGCGATAGAATCAGGAATTGAAGATATTATTATTGTTACTGGAAAAGGTAAACGTGCCATTGAAGATCATTTTGATCATTCTTTCGAATTAGAACAAAGCCTTTTAGAAAAAGGGAAGCATGAGATGCTAGAAAAAGTACAAGCTTCTTCAAAAATTAATATTCATTACATAAGACAAAAGGAACCAAAAGGGCTGGGACACGCAGTATGGTGTGCACGTAAATTTATTGGAAATGAACCATTTGCAGTATTACTTGGTGATGATATTGTGCAAGCAAAAACACCATGTTTACGTCAATTAATGGATCAATATGAAGGTACACAGTCGTCAGTTATTGGTGTACAAACAGTGCCTGAAAACGAAACACATCGCTATGGTATTATCGATCCGATTGAACAAAGCGATCGCCGTTATCAAGTACGTCAATTTGTGGAGAAGCCAGCTCAAGGAACTGCACCATCAAATTTAGCAATTATGGGACGCTACGTATTAACACCAGAAATCTTTATGTTTCTTGAAAATCAACAAACAGGTGCTGGTGGGGAAATTCAGTTAACAGATGCGATTCAACGTTTAAATGAAATTCAGAGAGTGTTTGCTTATGATTTTGAAGGAACACGTTATGATGTGGGAGAAAAACTTGGATTTATTAAAACAACCATTGAAGTAGCATTACAGCAGACTGAATTGAAAGAAGAGTTAATAGATTATATACGTGCACTCGCAATGAAGGAAAGTGTACATGTATAAATGTGAGGTGAGAAGGATTGGATCTGGCAAAAGTCTCGAGTAGAGATGTAGCAAAAGAAAAAAATAAAGAAATTGATTTCGAAAAGGTAAATAGCCGTAAAGTATATTTAGTATCTAAGCGTTGTATGGATTTTATTGGGGCATTATGTGGATTAATAGTATTATCGCCAATTTTTATTGTTATAGCATTTTTAATTAAATATGAAGATTCAAAAGGCCCTGTGTTTTTTAAGCAAGTTCGTGTTGGCAAAAACGGAAAAGAATTTTATATGTACAAGTTTCGTTCAATGGTAACAGATGCGGAAGAAAAATTACAAGATTTATTAAAATATAATGAAGTGTCTGGTGCAATGTTTAAAATGAAGGAAGATCCTCGTGTCACAAGAATCGGTAAATTTATACGAAAAACAAGTCTTGATGAGTTACCACAACTATTAAATGTATTAAAAGGTGAAATGAGTCTAGTTGGTCCACGTCCACCACTTCCAAGAGAAGTGGAGGAATATACACAATATGATAAACAAAGATTATTTGTTACTCCTGGATGTGCAGGACTGTGGCAGGTAACTGAGAGAAATAGTGTAGGTTTTAAAGAAATGGTAGAGTTAGATTTAGAATATATTAATAAGAGAAGCCTATCCTATGATTTGAAGATTATTTTGAAAACAATTCAAATTATGATTAGGTCTAATGGTGCATCTTAGTAGTTAATGACAGAAAAGAGGTCAAAGAAAATGGATAAAAAGATATGTGTAATGGGATTGGGATATATTGGTTTACCTACTGCAAGTTTACTAGCAACAAAAGGATTTCAAGTGCATGGTGTTGATGTAAATAAAAATGCAGTTGAAATGATTAATAGTGGAAAAGTACATATTTATGAACCAGATTTAGATATTTTAGTTAAAGCAGCGGTACAAAGTGGGAAATTAAAAGCTTCATTACAGCCTGAAGAAGCAGATATTTTCATTTTGGCAGTGCCGACACCATTTAAAGATGGTCATAAACCAGATTTAGCATATGTAGAGGCCGCTGCAAAAACAATTGCTCCTGTTATAAAAAATGGAGATATTATTATTCTTGAATCAACAAGTCCAATCGGTACAACCGAAAAAGTTGCAGAATGGATTTTAGAGGAGCGTTCGGACTTAACAACTTCTGAAGAGATGCATAGTGATAAAGGAAGAGTTTATGTGGCTCATTGCCCAGAACGTGTATTACCAGGGCATATTTTAAAGGAACTAGTAGAAAACGATCGTATTATTGGTGGGTTGGATAAAGAATCTACCAAACGTACGGTTGAATTTTATAAACAATTTGTAAAAGGGAAAATTTTAGATACGAATGCTAGAACAGCAGAAATGGCGAAATTGACTGAGAATTCATTCCGTGATGTAAATATTGCTTTTGCAAACGAGCTATCCTTAATATGTGACAAGTTAAATATTAATGTTTGGGAATTAATTCGTTTAGCAAATCGTCACCCTCGTGTGAATATTTTACAGCCTGGTCCAGGTGTAGGGGGACATTGTATTGCTGTAGATCCTTGGTTTATTGTAGATGCTGCGCCGGAAGAAGCTAAACTTATACATACTGCGAGAAATGTTAATGATTATAAACCAATGTATGTAGTTGAAAAAGTAAAAGAAAAAGCAGATAGATTTAAAAATCCAGTCATTGCTTGTTTGGGATTAGCGTTTAAAGCAAATATTGATGACTTACGTGAAAGTCCAGCGTTAGAAATTGTGAAAAAATTAGCGGGGCTAAATATTGGTAAGGTAATTGCTGTTGAACCACACGTAAATGAATTACCGAAATCCTTGAAAGATGAGAATATTTCACTTCTTACAATTGAGGATGCTGTAATGCAGTCAGATATTATTTTAGTATTAGTGGATCATGAAATTTTTGGTTCAATTGACTTCGATCAATTAAAGGAAAAAGTTGTAATCGATACAAAAGGATTTATTAAATAATTTATAAACTATTTTGGAGGGCAAGAATGTCAAGGTTCTTACAGAGAGTACGCAAGTTAAGGAGAAAACCAGCCCATATAATTGCTCGCAAGATAGCTCAAAAATCGTATGAGGCTATATATTATAAAGGACGTAAATTAGTTGTTGCGAAAAATTTAATAGATGTGGAACAAGAAGCTTTTAAGAATTTCCAACCACTGTGTAATTTTTTATTTGAAACAAGAGATAAATTAAATTATATGAGCAAATTAAAAAAATTGGGTGGAGAGGCAGAACTTATTGGGGATGCTGAAAAAATATATAATCATACCTTTAATTTATTAGGTTCTGGTGATGCTCAATTAGGGAAGAATATATTATGGAATAAGGACTTTAAAACAGGATTTATTTGGGATAATCAGTTTTATAAAGAAATTAAAATAATTGACTTGCAGAATAAAGCTGATGTCAAGGTACCATGGGAGTTATCAAGATTCCAGCATGTTTTTACACTAGGGAAAGCATATTGGGTAATGGAAGATGAAAAATATGCAGTTGAGTTTAAAGAACAGATAATAGATTGGATAGAGAAGAATCCTGTTGAGATGTCTGTGAATTGGACATGTACAATGGACGTAGCAATTAGGGCTGTAAATTGGATAGTTGGTTATTGTCTTTTCAGAGATTCGAGAGAAATAGATAAGGATTTTTGGGAAGTTTTCAATAAGAGTTTATATATGCACGGAAAGTTTATTTATAAAAATTTAGAGAATAAAGGTGAACATACTGGTAATCATTATTTATCTAATATAGTAGGATTAGTCTGGTTAGGGTTATATTTCAAGCAGTTTAGTCTCTCCTCAGTCTTTAATAGTAATACTCCCGAGAAGTGGTTAGCGTATGGAGTAGCTGAACTAGAAAAAGAGATGTTTGTACAAGTAAATGAAGATGGGACAAATTATGAAGCCTCCACCTCGTATCATAGATTGGTAACCGAATTATTTTTAATTACAACTATATTATGTAAGGAAAATAGTATTAACTTTTCTGAAAAGTATGTTGAGCGTTTAGAAAAAATGTGTGATTTCTTAATGTATTTAAATCAACCTAATGGAAAAAGTCCGTTAATTGGGGATGCGGATGACGGAAGACTTATTATTTTTTCTAACTATGGTTCCTGGAATAAAAATGACTTTCGACATTTACTAGCAATTGCAGGTGAATTTTTCAATAGGGATGATTTTCGGTATTTTGGTTTAGACTATAGGGAGGATGCCCTATGGTGTACGGGAAGCTGGACTGATATCGAGCAGCAGTTCTTATTGGAATCTAAAGCATTTAGCAGTGGTGGATATTACATCTTACGGAATGAGGATGTATATTGCTGTATTCGATGCGGGGAATTATCGTTTAGAGGACAGGGAGCACATAGCCATAATGATCAGTTAAGCTTTACTTTAAGCGTTACTGGCGAAGATATTTTTATTGATTCAGGCACATTTACGTATACAGCTGATTATAAAATGCGAAACTTATTTAGAAGCACGAGTGTGCATAATACGCTTGAAATCCCACCGTATGAACAAAATGATTTTGAGAAATATCATTTATTTGAGATGGCAGAACAAAGTTTCTCAAAAGGTAATTATTTTAAAGATAGTAAATTTGTAGGTCAGCATAGAGGGTATTTAAAAAAATGTGGGGTAATTCATGAGAGGGCTATATATTTAGAGGGAAATAAGATAAATATCAAGGATAATGTAATAGGTGAAAAAACTTTTGACCAGTGTAAATTTAATTTCATTCTAGATCCTGAAGTTAAGGTCAAATTTGAAGGAAACAAGGTACATATTTCAAAAAAACATGTTTATGGAGTCTTACAAGTAAATAAAAATATGAAAATAGATCATGAAGCTATTTTTGTTTCTGATGGTTATGGGAGGAAAAAGGAAAGTATAAAGTTAGTGGTGAAAACTTCTGCCTCTCACCTAGAGACATCTTTAGTATTTAAAAATTATAAGGATGATTAGTTTGAAGAATACTATAAAAAAATTACCGTACCCATTTAAATTACCGCTATTATATATGGCTGCATTAATTCCTCAAAAGTTGAGAGAAAGCAAAGAGTATAAAGAGTATGTAAGATTCTTAGAATCTTCTTCTTCGTGGGATGCTACAAAGATAGCCGAATTTCAAAATACACAATTACAGTTATTAATTAAGCATGCTTATGAAAATGTTCCTTTCTATACTCAAATGTTTAATCAATATGGGATTAGTGTAAAAGATATTAGGGATGTTGGAGATTTGAAGAAAATCCCTATTATAGATAAGTCCGTGGTTAAAGAAAATAGAGAAAAATTTATAGCTAAAAATATTGATATAAGTAAAATTAAGTCTATTAATACAGGTGGCACGACTTCTAGCCCAATGCATTTCTACAATACAGATACTACAAACAATAGAGAAGCTGCATTTTTTAATCGTATATGGAAGAAGTATGGTTATGAAGGGCAATTATGCTTAGTGTTAAGAGGAGATGCAAATGATAGTGAACAATTATATAAATATAGTCCTTATAATAAAGTAATATCTATAAATACTAGAAATTTAGATGAAGAAAAAATGGAGGGGATATTAGGTGTCATTTCAAAATATGAACCCTCTTTTATACAAGCATACCCTTCATTGATTTATCTCTTATCTAAATATATTAATAGAAATGAACTGTCAGGAAAAATAGGAAAGTTTAAAGCTGTTTTTTGTTCCTCAGAAAAAATGTACGATTTTCAAAGAGAAGAAATAAAAAAGGCTTTTAATACTCAAGTAATTGATTATTATGGGCATAATGAACGTCTAGCTTTAATGGAATATTGCCCAATATGTAGCAGGTACCATGTTTTACCTGAATATGGTATTGTGGAATTTTTAGATAACAATGGATCCTCAGTCAATCAAGAAAATGAAATGGCCGAAATTGTGGGGACAGGTTTTAATAACTATGCTTTTCCACTTATTCGTTATAAAACATCAGATATTGCAACAATATCTGGAAGCGACTGTAAATGTAAATGTGGTAAACCATATGTCAGTGTAAAAGAAATTGATGGACGATCAGGGGACTTTTTAGTGACTGAGGATGGGAAGCATTATTCACCAACTATGTTGGAATTTGCCATTCGTCATGTTGAAAACTTTAGGGATTTACAGTTAGTACAAAAAGATTATAATCAATTGGAAGTACTTATTGTACCAAACCAATATTATACAGAAGCTGAGGGGATTCGTTTTAGTAATGAACTTCAAAAAAGAATAGATACTAATATTAATATTGAAGTAAGAATAGTAAACCATATAGATAGGCCGTTAAACCAAAAACATAGATTTATTATCTCTAATATAAAGTGAGGGACTAAACATTGAAAAAAACAATTGGATTTCCTATAAGTGATAAAAAAAATGAAAAAAGAAGAGCTTTAGTGCCTGAAGATATAGTAAACATTAGTAATAAAGATATGATATATGTTGAAAAGGGATACGGAGAAATTTTAGGAATTACAGATAAACAGTATATTGATATGGGAGTTAATGTAGTTGAAAGAGATATTGTTATGTCTAGGGATGTTATATGTGATCCTAAAGCTGGTGACGCTGGATATCTAGAAGATTTAAGGGAAGGACAGCTTGTTTTTGGATGGATACATGCAGTTCAAAATAAAGATATAACAGATCAATTTATAAATAATAAACTAACTGCAATTGCTTGGGAAGATATGTTTGAAAGTGGAAGACACGTTTTTTGGCGAAATAATGAGATAGCTGGGGAAGCTGCAGTTTTACACGCTTATAATTTATATGGGAAATTACCATACGAGACAAAGGTTGCTATTTTAGGACGCGGAAACATAGGAAGAGGTGCATATAAAACGCTAGTTGCTCTTGGGGCTGATGTTGTAATGTATGATAGAAGAACAGAAGTTTTATTCCAGGAAGAACTTGGTAAATACGATGTGTTAGTAAACGCAATTCTTTGGGATGTTGATCGTACAGATCATATTATTTATAAGGAAGATTTAAAACGCATGAAAAAAGGAGCAATGATTATTGATATTAGTTGCGATGCACATAAAGCTGTAGAGACAAGTGTTCCAACTAGTATAAGTAATCCTGTCTATGAAATTGATGGAGTTTTACATTATGTAGTAGATCACACTCCAACTATGTTTTATAAAACTGTTTCTAGATCTTTAAGTTTAGAGATTTGTAAATATATAGATTTTATTGTTGAAGATATAGAAAATAAAGTATTATTAGGAGCTTTAATTATAGACAAAGGAATAATTAGAGATAAACGCATAGTAGATTTTCAAAATCGCTGTTTAGAAACAGTATAGAGAAATAACTAGCTCTTAAAAAGAACTAAAAGGAGAGCTTATATTATGAAAATTAATATAATTGGTACAGTCCCACCCCCTATAGGTGGGATTTCTGTTCATATAAAAAGGACAAAAAAGTTTTTAGATGAAAGAGAGATAGAAAGTGCAGTATACAATGAAGCAAATTGGGGAAGAGAAGAAGATGATATTTATCCTATAAAAAATTATAAATTTTTTATGTGTAGACTTCCTTTTTTAAAGGCTGATGTGTTCCACTTTCATTCCATAGATATAAAAATTCGTATTCTTTTAGGAGTATATAATTTTTTTGGAAAAAAAATTATATTAACAGTACATGGAGAAAGTCTAACTGATCAATTAAAGAGTTCTAATTTTATTACTAAATATTTATTATTAAAAAGTCTAAATAAACTTGAAAAAATTATTTGTGTAAATAATTCAATTACAAATGACCTAATTCAATTTGGAATAAAACATCAAAAAGTAATTACAGTTCCAGGATATATCCATCCGCAAGAGGATAAGAAAGATATCCTTAGCATACCAGAAACAGTTTGGGATTTCATAAAAAGAACGCCTTTCCTTATTAGTGCAAACGGATGTGTACGTTTTTATAAAAATGAGGACTTGTATGGAATTGATATGCTTATTGAATTAATGAAGAAATTAAAAGATAACAGAATAGAAACGAGTTTACTATTTGCTGTTTTAGATAAAGATAGTCAGACAGAACTTGAAAAAACGTATTATCAAGAGTTAAAAGAAAGAATAATAAGATATAAATTGGAAAATCACATTATGTTTTATGAGGTAGAAAATACAGAGTTTTATCCTATTCTCCAAAAAACAAATCTGTTTATAAGGCCTACTAATACTGATGGTTTGGGAGTATCAATTACAGAAGCAATTCATTATAAGGTACCTTCTATAGCAAGCAAAGTCTGTGAAAGACCAACAGGTACGATATTGTTTGAATCCCGGAACGTAGATGATTTATTTGAGAAAGTAATTAAGGTTATTCAAAATTATAATGAGTATGTTGATGAGATAAGTGTGATAAATAATCAAGATTATGCAGAGAACTTGCTCAGTATTTATAGAGAGGTAAGCTCTAAGTAAAAATATTAAATTAGCAAGGTTTGGAGGATAAAATGTATCAGATTAATGTATGTAGCTCATTAGAAGATGTACAAAATAAAAAAAATGAGTGGTTGAAATTTGAAAAAAAAATAAATAATCAAAATATAACCACTTCGTATTATTGGATAGAAAGCTTTCTAAAGGTATTTTTTCCAAGAGAAGATAATCAATTTGGTTATAAAAAAGAAATCATTGTAATCTTTCTGTATAAAGAAGGAGAGTTAATCGCAATAGCTCCATTAATACAAGTAGTCCATAGAAAATATGGAATTAAATTAAAAATGATAGAATTTATAGGCCAACAATGGGGTGGAACCTTTATTGATATTATTGGTAGAGGTTTAAGTAAAGAGGATGTAGATTATATTATGGGATATGTTTATAGTAATTATAAATTTGATTTATTACACTTTAAATATATTAGAAAATCTACTGAGAATTTTGATTTGAATAGTAAAGATGCAGAAGTTTTATCAGGATGTCCATATCTGGTAATTGAGGATTTCAATGAGTTCGATGAATACAAAAATCAGGTATATTCAAAAAAATTAAAGCAAAATATTAGAACAGCATTTAATAAAATGAAGAAAAAAGGATTAATTTATGATTCAGTAATTGAAAGAATAAATAATCAAAACTTTGAAGACATTGTAAGGATTTCCCGCTCAAAACTTGAGGACGGCAAAGGTAGTATTTATTTAGATGAAGATAAGAAGAAATTTGTAAAAACAATTATCGATAGTTTACCAAGCGAGGTTATATTTGGAAGGATTAACAATGATTGTGTTGCGTACAGACTGAATTTATTTTTTAATGATATAAAATTTTGCTTTGACGCAGCTTATGATAGGGAATTTAGAAATCTAGAATTAGGCACTCTATCAGTAGAAGAAAGTATTAAGGATAGCTTTAAGAAGAATATTAAATTACATTCGGAGGGTGCGGGAACAGATTTTTATAAGTTAAAATTTATGAAAGAAGTAGAGCAAATCTATACATACACTAAAAAGGGAAATACTTTGCTAAGCTTTATACATTATAAGAGGCATTTAATTAAAGTAAGAAAAGATAATGACTAGATAGAATAATGATATGATTCTAAGAAAATAATGAAAGGTAATAGATGATGAGCTTAGTAAATAAAGTTAGAAATCGGAGTATGAAAACTATAATTAAAAAAATTAAAACAAAATTTTTCACGGTTTCCAATGGATATATATTAAACTTGAATAATTATAATATGGTTCCTTATGAGGAAAAATATAATTGTTACGCATTAATGCCGATGCAAATGTATCATTTGAAAACAATGATTGAGTCATATGGTAACCAAGTAGGTAGTTACAAATATGAAATTCTAAAAAAGAGAATTGCAGAACAGGATAAACATATACCATATGTAGTAGTAGACAAGGAAGGCGATTTATATGGTTATTTCCACCTCTCCATTGGAGATACGCGAGATGGTACTATAAATATTGATGTTCAAGTTAGTAAAAATACAGTGTATTTATTTGATGATTATACTTTTTTAGAAAAACGTGGTAAAGGTGTGCATAAATTTTCGGTTTACTCGCGTTTAGAGTTGGCTAAGAAACTAGGATATTCAAAAGCTATTGTAAACATATTAAAAGGAAATTTGTATTCTGAAAAAAGCTATAAGGGGTTAGGCTTTATAAAAAATTTAGTTTATTATTATGTTCACATTTTAAACTTTAAAAAAACTTTTACTCGTGTGGTTAAGAAATAATTTTAAGTTAAGGAATAGTGGTAAGTATGAGTTTAAATAGTAATAAGTTGATATCTAGTGGGACTGTATATTTTATATTTTCAATTCTAACACAACTAATAAATATGTTACTCATCCCTTTATATACTAGTAATTTATCACAAAATGATTATGGGAAATATGAATTATTAAATACCATACAACAATTGTTAGGCCTTGCTATTACAATTGGGGTATATTCGGGATTAAAAAGATTTTTTTATGATGTAGAAAATAAAATAACATTGAAAAATACAGCATTAAACTTTTCAGTATTATGGGGGATTGTTGTTTTTTCATTTGTATATTTTATTAGTCCGTTAATAAGTGACTATGTTTTTAGTGGTGACAAGGAGGTCACTCTTTATATTAGAGTTATAGTAATAACTTCTTTATTGACATGTTTGATTGCTATTTATACTAGTTATTATGAAATGGAATTTAAAGCTTTTAGGGTAGCCATAGTACAATTAAGTATCTTAATTTTAACATTTCTATTAGCCACATATTATATTTTGATTTTGGGCAATGGAATTATAGGTATATTAAAGGCTACTTTAATTTCGAATCTATTAGTTTTTATTGTATTGTTTATATTAGACTTTAAAAATTATAAAATTACTATTCATGTACCATATCTTAAAAACATACTGTATTATGGTGGAGGTTTATTGTTAGGACAAATTTCGGCATGGATATTAAATTTGATAGATCGCTTTTTTATTAAAGAATTAATCAATTATTCAGCAGTTGCGGTGTATTCAATATCCTCAAAAATTGGAATGTTAATCAATCCAGTTTTTATCACGCCATTTGCTCAAGTATTTACAGCTTATAAATTTAAGGTTTATAAAGAAGAAGGCGGTCAACAAAAAATCCAAAATATGTTTCGAATCTACAATATTGTAGGTTGTTTTTGTATTTTTGGATTAGCTATATTTGGTAAGATAGCGATTAGTATTTTAGCTACAAATGAATATTTAGAGGCTTATAAGATTATTCCATTAATTGCTATTTCCCATTTTATATGGGGAATTGGACAATTTTATTCTTTAGGTTTACATGTAGCAAATAAAATGATGTTAAATTCTCTAATTGTTGTAATTAGTGCTCTTATAAATATAGTGCTAAATATATTACTAATTCCTCATCTTGGGATAAATGGTGCAGCTTTAGCGACAATTGTATCTTATATAGTGGCTAATATTCTTTATTATTATTTTAGTGAAAAATACTATAGTTTAGGATTAGGCTTACTATATCCATATAAATATTTTACCATTTTCGTTTTATTATATGGGGTATATTGGATGCTGATTTCTCCAATTCAAAATTTATACATTGAATTTATTTGTAATGTATTTCTATGTATAGTATATGTTTTATTATTGATTGTTTTCAAATTTACTAATATTCAAGAAATTAGGAGATTTCTGTTGTCAATAGTAAAAAAGAAATAGATAATATTCAAAACTATTTAATTTTTTGAGCTAATGTATAATAAAGATTAAATGAAAAGTAATTTAAAGTATTAAATATTTTAATAAGGAGAAGATATGATGAATATTGAAATATGTAAGTGGTTTAATAATTCAGATTCTCCAGTTATGTTTATGATAGACGATTTAGCAAACGTTTGGGTAGATACAACTAAAAGTGGGGAATTAGAATTAGGTGAAGATTGGGGTTATTGGAAAAACGAAGAAAAATCATCTTTTCGATATTTAAACGAAGTTGTTTTAAAGGAATTTCCAGAGGTTAAAGCTACATTCTTTGTTCCAGTAGGTGTTAGAGTGGGAATGATAAAAGAGCCGGTAGCGCCCTCAATATCAAAAAAGATTAACCATGATGAAGCGACGAAAAAATTTTTTAGAGACATTCATCAAAACCCCAGATTTGAAATTGCATATCATGGAACTACTCATGGTAAAGTGGGAGAAACTAATTTGGATTTCAAACAAGAATGGGAACTTTTTTCGAGTTTAGAAAAAGCTGTGGATGTTGTTGAGGAAGGAAAAAGAATCTACAAAGATGCAATAGGTGTTAATCCTTTAGGTGGAAAATATTGTGGTTATACTAGTAATGAGTTTTCAGATCTTAGTATAGATAAAACAGATTTTTTATGGTGGTGTAGATATTGGAATAGAGGCATAGAGGAGGGAGAAGTAGATAAAGTTTCTGGAAGGGATAAAAATTTATTATCTAATTATGATATCAAAAAGTTTGGAGATAATAATGTTATTGACATACCATCAACAGTAAACGGTGGTTTATTGACAAGTGTATTAAATAGCAATTTTATATCTATTAAGGGGATATTAAAAAAATTATTGAAAAACTATTTAGTACAAAAAAGGTTACAACAAATTGAATATTTACTAAAGAGGAAATTAGTCATTAGTATCCAGGAGCATATTGCACCTTCTAGGGATGATGGAAGAAGACAAATGCCTAATATTTTTGATGATACTAAAAGTTTACAAACCATATTTAGATATCTTCGTAATAAGAATGTATGGTATTGTACAGGTACTGAATTGGCGAGTTATGTATATTTAAGGGATAATTTTTTAATTAAGTCTACATCTGAAGGTACTTTTTATTTCGTACAAACCAAGGATAATAATCGAGACGTAGAATTAGGGGAAGTAACCCTGTCTATTTCTGGTTGTGAAAAAAGAAAATTGTTATTACCGAATCAAACAATTAAAAAAGTAAGGAATGGCATTGTTAATGTTCCAATAATGTCAGGAACTTATCAAATTATTTAGGGACATATTGCTGATTTTAAGTAATAAGTAATTTAAATCCATGAGGTTACTACATATGAAATTAATATTTATTTTAAGTCTATTTTTATTTCTTTATTTTTCTTCTTTATGTTTAATTCTTATGAGGAAGAATAAAAAAAATACCATTATTATTTTTATGTCTATAATTCTAGTGGTCATAACTTTAAATATTTCACCGACTATGTTTGTTGTTGAATTTCAAGATATTCGAGTACAGTTATTACTATTTGTTTTAGTTATTTTGAATTGTACATTAGCAATATATAAGTTAATTCAAAAACAAACATTTTCTAGTTTTGATAGGAAAACATACAGTATTACAACGTATGCTTTATGTTTGTTGGTAATTATTTCCTGCTTTCCTTTGCAGTTTTTAACATTACAAATATTTGATATTAACTTATTTGTATTCCATCTGACTGTGTACTGTAACATTTTGTTAATGGGATTCTTCTTTAATCAAGTTAGAGGTTTTAGCTTACAATCAATGCAATTTTTTCAGGTAGTAGGCTTTTTCTCTCTATTTAATTCTATTTTATCAGTAATTCAATACATATTTAATCGGTCTTTTTTGTTATTTTCAAATGGGGCTAGTATTAATTACACAGAAGGATTAGAAGTTGTTAAAAGAGTTGTTGGAGTAATAGGGGCTAGTAATGGTGCTGGGAATTTAGGGGTTATCTTATTTCCTATTCTAGTATTCAATTTTTTAAAAAGGAAAAACTCTTTAAATCTGTTAGTTTTATTATTAAATATTGTATTTGTTATATTAACTTTAACGCGCATATCATATGTGGCTATTTTGTGCCAAGTACTAATTATTTTCTTAATTAAGAAATCTAAGAATAAGAAGGAATTTGGTTATAAAGTTTTATTTGCTAGTATGGTTCTCATAGGATGTACACTCATTATATCCTTATTTTATAGTGAAATATTCGATTTGTTATTTGTAAGTCGTGGTGGCACACAGGAACACAGGTTTATACAATTTATAAATGTTTTTCAAGTAATCAAAGAAAATCTTGCAATGGGAATAGGGGCTGGACAATATACGTATTATGCATCTTATTATCTTTTTGCAACAGATTTAGTTGTGCACTCACAAGTTTTAAATATTCTTTTAGAACAAGGAATAGTTTCATTTATGAGTTTTGTAATCTTAAATATAAGCTTACTATTATTTACACTGAGAAATATTGATGACGGTTATAAATGGCTGCCGATTTCTCTATTTATAGGGAATTTAATTACCACAAATTTCAATCCGAATCAATACTATTCTATAAATATATATATATACTTTTTTATTATGCTATCACTTACATGTTCTACAGATTTATTGTCAAAGAAAAAGTGAAGATTTAAATAGTTGCTGAGATAGTTGAATGTTCAGCTAATGGAGAAGAGGAAATAAAATGAATATACTGATGTGTGAATATCTTCAATATGATACCGTATTTCAAGTGGGAAGCCATTACTACGCTAAAGAATTTCTTAAAGAAAATAATAATGTGGTTTGGGCTAATCAACCTAAACCCTTTTTTTTCGGTAAAGAAAAAAATAATAAGGTGCCCACTACAAACTTAGAAATTTACAATCCTAATGTCTTACTACCTTTTTGTAAATATCCTGGGCTTAATACAAAATTTTGGGCAGAATATCATATAAAATATCCTTTTTCAAAAGTTAGTAGTGATTTAAAGAAAAAAGAAATAGATGTGATGTGGCTGACAAATGTAAAAATGTACGAGTTAGCAAATCAATTGAATTATAAATTTATGATTCATAGAATGGCTGATGACTTTTCTGGTTTTAAAGGAGCGTATAAGAACCTTATATATTTACAAAATCAAGTTGTACAAAAATCAAACCTAGTGGTTGTTACCGCCAAAAATTTAGTTGATGTTGCTTATAAACATAATAAAAATGTTTTATATCTTCCAAATGGTGTTAATACAAATAGGTTTAAAGGAAATGTTGGTGATATGCCCCTAGAGTATCAAAATTTAAATCGTCCTGTTGTTGTATATGTAGGGGCAGTAGAAGAATGGTTTGATTATGAATTAGTTATTAAAGCAGCTGAAAAATTAAAAGAATATGCTTTTGTTATTATAGGAAATGTAAATGATAAGATAAGAGAAACCTTTGCTTCAAATAAAAACATTCATTTGTTAGGAAAAAAATCGCATGATGAGATACCTAAGTATTTAAAGCATGCTAACGTGGGTATTATGCCGTTTGTTGATAATAAATTAACAAATAGTATTCATCCATTAAAATTATATGAATATTTTGCAGCCGGATTACCTGTTGTGTCAAGAAAGCTTCAAGAAGTAGTTGAAATGGATTCACCGGCTAAATTATATAAGACAAATGAAGAATTTATAACTTTAATAGATGAAGCAATTAAAGAGACATTAAATAAAGAAATGTTTATAGAATATGCCGAGCATAATACATGGGAAAAGAGATATGAACATTTAAAGCAGTATATAAATTATTAGGGTGAGTATATGAAAATACTATTAATTAATAAATATTACTATGTAAAGGGTGGTAGTGAGACGTATTTTTTTGGTTTAAAAAAAATGCTAGAAGATAATGGACATGAAGTTATTGTTTTTAGTATGCAAGATGAAAAAAATCAACAAAGTGAGTTTGAAGATCACTTTGTAAAAAATGTTAATTATCAAGAGGATAGTGGCATTTTAGCGAAAATGCAGGGAGCTTTGAAATTAATACATTCTAATGAAGCGTATAAGAAGTTATGCAAGTTAATTGCTTGTACTAAACCAGATATTGCCCATGTTAACTTAATATATCATCAACTGACACCTTCTATTTTTCAAGCATTAAAAAAATATAACATACCAACAGTTTTTACTTCACATGATTATAAATTAGTTTGTCCAAATTATAAGCTTTTTAATAATGATGAAGTATGTACGAAATGTATACAAGGTAATTTTGTGAATTGTTTTAAAAATCGTTGTCATAAAGATTCAACAATATATAGTCTTTTATTAACTATGGAAGCATATTGGCATAAATGGTTAAAATCATATGATGTAGCTGATTTTGTAATATGTCCAAGTAAATTTATGTATAATCAATTAGCTGAAAATAGGATACCGGATACAAAGCTAGTGCACCTTCCAAATTTTTTAACAAATAATTTTCTTGAAATTGAAATGAATGAGAAAAAAGAAAAATTTATACTCTATTATGGTAGACTTTCTAAAGAAAAAGGCATAGATACTTTGCTAGATGCTCAAAGATTATTAGGTGAAAGAGTAACTTTGAAGTTAATAGGAACGGGCCCAGAGGAAGAGAGATTAAAAGCTAGAGTTGAACAAGAGAATATTCGAAACGTTGAATTTTTAGGATTTAAATCTGGAAATGATTTAGTAGCAGAAATTAAGAAGGCGAAAGCTACCATAATTCCTTCGATATGGCATGAAGTTTTTGGTTTAACGATTATTGAATCTTTAAGTGTGGGAACCCCTGTAATCGGATCTAAAGTGGGGGGGATAACAGAATTGATAAAAGAAGGAGAGAATGGATTTCTATTTGAAAGAGCGGATGAAAAAGAGCTTGCAAATAAAATAGATAGATTAATCAATTTAACAGAAGATGAGTATGCTCAAATGGAACGAAATAGCTATCAGGCTAAAAATGACTTTAAACCTGAATGGTATTATGGAGAATTGATTAGCATATATGAACAAGCTATTAATAATAAGAAGATAAGGAAGTAATTTGATAATGAAACATGTATTTATAATCGGATCTAAAGGAATTCCCGCAAAATATGGTGGATTCGAAACATTTGTAGAATACTTAACAGCTCGAAAACAAAGTGAAGATATTCAATATCACGTATCTTGTCTAGCTCATGATAATGATGAGTTTAAGCATAATAATGCAAGATGTTTTAATGTCAAAACACCTGAAATTGGTAGTGCTAAAGCAGTAGCATACGATATTTTAAGTTTAAAAGAGTGTATCCGTTATATTAAAAGAAATAGCCTTACAAATTGCATTGTTTACGTGCTTGCTTGTCGTATTGGTCCATTCTTTTCCTTCTATAAAAATAAGCTAGAAAAAATGGGTGTAAAAGTATTTGTAAATCCAGATGGGCATGAGTGGAAAAGAAGTAAATGGAGCCCTGCTATCAGAACATATTGGAAAATATCTGAGAAGTTAATGGTTAAAAATGCAGATTTGTTAGTATGTGATTCTAAAGGAATTGAGTCATATATTAAAACAGATTATAAAAAGTATAACCCTAAGACGACATTTATTGCTTATGGCGCGGATGTTACATCGTCATCTCTAAAAGACGAGGATGTAAAACTAAATGAATGGTATAAGAAACATGATATAAGCGCCAATGAATATTACTTAGTAGTTGGTCGTTTCGTTCCAGAGAACAATTATGAGTTAATGGTCCGTGAATTCATGAAATCAGATTCTAAAAAAGACTTTGTTATTATCTCTAATGTTGAACAAAATCAATTTTATCAGGATTTATTAGCAACGACGAATTTTGATAAGGATCCTCGTGTTAAGTTTGTTGGAACTGTATATGATCAAGAACTATTAAAGAAAGTTCGTGAAAATGCGTTTGCATATTTCCATGGGCATGAAGTAGGTGGAACGAATCCATCATTATTGGAAGCATTGGCGTCTACAAAATTAAATATGCTTTTAGATGTGGTGTTTAATAAAGAGGTTGGGGAAGCAGGAGCTGTTTACTTCTCTAAAGAGGGTGGATCCTTGGCTAACTTAATTCATGACGTTGAGCGATATTCACAAGAGCAAATTAATGAATTAAGTAATAAGGCAAAAGATAGAATCATCCATGAATACTCATGGGAAAAAATTGTAACAGATTATGAATCTTTATTTTTAAAGTCATAAATTAGAAAGGGGATGAATCTGGGCAGATTTATTCCCTATTTCTATGATATAAAAAGGAGCGCGAGCAATTTATGAAAGGTATTATTCTAGCTGGAGGTAGTGGAACACGTTTATATCCACTAACACAAGCAGTATCAAAACAATTATTACCTGTATATGATAAGCCAATGATTTACTATCCATTATCAGTATTAATGCTTGCTGGTATTCAAGAAATTTTAATCATCTCTACACCACAGGATACACCTCGTTTTAAAGAGTTATTGGGAGATGGTTCGCAGTTTGGGATAAAGCTTGAATATGCTGTGCAACCTTCACCCGACGGTTTAGCTCAGGCATTTATTATCGGAGAAGAGTTTATTGGCGATGATTCTGTAGCCCTTGTTCTTGGTGATAATTTATTCTATGGACACGGTTTAACGAAACTATTACAAAACGCCGTAGAACGCCAAGAAGGGGCAACTGTCTTTGGATATTATGTAAATGATCCAGAACGTTTTGGAGTTGTAGAGTTTGATGAAGGTGGGAAGGCTATTTCTATTGAAGAGAAGCCTCAAGAGCCAAAGTCACATTATGCTGTAACAGGTTTATATTTCTATGATAATCGTGTTATAGAGATTGCGAAGAATATTAAACCATCACCTCGTGGAGAATTGGAAATTACTGATATAAATAAGGTTTATTTACAATTACAAGAGTTACACGTTGAAATTCTTGGCCGAGGCTTTTCTTGGTTAGACTCTGGCACGCACGAGTCATTATTAGAAGCATCTCAATTTATTGAAACAATTGAAAAACGTCAAAGTTTAAAGGTAGCTTGTTTAGAGGAAATAGCATTTAGAAAAGGATATATTACCCGTGAGCAACTATTTGAATTAGCAGAGCCTATGAAAAAAAATCAATACGGTCAATACTTGATTCGATTGGCAGAACAAAGTAAACAAAAACAACCAATTTATCAATAAAGGAGTACTTATAATGAAGATTGTTGAAACTAAAATTCCTGATGTAGTTATTTTAGAGCCTAGGGTATTTGGCGATCATCGCGGATATTTTATGGAAAGTTATAATAAAGAGGTTTTTGATAAGCTTGGTTTAGATTACGAATTTATTCAGGATAATCAATCTTTATCTGTACCAGCCGGAACATTACGTGGATTACATTTTCAGTTAAATCCTAAAGCACAGACAAAGATAGTACGCTGTATCACAGGTGCTATTTATGATGTAGCTGTTGATATTCGGAAAGGTTCACCTACATATGGCCAATGGGTTGGTGTTATTTTAAGTGAACATAATAAACGCCAATTAGTCGTGCCGAAAGGATTTGCACATGGATTTTGTACATTAGTGCCAAATTCGACAGTGGCTTACAAAGTAGATGAATACTATTCTCCTAATCATGATGCTGGTATTCTATGGAATGATCCAGCCTTAGGAATCGATTGGCCGGTGAGTGAACCAATCCTTTCGGAAAAGGATACTAAACATCCATTATTAGAAGAAGCAAATATTAATTTTGTGTACGAGAAATAAGGAGGAATAACATGAAAGTATTAGTAACAGGTGGCGCAGGGTTTATTGGAAGTAACTTTGTTCGATATATGGTGAAGAAGTACCCAGAATATAATATTGTAAATTTAGATTCGTTAACATATGCAGGTAATTTAGAAAATCTAAAGGATATTGAGAAATTATCTAATTATAAATTTGTCAAAGGTGATATAGCAGATCGTCAGTTTATTAACCAATTATTTAAAGAAGAAAAGTTTGATTATGTGTTAAATTTTGCAGCAGAGTCACATGTTGATAGAAGTATTACAAATCCTGATATCTTTATTCAAACGAATATTCAAGGTACACAAGTATTACTAGATGCTGCTAAAAATGCGGAAGTAAAAAAATACTTGCAAGTTTCAACAGATGAGGTATATGGAACTTTAGGCGAAACTGGTTACTTTACGGAAGAAACACCTTTGGCATCAAATAGCCCGTATAGTTCAAGTAAAGCTGGTGCAGATCTATTAGTTCGTGCTTATCATGAAACGTTTGGTTTACCAGTAAATATTACACGTTGTTCAAATAATTACGGACCATTCCATTTCCCAGAGAAGTTAATTCCTTTAATGATTATTAATGCACTAAATGATAAACAATTACCTGTATATGGTGATGGTTTAAATGTACGTGATTGGTTACATGTTGAGGATCATTGTCAGGCAATTGATTTAGTACTTCATAAAGGTAAAAATGGTGAAGTGTACAATGTTGGTGGAAATAACGAACGTACAAATATTGAAATCGTAAAAACAATCTTAAAAGCATTGGGTAAACCAGAGTCTCTAATTAAGTATGTTACAGATCGTCCAGGTCATGATCGTCGTTACGCAATTGATGCGACAAAACTCCGTGAAGAATTAGGTTGGTCACCAAAGTATAATTTTGACACAGGTATTGAGCAAACTATTAAATGGTATTTAGAAAATCAAGATTGGTGGAAAAATATTATTTCTGGAGAATACCAAGAATACTTCAAGAATCAATATGCTAATAGATTAGAGGTATAAAACATGAAGGTATTAGTAACAGGAGCTAAAGGTCAGTTAGGAAAAGATGTAGTAAGTTTATTAAAAGAACAAACATGGGAAGTCTTTGGATTCGGCAGAGAAGAGTTAAATATTACAGATGAAAAACAAGTAAGCGAGAAAGTATTATTAATTCAGCCCGATATTATTATTCATACGGCAGCATATACACAAGTAGATCAAGCGGAAAGCGATGAAGAAGCTGCTTTTAAAGTCAATGCTGAAGGAACAAAATACTTAGCTCAAGCTGCTGAAGCAGTAGGGGCAAAGTTTTGTTATGTAAGTACTGATTACGTTTTTGATGGAACAAAAGATACTCCATATAAAGTGGATGATCAAACGAATCCTCAGACTGTATATGGTAAATCAAAATTAGTTGGAGAACAGTATACACAAGAGTATTGTTCAAAAAGTTATATTGTTAGAACGTCTTGGGTATTTGGTTTATATGGTAATAATTTTGTGAAGACGATGCTACGTTTGGCAGAGGAGAATAAAGAATTAGGGATTGTTCATGATCAAGTGGGTTCACCAACTTATACCACTGATTTAGCAAGATTTATTATTAGTCTTGTACAAACTGATAAATATGGAGTATATCATGGTTCTAATTCAGGGGTGTGCTCTTGGTATGAGTTTGCAAAAGAGATATTCAAGCAATCTAATATTGAAATAGTGGTCAATCCACTAAAGACCGAAGACTTTCCAAGGCCTGCCGCACGCCCTAAATACTCAGTGCTGGATAAAGGGATGATTGAAGAAAATGGATTTGAATCGCTTCAAAATTGGAAGGAAGCTTTAAAAGATTTTCTCAAGAAGCTATAAGATAGTGGAAGAATCAGTAGTTTACAAATGATTTGTAAATCTGTATAGTTTTATGTGGAATAATAGTAAGAATAAGGTTGTTGAATTTGTTATTTGAAAGAAGGAAAAACGATGAAGAAAAAGATTCTATTTTGGATTCTAGGTATCATTGGTGTTCTTGTTATTGCTGGTGGTGTATATGCGTATACTGTTTACTCTAATGTATCTAATACGTTAAATACAGTGCATAAGCCTTTGGATCGTGATAAGTCTGATAAACGGGATAAGAAAGTAGAAATTGCGGATAATAAACCTATATCTATTTTATTGATGGGTGTAGATCAAGAAGGTAATGGAACAGGTAGATCCGATTCACTTATGCTATTTACCTTAAACCAAAAAACAAAATCTATGAAAATTACAAGTATCCCACGAGATTCTTATACGGAGATTGTAGGGAAAGGGAAAAAGGATAAAATCAACCATGCATATGCTTTTGGTGGTATTGATATGGCTGTAAAAACAGTAGAGAATTTTCTTAACGTACCAGTCGATCATTACATCGAGGTAAACATGGCTGGATTCAAAGATATTGTAGACGCTGTTGGTGGTGTTGATGTAAATAATGATTTGGAGTTTACATCAAGGGAGCAACATTTTGCTAAAGGTAACATCCATTTAAATGGTGAAACAGCATTAAAGTATACTCGTATGCGTTATGAAGATCCACGTGGTGACTTCGGTCGTCAAATGCGCCAACGTCAAGTTATTCAAGCTGTAATTAAGAAGGGTGCAAGTGTATCTTCTCTAGCAAGCTACGGTGATGTATTAAAAGCAATTGAGAAAAACGTAAAAACAAGTTTAACGCAAGATCAAATGTTTGATATTCAAAAGAATTATAAAGATTGTATGGAGAACAGTGAGGAAATTCAAATTCCAGGCGACGGCCACAAAGCCGCTGATGGTATTTGGTACTACTATGTTCCAGAGGCAGCAAAACAAGATATAACGAATAAGTTAAGAGCACATCTTGAATTAACTAAGTAATATGTAATAACCCAGCTCCTTTGGAAGGAGTTGGGTTTATTTTTGCATGAATTTATATTAGTATTATATATTGTGAGATTAATAGATGAGGTGAATCGATGAATAAGAAAGCAGTACTTGTTCTTGTTATTTTTGTATTGTTTGCTGCTTCGATTGTGAGCGGTAAATTGTACTGGAATAAGAAGATTGCGAATGCAACAGGACAAACGAGTGAAGTAACGAAAATAAAGGCTGAAGTGAAAGATAGCGGAGCAAAGAAAGAAGAGAAAAAAGAAGAGAAAAAGGAAGAGAAGAAACAAGATACGAAGTTATCTTTTAATGAAGCATATGCGAAGAATTTGCCAGATGCAGTGAAAGAGAAGTTGAAGAAAGCTGCTGAGGATAAAAAGGCAGTAAATCTTGTTATTGTTGGGGATGAAGGTTCTTCATCTGAAAAAGGTGCTTGGGCAGCTAAGTTAACGTCTAATTTAGAAACGGCTTACGGTAAAGGTTTATGGAATGTGACTGTAAAGGAATATAAGGGTGAAAGCACAGAAGAGTTAATTGCGAATAAGCGTGATAAAGAGATTGCGAAAGAGAATCCAGATGTAATTTTATTTGAGCCACCATTTATTACTGATAACGGTAAAACTGGTAATGGGAACTCTGTCGCAAATACACAGAAGTTCGTTCAAGCACTTTCTACTAGTGCGAAGGGTGCTACAATTATGATTCAACCATCAAATCCAGTGTATGGTGCTAAGAATTATCCGAAAGCAATTGAAGCATTAAAACAATTTGCAACTCAAAATAATTATACATATATTGATCATTGGGGAGCATGGCCGGATGCATCGACAAAGGCTATCCTACCATATTTAAAAGAAGAATTTGGTTTCCCAACTGCTAAAGGTCATGAAGTTTGGGCACAATATGTAACGGATTATTTTGTAGCTAAATAATAAAAGGGGAGAGGGTATCGTCGACAAAATATGTTCGACAATACCCTCTCTTTTTTTATAGGATTTTTGCTATACTAAACTGTACTATAATACGTGGTGGAAGGAGGAGAATGATGAAAATACTTGTGGTTGATGATGAATCGAGTATTCGTAATTTGATTCGGATGCAGTTGGAGATGGAAGGTTATGAAGTGTTGGCAGCGGCTGATGGGAGAGAAGCTTTAGAGAAATGGAATGAAGGGCCGGATGTATTGATTTTGGATGTTATGCTTCCGGATACGGATGGGTATGAGTTGCTTCGTTTGTTCCGTGAGAGGGATAGGGATATTCCGGTGCTTATGTTAACGGCAAAAAGTCAGATGAATGATAAGTTGCTTGGATTGCAGCTTGGTGCTGATGATTATGTGACGAAGCCATTTAATTATGCGGAGCTTATTCTTCGGGTTAAGAATATGGCGCGGCGTGTAAAGAAGACGGATGCGGCTGTAAGTCATGAAGTAATTGAGGCTGGAGAGATCGTGATTTGTCCTAAGGAAAGAAAGGTACATGTGAGTGGACAAGAGATTCAGTTAACGTACCGAGAGTTTAATTTATGTCAGTTATTTGTTTCAAATCCGCAGCGTGTGTTTATGAGGGATGAGTTGCTTGAGAAAGTATGGGGATTTGAGTATATCGGAAATACGAGAGCAGTTGATATTATGGTGCAGAGACTTCGCAAGAAGCTTGGGACGAGTGGAGAATATATTAAGACAATTTATGGCGTTGGCTATAAACTGGATTGTTAAGTGGTGATGGTATGTCTTTAAAGCGAAATATGGTGTTCGGAATAGTTGGGCTGTTAATTCCGATTTTTGTTCTTTTATATGCAGTTGTTTATATTACGTTAGAAAAGAATATGTATCATAACGCAGCAGATTCTTTAGAAAAGTTAAGTGTAGAAGCGCAAATTTATACGATGAATTATTTAGAGAAGGAAGCAGAAGTGGATACGCTTGGTCCGAATTCACTTTTAATTGCGTCGTATTTAGCGAAGCGTATGGATGTCCGTGTGCAGATGATCGGGAAGAATGGCGATGTTGTTGCAGATACACAAAAGGGAGCATTGCTTCACCGTAACATCGACATTGAGAGTTCCTTGAAGGGGAAGAAGTCTTATGTTTTTGAGGAGGCGGATCCCGCTCCCATTCTTTTGTTTTCAAGCCCGGTTTATTATGGAAACGATGTCATTGGAAGTATTCGTTTTATAAATGAGTTAACGGGTGAGAAGGAAGTTTTAACAAATGTGAGCTGGACTTTCTTAATGACGTCTCTTTGTTTAGTAGCTACCGGTATTTTCTTTGCGATTCGTTTGGCGAAGTCTCTTCATAAACCAATTGATCAGTTGAGACAAATGGCACAGAGGCTCGCGAATGGTGATTATAAGAGTAAGATTGAGTTAAATGAGTACGTGGAAATCGCTCAGCTTTCAGCATCTTTTAATGCGATGGCTGATGGAATTGAGCTGCATATTAAGCAATTGCAGGAGGAGAAAGAGAAGCAGAAAGATTTCCTAGACCGCATTACGCATGAGTTAAAAACACCGCTAACGGCAATTATCGGTTATGTTGATTTAATTCCGAAGTTACAATCGAAAGAAGATGTACAGGAAAGTCTCCGTTATGTGGCTGTGGAAAGTGAGCGTTTATTATCACTTGTAGAGGAGCTGCTTAAGTCCTCGAAATATGGAACGAGTACGTTTGAAGTGTCTCCTACAGTTGTGAACATAAAGGAATTGGCAGAGGAAGCAGTTTCAATTGTGAAGCCTCGTCTAAATCAGTTTGAAATTGAAGTGATAAATGAGTTAACAGATGTACATGTTGTTGCGGATTTTGATAAGACGAAGCAAATTTTCTTAAATGTGCTTGATAATGCAATTAAGTATAGTGATGCTTCGCATATTCGTATGAATGTAATTGTAAATGAGCATGAGGCGAAGGTTTTTGTTCATGATGATGGGATCGGTATAGACGAAGAGGTGCTTGCAGAGTGGAATGAGTCTCCGAAAGGAAAGGCACTTCCTTCTAGTTATGGGAATGGTTATGGTTTGTATATTTGTCAGGAGATTATGAATAAGCAGGGCGGAAGCATGCGGATTGAGAGTAGTGAAGAAATAGGTACTACAATATTCATTACATTTTTGCTTCCGAGAAGGATGGAAGACATAAAAAACTTGAAAGCGGTTAAATGATACATTTATGAAACAATTATGCGGTATTTTCGAAACAACGTTTTTTTATCTTGGAGGTAGGCAGAAATGAAAAGGCTATCATTTCAAATTCTTATGTTTGTCATTTGTATGATTGTTTCTCTTGTTTTGTTTTATGTTATGGAGAAGCAAATCTATAATCGAATCAACATTGTAAATGATAAACAAGCCGTTTTACAAAGGGTGAATGAATCTCTTCCAATTGAAGTGAAAGTAAGACATGAAAAGTGGGGAGAAATTGTTGTAACGGATGAAGTTCGTTTGCATACGATTGTTTCATTCTTTGACCGAATTCGAATAGAGCCTGAGGACGTTAAGAGCCAAGAACAAGTATTTACTGGAGAAGTAACGTACTTGAATGGACATAAGCGTACTTTTGCAGTAGGTGACTTGTTCCAGTATGGGGAAAATGTATACGGAAAGAATGGCATGGATCCGATGATTTCAGCACTTCAAACGTATTTATTAAGCCTGTATTACACGCCAGAGCGTATTAGTGATTTCTTTGCTTCAGCAAAGGATGTCGTAGTACGTCAAGGTGATGTGGTACGTACTATCAATCTTACGCACATACTTGATTCTATTCGATACGCAAAGCAAATTACAGATTACGGAGAAATTCAGAAGTTATTACAATCGCAGAATGAACCGATTGCTTATATTACAGCTTATAAAACAGGTAAGCGTGTAAAGAATGATCGTGAAGATATTCTTACGATTTCTGTGTATCCATCGTACTTTGTTGTGCAATATCTCGGTGATAATAACGGAAATGTCATGTATATGAAAAGCTCTCTAGCAGAGTTATTCGTAAAGGAGAATGCGTCATGAGAAAGATAGCCTTTTTCTTCTTTTTGCTAGTAATTGGAGGAGCGATGTCTAGTTGCTCTCGAGATACAACCTCTATTAAATATAGTAAAAATGGTCTCCCTATTTTGGATGATCGTCATATTGTTGCGTATGTAGCGGCTCGTGAGGAAGTTGGTGAAGCGTTACTTTCATCATTTTGTAAGCCGCGCGGATGTACGTATGAATTTATTCGTCTTTCAACAGAAGAACTTCTTCGTAGAGTGGAAGAAGAAGCCGGAAATCCGAAGGCGGATATTATTATTGGCGGTACAGTAGATGCGCATCAAATGATGAAGCAAAAAAATCTTTCTATTCCTGTGATAAGCCAACATGCAAATCGTATTTCAAAAACTGTTAAAGATAAAGATGGTTATTGGTACGGTTATGAAGTGGAGAAGCTGGCAATTGCGATTAATAAAGAGCGGTGGAACGAGGAAATAGCGCCGCTCGGTCTCTCGTATCCGTTAAGATGGAAAGATTTATTGAATCCAGTATATAAAGGAAAGATTGTCATGCCCGATCCAAATGTTTCAGGTACAGCATATACGTTTTTTCAATCACTTATTGATATGTTAGGTGAAGAGGAAGCGAAGGGATATGTGAAGAATCTGGCGGAACAAGTTGGAGAAGTAACAGTGAATGGTTACATCCCAGCAGAACTTGTTGCGAGCGGTGAATATATGATAGGCATCAACTTTATGGGAGATCAGAGAATGCTTCAAAAACAAGGCTTTCCGATTTTAAGTAACGAACCTGAGCAAACAGGGTTATCTGTTAATGCGATTTCGAAACTAAAACGTGCACCGAGTGGTATTATTGCGGATTTATTTATTGATTATTGTTTATCAGAAGAAGCGGGGCATATTTTAGAAAAAGTGTCGTTTGGCGTACCAACGATGTTTGCGAAGAATGAGAAAGAAATAGAAGGACAGCCGGTTAGAAGAACAAACCAAAATATATCAAATAGCGGAATAATCGAGATATGGAATAGACAGCGTCTCTCTCTGAAGTGAGAAAAGGAGACGAAAATATATGTTTAAATGGCTCAAGCCAGCACCTGCAATTGAAAGATTGCCAGCGGATATGATTGATCGTGTATATCGATTACTACGTATTCGTGTGTTAATCGGGATTTCAGTTGGATATGCTGCTTATTATTTAGTTCGTAGTAACTTTACGTTATCAAGTACGTATTTAGTACAAGAGTATGGTTTTAGCACAGCTGAAATTGGTCTACTAGGTTCAGTAATGGCAATTGTTTATGGATTTAGTAAGTTCTTTATGGGGAATTTATCAGATAAAGCTTTCGCCCAGCGCTTTATCGCAGTCGGTTTATTCTTATCAGGGCTTGTAAATATTTGTTTCGGCTTTGCATCATCATTTGGGATGATTGTTACATTACTTGTTGTTAACGGTATTGTACAAGGTATGGGAGCACCACCTTGTAGTATTGTTATGACGAAATGGTTCTCGAAGAAAGAACGTGGTACGAAAACAGGTCTTTGGAATATTTCACATAACGTTGGTGGAATGCTTGTGCCACCACTTGTCGGAATTGGTGTAGGTATTTTCGGTGAAAATCATTGGCAAGGCGGCGTGTTTATTTTTCCTGCGATTATCGCAATGGTAATTGCAGTTCTTGTTTGGATCAATGCGAAGGATACACCAGAATCTGAAGGTCTTCCTCCAATTGATGAGTATCGTAATGACTATGAAAATCTTGAAAAAGCAGATAATGCTAACAAGATGTCACCAAAAGAAATTTTAATGAAGTATGTAGTGAAAAATAAATTTGTATGGTTCTTATGTATTGCGAATGCTTTTGTTTATTTAATTCGTTTCGGTGTTATTAACTGGGTTCCACTTTATTTAACGACAGTTAAAGGATTTTCAAAAGCAGAAGCGCATGCGGCATATGCAATCTTTGAAGGTATGGCAATTCCAAGTTCATTAATCGTTGGTTTTTTAAGTGATAAATTATTTAAAGGAAAACGTATGCCATTATGTATTATTAGTATGGTTGGAGTTGTTATTGGTACGTTTATATATTGGCAAGCAACTAGCGTACTTGTTGTAAGTATTGCAGTTTCTATTATCGGTTGTTTAATTTATGTACCACAGTTCTTAATCGGTTTAAGTGCGATGGAATTAGTACCGAAATTTGCAGTAGGTACGACAGTTGGTATGTGTGGTCTATTTGGTTATGTAGGCGGAAGTCTTGTAGCTAACGCAGCAATTGGTGTTATTGTTGATAGTTCTGGCTGGGATGGTTGTTTCATCTTACTATTAACAGGAGCGGTTTTATCAACAATCTTCTTATTTATTGTTCAACGTGGACATGAGAGAAAAGATCCTAAAGCGGCGTAATATTTTGTTTGAAAAGCTATCCAATTGTGATTGGATAGCTTTTATATTAGAAAAAACAAACAGTATGTAAAATTGCAGTTTAATATGTAAAAGACTTTTGTTACTTAATATAATTTTTTTAGATTCCATAAACCAAATAGATACATGGTTGTACCGAAAAATCCGCCGGCGCAGCCCCAAAGCATAACATCAAATAAAGAAATAGAGATTTCTTCTGAACCTACATAGGGAAGGATATAATTCATAAAAACAAACATTTGAAAGCCCCAAAGCACACCTGCTTTTAAGCCAGCTTTTCTTAATTTTTTCTTGTGTTGTAAATATTCTTCTTTTGTTGCACATTCAGTATCACTTAAACCTTTTTTCTTGAATTTAAAGACTAAATAATTAGCATAAATCATATTAGATAGAAAAATGAATATTGTTCCTATAGATATTGTGTGGTTCATAGTATCAACAAGTAACATAATAAGCATTACCAACATATTTAGCCACCATAAACCAATTCCAGCTACAGATAATTCTTTATTGATTTCTTGTTTTTGATATTCATCTCTCTCACTCAGTGTTCCAACAAAACTATTATAAACTCTTTCTTTCCATTCAATTTTCATCATTTAATCTCCCTCCCAAAATAGACTGTTTAAATCTGTTTTTAGTGCTTTTGCTAATTCGATACATAAGGCTAAAGAAGGGTTATATTTATTATTTTCAATTAAATTTATTGTCTGTCTCGCCACGTTAACTTTTTTAGCTAACTCTAGCTGCGATAGCCCTTCAGATTTTCGATATTGTTTAACGTTATTCAAATATAACCCTCCCATTTATGGTTGTAGACCTCGTGTACCAAAATGTCATTTATATGTGACATTTTATAATTGAATAGATGAAATGTCAAATATATATGACAAAATAGCGATGGTGCAATTAGGAAAATGATTTTAATGATTCATTTTGGCAAGAAGTTTGTTAATAAAGAATGGCTTCTATTCAATTAAAATTGCTCTTTTTCCTTTCCTTAAATCTATCTTAAAAGATATAATGTCATATTTCTAATCATTGGAATTTTTGTTACAATATAAATGGATGTGTAAAACTTTGTAAAAAGATTGTAATAATATGTATTTTGTTTTCAGAAAGTTTTATACAATTCTTATATTAAATTATTAAGTTATAAAAAAGGAGCGGTAATATGTTACCAAATACGGTTCGTACTCCAAACAAGAAGAAGAAATGGATTATTATTGGGGTTATTGCACTAATTGTTATTGTAGCGGCAATTAATATTTTTGTTATGCAAGGTAAGAAGAAGGGTGCATCAACAAATGCTGATGCTGTAAGTTTTGAGAAAGTGACAGAGCGTAAGCTGAATAATACGAAGTTAATTTCTGGTCAGGTGAAGCCTGGTAATATTGAAAGTTTTTATGCAGATCCGGCCAAAGGAAAAGTGAAAGATATTGAGGTAAAAGAAGGGCAAGAGGTAGAGAAAGGCACGAAGTTATTCTCTTATGATAATGAAGAGATTAACCTTCAAATGAAGCAAGCTGAGCTTGATCAGAAGATGGCGGATATGCGTTATGATCAAGGAAAAAAGAAGATTGATTCGTTAAAGAAAGAAATTAAGAAGGCGAAAGATAACGGAGCTGGGAAAGAAGTAACAGATCCGATGGAAGAGCAAGTAAACGAGTTAGAGATAGGACAAAAAACAATTGACCTTGAGAAAGAAAAAGGAAAGTTGCAGAAAGAAGAGTTAAGTAAGAAGCAGAAAGAACTTACGATTTATAGCAATTTCGCTGGTGTTGTTCAAAAGTTAGATAAAGATGCGGCACAAAGTTCATCTCAAGCGTTAGGTGGTCAAGGAAAAGCGTTTTTACAAGTAGCTTCTAAAGATCCATTCCAAGTTCAAGGTACGTTAACTGAGCTTCAGAAGTCACAAATTCAAAAGGATCAAACATTCACTGTAACTGCGAAAGCAAATAATAAGAAGAAGTGGACAGGTAAGATTACAGAGGTAAGTGAGTTCCCAACAAGTGCAGAGATGGCGCAAGCTGGCGGCATGGGTGAAGCAACTCAAAATATGTCCCAATATACATATAAAGCTAGCCTTGATAGTCAAGATGGTTTATCTCCAGGTTATCATGTTTCATTGCAAGTAAACTTAGAGAATAAGAAGATGATTGCTGTCCCAAGTAAGAGCATTGTAGCAAAAGGCGATGATGCATTTGTTTATGTCGAGGATAAAGGGAAGCTTCGTAAACAAAATGTGAAAAAAGGTTCTACTGATGGGGACTGGACAGAGGTTGTAGAAGGCGTAACAGTGGGGCAAAAGGTGGTTAAAAATCCTTCCGACGATGTGTATGACGGAATGGAAGTGAAAGAGAAATGATTACGTTAAATCATATTGCTAAAACGTATTATCAAGGAAAGTTGGCAGTGCCGATTTTACACGGTATTAGTTTAACGATTCAGAGCGGTGAGTTCGTTTCGATTATGGGACCGTCTGGTTCTGGTAAATCAACGCTTATGAATATTATCGGTTGTTTAGATCGTCCAACAGAAGGCGAATATATGCTGAATGACGTGAATATCTTAACAGCAGACGAGTCAAAGCTTGCTTTAATTCGTAATGAATATATTGGCTTTGTATTCCAGCATTTTAATTTACTACCTCGTCTTTCCGCAGTGGAAAATGTTGAGCTTCCGCTCGTATATGGTGGCGTGAAGAAAGCGGAGCGTCGCAAGCGTGCTTTGGAGGCGTTAGGTAAAGTTGGATTGGCAGATCGCGTGCATCATTTACCAAATGAGTTATCAGGTGGACAGAAGCAGCGTGTAGCGATTGCAAGAGCGATTGCAAATAATCCAACGTTCATTATGGCTGATGAACCGACTGGTGCACTTGATACGAAGTCTGGTGAGCAAGTTATGGATATTTTCACGAAGCTTAATGCAGAAGGTACGACGATTGTTATGGTTACGCATGAAGAGGAAGTAGCAGCGTATTCTTCCCGCCGCATTGTACTGCGAGACGGGAAAGTTACAGAAGATAGAAGGTGTGCGGTATGAGTTTACTAGATAGTATAAAAATTGCCCTATCTTCTATTTTAGCTCATAAATTACGTTCAGCTCTTACGATGCTCGGTATTATTATCGGGGTAGGTTCGATTATTACAGTCGTTGCAATTGGGCAAGGCGGAGAAGCGATGCTGAAGTCGAAATTCGCAGGTTCTGGTGGTAATAACCTTATGCCAATTCAATTTAAACCAGATATTAATGATGAGTTTGCTATAGGTGGATTTGAAATGCCGAAGTTAACGGAAGAGGATATTTTGGAAGTAAAACAAGTGAAAGATGTTTCACATGTTATTACGACAAACCAGACGACAGAGGTGCTTGATGTAAATGATAAAAAAGCAAATTTGAATGTTATTGGTCTTGATAATGAATATTTTGCGGTTAATAAAGTAAAGGTCGTAAAGGGACGTACTTTAAATGAATCAGATATTTCTCATGCAAATAACGTTGTGATGATTAGTACAAAAACAGAAGAGACGTTATTTAAGGGTGTAAATCCAGTAGGACAAATTATTGAGATGAAAGGACAACCGATGCAAATTGTCGGTGTGTATACATCTGATAATGAATTTATGGGATTTGAAATGGAAGAAGCGTTAATCCCTCTTACGTTATGGCCTGTTTTATACGGAACAGATGAAATTCAAAGTATCGCAATTCAAGCTAAAAATGTAGACGATTTAGAAGCAGCAGGGAAACAAGCTGTTGATGTATTAAATAGCCGTAAGCCAAGTGAAATTCCGGGTAAATATGAACTGGTTAATTTAAAAGAATTCCAAGAAAATGTTTCTAAAGTTACTAACATTATGACAATGATCATCGGTGGTATCGCTGGTATTTCATTAGTCGTTGGTGGTATCGGTGTTATGAACATCATGCTTGTATCTGTAACGGAGCGTACGCGCGAAATTGGGATACGTAAAGCGCTTGGAGCAACGCGTAGTAAAATTTTATTACAGTTTTTAATTGAAGCCGTTATGTTAACACTTCTAGGTGGTTTAATCGGAATTGGTCTTGGGTATGGCGGAGCATATATCGTTTCTACATTCGCAAAATGGCCGCCACTCGTTTCATGGGAAGTTGTCGTTGGAGGCGTATTGTTCTCGATGACACTCGGTATTATTTTTGGATTAATTCCAGCAAATAAAGCTGCGAAATTAGATCCAATTGAAGCATTGCGTTATGAGTAATTAATAGTGTAGTAGAACTACACATTACCGTTCTAGTGGGCGGTTCGTAGCCTCTATATGAGGAAGTGAACCGCCCACTAGAACGGGTTATATAAATAGAAGGAGGCGTTATAATGGAAGCAAATATTAATACGCAAGATGTAGGTGCGAAGAAGCCATCATTATTAGGAATGATTACTTCTCCAGGTGAGCAGTTTGAGAGAATGAAGACGAAAAGTCCGGTTTGGGGGGCATTTGTCTTATTTGTTATATTAGGAACGATTATAGCAACAGCAGTGTCTTACTTAACATTAATTAGTACTCCAGAATTGGCAAAAGAATTAAATGGTGAAGCAGGGGCAATGGTAAAAGGATTTACCCTTGGTGGAGGCGCACTTGTTGGTCTATTAGGAACACCTATAGGTCTCTTTATTGCGGCAGGTTTTTATAAAATTATTATGATGTTTATGAGCAATGATACACCATACATGAAAATATTATCGATTTACTTATATGCTAATCTTGTTTATTATATCGGCGGATTGTTAAATGCAGGATTAGGCTTTATTTTTGATGGAAATGGCACTGATGTTTATACAAGTTTAGCTCCTTTATTTGAACAAGGGACAGTAGCACATGGAATTGCCTCTTCAATTGAAATTTTTAATATTTGGAGCCTCATTCTAACAGGACTAGGCTTACACATTGTAGCTGGTTTAAGTAAGAAACAAGCTACGATTTTAATTGTAATCTTCTTTATCCTAACAATTGCATTAGGCGTTGTAAGAGGTTTAGTAAGCGGCTTTGGTGCATAACATATTATTTTAAAAAGGTGACTCTTCAAGAGAGTCACCTTTTTTATTTTTACCCTTACTTCAAATACCACCAACAGAATTTCAAATTCTACATAGTGTAATTTCAGATTCCGTCGGTAGTATTTGAAATGACTCACAGTGAAATCTTTTCTTTATTTTTATATTGTGAAGGTACCGCGGAATACTAGAAAGGTATACCTTTTAGAAACGGGTACTGTGTGAAGCCAGCGACTTTTAAAGAGGCAGTTGTTTTGTATGAAGGGATGATTGTAAATCAAATAAAGAAATTAGGTATTCGTAAAGATTATGAAGAGTATTATCAATGTGGTTTAATCGGTCTTTGGCATGCGTATGAAAGATTTGATGAAAAGAAGGGGTATTTCCCTGCATATGCAGTTGTAACGGTGCGTGGTTATATATTAGAGAGATTGAAGAAAGAGTTCGCAGTGCAGGAGAGATGTGTATGTGTAGGTGAGTATGAGGATATCTTTCATTTTGAGGATGTTGAAATAAGAGTGAAGGATTTTATGAGCGTGTTAGATGAGAAGGAGAAGTATATTATTTTTGAACGTTTTTTTGTAGGGAAGACGATGGGAGAAATCGCTTTAGAGACGGAAATGACATATTATCAAGTAAGATGGATGTATCGGCAAGCACTCGAGAAAATGCGAGATAGTGTAAAAGGATAAAAATAGAATGGAAGGTAAGGTAAGGAAATACTACCTTCCATTCCATTTGTTATTAAGGTGATGAATCTTGCATGTTCATTTGGGATAATACATATCCAGCTTTCCATAATTGCTGGCTTAACTTATGGGGACTAATTTGTATCGTTACGGTAGCTCCATTTGAAAAATGAATTTTAGCTTGTTTAGCTTTTTTGAAAAACTCTATTGTATGAACATGTTTGAAGAAAAGCCAAATGCAATTTGGAGAAGCAGGAGATTCTGTTGGGAAAGCACAAATATATTCTCTATGATTGATCGGAATTGGAACGTTTTGTTTGAATTTAAATTTTGTTTTTACGGCATTACGTCTCCCTTGATAAGTAGAATGAATATTTGTTAGACAAGATTTCTGTATAAGTTGGAGAGCAGTTTGACAGGAGTAAAGATGGTTCCCGCTACTGTCGATAATTTTTGTGCGGTAATAAGGGTGTTTACATGGTTCAAGCATCATTGTAGAACTAGAAATAAAAATGTTGTTTTCATTATCCATAATTCTATATCCTCCCTTATAATTTTCATTCCGAATATAATTATATATAAATTAAGTAAATTTACCGTTAATATTCTATTTCATATTGTAAATTTTGGCTATTCGTTTACAATCAATAGGTGATAGTCTTTCTAATTTGCATCGCTTGTACATATATATGAAAATAGAAAAGAGTAGGCGGTGATATAGTATGAAGAAAAAGTATATTATTATGGCTTTAGTTGTCGTTCTCCTAGTATATTTAGCAAACAGTAATCCGAGTAAGGGCGAATATACAGAATGGGCAGCGAAGCAGTTTATGAAGCGTAATGATGTGAGTAAGAAGCTAGATGAAGTTCAAAAAGAGAATGAAGAGGGTCTCCTTGGCGACTTGGCATCGGCCGGTAAAAAGTTAGCGAAAAAGTATGTTGAGCCACAAGTTGGGTTATTAATTGATCATTATACGAAGCGAAATGATTATATATTCTTCTCAACATATACGACTGAGTTTGATATAGGTGAAGAACATTATAAGTACGTATGCGTCGGTTTCTCAAAGATTTTTATTCCGATTGAAATGCCGAAGAAAAAAGACGAATCTGCAAAATGATGCAGATTCGTCTTTTTCATTTTATAGAGTAATTGGAACTTCAGATACATTTTTTTCTACAAGGCGAGCTCCCTTTTTTCGTGTATTTTCATCAATGGATGAAAATACAGATGAGGCGAGGATTGTATCCATTACTTGATTTACGACTTGTGCATCGATTGGTGTGATGGGCGTATCGATAGAAAAAACGACTGTTTTTCCATCTTCTTTTGCGAAAATCAACTCTAGTACTTGCATGTTATTATTCCCTCCTTTGTATTTATCAAGCTATTTATGGGATTTGGGTCTGCCGGTTAAATTGCGGTCTAATAATCAGCGGGGATGATTAAAATCCCCACTGATCCGAGTTTTACTTTATAGTTTAGAAAGATCTGATGTGCTTACAAGTTGTACAGCGTGAAGTGGTGATGCTTGTAAGGAAGCTAGAGCATGAGCTACGTTGTGTACTTGATCTAAGCTCGCATTTGTTTTAACACGTTTAAATTGTTTGCTCTTGAAAACTGTTTTGCCGTTCTTATCTAATCCGTTATTTAAGACAAGACGTAAAGTTAAATCCATTACGATTGTTTCAATTGCCATGTGTATCACCTCCTTTCACTTTATAAATAGGGTACAAATGTCATGTTTTGGCGTGAAATTTTTTCTTTTTTTTGGTACCCTTAAAAGATTAAGAGAGGAGAATTCTGGATAATGAATCGTAAATGGTTATTTTGGATTCCTGTATTACTATGGATGGGGCTGATTTTCTATTCTTCGGCACAACCATATAAAAAGCAGGATATGCGTTCAGATATTGAACAATATGTAAATGTTGAATTTGTGAAAGAGCATTTTTCATGGGTATCTATTGATTATGGTGGAGGAACCCCTGTTAGTATTGCGAATAAAGGTGTAGGCGGATTTATTGAGTTTTTCCTTCGTAAAGGTGCTCATTTTATGGTGTTCTTTATGCTAGGTTCATTGATTTATTACGCTTTTCATCGATCAGGTCATTCGAGGAAAAGATGTTTTATATATGCCCTTCTTTTCGTTGCGGGTTATGCAACATTTGATGAAATTCACCAATGGTATACGGGAGACCGCACACCAATGTGGCAAGATTCATTGCTTGATACGTGCGGCGGATTAACGGGAATTATAATAAGTAATTGGTTTTGGAATAGAAAAAAGCGCTAATCTCATTTGAGATTAGCGCCTTTTTTTGCGAGTAGTAAAACTCCACTTAACTGGCTTGATTCAAGTTTCACTTTATACACCAAGTAATTCTTTTAGTTCGTCTGTTGATAGTTCAGTCATCCAGCTATCGCTTGTGATGACCGCATTGTTTAGAGATTGTTTTCTTTCTAGCATTTCATCAATTTTTTCTTCTAATGTTCCTGTTGTAATAAGTTTGTGAACATGAACAAATCGTTTTTGACCAATGCGATATGCGCGGTCTGTTGCTTGATTTTCCACAGCTGGATTCCACCAACGGTCGTAGTGAATGACATGGTTGGCAGCGGTTAAGTTTAATCCTGTTCCGCCAGCTTTTAAGGATAAGATGAAAATGTCATACGTTCCGTTTTGGAACTCCTCAATCATCTTGTCGCGATCTTTTTTCGGCACACTACCGTTTAAGAAGAGGACACGCTGGCCGAATTTTTCTTCTAGCACACGTTTTAGCATGTTCCCCATGCCGATGTATTGAGTGAAGATGAGGCAACTTTCATTTTGATCTTTTATATTTTCGATGAGCTCCATTAACGTTTTTGTTTTCATAGAGCGTTCAACGATATTTTGTGGCTCTTCTTCTTTTAAATAAAGAGCTGGATGATTACAAATTTGTTTTAGCTTGTTCAGCATAAGTAATATAAAGCCGCGTCTTTCAATTCCACTTAATCCTTCGACATTTTGCAGTGTATCTTGAACAAGTTGTTCATATAAGGAAGCTTGTTCACCAGTAAGGGGGCAGTAAGCTTTTTGTTCTTGTTTATCTGGTAAATTTAATGCGACCGTTTGATCTTTCTTCGTTCGGCGCAGTAAAAATGGTGAGATAAACCGTTGAACTTGCTGGATTTTTCCTTCATCACGATCTTTTTCAATCGGTGTGACGAAGCGACGTTGGAATTGCCCTAAGCTTCCGAGATATCCATGATTAATAAAGTCGAAAATGGACCAAAGTTCAGCAAGGCGATTTTCCATCGGCGTACCAGTTAAAGCGATTTTGTGATTTGCTTGTAAGTTTCGTACTGCTTTCGACTGTTTCGTATGTGGGTTCTTAATATTTTGTGCTTCATCCAAAATAACAGCATCCCAGCATAATGAAGTTAGTTCTTCCTCATCGAGTTGAGCCAATGCATAAGATGTTAATACAACATCTGCTGATTGAAGGAAATCTTCAAAAGAATTGCCCTTATCTCTATTACTTCCGTAATGTAATTGAACACGTAAATTCGGTGCGAAACGCTCAAATTCTTTTTGCCAATTTCCAAGAACAGATGTCGGCGCTACGATTAATGCAGGGCCTGTTTTGAGATTATTTTCTTTTATATATAGTAAGTAAGAGATTGTTTGAATACTTTTCCCGAGTCCCATATCGTCAGCTAGCAATGCTCCAAATCCAAGCTTTCGTAAATATAACAACCATTCAATGCCGTGTTGTTGATACGGACGAAGTGTTGCGTTTAGTGAAGCAGGGACATCTACTTTTGGAATATCTCCAATATGAAGTAGCTTTTGGAATAGTTCCTCATAATATCCATCTAGTTCGATTTCAATATCAGTAAACGGACTATCATCTTCTACAATTTCTGTTTCAGCCGTATTTGATAAATGTTGTTGCAAAACATCTTTCATCTCTAGTCCGTATTTATCGGCACGGTTCATGAGTTTCCTTACTTCTTCGATAAAGGCTGGATCTAGTCGCATCCATTGACCGTTTATATTAAATAGACGTTTGTTTTGTTCAACGAGTTCGAAAAATTCGCTTTCTGATAAGTCAATGCCATTCGTAGAAATGCGCCAGTCAAAATTAACGAGCGTATTCATACCGAAGAACGATTGTGTTTGTACTGTATTTTGCTTCAGTTGAACACGTAATTTCGGTTTTGTTGCTTTTAAATTTTGCCACCATGATGGTAGTAAAATTGTAATGCCGGCTGCAAGTAATTCATTGCTTGCTTCTGTTAAGAAGTTCCAAGCTTCTGTTTCAAAGAGCTCATTTCGGAATGTATCTCCTTCTTTTAACCACGGTATGAGCTTACTAAAACCTTCTTGTGTTTCTGTAATCCGTTCTTCGTAATCGTGCCATCTTTTCGGTAAGGAATCGATGTTTTCGTATACATATATGCGATGCGCCCCGCGCTTTGGTGTCACGATTGTTTCAAGCTTCCACATTTCAAATTCTTCTTGTGGTTCTTGCAGTCTTAGCCCGATTGTAAACGGAAGATCATCTTCAATATAACCAATTTTTCGAAGCCAATCTTCTTCATGTAGTGCTGTTTCCAATTGTCTTTTCGTAAAGTCGTAATGTTCATATAGTCTTTTAGCATCTTCCCAGCCGTCATTTGAACGATTATCTTGTAATATGCTTTCATTAACTGCTGCTGAGAAAAGAGATGCTAATGTGTCATCTTCAATTGGCGTATTTTGAACTTTCCAAGATGGTTGTTTGGGCCAGTGCTCTATATCTGGTACGAAGCTACCACTCGTAAAGGCATCCCATAATTCATTTGCATCTTTTGTAAGTGCTGTAATAGGGCCGTTCAGTTGAATATGTGCAAAGGAATTCATCGGTTTGTTTGCAATGTATTCAAAGGCTTGTGCATTTGTTAGCAGCACACCTTGTTTTCCTTCGAAGGTTGCTTCTTTTAGAAACGTACCGTAGAAAGAAGTGGAGTGCCATGTGAATGCATTTCGTTTCCAACTTGTTACGGATAATGGAGTACCGCTGTCATCTTCTCCCCAAAGGAACCAACCTTGACTAACATGCTGGAGCCTAATTGTTACTTCAGTTTGATTGATCATCGATTAATTTTCCTTTCCGTAATTCCTCTTGTAGTGCACGTAGACGTGAATGGAGATTGGCGATGTGAATAATGAAAGCATCCCATTCATCGGTGCGTTTTAATCGTTTATATAATGTACGTAATTTCTTTAAGTAACGAACTGCGCGTCTATATGATTTACGATTTCGTTCTTCAATTGCTTCTACAGCAGCAAGATGATAAAGAGGAAGTGCTGCTTCTGGCGCTTCTTTTTCAATATCTTTCAGTGGTTCTTTTAACAGTTCAATTGCTTCAAATCCATATAAGAGATGGAGCTCTGCCCATGTACGATACTGTTTTTTCGCGAGTACGTACTGTTCATAGTTTGTGAAACTATACGGTAATAGTTCTTGTAAAATCATTTCAAAACCAGCTTGTTCATTTGTATGTGTTGCATATGTTTCATACATGATTACAAATAGCCGAACGATATCTTTTATGAAAATCGTATTTTCATGATCTTGGATCGTTTTCTTTACTTGTTTATACGTAAAGGAAAGCCAGTTTTTCGCACGATCCCACTGCATGGCACTTAATAGTTCTTCTAACCAATAGAAGTATAGACTCACAACAGAAGCAGGTTGTTTCTTTAGTAAGTCCATCGCTAGTAGATCTTCTTCATTTAAAAAGAGAAGGTGAGAAGACGCTAACGCTTTAGATAGTGGATTAATTTTCGTATCGATTCGTTTTTCTTCCTCTTGTATTTTCTCTTTATTGTTTAAAAGTTCACTCCATATGTGGCGATAAATGAAAAATCGCTCTTGCGTATAAGCGTCGGTAGAGAAGAATACTTCATGAACGAGACGAGCTGTTTCTTGCAAAATTATTTCAGATTCTGAAGGAATCGCTTCTGATTGTAAGTCCCGAACGATGGATTCCACTTTATCTACAAATAGGCGAACGACATTAACAGGTTGGTGATAAGAATACGTTTTGTTTGCTTCGAACGCCTGGATTTCTTCTAATAATTTTTGAAAGCAGTAAAGTGCTGCATGTAACCTGAATAATTCATGTATGGCGATGACGCGCGGAGCTTTCCGCTCAAGTTTCGTATAGAAATCTGTAAAGATACTCATAAGAAAATACATTTGTTTATAAGTAAGGCGAGCTTGTTCTTTTTTAAATGATTCATATTCTTTTTCAAAATACGATTCCCAACTTTTATAATCCGTTTCTTCAAAAGCTGATGATTGCAATACTTGTCTTGCAGTTCGAATAGGAGGAAGGGAAGGTTTCGTATTATTTTTAAATAAAGTTAATACATCTCCTACTTGCCCGAAACTAGACGCTGCAGATAGTAATACGGCGAGCATATGCTCACATTGTGTTGGTGCGAAGCAATCACAATAACTTTCAGCTACATTACGAATCGGAATATGAACGCTATATACGTTGCCTTCCGCATCTACAGTTCCTGATAGTGTATAACCATCAAAGTCAACGTTGTAGACAACACCACTACGATATAGGTGCCGAGCTGTAGCGACATGTTCCTGATCAGCCGTTTGCTGTGGATCTAGTCCTTGAACGAACTCATTCGCAATCATCATAATTTCATCTTTCGTAATTGAGTGTTGCAGCATAATATTCCTCCGTACACATATTTCTTTCCTTTACCATTATAAACAAAAAATGCTCAAAACAGAAAAAATGAAATTTGGATTACATAACTTGAAAATCATGGTAATATATAAAATGTTAATTTCATATATTAATATATATGTATAGGAGGAGAAATGATTTGTCAGATTTACAGACGAAGTTAGGTAGTGGAATGAATAAGTTACAAGAAGGAATAGAACAAGGGAAAATGAAGTTGCAAGTTGCACAAGAAATTGCTCAATTGAAAAAGGGAATGCAAGTGCAAATGCAGAAAAAAGCAGAGGTTCTATTAGAGGTTGGACAGCAAGTGTATGTTCAATTAAGAGGAAGTGGAGTAAATGAAGTGAGCTTAAAAGAAATGATTGCTCCAGTTCAAGAATTTGATGTAGCTATTTATCAAGCAAGAAAGCGCATTGTTGAATTGCAAAAACAACAAGGTGAAAAAGCTACATGTGAATGTGGTGGACCTTTATCAATAAATGATAAGTTTTGTGGTTCGTGTGGAAAGCCTAACCCGATGTTAACAGTAGAAAATGAAGGTGAAACGGTAAATTGTATTTCATGTAATGAGCATATCGATAAAAACTCTACTTACTGTCCAGTTTGTGGAATTAAGCAAAGTGGGGAGTGAATTAAATGTATTGTCGCACATGTGGAAAACAACATGGTGAAGAAGTAAATTATTGCCCAAATGAAGGTAGTATGGAGATTGCAGGAGCTATAGATGCAGTAACATTAGAAAAAGATACTGCAAAATACTGCAGAGGTTGTGGCAGTGAAAATGCTCAAAAAAATTTATATTGTCAAAAGTGTGGGTATTCTTTATCTGTTGTGAAGAAAAAAGAACAAACTGTAAAATTGCCTACAATGGATGGTGCTCCTAAAGTTGAATTTAAAGCAGATAAAGCCGTTTTACAAAAAGGTTTTATTGGTGGGGCTGTTGCAAGTATTCTCATGTTAATTGCTGGTTGGATTGGTAGTTTATTATTTGCCTCTATGTTAAGTGAGATGTTTAGCAAATTTGCGAAAGAATTAGAAATGTTGCCAAGTTTTTATTCGAGTGCAACTTCTACGATGTTAAGTT
Source organism: Bacillus sp. RE35 (assembly GCF_052146655.1). Classification (NCBI taxonomy): domain Bacteria; kingdom Bacillati; phylum Bacillota; class Bacilli; order Caryophanales; family Bacillaceae; genus Bacillus; species Bacillus sp. RE35. Next base: position 5,136,164 of record NZ_CP197377.1, on the reverse strand, counting down.
ACCATTTACTTGGTTTTACAGCTAACGATGATAGTGGATTGATATTTTCTTTATCTTGGCATACTCCATTTACATTATTATTAATCATTCCATTTATTATTTTCGCTGGTACAGGAATTTGGTTAGGGAAACAGCATGTTGCGAAAACGATTAAAGATCAAATCTTTATGGCAGCAACAGTTGGTATTATTTATGGAGTCTTTTTATTCATTATAAGTTTTATAGCATCACAATCTTTTGCAATCCCATTCTCAGAAGCAGGTAAGATTACGGTTGGCTATTCAGCGATGAAGAGTTTATTGAGTGGTTTTGTATGTGGGACATTATTTACCTTATTAGGATTTATTGCTCATACAAGCAAAAACAATATGGCAGCAGCATTTCAAGAGTTAATGCCATATGGAGCGTCTGTTTATTACGGTGTTTCGGCTATGATAAAAGGACTTTTAGTAACAGCAGTAGCGGTTTGTATTATGGCGTTAGTAAGTAAGGAAGACGGTATTGAACCATTAAAAGAAATAACAACTTTAAAATCTGAAAGTACATTATTAGCATTAGAGTTAACACCTCAATTATGGAGTATGGCTCATTTTGCGCCGTTAGAAGTATCAAGTCCAGCACTTAGTAAGGAATTTACTAGAATTGGTAAGAAATCAAATGCATATGAGAGCACACTATCGTTTTCATTTATATCAGGCGTCTCTGTAAATGGCGTAGAGCTTAGAGAGATATTGATTTCAAAAGGAGCAAATGAGGGAAGCCTTGCAGAATTTGATAAAGTGAATAACGTATTCCATTACGGTTTATTACTGCTTATTATTCCATTGTTCTTTATGTTTAGAGCGGGAAGAAAGTTAGCTAAATTACCGACTGCCAATATATATATTACATTAGCGGTATGCAGTGGTTCTTACACAATTATGATGATTGTAATGAATATGATTTCTAAGTTCCAAATTAATGTTTCAGGAACGGTAACAAGTTTATTTGGAACAAGTGGAACGGTATTATCTATGCAAAATTCATTTATATATTTAACTTTGTTTAGCTTGATTGTGACATATGTAGCAGCATTTGCTGGAATGAAATTAGCTAAAAAATAGGAGGAGAGCACGTTGAAGTTTTGTGGAACATGTAAAAAGAATGTTGCAGACCATTTGAACTTTTGTCCTGAGTGTGGGAGTAAAGTAGAAGTAATCGTTGATAACACTGCTGCTTCATATACAGAATTACAAACCGAGACAAAACCAGTGAAAAGTAAGAAAAATTTATTTGTAATCATTGGTTTTGCCATTATTGCTGCATTATTATTTGGGGCATATAAATTTGGAGCATATAAGTTTTCAAAAGAAAAGCAAGTAAATGTAATGATTGAAGCATTCCAAAAGAAAGATATTAATGCAATTGATGAGTTTGTAAAAGCAAATGATTCAAGCTTAAAGATTAAGACAGAGGATCTTAAAGCGTACATGCGTTATTTAAAAGAGAATCCTTCTTACAACAAACAATTACTGTCTTATTTACAGAAAGAGACAGTAGATCAAAAGTTAACAAAAGATAAATCTTCATTTAAGGACGGGGAAATAGTAGAAGAGGGAAAAGAGTGGTTCTTATATCCAAAGTATAAGTTCAGCATGAAATCTTATTATATGAGCGTTAGTACAACTGCAAAAAATGCAGAAATATATGTGAATGACAAAAAAGAAGCAGAGCTTTCTAGTGATAAAACTTCGAAAGAGTTGGGGCCATACTTCCCAGGTACATATGTTGTAAAGGCAACGGCGAAGACAGAACTTACTGAATTAGAAACAGAGAAAGAAGTAGATTTAGCGGATGAACAGAGCGAGAAGGTGAAAGTGGATTTATCGCTTGAAGGCAAGTATGTAAGCATTTCTTCTGATGAAAGTGATGCAACTGTATTTGTGAATGGGAAAAAACGTGGAAAATTAAATTATGGAAGTTATAAGCTTGGCCCTGTATCCACAGATGAAACAGTAGAAGTACATTTAGAGAAAACTACTGATCTTGGTGTGATGAAATCTGAAAGTGTTAAAATTGGAGACCAAAGCACATATTACTTAAAATTCCCGAAAGAAACATCAAGTTCAGCAGTGGGCGAATTTGTAAGAAATCATATTTATGATAACGTACGTGCAATTTCATTAAATGATTTTAGTTTAATTGAAAATAATTATGATAAGGGCGGGAAATCGTATAAGGAAGACCGTGATTATATACAGTATTTACACAAAAAAGGAATTACAGAAGACTTATTAACGATGGAAGTTCGTAATGTAGAGCGTCAAAGTGCTACCAAATATAAAGTAACGACATATGAAGAGTATCATATTCGTTACGGTGATGGATCTGTGAAGTTCAAAAGTTTTAATAACGAACATATTGTAACTGTGAATGGAAATGGAAAGATGTTGTATCATTCTCTTGGTGCAAATAATACGTTGAAATCAGAAGATGTATCTGGTCCAACTCGTTAATATGAGAGAAGCTGTTCAATATTTGAACAGCTTCTTTTTTGTAGCTAAATCGATATTTCGTGTCGAACCGTTGATATATCGTAAGTTATGATAGATATAATCGAAAAATCGTTGATATATTGCGATTTATGATAGATATAATTGAAAAATCGTTGATATATTTTTTTACAATTATGAGTGTGTTTCCTTTAGTATCGCTTGTACATATGGATCATGTAATATTTGCTCTATAATTGGTAACATGTTTTGTTCAAATGGAATGTCGATAGGAAATGGCTTTTGAGAGCCTGGTTTTATTCCATATTGCACAATTTTGTAATGTGTATTGTTTTCAGACTTGAGCACAATTAACTTATAGCGGTTATCATCGCCAGCGAGTGAAAAATCAATAGAAGTAGCGTTATATGTCACTTCATCTTTATATATGTACGGTTTTGGCGTACCAATCCAGTCTACTTTTGCTTGCACATTCATGGGCGTAGCCTCCTTATATGTATTATAAATAAATAAAAGCCAGCTCTCAATAAAGAGAACCGGCTTGTAATTTAGCAGTCATTGGTTATTTTAAAATTTTCACTTTAACAGTTTTGCGTCCCCATTTTTGAGCAGCGCTATCTGATCCAAGTAAGATATCAATACGGTTACCTTTAATTGCACCACCAGTATCTCCAGCGATAGCTTCTCCGTAACCTTCTACCCATACTTTAGATCCTAATGGGATTACTTTCGGGTCAACAGCGATCATTTTCATGTTTGGATTCGCAGTTAAATCATGACCCATTGCAGTTAATACACGGCCGCCATATGTGCCACCGTTTTCGCTCGGGTGAGCTGTATATGCTGTAGCTACAACTGTTAACTCACGACCACCAGATGGTGTGCTAGTTTCAGCAGCTTTCACAGCAGGCTTAGCAGCTGGTTTTGCTTGTGCTACAGGTGCTTGAGCCTTAGCTGGTGCTGCAGCTGCAGCTTTAGCAGGAGCAGTTGTTTCTTGTTTCTCAATTACAGGTGCTGTACCTGTTAAGAAAGGAACATGAACATAAGCTGTTTTCCCGTTATATTCAAATTGTAACCACTCATTTTGTACTTGGTTCGTTGTTTCGATTACATCGTCTTTCTTCAACTTTCCAAGAACCTCTGAGTTTGTGTTCGCTTCAGCACGTACGTTTAATACGTTAGCTGTTACGTAGTAGATGCTTTTTGTGAACTCTGCACTTACGAATGCGTCTTTACCGTCTAAAGTAATTTTTGACCATCCGTTCTCTGTATTTTGAACATCTATTTTATTACCGTTTAGTAATTTACCGACAACTTTTGATTCAGTAGTAGGGTTTTCGCGTACGTTTAGTACGTCTGTTGTTACAACCGTTTCTGCATTAGCAGATGATGTGAAAATCCCAAGACCAAAAACTGCTGCTGTTGCTATACCAATTAATTTTTTCATGATAGCCTCCATTGCGTTTGTTTTCGTGTCCTCATTATAGCAACAGATTTTTTCGGATTTGGGGAAAACACACAATTACAAACCATTCGTAATAAGTCGTTAACATCCTGTAATATAACAAAAAATATAGGAAAGCGTTTTTCATTCTATATGACTCATAGGTTTCTAGTTATATTCAAAATATTTAATACAACATGTTTTTTTCGACGTAAATAAAAATATTACAGGAATATTACATGATGTTTACTAAACGATTACATTCCTTGAGTATTTTACCGTTTTATGGGTAATATAGTTATATAAACATAAACATTTTGTTTGTGAAGCTATAAACACGTGCTATATACTAGCAAAAAAACCGCATAATTGTTACAAAACGAAAGGGTTGCAAGGAAGAACTTTGCCCTTTTTTACATATGTAACACATCCTTTTTTAGGAAAATACATTCCTATCCGCGTTTTTCTCACACAATTTGACAGCAGTATTTCTAACTTGTAGCTCTTGCAGAGTGAAAAAGTTATACGAAAGGTAAGGCTGTCCATAAGAATTCGAATTGGTGAAGGTGAAAGTAAGAAAATCACCGCAAAATTATAGTTTTCTATCCGATTTTACATATCGGAATTTATGTTATTTACAAAAGCGAAACCTACGAAGGGGGATTTGATGAGGAAACTGACAAAAACATTCATCGTTTCATTAACATTATGTATTGCATTTACAATTTGGGGGATTATTCCCGAATCTATTATTGGAAAAGGTAGCTTAGGAAATGTAACAACCGCAATTCAAACTGCATTAGTTAGTAAGTTCGGGTGGTTTTATATTATTTCCGTGTCTATTATTTTAGGTGTGTCTATCTTTTTAATTGTTTCGAAATACGGTTCTATTCGTTTAGGTAAAGATGATGATGAACCTGATTATAGTTATATGACATGGTTTGCTATGTTATTTAGTGCTGGTATGGGTATTGGCTTAGTTTTCTGGGGCGTTGCCGAACCATTAAACCATTTATACGCACCTCCGTTTGGAGATAGTGCAACTGAGGAAAGTGCGCGCCTTGCACTGCGTTTTTCGTTTTTCCATTGGGGATTACATCCTTGGGGACTATATGCGTTTGTAGCGTTATGTATTGCTTACTTTACCTTTAGAAAAGGAAAAGCAAGTACGATTAGTGCGACAGTAGGTCCGTTATTTAAGGGCGGGGAACACGGGCGTATTGCTCATTCATTTGATGTGTTAGCTGTTTTCGCAACTGTATTTGGTGTTGCAACGTCATTAGGTCTTGGTGCGAAACAAATTGCAGGTGGTGTTAGTTATTTAACATCTATCCCGAACTCATTAACGACTCAGTTAGTTATTATTGCAATCGTAACAGTATTATTTATGTTATCTGCGCAAACAGGTCTTGATAAAGGAATTAAATATTTAAGTAATACGAATATTATTTTTGCATTTGCACTTATGATCATTGTATTATTTGCAGGTCCAACAAACTTTATTATGAATTACTTCACTTCAACAATCGGTTCTTATATTCAGGAATTGCCAAGTATGAGTTTCCGTTTAAGTCCATTAGACGAAGGTGGGAATCAATGGATTCAGTCATGGACAATTTTCTATTGGGCATGGTGGATTGCGTGGTCACCGTTCGTAGGTACGTTTATTGCTCGTGTTTCACGAGGTCGTACGATTCGTGAGTTTGTTATCGGTGTGTTACTTGTGCCGACCGTAATTGGTGCACTTTGGTTCTCTGTGTTCGGCGGTACTGGTATTCATATGGAGCTGTTTGGTGATGCACATATCTTCGACAAAGTGAAAGAAATGGGAACAGAAGTAGGATTATTCGCTATGTTCGATCAGATGGGCAGCTTTGGATCAGCTTTATCAGTTTTAGGTATTTTACTTATTGCAACATTCTTTATTACATCTGCAGACTCTGCAACATTCGTTTTAGGGATGTTAACGACACATGGTAGTTTAAACCCACCCAATCGTATTAAAATGATTTGGGGTATCGTTCTAGCCGCGATAGCTTCTACGCTATTATATATTGGCGGATTAGAAGCCTTACAAACGGCAGCTATCATTGCAGCATTCCCGTTCGTCTTTGTTATTTTCTTTATGATGGCAGCATTATTTAAAGAGTTACAAAAAGAAGGACGTATGAAGCGTCATTAATAATAGAAGGAAAAGAGCTGATTTCATATCAGCTCTTTTTTATTTCTCTATTTGCCTGTAAAAGTACGATTGGTGATGGCTAATGAAAGTTTCACTTTATATAGAAGGAATTTGAAATGCGGGTAGGGGAAATAAAATACTTTACCATATAAGTAGTATGCCTTTTATACGAAGAAAAAACGATAGGTTTCGACAATATTCGATACCTTACGAATTCTATTCGTATTTTTGTCAAAAATATGTCGGAAATGTGTTGTCACGTTTATATATATGTGCTATATTATTTCCTGTAAGCGATTTCAAATAGTTTTAAAGCGCATTCAAGGGGGACATCTAGAATAATGAAACGTTACGAAAGAAAGTGGAAGCATATTTGTTTGAAACGTGTGGCACATCGTAGTGTCCAAGAAAGCACGGAACCTAAGACTGAAACGCGCAAAGAACAGCAAGAGAAGCAATTGGTTCTACAAAAATAGCAATCACTTTTTCGTATATAAATGAAGGTCGATCGTTCGTTGGGGGATGGACGTGAAATTACTTTCAGCTAAGGGGTATTGTCTGATATATAATTTATACGGCAATAAATAAGCACAGAGCATACGGCGCTCTGTGCTTATTGTTATTATTTCTCTTTTTTGAATCGAACTGTCTTATCCCAGCCAATGACTTGTTTCTTGCTCTTTGCACGTAAGTATAAGATTAAGCTACGAATAAATAAGTACGTAAAGAGCTGTGCGTACGTAAAGTACATAATAACGCTAATAAAAATATTAGTCGGTGTAAAGGTTCGTTCGACACTCTGGGCACTAAATAATTGAGAAACATATGTAATATATGCGACATACCACATAAATAGTAGCGGGATGCTATATTGAATTTGGAATATCCCGAGTAGCCCAATTACAAACCAAACGTTCGAAATGATTAGGAATAGCCAAAATACAACATACACTAGAACTTGTTGTAAGGAATGGACGAGAAGTTTTCCTTTAAAGAAACTTAATGATGAGAACATTTTTTCTAAAATGTATAAATTCCCTTGGAGCCAACGTGTACGTTGTTTAATAAGAATTTTTAAATGCTCTGGTTCTTGTTCCCAAGTAACTGATTCTGGGACGATTGGTAAGAGATAACCTTTTTGTGTAATTCTTAATGTTAATTCAGCATCTTCTGCAATTGCATAAGGGTCATAGCCACCAAGCTCTTCTAGTGCGGAGCGACGAAGAAGCATATTTGTTCCTGTCAGTGAGCCTGTTTGGAATAGTAACCAGCGTCCAGATTGCATAAGGAGCTGGAAGATTTGAAATTCCAGTGAAATCATTCGCGTCAGCCAGTTGCGCTTTTCATTTACTGTACGAACATGTCCAACAGCTCCAACAGCATCTTCAGTTGTTTCAGCGTGTTCTACAAGCATTCGCAGTGCGTGTGGTTCAGGCTGGTTATCTGCATCGTACACACAGAAGTATTCACCATCTGAAATACTAAGGCCGTAGTTTAGTACACGTGATTTACCCTTCGGTTCACCGGGTGGAACACGAATATGGCGAATATGAGCATAAGCTTTGTCGAAATCATCGCCAATTTCAGGTGTTTCATCTTGAGAGTTATCATTTAATAAATAAATAGTTAGTTTTCCTGGATATTCAATCTGCGCCATCGCCTCTAAAGTATCTTTAATAACGACGCCTTCATTATGGGCAGGTATGAAAATATCGACGCTTGGATAATGGTCTAATGTACGATCTTTTCGTTTACTATTTCGGTGAATTAAGCCCGCGATTGTTAAAAAAGAGTAGTAAACGAGTAAGCCAGAGAATAGAAAGGCCGTAAAAATAAGTACATATTTAATTGAAAATGTGATACTAATCCAAAAAACGAGTACGCAAAACAGAAGGAATAAAAGAAGTATAACGAGAGTCATCATAACAGTGTCTGTCCTTTGTTTCCAATTTGCTCGCGTGAAATTTTTATATCTCGGATTGCTTCAGCAGCAAGCCATTGCTCCATTTTTGGCTTTAGGCGGTTCATTACAATGTCAGCACCAGCTTCATTTGTGTTTTGTAATAAAATAACTAGCGTATTATTATCATATTCAGCAGCAAGGTCAAAATCATTCCTTACCGTTTCAACTAATAAGGAAGCTACACGGTCCATAACACTTTCCTTCGTATATTTACTAAAGGGAGTGAAATCAAAGTAAATGATAACGCCTGTTTCATTACGACGATTCATTGCAGTTGTTAATAATGCTTGGCGTCTCTCGAATTCTTGTCTTGTTAGTAATTTTGATTCTCCAATATATTGTTCTAACGTTCTCACACGCTCAGTTAAAGTTTTATTTTCATGAATCACTTTTTTCAATAGGTGAGTTGTTATATATACAATGAAGAAGTTAGCTGCCATCAGGAAGTGGATAATCATATATTGCCATTGATCTGATGTACTCCATAAATGAAGCCATGCTTGATAGAACAAATAAAATACGGAAATAATGGTTCCTAGTATGAAGAAAACAAATGCTGTTTTGTCAGCTAAAAATAAGAATAGTACATTTACGATTACGTATATTATTGTAAAAATAAGAGCATGCTCATATTTCGTCACATGTACAGTAGTAAAATAAAATACAATTTGTAAAATCCACATAGAGAGGATTTTATAGAACTTATCTTTCACAAAACTTTCCTCCTTAAAGCTATTTCATCAATAGATACTTGTAGTATGCGCAATTATTAAGAAATTGACCATGTCGTTACATTCTTTTGAAGGGCAACAACAAGTAGTATCTCTATTTTCATTAGAAAAATAAAAAGACTTAAACATTATTGTATCATAATGTTCTTATATTTGGCATAAAGTGATTAATAGATGTACAAAAGACATTTGGATTGCATGAAAAAAGTCTCCTCTTGTAGAAAGAGAAGACTCTATATAAGTTTATAGGAACATCATACCTGCAACTGCTGCATTTAAGAAGTTCGCTAATGTACCAGCGATAACTGCTTTAATCCCTAATTGTGCAATTTGTTTACGGCGAGTAGGAGCTAGCGTTCCTGTTACACCTAATTGAATTGCGATAGAAGAGAAGTTTGCGAATCCACAGATTGCGAATGTTAAAATTAGATTTGTTTTGTCAGAGAACTCTGCCATGTGTGGTCCTAAGTTTGCGTATGCAACGAATTCGTTGATTGCAAGTTTTTGACCAATAAAGCTTGCTGCTTGTACAGCTTCACCAGGAGAAACCCCGATTAAGATTGCAAATGGTGATAATAAGTAACCGAAGATTAAATCAAGGCTAAGTTTAATATCGAACAGAGAACCAATCAATCCTAATAATCCATTTAATAAAGCGATTAATGCGATGAAAGCCATTAACATTGCTGCTACGTTAATAACAAGTTGCATACCTTCAGATGCACCGCGTGCAGCTGCGTCGATAACGTTTGCGTCTTCACGTTCTGTAGAAAGTTCAACGTTATTATCTACTTTTTCTGTCTCAGGCATAATCAGTTTCGCAATTAATAAGCTTGATGGAGCTGCCATTATTGCAGCCGCTAATAAGTGCTCTAACGGAATACCCATTGCTGCATAACCGACGAGAACAGATCCAGCAACAGCTGTCATACCGCTTACCATAATAGCGAAGAATTCACTATTTGTTAAACGTGCTAAGTAAGGTTTAATTAAAATTGGAGCTTCAGTTTGTCCTAAAAATACAGTCGTTACTGAGTTTAAGCTTTCTGCTTTAGAAGTTCCAAGAAGTTTACTTAATGCGCCACCAACGACGCTAACAAATTTCTGCATAATACCAAAATGATATAAGATTGCTACTAATGAACTAATAAATACGATTGGAAGTAGTGCTTGAATAAAGAATACAAATCCCCAAGGTCCTTTTGCGTTGACTAAATCCCCAGCAACGAACTTAATTCCCTCGTAAGAAAAATTAATTAATCCTTGAACACCGTCAGCAGCGTGTTTTAAACCTGCTTTACCAGCATCCCATCGTAATACGATAAATGAAAATGACATTTGTAATGCTAGCGCGATTAAAATTGTGCGCCAATTAATAGCTTTGCGGTTGGAAGATAGTAAGAATGCAATTGCTAATACTCCAATCACGCCGCCAATTCCCCATAAAAGATTCATGCAGTGTATGCTCCTTCCTCATAGTAAAAACAGTGTATAAACCAGTTGTCTATACGTTTACGAATATAACATCTTAAGTAACTTATCATAATGGACATCGGAGGTCAAACGTCTAATGAAAAGTTTAAATAAAAAGAAAATTCTTCAAAAAAACACATATGAAATAAATAGACATGAAATAGGTTATGTTTTTTATGGGAATATATACATTATGATAACGTTATGGATTGTTTTTGCAGAATAAAGTGTATGAAATGGAAGAATAGATACATTATTTTTGTAGAGGGAAGCTAGGGGAAAGGGAGTAATATGTTGAACTCATAGCAAAAAGCCTTCTAGTAAACTAGAAGGCTTTGAAACTATTAATTAAGGTGCTTTCGTGTATCCTAAGAAGTGGCTCTTCCAATAAGAGTTACTTAATGAAGCGATTGCTACACCTTTATCTCCAGCTTGGATAAATGATCCGCCCCCAAGGTAAATACCCATGTGAGAAGGGCCAGATTTATAAGTGTTTTGGAAATAAATTAAGTCACCAGGTTGTGGACTTGAAGTTTTTGGTAGGCTACTCCAATATCCTGCAACACTTTGGCGGCTAATGTTATGACCAAATTTCTTAAATACGTGGTAGATGTAACCACTGCAGTCAACACCGTTAGCAGAAGTTCCGCCCCAAACGTATGGTACACCTTGCATTGATTTTGCGTATGCAAGTACGGAAGAACTGTCGCCGCTATTATTACCTGTATTATTATTGTTGTTATTGTTTTGATTGTTATTTTGGTTATTGTTAGGCTTATTATCTACTGCGCCTCCAACTGGTGTTTTAGATAGGTAACGTGTTCCGATATAACCAGTTTGACCGTTGTAGTTAATTTTGCTCCATCCAGAGTTTTCAGAGATTACTTGAACCTTCTGACCTTGTGGAAGTGCGCCTATGATTCTATAATTTGTACCTTCGCCGCTACGTACATTTAGTGCAGAAGCATTAATGTAGTAGTCACCAATTGCACCTTGGTTAGGTTTTTCAGGTTGTTTTGGTTGCTCAGGAGTAGTAGTGCCACCTTTAACGAATTTTACAAATTCGCTGCTAACAAAGCCTGTTTTTCCTTGGTAATTTACTTTAAACCAACCGTTTTCAGATCCAACTACGTTTAATGTTGTACCGTTTAAAACGCCACCAATTACACTATGGTAAGCGGCAGGGCCTGTACGAACACGTAAAGATGTAGCGTTAACTACGTAAGAACCGCCAGTTTGAATAGTTCCATTATTGTTTTGCTCTTGTTTGTTGCCTTCTGTAACGTTTTCGTTAGAACCGCCTTTTGTTACGTAGTCTTTGCTTATATAAGCAGTTTGTCCTGCGTAATTGATTTTGAACCAATCTTGAACTTCGCCGACAACTTGTACTACTTGTCCTTTTTTGACAGAACCTACAGTTGTGTGAGAAGTGCTAGGACCTGTACGAACGCGAAGGGAAGATACATTTACTGTATAGTTTCCGCTTGCTGGTTTTACTTCTTGGTTGTTATTATTCGTATTGTTGTTTGAAGAACCCCCATTAGAAGAAACGCCAGATACGAATTCGCCACTTACATAACCTACTTGTCCATTATGGTTAATTTTCACCCAACCATTTTCTTGTCCAATTACGTTTAATGTTTGTCCTGCATATACACGTCCAGAAACAGAACTAGAAGTGTTAGGAGCTGTACGTACACGTAATACATCAGCGGTAACTTTATTGTTTCCACCTGTGCTTACATTGTTGTTTGCTGCTCCACTTTTTGATACAAATTCGCCACTAACAAAGCCTGTTTTTCCGTTAATGTTAATTTTGAACCAACCATTTTCTTCGCCAATCACGTTTAGTGATTGACCGTTATAAACGCGTGAGATGATGTCGTGAGAAGTGCTTGATCCCGCACGAACATGTAAGACGCTCGCGTTTACCGTATAAGATGAGTTGTTTGACGCAGAAGCTTGGACAGTTGTAGCAGCTTTTTGTGTATTTTGTTCAGGTGCAGCTTGAACACTATCAAGTGTAGGTGCTGCTCCTCCTGCTACAGACACTGCCGCAAGACCGGCAAGATACTTTTTCATAATTTGTCGATTCCTTTCTGTCTGTAATGTAGTGAAGAAATATTTACCAACTGTTAAAAATTCTAAAGAGCATGTCGATTACTGTCAAGGCTTATGTGGGAATCTGAATATGACAAAAAGATTACAAGAAAAAATCAAGGTATAAATTTACACCTTGATTTCCATTTAAATGCATATATTGAATATAAAAGGACAGAAATTATTCGTGTTTAAGAAGATGACATATTGGATTGTAACAAGATTTTATTAAAAGATTTTTGCAGTTTTTTGGTGATAGGTCCAACTTGCCCATCTTGAATCGCGGTTCCATCAAGGTGGGTCATTGGTAAAATTTCAATTGTTGTGCCTGTAAAAAAGCATTCATCTGCTTGATAAACGTCACGAACGCTGAAAAGTTCTTCCTGTACAGGAATGTGAAGAGTATTCGCTAAAGAAAGGACATATTGACGAATAATGCCATTTAAAATAAGGTGATTGGCTGGATGTGTGTAAAGAGTTCCATTTTTAATTAAAAAGAAGTTGGAATGGCTTCCTTCCGTTACAATACCATTCCTTACGAGAAGTGCCTCTTTACAGCCTTTCCGTTCAGCTTTCGTAGCAGCTAGTACGTTTGGTAATAAATTTAATGATTTAATGTCACAGCGTAGCCATCGAGTATCGGGTTCTGATATAGCGCGTATACCATATTCAATCCATAAGGCTGGTCTTTCTTTTTTTGTAATATAGGCATAAATTGTCGGAGGGGTGTCATATGAAAATACATGTGTGCGAGCTTGTACACCACGAGATACTTGCAAATAAATTGTGCCATCTTCGTGGAAATGGTTTCGTTCAATTAATTTGTAAAGTAAAGTGATGAGCTCAGCTTTTGAGAAAGGGAGCGATAATTCTACTTCTTCCATGGATCGATATAATCTCGTTATGTGCGGATCTAATAAGTGAAAGTTCCCTTTATATAGGCGAATAACCTCGTAGACACCATCTCCGAACTGCGAACCTCTCTCTTCAAGTTCTATGTACGTTTGTTGTTTTGTTGTATCAATAACTTCATCATTCCAAAGTACAAATTTTTCGTATGCCAATTTCCGTCCCATCCTTTCGTAAGTACGTAAGTAATGTGAAACTTTCATTCATGCGAGATAAAAATCACTATAGTAATTTTTATGTAAGCAATTCTCTACATATGACCGTATATGTATTTGTAAATCATAGAGAAGTAAGGATGGTTTACCCCGCATTAACGGGCAGTAAAACTCCTACTTAAAAATTCGGGTGGAGCAAAGAAGTGAATTGGGCGAATAACTGCCCGTAGCTGCCCGATTGGTGAGGGCTGATTAAAGTTTCACTTTACAGCATTTTGTATATACAAATTCGAAAATAAGAATGAGAATCCTGCTTTTAAATAAAAAAAAGCAACATTCTTATGGAATGCTGCACAAGGAGGGTAGCTATCTTTCATAGGGACATTGTCTCGTTGAATGTTTTGTGTATGGAAACAAAACATGTTGAAAGACAATTATAAGAAAGTAGAAACAAAAGATTTACACACTTCTTTAAGGGATCTTACGAAAGATGAGAGATAAGAAATATGTAGAACCTCGTTTACATATTTTATTATAGAGATTCTTCATTAACACTATGTGAATATTTGGTAAAGGTTATGTAATTTTAAAGTTAATGAATATAAGTAGTTGTATGGAAGAAAATAAAAAAAGAGGCTGAGATTACTCAGCACTCTTCTTTTCTTCTTTAATAACTGTTTTTACTTCACCAGTTTTGATCTTATTACTTTCAGAGAAGCGAAGTAAGTCACCTTCAATGATTTTATCAGACATGTTCAATTCATTTTGGGCGCGATCAATTAGTGGTTGAGATTCTTCTTTCGGTAATTGTACAACTTCGCCAGTAGCACGGTCATAGAATGTACTGTTTGTGTACATGTATTTATCTGTAACGAAGCTACCGTCACGAAGAACAACGAATCCTTTATTATCAGGTGAGAATACATCATGACCGAATCGAACGTCATTTGTAGAATCTACACCAAGTAAGTTTAGAATAGTTGGTTTAATGTCAATTTCACCAGTTGGTTTCGAAATTGTTTTACCTTCTTTTTGACCTGGAACGTGAATAAACATCGGTGTTTTTTGTAAGTTCATATGGTCAAATGCAGAGATTTCTTCTTTTCCTAAGAACTGTGCCATTGCACGGTTATGGTTTTCAGAAATACCGTAGTGGTCACCGTAGAATACGATTACTGAGTTGTCGTAAATACCTTCTGCTTTTAGACGCTCAATAAAGTGTTTCATTGCTTCGTCTAAGTAACGAGCAGTTACCATGTAACGGTCAAATACTCCATCACCAGAATTGTATTCGTCGATTAATTTTGTACTGTCATCGTAAGTGAATGGGTAATGATTCGTTAAAGTAAGGAAGCGAGTATAGAATGGTTGCTTCACTTGTTTTAACATATCAATAGATTGATCGAAGTACTCGATATCTTTTAATCCCCAGTTTAATTTTGTTTCTGGTGTAATCTTGTAGTCAAGTTCGTTGTAGTAACGATCATAACCAAGTGCTGGATACATAATGTTACGGTTCCAGAATGTTGCGTTGTTTGCGTGGAATACCGACGTGTGATACCCTTGCTGACGTAAAATTTCTGGAGTTGCTGTATATTCATTGTTACCGTGTGTGAAGAATACAGCACCGCGGTCTAGTGGATATAACGAAGTATCTACTAGGAATTCAGCATCAGATGTTTTACCTTGACCAGTTTGATGGAAGAAGTTATCAAAGTAATAACTTTCTTTCGTAAATTGGTTTAAGAATGGTGTAACTTCTTGTCCGTTAACTGTTGCACCAATTAAGAATGTTTGTAATGACTCAAGAGAGACAACAATTACGTTTTTCCCTTTTGCAGTACCGAACATATTTGGATCTGGTTTACTTTGTGTTGTTTTTACGTAGTTTTCTGTTTCTTGTAATTTACTACCGTCAGCGAACGCTTTTTGTGAACTTGATTTTGCTTGTAAGCCAAGATCGTATACTTGGTGTACATATAATCCTAAGTTTTTAACAAGCATAACGCGGTCGAATGAACGTGTTAATAGTTCTGGGCGTTCAGCTTCTGCAAGTCCTAAGTTTGCGAAGAAAATAGCAACTGTTGATACGAAGTATAGAGAACGCATCGGGCGTGCTACACGCTCTGTAGGTGCAAAGTTCTTCATTTTCTTTAATAGAACGAAGAAAACGATAATGTCTGCAAATGCAAGGATAATTTTGTAGTTAAATAATTCTTTCACACTAGAACCTAAACTTCCGAAGTTAGATGTTTGTCCTAGCACCGGTAATGTAACGAAGTCATTGTAGAATCCGTAGAACATTACGTTACCAACAAGAACGATTGTTAAGACAAAATTAATTCCAAGTGCTATATAGTTACGTTTTTTCCCTTTTGCAAATAATGCAAGACCAACAAGCAGTAATGATGCTGCTAATGGGCTAAGGAATAAAATGAATTCTTGCATGAAAGATTCAAGTTTTAAGTCAAAGCTTGTGCGTGTAATAAGGTAAGTTTTTAGCCATAAGGCTAAAGCTACGAATACAGTGAAACGCACATTTTGAAATTGTGATTTCAAGGTTTCTTTCATTCATTTCCACCCTTTCTCTATCAGGCTTGGTCGATTTTGGAGCGAAAAATGCTAAAATAAAAAATACATAGTTTTCTTGGCCATAATTAAAGGTTCTATATTCACCCATATACGACTATAACTATGCATACCCTTTTGGTTTCTTTTGTTGCTCATAAGCATAACGTCATTTCTGTATTATACAACAAAATTCATTTCTGAGAAACACTATAACATTTTACATTTTTTGTATAAGATTTGTCACTACCAGAGAAAACTTTAACATTCGTTTATATGTCCGTCAACTAGAAAATATAACAAAGGCAGAGCAGAATGTTAAGTAGAAGTGAAAATTTTCTTTGTTGAGAAATAAGAAACGAAGATGGGTAAGGGTTATCTAGAAATCTATTATATGAAGGAAATCGTGTGAAAATTAACGAACACTTGTTCTTTTTTGGTTTGTTTGTTACAATAAAAGTTCATTGATAGGTTTTGTGTAATTTCCATGAACTTTTACTGATAACATATTGTAGCTTATTTCTTTTTAAAAATAGGGAGGCTTTTTACATGAAACAAAAATTTTCAGTTGAAGCGTTTTGGAAGAAAGTAAAACATGTTGCAAAGCAAGCTGGGCAGTCGGTCATTTATGCAAGTTTATTACTGTTTTACGTTTTGCAAAGACCCGATGTTCCAAAACGAGTGAAAATTATTGTAATTGGAGCACTTGCTTATTTTATTGCACCGATTGATGCGATTCCAGATTTCATTGCTGGAATTGGCTATACGGATGATTTAGGGGCGTTAACGGCCGCACTAATACAGGTGTCGTTATACGTCAATGAAGATGTGAAAGATAAGGCACGAGTGAAGTTGGCAGAATGGTTTGGTTCGGATATAGACACAACATTTATCGATCAGAAATTAGGTCAATAGGTGAAACCTGTCATAAGGTGACAGGACGAACGTAAGCGAGGAAGTGCATTATGCCATCAGGAAGAACGCATACGAAAATAAACTTAATATCCCTTCCGGTTGTTTTGTTTTTTCTCTTTTCGTATGGATTAACAAATTTTGATTTTTTATTAACTTTTGCAATTGGTTTTTTAGTAGGTACTTCATTTTTAACACCAGATTTAGATACGTACAGTAATGCTTATAACAAATGGGGTTTCTTACGTATATTTTGGTATCCTTATAAAAAAGTAATGCCGCATCGATCTTTCTTTACGCATACGATTATACTTGGTGATGTGATTCGTATTGCGTACATGTTAATCGTCTTTTCTCCATTTTTATTTCTATTAAATGTAATCGCACTGGATGGTAATTTAATAGAAATTGCGAAGAAACATGAGGTTGAAATTGTAACGTTCTTAATGGGAATTGTTGTGGCAAGTACGCTTCACATTATAGCGGATAAAGTGAATACGCGCCGAAAGAAAATGATGAGAAAAAAGAAGAAACGCAGAAGATAAAGTGAACGAATTAGGAAAAGGACCCTTGCAATTTGCAAGGGTCCTTTTTTAAACAAACGTTTGTTTAAAATTAAGCTTTCAGCACTTTAATTCCTTTTACAATGTTCCAGATGAAGTAGTATAAGCTGATGATTCCGCAAATAGCTAAGACAATCATTGATCCAATTCCAAGTGTTACATCTGCTTGGTCAGATCCCATGCCCATAATTCCTAAAATGGCTACGCCGATAAATGTAGCAATACTTGGAATGATGTGTGTCCATAGAGCACGTTTTGCATGTGGCTTTGTTTCAGCGTCCCCCACAATCCAAACGATAATTGGGAATAAGATAGGGGCAAATAGTACACTAAAGTACGATAAAGCAGCTAATATTTTGTTTCCATTCATATATATCACCTCATAAATAATGTCCGTTGTTATACTATTATTATGCAATAAATTTTGCAAGCTTTCTATCGATGAACATTACAGGAACATGACGATTTTGTAAGATTTTTTCGTTAAATGATAAAATTTTCAAAAAAATCTTTTTTAATGGAAATTGTTATGGTACAGTATAAATGAAAGTTGTTGAAAACGTTTTCTTAAACGTTTTTTTATTTTAGACTTAAAGGTATGATGACCTGATAGTCTATTGATGAGGTTATTCTATTTAAAAGGGGATTCTTTAGGGGGAGAGAACAATGAACACATGGACACAAGTTTATGATCCATTCGGAAACATTTGGATTTCGGCAGCGGTAGCACTTATTCCGATTATCTTTTTTTTCTTAGCTTTAGCAGTTTTCCGCATGAAAGGGTATGTGGCAGGATTTATTACAGTTGTACTTACAGTTTTAGTAGCGTTATTCGCTTATAAAATGCCATTCACGATGGCAATGGCAGCGACCGGATATGGTTTCTTATACGGATTATGGCCAATTGCTTGGATTATCATTATGTCGGTATTTTTATATAAAATTTCTGTGAAAACAGGTCAATTCGATGTGATTCGTGCATCGGTATTATCGATTACGAGCGATCATCGTCTACTCGTTATTTTAATTGGATTTTCATTTGGAGCATTTTTAGAAGGAGCGGCAGGATTTGGGGCACCAGTAGCGATTACAGCAGCACTTCTTGCGGGGCTTGGGTTAAATCCTTTATACGCAGCAGGTCTTTGTTTGATTGCAAATACTGCACCAGTGGCGTTCGGAGCGATGGGAATTCCGATTACAGTTGCTGGACAAGTAACAGGTATTGATCCACATAAAATTGGACAAATGGCTGGGCATCAATTACCGTTCCTATCATTATTTGTGCCATTCTTTATCGTATTTTTAATGGATGGATTTAAGGGGATACGACAAACGTGGCCTGCGTTATTTGTAGCGGGTAGTTCATTTGCGATTACGCAGTTCATTACAGCGACATTTTTAGGACCAGAACTTCCGGATATTACATCGGCACTTGTAAGTTTAATTAGTTTAGCGCTGTTCTTAAAAGTTTGGCAGCCGAAAGAAATTTATCAATCTGGGCAAGCAAATAGTGAAGTAGCAGCAACAACGACAGCGGCATCGATGCCGAAATTAACGTTTGGAAAAGTAGTGAAGGCATGGTCCCCATTTATCGTATTAACGGTTATGGTAGTCATTTGGAGCCAAAGTTTCTTTAAGGCATTATTCACTCCAGGAGGGGCTTTAGAAAGTCTTGTATTTAAGTTTGAAATTCCAGGTCTGCATAATCTAGTAATGAAAGCAGAGCCAATTGTAAATAAACCAACGCCTTACGAGGCAATTCTGAAGTTTGATGTATTATCGGCAACCGGAACAGCGATTTTAATTGCTTGTATCATTTCCATGTTTATTTTGAAAATGAATGTAAAAGATGCAGTAGTGACATTTAAAGAAACGTTAAGCGAATTAAAAATGCCAATTCTATCTATCGGATTCGTACTAGGGTTTGCATTTATCGCAAACTATTCTGGTCTATCTTCCACGTTAGCGTTAGCATTAGCCGGAACTGGCGGCCTATTCCCGTTCTTCTCACCATTCTTAGGCTGGATTGGCGTATTCCTAACAGGGTCTGATACGTCTGCGAATGCACTGTTCTCAAATTTACAAGCCATTACAGCGCAGCAAGTCGGCGTATCTGAAGTGCTTCTCGTTGCAGCAAATACAACAGGCGGTGTAACAGGTAAAATGATTTCCCCGCAGTCGATTGCGATCGCTTGTGCAGCGGTTGGTCTTGCTGGAAAAGAATCGGATTTGTTCCGTTTTACAGTGAAGCATAGCTTATTCTTCGTAATTATTGTTGGTATTATGACGTATGTGCAGGCGTATTATTTAACGTGGATGATTCCGTAAAGAGCAAAAGAAATAAACTTTGAATTTTTCAGATTATGGTGTATGATGGGAAAGTATTGAAAATTAAATCAGTGATAAACTAGGGGTGCCTAACGTATGCGTAGGCTGAGAGAGAAGCGCGTGAACTTCTTAACCCTTTGGACCTGATCTGGCTCGTACCAGCGTAGGGAAGTTAATGGCTTTACATAATGATGTCTTTATGAGCCAGGTCCTTATTTTTTTATGGACCTGGCTCTTTTTATTTTGGCATGCGCTGGCCATATCTCGTCCTTGTCACGAACAGGGGGGCAATAAAATTTATGAAACAATCTGTTTCAGCTGAGCAAATTGAATTGAAATCGAGTTTACCAGGGAGTAAGAAAGTATATGTGGATGGACCACGAGAAGGCATGAAAGTACCGATGCGTGAGATTGAACAAAGCGAAACAAATGGCGTTCCAAATCCGCCAATTCGTGTGTATGATACGAGCGGCCCTTATACGGATCCTGAGTATAAAGTGGAGTTAGAAAAGGGGATTCCAACGCCGCGCCATTCTTGGATTATGGGGCGTGGTGATGTAGAAGCATACGAAGGGCGTGAAGTGAAACCAGAGGATGACGGTGTGAAAGTGGCTTCGAAACATACACCTGTTTTCCCGCAAATGGATCGCCAGCCACTTAGAGCAAAGCAAGGTGCAAACGTTACGCAAATGCACTATGCACGTAATGGCATTATTACTTCTGAGATGGAATATGTTGCGATTCGTGAAGGGGTAGAGCCGGAGTTTGTTCGTAAGGAAATCGCAGAAGGCCGCGCTATTTTACCAGCGAATATTAATCATCCAGAAGCTGAACCGATGATCATCGGGCGTAACTTCCATGTGAAGGTAAACGCGAATATCGGAAACTCAGCTGTATCTTCTTCGATTGCAGAAGAAGTAGAGAAGATGACGTGGGCAACGCGCTGGGGTGCAGATACGATTATGGATTTATCTACAGGTAAAAACATTCATACGACGCGTGAGTGGATTATTCGTAATGCGCCTGTACCAGTTGGAACTGTGCCGATTTATCAAGCGCTTGAAAAGGTAAATGGAATTGCAGAAGATTTAACATGGGAAGTGTACCGTGATACGTTAATTGAGCAAGCGGAGCAAGGCGTTGATTACTTTACGATTCACGCTGGTGTATTGCTTCGTTACATTCCAATTACTGCAAAGCGTACGACAGGTATCGTTTCGCGTGGTGGTTCGATTATGGCGCAGTGGTGTTTATTCCATCATAAAGAAAACTTCCTATATACTCATTTTGAAGAGATTTGTGAAATTATGAAGCAGTACGATGTTTCGTTCTCTCTTGGAGATGGATTACGTCCAGGATCGATTGCAGATGCAAATGACGAAGCACAATTCTCTGAGCTTGAAACACTTGGTGAATTAACGAAAATTGCTTGGAAACATGATGTGCAAGTTATGATCGAAGGACCTGGACACGTACCGATGCACTTAATTAAAGAGAATATGGAGAAAGAGCTTGATATTTGTCAGGGCGCGCCGTTTTATACACTTGGGCCACTAACGACAGATATTGCACCGGGTTATGACCATATTACATCGGCAATTGGAGCTGCGATGATCGGTTGGTTTGGAACGGCGATGCTTTGTTATGTAACGCCGAAAGAACATTTAGGTTTGCCAAACAAAGATGATGTACGCACGGGTGTTATTACGTACAAAATTGCAGCGCATGCGGCTGATCTTGCGAAAGGACATAAAACGGCTCATCAGCGTGATGATGCACTTTCAAAAGCACGTTTCGAATTCCGTTGGCGCGATCAATTTAATTTATCTTTAGATCCTGAACGTGCGATGGAATATCACGATGAAACGTTGCCTGCAGAAGGGGCAAAGACAGCTCACTTCTGTTCAATGTGTGGACCGAAGTTTTGTAGTATGAGAATTTCACATGATATTCGTGAATATGCAAAAGAAAATGATTTAGAAACGACAGAAGCAATTGAAAAAGGAATGAAAGAGAAAGCAGAAGAATTTAAAGAAGCTGGTAGTCATTTATATCAATAACACGTTACACCTCTTTACTTGATTGATCACACTGTAGTACCTAACTTTATTATAGAAGAATCCCCATTTGCTAAGACGGTAGCAAATGGGGATTCTGTTGTTTATAAGGCAAAGAAGAGATGTACCCAGTAGAATAAGAGGAATAGTGTGACGACTGTTGTGAGCGGGATAACGATAAGGGATACACTTAAATAGTCTTTCCATTTTACTTTAATTTTGTTTTGTTTCAGAATATACATCCAAATGAGTGAAGCTAGTGTACCAATTGGTAGTAATAGTGAACCGATGTCACTACCAATGATGTTTGCAAGATAGATTGTTTTTAATGTGACTGGATCTAGTCCCATTTCTGTTAATGTGATTGTACCAATCATAAGGGCAGGATGGTTATTGAAGACGTTAGAGAGGATGGATACAAGTCCGCCCATTGCAAAGCTAGCATAGAGTAGATGCTGATTCACAATTGGCTCGAGCCATTGTACAAGTGCAGCTGTTAATCCTGCGTTGTGGAGTCCGTAAATAATGACGTACATAGAGAAGGCGAAAATTAAAATGTGCCACGGTGTCTTTTTCAAAATGTCGACAGGGTTTGTTCGTAAGTAGTACCATCTCCAAATGAGAAGAACGAGTGAACCAAGTACTGCAACGATTTCAATTGGGATGGATAAGAAGGATGCAACGAATAGAAGACAGCGCATCAGGAAGACGAAACCTAATACTTTTAACATGAATCTTGTCCGTTTTTGTTTCGTATCAACAGAATTATTTCCTTTTAGTGGATGGAAGTTTTTCGTGAAGAAAATTTCTTCAATATCATATGAAGAAACAGGTAATTTTTTCGGAAGTTTTTTCTTCAAAACTGTATACATGAGCCATGACATAAATAATAAGCCTAATGTTGCAGGTACAAACATCATAGCAGTATGCATATAAAGAGTCATATTAACGATATTTAATGCAATTAAGTTTACGATATTACTTACACCAATTGGTGCACTAGATGCGGTAGCGATTAAAGCTCCGCTTAATAAATAAGGAATTTGTTGATGTGGTTTTAATTGAAGGTTTTTTAGAAGAAGAATTAAAATGGGAGTTGTAATTAAAATACTACCGTCGTTATTAAATAAAAGAGTCATAAGAAAACATAATAATTGAATATACCAGTATAGACGGCGTCCAGAACCTTTCGCTAGATTTGCCAGTTTCGCTGCGGACCAATGGAAGAAGCCGAAGCTTTCTAATATAACTGCCATGACGATGGTCGCTAATATTGTTATGGAAGCACCGCCAATTTTACTTATAATATCCATGACGTCTGGTTTTGATACAAGTCCAGTAATTATGATGATACCAGCTCCGATTGCTGCTGGCCACGCCTCATTCAAACCTCGAGGCCGCCAAAAGATAACGATCATCGTTAAGAAGAATACAATAATAGTAATCCATATTTCAATGCTCATATTTTGCCTACCTTTCTATTTTCCCTTGAACAGATGTAGCTTGTCTCAAGTTTATATTGGTAGTATATTCAGCAAAAAATAAGAAGAACTAGACGTATAACGAGATGAACCGAATATGTGTTTTTCATGCTAAAGGACAAGTGTCACGAATAGTGAAATAACTATTATGAGAGGAGTCTATAAATTTTTGGGGCAGTAAAATAGTAAATGAAATTTATATGGGCAATTATGGAGATATATTGGCGCAACTTAAAATATATCAGCGATTATTGAAATATATTGGCGATTTTTAAAATATATCGACTTATCAACAAAACATGACAAAAGGAGTCTATTCCAAAATGCCTTTTGGGACAGACTCCAAGACTATATTATTTTTCCTTCAAAAAAGTACGATCCTTCAAGAATAAATTCCAGAAGAAAATAAATCCTGGTAATAAAATTGCAATCCCAATTGCGTATAGAATGAGCAGTGCATAGAACGTTTCTGTCGTTGTGAAGCTTGTAAATACAGTTACGTCAGGATAAATAATATACGGTAAATGCGCGACGCCGTAAGCGTAGCTTGCAAATGCATATTGAGCGACGACAGCTAAAACGGCAATGCGAGGGTATCCTAGTGTATTGTATTTTTTGTTTGTCCACCAAAGGGACGAGTATCCGATAACGAATAAAACAATAGAAACTGTAAACCACGGGAATTGCTTTATTAATCCTTGCATAAGCCAATGTGTTTCTGGGTCCATTACAACGAGGGCGATGATTGCTGTAACGAGCGTTGCAGGACCAAGAATGATAGCATTTCTTCTATAAATTCTATACGTATCTTCTGAACTTTGTTCTCTCGCAAAATCAGCAAGAAAGAGAGAGGAGAGAAATAGTTCAGACGTTAGTCCGAAAAGCATATAACAGTAGATAACCGGGCTAGAAAGAAGTTTTCCATACAGGAGTACTTCTTTTCCTTCAGACATTGTAATATAGGCTCCCTCTGTAACGGGTAAAACGGTAATTAATAGTGCTGGAATTAAGAGACCAGTAATACCTGAAATAACCCGAAGAAGGTACTGATATTTTGGCAAGGAGTAAGCAAATACCATAAACGTACTACGTACTGCAACGAGCACTAAAATTAACATAACTGGTACGAACATTACTGTCGCAAGGGTAAAGGCCGCTTTCGGAAAGAAGCCGAGAAATGCGACAACGACGAAGACGAGAAATGTATTTGTTACTTCCCAAGTTGGTGATAAGTACCGATTCGCAAGTTTGGCAGCGAGCGTTGGATGTTTTGCGTATACCATGCCCCAAAAACCAGCACCAAAATCGATGGAGCCTAATATACTGTATACGAAAATAAGGGCCCATAAGATGATGATTGCAATACTTTCCTCATGCATGAGAATCGCCTCCTTGGTGTTGTAAATCATTCTTTAATGGATGTCTTCTAAAGAATGTCCGTAGAACAAAGACTGTTAAAATAGCGAGTCCAATATATAAAATGATGAACAAAATAAATAAAGGACCGACGAAATCAGCGCGTGTAGCTGCATCGACGGTACGTTGCATACCATAAATTGTCCATGGTTGACGACCGCTACAACTGAAAATCCATCCGAATTCAATACCGAGCATCATAATTGGTCCGCATGCGGCAGCCCCCCAAAGTAGCCACTTCGGTAGTTCTGTTCCCTTTTTTCGGTACACGAAATACCAATATAAGAGTGCAATTGCTGCAACTGCAAAGGTGAATGCAGCAGTGCCGACCATTAAGTTGAATAGTGTATGTGTATAAAATGGTGGCCATGTTTCTTGTGGGAATTCCTTTAAACCTTTTACGACAGTGCTAGGGTCTAGTCCCACTAATAAGCTAAGCATGTTTGGAATTTCAAGTGCGTAGTTTAGTTCAAGTGTATTAGGATCCACAACTCCGCCAATGGATAGCGGTGCGTGTGATGTCGTTTCAAATAAAGCTTCAGCAGATGCAAGTTTTTCAGGTGAGTGTTTATGTAGGGCAATCGCTGATTCATGTCCTGAAAGCCACATCGTAGCGCCTGTAATAAATGTAACGACAAGCCCTAATAGCAGCCCTTTTTTATGATAAGCAATTTCACGTGTACTTAAATTTTTCTTCAATAATTTAAATCCAGCGATAGAAGCAATGACAGCCGCACCAGTTGCATAAGCCGTAATAACAACATGGAATGCGCTTGTGCCAAAACTCGGATTAAAGAAAGCTTTCCACGGATCAACGTTAAAAACAGATCCATCTGGATTCATTGAAAAGCCTGCTGGTGTATTCATCCATGTATTTGCTGATGTAATGAGTACGGCGGATGCCGTGGCACCAAGCATGACGAAAAATAGCGAGATTAATCTCATAAATGGAGGAAGTTTATCAGCTGCATATACGTAAATCGACATGAATAAAGCCTCCAAAAAGAAGGCGAAAATCTCAATTTGGAAGGGAACAGAAATAACTTGCCCAACAATTTTGGCGAAACCAGGCCAAAGAAGTGAGATTTGCACACCAACAATTGTTCCAGTTGGAATTGCTACACCGAGAAGAATAGCAAACGCCTTTGTCCATCTTTTCGCCATAATGGCATAGTCGGAGTCTTTCTTCCAGTGATAGAGTATTTCGCTTATAAAAATCATCAATGAAAGTCCGACGCCAAGTGTTGCAAAGATAATGTGGAATGCTAATGAAGAACCAAAAAATGCTCTTGCTAATGTTACCGTATCCATATGTAAACTCCTCTTCTTTTTTGCCATTATTTTCTGATTGAATTGGAAGATTTATTCAAAAAAACTACCAAAAATATATATGTATTTAAAAAGTGAATATGATAATATAATGTTGTAATATTTCGAATAGAAAGAAATAAATGGTTGGTCATGTTTTGTTTGTTTTTTGCTCAGGAATCTTTTATAATCTTTTATGCGAACATAAGTTCTGTTTTTCGAAATCAAGAAGTTTATGTGAAATGGAGAGGGTGTTTTATGTATCCTGAAGTCATTAAAAAGATGGCATTTTCAAAAGAGCATAGAGATTTATTATTGAAGCTATATAATAAAGAAATTACGCGTCGTGAATATGATCGACTTGTACAATCGCTATATAAACCTTCTAAAGAGGTTTGTGAGGGATAAAAATGCGGGAGACAATCTAATAGATTGTCTTTTTTAAATTTATGTATGTTCTGATAAAATTAAGGTTAGCCTTACTAGGGAGGTGAAAAGATTGCGGAAACGTTTATATATAGGGATTGGAGTTATCTTCTTAATCGCTTTAGGTGGAATTGTATTTTGGTCAGCTTTACAAGGAAACCGTACAGAAAATTTTATTTTAAGACATATGGTGAATGACAATGGAACACTTGCCACGTATCGTTTAGTAGATACTAAGGCAGGTACGGGTGAAGCTAAGGGACGTGAAGCATTATCAGAATCGGCGGGATTATGGTTACAGTATACACTTGATAAAGATGATCAGGCGTTATTTGATGAGCAAGTAAAGGTTATTCAAGATAATTTCATATATAAGAATCATATCGTTTTATGGAAACTCTCTGAAAAGGGAGAGAGGCAGTCAGCTACAAATGCACTTATAGATGATCTTCGTATTATAGAACAATTATATCGTGCTTATGAAATGTATAAGGAAGAGCGTTATAAAAACCTTGCCGATCAATTAAGTGATGCTGTACTTCGTTATAATAAAAAAGATAATTATTATGTTGATTATTATGATGCAGATGCAGGGAAACAAAATAATTTTGTAACAACATCATACATAAATCCGCGTGCATTCTCCTATATGAAGAAGTACGGCAAAGTTTCTGCTCAGCAATATCAGGAAGTCGTTCAATTTTTAGCTGATTATCCAAGGCATGGCTGGGCATTCCCAAAAGAGTATAAAGAAGATGGTACATTTACGTACGATAAAGAAGTGAATCTTATTGACCAATCATACGTTGCATATCATCGAAGTTTAGGTGGTCTTTCATCAGCTGCTTATTTGGAATTTATAAAGAAGAAGTTCCAGGAGGATGGAAAGCTATACGGTCGTTACAATTTAGAAACGGGAAAACAAACTGTGAATTATGAATCGCCGGCCGCGTACGGATTAACAATTTTGTACGTACTACAAACAGGTGATACAAAGTTTGCGAAGGAATTGTATAATCATATGGCCACATTCCGAAATGACAATGTATTTAGTAGATATTACGGTGGATATGTAACAGGTGAAAATAATAATACGCATATTTTTGATAACGTACTACCACTTTTAGCTGAAATAGAATTAAAAAAGAGTGAACAATAAAAGGTGCCACCATATGAGGGTGGCACCTTTTATTTGTTCATATAATTTTACGTCCTAATATTAGAGAAGTAGTCAATCACGAATTCACGGAATTGCTGAGCTGTTTTTGATAAGTAACGTTTTTTTGACCAACTTAATCCGATGGTTCGCTGACAATTGGGTTCAATAATACGCAACTTGCTTGATGCTAAAGTAGAGTTTTTTAATAAAGTTAAACTTGGAACAAAAGCGATGCCGAGACCTTGCTTAATAAGGTCGCTAATCACTGTCGGTTCATCTACTTCAAAAGCAATATGCGGAGTGAAACCAGCTTCTTTACAAAATTCATCCGTTAAGTGCCGAAATCCGTAGCCAGTGTTCATACTAATAAACGGTTCGTCTTTTACTTCATGCAGGTGGATATTTTCTCGGCCGGATAAACGGTGGCCTGAAGGGACGACTAAGAAAATTTCTTCTGTAATAAGTGGTTCCCAAACAATCTCCTCACCTTCAATTGGCACAGAGGAGATACAAAAGTCAATTTCTATATTATCTAGTTGTCGTTTCATAGAAGGAGTAGATGCAAGAAATTGTTGAAATCGAACGTTAGGATGTTCTATTAAAAAAGAGCCAAGTAGTTCTGGTAATATTCTCGGAATAGAAACGGCCAGTGTAATAGAGCTTTGTTGTAATTCGGCTAAATCTTTAATTTCTCGTTCCCCTTCACTTAATTCATGAAAAATACGCTCTACTCGTTTTAAAAATACTTTTCCGAAAGAATTTAAAGTAATCTGTCTGCCTTGGCGATCAAATAAAGGAACGCCTAAATCCTTTTCAAGTCTAGCGATTGTTTTGCTGAGTGAAGGTTGCGCGATATGCAATTCTTCAGCTGCCTTTGTCATATGTTCTAGTCGTGCGACTGTCTGAAAGTATTTTAACTGGAGCAGTTCCATTTAGAATCCCCTTTCTATAGACCAAAAGGAATGAATTGATAATTAAAGATGTATTATACAGTATGGAAAGTGACGTGTATAGTAAATCTGTTAAACCATTCGAAGGGTGTTAAATTAGAAGAGGAGTATGTTTCATGAAGGGAATTCAACTAATATTTAAAGATTGGAAAGCGATGTGGCACCATAAACATGGACGTATCGCTTTAATTTTTTTATTAATCGTTCCGTTAATTTATTCAGGATTCTTCTTGGCTGGATATTGGGATCCGTACGGAAGATTAGATAAATTACCTGTTGCAGTTGTGAATTTAGATAAGGGTGCTGTGATGGATGAAAAAACAATTCATGCAGGAGACGATTTTGTTAAAAATTTAAAAGAGAATAAGGAACTGGCTTTTCATTTCGTATCAGAAAAAAATGCAGATGAAGGGTTAAAAGAAGATAAATATTATATGGTTGTTACGATTCCAGAGAATTTCTCTAAAAAGGTAAGTACACTTATGGATGAGAAACCAGAGCCGGCAAAGTTGCAGTACAAAGTAAATCCAGGTAAAAACTTTGTAGCAGCTCAAATTGGAACGACAGCTGTTGAAAATATGAAAACAAAAATCTCAAACAGTATTACGAAATCTTATACAGAAGGTGTCTTTTCAAAGTTTCAAGATTTGGCACAAGGATTGAGTGATGCAAGTAATGGTGCTGAGAAGTTACATGAAGGAACGACCGATGCAAAAAATGGAGCGAATCAGCTTGCGGATGGTATTGATCGTTTAAGTGATGGGACATCGAAATTGAAAGAAGGAAGTGAAAAGCTTGCATCCAGTCAATCTGCTTTAACCGGGGGAGCAAATGAGCTGAGTCAAGGAGCGACATCACTTCATAGTGGTATGGAATTACTAGCACAAGGTGAAAAAACGTTACAATCAGGAATTAGTGAATTAAGTGCTGGTACAAATGAATGGGTGAATGGAAATGAAAAACTTGCTGAAGGGCAAGCGAAAGCGGACAATGCGGCAAATAGTGTAAAACAACAATTAGAAGAGTACGTGAAAAATCATCCAGAAGTGCAGCAAGATCCCGCTTTTCAAAAAATTGTTGCTACGTCTAATGGACTAGCTAAAGCAACAAGTACTTTAAATAATAGCCAACAACAATTGACACAAGGTGCGAAGAAGCTTACTGACGGTCAACATAAGATTGAAGAAGGCATAAATACATTCGGAGTTAAGTTAAATGAAGCTACTGCTGGAACGCAAAAGATAGCAGATGGTGCATCGAATTTGGCTGATGGATTTACGAAGTGGGGAAATGGGTTTACATCATTGCAAGAAGGTGTAAACCAGCTTGCGAGTGGTGGAACGGAGCTGAATAACGGAGCTGGTAAATTAACAAATGGACTTGTTAAACTTGATGATGGTGCGAAAGAACTTTCTACGAAATTGGGAGAGGGCGCAGAGAAGATAGCGGATGTTCGTAATGATGATGCACGTAATACGATGTTCTCAGAGCCAGTTCAGTTAGTGAAGTCAACAGTTTCTGACGTTCCTAACTACGGTTCAGGCATTGCGCCATATTTCTTATCACTTGCATTTTATGTTGGCGGAATTATGGCATCGAATATTTTACCTCTTGGCCGCAGACAAAATATGAAGGTAAGCGGAACGGTACATTTTATTAATAAACTAGGATTGGTATATTTAATTGGACTTATTCAAGCGCTACTCGTAGATGTAGTTGTGCTAGGTGTTATGAAATTAGAAGTCGCAAGTGTGCCACTCTTTGTTTTATCAAGTATTGTTATTTCCTTTACGTTCATGACATTTATTCTTATGTTAGTAACAGTATTTGGTCTTGTTGGAAAGTTCTTAGCGGTAACCCTTCTTGTCCTGCAATTAGCGACGAGCGGAGGTACTTTCCCAGGAGAATTAAATATAGCTGTTCTTAGTAAAATTGGACAATTTCTCCCAATGTCCCATTCTCTTAGAGGATTACAAGATGTTATTTCTTTAGGAGATTGGTCGCAATTACAAATGCAAATTTTAATATTGTTATGTTACCTCGTTGTTGCAGGTGGAATTGCTTGGATCACGAGTCATATACAGCATAGAGAAACGAATGTAGAACAAGTTTCTTAAGATGAAATAAGCTATCCGATTTTTTCGGATAGCTTATTTTTTATTTACGTTCCATTACTGCAAAGTAATTATTTTCATTATCAGCAAAGTTGAATGCTCTACCAGTAGGTAAATCTACAACCTGTCCAACTGTGACATTTTTCTCAGAAAGATCTTTATATAGACGGTCTAAGTCATTTGAGAAGAACATAAGTGAAGGTGTATTTAGGTTTAGTTCAGGTTGCATCTTCGCGATTAACGCTTTATCGTGAAGGACGATGCTTGTTCCTGCTTCTTTCGCCGGTGCAATTTCAATCCAGCGGAAGCCATTTCCGTTATTTTCTTCCGCAATGATTTGGAACCCTACTTTTTCTGTCCAAAATTGTACTGTTTCGTCTTGGTTATTTACATATAGCATAATTTGTCCAACTTGATTAATCATAGGTGTCTCTCGCTTTCTTTTTATATGCGTATCATTATATCAAATATATGGCTTGAATAGTTTTTTATGATTTTTTCGGAATACAACCTTCGTCCATTTCATCTTTGTTGTAGGAGAAGGACCTGTAATCCAAGTATGAAATGGTATTGTGCTACAAATGACCATTGTTGAAATAGAGATAATAGCCGTTAACACAAATAGTAATAGGCTATATAATATAGTATTTTCTTGCAGCGTGAATAAGGAAAGAAGTTTTGTGCATAGTTGCAAGAAGAATAAATGAGCTAAATAAGCACCATACGTGTAATTTCCAATAAAACGTAACGTTTTATATAAGAAACCACGACGCTGTACTATCATAATAGATAACACATACAGTATGATAATTTCGCATACGATATATAAAAACATAGATGGTTTTAAATAGGTAGAAACAGTTAAATGAATAGAGTTTGCTCCGTAAAAACTAAACAACTCATAATTGATGAATAAAAATAAGATGAAAAATAATATTGTTATAAGCGGGATATGTTTCATGACGAATAGACGCCAAGTTTTTAGTGCTACAGCGGCAATGCCACCCATAACGAAATAGAATGAGTAGAATAGAAATGATCGATCTGTATAATGTAAAATTGTTGAGCTTGTTAATTTTTCTCCATTAAAAATATAGTGAGAAGAGAACCACATTAATAGAAAATATAGGCAAGCGAAAAAGGTCATATATTTATATATGTCTTTTTTATTTTCTGTTCGTTTTTGAAACCAATAAAAAAGTGTGCATAGTAAAGGGAACAATAAGTGAATTTGGAACATCATAATAACGTACCAAAGATGGGGCGCGGCTGTTCCGAGTAATAAACTTTTTATTCCGCCTTGTAATGTAATAAGATCATTTGTTGTTAATAAGTAAAGAATAGACCAAAAGAAATAAGGAATGAGTAAGTGTGTCGCTTTTTCAGAAATATATTCTTTATATACTAATTGCTTCGTATAGTGACGAATTAAGTGAAATCCAACGATAAATATGAATGCTGGTGCTGAGAATTTTGCAAGATTAAATAGCATGCCCATAATGAGGGATTGCTCAAGTAAGACATTTCCTTGATTCATTGTATATAATAAGGAACTTTGCAAAACGACAGCGAGAAATGCAATGCTTTGCAAAACTTTAAATTCAGGTGCGCTTTGTGTCATCGTTTCCATCTCCTTTTCCATACATGATTATAGTACGGAGAATGGATAATGGATGTGGAATATTTGTGAAGATTTTAACAAATTTGTGGCGAGAGAGAATGAGTGGTATCGACTAATCAATAAATAAAGACAAAAAGAGGATGCTCTAAACGAGCATCCTCTTTCTATTAAGCAAATTTGTTTTTGATCCAATTCTTACCTTCTACAAGGCGAGCTGTCATTACCGCACAAGCGTTATCTGCTGTTACGTTTAACATCGTTGCAGGTGGATCAATGATTGTACTAATTGCTGCGATAATTGGCAGTGCTTCTGGCGGGAAACCGTATAGAGATACGATTAACATTTCACCAATCATACCACCGCCTGGAATAGCACCCATTACTGTTCCTACTAATAAAGAAACAACAAGTGCGATTGCTAATGTTTTCGGCCCTTCGAATTCCATGTTGAAAATACCGAATAAGAAAGCAATTTTTAATACGCCACCTAAAACAGAGCCGTCTTTATGAAGTGTAGAACCAAGAAGGACAACTGTTTCACGAACGTCTGAAGAAATACCCATTTTCTTCGTTGCTTCTAAGTTCGCTGGAATACTTGCGGCACTACTACAAGTTGCAAGTGATGTAACTGTAGGAGAGACCATGTTCTTCCAAAATACTTGTACACCTTGCTTGCGACCTGCAAGGTATGCATAGAATGTGAAGAATACAAAGAAATAAATTAGAGAAGCTGGATAGTATACCATTGCCGCTCGGAAGTAAGTTCCAAGAAGTTGTGGTCCGAATTCACCAACTAATGCTGCGAAGTAAGCAGCAAGTCCGATTGGGGCGTAGTACATAATGAAAGATACAACCTTCATTGAAATCTCTGCACCAGCCTGTAGGAATGTAGCGAATGGCTTTCCTTTTTCGCCAACTGCTGAAGTTGCAATCCCCATTAAGATAGAGAAGAAAATAAGAGCTAACATATTTTCACGAGATAGTAACTTCGAGAAGTCAGATACTGTTAAAATACCGACGATTTGATCTGCAACACTAACAGCTTTGCCGGCTTTGTCAGGTTGTGTTAGTTCTAGTACAACACCTTGTGCTGGCGGGAATATTTTCACAACAATAATCATAAAAATAGCAGCTAAAATACTTGTAAATAAGAAAGTCCCAGCCATACTAGACATAATTTTACCGAAACGTTTTAATCCATCCATATTAGCAATAGACGATGCGATGCTAAAGAACACTAGAGGTACAACAATCGTAAACATTAAGTTTAAGAAAATGTCACCAAGCGGCTTTAAAGCAACTGCATCGGCACCCATGAAATAACCAATGAAACCACCAATTAGGATAGAAGATAATAAAATAAGTGGAAAGCGATATGCCTTCATAAATATATCCTCCTATCAATTAAAAAAAGTCATACTGAATCATTATAGCGAGTTAGAGTTCTCTTTACTAGGAGAATACGGATAGATGGAATAGCGCGAAAACCAAGAAATTTTTGTTTTTAAGCTCGGCATACAGCAGGAAATCTAGACATATATATTTGTAACCTAGTGGTGGCAAGGAGTGCACCATAATTTAGGTAGAGAAAAAAGGGGAGGGAAGCGGGATGAATATTTTACTTTGCTGTGCAGCGGGAATGTCTTCCAGTTTGATTGTTACAAAGATGGAGAAAGCAGCAGAGGCAAGAGGGATAGAAGTGAAAATCTGGGCAGTATCAGGTTCTGAAGTGAATAGTCATATTGATAAAGCTGATGTCCTTTTACTTGGACCGCAAGTACGTTATTTATTACCGAAAATGAAAGAATTATGTAAGGATAAAGGGATACCTGTTGATGTCATTCAATCCGTTCATTACGGACTTTGTAATGGAGAAGCTATCTTGCAAGCAGCTTTGTCAATGAAACCATGAGGAGAGTGGGATAGATGATACGGTTTTTAGAGAAGTACGTGATGCCAGTAGCAGGGAAGGTTGCAGAGCAGAGGCATTTACAAGCAATTCGAGATGGAATTATTTTAACGATGCCTTTCTTAATTATTGGATCGTTTTTCCTCATTATTAGTGCACTGCCAATACCCGGATATAACGAGTTTATGGCAGGTTTGTTTGGTGAGAATTGGCAGAGAGCTTTAGGGTATCCAGTTAGTGCAACTTTTAATATAATGGCTTTAATAGCTGTTTTTGGAATCGCTTACAGGCTTGGAGAGTATTATAAAGTGGATGCTTTAGCATCCGGGGCATTGTCGCTTGTGACGTTTTTACTTGCGACGCCATTTCAAGTTGCATATATTATACCAAGTACAAAAGAAAGTGTACTTGTAGAAGGCGCTATCCCAGCTGCATTAATGGGAAGCCAAGGGTTATTTGTAGCAATGATTATTGCACTTATATCTACTGAACTTTATCGATTTATTGTACAAAAAAAGATAATCATAAAGATGCCAGAGACAGTTCCACCAGCTGTCACGCGTTCATTTGCGGCACTTGTTCCAGGATTTATTGTTGTAACAGTTATTTGGATTTTACGCTTAATTATAGAAAATACTTCTTTTGGCAGTATCCATAATATTGTAGGACAAATTTTACAGGAACCACTTAGTGTACTTGGTGCTAGTCTTTGGGGCGCAATAATAGCAGTTATTCTCGTTCATGTTCTTTGGTCGTGTGGAATTCATGGTGCTACTATTGTTGGTGGTGTAATGAGCCCCGTTTGGTTGTCGTTAATGGATCAAAACCGAGTCGCTTTTCAAGCTGGGCAAGATGTACCAAATACGATTACGGCACAGTTTTTTGACTTATGGATTTATATGGGCGGTTCTGGTGCAACGCTTGCTCTAGTTGTCGGAATGTTACTATTTGCACGAAGTCAACAATTAAAAAGTTTAGGGAGATTGTCAATTGCACCTGGTATATTTAATATTAATGAGATGGTAACTTTTGGTATGCCGATTGTGATGAACCCACTTTTACTAATTCCATTTATATTAGTTCCAGTTGTGTTAACAATTGTTTCGTACTTTGCAATGGAATGGGGATGGGTCGCACGTCCGAGTGGGGCCGCTGTACCTTGGACGACACCTATTCTTTTTAGTGGATATTTAGGATCGGGCGGGAAAATTTCAGGTGTTATTTTACAACTTGTTAACTTTGCGCTAGCATTCTTCATTTATTTACCGTTCTTAAAAATATGGGATAAACAAAAACTGGCGGAAGAAAAGGGGGAGTAAAGAACTAAAATGGATACGATAGAGACGAAAGCTTTTCATTTAATCTTGCATGGGGGAAACGCGAGAAGTTGTTCAATGGAAGCAATTGATTGTGCGAAGCGTGGGGAGTTTACAGAAGCTGAAGCTAAATTACAAGAAGCACTAGAGGAATTAAAAGAGGCGCACCGTGTACAAACGGAGCTTATCCAGAAAGAAGCTGGTGGTGAAAAGACCGAAGTTACTCTTTTAATGGTACACGCACAAGACCATTTAATGAATGCAATTACGGTGAAAGAATTAGCGAGTGAGTTTGTAGAGTTATATAGGAAGATGTCGGTGGATGAATGAACCTTGCTTATGCAAGGTTTTTTTATCTCGAATTAACGGGCAGTAAAACTTCCACTAATTAAAATTTCATTTTATGTATGTGCCTGTACCATCAGTGGAATGTTCATCCCACTGATGGTATTTTACAATCCTCCTTTTTTCGGATGAGTAAGAGTTATAATTAATCGGCAGTAACAATTTCTCCTATACCACGAATTAATCTTTTTATATGCATCCGTTCCGGTTTTAATATATTTACGATATAATCAATCGCTATTTGTGGTTCAACGGTTGTACCGCAAGTATAACAGTCAATAGCCGCAAAATTTTGTTCCGGGTAAGTGTGAATGGAAAGATGGCTTTCTGATAATAACACTAATACAGTAACACCATATGGCTGGAACTCTTTTTTACTTACGTTTAAAACATGGGCACCAGAGTAATCTGCAGCTGTAACTAGATGATATTCTAAAAAGTGCATATCATCTAATAGGGAAAAGTCCACTCCCCACAAATCTACTATTATATGCTTGCCAAAAGTAGAATATTCCATAGGGTAGCACTCCTTATTATAATATTGTCAAAACTTCATTTCCTGTTTGTAGCATTGATGTAAGATAAGATTTGATTCTGAATTTAAAAGAGCGAGGTTACGTTGTTCTAGATGTTCTTCTTTAAATTGAAATAAAGGAAAAAGAAGAGCAGGCAATGTTCGAGGAGTTGGTACTACATATAATTGTTCAATTTGATCGAGTACATGTGCAGAATTAGTAGCAAGATGAAATCCCCAGTCAGTTCCGAAAGAAGGAACGATTGTATGATAACTCTTCACAGTTAATCCAGCGTGTTCAATTGTATTACCGATACTCCAATATACTAGAGGTGCATCAGCAGGTGAATTAGATTGACAGACGAAAGCCCCATCTTCTGTTAAGAATGTAGCTATACGAGCAAATAGTTCGCTTGTATATAAAGTACTTAATAATTCTGTCGCTGGGTCTGGAAAATCAATAATGATTACATCGTATAAAGATGAAGGTGAATTTAGAAATTCTTTTGCATCGCATACGTGCACGTTCACACGATTATCAAAAAAAGCATTTTTGTTTAAAGATACTATTTCTGGAACATTACGTGCCATATTAATCATTGCCTCGTCTAAATCAACAAGGTCTACATGTAGCACAGTTTCATATTTCAAAACTTCTCGTAAGGCAAGGCCATCGCCACCACCTAATATGAGAACACGTTTTGGATCAATTACTTTTGCCATAATCGGATGTACAAGTGCTTCATGATAAATTTGCTCATCAACGGAACTGAATTGTAGTTGCTTGTCCAAGTATAAGCGAACATCGTTTACTTGGACTAAATTAATATTTTGATAATTACTCTTTTCTTCAAATAGGCTCGTATGTTCACCAGCTTGTATTTCCTTTAGAGAAATTTCATCCCACACATCTAAGCTGTGTGAATCTGTAGGTACTATAGTTACATTTTCCGATTGTACTTGCTTATCTTGCTTATTCTGCTCATCCTGTTTGTCCTGTTTGTCTTGTATATCATGCTTGTCCTGCTGTTCTAGTTCAAATTTGTCAGAGTCTAATTCAGAACGCTTGTCTTTTTTATAGCTTGTTATTCTATAAATCTTTATTTTGCTTTGTTTTCTATGTTTTGGCATAGGAATCCCCTTTCGAATTGTGTTATTTTATTCTATTCTATTTTATTTTATTTTATTTTATGTAATCTAGTAGAGTATGCTTGGACAATAGAATAGATAGAAGACTGAGCTCAAGAAAATGTTGTTTTTTACTAGATTTCTACGATAAAAAATTTTTTTAGTGTTTTTTCATATTAAACATAACTAGACAACTAAACACTAATCTATTTTCATACAGTTATGTGTTAAAAGCGTGTTGTTTTATAACACACTGTGTGTTTTTTAGACGACACACTAATTGAAAGCGTTAACACACAAAGAAAATGCTCGAAAAAGCACTGATTTTAGTGGTTTTAAAAAGTTGGCACGCTAATTGCATTAATAAATAGCGTAAAGAAAAATAAATAAAACATAAATTTTTTATACTACACAAGGGGGATTTTCAAATGAATATTTTATTATGTTGCTCAGCAGGGATGTCTACAAGTTTACTAGTTACAAAAATGGAAGCGGCTGCAAAAGCTCGCGGTTTAGAAGGAAAGATTTGGGCTGTATCTGGGGATGCAGTAAAAAC
The DNA here is from genome assembly GCF_052146655.1 of Bacillus sp. RE35. NCBI lineage: Bacteria > Bacillati > Bacillota > Bacilli > Caryophanales > Bacillaceae > Bacillus > Bacillus sp. RE35. The sequence continues at coordinate 5,098,044 of NZ_CP197377.1, read as the reverse complement.
GAATATCGATCAAGCAGATGTATTATTACTAGGACCACAAGTTCGTTACATGCTTTCTTCAATGAAAACGCTTGCTGATGAGAGAAACGTTGGAATCGACGTTATCAATCCAATGCACTACGGCATGATGAATGGAGAAGCAGTTTTAGATCACGCATTAACACTTAAAAAATAATTAGGGGGGAAGCGAAATGCAAAAGTTTATTGCATTCATGGAGAAATATATTGTTCCTGTCGCTGGTAAAATCGGGTCGCAACGTCATTTAGCTGCGATCCGTGACGGATTTATCGCAGTTATGCCACTTATTTTAGTTGGTGCACTGGCATCACTAATTAATGGTTTTCCATCTGAGGCTTTCCAAGATTTCATGAAAGGTTTGTTTGGTGAAACGTGGAAACAAGTTGGCGGTGGAATGTGGACTGGTTCTTTCGCGATTCTAGCACTAATCATAGCATTTACAACAAGTTATAACTTAGCAAAATCTTACGGCGTTGATGGTTTGTCAGCAGGTATTATTTCATTTGGTGCGTTAATTATTCTTACGCCAACAACACCGAAAGAAGGCGGATTGAACTTAGCTTGGACAGGTGCACAAGGGTTATTCGTAGCAATTATTGTGGCACTCCTTGTTACTGAAGTATTCCGTTTCTTCGTACAAAGAAACATTACTTTTAAAATGCCTGATGGAGTACCACCAGCAGTTTTAAGATCTTTCGCAGCTATAGTTCCAGCATTTGTTATCTTAACAGTAGTTGCAGGTATTCAATTAGCAGTGAAATTAGCTGGTACAAGTGTTCATGAATTTATCTTTAATACGATTCAATCACCACTGCAAAGTTTAGCAGGGACATTACCAAGTGCAATTGTCATTGTACTCCTTGTTCATCTTCTTTGGTTCTTCGGTTTACATGGTCCAAATATCGTTGGTGGTATTATTGAGCCGTTATACTTACCAGCATTAGAGAAAAATATGAAGTTATTCCAAGGTGGCACATCTGCATTTGATGTTCCAAACATTGTTACAAAACCATTCTTTGATACTTTCGTATATCTTGGTGGTTCTGGTGCAACATTAGCGTTCTTAGTAGTTGTATTACTTGTAGCAAAAAGTGCACAATTACGCGGTGTATCCCGCTTATCAATTGGTCCAGGTGCATTCAACATTAACGAACCAGTAATCTTTGGTACACCAATTATTTTAAATCCAGTTTTATTCTTGCCGTTTATCATAACACCAATTGTATTGGTAATTACTTCTTATACAGCTATATCTATTGGTTGGGTACCAAAAACAGTTGCAATGATTCCATGGGCAACACCACCAATTATTAGTGGTTATCTTGTAACAGGTGGGCATCTTTCAGGTGCAATTCTACAGTTATTCAACTTTGTAATTGCGATGGTAATCTACTATCCATTCGTTGTATTGTGCGATCGTTCTGTTGTTCGTACTGAAAAAGCAGCAGCAAAAGGAAATAACAACTCTGTACCTATGTAACACAGTAATTGTTCTCACAGATAACACTATCTGTGAGGACAATCACCTTTATATCATGTTCAAAAAGATGAAACTCATCTACAAGAACACCAAACTATCATTCATAAAATAATAATGTAATAGAAATGTTCAAACTGAAGGGGTATTTAAATCGGTTGAACCTTATAGAGAGGGCGGTAATTATGATGACTACAGCAGAACAAATTCCATTCCAATTGATTTTAAATAGTGGTAACGCACGAAGCTTTGCGATGGAGGCACTTCAATTTGCCAAACAGGGGAAAATGGTAGAAGCAGATGAAGCGATGGTAAAGGCAAAAGAAGCGATTAATGAAGCGCATCATTTCCAAACAGAGCTCATACAATCAGAAGCAAGAGGAGAAAAAACAGAGGTTAGTGTTCTTTTAATTCACGCACAAGATCATTTAATGAATGCGATTACAGTGAAAGAATTAGCAGCAGAGTTTATCGATCTTTATAAAAAGCTTGAAGCGAAAGGGGAATAAAGCATGACTGGAATTAAAATTGCTACAATCGGCGGTGGATCTAGTTATACACCAGAGTTAATTGAAGGATTTATTAAGCGTTATGATGAACTGCCTGTTCGTGAAATTTGGTTAGTAGATATTGAGGCAGGAAAAGAAAAGTTAGAAATCGTTGGTAACTTAGCGAAACGTATGGTGAAAAAATCAGGTTTACCAATCGAGGTACATTTAACACTTGATCGTCGCGAGGCATTAAAAGATGCTGACTTCGTAACAACACAACTTCGCGTTGGTTTATTAGAAGCACGTGCAAAAGATGAAGCAATCCCATTAAAATATGATGTAATCGGTCAGGAAACGAATGGTCCTGGTGGTTTATTCAAAGCGTTGAGAACGATTCCTGTTATTTTAGATATTTGTAAAGATATGGAGGAGCTCTGTCCGAATGCATGGTTAATTAACTTTGCAAATCCAGCTGGTATGGTAACAGAAGCTGTTCTTCGTTATACAAATATTCAAAGAGTAGTTGGTCTATGTAACGTTCCAATCGGAATTCGTATGGGTCTTGCAAAATTACTTGAAGTAGATGCGAGTCGTGTTCACGTTGATTTCGCAGGTTTAAATCATATGGTATATGGATTAGACGTATATTTAGATGGCGTGAGTGTAATGGACCGTGTGTTAGAGCTTGTGACAGATCCAGAAAAGCAAATTACGATGGAAAATATCGCAGCGCTTAACTGGGAACCAGACTTTATTCGAGGACTTCGTGCAATTCCATGTCCATACCACCGTTACTACTACAAAACACGTGAAATGTTAGAAGAAGAGAAAGAAGCTTCTGTTGAAAAAGGTACACGTGCAGAAGTAGTAAAACAATTAGAAAATGATTTATTTGAGTTATATAAAGACCCGAACTTAGATATTAAACCACCACAATTAGAAAAACGTGGCGGAGCTTATTATAGTGATGCAGCATGTAGCTTAATTACGTCTATTTACAATAATAAAGGTGATATCCAGCCTGTTAATACACGAAACAACGGAACAATTGCAAGCTTACCACATGATTCAGCTGTTGAAGTGAACTGTATTATTACGAAAGAAGGCCCAAAACCAATTGCAGTGGGAGATCTTCCAGTACCAGTTCGCGGTTTAGTACAACAAATTAAATCATTTGAGCGCACAACAATTGAAGCTGCTGTTACAGGGGATTATCATAAGGCGCTGCTTGCTATGACAATCAATCCACTTGTACCATCAGATAAAGTTGCAAAACAAATTTTAGATGAAATGTTGGAAGCACATAAAGAGTATCTTCCGCAGTTCTTCAAAAAGGTAGAGAAGTAAAAGCGGCGCTATTTAGCCCGCTTTTTTTATTCTATTAGGAGGTATTATGATGATTAAGTTAATTGTAAATGCAGATGATTTCGGTCTTACAGAAGGTACAAATTACGGCATTATTGATGGGCATATAAATGGACTTGTAAATTCAACGACGATGATGATGAATATGCCAGGAACAGAGCATGCGGTACGCTTAGCGAAAGAGTACAACCTACTCGGAGTAGGCGTACATCTCGTATTAACGGCAGGAGAACCACTGTTAAAGGATGTACCGTCACTCGTAGGGGAAAACGGATCGTTTCATAAACAAAGTGTTGTAAGGGAAGGGAATATAAATCCAGAAGAAGTTGAGAGAGAATGGACTGCTCAAATTGAGAAGTTTTTATCTTACGGATTAACACCAACTCATTTAGATAGTCATCATCATGTGCATGGTTTACCGATCTTACATGATGTTCTTGAGAGATTAGCGGCTAAATATAATGTTCCGATTCGTCGTTGTGAGGAAGATAGAGCGGTGCATCCATTTTCTGATGTGTTTTACAGTGATTTTTATGCGGATGGTGTGACGGAAGATTACTTTGTGAAGTTAAAAGAAAGAGTACAAGGTGAACAAACGGTAGAAATTATGGTTCATCCAGCATATATTGATCCAGAGCTTGTGAAGCGTTCTTCTTACGTAATGGATCGTGTGAAGGAATTGCGTATTTTAACAGAGAGTGAGTTGCCAGAAGGCATAGAGCTTGTGAAGTTTTAATAGAAAAAACGACGGCTACATCATGCCGTCGTTTTTTATTTATAAAATGGACAGAATATATCCGCCAAAGGCTCCCAGTATAACGATAACCCAAGGTGGTGTTTTCCAAAAAGCTAGTAAGCAAAAAAGAAGCGAAGCGAAAACGAAATCTGAAGCATTTATAACTGTACTCGTCCAAATAGGATCGTAAAAAGCGGCAATTAAAATACCAACAACTGCGGCGTTAACACCAAGTAGTGCGCCTTGTATGAATGATATTTTTCTCACACTGTTCCAAAATGGTAAAACACCAATAACGAGTAAGAAAGCAGGGAGGAAAATCGCAATTGTTGCGAGTGTTGCCCCAAGCGTCCCGTTTAATACTGCTCCTATATAAGAGGCGAATGTAAATAGTGGTCCTGGTACTGCTTGTGTTAATCCGTATCCAGCTAGGAACTGTTCTTTCGTCATCATTCCGTTTTGTACGAACTCACCTTCAAGAAGGGGCAGCACGACGTGTCCTCCTCCAAATACAAGTGCGCCAGAACGATAGAAACTATCAAATAAAGCGATGTAATAAGAAAACGGTCTTAATATCGGTAGCAGCAGTAATAGTCCAAAGAATAAGACGAGACAAGAAACTGCTATCTTTTTTGAAATAGGTACTTTTATATTTTGTGATTGGCTAATTGGTTGGTTGCGATATAAAAACCAGCCGATAAAGCCACATATTATAATAAGGATGACTTGTGTCCAACTACTTGGCCATAATAAGGCAATTGCGGCAGTTACAATCGCAATCGTCGCACGGTTGCGATCTGGAGTTAACTTTCGCGCCATTCCCCATATGGCATGAGCGACAATAGCTACTGCTACAAGTTTTAGTCCATGAATCCAGCCAGCACTTCCAAGATCGAACTGATTAAGGAATGAGGCGAAGAAAACCAAAACAAGTACAGACGGTAAAGTGAATCCAATCCATGAAATAATAGCTCCTAATAGTCCGCCTCTTAATAATCCAACCCCCATACCGACTTGACTGCTGGCAGGACCAGGAAGGAATTGACATAGCGCTACTAAATCTCCATAGCTTCGTTCATCCATCCATTTTCTTTTTTGCACGTATTCGTGGTGAAAATAGCCGAGATGAGCGACAGGACCGCCGAATGAAGTAAGTCCTAATTTAAATGAGACGAGAAAAATCTCTAATAATGTGTGAAAGATGTGTTTGTTTTTTTTCAAAATAACCTCCTATAATGTTTTTCTATGTGCATTATACAAGAGACTTTCAATCTACAGGAACGATTTTAATGTAAAGATTTTGTGAATCTTTTCTTTGTAATTAAAAATTGAAAAAGTCATAAATGATTATGTCTAAACCATAAAGTAGTAGAAGTAGTGCTGGGAAATTTATATAAGGAGAATGCCTTATGACAACACATTTCTTTGCCAGGTTAACAGGTAAGAGGGAAGTGCCTCCTGTAAATACAGAAGCTTTTGGGGTAGCAGAGTTTATTTTTAGTGATGATTTAACGAAATTGCATTACAGAGTAATACTAAAAAATATAGAAAAGGTTACATCGTGTCAAATTCATTTAGGGAAGTCTACTCAAATTGGTCCTGTTGTTTTATATTTGTATGGTCCACTGGAGCAAGGGATTAGTTTGAACGAGGGAAGTATTACTGGTGTAGTGAATGTAGAGGATTTTGAGGGACCTTTACAAGGGAAATCATTTGTACATTTACTTCAAGAAATTATTCAAGCAAATGTATATGTTAATGTCCATACGAAATCACAAAAAAGAGGAGAAATAAGAGGGCGAGTTAGAAAAGTAAAGAAGTAGATGAAAAGGCTGTCCATATGTTGGAACAGCCTTTTCTCATTATATAAGGTGCTAGTTTTAGCGATTATTGTCGGTAAATCGATATGTTTTGAAAATCGCCGATATAACTCACGTTACGGTCGATATTTTTAAAAACGGCCTCAATTAATTTTTAACAGGCTGATTTTTAATAAAGAAGTCCATAACGTAAAATACTTCGTCATCAGGTATTTGTATTTCAAATGTATTTTCAATCGGTTGCAATGCTTTTTTTACTTTCATATACATCCAGTATTCATCTTGTCTTCTTTTCTCTTTATCAGGGTGAGGAAGAAGGCTTTCTCCTTTTTGAAGACGGTCAACCATACAGCTCATATGCAGAATAACCCCCATTAAGCTATCAGGAGTTAGCTGTAAGGAAATTAATTCTTGAATTGTATTTAATGCGTAACGAATTGTTTTAATAAGTAATGCCCCATCGTTACGCTGCATTTGTTGTTCAAGAATATCCGCCATTTTTGCATATGTTTCTTCATACGTAATTAATTCTTGAATGGGCTGAATCGCTGTGTAGTTTACGATGTCTTGGAAATGATATGTTAAGCACGGCACTTGCACATCGAAATTCGTGACGATACAAATGATATTACGCTCTTTTTTTATGTTCTCGATCATTTTCGTTAAATCTTTTTCATGGACGATACTAATCGGAATAATTTCAATTAAGTCTTTATCAAATCGTAAATAGTTCTCTAACATTTTTTGAATAGCTAAAGCACTTCCTTCACCAGTTAAACAAGCTGTTAAAATAACAGATTTCATTGGAGAGAGAGGTTTTTTCTTTTCTTCTTGTACGTTTAAGTAAAACGGTGTTAAATTTTTTACTGTTTCATACAGCGCATCTAATGAATAACCGAGCTGAGCTTTTCGAGCTGCTTCTAGTGCATGTGGTGTGCTCGTCATCGAGAGAACACGTACAGGGATTTTGAACTCCGTTTCTAATATGTCACCGATATAAGCAAGTGACCCCATATCGACAAGTAAGAGAAGCCCATTTACATTTTGTAGTGTTTTCATATACACTTTCACACGTTCCAAGAAATCTTTCGGTGATTCGTGTAACGGCATATCAATACCGGTTACTTCCTCAATGCCGAGAAGTTCGTTTGCAACGTTTGCCATTTCAGTTGCGATACCATTACCGTGTGCTAATATTAATACTTTTACTTCTGTTTGTGAGGCAGGAATTGGATCAACAACGAAGAACATTGTTAAAAAGCCAGCTTCATCAATAGGCATTGTTATTTGTAATTCTTCCTCCAGTAGTTGAATGCATTGCATAGCTACGGAAAAAGCTTCTTTATATTTCGTACGAATTTGATTTAATTGTGGGTGATGTATTTGTTTTCCGCTTTGTAAACGTTGTAGAGTTGTCTGTACATGTAAACTTAAAGCAAGAAATACTTTTTCATCAAACGTCTTAGATAAATGCTTTTCAGCAAGTTCCGCTATTTTTTCACATACGGAAACGATATTACGATCCACAATTTTAAAAACATTTTCATGGCTTGTTTTTTTGGATATTTGGTTAAAATATTGTACGAAAAAGCTTTGAACATCATTTTCTATTAGTAATTCTAATTCTTCCTCTTCGATACCACGTGCTTGAAGTTCTTCGTATTTATAGTCAATATAATCGTAAATAGAAGAGCGTTTTTCATCTTCTGTTTTATGATTACTCCAACCTTCCTCACCTGTAAATACAAATGTTTCATTTGGTATTTGGTATAAGTGACGGCTCTTCCTTTCAATGAACAACCCTTCTTTCATATACCAAGGTAAATCTGTACTTGAAACATAGACAGAATCACGTTTCTTTGTGACCAAATCAGAATAGGCTTTCGCACAGGCAATTTGAACATCTGTTTTTAATTGACCGATGTTATTGGGACAATTGTAAAAGACGAAAGCACGCATTGCATTTGGGCTAACGTGAATGTCTTTTCGCAGACGAATTGCTTCATTTGTGAAAAATAGCTGTAGTAAAGCAAAGCGCTCTTTATGTGTACGCTCACGAAGTGGTGGCAGCGTAACAGTCATCGGTATACGTCTTGTAAATGTTTTTAATAAAAATGAATTTGGTTCTTCTGTTGTTGCAGTAATGATTAATACTTGTGCTTTACGTTCGTTCTCTGTTTCTCCAAGGCGGCGGTATACTCCGCGGTCAATAAAGGTGAAAAGCATTTCTTGTCCCTCTGGAGGCAGGCGATGTACTTCATCTAAGAAAAGAATTCCTTCATGTGCTTTTTCAATTAACCCTTTTTGATCACTTGCTCCTGTATAAGCTCCTTTTTTAATCCCAAATAATTGCCCGAGTAGTAACTGTGGATTATTTGCATAATCAGCACAGTTAAAGACGATAAATGGTGCATCTTTGGGAAGCTGTTCAACTTCAATTGCATATTCGTGCATTAAAGAAGCAAACATAGACTTTCCGACCCCTGTTTCTCCCAGTAGTAAAGTATGCATACCGTTTGGAGGATAGAGAATAGAAGCTTTCGCTTTTTCAATTGCAATTTTAAGGCTCGTATTTTCAATTGCAAATGTATCCAATGAAGTTATGTCTTTTGAATGCGTTTCCAACGAAGTGTTCGTTTCTATGTAAAAACGAACAGGTCGCGTATTTGTTTTTAATAAACGTTTATCTTTTACAAGTTTGTTTAAATCGCTACTTACATTGGCGCGATCTAGTTGCAGAAATGTAGCGAGTTCTGATGCGGTTACACCTTCTGTATAATTGCCTTTTTGTATTGCGTTAAAAATGAGATCTATTCGTTTCATTTCTATTCACCTCGAAACTTCATCACTATTTAAAATTTTACACAAAAATGGGAAGGGTGGGAAGAGAAAAATAAAACAGCTTTAGCACATAGGCACTAAAGCTGTTACAATCTTGTGTCTTTCCAAAAATTCACCTTGAGATGAGAAGAAGGATTATAGGGAAGAAGTTTGTATCCTTGTGACTGTAAGTAATCAATTACTTTTGGCAGTATTTGTACGGTTACACTCGAATCATGCATTAAAATGACTTCGACTTGTTCATCACTTTGATTACGTACTCTTTCGAGTATGGCAGAAGGATTGTCATAGCTTTTCCAGTCGTATGTATCGATCGTCCAATCCCACATTTTATACTGGGCCGATACAAGTGCGTCACGGTAATTCTTCTTTAAGTAAGGCATACTACCATATGGAACGCGAACGAGATGTGTATTTAATTTCGTAACTTGCTGGACAATGCTTTGTGTTTGTTCCATTTCTGCAATTAAAGTGGAAGGGTCACCAGTGTAAAGGCGTTTTACATCATGTGACATACTGTGAAGTCCGATATAATGTCCGTCTTTAATTAATCGTTGCATTGTCTTTTTATAATGTGGTACTTTTCCACCAATAACAAAGAAAGTTGCTTTTCCGTTCTTTTCTTTTAAGATGTTTAAAATTTGTGTAGTATATTTGTTTGGCCCGTCATCAAATGTTAAGTACGCAATTTTTTGTGTAGGAGAAGTTGTTGCAGTATTTGGATGATATTCAGCAGGAATAACAATTGTTGCTTCAGTATTAGATGATACGTACATAGTAATCGTTAAAAATAAAATAATACATTGAAATACTCGCTTGATCATAACATTCACCCTCAGTTTGACAATCAAGATGTAAAAAAGAAAACTTGATACTTTTCTTATTATGTATATCTTTCTCCAATAGAGGAACTCTCAAACAATCTATATTTTGGAAATATAAAATGAGAATAAAAAATAGCATCCTCTTATAAGAAAGAGGATGCTATTTGAATATTTCATAATTGAAAAGGCTATACTACAATTAGTCTTCGCGTTTTTTCACTTTTTTATAAAAGGAAATGATTGGTTTGTAGCGTTCATGTACAAGCCCGATTATTTCAGCGATGATTTCTGTGAAGAAAATCAAAGCGAAAAGAAGAATAATGGATAGCCATAACGTTGCACTAGTGAAAATAATGGCATTTACACTAAAGAAAATACCGAATGCGTATATAATTAGTACCGTTTTGCGATGAGAGAATCCCATTGCAAGTAAGCGGTGATGTAAATGCGATTTATCTGGTGCTGAAATAGGTTTTTTATTTACGATACGACGGATGATTGCAAATATCGTATCAAATATAGGTACACCTAAAATGATAATTGGAACGATAAAACTGAATAACGTTACACTTTTGTATAATCCAAGTAACGATATAACAGAAATACAGTATCCTAAAAATAGTGCTCCTGTATCTCCCATGAAAATTTTTGCTGGATGGAAGTTGTAGAATAAAAATCCAATTGTACTTGCTAATATAATTAATGCGAGTGGCAAGATAATAGCTGTTCCAGTGCCCCATGGGCTAGTGAAGGCCATATATGCTAGCGTTGCAAGTACGATAGATGAAATCCCAGCAGATAATCCATCTAAGCCGTCAATTAAGTTGATTGCATTTGTAATACCTACAAGCCAAAATACTGTAATTGGATAAGCAAGCCATCCAAGTTCAGTATCCCCAAGGAATGGGATATATAATACTTGCACTAATAATCCACTTTTTACAATCATAATGGCAACTAACAGTTGTCCACCGAATTTTACTCTCGCAGATAACTCGTACATATCATCTAAAATTCCGATGATTACAATGATAATCGCACCTAGCGTTATCGATAACATTCTTTGCTCATATAAGCCGCCGACAACAAATCCTACAGCTACACCAATAAATATTGCTAACCCGCCAAGACGTGGCATAATCTTTTGGTGCACTTTACGTGCGTTTGGCTTATCTGTCGCTCCTATTTTAAAAGCTAATTTAATAACTAAAGGAGTAACGACGAGTACAGTGATGAAAGATGCCAAAATGGCATAAATCACTTGTGAGTCCATTAATACCCCACCCTTTATAGTCTAACGTAATTTTTTTTTGAAAATATATTTATCTGAAAATTATGATGTTTATTTACAGGCTCATAACATATGGTATCACAAAAAGATTAGAATTCAATCTTTTTTTCTTTTTACGGTTAATGGAAGCGAATAGAATATATGACAATTGTATATAGAATGTTGAATCATATAAGAAGGTTAATCGTACTGGACTTCGGAATGTGACATTTCTTCTTTTTCTTCGATAGTGAATACTTTTATTTCAGTATTATAAGTGTTGCACGTAGAAATGAGTAAGTTTCGTGTTAAAATGTGGGAATTTATCACGCGTGACGTGGCAGCCTGATTCTCACTGATTAAGTTTTACTTTATAGTGCATTTAATTTTACAAAAACTTTAAAAAAAGTAAGGGAAGTAATTCATATAATGAAGAAGGAAAAGGGTTTTCTCATTTTTAATATGAGAGGGGGAAGCGCAGGGAGAGTTCTATATTTCATATCTTTTCTATTGTAAATTCCTGTGCGAAAAGGAAATGAAAATTACGATAGTAGGTACTGGATATGTTGGATTGATTACAGGAGTAGGATTGGCAAAATTAGGGCATTCAGTTACATGTTTTGATATAGATGATGAAAAAATTGAACGGATAAAACAAGGGGATTTACCTATTTATGAGGTTAGATTACATGAATTAATAAATTATGCATATGAGAATAATGCTTTAACTTTTACATCAAATAAAGAAGAGGCATTTGATGATGTAGAGTTTATATTTATTGCAGTTGGAACACCACCTTTATTAGATGGGACGGCAGATTTAACGTATATTCAGAGTGCTTGTAACGATATTGGATTATATGCGACGAACGATATTATTGTTGTTACGAAAAGTACAGTTCCAGTAGGTACAAATGATGTAATGAAGGGATGGATTGAGGAGAAGTTAAAAGGGAGGCATACAGTACATATCGTATCGAATCCAGAGTTTTTGCGTGAAGGTTCAGGTATTTATGATTTCTTTCATGGAGATCGTATTGTAATTGGAGCGGATAGTGAGGAAGTAGCAAGAAGAGTAGAGAGTTTGTATAGTGAATTATGTTTAGAAACGTATGTTACAGATATTAAAAGTGCAGAGATGATTAAATACGCGTCGAATGCCTTTTTAGCTACAAAGATTAGTTTCATTAATGAAATTTCAAATATATGTGAGAAGGTAGGCGCGAATGTATTGGATGTTGCCAAAGGGATGGGAATGGATAAGAGAATTGGTGCATCTTTTTTAAATGCGGGCATTGGCTACGGAGGGTCGTGTTTTCCGAAAGATACGAAAGCGTTGGTGCAAATTGCGGGAAATGTTGCTCATGATTTTCGTTTGTTAAAAGCGGTTATTGAAGTAAATAATAAGCAACAGCTGCTATTGATTGAAAAAGCGAAAAAAGTTATGAACATGAGTAAAAAGCGGATTGCAGTTCTTGGCGCATCCTTTAAACCGAATACGGATGATATTAGAGAGGCATCATCTCTTATTATAATAGAAGCATTACTTAATATAGGTGCAGAAATTGTTCTTTACGACCCAAAAGCAATTCAATATGTAAAAAATATATTTGGAGATGCTATACAATATAGTAGATGTATAGATGAATCGATTAGAGATACGAGTGCGGTTTTTATCGTAACAGAATGGGAAGATATTCAAACTTATCCGTTAGAAAAGTACGTACAACTTATGAGGGAGCCTATTTTATTTGATGGGAGAAATTGTTATACTGATGAAGATGTTAAGAAACAAAAGATAGATTATTACTCGGTGGGAAGAAAAAGTATTTGTAATAGACATGTTTCTATTATGCGTTAAAAAGGGATGTACTCATGCATATTTTTATATGTCATAATAGAAGCTGTAAATAGTGAAAGAAAAGAGGCAATCACATGACTGAACGTTTAAAAGTAATGACAATTTTCGGGACACGTCCAGAAGCAATTAAAATGGCACCTCTTGTATTAGAGTTGCAAAAACACCCAGAAAAAATTGAATCGATTGTGACTGTAACAGCACAGCATCGCCAAATGTTAGATCAAGTATTAAGTATCTTTGGAATTACGCCAGATTTCGATTTAAATATCATGAAAGACCGCCAAACTTTAATTGATGTTACAACGCGTGGTTTAGAAGGTTTGGATAAAGTAATGAAAGAAGCGAAGCCGGATATTGTACTTGTACATGGTGATACAACAACAACATTTATTGCAAGCTTAGCTGCTTTTTATAATCAAATTCCAGTAGGTCATGTTGAGGCGGGCCTTCGTACGTGGGATAAGTATTCTCCATACCCAGAAGAGATGAATCGTCAATTAACAGGTGTAATGGCGGATCTTCATTTCTCACCAACAGCAAAATCAGCAACGAACTTACAGAAGGAAAATAAAGATGAGTCACGTATTTTCATTACAGGAAATACAGCGATTGACGCGCTACAAACGACTGTAAAAGAAACATATAGTCATCCTGTACTAGAGAAACTTGGGAATGATCGTCTTGTACTTATGACAGCTCACCGTCGTGAAAACTTAGGTGAACCGATGCGTAATATGTTCCGTGCAATTAAGCGTCTTGTTGATAAGCATGAAGATGTACAAGTTGTGTACCCTGTTCATATGAACCCTGTTGTTCGTGAAATAGCAAATGAAATTTTAGGTGAACATAACCGTATTCATTTAATTGAGCCGCTAGATGTAATTGATTTCCACAATGTTGCAGCTCGTTCATACTTAATGTTAACGGATTCTGGTGGTGTACAAGAAGAAGCTCCATCACTTGGGGTACCAGTTCTTGTTCTTCGTGATACAACAGAGCGCCCTGAAGGTATTGAAGCAGGTACGCTGAAATTAGCAGGAACAGACGAAGAGACAATCTTTGGTCTTGCTGATGAGTTGTTATCAGATAAAGAAGCTCATGATAAGATGGCGAAAGCATCTAACCCTTACGGTGATGGTCGTGCATCAGAGCGTATTGTAGAAGCGATTTTACAACACTTTAATAAGTAAATAAAAAGGGCCCAATCGGATAGATTGGGCCTTTTTTTTTACGGCTGATTGCGCATAATCCACTCTGCATGAGCATTTGTAGAAGGTGGCGGATCAGTTGGTGTTTTATTTTGGTTTGTCTCTTTTTTTGTTTGTTCGTTAGAGTTAGAACTTGAATCAGGATTTGAGTTGTTTTTTGTAGTTGGATTTTTTGCTTTTTCTCCTAATTCTTTTTCAATTTCGTTACGCACCGTTTCTACACTGATTGGATCTGGAAGGAAGTAATAAATACCGCCTATCTTTTTGTCTTCTCCTTCAAGCTTTAACGTTTGCATTGTAGAAGGATCAAATCCAGAAAGTTTATTGTAAAGAGCAAGTCCGTCTGAAATAGGAATGTCGGTTTTTATATATTTTCCAACGACAGCTGTTAAATCTTTAATTTTAAATACAGTAGAGGTGGAGTTTAGTTTATGAGCAACAGCGGCCAGTAATTGTCTTTGTCTAGCAGCTCGACCATAATCGCCATTTGGATCTTGCTTTCGCATACGGACGTAAGCAAGTGCTTCTTCACCGTTTAAGTTTTGCTGTCCTTGCTTAAATTGAATTTTTTTGTAGTAATCCACGTCAGAGCGCTCCCAGAAATCGAAGGGTACGTCAACGGTAACGCCGCCAACAGCATCAACGATACCTTTAAAGCCTTGGAAATCAATTTTCAGATAATGGTCTACAGGAACTTTTAGAAAGCCTTCGACAGTTTTGATTGCCATTTCTTCTCCGCCGTAAGCATGGGCAGCGTTAATTTTGTCTTCCTTATTTTTGCCAACAATTTTAACTCGAGAATCACGAGGAATACTCATAAGTGAAATCTTTTGCGTTTTTGGATTGACTGTTGCAAACATTAATGAGTCTGTACGACCATTTTGACCATCTGTCGCATAATCTTCTATACCCATAATGAGAATTGTAAAAGGTTCTTTTGTAATTTCTACATCTTTGTTTCTTAAATCTGATTTTTCACGAGTAAAACCACTATACATCCCCATGAGAGAAGAGTAAGAATTTAACACATAAACTCCTATGCTGCCAAATAAAAATGCGAAAATAAGGAAGAAGAAAAGTTTCCTTCTTCGCTTCTTTTTTATTCTGCTATTTTGGAGATGATAATAACGTTCTTCCATATATAATCTCCTTAGTTCGTTAGTTCATTTGTAGGGAAGTAATTCACTACATTAATCTTTGAAGGTGATAAATGGGTTATGCTTAGATAACATCTTGTTCTAAGTACAACATATCTCCTTCTGTAATTGTACATTTCCCGTTTGTTAATTCAATCATCCAATCTGTAAATGCTTGTTTGCCGTCTTCTTCTACATACGTATCAAATGTGACATTTTCTAGATAATGAATATTTTTAATGGCATATTTTGAATTGCGTAATTCATTTTCCACTTTGCCAAGTAATGTGTAATCAATCTCGGTTTGCATCACACGCATTAGTTTTCGCTGGACAACACCGACATGATTAATGCCTTCGCTTGTACACTTTCCATATGCACGAATTAATCCACCTGCACCAAGTTTAATGCCACCAAAATAGCGTGTTACAACAACAACGGTATCTTTTAGTCCACGTTTTTTAAGTACTTCCAGCATTGGTACGCCAGCTGTACCGCTAGGCTCGCCGTCATCATTTGCTTTTTGAATATGATCTTGTTCGCCAATTAAATAAGCGGAACAATTATGTGTTGCATTCCAATGTTGTTTTTTTATTTTTTGTATAAATTCTTGAGCCTCTTCCTCAGTCGTTGCTCGGCTAATATAACAAATAAATCTTGATTTTTGAATGACGATTTCGTGTTCGCCGTAGTCTTTGATTGTTAAATATTGTAATAGCACTTGTGTACGCCCCTATCTATCAAAATGACTAGTACTTTCCATTTTAAAAGCGAGCCTTTTTATATTCAAACATTTTTTCTAAATATGCTGAAGTTTTTGGTGAGTATTTTATCTTTTTGTTGTAATTTGTCGAGATGGTAGGTATAATTTCAACCGGCATTTTCATGTATGGATGCACCATTTGTAGTTTTCGTGTAAAATTAGGAAATAAAACTTTTTATAAGGCAGGTACGAAAATGAAAATAGCTATTGTTACTGATAGTACGGCATATATACCGAAGCAAATTCGTGATGAACTCAATATATATATGATTCCATTAAACGTTGTGTTTGGAACAGAATCTTATCAAGAAGAAGCTGAAATTTCAGCAGATGATTTTTATGTGAAAGTACGTGAACAAGAGGAACTTCCAAAAACTTCTCAACCAGCAATCGGAAAGTTTGTTGAGCTATATGAAGAACTAGCTAAAGATTATGATGCAGTTATTAGTATTCACCTATCAAGTGGAATTAGTGGTACATATCAAACATCAACGACAGCTGGACAGATGGTAGAGGGTATTGATGTATACACGTATGACTCTGAAATTAGTTGTGAAGTACAAGGATTTTATGTGCGTGAAGGTGCAAAGTTAGCAAGTGAAGGAAAGAACCCAAAAGAGATTATCGCTCGTTTTGATGAAATGAAGAAAACGATGGACGCCTATTTTGTAGTTGATGATTTACATCATTTACAACGTGGTGGTCGATTGAATAGCGCGCAAGCTTTCATCGGCAGTCTGTTACAAGTGAAGCCAGTTTTATATTTTAGAGATAAAATCATTATTCCGTTTGAAAAGATTCGTACACGTAAAAAAGCATTAAAACGTATCATTGAAATTTTTGATGAGCAAGCAAGTAAAGGTGTACCTATGGAAGCAGTTATCATTCATGCACAACGTGAAGAAGAAGCGAATGAATGGAAGAAAGAATTAGAAGCAAAATATCCTCACGTCACAATTCGTACAGGTTATTTTGGAGCTGTAATTGGTACGCACTTAGGTGAAGGTGCATTAGGTCTTGGATGGTATACGAAGTAATAAAGATATAAAAAGCTCTCTTTTTAAGAGGGTTTTTTTACGGGTATGTTACGTTTGGTTGACAAGTTAATATTTGGAAATGGTAAAATGTACGTAAAATAAAATAATGAGGAAAGTTTTATAACTTACTTTTTACAAGAAACTATATTATAATAGAAGAGAGGTGAAACATATGGAGCATAATTCTTGTTTATGTCCAAAGTTTGAGTCAGCTTTTACTCTGCTTAGTAAGAAGTGGACTGGCTTAATTATTAAATCTTTGCTTGAAGAGTCGAAACGTTTTAGAGAAATCGCAGATATTATCCCAAATATGAGCGATCGTATGTTGTCAGAGCGTTTGAAGGAATTGGAAAGCGAGGGCATTGTAGTTCGTAATGTCTATCCAGAAGTACCAGTTCGAATCGAGTATGGCTTAACTGACAAGGGGAAAGCGTTAGAAAGTGTTATGGATGAGGTCCAAAATTGGGCTGAGAAATGGATGAAGTAGCATTTCATTTGTATTCGTATATTTAATAAAACGTAAGGGATTCCTTACGTTTTTTCTTTGTTTATAGAAGTAAGAAAAGTATGTAAATTTCTACACACACATACAAAAATATACGAATTTTGCGCTAGAGCTACATATAATATTACATTTGTTTTACAAAAACGTAACATTAGCAAAAAAAATCCCGAATTATGGTATAAATTTTATAGGTTATATACGGAAAAAGAAAAAAGAAAGCGGTGTAAAAAATAAAATGAAAAAGCTAAAAATGGCATCTTGCGCATTAGTTGCAGGGTTAATGTTTTCTGGGCTAACACCAAATGTATTTGCAGAAGATAAAATTTCTGACGTGAAATCACAAATTAATACACAAAATGACACTTTACATAAACAACAACAAGAACGTGATGAATTACAAAACCAAATGAATGACTTAAACAAAACAATTCAAGGTTTAGATAAATCTGTTCAAGAGAATGCTGCAAAGCTTGATGAAACAATGAAAAAAGTTTCTGATACTGAGCAATTAATTGAAAAGAAAAATAAAGATATTGCAGAATTACAAACAAAGATTGCAAAACGTGAAGAGCTATTAAGAAAGCGTTTAGTTGCACTTCAAGAACAACCAAATACGAACGTTGTAACAGAAGTTCTTGTAAACTCTAAAAACGTTGCTGATTTAGTTGATCGTTTAACTTCAGTTTCTAAAATTCTTGAGTCTGATGAAGATATCATGAAAACACAACAAGAAGACCAAGCTAGTGTGAAAAAAGATGTTGCAACGGTAAAAGAGAAACAAAAAGAATTAAAAGAAGCACAAGCTCAAATTGAAACTGCTAAGAAAGAACTTGACGCTGAAAAAGAGAAAAAAGCAACAGCGGTAAACGATTTAAGCGGTAAAATGGATACAGTTGTAACTTCAATGACAAGTACGGAAGGTCAATTGAAAGAGCTTGAGAAACAAGCACTGCAATTACAACGCATTGCAGAAGAAGAAGCACAAGCAAAAGCTGCACAAGAAGCTGCTGCTCAAAAACAAGCAGAGCAAGCTGCTAAAGCTGCGCAAGCTCAACCAGCACAAGCACCTGCAGAGCAAGCTGCACCAGCAAACAATGGTGGACAAGCTCAAAAAGAAGAACCTAAAAAAGAGGAACCAAAAAAAGAAGAGCCTAAGAAAGAAGCACCTAAACAAGAAGAGAAAAAGCCAGCTCCAACACCAGATTCAAATCCGACTCCGGGCGTAATTGGTAAGGCAAAGCAATACTTAGGTATGCCATATGTTTGGGGAAGTGCATCTCCATCAAACGGTGGTTTTGACTGTAGTGGATTCATTTCTTACATTTTTGGTGTAGGTCGTCAAGACGTTAATGGTTACTGGAATTCTGTTTCAAAAGTAAGTAGCCCGCAACCGGGAGACTTAGTATTCTTCCAAGGTACTTATAAAGCAGGTCCATCTCACATCGGTATTTACGTTGGTAATGGCCAAATGATCCATGCTAGTGATAAAGGAATTGCGTACGGTGATATTAACAGTTCGTATAACAAAAAACATTTCTTAGGATACGGTCGATTCTAGGATTTATAAAAGAATAAAACAAGTGTATAAAGTCGATAGCTTACTATTTTATAAGTAGGTTATCGGCTTTTTTGAGTTTTTACGAGATGATGAGAAAGGTTTATAGTAGTGCTGGAGGTGATTGTTGATGGTAGCGGGGAAACAGTTGCTATTAGAAGAACTTTCTTCAGATTTACAGAGGAAATTAAACGATTTGAAAAAGAAGGGAGAGATCGTATGTGTACAAGGTGTAAAAAAGAAGAATTCTAAATATATGTGCCAACGCTGTGGAAATGTAGATCGGCGGCTATTTGCGTCGTTTTTATGTAAAAGGTGCAGTAAAGTGTGCACATATTGCCGGAAGTGTATAACGATGGGGAGAGTAAGTGAATGTACTGTACTTGTTCGCGGGATTGCTGAAAGAAAGAGAGAAAAGAATTCAAATTTGTTACAGTGGAACGGGACGTTGTCTACTGGCCAGAATTTGGCGGCGCAAGGAGTTATAGAGGCTATTAAGCAAAAAGAATCATTTTTTATTTGGGCTGTATGCGGGGCTGGGAAAACAGAGATGTTGTTTTACGGTATTAACGAAGCGCTTCAAAAAGGAGAAAGAGTTTGTATCGCAACGCCAAGAACGGATGTTGTTTTGGAATTAGCACCGAGATTACAAGAAGTATTTCCATATATAAAGGTAGTGGCTTTATATGGAGGGAGTGTAGATAAAGAAAAAGATGCAGTACTAGTCGTTGCGACCACGCATCAATTATTACGTTATTATAGGGCGTTTCATGTCATAGTTGTAGATGAGATAGATGCTTTTCCATATTGTGCAGATCAAATGTTACAGTACGCGGTAAAACAAGCGATGAAAGAAAAAGCGGCGCGTATTTATTTAACTGCGACTCCAGATGAAACGTGGAAGCGAAAATTTAGAAAAGGTGAACAAAAAGGTGTTATTGTTTCTGGACGATATCACCGTCATCCGTTGCCAGTTCCTCTATTTTGCTGGTGCGGAAATTGGAAGAAAAGCCTCAACCGTGAAAGAATTCCTCGAGTTTTACTACAATGGTTAAAGATGTACTTAAACAAAAAGTATCCTGTTTTTTTATTCGTTCCCCATGTACGATATATAGAAGAAATAAGCTCGTTATTGAAATCATTGCATAATAAAGTTGAAGGGGTACATGCAGAAGATCCGATGAGAAAAGAGAAAGTCGCAGCGTTCAGAAAGGGAGAAATCCCATTATTAGTTACAACGACAATTTTAGAGCGAGGCGTAACGGTGAAAAATTTGCAAGTTGCAGTTTTAGGGGCGGAAGAAGAAATATTTTCAGAAAGTGCGCTCGTACAAATTGCGGGCCGAGCAGGGCGGAGCTTTGAAGCACCGTATGGAGAGGTCATTTATTTTCACTATGGCAAGACAGAGGCGATGGTGCGCGCGAAAAAACATATTCAAGGTATGAATAAAAATGCGAAAGAACAAGGATTGATCGATTAATGCATTGTTTACTTTGTGATGAGTATTTTGTAGAAAAGGTTAGTTGGTACACTTTTTTTGTAAAGTGTCATAGAAAATATATATGTGATAGATGTGAGCAGAAACTTTCCTATATTATAGGAGAAATTTGCATGGAGTGCGGGCGACCTTTAGAATTTGTTCCTGCCTCATTTCAAGAAGACGGTATTTGTATAGATTGTATAAGGTGGATGAAAGAGGAGAAGTATCGTTCTTTTAAAAACCGTTCGTTATATATGTATGATGATAAGATGAAAGAAATAGTAGCGCAGTTTAAGTTTCGGGGGGATGCAGAGTTAGTGCACATTTTTTATCGTCCTTTTCGAAGTTTATTTCAAAAGTGTTTTGCCAATGTTTCAACTGTTATCGCTGTTCCGCTTAGTAAGGAAAGGGAAGTTGAACGTGGTTTTAATCAAGCTGAGTTATTAGCAACTTGTTTGCCTGTCAAAATTTCTTATCCATCATTAAGAAGAAGGGAAACAGAAAAGCAAAGTAAGAAGACACGTAAAGAAAGGGTGTCAGGAAGCAATCCTTTTTATTTTCAGGGAGAAGAGATGTTTTCTGGGCAACATATTTTACTCGTTGATGACGTGTATACGACAGGGATTACGGTTAGGCAAATCGGAAGTTTGTTATATGAAAGAGGGGCAAGGGAAGTATCTAGTTTGACACTTTGTAGAAGTTAATATGACAGTGTCGAAAGGGATAATAAAAAGGCGATAAGTCTTCTTTGACTTCATATGTTGTCATTCGTTATAGTCAAAATATGGGGCGAATGCCCTGATTTTTAGAGTGAAGGGAATGGAATGAACATGCAAGGAAGAGTGAAATGGTTCAATGCAGAAAAGGGATTTGGGTTTATTGAGCGTGAAGATGGTGACGATGTATTTGTCCATTTTTCTGCTATTCAACAAGATGGGTATAAGTCATTGGAAGAAGGGCAACAAGTAGAGTTTGACATTGTAGATGGAGCACGTGGACCACAAGCAGCTAATGTTGTGAAACTGTAGGGTATATTGTTTTGGGAAGAGAAAGCTGCGTTTGTGGCAACGTTATATATATGTAGTAGAACCTCTTGTTTTTCGCAAGGGGTTTTTGTTATAGGGTAAGTTGTCAAAAAGTTGTTTCTTTTCTGTAACGAATTGTCCACAGAAATATTCGTTATTCACGATGTTAATAGGATAAAATAAAGATAGAAACGATGCATCTTTTCATTTCAACAAAAAACGATAAAAAAATCGCAATTCCACTAATTTTTTTAAAAAAGTTAGAAGGAGTTTTTAAGCCAATGTCGAAATTATAGTACATAGGCTTGAAAGGAGGAATTCATCTATGAAATTCAACATTCGTGGTGAAAATATTGAAGTAACTCCAGCATTAAAGGAATATGTAGAGAAAAAACTAAGTAAGTTAGAGCGTTATTTTGATACATTCCCAGAGATTAAAGTTAATTTAAAAGTATACTCTGACAAGCAACGTGTCGAGGTAACAATTCCATTTACTGATTTATTACTTCGTGCAGAAGAAACTAATAGCGATATGTACGCTGCTATCGATTTAGTAGTTGATAAAATTGAGCGACAAATTCGTAAACATAAAACAAAAGTAAATCGTAAGTTACGTGAGAAAGGTTCTATAAAAACGAACTTTATCCTTCCGGAAGCAGTAGCTGTTTTGGATGAGGTAGAAGAAGATGAATTAGAACTTGTACGTACAAAACGATTCGATTTAAAACCGATGGACGTTGAAGAGGCAATCCTACAAATGGATATGCTAGGACATAATTTCTTCGTCTTCACAAATGCTGATACAAATGAAACTAATGTTGTATATGGCCGTAAAGATGGGAAATACGGTTTAATCGAAACTAAATAATAATTCGAAAGCGCAGCCGAATGAGGCTGCGCTTTTTTTGCTGAAAATAGATTTTTAAAAAACTTTTCTTAATTTAGAACGAGACAATCGGCCGATTGTTGTCATAGTTATAAGACAAGTGTTACAATTATCATTAGGTATATACATTTTAGTTTTTTTAATTAGGAGAAAAATTGGCATAACATACATTTGATTTTTATAACGACTGATTGTAATAGAGAAAAAGAAAAACAATCGGAAGTTTTATTTTAATAAAAAGAGGAGCGTATTTCCTATGATCGGTATTTTAAAAAAGGTGTTTGATGTAAATCAACGCCAAATTAAACGTATGCAAAAGACAGTTGAGCAAATTGATGCATTAGAGTCATCTATTAAGCCACTAACTGATGAACAATTAAAAGGAAAGACGCTTGAATTTAAAGAACGTCTAACAAAAGGTGAAACAGTAGATGATTTACTACCTGAAGCTTTTGCAGTTGTTCGCGAAGCGGCAACTCGTGTTCTTGGAATGCGTCCATATGGCGTACAGTTAATGGGTGGTATTGCCTTACATGAAGGGAATATTTCTGAGATGAAAACGGGTGAAGGTAAAACGTTAACATCTACATTACCTGTATATTTAAATGCTTTAACAGGAAAAGGTGTTCACGTTGTTACAGTCAATGAATATTTAGCACAACGTGATGCGAGCGAAATGGGACAACTTCATGAGTTCCTTGGCTTAACGGTAGGAATTAACTTAAATAGTATGTCACGCGAAGAGAAACAAGAGGCTTATGCTGCTGATATTACGTATAGCACAAATAATGAGCTTGGATTCGATTACTTACGTGATAACATGGTTTTATATAAAGAGCAGTGCGTTCAACGTCCACTTCACTTTGCTATTATCGATGAAGTCGATTCTATTTTAGTCGATGAAGCACGTACGCCGCTTATTATTTCAGGACAAGCTCAAAAATCAACAGAGCTATACATGTTTGCAAATGCATTTGTTCGTACGTTAGAAAATGAAAAAGATTATTCATTTGATGTGAAAACGAAAAATGTAATGCTAACAGAAGATGGTATTACGAAAGCAGAGAAAGCTTTCCATATTGAAAACTTATTCGATTTAAAACATGTAGCACTTCTTCACCATATTAATCAGGGGCTTCGTGCACACGTTGTTATGCATCGTGATACAGATTATGTTGTACAAGAAGGTGAAATTGTAATTGTAGACCAATTCACTGGTCGTCTTATGAAAGGTCGTCGTTATAGCGAAGGATTACACCAAGCGATTGAAGCAAAAGAAGGTGTAGAAATTCAAAATGAAAGCATGACGCTTGCAACAATTACATTCCAGAACTACTTCCGTATGTATGAAAAATTATCTGGTATGACTGGTACAGCGAAAACAGAGGAAGAGGAATTCCGTAACATTTACAATATGAACGTTATTGTAATTCCGACAAACAAACCGATTATTCGTGATGATCGTGCCGATTTAATCTTTAAATCAATGGAAGGTAAGTTCAATGCTGTTGTTGAGGATATTGTAAATCGTCATAAAAAAGGGCAACCTGTTCTTGTAGGTACAGTTGCAATTGAAACTTCAGAGCTTATTTCAAAAATGTTAACGCGTAAAGGTGTACGTCATAACATCTTAAATGCGAAAAACCATGCTCGTGAAGCAGATATCATTGCAGAGGCTGGTATTAAAGGTGCTGTAACAATCGCGACGAACATGGCAGGTCGTGGTACAGATATTAAGCTTGGAGACGATGTGAAAAACGTTGGTTTAGCAGTTATCGGTACAGAGCGTCACGAAAGTCGTCGTATTGATAATCAGTTACGTGGTCGTGCTGGTCGTCAAGGGGACCCTGGTGTTACGCAGTTCTACTTATCGATGGAAGATGAATTAATGCGCCGATTTGGTTCAGATAATATGAAAGCAATGATGGACCGCCTTGGTATGGATGATTCTCAGCCGATTGAAAGTAAAATGGTTTCTCGTGCGGTAGAATCTGCACAAAAACGTGTTGAAGGAAATAACTATGATGCACGTAAGCAGTTACTGCAATATGATGATGTACTTCGTCAGCAACGTGAAGTTATTTACAAACAGCGTCAAGAGGTAATGGAGTCTGACAACTTACGCGGCATTATTGAAGGTATGATGAAATCTACAGTAGAACGTGCTGTTGCTCTTCATACACAAGAGGAAATTGAAGAAGATTGGAACATTAAAGGTCTTGTTGACTACTTAAATACAAACCTTCTTCAAGACGGAGATGTAAAAGAAGAAGAATTACGTCGCCTTGCTCCTGAGGAAATGAGCGAGCCAATTATTGCGAAATTAATTGAGCGATACAATGAAAAAGAAAAGCTTATGCCAGAAGAGCAAATGCGTGAGTTTGAGAAGGTTGTTGTATTCCGCGTTGTAGATACGAAATGGACAGAGCATATTGATGCGATGGATCACCTTCGTGAAGGTATTCATTTACGTGCTTACGGTCAAATCGATCCACTTCGTGAGTACCAAATGGAAGGGTTCGCGATGTTCGAGTCAATGGTTGCTTCTATTGAAGAGGAAATTTCTCGTTACATTATGAAAGCTGAAATTGAACAAAACTTAGAACGTCAAGAAGTTGTTCAAGGTGAAGCTGTTCATCCTTCTAGCGATGGCGAAGAAGCAAAGAAAAAGCCAGTTGTAAAAGGTGACCAAGTGGGCCGCAATGATTTATGTAAATGTGGTAGTGGTAAAAAATATAAAAACTGCTGTGGTATCGTTCAGTAATATAGGACGATAGCTTTGGCTGTTTTGCAAACTTTTATATCAAAAATGTATAATTAAGAAGGATTAAACTCTCTCCGTAATAAGTGGAGAGAGTTTCCCTTGTTTTCATACGAAAGTAACAGCAATTACATAGAGGTGAAGGAAATGGAATTAGTAGAAATTAGACAGGAATTAGAGAAAATGGCTAAGCGATTAGCGGCTTTTAGGGGGTCTCTTTGACCTCCCTACTAAGGAGAAACAAATTGCAGAATTAGAAGAGAAAATGATGGGCGCAGGATTTTGGGATGACCAACAAGGCGCACAAGCTGTAATTAATGAAGCGAATGCGTTAAAAGATATGGTTGGAAAGTTCCGTCAGTTAGATGAGACGTTCGAAAATTTAGAAATCACGCATGAGCTTTTAAAAGAAGAGTATGATGAAGATTTACATGAGGAATTAGAATCAGAAGTAAAAGGCTTAATTCAAGAAATGAATGAGTATGAGCTTCAGTTACTATTAAGTGATCCTTATGATAAAAATAATGCGATTTTAGAATTACATCCAGGTGCAGGTGGAACTGAGTCACAAGACTGGGGTTCTATGCTATTACGTATGTACACACGCTGGGCTGAAAAACGCGGATTCAAAGTAGAAACGGTTGACTATTTACCAGGTGATGAAGCTGGTATTAAGAGTGTAACTTTATTAATTAAAGGTCATAACGCTTACGGTTACTTAAAAGCAGAGAAAGGTGTACATCGTCTTGTACGTATTTCACCATTCGATTCTTCAGGGCGTCGTCATACATCATTCGTATCTTGTGAAGTTGTACCAGAGTTCAATGATGAAGTTGAAATCGAAGTACGTACAGAAGATTTAAAAATTGATACGTACCGAGCAAGTGGAGCTGGTGGACAGCACGTAAATACGACAGATTCAGCAGTTCGTATTACACATACACCGACAAATACGGTTGTAACATGTCAGTCGGAGCGTTCTCAAATTAAAAACCGTGAGCATGCGATGAAAATGTTAAAAGCGAAATTATATCAAAAGAAACTAGAAGAGCAACAAGCAGAATTAGATGAAATTCGCGGAGAGCAAAAAGAAATCGGATGGGGTAGCCAAATCCGTTCTTACGTATTCCACCCGTATTCTCTTGTAAAAGACCATCGTACAAATACGGAGGTTGGTAACGTACAAGCTGTTATGGATGGAGAGATTGATCCATTTATTGATGCTTACTTACGTTCTCGCATCTAATAAGCGAAAAAAAGCCAACGAAATTGTTGGCGCATGCTGAGGACAATAGAGGATATAAAGAATTTGATTTTATTTTTATAGATGAAGTAAAGAGGAAGAGAAGTTGGAAACGACAACTTCTCTTTTTGATGGGATTATATGTAGATTACAATGCTGTATATTGTTTTGTAAAAAGTAGAGAATAGTAAAATAGAGCGGTAATATGGTAAAGATTTATATAGAACTTTCTAATTTTCCTTTTAAAAAGGATGCTTTATAGGAGTTTTTTAAGTTGTTCACAGAATTGAAACAACTTATGAAAGCATTATTTTATCAAGGTTCTCACTGTATTTTTGAGGAATATGAAATACACCTTAGTTTTTCTATATAAAGATAATGCTTATAATGAAAATGAGTGTGTTAGGAATAAAAAGAATATCAACAATGGGGAGCGATAGAAGTGAAAAAGAAATTGTTGGCTATTGCGCTAGGGACATCGGTTGTTTTTGCTTTAGGAGCATGCGGAAATAAAGAAGAGAGTAAGTCTTCGAAACAGTCTGCAAGCACAGACAGCGCAGAACAAATTTTCCAAAGAAGTTGTGCGGGATGTCACGCAACAGATTTATCAGGGGCAACTGGACCTGATTTAAGAAAAGTAGGCGGTAAGTACGACGCTGCAGATATCGAAGAGATTATTAAAAAAGGCCGCGGTTCAATGTCACCAGGACTTATTCAAGGTGAAGATGCGAAAAAAGTGTCTGAATGGTTAGCTGAACATAAATAAAAAAGGTGAAATGGACGAGTTGATAATATAGTCAACTCGTTTTCCTTTTTTCTGGTATGTAACATAACTGTAACAAAAATGTATCCAAATTGGAAACCGTTTGATGTTACAATGGGGTTTGTAGAATTTTGCTGAAATATATTACATAGAGTGGTATTGCTTATGAGAAAGCATAAGTAAACTATCTTCAACAAGGATGACTAAATGAAAATGAAGGATGTCTTTTGTTTTCAGATGTACAGAAAAGTATTTCGAAAAAAATCATTAAGTATTGGGTGATAAATAATGATAAAAATGACGAATGTTTATAAGGAGTACCCGAATGGTATGAAAGCCATTGCTGGTCTTACAGTTAACATTAAACAAGGTGAATTCGTATACGTAGTTGGACCGAGTGGAGCCGGAAAATCTACATTTATTAAAATGATGTATCGTGAAGAGAAACCATCTACAGGATCTATTAATGTAAATGGACTTACTATCGAAACATTGGCAGAAAGAGATGTTCCGTATTTCCGTCGTCAATTAGGCGTGATTTTCCAAGATTTCAAATTGCTACCTAAATTAACGGTATATGAGAATGTTTCGTTTGCTTTAGAAGTAATTGAAGAAGAACCGGATGCAATTCGTGAGCGTGTAACAGAAGTTCTAGGTCTTGTAGGCCTTGAAGATCGTGCAGACGCACTTCCAAGTGAGCTTTCGGGCGGGGAGCAACAACGTGTGGCTATTGCAAGAGCAATTGTAAATAGACCAAAGGTTGTAATTGCCGATGAGCCAACAGGTAACTTAGATATTGAAACAGCTCTTGATATTATGAATATTTTTACTCGCATTAATGAGCGCGGCACAACGATTGTTATGGCGACGCATAATGCAGATATCGTAAATACAATCCGTCATCGTGTAATCGCGATTGAAGGCGGAAAAATTGTTCGAGATGAGATTGAGGGAGGATACGGATATGAAGGCTAAGACCCTTAGTCGACATTTGCGAGAAGGTGTAAAGAATCTATCACGTAACGGATGGATGACATTTGCTTCTGTTAGTGCAGTAACAGTTACATTATTACTTGTAGGTGTCTTTTTAACAGCGATTATGAATATGAACCATTTTGCGACGAAAGTAGAGCAAGATGTAGAGATTCGTGTACACATTGATCCAGCTGCAAAAGAAGCGGATCAAAAGAAATTAGAAGAAGATATGAGTAAGATTGCAAAAGTAGATTCTATTAAATATTCTTCTAAAGAAGAAGAGTTAAAACGTTTAATTAAAAGCTTAGGTGATAGTGGAAAAACGTTTGAGTTATTTGAACAAGATAACCCACTTAAAAACGTATTCGTTGTAAAAGCGAAAGAACCAACCGATACAGCGACAATCGCGAAGAAGGTTGAAAAAATGCAGTTTGTTAGTAATGTTCAGTACGGAAAAGGGCAAGTTGAACGATTATTTGATACTGTAAAAACTGGTCGTAACATTGGGATTGCGTTAATTGCTGGTCTTTTATTCACAGCGATGTTCTTAATCTCTAATACAATTAAAATTACAATTTATGCTCGTAGTACAGAAATTGAAATTATGAAACTTGTTGGTGCAACAAACTGGTTTATTCGTTGGCCATTCTTGCTAGAGGGATTATTCTTAGGAGTATTAGGATCAATTATTCCAATTGGCCTAATTCTAATTACGTATAATTCGTTGCAAGGTGTGTTTAATGAAAAACTTGGCGGAACAATTTTCGAGCTTCTACCATACAGTCCATTCGTATTCCAATTAGCTGGTTTACTAGTGTTAATCGGTGCTTTAATCGGTATGTGGGGAAGTGTAATGTCAATTCGTCGCTTCTTAAAAGTATAAAAAGTTGCAAACATAATTCGTACAAGCTTATCATATAGTAGAAATAGGTAAAGGCATCACACAATGTGTGATGCCTTTTGCTACACCACCTGTGTGTTTTGGAAAGGGGAATTCCGCATTGAAACGTAGAGTTGCAATTATTGGAATGGTTGTTGCATTTTTAATTGGTGCTGGCGGAATGTTTGCAGGCATGTCTGTATTTGGGGTTAACCCATCAGAAGTAACGCAAACAATTTCGAGTGGGAATGCTAGCACTGCGCAAGGGAATTTGGCAAAAATTAATGAGGCGTATGCACTAATTGATTCACGTTATGTGGAAGACGTGAAAGATGAAAAGTTAGTTGAAGGTGCAATACAAGGTATGTTGTCTACGCTGAAGGACCCTTATTCCACGTATATGGATAAAGAAACAGCCAAACAGTTTAGTGAATCGCTTGATCCCGAATTAGAGGGGATTGGGGCTGAGGTGAACAAGACGGACGGTAAGCTTATTATCGTATCGCCAATTAAAGGTTCACCAGCAGAAAAGATAGGAATTAAACCGAATGACCAAATTTTATCTGTAGATGGAAACAGTGTGAAAGACTTATCACGTGAAGAAGCAGTATTAAAAATTCGTGGTAAAAAGGGAACGACTGTCGCAATTGAAATTAAACGTGCGGGAGTAACTGATCCGATTGTATTTAAAATTAAGCGTGAAAAGATTCCGATCTTTACAGTGTTTAGTTCTGTGAAGCAAGAGAGCGGAAAAGATATCGGTTATATGCAAATCACTTCTTTTGCTGAAAATACAGCGAAAGAATTTAAGGATCAGTTAAAAGAGTTAGAGAAGAAAAATATAAAAGGCTTAGTTATTGACGTGCGTGGTAATCCTGGTGGCTACTTAAATAGTGTAGAAGATATACTAGGGGAAATTATGACGAATAAAAAGCCGATGCTACAAGTAGAGCAGCGAAATGGTGAGAAGAAGAAATTCTCTACGGAACTGAAAGAGAGAAAACCATATCCAATTTCAGTATTAATTGATAATGGAAGTGCTTCTGCTTCAGAGATTTTAGCGGGTGCGCTAAAAGAAGGAGAAGGATACGATTTAATTGGTGAAAAGACATTTGGTAAAGGTACTGTCCAGCAAGCTGTTCCATTTAAAGACGGCAGCAACATTAAATTAACGATGTTTAAATGGTTAACACCGGATGGGAACTGGATTCATAAAAAAGGAATCGCGCCAACAGTAGAAGTGAAGCAACCAAATTATTATCATGCGACACCAATTCAAATTGAAAAAACACTTTCATACAATTCAAATGATGTACAAGTAAAACATGCTCAAGAAATGCTTAAGAGCTTAGGTTATGTACCAGGTCGTGAAGATGGATACTTTAGTAAAGAGACAGAATCGGCTCTGAAAGCATTCCAAAATGCAAATGAAATGGAAGCGACAGGACAGCTTGATAAAAAGACAGCTGAAGCGATTCAAACTAAAATTATCGAAAAAATCCGTTCTGGAGAAAATGATCTACAATTACAGTCAGCATTAAAATTAATGGCAAAATAAGAAGAAATACAGGCAGTTTGCTGCCTGTATTTTTTTGTGTTAAACAAACGTTTGTTTAGTTATGATAATATAAAAAGAAAGAATGATATAAATGGTGGTGAATGAGTTCGTGGAGGCGTGGATTTTTGAAATAATGCGGGCAGTTGGACGTTTTTTCTTACACCCTGCTGTCTATATATTTGTAATAAGTAGTATCTTCGTTGGATACTTACGTATGTTAAGAGAACGAAAAGATTTTTCTTTTAAAGTTTATGATATTTGGTTTGAACTGCGAACCTCTCTATTTGCAGGGATTGGATACGGATTAGTAGTATCTATTATTACGATTGGGCTTGGACTTGTTGTTTCTAAAGCAAGCTTATGGGCCATTTTAATTTGGACGTTACTATTTGGATTAACGGCTATGTATCGATATTTATCGGCGGCTTATACATTTAGCATTGCGATTGTATGTGTTCTATTATCTTCTAAGCTACCAGTTTCCTTTTTACAGCTTCGAGAAGGTGAAGAGAGTACCATTGTATCCCTTGTTATTTTACTAGGCGTTATGCTTATTGTAGAAGGCTTATTGATTTCTAAAAACGCAGTAGGATATTCGACGCCGAGGATTAGGCAGGGGAAGCGTGGATTAAAGATTGGTTTACACGAATCAAAGCGTTTATGGATCGTTCCTATTTTTATTCTTGTACCGGGTGATGCGGTAACGCAGTTTATTTCATGGTGGCCTGTCGTTTCAATAGGTTCAAATACATATTCTCTATTCCTCGTTCCATTTTTAATTGGATTTATGAGAAATATTAAAAGTTATGAGCCGACGGAAGCTTTATTATTTACAGGAAGACGGGTTTATGGGTTAGCAGGACTTGTGCTCGTTTTAGGAATCGCAAGTTACTGGTGGCACGTACTTGCAATTATCGCGATGGGAGTCGCTATGCTTGGGCGTTTCACAATTTCGATGCAAGAAAAAATTGCCGATGAAACAAGACCAGCGTATTTTGCTGCACGCAATGATGGGCTCGTTGTACTAGATACAATTCCAAATACAATTGGAGCAGAGCTGAAATTACTGCCTGGAGAAATTATTACGAAAGTAAATGGAGTCATTCCAAAAAGCGCCGAGGAATTTTATGATGCGCTTCAAACGAAGACGACAGGAGCATTTTGTAAATTAGAAGTATTAGATACAAATGGTGAGCTTCGTCTTGCACAAACTGCATTATATGCTGGTGGACATCACGAATTAGGTATTGTATTCGTTGAACAGGAGCATGAGTGGGATTCGGAAGCGATGTAACAAATAAAAGAAGAGGTTGTATAACATTGTAGTTATATAGCCTCTTCTTTTTTGATTTACGGTTTTACTTGAGCGTAATGTTGCACAACAAATTCACGAAACGTTTGTGCAGCAAGTGATAAGTAGTGTTTTTCATTCCATACTAAATGAGGTGTCCATTGGCAAACGGGTTCTTCAAGCTGGAGAAGCGTTAGCGGTGGTAATTCCTTTTTTGCTGCGATTGGTAAAAAAGCAACGCCAAGTCCAGTGCGTACTAAGCCGCTTATTGCTGCAGGTTCATCTCCTTCACATACAATGTTAGGCGTAAACCCGGCTTGTCTGCAGAAATTGTCTGTAATCTCACGGAAGCTATACCCTGGTTTTAGGGAGATAAAAGGATCGTTTGCTACTTCACTTAGCTTGATACGGTCGCGATCTTTGAGTCGATGTGTACTTGGTACAGCTAGTACGATCTCTTCAGTCATTAATGGAAGACTATAGACTCCTAGTCGATCAATAGGTGAAGGTGTGAGACAAAAGTCGATTTCGCCTTTTTCAAGAAGCTGAATTTTTAATTCCTCTGTAGATGCTTGTGTTATACGGAAATTAATGTGTGGATATAAGGCTAGAAAAGGCGCTAGCAATTCAGAGACACGATTTAAAGTTGTAGTAGCTACTAAAACACTTCCTCGTTCTAATCCAGCCATATCTGTAACTTGTCGTTTACCAGTTTCCAGAGCCTCAAGGGCCGTATCCACTTGTTTGAGAAAAGTTTTTCCGAAAGCATTTAGGCGAATTTGACGCCCAATTCGGTCAAATAAGGGAACTCCTACTTCCTCTTCTAATCGAGCGATAGTAACGCTTAAAGCTGGTTGAGAGATATGCAGTTCTTGTGCCGCTTTTGTTATATGTTCCGTCCGAGCGACTGTTTTAAAATACTTGAGCTGCAGTAATTCCATAAAATATGTTCACCTTCTCTTATATACTTGAAGTTATTAATATGATAATTATTTTATATTTTTGTTTATCAATAATCAATTTTATAATATGAGTGTGAAAAGAAATACTGTAAAAATTTATATATAGATAAAAAATGAGGTGGATAATTTTGGATATTCAAAAATATTTAGAGCATATTCAATCTGAAAAAAGAGAGGTGAGTTTCTCTTACTTATCTCATCTTCAAAAGCAACATGTACTCAACGTTCACTTTGAGAATCTTGATATTCTTGCAAGAAAACCTCTATCTTTGCGTAAAGAAGATTTATATCAAAAAATTGTTCATGCGAAGCAGGGTGGCGTGTGCTACGAGTTAAACGGAATATTTTATTTTCTGCTAAAAGAATTAGGATTTGATCCCTATCTTATGGCAGGGACTGTATATGTAAGAGAAGGAATGTGGGCTCTTGAAAATGCTCATTTATTCATAATCGTATCAATTGATAATAAAGAGTATTTGGTGGATGTAGGTATGGGCGGTAATTCACCACGAATTCCTGTCCCGCTGAATGGAGAGGAAGTTGTGGATAGTGATGGTCTTTACCGAGTAAATAAAGACGAGACAACATCATTTTATTATTTGCAAAAAAAGACTGATGATAAGTGGGAAATTCTATATCGTTTTGAGCAGCCTTCTCATAAATGGAACCTAGAGAACATTCATCCAATTTGTGTTTTAACTGAAACAGCTCCAGATTCGATGTTCAACAAAATGTATTTCCTTTCAAGAGTGACAGAAAATGGGCGTATTACTTTGCTAGGAGATATGCTGATTATCGTTAACGGAAAAGAGAGAATAAAAGAAAAACTAAAAAAACATGAGATTGAAGAAACGGTTCGTCGTTATTTTCAAATCCAAATATAATGAGAAAATTTTAGGGAGGGTTTATGTATGACTTTAGATTTACAAGTTCAATCGTTTCTTGCGCAAGGTGGAAATTTGAATACACTTACAGGAGAAGAGCACGGAGAAGCAAAAGCTGTATTTAAGGTGGAAGATTTCTATATCCCTGTGAAGGACGGTGAAATTAAACTTCGAGTTTATACACCGAATGAAAAGGAATCATTACCTGTTTTTGTATATTTACATGGTGGTGGATGGGTAGCAGGAGATATTCAGGCTGTAGATACTTTATGCCAAAATATAGCGCATGACGCGGAGTGTATAGTTGTTGCGGTAGAGTATCGCTTAGCTCCTACGCATAAATTCCCGGTTCCGTTAGAAGATTGTTATGAAGCTACTAAATGGGTAGCTGAAAATAGTTCTATGCTTAATGCAGATAAAACAAAAATCGCAATTGGTGGAGATAGTGCTGGTGGAAATATTGCAGCAGCAGTTGTTATTATGGCTCAAAAATTCAACAATCTTTCATTGGTGGCTCAAGTATTAGTTTATCCTGTAGTTGATCTTACTTTAACTTTCAAAGCACAATCATATCGAGACAATGCTGAAGGTTATTTACTTACAACTGAAGGAGTTTTTTGGGCAACACAAATGTATTTACGTGACGAAATTGATAGGTACAATGTCTTTGCATCCCCTTCAGTGAATAATGAGTTAGAGAATTTGCCACCAGCGCTTATTATTACAGCGGAATATGATCCACTACGAGATGATGGCGCTGCATACGCAAAACGTTTAGAGGCAGCTGGGATTCCTGTAGAATATAAGTGCTACGAAGGGATGGTCCATGGTTTCTTCTGGATGGCGGGCATTATGGATAAAGGTCTCCAAGCACGATTACAAGTTTCAAATTATTTAAAGAGTGTATTTGTGGGGAAATAGAAGGGCATCTCTACTAGTAGAGCACCTTTGTTTTAATAAGATACGTAACATATAGAAAAAAGCCTAATTTCTCATTGGTATAAATGGGGAGTTAGGCTTTTTCAGATTTGTTCATTTTTGTAGTTTCATAGACGGATAACTTGAATAATTATTTGATAATGGTTATCATTTAGGGAGTCTTTTTAATTTTGGAAAATGGAGGTAAAATATGCTGCGTAAATTTTTCTCGTACTATAAACCGTATAAAGGTTTATTTATACTCGACTTTTCTTGTGCGGTTGTCGCAGGATTATTAGAACTCGGCTTCCCGCTTATCGTAAATCAATTTATTGATAAGTTATTGCCAGGGCAAAACTGGACGCTTATTTTATGGGCTTGTTTCGGTTTACTCGCAGTTTATATGTTAAACGCAAGCTTACAATATGTCGTTACATATTGGGGACATATGCTTGGTGTTAACATTGAAACAGATATGAGGCAGAAATTATTTGATCATATTCAAAAGCTATCATTCAGATTTTTTGATAATAATAAAACAGGTCATTTAATTTCACGCCTTACAAACGATTTAATGGAAATTGGGGAAATTGCTCACCATGGACCAGAAGATTTATTTATCGCCGTAATGACTTTAGTTGGGGCATTCTCATTTATGATGATGATCAACTGGAAGTTAGCGTTATTAACGTTCTTCGTCATTCCATTCCTATTATGGTTAGCGCTGTACTTCAATAAAAAAATGACAGGTACATTTAGACGTTTATTCTCAGATGTTGCTGATTTTAATGCATGCATTGAGAACAATGTAGGGGGCATTCGTGTTGTACAAGCATTCGGAAATGAAAAGTTTGAGAAAGAGCAATTCGCTGTGAACAACGCTCGTTTCCGTACAACGAAATTAATGGCGTATAAAATTATGGCTTTAAATTCATCGATTAGTTATATGCTCATGCGTCTCGTAACGCTCTTCGTCTTAATATGCGGTACATGGTTTGTTCTGCAAGGAGAATTAACGTACGGTGGATTTATCGGATTCGTTCTATTAACGAATATTTTCTTCCGCCCAATTGAAAAAATTAACGCGGTAATCGAAAGCTATCCGAAAGGAATCGCCGGTTTTAAAAGATATGTAGAGCTTCTTGAAACAGAGCCTGACATTGTAGATTCTAAAGATGCAATGGAAGTGAAGCATGTACACGGTGATATTCAATATAACAACATTACGTTTGGATATGAAAACAAAGAACCGATTTTAAATGACATTAGTTTGAAAATACATGCAGGTGAAACAGTTGCGTTCGTTGGACCATCAGGAGCTGGGAAAACGACGTTATGTAGCCTATTACCACGTTTTTATGAGCAATCATCTGGATCGATTCAAATTGATGGAATTGATACGAAAGATATGACATTATCTTCACTTCGTAAGCAAATTGGAATTGTGCAGCAAGACGTGTTCTTATTCTCAGGAACAATTCGTGAAAATATCGCTTACGGAAATTTAAAAGCATCAGAAGCTGAAATTTGGCAGGCAGTAAAACGTGCGCAATTAGAAGATTTAATTTACTCACAGCCGGACGGTTTAGATACTGTTATCGGTGAGCGCGGCGTGAAACTTTCAGGTGGACAAAAGCAGCGTCTAGCTATTGCTCGTATGTTCTTGAAAAACCCTCCAATTTTAATATTGGATGAAGCAACTTCTGCATTAGATACAGAGACAGAACTTGCGATTCAAAAATCGCTTGCGGAGCTATCTGTTGGCCGTACAACATTAGTTATCGCTCACAGACTTGCAACGATTAAAAATGCAGATCGCATCGTCGTTGTAAATAAAGATGGTATTGCAGAACAAGGTTCACATAATGAATTAATTGAGCAAGGTGGAGGATACAGTAGGTTATACGAAGCTCAGTTTAGTTCGTAAATATAATTTGTACAGAATTAGTGCACCATAAGTAGGTAAAAATCTCATATGGGAGGCTATAAAGTATGATTGTAACAACAACGTCTACAATTCAAGGAAAAGAAATTATTGAGTATATCGATATCGTCAATGGAGAAGCGATTATGGGCGCGAATATCGTTCGTGACCTTTTTGCCTCTGTCCGTGACGTTGTCGGCGGTCGTGCTGGCGCTTATGAAAGTAAATTAAAAGAAGCGCGTGACATCGCAATGGAAGAGATGAAAACTTTCGCAAGACAAAAAAATGCAAATGCAATTGTCGGTATCGACGTGGATTATGAAGTAGTTCGCGAAGGGATGCTAATGGTTGCAGTGAGCGGGACTGCTGTTCGTATTTAAAGTAAAAAGCCGTGCTAATGCACGGCTTTTTATATTCTATGTCGAAGTTTCAATATTTCTTGGGAAATGCGGAAGGCCTTGTCGATATATAGGGAAGACATTAGAGCGCTTCCTTACATTTCCGGATTTGAGCTAATAATGTTTCGTATTCTTGGTTGAGAGATGTGATGTCATCGTGATGATTTTGTATGGAAACTCGGCCAATGATTTCTGTTAGTTTTGTTTGTAATCGTAATAGTTCTTGTTCAGTAACGTTTACAGAATCCCCCGTTGTTCTTTTTGTGTATTGTTCGTAATTACCGTGGAATACCCTTGGTTCACTCTCGTCTACTTGTAGAATATGGTCTGCAACAGAGCGAATAAAGGCACGATCATGGCTAATGAAAAGTATTGTACCAGGGTATTCTTGTAACATGATTTCTAATTCTTCTTGCGTCGCTAAGTCTAAATAGTTTGTCAAACTTATTTCAGCTTGTGATTTTTGAATTCGTTATTATAAACTTGTGCCTTAGCTAGCGCCTCAGCATCGTTTTTAATTTCATCCAGTCCATTCGCATCTCCAATAACATAACCTTCAAATGAAGAACCAACAAAATCAAAGATATATTGGAATTGAGCAATAAGCGGTAATGCTTTTAGCTTTGGATTATCCCCGCCAACGATGACAACATACATTTTTTTGCCTTTCATTTTTTCTTTGAAATGAAGAGATGTATCGCGCAAGCTTTGTGACCAGCGATCAACAAAGTTTTTCATATGTCCACTCATTCCGTACCAATATAATGGTGTAGCAAAGATAATCGTGTCGTGCTCTAGCATGCGTT
The DNA here is from genome assembly GCF_052146655.1 of Bacillus sp. RE35. Lineage (NCBI taxonomy): Bacteria > Bacillati > Bacillota > Bacilli > Caryophanales > Bacillaceae > Bacillus > Bacillus sp. RE35. The sequence continues at coordinate 5,060,382 of NZ_CP197377.1, read as the reverse complement.
TGGTTAACTGCTCATAGTCATCATTTACGGATTGGAATCCTTCTGCATCATGACGTTGGTCTGTAATAGGATAGACGGTATGATCACGCAAATAAATTTGTTCTGTTTCAATGTCCTCTATCATCATATGTGTTAAAGCTTCTGTATTTCCGTTTTGTCTTGAACTGCCATGTATAACAAACATGTAATCATTCCTTTTCTTTTGCTTGTTTTAGGAGTGAAACGTGTTTTTGCAAATTCGCTTGGATGTTGGAAAGTAATGTGATTTGCTTTGTTACTTCATTGAGTTTATCTTCGTAAAGCGTAAGGATACTGCTACACGGATTGTCGTACAGGTGCGGTTCAATTTCAAGGCAGCGCAGCATCCTTGCCGTCTCTTCTAAATTTAAGCCAATTTGTAAGTACATTTGAATAAGCTCCACTTTTTCGATGGCACTTTCATCAAAATCACGGTAACCATTTGCGAGGCGCTTAGAAGGGAGTAAGCCCTTTTCTTCGTAATGTCTTAGTGATCTTTCACTAACGCCAGTTTCTTTTGATAATTCTCCAATTCGCAATGCGTTTCACTCCTTCTACATGTATTGTAAACCTTCACACTAATGTGAGGGTCAACTCTGTTTTTTCGCAAAAGAATCTACATGATTTAAGAACACTTGAATGGCTTTAGATGGAATGAAATATTTACCGCGTACGATGGAAAACGGACGGATTAGTTGTTCATTTGGAACTTCGACGTGGAATAGTTCTTTTGCTAGTAGCTCTTTCCGTACAGTCCAATCAGAAAGTATAGCGATGCCAAGACCGGCACTAACAGCTTCCTTTACACTTTGGATACTACTGAATGTAAAGAATCGTTTCATTTTTAAATGGTGTTGATGAATAAAGCGGTCACTATAAGCGCGTGTACCAGAACCACTTTCTCTTAGTACCCATACTTGATCTTGGAGTGTGCTTTCATTTATTTCCTTTGTGCGGAGTAGTGGATGATTTGGCGGAACGACGAGCTTCATTTCATCTTGCATAAATGTTTCAACGTTAACATCAGCGTATACGACTTGCCCTTCCACTAAGCCGATATCAATTTGATTAGAGCGAAGACTTTGCAAAACTTCTTCTGTATTTGAGATAAAGGTATGCACTTCGACGCGTGGATTTTCATTCGCATAGTTAGCGAGTATTTTTGGAAGTAAGTATTCGCCAATTGTAAAACTAGCACCGATGCGAAGTGTTCCTGTTACAACGTTATGTAGTTCATTAATTTCTTGCTTAGCATCTTCGTAAAGAGAGAGCATTTGCTTTGCATGAATATATAATATATTTCCAGCTTCCGTGACTTGGACATGTTTCGGAGATCGCTGAATGAGTGTAGTTCCAAATTCGTTTTCTAAGTTGCGTATATGCATACTTACGCCAGGCTGTGAAAGATTTAATAATTCCGCTGCACGAGAGAAGTGTTTCTGTTCAACGACAGTAACAAAAATTTTTAAAATGTCTACGTTCATTTGCAAAGCTCCTTTCGTTTTTCTTTCATCTTATCATAAGTATTTCTGATGATAGAGATTTGGTATTGGTATTAAACTTATTATAGAAACTCTCTTATAATGTAAGTAGAAAGAACATGCATGTTCCAATACGATTATTGGGGTGGTACAAGGTGGAACAAACACTTGTTATACAAAAGAAGAAGGGCTTTGGATTTTCGCAAGGAATTGGGATTACATTATTAATCGCAATTGCCGCGAAATATTTAGCAGAGCTTCCATTTTTAAATATTATGGGACAATTAGTAATTGCTATTCTAATTGGGATGGTTTGGCGCGCTGCAATTGGAGTTCCTCATGATGCGATTGCAGGAACGAACTTTGCGAGCAAGAAGTTACTGCGCTTTGGGATCATCTTACTTGGAATGCGATTAAATCTTGTTGATATTGCGAAGGCGGGGCCGAAAGTATTGGTCATCGCGGCGGTTGTTATTACATTTACTATTTTTGTTGTATACGGACTAACGAAAGTATTTAAAGTAGAAAAGAAACTTGGGATTTTAACAGCATGCGGTACGGCAATTTGCGGCGCGGCCGCGGTTGTGGCAATTGCACCGCAAGTGAAAGCAAAAGATGACGAAACAGCAGTTGGAGCGGCGATCATTGCAATTTTAGGTACAATATTTACGCTTATTTATACGTTATTATATCCAGTGCTTGGCCTATCTCCATACGGATATGGAGTGTTCTCAGGGGCGACACTGCATGAAATTGCTCACGTAATTGCGGCTGCGGCGCCAGGAGGAAGCACGGCTGTAGATATCGCAGTTATCGTGAAACTAACGCGCGTTGCAATGCTTGTACCAGTAGCGATTTTAATCGGATTATGGTTTGGTAAGAGTGAAGGTAGCGAGGGAAAAAGATCATGGCGCGAACTTCCAATACCATGGTTCATTTTCGGGTTCTTAGCGATGAGTGCAGTGCATTCGCTCGGGATTATTCCAGAAGTTGTTGCGGGATACATTGTTGTTCTTGCTTACATGCTTATCGCAATGGCGATGGCAGGGCTCGGTTTAAATGTAGAGTTTAAAACGTTCCGTAAATTAGGAAGTAAAGCATTTGTGGCGGGGCTGATTGGCTCGGTTTGCTTATCGGTTCTTGGATACGTTCTTGTATATGCGTTAGGATTTATGTAGTAGAGGAGAAAGCTGTTCCCGAAGGTATTTGGGGACAGCTTTTTCTTATGATTATAGTAGCGCTACGGATGTCGATATATTTGGAAAATCGCCGATATAAATGGAGTTGCGCTGATATATTTGGGAAATCGCCGATATATTTCAAGTTGCACTGATATATTTAGAAAATCGCTGATATAAATTGAATTACTCTTGTACTTTGTTAGAGTAGATGTTCAATGAAACATTTTTCTAAAATTTGTAAAGATATCTTTACTTATAACTGGAAAATATTTATAATTTAAGTAAAGATATCTTTACTTTTGAAGGTGGATCCTATGGGTGTGAAAAATAAAATAAAAGAGTTAAGAAAGCAAAATCATATAACACAAGTTGAAATGGCAAAGGTGATGCAGGTGACGCGGCAGACGATAGTGGCGATTGAAAATCATCATTACAATCCGAGTCTAGAGTTATCTTTAAAAATTGCCAAATATTTTGGAGTGAAGGTGGAGGAAATATTTACGCTGGAGTAAGGAGAAAGAAAATAAATGATAAGCTTGAGAGATTTCAATTAGAGTAAACGTTTAAATATATAAGGATTGGTTTTGATTTATTAATTAGTATCGCATCAACGAGCGTGTTAGCAACAAGGAATAATAGATAGAAAAAGGGGAACTGGGATGGGATTACCGGTGTTATGTGTCGCTACAGCTATATTTTCGCTTCTTTGGGGAATGCAAAACTTTTCTCGTAATCCAGTGCCGAGTATTTGTATTATGATTGGTACTGTAGGTTTATCGTATTATTTATTATTATTAGCCCATTATCATAAAACGGCAACGAGTGTTGTTGTTGGAGCACTTATTTTATTTTGTGGGCGCGCCATACAAAAGGGGTTATTTCCATAAAAGCTGTTTATACATTTTGTATAAACAGCTTTTTGTATTTTTTTTACAAAAAGCTTGAAAGTTACGTAACGTCATCTTTTATAATGAAAGGGAAGAGGTGATGGTAGTGATTTCAATACAAGAATTGACGAGAGAAACAGGGGTTACAGTACGTACACTACGTTATTATGATCAAATAGATTTATTAAAGCCGAGCGGAAAAACAGAGGGTGGACATCGGTTATATAGTGAAAATGACGTTATTCGTTTGCAACAAATTTTATTTTTAAAAGAAATGGGATTTTCATTAAAAGAAACTGCGAATATGTTAGTAAAAGGTGAGCTGGATTTAAAAAATTCGCTTGAAAAACAACTTCGGTTTGTACAGGAAGAACAAAAGAAATTTAATCGAATGGAGAGTGTTTTACAAGCAGTTGTTTATTCGGTAGATGTGGAGGGAGAACTCGATTGGAAAGTTATGTTTGAACTGATTCAGCTTTCGAAGCAGTCTCCTCGTATACGTGAAATATTTCAAAATGAAGTATTTTCAAAGGAAGAACAAAAATTGCTTCATAATTTACCAAACATGAGTAAGGAAGATCCGAATGTTTTAGAATGGGTAGATTTATTAAAGCAATTACGCACTTTTATGAAAGACGGTAAAGAAGCTGCTAGTGATGAGGTACAAGGGGCAATGAAGAGATTAATGCAGAAGTGTTTAGAAATGGCCAATGGTGATGAAGCGTTTTTAGATAAGTTATGGGAAGTTAGAAAATCGAAGGAAGATTCACAGAAAATGAGCATGTATCCAATTGAAGAAGAACTTTTAGTGTATATGGATGAGGCTTTTCGTATTTATGATGAAAGGGAGAAGGATAAATGAGCATACTCGCAGAATATCGTTGGTATTTTTTAATTGGGGCAGAAATTGTATTTTGGTTATCAGCTATCGGTTTCTTTTTACTTCGCTACGGATTCCGTTTGAAAAAGGCGAGTTTTATTATGGGAATTGTACTCCTCGTAAATGAAGTGTTTATTTTAACTTTAGGAGTAGTGGACTATTATCAAACAGGAAAGTTCTCTAACTTTCAAATTATTACTGTAATTATTTTATTGTATGCAGTTTTCTACGGGAAAAAGGATTTGAAGAAGCTTGATATATTTGCACAAAAATCAGTTGCGAAATGGCGTAATGAACCGGCGCCTATTATTGAAGAACAGGTAGAATTAATAGGCATGGCCTATGCAAAGCAGGAAATAAAAAATTGGGTATTACATCTTGTTTTATTCGTTGGTGTGCACATATTCTTTTTCTTCGCGTATGGATTTATTCCATTTGAACAATGGGGTAATTGGTTAGAATCGGGAATCGTTTTAAATAAAGCTGCAAGTCGCGTGAGCCAAGTGTGGGCGATTGTATTTTTAGTTGATACAGCAATTTCATTTTCATATGTGATTTTTCCGAAGAAGGAGAAAGGAAAAGAAAAGCTACTTTCATAGTTGAAAGTAGCTTTTCTGGTATACAAATAATTTTTATAGGAGAGGATGACAATAGAAAAAAGAATCAGCTGTATATGTCTATTTCTCTTTAGTTTAGTAGCATGTTCACCATCTAGCACTACAATTGATAAGAAGAATGATGTCATTGTAAAGGGAGTAGGAACTTCCAATCTAGATAAATTCGAACAGTTCGTTATGAACGTTGATCAAGGGAAAGTTGATAAAATAAGAATTGTACAGTATACCGATGAAGGTGACCCGGTTTTTCAAACGTTAGAGCATAGTGGGAAAGATATCCTTTATGTGTTAGATAGTAGACAAGACAAGTTTGCTGGTGACCATAAAGGATTACATAAAGATAGTTGTAAAAGTATTGTTAAAGAGCAGCGCGAATCAGAAAGTACTTATCGGTTAACAGATTGTACGAATGAAGATGGACGCAATGGATATGACTTATTATATGTATCAAAAAAATAGAGTTAGTAGAGGAAGGAAGTATTTACTCCTTCCTTTTTCTATGTGTATATTGTCGAAAACTTTACCGAATATCTGTTCGTTTTTTTAGGTTTTTTATAGGTATTCGTGGTAAAATAATAATACAGATTTTTATGAGGAGGTCGGATTTTCTTGGAACGTCAATTTGAAATTGTCTCAGCGTATTCCCCGCAAGGTGATCAGCCGGTAGCTATAGAGAAGCTTGTAGAGGGAATTAATAGTGGAAAGAAAAAGCAAGTGTTGCTTGGAGCAACAGGAACGGGTAAGACATTTACGATTTCAAATGTCATTAAAGAAGTGCAAAAGCCAACACTTGTTATGGCTCATAATAAAACGTTAGCAGGGCAGTTATATAGTGAGTTGAAAGACTTTTTCCCGAATAATGCAGTTGAATATTTTGTTAGTTACTACGATTATTATCAGCCAGAAGCGTATGTACCACAAACAGATACGTTTATTGAAAAAGATGCGCAGATTAATGATGAAATTGATAAATTGCGTCACTCGGCAACGTCTGCATTATTTGAACGGGACGATGTAATTATTGTTGCGAGTGTTTCTTGTATATATGGCTTAGGTTCTCCAGAAGAATACCGCGAGCTAGTTGTTTCGCTTCGAGTTGGTATGGAAAAAGACCGTAATCAATTGCTTCGTGAACTTGTTGATGTACAGTATGGACGTAATGATATTGATTTCAAGCGTGGTACATTCCGTGTGCGAGGAGATGTAGTTGAAATCTTCCCGGCATCACTTGATGAGCATTGTATTCGAATCGAATTTTTCGGTGATGAAATCGATCGTATTCGTGAAGTAAATGCGTTAACAGGTGAAGTATTAGCAGAACGTGATCATGTAGCAATCTTCCCAGCATCTCACTTCGTTACACGTGAAGAAAAGATGAAGGTCGCTATTGAAAATATCGAAAAAGAATTAGAAGAGCGTTTAAAGGAATTAAATGATAACGGCAAGTTGTTAGAAGCGCAGCGTATAGAACAGCGTACACGTTATGATTTAGAAATGATGCGCGAGATGGGATTTTGTTCAGGTATTGAAAACTACTCCCGTCATTTAACACTTCGTCCAGCGGGGGCAACGCCGTATACGCTATTAGACTATTTCCCGAAAGATTTCTTAATCGTTATGGATGAATCGCACGTATCAGTACCACAAGTAAGAGCGATGTATAACGGGGACCAAGCGCGTAAGCAAGTGCTTGTGGATCATGGATTCCGTCTGCCGTCAGCTTTAGATAATAGACCGCTCACATTCGATGAGTTTGAAGAGAAAACGAATCAAGTTATTTATGTTTCAGCAACGCCAGGACCGTATGAGTTAGAGCAGTCGCCAGAAGTAATAGAACAAATTATTCGTCCAACAGGGCTTTTAGATCCACCAATTGATATACGACCAATTGAAGGGCAAATTGACGATTTATTAGGAGAGATTCAAGATCGTATTGCAAAAAATGAACGTGTATTAATTACGACTTTAACGAAGAAAATGTCAGAGGATTTAACGGATTACTTAAAAGATGTAGGAATTAAAGTTAACTATCTTCACTCTGAAATTAAAACGTTAGAACGTATTGAAATTATCCGCGATCTTCGCCTCGGTAAATTTGATGTACTTGTCGGCATTAACTTATTGCGAGAAGGATTAGATATTCCGGAAGTATCACTTGTAGCTATTTTAGATGCTGATAAGGAAGGGTTCTTGCGTTCAGAACGTTCATTAATTCAAACAATCGGTCGTGCCGCGCGTAATGAAAACGGCCGCGTTATTATGTATGCAGATCGTATAACGAAATCTATGGGAATTGCGATTGAAGAAACGAAGCGTCGTCGTAGTATACAAGAAGCTTACAATGAAGAGCATGGTATTACGCCGAAAACGATTCAAAAAGGCGTTCGTGATGTTATCCGTGCAACGACAGCTGCTGAAGAGACAGAAACATACGAAGCAACTCCTGCTAAGAAAATGACGAAAAAAGAGCGCGAAAAGACAATTGCGAAGATGGAAGCAGAGATGAAAGAAGCAGCAAAAGCGTTAGACTTCGAGCGTGCAGCTGAACTAAGAGATTTACTATTAGAATTAAAAGCGGAAGGGTGAAAAAAGTGAGTAAGAGCAAGGATTTTATCGTTGTAAAAGGTGCTAGAGCACATAACTTAAAAAATATTGATGTAACCATTCCGAGAAATCAGCTTGTCGTTGTAACGGGATTGTCTGGTTCGGGGAAATCATCATTAGCATTTGATACGATTTATGCAGAAGGGCAGCGCAGATACGTAGAATCATTATCTGCGTATGCGCGCCAGTTTTTAGGACAAATGGATAAGCCAGATGTGGACACGATTGAAGGATTGTCACCAGCAATTTCAATCGATCAAAAAACGACGAGTCGTAATCCACGTTCAACTGTCGGAACGGTAACGGAGATTTATGATTACTTACGTTTATTATTTGCACGAATTGGTACGCCAATTTGTCCGAATCATGGCATTGAAATTACGTCACAAACAGTAGAGCAGATGGTAGACCGTGTTCTTGAATATCCTGAACGTACGAAATTACAAGTGTTAGCGCCTATCGTTTCTGGGCGAAAAGGTGCGCATGTAAAAGTACTTGAAGATATTAAGAAGCAAGGTTATGTTCGTGTTCGCGTTGACGGTGAAATGCTTGATGTATCTGAAGATATTGCGTTAGATAAAAACAAGAAGCATTCCATTGAAGTTGTAATTGACCGTATTGTTGTAAAAGAAGGGATCGCAAGCCGTCTTGCTGATTCACTTGAAAGTGCATTAAAGCTTGGCGGGGGACGAGTGTTAATCGATGTTATGGGAGAAGAGGAACTTCTGTTTAGTGAACATCACGCTTGTCCGCATTGTGGTTTTTCAATTGGAGAATTAGAGCCGCGTATGTTCTCATTCAATAGTCCGTTCGGAGCATGTCCTTCTTGTGATGGACTTGGTTCAAAGCTAGAGGTAGATTTAGAGCTTGTTATCCCGAACTGGGATTTATCATTAAATGAACATGCGATTGCACCTTGGGAACCGACAAGTTCACAATACTATCCACAACTTTTACAATCTGTATGTAATCACTACGGCGTTGATATGGATATTCCTGTGAAAGATATACCGAAAGATTTATTTGATAAAGTGTTGTACGGAAGCGGGGAAGAGAAGGTTTATTTCCGCTATGTAAATGAATTTGGTCAAGTAAAGGAAAATGAGATTTTATTTGAAGGTGTTATTCCAAACATTGAACGTCGTTATCGTGAAACGAGTTCCGATTACATTCGTGAGCAAATGGAAAAGTATATGGCAGAACAAGCTTGTCCAAAGTGTAAAGGTGGACGCTTAAAGCCTGAGAGTTTAGCTGTATTTGTTGGCAATAAAACGATTGCTGACGTAACGAAGTATTCAGTTCAAGAAGTACAAGAATTCTTCTCGAATGTAGAGCTAACGGAGAAGCAACAAAAAATAGCTCATTTAATTTTAAGAGAAATTCAGGAGCGCGTTGGATTCTTAGTGAACGTTGGTTTAGATTATTTAACGTTAAGTCGTGCTGCAGGAACTTTATCAGGTGGTGAGGCGCAGCGTATTCGTTTAGCGACGCAAATTGGTTCTCGTCTAACTGGCGTACTTTATATTCTTGATGAGCCTTCAATTGGTTTACACCAGCGTGATAACGATCGTCTTATTCGTACATTGCAAGAAATGCGCGATTTAGGTAATACGTTAATCGTTGTTGAACATGATGAAGATACGATGATGGCTGCTGACTATTTACTTGATATAGGGCCTGGTGCAGGTATTCACGGTGGACAGGTCGTTTCAGCGGGGACGCCGGCTGAAGTTATGCAAGATGAGAATTCATTAACAGGGAAGTATTTAAGTGGTAAAGAGTTTATTCCAGTTCCACTTGAAAGACGTAAAGGTGATGGACGTAAAGTAGAGATTGTCGGCGCAAAAGAGAATAACTTAAAGAATGCGAAAATGTCATTCCCACTCGGTACGTTTGTAGCGGTAACAGGGGTATCTGGTTCTGGTAAAAGTACGATGATTAATGAAGTATTATATAAATCGTTAGCTCAAAAGTTATATAAAGCGAAAGCGAAGCCAGGTACTCATAAAGAGATTAAAGGTCTTGAACATTTAGATAAGGTAATTGATATTGATCAATCACCAATTGGTCGTACACCACGTTCTAATCCAGCGACGTACACAGGTGTATTCGATGATATTCGTGATGTGTTTGCACAAACGAATGAAGCGAAAGTGCGCGGATATCAAAAAGGACGTTTCAGCTTTAACGTAAAAGGTGGCCGTTGTGAAGCGTGCCGTGGTGATGGAATTATTAAAATCGAAATGCATTTCCTACCAGATGTGTATGTTCCGTGTGAAGTTTGTCATGGTAAACGATATAATCGTGAAACGTTAGAAGTGAAATATAAAGATAAGAATATTTCTGAAGTGTTAGGGATGACAATTGAAGATGGAGTAGAATTCTTCGCCAATATTCCTAAAATTAAGCGTAAACTTCAAACTCTTGTAGATGTTGGGCTTGGTTATATGAAATTAGGTCAACCAGCAACAACATTATCTGGTGGGGAAGCACAGCGTGTGAAATTAGCTTCTGAATTACACCGTCGTTCTACAGGTCGTACGTTATACATTTTAGATGAGCCAACGACTGGTTTGCATGCGCATGATATTGCACGTCTTCTAGAAGTGCTGCAACGTCTTGTTGAGAGCGGTGAGACGGTACTTGTAATTGAACATAATTTAGATGTAATTAAAACAGCGGATTATATCGTTGACCTTGGACCAGAGGGCGGAGATAAAGGTGGACAAATCGTTGCTTCCGGAACGCCAGAGCAAGTAGTGAAAGAAGAACGCTCATACACAGGTAAGTATTTAAAAGAGATTTTAAATCGTGATAAAGCAAGAATGAAAGAGAAAATAAAAGAAGTAGAGTTATCGCAATAAGTTTATTGATGAAAACCGAGTGGAAATGACGCTCGGTTTTTATTTTACGAGGAAAAACTGGTAAGCATGTTAGTAGGTATACAAGCATGAAAGATAGAATAAGTTGATATAAGTGTTTGTATCATACTTGCGTTTATTATCTATTAGCGTATGATGAAATATATATGTTTAAAAGGATGTGTGACGAAATGAGATGGATTGTATCACTTCTTGTAAATAGCGTTGTGTTAATCGCTGTATCGGGACTTTTAAAAGGGATTGCACCAGATGCATTTTACGTAGCAAATATACAAACTGCAATTATTGCGAGTATTATATTGGCGGTTTTAAATGTGTTCGTAAAGCCATTTTTAATTTTAATTACGCTACCAATTACTGTTGTAACTTTCGGCTTCTTCTTAATTGTTATTAATGCGATTACGTTAAAAATAGCAGATTCATTATTAGGAGATGCTTTTAATATATCAGGATTTGGTGTAGCGATTGTTGCGGCAATTTGTATTTCAATTTTTAATATGATAATTGAAAAGGCAATTGTTGAACCTCTATATGAAAAAAAGAGAAAGTGACAAAAAGAAAAACATTTCATTATTCGTATGAAATGTTTTTTTCTATTTATTAGAAACCGTATTTCTTGTTTCCAGAAAAAAATGGTACAATATCCGATAGAATGGAATTTTACATCAAACGAGACTGAACCCGCAGCGGAGTGGAGGTTTATACATATGCCGAAAGTAAGGACAAAAGATTTAATTGAACAATTTCAATTGGAGTTAATCAGTGGTGAAGAAGGCATTCATCGTCCGATTGATACAAGTGATTTATCACGACCTGGAATTGAAATGGCAGGATTTTTTACATATTATCCAGCAGATCGTGTGCAGCTTCTTGGAAAGACGGAGCTTACGTTCTTTGACACGTTAACGTCAGAGCAAAAACAAGAGAGAATGAAAGCGCTTTGTACTGAGGAGACGCCATGTATTATTGTAACTCGTAATCAAGATGTACCAGATGAGTTATTACAAGCATCACGTGAATCAGGTATGCCTTTATTACGTTCTTCTCAAACGACAACTAGATTATCAAGTCGTTTAACCAACTATTTAGAAGGTAAGTTAGCACCAACAACTGCTGTTCATGGTGTGTTAGTAGATATTTACGGTGTTGGTGTTTTAATTACAGGTCAAAGTGGTGTTGGTAAAAGTGAGACAGCTCTTGAGCTTGTAAAGCGTGGTCACCGTCTTGTTGCGGATGATAGTGTAGAAATTCGTCAAGAAGATGAAGACATGTTAGTCGGAAGCTCACCAGATTTAATCGAGCATTTATTAGAAATTCGTGGTCTAGGTATCATTAACGTTATGACGTTATTCGGTGCAGGGGCAGTACGAAATTATAAGCGTATTACACTTGTTATTAATCTTGAAATTTGGGATCAAAAGAAAAATTACGATCGCCTAGGTCTTGATGAAGAGAAGATGAAAATTATTGATACAGAGCTTACGAAGATTACACTTCCAGTTCGTCCTGGTCGAAACTTGGCTGTTATTATTGAAGTAGCAGCGATGAACTTCCGTTTAAAACGCATGGGAGTCAATGCAGCACAGCAGTTCTCTGAACGATTAATGAGTGCAATTGAGTTAGGAAATCAGGAGTAAACTTTGGAGAGGGAGGTCATATACATATGCTGTTAGCTTCTGTACCACAGCTTGACCGTGTAGCTATCCAACTTGGGCCGTTTCCTGTGTATTGGTACGGGATTATTATCGGTACAGGTGTGCTATTAGGTCTTTGGCTGGCAACTCGCGAGGGAGAAAGGCTAGGTATTCCAAAAGATACATTTGTTGACCTTGTATTAATTGCAGTACCGATCGCTATTCTTTTTGCGAGAATGTACTATGTTATTTTTGAATGGGAATATTACGCACAAAATCCGAGTCAAATTATTAATATTCGTCAAGGTGGTTTGGCGATTCATGGTGGTTTAATCGGGGCTGTTATTACAGGTGTTCTTTTTGCGAAACGACGCGGACTTTCTTTCTGGAAGTTGGCTGATATTGCTGCACCAAGTATTTTACTAGGACAAGCAATTGGCCGATGGGGAAACTTTATGAACCAAGAGGCGCATGGTGATGAAGTAACGAGACAGTTTTTAGAAGGTCTTCATTTACCGGATTTTATTATTAATCAAATGTATATTGAGGGTGTGTACTATCATCCGACGTTTTTATATGAATCATTATGGAATTTTGCAGGCGTAATTTTACTACTTGCATTAAGAAAAGTGAATTTACGTCGCGGGGAATTATTCTTCACATATTTAATTTGGTATTCAGTAGGACGCTTCTTCGTAGAAGGCTTACGTACAGATAGTTTAATGCTAGGACCACTTCGTATTGCACAAGTAATGTCAATTGGACTTGTTGTTATTTCTATTATTTTCATTATTGTGAGACGAAAAATGGGGCAAGCTGATAAAAGATATTTAGAAAATTAGAGACAAGTAGCATCTTATTATAAGATGCTGCTTCTTTCATATTCAGGAAGGCGAAAGGACTAAGTCGATGAGAATAAATACAGTTTTATTTGATTTAGATGGAACTTTAATTAATACAAACGAACTTATTATTTCTTCTTTTTTACATACTTTAAATACATATTATCCAAATCAATATAAGCGTGAAGATGTGTTGCCATTTATCGGTCCATCTTTGCATGATACTTTCAGTAAGATTGATGAAAGTAAGGTTGAAGAGATGATTACAAGTTATCGCGAATTTAACCATGATCATCATGATGAATTAGTAGAAGAATATGAAACTGTATATGAAACAGTTCGAGAGTTGAAGAAGCAAGGTTATAAAGTTGGTATTGTTACAACGAAAGCGAGACAAACCGTTGAGATGGGATTACAGTTGTCAAAGCTTGATGAATTTTTTGATGTTGTCGTGACAATTGATGATGTAGAGCATGTGAAACCACATCCAGAGCCACTTCAAAAAGCGCTTGAATTATTAGATGCAAAACCAGAAGAAGCATTGATGGTTGGGGATAATCATCATGATATTGTCGGTGGTCAAAATGCGGGGACGAAAACAGCTGCGGTTTCATGGACGTTGAAAGGTAGAGCGTATTTAGAGGCTTACAAGCCGGACTTTATGCTAGATAAAATGAGTGATTTGCTACCGATTTTGTCTAATATGAACCGTTCATAAAGGTCCAAGTAAGTTAGTAGAGGAGCGAGCTAAGTGCGACGGACAACGCGCTATCCTGTTTCAGGAGAAAATTCATTATGGAATGTGTATAAAACAGTGTCTTTTTGGAAGGTAATGAAAAACTTTATTATTATCCAAATTGCACGTTACACGCCATTTTTATCTGTGAAGAATTGGTTGTACCGCACTTTTTTACGGATGAAAGTAGGAAAGAAAACATCATTTGCGCTTATGGTAATGCCGGATATTATGTTCCCAGAAAAGATAACTGTGGGAGAGAATTCGATTATTGGCTATAACACAACGCTTTTAGCACATGAATATTTAATTCGTGAATATCGACTTGGGGAAATCGTCATTGGAAATGAAGTGATGATTGGAGCGAATGTAACAATATTACCAGGTGTGAAAATTGGAGACGGTGCGACTGTCTCAGCTGGCACACTTGTTCATAGAGATGTACCGAGCGGTGCTTTCGTAGGTGGAAATCCAATGCGTATTATTTATACGAAAGAGCAAATGACCGCCAGAGAAGGTTCATGGTGAAAATGTAACATTTCTCCTCTTTTTTTATGAATAAAAAGGAAATAATTGAGTATAATATACTGTTTTGTTTTTTACGGAATCGTTTATACTTATAGATAGAAGAATGTGTGAACGAAGAAAACAAAAAACTGGAGGATATATGGGGAAAAATCAAAGGATATATAAGGAGAACGGACAAGTTATCTCTTTTAATCAATTAGCGGACTTCTTTTATAAAAAAGGGATGAGAGCTTACAAAGGACAAAAATTGCAAGATGCAATTAAATATTTTCGAAGAGCGGCACAAAGTGAGAAGGAGCCGTTTATTTTATGTCAATTAGCAACAGTATTATCTGAGGCTGGTGAATATCAAGAGTCGAATCAAACCTTCTTAAAGTTAGTTAGATCTAATCCTGAACTTGAACAGTGCTATTATTTTATTGCAAATAATTATGCATATATGGGGTTATTTCAACAGGCGAAGAAATATGCGGATCGCTATTTAGAAGTTGCAAAAGAGAAGGAATTCGTAGAAGATACATTAGAACTTCTAGAGATTATGGAAGAAGAAGCAATGGGTGCGGAAGAGATTGAAGATGAAGATGATTTAATTGTTATGCAGGAAGAAGCGAATCGTTATATTCGTAATGGACAATTAGAAGAAGCAATTGCTACATTAGAAATTGTTACGAAAGATTATCCGGAATTTTGGTCAGGTCATAATAATTTAGCCATTGCACATTTTCAATCGGGTAATGTAGACAAAGCGCTGAAGTTAACAGAAATGATTTTAGAGAAAAATCCTGGTAATATACATGCGCTTTGTAATACACTTATTTTTCTATATTCAATTGGAGAGCATAAACAAGTAGAAGCATTAGCGGGACAGCTAGTTTCAGTATATCCAATTTCATTTGAACATCGTTTGAAACTGGGAACTACACTTGCAACAATTGGTTATTTCGAGCATGCATATAAATGGTTCAAACTATTAAAGCGTCAAGGATATGAGGGAGACGTTAGTTTTTATTATTGGTTTGCATATTCTGCTTATATGGTGAAAGATCAGCAACTAGCTGAAAAAATGTGGCAATATGTCGTGGAATTGCATCCTGATAAAAAGGGAAAAGAACCGTGGAATGCGCTGAATTTAGCAGATGAAGGACAAAACATGTTATTTGAAGAATTACGAAAATCATTTCAGCAAAGTGCGACGCTAGAAGAACAAATGCTAGCTTTATATTTAATGAATGAATTGTCAACGCCGGAGAAGGTGGGATTCTTCTTTGATATAACGCAAGCGAAGAACGGTGTTCCCATCGTATCACAACTTGCAAAGTACTTCTTTTTACTTAATAGTCATAAGAGTATTCCAGCTGATTTACAGCAATTTGAGCAGTGCGCGAGAATCGCGGATGCATTATACAATTATACGAAAAAAGATGATGAATTAATTGAAGAGTGTTTACACTTTTGGTTTTGTACGTTCATACGTTTATATACATCTGGAGACATATTTACAAATGTGTACGGCTGGTCAGCTGCGATTGAATACATTGTACGCGGCGAACAAGGAAATAAAATGACACAGTCGGAGCTTGGAGATGTATATAATGTATCTGTAGCGACTGTCCGAAAGTATGTGCAAGCTGTTAAGCGTACGCACACATAAGATAAGCAAATCATTGGGAAAAAAATGATGCTAACAGTATAATGAGGGTAACTTAATTGTGTAGGAATGGATAGGAGTGAATAGTGTGTCAGAAGAAAAAATTTATGATGTCGTTATTATTGGTGCAGGACCAGCTGGTATGACAGCTGCAGTATATACATCTCGTGCAAATTTAAGCACATTAATGCTTGAGCGTGGTATTCCAGGTGGCCAAATGGCAAACACGGAAGATGTAGAAAACTACCCAGGTTATGAGTCTATTTTAGGACCAGATTTATCAAATAAAATGTTCGAGCATGCGAAGAAATTTGGTGCTGAATATGCATACGGTGATGTGAAAGAAGTCATCGATGGTAAGGAATACAAAACAATTATTGCTGGTAAAAAAGAATATAAAGCACGTGCAATTATCGTTGCAAGCGGTGCAGAGTATAAAAAAATTGGTGTACCGGGTGAAACAGAACTTGGCGGCCGCGGTGTATCATATTGTGCAGTATGTGACGGAGCATTCTTTAAAGGAAAAGAACTTATCGTAATTGGCGGCGGAGATTCTGCTGTTGAAGAGGGTGTGTTCTTAACGCGCTTCGCATCAAAAGTAACGATCGTTCACCGTCGTGACACGCTTCGTGCACAGAAAATTTTACAAGACCGTGCTTTCCAAAACGAAAAAGTAGATTTCATTTGGAACCACACGATAAAAGAAATCAACGAAGCAAGTGGTAAAGTAGGAAGTGTAACACTTGTGGACGTAAATAGTGGAGAAGAGAAAGAAGTCAAAACTGACGGCGTATTCGTATACATCGGTATGTTACCTTTATCAAAACCATTTGTTGAACTAGGTATTACAAATGAAAATGGTTACCTTGAAACGAACGAGCGTATGGAAACGAAAATTCCTGGTATTTTCGCAGCTGGTGATGTTCGTGAAAAAATGCTTCGTCAAATTGTAACTGCAACAGGTGACGGTAGTATTGCAGCGCAAAGTGCACAACATTACGTAGAAGAATTATTAGAGGAATTAAAAACTGTATCAGAAAAATAAGGGATAATATACCTTGTGAGAAGAAAGCTACCGACAGGAGCTTTCTTCTTTTTTTGTGTGAAAATGTCAAAGTTTTGTCAAAAAATATAAGGATTATAAGCTTTCTTATTGATATACTGGACTTTACGGAAAAAATCACTATAAGAAATGAGGAATTTATTCAGTATGGAATGGCGTAATATATATCGTGGATTTTGTATGGGCGTTAGTGATTTAATTCCTGGTGTGAGCGGCGGTACAATCGCTGTTGTGTTAGGGATTTATGAACAATTGCTTGCGGCAATTAGTGGATTCTTTAGTCGTGAATGGAAAAAACATTTAGGATTTTTAATTCCACTTGCAGCTGGTGTGGCAGCGGCATTTTTAACGTTAAGTCACGTTATTAAATATTTACTTGCAAATCATTATGAACCGACTCAATTTTTCTTTCTCGGTTTAATTATTAGTATATTACCGATGTTAATGAGGGAAGCTGATGCAAAGTCGTCGTTTAAAGGTAAGCACATCGTTTTATTAATAGTTGCAGCAATTCTTGTTGCGATTACAGCTTTCTTTAAACCAGATAAGGCAGCAGATCCAATTACGACGTTAACAATTTTAAATGCAATTGGTTTATTTTTCGCAGGATGGATGGCTAGTATGGCCATGCTGCTTCCTGGAATTAGTGGATCGTTTATTTTATTAATTATTGGTGTGTATCCAACAGCAATTAACGCTTTAACTACACTTAACTTACCTTTAATCGTGGTTATCGGTGCTGGTGTTATGGTTGGATTTGTTGTAAGTAGTAAAGGCATTAGTTTTTTATTAGATCGTTATAAAAGTATGACATTTGCGGCAATTATTGGACTTGTAATCGGTTCGATTGTAATTGTATTCCCTGGGATTCCGACTGGCGGATTTTCAATTATAAGTTCAATTATTACCTTTATTTTAGGATTTGCGATTGTTACTTATTTCGGTAAGAAATAAGTACTTTAATCCCCTTGGCGATAAAAATCGTTAAGGGGATTTTTCATGCTATTCATTCAAAGTATAAGCATTTACATTACTTGTTATAGAAAGCTTTTTTAAAATTGCTGAGTAGCATATGCTTAGCGAAAGAGGACTGGCTCCTTCGTTGTAGCAAACTGTTTTTGATAGTATAATGAAAGAAGTATGCAGTGAGAAATTTTACTGCAAGTAGCTGAGGTGAAGAAACATGCAAAGAGTGACAAACTGTGTGTTAATTAGAGATAATGAAGTACTCTTACTCCAAAAACCTCGCCGAAATTGGTGGGTTGCACCAGGCGGGAAAATGGAGCGTGGTGAGACTGTAAGAGATTCCGTTGTTCGCGAGTATCGTGAAGAAACAGGTATTTATTTGAAAAACCCAGCGTTAAAGGGGGTCTTCACCTTTGTCATCCAAGAAGGTGATAAAGTTGTTTCTGAATGGATGATGTTCTCCTTTTTAGCGACAGATTTTGCAGGAGAAAACAAACTAGAGAGCGAAGAAGGCATCATTGGTTGGCATACATTTGATAAAATTGATGATTTAGCAATGGCGCCAGGAGATTATCACATTATTGATTATTTAATTAAAGGAAATGGCATAATCTACGGTACATTTGTATATACCCCAGATTTTGAGTTGCTTTCATATCGATTAGATCCGAGTTAAACCGTCAAGGAGAGGATACAATGACAGAGAATAATGATATAAAAATGGTAATTATTACAGGGATGTCTGGAGCTGGAAAAACAGTAGCTTTACAAAGTTTTGAAGATTTAGGATATTTTTGTGTGGATAATTTACCACCGATGTTATTGCCAAAGTTTATTGAGCTTATGGCGGATTCAAAAGGGAAAATGAATAAAGTGGCACTTGGTATTGATTTACGTGGCCGCGAGTTTTTCGAACATTTATGGGGAGCACTTGATGATTTATCAGAACGTACATGGATTATTCCTCATATTTTATTTTTAGATGCGAAAGATAGTACGCTTGTAACTCGTTATAAAGAAACGAGACGTTCGCATCCACTTGCACCAACTGGTTTGCCGTTAAAGGGAATCGAAGCAGAGCGTAATTTATTAACAGATATGAAGGCACGAGCGAATATTGTGCTTGATACATCGGATTTAAAACCGAAAGAATTACGTGAAAAAATTGTTCACTTGTTCTCAACAGAAACTGAGCAAGCATTTCGTGTAAATGTTATGTCATTTGGATTTAAGTACGGTATTCCAATTGATGCAGATTTAGTATTTGATGTTCGTTTTTTACCAAATCCATATTACATTCCACACATGAAGCCATTAACAGGACTAGATGAAGAAGTTTCTTCGTATGTACTGAAATTTAATGAGACACATAAGTTTTTAGAGAAGTTGACGGATCTGATTACTTTCATGCTGCCTCATTATAAAAGAGAAGGCAAAAGTCAACTTGTAATTGCAATTGGATGTACAGGTGGACAGCATCGTTCTGTTACGCTTACAGAATACCTTGGGAAACATTTGAAACCAGAGTATAGTGTTCATGTATCTCATCGTGATGTGGAGAAGAGAAAGGGCCATTAAGGGATGAAAAAAGAGAGAAAGCCTAAAATTGTCATCATGGGAGGCGGAACTGGACTCTCTGTTTTATTAAGGGGATTAAAGCAATATCCTGTTGATATTACAGCAGTTGTTACAATTGCTGATGATGGTGGCAGTTCGGGTAGATTACGTGATGAGCTAGAAATTCCACCTCCAGGTGACATCCGTAACGTACTTGTTGCGTTATCGGATGTAGAGCCACTGGTGGAAGCTTTATTTCAGCACCGTTTCACAACAGGAGACGGACTGAAAGGTCATGCGTTAGGAAATCTATTGTTGGCAGGTATGACCTCGATTACAGGAGACTTTTTCCATGCAATTACAGAAACAAGTAAAGTATTAAATGTCAGAGGACGTGTATTACCAGCAGCGAATCAAAGTGCGGTACTTCATGCGGAACTTGAAGATGGGGAAATTGTAACAGGTGAATCAAAGATTCCTTATTACGGAAAGAAGATTAATCGTGTCTTTTTAACTCCAGAAGATGTAGAGCCATTGCATGAAACGTTGGCTGAGATTAAACGAGCTGATTTACTTGTTTTCGGTCCTGGAAGTTTGTATACGAGTATATTGCCCAATTTAGTTGTTAACAAAATTGGAGACGCTGTTCTTGCTGCAAAGGCGAAGAAGGTATATGTATGTAACGTTATGACACAAGCGGGTGAAACGATGGGATATACTGCTTTTGATCATGTGCAGGCGTTACACGATCATTTAGGGCAACCATTTATCAATACTGCAATTGTAAATAACCGTGAGATTCCTTGTGAATTACGCAAGTCATATGAGGAAGAAATGTCTACACCAGTTGTAGTGGATGAAGAACGTTTTGTTGAAAATAATATTGATGTTATTCAAGAGGGATTAGCGAAGTATGATGATCATGTTGTAAGGCATGATACGTTAAAGTTAGCGTCCATTTTATATTCATTGTTATAAATATGCGTTGCCTCGTTTGAGGTAGCGCTCCTCATTCATATAGGACAAGAATTTTGTTCCATAATAATCGTATAAGGAGGTGTTGACTGTGTCATTTGCATCAGAAACAAAGAAAGAGTTGACGAATCTTGAGATGAAGGAATGCTGTGAGAAAGCAGAATTATCAGCGTTACTTCGAATGAACGGGTCGCTTTCTTTTTCAAACCGTCGTCTATCTATCGATATTCAAACGGAAAATGCGGCAATTGCAAGAAGGATTTATACGCTTTTGAAAAAAGGATATGACGTGACGGTAGAATTGCTTGTCCGTAAAAAAATGCGCTTGAAGAAAAATAATGTATATATTGTGCGGCTTGTTGAGAAGTCTCGCGAAATATTAGCTGATCTTCATATCGTTCGAGATGACTTTTCATTTATTCGAAATATATCACAAGAATTGATTGAGAAGAAATGTTGTAAACGATCGT
This sequence comes from Bacillus sp. RE35, assembly GCF_052146655.1. Lineage (NCBI taxonomy): Bacteria > Bacillati > Bacillota > Bacilli > Caryophanales > Bacillaceae > Bacillus > Bacillus sp. RE35. Next base: position 5,039,413 of record NZ_CP197377.1, on the reverse strand, counting down.
ACTTACGTGGCGCATTTTTAGCAGGTGGTTCAGTAAATAACCCAGAAACATCATCTTATCATTTAGAAATCTTTTCGTTATATAAGGAACATAATGATGCTATATGTGAACTGATGAACGGATTTGATTTAAATAGTAAGACGTTGGAAAGAAGAAAAGGGTACATTACGTATTTGAAAGAAGCAGAAAAAATTACAGAGTTTTTAAATATTATAGGTGCTCATAATGCACTTTTAAGATTTGAAGATATTCGAATCGTACGTGATATGCGTAATTCTGTAAATCGTTTAGTGAACTGCGAAACAGCTAATTTAAATAAAACAATTGGTGCAGCACTAAGACAGATTGAAAATATTCGTTATATTGATGAGACAGTTGGTCTTGATATTTTGCCGGATAAATTACAAGAGATTGCACAATTACGAAGAGATTATCAAGATGTAACATTGAAAGAGTTAGGTGAGATGGTATCCGGGGGGAAGATTAGTAAGTCGGGTATTAATCATCGTTTGCGTAAAATCGATGAAATCGCAGAGAAATTACGCGCGGGGGAAACGTTAGTAAAAAAATAAGAGGTTAAAGGGGAAATGGAGCTGTGGTTCAAAAACGAGTTCAGGTTTCATTAAAAAACGGTTTACAAGCACGTCCGGCTGCGTTGTTTGTACAAGAGGCAAATCGCTTTCATGCAGATATCTTCATCGAGAAAGATGGAAAGACAGTAAATGCAAAGAGCATAATGGGGATTATGAGCTTAGCAATTGGAACTGGAAGCATGATAACAATTACAACAGAAGGTTCAGATGCAGAAGAGGCTTTAGAAGCATTAGCTGCATATGTACAATAAGAAGCTATCGCGTATATGCGATAGCTTTTTGTTTTTGCGGTTTACTTAAAGGGAGTTTTCGGGATAGGGGGTATGTAGGTGGTTTGTCCTTGTCGTAGATTGTCGGTAAATCGATATGTTGTGTCGAACCGTTGATATATTAAAAAAATCGTTGATATAATTTAAGTTTTGTTCGATATAATTGAAAAATCGTTGATATATTTAGAGGGATACTGGATGGGGTATGTGAGCGGGGAACAATATATAAAAGAAGCGCCCAATTATAGGGCGCTTCCACTTTTAGTTATATCCAGCTCCAGCGGTTAGAATCTCCGGTCGCTTCGCCCCTTCATTCGAGGCAAAAAGCGCCTCGGAATCAGGTGCTCCATCGCCCTGTGATTCTGAATGAGCCGCTTCCGCTTTTAGTTATTAACGATTTGTAAAGATCTTATCGATTAAACCGTATTCTAAAGCTTTTTCTGCTGTCATGAAGTTGTCGCGGTCTGTGTCGCGTTGTAGTACTTCAAGTGGTTGACCAGTGCGGTCAGCAAGAATTTGGTTTAGTTTTTCACGTAAGAATAGGATACGTTTTGCAGCGATTTCGATTTCAGTCGCTTGACCTTGTGCTCCACCAAGTGGTTGGTGAATCATTACTTCACTGTTTGGAAGTGCATAACGTTTTCCTTTTTCACCTGCTGCAAGTAAGAATGCACCCATAGATGCAGCCATACCGATACAGATTGTTGATACTTGTGGCTTAATAAACTGCATTGTATCATAGATTGCCATACCCGCTGTGATAGAACCACCAGGGCTGTTGATGTAGATGTGAATATCTTTTTCTGGATCTTGAGATTCCAAGAATAAAAGCTGGGAAACGATTGAGTTAGCTACGTTGTCATCAATTGCACTACCAAGCATAATGATGCGGTCTTTTAATAGTCGAGAGTAAATATCGTAAGCGCGTTCTCCACGATTTGTTTGTTCAATTACTGTAGGAATTAAATTCATCTGTTATTTCCTCCTTATAAAGCTTTCTTAGTCTTATAATACAATTATGGTCAATAAAGGTCAAACGAAACCACTTTAAATCAAAAAAATATGTAGTTGTACCATGAAATATTCGCTATGTTTTCGAAATTCCCTGCTTATGTATCTTCAACATCATAACCGAATTACATAAATTTAAACGTTACGAAAACTGGAGAAAAAAGAAAAGAACGCCTTTTAACTGAAGCGTTCTTTCGATAATTAGTCTTTTAAAAGATAGGTTACTTTATTTAAAATCTTTTCGATTTGTTTCGCGTTTTTACTATACATTTCGCTTGCTGACTTCGACTTTGTTTCTAGGGAAAATAGTTCAAGATCAGCATGACATTTTTTTAAAGATGCTAATAATAAAGGTTTGTTTTGAGGAGAAGGCATTTGGAGTTTGTCATTGTAAATGTCGATAGTAAGTTGTCCGTATGAATCCACTTGACCGAGGAAGACATTTTCAATAACAACACCGATTTTTTCTAATTCTGAATGTAGCCAAGCGCGGTTATGTCCGCTTGCTGAAAGAGGTTCATCTAGTACATTTCCATCCATAATAACAGTTTGTGGTTCTTTCTCGTTTGGTACTTTTAAACCGATGTCTTTTGCTGTAAGTGGCTGAGAATCTTTCTTTAATAATACATTTAATTCTCCGCTCGGTTCTAAGACAGCAAATTCGACTTCAGCTACGCTGAACGCACTTTTTCCACGGAGAAGTTCCAGTAATTCGTCACTCGTATATTTTTCTTTCTTTAAATTATCTTCGAGTATCTTTCCGTCTTTTATTAATACGGTAGATTTTCCTTCAAAGAAGTCCCGAGCTGTTTTGTTCTTTAAAGAGAGGATTCCTGTTAAAAAAGGTACCACAGCGAAAATGAGTATTGCAAAGACACCGTGAAAAAATTTTGAATCGAGCCCTGTAGATACTTGGGCAGCGATGTCACCAATCGTCATTCCGGCTATGTATTCAAAAAAGGAAAGCTGAGAGATTTGTCTTTTCCCTAACCATTTCGTAATAGCGAATAAAATAATTAATATGAATACAGAGCGAAGAATGACAAGTGTCCATTCCGGCAGGTGAGACATAGTCGTTTCCTCCAGTCTACTTAAAACCCTTTATATTGAGGTTCTTCACGTTCTAATACTGAAATTCTATCCTTTAAATCAGCGATGACGCTGTCCATTTCTAACATACATTCATGAAATACGCGTTTTGATTCTTCGTCTTGTGAATTTAATGAAAGGGAGCTTAAACTTGCTTGAGCGCCCCTTACACTAGCAAGGCAAGTTTTTACGCTAGCGATAACAGTCATATAAACACCTCTTATCCTTTCGGTTTGAATAATAATGCTCCAATGAAGCCGAAAATAATAGCTGCTGATACACCGGCGCTCGTTACTTTAAACATGCCGGTAATAACGCCAACGATGCCATGTTTTGCAGCTTCTTCCATTGCGCCATGAACGAGGGCATTACCAAAGCTTGTAATAGGTACAGTTGCCCCGGCTCCAGCGAAATCAATTAATGGCTCATACAAATTAAATCCATCTAATATAGCTCCAGCAACAACGAGTGTTGCCATTGTATGAGCGGGTGTTAGTTTGCCGACATCAAACATAAGTTGGCCGATTACACATATGAGTCCGCCAATGACGAAAGCCCAGAAAAAAATCATTGCGTTGCACCTCCAAATTCAATCGAAACGGCATGAGCGATACATGGAATTGTTTCTTCTTGTTGGAATGTAAGTGGAGATAGTAAAGCGCCTGTCGCAACGACAAGTATTTTTTTGAACTCTCCTCTTTTCATTCGGTTTAATAAATGACCGTACACGACTGTTGCGGAACATCCAGGCCCACTAGCACCAGCTATGACAGGTTGTCCTTCTCTATAAATGATAATTCCGCAATCTTGAAATTGTTCGCTCGTTACTTTCGTTCCGTGTTTATGTAGTAAGTCATAAGCAATTTCGCGTCCTACATGTCCGAGATCGCCTGTTACGATTAAATCGTAGTAAGAGGCATCAATTTGGCGTTCACGTAAATGGGCTTCAATTGTATCAACTGCAGCTGGAGCCATTGCGCCTCCCATATTAAACGGATCCGTTAATCCCATATCAACAACTCGCCCAATCGTTGCAGATGTTACTCTTGGACCATGGCCAGTATCGCTTAAAATAGCGGCTCCTGCTCCGGTTACTGTCCACTGTGCAGTAGGCGGCTTTTGTCCACCGTATTCGGTAGGGTAGCGGAATTGTTTTTCTACAGCAGTATTATGGCTTGAAGCTCCAGTTAATAAATATTTTGCACCTTTTGCATTTACGATACTTGCCCCAAGTGCTAAACCTTCCATAGAAGTAGAGCAAGCCCCGAATAATCCGAGATAAGGAGTGCCGAGTGTGCGGCAAGCAAAGCTTGTTGGAGTAATTTGATTAATTAAATCTCCTGCGAGTACAAATTGAATATCATCTTTACGAAGCTCTGCTTTTTCAGTAGCGCGACTACAAGCTTCTTCGAATAAAATTTTATGTGCTTTTTCATAGGAATCTTGTCCGAGCCATAAATCTTCATGAAGGATATCGAAGTCTTCTGGGATGTTCCCCTTTGCTTCAAATGGTCCACCGACAACCCCTGTTGAGATAATGACTGGTTTGTTTTCAAATACCCACGTTCGGTGTCCTTGTAACATTTATAGCCCTCCCCATTGAACGAGAATAGTTTTAATAAGTGCGATGACGAAAGCGGAAAATACACCAAATAAAATAACAGAACCAGCTAGTTTAAACATATTGCCGCCAACGCCAAGGACAAATCCTTCCGTTCGATGCTCAATACATGCGGCAATAACAGAGTTACCAAATCCAGTAACAGGTACAGCTGTACCTGCTCCGGCAAACTGTCCAAAACGATCGTATATACCAAATCCAGTTAGTAACATGGAGATGAAAATGAGAGTTGCGACTGTTGGATTGCCTGCTGAGCGTTCAGTGAAATCAAAATATGTGATGTAAAAAGTAGAAATAAGTTGTCCGATGAAGCAAATAAAACCACCGACGAAAAAGGCTTTTATACAATTTTTTAAGACAGGTCGTTTCGGTTCGCGTTCTTGTTCGAATTTTTTATACTCCTGTTGTACAGGGGTTAAGTTTTTATCTTTACTAGCCATTGCAATCCTTCCTTTTCTTTTAAAAAGCGTTAAGTGTTAGACTCCATTTTTTTACCAATGAATTTTAATTGTTTATTAATTTCATCTTTAGATACTTCTTTTTCCTTAATTTTTCTTTCGAGTTTTTCGAGTAACATAAAGATTTTTTTATCTGTACTGACACGAACATCGAAAGTAGGGTGCTCATCACTTAGTTGCTTTTGAAGCTTTTTACGCAGCGGCTTTAATCCAAACCTTTCGTGATGCTCAGGTGTAACTGCTATGTAGAGATCTAAATTTGAATTCACTGCTGTGCTTTTTATAATTTCATCCATAGCGAGAGCTCTTTTCTTCGCTCCTTGTGATATAGATTGATTAAAGGATTCCGTACTCGTCTTTGTTAACTTTGGACCTTTTTCTTTCTCCGTTCGTTTTGCTTCTTCTTTCACTTTTTTATCTAAAGGACTATTATCACATCCGGTAAAAGAGCTAAATAGAAGTGCAAATAATGCGGTTATGAGGCCGAGTTTTCGCATAATTATCATTCCATTTCTATTACAATATGTAATGTGATAGAAAAAGGATGACTGCATATCATCCTTTTTCTATTTCACAGCAAGACTGATTTGTTATTGCTGTGAGTATTGTGGTTCTTCTTGTTGGACTTCTTCAACGCGTGGGTTTAAAGAATCGATAATCGTTTGTGTTTGCTGCGCAGCTGTTTGGAAAAGTTGCTTCGCTTGTTGGTTATCCGTATCAAGAGCGAATCCCTCTAAGCTAGCTTGTGCACTTTTTAATCCAGAAACAGTTTGCTTTAGTTTCGTAATTACAGTCATTGAATGAAGCCCCCTTTGGAATATCAATTCAAAGATTATAATTTGTGAGTTGGGGTGAATTTATGATTGGAAAATTTAGGGGTGAAATAGATTTTATATGCTTTTAGCTAAGATGCATAAGGTATTACGGGGATATTTTTATTGATTTAGATGGATTTTATTGCTATTATTATGAGAAGAAAATGAAGTGTTTTCTATAATCATGCGCCCATAGCTCAGTCGGATAGAGCGGTGGTTTCCGGTACCACGTCTGCCGGGGGTTCGAATCCCTCTGGGCGCGTCAAAAAGTCCTAACTTACGTTTTGTAGGTTAGGACTTTTTTTTATTTTTCTCTTGTTATATCTGGTGATAAGATTTACTATTAGTACTTGATTATAATTTTTAAACTTATTATTTTCTTTCAATATTATTCAAATTTAGGTTGTAAGTTGTAAATCTCATTAATACATATAAATTAATAATATTTTGGAATGGGTGTCTGTGATAGCATTCTCCTTTTATCAAACTTATTGTACAATAGAAACAAGGGGGAGATTAGTTTGAAGGCAAGTCTTTTACAAGAACAAAGCTTACGTTTGGCAATGACACAAGAGTTAAGGCAAGCGATTACAATGCTCCAGTATAATGTGCAAGAATTATCGGAGTTTTTGTATGAGCAATCGTTAGAGAATCCCCTTATTGAGTTAGGTGGTTTTGAGAGGGAGAAGAAAAAGAGCTCTAACAACAGTAAAAGTACCAGCAAACAAGTCGAGAATCAGATGGAGATCTACAGTGTGGATTCTACAACGATTCAGCAACATTTATTAAATCAAATACAGTATTATAAAATAGATGAAGAAGAGCGAAAAGTAGCTTCTTTCATTATTATGAACATGGATGGAAATGGATATTTACAAGAAACGAATGAAGAGTTAGCAGAGCTCCTTTCTGCGCCCATTCATGTAGTCGACCGCTCTGTAGAGCTTGTCCAATCACTGGAACCAGCAGGGGTAGGGGCGCGTAATATTCAGGAATGTTTAACTTTGCAATTGAAGCGCTTACAAAGACGTAATGGATTAGCAGAAGAGGTTGTAGAAGATCATTTCGCTTATTTCGTGAAGAAAGATTGGCGAAAGCTCGTTCAAGTGTTGAAGTGTAGTAATGAGGAATTGCAGAGTGCGGTAAATTGTATAACGTCATTACAACCAAAACCTGGTCTTGCGTTTTCTTCAGATAAACCACTTTACATTGTACCTGATATGGCGGTGAAAAAAGATGGCGATCGCCTCGTTTTACAAATGAATGAGAGAAATATGCCGAGAATTGAAATTCACTCTGAATATAGTGCGCTTCTTAATAATAGTGAAAGTGAAGTAGCGTCTTACGTATCAGAAAAGTATCAGCATGTGCAGTGGATTATGCGTAGTTTGAAGCAGAGAAAACAGACATTGCTGCAAGTAATGACTATTATTATGGAAAAACAACGTGATTTCTTCTGGAAAGGTCCAGAGTATTTAAGACCTCTCGCTTTAAAAGAGGTAGCGGAAGAGTTAAGTGTGCATGAATCGACAATTAGTCGTGCGACGCGAAATAAATATGTGCAAACACCACACGGTTTATTTGAGATGAAATCGTTCTTTAGCAATGCCGTTTCGACGACTGAAGATGAAGCAGTTTCTACAAAACGTGTAAAACAATTTATTCAAACGCTAATTGGGGCAGAGGATAAGAAAAAGCCACTTTCGGATCAAAAGATTTCAAAATTATTAGAAGAAGAGCATGAAATTGTTATTTCTCGAAGAACAGTGGCGAAGTATAGAGAACAAATGCATATCCCAGCTTCGTCATTACGAAAAACGATCGGATAGGTGAAGAAGATGAAAGTTGTACTGTATACTAAAAAAGATTGTGGCCTTTGCGTGAAGGCGAAACAAGTTTTACAGGAAGTACAATGTGAATATTCTTTTCAAATCGAGGAAATAGATATATATGAAGATAATGACCTTTTAGAAAAATATCACTTAATGATTCCGGTTGTAGAAATGGACGGAAAACAAGTAGAATATGGTAACATTCACAAAGGTGTCATAATAAACTATATAAAGAATGCAGTTAAGAGTTGAATAAGTTTCTATCTCCTGTTACAATAATACACGTAGCAGGGATTATTTTTTTAACCTATGTGGGACACAAAATGTCACTACGGGACGTAAAGTGACCACGAAGGAAAAATGAACCGATGTAGTGAGGAGAAAAGATATGCGCTCATGGATTCAGAACACAAAAAAATTATTACCTGATCTGCTACCTGTTATGCAAACGAGAATGCAAATTCTTCAATACATTAGGCTCATGCAGCCGATTGGAAGAAGAAACTTATCAGCAAGTCTCGGTATGACAGAACGAGTATTGCGAAGTGAAGTTCAAGTTTTGAAAGAACAAAACTTAGTTCACGTCGCTTCTTCTGGAATGACTTTGACAGAAGAAGGAACAGCTTTAGTTCTTGCTTTGGAAGACTTTATGAAAGAAATTTCCGGGTTAAAGGTTTTAGAAAAGCAACTTAAGGAAACATTAGACTTGGATGAAGTTTTCGTTGTCCCTGGTGATAGTGATGAATCACCTTGGGTCAAACTGGAGATGGGCCGTGCTTGTGTGACTTGTATAAAAGACCGTCTGACAGCGAATAATATCGTTGCTGTGGCTGGAGGAACTACGCTAGCTGCTGCTGCGGACATGATGCAACTTGATTGCAAAGATTTACATATGCTATTTGTCCCAGCACGTGGTGGAATTGGAGAAGGCGTCGAATTAGAAGCCAATACCATTTGTGCCAAGATGGCGCAAAATACGATGAGTAATTATCGCTTATTGTATGTTCCAGACCATGTTAGTAGCGAAGCATATGCGTCTATTGTGACAGAGCCTTCCGTGAAAGAAGTTCTTGAGTTGATTCGATCTTCCAATATCGTCATTCATGGAATAGGTGATGCGTTAACAATGGCACGTCGCAGAAGTACTTCAGAAGCAGATTGGTTAAAGATTCAGGCAAGCGAAGCAGTTGGCGAAGCTTTCGGTTACTACTTTAATGAAGAAGGAAATGTTGTTCATAAAGTAAGAACAGTTGGTATGCAACTAGAGGATTTACAAAATGTATCTCACGTTGTTGCAGTCGCTGGAGGTTCTTCAAAGGCAAAAGCAATACAGGCTGTAATTAAACAAGGGCACACTTCAATTCTAATTACAGATGAAGGTGCAGCAAAACAGTTAACAAAGGGTTTTACCCTTTAATATAATCCCCCAAGGAGGAAATTCAAATGACTAAAATTGGTATTAATGGATTTGGACGTATCGGACGTAACGTATTCCGCGCAGCTCTTAACAACTCTGAGGTAGAAGTAGTAGCAATCAACGACTTAACAGATGCTAAAACATTAGCTCACCTTTTAAAATATGACACAGTTCACGGAACTTTAAATGCAGAAGTATCTGCTAACGAAAACAGCATCGTTGTTAACGGTAAAGAAATTAAAGTTATCGCTGAGCGTGACCCAGCTCAATTACCATGGAGCGACTACGGAGTAGAAGTAGTAGTAGAATCTACTGGCCGTTTCACTAAAAAATCAGATGCTGAGAAACACTTAGGTGGATCAGTTAAGAAAGTTATCATCTCAGCTCCAGCTTCTGACGAAGATATCACTGTAGTTATGGGTGTTAACCACGAACAATACGATGCAGCTAACCATAACGTAGTATCTAACGCTTCTTGTACTACAAACTGTCTAGCTCCATTCGCTAAAGTATTAAACGAAAAATTCGGCGTAAAACGCGGAATGATGACAACAATTCACTCTTACACTAACGACCAACAAATCTTAGACTTACCACACAAAGATTTACGTCGTGCTCGTGCAGCAGCTGAAAACATGATCCCAACATCTACTGGTGCAGCTAAAGCTGTAGCATTAGTATTACCAGAACTTAAAGGTAAATTAAACGGTGGCGCTGTACGTGTTCCAACTGCTAACGTTTCTCTAGTTGACCTAGTTGTTGAACTTGACAAAGAAGTAACAGTTGAAGAAGTAAATGCAGCATTCAAAGCAGCAGCTGAAGGCGAATTAAAAGGTATCCTTGGATACAGCGAAGAGCCATTAGTATCTATCGACTATAACGGATGTACAGCTTCTTCTACAATCGATGCATTATCTACAATGGTAATGGAAGGTAACATGGTTAAAGTACTTTCTTGGTACGATAACGAAACTGGTTACTCTAACCGCGTAGTAGACCTAGCAGCTTACATGACTTCAAAAGGTCTTTAATTCTTAATTATATAAGTTATCAATGACAAAACGAGGGAGAGGGTTTGTTCCCTCTCTCTCTTCTTTCGTTTTAAAAGCAAATGTGTTAAGCTTTTGAGTGGGTTTTGTCAATCCTAACTAGTAGTCGGAGGGAAATCCAATGAACAAAAAATCAATTCGTGACGTAGATTTAAAAGGTAAGCGTGTATTTTGCCGCGTTGATTTCAACGTACCTATGAAAGAAGGCAAAATTACAGATGAAACTCGTATCCGTGCAGCTCTTCCTACAATTCAATATTTAGTAGAGCAAGGTGCGAAAGTTATTTTAGCAAGTCACTTAGGCCGTCCAAAAGGTCAAGTAGTAGAAGAAATGCGTTTAACTCCAGTAGCAGCACGTTTAGGCGAGCTTCTTGGTAAAGACGTTAAAAAAGCGGACGAAGCATTCGGACCAGTTGCACAAGAAATGGTTGCAGCAATGAACGAAGGCGACGTATTAGTTCTTGAAAACGTACGTTTCTATGCGGGCGAAGAAAAGAACGATGCAGAACTTGCGAAAGAATTTGCAGCACTTGCTGACATCTTCGTAAACGATGCATTCGGTGCAGCTCACCGTGCTCACGCTTCTACAGCAGGTATCGCAGACTACCTACCAGCAGTATCTGGTCTATTAATGGAAAAAGAGTTAGATGTACTTGGTAAAGCACTTTCTAACCCAGAACGTCCATTTACAGCTATTATCGGTGGTGCGAAAGTAAAAGATAAAATCGGTGTAATTCGTCATCTATTAGACAAAGTAGATAACTTAATCATCGGTGGTGGACTTGCTTACACATTCGTTAAAGCTTTAGGTCATGAAATTGGTCTATCTCTATGTGAAGACGACAAGATCGAACTAGCTAAAGAATTTATGCAACTTGCAAAAGAAAAAGGCGTAAACTTCTACATGCCAGTTGATGTTGTAATCACTGAGGAATTCTCTGAAACTGCAACAACTAAAATCGTTGGTATCGACTCTATCCCTTCTAACTGGGAAGGCGTGGACATCGGTCCTAAAACACGTGAAATTTATGCAGATGTAATTAAAAATTCTAAGCTTGTTGTATGGAATGGACCAATGGGTGTATTCGAAATGACTCCATTCGCAGAAGGTACAAAAGCAGTAGGACAAGCATTAGCAGATGCAGAAGATACATACTCTGTTATCGGCGGTGGTGACTCTGCAGCAGCTGTTGAAAAATTCGGTATGGCTGATAAAATGAGCCACATTTCTACTGGCGGCGGTGCGTCATTAGAATTCATGGAAGGTAAAGAGCTTCCAGGTGTAGTTTGTCTTAACGACAAATAAGTAGCAGCCAAAGAAAAAGGACGGTGCAAAGCATGCGTAAACCAATTATCGCAGGTAACTGGAAAATGAATAAAACTCTATCAGAAGCAGTTAGCTTCGTAGAGGAAGTTAAAGGTCAAATCCCAGCAGCTTCAGCTGTTGATGCAGTAGTTTGCTCTCCAGCTCTATTCTTAGAGCGCCTTGTAGCAGCAACTGAAGGAACTGACTTACAAGTAGGTGCACAAAACATGCACTTCGAAAAAAATGGTGCATTCACTGGCGAAATTAGCCCGGTAGCACTTAGCGACTTAAAAGTTGGCTATGTAGTACTTGGCCACTCTGAGCGTCGTGAAATGTTTGCTGAAACAGATGAGTCAGTAAACAAAAAGACTATCGCAGCATTTGAACATGGTTTAACACCAATCGTATGTTGTGGTGAGACTTTAGAAGAGCGCGAAAGCGGAAAAACATTTGACCTAGTAGCAGGTCAAGTGACAAAAGCACTTGCAGGTTTAACAGAAGAGCAAGTTAAAGCAACTGTTATCGCTTATGAGCCAATCTGGGCTATCGGTACAGGTAAATCTTCTTCTTCTGCAGATGCAAACGAAGTATGTGCGCACATCCGTAAAGTTGTTGCAGAAGCTGTTTCTCCAGAAGCTGCAGAAGCTGTTCGTATCCAATACGGCGGTAGCGTAAAACCAGAAAACATTAAAGAGTATATGGCACAATCTGACATCGACGGCGCTTTAGTTGGCGGTGCTAGCTTAGAGCCTGCTTCGTTCTTAGGTCTTCTGGGGGCGGTAAAATGAGAAAGCCAACAGCTTTAATCATTCTTGACGGTTTCGGACTTCGTGAAGAAACTTACGGGAATGCTGTAGCACAAGCTAAGAAACCTAATTTTGATGGTTACTGGAACAAATTCCCTCACACAACGCTTACAGCTTGTGGCGAGGCAGTAGGTCTTCCAGAAGGTCAAATGGGTAACTCTGAGGTTGGTCACTTAAATATCGGTGCTGGCCGCATTGTATATCAAAGCTTAACACGCGTTAACGTTGCAATTCGTGAAGGTGAGTTCGATAAGAACGAAACGTTCCAAAGTGCAATTAAAAGCGTAAAAGAAAAAGGTACTGCACTTCATTTATTCGGTTTACTTTCTGACGGTGGTGTGCACAGTCACATGAATCACATGTTTGCTCTTCTTCGCTTAGCAGCTAAAGAAGGCGTTGAGAAAGTATACATTCATGCATTCTTAGATGGCCGCGATGTTGGACCAAAAACAGCACAAAGCTATATCGATGCAACAAATGAAGTAATTAAAGAAACAGGAGTAGGACAATTCGCGACTATCTCTGGTCGTTATTACTCCATGGACCGTGACAAGCGTTGGGATCGCGTAGAAAAATGTTACCGTGCTATGGTGAATGGTGAAGGCCCTACTTATAAATCAGCAGAAGAGTGTGTAGAAGACTCTTATGCGAACGGTATCTATGATGAATTCGTATTGCCGTCTGTAATTGTTAACGAAGATAACACGCCAGTTGCAACAATCAATGATGATGATGCAGTTATCTTCTATAACTTCCGTCCAGACCGTGCAATTCAAATTGCTCGTGTATTTACAAACGAAGACTTCCGTGAGTTCGATCGTGGTGAAAAAGTACCTCACATTCCAGAATTCGTATGTATGACACACTTCAGTGAAACTGTAGATGGTTACGTGGCATTCAAGCCAATGAACCTTGATAACACTTTAGGTGAAGTTGTTGCGCAAGCGGGATTAAAGCAACTTCGCATCGCGGAAACTGAAAAGTATCCGCACGTTACATTCTTCTTTAGCGGTGGTCGTGAGGCTGAATTCCCAGGAGAAGAGCGTATCTTAATTAACTCACCAAAGGTTGCAACGTATGACTTGAAACCTGAAATGAGCATTTACGAAGTAACGGACGCTTTAGTAAATGAAATCGAAAATGATAAACATGATGTTATCATTCTTAACTTTGCGAACTGTGATATGGTTGGCCATTCTGGGATGATGGAACCAACAATTAAAGCAGTAGAAGCAACTGACGAATGTTTAGGAAAAGTTGTAGAAGCGATTCTTGCAAAAGATGGTGTAGCACTTATTACTGCTGACCATGGTAATGCGGATGAAGAATTAACTTCTGAAGGAGAGCCAATGACAGCTCATACAACTAACCCGGTTCCTTTCATCGTTACTAAGAACGACGTAGAATTACGTGAAGATGGTATCTTAGGTGATATCGCTCCAACAATGCTTACACTTCTTGGTGTTGAGCAACCGAAAGAAATGACAGGTAAAACAATTATTAAATAATTTGCTTATATAAAAAGGAGAGAATTTATTATGTCAACAATTATTGATGTTTATGCTCGCGAAGTCCTTGACTCTCGTGGTAACCCAACTGTAGAAGTAGAAGTTTACACAGAAAGCGGCGCTTTCGGACGCGCTATAGTACCAAGTGGTGCATCTACTGGTGAGCACGAAGCAGTAGAATTACGTGACGGTGACAAATCTCGTTACCTTGGTAAAGGTGTTGTTAACGCAGTAAACAACGTTAACGAAATTATCGCTCCAGAAATCGCTGGTTTCGATGTAACTGACCAAGCTGGTATTGACCGTGCTATGATCGAATTAGATGGCACTCCAAACAAAGGTAAACTAGGCGCTAACGCTATCCTTGGTGTATCTATGGCAGTAGCTCACGCAGCAGCTGACTTCGTAGGTCTTCCATTATACCGTTACCTTGGTGGATTCAATGCAAAACAATTACCAACTCCAATGATGAACATCATCAACGGTGGTTCTCACGCTGATAACAACGTTGACTTCCAAGAGTTCATGATCTTACCAGTTGGTGCTCCAACATTCAAAGAATCAATCCGTATGGGTGCTGAAGTATTCCATGCACTTAAAGCTGTATTACATGACAAAGGTCTTAACACTGCAGTAGGTGACGAAGGTGGATTCGCTCCAAACCTTGGTTCTAACCGTGAAGCTCTAGAAGTAATCATCGAAGCTATCGAAAAAGCTGGTTACAAAGCTGGCGAGAACGTATTCTTAGGAATGGACGTTGCTTCTTCTGAGTTCTACAACAAAGAAACTGGTAAATATGACCTTGCAGGCGAAGGCCGTACTGGCTTAACTTCTGCAGAAATGGTTGATTTCTATGAAGAGCTTTGCAAAGACTTCCCAATCATCTCTATCGAAGATGGTTTAGACGAAAACGACTGGGATGGTCACAAATTATTAACTGAGCGTATCGGTGATAAAGTACAATTAGTTGGTGACGATTTATTCGTAACTAACACTCAAAAACTTGCTGAAGGTATCGAAAAAGGTATCTCTAACTCAATCTTAATTAAAGTTAACCAAATCGGTACTTTAACTGAGACTTTCGAAGCTATCGAAATGGCTAAACGTGCTGGTTACACAGCAGTTGTATCTCACCGTTCTGGTGAAACTGAAGATGCTACAATCGCTGACATCGCAGTTGCAACTAACGCTGGCCAAATCAAAACTGGTTCTATGAGCCGTACTGACCGTATTGCTAAGTACAACCAATTATTACGTATCGAAGACGAGCTAGGCGAAGTAGCTGTTTACGATGGTATCAAATCTTTCTATAACATCAAACGATAATTGTAGAAAATAAACGACAGACCGTGAGAAATCACGGTCTGTTTTTTTATGCTAAAATTGTTCACCCGTCATAAGTGACATGAAATGTTTGAAGAAGCGGTTATAATCAAAATCAATTGCTATTTGATGACTCGGCCAATCAATAAATGGTTTAGATTCTCCTAAAGAGCGAAATTCGCCAATGCTTGCCCCTTGTGCATAAGATTCTGTCATGACAACGATAGGTGATTTGTGATAGGTAAACATAGAGTTATCAAGTAAAGCGAGTATTGGTATTGTGTCATGGAAGGGGCTCCCCTTTAAATGTGGTAGGGTGTCTTTATAATATCCGTAGTAATAATGATCAAATAACGGTTTGACAAGTGGAGCTTTTCCTTTTGCCTCAATGTATTCTGCCATTTCTGGTGTAATGATGGAGTATTGAGTGACGTTTAATGGGTATATGTACATGTTAGCTGTGGATTGAAGGACTATATTAGCGGCAGTAGGATCGCCATAAAAGTTTGCTTCGGAAATAGGGGTAACATTACCAGGATGTAAAAAGGCACCGCCCATTACATAGTAAGATTTAATTTGTTTCATTAACTGTTTGCACATGATAAACAAAATTGCTAGGGAGGTAAGTCTTCCTAAACTCACAATAATTAATTCATCTTTATACTGTTCAATAAGAGGAATAACTTCAAAAAAATTCTCCATTTCTCCGTTAGTTATATTCACCTTTGGAATAATTGGCCCAAGCCCCTGTTTCCCATGTACATCTGTAAAAAAAGCAGGAGGGGCACCAGTAATTGGCCGTTCTGATCCACCAAAGATTTTGATGTTTCTATCCTTTACTTCGTTTGTAAGAAAATGAGCATTTTCTACTGCCATTTTTTTTGAAACATTGCCGTAATCAGCAACGATACCGACGATTTCTATTTCATCGATAAAGAATGCTAAGAGGAGAGCCATCGTATCATCAATCCCAGGATCACAAAAAATGAGAACTTTTTTGGGCATATGTTCACCACCTATCTTGTTTATCCCGTACAAACCGGCTTGGTGAGGGCTAATAATCAATAAGGATGAGGGGAAATCTCATTGATTAAAGTTTCACTTTATATATATGTAAGTTTAAGGATAAAAAGATTATTTTATTGAAATAATAGTCTTTTAAATTCAGAAAATAAAAACTTTTTATATTAGGTCAAGGTTTTTGACGTAATTTTCATTTGGAAATGCAGTCATATCAAGGTTGTAAGCGTATAACATAGGCTGTTTTTGCTGTCAAGTTGATAAATTGCAGCTTTTTACAATTTATACTATGATAAAGATATTAACAGAAGATCGTATAAACATGAGGGATGATGAACATGAAATTTACAAAGATTCTTGTCCAAATTGCTGCTCTTTACGTGTTTTATATGGTTGGAACTTGGGTGCAAGAAATGTTAAATATTCCGATTCCAGGAAGTTTGATTGGAATGTTCCTCTTACTTGTTTTACTTAGCCTAAAAGTTCTTCCAGTGAAATGGTTCGATTTAGGAGCAGAAACACTCGTTGCTATTATGCCGTTTTTATTAATTCCGCCAACGCTTGGCCTAATGAATTACGGTGCTTTTTTTATGAGTAAAGGAATTTCTCTTTTCATTACAGTTGTAGCGAGTACGTTTTTAATTATTATTGTCGCAGGACATACAGGACAATATCTTGCGAATAGGAAGGAAAGAGAGTCGCGATGAGCCAAATATTAATCGGAATCGGTTGGGTTCTTTTTACGGTGCTATTATATCAATTATCTAAAAAAATCTATAAATTATTTCCAACACCATTCACCATTCCAATGCTTGTAGCAACAGGATTAATGGCTTTCCTATTTATCGTGCTTGATATACCATATCAACATTATATGGAAAGTGGTGGTGGCTGGATTGCAAAGCTACTTGGACCTGGTGTTGTAGCATTTGCAATTCCTCTTTATAAACAACGCCATGTTCTGCAAAAATATGTTGTACCGATTGCTGGTGGCGTATTAGTAGGTACAACAGTTGCAATCGCTAGTGATTTTGCGATTGCTTCACTTATGGGAACGGATAAAAGCTTAATCTTATCGTCTTTACCAAAATCGGTGACAATGCCAGTTGCGATGAGTGTTTCAGAGCAAGTCGGTGGTGTACCTTCCTTAACAGCAGCTTTCGTTGTTATTGCAGGTATTACTGGAACGATTACAGGACCCCTTTTATTAAAATGGAGTCGTGTTACAAACTCAGTTGGTAAAGGTATCGGATTTGGATGTGCTTCTCATATTATGGGTGTTATGAGAGCGATGAAAAATAACGAACATGAAGGTGTTATTGGATCGGTAACAATGACATTAACAGCAATTTTGACATGTTTACTTGGACCGTTATTTGCGATGATGTTTATGTAATAGAAGAAAAGCGAGAGCGCCTCTATAGCTCTCGCTTTTCTATAGAATTTATGCTACAGTTACAATAACTGAATCTTTGTAGGAGGTACGCCAAGTGCATACGTTATTATCAGTTTTACTTATTATTGTATCGATTTTAATGATTGTTATGGTACTTATGCAATCTAGTAATAGCTCAGGCCTTTCAGGTGCAATTTCAGGCGGTGCGGAGCAATTATTTGGTAAGCAAAAGGCACGTGGAATTGAAGCGGTATTAAACCGTATTACAATTGTTTTAGCTGTATTGTTCTTTATATTAACAATTGGTGTTACGTACTTCAATTTATAGAATTGAAAGAAGAAGCGTTAGTGAATGGTACTAATGGTTCTTCTTTTTTTGTTTTGCTATTTGAAAGATGTTTCTAATTAGATTATAGAAATACAAATATGGTACACTAGATATAGAAAGAATACGACTAGATTACAGAAGAGAAAGAGGAGAAATACATGATGAAATTAGCATCTCCGAAACCATTTACATTTGAGGGTGGAGACCGCGCTGTTTTATTACTACATGGATTCACAGGGAACTCAGCTGATGTACGTATGTTAGGGCGTTTCTTAGAAAAGAAGGGCTATACTTGTCATGCGCCAATTTATAAAGGGCACGGTGTACCACCAGAAGAGCTTGTTCATACAGGGCCTACAGATTGGTGGCAAGATGTAACGGAGGCATATCAGCTTTTAAAAGATAAAGGTTTTGAGAAAATTGCTGTTGTTGGATTGTCACTTGGCGGCGTATTTTCTTTAAAATTAGGTTATACAGTACCGGTTTTAGGTGTAGTACCAATGTGTGCACCGATGTATATTAAGAGCGAAGAAACGATGTACCAAGGTATATTGGCATATGCCCGCGAATATAAAAAACGTGAGCAAAAATCACCTGAACAAATTGAACAAGAAATGTTGGAATTCCAAAAGACACCGATGAATACATTAAAAGCATTACAACAATTAATTGCTGACGTACGTAACAATGTGGATATGATTTATGCACCAACATTTGTTGTACAAGCACGTCATGACGAAATGATTAATACAGATAGTGCTAACATTATTTATAACGGTGTAGAATCTACGTTAAAAGACATTAAATGGTATGAAGACTCTACGCATGTCATTACACTTGATAAACAACGTGACGAGCTACATGAGGATGTATATAACTTCTTGGAGCAACTAGATTGGTAAGATCTAGTTGCCTCTTTTTTTCATAAGGAATTTTTTGTGAAAACTGTAAAAATCATAAGGGGAGTATTGAAGTTTCACTTTATACATCCCCTATCTTTCGGATACACTAAATAATATAAGGTTTTAAAGGAGGTATTTTTGCTTGGAAGAAATCATACAAGAACATATTGATAAGTTGTTATTATTTATGAGAGAAGAAGCGTATAAACCGCTAACGATACAAGAGTTAGAAGAGGCATTTGGGATTGAAGGTTCTGAGGGCTTTAAAGATTTCGTAAAGGCACTTGTAACGATGGAAGAAAAGGGACTTGTTATTCGTACTCGTAGCAACCGTTACGGTCTTCCTGAAAAGATGAATTTAATACGCGGTAAGTTAATTGGACATGCACGTGGTTTTGCATTCGTTGTACCAGATGAGAAGAAAACGGGAGACGATGACCTTTTCATACCGCCTACAGAATTAAACGGTGCGCTTCATGGCGATACAGTATTAGCACGCCTTAGTTCCCAATCGAGTGGTTCGCGTCAAGAAGGTTCAATTGTACGCATTTTAGAACGCGGAACGAAAGAGTTAGTTGGTACATATACAGAATCGAAAAACTTTGGATTTGTTATACCTGATAATAAGCGCTGGACGAGTGATATCTTTATCTTGAAAAGCGCATCAATGGGTGCTGTAGAAGGTCATAAAGTAGTTGTGAAAATTACGAGCTATCCAGAGAATCGTTTAAGCGCAGAAGGTGAAGTTATTCAAATTCTAGGTCATAAAAATGATCCAGGAGTAGATATTTTATCTGTCATTCATAAACATCATTTACCTTTAGCGTTCCCTGAGGAAGTGATGGAGCATGCAAACAGTGTACCAGAAACGATTTCAGAAGAAGATTTAAAAGATCGCCGCGACCTGCGTGATCAAATGATCGTAACGATTGATGGTGCAGATGCGAAAGACTTAGATGATGCTGTTACAGTAACGAAGCTTGAAAATGGTAACTACAAGCTTGGCGTTCACATTGCGGACGTAAGTCATTACGTTCAAGAAGGTTCTCCAATTGATGTTGAAGCAGCGGAAAGAGCGACGAGTGTGTATCTTGTTGACCGTGTAATTCCGATGATTCCACATCGTCTATCTAACGGTATTTGTTCATTAAATCCGAAAGTAGACCGTCTGACATTATCTTGTGAAATGGAAATCAACAACTTAGGTGATGTTGTTAAACACGAGATTTTCCAAAGTGTAATTAAAACGACAGAGCGTATGACGTATGCTGACGTAAGAAGCATTTTGGAAGATGAGGACGAAGAGTTAATTAAGCGTTATGAGCCATTAGTACCGATGTTTAAAGAGATGGGCCAATTGGCACAAATTTTACGTGAAAAACGTATGCGCCGTGGTGCAATTGACTTTGACTTTAAAGAGGCGAAAGTATTAGTGGATGAAGAAGGAAAACCGACAGACGTTGTCATGCGCGATCGTTCTGTATCAGAGAAGTTAATTGAAGAATTTATGCTTGTTGCGAATGAAACAGTAGCAGAGCACTTCCACTGGATGAACGTACCATTCATGTACCGTGTCCATGAAGATCCGAAAGAAGATAAGCTTGAGCGTTTCTTCGAGTTTGTAACGAACTTCGGATATGCAGTAAAAGGACGTGCGAATGAAGTGCATCCTCGCGCGCTACAACAAATTCTTGAAATGGTTCAAGGACAGCCAGAAGAAGTAGTTATTTCAACAGTTATGCTTCGTTCTATGAAGCAAGCTCGTTACGATGCGGATAGTTTAGGACATTTCGGTTTATCAACTGAGTTCTACACACACTTCACATCACCAATTCGTCGTTACCCAGATACAATCGTTCATAGATTAATTCGTGAATACATTATTAACGGTAAAGTCGACAACGAAACGCAAGCAAAATGGCGTGAAAAATTACCTGAGATTGCAGAGCATTCTTCTAATATGGAACGTCGTGCTGTTGAAGCAGAGCGTGAAACAGATGAGATGAAAAAAGCAGAGTATATGGTTGATAAGATCGGTGAAGAGTATGACGGTATGATTAGCTCTGTAACAAACTTCGGTTTATTCGTAGAGCTTCCAAATACAATTGAAGGTCTTGTACACGTTAGTTATTTAACGGATGATTACTACCGTTATGACGAGCAACATTTCGCTATGATCGGAGAACGTACAGGAAACGTATTCCGCATCGGTGACGAAATTACAATTCGCGTTATTAACGTAAACAAAGACGAGCGTGCAATCGACTTTGAAATCGTTGGCATGAAAGGCACACCTCGCCGTAAGTTCAAAGATCGTCCAGTCGTTATCGAGCAGCCAAGAACAGGCAGAAAGAAACGCGGTGGACGTAGCGAGCGCAGTAATGAGCGCGGCGGTGAACGTGGCACAGGTAGAAAATTTGACCGTGGTGGTAAAGGAAAAGGAAGAGGATCTGCATCTGCATCCGCTTCTGCTAGCCAGCCGGGAAAAAAAGATGGTAACGGTAAGAAGAAAAAAGCATTCTTCGAAAACGTACCAGGATTCAAGAAGAAAAAGAAAAAGCGTAAGTAAGAAAAGAGTGGCTTCGCTTTGATGAAAAGCGGGGCCGTTTTCTTTTTTCTTCGTGGCTTGAGAGCGAGCCACTTTCGCTTTTTATCGGAATCCAGCTACAGTGGCTAGAATGTTCGGCGGCTTCACTTCTTCCCGAGAGGCAAAGAGCGCCTCAAGGTCAGAAGCTCCATCCATCTCACATTCTGAGCGAGCCACTTTCGCTTTTTATTAACATTTGTTACAATAGTAAAAATAGAGGAGGGACGTTATATGCCAAAGGGTACAGGTAAGGTTATTGCACAGAACAAAAAAGCATTTCATGATTATTTCATCGAAGAAACATACGAAGCAGGGCTTGTCCTTCAAGGAACGGAAATTAAGTCGATTCGCGCTGGACGCGTAAACTTGAAAGATGCGTTTGCACGTGTACATAATGGTGAAGTATGGGTTCATAATATGCACATTAATACGTACGAACAAGGGAATCGTTTCAACCATGATCCACTTCGTACGAGAAAATTACTTCTGCATAAAAAAGAAATTGATAAACTAGCGGGCGCTGCGAAAGAAACAGGTTACGCATTAGTTCCACTTAGAATTTATTTGAAAAATGGATTTGCAAAGATGGCACTTGGTTTAGCAAAAGGTAAGAAGCAATACGATAAACGTCACGATTTAAAAGAGAAAGAAGCTAAACGTGAAATTGCACGCGCGTTCCGTGATCGCCAAAAGATGTAATACAGATATTTACATTTGTAAAATGGAGCGCGTATGTTATAATAATTTATGTAAGGTTGTTGCACATTGAAAAACAGCTCTTAGTAGCTATCACGATATTTTCTTCGTATGCTCCATTTTTATCATGGGGACGTTACGGATTCGACAGGGATAGTTCGAGCTTAGGTTGCGAGTCGAGGGGATCGGCCTCGTTAAAACGTCAAAGCCTATAATTGGCAAACAAAACAATCTTTCTTTAGCTGCTTAATTGCACTAAAGGTTCCTCCCTCCATCGTCCATGTGGTAGGGTAAGGGACTCAAACTAAGTGGACTACGCCGGAGTTCGCCGTCTGAGGACAAAGGAAGAGAACAACCAGACTAGCAACTTGGAAGCCTGTCGATAGGCCGAAGAGTTCGCGAAATGCTAATATATCGACTACACTCGTAGAAGCTTAAGTGCCGATATTTTTGGACGTGGGTTCGACTCCCACCGTCTCCACCAATACATATTTGGTGGTTTTTTTATTTTATATATAACAAGAAGCATAAGGCGGCCGTTTTGGCCAACTTATGCTTCTTTTAGTTTACGGCCAACTTATGCTTCCAATATAAAAAAATGGGTTAATAAGTCAGCTCTTTAGTTCATATAAGGGTCCCGCCAACCAAATGACATACAAAAAACGCCATCCTTTCCTGTGATTCTACAGAAAGAATAGCGTATTTTTTCATTTTTGGGGGTATTTTATTTTGTTAACTTGATAGCGATGTGGTGCTACCCCTAAGTATGAAAAATTTATTTTGGAAGCCTGATTTTATTCTCTAATCCTATAACCCGCATTGGTCCTTGTAAGGTTAGTTTAGTTAACAAAGCGGCCATAAAAGCAGGACTATATTTCATACCATTTTCTAGCCAAGTACTAATGACACCTATATGTGCTGAAGTAATATAGCTAGTAAAAATCTCCTTTGGAATACCTAATTCTTCATCAGATTCTACAATAGAAGATAATAAATCACCATATACTTTTTCTTGAACAATTTGTAACATACGACGTCGGAATTCTGGTAACCCTCTATCCCCTAACATCACTTTAAAAAAATCATGATTTTCGGCTATATATTCAAAAAGCCTTAAAAAAGAAAGTGGTGGATTATGTTCATTAACTTCTTGGATTGTTCCATTTATTTCTTTAGGTTTTACTCGTTCTATTAATTCTTCTAACGTCTCATCCATACTTTTCAAAAGAAAATCCTGCTTATCTTGGTAATGTAAATAAAACGTGCCACGAGTAAGCTCCGCTTTATCTGTAATATTTTGAACAGAAATCGTATTCAAATCTCTTTCTTCCAGAAGCTCAATAAGAGCATCCCTTAAATACCTAGTAGTTCTCTTTACACGAGGATCAATTTTTTTATTTTTAGACATAGTTCCTTCTCCTTGTCTATAATTTCAAATCTTTTGGACGATATGTATCGAATTGTCTTTTATAAGACATTATAGAGTTTTTTGCACATTGACCAAAATCCATAACTTGATAAAATTATTATATACAAAGCGTTCATTAATTGACAATGAGTAAACTAATGAACATATTGTATAAAATACAACATGAAGGGAACGATTTATTATGAAAGCATCACGTCTTATTGATGTTCACCATCACATTATTCCAGAGGAATACAGTTCAACTCTTGAATATTTTGGAGTTGCAAAATCAGGAGGCATGCCTATCAAAAAATGGACTCCTGAAGATAGCATTGCAATGATGGACCGTTTAGGAATTGAAGTTGGTATCGGTTCTATTTCCGAACCTGGTCTAATTCCTGTTGCAAATCCTGATTTAGCAAAAAAACTTGCTCGCAGTATTAATGAATTCCAAGCAGAAATGATTGCTAAATATCCAAAACGTTTTGGAGGCTTCGCATTTTTACCACTTCCACACGTTGAAGAATCAATTGAAGAGTTAAAATATGCCTTAGATGAACTTAAACTAGACGGCGTTGGTTTATTATCTAACTATAATGGTCATTTTCTAGGTGACCCAATCTTTGACGAATTAATGGATGAATTAAACAAACGTAATGCAGTAGTATTTATTCACCCTAGTGCACCAGTTGAAGCAAGCCCACGCGCAAGATTCTTAACAGCGGACTTCATGGCAGAGTTTACATTCAATACAACTCGTGCGGCTGCTAACCTTGTGTTAAGTGGTACAATCGAACGTTGTCCAAATATTAAATTTATCCTTGCTCATGCAGGTGGTACACTTCCATATTTAAAATGGAGAATCGGACAATCTTACCGTTCAGCTAAAGTTTGGATGAATGATCCATTAGTATCTGAAAGATGGACAACACTAACAAAAGACCCTGAAGAATATATCAGCAATTTCTATTTTGAAACAGCAATTTCTACTCAACCAGCAACTTTTGAAGCTTTAAAAGATACAACTGATTCATCACACATTTTATTTGGTAGTGATGCACACTATGCTCCTGAAGACTGGACAAAAGAAATGATTGAAAGAATTTCTAATTATCCAAACTTCGATGATAAAACTATCGAAGACATTTCAAGAAATAATGCTCTTAAACTCTTCCCACGCTTTAAATAATGGTTTAAATACGGGTTTAAATAAAGACAAAAGGTACAGATAAAAATAAACGCTAGTCATAATGAATGGACACCCCGACGAATGTCGCAGGCATTTTAAAAAGCTCAATTTGAACATCACTGTTTGAATTGGGCTTTTACTGTTTATTAATTTGTATAACTTTGGAGCGAATGAAAATAAATCATGAAACAAAGAAAAAACCTGTTATTATTGCATTACTCATTGCAACAGGAATGTTATCTGGTAAAAAAGAAAAACATTTTTTTGCACAGTAGACAAGTTGAAGCAGAAAATTAAGCTAACTTTGTAGAATAACCTAACTACGTTTAGGTTCTAGATGAAAAATTATAAAGAAAAACACGGAGGTGCTCTTATGAGTATACGAAATAAACGATTCGCTTATGGAAAAAATCAGTTGCAGTTTGGGGATCTGCGTCTCCCAGAAGGAAAGGGGCCTTATCCAGTTGCAATTGTTCTGCACGGTGGATTTTGGAAAAATATTTGGGGCTTAGATATGATGGAACCTGTAGCAAAAGATTTGGCGTCAAGGGGTATAGCGACTTGGAACATTGAATTTCGTCGTGTTGGCGATGAAGGCGGAGGATGGCCAGGCACTTTAATTGATGCTGCAAATGCGACCGACTATTTACAACAAATAGCGGAAGAAAATCATCTTGATTTAGGCCGGGTTATTGCTATTGGGCATTCTGCAGGAGGTCATTTGGCTTTATGGTTAGCGGGTCGTAAGAAACTACCGGAAAATAGTGTTTTAAGAATTACTGATCAACCGCTTTCTCTTAAGGGAGCAATAAGCTTAGCAGGAGTTAACGATCTTGCACTAATGGATGATGTCCATCATTTACGTCTATCAGAATTCGGTAAAGAAAATAACCATCCTGTAACTGATTTGTTAGGCGGGACACCGAAAGAGGTTCCAGAGCGTTATGAGGAGGCTTCTCCAATTCAATTATTGCCCCTTCAGGTTCCACAAGTTCTTATTCACGGATCACTCGATATTAATGTGCCAATCGGAATTAGTTATAACTACAAGCGTGTAGCAGATGCTTCTGGGGATCAAGTGAAAATGGTGGAAATACCATCCGCAGAGCACTCTAAAGTGATCGATCCCAATGTGGAAGAATGGTCGTATATCGTCACAGAAGTTATCAACTTATTAGATATGGGGCAATAACACCTAGCCATCAATATAAGTTTGTATGAGCTTAATTTCATAAAGCAGCTTTAGTATTATAAACTTATTTTTAAAGCTTGATTTGTTGTCCTTCCATGCCCATCAAGCTGAAACTTTAATTTGCTGTTTTGTGAATTTTGCTGTCAGCTTATGGGTTAATAATTAATTTACGGCCAATTTATGCTTCCAATTCTGTTGAATAATTAGATAACCATCTACAAAAATAAGTGTTTTCTGGCCAACTTATAGGTAAAGTGACATTGTATGATATGAAACATAATTTTCCGGTTTGGTGAGGTTATGGTTCTTTTTGTTTTGTAATTTTATAAAATGTTTAAGTTGATGGAGCGTTACCCCTGAAATAGAAAATGAAGAAATGGGTATTGATGATAAGCAAGTAGATACTATAGATACTCGTAAACGAGCGATTGGTGATTATTTATTTTTATTACACTTTATTCAAATGTTTATATATTTTGTCTTTTTATCCATACCTATTGTAAGATTATATAGAGTTCTCCTAATAAGCTGTTTTAATGGATTATTTAGGGGTTTTAAATTTATAAATCTTAAATTGTTTTTTTCGGGATAATTTTTTATCTAAATAAGTTATATTGAAGTAGAGGTGAACCATCGGTGAAGCAGGTGTTGGTGATTAAAAATGAACGGTCTTCAGCAAAGAAAATCGTAAGCGGTCTAACGCAAGAAGGCTATTTCATTTTAAAACTTCACAATGAAAACGAAGGTTTAAATATAATATATGAACAAGATTGGGATATTATCATATTGGATTGGGATTCATTAAGTATACCGGGACCAGAAATTTGTAGACAAATACGACTTGTTAAAACGACACCGATTATTATTGTGACCGACAATATTTCTAGTAAGGATTGCGTAGCAGGGTTACAAGCAGGAGCAGATGATTATATAAGAAAACCATTTGCGAAAGAAGAATTAGTAGCAAGGGTTCAAGCGATTTTAAGGAGAAGTGATTGTAACCAGCAAAAGGAGATAAACTTTTTTCAGTTTAAAGATCTCTTTGTTGATGCATCTAGCAATATTGTGAAAAAAGGTGGCGAAAACCTCTCGCTTACTAAGCGGGAGTACGATTTACTTGTATTTTTAATCAAGAATAAAAACACAATATTGAGCCGTGAAATGCTTTTGAATCAAGTATGGGGATATAATGTAGTAGTAAATCCAAATGTAGTAGACTTATATATTGGGTATGTAAGAAAAAAGTTAAAGTGCGAGAAGAAAGACAGATATATTCAAACGATACATGGTAGAGGCTATTCAATGATTGAATGATAAAATAAGGTAATAGAAAAAAGAGTAAAACTGTTTCATTCAGTTTTACTCTTTTTTCTATTAAACCTAATAATCAAATAGTTTCTTAGAAGTATTAAAAGACGTAAAAAAATGGATTATAAAAATATTAGCTATTAATGGGCGTGTTTTGTAGAGGAAATTATGGCTAATCAATACGCCCGACTGCACATATTACTTTCTATGCCTGATTTTATGAATTCGCACCATTCACAAGATTTTCACAGGATTAATGACTATACTAATTAACAGGATGTTCAAATGAAAATGATTATCAATAGCGATTCAATTGAATAAAAGTTACCTTCTAATTCAATCTATGGATGTCATCATTTTCGAAATAAATTACACTATAAGGAGTATACATATGAAAAAATCTATGCTTTTAAAATTAGTGAGTATTCTAGCAATTTTTACTTTAATGTTAGTGGCTTGCTCAGATTCAAGTAAAGAAACTTCGAAGGCTAATAATAAAGATAATGGTAGTGATAAGTCAAAAACGGTTGAAATCACTGATGCTCATGGAACTGTTAAAGTCCCTGTAAACCCAAAGAATGTAGTTGCTTTGGATAACAGAACGTTTGAAACTTTATCTGATTGGGGAATTAAATTAGCGGCTGCTCCAAAGGATATCATGCCTGCTGATTCAGCATATAAAAAGGATGAAAAAGTTCAAAATATTGGGAATCACCGTGAACCAAATCTTGAAATTATTGCAGCGGCAAACCCTGACCTTGTAATCGTTGGTCAAAGATTTGCTGACCATTACGAAGAAATCAAAAAATTAGTACCAAATGCAGCAGTTATTGATCTTAATTTTGATGTTTCTGAGAAAGCTACTAAGCCTGGCGAAAACTTAGTAAAAGGACTTAAAGATTCTACAATTACTTTAGGAAAAATCTTTAATAAAGATAAAGAAGCTAAACAATTAGTAGCTGATTTTGATAAATCTATTGAAAAAGCAAAATCTGCTTATAACGGAAAAGATAAAGTTATGAGTGTTATCGTTACTGGTGGTAATATTGGTTTTGCTGCTCCACATTCTGGTCGTGTTTGGGGACCAATGTATGAAATTTTCGGTTGGACTCCAGCGTTAGAAGTTTCAAATTCTACTGCAGGTCATAAAGGTGATGACGTTTCTGTTGAAGCTATTGCACAAACAAATCCTGATTGGATTTTCGTATTAGATCGTGATGCTGCAACATCTGATGCAGCTAAGTCAACACCTGCTAAGGATGTTATTTCTAAATCACCTGCTCTTCAAAACACAACTGCTGTTTCTAAAAAACAAGTTATTTATGCACCAGAAGATACTTACACAAATGAATCAATTCAAACTTATATAGAGTTATTTGGAAATATGGCAAAAACTTTAGCTAAGTAGTGTAAAGGGGTACGAAACAGTGTCAAAAAATATGATTTCTAGGGTTGAGAATATTTCTCAACCCCAGTTTTATAATCAAAATAAAATATGGACAAAACCTTTTATAATAGCAGTTATAGTTGTTATAATTTTAGGGATTATATCACTGTTTACTGGAGTTTATGATATACGTGGACAAGAGGACGGGACAGAGATGTTTTTCATAACTCGTGTTCCGAGAACAGCTGCATTAATGCTTACTGGAGCTGCGATGGCGATGGCAGGGCTCGTAATGCAACTCATTACACAGAATCGCTTTGTTGAACCTACTACAACGGGGACTATTGAATGGTCAGGCTTAGGCCTGCTTTTTGTGTATTTATTATTTCCTGCCCCGACTTTAGTTCAAAGAATGACTGGTGCAATCATTTTTTCTTTTATAGGAACTATGATTTTCTTTCTATTTTTAAGAAGAGTTAAGCTTCGTTCGTCTTTAATTGTTCCGATTATTGGATTGATGCTTGGAGCAGTAATTTCTGCAGTGTCTACTTTTTTAGGACTCCTTTTTCAAAAGACGCAAAGTATTGAAACTTGGTTTGTAGGTTCATTTGCTAACATTCAGGTGGGAAGATATGAATATTTATGGCTGATTGTTATCATTACTTTTCTTATTTTTATGTATGCTAATAGATTGACTTTAGCTGGACTAGGAGAAGATGTCGCAACAAGTCTTGGAGTTAATTACAATAGAATTGTTCTTTTTGGGACTGCTCTTATCTCTGTTGCAGTTGGAATTGTTGCAGCTGTTATCGGACACTTACCTTTCTTAGGATTAATTGTGCCAAATATCGTTTCAATGTTTAGAGGTGATGATCTTAGGAGTAATTTACCTTGGGTTTGTGTGATCGGAATGGGATCAATAACTGCCTGTGACATCATTTCTCGAACAATTATACAGCCTTTTGAATTACCTGTTTCTTTAATACTTGCAACAGTGGGAGCAGTCGTGTTTATTACTATTTTATTGAGACAAAGAAAACCAAGGAGGCTACGATGATCACATTAGAATATAGAAAAAAAGAAAATGTCGAAATCGATTCTAGCCTTCATAATGAAAGTAGATCAGCTAGCGCTTTTCGGTCTAAGAAGGAAGCAAGACGTTATTGGATTTTACTGATAACATTGATTGCTTTAGGTCTTCTTTCTTCATATGGACTTTTAGTTTATAACAATCCAGTTCCGATAGATTCACCTTCTTTTATCCCAGTCGTTAAGAGAAGGATAGTAGCTATTGTTGCAATGATTATTGCTGCGGTTTGCCATAGCTTGTCGACAGTTGCTTTCCAATCTATTACGAATAATAAAATTATTACTCCATCGCTTTTAGGTTTCGAATCACTTTATTCAGCAATTCAAACGAGTACAGTATTCTTCTTTGGTGCTAGTGCGTTAATAAATTTTAATGGAATTGGATCATTTTTATTCCAAGTTGTTGTTATGGTCTTCATGAGTTTGATACTTTATGGATGGTTACTTTCCGGTAAATACGGGAATTTACAACTTATGCTTTTAGTTGGAATTATTATTGGTACCGGGCTAAATTCAGTGTCAACTTTCATGAGAAAACTACTTGCGCCTTCAGAATTTGATATTTTACAAGCAAGATTATTTGGTTCTGTTAATCATGCAGATCCTGCATATTTTCCTATTGTAATTCCTATGATCATAATTGTAGCGGTATTAATTTTTGCTCATTCTAAGAATTTGAATGTTTTATCACTAGGAAAAGATGTTGCTACTTCTTTTGGAGTTAAATACCAACCTAGTGTAATTTATACGCTTGTATTAGTAGCTATTTTAATGTCCATTTCAACAGCTCTAATTGGGCCACTTACTTTCTACGGCTTTTTAGTGGCAACTTTGAGTTATCAGGCAGCGTCAACTTATGATCATAGATATATTTTTCCGATGGCTTTTGCTATAGGATTTTTAATAATGACGAGCGCATACTTTTTAATGTATCATGTATTCCATGCTCAAGGTGTAGTTTCAGTTATTATTGAATTATTTGGTGGAATCATATTCTTAACTATAGTTTTAAGGAAGAGGGCTTTATGATAAAAATTGATAATGTTAAAAAGTTCTATACTGATAAGGTAAAAATAGGACCTTTGGATATTGAAATACCAAAAGCAGGCTTTACTTCTTTAATTGGACCAAATGGTGCTGGAAAGTCAACGACACTTTTGATGATTGGCAGACTTTTAGATATGGATGAAGGCCAAATTCAGGTAGCAAATATGGATGTTTCTGAATCCAAATCAAAAGACTTAGCAAAAGTTTTGACTATATTGCGACAAGAAAATCATTTTGTAACTAGGCTTACAGTTAGACAATTAGTTGGATTTGGGCGCTTTCCTTATTCAAAGGGAAGGTTGACTAAAGAAGATGAGGTTATCATTTCTAAATATATCGATTTCTTAGATTTAACTAGTTTAGAGAATAGATATTTAGATGAGCTTTCTGGTGGTCAAAGACAAAGGGCATATGTAGCGATGGTACTGTGCCAAGAGACGGAATATGTACTTTTGGACGAACCTTTGAACAACCTTGATGTTGCTCGTTCTGTTCAAATGATGGAGCATTTAAGACGTGCAGCTAATGAATTTGGAAGAACAATTTTGACGGTTATGCATGACATAAATTTTGCAGCTAAATACTCGGATAAAATTTGTGCTATGAAAGATGGACAAATTGCTGCTTTTGGAACAGTAGAAGAGGTTATGGACTCAACACTTTTGACAGATATTTTTGAAACAAAAATAGAAATTATTAATGGTCCTTATGGGCCAATAGCAGTTTATTAGTTATAAAATGTCTTGCGTAGATTATGCAAGACACTCTAGTTGAAGTTGCTGTCTGTATTTTATAGGCAGCAGCTTTTTTATGTGATTACTCATAAAATGCAAAAGAATGCTTCACCTTTTCAAGTATGTACCAAGTGGAAAAAATATCTCTGTATAATTTTTTAAAAGAATTCAGCTTGTTTTTTTATATGTAATATTGCATATCAGAGTGTATTGATAAAAGTGTAAGGGGTCACTATAATGAGGGCATAAAGATAAATCATATTTTCGTAGCAATAAAAAGGAGGAAATAATATGGAAATCGCAATGGCAGTTTTAAAATTTGTAGGTGGCGTAATCCCGTTAATTCAAGAACTTTTAAAAGCATTTATGTAAATTTATTAGTTAGCAATCATTTATCAATCATTATCATATTTTACTAAAAAAAGAACGGGGTGATTTTTCTGAATATTAAGAAAAACACTAAAAGAAGAAAGTTCCTTGCATGTTTATTAGTTAGTCTATGCACTATTAATTATTCATCTATTTCCTTCGCAGAAACACAAGCAAGTAATGCAACTGATGTAACCAAAAATGCTAGTGGCATTGATACTGGTATAGCAAATCTTAAATATAATAATCAAGAGGTTTTAGCTGTAAATGGTGATAAAGTAGAGAGTTTTGTTCCGAAAGAAAGTATCAATTCAAATGGTAAATTTGTAGTAGTAGAACGCGAAAAAAAATCACTTACAACGTCACCAGTCGATATTTCAATTATTGATTCTGTAGTGAATCGCACGTATCCAGGAGCTGTACAACTTGCAAATAAAGCTTTTGCAGACAATCAACCGAGTTTATTAGTGGCTAAGAGAAAGCCTTTGAATATTAGTATAGACTTACCGGGCATGAGAAAAGAAAATACAATCACTGTCCAAAATCCGACATATGGTAATGTAGCTGGAGCAGTAGACGATTTAGTATCTACTTGGAATGAAAAGTATTCTACAACACATACGTTGCCTGCAAGAATGCAGTATACGGAATCCATGGTTTATAGTAAATCGCAAATCGCAAGCGCTCTTAATGTTAACGCTAAATATCTTGATAACAGTCTAAACATTGATTTTAATGCGGTTGCAAATGGAGAGAAAAAAGTGATGGTAGCGGCGTATAAGCAAATATTTTATACGGTAAGTGCTGAACTACCTAACAATCCATCCGACCTTTTTGATAATAGCGTTACTTTTGATGAGTTAACTCGAAAAGGCGTAAGTAATTCGGCTCCACCTGTTATGGTTTCAAATGTAGCTTATGGTAGAACGATTTATGTAAAATTAGAAACAACATCTAAGAGCAAAGATGTACAAGCTGCTTTTAAAGCTTTACTTAAGGATAACAGTGTTGAAACAAGTGGACAGTATAAAGATATTTTTGAAGAAAGTACCTTTACTGCTGTAGTATTAGGCGGAGATGCGAAAGAGCATAACAAGGTTGTTACTAAAGATTTCAATGAAATCCGAAATATTATTAAAGATAATGCTGAATTAAGTCTTAAAAATCCAGCATACCCAATTTCATATACAAGTACTTTCTTAAAAGATAATGCAACTGCTGCTGTTCATAACAATACAGATTATATTGAGACGACAACTACAGAATATTCAAGTGCTAAAATGACACTTGATCATTACGGTGCTTACGTTGCTCAATTTGATGTATCTTGGGATGAATTCACATTTGATCAAAAGGGTAACGAAGTACTAACACATAAAACATGGGATGGTAGTGGAAAAGACAAAACGGCTCATTACTCTACAGTTATCCCTCTTCCACCGAACTCAAAAAATATAAAAATTGTAGCAAGAGAATGTACAGGTCTTGCATGGGAATGGTGGAGAACAATTATTAATGAACAAAACGTTCCATTAACAAATGAAATAAAAGTTTCAATTGGAGGAACAACATTATATCCAACAGCTAGTATTAGTCATTAAGTATAAAAAAAGCGCCCTATAAGTAGGGCGCTTTTTTACTTAGTCACAAATTTTATTCCTCTATTTGCCGGGCAGCCCGATTGATGAGGGCTGATTAATAATGTAATTCCTAATATAGTTAATCGGCGTTGATTTACTTCTTCACGTAAAATGGATTGAAATGAAATTCCTATTACTTGGACAAGTGTTGCTAAAAGTGTGGCAATTGGAGGAATAAAACTTTATGTTCCTTTGTTTTGGGCCAACTTAAGAAACTTTTGTAAAATGATAGGATTACAAAAATGTAATGTGGGTGTAAGGAAACTGGATTGTACCATCTGTATGGTTAAAGCATACTTAAGGTAAGGAAGATTTATATTTTAACGGGTATAAATCTTACAAGTAGAATAGAAAGGTTAGGTATTATCATATGAAATGGATCATGAGAATTTTTGTGTTATTAGCTATAGTAGGAGGTGCTTTCTACTATATGAAGTCAGGGAATGGATACTATTTGACTAAACAATATTATGTAAAAGTAACGACTGATTCTAAAGTAGAAAACGAAAAATTGAGTAATGGAGAAGTTCTTACGTATCATGTTTACGATGAGAAGGTGTACGATAAAAAAGGGGAAGAAAGAGAACTGAAAATTTCCTTGCAAAATGAATTGGAAAAAAATCAATATTATTTGATTGATTGGGAAGATCGCCGTGGGATTGTTTCTAAAATAGCTAAAGTGAATCAAGCAAAAATAGATAAAGGTATTTTAGATAAGTTGAACGCAAATTCATAATATTTCAGGATAAGTTAATCAAAAGCTGTGTTGGCGTAAGATTTATAAGAAAAAGGTATTGTAGCAAAAATAAAAGAGATTATTATAAAACAAAAAAGACCGAACCGTCTGGTTCTGTCTTTTTTTAGGAATGAAGAATGAATTTTACAAATGATGTGCACAAAGCTGGATTGCTACAATTGGGATGACATGTATGAATAGTGGACTGTAACACTTATGTAGATGGTTTGCAGAGATATAAAATCAATATAGAAGAGGAGTATTATTCTAGATGACTTATGTAACTACAATTTTATCAATAGCGGGTATCGTTATCATGTCTTTAGCGAGGATTAATTTTAAAATAAGGGCGTTTGCTAATAAACCAGCTTGGGGTGGCTTCACTCTTCCCTTAATTCTAATTGGATTTATTTTATTTTGTATCGGTATGTTTTTAGGTTTTGTAAATCATCAACTATAAGGTGGAAATATTGTGAAGACGAAAAGCTACATGTTTTTCGTCTTTTCGTTCTCTTGCTTAATAAGAAAGATCCTGCAACTCAGTACAGGATCTTTAATCAAACGTATTTAAAAACTAAATTGTGGCTTCATATCACCTTTATAAGGTTCATGTTCAACGAATATAGTTATATCCTTACCAGCTTGGTCTTTACCAGTTCTTTTATACGTAAATTTATTCTTATTTAGTTCAGTAAGTTCAAGAGCAGCACCGTATTTGTTATTTCCAATTGAAACATGGGCTCTTATTTTATTTTCGTGTACAACATCGAAGTAGCCATAATCACCGCGGCTTTGACCTGTTTCGCTATTGAAAAACTCATATTTATTAGATTTGTCATCAAATTTTGCTAAACTTATAAAATTCGAATTAAACTGTGTTACATCGTTACCAGCTTCATCTAATACCTTTGTTCCATGCCAAAGGGTACTGCCTAAAATTTTATCTCCATCAACGTTTTTAACAATATCTCCTGTAGTCGTGTTCAGCTGCTTGTCCGGATCAGTGAAAGAAAGTTCTTTTTCTTTATATGGGACATGTTCAACGAAAACTTCTACATCTTTACCGTTAGCGTCTTTCCCCATTCGTTTATAAGTAAATACATTTTTATTTAGTTTTGTCATGTCAACGACAGCTTGATACTTCATTGATTCTGAAATTAATATTCTCTTCTTCCCATCATTTGTGACAAAGAAAGTGCCTTTATCACCACGACTTGCACCTGTTTTAGCATCAAAAAATTCATATCTGCCGGACTTCGCATCATATTTTGCAAGACCAATGAAGTTTGCATTCTCTTTTGTTAAGTCATTCTTATCTTTGTCATACACTCGTGTACCTTGCCAATTTGTCTCGCTAAGAATATTAGCCATTTTTTGCCCTTTAGTTAATTTATTTTCCTTTTTTGTTTCTTTAGCAACTTGTTCTTGTTTTTGTTTCCCATGATTTTCTTCAGCTTTAGTACCAGCACACCCTGTTAATGCTAATGTGAATCCGAGCAGTACGGATGATAGTGCTTTTGCTTTTTTGTTCATGTTTTATCGTCTCCTTATTTTATGATTTCAAGTAGTACGGTTAGCGATTATAGTAGCAGTGCGTCATATATGAACTTAGTTGCTACGTTTCTTATGTTAATCCCCGACTATAA
Source organism: Bacillus sp. RE35 (assembly GCF_052146655.1). NCBI lineage: Bacteria > Bacillati > Bacillota > Bacilli > Caryophanales > Bacillaceae > Bacillus > Bacillus sp. RE35. The sequence continues at coordinate 5,003,642 of NZ_CP197377.1, read as the reverse complement.
ACTGCCTCTAAATAAAACATTAAAAAAAGATAAACTAATTCCTAAAAAATGTTCATATTTATAAAAAGTCGCTAGCTTGCTGTAGTGCCTACGAGTAATCCAAAAAATACATTGTAAAGAAGAAGGAAAGCCGCTAATAATAATGTAATTGCTAATTGTAGCTATGCGGAAGTAATAACGTTGTGAAACGATTTGGGGGTATATAGTTTCAGTGTGAAAAAAGTGAAAGTTGCTATAAGTACAAATGGATTTTGTGGACTTCACGGCAAAGTTATAGATAGAGTGGCATTGCAGGGTTAAAAACCATAACTTTGCTGGAGGAGCGGGTTATGGTTTTTTTATGAGAAAATACGATTTTAAGTTTTTGCTGAAGGTGTTTTTCTAGGATATGCTGTGAGTGATTGGAGTGAGGTAGTGTCAGATATTGTCGACCAATCGATATATTGGAAAAATCGTTGATATATTGTGAGTTGTGATAGATATATTGGAAAAATCGTTGATATATTGTGAGTTATGATAGATATATTGAAAAAATCGTTGATATATTTGTAAAGGGGTGTTTGAGGTGATTGTGAAAGAAAGAAAAATGCCGATTTATATAAGACAGTTAGAAGCACTGCTTAGAAGGTTACCTGTACATCATCCAAAACGAAATTTAATTGGAGAAAACTTGGCAAAACACATGGCGGGGTATAAAGGGGAGCAAGCAATTGATTATCCACTTAGTTTTATTTCTGAGAAAGAGTATAGTGTTTTACATGATGTTCGCTTATCTAATCATGATCAATACTTTCAAATTGATACTATTATCATTTCCACAAAGTTTCTTCTTTTTCTTGAGATAAAAAATATAGCAGGTACATTAATGTTTGATGCAAAGTTTAATCAACTTATCCGAATAACAGAAGGAAATTCAGAGGGATTTCCAGATCCGGTTTTACAAATAAAAAGGCAAGAAATACAATTAAAGAAATGGTTAAGCTTACATGGATTTTCCTCTAGTCTTCCAATCGAGTCCCTCGTTGTTATTAGCTCGCCTCGTACCATTATAAAATCTTCAGATGACAATCTTCTTCATACAATTATTCATAGTGCAAATTTACCTCATAAAATAAAGTGGTTTGAAAGTAAATATAAGAGAAAAGTTATAGATAATGTAGATAGGCTCATTCATCAAATAATAATGGAGCATTCTCCACTTCAACAAAATATACTTGAGCAATATAAAATAGAAAAAGAGGAGTTGTTAAATGGAGTACAATGTGAGAAATGCTTAGTTATTCCAATGGTTAAAGTGAAGAAGGGCTGGCGTTGTACAAGTTGTAAAGATTTTTCAAAAGTGGCACATGAGGATGCTATACGAGATTATGCATTGCTCATTAGTACGACATGTACGAACGGTAATTTGAAAGAGTTTCTCCATGTTTCGTCGGGTATGGTTGTAAACAGAATTCTCCACACACTAAATCTCCCCTACACTGGCAACAACAAAGGACGAATATATGATTTAACTTCTTTCCAATCGTAATTTTGCTATAATAAATAAGTACTTATACGAAGGGGAGTCTAAAGAGAAAATGAAGTCATTTAATATCGATCATGTTATAGCTAGTGTTTTGCAATGGATATTAAATATAGCTTTAATTATATTATCCATTGTGTTATCGATTTTCTTAGTGAATGAGACAATTACGTTTGTGCAGTATATTTTTTCGGCAAAAGAGTATACGTCTTATAAATTGGTTGAAAGTATCATCGTCTATTTCTTATACTTCGAGTTCATTGCATTAATTATTAAGTATTTTAAATCGAACTATCATTTCCCGTTACGTTATTTTATTTATATCGGAATTACGGCCTTAATTCGATTGATTATTGTGTCTCATGAGGAACCGATGGAGACGTTATTATACGCAGGAGCAATTCTTGTTTTAGTTATTGCTTTATACATATCGAATATGAGAGATTTGAGAAAAGAGTAGTAGTGCAGACATAAGTTTGCACTACTTTTTTACATCTTGACCTTCAAGTTGCTTGAAAGTTTACAATGAAATTAGGGCGTTTGAAATCGAAAAAAATTGAGAAATTAAGTGAAGAGGTTTCTTTTACTTGGAGGTTATAGAAATGAATCAGGAATTGAAGTTACGTCCATTAGAACGAGAAGATTTAAAGTTTGTACACGAACTGAATAATAATGCGCATATTATGTCGTATTGGTTTGAAGAGCCGTATGAGGCATTTGTGGAGCTGCAAGACTTATACGATAAACATATACATGATCAAAGCGAACGCCGATTTATCGTTGAGAAAGACAATGAAATGGTTGGATTAGTTGAGTTAGTAGAAATCGATTATATTCATCGTAGAACAGAATTCCAAATTATTATTGATCCGAATTATCAAGGATATGGTTATGCAGTAGAGGCGACGCGTTTAGCAATGGATTATGCTTTCGCTGTATTAAATATGCATAAGATATATTTAGTTGTGGATAAGGAAAATGAAAAAGCAGTACATGTTTATAAAAAAGTTGGGTTTATGGTAGAAGGTGAGCTTATCGATGAGTTTTTCGTTGATGGTAACTATCATAATGCGATAAGAATGTGTATGTTTCAGAAGCAATATTTTGAAAACAAGTAGTTGAAAGATTCGGAAGTAATGTTGACGCTTCGTAAAAACGTATGCTAAAATCCCTTTTAAGTATTAAGGAAGGTGCAGAATATGCTTTATATAAAATTTGTAAAACTCATTAGAAAACTTTGCTCCGCACAAATGTATACGGTGAAGCGTTGTACGGAGCTTAATCAAGGGGTATAAATCCCCTATATTCATCGGCTGAATAACTTTTCTAAAAAAGTATAGTTTATCTATGCTTATTTCGTTATGGTTTTTCAGCTGGTGTATAAAATAGATTAAGGGGCCATAGACAATGCTTTGTCTATGGCCCTTTGTGTATATTATTCCGATGAGTCTTTACTATAAATTGGAGTAGTATAGGAAAAACCATGAAGCAGAGGGCTAGTGTCGAATGACGCTATCTCTCTGCTTTTTTTAATTTCAGGAAAAGAGGAATAAAAATGAGTTTACTTAAAGTTGAAAGTTTATCACATAGTTTTATAGATAAAGTATTATACGAAAATGCTTCTTTTGATTTGCATAAAGGGGAGCATATGGGAATTGTTGGGCAGAATGGTGCAGGAAAAAGCACATTAATGAAAATATTGGTGGGGGAAATTATTTCTGATAAGGGAGACATAAAGTGGCAACCAAATATTCAAATTGGACATCTTGATCAATACGCAGAAATTGATGAGGGTTATACCATTTCTCAATATTTAAAGAGAGCCTTTTATGATTTGTATGAAATGGAAAAGAGAATGAACAAGTTATATGAAGAAAGTGCGATGACTGGAGATGAAAATCAACTATTGAAAGCGGCAGAAATTCAAGGACTGCTCGAGGCTCATGATTTTTATTCAGTAGATAGTATTACGAATAAGGTGGCATCCGGCTTAGGTATTGATGTGATTGGGATGGATCGTGTTATTGGTGAATTAAGCGGAGGGCAGCGTGCAAAGGTAATTTTAGCGAAGCTCTTATTAGAAGAGCCTAATATTTTATTACTAGATGAACCGACGAATTTTCTTGATAAGGAGCATGTGGAGTGGCTTGCTAATTATTTAATGAATTTTGAAGGAGCGTTTATTGTCATATCACATGATTTTGATTTTCTGGAAAAGGTAACTTCTTGCATATGTGATGTAGAGTTCGGGACAGTTAAGAAGTATTACGGAAAATACTCAGATTTTGTAAGGCAGAAGGAGCATTTGCGAAAAGATTATATTCGCCAATATTATGCACAGCAAAAGAAAATTGAAAAAACGGAAGAGTATATTCGTAGAAATATTGCTGGGGTGAATTCAAAAATAGCGCAAGGTCGTCGAAAACAATTACAGCGTATGGAAAGAATTGCGCCACCAAGTTTTACTCATAAACCGTCTATTCATTTTCAGGAACTTCCCATTTCAGTTCAGACAGTTCTTGAAGTAAATAACCTTGAAGTTGGTTACGACTTCGCTCTCTTACCAAAGTTGAATTTTTCAGTAATGGGTAGGCAAAAACTTGTTATTACAGGTTTCAATGGAGTAGGAAAATCTACTTTATTAAAAACAATCGTTGGAAATATTGATAGTATTTCTGGAGAGTTTCACTTTTCAGAGCAAATAAAGATTGGATATTATGAGCAAGATTTAAATTGGAGCAATGATTCTTTAACGCCGCTTCAAATTATTTCAGAACAGTTTCCTAAACTGAATATGAAGGAAATACGCCATCATTTAGCTGCGTGTGGAGTGAAGGATACGCACGTTTCGCAAGAAATTCGTACGTTAAGTGGTGGTGAACAATCGAAGGTGAAACTGTGCGGATTATTATTATCACCTTGTAACTTATTAATTTTAGATGAGCCGACAAATCATTTAGATGCAGAAGCGAAGGAAGCTTTGCAAAAGGCGTTAATTAAGTTTAAGGGCAGCATTATACTCGTATCTCACGAAGCGAGTTTTTATCTTGATTGGGCAGATAGTATCTTTCATATAGAGACGGGATTAGTTAAGGGGGTGTGAAACATATGAGTGAAAACAATTGGAAAACGAAAATTATATTATTTTTGACCGCTCAAACTATTTCGTTGTTCGGTTCCTCTCTCGTGCAATACGCGATTATATGGTATATCACCCTTACAACATCATCAGGAGTGATGTTGACTATTTCAACTGTTTGCGGTTTTCTACCACAAATTGCGATATCTTTGTTTGCAGGTGTTTGGATTGATCGTTATGACCGTAAAAAGATGATTATGTTATCGGATGGAATTATAGCGATTGCGACGTTAGTTTTAGCAATTTTATTTTTAACAGGATATAAAAGTATTTGGTTACTTTTTATTGTGTTACTCATTCGTTCAGCTGGAACAGGAGTACAAACGCCAGCTGTGAATGCATTAATTCCGCAAATCGTTCCGAAAGAGTATCTTATGAAAGTAAATGGAATAAATAGCAGTATTACATCTTTAATTATGTTTCTTTCTCCAGCAGCAAGTGCGATGATTCTTTCTATTGCCAGCATTGAAACAACATTTTTTATTGATGTTATTACGGCTATGATTGGAATTAGTATTATGTTTATCATTCAGGTGGAAGGACATGTGAATGTAGAGAGTAAGCAAAAATCTAATCTACAAGGAATTAAAGAAGGATTCTCTTATTTAAAAGAAAATGTATTTATTAAAAGGCTAATCGTTTTATTAATTATCATCATGATTTTAATAAGTCCAGCTGCTTTTTTAACACCTTTAATGGTAACTCGTTCTTTCGGGGCCGAAATGTGGAGACTTACTGCTAGTGAGATGACCTTTAGTGCGGGTGCGGCAGCTGGTGGCGTATTAATTGCGGCGTGGGGTGGTTTTCGTAATCGTATGTATACAACAGCGCTAGCTTGTGCATTATATGGACTGCTTATGATTGGACTCGGAATAGCACCGATATTTATTATGTATTTAGTATTTAATTTTTTAATTGGTATAACGATGCCGTGCTTCAATACACCAGTTACTGTGTTATTGCAGGAAAAAGTAGAACCATCAATGCACGGACGGATGTTCAGTCTTGTACAAATTGCGAATTCATGCGCGCTTCCTCTAGGAATGATAATATTTGGGCCATTGTCGGATATGTTTAGTGTAGAGATTTTGTTAATTTATGCTGGGATATTCGTGCTATTTTGCGCAATGTATATTGTATTAAGCAAGAGGTTTGAAGTGTAAATATTTATAATACAGAGGGTTTGCGAAGTGATTTAATATGCTTCGTAAACCTTTTTGTTATTATCCTAGTCAATAATTATTTATTGTTAAACGATAAATAATTATTGACTTTTAATGGTTTTTTGGATAATATGATGTTAAGAATCTAAGGAGAATTACATGAGTAGAGGAGAATGTGAAATGAAAAATAAATACGTAGTAGCTATTTCTTTCATGATTTTAGCGATTATTTCTTTAACTATACATGCTTCAAACAGTAAAGTAGGAGCGGATGGATTCCTTGAAGAACCTTTCTTTTTCCTAGTACCGATAAGTTATGTATTGTTCCTTAGTGGTATTGGCGTATTATTATTTGGATTTATTACTTCAAAGCTGAAAAAGGGCAATAAATAGGGGTTACCAATAGGGACAAAATACTCACTATGAAATAGAAACATACCATATGGAAGAAAAAGAATAAGTGAGATGAATCATGATGAACCATCATTTTTATAATGGAAGACAAGTAGGAGCAGCTATTACGCTGGCTGGGGCACAGGGAACAATTCATGCTATGAATCAAGCTATTCAAATGCAACAACAAGCATATTTTGCACAAATGATGCAAAGTCAGTATATGCCGTATTCACAGCTTCCGATGCAAATTGTACATTACGATGTACATCCAGCTGGTTTATTTTCTATTCCATATGGCGGGACATATTTCTTATGAAAGAAAGCGACTCAATAGAGTCGCTTTTTTTCATATTCCGCCTAGCTTCATTCCAAGGAATGCGAAGAGGATACCAATTATGTACGTAGCGCTTAAGTATAAAAGGAAAGTGCTAATATTTTTTCGATTGAGAAGTTGAACGGCTTCTAATTTAAACGTAGAAAATGTAGTGAATGCGCCCATAAATCCAGTACCTAATAATAGTTGCCAGCCTGTAGTAACTCCGTTGCCGATTATATATCCAAGTAAAAACGCCCCTGTTATATTAATAAGGAATGTAGCAAGTGGAAATTGTGTTTTATTTCTTTTCTTAAACCAATTGCTAATTGCAAATCGTGTAATCGCACCGAAAAATCCTCCTGTTGCGACTAATAAGGCTTCTATCATGAGTAATCACCTTCCGTAAGAGATTTCTTAATTAAGAAATCCCCAAGTATATAGCCAAGGCCAGACATAATGAGGCCACCAAGTATGCTACATGATACATATAAGAAGGCTATGCTCCACTCAGAATGATTGATCAATTGCACAGTTTCTACACTAAATGTTGAAAAAGTCGTAAAGGAACCGATGAATCCAGTTCCGATGCCTGTGATAACCTCTGAAGGTAAGATGTTTAGCCGGGTGATATAAGTAGTTAGCCACGCTAAGAAGAAGCAACCGATTAAGTTAATGAGTAATGTTGCTAATGGAAATGAATGATGCCAAAATGTGGTGATATTAAGACCTAAATAATAACGAGAAAGAGCTCCTAATATACCGGCAATGCCGACGATAATATAAATCAATTTTCTCACCTCTTTAAATAGCTTGCTCAAAAAAATAGACTCCTACCAGTATGTATACTGGTAGGAGTCATTAGCTAAGCAGCGTTTATGGCGAACTCCATCGCCTAGGATTATTACATATAGTGTACTAAATATACCGTTTAAATTCCAGTGAGGAGGTGGGTGTAACGTTTCTTTTTTTGATGTCTGAAGGTTTTTCAAGTAATTAAAATGGGATCGATTACTTATCAACTAAATATAGTGATATAAGGTTTTAATTATGATAAAATGTTTCTTATGTGTGTCGTTTTGTTTTATTTGACTGAAAATAAAGAAAAATAAATTCGCGTGAAAAGGAGTCATTTATTTGAAGAAATTTTTAAAAATCGTATTTACATGTGTTTTAGTAGTAGCGGGCATTGTAGGAGGATTTCTAGCGTATATGACACTTACTAAAGAACAGCCTGCTGATGTTATAAGCTTGAAGGTGGAGAATAATAAGGAGCGCGTATTAGCGACTGGAAATGAGTTTAAAGTTACAACATTTAATATTGGATATGCTGGGTTAGATAAGGATCAAGATTTCTTTATGGATGGTGGAAAGGGATCTGGTTCAAGTAGTAAAGAGCAAACGGAAACTAATTTAAAGAATATGCTTTCGTTTTTACAAAATGAGAATAGTGATTTTGCACTATTACAAGAAGTTGATATAAAGTCACTTCGTTCATTTGATGTAAATGAACATGAATTTTTGAAAAAAGGATTACCTGATTATGTTTCGTCATTTGGCAAGAACTACGATACGAAATGGGTTCCAGTGCCAATAATAAATCCAATGGGATATGCGGAGGCTGGATTAAGTACGTTTTCTAAATACACTGTTCAAGAAGCGAAGAGGTTCCAGCTTCCTGGAATGGAGCCTTGGCCAAAGCGTTTGTTTGATTTAGATCGAGCAATTGTGGAATATAAAATTCCTGTTAATAATGGGAAACATGTTAGACTCGTAAATTTACATTTGTCTGCTTATGATGAAGGCGGGAAAATTAGAAAACAGCAAGTAGAGTACTTAAAAGAATATATGAACAAGCATTATGAAAATGGTGATTACGTAATAATGGGCGGAGATTGGAATCAATTAGTTTCAAACGCTCAATTAAGTGATCCGAAGTTCGTGAAAGAGCGCCCTGAGTGGTTAGTAGAGTTACCGAAGGACTTTACAGACGGTGGCTTTAAGTGGGCTGTAGATCCGTCTGTTATGACTGTGAGAGATGATGTAAAGAAATATGTAGAAGGTGAAAATTTCGTCACTATTATTGATGGCTTTATCGTTTCACCGAATGTAGAGATTGTAAATGTACAAGGGAAAGATTTAAAGTTTGAAAATAGCGATCATAACCCAGTAAGTGCGGTATTTAAACTGAAGTAATTGATATGTATAAGTAGAAGGTGGGGCTTCATATGGAGTGGTTAAAGAGGACTTGTTTTTCTAACCTTGAGAAAGAATCACAGAAAAATCATTTATTACTGTTTATAACGATTTGTAGTTTCTTTCTTGGTATAATCGCAATTGGGTATTATGGATATATTTTTACAGAGAGAGCAATAGCGTTTTGGATTTGTGGTATTTCTGTCGTTGCATTTGGAACGCTTTTTACTTTTATAAAAAGTATGGAATCAGCGTATAAATATATCATGACATTTATGTTGCTTACAATGTCTTACATTATGGTACAAGCCTTTAATGAAAGCCCGGCTGTATTTCAAATGGTCTATTTTACATTAGCTGTTTCACTTATTTACTTAAGTGAGCGCCTCATTTTAATTCTTGGCGGGGTAGCTGTTGTGATCACATTTATCCTTTGTAGCTATTGGCCGGAGCAATTTTTTGCTTATACAGCCTCGTCTGAAGCTGCTAATTTCGCAAGTTTGTTAGCGATTGTAACAATCGCTATGTGGGGCGTCACGAAAATCGGTTCTAATCTGCTCCTTCGTTTAAGTGATGAGAAGCAAGAAGTAATGAGAAAAGCTCAGGAGTTAGAAGAGACGCAAAGACTTATTGAAGAAACAGTTGTGAAACTAGATAGTAATTTCAATCATTTAAGACAAAATATGAACACGTCGATGGAATCGATGAGTGAAATTAATTTTGCCTTTGAAGAGGTGGCAGTTGGTACGCAATCACAATCAGAGATGATGTATCGTTCGGTAGAAGTATTGAATGATATGGAGGGAAATATTGAACAAATCATCTCTCAAGTAAGAACTGCATCGGCTCGTGTGGATGAAAGCTTAGAAATTTCAAAAGGTAGTGTACATACTCTAAGAAATTTTGAAACTAACATGAGAAGTTTAAATGATGTTGTTTCACAGTCTGGAATTATATTTAGAGATTTAATGATGCAATCGAAACAAATTAATGAAATTGTAGATGTAATAACGAATATTTCAAGTCAGACGAGTTTGCTAGCTTTAAATGCAAATATTGAAGCTGCGAGGGCAGGCGAGCATGGAAAAGGTTTTGCTATTGTAGCGAGTGAAGTGTTAAAGCTTGCTGAAGAATCAAATCGTTCTGCGGGAAGAATTCAAGGGATTTTGAAGGAGTTTAGTAATCAAGCAAGTAAGGTAGAAGTGCAAGTAGAAAAGTCAGAAAGAGTACAAGAAGAATGTAACGAGATGTTAGCAAGCGTTTTAACAAATGTAACTGATTTAGGGAAGTTTATTGATGCGATTAATGAAGTAATGCGAGAGGTTGTTGTTCATCAAGAAAGTTTCCAAGTTAAAACGACGAATATCGTAAAGGATGTTACGCATGCTTCTAACGTAATTCAGCAAACTTCTACAGCTACAGAAGAAGTGCTAGCGAGTGTGGAAGAAGAAAAACATCGAAATGATACGTCAGTGAAGACGTTACAAACTGTTAGCGAGCAAGTGAAGTTGTTAGAAGATATTTTAGAAAAGTAATATTGCTTGGAAAGAGCACGAATGATGTGCTCTTTTTTCATTGAAACGAATACTTGATAGGAATTTAATTGCTTTTCTGCGCGTTTTCTGCCAAGCTTAAGGAGATAAAATTCAGCTAATAGCGGAATTAAAATACTTCAAAGAAAGAATTAAATAGGTGACGCATATGATCGAAGTTAAGACTTCTGAACTTAGTGATGGAGAATTTAATAGAGGTGTATTTGCAACTCGTGATATTAAAAAAGGTGAGTTGATACACGCAGCACCAGTTATCTCTTATCCGAATGAACAGCATGAACATATTGAGAAAACATTACTTGCTGACTACGCATTTGAGTATGGAATCAATCATACGGCAATCCTTTTAGGATACGGTATGTTATTTAATCATTCATATACACCGAATGCAACGTATGATATTGTCTTCGAGAACCATACGTTTAACTTCTATGCTTATAAGGATATAAAAGCAGGAGAAGAAATTTTAATCAATTATAATGGTGAAGTTGATAACGATGAGCTGTTATGGTTTGATAAAGAAAAAGAAGAGAACGAAAAGTAATATAAAGAGTATAGAAAGAGCACATTCTGTCGGATGTGCTCTTTTTTTATTGATGTAAATAAAGTAAAAAGTACAAAAAAATACCACTTTCTTTTTGTGTGGTATAGTAAGATACTGAGGGATAGTGTTTTGAAAAAGTCACATATTTTACAAATTGTTGTCTTTCTGATGACATGTCAAGTTTAGTAGTCCATTTGGGTTGCTTTATTATGCAATATATATTTTAATATGAGTGGCACCTCTTATAAATTAAGAGGTTTATAGGTGTCTCGAATTGATTTTGGGTACACTGTATCCACCACTTTAGGTTCTTTCATGTACGTGGGGATATTATGGGCCCGTATAACGGGATAAAATGAATATAGAAATAGAGGAATCGTAAAATGAATATGCAAGAGGTTTATAAATATTTAAGTACGGTATTGCCTGAAGGACATGTTAAACAAGATGAAATGTTAAAGAATCATACGCATATTAAAGTTGGCGGAAAAGCAGATGTTTTTGTTGCGCCTACAAATTATGATGAAATTCAAGAAGTTATTAAATATGCGAACGAATATAATATTCCAGTTACGTTTTTAGGAAATGGATCGAATGTCATTATTAAAGATGGTGGAATTCGCGGGATTACAGTAAGTTTAATTCATATTACAGGTGTTACTGTAACAGGAACGACGATTGTAGCACAGTGTGGTGCAGCAATTATTGACGTATCACGTATTGCCTTAGACCATAACTTAACGGGTCTTGAGTTTGCTTGTGGTATTCCAGGTTCAGTTGGCGGAGCATTATATATGAATGCTGGTGCATACGGCGGTGAAATTTCGTTTGTATTAACAGAAGCTGTCGTAATGACAGGTGATGGAGAGCTACGTACTTTGACGAAAGAAGCATTTGAATTTGGATATCGTAAGAGTGTATTTGCGAACAACCATTACATTATTCTTGAAGCGAGATTTGAACTTGAAGAAGGTGTACATGAAGAAATTAAAGCAAAAATGGATGATTTAACGTTTAAACGTGAGTCAAAACAGCCTCTAGAATATCCTTCATGTGGTAGCGTATTTAAGCGCCCGCCAAATAACTTTGCTGGTAAGTTAATTCAAGACTCAGGACTACAAGGTAAGCGAATTGGTGGAGTAGAAGTTTCTTTAAAACACGCTGGGTTTATGGTGAATGTTGATAACGGAACAGCACAAGATTACATCGATTTAATTCACTTCGTACAAAAGACAGTTGAAGAGAAATTTGGCGTGAAGTTGGAGCGAGAAGTAAGGATTATTGGAGAAGATAAGGAATAAAGAAATACGTATGAAGATATGAATTATTTTAAAATAATATTTGGGTATTGTTGACAATTTGTTTTCAATTCAATATAATGGCTAATAATTTAACAAATAACATACGTTGAAAGAGCCCAGTAGCAGTTTGTCACTGTTAACGAGAGAGCTAGGGGTTGCTGGAACCTAGCACAAACAAACTTGTGAATTACACTCTGGAGTATCTTAGGTAATGCTAAGCGGACTGGCAATCGATATTATTGCTAAGAGTGGTATGAGTAGCTATGCTATTTATACAAACTGGGTGGTAACACGGTGAATAATCGTCCCTATGTCATAGACATAGGGATTTTTTGTTTTAAAAAAATAAAGGGGATGACAAAAGATGAATATCATTGATGAGTTAGAATGGCGCGGCGCCGTTAATCAACAGACTGACGAAGAAGGCTTACGTAAGCTAGTAGAAGAGAAAAAGATTTCACTATACTGCGGAGTTGATCCGACTGGTGATAGTATGCATATCGGACATTTGATTCCGTTTATGATGATTAAGAGATTCCAATTAGCTGGTCATCATCCTGTTATTTTAATTGGCGGGGCAACAGGAACAATTGGTGATCCGAGTGGACGTCAATCAGAGCGTCAACTTCAAACGTTAGAAGTGGTTCAGCATAATGTAGATGCGTTAACAGCACAAATGAAAAAGCTATTTGATTTTGGTGGAAATAGCGAAGTGAAGATGGTAAATAACTATGATTGGACACATGAAATAAATATTATTGAGTTTTTACGTGATTACGGGAAAAACTTTAGCATCAATAGCATGTTAGCGAAGGATATTGTAGCAAGCCGTTTGGATACAGGTATTTCTTTCACGGAATTCACGTACCAAATTTTGCAAGCGATGGACTTCCATCATTTATACACGAAAGAGGATGTTCAACTGCAAATTGGTGGTAGTGACCAATGGGGAAATATTACGAGTGGTTTAGATTTAATCCGTAAGTTAGAGGGTCATGAGGCGAAAGTATTCGGATTAACGATTCCGTTATTATTAAAATCGGACGGTACGAAGTTTGGTAAATCAGCGGGTGGTGCGGTTTGGCTTGATCCTGAAAAAACGACACCGTTTGAATTTTACCAGTTCTGGGTAAATACAGATGACCGTGACGTAATTAAATACTTGAAATACTTTACGTTCTTAACGAAAGAGCGTATTGATGAATTAGCAACGAAGGTAGAAGCGGAACCTCATAAACGTGAAGCGCAAAAAGTATTAGCGGAAGAAATGACGAAGTTTGTTCATGGAGAAGAGGCGTTCCTGCAAGCTGAGAAAATTACAGCAGCGTTATTTAGCGGAGATATTAAATCGTTAACAGCTGATGAAATTGAACAAGGCTTTAAAGAAATGCCAACATTTCAGTCTTCAAAAGAGACGAAAAACATCGTAGAATGGCTAGTTGATTTAGGAATTGAACCATCTAGACGACAAGCGCGTGAAGATATTAATAACGGAGCGATTTCTATGAATGGTGAGAAAGTAACAGATGTGGGTACAGATGTTACTGTAGAAAATTCATTTGATGGACGATTTATTATTATCCGTAAAGGGAAGAAGAATTACAGTCTTGTGAAGTTAGGCGAATAGTTTGTGTGAAAGGATGGGAGTAGGAAGAATACTTCCATCTTTTCGTATACACAATTTGGACATAAAATAATCAGTAAATTTAGATAATTAAAAGGGTTATACGATTCTTCTGCCGAATAAATAAGTTAGAGAAAATTACGGATAAAAATAGCCCGAACCATGCAGGGCATGATTCGGGCTTATATTCAGATTAGTAAGCTAAGCTGAATAGACCTTTAATGTGTGATAAGTAACGAACGTTACTTGCTTCTTTCATTAATGATGCTGGTAAGCCTTTAAGTGGAGTATTGCTTGCTCCAATTGTAGCAACCGCATCTTTACGTCCTAGACTAGCAAGTGTTCCAGAGTTTACAGGTGCGAACTCTTCGAATGCTTTGCCTTCTAGTGCTGCGTATAAGTTGTATCCAATTAACTCACCCATTTGCCAAGCGATTTGTGCAGTTGGTGGGTATGGACGTCCGTCTGGAGCGAAGACAACAGCGCTGTCTCCAGCAACGAATACGTCTTTGTGAGAAGTAGATTGTAGGTATGCATCAACTGTTGCACGTCCACGGTTAACTTCAAGACCTGATTCACCGATTAATGGGTTACCTTGTACGCCGCCCGTCCAAACGAATGTGTTAGCAACAAGTTTTTGACCGTCTTTTAAGTCGATTTCGTTGCCAGCAACGTTTGTTACAGGAAGACCAGTTAAGAATGTAACGCCGCGCGCTTCTAGGCTAGTAGTTGCACGTTCGATTAAGTGGTCTGGTAATACTGGAAGGATTTTTGGACCTGCTTCAACAAGAAGAAGTTTCACTTCTTTTGGATTTACGCCGTGGCTTTTTGCAAGTTTAGGCATAATGTCAGCAAGCTCACCAACTAGCTCAACGCCAGTTAATCCGCCACCACCTATTACGATTGTAGCATCAGCTTCGTTTTTCGTTTTCGCGTATTCACGAATACGGTCTTCAACGTGTTTGTAGATTTTATTTGCATCAGCAGCAGATTTTAATACCATGCTGTTTTCTTCTAGTCCTGGAATACCGAAGTAAGCAGTTTTACTTCCTAAAGCAACTACAAGTGCATCGTAAGATAAAGTAGTGCCGCCAGCTAGTTTGATTTCTTTGCTATCAACTGAGAATGACTCAACTGTTGCGATTTTAAGATCGATATCTTTACCTTTGAAAAGCTTTGTAAGTGGCATTGCAACTGCTTGCTCAGACACGTTACCAGCTGCAAGGCGGTGTAGTTCAGTGATGATTTGGTGCGTTGGGTATTGGTTAATCACTGTAACTTGTGCTTCTGATTTACTGTAATATTTACGTACGTTTAAAGCGGCAAGAAGACCGCCATAACCAGCGCCTAAGATGACAATTTGTTTTGACATAGTATGATATCCCCCGTCTTTACTAATTGTTGTTATAAGTTAACTTATTTATTGTTACGTTCTGCACTAATTTGAAGATATGCGTTCACAAAGCGGAACATTTTTTGTGCTTGTGGATCTTTTAATAATTTTAATAGACCGAACAGGCCGATAACTTCGTTGCTTTCGTCAGCACGATCTTTCGCTTCGATTGCAGTAGCAGCCATGCTTTTCACTGTATCTTTTACAGGTTCTACAAGCTCTGTGATTGCACCAACAGTGTCGCTTTTTAATACTTCATCAGTAGCAACAGTTTGAGCGAAGTCATAAGACTTAGTTAAAATGTTAACAAGCTCAGTTAATTTTGGAAGCTGTTCTACTAGTGTTGTTAATGATTCTTGTACCTCAGGTTTTAACAACTGATCAAGTACATCAAGTTGTCCTTGGCTAGCAGAAATTTGTACAGTTTCTTGTTCTGGCTTTGTTTGAGTCATAGTTTCTGGCATCTCCAATTCTCCTTTACGATAGCAATACTCTTATTTTTTATAAGTAAGATAGTAAACGGTTACGAAACTTTATACAAAGTTTCACAAAACACAATAAAATGCCTTTAAATTTATGACAGCAAGTAAGCTGACATAAATCTAAAACCATAACGTCTTACTTATTATTTATGAACTGTCCGATACATGGCTTGTCCGCATAATGGAAAAGCTCCGTTACCGGAAAGTGTATATAATATATATCCTATATTATATACTATATACACCTATGTTAACATAAAAATGATTCCTAATTATTTGATATTGAGTGTATAACGTAGTGCTGACAAGGTATGAAAGCGTATAAAATATTTTGTTCCAGTTAGAAATGTACATATATATATAGAAAAAAAGGAAAAAATGAACAAATTCATGTTCGTTTTTTCCTTTTTCCTATTATTCACCTTCTGCAATTAGCATCGATGTGTTACCTTCTTTTTCAAGATGGCATTCGCCCCAAGAACAAAGAGAATCAAGAATGGATTCTAAAGACCAACCGTAGTCGGTAAGAGAATATTCTACTTTCGGTGGGACTTGGTTGTATACTTTTCTTTGAATGACGCCGTCGTCTTCTAATTCACGTAATTGCTGTGTTAACATTTTTTGTGTAATACCAGGCATGGAACGTTTTAGTTCACTCGTTCTCTTTGTACCTTTCGTTAAGTGACAAAGGATAACAACCTTCCATTTTCCGCCGATAACTTCTAAAGTCGCCTCTACAGGAATATTGTATTTCTTCATATGAAATCCTCCCTTTGTGAGTAAAATAAGTTAAATCATACAAATGTTACTTTTTAGTACCTATAGCACTTTAAAGTACGTACTTTTTATTATGTTAAATATGTTTCATAATAGCACATGTAAGAGGCAAATGAGTAGTACGGTACCAAAAAGTGACTATGTTACTTTTTAGTGCCTATCGTACTTTAAAGTGCGTTCTTCAAAAAAGGAATGAAACCATTCATAATAGCATTTGTAAGTATGAAATATATTTTTTAGAAGATAAAAGGGCCTTTTTATCATACTATTATGATTGGATTTCTTGTAATAAGGAGGAATTCAATTGAGTTCATATACAGTACCATCTTCGGAAGCTCAGACGAGCCGAAGAAGTATGTTTGCTTTATTAGCGCTAGCAATTAGTGCGTTTGGGATTGGTACGACCGAGTTTATTAGTGTCGGTTTACTACCATCTATTTCAAAAGATTTAAATGTTTCGGTTACAACAGCCGGTTTAACGGTTTCCTTATATGCGTTAGGAGCAGCGGTAGGAGCTCCTGTTTTAACAGCGTTAACGGCTAGTATGTCGCGAAAGACATTATTAATGTGGATTATGGTTATTTTCATTATTGGTAATGGCATTGCGGCGGTAGCAACAAGCTTCACTGTATTAATTATTGCAAGAATTGTATCTGCGTTTGCACATGGTGTGTTTATGTCAATTGGATCTACAATTGCAGCTGCAATCGTACCAGAGAATAAACGTGCTAGCGCAATTGCGATTATGTTTACTGGATTAACAGTTGCGACTATTACTGGTGTGCCAATTGGAACATTTATCGGTCAACAATTTGGCTGGAGAGCGTCATTTATGGCGATTGTTGTAATTGGAATTATTGCTTTCATCGCAAACAGTATACTCGTCCCATCTAATTTAAAAAATGGTGTACCTGTATCGTTTCGTGATCAATTTAAATTAATTAAAAATGGAAGACTATTACTTGTTTTCATTATTACTGCACTTGGATACGGCGGTACATTCGTAACATTTACGTATTTATCTCCGTTATTACAAGAAGTAACAGGATTTGAAGCAAGTACTGTTACTATCATTTTATTAGTGTATGGAATCGCAATTGCGATAGGGAATATGGTCGGCGGAAAATTATCGAATCATAATCCGATTCGAGCGCTATTTTACATGTTCTTGATTCAAGCGATTATATTATTTGTTTTAACATTTACAGCGCCATTTAAAGTAGCTGGATTAATCACAATTATTTTCATGGGACTATTCGCATTTATGAATGTTCCGGGGCTACAAGTATATGTAGTTATATTGGCAGAGCGCTTTGTTCCGAGTGCGGTTGATGTTGCTTCAGCAATTAATATTGCCGCATTTAACGGAGGGATCGCTTTAGGTTCTTATATAGGTGGCCTTGTAACGAATTCATTAGGATTAATCCATACTGCTTGGGTAGGTGGCCTTATGGTAGTAGCCGCTGTTATTTTAACAGCGTGGAGCATGACATTAGAAAAAAGAGATCAAGTAAAATAAAAGGAGAGAAAATAAAATGAAAAACTTACAAAGTAAAGCAGTATTAAATAACGGTGTAGAAATGCCTTGGTTCGGTTTAGGTGTATTTAAAGTAGAAGAAGGACCAGAACTTGTAGAAGCTGTAAAATCAGCAATTAAAGCAGGATACCGCAGCATCGATACAGCTGCAATTTACGGAAATGAAAAAGCTGTAGGTGAAGGAATTCGTGCAGGTATTGAAGCGACTGGTATTGCAAGAGAAGAATTATTTATTACTTCAAAAGTATGGAACGCAGATCAAGGGTATGAAACAACAATCGCTGCATACGAAGAGAGTCTAAAAAAATTAGGACTAGATTATTTAGATTTATATCTTGTTCACTGGCCTTCAGAAGGAAAATATAAAGATACATGGAGAGCGCTAGAAACACTTTATAAAGAAAAGCGCGTACGTGCAATTGGTGTAAGTAACTTCCAAATCCATCACTTACAAGATGTAATGAAAGATGCAGAAATTAAACCAATGATTAACCAAGTAGAATACCACCCTCGTTTAACACAAAAAGAACTACAAGCTTTCTGTAAAGAACAAGGTATTCAAATGGAAGCATGGTCACCACTAATGCAAGGTCAATTATTAGATAACGAAACATTACAAGAGATTGCTGAGAAACACGGTAAAACAACAGCTCAAGTTATTTTACGTTGGGATCTTCAAAATGGAGTAATCACAATTCCAAAATCAACGAAAGAACACCGTATTATTGCAAACGCTGATGTATTTAACTTTGAATTAACGAAAGAAGATATGGAAAAAATCGATGCGTTAAATCAAAATCATCGCGTTGGTCCAGATCCTGATAACTTCGATTTCTAAGATTAAGGTAAGAAAAAAGAGTGCTTAAAAGCACTCTTTTTTTGTGCATAAAAATAGTTTCTAAATAAATACTACTTAGTATTAAGTTTGTTATTAAGGGGCTGTAAACATGAATATAAAGCAATCGTTCAAACTTTTAGCTATGTTTTTAAGTGTTTTATTTGTGTTATTCCCACTTCAAAAAGTATTCGCAGAAGTGATGGACCATACAAAGTATCAAATGGATTGGAGTTATAGTAAGTCCAAGAAGAAGCCAATTCGAACAGAGCTTATTAAAACGGCAGATGGCAAAATTGCTTTTTGCTTAAATGTAGATTTGAAATCTCCAAGCGGTCAAGATTTACCGGAAATGGGGAAAGTGGATATTAATGTGTACCGTGTACTATTGAATGGATATCCACAAAAGAGTCCACAAGAATTAGGGGTATCTGATTGGAGAGAGGCGCATTACGCAACGCAGCTTGCAGTGTGGAATGCGTTAAAACAAATCGATATTAATGATTTAGACTTCCGTAATAAAAATGTAGAAAAGGTAACGAAAGATATCGTTGCAAAAGCAAGTGCTAGTGAAGAACTACAAGAAATTACGATGAGTGTAACTCCTACAGAAGAACAAGAAGCAGTCTTAAAAAATGATTTCTTTGAAACAGGCTTATATACAGTAGAAACAAATGCAAAAAGCGGAACGTATAAAGTGCAAGCAACAGGTGCACCAGCGGGCGTGAAATTTGCAAATGAAAAAGGCGAAACAAAAACAGAATTTAATGTAGGAGAAAAGTTCCGCATTTTAATTCCGAAACAAACACCAGCTGGTGGATTTAGCTTTAAAGTATCAGGAAATTTAACGAAATTACAAGGGATTGCGCATAAAGGTACACCGACTATTCAAAATGCAGTAGTATTACTTGAGCGTAGTGAAGAAAAAACAAGTCCAGAGTTAGCGGTAAGTTGGAAAAAGGCTGAGGCTCCAAATAAACCAAATAAGCCATATACTCCAAATGAACCGCATAAACCGAATCAAAAGAGATAATGAAAAAGCATTGGTATATGCCAATGCTTTTTCATATGAATTCTTTAAAGATATATCAAGATAATAATTAATCGAGTGAAACACTATTTTAACGTTTGAAGAAGTATTTAAAAATAATAAAATATTGAAAAATCTAAACGTTACAATAAATGGATTTTATTCACGAAATTGTAACATTATTCTAATTAGAGAGGCTATCAAACAAAGTGTAAAGCGTGTACAATTCAGTTGGAAAAACTACCTATAGATGGTCATATATGAAGAAAATGTAAAAAATCTATTGTTGTTCACATTTTTAGATGTATAGATGACAATACTGAAAAATATCTTTTACTATTCTCTTTTTTATGTAGCAAGAGAACTCATCACAAATAGAGAGAAGTGAGGAGGGGATATTACATAAAAATTGTACAATGTAAGAAAGCGAATACATGGAGGGAAATGCGGTAGTAATAGATACAGGTGCGCGAGGTGTTAGTCTATTCATTAAATGTTTTTATAAAGATAATAGGATTTTTTATTAAATGGATATATAGGATGGTTTGTCTAAAAAAAGGACAGGGGACACAGATTATGTCAAAGAAGAAAAAGAGTAGGGTATTAGTAGCAGGTATATGTATATCTACATTATTATCACCAGTAGCTTTCGAAGCATCAAAAGGATATGCGGCGCCTTTGGAAGAGAATAAAGGTGGGAAATTAGAAGAGAATAAATTTGAGCAGAGAGTATTTCAGTTGCCGGGGAAAGGTAGCGTAGAAGAAGAAAATAATCGTTTAAGAGTTACTTGGAAACTTTCCGCTAATGAACCGACTGGAATTTATGCAGAGCCAAATGAAGAGATTACAATTGACATAAAAGGAACGCAGTCTATCCAAGCTTTTATTGGAACGAGATCTTATGATGAAAAGGACCCAGAGGAGTTTGATTTAAAACCAGGAAAAAATGTTATTTCATCTTCAAGAGGCGGTATTTTATATTTTTATAATATGAATAACGAAGGAGAAGTAACAGCTTCCGTTACAAATGGTGGTAGTCACTTTCCTTTATTTATTTTAGGTAAGCATACGAAAAAAGATTGGGATGAAATGTTAAAAAAATATAAGGATCCTTATGCAGTTGAATTAAAAGGTGAGAGAAGCTTAATTACTACTACTTACGATTCTGTGCAGAAATATATGAAGAATACGGATCCAACAGATTTAATGAAATTGCATGATAAGATTATCCGTTTAGAAAACGCAGTGGCAGGATTATCTGAGGACAGTGTTGGGGTTGCAAAATCTCCAACTCATTATGTTCAGTTTGTTGAAAAACGGAAGCCTGCTAAAGGGGACTTTATGTTTGCGAAACATTATCATACAGGATATATTCCAACTGCAATGAATAGAGTTTTAGATATAGAGGTACTTGAGAAGGATGGATGGGGACCGTGGCATGAAGTTGGTCATTTACATCAGCAAGAACCGTGGAAGTGGTCTAAAGTAAGGGAAGTAACAGTAAATATTTACTCATTAGCTGTTCAAAAGGCGTTAGGGAATCAATTAGAAATGGATGAGCACTATAAAAACTCATTTGAGTATTTAGAGAAGCCTAAAGCAGAAAGATTCATTGATGACATTAATCCTCTTACAATGTTTTGGCAATTAAATGTAGTGTATGGAGAACATTTTTATCCTAGGTTACATCAAGCTTATCGTTTGTTACCTCAGAGTGAAATGCCTCATTCTGATGAAGAGAAAAAGCAGCTATTTATTTATATGACATCAAAAGTGGCAGGGCAAAATTTAATTCCTTTCTTTGAGGAGTGGGGATTAACACCAAATGATGATATTAGAGAGAAAATAGAAAAATCAAAGTTACCTAAATTAGAAAAGGAAATCTGGAAAGCTACAGATAGTAATGATATTCGTGAGAAGCAAGTTGAACTGTATAAGGTTCCGTATGGTGAACCTGCTAATGAAGTACAAAATCTTTTAGTTGGTACAGATTCTGACGAGAATGAAGCAAGTAAGCTTGTTCGAAATTTAGGTGAGAATGTAAAAGTAACAGGAAAGATTGTATGGCCTAAATTAGAGAATGGGAAACAGGAAGTGTTAGTAGAAATTGGGGATGAGAAAGGAAATAAAAATTCAATTCCTGTCCAAGTTAACGGATTTTATGATGACAGTATAGTTTTTCAAGGACTTTCAGATGATGTAATGTCGACAGTGACACTTCACCACAATAAGAAGAAATTAAATGTAAACTTTACTAATAATGAAATACATTACCGTTTTGAAAAAGAAGAATATATGGGCTTAACGCTATATGATCGAAATGGGATTGAAAAGAAACGTGTATCAGCAGAAGGACAAGAAACGGGAAAAAGATTTGCGATGGAACTAAATGAATTGGATTTTGAATATGGTGATGTAATAAAAGTATTCCACGCAGAACCAAGCCGTTTGAAGTGGTTTAAAAATAACGAACTTGTAGATCAAGGAAAAGTTAAAAATAAAAAAGAGAAATTATTCCAAATAACTGAGCAAGGGTTCGAATTAAAAGATAGTTTACAAGAAGTGACGGCGAAACTGCAAAAAGTAGTAGTCGGAATGGATGTAGACAAACTAGATCCGAAAGAATTCGTACAAGTAAAAGATGGAGAAGTGGTTGGTTTTGTAGAAAAACCAAATACATCAAAAATTGGAGAACAAAAAGTAAAAATAGAGACGAAGGATGCTTTTGGAAATAAGAAGATAACAGAAGTGCCGCTTGAAGTAATTTATGGAGATAGTTTAGTATTTCATGCTAATGATAATGCAATACGTTCGGTTGTAACATTGCAACATGATAAAAAGGAACTGCACGCAACGTTTACAGGTAATCCTGTTCATTATCGTTATGTAAATGAAGAGTATATGGGGATTACGCTATATGATCAAAATGGGAACACAAAAAAGCGTGTAACAGCGGAAGGACAAGAAACTTCAAAGAAATTTGCGGAGCAAGTGAGTGGAATGCAGTTTGAATATGGTGATGTAGTAAAAGTATTCCATGCAGAACCGGACCGCTTGAAATGGTATCAAAATAATAGCCTTGCTGGCCAAGGTAAGGCGAAAGTAGAAAAAGAATTATTCTTCAAGGTAACTGAAAAAGGCTTTGAAAGAATGGAAACTTTACAAGAGGTAAAGGCAGTACCACAGAAGGTAGTAATCGGAACAGATGTAGAGAAAATAAATGCAAAAAACTTTGTTGAAGTAAAAGATGGAGAAGTAGTTGGATTTGTAGAAAAACCAAATACAACAAAAATCGGTGAACAAAAAGTAAAAGTAGAAACGAAAGATCGATTTGGAAATAAGAAAGTGACAGAAGTTCCTCTAACAGTAACATATGGAGATAGCCTACTTGTATATGGGCTGAGCTATAGAGATGGTGACTTGAAATCAATTGTAACTTTGCATCATGATACGAAAAAACTGAGTGCGACAGATACAAAGAACCTAATTCATGATTACTTTAAAGATGAAAAGTATTTTGAATTCACATTGTACGATAAAGAAGGAAGAGTGAAGAAAAATATAGCAGTAAAAGGTTTAGAGAATACGCAAGAATTTGCTAAGGAAGTAAATGGAATTGCATTTGAGTATGGAGATGTAGTGAAAGTATATCATGCGGAATCTTCTCGTTTACATTGGTATCAAAAAGATGTATATGTGGGCGAAGGAAAAAGTAAAGAGATAAAGGAATTAGTCTTCAAAATAACTGAAAATGGATTTGAAAGATTAGACGGTGAGCAAACAGTAAAAGCAAATCCGCAGCAAGTAGTAATCGGAACAAATAGCGAAACGCTAGACGCGAAGAACTTTGTTGAAGTACAGGGTGGAGAAGTAGTAGGTTTTGTAGGGGAAATAGATACGACAAAAATTGGTCAGCAAAAAGTGAAAGTAGAAACGAAAGATCGATTTGGAAATAAGAAGGTGACGGAAGTTCCTGTAGAAGTGACATATGGGGATAGTCTAGTCTATCAAGGTGTGTCCGATGTTACACGTTCAATTGTTACGTTAAACCACGCTGAAAAGAAATTACATGCAACATTTACAAATGAGGAGATTCATTATCGCTTTGTAAATGAGCAGTATATAGGCCTTACGATTTATGATCAAAATGGAAATAAGAAAAAGCATGTAACGGCAGAAGGACAAGAGACTTCAAAGAATTTTGCTGGGCAAGTAAATGGAACGGCATTTGAGTATGGAGATGTGCTGAAAGTATACCATGCGGAACCGAGTCGTTTGAATTGGTACAAAAAGAATGAGTTAGTTAAAAAAGAGGATGCGATGAAGGGGCAAGAAATTTCCTTTAAGATTACTCCAAATGGTTTAGAACAAGTGTAACAATAAAAAAATCTCGTAAAACATAATGTTTTACGAGATTTTTTTATTATTCAGCTTCAGATACTACTGTGAAGCGTTCGTTTACGTGTTTTGGATTTTCAATTTCATCAAGTGCTGCAACTGCGAAGTCTTCATAACTTACGTAGCTATCACCTTTTGAGTTTACAAGCAGGTTGTCTTTACCAGCTGTATAAGAACCAGTGCGTTTTCCTAATGCGAATAGTGCAGAAGGGCTGATGAATGTCCAAGTGATATCATTTGTTTGTTGTAAGATTTCTAAGTTTTTACCTTGGTTTTGAGCTGTTGCAAGGTATTCGCCTGGGAAACCTGGTGTCTCAAATACACGTGTTGTTTTCTCTTCGTCTACAAATAAGCTTCCAGCGCCACCAACTACAAGTAATTTTGTGTTAGGTGCACCTTTCATCGCTTCAATTAGTACGTTTCCTGCATCTACGTGAAGGTGTTCTTGTCCTGTTGGAGCACCGAATGCATTTACAACTACATCGAATGCTTGCAAGTCGTTAGATGTAAGAGAAAATACGTCTTTTTCTAAAACTTTTACGTTTTCTTCTGTAATTTTTGCAGCGTTTCTTACGATTGCAGTTACTTCATGTCCGCGATCCAATGCTTCTTTTAAAATACGACTTCCTGCTTTACCAGTTGCTCCGATAATTCCGATTTTCATAATAAATCCCTCCAAAGTGTTTTGTTAAAGTGTATATCTGAAAGTAAATGAATTTGTTGTAATTAGGTTTGTTACAACCTGTTGTAATCATTATAGTTACAGGTTGGTATTTTTGTCAATAGGGTTGTTTGTGAATTTATTTTTTGTTTTAGTATGCACAGTTAGAGGGAGGGTAGTCAGTCATAAGGACATTGTTCCTGTGAACCTGGCTAATATTTGGAAATTGCAAATTGTCGAAAAATGTTGATTTTTGAATGTTTTTTAAATATAATTCGTTTTATGGAGAAAAGGAGGGGTTAATTGTATGAATATTTTAGAGCAATTTATTTCATCAACAAATACAATTCTTTGGTCATATATTCTTATTGCGATGTTAATTGGTTTAGGTCTTTATTTTTCTATTAAATTGAAATTCGTACAAATTACTCATTTAGGGGAAATGGTTCGACTAATGAGTGATGGATTAACTGGAAAGACGCGTAAAAAAGGTAGTGTATCTTCTTTCCAAGCGTTTTGTATGAGTTCAGCAGCTCGTATTGGTATCGGTAACTTAGCTGGTGTAGCATTAGCTATATCTATGGGAGGACCTGGAGCTGTATTTTGGATGTGGGTTATTGCGATTATCGGGGCTTCTTCAAGTTTCGTAGAAAGTACGCTTGCCCAAATTTATAAAGTAAAAGATGGCAGTGGCTTCCGTGGTGGTCCTGCTTATTATATGGAAAAAGGTTTAAATAAACGTTGGATGGGAATTTGGTTTTCTATCCTTATTACAGTTAGTTACGGTTTAATTTTTAACTCAGTACAAGCGAATACAGTAACATTAGCGTTTGAAAATGCATTTGGTTTAGAGCGTTATATTGTTGGTATTGTATTAGCTGCATTAGTTGCGGTTATTATTTTTGGTGGTGTAAAAAGTATTGCACGTATGTCGGAAATGATTGTTCCGCCAATGGCGCTTGTTTATATTGCGGTAGCTATTTTTGTTGTCATTAAAAACTTCTATTTAATACCAGATGTGTTTACGGAAATCTTTAAAGGTGCATTCGGTTTAGATTCAGCTGTAGGTGGCGGTATCGGTGCTGCGATGAAATATGGTATTCAGCGCGGATTATTTGCGAACGAAGCAGGTATGGGTAGTGCGCCGAACGCGGCAGCAACAGCTGATGTAACGCATCCAGCAAAACAAGGTTTTATTCAAACGATCGGCGTTTTAGTAGATACATTCTTAGTATGTACATCAACAGCATTTATCGTACTATGTTCTGGTGCATATAAAGCAACAAATTTAGAAGGTATTGAATTAACGCAAAATGCATTAAGCTCACAAATCGGCCCATGGGCAAGTAGCTTCTTAGCGATTATTATTTTCTTATTTGCATTTAGTTCTCTTTTAGGAAACTACTATTATGGTGAAACAAATATTGAATTTATTAAGCAAAGCAAAACGTGGTTAACAATTTACCGTATTGCGGTAGTTGGAATGGTATTATTCGGTTCTGTTGCGACGCTTCAAGTTGTATGGAATATGGCAGACTTATTTATGGGTCTAATGGTAATCACGAACTTAATTGCGATTACACTTCTTGGCCGATTTGCGTACGCGGCATTAACAGACTATGTAAGACAAAAGAAACAAGGGAAAGATCCAGTCTTCAGTGCAGATTCTATTCCTGGTTTAACGAATACAGAGTGCTGGGATAAGCCAGTGGTAACAGATAAAGAAAAAGCAGTGTAATTGAAAAGGCGAGCATCGAGGTAAATTCGATGCTCGCCTTTTTTGTTGTAGTAAATGATGAAAAGGGTGAGGGGTAATTATTAATATAACTTTTTTGTTTGTTTCTCTCGTTATTTGTGGGGAACGTACTGTTTTAAAAGTATGGTTGGTCGAATAGGATAAGTTATTAAGTATTGGATAAATGCATGTAATGGCTATATTTTCATGTGAAAAAACACGTATGTTAAAAGAGTTAACGTACTCATGTTATAAAACCTAACATAAAGTTCTTGATTACTAAAAGTTTTTAGAATATAATTTTCTTATTGTTAGGAAGAGGGGGCAATGCAATTATGGATTTTTTAGCTAAGGTAATTGGGGATATAAATAATATCCTTTGGTCATATATCATTATTGCGATGTTAATTGGGTTAGGGCTCTATTTTTCATTTCGTGTGAAATTTGTCCAAGTTCGTTACTTCGGTGAAATGATTCGTTTGCTTGGGGATGGGGCAAGCTCGAAAACGAGGAAAGCGCAAAAAGAGAAGAGCGGCGTATCATCATTCCAAGCGTTTTGCATGAGTACAGCTTCTCGTGTAGGTACTGGTAACTTAGCTGGTGTAGCTATTGCGATCTCAGCAGGTGGTCCAGGAGCAGTATTTTGGATGTGGTTAATCGCGGTAATTGGGGGTGCTTCTGCATTTGTAGAGAGCACATTAGCGCAAATTTATAAAGTAAAAGATGGGAATGCATTCCGTGGGGGCCCAGCGTATTATATGGAAAAGGGTTTAAAGAAACGCTGGTTAGGTGTTGTGTTCTCTGTTCTAATAACAGTAAGTTTCGGATTGATTTTTAACGCTGTACAGTCTAATACTGTAGCGGCTGCCTTTGATGGGGCGTTCAAAACAGATAGTAGATTAGTAGGTCTTGTTATGGCTGGTTTACTTGCAGTTATTATTTTCGGTGGAGTAAAACGAATTGCTCGCGCGGTTGAAATGATTGTTCCAGTAATGGCAATTATTTATGTAGCAGTGGCATTATTCGTTGTTGTAACAAACATTACGGCAATTCCATATGTATTTAAAGAAATTTTCTTACATGCTTTCGGAATTAAAGAAGTAGTAGGCGGAGGATTAGGAGCTGCGATTTTATTAGGGGTAAAACGTGGGTTATTCTCAAATGAAGCAGGTATGGGTAGTGCGCCGAACGCAGCAGCGACTGCAAACGTAACGCACCCAGTTAAACAAGGTTTCATTCAAACTTTAGGGGTATTTACTGATACATTATTAATTTGTAGTTGTACAGCATTTATTATTCTTTTATCAGATGTGCATAATGCAGCTGATTTAAACGGAATTCAATTAACGCAGCAGGCGTTAAGTCAACATATCGGTCCATGGGCTTCTATATTTGTAGCAGTGGCAATCTTCTTGTTTGCGTTCAGTTCATTAGTAGGTAACTACTACTATGGTGAAACAAATATTGAATTCTTAAATGGAAGTAAAGTGTTATTAAATGCATACCGCATTGCTGTACTTGGTATGGTTATGCTAGGATCTGTAGCGACAATTCAAATCGTTTGGGATTTAGCAGATTTATTTATGGGAATTATGGCTGTTATTAACTTAGTAGCAATTGTATTCCTTTCTAAGTATGCTTTCGCAGCGTTATCAGATTATATTAAGCAAAAGAAACAAGGGAAAGATCCAGTCTTTTATGCGGAGTCTATTCCAGGTTTGAACAATACAGAGTGTTGGGGTGAGTCAGCGGTAGCTGATAAAGAAAAAGCGGTATAATGAAAAGGGCATCAAGTGAAACTTGATGCTCTTTTTTGTTTTATTCAACTATTTGCAGATAGTAAAAGACGAACATTCATAGACGTTTTATAATAAAATGTAATTTTTTAAAGAAAAGTGCGGATATGATTTGTGATTTGTGTTAGAATGGAAAATGCCTTTGAAATAAGAGGTTTTATGATCTTTCCTATCCGATTGAAGATTTTGGAGGAGAAATGGAAAGTTCGGATTATTTCTTGTTTTGAATGGTCAGACGTTCAACGTTAATGAAGAGTTAAATGGAGGATTTTATTAATGAAGTTTGTTATGTTCCTTGTAGGATTACTCGTTGTATTTGTACTCGGTTTTCTTATAAGTGCCGATCGAAAGAAGATTAAGTATAAACCAATCGCAATTATGCTTATTATTCAGCTAGCATTATCTTATTTCTTATTAAATACGCAAGTTGGTTATATTTTAGTAAAAGGAATTTCAGATGGATTTGGCGCACTTCTTGGATATGCGGAAGCTGGAATCGTTTTCGTATTTGGTGGTCTTGTTAATAAAGGAGAGGTTTCATTCTTCTTAACAGCGTTATTACCAATCGTATTCTTTGCGGTTTTAATCGGAATTCTGCAACACTTTAAAATTTTACCGATATTTATTCGTGCTATTGGTACGTTGTTAAGTAAAGTAAATGGTCTAGGAAAACTAGAATCATATAACGCAGTAGCAGCTGCCATTGTTGGACAAGCAGAAGTATTTATTACAGTAAAAGATCAATTAAGTAAAATCCCAAAACATCGTTTATATACATTATGTGCATCTTCTATGTCGACAGTGTCGATGTCAATCGTTGGTTCTTATATGAAAATGATCGAACCGAAATATGTAGTAACAGCACTTGTATTAAATTTATTTAGTGGTTTCATTATCATTCATATTATTAACCCGTACGATATTACAGAAGAAGAAGATACACTGAAATTAGAAAATAAGAAAAAACAATCATTCTTTGAAATGCTGAGCGAGTACATTATGCTTGGTTTCACGATTGCGATTACAGTAGCAGCTATGTTACTTGGTTTCGTAGCATTAATTACAGCAATCAATAGCTTGTTTGACTCAATGTTCGGTATTACATTCCAAGCTATTTTAGGATATATTTTCTCACCATTAGCATTCGTAATGGGTATCCCGCAAGCAGAAATGGTAACAGCGGGACAAATTATGGCAACAAAATTAGTATCAAACGAGTTTGTTGCGATGCTTGATCTTGGAAAAGTAGCTGGTGATTTATCGGCTCGTACAGTTGGTATTCTTTCTGTATTCCTTGTATCATTTGCGAACTTCTCATCTATCGGAATTATTGCAGGTGCAACAAAAGGTATCGATGAAAATCAATCAAATGTTGTATCATCATTCGGTCTACGCCTTGTGTACGGTGCGACATTAGTAAGTATTCTATCAGCGATTATCGTTGGTGTTATGTTATAAAAAAAGGATGGCTCTAGCTCATAGCTAGGGCTATTTTCATGGTAAATTTACATGAAAAAACCAATTAATTAGGAATATATTAACATATAAAAATCTTTTAAAATTTATATTGCATTTCGTCTAGATAACGCTTACAATTTGATTTGTAGGTGGTATCAATTTCAGACTTTCAAGTATGGTAGGAGAGAAGAAGCTACCTTTTATAAATTGCAATTTATGTAAACGCTTACTGATTTTAGATGACAGTTGAATAGTTTTAGGGGTTTTAAATTTTTTTAACAACAATGGTCAGACGTCATTCGTTATACGTTATACGACCAATAACTTGTGGGAGAAGTGGAGGATTCACATATGAAGTTCGTAATGTTTCTAGTCGGTTTACTTGTAGTGTTTGTACTAGGTTTCCTTATTAGTTCAGATCGTAAGAAAATTAAATATAAACCAATTGCACTTATGCTTGTTATTCAATTGGTACTTGCGTATTTCTTACTAAATACAAAGGTCGGATTTGTATTAGTAAAAGGGATCGCAGATGGATTTGGCGCTATTTTAAAATTTGCGGAAGCTGGGGTTAATTTCGTATTTGGTGGTCTAGCAAACGATGGACAAGCACCATTCTTCTTAACAGTATTATTACCGATTATTTTCTTAGCAGTATTAATCGGGATTCTGCAACATATTAAAGTTTTACCGATTATCATTCGTGCAGTCGGTTTCCTATTAAGTAAAGTTAACGGTTTAGGAAAACTAGAATCATATAATGCGGTAGCAGCTGCAATCGTTGGTCAAGGGGAAGTATTCATTACAGTAAAAGATCAACTAAGCAAATTACCGAAAAATCGTTTATACACACTTTGTGCATCTTCAATGTCTACAGTATCGATGTCAATTGTCGGTTCTTATATGAAAATGATTGATCCAAAATATGTAGTAACAGCACTTGTATTAAACTTATTCAGTGGATTCATTATCGTTCATATCATTAATCCATATGAAGTAAAAGAAGAAGACGATATTTTAGAATTACAAGAAGACAAGAAACAAACATTCTTTGAAATGTTAGGCGAATATATTATGCTTGGTTTCTCAATCGCTGTAACAGTAGCGGCGATGTTAATCGGTTTCGTGGCATTAATTACAGCAATTAATGGTGTATTCGATTCAATTTTCGGAATCACATTCCAAAGCATTTTAGGATATATCTTCTCACCATTAGCATTCGTAATGGGTATTCCAACATCAGAGATGTTACAAGCAGGACAAATTATGGCAACAAAATTAGTAACGAATGAATTCGTTGCAATGCTTGATCTTGGTAAAGTAGCTGGTGATTTATCAGCTCGTACAGTAGGTATTTTATCTATCTTCCTTGTATCATTTGCGAACTTCTCATCTATCGGAATTATCGCAGGTGCAACGAAGAGTATCGATGGCAAACAAGCAAACGTTGTATCATCATTCGGTTTAAAACTTGTATACGGTGCAACATTAGTAAGTATATTATCAGCGATTATCGTTGGGGTTATGCTTTAATAAATTAAGAAAAGCAATGAGCGTAGGCTCATTGCTTTTTTTGTTTAACTTGCTTTATCCAAGTCTCTTTTAAAACGTGGTTTCTCTAAATAAGTTCCCAGTCTCCACACATATTCCACTGGCCCCATTCGGTATTTCTGGAGCCAATAGGTGCTAACGAATAATTGAATTGTATAAATTCCGATGGTTAAAAGAATACCGAAGAAATAGCCGATTTTCCCGTATAAGCCAAATCCATATGCGTAAAAAATGGTTGTTGCGATAATAGATTGCGCTAAGTAATTACTAACGGACATTTTCCCCATGCTCGCCATGTATGTTAGTAGACGGGTTGCTTTTTTGTAATGGAATAATAAAATGATTGTGCTTCCGTAAAAGAAGGTCATAGTTACTGGTGTAAGACCATCTTGTAACATAATTAAAACCGGGTGTTTTATGAACATAGCTAAGATTTTAATTGTAAAAGAGAAGAGACCGGTGGCAAACCATATTTTTTTGACAGCAGGTATATGTTTACTGACCTCAAATAGCCAGCCTTTTTTCCCTACATACATTCCGAGTAGGAACAGTGGAGACATAAAAATTATTGCGAAAACTGATATGAAAAATAATCCGAATGCACCGTCAATTCCCATGTAATCAAAAGGATTTTCAGTCAATCTAAAGTTGACGTGATCCATATAGCTTCCAGTTTGATGGACTTTATGTTCTTTTTCAGTATAAGGTGCGAAATCATTTATATTTGTAGATGGATCAGTTTGATAAGACATAAGTGTAATAAGTGCGAGTAGAATAATCGCCCAAATAAGCAAAGTTTTCGGTTTTCGATTGATGAATATCATTAAAAAAATCCCGATTATTCCGTATGCAAATAAAATATCTCCCTCCCAAACAAAAGTGCCGTGAATGTAGCCGAGTAGTAAAAGAATGATAATACGTCTTATGTATGTGGGGAAGAATTTTTTTCCTTTTGCGATAATACTTTTTTGTAACAAAATAATGCTAAGCCCAAATAGAAAAGAAAATAGGGATATAAAGTTATGTGTGCCGAAAAATTGAATAAACCAATTAGCACCTTTATCAAGATCGCCAAATAGATAAGTTGGTTTTTCACTGGTGAAGAACCCAAATTGAATTAATGTCATATTGACTAGTAAAATGCCAAACAAAGCGAAACCACGAATTGCATCAACAGCTTCTACACGTTGATTCATTTTTCCTCTCCTCGTATATTCGTTTTTATATTGAAAATAATACCATTTTATATCTGGCACTATGTCAAATATGAGGAAATTTAAGGAGATTTTAAGATAGAGAGCAAACAAAAAAATCACCTTAATACATGTATTAAGGTGATTGAAATATTACTCAGCTGGAGGCGTAAATGTACGTTTCTCTAATTCAGCATCTAGCATAAACAGTGCGTTTGAATCGCTTGTAATACGTTTTAATTTTTGAATGATGCTATCGAATGAAGCTTCTTCTTCAACTTGTTCGTCAACGAACCATTTTAAGAATGTAATTGTTGCATGTTCACGCTCGTCCCAAGCGATATCAGATAAGTTGTAAATACGTTTCGTTACTTCACGCTCGTGCTCAAGTGCGACTTCAAAAGCGTTTAATACAGATTCGTATTCGTTATTCGGATTATCAAATCCAGTAATAATAGCGCGCTCTCCGCGGTCATTAATATAGTTGTAAAGCTTCATTGCGTGGAAACGTTCTTCTTCAGCTTGTACAAGGAAAAAGTTAGCGAATCCATCATAGCTCTCAGCTGTACAGTAAGCAGCCATTGCCATATAAGCATGGGCAGAGTAAAATTCAAAGTTCATTTGTTCATTTAATGCGTCGTGCAATTTTTTTGATAACATAAAATCCCCCTTAGTATTGTGACAAGAATATTATACCATAATTGATAATATTCTCATTTAGATACTTCGAACCTTTTTGAAAGCTTTGCGACGTGTGCGTCCATAATGTCTTGTAAGTCTAAATCATATTTTTGCGAAAGAATAATAAGGTTAGATAGTACATCGCCAAGTTCTTCTTTTAGTTCTTGTTTTAGCTCTTCTTCTGTTTTCGCATCTTCATCAGGGCGATCGCGGCCAATTTCAATAGCACGAACGACTCGTGAAACTTCCCCAACTTCCTCGGTTAAGAAATTTAAGCGAATAAAGGCATTATACTGTGACCAGCTTCGTTTTTCGTAAAATTCCTCAACCCATCTTTGAAATGCAACGATATCCATTTCTTCCTCATCTCCTCAATATGTTGTACAATGTCAATTGTATCATAACAATATATAGTTTCGGGGTGTAGGAATGAGAAAGATTTGTGTGTTTGCAGGTTCTAATTTAGGGGAGAGACCAGAATTCAAAGAGCAGGCAATTCAGTTAGGTAAAATGTTTGTTGAGAACGAGTATGAGCTTGTATACGGTGGTTCATGCGTTGGATTAATGGGAGAAGTAGCAAACGAAGTTCTTCGTTTAGGTGGACGTGTAACAGGTGTTATGCCGCGCGGTCTATTTCGAGGAGAAATTGTGCATACAGGATTAACAGAATTAATTGAAGTAGAGACGATGCATGAACGTAAAGCAAAAATGGCAGAGCTTGCGGATGCTTTTATCGCGCTTCCAGGCGGATACGGAACGTTTGAAGAACTATTTGAAGTTGTATGTTGGTCACAAATTGGTATACATAATAAGCCGGTTGGTTTATTAAACATAAAAGGTTTTTACGGACCAATTTTGCAAATGGTTGAACGTGCAGCAGAAGAAGGATTTATGAATTCATCAAATAAAGAATTGATCGTTTCAGCTGAGACAGCAGATAAACTAATTCATGCAATCCAAAATTATGAGCGTCCTGTTTTGGGAACGAAGTGGAAGCAACTATCATAGCAAATACGGAAACACATGTCGTTTTAATTTAAGATGGCATGTGTTTTTAATTTGGTTAAATATGTTAATTTTTAGATGTAATGTTTTGGGGAAAGGAGAGATAGATGGAGGAGTTCGTATATTTACGTCCGGTTTTTAAAAGTATTTTAGCAGCGTCTATTCTTGTTATGCTAATTGTTTTGAGACAGAAGAAAGAGTTGATTAATGAATTTTCGCTTTGGTTTATCTCGGTATTGTGTATCGGTGTTTCAGCGATAACGTTGTTTATGTCCGGATTTATCGTTGATGAGTATAATCTAGGTGGAGATCCACAATCGTTTTGTATGTTTATTGCGATTGGTTGTATTAGTGGTCTGAATTTCATTATTTATTACAGAAGGCAATAAAAGAGGCATTCCATATTACTTTGGAATGCCTTTATCATTTTGATTGCTTTGTTTTTTATACAGGTACCAGCCACCCCAGCCGCCACCAATTGCTACGACAACGAGGAAAGCATTCGACACGTATATTGAAAATATTAGCTATAAGTAAGAGAATCCCAACTGTTATTAACGCAAAAAATGCT
Organism: Bacillus sp. RE35; assembly: GCF_052146655.1. Taxonomy (NCBI): domain Bacteria; kingdom Bacillati; phylum Bacillota; class Bacilli; order Caryophanales; family Bacillaceae; genus Bacillus; species Bacillus sp. RE35. The sequence continues at coordinate 4,968,788 of NZ_CP197377.1, read as the reverse complement.
CTAATTAAGTAGTCTTTCAACTGAACCACTCCCGTCATTTAAGTAGTAAATGATGAATTTGGAAAAGCTAAAGGGTGTTTCCTATATTTTAACATAGATGAGATTGTAATATATTGATAAAAGTAGGGGAGAGGGGCGCTGATATTGTCGTGATTTGTCGGCAAATTGATATCCTTTGTCAAATCGTTGATATATTGCGGGTAATGATCGATATAATGAAAAAATCGTTGATATATTGCGAGTTATGATCGATATATTTGAAAAATCGTTGATATAATTTCGTATACCGTTAAGTGCGACCATTACATAAAAAAGCGACTCTAAACGAGCCGCTTCCGCTTTTAATGATATCCAGCTCCAGCGGCTAGAACAGTCGGTTGTTTCACTCCTTCATTCGAGGCAAAAAGCGCCTCGTAATCAGGAGTTCCAACACCCTCCTGTTCTGAACGAGCCGCTTCCGCTTTAAAGTCTATTATTGATTCAAGAACGCACGTAGCATCCAAGCGTGTTTTTCTAGTTCTGTGTAGATGCCTAGTAGTAGGTCAGATGTCATTTCATCGTCAGAGTCTTGAGCGATTTCCATGCCTTTTTTCAGTTCGACTAGCATCATTTCGTAGTCTTTCATGATTGCTTCGACCATCCCTTCTGCAGTTTCTCCGTATGCTGCTTCTTGAATAGAAGATAGTTCTAAGTATTCTTTCATTGTTGCTACTGGTTTGCCACCAATTGCTAAAATACGTTCTGCAATTTCATCGATGTGAGTAGCTGATTCTGTGTAAAGTTCTTCGAATTTCTCGTGTAATGTGAAGAATTGAGGTCCTTTTACGTACCAATGGAAGTTGTGAAGTTTTGTGAATAAAACGCTCCAGTCTGCTACTTGTTTGTTTAATACTTCGATTACTTGTTTGTTCATTATGATCAATCTCCTTTTGAGTTGTTATGTGATATCAATTACTAATTTATAATCATTATAATCTAGTAATCTCTATAAATCAACCCTTTTGCTGGAATTAATTTGAACAAATTATGAACTGTTGTAAATAAAAGGCCCTATTACGGTGAAGTAATAGGGCCTTTGTTTGAGATATGGCTCTTGTTCTAAACGAGCCGCTTGTGCTTTTAGTGATATCCAGCTCCGGTGACTAGACCAGTCGGTCATTTCGCTCTCTCGCTCGAAGCAAAAAGCGCTTCAAGGTCGAGAGCTTGAAGTGTCCTGCGATTCTGAACGAGCCACTTCCGCTTTTATTTGTTAAACGGCCTTTTGTTTTTCTTCTACATCCTGCCCATCCCAGCACTCTGTATTTTTTAAGCCAGGGATAGAGTTTGCAACGAAGACAGGATCTTTTCCTTGTTTCTTTTGCTTCAAATAGTCTACTAATGCAGCGTAAGCAAATTTGCTAAGGAATGAGATGGCAATTAAGTTTGTGAATACCATTAGTCCCATGAATAAATCAGCTAAACTCCAAACTGTTTTAAGAGCAGCGATTGATCCGAAGAATACCATTCCGACAACTGCAACACGATAAATCATTAACCATGTTTTACTTTCTTTAATGAATGCGATATTTGTTTCACCATAATAGTAGTTTCCTAGAAGTGAACTGAAAGCGAATAGGAAAATAATAATCGCTAAGAAAGTGCTTGCCCACGGTCCAATTTGTGAACTTAATGCGTTTTGTGTTAATTCGATACCTTCTAAATTTGATCCTTTGTAAAGTCCAGAACATAATACGATAAATGCTGTTGATGTACATACTAAGAATGTATCTACGAAAACGCCTAATGCTTGAACAAGCCCTTGTTTTACAGGGTGAGATACATCAGATGTTGCGGCTGCATTAGGAGAGCTACCCATTCCTGCTTCCGTAGCGAATAAACCGCGCTGAATTCCGAACTTGATTGCTGCTCCAATACCACCAGCGATGGCTTGGTCTAAACCGAATGCACCGTTAAAGATTTCCATGAAAATGCTTGGTAACATACTGAAGTTGTTAATAACGACAAAAATAGCCACGCCGATATAAACGATTGCCATTGGCGGAACAATCATTTCTGTAATACGTGAAATGCTCTTAATGCCACCAAAAATAATAACTGCAACTAATAAGGCTAATAGAGCTCCTACGATTGTTCGCTCTAGTCCAAAAGCATTTTCAAACGCTATTGTTACTGTATTTGCTTGCACTGAATTGAAAATTAATCCGTACGCAACTGTAATAAGAAGTGAAAACCAGACGCCCATCCAGCGTTTGTTTAACCCTTTTTCCATGTAATATGCTGGTCCACCACGGAACCTACTTCCATCTTTTACTTTATAAATTTGCGCAAGTGTACATTCTACAAAACTAGTAGCTGCTCCGATAATTGCGATAAACCACATCCAAAATATTGCGCCAGGTCCACCCATTGAAATTGCTAATGCTACACCAGCTAAGTTTCCGATACCGATACGTGCTGCTGCACTTAAGCAAAATGCTTGGAATGGTGAGATGCTATCTTTCTTTTTTTCTTTTCGATTAAACCCTTTACTAATTAAGCTGACCATCTCACTGAAATGAGTAATTTGGACAAATTTTAATTTAAAAGAGAAGTAAAGACCGAAGCCGATTAGCATTGCAATAAGAATATATGACCATAAAATATTATTCGTTACCTCAAGGAATCTGCTAAAGATATCAACCATATAATACACTTCCTTTTTTTCGTAATAAGAAAATTATATGCAAAAAATATACGAGAATCAATTTTTCTAAAAAATTATGTTACTTAAATCATTTTTGTGTTATGATTATGTTACATCGTAATATTTTTAGAATTATTTACATTTTAAAAAACTAAATTTAAAGCGAGAAGGTGGGGATAATTTGAAAGAAGATTCTTTATGGAAAGTAAGTCTTGAGAGTTTGAAAATGAGAAGTAATATATTTTTTATCATTACATCTTTAAGTATCTTTTTAGGGTCCACTTATTATTACAATAAAAGATTTCCAAATCACAAATATCCTGAGTGGTTAGAATTTCTAAAGTTGATTGGATGAATAAAAGACAGAAAAACAGAAAATTAAAATAAACAAGTTATGGAGGAGCTAAAAATGAATATTAGAGAAAGTGAACTTCCAGGTATTGGTTATAAGTTTCAAATCGTTACGAAAGGTAACGAAAAGATGGTAATTGTCATTCATGATGATGGTCGTAGAGAAATGTATCATTTTGATTCAGATCATGAAGAAAGCATCTCAAGTATTTCACTACGTGACTCAGAGGCGAGACAAATCGCTGCAATATTAGGTGGAATGGTATATAAGCCTAGGGCGTTAGAAAATGTTGAGATGGTTTTTGAAGGTTTAGCGATTGAGTGGTTCAAAGTGGAGAATACAGCTCCAGCAATCGGAAAAACAATTGGCGATCTTGAAATAAGAAAAACATATAGCGTAACAATAATCGCGGTTATGAAGAAGAACATGAAGAAGCTATTTAATCCAGGACCAGAAACAGTAATTGAAGAAGGAGATATGCTTGTAGTTTCAGGTGAGAGAGAAGAAATTAAAAAAATCATTAATGAATTACTTTCAAATAGGGGGGACTGATTAGATGGATACGTTAATTTTTGAAGTTGGTACAGCTTTAGTTTTAGTGGCAATTGCAGCAGTAATTGCTGGAAAATTTAAATTCTCAGTAATTCCTTTTCTAATCGTTCTTGGAATGTTAGTAGGACCGCATGCACCGACAATAGGTGTTATCGATCTCAAATTTATTGAAAGTGCAAGTGTAATTTCCTTCCTTGGACGGATTGGGGTTCTATTCCTTCTATTCTATCTAGGATTAGAATTTTCAATGAAAAAACTAATTAAATCTGGACGCTCTATTGCGATTGGCGGAACGATTTATATTTTAATTAACTTTTCACTTGGTTTGTTATACGGATTTATAATGGGATTCCCATTACTAGAAATCTTAATTATTGCGGGTATTATTACGATTTCTTCTAGCGCTATCGTTGCTAAAGTGTTAGTGGACTTAAGAAGAACTGGTAATAATGAAACCGAATTAATTTTAGGAATTATTATGTTTGAAGATATATTCCTTGCTGTATATTTATCAGTTGTTTCTGGTTTAGTACTTGGAGATCACGCTTCCTTCTTAGGTGCTCTTACTTCAATTGGAATTGCTTTAGGATATATGCTTCTATTCTTTATAGTAGCTAGAAAGGCTACGCCGTTATTAAATAAATTGCTCAATATTAGCTCAGATGAAATCTTTATTATTGTAGTATTTGCTTCATTATTCTTCATTGCTGGTTTTTCAGAAACAATTCACGTTGCAGAAGCAATTGGAGCACTTCTTCTAGGATTAGTTTTCTCTGAGACAGAGCATAGTGACCGAATTGAACATCTTGTTGTTCCATTTAGAGACTTTTTCGGAGCTATTTTCTTCTTCAGCTTCGGGTTAAGTATTGATCCGTTCTCATTAGGCGGAGCGATATGGTTAACGTTAGGTGCTGTCCTTCTTACGATAATCGGTAACTTTGTAGCAGGAATGATTGCAGGAAGACAAGCTGGATTATCTCATAAAGCATCAACAAATATCGGATTAACAATCGTTTCAAGAGGAGAGTTCTCCATCATTATGGCTAATATCGGTATCGCTGGTGGTTTAATGTCAGTACTGAAACCATTCTCAGCACTATACGTGCTTATACTATCCATTTTAGGCCCACTTTTGACAAAAGAGTCGAAGAATGTATATAAATTCTTAAATAAAATCTTTAAGTGGGATACGAAGACTAACTAAACTAAATTTTAAAAAATAAAAGTACAAGATATTTCCTGCTTGTACTTTCATTTTTGTAATGAAAACAGTAAAGAGAGGTACATGATGTTAGGAGAGTTGATCCATTCGGTTTTAGTTTTTTTAGAAGGACTTGGTTATTGGGGAATTATGCTTGGATTAATGCTAGAGGTTATTCCAAGTGAAATCGTATTGTCTTATGCAGGTTATTTAGTATCAACAGGAAGCATTACATTTTGGGGCGCTGTCGCGTTCGGTACAATTGGTGGTGTAATTGCACAACTATTCATTTATTGGATTGGTCGATATGGAGGAAGACCTGTTCTTGAGCGATATGGAAAATATATTTTAATTCAGAAGAAACATATTGATTATGCTGAAGATTGGTTTAATCGTTATGGAACTGGCGTTATCTTTACCGCACGTTTTATTCCGGTTGTGCGTCATGCTATTTCGATACCAGCGGGTATTGCGAAAATGTCACATGCTAAGTTTATTACGCTAACTACATTAGCTGTTATTCCGTGGTCAATTGTGTTTGTATATTTAGGTTTTAAATTAGGAACAGAGTGGGAAAGTATTAATAAAGTTGCGGGGCCATATGTGAAATACTTTGCACTTGCTGCTATTGTTTGTGCAATTGGTTATTTTGTATTAAAAAAAATGATGAAAAAAAAGTGATTACAGAAAAGGAATTTATGTCGACGTAGATTCCTTTTTTATTGGCATTTTTTCAAGGATGAAAGAATACGTTTAATATTTACCATATTGTGGCATACATATAGAAAAAGGGTGCTTGGAAAGGGGAATAAAGAGAAATGGAACTCCAGTTTCAAAATGTATATCAACAGGTAGAGAATTGGTATGTGTTGGATTCGGAGCTTCCTTGGGATGTCAAAAAGTTGAGAGAGGATTTGTTTTCTCTTATTGGAGTATGTAAAACGCCCGTTATTTTTTGTGATACGTGTGATGCAAATGATGTGCTTCTATCATTAGGGGAAGAGGAAGAAGAGTTCCTATTCCCAGTAGGTGGTTTTTATCATAAAGAAAAGCAATTAATTTTCGTTTGTATGTGGGAAGAGTATGATCAAGTTCTCAAAACGCTACTGCATGAATTCCGCCATGCGATGCAGCATAAGAGAGATATATTATATGTGGGAAGTGAACGGTACGAAGAGCGGTGGATTGAAAAAGATGCGAGGAAGTTCGCGGAGAGGAAATTGGATGAATATAAGAGTAGAAAGTTAATGTAAAGCATAGTGGAGAAATAGCGCTGTGCTTTTTGTACTTATTAAAAATAAGTATTTGACTTTTATTAAGTTTAGTTCTAAACTAATGATATGAAACAAGCGAGGTGATGAAATGAAAACAGAAGATAGACTAGGGCTACTATTATGGTTTCGTTTGTCACGCTTTTATAATAAGAGTATTCGTGAGACGAATCAGCATTTGAAAAAATGGAATATATCTGCCGCCCAGTTTGATGTGTTAGCTCAAGTTGGAGGACATAATCGTTTAACGCAGCAAGAACTTGGAAATAAGCTATTTGTTACGAAAGGAAATGTAACGCAGCTTTTAAATAAAATGGAGCAGCTTGAGTGGATTTTGCGTGAACAAGAGGGTACTACGAAATATATTTCTTTAACAGAAAAGGGAAGAGCTTTATATGAGGAAATCGTCCCACCTCAAGAAACGTTCCAAGCAGAGAAGTTTCATAATTTAAATATAGAGGAACAAAAGCAGTTATTAACACTATTAAAAAAGTTACAGTAAGAAAAAATTTTAAAATAAATCTCGAATTCGAGATAGTATGAGGTGAAGGATATGTTTAGAAAAGTTGATCATAAAAATATGGGCAGAGCAAATCATGGTTGGTTAAATACACATTTTCATTTTTCTTTTGCCAATTACTACAATCCAAATAACATGAACTTCGGAGCGTTACGTGTTATTAATGATGATCTAGTAGCGGCGCAAACTGGTTTTGATATGCATCCGCACCGTGATATGGAGATTATTTCTTACGTTGTAGATGGTGCTTTAACACATGAAGACAGCATGGGAAATCGCGGAACAATTGAGCGTGGACATGTTCAATATATGAGTGCTGGCACGGGTGTATTTCATAGCGAGCATAATTTAGGCGATGAAACGCTGCGTTTATTACAAATTTGGATTTTACCAGACCGCGCAGATCATAAACCAAACTATGGTGAGTTTAAATTTGATTGGAGCAAGCGTGAAGATGAATGGTTCCATATGGTATCTTCAGTAGAAGGAAATGCACCAATTCAAATTCACCAAGATGCGAATTTATATTCTTTATCATTAGAGGCTGGAAAAGAAATTCATTTTCCAGTGAAAGAAGGCCGTCAATTGTACCTTGTACAAATTGAAGGAAGCAGTGTAATAAATGGTGAAACGTTTGTTATGCGGGATGCAGCAGAATCTGTAGAAGAAGATATTCACATTCAAGCGAAAGAGCAATCACACTATTTAGCAATTGAATTGAAAAAACAATAAAAGGTTTATAGAAAAGAGGACATCCGATAGATGTCCTCTTTTTTTGATTGGAATTGTCTGAAAAATGTTTCTCAAATTTTTGGTAGAGGTATCGGCTGGGAAAATAAGAATTGTATAAAAGTGTCAAAAATCTTTATGGGAATGGGGAATGTTATAGTGAAAAAGCAAGTCATTTCATCAGCATTAGCGTTAACTGTTATCGCCGGGGGATTTGGAGCGTTTGGGGCAACGACAACGAAAGCGGAAGAACAAAAAATTCAATATCATCAAGAATTTAAAACACCTGCATACATAGGTGAAGAATGGAAAGCACCGGAAGGACTAGATAAAAAAGAGACAGTCTTTCAATACTTAGAGAGTAAGAAAGATATGTTTAAATTAGCAGGAAATATTGAAAAGCATTTTAATATCGTTGGGGAAGAAAAAGACGCTGAATCTGATACGACACATGTGAAGCTAGTTGAGAAACATAATAACATTCCTGTGTACGGTTCTGATCAAACTGTTACACTTGATAAAGAGAATAATGTAAAAGCATTCTTCGGACAAGTTATTCCGAATTTAGATGATAAAAATATTCCTGCAGCTGCAAGCATTACTGCGGAACAAGCAGAAACAATTGCAAAGGCAGATATTGAGAAAGAAATTGGTAAAGTAAAGAGTTATGATGGTGTGAAAAAAGATTTATTTGTATATGAAAAAAACGGTAATTACTACCTTGCATACTTAGTTAAGGCATCGATTTCAAAACCAGCTCCAGGGTATTGGCATTATTTTGTTGATGCAACGAATGGAAATGTTATTGAGAAATATAACGCTGTAGATAACATTACTGGATTTGGTTACGGAGTATTAGGTGCTAGACAATCATTTGAAATTGCTCAAGATACGAAAACAGGACAATTCAACTTGTTTGATGGTAAACGAGGACAAGGTGTTCATACATTTGATGCAGAAAATATGGACGAGAACTGGTTTAATTTATTCTCACAATGGCTTGGATATACAGGAGAAGAAGTTGAAAGTAAATCTAAGTTCTTCGAAGATAAAGCTGCAGTTGATGCGCATGTAAATGCAGGAAAAGTATATGATTACTACAAAAAGACATTTAATCGTAACTCTTTCGATGATAAAGGTGCGAAGCTTATTTCAACTGTTCACGTAGGGGAGAGCTGGAATAACGCAGCTTGGAATGGTGTGCAAATGATGTATGGTGATGGCGATGGAAAAACATTCATTCCATTATCTGCTGGACTTGATGTTATCGGTCACGAATTAACGCATGCTGTAACTGAACATACAGCAAACCTTGTTTACAAAAATGAGTCAGGGGCGTTAAATGAATCGTTATCTGATATTATGGGTGTTATGGTTGAGAAGAAGAGCTGGGATTTAGGTGCTGATATTTATACACCTGATAAACCTGGTGATGCACTTCGCTCTCTTAAAGACCCAGCGTCTATTCCAAATCCATTAAAACCAAGTGAAGGTTACCCAGATCACTATAGTAAACGTTATACTGGAACAGCTGATAATGGCGGTGTTCATATTAACAGCAGTATTAACAATAAAGCTGCATATTTAGTATCTGAAGGCGGAGATCATTACGGCGTGAAAGTAACTGGAGTGGGCCGTGAAGCGACAGAAAAAATTTACTACCGTGCTCTTACGAAATATTTAACTGCAAACTCTGACTTCAAAATGATGCGTCAAGCTGCTCTTCAGTCAGCTGAAGATTTATATGGAAAAAACTCTAAAGCTGTACAAGCTGTAACGAAAGCTTATGATGCAGTAGGTGTAAAATAATAAGAGAAAAGACCTGACATCCTAGTCAGGTCTTTTCTTTATCCCGCTATCCGCAAATGATGAAATTTCCACTTTATTTAGTCGCGAATGCCTAATGCGATTTTCGCCATACGTGACATACGTTCTTTCGACCACGGTGGATTCCAAACGACATTTACTTCTATTTCATTAACTTCAGGTACGTTTGTTGATAATACTTTTTTAACGTCTGATACGATTTGCCCAGCCATTGGACAACCGATAGAAGTCATAGTCATCGTAATGACAGCATTATTATTTTCATCTGCTGTAACATCATAAACTAATCCAAGATTAACGATATCAACACCTAGTTCAGGGTCAATAACAGCCTCTAAATTGGCAAGTAATTTATTTTCAAATGCTTCTTGTGACATAAGCAGCCCCTCCTACACTTTAATGATATCGATTCTCATTATAACGGAAATGAGCATAATGTGCAGGAAATGAGCTCAAAAAAATATCCCTCTTTCAAAGAAGGGATATTTTTTGAACATCTATTCTGTTTTAAAATGAGATACGAGTTGATCTAACTCTTCAACTGTTTGTTTCATTTTTCCAGCAGTTACTGCCATTTCATTCATAACGATAACTTTTTTTTCAGCAGATTGTGCCGTTGCGGCAGTTTCGCTCGATACTTCAGTAGAGATAGAAGCGATGTTATTAAGTGAAGCGTTCATTTCTTCAGCACTTGCAGCCATTTCTTCAGCAGTTGCTGATATATCTTGCATTTGAGTAGATACTTTATTTACTTGTTCTACAATTGTTGAGAAAGAAGTACCAGCTTCACGAATAACATTAATGCCTTCAAATGCTTCAGAACGGCCTTGAGACATCATAGAGCTAGCAGTTTCTGTATCATTTTGAATTTGATGTAGTAATTGATTAATGTCTGTTGCAGCTGTTTTAGATTGTTCAGCAAGTTTTCGAACTTCGTCAGCTACGACAGCAAATCCTTTTCCTTGCTCGCCAGCACGAGCTGCCTCAATAGAAGCATTTAAAGCAAGTAAGTTTGTTTGCTCAGCAATATTAGAAATAGATTGTACAGCAGTATCAATATATTTCGTATGAGTGATTAGACGTTCAACCACTTCTGACGTAGCATTTACAGCTTCGTGTATCGTTGTCATTTGTGAAACAGATTTTTGGATAACGGTACTTCCATCGCTAGCATGTTCAGATGTGGCAACAGCAAGTTCCGCTACAGATGAAGCAGATTCAGCAATGCGCTGAACACTTACTGCCATATCATCCATTGCAGTTGAACTTTCTTCCATACTAGAAGTTTGTGATTGAATACTTGCATTTAAGTTGGACATCGAGCTTTGGACTCTTAATGTCGCCTCACGTGATGTATTCGTTTTTTCTAGCATATTTTCAGAAGCGGTTTGTACTTCCACTGATGTTTTTTGAACACGATTAATAATATGTTGTAGGTTTTCTAACATTTTATTAAATGATGCTGCGATGGCACCGATTTCATCGTTGCTATTTACTTGTAGACGTGCTGTTAAGTCACCTTCTTGAGAGGCTAATTCTTTTAGTTTCGTGTCAATTTGTTGAATTGGTTTCACAAGTTTACCAGAGAACCACCATGCAAGAATAATTGCAACGACAATACAAATAACAAGTGATAGAAATACTGCATATTCAATTCCTAGTGAAGATTGATCAATTTTTTCAATAGATTGTTCACGTAATTTAGCTTGTTCATTACTGTAATTTGTGAAATCACCAATTACTTTATAGACAGTGCCATTTTCTGAAGAAGCTACTTGTAAAGCTTCTTCCCATTTTTGTTCTTTTGCAAGAGTAAATACTTTTTCTTCAACGAACTTTCTCCAAGTAGACCCTAATTCCATTGTGCTTTTCACGGACGAAGAAACATTTGGATTAGAAAGAAGTTTATCTTTTGAATCCTCAAGACGTTTACTCATCTCATTAAACTTGTCTAATTCGACTTGATCATGTTGTAGTAAATAACCTCTTAAAGCAGAGAGCTGTACTTGATAAGCGTCTCCACGCTCTTTCAATTCTGTTGCCAGTGGAGAAATTTCTTTTTGTAATGTTTCAGCTTTACGAGATTGGTCGATAGCAAAAAATAAAATAAATGCTAAGGCGATACCAAATAAAGCGCAAATCGTTCCCATCATGAACATAAGTTTTTTTCTGATACTTACAAAATTCATATGATAAAAAGCCTCCTTTGTGAAATCTTAGTATTAGAATTAATAAATGTAAAAAATTGAAAGAAAGCTTTACTCCAGTTGGAATAAAGCTTTCTTATTTCCTTTAGGAATTATAGCAGACGGAATGAGAGATAGAAAGAGATATTTTAAAGTGAAAAAAGAGAGACTGTAAAACTTGCTTTCCTATACCTTTGAGTTCGTGTCATTTTCACTTTAAGCGTTTGTTTTGAAATGAGAAACGAGAACTTCAAGTTCTTGTACGATTGTTTTCATTTCAGATGATTTGTTAGCCACGATACTCATTTTGTTTACTTGATCACCAGCCGAATGTGCTGTTTGTGATGTTTCTGCAGCAACTTCGTTTGAAATGGAAGCGATATTATTTAAAGCTGCATTCATTTCTTCAGAGCTTGCAGCCATCTCTTCAGCAGTTGCAGACATTTCTTGCATTTGCGTAGAGACTTTGTTAATGTGGTTAACAATTTCTGAGAATGAAGATCCGGCGGTACGAATAACCGTAATTCCTTCAGAAGCTTCTGCTTGACCTTGTGTCATCATGTCATTTGCTATTTTTGTATCAGCTTGAATTTGATGAAGTAAATGGTTAATGTCAGTTGCGGCTAGTTGAGATTGTTCAGCAAGTTTTCGAACTTCATCGGCAACAACAGCGAATCCTTTGCCGTGTTCACCAGCACGAGCTGCTTCAATAGAAGCGTTTAAAGCGAGTAAATTTGTTTGGTCGGCGATATTCGAAATAGATTGAAGTGCAGTATCTATATGATTTGTATGTGTAATGAGTCGCTCAACTACTTGTGATGTAGCGTTAACAGCTTCGTTAATTGTATGCATTTGTGTAATAGATTTCTCAATGACTTTATTCCCATCATCTGCTTTTTCTGACGTTGTGACAGCTAAACTAGTAACAGAAGAGGCGGACTCAGCGATACGCTGAACACTCGTTGCCATGTCATCCATTGCGGTTGAACTTTCTTCAATGCTAGAAACTTGTGAACGAATATTGTGTTCAAGAGCATTCATAGTTTCTTGGGTCCTTGCCGTATTTTCCATAGAAGCGGTTGTTTCGATAAATACATTTTCGGAAGCTTCTTTTACACTTGTTGATGTTTGTTGAACTTGTTTTATTATATGCTGTAAGTTAGTGAGCATTTGATTAAAGGAATTTGCAATGTCACCAATTTCATCTTTACTCGTTACGTGTAATCTAGCCGTTAAATCTCCATCTTGAGAAGCTAATTCTTTTAACTTCTCATCAATTTTTCGAATTGGTTTAACGAGTTTACCAGAGAACCACCATGCTAATAAAATAGACGTTAATGTACATGTAATGAGTGAGAAGAAAATAATATATTGAATAAGTGATGAAGAAGACTCGACATCAGCAATTAATGCGTCACGTTTCTCATTTTCTTCATTTGTATATTTATTAAAACGACCTAAAAGATCATTTACATAATCTGTTTGTGATAAAGCAATTTTGGATGCTTCGTCCCATTTTCCTTCACGCGCAAGAGGGAGTACCTCATTATCTATGACGCTACGCCATTTTCCTCCCATTAAAATGGCTTCTTTCATTCCTTCTGGGAGCTTTTTGTCACTTGTTACTTTCTCTCTAGTATCAGCTAATTTTTTCCCTTCTCGGTTGAACTTATCTAATCCTTTTTGATCATGTGATAGCAAATATTCTTGTAAACCAGCAACTTGTGCTTGGAACCAATCGCCACGTTCTTTTAAAATCGTCGCTCTTTTCGATACATCATTTTTTAACGTTTCGATTTCACTTGCTTGATTCATGGCGAATGAAAGAATAACAATAAGAGCAATGCTAAATAAAGAAGAAATGCTTAAGAGTGTGAACAGTAGTTTTTTTCGAATACTAACATATTTCATCGTTACCCCTACCCTCATTTAAACTATTTATTATGATTTATAGATATTTAAAACAAAATTAATAAAAACATTATTATGAAGTTATTAATCTGTTCAATAAAAATTATAGCAGATAATGGAAGGGGTCAGATTGGTATTAGAAAAAGTTCTTAAAATGTATACATTTGCATATCATAAAATTCATAAATAAATATTAGAAATGCTATTGAAATTTGAAATGACATCATGTATACTTCTAATTAGTTGATAACGATTATCAGTATCAACTAAAAACATTACTCTTCGTTATGTTGGTCATACCCCTTTTTGACGACGTAAGTCAGAGACGAAATGTTGAAATATCTTGTGTCCTATTCTACAGAATTATGGTAATCTCCAACCTCAACTTATATGCGTGAGCATGCAAAAAGGATCCTATCCGTGAAGGGATCCTTTTTTGCATGCTGTCGCAATTATTGTATATAGACCAGGGATACGTTCTTCGATTCCTTCTGGTGCAGTAGAAGGGAAGACCCATCTTTGATGAGATCCATGTTCTTCAACTAGTTTTTCAATTTTAAAACGTTCTTCCGCAAGTGTTGTAATGATTTCTCCTAGCGTCCAGCGACGGATGGTTGTTTTAGGTAGCGATTCTTTCTGTGCTTCTGTAAGAAGGATGCTATAAGCAACATCATCTTCAATTAATTCTTCATCGAAATAATTTCCATTGGCCTGAAATGATGGGTGGTCGACTCCTAATAATTTCGTGTAAACAGGATGATAGTCACGAAGGATAAGCATTCCATCTCGCTTAAGTAAAGTAGCAATTTTTTGAAAGAGTGGTTTTAAATCTAGAAAGTAATGGAGTACACCAAGTTCCAGCAATACGATATCAAATGATTCAGAGAGCTGCACATTTAATACATCAGAAACGACATACTGGATAGAGACACCTGCTGCGTCCGCAAGTTCATTTGCATATTTTGCATTACTTGCTGAAATATCAACAACTGTTACGTTAGAGCCTAAAAGGGCAAGTGCGACAGCTTTATTTCCTTTTGAGCCGAGTAAGTTAATAATACGTTTTCCTTTTGGAGATTGTATGTAAGGTAAATAATGTGCTACTTCGCGTGTGGGATCTTCCATGATTTTTTTCGCATAATCCTCCGGTGCCCCATGGCGATTCGTCCAAGCTTCATAAGCAGCTGTATTCCAGCTTTTTTCATTTATAGTGCTTAGTTGTTTTTGGTTCAATGTTATCACTCCTTTTGTGAACGTATAGGTATTCGGCGGGAGGATGGGATTTCCTGTTTTTTTGATTTAAAGTTTGATTTTTCTGTTAGTTAGTCGTAAAATACGTGTTATACGTAAAAGCGTTGAAAAGGAAAAGTAGAATGGAAATATTCTTTCCAGAGAGCTTCGGTAGCTGAGAAGAAGCAAGAATATTCATTTGAACAATGGCCTTTGAGCTTCGTCCTGAACTTATCAAATGATAATAGTAGGCGGCGACGAGAGTTGGTACTCGTTATCCAAACCACAGTATAAGAGCATAGAGCTCCGTACTTGTTAAGGCTAATTATGTGAGTAATTGGCGAAATAAGGTGGTACCGCGACTGTTTATACAGCCCCGCCCTTATCTTTTTTAAGATAGGGGTGGGGCTTTTTATATTTTAAAGGAGGAATGTAAGATGAGTATTTTTATTGGGGGCGCTTGGCCGTATGCGAATGGTTCATTACATCTTGGTCATATTGCGAGTTTATTACCTGGAGATATTTTAGCACGTTATTACCGGTCAAAAGGTGAGAGTGTGCTGTATGTTTCAGGAAGTGATTGTAATGGAACACCGATTGCAATTAGGGCAAAACAAGAAGGTGTGACGGCGAAGGAAATTGCTGATCAGTATCATGAAGAGTTCCAGCGATGTTTTCGTAGCCTTGGTTTTACTTATGATTGCTATACACGTACAGATAGTGAGCACCATCATGAAACGGTTCAAAATGTTTTTTTACGTTTATTAGAAGAAGGACATATTTATAAAAAAATAGTGGAACAAGCGTATTGTGAAACGTGTACGCAGTTTTTACCGGATCGTTATGTAGAAGGAATATGTCCACATTGCCATGAAGCAGCAAGAGGAGATCAATGCGATGCGTGTTCTGCTATTTTAGATCCACTCGATTTGTTAGAAAAGAAATGTAAGTTATGTGGTAGTACACCATCTGTACAGGAAACAGAGCATTTCTATTTCGCATTGCATACATTTCAGGAGCAAATTAAAAGGGCTGTAGAAATTGCCAAGCAAACAGGGACATGGCGCGACAATGCGATTCAACTAACAGAGAGATATGTAAAGGAAGGATTACTAGATAGGGCCGTATCACGTGATTTACCAATTGGAGTACCAATTCCAGTAGAAGGGTATGAAGATAAGAAAATTTACGTATGGATTGAAGCAGTGACAGGCTATTATTCAGCGAGTAAACATTGGGCTGAAGAAACAGGGAAAGATGATCAAGAGTTTTGGGATAGCGAAGCGAAAACATATTATGTGCACGGAAAGGATAATATTCCGTTTCATTCCGTCATTTGGCCAGCGGTATTACTTGGAATAGGGGAGGAAGCAATCCCGCGTCATATCGTTTCGAATGAATATTTAACAGTTGAAAAAAGAAAATTATCTACAAGTAAAAACTGGGCAGTATGGGTGCCTGACATATTAGAACGCTATGATCCAGATTCTATTCGTTACTTTTTAACCGTCAACGCACCAGAAAATCGCGATACTGATTTTTCATGGCGGGAATTTATTTACAGTCATAATAGTGAATTATTAGGTGCATACGGGAACTTTGTGAACCGGACATTAAAGTTTATCGAAAAATATTATGGTGGTATCGTGCCGAAGGGAAGCATTGAGGTAGAGCTGAAAGATAAAGTAGAAGGATTATATAAGCGTGTAGGAGAGGCGATTGAGCAAACTAAATTTAAGGTGGCGCTAGAAACAATATTTGATGCAGTACGTTTTGCAAATAAATACTTTGATGAAAAGCAGCCTTGGAAACAAAGAGAAGATGATCCAGTTTCATGTGAAGAAACGATTTATAACTGTGTGTATCTTATCGCTAATTTTGCAAATCTCCTTGAACCGTTTTTACCATTTTCAAGTGAAAGAGTTCGAAACACATTGTCGATTGTGAAACGAAATTGGGAACCGCAAAATACGTTGCCAAGTAGAATTGATAGCGTACAGCCATTATTTGAGCGAATCGATGTAAAACAAATTGAGCATGAGATAGAGAAGCTGTATGGAGCGGTAAAATGAGATAGAGAAAAAGACCTTTCAAGTAAATGAAAGGTCTTTTGTTATGCAGTATGATTCTCTTTCTTATCTTTCAAAAAGAAAAGTACAGCAAGGATTACAAGAATAATAGCTGCAATATCATACGTTATTTTAAATGTAGTATTAAAGTTTAAGTACTCTACGAAAGGAGTTTTCACTGCTCCTGCATATATACAAACGGGAATGAGAAGTAAATCGTAAAATTTCTTTTCTTTCATATATCTTATTAGGAAGAAGATACACATAATAGCAAAAAATACGATGCTTAAAATAGTCATTTATACCTCCAGATAAATTTACTTATTTTAATTGCAGTTATATCTTTTATATAAATTCTGTATTTTTTCAAGCGCTATACACGCGATTTTGTTTCCTTTCTTTCCTAGCCGTAAGCAGCTGAGGAGTGAAGATCCCAACTAATATGAAAATAATTCCAATCCACTGCATGAACGTTACGACTTCATGTACAAGTGTAATAGAAGCAATAATAGCAGTTGGTAATTCAGCTGCACCTAATATTGTACCAAGCCCTGTTCCAACCTTTGGTACACCGATTGAAAAACAAATGACAGGTACAACAACGCCGAATAATCCGAGGAAGAAAGCATATTTCCATAGACCGGCTTGCAAAGCACCGTCTGTTAAAAAGGTTGGCGGAAAGAATAGGCATACGATAAGAGTAGCGCTTGTTGTCATAAGGAAGCTTTTCGTATAAGGCGGAACATCCGTAGCGACGCGCCCGCTTGCAAAAACATAGAATGAAAAAGAGACAGCAGCTAATAGTCCAAAGATAATCCCTTTCGTAGAAAAACTTTGTCCGAGGCCTTCAAATACACCACCTGCAAACAATGTACCAGCAAATAAAATAAGGATAGATATAATCTTATCGCGGCTTGGAAATGTTCGATTTGCAATTGCTTCGATAATGACACCAATCCAAGTGAACTGAAAGAGTAGGACGACAGCGATAGATGCGGGTAGTTCTTCTACAGAAATAGCGTAGAAAATCCCGGTCATACTCATTGTTGTTCCGACGGTTAGTAAGGAAAAGAATTGTTTTTTTGTTACTTTATGACGTGAAAAGAAAAGAACGAGTAGAAATAGTCCAATCCATCCGAAGACATATTGTCCCCCTAATAGTTGATGTGCTGAAAATCCATTTATGAATCCGAGTTTGAAAATAGTTGAAAGTATGCCATAGCTGCAAGCACCGAATAAAACGAGCAATGAATATTTAAACTTCTCCATAAAAAATCCTCCTTTTAAGTAATAAAAAACGCCCGCTATCCAAATAAGGATAACGGGCGAACGAAACAGAGTCATATACTCTACAAAATTCCGCCACTCATACGAAGTATGAATTTGGGGTATGAAATTGTAGTAGGTTTTTACATTGCTTTTGGGAATACAATAGAACATTTTACACCTTGAGGCGTGTTTTGTATCCCGTAAGGAAACTGATGTTTATCTAATATTTGTTTCACGATATATAATCCAAGACCACTACCTTGTACTAAACCGTGTTTATCAGGGTTTGCGCGATAGAAAGGCTCAAATAAATGAGCAAGTTTATCTTCATCAATTTGTGAACCTGTATTTAATACTTCTAATGCGTAACCATTTGGTTTTTCATAAAGCTTTATATATACGTGCTGATGGTCAATTGTATAATGAATTGCATTTGAAATAATGTTAAAAATAGCAGTTTGAATAAACTTAGGATCAGCTAAAATTTGTACGTCGTGTTTAATATTAGATTGTACATTTAATTGTTTTACAGATACAAAGTAATCTACTTTCTTCATAACATCCTCAATAATATTAGATAAAGAAATGACTTCTAAATTCGGTTTAAATTGAGGGTTTTGTATTTTGGATAATTCCGACATTTTTTCCGTTAATATGTTAATGTCTTGCATCATCTCGTAGGAACGTTTCAAATACTTATCTCTATCTTTATAAGCTCCAATTCCGTGAATCATGCCATCTAGTTGTCCCATAACGGCTGCGATTGGTGTTTTTAATTCATGGGATACCATAGACATAAATTCTTTACGAGATTGTTCTAATTGTTGTTCCTTCTTGAGCTCATTTCTTAAATCTTGATTGCTTGCATGTAAATTCTTCACAATATTTGGTACTTGTGAAGCAGCTACTTGCAAATTAAAATCTGTTTGATCTGTATTTTTGTTAAGTAGCTTTTTATCTGAGAAATCAAGATTCATAATATCTTTTAAAGCATCGCTCATATATTGAAAAGGTTTGGCAATTAGTTTTGTATAAATTAAAGATCCGAGTAGTGATAATGCAAGCATTGTCGCGCCAATATGTGGAGCTAATTGCTGCAACGCATCTGCTAACTTTGGATTATCATTTGTATCATTTGTTTTACTTGCTGCATTTTGTGTATGTAAGGCATCATTATTAGCGGCTTTCTTTTCTGCTTCTGTAGGCGGATTAGAAGTGCTATTTTTCCCCGAAAGATTTTGTGTATGTTCTTTTGCCTTTACAGTTTGGCTAGGCTGCAAAAGGTGATTGATAGCTGTAGAAAGAGATTTATAATCTATAATAGAAGATTGGAAATTAGAAATGCTCCCCTCTGACACAGCTTTATTTTGCTTCGTTTTACTTTCGTCGTTTTGCTTATCTGAATTCGCCTGTTCTGTAGTCGGCGTTCCATTTTCTTTCGCAAAACGTTCTTTATCGTAGTTTGAAGCTAGAAAGTAAATAATTTGATAAAGACAAAGTGATAAAAGAATACAAAATAATAAGGTTTTGATGAAAATATTTTTGGTGATGTTGTCTTTGCTACGATTCGATTTTGTAGCCAATGCCTTTCACCGTTTTAATATAAGGAATTCCTAATTTTTTTCTTAAGTTTTTAATATGTGTATCTATAACTCTTACATCACCATAATGTTCATAGCCCCATACCTTATTCAACAAATCACTTCTTGATAATACTTTTCCTCGATTTTGCAGTAAAGTATAAATAATTTCAAATTCTTTTGTTGTCAATTCAATTTGATTACCATGAACATAAGCTGCATATGCTGTAGAGTTTAACATCAATTCATGGAATTGTAGTATAGTTGCAGCTTCTGCTTCCTTCGTTGCTGCCCTTCTTAATACAGCCTCTACACGCTTAATAAATACAGTATAATGGAACGGTTTCGTAATATAGTCATCAATACCTAACTCAAATCCTTTAATTTCACTTTCTTCATTATGTAAGCCTGTTAACATAATGATTGGTACATCAGATTGTCCTCGCATAATTTTACAAATACTATAGCCATCTATATCTGGTAACATTACATCGAGGAGGACAAGATCGTATGAATTTTTTTGGAAAAGAAGAATACCTTCTGTTCCAGCACCAACTACATCAACTGTAAAGTTTTGTGCCATTAGAAATTCACGAATAAGTTCTTGTATATCTGGGTTGTCTTCAATCACCAGTATATGCGTCATAGTAACACCTCCTAAATAACGCTTTTTACTGCAATATTCGAATTCATCATTTTTCGAGTGACTCAGATTGTTTATACATATAATAAGCCCCCGCTATAAAATAATCATGAAGGTAGCAAGGGGAATAGTTTAGTGTTACTGAATAGTTCAGAATTACAGTAGTTCTATTATAGTATGTATTATAAAATTTATAAAACATTATAACTGTATAATTTTAATATCTACGTTTATCAATGTTTAAATATTAGCTAATCAAATCTATTCCTATTATATATGTAAATACAGTTGTTTTGCTACTGTAAATGAATAAATAAAATAAGCCAAGACATAAAATTCTTGGCTACACATAAATCTTGTTTTTAGGCTATTTTACAGTGACAGTAGCTTGCTGCTGAACGCGCTCAAATAACCAGTGTATATCATTGTTATACATACGAATACAACCAAGTGTTGTCCATTTGCCGATTGCTTGATTATTGTTAGTTCCGTGAATCGCATAAGTTGTTCCGTAAGTTCCTGCCATATTTAATCCGAGCCAACGGTCACCAAGTGGATTACGTGGATCGCCGCCTTTAATTTTGCCTGTATAATAAGGGCGATTTTTAATTTTATTTACGATTTGAAAAGTGCCTTTAGGTGTAGGTGTTGCAGCTTTTCCAGTAGCGACAGTAAAACTTTTTATAAATTTTCCATCCTGATAATAATCCATTTTATTTAACTGAGTGTCTACGATTAATTGATCTTTCGTTGTAGCTGCCTCTGCGCTAGAGAATGGAAGAGTTAAAAATCCTAATGATAATAGTGCGCTTAATAATAATTTTTTCATTGTTATTCTCCTTTTACTATCGTAAGAGTCTTACATACAATGAAGTTGTAATCCTCGTAATGCTTTATTTACATTTTCATCTAATGTTTCAAAGAATGTAGTAATTTTGCTGTTGTGTTTGTTGTTGTTATCAATAAGTAATCTTTCATTTAATAAAAGCTCACCACGTAGTCCAAAACTTTGAACTTGAATATTTAGCTCATCTTCATTTTCAGAGATGATTGGTAAGAAATAATGAAAAGCTTTTGTTGGAATGATGTAGCTTTTGCCAATCATGCTTTCTTGATTTGAATTAATCCATTTTTTCGTGACAATTTTAATATTCTTTTTTGAAACGATAAAAGATAGTGTTGTAGATTTTGTTAAACTTACGTCAAATTCACTTGTTTCACATATTTGTAAATTAAAAACGGTTTCATTTTGATGAGATTCAACATTTGTATTAATAAAATCGTGCATTTTATATGCTTCCATTTCGTATTCACCCTTTTTTCAATTTCGAAAAACGACTTATATTTATTCAAATTAATGCTTAGTCATATATTGGTTAAATTTTTCAACAAATTCCGATATAATCTTACAATACATATATGAAGCTAATATGAAGTTAGTATGAGTTTGTGATGGTTTTTTATTGAGAACAAAATAAGAGAGGTTTTTAGTGCTAAAAAATGGATAAAATCTGCATGTTATTAATGCGCCTTTTCGCTATTTCGACTTGAAAAATGATTTTTACTATTTAATAAAGAACGAAAATCACTAGTGTGACCCTTACAAAAATGTAATAAAAATGTAAGCTATTGTGATAGTTATTTCGACAATTTTTTTATACAATAATAGTAAGAAGTTGTACGTGATTGAAAGGAGAGATGACATGGAATGGATTCATGAATTATTTCAGCAATACGGGTACTATGTTGTACTTGTCGGCTTGCTGTTAGAATATATTGCACTTCCGTTTCCGGGAGAGCCAACGTTAGCATATGCGGGATTTTTAGCACATAAGGGTGATTTAAGTTTACCGATTTTAATTATTCTATCCTTTATTGGGACAAGTGTAGGAATGACGATTCAATACTTTTTAGGAAATAAATTAGGTATGCCTTTCATTCAAAAGTATGGGAAATACGTATTTTTAACGCAAAGAAAAATTGACTTAACGAGAATGTGGTTTGATAAGTATGGGTACTTCTTAATTTTTATTGGTTTCTTTATTCCTGGTGTACGTCATTTCACAGGATACTTTGCAGGAATTATTAATTTACCATTCCGTCGTTTTGCCATTACAATTTATTCAGGTGCTCTATTTTGGGTATCATTCTTCTTAATCGGTGGTTACTGGTTAGGTGGAAACTTACATGATATCTTTGGAGTGCTAGAAGGTCATATCGGTAAAATCATTTTTGGAGTTATTGTGATTGTAGCGGTTACGTTAGGTATTCGTTTCCGTAAGCAGTTAAAACGAGTATTACTACAAAACGCAAGTTAATATGAAATCCATTCTATGTCAGAATTTAGGAAGTCAGTGCAAAAGCACTGACTTTTTTATTTTTAAGACTATGTTTAATGCACATTTTACATTCTTTATAGGAATTTGATACAGGATAAGAAATAAGTATCTTGTCAATTATTATAGTCGTAATGACAATTATAATTGACAAAGATAAGGATATTATTTACAATTTTAATTAAATAAATGAAAAAGAGGGAAGACATGAAGCTTCAAAATCGAGTGAGGGAATTGCGAGCAAAGCATCGTTTATCACAAGGGGATTTAGGGAAAGCGATTGGATCATCACGGCAAACGATTAGTTTAATTGAGCGCGGGGATTATGCACCATCTATCGTATTGTCGTTAAAAATCGCACAAATTTTCAATGTACCGGTGGAGGAAATATTTACGTTAGTAGAGGGGGAAGAGGACGATGAAGAGTAAGAGTAAGCGAAAAAAACAATTTGATTCTGTGGGGAAAATAGCATTAAGTATGATGGGTGGCTTTTTAACGTCTTATATAGCTTTAAATTTACTCTCGGATGAACCGAGAAAATTATCATCCAATACATTTATAGGTATATGTACTATTTTTGGAATTTTAATGATGTACTATACTTGGAAGAATACACGTATGTTAGCAGAGGCACGCGATGAAGAAGAGAGCGTACAAGGCAGAAAATTAGGCATTATAAGTATATATTTACGTGTAGGCGATATAGTTACGCAGGCATGGTTTGTATATGCAGTTATTACATGTAGACGTGCACTGTTGCAGGATACAAATGTTTCATTTGCGGTGTGGAATTTAGTAGCTTCTATTGTTTGTTTAACTACTGTAGTAATTATCGGACTCATAACAAAAAATCGTTATAATAAGCTATATCCTGAACAAGGTGTAACGTATATGGAATCTATGAAAATGTGGACGAAAAACGCAGATGAAGGATTAAAGCACATTGTGCATGAGGCTGGATATAAAGCGTATGAATTTACGAATACAATATTGGCATATGTATGGTGGGCTGCCGTTATATATACAGCTGCTAGTGATATCGATTGTGTATTAATTGGCTTAATCTCATTTATTTGGATATTGCATCTCGGGAAGTTCATGTACGAAATGCAAAGAAAAATGATTTATTAAGGGGAGAAAAAGGTGGATATTTTAAGAAGGCCAGCTGGCTCAATGACAGTGGCGCTAATTCTGTCCATTTTATACGGAGTAATCCGAACTGGGAAATTAGAAGTAATTTTGAACTTATGGGCAATAGTTGGAATTTCATTGTTAGTGTTAGCCATTCATGAGCTAGGACATGTAGTATTTGGTGTAATAGGTGGTTTGACATTTAAATTTATGACAGTAGGACCCATTACTATTCAAAAAGAAAAGGGAAAATTACGCATTCGAGAAAATAAATTGTGGGCGTACTTTGGAGGTGTTGCAACACTAGTACCACCTTCTATAGAGACACCGAATCTTTCGAAAAAGTGGGCGTGGCTCACTTTAGGTGGACCGATTACGAGTTTACTATTTGGTATTACTTCCGGTTACATATATATGGTGAGTTATTATCAATATCTTTTATATTTTTCCTTTTTCCATTTTGCAATCTTTGCGGTTACAATTGTGCCGATAAAAGGAATGCTTATGAGTGATGGGATGCAATTTCTTATTTTAATTAAAGATGATGAAAGAGCTAGAAATCACTTATATGAGATTCAAATATCGAGTGAGTTATTTAGTTATAAAAGACCGAAAGATTGGGATGAAAGGTTAGTAGAATTGAGTGAGGAGAAAATAAAAGAGAATAAAGGGATAAGAGAGATAATGAGTAGACTTATGCTCGTCTTTTTTGCTCGTGCAGATCAAGAGGGAATGGAAAGAGCGATACCGTATATAGAACGAATTGTTCAACTACCTGTAACGAAAGAAAATAAGTTTTTCGTTAGTAGTTTTCATAGTTGGTACCTTTTATATAAAGCCCTTTATCAGATGGATAGTCTTTCTTTGCAAGAAGCAAAGGAACATGCAAAGGCTATTACAAAAATGGACCTAAGTGGATATTACCGTACACAAGGAATTATTAGATATGTAGAAGGTAATATGGAAGCGTCCCGTACTTATATGAAGAAAGCCGATCAAGAATTAAA
The DNA here is from genome assembly GCF_052146655.1 of Bacillus sp. RE35. NCBI lineage: Bacteria > Bacillati > Bacillota > Bacilli > Caryophanales > Bacillaceae > Bacillus > Bacillus sp. RE35. The sequence goes on along the minus strand of NZ_CP197377.1, from coordinate 4,944,290 downwards.
GAGCGCCGAGAAGAGTGAGATGGGATATTTACAAGTAGAAAGAGAATGGTTTGAGCAGCTGAAAGAGAGGGTATCTTACGATGGGTGAGGTATCCTCTTTTTTATATGTCATCTTATGCCGTTCCATAAACAGCCTAGGGCGAGTAAAATGAGATAAGAAGAGCAAAGCTTGGAGGAAGTAAATATGGAAATTTTATCAATTATTTTAATAGTCTTGCTCATTTATGTTGTTTTTAAAGTAGCATATGTAGCATTAAAGATACTCGCGATCCTATTAATTATCTTTTTAATCGTAGAGTTCGGCAGTAAGTTGCTTGGGGGATAGGGTATGTTGTGAGTTTTGAGTGTCGAAGGTTGTCGGTAAATCGATATCTTGTGTCGAAGCGTCGATATAATGAAAAAATCGTTGATATAAGTGGAGAAACGATCGATATATTTGAAAAATCGTTGATATATTTTAGTGAATACGAAGTGGGGTATGTGGAAAAGAAGTTGCCGTGAGAGTAACTTCTTTTTATCGTGATGCGGGGATATGCAAACCAACATAAAAAAGCTGGAAGAGTATCTTCCAGCTTAAGAGTTACTTTCAATTTGGCGACCGCTATCTTCTTCATTGTCTTGTAAAAGGTTGAATACGTCTGCTAGGCAGAATGCAATGAACCAAGTCCATAGACCGTGGAAGAAAGCTGAGCTTAATTGAAGTGGTAATGTATAGTTTGTCATTGAGTAGGAAATACATCCACCAACGATTCCGATCATTGTTAATAACATTGTTTTTTGAGCGTTTTCTTCTGGATTGAAGAGGAAGTAAATGTATCCGCCTAAAATTGAAGCGCTTACAAGTGTTTCGATTCCATTAAAGATGATATTCTCTCCAAGCTGAGTGTTTGTCCAGAAGCAGATTGTTCCGCCGATAATAGCAAACAGGACAGCTATTGTATATCGTATATATTGATTCATATGTTCATCTCCCTATGTAATAAGATGATTTGGAAGTCAAAAAGGTAGGTATAGTATATTGAAGTGAGTTTTAATTGTACGTATCTTTTTATAAAAAGATCATTGAAGAGTAACTAAGATGATCGGTTGTTTAAACCGTTACGTGTATGGTGTCTGAAATATACCCGACTGCTCGTTTCTTTTTGCTTGTAAAATAAGAGAAACTTCCAAGTCTATATACTCTTTTTTTGTGAGTCTGCTTTCATTATAACACATTTAGGGACATAATAATAGAATTATCTGATTTTGTAATAAGTGTAAAAAATAAAAAGCGCAAGGAAATACCATTAACGGTGCAGTTTAGTGGAAGAAGGATTTTAATTTATTATGATGAAATATGTAATCAAGGTGAGATCTAAGAATGAGGCTTGAATACTATAAAAAATGTTTTATAGCATGAATGTAAGGGAGGAGAGCTAACTTGGAGTTCACAACAGAAAGATTAATAATTAGACCTTTTAAGAGTACTGATTTACAGGATGTATTTGCTATTTATAATAGTGATGATACATGTAAGTTCCTATTACATAATAAGTGGACTCATGAAGACATGCAGAAAAGATTTAATAAGAAGTTAGCAAATAATGTACTTACTAAAGAAACAATATTAAGTTTGGCAGTTATATACAAAACTAAAGTAGTTGGTGATTTATCCGTATGGTACACAAATATGAAAGACACTGTTGAGATTGGTTATAGTTTTTCAAATGAAGTAGCTGGGAGAGGTTTGGCGACAGAAGCAGTAAGTAGTTTGGTATTGAAATTATTTAATGAATGTAATGTACATCGTATACAGGCTAATCTTGATGCACGTAATACAGCTTCACAAAAATTGTGTGAACGAATAGGTATGAGAAAGGAAGCCCATTTCATACAAGATTTTTGGAATAAAGATGAATGGACAGATAGTATTGTATATGGAATGCTATCCTCCGATTTGTAGTAATAAACTTAGTGATTTTATTATGCTAAAAGGTACGTTAGTTGAATAACAAAGGGCATAACATATTATATATGACTAATATGTTATGCCCTTTAATTTATTAACCTTTTTATATGCGTTTGAAACGGCCGACAATTTCAACTGTTTCAGTAATGTTCATAAATGCTTTGTTATCCACTTGACGGATAATACGTTTCATTTCGCCTAACTCATAGCGAGTCACGACAGTGTAAATCATTTTTTTCTTATGGTTTGTATAGCCGCCGACAGCGTCTACCATTGTCACCCCGCGTATGCCGTGATGTAGTAGTGCGCTTTTTATTTCCTCGCCTTTTTCTGTAATAGTCATTATCGTTAATTTAATATGTTTCGTATGCACAGCGTCGATAACTTTGCTGACTACAAATCGACTAATTAACGTATAAAGTGTAATATCCCATCCGAAAATAAAACCTGCTGCTACAAGTAAGATTAAGTTGAATACAAATATGATTGCTCCAATTGAAACATCTCGATATTTCGCTACAATCAATCCAACAACATCAAAACCACCTGTTGAAGAAGCAAATCGGAATATAATTCCTGAAGCTGCTCCGCAGATAACACCACCGAATACAGAAGAAAGTAAAATATCGTCTGAAACTTGGTGTACCGGGATAATGTTCATCGCTAACGATGACACAGCTACAAAGTAAGCTGTTAAAAAGGTTGTCTTCTTGCCTAAGTAAAAGTGACTTAAAATAAGAAGAGGAATGTTTAGTAAAAAGATAAGTGCACCGATATTGTAGTGCATTAAATAACCGATAATCATCCCTACACCAGCGAATCCACCGCTAATCATATTATGCGGGATAAAAAACATATTCATAGAAATTGCATACAAAATAGAAGCTATAAAAATAACAACCAACTGTATCATAAATTCTAAGTGAAATGTTTTAGCTGCTGGGAAGGATAAAAAGGCGGTGTCGGGAACGTAATCGGCGTCTCCTAGTTGACCCATAGTATGTTTCATCTCCATATTCATTTTTGATTACAAGAAGAGAATAAAGGTTTTTTCAAAAACTGGCAATAGTTTTATTATAATGCAAAAATTTTATAAATTTCTAATAAATCAAGCCTATTCATTGATGTGTGTGAATATGCTAAAGAAAGCGAATACAACGTTTCTTAATTATTGTTTTCTTGAGAAAATATGCAAAATACTTTTTTTGAAAATAAAAGGAAATAGAGAATATTTGCCCGATGTGCTAAAATGACCTTATTAAGGATGTGAAGCGATGGAATTTTTATTGCAGGATGCAATTCTATATATATCGTTTGTAACGACGGCACTTTGTTTATTAGAAGTTTTCTTCCTTGCTAATGTTTCTCGCTTTGTGCGTCAACAAGCATCAAGCGGTAGACAAAGAGCTTTTGCGTTAGTTGATACATGTGAAGATAGTGCGGGAAATGTACCGCTATTTTCTATTTTTTATAAATATGGAATGATTCGTTCTGTACGTAGACAAGAATCAAGTGAAGAGAATGACGAGGTCGGTCCGTATACGCCAATGTTTCGCTAAATAATTACGAAACATTGGAGGAATGAACATGTTAAAATCATACCGAGCTGTGCTCGTTAGTTTATCATTATTATTTGTTTTTGTTTTATCTGGTTGCAGTAATGCAGCCCCAATTGATGCACATAGTACGGGAATTTGGGATCATTATTTTGTATATCCAATCTCGTTTATGATTCAATTTGTTGCTCATCATATACCTGGAGCTAGCTTTGGGATTGCTATCATTATTATGACGCTCGTTATTCGTTCAGCAATGATTCCATTAGCTGTTTCGCAATATCGCAGCCAAGCGAAAATGAAGAAAATGCAACCTGAATTGCAGAAGCTAAAGAAAAAGTACGGTGATGTAAGCAAAGACCTTGAAAAACAAAAGCAGTATCAAAAAGAAATGTCAGAACTAATGAAATCAGGCGGTTGGAATCCACTTGCTGGTTGCTGGCCAATTTTTATACAAATGCCGATTTTCTCTGCTTTGTATTATGCGATTAGCAGAACTGAAGAGATTCGCACATCTTCGTTTTTATGGGTGAACCTAGGACATGCAGATCCATATCATATATTACCGATTATTGCAGCGTTAACGACATTTATTCAGATGAAAGTTTTCCAATCGAATATTACACCTGGAGAACAAGTACAGATGCTAAAGATGCAGCAAATTATGATGCCGGCAATGATTCTATTTATGGGGTTTGCGGCGCCATCAGGACTTGTGTTGTACTGGATAACAGGTAACTTATTTACAATGACACAAACAATTGTATTAAGAAAAATAATGGAACGTGAAGAGTTACAATTACAAAAAGCATAGAGAAACACCGCTCATTACGAGCGGTGTTTTTTTGTTAAATCGTTAAGGAAATGTTAAGAAACCGACATTACTATAGGCATTGTATACGAAAGTGTACATGCATTAGAAATATGAAGGAGGAAATTTCCTATGAAGAAGAAAACAGTTGGTTATTTAGCGATTGCAGGTGCTTTATCATTCGGAATCATTGGAGGAGTCGGCATTCCGGCATTCGCGGCAACGAATACTCCAGCAGTGGATCAGCCTGCAAAAACGGCGAAAAAGGATTTGGATGACGCTACAAAACAAAAAGTAAAAACAATTATGGACGATACAAAGAAACAGTTAGAGGAACTAGGTGTAAAGCTTCCAGAGAAAGAGAAGCGTAAAGACATGTTTGCAGGATTAGATGAACAGGCGAAAGAAAAAGCGAAGTCCATTTTAGAGCAAGAGAAGTCTGGTAAATTAACACGAGAACAGGCAAAAGAAGAATTAACAAAATTAGGCGTGAAGTTCCCGGAAAAGGGTAAGCACAAAGAAATGTTTGCGGGATTAGATGAACAGGCGAAAGAAAAAGCGAAGTCCATTTTAGAGCAAGAGAAATCTGGAAAATTAACGCATGAGCAAGCAAAAGAGGAATTAACAAAGCTAGGCGTGAAAATGCCGGAGAAAGGTAAACATGGAGACATGTTTGCTAACTTAGATGAACAGACAAAAGAGAAAGCGAAGTCCATTTTAGAGCAAAAGAAATCCGGAAAATTAACGCATGAGCAAGCAAAAGAAGAATTAACAAAATTAGGTGTGAAACTTCCAGAGAAAGAGAAGCATGAAGACATCTTTGCTGGATTAGATGAAGCAACAAAAACAAAAGCAAAAGCGATTTTAGACAACGAAAAGAAACAATTAGAGGCATTGAATGTTGATTTACCGCACCATAAGTTTTTTATGAAAAAAGAAGATAAATAATTGATTTATGTATCTTTCGTGTGGGCAACCGGAAGGTACGTGCGAGGACCGATTTCTGTCAGCAGAAATCGGTCCCTTTTAATGATTCAATAAAATTCTTTTCATTGTTAGTATGTATCCGAAGATGCAGTAGAAGATTGCAAAACCGATAAACACTTCCGTATATTGATATTTACCCAATACGTAGAAGGAAACAGCTGGTATAATAGCTACCGCTAAAATGCTATAACCAGGATACTTGTGCCGATGCATGATAGCGAATAGAATAGAGAGAAACGTAGCAATGATACAAAAGACAGCAATCATTATTAGTACACCTCCTAAATGGATTATACCATTTTTAGGGAATTAGAGAAGTTTTGTATGTTCTGTTATAATATAAGAAGAGAAATATTTCCTATGTTATATAAAAAAATATATTGATTTTTTCTAACAATTCAATATAATGAACAATAACTACAAAATTCGACATCAAGAAGTGATGATGAGGACATGATCAATTTTTTACGATTTTCAGAGAGGGAAGCCTTTGGCTGTGAGCTTCCTAATACGGAAAAATGGATTACCACCTCTGAACTGCAGCAGTGAACGAGCATCTAGTAATTGCTTGCCGGCAAAAACCGTTATTTAGACTTGAGAAATTGGTGAAGTGTGTTACTTTACGAATTGAAACAAGGGTGGAACCACGAATACAACACTCGTCCCTTTTTTAGGGAGGAGTGTTTTTTTATTTCATTTTTGCATCACACTAGGATTGGAAGGAGGATACGCAGCATGCATCATGATGAGAAGAACAAAATTGGTTTAACAGTAGCACTTTCTATCGTAGTAGGAACGATTATTGGATCTGGTGTGTTTATGAAACCAGGGAGCGTATTAGATTACTCGGGGAGTTCTAATATGGCCATTCTTGCTTGGGTAATTGGTGGTCTGTTGACGCTAGCAAGTGGTTTAACAGTAGCTGAAATTGGAGCGCAAATCCCGAAAAATGGTGGGTTGTATACGTATTTAGAGGAGATTTACGGAAGTTTTTGGGGATATTTATCAGGTTGGATGCAAACAATTGTTTATGGACCTGCTATTATCGGAACATTAGGTTTATACTTTAGTTCTTTAATGATTAATTTTTTCTATTTAGATAAAGTGTGGAATTTACCAATCGCAATTGGAACGGTTGTGTTCCTTGGCGTTGTAAATAGTATGGGAACAAAATACGGAGGTATCGTTCAAACAATCACGACAATTGGGAAGATGATTCCGATTGTGTTAATTGTTGTGCTAGGTTTCTGGAAAGGGAATAGCGATATCTTTAACGTAGTTGTGCCGATATCGGAAAATCAAAGTATCGGTATGGCAATTTTAGCAACGTTATTTGCTTATGACGGCTGGATTTTACTTGCTTCGATTGGTGGAGAAATGAAGAATCCAACAAAGTTATTACCGAAAGCAATGACAGTAGGGATTTTAATCGTAACGGCTGCTTACGTATTAATTAACTTGGCGTTATTAAATGTATTACCAGCAGCGAAAATTGTAGACCTTGGAGAAAATGCAACAGCGACAGCTGCAGGCATGTTACTTGGAGAATATGGTGGGAAAATTATTAGTATCGGTATTATCGTTTCTATTTTCGGTTGTTTAAATGGAAAGATTTTAACATTCCCACGTATTCCAATGTCTATGGCAGAGCGTGGACAACTTCCATTTTCTAAGTTTATTGCAAAGGAAAGTCCGAGATTTAAAACACCAGCAAATGCGATTACTGTTGAAATCATTTTAGGAATTATTTTAATGATTATTAGTGATCCAAATAAGCTATCTGAGATTTCCGTATTCATTATTTATATTTTCTACGTAATGACGTTTATTGGTGTCTTCATCTTAAGAAAACGTAATAAGAATAAAGAGCGTGCATATAGTGTACCGTTATTCCCAATCGTACCAATCGTAGCGATTTTAGGTTCGTTCTTTGTAATCGGTAGTGCGATTATTAACGATCCAGTAAGTTGTTTCTTATCAATTGGAATTGTCTTTACTGGACTGCCGGTGTATTGGTATTTAAATAAGAAGAAAGAAACAGAATGATGGAAGGGTAGGCGTATAATACGCCTACCTTTTTTACTGTAAAAAAATTATACTTGCGTCCACTTTCTATTTTGGTTACTATAATCGTAGTAACCAAAATAGAAAGCGTGGGGAAAGACTTGAATTTTCGTGTTTATATTTTAGCTATCGCGGCTTTCGTAGTCGGAACGGTTGAGTTAATTATAGGAGGAACGCTCGATTTAGTTGCCAATGATTTAGGAGTATCTATTAGCGCAGCTGGTCAGCTTATAACAATATTTTCGGTAGTATTTGCTTTGTCAGGTCCAGTTTTATTAGCTGTGACAGGGAAGTTTGAAAGAAAAACATTGTATGTTGGAGCATTATCGATTTTCTTAATCGGAAATATTATTTCCGCGTTTAGTGTGAATTACGGAATGCTAATGTTCTCAAGGGTTATTTGTGCGGCGAGTGGTTCATTAATTATTGCACTATCTGTAACACTTGCGTCTAGTGTAGTAGAACCGCATTTTCGTGCGCGTGCAATTGGAATCATTTTTATGGGAATTAGTGGATCACTTGTACTTGGAGTACCGCTCGGTCTTGTACTCGGAAATGCATACGGATGGCGTGCACCATTTGTATTAATTTCTGTGTTAACAGTTATGGCAATAGCTTGTATTTCATTGTTTTTAACGAAAGTACCACCGACATCGGTATTATCAATAAAAGAACAACTTGCTACTTTAAAAGATAAAAAAATTGTAAGTGCACAGTTAACATCATTTTTGTTTTTAACGGGGCATTTAACATTGTATGCATATTTAACACCGTTTTTAAAAGATGTCATGCATGTTGAAGCAAACTGGATTAGTGTGTTTTACTTTATTTTCGGAATCGCAGCAGTAATCGGCGGCGGATTCGGTGGTTGGCTTGCTGATAAATGGGGATCGAAGAAAAGTATTATTTCTATCATTATCGTATTTGCGTGTGCAATCTTCATACTGCCATTAATGACATTCTCATTCCCGCTCTTCATCATTATGATGGGACTTTGGAGTATGCTGAGCTGGGCGATTTCACCAGCACAGCAAAATTATTTAATTGAAATTGCACCGGAATCAGCTGGTATTCAGCAAGGTTTAAATAACTCTGCGCTTCATTTAGGAATTGCACTTGGTTCAACAGTAGGCGGAGTTGTTATTGAAAAATCATCTGTTATATATAATGCTTGGGTAGGCGGTGGCTTTATTATATTAGCACTGCTTTGCGCGATTTTCTCGATTATGAGAGGACGCTCTACTCAGTTCGTGAAAGAAGAATCTATCGTTTGATAGGTTCTTTTTTATTTGTAAAAAATTGCAGGTTTTAGTAGGTAAATGGAGAAAAGGGTATATAGCGAGGTGAGGTATATGTATACGAATTTTTCAATTATTGGTCTTCTAATTTCAATGCTTCCGTTGTTTCTTATTATTCTTGCACTTAGATGGGTTCGTTTCATCTATCAAAATTCAGAGAAGCAAGTAGAGCAAAATGAAAAAATCATTGAGCTGTTGATAGAGATAAAGGAACAAAACGAAAAGGAGTCTAAGTGAAAAATTAGACTCCTTTTTATTATTTAATTAGTACCTCAATTTCATCAACAAACTCTTAATTTCCTCATCTTCCATAAAGAGATCGTGGTGCTTCTGGGTGATCTTTGCAAGTGCAACGTCGTGATAGAAAAATTCTGTAAAGAACTTTACGAAAGGTTGTGACATTGTTTTCATCGCTTGCCATGACTCTTGTTCTACGCCAGCAAATAAAATTTCACGATCGTCAACGATAAGTAGCAAGTAGCGCTCTAATGCATTAGGTTCTTCAGCTGGGATTAGAAAATGCATGTTTTCTAAGTCTGTTTCTACTTCTCCAACAATAAGAGATTCAATTTGAACACCTTGTTTTGCTTTTTGTTCTAGTAAAGGGAGATATTCTAAAAGAGTATCATTCCAAGCTGAAATACGGATTGATTCTTGTGCACTTTCAATGAGTTCTTTACTTTGAACTCGAATAGAAGATTGCATTTTTAAGCTCCACACACGGTCATCTGTAAATGATTTTTTTGATATGTTTGTTTCTAGTTCTTTAATATTTGATTGGAATTCTGTCGTTAATTTTTCAATTGCTAGTTTTAGTGGTAATGCTGTATACAATTTTTTCTTTTCTGAAACAGAATCCATTACCATTCCTTTATCGATTAGGCGTGCTAGTACTTCATATATTTTTGCTTTTGGAACACCTGAATGCTTCACAATTGTTGTAGCATCTAATGGTTCATTGCTTGATACGACAACTTCATAAGCTTGGCTTTCATATTGTGAGAAACCGAATTTTTGTAACATAGTTCCCTCCGAACGAATGAGATTATATTTTAAGGATAATGAACTATTTGTTTTTGCACAAGTGGTAGTCCGTTTTCTAATTGTATTAAGGTGAGAATTAATTTCAATTTTTTAATTTTATCTATTATACTTAATATAGTGATTAATATAATTACATTACAACGAGAAGGGTAATTAACTGTTACGATTTATTTAACCAATTATAACCAAAGTTAATTAAATATATCAGTAAGCCCTGCTAGTCAAGTGATTGGCTAGTAGTGAGGGTTAACTGCGGGCAATCCCTAAAGCTGATTGAACTACAACGTGGCCAGAAATGGTGAGCGTGAATGTTGCGAAAGCAGAAAAAATCAATCAGATGGTGCAAGGTTAAATCCTAAACACTAGAACAATGGGTCTTCCGCCTCGAATCATCTAAGTCAAAATGGATAAGATGAACGTTCAACGACTATCTCGTATAACTGACGAGAGTACATCACAAGCCTATGGTGGTGGAAAAATCCTCTATCTTTAAGTAGATAAACATATAGTCTGCGCTCATGTGAAAACATGAGAAGTTCATAAGAGAACTGGCTAAGGAATTGCGCCCTTAGTTGAACAAGATACATTTAATTGAATCTATCAAACTTTATTGAAAATTCCGAACGTACGTGCTATGTTAGGTTCAATGAGGTGAGAATAATAATGAAATTTTCACGAGTTAGTCAAGTATCAGAATTAACAGGTTTGCATCCGAGTAGTCTTACGAGAATACTGGTGGAACACGCTACGATTCAGAAGAACAAAACTTTCATTAAAGGAGTTACATTCTGATGATATTGGCGAAGAAAGTTAGACTGATTCCAACGCCTGAACAAGAAAAAGTGCTTAGAAACCATGCTGGTGCTGCAAGATTCGCTTATAACTATTGTAAAAGAATGAGTGATAGATATTATAAGCTATTTGGAAAATCTGTTTCACAGTTAGCTTTACAGAAACGATTTACAAAGATCAAGAAGCGAAAAAGATATGAGTGGTTACAAGACATTAATGCACAAGTTCCTAAACAGGCTTCAAAAGATTTTGATACGGCGAGAAAAAATTCGTTCAAAAAGTACAAAAATGGTTCTCACACTTCTTATAAATCCAAAAAAGATTTAATCCAAGGATTTTATGCCAATTATGAAAGACTGGTTATAGGAAAGAAATTGGTTCATATTCAGTCCATTGGAGAAGTGAAAACAAGCCAACAACTACCAAGAAACAAAAAACCATCCAATCCAAGAGTTACCTTTGATGGTCGTCACTGGTGGATGAGTGTAGGATTCCAAGAAGACTTTGAATTACAAGAACTAACGAACGAGTCGATTGGTGTGGATGTTGGATTAAAAGAGCTTTTTGTAGCTTCTAATGGTATGAAAGAACGAAATATAAACAAAGATGCTAAGGTTAAAAAACTTTTGAAAAGGAAAAGGTCAGCACAAAGAGATATGTCTAGGAGATTTAAAAAAGGTGTAAAAATTCAATCTGTCGGATATGAAAAAGCGAAAGCGGAGCACCTGCGGTTATCTAGGAAAATTACGAATATTCGAAATAACCATATCCATCAAGCAACAGCTAAATTGGTGAAAACCAAACCAATGAGGATTGTTGTGGAAGACTTATCTATCTCAAACCTGTTAAAAAACAAAAAACTATCGAAAGCATTTTCCTTTCAAAAATTAAACTTCTTCTTTCAATGTTTATCATACAAGTGCGAGAAACATGGCATTGCGTATGTAAAAGCTGATAAATGGTTCGCTTCAAGCAAGATTTGTTCATGTTGCGGAGTTAAATACGACCATTCAGTTCAACCAGAAGGACAGTGGAGTTTAAAAATACGTGAGTGGTGTTGTGTTTCATGCAATAGCTATCACGATAGGGATGTAAATGCTGCGACAAATTTATCAAGGTGGGTAAAATAAATGCTTGATAATAGGAGGTAACGATACTGCCTCGTGTGGAGTGTTATACCCCTCGTCCCTTCGGGGTTGCGAGAACACGATGAAGCACTAACTCGTGTAAATTTGATTGAATTGTATAGATTTAGTTAAGTTTATCGTATCGGGATGCTGGGGGGAAGATGTTAAGAAGTTTACGTTTAAAAATTGCGGTAGTGTTTTCAGTTCTTATTTCTATGATGTTCGTAATATTGGGTACAGCTGTGTATCAATTACAGAAAGAAAAGGAAGTGCGCTCCTTAGACGAGTATTCTCAAAATGCGATGGATCTTGTGACAGAGCAACTTACGACATTTGTTCAAAGAACGGATGAAGATATGGGGTATTACGCGAACAGTGAGATGATTCGTAATATGCTTCAAGGTGGGGTTACTCCGGAAGAGGAAGCGTTTTTAACGAAAGAGTTTGCGGAGTATAAAAAGAATCATCCTGGTATTTTAGATTTATATATTGGTACGAAAGATAAAAAAACATTAAGTGCCAATCTTGCTGAAGGTGGGCAAGTGCCAGAAGGATACGATCCAACGACAAGACCATGGTATAAAGATTCAGAGGCTGATGTAAAAAAGGTCCATTGGGGACAACCTTCTTATGAAATTGCAACAGGCAAGTTAAGTGTAGGTGTTTCTAAAGCAATTACAGCTCAAGATGGGTCTGTATTAGGCGTTGTTGCGATGGATGTATCGCTTGGGACGATTCAGAAGTTGCTTCACAATATTCAATACAATAATGACGGAGAAATGTTTATTATAAATGATAAAAATATGGCTCTTGTTTATCCAGAAAAGATAGGGAAAGATGTTTCTAAAGAGCCGCTTATAAAGAGCTTAAATAAAGAGGGAACAAAATATGCGGTCACTACAATAAAAGGTGAAGATGTAGTTGTTTATAGTCAATCATTTGATACGATGAAATGGACAATAGGAATCTTTTATCCGAAAGAAACGATCGATGGGCTATTAAATAGTACGAGAAATACAGTTATTATAATGGCATGTATTAGTTTATTAGTTGGAATCGTAGCTTCCTACTTATTCTCAAGAAGATTAGCAAGACCACTGCAACTATTAAAGAATCACGTTCAAAAAGTAGCAGAAGGCGATTTAACGCTGCGAATGAAAGTGACAAGTAAAGATGAAGTTGGAGAGTTGACGAAGCACTTTAATGATATGGTTGAACAAATGAATGAAATGGTAAGTAAAATTAAAAACAGCGTATCAACGGTGCAACAATCAACGAATAGTTTACATTATTTAACGAACGAAACAGTAGCGGCTAGTAGAGAAGTTTCAGGAGCGATGGATGATGTGAGCGGAGGAGCTTCTACTCTTGCGAATAGTGTGGATGAAGTTTCAGCTCAGCTCGAGAATATGGCGGAGTCAGTGGAACAAATGAATAGCTCCGTTGGTGAAATAAAAGGAGTGGCTGGCAAAGCGGAAGAGGCGTCTAAGCAAGGATTAAATACAATGAGGAATTTAATCCGTACGAGGGGACAATCTTCTTCGATTGTTGTTCATACAGAAGAAGCATCGGATAAGTTAGAACAAAGGGTTGGATCGATTCAAAATGTTGTTGAGCTTATAAAAGGCATTTCGGATCAAACAAATTTACTTGCTTTAAATGCTTCGATTGAAGCTGCCCGTGCAGGTGAGCAAGGTAAGGGATTTGCGGTTGTTGCTGAAGAGGTTCGGAAATTAGCGGAACAATCAAAAGAGGCTACCGGAGAAATCACAACGATGATTGGTGATGTGCAAGTAGAAGTAAAAAGAGTTGTAGAAGTTGTAAGTAAATTGAAAGACATTGCAGATGTGCAAAATAAAGTGACGACAGAGGCAGAAATGGAGTTCCGTACAATTATGTCAGTTGTAAATACGATTAGTACTTCAGTTGAAAAAATTGTAGAAGAGGTACATAACATAGGTTACGAGCAAGGAGAAATTACAGCGGTAATGCACACAATTGCTGGTACGAGTCAAGAAAGTGCAGCTGTTTCTGAAGAGGTACATGCTGCAACGGAATCACAGGTGAATCATTTAGAAAAGGTAGCTCACACGATGGAAAGTTTGACAGAACATATGAGAGATTTAGAAAGATTAGTCGAGCAGTTTAAAGTGGAAGAGTAACATATTAGTAAAATGATGAGGATTTCGGTAAAATAGACAATGGATATATAAGAAACGATTATAGGAGGAAGACTACTATGGCAATTGTTGATGTATCGATTATTCCAGTAGGAACAGGTAATCCAAGTGTTAGTGAATATGTAGCAGAAGTACAAAAGGTGCTAGAGAAAAATGCGGATCGCGTGAAGTATCAATTAACACCGATGAATACAATTATTGAAGGAGATCTTCCTGTCATTCTAGAAGTAATACAACAAATGCATGAAGTTCCATATACGAAAGGTGCACAGCGTGTTGCAACAACTATTCGTATTGATGATCGTCGTGATAAAGTAAGCACAATGGAGAAAAAATTAAACTCTGTTCGATCAAAATTATAAGAAAAAGCAGCGATCTTCGCTGCTTTTTTCATATAGGAGGTAAATAAAATGAGTGAAAAGTTTAACGAGCAGTTTGATGGTTTACTGGAGAAATATACTGAGCTGTTACTTGGAGAGAGCAATGAAGAGAGAAAAGAACAGGTACAGAAGTGGGCACTGTATTCTTACATAGCTAAGACGATGCCAGCTTTAGTAAAGCATTGGAATGAAACTTATCCAGATGCGAAAGAAGAGATGGTACAGTTAATTACAGATATTAAAAGGCTGAATGAAGAGAAGCGAAATGAGCAATAAAAAAACTTGAGGTAAATATAATCGCAAGTTTTCTGTATTAATATCCTTATATAATTTACATGGAATATAAAGGATTTTATAGGCATGTCGAATATTTTCGAAATGCCTATTTTATACCTATTAAACTCCATTTTTCTAAATGTCGAAAAATATTTCAGGTATATTTATAAGCAGAAATATAGGTTTTTAAATGTTTTTATAGTATTTTATAAATTATCTAAATAATTATTTGTATCCAATAATTTTAAACAATGATATAATTTTGAAGAGGGGTAAAAAACAGATAAATTACAGTCATAGGGGTGAATTACATGGAACAATTAATGCGAAATTCGTTTCTTTTCTTATCTAAAAATAAAGCGCTAACAAAACTGGCTAAAAAGTACGGTTTACGCTTTGGTGCAGGTCGCTTCGTCGCAGGGGAGACGATTGAATTAGCGACAGCTGCCATTCAACAATTAAATAAGCAAGGTCTTTGTGTAACAATCGATTATTTAGGTGAATTCGTTGATAATGAAGCGGAAGCAAATGAAATGGCTAACCAATCGATTGAAGCGATCCGTGCAATTGGAAGAGAAGGTCTTGATTCGCAGCTTTCTTTAAAGATGACTTCTATGGGATTAGATATCTCTGATGAAATCGTAATGAACAATATGCGCCGTATTTTAGAAGCTGCAAAAGAAAATGGTGTGTTCGTTACAATTGATATGGAAGATTATACACGCTGCGGTAAAACAATTGATATCTTTAAACAATTAAAATCTGAGTACGATAATATTGGTACTGTTATTCAAGCTTACCTATATCGTACAGAAAAAGATATTGAGGATTTAAATGCTTATAAACCTAATTTACGTCTTGTAAAAGGAGCTTATAAAGAACCTGAAGAAGTGGCGTTCCCGGACAAGAAAGATGTAGATGACAATTATAAAAAGATTATTAAAATGCACTTATTAAATGGAAATTATACTGCAATCGCTTCACATGACGAAGCGATTATTGAATATACAAAAAAACTTGCTGAAGAACATAATATTCCAAGGGATCAATTTGAATTCCAAATGTTATATGGTATTCGTAATGAGCGTCAACTTGAGCTAGTAAAAGAAGGTTACAAAATGCGTGTTTACGTACCTTATGGAAACGATTGGTATGGATATTTCATGCGCCGTCTAGCAGAGCGTCCAGCAAACGTTGCGTTCGTATTAAAAGGTATGGTTAAAAAATAACCAAGGAGAAAATACTCCTTGGTTATTTTAATTGCTGAAATGCATAATGTGCCATTTTCTTCGTATCAGGATATAGTTGCGCGCGAGTAGAAGATAATACGACGTTAATGACGCGTTTACCGTCTTTTTCATCCACTGTTACGACTGTATATTTTCCGAGTGCTGATAGACCGCTTTTACTTCCAATCGCATATGGATCGTCATATAGTTCTTCTCGTCCGTAGTTTGCGATGTTTGGAGAGCGTTCTGAAGTATGTAGAGTTGTACGTGTTGAATTCATATATTCTAAAACAACTGGATACTTTAATGCTTCTTTCGTAATAATAGCAATGTCATATGGCGATACTTTATTTCCAAGTGCATCAGCACCACTTGCGTTCTTGAAAGTCGCATGCTTTGTACCGAGTTCCTTCGCTCTAGCATTCATCATTTTCACAAATTCATTTTTTGATCCTGCAATATGTTCTGCGATGGATTCAGCTATTGGATCTGCACTAATAATAAGCATCAGTTTTAATGCCTCATCACGTTTTAACTTTTCCCCAGCACGAAGTTTAATTTTCTTACTTTGACTTTCTGTTTTAATTGCGTTTTCTGTAACTGTAATTTCCTCATCCTCTTTTACATTCTCTAGTAAAAGAAGGGTTGTCATCATTTTGGCTATACTAGCCGGATAAGAGCGTTCGTCTTCGCGTTTTCCATACAAAACTTCACCTGTGTCTGCATCGATTGTAACTCCATATTGCCCAGTAATATTAGGTTGATCAGCTCTTACAGCTTGTTGCCTTTGTGCATAAGAGAAGAAAATCATCCCTGTAAATAGTGTGGCAATCATTACAATCATAACTATTGTTCGTTTCATTATAATTCCCTCATTTGTTACAAATAAATTGGGCAGAAAAAGCAGCCATTAATCATTATGCCACGTTCTCTGCCCAAAAATATAGCGTTATTTTTCGCCCATATTATGCTTTTTATATTGTTGGTTATTACCTTGGCGTCCTTTTTCAACACCGTGGTTATGCGGACCTGCGTTTCCAGTTACACTAGCTGCACTAATTCCAGCCTTTGAAGGGTTCTTCTTAAGTTTTGCCATATATATTCCTCCAGTTTCGTCAGATTATAAAAAGGGAAAGTGTATTTTAGTGAAGAAAATACATATATAGCATGGGCAAATAAAAGAAAAATATTTATTTCAGAAAATTTTATCAATAAATATATTGCGAAAATTTAAACAGTATCATATATTTATTAGTAGAGGCTCACTCATTGATTGCGACTTATGTCGAAAAATTGAATGAGCATTCATTCAAGAATAGGGGGAGAATTGGATGTTCCAAATTAAAAAGGCTGCTGTTCTAGGTTCAGGCGTAATGGGTTCGGGAATTGCGGCACACTTAGCTAATATTGGTATTCCGACATTATTGCTTGATATTGTACCACCTGCGCTTACGAAAGAAGAAGAAGCGAAGGGACTTACATTAGAACATAAAAGTGTGAGAAATCGTTTTAGTAATACGGCTGTGCAAAAACTATTAAAGCAAAAACCAGCTCCTCTGACAGTGAAAGGAAATTTAGCACTGATTGAAGCAGGTAACTTAGAAGATGACCTTGAGCGTCTAGCTGATGTAGATTGGATTATTGAAGTAGTAGTTGAAAACTTAGATATTAAAAAGAAACTATTTGAAAAAGTAGATGCGGTTCGTAAACCGGGTTCTATCGTAAGCTCGAATACGTCAGGTATTTCAGTTGAAAAAATGGCAGAAGGTCGTTCAGACGACTTCCAGAAACACTTCTTAGGCACACACTTTTTTAACCCACCACGATATTTAAAACTTCTAGAGGTAATACCGACGAAAGAAACAGATCCACAAGTATTAAGCTTCATGAAACTATTTGGCGAAGACGTTCTTGGAAAAGGCGTTGTTATCGCAAAAGATACACCAAACTTTATTGGAAACCGCATCGGTACGTACGGCTTACTTGTTACTCTTCAAGAGATGGTAAAACGCGGCTATAGCATTGGGGAAGTTGATTCTGTAACAGGCCCACTTATTGGTCGTCCGAAGAGCGCAACGTTCCGCACATTAGATGTTGTCGGTTTAGATACATTCGTACACGTTGCAAATAACGTATATGAAAATGTGCAAGAAGAAGAGCGTGATGTATTTAAAGTACCAGCTTTCATGCATGACATGCTGGAGAAAAAATGGCTTGGAAGTAAAACGGGTCAAGGCTTCTTCTTAAAACAAGGAAAAGAAATTTTAGAATTAAATCCTGAAACGATGGAATACGAAGCGCGTAAAAAATTAAAAGCTGCATCCGTAGAGTTAAGTAAACAAGAAAAAGGATTAGCGAATAAATTGAAAGCGCTTGTATACGCAAAAGACCGTGCAGGAGAGTTATTATGGAACATCATTACACCAACTCTTTTATACTCTGCAAAACTTCATAAAGAAATTGCTGACGATATCGTTGCAATTGACCAAGCGATGAAGTGGGGCTTTGGATGGGAGCAAGGGCCATTTGAAGTGTGGGATGCAATCGGCGTTGAAAAATCTGTTCAAAAGATGGAAGAAAACGGCGTAGTTGTTCCTACTTGGGTGAAAGAAATGTTAGAGAAAGGTTTCACTACTTTCTATAAACATGATAACGGCGATAGCTACTATTACGATAATGGCGAATATAAGCTAATCGAGCGTAATAAAAAAGCAATTTCTCTTAAGCAATTAAAAGCGAAAAATGGTGTATTAAAGAAAAATAGCGGAGCGAGCTTAATTGATTTAGGCGACGGCATCCTTTGCTTAGAGTTCCATTCGAAGAGCAATGCAATCGGTATGGATATTACGCAAATGATTAACTACGCTGTTGATGAAGTAGAAAAGAATTATAAAGGTCTTGTTATCGGTAACCAATCGAAGAACTTCTGCGTTGGTGCGAACCTAGCAATGATCTTAATGGAAGCACAAGACGACAACTACTTTGAAATTGAGTGGGTTGTGAAAAACTTCCAAGATGCAATGACGAAAATTAAGTACTCTTCTAAGCCAGTTGTAGCAGCACCATATGGTATGACGCTTGGCGGAGGTACAGAAGTTTGCTTACCAGCAGCGAGCATTCAAGCTTCTAGTGAAACGTATATGGGCTTAGTAGAAGTTGGTGTTGGCTTAATCCCTGGCGGAGGCGGTAATAAAGAGCTATACATTAAACACTTAAACAAAATGGCAAACGGTGTAGAGTTTGATCTGCAAAAAGTTGCAAATAAAGTGTTCGAAACAGTCGCAATGGCGAAAGTTTCAACTTCAGGACAAGAAGCAGTTTCTCATAACTTCTTAGGTGATAAAGATGGTATTAGTGTGAATGGTGATCACTTACTATACGATGCGAAACAGAAAGCACTTGCTTTATATGAAGCTGGTTATAAAGCGCCGATCCGCAAAAAGATACCAGTTGTTGGGGAAACAGGATATGCAACTCTTGCACTTGGTGCGGAAGCAATGCATTTATCTGGTTACATTTCAGAGTACGATCTTCACATTGCGAAGAAACTTGCATATGTCATTGCGGGCGGAAAAGTACCGTACGGAACAGAAGTTGATGAGCAATATTTATTAGATGTAGAACGTGAAGCATTTATTAGCTTAGTAAGTGAGATGAAATCACAAGCAAGAATGCAGCACATGCTTGTAAAAGGAAAGCCATTACGTAACTAATAACGAGGGGAGATATCGTTCATGAGAGAAGCTGTCATTGTTGCGGGAGCAAGAACACCAATTGGAAAAGCAAAGAGGGGTTCATTAAAAACAGTTCGTCCTGACGATCTAGGGGCGTTAGTAGTAAAGGAAACGTTAAAGCGTGCGAATTATGAAGGACCAATCGATGATTTAATTTTCGGTTGTGCGATGCCAGAAGCAGAGCAAGGTTTAAATATGGCTCGTAATATCGGTGGATTAGCAGGACTTTCTTACGATGTTCCAGCTATTACGATTAACCGTTACTGTTCTTCAGGTTTACAAAGTATCGCTTACGGAGCAGAGCGTATTATGCTTGGTCACTCTGAAGCTGTATTATCAGGCGGAGCAGAATCAATGAGTTTAGTTCCAATGATGGGACACGTTGTTCGTCCGAATAGTCGCCTTGTAGAAGCGGCTCCAGAATATTATATGGGTATGGGACATACAGCAGAGCAAGTTGCTGTGAAATATGGAATTTCTCGTGAAGAGCAAGATGCATTTGCAGTAAGAAGTCATCAACGTGCTGCAAAAGCATTAGCTGCAGGAAACTTTGCTAATGAAACAGTACCTGTAGATGTGACGTTACGCTCGGTTGGATCAAACAATAAACTGCAAGAAGAAACAATCACTTTCGCACAAGACGAAGGTGTAAGAGCAGAGACGACGCTAGACATTTTAGGGAAATTACGTCCAGCATTTAACGTTCGCGGTTCTGTAACAGCTGGTAACTCTTCACAAATGAGTGACGGTGCAGCATCTGTACTATTAATGGATCGCGAAAAAGCAGTGAGCGATGGCATGAAGCCACTTGCGAAATTCCGTTCATTTGCAGTAGCTGGCGTACCACCAGAAGTAATGGGAATCGGCCCAATCGCTGCAATTCCAAAAGCGCTAAAACTAGCTGGCTTAGAGCTATCTGATATTGGCTTATTTGAACTAAATGAAGCATTCGCTTCTCAATCAATTCAAGTTATTCGTGAACTTGGTTTAGATGAAGAAAAAGTAAACGTAAACGGTGGTGCAATCGCACTTGGACATCCACTTGGCTGTACAGGGGCAAAACTAACACTATCTCTTATTCACGAAATGAAACGCCGCAACGAACAATTCGGTATCGTAACAATGTGTATCGGCGGCGGAATGGGAGCAGCGGGAGTATTTGAATTACTATAAAAAGTGGAAGCGGCTCGTTCAGAATGTGAGGGGGATGGAGCTTCAGACGTAGAGGCGTTCTCTGCCTCGCAGGAAGAAGCGAAGCCACCGAACATTCTAGCCGCTGGAACTGGATTATAAAAAAGTGCAGGTGGCTCGTTTAGAACAGGAGGGCGTTGGAAGCCCTGACGAAGAGGCGCTTTTTGCCTCAAAGGAAGGGGGGAAACGACCGACTGTTTTAGCCACTGGAACTGGATTATAAAAAAAGTGGAAGCGGTTCGCTCAGAACGAGACGACGCTAAAGCAAAGAATGGAAGCAACAAAGGTTTATAAAAAAAGGGAGAGCCAGCTTCTTTCAAAAAGAGAGAAGCGGCTCATGAAAATATGAAGGAGGAAATTTTCATGGAAAAAACAGTAGGAAATGCGGTTAAAGGCGGTAGCTTTTTAGTAGATGAGATTACGATTGATCAAGTGTTTACGCCAGAAGATTTTTCATCTGAGCATAAAATGATTGCAAAAACGACAGAGGACTTTATCGTAAATGAAGTTCTTCCAGAGCTTGAATATTTAGAGCAACATGAATTTGATCGTTCAGTTCGTCTTTTAAAAGAAGCTGGGGAACTTGGTTTATTAGGCGCTGACGTACCAGAAGAGTACGGCGGAATTGGTCTTGATAAAGTAAGCTCAGCGTTAATCGCAGAGAAATTCTCTCGCGCTGGTGGCTTTGCAATTACTCACGGTGCTCACGTAGGTATCGGATCTTTACCAATCGTATTATTCGGTAACGAAGAGCAAAAGAAAAAGTATTTACCATTACTTGCAACTGGTGAAAAATTAGCTGCATACGCATTAACAGAGCCAGGTTCAGGATCTGACGCATTAGGTGCAAAAACAACTGCACGTTTAAATGCAGAAGGTACACATTACGTATTAAATGGTGAAAAACAGTGGATTACAAACTCTGCATTCGCTGACGTATTCGTTGTATATGCAAAAATCGATGGAGAGCACTTCTCAGCATTTATCGTAGAGAAAGACTACGCTGGCGTATCTACAAGCCCAGAAGAAAAGAAAATGGGTATTAAATGTTCTTCAACTCGTACGTTAATTTTAGAAGATGCGTTAGTACCGAAAGAAAACTTACTTGGTGAAATCGGTAAAGGTCATATTATCGCATTCAACATTTTAAATATCGGTCGTTATAAATTAGGTGTTGGTACAGTTGGATCTGCGAAACGTGCAGTAGAAATTTCAGCACAATATGCAAACCAACGTCAACAGTTCAAACAACCAATCGCTCGCTTCCCATTAATTCAAGAGAAACTTGCGAATATGGCAGCAAAAACATATGCAGCTGAAAGCTCTGTATATCGTACAGTAGGTTTATTCGAAAGCCGCATGAGCACATTATCTGAAGAAGAAGTAAAAGACGGTAAAGCAGTAGCAGCTTCTATCGCTGAATATGCAATCGAGTGCTCTTTAAACAAAGTATTCGGTTCTGAAGTATTAGACTATACAGTAGATGAAGGTGTTCAAATTCACGGTGGTTACGGATTTATGGCAGAGTACGAGATTGAAAGAATGTACCGTGATTCTCGTATTAACCGTATTTTCGAAGGAACGAACGAAATTAACCGCCTAATCGTACCAGGTACGTTCTTACGTAAAGCGATGAAAGGTGAATTACCACTTCTTCAAAAAGCACAAAAATTACAAGAAGAGTTAATGATGATGATGCCAGAAGAAGTAGGCGATGAGCCATTAGCACTTCAAAAGTATTTAGTAACTAATGCAAAGAAAATCGGCTTAATGGTAGCTGGATTAGCGGCTCAAAAATACGGTAAAGCATTAGATAAAGAGCAAGAAATTCTTGTGAATATCGCTGACATCGTAAGCAATCTATACGCAATGGAATCAGCTGTTCTTCGTACAGAAAAAGCGATCAAAACAACTGGTCTTGAAAAGAATAAACAAAAAGTGTTATACACTGAAGTATTCTGCCAAGAAGCATTTAACGAAATCGAAGCAGATGCGAAAGAAACACTTATCGCAGTTGAAAACGGCGACATGCTGCGCATGATGTTATCATCATTACGTAAATTAACTCGCCACACACCACTTAACGTAATTCCGAAGAAACGTGAAATCGCTGCGAAAATTTTAGAAGATGAGCGTTACACAGTTTAATATCTTTAAAGAACAGTAGTCGTTTATACGGCTACTGTTCTTTTTTTGAAAAAAATTTTTTTTAGTGACATAAAACTAATACCATTAGTATAATGAAACTAATGGTATTAGTTTTTGTGAAAAGGGAGATGGGACTATGAGGATGATACATGAAAAAACGGTATATCAATTGTCATTTTTGCCAAGAGTGTTTCCTGTGAATTGTTACTTTGTGGAGGAAGAAGCTGGTTTAACTTTAATTGATGCGGCTTTGCCATATAGCGCAAAAGGTATTTTACAGGCGGCTGAGAAAATAGGAAAACCAATTACTAAGATTGTATTAACACATGCGCATGATGATCACATCGGTGCATTAGACGCATTAAAAGAAGTACTTCCTCATGTTCCAGTCTATATTTCTAAGCGGGACGGAAAGCTGTTAGAAGGAGATACGACGTTACAAAA
Organism: Bacillus sp. RE35; assembly: GCF_052146655.1. Taxonomy (NCBI): domain Bacteria; kingdom Bacillati; phylum Bacillota; class Bacilli; order Caryophanales; family Bacillaceae; genus Bacillus; species Bacillus sp. RE35. Next base: position 4,921,081 of record NZ_CP197377.1, on the reverse strand, counting down.
GGATGAACCGAATATACCGATAAAAGGCGGTGTACCTAAAAAGATAAAAACGGTACCTGATATTTTATTAGAAGATGACGACCGAGTTGGATCGCTTCTTGCGATTATGACACCGGGACATACGCCAGGCTCCATGTCGTTTCTTGATGTAAGAAATAAAGCTCTTATTGTCGGAGATGCATTCCAAACAAGAGGAGGTATGGCTGTTTCAGGACAAATGAAATTTTGGTTTCCGTTTCCGGCGATGGCAACGTGGAGCAAAGAAATATCATTACAAAGTGCAGAGAAGTTAAGAGAATATGAGCCTTCCTTGCTTGCGGCAGGACATGGAAAAATGATAAACGATCCAGTGGCTTTCATAGAGCTTGCTATTAAAGAAGCGAAGCGGAATATAGAAAGTAGAAAAGAGGGTTAATTGATGTCACCGAGAATCGGACTTACATTACAAAAAATTGTAGAAACAGCAGCAGAAATTGCAGATGCAAATGGAGTACAAGAAGTAACGTTAGCTTCATTAGCGCAAACGTTAGGGGTACGTTCGCCCTCACTATATAATCATGTAAAAGGGTTACAAGATGTACGGAAAAATCTTGGCATTTACGGAATCAAAAAGCTGCATAACAGACTGGAAGAAGCTGCCGAGGATAAACGGATGGATGAAGCAATTCATGCTTTAGGAGAAGCGTATGTAGCATTTGTCCGAAAACATCCTGGACTATATGAAGCAACTTTTTTACGAGATGAAGAAGTAAGAAAAGCAGGTGACGGAATTGTAAAGCTTTGTCTTCAGGTTTTACAACAGTATGGCTTAGAAGGAGAGAATGCACTTCATGCGACACGCGGATTCAGAAGTATTTGTCATGGATTTGCTTCGATTGAACAACAGGGCGGATTTGGTTTGCCGTTAGATTTAGATATAAGTTTACATGTATTGTTGGAAACGTTTATTAAAGGGTTACGTGAATAAGAAGCGAGGCAAACAAAAACCTTAGAAGTGATTCTAAGGTTTTTTAGTGCATATAATTCGAAAAGAGCGGTAGGCTTTTTCTCATTACATGATATTATTTTACAGGTTTGAAAAATGTGTATATGACTACGGAAAGGCAAACGAAAATAAAAGCAATAGGATCTTGATATGGACTAGGCTCAGAGCCCTTCTGGATTTCTGTAAGGAAGTCATGTGTTTTCATGTTCATTGCTCCTTTAACTAATAAGTTTTATATGATGCGAGGGTTATAGTGGATAGGAAGTATTTTTTAAAATTTCATATAATAATTATTGCATAGCAATTCTATTCCTAAAACTATAAAATATAAAGTTTTCATAATATGTAAAATTGCATATTATTCTTTTTGAAAAAATTGTTATATTATCTATATATTTGTATTAAAGGATTTTTGTTAAGGTAATGAAAACAAATGGAGGAATAGTATGAGAAAAACAGTATTAGACGCGTATAATGTAGAAAGAGAAGTAGATAACATAACATATAAAAATCTAGTTGTAACGATTGCAAGCATTCTAGGGTTCTCACTCTTAGGGGGATTATTCCTTGCTTTAGCCCTTGGAATTTTTGGAGAAGAGGTATTACGTGCTAATTTAGAGGGATATTATTTACTTCTATTTGATGCAGCTGTTGTTACTATTGTTTTATTTGCTTATAAACCAGTGCTTCATTTTATTAAGAACATATGGGATGTATCTGTTTTAAAAAATGGGAAAACCTACTTGTATTTATTAATAGGTTTTATCATCATTGCATTAACTCAGTATGTAATGTTAGAGTTGTTTAGCTTTGAAAGTGCAGGGCAGCAGCGAGATCAATTAGGGAGCTTAGGACTTCAAAATAGTCTACAAAGTATTATATATGTGTTAAGTGTTGCTATAATTACACCAATTAAAGAAGAAATTTTATATAGAGGTATTTTGTATCGATTTTTTGAAAAGAAATATAGTTTTCTAGTTGGTATCATTATTTCTTCCTTCATCTTTGGGATTCTTCATGGTGGTTTTCCGGTTACGGCAATGATTATGGGGATTGTATTTGCTATGTTATACAAAAAGACGCAATCTATTATACCTAGTATTATTTTACACATTATATGGAACTTACTTGTGAGTATAAGTATGATTGTATCTCTATAAAAATAAATACATAACCAGTATAAAAGATGAATGACTTAGCTATTCATCTTTTATTTTTTTTATATGTGGGAAAAGTTGATGAATACAATCCAAAAAGAACCAAATACTAATGATGAATGAACAAAGAAAGGCGGGTATGTTATATGCAAAACTTAACAGAGCTTGAAGTAGAAAACTTACGTCATTTAATTGGTGGACACGCAACAATTATTAACAAGTTGGAGCAGTATGCACAGACGTGTACAGATCCACAACTGAAACAAATGCTACAAAAGGATGCACAAGATGCACGAAATACGAAACAGCAATTAATGACTTTCCTAGGATAGGAGGAAGTAAAAGATGAATGAAAAAGATATGGTAAATGATTATTTAGCAGGATTGAATGCAAGTTTAACAAGTTATGCAAATTATATTGCTCAGTCTGATAATGAACAGTTACATCAAACGTTAATCCAAATTCGTAATCAAGATGAGGCGCGCCAACGTAATATGTATGAGTACGCAAAGCAAAAGAGTTATTACAAACCGGCAGCACCTGCTAATCCGATGATCGTGCAGCAATTAAAAAGTCAGTTAAGTGCAGAATAATAGGATGAAAAAACGGGCGAAAATAGATTCGCTCGTTTTATTTTTTTGTATGTCAATAAATACATAATAAATATTTTTCCAGTTGTAACAAATATGACGAAAGTGGAATATAACAATTCACAAAAAGGACAAACGCTTTGTTCAATATTTCACAAAGTATCCATGGTTTCTATCGTGAGAACCTCTATAATTAGGAGTGTAAAGAACAAAAGAAATAGATTATATGATCACTTAGGAGAGATTGCTATGAAAAGACATACAAGAAAAATTGCAATTATCGGTACTGGATTAGTTGGATCAAGTTGTGCGTATTCCATTGTAAATCAAGGAATTTGCGAAGAGCTATTATTAATTGATATAAATCATGAACGTGCAGTTGGGGAAGCAATGGATTTATCACATTGCATTAACTTTACAAATACAAGAACAAAAGTATATGCAGGAAGCTATGAAGACTGCAAAGATATGGACATTGTCATTATTACAGCAGGGCCAGCACCAAAACCTGGACAAAGTCGCTTAGATACTTTAGGAGCGAGTGCGAAGATTATGGAAAGTGTTGTTGGTGGTGTAATGGCAAGTGGATTTGATGGTATTTTCTTACTTGCATCGAACCCAGTTGATATTATTACATATGAAGTGTGGAAATTATCTGGATTACCTAGAAATCGCGTAATCGGTACTGGTACATCACTAGATTCTTCTCGCTTAAGAACAATTTTATCTGAAATGCTACATGTAGATCCTCGTAGTATTCATGGGTATTCATTAGGAGAACATGGTGATTCTCAAATGGTTGCTTGGTCTCATGTAACTGTTGGTGGAAAGCCAATTCTGCAAATTTTAGAAGAACAAAAAGAACGATTTGGTGAAATAGATTTAGATGAAATTGTTGAGAAGACTGCAAAAGCTGGCTGGGAAATTTATAAACGTAAAGGAACTACTTATTACGGGATTGGAAATTCTCTAGCATATATTGCGAGTTCAATCTTTAATGATGATCACCGTGTCATTGCTGTATCAGCCATTTTAGATGGTGAGTACGGTGAATATGATATTTGTACAGGAGTACCAGCTATTATTACTAGAGACGGTATAAGAGAAGTTGTAGAACTCAATTTAACAGAGGATGAAGAATCTCGATTCGCAAAATCAAACGATATTTTACGTGATTATATGAAAACAATTGGTTACTAACTTATAGGAGAAGGTGAAACAAATGAAGGAATATATAATGTCTCGTGTATTTAAAGCATCTGCTGGAATCGCACAAGGTATTTTCGTATCCCTCGGAATTGGTTTACTGATCGAAAATATAGGAAGAATTGTTGATATACCATTACTTATTACAATCGGAGTTGTTGCAAAATCACTAATGGCACCGGCAATTGGTGCTGGAATTGCTTTTATGCTCGGTGCAAACGGTCTTGTAATCTTCTCGGCGATGGTAGCCGGAGCGATTGGTGCCGGATCCATTTCGATTACTGAAGCTGGTCTAATTATTAAAACAGGTGAGCCAATCGGTGCATTATTAACAGCAACTTTAGCTGTATATATTGGTAAACGTTTAAGCGGAAAAACTGCGTTAGATATGATGCTCGTTCCATTTGCGGCCATATTAGGTTCTGGTTTAGTAGGCATTTGGTTATCTCATAATATTACTCCTGTTTTAAATGCAGTTGGAGCGTTTATTAAAGATAGCTCAGCTGGTAGCCCATTCATCGCTTCTATCGTCATTGCAGTAGTTTGGGGACTATTACTTATCTCTCCAGCTTCATCAGCTGCGTTAGCAATTGCACTTAGCTTAGACGGTGTTGCAGGTGGTGCTGCTCTTGCTGGATGCGTTGCTCAGTTTATCGGATTCTCTGTCATCTCAGCAAAAGAAAACAATTTAGGTGGCATATTAGCTCAAGCACTTTGTACTCCGAAAGTACAGTTACCAAATATCACTAAAAATCCAATGATTCTCGTCCCAACTGTCGTCGCCAGTGCTATAGTCGGTCCAGTATCAGCATTAATTTTCCAACTGGAAGCAGGAAAGGAAATTGCAGGTCTTGGATTAAGTTCTCTTATCGCACCAATTAATTTAATTTCCAGCCAAGGATGGGAAGTTCTCCCAGCGATGGTAATTACTTATATCGTCATTCCAGTAGCTGTTTCTTATATACTTTACATTGCTCTTAAAAAAGCAGGTCGTATTCATTCTGGTGATATGACTGTACCGCAATCTTAAATTGAAAATCTCCTTAATAATAGATAAAAGCAGACTGAGCCACAGTCTGCTTTTTTATGTTACATTTTATGATTTTGTTTTACTGGAACTTTTATTGGTTCTTTTGCTAATAAGAGCTGAACTCCGAAGTATAGTATGCTTGCAAGTGTCATTCCAGAAACGGCATCTAAAAAGGCATGCTGCTTCGTAAATAGCGTTGATAAAATAATAAGTGTACCGAAGAAAGTAAGGATGTAATATTCAAAAGCATGTTGTTCTCTACGCTTAAAGGCAGCTAACATAATTACAAATGTAGTAAGAACGTGAATGCTAGGGAAACAGTTTACTGGCTGGTCGATACTATAAATATAGCGAACTAGTTCAGAAAATACATCTGTTCCAACGACAGTCGGACGTGGTACAGTTGTTTGCCAAAAATAATAAATAGAAAAACAAGCAAGCTTTCCAAAAATAACACTACTTAAAGTAACATAATATTGCTTTCGGTCAGCAAAACAGTAATAAATAAGTGCGCCGTATAAGTATGGAAACCAAAGTAAATAAGGAATAATAAATGCTTTTACAAATGGAATCCAATCATCTACTACAGTTGTAACGTCTACTGCGTGAACAGTCGATTTATTTAATACGTCGTAAAGGGGACTTACGAGCACGAGTAGAAGTATATAACTTAACGGAAGAAAAGATGAAAGTTTAAATTTCTTCATGTTGATCTCCTATGTTTAGTAATGTAAGTAAATTCAATTGATTATAATATAGAAACGTGAATTGGGCTATCGATTTTACTTACATTTTCTTGAATTAACCTTACGTTTTTGTCACTTGACTAAAAAGAAGGGTGAGGGTGCTAAATGAAGCGTTTATCATATTTTTTAGTTTTTATATTGTTATGCCTAGTAGGTGCTGGGTGTGCAAAGAATAACGAAGGAGAAAAATTAGAATATAACGGAAGAGCACTCGTAATTGGAGTTGTTGGAGAAAAGCCGAAAGATACGTTTAGGAATATAAAGTTTGAGGAAATGAAGTTAGAGGAACTGGAAAAGAAATCTAAGGAAGTAGATGGTTTTCTAATAATGAAAGATCACTTTCAAGAAGCCTCAACAGAGCAATATAAAAATGTATTTTCATCACTAAAGAAACCAGTGTTTTTTATCGGTTTACAAGATAAATCATATTCGATTTTTATTACAAAAGGGATAGAGTATAACAGTGCCCGAAAAGATGTAAATGCTATGTATACGCAAGGGTTTGCGAATATCGGAAGTGGTGAAGGACAACAATGGGCAGTTGGTTTATCGAATGGTGGAAATACAGAAGAAAGTATTCATAATATGTATATCGTCGTATTTCAAACAATTGCAGATTATTTAAATAGATAATGAAGGAGCCTGCAAAAGAGGCTTCTTATTTTTTTATCAAACGTTTGTTTAAGCTGTATGTTCGGTAGGAAGAAACCGATGTAACTCAAGGGTTAACAAAGAAAAATAGAGAATTAATCAAACGTTTGTTTAAACTGTATGTTCGGTAGAAAGAAACTCCTGTAGTTCAAAGGTTAAGAAAGAAAATGGAGAATTAATCAAACGCTTGTTTAAGATATATGTTTGGTGCAGAATCTAAAAAATTTATATATTTATTTTTTTCTTAACAAATGGCGGAAAAATAAGAAAAATTCGCAGGATTATTAAAAATTATCACGAAATAAGTAAAAGTTTAGCGAATAATGGTTTGAAATAATAAAACGTTTTCTATATGATAAAGGTAAAGGTTAGTAAAAAAGTAGGTGAATTTATGACAGTAACATTTTATTCATATCCAAAGTGTGGCACATGTCAAAAGGCAAAGAAATGGTTTGAGGCAAACGATGTAGCATATGAGATGATTCATATTGTTGAAAATCCACCATCAAAAGAAGATTTACGTAATTTACATGAAAAAAGTGAATTACCATTAAAAAAATTCTTTAATACAAGTGGAATGCGTTACCGTGAACTTGGTCTAAAAGATAAGTTGAAAGATGCAAGCGAAGACGAAATGTATGAGCTTTTAGCATCTGATGGCATGTTGATTAAACGTCCAATTGTAACAGATGGAACGAATGTAACACTTGGTTTTAACGAAGAGCAGTTTGAAAGTGTGTGGAAAAAGTACCAATAAGGTATTTTTACATAATTAATACATTCACTGGAGGTACAGTCATGAGCATTCCAAATAATTTACGTTACTCTGAAGAACACGAATGGGTAAAAACTGAAGGTAATGAAGTTGTTATCGGTATCACTCACTTTGCACAAGGTGAGCTAGGCGATATCGTATTCGTTGAACTTCCTGAAGTAGGTGCAACAATCGAAGCTAACGAGCCATTCGGAAGCGTAGAATCTGTTAAAACAGTTTCTGAGTTATACGCACCTGTAAGCGGTAAAGTTGTAGCAGTAAACGAAGAATTAAGTGACCAACCAGAACTTGTTAACGAATCTCCATACGAGGGTGCATGGATGGTTAAAGTTGAACTTTCTGATGCAAGCCAAGTTGAGAAGTTATTAACTGCAGAAAAATATGCAGAAATGACAAACCAAGACTAATTATAGTCGACTAAAGGACAGCCTTTGTGCTGTCCTTTTTTATTTTTTGTGAAATAATGAAATTCAAGTTATATGTAAATAAATAAGCTATTATGAGAAAAACTGTTTTGTGGTAAGGTTTCATAAGTCTTCACAATCTAAACGAGCCGCTTGCGCTTTTCATTGTCCAGCTCCACCTCCTAGCCCTTCATGTCTAAGAACCTTCCGCACGAGAAGACAAAAAGCGTCTTCTGTGCGAAAGAACCTTAGCCAACAGGGCTAAACAGTCGGTTCCGCTTTTCTTTATGATCCAGCTCGAGCGGCTAGATTGTTCGGTGGCTTCGCTTCTTCCTACAAGGCCAAAAGCGCCTTTACGTCAGAAGCTCCATCCCCCCTCACAATCTAAACGAGCCGCTTGCGCTTTTCTTTTGCAAAAATAAACAGGAAACAACATGAAAATAACGAATATACTATATACTAAGTTCAAGGTTGTATAGTATATGGTGATCGGGTGATGACATATGATTTATGTAGAAAAAGTCATTATTGTAGAAGGTACATCAGATAGAAGAAAGATTGAATCTATTATTCGTGAACCGGTGGAAATTGTTTGTACAAATGGTACAATTGGTTTGTCGAAAATGGATGAGCTCGTTGATCAGTTTTTTGATAAGGAAGTGTATGTGCTAGTGGATGCTGATGATGCTGGAGAAAAGTTAAGGAAACAATTTCGAAAAGAATTCCCGCAAGCCGAGCATATCTATATTGATCGCTCGTACCGAGAAGTGGCAACTGCGCCATCTACACACTTAGCAAATGTATTATGGGGAGCCGACATTGACGTTTATACAGAATATTTACGGTAAGGAATGATAGAAGTGATTGATTGGACAGGAGCCGAAGCTACAGCCCTAATAGAGAACGAAGAAAAAACAGTATTATATGTATATACTCCAATGTGTGGAACATGCCAATTAGCAAAAAAGATGTTAACAGTGGTTGAGATGACAATTGAAGATTTGAAAATTGGGATGTTAGATTTAAATTATGCTCCGCATTTAGCAAAAGAGTATGGGATTGAAAGTGTACCTTGTTTACTTGTTTTTGAAAATGGGACACTGATGAAGAAGATATACGCATTTCATTCGGTTGAATATTTATATACGGAATTAAAGTAGGCGGCAAAAATTTTGCCGCCTCGACATATTTCTTGGGAAATATGTCGAGATGCAGGATGGATACAGTATTTGTCGAGCGAAAATAACAGGATTGCTCTTTAGTTAGAGGGAATGGTATGTAATAGAAAGTGATATGAAGGATGTGATTTAGGGTGAGATTATATTCTTTGCTTCAATCATTTGTAAATTACGCTAATGGTCAATATCATTTAGAACCGCTTTTAAGACAAGAAGAAAAAACTGTTAATTTTCGCTTTGGAGATGAAAGTTGTTCGTTACAAATTTCAAGAGATTATATAGAGTTGGTACATGAGGAAAGAGGAACGGAACAAATCATTTGCTTAGATGAAAAGGATATAGAACAATTGGTGAATGGAAATGTACGATTGCAAATGCTAATGAATGATGGACGTGTACAATATTCGGGAACGTACCGAACAATGTTATTAGTGGAATCGATGTTTCATATATGTAAACCGATGTCAGTAGGTGCTTAAAATTCTGAAGTTTCATTTTTTGCGAAAATTTCTGTTGACATGGTGAGTGTATATTGATACAATTCAAGTCATAAAATATAGACAATTTCATAAATTTCAAATCAGACGAAAATTGAATCTGATTTCTCTTATCAAGAGAGGTGGAGGGACTGTGCCCTGTGAAGCCCGGCAACCGTCAACTTATGTTGAAATGGTGCCAATTCCTGCAAAGCAAATGCTTTGAGAGATGAGAGAGAGGGATAATGTTGTTATATACGCATAAAAACCTTTCTGCTTCTCTAAAGCAGAAAGGTTTTTTTATTGTTTGAATGTGGAGGACATTCAAATAATAAAAGTAATGATAACAGTGGACTACACGCATTAAAAATAAAAAATTGCGGAGTCGACCTAAAATCTTTATGAAATCTAGCTCCAGCGGCTAGAACAGTCGGTCGTTTCATCCCTTCCTATGAGGCAAAAAGCGCCTCTACGTCAGGGATTCAAACGCCCTCTTGTTCTAAACGAGCCGCTTGCGCTTTTTATTTAAAAAAGGGGTGATACACCATGATTCTATTAGAGAATGTAAAGAAAATATATAAAGCAAAAAGCGGTGATGTCACTGCTGTAGATAATGCCAATTTAAAAATAGATAAAGGTGAAATATTTGGTGTTATCGGATATAGTGGCGCTGGAAAAAGTTCTTTAATTAGATTGTTCAATCAGTTGGAGAAACCAACTTCTGGCCAAATTACAATTGCAAATCGTGTCATTTCAGCAATTACAGGAAGCGAACTTCGTAAGGCAAGGCAAGAAATTGGAATGATTTTTCAGCACTTCAACTTACTTTGGTCACGAACAGTACGTGAAAATATAGAGTTTCCACTTGAAATTGCAGGTGTTGATAAAGCGAAGAGAAGAAAACGTGTTGATGAATTAATTCATCTTGTTGGATTAGAAGGAAGAGGAGACGCGTACCCATCTCAGCTGAGCGGGGGACAAAAGCAACGCGTCGGGATTGCAAGAGCATTAGCTAATAATCCACAAGTGCTTTTATGTGACGAAGCAACGTCAGCTCTTGATCCGGAAACGACAGATCAAATTTTGGATCTACTATTAGACATTAATAAGCGCCTTGGTTTAACAATTGTACTCATTACACATGAGATGCACGTAATTCGAAAGATTTGTAATCGTGTTGCGGTAATGGAGAAAGGAAAGATTGTAGAAACAGGTCCAGTACTTGATGTATTCCGTAATCCGAAGCAAGATATTACGAAACGATTTGTACAGCAGTTAACAGATTCTGAAGATACAAATGAAACGATTGAAAATTTAATTGAAAAATATCCAGATGGAAAAGTAATTCGTTTGCAGTTTATCGGTGAGGCTGTAGAAAGACCAGTGCTTCAACGATTGATGCAACGTAGTGATATAGAAGTTAGCATTTTGCAAGGAAATATCGCACAAACGAATAACGGTTCTTACGGTAGTTTAGTTGTTCATTTAAATGGTGAAGAAACAGCGATTCAGCAAGCAATAGAAGGAATTCATCAAGATCAAGTAGAGCTGGAGGTGATTGCACATGGATAAGTTACTTGCAAATGTTGATTGGAATCAAATGTTAGAAGCAACTGGTGAAACGTTATATATGACGGCAATCGCAGCTCTTGCGACATTTGTTTTAGGACTCATTTTAGGATTGTTACTCTTCATGACAGCAAAAGATAATTTATGGGAAAACAAATCAATTAATACGGTGATTGGAGCATTCGTAAATATATTCCGTTCTATACCATTCATCATTTTAATTATTTTATTAATCCCATTCACAAAGATTCTTCTTGGAACAATTCTTGGAGCAAGTGCAGCTTTGCCGGCTTTAATTATTGGAGCAGCACCATTCTACGCGAGAATGGTTGAAATCGCACTTCGCGAAATTGATAAAGGTGTAATTGAAGCTTCAAAAGCAATGGGAGCAAAAACAAGCACAATTATTTTGAAAGTGTTAATTCCAGAATCGTTACCAGCATTAGTATCTGGTATTACGGTTACGACAATTGCTTTAGTAGGCTATACAGCAATGGCAGGAGTTGTTGGTGCTGGTGGCCTTGGAACACTTGCTTACTTAGAAGGATTCCAAAGAGGGAATAACGATGTAACAATCGTTGCGACAATTTGTGTATTACTAGTTGTATTTTTAATTCAGTGGATTGGTGATAGTTTAACGACTCGAATAGATAAACGATAATAAAAAACGGGAGGATGCTTCAAATGAAAAAATTGTTACTTACGGCACTTATTTCAACTTCAATTTTTGGGTTAGCTGCTTGTGGCGGGAAAGATAAAGATGAAAAGAAACTTGTTGTGGGTGCTTCTAACGTACCGCACGCTGTTATTTTAGAAAAGGCAAAACCGTTACTTGAGAAAAAAGGAATTGAGTTAGAAATTAAAAAATTCCAAGACTACGTATTACCAAATAAATCGTTAGCGGATAAGGATTTAGATGCAAACTACTTCCAGCACATTCCGTATTTAGAAAAAGAAATTAAAGATAAAAAATATGACTTTGAAGTAGCAGGAAAAATTCATTTAGAACCAATTGGTGTGTACTCTCAAAAGTATAAGAGCTTAAAAGAGCTTCCGGACGGAGCGACAATTATTATGAGTAATTCAGTTGCTGACCATGGACGTGGTTTAGCAATTTTACAAAAAGAAGGTATTTTAAAAATTAAAGACGGAATAGATCCAGTTAAAGCAACTCCAAAAGATATTGCAGATAATCCGAAAAATCTAAAATTCAAAACGGATATCGAGCCTGGTTTATTGCCACAAGTGTATAACAATAAAGAAGGCGACGCTGTTTTAATTAACTCTAACTATGCAATTGATGCAAAGTTAAATCCGGAAAAAGATGCAATTGCAATTGAAGGAAATGATTCACCATACGCAAACATAGTAGCTGTTCGTAAAGGCGATAAAGATAAGAAAGAGATTAAAGCTCTTGTAGAAGTATTGCATTCTAAAGAAATTGAAGACTTCATTAATAAAGAATATAAAGGGGCAGTTGTTCCTGTAAAAGAATAATTGCTGAAAAGGGCTGGTGTATGCCGGCTCTTTTTATAACTACATAACCATTGGGGAGAAGGGGAAATCATATGAAAAAGGTTCTACTGTCAGTTGTTACAGCGTTGTCTGTATTTACATTAGCTGCTTGCGGAGGAAAAGAGGAGAATAAGCTTGTTGTGGGAGCTTCTAACGTGCCACACGCTGTTATTTTAGAAAAGGCACAGCCGATATTAGAGAAAAAGGGTATTAAATTAGAAATTAAAAAATTCCAAGATTATGTGTTGCCGAATAAGGCTTTAGCGGATAAAGAAATTGATGCGAACTACTTCCAGCACATTCCTTACTTAGATAAAGAAATTCAAGAAAAGGGATATAAAATTGTAAACGCAGGAAAAATCCATTTAGAACCTATGGGCATTTATTCTAAGAAATATAAAAGCTTAAAAGACTTACCAGATGGCGGAACAGTGATTATGAGTAATAACGTAGCGGAGCGAGGCCGTATGTTAGCATTGTTACAAAAAGGTGGCGTTATTAAATTAAAAGACGGAGTAGATGTTGTTAAAGCAACAGTAAAAGATGTTGTAGAAAACCCGAAAAACTTAAAATTTAAAACAGATGTTGAACCTGGACTTTCACCGAAATTGTATGAAAATAATGAGGGAGATGCTTTATTTATTAATTCAAACTATGCAATTGATGCAAAATTAAATCCAACAAAGGATGCAATTGCGATTGAAGGATCAGACTCTCCGTATGCAAACATCATTGCAGTTCGTAAAGGTGATGAGAAGAAAAAAGAAATTAAAGAGCTAGTAGAAGTGCTACATTCAAAAGAAATTCAAGATTTTATTAATAAAGAATATAAAGGTGCTGTACTTCCGATAAGTGAATAAATATAAGGAAAGGGCTGGAAAATTACCAGTCCTTTTTTCTTTATATAAATAAGAAGAAAGGTGTATCATAGAAAGATGTGAAGGAAATACTTATATACATTTGTGAAAAAACGGTTACTTTTTTTCGGCGTTTGCGATATCATTTTATTTGATATAAAATTAGAATGAGAATAAAATGAGAATATGAACGTTTTAGGAATTTTTAAAATGTATATATAGGATTAATGGAGGTATTGAGATGGCTGGTTCTACATTAACGGTTAAAGACTTACACGTATCAATTGATGGCAAAGAAATTTTAAAGGGTGTAAACCTTGAAGTAAAAGGTGGAGAAATCCACGCAATTATGGGACCTAACGGAACAGGTAAATCAACTTTATCTTCTGCAATTATGGGTCACCCAAAGTATGAAGTAACAGAAGGTAGCATCATCATCGACGGTGAAGATGTATTAGAAATGGAAGTAGACGAGCGCGCACAAGCGGGTCTATTCCTAGCAATGCAATATCCAAGTGAAATTAGCGGAGTAACAAACGCTGACTTCTTACGTTCTGCAATTAATGCACGTCGTGAAGAAGGCGATGAAATTTCTCTTATGAAATTTATCCGTACATTAGATAAAAACATGGAATTCCTAGAAATGGATCCAGAAATGGCACAACGTTACTTAAACGAAGGTTTCTCTGGTGGAGAGAAAAAACGTAACGAAATTCTTCAATTAATGATGATTGAGCCAAAAATCGCAATCTTAGATGAAATTGACTCAGGTCTTGATATCGATGCATTAAAAGTTGTATCTAAAGGTATTAACGAAATGCGCGGCGAAGAGTTCGGTTGCCTAATGATTACGCATTACCAACGTTTATTAAACTACATCACTCCAGACTTCGTTCACGTTATGATGAACGGTCGTATCGTTAAATCTGGTGGCCCTGAGCTTGCACAACGTCTAGAAGCTGAAGGTTACGACTGGATTAAAAAAGAATTAGGTATTGAAGACGAAACAACAGAGCAAGAAGCGTAAGAGAGGAGCATAAACATGACAATCGGTACATTACCTTTCGATCAAGAAACAATCCGTCAACGCGCAAGCGAAGTAAACGAAGCAGCTTGGTTGACTGAGTTCCGCTTACAAGCTCTTGCACAAGCAACTGAACTTCCAATGCCAACGCCTGATAAAACGAAAATTGACAAATGGGACTTTATCGGAAAAGGCGACGCTGCTAAGCAAGAGCCTGTAAGTTCTTTAACTGAACTTCCAGAAGCAGTGAAAAACTTAATCGATGAAAATAACAGCGTATTAGTACAACGCACTGGTACAACTGCGTTCGTTTCTTTAGCAGACGAAGCAAAAGAAAAAGGTGTTATTTTCACAGACATCGTAACAGCTGCAACTGAGCATGCTGAACTAGTACAAAAGTACTTAATGAAAGACGGCGTGAAAGTAGACGAGCATCGTCTAACTGCACTTCATGCTGCATTAATCAACGGCGGTGCATTCGTATATGTTCCGAAAAACGTTGTTCTTGAAACTCCACTTCAAGCTGTATTCTTAGTAGACGGCGAAGAAGCTAACGTATATAACCACGTATTATTCGTAGCTGATGCGAACAGTACTGCAACTTATGTAGAAAACTATGTTGCAAATGAAAATGCTAAAGGTATTGCAAATATCGTGGCAGAAGTAATCGTGGAACAAGGCGCACAAGTGAAATTCGGTGCGGTTGATCTATTAGCAAAAGACGTAACAACTTACGTTAACCGCCGCGGCGTTGTAGGACGCGACGGCCGTATTGATTGGGCTCTAGGCCTTATGAATGACGGAAACACAATTTCAGAGAATGTTACCAACTTAATGGGCGACGGTTCATATGCTGATACGAAAACAGTAACAATTGGCCGTGGTAACCAAACACAAAACTTTACAACTAAAGTTGTTCACTTCGGTAAACACTCTGAAGGTTGGATTTTAAAACACGGTGTACAAAAAGATAGTGCAACATCTATCTTTAACGGAATTGGTAAGATTGAACACGGTGCATCTAAATCAAATGCACAACAATCTTCTCGCGTTCTTATGTTAGATGAAAAAGCACGCGGTGATGCAAACCCAATTCTTTTAATCGACGAAGATGATGTAATGGCAGGTCACGCAGCTTCAGTAGGTCGCGTAGATCCAGTCCAACTATACTACTTGATGAGCCGTGGTATTCCAAAACGCGAAGCAGAACGTTTAGTCATCCATGGATTCTTAGCACCTGTAGTTAATGAGCTTCCAATTGAAGGAGTAAAGGCACAGCTTGTTGAGGTAATTGAAAGGAAAGTTCGCTAATGAATATTCATGAAATACGCAAACAGTTTCCAATTCTTGATCAAAAAGTGAACGGCAAACAACTTGTTTATTTCGATAGTGCAGCAACTTCTCAAAAACCAATTCAAGTCATTGAAACGTTAGAACGTTACTATAAAGAATATAATTCTAACGTGCATCGCGGTGTTCATACGCTCGGTACGAAAGCTACCGACGCGTATGAAGGTGCACGTGAGAAAGTTCGCAAGTTTATTAACGCGAAATCAATGGAAGAGATTATTTTCACACGCGGAACGACAACTGCATTAAATACAGTAGCAGCTAGCTATGGTCTTGAAAATGTAAAAGAGGGCGATGAAATCGTTATTTCTTACATGGAGCACCATAGTAATATCATTCCGTGGCAACAAGTTGCGAAGAAAACTGGTGCAACTTTAAAATATCTTCCGCTTCAACCAGACGGTACAATTTCTTTAGAAGATGTTCGTCAAACAGTTACACCGAATACAAAAATCGTTTCTATTATGCAAGTATCAAACGTACTTGGAACGATTAACCCTGTAAAAGAAATCGGAGCAATCGCACACGAAAATGGCGCAATTATGGTCGTTGATGGTGCACAAAGTACACCTCACATGAAAGTGGATGTACAAGATTTAAACTGTGATTTCTACGCATTATCTGCTCATAAGATGTGCGGACCTACAGGTATCGGCGTATTATATGGTAAAAAAGAATTGCTGAACAATATGGAGCCAATTGAATTTGGCGGTGAAATGATTGATTTCGTAGATTTACAAGAATCTACGTGGAAAGAGCTTCCGTGGAAGTTTGAAGCAGGTACACCGATTATCGGTAATGCAATCGGACTTGGTGCAGCAATTGATTTCCTAGAAGAAATCGGTCTTGATAATATTGAAAAGCATGAGCATGAATTAGCGCAATACGCTTTAGAAAGACTATCAGAAGTAGATGGCGTTACAATTTATGGTCCAAAGCATCGCGCTGGTCTTGTTACATTTAATATTGAAGACGTACATCCTCACGATGTAGCGACTGTATTAGATGTAGAAGGCATTGCAGTTCGCGCAGGACATCACTGTGCACAACCGCTTATGAAGTGGTTAAAAGCTTCTTCAACAGCACGTGCGAGCTTCTATTTATATAATACAAAAGAAGAAATTGATACATTTGTTGAATCGCTAATCAAGACAAAGGAGTATTTCACAAATGTCATTTAATAATTTAGATACGTTATATCGTCAAGTTATTATGGATCATTACAAAAATCCTCGTAACCATGGCGTGTTAGAAGATAGTGTTACCGTTAACTTGAACAATCCAACTTGCGGCGATCGTATTCAACTTACGATGAAAGTAGAAGAAGGTATTGTGCAAGAGGCGAAGTTTGAAGGTGAAGGATGTTCAATCTCAATGTCTTCAGCTTCAATGATGACACAAGCAGTAAAAGGTAAGAAAATTGAAGAAGCACTTCAGCTTTCGAAAATTTTCTCTGACATGATGCTAGGAAAAGAGTACGATGACAGCATCGATTTAGGAGATATTGAAGCATTACAAGGCGTATGCAAGTTCCCTGCACGTATTAAATGTGCAACATTAGCGTGGAAAGCGTTAGAAAAGGGCTTAAACGAAGATAAGTAATGTTAAAGGTTCCTAAAAACGAGGTTATCTAAGGAGGGACACACCAACATGGCGAAGCAACTGCCAGATATCGGCGATTATAAATATGGTTTCAAAGACAAAGACGTTTCGATTTTCCGTGCTGGACGCGGTTTAACAAAAGAGATCGTTGAAGAAATTTCACGTATGAAAGAAGAACCACAGTGGATGTTAGACTTCCGTTTAAAATCACTGGATAAGTTCTACGAAATGCCAATGCCACAATGGGGCGGCGACTTAAACGACTTAGATTTCGATGAAATTACGTACTACGTAAAACCATCTGAGAAATCTGAGAAGTCTTGGGATGAAGTACCTGATGAAATTAAAGCAACATTTGATAAATTAGGTATTCCAGAAGCTGAGCAAAAATATTTAGCTGGTGTATCTGCACAGTACGAATCTGAAGTTGTATACCACAACATGAAAGAAGACCTAGAAGCTCTAGGAATCGTCTTCAAAGATACAGATAGCGCATTAAAAGAGAACGAAGATATTTTCCGTGAGCATTTCGGAAAAGTAATCCCACCAACAGACAACAAATTCTCTGCATTAAACTCTGCAGTTTGGTCTGGTGGATCATTCATCTACGTTCCAAAAGGTGTTAAAGTTGATACACCACTTCAAGCGTATTTCCGTATTAACTCTGAAAATATGGGACAATTCGAGCGTACGCTTATCATCGTAGACGAAGGCGCACACGTACACTACGTAGAAGGTTGTACAGCACCTGTTTACACGACTAACTCACTTCACAGTGCGGTAGTAGAAATCATCATTAAGAAAGATGCATATTGCCGTTATACAACAATCCAAAACTGGGCGAACAACGTATACAACCTAGTTACAAAACGTGCGGTTTGTGAAGAAAACGCAACGATGGAATGGATTGACGGTAACATCGGATCTAAATTAACGATGAAATACCCAGCAGTTATCTTAAAAGGCGAAGGCGCTCGTGGTTTAACATTATCTATCGCGATTGCTGGTAAAGGCCAACACCAAGATGCTGGTGCGAAAATGATTCACTTAGCACCAAACACGTCTTCAACAATCGTTTCTAAATCGATTGCGAAGCATGGTGGTAAAGTAACTTACCGTGGTATCGTACACTTCGGACCAAAAGCGAAAAACTCTCGCTCTAACATCGAGTGTGACACGTTAATCATGGATAACCAATCTACATCTGATACAATTCCTTACAACGAAATCAAAAACGATTACGTTTCACTTGAGCACGAAGCGAAAGTATCGAAAGTATCAGAAGAACAATTATTCTACCTAATGAGCCGCGGTATTTCTGAGCAAGAAGCTACAGAAATGATCGTAATGGGCTTCATCGAGCCATTCACTCGCGAACTTCCAATGGAATACGCAGTTGAAATGAACCGCCTAATCAAGTTTGAGATGGAAGGTTCTATCGGTTAAATAGAAATGCGGAGCCGACTGTTCAGACCCGTTGGCTAAGGTTCTTTCGCACAGAAGATGCTTTTTATCTTCTCGTGCGGAAGGTTCTTAGACATGAGGGTCTAGGAGGCGAAGCTGGACATATTTAAAGTGGAAGCGGCTCGTTCAGAATGTGAGGGGGATGGAGGAGCTTCTGACGTAGAGGCGCTTTTTGCCTCATAGGAAGAAGTGAAGCCACCGAACATTCTAGCCGCTGGAACTGGATAATATATGTATGAAGAAAGCGTCCTGCTGTGCAGGGCGCTTTTTTGTTTTGCGGATTTGTCTTGGCTTGGGAGAGGATACCCGGGTGGGTGTTCAGCTAAATATATCAACGATTTTTCAAATATATCGATCATAAACGGGAATATATCAACGATTATTTCAATATATCAACGTTTCGACAAGGAATATCGATCTGTCGACAAGATAAGACAAAAGAAAATCCTCACATACCCCAAATATTTTATAAGAACAGAGAACGACTAGGTTTAAGACAAAGATACTGACAAATCCACTTGAACAACCACCCACTGAATTCTCTATTAAACTTTTTGACAAATCCACCCCTCCCTCCACTATCTGGAATTCTTTCCTGCATTAGCAAAAGTTTCTCATATAAAAAGGACAATCTTTTGCTTTTTCTCACAATGCGAGTACAATGTAAAATAGCAAGAAAAGACGAAAAGTATTTACAGGATTATTGTGTGCGCATAGCGTAAATGGCAGTAAGGAACTGAGAGGAGGTTTTTTCTCTGAATACAAATAAAGAAACAATCATCCACCTTTATCATACAAACGATATACATAGTCATTTTGAAAATTGGCCGCAAATTTCTCGGTTTGTTCTAGGGGAGAAAAAGCGAAGACAGGAAGCGGGAGAGACGGTTTTGACGATTGATATCGGCGATCATGTGGATCGTTTTCATAGTATTTCGGAAGCGACAAATGGGCTTGGGAATACGAAGCTTTTAAATGAGGCGTTATATGATTATGTAACGATCGGAAATAATGAAGGCATTACGTTAGCGAAAGAGCATTTAAATCGGCTCTATGATGATGCTGGATTTGAAGTACTTGTCGCAAATTTATTTGAAAAAGAAGGTGTACGTCCATCATGGGCAAAGCCTTATAAATTACATACAACGACAGATGGGATTACGATTGCTTTTATCGGGTTAACTGTTGCGTATCCAGAGTTTTATCAAATGCTCGATTGGCATATTGAAGATCCGCTTATCCATTTAGAGTCTATTTTAGAAGAAGTGAGAGATGAAGCTCATATAACAGTTGTCCTTTCTCACCTTGGAAAAAGTATGGATGAGTATATGGCAGAGCATTATGATATAGATGTTATTTTAGGGGCACATACGCATCATTTATTTGAGCGTGGTGTTCTAATGAATAATACTTTACTTTGTTGCTGTGAAAAGTGGGGACGTTACGTTGGGCACGTGCAGCTTACTGTGGATAAAGAGACGAAGAAGCTGTTGAAAAAGGACGGTAGAGCGATTAAGACGGAACGGTTAGGTGCTTATAGCGAGCCGTTATCCACAATTCAAATACTGCAGGAAGAAAGTAAGCATATAATGGCAGAGCCTGTCGTTCATTTAAAAGAGTCATTACAGGTTGATTGGTTTCATGAGACGCCGTTTTCTTATATGTTAGCAAGTGCGCTGAAAACATGGTGCGGTGCAGAAATTGGCATGGTGAATGCTGGTGTACTTCTTGAAGGGTTAGAAGAGGGTGTCGTAACGCGCGGAGATATTCACAGAATTTGTCCACATCCAATTAATCCGTGTGCTTTGAAAGTTCCAGGAAAGATATTAAGAGAAGTTATTTTGAAAGCACGTAAGCCGAATATGGAGAATCTTGAGGTGAAAGGATTCGGATTTCGTGGGAAAGTGATGGGGAAAATGATTTACGCGGGTGTAGAAGTAATTCCAGATACGATTCCTGGGAATAAAATTTTACTCGAAGATGTATTAATTAACGGGGAATCGCTGGAATTAGATCGTATATATACAGTAGGAACAATTGATATGTTTACATTTGGCTACTTATACCCAGAGCTATCCACACTTTCTGACAAACAATATTATATGCCAGAACTACTTAGAGATGTGTTAACAGATATGTTAATAACTTATACTTCTTCCGTTAAACTATAGGCTAGTTAACTTGTAACACTCATTTTTCTCTTGTCATACAGATAAGAAAGAGAGGAGTGTGAACTATGGTTAATGTGGAGCCAATTATAATTGATAATTATACGTTTATTGCGGTTAGCGTGAAACTTCCAAAGACAAATTTGCTAGCTGTAATGAGCGATAAAGGATATATTATGTGTGGTGCATTAGATGTAGGTCTTTTAAATGAGAAGTTAGGTGATCGAGGAATTATTGCTGGCCGTGCGGTTGGTGTAAGAACGATTGAACAACTTCTTGAAGCGCCGCTAGAATCGGTAACGACTGGAGCTGAAGCATTAGGCATTCCAGCAGGAACGATTGGAAAAGAAGCATTATTAAAAATGAGATAAGCATATATCGTCCCTCCTTCTTGCATAGAAATGATATAAGAAGGAGGTTTTTTTATGAGTATATTTCGCTCGAAAAACTCGCGGTTTCGAAGGGGACCTATTGCCTTTCGGTATATACTGCTTATGTCGTTTATTCTTTTTATTATATTACTTACGCAAGGGTTGTGGATTGTGAATAATAATATTCAGCCGACCTTAATTAAATATGGGGAAGTAGAGACGCATAAAATGGCGACGGCAATTATGACGAAGGCAGTAAAGGATCGAATTAATGAAGGATTCGATGTAGATTCATTAATGAAAGTACAGAATGATAAAAACGGAAAAGTATCTACAATTAATTTAAATACAAAGCAAGTAAATGAAATCGTAACGTCAACGACCACGTACATAGAAAAATATTTGCAGCAAGTAGAACAAGGGAAGTTGAAGGAGCTAGGTATTTCTGAAAAAAACGGGGCGACTATGGCAGTTCCTTTTGGGCGTGTAACTGATAATGCGCTTCTTGGTAATATAGGACCAGATATTCCGATTCATTTCACGCCAATTGGGCATGTGAATACAGATATTAAACAAAAAATTGAGCCGCATGGGATTAATACTACAGCAATTCAAATTGTTATGGAAATGGAAGTAACATTGCAAGTAATTATTCCATTTCATACGAAAGAGATAACGGTGAAACAAAATGTTCCGATTGCGACGCGTATCGTTCAAGGGGAAGTGCCTACGTATTATGGAAGTGGAAGTGTTGCTGTACCTGATAAAAAGAAAACAGATAGTTAGTTGTAAATAAAGTGAAACCCGGATCAGCCAGGTTTTTAATGGATAAAAAATAACCGTAGCAATGCAGCTACGGTTATCGTTTTGTATTTGCTCGTTCTTTGCGTTCCCAAAGGCTTAAATGCATGTATGGATCGAAGGCCCATTCTGTATAGCCATTGTCTTTATATATGCCAAAATGTAAGTGGGGCGGAAATTTTCCGGCTGTACCAGGAGGTCCATAACCAGTGCTACCAACAAATCCGATTACTTTCCCTGGCTCAACAATTTGTCCAAGCTGTATTTCTTTTGAGAACCCGCCTAAATGAGCGTAATAATGGTAATTGTTATGAAGGTCGCGAATACCAATGCGCCATCCACCAAGGCGGTTCCAACCTTTCGTTTCAATAATGCCATAGCAAGTCGATCTTACTGGCACGCCATATCCGGCGAAAATATCTGTTCCTTCATGAATCCTTCTGCCGCCAAAACTTCTTCCAGCGCCGAAAGTACTACGGTAGCTATGGTCACTACGGATCGGAAGAGGAAAAGCATTTCCCTCTAAATTAATACGGCCATAATGTTTATAAATTTGGGCATATTCGCTAATTAAATCAACTGTTTTTGCACGTCTATAATATTCCCAGAGCATAATTTTAATACGGTCTTCTGACGTTCCTTGTTTCCTTAAAATAGTCGCTGCGGTATGCAGAAGATCACGGTCGCTATTTGCATTTGCAAATCCATCTTTGTCACCATCTAAACCTATTCCGCCAAATAGAGAAATTGTATGGGGGAGAGTATCGTTACTATTAATAGGTCCAGCCCATATTTCTGGTTTGAAATAAAGGGAAATGATGGCATCTGGTTTTTTCGGAATATCTTTTCTTACGCTCCGTATATTTCTTTCATATTGATCCATTGCAGCTAAGTAATACCATGGAATGCCTGAAGACTGCTCGGTTTCTTTATATAGTGCCATGCGCTTTTCGTATATGCTTTGCTGATTATCTTCACCGTAAGCGATGTTTTGGTGGAGAAGAAAACAAATAGAAAGCAAAAGAGAAATTTTTCGAAGCATGAAATAGACTCCTTTCACAACATCACTCTTTTTAGTGTGGGATATACGGAGTATTTCATTATAGGGAACGATTGGAAAAAATCTTAGAATCTTCATTTGAGCAAATCGCTTTCATACGTTAGAATAGATATGTTACATTGAAAGAAGCGAACACGGTAAACTATTTCATATTGTGCGGAGTTGATAACCATGACAAAACAAACAGAATATAAGCGCAAGCCCGAATGGTTGAAAATTAAGTTAAACACGAATGAAAACTATACAGGCTTAAAGAAAATGATGCGTTCTAAGAATCTTCATACCGTTTGTGAAGAGGCAAAATGTCCGAATATTCATGAATGCTGGGCTGTAAGAAAAACAGCAACATTTATGATTTTAGGTGCGGTTTGTACACGTGCTTGTCGTTTTTGTGCGGTTAAAACAGGCTTACCAACTGAGCTTGATTTACAAGAACCAGAACGCGTAGCAGATTCAGTAGTACAAATGGGCTTAAAGCACGTTGTTATAACAGCGGTTGCACGTGATGATTTAAAGGACGGGGGAGCAGCTGTTTTTGCTGAAACAGTACGCGCAGTACGTCGTAAAAACCCATTCACGTCTATCGAAGTATTACCATCTGATATGGGTGGAGTAGAAGAAAACTTAAAAATGTTAATGGATGCAAAACCAGATATTTTAAACCATAACATTGAAACAGTACGTCGATTATCTGACCGAGTTCGCGCTAGAGCAAAATATGAACGTTCATTAGAGTTTTTACGTCGAGCGAAAGAAATGCAGCCTGATATTCCAACTAAATCGAGCATTATGGTGGGCTTAGGTGAAACGAGAGAAGATTTAATTGAAGCAATGGATGACTTACGTGCAAACAATGTGGATATTTTAACTCTTGGGCAATACCTACAACCATCTAAGAAGCATTTACCAGTTCTTAAATATTACCCACCAGCAGAATTTGCAGAGCTTAAAGAAATTGCACTTAGCAAAGGATTTAGCCACTGTGAAGCTGGCCCACTTGTGCGTTCTTCTTACCATGCGGACGAGCAAGTACGTTCTGCAAAAGAAAAAACAGCAGAAGCTAAATAATGAAAAAAAGAGAGCTAATGATTAGCTCTCTTTTTGTTTGTACTCTAAAACGGTATTTGGACATGTTAATAAAATCTTTTTTAATTCTTCTGTGGATAATTCAATTGTAAATTCAGGAACACCAGGTGTAATTAAAATTTTATCGTACGTATAAATAGCGTTATCCACAATAATTGTTACATCGTGTGAATATCCGAAAGGAGCCACACATCCCGGCGTACAACCAGTTTTGTCTCGCAGTTCATCAGGAGAACAGAGAGATAAGCGTTCTCCTGATAGTTCTTTCATCTCTCCCCGGTTGAGCCTTGTGCCCTCTAACGTAAAAAATACGTAATAATCTCCAGACTTTGATTTTAAAAATAAGCTTTTACTTGGAGTGCCTTGTAAGCCAAGTCTCTCGCGTACGATCCGATCGGTCTCATAATCGAGTACTGGTTCGTGTTCGAATTTTTCATAAGAAACATTTGTTTTATGTAGTAAAGCAAGTACGTCTTCGTACATATGAAATGATACCCCTTTCTATTGTTAGAACAGTCTCTTCTCGTGGCGTCAACTGAATGTTTTGGAAAGGGATATTACTTGGACGATGCTTCCCATAAGCGTTTTATGATACATTGTTCGTCGATTGTAATTTCGTAAATATCAGGATTCGTTAGAGTTCTCCATTCATTAAAGCCAATCGTATGATCAAAATGCTTTAAAATGAGCGTAAGTAAATTGCCATGTGTAACAAGTAGTGTTGTCGTATGGTTTAATTGTAAAACGTCTTGAATAAGCGATAGGGCCCGGTCTGTTGCTTGTTTTGTTGACTCTCCGCCTGAAAAGGCAATATCTATATTTGTAAAAGTAGATTCTAGTTTTTGCATCCAATCATCCATTGGAATGTTGCTCAATATGCGTTCAGTTAATCGTTCATCTTCTTGGATAGATAAGTTAGCTTGGAGCGCATAGGGCCGAATGGAATCGATAGCTCGGACAAATGGGCTTGAAATAATATGATCGATTTGTAGATGATTTTCTAAGAGGAATATAGCAAGGGTGTTTGCTTGGTCTTTTCCATCGGTCGTTAATTCATCATCACGTTTTTGCCCAATTGCTGAACAATGTCGTATTACAATAATTTTCTTCATAATTCATCCCCATCTTTCAAGTTGACGCTATATACTTCGACAAATGTAGAAATAATTCCTTTTTATTGGAAACAGCATATTGATTTAAATATGTGGAAAAGTAATGTGGATAATGAACATTTGAGGTGCAATCATGAATAAAATGATATGTATTGTATTTAGTCTTTGTTTTTTTATACACTTGTCCACAACTTATGCAGAGTCGAATCAAAAACTAAATTATCCAAGCAATCGAAATAAGTCATTTGTGAGTGAGGATGTTTTTTATAAACAGTTAGATAAGAAAATCTATAAAGAATACAATAATGCAGCATATAGTGTTCGGAAAAAAATCTTATTTAAAGAAGTGGCTGATGAGGAATTTTCTTTCCTACAAAAAACAACCATGGGTTGTCGGAGTAGTGTGATGCTTCAAGATTTTTTTGTTCATCCTGATCGCCAAGTTTATTTTTTCGCTTCCTTTTCTCAAAATGAAGTAGAAGAGTTTCATAAGTACATCGTTATAGATGCAGAAACAAAGAGGGAGCTGCAAGAAGGAAAAAGCTATCACCATTGCGACAATCCATAAAAAATAACCCACCAATCGGTGGGTTATTTTTTACTCCGGCACACTCATTAATTTCGCTTTCATCTTGCGAATAAGAACGACAGCCCCAATTGTGAAGAGAAGGGTAATTCCTTCGGCAACAAAGATATTGATTGTTTTTGTTTGGTAAAGTGCCGCGAAAAAGTCTACAAATGCGTGGAATAGTATAGCGTATACTAGGAAGATATATTTCTTCTGTTTGACTGCGTATAAAACAAGCATTGTAAAGGCGATTTGAAGCACGAGTGCCATAATTCTTTCTAAGCTACCAAGGAAGTATAAGTAGGCAGGTTGCTGAATTAACATGTCCTGTAAAATGCTAAGCTCGGGTTTTTGTTCAATCAGTCGAGCGAAGCTACCATCGTTAATAGAATTAGCAAAGATTAATGCTTGTAATGCAGAAAAACCGCCAATTAAAATAGATTCAATTCCGCCGTGACCAATTCCATAAGCGAAGCCATCTTTATATTCTAGATATTTTTTTAGTAAGAAGAAGAAGGCAACGAAGCGTCCTAATTCTTCAAAAATACCAGCAGTCAATCCGCCATAAATTGCGAAGACAAACGGATTTTCTAAAAATGGAGCGATTGTTGGATTACCGCGCATAAATAGGTGGAATGGTGTTTCAAGAATTTGGGTGAATCCGATAAAGATAAGAACACCAACGCCGACCACTTTCCAATTCATATTATATTTTTTACGGAAATAAACGAGTACGATAATTGGGACCAGAATCGAGACAATGAGTTGAAAAATGATGCTGGCAATTACAGTATTTGAAACCATACTTTCACCGCTTTCTAATATATGTACATATCTATTATGCATGAAATAGGGGAGAGATGAAACTTTTAGAAAGAAAATGAATTTACTTATTGACTCTAACGTTGCGTCATACTTTATCGTATGTACTAAGGGGGAGATACAAATGACAATGAGAGTAAAAGAAGTAGCTGATTTAGTTGGAATTAGTGTGCGCACACTGCATCATTACGATGAAATTGGGTTGTTAACCCCAGACGAGACGACAGAGTCTGGATATCGTCTGTATTCCAATGAAAATTTAGAGACATTGCAGCAAATTTTGTTTTTTAAAGAGCTTGGCTTCCCTTTGAAGAAAATTAAAGAGATTATCATGAGTCCATCATTTGATCGCGAAGAGGCACTACAGCTTCATAAGAAGATGCTTCTTGAAAAGCGTGCCAGATTAGATAAGGTGATTGCGACGATTGATAAAACAATTCAGCATACAAAAGGAGAGATTGAAATGACGAATAAAGAGAAATTTGAAGGATTCGATTTCAGCCATAACCCATATGAAGAAGAAGCACGTAAAAAATGGGGAGACGCAGCTGTAGATAAAGCGAACGAATATGCAAAAGGTATGTCAAAAGAGAACCAAGAGGAGTTTAATGCTATTTATAGAAATTTAGCAACGCTTAGACACGATGCACCAGATTCTAAAGAGGCGCAGGCAGCTATTAAAGTATGGTACGATTACTTGCAAAACTTCGGTGAATATTCGTTAGATGCTTTTAAAGGACTCGGTCAAATGTACGTCGCTGATGAGCGTTTTACGAAAAATATCGATAAGTTTGGTGAGGGATTAGCGCAGTTTATGTGTGATGCGATGGAGGTTTATGCGGATCGTAATAAAAAATAAAAAGTAAAACAGGTGGAGATTTTCTCCACCTGTTTTACTTTTTAATCATATCATTCAAAGTCTGATCTCCCGTATTGTTCAAATGAGGATTTTTACTCATTTCTCGTTTTAACATATCGAGGCTTTGTGTATATTCTGTATCATTTAATGCGCCAGATTGAAGCCCTTGAATTTGAGAAATCAACTTTTGGTCTGTTGATACATATGCTTTATAATAGCGAGGAACGATGGACAAAGCAGCTCTATATACTTGATCCGCTACGAGTTTTGGATCCGTTGTGTTTGCACGGTATACAACGAACACTTCATCATCAGTAACGAGTGTAGCAGCGTTTGTAACGTCAGGAAGTTTGACTGTCATGCTTGTAATCATTTCAGCGACCTTCTCGCGATTAATGGCCCCTACTTGTTTGTTAGATACTTCATGCTTTTGTTTAGAAGAATAACCGACTCTTGTGAGTCTTGTATTTGTATTTTCCGTATGATACATGTCGTTTTTATTGGAAACAAGAACACGGCTTCCTTCTTCACGTTCCATTTCAGCTTTGTTCGCTGATTGGCAGCCTGCAAATAAGGAAAGAGTGAGAAGGGAAAGTAAAATTTGTTTTTTCACGATGTATCACCTCCTTCTCCATAGCATGTACTAATTTGCAATTTTTTGTATTTGAAATTGTTGGTTGTTATGCTTTGTGATACGATAAAAAGAAGAATGCTTAGAGAGGAAGTTAATGATGGAGCAAAAGCAAGAGATTCATGCTACGGTGAGCATTAATAATGTTCAGTACGAAGTAATTAAAAACTTTCGTGACGGTTTTAGTGAAGAAGCATTTAAAGAGCGCTATGCAGAAATTTTAAATAAATATGATTACATCGTTGGGGACTGGGGATATGAGCAACTTAGATTGCGCGGATTCTTTGATGATAGTAACCAACGTGCGACATATGATACGAAAATTAGTACGTTAACGGAGTATTTATACGAGTACTGTAACTTCGGTTGCGCACATTTTGTATTACGAAAAGTGAAGAAATAAAAAAATCCTCTTACAATTGTAAGAGGATTTTTTGCATATTTTTGCTTACAAACAAATCGAGATATGATCGCCTTCAGAAAGTATTGTATTTGGCTTCATTTGTTGTCCGTTTAATTGAATATCCCCATTTTTAATTTTATCCACAATGCGTGTACGGCTCCAGTCGGAAATATATGTGGATAAGGCTTTATCGATGCGGTGGGAACCGAAAACAATATCTAATACGATCGTGATTTCGGTTATGCCGCTTTCTTGATGTTGCGTAATGGAAATGATAGTAGTTGTTTCTGGCTGATCCTGCTGCGTCATATCGACTGTTTCAACGTGATCAGTAAATGCTTTATAAATACGAAGTTTTTGATTCCACGTATGGTCTTTCGGACATTTATAAATGGCAAAGCGGTATATGTTTTTTCCGTTGGCGTTATGCCTACGAATATTTGTGTCGGTAAATAGGGTAGTACGTCTGCAATTTTTACAATATTTTTCGATTGTGTTTTGCTCGTTTTCATATAAACTCCAAGAAAGTTGTACTTTCTGCATTTTCCTTCACCTCTTATAGTAGTGGTAAAGGAACGTAATACAGCTATTTGGATGTCTTGTAGTATGAAGGCATGAGAAAAAGACAAGAATAAAAGGAGGTCCCCAAAGAGGAACCTCCGTAAACATCATACTACAGATGCAATACGCTCCTTTGTAATGGGAATGGGCAGACTACTCCCTTGAAAAAGCACGGTGCTTTTTTGAGAGTAATGCTATCCAATTGCTGGTCCATTACAAAGTAGTTGTTGGCATACGTAGATAACGTCCTTTCTATCCAAATAGATTTATTCTTAATTATAACACAAAAGATTGAAAATTCTAAATACTAATGATGAAAAAACACCAGCTAAAATAGCTGGTGCATACGATAAATTATATAAGTTCAAATAAAAATGAGCGTAGTTCTTCTGCAATTTCTTCAGTCATAGAAAATGCATGCTCTAAGTAGCCTGGTTCGTTTAAATCGTCAGCACCGATGATTGCAAATTTATTGCGTTGCATATCAAGGACAATTGTTTTACCGTAATGACGATCGGAGTATAATAGCGCTAAATCGTGACGCTCATTTTCTCCCATAAAGCTAACGAAACGAGTTTTTGTAGCGACAGTATCGTCGTACAGAAAGAAACGTTCTTCCATACACATGGCTCCTTTATTAAATATCTAAGTTTAAGTGTGGTTTATGATCTAAATGGTGATGCGTTTTAATGAATCGTACTGTTCTTGTTTTGTAACGCATTACGATAGAGTATGTTTCAGCTAAATCTCCGCCAAGGAATTTAACACCGTCTAATAACTCACCAGCAGATACACCAGTTGCTGAGAAGATTGCATCATCCCCAGATACTAAGTCATCTAACATAAGAAGTTGACGAGGATCTTCTAATCCCATTTCACGACAACGAGCTTCTTCTTCTTCGTTCATTGGAACTAAGCGAGCTTGCATTTCACCTTCAAGGCACTTTAATGCTGCTGCAGAAATAACACCTTCTGGAGCTCCGCCAATACCTACGAATAAGTCGATACCCGTTCCAGGTAGTGCTGTTGCGATTGACGCACCAACATCACCGTCACCAAATAATTTTACGCGTGCACCTTTTGCACGAACACGGTCAATAATATCTTGATGACGTTCACGTTCTTGAACGATAACTGTTAGATCGCGAATCTTTTTATTGTTAGCTTCTGCTACAATTTCAATTGTTTTTTCAATTGGATCATCTAAGCTAATTTTACCAGCTGCTTTTGGACCAACCGCGATTTTTTCCATGTACATATCAGGAGCATGAAGAAGGTTCCCTTTGTCTGCGATTGCAATAACTGCCATTGCATTTGCAAGACCTTTTGCAACGATGTTTGTACCTTCTAATGGATCAACGGCGATGTCTACTTCTGGACCGTTACCTGTTCCTAGTTCTTCACCAATATACAACATCGGTGCTTCATCAAGTTCTCCTTCACCAATTACAACTGTACCTGCCATGTTTACTGAATCGAACATATCACGCATTGCTGTAGTTGCTGCATCATCTGCTTCATTTTTCTTTCCGCGGCCCATCCACTGTGCGGATGCTAAGGCAGCTGCTTCTGTTACACGGACAATTTCTAGTGCGAGTTCACGTTCCAAGATTCCATTCCTCCAATTTCAAAAATCATACAAATATAACTATAACAAATAACGGAGAAAAGGTG
The DNA here is from genome assembly GCF_052146655.1 of Bacillus sp. RE35. NCBI lineage: Bacteria > Bacillati > Bacillota > Bacilli > Caryophanales > Bacillaceae > Bacillus > Bacillus sp. RE35. The sequence continues at coordinate 4,890,385 of NZ_CP197377.1, read as the reverse complement.
AATTCGAAAAATTGTCGATTTTTTCAGAAGAAAGCGTTACAATTAAAATGTAAATGCTTTAATTTCCAGGTAGGTGACATTCATGTATTTTGTAGACAGAAAGAAAATAGAACAAATGCTAGTATGTTTAGAACGAGCAACAAGTACATTTCAAGAGAAAAAGATATATGAAACCGAGTTTGAATTTTACGCATTAGAGCGCATAGCCCATCTTATTATTGATTGTGTATTAGATGTAGGAAATGCGATGATTGATGGATTTATTATGCGCGATCCAGGAAGCTATGAAGATATTATTGATATTTTAATGGACGAGCGAGTGATAAGTGAAGAAGATGGACAAGGGATGAAAGAAATTATCCTTCTTCGAAAAATGCTTACGCAAGATTATATTCAAATGAATCATGATGAATTATATAAGACGATTCAAAAACATATTGCAGTGGTAGAAAGGTACCCAGCAAATATTCGCAGTTATTTAGAAAAGGAATTAGGACCTGTATCTGCATTTGTACCAGAATAATTATGCTTATAAGATCCCCAGAGAATGCCTTTTGGGGATCTTATATTGTATGTGAGAAAGAAAAGGGAGAAGGGTGAAGTATGGGGGAAGCACGTACTACGAAAGACGAGATTGTACAATTGTTGAAAGTAAAGGGAGAGCACACGGTAGCGGAACTAGCTGACGTTTTAGAGATTACAGAAATGGCGATTCGAAGACATTTAAGTAATCTTGAGAAAGACGGACTCATTTATTCTAAGATGGTAAGGCAACATGTCGGAAGACCAACTTATTTGTATGGATTAAGCGAAAAGGGAGAAGATACATTCCCGAAAGAGTATAAGCAATTTGCGATTGATATGCTAGAAGATTTAGCTCGAATGGGCGATGAAAAAATACTTCGTTACGTTTTAAAAGAGAGAACGAAGCGAATGGAAGAACAGTTACAAAAGAGAGTGAGTAATCAAAAGAATTTAGCATATAAAGTGCAAGAGATAGCAGCTATGCAAGAGAAAAATGGTTATATGGTTCAAATAAAGAGAGATGGAGAGAAATCTTTCGTAATTGAAAAACAAAACTGTCCGTTAAAGGAAATTGCCGAGAGATTCCCGCAAGTGTGTGAAGATGAAAAAGAAATGTATAAGCGTCTATTTACGAACGCAGAAGTGAAAACGCTAGCAAATATGTGCGAGGGCGATTGTAGTTGTTCTTACCAAATAAAAGAGAAAAAATGAACGTTATGGGGCGCTTTAAGGTAAAGCGTTTTTTTCTTTTGGAAAAGCGGGTAATATAAGAGTGGTATGATAAGGTGAGAACGTTAGCATAGAAGGAGAGACATAATCGATGTATAAAGGTTACTTAATTGACTTAGACGGTACGATGTATCGCGGAGAAGAACAAATTGAAGAAGCAAGCGACTTCGTAAAAGCATTAGGAGAGCGCGGCATTCCATATTTATTCGTTACGAATAACTCAACTCGCAAACCGGAACAGGTAGCAGAAAAGCTTGTTCGTTTCGATATTCCAGCGAAAGCAGAGCAAGTATTCACAACGAGTATGGCGACTGCGAACTTCATTTATGAACGTAAACAAGACGCAACTGTATATATGATTGGTGAAGAAGGCTTACACGATGCACTTGTGGAAAAAGGATTTGAACTTGTGGATGAAAATCCTGATTTCGTTGTTGTGGGTTTAGATCGTGACATCACATATGAAAAATTAGCAAAAGCGTGTCTTGCTGTGCGTAATGGCGCGACGTTTATTTCTACAAATGGGGATATTGCCATCCCAACTGAGCGAGGATTATTACCAGGTAATGGTTCATTAACATCAGTTGTAGCAGTATCAACAGGTGTGGATCCAATCTTTATCGGAAAACCAGAATCAATCATTATGGAACAAGCTTTGAAAGTGCTTGGCATAGAAAAGAATGAAGCATTAATGGTTGGGGATAACTACGATACAGACATTTTAGCAGGAATAAATGCTGGTATGCATACGCTTCTTGTCCACACTGGAGTCACAACTGTGGAGAAGTTAACAGAATACGAAGTACAACCGACGCAAGTTGTGCATAACTTGACGGAGTGGATTGAGAAGATGTAATGAAGAAAGCTGTTCCAAACTTTGGAACAGCTTTTTTTCTGATATTTGTTGGCAGCCCGATTGGTGTGGGCTAACATTCAGTTGTGACTAGTGTTGATTTTTATCGGTAAGTCGATATATTTGAAAAATCGCCGATATAATTTTGTTAGAATGCACGATTCACAACGTCTTTCACTTCTTCAAGATATTGCTTACGCACACTGTCATCCACAGAAGGAACACTTGTATAGAATGTATGCTCAATTGTTTCAATGCCTGTAAATTCAAAAATACCAACATCCGCTGTTTTCTTCATTGCATCAAACATGCCACCTGCTGTGTATGCTTCTTTCGTATTTCCCATTGTAGATAATAACAATCCTTTTTTACCGCTTAATAACTTTTCAATACCGTTTTCACCGTAAGCATAAGCGAATCCGTGGCTAAATACACGGTCAACGTATCCTTTTAAAATAGCAGGAAGTCCCGCCCACCACACTGGATAAATGAATGTAATGCTATCAGCCCAAGAGATATGCTCTTGTTCTTCTTTAATATCTTCTGGTGTATTTCCTTGAGAAAATGAGATGAAATCGGAAGCGCCTAATACTGGATTAAAGTTTAATTCGTATAGATCGCGAACGCGTACTTCGTGACCTTTTCCTTCTAATTCACTTTTTACCGTTTCTAAAATCGCATGGTTGAAGCTTTCTGTATTCGGGTGTGCATAAACGATTACATGTTTCATTTTTCTTCCTCCTATTTGTGGATATGTGAATAGCTTTTATGTATTCGTGTAACTATTATGGTTACTTTTTTTGCGAGAGTCAATTTTTCTGACATGAGAAATATTAGTATGTGACAAAAAAATACAAAATAGTAGGAAATTTGTATTTTGAATAGAATATATAGATTGATAAATAGAGAGAGAAGGGGATATCGGGATGAATATTATTGAAATTGAAAGGTTAGAAAAATCGTTTGATATTGGGGATAGTAAAGTGAAAATACTAAAAGGTATTAATATTCAAATTCAAAAAGGAGATTTCGTTTGTATTATGGGGGCAAGTGGATCGGGTAAAACGACCTTACTTCAGTTGTTAGGTGGATTAGATATTCCATCGGTAGGTAGTATTCGAGTTGACGGTACAGAGATTTCAACATTAAAAGAAAAAGAGCTCGCTTTATTTAGAAGGCATAAAATCGGTTTTATTTTTCAGCAGTTTAATTTGATTCCGGTGTTTAGTGCGGAGGAGAATGTAGGATTACCTTTATTGTTAGATAATGTCTCGCAAAAGAAGGCAACCGTGACAGCGGCTCGTTTATTAGAGCTTGTTGGGTTAAAAGGAAAAGAAAAACATTTACCAGCACAGTTATCAGGCGGGCAACAGCAAAGGGTTGCGATAGCAAGAGCTTTTGCAAATGAACCGGCAATTATATTAGCGGATGAGCCAACAGGGGCATTAGATTCGGAAAATAGCAAAAACATAATTGCGGTACTTCGCAATGCGTGTGATGAGTTAGGGCAAACAGCTGTTATTGTAACGCACGACCCGTTCGTAGCGGCTCATGCGGATAAAGTTGTTTTCTTATTAGATGGTGAAGTGATTCATGAACATGCTGAAAGTAAAGGGTGGAAGTTTCGAAATATCCCACAACAAGTTACTCACATTCAAGAGATTATGAATCGCCACTTTAAAGTAGGGGGTAAAGGTGATGCGATGGGTAATTAAGTATGCAGTAAAATCGATGAAACAAAATTGGCTGCGAAATATGTTGATTGCTCTCGGTGCAGCTTTAGGTGTTATGTTAGCGACGATGTTATTGCTAGGAAATCAATCAGTAGAGAAGAGTGTGAAGGAACAAGTAGTAAGCCGATATGGAGATTATAATTTACAATTTGGCTATATAAAAAACGATATGTATTTAAATAATGAAAGTTTAAAGGGAATAGATGGCTTAGAAAATGCTGAGAAAATATCAAAAGCACTTATACCATATCCTTTTCCGCATTATAAAGAGTTATCGGGAAAGCCATCTTATTGGGGTGTTGAGCAAGATTCTCCAGAAATGCATTCTTATAAAATAGTAGAAGGGCGATATCCGAAAAAAGGTGCTGAAGTAGCGCTGACAAAAGGGTATACAGAACGTGAAAATATACGATTGGGAGATACGATTAAACTGCCATTCCCACAACATGGAGAAAAGACTGTGAAAGTCGTCGGCATTTTAAATCCGCCGTTAATGGCGGCAATGGGGCATGGGGCTTATTTTCCAATCCAGTGGCTTCAAAAAGAATTAAATCTACCAAATCAGTTTAATCTCGTTCAAGTGAAAACAGCCGATGTAAATGTGAAAAGGGCGATTGCTCTTGATGTAAATAAGAAGATAGAAAATATAAAGGTGGATCAACGTACTTATGTCGATAAGGCATTTGAACGACTAAATGTAATGAAGCCTTTAATTTTTAGTTTAGGTGGTATTGCCTTATTTGTAGTAGCCCTTTTAATAATGGGAAGTTTCTTCTTATCTGTCAGAAGTCGATTTAAGCAATGGGCATTATTACGTGCACTCGGTAGTAACCCAAATCAAATTATAGTAGTCGTTTTATTAGAGGCTTTATGCATCGGAGCGATCGGATCGTTAGCAGGGGTTATTCTTGGGGCAGGTACGCAAACAATTGCAGCATCATTCATTAACAAATGGGTGAATATTGAGGGGGCAGGGGAAGCATCATTCTCGATTTTAAGTGAGATTTTACTCATTACTTTTTTACTAGGGATTGTTATGTCTATCATAGGGGCTATTATACCAGCTTTCATGGTTAGAAAGATTCCACCAGTTCAAGCACTCCGCCCAGGTCTTCCTAGTAATGAGAAGAAAGAAAAAAGATGGAGTGCTTTTAGCCTTAGCATTTTAATTATTGGTACTGTTATTGGGCTAGCAGGTAGCGTATTAGAGGAGTATATCGGTTTTAATCCAAGTGCGATAGGAGCGCTTTTATTCGCGGTCGGTTTGTTATTTGCGATCCCGTTATTTATTTGCGTGATAGCACCAGTGATTGCAAAACCGATTCAAATGATATTACGAATTGAAACGACGATTAGTAGCCGGAATGTCATTCGTTATCGAAATAAGGCAGCTGTGTCGGTTGCTATACTAGCATTTGGTTTTATGTTAGCACTTGTTGGAACGATGTATGTAAACTCTATGTATGAAGGTATGAAAAAAGGATTACAAAAACATTTACCAGCGGACTTAGTAGTAAGAATTCCAGTAGAGTCGCAAGGAATAGGAACATTACCGTTTAGTTGGATGGAGAAGGTTAAAAAAATTGATGGTGTAGAGACGAGTGTTGGGAATGCTACTGACTTTACAGCAAAGCTTGTGAATTATGACTTTAAAAAAGCGAATCAAGAATGGTATGAATTTATGAAAAAAAACAATTTGAACTCTGATTCAATGGAAGTTGTAGGTAATGATATTGTAGCGTATCAGAAAGTAACAAAGGCGAAAGTGATTGCAGGACAAACTTTAAATAAGCCATTAGAAGATGGTGAGGGAGTCATTACGAAGGAAGTGGCTAAAAATTTAGGGCTTCAGTTGCAAGATACGTTTGAAGTACAAGGAAAGGGAAAAGAAAAACAAACGATTAAAGTCGTTTCAATTATTGAGCAAGGATTAAGGTTAAGAGGGTTAGATGTTTTTGTAAATGAACAATGGGCTCGCGATAAGTTTCACGTACAAGGATATGAAGCGATTCAAATTATGACAAATTCTAATCAGTCATTTGAAGCAATTAAGAAGCAAGTAAAAGAAATTACAAAGAATAAAGAGAATATAGAAGTTATAAACAGTTATGATTTATTGAAAGAACAAGAGCAGTTATTATCGCAAATGATGATGTTAATTAGCTTGTTAGTTGTAATTGTTTTCATTATTTCTGGTATAGGATTAATGAATGCGATAGTAGCAAGTTTACATGAAAGACGTGCTGAAATTAGTATGATTCGTGCGGTAGGAGCTATCCCAAAGCAAATGAGAAGGATCGTTTTATTAGAGGGAACTTTACTTGGAGCGATAGCTGGTTGCATTGGCATTTTTGGTGGGATTTTGTTTAGTTATATAGTGTTATCAAGCTTAGAGTTAACGGTTATTATTATTCCGTATAATCAAGTGGTCATACTGGCTTTAGCTAGCGTGATGCTTGGAGCGGGGGCAGCATTGATTGCGTCATTACAATTAAGAAAGTTCAAATTAAGTGATACTTTAAAAGAGTTATCAGCATAAAAGACTGTTACACACCACTCATACAAAGTACAAAGAAAACAAATAAAATGATAACAATACCAATGCCAAAGTTAAATACGAGAGTACTATCCATATATGTAGCCTCCTTGTTTGAAAGTAAAAAGCACTCTAGTTAAGAGTGCTTTTTTATTTTGAATCTACTTTATAACTTTTAGAAAGTGATTCATGCGTGTCATGATTTACATTATTTTATGTATTTATACTTTGAAATGAGTAAGTCCTTGTTGGATATAGAAAAAAAGACACTCGTTGGAGTGTCTTTTAAGATGACAAAATGTGCCAATTGCTTGAGGTTGATAAGACGCTAATTTCCGTTTTAACGCCTTTTCTCTAATCAAGAAGTGTAGCAACAGCGATTCAAATAAATTGTACCATCTGTTTAACCGCGGTGCGTATGCAATTGTGCATATGATGATCATGAGGTAGGTAATGAACTGTGAATAATTTGAAGTGATTTATTTACGATTTCTTCTGCGGCATATATGCCGATTGCGTCTGTTTTTAAAATATGGGGTTGTAAGTTATCATGCATTGCCCCTAACTCACCATGAAGTGGTGCGAAGGCATGGTTCGCCTTTTCAAGCATGCATAAATCAAGTAAAGAATCCCCAGCTGTAATAATCGTATCTATTTGCAAAATTTCTTTTATATATTGCACGGCGTCCCATTTATTAATTGGTTTTGGTACAAAGTATAGCTTTCTACCTTGAAGTGAATGATTCCAGCCTTGTTTGTCTAACCAGGAAGTGAAGGATGATAATTCATCATAAGGAATGTTCTCCCGTTTAATAATGCAATAATGGAATAGATCATCAGCTGTTTTTTGCGATATAACCCAATCCTTATGAGCTATTTGTCCAAATTCCTTTAGTATGTCGTTTCTCTCTATACATTCAACCGATAGTCTTTCTTTTACTTTCCTGTTCCAAGTACCATCTTGTTTCCCGTTATGAAGGATATTGCCGCCGTTACTTGTAATGGCGTATTCGGGAATGATTTCGTTTTGGAATAAAGCAATACGCTGAAACTGCTTAATAGTTCTTGTTGTAACTGGGATGAAATGTGAGTGCAGTTGTAATTTTTTTAGTAGTAAAATGGTTTTATGTGATATGAAAGAAATTTCTTTCCCATCTATAGTTTCAATGAGTTGAATTGATTCATCTTCTATAGGGGCACGAAACGATTTCCGGGAATAAATAAGCGTCTGATCAAGATCACTGGCGAAAATCATCTTGTTTCCTTCCTAAGAGGCTTAATGAGCCCGCAACATGAATAAGCCATATTCTCATAGATTTCAATTGGGGCATTCTTTTCTTTAGCGAGAAGTAAAATATGCTTTAAATCGGGATTGTTTTGCTTACGTATTAAAATTTTCCACGGTATTCTCCGGAGTAATACACGAGTTGTTTCACCGACTCCTGGTTTAATTAAGTTAATATCGTCAATTTCAAAGTGATTTTGGATAGACTGTATATCTTTTAATCCTTGCCAAGAGGGATCAGTGTAAGTTGAAGTAATATAACGTAATTGATTATCTATATGAGAATGAACAGAAGGGAATAACTCTGTTACCTCATCAACGAAGAAATTTGATAAGTCTTCTTGTTCTAGCTCTTTATAATATTTAACACCATGAAAATCATTTGGACCGATATAGGTGTCATTTAGTACAGTGCGACTAATTAGTCCAGAGACTGTTGTATTTAAGCAAGCGCTAGGAATAAGAAAATCTTCACGTGTACCGTAAATTGAAGTACAGTAACCGGGATCAGCAAGCACAGCCATACAATGAGAAATGTGTGTATTATTTCGTTCGTTAAATGTGTGTACTGCATATTCTAATTCTTTTTTTATTGCACCTTTTCCAGTCCACCCATCAATGAATTGAATTGTTTCTTTAGGGTGATGTTCCAAAATATAATGGAGTGCATTTTCATCAATACCGCGTCCGCGAACAATAGAAATACAATAGTGAGGTACATCAAGGTTGTATTGATAGCGTATGTAGCGTTTGATAAGAATGCCAATAGGTGTACCAGCACGAGCTAATGAAACGAGGACAAGGTTAGTTCCTTTAGTTTGTATAATCTGTTCGGCGACAACTCCAACAGCGATGGCTAGTTTGTGTTTATATTGTTGCAGGGAAGAAAAGAATAAATCCATATACGCTTTAGATGGTTTATATTCCATTGGTAACATTTCGGAATAATGTGTGCCAGCTTGAATTGCTTGTTCTCTAGTTTCCGTGGAACTTTCTTTCATTAAATCACTAATATCTTTTAATAGAAAAATAGCATCATTTGGATTGTAACTACTAATATGAGAATTTACTTTTACCATAATTATCAACCTTCCTTTTCTATGCTATTTGAAAATGAGACGATATGAATAAAAGGAATAACTGTTTGTAACTGCTGTAGAAGAGGAAACAGGGCTTCTTCTCCTAAATCACGCTCAATAAAAACAAATACTTCATCGTAATCATGAGGTGAAATATTATAAAAGTAATTTGTAATAGTAGAATTTTCAGGACTTGGATATGAGAAATGATTATGAATGGCGTAGTTTACATCATTTGAAACAGGATGGATAGGGCTTCTTGTTGTAGATTGGTATAAAATATTTTCACCCATTTCAGCAGCAATTTTCATTGGGATATACATAAATTCACCCGTTCCGAGACAGAGTGTTCGTTTTCCCATTCTTTCTCTTTTTAAAGTTTTTCCTGCTTCTTGAGTGAAAGAATGAATGTGCTTTTGTTCATATGCTGAAATGCCAAATCGCCCAGTATATTTTATATAATTTGATGTATAGGGTGATTTTGGACAGGTAAGGGTATGCTTTTTGAAATCAGGTTTTGTTTCTTTAATTTGAATATCTGTTTTTGCAATATTTAATGGTTGACCAGTTGTATGAATACTGCCTTCTAATAAAGAAATAACATGAATCTTAATTTGAAGTTCTTCTTCTAATTGTTTAAATTGTTTTCTATTAGTATGAGAACGCCAGTCTAATAAAGAAGCAATTATATATTCTTCTCGTGGGAATTTATTTTGAATAGATCTAATAATATTTAATGCTGTTTTTCCTGTTGTCATCTCATCATCTACGAGAACAATCGGGTTGTTGTTTTGAAAAAAGCTTTCATCTACATAACAACGGTGCGATGTTGCATGAGAATGTTCTTCCTCAAATGTAATGACAGATTCTAGGTGGGGTATCGATTCCCTAGTTGTATGCACATACTTTGCATTTTGAAAGCATTGAAACATAGAATGACCAAGTGCTGTCGCTGTTTCAGCGAATCCGATGAACACAACTTCTTCTTGCAGAGGATATTGATAACGAAATACTTCCTCTGGGATTTCATCAATTTCTAATGAAATGAGATTTAAAATTTCTTTTTGAAATGGATGAGAAATATTATGTAGTATTTCCAAATATCTTGCAGCGAGAGCAACTCCACTTGATAGAGAGACTGCAGGTTTAATAGGAAGATGCTTTCCAAGGATTGTACTCACAAATAAAAAACTACGTTTCTTATTTATTCTCGCAGCCATTTGAAAAAGATTGTCTAGCGCTAAATTATATGGATTATCACGTACTTCTACATGGACTTGTATATTATTTAAAACGTTATACGTGTTGCTTTGCGTTTGTAATAAGGAGATCGGTGAATTGTTTGTTTTCATGTAGCACCCCGTAAATATTAGATTTTAAAATGGTTTTGCGAGCCCAGCCATAATGAGGTTTTACTTCATTCATTTTGTTAGAAAAACTGCTTTTTAGCACTCCATTATACGTATCTGCATTTTGTAAAATTGATCTCGCATCTAAATAATCTTCCATTGTGACAATGTGCATTGCCTGTACAACTTTAATATGAGATGGGTGAATAACTGTCTTTCCGATTAAGCCATTTGCATGGTCAAGTGATACCTCTTGAATAAGCCCTTCTTCATGATCATTAGAAAAATATTCCCATACACATCCTGAAATAATATATTCATTTGTTGCCCTTGAGAAAACGTTAATAATGTCTGAAATACAATCACGGACAACGGTAATATGATAGATAGGTGTGTATTTATTGCGCCGAATACTGAATAGACTTGAAAAATCAGTAGCACCAATACGTACATTTAAGATGTAATCGTGATAAGAATCTAGTAAATCCTTTATTTGTAATAATGATTCTGCCCGTGTTTCCTTATACATAATTTCGGGGGATTCTAAAATCGGCATGCCATATAGCGATAATGAGTATAACTCGTTTATATATGCAAGCTGATCGATATAAGTCTTTCCGTTAATCGGTGTGAATTTTGGAAAGACAAAACCACATAAACAATGAACAGCACTACCTAATTCAGTAACAATTGTCTTCAGTTGACTTGGCTGTCGAACTCTAATAAAAAGAAGCGGGATGTCTGCTTGATTTAGTATGTTGGCACTGACTAAGTTAGCGATTTGCTGTATTTGAACGACGATGTTTTGCTCTGCAAGTTTTACTTCCTCATCGCTGATAGCGTCCTCTAGACAAAGAATAATTGAGGTAGCATCCACATGTTTCTTTCTAATTATATCTTCCGCAATCGTTTCTTTCGTGCCAGGAGTATATAGTGTGGCGCCTAGTGCGTAAGCTAGTTGTTCTTTCCCTATATTTTTTGAAAAACTAAGAGGTTCTTTATAGAAAAAATTTTGCCGTTCTTCCGAGGAGAGATAAGAAAAGTAATTCAAATTGTCACCACCTTATTTGTAATGATTCTGTTTAATCGTAACATAATAAGAAAAATCTTCCATAAAAATGAAGCGATAAATTTAAAAAATATATTGAGAAAGATGAATTATAAGATGAATATCGAATATTGTTAATAGAAATATAATAGGGGGAAAGAGAAAGTGGATATACATAAGTTAACGATAGAAGAAGCAAAGAAGATAAATACGTGGACGTACGAGGAACCTTATAGTTTATATAGTTTTTCAGGCGAGAAAGAAGTAATAGAAGAGCTATTAGATGGAACGTATTATGGCTGTTGTGACGATCAAGGAGACCTCATCGGTTATTTTTGTTTTGGAGCAAATGCACAAGTGCCAGGTGGAAGAGATGCTAATTTATATGGTGGAGAAGATGTGATTGATATCGGACTTGGCATGAAGCCGGCGTTAACTGGGAAGGGAATAGGGAAAGAATTCTTCCAAGCTGGAATAGCGTTTGCCACGAAAGAGTTTAATGCAAAAATGTTTCGATTAAGCGTAGCAACATTTAATACAAGAGCGATTACGTTATATAAAAATATCGGATTTAAACAAGGGATTATTTTTTTGAGCCGCGGAAGAGAATTTATGCTTATGGAATACGAAAGGCCGTCAGCATGAAACTGACGGCCTAGAAAACATTATTATTCTGAGTGCTCAGCTCGGTGCGCTAAACGGCTTGAAGCAGCGGCAGCGATTCCGCCAACGATATCATCAAGGAATGTATGCACCTTTCCAGTTGATTTATCATTTAAGTATTCTAAAATACCAGGTTTTAATTTATCAATATATCCAAAGTTCGTGAAACCGATAGAGCCGTACACGTTCACGATAGAAAGTGCGATAACTTCATCAATTCCGTATAAGCCTTCATCACGTTTTACAATATCTTGTAACGGTTCACTTAGCATTCCCTTTTCAGCAAGGACATCAAGCTCGATACCAGTAATCAGTGCGTTTTGTACTTCACGTTTTGATAGTACACGTTCTACATTGTAACGGCATTCTGACATCTCTAAATTTGGATGATATTTTTTTTGAAGAAAATGAACAAGTTCAGCAATATCGTCAATTGTTACACCACGTTCTTGTAATAGTTGTAATGCTCTTTCTTGTAGTTGATTTGATTCTTTCATGTTTATCACCTTTTTTTCTTTTTAGTATTTGTATACGTTTCGTTGCTTTATCATGTGCATAGGAATGAAAGGCGAGCACAAGCTCATATATATAAAGAAAAACCATAGGTGGCGACTGCGATGATTCAGCATATTTATGAGCATTATCACATGCATGTTAAAGAATTAATCCCCCTTGGCCCCTATAAAAGCTTTTGGATTCGCAACAAAATTTATGTACTTGTTCCAATTGGAGAAATGGAGGAAGAAGTACTTGTAGAGATGAAAAAGCTCAGTGACTATATGAACCAGCAAGGGGATATAACTGTAGCGACTTTCGTTCCAACTATACACGGCTACTATGTAAGTGAGATAGAAGAACAAAATTACTGCTTATTAAAAGGTATGCGAGCGTTAGAACGACATGCTACGTCATTAGGAAGTGAACTTTCTATATTCCATAAACGAGGTGCATTCTTTCCAGAAGAAATCGAGCAATTAAGCCGCATTGGTGAATGGAAAGCGTTATGGGAAAAGAGACTCGATCAGTTAGAAAAGTTTTGGCAATCACAAGTGATGAACCACCCTACAGACGTATTCGATCAATTGTTTATTGAATCCTTCCCGTATTACTTAGGAGTTGCAGAAAATGCCATTCAATATGTTGTTGATACAGAAATGGATGATACGCCGCAACTAACGGATGCAGCGACAATTTGCCAAGAACGATTCACACCTTTATTATGGCATCAAACGAAGCGTCTCAAACTCCCTTTTGATTGGGTGTATGATCACCCAACTCGAGATATAGCAGAATGGATTCGCTATATGATGATTGAAAAAAAGAAAGACTGGGATCAAACAATCGTTCAATTTGTTACAGATTATGAACGGAATTACTCGCTGTCCTCATTTGGTTGGCGTTTATTATTTGCAAGGCTCCTGTTCCCGCTTCACTATTTTGAAACGGTCGAACGATATTATCAAACTGGAAACGAAGAACAAAAAAGCATATATAGAGATCGCTTAGAAGCCATTTTACACGATGTAAACCGCTCAGAGCAATTTATGAAGCACTTTTATGGCTCACTTCGTTTACCAGTAGATAAGCTCGGGATTAGAAAATTAGATTGGTTATCTTAAAAATATAAAAAAGAGACCGAGTGAGGTCTCTTTTTTATATACCACAATTTTATGTAATACATTATGCCCCTACCTGTTGATCTGTACATATATTTAAAACGAATTGATGCCTTTCGAGCTTTTCATTTACTTTACCCAATAATTCTTGCTGGATTTCTTTAAATAAAAATTGATAGCTTGTATTCCATGTTGGTATAACGGATGAAAGGCCTAATAAATACTCTTTTTTCTTTTCTAGTTCTTGAATTGTTACAAAAGTGTTCCCCATTTTTGGCATCTGTCGTCCCCCTATGTTTTTTTACTGTATATGTGTGAACGATTCACTATATAGTATTAATTATCGCATTTTTTGAGAAGGATTTCCAATTTTGTTTTATGATGTTAACGGATAAATGTGATTTGAATAAAAAAGGAGACCAAATTTGGTCTCCTTTTAGAAGGCGATTCTGAACGAGCCGCTTCTGCTTTTAGATTAATATCTAGCTCCAGCGGCTAGAACAGTCGGCCATTTCGCGCCTTCCTGTGAGGCAAAAAGCGCCTCTTCGTCAGGAGCTCCAATGACCTCCTGTTCTGAACGAGCCGCTTCCGCTTTTAATTAAAATACTTGTTCTACTTCGATAACGCCTGGTACTTCTTCAAGTAACGCGCGCTCGATACCAGCTTTTAGTGTGATTGTAGAACTTGGGCAGCTTCCGCATGCACCCATAAGGCGTAGTTTTACGATACCTTCTTCAATGTCTACTAATTCAACGTCTCCGCCATCGCGAAGTAAGAATGGACGTAATTTATCTAATACTTCTAATACTTGTTCTTGCATATGTGGGTTTTCCATTTTTATCGACTCCTTTCATCAGTTTTATTATAATCAAGATAGAGGGGAAAATCTATTTTTTCTCTTCTTGTTTTATTGTCGAAATATTGTATCGTGTTTTTTCAGTATAGGGGTATGGAATAAGTTTGTAAAATGATGTGCTTATGTAATAAGACATCTGAATATACTGTTGGGACAAGAAGTGGGGGAGAAGAAATGGTTAATGTTCAAGTGTATGGGACGAAAGTAATTTGTGCGAGCTGCGTCGGAATGCCATCTTCAACAGAAACGTTTGAATGGTTACAAGCGGCAATTGGTCGTAAATATGAAGGACAAGAAAATAAATTTAATTTCGAGTATATTGATTTCCAAGAAGAACAAGAAGATGCGGATAAAAAAGCATTCGCTGAGCGCGTAGTGGAAGAAGATTTATTTTATCCGGTCGTTCTTGTAAATGGAGAAATTGTTGGAGAAGGAAATCCTCGTTTGAAGGATGTTTATGAAGAAATCGAGAAATATTTATAAAACAAGAAGTCTTTGCGAATTTGCAAAGGCTTTTTTATTGGAGGGATAGATATGAAAAATGGAGTGAAGCATGCGTTACCAACAGAAGTACAACAGTTAATGGAGCGGTACACAGTAGAATTAAAAGAAATTTTTTTGGATGAAAAAATAGTCGGGGTATATATTTACGGATCCATCGCACTAGGTGCATTTCATAAGGAAACGAGCGATGTTGATTTTGTTACAGTGATAAATGATTCCGTGAATGAAGCTGAAAAACAGCAGCTTGTGGAACTACATAAGAAACTTAGTGACAATACGCTAGGTAAAAGAATGGACGGTATGTATATTCCGCTTGCTGACTTAGGGAAATACAATGATGAAATGAACGAGTACGTGTATTGTGCAGATGGTAAAGCCAATGTTGGTCATTGGGACATTAATGCGGTCACATGGTGGACGTTGAAAAATCAAGGCATTACAGTTACAGGAAAAGAAGCAGAAGATCTTCCGCTGCAAATACAATGGAATGATGTAGTAAATACGATGAAATACAACGTAGAACAGTACTGGAGTGAAAAGGCGAAGAAGCCATATTTATTTTTTATAGAAGAGTGGGTAGAATCAGCTGTCGTTACGATGGGACGTATTTTATATACACTAGATCATAAAACAATCGTTTCAAAAGATAGAGGATTACAATACTTGTCAGAACGTTCAGCGGAAGAATGGGAGCTCTTATTAAAAGAAGTAGCGAGAATACGGCACAATCCAAAAGAAAAGAGAATGCTCTCAAGGTGGAGAAGGGCAGATATGACGAAGAGGTACTTACTGCATTTAATTGAGACGTGTAGAGAGAAATGGTAGGGAAGAAAATGGACAATACAGTGGGGTGTATTGTCTTTTTTATATTTTATTTGGTATATAATGGTTAAAAAGGTTTAATTATACTGGGGAGATAGGATGAATATAGAATTAGTTACATATGAAGAAAAGAATGAACAAATGAGTATGCGCCAAGTAATTAGCATTCTAGTAATTATTTTTGGGGTCATGCATGGAATTGGTTTTTTGAACCTTTTATATGATTCTTCCTTATACCCATGGTATGTAGATCATCTTATTCCATCTTTCACGTTTTGTATGATTATCGTAATGTATGCACCGGCAAGAAATTGCTGCTTACATTTAATAAAATCATTACAATTCAATAATTTTAAACATTATGTAACGATAGTAATGACAACGATTGTAATGCTTATGTATCTTGCGGTATTAAATTTAGTTTTACCACATGGGCTTGGTGTGGATGAATCTAATATAGTAATAGAACCTACTACAAGTGAAATCATTTTATACGTAGTTGTGCTCACAATTTTTGCGCCTATTTGGGAGGAAATTGTATTTCGAGGTATGTTTTTTATGAAATTATCTCAGCGCTTCTCTACACTTACTAGTGCCGTTATAAGTGCTTTCATATTTAGTTTTGGCCATCCCCTTACAGTAGGTAGTATTTTATATATTTTGGGTATGGGTATATGTTTAGCATACACATATAAGAAAACGAAGAATTTACTCGCTCCAATTGGGATTCATTTATTAAATAATTCGTTTTATTTATTATTGAATTTTCAACCATAAAAAGGCGCCTTTTTGAAAAGGGCGTCTTTCGTATTTTGTAGTAAGTAGAAAGGGCTTTATACGCATTGTGTAGAGGCAAGGTAATACAAAATATAAATAGTTTCATGTGAAACATTTTTATTATCAAATATACAAAATGATTAACTTAGTGTATTAAACGTATCATTCATAAGTATTCTAATATATTTAAAAGTAAAATGAAATAAGAAACGGATAATTGTCGGAATATATTCGATTTCCGTTCATTTTTATGAAATATGTGTACTTTTTGTTAGATTCCTTCATTTTGTCCATATACAATAAATGTATATAGAAATAAGAAAAGGATGATGTACGTGAAGGACACTGTTTTACAAGAAACGATTTCTCCACAAGAATTACATAAAGTTGTTCAAAAGAATACAGCTTATTATGATTTTAAGTGGGGTAAAGTAGAAAACCCTGCGCAAGGGAATACATGGAATTGGGTAGCCTTTTTCTTCCCAACCTTTTGGTTAGCTTATCGCAAAATGTATAAGTTATTTATTATATTTGCGTTATTGGCTATACCTAGTATAGTTATAACCCCTTTTATAGATATTCCAGAGGGGATTTATGTAACATTTAGTTTAGCTCTTCAATTAGGAATGATGATATTTACTGGATGGCAAGGAAACCGTTTATATTATAAGCATGGTGTTCGTGTTTTTCGTAAGGGAGAAGATGCGTCTGATCATGAGAAGGCGTATTTCTTACAATCAAAGGGTGGCGTGAGTATTGCTGGTATGATTGGTTTACAAGTTATAGTCGGGATTGTGTTTGGCGGAGCTATGCTCGGACTTTCTCTTTTACCAACTGAGCCGAATATTAAAAACGTTGTTCGTTCAACTGGTGAAGGGGTTACTTTAGAGATTATGAATGATAATCCAACTTGGAAGTTTGTGAAGAAAGAAAAAGATTATGATGTAGTAGAGTTTACTGGTTATGATTATACAGAGAAGAAAAACGTGAAAATTAAATTTGCTGTTTATTTCGATGAAGATTATTTCGAGTGGCAAGAGGTATATGAAAATAATAAGAAGTTAAGTGAAGAAGAAGTAGAAGAATATCAAATTTACATTGAAGAAAATAATTGGGGTTTCTAGAGGGAACTCGTTCATTTTGAAAAGAAGAATCTTGTGAAGGTTCTTCTTTTGTTTATTAGGGGGAGAGAAATGATTTCAGTATTAATAGAAGCTCTAATAGGATCGATTAGTTTAAGTACGGGTTTACACACGAAAAAGATTGATGCTAACATACTTTACTTGCAGCAGTATGAATGGTTTCGAATCATATATGAAGACGAAAAGTATCGAAAGTTATTTATTACGAACTACAAAGTTCGCTCATATTTACAAAGTAAGCTAAGAGTTCGATTGCTTGTAAAAAATAAAAATGCACAACGAAGATTTTTAAAATTAGTAGAAGAGCAAATAGAAAAACGGCATACAAATTGAAATTTTGTAAAATACAATAAAAAATGAGAATTTGAGGTAGGCTTGTCAATAACGTGAGACTATGGCACTATAAAGAAATGCTATACAAATTTTATTTATCGAGATGTAAACATCAATTTTGATTTTTACGTATAAATAATGAACGGAGGAAATGAATTTATGGCTACTTTACCAAATTGTCCAAAATGTAATTCAGAATATACGTATGAGGATGGCGTTCTTTTCGTATGTCCAGAATGTGCTCATGAGTGGGGCCAAGAAGCAGAAGCTGAAAATAATGATGGTGCGAAAGTTGTAAAAGATGCGAACGGAAACGTTCTTCAAGACGGCGATGCAGTTACTGTTATTAAAGATTTAAAAGTAAAAGGAACTTCTTCAGTTGTGAAGATCGGTACGAAAGTAAAGAGTATCCGTCTAGTTGATGGCGATCACGATATCGATTGCAAAATCGACGGCTTCGGAGCTATGAAGTTAAAATCACAGTTCGTTAAGAAGGCGTAAGTAAATAGAAGAGGAGGCGAATAGCCTCCTCTTTTTATTATGTCACTTTTTGTCGGTAAATCGATATTTCGTACAAAATCGTTGATATATTCTGAGTTATGATAGATATATTTGAAAAATCGTTGATATATTGCAAGTTATGATAGATATATTTGAAAAATCGTTGATATATTGCAAGTTATGATAGATATATTGAAAAAATCGTTAATATAATTTCATTCATCGTGAACTACGCACCATTCACCTCGTACCATAGTCAATTTCTTTCAATTGACATCGCTTATTAAAGAACGTTTTATATCCAAGCTGTAAAAAGATAATGACAGCAAAGGCAGTACTTCCAGAAATACCGAGTATGATGGCGATTTGATATTGAATGGCTGTGAATGGTGATACACCGGATAATATTTGACCAGTCATCATGCCTGGTAAGCTTATAATTCCCATTCCGACCATAGAATTAATTGTTGGTAAAATAGCAGAGTCAAAAGCGTCTCGAATGAGCGGAGCAGCTGCTTCTTTCGGTGTTGCGCCGAGCATAAGTGCACCTTCAATTTGACCTCTTTGCGATTTCATATTGTTTAAGAACGTATTTGCGCCGAGAGAAACACCAGTCATGGCATTCCCAACTAACATTCCTGTAATAGGGACGATATATTGCGGAGCATACCACGGATCATGTCCGATAATAACAAAGATAAATAGTAGAAGTGGCCCAATTGATCCGGCGACCATGGAAAGGGCGGCTACTCGTTTTAATTCTTTAGACATTGGGATGTTAACTCGTTTATAAATATTAAAAATTGCAAAGGTAGTAATAGAAGTAATGAGAGCAATTGTATAAAATGGATTACTGTTTTCAAATACGTATGTAAGGACATATGCAACAAGTACGAGCTGAATGGTCATACGGAATGTTGCGAGCGCGATTTGTTTTTCGCGAGGTATTCCTTTTAATTTTACAAGTCCAATTAAAATAAGAATAAAAATATAGGCAGCTGCAAGTTGCCAAATTTGGAGTTCAATAACGCCCTTCAACAGAGAGCACTTCCTTTCTAGTTGCACCGTTTGCTTTACTAATCTCAATAATGTCGTCTGCAATTTCTTCTGGAAGTTGTTGTGAGTGTGTGATGAAGATAATTGTTTTTTTCTTTTTTCGTGCTAGTTCAGTAAATTGTTTCATAACGCGGCGTTCTGTATCACTGTCTAATGCTGAAGTAGGTTCATCTAATAAATAGACAGGCGGATCCATAAGTACGATACGTGCAAAGGCAAGTCTTTGTTTTTCACCGCCAGATAGTGAGGAGGCGCTATCTTCTAATTGCTTGTCTAAGCTAACGGTTTGTAATGCACTCCGCAGGGCATCATCATTTGGAAATGGTTTTTCAGAAAGACGAAGTCCCATTAATAGGTTGTCTTTAACGGTTCCATCAAAAATAGGTGGAGTTTGCCCAAGCATAACTACGTCACGACGTAATTGAATAGGATGATAATCAGAAATTAATTTTCCGTTATATTCAATTGTGCCGGATGTTGGAGATTGTAAATCGTTTAACATGCGAAGCAACGTGCTTTTTCCGCTTCCGCTTTCACCGATAATGCAAGTAATCTTTTCTTTTTGAATCTGTAAATAAGGAATGTGTAGTATATCTTTATATATAACGTTTTTTAATATAAACATAAATCGCTCCTTTCTGATTCTAGTTATATCGTATCAAAAAAGAGAAGATAACGGTTATAAAGAGCAACGTTTTTTCTTCGTCTTGAGTTTTATTAATAAGTTAAGTAAACGATCTAATTCTTGGCTGAAAGAAATCACTTTATCATGAGTCAATCCGTATCGTTCAACGAGATAGATTAACTCTTTCTTTTTCGCTTCTATTCGATTGTTTAGTTTCGATAAGTTCATAAGTGGAATGTAATGCCTCCTACAAAAGTATTTATCACATAAAAAATAAGACCGAATGAATTCGGTCTTCAAGGAAATAATAAAACAACTTACAAATAGCATACACTGTTTATCCGTAGTTTTTAATATAAAAATGAAAAATAAATCATTATAAATATTGAGAAAGATGTGTCTGATAATTTTTAAAAACTGATGCAAAGAGGCTGCCTACATAGTAGACAGCCTGTAAAGTATTAACCCTTATGATATTTGTACATCCAAAGAAGACCAGATTTTAATAATCTCGGTACACGTCCCATTAACGGTTGGTTTGCGAGTAAACCAAATCCGTGTTTTTTACCAAGAGATCCTAGAACACCTTTTAATTTAATAACAGGTAGTTCATCAGGGAGTGGTTCATTATTCCAACGTTTTAATAATATTTGGACAATTTGTTCTCCTTGACCTTCAGCAAGTTGGGCAGATGGTGCATGTGGAAGTGCTGCGCAATCTCCTACAACGTAAACATGCTCGTTGTTTGGAATATTGTGATATTTCGTTAAGACAACCCGTCCGCTACCATCTTGTTCAACTGGAAGGTTTCGAACAACTTCATTTGCTTGAATACCAGCTGTCCAGACAATTGCATCACATTCAAGTGGTTCATCGTGATTATACACAATATTTGGTTCCACTTTTGTAATGTTAGAGTTTCTTATAATATTAACTTTATGTTTTACGAACCATTCTTCTACGTATCTACTTAATTTCTCTGGATACGGGAATAAAATTCTATCTTTTCGATCAAATAAATAGATTTTTAAATCAGAACGGCTTTCACGAAGTTCACTTGCTACTTCAACGCCACTTAAGCCAGCACCAACAACAGCTACTGTTGCATTTGGTTCTAGACTATTTAATTGTTCATATGTTTTACGTGTTTGTTCAATTGATTGTAGACTATGTGTATATTCCCTAGCCCCAGGAACGTTATGATATTTATCTTCACAGCCAAGTCCGATAATTAAGTCATCATATTGGATTGCTTCGCCGCCATCGAGATGAACAGCTTTTTCTTCGAGGTCAATATTTGTTATTGTGCCGTATTGAATATTGAGGCGTGGGTGTTCAGGAAACGGTATACGAATATGCGTTTCTGAAATAGTACCCGCAACTAATGCATAATATTCAGTTTTGAAGCAATGATATGGTACTTTGTCGATTAATGTCACTTGTACATCATCTGGAAGTTGGTTGCTTGGAAGTAGCCTTTGCAGAATTCTCATTCCACCGTAGCCGCCACCTAGTATTACGAGGTGTTTCATGATGGATTACCCCTTTTCTGTTGAAATATCCCCTAATCATAAAATTTTATATTAATAAAATATTTTGACTTTACTCAATCAAATTATATCGAATTTGTGAACAAATAACAATGCATGAATGAATACTCTGTTGTACAATAAGAAGAAAAGTAAAATAAACTGTTTTTCCTTTGTAGTTACTATTTCATTGGAAGTAGCATGTTATATAGAAGAAGTCATCTACTTTGAAGTGAAGTAATGAAGTAACTAAATAGTTTAGACTGTGTAACGAAAACAACAAGAAACAGCTTAGTTTTCTTCTTATAGATAAAGTGAAAAGGTAATTTGTTTTGTAGTACAGGGGGGAGAATTTTGATTAAACCATTAATTGAATTTTGTGTAGGTAACCTTGCAAGTGGTTCACAAGCAGCTCTAGAAAAATTAGAAAAAGATCCGAATTTAGATGTAATGGAGTACGGTTGTCTAGGGTATTGTGGTATTTGTTTTGAAGGACCGTTTGCACTTGTAAATGGTGAAGTTGTACAAGGTGCAACAGTAGAAGAGCTTGTTAATAATGTATATGAGTATTTGGATGAAAATCCAATGTTTTAAGGTGTTGCGAATTAGCAGCACCTTTTCCATTAGATAAAACTTTATTTTGTGGGGAAGGCTAATGCTGATTATTAGCCTTCCCCAATTGAAAATAGTGGGATAAATAAAAAAAGGCCCTTTTTAGAAGGGCTTTTTTCTTACACAAATTGTGTAAGAGTGGCTCATCGCCAAACGTTGTCAAATATGAGAAACGGGGGACATTCATATTGTGTTCTAAAAGCATGCATTCTATACTTAAAATAACAAATTATTTTTGGAGTGAATACAAATGAGCCAATTTTCTTTTACAAAAATGCATGGTCTTGGCAATAGTTATATATATGTAAATATGTTTGAAGAGCAAATTCCTGAAGAAGATTTAGCTCTTGTGGCGGGAAAGGTTTCAAATATTAATACTGGTATTGGAGCAGACGGGATGATTTTAATTTGCCCTTCAGACGTAGCTCCGGTGAAAATGCGCATGTTTAATAATGATGGTTCTGAAGGAAAGAGCTGTGGTAATGGTTTGCGCTGCGTAGCGAAATATGCGTATGAGCATAAACTAGTAGAAGAAACAGTTTTCACAATTGAAACGTTAGCTGGTATTGTAACGGCTGAAGTAACAGTAGAAGATGGTGTCGTGACATTAGCGAAAATTGATATGGGGGCACCGCGTCTAACACGTGCAGAAATACCGATGCTTGGTGAAGGTGAAACGCCATTTATTCGTGAAAACTTCTTATATAATAATCATCGTTATGCATTTACAGCTGTTTCAATGGGAAATCCGCATGCGGTTATTTTGGTTGATGATGTAGAAAAAGCACCTCTTACAACACTTGGACCAGTCCTCGAGACACATGAAATGTTTCCAGAGCGAGTAAATGTTGAGTTTATCGAAATTTTGAATGATGACGAGATGAACTTCCGCGTTTGGGAACGTGGATCTGGTGTAACGCAAGCTTGCGGAACAGGAGCGTGCGCTGCAGTTGTAGCTGCTATTTTAAATGGAAAGATGGAACGCGGTAAGGAAATTACTGTTCATTTAGCTGGTGGCGATTTAATGATTGCGTGGACTGAAGAAGGAAACGTGTTGATGAAAGGACCTGCGGAAGTAATTTGCCGCGGAGTGTATGAGTACAAGATAGAAGCGTAAAGATGTATAATGGACTAAGAACAGAAAGGAAGGTGTATTTCATGATTAAAGTAACAGAACAAGCAGCTTTTCAAATTAAAGATATGTTAAAAGATGCTGAAGATGGAGAGAAGTATGTGCGCCTTGCTGTACACGGCGGCGGATGTAGCGGTCTTTCTTACGGCTTAGGATTTGAAGTAGAACCAAAAGAAGACGACACAGTTCTTGAGTTTTTCGGTGTTGAATTTGTTATCGATAAAGAAAGTGCTCCAATTGTTAAAGGAGTAAAAATTGACTATAAACAATCTATGCTTGGCGGTGGATTCACAATCGACAATCCAAACGCAATCGCATCATGCGGATGTGGATCATCTTTCCGTACAGCGACGAATGCTGGTAAACCAGAAGAGTGCTAAGTTTTTAGACGAAATAGAAAAGGCCTTTTTAGCGATGGAATAAAATCGTTAGAAAGGTCTTTTCTTTTGGCATTAAAACAGAAAATGCATGTAAAGTTACTTTGGAATTTAATTTAAATGTTATTATATATAGGATATGTGATTTATATTGTGAATTCCAGTTTCATATTGCTCGTTTTAAGATAAGATTTCGTAACGGAAATGTAAAAAAATAGAAGAAATATACTATTTATTAGTTGTATTTAATGTTAATATTTGTAACGAAGATGATTGGCGATCGTGTTCGGACTAGCTGTAGTTTCACCGGTTATTACTAATAGGTAGATTTATCCCATAAAAGCCCGATTGGTGAGGGCTGATTAAAGTTTCACTTTATATAAAAAAGGTGTATGAGGGAGAAGGCTATAGCAAATTGTATAGAACTGAATAGTTCCGTATTCATTAAAATACGTTGATTACTAGATATTAAAAAACACCGGGGGGATTAGAATGAAGTTATTTAAGAAAGTACTTATAGTAGGGGTGGCGTTGACTACAGTATCGATTTTGGGGGCTTGTTCTAGCGATACAGACGTATTAACAAAAGTAGGAGCAAAGCAACCAGCGAAGGCCGAAGGTGAAGAAGTATTAAAAGATCAGAAGAAAACACCTATGACCACGAGTAAACGTGAAAGTATTAAAAATGAGGATGCTCCATCATCAAAGAAGCGTTATATTTCTCATGACGAATCTCAAAAGATTGAGGAAGGTATGACGTATACGGATATTCTTAATACGATTGACTACGGTGGTGAGAATATAAAACATTATAATAATAATGAAAAACGCGTATTTTATACTGAAAAAGATACGGATGGTACATATGAAATTATGGTTGAATTAAATACATATGGTTACGTTGTGAATATTGAACGTACTGCTATAAAGGGTACAGATAAAGAGAATGAGAATGAGGTATCTATGAAACGTATTGAAGAGCCTGTAAAGGAATATGAAGAAAAAAACGATCGTGTACCGTGGTATAAAGATGTAAATAACAATTCGGCAGCAGTAAGTTACAATCACTATTTGAAAATCAAAAAAGGTATGCCCGCGAATCAGGTAAAAGCTGCAATTGGACAGCCACATGTGATTGAGAAATATAAATCTTATTCAGTATATGACTATACTGGTTATGGTGGAGAAGGACCATTACGTGTAATCTTTGAACCGAATGGAACTGTTACGGATGTAGTGGAAGACGGTTTACCACGATAATAAATTAGTTACGGGAAGAGTTGTAGTAAAGTTGTCTTTGATTTTATAAAGTTTTTGGGAGCATCCCCAAATATAGATGAAAAAATAATTCTTTTAGCCATGTTATAGTATTAGTATTTACCGAAGTTTCTTCCAAATTCAATAGCGTTATTGTGGATGTTGTTGACGTATTAGTTTTGTTGATATATGCCGCAGTAGGGCAGCAATTGTAATTGGACGTAAAAGGACGCGGAGGAGTAGCAGCTTCCTTTTGAAAAAAAGGAGGGAAATATGATGGAGGATATTCTTGAATTCATAAGGAAATACGTAATTAAACCTATTATTAGTTTAATAAGATACCTTGTAATAGAGATTATAATTGAGGGTATAATAGAAGGCGTAATAAACGGTATAAGGAAATTACGTGATAAGTGGTGAAATTGGCGTGAAAGACGTTATTGGCGGTAGTGTAGCTGAGAAGCGTGCGAAACAAAAACGTTATACAGAAGTTTAATGAAATGATAGAAATCGACCCGCATTTAGAATCTGTACTCGTTCCAATTGGTGATGGAATGACAATTTCTAAAGTGAAGAAATAATTATTATCTTACAAAAGTGTAATGTTCATGTCATGTTTTTGAATTTCTTCTTTAAGCTCTGGGCTTTAAGATAAGAATATAAGAAAAAACATATGAGGTGAAGGAAATGAAAAGATACATTGCACTATTTAGTATTTTAGTTGTATTCGCAAGCTTGTTAGTTGGTTGTGATTTAAACCGTATGGGTAAAGATGAGTACTACGTTCAAATTACAGTAGATGGAAAAGAAGTTCATAGTAAAGCTGATAATGGTCAAAAATTTAAAGATTATGAGTATAAGCTAACTGGCTTTGATAAAGACGGTAAAGAGAAAGAATTAGAATTTACAGCTCAAAAAAATCTTCGTAAAGAAGCATTCCTACGCGTATATCACTCAGATAAAAAAGGTGTATCAGCTTGGGAAGAAGTAAAGAAAGACGAGCTTCCAGCGAAAGTGAAAGAAAAATTAGGCGTGAAATAAGACAGATAGAAAAGGAATTGACGAACAGGGTCAATTCCTTTTTTTGTTTTCAAATTCTTCTTCTGAAATGACTTTAAATCCGTGTCTTTTAAATAAAGCAGTAGTTACCCCGTAACCAGTTTGCTTATTGCCATTAAATTCACCAGTGTAAATCGTAGAACTGCCACAAGATGGACTACGTTCCTTTAAAATAATATATTCTGGGTGTAAATTTTTAATTTGTTCTAATGCTTTATAAGCACCATTTACGAAAGCTTCTGTGACATCTTCACCATCTTTGGTCATCACTTTCGCTTTTCCGTCCAAAACGTCGTCGCCATTCCCGCCAATAATTTCAGCAGAAGGACGAGGTGTTGGCAGTCCTCCTAATACTTCAGGACAAATGAGGACTGTATCTTCTTTTTGTAGTAGCTCCTCTATTTTTGAAACGAGATTGTCATTTCCGTCATATCGACAAGCTATACCACCTAAACAAGCGCTAATTACGATCATATTTTCATCTCCATTAAAAAAATATTAAATTCAACGCCAAATTCTCTTCCTGCCTCTTACTTATAAATGAGGTGATATAAATGGGAAGCTTATATAATTTAATGAAACCATACAGTGAATTTCGAAGTAAAGAAGAGTTTAATACATATCAAAAACAAGTTTTGAAACATTATCGATTTCAATTAAATAAAACGGATGCTACCATTATTCATTTTTTAGGAAAGTATGCAGTGAATGAGAAACAGAAAACAGTGGGGGTTGCTTGTCCATTAATGGAGACGATTGCTACAAATGTTGGAAAGAGTATTCGTACAGTACGCCGCTCTATTGCAAAGTTAGAGGAACTAGGAATTATAAAGCGTGTTGCGACAAAAGAAAGACATAGGCGCGGCGGATATAGTGCGAACTTATATGTATTTCTTATATCTGTAATTGACCGCATGGATGACCGTATGAAAATGTCCGCATGTGAAAGTGAGGATCGTGCATCTGGCTGTAGTAAAAATGTGCAAAAAAATGAGGGTGAAACAATTCTTTCTAAAAACATTCCACAAATAAAAGAGAATAGAAAAGAAACGTACGAGCTTGATGAGACGTATTGCCGTCACGATATACCAAAGCCTTTTATATACGCACTGGTGCCGATGTCGAGTAATCCGAAGAAAATTAATATATTTTGGAGTAAGGTCGAGCTTGCATATAAAAAGAGCGGGTTACTAGAACAAGGTGTTTTACTAGAGCAAATATTAGCTGACGAAGAAGTGTATGGAAATTTAATTTGGCGTGTGAAAAGTGTTGTAAGAGCATATAAATATGGGGAAATTCGTAAAGACATTGGGGCACTTTTATACAGTACAGTGCGAGATTTATTTTTAGAGATTGGATTAGAATGGGGAGCAGCTGTGAGAAGAAGTAAGGGGATAGCGTTATTTGATCCATTTAAAAAAGAGCCATGCGTATAATACATGACTCCAAGTAGCTAGTCGAACTTTCTTACAACTGGAACACGAATCGCTACAAATAGTACGAAGACGATAACAGCTATTGCACCACTTTTCATAACGGTTACGATTGGAATTCCTATTGCAAGTGCAATGGATGTGAATGCATAAGAGAGCGGGATAAAGCCCATTGATGATAGCATAAGTAAACTCATTACGCGTCCCATCATTTCTTCTTTGACTGTCGATTGAATCATTGCCATAAGCGGTACAATCGCCATTGCGATTGTAATACCGTAAAACATGCCAGCTAATAGTGCTTGCCAAAGTACGGTACTAAAGTTGATGGCTAAGAAGAATATACCAGACAATAGCATCATGATAATACAAAATAGACCGCGTCTACGATTAATATTTTTTAAACCGACAATGACAGCACCGATTGCCATTCCGCCGCCTACAGATGCTTCTAAGTAACTAAACTGGAGCGAATCACCATGCAGCACGTTTTTAACAAAAAGCGGGAAACCAACTTGCATCGGGCCGATTAAAAATAAGTTTAAAAAGGCGCTACAAATAAGGAAAGTTGAAAGGAATGGCGATTCCTTTACATATAAGATTCCTTCTTTAATGGAAGTGAACATACCTTTATCTGTATCTTTTTGTTCTGGCATCGTAAATTGTATTTTTTGAACGAGTATGGCCGCGACAATCAGTAATAAAATCGTAATGGAAAAGATTGTCTCATAGTTCGTAAATTTAATGAGAATTCCGCCAAGTACAGGGCCTAAGATGACCGATGCTTGGTTCGTCATTTGTGTAAGTGAATTCGCTTGTGTTAACCGGCTTTTTTCTACCAATTCGGGTAAGATAGATCCATCTGCTGACCAGAAGAAAGCATCAGCAAGTCCAAAGAATAAAGCGAATAAAGCAAATGTATATAGCGTTACATCACCAACGATAAACCATGTGAGAATGGTTGCGACAAGAATCGCTCGAATGATATTGGAGTAAAACATAATATTTTTTTTCGGGAATTTATCAGCTACAGCGCCGCCGACAATCATAAAAATAAGCCTTGGAACACTAAGGGCTACGAAAACAACACCGAGTGAAGCTTCAAGGTTTAATGTTTTTGCTATGTACCACGTTTGTGAAAAAGTAAAAAAGGCTAAAGCAAAGCTTGAAAAAAGAGTAGCTGCCCAAAGAAAAAGGAAATTCGTATTTTTTAATAACGGTTTTCCGCTTCCTTCTAAAGCAGTTTTATTTTGTTGTAGTTCCTCCATATTGCTTCCTTTCTATGTGACAAATTTAAACTAAAAAACAAGTAAACGCCCGATTGGTGAGGGCTAATACTTAATGGGAGATGCCCCCACTGATTATAGTTTCACTTTATACAGTTTCTAATATTTCTATACTGCACTTTCTCATTGTAGACAATAATAATGAATTTGCCCAGTAGCTATTTAACGACAAAAAAAGATGCCGAATGGGCATCTTTTTTTAGGCTAACGCAATATAAATATCCAATTGTGCATGATTTGGGTCTAATGCTCTTTCGTCGTAAAGCTCGAAGTCTGTTGTGAAGGTACGTTTATTTTCTTTCGACCATTGCCAAATATATTCCCAAGCTTCGCAAACGACTTCAGCAACTGGTCCCTTTCTCGTTGTAAATACCGCATATGTAGCAGCAGGTATTGTTAAAGTTGTCATATTTTCAGGAACGTCTTCTAATGAAGAAACGGGCGTACCGATTGTGAATGTATATGTACCAGTTTCATCTGATTCGTAGTTTGAGTAGAAAGCGAATGTTTCTTTCGTTTTTTGATTTGGGATGTGATGCATCATTTGTTCTTGAAAGTATTTGTTCCAAAGCCCGGGGATTTTTCCTTCAGGAGATGCCTCTATTTCATTAGTTGTCGTAACCGAAACGCCGATTGCTTGGAAAGCTTCTTTTTTTACGATAATGGGTTCGTTTATCATTACAAATTCCTCCTTTAAAATAAGAACATACGTTCTTTAATAATATAATATATTTTTACATGTAACGGTTATTGTTTTTTGAAAATTTTAATCATAAACAACAAACTGAAATAACTAAAAAATGGTAAAAATTCTATTGTATGTATGAATAGGTTAGGGAGTATGTTAAGATTTTTATGTATCCTTTAACTGTTATATAAGCCTATGCAGTAGAACGTTTTTACTATATTAAAAATGGTAAAGGTTTGTATAAGTGTCCGATATATATATGCTATTTTTGATAAATTAAAATAGTAATATTCTATGAGATTTATATTGTTGACATTGGGATTTCAACGATACATTTTCGTAGGTCGGATTGTTGCGAGTGGATATATATTGCTATGTATACGGCTACGAAATTAAGTAGACGGATAGCAAGTATATAGAAAGGAGAAAGGTAGAAAATATGAAGCAAGTATTGAAGTGTTTTAATGTCGTAACGATGATCACACTTCTCCTATCCATCATATTGCCTTCACCCAGTGCTTTTGCTACAGAGATAAATAAAAAAAGCTGGGATGAGCTACAAGGAAATGATGTGAAAATTAAGGCAGAGCAAGTAAATGCTGAAATATATAAGGGAGAAGTAGCAGAGAGGGAGCACGTATTTCAATATACGATTGAAAATACGGGAGCTACACCAATTCAAGAATTGGTGCTTAAACAAAATAATGAAAATGAAATTACGTTCCCTTCGCAATCTGTGAAAGTAAACGGAGAGAAGTTACCTGAAAATAAGGTAGCGGATTTCTATGTAGAGGAAAAAGATAAGGGAGGAAAGGTTCTTTCTTCTAATCTTAAAATTAAAGATTTAAAATCACATGAAAAAATGACTGTGTTAATAAAAGCTCGTCGTGCACAACATTTTAATAATGAGTATAAGCAAAAAATTAGTGTGCAAAAGGATCAACTACAAATAGGGAACATGTCTGTAGATGTTGAGGGAATCCCTTCTGAAGAAAAGGTAGCAGCTAATGCCGATGAGGAGGCTGACAGTAGTAAGAAAGAAGTTGGCCCATCAGCTAATAATACAATTAAAAAAGTTGATGAAAAGCTAAAAGTATCTGTAGAAGATAAAAATAACCCTACATCAAAAACAGAACCACCAAAACAACCAGTAACCGAGGCTGAGAAACTAGAAAAAGAAGCGGAAAATCAGAGCGATGCAAAAGTACAAGCTGCATCAGAGAATGCTTCGAAGGTTCAAATGCAAACAGGGGATAAGCAAGGATTTGGAGATCCACTGTATTCTACAATTACTGCTGGTAATTTAGTACAGACTGGTAATGTAACACTTGGTTTGACGACCGATCATTATGGCAGACAAAGTATGGGTTATAAAACGAATAAAATGACTGTGGACGTTGATAACGATGATAGTACTTTTAATTCGTCAACAGGTGCATTTCCTAATATTCCTGCCGGAAGTAAAGTGAAAAAGGCTTACTTATTCTGGACAGCAGCAATGGGGTTACCAGGAAATATTGCTGATAGAAAGGTTACCGAGGATCAAGTAAGGCAACCAGTCAAAATGAAAATGGGAAATAAAGAATATGCAGATGTAACTGCTGATAGCATACGAAAAGCGGATAGCTTACCTTTTATTTCTAATTACTCAGGTGCTGGTGCTGGTTATGTTGCATATGCGGATGTAACAAATGTAATTGCGCAGCAAGGGATTTCTCAAACTTTGACAGTTGCAAATGTGCCACAAATTAAAGATGTAACAGGTGGCGGCTATTACTGGGGTAACTGGAATCTTATATTAGTTTATGAAAACTATAAAGAAACAGTAAAAGACATGAAGATTTGGGAAGGGCTAGTCTCTCAAAAAAGTACAGCCTGGACAGATATTAGTGTTAATAAAATAAATACACCCAAAGAAGGTACTTTTAAGGCGAAATTTAGTTATTTTTCATCGCAAGGTGATCCAGCTGAGAAAGATGGATATGCATATGATTATGGAGAATATGATTTTGGTGCTGGATATATAAAGATAAAAAATATTAACGGTAAAGATAATGATGCGAATGATTCGTCTATGACAGAAGTACAAGTAGACGGTACTAACGAGTTTGTTACGAAAAAATATCCAGGATATAATCCGGATTGGACGAATTCATTCAGTACTGACATTCATACGTATCATCTTGAAGGACCGAATCAAGTAAAAAATGATTTAAAAGAAGCAAAAATGCGTTTTAGAGCAAATAGTGGCTATGGTGATATTTACGTATTAAATAACGCTACATTTGTTACAGAACATAATGCTCCAAACTTACAAGTTGATAAAAAGGCGTTAGATAGTGCCGGAAAAGAAATTAAGGACATTAAAGCTGGTGAAGAGTTTACGTATCAAATTGAAGTGAAAAATGATACGAAAAATAACCAAGCACCTGTATCTAATGTAAAAGGTTTTGATAAATTAGATGATCGTTTAGAGTATGTTCCGGAATCTATACAATATATTTCTGGAAGTAATAAAGGAAATAAAACAGATAATGCAAGCGATGATGAAGCAGAGTTTGTAAATAATCAAATTGATTTCCGTATGGGTGAAGGGGCAGATGCTAAAGACGGCGGTGTTTTAAAACCTGGTGAGAGTGCTATTATTACATTTAAAGTAAAAGTGAAAGCTTCTGTACAATCAGATACAACAATAAAAAATATCGTTGCGGTAAAGGGAAAAGATAGTACCGAGGTAAATTATGAAACTGCAGATGATGCAAATGTTACGGTTACGCTTCCAAAAGAAGTTCCGGGAGAAATAGAGGCGAGAAAAATAGCTTCTAATAAAACACCGAAGTTAGGTGATGAAGTAGAGTATCGTATTACATTTAAAAATACGGTAAAAGATGGACGTCTAGATGTATTGACAATTGAAGACGAATTACCAAGTAGTCTTGAATACGTGAAAGATAGCTTGAAAGCAGAAGGTGCAAAACCAGAGCCAGTAGAGCTGAAGTTTGAAAATGGTAAAGTAATTGCAAAGTATCCAGAAATTATGGATATGGAAGAAAGAAGTATCGTCTTTAAAACAAAAGTAAAAGAAACTGCAAAAATTGGTGAAGAAATTGTTAATAAAGCAACCGTTAGTGATAAAACAAATCCACCAAAGGATTTAGAAGAGAAGATTACACCACAGCATAAGTCCGGTAAAATTGCTGCAAAGAAAAAAGCAACAAATAAAAAGCCGAAGCTAGGAGAAGAAATTGAATATCAAATTAGCTTCCAAAATACGGTGGAAAACGGAAAACTAGATGCAGTTACAATAGAAGATGAAATTCCAGCTAACTTAGAATTTGTTCAAGGCAGTGAGAGAGCTGAAGGTGCTGAACCAAATCCAGTAGAGTTAAAAGTAGAAAATGGTAAGGTAATCGCAAAATATCCAGAGATTACGGATACAAAAGAGCGAAGCATTGCCTTTAAAGTGAAAGTAAAAGAAGAGGCAAAAGCCGGAGAAACGATCGTTAATAAAGCGGTTGTGAGTGAGCCGAATGGACAAACTGAGCATCCAGAAGAAAAGATTACGCCGGATTATAAATACGGTAAAGTGGATGTTGAAAAAAGCGTAACGAATCAAACACCAAAACTAGGAGAAGAAGTGGAATACCGAATTACATTTTATAATACGGTAGAAAACGGAAAACTAGAAAAGGTGCTAGTAGAAGATACACTACCTAAAGGTGTTGAATACGTGAAAGATAGTTTGAAAGCTGAAGGTATAAAACCAGAGCCAGTAGAACTAAAAGTGGAAGACGGCAAAGTAATGGCAAAGTATCCAGAAATTACGGATACAGAAAAAAGAAGTATTGTTTTTAAAGTGAAAGTAAAAGATTCGGCAAAAGTAGGGGAGGCAATCGTAAATAAAGCAATTGCAAAAGATCCGAAAAATGAGCCTGTTGAATCAAAGGTTGTTATTACACCGCAAAGTAAAAAAGGTGAAATTGCTGCTACAAAGGTAGTTAATAATAAGAAGCCAAAGTTAGGCGAAGAAATCGAGTATCGGATTAGTTTTCATAATACGGTTGAGAACGGAAAACTTGAAGAGGTGCGAGTGGAAGATACAATTCCAAAAGGTCTTGAATATGTAGAAAATAGCATCAAGGCCGAAGGAGAAGCACCTGGACCAGTAGAATTAGCTGTTGAAAATGGGATAGTCAAAGCTAAGTATATCGATATTATGGATATGAAAGAAAGAAGTATCGTCTTTAAAGTAAAGGTGAAGGAAGAAGCAAAAGTAGATAAAGAGATTGTCAATAAAGCAATTGTTGATGATACGAAAAATCCACCGATTGAGCCGGAGGAAAGAATTACTCCGCAACATAAGGATGGAATAATTGATTCGAAGAAGACAGTAGATAATCCATCACCAAAACTAGGAGAAGAAGTAGAATACCGAATTAGCTTTAAGAACACGGTAGAAAACGGAAAACTAGAAAAGGTAATAATAGAGGATACAATTCCTAACGGTTTAGAGTATGTAAAAGGCAGTGAAAAGGCTGAAGGTGATAAACCAGCTCCATTAAAGTTAAGTGTGAAAGATGGAAAAGTCATTGCTGAATACGAAAATATTACGGATATGAAAGAAAGAAGTATTGTCTTTAAGGTAAAGGTAAAGGTGAAGGAAGAAGCGGAAGTAGGTAAGGAAATCATCAATAAGGCAATTGTGGATGATATGAAACATCCGAAAGAACCAGAAGCAAAAATCACACCATTACACAAAGATGGAAAAATTAAAGCGAAGAAAAGCGTAAATAATGAAACACCGAAGTTAGGAGAAGAAGTAGAATACCGAATTAGTATGAAAAACACGGTTAAGTACGGAAAGCTAACAGACGTGATAATAGAGGATACTTTACCAGAAGGTTTAGAGTATGTAGAAAATAGTTTGAAAGCAGAAGGTATCGGAACAGATTCAGTAGAGCTGAAATTTGAAAACGGTAAGGTAATGGCAAAATATCCAGAAATTATGGATACAGAAGAAAGAAGTATCGTTTTTAAAGTGAAAGTAAAAGAAGGAGTAACAGTCGGTAAAAAAATCATTAATAAAGCAACTATTGATGATTCGCAAAATAAGCCAGTTAATCCGACTGCGGAAATTATTCCTCAGTATAAAGATGGAAAACTTGAAGCGAAAAAGATGGTAAATAATGAAACGCCGAAGTTAGGAGAAGAAGTGGAATACCGAATCAGCTTTAAAAATACGGTAGAACATGGAAAGCTAACAGAGGTAAAGATAGAAGATGATTTACCAAATGGATTAGAGTATGTGAAAGATAGTGTAAAAGTAGAAGGTTCTAAGCCAGATCCAGTGGAATTGAAATTTGAAAACGGTAAGGTAATGGCAAAGTATCCTGAGATTACAGATACAAAAGAGAGAAGTATTACCTTTAAAGTGAAAGTAAAAGGTAAAGTGAGCGATTCAATTGTTAATGAAGCGATTGTGAGCGATACGAAACATCCGCCAGAAACACCGACAGCAGAAATTATTCCGCAACATAAAGACGGAAAAGTGAAAGCGAAGAAGACGGTAAATAATGAAACGCCGAAGTTAGGAGAAGAAGTAGAATACCGAATTAGTTTTAAAAACACGGTAGAAGACGGAAAACTAGCAGAGGTGAAAATAGAAGATACTTTACCCGAAGGTTTAGAGTACGTAGAAAACAGTGTGAAAGCAGAAGGTTCTAAGCCGGATCCAGTAGAATTGAAATTTGAAAATGGTAAGGTAATGGCGAAGTATCCAGAGATTACGGATACAGAAGAAAGAAGTATCACTTTTAAAGTGAAAGTAAAAGATGAAGTGAAAGTCGGTAAAAAAATCGTCAATAAAGCAATTATTGATGATACGAAAAATGAGCCAGAAACACCGACGGCAGAAATTACTCCACAGCATAAAGATGGAAAAGTGGAAGCGAAGAAAACGGTAAATAATGAAACACCGAAGTTAGGAGAAGAAGTGGAATACCGAATTAGCTTTAAAAATACGGTAGAAAACGGAAAGCTAGCAGAGGTAACAATAAAAGATGATTTACCAAATGGATTAGAGTATGTGAAAGATAGTTTACGAGCAGAAGGTTCTAAGCCAGATCCGGTAGAACTGAAAGTGAAAGATGGAAAAGTAATCGCAAAATATCCAGAAATTATGGATACAGAAGAAAGAAGTATCGTCTTTAAAGCGAAAGTAAAAGAAGAATTTAAGGTTGGTGAAGGCATTGTCAATAAAGTAGTTGTTGATGATACAAAAGATCCAACAACTTCAGAAGTAACAATTACGCCAGAATATAAAGACGGTAAGCTTAAAGCAGAGAAATTTGTAAACAATAAAAAACCGAAATTAGGAGAAGAAGTAGAATACCGAATTAGTTTTAAAAACACGGTAGAAAACGGAAAACTAGTAGAGGTTACAGTAGAAGATGAAATTCCAGCTGGATTAGAGTACGTGGAGAACAGTTTACAAGCAGAAGGTTCTAAACCAAGTCCGGTAGAATTGAAATTTGAAAACGGCAAGGTAATGGCAAAGTATCTAGAAATTGCGGATACAAAAGAAAGAAGTATTATTTTTAAAGTGAAAGTAAAAGAAGAGGCAGAAATAGGCAAGGAGATTGTTAATAAAGCAATCGTAGTAGATACAAAAAATGAGCCAGAAGAGCCTCGTGTGGAAATTACTCCGCAATATAAAGATGGTAAAATTGCTGCGCAGAAAGTAGCAAATAATCATAAACCGAAACTAGGAGAAGAAGTAGAATACCGAATTAGTTTTAAAAACACGGTAGAAAACGGAAAACTAGTAGAGGTAAATATAAAGGATACATTACCAAATGGTTTAGAGTATGTAGAAGGCAGCATCACAGCAGAAGGTTCTAAACCGAAACCAGTAGAGCTACAGGTGAAAAATAATAAGGTAATGGCAAAGTATCCAGAAATTACAGATACAGAGGAAAGAAGTATTGTCTTTAAAGCGAAGGTAAAAGAAAGCGTAAAAGTGGGAGAAGAAATCGTAAATGAGGCAATTATAGATGATACAAAGAATCTGCCAGAAGAGCCTTATGTACCGATTACACCACAATATAAAGATGGGAAAATTGAGGCAAGAAAAGAAGTAAGTAATCATGAACCGAAGTTAGGTGAGGAAATCGAATATCGAATTATTTTTAATAATACGGTGAAAGATGGAAAACTAGCAGAGGTAAAAATAGAAGATGAAATTCCAGCTGGATTAGAGTTTGTAGAAGGAAGCGAAAAGGCTGAAGGTGAAGAGCCAAAACCAGTGGAGTTGAAAGTAGAAAATGGTAAGGTAATGGCAAAGTATTCAGAGATTATGGATACGAAAGAAAGAAGTATCGTCTTTAAAGTGAAGGTGAAAGATTCAGTTGCAATAGGTAAAGACATCACAAATAAAGCGATTATCCATGTTGATGATCCGAACCATCCAGTAATTGATCCGACAGCAAAAATTACACCGCAATATAAAGACGGTAAAATTGCTACTCATAAAAAGGTGAATAATCATAAACCGAAGCTAGGGGAAGAAATCGAATACCGAATTTCATTTAATAATACGGTGAAAGATGGAAAACTGGCAGAGGTGAAAATTGAGGATGAAATTCCGTCTGGTTTAGAGTATGTGAAAGATAGT
This sequence comes from Bacillus sp. RE35, assembly GCF_052146655.1. Taxonomy (NCBI): domain Bacteria; kingdom Bacillati; phylum Bacillota; class Bacilli; order Caryophanales; family Bacillaceae; genus Bacillus; species Bacillus sp. RE35. The sequence goes on along the minus strand of NZ_CP197377.1, from coordinate 4,853,308 downwards.
CTAAAAGCAGAAGGTGATAAGCCAGCACCAGTAGAGTTGAAAGAAGAAGCTGGTAAGGTTAGTGCGAAGTATGAAAATATCACTGACATGAAAGAAAGAAGCATTATCTTTAAAGTGAAGGTGAAAGATTCTGTTGAAGTGGACAAAGCAATTGTAAATAAAGCAATTGTTGATGATACAAAAAATCCACCAGAGCGACCAGAAGTAGAAATTACCCCGCAGCATAAAGACGGTAAAGTTAAAGCTGATAAAAAGGTAAATAAAAAAGATCCAAAGCTAGGAGAAGAAGTAGAGTACCGAATTAGTTTTAAAAATACGGTAGAAAACGGAAAACTAGCAGAAGTGAAAATTGAGGATCAATTACCAACTGGTTTAGAGTATGTGAAGGATAGTTTAAAATCAGAAGGTAATGAGCCAGCGCCAGTAGAGTTAAAAGAAGAAGCTGGGAAAATTACAGCGAAGTATGAAAATACTATTGATACAGCTGAGCGTAGTATTATCTTTAAAGTGAAAGTAACGGAAGTAGCAAAAGTCGGTAAGAAAATCGTGAATACGGCAATTGTGGATGATGACAATCCGAAGAATCCGCCGCAAAAACCAGAAGCGATTATTACGCCGGAGTATAAGGACGGAAAACTAAAAGCTGAGAAAACAGTAAATAATCCAGCTCCAAAATTAGGAGAAGAAGTAGAGTATCGAATTACTTTCCGTAACGTAGTAGAGCATGGAAAAGTAGCGAAGGTGAAGATTAAGGATGAATTACCAACTGGCTTAGAGTTTGTAGAAGGTAGTGAAAGAGCCGAGGGAGAGAATCCGAAACCGTTGTATGTGAAAGTGAAAAACGGAATCGTCCTTGCGGAATATCCAGAAATTACGGATATGAAAGAAAGAAGTATCGTCTTTAAAGTGAAAGTGAAAGAAAAAGCTAAAGTAGGCGAAGAGATTGTGAACAAGGCGATTGTGGAAGATACAATAAATCCACCAGAGCAACCGAATATCTCTATTCAGCCTCAATATAAAGATGGTGCATTACAAGCAGAAAAAACAGTAAGTAATCATGAACCAAAGTTAGGAGAAGAAGTAGAATATCGAATTAGCTTTGAAAATACGGTAGAGAACGGAAAACTAACTGAGGTAAAGGTAGAAGATGAAATTCCAGCCGGTTTAGAATACGTAAAAGATAGTATAAAGTCTGATGGGCCGGAACCATATCCGGTGGAACTTAAAGTAGAGAATGGAAAAGTAACAGCAAAGTATCCAGAAATTACGGATACGAAAAAAAGAAGTATCATCTTTAAAGTGAGAGTACAAGAGACGGTACAAGTAGGAAAAGAGATTGTAAACAAGGCGATTGTTGATGATAATAATCCGACGACTCCGCCAGTTGAGTCACTTATACCAATCACACCGCAATATAAAGATGGGAAACTAGAGGCAAGGAAAGAAGTAAGTAATCATGAACCAAAGCTAGGGGAAGAAATTGAATATCGAATTACTTTTAACGGCACAGTAGATGGCGGGAAGTTAGTTGATGTAAAGATTGAAGATGAAATTCCGTCTGGTTTAGAGTATGTGAAAGATAGTCTGGAGGCCGTAGGTGATAAGCCTGTGCCTACAGAACTTAAAGTAGAGAATGGAAAAGTAACAGTGAAGTATCCAGAAATTACGGATACGAAAGAAAGAAGTGTCATCTTTAAAGTAAAGGTAAAAGAAACAGCAAAAGTTGGAGGAGAAATAACAAATAAAGCGATTATTGAAGTGGATGATCCGAAACATCCAGTTATAGAACCGACAGCGAAAATAAAGCCAGAATATAAAGATGGTAAGTTAACAGCAGCGAAGACAGTAAGTAATAAAGAGCCAAAGCTAGGAGAAGAAGTAGAATACCGAATTAGCTTCAAAAATACGGTGGAAAACGGAAAACTAGATGTAGTTACAATAGAAGATGAAATTCCAGCCGGTTTAGAATACGTGCAAGGTAGTATTAGATTTGAAGGGGCTGAGCCAAATCCAATAGAGTTAAAAATGGAGTTTGGAAAAGTAATCGCCAAGTATCTAGAAATTACAGATACGAAAGAACGTAGTATTATTTTTAAAGCGAAGGTAAAAGAAGCGCCGAGTAAAGGGATAACAAATAAAGCAGTAGTGGACGATAAAATAAATCCGCCACTTGAGCCTACAGTTACAATTTTACCGAAAACAAAAGAAGATTTTAAGATACCGGAAGATCCGAAAGAACCGAAGGAGCCAGAAGTGAAACCGGAAGATCCGAAGGAGCCAGAAGTGAAACCAGAAGATCCGAAAGAACCGAAGGAGCCAGAAGTGAAACCGGAAGTAAGATTGGAAAAATTAATTAAAGAGCCGCAAGTAAAAACAGAAAGAGAATTACCGAAAACAGGGGCAGCGTCTCCATGGATGATGTCAGTTGGTGCTGGAATTTCATTCTTAGTTGGCGGAGTATTATTCGTATTAGGTAGAAGAAGAAAACAATAATTTTTTTAGACGAAAAGCACACTGAGTTCGATAGTTTATCGAATTCAGTGTGCTTTCGTGGTATATAAAATAAAAGCTCCTTCCACGTATGGAAGGAGCTTTTATTTCTACATATTAAAACATGCTTGAGCTATGCATTGGTTGAAGTTTTGCATTTGGATCGAAGTAAGCTTTTGCATTGTTTACTGCTGTTGGTGCTTCACCGAAGCCGCAAGCAATGAGTTTTACTTTTCCTTCATATGTACAAATGTCACCAGCAGCGTAAATGCCAGGAATATTTGTTTCCATTTTTGAATTTACAAGGATGCTGTTTTTTTGTATATCTAAGCCCCAGTTTTTAATTGGGCCAAGAGAAGAAACGAAGCCATAGTTTACAATTACGTCATCAACATCGATGATAACTTTTTCTTCAGTTTTTACGTGCTGAAGAACGACTTGTTCAATTTTGTCATCACCAATGAGTTCAACTGGAACATACGGTGTACTTACTTCTGCACGAGAATTCATTAAGTTTTCGACGCTATGTTCATGCGCACGGAATTTATCGCGGCGATGAACGATTGTAACTTTTTCAGCGATCGGTTCTAACATCATTGTCCAATCAACAGCTGAATCGCCGCCGCCAAATACTACGACGCGCTTACCGGCAAATTTATTCATATCATCAACGAAATAATGTAAGTTTTTCTTTTCATACTTTGCTGTACCTTCTAATTCTAAGCGGCGTGGTTGGAAAGCACCATTGCCAGCAGTAATAATAACTGATTTAGAATAGTGAGTTTGCTTATTCGTAACAAGTTTAAATATACCGTCAGCTTGTTTCTCAAGCGTATCGACAGCTTCTTCTAAACAAACGGTTGGGTCAAATTTCTTCATTTGCTCTTTTAAGTTATCAACTAATTCTTGTGCGCGCACTTTTGGGAATCCAGCTACATCATAAATGTATTTTTCAGGGTAGAGTGCGGATAATTGTCCTCCAAGTTGAGGTAAGCTTTCAATGATTTTTACACTTGCTTGTCTCATACCGCCATAAAATGCTGTGAACAGCCCTGTTGGACCACCACCAATAATTGTTATGTCGTAAACTTTTTGATTTTCTGCCACTTTCATTCCCCCTATAGATGGAATTTTGATATTGATTTCATATATTGTTCATATGTACACGAAAATCCTGCAAATGATGACACTTTCAAATAAATGATAGCATATTTGAGTTCATAATACTTCTGAAAACGACTGAATTGTGTGTAAGTTTTCGCATAGGTTCTTTTTTATTGTATAAAATATACAGAAAGGAAAATACATGAAAAAAAGTCTAAAAAACCCTTGAAAACGCTATGTTATTTTAAAATATTGATAATTCTCCAGACGCTTGAATTCTGGAATAAAACCGACTAATATAGGGAAGTATTATGTTAAATTTCTATGACAAAATTCGTACGATTTTTTGACTGCGTTTTGTTATGATATAGAATGTGATAAATTCCACATTCTTGACAAATAGAGTTTTTAGTACTTGGTATTATTTCTCATTACTATTATATAAAGAAAAGGGTTGTGATTTGGTGAAGACTCCAAAAATCGTAGTTTTAGGTGCAGGTTATGGCGGGATGATTACGACTGTTCGTCTGCAAAAAGCATTATCTGTAAATGAAGCTGAAATTACGCTAGTAAACAACAACAGCTATCACTACCAAGCGACTTGGTTACACGAGAGCGCAGCTGGTACATTACAAGATGAAAAAATCTGTCTAGATATTCAAGACGTTATTGATACAAATAAAGTGAACTTTGTACAAGACACAGTAGTAGAAATTAAAGCTGCTGAAAAACGCATTATCTTAAAAGACGGCGAGTTAGAGTATGACTACTTAGTAATTGGTCTTGGTTTCGAATCAGAAACATTCGGAATTACAGGATTAAAAGAGCATGCATTCTCAATCGCTAACATTAATGCAACTCGTGAAATTCGTGAGCATATGGAAGCTAGTTTCTCTAAATATGCAACTGAACAACGCGATGAGTTAGTAACAATCGTTGTTGGTGGTGCTGGATTTACTGGTATCGAGTACGTAGGTGAGCTTGCAAACCGTGTTCCTGAACTTTGCAAAGAGTACAATGTACCACGTGAAAAAGCACGTATCATCTGTGTAGAAGCTGCTCCAACAGCACTTCCAGGTTTCGATCCAGCGTTAGTAGAATACGCTGTAAAACAACTTGAGAAAAAAGGTGTAGAATTCCGCATCGGTACAGCAATTAAAGAAGCAACTGAAGAAGGTATTATCGTTGCGAATGGCGATGACACTGAATTAATTAAGTCTGAAACAGTAGTTTGGGCTGCAGGTGTTCGTGGTAACGGTATTGTGGAAGAGTCTGGATTTGAAGCAATGCGCGGACGTGTAAAAGTTGATGAGTACATGCATGCTCCAGGATACGAAGATGTATTTATGGTTGGTGACGCAGCGTTAATCATTAATGAAGAAATTAACCGTCCATACCCACCAACAGCACAAATCGCAATTCAACAAGGTTACAATATTGCACACAACTTAACTGTATTAGTTCGTGGTAAAGGTGAAATGAAAAAATTCGCATTTGATAATAAAGGATCTGTATGTTCTTTAGGTCATGACGATGCAATGGGCGTTGTTATGGGTAAAAAGTTAACAGGTTGGAAAGCTTCCTTCATGAAGAAAGTAATCGATAACCGTTACCTATTCTTATTAGGTGGACCTTTATTAGTTCTTAAAAAAGGTAAATTAAAGTTCTTTTAATATATAGTAGAAAAAGCAGAAACGGCTAAGAGCTGTTTCTGCTTTTTTCATATTAAAAATATAGTATAATATAAAAAGAAAGAATATTCTGTCCGTTCTGAAAGAGGAGGTTATTACATCATGGAGAAACGAGGGAAGGTATGGCTAGCTGTTAGTGGCCTAGTAGCTACAAAAGATGGCAGGTGGCTATTCGTTAAGAAAAAATACAGTGGATTAAAAGGGAAATGGTCTTTACCGGCTGGTTTTGTAAATGAAGGTGAGACGGTTGATGAAGCTGTGAAACGCGAAGTATTAGAAGAGACAGGCATTGTCGCTCATGTGAAGGGGATCATTGGTGTTCGATCGGGTATTATTCGTAATGAGATTAGTGATAATATGATTATTTTCCTTTTGGAGCCTGAAGGAGAAAATATTATTATACAGGAGAAAGAATTGTCTGAAGTGGCGTTTCTACATCCAGATACGATTGCGGACGATCCAAATACGTCTGTGCTTATTAAGTATTTGTTAGAAAGAAAATCAGAATTACATCTTGAAATGGATAAAACATTAAATCCAGGAGAGCAATTTGGTTATACAGCCTATCACGTATTTACGGCGCATGCGAAGGAGAGGGAGAAAGAGTGAGTATACCGGTACTACTTATTTCAATGATGTTATTTTTTATTTTGTTCTTTGGAATTGGATTTTTACTCAACATGATTTTGCGAGCTACTTGGGTGATGGTTATTGTGTATCCGATTGTTTGTATGCTTATTATTAATAAAGCGAGTATGTGGGATTATTTTTCAAAACCGAAAGAAACATTTTCTTCATTTGGGACAAGTGTATCGCACTTAGGACAAGCAGACGTATTTATTCTATCTACTGGATTAGTAGGGGCTGCTTTAGCAGGAGTCGTAATCAAGAAACTTCGGAAAAGCGGATATCAAATGTTTTAATCTCCAATTAAGTTGGAGATTATTTTTTTGCATATTCCTTCATGGTATAGGGAATGATTAACGATGAAGGAGTGTGGAATATAAAAATGTTAAAACGATATTGTATTCGCATTATGATGACTTGTTTACTTGCAATTGCATTATGCGTAACATGGAATGCTTTCACAGGAGTTTCTTTATTAGAGATTGTAAAGAAGTATGAGGGAACGAGTGCAAAAGAAGTACATGCAGCAGAAGTTAAGAGAAATGTTGCTCCGAGTAAAGAAGTGATAAATGCTTTAGAGCAGGCAAACGACTGGTCTAAATATCGTTCAATTGAAATGACGGCAACAGGTTATACGTCGGGAATTGAATCAACTGGTAAGAGGCCGGGACATCCGGAGTATGGTATTACATATTCAGGTGTTAAGGCGAAAAGGGATTTATATTCCACAATCGCAGCAGACTTACGCGTATTCCCAATTGGAACAATTTTATTCGTACCAGGTTATGGGTATGGTGTAGTAGCAGATAAGGGCGGTGCAATAAAAGGAAACCGTCTTGATTTGTACTATGATACGGTGAAAGATGTTTATAGCCAATGGGGTAAGAAAAAAGTAAATGTGTATGTAGTGAAAGTTGGAAACGGTAAGTTTTCAGAAGAAGAATTAACGATGTTAAATCAAGACGAAACGATGCAGGTGTTTCGGGGGCAATATTTGAAATAGAATATATAGTTGATAGGGCTTCCTTCTGTATTTTTTAGAAACATTAATATAGAGGAGAGCCCTTTATTATTGGTATTTAATAACTGATTTTCAATGTTTAATTTATGTGTTATAATTTTTCCTGTATTAGAAGGAAATTACAATTGAATAGGGAGGGAAAGAAGAGAGTGACAAAATAGAAGCACTCTTATTATTATGAGAGAAGGAACTTTATCTCAACAAAATATAGTTGTATTGTTTTTTAAACAGTTACGCCCGAAACAATGGACTAAAAACTTGCTTGTATTTGCAGCGTTAGTCTTTTCAATAAAACAAGTATCTTTAACTATGGTGGCACAAGCTGCAATTTGTTTTGCGCTATTTTGTGCAATATCTGGCTGTGTCTATATTTTAAATGATTTTATGGATATCGAGGCAGATCGACAGCACCCTGTTAAGCGATATCGACCGATGGCATCGGGGGCATTAAATCCGTACTTTGCTATTACGGCAGGTTGTGTTATTTTAGTAGCGTCTTTAGTAGTTTCATATATACTAAATCCGTTATTATGCTTAGTATTAGCAACCTATTTTATTTTAAATGTAGCGTATTCAATTCGTTTAAAGCACGTTGTAATCATTGATATTTTAATTATTGCATCTGGATTTGTTTTACGAGCATTGGCCGGTGGATTAGTTATTCAAGTGCCATTTACACCGTGGTTTTTATTATGTACATTATTACTGTCACTATTCTTGGCTATTAATAAAAGAAGACATGAATTAGTATTGTTACAGAATAATAAAGGTTCTCATAGAAAAGTATTAGAAAGTTATTCCCCTGCTTTGTTAGACCAATTAAGTACAATTGTTACATCGGCAACTATTGTAACTTATGCTATCTTTACTTTTAATGCAGGGAAAAGTATCTATTTAATGTGGACAATCCCATTTGTAATTTACGGGATTTTTCGTTATTTATATTTAGTTCACATGGAAGATAAAGGTGGAGAACCAGATAAAGTTTTATTAGAGGATCAGCATATTTTAATAACAGTGTTGTTATATGCGATAACAGTTATTATTATACTATTGAACTTTTAATTACTCTATTCGGGTTTACTAAAACGTTTAAGAGGAGAGTCTTAAACGTTTTTTATTTGGAATAAAACAGTTAAGGAGTATAGAGATGCAACAATTTTTGATGATTATTTTATCAGTTGGTATGGGAGTTGTAGGGCAAATTTTATTAAAGTTTGGCGCAATGAAATCACAAAGTTCAGCGGCTGTAGGTATTATGAATTTCATTAACGTACCGAACTTTTTCGGACTAGCTTTTTACGGTTTAAGTGCATTATTATGGATGATTGTGCTGAGAAAGGTTGATTTAAGTTATGCATACCCAATGGTGAGTTTCGGATATGTATTTGTTATTATTGCGTCAGCATTATTATTTGGTGAAACAATCAATTTCATGAAAATTACTGGAATGGTATGTATAGTAGCTGGCATTTTATTTATTGCAAAATCATAGGAGGTAAAGCAATGGGAACATATTTATATTGTGTACTTCCATTTATAGCTTGGGTAGCTTCGGGAGTATTGAAATTTTTAGTGAATTATCTTCGTTCTGGAAAAGATGCTTTTCGTTTAGTTGGAAACGGTGGATTTCCTAGTACGCATACAACGATTTTATCAAGTATGGTCATGACAATAGGGTTTCATGAAGGTTTTAATACGCCGATGTTTGGAATCGGGATGGCAATTTTAACAATTGTTATCATTGATGCCACAGGACTTCGCCGTACAGTTGGTAAACATGCAAAAATGTTGAATAAACATATTAGTTCGAAAGAAGAGAAATTAAGAGAGCGTCAAGGACATCATTGGCATGAAATTTTTGGTGGACTTGTGTTAGGAACAGTTATTGGGTACGTGGCACATCTAATTATGGTATTTCTACCTTAGAGAGGAGAAGAAGCATTGAGTATTTGGAATAATTATAAAGGAAAGGGGATATTAGCCCTTGTCCTTTTCATTTTTTATTGTTCGTTTTATTTTTTCATTGGTTGGAAAATGGATACTCACTCCAAAATTTTGAGTGGGGAGTGGAGTGATACCTATTTTTCTTTTGATCAAGGATATTACATTTTTGGTTTTTTCCTTGAGAGAGGAGAGATAGTAGGGATGAGCTGGTTCCGACATCCATTCCTTTATTATTTTGTTCAAGGATTCATGTGGATACTTGAAACAGTAAAAGTAGGGAATATAGTACACGGTATTATATTCATTCAAGCATTCTTAAGCGCAATTAGTGTAGTGATGATCTATGCATTATGCTGTAAAATTTGTAAGAATGTAATTGTTTCTTTCCTATTAGCGGTTATGTACGGATTTTCAGCTACTATGTTAGTTATTACGTGGACACCGGAATCTTTTATTTATGCAAATTTCACATTGGTACTGATGTGTTTTGTGTGTTATCCATTTATTAATGGGGAAAAAGAAGCAAAAATGGGGTTCAATATTACCAATATATTATTGGCATTAGGAATAACTGGGGTCACTTTAACTAATTCGTTTCTGTGGTTTTTAGGTAGTGTAATGAGTTATAAAAAATTGCAGAAAAAAATTATTTGGACTAGTATTTCTATTGTTATTGTCGTGATTACGTTTGTTTTAGTAATGAACGCAAATAATGTAGTTCTTATCGAGGCAGTGAAGTCTAGTATGGGCTTTACGCAAGAACAGAGTTTTTCACCAGAATACGTCAAACCAGTAGGTATATTGATGTTTCATCTATTATTAGGATCTTCCTTTATCTTTGGTAAATTTTCAGAAGTACCATTGCGAGTAGGAAGTGAAGTTGCACATTTGAACCTTCTTCCTTCACATACTATAATCGGTTGGATTGTAGTTGTATCCGTGTATGCTTTTATATTGGTAGTTGTATGGAAAAACTTTTTAAAAGAACCTTTTGTAAGGTTTTTAAGTTTATGTTTACTATTTAATATTGTTTTACATGGAATTGTTGGCTTTGGAGCATCTGAAGCATTTATTTATGGGGCACATATGGTATTTACAATACCTTTATTATTGGCATATGGCTTTAAAGTGATGAGACGTATAAAAGTAGTCGGTTTATGTATAATATTACTATTAATATTAATAAATAATTTTGAGAGTATGTTATATTTCTATCATTTTGCAGTCTCGAACTACTCTTTATAATAAAATAGATTTTTAATAAAAGGGTACTTTAGATAGGATGTCTAAAGTACCCTTTTATTATTCCTTAAAAATAGATACAAAATAAAAGTCCGAATTATCGCATTTTAGAAAAAATATAGTTATAATAAAAATAGAGAAATTTAGGGGGTCTGAACATGTTTCAAGTACAAAAAGAATTAGCAGGTCATGAAGCGGTAATTGTTGCTTTATTTGAAGAAGAGAAAATGAGTAGTTTTGTACAAGAACTGGACAAAGCGTTTGAAGGGCAATTACAAGTTTTACTAGAAGAGAAAGAATTATCTACGAAGAAAAAGGCCATTTCAAAAGTACATAGCTTAGGGAAAACAAATGTGAAACGTTATTACTTTGTTGGTTTAGGAAAGAAGGAATCTTACACGACAGAAACGTTACGTGTGGCTCTTGGTAAAGCGTTTAAAACACTGCAAGCAGCAAAAGTACAAGATGCAGCAATCTTACTTGATTCTTTCGTAACAGAGAAATTAGACGCGATTGATGTCGCTCATATTGTAGCAGAGGTACAAGGCCTTGGTACATATGAATTACAAACGTATAAATCAGATAAAAAGGATCGTGTAGAGTTAGAGAAGTTCACGGCTATTACAGCGGAAGATGCACAAGAAATTGAAGCCGCATTAACAGTTGGCTACGTACATGGACGTGCAACAAATTCAGCTCGTACACTTGTAAATATGCCGCCAAACGTATTAACAGCGACAAAGCTTGCTGAGTATGCTGTTGAATTAGCGGAGAAGTATGATATGGACTATAAAGTTCTTGAGAAAGAAGAAATGGAAGACCTTGGTATGGGTGCGTTACTTGCAGTAAACCAAGGTAGTGTAGAGCCACCAAAAATGATCGCTCTTATTTATAAAGGAAAAGAAGAGTGGACAGATGTCATTGGGTTCGTTGGAAAAGGTATTACATACGATACAGGTGGTTATTCTTTAAAACCACGTGAAGGCATGGTTGGTATGAAAGGTGATATGGGCGGTGCAGCTGCTGTATTAGGTGCGATGGAAATTATCGGTGAACTTCGCCCAGAACAAAATGTGATCGCTGTTATTCCTTCAACTGATAACGTTGTAAGTGGTACGGCATTTAAGCCAGACGATGTAATCACATCTATGAGCGGAAAAACAATTGAAGTATTAAATACGGATGCAGAAGGTCGTCTAGCTTTAGCTGACGGTATTACGTATGCGAAAAAACTTGGTGCAAACTATCTTGTTGATGTTGCAACATTAACAGGCGGTGTAATTGTTGCACTTGGAAACTATACGACAGGCGCAATGACAAATAATGAAGAGTTATTTGAGCAAGTGCTAGAGGCTTCTATGGAAACAGATGAGCCAATTTGGCAACTACCGATTTTTGATCGTGATAAAGAACGCGTTCGAAACAGCAAGTTTGCTGATTTAAATAACTCACCAGGCCGTGAAGGACATGCGGTTATGGCAGGTACATTCTTAGGCGAATTCGCTGAAGATACACCGTGGGTACACTTAGATATCGCTGGAACATCAGAAACAAAAGGCGCGCACGACTTAGGTCCAGCTGGAGCAACTGGTGCAATGGTACGTACACTTGCAACACTTGTGGAGCGTTTTGGAGAAGAATAATTTTTTGAAGAAAAGGCTGTCTCAAATTTTTGAGGCAGCCTTTTTTATTGGTATTTAATAGTTGATTTTCAATGTTATACTTATGTGATATAATCTTTCCTGTATTAGAAGTAAATAACAATTGAATAGGGAGGGAAAGAAGAGAGTGACAAAATAGAAGCACTCTTATTATTATGAGGGAAGGAACTTTATCTCAACAAAATATAGTTGTATTGTTTTTTAAACAGTTACGCCCGAAACAGTGGACTAAAAACTTGCTTGTATTTGCAGCGTTAGTCTTTTCGATAAAACAAGTATCTTTAACTATGGTGGCACAAGCTGCAATTTGTTTTGCACTATTTTGTGCAATATCTGGCTGTGTCTATATTTTAAATGATTTTATGGATATTGAGGCAGATCGACAACACCCTGTTAAGCGATATCGACCGATGGCATCGGGTGCATTAAATCCGTATTTTGCTATTACGGCAGGTTGTGTTATTTTAGTAGCGTCTTTAGTAGTTTCATATATACTAAATCCGTTATTATGCTTAGTATTAGCAGTCTATTTTATTTTAAATGTAGCGTATTCAATTCGTTTAAAGCATGTTGTAATCATTGATATTTTAATTATTGCATCTGGATTTGTTTTACGAGCATTGGCCGGTGGATTAGTTATTCAAGTGCCATTTACACCGTGGTTTTTATTATGTACATTATTACTGTCACTATTCTTGGCCATTAATAAAAGAAGACATGAATTAGTATTGTTACAGAATAATAAAGGTTCTCATAGAAAAGTATTAGAAAGTTATTCTCCTGCTTTGTTAGACCAATTAAGTACAATTGTTACGTCGGCAACTATTGTAACTTATGCTATCTTTACTTTTAATGCAGGGAAAAGTATCTATTTAATGTGGACAATCCCATTTGTAATTTACGGGATTTTTCGTTATTTATATTTAGTTCACATGGAAGATAAAGGTGGAGAACCAGATAAAGTTTTATTAGAGGATCAGCATATTTTAATAACAGTGTTGTTATATGCGATAACAGTTATTATTATACTATTGAACTTTTAATTACTCTATTCGGGTTTGTTAAAACGTTTAAGAGGAGTGTCTTAAACGTTTTTTATTTGGAATAAAACATTTTTTGAATATAAACAGTTAAGGAGTATAGAGATGCAACAATTTTTGATGATTATTTTATCAGTTGGTATGGGAGTTGTAGGGCAAATTTTATTAAAGTTTGGCGCAATGAAATCACAAAGTTCAGCGGCTGTAGGTATTATGAATTTCATTAACGTACCGAACTTTTTCGGACTAGCTTTTTACGGTTTAAGTGCATTATTATGGATGATTGTGCTGAGAAAGGTTGATTTAAGTTATGCATACCCAATGGTGAGTTTCGGATATGTGTTTGTTATTATTGCATCAGCATTATTATTTGGTGAAACAATCAATTTCATGAAAATTGCTGGAATGGTATGTATAGTAGCTGGCATTTTATTTATTGCAAAATCATAGGAGGTAAAGCAATGGGAACATATTTATATTGTGTACTTCCATTTATAGCTTGGGTAGCTTCGGGAGTATTGAAATTTTTAGTGAATTATCTTCGTTCTGGAAAAGATGCTTTTCGTTTAGTAGGAAATGGTGGATTTCCTAGTACGCATACAACGATTTTATCAAGTATGGTCATGACAATAGGGTTTCATGAAGGTTTTAATACCCCGATGTTTGGAATCGGGATGGCAATTTTAACAATTGTTATCATTGATGCCACAGGACTTCGCCGTACAGTTGGTAAACATGCAAGAATGTTGAATAAACATATAAGTTCGGAAGAAGAAAAATTAAGAGAGCGCCAAGGACATCATTGGCATGAGATTTTTGGTGGACTTGTGTTAGGAACAGTTATTGGGTATGTAGCACATCTAATTATGGTATTTCTACCTTAGAGAGGAGAAGAAGTATTGAGTATTTGGAATGGTTATAAAGGAAAGGGGATATTAGCCCTTGTCCTTTTCATTTTTTATTGGTCATTTTATTTTTTTATCGGTTGGAAAATGGAAAACGACTCTAAGATTTTAACAGCTTCCTGGTATGACATGTATTTTTCTTTTGATCAGGGTTATTACATTTTAAGTTTTTTCTTGGCTAAAATACCAATTGCAGATGAAGTGTTGTTTCGACATCCATTTTTAAATTTTTTAACTGAGGAAATAGCAACAGTGGTATCATCACTAGGTGTAAAAAATGTAGTGCAAGGTATTATATTTTTCCAAGCATTCTTAAGTACGATAAGTGTAGTCATGATTTACATGTTATGTTGTAAAATTTGTAAGAATGTAATTGTTTCTTTCCTATTAGCGGTTATGTACGGATTTTCAGCTACTATGTTAGTTATTACGTGGACACCGGAATCTTTTGTTTATGCCAATTTCACATTGGTACTGATGTGCTTTGTATGTTATCCGTTTATTACAGGAGAAAAAGAAGCGAAAGCAGGATTCAGCGTTGCTAATATGTTATTGGCAATAGGAATAACGGGAGTTACATTAACAAATTCGTTTATGTGGTTTTTAGGTAGTGTAATGAGTTATAAAACATTAAAGAAAAGAATCATTTGGACTGGTATTTCTATCATTGTGGTCGTTCTTCTTTTCGTATTAGTGATTATAGAAAATAACATATCACTTATTGATGTGATCAATACTAATATTAAATTTACAGAGAAACAAGGTTTTTCAGAGGAATATGTAGGGTCTAAGTATATACTAGCATTTCATTTAGTATTAGGATCTTCATTCATCTTTGGATCATTCTCGGAAGTTACTTTAAGACAAGGTGAGCAATTCGCACAATTAAATATGCTTCCATCGCATACTATGATCGGATGGATTGTGATTGTATCTGTGTATGCTTTTATAATAGTAGCTGTATGGAAAAACTTTAGAAAAGAACCTTTTGTAAGGTTTTTAAGTTTCTGTTTACTATTTAATATTGTTTTACATGGAATTATTGGTTTTGGGGCATCTGAAGCATTTATTTATGGTGCACATATGCTGTTTACAATACCGTTATTATTGGCATATGGTTTTAAAGTGATGAGACGTGTAAAAGTAGTTGCTTTATGTTTAATATTAATATTAATAATTATAAATAATTTTGAAAGTATGCTATATTTTTACCATTTTGCAGTCTCCAATTATTCTTTATAATAAAATAGATTTTTAATAAAAGGGTACTTTAGATAGGATGTCTAAAGTACCCTTTTTTACTATTTCTTAAAAATAGATACAAAATAATAGCCGGAAGTGTAGCATTTTAGAAAAAATATAGTTGTTATGAAAGAGGTCTAAACATGTTTTGAGTACAAAAAGAGTTAGCAAGACATGAAGTGATAATTATTGTACTTAGATATCGCTGTGTGCACATAATTTATGGGGCAGTTCCAGCAATGGGTAGGTAATTCGTATACTTTTCGAGCATTTTGTAGAAGAATAATTTTTTGAAGAAAAAGCTGTCTCAAATTTTGGAGACAGCCTTTTTTATTGATATAGTAGGTATATTTGTTGGTAATTCGATATAACTTCATTTACTACCGCGCTGTTCAAAAAAGTGTTTATAAAGAAATCGTATACAAAACCCCATTTAAAGCAAAAGAAGTACGGCCCGTTTCTTCAGAGACAACTAATATAAGTGCATCACTCTTTTCTGATAAGCCAATTGCAGCTCTGTGACGTGTTCCTAGCTCAGGATCAACTTCTGTACTTTTCGTTAAAGGAAGAATATTAGCAGCTGAGACAATATGATTATTTTTTACGAGAACGGCACCGTCATGAAGAGGGTTACCTGGATAAAATATTGATTCGAGTAATGGTGCAGTTAAATGAGCGTTTAATGTCGTTCCAGTTTGAATGAGAGCTTCAAGCGTCTCGTTTCGTTCCACAACGATAAGAGCACCATGTTTTCTGGCGCTTAAATGTTGGATAGCTGTCGTAATAAAAGATGAACTTTCCGTATAAGGTGATAAATATGCCTGAATGTAGTATGTAGCTGCCAATGTTTGTACATTTGCTAACATATGATGAATATCTTCCATTTTGCATAAAATACATTCGTCTTCTTTATCGATTGCGTTCCTCATAATCGATAGTTCTTTTTCAGCAATTTCAATCATATGCTTTGTTTGTATTTTGAGCTCTTCTGACAAGCCCCATTCGTGCATAATCCTCATTCCCTTTAGTGGAGTATTTAACAATAGTGTATACAAATATTCCTAGTAAAATCCTGTTAGATTTTATAAAATATTGAGATACAGCATGTTTTTTTCATATAATAAAGGTATGACGAGCGAGAGGAGAGAGAAGAATGAATTGGAAACAAGAATTTAGTCGCTGGCTTTCTTACGCACAATTAGATGCAGAATTAAAAGAACAGCTAGAAAATATGAAGCAAGATGAGAAGAAAATCGAGGATAGCTTTTATAAAAATCTAGAGTTTGGCACAGGTGGTATGCGTGGTGAACTTGGTGCTGGTACGAACCGTTTAAACGTATATACAGTTCGTAAAGCAACAAAAGGATTAGCAAGCTTTATTGAAAAATTAGGTGAGGAAGCGAAAAAACGCGGTGTTGTTGTAGCCTATGATTCTCGTCATAAATCACCTGAGTTCGCAATGGAAGTTGCTGCTACACTTGGGGCACGCGGTATCACAACATATGTGTTTGAAAGCTTACGTCCAACGCCAGTACTTTCTTTCGCAGTTCGTCATTTACATACAGTAAGTGGAATCGTTCTTACGGCAAGCCATAATCCACCTGAATATAACGGATACAAAGTATACGGTGAAGATGGTGGACAGTTACCTCCAAAAGAAGCAGATGAGTTAATTAGCTACGTAAATGCAGTAGAAGATGAATTAACAGTTGAAGTCGCTGATGTAGAGCAATTAAAAGCTGACGGTTTATTACATATTATTGGACAAGAAGTAGATGATGCATATGCTGCAGAATTGAACAATGTCATCATTAATAAAGAAATGGTGCAAAAGGTCGGCAAAGACTTAAAAATCGTCTTTACACCATTACATGGAACATCAAATATTTCTGTACGCCGTGGTTTAAAAGAAGTTGGATTTACAGATGTAACAGTTGTAAAAGAGCAAGAGTTACCAGATCCAAACTTCTCTACAGTAAAATCACCGAACCCAGAAGAGCACGCAGCGTTTGAGTATGCCATTCGTGACGGTGAAAAGGTAGGCGCAGATGTATTAATCGCAACTGATCCTGACGCAGACCGCCTTGGTGTAGCAGTGCGTAATCATAATGGTGAGTTCCAAGTATTAACAGGAAACCAAACAGGTGCATTAATGCTTGATTACTTACTATCTCAAAAGAAAGAAAACGGAACGCTTCCGGAGAACGGTGTCGTATTAAAAACAATCGTAACGTCTGAGATTGGCCGTACAATTGCGAAAGCATACGGTTTAGATACAGTTGATACGTTAACTGGATTTAAATTTATCGGTGAGAAAATTAGGCAGTATGAAGAAAGCGGACAATATGAATTCCAATTCGGTTATGAGGAAAGCTATGGTTATTTAATCCGCCCATTCTGCCGTGATAAAGATGCAGTACAATCTGTCCTATTTGCATGTGAAGTAGCTGCATACTACAAATCACAAGGGAAAACGTTATATGACGGTCTATTAGAAGTATTTGAGAAGTACGGTTTCTTCCGTGAAGACCTTGTATCGTTAACGTTAAAAGGAAAAGATGGAGCGGAAAAAATCCAAGAGATGATGGCAACGTTCCGTGAGAATCCGCCGAAAGAAGTAGCAGGCTTAACAGTCGTAGCAGTGGAAGACTATAAAGCAAGCATCGTTACATCTTTACAAGATGGACATAAAGAAGAGATTCACTTACCGAAATCAAATGTGTTAAAATATCAATTAGAGGATGGTTCATGGTTCTGCCTACGTCCATCTGGAACTGAGCCGAAGATTAAGTTTTACTTTGGTGTAAAAGATAGTTCTTTACAAAATAGTGAACAAAAGTTACTTACTATTAAAGAAGACATTATGAATCGTTTATAATACAAAGTAATTTTAAGTAGTAAGGAACAAAAGGGAGCGAAATCTCCCTTTTGTTTTATGTAGGAAATAATTGCTATTGATTCCGACAGGAGAGAGGGTATTTTGTGATGAAAAAAGTAAGAAAAGCGATAATCCCAGCAGCTGGATTAGGAACACGTTTTTTACCAGCAACGAAAGCAATGCCGAAAGAAATGTTACCGATAGTAGATAAACCAACGATCCAATACATTGTAGAAGAAGCAGTGAAATCGGGTATCGAAGATATTATTATCGTTACTGGTAAAACAAAGCGTTCTATTGAAGATCATTTTGATAATGCATTTGAACTAGAACAAAACTTATTAGAGAAGAAAAAATATGAGTTGCTTGAAAAAGTACAAGCTTCTTCAAAAATGGTAGATATTCATTATATCCGTCAAAAAGAGCCGAAGGGACTAGGACATGCTGTTTGGTGTGCGCGTAAATTCATTGGTGATGAGCCGTTTGCAGTGTTACTAGGTGATGATATTGTCCAAGCTGAGAAACCGTGTTTACGTCAATTAATGGATGAGTATGAAAAAACACTTTCTTCTGTTATTGGTGTACAAACTGTTCCAGAGTCGGAAACACATCGCTATGGAATTATCGATCCATTAGAACAAGAAGGTCGTCGTTACCAAGTTCGCAATTTCGTTGAGAAACCAGCACAAGGTACAGCTCCTTCAAACTTAGCAATTATGGGCCGTTACATTTTAACGCCTGAAATCTTTATGTTCTTAGAACAGCAACATGTCGGTGCTGGTGGTGAAATTCAATTAACAGATGCAATCCAAAGCTTAAATGAAATCCAACGTGTATTTGCTTACGATTTCGAAGGAAAGCGCTACGACGTAGGTGAAAAGCTAGGATTCGTTCAAACGACAATTGAAATGGCCCTGCAACACCCAGAATTGCGTGATGACATGGTTGCAATGATGAAGAAAATTTTAGAAGAACAAGCGAATCAAGAGTCTTAATATAAAAAAAGAGTTATTGCAGCAATCTGCAATAACTCTTTTTTATTATGAAATCGTCGAATGAGAATGCTGATAAGCAGAACGACGCACAGCATAGTATATGCGAGGTGCGATAATAGCACCGATAATTGTAAATGCAATATCTTTTACTGCAAACCACATCATAACCATCCAAGCAGCTTTATAGCTCATATTACCGCCCATAAAGAGATTGACTGCTCCGTACATGTAAGTAGTACCGATTATATAAGTTAAAATAATTCCAGTGAAAGAGGCAATTGCAAATGTAATGAAAGTTGGTCTTTCTTTTTGTTCTACTAGTTTTCCTGATACGTAAGCAACGATAATAAAGGCGATAATAAAACCACCAGTAGGATCTAAAAGTGCTCCAAATCCAGCTTTGAAGTTAGCGAAGATTGGTGCGCCGGCTAAGCCAACGAGCATATATACAGTCATGGATAAGGCACCAAGTCTACTTCCAAGAAGAAGACCTGCTAAAATTGCGAAAAATGGTTGCATAGATAATGGGATGCCTGCTACTTGTAAGAAAGGTGCCCAAGATACAATATTTGCACCGATGGCCATAAGAGCAACGAACATGGCAGCTAATGCTAAATCTAAAACATGAAATCTTCTCATAATGTTAACCTCCTGTTGTTTTTAGGTTAACATTATCGTAGCGAAAATATTTACTTGTTGTCAATCAAAATATTTTGATAAGAAGGCTTTAAATAGTCTCTTAGCAACGTATATGGAATACGAAATTGCGGAATTCCACTTGAATAGGGAGCAATCTCATATAAAGGGAAATAAATGACGAGATTGTCTGGCTCTAAAAAGAAGTGAAATTTTTTCATACTCATTACTTTTTCAGTTGCATCAGGAAAATAAATGCTTTCATTTTGTTTAATTTGTCGTACAATCTCTGCACGGATTACATCTTTATATTTATCCTTTTGTTGAAATAAATCGTCTAAGTGCAGCACCTTTTTTTCGTTTAAATCAAATGTATTTGCCTTCCACGTATAAAGACCGTGTGCTCCGCCAGTATATTGATAGTAATTCACATATAGGCTAAGAAAAGGTGGTTTGTTTAAAGAGACTTTATAATCAACATTTGCTACGTACGGATGAAAGGGTGTACTAGATCCTTCTGTCTCTTTATAATATTTTTTTGCTTCTTTTTCTAATTTGTTTTTAAATTTGTCAGTGGATTTTTTGTAGTATAAATTGAGTTTATTTTGAAATTTAGAATCAGAAAAGTTGTGAAAAGAAGGCCTATTTATTTGATATTCTATATAAGGTTTCTTACCTTTTTGCGTTACAGTCTTAACATCGATTGTCAGGTTAGATGCTTTGGCTGTTATTGCACAATTTGGTACAATAGTCAGCAAGGAGAACATAAGCAGTAATATACAAAATTTCTGTTTCATTTAGGTGAAGCCTCCTTATATAAGTGTTATAAGTAGTTTGAAAATAAATAGGTAAAATTATACATTTAATTAAAGTAAGAGAAGGGGGAAGCGATATGGCAAAAACTTTAATGGATTCACTTGGAATTGAGTTGTTAGAGATGACAGAAGATAAGGTAGTTGCTACGATGCCTGTTGATGAGCGTACGCATCAACCGTTTGGATTTTTACATGGAGGTGCATCGGTTGCATTAGCGGAAACAGTGGCAAGTGTTGGTTCATATAATTTAATTGATCAAGAAAAATGTGTTTGTTTCGGATTAGAAATTAATGCAAACCACATTCGCTCAAAGAAAGATGGAATTGTAACAGCGATCGGAACACCGATACATAGAGGACAATCGACAATGGTTTGGGATGTTCGTATTATTGATGAAAATGATGATTTACTATGTATATCAAGATGTACAGTAGCAATTAAAGAAAAACGTGAAAAGTAAAAAAGAGGTGCTCTTATGAGCAGCCTCTTTTTCTTATAATTAGAACTGGATTTTCTTCTCTAAGAAACCTTTTAGTTCGCTAATTGG
Source organism: Bacillus sp. RE35 (assembly GCF_052146655.1). Classification (NCBI taxonomy): domain Bacteria; kingdom Bacillati; phylum Bacillota; class Bacilli; order Caryophanales; family Bacillaceae; genus Bacillus; species Bacillus sp. RE35. The sequence goes on along the minus strand of NZ_CP197377.1, from coordinate 4,832,466 downwards.
CATACGAACTTGTTCCATTGTGTCACGGTCACGTACTGTAACAGCTTTGTCTTCAACTGAGTCGAAGTCGTATGTGATACAGAATGGTGTACCGATTTCGTCTTGACGACGGTAACGTTTACCGATAGAACCAGTTTCATCAAAGACTACCATGAAGTCTTTAGCTAATTCTGCGAATACTTCAGTAGCACCTTCAGATAGCTTCTTAGATAATGGTAAGATAGCTGCTTTGTATGGTGCTAAAGCAGGGTGGAAACGAAGAACTGTACGAGAATCGTTTTCTAATTGCTCTTCTTCATATGCATCACATAAGAATGCTAATGTTACGCGGTCTGCGCCTAAAGATGGCTCGATGCAGTATGGCACGTAACGCTCATTCGTTTGTGGATCAATATAGTTAAAGTCTTCGTTTGAATGTTCCATGTGACGTTTTAAGTCGAAGTCTGTACGAGATGCAACGCCCCAAAGTTCGCCCCAACCGAATGGGAATTTGAATTCAATGTCAGTTGTTGCATTACTGTAGTGAGATAACTCTTCTTCACCGTGGTCACGAAGACGCATGCTCTCTTCAGACATACCAAGTGAAAGTAACCAGTTTTTACAAGTTTCACGCCAGAATGCAAACCACTCTAAATCTTCACCAGGCTTACAGAAGAATTCAAGTTCCATTTGTTCGAATTCACGTGTACGGAATGTGAAGTTACCAGGCGTGATTTCGTTACGGAAACTCTTACCGATTTGGCCGATACCAAATGGAAGCTTTTTACGCATAGAGCGTTGAACGTTTTTGAAGTTTACGAAAATACCTTGTGCTGTTTCAGGACGAAGGAAGATTTCGTTTGTGCTAGACTCTGTAACACCTTGGAATGTTTTGAACATTAAGTTGAACTGACGGATTTCAGTGAATTCTTCACTACCGCAATCAGGACATTTTACTTCATGTTCTTTCATTAAGTCAGCCATTTGGTCGAAAGTAAGACCATCAACAACCATTTCGATGCCTTTTGCATCTAAAGCATCCTCAATTAATTTGTCAGCACGGTGACGAGCTTTACATTTTTTACAGTCGATCATTGGATCGTTGAAGTTACCAACGTGACCAGAAGCGATCCAAGTTTTAGGGTTCATTAAAATAGCTGCGTCTAAACCAACGTTGTATGGAGATTCTTGAATGAATTTTTTCCACCAAGCTTTTTTAACATTATTTTTTAATTCGATTCCAAGTGGACCGTAATCCCAAGTGTTTGCAAGACCACCGTAAATTTCAGAACCAGGGAAAACAAAACCGCGATGTTTCGCTAAGTTTACAACTTGTTCCATTGAATACATAAGAAAATCCTCCTTTTGAAAGTTAACGTATTGGCGATGACATACTCTGATACTTTGGAAACGAGCAGTATATGCTAAAAAGAACATAAAAAAACGCTCATCCCAAGGCTTATTTGCCTAGGGACGAGCGTTTGCCCGCGGTTCCACCCTAGTTGATACACAAAAGGTGCATCCACTTTATCATGTATTGCTCGGGACTGCCGTTTCCTTGCGGCTTCAGGCTTTCACTATCCCTGAATCGCTTTTTATGCAAGTACTTATAAGTCCGTCATCGCTACTTATATTAATAATAATGAACATATTCTAACACGTTCTTTTTTAAATCTCAATAGAGGAACGCGTCTATCTATGATAGAGTCTCGCCTATTTTTTCATTATTTATTCCGTAATTTTGCTTAATATGCTTAATTGCTTCACGCTTACTTAATGGAGCGAGCTCATTGTTTTGAACGTATTCCCAAACTACATCCGGATTTGTTTTTGCATATTCACGAAGGACCCAGCCAATCGCTTTTTGAATGAAAAATTCTTTTGAAGAATGTAGTTGTCCAATAATCCAGAAAAGAAGTTCTTCATCCATCTTTTGTTTATATTTTAGTTGGAATAAAATAGCGGCACGTTGTAACCATATGTTATCTGATGCAATCCATTTTGGAATATAGGCAGAAATTAATTCTGGATGTTTTAAAAAGATATCGCCTAAAAATGTAGGGACGATGCTATCGACAGAGTCCCACCAAGATTTTGTGACAATCAGTTCTTCTAAGAAGGGGATATGAGTTTCGTTTATATGCTTTTTATATTTTTGCATAATATCAAGTGCGGCCGCTTGGAATTCACGTTCTGGTAAGTCCCAAAGCTCACGTATGATAATTTGGAAGTCTTTTTGATCTGGGAGAGTATGTATTTGAATGATGTCTTTTAATAATTGGCGTCTTTCCGGTGTTTGAATACCTAGAAATGGGAAGTGATTTTTCATATAACGAGCCATAGGTTCTGCTTTTTCAGGATTTTGATGAGCTGTGAAATGCTCTTGTAATGCTTTTACAAATGGATGCATAAGTGTTGCTCCTCTCTTATTCTCTTTCTTCTCTTATTATACAAAGAGTTTGGATAAATTTTAAAACATAACTTGCAATGTAATGAAATATGTTGAAAGTAGAGAGGAGAGGATAAGATGGAGGATCAAGGCGTATTAGCAGGTTTCTTTGCTCTTAGTTTTGCGTTTATTCTTGTTATATTAATTTGGGCAATTATTTCATATTTGTTAACGGCTTTTGCACTTTATTCGATGGCGAAAAATGATGGTGCAACGGACGGGGTGCTTGCGTTTATTCCGTTTTTGAATAGTAAGACATGGGGTGACTTAGCGAAAGATAAATTACCAGATTTTTTGAAAGAAGAAGCAGGGTGGAAAGTATTCGGTATATACGTTGCATGTTTTATTTTTAATTTCGTACCAATTATAAGTTTACTAGCAACAGCTGTATCGATTGTATTGTCCATTTATCTTATCTACGCTATTTTAGACAGATACGGAACGAACTCTATATTATTTACGATTATTCATGTAATCACATTTTCAGTGTTCTTACCGATTCATTTATTTATCATTCGAAATGAACCGGTGAGATATAAAGAGTAGATTTTTCTTTTTTGTTGATAAGTCGATATATTTTAGATATAAGTAAAAAAGCGCCCTGATTATCAGAGCGCTTTTTTTACTACATAAGGTAGCGTAAATAAATATAAATGTGAGAAATGATTAATGAAACGATCATAATTGGGAAACCGACTTTTAGGAAGTCCATGTAACTAAATTTATGTCCTTCGCGGCTCGCGATACCTGCAACGATTACGTTAGCAGAAGCTCCGATTAATGTTCCGTTTCCGCCCAGACAAGCACCTAGTGCTAATGCCCACCATAATACATCGATTTGTGCGTCAGATGGTGATAAGCCTAGCCCAACTGCCATATCGTTAATAAGTGGAATCATTGTTGCAACGAATGGGATGTTATCAATTGTTGCAGAGGCGATACCAGATACCCATAAAATAAGGATGGATGCGTAAGAAATATCTCCGCCTGTTATACCAATTACTTTTTGAGCTAACATTTTGATAAGACCGATATCGATAAGTCCTCCAACAAGTACGAATAGCCCTGCGAAGAAGAAGATTGTTACCCATTCTACACTTGCGAATACCTCTTCAATTTCATGTTCTTTCACACCAATTAACATAAGTACAGTAGCACCAGTTAAGGCGATAATAGCGGCATCAATATGGAAAATAGAATGAGTCATGAAACCTACAATTGTAAGTCCAAGTACCGTTAAAGATTTTTTCATTAATACTGGATCTTTAATGTATTGTTTTTCATCTAAGCTCATTAATTTTTTAACTTGTACAGGATCGGCAATTAATTGTTTACGGTACATGAAGTAAAGTATTGTTGCTGTAACTGCAATAATAATAATTACGATTGGTGCTAGATTCAATAGGAAAGCATTGAAGTCTAAATGCTTATTTGCAGAACCAATCATAATGTTAGGTGGATCACCAATTAATGTTGCTGTTCCTCCAATATTTGAAAAAATAATTTCAGAAAGTAAATAAGGAACAGGATTTACTTGCAGTATGCGCGTAATAGATAAAGTAACTGGAACAACAAGAAGTACAGTTGTAACGTTATCTAAAAATGCGGAGCCAAGCGCGGTAAGTAGGGAAAGGGAAATTAAAATTTTAATTGGATTTCCTTGTGCCCCTTTTGCTGCTTTAATGGCAACGTATTGGAAAACACCTGATTTACTCGTAATGTTCACCAAAATCATCATACCGATGAGTAGCGTAATCGTTCCCCATTCAATATGTTTCGTAAAGGCGTTATGTAAATCGACGACCCCCACAATTACCATGAATGCTGCACCGAGAAGTGCGATGACAGCGCGATTAATTTTTTCAGAAATAATAATGGCATATGTAATTAAAAAGACTGCGATAGCAAAATAATACTGCCAGTTAGCGAGTTCTTGCGTTGTTTCGTGCAAAAATCTCATCTCCTTTCATTCATTTTTCTTAGTGTGTCAAATATTAACTAGATGAAACACACATAACGTCATTATAAAGTAGAAAAACTGCGGATGTAAATGAAAGGAGAGATTTTGTCATATTTTCTGCATAGGTCATTTTTTCTTATTTTTTAAAATATTTGTGGGCATTTGACATATATATAAGATACATCCAATCTGAATATTTAAAATGGAATTAGCATTCGAGCTTGTTCGTGTAGGAGTGTCAAATAGAAAGGAATGACAAAAATGATAAGGAAGGGATCGTATGGATGAACAACGATTTTTATTTTTAGACTTTGAGTTTACGATGCCCCAGCATAGAAAGAAACCGAAAGGATTTTTTCCAGAGATTATTGAGGTAGGACTCGTTTCAGTTGCTGGCTGTAAGGTAGAAGATACGTATTCATCACATGTCAGGCCGAAAACATTTCCTTCTTTAACGGATCGATGTAAGAAGTTTTTAGGAATAAAACAAGAAGTCGTGGATAAAGGGATTTCATTTCCTGAACTCGTTAAGAAGCTTGCAGAATACGAAACGAAATGTAAACCGACAATTGTAACGTGGGGAAATATGGATATGAAAGTGCTGAAACATAATTGTGAAATGGCAGGGATAGCTTTTCCATTCTTCGGACAGTGTCGTGATTTATCGCTTGAGTATAAGAAGTTTTTTGGAGAAAGAAATCAAACAGGATTATGGAAAGCAATTGAGGCGTATGGAAAAGTAGGGACAGGGAAGCATCATTGTGCGCTTGATGATGCGATGACGACGTACAATATTTTTAAACTAGTAGAAAAAGATAAAGAGTATTTAGTAAAGCCAGCACCTCCAACATTAGGAGAACTTGTTGATTTTTCAAAAGTGTTAAAGAAAGTGAGCACACAGTAACGACCAAATTGCACATTATGTAATTTGGTCGTTTTGTTTTTTAGAGTTTGTAGTCTTTCTTTAACTGTTGTAATGTTTCTAGACTACGCTCTGCAAAAGGTGAATCATCTTCAGAAAATGAATTCATTTGAGTTTCTAATGCTAATTTTAGTGACTCGGTATAATCCGGAATTTCTCCTTCATATTTTTTCACCATTTGCTCTGGAATGTTCGTCTGTTCACGGAAAGCTAAAGCGCGTCTTTCATGGAAAAATGGTACGTCAGCTTGTTTTACGTTATGTAAGTCACCTTGCACCGGATGTTTTAAAACAGCTAATACTTTTACGACGTAACTGCCAGGGCGGCTATTTGTAACTTCGCCGATGTATTTTCCTGTTTTATAAATACCAGTAACGATTTCGCCAATTTCAAATGTTTCTCTCATATTTTTCACCTCAAGTTTATAGTAAGGAAAGTAGGAGAAGGAGTCAAAGAAATCATTTGCTTTCAGAACGCCCCTTGAGAATATGGATAGGTTCCACTATAATTTAAAATGATATAACAGAAAATTCTGATGTTTTATAAATCCTATAATAAGGAGTGTTCTATATGATGCCTTTATATTTTCCGGAAGATAAAACAGAATATATTATTCCAGGGATTGTTTGCGTTCTATTTATTATCGGTGCTATTGCCACGTGGCGTATGTTTATTCGTGTATCAAAAAGAGAAGCAGAGCGATTGCAGAAAGTTGAAGAAAAACTATTAGCTGAAAAGAAACAGTAATGCATTTTTGTATGTTTCCCTCTATGCTCGGACAATCTAAGGGCAGAATATATTTTGGAGGGAATAAAATGAAGAAACGGCTTTTTTTCAGTTGTTGTTTATTATTTCTGATGGCAGGTTGTGACCAAGGAAAGCCGAAAGAAATTGAAGTGAAATTACATAATGCTTCAGGAGATGAAGTAGGGACTGCGAAAGTAGTGCAGCAAACAAGTGGCGTGAAAATTACGATTAAAGGAGAAGGTTTCACGCCAGGACCACACGGACTACATGTACATGAAATTGGAGAGTGTAAGGCACCTCGTTTTGAATCATCCGGGAATCATTTTAATCCTGATGATAAAAAACATGGTCTTCTTAATCCGAAGGGTGCAGAAAACGGTGATTTACCGAACGTAGTTGCAGATGGTTCTGGAAAGATTAAAGCGGAAATCGATGCACCTCACATCACACTTGAAGAAGGAAAAACGACGATTCATAGAAAAGATGGAGCGTCTATTATTATTACAGAAAACCCTGATGATGGTATGACTCAACCGACAGGTAAATCAGGGGATCGAATTGCTTGTGGCGTAATTGTAAAAAAAGCATCGGATATGAAGAAAAAGTAAAAGCTACCGTGAATGGTAGCTTTCTTTGTGAAATGTAATTGAAAATATATCAGCGATTATTGGAATATATCGACTGTAACTCAAATTATATCGGCGATTATTGGAATATATCGACCGTAACTTGAAATATATCGACTTACCGACAAAATATTACAAAGGAGTCTGTCCAAGAATGATTAGGGGGACAGACTCCTTTCTTATTATGAAAACGTATGACACAGTCTGTTTAAAATTTCTTCTAAAACAGATCGTGGACAGCCGATATTAATTCGAATATGTTCTTCGCCACCTAACCCGTATTTCTCACCAGGTTCAACAATGATTTTTCCTTTTTCCTCAAGTAATGCAGTACGCTCGTTTTGAGAAAGCTTTAGACGAGAACAGTCAATCCATAATAAAAAGCTACCTTCTGGCTTCGTTACGGAAAGAGCAGGTATGTGAGTTTTAATATATTCACAAGCAAATTGAGCATTATCTTCTATATATAATCGAATTTCGTTTAGCCAATCATTACATTCTGTATAGGCACTTTGCATCGCTGTATAAGCGAAGATATTTAATCCGTGGAAGCCTTGTCTATATTGGATAGATGTAAAGGCTTGACGGAGTTTTTCATTTGGAATGATAATAATCGATGCTTGTAATCCAGCGATATTAAATGTTTTACTTGGAGCCATACAAGTGATAGTGCGCTCTGCTAATTCTTCAGATAAGGAAGCGAACGGTGTATGTGTATGATCTGCATAAATAATATCGGAATGAATTTCATCCGCCACAACGATTACGTTATATTTAGTACATAACGATCCGAGCTGCACAAGTTCCTCTTTCGTCCAAACGCGCCCGATTGGGTTATGAGGGCTACAAAGAAGCATGAGTTTGATGCCTTGCTGAAACTGCTTTTCTAAATTCTGGAAGTCTATCGCATATGTATCATTTTGTTTCTGTAATGGACTCACGTATAACTGTCTGTTGTTTGTTGTGACCATTTCGAAAAATGGAGGATAAATAGGTGGTTGTACGAGAACGGATTCGTTTTCTTTTGTGAAAGCCTGTATGCTCGTACTAAGAGCTGGAACGATTCCGGCGCTAAAGACAATCCATTCTTTTTGAATATCCCAGTCGTATTGTTGTTTTGTCCAGTTACAAATAATATTCCCAATATTTTCGGGAGGAAGTGTATAGCCAAAAATCGGATGTTCGATTCGTTGTTTTAAGGCAGTTTGAATTGGTTTTGGTACTTCAAAATCCATATCAGCAATCCAAGCATGGATAAGTTCTTCGTTTTTATATGTATCCCATTTTATACTATGCGTTCCACGTCGATTGATTGCTTTATGAAATAGTTGCATAAGTTTGCTCCCTTCTTCTGTAAAACCAATAAGTTATGAAAGTTCTCTCTCTTCTTATAGAATAGCTGATGTGATAGGATAAAGAAAAGTATTAAAAAGTGAAAAGGCGGGAAGCGAATGGGTACATATGAAAAGATGATAGAGGTTGTGAAGAATTGGGATCCGTTTCAAATGGGACCGGAGTTTTATGAAACAGAAGCGAGCGATGTTGTGAACGTCATAAGTGTGTTTGACGATCCAAAATACATCGCAAAGAAGATTCAACATATATACTTTATGTCTTTTGAGGAAGTACCTGCGCTTGAAAAATGTGAGAAATTAGCTATGGAATTACTTGTAATAAAAGAAAGTGGAAGCTGTTCATTATAGGCTGTCGGAATTTCCGACAGCCTTTTTTATATTATCCCGCTATTTTCCGGGCAGTAAGACCCCGACCTCAAAATTCAGCGGAAGCAAAGAAGTTAGGTGGGGACTGATTAAAGTTTCATTTTATTGCGCGGAAAAAGCGATAATTTCTTCATAAACATGTTCAGGCTTTTCTTCAGGTAGTAAATGTCCTGTATTTTCATAAGAAATAAATTTTGAATTCGGTAAATCTTTGTGTAGACGATGACCTACATGTACAGGGACGACGCGGTCTTTTTCACCCCAAATGAGTAGGATAGGTGTTTCGATTTTTTGTAATTCAGTTGAAGATAAGTCACCTTCACGGTCTCGTATCATGCGAGTTAAAGCGGGAAATATACGGTTGTCATAAAAAGGAGCGGAGTAACCTTTTTTCATTTCATCGTCAATTAATGAGTGATCATGAACGACATTCATTAAGTTATGAACAATGCCGCGCCGTATAATCCAGTTCTTTACGTATAAATGAAAGAACGGTAAATAAGAAGAGTATAGTAAAGGTAAGGTTGCGCGCGCTAAATAGCTCGAGCTACATAGTAAAATCGTCTTTGAAATGAGTTCAGGACGTATACGGTTTACATAGAGAGAAATTTGCCCACCCATAGAATGCCCAACTAATACAATGTTTGAGAGAGATAAATGTTCAATTAAATCAATAATAATCGTTGCTAAATTGTGATAAGAATACTTAAACAGATGAGACTTATCACTTTTTCCGAACGGTGGTAAATCAAGAGCAATGACTGTTCCTTCCTTCGCTAGTAAAGGAATGAGACGGCGGTAACTGAATGAGGAAGATAAAAAGCCGTGAACGAGTACGAAAGTAGGGCGTTCTGTTTTATTATCATGTTCATACAATTCGTAATGAACAGTAGTGCCGCGAGTGGAAAAAGTGAAATAAGGACAAGTATATTTATGATTCATTTTTTGTCACTCCATTGATTTTTGTTCATATCATCTCCAAGGAAGAAGAAAATATGTTAACAAAAAAAGGCAAGATGACGATGTCATCTTGCCTTTCGTTTATTCAGTATTACCCGCGAACAATATTAGGCGGTGTTTTTCCTTGTAACCCTGCAACTAAATTTTCAGCGGCGATCATGGCCATTTGCTGACGAGTTTTTAATGTTGCAGATCCGATATGTGGTAAAGTCACAACATTTTGTAATGATAAGAGTGGATTATCTTTTTGAATCGGCTCTTGTGTAAATGTATCGATACCTGCTGCAAAGATTTTCTTTTCTGTTAAAGCATGGATTAACGCTTCTTCATCTACTGTTTTCCCCCGAGAAGCATTAATGAAGATTGCTGTTTCTTTCATTAATGAAAATTCCTTTTCTCCGATAAGGTGATATGTTTCATCTGTTAATGGAGTAAGAAGAACAATAAAGTCAGACTGCTTCAGTAGCGTCTGTAAATCACAATATGTAGCATCGAATTTTTGTTCAGCTTCTTCTTTACGACGGCGGTTATAATAAAGAACATTCATATCAAATCCGAATTTTGCTCGTTTTGCAACGGCTTCTCCAATTCGGCCCATACCGATAATACCAATTGTGCTATGGTGTACATCTAGTCCGAAGTGTTCTTTTCCGATTTCAGCGTTCCATTCACCATTTTTTACGTAAGAATCGAGTTCGCAAACGCGGCGCCCAGCTGATAGCATAAGGGCGAAAACGAGATCAGCTACTGTATCATCTAATACGTATGGTGTATTTGTTCCGATAACCTTTCGATTTTTCATCGCTTGTAAATCAAAATTATCGTAACCAACAGAAATGTTGCTCACTACTTTTAAGTTAGGAGCCACTGTCAGTAATTCTTCATTAATAGCAGATCCGAAATTTAATAACCCATCTTTATCTTGTATTTTCTCTAATAGAACATCACGAGGTACTTTCTCATTTTGATCCCATTTTTCATAATCACAGTGTTCTGATAAATAGTTTTCTACAAATGTCGGAACTGGTTCAGCAATATAAATTTTTGGTTTCACGGTTCCATCCCCTTTCGCTTTATCACGCATTTTTCCGCTGATTAAAGTTTCACTTTATTTTGACATAATTCAATAGAAAAATCTTCTTTTCAAACTGGAAAGGGTATTTGTATAATTTAGACACAAACGAAAAGGAAGGATGATTTATATGGTGACAGAAAAAGAATTAGAATTATTAGCTTGTCTTGAAAAGAGTAGTCGATTATCTGTAGATACATTAGCGAAGCTGTTAAATATAGAAGTAGAAGAAGTAAAGAAGATGGTTGCGAGATTAGAAAATGAAAAGATTATTGTGGATTATGTAACACATATCGATTGGACGAAAGTGAAAGAACATACAGGTTTAACGGCAATGATCGATGTGAAAGTTACGCCAAAGCACGGCGTTGGGTTTGATGCGGTTGCTGAGCAAATTTATCGTTATTCAGAAGTGAAATCCGTTTATTTAATGTCAGGGACATATGATCTTTCTATTACATTAGAAGGTAAAACGATGGGGGAAGTAGCGATGTTTGTTTCTGAGAAATTAGCAACAATTGAATCTGTCGTTTCTACAACTACTCATTTCATTTTGAAGAAGTATAAACATGAGGGCGTTATTTATGAAAAAGACGATGATGATAAGCGAATTGTGGTGACACCATGAAGCAATTTGAACTATCTAGATCAGCAGAATCTTTAAAACCATCTGGTATTCGAAAATTTTTTGATTTAGCAGCAAATATGAAAGGTGTTATTTCCCTCGGGGTAGGAGAGCCGGATTTTGTTACCCCTTGGAATGTAAGGCAAGCATGTATTCGTTCTTTGGAACAAGGGTATACGTCATATACAGCAAATGCAGGATTATTGGAGCTCCGTCAAGAAATAGCAAAGTATCTAAAAAAACAATTTGCAGTATCTTATGATCCAAGTGATGAAATCATTGTTACAGTTGGAGCGAGCCAGGCGTTAGATGTAGCGATGCGTGCCATTATAAATCCTGATGATGAAGTGCTCATTGTTGAACCAAGCTTCGTTTCTTATGCACCACTTGTGACATTAGCTGGAGGAGTTCCGGTTCCTGTGGAGACTAAGCTAGAAAACGAGTTTAAAGTACAACCAGAACAAATTGAAGCAGCTATTACAGCGAAAACAAAGGCGATTTTACTTTGTTCACCAAATAACCCGACAGGTGCAATGCTAAATAAATTCGAGCTTGAAGAAATAGCAGTGATTGTTGAGAAGTACAATCTAATTGTATTATCTGATGAAATTTATGCAGAGCTTGTATACGACGAAGCATATACAAGTTTCGCGAGTATTAAAAATATGCGCGAGCATACGATTTTAATTTCAGGATTTTCAAAAGGATTTGCGATGACAGGATGGCGTCTCGGTATGATTGCAGCTCCTGTTCAGTTTTCAGAATTGATGCTCAAAATTCACCAATATTCCATGATGTGTGCACCGACGATGTCTCAGTTCGCAGCACTTGAAGCGTTACGTGCGGGGAATGATGAAGTAATTCGGATGAGAGATAGTTATAAGAAGCGTCGTAATTTTATGACGACATCTTTCAATGAAATGGGCTTAACGTGTCATGTGCCGGGCGGAGCATTTTATGTTTTCCCTTCTATATCTTCAACAGGATTATCTTCAGCGGAATTTGCAGAACAGTTATTGCTGGAAGAAAAAGTAGCTGTTGTCCCTGGTAGCGTATTTGGCGAAAGTGGTGAAGGGTTTATTCGTTGTTCTTATGCGACGTCGCTTGAACAACTTATGGAAGCAATGAAGAGAATGGAACGGTTTGTTGAAAATAAAAAAAGGACAAAACGTAATACGTTTTGTCCATAAAAGGGGGGGAATACTAGAAAGCCATGTGTTAGTAGTCTATCCCAATATTGGAGAATTATACTTCTTTAAGGGAAATTTTTCATGAATTTTGAATGAGTTCTGTCATAGTGGTATAATTTACTAATATAAGGTATGCGCATTCTAGATATTGTTATCTAGAATGCGTACTAACCAATCGGATATTTAAAATAAATATATCTGCTTTGCTCTCTATAATTGTAGAGAGAATGGTAAACGTATGGGAGTGTTTCATATGTCAGAACAATATACAACAGGAGTGGTTGTAACAGGGAAAGTGACTGGAATTCAAGATTACGGTGCGTTTGTAGCGTTAGATGCAGAAACACAAGGACTTGTGCATATATCTGAAATTACAAATGGATATGTAAAGGATATTCATGACTTTTTAAAGGTCGGCGATACAGTAGAAGTAAAGGTACTTTCAATTGATGAAGAGCACAGAAAAATGAGTTTATCGTTAAAAGCGGCGAAAAGAAAACAAGGAAGGATTCTTATACCGAACCCATCTGAAAACGGATTTAATACGCTGCGAGAAAAGTTGGCAGAATGGATTGAAGAGTCCGAGTTAACAAAGTAAAAGAGGAACGCATATGAGCGTTCCTCTTTTACTTTATCTTATGATATATATTTGCAAATATGATTGCATGCAATCATATTCGTATGTCGGAGGTGAAAGGACATACTGATTATCGAATTTCGTTTGTTTCTGGGTGCGTACCAAGATTTTCAGATGGTTTAAACAGTAAACCAAGGTTGATAAGCCCAGATATACCAACGATGCCGTAAATAATACGTGCAAGAGCTGAATTTTGTCCACCGAAAATGGCTGCTACTAAGTCAAACTGGAAAAACCCGATTAATCCCCAGTTCACAGCGCCAATTACAGTAAAGACTAATGCGATACGTTGCAAAGTACTCATGAAAAAGCCCCCCTTAATTGTGAAGCATGAGCAAGCGATGAGTTAATTAACTCTTTTATAGAATGGGGTAGTTATGTTGTTTTTATACATAAAAAATGTTTGGAAAGGGATGTATATACATCTATACCGAAAAATGCGAATTTTTATGCAAAAAATGAACTTTTTCTAAAAAATATATATTGGTTACGTTTACAATTGCCTAATCGCTTGATTTACAACTTCAGTTTCGCTAAAGTGAATACAGAAATACATATCCATAATTGGAGGGAAAAAGATGAGTACACATGTAACGTTCGACTATTCTAAAGCGTTATCCTTCATCGGTGAACATGAAATCACTTATTTACGTGATGCAGTGAAAGTAACACATCACGCAATCCACGAAAAAACTGGAGCTGGGAACGATTTCCTTGGGTGGGTAGACCTTCCGCTTCAATATGACAAAGAAGAATTCGCTCGCATTCAAAAATGCGCAGAAAAAATTAAAAATGACTCTGACATTTTACTTGTTGTAGGTATTGGTGGTTCTTACCTAGGAGCACGCGCAGCAATCGAAATGTTAAACCATTCTTTCTACAACACGCTTTCTAAAGAACAACGTAAAACTCCACAAGTGCTATTTGTTGGACAAAACATTAGCTCCACTTACATGAAAGATTTAATGGACGTATTAGAAGGTAAAGACTTCTCTATTAACGTTATTTCCAAATCAGGTACAACAACAGAGCCAGCACTAGCATTCCGTATCTTCCGTAAGTTATTAGAAGAAAAGTATGGAAAAGAAGAAGCTCGCAAACGTATTTATGCAACTACAGATAAAGCGCGTGGTGCATTAAAAACATTAGCTGATAACGAAGGTTACGAAACATTTGTTATTCCAGATGATGTTGGAGGTCGTTTCTCTGTATTAACGCCAGTTGGTTTATTACCAATCGCAGTAAGTGGCTTAAATATTGAAGAGATGATGAAAGGTGCAGCTGCTGGTCATGATGACTTCGGAACATCAGAACTAGAAGAAAATCCAGCTTACCAATACGCAGTAGTTCGTAACGCTTTATACAATAAAGGAAAAACAATTGAAATGCTTGTTAACTATGAGCCAGCACTTCAATACTTCGCTGAGTGGTGGAAACAGTTATTTGGTGAAAGTGAAGGAAAAGATCAAAAAGGCATTTTCCCATCTTCAGCAAACTTCTCAACTGATTTACACTCATTAGGTCAATACGTTCAAGAAGGGCGTCGTGACTTATTTGAAACAGTTCTTAAAGTAGGTAAATCTACACATGAACTAACAATCGAATCAGAAGAAAACGATTTAGACGGATTAAACTACCTTGCTGGTGAAACTGTAGACTTCGTAAACACAAAAGCATACGAAGGTACATTACTTGCACATAGCGACGGGGGAGTACCAAACTTAATCGTAAATATTCCTGAATTAAATGAGTACACATTCGGTTACCTTGTATACTTCTTCGAAAAAGCATGTGCGATGAGCGGCTACTTATTAGGCGTGAATCCATTTGACCAACCTGGAGTAGAAGCATACAAGAAAAACATGTTTGCTTTACTTGGTAAACCAGGATTTGAAGAATTAAAAGCAGAATTAGAAGAGCGTTTAAAATAATAAAAAGCGACCGGATTCCGGTCGCTTTTTATTATTTTATCGAAAAGTCCATCAGTATATTCAAACTAAAGTGGGTATGCTAAAGGAAAAGTCTAGGAGGGATGGGCTTGATTCCGATTCAATCAAATTTAGAAGGACGTACATATGCGTTATATAAGTTAGAAGAGATTATGAAACCACTTGGATATAGCATCGGTGGTAATTGGGATTATGATAAAGGATGCTTCGATTACAAAATTGATGAAGAAGATGGGTATCAATTTTTACGAGTTCCATTTACAGCCATTGATGGAGAACTAGATGTACCAGGCGTAATAGTTCGTCTTGGAACGCCGTATATTCTTTCGCACGTATATCAAGACGAACTAGATGATAATGTGAATACTTTAACAGCTGGAACGAGTGGAATGGATCAATTTGCTGAGCCGAAAGATCCAGATGGAGATGTGAAAAGAAAATATATCAATATTGGGAAAGTGCTCATGCAAGAATTAGAGCGTCATTTTACTAATGGTGAATAACAATGAGTATGTCGCTTTCAATGAGAACAAAGGAATGAACTGGATTAATCATATATTGTTCGTCGCGCTTTATACCTAGTAAGAGAATGTTTTGCTTTAAAAGAGTATAGCTACAATTGGCAAAAGTTTGTCCGGTGCAGGACGATGGAAGCTCCATCAGTTGTAATTTATTATCAGAGATTTCGTCGTAAAGTGAAAATAGTACACCTGAAATGGAAGGGAATAAAAGAGAAGCGGTAAATACATAGCTCGTTAATTTATTTCCTTCTATAATTTCTGACACGCCAGCTCTCGTTGCATTTTGTATTTGTTCAGAAGTAAGAAGTTCAGCGATGCAGTGAATGTTCGGGTTGAGCCCTTTTGCAGTTAAAATATTTAAAATGGACTGTGTATCCGCTAAGCTTTCGTTTTTTTCTTTATCAGCTGTTATTAATATGGTGTGTGCCGTTGCAATATTGGCCTTTAATAAAGTTTGATCGTGATGCGGACAACCTTTTATAAATTCTAAATGATGAAATGGTTTTGGGAGTAAAGAAAGTGTTTCATCAATTAAAACGATATCAAGGTTTGGTTGTAATACGTGCATTTGCTTTACGACATGTTTTGCGCGCTCATTCCAGCCAACGATAATCATATGACCGTTAGAAGTAGCGGCTTCTTCACCTTTAATTTTCATATATTGTTTATTAATCATTTCAGTAGCAAACAGCACCATATAATAAGAACAAAAGCCAGTTCCTAATAAAATAATACTTATACCTATTAGTTTTCCTATCGTCGTATGGGGAGCAAAGTCGCCATATCCAACTGTAAAAATGGTAACGATTGACCACCAAATTCCGTCAAACCATGTAGTGAAATGAAAAGGTTCTAATCTATGTATAAGAAAACCGGAAAAAGCAGTCAGTACAATAATAAAACAAATTAAACGAAAAATAATGGAATCACGAAATGTATCTACTAAATTCGGACGGGATTTCAATTGCCTATTCCTCCTTACTTTGTAGGACTACATTCATTGTTGCCATTATAGAAAAAAGAAAAACTCTCTAATTAAAGAGAGTTTGTTTTACGTTACATACTTTCCACTTCAGTTTGTTGGACACTTTCAAGATGCTGGAGAGCATAGTAAACATCAGCAGTATGTCTTTTTTGATCAATGGATAGTTTAAGATGTAAATAGTGAGAACCGTTTTCTAATGTTTTAAGCTTCATATTCTTAACTTTTATATCCATTTCTTTTATTTCTTCAATTACGATTGGGATATTGTCCATATTTCGTACAACAAGTTTCACAGCGATATCACGTTGACGAAATGATCTAGGGCCTACATATTTCATCGCGAGTGGTATAAGTTCGACACTAATCATAAGGAAACACATTCCGAATATCGCTTCAATATAGAATCCGGCCCCAACAGCAATACCAATACCAGAAGCACCCCAGATCATAGCGGCAGTCGTGAGCCCTGCAATGCTATCGTTGCCTCTTCTTAAAATTACGCCAGCACCTAAAAAACCAATTCCTGATACAATTTGAGCGGCAAGCCGAAGTGGATCCATATTCATATGATCGGTATGTGGTAAGTTATAAGCTGCTTTAATAGAAACAATCGTTAGGAGGCAACTAATAATAGAAATAACTAAACACGTTTTTAAACCAAGTGGTTTCCGTTTTAATTCACGTTCTAAACCAATGGCAAATCCTAAAATAGCCGAGAGACCTAGTTTGATTAATAAATCGGTATAGTCCATATATATTCCTCCCTGTATGATATGCTATATGAATAAAACGCTTATTATAGAAAGAAACGTCTTTTGATAGAGTAACTTTATATAAAATATATGTAGGAATTACTCATACATGAAAGAGATATTTCGTTTAAGTATATGATATAAAAAAAGAAATGTGGGCAGTTTTAAAAAAAGTTTATAAAAGGTGTTGCATTTCATTTTTCACCATGATATATTAATAACCGTCGCTGATGCGGAAACGCAGAAAACGACAAAAAAGAAATTGAAAAACTTAGTTGACATCGAAAAACGAAGATGTTAACATAAGGAAGTCGCAAATGAGCGACCAAGTAGTTCTTTGAAAACTGAACGAAACAAACAACGTGAAACGT
>NZ_CP197377.1:747500-4812500 GCF_052146655.1 Bacillus sp. RE35 | reverse complement strand
GGAGGCCCGAACCCACGCACGTTGAAAAGTGCGGGGATGAGGTGTGGGTAGCGGAGAAATTCCAATCGAACCTGGAGATAGCTGGTTCTCCCCGAAATAGCTTTAGGGCTAGCCTTAAGTGTAAGAGTCTTGGAGGTAGAGCACTGATTGGACTAGGGGTCCTCATCGGATTACCGAATTCAGTCAAACTCCGAATGCCAATGACTTATCCTTAGGAGTCAGACTGCGAGTGATAAGATCCGTAGTCAAAAGGGAAACAGCCCAGACCGCCAGCTAAGGTCCCAAAGTGTGTATTAAGTGGAAAAGGATGTGGAGTTGCTTAGACAACTAGGATGTTGGCTTAGAAGCAGCCACCATTTAAAGAGTGCGTAATAGCTCACTAGTCGAGTGACTCTGCGCCGAAAATGTACCGGGGCTAAATACACCACCGAAGCTGCGGATTGATACCAATGGTATCAGTGGTAGGGGAGCGTTCTAAGGACAGTGAAGTCAGACCGGAAGGACTGGTGGAGTGCTTAGAAGTGAGAATGCCGGTATGAGTAGCGAAAGACGGGTGAGAATCCCGTCCACCGAATGCCTAAGGTTTCCTGAGGAAGGCTCGTCCGCTCAGGGTTAGTCAGGACCTAAGCCGAGGCCGACAGGCGTAGGCGATGGACAACAGGTTGATATTCCTGTACCACCTCTTTATCGTTTGAGCAATGGAGGGACGCAGAAGGATAGAAGAAGCGTGCGATTGGTTGTGCACGTCCAAGCAGTTAGGCTGATAAGTAGGCAAATCCGCTTATCGTGAAGGCTGAGCTGTGATGGGGAAGCTCCTTATGGAGCGAAGTCTTTGATTCCCCGCTGCCAAGAAAAGCTTCTAGCGAGATAAAAGGTGCCTGTACCGCAAACCGACACAGGTAGGCGAGGAGAGAATCCTAAGGTGTGCGAGAGAACTCTGGTTAAGGAACTCGGCAAAATGACCCCGTAACTTCGGGAGAAGGGGTGCTTTCTTAACGGAAAGCCGCAGTGAATAGGCCCAAGCGACTGTTTAGCAAAAACACAGCTCTCTGCGAAGCCGTAAGGCGAAGTATAGGGGGTGACACCTGCCCGGTGCTGGAAGGTTAAGGAGAGGGGTTAGCGTAAGCGAAGCTCTGAACTGAAGCCCCAGTAAACGGCGGCCGTAACTATAACGGTCCTAAGGTAGCGAAATTCCTTGTCGGGTAAGTTCCGACCCGCACGAAAGGTGTAACGATTTGGGCACTGTCTCAACCAGAGACTCGGTGAAATTATAGTACCTGTGAAGATGCAGGTTACCCGCGACAGGACGGAAAGACCCCGTGGAGCTTTACTGTAGCCTGATATTGAATTTTGGTACAGTTTGTACAGGATAGGCGGGAGCCATGGAAACCGGAGCGCTAGCTTCGGTGGAGGCGCTGGTGGGATACCGCCCTGACTGTATTGAAATTCTAACCTACGGGTCTTATCGACCCGGGAGACAGTGTCAGGTGGGCAGTTTGACTGGGGCGGTCGCCTCCTAAAGTGTAACGGAGGCGCCCAAAGGTTCCCTCAGAATGGTTGGAAATCATTCGTAGAGTGCAAAGGCATAAGGGAGCTTGACTGCGAGACCTACAAGTCGAGCAGGGACGAAAGTCGGGCTTAGTGATCCGGTGGTTCCGCATGGAAGGGCCATCGCTCAACGGATAAAAGCTACCCCGGGGATAACAGGCTTATCTCCCCCAAGAGTCCACATCGACGGGGAGGTTTGGCACCTCGATGTCGGCTCATCGCATCCTGGGGCTGTAGTCGGTCCCAAGGGTTGGGCTGTTCGCCCATTAAAGCGGTACGCGAGCTGGGTTCAGAACGTCGTGAGACAGTTCGGTCCCTATCCGTCGTGGGCGTAGGAAATTTGAGAGGAGCTGTCCTTAGTACGAGAGGACCGGGATGGACGCACCGCTGGTGTACCAGTTGTTCTGCCAAGGGCATAGCTGGGTAGCTATGTGCGGAAGGGATAAGTGCTGAAAGCATC
This sequence comes from Bacillus sp. RE35, assembly GCF_052146655.1. Classification (NCBI taxonomy): domain Bacteria; kingdom Bacillati; phylum Bacillota; class Bacilli; order Caryophanales; family Bacillaceae; genus Bacillus; species Bacillus sp. RE35. The sequence continues at coordinate 4,810,492 of NZ_CP197377.1, read as the reverse complement.
TAAGCATGAAGCCCCCCTCAAGATGAGATTTCCCATAGCGTAAGCTAGTAAGATCCCTGAAAGATGATCAGGTTGATAGGTTCGAGGTGGAAGCATGGTGACATGTGGAGCTGACGAATACTAATAGATCGAGGACTTAACCATATAATATGAAGCAATGTTATCTAGTTTTGAAAGAATATAAAAAACTTGTTGACTTTCGAAAGTAAATGAGTTACAATAATTCTTGTCTTAAATGAATACAGTCTGGTAATGATGGCAGAGAGGTCACACCCGTTCCCATACCGAACACGGAAGTTAAGCTCTCTAGCGCCGATGGTAGTTGGGACCTTGTCCCTGTGAGAGTAGGACGTTGCCAGGCAAATGGAGGATTAGCTCAGCTGGGAGAGCACCTGCCTTACAAGCAGGGGGTCGGCGGTTCGATCCCGTCATCCTCCACCATTTAGCCGACTTAGCTCAATTGGTAGAGCAACTGACTTGTAATCAGTAGGTTGGGGGTTCAAGTCCTCTAGTCGGCACCAGAAATCATGGCGGTTGTGGCGAAGTGGTTAACGCACCGGATTGTGGCTCCGGCATTCGTGGGTTCGATTCCCATCAGTCGCCCCATTTTTCTTAAATAAATTAATATGCGGGTGTGGCGGAATTGGCAGACGCACCAGACTTAGGATCTGGCGCCTTTGGCGTGGGGGTTCGACTCCCTTCACCCGCACTTTTAATTAAATAACTCATACATGTCTTGCGGAAGTAGTTCAGTGGTAGAATACAACCTTGCCAAGGTTGGGGTCGCGGGTTCGAATCCCGTCTTCCGCTCCAATTTTCAATATGACATGCCGGGGTGGCGGAACAGGCAGACGCACAGGACTTAAAATCCTGCGGTGGGTGACCACCGTGCGGGTTCGACCCCCGCCCTCGGCACCATATGCGCCCGTAGCTCAATTGGATAGAGCGTTTGACTACGGATCAAGAGGTTAGGGGTTCGACTCCTCTCGGGCGCGCTTTTATTAACGGGAAGTGGCTCAGCTTGGTAGAGCACCTGGTTTGGGACCAGGGGGTCGCAGGTTCAAATCCTGTCTTCCCGATATTCCTAAAAAACATGGGGCCTTAGCTCAGCTGGGAGAGCGCCTGCCTTGCACGCAGGAGGTCAGCGGTTCGATCCCGCTAGGCTCCACTTATATTAATATCATTTATGGCGGTGTAGCTCAGCTGGCTAGAGCGTACGGTTCATACCCGTGAGGTCGGGGGTTCGATCCCCTCCGCCGCTACCATAAAGGACCTTTAGCTCAGCTGGTTAGAGCAGACGGCTCATAACCGTCCGGTCGTAGGTTCGAGTCCTACAAGGTCCACCATTAGACGTATATATCTCGGAGGTATACCCAAGTTCGGCTGAAGGGATCGGTCTTGAAAACCGACAGGCGGCGAGAGTCGCGCGGGGGTTCGAATCCCTCTACCTCCTCCATTTTTTCTAAAGTAAATATTTTATCATCGCGGGGTGGAGCAGCACGGTAGCTCGTCGGGCTCATAACCCGAAGGTCGCAGGTTCAAATCCTGTCCCCGCAACCAAATGGTCCCGTGGTGTAGTGGTTAACATGCCTGCCTGTCACGCAGGAGATCGCCGGTTCGACCCCGGTCGGGACCGCCATTTTTACATAAAGGCTCGGTAGCTCAGTCGGTAGAGCAGAGGACTGAAAATCCTCGTGTCGGCGGTTCGATTCCGTCCCGAGCCACCATTTTGAAGTTGCAAGCCGACTTAGCTCAATTGGTAGAGCAACTGACTTGTAATCAGTAGGTTGGGGGTTCAAGTCCTCTAGTCGGCACCACTTTCAAAATGAGCCATTAGCTCAGTTGGTAGAGCATCTGACTTTTAATCAGAGGGTCGAAGGTTCGAGTCCTTCATGGCTCACCATTTACAATTTAATGCGGGTGTAGTTTAGTGGTAAAACAAGAGCCTTCCAAGCTCTGGTCGAGAGTTCGATTCTCTTCACCCGCTTTTCAATTATGGGCCTATAGCTCAGCTGGTTAGAGCGCACGCCTGATAAGCGTGAGGTCGATGGTTCGAGTCCATTTAGGCCCACCATAATTGTTCCGCAGTAGCTCAGTGGTAGAGCTATCGGCTGTTAACCGATCGGTCGTAGGTTCGAGTCCTACCTGCGGAGCCATATTTATAGAGAAGTACCCAAGTGGCTCAAGGGGCTCCCCTGCTAAGGGAGTAGATCGCGAACGCGGTGCGAGGGTTCGAATCCCTTCTTCTCTGCCAGAACTGGCCCGTTGGTCAAGTGGTTAAGACACCGCCCTTTCACGGCGGTAACACGGGTTCGAATCCCGTACGGGTCATACTAAAAGAGATAGCATAATCTGCTATCTCTTTTTTGTTGTATAAAAATGGACTTTGGATAGTCTGCTTTTTTATGCAATAGAAGAAATATGAAGTATTCGCTGTTGCAGTTGGGGACATAGAGAGCCGTAAATACAATCATGTTAATTATTTGGACCTGTATGAATATGAAGGAATTAACTTCAACTTGAACTTTTACCCCAGCTGTATGGCTGTAGCCTCCTACACTTGGAGAAACCGATGAAAATGCATCTGGGAGCTACTGTGGAAAATAAATAATATATAGAAGAAGCTGCTTTCTCTCAATAGCTGTGATCTACTGAAGACAGCTTTTTTATGTTGTCAGTATTGTCGGTAAGTCGATATATTGCAAAAATCGCTGGTATAATTTCACTTACCGACAAAAACCACAAGAAAATCCCTTTCACAATCTAAAGAAAACGCCTCCATTGAAATGGATTCCACACCTATTCCAATAACTTTACACTCTATGTGAAAAAGTTCACAAATAGGTCATAATTTGTGAAGTAATTCACAATAATACGTGCTACAATATGAATGTAAAGAAGTTAAACAACATTAAATTAGTATTTTAATTAATTACTTAAACAATCATAAAAAAATATATGTGAACAATAGAGAGGGGAAATTACCATGAAAAAAGGTATCAATCGTGTAGTATTAGTAGGAACAGGAGCTGTAGGTTGTAGTTACGCTTACTCAATGATCAACCAAGGTGTAGCTGAAGAATTCGTATTAGTAGATGTTAATGAAGCAAAAGCAGAAGGGGAAGCAATGGACTTAAGCCATGCGGTACCATTCTCTCCATCACCAACAAAAGTTTGGAGCGGTAGCTATGCAGATTGTAAAGATGCAGATTTAGTAGTTATCACTGCTGGATTACCACAAAAGCCAGGTGAAACTCGTTTAGACTTAGTTGAGAAAAATACAAAGATCTTTAAACAAATCGTTCGCGGTATTATGGATAGCGGATTCGATGGAATCTTCTTAATCGCAACTAACCCAGTTGACATTTTAACTTACGTAACTTGGAAAGAATCTGGTTTACCAAAAGAGCGCGTAATTGGTTCTGGTACTACTTTAGACTCTGCTCGTTTCCGTTACATGTTAGGTGACTACTTAGATGTAGATCCACGTAACGTTCATGCTTACATCGTTGGTGAACACGGTGATACTGAACTTCCAGTATGGAGCCACGCTACTATCGGTGTACAAAAACTAGAAACAATCTTAGCTAACAACGAACAGTACAAACAAGAAGACTTAGATAAAATCTTCGAAAATGTACGTGATGCAGCTTACCATATCATCGAGCGTAAAGGTGCAACTTACTACGGAATCGGTATGTCACTACTTCGTGTAACTAAAGCAATCTTAAACAACGAGAACAGCGTATTAACTGTATCTGCATACCTTGAAGGCCAATACGGTGAGAAAGATGCTTACGTAGGTGTTCCAGCTGTAATTAACCGCGAAGGTGTACGTGAAATCGTAGAGCTTGAGTTAAATGAAGAAGAAAAAGCGAAGTTCGCTCATTCTGTAAAAGTATTAAAAGAAACAATGGCACCAGTACTATAATAATTGCTAAATCATTCAGGGGCGGGACACTGCTTCCTACCTCTGAATTCATATAATTTAATATAAATTCCTTTTCCGGTTTCCCTTGTATATCCCCAATATACCCCTTTTGCTGGATCAGGGTCGTTTATAGAAAAGAGCACCCTACTTTAAGTAGAGTGCTCTTTATTATTATTTTTTAGGCGTTAATCCTAATTTCTTTAAAATATCTGCCAGTGTACCGCTTTTTGATTTTTCAACAGGTGTTTGTGATTTAGATGCATCTGGACCTTTTTTCAAGAAGTTCTTTTCAACGAAGCGAATATCTTTTTCGTCGACAATACCATCTTTGTTAAGGTCGCCGTCTTTCACAGATAGTCCTTTTTTACTATAGTTGCTAGCGATAATTTCAGCATCTTTTATATCAATTACTTTATCGCCATTTACATCACCTGCAAGGTTTTCATCAAGGCGTGCATAATAATATTGGCCAAGTAGCTTGCCGTCTTTTTCAGTACCTAGTTTCGTAGTTAGGCGGCTTATTAAATGCCCTGGTACTTCTACATATAAGTTGTAGTCGCGTTTATTAACAGGAAGTCCATTTAATTTGAAGTATCCGTATTTATCTAGTGAGCCTTCAAACTTATGACGGTAAGAATCAGTCGCATATACTTTTACGTCAAGCTTTGTATAATCGAACTTTTCATCTAAATATCCGCGTTCATTTAAGAATGCACCAGGTTTAATATTTCCTTCTACTAATGAGTTTAAGGACATAACTGAGAATGTTTGATCTTGAAGTACACGCATTCTATTTGGTTCTGATTCACCTTGTTTCCAGTAAACAAAAATTGGTGATTCTAATTGAGCGTTTGCTTCATAAAACTCATCATTTTCTACTTTGAAAGTTACATCAATGAACGGGAAATCACCATCTAATCCAGCAAAATTTTTATCATCGATAGCTCCGCCAACTGTAACAGAGCCTGCCTCTAGTTTCGGTTCATTTACTTTTGCGGTTACCCCTTTTTGGGAAAGTAGCTTTTCAAAAGCAGGATTAAATTTCGCATTTGCAAATTTGAAGTTCTTCTCTAGGAAGTTTACATTAAATTGCCCAGCAACAAATTGTTTTACGTGTTTCGCGTTTAGTGTTACTGTGAACTCGTCATTTTTATATAATTCTTTTTTATCGTAACTAGTTTTTGCATATTGAGCACCTTGCGGGATAAACCAGTAGTTATTTACACCGTTTGGATAGTCAGGACCTGCAGTTGCATAATCGAAAATATATACGCCTGTGTTCATTGGACCTTCCGTTCTGAAGGAGTCAGGTGTAATGCCAACTTTAAAGTCGCCATTTGCATTAATCGGTAAAAACTTATGCAAGTATGGAGAATAGTCATAGTACATAACGCCATTCGCTTCTTGCGTAATGTTTAATCCTTTTCCTTTTAAGTAATCAACGTTTGAATCGTATACATTTCCTTTAATCCATAGTGCTTTTTTGCCATCTTCTACTGTATAATTTTCTTCATTTAACTCGTAAATACCAGGTTTTAATCCAGTTAATTTCACTTCTGGTGGTGTATTATCAATTACAACATAATCACCTTTTACACGTGCTTTCCCAGCCTTATCATAACCGACAAACTCAATTGTGTAGTCTCCTTCTGGTAAGTTAATTTTCTCATCACCGATTGGTTTTGCAGGATCATTTGTAAAAGGATACACTTTTCCATTAAAGAATGAATCTAAGTAGTAATACAAATCAGTTTTTAGGCCACTCGTGTTTAATGTTCCAATGAAGCCAAGAGCTTTATTTGTTTTGGAATCTTTTACGATAAGATCTAACGTTTCAAGTTCGCTGTTTAATTGGAATGCTCCGTGAACATACGATTCACCGTATGGATTGAATTTAGATGTATCAGTTGAAATTGCTTTTCTTGATAGTATTGCATTTTCAATACCAGGCTCTGATACACGAATAGAGAACGGGATTTGATATGTTTCTTCTTTATTTTTTGTGTTCGTAATATGAATGTACCCTTCATATCGGCCTTGTTTCACACCGGCTGGAACATTAATTTTTGCTTCAATTTCACCTGTTTTGCCAGCATCAAGAGTAATTGTTTCTGGAGCAGAGATTTTTACACCGTTTGCGACAGCATCGTTAATAGTAGACGATGCTGGTGTATAAGAAATTTCTGTTTTAAATTCTTTTTTCTCTTGTTTATTATGATTAGTTACTTTTATATTTCGTTTTTGTTCAAGAGCTTCACCGTCTTTTTGATAAAACTTACCGAATGCAATAGATCCAGTTTCTTCGGGTACTTCAATTACTTCATCATTTACAACAGTTTGTGTCGTATCTAATACTTTAAAGCTTGTTTCTGTACGAACGGCGTTGTAAGCATCTACTCGCCCAGCTCCAACTTCATATACGGAATATTTTTCTTTTAAATCATTAGCTGTGTTCATAAGAGACGCTTTTACATCGAACGGAGAGTAGTCTGGGTGTTCTTGTAAAATTAGAGCAGCAACGCCAGCGATATGAGGGGAAGCCATAGATGTTCCTTGCATACGCTCATAGGAAACAGCGTAGTTTTCACCCTCTTGCGGGTCGTTAATATATTCAGGAACTGTTGAAAGGATAGCGACACCAGGCGCTGTAATATCAGGCTTAATATCATCATTTGCTGTAACAGGACCGCGTGAGCTAAAGTCTGCAAGATGATCGCCTTCTGTTTGAATGTAATTAATTTCATCGAGAGTTAAGGAGGTGCTACCTTGTTCGATTTGAGCTTTTAGTTTTTCACCGTCTTCTTTCGTTAGGCGGAATGCTGGAATGTATTTTGTACTTTCGCCAACGTAGAAAGGAATTTCTCCATCCACATTGTTATAAATAATAACGGCTTTTGCACCTGCTTGTTTTGCATTAGCAATTTTTTCATCAAATGACAGTGTACCGCGTGCAACGAGAGCGATTTTTCCTTTTACATCTTTTTTACTAAACTCGTCAGGCGTACCAATTCCTACAGATTCAATAGGTAAAGTTTGTCCCTTGAAATCTTCTATTTTATCAGTGAAGTTTTTGCCGAATAGAATTAGGTTAGGAAATTGTAATTGTCCAGCATGACCTGATAGTTTCGGTAAGGAAATAGAGCTATCACTTGCTCCAACCGTAATTGCAAATGGCGAAGCACCTGGTGATCCGAGTGTTGATGGATTTGGTCCAGAGTTACCAGCAGCAACGACTGTAACAACGCCTGAAAGCATTGCATTATTAACAGCGATAGATGTTGGATCGAGTGGATTGTTGCTATCATCACCTAACGATAAGTTAATAACATTCATACCGTCAGAAATAGATTTATCAATTGCAGCGATAATACCTGAACTATCTCCACTTCCGTATGGGCCGAGTACACGATAGTTATACAGTTCAATGCCAGGTGCAACACCTTTTACTGCTGAATCAGATTGGTTCTTCTTTTGTGCAGAAACGATACCTGCTACGTGAGTGCCGTGGGCTGTGTAGAAGGAAGAACCACGGCTATCAAATTCAGGAGCACCAGATTGTTGCCATTCTGAATAAGTAGTTTCCATTGGATCTGCATCGTTATTAATAAAGTCCCAACCCTTTACTGAGTTTGGGTCTACTTTGCTAGAGTCCTCACCAGGTTTCGCGCGATAGCCTTTATATACGTCTTTTAAGTCAGGATGATTGTAATCAATACCTGTATCTAATACACCAACTTTAATTCCTTTTCCGGTAATGCCCTCACTATGTAACTTATCTACTCCAATTTGCGGGATGCTATCTGTTAGTTTTTGAGGTGCTTTTTGCTCAGCTTGTTTTGGTAAATTTAATTTCACTTCGTAATCTTTCCAAATGCGTTTTACAACGCCAATCCGTAACAATTCTTCTACTGTATTTGCTGGTAATGTCATCGCAACACCATTTATCGCATGCTTATAAGAACGTTTAATTTGTACAGACTGGAAGTTTCCTGATTTTACTGATGGGCTGAATTGATAAAGACGTTTTAGTCCTTTTTCGAATTCTTCATGTTCTTGATCAATACGTGCTTTTATATTTTCAGGAGCAGACTGTAATCCTTTTTCTTTTTGTTTTAATTCATTAATCTTTACTGGAGCAGTTTGAAATTCTACGATGATATTTACAGGCTCAGAACTACTCGTATTAATATCTGGTGAAATTGTAAAACCAGGGTTGGCATCTACCGTTTGTAATGCCAGGCGTTGTTCTTTAGAAAGCTTAGATAATATAGAATGAGCATTTGAAGATTCAATTTGGTTAATAGGATTTTCAGCAAGTACATTGAACGGAATAGCAGTTGAAAACAAAACGCCAGCTGTTACAATTCCGGTAACAAAACGATTTTTCTTTTTCATTTATAGGCCTCCGGTAATTTATATTTTTAAAAATTATTTCTCCACGCCAGCTGTTTGCTCAGCATGGAATGTCCAGTTTAGCTGCAGGGAATCACCTTGAAATTTATTTTGATCTCGGTCGTTATCTTCAAATGAGAAGAGGACGTGTAAGTAATCTGTTTCACCAGATTTAATACCATCTATTAAGTTATGACGTTCTAGAGACGTAGCGACATCTTCAGGTTTCATAGTTTTTAATTGTGATAGTTTTGTTTCCCACACAATCTCATGATCATCGTTTGGATTAGATGGCTGTCCATCATTTACTAGAAACTTGACGATAATGTGATCACCTAAATCTTCACCGTCATTATTTTGCTTTGCATCTGTAACTTCATATGATGTTTCAAGTGCTACTTTTGCGATATCCAATGTACCTTTATTTTCAAGCTTGAAGTTCCTTTCAATAAAATCACCTGGTTTTAAATCTTTCACATTAACGATTACACTTGGATTAATAGAAAGATCTAGTGTTCCAGCTTGAAATGAGTTACTTGATGTTTCTGAATCACTGAAATAGGCGAATACACCGCCGAATGTAAGGGATAAGCCAAGTGAAGCGGTGATAATTCCCATTCCTACTTTTTGTTTTAATGACATAAGAAAGCCTCCTAGTTAAATTTGTATAGCAACCGTTCGCAACAAGGATAAATAAGTAAACATAGTAGTCCGCTATGAATTATAGTTACGAAAGATCAGAGTTCTTTATTGAGAACAAGTATATGCTTATGAATTTCGCGTTTCAATAAAAATATGACAAAAAATGTTGAGAAACATTTTTTATTACAGATTATTTTGTTTTGATTTTGAGTGGAAAATAGCATGAAAAATAGTATAAACCTAATAAAATAAAGGTTGAGAAAAAAATAATAGGAGGAAATATAGAAGTAGAATGAAGCGTTTACAATGAATATTCGTCAAAATTCGATATTTTACACGGAAATGTGAAGAAAAACTAACATTTTTAAGAAAAAAACGAATGTTTTTTATAAATTAACAAGGATATTGCAGTTTTTCGCAGAAATAGTTAAAGTATAAAAAATTCTGTCATCTAAGTGAGGTGAGCATATTGAATGTAATAAATTGTGAAGAAGTGAAACGAGATGAGTTTCATACAGAAAAGTACTATGAAAGTTATAACATCTTTGGCGCGCATGTTGTGACGGAAGATGAGATTCAAGGGGTACGATTTACAGTGTGGGCTCCTCATGCGAAAGCAATGAGTGTTGTTGGGGATTTTAATGAGTGGGATTATGAGCAACATAAGATGCTACAAGTGACAGAAGAAGGCATTTGGTCCTTATTTATACCGCATATTGAAGAAGGAGAAATATATAAATATGCGATTGAAACGTTGGCTGGTGACGTCATTTTAAAGGCAGATCCGTATGCTGTATATGCAGAAGTAAGACCGAATACGGCATCTGTAGTTTTTGATATAAAAGGATATGAATGGAATGATAAAAACTGGAATCGTAAGAAAAAGAAAAAATCGATTTATAAAGAAGCGATGACAGTTTATGAATTGCATTTTGGTTCTTGGAAAAAGAAAGAAGATGGAACACTGTATTCTTACAGGGAAATGGTAGAAGAACTCATTCCATATGTGGTGGAACATCAATTTACACATATTGAAATTATGCCGCTTGTTGAGCATCCATATGATCGTTCTTGGGGATATCAAGGAACGGGATATTATGCAGCGACGAGTAGATTTGGTACGCCGCATGATTTAATGCATTTTGTCGACGAATGTCATAAATATGGAATCGGTGTCATTTTAGATTGGGTGCCGGGGCATTTTTGTAAAGATGCTCACGGTTTATATTTGTTTGATGGTACACCGACCTATGAATATAAAGATAAAGATGTACAAGAAAATCCAGTATGGGGAACTGTCAATTTTGATTTAGGAAAGAGAGAGGTACGTAATTTCTTAATTTCAAATGCGTTATTTTGGATGAGATATTTCCATATTGATGGTTTCAGAGTTGATGCAGTTGCGAACATGTTGTACTGGAATAAAGAAGGACAAGAGCAAAGTAATGAGCATGCTGTTTCATTTTTAAGGGAGTTAAATGAAGCGGTGTTTGCAGAGGATGAAGATTTTCTTATGACGGCAGAAGATTCAACAGCTTGGCCACTTGTAACAACTCCAACGTATGAAGGTGGGCTTGGATTCAATTACAAATGGAACATGGGCTGGATGAATGACGTGCTGAAATATATGGAGTGTGCGCCTGAATATAGGAAACACATTCATGAGAAAATGACGTTTTCTTTACTATATGCGTACTCTGAAAACTTCATATTACCGCTTTCTCATGATGAAGTCGTTCATGGGAAAAAGTCGTTATTAAATAAAATGCCAGGTGATTACTGGGATAAGTTTGCTCAACTTCGTTTATTATATGGATATTTCTTTACTCACCCAGGAAAGAAGTTACTTTTCATGGGAGGAGAATTCGGACAGTTTGATGAGTGGAAAGACCTTGAAGATTTAGATTGGAATTTACATGATTTTGAAATGCATCGTTATATGCATGATTACTTTAATGAGCTCATAGCATTGTATAAGCGCTCAAAACCACTTTGGCAGCTTGACCATTCACCTGAAGGTTTTCAGTGGATTGATGCTAATAATAATGAGCAAAGTATTTTCTCTTTTATCCGCCAAGGGGATAAACAAGAAGATGCGTTAGTTGTCGTATGTAATTTTACGAAAGCTACATATGAAAACTATAAAGTAGGTGTACCAGATTTCGAGTATTATAACGAGATTTTAAACAGTGATGCACAGCAATATGGCGGTTCGGGGCAAGTGAATAAGAAACGTCTTAAGACAATTCTAGAACCGTACCATAATCAAGCAGCACATGTAGAGATTACAATTCCACCATTTGGCGTATCCATATTACGACCAGTGAAGACGAGAAAGGGGAGCAAAAAACAAGATGGCTCAAAAACAAAAGTGCGTAGCAATGTTACTAGCAGGGGGAAAAGGTAGTCGATTAAGTGCATTAACAAAAAATTTAGCTAAGCCAGCTGTTCCATTTGGTGGTAAATATCGCATTATTGATTTTACGCTAAGTAACTGCGCAAATTCTGGTATTGAAACGGTTGGGATTTTAACGCAATATCAACCACTAGAACTTCATAATTATATCGGAATCGGCAATGCATGGGATTTAGACCGAGTAAGCGGTGGAGTCACAGTATTACCTCCTTATGCGGAGTCTTCAGGTGTGAAGTGGTACACAGGTACGGCAAGTGCCATTTATCAAAACTTAAACTATTTAAGTCAATATGAACCAGAGTATGTTCTTATTTTATCAGGCGACCATATTTATAAAATGGATTACAGTAAGATGCTAGATTACCATATTGAGAAAGAATCGGACGTATCCATTTCTGTTATTGAAGTACCTTGGGATGAAGCGAGTCGCTTTGGCATTATGAATACAAATGAAGAAATGGAGATTGTTGAGTTTGAAGAGAAACCACAATTTCCAAGAAGTAATCTTGCATCAATGGGAATCTATATTTTTAATTGGTCAATTTTGAAAGAGTATTTAGAGATGGATGCAAGAAACCCTGAATCTAGTAACGATTTCGGAAAAGACGTACTTCCGCTTTTATTGGATGAAGGGAAGAAGTTAATGGCGTATCCGTTTGAAGGATATTGGAAAGATGTTGGAACGGTGAAGAGCTTATGGGAAGCGAATATGGATTTGCTTCGCGATGAAACATCACTGAATTTAAACGATCGTAATTGGCGTATTTACTCTGTCAATCCAAACGAACCGCCTCAATATATTGCTGAAAAGGCGAAAGTAGAAGAATCGCTTATTAACGAAGGATGCGTCATTGAAGGGGACGTGAAGCATTCTGTGTTATTCCAAGGAGTGACGGTGGAAGAAGGAAGTATGGTGATTGATTCTGTTGTTATGCCAGGGGCTAAGATTGGTAAAAATGTTGTGATTGAAAGAGCGATTGTTGGATCAGAAATGGTTATCGAAGATGGAACAATCATTCGTCCAGAAAAGAATGTTGACGATGTAGTATTAATTGCTGAAGGGAAATAGAAAAGGGGGATGAAATGAATGGGAGAAAAAATGTTAGGAATTATTAATGCAACGGGAAGTTTTCCTTCCTTAAAGAAAGTAACAGGGCATCGTTCACTAGCGGCGTTACCGTTTGGGGGCCGTTATCGACTCATTGATTTCATGCTTTCAAATATGGTGAATTCTAGTATTCATAGTGTGGCAGTTTTTACAAGCCATAAAAATCGTTCGTTAATGGACCATGTTGGTTCAGGAAAACAGTGGGATTTAGATAGAAAACGAGACGGACTATTTTTATTCCCGCCAAACTGCCAATGTGACCAAGATGAATTTGGGTCTTTTGCACACTTTAGAAGACATATTGATTATTTTCTAAGAAGCAGAGAAGAGTACGTTGTTATTACGAATAGCCATCTCGTAACAGCATTAAATTTTCAAGCGGTGTTAGAGCGACATATACATACGGCAGCTGATATTACAGAAGTTTGCCATGAAGGGGTTTCGCTTCAAACATACGTGTTAAAGAAACAATTATTGTTAGACTTATTTGAGTCATATAAAGGTGTGGAACAATACAGTTTATTTGATGTAGTGAGAGAAAAGCGCGGGAAATCATTACATATTGCTACATATGAACATACTGGATATGTAGCAATTATTGACTCGATTGAAAGTTACTATAAACATAGCTTAGAAATTTTGCAACCTGCTATTTGGAAGCAATTATTTAAGAAAGAAGCACCGATCTTTACGAAAGTAAAAGATGAGCCACCAACTCGTTATTTAAAGGGTGCAGTCGTGAAAAATACAATGATTGCAAATGGCAGTATTATTGAAGGGGAAGTCGAAAACAGTGTTGTTTCCCGTTCGGTTAAAATTGGAAAAGGTTCAATTATTCGTAACAGTATTATTATGCAAAAGAGCCAAATTGGAGATAACTGTATAATAGACGGTGTTATTATTGATAAAGACGTGAAAATTGGCGACGGTGTCGTATTAAAAGGAAGCGCCGATGAGCCGTATGTTGTAGAAAAAGGAAGCGTACAAAACAGTACGATTAATAGTTATTCCTAAAGAATCAGTGGGGGCTTTTTCCTCCACTGATTAAAGTTTTAATTTAAATGAAAACTCGAAGGGAGGAAGCTGCAAGAGGAGTAATAAAAACTTTTCGCGCAGTGGGACAACAAGTGAATATTTTATTTGCAGTATCAGAATGTGTACCGTTTGTGAAATCGGGAGGATTAGCTGATGTAGCGGGTGCGCTCCCAAAAGAGCTAAAAAAATTAGGAGTGGACGTTCGTATTATACTTCCGAATTATAGTCTCATTCCGCAAAAGTTAAGAGATGGATGTACGTTACATAAAGTAATTAACGTCCCTCTTGGGTGGAGAAATCAATATTGTGGAATTTTAAAAGGTGAGCAAGACGGAATTACGTATTACTTAATAGATAATGAATATTATTTTAAGAGAGATTCTCTGTATGGTCATTACGATGACGGAGAGCGTTTTTCTTATTTCTCAAAAGCAGTGTTAGAGTGTATTCCGCACCTTGATTTTGAAGTGGATGTTCTTCATAGCCATGATTGGCATACGGCTATGGTTAATTTCTTACTTCGTGAAAAGTATCAAGATAACCCGTTATATGAGCGTATTAAAACGGTATATACGATTCATAACTTGCAGTTCCAAGGTGTATTTCCTCCTGAAGTGATGTACGACTTGTTAGAGCTTGGTGATGAATATTTTCATAGTGAGCAGCTAGAGTTTTATGGAAACGTAAACTTTATGAAAGGCGGTATTATTGCTTCGGATCAAATTACAGCGGTGAGCCCGACGTATAAAGAAGAAATTCAATATGAATTTTTCGGTGAGAAGTTAGATGGATTACTGCGAAAATATAATGATAAGCTTAGCGGCATTGTAAATGGTATTGATACGAGCGTATATAATCCAGAAACGGATTCGTATATTAAGGCCCAGTATGATGCAGAGTCAATATATGAAAAGAGTGAAAATAAACGCGCCTTGCAGCGTTATTTTGGTTTGCCAGAAAAAGAGGATACACCAATTATTTCAATGGTAACGAGATTAACGAAGCAAAAAGGTCTTGATTTAGTACGTACTGTATTCCGCGAAATAATGGAAGAAGATGTACAATGTATTATTTTAGGTTCAGGTGATTCGGAATATGAGCAATTCTTTGAGTGGATGGCATATGAGTATCCGGAGAAGGTAAAAGTTTATATCGGATTTAATGAAGAATTAGCTCACCAAGTGTATGCGGGAAGCGATTTGTTTTTAATGCCATCGCTGTTTGAACCGTGTGGACTTGGACAACTTATCGCATTAGCATACGGTACGATTCCAATTGTAAGAGAAACAGGTGGGTTAAACGACACGGTACATTCTTATGATGAAGAAACTGGAGAAGGAAATGGTTTCAGTTTCACGAATTTTAATGCACATGACATGCTGCATACGATTCATCGTGCAATTGAATTCTATCATGATAAACCAGTGTGGGAGCAGCTTGTAAAACAAGCGATGACTGAAGATTATAGCTGGGAGCAATCGGCTCTTGCTTATAAGGAATTGTATAAAAGTCTCATGGAATAACATGTAGGTGGTGAAAAAATGTTTACTCATGTTGAAAGTTTTAAATCAACTTTTCTAGAAAAGTTAGAGACGATGTATGGTAAAAGTTTTAAAGATTCTACAACTCGTGATCAATATAATACACTCGGCCATATGGTACGTGAGTATATGAATAGTCAATGGATTGCAACGAACGAGAGTTATCGATCCGGAGAGCAAAAGCAAATGTATTACTTGTCTATTGAGTTTTTGCTTGGACGTTTGCTTGGAAGTAACATCTTGAATTTAGGTATTCGAGATGTATGCGAGCAGGGGTTATCTGAACTAGGGATTTCGTTACAAGAGTTAGAAGAAGTGGAAGCAGATGCAGGCCTTGGTAATGGTGGGCTTGGACGCTTAGCAGCCTGTTTTCTCGATTCACTTGCATCTTTAAACTTGCCAGGACACGGCTGTGGAATTCGTTATAAACATGGTTTGTTTGATCAGAAAATTGTTGATGGTTATCAAGTTGAATTTCCAGAACAGTGGCTTCTTCATGAAAACGTATGGGAAGTAAGAAGGCATGATCAAGCTGTAGAAGTAAGTTATTTCGGCAGTGTTGAACCGCTAGAAATTGACGGGCGTTTAGAGTTTAGGCATACAAATGCAGAAGTCATTATGGCCGTGCCATATGATGTGCCGGTAGTTGGCTATGAGACGAGTACTGTAAATACACTTAGACTTTGGAATGCTGAACCAGTTCCTTTCCCGCAAAACTGCAAAGATATTTTGAAATATAAGCGTGAAACAGAGGCTGTATCGGAGTTTTTATATCCAGATGATACGCATGATGAGGGAAAAATACTTCGTTTAAAACAACAGTATTTCCTCGTATCAGCAAGTTTGCAAAATATTGTTCGAATGCATAGAGAAAGATATGGTGACCTTCGTCAACTACATGAAAAAATTGCGATCCACATTAACGATACACATCCGGTTTTAGCAATTCCGGAACTGATGCGTATTTTACTAGACGAAGAAAAGTTAGCATGGGAAGAAGCTTGGCACATAACGACGCAGACGATTTCTTATACGAATCATACGACGTTATCAGAAGCGCTCGAAAAGTGGCCAATTCACATTTTTAAACCGTTATTACCGAGAATTTATATGATTATTGAAGAGATTAATGAACGTTTCTGTCATGAACTGTGGGAACAGTATCCGTATGAGTGGGATCGTATTGAAGCAATGGCGATTATTGCACATGACCTTGTGAAAATGGCTCATTTAGCGATTGTCGGTAGCCATAGCGTAAACGGTGTAGCAAAAATTCATACGGAAATATTAAAGCAGCGGGAAATGCGATTGTTTTATGAATTTTATCCAGATAAGTTTAATAATAAGACGAATGGAATTGCTCATAGGCGCTGGCTTATGAAAGCAAATCCACAGTTAACAAATCTCATTTCAGAGGCGATTGGAACGGAGTGGAAGAAAGAACCGATTAAGCTTCAAGAGCTACAATTAGTTCAATATGATGCGAGTTTCCAAGAGAAATTTGCAGAGGTAAAACAAGAGCGTAAAGAGATTTTAGCGGAGCGTATTCATAATACAATGGGGATTACCATTGATCCAAATTCTATTTTTGATGTGCAAGTGAAAAGATTACATGCTTATAAACGACAATTATTAAATGTTCTTCATATTTTATATTTGTATAACCGTTTGAAAGAGGATGCTAGTTTTACATTTTATCCGCGTACTTTTATTTTTGGAGCGAAAGCATCACCTGGCTATTATTACGCGAAAAAAATTATTAAATTAATAAATGAACTCGCAAGAAAAGTAAATAATGACCCGTATGTCAGTCAATATATGAAAGTTATCTTTCTAGAAAACTATCGAGTTTCTTTAGCTGAAGATATATTCCCAGCAGCGGATGTAAGTGAACAAATTTCAACGGCGAGTAAAGAAGCATCGGGAACAGGTAATATGAAATTTATGATGAATGGTGCGATTACACTCGGAACGCTAGACGGTGCTAACGTTGAAATAAAAGACCGGGTCGGTGAGGATAACTGTTTTATTTTCGGTTTAACAGCCGAAGAGGTTCTTCATTACTATCAAAATGGTGGGTATCGTGCAAGTGATTATTATCACCACAATAGGCACATTAAAAAAGTAGTTGATCAATTAACAAATGGTTTCTTTGCACAATCGGGAGCTGAATTTGAAGCGATTTACGATTCTCTCGTTATTCAAAACGATGAATATTTCGTTCTGCGAGATTTTGGTCCGTATGCTGAAAGACAAGAAGCTGTTGGTAGAGCTTATGAGAACCGAACGAAGTGGCTAGAAATGTCTATTTTAAATATTGCACAGTCTGGTCATTTTGCGAGCGATCGAACGATTTTGCAGTACAGTAATGAAATTTGGGGTATCGGTAATGCAGTTAAACAGTTTTAAAGAGGTTGCTATATTGGGAGATATATTATCGATTTACCAACAAAAATGGATATTAATAAATAAAACGAGCTTAATAAAATTAAGCTCGTTTTATTTATTTTGCTTAAGAAAGAAATGGAACAGTGGTATATATGATACCTGCCCCATCATACTCTCCTGTCGCAAAGTATGAAAATGTAAAGAAACCTGTAACCGTAAAAATTACAATAAGAAAAAGTGCGAAGATAAATTTTAACATGTAAGGTCCCCTCATCCAAAAATAACTTCATACATTATTATAGTATACGAATATTTTATTTCCAATTGTTTACTGGTTAAAAATGAGAAGTCAGACATGTTTTGTATGTTGTAATGGAATGATTATTTGTAATGGATTTTGTGTTTTTTGTAAATGTCATGTTGTGATGGACGTGTGCATACTCCCAATCATGATCATTAAAATTTATGTTTCGGGGAGGGAGAAGTGGGACGACATCGAACAAGTTGACGAAACGAAAGCTACTAGCTACTTGTAGTTTATAATAATTTCGAAAAGCGATATCTCCTACTTTTGGAGAAGCGAATGTATAAAGTCCATACTGTGCGAAGGCAGTATTTATACGTGCATCTAATATGTGTAATGTGGCAAGCGCGCCACCTAGACTATGCCCAGTAGCTAGCAGTTTTTTATGTGCTGGCAATGATACGAGCATATCCATAATAGAATCACGACAAGACTCATAAATAGAGAGAAAACCGTTATGGACATTTCCGCCATTTAAAGCATAAGGATAAGGTTTTTGATTGACGAGAGAATCAATAATCCAATCTGGATCTGTTTGAGTGCCTCTGAAGGCAACAATAATTGTATCCTCAGATTCTAATATAAATCCGAACCATTCTGTTGTTTGAATGGCCTTTCCTTGAAACCCTTGTACATATTGAAAACCATCTGGTATTTCGAAAATGCCATTTTGTTTATATTGTTCATACGTTAACTCACAACAAGAAGCTAACAGTATGGCAGTGTCTTTATCAAAGGATAAAGGAGTACGCATTAAGGAAGCCCTCCTTAAGAAAAAGTATAGTTTAATATATGCAGTGAGGAACTTGATTCATTCTTTTGGAAAAAGTGCTTGAACCTACAGCTACGTGAGGGAGTATGATTTTTGTAAACATATTGTTAGGAGGAGTGTAAGATGAGCAAAAAGGAAGGCTGTTCAATTGGTGAGTTTTCAAAGAGAACAGGCACATCAATACGGACACTACAATATTACGATGAAATTGGACTACTTAAACCTGAAAAGAATGTTAGCTCTGGTCACCGTTTGTACAAAGGAAAAGATATATTAGAGCTACAGAAAATAGTGAGTCTTAAAGTATTAGGATATAGTTTAGAAGAAATACGCGTTATGCTGAAAATGCCAAGTTTGAATGTAAATTTAAAAGAAACGTTGGAACAACAAAGAAAAGCCTTTGAAGAAAAGAGAAGACACATTGAAGTTTCGATAAAGACGCTTGAACGAACAATGGTATGTCTTGAGGAAGATGAAGAGTTGGATAGTGACATATTAATGAGTCTAATTAACAGCATTCAAAAAGAAAACGAACAACGTTTATGGCTTGAAGGATATGTATCAAAAGACTTGGCTGATGGATTATATAATAAGTCGGAAGAAGAGCGCATAGCACTTGATAAAGAGTTTGTGCGTTTAGCAAAAGAAGTGAAAAGGTTATTTGGAAGACAAATTGAGGATTCAGAAGTGCAAAAATTGGCTGATGAACATATGAAGGCGACTCTTAAGTATGTTGGTGAAGAGACAATGTATTCTTTAGGTAAATTAGAGAATGTAGAAGAACAATATAATAATATGATGCCATCTCCTTACAAGGAAGAAGAAGAGACATGGCTTAATGAAGCGATGGAGTATTATATGATTCGAAATGGTATGTATAGCCCTCCGCAGTAAAAATAAAGTGCCATAGTCATAAACTTTAGAGAAATGCCTCCGATGTTTTTTTGCATTGGAGGCATTTTTTACTCTTTTCCATCTAAAAGGTGAACAAGGCCACCTAATATACTACTTTCACCAGTACTTTATAATGCTGGGCTTGTAAGAGGTTTGAAAAAATAGCCTGTATATATTTGAACGATGATTACCTATTTACTTGTGTTTGTTCGCACTATATACCGAAAATTTCGGGAAACGAAACATATTATTTATCTGTTTGTTTTTGCTTTTTTTTTCAAATACTCCGCACGTAATTGTTCAAGTTTCTGCTTTTTATCAAATTTGGCAGGTTTCTGTTTTTCATGGAACTTTGCCACAGCTACCTGACTTTTGGAATCCAATTGATATTTTCCCACTTTGTTCACCTACTTTTCTTGTCTCTAAAGAGAATCTATTCAACAAATATAATATACCTTATTTTCCTGAAGTAAACCTTATTACTTTATTTTAACTGCTTTTTCTCGTTTGTAGACGTAAATTAAAACACCCTTTCACTGCATTACTGCAAGTAAGGGTGTTTTAATTTTATTATTTTATTAGTTGATGGCCATGCCTACATAAGGGCACAGTTTACTCTTTCCCATCTAATAAACGACCAAGTCCACCTAATACACTACCTTCGCCAGTACTTTGCGCTGCTGGGCTTGTAAGGCGTGCTGCTAAGCGGCTAAGTGTTAAGGACTGAATCCAAACTGTTCCAGGACCTTCTAATGTTGCGAAGAATAAACCCTCGCCGCCAAATAGAGCTGTTTTTACTTTACCGACGAACTCGACATCATAGTTAATGTCTTTTGTCATAGCAACGAGACAACCTGTATCAATGCGAAGTTTCTCACCAGGTTTTAATTCACGTTTATATACAGTTCCACCTGCGTGCATGAAAGCAAGGCCGTCACCTTCAAGTTTCTGCATGATGAAACCTTCACCACCGAAGAAACCAGTTCCTATTTTTTTCGTAAATTCAATTCCGATAGAAACACCTTTTGCGGCACAAAGAAAGGCATCTTTTTGACAAACTACTTTTCCTTGATATTCTGTTAAATCTACAGGAATAATTTTACCAGGATAAGGAGCAGCAAATGAGACGTGGCGTTTGCCGTGACCTGTATTTGTAAATACAGTCATAAACATACTTTCGCCTGTAACGAGACGTTTACCAGCGCCCATTAATTTTCCGAATAAACCTCCAGATGGGCCAGAACCATCACCGAAGATTGTTTCCATTTCTATGTAATCTTCCATCATCATCATTGCGCCAGCTTCTGCGATCACGCTCTCTTCTGGATCTAACTCAATTTCAACAAACTGCATATCATCGCCATATAACTTATACTCGATTTCGTGTGCTCTCATTTTTTTCACCTCGTATGTAATAGATACTTATATTGTACAGAATTTAATAGGATTAGAATACTTTAGTTTTGTTAATTTTCAAATAAAGTGGAACCAGCCAAAACTGATTATCAGCTCCCGCCAATCAAGCTGTCCACAAATGGCGGGATAATATATGAATATGGAAATTCAACATTATATTAAAATTATAAAAAAATGGTGGAATGAAAGTGTTCTCATTTGACGTTTTGGATATAGCGTGATATAGTGAAATCACTATTGAGCTACATAATGTGGTACGGAAATAAAGCACGTTGAATTAAAGGCTGTAAGCTTGTTATACATTCATGTCCTTTATATCCACCTTTTCATGTGGATTCATAGTTTCATTTTTATTTAGGAGGTACATGACATGCAAACAGGTAAAGTTAAATGGTTCAACAGCGAAAAAGGTTTCGGTTTCATCGAAGTTGAAGGTGGAGACGATGTATTCGTTCACTTCTCAGCTATCCAAGGTGACGGATTCAAAACTTTAGAAGAAGGTCAAGAAGTTTCTTTCGAAATCGTTGAAGGTAACCGTGGACCACAAGCTGCTAACGTTACAAAAAACTAATTAGCTAGCGATAAAAAGCATTCCGATTTTCGGAATGCTTTTTTTTATTCTTTGGAACTAGATTCATTTGAAGATAATTCACCTTTGAAGGTACGTTCTTCAAAATCATCAAGCATTTGTTCATATTCTTCATGCTCTTCTGTAGCGAAAACTTGTGGGTTTTTCCCGTACATATCCGTACCGATAAAGTTTTCAAAATCCTCCACGTAGCCTACGTTTTCTTCACTATTTACATACATGCCATTATAGTTTTTTGAATCTTGTCTTTCTAAATCAGACGGCGTTTCAGATGTTCCGTAATTTGCGACATCTTGCCACGCATCTTCTGCATCGTACTCAACAGAATTGTCATCATCATGCTTGTGGAAAGAAGGAGACAACACTTCTTCTTCAACTGGTCGTGTATTCATATTTAACTTATTTGTCGCGTGCTGGATGCATGTTGTAGCAGTCGGCATTGCTTCCAATCTTTCAAATGGAATCTCTTCGCCAGACACTTCGCAAATGCCGTACGTACCCGCTTCTATTTTTTGCAAGGCATGTTTCGTGTCCTCAAGCTGTTTATGCCAAAGTTCAATAAGCCCGAAGTCTTTTTCCCGTTCATATAGCTCTGTAGCCATATCACCTGGATGGTTGTCATAGCTAGACAGTTCTCCTACTGAGTCACGTTCAGAAGCACGATCTGTATTTTCATGAGTTTGTATCGTTTGCTCTAGTTCTTGT
Organism: Bacillus sp. RE35; assembly: GCF_052146655.1. Taxonomy (NCBI): domain Bacteria; kingdom Bacillati; phylum Bacillota; class Bacilli; order Caryophanales; family Bacillaceae; genus Bacillus; species Bacillus sp. RE35. Next base: position 4,788,359 of record NZ_CP197377.1, on the reverse strand, counting down.
TTTTGTTTTTCTAAAATGGATTTAAATTGACCTACTTGTTGTGGAGTTAACATAGTCGTCCACCTTCCTACAATTCAGTTTCTTTACATAGTATGAGCGTTGAGAGTAGGAATTATGAGATGAATTTTAGATATGAAAAAGGAGCCGCATAAGCAGCTCCTTTTATAGAAAGTATCCAAGTAATAATCCGATTCCCATTAGGAAACCGAAGATTGTATTTGTTTTTGCTGTTGCAATCATCGCAGGTACCATTTCCATCGGAATGCTTTTGCCGATAAAGCCTTTCGTCGCTTTAAATGCTTTCGGCGCACTTAAAAATACGATAAGCATCCATGGTGATACGATGCCCACGATAATTAAAGCAATTGTCCAAATGTAGGAAACGATGAACATCGAAGCAAGTACACCAACCGCTCGCTCGCGTCCAACGAGAATTGCTAACGTTTTACGACCGTTTTCTTTATCGCCATCCAAGTCACGAATATTATTGGCTAGTAAAATGGCACCAATTAAAATGGAGCTTGGAATAGATAGTAAAATGACTTCTGATGTTACAGTTCCAGTTTGAATAAAGAATGAAATCCCAATAATAATGACACCCATAAATAATCCGGCTGTCAACTCTCCAAATGGTGTATATGCAATTGGAAGTGGGCCACCTGTATAAAGGTAAGCAACGGCCATACAAACAAGACCGATTGCAGCAAGCCACCAGCTAGAATTTATACAAATATAAACACCTAATAGTATTGCGATGCCGAAAAATCCAAATGCTAAGTTAAGCACTGTTTTTGGCTGAATGCCATCGCGAACGATAGCGCCGCCGATACCAACTGAACCTTCGTGATCGAGTCCTCTTTTATAATCAAAGTATTCATTAAACATGTTTGTTGCTGCTTGAATGAGAAGACAAGCAAGAAGCATCATAAGGAAAAGAGGAAGATGTATTTGATTTATACCTCCGACCTGCATCGAATATGCTGTTCCGATGAAAACAGGTACGAAAGCGGCTGTTAATGTATGGGGACGTAGTAAACTCCACCAGATGCGCCAGCCTGTTTGCTTACTTGGCTTTGGCGCCGTAGGAGAGGAATTCGTTTTGACGTTCATTTCCATGTTGAATCCTCCTTTGGTCACATATTGTACACAACTAAGTGTAGAAAAAGCATCATTTAGTGTCAACGTTTATTTTCTAGGAAGAGAAGGTGAATTTCTCAGAAATGCTAAACGTTGACAGGCCTTTCGTTTGAGGTGTATCTTAAAATCAAGCGTAATTATGACTATTTTTCGCCCATAGGGGGGAGACAATTGTGATTCAAACGAAACAAAAAGGCTTGCAAGAAGTTCTTATTGCAGCTATCAAGCGTGCAACTAACGAAAAAACATTGGTTAGTTTTGTAAAACAAATAGACTGGGTGGATCCGCTTCTGTTCTATGCAGCAGGAAAAAGGATTTCATTCGAAAATAGATGTTATTTTGCAGACCCGGCTCAGCATGTAATATTTGCAGGAATTGGCTCTGTTTTCACTATAGCAAATTCTTCTCATAAGCGCTTTCAAACCGCTCGCGACGAGTGGGAGAAAGTAAAAGAGAATGCATTTGTCCAAAGAGATGAATATGAATTTGGAACGGGTCCGCTTTTATTTGGTGGTTTTTCATTTGATCCAGAAAAAGAGAAAACGGACCTATGGAAAGAATTTAAAGATACGACATTTTCACTACCAGCATTTTTATTAACTGTAAAAAATGAAAAAGCATGGTTAACGATGAATACATTTGTTTCAGCAACAGATTGTGCAGAAACTCTTTCTAACGAAATGATTTCTTTAGAAGAGAAGATTTTGGGAGAGAGTAAATGTGCGCTAAACGGATCGAAATTGACTGTTATTTCTAAAGTAGAAGTGGATCCGAAAGGCTGGATGAAAGCAATTGAAAAAGTACAAGATGAGATGAAGCAGGGTAACGTGCAGAAGGTTGTATTGGCGAGGGAACTAAAAGTAGAGATGAATCATTCGATTGATTCTGCTCTTGTTTTAGAAGCACTTCGCATTGGTCAACCGGATTGTTACGTATTTTCTTTTGATTATAAAGGAGCATGCTTCTTAGGAGCGACGCCTGAGAGATTAATTCGCAAAGAAGATGAGAAATTTACATCGATGTGTCTTGCGGGTTCAATCGGTCATGGTCATTCTATAGAAGAAAGTAAGCGAAATAGTAATGCGCTTCTTCATGATGAAAAGAATTTAGCTGAACATGGGTATGTTGTTAACATGATCCGCTCGGTACTAAATGAACATTGCGAATACGTTAATATTCCGGAAAGCCCAGGTTTATTAACAACGAAAAACTTAATTCACTTATATACGCCTGTAGAAGCAAAAGGCGATGCGAGTCTTTTAACAATGGTAGAAGAATTACATCCAACACCAGCTCTTGGCGGGACACCTCGTTTGGAAGCGATGAAACTGATCCGTGATGTTGAATTGTTAGACAGAGGGTTGTATGGTGCACCGATTGGCTGGATAGATGATGAAGGAAATGGTGAATTTGCGGTTGCGCTGCGCTGCGGATTATTAAACGGCGAGAAAGCATCCTTATTTGCCGGTTGTGGTATTGTAATTGATTCAATCCCGCAGCTTGAATATGAAGAAACAAGTTTGAAGTTTAGACCGATGCTTGGTGCTTTGGAGGAATTAATGAAATGAACAATCATATAGAAGCATTATCATATTATTTAGGCGCGTTCGTGGATGAACTGACGCGTCTAGATGTATGTGATGTTGTCATTAGTCCAGGCTCACGGTCAACGCCGATTGCTTTACTAATGGAACAACACAAAGGAATGAACACATATTTACATGTGGATGAAAGATCAGCAGGATTTTTCGCGCTCGGTATTGCGAAAGCAAAAAAACGCCCAGTAGCATTATTATGTACGTCAGGAACAGCAGCAGCGAACTATTATCCAGCTGTATGTGAAGCTTTTCATTCAAGGGTCCCACTTATCGTCTTAACAGCGGATAGACCGCATGAATTAAGAGATGTGGGTGCACCACAAGCAATGAATCAATTTAATTTATACGGTACTTTTGTGAAACAATTTACAGAGATGGCACTGCCAGAAGCAAGTGAAGCGATGTATCATTACGCTCGTATGACGACGCAGCGTATAGTAGCAAATGCTTGTTTAGCGCCGCAGGGTCCTGTTCATCTTAATTTTCCAGTTCGCGAGCCACTTATCCCTGATTTCTCACTAGAAAGCTTATGGGATAAAGGACGTAGTGAATATACAGGAGTAGTTCAGCAAGGAAACGCGGTGATGCCGAGTGAATATGTAGATTCTCTTGTAGGGCGCCTTTCACATATGGAAAAGGGGCTTATTATTTGTGGAGATGATAGTCATGCAGAAATTGCAATGTTTGCAACGCAACTAGCTGAAAAAACTGGCTATCCTATATTAGCAGACCCACTTTCTAATATTCGTAGCGGACACCACGATAAAACGATGGTAATTGACTGTTATGATACATTTTTACGAAATGAAAAGTTAAAAGAAACATGGAAACCGGACGTTTTAATTCGCTTTGGTGGTATGCCTGTTTCTAAATCATTAACGCAGTTCATAAAAAAACAAACAAAAGCAGTTCATATCGTTGTCGATGAATCAGGACAATGGAGAGATCCAGCTCTTGTTGCGACAGAAGTTGTGCAAGCAAGTGACATTGAATTCTGCAAGGCGTTAATAGAAAAAATGCCAGTTATGAAAAAGAATGATTGGTCCCTAATGTGGCAACATATAAACGAAAAAACGAAGGAAACGCTTCGTGAAATGGAAACATATGAAACTGCATTTGAAGGAAAGGTTATTACAGATATTGTGCGCGTATTACCAGAAGACGCAACGTTATTTGCGAGCAATAGTATGCCAATTCGTGATACAGACTCATTCTTCTTCACATCGGATAAAAACATCCATGTGATGGCAAACCGTGGTGTAAATGGTATTGATGGAATCATTTCGACAGCTCTAGGAGCGAGCGTTATTTGCGACCCACTTGTATTAGTGATTGGTGATTTATCATTTTATCACGATTTAAATGGACTGTTAGCAGCGAAATTACATGAATTAAATATAACAATTGTCGTTGTAAATAATGATGGTGGGGGTATTTTCTCATTCTTACCACAGTATGAGAAAAAGGAACATTTTGAATCATTATTTGGAACACCAATTGGACTTGATTATGAGCACGTTGTCAAAATGTACGGCGGTTCATTTAGCCGTGTAAATGGTTGGGAGCAATTCCGAGAAGAAGTTCGAAAAGGAACGACGACAGAAGGTTTACACGTTGTGGAAATTTGTACGAATCGTGATGAAAACTTAACATTGCACCGTACGTTATGGGCAAAAACACAGGACGTAATTACTACATCGTTGCAAGGTGAATCAAAATGAACGTAACGCTGCAAGGTGTATCGTATGAATATGAAGTAGTCGGAAGCGGGGAACCACTTCTACTTCTTCATGGTTTTACAGGAAGCATGGAAACGTGGCGTTCTTTTATCTCTTCATGGGGTGAGCAGTTTCAAGTTATTGTAGTGGATCTTGTTGGGCACGGAAAGACGGAGAGTCCTGAAGATGTTGCGCATTATGATATCCGAAATGTGGCATTGCAAATGAAAGAACTACTAGATTACCTTCATATTGAAAAAGCACATATACTTGGCTACTCAATGGGAGGAAGACTGGCGATTACGATGGCATGTCTATATCCAGATTATGTACACTCTCTTTTATTAGAAAATTGTACAGCTGGGCTCGAAGACGAAGCGGATAGAAAAGAACGTCGTGAAAAAGATGATCGACTTGCCGATAAAATTGAGCGAGAAGGCATAGAAATTTTTGTATCTATGTGGGAAAATATTCCGCTTTTTGAAACGCAAAAACGTTTAGCAAAAAACGTACAAGAAGCGGTGCGAAAAGAACGACTTGCTAACAACCCAAAAGGGCTCGCAAATAGCTTGCGCGGCATGGGAACTGGGGCTCAGCCTTCATGGTGGGATGAGCTGAAAAACTTAAAAATACCTGTTCTTTTAATGAACGGAGAATATGATGAAAAGTTCTTCCGCATATTAAAAAACATCGAAAACTGCGTGTCTGATGCGAAATTTGTCAAAATTCATGGTGCTGGCCATGCAATTCATGTGGAACAACCGGAAAAGTTTGATACAATAGTAAAGGGATTTCTAAAAACTATGCAGTGATACTTTTTTCAGTAAGAAGGAAGCCACGCTTATAGGTGAAATCAGAAATATACAAGGAGGTAGTTGTAATGGCTATTGAATGGGTAAAAGAAGGCAATTACGAAGATATTATTTATTCAACATACAATGGTATCGCAAAAATTTCGATTAACCGTCCTGAAGTACATAACGCATTCCGCCCAAAAACGGTAATGGAGTTAATCGATGCTTTTGCACAAGCTCGTGATGATGCAAATGTTGGCGTTATCATTTTAACAGGTGAAGGTGGACGTGCATTCTGTTCTGGCGGCGACCAAAAAGTTCGCGGTCATGGCGGATATGTAGGTGACGACCAAATCCCACGTCTAAACGTATTAGACTTACAACGTCTAATTCGCGCAATTCCTAAACCAGTTATCGCAATGGTAGCAGGTTATGCAATCGGTGGTGGACACGTACTTCATATCGTATGTGACTTAACAATCGCTGCAGACAACGCTGTATTCGGACAAACAGGTCCTAAAGTAGGAAGCTTTGACGGTGGATACGGAGCTGGTTACTTAGCTCGTATGGTAGGCCACAAGAAAGCTCGCGAAATTTGGTACCTATGCCGTCAATACAACGCTCAAGAAGCGCTTGATATGGGCTTAGTAAACACTGTAGTACCATTAGAAGAGCTTGAAGCAGAAACAGTACAATGGGCACAAGAAATTTTAGCAAACAGCCCAATGGCACTTCGTTTCCTAAAAGCTGCATTCAACGCAGACACAGACGGTCTAGCTGGTATTCAACAACTAGCTGGAGATGCAACGTTATTGTACTACACAACTGACGAAGCAAAAGAAGGTCGCGACGCATTCAAAGAAAAACGCAGTCCGGACTTCGGTCAATTCCCTCGTTTCCCGTGATCAAACCAAAAGCGGAAGCGGCTTGCTTAGAACAAGAGGGCGTTGGAACTCCTGACGTAGAGGCGCTTTTTGCCTCGTAGGAAGGCGTGAAACGACCGACTGTTCTAGCCGCTGTAGCTGGATGAAACCAAAAGCGAAAGCAGCTCGTTCAGAATGTGAGGGGGATGGAGCTTCTGACGTAGAGGCGCTTTTTGCCTCGTAGGAAGAAGTGAAGCCACCGAGCATTCTAGCTGCTGTAGCTGGATAAGACCAAACCGGAAACAAAACAACTAAGAGACTTGATATCATATCAAGTCTCTTTCTTTCATGAAAGGAGAATGAATGATGGAGACGATGCCAAATTGGTTAATGCAACGTGCATTTTTAACACCAGATCGCACTGCAATTGAAATAGAGGAAGAGAAAGTCACTTTTATGGAGCTGCATGAAAAAGTAGTATCTGTTTGTGAACACCTCACGCATGTTGGAGTGGAGCGAGGGCAAAAGGTGGCTGTTCTGATGAAAAATGGTATGGAGATGATTACAGTTATTCACGCTCTATCTTATGCAGGTGCAGTAGCTGTGCTTTTAAATACGCGTCTTTCAAGAGAAGAGCTACTTTGGCAAATGGATGATGCTGAAGTTGTTTGTTTAGTAACGGATCAAGATTTTGATGCTAAAGATGTTCCTGTTTATTCATTCGCCGAAGTGATGAATGGACCAAAAGAGGAAGCCTCTATACAAGAAGAGTTTTCTTTAGAAGAAACGATGACAATTATTTATACGTCAGGGACGACAGGAAAACCGAAAGGCGTTATTTTAACGTACGGTAATCATTGGGCAAGTGCGGTTGGCTCTTCGCTTAATTTAGGACTTCGTGATGATGATTGCTGGTTAGCTTGTATGCCGATGTTCCACGTTGGCGGACTATCTCTTTTAATGAAAAATATTATGTATGGCATGCGCATTTTACTCGTTCCGAAATATGATGCGGATTTTATTCATAAAGCACTTCAAACGAGAGGCGTAACGATTATTTCTGTCGTTTCTAAAATGTTAACTGATTTATTAGAGAGACTTGGGGCAGGGACATATCCCTCTTCTTTACGATGTATGTTACTTGGCGGAGGACCAGCGCCGAAACCGTTATTAGAAACGTGTGTAGATAAAGGAATTCCTGTGTATCAAACGTACGGTATGACAGAAACGTCTTCGCAAATTTGTACGTTATCAGCTGATTACATGTTAACGAAAGTAGGATCAGCTGGAAAGCCACTATTTCAGTGCCAGCTTCGTATCGAAAAGGACGGCGTAGTAGTGCCGCCACATGCGGAAGGTGAAATCGTAGTAAAAGGGCCGAATGTAACAGGCGGTTATTTTAACCGTGAAGATGCAACGCGTGAGACAATTCAAAACGGATGGCTTCATACTGGTGACCTCGGTTATTTAGATAAAGAAGGGTTTTTATACGTATTAGACCGCCGTAGCGATTTAATTATTTCTGGCGGAGAGAATATATACCCAGCTCAAATTGAAGAAGTGTTACTCTCCCATCCGGCAGTAGCGGAAGCTGGTGTTGTCGGTATATCTGACGACAAATGGGGACAAGTACCAGTTGCTTTTGTTGTGAAAAGCGGGGCGGTAACAGAAGAAGAAATTCTTCACTTTTGCGAGGAGAAATTAGCGAAATATAAAGTGCCGAAGAAAGCATGTTTCTTAGAGGAATTACCACGTAACGCTTCGAAAAAATTGTTAAGACGAGAGCTAAGACAATTAGTGGAGGAGATGTAGGTGGAAATAAAAAAAGCGACACTGTATATAACAGAAATGCCACTCGTAATCCCGTTTGCTGCAAGCTACGGGACCTACGAAAAGCGTGAGAGTATAGTCATTGAATTAGAAGATGAAGAAGGGTACATTGGATTTGGCGAAGTCGTTGCGTTTTCTGAACCGTGGTATACGGAAGAAACGGTGAAGACAGCGCTGCATGTACTTCAGGATTTTTTATTACCTGATTTATTAAAAGCTGAAATTTCTCACCCGAATGAGGTACCGAGCTTGTTCCAGCATATAAAAAGAAACCGAATGGCAAAGGCCGGAATTGAAGGGGCTGTTTGGGATTTATATGCGAAGCGTCAAAAGAAATCGTTAGCGACATTGCTTGGCGGAACGAAGTCTGAAATTGAAGTCGGCGTTGTAATTGGGATCAATACAATTCCGGTTATGTTAAAACAAATCGAGAAGTACGCAGAAGAAGGATACGAGCGCTTTAAAGTGAAAATAAAGCCAGAGCATGATTACGAATTATTGAAAGAGATTCGTAAAGAGTTCCCAGGTATCCCGTTAATGGCTGATGCAAACTCAGCATATACATTAGGGGATACGGAGAGGCTGAAACGACTAGATGAATTCCAATTAATGATGATTGAACAACCGTTAGCGGATTACGATTTTCTTGATCACGCGGAATTGCAAAAGAAAATTGAAACGCCGATTTGTTTAGATGAAAGTATTCATAGTTTAGAAGATGCACGCGTTGCGATTACGCTTGGCAGCTGCCAAATTGTGAACATTAAACCAGGGCGAGTGGGCGGATTAACAGAATCAATCCAAATCCATAATTATTGTATGGAACATAACGTACCCGTTTGGTGCGGTGGTATGGTAGAGATGGGGATTTCACGAGCGCAAAATGTTGCTCTTGCGTCATTGCCTAACTTTACGATTCCAGGAGATATATCTGCTTCTAGTAGACATTGGGAGCAGGATATTATTTGGCCGGAAGTGATGCTTGAGGGCGGGAAAGTGATGGTGCCGCAAAGCGTTGATGCTGAGTATGAAGTAGATCGCGGAAGATTGGAAGAAATTACGAAGCAGCGGATTGTGTTTGAGCGGTAAATGGAAGTTTCATTAGGATGCCCGCAAATAGCGAGAGGATTTTGTCGTTCATTGTCGGTAAGTCGATATTCCTTGTTGAAGTGCTGATGAAACTTTATTCACTAACATAAAATCAAGAAAATGATATTCTTATGGGGCATAGCCACATCGCTATCAAGCTAAGGTTTTTAAGTACCCTCTAAACGAAAAGTTTATTTCTCTATAGTTAGTAATTTTGGGAAATCAGTTCATTTTTTGTTTTTGAGATGTTTACTTTTCTTAAGTTGATAGGCATGGGATCATCACATTAAAAAAGATAAATGTACGTTAAGACATATTTTTGAAACATGTTAATTAGCTCACAGTTCACTATGCATCTTGTTTTGTTAAATATATTAAACCACCTCTCGATATTCGAGAGGTGGTTCATGTTTATTTATTCACAATTCTATTATATGAATTAATGGTTAAAATGTAGTAAACAAGGTAGATTACACCATACGTTGTCATAGCATAAATAAATGAAATGACATCTTGCTGTATGTCCGTACTATATTGTAAGGATACTGACATTGTTAACATGGCTGCATTTAGTATCCCAATAATTAGCGGAAAGAGAAATATAAATAATGTTTGTTTTGCTATGGTAGTCCGTACTTCTTTTTTATTTACACCAATTTTTCGTAAAATCTCATAACGATTTTTATCTGAATGTGCTTCTGTTAGCTGTTTGAAGTATATAACACTTCCTGTTGCAACTAGTAAAACTAATGCTAAAGAGCTAACTACAAAGATTTTCATCCCCGTAAGTGCCTTTATTTTTTTATACTCTTTATAGAACGTACGCATATGAGTATCGTTCCCTGCTAGCGTAATTACTATTTCAGATGTTTCCTTTGTTGTTTTTTCATTCGCTACTTTATAAGCTTTATATGTGATTGGACTGATTTGTTTTGCTACACTGTCAAACTTTGCATTATCAATTACAATGTATAAGAGCTCAGAACCAGAGGTTAGTCGTATCGCTTTTTTTTCTAACTTGTTGAGCTTAAAAGTATAATTTCCCGCAGGTAACTGAATATTGACTTTATGATCAATAAAATCAGTGGCTGGTTGATTAATGTATTGTTGGAATGCAATAGCATGCTCACCAGAAAGATTTGGTATATCTCCTAGTTTTAGAATTTTGTTCATTTTATGAAATCCACTTTCTGAAATCAAATTAACAGATAGATCATTTTTATTTTGGAATGGTGCTGAAGTATTCCCTTTTACTTGAATAACCGGAATATCTAGTTGCGCTGTAATCGGATGATCTTTGTCTTTTGAAATAACCCGTTTGATTTGATTGTCAGATGTTTCATCTTTTGAAAGATGAATATAGCTAAAAGGAGCTGTTTCATGAGCATCTTTCTCAGTGATAGAATATTCCGAGAAGCTCGCTTGAAGATATGGCAGTGCTACAGAAATTAGTAATGCGATAATTGTAAGCATAAGGGCATTTCCTTTTATACGATACAACAAGTGAGATGTTCCAATGATGTTAATCCCTTTATAGTAGTTCGGTTTATTTTTTTGTGCACGCTTTAGTAAATACACAGTTAAAGAACGAAATAATAAATATGTTCCAATAGTGACAAGGGGCATAGCAAGCATTGTTGCCCCGTGAAACATAAACCAATAACTACTTACGAGTAAAATAATCGAAACTACGGCAGAGACGATAGATGCTTTTGGTACTTTCTCCCCTCTTTTCTCTGCTTGGAATAATTCAATTAATTTAAAGCGATAAATTAAAAGATATGATTGAAGGGATGTAAAAATTGTAATGGCTGTAAATGTAATAGTGGTATTCATAATTGCTTCTATAGGAATACTAAAATTCACATCGACTGGAGCACCTACGAGTTTAAGGAGTAACATGATAAACAATCTGGATAATATTATTCCTAATACGAGCCCGCATATTAAAGTGATAGCCCCGATAATTACATTTTCAAAAAATAGCATTCTTGAGATGGTTTTTTTTCTAACGCCAAGTAGGGAGTACAGACCTACTTCTTTTTTACGTTTTTTCGTGAAGAATGCATTAGAATATCCAATGAAAACTGCTACGAATGCTATTAAAACGAAAGAGGTTTGTGACATTGTACCTTCCATATTATTAACGGCGTTTTTAATTTCTGGTGTATACAATAATGAGTTGAAAGTATAGCAAATCACGACACTAATAACCATAGAGAAAATATAGAGAAGGTAGTTGTTTAAATTTCCTTTAATATTTTTTTTCGCTAAACTAAATAACGTCACTTGTACCACCTCCAAGAATGGATAAAACATCTAATATCTTTTTGAAAAAATCTTTGCCGGAAGAATTCCCCTTTACGAGTTCGGTAAACAGCGTACCATCTTTAATAAATAAAACGCGTTTACAATAGCTAGCTGCAAAGGCATCATGTGTTACCATGAGGATGGTTGCGTTATCTTCTTGGCTTAAATTTTGTAAGCTCTCCAATAAGTCTGCTGCCGATTTTGAATCGAGTGCACCAGTCGGCTCGTCAGCTAATATTAAGCTGGGTTTAGATACCATTGCACGTGAAGCAGCTGTACGCTGTTTCTGTCCCCCTGAGATTTGATACGGGTATTTGTCTAAAATAGAACGAATACCAAAGCGCTCTGAAATCTCATTAACTCTGTTTTCTATTTCTTGTACATCCATTTTTGCCAGTGCAAGTGGCAATAAAATATTATCTTTTACTGTTAACGTATCTAATAAATTATAATCTTGAAAAATGAAACCGAGTTTATCCCGCCTGAATGCAGATAATTGTTCTTCTTTCATATTTAGTATGCTCGTCCCATCAATCAAAATCTCACCGGACGTCGGTTGATCTATGGTCGCCAAAATATTTAAAAGTGTGGACTTTCCGGCACCTGAAGGTCCCATAATTCCAACAAACTCACCTTCGCGAACAGTTAAATCAATATCATGTAATGCAGTAAATGTATTTCCTTTTGTTCCATACATTTTTTTGATTTGTTTTGCGTCTACTATTGATTTCATATATATAATTCCTCCATTAAAGACGTTATTTTTTCTTACAGGATTTATTCTATATGATGTAACCCTTCAATAACCTTACAGTTTTTTAGGTTAACCTTACAGTTTTGTCACCTTACAATAAATATTCCTTTTTTTCTTTATTTTTTCCACTATAATGTGAAATAGAAGATTATGCCATCGTAATTTAATGCAGCAGTATGGGAAGTAAATATACAACGTAAATTATCTTTAATATAAGATTTTGGAGGAATAACCGTGAAAATTATGATTGTAGAAGACGAAAAAACGATTAGAGATATGTTGGGAGAGACAATAGAAAAATGGGGATTTACTACAGTAAAGGTAGAAGATTTTGACCAAGTATTATCAATATTTTTAAACAATAGTCCTCATCTTGTACTAATGGATATTAATTTACCATCATTTGATGGATTTTACTGGTGTAATAAAATGAGAGAAACTTCAAAAGCGCCGATTATTTTTCTTTCATCTCGTAATACACCAATGGATATGGTAATGGCGATGAATATGGGTGGAGATGATTTTATTAATAAACCGTTTCATACTGATGTTTTAATGGCAAAGATTAATGCGCTCTTGCGCAGAACGTATACGTATATAGAAGACATAGAGTTAAATGTTATTGAGCATGATGGGGTTGTGCTCAACCTTAAAACCTACAATGTTTCTTATGTGAATGAAGCCATTACGCTAACTAAAAATGAATTTATTATTTTAAAACTTCTCATGCAAAATAAAGGAACAGTTGTAAGCCGAACAAAGATAATGCGCAGTCTTTGGGCTGATGAAAGATTCGTGGACGAAAACACCTTAACCGTTAATATTACACGGATACGCAAGAAAATTACTGACCTCGGTAAGGAAGGATTCATTACTACTAAGAAAGGGTATGGGTATATCATTTTATGAGTTTTTTTCAATATATAAAAGATAAACGATTCTTTTTCATACTGTACTTTATATTAATGTTGTTTGTTTCATTAATTATGGTTGTAAATGATAGTCAGAATCTCGTGATTAAAAATCTGTTCTATACTCACATTATTTGTTTCCTTTCCGTAAGTCTGTATATTACTGTTGGATATTATTATCGGAGATCTTTTTACCTGGAGTTAAATAATCTAATAGAGAATCAAAAGGAAGATTTTCCTATAGAATTGATTGAGCCACAAAATTATGAACAAGCTTTATATGTCAAAATGATAAAAATAGTACGGGACAATCATTCTAAGCAACTTCAAAAGTTGATTCACGAGAAAGTAGATCACCAAGATTTTATTATGTCCTGGGTTCACGAGGTAAAGCTTCCAATTGCCGCAAGTAATTTACTCATTGAGAACAGTACGGGAAAAACAGTAGATTTTCTCGTAGATAAGTTTGAAGATGAGCTGAACAAAATTGATAATTATGTGGAACAGGCTCTTTACTATTCACGGATTGACTCGTTTTCTAAAGACTATTTCATTACAGATGTACAGTTGAATCAAATCATTAAACAAAGTGTAAAAAAATATGCCAAAATCTTTATCACGAAACGAATTCACTTTCATATGGAGGAAGTGCAGAAATTCGTTCAAAGTGATAGCAAATGGCTTGCATTTATCATAGACCAAATCACTGCAAATGCTTTAAAGTATGTAAATGAAGGTGGAGAGATTTTTTTTCGTTTTGAGGAGGATCATGAAGAAAAACGATTGCTTATTCAAGATACAGGCATTGGGATAAAGCAAGAAGATATACATCGTGTGTTCGAAAGAGGATTCACAGGTTCTAATGGAAGAACACATACAAAATCTACTGGGATGGGGCTGTACCTTGTAAAACAAATGGTTTTGAAATTGGGACATGATATTTCTATTCAATCACAAGAAGGAAAATATACAAGGGTTACCATCCATTTCCCAAAAATAAGAAATTACTATCATTTCCTGTGAAGAGTAGACCAGGAATGCTTTTAGAATACTTTTAAAAAATATTAAAGTATGTCTATATGTATAAAGAGTTACCTAATATAGAAAGACACCCAAAAGTTATCAAAGGTTCTAATTCGCCTTTTCAATCTTCTACAGCAAAACGGGCGGAAATCTCATCGATATGAGAAGAAAACGGTCTTTGATATATTAGGTATCGTTTACAATTGTACCATGTCTGATAATCAAGCGGCTTAATTCAAAAAATGAAACCCTTTAGGGTTTATTTCGTATGCTAATCTTTAAATTTCCTTATATTTTTCATGTTGTAAACCTCCATTGTATTAATAATATTATTTTATATAGTATCACAAATATAATAGGTTAATAGTCATTATAATGTGAAGAAAGATACTTAATTGACGGAGAACTAAACAAAATAATGGATAACAAAACGATCGAACTTTTTATAAAAATTGCATAGTAATTTATGCTCTTAAGTTGATGGGGATTATTCTAGTAGGTAACCATTTCTTATTGTACAAATTGGATAGACTAGTTTACAATCGAGCGTATAAAAATGGAATGAAAAAGGGGGAGTAAAATGAAGCGCATTTCAATTTTAATAGCGGATGATGAGGCAGAAATTGCTGATTTAATTGAGATACATTTAGAAAAAGAAGGGTACCACGTCGTGAAAGCAGCTGATGGAGAAGAGGCAATTCATATTATTGAAACGCAGCCAATCGACTTGGTAATTTTAGATATTATGATGCCGAAAATGGATGGGTATGAGGTGACGCGTCAAATTCGCACGAAACATCATATGCCGATTATTTTTTTAAGCGCGAAAACTTCGGACTTTGATAAGGTGACAGGTCTTGTACTAGGCGCGGATGATTATATGACGAAGCCTTTCACACCGATTGAATTAGTTGCACGTGTAAATGCACAACTGCGTAGGTTTTTTACGTTAAATCAACCGAAAGTAGCGGAGAGTAAATCTGCTTTAGAACTAGGCGGAGTCGTAATTAATCCCGAGCGTAGGACGGTTGATGTATATGGTGAGCAAATTGAATTAACGCCGAAAGAGTTTGATATTTTATATTTATTAGCGAGTCATCCGAAGAAAGTGTACAATGTAGAAAATATTTTTCAGCACGTATGGGCAGACGATTATTATGAAGGTGGAAATACAGTAATGGTACATATTCGTACGTTGCGGAAGAAACTTGGAGAAGATAAAAGAAAGGATAAATTAATAAAAACAGTGTGGGGAGTAGGTTATACTTTTAATGGCTAATATGATGAAAAGTTTTCGATTTAAAATGATTGCCTTATTTGCGTTAAGTATGGTACTTGCAGCAACTGTAACTTATATAATTTATAAAGGATTGCAGCTGTATTATAAAACGATGGTTCGCTACGAAGAGCCTTTAGCACAATTTAGGTCAATGGTAAGGGAATTTGGAGACATTAATTTCTTTTTAATTTTCTTTATTCCGTTATCTATTATCTTTTTCTTCTTTTTGACAAAACCGTATTTAAAATACTTTGATGAAATTTCTAATGGGATTCATCATCTTGCGAACGGTAACTTTACGAATAAAGTTCAAGTTTCATCAAATGATGAGTTTGGAAATATCGCGCGTGAAATAAATGTTGCAAGTGAAAAGTTAAAAGAAGCTGTTGAAAGAGGAGACTTTGCTGAAAGTAGTAAAGATCAGCTTGTTGTGAATTTAGCTCATGATTTAAGAACACCATTAACATCCGTGTTAGGATATTTAGATTTAATTCTTAAAGATGAAAATTTAACAAAAGAACAAATTAAACATTTCTCCACAATTGCATATACAAAATCGCAAAGACTGGAAAGTTTAATTGATGAGCTATTTGAAATTACACGTATGAATTATGGCATGCTAAAGCTGGATAAAAAGCCGATTGATATAAGTGAGTTGCTTATACAGTTAGAGGAGGAATTGTATCCGTTATTAGAAAAACATCATTTAGAAGCTAGATTGAATGTGGCTCCTCATTTACCGATGCACGGTGATGGAAAATTGTTAGCTAGAGTATTTGAAAACTTGTTAACAAATGCCGTTCGTTACGGCTATGATGGACAATTTGTTGATATGAATGGGTATGTTGATAATGGAGAAGTTGTCGTACAAATTATGAATTACGGAGATAGCATCCCGGAAGAAGATTTACCGTATCTTTTTGATATGTTCTATACAGGTGATAAAGCAAGAACTGAGAACCGTGGCGGGACAGGCCTTGGACTATTTATTGCGAAAAATATTGTCGAGCAACATAACGGTACGATTTCTGCTGAGAGCAATGTAGTTAGAACGATATTTGAAGTACGATTGCCAAAAGACGAGAATGTAACAATTTAATAAAAATTTAAACTTTACCCCACTTTTTATTTTAATAGTTTTTTCTATTCTATACGTAAGTTACGTTAAGGAGGAACTAGAAATGAAAAAGTGGGTATTTATTTCTTTTTTTATAGTATGCACAGTATGTGTAGGCGTTTATATATCACCGTTATTTCAAAAGGAAATCGACGTTAAAATTGTCGGGAAAGATGAGCTAGTAAAGGCGGCAAACACCGATGGGAAAGAGATTACGAAGGAACAAATTTATAAGGGCGATTTATTATTAGTTAACAGGGATTACCCAGTAAAAAAAGATAGTATTAGGTCTGATATTATAAATGTAAATCATAATAGTGAATTAGTGAGAGGCTATGTAATATTTGATAGAAATCTTCGTTTATCAAAGGATGTTGTGAAAAAGTTTTTGAACGTTGTCGATGCGGCTGGAAAAGAAAGTGTTAACCATTTTTTGATTAGTAGTGGCTATAGAGATTTCCAAGAGCAAAAACAGCTATATGAAAAAATGGGATCTGATTATGCACTTCCAGCAGGATACAGTGAACATAACTTAGGATTATCACTGGACATTGGGTCTACTCAAAAGAAAATGGAGAAAGCGCCTGAAGGAAAATGGATTGAAGAGAACGTATGGAAGCATGGCTTTGTATTACGTTATCCGAAAAATAAAAGTAACATTACAGGCATTCAATATGAGCCATGGCATATACGTTATGTAGGCTTACCTCATAGCGCAATTATGCAAAAAAAGAATTTCACACTAGAGGAATATTTAGAGTTTTTAAAAGAGGAAAAAGAGATTTCAACTGAAGTCGAAGGTAAGAAATATACTGTTTCTTATTATAAAGTTTCTGAGAATATGAAAGTGAACGTTCCAGCAAACAAGCAGTATGAAATTTCCGGGAACAATATGGATGGGGTTATTGTGACGGTTCAGGAATAGAAAAAGAGGTTGTTCCGTTTGGAGCAACCTCTTCGTATATATAAGAAAGGAAGTGACGTTTTTTGTCGGTAAATCGATATTCTTTGTCGAATCGTTAATATATTATAAGTTATGATAGATATAATTGAAAAATCGTTGATATATTGTAAGTTATGATAGATATATTCAAAAAATCGTTGATATAATTTCCTATACTATTAGCATTTTGGAGGAGCATCTTTTTATTCGCCTTTAAACATTATAACGTTATATTTACTTCTCCCTTTTTTTGTGTTACGCTAAACGTGTGAAAGAGATATAAAAATGAAACTTTAATGTAAGCGTATTCTTATGGCTTCTTATAGAAAAGGGTGGAAGTACAATGACAGAACGATTCGTACTACGTAATGTGAAACGTGTGAACGGGGAAGAGATTGACATTGTAATTGAAAATAATAAAATCGCACAGGTGACGAAAGCTGGTGCTGGTGAGGGTGGAAAGGTTCTTGATTGCTCTGGTACTTACGTATCGAGTGGCTGGATTGATTTACACGTTCATGCTTTTTCAGAGTTTGATCCGTATGGCGATGAAGTGGATGAAATTGGCGTTAAGCAAGGGGTAACGACAATTGTTGATGCGGGTAGCTGCGGAGCTGATCGCATTGCAGATTTAGTAAAAAGTAGAGAACAGGCAAAGACAAATTTATTTGCCTTTTTAAATATTTCTCGCATCGGTTTGAAACGAATTGATGAATTATCCAATATGGAATGGATAGATAAAGAGAAAGTGATAGAAGCAGTAGAAAAGTATAAAGATGTAATCGTTGGGTTAAAGGCGAGAATGAGTAAAAGCGTCGTTTGTGATAGTGGAATTGAACCGCTGCATGTAGCGCGCTCTTTATCCCGTGAAACATCATTACCGATTATGGTACATATCGGTTCAGCGCCTCCTCGCATTGAGGAAGTTGTACCTCTTTTAGAAAAAGATGATGTTATTACACATTACTTAAACGGGAAAGAAAATAACTTATTTGATGAAGAAGGCAAACCGCTACCTGTGTTACTAGATGCAGTGAATCGCGGCGTACATTTAGATGTTGGTCACGGTAATGCTAGTTTTTCTTTTAAAGTAGCAGAAGCAGCGAAGCGTCACGGTATTGCCTTTCATACAATTAGTACAGATATTTACCGAAAGAATCGTATACACGGTCCAGTATATAGTATGGCTCACGTTCTTTCGAAATTCCTTTACTTAGGTTATCCGCTAGAAGAAGTAATTAATGCGGTTACGAAAAATGCGGCAGAGTGGCTGAAGAAACCAGAGCTTGGCCGTATTCAAGAAGGCGATATTGCAAACTTAACTTTATTTACGGTGAAAGATGAGAAGATTACGTTAATCGATTCAGAAGGGGACCAGCGCATTGCTAAAAAAAGAATTGATACAAAAGGGGTTGTAATTAATGGGTCATTCATTGAATGCTAAGTACGGATTAAAAAGAGTAATTAATGCGAGCGGTAGAATGAGTATTTTAGGTGTATCTGCTCCTACAGATACAGTAATGGATGCGTTGAAACATGGTGGACAAAATTATGTGGAAATTGCTGATTTAGTAGATAAAGCAGGAGACCATATTGCGAGAATTCTAGATTCAGAGGCAGCGGTCGTTGTGAATTCAGCATCGAGCGGAATTGCGCTTTCTATCGCTGGTATCGTTACAGAAGGAAATCGCCGTAAAAGTGAAAGACTTCATCAAGAAGTAATCGCGAAAAACGAAGTGATTATGTTAAAAGGTCATAATGTTCAATACGGTGCTCCTGTTGAAACGATGATTTACTTAGGCGGCGGTAAACTTGTAGAAGTTGGCTATGCAAATGAAGGGAAAGCAGAGCATATTGAAGATGCAATTGGTGAAAATACAGCAGCGATTCTGTATGTGAAATCACATCATGCAGTGCAAAAAAATATGATTTCTGTTGAAGAAGCATGGGAAGTTGCGCAGCGAAATAACGTACCGCTTATCGTGGATGCAGCAGCTGAAGAAGACATTCAAAAATATGTGAAGTATTCAGATCTTGCTATTTATAGCGGTTCAAAGGCGATTGAAGGACCTACTTCTGGTATTGTTGGCGGGAAACGAAAATATATTGAGTGGCTGAAAGTGCAATTACATTGCATTGGAAGAAGTATGAAGGTTGGGAAAGAAACAACATTTGGCTTACTTCAAGCGCTTGATGAGTACGGAGTAAAAGAAGATAAGAGCGAGCAAGAAAAAGAATTGCTACAAGTACTTATGCCGCTAAAAGAATTAAATGGTGTAAATGTAACGATCGTTCAAGATGAAGCTGGAAGAGCAATCTTTAGAGCACGTATTCATATTAACGAAAAAGAGTTAAATAAATCGGCAAAAGACGTTGTGGCTGCATTACGCGACGGGGAAATTGCAATTTACACACGTGATTACGGAGTAAGACAAGGGTTCTTTGATATCGATCCACGTCCACTTCAAGGTGATGACATACATGTAATTGAAGAAAAAATGAGAGAAATTGTAGGGGGAAACTAAAATGACAAACATTCAAAAACGTTTTTATAAAGGCCGCGTAGCATTAAATGTATTGGCAAACAATATCCAAAATGCGAAAGATATTTTTGAAGCAGCAGAAGGTTATGTAGTAGTGGGAGTGTTATCAAAAGACTATCCAACAGTAGAAGAAGCTGTTACAGCTATGAAAGCATATGGAAAAGAAATTGATGACGCTGTATCAATCGGATTAGGCGCAGGAGATAATCGCCAAGCGGCAGTTGTGGCTGAAATTGCGAAGCATTATCCTGGTAGCCATATTAACCAAGTGTTTCCTTCAGTTGGAGCGACACGTGCAAATCTTGGCAAAAAAGATAGCTGGATTAATAGTTTAGTATCGCCAACAGGAAAAGTAGGTTACGTAAATATTTCTACTGGCCCAATTAGTGCGGCTGGAGAAGAAAAAGCAATCGTTCCAATTAAAACAGCGATTGCACTTGTACGTGATATGGGCGGAAATTCATTGAAGTACTTCCCGATGAAAGGGCTAGCCCATGAAGAAGAATATCGCGCAGTTGCGAAAGCTTGTGCGGAAGAAGGATTCGCATTAGAGCCAACAGGCGGAATTGATAAAGAAAACTTCGAAACAATTGTACGTATTGCGCTTGAGGCAAATGTAGAGCAAGTTATCCCGCACGTGTACTCTTCTATTATTGATAAAGAAACTGGTAACACGAAAGTAGAAGATGTGCGTGAATTATTAGCAGTCGTGAAGAAGCTAGTTGATCAATATGCGTAAGAAAATTGCAGCGTTCGGCGAAGTAATGATGCGCCTGCAAGTACCTGGATATGAATTGTTGTCGCAAGCTAACACGTTAAATTACTCATTTTCAGGTACAGGTGTGAACGTTGCAGCGGCACTTTCTCACTTAGGGCATGAAGGGCTTCTTATTTCAACTTTACCGGAAAATTCGGTTGGAGATGCAGCTGTATCTTACATTCAAAAGTTAGGAATTCAAACTTCTCTTGTTTCAAGAGGTGGTAAATATGTAGGTATGTATTTTTTAGAAAATGGATTCGGTGCACGTGCAAGCCGCGTTACGTATTCGAATCGACTAGAAAGTAGCTTCAATACGGCGTCTGAAGAGATATACCAATTTGAAGAAATTGCTAAGGAAATTGATATCGTTCATTTTTGCGGTATTACACTTGCGATGAATGATATGGTGCGCCATCATATGAAGTCTTTAGCGAGAGCAGTTAAAGAAAACGGAGGAACCGTCGTTTTTGATTGTAATTATCGTCCATCACTTTGGGGAGAAGACGGATATGAACAGGCAAAACCGCATTATGAAGAAATGCTGGGACTTGCTGATATCGTTATGATGAACGAAAAAGATGCAATGTTTGTTTTAGGAATAAAAACCGAAGAAACGGAGCGAGAGGCGCAACTTGTTGATCTTATTCCAAAGGTAGCTGAAACGTATCATATCGCTACAATCGCTGGTACTCATCGCTCTATTAACAGTGATAATACACATTCGCTTCGCGGGTTTATATGTAAAGATGGAACGTTCACTTTTGCAAAAACACTTACGTTTTCTGTATATGATAGAATAGGTGCTGGAGATGCTTATACGAGCGGAATTATTCATGGCGAGATAAAGGAGTTCGCACCAGAGAAAGCTGTTTCATTTGCGTCAGCAGCTGGAATGCTAGCACATACAATCGTCGGTGATACGCCAATGTCATCAGAGAAGGATA
The DNA here is from genome assembly GCF_052146655.1 of Bacillus sp. RE35. Taxonomy (NCBI): domain Bacteria; kingdom Bacillati; phylum Bacillota; class Bacilli; order Caryophanales; family Bacillaceae; genus Bacillus; species Bacillus sp. RE35. The sequence goes on along the minus strand of NZ_CP197377.1, from coordinate 4,766,746 downwards.
TACTTCGGGCAATGACGGCATCAGTAGGTGATGTAGAAAGGTAGTGGGTGTAACGGTGAACGTAACGAGAAAAAAAGGACCATTATATTTGCAAATAAAAAATATTATTCGTGATCGAATATTGCATGGTGTATATGCGATTCATACGAATATCCCTTCCGAACCGCAGTTAGAAGAAGAGTTCAAAGTGAGTAAAATTACAGTGCGAAATGCGATTAAAGAACTCGCTCAAGAAGGATATTTGGAAAAGAAAAGCGGTAAAGGAACGAAAGTCATCCGCAATACTTCTGCGACAAAACTGTCAAAGGGTAAGAAATTTACTGAAGTGTTAGTGGAAGAAGGATATAAAGTACAGAAGAAATTGCTAAAAGCAGAAATTGTGCAGAATGAAGAAGGAACAGTGCCATTTCGATTATTCGGTAAGGAGAGTTTTCGTATTGAACGTTTATATACGTTAAATGATGCACCGTACATTCATTATACGCACTATTTCTCAGCAGGAATGGCAAGTTCAGATTTATCGGATTTTGACTTGCAATCGCTTTATGATTTAGTTGAAGACCGAGGTATTCATTTAGAAAACTTCAGAGATGAATTCGCTGTTGGACTCGCGCCTAGTTTCGTTGCAGAAGCGCTAGGTGAAAAAGAGGGGACAGCGCTATTAAAACGCATGCGTTATTCTTACGATGAAGTTGGCGAAGTAATTGAATATAGCGAAGGCTACTACAATACAGAAATGCAGCATTATGTAGTGAATTATGACGTATAAAAAAGAGGGGATTTTCCCTCTTTTTTTATAAAGTAAGGAGAATGGGAGATGGATATATACTTATTAATCGTCACGTTACTTGCAATTGCGATTGTTATTTTAGGGGTATCATGGTGGAAATGGCATGCATTTATTAGTTTAATAGTTGCGAGTTTGTTTTTAGCTATCATGTCTGGACTGAACTTAACGAAAATAGTGACTGCCTATGAAACTGGTGTTGGTAGTGTACTAGGGCATTTAGTTGGTATTTTAGCTCTCGGAACAATTTTAGGGAAAATGATGTCCGATTCAGGGGCCGGCATGCAAGTGGCAGATTTCTTTATTCGATTTTTCGGTGTAAAGAAACTACCTTGGGCTATGTTATTTGCAGGATTTGTTATAGGGATTCCAGTGTTTTTTGAAGTGGGGATCGTCATTTTATTACCACTTGTTATTTCCATTCGAAAAACGACGAAGCAAAATATATTATTAATTGCGTTACCTGTCATTGCAGGATTATCTATTGTTCACGGGCTCGTGCCTCCGCATCCAGGGGCGATGACAGCAATCGGTATTTATAACGCGAACTTAGGAAAGGTACTTTTATATTCATTAATTATCGCGTTACCAACAGCCATTATCGCAGGACCGATATTTGCAAAGTGGGTACATAAAAGGGTGATACCTGAAAATGAACCAGAGCTTATTCGGGTTACGACTGTCTCAACTGATTTGCCAAGTCGTAAAGTTTCATTCTTTATTATTTTACTACCAGTTGTATTGATGATTTTATCAGTAGTTGCACCATATATTTCATTACCGAAAAAAATGACTGAATTTTTCGTGTTTATAGGAAGTCCAGTAATCGCCTTACTTATTTCATGTTTCGCAGCATTTTATTTACTTGGTATCAAACAAGGTATTAATAAAAAGATGATTAAAAAATTAACAGATGAAAGTTTATTGCCTGTCGGTTCTATTATTTTAATAATTGGTGCAGGCGGTGGATTTAAACAAATATTAATTGAAAGCGGCGTTGGAACAGCTATTGCACAAATGGCAGAACATATTTCGTTATCACCAATCGTATTAGCTTTCATGGTAGCTGGTTTAATTCGAATTGCAACAGGTTCAGCTACAGTAGCATTAACGACAGCAGCAGGGATTGTTTCACCAGTTATTCAGCACATGTCTGGTGTGAATTTAGAGCTTCTCGTTATTGCAACCGGTGCAGGTTCATTAATGTTTTCTCACGTAAATGATGCAGGGTTCTGGCTTGTAAAAGAGTATTTAGGTTTGACGGTGAAGGAAACGTTTAAAACGTGGACGGTACTCGAGACATTGTTATCATTTATTGCATTTGGTTTTGCTCTTTTGTTGAATATGTTTCTTTAGGAGAGGAGATCAGATTTAAACGAATAAAACCTACAGAGGAAATGTAATTTCTCTGTAGGTTTTATTCGTTTTTTGTGCTTTCTATTACTTAATAGAACGGACATACTGATCTTCTCCATCGTCTTTGACAAAGACTCCTAGCTCATTCAAATCTTTACGTAAATGCTTCTTTTTTTTCGAGTTTCCTTCTCGAAGGGCATTTCGTCTTTCATACAAAATAGTATTTATGCTTTTATTAAATCGCTCATCCTCTAATTTCCATAAGCTATACTCATGTTTATAAGGATCTTGTTCCACCCAGGGGAAGCCTTGCATTAAGAAAGTATCTTTAATTTTGCTTGGGGTAATGTCAGATGTTTCACGTAACCATTCTCGGTCTTCTTGATCAATGATAACCACTTGACGCTTATCTACAAAAACGGCTTTTACATTTAATCTGGTGATTTGTTTCTTTTGATCGTCCTTATTCACGTGAATGCTTTCCGAAGTAATGTTCATTTTTAAAGCTTCACTATAAATAATTAAAGAAAATAAAATTCCTGCAATAACACCAATTAGCATGAGGATAATAGGAAGCCAGAAGGGATTAATAAAATTTAAAAGTTCTATAATTTTTGAATCAGAAAAGAGAGGAATCTTTTTTATAATCTCTATTAATTTAGGTGAAAAATATCCAATAACGCCTAAAAGGATTGGACTTACTATAGCAAGTAATTTTTCTAAAAAACCTAATCCAATGACAGATGCCTTTTTCATGTGTAGTTCATCCTTTCATATATATTTTTTTAATCAAGGCATGTTTTAAACAGTGAGTTTCTTCACCATTTTTATGAGCTCATCTGAGTAATTTTCTATGGATATAGATGAATTTGCCTTCAGCATTCTTTCTTCGATTGCTCCTAAAATAAATGAAGCTAATGTGTCGGTTTGGAAAGAATCGGAAAACACGCCATTTTGTTGACCAGTCTTCAAAATATCTAATAACATCGTTCTAAGAGCATCCTCCTCTTCGTCGTCTTCGATTCTGTAATAAGGAACGTTCTCTTCATTTCTTGCATTAAAGACAATCTCAATTAAGGCAATATTATTTTTGTAATGAGTTTCTTGATAAGCCAAATGCGCTTCAATAAAAGCCTCTAGTTTATTTATTTCAGATTGAGCTAATAGCACTCGATTACTAATAAATTCATGTTGCTTGGCAACTAAAAATTGTAATGTGCGATTCATAAGGTAAAGCTTATCATTAAAATGATAAGAAATAAGTCCGGTACTAATCTTAGCCTTTTTTGCTACCTTCGTTAAGCTTAAGTTGTTATATCCAACCTCTTCTAATGTATCAATACATGCAAGAATAATTTGTTCACGCCTAGCCTCTGCAATAAAAGAATCAGTCACGCTATTCAACTCCTAATTTATATGATTTGAATGTATAATCAAAAAATTGATTGGTCGTTCAATTAAATATTAGTAAGAAATTAAGAGTATGTCAAATGTTTTATGCTTACATCTGGATAAGGCTCATTCGCTTTTTAATAAAGCCCAATTCCTAAAACAAGCCCGTTTTTAGGTAAGCCAAGCTTCTTATTCGCCCTGAAAACATAATATAAATGGAATCCCCTCATTTAGAGCAAGGTGAACTTGTTATGAATGATACTAAAGGAGGAATAGGGTAATGAGCGAAAAGTGTGAACACAGACATGATGATTGTAACCGCAGACATGGTTGCGGAGGCGGTTTTGCGCTTCTAATCGTATTGTTTATTTTATTAATTATCATCGGTGCTAGCTGCTTCGGCGGAGGCGGCGGTTGTGGTTATGGTGGTTACGGCGGTTATGCTGGCGGCTACGGCGGATATTGCTGCTAATTATTAAAAACTATTGAAAATAGCCTTGTGCATATTGCACAAGGCTATTTTATTCATATTTTTATATGCTGTGATAATTTATTAATGTAAAGAGAACGGATTAAGAAGAAGAAAATGATCTCGATAATCCCGAAAAAGGTGAGTACGATACATGTCTCTTTTAATAAGGAGAAAGAAAACATGCTTTGTAAAAACTTAACTGCAAATAATGTGTGAACACCAGCAACGACATAAGGAACGAAAAATAAAATTCCTAATTGAATCGTTGCAGAGCGAAACATTTCTGATTCAGTTAAGCCAAGCTTTGTAATCGTAATATACTTTTGTCTTTCAGTTGTTAAGTCATTATACATACGGAAATATAAAACACTAGCTGCTCCGATAAAGAAAATAAAGCCGAGAAATGCCCAAATAAAGAATTGAGCGACTGCATTTCCTTTACTATGAACGAGTTCATCCGTAGCTGTATAAATATAAAATGGTTTAATGAAATCTTCTTCATTTTTATGTGCTTCATACAAGGTTTCTGCATCATGATTTAAGCTTTTTAATATATTTTTTGTTGGGACAATTGCATTTTCCCAATTTTCCACGAAGTAGTTATAGACTGTAATTGTTTCAATATGAGGAATCATATTTTCAATTACTTCATCTTGCATCACAATTAAGTGAGGTAATGCAAAGGGAGGCTCAATTCCTCTATTAATAAAACCTTTAATTTGAAATTCCTTTTTATTAGAGCCAAGTGTAATCGTGTTCTGCTTCGCAAATGGGTTAGACACGAGATTTAATAACACTGGTGAATAGCGAGAAATATTATAAACTTGTGAAGAATCGAGAGTGATTTTTGGTCTGTTTAATTGCTGTGCTATTGCGTTATAATCACTCATTTTCATAATGGCAATTGATTCTTTTGAAGCTGTATCTTTTAAAACGGTAAATTTATATTTGTCATATTGAAAATTAGCATTTGTAAGTTCAGTTTCAATCGTAGTAATATGCTTTTGTTCAAATGCATTAACACCTTCTGATGTATAGGTGAATGGTATTGGATATCGTTCTAGTATGGGTGCTTTCGTATTATTGTTTGCAGCAAATAACCCGATAATAATTGTAAATGCAAGTGCAGATAGCATAGAAACAATAAAGAGTACATTAATATTACTGCGTGTACGAGAAACTAAATCTGAAATCCATAACATATTTATTTGTTTTAAATAAAACTTTCTTCGTTTCTTTAAAATATAGATAAAGAGAAGAAATGTTTGTGAAAAAAATAAATACGTCCCAACTACTACAAGCGGTAAAATAGATAGCATAATTAAGAATACAGATCCATTTTGTGCATTTTTTTCCGTTATGTAGCCTTGCGGATAACCAGCAATATAATAGCATAGTCCTAAACAAGTTAAAGCAAATAGTGAAATCAGTATAGATGGTTTTTTTTCGCTCTTCTCTTTGTTAACGCCCTTAATAAGCTTCGTTGTTTTTCGAGTACGAATAAACATTGGTGTAAATGTAGAAACGATTAAAAATAAGATAATAAACGTTACGGTTGTAACGATAATCGCTTCTGTTGGCCAATATAAATAGAGACCTTTCGCGTTTGTTAATTTCGAAGTGACTAATAAGAAAAAGTTAGAAAATACAAGTCCACCTTGAATACCGATAAAGATAGACAATATCCCGATTATCATATTTTCAGTAAATAACAGTCTCTTTAATTGTCTCTGTGAGATACCGAGAATGGTGAGTATCCCGAATTGGTGCTTCCGTACATTTAAAAATGTTCCAATTGAATATAAGAGAAAGAAGAACGAGAACATAACAATCACAAGCTGTGCTGTACTAGCTAAGTTCATTAGAGGATCACGTTCTTGGAAACTTTGTACACTTTGTAACCGCGGGTGATACGCGTATACAGTAAATGAAAAGAAAACCATGATAGAAAACGCACTACTTATAAAGTAGGCGAAATATGCTTTCGAATTACGTGAGACATTTTTAAATGCGAATTGCCAAAATGTCATCCACGTCTTCCTCCTAATAATGCTAAAACATCTAATATTTCTTGATAAAATTTCTCACGGTACAATCCGCGGTGTAGTTCATTGTAAAGCTCTCCATCTTTAATGAAAATAACACGGTTACAATAACTTGCTGCAAACGGATCGTGCGTAACCATTAAAATCGTTGCATCTTCTTCTTTATTTAATTTCGTAAATAGCTCCATTACGTCAATTGCCGCTTTTGAATCTAAGTTTCCTGTCGGTTCATCGGCAAGTAGAAGTGAAGGATGATGAATGACAGCACGTGCTACTGCGGTACGCTGTGCTTGTCCCCCGGAAACTTCAAAAATACGCTTGTCCAAAATATGATCAATTCCAAGCTTTTTTGAAATGTTATCAAGCTTTTCATCCATTTCTTTTAATGGAACATTATCTAATGTTAAAGGTAGTACGATATTTTCACCGATTGTTAGTGTATCTAGTAGGTTAAAGTTTTGGAAAACAAATCCTAACTCTTGGCGGCGGAAAATAGCTAACTTCTCTCTACGAAATGTGTGCGGTTTTTTTCCGTTAATCACGACATCACCAGAAGTCGGAGAATCGATTGTAGAAATAACGTTTAAAAATGTAGATTTCCCGCTACCAGATGGTCCCATAATGGCAACGAATTCACCTTTATCCACGTGTAAATTTATATTTTTTAAAGCAGTATGAGGGACTTTTCCCTCATATACTTTTGAGACGTTTTTTATGTGTAATACTTCTTCCATAGTAATCACCTTTCTACTTTTTAAAACTTAATGTGTTGTGATAATTTTTGCATATAAAAGGAACGAATTAAAAGGAAAAATAAAATTTCAACTGTTCCAAAAATCAACAGTACGACTGTAATTTCAGCGAAGAACGAGAGATGTAATATTTCTTGTAGCATCTTTGTCGCAAACATCGTATGGATTGATGCCATAATGTAAGGCACGAAGAAAAGAATCGCAAGCTGAATTGTCGCTGAACGTTTCATTTCAGTCTCAGTTAAGCCAATTTTCGTAATCGTTATATATTTTTCTTGCTCATTTGTTAAATCTGTATACATTCGGAAGTAAAGAACACTACCAGCACCGATAAAGAAAATAACACCTAAGAAAGTACCAATTAAGAAGAATGAGGCAACATTTAGTTTTTTCTTATATAGAGAATCGCTCGCTTCACTTGCATGGAAAGGTGGGTGCTCTGCTTGAATTGCTACATTATCGTTATGGATTTTTGTTATAAACGATGAACCGATATTATGTGCTTTTTCCCAATCTGTAACTTTGAAGTTATATACACTCATTTGTTTGGAAACTGTGGATAAGGCTTCTACATTTTCATCAGATAGTATGAGTAATTGGTATATTAAGCTGTTTGGGAATGGGCTATAACTTTTATATTCTTTCACTTGTAGTTGTAAATTGTTTTGAGTAAGTGTAAGAGTATTTTTCTTTTCTTCATTGTGAAGTGTTCCAATAACTTGATCATCTAAGTCTTTCATAAGAATATAAGATTCATTCTTATTTACCGTGAGTTTTTCCAAATTTAATGCTTTAGCAAGTACATTATAGTCACTTTGTTTAATTGCGTAATAGAGCTGCGTGTTATCTTCAGCTGAAGATACCTCATATATATCCGTTTTAAATTTTGTATAAGTAAAGTGCCCTTCATTAAATTTCTGCTCTAACCAGTTTAAATGTTCATCAGCTAATGTATTTTCAGTATGCGATAAATACGTAAACGGGAAAGGGTTTTGTCTAATTGCATCAAACTTTGTAAATTTCCCAAAACCGTATAAGAATGTAATCATTGTAAAAGCGAGTGTTGATAGCATCGCTACAATAAAGAGCATGTTAATGTTTGTCCGAATGCGCGCTGCTAAATCCGAAATCCAAAGCATATTAATTCGTTTCATATAAAACGTTCTTCGCGTTTTTAAAATACGAATAAGTAAAAAACTAATTTGTGAAAAGAAAAAGTATGTTCCAGCTGCAATAAGCGATGGGATGACAAATATACTAGAGACGGCGTATAAAAGCCCAATGATGTCACCTAGCGACATAAAATACAACGGATTTGCGGCTAACGCATATCCACATATTAAACACGTCGCACCAAATAGAGAGATGAGCACGGATGCTTTTCTTTCTTTTTGTTGTGTTCCTTCTTTTAAAAGACGTACGGCTTTTCTCGTACGAATGAGCATCGGTGTAAAAGATGATACGAGAATGAAGAGCCCAAGAAAGATGATGATAGTTAAAACGATAGCACTTGTAGGCGGATATAAATATAAACCAGGTACGTGTGTAATTTTGGCGGTAACTAATAAAAAGAACTGTGAAAAGACAACTCCAAGTTGAATGCCAAAAAATATAGAAAGAGCACCAATTAACATATTTTCTATAAATATGAGTCGCTTTAATTGTTTTTGAGATATGCCAAGTACTGTTAAAATCCCGAACTGTTTTTTTCGTACTTTTAAAAAGGTCCCGATTGAATACAGTAAAAAGAAAAATGAAAAGAACACAATGACAACTTCTGAAATTGTCATTAATATGTTCAGAGAATAATTCACGTCTGTCATATGCAATTTAGGATGAAATAAATAAACTGCAAATGAGAAAAAGATTGCGATGGAGAACGCACTGCTTACAAAATAGGCGAAATAAGCTCTGGCGTTCCGCGTCACGTTTTTAAATGCAAACTGCCAAAATGTCATTCACCTGAACCTCCTGATAGGGTGAAGATGAGAAGAGCATAAGAAATACTCTTTTCATCAAGTTTGTTTTAAATATTTTGTCCACTCGTGTATTGTGATAATTTTTGCATATAAAGTGAACGAATGAATATGAAAAACACGATTTCAACGAATCCAAAAATAATAAGAACGGCTGAAACCTCTTTGAACAGAGATAAACCAATTACATCTTGTAGCATTTTTGTTGCAAACATTGTATGAATGGATGCCATAATGTACGGAATGAAAAATAAAATACTAAGTTGAATGGTTGCAGATCGTTTCATCTCTGTATCTGTTACACCGATTTTAGAAATCGTTATATATTTCTCTTGTTCGTTCGTCAAATCCGTATACATTCTAAAGTAAAGAACGCTACCAGCTCCAATGAAGAAAATAACTCCTAAAAAGGTCCCAATTAGGAAAAATGCAGCACTGCCTGATGTTATTTTGTATAACGATCCTGCTGATTCAAAGGAACGAATAAGAGGTCCTTCATACTGGGATTTATTTCGATCTTTTTGCACTTTTTCTATAAAATTATCAGCAATTTCATATGTCTGTTCCCAGTTTTGAATTTTGTAATTGTATGCTGATATATGCTTTACGGTGCTAGGTAAGTTATTTACGATAACATCAGGCAAAACTATCGTTTGATATGAAAAGCCAGATGGAATTGCATTCACATGCTCATAGCCTTTCACTCGTAATTTCGTATTTGTACTAGAGAGTGTAATGTAATCTCTTTTGTAGCTTTGCTCAAATTCGTTGAATATGGTGTTATAAGATGTCCCTGTTAGCACATATGCTTCGTTATCATCCATAAATAGTTGTTTCATTCGTAAAGAATCTGCAAGTTTGTTATAGTCACTTTGCTTAATTGCGTATACGTCATTATAAATAGCTATATCTTTATCTTCTTTTAGTGGTGTTTCATATATATCAGCTTTTATTTTTTGATAGGGGAAATGCTCTTTTTGTAATTGTTGCTCAAGCCAATTTAAATGCTCTGTAACAAAAGGGTTCGCATCATAAGAAAAATAAGAAATTGGAAAAGGAGAAGTTCTATTCACCTCTAGCTTAATAAATTTCCCGAATCCATATAGAAACGTAATCATTGTGAAAGCAATTGTAGATAGCATCGCTACAATAAACAGCATATTAATATTCGTTCGAATACGGCTCGCTAAATCCGAAATCCAAAGCATATTAATCCGTTTCATATAAAACTTCCTTCTTTTCTTTAAAATATAAATAAGTAAGAAACTAATTTGTGAAAAGAAGAAATATGTTCCAATTGTAACAAGCGTTGGGATAACGAAAATACTTGAAACCATATATATAACACCGATTTGCGGGCTTACTGATACGAAATATTTAGGATTTCCAGCTAACGCATAACCACCAAATAAACAAATCGCACCAAATAATGAAACAAGTATGGATGGTTTTCTTTCTTTTTGTTTTCCACCATTTGTTTTTAAAAGGTGTACTGCTTTTTTTGTACGAATAAGCATTGGTGTGAATGCAGATACAATGATAAAAAGACTAAGGAAAACAATGGTTGTTAAAATAAACGCGTTAGTAGGCCCGTATAAATATATTCCTGGAACATGGGTAAGTTTGGCTGTTACTAATAAGAAAAATTGAGAAAAAACAACTCCAAACTGCATGCCGAAAAAGATAGATAAAATCCCGATTAACATATTCTCCATAAAAATAAGACGATGTAATTGTTTTCTAGATATTCCTAAAATGGTCAAAATACCAAATTGTTTTTTTCTAACTTTTAAAAAAGTACCAATGGAATATAGTAAAAAGAAGAAAGAGAAAAATACAATTACTACTTCTGAAAATATCATTAATCCTGAAATTTCAGAGGTCATGTCAAAGTTTTGTAATTTCGGATGGAATAAGTAAACAGCAAACGAAAAGAACACAGCAATGGAAAAGGAGCTACTTACAAAGTAAGCAAAATAAGCTCTTGAGTTGCGCGTGACGTTTTTAAATGCAAATTGCCAAAATGTCATAGATTATACCTCCGGCTAGAAGATATAGAAGTAGTTGTATTGCAAAAAATGTATGAGAGTGAGTTCTCATACATTTTGCTTGCATATGTTACGATCATGCTTCGGTCACCTTCTCTGTATGTTCTGCTTGATTATTTGCAGCGTTGTGGAAGATGATTTTAATCGTCGTTCCTTTACCAACTTCAGAATCTAGTTTGACCGAGTGACCTAAATAATCACAAATTTTACTTACAATATAAAGTCCCATACCAGTAGATTCTCCGAACGCGCGACCGTTTTTCCCAGTGTAAAATGGTTCAAATACTCTTCGAATATCTTCTTGCGGAATACCAACACCTTCATCGCGAACTTCTAAAATAATATCTTTTCCGTTTCGGTAAGCAGATAAGAATACTTTCTTTCCGCGTTCCCCAGAGTAACGAACAGCATTTGTCATTAACTGATAGATGATAAATTTTAGCCATTTCGCATCAGAAGCAACTTTTAAATCAGAATGGACTTCTAAAACAGGGAAGACACCATTACGAATGAATAGTTCTTTTAATCCGTTAATATTTTTTGTTACCGTATCTTTTAATGAAATCGTCTCGACATGGAAATCTTCATGGAAGTTATTTAACCTAGCCATGTATAAAGCCATATCAAGCCCTTGGTTTAGACGCTCTAATTCTTTTTTAAACTTTGGAATTAAATGCTCGTCTTCCATTTCTAGCACCATAAGCTGCATAACAGAAACAGGTGTCTTCATTTGATGTACCCAATGGTTAATGAATAATTGATGTTCTTGTTGTTTTACTTCATACGATTGTAGTTCTTTTTGGAATAAACGGTACTGCGTACGTACGAGTTCATTGACACCGTGAGGCATCGGAGCAGTTGCTCTTTCAATAAACGCATCTTCCATTTTTTCTGGTTGCTCACTTAATCTATGGTACATTCTACGATTGCGAACGTAACGATAAGCGAGGAAACAAATAAATAAGTATAGGCTTAAAACGACGAAGTAAAATTTATTATTTTGAAATCCGTCTACTGCATCATAAAGAACGAAAATGATACCGAAGTTTAATACGTACAGTAGAAAAAATGCAAAATGATCACGTAAAAATAGCTTCATGCTTATTCACTCCAAGTTGCGTTAAAGCGATATCCAAGTCCACGTACTGTTTCAATAGAGTTCTCAATGCCAAGCTCATTAAACTTTTTACGAAGACGTGTAATGTTTACGTTTAATGTATTTTCCTCAACGAAACTTTCGTCATCCCAAAGCGCAGCTAATAAATCTTCACGGCTCGCTGTACGAGGGAATTTAGATAATAACATTTCTGCTAAAATTGCCTCTTTCTTCGTTAAAAGAACTTGTTCAGATCCAAAATGAATTTCTGGACGTTCAGGGAATAGTTTTAAACCTTCTACTTCAACGATACGTTCAGAAATATTTGGTGCATAATCACCGTAAATACGGCGTAATTGTCCTTTAATTTTTGCCATTACAACGTCGTAGTGGAATGGTTTTGTAATGTAATCATCCGCACCGCTTTCAATTGCCATAATTTGTTCCATCTCACCAGCACGCGCTGAAATGAAAATAATTGGACAAGTAGATTCATGACGAATTTGACGGCACCAGTAGAAACCATCGAATTTCGGTAAGTTTACATCAAGTAAAACAAGATGTGGTTTCACTGCGTTAAACGATTCCATAATATCATCGAAATTCTCCGCTACCACAGCCTCATAACCGTACTTCTGAATGTGAGATTGCAGTAATGATGAAATATTTGGATCGTCTTCAACGATTAAAATTTTATACATATGTATATTCCTCCTCAAAAAAACAATTGTAGCTATAGTGTATCATGTGTTTCAAGTCTTTTCATTATGTTGAAAGATAAGCTAGTAAACAGTATAGGTTAAAAGTGAGAAAAGTAAAAAGGGCGCTGGATGAAATTGACAAATAACGGTAATTGGTTTAATATTTAGATAAATATCTAAATGTCTAATTATTGAAAGGAAGAAAGACATTGAATCAAGCATTCAAAGCATTAGCAGATCCAACAAGGCGAAAAATTTTAGACTTATTAAAAGAAGGCGATCTAACCGCTGGTGAGATTGCTGAACATTTCAATATGACAAAACCAAGTATTTCACACCACTTAAATGCACTTAAAAATGCTGAACTTATTCAAGATGAAAAGAAAGGGCAATTCGTTATGTACTCTTTAAACACAACGGTCTTTCAAGATTTATTGACTTGGGTGTTTACATTTACGAATAAGGGGGAAGAGGGGAAATGAAAAAGCATCTTTTTGCAATCTTATTAATTGTTATAACTTGTTTAGCTTGGGCGTTTGCTTGGCCACATTTACCGGATACAATTGCAACGCATTGGAGCGGCGGTAAAGTAGATGGATATTCTTCTAAATTGTATGGAATGCTTTCTATGGTTGGAATTATGATTGTTTTATATATTTTTCTAAACGTGTTACCAAAGATTGATCCAAAGAAAGCGAACTACGAGAAGTTTTCTAAAGCTTTTATGATGATGAATAACGGGATACTACTGCTACTATTTGTAGGGAATATAGATATTATTACAAGTGGATTAGGATACAATTTATTCATTAATCGCGTGCCGGAATTATTAGTGGGTATTTTATTTATAGTCATCGGAAACTATTTACCACAATGTAAACCAAACTACTTTGTAGGTATAAAAACACCGTGGACATTAAGTAACGAAGAAGTGTGGAGAAAAACGCACCGTTTTAGCGGAAAGGTGTTTGTTGCATTGGGGATCATTATGATTTTAAGTGTTTTTGCACCAGTAACGTGGAAATCTTTCGTAATGGTTGGAATTATTATTGGTGCAGTAGGATTAACGATGGGATATTCATATATTGCTTATAAAAAAGAAATAGGGGCCTAATAAAAAATTATGGGGGAGAGAGGATGAAAAGACACGTATTACCATGGAGTTTAATTATTGGCATTGCAATTGGATGGTATATTGTATGGCCATATTTACCAGAACAAATTCCACGCCATTATAATGCAGCAGGAGTAGTAGATGGATATTTTTCTAAAATAGAAGCAAGTTCATTCTCGATAGGTAGTATGGTAGTGCTCTATATGATATGGCTAGTTTTTGGATTCATAAAAGATAAGTCTACACAGCAATCCAAAGTTCTTTCAGCGATTAATTATGCCATTCTCTTTATCGGATTTGGATGTAACATATTTGCACTATTAGCAGCGTCTAATTATATTGCATCGGGCTCAATTGCATTTAATTTTGGACTTGGAACATTGTTTCTTGTACTAGGTAATTGCATGCAACAAACGAAGCCGAACGGGTTAGTAGGCATCCGAATGGACTGGACATTAGAAAATCCTGTAGTTTGGAGAAAAACACATAGATTTGCTTCGAGGGTATTTGTAATAGGTTCACTTTGTATATATGCCGGGGCTTTGCTTCCAGATCCATTTAATATTTTTATGGGGATTGGAATCATATTAATATGTATTATCGTATCAACAATAAAGTCATATAGTATTTATAAAGAAGAGTTGAAAATGTAAATAAAGCTGCTTTTCCTTTTAGGGAAGAGCAGCTTTGTTTTTTTAATCACTTCTTCAAAACCGGTATCCAAATTTCACTTTTAAAGTTTGGAGAAGATATATCTTTCTGTTCATTCCACAATATTTCCGGTCCTTCCGCTAGTTCATAGTTCGAAGAAGGGAACCATTCAGAATAAATACGCCCCCACACATTTTGTAATGCATCAGGAAATAGACCGACAGCTTCAAATATAGCCCATGTTGAAGCTGCGACTTCAAGTTGCGCGAATTGCTCTGGACAATCCTTTGTTGTGGCTACTCCAATATAGTGATCAAGTTCTCCTTTTTCCTCCATTCTTCCTTCAGAAAAATTAGTAGAAGCACTAATAATTCCAGTAGGTTCAATGTTCGAAAGGGACTTTAATGTTTGAATAGACTCTGGGTTTAAACTTTTCCACATAGAAGCAATTTCTTCATTTACACCGTTAAAAACGATTGGTACTCGTTTTGTAATACCTATAATTCGAAATGGCTCTTTTTCTTCAATTCGATAGTTCATTTCATTTCCTCCTTGAATGGATAATTGGAAGGTCATTGGTGAATAAGCCTTCAAAGAATGGCTACTATTTCGGGCCTCTGAAGGTGTTATACCGTGCAAGTTTTGAAATGCACGAGCGAATGAATCTGGTGAGTTGTATCCATATTTTATAGCGATATCAATGACTTTTACATTGCTGTTTTTTAGTTCAAAGGCAGCGAGAGTAAGACGTCTACAGCGAATATATTCTGATAGTGATATGCCAGCTAAAAAAGAAAACATTCTCTTGAAATGATATTCGGAGCAGTAAGCTATTTTTGCGACTTCTTTAAAATCAATTTCATGTGTAAGGTTGTTTTCGATATACTGCATTGCAGCATTCATATTTTTAAGTGAATCCATATTATGACCTCCTCTGTACATAGAATAGCAGGAACGAAATAGCTCCATCCGACATTTCGTGCACAACTTTGTAGGTGCATTTTTTACCTTACAAAATTGTAATGTTCCTGTAAGGAGAATGAATGGATGGTATGATATCCCAATGTTATAGTAACAAAGTACTTTAATTCATTACGTTAACTTTTTGATTTCTTTACTTATGTGCCTTACATAACTGTCATGTTTGTGTAAGAAACATCGATAGTGGCAAGAGTAGAGAGTGTATATAGTTGAAAATAGAGAATAGAAGAAATGAGGGATGTCGAGATGAAAACAGTATTAGAAGCAAAAAATATTGAAAAAGTATATGACACGGGTGGTAATAAATTTGCAGCGTTAAAAGGTATTAACTTACAAGTAAAAGAAGGTGAGTTCGTTGGAATTATGGGACCTTCTGGTTCTGGTAAGACGACTTTACTAAATGTTCTTTCTACAATTGATAATGCGACGAACGGTGAAATTTTAATTGATGGAAAAGATATTGTGAAAATGAATGATGATAAGTTAGCGTTATTCCGCCGCGATCATTTAGGCTTCATTTTCCAAGATTATAACTTATTAGATACGTTAACAGTGAAAGAGAATATTGCTTTACCACTTGCGTTATCAAAGGTGAAAGCGAGTGAGATTGATCGCCGCGTTCTTGAAATCTCAAAGAAATTTGGTATTGATCATATTTTAAGTCAGTTCCCATATCAAGTATCTGGTGGACAGAAGCAGCGCTGCGCAGCATCACGTGCAATCGTTACGAATCCAAGTATGATTTTCGGAGACGAGCCAACTGGAGCGCTTGATTCTAAATCTGCAACAGATTTACTTGAAAGTATGAAGTCATTAAATGAATATGATAACTCAACAATTTTAATGGTAACGCATGATGCATTTGCAGCAAGTTATTGTAAACGAGTTATTTTCATTAAAGATGGTGAACTATATAAAGAATTGCACCGTGGTGAATCAACGCGTAAACAGTTCTTCCAAAAAATTGTTGACGTAATGTCTTCTATTTCTGGAGGTATGGCTGATGACCTTATCTAGCATTGCCCTCCGCAACATACAGCGGAACTTTAAAGACTACTTTGTATATTTCGCATCTATGATTTTTAGTATCGTTATTTATTTTACATTTAAAGCACTGCAATATAATTCACAAATGGAAAAAGCAGCAGAAGCTTCTAAAAAGATTAGCGGAGCGTTCCAAGTTTCCAGTGTGATGCTTATCATTTTCGTAGCAGTGTTCATTATATATTCGAACGGATTCTTTACACGTAAACGTAAAAAAGAAGTTGGTTTATATTCGTTATTAGGTATTCGTAAAAGACAAATTGGTAAAATGCTCTTTTATGAAAATATGTTAATGGGATTAATGTCATTAGTAATCGGGATTGCGATTGGTAGTGTCCTTTCGAAATTATTCCTTGAGTTATTAGTAAATATGATGGGATTAAATTTAAATGTTCATTTTGAAGTACCGATGGCTGCTATTATTGATACAGCAATTATTTTCTTTGTGATTATTTTATATACATCACTTCAAGGATATCGTTTAATTTATCGCTTTAAGTTAATTGAACTTTTCCGCGCAGAACGTGAAGGAGAAACAATGCCAAAAGGGTCTGTCATTATGGCATTAATTTCAGTTGTCTTAATCGGTTCAGGTTATTTTTTAGCGCTAATGTACATGAAAGCAGTTATGTATGCAGACTTTATGGTCGTTGCATTATATATTTTATTAGCGACAGTAGCAGGGACTTATTTACTGTTCATGTTCTTCACAGTATTTGTATTGAAACGTGCAAGAAATAATAAGTCAGCATTTTATAATGGTATGAATATGGTAACGACATCGCAGTTACTATATCGTATTAAAGGAAATGCGAAATCATTGGCGACAATCGCTATTTTAAGTGCAGTTACATTAACAGCGGTTGGTACGTCAGTTACGATGTATTACAATACATTTACGCAATCAAAAGTTGCTGCGCCGTATAGTTATTCCTATGAGAAAAAAGATGCAGCATTAGATAAAAAAGTAAATGAAATACTTGCTGGAGAGAAGAATAATCACCCAGTCACATATGAATCAGAAGTTGAAATGATTCCTGTGAAAGGAACATTTAAAGGTGAAAGAGCTGATCAAGTTCTGAACACACACTATAATGTTACGAATCAGTACCAGCTTATTTCTCAATCAAGCTTTAATAAACATGTGAAACACTTAGATGTAGAACCTGTAAATTTGAGTGCGAATGAAGCTTTCGTATATGATAGCTTATATATTGAGAAACTTGATTTTGGTCCTCTTTATACAGGAAATACAGCTGTATTCCCTGTTGGAAATGAGTCAAAAGAATTAAAAATTAAAGGTGTAAATAATAGAAGCCTTACAAATTTAAATGAACTATTTGTAATCGTTCCTGATAAAACATATGAGCAAGTGAAACAAGTAAACGAAACGCGTACTGTAAAAAATATTGATGTAAAAGGTGAGCGAAATAGTAAAGAGTTAACAGCAAAATTAGCAAGCATTATGCCAGCTGGAGAATCAGAAGTTTTAAAACCATTTAACGATTTCTATACAGGATTCCAAATGGGGCTTGAAACGACAGGCTTAATGATGTTTATTGGGTTATTCTTAGGATTAGTATTCCTATTAGCAACAGGCTCAATCATTTACTTTAAACAATTAACAGAAGCAAGTGCTGACCGTGATCGTTACATTGTCCTTCATAAAGTTGGTGTAACGAAGCAAGAAATGAAGAAAGCTATCGCAAAACAAGTAAGCTTTATCTTCGCTATTCCGTTAGTAATCGGTATTTTACACAGTTTATTTGCACTAAAAGGTTTATCAAATATATTACCATTTGAAATTATGATTCCTCTTCTCATTAGTATTGGAGTATACGGTGTCATCTATATTGGATATTACTTCTTAACGGTTCGTTCTTATTATAAGATCGTGAGTGCGAAGTAATAAGGGGCAGCTATCGCTACACGCGATAGCTGTTTTTTTTATTCTTCATAAAATCTTAAGAAACTTCCTCAATTTTTATTAAGAAACGATAGTTATACTTAGACACAAGTTAAAAACTATCGAACGAATGAGGAGAGGTTTACATGCAGCTCATTACATTTTTACATGAATTTATAAAGCATCCAAAACATACTGGTGCAATTGCGCCAAGTTCAAAAATATTAGCAAAGAAAATGGTCGATGTAATTGATTTTAATAAAGCGAAATGTATTGTAGAGTTAGGGCCTGGCACAGGGGTTTTTACGAAAGAGATTATGAAGAGAAAAAAGAAGGAAACGATATTTCTTCTTATTGAAATTAATGAAGTATTTTTCAAAGAATTAAAAAGAAAGTTTAAAGATGAGCAGAATGTCATTGTTGTACACGGTTCAGCTGAAAATATAAAGAAGTATATGGAGGAGCTCAATATAGAATGCATTGATTACGTTTTATCAGGGTTGCCTTTCACTTCTTTACCAGAAGAAGTTTCAAAGCGCATTTTAAATAATGCGATGGAAGCGATACATGAGAATGGTGAGTTCATTACATTTCAATATTCACTTGTGAAAAAAGGGTTTATACAGCATTTCTTCCCTGAAATTACACTAGAAAAAGTATGGCTCAATTTCCCGCCAGCCTACGTCTTTAGTTGCAAAAAAGAACTAAGGAGAGCATATGCATAATGGAATTACATGAATTATTATCTTATATTGAACAATACGGTTATTGGGCTTTATTTTTCTGTTTATGGTTAGGGATTATCGGTATGCCAATTCCAGATGAAATGATTGTTATGAGTGGTGGTTTCGTATCTTCAGTAGGTATATTAAGTGTTGTTCCTTCATTCGTATTAACATATTTAGGTGTTGTATCAGGGCTTTCTTTAGGATATATATTAGGGAAGTTTTTTGGAACGAAGGTACTCCATAAATTAATGAAAAAGAAAAAAGCGAAGTATTTGATGAAATCACAAGAAATGGTTGATAAATACGGACAGTACGCGTTAGTTACAAGCTATTTCATACCAGTTGTAAGACATATCGTACCGTATTTAGTTGGGATGAATAACATGTCATTTCGGATATATGCTTTGTATTCCTATACGACAGGATTTGTTTGGACACTCGTTTATTTTGTGCTCGGTTCTTTATTTGGACAACATATTGAAAGGATTGTAGCAGCTGCGATAGAGTATGGTTTGTATTTTGGCGGGAGTATTGCATTGATTGTGAGTGTGTTTTATTTTTACAGACAAAAAAGAAATACAGTGATGAGTAAATAAAGGAGGCGGCAGCCTCCTTTTATTATTAATATGGCTTTATTTATCGAAGTGCTGATGCAAAGCCCTGTGACATTAAGAAAAAGTTAAGAAACCGCACGAGTTTTTATTAAGAAATGCTCTCTATACTTAGAAAGGTCTTATAGAAAAACATAATGAAAGGCGGAATATAGATGAAAAGATTTATTTTAGGATCATTACTTGTCATCATAGCAGGAGCGGCATATTTGTTAAATGGGAGTGCTACAGTAGATTCCATGAATCCGTTTCTTAAATTAGAATATCGTTATGCGGTAATTGAGAACGATGGAAAAGATTTAGGTGGAAATAAAGGCCGTGCATACACAGTGAACACATATGATAAGGATGGAAACGAAAAAGAGATAACAATTGATGGAGTGGATACATTGCAAAAAGGTTCCTACTGCCATGTAATTACGAGAGGAAAGTCTGTGCACGATAAGGTACAAATAGAAGAAGAAATAATTCCTGATGGCGCGAAGGTGAAGTTAGGATTGTAAGTATAAACCCGGTTCTAGATGAGAGAATCGGGTTTGTTATTTTATGGTAAAATGATAAAGGGGGAGGGCGAGAGGTATGCTACTCATTGTTAGCCTTATATTAATTGGGATTATGTGCAGTATGAGAATAGTATCCTTACATATGATAGAGCGACAAATGAAAGAAGAGCGATATGTATATTGCCCAAAATGTGATGCGAAAATTAGAAAAGGGAATTCGGCTCCTTTTTGTTCGAAATGTAATTTAATATTTTAACTATATTAAATCCAAAATCAATTCTTATGATTTTGGATTTTTCTTTTTAAGAAAATATTAAGAAACCCCATTACTATTTGTTAAGAAAATGTATCTATACTGAATTCTGTTGCTTAAAGAGAACATCACGAATTATAACAGGAGGTACAAATAGATGAAAACAATGTTAGAAGCGAAAGGGATTTCGAAAATATATGATACAGGCGGGAATACGTTTGAAGCGTTGAAAGATATTCAACTGCAAGTGAAAGAAGGAGAGTTTGTCGGTATTATGGGACCGTCTGGTTCTGGTAAGACGACACTTTTGAATGTTCTTTCTACTATTGATACGGCTTCAAAAGGTGAGATTTTAATTGATGGAAAAGATATTGTGAAGATGAATGATGATGAATTGGCACTTTTTCGCCGTAATCATTTAGGATTTATTTTTCAAGATTATAACTTATTAGATACGTTAACAGTGCGAGAAAATATTGCATTGCCACTTGCTTTATCAAAGGTGAAGGCGAGAGAAGTAGAATCTCGCGTTGAGGAGATTGCAAAGAAGTTTGGGATAGATCATATTTTAAATCAGTATCCGTATGAAGCTTCAGGCGGACAAAAACAACGCTGCGCGGCATCAAGAGCGATTGTAACAAATCCAAGTATGATTTTTGGAGATGAGCCAACTGGTGCGCTTGATTCGAAGTCAGCGACGGATTTATTAGAAAGTATGAAGACATTAAATGAAAAAGATCTTGTAACGATTTTAATGGTAACGCATGATGCGTTTGCGGCAAGTTATTGTAAACGAGTTGTATTTATTAAAGATGGAAAGTTATATAAAGAATTACATCGCAAAGAGATGACAAGAAAACAGTTCTTCCAACAAATTATTGATATGATGTCTTCAATCTCTGGGGGTGCGGCAAATGAGCTTATCTAGCATCGCCCTTCGTAATATAAAACGAAATTTTAAAGATTATTTTATATACTTTGCTTCCATGATTTTTAGCATCGTCATTTATTTTACGTTTAAGGCGTTGCAATACAATTCACAAATAAGTGAAGCTGGAGATAACATTGGACGAGGATTCCAGCTTGCGAGCGTAATGCTCATTATTTTCGTTGCAATATTTATTATATATTCGAATGGTTTCTTTACACGAAAGCGTAAGAAAGAAATAGGTCTTTATTCTTTACTCGGTATTCGAAAAAAAGAAATAGGTAAAATGCTGTTTTATGAAAATATGTTAATGGGTTTATTATCATTAGTAATCGGAATTGTAATTGGTAGTTTACTTTCAAAAGGATTCCTAAAGCTACTTTTAAATATGTTAGAGCTACATGTAAATGTTCATTTTGAAGTACCAGTTGGAGCGGTTATAGATACAACAGTTATTTTTTGTCTCATCATTTTATACACATCGTTTAAAGGATACCACGTTATTTATCAATTTAAGTTAATCGAGCTATTCCGTGCAGATAACGAAGGCGAAGTCATGCCAAAAGGTTCGAAAATAATGGCTTTCATTTCTTTATTATTAATTGGATCAGGTTATTTCTTGTCAGTAACGGCTATTAAAAATGTGAGCGGTGATAACTTTATGCCCCTTGCACTTTACATTTTATTAGCGACAGTACTTGGAACGTATTTATTATTTATGTTCTTTACCGTTTTTGTATTAAAAAGAGTGCGAAATAAAAAATCCGCATTTTATAACGGAATGAAAATGGTTACGACGTCTCAGTTACTATACCGCATTAAAGGAAATGCAAAATCGTTAGCAACAATTGCCGTATTAAGCGCAGTAACGTTAACGGCGGTTGGAACTTCTGTAACGATGTATTACAACACATATATGCAGGCGAAGAAATATCATCCAGTTAGTTATTCTTATGAAAAGAAAGATATGGAATTAGATCGTAAAGTAAATGAGATTTTAAAAGAAGGACAGAATGAAGTCATTCATCAATATGAATTAGAGACGGTAAAAGTAGTAGGAGAATACGGTGATGGCACTTCATTACAATCAAGAACAACAGAACTTATCGCGCAATCATCATTTAATACAATCGCAAAATATTTAAATGAAGAAACTCTAGATTTAAAGAAGAACGAATTGTATGCATTTGATGGCATGTACAGTGAAGGTAAGAGAGATAGTGGCGTATATAAAAATCGAAAAGCTACATTCCCAATTGAAGAAGTAGCACCAGTACAAGTGAAAGATGTACAAGCAAAAAACATTACAAACTTATATGAACTTCTAGTTGTCGTTCCGGATGAAGTGTATGAGCAAGCAAAGAAGACAATTGGCTCTCATACTGTGAAAAATATTGATGTGAAAGACGAAAGAAATAGTAAAGTGTTAACGGAGAAATTAAAGAAAGTAATATCGGAAGAAGATGCAGAAGGAAGAGAGCAATTCAGTGACTTCTATACAATATTCCGCAGCGGTATTGAAACGTCAGGGTTAATGATGTTTAGTGGTATATTCTTAGGACTTGTATTTTTACTTGCAACAGGCTCTATTATTTATTTCAAACAATTAACAGAAGCACATGCAGATCGTGAACGTTACATCGTTCTTCGAAAACTCGGTGTCACGAAAAAAGAAATGAAAAAAGCCATTGCGAAGCAAATGAGATTTATCTTCTTTATTCCTTTAGTAGTTGGTATATTACACACTTTATTTGCGCTCAAAGGATTAGCGACAGTTATTCCGTATGAAATTGCAGTTCCGTTACTAATTAGCATCGGGGTGTATAGTGTTATTTATATTGGTTATTATTGCTTAACAGTTCGTTCTTATTTCAGGATTGTTAGTAAATGAAAATAAGGTATACAGTTTTTGAAAAAGCGAAAGAGAGCATAGTGAAAATTATGTTCTCTTTCGCTTTTTTTAGTTAAAATGAGGTGTGCATGAAAATGGTATTTAAATGGAGTGTTATTTCTTTCTATGGGAATGGGTTGGCTTGAAATTGATTAAGGCGTATTAACAAAGATGTTTCATCATGTTAGTGAAGTGGCTTGGAAGTTAAACCATAAAGTGCTACTGATGAACGATAAAGGAAAAACTGTATGGATGTTAACCTTTTTAGAGAAAGATATCCCATTATTATGAAGTCTTTCGCAGAGATGGATCGAGAAGTTTTGAGGGTTTTATTACCTGATGAAAGAGGGATTCTTCCTACGAGTCCAGAGTGTGATAAATGTTATAAGACTCAATTGGATGATATCGAGGAGAGTTGATAAAAAAGAGCTTGAAACTATTCAAGCTCTTTTTTTATCACTATTTATGTCCTAAAATATGCTCAATCTCATGCAAACTTAATTTACTTGCCTTAGCAATCGTTTCAAGTGGTATACCAAGATCATACATATTCTTAATCATTTGAAATTGCCCCTGTTGGACTCCCTCTTTTCGACCTTTTTCAATGCCCTGTTGAATGCCCTGTTGAATGCCCTGTTGAATGCCTTTTTCAATACCCTTTTCAAGCCCTTTTTTAATTCCTTGTTCCATTCCTCTTTTAATTCCTTCTGTCTCTGCATGGGCGAATTTTGCTGCTTCATCCATTAAAACTTTCTCCCTTGCGTCATAGGCTTGTCGGAAAGAAGAATCCTGACTCATACGTTCCCATTTATTTATTGCTTTTTGTAAAATAGGGTCTTGATTCATAGCAATATCCTCCAATAGTTTAGTTAAGTGCTCATCCTCATTTGCTGAAAGCAATAAAAGCCAACGAACAAATGGATCTTTCCACGGATTTACTTTTTCTTCATGCCATTGTTCAGTTAACTTTGGAATTTCTATAATGCGGATTTCTATGTCTTCACTCAGGATTTTTTTTTGTTGTGTATTCCATAATATGCTCGTTGTATGGAAGGCTGGGTGTTCCGAAAACATTACGAAGTTTAGTAAGTTTATGGTGATGGTTTTGTGAAGTGCACTGTAGGGCATCCCTTTTTGTAGTTGAGATGTGTATAGTCTTCCCCAATAATATAAACTGCGTTTAACCATATCGTGATTATTATTGAGTTGTATTTCTACATTGACTTTTGTTCCTGTGTCTAATGTCGCTGAAATGTCTAAAATAGATAACTTATCCTCTTCATATTCCCTGTGTAAATGTGGATCTTCTAGTTGTAGAGAAGCAATGGGCGACTCTAAAGACTCTTGTAACATAGCATTTAAAAATGCAATTAGAATATCTTCGCTACCATTCGTACCAAACAATTGTTTAAATGCAAAATCAATGCGTAAATTAACTAACTGTTGGTTGAACAAAGTTTGTCCTCTCCCTTATATGAAGGTGCTTCTTTCCTTCATTGTACATAAAAAGAACTAGAGTATGCAAACAAGCCATTCTTCTATTTTATTAGAGGTTGTTTAGAGATTCCTATCATTGATTACCACGAAAATTTCATATGGACTGTGTGGGTATCACTTAGTAAAGAAAGTTATGATGAAGTATTAGAAAAGTGGGATGAGAGAGGCCGAGAAAATAGTGATCCTTATTTTGGTTGGTTATCTGTAGAAATACCAGTTTATCCAGAAACATTAAATTTAAAAACAAATGTACATATAAGAGAAGTTGGAACGGCACCGTATGTTGAATTAGAGCCAACCGAGCATCCTTTAGCAATCGAACAAAGAAATGGAATTACTTTAGAGAGAGTTAAAGAAATACAAGAAATGATTCAAAGACATAGCTAGATTAGAAGAGAAAAAACGAGTGCTAGCACTCGTTTTTTTCTTTACACAACCGCAGGATTATAAATCATCGTAAAGTGTCCTGGTAATAATTCAATGTGACAAGGTGTATGAAGCGAACTTTCTCCATCTGTATCTACTTCTTTTTCTTCTTTCGTTTCAATATGAATGGATTTTGCTTTTACGTGGAAGATGTCATTTTCATTTGAATCCTCGAATAGTTTCTTTCCGATGTAATCTTTAAATGCTTGAATACCTGTTGATTTGACTACGAAAATATCAAGTGTTCCGTCATCACATTTTACGTTCGGAATAAAGGATGGAATACCACCAAGATATTCACCATTTCCAACCATGACAAGGACAGCTTCGTCTTCATATACTTGTCCGTCATAAGTAATTTTTACTGGGAATGTTTCAGCATTTTTTACAGTTCGAATTGTGCTTAAATAGTAACCGATTTTACCAAGCTTTGCTTTTTCATCTGCATCGATATTGTTTGATACTTCAGATACGAGACCAATCCCCCAGAAGTTTAAGAAATGTTGTCCATTTGCTTTTGCAACGTCAACTGGTTTTATATGTTCTTTTGTAATAAGTTTTGCCGCTTCTGCAATGTTTTGCGGAACGCCAAGTGTGCGAGAGAAGTCGTTGCAAGTTCCGCCTGGAATGATTGCAAGTGTAGGTCTAGTTTCAAGAGGTGCTAAGCCATTTGTGCATTCAAATACAGTGCCGTCACCACCAAAGACGATAATTAAATCTACTTTACTAGCAAACTCTTGGCAATATTTTGTTGCATCACCTTGCTTTTTCGTATGAAGGATATGTAAGTCAGGAAAAGCTGCGGCAAGAGGTGGTACGATTTTCGTTAAATTTGTATGTAAGTCACCTTGTCCAGCTTTCGGATTTACGATGAGGAGTACTTTTTCAAATTTTGTCTTTGTCATTTTTTTCTCTCCCTTTGTCTTTTACGAATTGTGATAGAAAATAAACTTCCACCAGTAATTGATGAAAGTTTATTTTATTATATTATTCCGTTACAACTGAAGCGATAAATGGTAAGTTACGATATTTTTCTGCACAGTCGATACCGTAGCCAACGATAAATTCGTCTGGAATTTGGAAGCCAACATATTCAGCTGTTAAGTCTACTTTACGACGTTCTGGCTTATCAAGTAATGTACAGAACTTGAGTGCCTTTGGTTTATGCATAAAGAAGTGGTCTTTTAGGAAATGAAGTGTTAAACCAGAATCGATAATATCTTCTACAACAATTACGTTTTTCCCAGTAATGTTTACGTCGATATCTTTTAGTAGTTTCACTTTTCCTGTTGTTTCTGTTTGATTTCCGTAGCTAGATGCAGAAATAAAGTCAATTGTTACATCGTTTTTAATGTGACGAATTAAATCAGCAGCGAATACGAAAGATCCTTTTAATACAGCGATTACTACGATTTCTTCTCCCTCAAAATCACGTTCGATTTGAAGTGCTAGTTCTTTTACTTTTTCTTGTAATTGTTCTTCAGAAATTAAAGTGTCTTTTATTTCAATATTCATTGTAATCCTCCTACAGTGTAAAACTTATGAACATTTCGACTGTAAAGGATAGAATAGAAAAAGTCAAAGGAGATAGTAATTTTTTACAAAGATAACGACAAAATCATCTGATGATATGATATACTAAGTATATTAAGAAAACGCTTCCATAAAGGGTGAATATGATGAAGAAGAAACAGTACACAAGTGTAACATTTATAAAAGCATTACTTTTAACAATTGTTCTTGGCCTGTTGGCTTACGTAATTGATGTACCTGCGATTCGTATTTCATTAATTGGAATGACTTTAGTGTTAGGAGCAATTTCGCACGGTATGATGTCGCAGCTAAAAGAAGCTGGACTTGATGATATGAGAGATCATATAGATAAAAAGTAAGAAACCTTCATTATATAGAGTGAAGGTTTTTTTGTTTCTTACAAAAATGTAAGGTAGTTGTAAGGCAAATCGATAGTTGCATAATAGCATTTTGGATAAACTATGGGTGTAAGGTAAAAGGCAAGCATATTTTAGGTAAATTAAGTTTTAGGCACTCTATATGTGAAAAAGGAGTAGGAGGGCATGGAGAAACGTTGGACGACCTTTTCTTTTTTAGCGACTAGTAACACCGTAATGCTAGATGGAAAAATGGATTTTTTGCACTTGTTTGATCGTGAAGATGATCATTCTTCTTCTAAATTTACAATGAAATGGAATAAATGGAGCGAGAGTTGTAGGTTTGAAGAAGAGGCCCCTAACGAAGAGCAAAAGATTATTTTAACAAACCCTATTAAAGCGTGGGTTGTTCAACGTCGTAAGTGTAACGTCAAAAATCACTTCAAGAAAACTGAGCCGAGACAATTAGTTATCGCTCCAGCCCGTTCTACTTCCAAATCACGCGAA
Organism: Bacillus sp. RE35; assembly: GCF_052146655.1. Lineage (NCBI taxonomy): Bacteria > Bacillati > Bacillota > Bacilli > Caryophanales > Bacillaceae > Bacillus > Bacillus sp. RE35. The sequence goes on along the minus strand of NZ_CP197377.1, from coordinate 4,739,192 downwards.
AGTAACATGTAAATAATTGAGACACACACCCGAAAAAAACATCGTACATATTGCGATGTTTTTTTCTTTTTCTACAATGAAATCTTTAAATGAAATATATTTCATCTGCATCTTATATTTATATCTCTTGCTTATTCTAGCAATACATCCGATGCGAGTTGATGAGAATAAAATATAAGGAGAGAATGAAAATGAAAAAGAGACTATTACCAATTTGTGCAATGGCACTTTTAGCAGTAGGATATTCTTCAGTAGCGAGTGCAGATACTGGAACAGTAACAAAGGAAGAAGCGCAAGTACAACAAGATAAGGCTAAAAAGGAAGAAGCAATTAAGATACAGCAAAAGAGTGATGAGGAGAAAAAGCAAGCAGCGCAAGTACAAGAAAAAAGTGATATGGCTAAAAAAGAGGAAGCAATAAAAGCTGAGAAAAAAAGTGAAGAAGAGAAAAAGAGAATAGCGCAAGAACAGTTAAAAAACGATATGGCCAAAAAAGAAGCAGCGATAAAAGCCGAGCAAAAGAATGAAGTAGCTAAAAAAGAAGTAGCAAAGCCAGTTATACAAGGTGAAAAATTACCAAATACAGCATCAAATAATGTAGCAATGATGGGATTAAGTGCATGTCTTGTAGCGGTAGGTACATTATTTGGTTTGAATCGTCGCAATAAGATTAAAGCGTAAATAAAATATTTTCCTATAAAGAATGGGATAATTTCATATATTAAAAATGGTAGGTTACTCCTACCATTTTTGGCATGGAGGAATGAAGAATGAAGTTACTCAATTATATCGGTATCATATTGATGGCTATAGGGCTATTCATGGGATCCTATTATGCTGTGGAATGGTATAAAGGAAGAAGCTCTGCCGGGCAATTAACTGCAGAAGAAATAAAGAGTCTTAAAAATATACAAGATACTCAACTTTCTCGTGAAACACCTGTAACTTCTCAAGTGCCTTCTTCTCAAACAGAACATAAAGAAGGAGAAAAGGTAGCGATGTTAAACATACCAAAAATAAAGAAGAAGTTTTCTATATATTGGGGAGCGGATGATACGACTTTGAAAAAAGGAGTGGGTATGTTCGTTAGTGATTTAACGACAACTCCATCTGGAGGGGGACATACTGTACTAAGTGGACATCGAGATACTGTATTTACAGATTTAGGAGAGTTGAAAGAAAAGGATACCCTTGTTTTAGAGTATGATAATAAAACGTACACATATGAAATTCAAAAGACATGGATTACTCATGCGGATGATCGTACTGTTATTATAAAAAAAGAAGAACCGATATTAACACTGACAACTTGTTACCCATTTAATTATATAGGGGATGCACCAGATAGATATATTATCGAGGCGAAGTTAACTGGAAGTTATTCGAAGTGAAATTATAGTTTCTGAAAGCGGGAGGGGGATATAAGTTATGTCAAAAAACATTTTAATTGTTGAAGATGAAGACATATTACGTGAAATATTAAAAGATTATTTTTTAAGTGAGCAATATGTAGTGTTTGAAGCGAGGGACGGGAAAGAGGCTTTAGTTGTATTTGAAGAAGAAGAGGTTGATTTAGTTATTTTAGATATTATGTTGCCAGAACTCGATGGATGGTCTGTTTGCCGAAGAATTCGAAAGACGTCGGAGGTGCCTATTATTATGCTGACGGCGCGCGTAGATGAAGACGATACGTTACTTGGTTTTGAACTTGGAGCAGATGACTATGTGACGAAGCCGTATAGTCCGCCAATTTTATTAGCAAGAGCGAAACGATTATTAGAAAGTAGAAAAGCATCGAAGAAACCTTTAGAGAACGAAGATGATACGTTATCGATTCATGGCATCCATGTCCATTTTCCGTCGCGTACTGTTACTGTTGATGAGGCAGATGTTAGTTTAACGCATACGGAGTTTGAAATATTGGTGTATTTCATGAAAAATCAAGGAATCGTTTTAACGCGAGAGCAACTCATTTCAAGAATTTGGGGATATGAATTTGCTGGTGATGATCGAACGGTTAATAGTCATATTCGTAATTTAAGAAATAAATTAGGAGAGAAAGCAAAGTACATTACAACTGTAGTACGCACAGGTTATAAATTTGAGGGCAATGTATGAGGAATGGAATTGTACTAAAATTATTTACTCTTACAACAGCATTGTGCATGTTGATTTTAGCGACGATATTTATTGGACAAACGATATTTTTTAAACAATATTATGCGAATCGAAAAGTGGAAGATATTAAAGTGAATTTAAATTCCTTTGGGAAGAACTATTTAAATCATGCAGGAAATGCAGAAGAAATTCAGAAACTAGAGCAAGACTTTTTAAGAGAAAATAATACGTGGATTACGACATTAGATAAGAACGGGAATTTAAAACATGCAGATGATTTTTATTTTGAAGTAACGATAGATCGTAGGCAACAAAAGAGCTTTGGACAACAAATATTCAAAATTCCCTTAGGTAATCTCGTCAATATAGAGGAGATTGATAATAAATTATCAGAGCATTTTTTAGGGCAAGAAATTTATTTTTCTGGAGTGAGAAAAGAAGATAGTTTTATTCCATTCTCTTTTTCTTTATCTAAACAGAATTTAAGCGGATCTAATAAACCGCTAGAAAAAGCATTTAATGAGAAAATGAGGAAATTATATGAGGAGAAAAAGAAAGCAACCGGGGAACAAGTTGTTAAGGAGAAGAGGCCAGCCGTTCAGGAGCAAGCTGCCCCAGAACCAGATGTTTACATAGGAGGGCGTGTTACGAAAGTACAGTTTCCAGATGTAAAAGGTCCCGTAAATCCAATTTATAAAAACACTTTATTTTTGGATAGTATAAAAGAATTTCAAACGGATGTGTTACTAAAAGAGAGTAATCAAATAGAGTATTCAACAAAGACAATGGACTACGAAAAGAATGATATAAAATATAAATTATTAATGAAACCAATAAAAGAAAAAGACGGATCAGTAACATATATTTATGCGATGGCTTCTTTACAGCCCGTAGATGAAGCTGTACAAATGGTGCAAGATTATTACATCTATATCATTGCATTTGTAGTCGTTCTTATTTTTTTAGCTTCGTTTTATTATTCAAAACAAATTGCAAAACCATTATTAAAAATAAATGATACGACGAAGAAAATAGCACAATTAGATTTTACAGAAAAAATACCGATTACTTCAAAAGATGAAATTGGAGATTTATCGAAAAATATTAATGTGCTATCAAATAAACTCCATTCGCATATTGGGCAGTTAGAAGAAGATATTGAAAAGGAAAGAAAGTTAGAAAAGACGCGAAAAGAATTCATTTCTGGTGTTTCACATGAATTAAAAACACCGCTAAGTATTATGAAAAGCTGTATTTCTATTTTAAAAGACGGGGTAGCTGAGCATAAAAAGGATTATTATTTTCAGGCGATGGAGAGAGAAGTAGACAAAATGGATACGTTAATTTTGGATATGCTTGAGTTAGCTAAATTTGAATCTGGTACATATAAAATGAAAAAGGATTCGTTTTATATTGATACAGTAATTGAAGGTATATGTGAACATCTATCTGTGGAAATAGAGAAAAAAGAACTTCATATTCATAAAAATATAAGTTCATTTGAAGTGATTGCAAATCAAGGCCGGATTGAACAAGTCATCGTGAACTTCATTACGAATGCTATACGATATACACCAAATAAAGAGGATATTATTATTTCTACAATAGATGAGAAGAATCGTATAAAAGTGTGCATTGAAAATAAAGGTACTCATATTGAAGAAGAGCAATTAGATAAAATTTGGGATCGTTTTTATCGCGTGGATACAGCTCGTCAGCGTTCACAAGGTGGGACGGGGCTTGGGCTTGCTATTTCAAAGAATATTTTAGAACTACATGATGCTGAATATGGGGCAGAAAATACAGAAGATGGTGTATTATTTTATTTCTATTTACCGAAAAAAGCGTAGACAATATGATCTATGCTTTTTTAATTTATTTTCATATTATCTTTACCTAATCTTTATTTTTAATCAGTATAATTTGTTTAGAATATGAGGTTATGTAAGGAGTCGATGAACCGTGCATAGCAATTGGCTAAGTATAATGGTATTTATTTTCTTTTGCGCATTTATTGTATTTTTAATTGATATTACGATATGAAAAAAGAGCGCTCATTAAGCGCCCTTTTTTTGTGTATTCATTTGATAAGCACTGATGCTCTTGAATAAGCGTGGTGAAGTGATAAATAAAAATATAAGTAAAACGGTACATAAAATAAAAGAACCAAGCATTGTACTTCCATTTACGATTAATGAATATAACACAGCTGATTGACCTTTCGGCGCATATTGTCCCCAGAAAATAATGCCGGCAATAAAGTGGCAGAAATAGCGAGCAAAGCTACCGATAAATGTAGCAAGGATAATATAAGCAAGGACTTTCTTACCCTGATTTTGTTTTGATGAAGGTTTGTCTTTACGGTTACCTAAATTTGATTGTTCTAAGCTATTTTCATTGGATGTTAAAAGTGCTTTTTGAATTGGACGATAGAATAAGCCAGCAAATCCGATAAAAGCAAAGGCAATGAAGTACTCAATGAATGCTTGAACAGGTGTTAAAATATAAGCATCTCCCACGACAATTTGTAATAGTCCCCAAACTAAACCGCCTAAGAAAGCTGATTTAAAGCCCCAGCGGTAAGCAATAATAAAAATAGGAATCATAGCGAATGAGATAGAACCGCCTGTTGGAAGTTTAAGTGATAATGGTAAAATATCGATAATCATGGCGAAGGCTGCAAGAATAGCAGATTCGATCATCGCTTGTAAATTGGTGTTACGCATGTTGTCTCCCCCTAAATCCAAGTTGTACAAAAAAGAATAGATATCATAGGAGGATACGAAATACGTAAATAAAAATGAGGTATGTATTTCGGACGTTTGCACAATCCCTGCGTTAGCATTAACTAACAGGTTCGAAGGGTCGGAACGAAGTGTTCCCTCTCAGCGGCATGGCTCCCCCAGTGATAACGAAATTCTTTATTTGTTATTGTTTATTGTAAGCGAAATGGATGAGAATGGCAAACGAATACAGTATGACAATAATTGAAATAGAATTGTAGCGAAATGTTAATAAATATGAAGCAAAAGGGTATAGTACAAGAGAAATGGGGTGTGGTATAATTTTTTTGAAAATAATTATCATTCTCTTCTGAGGGGGAAGGTTATGAGCTTAGTAGATATTAAAATTGGAGAGAAAGTGTTAGTAAAAAGTATTCAGTCTTTAGATCAGCTATTAAAGCGTAGACTAGCTGCTTTCGGTCTTGCTGAAGGAAGCGAACTTCGCCTGAAACAGAAAGCGATGTTCAAAGGTCCTTGTACATTGGAGTGTCGTGGACAGTTAATTAGTATTCGTCATTGTGACGCGAAAATGATAAAGGTGGAATTAGCGTGAATAAGGTAGCTTTGCTAGGGAATCCGAATACAGGGAAGACATCATTATTTAATGCACTTACTGGTTCTTATGAATACGTAGGAAACTGGAGCGGTGTAACAGTAGAAAAGAAGATTGGTAAATTAAAAGATAGACAAGGAACATTAATTGATTTGCCAGGTGTGTATGATTTAAATCCAGTTTCACGTGATGAAGGTGTTGTAACAAACTTTCTATTAACAGAAGAATTTAATCATATGTTAAATATCGTAGATTCCTCGCAGTTTGAAAGAAATATGCATTTAACGTTGCAGTTACTTGAATTTGGTAAGCCAGTCTCAATTGGTTTAAACATGGTTGATGTGGCGAAGCAAAGAGGAATTGTCATTGATGTAAAACAATTATCAGAGCTATTAGGTGTAACAGTCGTTCCTGTTGTTGCAAGAAGTGGAAAAGGCTGTGAAGAACTGCTTACGACTCTTAAAGAAAATGACAAAAAAGAGAAAAAGCCATTCCTTATTTCATATGGTGTACAAATGGATGAAGGAATTGGAGAAGTAATTGCTCTTTTAGAGACAGCGAATTACGAGCATCCGAGATGGTTAGCACTTCAATTTTTAAGCAATAACGAAGTAGTAGAAAAAGAAATGAAAGCATTACCAATTTATAAGGAACTCATAGCCATTCGATCTCGCTTAGAAGGAAGACTTGATTGTACGTTAGAAGAGCACATTTACAAAACTCGTGAAGCGTATATTGAAAAGTTAAAAACAAATGTTATGAAGCATGAGAAAGAAGGAAAAATTCCTTTTTCAGAAAAAATTGATAGATTAATTACACATAAAATTTTAGGACTTCCAATCTTTTTAGCAGTTATGTTTTTTATTTTTCAGGTTACGTTTACGTGGATTGGTACACCTTTATCGGATATGTTAGATGAGTTTTTTGGTGGCCAGCTTACGGATTGGGTGACGGCTGGACTTACAAGTATTGGAGCTTCTGATTTTATTCAAGCACTAGTTACAGAAGGTATTATTGCCGGTGTTGGTGCTGTATTAGTATTCGTACCACAAATCTTTGCACTATTCTTTTTTATTTCATTATTAGAAGACTCAGGGTATATGGCGCGAATTGCAGTTGTTATGGATAGAATTATGGAGTTTTTCGGCTTAAACGGAAAAGCTTTTATTCCGATGATTATCGGTTTTGGATGTAACGTTCCAGGTATCATGGCTGCGAGAACGATTGAACAGGAAAAAGAACGTTTACTTACCATTTTAGTAACACCATTTATGTCTTGTTCAGCACGATTACCTGTATATGCATTATTTGCGGGCGTATTTTTCCCGCATAGTCAGGCGACTGTTGTATTTTCTTTATATGTTGCAGGGATTGTTCTTGCGTTATTAGTTACAAAAATTATGTCTCTTACAATTTTGAAAGCGGAAAAGTCTATTTTCGTAATTGAATTACCGCCTTACCGTGTGCCACAAGCAAAAACATTATGGCTAAGCACGTGGGAGAAAGGAAAGGGATTTGTTCGTAAAGCTGGTACATTCATCTTTGGTGGTTCGGTTGTTATTTGGTTATTAAACTATGCAGGTCCATCAGGATTCGGCGTTGATATGGGAGATAGCTACTTAGCGATGATTGGTGGATTTATCGCACCATTATTTGCACCGCTCGGCTTCGGAACGTGGCAAGCTGCAGCATCCCTTTTAACAGGATTTTTAGCGAAGGAAGTTGTCGTTTCTACAATGGCAATTATTTATGCAGTTAAAGAAGATGTGCTTGGAAATGTAATGGGAGCACATTATACAGCATTATCAGCTTATGCATTTATGTTCTTTATTTTATTATATGTTCCGTGTTTAGCGACGGTAGCTGTTATTAAACGTGAAACAGGATCAGCGAAGTGGACGATTTTCTCAGTCGTTTATCCACTCGTAGTTGCTTATGTATTAACGCTCATTATATACCAAGTTGGATCCTTACTCGGATTCTAGAAGGAGATGTATTGTGATGATGGTCAATATTATAATTGGAGCTATCATTTTTGGTTATGCAGCATATACGTTAGTTAATTTTGTAAAGAGAAGTAAAAAAGGAAAATGCGCGGCATGTTCTTTAAATAAGTCATGTCAGTCGCAAACTTGTAGCCCGGATATGGAGCAAATTGCTCATAATAAATAGAAAAAAGCTTTGCGAATTTCGCAAAGCTTTTTTGTTTTACTTTTTAATTTTTACAAGTTGAGAAGCTTCTACGCCTTTGTAACCAGGGAATTCTTTACTTGGGTCTTTATCAAATTTTAATACACCTACAGATTTTTCATCACCTTTTACATTGCTGTAAGTTGCGTCATCGACAATCGCATACATATCTGTATATGCACGACCACTTCCGATAATTGTGTTGCCTTCATATTTTAATTTTGCCCCATCAAGTGCAGCATTTTCTACTTTTTCTTTTGCAAATAATACACCTTGTTCTGTTGTTACAGCTGGTAATTTATCAAGTGGTTTCGTGTTGTCTTTTTCATCAACTTTGCTAAGTAACTCTTTTTTCACTAGTTCTTCACCAGTTTTCTTATCCATTACAAGAACTTTTTTACCATCTAATGTTGTCATTTTCATTTTATAGAAGTCTTTTTCTTTCACTTCTTTTTTGTTTTTATCTGTAATTTGTTGAACTTGTTCTTCTGATCCGTACAGTACAAAGCCGTTCGCTTTCTCTCCTAATAAAGAACAACCTGATAATGCTCCAAGTGAAATTGCTGCTGCTAATCCGATTCCTACTAATTTTTTCATGATGATTTCTCCTTTTATATGTTTTATAGTAAATACAATTTTTGTATTAGTGCTTACATGTGAAGAAGCTTGTTTGTTGCTTCTGGTATTAGTGTATAAGAAATATCGGAATGCAACTATCGAGTTAGCTTACAGTAACATTACACTTATGTAATTTAGTGAAATTGCACAAAAGTAAGTTAATTCCAAAGAGGGATAATGAGAATATATTAGAAATACAATATTGTATATAGAATGTCATATTATAATGGATGTATTTTGGAAATAACATGTAAGGACATATTAGTTTTGTTATAATAAACACATAGGCTGTAAAATGAATATTCTTTACTGTAAAGGGAGATTTTTCAGTTTTCCAAGTAGTGAATTTGAAGTATGAGGTATATCATAGGAGGAATTTAGATGTCTGTATTTAAACGATTAAGAGATTTAACAATGTCAAATGTGTATTCGTTAATTGAAAAAGCGGAAGATCCAGTTAAGATGACTGATCAATATTTACGCGATATGCAAGCCGATGTACAAGAGGCTGAGAAAAGTGTAGCAGCTCAAATCGCACTTGAGAAGAAATTCAAAATATTATTTGAAGAGCAAGAAGCACTTGTGAAAAAACGTGAAGAGCAGGCTCATACGGCTGTTCAAGCTAATAACTTAGATCTTGCGCGTCGTGCATTAGAAGAAAAACAAAATGCAGAGCGAAAAATGAATGAGTATAAAGCAAGCTACGAGCAAAATAAAGCTGCTGCTGATAACCTGCGCCTAAAGCTAGAAGAAATGCGTAAGCAATTAAATGAGCTGAAAAATAAACGTGAAACACTTGTAGCGCGTGTAAATGCGGCGAAAGCACAAAAGAATATTAATCAGGCGATGTCTGGATTTGATTCAAACTCAGCAAAAGCTGGTTTAAGCCGTATGGAAGAGAAAGCTCTTCAATTAGAGGCTGAAGCGGAAGCAAGCGGTGAAGTTTATAAGAAAGAAAAGTCATTAGATGATGAATTCGCAAGCTTAAGCAAAAATTCTGCTGTTGACGATGAATTAGCTCGTATTATGAAGCAGTATGAGAAATAATATAGAATAAAGACAAATGAACCGACATGTCTAAATATATTCATGTCGGTTTTCTATTATATTTTAGAGGAGGTTTTGCAATGACATGGATGAATGTAGTTGCCATGCTTGTATGGACTGGAGCGAGTGCAGTACTTTTATTTGCAATTATGTGGGTTGATTCAATTTTTACAAAATACAATGATTTAAAAGAAATCAAAAATGGAAATACAGCTGTAACAACTCGTTTTATTATGAAATTATTTGCACAAGGGTACATTTTATCTCAATCGATAACGAAAGCAAATGATTTATGGCAAGCACTTCTTGCATCAGCAGTTTCTTTCGTTATTTTATTAGTGGTAGAAATGTTTATCGAATTCGTATTAAAGAAAATGTCTGGTCTTGATTTAGAAGAAGGTACGAAAGAAGGTAGCGTTGCACATGCGATGTTAGCCGGATCATTACATATTGTTGGTGCACTAATTTTAGGTGCTTGTTTATAAAGAGAAAAGGAGGGGTAGATCATGAGTTTATTTAAACGAATTAAAAATATAATGAAAAGCCCAGAGCCACCGAAGCCGGAAAAGAGTCTTTTAACGTTAGCTCCTGGCGATATGATTGAAGTTTCATTAGTTATGTATGAATTAATTGGGAAAACGAGTATGCATTCGCGTAAGGAAATTGTTTTGACATTGCAAGATGGAAAAGATATTCGTTATTTAAAAATTGAAGACCGAGAAAATACGTATTACAAATTATATACTCCAATTGATGGTCGCTTAGATTCAATTGATGAAATTCCGACGACAATTGAAATGGATGATATCGAGTACCATATGGAAGAACAATATAACGGACGTGTTGTTGTGATGGGAAAAACTCCATTCTCAGCTTCAGAAGAACAGTATATATGGGAATTCCAATCAGATAATCGAAAATTATTGCGTATTGAATGGCAAAATGGTCGCACAATGATGTATGAGGGAGAAGCAATCATTCCTGCTGATGTACAAATTATAAGAGCAACGTAAGGGGGCGTAATCATGTCAAACCGATTGTTTACCATGATTAAATCGTTTGTGATCCCTATACTTGCTATCGTTATATTACTTGTTGTTGCTGGTTATGCCTTATCAGGTTGTCAAGGCGGGCAGACAAAGTCGATTCAAGACCGTTATCCACTTGAATCTGTTGCCAAGGAAGGTAAACAAGAATCTTACGTGTATAGGGCCGCCAATCGGTCAGTTCCTGAAGTCGCAAAGGAACTCATTAATGAAAGAGAACCGCAGCAAGCATCTAAAGAAGACGAAAATCAAATGTTCCTCGTTTATTCTGATAAGATTTATAACCTGCAAAAGGATAAAGAGAAACCATCTGATACGTTAATTGAAATAAGTAATAAAGAATTTGTCCGTCAAAATTACCAACCGTCCTTCTTGCAAGGATATATTATGGGTAGCATATTAAACGATATATTCGGTTCACGAAAATCATCATACGGTGATTATCGAGGATATAACGATAGACAAAATCATAAACCAGTTATTCCAGAGAGACCACCTACAAAAGAAGAAAAGAAAACCCCACCTCCAATTACGAAGGAAGGGAAAGGGTCTATCATTAAGCGAGGCGATAATGTAGATTCGAAACCATCAGTAGGTGATAAGGGAAGTATTACTGAAAAAGGAAGTAATACGACGCCCCCACCTTCTACTGGAAGCAAGGGTAAGATTACAAAAACACCAGGCGGTTCAAGCGGATCAGATGTGAAGCCAAAATCATCTATTAAAACGCCGCCAAGGAATACATCTCCTCCGAAAACGAGGGTCGGTGGTTCAGGAAAAATTACGAAGAGAAGATAGTGTAGAGACCGAAAAGTGGAATTTGCTTTTTGGTCTTTTTTTGTTATGGGAATTAATTCCTCTCATGTGGTACGATTTAGGCATAAGGGAGGAAGTAAAAATATATCAGCGATTATTGAAATATATCGACTTACCGACAAAAACTGACAACGATAGCAACTTAATAATAAAAAGAGGGTGTGCCAAAATTTTGGCACACCCTCTTTTTCATAACGATTAATGAATATCACGTTTCTTAAAGTTACCGCCTTTTACTTCTGCTACGTCATAAACTGTAATAAAGGCGTGTGGATCGATTTCATTAATAAGTTCTTTCATTTTACTTTCTTCTAAACGGTTAATTACACATGAAATTTCTTTAAACTTCTCTCTTGAATAACCACCGTATACTTCGTTATATGTTGCACTTCGGCCTAAACGATCGCGAATTGTTTCTACCATTAATTCAGGCTCTTTTGTAATAATTTTAAATGCTTTTGAACCACTTAAACCAACTTCAACGATATGAATCACTTTCGAAGCGATAAAGTAAGCAATTGCCGAAAGGATAGCTCCTTGCAGGCCGAATACCGTTGATACGAAAATAAATACGAACATGTTTAAGAATAAAATAAGGTCACTCGTTCCAAATGGTAACTTACGAGAAAGCAATACAGCAAGCATATCGATTCCATCTAATGCCCCACCGTTACGTAATGCTAGTCCCATACCAAAACCGATGATAATACCACCAACAACTGTAACTAATAATGTATCGCCTTCAATAATAGCTGGTATTCCGTGCATGACAACGGTACCTACTGCTAATGAAGCAATTCCGATAATAGAATAAATCGCAAAGCTTTTACCGATTTGCTTATACCCTAACCAAACGAAAGGAATGTTAATAACTGCGATTAGAGCTCCTAATGGCAATCCAAATAATCTTGAACTAACGATACTTAAACCAGTTACACCACCGTCTGATACGTTATTTGGAATTAATACTGCTTCTAATCCGTACGCTGTGATAAATGCCCCAATAATAATCATCAAAGCTTTTGAAGCAATTCTTAGCTTATTGGGCTTGTTTTTGATAATTTTCTCCATGTAATTTCCTCGTTTCAAACTAGTTTCTTATTTGTTACGTAATTCACACCTAAATTTTATTTTAACATTTAATTTGAAAAAATTCTCCTTTAATGGATGTATGCAGGGAATATTATCACCATATTATCTTTAAAATATTTTTGAAATCAGTATAAGAAATCCCATCCTTTCAAAGGATGGGATGCTATTAAGAAAATATAAAACTAAGTACTGATACGAATAAAGCGAAACCTAAAATAGTTCCACATATTTTCATATGGCGCTTGCGTCCCATTACGACAATCGCAACATATTCACGGATCATTGCGTTAGGCCAGTAATAAAATGCAGTTTTTGATCCGATTCCTTGGCTATTAAGACCGGCTTGTCTTGCATATATACCAGCACGGAAAAGGTGGAAATTATTCGTTGTAAAAATACTTTTATATTTACCTTCTGGTTTTAAAGAATCCATAATTTCTTTAGAGAACAGCATATTTTGATATGTGTTTACAGAGCGATTTTCCTGGACTGTATGTTCAAGAGGAATTCCTTTTTCAACAGCGTAACTTTGCATCGCTTCCGCTTCTGGAAGACCTTCATCTGGACCTTGTCCACCAGAAAAAATAATTGTTGGTGGTGTATTAACAGCGGCTTGTTTCCAATAGAAGTCAATCGCTTTATTAATGCGGCTTGCAAGTAAAGGTGGTACTTTATCATTAATTAAGCCGCTACCAAGAACGATGATGAAATCTTGATTACGTCTTGGTCTGTTGAATTGGTATAAAAAATATGCACTTAAGAAGTTAGATAAGTGTATAAAGAAATATATGCTTATAAGAGAAATAGCTGCAAAAATAGGCTCTAAATGCGATGAAACCAAACTTGCTGGATTTATAATAGGGAGTAACATAAAGAATAACATCCCTAAAGCAGCAAGGAGTGTTAAACAGTTAGTGAACCGTCGTCCTTCTCGCTTCATTAAAATTCTAGCATTAAGAAATAGCCCAAACATTAAAGCAACAATACCGAAAGGAAGCATAATGAGAAGTGCTAAAAAAGGTAAAAATATAATGTAGCGTAGGACATCACTATCTGAGTTCAATGATACAATCACACAAAAAAGAAGGAAAAAACAGATAAAGGCATTAAATAAAAAGCCGTTTATTATTTTTCGCGGATCTTTTAAATATGAGATAAGAAAAATAATAAATAATATAAGAGGAATAATTCCGAAATACATCATAAATATAGTACACCTCAACTTGTATAAGAATTTGACATACCTTTTATATTACATGATTTTATAAGTGAAAATGAAAGAAAAAGGATTTTGAATTTTCTCAATAAAATATATAGATACGTATGTTACAATATATTCAAAGCGATATATTAAAAGTAAAATGGTTGAAAAGGCACTCAGTAGAGTGCTTTTTCTTTTTGTATGCAATTGTGCATATTATATTTTTTTTCAAATGAAGAGGATTACAATATAAGTTGTAGACAGACTTTATAAAGCAGAATTTCATACAAACATTTCCCTCTACTTTTTGTATCTAACAATCGTATAACAATAAATAATTCTGTTTTATAGTGTCTGTTTTTGAAAGGTGTCTTTTTTGAAGGCACCTTTTTTTATTAGTATAGATAGTTTACACTGTTAACATAGTGTAAACTATCTATACTAAACATTAGCAATCTTCCGTATAAATATTATCAATTTACTATATATTCCAGTGGTGTTACCCTACATATGAAAGGCTTTCTTTTTCAAAATATTACCCCTAATAAAATTTTGAAGAAGTCAACTGTCTCCAAACTTGTCTTTATGCTTAAAGAAAAAGCACTCAAATTGAGTGCTTTTTCTTATTGAAACATGCTATTTTTCTAGGCGATTTTCATAAAATAAAAGTAAAGAAATGAAAGTGGGTGACAAAATGCCGGCAGTTGTGGAAGGTGTTATTATTGAAAACTGCAATGGAACAATTAATGTAGGTGACAAATATAACGTACAGCCGATTGAAAAGACGAAGGCTTATAATGGATCGGGATCATCAAATACAGGAATGAAAGTACAAACGTTTAGCGGGATTAGTACAGCTGATGTATGGGATAATGATGCGAATGATCAGGGGATACAGTTTACTTTATAGTACAGTATGTAAAATTGCATAAAATGATGAAGTTGCCCTATGATACAATCTAGCTGTGAGCTGTTAATGATTCTTCTGTAGTATAGTTGTTAGATTAGAAATATAACATCTTATCGAAAATCATACGTATAAAAAAGACACTTCAAATGAAGTGTCTTTTTTTACCTTAGTGATACCCTTTAGCAGAGTCTTTATGAATTTTATTTTTAAATATACTGTAGCTCCAAAGCTGATATCCAATAACGATTGGTACCATGATCATTGCAACGAAGAACATAATTTTTAAGTTTAATTGACTACCAGCTGCGTTGTATAACGTTGTACTGTATGCATCGTTAATACGAGATGGTAACATTCTTGGGAACATACCTGCAAAGCCAGTTGTCATAAACATTGCGATTGTTAGGCAAACGAATGTGAATGCAAGGCCAATTTTATGTTTGTACACCATAATTAGTGCGAGTACACTCATTAGCATTGCAAGTACTGGAAGAATGAATAGTACCGGATATTCCGTAAAGTTTTGGAATAAGTTTGTTCGATTAGCAGTCGCTACATAGAAAATAGCTAAAATGATAGCAGCTGCCATTGAAAACGGTCTTGCGATTTTATAAGCACGATCAGATACTTCACCAGTCGTTTTAATCATGACCCAAAGGGCACCGGATACGACAAATATAGCAGTGAAGAAAAGACCACCTAATATACCGTAATGGTTTAGTAAGCTAAGTAAATTTCCTTCATAGCCATTTTTTCCGATTTGTAGTCCGTAATACAAGTTAGCAAATGTAACACCGAATAAAAAGGCGATTAAGAAACTGCCAATTGCAAATGCCCATTTACAAGTTTTTTGCCAAATTGGTGAATCATCTTTATGCATGAATTCCAGTCCAGCGGCACGAGCAAATAGTGCAAGTAATACTAAGAATAACGGTGTATATAAATAACTAAACATATTAGCATATGTGACTGGGAAGGCAGCAAATGTTGCGCCACCAGCTGTAATTAACCATACTTCATTACCGCCCCAGAACGGGCCAATTGCTTCTTGTAATTGATTTCGTTCTTGTCGGTCTTTCGTAACGAAGGGAAAAATCATTCCGTTACCAAGTGCATACCCGTCAAGAATGAAGTAAACTGTCCAAATCACGCCCCATAAACCGAACCAGATGATTGCAAGCATATCATGAGACATGAGCCACACCTCCCTCAGTAGCAGGTTCTTCTAATGCGGCAGGTCCTTTTTTCGCGAACTTCAGCATTAAGTATACGTCTGCGATTAAAAGTAAAGTGTAGAATAAAATTAAACTAATTAATGAGAACCAAATTTGCGGGACAGATATAGGCGATACAGATTCTGCTGTACGCATTAGTTTATATACTGTCCATGGTTGGCGACCTACTTCAGCGACAATCCATCCTGCGTTAATCGCAATATAAGGAAGTAAGACAGACCATATTGTAATTTTTAAATAACGTTTTGAGTTTTCTAGTTTTCCTTTTCGGTTCAAATAGAAGCCATACCAAGTTAATGCCATAAAGAACATACCGAGTGCAACCATTAAGCGGAAGCTATAATACACGAGGTTAACATTTGGACGTTCATCTTTCGGAATATCTTTTAAACCAACAATTTCGCCATCAAATGAATTTGTGTAGAAGAAGCTTCCGAGTTTTGGAATCGTAAGGAATTCAAAGTTCTTCTCATTTTTTACATCAGGAATTTGAACAATTGAGAAGCCTTGTCCTTTTCCAGTTTCCCAAACTGCTTCCATCGCAGCTCCTTTTGCGGGTTGATATTTAGCTGCTGATACACCAGATTGATGTCCCATAAACGGTGTAATTGTTGCGGCGAATAAGCCTAACATTAAGCCGAACTTAAATGATTTTTTGAAGAATTCAACTTCATTTTTACGTAATAAGTGATAGGCACTAATTGCCATAACGAAGAAAGCACCAACAATATAACAACCAACTACAGTATGGAAGAACATATTCCAAGCGTATGGATTCGTAACGAGTGCCCAGAAATCATTTAATTCAGCGCGGCCGTTACGTACTACGTAGCCAACAGGGTTTTGCATAAAGCCGTTTGCTGTAATAATCCAAAGGGCGGAAATATTTGTTCCAAGTGCAACCATCCACATGCAGAAGGCACGGAACTTTGGTGAAATTTTGTCTTTACCGAATAACCATATTCCCATGAAAGTAGATTCTAAGAAGAAGGCAACAAGTGCTTCGATTGCGAGAGGTGATCCGAAAATGTCTCCCATATATTTGGAGTACTCAGACCAGTTTGTTCCAAATTGGAATTCCATTGTAATCCCGGTTATAATCCCCATTACGAAGTTAATTGTAAATAATTTACCCCAGAAATTTGCCATTTTGCGGTATGTTGGATTCAATGTGCGGGCGTATTGAGTTTCCATACATGCCACCAAAATAACAAGTCCGATTGTCAAAGGTACAAATAAAAAGTGATAAAAAATAGTAATTGCAAATTGAAAACGACTCAGTAACAGAACGTCGGACATAATAAATATTCACTCCTTTTTTACATTATCTACAATCAGTTTATAGTGAAAATACGTTTAAAGTATGTGAAACTTGTTACAAAGCTGTGTGTATATTTTGAAAGAATTATGTCGATTATCTGAAAATATCTTATTTTTACTATAAAGCGATATCCTTTTTGAGTTTTTCATATTTTGGTACACTATTTATGTAGTGTAAATGAGAGAAAAGAGGGTTCCTTACTATGAAGTCATTAGAAGAGATTTTGCAGTACAATGAGAAATTTGTTGAAGAGAAAAAATATGAAGAGTTTGTAGCGGGGAAATTTCCAAACAAAAAGATGGTAATTATTTCTTGTATGGATACACGACTTGTTGAACTATTACCGAAAGCGATGAATATGCGTAACGGTGATGTGAAAATTATTAAGGTAGCAGGAGCTGTTATCTCACATCCATTCGGAAGTATTATGCGTAGTATTTTAGTTGCTGTATATGAACTTGGTGCTGATGAAGTTTGTGTAGTTGGTCACCACGATTGCGGTATGGCAAAAATTCAGGCAAGCAGTACAATTGAGAAGATGAAAGAGCGCGGTATAACAAATGAGAAATTAGATACACTCCGTTATTCTGGAATCGATTTAGAAAGATTCCTACAAGGGTTCTCTAGTGTAGAAGAAAGTGTAGAACATAGCGTATCGATACTTCGCAACCATCCGTTACTTCCAGAAGAAGTACCTGTTCACGGTCTTGTTATCGATCCTGAAACAGGAAAATTAGATTTAGTTGTGAATGGTTACGACAATTAAGAATTTACTTTGTCATCCTTTTTATCTGGGACAGGATCAAATCCTCCCGGGTGGAAAGGGTGACATTTTAATATACGCTTACAAGTAAGCCAAAAACCTTTGAGTGCACCATGTTTTTGAAACGCCTCTAATCCGTAATGAGAACAAGTCGGATAAAAACGGCATGTTGGTGGTGTCATCGGAGAAATGAATTTTTGATAAAAGCGTATAATCCCAATAAAAATCTGTTTCATAACGGTCTCCTTTTCAGCATATTCTTAAAGTATTATAGCACGACTGTACATAATACTTTACTAATGTGCATTTCCGTTATATCATATTGGATATAACGGAATTAAATTAAAAGCGGGAGAGATGTTGTATGCCATCAGTAGAAAGCTTTGAATTAGATCATACGATTGTAAAGGCACCTTATGTAAGACATTGCGGAGTTCACAATGTAGGTAGTGACGGTATTGTAAATAAATTTGATATTCGTTTCTGCCAACCGAATAAACAAGCAATGAAACCAGATGTTATTCATACGTTAGAGCATTTATTAGCATTTAATTTACGTAAATATATTGATCGTTATCCGCATTTTGATATTATCGATATTTCACCGATGGGCTGCCAAACAGGATATTATCTTGTAGTAAGCGGAACACCGACAGTACGAGAAATCATTGATTTATTAGAACTAACATTAAAAGATGCGGTTCAAATTACAGAAATTCCAGCTGCAAATGAAACGCAATGTGGTCAAGCGAAGCTTCACGACTTAGAAGGAGCACAACGCTTAATGAACTTCTGGTTAAGCCAAGATAAAGATGAACTTGAGAAAGTGTTTGGATAAAAAGGAAAACTGCCTGTGAAAGGGCAGTTTTTTTATTGTACTAAGAGCGAACATACTCTTCTTTTTTATGAAAATATATTAGATACTCCAACATATAAAACAAAGGCAGAACCGAGAAAATAAACAAATGCTTTTGCTTTTTCCCGTTTCTTCATTTCATCAATTCCAAAAAGGATAAACATAATACTTAAAAGGATAAACACGTAAGGTAAAAGAATAGTGAAGTTTGCAAAGAAGCTAAATAGGGCGAGAGAAAGAGCGATAGTGGCGATTATAATTTGAATGTTTTTTAACATGGAATCCCCCTTAAGTAGAAAGAAATAGTTACTGAGAGAAAATAATTATAAATGCTAAATTGATCGAAATTTTATTCTACATGTAGCGAAAGAGTTTGATATTAAAAAGAAGAATATGAGACTAGAAACGAAAAAATACGGGATACTCATTAATTCCTAGAAGAATAAAGGAACAACTGAGAATAAATTGTACGTATGGGAGAAGTGAAAAATTATCGGTAAAATGGACATAAGTGCTTAGAGTGAGTAAGAGAAGCATGAAAAATGCTAAAAAAATCCGTAATATAGTTAGAGTTAGCATCGTATAGCCCCCTTTAGACCATTTACTAGAATATTTCTGTGAAACCAATAAATAAAGCAGCGGCTCCTGCTAGTAGAGCGAGCACACTACCTCCTGTTTGCTGTTTTAATATTTTCTCTAAACTTGTGGTGAGGGCCATACCTCCTAAAAAGATGAACATATAAGGGATTATTTCTCTATTACCAGTAAAAAATCCATAGATTGCTATAGATAAGGCAATAAGTGATAAAGTAATCCGTCCCCATTTTAGCATAAAAGACCTCCTCTATTTTATGTAGGTAATAATGAGAACAATCCAAATGAAAGCACCGGCAATAATACAAATAAGTCCAGTTGCTGATTCCCTTTTCTTTATTTGTTCAAATGCGATGAGAAACATTAAAGCCCCTAATAGAAATTGTGAAAGAGGTAAAGAATTATTTTGACCTGTATATAATCCAATTGCCGACATAACGATCACAGTGAGTGCTACTATGATGCGAAGTATACGAAGCATATTAGGAATTCTCCTTATTCTTTTTTGTATAAGGATTGTCTTCTAGTTTATCGACGGAATGTTTATAAGCATAGCCTTTATTAATTGTCATGACGGAGAGTACGAGGATGATTAGGACGATGATAATACCGATAATTAATATTTTGAACATAAAATCCCTCCTTTTCTTTATTTTACATAATTTTGTAATTGATGAAAACAATAGAAAATAAAAGGATGAAAGAAGGGTGTTACATGGAGACGAAAAAAACATATTATATATCAATAGGAAACGGTCAAATTTCACAAGTGAAGACGGCGGATACGTATAATTTTGAGATTTCCGCAAATGATGAGGAAATTACGGAATTAAGAGAGCACTTTGATCAAGCATATGTAGAAGATTTAGGGTCATTTGTACGCTCCCACGTTCCATTTGTTGAGTATCATCACGATTCAAATAATGACCGATATGATGAACAACTGCAAAAAGCATATAAAATGATTTACGATTTAGGAAATCATGAGACGAAAGAATTAGTCGCACAAATGGGAATAATCAATGGATTGTAATTGGATAATATTATGCAGAAAAGCGAGAATATGCTACAATTTGTGGTAGGAAAAACTTGTAACCATCAATAGGGGAGTAATGGCATGTACAAATTTAAAGATTATTACCACAACACTGTACAATTATCGTTTGAACG
Organism: Bacillus sp. RE35; assembly: GCF_052146655.1. Lineage (NCBI taxonomy): Bacteria > Bacillati > Bacillota > Bacilli > Caryophanales > Bacillaceae > Bacillus > Bacillus sp. RE35. The sequence goes on along the minus strand of NZ_CP197377.1, from coordinate 4,718,880 downwards.
TTATCCATTTTCTCCTGAGCCAAAGCATGTTTGGGTTGTATGCCGGTACGGGGATCAATGGTTATTAACGCATCATTTACGTCGCGGTCTTGAATTTCCAGGTGGTAAAGTAGAACTAGGGGAAACACCGGAAGAAGCGGCAGTTCGAGAGGTTCATGAAGAAACCGGCGGCATAGTTTCTGATTTAACTTACTTAGGACAATACAAAGTATCTGGAAAAGACAAAATAATCATTAAAAACATTTATTTTGCAACAATTAGTGCGGTAGAAGAACATACGCATTACGAAGAAACGAAAGGGTCTGTTTTATTAAAAGACATTCCTGACAACATTAAAACGAATAGAAAATTTAGCTTTATAATGCGCGATGACGTATTAGCGCGTACGATGAAACATATAGAAGAAATCGGCTGTTTTACGAAGTAAAGTAGCCGGTTTCTTTTTTTGTATGTAAGAATAAATGTAAACATATCTTTACATTGTTTTGGGGATATTATACAATTTTGTAAAGATATATTTACATTTTAGGAGGGGGAAGATGGATAAAAGAAACGAAACGACTGTTACTGTTTCGATGGTTAAATTAAACTTTTCTTTATTTTTTATAATAATTGCTTTGTCGTTTGGAATTGGTTATTTGCATATATTTCTTTCAGGTGGGGTTCAAGTCGAAGTTACATTATTAACGATGTTTCTTTTTATTATCGCAATGATTGTTCTCGTTTGTATTCATGAAGCGATACATTTAATTGGCTTTCGCTATATCGGAGGTGTTCCGTGGAGTGAACTAAAATGGGGCGTTAATTGGAAATTAGGTGTTGCATATGCTCATTCTAAACAGGCGGTTACAGTAAAGCAAATGAAGAAAGTGTTAATGCTTCCGTTTTTACCAACTGGAATTTTGCCAATTGTATTGGGATTAGCTATGAATCTGGAGCCACTCTCATTTTTAGGAATTCTACTAACAGCAGGGTGTATCGGCGACATTGCCGTATATCAAAAAGTTTCAAAGTTTCCAGATGATGCGCTAGTAAAAGATCATCCGAGTAAACCGCAGTTTACAGTATATGAATAATAAGAGGAGGCGTTTTTGAACAACTGCCTCCTCTTATTATTTTTTGTCGGTAAATCAATATATTGTGAAAATTGTTGATATAATTTAATTACTATTATTGTATTTTTATCTCCACCTCCACCTCTAAAAACGAAAGCACCTCCAACAAATCATCTACGATACGTGAATGCTTAAAATCACCCCAAAACGAATCTTTTTTCCAAACACCAAGAATCCCTACTTGTTCAGAACCAAGCACATCGTTTTCTGGATGATCTCCAATATAAAGACATTCTTCTGCTTTCACATCTAGTCTTTGCAAAGCACGTTCGAAAATTTCAGGATGAGGTTTTTTAATTCCTTCAGCTTCTGAAACGAGAATGGTGTTTGTATACGTATGTATATGTAGTGCTCGAAGGTTGCTCATCTGAAATTCAGTAAAACCGTTTGTGATAATACCAATTTTAATGTTTCGCTGTTTTAACTGTTGAAGTAGTTCATGCGTGTTTTTGAAAGGAATACAATGATGTTGGAAGTTTGTAATATAGTCGTGTAGTAGTTGCTCTTGCGTTAAAGTAGTAATGTTGTATTCGGAAAGGAGAGTAGCATATACTTTATCCTTCCACGTATAGCCATTATTATCGAGTTCAAGAAATCGAGAACAATACTCTGATTTCTCTATACTCATCAAATGTGAGGAGAAGCGATTATATTGCTCATAAATAAATTGTTCTAAAGATTGGCGCCGATCTAATAGTGTTCCATCTAAGTCGAATAAGATTGCACGAATCATGAGAAGCCTCCTTGGAGTTTTTATAATTAATTATCGCATATTCGCAAAAAAATGATTATGATATTTTGTAGAATGGAATAATGGGGGATTGTATGAAGAAACTGTATGGCAAGTTAGTGTGTTGTATTATAGCAAGCAGTTTAGTTGCAGGATGCGATAGTGCTATCGAGGTTACGAAAGAAAAAGAAATTTGTAAAACAGAAGAAGAGTGTACGCAAATAGGAGATAAAACATTACAAAAAGTATATAAAAAGATAGAGGGACTTTCAGAACTTGAAAAAGTAGAAGATTATGACATAGAAGAGTATGAAAGTGTGAATATGAAAGAGGCGGAACAGAAAAAAGAAAAGGATGACAATTATTTCTTTTTAGCTTCTTATTATATCGATGGTGATGAAATTGTAGATCCTTATTTTGAGAAATTGGATCGTAAGAGATTGAATAAAGTTTTTGCAGATGACGAAGTAGCAAAAGATGATTTGTTAAGTCAGCGACAAGATAGAGAGTATCATGAAACCTTATGGGACATGTATCGCACTCTCGTCCCAGTGAAATATCGTGAGAATATAACAGGATTTGGTCTAATAACGGATGGTTATGATGGCGTTGTTGCCCATGTCATGCCAAGTATAGATGACCCGAGAGATTGGGTGCTTAGTTTAGACGTGCTTGATTCTGGGGTGAATATAGATGAAGTGATGAAAACATTAATTCATGAAACGGCTCACGTATTAACGATTGGACATAAACAAGTACCAGTGGATAGAAAGTATTTAGAGGCGTTTGATGAAGAGAAAGACATTTCATCATATCGAAATAAATGTAAAACGGTGTTCGTGAAAAATGGATGTGTGAGAAAAAGTTCGTATATTAACCAATTTTATAATGAATTTTGGAAACCAATTGAGCAAGAGTGGACAGAAAAGAAAGTAGAAGAAAGTGAAGAGGCACAAATTGAATTTTATAAAGAAAAGCATGATGATTTTGTATCGCTATATGGAACAACAAATGTAACGGAAGATATCGCAGATACATTTACAGCGTTCATTTTACAAGATTCAAAAAAAGTGAAAGAAGGAACAGAGTTAAAATATAAGAAAATTGCTTTCTTCTATCAGTTCCCTGAGCTTGTAAAAATGAGAGCGGAAGTGCTGTCAGGATTATATGATGTTTCGAAAACGATAGAACAACAAAGTGGAGACTAATGTGAGTTATGCTTTCGATATAGTTTCGTTAAAGAAAAGCGTGAAGAATTTTTAATTCTTTGCGTTTTTTCTTATGTTGATAAAATTGAAAATTCTGTATTTTTATCAAAAAGAAGAAGGAACTGGAGGCACAAAAGAGAATTAGTATAAAAATGTCACAATTTAGACACAATTATAATGCGCGTGTTGTAGGGACTATAAGTTTACTCTCGAGGAGGTAATGAAACGTATGAAAACGATTCTTGCTGTTGCTGGTCTCATTTGGGTAATGTCTCACGGTTTTCCGATTTTTGAAGGGGAGCAAATTCGTAGTGCTTTGAATGAAAAGTTTAATGATTATCATGTGATAGATCGAAAAGATAATGTCGTTACAGTACGTGTGAAAGACTGTTTCCATACAGTTACGGTTGCGGATGGAAACATTACAAATGAAACGAAAATGTGTGATAAAAGGTAAAAGAAAGAAGCTGACTATAGCGCACTGTTTTGAGTCAGCTTCTTTTTCTTTTTCCAATTAGAATTTTTTCAAATGCCTCAACAAATACATACATAAGAGTTGCAAGAACACATGTGAGTAGTACGCTAAGTAAGACGAGTGTGAAGTTAAAGACTTGGAATCCGTAGCTAATTAAGTAGCCAAGTCCTTGTTTGGAAACGAGAAGTTCTCCGAAAATAACACCAACCCAGGATAAACCAACATTTACTTTTAACGTTGAGATAATTGCTGGAAAGGATGCAGGGAGAACGACTTGCTTATAACATTGCCATTTATTTGCGCCAAATGTGTCCATCACTTTTATATAGTTAGAATCGACTTCTTGAAATGCACTGTAAATAACGAGAATGGTAATGATGATGGAAATGATTACTCCCATTGCGATAGAAGATGAAATGTTTGGACCGAAAATAACGATGATGATTGGACCGAGTGCAACTTTTGGCATTGCATTTAGGACGACGAGGTAAGGATCAAGTACGCGGGCTAGAAGTGGCATCCACCAAAGGAACGTGGCAATAATAGCACCGAGTACCGTTCCGAGAATGAAGCCTACTCCTGTTTCCAGCAATGTCGTCCATATGTGGACCCAAAGTGAACCGTCGATCCATTTCGTTAAGAAGAGATCCCAAATACTCGAAGGAGAGCTAAAGAGTAAAGGATCAATCCATTCTTTTTTGCTAGCTATTTCCCATAGTGCAAAGAAAAGAATAAGTAGTAAAAGTTGTAGCGAGCGAGCAATCCAAGCGCGTCTGCGTTCGTTCTTTCGAAATTGTTCATGTAGTTGTTTTATATTATCCAAGTCGTTCCAGCTCCTTCCATATATCTTGAAAGAGGGCTGGGAAATCGTAGTGATGGCGTGCTTCTAACGGTGATAAAGAACGGATACTTTCCGGGACGATAAAGGTTTTTGCGATTTTTCCGGGATTCGCTTGCAGTAAATAAATACGATCACTCATCGCGATCGCTTCTTCAATATCATGAGTAACAAGTAGTGATGTTTTCTTATATTTATTTAGTAAGTTGAAAACGAGTTCTTCTAGTTTTAATTTCGTTTGATAATCGAGTGCGGAGAATGGTTCATCTAGTAATAAAATTTTCGGATCAGTCGCTAATGTTCGAACGAGAGCGGCACGTTGACGCATACCGCCGGATAGTTCACGAGGGTATTGTTCTTCTACACCATGAAGACCGACTTGTTTTAAAAGATTTAAAGTATGTTCTTTCATCTGCTCATCATAAATCTTTCGAATATGAAGTCCAAGCATAATATTTTCTTCAATCGTTTTCCAAGGGAATAAGTAATCTTGTTGCAACATATATCCCATAGATGATGTTTTCGTTGTAATCGGTTCACCATCTAAAAAGACAATACCATCAATTGGATCAAGTAATCCAGCAATGATTGAGAGGAGCGTTGTTTTACCGCAACCACTTGGGCCGAGTATAGAAATAAATTCGCCTTCTTCCACTTGTAAGCTCATATCTTCAAGAATAAGTTTGGCATTCTCTTTTGCAAAAAAGCAGTGAGAAACGTTACGTATTTGTAAAAAACTCATACACTTCGCCTCTATTTCTTAATAACGCTTTCGGCAATTTTTGTATTGACGAGCGCTTCATGTGGGACTTCTTTTTGTAATTCACCAGCGTCTTTCATAATCGTTTGGAGCTGTTTCCATTCTTCTGCATCTAGTAGTGGATTTGTCGCATAAGAATGTTGCTTTTTATACCGTTCAATTACTTTTACTGTAATGTCTTTTGAAGTGTCTTTAAATAGCGGGGAAACAGCATCAGCAATCTCTTCTGGACTATGTGTATCAACCCATTGCTGTGCTTTATAGAGTGCACGTGTGAACTTTTCAGCAGCAGCTTTATCTTTCTTTAAGAAACTTTCTTTTGCCATGAATGTTGTATAAGGAACAGTACCAGATTCATTTCCGAATGAAGCGACGATATAACCTTTACCTTCTTTTTCGAATATGCTTGCAGTCGGTTCAAAGAGCTGGACAAACTCTCCTGTACCAGATGCAAAGGCATTTGCAATATTAGCAAATTCGATATTTTGGATTAAGTTCGTATCTTTACGAGGATCAATGCCATTTTTCTTTAAAACGTATTCCCCAACCATTTGCGGCATGCCGCCTTTACGCTGTCCTAAAAATGTAACACCTTTTACGTCATTCCAATTAAAAGAGTCTAGTTTTTTACGTGAAACTAAAAATGTCCCATCTGTTTGTGTAAGCTGTGCAAAGTTAATGACAGGGTCTTTCGCTCCTTGTTGATGAACGTAAATAGATGTTTCAGAACCGACGAGAGCAATATCAATTCCGCCAGATAATAGGGCGGTCATCGTTTTATCGCCACCAGCTGTTGTTTGTAGGTCAATATTTAGTCCTTCATCTTTAAAAAATCCTTTTTCAATCCCAACATATAATGGGGCATAGAAGAGAGAATGGGTAACTTCGCCGACGCGAATGTTTTGAGTTTGTTCTTTCGTACCTTCTTTTTTACTACTACAAGCAGCAAAAGTAAAAACAGCTAGTAACATGATGCAAAAAATCGCGATTAATTTTTTCACTATATAACACCTCCTAGAAGTCACTCTACAAGCATGATATGTAGGTAATCGCCCATATGTGAGTGTAGATAGCAGGAATTTTTTTGGTGGTAAAGAAGTACAAATATAAGGGGTGATAAAATGGAGTACGAATACGATGATAGCGTACATTTACATCTTGATTATTTCGGGACAGAATGTGATATGGAATCGATTGCTTATAAGAGAAAGAATGAAGACGTATGGGATGTGTATTTTAATTTTGGAGTATACGGTATTCAGAAAGACGATGTAGAGTTAGGTAGGTTTATGGATGAATATGCCGGTTATTACGTTTTTTCTGTACATGCTCGCGATCTTAGTTGGGAATTTGGAAGTGCCCAGTTTGAAGAGTGGGTTTTGAAAAATCGGATAGTAGAAAAAACGCTACAAAAATAGGAGGAATTTTGTGATTGGATTTCTCATCTTATTATTTATTTTGTGGCCGGATTTTTTATTATGCAAATGCTTATTTACCGATTTGCAAAGAAAAACATCCATAAATATACAAAAATAAAATGGTTTCATATGTGGCTACATATGAAAAAAGGCCCGAGATTAGATTTTTTTGATTTTGTAGTTACAGTACTCGTATGTATCGTATGGAAAATATGGCTGCTTCCTTTTATATAATACACATGCTAATCATCTTCTCTTTTATCATAAAATAACGAAAAGAACCTGTCTTGTGGCGGGTTCTTTTCGTTATAGTAATAGTTGTTAAAAACGTACAACGCTTGTTTATTAATTCTTTCGTATTTTCATGTGGAATCTTTAATAGCATTAAGGATTTCTAAAAAATAGTTATTATATCATAAAGTGGAGTGCTAAAATTAAGCTTTTCAAGAATGAGTAATTTGTATGCCACAATTTAACTATTGATTAAGGAAGTATTAAGGAAATATATTTATAGTAGAAGCAAGTTTGCAGACGAAATATAGGATATATGTTATTTTAATACAAATAGTTTTTTCGATGCGAGGTGAAATTAATACATAGAAAAGAGGGAATGAATTGAAGTATGGTTCTACACTTTTTCATCTTCCAAAAAGAAATATATTAATTTCTAGCATTATAAGTAGTATGGTGACTTTATTAGTAATAACTATGCTGTTTATGATTTTAAAGGTTTTCAATTTAGACATGATGAAAGATCATTTAAATCAAAAGCTTGTTTTAAGTGTTATGATGATTTTCGTATGGGGCATAACGTTTTATATTACGCATTTCAATAAAAAAGAGATGTCTATACTTAGAGCATCCCTACGAGTGCATTTTATATTATTTTTGCTAGCCCATACAGTAGCGTTATTTTATATTGTCATGCAAGTTAATATGAGTTTCATAGAGGCAATGAATTGGATTTACTTTTATAATATGCAGTTTATATTAAGTTTTGTAGTAATTTATGCAATATATATTCTTGTATATAATTTAATAGGTAAGGTTTTTCTAAGTATGGTTTTAACGAGCTGTACGTTAGTCATTTTATGTATTGTGAATTATTTGAAGCTTATTTTCAGAGGTGATCCGTTATATCCTTCTGATTTTACACAAATTACGCATATGCAATCTGTTATACCGATGGTGATGGACTATTTTAGTTGGAGTTATATTTTTGTCATTATCTTAAGTATCGTAGCTTGTATTGTAGCAGGGATATATATGAGAAGGTATATTCAAAATGTAAAGATTCATCTAGGAATAAGAGCCTTATTAGTAGTAGGGTCTATTTTTGTTCTATATGCGTATGGTAATTTTGCGAATACATTTATGAATAAAGTATTTCAAAAATCAGGTGTAGATTTTGTTTTGTGGAATCAAAATGAGAACTATGCTTCAAATGGTTTTGTACTTGGGTTTATTAGCAATTTAGATACAACAGTTATGGAAAAACCAAAAAATTATTCTAAAGAAAATATGCTTCAAATAGCAAACGATATAAACAAACACTATAGTGGAAATATAGGGAGCCAAAAGAAAAAAGAGAAACCGAATATTATTTTTGTAATGAGTGAATCGTTTTGGGATCCCACGAAAGTAACCAACCTTTCTTTTAGTGAAGATCCTGTGCCAAATTTACATCATTATATAGAAAACTTTCCTGGTGGACAAACTATTTCTCCTACATTTGGGGGGAATACGGCGAACGTTGAATTTGAGGCATTAACAAGCTATTCAATGAGTTTGTTAAAGCCAGGTTCTATACCATATCAGCAGGTTATTACAAATAAGAAAGAAATTCCATCAATCCCTACAGCGTTGAAAAAAGAAGGTTATTATACAAGTGCAATTCATTCATTTGGTCGCACATTCTTTAAACGTGATGATGTATATAAGGTGTTAGGGTTTGATAAGTTTAATGCAGAGGACACGATGGAAAATGTGGATATTGATGGAGATTATATTAGTGATTTAGCGATGAGTAAAGAGATAATTGCTGAGTTAGAGAAACAAAAACAACCTACATTTATTCATGCAGTTACGATGCAAAATCATTTTCCATTTACAGAGGGCCGATTTGGTGAAAACCTAATTGAAATTAGCGGTCTAGAAAATGAAGACTCAAAGGGAGAATTAGAGACGTATACAGAAGGATTAAGACGTTCAGATGAGGCTCTTCAATATTTAATAGAGCAACTAGATAATTTTGATAGACCTACATTATTAGTATTCTTTGGAGATCATCTTCCATCATTAGGAACAAATAAATCTTTTTATAAAGAAAATGGGTATATAACGAATGAAAAAACACCGAATGAACGTTTAGCCATGGCGCAAACGCCGTTATTAATGTATGCAAACTTTGATATGCCAAATGATAATTTAGGTTTAGTAAGCCCAATTCATTTTTCTAATCTTATTTTTGATTATGCAGGATTAAATAAATCCTTATTTTATCAATTTTTATCGGAATTTTACAAGGAAATACCAGTGCTTAGAGATGAATTAAAAGTTGATAAAAATGGAGAAGTAATCAATGATTTAACAAAGAAACAAAAAGAAATGTTAGAGCAATATAAAATGCTTCAATATGATTTACTCGTTGGAAATCAATATAGTAAAGATATCCTCTTTAAATAAAAGAAACAAAAAGAACTTGTATAACGATACAAGTTCTTTTTTCATAGTATTTAACGGGGTAACCAGACAAGCTGGGTTTAGGGAGTATTACCTGTATATTTAGTATATATGAAAATGTAATCGTTTTATTTGTGTATTTGTGAGAAATATGTGAATTTTATGTTTTGTGAAAAATCGATTATATTAACTTTCGTTCTTGTATTGCAGTTGTTATGCATGTAAAAATTTTATCAGTTCTTTATTTAATTCATCCGCTTGATCGATTGGTGAACCATGACCACTATTTGTAAGAGCATGTAACTGAGAATTTTTAATTCGTTGTTGCGTAAGCTCAGCACTTTTGTAAGGAATTAGTTGGTCGTGAACGCCGTGGAAGATTTTTGTTGGGACGTTAATTTTATTTAAATCTTTCGTTACATCTTCATTTGCAGCTGCTTGTAAAATTTTTATAAGGGCATAAGAAGCGGACTGCATACCGAGATAAGAAAACCATTCAAGGGTTGCAGCCCCTAAGTTTCTATTAAAAAAGGATAAAGATACATCATTTAAAAATTTTGGTAAATTAGCATACATTTGATTAATGAGAGCATCTGCTTGTTCTTTCGGTACACCGTAAGGGGACTCTTGATTTTTAACGAAAGAGGGGGAGACAGCGTCAATTAATGCGAGCTTAGAAATGCGGCGCCCATTATAGCGAGACATATAGCGAATAGAAAGAGCACCACCAACTGAGAAACCGACTAATGTAGCGTTCTCTACTTGAAGTGCTTCCAGAACAATTGCGATATCATCGGCTAATCGATCATACGTGTAACCAGTCCATGGCTTATCAGATTGTCCATTCCCTCGTATATCCATGGCGATACAGCGAAAGCCATGCTCAGGTAAAACATTGAGTTGATATTGGTACATTTGATGATTTAAAGGCCATCCGTGAACGAAGAAAACAGTCTTACTACCTGGACCAGGATTAACGTCTTGCACAAAAATATGCACATCTTTCTCGACAGTAACAAACATAAATGTCCCCCTATTTTATGAATATGCTCTATCCCAAAAGCGTTGTTTTGTCATAGCTTTAATAAATTCATTTGCTAGCCTCGTAGGGTCTTGTTCTATTAGAACACCAGGCTTTCCTTCGATATTTAAAGATTGAATAATAGAAGAGCCGTTTTGGAAGGAGCCAATCGGCTTAAAGTGATTATATGATTCTACGACAAATGAACTTGCTTTGTTAAGAAAATGATCATCCATCTCTCCGCCGATAAGAAGTAATCCATCATAAAGGAGTGGTGAGCCTGTTAAGAAAGTATCATTTACTTCCCACTGTCCATTTGGCGTTCCCTGCACTACCTAATCGTTCTGAAACGATCACTGGCAGTTAAAGAGTTTTCATTGCTTGAAATTTTAACACCTGTATTTGTTGTCATCTCCTTTCCTTCATTTTCGTGCGTAAAAGATTGGAGTTGTTCGGTCTTTTTATTTTTTTTGCCATCCATAAAAAACACCTCCCATAATATACGTATTATTGTTTATGTTTTTTATGCTTGTATATAGCATGAAGATATTGCATAGTTGGCATGATTTTCCTCAAATGTTCGATTTATCTTTGTTTGTCTATGAAAATCATTTATTATAATAAATGGTATTCTTCGAGATATTATTTTGAAGGGGTGTTGAAGTGAAAGAAAGTTTTCTATCATATAAAGAAGAAGAAAGAAATGCAAAAATCCTTTTATGGGTGTTATATGTCATTGTTATTGTATATCAAATTTTCTATGCAATCGTATTAGAAGATAAATCAATAATGGATAAGGGATACAACATAATATGGCAAGTTATTTGCGGAGTAGCAATACTGTGCGTGAATATATATTTAATGAAAAAAGAGAAGGCAAATCTTGTTAAATATGCATGGATATTTGCATACATAGGGATAGAACTCGCTAATATATTTTCGTATGTTTTTTATAATAAGGCGGCGTTTGATGCGACAAATATAATAGAAATTATTCTCATTTTCTTTGTACCTATATTTTTAAATAAAAAATTCTATGTGTTGTTACTTTCCTCTATTGTAGGAAAATATTTAATTTATTTATTTGTATTAGAGGAAGTAAAAGCATTTATGTTCCTTATTATGTATACACTTATGTTAATAGCTGCATATATCATTTTAAACCGATTTTTACAATATCTTTCAGCTGTAAAGGAAAGTATTGCGATTGCTAGTGAATCACAGAAATTAGCAGTAATCGGAAAAATGGCAGCGACGGTTGGACATGAAATTAAAAATCCACTTGCTTCATTAAAAGGATTTACGCAATTACAACGAGAGAAGCATGAAGAGGATCCTATTTATAAACGTATGATTTTTGAAATAGAAAATATGAATAATATGATAAGTGAGTTAATGGAAGTTGCTACATGCAAACCTTCTATTTATAAGAAACATGATGTAGGAAAAATTGTATTACAAGTAATAACAAGTCTTCGTGAAAAAATAGATGAATTAAACATTCAGTTTATTTCTAATGTGGAAGAAAAAACAATAGAAGTTGAATGTGATGAACGAAAAATAAGAGGAGTCTTTTTATATACGATAAAAAATGCTTTAGAGGCAATGGGACAAGGTGGTATATTACATTTACAATTAGAAAATAAAGGGAAAGAATATGTAATGATCAGTGTGATCGATAATGGTCATGGTATTAAGCAAGAAAACTTACCCCGTGTTACAGAGGCCTTTTATACAACGAAACAAGATAAAATTGGTCTGGGACTGACGGTAGCGAATCGAATTGTCGCCGAGCACCTTGGTGAGTTGCATATTTCAAGTGAAAAAGATACTGGAACGAGAATAGACATCATTCTCCCAAGGAAGTGTGGAAATACTGAAATCCAAGTGGAAGAAAAGCTAGGAGTTACCATATGAATAAAGGCTATATATTTAAAAATGAAGAAATAAAGGCGCTGAAAGCATTTTTAAGTTTATTTTTTATTATATTTTTCGTATATGATCTTGCCTATGAATTTATCGTACCGTTAATCGGTGGAGAGCAAGAAGGTGTAGGAGAATTTGAAGATGGTTTAGGTTTATGGCTTTACTTTTTGATGGTGGTATTGTTTTGCATTGGAATATACTTTATGAAATGGAAGAATGCTTTTGCGGTAAAGTATATTATTCTAATTGGCTATAATGTATTAGATTGTATCCATAACATTATGATTTATTATGGTAGCGATGCAGAATTTGACGGTGGAAATATAGTAGAAGGATTTTTTATTTTGTTTGCACCAATCTTTGTGAATAAAAGATATTTCTGGTTAGTTCCAGCGATACTTATCGGAAAGTATGCTCTTACAGGAATCATTATTCAATCTTCTCTCGTTTTAATCCCAATGGCATTATATAGCGTATTTACTATCATATGTTGGATTATATTTTTAAGGGTTCAGTCTTACGTTCGTACGCTTGAGATGATGGACAAAGAAATAAAACAGACAGAAAAACTAGCAGCTGTTGGAAAGATGGCAACGGTTATTGGTTATAAGATTAGAAGACCTTTAGCAAACTTAAAAAAACTTGTGAATAAACAAGCAGACAAGCATCCAGAGGATAAAATTTATAGTGATATTATGAAACAAGAAGTAGATCGGATTCATATAATTGCTACAGAACTTAGTGGATTTGAGAAATCTAAATCACTAGAATCAGAAACTCATAACATACAAGAAATTATTTCTTATGTTATTCGAGTTATGGAAAAGCCAGCTTTAAAACAAGGAGTTTACATACAAGGTATTTACAGTAAAGACTTACCATCAATTACATGTGATGAAAAACGATTAAAACAGGTCTTTTTTAATTTAATCAAAAATGCAATTGAAGCAATGTCAGTTGGCGGAACAATTACGATTAAAGTTACTGTAAAAGATGGAATCATCGTTCAAGTGAAAGATGAGGGATGCGGCATTCCGAAAGATAAAATTCCAAAGTTAAATGAAGCCTTTTATACAACGAAAGAAACAGGAACTGGTCTAGGTTTAGTAGTTACAGAAAAAATTATTAAAGACCACAACGGTAAAATAAGTTTTGAAAGTGAAGTTGGGGTTGGAACGACGGTTGAAGTTATGTTACCACTGCATTAACTACAAAAAACATCACTTATTTGGAAGTGATGTTTTTGTGTTCTTCTTAGGTAGACGTTCTAAAAAAGAGGACGATAACGAAAAATAATATATTGATAGTGTAAAAAGAAAATAATGGATGTTTTACTATGAAAAATATATAATGGCTTTGTCTGTTATTTGTTGTAGTTCATTTATATTTCTATTTGTTGACCCGAATCTCGGGTCTTTTTTTATGAAATGAATTGCTATATATCGGTAATTAGAAAAATAGAATATACAGCACTTGCAGTAATTCCAGGGGTAATATAAAGGGATATAGCATCTCCTCTTGCAACTGGGTTTCCAGTTGTAATACTAGTCCAAGTTACAGTAGCGGGACCTACTGCCGGAGTAGGATTAAATACTTGAATTTGTCCTGCTCCGCTATCCGTTGGTTTAATGGAAAATACCATAGTTCCGGTAATTTTGTCAGTAGTAGTTAAGGTAATAGTAGATAGGATGTAGCTAGAAGAAGGGGTTGTGAGGTTTGTTGGGACATTTCTGCAAATATTAATCGTATAAATAGCAGCAGGTAAATTATTTATATTTATAGACGCAGAAAAGCCGACAATACTACCGGCTCCAGCAGTGACATATGGAATAACATTGGAGTCAATTCCAGGAGAACCCGCTATACGTTGAAAACCAGCATTTGTTCCTTGAAAAACAATACTTTTTGCTGAAGCACTATCGGCAGATCCCGTAGGTCCAGTAATGCCCGTAGGTCCAGTGTTCCCCGTAGGCCCAGTGATGCCGGTAGGCCCGGTACTACCGGTAGGTCCACTTTCTACTAATACGATATAATCTGGAGATATATTAGGAAACCCTTGAGGTGCATCTTTTTTTACAACATAGCCACTGCCCGTATAAGTGACAACTTGTCCTTTTTTATAGTTGGGAGCCGCTGCTAGACTAAAGGTGGTAGTACTTTGGAAACCAGCTCCGGAAGGTCCAGCATTACCCGTAGGTCCGGTGTTCCCCGTGGGTCCAGTGTTCCCCGTGGGTCCGGTGTTCCCCGTGGGTCCGGTGTTCCCCGTGGGTCCGGTGTTCCCCGTGGGTCCAGTGTTCCCCGTAGGTCCGGTGTTCCCCGTGGGTCCAGTATTTCCGTTAGAACCGCTGTTGCGTCTGCCATCGCAACTAAAAAAATTACGTGGGTACATATATGTTCTCCTTTCTATATTTTCAAAATCTAGTTTTTAAAATAGAACTAATATATATATTATGAATTCTATAATTTTGTGTGGCAGATCGTCTTTTGTGTCTAGATTTCAAAAGATAGCGGGAGGAGAATTAAGTAGTGTTAGAGCCACCATTTTTCCTGAGGAAGTAAAATAACATCCACATCAAAATTCTCTTTAAACCAATCATACATCAATGTCTCTTTCACTAAATATTCAGAGGCAGAGTGTGACACACCAATCAGAGACATATTCGTTTCTTTTACATAATCCATAATGAGCGAGTATTTATGTCTGCCGTAATCATTATCGATATGGCAATGGATTTCTCCTGTAATATATGCTTCAGCACCTTTTTCTTCTGCTTCCTTCATTAAAGATACGACATCGCCACATCCAGCGATAATTGCGATTTTTTTGATGGAATCATGTCGTTTACCTTCGAAGTCTGTGTAAGGAATCTGGAAGAGTTGTTTTAGATGTTTTTGGAGTGCTTCTGTTGATGTTTCATCTATTTCACAAATAAGGCCAACTGGTTCTTGTTCTGGGCCTCCATATGCAAAGTCGTCCACTACAGTAGCGTTTAATGCTTTTGCAATTGAAATACTCGTTCCATGTGTTTGATGAAAATCCATTGGTACGTGACATGTATATATAGAAAGTTGTTTTTCTTTTATTCCTTGCAAATATTTTTCAGGAATTGGTATGAAACCGCGGCCTGATCTTCCAAGCGGATCACCGCACTCCATTACAAGGGGATGGTGCATAAAGAGTAAATCACCGGGTGTGGATTGTGAAATGAATGTTTCAAGAACGTCATCTGTAGGGAATACAGCTAAAAATACTTTGTTTACATTTTCAGATCCGTGCATCATAAGGCCGTTAAATAAATCTACAAAATTTGCTTCGAAAAATTGTTGCCAAGGAAATTTGATAGGATCATATACGGCTGGGATAAATCGACTAAAGGCACTATCTTTTCCGTATTTTTCAATTTGGAATAAGTGATCGAGTGATTGCTCTATTTTTTTTAAGGCTGGCATGTTTGATAATCCTCCTTAAGATGATTCTTGCTTTATGAGTTGTTTGTATTCTTCGTAGCAAAATAAGAAGCGGATAGGAAACAAATAAAACCTAGAATCCAGCTAATAGAAGGAGAATAGGGAAGTACATGCTGTAATAGCATTCCGCTAGAAATGAAGAAACTACTAAATACACCTAATAACATGGGATATCGTTGTAGTTTGAACACAGATAGTAAACATCCTTTCTCCTGCATGAACTACTCATAAAAGCTCGATTGCTGAAACTTTATCACATACATTGTATATTAGTCTTAATTTTCTGTATATAACTTTTAAGAAAAATGGTGATACAATATATGAATGATAAGAGAAGAGAGGATGAAGATTAACATATGTACGTTACTGTAACAGAAGCAGCATATAAAAAGATTATGGATACGATTCCAAGTGAAGCGAAATATATAAAGTTATTTTATGATAATGAAGGTTGCGGTTGTGTTATGAGCGGAATCATCGATTTAGTAGCTGTAGCAGAGAAAGATGAGCGCGATGTGGATATTGAATCAAGCACAATGAATTTTATCGCTGATCGTACAAAGCTTGTATTTATGGACGATAAGTTAACGGTTGATTGGCATGAAGGTGGAGGAACTTTTCAGTTGAAGAGCCCAAGCCAGTTTTATAATCCAAATATGAAATTACACGTTCGAGTATAGTAAAGGTGAGTCCAAAATGTATTTTGGACTCACTTTTTTTATTTTATAAGTCGCTATTATTGTCGATAAGTCGATATATTGAAAAAATCGCCCATATAATTTCATTTACCAAAACGTTTCATATAATAAAAAGATTTTTTCACATAATGAAATGTACATGTGATTGAATTTTCTGTATAATCTTCTTTGCGGAGGGGATACGCATGAGAAGATGGGGAATTGAGTTATTAATTTTAAGTGTTGTTATTATTTGGGGGATTAACTATACAATTGCGAAGTATGGACTTTTAGAATTTACAGCAATTGAGTTTACTGCACTTCGTATGATGGCGGCGGCACCGCTTCTGTTACTCCTTACCTTTTGTATTGAAAAGTCGGTTTATATGGAGCGAACGGATATACCTAGATTAATTATCGTTAGCGTTGTAGGTATTGTACTGTATCAAACGTTATTTATGGAAACTGTCAAATATACATCCGCTACAAATGCCTCTTTACTCATTTCTATTTCACCTATTTTTACAACTGCATTTGCGATTTTCTTGAAACAAGAAAAGTTTTCTTCTCGAAAGTTAATCGGTTCTATGACTGCCTTTGTTGGTGCAGCCTTAGTTTTAGTAGCAGGACGTTCACTTACTAGTTCTTTTTATGGCAATGGAATTGGACTTATTACATCAATATGCTGGGGGCTTTATCCTGTTTTAGCAGGACCATTAATTAAAAAATATTCAGCATTACGTGTTACTGCATGGTCTGCATTAGTGGGTGCGATTCCGCTATTATTGTTAAGTGGTCCACATGTGTTTGTCATGCCATTTCACATTACTCACGGAATGACACTATTTGCTTTACTATATTCTATTTTCTTTGTAACAGTATTTGGTCTAGTAATGTGGTATGTTGGTGTTCAAAAAATTGGGGCGTCACATACGATGGTATATATGTATATAACGCCGCTTGTAGCGGTTCTATTTGCAGCTGTCTGGGCAAATGAATATGTATCGTTTCAACAAATCATCGGTGGAATTATCATTTTTGTCGGTCTATGGTTTGTGAAATCGGAGAAAGTAAAAGTTCATTCTATTGCAGGGGAACCTATATCAAAATAGGAAAACAGATCACCTATGATCTGCTTTCCTATTTTTTTATTTTTGGTAAGAAGATGAGAAACAAGATAGCAGTAATAAGTGGAATTAAGTTTAAAAATGGAATACGGAAGAGTGTAATAAGAATAATACCTGGAAGAAGAACACCGAGGACAGCGTAAAAAATGCTATGATTTTTCGTGTACCAATACAATGAAAGTCCAATAAGTGCAGGGATAATGAGGTGAATGAGAGCCATTAAAAAATAAATCATTAGACGCCCCCTTTATTTGTGTGCTTATTACATCATATCCGTATGTTCATAGATTGATATCATTTTTTTCATAAATGGACGAAAAAAGTTTGAAAAACCGTCACAAAATATGAGAATATGATGTTTGAAATCTTGTATAATATTATTTTCTAAAAACATTTAAACAACATAAACATACTGTTTATGTTGTTTTTAATTTGAATGAAATGAATGTAAGGAATATGAATTTGAAAGAAATTTTTTGTTGGATAGATAAGAACGAATGAAGAGAGGTATAGCATGATTAGTATGTCACTAAGATCATTTAAAATCCAATCGTATTATATACTAGGTATTTTGTTACTAGGTTGGATGTTAACACCGTTTTCAGCACACTTTTTAGGCGCTGGAATTGGGCTTATTGTAAGTATGTATTGCGTTTGGCTTTTAGGTAGAAGAATTGAGAAGCTTGGAGATAGTATTGTAAAGAAGACGAAAGCACCGACACTCGGTATGTTTAACCGTTTTGCAGCTGCCATTTTGGGTGCTATTATTATGTACGAAATTGAGCACCACATGGTTATGTGGGCATTTGCAGTAGGGATTATGGGTGGTTATTTCTTAATCGTTGTGAATTTAGGTTACTATAGCATGAAAGATGAGAAAGAACTAACAAAGAGCTAAAAAAGATAAAAGACTTCTTTTTAGATGGAATAGATGATCCAGCCACGAATAGAAGCAGTCAGGGCCTTTTTTAGCCCCATACGATGTGAAACCCGAGAGATGTAGTGAGTAGGGATATAATGTATATATTCGAAACTATAATTTTATAATCTAGGTCACAGATGAAGAGATTAGCGTTTCACTTTATATAAGATATAGAAAGAAGCTTACGTTTTCACGTAAGCTTCTTTTTTATGTAAGTGTGTGTAACCGTTAAGCCGCATTGGGTTTTGTCGGTGAGTACGCGAAACTTTACGGTTACACGACACTTATTCATATGAGTAAAGGGTTATTCCAACAGAAAGTTTTAATTTAAGCGATTGGACCGCCTAAGTTAATAATGTCTTCAGATACGCTGTCGAACTTTTTGAAGTTAGCTTTGAATTCATTTGCAAGTTCGATTGCTTTTGCTTTGTAAGCAGCTTTATCAGCCCAAGTTTGTTCAGGCATTAACACTTCGTCAGGTACACCTGGTACGTGAAGTGGAACTTCAAGACCGAAGATATCATGTTTAGCTGTTTCAGTTTTTGCAAGTTCACCGTTTAATGCAGCTTGAATCATTGCACGAGTGTAACCTAAGTTCATACGTTTACCAACGCCGTATTCGCCACCAGTCCAGCCAGTGTTTACTAAGAATACTTTCGCATCGTGTTTCTCGATTTTTTCACCAAGCATTTCAGCGTAGCGAGATGCATCAAGTGGTAAGAATGGTGAACCGAAGCAAGTTGAGAATGTAGCTTGCGGAGAAGTAACGCCGCGCTCTGTTCCTGCTAGTTTACTAGTGTAACCACTTAAGAAATGATACATAGCTTGCTCTTTTGATAACTTACTGATTGGAGGCAATACGCCAGATGCATCAGCAGTTAAGAAAATAATTGTATTTGGGTGTCCAGCAACACTTGGCAGTACGATATTGTCGATCGCATGCATAGGGTATGCAGCACGAGTATTTTCTGTTAAAGTAGTATCGTTGTAGTCGGCGATACGTGTTTGGTCATTAATGATAACGTTTTCTAAAACAGATCCAAATGTGATTGCATCGAAAATTTGTGGTTCTTTCTCGTGAGAAAGGTTTACACATTTCGCGTAGCAACCGCCTTCAATATTGAATACACCGTTATCAGACCAACCGTGCTCATCATCACCGATTAGTTTACGGTTTGGATCAGCAGATAATGTTGTTTTACCTGTTCCAGATAAACCGAAGAATAGTGCTACGTCGCCTTCTTCACCTACGTTTGCAGAGCAATGCATAGAAAGAATATCTTGTTCAGGTAATAAGAAGTTCATAATAGAGAAGATTGATTTTTTCATTTCTCCAGCGTATTCTGTACCACCAATTAGTACGATACGTTTTTCGAATGAAACCATAATGAATGCTTCAGAGTTTGTACCGTCAACAGCTGGATCAGCTTTGAAATTCGGTGCAGAAACAATTGTGAACTCTGATTCATGAGTTGTTAATTCTTCTTCAGTTGGACGAATGAATAATTGATGTACAAATAAATTGTGCCATGCATATTCGTTAATAACTTGAATTGGTAGGCGGTAATTGCGGTCAGCGCCTGCAAATCCTTTGAAGACGAATAACTCTTCTTTTTCTTTTAAGTATTCTAAAACTTTAGTATATAATTTATTAAAATGTTCTTCAGAAATCGGTTGGTTCACAGCTCCCCAAGCAATTTTGTCAGCAACCGATGCTTCTTTCACAATAAATTTATCTTTAGGAGAACGTCCTGTATATTTTCCAGTTGAAGCAGAAACGGCACCAGTCGAAGTTAATTTCCCTTCATTTCGCATTAATACTTTTTCCACTAATTGCGGAACACTTAGTTGAATCTGTGCATTGCTTCCGTTCAATAATTCGTGTAAACCAATTTGGACATTCACAGTACTCATATTTATATACCATCCTTTTCATTTAATGAAATATTTCTCGTAATCCCCAACAAGAGTATAACACAATTATATAAATAATGTATACTATTTATTTCTTTTTGTTTGTGTGAATGCATTATTTCCCTATTAATATTTCATTTCAGGCGTATTGAGAAAAACTTTCAGGAAAATGTGAATATTAATTGACAAATGAATATCATTTCTTTAGTATAGGTTGGGACGGATACTCTCTTATCCCGAGCTGGCGGAGGGACAGGCCCGATGAAGCCCAGCAACCTCACTTGTAGTGGTAAATACAGGTGAATAGGTGCTAAAACCTGTGCGAGGCTACAGGTCTCGAACGATAAGAGCGAAGGGCAAAAAGCAGTATGCAAGTAGCAAATTAAACCTTTCCTCTATGTAAAGTAGGAAAGGTTTTTCTGTATGCTTGTGTGGGAGAATAAATGTATGTCGCAGTTTGTGGCAAATTAAGGATGAGTTCCGTACAATATATACAATTACTGTAGGGAGGTTTACCACATGACAAAAAAACGTCATCTGTTCACATCTGAGTCTGTAACTGAAGGACATCCAGATAAAATTTGTGACCAAATTTCTGATTCAATTTTAGATGCGATCTTATCAAAAGACGCAAATGCACGTGTAGCTTGTGAAACAACTGTAACAACTGGTTTAGTGTTGGTAGCGGGGGAAATTACGACTTCTACTTACGTAGATATTCCAAAAATCGTTCGTGAAACAATTCAAGGCATTGGTTACACACGCGCAAAATACGGATTCGATGCAGAAACTTGTGCAGTTTTAACATCTATCGATGAGCAATCTGCTGACATCGCTATGGGTGTTGACCAAGCGCTAGAAGCACGCGAAGGTCAAATGACTGACGCTGAGATTGAGGCAATTGGTGCAGGAGACCAAGGTTTAATGTTTGGTTTCGCATGTAATGAAACACAAGAGTTAATGCCACTTCCAATCTCGCTTGCTCACAAATTAGCTCGCCGTTTAACTGAAGTACGTAAAGATGATACATTATCATACTTACGTCCGGATGGAAAAACGCAAGTTACAGTTGAGTATGATGAAAATGGTAAACCAGTACGTGTTGATACTATCGTAATTTCTACACAACATCACCCAGATGTTACATGGGAAGAAATCGATCGCGACTTAAAAGAGCACGTAATTAAAGCTGTAGTACCAGCAGAATTAATGGATGGAGAAACGAAATTCTTCATTAATCCAACTGGCCGCTTCGTAATTGGTGGACCACAAGGTGATGCTGGTTTAACAGGACGTAAAATCATCGTTGATACTTACGGTGGATACGCTCGCCACGGTGGCGGTGCATTCTCTGGTAAAGATGCAACGAAAGTTGACCGTTCTGCAGCATATGCAGCTCGTTATGTTGCGAAAAACATCGTAGCAGCTGGTCTTGCTGAAAAAGCAGAAGTACAACTTGCATACGCAATCGGTGTAGCACAACCAGTATCAATTTCAGTTGATACATTCGGCACTGGTAAAGTATCTGAAGACGTACTAGTAGAGCTAGTTCGTAACAACTTCGATCTTCGCCCAGCTGGTATTATTAAAATGCTAGACTTACGTCGCCCAATTTACAAACAAACAGCAGCTTACGGCCACTTCGGACGTACTGATGTAGATCTATCATGGGAACGTACAGACAAAGCAGCAGCTTTAAAAGAGCAAGCTGGTCTATAATATATGAAAAAAAGCTTTGCGCGGTGAGCGCAAAGCTTTTTTTATTTATAATTACGTTGGAATAAAGCGAAGAGTTCAATGTCATGCCAATTGCCATTGCGGAATATAGCTTCTTTACAAGTTCCTTCATGTTGAAAACCGAGTGATTTATATAATTTAATTGCTCTATCGTTAAAAGAAAATACTCGTAAAGAAAGGCGATGTAAATTTAATTCTAAAAATGCATAATCCAATAATAAGGTGAAAGCTTCCTTCCCATAACCTTGCCCCCAGTAATCCTTGTTACCAATATCAATAATACATTCAGCGTTTCGGTTATACGAATCAATATGAATTAAAGAAGTAATACCAATTGAAAGATGCGTAGATTTTTCTTCAATGATATAGCTCTTAGAGTCCGAAGAATGAATAAATTGCTGGCAAAGTTTTTCTGTGTCTTGAAGGGAATATTTATCAAGAGTGAGAGTAGTTGAACTCATAACGTCTATATCATTATGCCATTTATAATATGTTAGAATATCATCTTCGGAAAACTTTCGTAACTGGATACGATTTGATTCAAACAATGTAAGTCCTCCTTTTGTATTTCCTTTTCACATGATTTACAAAGGATTGATTTCTTCTGGAACATATGTAATCAACCTTTCATTTGACGTGCTTTACCTGCGCAAAATGCACTGCTTAGTAAAAATAGCGTTGCGAATATAATACTTACTAATGTAGCGTATGGAATTGCGCCTTTTAGAGAAAAACCGACAGTGATGGAAGCGACGAATAAGAGGATGAATGTTGTTGTTAATTTTTTGTATAGTTCCATAATAGATAGACCTCCGATTTATTTTTTAGTACAAGTTTTAAAATTGAATTCTATTATGTAGAAAATATAAAGAGTAGCTAAAGATGTGTAGTCTAGGAGTATAAGAAAGGGCACTTTCCTTTTTGTGGGTTAGTATACTTATATTGTATCATGGCGCATTATTGGCTTCATACATAATTGTGTAAAGATATGTATGATAAAATGAAGAAAAGTTTTTAAGAAAGGAAAGATAAAAAATGAGTGTAGCTGAACATAAAAAACAAGCTCCAAAAGAAGTGCGTTGCAAGATTGTTACGATTTCCGATACACGTACGGAAGAAACAGATAAGAGCGGACAACTATTACATGAATTGTTAAAAGAAGCGGGACATAAAGTAACTTCTTATGAAATTGTAAAAGATGATAAAGAAAGTATTCAGCAAGCAGTGTTAGCTGGTTATCATAAGGAAGATGTAGATGTTGTATTAACAAATGGCGGTACTGGTATTACGAAACGCGATGTCACAATTGAAGCAGTATCAGCGTTATTAGATAAAGAAATTGTTGGATTTGGTGAGCTGTTCCGTATGATTAGTTATTTAGAAGATATCGGAAGCAGCGCAATGTTAAGTAGAGCGATTGGTGGTACAATTGGGCGCAAAGTAGTCTTCTCGATGCCAGGGTCTAGCGGAGCGGTTCGCCTTGCGATGAATAAATTAATTTTACCGGAATTAGGTCATATTACATTTGAGCTGCATCGCCAATGAGTAAGTATGCTGGAATTGTATTAGCAGGTGGTATGTCGAGTAGATTCGGTGAGCCGAAAGCGTTAGCAATTTGGAAGGGAACTACTTTTGTTGAGCATATTGTGAAAGTGATGGGAAATACTTTGCAAGACATTGTAGTAATTAGCCATACTGATATAAAAGAGCGAGTAGAGCAATTCGTACAAGTACCTGTTATAGAAGACATTCCGCACTATAAAGGGAATGGACCGCTGGCCGGCATTGTATCAGGAATGGAATACATAGAAGCAGATTGGTACGCTATTATGCCTTGCGATGCACCAAACGTGTCGCATGAATGGTTTACCATTTTACTAGAGCAAACGAACAATGAATATGATGCGGTTGTACCTATTATTAATGGAAGAAAACAACCGCTACTTGCGGCGTATCATAACCGCGTGAAAGAAAAGATTTATGCTTTACTTCAGGAAGAAAAAAGAAGTATGGGGCAGCTTTTATCACAATGTAATGTGAAGTATGTTTCTGGAGAAGATGTACAAGCGAATGCGGATTGGTTTATAAATGTAAATACGATAGAAGAATATGTGCAGGCTCAAAAAGACCTTTCAAATGAATGAAAGGTTTTTTTGATATACAGAATTGGGGAACAATTGCTGTATAAAGGTATGTGAGTGAGTTGATTTTAAGGGGAATTCTTAAAATCATTATACAGTTAAAATACTGTATAACCATATATTAATTTTTATGGGTTTTTATTACAAGTCTGTTTAGTTATGTTTATTTTTGATATAATTAATATAGAAATAAAACAATGCTTAACCTTATGTATCATTTATTAAACTAAAATTTATGACCATGTAATAAACTCCCTTCGTTTTTTGAAGGGAGTTTTTCTATTTAAGCAAGCAACTCTGATGCGTTATGCTGAAGGACTTCTTCATATTGGTTAAGCAAGCCACGAAAGACCTCATCCCAGCTCTTTGATTTCGCAAAAGAGGAAGATTCTATTCCCATCTGCTCAAGTTTTTCTTCATTTTGTAATAAAAAATAAATGGATGATAGAAATGCATCTTCATTTTTAGGCGGACAAAGAACTCCCGTTTTTCCATCTGTAATAATATTTTTAACCCCGCCACTATTTGCACCAATAACAGGTGTACCGCATGCGAGTGATTCAAGTACGACATTTCCGAATGTTTCAGTAGCTGATGGAAACACCATTATGTTAGAACAAGCATATGCTTCAGCTAAATCCCCGCCTTGTAAATAGCCAGTAAAAGTGATATTTGTTTTCGGAACAGCTTCACGTAAACTTGTTGCTAGAGGACCGTCTCCTGCGATGAGCCAATGAATATCGTTTCGAGTATGTGCTGTTTTAACGATAAGGTGTTGCAGCGTATCAATATCTTTTTCAGGAGCAATTCGTCCAACATAGGAAAGGACATACTTCGCTGTAATATTATATTTTTTTCGGAATAGGTCTGTATTGTAAGCTGGATGAAAGAGTGTGCAATCTACACCACGTCCCCATATAGAGAGGGTCTGAAAGCCTTTATTTTTTAATTGATGTAATGTTTCAAAGGAAGGTACAAAATTTTTTTGCATATGACTATGAAACCATTTTAAATAGTTCCAAAGCATATTGGAGAGGAATTCGATTTTGTAATAACGTAAATAGGCATCGAAATCAGTATGATAAGAACCGACAACTGGGATGTTTAACTTTTTTGCATAATACAATCCACAAAGTCCCATGTTGAAAGGTGTGGCAATGTGAATAATGTCAGGTTTAAAGGAAAGTAGTTCCCGTTTAATACGCGGAGTAGGAAAAGAAAAACGACATTCTGGATATAATATTGTTAACGGGATACTTCTCATCTTATTCACATTCGCTACAAAATTATCTTCAGCTGTATGCTGAGGGGCGAAAACAGAATAGGCGATCTGTTCTTTCTGAAAATATCGTGTTAATCGCTCTAACGTTTTCGCAACCCCGTTAACTTGTGGCGTAAAAGTATCGGTAAAAATGGCGACTCTCATCATATCACTCCTTTATGTGAAAAGTGGGATGAATTGATAAAAAGAGATGATGCCAGAGCAAGTGCCAAGGCACATACCGACGAATACATCTGACGGATAGTGAAGTCCTAAATAAATACGTGAAATACCGACGCATAATGCTAACGGTAATAGGAAAGCAAGTAAGCTTGGATTATAGCAAATAAATGGAATGAAGACAGAGAAAACGGCTGTTGTATGACCAGACGGGAAAGAGTGGTCTTTTAATGGATGGACTGGATATTTTGCATCCTGAATTGTTAAATAAGGACGTTTTCGTGGATACCATCTTTTTAATATTTGTACAGGAATATGGCTAATTGCTAAAGAAATAGCAGTTGCAATTGCTGCTTGATGTAAAGTACCTTTTGCAAAAATTAAAAAGAAAAGTGTGAGTGCGATGGAGAAAGTCGCGCCACCGATATGAGTAATATTGCTGAAAAAGATATTTAATGTTTTTTGATCAAAGTAGCGATTAATTCCTTTGAAAATGTAACATTCTATTTTATATAATCCACTGACCTTCATGAAAATTCTCCTCCCTCGTTTACATATATATGGAGATATTAGCTTTTATTTTAATAAGATTTTGTTGAGGGAGTAATAATGTTTTGTAAAGAAAAAGTTAGATTTTATATAAAAAAAGCTGCCAATCTTATGGCAGCGGAAATTTACTTCTGTAATGATTTATAATATTGACCTTTTTCAACGTATTGCGTGCGAATACGCTCCATATCTTTACGGTCTTCTGCTGTTAATTCACGAATGACTTTCGCGGGACGACCGAAAGCTAACGTGTTTGGTGGAATTTTCTTTCCTTGTGAAACGAGGCTTCCAGCGCCGATAAAAGCTCCTTCGCCAATTTCAGCACCATCTAATATAATGGATCCCATTCCAATTAAAGCATCTTTTTTAATATGACAACTATGTAAAATAACTTGATGCCCAACTGTAACATCATCTTCTAAGATAAGAGGATACTGAGGGCTTTGGTGGAGTGTACATTGGTCTTGTACATTTACTCGGTCTCCAATGATCGTTGGTGACACATCACCACGGATGACTGTATTAAACCAAATACTTGATTCCTCGCCAACGTAAACATCGCCTGTAATCGTAACATAGTCAGCGATAAAAGCACTACTCGCAATTTTCGGTTTTTTTTCTTTGTAAGGATATATCATGTAAAGTCTTCCTTTCCTAGAGACTAGTTTTAGTGTATCAAATTATGAGAAAGAGTGAAATGGAGGAGAGCCGTATGTGGAATTATGAAGCGGAGGAAGCAAAGGCTGTCATTGTTATTGTGCACGGCGCAATGGAATATCACGGACGTTACGAAGCCGTTGCGGAAATGTGGAATCATATCGGCTACCACGTCGTGATGGGGGATCTTCCGTCACATGGAACGACTTCAAGAAATAGAGGACATATTGATTCATTTGATGAATACATAGAGGAAGTTAAACTATGGGTGAAAGAAGCAAGAAAGTATAGGTTACCTATTTTTCTATTCGGTCATAGTATGGGTGGTCTTATTGTCATTCGTATGATGCAAGAAACGAAGAGAGAAGATGTAGAGGGTATTATTTTGAGTTCGCCTTGTTTAGGGGTAGTGACTGGACCCTCTGCTCCGCTTCAATTTGCTTCAAAAATATTAAATGTTGTGGCTCCAAAATTGCAATTTGCAACGAATCTTACGGTGGAAATGTCAACACGTAACCACGAGGTGAGAGATGCAATGGAGAATGATTCTTTGTTCTTGCGCAAAGTATCAGTACGTTGGTATAGTGAATTGATTAAGTCTATCGAAATTGCTCATAAAAAAATAGATGATTTTCCAGATGTTCCGCTCTTGCTAATGCAAGCTTGTGAGGATAAACTTGTAGATAAAACACGTGTCCGCACTTGGTTTGATAATGTTAAAATAAGTGATAAGGCTTTTAAAGAATGGCCGAATTGTTATCACGAGTTATTAAATGAGTATGAGCGTGATGAAATTTTGAGTTATATTCAGTCATTTACTGAAATGCATGTCAATAATATAGTAAAAACAAACAAATAAATCATTATTTGTACATTTAATAGAGGAGATGAAGGAAGAAGTGAACGTACCGAGTAATCCCATAACGCTCATGGCGAAAGTATACCGTGATGTGTTTCCGGTTGTACACCATGAGCTAGCGATGTGGAAAGAGCGTGCCTACCATATTCCGAATGATGAGCTTCATAGTCAGGCAATCGCAAGTATTGAGCATAAAACGTTTCATTGTGAGGGCGGTGGCATTTTAGCTCTGCTAGCAAACGAACACCGAGAAGAATGTATTCGTTTTATCGTAGCGTATCAAACGATCAGCGACTATTTAGATAATTTATGTGATCGCAGTACATCACTTGATCCAAATGATTTTGCCGCACTGCATGAATCGATGTTAATGGCATTATCACCTGAAGTAGAAGGTGGCGGTAATTATTATCGTTATCGTGATGATCAAGATGATGGTGGTTATTTAGATGAACTTGTTGAAACATGCCAAGATGTTTTAAAGAAAACGAAGCACTATGACAAAATTGCTCCTGTTCTTCATGAACTTGCTTGTTATTATTGTGATTTGCAAATTCATAAACACGTGAAATTAGAAGAAAGAGAGCCGCGCCTGAAAAATTGGTTTGAAGCACATAAAGAAAACTTACCTGAGATGAGTTGGTTTGAATTTTCAGCATGTGCCGGTTCTACACTTGGAATTTTCTGTCTTGTAGCATATGCATTTCATGATGAATTACATGATGAAGATATTGCGAAAATTAGACAAGGGTACTTCCCTTACGTACAAGGCCTTCATATCTTACTTGATTATTTCATTGATCAAGAAGAAGACCGCGCCGGCGGGGATTTGAATTTCTGTAGTTATTATGAAAACGAGCAAGCAATATTAGATCGTATGAAACACTTTGTAGAAGAAGCAGAGAAGAGCATTGGTGATTTGCCTCATGCGAAGTTTCATCGCCTTATAAGCCGAGGATTACTTGGTATTTATTTATCAGATCAAAAAGTTTCAGCACAAAAGAATATGCACAAAATGGCACGGCGCATTGTAAAGTACGGAGGCCTCACTTCACGATTCTTCTATTGGAACGGGAAGATGTACCGAAAGAAAACAGCGCAGTGATGAAGAAAACCACTCATGTAGAGTGGTTTTCTTTTCATTATGATCGTATTTTTAAAAATACATATATAAGAAGTTCAATTGCAAAAATAACTAAAACAGATAGTCCAAATAAAGGCATGACAGCGCCTAGTATCACCATCATGATAAAGAAAACGAATATACTTTTCTTATCTCTTTGTTTTGGAGGTGCTGCTAATTTTCCTTTCGGCTTTCTTGCTAACCACATTTTTATTCCGTAATAAATGAGAAGTAGTAGAGATAATGTCGTTAGTAAGCATAATATTTTATTTGGCCATCCGAATAAATGTCCTTCATGAAGCGGGATACCGTAAGTGAACCATTGTGCAAGTAATCCATAATCACGATAGTCCGTTTTTGAAATGAGCTCCCCGCTATATTGGTCAAAGTAAGCTGTTATCTCTTCATTTGGTGCAACATGCATACCTGTAATACCAGAACCGCTCGATTTCGAAACAGTGAATACACCTTTCGGATCAGCTGGTAGTGAAATAACATATGGCTTCTTTATTTCAATTCCTTTTTGTAATTCATCGACAGAAATTGCTTTCGGTTCATTTGAATTTGATTCAGGCGGAGCTTCTTTTCTTGTTGCCCACGGCAATTCTTTTACCTTTGATTCAGGCGGAGCCATGTACAATTTTGGATATCCGAGTGATTCATTTGACGATGCGATTTTATAAATTTGGTTCCCCATAAATCCTGACCATGGCAATCCAGATGCGACTAGCAGAAAGAGAGGAATTGTAAATATAATACCGATAATAGAATGACGTCTTTTTGCTTTTTCTCGCTTATTGGATGATGGTGTGTTTTTGAATTGTCGTATACTCATGTACAATCCGGTTACGATTAAAAAGATTGTCCAGCATGCCGCGAGTTCTACAGTATAGTTTACGACAGTGCCACCAACTAAAAGAGAACTATGTAATTCCCTCATTATATTGGCAAACGTTTCACTTGCATTTTGATCCCCAACAATTTGATTATTGCTGTCTAAATACACATATTTTTGTTGCCCAGTATACTCATTTGCAATGGTAAGTCTCGTATTATAATCCCCATTAAACTCACTAATTTTCGCCACGCTATAATGTGGATATTTTTTCTCTGTTAAGGAAATAGAATCAGACATCGAAATAGATTCTGTTTGAGCACTCTTCCCAAAATATAAATCTTTATAGATGAAATCTTCAACTTCCTCCCGAAATAAATACCCAATTCCGCTCAGTGACAACGTAATAAGAAGCGGCGTAATAAAAAGCCCAGCATAAAAATGCCAACGCCAAAAAATGTAATGAAGCGAACGATTTACTTTCATACTTTCAGTTCCCCTAACCTTCCCTATATGAATAACTACTTATTTAATATAGCGAGATTAAGTGTGATTACTTTGAAAGAATTGTGAAGAAAGTTAAAAGTTTTTAGGATGATTTTCATAAAACATAAAACACATTTCAAAAGGGATGTTTTCTATGTTTATGAAGATCTCTTTATATTTGATAAGTACATCCTAACAACCGCTTTCGCAAGACATTGAGAAGAATCAACAAAATTCTCACTAGCCGCCACAACATTCAAATCAGTACATGCGATAATTGCGGTATCTACTTCATCCTTCAACTGCACAACGAGCGCGCTCCATAATTTGCGAGCTTTTTCAACTTCCCCGCTTTTAATATACGTAATAATTTGATTAATCATCGTTTGCCATTTTTCATAATGAATGTATTCTATATTCCGTTTTGCAATCCCATCTTGGTAAATCCCAGCTTGAACAGTTGCTTCTGTTGCGAGAAGAGCGACTCTTTTTGTATTTTCAGGAATTGCTTGTAACGTTTCATCGACTATATTTAAAATCGGGATAGAAAGCGAACGCTGTAATTCTTCAAAATAAAGATGCGCCGTATTGCACGGCATAGCGATAAAGCTTGCGCCAGTACTTTCAAGTTTTTGTGCTCCTTCAATAATTGCTTTTTTCATCGCTTCGTGATCAATAGGACGATCCATGTAAAACGGTGTTGGGCACGAATAGATCATCATATGAGGAAAGTCCATATCATACTTTGCTCCGTATATTGTTTGGCACTTTGCTACAACTGTATCGACGAATGGCCCAGTTGATTTTGGTCCCATTCCTGCTAGTATTCCGATCATTGTTTCGTCTCCTTTAAGAATGTTTACATCCATTATATAGGAGAATAACAAAAAGACGTGCAATGAATGCACGTCTTTTTTTGTTATGTTTTGTCGAACAATCGATATATCCGAGAAATCGTTGATATATTGTAAGTTATGATAGATATATCGAAAAAATCGTTGATATATCCCGAGTTACGATAGATATAATTGAAAAATCGTTGATATATTATCGCTTCTCAATCGCCACAATAAATGGCGGGTTATTTTGTTGATTAATGAAGCCATATCGCAGTACGTGTGCTTGTTTTTGGTCTAGTTCTTGGGCAAATTTAAGTACAGCGTCGCGTTCTACTTGTCCTTCTGGATGTCCGTGGTAAATGACAAGGACGATGATACCTTCAGGCGCCATTACGTCTAATAATTGCTCAATCGCCGAGATTGTTGAGTTCGGTTTTGTGACGATATGCTTGTCTCCGCCTGGAAGGTAACCTAAGTTGAAAATCGCGCCTGTTACTTTTCCTTTTGCATCTTCTGGTAATATGGATAGAAGTGTATCGTGACTATCGTGAACTAAAACAGTACGTTCAAAAAGTTCTTTTTCTTTTAGACGAGTTGTTGAGCTTTCAATTGCCTCTTTTTGAATATCAAATCCAAATACTTTTCCGTTATCTCCAACGATTTCAGCTAGGAAGCAAGTGTCATGGCCGTTTCCTAAAGTTGCATCTACAGCGTAATCGCCTTCTTTTACTGCCGTTTGCAGAAGCGAGCGAGCAAACGGTAATACACGTTCTAATTTCATTTTTGTTTCTCCTCATTTGCATATTTTCCTTGCCAGCTTCCGCGGCGTACAAATTCTGCATCAATGGAATTTAATACTTCCCATTTATTTAAGCTCCACATTGGACCAATCATTAAATCAGGCGGACCGTCACCTGTGATGCGGTGCACAATTACGTCTTCTGGAATCATTTCAAGTTGGTCAACAACGAGACTTACGTAATCCTCAAGAGAAAGGAACTCGAGTTGTCCTTTTTCATATTGCTTCACCATTGGCGTTCCTTTTAATAAGTGAAGTAAGTGGATTTTAATTCCTTGTACATCAAGCTTCGCTACTTCACGAGCTGTTTCCATCATCATGTCGTAATCTTCAAGTGGAAGGCCGTTAATAATATGAGAACAAACTTTAATGCCGTGCTTACGTAATTTATTTACACCTTCAACGTAAGAAGGATAATCGTGAGCACGATTAATAAGATTTGCAGTACGTTCATGGACGGTTTGTAGTCCGAGTTCAACCCAAAGGTAAGTGCGTTTATTTAAGTCCGCTAAATATTCAACAACATCGTCCGGTAAACAATCTGGACGAGTCGCAATAGAAAGACCGACAACGTCTTTTTCTGCTAGAAGCGGTTCGAATTTTTCTTTTAACACTTCAAGTGGTGCATGTGTATTTGTGTACGCCTGGAAATAAGCGATACATTTTCCGTCTTTCCACTTTGAGCGCATTTTTTCTTTCATTTCATGATATTGCGTTATAACATCATCGCGGCGATCGCCAGCGAAGTCACCAGATCCAGCAGCACTGCAAAATGTACAACCGCCATAAGCAACTGTACCGTCACGGTTCGGGCAATCAAAGCCAGCATCTAATGAAACTTTAAAGATTTTTTCACCAAATTCATTTCGTAAATGATAATTCCATGTATGATAACGTTTATTGTCGTTTGTATATGGAAAAGGGTTTTGAACCTTCATTACTTTCCCTCCTAAGCCGAGTCAAAATGAAACAAAATCCATTATAACATACTCATAAGGTTCAGATGGAAGGGACACACTAAAGGGGAATTGAAGCAAGGAGGGACAATTATGGCAGAGCGTCAATCACTTGAATCGTATATTACACAAGCGGAACAAGCGGTGGAATATGCGAAAGAACAATTAGACCAAGGTATGAGACAAGAGCATTATAATACGATGGAGTATTCGGATGCGCAGTTACAATTAGAACAAGCGTATAACGATTTACAAACGATGCAACAACATGCAAATGATGAGCAACGTGAGCAATTAAATAGAGCACGTATGGCAATTCGCCAATTGCAACATCAAATGATTATTACACCGCACTAATAAGGAGTGAATGTAATGGCGAAACGTTCAGATCAAAATAACCCAGAACAAAAAACGCAAAATGGACATAACGCTGAGTTTTCGAATGAACTTGATCCGATTGTTCAAGTAAAACAGCGTAATAGTAAAAAAGGACAACCTCAAAAATCGAAACAATCAGAGTAGACCAGGTCGCAATATGACCTGGTTTTATTTTGCTATATGACAATAATGTAAGATTCCTGTAAGGTTTGTCGATAGTTGTGAGCAGCTTTCTCCAGTAGAGTAAGAAAGGATTAAGTTTTATACAAGGAGTTGCTTTATGGGGAACAATATTATAAACAAGCGAATTGATGAGTTAGATTACATTCGTGGCTTTGCACTACTAGGGATTATTTTAGTAAATATTTTAGCACTACTTAATATTAAAACTCCAGATCCTAATACAGTAGATGCTAGCTATCAAAGGTTTCTATACTTATTTGTAGAAGGTCGTTTCTTCTCGATTTTCTCATTCTTATTTGGAGTGGGATTCTATATCTTCATTACAAGAGCGATTGCGAAAGGGAAAAATGGATATGTTCTATTTTTCCGCCGCGTAGTTGCATTATTTATTTTTGGTTTGATTCATTACATGTTTCAGCCTGGAGAAGCGTTAACGTTATATGCAATTTGCGGATTAATCGTTTTACCGTTTTATAAAGCGAAAAAACAAGTGAACTTAGTAATTGGTCTTATTTTGACAATAGCCTTTAGTGTAATGGGTGTTAAAGAACTATTACCACTTGGTTTAATTTTATTAGGTCTTGCTGCAGGACAATATCGTGTATTTGAAAATCTTTCGCAAAATATAAAGAAAGTCGCTATTTTTACAGGCATTATGTTTGTTTTAAGTGTCATAGCTGTATGGTATCAATATGGACACGTGCCTGCTGGCCCATTTGTAAATATGATATTGATGAATGAAGACGGAACAATGGATGCTGCAAGCCAGTTTCTAAAAATTGGTATTACTGTTGGACCAATTATTTCAGCTTTCTATGTAGGAGCATTAATTTTATTACTTCAGTTAAAACCAGTTCAAACATTATTAGCACCATTGAAATACTATGGTCGTATGGCTTTAACAAATTATATCGGACAAACGGCAATGATTTTAATTGCCGGTAGTGTATTTAACTTTGCAGGTAACTTAACTTACATGCAGACTTTATATGTATGTATTGCAATTTATGCAATTCAAATTGTATTTAGCGTAATTTGGATGAAAATCTTTAAAATGGGTCCATTAGAATGGATTTGGCGTGTTATTACGTACTGGACGGTAACACCTTTAAAGAAATAGAGAGAGAAGTGGGCTGTTCCTTTTGTGGAGCAGCCTATTTTTATTTTCAGCTTTTGTAGTTGCGCCGATATATTTGAAAAATCGCCGATATAATTTCATTTACCGATTCGATATGTCACTAATATTCAAAGTAGTAAAAGCCAAACTTACACGCCCACCTTCTTTATATTACAAAAGTGTAAGGTAAATGTAATGTTAACAAATAGCAGTTCACCTCCAAAAGGCGCAAAATAGGTAATGGAAAAACAAGCGTAGGAGGATATATATGACGAAACCAGTTGTAGACGTGAAAAACGTTCAAAAAGTGTACGGTAAAAAAGGTGAGAACCAATCACACGCGTTAAAAGGTGTGTCATTCTCAATTCAAGAGGGTGAGTTTGTTGGAATTATGGGACCATCTGGTTCTGGTAAAACGACATTATTAAATGTAATTTCAACATTAGATAAAGCAACGGGCGGCGTTGTTGAAATTGCGGGTACGGATATTACAAAAATGAAGCAAGGTGAGCTTTCTGATTTCCGTTCACAAAAATTAGGATTCATCTTCCAAGATTTTAATTTGTTAGAAAACTTATCTATTTATGAAAACATTGCACTTCCACTTTCCTTGCAAGGTGTTCCATCACGTAACATTGGACCAAAAGTCGAGAAAGTAGCGGATATGTTAGGGATTACAGAAATACTTCAAAAGTACCCATCTGAAGTATCTGGTGGGCAAAAGCAACGTTCGGCAGCAGCGCGTGCTTTAGTGCATGAGCCGGCAATTATTTTAGGGGACGAGCCAACAGGAGCGCTTGATTCTAAAAATGCAACGAGTTTACTTGATGCGATGACAAACTTAAATAAAGATCAAGGCGTATCTATTATGATGGTTACACATGATCCGTACAGTGCAAGTTACTGTCAGCGTATTTTATTCATTCAAGATGGTGAGCTATATAAAGAAATTCACCGCGGCGGTACACGTGAAGAGTTTTATAAAGAAATTTTAGATGTGCTTGCGGACTTAGGCACACAAAAAGCGTAAGAAGGGAGGTTCTAGAGCATGTTATTTAAACTTTCCATGTCAGGGCTAAAAAGTAAGCTGAAAGATTATATCGTCTTACTTGTTGGTCTTGTCATGTCCATTTCAATTTTTTATATGTTTCAAACATTAGCGTTAAACGAGGCCTTCCTTAAGGAAAATTCTACTATTGGTCAAATTGGATTTGTATTCCAAGCAGGTTCATTTTTACTAGCTATTATAACGTTCTTCTATATTTTGTATGCGAACTCTTTCTTACTATCTCTTCGTCAAAAAGAGTTTGGTATGTATATGATGTTAGGAGCAAAAAAGCATAAAGTTACATTACTTATGTTTATTGAGACAATTGTATTAGGCGCCGCGTCTCTTGCAATTGGAATTGCAGTTGGTGTAGGACTTGCAGAAGGTATCGGTCAATTATTAATGAAACAATTAGAATTTGCTGGTGAAGGCTATAAAGCATTTTATCTGCCATCTATGACTGTTACGTGCATCTTCTTCTTTGCACTATTTGTATTATCGGCAATTATGAACAGTATTAAATTATCACGTATTTCTGTCCTGCAACTTGTACATGCAGACGCACAAACAGAACGTGTTGCAGTAAAAGGAAAAATGACAGGTGTAGTTGCATTCCTTGCGGTTATTTTATTAGGAATGGGCTATGCATCAATGATTTACATGGAAAAACTAAGAGAAATGGGAATCATTATTGCATTAATTACAACGACAGCTGGTACTTACATGCTGTTTGGATCACTTCTCCCGGTCTTTATTAAAAAGTTAAAGAGTAATAAAAAGCGTAGTGAAAAAGGACTTAACGCTTTTACATTTGCACAATTAAATTTCCGTATTAATAGTTTAACGAAGGTGCTTGCGACGGTAGCAATGTTAGTTGCGCTCGGAGCTGGTGCAATTTCAGGCGGTATGGCGTTTAAAAATAACGTTATAAAAATGGTTGATGGATTTGAAATTTATGATTCAGTAGTTCATAATCCAACGGCTGAAGAAAAGAAAATTTTAAATGGTATTACATTTAAAGAGAAAAATGAATATCGTTACAAAATCGATGATAAATACGTTTACTATGTAAAAGAGGATTTAGAGAAAAATCGTCCTGTAATAAGAGATATGGAAAATATGAAGTCGATGAAGGATGGCGTGAAAACGAAAAAAGTCTCAGAGGAACTACCAGTAGGTGCAGTTGCTAGAGAAATGAATGAAAAAGATGCGAATGCGAAAGAACTTCCACAAGAATGGGACGAGGCTTTCAGAACAATCCAACCATTCTATGTACATCAGGATCATGCAATTAAAATTGTAAATCAAAAAATGTACGATGAGATAAATGGTAAAGAAGGTATAGCATTTATCGGAAAAGTAGATGATTTCTTAACATATGAAAAAGAATGGAAAAAAATTGACGAGTTGCAACTAGATAAATATAAAAATGTAAAAGCTGAACAAATGAATAGTAAACATCAAATGTATGACATGTTCTACGGCTTTGCGAGCGGAACAGTGTTTATGGGATTCTTCCTTGGAATTGCGTTCTTAGCAATGATGGCAAGCTGTCTTATGTTTAAAATTCTTTCTGGTGCATCAAAAGATATTACGCGTTATCAAATGCTCCGTAAAATCGGTGTGCGCCGTGAGTTATTAACGAAATCGATTTATAAAGAGTTATTCTTAGTATTCTTATTCCCAGCAATTGTGGGTATCGCTCACGTATTAGTTGGTATGAATATTTTCGGATTTATTTTAATCGATCCGTACTTCCGTATTTGGGTACCAATCGTAATTTTCGTAGTTATTTATGCGATTTATTACTTCATTACAGTTCAATTGTATAAAGGAATTGTTCTTCCGAAAGAAGATTAATAATAAAAACCGAGCAAAAACGCTCGGTTTTTATTATTTTCAGAAAAAATACTTTAATGTTACTGATATATATAATATAATGCAAGTAAGTAACGTAATATAAAAGTAGAAGTAGCTGTATAAGGAAAGGAGGAATCCAATCTGTAGAAAGAAGCTGAACTTTTATCCCCACATTTTTTACCGCAACGTATTTATACAATCGTAAGTTTCCACATTGAAAGTTTTCAGAACCACCTGAGTATATTGTGAAAATAATGGATAACACATGGAAATCTCATAGCATGATAAGGTAAAATGGACAACATAATGAGAAAATTACCGTTCATAAGATGAGGAGAATACATGTATGGAAGTTGTAGAGGCATTAAAAGATATAAGCCAAATTGAGGCTATGAAAAAATATTTAAAAGAGCACTCCCAGCGAGATTATCTTTTATTTGTTATTGGAATTAACACAGGATTAAAAATTACAGAATTACTTAGCATGAAATTTGAAGATGTATTAAATGAAGATGGGACTGTTAAAGAGTTTTATACTCTTCCTGTGAAAGATGAAAAATTCAAACAAGATATTTATTTAAATACAAAAGTAAAAGAAGCGCTTTTAGATTACGTACAATCTATTGGCGTTAAAAGAGAAAATTACGTATTTCAATCTAATAAAACGCCAAATTCAATTACGCGCCAACAAGCGTATCGTGTAATTCATAATGCTGCAGAAGCAGTTGGAGTTGTTGGTAAGATCGGAACGAATTCAATGCGAAAAACATTCGGATTTCATGCGTACAAAAGAGGGATAGCGATTGCGCTGTTGCAAAAACATTTTCATCACGCGACTCCATCAGAGACGCTAAAGTATTTAGGTATTTCAAAGGATGAGACCTTTAAAACGGAGATTGATGTCGATTTATAAAAGCCGTAACTAAAAGAATTAGGAGGCGGAAAATATGAATATTAGAGAGAGTGAACTGCCGGGTATTGGATGTAAGTTTGAAGTGATTACAAAAGGTAATGAAAAGATGGTTATCGTTATTCATGATGATGGCCGAAGAGAAATGTACCATTTTGATGCTGATCATGAGGAGAGTATTTCAAGCGTCTCTCTTCGTGATTCCGAAGCGAGACAAATTGCAGCTATATTGGGCGGAATGGTATATAGACCACAAGCTTTAGATACGATTGAAATGGCCTTTGAAGGATTATCAATTGAGTGGTTTAAGGTGGAAAATAATGCACCAGTCGTACAAAAAACAATTGGTAGTTTACATGTCCGAAACACATATAATGTAACGATTATTGCCATTTTGAAAAAGAATATGAAGAAGTTCTTTAATCCAGGCCCAGATTCTATCATTGAAGCTGGCGATATGCTTGTATTATCAGGTGAAAGACATGAAGTAAAAAGAATTATTAATGAGTTGCTTTCAGTAGGAGGGGATTCATAATCGATGGATACTTTAATCTTTGAAGTTGGGACTGCGTTAGTATTAGTCGCTTTTGCAGCTATTCTCGCTGCAAAGTTAAAGTTCTCGATTATTCCGTTTCTCATTATACTCGGTATGCTAGTGGGGCCACATGCGCCAGATTTAGGGCTTATCGATTTAAGATTTATTGAAAGCGGAGAAGTTATTTCCTTCCTCGGCCGTGTTGGCGTTATATTCCTCTTATTCTATTTAGGCTTAGAATTCTCAATTAAAAAATTAATTAAATCAGGAAAATCAATTGCTTTTGGGGGAACTGTTCATATATCGCTTAATTTTATATTAGGTTTACTTTACGGATATATAATGGGTTTCCCCTTATTAGAAACATTAATTATTGCTGGGATTATAACAATTTCATCGAGTGCAATTGTTGCGAAAGTAATTGTTGATTTAAGAAGATCTGGTAATAAAGAGACGGAGCTAATTTTAGGAATCATTATGTTTGATGATATCTTTTTAGCCGTATATTTATCAGTCGTTTCAGGATTAGTACTCGGAGGGGCAACGTCACTTGTAGGGGCTCTTACATCTATTTTAATCGCAGTAGGGTATATGCTACTATTCTTTGTAGTTGCTAGAAAAGCTACACGATTTTTAAATAAAATGTTAGATATTTCGTCCAATGAAATTTTTATTATCGTAATATTCGCTATTTTGTTCTTTGTAGCAGGATTTTCAGAAACGATTCATGTCGCGGAGGCGATTGGAGCATTATTATTGGGGCTCGTCTTTTCTGAAACAGAGCATAGTGATCGAATTGAACAGCTCGTTGTTCCGTTTCGTGATTTCTTTGGAGCTATATTCTTTTTCAGCTTCGGTTTAAGTATAGACCCATTTTCACTTGGAGGAGCAGTGTGGTTGGCATTAGGAGCAGTTTTCATTACTCTTATCGGTAATTTTACTGCTGGAATGGTTGCGGGGCGTAAAGCTGGGTTATCGCATAAGGCTTCTACGAATATCGGTTTAACACTTGTATCACGCGGAGAATTTTCCATTATCGTCGCGAATATTGGAATTGCGGGCGGCTTAATGGCAACTATTAAACCATTCTCAGCTTTGTATGTTTTAATATTAGCATCGTTAGGACCTTTGTTAACGAAAGAATCTGGGAGAATATATTCCTTATTAGATAAAATATTTAAATGGAGCGCTAAAGAAAGTGCGAAGCGAGAAAAGGAAGTTGGATAGTATAAAGAGGCTGCATGAACTTCATGCAGCCTCTTTATACATTGTTACTGTTGTCATTTTTTGTCGGTAAGTCGATATATTTTAATAATCGCTGATATAATCCAAGAAGTAATCAGTATAATTTCATTTACCGTCGAACCATTATCTGAATTTCATCAACTATTAATCAGTTGCCTTCCTATTTAAAAACGACTACAATTTTACTGTTATATATATGAACGAAAAAAATAGAATAGGAGGGGAAACTATGCCAAGGAAAGTATGGCTATTAGTAGCTGGGATGATTATTAATGTCACGGGTGCTTCTTTTTTATGGCCTTTTAATACAATTTATTTGCATGATCACCTAGGAAAATCTTTATCTGTGGCCGGAATGGTATTAATGATCAATTCGCTTACTGGTGTAATCGGAAACTTGCTCGGCGGTGTTTTATTTGATAAATGGGGCGGTTATAAATCAACTTTAGTAGGGATTGTGATTACACTTGTATCGATTTTAGGTCTTGTGTTCTTCCACGGTTGGCCGTTATATGTTGTATGGCTAGCGTTAATCGGCTTCGGTTCTGGAATGGTCTTCCCATCGATGTATGCGATGGTTGGTACGGTTTGGCCAGAAGGCGGAAGACGGGCATTTAATGCGATGTACGTTGGACAAAATGTTGGTATTGCGATCGGAACAGCATGTGGTGGATTAGTTGCATCGTATCGTTTTGATTATATTTTCTTAGCGAATTTTATTTTATACTTTGTTTTCTTTTTAATTGCTTTTATTGGATTCCGCGGTATGGAAGACAAGAAAGAGCCAGGAGTGCAAAAAGAAGTCGAAACGAAAAAAGGGTGGTCACTTACACCTGGATTTAAAGCACTTCTTATCGTGTGTGTAGCATATGCTTTATGCTGGGTTACATACGTACAGTGGCAAGGAGCGATTGCAACACATATGCAAGAATTGAATATTAGCCTTCGTCACTATAGTTTACTATGGACGATAAACGGAGCGATGATTGTTTGTGCGCAACCACTTGTTAGTATGCTAATTCGTTGGATGAAGCGTTCTTTAAAACAACAAATTATGATTGGAATCTTCATTTTTGCGGCGTCATTCATTGTGTTAAGTCAAGCGCAGCAATTTACGATGTTCCTCGTTGCGATGGTAACATTAACAATTGGTGAGTTATTTGTATGGCCTGCGGTTCCAACGATTGCAAATATACTTGCACCAAAAGATAAATTAGGATTTTATCAAGGTGTCGTAAATAGTGCGGCGACTGTAGGGAAAATGTTCGGACCGGTCGTTGGCGGAGCAATTGTGGATTTATACAATATGGAAGTATTGTTTATAGCAATCATGGTAATGCTTGTAGTAGCGCTTATAGCAACGAGCATTTATGATAAACGAGTAAAAGTAGAAGAAACAGTTGAAGAAAAAATTGCAGTTTAGTTTGACGGAACATGTAACATGTTTTAGAATATATTTAAATAAAACAACCTTTAGAACAAGGGAGATAGCTCGGCTGTCTTAAGATGAATTCGTTAGTTATTAAGAGTAACGATTAACCGAGAAGTCCTCGCTTTAAGTAAGCTCTTAAGAGATACTAGGTGAAGGATAGTTCACTTAACTTATATGTGTAATAACAGTGAGAAGGAGTAGTAGTAATAGAAGCGGGTTTAGAGAGTTGACGGTCGGTGCAAGTCAATCC
The DNA here is from genome assembly GCF_052146655.1 of Bacillus sp. RE35. Classification (NCBI taxonomy): domain Bacteria; kingdom Bacillati; phylum Bacillota; class Bacilli; order Caryophanales; family Bacillaceae; genus Bacillus; species Bacillus sp. RE35. The sequence continues at coordinate 4,677,219 of NZ_CP197377.1, read as the reverse complement.
ACGTTTCGTTATGAACTCGCCTTTGAGTTGCAGTTGTGAAACTAATAGTAGCAATTGCCGTTAATCCACGTTACGGATCTAAGCGAATGTATATTTGTACATTAATTTAGGGTGGTACCGCGGGAATCTATAACCTCTCGTCCCTTTCTAGGGATGAGAGGTTTTTTGTATTTTGGGCGGTGAAAATAAATAGAATTTCAAGGAGGGTATCTCATGAGCTTTAATCATCAAGAAATTGAGAAGAAGTGGCAAGGGTACTGGGAAGAGAATAAAACATTCCGTACGCCAGATGAGACAGAAAAACCAAAATTTTATGCACTAGATATGTTCCCATATCCATCAGGTGCAGGCTTACACGTAGGACATCCAGAAGGTTATACAGCGACAGATATTTTATCTCGTATGAAGCGTATGCAAGGATATAACGTTCTGCATCCAATGGGATGGGATGCATTTGGTCTTCCAGCAGAGCAATATGCACTTGATACTGGAAACAGCCCAGCTGAATTTACAGAGCATAATATTAATACGTTCCGTAACCAAATTAAATCATTAGGTTTCTCTTACGATTGGGACCGTGAAGTAAATACAACAGATCCAAACTACTATAAGTGGACGCAATGGATCTTCCTAAAACTATTTGAAAAAGGCTTAGCTTACGTTGATGAAGTACCTGTAAACTGGTGCCCAGCACTTGGTACAGTACTTGCAAACGAAGAAATCATTGACGGTAAGAGTGAGCGTGGTGGACATCCAGTTGAGCGTCGTCCGATGAGACAGTGGATGTTAAAAATTACAGCTTACGGAGATCGTCTATTAGAAGATCTAGATGAGCTTGATTGGCCTGAAAGCTTAAAAGATATGCAACGTAACTGGATCGGTCGTTCTGAAGGTGCAGAAGTACACTTCAACATCGATGGTACAGACGAGAAATTCACAGTTTTCACAACGCGCCCTGATACATTATTTGGTGCAACATACTGTGTACTAGCTCCAGAACATGCACTTGTTGCAGAAATTACAACAGCAGAACAAAAAGAAGCGGTAGAAGCTTACATTAACGCTGTAAAAATGAAGAGTGACCTAGAGCGTACAGAACTTGCGAAAGAGAAAACTGGTGTATTCACTGGTGCTTACGCAGTTAACCCAGTAAACGGTGAGAAATTACCAATCTGGATCGCTGACTATGTTCTTGCAACTTACGGAACAGGTGCTGTAATGGCAGTTCCAGCTCACGATGAGCGTGACTATGAATTCGCATCAGTATTTAATCTTCCAATGAAGGAAGTTGTAAAAGGCGGAGATATTACGAAAGAAGTGTACACAGGTGATGGTGCACACGTAAACTCAGCATTCCTTGATGGATTAAATAAAGAAGAAGCAATCGCAAAAATGATTGAATGGCTTGAAGCAACGAGCGCAGGAAATCAAAAAGTAACGTACCGTCTACGTGACTGGTTATTCAGCCGTCAACGTTACTGGGGTGAACCAATTCCAGTAATTCACTGGGAAGATGGTACAATGACAGCTGTGAAAGAAGAGGAATTACCATTAGTTCTTCCGAAAACAGAAAACATCCGTCCTTCAGGTACAGGTGAATCACCACTTGCTAACATTGACGAGTGGGTAAATGTTGTTGATCCTGAGACTGGTAAAAAAGGTCGTCGTGAAACGAACACAATGCCGCAATGGGCTGGTAGCTGCTGGTACTACCTACGTTACATCGATCCAAACAATAGCGAAGCACTTGTAGATCCTGAAAAAGTAAAACAATGGCTTCCAGTTGATATTTATATCGGTGGTGCAGAACATGCCGTACTTCACTTACTATATGCTCGTTTCTGGCATAAAGTATTATACGATATCGGTGTAGTTCCAACGAAAGAGCCATTCCAACAATTATTCAACCAAGGTATGATTCTAGGTGAAAACAACGAGAAAATGAGTAAATCAAAAGGTAACGTTGTAAATCCTGATGATATCGTAGCAAGCCACGGTGCAGATACACTTCGTCTATACGAAATGTTCATGGGACCATTAGATGCTTCAATTGCTTGGTCTGAAAATGGTCTTGACGGAGCTCGTCGTTTCCTAGACCGCGTATGGCGTCTATTCGTTCAAGATAACGGTGAATTAAGTGAGAAAATTACTGACGCACCAAATAAAGAGCTTGAAAAAGCTTACCATCAAACAGTGAAGAAAGTAACAGAAGACTATGCAGAGCTTCGCTTCAACACAGCGATTTCTCAAATGATGGTATTCATCAACGATGCATACAAAGCTGAAACACTTCCAAGAGAATATGTAGAAGGTTTCGTAAAAATGATTGCACCAGTTGCACCTCATATCGGGGAAGAGCTATGGAGCAAACTTGGATACAATGAAACAATCACATATGCAAGCTGGCCAACATTTGATGAGTCTAAACTTGTAGAAGATGAAGTTGAAATTGTTGTTCAAGTTATGGGTAAAGTTCGCGCAAAACTAACAATGAGTAAAGACGCATCAAAAGAAGAAATGGAACAACTTGCACTTGAAGCAATTCAAGACCAAATTGAAGGGAAAACAGTTCGTAAAGTAATTGTTGTTCCTGGAAAACTTGTTAATGTTGTTGCAAATTAATTTATTCTAAATAAAAGCTCAGAGTATGTATACTCTGAGCTTTTTTGTGTAGAAAATAATCTCTGGATCACCCTAGTCTAAGTTTTCAATTATTCCAATACGTACAAATAAAAGAGCGGAATTCCAATACAGACAAACACCTATTTTTCTATAGGAAATATGATAAAAAAGGTAGGCTAAATTGAGTAGAAGAGGTGAAAGGAATGAAAGGGATGGACAATAATGCACCACATGGCTTTTTCGGAGGTGGATCGGATAGTTATGAACAAATGATGTTAATGGGAGGCGGACAACAAGGATATGGCGGAATTCCGAGCTGGATGGGTGGAACACCTGGAGGATTTTCCACATCAGTAGCTGGAGCACAAACAGGAATCCCAACATTTGTAGGCGGAGCAGCCGGAGGAGTACCAGTAGGCGTACCAACTACATTCCCATCTTTCGTTGGAGGAGTACAAACAGGATTTCCGGTACCGGGAGTAGGTGTTGTGGCAGGCGGAGTAGGTGGTTATCCACAAGGTTTTTACGGTCACCATGGCCACCACGACGGTCATCATGGACACCATCATCAAGGTCACCATGGCCATCATGGACATCATCACCACCAAGGTCACCATGGCCATCATGGACACCATCACCACCAAGGTCACCATGGCCATCATGGACATCATCAACAACAAGTACATCACCACGGCCACCATCATATACATCCGCAGGCTGTTCTTTATCAAACTCACCAAGGCCAACATGGTCACCATGGACATCACCACCAAGGCCAACATCATGGACACCAAGGTCACCACCATCACCAAGGTCATCAAGGCCAACACGGTCATCATGGGCACCAAGGCCAACATCATGGACACCAAGGTCAACATCATGGACACCAAGGTCAACATCATGGACACCAAGGTCAACATCATGGACACCAAGGTCAACAGCACCAACAGCACCAACAGCACCAACAATATCAGCAATATCAACAACAACAACAATCTTCTCCTTGGACAGGTGGAATTGGAGCAGGAGGAGCGGGGGCAGCAGCAGGAGCGGCTAGCATTAGTGGAGCTGCAGGACATGCGGGACACGTGGGTCATTAATGATTGCCAGAAAAAAAGACATAATAAAAAACTGCTAGGAAATCCTAGCAGTTTTTTTCAGCTTCTTGACGCTGACGTTCAATTTCAGCACGAAGTTGTGGTTCCGGTGCTTGCCAGCCTTCTGGCTTTAGAATCTTACCGTCGCCTTCACGGAATCGAGGCTTCCCATCAGGGAATAGTTTTGCCATGTTGGCGTTGTTTACAATTTCGAATCCCTTATCTGGACGTACGCCCATTTCTGCAAACGTTCCGAATGCAAAGTAAATAAGGTCAATCAGTGCATCGTATTGATCTTCAACAGTCGTTGCCTCTAGAAATTCTTCTAGTTCTTCCTGCATAAAACTTGCACGGATTTTTGCACGCTCTTCTGTTAATTTTGTTGGAGTATTTGTCACAGGATGTCCGAATACTTCATGCATTTTCGCAACAAGTTCGTATCCTTTATCTAAACCTTTTTCGTTTGTCATGTTGTTTCATCCTTTCTTACGTTATGCCGAAGTTTATTGTAACATAAGGTGATTATGAAATGAAAAGAACATCTTATCGAAATAAGATGTTCGCTCGTTATTCTTCTTTTTTTATTAAAAGGGATGAAATAAGATCGATGCCAAAAATACCGACCAGTAACATTGGTATAACGACAAGCAAGTAACGTGTGAAGGAAACATTTTTTAAGTATGTATGAGCAAATAAAAAGACGCCGAGAAATAAAATACCATTTAAAATAGGCTTTACTAATTTTTTAGACATAAGCTCCCCCATAAATATCTTCTCTCTCTATTTGATAATAAAAAAACTCCTCTCTCCGTTGTATCATGCTGGAGAGAGGAGTTCAATCATTTCTCATTCAATGACACCAGAATTTGTAATATTTACGGTGTATTTTATATGAACCGGAACATCTTTATACATTTGTCTCCATTCTTCTAATTTGAATGGGCGATAATGTTGCTTATACTTTGCACCTAGCCCGAGAGGGTCGACGCCTAAAGATTTAAGTTGCTTAATTAACTTAGCAGCTTGTTTATCTAATTGTTTTTGGACATCTTTTTCAATGTTTTTTGTGTTCTTGTTATTTTCTAAGTTAATTTGTTTTGATAGTTCTTGAATACGTGCATCAAGACGAATGTTAATGAAAAAAGAAGGCTTTCCGTTTTTAATTTTTATATCGTAAGTTGGAACAGAACGAATATTATTAATCATTACGTACGCAGAATCTGTTTTAAATTCATGTGAATCTAATTTATGTTTCTCTAATAGTCCTTTAAATATGAACATATCTTTTTCCGCAATTTTACCGATATATTTATCTTTTTTAAAAAGGCCAATTCCGGTAATTTTTATTTTATCACCATGCTTCTTTAGAATGGGAATATAGTAGTCTTTTCCTTCTTGATAATAGCGAAATGCTCCTATATGTAGATTATCCGCTGGTAAAGGTCCGGTCTCCATGTTATGTTCTAGCAATTTTTTTATATAAATTGCAACGTTGTATGAAGTCGAATATTTGCCTTTTAAAAGTTCAGTACCATTCCCATCTAATAAAGCAGCATATAAAGCGTTCCCTATATTCACATCTCGAAGTAATGTATCGAATGAAGTAGACATTCCTGTTTTGGCAAGTCTTATTGTATATAGAGCGACACGCATTTGTCCGCTAGCAAATGGTTGAGAAGACTCTAAAGATGTGTCTGCTTTTACTTGTTTTACTGCATTTGCACTGCCTTCAAAAACTTGAACTTTATTTCCTTTTTTCTGAATGGGACAAACGAATGTCACTTTTACTTTATTATCTTTTGCGACATCAAAAACGCTTCCTTGAATAAGTTGTACATCATCGATAATATTTTTTTGTAAACATCCAATTAGACTGAAGAATGTTATACAAGAAATAAGTATTAATTTGCTTGTGCTTTTGATTTTTTCCATTTTCTTTTCACCCACACAATAATAAATAGGATTGGGATGTATACATAAATGAGCCAAAAACTAACTTTTGATACATTACTAATAAAGTTATTAATATCGTGTCTGTTGGTTAAAAGTTGCGAAACAATGAGAGTGATAAAGATAAAAGCAATTAAAATACCCCTTTGTTTTACACGGAATATTTCATGTGTTCCTCTCATTGACGCCCATAAAGGGAGGATGAAACTTGAAATAATAACGAGTGCATAGCCTGAAATTGCAATATATTCGAGTCTTTCTATAAATGGTAATTGAATGACTTGGGTCATAGAAAGTTGGGCCCATATCGTTTTTAACAATTGTTTTTCACTAAAAAATGCAAAGGCTAAAAGGGTGCTAAATAAATATAGAAGATTTGAAAATAGTGCTCCAAACTGAGCGTATTTATGAGATTGCATAGGCTTTTTCACAAATGGATACACCATGAGGTAAATTTCAAAACCGGTCATACTGTAGATTGACAGTTGAGCGGATTTTAAAATGTCTGAAAAAGAATGTGTGAATATAGGTAGTAAATTATCCCAATGTGAATATTTCAAAACGAATAAGCTTAGAAATAAGTATCCTAATGTACCACCAACAGAGATGACGCAAATACCGGTAATTACACGAAATCCAGAAGAGATAATGTAATAGCTAACTAAGCATAAAAAGAGTGTTAACATAAAGGTGGAAGCGGTAGGAAACATCCATACTTGAATAATTTCAACATATGTTCGGATGACCGAAATACTAACGATTAAAAAATAAGCCATAAAGATGATGCTAATGCCATTTCCTAGCCATTTTCCAAATGTTTGCCGATGTAAATCAACTAAATTCCCATTTGTTTCTTTTAATAAGACATACATCATCCATATAAGAATATGGATGAAAATTCCTGTGATTATAACTCCCATCCATCCGTCGTATCCAGCGGCCTTTGCGATGATTCGAGCGAATCCGAGAACTCCAGCACCAAACTGTGCACCGTGAATTAAGAAGAAAACAAAGATAGGAGATATTTGATATTTTTCTTGAACTTTACTCATCAATGCACCTCATTTCTCAATCATCAAAATCTGATCTATGTTTTGTTGAAATTCCTTTCGCTGCTTTTTTTACATGTTGTGGTCTTGCTTGCACATCTCTCGTATCAATCATTGTTAATGGAAAACGAATCCAAGAATCTTTAACTGATTGTTGCCTTGTCGGATAAAACAAAGCGTACGGCTTACGTAAGGAAGTAAGTCTAAAGAGATGAGTAAATAAAAAGATAAATCCAAGAGAAATCCCGAACAATCCGCCTATTTCTGCAAACATAAGAAAAGGAAAGCGTAGTAATCGAACAGCGTTCCCCATTTTATAAATAGGTGTAATAAAGGAAGCGAGTGCTGATAGTGCAACGATAATTAATAAAATGTTACTCGTTAACCCAGCTTGTACAGATGCTTGCCCGATTACGATACCGCCTACAATACCGAGTGTTTGCCCAACTTTCATCGGTAACCTTGCGCCGGCTTCTCTTAATAAATCAATTGCAAGTTCTAAAAAGAGCGCTTCAATTAAAGGTGGGAATGGTACTTGTGCCCTTGATAAAATCAAAGTTTCAAGTAAATCACTTGGAATAAGTTCATAATGATAATTTAAAACTGCAACGTATAACGGTGTAGCGCAAATTGAAAATAGAACGGCAATTAATCTTAAAATCCTTGAAAATGTAGCGTACATCCAGGAGACGTTATAGTCTTCTGGTGAAATGAAAAAATCGAAATAGGATACAGGTGTTAGTAAAACACTTGGAGAACCATCAACGAAAATAGCGATTTTTCCATCAATTAGTGCTTTTGTAACTCTATCAGTACGTTCTGTATTGATATAGAGAGGGAAAATCGATTTTTCACCCATTAATTCTTGTAAATAAGCACTATCATTAATTTGATCATATTCAAGAGCGCGTAATGACTCTTCTAGAAAATCTACATTATCTTTTTCAGCAAGGTTGTCTAAATACATCATGACAACTTTTGTTTTTGAAAACTCGCCAATAATCATTTCTTTTGTTTGTAAATCTAAAACAGGAAGACGTTTTCGAACTAAATTAATGTTTGTATCAATATCCTCTACGAAACCTTCTTGCGGACCAATAACAGTTGATTCGTTTAAAGGAGGGGTTGGTGCACGATAATTATCAATTGCAATGTTTGCAAGCATACATTTTTGATCTTGCTGATTCAATTGAATAATCGCATGCCCCTTTAAAACCATATCCTCAATTTTTTGTAAGTCGTTCGTAATTGTAATGCCGCTCATTGGAATATGTTCTTTCAGCTCTTCTAGTGAAGCATTAGGTCGTTCCAAAAGAGTAGGCATTAAATATTTTTGTAATTTCTCTCCATCAAGCGAAGGACGATAGTAAGAAATCCAATAAGGCATCGTTTCATCGTCGGATGTATGATAATTCACAAAATCACTAGATTTTTTCAGCTTCTCTATTAAATTTTGTAAAGAATGGATACGGTCTTTTTCTGGTTTCGTAAAATCATAAATACTATTACCTTTAGAGTTTTGTTGCTTACTTTGAGAAGGTTCATCTTGCTTAGCGTTTTGTTGTTTATCTTGAGACGAATCACCTTGTTTAGCACCTTGTTGTTTATCTTGAGAGGAATCCTCTTGTTTAGTACTTTGTTGCTTATCTTGAGAGGAATCATCCTGCTTAGAGTTTTGTTGCTTATCCTGAGAAGAGTCATCTTGTTTAGAGTTTTGTTGCTTATCCTGAGAGGAATCCTCTTGTTTAGCACTTTGTTGCTTATCTTGAGAGGAATCATCCTGTTTAGAGTTTTGTTGCTTATCCTGAGAAGGTTCATCTTGTTTAGCGCTTTGTTGCTTATCCTGAGAAGAATCTTTTTGTTTAGTACTTTGTTGCTTATCCTGAGAGGAATCCTCTTGTTTAGTACTTTGTTGCTTATCCTGAGAGGAATCCTCTTGTTTAGTACTTTGTTGCTTATCCTGAGAAGAATCTTTTTGTTTAGTACTTTGTTGCTTATCCTGAGAAGAATCTTTTTGTTCGTGATTTTTACCTTTATTATGTTTCATACTTCTAGTCTGTTCTTTGTTATCATCCTCTTCATTGTTAGAATGCTGCTCCTGATTATCTGTTTCGTTTGCTTCTGGTTTATTTGATTTTTTTTTCTTACGTAACCAATTCCAAATCATGTGTATACCCTCTTTAATCTTGTAATATAGTGCTATTTTGTGGCTAATTTTGTATATTATTCATTTATTTATGAAAAGAAGAAGGAGATTAGTTTGCATGGAAAAAAATCTTTAGTAAGCAGTTCATACTATAACGGGAAGAGGGAGAATCTGTGCAAATTGTAAAAAAGGAGAAGTTTGTTTTAAAAGGGTTTACGTTTGAAAATGGCAGGGAAATTCCTGTTCAAATGGGATACGAGACATATGGTACGTTAAATAGAGAAAGGTCAAATGTGATTTTGGTTTGTCATTATTTTAGTGCAACAAGTCATGCGGCAGGAAAATATACAGTGCATGATGAGGAGTCTGGTTGGTGGGATGGGCTCATTGGACCTGGAAAAGCAATTGATACAAATAAGTATTTTGTTATATGTACAGATAATCTTTGTAATGTGCAGGTGAGAAATCCATATGTGATTACAACAGGACCGAAATCGATTAATCCAGAAACTGGAGAAGAATATGCTATGGATTTTCCGGTTTTTACATTTCTTGATGTAGCTCGTATGCAATATGAGTTAATAAAAGGTATGGGAATTTCAAGGTTACACGCTGTAATTGGACCGTCGGCAGGGGGAATGATTGCACAACAATGGGCGGTTCACTATCCACATATGGTAGAGCGGATGATTGGCGTTATTACGAACCCACAAAATCCAATTATTACGTCAGTAAACGTAGCGCAAAATGCGATTGAAGCAATTCAACTGGATCCAAGTTGGAAAGGTGGAAAATATGGAGAAGAGCAGCCGATAAAGGGGCTTCATTTAGCAAATAGAATGATGTTTATGAACGCGTTTGATGAGCATTTTTATGAAATGGCATTTCCTCGTAATAGTATAGAGATAGAACCTTATGAAAAGTTTTCTACACTAACATCATTTGAAAAAGAGATAAATAAAGCGACATATAGAAGTATAGAGTTAGTAGATGCAAATTCATGGATGTATACTGCAAAGGCAGTTTTATTGCATGATATTGCACATGGTTCTTCTTCATTAGAAGAATCTCTTTCTAACATAGAAGCGAATGTACTTATGATTCCATGTAAACAAGATTTGCTTCAGCCGTCTCGTTACAACTATAAAATGGTAGATATTTTGCAAAAACAAGGGAAGTATGCGGAAGTGTATGAGATAGAAAGTATAAATGGGCATATGGCGGGAGCATTTGATATTCATTTATTTGAAAAGAAAGTTTATGAATTTTTAAATCGGAAAGTATCTAGTTTTGTTTAGAAGACAAATGATGGGGAAAAGGTGCAATGTTTGTAGTAGGCACCTTTTTTTACATGATTTGTAGACGGAAAATATATGTGGCAATTGCTATACCGAAGAATGCGATACTAAGCAATAGAAATAAGAATGACATTTCTTGGGGTGATTTTATTTTTTTAGTATTTTTCATACTAAGAGTAATAATTGCAGCGATTAAGAAAATGATGCCCATTATGAAAAGGGAAAGTGTCATTTTCATTGGCTCCTTTCATAAGACAAGTATATTGAGGATACAATGCAAGAGTTATGTTTGTAAAGAATAAGTTTTGCGAGAAAATTGAGAAATAGTTTTTCGATTCTTTGCGTTCTTTCTTTTGCGTGCTAAAATTGGTAGAGAATGTTTGTGAAAAAGAAACTAAAGGTTTTATTGTATATAAGGAGGAACTACATATGACAGAAGTTAAAACAATTACTACAGAAGAGGTACAAGAGCGTTTAGAAAATGGAGAAACGTTATTTTTAGTAGACGTAAGAGAAGATGAAGAAGTAGCGGCAGGAAAGATTCCAGAAGCTGTACATATTAAAATGGGCGATATCCCACATAAAGTAGATTTCTTTAATAAAGAGAATGAATATATCTTTATTTGTCGTTCAGGAATGCGCAGTGAAAATGTATGTCATTATTTAAATGAGCAAGGATTTAAAACAGTGAATATGGTTGGCGGTATGCTTCAATATGAAGGTGAAACGAAATAGTTAATAGTTAAAAACTTGAAACGAGTCTGTTTCAAGTTTTTTTCTTTTGCATACAGTATAAAAAGGAGGAGGGGTAAATGGGGATTAATTTGCGTAAAGTAAAAATTATTAATAATACAGGAGCTGTTAATGTCGGCGACTGTTATGATATCTCGCCTTTAGCTGTAGCAAAAGTATATGCAGGTGCTGGAGGGTCGAGTGCGGCTATTTTTTTAAATGGGAAAAGACAGCCAGAAGCAGTCATTAGAACATCAGTGTTTCTTCCGCCGTTAGCAACAAGTACACGTACATTAGGTTCATAGAGGAAAGGTAGAGTGTAATTATGCCTGCTCATATAAAAGAATTTGTTATTGTGAATAACACTGGGAATATATTTACCGGTGATAATTTGAGTGATACTTCATTTACTGCTTCGAAATCATATAGTGGTTCAATGGGGTGCACTTGGATTGATGTTGTTACAGTAATAGGGACGGAGACGAAGCTTTGTTTACAGCCGGGTGATTCGGTGACGACAACATATACAAGAGGCACTCCTGCTGGTACTGTAACAGGAGCAAATATGGGGCAAAATGTAAATACATCGAGTATAGCGCAAGCTGTCCCTAATACAGATAATATGGATTCAATTGCAGGACTCCCTTAAGAAATTAAGGGAGTTTTTATTATTTAAAATAAAAATAGTCTTGGAAATTATTTTTGTAAATAGATTAAGAAGAGGCTTATTTATTATGAAAAAGACGGTTTGTAGGCGGTGAAAGTGTGAAGAATCGTGATAATAATCGGAAGCAAAATTCGTTAAGCTCTAATTTTAGAATTCCACCCGAACTTATTGGGCCTACTTTCCCCCCTGTTCCAACTGGGTTTACAGGTATAGGGATTACTGGTCCAACCGGTCCACAAGGCCCAACAGGACCTCAAGGACCAAGAGGATTACAAGGTCCGATGGGGGAGATGGGCCCGACAGGACCTCAAGGTGTGCAAGGGATACAAGGATCAGTTGGGCCAATAGGTGCAACTGGACCAGAAGGACAGCAGGGCCCACAAGGATTGAGAGGACCACAAGGAGAAACTGGAGCGACAGGACCAGGGGGTGTGCAAGGGTTACAAGGTCCGATTGGTCCAACGGGAGCGACTGGGGCACAAGGTATACAAGGGATACAGGGATTACAGGGGCCAATTGGAGCGACGGGACCTGAGGGACCTCAAGGGATTCAAGGCGTCCAAGGGTTACCGGGTGTAACTGGTCCACAAGGAATACAAGGAGCACAAGGGATACAAGGAACACAAGGACCGAGTGGAAATACAGGTGCAACCGGAGCAACTGGTCAGGGGATAACAGGCCCGACTGGAATAACAGGTCCAACTGGGATAACTGGACCATCTGGAGGACCTCCTGGTCCGACGGGGCCGACTGGTGCGACAGGTCCGGGTGGCGGACCGAGTGGAAGTACAGGTGCGACTGGAGCAACGGGGAATACTGGGGCTACAGGAAGTACAGGGGTAACAGGAGCAACGGGAAGTACAGGTCCGACTGGAAGTACGGGAGCACAGGGCTTGCAAGGAATCCAAGGGATTCAAGGACCAATTGGGCCAACAGGTCCAGAAGGTTCGCAGGGTATTCAAGGTATTCCTGGTCCGACGGGAGTAACTGGTGAACAAGGAATACAAGGAGTTCAAGGTATTCAAGGGGCAACGGGAGCAACAGGAGATCAAGGTCCACAAGGTATACAGGGGGTTATAGGGCCACAAGGGGTAACAGGGGCCACAGGAGATCAAGGTCCACAAGGTATACAAGGAGTACCAGGGCCATCAGGAGAAACAGGGCCACAGGGAGTTCAAGGGATACAAGGTCCGATGGGTGATATAGGACCAACAGGTCCAGAAGGCCCAGAGGGACTGCAGGGCCCGCAAGGAATACAAGGTGTGCCAGGGCCAGTTGGAGCGACGGGTCCAGAGGGTCCACAGGGGATACAAGGCATTCAAGGACCGGTAGGAGCAACAGGCCCACAAGGCCCACAAGGAATTCAGGGAATACAAGGTGTGCAAGGGATAACGGGAGCAACAGGAGTACAAGGAGCAACTGGAATTCAAGGGATACAAGGGGAAATAGGAGCAACGGGTCCAGAGGGGCCACAAGGAGTGCAAGGTGCTCAAGGGGCGATTGGTCCAACCGGTCCGATGGGGCCACAAGGAGTGCAAGGAGTACAAGGAATTCAAGGAGCGACGGGTGCACAAGGAGTGCAAGGTCCACAAGGAATTCAAGGAATCCAAGGTCCGACGGGGGCAACAGGAGATATGGGAGCAACTGGGGCGACAGGGGAAGGCACTACAGGCCCAACAGGAGTAACTGGTCCAACAGGGGTAACAGGCCCGTCTGGAGGACCAGCAGGACCGACCGGCCCAACGGGGCCATCAGGTCCGGCGGGAGTAACTGGTCCATCTGGTGGACCACCTGGCCCGACAGGAGCAACCGGGGCGACAGGAGTAACAGGAGATACTGGGGCGACAGGCTCAACTGGAGTGACAGGAGCGACAGGAGAAACGGGAGCAACCGGAGTGACGGGTTTACAGGGTCCGCAAGGAATCCAAGGTGTGCAGGGAGAGATAGGTCCAACAGGGCCACAAGGTGTTCAAGGTCCTCAAGGAATTCAAGGAGTAACGGGGGCCACAGGAGATCAAGGTCCGCAAGGGATTCAAGGCCCACAAGGCGACATAGGTCCAACTGGCCCACAAGGAATTCAAGGCCCACAAGGTTCTCAAGGAATCCAAGGAGCGACAGGGGGAACAGGAGCACAAGGCCCACAGGGAATCCAAGGTCCGCAAGGTGACATAGGTCCGACTGGGTCACAAGGTCCAACTGGAATCCAAGGGATACAAGGAGAGATAGGTCCAACCGGCCCAGAAGGCCCAGAGGGACTGCAGGGCCCGCAAGGAATACAAGGTGTTCAAGGGCCAGTTGGAGCAACGGGTCCAGAGGGTCCTCAGGGAATACAAGGCATTCAAGGAGTGCAAGGAGCAACCGGCCCACAAGGTCCACAAGGAATACAGGGAATACAAGGTGTGCAAGGGATAACGGGAGCAACTGGAGCACAAGGAGCAACTGGAATTCAAGGGATACAAGGGGAAATAGGAGCAACCGGTCCAGAGGGGCCCCAAGGAGTGCAAGGAATACAAGGGGCGATTGGTCCAACCGGTCCGATGGGCGCACAAGGAGTGCAAGGAATACAAGGGATTCAAGGAGCAACAGGTGCACAAGGAGTGCAAGGACCACAAGGAATTCAAGGAGTGCAAGGTCCGACGGGAGCAACAGGAGATACGGGGGCAACCGGAGCGACGGGAGAAGGAACTACCGGTCCAACAGGAGTAACCGGTCCAACAGGGGTGACTGGCCCGTCAGGAGGACCAGCAGGACCGACCGGTCCAACGGGGCCATCAGGTCCGGCAGGAGTGACAGGTCCATCAGGTGGACCACCTGGGCCGACAGGAGCAACAGGTGCGACAGGAGTAACAGGAGATACCGGGGCGACAGGCTCAACTGGAGTGACAGGAGCGACAGGAGCAACGGGAGCAACCGGAGTGACGGGTTTACAGGGCCCGCAAGGAATCCAAGGTGTTCAAGGAGAGATAGGTCCAACCGGTCCACAGGGTATTCAAGGTCCCCAAGGAATCCAAGGAGTAACGGGGGCAACCGGAGCACAAGGTCCCCAAGGAATTCAAGGCCCACAAGGCGACATAGGTCCAACCGGCCCCCAAGGAATTCAAGGTCCACAAGGTCCTCAAGGAATCCAAGGAGCGACAGGGGCAACCGGGGCACAAGGCCCACAGGGAATCCAAGGTCCGCAAGGTGATATAGGCCCGACCGGCCCACAAGGCCCCCAAGGAATTCAAGGCCCGCAAGGAATTCAAGGTCCGACGGGAGCAACAGGATCAACCGGAGCGACAGGCCCACAAGGGATTCAAGGCCCACAAGGAATCCAAGGCCCGCAAGGAATTCAAGGTCCAACGGGAGCAACAGGATCAACCGGAGCGACAGGGCCACAAGGAATTCAAGGGCCACAAGGAATCCAAGGCCCGCAAGGAATTCAAGGTCCAACGGGAGCAACAGGATCAACCGGAGCGACAGGGCCACAAGGAATTCAAGGCCCGCAAGGAATCCAAGGAGTAACGGGGGCAACAGGAGCAACCGGTTCACAAGGTCCAACTGGAGATACAGGTCCAACCGGAGCTGGAGCCACTGGAGCGACCGGGGCGACTGGAGTTAGTACAACTGCAACGTATGCATTTGCGAATAATACATCAGGAACCGCTATTTCCGTTTTATTAGGTGGTACGAATGTACCATTACCGAACAATCAAAATATTGGTCCAGGAATAACCGTTAGTGGTGGAAATACTGTATTTACAGTTGCGAATGCAGGAAATTATTATATAGCTTATACAATTAATTTAACGGCAGGATTAGTTGTAAGTTCTCGTATAACTGTAAATGGCAGTCCGC
The DNA here is from genome assembly GCF_052146655.1 of Bacillus sp. RE35. Taxonomy (NCBI): domain Bacteria; kingdom Bacillati; phylum Bacillota; class Bacilli; order Caryophanales; family Bacillaceae; genus Bacillus; species Bacillus sp. RE35. Next base: position 4,661,821 of record NZ_CP197377.1, on the reverse strand, counting down.
TTGCGGGAACGATAAACGCTCCGACAGTGGCTACTGGTTCATTTAGTGCAACAATAATCGCTAACTTGCCTGCTGGAGCTGCTGTTAGCTTACAGTTATTTGGAGTAGTTGCAGTAGCTACATTATCTACAGCAACGCCAGGGGCTACCCTAACTATTATTAGATTAAGTTAATAAGCAGAAAACCTTGAAACTTTTATGTTTCAAGGTTTTTTTATCTTTGTATTTGTAAGTAAACCTCGTTAACCAGGGGAGTGGATCCCCTCTAATTATTTAAAGTTTCACATTATTCTCTTGAGCAAAAACATCGCAGTTCGAAAATATATTATAATAGAATGAAAAGAAAGAAATTTGGCAGAAAGGGAGGGTGGCGATGCAGGAGATGGTTAAAGATTTTTTTGGACGCCCACTTCAAGATTTACGTATATCTGTCATTGATCGTTGCAATTTTAGATGTACATATTGTATGCCAGCGGAAATATTTGGGTCAGATTATGCTTTTTTGAAAGATGAGTTTTTACTAACTTTTGATGAAATTGAGCGTTTGGCAAAATTATTTGTTAACATTGGTGTACGAAAAATTAGAATTACTGGCGGTGAGCCACTACTTCGTAAAGATTTAAAAAAACTTATTGCACGTCTTGTGAAAATTGATGGGCTAATAGATATAGGGTTAACGACAAATGCCGTACATTTAACGAAACAAGCGAAGGCATTAAAAGAAGCTGGATTACATAGAGTGAATGTTAGTTTAGATGCAATAGATGACGACATATTTAAGAATATTAATGGTCGAAATATTAATACGAAACCGGTAATTAAGGGAATTATAGCAGCTAAAGAGGCGGGGCTGGAAGTAAAGGTAAATATGGTTGTGAAAAAAGGGATGAACGATCATCAAGTACTTCCGATGGCTGCGTATTTTAAAGAGCAAGGAATCACGCTTCGGTTTATTGAGTTTATGGATGTTGGTAGTACAAATGGGTGGAATTTTGATCAAGTCGTTACAAAACGAGAATTGATTGAGATGATTCATAAGATGGATCCACTTGAGCCAGCTGAAGCGCATTACTTTGGTGAAGTTGCGAAGCGATATCGGTACGTTGGAACAAATGTTGAAGTTGGTTTTATTACATCTGTTTCTGAGTCATTTTGTGTCTCTTGTACGAGGGCGAGAATTTCGGCAGATGGAAAGTTTTATGCGTGCTTATTTGCGACAGAGGGTTTGGATGTAAGAGAACTTCTTAGAGGAAATCTTTCGGATGAGGAGTTATTAAGTGTTATACAAGATGTATGGATGAATAGAAAAGATAGGTATTCGGATGAACGAACAGAAGAAAGTGCAAAAAATCGTCCGAAAATCGAAATGTCTTATATAGGAGGATAAGAAAGGGGGCTATCGCATGCAGGAGCGATATTCAAGACAAATATTATTTTCTGGTGTTGGAGAAGAAGGACAGAGAAAAATAAGAGAGAAGCATGTGCTTATTATTGGTGCTGGTGCTCTCGGTGCGGCAAATGCAGAAGCGATTGTTAGAGCAGGTGTTGGAAAAGTAACGATTGCTGATCGTGATTATGTAGAATGGAGTAATTTACAAAGACAACAACTATATACAGAAGAAGATGCAAAGCAGTATAAACCGAAGGCGATAGCGGCTGCAGAACATTTAAAAGCGATTAATTCTGAGGTGGAAATAAATCCGGTTGTGACGGATGTAACGGTGCAAGAAATGGAAGAATTAGTGAATGATGTAGATTTAATATTAGATGCGACAGATAATTTTGAAACGCGTCTTCTTATTAATGATATTTCACAAAAGTATAATATTCCGTGGATATATGGTGGGTGTGTCGGAAGCTACGGAGTAACGTATACAATTTTACCAGGGAAAACACCGTGTTTTCGCTGTTTAATGGAGCATCCAGCGAGCGGTGCAACATGTGACACAGCTGGTATTATACAACCGGCAGTACAATTAGTAGTTGCGCATCAAACTACGGAAGCGCTGAAAATATTAGTAGAAGACTTTGGTGCGCTTCGTGAAACGATGTTATCGTTTGATCTTTGGAATAATCAACAGATGGCATTTAAAGTGAATAGGCAGAAAAAAGATACTTGTTTATCTTGCGGAAGGTTACGTACATATCCGAGTTTAACATTTGAAGGACAAACGAAAACAGAAGTGTTATGTGGGCGGAATACAGTACAAATTCGCCCGGGTGTGCGGAAGAATTTTAATTTAGAAGAAATTAAAAAACGCTTACAAAGAAGCGTAGAGATAAAGGCGACACCTTATTTATTATCATTTCCGGTAGAAGAATATCGTTTTGTTTTATTTACAGATGGCAGGGCGTTCATTCATGGGACGAATGATATGAATGTAGCGAAAAGTTTATATGCAAGATATATAGGTTGAACCTAAAGGAAACCCTTTAGGCTCAACGGAGAGAGGATTATGAATTTCTCGTATAATCTCCACTTTTTCCACCTGTTTTTTCAAGTAAGTACGTTTCACCGATAATCATACCTTTATCGACAGCTTTACACATATCATACACAGTAAGAGCGGTAGCGGAAGCAGCTGTTAAAGCTTCCATTTCAACACCGGTGCTACCTTCTGTTTTAACTTTTACTTCAATGAGTAAACGATATTGTTCTTCTGATTGTTTCCAATCGAAAGAAACGTCAACACCTTTTAATAATAAAGGGTGGCACATTGGGATAATATCAGAAGTACGTTTCGCGGCCATAATGCCTGCGATTTGCGCAACTGCTAATACGTCACCTTTCCCAATTTCATTGTGAGAGATTTTATCGTAAATTTCTTTCGTAACGACAATGCTAGAGCACGCAATTGCTGTTCGAACGGTTGCTTTTTTTTCGCTTATATCAACCATTTTTGCGCGTCCTTGGTCATTGAAATGTGTAAATGAAGACATGGAATTCCTCCTTGAAGTAATTTCTATTGAATATATAAAGTTTAATCGAGATAAAAAAAATTGCAAATATGAGGTGAGAAACGATGGTAGAAAAACGAATTCCAATTCAAGTTGCTGAGGCAGTAGAACGGGTAATGAAATATGCGAAGCATGGTGAAGTAGAAGAAATTTCTATTACGGAAAGTTACGGGAGAATTCTCGGGGAAGATGTTGTCTCAGATCATGACGTTCCTCATTTTGATCGTTCCCCTTACGATGGTTTCGCCATTCGAGCAGAAGATACGAAAGAAGCAACTCAAGAGAATCCAGTTGAATTTGAAGTAATAGGAGAAATCGGGGCGGGTTCCGTTTTTTTAGAGGAAGTAGGAGCTTTTGAAGCAATTCGCATTATGACAGGAGCAGCTATTCCAGAAGATTGCAATGCAGTCGTAATGCTAGAGCTGACAGAAGGGTTTGAGAAGAACGGGAAAACATATATGAAGTTAAAACGCCCTTTTAATAACGGTGACAATGTGTCGTTTAAAGGAGAAGATATAAAACAAAATCAAGTTCTCGTTAAGAAAGGTGTTGCAATTAATCCAGGTGTTGCGGCCTTACTAGCAACGTTTGGATATAGCACGGTGAAAGTTGTAAAACAGCCTGTTGTCGGTATTGTAACGACAGGAAGTGAATTATTAGAAGTACATGAGCCGTTAGAACCGGGGAAAATTAGAAATAGTAACTCGTATATGATCGCAGCTCAAATTATGAAAGCTGGCGGGAAAGTTCGTTATTATGGTCAACTCGCGGATGAGTTAGATGCATGTTTTACAGCTGTTCAATCAGCGATGGATGAGGTCGACATTTTAATTACAACAGGCGGTGTATCAGTAGGAGATTATGACTACTTACCAGCTATTTATGAAAGATTACAGGCAAATGTACTCTTTAATAAGATAGCCATGAGGCCCGGAAGTGTAACGACAGTAGCTGAAGTTGATGGAAAGTTACTCTTTGGTTTATCAGGAAATCCGTCTGCTTGTTATGTAGGCTTTGAATTATTTGTGCATCCAATTATAAAAACGTATTTGTATGCGAAGGAACCTCACGTATATAGAGCGGATGCTATTTTACAAAAAGATTTTCCGAAGCCAAATCCATTTACTCGTTTCGTAAGAGCGAACGTAACAATTGTGGATGGGGCGTTACAAGCGATGCCGGTTGGTTTAGATAAATCGAGTGCGGTATCTTCACTTGCAGATGCGAATGCTTTTATCGTGTTACCCGGAGGAACGAGAGGATTTGAGACCGGAATGAAAGTATCCGTATTATTGTTAGAGCACTCTGAGGGATGTGAGTGGCCATGGGCGAAGCCCCTTCAATCTTACAAATAGTAGGGTATCAAAATAGCGGAAAAACGACACTTGTAGAGAAAATTGTGCATGCATTAGCCGAAAGCGAAATGAAAGTTGCTACAATTAAACATCACGGGCACGGAGGTTTTCCAGAAGTAGCGCAAAAAGATAGCGAAAGACACCGTAAAGCTGGTGCTGTCGTAAGTAGTGTAGAAGGTGCTGGATTACTTTCACTTTCTTCACTAAGAAAGAAATGGTCCTTGCAAGAAATTATTCGCTTATATGAGTTTTTTAAAGTGGATACAATTTTAATAGAGGGCTATAAAAAAGAGAACTACCCGAAAGTAGTGTTACTTCGTTCTGCGGAAGATGCTGAGCTTTTACATAAAGTAGAAAATATAGTGGCGGTTATTACGTGGTATGATGTCCCAGTAAATATACGAGAAGAATATAAAGTATTTCATATAACAGAAGAAGAGTTGTACATAGACTGGTTTTTACAAACGGTTAGGAGTGCGAAATGACAAATACATATTATGAAGTAATTGATACAGAAATCTCGATTGAAGAGGTAACGAAGAAAGTAATTCGACGTGAATGCGGTGCTGTTACAACATTTATTGGAACGGTTAGAGAGTTTACGAAAGGGCGTCGTACATTATACTTAGAATATGTCGCTTATAAAACGATGGCAGAAAAGATGCTAGAGAAAATCGGATTAGAAGTGAAAGAGAAATGGCCAGGTACACACGTTGCGATTACACATCGCATCGGTACGTTGCAAATTTCTGATATAGCGGTTGTTGTTGCTGTTTCAACACCACACCGTAAAGCGGCTTATGAAGCGAACGAATATATTATGGAACGCATAAAACAAATTGTTCCGATTTGGAAAAAGGAGTTTTGGGAAGATGGTGACTCATGGATTGGTGATCAATTAGAAAAAACACCATATCCGGCGGGAGAGCCTGGGAAGGAGCTATAAGTATGATTCGAGTATTGTTATTTGCGCACTTGCAAGAAGAAGCAGGGACAAGTGAATTACAAATAGAGAAAGAAAATATTACGGTTGCACAGTTAAAAGATGTTGTTGCGAACGAATATAATGTACCAGTTTCAGAGCCAATTATGGTTGCGATTAATGAAGAATATGCAAATGAAGATGACAGGGTCCAATCTGGTGATGTTGTTGCACTAATCCCACCAGTGAGCGGTGGTTAATATTGGATTCATTAAAACGACTTTCCTATATAGGGAAAGTCGTTTTTTTATGGCAGTTTTGAGAACACTAATCTATAGAACAAGGAGGGAATTATGAAAAAAATATGTGTAGTTATGACAATGCTATGTGCGTCTTTTTTCTCTTCTCCAAGTGATTCTTTCGCGAAAGAATCAAGAGAACAGCTTTTAGAGAGTGCATTATCAAATAGGTACTATTCAGTTATTAGACAAGTGACAGAAGATCAATATGAATGTGCTTCAGTCATAAATATAAAGCGTCTCGGCAAGAAAGATGAATTTGTTCCTAGGTATGAAGTGAAGCTACAATTTCTTACATTTCAAGGAGCGCATAATCCCCCGAACGATAAAGTTACGCTTACTTTGGAAGACCATTTAGATCACGTAAAGATAAAGAAAGTGGAGCGAGAAAAGAATGTTTCTGACGCTATTGCAGAAAAAGTTTGTGAACGGGAAAAAGAAAAAATAAAAGCTCACTCTAATGACTTAGAGTGATAACCTATGCATTTAGTAAAGAAAGGTAATGAGTGATGGATATATTTTTAGCGATTTTACCAGCTATATTTTGGGGAAGTATTGTGCTATTTAACGTAAAACTGGGCGGGGGACCGTATAGTCAAACGCTCGGAACAACGTTTGGAGCACTTATTTTCTCAATTGTTGTTTATATTTTTATGAAGCCAGTATTAACACCTACCGTTATCGGAGTTGGAGTTGTGTCAGGTTTATTTTGGGCGCTTGGTCAGGCAAATCAATTGAAAAGTATTGATTTAATGGGTGTTTCGAGGACGATGCCAATTTCAACAGGACTTCAATTAGTCGCGACGACTTTATTTGGCGTTATCGTATTTCATGAATGGTCCACGACAATATCGGTCGTCCTTGGGATTTTAGCGCTCGTTTGTATTATTATCGGTGTTATTTTAACATCGCTTCAAAGTGAAGAAGAAAAGAATGCAGAGCAAGCAGCAAACTTTAAAAGAGGTATCGTAATTTTATTAATTTCAACAGTCGGCTATTTAGTTTACGTAGTAGTGATTAGACTATTTAACGTAGATGGTTGGTCAGCTTTGTTGCCACAAGCAGTTGGTATGGTGTTAGGTGGGATTTTGCTTACCTTTAAACATCATCCATTTAATAAATATGCAATCCGAAATATTATTCCAGGATTAATTTGGGCAGCTGGAAATATGTTTTTATTCATTTCGCAGCCGCGTGTTGGAGTCGCAACAAGTTTCTCGCTATCGCAAATGGGAATTATTATTTCCACGCTTGGTGGGATCCTTATATTAGGTGAAAAGAAAACGAAACGTCAATTAACGGGTATCGTTGTCGGTATTGTTTTTATTATCGCAGCCGGAATTATGTTAGGTATAGCCAAAAGTTAAAGGAGGTATGGAAATGTATAGTGATTTAGCAGGGAAAGTTGTCGTTATTACAGGATCAGCAACTGGTCTTGGAAGAGCGATGGGAGTGAGGTTTGCTAAGGAAAAAGCGAAAGTGGTTATTAATTATCGCTCACGAGAATCAGAAGCGAATGATGTGTTAGAAGAAATTAAAAAGGTAGGCGGCGAAGCGATTGCTGTAAAAGGTGATGTAACCGTCGAATCAGATGTTGTGAATCTCATTCAATCTGCTGTGAAAGAGTTTGGTACGCTTGACGTTATGATTAATAATGCAGGGATAGAAAACGCGGTACCGTCGCATGAAATGCCGCTTGAAGATTGGAATAGGGTAATTAATACAAATTTAACAGGTGCTTTTTTAGGAAGTCGTGAAGCGATTAAATATTTTGTAGAACATGATATTAAAGGTTCTGTCATTAATATGTCTAGTGTTCATGAGAAAATTCCGTGGCCACTATTTGTGCACTATGCAGCAAGTAAGGGTGGCATTAAACTGATGACAGAAACGTTAGCGCTAGAGTATGCACCAAAAGGTATTCGAGTAAATAATATAGGACCAGGTGCAATTAATACGCCAATCAATGCAGAAAAGTTTGCTGATCCTAAAAAACGTGCTGACGTAGAAAGTATGATACCTATGGGCTATATTGGAAAACCTGAAGAAATCGCAGCAGTAGCAACTTGGCTTGCTTCATCAGAGGCGAGTTACGTAACGGGAATTACGCTATTTGCAGATGGTGGAATGACGTTATATCCATCGTTTCAAGCTGGGCGTGGGTAATATAAAAGGACGAAGAGATAAAACTCTTCGTCCTTTTTTTACAAAAAAAAAATAGCGGCCAGCTATTTTAAATTTAGTGATTAATTGTATCTTGAAGAAATTCTGTTGCTTGATGTTCAGAAACATTTTGTACGAGTGCAACTTCACTGATCATCATTTTTCGGGCGTTATCTAGCATTTGTTTTTCACTCGCATTTAAAGTTCTCTCTTTATTGCGGCGAAGTAAATCCCGAACAACTTCTGCGCTATCTTGTAAATTGCCGTTTTTCATTTTTTCCATATTCATTGTATATCTTTGTTTCCATGAGAGTGATGTGTCTGACTCCCCGTTTTGAAATTCAAGAAGTATATCATCTAACGTACCTCGATCAACGATATAACGAATACCTGATTTTTTTAATTGATCCATCGGAAGCATTACTTGCATATCTTTACTAATGATGCGTATCACACAATATTGACGTGAAGTACCTAATATTTCTTTCTCTTCAATTGCTTCGATGATTCCTGCACCGTGCATTGGATAAACGATTTTATCACCAATTTGAAACAAATCATCCACCTCCATATGTGGTAACCACTTTTAATGATAACATACGTATGTAAAAATGTCAAATTTTATATAATAACATAATATTTATATTCGAGTCAATAAGATAAAGTGCTTTTTTTGTATTTTTTCGGGTTTTATTTATAGTGATTTTTTTAGAAAAATAGTACAGGTGAAGAAAGAAGGCATATCCACTTATTTTTAAGCATAAAATGTAAAAGCGCTAATACAATATACCTAAATCCGTTCTTTGCAAAGGAGGGAGAGAAGGTGGGGCGCACAATAAAAATTGATATTACAAATAAAGTTGTAGCTAAATTTAGACCAAATTATTTGGAATTATATACGAGTAAATTTATGATAGGTAAGTTTTATGTCTATACTGAAGATAAAAAATATGTGTTAGAAGACGGATATATATATGAGAATGGAAAGTTTTATCGCATCATAGATACGCACCGTGGCAATAATCAAGCGGCGGAGGGCTGCGATCTAGGATGGTGTTAACATGATTCGTGTGAAAGTTTTTGATGAAAGTCACGAAAAAGACTTAGAAGACGCTGTGAATGTGTTTTTGAAAAAGATTGATGATAGCAACTTTGTAGATATTAAGTATCAAGTTGGTGTTTCTATTAACGACGATGAAAACCAAATTTATTGTTTTTCAGCAATGATCGTTTATAAAGCATAAAAAAGAGCTGGCTCACCCAGCTCTTTTTTATGTTTTATGTTGGGACAACATGTGTCGGTAATACGTTCATAATAGATTGGGTTGTGCCTAATTTCTTTGTCGTTAAAAGAGGCTCCCCTGTTTCATGGTTTTGGGCATCTTTACACATACCAAGGTGATAACGATCACCTAAAAATGGATCAATATAAAAACCGTTTTTGAATACTTTATCATTTGGATGTTTTTCATGATGAATATCAGAGCAGTTAATGCAATAGAACATCGCTTTCATCCCCTTTTTATTTTTGTTTGAAAAAAGTGAGTCGGTAGTCATTTCGCTCCTGAGGAAATGTTGAGGAGAAGAGAAATAACTACCTACTCAAATGGTGGGCATATTCCTTCTGACTTTGTCATATCTCGCGTATTGTCCCTTGAGGGAAGGAGGAGAGACGAAGTACGCATGATATAAGTAAGGCGCTTCTTTCAATATGAATGATGGAGTTTCATGTTGAGAGAAGTTTTTATTTTGTATTGCCTTTGTGAGTATATTATGAGGAAATGCTAAGAGGGTGTTTGTCCTGTTGAAAAAATGTTGAGAATTTCTCAACAGTAAAAGAATTAGCGTTGACATGAAACTAAAAGGTGTTATATTATCAAAGTATAACCAAAAGGTGTTATGTTATAACGCCGAGTAAAGGAGAATGAAAATGGAACAACAAAATACATTAAATGATATTAAACAAACAATCGTTTTTAACGCGTCTATTCAAAAGGTATGGAGTGTAGTATCAACTGCAGAAGGGATTGCGTCATGGTTTATGCCAAATGATTTTGTATTAGAGGTAGGACATGAATTTCATGTGCAATCACCATTTGGGCCATCACCATGTAAAGTATTAGAAATTGATGAACCAAACCATTTATCTTTCTCATGGGATACAGATGGCTGGGTTGTTTCATTTGATTTGAAAGACTTAGGAGATAACAAAACAGAATTTACGTTAATTCACGGCGGCTGGAAACATCCTGATGAAATTCTTCCGAAAGCAAATGCGAAGAGCTCTATTATTCGCGATAGAATGAGCGGTGGTTGGGTAGCGATTGTAAATGAAAAACTGAAAAAGGTTGTCGAAGGCTAAGTGTCCTCGTCAGCAGCGAAATATGATGTATTTCAAGCAATTGCTGATCCAACCCGCCGAGAAGTAATACGGTTATTAAGTGACAAAGAGTTACCGATTTCCAAAATAACGGATCATTTTCCGATGAGTCGTACTGCGGTTGTAAAGCACCTTCATATTCTTTCAGAAGCGAATTTAGTAAGTGGAAGAAAAAGCGGAAGAGAGAAGATATATCGTTTGCATCCAGAACCATTAGAAGAATTACAACAATGGCTCTCGTATTATGAACGTTTTTGGGATAATAAATTATCCATGCTGAAACATATTGTGGAGAATGAAGAATAAAAAAGGATGACCAAAATGGTCATCCTTTTTATTGTTGCTCACTTGTTTGTGTAGCTGGCTTTAATAAGAGCCAAGCGATAATTAATGTAAATACTGCTAATACGAAAGTGCTCATATAAATGACGTGTACGCTTGATGCTAATGCAGATTGCGATTCGGTTACTACGTTTGCTGTAGTACCGCCATGTCCACCAGATACAAGATCAAGATTTTTAATACCACGTGCGTGAATCATCGTATTGAAGATTGTACCGAATATTGCAGCACCTAACGTTTGACTAAATGTATTAATAAATGTGTTTAAACCAACAGCTGTTCCGCGTGTATGAGCTGGTACGGCTGCTTGAATTGTTACCATGTAAATCGGTGTCACAAGCCCCATGCCTAAGCCGAATAATCCGACTGCTACATAAATAAGGAACGATGGTGAATTTGTTGATAGTGTAAATAATAAGAACGTAGCGACTGATAAAATGCTAGCTCCAAGTAAAATGATTTGTTTCGTTTTTAATTTGCCTACTAAGTTACCAGAGAAAATAGCGCCAAATGTCCACATAACAGGAATTGGCATTAAAATAAGTCCAGCTTCTGTAGCGTTTTTCCCTAATACACCTTGGCTCCAAATTGGAAGGTACATTGTAATACTAATAATCATTGCGCCAGCAATAAGAGTTAATATATTTATCGTAGATAATGTACGGTTAGAGAAAAGTGCTAGCGGAATTAATGGTTCCGGAGATTTCTTCTCGATGAATAAGAAAATAATAAATGAAATAGCGGCAAAGATTAATAGGCCGATAATTGTCATGTCTCCCCAGTTTTGCTTACTGCTACCTGTTAATAATGCATATAGTAGAGCGATTGTACTTAATGAGAAGACTGTTGCACCAAGATAATCGATATGATGCTTAGCAGGTTTAATAGATTCTTTGTAGTAAATTGCAATCATTAAGCAAGCGATAATTCCGAATGGAACGTTTAGGAAGAAAATATAACGCCAAGAAAGGGAATCAACTAAAAATCCACCTACTAACGGTCCGATAACACCGGATACACCCCAAACGGCACTCATCCAACCTTGTGCTTTCGCGCGGTCTTTCGCTTCGCTATATAAGTCTCCAATAATCGTCATTGTGATTGGCATAACAGCACCAGCACCGATACCTTGAAGCGCGCGGAAGAAGATTAATTGTTCCATCGATGTAACGACTCCGCAAAGTGCAGAACCGACTAAAAAGATTGTAGCTCCGATCAGTAAAACTTTTTTACGGCCAAATAAATCAGCGAGCTTTCCGTATATTGGAGTCGAAACAGCTGTTGCAAGCATATAAATTGCATATACCCAACTAACAAGTTCGACGCCTGACAAATCACTCGTTATACGAGGGATTGCTGTACTAACAATCGTTCCTTCTACCGCAGAAAGAAACGTCATTAACATTAAAGACATCATGACTTTTTTTCTCATTTGTTTTCCCCTTACCCTTTTTTAAATATTCAACAATATAAAATATAAAGGTACTAAGGTATATAAAGCAACAAAAAAGCAATGGAAAGTTACATGGAGCAGATGTTTGTCGCTTCTTGTCGGTAAGTCGATATATTTGAGAAATCGCCGATAATGATTTCATGGCAATATTAAAAAAGAAACAGGAATCCCTGTTTCTTTTTTTAATATTGCATTTTCGCGTTTTCTCCAGCAGTCGTTCCAGCAATTCTACCAGTAACAAGGGCTGATGTAATATTATAGCCACCAGTATAACCATGAATATCAAGAACTTCTCCGCAGAAATATAAGCCGTTCGTAAATTTAGAAGACATTTCTTTCGGATTAATTTCTTTCACGGATACACCTCCGCCAGTAACGAATGCTTTTTCAATTGACTGCGTACCATTTACATTCACAGTAAACTCTTTAAAGTCTTTCACAAGTGCACGAATCTTTTCGTGAGAAACTTGTCCAGCTTGTTCGCTGCCGTCAATTTCATTTTTTTCTAATAAGAATAGGAAGTAACGTTCAGGAACATAACCTTTTAAAACGTTTTTAATTCCTTTTTTCGGATCTTCTTTCATTTGTTTCAGCATGCGCTGAAATAGTTGTTCACTATTTTCCTCTGGCAATGCATCAATACTCATTTGTATTGTATTCGTTTTAAACTTTTTCAGTGCTTTCACGACGAATTGGCTACAGCGAAGAGCAGCAGGTCCAGATAGGCCGAAATGAGTGAAGAGCATGTCCATTTTGTGAGAAATGATAGCTTTTCCTTTCGGATTTAATACACTTAAGTTTATATCACGTAAAGCAAGACCTTGTAATGAGCGGTCACGTATAAACGGCTCGTTTGAAAGGATAGGTACTTCTGTTGGGAATAATTCTGTGATTGTATGACCCGCTTTTTCAGCCCAAGCATATCCGTCTCCAGTAGATCCAGTTTGAGGAACTGATTTTCCGCCAACAGCGATAACGACGTGATTTGTTTCTAACACTTCGCCTGTTTGCAGTATAACTGCTTTTGTTTGACCATTTTCATATTCAATCGTTTCAACAGGCGTATTTGTACGAATTTTTACACCTAAGTCTTTTAATCGTGTTAAAAGTGCGTCTACAACAGATTGTGCTTTGTTTGACACAGGGAACATGCGACCGTGGTCTTCTTCTTTCAATTTAACACCGAGATTTTCGAAGAATGTAATAATATCTTCATTATTAAAAATAGAAAAAGCGCTGTATAAGAAGCGACCGTTTCCTGGTATATGTTTAACAATTTCATCAAGTGGTAGACGGTTCGTTACGTTACAGCGTCCGCCACCAGAAATTGCAAGTTTACGCCCAAGTTTATTTCCTTTATCAAGAAGTAAGACATTTGCGCCTTCTTCTGCAGCACCAATTGCAGCCATTAGCCCAGAAGGACCGCCGCCGATGACAATAACATCATAATGCATAATATATCGACCTCATTTTCTACATTTCCTGCCTAAAAGAATAGCATGTTTTCCCTTAAAAGAAAAATAGAGTGAAGTACTGCTTAATGAGAGAATTGTGGTACAATACAAAAGTTAGAGTTCAGCACTATCCTGCCATTTGTAGGCGATAAGACTAAAACCTCAAGATTTAGGAGAAGTAAATAGGGAGTCTGTTAGCCTGTAAATGCTCGAATGGTTCAACTAATAAGGAGTAGGAGAGAAGTCTCCAACTAATTATAGTTTCACTTTATGTAGATGTAGGAGGATTTTTGTATGTCCGATTCGAAATTTCTGCGCGGAACGCTTATTGTTACGCTAGGGACATTTTTAGTAAAGTTCTTAGGCATGATTTACGTCTTTCCGTTTCATGCATTAGTAGGAACAGAAGGCGGAACGCTCTATACATATGGATACATTCCATATACGATCTTTTTAAGTATCGCAACGGCAGGTGTGCCACTTGCTGTTTCAAAATTTGTTTCCAAATATAATGCGCTTGGCGATTATAAAACGAGCCGGAGAATGTTCCGCTCGGGAATGGTTATGATGATCGTAACAGGAGTTCTTTCGTTCCTAGTGCTGTACATGACGGCGCCATTGTTTGCAGAAGCGATGCTTGGTAAACAAAGTATACACAATAATGTAGGAGAAGTTACGACGATCATTCGTCTTGTAAGCTTCGCGCTTATTGTTGTACCAGCAGCGAGTTTAATTCGTGGTTATTTCCAAGGTCACCAGTCTATGGGACCAACTACCGTTTCACAAATTATTGAACAAATTATTCGTATCGTCTTTTTATTAGCAGGTAGTTTTATCGTTATTAAAGTACTTGGCGGTACAGTTGCAACAGCAGTTGGAGTAGCGACATTTGCTGCGTTCGTTTCAGCGGTTGGAGCACTCGGTGTGTTAATTTGGTACTGGCTAAAACGTAAAAAATATTTGGATCAATATTTAATTGAACAAACTGTACCAGAATCAACAGTAAGCACCGTTCAATTGTTTAAAGAGTTATTTGCATATGCGATTCCTTACGTTGTAATTGGGTTAACAATTCCTTTATATCAACAAATTGATACATTGACATTTAACTCAATTATGCAGGCGATTGGTCAAGGTGATATCGCAGAGCGAGCTCTCGGTATTTTCACAATGTGGACGCATAAGTTAATTATGATTCCTGTATCACTTGCAACAGCGTTTAGTTTAACGCTTGTACCAGCAATCACAAAATCATTTACTGAAAAACAATACCGCTATTTGAAATTACAAATTACACAAACATTCCAGGCAAATATGTTTTTAACATTGCCAGCAGTTGTCGGTATTTCTTCACTTGCATATCCAATTTATACTGCGTTTTACGATTCAGATCCACTAGGTGGACAAGTATTAATGTGGTATGCACCAGTTGCGTTGTTATTCGCTTTATTTACAGTAACAGCAGCAATCCTGCAAGGTATTAACCAGCAGAAGCATGCGATTATTGCGCTTATAATGGGCGTTATTTTGAAATTTGTATGTAACGTAATCTTTATTCGTTATTTCGGTACAGTAGGAGCAATTCTAGCGACAGCAGTTGGTTTCTTAGCTTCTGTTTGGTACACAAATCAACAAATTAAAAAATACGCACACTATTCATTCGGTGTTGTATATAAAAGAACATTCCAAATTGCAGTACTGACACTTATAATGGTCGTTGCTGTAAAACTATCACAATGGGTTCTATCCTTCATGATTTCGCCTGATGGCCGTATTGGTGCTCTTATAACAGTTGCGATTTGTGCAGGTATTGGCGGTCTTGTTTACGGATTGTTAGCAATTCGCACAGGAGTACTGGAAAGAGTATTTGGTGGAGAAGCATTAGATAAAATTCAACGTAAACTTGGTAGTAGATTTAAAATAAAGTTGAAATCAAGAGGGGCGTAATTACGTCCCCTTTTCTATGATAAATAAAGAAGGTGAAAAACGTGAGATTAGATAAATTATTAGCAAATATGGGATATGGAAGTAGAAAAGAAGTAAAGAAATTATTGAAAGATGGCGTTGTGAAAATTGATGGAACGCCAGTAAAAGATGCGAAAGTTCATGTAAATGTAGAAGAGCAAGAAGTTATGATTCACGGTGAAGTTGTGGAATACAAAGAATTTGTTTACTTAATGATGCATAAACCACAAGGTGTTATTTCAGCGACGGAAGATGATAATCATGAAACAGTAATAGATTTATTAGAATTAGAAGATGCAATCTTTGATCCGTTCCCAGTTGGACGACTTGATATCGATACGGAAGGCTTCTTATTGATAACAAATGATGGGAAGTTATCACATCAATTATTATCTCCGAAAAAGCATGTGCCGAAAAAATATTATGCACACGTTGCAGGAGTAGTAACAGAAGAGGATGTAAAAGAATTTGCTAAAGGTGTTATTTTAGACGATGGCTATGAAACAAAGCCAGGTGCACTTACAATATTGAAAAGCGATGATATTTCTGAAATTGAGCTTGTGATTACGGAAGGGAAATTCCATCAAGTGAAGCGTATGTTTGAAGCGGTAGGAAAAAAAGTAGTCTACCTAAAGAGAACAGAGATGGGTCCGTTAGTATTAGATGAAGAACTAGAACTTGGACAATACCGAGAGCTAACAGATGAAGAAGTAGAAATGTTAAAAACATATCAAGTAGATACTGAAAAGTAGTACCTTTATAGGCGCAGAAAAGACCCCTTTCTAATTATTAGAAAGGGGTATGTATTTATTTACCATACAATTATTTTTCGTTATGAGGTCATTCTCACTTTCTTTCCTGTTGTTGTCCACTTACCGCGGCAAGGGCTATACACGAGTTCATTAAACTGCAACACATTTAGATCACGTTGTATCGTTCGCGGTGTGATCCCGAACTCATCTACAAGGTCTTTCGTCGTTACCGTTCCGTTTTCATTGATGTACATATAAATTGATTTAATGCGTGTTAGCATACGAGTAGTTGTAGGTTTCAAGAGAAAACCACTCCTCTACTAGTTTTTTTGACCCCATTCAGGAAAGAAGGTCGTTACTACCATTGTACTCTACATGATAAAATTCATGCTTTAATCTACTTAAATTTTACAGAAATTTAACAAATATTCATATAGAAAAATATTGGTAGTTGACATTGTATATATGGTCAGTCAACTAACACATAAAATTCTACGTAAAACGCCAAATTCCTGCAAATTTTTTTGGAAAAACAAAAGAAAAACTAATAAGAAATATCTGAAATATTACAATTGTTCGGTATTTAGTTTTCGTGTATGGCATAAGAGATTTCTGTTTGTTATGATGAAAGAAACAATATAGTGAAGGATGGATGCGTGATGTCAGCGATTAATTGGACAGAAGAAGTTGCAAAACGAAAAGATGATTTAATTCGTGATACACAACAATTTTTACAAATTAAAAGTGTATGGGAAGAAGAATCTGCGAAAGAGGGCGCACCATTCGGTGAAGGTGTAGAAAAAGCTCTATCTTTCATGTTACATAAAGGAGAAGCTGAAGGTTTTGCTTCTAAAAATTTAGAAGGATATGCAGGTCATCTTGAAATGGGACAAGGAGAAGAATTAGTAGGTATTCTTTGTCACGTTGACGTTGTACCAGAAGGAGATGGCTGGACGACTCCCGCATATAGTGCGAATATTCGCGATGGAAAGATTTTTGCACGTGGTGCAATTGACGATAAAGGCCCAACGATGGCAGCATATTATGCAATGAAAATTTTGAAAGAATTAGGCTTACCTCTTTCAAAACGTGTTCGTATGATTATAGGAACAGATGAGGAAAGCAATTGGAAATGTGTAGATCACTACTTTAAAAATGAAGAAATGCCAACAATTGGTTTTGCACCGGATGCAGACTTTCCAATTATTAATGCAGAAAAAGGAATTTCTGATATACAAGTTGTGCAAAATGGTAGTGAAGAGAAAAAAGGTACATATGAACTTGTTTCATTTGATTCAGGGCGCCGTTTAAATATGGTTCCTGATTTTGCAGAAGCAGTTATCACAGGAGAAGATGTAAATGCACTTACAGTAGCATATGAAGAGTATTTACAAACTGCTAAAAAAATAGGGAAATCGACTATAGAAGGAAATACAGTGACGTTGCAAATAGAAGGAATTTCAGCGCACGGATCTACTCCTGAAAAAGGAGAAAATGCAGGTTTATTATTAGCAAACTTCTTAACTACAGTTTCACTTGATGGAAAAGCAACTGCATTTGCGACATTTGCAACAGAAACATTTACTGGTGATATTTTTGGTGAAAAAGCTACTATTGCTTACAAAGATGAAATTAGCGGTCCGTTAACAGTGAATGTCGGTCGCATTTCTTATACGAAAGAAAACGGTGGTAACTTAGGGCTAAACGTACGTTACCCAGTTACAACTAACTTTGAAGAAACAATTGTGAAGTTGAAAGAATATGTTGGTACGCATGGTTTTGAAGTGGCTGACTATTCTAATTCTCGCCCACATCACGTCGATAAAGATCACGTATTAATCCGTACGTTACAACGTGTGTATGAAGAACAAACAGGTGAAAAAGCAGAACTATTAGCAATCGGCGGCGGTACTTATGCTCGTTCATTAAAAGCTGGTGTGGCATTTGGCCCGCTATTCCCTGGAAAAGAAGAACTTGCGCATCAAAAAGATGAGTATATCGAAATTGAAGACTTATTGAAAGCAACAGCAATTTACGCGCAAGCAATTCATGAATTAGCGAAGTAATGGATATATAAATAATGTCCGCTCTCTATTTTGGAGAGCGGCTTCTTTTTACCTGAATGAGATAAGAAAGAAAAGCAACAATAGAAAAGAAGGAGAAGATGTACATGGAACTGCATTATTTTGTCGCAATTACGTTACCGAATCATATAAAAGAAATGCTGTCTAACTATAAAGAGGATATGCAAGAGGAATTACAATTTCGTTCATGGGTACATAAAGAAGACTATCATATTACCCTTTCATTTTTAGGGAGTGCAACGGGGGAACAATTAGAGGGAATAAAGAATGGATTACAAACAATTGCAGAAACAAAAGAACTATCGTTCACACTACAAGGTTTTTCAACGTTTGGTAGGGAAGATCAGCCTCGTATTTTTTGGGCGAAGGTAAGTGAGAATCACGATTTGTTTCAGTTGCAAAAGCAAATACATGCCATTTGTGAAGAAAATGGATTTTCTCTAGAAACACGCCCATATCACCCGCATATTACCGTTGCTCGTAAATGGATAGGAGAAGAAAAGTTTCGTTTAGAAAGTATAAAAGAAGTGCCTGAAATATCATTTCAAGCAGATACAATTACTTTATACGAATCCCACGTGAAAGAAACCCCGAAGTATAAATCGATTGCTGAAATAAAATTACAAAAATAGAATGTTGAAAACGTTTTTTATGCAGGTGAATATACTATAGAGAAGAATGGAGTTACTGTATAGAGTCTTGTTGATAAGAAAAGCCTTATCATTTGCAGCTCATTTTATCTCGCCTAATTGGTGAAGGCTAATAATAAGTGAGGATGGAGAAATTTTCTCGCTCATTAAAGTTTCACTTTATTTTAACTTTGAGAATGATGGTGATTTTTTTATGTTGAAAGTAAAACGTCCATTTGATGCCTATTTAGATGAAATGAATAAAATTACAATTTTGCTCCCACATGCGTATGGAACAAGTCGGACATTTCGTTTGCAAGAAGGAAGTAATGTGAAAGATTTACCGATTGCTCATACGATTGCGCTTCCAGATGCAACGAAGTATGAGTGCTTTATAGAAGAGCCGCTAGATGTGGGGAAGTATTATACAGTACGAGATGAACGGAATGAAGAAACTGATTTACAAATAGGTGCTGTTATTCGAACAGAAAGTTTCGATGAAAAGTATTATTACGAAGGTACAGATTTAGGTGCTGTTTATCAAAAAGAAGAAACGACATTTAAAGTATGGGCCCCAACTGCAAGGCTTGCGAAAGTAAGAATTTATAAGAGCGATAAAGAATATACCGATCATGAAATGTACAGGGGAGAAAACGGAGTTTGGATTCAAACATTACAAGGTGATTTAGACGGAGCACGCTATACATTTCTTGTTTGTATTAATTTAATATGGAACGAAGCTGTGGATCCTTATGCAAAGTCGGTGACGGTAAATGGAAAACATGGTGTTGTTATCAATTTAGAAAAAACGAATGTAACAAGACGAGAGGGATTACCAACATTACAATCAATGACAGATGCCATATTGTATGAACTGCATATTCGTGATGCGACTATACATCCAAATAGTGGAGTAATTCAAAAGGGAACATATAAAGGATTGATGGAAGAGGGAACAACAGGACGGAATGGGACATTAACAGGGTTGTCTCATATAAAAGATTTAGGTGTTACACATGTTGAACTATTACCTTTATATTGTTTCGGTGGTGTAGATGAGGCGAATCCTTCGTCCGCCTATAATTGGGGATATAATCCATTATATTACAATGCACCAACAGGATATTATGCTACAAACCCCTCTGATCCGTATAACAGGATAGTTGAGTGCAAACAACTAATTGAAACATTTCATGAACAAGGTATTAGGGTGATTATAGATGTTGTCTATAATCATGTTTATGAAAGAGAGCTATCATCATTTGAAAAGCTTGTTCCAGGATACTATTTTCGTCATGGTGAAGATGGTATGCCTTCTAATGGGACGGGAGTCGGAAATGATATAGCGTCTGAACGGAAAATGATGAGGAAATTCATTGTAGAGTCTATTTTATATTGGCTTACTGAATACAATGTCGATGGATTCCGATTCGACTTAATGGGAATTTTAGATGTTGATACGATGAATATGATAGAAAAAGAAGTGCGAAACATAAAACGAGATGCTTTGTTATTAGGAGAAGGATGGGATTTACAAACACCGCTTCCTCGTGAGGAAAAAGCAACGTTAAATAATGCGAAGAAAATGCCACATATCGCGCAATTTAATGATCAATTTCGTGATGGGATAAAAGGGAGTACATTTCATATAAATAAGCGTGGTTTTGCATTTGGTGGGCATGTAGACTGTAATCATTTGCAGTATATTGCAGCAGGAAGTCTTTTAAGTATGAAAGAAACAGGGCTGTTTCTAGAGCCAGCGCAAAGCATTAACTATGTAGAATGTCATGATAATATGACGATGTGGGATAAACTAGTGCGCAGTAATGAAGAATCAGAAACGATTTTGAAAAAACGTCACCTGTTAGCGAGCGCAATGGTTATTCTTTCACAAGGCATCCCTTTCTTACACGCAGGGCAAGAGTTTTATCGTACGAAGAAAGGAAATGAAAATAGTTATAATGCAAATGATGAGATCAATCAATTAGATTGGGATCAAAAAGAGAAAGAGATAGAGACCGTTAACTATATAAAAGGTTTAATTGCGATTCGTAAAGAGCATGGGGCATTCCGATTACAAAGCGCAGATCTTATAAAAAAACATATGACTTTTTTACAAACATCTACAGAAGTACTTGCATATCACCTAGAGCATGCAGAAACGTTTGGGCCATGGAAAGAGATTATCATCTTATTTAATAGCGGTTTAGAAGCTAAAACTGTGCAACTTCCGAAAGAAGCAACGTGGCATGTGTTAGTAAACGAAAACGAAGCGAAAATAGAGCCAATTTCTTCATTTAGAGGAAAGGAACTTAAGCTCGCTCCAATTAGCACGTATATATTGACGATAATGTGACAAATCGCTACTTGACGATGAGAATGTAATAAATGTAGAATTGACAAAGGTGACGATTTTGATAAGTTGTCATTCTATGACAGGTTTTGTAAAATAAAATAGAGGATTTTTGGCTTAGGCTAATTTTTCTTTTCATTTACAGTAAAATATATGAATCCACAACATGTGTAGAAATGTTGCGGTTTTTCTTTTCATAACTATAAAAGATAAGGATTTGTTAACGGGTAATGAATATGGAATGGTTGGAACAATTATTAGGAAAAGAGTGGAGTCTTGTACCGGCTGGTGGAGTAACGGGCGATGCATATATTGCGCAAAACGGACAACAGAAGTTATTTTTAAAGCGGAATACATCGCCCTTTTTAGCGGTATTGTCAGCAGAAGGAATTGTTCCAAAATTACTTTGGACAAGAAGGGTAACGAATGGTGATGTAATTTCTGCTCAAAAATGGCTTCCGGGACAGAAGCTAGAGCCAGAGGATATGAAACTAGAACGTGTTGCGAAACTTTTGAAGAAAATACACTCCTCTAAAGCGCTTGTACAGATGATTCAAAGACTTGGGAAGCAGCCGCTTCACGCACAAGAGTTATTACAACAACTGCAACTCGTTTTAAGAGGAGATATAAGGGATGATGAAACAATTCAGCAAGGCCTTCAATATTTAATGGATTCATTAAAAGCTATTGAATACAATGAATTCGTTGTATGCCATTGTGATGTAAATCATAACAACTGGCTATTGTCGGATGAAGATGAATTGTTTTTAATTGATTGGGATGGAGCTGTAATTGCTGACCCAGCTCTAGACCTCGGTATGTTATTATATTGGTACATTCCGCGCCAGGAATGGAGTGAGTGGCTCGGTTACTATGATATTGAAATGGATGAATCGCTGCTTAGGCGTATGAGATGGTATGTGATAGCACAAACGATTTTGTCTATTCAATGGCATACAACAAAAAAACAGCAAGCAGAAGCTGAATATTGGCATCAATATTTACAGCAACTACTTGCTTCAGAATGATACTTAAGAAAAATTGTCCATTCCAGCAATCCACTGAGTAAGTTGTTCTTGATTATTGGAAATATGGTTGTCCAAATTAGAGGAAGATTTACCCGATTGACTATAAGAATATACATCGTTTAGCATTGTTTTAGCGTCACTACTTATATTATCGTTTGCGAGTAACGATTGAATGAGGCGCTCTAATTGCTCGCATTCTGAAACTGTCCCGCAGCAATCACTTTGGTGGTTGACTAAAATATCTTTCAGCACTTCTAATTGATGTTGTTGATTAATTGGCATGAACGGATCATCCTTTCGATTGTTTTTCTCTTCAAATGTAAGAGAAAAAGCTGTTTCGTCATGGAATGTTTAATGCTGTATGTAGTTTTTATCAAAATGGTACATCTTATACTTGAAAGAAACGGACCGAGTGCTCGTACGTACTTGGTTTTTTGTTTGGTAGATTGATTAAAAAAGAAAGAAGGAATTATTCCTTTAAAATAGCTATGTAAAGAGAGGGAAACATCTATGCGTTTAAGACATAAACCGTATGCAATGGATCGAATTAATGAATATTCACATATCGTAATCGGAAACCCAGAGGAGCGCGCTGGTAGCTGGAAAGAAGTATTTGGAAACGAACAACCAATTCACATTGAAGTAGGTACAGGTCGTGGCCGCTTCATGTATGATATGGCGAAAGCGAATCCACATATTAATTATATTGGAATTGAAAAATTCACAAGTGTTGTTGTAGATGCACTTGATAAATTAATTGAAGAAGAATTACCAAACTTAAAGTTAATTAATAAAGATGCTGAAGATTTAACAGTTTTCTTTGCGAAAGGTGAAATTGATCGCGTTTATTTAAACTTCTCAGATCCATGGCCAAAGAAACGTCATACGAAGCGTCGTTTAACGTATAAAACATTTTTACGTAATTACGAAGAAGTGTTAGTAGAAGGCGGAGAAATTCATTTCAAAACAGATAACCAAGGTTTATTTGAATATTCTCTTATGAGTATGGCTGAGTATGGTATGTTACTAACGTACTTAAGCTTAGATCTTCATAACAGCGACTTTGAAGGTAACATCATGACTGAATACGAAGAGAAATTCTCTAGTAAAGGTCATCGTATTTACCGAGTTGAAGCAAAATATCGTACAGAGCCTATGCAGTAATGCGTAGGTTTTTTTACACCTAAAATAATCAGAATTTTATGTTAAGATTAATTAAAAAGGGGGATGTGTAATGGAACAGTTACAAATTGGAGATATAAAAGTAACGTGGTTAAAAGGTGGGAATACACATTTAGATGGAGGAGCAATGTTTGGAGTCGTGCCGAAAGTACTTTGGTCACGTAAATATAAACATAATGATACAAATCATATTTATTTACGAACAGATCCGTTACTTTTGCAAACAAAAGATGGAAATATGCTCATTGATTCCGGGATAGGAAACGGTAAGTTGAATGAGAAGATGAAACGCAATCAAGGTGTAACAGAAGAATCATCGGTTTATGAATCATTAGAAAAATTAGGATTAAAGCCTGAAGATATCGACTACGTCTTGATGACACATCTTCATTTTGATCATGCATCTGGTCTAACAAAATGGGAAGATGATCACCTTGTACCGGCATTTCCAAATGCGAAAGTTTACGTAAGTGAAACAGAATGGAATGAAATGAGGAATCCAAACATTAGATCACGTAATACATATTGGAAGGAAAATTGGGAGCCAATTGTAGATCAAGTTGTTACGTTCCAGCAAGAAATAGAAATTACAGATGAAATCAAGATGGCACATACGGGTGGGCATAGTGATGGACATGCAGTTATTGCTTTAGAAAGCCAAGGAGAAACGATGCTTCATTTAGCAGACCTATTGCCGACGCACGCGCATCAAAATGTATTATGGGTAATGTCATACGATGATTATCCGATGACCTCGATTGAAAATAAGCAAAAGTGGATGAAGTATGGTGCTGAAAAAGAGGCATGGTTTACGTTTTACCATGACGCATATTATCGAGCTGTGAAGTGGAATGAGGAAGGTCATATCGTAGAAAAAATAGAACGGAAAACGAGTATAGAAGCATAAAAATAGGAGGTTGTTCCATCATATTTATTGGAGTAGCTTCTTTTTTATTGTCGGGTTTTGTCGGTAAGTCGATATATTTAAAAAATCGCTGATATAATTTTAATCAATACCCGCAATTTCAAAAAAATAAGAGGTTCACCTAATGGGAACCCTCCGTTTTATGCTGCTATAACCTCTAAAACAGTACCTGTTTTAGCATCAACTAAAAATTCAAATCGTTCTTGTATATCATCTAACATTGTTGTAAGACCGCCGCGATAAACTTCATATGCGACATCATATTTTTCAAATGTCTCTGGAACCATATGTACCCAAGAGCCAGTAATTTCACCTTTATGACTTAATGCTTGTTTCACCATTTTCAATGCTTTTTCTGAAGAAATATGGGATTGTTCTTGTACTTTGTTTGCAACGAGATAACCAGCTGCGAACCCAACGCCAAGACCTGCTACTAAACCTTTCCAGCTCATATATTCACCTCAATTCTATAAAATAAAAATAGTGTACCGATAATAATTATAAAGCAAATACAGCTAAAAAAGAAGAAACTAGAAACATTTCGAAAATTTCGTTACAATAAAAGAGGTATTCTACTAAGGTTTGAAAGAAGGGGACTTCGTGAATAAAGAGACATTACAATTATTTCGTACGTTAACAGAATTACAAGGTGCATCAGGTTTTGAACATGATGTACGCCGTTTTATGAAACAAGAATTAAGCAAATATGCGGATGAAATTGTACAAGACGGTTTAGGTAGCGTATTTGGTCTGAAAAAAGGGGACGAAACTGGCCCACGTGTTCTTGTAGCAGGTCATATGGATGAAGTAGGTTTCATGGTTACGCAAATTACGAAAAACGGAATGCTTCGTTTTCAAACGTTAGGCGGCTGGTGGAGCCAAGTTTTATTAGCACAGCGTGTACAAGTTATGACGAAGAATGGTCCTGTTATTGGGGTTGTTGGTTCTATTCCTCCTCATTTATTAAGTGACGCGCAACGTGCAAAACCGATGGATATAAAAAATATGTTAATTGATATAGGTGCAGATAGTTATGAAGATGCGATTGAAATTGGTGTAAAACCAGGACAACAAATCGTGCCGATCTGCCCGTTTACACCGATGGCAAATGAGAAGAAAATTATGGCGAAAGCTTGGGACAACCGTTACGGATGTGGTCTTGCAATCGAATTGTTAAAAGAATTAAAAGACGAAACATTACCAAATACATTATATTCTGGTGCTACTGTACAAGAAGAAGTAGGTCTTCGCGGAGCGCAAACCGCTGCAAATATGATTCAACCAGACATTTTCTATGCGCTTGATGCAAGTCCAGCAAACGATGCATCTGGTGACAAAACACAGTTCGGTCAATTAGGAAAAGGTGCTCTTCTTCGTATTTACGATCGCACGATGGTAACACATAGAGGAATACGCGAATTCATTTTAGATACAGCAGAAACAAACAACATTCCGTACCAATACTTTATTTCACAAGGTGGTACAGATGCGGGCCGTGTACATACAAGTAACTCTGGTATCCCATCAGCAGTAATTGGTGTTTGTGCGCGCTACGTTCATACACATGCTTCAATTTTACATGTTGATGATTATGCAGCGGCGAAAGAATTAATTACGAAGCTTGTAAGAACAACAGATAAAACGACGTTAGAGACAATTAAGAATAACGCGTAGAGAGGAAGAAGGGCTGAAGAGGCCTTTCTTTTTTTGGCTTGAATAGATGACCCATCGATGAGTGGGAGCGGTCAGTGCCTGATTGGTGCTCGAATGGTGTATTAAGACCCTGGATAGGAAAAGAGAGGAAGGCTGTTTTTGTTTTTGAAGACGGTAATGTTGTTAGAAAAAACCTTCTTTTTTAGATTGAATAGATGACCCATCGATGAGTGGGAGCGGTCAGTGCTTAATTGGTGTTCGAATGATGTATGAAGACTCCAAGTAGGAAGTGAGAGGAAGGCTGTTTTTGTTTTTGAAGACGGTAATGTTGTTAGAAAAAACCTTCTTTTTTTAGATTGAATAGATGCCCCATCCATGAGTGGGAATGGTCAGTGCTTAATTGGTGTTCGAATGATGTATGAAGACCCCAAGTAGGAAGTGAGAGGAAGGCTGTTTTTGTTTTTGAAGACGGTAATGTTGCTAGAAAAAACCTTCTTTTTTAGGCTGAATAGATGACTTGGTGATATGTGGTAGTGGTTGATGCTTAATTCGTATCTGATAGGGATATTAGAATAGAATGATGAATTTTTATAGAGGTGAACGAAATGAAAGTAGTAGTAGGATCAAAGAATAAAACGAAGGTTGGCGCTGTGGAGAAGGTTTGGAAAGATGCTGAAATTACATCTCTTTCTGTTCCGTCAGGAGTATCAGCTCAGCCTTTCTCAGATGAAGAGACGATGCAAGGAGCGATTAATAGAGCGAAGCGAGCGCTAGAGGAAGGAGAAGCTCCAATTGGTATTGGGCTAGAAGGCGGCGTAATGAAAACGGAGCACGGTTTATTTATGTGTAACTGGGGCGCGCTAGCAACAATGGATGGGAAAGTATTTGTGGCCGGAGGAGCGCGTATTACGTTACCAGACGATTTTTTAGCACCTCTTGAAGATGGTAAGGAATTAAGCGAAGTGATGGAAGAGTTTGTGCAGCGAAAAGATATTCGTAGTCACGAAGGTGCTATCGGTATTTTTACAGATGATTATGTCGACCGCACGGAATTATTTGTACACGTTGTTAAGTTGTTAGTTGGGCAATATAAGTATGATAAAAAGCAAGCATAAACCTTGCACCGTGCGCGATGTATGGTAGTATAAAAGAAAGATTATAACATGAAAAATGCACCCGTTAGAGGAGGAAATATAGATGAAGTCATTAGAAAGCATGGAGCAATTCCAACAGTTAAAAAATGAAGAGAATGTAGTCTTTATGTTCTCAGCAGAATGGTGCCCAGACTGCCGCTTTGTAGATCCATTTATGCCAGAAGTAGAAGAGAAATATAGTGATTTCTCATTTTACTATGTAGATCGTGATGAGTTTATTGATCTATGTGTAAAATTAGACGTATTTGGCATTCCGAGCTTTGTAGCGTACAATAAAGGTGAAGAAACTGGTCGCTATGTAAACAAAGATCGTAAAACACAAGAACAAATCGAAGAGTTCATTGAAGGTTTAAAATAAGGCAATTTGCCAATTGAATTGTAAAACAACCTCTACCTTCGCGGGGGAGGTTATTTTTTTGGAAGGGAGGAAAAAAGAGATGAAGATGACAAGTAAAAAGATGAAAGATGAGTTAATAAAGAAATTATCTCGCCCAGAATGGGACTTTCAGTATGATAGTGAGAAAGAAGTTTTACGTATTGAACAAAAAGACTCCAAAAAAGGTATTAACGTATCGCTTCCAGGAGTTGTGGCAAAATGGGAAGTGAACAAGGAAAAGGCAATTGAAGAAGTTGCTTATTACGTACAAGAAGCGCTAATTGCGATGCATAAAGAAGAAAATAGCGGAGCGAAAATTTTACCTGTTATTCGCTCTACTTCTTTCCCGAAACAAGCAGAAGAAGGAAATCCGTTTATTATGACGGATCATACGGCGGAAACACGTATTTACTACGCGCTAGATTCGAATAAAACGTATCGACTAATTGATGAGCGTCTATTACAAAAATTAGAACTTACAGAACAGCAAGTGCGTGAAATGGCATTATTCAACGCACGCTCATTAGGTTATGAATTTAAACAAGACACAGTAGCGGGTAATACATTCTACTTTTTAAACACAAATGATGGGTATGACGCGACTCGTATTTTAAACGAATCGTTACTACAATCGATGCGTGAAAAGATTTCTGGTGACATGGTTGTTGCTGTTCCTCACCAAGATGTATTAATTATTGCTGATATCGTCAACGAAATCGGTTATGATATTATTGCACAAATGACAATGAAATTTTTTGCCGAAGGGCATGTTCCGATTACATCACTTTCATTCGTATATGAAGATGGAGAATTTGAACCAATCTTTATTTTAGCGAAAAATCGGAAGAAGACAGATGGAAAAGAGAAAGGATGAACGAAGTGAACGTTTTTTACAACCTTGAAGGAATTGGTGACACTTTAATTGTTGCCTTACAAGATATTACTTTAGAGAACCGTACTTTTGATCGCAAAGGAGATGTTGCACGCGTATATGATCGTGAAAGCAATGTAACAGCAGGATTCAACATCTTTAATGCATCTTCTTACTTAGAAGTAAAAGAAACAGGCAACCTTACATTAACGAAAGAGCTTGTAGAGAAAATCAACGAAATTTTAGCGAAGAATGGCTTTGAAGAAACAGTAGAAGCAGATCTTTCTCCGAAATTTGTTGTAGGCTATGTAGCTGAAAAAGAAAAGCATCCAAATGCTGACAAGCTAAACATCTGTAAAGTAGAAATCGGTACAGAAACATTACAAATCGTATGTGGTGCACCAAACGTTGATGCAGGACAAAAAGTTGTCGTTGCAAAAATTGGTGCTGTAATGCCAAGTGGTATGTTAATTAAACCAGCAGAACTTCGCGGTGTTCCTTCTTCTGGAATGATCTGCTCTGCACGTGAATTAGAGCTTCCAGATGCTCCACAAGAAAAAGGTATTCTTGTATTAGAAGATAGCTTTGAAGTTGGACAAGAGTTTAAATTTTAATTGATATAAGAAAAGAGAGGTTGTCCTTTTGGGCAGCCTCTCTTTTTGTTTTGTCATTTTTTGTTGGTAAGTCGATATTCCGTGTCGAATCGTTGATATATGTAGAGTTACGATAGATATATTTGAAAAATCGTTGATATATTGAGAATTGTGATAGATATATTTAAAAAATCGTTGATATATGTAGAGTTACGATAGATATATTTGAAAAATCGTTGATATATGTAGAGTTGTGATAGATATATTAAAAAATCGTTGATATATGTAGAGTTACGATAGATATATTTGAAAAATCGTTGATATATGTAGAGTTGTGACAGATATATTCAAAAAATCATTCATATTATAAGGATGTCACCTTTTTTCTTAAAATCTATATTGTATTTTATAAACAAACTAGTTAAAATTTAGAAAAATAGAAGGGGATAGACGTATGAAACAACAAATAAAAATCGCAGAACTTCTAAAACGAATTGAAACTTCAAAACAGCAAGATATTGAGCTAGGTACTTATGAAATATATGTGTTTAGTGAAAGTGAATTAGAAAAAGGACAAATCGGTTACCGATACGATAAACATAAAAATTCATTAATAAGTGAAGAAAACGGAAAGTGGCAAGAAGGATGGATTACAATTGGATATGAAACGGATATGGGCGATCCAGTTTTCGTAAATATAGATGATGACGCTTATCCGGTTTATACTGCAGAACGTGGTACAGAAAAATGGCAGCCAGTTTATATTGGAAATATGGATGAGATTATAGGGCAATTATAAGAAAAACTTTGAATCCGGTGCAAAGTGATGGGAGAGAAGTATGAAGTATATAAAAATAATGAGCATGATTGCATTCATTGGAATATATATGGCCGGTTGTTCACAAGAGCAGCCGAAAAAAGAAACTACATCTTCTATACAAGAGAAAAACAAAGATACCAAAGAAGACGCACCGGTAGAAAAGCAGCAAGAACAAGAAAAGAATGAAGAGTCACAAGCAATTCAAACGAATGAGCAAGTAGAACATAAGCAAGAGGAAGTATCATCTGAGGAAAAGAAAGAAGAAACTACGCCAGTACAGCCAACTGAGCAACCAGTGCAAAATAATGAACAAAAAGTAGAGGGTAATGAAAAACAAGAGAAGTTTCTCGTCGTTATTGATCCAGGACATCAACAAAAAGCGAATTTAAATTTAGAGCCAATTGGACCAGGGGCAACAACGCAAAAATATAAAGTGACAGACGGTACAACAGGTGTTGTGACGAAAAAGAGAGAGGCTGTACTTGTATTAGAAATGGCTTTTTTATTAAAAGAAAAGCTTGAAGCAAAAGGGATACAAGTATTAATGACGAGAACATCACAAGACGTTGATATAAGTAATAAAGAACGGGCGACATTCGCAAATAATCATAAGGCGAATTTATTTTTACGTCTTCATGCAGATGGTTCTGAAAATCCAAACGAAAGTGGGTTTGCTGTATTGACGCCGGCAGAAGGAAGTCCGTATACGAAAGAGATTTATGCGGAAAGTCTTCAAATCTCTCAAATGATTGTAAATAAAATGAGGGAGAACCAGCAAGTAAAAGTAAATGGAATTAAATTTCGGGATGATCTTTCTGGATTTAATTGGGCAAAGGTTCCTGGTGTGTTATTAGAACTTGGGTTTATGTCAAACTATGAAGAAGACAAAAAATTATCTGACCCGCAGTATGTAAATTCTTTATTGCAAAGTGTAACGGATAGTGTAGATGCATATCGGAAGAGTAAAGCTTAAACGCAGTCTTACATGAAAGGCTGCGTTTTTCCATATGAAAACACTCGTAAATTAGAATATTGTGGATAAATATGACATGCTTAATTTTACCTGCACTTTTTGCCGAATGCTGATACAATAAAGGATGTTACTATTTAGTAGAAAGAGTGGTAAGCATGTTAGATTGGATGAAAAAGCTGTTTAACAAAGAGGAAGAACAAACAGCGATGAATAAAGAAGTACCAAAGCAAATTGAAAGTCAGCCGAAAATTCCTCGTGTAAACCACTACACTGAAGCAAGAGAAGCACAAATGGCAAGTAGGAATGCAGGTAAATGCCGTTTTCCTTTAGTACCGGATAATGGGTTCGATGAAGAGGATGAAAGCGAAGTAAATCGCTTTGAAGAACAACCTGTTCAAGGAGTAGCATATGAAGAACCGACTGCCCAAAGAGGAATAAAGGTGGAAAGAAGCAGACGACCGTA
Source organism: Bacillus sp. RE35 (assembly GCF_052146655.1). Taxonomy (NCBI): domain Bacteria; kingdom Bacillati; phylum Bacillota; class Bacilli; order Caryophanales; family Bacillaceae; genus Bacillus; species Bacillus sp. RE35. Next base: position 4,630,675 of record NZ_CP197377.1, on the reverse strand, counting down.
TGTGGAAAAGGTTGTTTCTACATATGAAGAACCGGAAGTGCAATATGAACCGGTGCGGGAGTCTGTCGTTAAAAAGGCATCTGCACCTTCGCAAGAGAGTAACCGTAGACCATTTCGTCCAACAGAAATGATTTCGCCAATTTATGGATATAATCGTCCTTCAGTAGAGAAAAAGGTTGAAAAGCAGGAGGAAGTAAAAGAAAGAGAAGATCTTGAAATATCTGTAGAGGGTAAATCAGTCGTTGATGCATGGTTAGAGAAAAAAGGATATAAATTATCTGATTTCTCAGAAGGACAAGCACCAACTTCTTCTAGTCATAGAGCTGCTAACCAGCAAGGAGAGCAACAATATGAAGAGAATAAAAAGGAAGAAAAGTCAGTAGTTGATCAATGGCTAGAGAAAAACGGTTATGAAATTGAACGCCAAGTGCCTTTAGTAGAAGAAAAAGAAGTGATTAAAGAAATGAGTACACCGCAGGAAGTTTCAGCGGATGAATTACTTCATAAAACAGTAGCTGAGCAGATGGAAAGTGCTAAGCTAGAAAAAGATGTAGTGGTGTTAAACGAAAACAATCTACAAGAAGAATTAGTAGCTTCTAAAGTAGAGCACGAGGATACAATATTATCAGAAGAAATTAAACGTAATACAGAAATAAAACAACCTACTATTGAAGTAGAAAAGCAAGCTCCAGAAGAATCAGTGATTGTCAAAGCAGAAGAAAAACTTGAAGAAACAATCATTGTGGAAATACCAGAAGAAGTGTCAAAAGTAGAAGTAATTGCAGAAACGGAAGAGCTTGAAGAAGTAGTTATGGAAACAGAGGCACCTGAAGAAGTGGAAGCAGAAGGGTCAGAAGAAGTGGAAGTAATTGCGGAAACGGAAGAAGTGGAAGTAATTGCAGAAACGAAAGAGCCAGAAGAAGTAGTTATGGAAACAGAAGAAGTAGAAGTAATTGCGGAAGCAGAAGAAGTAGAAGTGATTGTAGAAACAGAAGAGTCAGAAGAAGTGGAAGTAATTGCGGAAGCGAAAGAGTCAGAAGAAGTGGAAGTAATTGCGGAAGCGAAAGAGTCAGAAGAAGTGGAAGTAATTGCAGAAACAGAAGAGTCAGAAGAAGTGGAAGTAATTGCGGAAGCGAAAGAGTCAGAAGAAGTGGAAGTAATTGCGGAAGCGAAAGAGCTAGAAGAAGTGGAAGTAATTACAGAGACAGAAGAGTCAGAAGAAGTGGAAGTAATTGCGGAAGCAGAAGAGTCAGAAGAAGTGGAAGTAATTGCGGAAGCAGAAGAAACAGAAGTGATTGCAGAAACAAAAGCGCCTGTAGTAGAGACATTTGTAGCACTTGAGGAAATTCAGCAAGAAGATGAAGCAATTGAACAAAAGAGTGAATTCATACATGTTGCTGAGGCTGATGAACAAACGAAGAAAGATGTTCAAAGCTTTGCGAATGTTTTAATTGCAGAAACAGAGGAAAATAGACGAGTTGTAGAAGAAGCACAGGTCGCAGAAGAGCAACGAGTTGTAGAAGAAGCGCCAGTCGTAGAAGAGCAACGAGTTGTAGAAGAAGCGCCAGTCGTAGAAGAGCAACCAGTTGTACAAAAAGAAGAACCAAAACGTGAGAAAAAGCGCCATGTACCATTTAATGTTGTTATGTTGAAACAAGATAGAACACGATTAATGGAAAGACATGCAGCTAGAGCAAATGCAATGCAGCCTTCTGCTAATGTACGAGTAGAGAATAAGCCAGTACAACAAGAGGTAGCAGAACCACAAGTGGAAGAACGCCCAGTGCAGCAAGTAGTAGCAGAACCACAAGTGGAAGAAAACCCAATGCAGCAGGTGGTAGCAGAACCACAAGTGGAAGAACGCCCAGTGCAGCAAGTAGTAGCAGAACCACAAGTGGAAGAACGCCCAGTGCAGCAAGTAGTAGCAGAACCACAAGTGGAAGAAAACCCAATGCAGCAGGTGGTAGTAGAACCACAAGTGGAAGAACGTCCAGTGCAGCAAGTAGTAGCAGAACCACAAGTGGAAGAACGCCCAGTGCAGCAAGTAGTAGCAGAACCACAAGTGGAAGAGCGCCCAGTGCAGCAGGTGGTAGTAGAACCACAAGTGGAAGAGCGCCCAGTGCAGCAAGTAGCAGAACCACAAGTGGAAGAACGCCCAGTGCAGCAAGTAGTAGCAGAACCACAAGTGGAAGAGCAACCAATGCAGCAAGTAGTGGTAGAGCAAGTACAAAAGCCAATTTCAAGTACGGAAGTACAAGAGAAAGCATATGTTGTAAATCAAAGAGAGAACGATATGCGAAATGTATTGCATACACCACCGACATATACTGTTCCACCATTAGCGCTGTTGTCGATTCCACAGCAATCAGCGTTAGATAATACAGAATGGTTAGAGGAGCAGAAAGAATTATTAGATACAACGTTTAATAATTTTCACGTTGGCGCACATGTTATTAATGTATCGCAAGGGCCAGCGGTAACTCGTTTTGAAGTACAGCCAGACCCAGGTGTGAAAGTAAATAAAATTACAAACTTAAGTGATGATATTAAGTTAAGTTTAGCTGCGAAAGATATTCGTATTGAAGCGCCGATTCCAGGGAAGAGTGCAATTGGAATTGAAGTTCCAAATAAAGAAAGCAAGCCAGTATTTCTTCGCGAAATTTTAAGAAGTCCTGTATTCACAAAGAGTGAATCACCGCTTACTGTTGCGCTTGGACTTGATATTTCAGGGGAGCCAATTGTAACGGATATTCGAAAAATGCCGCACGGACTTATTGCGGGTGCAACGGGTTCAGGTAAAAGTGTGTGTATTAACGCGATTTTAACGAGTATTTTATATAAAGCGAAACCACATGAAGTGAAGTTAATGTTAATTGATCCGAAGATGGTTGAGCTTGCACCATACAATTCTGTTCCGCATCTTGTAGCACCTGTTATTACGGATGTAAAAGCAGCGACAGCTGCATTAAAATGGGCAGTTGAGGAAATGGAACGCCGTTATGAATTGTTTGCACACGCAGGTGCTCGTGATTTAACTCGCTACAATACGATTGTAAGTGAGCGAGAAATTCCAGGAGAGACATTACCTTATATCGTTATTGTCATTGACGAGTTAGCCGATTTAATGATGGTAGCACCTGGTGATGTTGAGGAAGCGATTTGTCGTATTGCGCAAAAAGCACGTGCTTGTGGTATTCATTTATTAGTAGCGACGCAGCGTCCATCTGTAGATGTTATTACAGGTTTAATTAAGTCAAACATTCCAACGCGTATTGCGTTTACTGTATCATCTCAAGTTGATTCGCGTACGATTATTGATATTGGGGGCGCGGAGAAATTACTTGGCCGTGGTGATATGTTATTCTTAGGGAACGGTACATCTAAACCAGTTCGTGTACAAGGTGTATACGTATCGGATGATGAGATTGAAAAAACAGTTGATCATGTGAAAAAGCAAATGAAGCCGAATTACTTATTTAAGCAAGAGGATTTATTAGCGAAAACAGAACAAGCTGAGTCGGAAGACGAATTGTTCCTTGATGCATGTCAATTTGTTGTAGAACAAGGGGGAGCGTCCACATCTTCTGTACAGCGAAAATTCCGCATCGGTTATAATCGCGCGGCACGTCTCATTGAAGAGATGGAATCGCAAGGAATTATTTCTGAAGGTAGAGGAACGAAACCGAGAGATGTCCTTATTTCTGAGGATGAATTTGCCGCTATGCAGGAAACAAATGTATAGTAAACGGTTTTGCTGTATACTAAGAGAAAATGTTGGATAGTAAAGTAGGGAGTAAAGCGACATGAAAGAAATTGAATTAAAATTAAAAGGTGAAATAAATAGACTAACAAATAAAACATTTAAATTTGACGAACGTGTTGGAGAAGGTTGGTTCTCTGCCGTTTACTTTTTAAAGACTAGAGAAATCATCGAAGAATTTCGCCCGAAAAGTGTTGTAACGATGCAATTTTTCCAAAAGGAAAATGCAGTTCTTTGCGGAACGGATGAAGTAATTGCATTGCTACAAACATTCGCTAAAAATCCTGAGGAACTTGAAATTAACTCTTTAAAAGATGGCGATAAAATTAGTCCATTTGAAACAGTGTTAACAATTCATGGTCCTTATGAAAATTTCGGATTTTTAGAAGGTGTCATTGATGGGATTTTAGCTCGTCGTACATCGGTTGCGACAAACGTATATAACGTTGTCCAAGCTGCGCGTAGCGTAGATAAAGAAAAACCAGTTATTTTCATGGGAGATCGTGATGATCATTATACACAACAAGCTGGTGACGGTTATGCAGCATACATCGGAGGTATGAGCGCACAAGCGACGCATGCGATGAATGAATGGTGGGGCAAAAGTGGTATGGGGACGATGCCTCACGCATTAATTCAAATGTTTAATGGTGATGTTGTGGAAGCGGCAAAAGCATATCATAAGAAATTCCCAGAAGATGAATTAGTTGTATTAATTGATTACAACAATGATGTCATTACAGATGCACTTCGCGTAGCACGTGAATTTGGATCAACATTAAAAGGTGTACGTGTAGATACGTCCCGCACGATGATTGATCAATACTTTATTCGCCACCCAGAAGTACTTGGAACATTCGATCCACGTGGTGTAAACCCATCGCTTGTATTCGCACTTCGTAAAGCACTTGATGAAGAAGGATTCCAGCATGTAGACATCGTTGTAACTGGTGGATTTGATGAGAAGCGTATTCGTGAATTTGAAGCTCAAAACGTACCTGTTGACATATACGGGGTAGGAAGTAGCTTATTAAAAATGAATATTGGCTTTACTGGTGATAATGTAGAACTAAATGGGAAACCAGAAGCAAAAGCTGGTCGTAAATATCGTCCAAACCCACGTTTAGAGCGTGTTCAATTAGAAAAAAGAGAAGAGATGTAAAAGAGAGAAAAACTGATAGGTGATTGACCCTATCAGTTTTTCTGTTATCATAGTATAGCGGCTTCTTTTTTGCTATAATGGACTTATTATGGACATATAAAGAAGTACGTACGAGTTTATCCTGATAAGTGAAGGGAAAGAATAACTTCACTACATCAAAAATGTATGATGATTACCAAAATAAGAAAAGATTCATATACTGTCTTATAGATAGGCCGTTGTATTAGTTCGAAATGTTGGAGGTTCTTTAAGATGACAGTTTACCATTTTGTAGGAATTAAAGGAACAGGAATGAGTTCATTAGCGCAAATTCTTCATGATATGAAGCATACTGTTCAAGGGTCTGATTATGAAAAGCGTTTCTTTACACAAACAGCGTTGGAAAAGCGTAGTATCTCGATCCTTCCTTTTGATAAGAATAATGTAGAAGAAGGACAAGTGATTATTGCAGGAAATGCATTTCCTGATACGCATGAAGAAATCGTAGCAGCAAAAGAATTAAACATCCCAGTCCATCGTTACCATCATTTCTTAGGTGACCTGATGAGCCAATACACAAGTGTTGCTGTAACTGGTGCACACGGAAAAACATCAACAACAGGTTTGTTAGCCCATGTAATGCAAGGTGCACACCCAACATCTTACCTTATTGGAGATGGAACAGGGCATGGGGTAGAAAATAGTAAGTATTTTGTATTTGAAGCTTGTGAGTATCGTCGTCATTTCTTGTCTTATAATCCAGACTATGCAATTATGACGAATATTGATTTTGATCATCCAGATTATTTTGCAGACATCAATGATGTATTCAGTGCATTCCAAGAGATGGCATTGCAAGTGAAAAAAGGCATTATTGCATGTGGAGATGATGAAGAACTTCAAAAAATTCAAGCGAAAGTACCTGTTATTTTCTATGGATTTGGAGAAGATAATGATTTCCAAGCACGCAACATTCAAAAGAGAACAGATGGTACGATATTTGATGTATTCGTTCGTAACACGTACTATGATACGTTCAAAATTACAGGATACGGCAATCACAGCGTATTAAATGCGTTAGCAGTAATCGCGCTTTGCCATTATGAAAATGTTGATGTAGAAGCAGTAAAACATCAATTAACAACTTTTGAAGGCGTAAAACGTCGCTTTAATGAAAAGCCGATGGGAGAGCAAGTAATCATCGATGACTACGCACACCATCCGACAGAGATTAATGCAACGATTGAAGCTGCTCGTCAAAAACATCCAGAGCGTGAAATTGTCGCTGTATTCCAGCCACATACATTCTCACGTACAGAAAAGTTCTTAGATGAGTTCGCAGAAAGCCTAAGCAAAGCTGACCAAGTATACTTATGTGATATTTTCGGATCAGCACGTGAAAACAAAGGTGAATTAACAATCGAAGATCTGCAAAAGCGTATTGACGGTGCAGAATTAATTACAGATACAACAACGGATGTATTAAAGAAACATAAAAACGGCGTTCTAATTTTCATGGGCGCAGGTGACATCCAAAAATTCGAAGCGGCTTACGTAAAAGAAGTTCAAGTTGCAGAGAAATAATAGAAAAGACGCATAGCTTGGCTGTGCGTCTTTTTTATGTTGTCGTGGTTGTGCATTAATGTTGAAACGTCGATATATATGGAGTTGTGTTCGATATATTTCAAAAATCGTTGATATATTGGTACGCGTTTTGAAATATAAATGTTAGAATAATAAGAAAACTAAAAAGGGGACTAAAAAACATGTTCACACTCCGAGTAGATGACGAAATCGAACTACAATTACTAGAAAAACATCATAAAGAGGAATTATATCAATTATTAGATCAAAACCGTAATCATTTACGGAAATGGCTCCCTTGGGTAGATGGGACAAAATCTGCTGATGCTTATGATGAAATTTTTCCGATGTGGTTAAAGAAGTTTGCAGAGGGAGACGGTTTTGAAAGTGGTATACGTTACAAAGGAAAGCTCGTTGGGATGGTAGGCATTCATCCAGTGAGCTGGGGGAAGAAAGCGACGAGTCTTGGGTATTATCTTGCAGAAGATGCTGGCGGGAAAGGTATTATGACGCGTAGCGTAAAGGCTGTACTTCACTATGCATTTGAAAATTTAAAGCTGAATAAAATTGAAATTCGGTGCGGTGTTGGAAATGCGAAAAGCCGCGCAATTCCAGAACGTTTAGGATTTAAGTTAGATGGTATTTTACGAGATGAAGAATGGCTATATGATCATTTTCATGATATCACTGTATATAGTTTACTAGCTTCAGAATGGAAAGAGATTCGATGAACGAGAAGATTCGTATTGTTCCATATGAAAGTACGTTTCAAGAGGAAGTAGTAGATCTTATCGTTCATATTCAGCAAAAAGAGTATAATGTTTCAATTACGAAAGAAGAGCAACCTGATTTACTTGAAATAGAAACATTCTATCAAAAGGATCACGGAAACTTTTGGGTAGCAATTTATGATGGTAAAGTAGTTGGAACAGTAGCTTTATTAGATATTGAGAATCATCAAGTAGCGCTAAGAAAAATGTTCGTACAAAAAGAGTTTCGCGGAAAAGAATGGGGCGCATCACATATGTTGCTTCAAACAGCAATTTCATGGGCTGAGGATAAAAAATTGAAAGATATTTACTTAGGAACAACATTAAAATTTTTAGCGGCACATCGTTTTTATGAAAAGAATGGTTTTCAAAGTGTGAGTATAGACGAGTTGCCGAAAAACTTTCCGGTGCTACAGGTAGATAAGAAATTTTATAGGTACATTGTGTAAAAGGTCATTTAGAAATGGCCTTTTTCTATGAACCAAAATGGAAATAGTGGTATAATTTGGATTAGGGGGTGTAGGTATGAACTTTCCAATTCAAAGAAGTAAGTCAGTAGTCATTTTCGTTTACCTTACGTTAGTTTTTATGTTTATATATCCAATTGTCATGCTTTTCACTAATAAAGCACATTGGATGTCAGCGTTGATTGGGATGGGTTTATGCTTCATTGTAAATGTACCACTCGTTTGGGAAGTATTTATTAAAAAACATAAAGTAGAAAATGGCGTATTAAAGTACGGTATTTTAAATGATGATATTGTATTAAAAGATGTGAGAATTATACGTCAGGTCGGAAAGTCTCTTGAAATTACGACGAATGCATATAAAGTACATATGGTTGCGATGCCGCAAAATATGGATGAATTCTTGGCGCTTATAGAGAAAGAAAATCCACATGTGAAAATAGAAATGGTAGGGAAGAAATGAAATATATAAAACCTTTTTTTTGCTTGGAAATTATGCTGGTGTTTGCTATCTGCACTAGGATAAATATGAAATGGAACCTGCCTTTATATGTACCAATATTAATCGGTACTATCGCAGTGGCACTTTTATATTATTTTCATTTTCAGCAAACAAAAAGTGAGAAAAGTAGCACTATGTAGTTAGGGGGATTAGAAATGAAAAAAGCCCTTATGTTATTTTTACTTCTGTTAACTGCATCCTTTCTTTTAATAGGGTGTAGTGCGAAGAAGGAAAAGGCTGATATGAACTTAGAAAAGGCACAAAAAGTTGAAATTGAATCACTTACTGATTCAAGTGAGAAAAAAGTAATTACCGATAAGAAAAAAATTGAAAAGCTGTTTGAAGTCATGAAAATGGATAAGTGGAAAATGCAATCGGCTCCTTTAGATACTCCGCAAGGGAAAACATTTACAATGTATCAAGAGGATACACCGAAATTATTGGATTCGAGTAAAGATAAAAAAGAGTTACATGAAATTGGTACGATGACAGTATATAAAGATGTCCCTTATGTCGAAGTTGAAATGAAAAATAAGAAAATGAGTTTTAAAGTGCCAGAAGATGTGGCGAAAGAGTTATTAAAGTATTAATAAAAAAAACGCTCGGAAAAATCCCGAGCGTTTTTTTTATTATTTTAAGTTCTCTGGATTTAAAGCTTCTAATTCAGCTACAACGAAGCGTCCGTCTTTACGGATGAGTACGTCGTCGAAGTAAATTTCGCCGCCGCCGTATTCAGGGCGTTGGATACATACTAAGTCCCAATGGATGTTCGAGTTGTTACCGTTCCATGCATCGTCGTAAGCTTGTCCAGGAGTGAAGTGGAAGCTGCCATCGATTTTTTCATCGAATAGGATGTCTCCCATTGGATGTAAGATGTATGGGTTTACGCCGATTGCGAACTCACCAACGTAGCGTGCGCCTTCGTCTGTATCGAAGATTTTGTTAATGCGTTCTGAATCGTTTGCAGTTGCTTCAACGATTTGGCCGTTCTCGAACTTAAGTTGTACATTTTCAAATGTATAACCGTTGTAAGGAGATGGTGTGTTGTAAGAAACTGTACCGTTAACAGAATCACGAACTGGTGCAGAGTATACTTCACCGTCTGGAATGTTTAAATGACCGGAGCATTTAATTGCTGGAATGTCTTTAATAGAGAATGTTAAGTCAGTTCCAGGACCAGTTAAACGAACTTTATCTGTTTTATTCATTAATGTAACAAGGCTGTCCATCGCCTTATCCATTTTACCGTAGTCTAAGTTACATACTTCAAAGTAGAAGTCTTCGAAAGCTTCTGTACTCATTTTAGCAAGCTGTGCCATAGAAGCATTTGGGTAGCGAAGAACAACCCAGCGTGTTTTTGGAACGCGAATGTCTCTATGAACTTTTTTACCAACTGTTTGGCCATGAACTTTCATACGCTCACTTGGAACGTCAGCTTGTTCATTAATATTATCGCCAGAGCGAAGGCCGATATAAGCGTCCATGTCTTTCATTACGCTTGCTTCATATGCAGCGATTTGTTCGAAATGTTCTTCAGTAGCACCCATTAATAAAGAGCGATCTACTTGATGATCTTTTAAAGAGACGAATGGGAAACCACCAGCTGCATATGCTTCTTTTACAAGTGCAGTTACAAGTTCTTTTTGTAAGCCAAAGTTTTCAATTAATACTTTTTCACCTTTTTGTAAGCGGATAGAGTAGTTAATTAAATTGTATGCTAACTTTTCAATACGTGGATCTTTCATATGTAAAGCCTCCCTACTAATTATGTATCCTCTCCTATTGTAACCTACTTAGTGGAATTTGTTGAATGATTTATGTTACAGTTAACGAATAAGTATGAAAATTCTAATGATGAGATAGGGATTAGAATGAAACGGAAAATGATTGTATAATAGGGGAAAGTATGAAAAAGATAAAGGAAGTGATGAAATGCAAGTTCTTTTATATGTAAGTGCGGCTATTATCGCGGTTGCTTTCGCAGTATTAGTAGTGTATGTATGTAGAACGTTGTTATCGGTTCAGAAGACGTTAGAAAACGTTGCAAGCACGTTAGAAGGTTTAGAAAAACAAATGCAAGGAATTAGCGTAGAGACAGAGCAATTATTACATAAAACGAATGCGTTAGCTGATGATATTCAACAGAAGTCACAGTCATTAAATAAAGTGGTAGCGGGTGTAGATGGGATTGGAACGACAATCCAATCTTTAAATACGAAGCTTCGTAATGTATCAGACTCTGTAACGGACGAAATTGAAAATAACGCTGATAAAGTAGCGCAAGTTGTACAGTGGAGCAGTGCGGCGATTGAAGTATACAATCATTACCGTGCGTCGAGACAAGAGAAGAAGGTTGAAAAAGAAGAGCGTAAATTAGAAAGAATTGAGAAAAAAGCTGAAAAGAAAGAGAAACGCTCTAGATTTCGTATGAGAGGTGAATCGTGATGAATATGACAAAACTTGAAACAATTGAAGAGCTTGAAGTCTTAGTAGAAAAGAACGAGCCGTATGTTCTTTTTAAACACAGTACGACATGCCCAATTAGTCACGGTGCATACACAGAATTTCAAGCGTATTGCAGCGAAGAAAGAGAAGTACCAGCGTATTACTTATACGTACAAGATGCGAGAGATGTGTCAAATCGTGTTGCAGAACAATACAGTATTAGACATGAATCACCACAAGTGTTATACATAAAAGATGGGATGGTAGTATGGAATACATCTCATTGGAATATTAAAAAAGATGCTTTAGAAGAGAATATAAAGTAAAAAGAAGCAAGCTAAAGGTGCTTGCTTCTTTTTTTTTGTTTTTGTTGAAATATATTTAGTGGTACACTATTAATAGTTCAAACTAAATAACTAGATTGTTGAAAGTAGGTTTTAAGTAATGAAGAAAATGGCATTATCCTTCGCAGTCGTAAGTTTATTACTGGGAGCTTGTAGTAACAATAGTAATACGATTAGTAAGAAGGATGAAGTTATACAAAAAGATACAAAAGAAAAAAGTATGATTCCGAGAACTGCTGTTTCTAAAGATTATTATAGAACTGTTATTCCTTTAAAAGAACAAAAGGTTATTAATACAGCTAATATAAAAACAAATTCTAAATTAGATTTAGCAGAGTATGAAAATGGTTTAATAAATATTGCAACGCAGCAATTTGATACAGAGAGTCACGTACTGCAATTAAACCAGTATATTCCAGAGAAACTAATTGATGAACTAGTTGCGAAAGTAGAAGCGCCAGTTTTGACAAATATTATAGAACAAGATTATTTCGGAAAACAGAATTCAAATGAATTAAGTTTATCTGGTGTTATGATTGGCTTAGCTATGTCTTCAAGTGTATCGAATGAAGAGGCTATGTCTAAAGGGACTGAAGTTGCTAAACAACTTATTGAAGCTATTAACAAAAATGATAAATATAACAAATCTCCAATTACGTTTGCTATCTTTAAGCAAGAAAGTACAAGTTCTTTAAAAAATGGTACGTATATTGCTAGTGCTACTGTTCAAAAGAATGATACGAACCTTGGAAATTGGAGTACGATCGATGAAAAGTCGTATTCATATCCTTCTGATGAATTTACACAAGCACATGGAGAAGATAATACAAAAATAAATAACTTTGCTAAGGAAATAAAAGGTTTTTCTAATGGAGATTTTATTCCAGTCAACGCTAAAGTTTCTTATAAGAAAGATCAAATGGATACATTAAATATGAATATTGTTATTAAATATAACGGTAAAACAGAATTAATGGCTCTTACCCAATTGGCTGCTCAAGGCATGTTAGACAAATTGCCTAAAGATGCGAAAGTACAATTACAGATCAAGTCCGAGAGTAAAATTGAGGCCGTTATTATAAAAGAGAAAAACAGTGATAAACCGTTTGTTTCCTTCTTGTAAAAAAAGACAGTATGTAAACTGTCTTTTTTTTATTTTAAATGAAAATATATAATGTTTTTTGATAGTAATTCCTTGCTGTATATCGTGTGACAATCGTATATGTATCAGCTATAATAAATTATCTTAAAAAAGTAACATATAGGAATTTGAAAGAGGTGGCTTTCTTATGGCATCACAACAATTAGGTCGTTTACGTTCTGAAATTGATCAACTTAATTTACAAATATTAGAGTTACTAAACGAAAGAGGTCGTCTCGTACAAGAAGTTGGTAATTTAAAAGAAGTACAAGGTGTGAAACGTTTTGATCCTGTACGTGAAAGAAATATGCTGGATTTAATTGCAGAGAATAATAATGGTCCATTTGAAACTTCGACTTTACAACATATTTTCAAACAAATTTTTCAAGCTGGTTTAGAATTACAAGAAGACGATCATCGTAAAGCATTACTTGTTTCTCGTAAGAAAAAAACAGAAGATACGATTGTTGAAATTAATGGTGAAAAAATTGGTGACGGAAATCAGCATTTTATTATGGGACCGTGTGCAGTGGAAAGTTATGAACAAGTACGTCAAGTTGCTGAAGCAATGAAAGGGCAAGGTCTGAAATTAATGCGTGGTGGTGCGTTTAAACCACGTACTTCACCGTATGATTTTCAAGGTCTTGGATTAGAGGGATTACAAATTTTGCGCCAGGTAGCAGATGAATATGATTTGGCTGTTATTAGTGAAATTTTAAATCCGAATGATATTGAGATGTCATTAGATTACGTTGATGTTATTCAAATTGGCGCTCGCAATATGCAAAACTTTGATTTGCTAAGGGCAGCTGGTGCTGTGAATAAACCAGTATTATTAAAACGTGGTCTATCAGCAACGATTGAAGAATTCATTAATGCGGCAGAATATATTATGGCAAAGGGAAATGGGAACATTATTTTATGTGAACGAGGTATTCGCACGTATGAAAGAGCGACGCGTAATACGCTTGATATTTCCGCTGTGCCGATTTTAAAGAAAGAAACACATTTACCTGTCGTTGTCGATGTAACGCATTCTACAGGGCGACGTGACCTTCTCTTACCAACTGCAAAAGCAGCGATGGCAATTGGTGCAGACGCAATTATGGCTGAAGTACATCCAGATCCAGCTGTAGCTTTATCTGATGCAGCGCAACAAATGAATATACCGCAGTTCAATGATTTTATGAATGAATTAAAATCATTTGGAAGTAAATTATAAAAACTTTTAATGAGCTGTTCCAAAAAGGCATTTTGGAACAGCTTTCTCCTATTGTATAGCGACTGTCATTGTCGATTTTTGTTGGTAAGTTGATATATTTAAAAAATCGCTGATATAATTAGAGTTGCGGTCGATATATTTGGAAAATCGCTGATATATTTCGAGTTACAGTCGATATATTCGAAAAATCGCCGATATAAATTTCATTTACTATCGTACTGCTTAAAATAAGATTTCTACTAAGGAAACATCTATTTTTTTACAAAAAATGCCCTTTTTTCATAAAAAATACGAAAATACGAGAAAAGAAGCGAATTTTTTCGAAACTTTTGCGGGAAAATATTGTATGAGCCTGCGTTTTTATCGTATCATTAGTAAAAGGAAGAACTCGGGACGATTGGTGGCATCTGCAAATAGAGTTGATGTCTTTTTTTCATTCAAGTAACCGATACATAAAAATAGATAACAAAAATAGAAGGAGTGTGCGATGAGATGAACGTAACAATATATGATGTAGCGCGTGAAGCGAACGTTTCAATGGCTACCGTATCACGCGTTGTGAACGGTAACCCAAATGTAAAGCCTACAACAAGAAAGAAAGTATTAGAAGCAATTGATCGTTTAGGATACCGCCCAAATGCGGTAGCACGTGGACTAGCAAGTAAGAAGACAACTACAGTAGGTGTTATTATTCCTGATATCTCAAATACGTTTTATGCAGAACTAGCTCGTGGAATTGAAGATATCGCAACAATGTACAAATATAACATCATTTTAAGTAACTCTGACCAAAACAAAGAGAAAGAGTTCCATTTATTAAATACGATGCTTGGAAAACAAGTGGACGGAATTGTTTTCATGGGTGAAGATATTACAGACATTCACATTGAAGAATTTAAAAAATCTCCAGTACCAATTGTATTAGCAGCATCATTTGATGAGCAAAATGAAACGCCATCAGTAAATATTGATTATACACAAGCAGCTTATGATGCAATGAAGCACTTTATCGAGCAAGGACATAAACGTATCGGTTTCGTCTCTGGTCCTTTCATTGATAAAGCGGGAAGCGCGAAGAAGTTACAAGGTTATAAAAAAGCTTTAGAAGAAGCAGGTATTTCATATGATGAAAATCTTGTAATCGATGGAGATTACACATATGACTCAGGTATCGAAGCATTCGAAAAGCTTTGTAGCAATGATGAAAAGCCAACAGCAATCTTCGTATCTTCTGATGAAATGGCACTAGGTGTAATCCATGCAGCACAAGACGCTGGATTAAACGTACCAACTGACGTAGAAGTACTTGGTTTCGATAATACACGCCTTGCATTAATGGTTCGTCCGCAGCTTTCAACAGTTGTTCAACCGATGTATGATATCGGTGCAGTAGCAATGCGTCTATTAACAAAGTATATGAACAAAGAAAAAGTGGAAGATCACACTGTTATCTTACCTCACCGTATCCAATTTAGAGATTCAACGAAGTAAGTATAAAAAAGCTCACAGCGATTGCTGTGAGCTTTTATTCGTATTCAGGATAGTATTTTTGTACGACTGCATTTACCATTTCGTCTTTCTTAACGTGTAAAAATCTTGCATACAATTCTTTTCCAGTTTCAAATGGGGTATCGTCTAATTCAAACACATGCAATAGTTTTCGAAACGTCCATGTTATTTGCTGGCCGTACTTATTATCGTACGTATGCTCAGACTGTATAGCGATTTGTTCGCCTAGTGCATGAGCTTCTTCCAAACTGTTTGCTTTAACAAGAATAATACTTTCTTCAAAAAGTGTATCGTGATTCTCTTCATAATACTCATCAATTTTCGTAGAATCAGGCTCACTAGAATGAACAGACTCAAACAATAATTTTACAGCGTACATATTATGCTGCATGGTTCACTTTATAAATAATACTTGCGACAAGCGAAGCAGGTATTGTAAATACGTTACTTTGATAATGGTAATGTACTTGGGATTCTTCATAAGACATGTTGTCATATAGTTCGTTTTGTGAGACACTCATTTTTTTCTGTTTTTCTTTGAGCATTTTAATGTAGTTGTACTGTATTGGGACGAGAATGATGAAATAAGCTAATACGATTAGTGAAATCCAAATCATTATGAACACTCCCTTATAAAGAATATTTCTATATAACAATTATATCAATAAAAGGAAAAAATAACCATTTTTTTGTTGGAGCTAATTTTCTTCTAAAAATGCAAACAGTTCCTTTTGGTTTTTTAAATTGTGATCAATACATGTTCGAGCAACATATTTCAATCCTTGTAATAATGCATCTACGTGAAAAGTATCATAATGAATTATATTTCCCTCTACCATCGTTTCGTCTTTTTGCAAGTTAATTGATATTTTTAGTACAGTTATATTACTTTGTAAATTTACAACTTCGATGTAAAAAAACTGTTTGTCTAAGTCAATCGTAACATAATCGAATCGTTCGGATAGCTCTAATTTATATGTAGTAGTATATTCCAAATGAAAGCCTCCTTATTGTATAAGTGTATGTTATAATGCCTTCGCTATAGATGGGGCTATTCCTTGTTATATGTCACATAAGTGCAAATTTAACTATTATAGGGCAATGTCATGTATAATAGAAAGAAAAGGCTTGTGAGGGGGGAAAAGAGATGATCGTTCTTTGGATAATTACGCTTTGTATGACTGCTATTTTTGCATATATGACGTTAAAACAAAATGGTTTAAAGCGATTTGTTCCAGGAAGTATTCTTGCAGGAATTGCCCTTATCACGTATGTAATTTCTATTTTTATTGAAAGTGTATCAGTAGATATGAGCACAAGTTTAATGTTTATTGGTATTACACTATTTGCAGGTAGCATTATGGTACTTATGGTTGCTGGTATTATTTTATTTATTCATATGAATTCGGAAACGTTATAGCATATAGAAAAGGCATGTCCTGAGGGGACATGCCTTTTTATCCGTTCAATTATGCTCTATCTTTAGAAGAGTTTTGCTGTTTTAGTAAGTCGCGAATTTCGCCAAGAAGTTCTTCTTCTTTTGTTGGTTCTGGAATTTCTTCCTCTTTTTCTTCTTCTTTTTTAGATGTTAGTTTGTTGAAAACTTTAACAAACATAAAGATAGAAGCTGCGATAATTAAGAAGTCAAAAATTGTTTGGATGAAGTTACCATACATAACAGCAGATTTACCGTATCCAAAGTGTAAACTTGTAAAGTCAACGCCACCTAATACCATACCAAGTAATGGTGTGATGATATCTTTTACTAAAGAACTAACGATTTTACCGAATGCAGCACCGATTACAACCCCGACAGCTAAATCAACGACATTCCCTTTGAAAGCGAATTTTTTAAACTCGTTCCACATGTGTTAATCCCATCCTTTCCACGATTCATTATGAAATTTATAATTCCTATCAACATATTCTATAGAAATTTACGAGAGAAATAAAGAGGGAATGGGAATGAAAGTAAATTCTGAAAAATGTATCCGTTTTAATTTTTGTTTACATCATCTAGTAAAGATTGTAGCATTTGCTGCGTTTTTAATCCTTCTAATCCATCTACAACAGGCTTTGTATCGCCTTGTACACACTCAATAAAATGATGAACAGCATCTTCAAAACCACGTTGTTTTAACGTCGTATCCCATGATGGGGAACCACTTTGTGAAACTGAGTTTTCCTGTTCAATTTCAAATGTATTCATATTTTTTACGCGAATGATTTTCCCTGGCGTTACAAGTTCAATTTTTTCTAAATTTGTACCGGCATGGCGATGCATTGCAGTAGAAAGTAACAGTCCACTTGGAGTTGTATATGTATGATGTCCGTAAAGAAGTTCATTCTTTTCATTGATTTGCATCATATTGTGAACGGCGTTAAGGTCATCATTAGCTAACCAGCGAGCGGTATCTACAATGTGTAAATAATCATCTAACATAGTGAAGTCGTACGTATATGGCCCGACTTTATTTGTACGATGCTTTTCAATTCGAATCCATGAAATATCATTAGCCTGTTCTTTGGCAGCGACATACATAGGAACGAATCTGCGATTAAATCCGACCATTAATTTTCGGTTATACTTCTCGCTTAACTCGACTAGTTGCTCAGCTTGTTCCACTGTAGCTGCGAGCGGTTTATCAACATAAACGTCGATCCCTTTTTTTAGAAGTTCAGAAACGATTTCATAATGCGATGCAGTTGAACTATGAACGAAGATTGCATCGCATTCCGAAGCTAACATTTCAATAGAATGAAAGTCTTGAATTCGGTATTGCTGGCAAACTTGTTTTCTTTTCTCTGCGTTAGGTGTAAACGCCCCTACAAAATTCCAATCAGTTTCTTTTGTAAGTGTTGGAAGATAGGCCTTTTGCGCAATACTTCCAAGTCCAATCATCCCAATTTTAGGTTTGTTCATGTTTATTCCCACCCTATTAATATTAATGTAACGGCTTAAATGTAGCATAGGGTGGGGGAGGAAGGCAAAAATTAGCTTTTTACTTACGGCCTTCTAACAAAATCTTCTCTATCTCCTCAAAGTGATGAGCGCGAGCATGCTCTAGCGGGGTAACACCATCATTGTCTGGAATATTTACATCTGCACCGTGCTCAATAAGAAGGCGAATGACTTGTTGCTGTGTTTCGTTTCCGTTACTTAGTACGATGGCTTCCATTAAAGCTGTCCATCCCAGGTTATTTACATGATTTACATCAATATTTGTTCGAGTGAGGAGTTCTTTTATGACGTCAATATAGCCATGTTCTGAAGCTGGGATAAGAGCTGTTCCGCCGTAACGATTTGTAATCGTAGGATCTGCACCAGCATCAATTGTTAGTTTTAAAATGTCTAAGTAACCTTCCGCACCGGCGTATAGAAAGGGATTATTTTTCATGTCATCTTGAATATTTACGTCAGCACCGGCTTTGATAAGCGCCTTTGCGGTTTTTACATCATTTTTGTATGTAGCAATCATAAGCGGAGTGCGTCCTTGACTATCCGTCGCATTTATATTTGCGCCTTGTTTTAGTAAAGATATAACAGTATTCGTTTCATTTTTTTCAGTAGCTGCTAGTAGTGCAGTCTCCATGTTTGCCATCTCCTTTTTTACTTCTTGTTCTTGCGAGCATCCTTGTAAAAAAATTACGCAACATATCATACTGAATGTTTTTTTGAACATGGAATTTCAACCTCCTAATTTCAACTGTAAAATAGGAACATTAAATTTTTATAAACTGACGCTAAAATTACTATAAAATCGCTTGAGTAATTGAACATATATTTTTATGCTTATAAATAATAAGGTTTGATAAAGTGAGGATTTAAGATATGTCTATTAAAACAAGGTTTTTATTTTCTTATATTGCTGTTATCCTCGTTTCCATTACGCTTATATTAGTCGCGGGATTTTTAATCGTTTTTTCGATAACAGGTGACTTGGAAGCAGTGAAAAATTTCTATAAAAGTTCTTATATTCAAAAGCCGCTTACACCAGAAGAAGAGAATGCCTATCTTGAGTTGAAGTCAGCAGCTAAACAGCATCAATCTCAGTTGTTAGATGAGTCGTTTGTCTCAGCAATAGAAAAAGAGGGTGTGAAAATAGTAGTAAGAAAAGGAGAAACACTTTCATATGCTTCAAACGTATTTGAAAGTGTATCTTTAAAAGAAGCCCTTCCGAAATTTGAATCAGCAAATATTAATAGTCGTGGTACAACGGAACTAGGCGATACATTTTATCGATATGTAAAGTTTGATTTTTATTTTCCTCAGGAAGAAGAGGGAAGTATATTTGTATTAAAAAAGCAAAGTTCATTTGTAGATCTTACACAAAAATTATTTCCAATCTTATTTGTATCTCTCTTACTACTAGCCATTTTACTCATTGGATTATTAAGTTACCTCGTTTCAAGAAGTGTAATAAAACCAATTTTTGTATTGAAAGGCGCAACGGAGAAAATTAAAGAAGGAAATTTAGATTTTCAAATACCAGTTACATCACACGATGAAATAGGGCAATTAAATCAAGGATTTGAGGAAATGAGGAAGAGATTAAAAGAATCGATAGAGATGCAAACACAGTATGAAGAAAATCGAAAAGAGCTTATTTCAAACATCTCTCATGATTTAAAAACACCGATTACATCAATTATCGGATATGTAGAAGGAATAAAGGACGGAGTAGCAAATACGCCAGAAAAAATGGATAAGTATTTAACAACTATCCATACGAAGGCAAAACATATGGACACACTCATTGATGAACTCTTTTTGTTTTCGAAGCTCGATTTGAATCGAGTTCCCTTTCAGTTTGAAACGGTTGAATTAAATATGTTTATGCAAGAGTTAATCGAAGAGATGCAAATGGATTTAAGTAAAGAAGGTATAGAAGTTAACTTGCAATTACATGCATCACCACTATATGTAACGGCTGATTGCGAAAAGATAAATAGAGTTATATCAAATTTAATTCATAATAGTGTGAAATACATGGATAAAGAAGAGAAGAAAATTACTGTAACAGTATCGAGTAATAATAATAAAGTTATTGTGAAAGTGATGGACAATGGATCAGGTATAGAATCTGATACGCTACCTTATATCTTTGAACGTTTTTATCGTGCAGAACAATCGCGGAATTCTAGCACAGGTGGAAGTGGACTTGGTTTAGCAATAGCGAAGCAAATTGTTGAAGAACATGGCGGGAAAATTTGGGCGGAAAGCGAGCTTGGTAAAGGCACAAGCATTTTCTTCTCATTGGAAAAAGTAGAGGAATGTGGTGAGTAAATTGAAAAGAATTTTACTAATAGAAGATGAAGTAAGTATTGCAGAATTACAGCGAGATTATTTAGAAATTAATGATTTCCAAGTTGATGTAGAGCATTCAGGAGAAATAGGTTTACAAACAGCCTTGCAAGAAGACTATGATTTAATTATTTTAGATATTATGCTTCCGAAAATGAACGGATTCGAAATTTGTAAACAAATACGTGCTGTAAAAGATATTCCGATTCTACTTGTTTCAGCAAAAAAAGAAGATATAGATAAAATTCGTGGACTCGGATTAGGAGCGGATGATTATATAACGAAACCGTTTAGTCCGAGTGAATTAGTCGCAAGAGTAAAAGCGCATATTGCCCGTTATGAAAGATTATTAGGAAATGTAAGTAAGCAACGTGATACGTTATATATTCACGGAATTTCTATCGATCAACGAGCGAGAAAAGTTTTTATAAACAATGAAGAAGTGGCATTTACAACGAAGGAATTTGATTTATTAACATTCTTTGTCACACATCCAAACCAAGTATTAAATAAAGAACAGTTATTTGAACGCATTTGGGGATTAGATTCCGCTGGTGATTTAGCCACTGTTGTCGTCCACATTAGAAAGCTACGTGAAAAAATTGAAAGAGATCCTGCTCACCCGCAATATATTGAAACTGTATGGGGAGCTGGTTATCGTTTTAACGTGTAATATACCTGCCGAGTAATTGGCAGGTTTTTTGTATGTTATTCGAATGAAAAGGAAGAAATAGGTAATTTTGTTAAAATGTAAAGAGAAACAAAACAGAGGAGAGCATAGGGAGCGAGCTATATGTTGGGGGATATATTAAAAGATAATAAATCAAATAAGACTTTAAAGATTGGAACTAATATCGTACTTATCTTATTGATTATTGGTGCAATACAAATGTTTTATGATGAAGATTCTACGAATGATCATTTCGGTTGGTTCTTTTTTGCGATCTTTTGGGTAATTAAAAGCATTTCTAGCTCTAAGGTAAGTTTAAAAGATAGAGATAAAAAGTCGGTATTACTTGATGTGGGTTTAGTGGTTATTTCTTTTGTTTTTTTAGTTGTTTTTAGTGTGAAATATTTCTTTTGAAAAAAGCTCATAGTCGTATAGAGGCTATGAGCTTTTTATCAGTGTTTAGGTTTTCTTAATAATAATGGTACTAACGATTTATAAAATGTTTGAGTAGTAGAAGTAAACTGAGCAGCTTCTTCTAAAAAAGGATAATGGTTGCTGTTTTCGAATGGAATGAAGATAGAATTACGTATCCCATCATGTATCTCGATAGAATATTGAATTGGGCACTGTACATCATATCTTCCGCATATAATAAGTGTCTTTGTTTGGATGGAAGGTAAATTCTCTCTTAAATCAAATGAAGGATATTCATTGGCGAAAGCATTCATCCGGCTAATGGACATTGTTTTATTGATTGGTTTACAAAAATAAGAGTTGTAGTTTTCTGGTTTATACAATGATAATTTTGTTCTCTTAGTAGATAGTTCTTTCCGTTCTTCATTTGTAAGGTGAGGGCTTTTTAAGTTTTCGATGAGTTTTTGCATATAATGAAACTGTGGATGTGCTGGGTGATAAATGCAGAATGGTGTTTCGGTATAGTTACTTGCTGCAGCTCCTGCTACGACTAATGATTGTAAGGAATGTGGATATGTAATTGCATATAAAAGTCCAAGCATACCACCTGTTGAATGGCCAGCGAAATGCCATGTTGGAAGTTGTAATGCTTCTCGTATGGCTTCCAAGTCGTGGATTGTTTCAATCATGCTTAATTCTTTTTCTGAATTGGCTTTTAACGAGTTACCAGCGTCTCGTAAATTAATGAGAAATACACGATGCGTAGCAGTAAAAACATCCGCAAAGTAATCACCAGTTTCATTAAATTGTGAATAGTGATGTGTAATACAAAGCGATTCGCCATCTCCTTTTGTAAAGAGTTCAAATGTACCACGTTTCGTGTGGATCATTTGTCGTTTCCACATAATATCACTACCTTTTCTCATAAAAGTTGGGCCAGGCTGTTATGAAATGAAAATATATCGGCGCATTTCGAAATATATCAGCGATTATTAAAATATATCGACTTACCGACAGAAACCGACAATAAATAAAAGGAGGCTATTCAAAAACGAGCCTCCTTTTCGTTTAGTACAAAGATTTTGTCATATTATTCCGAATAATTTCAAGGGATTTCGCTACAGTTAATGCGTTTTTTTCTTCAATTTCTGGTTTACGGGGGATAGGTTTATACATGTTGTCTGGATCTTCCCATGTGAGGGGAAGTTCTGTTTCTGCTTGTCCTTTCCAAGCTTCAATCCATTCTGGAGGGAGATAACCTGAGATGTTTTGGATGTTGTTCATTTCGAGCCAAATGAGTGCCCAAGCTCTTGGAACGACGCGCCAGTGATCATAGCCACCGCCACCGACAGCGATCCAGCGACCGTCGCAATATTCATTTGCAATTTCACGAGCGAGCTTCGGTATTTCACGGTAAATATTCATTGTCGCACAAAGATGTGTAAGTGGGTCATAATAATGTGCGTCAGCACCATTTTGCGTTAAAATAATATCCGGTTTAAAGTACGCTGCAACTTCTTTTACAACAGTTCGATATGATTTTAAGAACGATTCATCTTCTGTAAAAGCATCGAGTGGAACGTTAAAAGAATAACTATAGCCATTACCTTGTCCGCGTTCATTTACAGCGCCAGTTCCAGGAAATAAATAGCGACCAGTTTCATGTAATGAAATTGTGCATACGTTAGGGTCATCATAAAACGACCACTGTACGCCATCACCGTGATGAGCATCTGTATCAATATATAAGACGCGTAAACCGTATTTCTTTTGAATATATTTCATTGCGATAGAACTGTCGTTATAAATACAAAAGCCAGATGCTTTGCCGCGAAAGCCGTGATGTAAGCCGCCGCCCAAATTAAGTGCGTGTTTTACTTTTCCGGAAAGAACAGCATCGACAGCTGTTAACGTACCACCAACGAGCAATGCGCTTGCTTCGTGCATATTTGGGAACATCGGTGTATCTTCTGTTCCGAGTCCATATGTCATCGCAATTGATTTTTCTAACTTTCCTTCTCCAGCACGTTTTACCGCATTTATGTACTCCTCTGTATGAACGTAGGCGATCTCTTCATCTGTAGCCATCCGTGGTGAGATGATTTGAGAGGGAGAGATGAAACCGCCCTTTTGTAATAAATCATACGTAAGTGTGACGCGCAGTTGGTTAAAAGGATGATCAGGGCTAAATGAATAGCCCCGAAAGTCATCCGAATAAATAAACGCGCTACTCATGCTTGCATCCCCATGATGTTTGGCCATAATACGCGGTAGCCTTCTGCTTCAAGTGCATCAATCACTTTTAGAGGATTCATCGTTTGAATGCGGAAAACGAGTACTTTATCATTCTCGTCTTTTGCTGGGTAGACGAGAACACTCACGATATTTATTTGTAAATCACTAAAAATAGCAACGACTTTTCCAAGAATACCAGGTTCGTTTTTTACTTGAATTTCAATTTGCGAACTTGGTTGATGTGCTCCTGTTAATTTTACTAACGTGTGTAATACTGTAGATTCAGAAATGATTCCAACTAACTTCCCGGCCTTTGTAACAGGAAGACAGCCAATTTTATTTTCAAAAAATAAAGTAGCAATTTCCTCAACGAAATCGAGAGGATGGCAAGTCATAACAGGATGTTTCATAATAAGTTCGAGAGGTTGCTGTAGCATATCGAGTGAAACTTGTTCATCTAGAATAGACGGACTTGCATCTCTTACATCCCGATCAGAAATAATGCCTACGACGTGATTATTTTGATCGACAATTGGAATGTGCCGAATGCCTTTCGTGCGTATCGTTCGGATTGCTGTTTCGATTGTATCGTTTGGATGTAATGTAACTACATTTTGATTCATAATTTCTTCTACAATCATTCCAGTTGCCCCCTTTATTAATACATAAAACGATTGTGAAAACGTAGACGATCAAAAGCTTGAATAGAATCCGTATCAACGCGTTTACCGATGCGGACCATTAAACAGTTGGCAGGATGTGAACAAATTTCAGGATCGTCTGTAGCCATCCATTGTAACCCGCCAGCATTCATCATCTTCTCCATTACTTTTCGGTATTCCCACACATTCAATCCTGTTTGTTTCAAATCCCAGTGCCAATAATATTCAGTCGTCAATATAATGTAATCTTCCATATAATCGTCCATCATAGAAACCTCTAGTAAGTTCTTTCCGACAGAACTCCCGCGGAAGGCTGGGACTACTTCAATTGCTCCAAGCTCAATTAAGTTTTCCATTTTTCCTTCTGACCATCGTTCAAGTGGATCAGGATACAAGTATGTAACATATCCAACAATTGTTTGGTCATGTCTAGCAATAATGAGACGAGCTTCTGGTAATTTAGAAATTTCGACAATTGCTTTATATTGTTGCTCGGCAGGACGAAACGCAATTAAGTCTGGATGAAACTCATACATTTCTAAGTTATGTGTAGAGACAGGACCTTCAATAATTAAAGTGCCTTTCGCTGTTTTTAAGTTTCTAGCATTATATATTTTTTTATGAATCAATGTATTGCTCACCACCTTGAGGGTTTGTGAATCTATTAATATCGTACTTTATAATATATGCGATGTGAATCGAAATTTGTCATTAAAAATTTGTCTAAAAATCAACAAATATACTGAAAATTTTAAATAATGTCATTATAATAGATAATAGAATACATAGGAGGGGGATGTAAAGTATGAAAGTAGAAACGCTTCCTGTCATTAAAGGAGAAAATAATTTGCCGAATTATGATGAGGCATACGCGAATTTTAACTGGGAAGAGGTTAATAAAAACTTTACTTGGAATGAAACAGGCCGAGTAAATATGGCGTATGAGGCAATTGATAAGCATGCGAAATCCGATCGAAAGAATAAAGTAGCTCTTTATTATCAAGATGGATCGCGAAAAGAGAAATATACATTTAAGGAAATGAAGGATTTTTCTAATAAAGCAGGAAACGTCCTTAAGAATTATGGCGATGTAGAAAAAGGCGATCGCGTTTTTATTTTTATGCCACGTTCTCCAGAGTTATATTTCGCACTTTTAGGTGCAGTGAAATTAGGAGCAATTGTTGGACCGCTATTTGAAGCATTTATGGAAGGCGCAGTTCGCGATCGCTTAGAAGATAGCGAAGCAAAGGTGTTAATTACAACGCCTGAATTATTAGAGCGCGTACCATTAAATGATTTACCGGCTTTAAAAACAGTTTTCCTTGTTGGAGATAATGTAGAAGAAGGCGGTAAAACGGTAGCGTTCAATCCGTTATTTGAACAAGCTTCAAAAGAATTACATATTGAATGGTTAGGCCGTGAAGACGGTTTGATTCTACATTACACGTCTGGTTCTACTGGTAAGCCAAAAGGTGTGCTTCATGCGCAAAACGCAATGGTTCAGCACTATCAAACGGCGAAGTGGGTATTAGATTTAAAAGAAGACGATGTATATTGGTGTACTGCTGACCCGGGCTGGGTAACTGGAACAGCTTACGGTATTTTCGCACCGTGGTTAGTTGGAGCGTCAAACGTTATTTTAGGTGGACGCTTTAGTCCAGAAGCTTGGTATGAAGCACTGCAAGATTACGGTGTGACGGTTTGGTACAGCGCACCAACAGCATTCCGTATGTTAATGGGAGCTGGACAAGACGCAATTAAAAAATATGACTTATCACAAGTTCGTCACGTATTAAGCGTTGGTGAGCCGTTAAATCCAGAAGTAATTCGCTGGGGTATGAATGCATTTGGACTTCGTATTCATGATACGTGGTGGATGACAGAAACAGGTGGACAAGTAATTTGTAACTACCCTTGTATGGAAATCCGTCCAGGTTCAATGGGTAAACCAATTCCAGGTGTGAAAGCAGCGATTGTTGATAATGAAGGAAATGAAGTGCCTCCTTACACAATGGGTAACTTAGCAATTGCGAAAGGTTGGCCATCTATGATGCGCGGGATCTGGAATAACCAGCAAAAGTATGAATCTTATTTCATGCCGGGAGATTGGTACGTATCAGGTGACTCTGCCTATATGGATGAGGATGGATACTTCTGGTTCCAAGGACGTATTGACGATGTAATTATGACGTCAGGTGAGCGCGTTGGTCCGTTTGAAGTAGAAAGTAAATTAATCGAGCATGCTGCTGTTGCAGAAGCTGGTGTAATTGGTATTCCTGATCCGGTGCGCGGCGAAATTATTAAAGCATTTATCGCACTTAGAGCAGGATACGAACCATCTGATGAATTAAAAGAAGAAATTCGTCAATTTGTAAAGAAAGGCCTAGCAGCTCATGCAGCGCCACGACAAATTGAATTTAGAGATAAATTACCGAAAACGAGAAGTGGTAAAATTATGCGCCGCGTATTAAAAGCGTGGGAGCTGAATTTACCAACAGGTGACTTATCAACGATGGAAGATTAAGAGAGAAAGGTCTGAACGAAAAATGTTCAGGCCTTTCTTTTTTATGATATCATGAACTCATATATATAAGTTAAAGGGGATAGTATGATGAAAACAGAAAAGGAAAAGATGATACTAGGAGAAATGTACATACCGGCTGATCCAGTTTTAGTACAAGAAAGAGAGCAAGCACGTATATTAACGAGAAAATTAAATGATACGCCAGAAGAGCAATTGAAAGAGCGTAGCGAAATCGTAAAAGAATTATTCGGAACGACAGGAGATAATATTCATCTTGAATCTTCTTTTAGATGTGATTACGGCTATAACATTCACGTTGGCGAAAATTTTTACGCGAACTTTGACTGTACGATTTTAGACGTATGCCCGGTAACAATCGGAGTGAACTGTATGTTAGCTCCAGGTGTTCACATTTATACAGCAACGCACCCGCTTGATCCAGTAGAGCGTATAAGCGGATCAGAATACGGAAAACCAGTTACAATTGGCGATAACGTATGGATTGGCGGAAGAGCAATTATTAATCCAGGTGTAACAATTGGAGACAATGCGGTGATCGCATCTGGTGCTGTCGTAACGAAAGATGTGCCTAATAATGTAGTAGTTGGCGGGAATCCTGCAAAGATTATAAAAAAACTAAAATAATATTTGAACGAAGTGCCTTCCTCTTCTGTATACATTTATGAAAGAATAGATGAGGGAGGCTTTTATATGTCTAATAAATTACTTCTTGCGACGTTGTAAAGGATTGACAAGAAGGGAAACCTGACCTCTATTTGACACGCCTATATAAATGATGGTATAAAGAAAAGTATATGAATAATTGAGCGTGGAAAGGGAGAAGTAGTGATCATTTCCCTGTTTTAGAGAGCTGATGGCCGGTGAAAATCAGCACATAGATGATCGCGAATTACGCCCCTAGAGCATCTTTTTTCGATTGAATTGTATTCAAAAGGGAAGAGACGGTGCTAAGCCGTTATGTAAATAAGGTGGTAGGCTTTTTTTGGTCTGCAACTAGGGTGGTAACGCGATAATCAAAATCGTCCCTTATTTGAAGGGGCGATTTTTTTATGTTTTTAACCTTCACGCCAGTAATGAACTTAAAGGAGAGTATGTAGGATATGGGTATTTTACAAGATCTTGAATTTCGCGGTCTAATTAATCAGCAAACAGACGCTGAGGGCCTTGAGCAATTATTAGAAAAAGAAAGCGTTAAATTATACTGTGGTTTCGACCCGACAGCGGATAGCTTACACATCGGTCATATGTTACCAGTATTAATGTTACGTCGTTTCCAATTAGCTGGTCACCAACCAATCGCACTTGTTGGCGGTGGTACTGGTATGATCGGTGACCCAAGTGGTAAAAAAGCAGAGCGTACATTAAATACGAAAGATACAGTTGCTTACTACACAGAAAGCATTAAAAACCAACTTTCAAACTTCTTAGAGTTCGAAAACGTGGACAACCCAGCAACAATGGCTAACAACTATGACTGGCTTGGTAACTTAGATGTCATTTCATTCTTACGCGATATCGGTAAAAACTTCGGTTTAAACTATATGTTAGCAAAAGATACAGTAGCATCTCGTTTAGAAACTGGTATTTCATTTACTGAGTTTAGTTATATGATTTTACAATCATACGACTTCCTAAACTTATACCAACACCATAAGTGCCGCCTACAAATCGGTGGTAGTGACCAATGGGGTAACATTACAGCTGGTCTTGAATTAATCCGTAAATCAGAAGAAGATGCGAAAGCATTCGGTTTAACAATTCCACTTGTTACTAAATCTGACGGTACGAAGTTTGGTAAAACAGAAGGCGGCGCAATTTGGTTAGACCCAGAGAAAACAACTCCTTACGAGTTCTACCAATTCTGGATTAACACAGATGACCGTGATGTTGTTAAATACTTAAAATACTTTACATTCTTATCTCATGAAGAAATTCTTGAGCTTGAGAAACAAGTAGCTGAAGCACCAGAAAAACGTGCAGCACAAAAAGCGTTAGGTTCTGAAATGACAAAACTTGTTCATGGTGAAGAAGCATTAGAGCAAGCGATTAAAATTTCAGCTGCATTATTCAGCGGTTCTGTAGCAGAACTAACTGCAAGCGAAATCGAGCAAGGATTCAAAGACGTACCATCTGTAGAACGTACTGCAGAAGATACAGTATTAATCGACTTACTTGTAGAAAGCAAAATCTCTCCATCAAAACGTCAAGCACGTGAAGATGTAACGAACGGCGCAATCTATGTGAACGGTGAGCGTACACAAGCATTAGACTACGTTGTAACAGAAAACGACCGCATCGAAGGTAAATTCACAATCATTCGCCGCGGTAAAAAGAAATATTTCTTAATTCGTTACTAATCCGAAACGAATATAAACAAATAGTACCCCGAATTGTAGGCTGAAAAGTTTATGATTCGGGGTTTTTATGTATGGATTTAAAACGCCACATCTTTTCTTTTGAATAGAATATAAAGAATTAATATGAGCATATAAAGTAAACTCACTAGCATAACGATAAATGCTGTTGGATAAAATTTTGCTGCATATATAAAGAAGTCGATTTGATAAATATCTTCGTAATTTGAAACGGTACCTTTAAAGTAATTCGTAAATTTAGCGCTATATTTCCATTCATCAGGATCATCTATTAAATTACTTCCCTGATACCAATTAATAAGTGCGGAAGTAATAAATAGCATAAATGAACTTCCGAGTTGAACCATTTGATTTATTGTCAAAAAGAATCCACCTCCCATTTTATGGTTATTATAGCGTGCATTCATATGCTTGTAACCATTTTGTTGTAATCTCCTTTTCGAGTTCATACGGAAATCACATGTAAGCGGTATGATAAATGTATAACAACTAGAAAGGAGTGGTAAAACAAAATGTCACTAGAAGCGCTCATTATTTTTTCTTTGCTAAATGCGGGTCAGCTTGCAGAGAATTCGAAGGTGGATGTACATAAAGAGCAGAAAGATGCTTATGTATATGTTCAGAAAGAGGAAAATAAATAATTTTATTTTATATATAAACGAAAAAAGCCAATCCACAGGATTGGCTTTTTGTCATTAACGAGAGTAGAACTCTACGATTAATGCTTCGTTGATTTCAGCTGGTAACTCAGAACGCTCAGCGTGACGAGTGTAAGTAGCTTCTAATTTGTCAGCATCGAAAGTTAAGTATTCTGGTACGAAGTTGTTAACTTCGATCGCTTCTTTAACAACAACAAGGCTGTTAGATTTTTCGCGAACGCTGATAGTTTGACCAGGTTTTACACGGTAAGATGGGATATCTACGCGAGCGCCATCAACCATGATGTGACCGTGGTTTACTAATTGGCGAGCTGCACGACGAGTGCGAGCTAAGCCCATACGGTAAACTAAGTTGTCAAGACGAGCTTCAAGAAGGATCATGAAGTTTTCGCCGTGCTTACCAGGCATTTTACCTGCTTGGTCAAATGTGCGACGGAATTGACGCTCAGTCATGCCGTACATGTGACGAAGTTTTTGTTTCTCTTGTAATTGTAAACCGTATTCTGAAAGTTTCTTACGTTGGTTAGGACCGTGAGGACCTGGTGCGTAAGGGCGTTTTTCTAATTCTTTTCCTGTGCCGCTTAGAGAGATTCCAAGACGACGAGACAGTTTCCAAGCTGGACCTGTATAACGAGCCATAGTTGACTCCTCCTTTAAAAATGTTTTTATTTACGTAAAATAAAAACAGACGTAATCGATATTTACGGGCATTTTGTTTTCATGTACCTTCGCTCCAGCAGCAGGGAGTTACGAGATACACCTCCGTAGAGGAACAAAATACAAACGATAAACTCACATTACAAGGCTGCCTTTTTATTTTACACAAACGCTATTATATCTTTTACCCAGAGTTTCGTCAAGCAAGTACGTTTTTGTTTTATGCATAAAAATTTTGGAAATTAATATAAGAAGGAATTTAAAACAATATAGAAGAAGAGATAGAAACACAAATAAAACGCTTACATAAAATGAAGGGAAACGTTCATCAAATTTTTATGGATGAATATGCGGCAATAAAAACATAAGGGGGATGTTTTTATGAAAAAGAAGCATATGGAGACAGCGTTAATTCATCACGGTTATAAACCTGAGGAACATAAAGGAAGTTTAACACCACCTTTATTTCAAACTTCTACATTTACATTTGAGACTGCGCAGCAAGGAGAGGCGAGTTTTGCGGGAGTGGATCCATCTTATATTTACTCACGGCTTGGAAATCCAACTGTGAAATTATTTGAAGAACGTATGGCGGTGTTAGAAGGAGGAGAAGAGGCACTTGCCTTCGGATCTGGTATGGCAGCTATTTCAGCGACTTTAATCGGTTTTTTAAAGGCTGGAGATCATATTATTTGTTCAAATGGATTATACGGATGCACGTACGGTTTTTTAGAAGTGTTAGAAGAAAAATTTATGATTACGCATTCGTTTTGTGATATGGAGACAGAGGTTGATATTGAAAATAAAATTCGCCCAAATACAAAGCTTATTTTCGTTGAAACACCGATTAATCCGACAATGAAATTAATTGATTTAAAACAAGTGATTCGGGTTGCAAAGCGAAATGGCTTACTTGTTATTGTTGATAATACATTTTGTTCACCTTATTTACAAAGACCGCTTGAGCTTGGCTGTGACGCTGTTGTGCATAGTGCGACAAAATATATTGGTGGTCACGGTGACGTTGTAGCAGGCGTAACAATTTGTAAAACGAAAGCATTAGCTGAAAAGATTCGCCTGATGCGAAAGGATATCGGCGGTATTATGGCACCGTTTGATGCGTGGTTATTATTACGCGGGTTAAAGACGTTAGCAGTAAGAATGGATCGTCATTGTGATAATGCAGAAAAAATTGTATCGTTCCTAAGAAAACATGATGCGGTAGAAGGTGTTTGGTATCCAGAAGGGGAGTTAGCATCTCGTCAAATGAAACGCGGGGGCGGTGTTATTTCTTTTTCAGTAAAAGGCGGAAAAGAAGAGACGCAAGCGTTTATTAATGATCTTCACTTTATTACAATTGCGGTGAGTTTAGGAGATACAGAAACGTTAATTCAGCATCCAGCAACGATGACGCACGCTGCGATTCCAGCTGAACTAAGAAAAGAAATGGGCATTTTCGATAATTTAATACGCTTATCAGTCGGTTTAGAATCGTGGGAGGATATCGTTTCTGATTTAGAGCAGGCATTAAAGAAAATATCTACTGTAAATCAATGAAAAAAGAGTGAGCTATCGGTTTTGTACAGGGCGTACTAAATCGATAACTCGCTCTTTTCTTTTTACATATGTTTTAGGAGTGTTTCCACAAACTTTTCTAAATAGCGCTGATCTACTTCATCAAAACGATTCTTTTCAGGACTATCAATGTCAAGTACACCAATGACAGCTCCTTCTTTCACAATCGGTACAACGATTTCTGAATTAGAAGCACTATCGCAAGCGATGTGACCTGGGAATTGGTGAACGTCTGCTACAAGCTGTGTTGTTTTCGTTTCAGCTGCTACGCCGCAAACGCCTCGTCCAAATGGAATGCGTACGCAAGCAGGCATTCCTTGGAACGGTCCAAGGACAAGCTGATTTCCTTCTGTTACGTAAAAGCCAACCCAATTAACGCGATCTAAAAATTGGTTTAATAATGCGGACGCATTTGATAAGTTTGCGACTACGTTTGATTCGCCAGTTAATAACGCATCCAGTTGTTTAATTACTGTCTCATATTGCTGCACGCGAGATCCTGCATAACTTTCTTTAGTAAACATGGAAACAGCTCCTTTTTTATCGAGATGTGTAAAATATTAGCAAAATACGATGTATTTCACATGACTTTGTCGATAGAAAATTAAAGGAATTTGTCTTAAAAGTCAAGAAATTTAAACTATAGCTGTTCAGTGAGGGGAAGTGAGCGCATGAAGCAGACGAAACAAAAAGTAATTGATGCGGCAATATCGTTGTTTAATACGAAAGGGTATGATGGAACATCGGTGCGAGACATTGCAAAGCGAGCGGATGTGAATGTAGCGAATATTTCATATTATTTTGCTGGGAAGCAAGGTTTATTAGAACAGCTTATTACTGATTTTTTAGAAGGATATATTCATGTGATTGAAATGTCGTTTGAACAGAGAGAGTATTTGTCGGCTAAAGATGTGATGGTGCAAATGGTGCGCGGGATTTTACGATATCAATTTGAAAATAGAGAACTAACACGTTTCTTCTACCGAGAGCTTTCGCTTGATACGACATTAATTCGTGAAGTGATGACCGTTTATTTTTCTAAAGAAAGATATTATATAGAACAAATGATTAGACAAGGACAAATGAAAAAAGAATTTCAGAAAGTATCATTTACAATGTTTATGACGCAATTAAAAGGTATGATAAATATGCCGTTTTTATATCCACAATATATATCAGAAGTACTGCATTCTTTCCCGTCTGAGACATTTTTCATAGAAATGTACACGAAAGAGATTGAGCAATGGATGGAACAAGCATTATGTAAGGCGAATATGTACCATGAATGGCCAAGAGCTGTTCATATGTGAAGAATCCCCACCTAACGAACTGAGGTGGGGATTTTTATGTTTACTTTTCTTTGCCATAAATTGTTACATAATAGCGCTATAATTGTTAATGCAGCTCCAGCGATTTCAATTTTATCGACTGTATAACCTCGAAAGATAGAACCGATCAGTGCAAGGATAGGAACTAAATTCATAAATAATATGCCGTTAATAGATGAAATATAGCGATTTCCCATATTCCAGCAAAATACAGCGATAACGCCTGCGATAATCGACATATAAAAGAGCTCAAAACGAACGCTCACAACTGTACGCAGTGACGGCATAGTAACTATATTTGTGTACGTTAAGAAAGTAACAATAACGATGAGTGAAATGGAGCCAAATAAACAAGTTAATGTCGTGTACCTAAGTGGTGACCAAGATTGAAAACGAGCACCCCCGTTTGTATAAATGACCCAGCAAGTAACGCCGCATAGCATCAATATATTTGTTGATAAGTGGCTTGCAGCTCCAAATAGTAATTCAATATTTCCTTTTGAAATGACAAGCATAACACCAAGTAATGCAACGAACATACAAAGGAATGTATAGTTTTGTGGGCGGCGATTTTGGGTTATCCATTGCAGTGATAAGGCAATCAGTGGCATAAGGGATTGAATCATAGCTGCATGGATTGCTCCGGAAGGTCCGGCAAGTTGCTGTCCGTAGAAAACGAGAAAACCATACCCCGCGAAACCGACTGTCCCGTAAAAGAATAGAGAAAGTGTTCTTTTTTCTAAGCGGAGTGAAGTCTTTCCTTCAGTAATTAATAGCAAAATAAGAAAAATAATAGCTGCTGATCCATAGCGAAGCGTTGTGAAGAAGAATGGATCGATAAATTGCAGAGCACTTGCCATTACAGGAAACATAAATCCCCAGGCAGTGACGGCGAGTAAGCATAGAAAGGATCCGAGTAGCATTTGTTTTTTGTTCAAGAGTATCTTTCCCCTTTACATTTCGTTATAGTAAGTTGATGAAATAAGTATAAAGAGTAATTGTTTATAGGAGGAAATATCGATTTCTTATAACGGTTATAACTTTTTGTTAGAGGTGTGTATGATGGATTTGGAGGCAGTACGATCGTTTATTGAAGTGAAGCATACGCGAAGTTTATCAAAGGCAAGTAAGATTTTACATATATCACAACCAGCGCTTAGTAAACAAATTCAAAAGTTAGAAGCGGATTTAGAGGTTACTTTACTTAAACGTTCTGCGCAAGGAGTAGAGTTAACGGAGGCAGGAGAGTTATTTATAAAAAGAATGTTACCGATTTTGGAGCAAATAAATGAAGTGAAAACAGAAATGAGGGGGTATCAAGAGAACCGGAAGTTTTCAATTGGTATACTACCGAGTTTAGCGGAGCATTACATATCAGAATGTAAAAATATATTAGGTGATGAGTTCGAAGTGGAATGGCAAATCGGGCATACGGAAGTATTAAGAGATTTATTTAAAGCGCGGGAGATTGACGCGATGTTCATCGATTCAGTAGTAGAAGGTGCTACGTATATAAAAGAAGTGCAACAAGAGAAAATTGTTTGTGCCGTTTCAAATAATCATCCGTACAAAGAGAAGATAGTCATTCAAATAGAAGAGCTGCACAATGAAAAATTAATTGTATATCCAGAAATATGTGATGTAAGGAAAATGATTATGAACATGTTTCATGAAATAGGTGTAAAACCAACTATAGCTGTGGAAACATCTTACGCAGAACCGATGCTTGCAATGGTAAAAGCTGGCCTTGGTATCACGTTACTTCCAGAAAGGGCAGTAGAGCAGTCTGTAAGGCAAGGAAATGTACATGTAATTTCTGTTGAACCACCACTCATGCGGAAAATTTATTTCGTATCCCATACGAAAGATTGTTTGTTATTACAATCATTTGAGGATAGGGAGTGAGGTAGGCGGAATATTGAGAAAGATTACAATCACATTGAAAGAAACATGAAATTTTAAAAAAAACTAGGTCAAAAACAAACCATTACATGGTATGATTAGTACATTGTTAGTTGTTAAATATAGGGGAATTCCCTTTTTATACATAATGCCTTCCATTTCATAAACGGAACGGACAAAAAAAGAGATATAACTAGGAGGCTTTTTTGCATGGATTCTATCCTGACGATCGTTATCATTGTAGTAAGCTCTATTCTAGTGCTGCTCATGATAGAGCTTGTGATAAGAAATCGTTCATATAAAGATATTGAAGCACTGGAGCAGTGGAAACAAGAGATAAAAGATAAACCTGTGGCAGATGAACTAAAACGGGTAAAAGATTTAAACATGACGGGTCAAACAGAAGAACTGTTTGGTAAATGGCGTGAAGAATGGGATGAAATTGTATCAACAACCCTTCCGAAAGCTGACAAAGATTTAGCGCAAGCGCGAAAATTCGCCTCGCAATTCTCCTTCCGAAAAGCAAAGCATGCGATGAACGAATCCATAAGTGGTTTAGATGACGCTGATAATCGTATTACAGGTGTTTTAAATGAATTACAGCAATTGTTAGAAAGCCATGAGAAAAATAGCTCGGAAATTGAAGGGTTACGTGATACATATCGTAGTATGAAAAAGAGTGTTCTTGCTCATAGACATATGTATGGAGCAGCAGAGCAGAAAATCGAAGAGATGCTAGACGCTGAATCTGAGAAATTTAAAACCTTTGAAGAAGCAACAAACAATGGCGACTATTTAAAAGCGAGAGAAATTGTTATTAGTTTGGAAGAAGGTTTAGCAGATTTAGAAATCATTATTCACCAAATTCCAGATTTATTGGTAGAGTGTCAAGCGACGTTACCAGTTCAGCTGGAAGATTTATTACACGGACATAATGATATGGTAAGACAAGGTTATGTATTAGATTATTTGGAAGTCCCTAAAGAAGTTCGCGATATGACGAAACAACTACAAACATGTTTAATGGATATACAGGAGCTTCATATAACAGAAGCGGCTGAAAAAGTAGAAAATTTAAAAACACGTTTAGATGGCTTCTACGATCAATTGGAACAAGAAGTACATGCGAGACATTATGTGGAGCAAAAAACACTTTCTGTTTACGATGACTTAGAAGAAATGCGTATCGAAACGATTGAAACGAAAACAGAAACACAACTTGTGAAACAAAGCTATCAGTTACAAGATAAAGACATTGAGTCTCAAAAAGTAATTGAAAAGCAAATGCACATTTTAACGAAACGTTTTGAAATGCTACAATTACGCGTTGCAGAACAAGATATTGCCTTCTCTATTATTCGTGAGGAACTAGAAGAGGTTTATGAGCAATGTGAAACGTTAAAAGTACTTCATGCAGAATATAAAGAAATGCTGCAAGCGATGCGCAAAGAAGAATTTGAAGCACGTGAGAAGTTACAAGAAATGCGAAATACTATTTTCGAAACGAAACGCTTTATGCAAAAGTCGAATTTGCCAGGTCTTCCAGAGAGTATTATGGAAGATTTAAAAAGAGGGCAAATGGCAATGCAAGCTGTATATGAACAATTAGAAGTGAAGCCGTTAAATATGAACGCTGTAAATAGCAGTTTAGAAGAAGCATACACAACTGTGAACGGTGTGGCTGAAATGACAGAAGAGTTAATTGGACAAGCATATTTAGTGGAAAAATTAATTCAGTACGGTAACCGTTACCGTAGTCATGATGAAAACCTAGCAGAAAGTTTAAATTATGCTGAGAAATTATTCCGTGAATATCAATATGATGCAGCTTTAGAACAAGCGGCTTCAGTATTAGAGCAACTTGAACCTGGCGTTGTTCAAAAAATAGCTGAATATGTAGACAATGAACAAACCCTTTCATAAAAGGGTTTGTTTTTTTGTGTAATTTTGCAGACGATGTTGCTATAATGAATAGCGGAATACAGCAAGGTTATTCGTTTCAAAATAAAGTGAAACTGTAATCAGTAGGAGGATTCATCCCCATTGATTACTAGCCTTCACCAATCGGGCATTTACGGACAGCCCGACTCCTACCTAACTTCTTTGCTCTAACTGGATTTTGAGGTGAGAGTCTTATTGCCTGTTCATGCGGGATAAAGTGAAACTGTAATAGGAGGGCATCCTCGACAATTATTAGCCTTCACCAATCGAGATAAAACGGAACCTTTGCGTAGTCTTAGCGTAATGACACGTATTTATGATATGATTATACGATGTGATAGCGCTGAAAGGGGAAGAACGATGATCTATTTTGATAATAGTGCGACGACGAAGCCATATCCAGAAGCTCTTCAATCGTACGTGACGGTTGCTGGGAAATATTTTGGTAATCCTTCTTCTATTCATTCGCTTGGAGGAGAGGCAGAGCGTCTATTAACACAATCAAGAACGATTGCAGCGCAGCTTCTTCGTGTTAAACCTTCTGAAATTATTTTCACATCAGGTGGAACAGAAGGGAATAACCTTGCGATTAAAGGGATAGCGATGAGGAATCGTTCGCGCGGCAAACATATCATTACAACAAATATTGAACACGCGTCTGTGTTTGAGGCATATAAGCAATTAGAAGAACTCGGGTTTGATGTAACATATTTACCGGTTAACGAGCATGGTGTTGTGTCGGTAGAAGATGTGAAACGAGCACTTCGTGAAGATACGATTCTTGTGTCAATTATTCATGTGAACAACGAAACTGGAGCAATTCAGCCCGTTGCTGAAATTGGAACGTTATTATCGAATCATCCGAAAATAAGATTCCATGTAGATCATGTACAAGGGATAGGGAAAGTACCGCTTGATTTATATGCGTCTCATATTGATCTTTGCTCAATATCTGGACATAAATTCCACAGTGTAAAAGGAACGGGTCTTCTATATGTACGCGATGGCGTAAGATTAGATCCGATTTTATCAGGTGGTCAACAAGAGCTTAAGTATCGCTCTGGTACAGAGAATTTACCTGGCATTGTAGCGATGGTGAAAGCACTTCGCATGACAATGGAACAAGTGAAAGAAAAGGTAGCTCATTTGCAAAGTTTACAAGCAGAGCTTGTTCGTTTCTTTAAAGAGATGGAAGATGTAACGATTAACACGTCGCTTGCATATGCAGCACCGCACATTTTAAATGTATCATTTGTTGGTTTAAAACCAGAAGTAGTCGTTCATGCTTTAGAAGAACACGGTGTATATGTGTCAACGAAATCTGCTTGTTCTTCAAAAGCAAATGAAGTGAGCAGAGTGTTAGTGTCAATGGGAGTGCCGCATGCAGCAGCTGCAAGCGCTATTCGTATTAGTTTGGCACCAGAAAACACAATGGAAGAAGTAAAACAATTTGAAGGTATTGTAAAAGAGACGATGCCAAAATTATATGAAGTGATGAGGTAAAGAAATTATGTTGAAATATGAATATATTTTAGTGCGTTACGGAGAAATGACGACAAAAGGTAAGAACCGTTCTAAGTTTGTAAGCACATTAAAAGATAACGTGAAGTTCAAACTGAAAAAATTCCCAAATATTAAAATCGATGCAACACACGATCGTATGTACATCCAGTTAAATGGTGAAGATCATGAAGCAGTCTCTGAAAGATTGAAGGATGTATTTGGTATTCATAAGTTTAACTTAGCGATGAAAGTACCATCAGAATTAGAAGACATTAAAGAAGGTGCATTAGCAGCTTTCTTACAAGTAAAAGGTGATGTGAAAACATTTAAAATTACTGTACACCGTTCTTATAAGCATTTCCCAATGAGAACGATGGAATTATTACCTGAGATTGGCGGACACATTCTAGAAAATACAGAAGATATTACAGTAGATGTTCATAATCCAGATGTAAATGTACGTGTAGAGATCCGCAGTGGCTATAGCTATATCATGTGCGATGAGCGTATGGGAGCTGGCGGTTTACCAGTTGGCGTTGGCGGAAAAGTAATGGTACTTCTTTCTGGTGGTATTGATAGCCCAGTAGCAGCTTACTTAACGATGAAACGCGGCGTATCTGTGGAAGCAGTTCACTTCCATAGTCCACCTTTCACAAGTGAGCGTGCAAAACAAAAAGTAATCGATTTAGCGCAAGAGTTAACGAAGTATTGTAAACGAGTAACGCTTCACCTTGTTCCGTTTACAGAAGTGCAAAAAACGATTAATAAAGAAATCCCATCTAGCTATTCAATGACGGTTATGCGCCGTATGATGATGCGTATTACAGAACGTATTGCTGAGGAGCGTAACGCACTTGCAATTACGACTGGTGAAAGTCTTGGACAAGTAGCAAGCCAAACGTTAGATAGTATGCATACGATTAACGAAGTAACAAACTACCCAGTTATTCGTCCGCTTATTACGATGGATAAATTAGAGATTATTAAA
Organism: Bacillus sp. RE35; assembly: GCF_052146655.1. Classification (NCBI taxonomy): domain Bacteria; kingdom Bacillati; phylum Bacillota; class Bacilli; order Caryophanales; family Bacillaceae; genus Bacillus; species Bacillus sp. RE35. The sequence continues at coordinate 4,591,031 of NZ_CP197377.1, read as the reverse complement.
ATCGCTGAAGAAATCGGCACGTATGATATTTCAATTCGTCCATATGAAGATTGCTGTACTGTATTCACACCAGCAAGCCCAGCGACGAAGCCGAAACGTGAAAAAGCAAATCGTTTTGAAGCGAAATACGATTTCACACCATTGATCGATGAAGCTGTAGCGAACAAAGAAACAATGGTATTACAAACGGTAGAAGTAGTGGCGGAAGAAGAAAAATTTGAAGAACTTTTCTAAAACCATAAATTACCATATCTAAAACGTGTATGAAGTCATGTTATTTATCACACTCTATACTCACAAGGAGGTGATATAACATGTCACGTAGCACAAATAAATTAGCGGTTCCTGGTGCTGAATCAGCATTAGACCAAATGAAATACGAAATCGCTCAAGAGTTTGGTGTTCAACTTGGAGCTGATGCAACAGCTCGCGCTAACGGTTCTGTTGGTGGTGAAATCACTAAACGTCTAGTTTCACTAGCTGAGCAACAATTAGGCGGTTACCAAAAATAATCCCATATGATGGCTTAGAAAGAGCGGGTTCTCCCGCTCTTTCTTTTTTTGTGTTGTGTCGCTATTTGTCGGTAATTCGATGTAATTTCGTTTACTAATTCGACAGAACTGAAAAATTTGTCAAAAGAAGAGGGTTCAAAATTAACTGAAAATTCTTTATTATATAAAGGAGGCATAAAGAAAAGGGAGGATATTTTATGAAGCGAGAAGAATTGTTGGCGCCACCGTCTTATAATTTAGTTTCTGAAATAGAGAAATATACAGGTGATAAAGGGAAGTTAGCTTTAATTTGGCAAGATGATAAAGGGAATCGAAGGGAAGTTACATACGCTGAATTAATGCAAGGTGCGAATAAAATTGGAAACGCTTTTATAAAAAGTGGTTTGCAAAAAGGGGACAAGCTTCTCATTATGATGCCGCGTTTAATTGAAGCGTACATGACGTATATTGCTGCTATTAAAGCAGGATTTGTCGTAATTCCAAGCTCGGAAATGTTACGTAAAAAAGATATAGAATATCGAATTGGACATGGAGAAGTAAAAGCGATAGTAAGCTATGAGCCGTATATTAGGCAGTTTGATGATATAGAAGCGATGGAATCTCTTCGAAAATTTGTCCTGAGCGAGCAGTCAGTAGATGGATGGGTTAATTTAAAAACAGCGTTAGAAACAGAGAGTGACATGTTAGAAATGGCGAAGACAGATAAAGAAGATATGGTCTTTTTATCTTACACGTCAGGAACGACAGGAAATCCAAAAGGTGTCGTTCATACACATGCTTGGGCATACGCTCATTTACGTACGAGCGCTCCAAATTGGCTCGGAATTGAAGAGAATGATATTGTATGGGCAACAGCTAGTCCAGGCTGGCAAAAGTGGATTTGGAGCCCGTTTTTAGCAACTTTAGGATCAGGGGCAACAGGGTTTGTATATCACGGTAAGTTTGAACCGAAAACGTACCTAAACTTATTAGACGATAATAAGGTGAATGTACTTTGTTGTACACCGACTGAGTATAGATTAATGGCAAAGGTAGAAGATTTAAGCCAGTACAATTTAGAGGCATTACATAGCGCTGTATCGGCAGGTGAGCCGTTAAATAGAGAAGTCATTGAAACGTTCAAAAAGCACTTTCATATTACAGTGAGAGACGGCTATGGGCAAACGGAAAATACATTACTTGTTGGTGTAATGAAAGGGATGGATATTAGACCAGGATCAATGGGGAAACCAACGCCAGGTAACCACGTCGATATCGTAAATGAGGAAGGTACTCCAGTTAAAGTAGGCGAAGTTGGTGATATTGCAGTTCACATTGAAACGCCGGCCCTCTTTAAACAATATTACAAAGATGATGAGCGTACAGCGATGCAATTCCGCGGTGATTATTATATTACAGGTGATAAAGCGAAGAAAGATGAAGACGGCTACTTCTGGTTTGAAGGGCGCGGCGATGATATCATTATTAGCTCTGGTTATACAATCGGGCCGTTTGAAGTAGAGGATGCACTTGTAAAACATCCTTATGTAAGAGAATGTGCAGTTGTCGCAAGTCCTGATGAAATTCGTGGAAGTGTCGTGAAGGCATTTATCGTATTAAGAGAGAATATAGAAAAGAACGAAGAAACATTAATTCCAACACTCCAACAACACGTTAAAGAACTCACTGCACCATATAAATACCCTCGCAAAATTGAATTTGTAGATGAACTACCAAAAACGATTTCTGGAAAAATTCGCCGTATTGAACTTAGAAAACAAGAGATGGAGATTCCGTCAAAATAATTTTGAAAACAGTGAAGTAAATAGTTGAATGAAATGTAAAACAATGATAAAATAAAAACGAACACAAGTTCGATTTTATAAATTTAAAAAAGAGGTGTCCGTATGATTTTAGGTATTAATCCGTACTTAGTTTTAGATGGTAGTGGGCAAGAAGCTGTACAGTTTTATAAAGAGGCTTTAGATGCAAAAGTAGAAGTTATGCAAACTTTTGGTGACATGCCTGAAAATCCAGAATACCCGATTCCAGCTGAAGCGAAAGAGCGCGTTTTACACGCTACTTTAAAAGTTGGTAATACGGATCTTATGATTTCTGATACATTCCCAGGTCAAGGGCATGCAATCGGATCTCAAGTAACAATCGCAATTCAAATTAGTAATGCAGAAAAAGCAAAAGAAGTATTCGATAAGTTACAAGAAGGTGGAGAAGTTATCATGCCACTTCAAGAAACATTCTGGAGCCCAGCATACGGACAAGTGAAAGATAAATTTAATATTGAATGGCAAGTTACAACGTCTACTACTGAACAAAAGTAATTTTTAGAAAAGCACCATGTTTTGAAATGGTGCTTTTTTTTATACAATAAAAAATAAAGGAGATGGGATATATGGGAGAAATTTGGTATGGCGGCACCATTTACACAATGAGAGAAGAAAATGAAAAAGTGGGCGCTGTTTACATTGAAAACGGTACGATCGTTGATGTTGGAAGTAAAGAAGAGTTAGAAAACCAATATGCCGCGGTTACATTGCACGATTTAAAAGGCAAAACGATGATTCCAGGTCTCGTTGATAGCCACATGCACCTTATTGGGCATGGAGAGAGATTACTCCGTCTAGATTTATCAAATTGCACATCTTATGGTGAATTGCTTACTCTTGTTCAGAAGCGAGTGGAAGAAGCTCCAAAGGGCTCTTGGATTATTGGAGAAGGATGGAATGAAAATAACTTTACAGATACAAAAGATGTTCACGCGCGTGATTTAGATGAAATTTCGAAAGAACATCCCATTTTATTAAAGAGAGTTTGTCGTCACGTTACATGGGTGAATTCATACATACTGCAAGAAGCGAATATAACAGAAGCGACAGAAGATCCAAAAGGCGGGAAAATTGGTAGAGATTCATCAAATAAGTTAACAGGGCTTTTATATGAACAAGGGCAAGAATTAATTAAACATGTTCAGCCAGAAATTGATGAAGCTTATTTACAAAGAGCTCTGCAAACAGCGATTAAAGATTGCTGGAAATACGGACTTGTTGGCGGGCATACGGAAGATTTAAATTATTATGGTGGTTTTAGAAAAACATATAATGCGTTTTCTCACGTTATAAAAGAAATGCCATTTAAAGCCCATTTGCTCGTTCACCATGAAGTAGCACATGAACGAAAAGAATATGAAAATGAACATTGTATTGAATTTGGAGCAATAAAAATTTTCTCTGACGGTTCTTTTGGCGGAAGAACAGCATTATTAAGTGAACCGTATGAAGATGCGAAGGAAACAAATGGAGTTGCGATTTTCTCACGTGAAGAACTTGCGGAATTAGTAAAGAAAGCACGAGATTTACATATGCCAGTTGCGATTCATACTATCGGTGACTTATCGCTTGAATATGTCATTGATGCACTCGAATTATATCCACCAGCAGAAGGGGTGCGTGACCGCATTATTCATTGTCAGCTTGCTCGTGAAGAGTTGATAGAAAGAATGAAAAACTTGCAAGCCATTATCGATATACAGCCAGTCTTTCTTTCATCAGATTTTCCGTCAGTCATTGAAAAACTAGGCGAGCACCGTCTTCGTTATGCGTACGCTTGGAAGACGTTACTGGAGGCAGGATTACACTGCAACGGTGGCTCAGATGCTCCTATTGAACAAGTGAATCCGTTTCTAGGCATATATAGCGCTGTTACACGTAGAAGTTTTATTGACGGTATATGCTATATGCCTGAGGAAAGATTAACGGTTTATGAGGCTGTTTCTTTATTTACAACAGGAAGTGCCTATGCAATCGGAAAAGAAGCGAAGCGAGGGCAAATTGCAAAAGGATATGAAGCAGATTTTACAATATTAGACCGCAATATTTTTGAAATTGAGGCAGAAGAAATAAAAGAAGTACAAGCAGAAATGACCGTAATAGATGGCCAAGTTGTCTATAGAAAAGATGCGTAAAAATATATGAGCGGTTTTCGGAATATATCGAATTACCGACAAAAACTGACAAGAATAACGGCCGGATAGTAAGAGAGTATTGTTCGCGTCAATCGGGGGAAATAAATAACCGCAGAATTATGGAATTTCATAATTCTGCGGTTATTTTAATCTTATAAAAACGTTCTCTGTACTTTTTCCCAGAAAGAATTGTTTTTTAATTTAACTGTTTTAATTTGTTTATCGCTTAAGCGTACAACAGCTTTTTCCACTTGTTTAATGCTAAGCGCTTCGTTATCCATGCCGATAACAGGATAATCGTTACCGTCTGGTCTTAGTTTTAAAGTTAATGTACGTTCGTGATTTAAAATGAAAGGTGAACCGAGCGTACGGTAAGTGTTGTTGTTTAAAGATGCTAGTTCGCTTACTTGGAAACATGGGATAAGCGGGTCAACAACTGCACCATGCAATGATTTATTGTAAGCAGTACTTCCTGTTGGGGTAGAAACAACTAAACCGTCCCCTCTAAATGTTTCGAAATATAAATCATCAACATGAACATCTACAACGAATGTTTTAATAATGCTAGAACGTAATGAGAACTCATTTAAACAATGGAAAGATGTACTGCCATCTACATCTACCTGAATTGTTGGATATTTTCGCACTTCAATTTCATTTTTTGTAATTTCTTGAAGGGCTGTATCAACGTGATCAATATGGAAATCGCAGTAGAACGAAATTTCATCTTTCGTAGAAATCCCTGCATATAAGCAATCTTCCCTAAAACCAGTTTTACGAACGGCTTGTAAGAAGGTTGCATCATCTCCAACACTGACGATAGCGTTTGCATTTTTTGGATGATCTAATATGGTAAATCCATTCTCTTCTAAAATACGATAGATTGGTTTCATTTTTTCAACGAGCGTTGCTTTGTCATCACCATAAAAGAAAAATAAATTGCGACGATCTGCCATTATGTATCCCTCCACTGCAGTTAAATTTTCTGTTTTTCGTGCTACATATCATTAGAGTCCGTTCCCTGATGATATGTTCAAATAATATATTTCGATATAAATTGTCAAAATACCTTTTTATTTTTAGAAAAATTTTTATATTCAATCTTATAAAACTCTGTTTAACGATGAATAAACTTGTCGATAATGGGTACGGAGTGAAAGGATGATACGTATGAAGTGGCTCGTAATTGGAATAATAATTCTTCTTCTTTTTATTTTGTTTATACTATTGTCGAAAATAAAGCTTAAGGTGACATTTTTATATTCAGAAATGGAAAAGCAATGTTTGCTTCAAGTGAAAATATGGATGATTCGATATACATTTGATGTGTTGGAAAGAATTGAAAAACAGCAGAAAAAGACAGGACAGAAAATCGAAAAAGCTGAAGAGGACGGCGGACTCGATAATAAAATTATGGCGCAACTTGACAGCATTGGTGAACTGATAAAAAAGCTTCAAGAAGTTCATACTATTGTTAAAGATTTTCTCAAACGAGTGAAAATCAATGGTTGGAAATGGCATACACAAATTGGAGCAGGCGATGCAGCTAGTACTGGAATTGTCACTGGATATGCATGGGGGACAAAAGGTATGGCTGCTGGAGTTGTCGGACAATATATGCATATTGTCGACGTACCAGAATTTGAAATTACCCCAGTTTTTCAAGGGAAAGGATTTGCATCAAGATGCGAGTTAACAGCATCTTTTCGTATATTCCGCGCTATAAAAACTGGCGTCAAATTACTCGTATTTATGAGAAGACAAAGATCTGGTATGACAGAAAAATCTGTTCAAGCATAGGGGGGATATAGAATGGACCATCCAATTCAAGGTTTAATGACAACAGCAATGCAGCATTTAAAACAAATGACTGATGTAAATACAATTGTTGGTGACCCAATTAAAGCGGCAGATGGAAGCGTAATTCTTACAGTTTCGAAAGTAAGTTTCGGATTTGCTGCTGGTGGAAGTGAATTTGGTAAAGTAGAACATTCAGGCCGTCATCCATTTGGCGGGGGAAGTGGTGGAGGAGTTTCTATTAATCCTGTTGCCTTTCTTGTTATAAATGGAGATGGTGTGAAAGTATTGCACTTAGATAAACAAACACACGTCATCGATAAAATAATTGAATTAGCGCCACAAGCTGTTGATAAAGTGAAAGAAATGATGGATAAACGAAAAGAAGATGATCCTGAATTTCAAATTTAACGAATAAAGAAGCTAATCAATAGGTTAGCTTCTTTAATTTTTTTGTAAATAAAGCGATTTTATTTGCATTATCGATAGGGACAAACTATCATTTACATTGTACATATTTTGTTTAAATAAGGGAGGATTTTCAAGTGGCAAACGTAACTTTTAAAGGTAATCCAATGACTTTAGTTGGAACAGAAGTTAAAGTTGGCGATCAAGCGCCAAACTTCCAAGTATTAGCAAACGACTTATCTCCAGTAAGTTTAGAAACATACAAAGGTGAAGTGAAATTAATTAGTGTTGTACCTTCAATCGACACAGGTGTGTGTGATGCACAAACACGTCGTTTTAACCAAGATGCAGCAGGTATTGAAAACGCGAAAGTATTAACAATTAGCGCTGATTTACCATTCGCTCAAAAACGCTGGTGTGCAGCAAACGGTTTAGAAAATGTTGTTACACTTTCTGACCACCGCGACCTTTCATTCGGTGAAGCTTATGGCTTAGTAATGAAAGAGCTTCGTTTACTTGCTCGTGCAGTATTCGTAGTAGATAGCAATGACAAAGTAGTTTACGCAGAATACGTAAGCGAAGGTACAAGCCATCCAAACTATGAAGCAGCATTAGAAGCAGCTAAATCTGCGAAGTAATGTGATGAAAATGACCTCTTATAAAGAGGTCGTTTTTTCTCATATATTGCTCTGTAACAGCATCGATATATGAGAAAAAACGTTATATCATATATAACTAAAGGGGAGCTCTTGATAGGAGGTCGCTTTTTCTTTTTGGAAAAAATCACTTTGTGGTATGATATAAGTTATGTGTAAAAAAGAGAAGGAGGAATGTACGTGAGTCAGACAGTAGAAACATTATTTTCTATTTTTGATTCTTCTGCGGTAGTTTTACGTAAAGAATTAGATGTAACATATTTAGAGGCGCTTGTAGAGACAGGTGATAACTTGTTTGAGGGAGCGATTTTACAAGAGGAATTATCCGGATCAGCAATTGAAAGGCTGAATCGTGAATATAGTACGTTTAATGAAGAAACATATAAAGGTGAAGAAATTCGTAAAGCATTTCAGTTAGCCATCTTAAAAGGAATGAAAGAAGGCGTACAAGCGAATCACGAAATGACACCTGATGCAGTTGGAATGTTCATGAGTTACTTATTCCATAAATTTATGCAAGGTCAAAACGAGATCACAGTTTTAGATCCTGCAATTGGAACAGGTAACTTAATGACTACAGTATTTAATAGCGCCAAAGAAGGACTAACAATGAGTGGATTTGGTGTAGAAGTGGATGAAGTGCTAATTAAACTTGCTTTAGTAAATGCAAATTTACAAAAGCATGCAATCGAATTCTTCCATCAAGATGGACTAGCACCACTTTATATCGATCCAGTTGATGCAGTCGTTTCAGACTTACCGGTTGGTTATTATCCAAACGAAATCGGTGCAAGTGAATATAAATTAAAAGCAGATGAAGGAATGTCGTATGCCCATCACTTATTTATTGAACAAAGTGTGAAACATACGAAAGAGGGCGGTTACTTATTCTTCTTAGTACCAAACTTCATTTTTGAAAGTGACCAGGCACCAAAATTACATGCATTTATTAAGGAAACATGCTTTATTCAAGGGTTATTACAGCTTCCTGTTTCCATGTTTAAAAACGAGAAAAATGCAAAAAGTATATTTGTTCTCCAAAAGAAAGGCGCTAATGTAACAATGCCAAAACAGGCGTTATTAGTGGAGTTGCCTAAATTCTCTAACATGAAGGCGATGGAAGACATTATGGATCAATTAAATACTTGGTTTGCAACACATAAATAAAGCTGGTTATATGTAACAGCATTAGTGATTCATGTAGTACAGTTTTATATAATATGTCATATTTTTAAATATATACAAGATTTAACTGAATTTTTTTGAAATCTGTAATATATATTTTTTCTTGGTGTTACAATTTTTTCACTTGAAATATATGTCGGACGATGTTTAAATTAAAATCGTGAGTATAAAATTTGCTAATGATGAAACGTTTTCATATTTGGTGAATTTGATCAGATAAAATCGAGCGGTTTGTGGAAACATCCACACAACTACCAAGAGAAAAAGGGGCGAAAGACTAGATGTCAAAAATCATCGCGATTAACGCAGGAAGCTCTTCCTTAAAGTTCCAATTATTTGAAATGCCAAGTGAAACAGTATTAACAAAAGGTTTAGTAGAACGTATCGGTTTAGAAGATAGTATCTTCACTATTACTGTAGATGGCGAAAAACAAAAAGAAATTACAAACATTCCAGATCACGCAGTAGCAGTTAATATGCTTCTTAAAAAGTTAACTGAAAACGGAATCGTTAAATCTCTAGATGAGATTGGCGGTATCGGTCACCGTGTTGTTCACGGCGGCGAAAAATTTGCTGACTCTGTTTTAATTACTGATGAAGTATTAGCTGATATCGAAGAATTAAGCGATTTAGCACCACTTCATAACCCAGCAAACGTTGTTGGTATTAAAGCATTCCAAGAAGTATTACCAAACGTACCAGCAGTAGCAGTATTCGATACAGCATTCCACCAAACAATGCCGGAATCTGCATTCCTATACAGCTTACCATATGAGTACTATGAAAAATTCGGCATCCGTAAATACGGTTTCCACGGAACTTCTCATAAATATGTAACTGAGCGTGCGGCTGAATTATTAGGTCGTCCAATTGAAAGCTTAAGCTTACTTTCTTGTCACTTAGGTAACGGTGCAAGTATCGCAGCAGTAGAAGGCGGTAAATCTATCGATACTTCTATGGGCTTCACACCACTTGCTGGTGTAACAATGGGTACACGTTCTGGTAACCTTGACCCTGCGTTAATTCCATACATCATGGAAAAAACAGGCCAAACAGTAGAAGAAGTAGTTAACGTATTAAACAAGAAGAGTGGTATGTTAGGTCTTACTGGTTACTCTAGTGACCTACGTGACATCATTGCGAAAGAAGAAGAAGGCGACCACCGTGCGAAAGTAGCACTTGATGTATTCGTAAGCCGTATCCACAAATACATCGGTTCTTACACTGCTCGTATGAAAGGTGTAGACGCAATCATCTTCACAGCTGGTGTAGGTGAAAACAGTGCGATTATTCGTGAGCGCGTATTAGAAGGCCTTGAGTACATGGGCGTATACTTCGATGCAAAACGTAATAACGTATTCGGTGAAGAAGCATTCATCAACTTCCCACACTCTCCAGTAAAAATTATCGTAATTCCAACTGACGAAGAAGTTATGATTGCTCGTGACGTACTACGTCTTGGAGATATTGGTTAATATATGAAAAGAAAGACGAGATCCTATAGGATTTCGTCTTTTTTCTTTTGGATGTATTTTAAAACTCCATCTGGATATAATATTTTTTCTTTCTGAATGAATGCCGTAATAGGAATCCATTTCGCATACGCTACTGTTTCTTCATCTTGTATATTTAATATTTTCATTTCATATAGTGACGTGTCTAATAAACGCAAAGAATATAGTTGAATGATTTCATGACCAATGTCTCCATCGAGATGAAAGACATTTTCTAAACACCCTAAATAATTGGTGATTTCTATCTCCGTATGAAGCTCTTCTTTAAACTCCCGAATAACAGTATGTGCTGATTTTTCGCCAAGTTCAATTGAACCGCCAAGAGGACGATAATATATTTCGCCTTCTGTATAATATTCTTGTACGAGAAGGCGATCTTGATGTACAGCAAGACCGAAAGCTTTTGCACGTGGATACATATAGAATCACTCCTTATTTGTTTTGTATAAGGACGATTATAATGTATGGTGTGATAAAAGTATCGTGTATTTAAGTGTGCGGTCTAACTGTAATTCCATCAAATAAGTCTTTCCAAAATGCTTCATTGTATTGGTATACATCCATAATAGGACATTTCATAACGCAAATACGTTGTAATCCCCAATCTTCTTGGGTGATAGTTGGTATATCGGCAGGAATTAGTAACAGGACAGAGAATGTATGTGTAACGATTTGAGATAAAATTTGTTCTAGGGAACATGCTTCTTCATATGTTCCTCCAGTTCGAATAAATAATATGGATTCTGCCGTTTCAATTGTAGCTAGAAAACGATTAATACGATGTTCATAGTTTAACTTAATTTCTGTATAAGAAGGCCAAGAAGTTGGTGTGTTTACATCTGTTTTAAAGTCATGACAGGAGTCAATTTCATAAAGGTTGTCCCTTAATCTTAATTTTGCATCATCATCCCAAAATGAGATGAAGGATAAATTTTCGAAATTTAAAAAGCGGTCAAATCGATTTTGTAATAATACATTCACTTTTTCTAATGAGGGACTTAGCATAAAATCAATAACGCCAAAAAATGGTGATAATTCTAATTGATATAATGCCCAAGCCGGCCAGCAGTTTTGTCCTAAGCTGAATACCGCATTATATTCTTTTTTTATATCGGATAGATTCATGTGATTTATCTCATCCTTTTTGTTAATATTTTATGCCATTCAAAAATGGTATGTGAATAAAGATAGACAAGCATATTTGCAAAGAATAAGCAGAAATATGTTACAATAGAAAAAAATCGAACGAGGTGGTTGTTACGATGCGATCGAAGCGAGAACAAGCCATTTTAGACAATATAAAAGAATGGGAAGCGCAATTAGTTGAGCAAGAAGCGACCGATTTTCAAAAAGTGTTTGATAAATGGTTACATGCTACAGTTGCGAAATTACCTGAGAAAAAGCGAAAAGAATTCTTCACGAAAGCAGATGGATGGCTCTTTCATTTGCATGCATTTATTCAAAGTTCACAAGCACAGTTAGATGCACGTAATCGGATTTTAGGAACATCAAGGTTATTTGATGAATCGATTGAACAGCTTGAAGATTTGAAAGCATTATCTATTGATCAATTAACATACATAGCAGAGCAGCAAACAGCACGTCATCGTCTATATTCATTTGTACAAGGTGGGGCAACAGGTGCTGGAGGTTTATTATTATTAACGGCGGATTTTCCGGTTATGATCGCGTTAAATGTGAAGGCAGTCCAACTTATTGCAACATCATTTGGACATGATGTGAACAAGCCGTATGAAATGATGCTTGCGTTAAAGGTGTTTCATGCGTCATTACTACCAGGAAGACTTCAGCAATATGCATGGTACAATTTATTGCAAGAGCTGGAGCAAGAAGATTCGTTCTTTTACGAAGGAGACGAAGCAGTGCTACAAACAGCTTCTACTGAGGTTGTGTTAAAACAAATTTTGAAGACATTTTCGATTTATGCTCTTCGTCGTAAATTATTCCAAGGTATACCGGTAATTGGAATGGCAATTGGATCTACAGTGAATTATCGTTTAACAAGAAACGTTACTGAATTTGCAAATAGATTTTATCAAGTGCGCCATATAGTCGAGAAAGAAAAAAGAGCATAAAAAAAGCGAGAGGCCGAAGCCTTTCGCTTTTTTAATTCGTTGCATGTTTTTTGGACATTGGAACAGATACTGGCTGCTTTTCTGCTGTTTTTTCTGTTTTTGGATAATAAATTAAATCCAATGTTTTTGCCTGTACGGCAATCGAAAGAATAGTAAAAGCAATTTCTGTCCAATTTAAATAATATAATGAAAGCGCAAGAACAATCGCGTCAAAGACGAAGAAAATTTGCCCAATTGTAAAACGAGTTCGTTTACTTAATACAATTGTTAAAATATCGTCTCCACCGGTTGCACCGCCAAATCGTAATATAAAACCGAGTCCAATACCAGCTAACGCACCGCCAACTACTGCAGCTATAAATAAGTTATTTGATAAATCTACCGTAAATGGAGAATAATTTTCCATAAAGGAATAAAATACTCCGAATGAAATTGAACCTAGGAATGAATAACCAACCATTTTTCTACCTAAAAATGAAGCGCACAGTAAAATAATTGGGATATCCATTAATACAGTTGAAATAGATGGTGAAATATCATAAAAGTTTTGAATGAATAGTGCAATTCCTACAAATCCACCTTCTGTTAAGTGGTTTTGGAAGTGAATGTGATATAGCGCTGCTGCTAAAATAAATGAACCGATTAAAACCATAAAAATTTCTTTAATAATTTGCCGACTTTGGATGTTCCTCATCGTTATTCCTTCTTTCCGTAGTTAGTAGTCCTTTTTGTGTTGTAAACTAACTACGAGCTCACATGTAGCTTTCAGTTAGTTTACGAAAAAACTAACTACGCTATATGTCGCTGAAGAAATAACGAATAATCCTCTCGTCCATCAATTCTCCCTACCTTCGTTTTAGTTTAAGTCTTAAAACGACTAAACAAAACGTGGAGTAGGATTCGTCATTTAGCAATCCTGCTCTTCTTTGTTTTGTTTAGTTAGTAACAATTAAGTCCTAAACAAAACGCTATGTGTAAGAAGAGTCTTTTTTTTGCCAAATTATCCTTCGGGCAATCATAATTTCCCCACTCTCGTATTTTTTTCGCTAGACTAAAGTATCTGAGCTAAAAAATACGCTACGTGTATGATTCGTCAATACGATGCCACATGCTCCTTCGAGCGATCATGATATCAAAATCCCTTCCTTCAAGATTTATACTATTATATCATACTTTTAAAAAATGTATGCGGATGGAAACCGACAATAAACGGAGGGAATCTACAAAAAATGTTATGTTTAAATATTTTTGTAGAAAAGCCTAAGTTATTTCGGAGGATTGGACAGTTTATAACGGTTTGTCCAATAAGTAAGAAAAAAGGGTTTTATTCCGTTGTGTTCTTTTCATCACTTTTATCTTTAAAAAACGCATCCCAACTAATTACACTTAAAAAAGTTAAAGTGATAATAACGAAAGCACGCATAATTTTTAAACCTCCTTTTGTACATAGTATATGAATCATTCGATTCAGAATGTGTCATTTTTTTACAAGTCTTAACTATTATGAGAGTATATTAATATAGATAGATGAAGGGGAGAGTGAAGGTATGCTAAAAGACATGTTCAAAAGAAAAGAATTAATATGCATTTCATGTCAGAAAAAAATTCAATATGAAGAAGAGCTTGTTGCTTTTGTAAAGTTGCCGAAAGAAAGAAGTATATTAGTTGGTCCATTCGATGTATGTTTGGCGAAAACAGCACAAGAAATATATTGTAAATCATGTTATGACAAAAAAAGCATGACCCAAAGTTATTGAGGGGCATGCTTTTTTCATTGGTGTGCTTTCCCCTCAGATACATTTTGAGTGAGTCGATACCAAAGCCAAAGGTCATTAATGATGGAAGCAAGATCGGCAATTTCTGAATTTAGTTTACAAGAAACTTCGAAGTCTTCTTCGTTATTTAAATAATGTTGTTTTGTATTAATATAGTGCTCAAGTTCTTTTATACGATCAGGAATTTTCCCGCGAACTTGTTCCCATTTTAGTAAAATAGCATGTTGCATTTTTTCGGGGATTTCTTCCCAGTCTTCTTGTAAATGTGGAATTTCAATTCCTAGATGTTCATCGTATAAGAAATACTTTTCCATAAGTTCACCCCCGTTTTCCTGCTTATATTGTACATAAAAACAGAAAGAAGTTCGACGGAATTGTTTGAAAAAATTTGAAAATGACTCTTGATACATTTTGTGAAAGGTGGTAAAGTGTGAATTATTATAAAATAAAATGAATATTTATTCTTTAGGGGGATGCAAAATGGAGAAGAAAAAAGTTGTATTAGCATATTCCGGAGGTCTTGATACTTCCGTTGCAATTAAATGGTTACAAGAGAAGAATTATGATATTATCGCGCTTTGTTTAGACTTAGGGGAAGGTAAAGACTTAGCATTTGTAAAAGAAAAGGCACTTTCAGTAGGTGCAATTAAATCATATATGATTGATGTTCAAGAAGAATTTGCAAACGAATATGCATTGATGGCGATGCAAGCACACACATTATACGAAGGGAAATACCCTCTTGTCTCTGCATTATCTCGTCCGCTTATTGCGAAGAAATTAGTAGAAATCGCAGAACAAGAAGGCGCAACTGCAGTTGCACACGGATGTACAGGGAAAGGAAATGATCAAGTTCGTTTTGAAGTTTCTATTCAAGCATTAAATCCTTACTTAGAAGTGATTGCACCTGTACGTGAATGGAAGTGGTCACGTGAAGAAGAAATTGCCTATGCAAAAGAAAACGATGTACCAATTCCGATTAATTTAGATAGCCCGTTTTCAATCGATCAAAACTTATGGGGACGCAGCAACGAATGTGGAATTTTAGAAGATCCATGGGCAGCGCCGCCAGAAGATGCATATGAGATGACATTGGCATTAGAAGATACACCGAATAAACCAGAGTTTGTAGAAATCGGATTTGAAGCAGGCGTACCGACTACTTTAAATGGCACTGCATATTCACTTGCAGAATTAATTAAAACGTTAAATGCGCTTGCTGGAAAACACGGCGTTGGACGTATTGATCACGTAGAAAATCGTCTTGTCGGTATTAAATCTCGTGAAGTATACGAATGCCCAGCAGCAATGACGTTAATCACTGCGCATAAAGAGTTGGAAGATTTAACACACGTAAAAGAAGTAGCACATTTTAAACCAGTGATTGAACAGAAAATAACAGAACTTATTTATAATGGTTTATGGTTCTCGCCTTTAAAACAAGCGCTTCATGCATTTTTACAAGAAACGCAAAAGAATGTAACAGGTACAGTGCGTGTGAAATTATTTAAAGGTCATGCGATTGTAGAAGGACGTAAATCTGAATACTCTTTATACGATGAAAAATTAGCAACATATACTGCTCAGGACGAATTTAATCATGATGCAGCAGTTGGATTCATTTCATTATTCGGTTTACCGACGAAAGTATACAGCCAAGTGAATCAAAAGAAGGTGGAAGCGTGAGCAAACTTTGGGGCGGACGTTTTACAGAAGAAGCGGAAGCATGGGTTGAAGAGTTCGGAGCATCCATCTCCTTCGATCAACAATTAGTAAATCAAGATATAAATGGGAGTATGGCACACGTAACGATGCTAGCAAAGCAAGGCATCGTTACGCAAGAAGAAGCAGAGAAAATAAAGATAGGTCTTCAATATTTATTGAAAGAAGCAAAAGAGAATAAGCTACAATTTTCAGTAGAAGCAGAAGATATTCATTTAAACATCGAAAAAATGTTAATTGAACAAATTGGCGAAGTAGGAGGAAAACTTCACACTGGCCGAAGTCGTAATGATCAAGTAGCGACAGATATGCATTTGTATTTAAAAGAAAAGGTAGAACATATTATAAAAGCTACAAAGCAATTGCAAACTGTTCTTGTTCATCAAGCAGAAAATAATATTGAAACCATTATGCCTGGCTATACGCATTTGCAACGTGCTCAGCCGATTTCATTTGCTCATCATATTCTCGCTTACTTTTGGATGTTAGAGCGTGATGTGAATCGTTATGAAGATTCGTTAAAACGTATTAACATTTCGCCATTAGGAGCAGGAGCGTTAGCTGGAACGACATTCCCCATTGACCGAGAGTATAGTGCGGAGCTTCTTGGATTTAATGGAATCTATGAAAATAGTTTAGATGCAGTAAGCGATCGTGATTTCATACTGGAGTTCCTAAGTAACTCCTCTATGCTTATGATGCACTTATCACGCTTTTGCGAAGAACTTATTTTATGGAGTAGCCAAGAGTTTCAATTTATTGAAATGAGCGATCAATATGCAACGGGAAGCAGCATTATGCCGCAAAAGAAAAACCCGGATATGGCGGAACTAATCCGTGGTAAAACAGGCAGAGTATACGGTAATTTATTCAGTTTACTCACAGTAATGAAAGGATTACCGCTCGCTTACAATAAAGACTTACAAGAAGATAAAGAAGGAATGTTTGATACAGTTAAAACAGTAGAAGGATGCCTTCATATTATGGCGGGCATGCTTGAAACGATGACTGTAAACAAAGAAAAAATGGGGCAAGCTGTGACGCAAGATTTCTCCAACGCAACAGAAATTGCTGACTATTTAGCGAACAAAGGACTACCATTCCGTCAGGCTCATGAAATTGTTGGAAAGTTAGTGCTATATTGCACACAAAAAGGAATTTATTTATTAGATGTCTCTCTTGAAACATATAAAGAAATGAGCTCCTTATTTGAAGAAGATTTGTATGAAGTGCTGTCACCATATGCAGCTGTAAAGCGTCGTAACAGTGCTGGCGGGACTGGGTTTGAACAAATCAAAAACGCTTTGGAGAAGGCGAAGGGGTTAACGAAAGAAGTTATTAAGAGTTGAGTTGGGAAGTACGCCAGTCTATTAAAGTCTGGCGTACTTTATTTTTTACTAGCATTTAAGTTAAAATGTAGTAAAAAATAACAATTTAGGGGAAGTCTATGAAAAAAATAGTGTTGATCATTGTACTGTTAATTAGCTTAATTGCAAATGCTAAAGTGTTTCTTTTGGACAAATATATATGTTGGTGAAAAAGAAAAGCGAGAAGAAGCGGTTATCGCAACGATGTGGCATTTACAAGATAAAGGATATAAAGAAAGTGATATTTTATATATAAAACCGGCCTTTTATAGCAAAATGGATTCGTATGGTATGAATGTACAGTTTAAAGATGAACCAAATGAATCATATACATATAGAGTTTTAAAAGATGCGAAAACAAATAAACTAACTGTACACCAAGATAGCAATGAGTCTGGTGGTATGGGCGGGAAACATCAAGAGCTTAAATAAAGAAAGAAAACGACTGATGGCATTCGCCTGCAGTCGTTTTCTTTTAATCATACTTATGTCGATCTTCCGTAATTCGAATATACTCAATATCCATCAAATCACGAAGTAATGCACCATTACTTAGTTCAACGCCGTGCTTCTCTTTAAAATGAGTGCGAATCGTATCTAGCATTTCAATTTCTTTGCCGTTCACATCTAAAATAATGCGTTCAGAATCATCCATATAGCATCCTCCTTTTTTACACATATATATTTTGTCCGTCTATTTCTAAAAAATGTATGTTAACGTAATGTTAGGAAATAAGAAAGGGATGGAAAATGAGACGTATTTATTTTATAGGGCTAATTTTGTACACATTCATTGTATTACATGTTGCATTCCCAAATATCTTTTCATTTGAGGATTTAGAAACAGTACACGTTGCGATATTTATTTTTGCTCTATTTGTAGTAGATTGCTTTATTTCTATATGGCTTTCGAAAAGAAAAGATATACAAGGCAAAAAAGAAATGGAACGGAAAAAGAGACAACGTTCCTTTTGGATGATGACATACTGTTTGTCTTTAGTGCTTACTGCTGCTTTTTTTAGTGAACATATTCCATTAGAAAGAGTAAATATTGGATTTGGAGCATTCGTATTCGCATACTATTTTTTTATGCACTTTCTTCCTTATATGAAAGAAAAGCGAGGAGAAGAGGAAAATCCGCTTGTAGAAGAAGCGAAAGAACAAGAGCATAAGAGAATAGAAGGGGATATAAAGAAACTTGGAGAACAAAAGTGGTATTTAAAATCAAAAATCATATACGTTCTTTGCTTTATTACGCCGCCAATTGGTTATTTGTATGTTTTCTTATTTCGTAAAAAAATGACAGAAGGTGCAAGGCGAACGTACTTAACGGTTGCGACGATTATGATGGCATTATGGTCTTTGAAGTTTCTTCCGCCTTATGTGTTGGCAATTACCGTTGTTGTCGTAGCATGTCTTTTGTTTATAGTGAAGTTTATAAAATGAAAACACGAAGCCTAATATGTAACACTGAATTTAAAATAGTTAAAAATATATAAGATATACTACACGAAGACACATGTTGTTTAACAATGTAGTTTTAAAGTGTAGAAACACTTATCTTGATACGCTTGTTTTTTATCACTACATTCATCAAAGTAACAATAAAGTCGTTTCTGTAATGATTTAAGAAAGGAATAACCTATTTAATAACTACATGCTACTGAATACAGTCTTTCATGTATTGTTATAAGAAGAAAAACAAGAGCCAGTGTTATTAAACTAACAGATAGATTAAAGTAAGAAATGTTATACTATAATTTGTTTAGTAATAATAGGAGGAATAATAATGGTTCAATCAATAGTTCATATCGCATTAGTAGTAAAAGACTACGATGAGGCAATAGAGTTTTATACAAAGAAACTAAATTTTACATTGGTCCAAGATATATATCAGCCAGAGCAAAATAAAAGATGGGTAGTGGTATCTCCTCCTGGTTCAGTCGGCACGACAATACTACTGGCTAGAGCATCTAAACCTGAGCAAGATTCTTTTATCGGTAACCAATCAGGCGGTAGAGTTTTTCTTTTCTTAAATACTGACGATTTTTGGAGAGATTATAATGAAATGATCTCAAGAGGAATAGAATTTGTGAGAGAACCGCAAGAGCAAGAATATGGAACAGTTGCAGTATTCAAAGATTTATACGGGAATTTATGGGATTTGTTACAACTAAAAGATGACCATCCAATCGCTCAAAGAATTAAGTAGAATACAGTTAAAATTTTATTAAATAATCAATTGGAAAATGGGGATTTTGAAGTGTTCTTTGATTTTGTGGAGTGGATTGATATTTTAAAATCCATACAAGAGTAGAGAAAAACAGAGAAGATTTATTCCCATGAATAAAAATAAAGGCATGTCGTGAAAAAAGGAGTGGATTTCCCACCCCTTTTTTAGTTTATTATCATTGTTTAACAATATGTGTTTATTGTTCATTCGAGCCTCGAACTTAATTTTCCTTATCCTTCGGTAAAATATGTGGACTTGGTGTTTTATCTATAAATTAAAGCTCACCTTGCTCTTCATCACCACGAACAACAAGGACATCGCATTTCGCATAGCGAATAATATGTTCAGAGACGCTACCAATTAGGAAACGCTCAACAGCATTTAAACCAGTCGCACCACACATAATTAAATCTACTTTATGGTTTGGAGCGATTTCTTTTGAAATTTTTGATTTAGGATTACCGAATTCTAATACAGTTTCAATTTTTTCAAGACCAGCTTCAAGCGCAGTTTTTTTGTAGTCTTCTAATAGGTCTTCTGCAAATAGATTTGCACGTTCCGCAATTGCACGGCTATAAGCTTCTACTGCTGAGTATGCTTTTACATCAACGATATGAGCAATTGTTAATGTTGCATTGTTGCGCTTTGCGACTTGAATTGCTTTTTTAAAGGCTTTTTCTGCTTCTTTAGAACCATCCACCGCGATTAAAATATTTGTATATGTATTATTCATAGTAAATTCCTCCCAATCTGTTTTATAACTGTTTACAACTTAATTATAAAACAAATTTTGGTAACGTGCTTGCCAGAAACGTTACAGAATTTTGAAAACTCTGTTTCAATTCATTTTAGTTGTAATTGGAGCGAGAACTTGTTACATATGAAGTATAGCAATTTAAAAGGGGGCAGTTTTGTGAGACATGCGCTCATTACAGCCGGTACGAAAGGTTTAGGAAAGCAAGTAACAGAAAAGTTATTGGCTAAAGGCTATTCAGTAACAGTAACGTACCATAGCGATATCACGGCTATGGAAACGATGAAAGAAACATATAAAGATGTGGAAGAGCGTCTACAATTCGTGCAAGCGGATGTCACGAAAAAGGAAGATTTACATAAAATAGTAGAAGAAGCGATGAGCCGTTTTGGCAAAATTGACTTTTTAATTAATAATGCTGGTCCATATGTATTTGAACGAAAAAAGTTAGTTGATTATGAAGAAGATGAATGGAATGAAATGATTCAGGGAAATTTAACAGCGGTATTTCATTTATTAAAACTTGTCGTTCCGGTCATGAGAAAACAGAACTTTGGCCGTATTATTAATTACGGATTTCAAGGGGCGGATAGTGCACCGGGATGGATTTATCGTTCAGCTTTTGCCGCAGCGAAAGTAGGACTTGTTTCATTAACGAAAACAGTTGCTTATGAAGAAGCGGAGTATGGTATCACTGCGAACATGGTATGTCCTGGTGATATTATTGGCGATATGAAAGAGGCAACTATTCAAGAAGCACGTCAGCTGAAAGAGCATAACACACCGATTGGTAGATCTGGAACAGGTGAAGATATTGCAAGAACCATTTCGTTTTTATGTGAGGACGATTCCGATATGATTACCGGTACAATTATTGAAGTGACTGGTGCAGTGGATGTTATTCATAGACATCGATAGAATAAAATAAGATGAAGTTTCGAATAATTGGACAGTTTATCCATTGTGCTGAGAGGTGCGGATAATACTGTCCTTTAATATAAAATTAAATCTATCGGAAAACTCGTGTTATTTTTTTGTCAAATATTGAGATATTATGTTAAAATATAAGAGCGTAGAAAGCGCTTTAAAAAATGATTCAGGGGTCATTTCATAACTCAAGGGGGAACTAATCATGCGTATCGGTATTCCAACAGAAATTAAAAACAATGAAAACCGTGTGGCAATGACGCCAGCGGGAGCAGTACATTTAGTACAAAATGGTCACGAAGTTTTTGTTCAAAAAGGAGCAGGTTTAGGATCTGGCTTTACAGATGAAGAATACGTACAAGCTGGTGCGAAACTTGTAGAAACTGCTGAAGAAGCATGGAATCAAGATATGGTTATGAAGGTAAAAGAGCCAGTAGCAAGTGAATACGGCTATTTCCGTGAAGGCTTAATCTTATTCACATACTTACACTTAGCTCCAGAACCAGAATTAACGAAAGCATTAATCGATAACAAAGTTGCATCAATCGCATACGAAACAGTACAATTAGACAATCGTTCTTTACCATTACTTGCACCTATGAGTGAAGTGGCTGGTCGTATGTCTGCACAAATCGGTGCACAATTCCTTGAGAAAAACAAAGGCGGTAAAGGTATTTTACTTGCAGGCGTTCCAGGGGTAAAACGCGGCAAAGTAACAATCATTGGCGGTGGTCAAGCTGGTACAAACGCAGCTAAGATTGCAGTAGGTTTAGGTGCAGATGTAACAATCATTGACTTAAGTGCAGAACGTCTTCGTCAATTAGATGATATTTTCGGTAACCAAGTAAAAACATTAATGTCTAATCCATACAACATTGCAGAAGCTGTTAAAGAATCTGACCTTGTTATTGGAGCAGTATTAATTCCGGGTGCAAAAGCGCCAAAACTTGTAACTGAAGAAATGATTCAATCAATGGAACCAGGTTCTGTCGTTGTAGATATCGCGATTGACCAAGGTGGTATTTTCGAAACAACTGATCGTATTACAACTCATGACAACCCAACTTACGAAAAACATGGCGTTGTTCATTATGCAGTTGCTAATATGCCAGGTGCAGTTCCACGTACGTCAACTCTTGCGTTAACAAACGTAACAGTACCATATGCAGTACAAATTGCTAACAAGGGCTACAAAGAAGCTTGCTTAGGCAACACTGCATTATTAAAAGGTATTAACACATTAGATGGTTATGTAACATTCGAAGCAGTTGCGGAAGCTCACGGCTTACAATACGCTGATGCAAAAGAGCTTCTTGAAAAAGCTCCTGCTTTATCATAATAGAAATACATTTGAGACCTTCCTTTTCGTGAGGAGGGTCTTTTTTATATGGAGAAATAACATGTGAATAATTGTTATTTATTGGTGTAAATCGATTTTTATTATGATAATTTAGAATTATATAATAAAAAGAGGGGATTCGATGGGGAGCAAAAAGAGGAAGGAAAAACAGGCAAAGAGACAAAGGTATATAAAGAACAAAAAGGAACAGAACATACCTTTTTCACAAAAAGTAGTCATTACGATAGAGAAAACATTTCGGTATATTTGTATGGCTCTGTATGTAATTTTGTGTATGTATTCATTTGGAGTGTTTTACAGTTTTGGGATAACTCCCAATATTATTGAGAGCATTCTAGAATTTATACTTGTTGTAATAGAATTAGCCTTATTCGTTATACTCTTTGCTACAGTATGGCCTAGTCATGAAAGTAAAAAAGATAGAAAAAGAAGCAAAAAATCTTCATACGCTTCAAGTTCATCAAGTGGATTCGGTGACTACAGTAGCAATGACTGTAGTAGCTCAAGTGATGGTGGAGGAGATTGCGGAGGTGGTGGAGATTAAGTTAGTTTTTTAGAAGAACGACTAATGAAAGGATGGGACGAAAGATGGAGACTGTGAACTTAATAGAATTAACAAAGGATATTAAAGATCAACATAAAAACTTCGTCGTTTCAAATATAAACAGTCATTGCTTACGAATCGCTGTATTTACTGGTGAATATGATTGGCACTATCATTCTAATTCGGATGAATTATTTATTGTGTTAGAGGGAGAATTACTTATTGATTTTGAAGATGGAGAAACAGCGGTTTTAAAGCCAAATGATTCAATCTTAATTCCAGCATGTAAGATTCATAGAACGAGAGCATTAAAGAGAACTGTAAATCTTTGTTTTGAACATATAGAGGCGGATACGATTAAAGTGGAGCAATTATGAAAAAATTATCCGTAGCCGAGTATAGAAAAATCCTTCCGATTTTAGAAAGTCATACAAAAACGACGACGTTTGCTTATGCGGTATGTGATCAAGTGATAGATGGTGAGGTTTTTGCAAACGAGAAATTAACAGCAGGATTAATTATTACAGCTAACGGTATCTATTATTTATTTGGTGATACTGATGATCAAAATTATAACGAAGAGTTATTTTCATATTTAAAAACAGCTATTGAAAAAACAGAGAAGAGATTTACACTCTTTACTTCAAGTGAAGAGTGGGAAATGATGTTAGAAGAGCGTTTTAGTAATACACTTCGGAACATCCCGCGAATGAAATTTCAAAGAGTAACCTTTGAGGAGAGAAAACGAGATTTTAACAAAAATACATATGAAGTGAAGCGTATTGATAGAAGAGATATAGAGCGAAGCAGTGAATTTAAAGAGGAGTACTACAAAGAATATTGGGGATCAAAAGAAACGTTTTTGAACGGTGGTTTTGGATTTTGTATAGAACAAGATGGGATAATTGTAGCTGAATGTGTCTCGATATTTAGCGGGAATGGTTATGCTGAAATAGATATTGCAACACATGAAGCGCATCAAGGGAAAGGATTAGCTCAAGCTGTTGCAACACGGTTCATTGAACATTGCATGCAAAATGATATTATACCGAGCTGGGATTGTTATGTAGACAATATTCCTTCGCGAAAATTAGCTAGTAAATTAAGTTTTTATCATCCAATAGAATACAGTTTGTTTGTACGTAAGAAAACGGGGGAAGAAAAATGAATGTAGAATTAACGAGATTTAAAGTTAAGCCTGGTAAGAGTCATCGAGTAAATGAATGGATGCAGCTTCTGAATGACAATATGAAAGAAGTACTTTTGACATTAAACGACGAAAAGATGTACGTTGAGACAATTTTCCGGGAAATAAGAGATGGAGAAGAGTACTTATATTGGTATTCTGTGCAAGGAGAAGGTGGGGCTCTTGTCGAAAATTCTCATTATGAAATTGATAAAAAGCACTTGGAATTTTGGTATGAGTGTATTGATGAAGAAGCACCCTCTGTTGATATGAAAACAGAAGTCGTTATGATTCAAGATGTTGTGAAGGACGCGATGAAATAATAGATTGGTATTTTATAACCGTAAAAGGGTCATCTTTTTGGTTGGAATATATATTATTGGAGATGCTGTAGGATGAGAATTAGTAATAAATATATCACTCTCGATGAAATAGAAGTAATAAGAGAACCTTTAAATAAATTGCATGAATATCATAATAATACATCAAGGCATTTTTCTGGTGACTATCCAAGAATGACATTTGAGGAACGTATTGAAATTTATAAACAAAATTCAAAGTATGGAGAGTATAGAATTGAATTATTAGTTGAGGCGGAAACAGATAATATATTAGGATGTTGTATAGCGTATAGCAAAAGTGTAAACGGAAAGATTGAAGTTTTATTCGTTGATGAAAGATACCGAAGAAACGGATTTGGTTTGAAATTAATGAATAGTGCAGTGGAATGGTTTAAAGCGAAGAAGATAGATGAAATTGAATTAACAGTAGTGTACGGAAATGAAGCTGTATCGTTTTATGAAAAGCTGGGGTTTTATCCTCGTTCAATTATTATGGAAACTAAGTCATAACGATAGTATGGAGAGAGATGAGTGAGAGTTTTTGTTTCAAAAAAGTGATTTATATGTTAATAAAATATATGTGAAGGGCGCATCAAAATAGATGTGCTTTTTATTATGATAAAAATGTAGAAAAGCTGTATTTGGATATCTTTAAGTGAAAATAAAAGGGATATTAAGAATCTTTTAGGACAAACTATAAAGAAATAAAAAACACCAAACCAAAAGACTTACCAATATACGGTATAGTCGTAACAGGAAAAACAGAGGATTTACAAAGTTTACAAGGGTCACCGTATATTAAGGCTGCTGTAAGAGGTGTAACAGTTGAGAAATATTGATTACAAGCGATTAATGTGAATAATCAGAAAATTTATGTTATAATATGGGAAAAGGAGGTTTATATGAGGCAAATACATGGAGCAATTTATATTTACATAACAATGTTTTTCGTGGCGGTATCCTATGGATTGGGGCACGTGTATTCGCATCCTATACTAACTTTTTTAAGCGGAGCATGTATGGCGTTTGCGCTTCTTGTCCACCTTTTCTCAGTTTGGATCGTGAAATTTCAATTAAATATTAGTGAAATAGAAGAAGGCACTTTTTGAGTGGCCTTCTTTTTTTAATAATATTTTGGAAGTTCTTGTAGCAATTTTTCAATTTCGCATTCTGTTTCTTCACATATAGAAAGCTTGCGCAGTCTGAAAAATAAGCTGCGTAAGAAAGATTTTATATTTCCGTATAGAAACTCGTATGATTCAATATGTAATGTTTGTTTTTGAACGGGTAATTGAGCTACTAAATCACGAAGGGCTAATATGAGTGCTTCTTCCTTTAAGCCATTTTGTAGCATTGCGACAATCGGATAAACGATACGTTCATCTTCTTCATATTTGTAATAGATGGAATGAACACAAACTTTGTTTAATAAAGTTTGTAATATTTCTTGGTAATATAAAGTTTCCAGTTTAGGACTATTCACAAGCGCCTCAAATGTATCAGAAGCATGAGCGATACTATGTGCCCAGCCGTGTTTTTGCACATATCCCCGGAAATCATGTTCGTTGTTCATATATAGAATTAGTTGATCTTTTACATTTGAAATATCAGTCTGTGATAAGAAATTATGATTTGTATCAGCATCAATAATGAGGGCAATTAATAATGTTGTAAATGCTCGGGTAAATACCGCATCTTCATCATCTGAATGAATCTTATACAATAAATATTTTTCACCGATGCTTTCTAATAATAGTTTCTGTAATTGTGTGTGTGAAAGATATTCCTTCTTGATGAGATGAAAAAAAGTAGAGTAGATGAGTTTGTCCCTTAAATAGCTATCAGTATCGCCAATTTGCTCAAGCATATTGGAACTTAAAGAATCAATGTTAAGTGTGTTATCCAGTATGTAATTATTATTACGAATTTCTTCTAACTGTTGTTGTAACATATAAACCTCTATTTTAGAAAATTCTGTATTTTAATAGTATAATAGAAGGAAGAAATAGACAATAAATAAGTGCATTTGAATGGAGGGGCATGATGAAGAGAGCGTTATTCTTTTTCATTAGTATTTTCTTTTTAGGAAGCTGCTCGATTTGGTATTTTACTTTTTCTAGCGAGAGCAAAAGTTGGACTGGACAATATAAAGGGCATATTAAGGATGACAGTGAAGATGGAATGTTTACGTTTCAATATAAGGGCGGGGATGGAAAGACAGAATTTAAAAACTTAGAGATTGCTATTAATGGAGCCTTTAGTACAATGACACAAACGTCAGAAGTTCATAGAGGAGCAAAGGTTGAAATGAAGTCTTCTTGTGTAAGTTGCGCGCCTATCTCTAAAGATGAACCTATAGAAGTTGTGATTAAATGGGATGATAAGTATGAGGAGAAGATGGTGTTAAATTTGAAATAGCCTAGAGTAAGGAGTTAAAAATGAATAGGCATATGAAAATTGTTATGTTTTTAAGTGTATTTCTAGTCGTATTATCAGCGTGTGATACAAAACAAGTAACGGTAAAAGAAGTACCTAAAGAAGGGTATATCATATTAAGAAATGACACGATGTTTTTTGCCGATGATAAAACGGTTGAAACAAAAGTAGAGTTGCAACATTATATAGAACAACAAATGAATAAAGAGCATCCAGCACATATAGTCTTGAGCTTTAAGGACAAAGACGCATATAAACAGTTAAAAACAGGGGATAAAATAAAAGTATGGTTTTCTCAAATACTTGAAAGTTATCCAGCAAAAATGATTGTAGAGAAATTTGAAATAATAGGGAAATAGAAAAAGGCAGCACTCCCGCTGCCTTTTTCTATTATTTTACAAATTGTAACTCTTTCGGGAATTTCGTTAAAATTTCTGATCCGTCTTTTGTGATGTAAATATCATCTTCAATACGAACGCCACCTACGTTTGGTACGTAAATACCAGGTTCGATTGTGAAGACCATACCTTCTTTTAATGGAGACTCGTTACCAGCTTTTACATCTGGATATTCGTGTACGCTAATTCCAAGTCCATGACCAAGTCGGTGTGGGAAGAAGTCTCCGTAACCTGCATCTGCGATAACAGAACGAGCAGCGTTGTCGATTGCGCCAAGTGTAACACCTGGTTTACATGCTTCAACTGCTTGTAGTTGTCCAGCAAGTACAGTGTTGTAAATACGAGTTTGTTCTTCAGAAATCTCGCCGAATGCCACTGTACGTGTAATATCAGAGCAATAACCGTCAATGATTACGCCTAAATCAAATAGTACGAAATCACCGCGTTTCATTTTGTTTGCGCCAGGAATACCGTGTGGAAGAGCTGAGTTCGCACCTGCTAATACCATCGTATCAAATGACATTTTATGTATGCCTTTTGTTTTTAATTCGTGTTCAATAATTGCTAATACTTCTAGTTCACTACGATCTTCTTTAATTGCATTTACACCAACTTCAACAGCATAGTCCGCCATTTTAGCTGCTTCGCGTAAAATAGAAAGTTCTTTTTCATCTTTAATTAAACGAAGTTCGCGAACTTTCTCCTCAGCTGATTTGAAAGCTGCATTTGGGAATAATTTCGTTAATTCTTCGTAGCGCTCTACGTTTAAATGTTCTTTTTCAATTGCAACTGCATTTGCATTGATGCCGCGGTCTTTAATTGCTTTTGCAATCATATCCCATGGTCTGTCAGTATCAGTAAATCCGATAATTTCATGTGCCCAGCCAGCGTTACGTGCTTGACCTTCTTCCATTTTAGGGCAAATTAAAATAGGTTCTTTTTCTTGGAATACAAACATACCAAGTAATCTTTCGTGTGGGTCACAGTGGAAGTTTGTCATGTAGAAGACGTTTGGTGTAGAAGTTAAGAACGCAGCTTCTACGTTTTTTTCTTTTAGCCATTGCATTAAATTTTCTAATCTAGCATTCATCGATTGGCACCCCCGAGATATTTAATTACAAATATAACTTTAACTCGGAAGAAAGCGTTATGACAAGTAAATAGATGTTAGAAAAGACAGGGAATTGAAAAATCATGTAGAATACAAAGTGAGAATGTGAACAGGGGAGGAATGTAATAATGAAAGTATCTTATCATGGACATTCAGTTGTGAAAATTGAGGCGAATGGAAAAGTTATTTTAATTGACCCGTTTTTAACAGGTAATCCGAAAACAGATTTAAAAACTGAAGATGTAAAAGTGGATGCAATTCTTTTATCGCATGGACACGGTGATCATGTTGGAGATACAGTAGAACTTGCGAAGAAAAATAATGCAGTTGTTGTAGCGCCATTTGAACTAGCAACATTTTTAAGTTGGCAAGGTGTAAATACACACCCGATGCATATTGGTGGTTCACATGAATTTGACTTCGGAAAAGTGAAGTTTACACAAGCATTCCACGGCTCTAGTTATATTGATGAAGAAAATAAGACGATTACATATACAGGTATGCCAGCAGGTATTTTATTTACAGCAGAAGAGAAAACTGTATACCACGCAGGAGATACTGCACTATTCTCTGATATGAAGTTAATTGGGGAATTAAATAAAGTTGATCTAGCATTTTTACCAATTGGTGATAATTTCACAATGGGGCCAGAAGATGCTGTACTAGCGGCAAAATGGATTAATGCGAAAACTGTTGTACCGATGCATTACAATACGTTCCCAGTTATTGAACAAGATCCATATCAATTTGTAGAAAAGCTACAAAATTGTACAGGGAAAGTATTAGAAGCTGGAGAAAGTATTACACTATAGAAAAGAAACCCTTCATTTGAAAAGAAAAGTGAAGGGTTTTTTACGTGTGTAGGACAGCTTTTAATGCTTGTATTTGTTTTGGTGATTCTTCTCTTTTGGTACGTGGTTGTTTAGGTGTTTCATTCAATTCCATTGCAACTTTTTTCCCATCTACGAAAGCTAAAAATACAGCACCTACAACCTCTAAAAGTTTTTTCATCATGTGTTCGCTCCTTTGTTTTATTTCTTGTCTTAATTGTATAGGCAATTAAGTGGGCGAACTATCGAATGAGATGACAATAGCATTACATTGTTGTAATAGAATGACTGGTGGAATGTAAGCGTCATTTTGTTATAAAAAAAATAGTACAGGTATGCAAAGAGAGAGTGTAACAGTTTTGAAAATATAGTATACTAAAAGTACAACACATGAAGAATTTAGGGAAAAGAAAGTATGGTGAAACCATTTGGCTACCAAGCATAACCAAATTTTAGAACATATTAATAGCCTGCCAGTAGGCCATAAAATTTCTGTAAGACAAATTGCGAAAGATTTGAGTGTAAGTGAAGGGACCGCTTACCGTGCAATTAAAGATGCAGAAAATAAAGGATATGTTAGTACAATTGAACGTGTCGGAACAATTCGAATTGAACAAAAGAAGAAAGAGAATATCGAAAAACTGACATATGCAGAAGTCGTTAACATTGTCGACGGTCAAGTACTTGGAGGCAGAGAAGGACTACATAAAACATTAAATAAATTCGTAATCGGAGCTATGAAATTAGAAGCGATGATGCGCTATACAGAAGCTGGGAATTTACTCATTATTGGTAACCGTACCAATGCACATGAATTAGCGCTAGAAACTGGAGCCGCTGTATTAATTACGGGCGGATTTGATACGGAAGATCATGTGAAGAAATTAGCAGACGAATTAAAGCTGCCGATCATTTCAAGTAGCTACGATACATTTACGGTCGCAACGTTAATTAATCGTGCAATTTATGACCAACTTATTAAGAAAGAAATTGTACTCGTTGAAGATATTTTAACGCCAATTGAAGAAACGTTATATTTAAAGCCGAGTGATACAGTACAGCAATGGCATGCATATAACGAAGAGACAATGCACGGAAGATATCCAATTGTCGATGAAAGTAACAAAGTACTAGGAATCGTAACTTCAAAAGATATGATCGGAGTAGCGAAAGAAACACCAATTGATAAAGTAATGACAAAACACCCAATTACAGTGAACGGTAAAATGTCTGTCGCAGCTGCGGCACGTATGATGGTGTGGGAAGGAATTGAATTACTTCCTGTCGTTGAGGAAGGAAACAAACTGCAAGGTATTATTAGCCGTCAAGATGTACTTCAGGCACTGCAAATGATTCAACGTCAGCCACAAGTTGGAGAAACCATTGATGATATTGTAACGAATCAATTTATGACACCAAAAGAAGCGAAGAATGAGCATCTATATCAATTTTCGGTGACGCCGCAAATGACGAACTCAATCGGGACGTTATCGTACGGTGTATTTGCAACAATTGTGACAGAAGCGACAAATCGCGTCATTCGTGCGCAAAAGAAAAGTGATTTAATTGTTGAAAACTTAACGATTTATTTCGTAAAGCCGGTTCAAATTGATAATGTTGTATCTGTTCATCCGAAAGTATTAGAAATTGGACGTAAATTTGGTAAGGTCGATGTAGAGGTGCATCATGAAGGTAATGTTGTTGGAAAAGCATTACTTATGGTT
The DNA here is from genome assembly GCF_052146655.1 of Bacillus sp. RE35. Taxonomy (NCBI): domain Bacteria; kingdom Bacillati; phylum Bacillota; class Bacilli; order Caryophanales; family Bacillaceae; genus Bacillus; species Bacillus sp. RE35. The sequence goes on along the minus strand of NZ_CP197377.1, from coordinate 4,560,197 downwards.
CAGTTAATCGATAAATAAAAAGATGGAACAAATCGTTTTGATTTGTTCCATCTTTTTTTGTTGTTTTAAATTTGAAAGGCATGATTTTAGATGGGAGTTTTAGTGAAATATGTATGGGATGGAGTGGAAAAGTAATGTGAGAAAAGACGGAATAATAATTCAATTCAGTTGTATATTGTGTTATGATTATATTGTAAGAAAATGGAATCGCGAGAGGTGGTATGCATTATGTCGTCAGCCGTACTCTTTTTTTGTAGTATCGCACTATTTTACTTTCTTGTAATGATACCGATTCAATATTTATATTTACAAGGTTTACATGAAAAAAAGGAAAAGACAGGATTATCTCAGCGAGAGCTATATGAAAAAATGTCTTTTGGAGAAGAACAATTACATTTTCACGTACAAGGGAACCCATTTAATATACCATCTGCGTTTGTTGCGTATATGATTTTGAAAGTTAAGGGACGTAAAAAAGCATCACAATATTGATGCTTTTTTACGTTGCTTCATAGACTTCAGCTTCTTTAACTGCTAATGGCAAGAAATGTTTGTATTGGCGAAACCCGTTAAATACACTTGCACTACCAAATAGAACGAATAAAACACCAACGATAATACGAGCGGTTGAAAGTTCTAAAAAGAATTGGTTTATCCCGAAAAATAAAACGAATGAACCGAGTGCCATTGCGGATTTTCCTGAGAGCCAACCTTTCTCCATTGGGCGGTTTGTACGAAAGTACTTTGTTTTGTAAAAGAGGTACAACATAAATGAGACGATAATACAGAAGACTAATACTGGCATAATGAACACTCCCATCGCTTTGTGAAAAATAATAGAAAAGAAAAAGAAATATCTAAACTTTCTAACTTTTATTATAAAGCAATTGTTCGCATGTATGAAATACTTTCCGTTATAATGGAGGATAAAGTGAAGAAGTTGATTAAAAAGGAGATTATACATATGCATGAGCAAATTTTAGGAGCAATTAAAGAGTTTGATACAATTATTATTCATCGCCACGTGCGTCCGGATCCAGATGCGTTAGGTTCACAGGGGGGTCTTGGTACAATTCTACAAGAATCGTTTCCAGAGAAAAATATTTATACGGTTGGGTATAATGAGCCGTCACTAGCATACTTACGAGTAATGGATGATATTGAAGATAGTGTATACGAAAATGCGCTTGTTATTGTTTGTGATACTGCGAATCAAGAACGTGTTGACGATCAACGCTATACAAAAGGGAAGATGTTAATTAAAATTGATCATCATCCAAATGAAGATCCGTATGGAGATATTACGTGGGTAGATACGACAGCGAGTTCTACAAGTGAAATGATTTATGAGTTTTATAACTATGGAAAAGATAAAGGATTAAAAATAACAAAAGAAGCAGCCCGCCTTATTTTAGCAGGAATTGTTGGAGATACAGGTCGTTTCTTATTCCCGAATACGACAGCAAAAACACTTCGTTACGTAAGTGAGCTTGTTGACATGGGTGTGAAATTCACAGATTTATACAATGAGATGTATAAGACAAAAGAAAAAATTGCTCGTTTAAACGGTTATATTTTACAAAACTTTACGATGGTAGAAGAAGGAGCAGCTTACATTAAATTAACGAAAGAAGTATTAGAAGAGTTTGATGTACTTCCTTCTGAAGCATCTGGTGTTGTTGGAGCGCTTGGCAATATTGATGGATTAAAGGCGTGGGTTCTATTTTTAGAGGAAGACGACGTAATTCGTGTTCGTCTTCGTTCAAAAGGACCAGTTATAAACAAATTAGCAATGCAATATAACGGCGGGGGGCATCCGATGGCTTCTGGTGCGAAGGCATCTTCTTGGGAAGAAGCGGATCGTCTTTTTGCTGATTTACGTGAGATTTGTAAATAAGAGACTATATGTTAGAACGAAAAGAAGGAGCGGCGCTAAAGCCCTCCTTCTTTATTTTTCTTTCTCTATAGTAATGCTAATTTCAAGCACTGTATCAAAAGATATTGTATCGACTTTAAAACGGTATAGCCGATCGTAATGTTTGTACGTTTTATTTTCGATTACCTTTTTAAGTAGGTCTTTATTTTTTGCGATACTTTGAATGTTTTTCGTTAAAAGATGTTGGAGGTCATTATGGATAGATGTAGTCATATTTTCGAGTGTGAGATTGTCTAAATCGTATTTTTCTCGATTGATAAGTTTTATTTTAATCTCTTGAATGGTTAAGAGCCGTTTATTTTCAGTGTTCAATTTTTCTTGATCTTCGAGAAGGACGTGGAGCTTTGCTTCTTGTTTTTCTATAATTTCTCTTTGTTCTGCTATTTTACTAGCTTGTTCTTCTTGAAAAACACCGTATATGTACAAAAAAATAAACCAGCTCAACACGCCTCCAACAGCAGCCCCAGCTAATACTAAGTACCATCTTTTTGCTGTATTGGCACTTGGTACTCTCATACATGTTCCTGCGTTAGCCATTTAATAATAATGAGACCTGTTTGCATACCACCAGTTGCGAAAAAAATAAGGAGAATTTGCTTTACGATATCTTTCATATCTCCGCCAAAGAAACTTCTTTCAAAGCTATAAAAGGTATCGAATGTTCCGCCGATTGCTGCAACGAGTGCCCAAATTCTTAAGTTTTGGGCGAATTGATTAATGTAAGTTAGAGCTGGTTTTCCGATAAGAAACGCACCAAATCCACCAATTAATGAACCGCCAAGTATAACCCCAAAGGCAATAAAATAACTAATAATAAGCAGAGAGAAAAAAGTATGTTCTCTTACATCCATCGTCATTCCCCTTTCTTCTTCATATATATGGACAAAGTATAAGAAGTATGTTTTGATTTCCGCTTTCCTCATCACCTATAATAAAAGTAGTCAAATAGGTAAAGAGAGGGTACAACAGTGAAGTTTGTGCATTTACAATGTCAAACCGTTTTTAGTTTATTAAAAAGTGCTTGTAAAATTGATGAGCTTGTAGTCAGGGCGAAAGAACTCGGTTTTTCATCGCTGGCTATTACGGATGAAAATGTTATGTATGGCGTTATTCCGTTTTATAAAGCATGTAAGAAACATGGTATACAGCCCGTTATTGGATTAACCGCTTCTATTTTTAGTGAAGAAGAAGAAAGGTCTTATCCGCTTGTATTACTTGCTGAGAATGAAATAGGCTACCAAAATTTATTAAAGATTTCTAGCAGTATTATGACAAAGTCCAAAGAAGGTATTCCTAAGAAGTGGCTTGCGCATTATGCGAAAGGATTAATTGCAATTTCACCAGGTAAAGATGGCGAAATTGAGCAATTATTACTAGAAGACAATGAGAGTCAGGCTGAAGAAGTAGCTCGCACGTATCAAAATATGTTTGGCCATTTTTATATGAGTTTGCAGCATCATGCGATTCAAGATGAGTTGCTTTTACAAGAGAAACTACCTGAATTTATTAGTAGGGTTAATATTCCAGTCGTTGCAACAAACGATGTGCGCTATATCAATCAAAGTGACGCGCTTGTTCACGAATGTTTACTATCTGTTGAAAGTGGAACGAAAATGACTGATCCAGATAGGCCGAGGCTGAAAACAGATCAGTATTATTTAAAGTCATCGGATGAAATGGAAGCACTATTTTCCCATGCGCCGGAAGCAATCCAAAATACAATAAAAATTGCAGAGCGTTGCCAAGTAGAAATACCGTTCCATGTAAATCAACTTCCGAAGTTTCCTGTTCCGTCTAATGAAACGAGTGATATATACTTGCGTCGTGTTTGTGAAGAAGGTTTGCGGAAACGATATGGTGAACCGAAAGAAGTGCATATAAAGCGTTTGGATCATGAATTAAATGTTATTTCTCGTATGGGATTTAGTGATTATTTCCTCATCGTATGGGATTTTATGAAGTATGCACATGAAAATCATATTCTAACAGGACCAGGTCGTGGATCGGCAGCTGGTTCACTCGTTTCATACGTATTAGAAATTACAGATATTGATCCAATTGAATACGATCTATTATTTGAAAGGTTTTTAAATCCTGAACGTGTGACGCTTCCCGATATTGATATTGATTTTCCAGACGTAAGACGTGATGAGATGATTCGCTATGTGAAAGATAAATACGGTCAGCTCCGTGTTGCGCAAATTGTAACGTTTGGTACGCTTGCAGCAAAAGCGGCAATTAGAGACATTGCCCGCGTAATGGGGCTTCCGCCGCGAGATATTGATATATTTTCAAAACTTATTCCATCAAAGCTTGGTATAACGTTAAAAGATGCATATGAAGAATCACAATCACTTCGTGAGTTTATACAAGGGAATCTTCTGCATGAGCGTGTATTTGAAATCGCAAAACGTGTAGAAGGTTTACCACGTCATACGTCTATTCATGCGGCTGGTGTTATTATGAGTCAAGAACCGCTAACAGGAAGTGTAGCAATTCAAGAAGGACATAACGATGTTTATGTTACGCAATATCCAGCCGATGCGCTAGAAGAACTTGGTTTGCTTAAGATGGACTTTTTAGGATTACGTAATTTAACGTTACTTGAAAATATTATAAAATTTATCGCGAACAAAACAGGGAAAGAAATCGATATAAGAAACTTACCTCTTCAAGATGAAAAGACGTTCCAATTATTAGGGAGAGGGGATACAACAGGTGTATTCCAGCTTGAGTCGGGTGGTATGCGAAATGTACTTCGCGGGTTAAAACCGAATGAGTTTGAAGATATCGTAGCTGTTAACTCGTTATACAGACCAGGACCGATGGAACAGATACCGACTTTTATTGAATCGAAACATGGAAAAAGAAAAATTGAATATTTACATCCGGATTTAAAGCCAATTTTAGAAAGAACATACGGCGTCATTGTATACCAAGAACAAATTATGCAAATTGCATCGAAGTTAGCTGGTTTTTCGCTCGGAGAAGCAGATTTACTGCGCCGTGCGGTGAGTAAAAAAAATCGTGATATTTTAGATCAGGAACGTAAGCATTTCGTCCAAGGATGTTTGCGAAATGGTTATGATGAGACATCCGCAGAGAAAATTTATGATTTAATTGTAAGATTTGCGAATTACGGTTTTAACCGAAGTCACGCTGTAGCTTACAGTATGATCGGATATCAGCTTGCCTATTTGAAAGCGAATTATACGCTGGAATTTATGACGGCATTATTATCAAGCGCAATTGGAAATGAAGATAAGATTGTACAGTATATACGAGAAACGAAGCGGAAAGGTTTTCACGTTTTGCCACCGTCTCTTCAGAGGAGTGGCTACAACTTCCAAATAGAAGGGAATGCGATACGTTACAGTTTACTTTCGATCCGAAATATTGGAATGGCTACAGTGACGGCATTATTAGAAGAACGAGAGGAAAAAATGTTCGAAGATTTATTTGAATTTTGTCTTCGTATGCCGTCAAAGTTCGTAACGGAGCGTAATTTAGAAGCTTTCGTCTGGTCGGGATGTTTTGACGATTTTGGTGTTTCGAGAACGAATTTATGGAAAAGTATTAAAGGGGCGTTAGAGTACGCGAATCTCGCACGTGATTTAGGAGATGCTGTTCCAAAATCAAAATATGTACAAGGAGAAGAGTTATCTTTTATTGAACAACTAAATAAAGAGAAGGAAGCGCTTGGCTTTTATTTATCAAGTTATCCGACAGCGCAATATGTGAAGTTAGCAAAAGAATTAGAAATTCCATCTCTCGCTCAGGCGATGCGACACAAGAAAAAAGTACAAAGAGCTATTGTGTATATAACAAGTGTGAGAGTGATTCGTACGAAAAAGTTTCAAAAGATGGCATTTATTACATTCTGTGATCAAAATGATGAAATGGAAGCGGTCCTCTTCCCGGAAACGTATATACATTTCTCGGATAAGTTGCAAGAAGGAGCAATTGTTTTAGTTGACGGTACGATTGAGCTAAGAAATCATAAGCTGCAATGGATTGTAAATGGACTATATCCGCTAGAGGAAATGGATGTTTATGAAGAAAAGAAAGACGCATCTGTTTACGTGAAATTGCCGTCTCAGTATGAGAAAAAGCTTTTAAATCAGGTTACGAAAATATTGTTCGACTATTCAGGTTTTGCGAAAGTACTAATTTATTATGAAAAGGAACATAAAATGGTACAATTATCTCGGAGTTTATCGATTCATCCAAGTGAAGAATGTTTAGGAGCACTTCGTGAAATTGTCGGGGAAGAAAATGTAGTTGTGAAAATATAATGGACAATTTCCCTACACTTCGATTATTATAGTAGTAGTGTTCGTGGTCAGACCACTTGGAGAAATTGATATCAGCAAGAATAATTTGAGGAGAGTGGATAGTTTGTCAACACTTCGTGAAGAAGCACTTCACATGCATAAAGTGCATCAAGGAAAATTAGAAACTGTATCAAAAGTAAAAGTAGAAAATGCAAAAGATTTAAGTCTTGCATATTCTCCAGGGGTTGCAGAACCTTGTAAAGAAATTTATGACGATAAAAGTAAGGTATATGAATATACGATGAAGGGAAATATGGTAGCAGTTGTGACAGATGGAACAGCTGTACTTGGTCTTGGTAACATTGGACCTGAAGCATCTCTTCCAGTAATGGAAGGTAAAGCTGTATTATTCAAGAGCTTTGCTGGTGTAGATGCATTCCCAATTGCCTTAAATACAAACGATGTAGATAAAATTGTTGAAACTGTAAAATTAATGGAGCCAACTTTTGGCGGCGTTAACTTAGAAGATATCGCAGCACCAAACTGCTTCATTATTGAAGAGCGTTTGAAAAAAGAAACAAATATTCCTATCTTCCATGATGATCAACACGGAACAGCTATTGTAACAGTAGCAGGTCTTGTAAATGCACTGAAATTAGTTGGAAAGAAAATGTCTGACATTAAAGTTGTCGCAAATGGCGCAGGTGCAGCAGGTATTGCAATTATTAAACTTTTATATCGCTATGGTGTACGCGACATTATTATGTGTGACCGTAAAGGCGCAATCTATGATGGTCGTCCTACAGGTATGAATCCGGTGAAGGATGAAGTTGCAAAATATACAAATAAGAATCGTATAGAAGGTTCTTTAGCTGATGTTGTACAAGGTGCGGACGTATTCATTGGTGTATCTGCAGAAGGTGCATTAACAGAAGAGATGGTTCGTACAATGAATGACGATGCGATTATTTTTGCAATGGCGAATCCAGTTCCAGAAATTATGCCAGAATTGGCAAAAGCAGCGGGCGCAGCTGTTGTTGGAACAGGTCGTTCTGACTTCCCGAACCAAGTAAATAATGTACTGGCGTTCCCTGGTATTTTCCGCGGTGCACTTGACGTACATGCGACACAAATTAACGAAGAAATGAAGATGGCAGCTGTACAGGCTATTGCTGAGCTTGTAGCAGAAGGTGAGTTAAATGCAGACTATATCATTCCGGCACCATTTGACGCGCGTGTAGCGCCTCAAGTAGCGGCTTACGTTGCAAAAGCAGCAATGGAGACAGGAGTAGCTCGCCGTCAAGTAGATCCAAATGAGATCGCTGAAAAAACAAAACAATTAGCGCTGATTGGTAAAGAATAAGCGAGGAATTTCCATTGACATCATCAAATACAAAAGTATATCTCGAAATTGTAAAAAAAATCCGTTCCATTATGGAAGAGGATGGTTTGGTGGCGGGGGATCGTTTGCCGTCTGAGCGTGAGTTAAGTTCACGCTTAAACGTAGGACGTTCCTCTGTAAGAGAAGCATTGCGTGCTTTAGAACTGGTAGGATTGATTGAAACGAGACGTGGTGAAGGGACGTTTATTCGAAACTTTTATGATAACGGTCTTGTACAATTAATTGCCCCGTTCTTATTGCAAGATGAGAAAACAATTCGTGATTTATTACAAACGAAACGATTACTTGAGAAAGATATGATTCGAATTGTATGTAATTTACCGAAAGAAACGTTTTCTAAAGTACTAAGTAGATTACACCAAGTACTTGAAGGAAATGAAAGCTCAGTCCCAACGCTTCATCAAACGTTCTTTAAAACACTTATTGAACAAGTCGATAATTATTTACTATATCGCATTTGGATGATCGTAAATGATTACGTAGCAACTCTTTCTTGTAAAGTTTCAAGAGATTCTATCGATATGTATAGAAAGCTTTATGCTACTTTGGAAGAAAAACAAGAAAATGATGCACTAAAAATTTACGATGAATTAGTAGAGAATATACAGTTTCATTCGTAATGTATAAAATTTGTCGAAATGACCATGACACGTTATGACAAACATTCTACCGCTTAGCGGTTAAAGTTAAACGTAAAGAGTGAGGTTATTAGACAGATTGAGAAGATAAGGCTAACATCAAACTTTGGTGTTAGCCCCATTTTCTTCTTACGCTAACCTTAGCTCTCAACGAAGGGGGTCAAATTGTGCTAAGAGATTTATTCGTGAAAAAGAAAAAGTACGCTGCAATACCTTCAGAACAAGTACGAAAAGATGTACCAGATGGCGTTATGACAAAATGTCCGGAATGTAAAAAAATCATGTATACGAAAGAACTTCTAAAAAATTTAAAAGTATGTGTGAATTGTGGATATCATCATCCTATGAATGCATGGGAACGTCTTGATAGTATATTGGACGAAGGGTCATTCCGTGAGTATGACAAAGAAATGGTTTCATTAAATCCACTCGAGTTTCCAGGTTATGAAGAGAAACTAGAGAGCGATCGTAAGAAGACTGAATTGAACGAAGCGGTTGTAACTGGTGAAGGAACAATTGATGACATGCTTGTTGTTGTTGCAGTAATGGATTCTCGTTTTCGAATGGGGAGCATGGGCTCTGTAGTAGGAGAAAAAATCGCCCGTGCGGTTGAAAAGGCGTACGACTTACAAGTTCCATTTATTATCTTTACTGCTTCGGGTGGTGCCCGTATGCAAGAAGGTATATTAAGTTTAATGCAAATGGCAAAAACAAGCGTAGCTTTGAAAAAGCATAGTAATGCAGGAGGATTATTTATTTCTGTTATGACTCACCCAACGACGGGCGGGGTTTCAGCGAGTTTCGCTTCACTTGGTGATTATAATCTTGCAGAACCAGGTGCACTTATCGGATTTGCTGGTAGACGTGTAATTGAACAAACGGTGCGTGAGAAACTACCAGAAGATTTCCAAACGGCAGAATTCTTACTAGATCATGGTCAATTAGATGCGGTGGTGCATCGTGATGATATGAGAGAATCACTTCGCAAGATTTTAGAAGTTCATCAAGGAGGGGAAATGGCTGTATGGCAGAGCTAGAATTTGAAAAACCAGTTGTTGAGCTAAGAAATAAGATTCGTGAACTGAAAGACTATACGAAAAACAGCCAGATGGACTTCAGTGAGGAGATTCGTATTTTGGAAGAAAAGCTAGAAAATTTAGAGGAAGATATATACGGCAATCTGAAAGTATGGGACCGTGTTCAAATTGCTCGTCATGCTGAACGACCGACAACGCTCGATTATATTGAGCACTTATTTACTGATTTTTTCGAATGTCATGGAGATCGTCTATTTGGCGATGATGCAGCGATTGTCGGCGGCATTGCGAAATATAAAGGGATGCCTGTAACTGTAATTGGGCATCAGCGCGGAAAAGATACGAAAGAAAATATTCGCCGTAACTTTGGAATGCCTCATCCAGAAGGATATCGAAAAGCATTACGTTTAATGAAGCAGGCGGAAAAGTTCAATCGTCCTATTATTTGTTTTATTGATACGAAAGGAGCTTATCCTGGTAAAGCTGCTGAAGAACGTGGTCAAAGTGAAGCTATCGCCCGCAATTTATTTGAAATGGCAGGTTTAACGGTACCTGTTATTTGTATCGTTATCGGCGAAGGTGGTAGTGGTGGTGCGCTAGGCCTTGGAGTTGGAGATTACATTCATATGCTAGAAAATTCCACTTATTCTGTTATTACACCAGAGGGTGCAGCGGCAATTCTTTGGAAAGATTCAGGGAAAGCAAAGGAAGCTGCAGAGGCAATGAAAATTACAGCAGCAGATTTGAAAGAATTAGGTGTAATTGACGAAATTATTCCAGAAGCAAGAGGCGGAGCTCACCGTAATATTTTGAAACAGTCAGAAAATATAGACTTAATGATTCGAAAAACTTTTGAACAATTAAACGGAATTTCGAAAGATGAATTAATCGAAAAACGTTATGAAAAATATATGAAAATTGGGCAAGTTTCGTTTTCAAACGCTTCCATTTGGATAAAATAAGAAAAGCGTGCGTTCCACTTCGCGAATGCACGTTTTTATTATGAAAAGACACATCTTCTCCATTGTATTTTTATATTTTTTCGTGTTATTTTATTATAAGGCAAATAATCTTTATGAGGTGAGTACAAATGAAACGTATTGGTGTATTAACAAGTGGTGGAGATTCACCTGGTATGAATGCTGCCATTCGTGCAGTTGTTCGTAAAGCGATTTTCCATGATATTGAAGTATATGGTATTTACCATGGATACGCTGGATTAATTTCTGGTCACATTGAAAAATTAGAACTTGGTTCTGTTGGCGATATTATCCACCGCGGTGGTACAAAATTATATACAGCAAGATGTCCTGAGTTTAAAGATCCAGAAGTACGACTAAAAGGTATCGAGCAATTAAAGAAACACGGTATCGAAGGACTTGTTGTTATTGGTGGAGATGGTTCTTACCAAGGCGCTAAAAAATTAACTGAACAAGGATTCCCATGTGTTGGTGTACCAGGTACAATCGACAATGATATCCCTGGAACAGACTTCACAATTGGTTTCGATACAGCTTTAAACACTGTTATTGATGCAATTGATAAAATTCGTGACACAGCTACATCTCATGAACGTACATATGTTATCGAAGTAATGGGACGTCACGCTGGTGATATTGCATTATGGGCTGGTTTAGCTGATGGTGCGGAAACAATCTTAATTCCAGAAGAAGAGTATGACATGGATGATGTTATCGCTCGTCTGAAGCGTGGTAGTGAACGTGGTAAAAAACACAGTATTATCGTTGTAGCTGAAGGTGTTGGAAGTGCAATTGACATCGGTAAGCACATTGAAGAAGCAACAAACTTTGATACTCGTGTAACTGTATTAGGTCACGTACAACGTGGTGGATCACCAAGTGCACAAGACCGTGTATTAGCAAGTCGTCTTGGCGCAAGAGCAGTTGAATTGTTAATTGCTGGTAAAGGCGGACGTTGTGTAGGTATTCAAGATAACAAACTTGTTGATCATGACATTATCGAAGCGTTAGCTCAAAAGCATACAATCGATAAAGATATGTATCAATTATCTAAAGAATTATCCATCTAATCGGCGTAATGTCAGATATTTGGGAACGGTTTCATAATTTTCGGAGGTGCAATATGCGTAAAACTAAAATTGTATGTACTATAGGTCCTGCTAGTGAAAGTATTGAAAAATTAGAGCAATTAATCGAAGCAGGTATGAACGTTGCTCGTTTAAACTTCTCTCATGGTAGCCATGAAGAGCACGGAGCTCGTATTAAAAACATTCGTGAAGCTTCAAAGAAAACTGGTAAAACAGTTGGTATCTTACTTGATACAAAAGGTCCAGAAATCCGTACTCACGACTTCGTAGACGGACAAGCTGAGCTTGTAACAGGTGCAGAAGTAGTTCTTTCTACTGAGCAAGTATTAGGTACTGCAGAGAAGTTCTCTGTATCTTATGCTGGTCTTTATGACGATGTAGACCCAGGTTCTCGTATTCTAATCGATGACGGTCTTATCGAACTAGAAGTAATCGAAAAAGCTGATGGAAACATCCGTACAAAAGTTCTTAACAGCGGAACTGTAAAAAATAAAAAAGGTGTTAACGTACCAAACGTAAGCATTAAGCTTCCTGGTATCACTGAAAAAGACGTAAAAGATATCATCTTCGGTATCGAGCAAAAAGTTGATTTCATTGCAGCTTCATTCGTACGTAAAGCGTCTGACGTATTAGAAATCCGTGAATTATTAGAAGAGCATAACGCTCAATATATCCAAATCGTACCAAAAATCGAAAACCAAGAAGGTATCGACAACATCGATTCAATCTTAGAAGTTTCTGACGGTTTAATGGTAGCTCGTGGTGACATGGGTGTAGAAATTCCACCAGAAGAAGTACCGTTAGTACAAAAACGTCTAATTAAAAAATGTAACGTGTTAGGTAAACCAGTTATTACTGCAACACAAATGTTAGATTCTATGCAACGTAACCCACGTCCAACTCGTGCGGAAGCAAGTGACGTAGCTAATGCAATCTTCGATGGTACAGATGCAATCATGCTTTCAGGTGAAACAGCTGCTGGACAATACCCAGTAGAAGCAGTAACAATGATGGCTAACATTGCGGTACGTGTTGAAAAATCATTACAATATGAAGATATGTTCAAAAAACGTATTAAAGAGTTCACTCCAACAATTACAGATGCAATTAGCCAATCTGTTGCACATACAGCACTTGCTCTTGATGTAGCTGCAATCGTAGCTCCAACAGAAAGTGGATATACTGCGAAAATGATCTCTAAATACCGTCCAAAATCTCCAATCGTAGCTGTAACATCTGACGAGCAAGTAGGACGTCGTCTTGCACTTGTTTGGGGTGTACAAGCATTTATGGCTGAGAAGCGCGCAGCTTCAACTGACGAAATGTTAGATACAGCAATTCAAACAGGTATGGATGCAGGCCTAATCGGACTTGGAGATACTGTAGTGATTACTGCTGGTGTTCCAGTTGCTGAAACTGGTACAACAAACTTAATGAAAATCCACGTTGTTGGTGAAGAAATTGCTAAAGGACAAGGAATCGGTCGTAAAGCTGCAAAAGGTAAAGTAGTTGTAGCAAAAACAGCTGCTGAAGCTGTAGCGAACGTAAACGAAGGTGATATCCTTGTTACAACAAGCACTGATAAAGATATGATTCCTGCAATCGAAAAAGCTGCAGCTTTAGTTGTAGAAGAAGGTGGCTTAACAAGCCATGCAGCTGTTGTAGGTGTATCAATCGGTATTCCTGTTATCGTTGGTGTAAACGGCGTAACAGCAACTTTAAAAAATGGCCAAGAAGTAACAGTTGATGCAGCACGCGGAATTGTTTATAATGGACATGCGGAAGTGCTATAAGTAATACGGAGAGAAGGATCGGAGTCCTTCTCTTTTTTTTTACACAAAAACGAGATAAAATTAGCTTAAAGCGCCTAGAATTGCTTTTAAAAGCTGTTTGTTATGGGTTTTAATATGAAAGGGTATCTATATTTCATATGATGTATATAGGCATTGTGAGGGCGTTAAAAGTGAGATGTGAGAGAGGTGTAGAACTATGAAGTGGTTACTATTCTTGTTTATTTTAATACCGGCGATTGAGATTACGGTCTTAATTGGATCAAGTCATGTAATAGGTTTATGGTCTACGTTCGCTATGATTGTATTTACAGGTGTTGTAGGTGTGTATTTGGCGAAAAGACAAGGGTTTAAAGTGCTTGGAGAGATTCAATCTAAGTTGAATAGAGGGGAAATGCCAGGTGAGGCGGTACTAGATGGTATTTTTGTATTTGTAGGAGGTATTCTCTTAGTGCTTCCTGGGTATGTGACAGATATGCTAGGGTTTATCTGCGTGATCCCTATTACGAGAGCTTTATTGAAGCCGCTTGTTATGAAGTGGATGGAATGGAAATTTAGAAAGAATTCTACTATTATTATTCAGAAATAGCACTTAGATTGTAGAAATCTAAGTGCTATTTTTTTGTCTTGTAAAAGGAGAGGAACTTGCTGATTGAAGCTTTGTTTTACCGCGCTATTTGTGGGGTGGAATTTCTATCTCAAAGCTGGGCTGCTCGTAAGTGTCTGATGTGGGGCGAATGATGAGTGGGGATGAACAAAACGTTCGCTTATTATATTTGCTATATAATTTTCGTTTGAACTCTTGTGTGTACTTCGATTAAACTTGTGATTTTTTAGTGCTATTAATTTAGATGAATAAGATGGAGGGAAACACTGCTAAATTAAAGTTTTGTTTTCTTATATAGAGGAACGATTGGTGTAAAAAATTCATATAAAAAGGCGGAGATTGTTAGTTGAAGTCTTATTTTATGCTATTTTGTATATTTATTCATTTACATAAAAAGTAATAAATGTAAATGATAATTATAAAATAAATAGAATAAATATGTAAAAACACCACGGAATATGCGTTTTTCATGCAAAAAAACAAGAGAATTATCTTTTTTGAGTGCAATTCTCTTGTTTTATGTAATAAGTATGAAAAATAAGTACAAGGAATAATCAGTGGGAATTTCCCACTGATTACATGTAAGTTTTTTGTTGTGTATGAATTAGAAACTATTATTTTGAAGGTGAACCTTTAATATATTTCCACAAGTCATGGAAGACATTAGCTTTGTGTAATGTATTAAGTAGTACTAAGGTGACTGGGCCGATGATTAATCCTAAAAAGCCAAAAAGTTTAAAGCCGACAAATAGAGCGACGAGTGTTGCTAATGGATCGAGACCGATGTTAGATGAAAGTACTTTCGGCTCCATAATTTGTCTTTGGACAATCACGACGATGTATAAAATGAGAAGACCAATGGCGAATGCGGTATCGCCAGTGAAAAATACGTATATAACCCATGGAACAAAGACTGCGCCTGTTCCTAAATATGGTAGTAAATCTACAACCCCTGTAATAATCGCGATAGTAATGGCGTATGGTACGCGTAATATTAAAAGCCCGATTAGTACAATGACAGTTGTCATAGATACGAGTGTAAGTTGTGCTTTCACAAAACCAAACAAAGCTTTTCTTAAGTCGACAAAAATAGTTTTTCCATAGCCATGTACACGATTCGGTAGCAATTTTCTTGCTTTCTGAGCAAGACGGTGCCAATCGTAACTAATGAAGAAAGTGGCTAATAAAATGAATACAAGGACAGTTAAAGTTGTTGGCAGTGCACTAATGAAATTCGTTAACCCGCTTATAATGGCGGTTAAAAGTTCTTTCATTTGTGTTGTCGCTTCTGTTCCTAAGTTTTGAATGTTTTGTGTAATTGTATAGCGCTGTGGTTCTCCAAGATGATTAAATTTAGAGATTAAATCATCGTAGAGAGGCATAATATGATTAAGTGCAAATTGCTGAGCGAATGTAACGATATCTGGAAACTTTACTGTAACAAGTTGTAGTAAGTATGTTGTGGCAGATATTGCTTCAGTCACAAGATATGTAACAAGTCCAACGATAGCTCCAAATACGAGAATTAAGCTAACGAGTACTGCTAGTGCGCGAGGAAATTGTAGTTTTTGATTAAGGAAATTGACGACAGGATTAATCAAATAAGCAAATGCAAAAGCGATAATAAAAGGATAGATAAGCCCTGACATGTATAGTAATACATAGAACCCAGCTACCGTTGCTACAATGACAAATATGAGTCGCAATATCATATATAGTAAGTTTCGGTTCAAAGATGTATACCTCCCATTCCAATTTGGATTATCCTAATTCGTTCAACTTATAACGAGTGTGCCCCACTGATTAAAGTTTCACTTTATGTTATAGTGGAATGATGGATTTTTCCTGCTTTTTCAGTATGTGAGTGACTGTGAAAGCTTGGTGTTGATGCTTCTACTATATGGTAAAAACTTCATTTTCTCTTCTTTTTATTTTACCTGTTTCTAATTAGAAAAGAAAGAAGAGACGTCTGTTTTTTAAAATGTATACACGCTTAAATTTTTATGGTGAAAGTCTCAATTTATCATTTTAAAATACATAAAAAATGAAGTGATTCATGTTGAATAGGCATCGATATATCATGTATAACGATAGGTTTAAAGGTATTTTTGTTTGGAAATGAGTTCATTATTTTCAGAAAGGAAGTGCAAACATGATTAGTCAGTCAACGTTATTTTTATTCATACTACTTATTATAGGACTTATTGCGAAAAACCAATCGCTTACTGTGGCTATTGGTGTGTTATTTTTATTGAAGTTTACGTTTTTAGGAGATAAGGTCTTTCCTTATTTACAAACGAAAGGAATTAACCTAGGTGTAACGGTCATTACAATAGCGGTGCTCGTACCGATTGCGACGGGGGAAATAGGTTTTAAACAACTTGGAGAAGCGGCAAAATCTTATTATGCGTGGATTGCTTTAGCTTCAGGTGTAGCGGTCGCTTTGTTAGCGAAAGGCGGCGTACAATTGTTGACAACGGATCCCCACATTACAACTGCGCTTGTTTTTGGGACAATTATAGCGGTTGCGCTATTTAATGGGGTTGCTGTTGGTCCGTTAATTGGGGCTGGAATTGCCTATGCGGTTATGAGTATTATACAAATGTTTAAATAAGGAATTTTATAGTAATATAAAATTTTTGAATTCTTTCTGTTCACAAAAGTCAGATAATTGTTTATAATAGGATTAGAAACTTTGAAAAGTTACATAACAGCAGAGACTTTACACCAGATAAAATAAAAACAACATAAAACAATTTTATAATGATATTGTTTTATGTTGTTTTTATCATAAAACTCTTCGGAATTAATTTTCCTCACTAACTTGTTGTTTTGAGCGTGAGGATTCGGGGAGACATTCACGCTCATGCTTTCCATGTAAACAATGGACAATAAGAGGGGAACATCGCAACAAATTTGCATGATCGTGCATTTTGCTTGCCTAAAGAGTGAACGGGCGTTCATAATTCAAAAGGGGAGCAAATAGATATAAGGAGCAAGGTTGGGAGAATTTTCAGGAAAAGGAGAGAATGTCATGACTGTTATTCGAGGTTTAGAAGGGGTAGTAGCAACAACATCATCTGTGAGCTCTATTATTGATGATACATTAACTTATGTTGGGTATAATATTGATGATTTAGCTGAGAATGCTACGTTTGAAGAAGTAGTGTACTTATTATGGCACCGCAAGCTTCCTAATGAAAAAGAACTAGCAGAATTTAATGAAATTGTATCAGAATACTATAAAGTTCCAGGTGAGATTTTAACATATTTGAAACAAGTAGATTTAAAAATTGCACATCCGATGTCTGTTTTACGAACTGCAATTTCCATGCTATCATTATACGATGAGAGCGCTGAAATTATGGACGAAAAGTCCAATTATTTGAAAGCGGTTAAATTACAGGCGCAAGTAGGAACTTTAGTTGCTGCTTACGCGAGAATCCGTAAAGGTTTAGATATTGTTGAGCCAAGAAAGGATTTATCATTAGCTGCAAACTTCTTGTACATGTTAAATGATCGCGAGCCAAATGAAGTTGAAATTGAAGCTTTTGATAAGGCGCTTGTACTTCATGCAGATCATGAGTTAAACGCTTCTACATTTACTGCACGTGTTTGCGTAGCTACACTTTCAGATGTATATTCTGGTATTACAGCAGCAATCGGTGCATTAAAAGGTCCTCTTCACGGTGGGGCAAATGAAAATGTAATGAAGATGTTAACTGAGATTGGTGAAGAAGAAAATGTAGAGTCATATATTCATAATGCTCTTCAAAATAAAGTGAAAATCATGGGCTTTGGCCACCGTGTGTATGAGCAGGGTGATCCACGTGCAAAACACTTACGTGAAATGTCTAAGAGATTATGCGTGCTTTTAGGAGAAGAGAAATGGTATAATATGTCTATCAAAATTGAAGACATTGTAACAAAAGAAAAAGGTCTTCCACCAAATGTTGATTTCTATTCAGCTTCTGTATACCATTGTTTAGGAATTGACCATGACTTATTTACACCTATTTTTGCAATTAGCCGTATGTCAGGCTGGTTAGCTCATATTCTAGAACAATATGAAAACAACCGTTTAATTCGTCCGCGTGCTGATTATAATGGACCAACGCATCAAGTGTATGTTCCAATTGCACAACGATAAGTGAATAACACTATTTTGATAGTGAAAATACGCTTTCAAAAGTCTGATTTTTTCGGAAAGATGTAATGATTAGAATATTTTAATTTGACTAACGGTTTGAACTGAGGGGTTATTCCCTCAGTTTCATACATATGAAATTTCAAACATGGGGGTTATCACATTGACGACAGGTGAAAAAATTACTGTAACTAATGGTGTTATGAATGTACCAAACAATCCGATTATTCCATTTATCGAGGGAGATGGAATTGGTCCTGATATTTGGGCAGCTGCATCTCGCGTACTAGAAGCAGCAGTTGAAAAAGCTTATGATGGTGAGAAGAAAATCGTTTGGAAAGAAGTGCTTGCAGGGGAAAAAGCATTCAACCAAACAGGCGAGTGGTTACCAGAAGAAACTTTAAACTTAATTCGTGAATATTTAATCGCGATTAAAGGTCCACTTACAACTCCAGTTGGCGGTGGTATTCGTTCTCTAAACGTAGCACTTCGTCAAGAATTAGATTTATATGTATGTCTACGTCCAGTTCGTTATTTTGAAGGTGTTCCTTCACCTGTAAAACGTCCGGAAGATACTGATATGGTTATTTTCCGTGAAAATACAGAAGATATTTATGCTGGAATTGAATATGCGCAAGGATCTCCAGAAGCAGAAAAAGTTCTTGCTTTCTTAAAAGAAGCAATGGGTGTTAATAAAATCCGCTTCCCAGAAACATCTGGTATTGGTATTAAGCCAATTTCAGAAGAAGGGACAAAGCGTCTTGTTCGTGCTGCAATTCAATATGCAATTAACGAAAAACGCTCTTCTGTTACATTAGTTCATAAAGGAAACATTATGAAATTTACAGAAGGTGCTTTCAAAAACTGGGGTTACGAAGTAGCGGAACAAGAATTCGGCGACAAAGTATTTACTTGGGCTGAATACGATCGTATCGTTGAAAAAGATGGTAAAGATGCAGCGAATAAAGCGATGGCAGACGCTGAAGTGGCTGGAAAAATCATCGTAAAAGATTCTATTGCAGACATCTTCTTACAACAAATTTTAACTCGTCCACGTGAGTTCGATGTTGTTGCAACAATGAACTTAAATGGTGACTATATCTCTGATGCACTTGCTGCACAAGTAGGTGGAATTGGTATTGCACCTGGTGCAAACATTAACTATGTGACTGGACATGCTATCTTTGAAGCTACACACGGTACAGCTCCAAAATATGCAGGTTTAGATAAAGTAAACCCATCTTCTGTTCTTCTTTCAGGTGTATTATTATTAGAACACTTAGGATGGAACGAAGCTGCGAAATTAGTAACTGCTTCTGTTGAGAAAACAATTGCTTCAAAAGTAGTAACTTATGATTTCGCACGCTTAATGGAAGGTGCAACAGAAGTGAAATGTTCTGAGTTCGCTAATGAACTTATTAAAAACATGGATGTAGCGATAATCAAAAACGCATAATTAAAGCGGGGGGTAAATTATGACAATCAAACGCAAGAAGGTTTCAGTCATCGGTGCAGGATTTACAGGAGCAACAACGGCATTCTTATTAGCACAAAAAGAACTTGCAGATGTTGTATTAGTGGACATTCCACAACTGGAAAATCCAACAAAAGGGAAAGCGTTAGATATGTTAGAAGCGAGCCCAGTACAAGGTTTTGATGCTAACATTATTGGAACATCTGATTACGCAGATACTGCTGATTCTGACGTTGTCGTTATTACAGCAGGTATTGCACGTAAGCCTGGTATGAGCCGTGATGACTTAGTAGCAACAAACTCTAAAATTATGAAAAGTATTACGCGCGACATTGCAAAACATTCACCAAATGCAATTATTGTTGTCTTAACAAATCCAGTTGATGCAATGACATATTCTGTATTTAAAGAAGCAGGATTCCCGAAAGAGCGTGTAATCGGCCAATCGGGTGTATTAGATACAGCTCGTTTCCGTACATTCATCGCACAAGAATTAAATCTTTCTGTAAAAGACATTACAGGATTTGTTCTTGGCGGACACGGTGACGACATGGTACCTCTTGTGCGTTATTCTTATGCAGGCGGTATTCCGTTAGAAACGTTAATCCCGAAAAAGCGTTTAGAAGCAATCGTAGAACGTACACGTAAAGGTGGCGGTGAGATTGTAGGCTTATTAGGAAACGGTAGTGCATATTACGCACCAGCAGCTTCTTTAGTTGAAATGACAGAAGCAATCTTAAAAGATCAACGCCGTATATTACCAGCTATTGCGTACCTTGAAGGTGAGTATGGTTATAGTGACCTTTACTTAGGGGTACCAGTAATTCTAGGTGGTAACGGAATTGAAAAAATTATTGAATTAGAACTTCTTGCAGATGAAAAAGAAGCGTTAGATCGCTCTGTAGAATCTGTACGTAATGTAATGAAAGTTCTTGTTTAATAATTGAATAGTAGTGAAAAAGATTCGGGATTCCGAATCTTTTTCTACTATTTACCGAATTGTTTTTTTGAAATAATATGAAAACGCTATCATTTGTAATATCCTATAATGAAACTGTAGATTTATACTATACATTGCCCTCATCATAGTAAATTTCGGATAAGGTATCGCTTTTAGTAGGATAATAAGGTGAAAAAATCGGAGGGGGTTGTAACATGTTAAAGAAAAAAGTTCAAATTGGTCGTAAAATGGATGAAATTACAGTAGGAGAGAAATTATCTATCACTGAAAAAATTGAGGATAAAGATTTGTTATTGTACTTAGGGTTAACGAATGATGCCAATCCATTATATATTCAGCATGATTACGCATCCCAAACTCCGTATGAAAAGCCGATTGTACCAAGCATTATGCTAACGGGAATGATTACAACGGCGGTTACGAAATATTTACCGGGTCCAGGAAGTCATATTACGAGAAAGGACCTTACATTCGTGAAACATGTTCACCATTATGAAACGTTACAAATCCACTTTGAAGTTGTGGCTGTTTCTGAGGAGGAACATACAATTGATATGCTTGTATCTGCTCATGATGAAAAAGGAGAAACTGTTGTGAAAGGTTCATTAACAGTAACGCCACCTTTTAAATCAGTCTCTATTATGGAAAAAGCATTAGATAATTTTTAAAAGATGAAAATATGAATAGCGCTAGCATACCTTTAATAAGGATGCTAGCGCTATTTTTAGTTGAAGAACCCTTCTTTGAACCCTTCAGCAAATTCTGAGCACCCCGTTTTAATCGTATCCCAGCTCGGAGCGTTAAAAGCAAGGATACATGTGACTGCTAAAGATAGAATAGATAGTATTAGTCGCATAATAGACCTCTTTATATTATTGATTTATATATTAAGATTAATAATATAATTATCGGTAATTGAAGTCAATTAAAGGAGTGGTTTTTTAGGTGAGGTGGAAAAGAGAAGACGTGATCTTTGAAACGGTAAGAGAAGCTGAAGTGTGGGCAGACGGGGTTGCGAATGAAATGTACGGGAGAGTATTTGATGGATATGAAACACCAGATTATAAAATAGCGTATGCTCTTTCGTTTTTCCTAGCACAAAATCAAGATTTTATAGTTCATACGGAAGTGAGCTTTAAAGAAGAGAGAGCAATCTATAAAGTTTGGCAAAATCCTGTGTAGTTGCAGGTGAATCGTAATTACTTCTATTTTCTCAATTCTACACAAACGATCTCCATGAATAGACAATTATATTGAGAGGGACCTTGTTTTCTAGTATGATGAGAATAACGGGGAAAATACTAGGATGAAGAAGGTTTCAAGTCTATAACTTGGAGGAAAAGAATGAACAATCGTATTTTAGTAGTTGATGATGAGGAATTTATCTTAACTTTAATCGAATTTAATTTACAACAAGCTGGGTTTGAAGTTATAACAGCGATGGATGGAGAAATGGCGCTTCAAAAAGCGACAACAGAACGCCCAGATTTAATTATATTAGATTTAATGCTTCCGAAAATGGATGGTATGGAAGTGTGTAAAGAATTACGATTGCAGCGCGTTATGACGCCGATTTTAATGTTAACGGCAAAAGATGATGAGTTTGATAAGGTGCTAGGCCTTGAACTTGGGGCGGATGATTATATGACAAAGCCATTTAGTCCAAGAGAAGTTGTTGCTCGTGTGAAGGCGATTTTGCGTCGTACGAAATTACAACAAGAAGAACAAGTTGCAGAAGCGCCAGATGAAGATAGCATCACAATTGCAGAACTTAAAATTTTACCGGAATTTTATGAGGCTTATTTCCAAGGAAGAAAGCTTGAATTAACACCAAAAGAATTTGAACTACTTGTGTATCTTGCGAAAAATAAAAGTCGCGTGTTGACACGTGATCAATTACTAAGTGCTGTATGGAATTACGATTTTGCTGGTGATACACGAATTGTTGATGTTCATATTAGCCATTTGCGCGATAAAATTGAACAAAATACGAAAAAACCGACGTACATTAAAACGATACGTGGTTTAGGATATAAATTAGAGGAGCCAAAAGGGAATGAATAAATTTCGTTCCAGGCTTCTTTTTACATTTGTTTCTCTTATTGTATTTATTTTAGTTGGACTAGGTTTATTACTAGAAACTGTGTTTGAAAACTACTATATAGATCATGCTAAAGAGAGAATGGTAAAAGAGACAGAGTATGTTGCGACGTTAGCAGAAGAGCAAGGTTTTGATAATGTCTTAAAAAACCCATACATATTTGAAAAGTTAGAAGAAAAAATACCAGCTTCTATCGTATTTTTGGATGAAAAAAAGAAAGTTCAATATAGAAAAGGACAAGAATTGGCATTTAGTCCAGAGACGATTAAAGAACTTTCTTCGGAAGTGGCAAAACAACGAAGTAAAGTGATTACGAAAGAAACGGATCGAAAGAATGAATTTTATCATGCGGTGTTCGTTCAAGATGTAGAAGGAAAACAAGGATACATTTTGGTGAAAAGTATAATTGATCCTTTAAGAGACGTACATCAAAAAACGTGGGGATTATTAATTATCGGATTTGTCATTGCTTGTCTCGTAGTTGTATTTTTAGGTATGAAAATTACAGGGCAATATATTAGGCCAATTGAATCGGTTACGAAAGTTGCAATTGAATTGGCAAAGGGCAATTATAAAGCACGTGCATACGAAAGTCATTCGGATGAAACTGGAATGCTGAGTAAAGCGATTAATATTTTAGCTCGAAATTTACAAGAGATGACACTTGAACAAGAAATGCAGCAAGATCGTCTGCATACGTTAATTGAAAATATGGGAAGCGGAATGATTTTAATTGATAGCCGAGGATATATAAACCTTGTAAACCGCTCTTATAAGGAAACTTTCCACGTAACAGATGAAGAATATTTAGATCGCTTATATTATGAATCGTTTCATCATACAGAAATTATTGAGCTTGTAGAAGAAATCTTTATGACAGAAGTGAAAGTGCGTAAACAAATGTTATTGCCACTTGGAATTGAACGGAAGCATTTCGAAGTATATGGAGCGCCGATTATCGGGACAAACCATGAATGGAAAGGGATTGTTCTCGTATTCCATGACATAACAGAGTTAAAGAAATTAGAACAAATGAGAAAAGACTTTTTAGCGAATGTTTCTCATGAATTAAAGACACCGATTACTTCTATTAAAGGTTTTTCAGAAACACTTTTAGACGGAGCGATGGATAATAAAAAATTCTGCGAACATTTCTTGCACATTATTTTAAAAGAAAGTGAGCGCATGCAAGGATTAATTGAAGATTTATTAGATTTGTCGAAGATCGAACAACAAGGATTTAAATTAAATATGGGAACCGTTGATATGAAGGGGCTGCTTGAAGATATTCATATGGTACTTGATAATAAAGCAGGAGAAAAAGAAATCTCTTTACAAGTTAATGTATTAAAACGTGCCTCTGTTATTGGAGATCCAAGTCGTTTGAAACAAATCTTTATTAATTTAATTAATAACGCAATCGTATATACACCGGCTGGAGGCGTTGTTTCAGTAGAGTTAGCGGAAGATAAATATAATGCTTATATAAAAGTATCGGATACTGGAATTGGTATTAGTAAAGAGGAAATTCCGCGTATTTTTGAACGTTTCTACCGGGTGGATAAAGCAAGAAGTAGAAATACTGGTGGTACCGGCCTTGGATTGTCGATCGTAAAGCATTTAGTTGAGGCGCATCAAGGTACGATTACAGTAGATAGTGAAGTTGGAGAAGGGACAACGTTTACAGTTGTTTTACCGAAATCAGCAACTGAAAAATAGGATGAAGGATGTTTACAATATATTAACAATGGCTTAATTAAATATTAATAAAGCTCTGTTAATATAATACATGAAAACCCCTTCATCCAAGGAGTAATTTTGGACGAGAATAGTTAAGCTGTTCTCGTCACTTCCCTTTATGCCAATATAAGTCTGTTTTATATATGAAAGAAAATAGCCGTTATTTTTCTTCTCTCTATTAGTCATGTTAATATAGAGAGAGGAAAGGAACGGTTTTTTTCTGTGAAAAAAATCATTTCAAATTTGTATGGGGAGGTTTCAATTTTGGAAAAAAAGGTCGTATTAGTAGATGGTAATAATATCGCGTATCGTGCTTTCTTTGCACTACCGCTTTTAAATAACGACAAAGGTATACATACGAACGCAATTTACGGTTTTACAATGATGTTAATGAGAATATTAGAGGAAGAAAAGCCAACTCATATGTTAGTGGCGTTTGATGCAGGCAAAACAACGTTCCGTCATAAAACGTATAGTGAGTATAAAGGAGGACGTCAAAAGACTCCACCTGAATTATCAGAGCAGTTCCCGTTTATTCGTGAGATGCTAGATGCGTTCAATGTACCGCGTTATGAATTAGAAAATTATGAAGCGGATGACATCATGGGAACGTTAGCGAAAGAAGCGAGTGAGCAAGGGGCAAGTGTAAAAGTTATTTCAGGAGATAAAGATTTACTTCAACTTGTTTCTGATAACACGCTTGTATGTATTCCGCGAAAAGGGATTACAGAAGTGGATGAATATACGAAAGAAGCTTTATTTGAAAAATACAGCTTATCACCAAAGCAAATTATCGATATGAAAGGTTTAATGGGAGACCAGTCAGATAATATACCGGGTGTACCAGGAGTTGGTGAAAAAACGGCAATTAAATTGTTAACACAGTTTGGAACGGTTGAAGCGGTGTATGAAAATATAGATCAAGTAAGTGGGAAGAAATTAAAAGAAAAACTGGAAGAAAATAAAGAACAAGCTCTTATGAGTAAGGATCTTGCAACTATTATTACAGATGCGCCGATTACAGTTCATGTGGATGATATGGCGTATAAAGGATATGAAGCAAGTGATGTCATTCCAATGTTCGAGAGTTTAGGATTTACATCTCTTTTAAATAAATTAGGCGTTACGCCAGAAGAAACAGCTCCAGCTGAATTAGATGATATTACATTTGATATTGTGGAAGAAGTTACAGAAGAAATGCTTCAGCAAGATAGTGCGCTTATCGTTGAAGTACAAGAAGATAACTATCATAAAGCAGACATTCAAGGTTTCGGTATTCAAAATGAAAATGGATGTTACTTTATTCAGACAGACATTGCTCTTAAGTCAGATGCTTTTAAAGAGTGGCTTGCAGATGGAGAGATGAGAAAGCATACATTTGATGCGAAGCGTGCAATCGTTGCACTGAAATGGAATGGGATAGATATGCAAGGGATTGACTTTGATCTATTAATCGCTGCTTATTTACTTGACCCGGCTGATACAGATAAAGATTTCCGTACTGTAGCGAAAATGAAAGAAACGCATGCTGTGAAATCAGATGAAGAAGTTTACGGAAAAGGTGCGAAGCGTGCTGTTCCAGAGTTAAAGGTAGTCGCGGAGCATGTGGCTCGTAAAGTGCATGTATTATATGATGTAAAGCAAACATTCGTTGAAGAGTTAAAGAAGAATGAGCAATATGAACTGTTTACAGAGTTAGAATTGCCGCTTGCACGTGTATTAGCTGATATGGAAGTAAAGGGTGTAAAAGTTGATACAGAGCGTCTTCGTAATATGGGAGAAGAACTTGCGGGTAGATTAAAGGAAATGGAACAGGAAATCTATAAGCTTGCGGGAACAGAGTTTAATATTAATTCACCGAAGCAGCTTGGTGTTATTCTGTTTGAGAACTTAAACTTACCGGTTATTAAAAAGACGAAAACAGGTTATTCTACGTCAGCTGATGTACTAGATAAGCTTATGAATCACCATGAAATTATTCCAAATATTTTACATTATCGTCAATTAGGGAAACTAAATTCAACTTACATTGAAGGTTTACTGAAAGTTGTACATGAAGATTCATCTAAAATTCATACTCGCTTTAATCAAGTGTTAACGCAAACAGGTCGATTAAGTTCAACGGATCCGAACTTGCAAAATATCCCGATTCGATTAGAAGAAGGAAGAAAGATTCGTCAGGCATTTGTTCCATCAGAAGAAGGATGGATTATGTATGCGGCTGATTATTCACAAATCGAACTGCGTGTATTAGCTCATATTGCAAATGATAAAGGGCTAGTTGAAGCGTTCCAACATGACATGGATATTCATACGAAAACAGCTATGGATGTATTTGGCGTTGAAAAAGATGAAGTAACTTCAAATATGAGACGACAAGCGAAAGCTGTTAACTTCGGAATTGTGTATGGTATTAGTGATTATGGTCTTTCACAAAACTTAGGAATTACAAGAAAAGCAGCAGCGGAATTTATTGAAAAGTATTTAGAAAGTTTCCCTGGTGTACAAGAATACATGGAGGACATCGTAAAAGATGCGAAACAAAAAGGATATGTAGCTACATTATTAAATCGTCGCCGTTATATTCCAGAAATTACGAGTCGTAATTTTAACTTGCGTAGCTTCGCTGAGCGTACAGCGATGAATACACCAATTCAAGGTACTGCAGCAGATATTATTAAAAAAGCGATGATTATTATGGCAGATCGTTTAGAAGAAGAAGGATTACAAGCGCGTCTTCTTCTGCAAGTACACGATGAATTAATATTTGAAGCACCAAAAGAAGAAATCGAAAAATTAGAGCAGCTTGTACCTGAAGTAATGGAACATGCGATTGAACTTGCAGTTCCGCTGAAAGTTGATTATTCTTACGGTCCAACTTGGTACGACGCAAAATAAGGAAGTGATGAAATGCCTGAATTACCAGAGGTTGAAAACGTCAGACGGACACTTGAAAATCTTGTAACAGGAAAAACGATTGAAGATGTTATTGTTACTTATCCAAAAATAGTGAAACGACCGGATGATGCAGAAATCTTTAAAGAAATGCTAAAAGGCGAGAAGATTGAAAATATAAAGCGAAGAGGAAAGTTTTTGCTTTTATATGTAACGAATTATGTCATTGTTTCACATTTGCGTATGGAAGGTAAGTTTTTATTACATCAAGAGGATGAGCCGATTGATAAACATACGCACGTCCGTTTCTTATTTACAGATGGAACGGAATTACATTATAAAGATGTGAGAAAGTTTGGTACGATGCATCTCTTTAAGAAAGGTGAAGAAATGAACCAAATGCCTCTTGCTGACTTAGGTCCGGAGCCATTTGATGCTGAAATGACACCGCAGTATTTACAAGAAAGATTACAAAAGACAAATCGTAAAATAAAAGTTGTGCTACTGGACCAGCGTCTTTTAGTAGGGCTTGGAAATATATATGTAGATGAAGTTTTATTCCGTTCTCAAATTCATCCAGAACGAGAAGCTTCGTCTTTAACAGTAGAAGAAATTGAGCGAATTTATGAGGCTACCGTTACAACGCTAGGCGAAGCAGTAAAGCGTGGCGGAAGTACAATTCGGACGTATATCAACTCACAAGGGCAAATTGGTTCGTTCCAAGAACTCCTAAATGTATATGGGAAAAAAGGAGAGCCGTGCGTAACTTGTGGCACGATATTAGAAAAAACAGTTGTTGGCGGGCGAGGAACGCATTACTGCCCAATTTGTCAGCCTAGAATATAGAAAAGAGATAACATCGGATAGGCATTTGTCATATACATACAGCAGAGCTATGTATAAGGGAGGAGCTTACCGATGTACCTTTATTTATCTCTTATTTTATTAGCTTTTACATTAAGCTTAGATAGCTGTAGTGTAGGGCTAACATATGGTTTAAGAAGCGTAAGAATTCCACTAAGATCAATTATAATTATCGGAATGTGTTCAGCGGCTGTTATGCTTGTTTCAATGGGAATTGGACATATGATCGCGAAAGTATTTTCACCTGTTATCGCAACGCGTATCGGTGGGCTTGTTCTTATTGGAATAGGGATTTGGGTATTATATCAATTTTTTCGAAGTGAGAGAAAAGAAGAACCGAAGCAAGAGGAGAAGGTCTGGAAATTAGAGATTGCCTCGCTAGGGCTAGTGATTCAAATTTTACGGAAACCGACTGTAGCAGATTTTGATAAATCAGGCACCATTTCTGCAGGAGAAGCATTACTTCTTGGTATAGCTCTTTCTGTAGATTCATTTGGTGCCGGAATTGGTGCATCTTTATTAGGGTATGCACCCGCTATGATGGCGATATTAGTTGCAGTTATGAGTTCTTTGTTTTTATTTATTGGAATGAAACTTGGAACGGTTTTATCAAATATGAAATGGTTACAAAAATTTACATTCCTGCCTGGAGTATTACTCATCATTATTGGAATTTGGAAAATGTAAGTATGGGCGTGGAACATTAGTTTCGCGCCTTTTATTATGAGGAGGATTATTATGACAGTAGTAATTGGATTAACGGGAGGCATTGCAAGCGGAAAAAGTACGGTATCAGAAATGTTTCGTGAACTGAGCATACCAGTTATTGATGCAGATATTATCGCAAGAGAAGTTGTAGAGCGAGGAAAACCAGCATATAACAAAATAGTAGAAGTATTTGGAACGGAAGTGTTACAAGAGGATGGAGAACTAGATCGTCCAAAACTAGGAAGTGTCGTTTTCTATAATGAAGAAAAACGATTGCAGTTAAATAAAATTGTTCATCCTGCAGTGCGTGAGGAAATGAATAGGCAAAAGGAAATGTACATAAAAGAAGGTATGCAAGCGGTTGTGTTAGATATTCCTCTCTTATTTGAAAGTAAATTAACAAGTCTCGTTGACCGCATTTTAGTTGTAGCGGTTAAGCCGCATACGCAATTAGAACGTTTAATGAAACGAAATAACTTTTCAGAAGAGGAAGCAACAGCTCGTATTCAATCTCAAATGCCGTTAGAAGAAAAAATGAAAAATGCAGATGAAGTGATAAATAATGATGGCACAATTATGGGAACGAAAACACAATTGCAGGTAATTTTAAAAAAGTGGAACATTATTGACTAAAAAATTGTGAAATTAATGAAAATGCTTAGTGACATATCCCCTTTTTGTGTTATACTATTATTGGGATTGGAGATAAATAGTATAACGCATTCAAGGGGGATAACATATTATGACTCGTGTGGCAATTAATGGATTTGGACGTATTGGGAGAATGGTATTTCGTCAAGCAATAAAAGAAAGCGCATTCGAAATTGTAGCAATCAATGCAAGCTATCCATCTGAAACGTTAGCACACTTAATTAAATATGATACAGTTCATGGCAAGTTTGACGGAACAGTAGAAGCATTTGAAGATCACTTATTAGTTGATGGAAAAATGATTCGCCTTTTAAACAACCGCGATCCAAAGGAATTGCCTTGGACAGATTTAGGTGTTGAAGTTGTAATTGAAGCAACTGGTAAATTTAATTCGAAAGAAAAAGCAATTCTTCACGTTGAAGCTGGAGCGAAAAAAGTTATTTTAACAGCGCCTGGTAAAAATGAAGATGTAACAATTGTAGTTGGTGTGAACGAAGACCAATTAGATATTACAAAACATACTGTTATTTCAAATGCATCTTGTACAACAAATTGTTTAGCGCCTGTTGTGAAGGTGTTAGATGAGCAGTTTGGAATTGAAAACGGTTTAATGACGACAGTTCACGCTTATACAAATGACCAAAAAAATATTGATAACCCACATAAAGATTTAAGAAGAGCACGTGCTTGCGGACAATCAATCATTCCGACAACGACAGGTGCTGCGAAAGCGCTAGCAAAAGTTCTTCCACATTTAAACGGAAAACTTCATGGTATGGCACTTCGTGTACCAACACCAAACGTGTCTCTTGTTGATTTAGTAGTAGATGTAAAACGCGATGTGACAGTTGAAGCTATTAACGATGCATTCAAAACTGTTGCAAACGGTGCGTTAAAAGGTATTGTAGAATTCAGCGAAGAGCCTTTAGTATCTATCGACTTTAATACAAATACACACTCAGCTATTATCGATGGTTTATCTACAATGGTAATGGGTGATCGTAAAGTGAAAGTACTTGCTTGGTATGATAACGAGTGGGGTTACTCTCGTCGTGTTGTAGATCTTGTAACGTTAGTTGTTGAAGAGTTAGCGAAACAAGAAAATGTGCAACACATTTAAGTGAATAAGGGAGGAGAGGGCAAGGCGATATTTGCCCTCTTTTTTTAATTTTTTCTGAAAAGGAAAAAAATTATATAAGTATATTTTAAAAAGTGGACATACCACGAAACGTTGTGATTACTGCATTTGTGAATCGTTTATTTTTTTTAGGGAAAAGTAAAGAGGAAAATATGACAGAAAATCGAAAAAACTGTTGTTGCAAAATGAAAATAAACAAAGTATACTAACACTCGTAAACTTAAGAGCTGAGGTACGTAGTCACTACTTAAAGGGTTAGGACCTCTCTGGACTAACTTTCCCCCGTGGTAGTGGAGCAAGCCAAATTGCAAATTAGTTTTCAATTCGAACAGTTAGAATAAATTTACAAGGGGGAACTGTAGAATGGATACTATGGATACGATGGGTCGTCACGTGATCGCTGAACTTTGGGATTGCGATTTCGACAAGCTTAATGACATGCCGTATATTGAACAATTATTTGTGGATGCAGCACTAAGAGCTGGTGCTGAAGTGCGTGAGGTTGCTTTCCATAAATTTGCACCACAAGGTGTAAGTGGAGTAGTAATTATCTCAGAATCACATTTAACAATTCATAGCTTTCCGGAGCACGGTTACGCAAGTATTGATGTTTATACTTGTGGGGATCGTATTGATCCAAATGTTGCTGCAGAATATATTGCAGAAGGTTTAAACGCGAAAACGCGTGAGAGCATCGAGCTTCCTCGAGGCACTGGTAGCTTCGAAATTAAGCAGAGAGAAACAAAAGCTCTTTAAAAAAGAACATAATTGATTTAAAATGTAAAGAGGTGTATAATGCACCTCTTTTTTAGTTTATAAAAAAGGGAAAATATAACGTACTCGTTAGTTGAATAAATTGGACTCTTGCAAATGAGGTAGTGCCCTATATACCATCTTATTTTTAAGGATGAGATGATAAAGTGATGCGCTGGAACTTAAAGTGGTAAGAGAGTTAGAATGAGTTATATAATATTGTATATATATTTTAGGTGAAGTGAGTAGAGAAAAATAAAGAGTATAGTGTAAAGGAGTGAATGAATTGCGTTGTCCATCCTGTTCTCATAATGGTACAAGAGTGTTAGATTCGCGTCCGGTAGACGAGGGGCGCTCTATTCGAAGAAGGAGAGAGTGTGAAAGCTGCTTAAGTCGCTTTACGACCTTTGAAAGGGTAGAAGAGTCACCTCTTATCGTTGTAAAAAAAGAAGGCACACGAGAAGAGTTTAATAAAGAAAAGATTTTACGCGGTTTAATTAAAGCGTGTGAAAAAAGACCAGTATCTTTAAGACAATTAGAAGAAGTAACACAAAGCGTGGAACGTGAACTGCGTAATTTAGGTATATCAGAAGTGAAAAGTGATATGATTGGTGAAATTGTTATGGAAGAACTTCGCGATATTGATGATGTTGCTTACGTACGTTTTGCTTCTGTATATCGTCAATTTAAAGATTTAAATGTATTTATTGAAGAATTAAAAGATATACTGCAAAAAGAAAGAGAGTAGAAGTTGTATTTTATTCTCTTTACATACCGTAAGTAATAGGATAAGAGAGCTAGAAGCGCAAGCTAATAGCTCTTTTTCACTAAGAATTTATATAATGAAGATAGAACGAATGAAGTAGAGGATAGATTGGATGAGAGAAAGGAAAAGCAAGAATGGAAAAACAGTCATGGATGGAGCTATTGCCGATTGATCGTTATAAAGTAAGTGCGAAAGGACTACTGCACAATTACGACCGAAAAGTGTTAACGATGTTGTATCAGCCGTTAATAGGTAGTAGAGCTTTTAGCTTATACATGACACTATGGGGAGAGCTTGAGCAAGATCGTGTATTTGGAAAAGAGAATACGCATCATTCCCTTATGGTGACTATGCAAATGCAACTTCCTGAAGTATATGAGGAACGAGTAAAGTTAGAGGCAATTGGGCTTTTGAAGGTATATATTAAGAAAGAAAAAGATATTCGAATGTTCATATATGAGTTGCAACCACCTTTATCTCCGAAGCAGTTTTTTGATGATATTGTTTTAAGTATCTTTTTATACAATCGATTGAGCAGGACAAAATATAATCAAGTAAAGCAATATTTCTTAGAAGAAGAATTTGATTTTGCTTCTTATGAAAATGTTACGCGTTCTTTCAATGATGTGTTTGGTTCGTTTAATCCAGGACAACTTGAGCATGCGCAAGAAGACCTTCGTATTCCAAAAACGACAACTATGCCAAGTAACGAGAAGGGAGACGCTCCGAAAGTTTGGAATGATTTCTTTGATTTCTCTTTATTTGTAGATGGATTGTCCGCTCTTGTTCCTAAAAAGGCGATTACAGATCAAGTGAGAGACTGCGTTATAACACTTGCTTACGTGTATGGTGTAGATGTGTTATCGATGCAAAATATCGTTCTTGGTGCAGTGACAGAGATGCAAACAATTGATATGGAAAGGCTTAGAAAAGGAGCGCGCGATTGGTATCAATTTGAAAATGGTCAAGCATTACCGGTATTAAGTGAAAGAGTACAGCCTCATGCTGCACGTACGATGAAAGAGAAAGAGCCTTCATCGCAAGAGGAGATGCTAATAAAGCAGCTAGAGGAAATCTCACCAAAACAACTATTGAAAGAGATTTCTGGTGGTGCAGAGGCAACGAAAGCGGACTTGCAAATCGTTGAAGATGTCATGATTAATCAAAAATTGACACCAGGAGTTGTGAATGTACTTATTTATTACGTTATGCTACGCTCAGATATGAAACTTGCGAAAACGTATGTCGAGAAGATTGCTGGGCATTGGGCACGTAAAAAGGTCGGTACAGTAGCGGACGCGATGGCGTTAGCGAAAGAAGAGAACCGTCAATATCAAGAGTGGGCTGAGACGAAGAAAAAAGGCCGTACGGCGAAGAAAACGGTGCGGAAAGAAATGGTGCCAGATTGGCTTAAGGAAGAAGAGCCGAAAGAACAAGAGAAAGAAACAGTGAAGAAAGATGTAAGTGTAGAAAAAGATGCAAGTACGCTAGAAGATGAACGAAAACGACTAGAAGAAGTGTTAAAAAAATATAAGCGTGATTAATAGAAGAGAATGAACGCTCTTTGAGGTGAGAAAATGGAGCATATTCAAAATTCATTTGCAAAATTAATGGAAAATGAAAACTTTAAAAATAGATATGAAGTATTAAAGGCAGAAGTAATGGCGCATCCGCGTGTGAAAGAATTTATAGATGAACATAAGGGTGAAGTAACGACTTCTATGATTGAGCGCAGTCTTGTGAAGTTATATGAATATATTGGACAAAGTGTAGGTTGCGTGGATTGTCCGGATTTAGGCTCATGTAAAAATATGCTACAAGGGTACGAGCCAAAGCTTGTTATTCAAGGGAAGATGATTGATATTCAATACGATCGCTGCGTTAGAAAAGTAGCGCATGACGAGAGAAAGAAATATGAAAAACTTGTTCAAAGTGTATATATGCCAACGGATATTTTACAGGCAACTATGGAAAACTTAGATCCTTCTGATTTAAATGCACGTATCGATGCGATTGGTGCAGCGAATGAATTTTTAAGTACATATGAACCAGGTAAAAAAGCACAAGGTTTATATTTGTACGGTAAATTTGGTGTAGGAAAAACGTATTTGTTAGGAGCAATAGCGAACGAGCTTGCTCGAAAGAAAATAAGTTCGATGCTCGTATACTTCCCGGAATTTTTACGTGAAATTAAAAGTTCAATTCAAGATAATTCGATTGGTGAGAAGATTGATGCGGTTAAACGCGTACAAGTTTTAATGTTAGATGATATCGGGGCAGAAGCGATGTCAAGCTTTGTCCGTGACGATGTACTCGGTGCAATCTTACAATTCCGTATGTTAGAAAACTTACCGACGTTCTTTACGTCTAATTTTGATTTTAAACAACTGGAACACCATTTAACGTATACGCAGCGTGGCGAGGCTGAAGAAATGAAGGCAGCACGTATTATGGAACGAATTAAATATTTAGCGAAACCAATTCCGATTGGTGGGAAAAACCGTCGTCATAAGTAAAAGAGCAAGCTGAGAAGCTTGCTCTTTTGTATTATAGTGATATTTTCTTTTCAAATATGAGGTCGAAATATTCAGGTTGTCCAGAACTGCCAAACGTAGGGGCAACAATCTGTACGAACCTCCAGCCATCTCTAGCATGTTCTTGAATAATTTCTTGGTAGTCTTCAGCTGGTTTTGAGCGAGTGAACCCCCAATGTAATTCGACTTTTACGAATTTATATTCAAACATTCAGATACCCCCTTTTATTGATAAGTAAAGTATACAATAAAAATTCATAGTAGCTTGTATCATTTTTTTCTCCCTCCCTTAATATATATAAAATTAGCAAGCCATATTGAGTGGATTTTCTAACGATAGGAAATGTGATTCTACTAAGAGTGAAATTCACGCGGGACGGACTCTTATAGGATTTGTAACGTATAGATACAGTCCTTTAGAGCGGGGATAAAAGGGGGGACAAAAGTGATTGAAATTTGCTTCGAAGAAAAAAATGATGCTATGCACGTATATAGACAATTGCTGAAAAGAGCGGAAGTGTTATATAAGGAAACGAGTGTGTATTTACAGGAACAAAAAGTGGTGATTCACATACCAGTACGTGAATCGAATTATATTGAAAAAATCTTATTGCCAGTAATGGTGTATTTCATTGTGAATGTGAAACAAAATGAGTGGATTTATACGATTTTAAAAGAAAAGTTTTTTTATGAAGAACAAGAAGAGTGTCATCAAATATTGCACATGGCACATGAGATTTTAAAGGGAAGAAGAAAAGGTGTAGCTCAGGATTTAACGCGTAACGCATTTGAGTCATATATTAAGTCTTCTTTAAATAATTGGCTTTGTGATCCGCTCTCATTCTCGTTTTCATCATATATCCGTTTTCGTCTTCGTACATATAGGGAAATGGTGGCTAAACTTGCGGAAGTGGCAATTGATGAATATAAGATGGAGCAAGAATACCAAATGTTCATTGAGACGCTTCGGCAACAAGTAAGTAGCCGTAAATCACGTTTGTCTTGCGTGCATCTTATTTTTGATGAAAGCTTTATCTTTTATGATGATAAAGGTAGACGTTTAAAACAGGAGAAGTTGGTCCAATATATAGATGAGGAATTATTAAAGCAAAATGATGTATATATTGATACGAAAGTAATTGCGCCGCTTCTTTCTATTTCGCCCAAAAAGATTTATTTATATACGAAAGAACAAGACCATAATATGATTATTACTTTGCGAAATGTGTTCCAAGAACGGGTCCAATTACATGGATTACATGATTTTGAGCGCAATGTGAAAAATTTTAAAAATAAAGGTAACGCCCTTGATTTTCTAAGTTTTTGAGCATATAATTACCTACATAAATGAAATATATTGAAATGTCATGATGAGGACATGAGTAGTTTTCTACGATTTTCAGAGAGGGAAGCCTTAGGGTGTGAGCTTCCTAGTACGGGATTATTACTTACCACCTCTAAACTTTAGCAGTGAACGGTTTTTCTAGTAATTGCTAACGGACAACACCGTTATGTTGAACTTGAGCAATTAACAATTATGTTAATTGGAACAAGGGTGGAACCACGAATTCAACACTCGTCCCTTTTTACGGGATGAGTGTTTTTTATTTTGAGAAAAAGAGGAGTGACCAGTGATGGCAGATGTAGTTAAAATTACTTTCCCTGATGGAGCTGTGAAGGAGTTTCCAAAAGGCGTAACAACTGAAGAAATCGCAGCTTCTATTAGCCCAGGCTTAAAGAAAAAAGCTGTAGCTGGAAAATTAAACGATGAGATGATCGATCTTGTTACACCAATCGAAGAAGATGGTGCAGTTTCTATCATTACATTAGATTCTGAAGATGGCCTATATATTTTACGCCATTCAACAGCCCACCTTTTAGCACAAGCGTTAAAACGTTTATATAAAGATGTTAAGGTTGAGCTCGGCATTGGTCCAGTAATTGAAAATGGCTTCTACTACGATATTGATATGGAAGAAGCAATTACAGTTGAAGACTTCAAGAAAATCGAAAAAGAAATGCAAAAAATCGTGAACGAGAACTTAGAAATCGTTCGTCATGAAGTACCACGTGCAGAAGCAATTTGTCGCTTTGAAGAAATCGGCGATGAGTTAAAATTAGATTTAATTAACGATCTTCCAGAAGATGCAGTTATTTCAATCTATGAGCAAGGCGAATTCTTCGACCTTTGTCGTGGTGTTCACCTTCCATCTACAGGGAAAATTAAAGTGTTTAAATTATTAAGCGTTGCAGGTGCTTACTGGCGCGGCGATAGCAATAATAAAATGCTACAACGTATTTACGGTACTGCATTCGTTAAAAAAGCGGAATTAGATGAGCACTTACGTATGCTTGAAGAAGCGAAAGAGCGCGATCACCGTAAATTAGGTAAAGAATTAAAACTATTTACTAATAGCCAAAAAGTAGGACAAGGTTTACCACTTTGGTTACCAAAGGGTGCAACAATTCGTCGTATTATCGAGCGTTATATCGTTGATAAAGAAGCAAGCTTAGGCTATGATCACGTATATACTCCAGTACTAGGAAGCAGAGAGCTTTATGAAACTTCTGGTCACTGGAACCACTACCGTGATGGCATGTTCCCATCAATGGAAATGGATAACGAAGAATTAGTTCTTCGTCCAATGAACTGTCCTCATCATATGATGGTTTATAAAAATGATATTCACAGCTACCGTGAATTACCAATCCGTATTGCGGAACTTGGAACAATGCACCGTTATGAAATGTCAGGTGCGTTATCTGGATTACAACGTGTACGCGGAATGACTTTAAACGATGCGCATATTTTCGTTCGTCCAGATCAAATTAAAGAAGAGTTAAAACGTGTTGTAAACTTAACTCTAGAAGTGTACAAAGATTTCGGTTTAGAGAACTACTCATTCCGTCTATCTTACCGCGACCCAGCAGATACTAAAAAGTATTATGCGGATGATGAGATGTGGGAAAAAGCACAAGGTATGTTAAAAGAAGCTATGGATGAAATGGGTCTTGATTACTATGAAGCTGAAGGTGAAGCGGCATTCTACGGTCCAAAACTTGACGTTCAAGTTCGTACTGCTCTTGGAAAAGACGAAACACTTTCAACTGTACAATTAGACTTCTTGCTTCCAGAACGCTTTGAATTATCATACGTTGGTGAAGACGGTAAACAACATCGTCCAGTTGTAATTCACCGTGGTGTTGTATCAACTATGGAACGTTTTGTAGCCTTCTTAATTGAAGAATACAAAGGTGCATTCCCAACATGGTTAGCTCCAGTTCAAGTACAAGTAATTCCAGTTTCTCCGCAAGTACATTTAGACTATGCGAAGAAAGTACAAGACGAATTGCGTCGTGCTGGTATCCGTGTTGAATTAGACACTCGTGAAGAGAAGATCGGTTACAAAATCCGTGAAGCACAAATGCAAAAAATTCCGTACATGCTTGTAGTAGGTGACAATGAAGTAACTGAAAACGGCGTAAACGTACGTAAATATGGTGAACAAAAATCAGAAACAATCGCATTAGATGCTTTTGTTGACATGATTAAAGTAGAAGGAAAACGATAAGAAAAAGCCGCGGTATACCGCGGCTTTTTTATGTAATATACTTGAGAAAAATTAGAAAAAATAACCATGTAACACTTATCATAAAAAAGTATTGCAAGTATGTTAGTTGTTTGTTACAATATTTCTTGTTGTTAGTAAAACACATCGCGTCTTCTTGACAGACGTCATGTCCTATGATAAACTCATCAAGGATAATAGAATATTGTTTTGTGGAACAAGTAGAAGCACCCGCTTCTCACCTGATGGACGCATTCGCAGTTAACAGGTAAATGTATTTCTTACTTAAGATTTTACAAGTGTGGGTGTCGTATGCCCGCACTTTTTTTGTTCGGGTTCTATGACTACAAAATATGTTCTGAGAAAACCTTGGAGGTGGCTTACTATTAGCAAGGATATGATGATTAACGAGCAAATTCGTGCACGTGAAGTACGTTTAGTTGGCGCAAATGGCGATCAACTTGGAATCAAGTCTCGTAATGACGCTTTAGACTTAGCTGCAAATCTTAATCTTGATTTAGTATTAGTTGCTCCAAATGCGAAACCGCCAGTATGCCGCATTATGGACTACGGTAAATTCCGCTTTGAGCAACAGAAGAAAGAAAAAGAGCAGCGCAAAAATCAAAAAGTAATTAGCATGAAAGAAGTTCGTTTAAGTCCAACAATTGATGAACACGACTTTAACACAAAACTTCGTAATGCTATCAAGTTTTTAGAGAAAGGCGACAAGGTTAAAGCATCAATTCGCTTTAAAGGACGTGCCATTACTCATAAAGAAATCGGTCAACGTGTTTTAGATCGCTTCTCAGAAGCTTGTGCTGAAGTTAGCACAGTTGAATCTAAGCCTAAAATGGAAGGACGCAGTATGTTCTTAGTTTTAGCACCGAAAAACGATAAGTAATAGATAGAGGAGGAAATACCTATGCCTAAACAAAAAACTCATCGCGGCGCTGCAAAGCGTTTCAAAAAGACTGGATCAGGTAAACTGAAACGTTCTCACGCTTACACAAGCCATTTATTCGCTAACAAATCTACAAAAGCTAAACGTAAACTACGTAAAGCTGGTGTAGTAAGCGCTGGTGACTTCAAACGCATTCGTCAAATGCTTGACAACTTAAAATAAGTTCGGCTGATATATAGAACAATTAGGAGGTAATATTATGCCAAGAGTAAAAGGTGGTACAGTTACTCGTCAACGTCGTAAAAAAGTAATTAAATTAGCAAAAGGTTACTACGGTTCAAAAAATACATTATTCAAGGTTGCTAACCAACAGGTTATGAAATCTCTAATGTATGCATTCCGTGACCGCCGTCAAAAGAAACGTGACTTCCGTAAATTATGGATTACACGTATCAACGCAGCAGCTCGTATGAATGGTCTTTCTTACAGCCGCTTAATGCACGGTCTTAAAAATGCTGGCATCGAAGTTAACCGCAAGATGCTTGCTGACTTAGCTGTTCATGACGAAAAAGCTTTCGCTGAATTAGCAACAGTTGCAAAAAACAACATTAACTAATTAATTAGTTGAAACCTTAGAAGAATTTTCTTCTAAGGTTTTTTTATTTGTATTCAAAGAGAAGTTAGAAGTGAAAAGAAATTCTAAAGATTAACGGCTATGTTGTTATCAATATGACAAAATCAATATAAAAGTTATAGCAGTATAGAAGAA
The DNA here is from genome assembly GCF_052146655.1 of Bacillus sp. RE35. Taxonomy (NCBI): domain Bacteria; kingdom Bacillati; phylum Bacillota; class Bacilli; order Caryophanales; family Bacillaceae; genus Bacillus; species Bacillus sp. RE35. Next base: position 4,520,474 of record NZ_CP197377.1, on the reverse strand, counting down.
TATACATATGAAGTCAGGAGAATACTCCTGGCTTTTTTCAATTCTGCTCGTTTGGAAAGAAGAGTATCTTTCCTAGCTGAAACGACACTGCTATAATGGAAAGATGATATGGAACTTTCATCAGATGAACAATTTAAGAGCGATGACTGAAACGTATTTGTAAATTAAGGACAAGCTATTTTATAAAGAGTTAGATAGCTGACTTATTCATAAGAACTGAAACATAATAATGAACTTTGAGATGAAACAACATTGTTGCGTAAAATGCGATGTTGGAGGAGGACAATAGAATGGACTTACTACAACTATTTAAATTACAAAAAGAATTAGATGACCGTATTGCAAAAGAACATGACTTACAACCGAAAAAATTGTTAAAAGAAAAAATGCTAGCTCTTCTTGTAGAAATTGGAGAACTTGCAAATGAAACACGTTGTTTTAAATATTGGAGCAACAAACCAGCATCAGAACGTGAAGTAATATTAGAAGAATACGTAGATGGTTTGCATTTTATTTTATCAATCGGAATTGATTTAGGTATTGATAAAAACTTCCTATTTTATAAATGTGCACAGACGAATAAAACACAAGTGGAAATTTTCTTAGACACATATGCGAAAGTAATTCGTTTTACAGATCAACCATCTATTACAAACTATATTGAATTATTTACGAGCTATCTTCGACTTGGACAAGCACTTGAATTTGAACAAGAAGAGATTGAAAAAGCATATTTAGATAAAAATGAAGTAAATCATCAGCGTCAAACACAAGGATACTAATTTAATTTTTGAATATTTCAATTTAATTATTGTATAATGAATTGACTGAAGAAAAAGGAGGGTGTTGGCAATGACAAAATTAGACGCGACATTGACAATGCTAAAAGAATTAACAGATGCACGTGGTATTGCTGGTAATGAGCGTGAACCACGTGAAGTAATGAAGAAATATATTGAGCCGTTTGCGGACGAACTTTCTACTGATAATTTAGGGAGTTTAGTTGCGAAAAAAGTAGGGGAAGAAAACGGCCCGAAAATTATGGTTGCAGGTCATTTAGATGAAGTTGGATTTATGATTACACAAATCGATGACAAAGGTTTCCTTCGCTTCCAAACGGTTGGTGGCTGGTGGTCACAAGTTATGCTTGCGCAACGCGTGACGATTGTAACGCGTAAAGGAGATGTAACAGGTGTAATTGGTTCAAAACCACCGCACATTTTACCTCCAGAAGCTCGTAAAAAGCCAGTTGAAATTAAAGACATGTTCATCGATATCGGTGCTTCTAGCCAAGAAGAAGCGATGGAGTGGGGCGTACGACCAGGAGATCAAGTTGTACCTTACTTTGAATTCCAAGTGATGAAGAATGAAAAAATGTTACTTGCAAAAGCATGGGATAACCGAATCGGTTGTGCAATTGCAATTGACGTATTAAAACAATTAAAAGATGAAAAGCATCCAAATGTTGTATATGGCGTTGGAACTGTACAAGAAGAAGTTGGTCTTCGTGGCGCAAAAACATCTGCGAATTATATTAAACCAGATATCGCGTTCGCAGTAGATGTTGGTATCGCTGGAGATACACCGGGTGTAACGTCAAAAGAAGCACAAAGTAAAATGGGCGATGGACCACAAATCATTTTATATGATGCTTCTGTTATTGGACATACAGGTTTACGTGATTTCGTAGTTGATGTTGCTGATGAATTACAAATCCCGTATCAATATGATTCAGTAGCAGGCGGAGGAACGGATGCGGGTGCGATTCACATTGCTGTAAATGGTATTCCTTCTATGGCAATTACAATTGCAACGCGCTATATCCATTCTCATGCGGCAATGTTACATCGTGATGATTATGAAAATGCAGTGAAGTTAATTGTAGAAGTTATTAAACGTCTTGATAAAGAGGCTGTACATAACATTACATTTAATTAATAGAAAAAGCGAAGGAGCTTCTCCTTCGCTTTTTTATGTTTTAAAAAGGCCTTTCTAATCCTGCAGCAGTATGAGCCCCTAAAATAATTAAACGAGTTAATTGCATCGCCATAAAATGCGGGGTATATATCATCCCTCTTTTTAGCCATGACATAATCATTCCTAGGTGGGCACCAGTAACATAACTAATGAGAATATCGCGTGGAACCATTAGTTTTTCATCGTTAGGTTGTGAAATAGAGAGGCTTAATGTTAAATGCGTTTGAATTGCTTTCATCATCTTATACGTATAGTTTCCAGCAGCTTTATCACCAAGCATGACGTTATAGAAGTTAGTGTTTTCTGCAATATGTTCGAACAAGGCCAAAAAACTTGGATGTGGCGAATCAAATGTTAGTTGGAAATCTTCTTTATTTCTATTTCTCGGTTTAATTACTTCAGTTAGCTTTTCTAACATTTCTTCAATGCTTTTGTCTAGTAAGTCATATTTATCGTGGTAATGGCTATAAAATGTAGCGCGGTTTACAGGAGCGCGTTCTGCGATATGTTGCACAGTTACATTTTCAAAACCTTTTTCGCCTACTAAAGCGACAAAAGCATCCTGTATGAGTTGTCTCGTCCGTTTTACACGTGGATCATTTGTATTTTTAATAGACATTTTTATTTCCCCTCGTTTAATTTTCTATACTTAAACAACATATTGGTATTATATTGTTGTTTAAACGACATTTCATACGTAAATTGTCGGTTGTAGATTCAAAATAATTATTTATAATTATAAACGATAGTCCTTCAGAAATCAGCACCGCTCGCAGGTAGAGAAGTTTCGATTTACGCTGCAGATGGTGTGATTTTTTTGTTAAAAGGTTAATATAATTAACAATTAAACAATCTAAACAATAAGGACATAAATAGTTTAGAAAAAAATTATATGCGATATAAGGAGAGGAATGCAATGAATCAGTTTCGAAGAATGGTAATTATCAACATTATCACATTAATTGTACTAGTTGGCGGCGGTATTGGCGGTTATTACTATTACAATCAAACGGAAAATTACTTAAAAACAGACAATGCAAAGATTGATGGAAAGGTAATTCCGGTTGCTTCACCAGTAGCAGGTAAACTAACTGACTGGAAAGCTGAAGTAGGAAAAAATTATAATGAGAACGATAAATTAGGTACTGTTACTGTAGCGGCAGCTAATGGAGAACAAACAGTAGATGTAACAATTCCACAAAATGCAACAGTTGTACAATCAAACGCGACAACAAATGCTTTCGTTGGAGCGGGTAGCCCAATTGCTTATGCATTTGATATGAACAATTTATGGGTAACAGCAAACATTGAAGAAACAGATGTTGATGATGTTCAAAAAGGTCAAGATGTAGATGTGTATGTAGATGCATACCCAGATACAACGTTAACAGGAAAAGTAGAACAAGTTGGCTTAACAACAGCGAATACATTCTCTATGTTGCCATCAAGCAACGCAACAGCGAACTATACGAAAGTAACACAAGTAGTACCAGTTAAAATTTCTTTAGATCATAGCAAATCAGTAAATATTGTTCCTGGCATGAATGTGACAGTTCGTATTCATAAGTAAGGGGGAGATGAGATGTCCTCAATTGTAATTGCAGGATATGCACTATTTTGTATAATCGTCTTCTTCCTTGTAAATCGTCTTTTACGAAAGAAAAAAACGAAAATGGGAGAAGAACAAGTCCCAGCCGTAAGTAAAATAGAAGTAAGTAAAGTTGAAACAGAAGAGAAAGAAATTGAACGAAAGCAAGAATCGGAAATTTCTAATGTAGTTGAGTTAGAAACAGGAAAGCAAGAAGAAGTAAAACAAGAAAAAGAAGTGCCGAAAAAACAAATGTCTATGCCTGTAGAGAATGTGAACGTAAAAGCAGTTGTAGCTGTATTAATTCTCGGCATGTTCGTTTCTATTTTAAACCAAACAATCATTAACGTTGCATTACCTCCGTTAATGAATGAATTTAATGTATCAACTTCAACAGCACAATGGTTAATTACAGGCTTCATGCTTGTAAATGGTATTTTAGTACCGATTAGTGCCTTTTTAGTTTCACGATTTACGTATCGTAAATTATTTGTAGCAGCAATGTTATTCTTCACGGTAGGATCTATCATTTGTGCTACTTCAGGAAACTTTACAATGATGATGACAGGTCGCGTAATTCAAGCAGTTGGTGCGGGTATTTTAATGCCGGTTGGTATGAATATCTTCATGACGTTATTCCCGCCTCATAAACGCGGAGCGGCGATGGGATTACTAGGTGTAGCGATGATTTTAGCACCAGCTATCGGACCAACTGTAACAGGTTGGGTGATTGAAAACTATAGCTGGAACTTAATGTTCTATGCGATGTTTATTATTGGTTTAATTATTACGTTCCTATCTTTAAAATTCTTTACACTAGCTCAGCCGGTGTCTAAAACGAAATTAGATATATTCGGTGTGGTTAGTTCAAGTATTGGACTAGGAAGCTTATTGTACGGATTTAGTGAAGCTGGAAATAATAGTTGGACTAGTGCAGAAGTCATTATTTCACTTGTTATCGGTGTAATTGGTTTAGCGTTATTTATTTGGAGAGAGTTAACAACGGACAATAAAATGCTTGATTTACAAGTATTTAAATATCCAGTATTTACTTTTACTTTAGTAATTAATGCAATCGTTACGATGGCATTATTCGGAGGTATGTTATTGCTTCCAGTATATCTGCAAAACATTCGTGGCTTTACGCCAATTGAATCTGGTTTACTACTTCTTCCAGGATCATTAATTATGGGGATCATGGGACCAGTAGCGGGTAAATTATTCGATAAATATGGTATTCGTCCATTAGCGATAATTGGATTGGCAATTACGACGTATGCGACATATGAATTTACAAAATTATCGATGGATACGCCGTATAGCGTTATTATGACGGATTACATTATACGTTCAATTGGTATGTCATTCATTATGATGCCAATTATGACAGCTGGTATGAACGCGCTGCCGATGAAATTAATTTCTCACGGTACAGCAACGCAAAATACGTCAAGACAAGTAGCGGGTTCAATCGGAACAGCTATTTTAATTACACTTATGACGCAACAAACGACTGCTCACGTAGCTGATTACGGCAACATGTTAACAACATCAAACCCAATTTTAGTTGATAAAGTACACGGCATGGGTCAAAGCTTAGCGGCCTTAGCTGGATCAGCTCAAGCAGGAGACGCGATGAGCACACAACTATTATATGGACAAATTTCAAAGCTATCTGCAATTAACGGTATTAACGATGCCTTCTTAATCGCAACGATACTAGCAGGTATCGCTTGGGTGTTATCGTTCTTCTTACAATCAGGCAATAAACCAAATAGAAAAGCAGGGAATTAATTTCCCTGCTTTTTTGTCTTTTTAAAGAGTGAGATATAAAAAATGATAACCAGTTACGGAGCACAGCCCTGCTAGAAACAAAATTATCCCCATAGAACAAATACTCGATATTTGCCTGCCGCTTATAATAGCTAATAGTCCAGCTAAAGAGAAGAAGCACCAATATAAAGTTCCCGAAATTGGAACCATCCCCTCTAAATCTATTCCAGAACCTATACAAACGATAGGAACAACGATAAGTAATATGCTAATTAAACCAGCTATAATAGTGAGTGATTTATGATATTTAATACCATAAATAATTAAAAAAATACCAACGATAAATGCGCATAACATTAAAGTAAGAGCTAAAATCATCCAAGTTAATATTCCAAACACTTCTGTATTACCTCCGATTTGTAGGTTGCTAAAAAATATTATATATAGAATGAATCACCTACAGACATGAGCTCCCAGAAGATAACACCTAATATTCCAATGGTAAAAATAATGAATCCCATATTACGTATACTTTTAATTTTGGCTTGTACTCCACTTACCCCTGCTAATAATCCAGTTAAAGAAAATAGGGTCCAGTAAAGAGCAGTTGGAATCGGGAAAATTGTATCGATATGAATCCCTACACTTAAAAGAACAAAAGGTAGTGTGACAAAGGATAGGCTAAGTAGCCCCATTAAACCAACGAGTAATTTCCGATATTTAATCCCCGTTACTATTAAAAAAATACCACCAGCAATCCCGCATAGTAAGAGAAGTGGCGTGAAAAGCATCCAAATAATACTGAACATATGTAAACTCCTTTATGTGAATTAAGTTATATTTTACTACATGAGGTTTATTTTGGATATTATTAATGAGTATATATAAATTGAAGGAAATGGGTAATAACGATACGGATTATCAAAAACGCTAACCGCAGAAGAGTTTGAAGTTATGATAAAAGAGTAAAGAGAGGTATCGCGATGATACCTCTTTTTAACTCAAGAATGCCAACATGTTATTCATAATATGAAATAACATAGCTGGAATAATGGACTTTGTTTTTTTACATAAAATGGCCATTAATAATCCCATAAAGAAAGTAATTACCATTACCCCAAGTGAGTATGTATGAGCGATACCGAAGAAGAAACTTGTTACGATGGCTGCAATCCAAAATGGAAAGCGTTCTGAGAAGAAGCGAAGTATAAAACCACGGAAAATAAGTTCTTCAAAAATGGGTGTGAGTATTGCAAAGCTGAGAAGTAATAATATTTGATATTGCTTAAAGACGTCTAAGCTTAGTGCGGAAGATTGCTGCTTTGTTGCGTCTTGGAACACATAATTTAACAAGATGTAATTGAGTATGATGTTGATAACGAAGAAAAGAAGTAAGTATACGTATGTGCGCCATTCTTTCAGTGTTTTAAAGTTAAAAGATTTTAGTAGTAATTTTTTTGCGGGTTCGAATTTAAAAATGAAGAATAACAATACAGCTAGTTGTAATACGGTACTTGCAGTATTTGCAATAGATTCATACAGGGCAACTTGTTTTTTATCTGTAAGACCTGCTGTATAAATTGTTAATGGCATTGCGAGGAACATAGTAATAAGTCCAGTTCCAAAAAAGGCGAATAAAACAGAGCTAATAAATTGTCCCCATGACATCGAGTGTTTTTGTTCATTAGAAAGCTGTGTAGCGGGTTGCATTTGTAAAATCACCTCTTTTATATTTGCATATTTAATTATAAAGTAAGATGTTTTTGAATGTAACATTTAAATATTACATATAAAGTGAAACTTTAATCATTGGGGAGGTTCATCCCCCACTGATTATCAGCCCTCACCAATCGGGCTTTTACGGGCAGTTGATTCTCCACCTAACTTCCTCGTCTTTGCTGAATTTCGAGGTGGGGGTCTTACTGCTCGTTAATGCGGGATAAAGGTGTATTTTCCATAAAATAATAAAAGAGGTATCACCCTGTAGTGATGCCTCTTTCTCATTGATAACTATGTTCTGTCTTGTTATTCAATTTTGCTTGCTCTATTTGCAATTCACGCTCTACCAATCGATCTAATTGCTGAATTGCTTTAAGTGCTTTTTCATAAGAAATTGTTCGATAATGATGCGCTCCGCCCGGTTCTTCATCTGCTTCGTCTGCCCATTTAATAATATTTTGAAGAGATGTTCTTTCAATTTCTTGTTCCACTAAGAAAGAATCTGTATGAAGAAGAATTGCAATAGAAATTTCTTTTGCTAGTTTTGGATGTTCTCCTAATCTAATAAGTAATTTATGTGCTCTTTCAGCGCCTTTAATTGCATGGATATCATTCTTTTTATATAAGTCATAATCCCATTCGCCGCCTGTGTACCACGTATGATGTCCGATATCATGAAGGAAGCCAGCTTTTGTGGCAGCATCGACTGAGGCGTGATGCTTTTTGGCTAGGTGAAACGCATGGTAAGCGACAGCGATCGCGTGGACCATTCCAGAACGGTTTACGTATTTTTGTGTAATGTGGTGTTTAAAAATTTGTTCAAGCGTAATACGGTGCATAAAACATTCACTCCTTTTATCTTATGGTGTATATGAAGAAAAATCGATCGGTTTAAATGTATTTTGAACATTGTACTCCATCATAGTTCGTTAGTAAAGTAGAAATGTTTAGGAGAAGAAAAAATTTTTCTGCAAAAAAATCACCTTAGCTTATGCAAAGGTGATTTTCAAATTGCTTATTTTTTTAATCCTTGCTCTAGTGTTTCTAACATTTCGTGCTTTTCATTTTCATCAGCGTTTTTCCAAATGACTTCAAATAAAACGCCAAGACCTGGAAGCATTTTTTCTTCACCGCTTTGAATTGCATCGACGATTGTTTCTTGTAATTGATCTTGTGAATTTCCAGATACATTCGCTAATACGGCACCGCGTAAATTAAAACTCATTGCTTTCACCTCTTCTTCAGAATTGAAACTGACGTTAGTTTTTGTTCTTTTTTATGTAAATATGTATGAAAAATAGGCTATAATGATAAGACAAGAAGAGAGGGAAATACATATTATGAAAAACATTGATTCAGTACAAAATCCGCGTGTAAAGCAGTGGAAAAAGCTGCAAACGAAAAAAGAACGCGATAAAAAAGGTTTATTTTTTGTAGAAGGATTCCACTTAGTCGAGGAAGCTTTGAAGACAGGAATTGTAACAGAACTTATCGTTTCAGATCAGACAGACCTTCCGAAAGATTGGACAGTTAATGATGTGGAAATGTACATCGTACCTGAGGCGATTGTAAAAATACTTCGTGAAACAGAAACGACGCAAGGTGTATTTGCTGTTTGTGAGAAGCATGAGAAAGAAGTAGCTCTTACTGATGGGAAATTCCTTTTATTAGATGGCCTGCAAGACCCAGGTAATTTAGGAACAATTATTCGTACAGCTGATGCAGCTGGTATTCACGCCGTTGTGCTTGGAGAAGGTTGTGTTGATGTTTACAATAGTAAAGTACTCCGCTCTACACAAGGCTCTATTTTCCACTTACCAATTGTAAAAGGGAACTTAGAAGAATGGGTAGACAAGTTAAAAGAAAATAACGTTCCTGTATATGGAACAGCTCTTGAAAATGGAGTTCCGTATGGTGAAGTAACGCCGGCTGGCAGTTTTGCATTAATTGTAGGAAATGAAGGAAATGGCGTACGCCAAGAAATTCTTGCAAAAACGGATCAAAACTTGTATATTCCGATTTACGGCGGGGCAGAATCATTAAATGTTGCGGTTGCAGCAGGGATTTTAACGTATTATTTGCAAAGCCCGGTTGCGAACAAATAAAAAACTTCTTATAATAAGTTGAAGTACATTATATTAAAAGTTAAATAACGAAAAACGTTGATAGAGAAGAGTAGCTTACAAAATCGCCATATAGGGAGAGAATGTCGTAGACTGAAAGCATTCTTATGGTAGACGAAAGTGAATTCACCTCTGGAGTTGACGCCAGGACCATGTATATGTAAAGGCGTTCCGGTCAGAATTGATCGTTATAACTAATGAGTGGGCAGACATGTTCTGTCAATTTAGGGTGGTACCGCGAATTTACCTCGTCCCTTTTTGGGAGCGAGGTTTTTTTATTTTTAAAATTAGGAGGGTTCCAAAATGGAAGCACGTTTAAAAGAGCTAAAGCAAAAAGCGTTAGAGCTTATTGAAGAAGCGAAAGAGCTGAAAGGCTTAAACGACGTACGCGTAGCGTATTTAGGAAAAAAAGGTCCAATTACAGAAGTATTACGCGGCATGGGAAAATTATCAGCAGAAGAGCGTCCACGTATGGGAGCATTAGTAAATGAAGTACGTGAAGCGATTCAAACGCGTCTAGACGACAAAATTAGTAACTTAGAAAAAGCAGTAATTGAAGCGAAATTAGCTACTGAAACAATTGATGTTACATTGCCAGGTCGTCCTGTTGAAACAGGTTGTCACCATCCGTTAACGGCTGTTGTTGAGCAAATTGAAGATGTATTCATCGGTATGGGTTATGAAGTAGCTGAAGGAACAGAAGTAGAAAAAGACTACTACAACTTCGAAGCACTAAACTTACCGAAAGATCACCCAGCGCGTGATATGCAAGATACATTCTACATCACAGAAGAAACGTTACTACGTACACATACATCTTCTGTGCAAGCACGTACGATGGAAAATAATAAAGAAAAAGGCCCAATTAAAATTATTTGTCCTGGTAAAGTGTATCGCCGTGATGACGACGATGCGACGCATTCACATCAGTTCATGCAAATTGAAGGTCTTGTAATTGATAAAAACATTCGTATGAGTGACTTAAAAGGTACACTGCAAGTATTCGTGAAAAAGATGTTCGGTGAAGATCGTGAAATCCGTCTTCGTCCAAGTTTCTTCCCATTCACAGAGCCATCTGTAGAGATGGATATTTCTTGTATGATGTGTCATGGCAAAGGCTGCGGCACTTGTAAAGGAACTGGCTGGATTGAAATTCTAGGCGCAGGTATGGTTCACCCGAACGTACTTGAAATGGCTGGTTATGATTCAAAAGAATATCAAGGTTTCGCATTCGGTATGGGCGCAGAGCGTATCGCAATGTTGAAATACGGAGTAGATGACATTCGTCATTTCTATACAAATGATGTACGTTTCTTACAACAATTCAAACGAGCGTAAGGGAAGGAGAGGATAAGTATGTTCGTATCATATCGTTGGTTACAAGAGTATGTAGATATTAAAGATGTAACAGCACAAGAACTAGCAGATAAAATCACGAAAAGTGGTATTGAAGTAGAAGGCGTTGAAGTATTAAATAAAGGTGTAAAAGGTGTTGTAGTTGGTCACGTATTAGAATGTGAAAAACACCCAGAAGCTGATAAATTAAGCAAATGCTTAATCGATATCGGTGAAGAAGAGCCAGTTCAAATTATTTGTGGAGCTGCTAACATTGCAAAAGGTTTAAAAGTACCAGTTGCAAAAGTTGGAGCTGTACTTCCTGGTAACTTCAAAATCAAAAAAGCAAAACTACGCGGTGAAGCTTCTCACGGTATGGTTTGTGCTCTTCAAGAGCTTGGTATTGATGGAAAGTTAGTTTCAAAAGAATACGCAGATGGTATCTTCATCTTCCCAAGTGACGCTGAAGTTGGTGCAGATGCACTTGAAATTTTAAACTTACACGATGAAGTACTTGAGCTTGGCTTAACACCAAACCGTGCAGATTGCTTAAACATGTTAGGTGTTGCTTACGAAGTAGCTGCTATTTATGGCCGCGAAGTAAAGCTTCCAGCTATCGACTTACAAGAAACAGCAGAAAAAACTTCTGATTATATTTCTGTAAGTGTAGAAGCGAAAGAAGAAAACCCATTATACATTGCAAAAATGGTTAAAAACGTAAAGATTGGTCCATCACCAATGTGGATGCAAACTCGTCTTATGGCAGCTGGCATTCGTCCAATTAGCAACGTAGTTGATATTACAAACTACATTTTAATGGAATACGGTCAACCGTTACATGCATTCGATTACGATAAATTAGGTTCAAAAGAAATCGTTGTTCGTCTTGCAAAAGAAGGCGAAAAAATTGAAACGTTAGATGATCAAGAGCGTACATTACAAAGCCACCACCTTGTAATTACAAACGGCACGAAAGCTTTAGCTGTTGCTGGTGTAATGGGCGGGGCGGATTCTGAAGTTACAAATGAGACAGTAAACGTTCTAATTGAGTCTGCATATTTTGCAGGTCAAACAGTACGTCGTACATCAAAAGACTTAGGTCTTCGTAGTGAATCAAGTGCACGTTTCGAAAAAGGAATCGACCCAACACGTACATTTGAAGCAATTCAACACGCAGCTGCTTTAATGGCGAAATATGCTGGCGGTGAAGCACTTGAAGGTGTAGTAGAAGCTGACAACTTACAAGTACAAGAGCGTACAGTATCTGTTACTGCTGAAAAAGTAAACCGTGTATTAGGTACAAATATTTCTGCGAGTGAAATGGGTACAATGTTCACAAACTTGAAATTCCCATTCACAGAAGTAGAAGGAACATTCCACGTGAATGTACCAGCACGTCGTCCTGATATTACAATTTCAGAAGACTTAGTAGAAGAAGTGGGCCGTCTATACGGTTATGACCACATTCCAGTTACATTACCTTCTGGAACGATGACTCGTGGTAAATTAACATCAGCACAAACGAAACGTCGTAAAGTACGCCGCTTCTTAGAGGGTGCTGGTTTATATGAAGCAATCACGTATTCATTAACAAGCGCTGACAAAGCGAAACAATATATGGTTGAGCCAAACGAAAAGGCGCCTGTAGGTCTTGCGCTTCCAATGAGTGAAGAACGTAGCCAACTTCGTTTAAGCTTAGTACCGCAATTACTAGAAGCAGTTTCATACAATGTCGCTCGTAAAAACGACAGCGTTGCTTTATACGAAGTAGGTTCTATCTTCTTACCGACAGAAGAAGGAGAACTTCCGAAAGAAGAACAACATCTTGCAGGTGTTATGACAGGTCTTGCTCTTCACCATGCATGGCAAGGTGAGAAGAAAGTAGTAGACTTCTTCGTTGTGAAAGGTGTACTAGAAGGACTATTCGACGTACTTGGCGTTGCAAACCAAATCACATATGCACCAGCAAAACGCGAAGGTATGCACCCAGGCCGTACAGCTGACATCGTATTAGATGGCGAAGTAATTGGTTTCATCGGTCAATTGCACCCAGAAGCAGAAAAACAATTAGATGTGAAAAATACATTCGTATTTGAATTATCTCTTGTAAAAGTATTCGGTGCAGACGCTGAAGAAACTTACTACGCAGCAATTCCACGTTTCCCATCTATGACACGTGACATGGCTGTTGTAGTAACAAAAGAAACAAAAGCTGGTGAAATGAAGCAAGTCATTGCTGAAGCTGGCGGAGAACTTCTGAAAGACGTAACACTATTCGACTTATACGAAGGTGAAAAAATGGAAGAAGGCAAGAAATCACTTGCATTCTCTATGACTTACTTCGATGCAGAACGTACATTAACAGACGAAGAAGTAACAGAAGCACATAACCGTGTACTAACAACGGTAGAAGAGAAATTCGGTGCGGAGTTACGTAAGTAATTAGAAAATTGCCGGATATATTCCGGCAATTTTTTTATTGGGTTAGTTGTCGGACACTGTCGGTAAGTCGATATATTACAAAAATCGCTCATATATTTTCCGACACCTTGCATCTTTCTCTCGAATGTAGTACATTAATTTTAGTTTAACAAAATGAAAGACGATGATAAGGAAAAGTAGTATATACTATAATCCAAAGCGAGTCAGGGACGGTGAGAGCCTGATGAGGCGGTATATGTGAAGAACACCTTGGAGTTGCTAACCGAAATTGAATCTTGTATTCAAGAGTAGACTTAGACGGGAATCCGGCCTGTTACAAACCGGGAAGTATGTATTACATACGAGTTAAAGTTGGTCTTTATGACAAATTGGGTGGTACCGCGAAGTTTAACCTTTCGTCCCTTTATGGATGAAAGGTTTTTTTGTATTTAAATATATGAGCAAAGGAGAATTTCACTATGGAAAACACATTAGTAAAAAGTCTGTATAGAGATACAGAAAAGTATGCAGATCAAACAGTACAAGTATCAGGGTGGATTCGTAACTTACGTGATTCAAAAGCATTTGGTTTCATCGAATTAAACGACGGTAGCTTCTTCAAAAGCGTTCAAATCGTTTTCGATACAGAATTAGAGAACTTCAAAGAAATTGCAAAACTTCCACTTAGCTCTTCAGTTAAAGTAGAAGGTAAAGTAATTGCAACGCCTGGAGCGAAGCAACCATTTGAAATTAAAGCAGAAAAAATTGATATCGAGGGCTTATCAGATTCTGATTACCCACTTCAAAAGAAGCGTCATACATTTGAATACTTACGTACAATCGCTCACTTACGTCCAAGAACAAATGCATTCTCTGCAACGTTCCGCGTACGTTCTATCGCAGCATTTGCGATTCACCAATTCTTCCAAGAGCGTGGATTCGTACATGTTCATACACCTATCATCACTGGTAGTGATACAGAAGGTGCTGGCGAAATGTTCCGCGTAACAACGCAAGATTTAAATAACCTACCAAAAGGTGAAGACGGAAAAGTTGATGAGTCAAAAGACTTCTTCGGTAAAGAAACAAACTTAACAGTAAGTGGACAGCTGAACGCTGAAGCTTATGCATTAGCATTCCGTGATGTATACACATTCGGACCTACATTCCGTGCGGAAAACTCAAACACAACTCGCCACGCTGCTGAGTTCTGGATGGTTGAGCCTGAGATTGCATTCGCTGAACTAGGGGACGTAATGAACCTTACAGAAGATATGCTGAAATATGCAATGAAATACGTATTAGAGCATGCACCAGAAGAAATGGAATTCTTCAACAGCTTCGTTGATAAAACAGTTCTTGAGCGCATGAACAACGTAATTAACTCTGACTTCGGTCGCATCACTTATACAGAAGCAATTAAAGTGCTTCAAGAATCAGGTGCTGATTTCAAATACCCAGTAGAATGGGGAATTGACTTACAAACAGAGCACGAAAGATACTTATCAGAAGAAATCTTCAAACGCCCTGTATTCGTAACTGACTATCCGAAAGACATTAAAGCATTCTACATGCGTTTAAATGAAGACGGTAAAACAGTAGCTGCTACTGACCTTCTAGTTCCTGGCATCGGCGAATTAATCGGCGGAAGCCAACGTGAAGAAAGAATGGACGTTTTAGTAGACAGAATTAAAGAATTAGGTATGAACGAAGAGGATTACTGGTGGTACTTAGAACTTAGAAAATACGGCGGTACAAAACACGCTGGATTCGGTCTAGGTTTCGAGCGCTTCCTAATGTACATCACTGGCATGGCTAACATCCGTGACGTAATTCCATTCCCAAGAACTCCAGGTTCTTCTGAGTTCTAAAATGTGAAAAAAGCGAGAGGATTTCCTCTCGCTTTTTCTTTTGCATAGTTTATTACCCTGTAGCAAAAAGTAACGCGAAGGGGTGAATATAAATGAGTAAAAAAGTGAAAAAAGATCATTCAAGATCGGGCCTAGGTTCTCCAGAAGTAGAAGGACAAGGAACGACGACACATGAAACAGGTTCACATAAAGTACCTTCATCAAATAAGAAGCAGAAACGAAGCTAACATAAAAAAGGAGAGTCTTGGCGACTCTCCTTTTTTCATGTATTACATCTTCTTATCGTTAATTTCTTTTGTAATCTTATTTATGTCTTTGCCTAATCGATCTAAATAGAAAAACCACAGTAAACTCATGAACACGTAATAGATGGCCATCACGCCAAGATTATCAGATATATTTTCGAATGTGGATTTAGTAGTGAAAAAAGCTCCTCAAATGGTAGAAATAGTGAAGTAAGAAAGTGGGCCTACGAGGTGTACGAAAATATATAATATCTTTTTAACTTTTACAGCGTTCATATGAAAAACCTCCTTTTTCTAATCATACATTCAAGTTCCTCACAGAAGTGTTGTAGTTTTGCTGGATTATGTATTAACGAGCGAGCATCGTGTTTCCCGATAAATCTTCGAATCCGAAAGTTTAATAAGAAAGAGCGACCATAACGCTCTATTAAATCGTTGAACGCTCGTTGTTCACTTAGTAGCTGAATGTTTTCCCTAATTTCAAACTGTCTTTCGTGTGGATCGCCTAGTAAAATATTTAGAATCATTTGTAGAAGTAGCAATGGGGATCTCCTCCTATTTTAGAATAATCTGTATATTATAATTATAACAAAACTATAAGGACAATAGTAGGGTGAAACAAAAAACAGGAGTTTGTAGGCTCCTGTTTTTGTCGATACTATTTTAATAAGCGAATCGCCTTCTCCGTATTAGCGAAATGCAGTTTCACAAACTCAGGTAATCGTTCTTTACCAAGCTTTTGAATTAATTTAGCAGCAGCGATATCAACTTGTTTACCAGCACCTTTTGGAAGTGGCATACCAGCTTTTTTACTTAGTTCGTCAAACTGTTTTACGAATGAGTAGCGAGCTAAAATGGAAGCGGCGGCAACAGCTAAATGAACACTTTCACCTTTCGTAGCGAAGTAAACATTTTCACGCTGTACCTGTTTTTGTTTTGCTAAATATTTATAGTATGTATCAGGTTGTGTGAATTGATCGATTAAGACGCCTTCAGGTTTTGTAGGTGCCATTTTAGCTAATAAGTTTGTAATAGCTTTATTGTGTAGTAAAGCTTTTAACTTACCTTGGTTGTTTCCTTTATCAAATAGCTCGTTATATTTTTCGTTATGAAGGACAAGAGAGCTATAAGGAACAACGTGTAGAAGTTGTTTCGCAATGGCAGTAATTTGATCGTCATTTAAGTTTTTAGAGTCTTTTACACCAAGTTCTTTTAGTAGTGGAATTTGCTTTGCATCCACATATACAGCAACGACTGTCATCGGTCCAAAGAAATCTCCCGTACCAACTTCATCAGACCCTACAATAGACATTGTACCGATGGAAGCAGGAGGCGCATAACGATGGGAATCGACAGATTTTTTTACAGCTGTTTTCGGTGTTTGAGAGACAGTTTGCCAACGAGAAGCTTCTGCTTCAGCGCGGCCTCCTTGGAACATTACTTTTCCAGATTTATACGCTGTAATCGTGCAAGATGGTACCTTTGCCATGAAGATCCCGCCTTGCGGAGTTTTTGGGCTAAGCGAATGTTTATATTGTTGTTTCATGTCTTCAATTACTGTAGAATTTGTTTGAATTACGATAGAATTTGACATAATGGTCGCCCCTTTTTTTATATTGTTATTTTTATCATATCGGATTGTTCTTTCTGTTTCCATATTATGAAGGTTCATGGTATGATAAACTTTAGGATTCTGTACGTGATTGGAGGCCGGTGAGTTGTCACAACAAAAGGGAAAGAAAAGTCGAATTAATGTAGAAATCTATGGTCAGCAATATTCAGTTGTTGGCGATGAAAGTACAAGTCATATCCGCATGGTAGCAGCGATTGTGGATGATAAAATGCGCGAACTCAATGCCAAGAATCCTTCGCTTGACACGAGTAGACTAGCGGTATTGACGGCGGTAAACGTCATACACGATTACATAAAATTAAAAGAAGAACATGAGAAATTGAAAGAAAGTATGACAAAAAAAGGAATGGAATAACATGATTGATATTATTATCATTTTACTGCTTGTTATGGGATTTTTCCTCGGCTTACGCAGAGGGTTTATTCTGCAACTTGTAAAGTTAACAAGCTTTATTATCGCATACCTTGTTGCATACTGGTACTGTAAAGATTTAGCGCCAGCACTTGCGAAATTTATTCCGTATCCATTTGATAAAAACGTATCTGTTCCAGAATGGATTGATGCAAATAATATTGAGACAGTATTTTATCAAGCGCTTGCGTTTATCATATTGTTTATTATTACTAAAATTGCACTTTCATTACTTGGTAATTTGTTAAATATGTTTGCAGAAATACCGGTTTTAAAGCAAGTAAATGCGTTTGCGGGGGCAATCCTCGGATTTTTAGAAGTATATATTATTTTGTTTGTCTTAATTATCATTGGAAACATTCTTCCGATTGAACAAGTACAAACACCATTACAAAAATCATCAATTAGCAAAATAATTGTAGACGATACACCGATTCTATCTGAAAAGGTGAAGGAACTATGGCAGACAGGTAGCAGAGTATAACTTCTCTTTTTTCGGAAAGAGAAGTTTTTTTCTATGAAAGAAAGGCGGGGCAATGATGAAAGTAAATAAAAAACAAGTGATCAAATTATTAGAGACAATCGGGCTTTTTATGGAATTAAAGGGCGCGAATCCATTTAAAATATCTGCATTTCGTAAAGCGGCAGCAGCATTAGAAAGTGATGATCGTAGTCTTTCTGAGATTGAAGATTTCACGAAGATTCCGGGCATCGGAAAAGGAACAGCAGCAGTTATTCAAGAATATATAGAATCGGGAACATCTGAAGTATTACAAGAACTTGAAAAAGAAGTACCAAGTAGCTTATTGCCGTTATTAAAACTACCAGGTCTTGGTGGTAAGAAGGTAGCTAAGTTATACAAAGAACTTGGTGTTGTTGATATGGAATCGCTAAAAGCTGTTTGTGAGGAAAATAAAGTACAAGCTTTAGCAGGTTTCGGTAAGAAGACAGAAGAGAAAATATTAGAAGCAATCGATCAAGTAGGCTCTCGTCCAGAGCGTTTACCAATTGCGATGGTATTGCCTATTGCCGGGGAAATAGAGGAGAAATTGTCGAATATTGCTGAAGTAATTCGTTTCTCTCGCGCTGGTAGTTTGCGCCGTGTTCGTGAAACAGTGAAAGATTTAGATTTTATCATTGCAACAACAGAACCAGCAGCGGTACGTGAGCATTTACTACAATTTGATAATATGATTGAAGTAATAGCAAGTGGAGATACGAAAGTTTCTGTCCGTCTTCAATATGAATATGATATTTCAATTGATTTCCGTTTAGTAAAACCAGAAGAGTTTATTACAACTCTTCACCATTTCACAGGATCAAAAGACCATAATGTGAAAATGCGTCAAATCGCAAAAGATAAAGGCGAGAAAATTAGTGAGTACGGTGTAGAGAACTTGGAAACAGGTGAAGTGAAAACATTTGAGACTGAAGAAGACTTCTTTGCTCATTTCGGTTTGCCATTTATTCCGCCAGAAGTGCGTGAAGATGGAAAAGAAATTGAATTAATTAAAGAGTATCCGAACTTAATTCAGTTTTCCGATATACAAGGTGATTTACATATGCATACAACTTGGAGTGACGGTGCTTTTTCTATTGAAGAAATGGTACAAGCGTGCCGTGCTCGTGGATATAAGTTTATGGCGATTACTGATCACTCGCAATATTTGAAAGTGGCGAACGGTTTAACGAAAGAGCGTCTTCGTGAGCAAGCGAAAGAAATTGAACGTATGAATGAAAAGTATCCAGACATTACAATTTTACGCGGAATTGAAATGGACATTTTACCAGATGCCTCGCTTGATTTTGATGATGAAGTATTAGCAGAATTAGATTATGTCATTGGAGCGATTCACTCTAGCTTCTCACAAGACCGTGAAACGATTATGAAGCGTCTACGTACTGCACTTGAGAATAAACATGTCACAATGATTGCCCATCCTACAGGACGTCTTCTCGGGCGTCGTGAGGGTTATGATGTAGATACAGATTTATTAATTGAACTAGCAAAAGAGACAAATACAGTTTTAGAATTAAATGCGAATCCGAACCGTCTAGATTTAAGCGCGAAATTATTAAAACAAGCACAAGATGCTGGTGTGAAAGTAGCGATTAATACGGATGCTCATACGCTTGAAATGTTAGAAGATATGGAAACAGGTGTAGCAGCAGCACGTAAAGGTTGGATTCAAAAAGATAACGTGATTAACACGTGGGATATTGAACGTTTATTAGACTATATTAAACGTAATAAGTAATACAAGGGGGACCTGCAACATGTTAGAAAGAACGTTGCGTGTATTAGAATACAATAAAGTAAAAGAACAATTACTTGAACATACAGCATCTTCACTTGGTCGTGACAAAGTGAAGCATTTAGTGCCGAGCACTGATTTTGAAGAAATTGTAGAAATGCAAGATACAACGGATGAAGCAGCGAAAGTTATTCGTTTAAAAGGTAGTGCACCATTAGGTGGTATTACGGATATTCGCTCAAATGTGAAGCGTGCAAAAATTGGGAGTATGTTAAGTCCAAATGAATTACTTGATATTGCGAATACGATGTATGGTAGTCGTAATATGAAACGTTTCATTGAAGATATGGCTGATAACGGTGTCGAGCTTCCGATTTTAGAAACTCACGTCGCTCAAATTGTATCTTTATATGATTTAGAAAAGAAAATTACAAATTGCATCGGTGACGGCGGTGAAGTAGTCGATAGCGCAAGTGATAAACTGCGTGGTATTCGTACTCAAATTCGTACTGCGGAAAGCCGTATTCGTGAAAAGTTAGAAAATATGACGCGCTCTTCAAACGCGCAAAAGATGCTGTCTGATTCGATTGTAACGATTCGTAACGAACGTTACGTAATCCCAGTAAAGCAAGAATATCGCGGCGTATATGGCGGTATTGTTCACGATCAATCTGCTTCTGGACAAACGTTATTTATTGAACCACAAGTAATTGTAGAATTAAATAATGCACTACAAGAAGCACGTGTGAAAGAAAAACAAGAAATTGAACGCATCTTATTGATGTTAACAGAAGAAGTAGCAGTAGAAGCCGATATCGTTTTATCAAACGTAGAAGTAGTTGCAAATCTTGATTTCATCTTTGCGAAAGCTTTTTATGCGAAGCGAATTAAAGCGACAAAGCCGATTGTAAATAACGAGCGTTACATGGACTTAAGACAAGCACGCCATCCGCTTATCGATCCAGAAATAATCGTGCCAAATAACATTATGTTAGGTAAAGATTTCACGACAATTGTTATTACAGGACCGAATACAGGTGGTAAAACAGTTACGCTGAAAACAGTTGGTATTTGTGTGTTAATGGCGCAATCTGGCCTTCACATTCCAGTAATGGATGAGTCAGAGATTTGTGTATTCAAAAATATCTTTGCTGATATCGGTGATGAGCAATCGATTGAACAAAGTTTAAGTACGTTCTCCTCACATATGGTGAACATCGTTGATATTTTAGAAAAAGCTGATTTTGAAAGTTTAGTTTTATTCGATGAATTAGGTGCTGGAACAGACCCGCAAGAAGGGGCTGCACTTGCCATTTCAATTTTAGATGAAGTATGTAATCGCGGTGCTCGCGTTGTTGCAACGACGCATTATCCAGAATTAAAAGCATACGGATATAACCGTGAGCAAGTTATTAATGCGAGTGTTGAGTTTGATGTGAACACGTTAAGCCCAACGTATAAATTATTAATCGGTGTACCAGGACGTAGTAATGCCTTTGAAATTTCGAAACGTCTTGGATTATCTGATCGCGTTATTGACCAAGCACGTAACCACATTAGTACAGATACGAATAAAATTGAAAATATGATTGCGAAGTTAGAAGAAAGCCAGAAGAACGCAGAGCGTGACTGGAACGAAGCAGAAGCGCTTCGCAAACAATCTGAGAAACTTCATCGTGAGTTACAACGTCAAATTATTGAATTTAACGAAGATCGCGACGAACGATTATTAAAAGCGCAAAAAGAAGGGGAAGAAAAAGTCGAAGCTGCGAAGAAAGAAGCAGAAGGTATTATTCAAGAACTTCGTCAATTGCGTAAAGCACAGCTTGCAAATGTGAAAGACCACGAGCTAATTGAAGCGAAGAGTCGTCTAGAAGGCGCAGCGCCAGAGCTTGTTAAGAAACAAAAAGTAAATGTGAAAAACACTGCACCGAAACAACAGTTACGTGCAGGTGATGAAGTGAAAGTATTAACGTTCGGTCAAAAAGGTCAACTACTTGAAAAAGTAAGCGATACAGAGTGGAGCGTACAAATCGGTATTCTGAAGATGAAAGTGAAAGAATCTAATATGGAATACATTAACACACCGAAGCAAACAGAGAAAAAAGCAGTTGCAACGGTAAAAGGTAGAGACTATCACGTTTCATTAGAACTTGATCTTCGTGGTGAACGATTTGAAAATGCAATGGCGCGCGTTGAGAAATACTTAGACGATGCCCAGCTTGCAAGCTATCCTCGCGTATCAATCATTCACGGTAAAGGGACAGGAGCACTTCGCCAAGGTGTACAAGATTACTTGAAGAAGCATCGCGGTGTAAAAACCTTCCGTTACGGTGACATGGGCGAGGGAGGCCTAGGCGTAACAGTTGTCGAATTAAAATAGAAAACAACGAAACAAAGGGGAAACCATTATATGTTTATGGACAAACTTGCAAAAGTATTGTTAGCTTGTTGTGGAATATTTTTGGTGATTGGGGTTATTTATTTAGTTGTTTTTGCGAAGTGAAAAAGCGTCAATCGTGGCAGAATGATATTGCCATAGATTGACGCTTTTAATATATGTGAAAAGGAATAGAACATGAAAATCAACCAATACATAAGCGAAGCAAAATTATGCTCCAGACGTGAAACAGATCGTCTCATTAAAGCTGGACGCGTGGCTATTAACGGCGAAATATGTACGCACGGTGCACTCGTAAGCGA
Organism: Bacillus sp. RE35; assembly: GCF_052146655.1. Lineage (NCBI taxonomy): Bacteria > Bacillati > Bacillota > Bacilli > Caryophanales > Bacillaceae > Bacillus > Bacillus sp. RE35. The sequence continues at coordinate 4,498,419 of NZ_CP197377.1, read as the reverse complement.
TGGTGATAGGGTAACGATTGATGGGCAAGTTATTGTAAAAGAAGAGAAAGAAAAAGTGTATATCGCATTTCATAAACCAGTCGGAATTACTTGTACAGCAGCCGATCATATTGAAGATAATATTATTGATTATATCAATTACCCAGAGCGAATCTTTCCAGTTGGGCGATTAGATAAAGCATCAGAAGGACTTATTTTATTAACGAATGACGGCGGCATTGCGAATCAAATTTTACATGGTGATCATGAGCACGAGAAAGAATATGTTGTCACAGTCGATAAACCTTTTACGGACTGGTTTATTGATGAGATGTCCCGCGGTGTAAAGATTAAAGATGGAATGACGAAGCCGTGCAAAGTGACAAGAGTCGATCAATCAACATTTCGTATCGTTTTAACGCAAGGAATGAACAGGCAAATTCGTAGAATGAGTCGTGCTTTCGGATTTACTGTAATAAAGCTAAAGCGAGTACGCATTATGAATATAGAGCTAAATGAGCTTGAAGTTGGAAAGTGGCGGAGCGTTACAGCTGAAGAGTTAGAAATTTTAATAGGGCAGTTATAGGGAGGAAAAATTTTCTCCCTATATTTTTTTGTCAGAAAAAATAAAACTATTGATTTTTTAAAAAATAGCCCATATAATAAAAAACAACAAGTTTCGACAAGATATTTTATAAAAGTAATGATGAGGACATGAGTTGTATTTTACGATTCTCAGAGAGGGAAGCCTTAGGCTGTGAGCTTCCTAATACGAAAAGACAAGCTTACCACCTCTAAACTTCAAGAGTGAACTGCATACATGATGCATTGTAATTCTTGGCGGATAAAACCGTTATCAATTTACACGAGCTATAAAATGAGCTTATTTCGTTATAAATTCATTTTATTAGAATAAGGGTGGAACCACGATTTCAACACTCGTCCCTTTATTAGGGACGGGTGTTTTTTGCGTTCTTTTACGGGGAAGTATGCTTGAAAGAGGATATGTGACGGATTTTAATTCAGAATATTTTGTTAATTTATTATTTTAGGAGGTTAGTAGAAATGAAATCATCTTTAAAGTTTTCAGAGATGTTTGCAATAAGTTTAATGTTATTTGCACTGTTTTTTGGTGCGGGTAATATGATTTTTCCACCAGCGTTAGGACAAGGCGCTGGAACAGACGTATGGATTGCGTTGTTTGGTTTTATCGTAACAGGCGTTGGACTACCTTTATTAGGAGTAATTGTTATAGCTTTAAAGGGAGATATTAATGAGCTAGCAGGACGTGTACATCCTATATTCGCACTTGTTTTTATCACTGCAATTTATTTATGTTTAGGCGTATTCGTAAGTGTGCCGCGTACAGGAACAGTAGCTTATGAGATGAGTATTGCACCGTTTTTACCAAGTGAGATAGCTGGTCAGTCATATCCACTTGTTATCTTTACACTTATTTTCTTTGCAGTCACTTTCTATTTAGCTTTAAATCCTTCGAAATTAGTGGGTCGTATTGGTAAAGTGCTAACTCCAATATTATTAGCTGTTATTGCAATTATCGTAGGTAAAGCACTTATTACACCAATTGGAGAATTTGGTGCACCGACAGAAGCGTATAGTGCTCCTCTCTTCAAAGGATTTATTGATGGATATTTAACTTTAGATGGACTTGCAGCACTGGTATTCGGAAATGTTGTAATTCATGCGTTAAAAGAAAAAGGCATTACAAATAAAAACAGTATTGCAAAAGTAACAATCTTTGCAGGATTTATTGCAGCGCTTGGTCTACTACTTGTGTATTTAGCACTTGCTTATCTTGGAGCTTCTAGTGTGTCACTTGGAATGGGCGCAAACGGAGGAATTATTTTAACAAATGTCGTGAATCATTTATTTGGTAGCTACGGAACTTTATTACTAGGGATCGCAATTACAGCAGCATGTTTAACAACTTCTGTAGGTATTGTTGCAGCTTGTGGTGATTACTTCTCTTCTTTATTACCAAAGCTTTCTTATCAAAAAGTCGTTTTCATTTTCTGTGTATTAGCATTTATGGTAGCAAACCTTGGGTTAACTCAGTTAAATGCATTAGCATTACCAATCTTAATCGCAATTTATCCAATTGGAATCGTACTTATCGTATTATCACTTGTTGAAAACTACGTTCGTCTTCCATTAGCGATGTATGTGGGCGGGATTGTAGGAGCATTTGCAATAAGTTTCTTTGATGGGTTACACAATGCAAACCTTCAAATTGCAGCGCTAGCACCTATTTTAGATAAGATTCCATTATATAGTGTAGGGATTGGTTGGTTAGTTCCAGGCATAATCGGTATAGGATTTGGTTATATAGTTTCTAAGTTTCGAAAGCAGGAAATTGCTGTAGAAAAATAGAGAAAAGAGGCTTTCTATAATAGAAAGTCTCTTTTTTTGTAAAAAAAGCCGCATATAGAGAAATTTAGATATTAAAAATTTTATACGTAATATAGTTGACAAAAAATTTATGAGTAGGCTAAGATTGACTTAGTTGTGGAAATATTGGAAGGGAAGTGAGGGAAACGGGGTTTCTATAACTATAGTGTTGTTATGGGAAGAGGTGAAAGAGGAGAAGAGGAGAAGAGGAGAAGAGGAGAAGAGGAGAAGAGAAAGTTTATTTTTTCGACTTACATTGAGAATGATAATCAATAAATACGTTTTATAATTTTTTCTCAGTTTCTATGCCTTCGTATAAGGAATAGGGTGAGATATTATTTTTAATATCGAATGAGAATGATAATCAATAATGCTTATGTTACATAAAAGAATGCTAATTAAATAATAGGTAGAAGAGATTATTTTTTTCTTGTGAATTGAGAATAATTATCATTTTCAGAAAAAGTGAAATGAAAGATAACCAAGGAGGAAACAAGAAAAATGAAAAAGGTTTCTGTATTACCCGCTTTTATTATAACGTTCGTATGTATGCTAGCTTTTCTTGTAATGCCATACGGGAATGCTTCAGCAAAACTAGCTGATGGTACTTACGATATTAATTACGTAATTCAAAAAGCGGAAAATGATTCAGCTTCAATGGCAAATGACTATTTTGAAAAGCCGGCAAAATTAATAGTGAAAAACGGTGAGATGAGAGTACAAGTTCCGATGAATCATAGTGCTTGGATTACAGAATTTAAAGCACCAGAGAACGGAAATTTTGTTGATGCGAAAGTTGTTAGTAAAGATGAATCGGCAGATAAAAGAACAGTAGAGTTTAAAGTAGATGATTTATCCAAACCGGCAGCTGTAAAAATTCATGTTGTTGTACCAAGTGCAAACTATGACCACCACTACACAATTCGTTTTGCTTTTGATGCAAATGTAAAAGCTGTAGGTGGCGATAATGGCGTAGCTGCTACAACAAAAAATAATGATCAAGCGAAAACAGATACACAAGTAAAAGAAGAGAAAACAAAAGTAGAGAGTAAGGAAACAGCTAAAGAAGTGAATAAAGAAACAAAAAATGAAAATGGAAAAGCTGAAAAAACAGATAACCCAAAAACAGGCGATGAAGCACGTATTGGATTGTTTGCAGCGTTAATTCTTATTTCAGGTGCTTTCTTAATTCGTAAAGTGAAATTGAGTAAATAAATCTTTTGAAGGGTGATGAATATATGTTTAAACAATTTAAAATGATTATTGCCGTATTTGCTGTTTTATTTACATTTATCGCAACACTAGGTTTACAAGATGCAAAGGCTGCTACAAAACTAGCTGATGGAAAATATAATATTGCTTTTACTGTATGGAAAGGCGATAAAGATGAATCGTCTAGAATGAATAGTTATTTTGAAAGCCCAGCAACATTAACAGTTAAAAATGGAAAACAATATGTTTCATTTAAAGTGAAAGATAGTGCTTCTATTAAAAGTTTCCAAGTAGAAAAAGATGGTCAATTTGTAGAAACAACCGTGTTAAGTGAAAACAAAAAAGATAATACTAGAGTTGTAGAATTTGAAGTTGCTGACTTGTCAAAAAAACTAAATGGCAAGGTGAAAATTAATATTCCAATTATTAATTATAATGCTTCGTATGATATTCGCTTTGTATTTGATGGGAACAGTATTAAATAATTTTCAAAAGGGAGAGTCGTTCCATTGAACAGGTATACAAAAATTATTGTTGCTATGTTTTTAATGATATTTACATTCGTATCAACATTACAACCACTTGCAGTTCAAGCAGCTACCAAGTTGGCTGACGGTGAATATTCAATTGGCTTCAAAGTTTTAAAAGATACATCAGATGAAGAATCGATGATGAATCAATATTCAGTAAGTCCGGGAACTTTAAAAGTGAAGGATGGGAAAAAGAAAGTATCCTTTACATTAACAAATAGTTCATGGATTACGAAATTTGAAACAGAAAAAGCAGGTAAGCTAGTTGCGACAAATGTAATTAGTGAAGATAAAGAAAAAGATACAAGAGTAGTAGAATTTGATGTAGAAGATGTAGAGAAGGTATTAAATGCAAAAGTAAAAGTAGATATTGATTTTTTAAATTATCATCATGAGTACGACGTTCGTATTGCATTTGATCAAAATAGCATTACACCAATTCATGTAGAAAAACCAAATGAAAAAGAGGACCCAGCTAATAAGCCAGATCCAAATGAAACTACCGATCCAGGTCAGAAGCCCGACCAAAAGCCTGACCCAGATCAACAACCAAATTCTAACACAATTACAGATGGTGCGTACAGCATTCCATTTAAAGTGTTAAAAGATCAAACAGATGAAGAATCTAAGATGAATAGTTACATGGTAAATCCAGGAGTATTAAAAGTAGAAAACGGTAAGAAAAAAGCAATTGTAACACTAAAAAGTAGCTCATTAATTAAAAATTTCCAAACGGAAAAAGATGGCGCATTTGTTGATGCAAAAGTAGTGAGTGAGGATAAGGAAAAAGATACAAGAGTAGTAGAGTTTGAAGTAAACGATTTATCTAAAAAACTAAATACAAAAGTATTTATCGAAATGGCATCAAGAAATTATAAGCAAATGCATGATGTACAACTTTTATTTGAACAAGATAAACTTGAACAAATTAAAAATGAAGAGAAACAACCAGAAGTAGAAAAACCGGAGGCAGAAAAACCGGAAGCAGAAAAACCAGAAGTAGAAAAACCGGAAGTAGAAAAACCAGAAGTAGAAAAACCAGATGAAAATAAAAAACCAGATGCTGAAACAATTAAAGATGGTGAATACAGCATCAATTTTAAGGCATTAAAAGATCAAACAGACGAAATTTCAATGATGAACACATATACAAAAAGTCCAGGTGTGCTAAAAGTAAAAGATGGTAAGAAGTATGTATCATTTACGTTAACGAACAGTTCTTGGATTACAAAATTTGAATTTGAGAAAAATAGTTCGTTTGTTGATGCAAATGTAATAAGTGAAGATAAAAAAACTGATATACGCGTAGTGGAAGTAGAAGTACCAGATTTATCGAAAAAGTTAAATGCAAAAGTAAAAGTAGATATCGATTCAATGAATTATCACCATTTTTACGATATTCAATTTGCATTTGATAAAGGTAGCATTAAGTCGTTAGATAACCAAGGTGAAAACAACAACCAAGGTGGAAACAACAACCAAGGTGAAAACAACAACCAAGGTGGAAACAACAACCAAGGTGAAAACAACAACCAAGGTGGAAACAACAACCAAGGTGAAAACAACAACCAAGGTGGAAACAACAACCAAGGTGAAAACAACAACCAAGGTGGAAACAACAACCAAGGTGAAAACAACAACCAAGGTGGAAACAACAACCAAGGTGAAAACAACAACCAAGGTGAAAACAACAACCAAGGTGGAAACAACAACCAAGGTGAAAACAACAACCAAGGTGGAAACAACAACCAAGGTGAAAACAACAACCAAGGTGGAAACAACAACCAAGGTGAAAACAACAACCAAGGTGGAAATGATAACCAAGATAATAGCACAACAATTGATCCAAAAGCTCTTAAAGATGGTGAATACAGAATTGGCTTTAAAGTGTTAAAAGATCAAACAGATGAAATCTCAATGATGAACACATACACAAAAAGCCCAGGTGTATTAAAAGTAAAAGATGGTAAGAAATACGTATCGTTTACATTAACAAATAGTACATGGATTACGAAATTTGAATTTGAGAAAAATGGTTCTTTCGTTAATGCAAAAGTGTTAAGTGAAAATAAAGAACAAAATACAAGAGTAGTAGAAGTAGAAGTAAACGATTTGTCTAAAAAATTAAATGCAAAAGTAAAAGTAGATATTGATTCAATGAATTATCACCATTTTTATGATGTTCAATTTGTATTTGATCAAGACAGTATTAAAGCCTTAGGGAACCAAGGCGGAAACGACAACCAAGGCGGAAACGACAACCAAGGCGGAAACAACAACCAAGGCGGAAACGACAACCAAGGCGGAAACAACAACCAAGGCGGAAACAACAACCAAGGCGGAAACAACAACCAAGGTGGAAATAATAACCCGAAAGTAATAGTTGATCCGAAAAATTTAGTAGATGGCCAATATGATATTACATTTAAAGTATTAAAAGATAAAACAGATGAGATTTCAAAGATGAATGACTATGTTGTAAATCCAGCGAAATTAATCGTAAAAGATGGTAAAAAATATATTGAGATGACGCTGAAAAATAGTGCGTGGATTACGAAATTCCAAACGGAAAACAATGAACTATTCGCTGATGCGAAAGTAGTAAGCGAAGATAAAAATGTAAATACGCGAGTAGTACAGTTTGAAGTAGAAGATCTATTTAAAAAATTAAACGCAAAAGTAAAGGTAGACATCGATGAGATGAACTACCATCATTTCTACGATGTGCAAATTCAATTTGATACAAATAATATCGGCGCGTTAGGAACTCTTAAAGAGGAACCGAAAAATGAACCGAAAAATCCAGTGACTACACCGAAAGTAGATAATGTAAAAACAGTAGGTACTCCTGATTTTAACCGAAATGCAGATGGTCAGAAGAAAAAAGAAGATACAAAAAATGATTCGAAAAAAGAGAAAAACTCAAAAACTGCAGATACAGCACAACTTGGTTTATATATGGTGTTACTGCTAGGTTCACTTGCTTTACTAGTTCGTAAATATAGAGCAGGTAGATTGTAATTTTTGGAGTCTTGATGCATATTCGCGTGCATCAAGACTTGTTTCATATTGTATGGAAAGGAGTGGTGATTGAGAGTGAAGAAAATTGCAAGTGTACTAATGGCTATCATTTTGTTAATGAGTATAGCTGGGTGCTCATCACCAAAAAAAGAAACAGCAAAGCAGGTAAAGAGTGAGAGTAAAGAGCGCGTTGTTGCAACAACAGTGGCTGTTACTGAAATTATGGATGCGTTAGAAGTAGATTTAGTTGGCGTTCCAACAAGCTCTAAAACTTTACCGAAGCGATATAAAGGTTTACCTGAAGTTGGGAATCCAATGAGTCCAGATATGGAAAAGGTAAAGTCATTAAAGCCTTCAGAAGTGTTATCTGTGACAACACTTGAATATGAATTAAAGCCAGTTTTTGATGGTGTGGGTATGAAAGCAAACTTTTTAGATTTAACGAGTTTGAAAAATATGCAAAGTTCTATTAGCCATTTAGGTAAGAAATATGGGCGTGAAAAACAGGCCGAAGCAGTAGTAACTAAATTAGATAAAAAGGTTGCTAGCATTCAAAAAGAAGTAAAAGGAAAGAAAGAACCGACAGTACTTATTTTATTAGGTGTGCCGGGAAGTTATTTAGTAGCAACAGAGCATTCTTATATTGGAGATTTAGTGAAACAACTAGGTGGTAAAAATATTGTGCAAGGTGAACAAGTAGAATATTTAGCTTCTAATACAGAGTATTTAAAGAAAGCTGATCCAGATATTATTTTACGAGCAGCTCATGGTATGCCTGATGAAGTTGTAAAAATGTTTGATAAAGAATTTAAAACAAATGATATTTGGAAACACTTTGCTGCGGTTAAAAATAACCGTGTTTACGATTTAGAAGAGTGTTTATTTGGAACGACAGGCAATTTAGCAGCAATTGAAGCGTTAGATGAATTGAAAAAAATGATGTATCCGTGATGCATTTTAATATAAAGGAAGAGTAGAATGAATAAAAAAACTTGGAGTTTCCTCATTGTTACTGCATTGCTTATTGTTATGACATCATTGTCAGCGATGAAAGGGAGTTTAGAAGTAGGTATTGTTGAACTTGTACAAGGGATATTTACAGGTGGAAATGAAGATGTTGAAGTCATTAAAGATTTACGTTTCCCGCGTATTATTATTGCGTTGTTCACTGGAGCGGCTCTCGCTGTTTCAGGTGTGCTTTTTCAAGCTGTTATGAAAAATCCACTCGCCGATGCTGGGGTAATCGGTATATCTTCAGGAGCAAGTTTTATGACACTCGTTATTATTACGTTGTTTCCGCAATTCTTTTTCTGGACACCCGTATTCGCCTTTTTAGGTGGTGCGCTTGCATGTTATCTCGTGTATTCGTTTTCATGGAAATCAGGATTAAGCCCGCTTCGCATTATTTTAATTGGTATTGCCATTAATGCAATGTTTACTGGATTAAATGAATCATTCGTTACGATTTGTGGGTATTTTATTAAGAGTATTAAGCAAACGACGACTTCTAATATAACAATGAAGACGTGGGGCGATGTAGAAATAATGGTGACTTATGGAACGATTGGTCTTATTCTTGCTCTGTTCGTAGGAGCTTGGTGTAACTTATTATCGCTACAAGATAAGACTGCGAAAAACTTAGGCTTGCACGTGACGAGAGTTCGTCTTATTATTTCTGCCATTGCAGTACTCTTAGCGGCAGTATCAACAGCGATTGCAGGTGTTATTGCTTTTGTAGGATTACTAGTTCCGCATATTTCAAGACAATTAGTCGGTTCAGACCATAAAGTATTAATTCCATTTTCTGCGCTTGCAGGGGCGTTATTAATTTTGACGGCAGATACAATTGGAAGGTTAATTGTGCCACCTAACGAAATTCCAGCAGCAACAATTATGGCGGTTATTGGTGGTCCATTCTTAATATTTTTGCTTAGAAAGAGTGATAAAGTTCATGGAAATTAAAAATGTAACCTTTTCATACGATAACGTAACAAATCGTTTAAAGTCTGTTAGTAGTGAAATAGAAATTGGGAAAATTACAACAATCATTGGACCGAATGGATGTGGGAAATCAACATTACTTAGTGTCATGTCTAGAAACCACGCTCCTAGCAGTGGAGAAGTAATACTTGATGGGAAAGCGATTGGTGAATATAAACCGAAAGAGTTTGCTAGAAAGCTAGCAGTTGTCCATCAACAAAATGAGGCTCCAGCAGATATTACAGTGGAAAAGCTAATAAGCTTCGGGCGTATGCCATATAAAAATATATTCTCTCCGCAAACAGATGAAGATAGAGAAGCGATTGAGCGTGCACTAGTATGTACGAATTTACAAAGTAAGCGTGATAAGCCAATTTATGCTTTATCTGGTGGAGAGAGGCAGCGAGTTTGGATCGCGATGACATTAGCTCAAAATACACCAATGCTCTTCTTAGATGAGCCGACCACATATTTAGATATTTACTATCAGTTAGAAATATTAGAGTTAGTGAAAGAGTTAAATGAAGTGCATGGACTAACGATTGTAATGGTATTACATGATATTAATCAAGCCATTCGTTATAGCGACCATATTATCGTTATGAAAGATGGAGAAATCATTACGAAAGGTATTCCTAATGATGTAATAACAGAAGAAATGGTTAAAGCAATATATGGTGTAGATGTCATTGTAAAGCAGGATGAAGATACCGGATTGTACATGGTACCTATGGGAATCTAAAGGCTGAGCATAATCCGTTTTGAGGTGATAATTTGAATAGTAAGAAAGGACGGAAAAAGAATTCTTTTTTTCAACGCATACTTACAATTGTGTTTTTAGGAATCTTTTTCTATTCAATGTATGAGTTGGGCGGGATTTTCATGGATTATTATGAAAATCGTAAAGTAATGGCTGAGGCACAACATATTTATAAAAGAAGTCCAATGGAAGAAAAATCAGAAAATGGAGAGGTACGTAAACAGTTTCAGGATCTCCAGAAAATTAATCCAGAGATAGTCGGATGGATTACGATGGATGATACACAAATTAATTATCCAATCGTTCAAGCAAAAGATAATGATTACTATTTATTTCGTAATTATAAAGGTGAAGATATGAGAGCGGGAAGCATTTTTATGGACCATCGTAATGATGTGAAATCTCAAAATCGAAATACGATTTTATATGGCCATCGTATGAAAGATGGTTCTATGTTTGGTAGTTTAAAAAAAATGTTGGATGAAGACTTTTTTATGTCTCATCGTAAATTATATTACGATACATTATTTGAAGGATACGACGTTGAAGTTTTTTCAGTATACACGACAACAACGGACTTTTATTACATTGAAACGGATTTTGGAAATGATGCGGCATATGCATCGTTCTTAAAGGAAATTCAAGAAAAATCACTGTACAAAACGGATACGGAATTGACGGCTAATGATGAAATCGTAACACTTTCTACTTGTGATTATGCTCTTGATCCAGAGGCTGGAAGGCTAGTTGTACACGCAAAATTAGTAAAAAGAAATTAAAGAAAAAAGTATAGAATATGAGAAGTGATAGATAACGCTTCTCATATTCTATACTTTAAAAAAGGACTGTTCTTACTGTGCTGCAGCCATTGGCATACGTACAACTTTTACATCATAGTAAGCAATTTTATTATCAAGAATATATTCTGGCATTCCGCCTTGATGTGAGTGAGCATCTTTAAATGCAGCGCTCTTTGTCCAACCTTGGAAATCTTCTTTTGCATTCCAGCGAGTGCTAATTGTTACTTCATCATAATCAACTGTATTTTGTGTTAAAAGAACTTCTAGACCTAAAAAGCCTGGCATCGTTTCAACTTTACCTACTTTATTAAAACGCTCAATTAATTTATGCCCATTTCCCTTTGTAATTTTAGCTGTATTTGTAACAATAATCATGTTTATTCCTCCTATAAATGTAGCTATATTTTCAAGAACTCATATACATCAAATGATAATGAAAATCATTATCATTGTCAATGGTAAATGTGAAATATATAAGTTTTTTTCTATTATTTTGGACAGTGAGATTTTCATTTCAAAACATAGTAAATATGTGGCGGTTAAGTGCGAGAATGAGCTAGTTGTACTAGCAAAGCAATAATATGGTATAGTGAAACGAGGCTGTTTTTTCAGTCTCGTTTTTCAAATGCTTCCTGTAGAGAAAGCATGCAAATGGAAAGGAAGTTATTATATGCGATTAGAAGTAACTGTAAAAATAAAACCGAAATTTATAAAAGAAATTAAAAGTGGATATCCGCTTATTTTAAAAGATGCGATTCAAAATTTAAATGATGTTCGTGAAGAAGGAACAATCATCAAAGTAGTAGATGAGAAGAACAACTTTGTCGGAAAAGGTTATTATGGAAAGCAAAATAAAGGATACGGCTGGATTTTAACGAGAAAAGAGAGTGAACAAATTAATCAATCTTTCTTTGAAAGTAAAATCAAATCTGCCCTACATAAACGAAAGCAATTTTATAAATCAAGTGATACGACAGCATTCCGTGTGGTGAATGGTGAAGGTGATGGTCTTGGAGGACTAATTATCGATTATTATGATGGCTACTACGTAGTAAGTTGGTATAGTGAAGGGATTTACACTTTCAGAGATGAGATTATAGCCGCTCTTCAAAAAGTAGCAAACTTTAAAGGTATTTATGAGAAAAAGCGTTTTGATACGAAAGGGAAATATATTGAGGGTGATGATTTCGTAGCAGGAGAGCGCGGCGAGTTCCCACTTATCGTAAAAGAGAACGGTGTGAACTTTGCGATTTATTTAAATGATGGGGCAATGGTTGGTGTATTTTTAGATCAACGTAACGTTCGAAAACAAATTCGTGATAAATATGCAAAGGGAAGAACAGTGTTAAATATGTTCTCTTATACAGGTGCTTTCTCTGTATTTGCAGCGCTTGGCGGAGCAAGTAAAACGACGAGTGTTGACCTTGCAAATCGTAGTTTAAGTAAAACGATTGAGCAGTTTAGTGTAAATGAAGTTGATTATGAAGCACAAGATATTATTGTAGAAGATGTATTTCTTTACTTCAAATATGCAGCTAAGAAAAAGATGAAATTTGATATGGTCGTACTTGATCCTCCAAGCTTCGCCCGCTCAAAAAAATATACATTTAGTGCAGCAAAAGATTATAAAAATTTATTAAAAGAAACAATTGCTATTACAGAAAATAACGGTATTATCGTTGCTTCTACAAATTGTAGCGCATTCGATATGAAAAAGTTTAAAGGCTTTATCGATACAGCCTTTAAAGAAATGAATGGCAAATATAAAATATTAGAAGAACATTCTTTACCAGAAGATTTCCGTACCATTGATCAATTTAAAGAAGGAGACTACTTAAAAGTAGTTTTCATCGAGAAAATTAAAGGTTAATAAAGAAAAGGAGCTCGAGTTTACTTGAGCTCCTTTTCTTATTGAACGATATTTTGTACTCTACCGACTTGTCCGTCCTGCAATCGCACTTTAATGCCATGCGGATGGGAAGGGGAGTTTGTTAAAATATCTTTTACAATTCCACGTGTTAATTTGCCTGTTCGTTGATCTTGTTTTAATACAATATCAACTTCAAGACCGGGCGCGATATTAGAACGTTTTTGTCCGTTCATTTACACACCTGTACGTCTACGTTGGTTGTTTGTTTTCTTTGTTTGTTGGTTTTGTAATTTTTTCGTTTCTTGGCTTTGATTTTTTGCATTTTGACCATTTCCATTTCCTTGCTTTTTCTTAGCAAGTTGTTCGCGCATTAAATCAGCTAAGCTTACTTTTTTGTTTTCTGACATGATAAGTCTCCTTTATATAAAGTTAATTATGAACAATCGTAGTGAATTTCATCATATCATTGTTAAGGAAGGAAGGGAAGTTGGTTTGAAAATTCATATATTTGTTTCAAGTCTGTAGTAGTTACGATACAATTGAGTTGTTAACGTTTGTAAAAAGGGGATAGACATATGTCACATCATATTTTATTAGTTGAAGATGATCTCTCAATTCAAGAGATGGTGGAAAAGTATTTGATAAAAGAGGGCTTTCAAGTAACAATTGCGTCTGATGGAGAAGAAGGCGTGAACACATATTTAAAAGGTTCATTTGATTTGATTATCCTCGACATTATGATGCCGAAGCTAGATGGCTTAGAGGTTGTACGAATCATTCGAGAAAAAAGTGCTGTTCCGATTTTAATGATGTCGGCAAAAGATACAGATGTTGATAAAGCTGTTGGATTAGGACTTGGAGCAGATGATTACATTTGTAAGCCATTTTCTATGATTGAATTAGCTGCACGTGTAAAGGCAGGTATTCGAAGATCTACGAAATATTCGGCTACAGAAACAACAGAAAAGATGATTCAAATTGGTGATTTAACGATTGATCCAATTAATTTTACTGTGGAAAAAAACGGGAAGCCTCTCAAACTTACTTTAAAAGAATTTGAGATTCTAAAATTGTTTGTAAAAAATCAAAATCGTGTATTTACAAAAGCACAAATATATACACTAATTTGGAACGAAGAGTATTACGGTGACGATAACGTTATTAATGTTCATATGAGAAGGTTGCGTGAGAAAATCGAAAGTGATCCATCTAATCCAGAATATATTAAAACGTTATGGGGTATCGGCTATAAGTTGGAAGTGATGTAATATGGTCAATTTGTTAATAAGTATTATTTTTATATTGTTATGTGTCATTTACATACAATATAAAATGAGAAAAAATAGTAGTAAAAATTTACGATACACATACGAAAAATTAGAAAATATTGTAAATTTACAAACGGGCGAGACGCTACTCGTTATGACAGATGATCTAGAATTGCAAAAATTATTAGTGGCAATTAATCAATTATTAGATGCAAAACAGAAAACGAATGCAGATCATGCAAAAGTAGAAATTTCGATGAGAAAAATGCTTTCAAATATTTCACATGATTTAAAGACGCCACTAACAGTTATTCTTGGATATACAGAAATGTTAAATAAGGATAAAACGATGAATAAAGAAGAACAGCAAATATTACTTGAAAAGGTGCATGTGAAAACACTAGAAGTAATGGAACTGATTCATAAGTTTTTTGATTTAGCAAAACTAGAATCTGGTGACAAGGCAATCGAGATGACAAAAGTAAATATGAATGAAGTTTGTCGTGAGAAGATTTTATCTTTTTATGATTTAGTGACGGCGAAAGGGTTTCAAGTTCATATTGATATACCAGAAAGAAATATATATGCACTTGGAAATGTAGAAGTATTAGGTAGGGTATTGAACAATTTAATATCAAATGCAATTACATATGGAGACGATGGAAAGATACTGGGTATGACGTTAAGAGATGATGAAACGAATGTGTATATAGACGTATGGGATACAGGAAAAGGGATTGATGAATCTCATATTGATAAAGTGTTTGAGCGTATGTACACACTTGAAGATTCGAGAAATAGATTGTACCAAGGAAGCGGTTTAGGGTTAACGATTACGAAAAGACTGGTGGAAGCGATAGATGGAAAAATCCATCTTTCTAGTAAACCGTATGAAAAAACAATTTTTACAATTGTATTAACAAAGATACAGTTTTAGCTTGTAGAGCAGTAGATTCTACAAGCTTTTTTTCAGCGTAAGGAATTTGTAAGAAACGGGTAAGAAAAAAGAGATTTCCGTTGTCTATTATAGAAATATAGAGTATTGCGAAAGGGGAAAGTAACATGACATATATATTAAAAACAAATCAGTTAACGAAAGTGTTTAAAGGGAAAGAAGTTATTTCCGGTGTTAACATGCATGTGAAAAAAGGAGAAATTTACGGTTTTTTAGGACCAAACGGTGCTGGTAAAACAACGATTATGAAAATGATTACAAATTTAATAAAACCGACGAGCGGTGAGATTGAAATTTTCGGTGAGAAGTTAACAGATACATCTTATGAAGTATTAAAGAGAATGGGGACGATTATTGAATATCCAATCTTTTATGATAAATTAACGGCGAAAGAAAACTTAGAATTACATTGTGAATATATGGGCTATTACGATAAAAATGAAATTGACCATGCTTTACATTTAGTGAAGCTGCAAGGTATAGATAATAAAAAAGTAAAAGATTTTTCATTAGGAATGAAACAACGACTCGGTATTGCAAGGGCAATCGTAACAAAGCCAGAATTACTCATTTTAGATGAACCCATTAACGGTTTAGATCCAATTGGTATTAAAGAATTAAGAGACTTATTTAAAATGCTCTGCAAAGAATATGGCATTACATTATTAGTTTCTAGCCATATTTTAGGTGAGATGGAATTAATGGCGGATACAATTGGTGTCATTCAAAATGGAAAACTAATAAAAGAAGTTTCAATGAAGAGTATTAACGGAAAACAAACAGAGTACATTGAAATTACTGTTCCTGATGTGAAGCGTGCAGCTTATATTTTAGAAGATAAACTTGGTATAAAAAACTACAAAATAATGAGTGGAAACATGATTCGGGTTTATGAAGTGGCGGTGACACAGCAAGCCATTTCCAAAGCACTTATTATGAACGATGTGGAAATTGAAAGTATTAATAAGAAACATAGTTCCTTAGAAGAATATTTCTTAAATGTAATGGATGGAGAGGGCATTCATGCTTAATGGACTGTGGCTGAACCTGGTAAGTGGATTTATCGTAATGCTAGTAAGTGGAATTTTATATTATAGAAAACCAGAGCGGAAATGGTTGTTAATCCTACTAGTGATAGGAATGTTAAGCTTCGTTACTGCTGGAATTAGAATGTTAGCAGCGTAGAGACAGGTATATAAAGAATGGAGGCGTGGTTTATATGTTTAAATTAATGAAGCTCGAATGGAAGAAACATCAATTATCTAGTTACTTTAAAAGTGTAGCAATTTGTATTATAGCAATTTTCGCTGCAGTAAGCCTTATGGCATGGGGAATGAAAGCCGAGGGAGACGTGCTCTTCTTTGACTTCACACAGAACATGGCTTTAGTAAATATTTTTATTAGGATAACATTCATTATTTTTAGTTCAGTCATTTTATCACGTTTAGTAATTGATGAGTATAAGAACAAAACGATACAACTATCATTTATGTATCCGCTACAAAGGAAAATGCTAATGAGTGCGAAATTAACAATTGTTTTCTGTTTTTGTTTTGTGAGCACGATTATCGCGACTTTCATTATTAGCTTGCTCGTATATTTTGTGAGTCCAATGATGGGACTGATTGAAACACCTGCTACGATAGGTGAAATAATAGCTATGGTTCCAGGTACTATTATAAGTGCATTTATGATATCTGGTATAAGTTTAATTCCTTTATTTTTTGGAATGAGAAAGAAATCGACACCGACAACGATTACTTCAGCAGTAATAATTGGCTTGCTGATTAGTGGTAACTATGGTCCTGGAAACGGTCAAGTAAGTATGTTTGATTTTATAGCTATCCCAATCGTGCTCTGTTTATTAGGAATTTTCATTAGTTATCTATCGTTTCGTAAAATCGACAAGATCGATGTGGCGTGAAGCAAGCTTAAAACGAAAACGAACTGGGGTATGAATAGTGAAAAAAATAATAGTAATTGCAATATTATTCATTACAATTGCTAGTGCGGTTTTTGGTTTTAAGATATTTCAGGGGAAAGATTTTAAGAAAGAAAAGTCTTTTGAGATAAATAATATAAAAGAAATAGAAGTAGACAATGAAAACTGGAATCTTGAATTTAAAAGTACAGACGCTAATAAAATAATAATTTCCGCTCAAGGTGAACAAGCAGATAAAGAGATAGATCCCGTCAAAATAGAAAATGATGAAAATAAAATTATGGTTAAGCAAAAACAAGAGGCGAACAAATTTTTTAATGGTTTTACGTTTAGGAAGAAGAATAGTATATGTATAGCTATTCCGAAGAAAGAAATAGATAAAATTGTATTAAATAATAAATCAGGTGATGTGAAAATAAGAGATATAGTAGTAAAAAGTATCGTGACGAAAGGCAAATCTGGGGATGGAATGATTGTAGGACTATCAGCCGAGAAAGGTGAATTCATATCGCAAAGTGGAGAGTTAGTTGTAAAAGATAGTTCAGTACAAGAATTAAATATAAAGTCTACGACTGGTGATAACTATATAACAAATGTAAGTAACTCAAATATGAACATCATTTCAACATTTGGGGAAGTATTGCTGAAAGATATGACAGAAGGAAAATCATTATTTATAGAAACAAAATCAGGGGATATTGGCGTACGGTATAAAGGTGTCCCGGCATCATTGAAGCTTATGGCTAAAAGTAATTCGGCTGACGTAATAGTGGATTTAAAAGGACTTAAGAAAGATAAAAATACAGAAAAAATAAAAGTAGGAACGATTGGTGATGCAAAAAATGAAGCGAAGATTTTAAGTGAAACAGGAGTCATTTATATTGATTAAATCTTAGGAGGAAGGAGGACACTATCATGCTACATTTAATGAAGCTAGAATTGAAAAAGTTTAAGCTTGGTTGGTACGTGAAGAGAGCAATTATTGCAAATATTGTTATACTGGCATTAATGATCTTTGTGAGCATCATTGCTCAAGTAGAAGGTGATGCAGAAATAAGGAATCCAGAGACGATATTGTTAATGGCTAGCACAATAGTAAGAGCAACGTTTATTGTTTTTGGTAGTGTATTAATCGCAAGGCTAATAATTGGTGAATATAAAAATAAAACAATACTACTTATGTTTTCTTACCCTATTAATCGGAAGAAAATGATGGCTAGTAAGTTGGCTATTACAGCGATAGTAACATTTATAACAGTTATTGTATCTAACATTTTAGTAGTAGGAGTTTTCTTTGGTATAGATAGCTATTTTTCAATTCTTCCTAATTCATTTACAGTAGATCAATTGATGCAAGAAGGAATAAAACTAGTTCCTTTAGCCATTGCAACTGCGGGGATGAGTTTAATCCCATTATATTTCGGAATGCGTAAACGCTCCGTGCCAACTACAATTGTTTCATCTCTTATCGTTGTCACAATTGCAATGAATGGCAACCCAGAGTTTTCTACAGCAACTTTTCTTCCCCTTCAACTAGCACTCGCAGCAATTGGAGTTGTGATTGCGTATTACGGCATTAAAAATATAGAGAAGGAAGATATAGCAGTATGATAAGAATACGTAAAAGGAGTTGGTGTTATACTAACTCCTTTTTTGTATATGTATGCTTCGTTACTACTCTGTAAATTTGGAGTGTTTGCTTAAATACGCTTGTACTTCTGGAGAAATATTAAAGTTATTAGGACTTTTATATTCGATAGTAAACTCTCCGTCTTTATTTGTTTCAAAGGCGATTGCATAGCTATTCATTTTAGCATCGTAAGAAGTGTTTTTGACTTCTGCATCTAGATTAAAATATTTTGTAATATACTCTTTTGATTCCGTAATTGCTGTTTGTTTTCCCCAAGGGGTACCATAATAGGTGAAATAAAGAGATACACTAATAACTCCAATAATAGAAGTTAGTAAAATAGTTCCCATAGCTATTTTTTTATTTTTTGTATTCAATTTGGTTACCCCTCTTCGTAATATGTATTCATTTTAACCTATATATTCCATAAAACAACCATTTAGAAAAAATAGTTTCACATGAAACAAGTTACAGAAAAAGACAAGATGTGTAAACACCTTGTCTTTTTTGTCGTTACATTTTAGGAGCTTCCATTCCAGCCGCAGCCCATTCTTCTTTTGCGGGGCCATATACGCCAGGAACTGTTAAGCCGGCTTGTCGCATTAAAACCGTCATTTGCCCGCGGTGATGATTTTGATGATTAATAAGTGTCATTAAAAATATAGAATTCGGCATAGGGCGACCAAAGAAGTCATTAATAGTTGCTAAATCTTTATTAGTCCATTTACTTTGAAGTGCTTCAACAAAAGCCGCATTCACTTTACGGTACTCATCTGCAATTGTTTTTGCAGAAGTTGGGACAGGATAATCTTTCGTTTCTCCTTCAAACTTTAGCCCTGTGCCAGATAGTATAACAGGAATTGCCGTCACGATATGCCAAGCGACTCTTCCTAACGTCCAATGTCCAGGTGCAATTTCTTGTGATAAAGATGCATCGGTTAATGAATCAAGCATTTTCTGAGTAGACTCTGCTTCGTATGTCCATGATTGCAAGAAGCCTTCAATTGTTTGGTACATTATTGTTATCCCCCTCTACTTATGTTCATAGATTAAGTTCGAGAAGAAATGACAAGTTCCCTTTATGTTTTAATAATGGTATTTAAAATTTTATATATAAATTTTATGATACTATTGAGTGTATATAGAATTATATTAATTCAGGGGGATATTATGAAAAGATTGATTTTAGGAATCATAATTTTATTTTTAATGGTAGGATGTAGCAATGAAACCTATAAAAAAGCAATGGATCAAGGGAAATTGGCGTTAGCGAGTAAAGAATATGACACGGCAGTAGCATCATTTGAGCTAGCATTAGAAGAGAAAAAGGATGATAAAGAAGCAAAGGTATTAAAAGACCAAACTACTAAGATGATAAGTTCGATAAAAGAGAAATCGAGTGGAAATATAGAACAAGCAATAGGTTTGTTTCAAGAAGTAGAAAAGATGAAAGATGGTTCCGCAATCCTTCAAAGTCAAGCGAAAGAACAAAAAGATTCGCTCATAGAGCATAAAGAGTTAAAAGGTCAATATATAGGTCAATTGGAAAAGGCAGAGAAGTTAAAGAATGATAAAAAGTATGAAGAGGCTAAAGGGATAGTAAATAAAATTGTTAACGATACTGGCCAAAATCAACAATTTATTTCGGAAAATCAACGGGCCGAAGAGCTGAATAAGCAAATAGATGGCTTACTAACTCAACAAGCAGAAGTTAAGAAAAAAGAGGAAGAGTTAAAAAATGAAAAGAAAAAAGAGGCTGATATTGGAAAGTTAAAGGGGTCTTGGATGTCATCAGAAAGTACAGACAGGCCAGTTGGGTTGGAAATAGAATCTATTAATAGTGAGAAAACAGGCGGAGAATTTATGGAACATAATATTTTTGGGAAAGGGACTACTATAGGAGACTTTCGAATATTAAGTGTGGACCAAGGGATTATTTCTGTAGAGCTTGTATTTTTAGTGGGGGAAATAAAGCATAAGGCTGATTTGAAAATTGAGGAGAACACATTAACTGTATATCATGAGTTTATGGGGAGTACTGAATCTGTGAAATTAGTGAGATCAGAGTAATTTATCCCGCTATTCACCTGCAGTAAAATTCCCACCTCAAGATTCGGCTGGAGCAAAGAAGTTAGGTGGGAGATCCACTGCTCATAAAAGCCCAATTGGTTTGGGTTAATAATCAGTGGGGATGAAGAACCCCCCCACTAATTAAAGTTTCACTTTATTTAGTATATAAAAAGGAGGCTTCTAACAAGAAGCCTCCTTTTTAATTAACTTTCTTCCCACTCTTCCTCATCAACCATAAGAAATAAGGTGCTCCAAGTACAGCGACGACAAGACCAGAAGGAATTTCTTTCGGATATGCAATTGTTCGGCCGAGTAAGTCAGCAATGGAAAGAAGAATTGCTCCAAACAGTGCTGAGCAAACGAATAGTCTTTGATGGTTCATACCAACAACAATTCTTGCTAAGTGAGGTGCGACAAGGCCTAAAAAGGCAATTGTACCGACAGCAGCGATATTTACTGACGCAAGTAGTGTCGCTAGCACAATTAGAGCAAGACGTGTTTTATTTACTGGTTGCCCAAGTCCAGTTGCTAAATCGTCTCCCAGTACGAGAACGTCAAGTTGTTTTATTAAGAAAAAGATAATGAATACAAGAATTAGAGATGGATATAGAATGATATTTTCTAAGTGATTCCACCCTCTTGCATACGTACTGCCAGATAACCATGTTAAAGCAGCGGCAACATTCAAATTGGCTCTAACGATAAAGATTTGAATAATTGCTGAGCCAAGCGCAGAAATACCAATCCCTATTAAAGCGAGAGCTGTTGGACTAAATCCTGATTTCCAAGAGAAGAAGAGGACAATTCCAACTGCAAGTAGTCCGCCAATAAATGCACCAATTGGTAGGAAGAAACCAGGAAGTGCAGGAAAGACATACATAATCGTTAAAGCACCGACACCAGCTCCCGATGAAATACCAATAATAGAAGGATCGGCAAGTGGGTTTCGTAATATACTTTGGAAAACAAGCCCACTTATTGCAAGGCATGCGCCAGCAATAGCAGCAACGAGCATTCTTGGTAAACGAAGATTCATCATCATATTTTTGTCAAATTGTGTTAATTGACCTGATATAACATTAGTAATGCTTTCGATATAAGCGTTACTACCGATTGTAACACCAAGAGCAATCGTCACAATACAAAGTGTGATAGATATAATGATTACCTTTTTATAAGAGTAATAGCGGGAACTAGCTCCAGCTGCATTCGCACCGTTATCATTCATATATTGTTTCGACTTCATCATTCGATACACTAAGTAAATAAGCCAAGGAGATCCAATCATTGCTGTGACTGCCCCAACAGGAAGTTCTGCACCGGTTGAATCTATTAATCTACCGACAACATCTGCTCCAAGCAATAATACTGCCCCCCATAAGAAAGAAGAGAGAAGAAGAGTAAAGTGTTGACGGTATCCGATAAGGCGCATTAAATGAGGTGCAACTAAGCCGACAAAGCCAATTGGTCCAACAACAGTAACAATTACTGCTGTTAAAAAGATTGCAGCAATGAAGGCGATAAGACGTGTTACTGCTGTTTTTTCACCAAGAGAAATAGCAACATCATCACCAAGTAAGAGAATGTTGAGTTTACGAGACATAAATAGTAAAACTAGGAAAGAAATAATGATAAATGGAAAAGCAAATTGAACGCCATCCCAGTTATTTTGAATAAGAGAGCCAGCTCCCCATAAAAATAAACCAGCTGTTTCATTTTCATAGAAAAGCTGCATCGTTCCGGTAAAGGCAGAGAGCATTAATGTAACGACCATACCAGCTAATGCCATTCTAAGTGGGGTTCCCTTTTTTCCACCAGAAATACGGTATACAAATAAAGCAGTAATAGCACCGCCGATAAATGTGAACAGAAGAGAATTAATTTGTAAACCTTTCGGTAAGAAAATTGTAGCCGCTACTAGAAAGAAATATGCGCCAGAGTGAATACCCATTGTACTGGATTCAGCAAGTGGATTTTTCGTTAACGTTTGTAAAATAACCCCTGATGCAGCAAGAGCGCCTCCAGCTAAAATGGCAATTACAGCTCTAGGTAATCGAAGCATGATTAAAGTTTGATGTTCTAGCGATTGGTTCGGTGAGATAAGAGCATCAATAATCATACTATAGGAAATGTTTGCTTGACCTTGTCCGATATGAATAAAGAAAAGGAGGAGCAAGAGAGCTGCTCCTCCTCCGAATACAAGACTTGCTCGAAGTGTATGTTGTAAGCTATTCATTGTGTAATCACTTCTTCGCTGTCATTACATCTGCTACTTGTGTTGCTAAAGATGTTGCAGACTCAGGACCACCGAAAATCCAAGTGTCGCCTTTTAATTTATACATTTTGTTTTCTTTTTTGAACTTTAATTCTTCCCAAGCAGGGTTGCCTTTTAGTTGCGTGTCAAAAATGTTATCTTCATCCGCTACAATGTAAATGAAGTTTGAATCTTGTACACTTTGTAATGATTCTACAGTTGTTTGTTTGAAACCATCTGGCTCAGATTTTCCTGCTTCAAAAGTATTTGTTAAACCTAATTTTTTTGTAACTTGTAAAGCTAAAGAATTGTCAGTTAAGATACGGAATGTTGGTACGTTTTTAGCAGTAAATGCTTGTGCCATTGCGATGTTTTTATCTTTTAAGTCTGCTTTCTCAATTTTTGCTTTTGCATCAGCGAATGCTTTATCCATATCAGCTAATACTTTTTTACCTTCTTCTTCTTTTCCAACTGCTTTTGCAATTTGTTTAAATGTTTCTGTCATTTCAGCAAAGTGATCGTTATTACTTGTTGATGGATCAAACATAACTGTTGGTGCAATTTGCTCTAATTCATTTTTAATTGCTTTACCACGGAATGAAGCTGTAATAATTAAGTCTGGCTTTAAACGGCTAATTTCTTCTAAGTTTGGTTGTTGACGTGTCCCTACATCTACAACATCTTTACTCGGTTTTGTTTTTGTATTTACCCATTTATTATAATTCTTAATGTCTGCCATCCCTACTGGCTGAACACCAAGTGTTAATAAGTCTTCTGAATATACCCACTCAAGTACAACTACTTTTTTCGCTGGTTTATTTAACTTCGTTTCCCCTTCAGCGTGTTTAATTGTTATAGCTTGATTTTTATTGTCCGCTTTTGTTTCTTTTTTCTCCTCTTTTTGCTGTCCGCATCCAACAGCGAATAGAAGAACTACTATGAAAATACTGAGAATTTTCTTCATCTTCTGCCCCCAAATTAAGTGTTTTTTGTAACTAGTACCATAAGTGAAAATGGTTATCAATTACAACACCCAAATCATACTATGAGGGTATTTTAAGTGTCAATATATTTTTAAAATTTTGACGAAAAATAACGAATTATACGGATTTTTATATATTATAGTCGCTATTTATGAAGAATAAGCCTCTTTACTAAAAATATTGGCGAATGTGGAAAGTTTAAATGGGAAAGTGGCTGTGTACGATAGTGTAATGTGTATTGTTAATAGTCTGTGGAGATAAGGCGAAAGTACAAGCAAAAGGAGAGTGAATCGCATGTAATAATTACTAGAATGTATGGAGGAAATCTGTGTTTCATCCCCGACTAGGCAAAGTATTTCTTTGTTATTTAGATAGGTGTTTTTTAAGTCGGTGATTGCGCTAAAAAGATCGAATGTAAAGGAAGTGATCAACATGTCTTCATGGAGCAATAACGTAAATGGATATTGTGGGTGTAATAATCAAAATGGTGTACATGTTGATTCATGCTGTTTTAGTTGCGATGGGACAGTTCCTAAGGTTGGTCCAACCGGTCCGACGGGGGCAACAGGAGCAACAGGTGGCACAGGCCCAACGGGAGCAACAGGAGCAACAGGTGGCACAGGCCCAATGGGGGCGACAGGAGTAACAGGCGACACAGGTCCAACGGGAGCGACAGGAATAACAGGAGCAACAGGCCCAACGGGAGCGACAGGAATAACAGGGGCAACGGGTCCAACAGGAGCGACAGGAATAACAGGGGCAACAGGCCCAACGGGGGCGACAGGAATAACAGGGGCAACGGGTCCAACAGGCCCAACAGGAGCGACAGGTTCAACCGGGGCAACGGGAGCGACGGGTTCAACAGGTCCAACGGGAGCGACAGGAATAACAGGAGCAACGGGTCCAACGGGAGCAACAGGTTCAACAGGGGCAACGGGAGCGACAGGTTCAACAGGTCCGACGGGAGCGACAGGAATAACAGGAGCAACGGGTCCGACGGGAGCAACAGGGGCAACGGGAGCAACGGGTTCAACAGGAGTGACAGGCCCAACGGGAGCAACAGGCTCAACAGGTCCAACGGGAACGACGGGTTCAACCGGTCCGACAGGAGCAACAGGAGCAACAGGAGCGACGGGCTCAACGGGTTCAACCGGGGCTACAGGTACAAGTATCACGGCGACATATGCATTTGCAAATAATACGTCAGGAACAGCGATATCGGTAGTTCTTGGTGGAACGAATGTCCCGCTTCCAAATAATCAAAACATCGGTCCAGGAATTACTGTTTCTGGTGGAAACACAGTATTTACGGTTGCAAATGCTGGTAATTATTATATTTCATATACAATTAATATAACGGCTTCATTATTAGTCAGTTCACGGATTACAATTAATGGAGGGGCACTTGCTGGGACAATAAATTCTCCTGCGGTAGCAACCACATCATTTAGTGCAACAATTATTACAACTCTTGCAGCAGGAGATGCTATTAGCTTACAATTATTTGGTTTGTTAGCTGTCGCAACATTATCAACAACTACCCCAGGAGCGGTATTAACAATTATAAGATTAAGTTAATGACAAACTCTCTTACTCTTTTAAGATTAAGAGAGTTTCTACATATAATAAGAAGTTAATGAAGTAAAGCATAGTCATATAAAAGTCAGAATATTATGATTGTAACGCTATGGTGACTATAATATAATGAAAATAACCATCATGAATGAACATTCATTTATTTTTTATGTATTTGAAGGGGGAATGAAGGTGGAAAAACCATGGTTGAAAAGTTATCCAGAGGAAATTCCGAGTACGGTTTCTTATGATATTCAGCCGCTTCATAGATATGTAGAACAGATGGCTTCTCGCTACCCAGAAAAGAAAGCGCTTCACTTTTTAGGGAAGGATATTACGTTTTCGGACTTCCATGATAAGGTGAAGCGGTTTGCAAATTATCTTCAAAAGCTCGGTGTGGAAAAGGGTGATCGAGTTGCTATTATGTTGCCGAATTGTCCGCAAGCTGTAATTGGTTATTACGGTACATTACTTGCGGGAGGTATCGTAGTACAAACCAATCCACTGTATACAGAAAGGGAATTAGAATATCAGCTTCATGACTCGGGAGCAAAAGTAATTCTTTGTCTCGATTTAGTGTTTCCAAGAGTAACGAATGTTCAATCTGCTACAAAAATTGAGCATATTATCGTAACTCGTATTGCAGACTTTTTACCATTCCCTAAAAATCTATTGTATCCATTTGTGCAGAAAAAACAGTCGAATTTAGTTGTGAAAGTATCAGAGAGTGAAACGATTCATCTTTGGAATTCAGTAGAAAAAGAAGTGAATACGAATGTTGAGGTGCCTTGTGATCCTGAAAATGATCTAGCTCTTTTACAGTACACAGGAGGAACAACCGGATTTCCGAAAGGAGTTATGTTAACGCATAAAAACCTCGTCTCTAACACGTTAATGGGAGTTCAATGGTTATATAATTGCAAAGAAGGAGAAGAAGTCGTTCTTGGGGTTCTTCCATTTTTCCATGTTTATGGTATGACAGCTGTTATGAATTTAAGTATTATGCAAGGATACAAAATGGTCCTTATTCCAAAGTTTGATATGAAAATGGTTTTTGAAGCGATTAAGAAGCATAAAGTGACATTGTTTCCAGGGGCACCAACTATTTATATCGCTCTTTTAAATAGTCCGCTTTTAAAAGAATACGATATTTCTTCTATTCGTGCTTGTATTAGTGGATCAGCACCACTGCCAGTAGAAGTACAGGAAAAGTTCGAAAAAGTTACAGGTGGTAAACTAGTAGAGGGATATGGTTTAACAGAATCCTCTCCGGTTACACATAGTAATTTTTTATGGGAAAAGCGAGTGCCAGGTAGCATCGGAGTTCCGTGGCCAGATACAGAAGCAATCATTATGTCGCTTGAAACTGGTGAGGCATTACCGCCAGGAGAAATAGGTGAAATTGTAGTGAAAGGCCCTCAAATTATGAAAGGATATTGGAATAAGCCAGAGGAAACAGCGGCTGTATTGCAAGATGGCTGGCTCCATACAGGTGATGTTGGCTACATGGATGAAGATGGATTCTTCTATGTAAAAGATCGCAAGAAAGATATGATTGTTGCGAGTGGATTTAATGTGTATCCTCGTGAAGTTGAAGAAGTATTATATGAGCATGAAAAAGTGCAAGAAGTAGTGACAATTGGAGTTCCAGATCCGTACCGAGGAGAGACGGTTAAAGCATTTGTTGTGTTAAAAGAAGGTACGGAGTGCTCTGAGGAAGAATTAAATCAGTTTGCACGTAAATATTTAGCGGCTTATAAAGTGCCGAAAGTATATGAGTTTAGAGATGAATTGCCAAAAACGACAGTAGGGAAAATTTTACGCCGTGTTCTAATAGATGAAGAGAAGAGAAAGAATGAGGATGAGCAAACGGGCTAAGGCCCTTTCTTTTTGAAAAAATAGGATTGACACTTTTCTAAATAGTCAGTATTATAAGAATATGAATGACTATTCATTCAGTCATCTTCTTGAAGGGGACAGTAAAGTGAAGAAAAATAGACCGAAATACAATCAAATTATTGATGCGGCAGTCATTGTGATTGCGGAGAATGGGTACCACCAAGCGCAAGTTTCTAAAATCGCAAAGCAAGCTGGGGTAGCTGATGGCACGATTTATTTATATTTTAAAAATAAAGAAGATATATTAATATCCTTATTCCAAGAGAAGATGGGAGAATTTGTCGAAACAATTCGTCAAAAAACAGCAGGAATTGAAAGCGCTGTATCGAAGTTATTCATGTTGGTAGAAACGCACTTCTTGCTGTTGTCGCAAAATGATCCGCTTGCTATCGTTACGCAATTAGAGCTAAGGCAGTCCAATCAAGACTTGCGCCTTAAAATAAATGAAGTATTAAAAGGCTACTTACAAGTTATGGATGAGATTTTAGAGACTGGTATAAAACAAGGTGAATTTCAAGCAGATTTAAATGTTCGCGTGGCAAGACAAATGATCTTTGGAACAGTAGATGAAGTTGTGACCAATTGGGTAATGAGCGATCATAAGTATGATCTGGTCGCACTTTCAAAAACGGTACACGGGCTACTTATTGCAGCTTGTGGTTATCGTCAATAATGGGAGGGATCATGTTGAAATTCCTATCTGTAAGAGTTGAAGATCATATCGCGGTGGCGACGTTAAATCACGCACCAGCGAATGCGATGTCTTCACAAGTTATGCATGACGTTACTGAATTAATTGATCAAGTGGAAAAGGATGATAACATTCGTGTTGTTGTTATTCACGGTGAAGGACGTTTCTTCTCAGCAGGAGCAGATATTAAAGAATTTACATCTGTTACTGAAGCGAAGCAAGCAACAGAATTAGCACAGCTTGGACAAGTTACGTTTGAGCGTGTTGAAAAATGTTCAAAACCAGTTATTGCGGCAATTCATGGAGCGGCACTGGGCGGCGGCCTTGAGTTTGCTATGTCTTGCCACATGCGCTTTGCAACTGAAAGTGCAAAACTTGGTTTACCTGAATTAACACTTGGATTAATTCCTGGCTTTGCAGGTACACAGCGCTTACCACGTTATGTTGGGAAAGCGAAAGCTTGTGAAATGATGTTAACAAGTACACCAATTACTGGTGCAGAAGCATTAAAGTGGGGACTTGTTAACGGATTGTTCTCTGAAGAATCTCTTTTAGATGATACGCTTAAAGTTGCAAAACAAATTGCTGGAAAAAGTCCAGCAACAACTCGTGCTGTACTAGAGTTATTGCAAACGACAAAATCGTCTCATTACTATGAAGGTGTACAACGTGAATCACAAATTTTTGGTGAAGTATTTACGAGTGAAGATGGAAGAGAAGGTGTAGCCGCATTTTTAGAAAAGCGTAAACCTTCATTTAGTGGCAGGTAGTTCAATTATTTTTTTAATATAAATTAACAGAAAATTAAAATTGATAGAATCTTTCTGAAAAACAAGGGGGTAAATGGAATGAACATCTACGTACTCATGAAACGAACATTTGATACAGAAGAAAAAATCGTAATTAAAAACGGTGCAATTTACGATGGCGAAGCGGAATTCATCATCAACCCTTACGATGAATATGCAATTGAAGAAGCAATTCAAGTAAGAGACGCACAAGGTGGAGAAGTTACAGTTGTAACAGTCGGTGGCGAAGATAGTGAGAAAGAACTTCGTACTGCATTAGCAATGGGCTGTGATAAAGCGGTATTAATTAATATTGAAGATGATGTAGAAAATGGTGACCAGTTCACGACAGCAAAAGTGCTTGCTGAATATTTAAAAGATAAAGATGCAGATTTAATTTTAGGCGGAAACGTTGCAATTGATGGTGCATCTGGACAAGTAGGACCACGCGTAGCTGAAGCGTTAAATATTCCGTATGTAACGACAATTACAAAACTTGAAATTGACGGTACAAATGTGAAGATTGAGCGTGATGTTGAAGGTGATACAGAAGTGATTGCAACTTCATTACCAGTTTTAGTAACAGCACAGCAAGGTTTAAATGAACCGCGTTATCCATCGCTTCCAGGTATTATGAAAGCGAAGAAAAAGCCGCTAGAAGAATTAGAATTAGATGATTTAGATTTAGAAGAAGATGATGTGGAAGCAAAGACAAAAACAATTGAAATCTATTTGCCTCCTCAGAAAGATGCAGGAAAAGTGTTACAAGGCGAGCTGCAAGATCAAGTAAAAGAACTTGTATCGTTGCTCCATACAGAAGCGAAAGTAATCTAATAAAATACGAAATTATATATGCAGGAGGGAAAATCTATGGCTCGTAAAGTATTAGTAATGGGTGAAGTTCGTGATGGATCGCTACGTAACGTTTCTTTTGAAGCGGTAGCAGCAGCAAAAACAATTGCAGAAGGCGGTGAAGTAGTAGGTCTTCTAATTGGAGACAGCGTTGCCTCTTTTGCAAATGAATTGATTCATTACGGTGCAGATCGCGTTGTGACAGTTGAAAATGATAAATTAAAATCATATACATCTGATGGTTATGCACAAGCGTTTTTAGCTGTACATGCTGAAGAAAATCCAGAAGGTATCGTTTTTGGACATACAGCACTTGGTAAAGATTTATCACCAAAATTAGCAGCGAAGCTTGAAGCTGGTTTAGTTTCTGACGTAACTGCTTTAGAGGTTGAAGGTGGAAATGTTATCTTCACTCGTCCAATTTACTCTGGTAAAGCATTCGAGAAGAAGATTGTAACAGACGGCATCTTATTTGCGACAGTGCGTCCAAATAATATTGCAACTCTGGAAAAAGATGAGTCTCGCAGCGGTGACGTATCTTCTATTACAGTTGATGTGAAAGATTTACGTACAATCATTCAAGATGTTGTCCGTAAAACAGCAGAAGGTGTGGATCTTTCTGAAGCAAAAGTTATTATCGCTGGCGGACGTGGTGTGAAGAGTGAAGAAGGCTTTAAGCCATTAAAAGAGTTAGCAGACGTACTAGGCGGTGCTGTTGGGGCATCTCGTGGTGCTTGTGACGCTGAATACTGTGATTACTCATTACAAATTGGTCAAACTGGTAAAGTTGTTACGCCAGACTTATACATTGCATGTGGTATTTCTGGTGCGATTCAGCATTTAGCAGGTATGTCTAACTCAAAAATAATCGTTGCGATTAATAAAGATCCAGAAGCAAGTATCTTTAAAGTAGCTGACTATGGTATTGTCGGTGACTTATTCGAAGTTGTACCTCTTTTAACAGAAGAGTTTAAAAAGTTAAAAGTACATTCATGATTTAAGTACCCTTGAGTTCCAAGTGAAGTACCCCTATATATAGAAAAAGGTGAGAGATCCCCTGTCTCTCATCTTTTTAGTATTTAATCCGTATTTTTATATAGTATAAAGGAACATTTTTTTGTTACAATACATAACGATACATATTATTCGCCACGTATATAAGTTAATGATATACTCTTGGTAGAATATACTTGAAGGAGGAAATAAAATGGCAATTGTAAACGCAAATGACCAAAGCTTCGCAGCAGAAACTAGCGAAGGTGTTGTATTATTAGATTTCTGGGCACCTTGGTGTGGACCTTGTAAAATGATCGCTCCTGTATTAGAGGAAATTGATGCAGAACTAGGCGAAAAAGTAAAAGTAGTAAAAGTAGACGTTGATGAAAACCAAGAAACTGCTCGTCAATTCGAAGTAATGAGCATTCCAGCTCTTTTCGTATTAAAAGACGGTAAAGTAGTTGATCAAGCGTTAGGTTACAAACCGAAAGAAGCGTTAGTAGAATTAGTTTCTAAACACTTCTAAAATAAAAAAAGCTACCATTTGGTAGCTTTTTTTATTTTCTTTTTTACAGTCTTTCCGTTACAATAAAAGAACGTATGTTGGGTGTTTGGGCATAGTATGTTTTCAAGGGAAAATAAAAATGCTAAGTATGTAGAAATGGAGGGAGACGAGTGCACGAACATTTGAAAGAGAAGTTGGCTATTTTACCAGATCAACCTGGTTGTTATTTGATGAAAGATAAGCAAGGAACGGTTATATATGTCGGAAAGGCAAAAGTGCTTAAAAATCGTGTGCGCTCGTACTTTACTGGTTCACATGATGGGAAAACACTGCGGCTTGTAGGAGAAATTGTTGATTTTGAATATATTGTAACCTCTTCGAATTTAGAAGCACTTATTTTAGAGTTAAATCTAATTAAAAAATATGATCCGAAATATAATATTCAATTAAAAGATGATAAAACATATCCTTTTATTAAAATTACGGCGGAGAAGCAACCGCGCTTACTCATTACTCGAAACGTAAAAAAGGATAAAGGGAAATATTTTGGTCCTTATCCAAATGCACAATCTGCTCATGAAACGAAAAAACTGCTAGATCGTATGTATCCACTTCGGAAATGCACGAATATGCCAGATAAAGTTTGTTTGTATTATCATATGGGTCAATGTTTAGCGCCTTGTGTGAAAGAAGTGACGGAAGAACAAAATAAAGAAATTGTAGATGAAATTATTAAGTTTTTAAATGGTGGACATAAAGAAGTTCGTTCAGAACTAGAAATAAAAATGTATGAGGCCTCAGAGAAACTAGAGTTTGAACGTGCAAAAGAGTTGCGTGATCAAATTGCTCATATTGATGCGATTATGGAAAAACAAAAGATGATTATGAGTGACTTAGTAGATCGTGATGTGTTTGGATATGCAGTGGATAAAGGATGGATGTGTGTTCAAGTTTTCTTCGTTCGAAAAGGAAAGCTAATTGAACGTGATGTTTCTATGTTTCCAATTTACGATGAACCAGAAGAGGGTTTTTTAACGTTTATCGGCCAATTTTATGAAAACAGTAGTCATTTTAAGCCGAAGGAAATTGTCGTTCCAGGAAGTATAGACTCGGAATTAGTAGAGCGCTTTTTAGAAGTGGAAGCGACGCAGCCGAAACGTGGTAAGAAAAAAGACCTTGTAGAATTGGCAAATAAAAATGCGAAGATTGCTCTTGAAGAGAAGTTTTACTTAATTGAACGTGATGAAGAACGAACGATTAAAGCGGTAGATCATTTAGGGAAGCAGCTTGGGATTGAAACGCCGTATCGTATTGAAGCGTTTGATAACTCAAATATTCAAGGAACAAATCCCGTTTCTGCAATGATTGCTTTTATCGATGGGAAACCGGCGAAGAAAGAGTATCGAAAATATAAAATTAAAACGGTTCAAGGGCCAGATGATTATGAGTCTATGAGGGAAGTTGTGAGGCGCCGTTATACAAGGGCGCTTAAAGAAAATTCACCTTTACCTGATTTGATTATTATTGATGGAGGAAAAGGCCATCTAGCGGCTGCAAGTGATATTTTAGAGAATGAGCTCGGATTATATATTCCGATGGCAGGTCTTGTAAAAGATGATAAACATAAAACCTCCCATTTAATTATTGGGGATCCACCGGAACCTGTGATGCTTGAGAGAAATAGCCAAGAATTTTATTTATTGCAGCGTATTCAAGATGAGGTGCATCGATTTGCGATTACATTCCATCGTCAATTACATGGGAAATCTGTCATTCAATCAGCATTGGATGATATTCCAGGAATCGGTGATAAACGGAAAAAGGTATTGTTAAAACATTTTGGTTCATTAAAGAAGATGAAAGAAGCTTCTATAGAGGAATTTGTCGAAGCGGGTATGCCGAAAAATGTCGCGGAGACGATTTATACGTATTTAACAGATAAGAAGACGTTGTAGTTTACAACGTCTTCTGTTTTTTGGTATAATTTCTGAAGATTTAAAATAAACTCATCTGAATGAAAATACAAAAAAGTCAACTAAACTGATATGTCTAGTTGACTGTAGGTAATGCTTACACTTCAATGAGATCTTTTATATCCCATTTTACAAGAAATGTAATAGAGTCAGAACGTTTTTTCTTTTCTTCGTATGACTCTGCAACGACGTTCCGTTGCTTTTGGATTTGTTCAGCGATGAATCCGGCTTCTAGTTGATAAGAAGAATGTCGTTTTTGTTTTTGACGTTCTGCGATGAGTGTGCCTTTAAGTTGGAACTGCATTTCACGACGCTTATGTTCAACAATGCTTAAAGTGCCCCAGCCAGCCTTTTCAAAGAACTGAATGACTTCTTCAATTGTTTCTAGCGGATATTTTCTTGCAAGGTTTCTACCAGACCAGTATAAAATACCATCTAAATCGTTGCCGATTAAATCAGGTAGTAATTCTTCACGTAGCAATTCATAAGCGAAGGCGTTCAATGAAACATCTTCTAAAGATGTTGTATCGATTGTATTTTTACTCACAATATTCCCCTCTTTCTATAGGGATTATTATATAACATTTCACATTTATAAAAACAGATTTTTCTTTAGGAAAATCTGAATATATAAGAAGAAAAAAAGAATTGGCAAATTATATGCAAATTATGTATACGTTTTCTTGACGCTTCGACAAAAATAGGAGTAAAATGAACTTGGTATCAAATTATGCTGAAATATTTCGAATAATTTTTTCAGTTTTTCTTATGCCAATAGTGAAAAAACATTATTGTCATAAACTAATCTGAAAACAGCAGTCAAACATTCAAGGGGGGTAATGGGGACATGAAAGGCCGCGAGTATACGTTTCGTAAGTGGCACTCATTAATGGGGGTCATCCCGGTTGGTGTCTTTTTGACGCAACATTTAATTGTAAACAACTTTGCAACACGAGGAGCAGAGGCTTTTAACAAAGCTGCAGGCTTTATGGAGCTCCTTCCATTCCGGTATGCGCTAGAAATTTTCATCATCTTTTTACCGATACTGTACCATGCTATATATGGCTTATATATTGCATTTACAGCTAAGAACAATGCGGTTTCTTACGGTTATTTCCGTAACTGGATGTTCGTCTTCCAAAGAATTTCAGGTATCGTTACGCTGATCTTCATTTCTTGGCACGTCTGGGAAACTCGTATTCAAGCAATGTTAGGTAAAGAGGTAAACTATGATATGATGGCAGATATTTTAAACAATCCAGCTATGTTTGCATTCTACTTAGTTGGTGTTGTTTCAACAATTTTCCACTTTGCAAATGGACTATGGACATTCTGCATCAGCTGGGGAATTACAGTATCTCCACGTTCACAAAGAATCTCTACTTATGTAACATTAGCTATTTTCTTAGGTTTATCTTATGTAGGTGTGAGTGCATTATTAGCGTTCATCGATCCACAGCTAGCAAACCAGTAAGGAGTGGGAGAGCATGAAAGGGAAACTTATAGTAGTCGGCGGTGGCTTGGCTGGCTTAATGGCAACGATTAAAGCGGCAGAAGCAGGAGTAAATGTTGAACTGTTTTCTTTAGTACCAGTAAAACGTTCACATTCTGTATGTGCTCAGGGCGGAATTAACGGTGCCGTAAATACGAAAGGTGAAGGGGATTCTCCATGGATCCACTTTGACGATACAATTTATGGTGGGGACTTCTTAGCGAACCAACCACCAGTTAAAGCAATGTGTGAAGCAGCACCTGGTATCATTCATTTAATGGACCGTATGGGTGTTATGTTCAACCGTACGGAAGAAGGACTTCTTGATTTCCGTCGATTTGGTGGAACGCAACATCACCGTACAGCATTTGCTGGTGCAACAACTGGACAGCAATTACTTTACGCATTAGATGAGCAAGTACGTCGTCACGAAGTAGCAGGACTTGTAACGAAATATGAAGGTTGGGATTTCTTACGAGCTGTTGTTGATGATGAAGGTGTGTGCCGAGGAATCGTTGCACAAGACTTACAAACTATGGAGATTAGAAGTTTCGGAGCAGATGCCGTGATTATGGCAACAGGGGGCCCTGGTATCATTTTCGGAAAATCAACAAACTCCATTATCAATACAGGTACAGCAGCTTCTGCTGTATATCAACAAGGCGCATATTATGCAAACGGTGAGTTCATTCAAATTCACCCAACGGCAATTCCTGGAGACGATAAATTACGTCTTATGAGTGAATCTGCACGTGGTGAAGGTGGACGTGTTTGGACATATAAAGATGGTAAACCATGGTACTTCTTAGAAGAAAAATATCCGGCTTACGGAAACCTTGTACCTCGTGACATCGCAACGCGTGAAATCTTTGATGTTTGCGTAGAGCAAAAACTAGGTATTAACGGTGAAAACATGGTGTACTTAGATCTTTCTCATAAAGATCCAAAAGAACTAGATATTAAACTAG
Source organism: Bacillus sp. RE35 (assembly GCF_052146655.1). Taxonomy (NCBI): domain Bacteria; kingdom Bacillati; phylum Bacillota; class Bacilli; order Caryophanales; family Bacillaceae; genus Bacillus; species Bacillus sp. RE35. Next base: position 4,463,017 of record NZ_CP197377.1, on the reverse strand, counting down.
GTGGAATTATTGAAATCTATGAGAAATTTACAGGGGATGATCCTCGTAAACTACCGATGAAAATCTTCCCAGCTGTTCACTATTCAATGGGCGGACTATGGGTTGATTATAAACAGATGACAAACATTCCAGGTTTATTTGCAGCAGGTGAGTGTGATTATTCTATGCACGGTGGTAACCGTCTTGGTGCGAACTCACTATTATCAGCAATTTATGGTGGTATGGTAGCAGGACCAAACGCAATTGAGTATATGAAAGGTCTTTCTAAATCATCTGATGCTGTTTCATCTACTGTATATGAGCAAAATGAATTAATCGAAACAGAGAAATTTAACAATATTTTAACGATGGATGGTAACGAAAATGCGTATGTTCTTCATAAAGAGCTTGGAGAATGGATGACAGATAACGTTACAGTAGTTCGTGAAAATAAAAAATTATTAGAAACAGATGCGAAAATTGAAGAATTAATGGCTCGTTACAAACGTATTAACATTAACGATACAGCAAGATGGAGTAACCAAGGTGCTTCATTTACACGCCAACTTGCAAATATGTTTGAGTTAGCACGTGTTATTACAATTGGCGCATATAACCGTAATGAGAGCCGTGGGGCGCATTACAAACCTGAATTCCCAAATCGTGATGATGCAAACTTCTTAAAAACTACGATGGCAAAATTTGAGGGAGAAGGAAATGCACCAGCATTCCATTACGAGGACGTTGATATTTCGTTAATTAAACCGCGTAAACGTGATTATTCTTCAAAACACGATGTAGCTGCTAAGGGTGAAGAGAAGGGGGATAAACAACATGTCTGAGAAAACAATCCGCCTCATCATTACGAGACAAGACGGGCCAGATGCGCAAGCGTTTGACCAAGAGTTTGAAATTCCATATCGTCCGAATATGAATATTATCTCAGCACTTATGGAAATCCGTCGTAATCCTGTTGATTCAAAAGGGAACCAAACAACTCCGATTGCCTGGGATATGAACTGCTTAGAGGAAGTATGTGGTGCATGTTCGATGGTGATTAACGGAAAACCACGTCAATCATGTACGGCACTTATCGATCAATTAGAGCAACCAATTCGCTTAAAACCGATGAAGACATTCCCGGTTGTACGTGACTTACAAGTTGATCGTAGTCGCATGTTTAATGCTCTAAAACGCGTTAAAGCGTGGATTCCAATTGATGGTACGTATGACCTAGGTCCAGGACCAAGAATGCCTGAGAAAAAGCGTCAATGGGCTTATGAGCTTTCAAAATGTATGACATGTGGTGTTTGCTTAGAATCATGTCCAAACGTAAACAGTAAGTCTGACTTTATTGGACCAGCACCGTTATCACAAGCTCGCTTATTCAACTCACATCCAACGGGTGAAATGCATAAAGCAGATCGCTTACGTGCAATTATGGGAGATGGAGGACTAGCAAACTGTGGTAACTCTCAAAACTGTGTGCAATCATGTCCGAAGGGTATTCCTTTAACAACTTCAATTGCGGCATTAAACCGTGATACAACAATTCAATCGTTCAAAGATTTCTTTGGTAGCGATAATAACTATTAATAAATATTGCCTCTTCATATCGAAGAGGCAATATTTATAACTTTATTTTTCTGTTTATTCTGTTTATTTCAAGGTGAAAAGGAGAGATAACAATGAAGAGGATTTCTTATATTGAAGACTTTGAGCAATGGGAAAGTGGTTTTTCGTTTTACAACCCTGTAAAGGTTCGTTTTGGTGAAGTAGATATGTTTGGACATGTAAATAATGTCGTTGCTTTTACTTATTTTGAAGAAGCTCGTATTGCGTTGTTTAAAGAACTTGGATTTATGCAAGAGTGGACACATGCATCATCAGAAACGATGATCGTTGTTGCGGATTTACAATGTAATTTTATTAAGCAAATATATTTTGATGAACAGCTGAAGGTGTATGTAAAGGCAGGATCGGTCGGGAATTCTTCTTTAGATTTACATTATATGGTGAAGAATGCAGCAGGAGAGGTTTGTTTAGTAGGTCGCGGAATGATGGTTCAAGCTTCGAAAAAAACAGGAAGAGGCGAACCATGGCCTGAAGAATGGAAGAAGAAATTACTACAATAATAGAGTGAAAGAAAAATAAGAGAGCAATTTGCTCTCTTATTTTTTGTCTTCCATCGCTTCTTCTAATGTTAAGTGATGTTTATATAGGTATGTAGCGTATGGATTACCAACGTAGCGTAAGTGCCATGGTTCATAGGCATATTCTGTTGTATCTGTTTTATCTTCTAAGTAACGAATGACAAAGCCGAATTCATGAGCATGTTCCGCGACCCATTTTCCTTCTGCTGTCTCTCCGAAGATAGGCTCTAATTGAAATTTAGCTGATTTTGAACTAATATCCATTGCTAAACCCGTTTGGTGTTCACTTGTACCAGGAATTGCGCTTACCGAATTAGCTTCGGCTTTTCCTTGACGTCTAACGTATGTATCATGCAACGATTTTTGGCGTTTGTATGAACGATAACCAGATACAGCTGTAAGATCAAGCCCTTCTTTTTTCGCAGCTTTGAACATGTTTTCAAGTGCCTCGGCAGCATCTTTGCGCAGCAATGTTTTTTCTTTATCTTTTGGACTAATAAATGGTACATTTGGTCTCGTTAAGTCTTCAGGAATGTATCCATCTGGTAGTTTTCGATGTTTATTAATTAAGACAAGATTAGATTTTGGATTTGTTACAACTGAAAAGTCATTGTCTATTTTCTTTGCATTATGATCAGCTTTTGGAAAAGCAGGAATCTCTTCTTTTTTATGGTTATTATGCTTTTGACTTTCTACAGCTTTTGCTTCATTATGTAGTGGTGTTTTAGAACCAAAGTAAGCGAAAGATGTGATCCCGATTACAATAGTAGTGGCAGAAATAATTATTATCTTTTTCATGATGCCTTGTAATCACAGTCCCTTCTTCATAAAATGTGTATTGTTTTTTTATTATAAATCTAGTTTGTTGGAAAAGGAATATAAGAGTCATAACGTAATAGAAATGCAAAGAAAATGTCAGAAAATGTGTGAATTTGTAGTATTTTTTTATATAATTCATTTCTTATCTTTCATGATTTGCATTTTTTATGTAATATATATACATAAGAAGATGTAGCGATTATCGAGAATAAAGAACTTCTTGTATAGACTAGGAGTGAATGGGAATGGATTTTGCAACAATTATTGGACTTATTTTAGGATTTGTAGCAGTGGTAGTAGGGATGGTCGTCAAGGGCGCTGACGTAACAGCCTTATTAAATCCTGCCGCAGCATTAATTATTTTTATCGGTACATTTGCTGCAGTATGTATTGCATTTCCGATGAATCAACTAAAAAGGGTTCCAAAACTATTTAAAGTTCTTTTTGGTTCAAATAAAAAGGATTTAAGTTATGAACAGTTGCTAGAATTATTTGTTCATTGGACATCTGAAAGTAGAAAATACGGTATTTTGTCTTTAGAGCAACAATTAGACAAAATTCAAGATGAATTTCTTTTGCGCGGTATGAAATTTGTGATTGATGGCGTATCCGCAGAAGATTTAGAGCAGATTTTGGAATCTGAATTAGAAGCAATTGAAGAAAGACATGCAAAGGGAGCTGCTATTTTTTCACAAGCTGGTACGTATGCACCGACATTAGGAGTTTTAGGTGCTGTTATCGGTCTTGTAGCTGCGCTTGGTAACTTAACTGATATTGAAAAGTTAGGTCATGCTATTTCGGGTGCGTTTATTGCAACGATTTTTGGTATTTTTTCAGGTTATGTATTATGGCATCCATTTGCAAATAAGTTAAAGCAAAAATCTTCAGCTGAAATTGAGAAAAAACGTTTAATCATTGATTGTTTATTAATGTTACAAGAAGGTACATATCCGTTTATTATGAAGAACCGCATTTTAGGTGCACTTTCTGCAACTGAGCGTAAAAAGCTAGAAAAAGGAGCAGAAAAAAATGCGGAGTAAGAAAAATAGAAGAGGCAAAAAGAAAAAACATGATGAGCATATCGATGAAACGTGGTTAATCCCATATTCTGATATGTTAACGTTGTTATTTGCATTGTTTATCGTTTTATTCGCAATGAGTAGTATAGATGCTGCGAAGTTTAAACAGATGGCAGTTGCTTTTCGAAGTGAATTAGCTGGGGGAACAGGTAACAAAGAATTTTTAAGTGATCAAAAGCCAAATGATGAAAAAGAATTATCAGCAAGTAGCCTTGAGGCAGAACAAGCAAAAAAACAAGAAGAAGCTAGAGCTAAAGAAAAAAAAGAGATGGATGAATTGAAAGCATTACAAAAAAAGATTGATCAATATATTAATGAAAAACAATTATCTTCTTCTTTTCAAACTAAATTAACTGAAAAGGGATTAATGGTGACAATATTAGAAAATATACTGTTTGATTCGGGGAAAGCAGATGTGAAATTAGAATCTTTAGGGATTGCAAAAGAGATGTCTAGCTTACTTGTTTCAGCGTCACCTCGTGAAATTACAGTATCGGGTCATACGGATAATGTCCCTATTGCCAATGCGCAGTTTGCGTCGAATTGGGAATTAAGTACGCAGCGGGCAGTTAATTTTATGCAAGTATTACTGCAAAATAAAGAATTACAACCAGAAAAATTTAGTGCGATTGGATACGGAGAATACCGTTCAATTGCTCCAAACGATACACAAGAAGGAAAGGCAAAGAATAGACGTGTGGAAGTATTTATCTTGCCTTTAACAGAGAAAGTAAAATAAAAGAGGATGGCGAATGCCATCCTCTTTTATTTTACATCAAATGATTTTAAGTTGTCGCGACGGATTTTATCTTTTTCTGCATCTGATTTTTTGAAATCATAATCATATAAAGCGCCTTCCCAATCGCCATACATTGGATTCGGGAAAATAATGAATTTCTCACCAAATTGTGCTTTTGAATCTGCTACTGTTTGGTTACGATCTTTTACAGATTTTCCATCAAAACCTGTGAAATCAGATAAGTTATCACCGAAGAATAAGACAATATCATGGGTTTGAGAAACGAGTTCACGGCGTTTTTCTTTTCCTTTTTCTTTCGGATCTTGTAGTAATATATGTTCTTTCGTTGCTTGAGGAGCACCTACACGCTCAAGATTTTTAATTGTTGCATCTAGTTGATTCGTTTTACGATTTGAGATGTAGTAAATATCTACACCTTTAGACTCTGTATATTTTAAGAAATCAATTGCGCCTGGAAGGGCTTCAGCCTCAGCTTTTTTAATCCAATCATCCCATTTGTAAGGATAGCCTTTGCCTGTTTTTACGCTCATTGCCTGATGAGGACTGTTATCTAAAACAGTTTCGTCTAAATCAAGGACGATAGCAGGTTTTTTCTCTGTCCCTTTTGCAAGAATTGCATCAAGCTTTAATTGACCAATGTTGTACCCTTGGTAGTAAAGTGCTTTCGTTTCACCGGCTGTTTGATACCATAAATCAGCCATTAATTGTTGTTCTGTTAATTTTACTTTCTCTTCTTTCGCCACTGTTTTCTCTGGTGTTCCTGAACATGCTACAAGTGATGTAGATAGAACCGCTACAGATAATAAAGTGGTAATGCCCCTCTTCATCTTCATATGTATCCTCCTTGATGTTAGAAAATCATTTTATATTATATATTAAAATATAATATTTTTATATGAACATTTGCATATTGTCTTTTGTATATATAGTAGTATGTCCTATATTAGAAAGATGAGCAAAATAATAATAGCTGTTTTGACAAGTTTTATTGTCGTAATGACAATTATAATTGACAAAAAGAACTTTGTTATTTACAATTTTAACTAAATAGAACAAATGATGGATTCATGACGATGTTTACATATAAGAGGATGAAGCGTGGTGCTATATTTTGTCTTGAATAAACATAGTCTTTGAAAGAGAGTACGAATGATACTAAAGGGGAGGCTTTATACTTGAGTTTACAAATTCAAAACTTAACGAAACAATTTGGGGAATCAAAAGCAGTTAACGGTTTGCAAATTTCGTTACCAAAAGGTGAAGTACTAGGGTTACTTGGACGAAATGGTGCAGGGAAAACAACAACAATCAAAATGCTTCTCGGATTATTAACGCCTAATGAAGGTTCGATTACATGGGATGGAAAAGCATTTGGAAATAGTGGTGTAACAATTGGGTATTTACCAGAAGAAAGAGGTTTATATACAAAAAGTAGAGTAATAGATCAGCTGCGATATTTTGGTAGATTAGAAGGAATGTCGAAGAAAGAAGTGGATCACGCTATTGATCACTGGTTAGAGCGTTTAGCGATACCAGAATATAAATTTAAAACGGCTGGAGAGCTTTCAAAAGGGAATCAGCAAAAAATCCAATTAATTGCTGCTCTTCTTCATAATCCGGAACTTCTCATTTTAGATGAACCATTCAGCGGCCTTGATCCAGTTAATGCTGGGATGTTAGCTAGTATTATTGAAGAACAAGTACAGAGCGGAAAGACGATTATTTTATCAAGTCATCGTATGGAACAAGTAGAGGCTTTTTGCCAACATGTATGTATTTTGAAAAAAGGTGAAGCAGTCGTAAAAGGACAGCTAAGTGATATTAAGAAAGAATACGGTTTCCGTAATTTAACGATTGAAGATACAGTAGAGAATGAAAAGGGATTAGAAGCTATACATGTATCGTATGAAAAACAACAAGGCCTTCTTTATGTGAAAGTACAAGACGATGCGGAAGCTCTCAAGATTTTGCAACAGTTGCAAGAGCAAGGTGTTAGCTTACGACAATTCAAAATGTTAGAGCCGACGTTAAACGAAATCTTTGTAGAGAGGGCGAAATAACGATGCGTAAATTTTCTCACGTATTTTCATTTTATTTTAGGGAAGCGTTTTTATCTAAGAAATCATTAATTACGAGTGCGATTTTATTTTTAGTTGTGTTTGGGATTTTTGCATTTAATCATTTTACTTCAGGCGATGATAAAAATAAGGATAAAGATAAAATTGCAGTTGTAGTAGAGAGTTCCACATATAAAGTACAAAAAGATGAGCTAAATAAGCTATTGCCATCAGCAAAAATAACAATTGGTTCAAAGGATGATTTTGATAAACTGCATAAGCAAGTAGAAGAAGGCGATTTAGATGGTCTATTCCATGTGACGGAAAAGGGTGGGGCTCCATCGATTACATATATGTATAATGGATTTCCAAGCCAAGCAACTTCTGCAATTATGGCAGGATATTTAAAGCAACAATATACGATGGTAACGATTGCCAAAAATAATGTTTCACCAGAAATTGCACAGCAATTACAAACAGAAATTCAAGTGAAGCAAGAAGCGATAAAAGATCGTACATCTTCTTTCGGAATTGCCTATTTCTTTACATTTGCTTTATATATGTTTATTGTAGCGTTCGGAAATACAATCGCAATGAATATTGCATCTGAAAAGGCGTCACGTGTAATGGAAGTAATGCTTCCGAAAGTGAAGCCTCTTACGATGATGTATGCGAAAATTTTAGCGGTTGTTTCAACGGCGTTATTGCAACTTGTCGTATTGGCGTGTGGTTATCTTATTCCATATTTGTTAGGTTGGGTCGATTTAGAAAGTGCCTCACTATTTGGTATTCCAATTGACTTTACAAAATTAGATGCAAAAGTTATCAGCATGTTTCTTGTTTATTTCATTACGGGATATTTACTTTATGCGATGATGTATGCTGCTGCTGGAGCTGTCGTATCTAAGACGGAAGATTTACAAGCTGTATCTTTCCCGGTAATGATTTTAATTATGGCTGCATTCTTTATTAGTATTAAATCATTAAGTGATCCGAATAGTACTATCGTTGTTGTAAGTTCTTACGTTCCATTTTTTACACCGATGGTTACCTTCTCACGTATTGTAGCTGGTGAAGCAGGTATGCTAGAAATTACGATAACATTAGCAGTCTTATTGGCGACAATTGCAGTATTAAATGCTGTTACAAGCCGCATTTACGTAAACGGCGTAATGAATTACTCAGATAAAGTGAAATTTAAAGATTTAGCGAAATTTATAAAGCGTCAATAATGAGAGAAAAGCATGATTTCCTATTGAAATCATGCTTTTTCTTTATGTATAAATTAAAAATAGTATATAATAATAAGAGTCGTCTTTTAATAGAATGAATAAAAAGGAGGGTGTGCAGATGGGGATTAGTAGTCGTTTTACAGTAGGTGTTCATATGCTGACATTACTTGCGATAGATCGAAACTCTCGCTGTACCTCTGAATGGATTGCCGGTAGTGTGAATACAAATCCAGTTGTGATTCGTCGCATTACAGGAATGTTGAAGAGAGCAGGACTTGTTGATGTACAAGCTGGTAAAGGTGGTACGACACTTGCTCGAGATTTAGAAGAAATTACATTACTTGATGTATATAAAGCAGTGGAAGTTGTAGAAGAAGGACAACTATTTTCCTTCCATGAAAATCCCAACATTGAATGTCCAGTAGGAGCTAATATTCAATCAGTATTAGAAATTATTTTAATGCAAGCGCAAGAAGCGATGGAAAACGTACTTGCAAATGTAACGGTAGATCAATTAGTTACAAATTTAAAGTCTAAAATGAAAGAATAAAAAAAGCGAGCTTCCTCATAATGAGGGCTCGCATTTTTTTATTCAGAAATATTGAAAATTCTATTTTTCAGTATTTAAAATGAATTTACCTACGATAGCTGCGAAGATACCACCAAGAATTGGTGCTACGATGAATACCCATAGTTGAGAAAGTGCTTCTCCACCAACAAATAAAGCTGGTGCGATACTACGAGCTGGGTTAACAGATGTTCCAGTTAACGGAATTCCTAATAAGTGAATTAAAACTAATGTGAAACCAATTACTAGTCCAGCTAAAGAAGAACTTCCTTTTTTACCTGTTACAGCAACGATAACTAAAATAAATACGAAAGTTAAAATGAACTCAACTAAAAATGCTCCAGATAAACCAAGAGTTCCGAAACCATTTTGTCCTAAATTATCTAAAGGTGTTTTAGCAGATTTTAAAATTGTTACTAACGTTGCAGTTCCTAATAAACCACCTAAAATTTGAGCTAATACATAATAACAAAGTTCCATAGCGTTCATTCGTTTGTTGATGAACATAGCTACTGATACTGCTGGGTTAATGTGACATCCAGAAATTGTTCCGATGCTATATGCCATAGCTACAATAGATAAGCCGAAAGCCATAGCGATTCCTAATGTTCCAATTCCTTCAATTCCGCCGCCAGTGACAGCTACTCCAGTTCCGAATAATACAAGTACAAATGTACCAATAAATTCAGCGATTGCTTTTTTTAACATAATTTACCTCCTATTAATGCGCATGAAACGTATTATAACATAAGTTTTAGTATAAACAGCCAATGAAATACTATTCTGATAAGGCGAAATAGGGGGACAATAAAAAAGAGTATGGTTCATCTCTATAGAACCATACCCTTTTTTTATGCCGATTTTTTCTGTTTAACGACTGGAACAGAACGGTTTAAAATACTATTTGCAACCATTCCTAACATGATAATAATCATTCCGATGAGAGAAAGTCCTCCAGGGAGTGAACCATTTAAGAAAATGATTTCTCCAAGTACGGTAAAGACCATCGTTCCAGCTTGTGTTGCTTCAACAGCTCCAAGTAGAGCGAGGTTATCTTTTGCTAAGTCAGTAGCAAAGAAAAATGTCATCGTTGCAATAACGCCGGAACATAATGCTAACAAAAATCCTTGAAGCATTTGGTTGGATGTTGGAATGCCAGTAGTAGAAAATCCGTATATACCAAGCAAGATTGTTATAGGAAGACTTCCAATTGCCATTCCTAATACACGTTGGAACGTATCAAGGCGTCCACCAACAAGCTCCATCATTTTTCGGTTACCGAACGGATATAAGAAAGCGGCTAATACGACAGGTAAAAAACCTGAAATGAACTGAGTCATTGTAATATGGCCTGCGGCAGTTGCTTGCATACAAATTACACCAAGTAAAATAAATAATGCAACATATAAGCTACGAAGTGGAATTTTTCCGCGTACAAGTTTCGTACCTGATTTTGTTTCTATTTTCACGAAAAATAGTGGTGATAGTAGTAAACCAGCTAAAATCGTAACTTGCCAAGTTCCAGCAACGAGCCAAGCTGGAGAAAAGACAGCTGAGAAACTTAATAAAGAATAAAAACCAATACCGGCAACAGAACCCCATCCGATCCATGCCAATGGATGTTTTTTTAACTCTTCCCATAATCCCCTAAAGTTTTTGCGAAATAAAACGATAAGGAATAAAATAGGAAGAGCAAATAAAAAACGGAAGGAAGCTGTCCAAGCCCAGCTCGTTCCAGATACATTCATTGCTCTATTAATAATAAAGGTTGCAGAAAAAAAGGCCGATGATAAAAGACCTAATAAAATTGCGCGCATGAAGTATAGCACTCCTTTCGAAAATAAATAATTATGTATAGTATGATATACTTTTAATTGTTAAAAGTAAACTATTTTATACTTTGAGGTGGTTTTATATATGAAAGAAAATGAAGATATGCAAACGAAAGAAGTCATTCAACAAGTTGGACAGTTATTGAGACAAATTCGAAATGAACAGAAATTAAGTTTAGAAGAATTAGCCCATAAAACAGGAGTTAGTAAATTAACATTAGGAAAGATAGAAAGAGGGGAAACAAATCCGACACTAGCTGTCATTTGGAAAATAACGAAAGGGTTATCAATTCCTTTATCCAGATTAATGGTTGCTGGAGAACCTGTAGCTGTTGCGCGCTGTGGAGAAGGATTTGCAGTAGATGAAGGACAAGCGTGGCATTTAGAAACGATGTTCCGTTATACGAAAGAAACAGGGATGGAAATGCACCGTGCTTGTTTACGATCAAATAGTATATATGAGCCAGAAGCTCATCATGAAGGTGCGATTGAGCTTGTAACGGTAATGAAAGGGAAAGTGTCTATTCAAGTGGAGAATGATGTATACGAATTAAATGAGTTTGATTCCATTCAATTTGAAGCGAATAAGAAGCATATTTATAAAAATGAAGAAGAAGAAGTGGCGGTATTACATTTAACGATGAAATATTCTTCATGAAAAAATCACCTATAGGATTCTATAGGTGATTTGCTCTTCTTAAGTATGTGAAATGATGCCATTAGTACGAACGTGGCATAAGTAATAAACAAATGAAATAAACTAAAAATCCTGTCCCAAAACATAAAACAGCAATAACCCAAATGATACGAATAAGAGTAGAGCTAATATCAAAATATTCTCCTAAACCACCACATATACCAAATAGCATTTTATCAGTTTCGGATTTACATAACCTTTTTGACATATTCCAATCAACTCCTTTTTATATCAAACTGCATACTTTTATTCTATATGGAAATTTATGAGAAGACTATGGGGTTGTATTACATTTTTTTGTGAGAAGCGATCGTATTAATTGTCTTAATTTTCAGTGGATATTAAACTTGTAGTTATGAGGTGATTTTTAATAAAGGGTGGGGAAATAGAGATGACAGTATATTGGTTGACTAACGTAATGCTTGAATCAGGATATACATATGAAGAAGAGAGAATTTCACAAACAGAAACAGAATTATGCAGTTTACTTATTGAAGATGGTCGAATTAAAAAAATTATAAAAGGGATTGTTCAAGAGGAAGATATAGTAACTTTTGATGCTAAGAACTTATTAATGTTGCCAGCTTTCAAAGAGATGCACATTCACATTGATAAAACATATTATAGTGGCCCATGGAAAGCTTGTATGCCAGCAGAAAGTATTTTTACACGTTTTAATGAAGAAGAAAAAATTTTACCAAAGCAATTAGCGACTGCTCAAAATAGAGCGGAAAATATGCTAGAGTTACTACTGCAAAATGGTGCAACGAATATTAGAACGCATTGTAATGTTGATCCAATTATTGGGCTTGGTAATTTGGAGGCGACGTTAGCGGCATTAGAAACATATAAAAATCGAGTATCTAGTAGAATTGTTGCGTTTCCGCAACATGGATTATTGCGCAGTAATTCTGTGCAACTCGTGAAAGATGCGATGCGTATGGGTGCCAATCTAGTCGGAGGAGTAGATCCAGCTACAGTGGATAATGACATTGAAAAGTCATTACATACAATTATGGATATCGCAGTCGAATTTAATGCGGATGTTGATATTCATTTGCACGATGCGAATAATCTTGGAACGTTTACGATGAAGAGATTGGCAAGTTTAACAGAAGAAGCAGGATGGCAAGGCCGTGTAACGATTAGTCATGCACTTGGACTTGGTGGTGTTACTGATAAAGAGGCTGAAGAAGTGGCAGAAAGACTCGCAAATGTAAATATTGATATTACTTCAACAGTGCCAATTGGTAAACAAGTAATCCCAATTCCGTTATTAGATAAAAAAGGTGTTAAGGTTTCATTAGGCAATGATAGCATTACAGATCATTGGTCACCGTTTGGAACAGGTGATATGCTTCAAAAGGCGAATCGATTAGCAGAGCGTTTTGGGTGGAGTGACGAAAGGTCTTTAGGAAAAGCACTCCGCTTTATTACAGGAGGAAAAGAAACGTTAAATAAGGAAGGGAAGCGAGTATGGCCGAATGTAGGGGATGAAGCGAGCTTTGTTTTGACGAATGCGACATGCGCTGCTGAAGCAGTAGCGCGTCAAACAGAAAAACGTTTAGTCGTGTATAAAGGAAATATTGTTGTTGGAAGTTTAAATGAGGTGGAATTAAATAATCTTGTGTAGAAGAATCGTTTAAATATTTTGAGGAGGGTTCTAATGGTGAGGATAGAACTCTTCTTTTTTATTCTTACAATATATTTTTATAGGAAAGCTAGAAGGGATGAAAAAATTGGACAATCAACATAACCAAAATCATATTATGGGAACTTTACAATGGTTTATATTTTTATTAGCAAATTCAATCGCACTACCAATTGTCGTTGGCGGATTATTTCATCTTACGACGGAAGAAATATTTTATTTAATGCAGCGTACGTTTTTTGTAGTTGGTATATCTTCTTTTTTACAAGGATGGCTTGGGCATAGACTACCAATTGCGGATGGGCCGGCTGGATCTTGGGTTGGTGTATTTACCGTACTTGCTTATGCAACGGCCGGACAAGATCAATTACATAGTACACTGCAAATTTTAGAATTAGGAATGATAATCTCCGGTATTATTTTAATAGGATTAGGAGTAACTGGTTTTATAGGACGTATTTTATTTTTATTTACGCCGCTTGTGACAGGGACGTTTTTACTTTTATTATGTTTACAATTAAGTGGTGTGTTTTTAAAAGGAATGTTAGGAATTACAGCTACTATTTCTCAAATCGACGGATTTACAGCAATGATCGCGTTTAGTATATTTCTGTTCGTTATTATACTATCTAATTTTGGAAAAGGCTTTGTCAAAAGTTATGCAGTTTTAATAGGATTAATTAGTGGGTGGATTATTTTTCTCATTGCAGGAAAAGTGACAATCCCATCTCAAGTAACTCATTTTGTGCAACTTCCACATATATTTGCTTGGGGACTTCCAAAATGGAATACAGGTATGGCTGTATCAAGTTTTGTTATGGTATGTATTTTAGTTTCGAATACAGTGGCAGCTATTATAGCAATTAATCAAGCAACTATTCATAAAGCGACTATTGAACAAAAACAGTTGAAAGATGGAACATGGGTTGGGGGGATTTCGCATATCATCTCTTCTGTATTTTCAACTGTAGGTGTCGTTCCGTTACCAGCAACGGCAGGATTTATACGTTTAACAAAACAAAAATATATCCGATCGTTCTTAATGGCATGTGCGTTACTAGTCGTAATGTCTCTTTTTCCAAGTATTATTCGTTACTTAGCATCTTTACCATCAGCTGTCGCATCGGCTGTTTTAATGGCTTCGTTCGTACAGTTAATTGGAATTGGATTTAATAATATAAAACAAGTGCCGATGAGTGAAAGGAATGTAACGATTTTAGGCGTTGCAGTATTATTTGGCAGCGGCGTTATGTTTTTACCGTCTGGAGCACTCCAATCCTTGCCGTCTGTTATGCAATATATATTCGGTAATGGCTTATTTGTAGGTACGGTTGTAAGTATATTGCTAGAACAAATATGGCGCGTTGGAAAGTAAGTGGATAAAAAGAGTGTACGCACTGTATAAAAGTCTAAAATAACATAGGAAATAAAGCCCATTTTCATTCACCACCTGCACATTTCGTTCATACAATATCTTGACTAAATAAACACCCAACTTACACATACACAGCTCTGGCTTAAGCAAGGAGGGTTATACCAGTTGAAGGAAAAAGCGTATCAATCTAAACCTTTACTCACAAAGAGAGAGAGAGAAGTATTTGAATTGCTGGTTCAAGATAAAACAACGAAGGAAATTGCAGGTGAACTTTTTATAAGTGAAAAGACAGTTCGCAACCACATCTCAAACGCAATGCAAAAGCTAGGGGTTAAAGGACGTTCACAAGCAGTTGTGGAGCTTCTTCGTATGGGAGAGCTCGAATTATAAGAAAGCAGCCGACTTTTATATAAAAGTCGGCTATTTTTTTGTTTGCTTCACTTGCTATATGAATGATAAAAACGTTTCATACATAAATAGGTAATAAGGAGGGGATATGTTGAAAAGGATACTGTTAGTTTCAACAAGTGCTCATGATATGAATGGACACCCGACTGGTTTGTGGCTTGAAGAGCTCGCAGCTCCTTATCATGTATTAAAAAAGGCTAAGTTTGATGTTGATATTGTGTCAATAAAAGGCGGGAGAGTACCTATAGATAGAGTGTCTATTCCGAATGGTATACCTCGCGAATTCAAGCATGTAGCTTCTTTATTGCAAAATACGAAGCCGATTTCAAATGTTCATTTTTCGGATTATGATGCGGTTTTATTTGGTGGTGGGCACGGGGCGATTGTAGATTTTCCAGGTAATCCATATGTAGCAAATTTGATTGAGAATATGTATAACAATAACCGGATTGTAGCGGCTGTTTGTCACGGAGTAAGCTCTTTAGTCGGTGTGAAAAATAAGGATGGCTCGTTTTTTGTTGCGGGTAAGCGTATAACAGGTTATACAAACGATGAAGAAAGAGCTGTACATTTAGAAAAGCGCGTTCCGTTTTTGCTAGAAAGTAAGTTGAAAGAAGAAGGAGCTTTGTTTTATGTAGCCCCCAATTTTACGCCGCATGTAGTAGTAGATGGTCATTTAATTACAGGACAAAATCCACAGTCTAGCGTGGAAATAGGTAAGGCTATAAAAAGGGCTGTAAATAAATTATAGAAAAAGTACCCGCTACTAACAAAGGTAGTGGGTATTTTTATCCCTCTATTTGCCGGGCAGTAGGACCCCCGATTGGTGAGAGCTAATAATCAGTGGGGATGAACGCCCCCCCACTGATTAAAGTTTCACTGTATTCTAAAATTCCCGCCTCGAAATTGGTTTGTAACCGTCCAGTTGGTAATAATTGATTATAGTTTTTTATGTATAGTATATGAAAATGTAATAAACTAAAAAGGCATAGTGAGTATAATAACTTCATTTATAATCATTCGTGAATTTGCTATACTATTTTGTATGGACAAAAGGGGAGGCTCTTTTAAATGAGAAAAGTCGCATGTGCAAATACTTATATTAATAAAATAAAGCCCATTATTAGAAAGACAAGTTTTAGCCAATTGAAAATAGATGAAATTGCGAAATATATGGATATTAGTAAAGCTACTTTATATAAACGTTTTTCTTCGAAAGATGAAATTATTGAGGTGGTAGTAGAGGATTTCATGAACTATCTACTCGAAGGTGATGCGGATAATCAAGATGAAAGTATGTCATTTACAGAACGTTTCCAAAAGACGTTTATCCATTCTTTAAAATGTGTGACATATATTTCGGATGTTTTTTTGCAAGATTTGAAAGAAGCATATCCACATTTGTCGGATCAATTAGTCGCTGCCCAACAAAATCGTAACCATAATTTGCAAATGTTTTTTGAAGCGGGTATGGAACAAGGTTATTTTAATAAAATGAATGCACAATTATTTATGGTACAAGATGATGTGATGTTAAGACGTATTATAGATCATTCTTTTTGTATTCAGTACGATATTACGTTAAAGAAAGCGATACTTGATTTTTATCAATTAAAGAAGTATCAACTTTTTAAACCAGAGTATATAGAAGCAATTGATGATTCTGAAATTGAAAAAGAAGTTATTGCTATTTTGCAAATGATTTCGTAAAAAAGCAGATCTCCCTTAATAGAGGAGAATCTGCTTTTTTAGTACATATTATTTTTGCAACTGTTTTAATACTAATTCGGCTACTAGACCACCTGAAGCTGGGTTTTGACCAGTGATAACACGATTATCTTCTAGAGCATAAGCTTCCCACGGTTGCGCGGCTTTTTCGTAAAGTCCTCCATTTTTAATGAGTTTATCTTCTGTTAAAAATGGAACGAATTGATCTAATTCAGCTAATTTTTCTTCTTCATTTGAAAAGCCTGTTACCTTCTTACCGCTAATTAAACGATCCCCATTGCTTAATGTAATATGAAATAAACCAGCAGCTCCATGACAAACCGAAGAAACAATTCCGCCGTTTTCATAAATATTGCGGCTAATATTTTGAAGTTCTTTATTTTCTGGGAAGTCCCAAATAACCCCGTGGCCACCTGCGTAATAAATAACAGCGTAGTCTTCTGGATTCACTTCACTTGGTTTCATTGTAGAACCGAGGCGATTCATAAACTCTTTCTTTTGATACCATTCCCAATCGATACTCTCCGCCATTGCTAAACTATGTGGATCAATTGGTGTATAACCGCCTTGTGGACTGACGTAATCAACTTCGTAACCCGCTTCTTCTACTTTTTTTACGAAATGTACAGCTTCACCAAGCCAAAGTCCGGTAGCCCTATTTAAATTTGGGTATTTTTCTACGCTTGTTAATACAACTAACATTTTTCTCTTCATCATAATCCTCCTATAATGTCTCTTCTATATAAAAGTTCTGTATGCGTTTCATTTTATTAAGTTAAAAAATGTAAATTTGAATAATCATGCCAGTCCTCCTTATATCGGCTTCGAAATTAGTGTATAATAACTTTCGAACAAATTAAACTAAAAAGGCTTAATTAGTTTACTTTGTATATTTTTCGTTGACAAACTGTAATGCTGAAACTATGATAGTTCCATGAATATCGAACAACATACGTGTTTCGTTTCGAATTCAATTTACCCCGCATTAACGGGCAGTAAGACCTCCATCTCAAAATTCAGCGGAAGCAAAGAAGTTAGGTGGGGGTTGGGCTGCCCGTAAAAGCCCGATTGGTGAGGGCTAATAATCAGTGGGAGATGAACACAAACCTCACTGATTAAAGTTTCACTTTATCGCGCGATAAATTAGCAACTTTTACACATTTAATGAAGTTGTTTAGTGGTGATACAACATTTAAATAAGTTCATTTTTTTATCTATAGTTTGATAGTTTTAAAATTGCAATCAGGAGAGTGTTACACATGGGGAAAGATATAAGAAACCATTCGAAATGGTTTGTTTTTACATTATGTTTTATTGTTTTGTTAGGACCGATGAACGCTGTGTTATTTAATGTAGCGCTAGAGGATATTGCCAATGATTTATCAATTAGTCAATCGAAAGTAAGTTGGATTGTAGTAGGGTATTCCTTAGTTGTCGGTATTGGTTCGATAATATATGGAAAGCTGGCTGATCGTTACAGTGTAAAAAGACTATTAATTATTTCTATTATCATATTTGTAGCTGGTTCTATTGTTGGATTTATGAATCAATCTTATGAAATTATCATTTTCGCAAGGTTAGTGCAGGCGAGCGGCGGAGCAGCGTTTATTGCGCTTAGTATGATTGCGGTGGCGAAATTAGTTGCTCCAGCTAAAAAACCAGGTGCGTTAGCAATGATTAGTTCTTCTATTGCATTAGCGGTTGGTATTGGACCTTTAGTAGGTGGGGCAATTACAAATACGTTAGGGTGGCCGTATTTATTTTTATTTATGGTTATTTCAATGATTGGTATTTTCTTACTCGTAAAATTTATGCCAGAAGAGGCGCGACATACAGATGAAGTGTTTCGCTTTGATTTCATTGGAGCAATTTTATTATTTGTATTGATTACGACCATTTTATTAGGAGTTAATATTAATAGTTGGCTTTTTGTGTTATCTGTTGTTTTTCTATTTTTATTTAAGGCTCATATGAAGAGAACGGAGTCGCCGTTTATTGATATTGAGTTATTTACAAATAAACCATTACTTCGTTTAATAGCGGTCGGATTTATCATTAATGTGGCGTTATGTGCTAGTTTATTATTATTACCATTACTGTTAGGAAGAGGACATGGATTGTCTCCATTCGTTATTGGAATTGTATTGTTTATTGCATCTCTCTTTGGTATTGTATCTAGTTTTATTACCGGAAAGATTATTCCTTCGTTTGGGAATGTGAAGATGATGTATGTAGCTTCTGTAGTTATGATCATTGGCTTTTTAATTTTAGGGATTATTCCGGACGGGAACTTACTCTTTATTTTATTTGCGGTTATTTTAACATTTATGAGTTATTCGGCAATTCAAGTATCATTAAACACATTTATCCCGAAAACATTAAATCCAGCTAAAGTTGGAGTCGGTCTTGGTTTATATAATTTAATTAACTTTTTCGGTATGGCATTTGGACCAGCTGTAGCGAGCAAAATTATGGAATCTACAAATAGTTATCGATTGAATTTTATTTTGATCGTCATTTTAATTGCTGCTCATTTCTTCTTATTAATGGGAATGTCTTCTTTTCAAAAAAAGATGGAGCAATGAATATGCACTTTATATAGAAGAAACCGACTTTCTTATAGAAGGTCGGTTATTTTTCTATCTTGCAAATTACGAAAAAAAGGAGCAAAATAAAAAAGGTCCTAGTCTATACATGGGAAAATGAAAATTTTCATACAGAAGCATTTGAAGTGAGCGAACTTAAAGTGTGTAAAATATAATGATAAACATAAAAGATGATGAATGAGAAAACGGGTGATGAAGTTGAATAGAGCAATCGGTGTTATCGATTCAGGAGTTGGCGGTTTAACAGTAGCGAAGGAATTAATTCGTCAGTTGCCGAAAGAGCGTATCATATATTTAGGAGATACAGCACGTTGTCCTTATGGTCCACGTTCTCGAGAAGAAGTACGTCAATTTACGTGGGAAATGACAGAGCATTTACTAGACTTAAATATTAAAATGTTAGTTATTGCGTGTAATACAGCAACTGCAGTTGTATTAGAAGAGATGCAAAAACAATTACCAATTCCAGTAGTAGGAGTTATTCACCCAGGATCACGTACAGCTTTAAAAGTGACAAACACGTATCACGTTGGGATTATTGGAACGATTGGAACGGTGAAAAGTGGTGCATACGAAGAGGCGTTAAAGTCTATTAATAACCGTGTTATGGTAGAAAGTTTAGCTTGTCCACCTTTCGTTGAACTTGTAGAGAGTGGGAATTTCGAAAGTGAAATGGCGTATGAAGTTGTAAGAGAAACGTTGCAACCACTGAAAAGTACCGATATTGATACACTTATATTAGGGTGTACACATTATCCGATTTTAGGACCTGTTATTAAAAAAGTAATGGGAGATAAAGTGCAACTAATTAGTTCTGGTGATGAAACAGCACGTGAAGTAAGTACAATCTTATATCATAGTAAAATGTTGAATGAAGGAGAAGAACAAAGCGATCATCTCTTCTTAACAACAGGAAAAATAGGCTTGTTTAAAGAAATTGCATCAAAATGGTTCGGTCAACCGATTGAAAATGTGAAGCATATTCATTTAGAAAAAGAATAATAGTAGAATTTATATAAGTGAGCTCCTGAGAAATCAGGAGTTTTTGTTTTATCTTGCTATTTGCTGGGGAGTAAGACCCCTATTGATTAAAGTTTCAATTTATAAGAGGCGCAGCTTGTTCTAAAACGTGAAACAGCTCGTATACATAATAGTACAAACTTAGATTTTAGGGGGGAATGGCATGCCTAAATCCACTTTTAAATGGGTTGTTGGTGCTACTGTGAGCGCTGTTTTACTAACAGGGTGTGGCTTTATAAATCAAGAGAAAGCAACTGAACAAATTGATCCGCCAAAACAAGTTACGTATACAGAGGGTGGGAAGAAAGAAGTAGCTAAAAAAGATAAGCAAGGGCAAATGGTAAACAGAGAACTATACCTTGTTGATAAAAATGGTTATGTTGTACCACAAACGTTAGCTATACCTACTCCGAAAGCAAATGAGACTGTGAAGCAAACGTTAGAATACCTTGTGAAAGATGGACCGGTAACGAATTTATTACCGAATGGGTTTCGTGCAGTCATTCCGGCGAATACAACGATGACTTTAGATTTGAAAAAGGACGGAACGGCAGTTATTGATTTCTCTAAAGAAATGAAAAACTATGCGAAAGAAGAAGAGCGTCAAATCGTTGAATCTATAGCTTGGACGTTGACGCAATTTACAGAGATAAAACAAGTGCAGTTCCAAATAAATGGTGAGAAATTGGCAAAGATGCCGGTTGGTGGTACACCGCTTGGTGAAGGAGTGAGCCGTGCAAATGGTATTAACTTCGATGATGAACAAGTAGCAGATGTAACAAATACAAAACCAGTCACACTGTATTTTATGGCGCAAAATAATAATAAACAGCAATACTACGTACCAGTCACACGCCGCGTTGCGGAAGGTAAAGAAAATGACTATGCAGCAATTATAGATGAACTTGTAAAAGGTCCGATCCATCAATCGCTCCTGAATGATTTTAATCCAGGCGTTAAGCTTATTACGAATCCGAAATTACAAGACGGAAATCTTACATTAAACTTTAATGAAAATATATTTGTAAACCCAGATAAAAATATGATCTCAAATTACGTATTGAAGTCGTTAGTTTTATCTTTAACAGAAAAGAAAGGTGTGAAAAATATTTCTATTGAAGTGAATGGAAAAGCAAATCTTATAGATGAAAAGGGCGGAAAGTTAATAAAACCTGTAGATCGTCCAGAAAACGTGAATACAGGTAGTTTTTAATCTTGAATAATTTGATATACTTAAGTAAGAAAGGAGAATTGCTTTTTGGGTTCTCCTTCTTTTATTGTATACATATCATACATTTAAATTTGGCTATACTAACGAGTAGTAATTAAGAGGAGGTTATTTTTATGCGAGTAGATGGTAGAGAGAAAACAGAATTACGCCATATACATATTCATACGAATTATTTAAAACATCCAGAGGGATCTGTATTAATTGAAGTTGGGGATACAAAGGTGATTTGCTCAGCAACAATTGAAGAGCGTGTACCACCGTTTATGCGTGGAGAAGGAAAAGGATGGGTAACAGCTGAATACGCGATGATTCCGCGTGCAACAGAACAACGTACGATTAGGGAGTCAAGCAAAGGGAAAGTAACAGGGCGTACAATGGAAATCCAGCGCTTAATTGGACGAGCATTACGTGCTGTAGTTGATTTAGAAGCGCTTGGCGAGAGAACAGTTTGGATTGACTGTGATGTCATCCAAGCAGATGGTGGAACGAGAACAGCTTCTATTACAGGTGCATACGTAGCGATGGTATTAGCGTTTGAGAAGTTATTACAAGCAGAAAAAGTATCTAAAATTCCAGTAAAAGATTATTTAGCAGCAACGTCAGTAGGGATTGTTGAAGAGCAAGGTGTTGTTTTAGATTTAAACTATGCAGAAGATTCTAAAGCAGACGTTGATATGAATGTAATTATGACTGGAAAAGGTCAGTTTGTTGAAGTGCAAGGAACTGGAGAAGAAGCGACGTTTAGTAGAGCGCAGTTAAATGAATTACTTGATGCAGCAGAACAAGGCATTTTCCAACTGATTGATATGCAAAAAGAAGCGTTAGGTGACATCGTATCTCATATAGAGTAGAGGTGGAAAGTATGAAACAAGTTGTTGTAGCGACAAAAAATATGGGGAAAGTACGTGAATTTGCTGAGTTATTTGAGCGATTTGATTTAGAAGTGAAATCATTACACGATTTTCCTCATATTGAAGAAGTCGAAGAAACTGGTGAAACATTTGAAGAAAATGCGATCTTAAAAGCGGATAGTTTGAGTAGACAGTTGAATGCAATTGTAATTGCGGATGATTCAGGTCTTATTGTAGATGCGTTAAACGGGAAACCAGGCGTGTATTCAGCTCGTTTTGCTGGAGAGCCAAAAGATGATCAAGCGAATATTGATAAAGTTTTACAAGAATTAAATGAAATACCGTTTGATAAGCGTAAAGCTCGCTTCTACTGTGCATTAGCAGTAGCTTTCCCTGAAGGTGATAAAAAGCCTGTCATTGTAAACGGGACATGTGAAGGATTTATTTTAGAACAACGCCGCGGAGAAAATGGCTTTGGATACGATCCGATCTTTTATGTGGAAGAATACAAAAAAGCAATGGCGGAATTAAGTTCAGATGAAAAAAATGCTATTAGTCACCGCGGACGTGCTCTTCGTAAGCTAGAAGAAAAAATCCCTGAATGGTTTTTAGGAGAATAAGGGAGAGAGATTGATGAAAGCTTTAATCGTAAGCGATAGTCATAGCTCTGTGAAGGAATTACAGCAGTTAAAAGAGAAGTATGAAGGGAAAGTAGATATCATGATTCATTGCGGTGATTCAGAGCTAACGCCTGCTCATGAAGAGCTGCAAGGTTTCCATGTTGTAAAAGGAAATTGTGATTATGCTAACTTTCAAGATGAAATTGTAACTGATGTAGATGGAATTCGCTTCTTAGTTGTACATGGGCATCGACATAATGTAAAAATGACATTACAAACGCTAGCGTACCATGCTGAAGAAGTGGGAGCGCAAGTTGCATGCTTCGGACATTCTCACGTATTAGGTGCGGAATTAATCGAGGGCGTTTTATTTATTAATCCAGGCAGTATTTTATTACCACGTCAGCGTGTAGAAAAGACATTTGCTTTATTAGAAATGGATGAAAATCAAATGGAAGTTCGTTTTGAAACGTTAGACGGACAACTAGTTGAACAGGCAGTTTTTAAAAGAGGATAAGAAAATTTATCCTCTTTTAAAAAAGGTGTTGACTTTATGTGTGGTTATACATATAATAAATATTGTCGATAGGGAAACGGCGCTAACGAAGAAAAGAAAATAACATATGCGGGTGTAGTTTAGTGGTAAAACAAGAGCCTTCCAAGCTCTGGTCGAGAGTTCGATTCTCTTCACCCGCTCCATGTCCCAGTAGCTCAGCCGGATAGAGCATACGCCTTCTAAGCGTACGGTCGGGAGTTCGAATCTCTCCTGGGACGCTAAAAAAACCTTGTTATCAAAAGATAACAAGGTTTTTTGTTTGTCTAAAATTTGATGTTTGGGTTATAAGTGTAGTTCATGCTTAATATTTGCGACCTTTCCTTTGATATTAAGCAGTTGCATATGTACTTTTTTTCTTAAATAAAAAGAGCGCCATTTATGCGCCCTATTCATCTTATTTAATTTAAAGAATTAATAGGTTTATGATGGAACTCAAATCCATATCCAGATTCTCTTAATTGTTTACTTGCAATATTATAAAATTCTTTACCATTCTAGTACGGTTGAGCAGCAGTTATCGGAACTTATCCCCGGCAGTGTGTTACAATTAATAGAAGCGGAAAATGAGAATCTCCAATTGACTGGACCTGTGATTGGTTAGATGGTTTAAGAAGGTCGTATAAAAAAGGGAGATGGCGCAAAGATGGCGAGATCAAATGAGAATGATTTAACGGAGAAATTGGCAGAAGGCCACCGAAAATATGGTGATGGCAATTTTACAGTACAGAACATCGGTGATGAAACTAACCCGAATTGGACTGTCGTAAAAAATGTGAGGAAGGGATCGGCAGGCATTCGCGAAGGAGAAGATATATTAAGACTGCGATCAAAATATATAAAATAGTACGGAAATGGGCGGAGCGGGAGCTCGAATCTCTCCTGGGACGCTAAGAAAACCTTGTTATCTCTTGATAACAAGGTTTTTTGTGTATTTTAAATTAGTTGTTAATAAACTTCTCAAATACAAAACCATAATCTTTCACATTATATTGTTTCTTCGTATCAACAAGCCAGTTAAAGGCAATCTCGTTCATTTCTTTAAATTGCTCTGCTAAATTTACTTGTGCGTTTGAAATGCGGCTAAAGGCATTAGATGCCATATCTAAACTTTTATGTGCATATTGTAATGTAATATCGTTGTCGTATGAAATTTCTTCGATTTTAAGTAAAGCCTTATATAAATCTTTTAATTCTTCAATATGTTTTTTATGAACATCAATTGAGTAATGTTCATCGCCCATTTGAAACTTAATTTCTACATCTAAATCAATCGTTCCTGCAGTTTCGAGTGCTACGTTTTTAATTTGATATTTACTATAACGAAAGCGGCGTAGTGTACGTTTTTTACTTGTTGCGCTTGTACCGTCTAAGTGAATTAACCCTTTGTTTGTGAAGCAATATTCATCTGATTTCGATTTAATTAGAAAGTAAATTTTCTCTCCATCTTCATGCATTACATAATCATCGGCATCGACCTTATCATAGTCTTTAGGTGTAATAACAGAACCTACATCGCTTAGTCCTAATACATCTGCGGCCATTTTTTTAAACATATATAATCCCCCTTGTAAATTAAATTCTTAATTGTATAAAAATATATTAACATCATTTTCATCCTTTGTTTTCTTGTAATACGAAAATATCTGAAGGTAAGTTAAGAAAAGTAATGAATAATTATTTTGATCCTAAATTATTTAGTAAATCTATTAGTTTAAGATTGGATTCTCCGAAAAATAACCAAGAGAAAAAAGTTAATTTTGCAAGTGATTATAGAGAAATTCCGTGAAAGCACCTCAAGCTATGTGAGGTGTTTTTCTATCCTCTTTTGAAATCTTACAATTCTGTAAGGTAACTGTAAGGTAGTTCGATGGTAACAAATTGCTAATCTTTTATAATGAAGATAACAACGATAAAACGAGGAGGCAGAAATGATGAAAGGATTAGTTGTAACGGGCTTAACGGTTGCTTTTGGATTTGTAGCATATGAGAAATTAACGTATGTAGTTGATGTTGTGAAACATTTGATTGCTTAGAGAAAACAGCCATGAGAGGGAAAGGGAATGAGTGAATGAATGGAATGGTTATTTGGAATTATAGGTACTTGTAGTGTAGTGTTATTGTTCTTTGTCCCAAGTGGTATACTTAGTTCGACAACAAGTTTGTTCTTCTTAAGTTTGTTTGCTTGTACGATGCTTATTATTATGTTTTTAATGAAGCGAAGTAAACCAATCTTCTATTTTAGCATGATTGTTATGGCAATTATTGTTCTCCAAATTATTACCCTTGTAATATACCCCACAATTATAAAAGCTTTCCATTAATGATGAATCCTCTGCGCTTGTTGCTGGGGATTTTTATTTGTACAATTTTAATTTTTAGTAGAGATTTATTCGTATTGGAATGTAAAAATTAAATATTTTTATATTTCAAACAAATAGTTTTGGGATGTTGTGTTCTCATTACGCATTTGATATATTTACTTTGAACATAATTAAAATCAAGAAAAAGAGGCGGACGTATGGATAAAAAAGAAAATACGGTCGTATTGTTTCCACAACTATCAGAGCGCTATATTGATGAAGGTTTTTTAGCGCTGAAAGAGCGGAAGTTCGAAGATGCATTGCGCTGCTTTGAAATATTACGTCAGTATAATGCGGAAACGGAACAAACGGAATTAGCTTCAGTTATTTGTTTACTCGAATTAAAACGTATGGAAGAAGCGAAAGACAAATGTGAACAGTTGCTTAAAACAGGAGTTGTCTTATTTGGTGATATTCTTGAAACGTACGTGACTATTTTAGTTCAAACAAATGATTATGAAGGTGTTATTGAAACTGTTGAAAAGGTTTTACAAACGAAAGATATAATGCCTGATCAAAAGGAAAAATTAGCGCAACTTGCTTTATTTGCAGAAGGTATGCTCAATGAGGGAGACGCATCGCTAGTGGATTCAAATTTTGAGTTGGATGAGTTTACTAATGAAATTTTTGGAGAAAACTTTGGACAGAAGCTAAGAGCGATTCAGCGACTTTCGTTAAAAGACTTAGATCTTGCATTACCTGTTTTAAAGAAATTTTTAATAGAAGAAGAGCAACACCCCTATTTGAAAACTTCTATTTTGTATAAAATGATAGAAAGTCAGGTAGAAGAGGAAATAGAGGTAGAAAAGTTTGGGAATACGATTAAGGTAATTCCAGCATTTACAGGTCATAATGAGGAGCAATCCAATAACATTATACATAAATTATCAAGTCGATTAGAGCAAAATTATCCCGATATATTTGAAGCAATGGTTACATATTGGAAAGAATTGCAAATTAGTGTTTTCCCATTTGCTCTATTAATGGATAAAGAAGAGATTTGGTCAGCTGTTTTAGAGAGAATTGGAAGAAAGCGTTTCGGATTGGCTATTGATGAAGAAGAGCTTATGGCAGCATACAATATCGAATTGGAAGAGTTTCATATTGCCTATCAATGGTTATTACGTGTTGAAAGAGAAGGATATTTGCCCGTATAATTATGAAAAAGAATCGTTCAGTTCTTGAAACGAGCATATTCTATGTTATAATGTAAGGGTTGCAAAAGGCAGAAAACTGCCTGTTTGTAAGAGAAGAGAAGTGTAATTCTCTTACTTAATATGTTTCATATTATTCTCGAACAAAATATACCGTAGTTGTCTTCTGGGCAATTAGTAGATTGGAACATTATATCTGAAAGCTTTTGCTAGAGGATTATTTGTGTATTTGTTATTTCAAAAAAGAGATAATGAAGATCTTAATCTATAGAGGTATGTGCATACATTATTATAGTTGGAGGGAAAGAATAAATGTCTACAAAATGGGAAAAATTAGAAGGTAACGTTGGCGTTTTAACAATCGAAGTTGATGCTAAAGAAGTAAACAACTCTATCGACGCTGCGTTCAAAAAAGTAGTAAAAACAATTAACGTACCAGGTTTCCGTAAAGGAAAAATGCCTCGTCCATTATTCGAACAACGCTTTGGTATTGAATCTTTATACCAAGATGCTTTAGATATCATTTTACCAAAAGCATACGGTGAAGCGATTGAAGAAGCTGGTATCTTCCCAGTTGATCATCCTGAAATCGACATCGAGAAGTTCGAAAAAAATGCTAACCTTATCTTCACTGCAAAAGTTACAGTGAAACCTGAAGTTAAATTAGGTGAGTACAAAGGTTTAGCAGTAGAAAAAGTTGAAACAACTGTAACTGACGAAGATGTAGAGAACGAATTAAAATCTTTACAAGAACGTCAAGCTGAACTAGTTGTTAAAGAAGAAGGAACTGTTGAAAACGGTGATACAGCTGTAATCGACTTCGAAGGTTTCGTTGATGGCGAAGCATTTGAAGGCGGAAAAGGCGAAAACTACTCTCTAGCAATCGGTTCTGGTACATTCATCCCAGGTTTCGAAGAGCAAGTAATCGGTCTTAAATCTGGTGAGTCTAAAGACGTTGAAGTATCATTCCCAGAAGAGTACCATGCTGCTGAATTAGCTGGCAAACCAGCAACATTCAAAGTAACAATTCACGAAATCAAAACAAAAGAACTTCCTGAGTTAAACGACGAGTTCGCTAAAGAAGCAGACGAAGCGGTTGCAACTCTTGATGAATTAAAAGCAAAACTTCGCACAAACTTAGAAGAAGGCAAAAAGCACGAAGCTGAGCACAAAGTACGTGACGAAGTAGTAGAATTAGCTGCTGCTAACGCTGAAATCGAAATTCCAGAAGCTATGATCAACACTGAGTTAGATCGTATGGTTCGTGAATTCGAGCAACGTTTAAGCCAACAAGGTATGAACCTTGAGCTTTACTACCAATTCACAGGTACTGATGCTGACAAATTAAAAGAGCAAATGAAAGAAGATGCACAAAAACGTGTAAGAATCAATCTTGTTCTTGAAGCTATCATTGAAGCTGAAAACATCGAAGTTACTGAAGAAGAAGTAACTGCAGAAGTTGAAAAAATGGCTGAAATGTACGGTATGCCAGTAGACGCTATCAAGCAAGCTCTTGGAAGCGTAGACGCTTTAGCTGAAGATCTTAAAGTGCGTAAAGCTGTAGACTTCTTAGTAGAAAACGCTGCATAATAAAATAACAAGGCACGATTAAAATCGTGCCTTGTTTTATAAATATAGAAATATATTTATAAAACTTTTCGATGGAGAAGGAAAAGTTCCTTTACAAGTCGAATATACATATTTCAAAAGTTTTAAAAATTTTTTATTTGTACATAACTAGTCATATTATTTGTATTTCTCGCCACGTAGTGACATAATATGTATTTACATACGATACATTTATCGTGTACATACGAAGGCAAGAGGTTAGCACTTTGTAAGGGGTGTGAAAATATGTTTAAATTTAATGATGAAAAAGGGCAATTAAAATGTTCTTTCTGTGGTAAAACACAAACGCAAGTTCGAAAGTTAGTGGCAGGTCCAGGTGTTTACATTTGTGACGAGTGTATCGAACTTTGTACTGAAATTGTACAAGAGGAGCTTGCGAAGGACGAAGAAGTAGAATTCAAAGATGTACCGAAACCGGTAGAAATTCGTGAAATCTTAGATGAGTATGTCATCGGGCAAGATAGCGCGAAAAAAGCACTAGCGGTAGCGGTATATAACCATTACAAACGCATTAATTCTAACAGCAAAATTGATGATGTAGAATTAGCGAAGAGTAATATCGCACTTATCGGGCCAACAGGTAGTGGTAAAACATTACTGGCACAAACTTTAGCGCGTATTTTAAATGTTCCATTTGCAATCGCGGACGCAACATCTTTAACAGAAGCTGGATATGTTGGGGAAGATGTAGAAAATATCTTACTAAAATTAATTCAAGCAGCTGATTATGATGTAGAGAAAGCGGAAAAAGGAATCATTTATATTGATGAGATTGATAAAGTGGCACGTAAGTCCGAAAATCCATCAATTACACGTGATGTATCTGGTGAAGGTGTGCAGCAGGCACTTCTGAAAATTTTAGAAGGTACTGTAGCAAGCGTTCCACCTCAAGGTGGTCGTAAGCATCCGCACCAAGAGTTTATTCAAATTGATACAACGAACATCTTATTCATTTGTGGTGGAGCGTTTGATGGCATTGAGCCGATTATTAAACGTCGCCTTGGTGAAAAAGTAATTGGATTTGGTTCTGAGAAGAAAAATGCTGATGTGAATGAGAAGCATGTTTTATCTCACGTATTACCAGAGGATCTTTTAAGATTTGGTTTAATTCCAGAGTTTATCGGTCGTCTTCCAGTTATTGCGAACCTAGAGCCACTTGATGAAGATGCTCTTGTTGATATTTTAACGAAACCGAAAAATGCACTTGTTAAGCAATTCCAAAAATTATTGGAGCTTGACGATGTTGAGTTAGAGTTTGAAGAAGGTGCACTAATCGAAATTGCGAAAAAAGCAATTGAACGTAAAACGGGTGCTCGTGGACTTCGTTCTATTATTGAAGGCTTAATGCTTGATGTAATGTTCGAACTTCCATCTCGTAAAGATATCGAGAAGTGTATTCTTACAAAAGAAACAGTAGCTGATAATGAGCCGCCAAAATTGGTGTTACAAGACGGTACTGTACTTGATACAAAAACATCTGCATAATGCGAAAGGGAAACAGCAATTTTTATAATTGCTGTTTTTCTTTATGTTTAGCTACGTTCCTCCGCGGAAATACTAAGAGATAAAATATTGCGGGAGGAAATAAATAATGAGCTGGACAAATATATTTTTAGTTGTTCAACTTGTTTTTGGTGTAATTGTCGGATTGTATTTCTGGCATTTACTTCGAAATCAACGAACACAAAAAGTTTCAATTGATCGAGAATCGAAAAAAGAATTAGAACAGCTTCGTAAAATGCGTGAGATTTCTTTAACAGAGCCGCTAGCAGAAAAGGTGCGTCCTACAACCTTTTTAGATATTGTAGGGCAAGAGGACGGAATTAAGTCGTTAAAAGCGGCTCTTTGTGGTCCGAATCCGCAACATGTAATCATATATGGCCCGCCAGGTGTTGGGAAAACAGCGGCAGCACGTCTTGTATTAGAAGAAGCGAAACGAAATCCTAAATCTCCATTTCGTACGAATGCAACATTTATTGAACTTGATGCGACAACAGCTCGGTTTGATGAACGTGGTATCGCAGACCCTTTAATAGGTTCGGTGCATGATCCGATTTATCAAGGTGCTGGGGCGATGGGGCAAGCAGGTATTCCGCAACCGAAAAAAGGTGCTGTAACAGATGCACATGGTGGTATTTTGTTTATTGATGAGATTGGCGAGCTCCATCCGATTCAAATGAACAAAATGTTAAAGGTGTTAGAAGATCGAAAAGTATTTTTAGAAAGTGCGTACTATAGTGAAGAAAATACGATGATCCCAACATATATACATGATATTTTCCAAAAAGGCTTACCGGCAGATTTTCGCTTAGTTGGAGCAACGACACGTTCGCCAGAGGAAATTCCTCCTGCTATTCGGTCACGTTGCTTAGAAGTATTTTTCCGTGAATTAGATACGGAAGAAATTCAAAAAGTAGCGAAAAATGCCGCGGAAAAAGTGGAAATGCAAATAGGTGAAAATGGTATTGAAATGATCGGGATGTATGCAAGGAATGGACGAGAAGCGATTAATCTCGTGCAAATCTCTGCTGGTATGGCGATAAATGAAGAACGTTCTTTCATTAAGGATGAAGATATAGAGTGGGTTGTTCACTCAAGTCAGCTTACACCGAAATATGAAAAGCGCATTTATCCGATTCCAAGGATTGGTCTTGTAAATGGTCTTGCTGTATACGGACCAAATACAGGTGCGTTATTAGAAATTGAAGTAACAGCAATCAAGGCGAAAGATAAAGGATCGGTAAATGTTACCGGAATTGTGGAAGAAGAAAGTATTGGTAGTCAAACGAAATCGATTCGTCGTAAAAGTATGGCGAAAGGCTCTGTTGATAATGTATTAACAGTACTTCGTTCTTTAGATGTGTTGCCAGAAGGATATGATATACATATTAATTTTCCAGGTGGTATCCCGATTGATGGCCCTTCTGCAGGAATCGCTATGGCAACAGGTGTATATTCTGCGGTGCACCGCACGTATGTAAATAATGAAGTAGCGATGACAGGGGAAATAAGTATACACGGAGAAGTAAAACCTATTGGTGGCGTGTACGCAAAAATAAAAGCTGCGAAAAAAGCGGGAGCTAAGAAAGTCATTATTCCTGCTGAAAATATGCAACCATTTTTGTATACGATCAAGGGAATTGAAATTATTCCTGTCCGTAAGTTAAAAGAAGTATTTGAGTTAACGTTTATGCAAGAAAATATGCATAGAGAGCTAGATGTACATACTAAGGTAGACGAAACTGATGCACAATCTATGTAAAAATAAACAATAATAAAATTTGCCAGACTTCGTTTAAGTTTGTATGCTTAATCGGAGTCTTTTTTCTTTTCGTGAGGTAGAAAAACAAGCTATTTACAATTGCGCGGAATCTCAGCAATTGCATCTAGGTGTATTGTAATATAAAATAGTTGAACAGGAGTTTAATTTATTATGGAGGTGCTATGTCTAGTATGAATACGAACGAAAGAATCGTGCCCCTCCTACCATTAAGAGGCGTTCTCGTATATCCAACGATGGTTTTGCATCTTGATGTAGGACGTGATAAATCGATACAAGCACTAGAGCAGGCGGCAATGGATGAAAATATCATCTTTTTAGCAATGCAAAAAGAAATGAATATCGATGATCCGAAAGAAGATGACATATATAGTGTAGGTACGGTGGCGAAAGTGAAGCAAATGTTAAAATTGCCGAACGGTACGCTTCGTGTCCTTGTGGAAGGTTTACATAGAGCAGAAGTAATAGAGTTTATCGAAGAAGAAAATGTAGTACAAGTGTCGATTAAAACGGTAACTGAAGAAGTAGAAGATGATTTAGAAGAGAAAGCTCTTATGCGTACGTTACTGGAGCATTTCGAACAATATATTAAAGTTTCGAAAAAAGTTTCAAATGAAACATTTGCAACGGTAGCTGATGTGGAAGAACCAGGGAGATTAGCTGATCTAATTGCTTCTCACTTGCCGATTAAAACGAAGCAGAAACAAGAGATTCTAGAGATTGTATCTGTAAAAGAACGATTACAAACACTTATTTCAATTATTCAAGATGAACAAGAGTTACTTAGCCTAGAAAAGAAAATTGGGCAAAAAGTGAAACGTTCCATGGAGCGCACGCAAAAAGAATATTTCTTACGTGAGCAAATGAAGGCGATTCAAACTGAACTTGGCGACAAAGAAGGCAAGGGCGGAGAAGTAGAAGAACTTCGTGAGAAAATTGAACAGTCAGGAATGCCGGAAGAAACAATGAAGGCTGCGCTGAAAGAATTAGATCGTTATGAAAAGTTACCAGCAAGTTCTGCGGAGAGTGGTGTTATTCGCAATTATATTGATTGGTTATTAGCGCTTCCGTGGACAGAGGCAACAGAAGATATAATTGATCTTGCTCATTCGGAAGAGATTTTAAATAACGATCATTACGGTCTTGAAAAAGTGAAAGAGCGTGTACTTGAATATTTAGCTGTACAGAAGTTAACGAATTCATTAAAAGGACCTATCCTTTGTTTAGTAGGCCCTCCTGGGGTCGGCAAAACTTCGTTAGCGCGTTCAATTGCAACATCATTGAATCGTAACTTCGTCCGTGTATCTCTTGGTGGTGTACGTGATGAATCTGAAATTCGTGGTCACCGCCGTACATATGTTGGAGCAATGCCAGGACGCATTATTCAAGGTATGAAAAAGGCGAAAACAGTTAATCCAGTCTTCTTATTAGATGAGATTGATAAAATGTCTAACGATTTCCGTGGAGATCCATCAGCGGCATTACTTGAAGTATTAGATCCAGAACAAAACCATAACTTCAGTGATCATTACATTGAAGAACCATATGATCTATCAAAAGTTATGTTTGTAGCAACTGCTAATACACTTTCAAGTATTCCAGGTCCATTACTTGACCGTATGGAAATCATTTCGATTGCTGGCTATACAGAACTTGAAAAAGTACACATTGCTCGTGAGCATTTATTGCCGAAACAATTAAAAGAACATGGCTTACGAAAAGGTAATTTACAAGTGCGTGATGAAGCGCTGCTTGAGATTATTCGTTATTATACACGTGAGGCTGGTGTTCGTACGCTAGAGCGCCAAATTGCAAAAGTTTGCCGTAAAGTAGCGAAGATTATCGTTACAGCAGAACGTAAACGTATCGTTGTGACAGAGAAAAAGATTGTTGATTTACTTGGTAAACACATATTCCGTTATGGGCAAGCTGAAAAAACAGACCAAGTTGGTATGGCAACAGGTCTAGCTTACACAGCAGCAGGCGGCGATACACTTGCCATTGAAGTTTCTGTAGCGCCAGGAAAAGGGAAACTAATTTTAACAGGGAAACTTGGGGATGTTATGAAAGAATCAGCACAAGCTGCGTTTAGTTATATACGTTCTCGTGCAGAAGAGCTTCAGATCGATCCGAATTTCCATGAGAAAAATGATATTCATATTCACGTTCCAGAAGGAGCAGTTCCAAAAGACGGACCGTCAGCAGGTATTACGATGGCAACGGCACTTATTTCTGCGCTAACAGGTATTCCTGTAAGTAAAGAAGTCGGTATGACAGGTGAAATTACACTTCGTGGTCGTGTATTACCAATTGGTGGTTTAAAAGAAAAAACATTAAGTGCTCACCGCGCAGGCTTAACAAAAATTATTTTGCCAGCAGAAAACGAGAAAGATTTAGATGATATTCCAGAGAGCGTAAAAGAAAACCTTACGTTTGTGCTTGCATCTCATTTAGATGAAGTATTGGAGCACGCATTAGTAGGAGTGAAACAATGAAAGTAACAAAAGCAGATATTGTAATTAGTGCTGTTAAACCAGAACAATATCCAGACAGTGATTTACCAGAAATTGCATTAGCAGGTCGTTCAAATGTGGGGAAGTCTTCCTTTATTAATAAAATTTTAAATCGTAAAAAGTTAGTACGTATTTCTTCTAAACCAGGAAAAACGCAAACGCTGAACTTTTTCTTAATCAATGAGATGATGCACTTTGTTGACGTTCCAGGTTATGGATATGCGAAAGTATCTAAATCGGAGCGCGCTGCATGGGGGAAAATGATTGAAACGTACTTTACAACGCGTGAACAATTAGACGCAGCTGTATTAGTAGTTGATTTACGTCACCAACCAACAAGTGATGACGTGATGATGTATGATTTCTTAAAGCATTATGAAATCCCAACAATTATTATTGCGACGAAAGCCGATAAAATTCCGAAAGGGAAATGGCAAAAGCATTTAAAAGTTGTAAAAGAAACGCTTGCTGTTGAAATTGGCGATGAAATTGTTCTATTCTCTTCTGAAACAGGACTTGGAAAAGAAGAAGCGTGGAAAGCAATTCATAAATTTACAAAAACAAAAAACGCGTGACGAATGTCGCGCGTTTTTGTTTTGCTAAATTTTTTAGCGTACGTTTAATGTAACTTCAATATTTCCTCGTGTTGCTTTCGAGTAAGGACATACACCGTGAGCGGCTTCTACAAGTTCTTGTGCTTCGCTATGTGAAACGCCAGCGACATGTACATCAAGTACAGCGGATAGGCCGAAACCACCATCTGTATCTTTTCCGATAGAAACGTGAGCAGTTACTTCTGTACTTTCTACTTTCACACGTTTTGTACGAATGACAAGTTGTAATGCACTATCAAAACAAGCGGCATAACCAGCAGCAAATAGTTGTTCTGGATTTGTTGCCTCTCCGCCTGCACCACCTAGTGCTTTCGGCATTTTCACATCAAGATTTAATATGCCATCATCTGAGACTACTTTTCCGTTTCTTCCACCTGTAGCAGTTACTGAAGCAGTATATAATTTATCCATGTTTATTCCCCTTTTCTATCATTAATTGTTTTCATTGTTTCAATTAGTTTATTTAATTGAATTAATAAAGAACGATATTCTTGTTCTGTAATTCCTAAATTTGTTGCCATTGTTGTTGGTAATGAACAAGCCTTATCTTGTAAATCTTTACCTTGTTCTGTTAATTCAATACATACTTTTCGCTCATCTTCTTTGGAACGAACGCGTTTTACAAGGTTTAATGATTCCATTCGTTTTAACATAGGTGTTAACGTACCGGAATCTAAAAATAGACGTTCTCCAATTTCTTTTACTGTGAGTCCATCTTGCTCCCATAGTACGAGTAAAGTAATGTACTGTGGATACGTAATGCCCATTTCTTCTAAATACGGTCGGTAAAAGCGTGTAACCTCTCTAGAACAGGCGTAAATAGAAAAACAAAGTTGGTTATCTAGATGTAAAGAATTATCTACCATACATAACTCCTTCCTTATTAAATTGTGCACAATTTAATTTTGTAAAACCAATATAACGAAAAAGAAATACAATGTCAAATACATTGTATTGAGAAAGTTCGTGCTACAATTTGGAACAATCATACATATTTTCCTTCATGATGAAAGAAGATAGGAAAGATGATGTTATAATTCATATGGAATAGTTTCCATCACTTGATTATGAGGGCTTTTTTTGGTAACGTACAAATAGAGTTATTAATTTATAATCATTATAAAGTAGAAAGTTTTTATTCGTTTTACTGAATCTCCTTTATTACATACGGAGAATAAATAAAAAAATAATCGGTTGTTCACACGATTGTCAGATTCATAAGAGGAAAGTTGTATTATGATAGTAGATAAAGTGATAAAACGGGTGAAGGGGGACATGCTGCGTGCATATTCTTGTTGTTAGTGTAAATTATCGAACAGCCCCTGTAGAATTTCGTGAGAAACTCACATTTCAGGCAGCAGAACTAGAGCGAGCGATGACTACATTACAAAATCAAAAGAGCGTGTTAGAGAATGTCATTGTGTCAACTTGTAATCGCACTGAGATTTATGCTGTTGTCGATCAATTACACACGGGACGGTATTATATTAAGAAGTTTTTAGCTGATTGGTTTCAGCTTGAAATAGAAGAAGTCGCGCCATATTTAACTATTTTTGAACAAGATGGCGCAATAGATCATTTATTCCGCGTAACGTGCGGTTTAGATTCAATGGTAGTCGGAGAAACGCAGATTTTAGGTCAAATAAAAGATAGCTTTTTAGAAGCGCAACAAGTTAAAGCAACAGGCACAATTTTTAATGAATTGTTTAAGCAAGTCATTACATTAGCAAAACGTGCCCACTCAGAAACAACAATCGGGGAAAGTGCAATGTCTGTTAGTTATGCTGCTGTTGAGCTTGGAAAGAAAATATTTGGCGAGTTAACAGATTGTCATGTGCTTATTCTTGGTGCTGGTAAAATGGGCGAACTTGCACTACAAAACTTATATGGAAGTGGTGCTCGTAAAGTAACAGTTATGAATAGGACGCTTTCGAAAGCAGAAGTAATGGCTGAGAAATATATGGGACATGCAAAATCGTTAAGCGAATTACAATGTGCATTATTAGAAGCAGATATTTTAATTAGTTCAACTGGTGCATCTGAGTATGTCATTACGAAAGAGATGATGACAAAGGTGGAGAAAATGCGCTCTGGTCGTCCATTATTTATGGTTGACATTGCAGTGCCGCGTGATATTGATCCAGCGATTGATGAGCTAGAAGGTTCTTTCTTGTATGATATTGATGATTTACAAGGAGTAGTGGAGGCAAACCGTGCTGAGCGTTTGAAAGAGGCAGAGAAAATTCAATTTATGATTGAAGAGGAAATTGTTCTGTTTAAAACGTGGTTAAGTACACTTGGTGTTGTTCCATTAATATCAGCTCTTCGTGATAAGGCACTTGCAATCCAAAGTGAAACGATGGTAAGCCTAGAGCGAAAAATACCAAACCTTAGTGATCGTGAGAAAAAAGTTATTAGTAAGCATACGAAAAGTATTATTAATCAATTATTAAAAGACCCAATTTTAGTAGCGAAAGAAATAGCTGCTGAAGAGGGAGCGAGCGAAAAATTAGCGTTATTTGCAAAGATTTTTGATTTAGAAACGGAAGAAGTAGAGAGTCGTGCGGAAGAAGTAGAACATAAAAGAGTGTGGACACCATCCGTTCCATCTTTATAATTTGGAAGGATGATCGGATGAGTTTTTTAAATAACAGTATTATTTATCATATTGCAATTATTTTATATGCTTGTAGCATTAGTTTATATTTTATAGATTATTTCCAAAGTAACCGAAAGGCGAACCGATTTGCTTTTTGGTTACTTGCGATTGTATGGGTCCTGCAGTCTATTTTTATGTTGCTTAGAGCTACAGATTCAGAAACGAATCCTATTTTAACTTTATTATCAGGGATTTATTTTTATGTTTGGTTATTGATTACGATGTCGTTAGTTATTAATCGATTTATGAGAATTGACTTTTTAGTCTTTTTTACAAATGTTGTAGCATTTGGCGTAAGCGCTTTTTCTATTTTTACACCGCTCGGAAAGATGTCGCCAGTACTTGCGGAACAATTAGTTTCAGAACTTGTATACGTGCATGTCGGTATGGCAATTATTTCTTACGCAACGTTTACTGTATCGTTCATTTTTTCTATTATGTATTTATTGCAATATCGCCTATTAAAAAAGAAAAAATGGAATGCGAGATTAAGAAGGTTAGGGAATTTACCGAAGCTAGAATCTATGTCTTACGGATTAAATTTATTTTCTGTTCCATTTTTCTTACTAGCAATTTTATTAGGATGTATATGGGGATATACAAAATTGGATAATTTCCATTGGTATGATACGAAAGTAATCGGATCTTTTGTCGTTCTATTTGTGTATTGCACAGGTTTATATTTACGAGCGGCAGATGTGTTGCAAGGTAAGAAAATTGTACAGTGGAATATCGGATCGTTTCTCGTAATGCTAGTAAACATTTTTCTATTAAGCAGTTTGTCCAATTTCCACTTTTGGTATTTATAATGAGGAGAGAGAATTATGCGCAAAATTATTGTAGGGTCACGAAAGAGTAAACTAGCATTAACGCAAACAAACTGGTTTATTGATCAGTTAAAAGCCCTAGGTCTACCATATGAATTTGAAGTGAAAGAAATTGTCACAAAAGGTGATGTTATTTTAGATGTTACTCTTTCAAAAGTAGGCGGAAAAGGCTTGTTCGTTAAAGAAATTGAGCATGCGTTACTTACGAAAGAAATCGATATGGCTGTACATAGTATGAAAGATATGCCAGCCGTACTTCCAGAAGGTTTAATGATTGGCTGTACACCAAAGCGTGTTGACCCTCGTGATGCTTTTATCTCAAAAAATGGAGCATCGTTTAAAGAGTTAGCGGAAGGTGCTATTTTAGGTACGAGTAGTTTAAGACGTAGTGCACAGCTACTCGCTGCGAGACCAGATTTACAAGTGAAGTGGATTCGCGGGAATATCGATACACGTTTACGTAAATTAAAAGAAGAAGATTACGATGCGATTATTTTAGCGACAGCTGGATTACAAAGAATGGGCTGGGATAATGATGTTATTACAGAACATTTAGATGATACGTTATGTGTACCTGCTGTAGGACAAGGTGCATTAGCGATTGAGTGTCGTGAGGATGATAAGGATTTATTGCAGTTGTTAGCGCATATTAATGATACGATAACAGAAAGAACAGTGGCAGCGGAGCGAGTATTTCTTCATAAACTTGAAGGTGGATGCCAAGTTCCAATTGCTGGATATGCAACCCTTACAGAAAACGATGCAATCGAATTAACAGCTCTTGTCGGCTCTATGGATGGCTCTGTTTTATTAAAAGAGACAGTAGTGGGTACTAACCCTGAGGAAGTAGGGTTAGAGGCCGCGGACCGTTTAATTAAACAAGGCGCCAAAGAACTCATTCTTGCTGCAAATAAGGAGCAACAATAAATATGAACGCTCTCGCTGGAAAAACGGTATTGATTACACGTGCCCAGCATCAAGCGAAACAAATGAGTGTAGCAGTGAAAGAAAAGAGCGGAATTCCATTGGAAATTCCGCTTTTGCGTATGGAAGGTATGTCTCATAGGCAAATTCAACATATTGAAGAGCAGCTACATTCATACGACTGGGTTATTTTTACGAGCAGAAATGGTGTAGCTTTTTTTCTAGATAGTTTAAAAAAGAAACTACCGCTAACCATTAGAATCGCTGCGGTAGGTGTGAAAACAAAATTAGAGTTAGAAAAAAGGGGCTATCAAGTTCATTTTGTTCCGACTTCATTTGTTGCAGAAGCATTTGCAGAAGAGTTTCTAAAAGAATTAAGTGGAAACGAACGTATTTTATTTCCGAAAGGGAATTTAGCAAGAGAGGTAATTCCGGTTGCACTTCGGGAAATTGGTGTTTCTCTAGATGAGCTAATCGTATACGGTACGAAAGTGAATATAGAAAAAAAGCAAGAACTTATAGCAGCATTGAAGTTAGGGAAAGTAGACATTATTACATTTACGAGCCCTTCAACTGTTACTAGTTTTGTTCGTTTACTTGAGGGTACAAACTGGAGAGAATGGACAAAAAAATGTACAATTGCTTGTATAGGACCTATTACGGAAAAAGAGGCAAGTCTTTATTTTTCGTCTGTTATTGTGCCGAAAGAGTACACTGTAGAAGCATTACTACAATATGTTTGTGAATCTATAAAATGAAAGAATGGGGATAGAAATCTATGAACTCTTTACAATTTAATCGTCATCGTCGTTTAAGACAAAGCGGGGGCATGCGTGCACTTGTGCGTGAAACGTTTTTACATACGGAAGATTTTATTTACCCTATTTTTGTATTAGAAGGTGAAAATGTTCGTAATGAAGTTCCTTCTATGCCGGGCGTATATCAAATGTCTTTAGATTTATTGCAAGCTGAAATGCAAGAAGTTGTTGATTTAGGTATTCGTTCTGTTATTGTATTTGGTTTACCTGCTGAAAAGGATGAAGTTGGATCATCAGCATACTGTGATCATGGAATTGTACAACGTGCTATTCAGCAAATTAAAGGTGATTTCCCTGAGCTAGTAGTAGTTGCAGATACATGTTTATGTCAATTTACAAGCCATGGTCATTGCGGTGTAATTGAAGATGGGATTATTTTAAATGACGAGTCTCTTGCAGTTCTTGCGAAAACAGCTGTAAGTCAAGCGAAAGCAGGAGCGGATATTATTGCGCCATCAAACATGATGGACGGCTTCGTAACAGCAATTCGTCATGCATTAGACGAAAATGGTTTTGGACACGTGCCAGTTATGTCGTACGCTGTGAAATATTCATCAGCATTTTATGGACCATTCCGTGATGCTGCGCACGGTGCACCGCAATTTGGTGACCGTAAAACATATCAAATGGATCCGGCAAACCGTATGGAAGCATTCCGTGAAGCAGAATCAGATGTAATGGAAGGTGCAGATTTCTTAATCGTAAAACCAGCTCTTTCTTACTTAGATATCGTTCGTGATGTGAAAAATAACTTTAATTTACCAGTTGTCGCTTATAATGTAAGTGGTGAATATTCGATGATTAAAGCGGCAGCGCAAAATGGTTGGATTAATGAAAAAGAAGTTGTTCTTGAAAAATTAATTAGTATGAAACGTGCAGGGGCAGATTTAATTATTACGTATCATGCAAAAGATGCAGCAAGATGGTTACAAGAAGGAGGCGCTAAATAATGAAAAAGTTTGATAAGTCAATTGCAGCGTTTGAAGAGGCGCAAGACTTAATGCCTGGTGGCGTAAATAGCCCGGTTCGTGCCTTTAAGTCTGTTGGGATGAATCCGTTGTTTATGGAGCGTGGAAAAGGCTCTAAAGTATATGATATCGATGGGAATGAATACATCGACTACGTATTATCATGGGGTCCTTTAATTCATGGTCATGCAAATGATCGTGTTGTAGAAGCGTTAAAATCTGTTGCTGAAAGAGGTACAAGCTTCGGTGCACCAACAGAAATTGAAAATAAATTAGCAAAACTTGTTATTGAGCGCGTGCCATCAATTGAGATTGTGCGTATGGTTAACTCTGGAACGGAAGCAACAATGAGTGCACTACGCTTAGCTCGTGGTTATACAGGTCGTAATAAAATCTTGAAATTTATTGGTTGTTACCACGGTCATGGTGATTCGTTATTAATTAAAGCTGGTTCTGGTGTGGCGACTTTAGGTTTACCAGATAGTCCTGGTGTACCAGAAGGTGTAGCGAAAAATACGATTACAGTAGCTTATAACGATTTAGAAAGCGTAAAATACGCGTTTGAACAATTCGGTGATGATATTGCTTGTGTAATTGTAGAACCAGTAGCAGGAAATATGGGGGTTGTTCCTCCGCAGCCTGGATTTTTAGAAGGTCTTCGTGAAGTAACAGAACAAAACGGTGCATTGCTTATTTTTGATGAAGTAATGACAGGGTTCCGAGTAGCTTATAATTGTGGCCAAGGTTATTATGGCGTAACGCCTGATTTAACATGCCTAGGTAAAGTAATCGGTGGTGGTTTACCGGTAGGAGCATACGGTGGTAAAGCAGAAATTATGCGCCAAGTTGCGCCAAGCGGACCGATTTACCAAGCTGGTACTTTATCAGGTAATCCACTTGCAATGGCGGCAGGTTATGAAACGTTAGTACAGTTAACGCCAGAATCATATGTAGAATTTGAGCGTAAAGCTGAAATGTTAGAAGCTGGATTACGTAAAGCAGCTGAAAAACATGGCATTCCGCATCATATTAACCGTGCAGGCTCTATGATTGGTATTTTCTTTACAGATGAACCCGTTATTAATTACGATGCAGCAAAATCTTCAAACTTAGAATTCTTTGCGGCTTACTATCGTGAAATGGTAGAACAAGGTGTATTCTTACCACCATCTCAATTCGAAGGTTTATTCTTATCGACAGCACATAGTGATGCAGATATTGAAGCGACGATTGCAGCAGCTGAAATTGCAATGTCAAAATTAAAAGCGTAGTGTATTAGAGAAAATCGCTCTCCATAAGGGGAGCGATTTTTTTTATTCATAAAGTAAGCTTCCCATACATAAATCTGTAATGACATATAGTTTGGGAGGGGGAAAAGAAGTGGCTACAGATCATTCATTACGATTTTCATTAAAAGAATCTGTGTGGTTCCAAAAAGGACAGGAAGTCGAAGAACTTTTGTCAATTTCGTTAGATCCAGACGTTGAGATAGAAGAGCTTGATCATGAAGTAATCGTGAGAGGACAATTAGATTTAACGGGAGAGTATGTTGCACGAAAAGATGATTCCGCGTATTCATTAAGAGAACTATCGCCAGCAAAGTCAATTGATTATGTAGAAACAAGAGAAGATGGGGTTAATGAACTTGTTCATTCCTTTCCACTTGAAATATCAATTCCGAGAAATCGAGTGAAAGTAATTGAAGAGCTATATGTATCAATCGAGGAATTTGATTATGAATTAAAGGAAAATGGTTGCTTACAATTATTAGCGGATATATCTATTACCGGTTTGTGTGATGAAGAGAGAAGCGAGGATGAAGTTGAAGAGGAAGAAACGGTGTATGCTGAGTTAGAA
Organism: Bacillus sp. RE35; assembly: GCF_052146655.1. Lineage (NCBI taxonomy): Bacteria > Bacillati > Bacillota > Bacilli > Caryophanales > Bacillaceae > Bacillus > Bacillus sp. RE35. The sequence continues at coordinate 4,420,192 of NZ_CP197377.1, read as the reverse complement.
GAAGATTCAGCGCAAGAGGATGAAAATAGACCGGCGCCGCATGTAGAAGAACCAGCATATAAGGAATCAGATGAGTGGGAAGATTACGCATTTGAACCGTTCCAATTAGAGGAAAGAAAAGAGCAGGAATTAGAAGAAGAGAAAATAGAAGAACATGAATTTGTGGAACGTGAAGAGGAGCAAGAAACAACGCCGCAATTTGAACTGTTCGGACGAAAAGATTTCAAGAAAGAAAAAGCGAAAAAGCAGGAAGAACAAGAAGAAGAGTACTCACAGCGAGATGAAAATGCGCTTTATTTAACAAAACTATTTACGAAAGAACCGGAAGAAGAATTTACAAAGTTAAGAATGTATTTCGTGCAAGAAGGGGATACAATTGAATCTATTGCAGACCGTTATGAAACGTCTGTACAAAATTTATACCGTGTCAATCAAACAGAAGATATATTTTTAAATACGGGGCAAATTATTTATATTCCCGTTTCAAGGGTAAAGGCGAAATAAGGAAGTGAGTGTTTTCACTCACTTCCTTTCTTAGAGGCTATGTTTTGAATAGAAAGGGTTATTCGTATGGATATTGAGTTGCGAAATCACTATGAACCTATCGTGAGGCAATATAGATTGGATACGCAGCATATGGAAGAGCACGGAAATGTAATGAAAATTTATACGAATCAAGGTCCATATGCACTCAAGAAAATAGAAGGCAGAAAGTTAGAGCGGAATAACTTTCTGCATCATATTCAATATTTGAAGGAGAAAGGTTTTTCAAATTATGTACCTATATATCATGCGACGGATGGAAGTTATATTTTAAGTGACGGGACGTATAATTATTATTTAATGCCTTGGTTAGAACGTGCAGAAGGAAACGGTGAGGACAATGATCAATACCATAAAATGTTTCAGACACTTGGAACGTTGCATCAAAAAACTGTGAAGGAAGAAACGTATACGGAAGAAGATTTAGAAAAACATTATACAAGTATATCCGATCGTTGGGAAAATGATGGTGAGATGTTAGAAGAGTTTCTCGTAGAATCTGAATCAAAATGGTATATGTCCCCGTTTGAATTGCAATATTGTACGTACTATCATCATGTAATGAGAGCGCGTGAATTTGCAACGAAGCAATTAAATGAGTGGAACGATGCGATGAAAGAAAAGGAGAAAACGCGTATTACTTTTGTGCATGGTAATGTGTCACTGAATCATTTTTTATTTGACTATGAACGGAATGGCTATTTTATTAGTTTAGAAAAATCGAAGTTTGCAACGCCTGTGCAAGATATAGTAGGTTTTTATTCACGGTCTTTAAACACATATCCAATCGCAAGAAGTGATCGGTTTGAATGGTTTCAAATTTATCAAAAAAATTTCCCTTTTACGAAAGAAGAGCAACTACTTATGTTTGCGTATATGACGTATCCATCGCAATTTATTCGGCAAATCCAGTCTTATAAGAAAAGAAGAGATAATCGTAACGAGGAAAATGAACTGCGCGGAGTAAAGAGTTTGCAACAATCGCATTGGCTCGTTAGCAATATAGAATATTTCCTGTCACAATTACAAGCTGCCCAGCAAGGGAACGGATAAAGTAAACATTCCCCGCTGATGATTAGCCTTCACTAATTGGGCGTTTACGGGCACCAGGGCTCCCATCTAACTTCTTTGCTTCAGCTGAGTTTTGAGGTGGAGGTCTTACTGCCCACAAATAGCGGGGTAAAGAAGATAAGTAGAGGATTCTACTTATCTTCTTTTTGGCACCAAAAGCTGTAGTTTTAAATTTATCTTGACGAATAAGGTTTCGTTTTTTACACTATTGTATATAATAATTAACAATCATATAAATGCCTTGAAGGGGAAGAGTATAACATGAAACGTCTTCAGAGAGGAGAATCATTAGCTGGGAGATTCTCTAGATAGTTATGTTAGAAGGTAGCCCTGGAGCATCTTTTCTGAACGGAATAGTTCTTATTAGGAAAAGACGGATTTGTCCGTTATCAAATTAAGAGTATAAGCAAATTATGAATTTGTTTGTAAATAAAGGTGGTACCGCGATGTCCCTCGTCCTTTTTGGATGAGGGACATTTTTTATTTTAAGGAGGGAAAATAATGTCAAACACGGAAAAGAATTTACCAACTAAATATGATCATATGTCCGTTGAAGAAGGCCTTTATCAATGGTGGCTTGAAGGCAAATATTTTGAAGCAACAGGAGACGAGAAGAAACAACCGTATACAATTGTAATTCCACCTCCAAACGTAACTGGTAAGTTACACTTAGGTCATGCTTGGGATACAACTCTTCAAGATATTTTAACTCGTACGAAGCGTATGCAAGGATACGATGTACTATGGCTTCCAGGAATGGACCATGCTGGTATCGCAACACAAGCGAAAGTAGAAGGAAAACTTCGTGAAGAAGGTATTTCACGTTACGATCTTGGCCGTGAAAAATTCCTTGAAAAAGCTTGGGAGTGGAAAGAAGAGTACGCTTCTCACATTCGTCAACAATGGGGGAAAGTTGGTTTAGGACTAGACTATTCTCGTGAACGCTTCACATTAGACAAAGGTTTATCAGATGCGGTTAATAAAGTATTCGTTCAATTATACGAAAAAGGCTTAATTTACCGTGGTGAATATATCATCAACTGGGATCCAGCAACACGTACAGCTCTTTCTGATATTGAAGTAATTCATAAAGAAGTTCAAGGTGCATTCTACCATATGAACTATCCGTTAACAGATGGTTCTGGTCACATTCGTCTTGCTACTACTCGTCCAGAAACGATGCTTGGTGATACAGCAGTAGCAGTTCATCCAGAAGACGATCGTTACAAACATTTAATCGGAAAAACAGTTACACTTCCAATCGTAGGCCGTGAGATTCCGATTATTGCTGATGAGTACGTAGAAAAAGATTTCGGAACGGGCGTTGTAAAAATTACACCAGCTCATGACCCGAATGACTTTGAAGTAGGTAACCGTCATGACTTACCACGCATCTTAGTAATGAACGAAGATGGATCGATGAACGAAAAAGCTGGTAAGTATAACGGTATGGATCGTTTCGAATGCCGTAAAGAATTAGTAAAAGACTTACAAGAAGCTGGCGTATTAGTAGAAATCGAGCCACATATGCATTCAGTAGGTCATAGTGAGCGTAGCGGTGCGGTTGTTGAGCCTTATTTATCAACACAGTGGTTCGTAAAAATGGCTCCACTTGCTGAAAAAGCAGTAGCGCTTCAACAAAAAGAAGAAGAAAAAGTAACGTTCGTACCAGAGCGTTTTGAAAACACATATTTACGTTGGATGGAAAATATTCATGACTGGTGTATTTCTCGTCAATTATGGTGGGGACACCGTATTCCAGCTTGGTACCATAAAGAAACTGGTGAAGTATACGTAGGTACAGAAGCACCAGCAGATATTGAAAACTGGAATCAAGATAACGATGTACTTGATACATGGTTCAGTTCAGCATTATGGCCATTCTCCACACTTGGTTGGCCAAATGAAGATTCAGCAGACTTCAAACGTTACTATTCAACAGATGCACTAGTAACGGGTTATGATATCATCTTCTTCTGGGTATCTCGTATGATTTTCCAAGGTTTAGAGTTTACAGGCGAGCGTCCATTTAAAGATGTATTAATTCACGGTTTAGTTCGTGACGAGCAAGGTCGTAAAATGAGTAAATCTCTTGGTAACGGTATTGATCCAATGGATGTTATCGAGAAGTACGGTGCAGATGCAATGCGTTTCTTCTTATCAACAGGAAGTGCACCAGGTCAAGATTTACGTTTCAGCATGGAAAAAGTAGAATCTACTTGGAACTTCATTAATAAAATTTGGAACGCATCACGTTTCGTATTAATGAACATGGATGATATGAAGTATGAAGAAATCGATTTAACTGGTGAAAAATCAGTTGCGGATAAGTGGATCTTAACTCGCTTAAACGAAACAATCGAAAGCGTAACACGTAACATGGATAAATATGAGTTCGGTGAAGCTGGTCGTTCATTATACAACTTCATTTGGGACGATTTCTGTGATTGGTATATTGAAATGGCGAAACTTCCACTATACGGTGAAGATGAAGCAGCTAAGAAAACAACTCGTTCTATTTTAGCTTACGTATTAGATCAAACAATGCGTCTATTACACCCATTCATGCCATTCGTAACAGAGAAAATTTGGCAACATTTACCGCATGAAGGCGAGTCTATTACAGTAGCTGCGTGGCCAACAGTTCGCGAAGATTTACAAGATACGGAGGCTGCGGCAGAAATGCACCTTCTAGTTGATATCATTCGCTCTGTTCGTAACATCCGTGCAGAAGTAAATACGCCAATGAGCAAAAAAGTTCAAATGCAAATTAAAGCAAAAGATGAGGCTGTACTTGCTCAACTTACGAAAAATAGCTCTTACATTGAGCGTTTCTGTAACCCAAGCGAATTAACAATTCAAACGGACTTACAAGCGCCAGAAAAAGCAATGACTGCAATCGTATCAGGTGCAGAGTTATTCTTACCGTTAGCTGATCTTATCAATCTTGATGAAGAGAGAGCTCGTCTTGAGAAAGAACTTGAGAAGTTCGATAAAGAAGTAGAACGTGTACAGAAGAAACTTTCTAACCAAGGTTTCGTAGCGAAAGCTCCTGCAGCGGTTATTGAAGGAGAGCGTGCGAAAGAGCAAGATTACCTAGAAAAACGCGAAGCAGTTCGTCAACGTCTAGCAGATCTTGAAAAGTAAAAATATTTTTAGAGACTCACTATATTGGTGAGTCTCTTTTCTTTGCGTATAATAGAACTATGAAAGTTGTCTTTTGAAAGGGGAAAAGCATACGTGATACATACATACGAAGAAGCGATAGGGTGGATTCATAGCCGATTGAAATTTGGTATTAAACCAGGATTAGAAAGAATGAATTGGATGCTAGAAGAGCTCGGAAATCCAGAGCGTCATATAAAATGTGTTCATCTTGCTGGTACAAATGGAAAAGGTTCAACGTTAACATATATGCGTTACATGTTAGAAGGCGCGAAATATAAGGTAGGAACGTTTACCTCTCCTTACATCGAATCATTTAATGAACGCATTAGTGTGAATGGAACACCAATTGCAGACGAAGAGATTACTGAACTTGTAAAGCTGGTAAAACCAGTCGTGGAAAAACTAGATGAAACGGATTTAGGGGAAGCGACAGAGTTTGAAATTATTACTGTTATGGCGATTTGCTATTTCGGCAAATTCAATTTCTGTGATGTTGTTTTATTTGAAACAGGGCTTGGTGGACGTTTTGATTCTACCAATGTTATACACCCTGTCCTCACGATTATTACGAATATCGGTCACGATCATATGCATATTTTAGGAAATACACTAGGAGAAATTGCATATGAAAAGGCGGGGATTATTAAGTCTGGCGTGCCGGTAATTACTGGTGTACAAGATGAAGAAGCTTTGCAAGTCATTCAAAATGTTGCAAAGGAAAATCATGCAAACTTATACGAGATGGGCAACCATTTTACAGCATTACATAAACAGTCTAGTGAAGATGGAGAACAGTTCGATTTCACTTGTCCTTTCGCCTCTTTTGAAGATGTGCGAATCACAATGAAAGGCAGCCACCAAGTAGGAAACGCAGCACTTGCGCTTATGGCAGTCATGTATGTAAAAACATACTTATCATTTTTAATTGAGGAAGAAGAAATAAGAACTGGATTACAGGAAGCGTATTGGGTGGGGCGCTTTGAAAAACTGCAAAGTAATCCAGATATTATTATAGATGGTGCTCATAATCCAGAAGGTATCGAAAGCCTTGTGAAAACAGTAGAAGCGCATTACAAAGATAAAAATGTAATAGTGTTATTTACTGCCCTTGGTGATAAACAATTACATAACATGGTAGGCCAATTAGAAACCATTGCAGATGAAATTATTTTTACAACATTCGCCTTTGATCGTGCTATTTCTGCTGATAAGCTTGCATCATATTCACAGAAAGAATCAAAATTAGTTTTTGAAAATTGGAAAGAGGCAATTGATACAAAAGTTGAAATGATAGCAGAAAATGATGTTTTTATCATAACAGGTTCTCTTTATTTCATTTCTGAAGTACGAAAATATATTTGCGAGAAAAACTAGATAGTCTTTGCTATCTAGTTTTTTTGTTCTACAAATGAAGTCAAATGCATACATATAAGATAAATATATAGGGTTATTTGGCGAATTCCTCTGACAAATATCTCGTTTTTTTATGAAATGAATATGATATGATGCGGACAACGATAAGAGGTGAGGTGTGAGTGTATGGACAAGCAATCACGAACGATCTCAGTGAAAGTGAATGGAACAGAAGCGAAGTATGAGGAAAAAAAGAAAGATGAATTTGAATGGATGGTAGTAGAAAGTGAACGACCGAAAAATGTTGTTCCGTTTCAAAAAGGGAAATCAATGTCTGTGGAAAAATACCGAAAGAAGTGGAGTAATACATTAATTGTAATCGTTGCAACTGCAATCATTATCGGTACGGCGTTTGGAATGGGGATGCTTCATTTACTTACTGGACAAGGGACGACAGGAGGAAGTGAAGTGACAGCTTCAAGGCCGACTGGAAATGGAGAATCAAAGGTGGGTGGAACGGCAGAACAAACACCAGCACCGAAAGAAGAAAAACAAAAAGCACAAGCAGGAACGTCATTGGATCCAATGAAATTATTTTTTGTTCAAGGGGGGCTTTATTCTTCTGAAGAAAAGGGACAGGCAGCTCTTGAAGAATGGAAAGGCAATGGGGGCATTGGTGCTTTAAGACCGAGCGGTGATAAGTATGCAATAGTTGTTGGTATTGCTAGCGATGAACAGTCTATAAATCAATTAATGACTAAGTATAAAAATGATGGTGTCTCCGTTTTAAAAAAGAACTGGGATATAACAGATAAAGCATTGCTGAAAGATGATAAAGAAGTAGGAACATTTTTAACAAAAGTGCAGCCATTATACACTCATTTAGCAAAATATGCTTCTAGCGTACAAGTTGGTGGAAAAAGCAGCGCAAAAGATATAGAAGTAATTGAAAAAGAATGGAAAAAGGTTGAAAAAGAAGGGAAAAGTATGAAACAAGAAGAAGCAAAGAAACTGTATATGTATACGTCGGTAGCTGTACAAACAGTAAAAGATGGGAAGATGGATAAGGAATCTTTGGCGAAATTAAATCAAGTTATTATTGATGGTTTACTCTCGTATGAAAAAATTGTTTCGTAGAAAGTGAAATGATAGGATAATAAAATGAGTAAGAAAGAAGTACATGTACTTCTTTCTTTTCTTTTGAATTTAGAGCAAAGTGCTTTCTCTATGACAGGAATATAATCGTATGCAATAAAGAAGTGTTATTTTAGTTAGAGAAATTAATATTTCTTTCATTTGTGGACAAACTATTCCTTTGATACGATTAATATAAATTGTTCTGCTTCATGTGAGAAAGGAAGGAGAAAATATGAGAAAAATAATTTTAGCTTCAGGGTCACCTCGGAGGAAGGAATTGCTTGAGTTAGCTAGTGTGCCATTTGAAATCGTTGTAAGTGAAGTAGAGGAAACAATTGGTGCATATTCATCGCCTTCTGATATTGTAATGTCGCTTGCCTTGCAAAAAGCATCAGCGGTGGCAGAAAATAATAGTGATCACATTGTGTTAGGTGCAGATACAATTGTTACATATGAGTCGCGTATTCTTGGTAAGCCTTCTAATGAGGATGAGGCGAAAGAGATGTTGCAATTACTATCAGGGAAAACACATGAAGTGTATACAGGTGTTGCAATTATAGCAAAAGAAAAAACGGTTACTTTTTATGAGCGTACAGAAGTTACATTTTGGGAGTTAACAGAAGAGGAAATTGATACATACGTCGCGTCGAAAGAACCTCTTGATAAAGCCGGTAGTTATGGGATTCAAGGTAAAGGATCTATTTTCGTTCAAAATATTCAAGGGGACTACTATAGTGTAGTTGGCTTACCAATTGCACGTCTCGTTCGGGAATTAAAACAATTTGATATTGATGTAACCCATGCGTAAAATTGCATGGGGTTTTCTTTGAGAGAACAAATAAAGGGGTGGAGAGATGAACGGTATTCGTGATGTTGTAAGAGAAGAACAGCCACGGGAGCGTTTATTGTTAGAAGGTGCTGGAAGTTTATCAAATCGAGAGCTTCTCGCAGTGTTACTCAGAACAGGTTCTAAAGAAGAAACAGTTTTAAAGTTATCAGATAAAATTTTACATCAATTTGATGGCTTACGTATGTTGAAAGATGCAACATTAGAAGAGCTAATTAGTATACATGGTATTGGGATTTCAAAGGCATCGCAACTTATGGCAGCCTTTGAACTAGGCAGAAGAATGGTACGTTTAGAATATCAAAATAGATATAGTATTCGAAGTCCAGAAGATTGTGCGAAATACATGATGGAAGAAATGCGTTTTTTACAACAAGAGCATTTTGTTTGTTTATATTTAAATACAAAAAATCAAGTTATACATAGGCAAACGATCTTTATTGGAAGTTTAAACACGTCAATTGTACACCCGAGGGAAGTTTTTAAAGAAGCCTTCCGTCGTGCAGCAGCCTCTATCATATGTCTTCATAACCATCCCTCAGGAGATCCCACGCCGAGCCGTGAAGATATTGCAGTAACAAAACGCTTAGTAGAATGCGGCCAGATTATCGGAATTGAAGTGCTTGATCATATTATAATAGGTGACCATAAATTCGTGAGTTTAAAGGAAAAAGGTCATATTTAAGACTATGCTTTTTACTTATTTTGTTTTATAATGTGATTTATGAGTTTTTTGTAGAAATTTATCTACAAAAAGGATAAAGATATAAAAAACGTACTGTTTTTATAATATAAAGTAAGAAAAAATGAGTCCGTGAAAACAAGAAAGGAAGATAAATAATATGTTTGGATTTGGTGGATTTACTCGCGATCTTGGAATAGACTTAGGAACTGCGAACACGCTTGTATATGTAAAAGGAAAAGGTGTAGTTTTACGTGAACCTTCAGTAGTTGCGTTACAAACTGATACGAAACAAATCGTTGCTGTAGGTAGCGATGCAAAACAAATGATTGGTCGTACACCAGGGAACGTTGTGGCACTTCGCCCGATGAAAGACGGTGTAATTGCTGATTATGAAACAACTGCAACAATGATGAAATATTACATTCAACAAGCTCAAAAATCAAACGGTTTCTTCTCACGTAAGCCGTATGTAATGGTATGTGTACCATCTGGTATTACAGCTGTAGAAAGACGTGCAGTAATCGATGCGACTCGTCAAGCGGGTGCTCGTGATGCTTATCCTATCGAAGAGCCATTTGCAGCAGCAATTGGTGCAAACTTACCTGTTTGGGAACCAACTGGTAGTATGGTTGTTGATATCGGTGGCGGTACAACAGAAGTTGCAATTATTTCTCTAGGTGGTATTGTAACAAGCCAGTCAGTCCGTGTTGCTGGTGATGATATGGACGATTCAATCATTCAGTACATTAAGAAAAGCTATAACTTAATGATCGGTGAAAGAACAGCTGAAGCATTAAAATTAGAAATTGGTTCTGCAGGCGAGCCAGAAGGTATCGAGCCTATGGAAATTCGCGGTCGTGATTTAGTAAGTGGTTTACCAAAAACAGTACTAATTCAGCCAGAAGAAATTGCAGATGCATTAAAAGATACAGTAGATGCGATTGTAGAATCAGTTAAAAATACGTTAGAAAAAACTCCACCTGAATTAGCGGCTGATATTATGGACCGCGGTATCGTATTAACAGGTGGCGGGGCATTACTACGTAATTTAGATAAAGTAATTAGTGAAGAAACGAAAATGCCAGTTCTTGTTGCAGAAGATCCATTAGATTGCGTAGCAATTGGAACAGGTAAAGCATTAGACAATATCGATCTTTTCAAAACTGCTGCTCGATAATATTGCAAAATAAAAATCAGTGAAATTAAGAGGGTGTGAACGTGCCACAGTTTTTCTTAAACAAAAGATTAATTGTTTTGTTGGTTAGTATTATTCTTCTCGTGGCATTGATTGGAATCTCATTGAAAGAACGGAACAGTTTAACATGGCCAGAGCAGTTTGTTAAAGATACTGTCGGTGTTGTAGAACGTGTATTCCAAAAGCCAGCGAAATACGTAGCTGGATTCTTCGAAAATGTAGAGGATGTAAAGCGCACGTATGAAGAGAATAAAGAATTAAAAGCAAAATTAGATAATTATGCAGGTCTATCAGGGAAAGTAAAACAATTAGAAGATGATAACAAGAAGTTACAAGAGCTAACTGGTAAAAAAGAGTTAAATAGCGGGTATACTGAAATTCCAGCTACTGTTGTTTCTCGTAATCCAGATAAATGGTACGATTTAATTGGAATTGATAAAGGGGCACAGCAAGGAATTAAAAAAGATATGGCTGTAGTAACTTCACAAGGGTTAGTTGGAAGAGTGAAAAGTGTATCTCAGTTTACATCATCAGTAGAATTACTAAGTTCTATGAGCCGAACAAATCGCGTTTCTGCTATTGTACAAGGGCAAGAGAAAATCTTTGGATTGATTGAAGGTTATGACAAAGAAAAGCAATTACTTCTTTTCACAAAGATTGGCTCTGATGCACCGGTAGAGAAAGATCAACTAGTTGTAACATCTGGACTGGGTGATATTTTCCCGAAAGGTCTTGTAATTGGAAAAATCGTTGAAGTTCAGCCGGATGCATATGGCTTAACAAAAACAGCTTATGTAAAACCTGCCGCTGATTTAAATGACGTAGAGCATATTACGGTTGCTAAACGTGCAACACCTTCAGCGCCATTAGAATAGGAGGAGAAGAAGAGATGATGAAGATATTAAAAAGAGCAGCTCTTCCTCTTTTGCTCCTTTTTGTGTTTCTATTTGAAAATATGTTTGCTACTGTTGTTCCAACGGATGTATTTTGGAAAGACAGCATAGCAGCACCGCATTTCTTTATAATCGTCTTATGTTTTATTACAGTGTATTATAGTCCGGTCCAAGGGATTTATTACGGACTATTATTTGGCTTCTTATTTGATACCGTATACACAGAACTTGTCGGGATATATATTTTTGCTTATCCGATTTTAGCTTATTTAGTATATAGTGTGATGAAAGTACTACAATTGAATTTATTTATTGTTGTTTCTATCATATTAGCTAGCGTTGTAGCACTAGAGTATTATGTGTATGGATTCTTAACTTTATTAGGACGTACTCATATGCCAGCGTATGTCTTTTTCACAGATCGTCTCCTTTCTACTTTATTGTTAAATGCTATTTTCTTATTGATAGTTTGTTTCCCACTGAGACGATATATAGTGCGTCTTTCAAAAGCGATGGAAGAAAAAGAAAAAAGGATTTTCTAATTTTATGTCGAATTGAATCGGTGGGGTGAACTTTAGTGGAAGAAAAAAAGCAACAAAATGTAACGATAAAAGGGACAAAAGATGGGATAACGCTTCATTTAGATGATTGTTGTTCATTCTCAGAATTATTGATGGAATTAGACGAAAAACTTTCTACACATTACTACGATGGTGATGGGCGCTCTTTAATTGAAGTGCATGTGAAAGTAGGAAATCGTTATTTAACAGAAGTCCAACAAGAAGAGATTCGTACGTTAATTCGTAATAAAAAGAATCTTGTTGTGGATTCAATTGAAAGTGATGTTATCACTAAAGCAGAAGCAATAGCTTGGAAAGAAGAAACAGAAATTGTCCCTATTTCCAAAATTGTTCGCTCTGGACAAGTTTTACATGTAAAAGGAAATTTGTTGTTAATTGGAGATGTTAATCCAGGCGGAACGGTTATCGCTGGGGGGAATATTTTTGTCGTAGGATCATTAAGAGGAATTGCACATGCTGGGTATTATGGGGATTCGGATGCTGTAATCGCTGCATCTGTTATGAACCCGATGCAACTTCGAATTAGTGATGTGGCAATGCGGGCTCCGGAAGAGAAAGAAGACGGAGCGGAGGCGGCAGAATGTGCGTATATTAATGAGAACAATCACATTGTTGTCGATCGCCTGCAACTTCTCACTCATCTTAGACCTAATTTAACAAAGTTAGAAAGGGGAATTGTATAGCTGTGGGAGAGGCAATAGTAATTACATCTGGAAAAGGCGGAGTAGGTAAAACTACTACATCTGCGAACATTGGTACGGCCCTAGCGTTATCTGGAAAGAAAGTGTGCTTAATTGACACAGATATCGGTCTTCGAAATTTAGACGTAGTAATGGGGCTGGAAAATCGTATTGTATTTGATCTTGTTGATGTCGTTGAAGGGCGTTGCCGTTTACCTCAGGCTCTTATTAAAGACAAACGTTTTGATGATCTTTATTTATTACCTGCAGCACAAACGAGTGATAAATCAGCGGTAACACCTGAACAAATGGATGAATTAATACAAGTATTACGTCAAGATTATGATTACATATTAATCGATTGTCCTGCGGGGATTGAGCAGGGATTTAAAAATGCGGTAGCTGGTGCGGATAAAGCAATCGTTGTTACGACTCCAGAAGTATCCTCAATGCGCGATGCGGATCGTATTATTGGGCTTTTAGAAAAAGAGGATATTGAACCACCCAAACTTGTTATTAACCGTGTACGTAGTCATATGCTTCATGAACAGGATATGTTAGATGTTGATGAAATTGTACGTACATTGTCAATCGAGCTTCTTGGTGTTGTCGAAGATGACGATGAAGTTATTCGAGCTACAAATACAGGTGAACCTGTGGCGTTGCAACCAAGCGGAAAAGCAGCGTTGGCTTATCGTAATATTGCAAGACGCTTGTTAGGTGAGAATGTACCATTACAAGCATTTGAACAAGAAAAGGTATCGGTATTTGCAAAGGTGAAAAACTTCTTTGGAATCCGTTAAGAGCACTTCGCACATATGCGAGGTGCTTTCTTTTTTCTTCACACGAATATCTTTCTTTCTTAGCTCATACATATGTACAAACTGTATACAACTGTTTCTAATGAAATTAGCTTAACGAAAGAAAGGAGACAGTATGAAGAATAGACGCGTAGAAGAAATTAAAAAGCGGATTGCAAAAAGGAAGGCCGAGCAAGAAAGGATGGAGGAAGAGCAGTATTTTAACGGAGGGAATTTTGATAGTGAAGCAGTATTTATTGAAGATGGAGAAAAGGAAATGCATCCTTTATTTCGAAAGGAAGTCTTTTTCTTCAAAGTTTTATTATCAGCAATATTAGTTCTTTCGGTTGCTATTTTATATAAGAATGCTCCTTCTTCATTCAATGGAGCTAAAGCTGTTACAGAAAAAGTGATGAAAGAGGAATTTCAGTTTGCTACTGTAGCGAAATGGTACGAAAAGCAATTTGGAAAACCGCTTGTATTCTATTCGCCGAACGAGAAAAAAGAAGGAAGTATTCAGCAAAAAGATTATGCAATTCCTGCTTCTGGAAAGGTAATGCAAGGGTTTCAAAAAAATGGCCAAGGTGTATTTGTCCAAACAGCTACAAATGCAAAAGTGGAGTCAGTAAATGAAGGGTTAGTTGTTTTTGCAGGCAAGAAAGAGGAACTTGGAAATACAGTTCAAATTCAACATGCAGATGGTACGGAGTCATGGTATGCAAACTTAAACGATATGTCAGTGAAATTATATGATTACGTTTCAAAGAAACAAAAAATTGGAACGGTGAGTAATGATACAAATGATAAAAATGGAAAGTTTTATTTCGCGATAAAAAAGAATGAGAAATTTATTGATCCGATCCAGGTGATATCATTTGATTAAATATAGGGACGTTTTAACGAAAATTTCCGTGCATCCATTATTTTGGGTTATTATTGTCATTGGTATTTTTACTGCGCGTTTTAAAGAGTTACTACTGTTATTTTGTATTGTTCTTATTCATGAACTTGGGCATGCTTTTGCAGCAGCACACTATAATTGGCGTATAAAAAGAATTCAGCTTTTGCCGTTTGGTGGCGTTGCCGAGCTTGAGGAACATGGTAATAAGTCATTGAAAGAGGAACTTGTTGTCGTAATTGCAGGACCGATTCAACATGTTTGGATGATGCTGGTAGGTTATATGTTGTTCAAAGCTGGTTGGCTGAATGCAGATTTATATTATTTCTTCATGTGGAATAATATAATTATTTTAGCATTCAATTTACTTCCTATTTGGCCGTTAGATGGCGGGAAAGTATTGTTTAATGTATTATCATATCGTTTCCCTTATTTACAAGCACATGAAAAGATGATGCAATTGTCATGTGTTTTTTTTAGTGTAATATTAGGATGGCAGTTACTTTGGAATAGTAACAATATTATGATGTGGGTACTACTCATATTTTTAGCAGTGTCATTATATCAAGAGTGGAAACAAAGACGGTATGCATTTATGCGTTTTTTATTAGAACGTTATTATGGAAACAAAAGAGGAATCGAAAAGATTGCACCTATTGAAGTGCAAACGGAAGATCGTTTATATACGATTTTCACAAAATTTCGTAGAGGATATAAGCATTCTATTATCGTCCGTGGAAAATATAAAGAGCATTACACATTGGATGAAAATGAATTGCTCTATGCATATTTTACTGAAAAACGAACAACTTCATCAGTTGAAGAATTAATCGGTTAGTGTTGACGATAGCACTAACCTTTTATTATTGTAAAAGCAAAGAAGATTATAAAGTGAGGAAATAATTTTGAAAACGTTATATGTGAATTACGCTGGTTCGGAAAAGCGCGTTGCAATTGAAGAGAAGAAAAAGATTGTTGAGTTTTTATGGAAACGTAATGAAGAGCAAGAGATTGTTGGGCATATTTATGTTGGACGTGTCGTAAGAACAATTGCTGGAATGAATGCAGCTTTTGTAAACATCGGTTTAGAAAAACATGCTTACCTTTCATACGATGATGTACCATCTTCTTATCGTATACATGAAGGGCAAGCGATACTCGTACAAGTTGTGAAAGAGGCAATTGATACGAAAGGGCCTAAATTGACAGCGAATATAGAATTTACCGGGAAATATGTCGTTTATATGCCGTTTGATGAGATGCGCGCTGTTTCTCGAAAAATAAAAAATAATAAAAGAAGACAACAGTTACTCCAAATTGAAATAGAGGGAACGGGGGGGTACATTTTCCGTTCTGCTTCTGAAAAAGGAGCAATTGAAGAAATACAAGCTGAAATGCAAGGATTACAACAGTTGTATGAAGAGTTAAAAAGAAAAGAGGGTCAAGGAAAGGTGCCGTTATTACTTCATCGACCGGCGACCTTTTTAGATCGTGTATTTCAAGAGAACCCAATTGAAACAATTGAAAAAGTAGTTGTAGATACAAGAAGTATAGTAAAGGAATTAGAAGACAAAGTTGGAAAAGAAAAAGTATCTTTTTATAATGAAAAGTCTTCGATGTTTAACCATTTTGGAATAGAGCGTGAGATTGAGAAAGCACTCCAAAAAATTGTTTGGCTTCCAAATGGTGCTTATTTAATTGTAGAACAAATGGAGACGATGACTGTAATTGATGTGAATACGGGCAAGTTTACGGGAAAACAAAATTTACAAGATACAGTACTTCGCACAAATGAGCTAGCCGCTGAAGAAATTGCACGCCAATTAAGACTTCGTGATATTGGTGGTATGATATTAATTGATTTTATTAATATGAAAAAAAGAGAAGATAAAGAAAAGGTAAGAGAATGTCTCATAGCTGCTATGCAAGATGACCGAACATATACAAGGGTGCTCGGCTTTACGGAGCTAGGGATTTTGGAAATGACACGTAAACGTAAAAAGCATTCTTTACGGGACGTATTATTAAAAGAGTGTGTACCTTGCAAAGCGACGGGTTATGTGATGTCGCATGAAACAATTGCGTATGAGTTAGAGAGAGAACTAATCACATATGGCAATATAGAAGATGAAGCAGTATTAATCGCTGCGCCTAAAGAACTGCAAAAACAGTTTTTGCAAAAAGGATTACAAAAAAATATTCCATTTGAAATTTATTTCAAAGATGATATTATCGAAAAGTATGCTATCGTTCGTTTTGGAAGTAAAAAAGAAATTGTAGAACGGAAAAAATAGTTAGCAGAACATTTATTGACAACCGTCTATGATTCATGATAACATCTTTATGTTATAGTTTATAGCACCTAAACGGCTATATGCTACAACCGCACAAGACAGGTTCCCTAAAGGCATTTATGTCTACCTCGTTTTTGGCGAGTCTTAGTAATTAAGAGGAGGTGCAAGTATGTACGCAATTATCGAAACAGGTGGAAAACAAATTAAAGTTGAAGCTGGTCAAGCAATCTACATTGAAAAATTAGATGTTGAAGCTGGTGAAACTGTTACTTTTGACAAAGTTCTTTTCGTTGGTGGCGAAAACGTTAAAGTTGGTAGCCCAGTTGTAGAAGGTGCAACAGTTACTGCGAAAGTTGAAAAACAAGGTCGCGCTAAGAAAATCATCGTTTTCAAATACAAAGCGAAAAAGAACAATCGTAAGAAACAAGGTCATCGTCAACCTTACACTAAGCTAGTTGTTGAAGCTATCAACGCTTAATTCTGGTTAACATGATTAAAATTACGATAAGTCGCACGAAATTAGGAAGTATCCAATCATTTAAAATGACTGGACATGCCGATTATGCGCCACATGGACAAGACCTTGTCTGTGCTGGAACTACAGCGGTTGTGTTTGGTTCTATAAATGCAGTGGAAGAACTTTGTAATGTGCAAGCAACTATTGAACTCGGAAGTGATGGCGGATTCTTAACGTATGAATTGCCTAATGATTTAGACGTTCATGCAGCAGAAAAAGCACAAACGCTTTTAGAAGGATTAGTTGTTTCGCTTAAGACGATCGAACTTGATTACGGAAAGTATATCCGTTTAATAGAAAAAGTGCAGGAGGTGTAACGTATGTTAAGATTAGATCTTCAGTTTTTCGCATCTAAGAAAGGTGTAGGTAGTACAAAGAACGGTCGTGACTCTCAGTCAAAACGTCTTGGTGCTAAACGCGCAGATGGTCAAACGGTTACAGGTGGTTCAATTCTTTACCGTCAACGCGGTACAAAAATTTATCCAGGTGTTAACGTTGGTCGTGGTGGCGATGACACTTTATACGCGAAAGTTGACGGCGTAGTACGCTTTGAGC
This sequence comes from Bacillus sp. RE35, assembly GCF_052146655.1. Lineage (NCBI taxonomy): Bacteria > Bacillati > Bacillota > Bacilli > Caryophanales > Bacillaceae > Bacillus > Bacillus sp. RE35. The sequence goes on along the minus strand of NZ_CP197377.1, from coordinate 4,402,975 downwards.
GTCTTGGTCGTGACCGCAAACAAGTGAGCGTATATCCTGTTGCTCAAGAAGCATAAGAACTCACGGAAAACTCTAACCTGAGTGCAGGTTAGAGTTTTTCTATATTAAGGGGTATCTAAATGAATGAAAAATGGACAATTATAGATGCATTGCGCCATTCAAGACATGATTGGCTCAATCGTATGCAGATGGTGAAAGGAAACCTTTCCCTTGGAAAAGTGGAAGAAATTCATAGTCTCATCGATCGTTTTGTCCAAGAAGCGAGACAAGAATCCAATCTGATGGGGCTATCAATGCCTTTATTTTCAGAGTGGATTTTAACATATAATTGGAAACAGCAGCCGTGCTTATTGGAGTACGAAGTATTAGGGAAATTACATAACTTATCTCACTTAGATGAGACTGTATGTACATGGACGAATCAATTTTTCTCGATGCTTCAGCATAGTTTAGACGTATATGTTGAAAATTATGTTTGTATCACAATTGAATGTGACGCGGATAATGCTCGTTTCTTTTTTGATTTTCGTGGTAAGCTAACGAGTGTAGAAGAACTACAGAATTGGCTTGCGACCCAAAACAATAAATGGTATTCCATTTCTTATACAGTGCGAGACGAAGAAGTCTCAGTTATATTACAACCAATTGAAAAAAGTGTGGTGAAATAATGTTTGTAGATCAGGTCAAGATATATGTAAAAGGCGGCGACGGTGGTAATGGTATGGTTGCGTATCGTCGTGAGAAGTATGTACCAAAAGGTGGCCCAGCAGGTGGCGACGGAGGTAAAGGTGCAGATGTTGTTTTCGTAGTTGAGGAAGGCTTACGTACATTAATGGACTTCCGCTACCAACGTCATTTCAAAGCTGATCGCGGTCAGCACGGAATGAGTAAAGGTCAGCACGGACGTAAATCTGAAGATTTACTTGTAAAGGTTCCGCCAGGAACAGTAGTAAAAGATGAAAAAACTGGTCAAATTCTTGCCGATTTAGTAACGCATGGACAAACTGCTGTAATTGCAAAAGGTGGCCGTGGTGGCCGTGGTAACTCACGTTTCGCAACAGCTACGAACCCAGCGCCAGAAATCGCTGAGAACGGGGAACCAGGTCAAGAGCGTGATGTTATTCTAGAACTTAAAGTACTAGCAGACGTTGGACTTGTTGGATTCCCAAGTGTAGGTAAATCTACATTATTATCTGTTGTATCATCAGCGCGTCCGAAAATTGCAGAGTATCACTTCACAACAATCGTTCCGAATCTTGGTGTTGTTGAAACTGGTGATAACCGCAGCTTCGTTATGGCTGACCTTCCAGGACTAATTGAAGGCGCACATGCTGGCGTCGGACTTGGACACCAATTCTTACGTCATATTGAGCGTACACGTGTAATCGTGCATGTTATTGATATGTCTGGTTTAGAAGGCCGTGATCCATATGAAGATTACGTAACGATTAATAATGAATTGAAAGAATACAATCTTCGCTTAACTGAGCGTCCGCAAGTTGTTGTTGCAAACAAAATGGATATGCCAGATGCAGAAGAAAACTTACAAGCATTTAAAGAGAAAGTGGGAGACGAAGTAAAAATCTTCCCAATCTCAGCTGTAACAAGACAAGGTGTTCGTGACTTACTGTTTGAAGTAGCGAACTTAATAGAAACAACACCAGAATTCCCAATACATGAAGTTGCGGATGAGTCTGATACAAGTGTAATGTACAAATTTGATACTGAAGGTGTTAAATTTGAAATTACACGTGAAAGTGATGGCACGTTTGTTATCTCTGGTTACGATATCGAGAAAACATTCAAGATGACAGACTTCTCACGTGATGAATCTGTACGTCGTTTCGCTCGTCAAATGCGCGGAATGGGTATTGATGAAGCGCTTCGTGCACGTGGTGCAAAAGACGGAGATATTGTAAAAATTCTTGAATATGAATTTGAATTTATCGATTAAGACTGCCGAAATACGGCAGTCTTTTTTTATATCGTAAAAATCGGATTTATATAGGAAAAAATCCCCACTAATTAAATTTTCAATTTATAATAAAAAGGGAGTGGTTTTTAGAAGAATTTTTTATGGGGAGAAAACGAACATGTATAAAATATTAATTGTAGAAGATGATGAGAAAATCGCGGGAATATTAGAAGAGCATTTAGAAAGATATGGCTATCAATCATTTAGAGCAAGTGATTTACGTCAAATAAAAGATGAGTTTGTAAAAGTGAATCCTCATCTCGTGTTACTTGATATTAATTTACCGTACTTTGACGGTTTTTATTGGTGTCGTCAAATTCGTACTGTATCGAATGCGCCAATTATTTTTGTTTCTGCAAGAACAGGAGAAATGGACCAAGTAATGGCGATTGAAAATGGCGGCGATGATTATATTACGAAGCCATTCCATTTAGATATCGTAATGGCAAAGGTGAAGAGTGCGCTTCGCCGTGGTTACGGAGAGTATGCTTCTGCTGCTGAGAGTGATTGTTTAGGTGTAAATGGACTGTTGTTATTCCCGTCTCAGCATATTGTTGAGTGGCAAGGACAACAAACTGAACTGACAAAAAATGAGTTTTACTTATTAGAGTGTTTAATGAAACAGGTGAATCAATATGTAACGCGCGAAGAACTGTTAGAAGCTCTATGGGATGAAGTAGCATTTGTGGATGATAATACATTAACCGTAAATGTAAAACGTGTAAGGAAGAAACTAGAGGAGTTAGGCATTAAAAATGCAATTGTAACGAAACGTGGATATGGTTATGCGCTTCTTACGGAGTGGGGCGAAGGGCATGAAGGTTAAAATTTACCTCATGGACCGCTTTTCTTTAATTCTTTCTTATATTGTTAGCCTTTGTTTATTTGGGCTCGTTTTACAGTTGCAAAGTCTTTTAGAAAAGCGATCCATTGATTGGAGTACATGGTTATATGGACTTTTATTAGGAACAGTTGTGTTTACTGTATACCTCATTTACGATTACCGAAAACGGAGTGTGTTTTTAAAGAGGATCGAAAAGTATGTTACTGGTGGAAATACATTACATGACTCTTTACTTATTGATGAATCTTATACATCAGAGCAAGAAATGGTCGTTGAATCTTTTACGTTATTAAGACAGCAATATATGAATGAAGTTCATAAACAGCATGCGAAAGAGCAACAGCAAATGATATTTATGAACCAATGGATTCACCAAATGAAAACACCAGTATCTGTTATTGAATTATTGCTGCAAAAGTTTGGCAAAGAGCATCGTGAGGCAAGAGCAACAGTTGAAAGTATTCGTGAAGAAAATAATCGTATACTAAATGGTTTAGATTTAGCGTTACATATGGCAAGACTAGAGCAGTTTGCGAAAGATTATAAGGTAGAAGTAGTAAATGTTATAGATGTCGTGCGAGGTATTATTAATGAAAATCGGAAATCCTTCATTCAATCGTCTGTATTTCCGAAAGTGATGTTTGAAGAAGATACTTGTATGGTTGCCTCTGATAGAAAATGGCTAAGTATTGCTATAGGTCAAATTGTTGTAAATGCAATTAAGTATACAAAAATTTCAGCGGCAGAGAAAAAAGAAATTCAATTTCAAATTGAAGAGAAAGACCAAAAGGTGTTATTACATATTAAGGACAATGGAATCGGTATTCCAGAGCAAGATGTAAAGCGTATATTTGATCCATTCTTTACGGGGGTAAATGGCCGTAAAACGAGAGAAGCGACTGGAATGGGTTTATATATTACGAAGGAAATTTGCGATAATTTACATCATGGAATGTATGTTCAATCGGCTGAAGGAGAAGGGACAACATTCACGTTCCAATTTGCAAAAGATGAAGAATATCATACATTGATGAGAAAAATGACAAAACTGTAAGATAACAAAACGTTTTGTAAGGGAAATCACTCGTTTCTTTTTCTTATTTTTCTTATAGTAAATGTAAGAAGAAAACACGTAGGGGGATTAGAAATGAGTGTTCTTGAAGTAAAAGGATTAACGAAGGTGTACCAATCAAAAGGTTCAGTAGCGACGACTGCTTTAAACGATATAAATTTTAAAATAGAAGAAGGCGAATTTGTAGGGATTATGGGTCCTTCAGGAAGCGGGAAAACGACGCTTTTAAATTTATTAGCAACAATTGATAAGCAAACTTCAGGTCATGTGCTTGTAAATGGTGAAGAAATTAATCAAATGCGTGCTGCAAAATTAGCGGAGTTTCGCCGTACACATTTAGGGTTCATCTTTCAAGATTTTAATTTACTTGATACGCTATCGATTAAAGAAAATATTATTTTACCACTTGTAATGGCGAAGAAATCTGTAAATGAAATCGATGCGAAAGTACTGGAAATTGCGAAGTTTTTAAACATCGAAGAAATTTTAAATAAAAAAGTATACGAAGTATCTGGGGGACAACAACAACGTGCAGCAGCAGCGAGAGCAATCATTCATGAACCGACGTTAATTTTAGCAGATGAGCCAACTGGAAACTTAGATTCGAAGTCAGCGAAATCGCTAATGGGCGCTCTGCAAGATTTACATGAGCAAAAGAAAGTAACGATTGCAATGGTTACGCACGATCCAGTAGCGGCTAGTTATTGTGAACGTATCCTTTTCATACGCGATGGGGAAATTTTCTCGGAAATACATAAAGGAAGAACGAAACAAGCCTTTTTCCAAGAAATTCTGGACGTACTTGCGATGCTAGGAGGAGAATATCATGAACTTTCGCCAGCTCGCGCTTAATAACGTAAAAGGAAATTGGCGTAACTATAAAGCGTTTCTTATAAGTAGTTGTTTATCGATTGTCGTATTTTTCATGTATGCTTCTTTTATTTATCATCCAGATGTCGTAAGCGGTAATATTAGTATGAGAAAGATGATCACAAAAGGATTAGAATCGATGAATTATATTGTGGTCATCTTCTCGGCACTCTTTATTTTATATGCAAATTCAACGTTTTTACGAGCAAGAAAAAAAGAGTTTGGTCTACTAACATTAATAGGCGGAACGAAATCGCAGCTCGGCCGAATGATTATATTAGAGCAACTGATGTTAGGTAGTATTGCAATTGTAATTGGTATTGGGGTTGGAATGCTTTGTTCAAAATTATTTTTCCAAGCGTTAAGCGTATTATTGAAAATAGATAAGACACTTCCACTTGTTTGGAATAGTAAAGCAGTTCTTATTACAGCTGGCGTATACTTTATCCTATTTTTAATCCTATCATTGTTTAGCGTTTGGACGGTAGGACGCTTGCAAATTATTGATTTATTAAGAGAAGCTAGAAAGCAAAAAGTAGAGCCGTTTGCATTTACATGGTTATGTGTAGTTGGTATAGGATGTATTATTGCTGCATATGTACTTAGCTTCCAAGTAACGTTTCTGAATTTCCTCATCCTCTTTTTACCGGTGGTAGGACTGACAATTGGCGGAACGTATTTATTATTTACACAAGGTAGTACAGTTGTATTAAAAGCATTACAAAAAAGAAAGCAATCTTTCTATACGTATCCAAATATGTTTGTTCTTAGCAATCTTATTTATAAAATGAAAGATAATGCTCGTTTTCTATTTGTAATTTCTATTATTACGGCGGTAGTATCTTCAGCAGTAGGTACACTGTACGTATATTTTGAAAATATGAGTGCGAAAACGGTAGAACTTACACCACATGCTATTTCATATGAGGAAAAGGGGTTAAATACGCATAATCTTATTAATGAAGAAAAGGTACAGGAGCTTGTGAAGAGACACGGGTTTGAAGATGCGCGAAAAGTAACCTACGTTAAACTACCGGCAACACAGAAAATAACGTTGTTTAATAGTGAACATGAAGTACCGATGACGATTATTTCAGAAAAAGAATATAATGCAGAAGTGCGCAAACAAAAGAGAGAGCAACCTACAGAAGTTCATAATGCACCAGGTAGTGCAACGATGGTTATGGTTGATATGTCAAATGAACTGATGAAGATAGATCGTACGAAACCGTATGAATTTACAATTAACGGGCAAAAGCAGTCTGTTCAATTAAATAATCCAACGCAGTATTCTGTTTTTAATGATAGTGAATATCTTATTGTAAATGATCAAGATTTTGAGAAATATGCAAAACTCGTACCAGATGAAGAAAAGACGAAATATTACGGTTATTATATCGAGGATTGGAAAAATACAGAAAATCTTGTATTAGATTTGAAAAATGAAATTGCACCAGAAAAGCAAGGAGAATTGAGAAATTCAGTGTTTGCGTATAAGGATATAAGAGAAGGTGGAGCAATTACAATGTTCATCGGTTTCTTCGTAGCGGTACTGTTCTTCTTCTTCGCTTGTAGTATGACATACTTTAAATGGTTTAACGATAAAGAACAAGATCGTATTCAATTTAAATCGTTAAAGAGAATCGGTATGACAGATAAAGAAATTCGCAAAATTGCGATTCGACAAATGGGAGTTATCTTCTTTATCCCAATTTTAATCGGTTCCATTCATAGTGGAGTTGCTCTTCATACGTTAGGGAAAATGCTTTATATTGATTTATGGAAATCAGGTGCGCTTGTCATTGGAGCATACATTTTAGCTTCTGCCATTTACTTTATGATCGCGCAAAGAGGATATTTAAAACACGTAAAAAGCTAGGGGAACCTCTAGCTTTTTGCCTATGTAGTAAGTTACAGGAGGACGATAGATGAACATTTGGCAACTAGCGCTGCAAAATATAAAAGGAAATTGGCGTAATTATAAAGTGTTTTTCTTAAGTAGTTGTTTTGCAATATTTGCTTCTTACGCATATATGTCTGTCATTGTGCATCCGTATATGCAAGAGACGATGTGGTATCAAAACGTACGTTGGGGACTTATCATATGTAATGTTATAATCATTTCTTTTTTCGTCATATTTATTTTGTACTCTACTTCTATTTTCATAGAAGCACGTAAGAAAGAATTAGGGTTATATATGTTAATGGGAGCAACGAAGTCTAACGTAATAGGAGTAATTATGACCGAGCAAATATTAATTGGAATTTTTGCTAATATTTTCGGTATAGGGCTGGGCTTGATCTTTTTAAAGCTCTTCTTCATGGTATTTAGTATGTTACTGGGGCTTCCGAAAGAACTCCCTGTGATATTTGACGTAAGGGCGATTGGTGTAACATTTATTACATATATGGTCGTTTTTATTTTGTTATCTTTTATAAGTGCTTTACGTATATGGAATATAAAAATCATTCGGTTATTGAAAGAATTTCGAACAGATAAAAAAGAGAAGAAAACATCAAAGTGGCTTTGTTTATTCGGTTTTGCTTGTTTAGTGGGCGGGTATGCGTTGGCGCTACAAGTGACGATGACTACGATAGCAATATACTTTTTCCCTGTGTCTATACTTGTCTTTTTTGGAACGTACTTTTCTTTTAAACATGGAGCTACCCAAGTGTTAGAAATGATAAAGCGAAATAAAAAGATTATGTATACATATCCGTATTTATTTATAGTGAATCAATTGTCACATCGAATGAAGGAAAATGGTCGCTTTTTCTTTCTGATGTCTATGGCAACGACGTTTGTAGTTACAGCAACAGGTACGGTGTTCTTATATTTTTCTAGCATGCAAGATATGTGGCGAACTGGAGGGGTACACTCGTTTTCGTACATAGAAAAAGGTATTTCTACTCATGAAGTCTTTGAGGAAGGTGCGGTTGAAAAATTACTGCATCAATATGAGTATGATGATTTTCAATATATGAGTTTTGTTGGAGTTTATGCATCCTTTCAGTCTAATAAGGGAGAAACAACAATAGTACCGCTTATAAAAGAAAGTGAATATAACCAAGAAGCAAGGAAACAAAGACAGAAAACGTATCGTCCTAAAAAAGGTACAGTGACACTCGTTTATTATAATAAATACAATAATTCGAATGTATATAATCAAAAAGAGATTCAATTGCAAGTAATGAATCAACCATATCAATTCGTATTTAACGGTCAGAAAGAAGGGGTTCAATTTAACCATCACCCTTCGTACATTAATGGTCTGTTCTTCGTTATGAATGATGAAGATTTTGACAGTATAGCAAATCAGGTTCCTGATTCTGAAAAAATGATATATAGAGGCTACACATTATCAAATATCGAAAAGACGAAGAAATTAAATGAAGATTTACGGAGACATATAAAACAAGATAATAATAATGCATTTCGAAGCAATATGGAGTTGTATGTAAATATGAAAGAAGGCGGCGATATTACTCTATTTGTAGGCTCATTTATTAGTATATTATTCTTTCTCACTTCATGTAGTATCGTGTATTTTAAATGGTTCCATAATATTGCATCGGACCGAAAGCAGTATGGTGCACTCTCTAAACTTGGAATGACGAAGGAAGAAGTATGGAAAATTTCTCGTTGGCAATTATGTATGCTATTTTTTGCGCCAATTATAGTAGGGAGTATGCATAGTGCAGTTGCATTATATACGTTTCATAATACGCTTTTTATGGATGGATCATTCAGAAAAGTAGGTTTGTTCATTCTGTTTTATATCGCAGCATGTATCATTTATTTCTTCTTCGCTCAAAGAGAGTATAAGAAACATTTAGACTAGCGAATGCTAGTCTTTTTTAAATATTCGAAATTTACATAGAAGAATATAAAAAAGTATGGTATAACAGTAAGAAAACGAAAAAGAGGGGAAAAGACGATGATTCGAGTAGGATATTTAGGACCAGAAGCAACATTTACAAATATGGCGGTGAGTCGTTTTTTTCCGGAAGCAGAGCATGTACCGTATCGAACGATTCCAGATTGTATAGATGCAGCTGCAAATGAAAATGTAGACTTCGCAGTTGTACCGTTAGAAAATGCAATAGAAGGTTCAGTGAATATAACGGTTGATTACCTTGTACATGAGCAGCCGCTTTCCATTGTAGGAGAAATTACAGTACCAATTCAGCAGCATTTACTTGTACATCCGCAGTATGCAGAAGTGTGGGAAGAAGTATATGCAGTGCATTCTCATCCGCATGCCATTGCACAGTGCCATAAATTTTTAAATGAAGAATTAAAAGGAGTAACTGTTCGAGATATGACATCTACAAGTGCTGCTGCACAATATGTGAAAGAACATCCTGAAGAGAAAATTGCCGCTATTGCAAATGAAGCGGCTGCAGAAAAATACGGATTAACAATTGTGAGACGTAGTATTCATACGCATAAAAATAATCACACACGTTTCTTAGTACTCCATAAGAAAAAGAAAGCAGTACTCCCGAATAACGGAGAGAACTGCGGAGAGAAAACGACGCTTATGATAACGTTACCTGCAGATTATGCAGGTGCCCTATATCAAGTGTTATCAGCTTTCGCATGGAGAAAATTAAACTTATCAAAAATCGAATCGCGTCCGATGAAAACAGGTCTTGGAAATTACTTTTTCTTAATCGATGTCGATAAAGCATACGATGACGTATTATTGCCAGGCGTAACGATGGAACTTGAAGCACTCGGTTTTTCTGTTACTGTACTGGGGAGTTATTCTTCTTATTGGTTGTAAGATGTAGATGGAATATTTGTATTTGCCTAATCGTCCATATCATTTCATTGCCTAGTATATTTTTTGATAGATTAATAAAATCCCACCTGCAAAAGGTGGGATTCTTTATCCCGCTATTTGCCGGGCAGCCCGATTGGTGAGGGCTGATTAAAGTTTCACTTTATTTTAACTTCGCAAGACGATCTTCTAATTGACCACGCCAAATATCAGCTAGTTCTGGAACAGCAAGAATCTTCTCGATGCCATCTTTATCTTTTCTATTATGAAAATAAATTTCGTTAGAGAATAAAACAGAAACATTGCTTGATGGACGTTCTAGTAATGTAATTTTTGAATCTTTACGTACAGTACCTTCTTGAAGAACGCGGCATAGGTAGCCAGTAAATCCAGTTGCTACAATACGCGGCAGTATGCCAGGGATGCCAAGACGTTTTGAAATTGTGCTACAAGGTACGCGAGCTTGCGTTACTTGAATGATTGCTTCGCCTAGTTGATATGTATCTCCGATGCATACGTCATGCTCTAACATATTTGTTACGGTAATGTTTTCACCAAATGTGGAAGCGGGAAGCGTAGTTTGAAATTCCTCTTCCCATAGTGCGTAATGCTCGTGTGGGTACACACAAACAGCGCGATCAGGTCCGCCGTGATGTTTTAAATCCGCTACGTCATCACCACGAAATCCGTCTTTTGAGAGAAAGGCCTCTTCTGTAGGATCTTTACATATACCTGTTATCATTTCTTTATCTTCGCCATATTTCATTTGTTTCGGTTTGCCAATGCTAAAGTGAACGAGTTCAATTCCCATATTTGATCTCCTTTACGATTGATTACAATATTATAGCATTAAAAAAGCACAGAGAATGATAAAAACTCTGTGCTTTACATTAATAAACGAGAAATCCTGCTTTATCTAACGCCTCACAAGCAGCATCTAATTTTTCTTTAGAATCTGCCTCGATTGTATGTAAGTGAATACCATCTGTTAGTTGTGAAAGATAGGAAGCATTTGTGTTTTCGATTTTTTGTAAATATTGCTCTACATCAAAGCGATTGCTTACCATAATGGAGGCTGTTAAGTCACCGTATACAGGATGCTCAACTTTTACGTCTTTAATCGTAACGCCATGGTCAACAAGCATTGTAAGTTCCTGACGTACTTCTGCTGGTTTATGTTGGCATACGATTACGCGTTCAAAAGTTTGTTGCTTCTCTTGTGGCTTTAAATATAAATAACCTTGAGCGGTCGCAATAATTGGTTCGTTTCGTGCTTTAAGCAAGGAAATATCTTGCACGATAACTTGTCTACTTACGTTCGTCTTTTTCGATAGTTCATTCCCCGATAACGGTTCATTTGCAGCAAGAAGCCACTGGAGGATAAGTTGTCGTCTTTCTTCACCTAAAATCTTTTTTTGTTCATTTTGTTTCATTATGATTTAACACCTCTATAAAATTGATTTCCAATTGTGTGTAGTGCATGAATAGTAGTATCAATTTGATCTTTCGTTGTTTGTTGTCCGAAAGAGAAGCGGACATATTGTTTTGCCTCTTCATACGTTTTTCCAATTGCAAGCATAGTTTTCGAAGGTTCTTGTTTACCGACTTGGCAAGCACTTCCGGTGGAAATGGCGATACCATGGCGATTACATTCTAGCATAGTATATTGACCTTCTATTCCTTTTATTGTAACCCCAACAATATGTGGTAAACAAGAAGTAGAATGACCTTCTACTTCAATTTCTAGCGGAAGTGTTTGTATTTGCTCTAAAAAGTAGGATCGTAACTCTTTAAAACGTAAACTTTCTTCCCATTGAGTTTTTAATATATTTTCAGCAGCTGTTAAAAAAGATGCGATGCCGGGAACGTTCACTGTACCTGGGCGAAATCCTTTTTCGTGAGAAGTTCCTGGAAATACTTGTTCCCAGCGAGTTTGCGGATTTATGTAGCAAGCGCCGACACCTTTTGGTCCGTATATTTTATGTGCTGAAACAGAAAGACTATCAATCCCCATCTCAAAAACATGGATAGGCAGTTTACCAAACGTTTGCACACAATCCGTATGAAATAAAACATTATATTTTTTTAAAAGTGCCCCGATTTCTGTAATGTTTTGAACGGTTCCGATTTCAGAGTTTCCATGCTGTATACTTGCTAGCACAGTATCTTCCGTAATAGCTGCCTCTAAATCTACTAAACAAATGAGTCCATTTTTATCAATAGGAATTTCAGTGATCGTATAGCCTTTTGATTTTAGAGATTGAAAATAACTTCGAATGGATGCATGTTCCATAGGTGTCGTAATAATATGCTTCTTATTTCGGGCATTTAGAAGTGATTGAATCGCAAGATAGTTCGATTCCGATCCACCGCTTGTGAAAAATACTCCTTGTTCTTTGCCTCCAATCATTTCCGCAAATGTTTTTCGGCAAACTTGTAATAAAGAAGAAGCCGTTCCTCCAATATCATGTAAACTTTGTTCATTTCCGAAGTATTGTGAAGCTGCTTTCATATATGTTTGTAACGCTTCCTCGCTCATAGGTGTAGTAGCTGCATAGTCAAGATATATCATCATGTAAGTTCCTCTCTCTAGTAAGAGTTACATTTCTTTTACTTTTTAAATGGTAGTGAAAATAAGAATTATAAAAAAACTCTTGTCATTATTTTAAAACTATGTAAATATAGGTGTCAAGACAGTTGAAAAGTGTAAAGTAGGAGGCAACAATTATGCCAAGCGCAGATGTCTTAATTATTGGAAGTGGCGTTGCGGCACTTCGTGTTGCAAAAGAGATTTGTCACGAAAAGAATGTGATTATTATCACAAAGGAGACGAAACGTAATAATAATACACATTTAGCTCAAGGTGGAATTGCCGCAGCGGTAGCTACATACGACAATCCTAATGATCATTTTGAAGATACGCTAGTAGCAGGGTGTCATTATAACAATGAAGAAGTGGTCCGTTATTTAGTCGAGGAAGGACCGAAAGAAATTAATAACCTTATTGAAAATGGAATGAAATTTGATGGAGATGAAACAGGTCCTCATCTTGGAAAAGAAGGAGCGCATCGAAAACGTCGTATTTTACATGCAGGTGGCGATGCAACAGGAAAGAATTTATTAGAGCATCTTATTCAAGAAGTAGCTCCATACGTTACGGTAGTGGAACAGGAAATGGTGCTCGATTTTATTATAGAAAAAGATAAATGTGTTGGGGCTTTAACTCGCAACAATAAAGGAGAATTGAAACGTTACAATGCAGATTATACGGTGTTAGCTTCAGGCGGTATTGGCGGTTTATACGCCTTTACTTCTAATGATGAGACGATTACAGGCGATGGACTTGCAATGGTGTACCGTGCAGGCGGAGAGCTTGTAGATTTAGAGTTTATACAATTTCATCCGACGATGTTATACGCGGGTGGGCGTTGTTCTGGTCTTGTGTCCGAAGCTGTTCGCGGAGAAGGAGCTGTCCTTGTAAATGGAAAAGGGCAGCGCTTTATGATGGATATACATTCCGAACAGGATTTAGCGCCTCGTGATGTAGTCGCAAGGGCTATTCATGAACAGCTACTTGCGGGTGAAAAAGTGTACTTAAACATCGAAATGATTCAAAACTTTGAACAACGCTTTCCGACCGTGTCATCGATATGTAAAACAAATGGAGTCGATATAAATAAAAAACTTATTCCAGTCGTGCCTGGTACTCATTTTCACATGGGCGGCGTGAAAACGAACTGTGATGGAGAGACGTCTATTCCGAACTTATACGCAGTCGGTGAAGTAGCTTGTAACGGGGTTCATGGTGCAAATAGATTAGCGAGTAATTCATTATTAGAAGGTCTTGTGTTTGGAAAAAGAATCGGACGACACATTTTATCTAGAGAGACAAAAGAAAAGGTGAACATGCTAGCCGAAAAGGAAGCAAAGTTTATCGTTCTGAATCATTTACCGACGAAAGAAGAAATACAAAAATGCATGATGAAATATGTTGGGATTGTGCGAACAGAGCAAAGTTTATCTTATGCGAAGAGATGGCTTAGTAAGTATGGTGTTCGAAATATGATATTACAACATGATGTTCTTACGAATGAAGAGATAACGCTTATTAATATGTTAACGGTTTGTGAGCTTATAGTTGTGTCAGCCTTGCAAAGAGAAGAAAGTATTGGCGGGCATTACCGGAGTGATTATCCAGATAGAAATATAGGAAAGAAAGAGATTGTTCGAGTAAAGAGAAAACGACAACTTGTGTAATGAGGGGAAGAGGGGCTTTATGAACACGATAAAAGTTAAAGAAGCATTAAATCGATTTTTTTTAGAAGATATAGGGGAAAGAGATGTAACATCTCAGCTTATTTTTCCAGATAACTTGCTTTCGAAAGGAACGTTTCTTGCGAAGGATACAGGGGTCTTTGCAGGACGTTTAGTAATTGAATCAGGATTTAAATTAATTGATGAGAGAATTGAAGTAGAGCTTCATAAAAAAGATGGGGACCTTGTAGAAAAAGGCGAAATCATTGCAACTGTGCAAGGTCCAATTGCATCGTTATTAACAGCAGAGCGCGTTATATTAAATGTTATTCAGCGTATGAGCGGAATAGCGACGATGACGCGTAAAGCGGTTCTTGCTTTAGATAGCAGTCATACTCGCATTTGTGATACGCGAAAAACGATGCCAGGACTACGTATGTTTGATAAGCATGCAGTCGTGTGCGGCGGTGGATTTAATCATCGCTTCGGTTTATATGATGGTGTCATGATTAAAGACAATCATATTGCGTTTGCTGGTTCTATTACAAAAGCTGTTACATCAGTGAAAGAGAAGTTAGGACATATGGTGAAAGTAGAAGTAGAAACAGAAACTGAGGAACAGGTGAGAGAGGCTGTTGCTGCTGGTGCTGATATTATTATGTTCGATAATCGTACGCCAGATGAAATCCGGGAGTTTTCAAAAATTGTACCAAGTGCTATCGTTACAGAAGCTTCAGGGGGCATCACAATTGAAGATTTACCGAAATACGGAAAAACAGGGGTAGATTATATTTCACTTGGAGCGTTAACACATTCAGTGAAAGCACTTGATATTAGTTTCAATATTGAAGGATAAGGAAAGTGGCTTAGAGGGGAGAAACGTATATGAGTATTTTAGAACAAGTACAGCCAATTGAAACGATGTTACCAGAGCGTTATTACACGATGTCAACGGAAGATATGGAAAAGCGTGTTCGTGAAATTAAAGAGAAAATGGGGAAAATGTTATTCATTCCAGGGCATCATTATCAAAAAGATGAAGTGGTACAATTTTCAGATGCAGCAGGGGATTCACTTCAGCTTGCACAAGTTGCAGCGAGCAATAAAGACGCAAAATATATTGTGTTTTGCGGGGTGCACTTTATGGCGGAAACAGCAGATATGTTAACGACAGATGATCAAGTTGTCATCTTACCAGATATGCGTGCAGGTTGTTCGATGGCGGATATGGCAGATATTGAACAAACAGAAAGAGCATGGAAAGAGCTCACGAAATTATTTGGAGATACGATGATTCCGTTAACATATGTGAACTCTACAGCTGCAATTAAAGCGTTTTGTGGTCGTAACGGAGGAGCAACAGTAACATCTTCTAATGCAAAGCAAATGGTATCTTGGGCGTTTACTCAAAAAGAACGTCTCGTCTTTTTACCAGACCAACATTTAGGGAGAAATACAGCGTACGATTTAGGTATCCCGTTAGATAAAATGGCAGTATGGGACCCACACACAGATTCATTAGAGTACGATGGGGATATAGAAGAAATTCAAGTAATTTTATGGAAAGGGCATTGTTCTGTTCATCAAAATTTTACAGTGAAGAACATTGAGAGCGTACGAAAAAATCATTCTGATATGAATATTATTGTACATCCAGAATGTTGCTATGAAGTTGTAGCTGCTTCAGATTATGCAGGCTCAACGAAATATATTATTGATATGATTGAATCAGCGCCATCTGGTAGCAAATGGGCGATTGGTACAGAAATGAATTTAGTGAACCGAATTATTCAGCAACATCCAGATAAAGAAATTGTTTCACTTAATCCATTTATGTGTCCGTGCTTAACGATGAACCGAATTGATCTGCCTCACTTATTATGGACACTTGAAACGATAGAAAGAGGAGAAGAAATTAACGTTATTAGCGTAGACAAACAAGTAACGGCAGAAGCGGTTCTTGCATTAAATCGTATGTTAGAGCGTGTGTAAAGCAACGGTATTCCTGTTGCTTTTTTTCATACATATAATCATAACGAGAACGAAATGGGCATACATTGTTTTGAAGAAATCATTGTGGTTCTTTATGCTTATTCCGCTTCGAATGATATTGAAAATCGAAGAAGTGATAAAAGTGAAAAGAAGTTAATGTTATTTAGAAAGAGTTACTTCATGAGATTTGTTACTTATAGATAAGTTATACAGGAGGGGGAAAATTTGAAAATTCATATCGTGCAAAAAGGGGATACCCTTTGGAAAATTGCGAAAAAGTACGGAGTGGATTTTGACACGTTGAAAAAAACAAATACACAACTTAGTAATCCAGATTTAATTATGCCAGGTATGAAAATTAAAGTGCCATCCAAGAGTGTTCACATGAAACAACAGGCTGGAGCAGGTTCAGCGCCTCCAAAGCAATACGTAAAAGAAGTGCAGCAAAAAGAATTTGCAGCAACACCAACTCCGCTTGGAATAGAAGATGAAGAAGAAGTTACGTATCAATCAGCACCAATTACACAGCAGCCAGCTATGCAACAAACACAAAAAGAAGTGCAAGTAAAACCGCAAAAGGAGATGCAGGTAAAGCCGCAAAAAGAAGTACAGGTGAAACCACAGAAGGAGATGCAGGTAAAGCCACAAAAAGAAGTACAGGTGAAACCGCAAAAAGAGGTGCAAAAAGAACAGCCAATTCAAAAAGAAAAACCAGTTGAAAAACCGTCTGTTATTCAAAAACCACCTGTGATAGAAAAACAAAAACCGGCGGAAAAAGAAAACACGAAGTTTTCGGTAAATGTATTACCGCAGCCGCCACAACCACCAATAAAACCGAAAAAAGAATATAAAATTTCAGATGTAATAAAAAAAGGAAGCGAGTTAATTGCTCCTCAAATTAGTAAAATGAAACCTAACAATATCATTTCTCCGCAAACGAAAAAAAACAATATAGTATCGCCGCAAGTGAAGAAAGAAAATGTAGGAAATATAGTATCGCCGCAAGTGAAGAAAGAAAATGTAGGAAATATAGTATCGCCACAAGTGAAGAAAGAAAATGTAGGAAATATAGTATCGCCGCAAGTGAAGAAAGAAAATGTAGGAAATATAGTATCGCCACAAGTGAAGAAAGAAAATGTAGGAAATATAGTATCGCCGCAAGTGAAAAAAGAAAATGTAGGGAATATAGTGTCACCGCAAGTGAAAAAAGAAAATGTAGGGAATATAGTGTCACCGCAAGTGAAAAAAGAAAACGTAGGGAATATAGTATCGCCAAATGTATCGAAAGAAAATGTAGTTATTCCACAAGTCATACCGCCAAATATTCAAATGCCAAATATTCAAATACCAATCATGGATAACAACCAACCACCGAATATAATGCCAATCATAGATAACAACCAGCCACCGAATATAATGCCAATCATGGATAACAGCCAGCCACCGAATATAATGCCAATTATGGATAACAACCAGCCACCGAATATAATGCCAATTATGGATAACAACCAGCCGCCGAATATAATGCCGATTATGGATAACAATCAAATGCCGAATATGATGCCGATCATGGATAACAATCAAATGCCGAATATGATGCCGATTATGGATAACAATCAAATGCCGAATATGATGCCGATTATGGATAACAATCAAATGCCGAATATGATGCCGATTATGGATAACAATCAAATGCCGAATATAATGCCGATTATGGATAACAATCAAATGCCGAATATGATGCCGATTATGGATAACAATCAACCACCCAATATGATGCCCTATCAAATGCCGTATCAACAGCCCATGATGCCGCCGAATCCGTATTATCAACAACCAAATCCATATCAAATGCCATATCAGCAAGGAGCGCCGTTCGGACCGCAATATACGTCTATGCCAAACCAGAATATGATGCCAATGGATAATAATATGCCGCCGCTTGTGCAGGGTGAGGAAGATTGTGGATGCGGAGGAGAAAGTAGACTATATAGTCCACAACCAGGCGGTCCGCAATATGCGAATCCTTTATATTACCAACCAACTCAGTCTGCATATGCACCACAGCCAGGAACGATGTATTATCAACCAGATCCACCGAATGTATTTGGAGAGCCCGTTTCAGAAGAAGAGGACGAAGAAGAAGTTTAAAAAGGCGGGAGTATTCCCGCCTTTTTTACATTCCTGTTAATTAAGAAAATGAAGTTTTTTTATGAAGTGCTAGAAAATTCCCAGTGAAATATTAACAGTGTAAAAACCTTCTCGGTTACTCATCATAAGAGGGAGCTTTTCAGTAGAGAAGCTCATTCTAACAGAGGGGGTTTTTGTATTGAATACGAAAGTAAAAGTGATTGCTGCTTCTTTGTTAGTTACCAGTGCATTAGCTGCATGTGGTACACCGAAAGATAACAATGCAATGGATGGACGTAACTACAATTACGAGCGTACATCTTATAATGATACACACCAGTATCGTGATAATGTGACACGTAATGATCGTTATACAGATTATGTAACATATAGAAATGGTCGTAACGATACAGGATACAATTATTATCGAGATGTAAATTACAATGGACAAATTGCTAATCCGCATCCAACTCGTAATATTACAATGAACAATTCATACATTAACAATGATGGTAAAACAGCTGAAAGAATAACAAATCGTGTGAAACGTATGAATAACGTAGACCGTGTGTCTACAGTTGTATATGGAAACGATGTAGCGATTGCGGTAAAACCACGTAACACAGTGACAAATGAAACGGCGATGGCTAACGAAATTCGTCAAGCTGTTGCAAATGAAGTTGGAAACAGAAACGTATATGTTTCTGTAAGAAATGATATGTTTACTCGTGTCGATGCAATGAGTACGCGTCTACGTAACGGTACAGTTACAAACGATTTTAATCGTGACATAGTGAATATGTTCCGAGACATTCGTTACGGTTTAACTGGTACAGTGCGATAACAAAACAAAAGAGGAAGGGATAGCCCTTCCTCTTTATTCATCGTTGTCTTGTAAGCGACGTTTTTTAATAAAATAACTAACGGAATAAGAAACTAAAAAGCATATGAAAAGAATACTACCTGTTGAAATAGCTTCAAATAGAGGTCTTTCTGGAATGAAAATAATATAAATAATAGCCGTAACGATTCCTACAATAAGGGAGTGGAAGACAAGTTTGTAATAAGGAGTTAACTGTATTTCCTTTTCGCCTTCTTCTACATCGATTGAAACACTTAACTGTAAATAAGCAAGTAAAATACTTGTAAACATAAATAATAGCCACAATGGAGATTTCGTAATTTGATCAATGCCTTCAATGAATCCGATATAGCCTAAAATTCCAACTACGCCAATGTATTGAAAAAGAAAGACAATACGTATGTTTTTTAACATTTGAAGAATGAGGCGTTCATCCTTTATTTTTTTCATAATATTCATCCCCTGCTTATTATGATTTCGCTGTCACATTAATTGTAACATATATATTGCAATTATCAATTTATAATTTACATAAAATAATTTGGATGAAAGAGGAAATAAAATATTTTTATAAACATGTTGCACTTATACTTTATTAATGTTATATTAGCAAAGCGATGAGCTAATTTACGTAAGACGAGAGATATGCTTAAGTGCTAAACACGCGAATGTGGTCGCCTGGTCTCTCGCCGTAAACGCATCAAGACGCCTGCTTTGCAGGCGTCTTTCATTTTATATAAAAGTAAATGATACATGCAGATGAGGTAAACCCTTATCTGCATTTTTTATTTTTCGAAAGAAATGTAATATGGATAAAACCCCCATTTCCGGAAAAACTACTAATGAAAGTATGATCTTGCCTAAAAGAGGTGAACGGAAATGAAATGGATACTGATTGCGATGCAAGCTTTCGTTATGATGTTTTGTTTCGTTTATGGAACGAATGTGAAGGCGGAAGGGCCAGTACCAGAAGTAACGAAAAAAGAACCTGAGGTTACAATTTTATTAGAGCGTATGTATGTTGATGGCGAAGTAAGCGAAGAAATACTTACAGAAAAAGTGACGGATTTAGAAAAGTTTTTACAGCAGTATAAAGAATGGCAGCTCGTTGATCGTGATGATGTACAAATTGTATTGCAAAAGAAAGTTGATGATATTTCTCCGTTATTGAAAACGAGCGGGTATTTTGGTGTTTCAGAGGAAGGGATATTACAAATTTTCAAAGGTGTACCGAAAAGTGATAATGCGATCCATTCTTTCTTTCAAATTGATATGAAAAAGCTTGAGAGCTATGAACGTGCGAAATTGAAACGTGGCATTCGTATTAAATCAAAAGAAGGTTTTGTGAAGACGATTGAAAAAATGAAGCAATACGCAGTTCAAAGTAAGAAAAAAAGCAGCTCATGGTGAGCTGCTTTTTTTTCTTATTTGTTTTTAGCTAAAATTTCTTTTGCGATTTCATCAATTAGCATATCTTTTCCGATTGGATTGAATGCTTTCGTATTGAAGACTTCATTTGATACTTCATATACGTGATTATTTTTAACTGCTTTATTGTCTTTCCAAACGGCACTGTTTTTGTAGTCTTCGTAAACTTTATCAGCTTCGCCGCCGAAGTTTACAATAAACATTTGGTCAGGCTGGAATGCAACTAGACCTTCTAGTGATACTTGCGCCATCGTTTGTTTTAAATCCGTACCTTTTGTTGCTGGAAGTTTTAAGTCATTAAAGATGATGTCACCGTATCCGAAGCTACCGTATACACGGAAGTTTTGTGGTGTAACTGCAACGAACATAAAGTTCTCATCTTTTGTTTTCTCTTTAATTTTTTTAGATAAAGAGTCTGCTTTCTTATCGTAGTCTGCAATCCATTTGTCTGCTTTCTTCTCTTCGTCAAATAGCTTACCTACTTCTTTAAACTTACCACGCCAGTCTTCTAAGTTTGTTTCTAGAACAACTGTAGGTGCAACCTTTTCTAGTTGATCATAAATTTTTAATTGACGGTTGTTTAAAATAATTAAGTCTGGTTTTAAAGCAGTAACAGCTTCTAAATCAACTTTAGGTGCCCAGTACCAACCTACTGCTTTTACTCCATCTAACTTGTCTGTTAAGTGATTTTGGATTTTATCTTTATATGTATTTGCTGTACCAACAGGTTTGTGTCCAAGAAGTAATAGTTCTTCTGTTGATCCAGATAAGTCAACAATTCTCTTTGGATTTACTGGAATTGTAGCTTCACCTTTAGCATGTTTTACAACTTTTGTTTTCGGTTGTTCTTTTGCCTTCGATTCTTCTTTTTGAGAAGAACAGCCAACGATAGAAAGAACAACGAGCATAATAGTAAATAAAATAAATAGCTTACGTTTCATCCTGATGTAACCCCTTTAATTAGTATTGATAATCATTATCGACTCCTGTATATTAAGGTGCTTTAACCTTTCTGTCAATGGAAAATAACAGAAGTTTCAAGTGGAGAACATTTGTTGGGGCAGTCTCGCTTTTCTATCATTAAATATGTTAAAATGGAATACATGATTTAAGAGGGAGAGATCGTATTTTGTTTGAATATGTTACAGGTTACGTGGAGTATGTAGGGCCGGAATATGTCGTAATTGATCATAATGGAATTGGTTATCAAATTTTCACACCAAATCCGTATGTATTTCAAAGAAGTAAGCAAGAAATCCGTGTCTATACATATCATTATGTGAGAGAAGATATTATGGCACTTTACGGGTTTAAAACACGTGAAGAGCGTTTATTATTTACAAAGTTGTTAGGCGTGTCTGGCATTGGGCCAAAAGGAGCTCTTGCAATTTTAGCTTCTGGTCAAACAGGACAGGTCGTTCAAGCGATTGAGCATGAAGATGAGAAGTTTTTAGTGAAATTCCCAGGCGTCGGAAAGAAAACAGCACGCCAAATGATTTTAGATTTAAAAGGAAAACTAGCAGATGTCGTACCAGATGCATTTGTTGATTTATTCTCAGACACAGAACGTTTTGATGAGAAGAAAGGTTCATCAGCTGAGCTTGATGAGGCACTGGAAGCTCTCCGCGCACTTGGATACGCAGAACGCGAAGTTTCTCGTGTTGTACCAGAGTTATTAAAAGAATCATTAACGACGGATCAGTATATTAAAAAGGCACTTAGTCTTTTACTAAATGGTAAGAGGTGAGTATAATGGACGAACGTCTCCTTTCAGGGGAATCTGCATATGAAGATGCGGATTTAGAATATTCATTACGGCCACAGACGCTCCGTCAGTATATTGGCCAAGATAAAGCAAAACATAATTTAGAAGTATTTATTGAAGCGGCGAAAATGCGTGAAGAAACGTTAGATCACGTGCTTTTATATGGACCACCAGGTCTTGGTAAAACGACGCTTGCGAATATTATTGCCAATGAGATGGGCGTTAATGTTAGAACAACTTCAGGTCCCGCAATTGAAAGACCAGGAGATTTAGCTGCTGTATTAACAGCGCTTCAGCCAGGGGATGTATTATTTATTGATGAAATTCATCGTTTGCATAGATCAATTGAAGAAGTATTGTATCCTGCGATGGAAGACTTTTGCCTTGATATTGTAATTGGAAAAGGGCCTTCAGCACGTTCTGTACGCCTAGATTTACCGCCATTTACATTAGTTGGAGCAACAACACGTGCTGGAGCATTATCGGCACCGCTTCGTGACCGCTTCGGTGTACTTTCAAGGTTAGAGTACTACACAGTAGATCAGCTTTCTGCGATTGTTAAACGTACAGCAGAAGTATTTGAAGTTGAAATCGATTCGTTAGCTGCATTAGAAATTGCAAGACGTGCTCGTGGTACACCTCGTATTGCGAATCGTCTTTTAAGACGTGTACGTGATTTCGCGCAAGTTCGCGGTAACGGAACGGTTACGATGGAAATTACACAAATGGCATTAGAGCTACTGCAAGTAGATAAATTAGGTCTAGATCATATTGATCATAAATTACTGCTTGGTATTATTGAGAAATTCCGTGGCGGTCCAGTTGGATTAGAAACGGTTTCAGCAACAATTGGAGAAGAATCTCATACGATTGAAGATGTGTATGAGCCGTATTTATTACAAATTGGCTTTTTACAACGAACGCCAAGGGGCCGAATTGTAACGCCGCTTGCGTATGAACATTTCGGAATGGAGATACCAAAAGTATGACGGAGATGCCAAAGCTGCTTATTACAGCCGGGATCTTACTCATCGTTGTTGGATTAGCTTGGAAGTTCATTGGAAGGCTTCCAGGCGATATTTTTGTGAAAAAAGGAAACGTTACCTTTTATTTTCCTATCATTACATGTATTGTGTTAAGTATTGTATTATCTTTTATTATGTATATAATAAATCGATTTAAATAAGAAATAGGTGGATATAGCTATGGATATAAATCTGTTTGATTTTCATTTACCAGAAGAACTTATTGCACAAGTCCCGTTAGAAGATCGTGAAACATCAAGATTAATGGTGTTAGACCGTGAAACAGGTGATATTGAGCATAAACATTTTACGGATATTCTTTCTTACTTACATGAGGGGGATTGCTTAGTTTTAAATGAAACGAAAGTTATGCCTGCTCGTTTGCACGGTGTGAAAGAAGATACAGGCGCGCACATTGAAGTACTTCTTTTAAAACAAGAAGAAGGTGATAATTGGGAAACGCTTGTAAAGCCAGCGAAACGTGTAAAAGAAGGAACTGTTATCTCTTTTGGCGAAGGGAAATTAAAAGCAACTTGCACAGGAACTGCAGATCAAGGTGGACGCCAGCTTGAATTTTCATATGATGGCATCTTCTATGAAATTTTAGATGAACTTGGGGAAATGCCGCTTCCTCCATATATTAAAGAGACGCTGGAAGATCGCGATCGCTATCAAACAGTATATGCGAAAGAAATCGGTTCAGCAGCAGCGCCGACTGCGGGACTTCACTTTACAGAAGAGTTACTTGAGAAGTTAAAGCAAAAAGGCGTTCAGTTAGCATTCATTACACTTCACGTAGGACTTGGAACATTTAGACCAGTTTCTGCAGACACGATTGAAGAACACCATATGCACGCAGAATATTATCATATGTCTGAAGAGACAGCGGCATTATTAAATCGTGTGAAAGAGAATGGTGGACGTATTATTACTGTAGGTACGACATCAACTCGTACGTTAGAAACAATTGCAACAGATCATGACGGTAAGCTCTGCGCCGCTTCTGGATGGACAGATATTTTCATGTATCCGGGATATGAATTTAAAGCAATTGATGGTTTAATTACAAACTTCCATTTACCGAAATCAACATTAATTATGCTTGTAAGTGCATTTGCAAATAGAGATAATGTACTTCATGCTTATAATGAAGCAGTAAAAGAAAAATATCGTTTCTTTAGCTTCGGTGATGCAATGTTCGTTGCATCTCACGCTAAAATGAGAAACAAATAAAAGGAGTAAGTTATGACAGCAATTCGTTATGAATTTATTAAGACATGTAAACAAACGGGTGCCCGTTTAGGTCGTGTGCATACGCCGCACGGTTCATTTGATACACCAACATTTATGCCAGTTGGTACACTTGCAACAGTTAAGACAATGTCACCAGAAGAATTAAAAGCAATGGATTCTGGCATTATTTTAAGTAATACGTATCATTTATGGCTACGTCCAGGTCATGAAATTATTCGTGAAGCAGGCGGCTTGCATAAATTTATGAACTGGGATCGTGCAATCTTAACAGACTCTGGTGGTTTCCAAGTATTCAGTTTAAGTGACTTCCGTCGTATTGAAGAGGAAGGCGTTCACTTCCGTAATCACTTAAATGGAGATAAATTATTCTTATCACCAGAAAAAGCGATGGAAATCCAAAATGCATTAGGTTCAGATATTATGATGGCATTTGATGAGTGTCCACCATTCCCGGCTACTTTTGAATATATGAAGAAATCTGTAGAGCGTACGAGCCGCTGGGCAGAACGTTGCTTAAAAGCGCATGAACGTCCGCAAGATCAAGGTTTATTCGGTATTGTACAGGGCGGGGAGTACGAAGAGCTTCGTCGTCAAAGTGCGAAAGACCTTGTTTCAATGGACTTCCCTGGTTACGCTGTAGGTGGTTTATCTGTTGGTGAACCGAAAGATATTATGAACCGTGTTCTTGAGTTTACAACACCACTTCTTCCAGATAATAAGCCTCGTTACTTAATGGGTGTAGGTTCTCCTGACTCGTTAATCGATGGCGCAATTCGTGGGATTGATATGTTTGACTGCGTACTTCCAACTCGTATCGCTCGAAATGGTACGTGTATGACAAGTGAAGGTCGCCTTGTTGTAAAAAATGCGAAATTCGCAAGAGACTTCGGTCCGCTTGATCCAAACTGTGATTGCTACACATGTAAAAACTACTCACGTGCGTACATTCGTCACTTAATGAAATGTGATGAAACGTTCGGAATTCGTTTAACGTCTTATCACAACCTTCATTTTCTGTTAAACTTAATGGAGCAGGTGAGACAAGCTATTCGTGAAGACCGTCTTGGCGATTTCCGCGAAGAGTTCTTTGAACAGTATGGCTTTAATAAACCGAATGCTAAAAACTTCTAATACATAATTTAAAAGGAGGAACAAAAGATGAATGCAGGTATGATGAATATCGTTATGATCGTTGCGATGTTTGCGATTTTCTATTTCTTATTAATTCGCCCGCAACAAAAACGTCAAAAAGCAGTTGCTCAAATGCAAAGTGAGTTAGCAAAAGGTGATGCTATCGTAACAATCGGTGGTTTACACGGTACAATCGAATCAGTAGATGAGACAAAAATCGTTATTAAATCTGGTGGTTCACACTTAACTTTCGATCGCAATGCGATTCGTGAAGTTGTGAAAAACTAATGTGGAAGGCCCTGCATGAAATGTGCAGGGCCTTTTTTAGTTACTTTGCTTTGACATATTTACACCGAAAATACCACCGAGTGTACTCGCCCCCATTAATGCTAATTGATATAGTAATTGTGAGTTCGATAAGGTTTGAGAAAAGCCTAAATAGTTAACTAGAAAGACGAGTATAGTGAACGTGAGCCCTGTTGTGAAACCTACTAGCCAACCTTTTCCTTGAGCCTTTTTGCCGGCAGTAAATCCAGACATAAGCATAGATAAAAGAGCGAGTATAAAAATAGTAACGGTTAATGTCCCTTCATTTATATTCGTAAACTTTAATAAAAGAGCCATAATCATACTAGTAATAGATGCGAGAATTAGTAGCGTAACAATACCGAAGCCAATTGCAGTTGATAATTTTTTCGTTCCATCCATTTATGCATTCCCCCTTTTTAATACAAGCATATTTTCCTTTTGCTCAAGTTAGACTAGTTTCTTTTTTATAGGGGAGTCTATACGTAAAAAAGGAGATGTAGAAATGGAATGGATATCGGTAATTGGACGGACAATGCTTTTGTATATCATCATCTTAATTATTTTTCGTCTTATGGGTAAACGTGAGATAGGAGAGCTAAGTGTATTAGATTTAGTCGTATTTATTATGCTTGGAGAAATGGCTGTAGTAGCAATTGAAAATACCGATAAATCACTTTTGCATCAATTAGTTCCGATGACTTTTCTTATGTGCATACAAATCATTTTGTCAGTCATTTCATTAAAGTTTCAACGATTTCGGCATTTAATAGAAGGTGAACCAGCAATTATTATTAATGCGGGAAAGATTGATGAAAAAAAGATGAGAAACCAACGATATAATATTGATGATTTAATGATGCAATTAAGGGAACAAGGAGTTGGAGATATTCGGGATGTAGAATATGCTATTTTGGAACCGTCTGGGAAGTTATCTGTCTTTCAAAAACAAAAAAATAAACAAGATACATTGCAGTTTACGCTTCCTCTTATTATTGATGGAGAAATTCAATCTAGTCATTTACAAATGATTGAGCATACAGATGAATGGCTTATTGAGAAATTAAAAAACTTAGGTTATAACGATATAACACAAATTTTATACTGTAGTTTTCAAAATGGACAATTTTTTGTTGATGTAAAAGAAAATTAGAGACTTATCCTTTGGAAGAGTAAGGATGATTAGTATAACTAATAATCAGTGGAGATTACCCCACTGATTAAAGTTTCACCTTATTTCAAAAATGAAAGCTTACGAATGATAGGGAGACGACTTAACTCTTCTTTTCGAATGAGTTTGAAAGTGAAGAGAAGTACGATATAAACAATTGTTGTTAAAGTGATTTCCCATAATGTTTGTATGCCAAGGGAATGAGAGAAAATAATATATTTATGAAGATAAAAACCGAAGGCGCCTGCGATACCGATGGCAAGTCCGCCGAAAATATAGTCTTTTGCGTAAATGGTAAATGTAATCTTTTTTAAAACAGTAGCGTAGTGAAGAAATGTTACTGTTACAATATTTGCAGCAATAGCAAGTGCAACCCCCATCATTTGAAACTCTGGCCTTGATGCTAGTACAAAAATAACGATTAATTTCACGATGGCACCAATAAATGTATTCATCATTGCGGCTCTTGCTAAGTTTAAAGCTTGCAAAACAGAGGTAAGTGGACTTTGGAAATAATGAAATAAAAAGCAAGGCGCAAGAAGTTGAATGAATGCTGTTGCGCTGTCTGATCCATACATAAGAGTTAAAACAGGAGAAGCGAATACGTATAATATAACGACAGACCATCCGCCGGTAATTAATGAAATTCGAAGTGCTTGTTGTAAACGGTGCTCTACTAATTTATGTTGTCTTTTTGCCATTGCTTCACTAATAGAAGGAACGAGCGCTGTAGAGAGAGCGTATGTAATAAAGGCAGGTAGTGATAGGAGCGGGAATGCATAACCGTTTAATATACCGTATTGCTGGGTTGCAACAGAAGCAGCGACACCAGCGATTGCTAAGCTTTGCATAACGACAATAGGTTCAAAAAAATATGAAACGGAGCCGATTAAACGACTTCCTGTAGTTGGAAGGGCAATATCCATCAGAGAATAAAATGTCCCTTTGCTTTCCTTTACAGTAGTGAAAAATCCAGAGCGTATTGATAAATGTTTTTCTCGCTGAAATAACGTGAGTAAAAATAATAAGGATGCAACTTCACCGAGAACAGCTGATAACATAGCGCCGGCTGCAGCATATTCTATGCCGTAAGGTAAAAATAATTGAATGCATATAGCGATAATGGTAATGCGGACGACTTGTTCTAGAACTTGCGCATAAGCGCTAGGTTTCATGTTTTGTTTCCCTTGAAAGTAACCACGCAACACAGAAGAAACAGCAATAACAGGAACAACGGGCAAAATGGCCATTAATGGATAGTAGGTTCTTTCGTCGGTTAATAATGTTTTTGCTAAAATAGGTGTGAGGAACATAATTCCGATTGTTAAAATGATACTAATAACGGATGTAACAGCTAGTGATACGGTTAATATTTTTTTAACTCTTTGTTTATCGTTCACAGCTTCCGCTTCTGCTACAAATTTTGCGATTGCGACAGGAAGACCAATTTGTGTCAATGTAATTGCTAAAATGAATGTAGGAACGGCCATCATATAAAGACCAACGCCTTCTTCTCCTAAAATACGTGCCATTACTATGCGGTTGATAAAGCCGAGTATTTTTGTAATAAAGCCGGCTATCATTAAAATAAATGCGCCTTTTAAAAAGCTTTGTCTCGTCATGTTCTTCTCCTACCTTCTCAAAATCAATGGAATGATTTACAATAATTTATATGCACGTACGAGACAAGAATGACAAGCATTTAAGAGAGTGAAGTATGATAGTGCTCTTGAAAGTAGTTATTGCTGTCCATTAGAGCGGGATTAAAGCGACTTTTTCGTGCTGAAATAAGAAGGAGATGTTTATAGATGTTAGATAGAGAGGCTTTGGTAGAATCATACCGCGGACAGTTACAAGTCGTTTTAGAAAGTAAAGTAGAAGAGTTTCAAATGTTTGGTTACGACCGAGTGACAGATGATGACATTTGGAAGTTTCTTAAAGTGAAAAAGTGGAAGAAGATAGACAGCGATGTTAGATTGTATGAATTAGTTAATGACGTATTAACAGTAACAGCTAATGAATATATGACATATTTAACTGTTGAAGCTTACCAAGCGCCACTTTGGTCATTTGATGAGTACGAAAATAAATAACCGACTGCAATTGGTTTGTTCTTCCTTTTGCAGTATAATGATATGTATTGATAAAGAGGAAATAATTATGTCTAAGATTATATATAAAGGAGGTAGTGAAGAGGAAAATAAATGATGGAAGTGTAGGTAGTGTAAAAGCTTACCTATAGAGCTAGTGATGAACTAGCAAAAATTATAGAAAGGAAGTCTACTAACTAGGCGTATGCACACGTATAGCAGTGAATCGTAAGAGATTTATTGAAAGTGTTAGTAGCAGAAAGAGGGTACATATGGCAAAGCGTGGTACGAGAATTGCCGCCTTTTTCCTCATCGTCTTATTAATCGGTGGAGTAATTGGTGCGGCAGGAAAAGACATAGCAAAAGGAATTAGTCTAGGACTAGACCTTCGCGGTGGTTTTGAAATTCTGTATGAAGTAAAACCAGCCAAAAAAGGTGATAAAATCGATCGAGATGTACTTGTAAGTACAGTAGGTGCTCTTGAAAATCGTGTCAATGTTCTCGGTGTAAGTGAGCCGAACATTCAAATCGAAGGGCAAGATCGAATTCGTGTACAGCTTGCTGGTGTACAAGATCAGCAAAAAGCACGTGAAATGTTATCAACACAAGCGAAATTAACATTCCGTGATGTGGACGATAACCTTCTTATGGATGGAACGGATTTAAAAGGCGGCGGAGCGAAGCAAACATTTGATGAGCAAGGCCGTGCGAGCGTAGGTCTTACACTAAAAAGCGCTGAAAAATTCCGTGAAGTAACTGAAAAAATTTCTAAAATGCCACCACCAACGAATTTAATGGTAATTTGGCTTGACTTTGAAGAAGGAAAAGATTCGTATAAAGCAGAATCTGCAAAACCGAATCCGAAATTCTTATCAGCAGCAACAGTAAACCAAGTATTTAACCAAGCTGAAGTATCTATCGTAGGTGGAAACTTCACAGTTGAAAGTGCGAAACAACTTTCATCTTTATTAAATGCAGGTGCACTTCCTGTTGATTTAAAAGAAATGTATTCAACATCTGTTGGAGCGAAATTTGGTCAACAAGCGTTAGAGCAAACGATTTTCGCTAGTGCGATTGGTATCGCTCTTATTTTCTTATTTATGCTTGTATTCTACCGTTTACCAGGACTTGTAGCGGTTATTATGTTAGGTTTATACATTTTCGTTACATTACTTGTCTTTAACTGGATGCATGCAGTTCTTACGTTGCCAGGTATTGCAGCGTTAGTGCTCGGAGTAGGTATCGCAGTTGATGCGAATATTATTACGTACGAGAGACTGAAAGAAGAGCTGAAAATCGGTAAGTCAATGATGTCGGCATTCCGTGCTGGTAACCATCGTTCATTAGCAACAATTCTAGATGCAAACGTTACGACTCTTGCAGCAGCTGGTGTGTTATTCGTTTATGGTAATAGCTCTGTAAAAGGATTTGCAACAAGTTTAATCGTAAGTATTTTAGTTGGTTTTATTACGAACGTATTCGGTACTCGTTTCTTACTAGGTCTACTTGTAAAGAGCCGTTACTTTGATAAAAAACCAGGATATTTTGGTGTGAAACAAAAGGATATTATTCCATTAACAAAAGGTGTAGTACATCCGCCAACGAGATTTGATCGTATTAATTTCGTAAATATCGGTCATAAATTCCTTATTTTCTCGATTGTAGTTGTAATTGCAGGAGCAATTATCTTACCAATTTTCAAATTGAACCTTGGTATTGACTTTGCGAGTGGTACACGTATCGACTTGCAATCAAAACAAGCCGTTACTGTGTCTGATGTTCATAAAGATTTTAAAGAATTGAACATTGATGTGAAGGAAGAAAATATTGTACCGACTGGAGATGACAATAAAGGTTTCGCAGTTCGTACATTAGGTGTTTTATCAAAAGATGAAATTGCGAAAACAAAAACATTCTTCCACGATAAATATGGTACAGATCCAAACGTAAGTACAGTTTCACCGACAATCGGTAAAGAAATTGCACGAAATGCATTTATCGCAGTACTGATTGCTTCTGCGGTTATCATTTTATACGTAAGTATTCGTTTCCGCTTTACGTATGCGTTATCTGCGGTACTTGCATTATTACATGACGCATTCGTTATGATTGTTATGTTTAGTATTTTCCAACTAGAGGTAGACTTAACGTTTATTGCTGCAGTACTAACAATCATCGGTTATTCTATTAATGACTCGATTGTTACATTTGATAGAAACCGTGAATTATACAAACAGAAAAAACGAGTGCGCGATATAAAAGATCTAGAAGAAATCGTAAATGCAAGTATTCGCCAAACGCTTGGTCGCTCGATTAACACCGTATTAACAGTGTTATTCCCAGTAATTGCACTGCTTATCTTCGGTAGTGAGTCACTACGTAACTTCTCGTTTGCGTTACTTGTTGGATTAATTGTAGGTACGTACTCTTCTGTTTTCGTTGCCTCTCAAATTTGGTTAATGCTTGAAAACCGTCGTTTGAAAAAGGGAAAAAACAAGAAGAAGGTTGAGAAAGTAGAATCTGAACCGCAAGTATAGAAAAGATGATGTCTCTTTATGAGGCATCTCTTTTTTCGTTTGTGGATACAATAAGATAGCAACTTTTTAACAGAAAGAAGATGGAAGAAAGTGGTGGTGCTATCGCTGTTTTTGTTAAAATAAAAAGATAGGTTAAGAAAAGAAGGGATTTTAATTATGGAAAAAGATGAACGTTTTAAACAGGCCGAGTTTGGTGCTATTGTCGGGATCGTTGGTAATATTATATTAGCGATTGTAAAGGCGGTAATTGGTTATATTGGGAACAGTAAAGCGCTATTAGCGGATGCCGTGCATTCTGCATCAGATGTAATAGGTTCGCTAGCTGTACTTTTTGGATTGCGAGCGGCAAAGCAGCCACCTGATGAGGATCATCCGTATGGTCATGGTAAAGCGGAATCGATTTCAGCGATTATTGTTGCGGTATTATTATTTATTGTGGGACTTGAAATCGCGATTTCGTCTATAAAAGCTTTTTCGCAAGAACTAGAACCGCCGAAAGGAATTACGATATTTGCTGTTGTTCTTTCAATCGTCGTGAAAGAAGGAATGTTTCAATATAAATTCCGATTAGGGAAAAGAGTAAACAGTGATGCAATTATTGCAAATGCATATGAGCACCGTTCGGATGTATTTTCTTCAATTGCAGCTTTAATCGGTATCTGTGCAGCTATAATAGGTGGTAAGCTTGGTATAGACTGGCTTGTATACGCTGATCCAATTGCGGGATTAGTTGTTTCACTTCTTGTTGTAAAAATGGCATGGAGCATTGGAGCGGAAGCAATTCATGCAACGCTTGACCATGTTCTTCATGAGGAGGATGTTATTCCGCTTAGAGAAGCAGTTCTTCAAGTAGATGGTGTGAAAAAAATTGGTTCTTTATATGCACGGGAGCATGGTCATTATGTTATTGTCGATATTAAAGTGTCCGTAGATCCATACATTACTGTAGAAGAAGGACACCGTATTGGAAAACATGTGAAAGAAATACTTATGAAACAAGATAATGTACAAAATGTATTCGTACATATAAATCCGTATTCTCCAAATTAAACATCATTAACATTTTAGTATATAGATATTGCATCGTAGTTTGCATTATATTGTCACCCCTTAATCTGTCTTGTATAATGAACAGGTTAAGGGGTGATTTCGTGTTACAACCGAAGACGCGTTGGAAAGAAAAAGAATATAATGACGAGCGAGTGAGTGAATTAGCAAGTAAATTACAGTTATCGCCACTTGTCGTTTCGTTATTCCTCGGTAGAGGACTCGATACAGAAGATAAGATTTTAGATTTTTTAAATACAGAAAATCAAGAATTTCATGATCCATTTTTATTAGAAGGAATGGATAGAACGGTAGAACGTGTAAATAAGGCGATTCAAAATGGAGAGCAAATATTAATATTTGGTGATTACGATGCGGACGGAGTAAGTAGTACGACAGTTTTATATCTTGCTCTTCAAGAATTAGGTGCAGAAGTAGAATTTTACATTCCAAATCGTTTTACAGAAGGGTATGGACCGAACGAAGAAGCATTTCGTTGGGCGCATAGCGCAGGGTTCTCGCTAATTATTACTGTCGATACTGGTATTGCAGCGGTACATGAAGCGAATGTAGCGAAAGAGCTTGGAATAGATCTAATTATTACAGATCACCATGAGCCACCGCCAGAATTGCCAGAAGCACTTGCGATTATACATCCGAAATTAGATGGCGGTGTATATCCGTTTCACTATTTAGCTGGTGTAGGTGTTGCGTTTAAAGTTGCGCATGCACTATTAGGCCGTGTACCAGAACATTTATTAGAGATCGCAGTAATCGGTACAGTAGCCGATTTAGTATCACTTCATGGTGAAAATAGGTTGCTAGTGAAACGCGGTTTAAAACATATGCGTATGACGAGAAATATTGGTTTGAAGGCATTGTTTAAAGTTGCTAACGTTTCGCAAAGTGAAATTACCGAAGAGAGTATTGGTTTCTCAATTGCACCTCGTATTAATGCGGTTGGGCGTTTAGAAGATGCTGCGCCGGCTGTACACCTTTTATTATCAGATGATCCAGAGGAAGCGAAAGAGCTAGCTGAAGAAATTGATGAGCTGAACAAACTGCGAAAAGATATTGTAAAGCAAATTACAGAAGAGGCTATCGCTGAAGTGGAAAATAACTTCCCACCAGAAGAAAATAAAGTATTAGTACTTGCGAAAGAAGGCTGGAACCCAGGGGTAATTGGAATTGTTGCTTCGAAATTAGTTGAACGTTTTTATCGTCCGACGATTGTATTAAGCATTGATCCTATAAAAGAAACAGCAAAAGGCTCAGCACGTAGTATTGCAGGATTTGATTTGTTTGCAAATTTATCAGATTGTAGAGAGTTATTACCACACTTCGGAGGGCATCCGATGGCAGCGGGAATGACGCTACATATGAATGATGTAGATGAATTACGTCGCCGCTTAAATGAACAAGCAGATGCGATTTTAACAGAAGAAGATTTTATTCCAATTACAGCAGTTGATGTTTTTTGTAAAGTAGAGGATGTAACGCTAGCGGCAATTGAAGATATGCAAAAACTAGCCCCGTTTGGTGTTGGAAATCCGAAACCACGTATTGCAGTAAAAGATGCAGAGTTAGAAAGCATTCGCGCAATCGGATCAGATGGCTCTCATTTAAAAATGGCTCTTCGTGATGGACAAGCAACACTGGATACAATTGGATTTGGCTTTGGTGCATATGCGAAAGAAATCTCTCCAGTTGCAAAAGTATCTGTAATAGGAGAAGCGTCTATTAATGAATGGAATAACTTTAAGAAGCCACAACTAATGGTACAAGATATTGCTGTAGAGGCGTGGCAATTATTTGATTGGCGTAGTATGCGTAATGCAGAAGCAAATTTAGCAGAACTTCCGAAAGAAAAAATAACAATGGTGTATTTTTCTGAAGAGGTATTGAATAAATTTTCTTTAGAGAGCTATAAAGAAAAGCTCATGCATGCTTCAGAAGTAACGCATTTAGATGATCAATATATCGTGTTACTTGATTTACCAAAAGGAACAGATGAATTACGTGAGCTATTTAAGGTAGGATTCCCAGCGCGAATTTATACGCTATTTTATCAAGAGAATAACCACTTATTTAGTACAGTTCCGACGAGAGAACACTTTAAATGGTACTATTCTTTCTTAAGCCAAAAAACACCATTTTCTTTAAGACAATATGGAGAACAACTATGTCGTCATAAAGGTTGGTCAAAAGATACAGTAAATTTCATGACACAGGTGTTTTTTGAGTTAGAATTTGTTACAATAAAAGATGGCGTCATTTTTATGGCAGACAAAAAACAAAAGCGTGATTTAATTGAATCGAACACATATCGTGAGAAAATGAACCACTTACAATTAGAAAAAGAATTGGTTTATAGCACATATCAGCAACTATATACATGGTTTGAAACGATTCGTAATCATAAAGAAGTAGAACAGTTAGGGTAAAGGATTTGTATTTACAAACCTTTTAGATCTGAGGAGGATTCAGAAATATGGATTTCAAGCAACATATCGCAATTGTACCGGATTATCCGAAAGAAGGTATTGTGTTTAAAGACATTACACCTTTAATGAATGACGGTAAAGCATACAAAGCAGCAACAGATGCAATCGTTGAGTACGCAAAAGAAAGAGATATCGATGTTGTAGTAGGACCAGAAGCTCGTGGTTTCATTATCGGTTGCCCAGTTTCTTATGCGTTAGAAGTAGGATTTGCGCCAGTTCGTAAATTAGGAAAATTACCACGTGAAGTAATTACAGTTGACTACGGTAAAGAATATGGTAAAGACGTTTTAACAATCCATAAAGATGCAATTAAGCCAGGTCAACGCGTATTAATTACAGATGATCTATTAGCTACAGGTGGAACAATCGAAGCGACAATTAAGTTAGTTGAAGAGCTAGGCGGAGTTGTAGCAGGAATTGCATTCTTAGTAGAACTTACTTACTTAGATGGTCGTAAAATGTTAGATGGTTACGATGTATTAGTATTAGAAAAATACTAATCACTATATAGGTAAAACTACGGTGATAAAAAGTACCCGTGAATCTCTTGGAGAGGAGCGGGTACTTTTGTATAATTGAACAAAAAATTATGGTGAAATGTCAGTAAAATCTTTTCCTTTTCACAATTCACAATCATTGGGTTATAATGATAGAATATAATTTATTCTATTAAATAAAGATAAAGTCAATTTTCAATAAAAGGTGATTCGATGGCAAATGAGCAGGTACTAACAGCTGAACAGGTACTCGAGAAAGCAAGTCAATATTTAGCGGATGAAGATATTGAGCTAGTGGCACGTGCCTATGAATATGCACGTGATGCGCATAGCGAACAATATAGAAAATCGGGTGAACCGTATATTATTCATCCGATTCAAGTTGCAGGTATTTTAGTTGATTTACACATGGATCCAGCTACGGTATCAGCAGGTTTCTTACATGATGTAGTGGAAGATACAGAGATTACGTTAGAAGATATTGAACGGGAATTTAACAAAGAAATTGCTATGCTTGTTGATGGCGTTACAAAGCTTGGGAAGATCAAATATAAATCTCACGAACAACAACAAGCAGAAAACCATCGCAAAATGTTTATTGCAATGGCTCAAGATATTCGAGTTATTTTAATTAAACTAGCTGATCGTCTTCATAACATGCGTACATTGAAACATTTGCCTCAAGAGAAGCAGCGTCGCATAGCGAATGAAACGTTAGAAATCTTTGCACCTTTGGCACATAGACTCGGAATTAGTACTATTAAATGGGAGCTAGAGGATACGTCACTTCGCTATTTAAATCCACAACAATATTATCGTATTGTAAATTTAATGAAGCGTAAACGTGCAGAACGTGAAGAATATTTAGACGAAGTAATGACTGGTATTCGTGAGAAATTAAAAGAAGTTGCAATTCAACCTGAGATTTCTGGAAGACCGAAACATATTTACAGTATTTATCGTAAAATGGCACTGCAAAATAAGCAGTTCAATGAAATTTACGATTTATTAGCTGTACGTGTCGTTGTAAATAGTATTAAAGATTGTTATGCTGTGCTTGGAATTATTCATACGTGCTGGAAGCCGATGCCAGGTCGTTTTAAAGATTATATTGCAATGCCAAAAGCAAATCTATATCAATCTCTTCATACGACTGTAATTGGACCGAAAGGTGATCCACTTGAAGTGCAAATTCGTACGAAAGAAATGCACGAAATTGCAGAATTCGGGATCGCGGCACACTGGGCATACAAAGAAGGAAAAACAGCAGAAACAACAGGTACATTAGAGAAGAAACTCACATGGTTCCGTCAAATATTAGAATGGCAAAATGAAGCTTCTAATGCAGAAGAATTTATGGAGTCATTAAAAATTGATTTATTCTCTGACATGGTATTCGTCTTTACACCGAAAGGCGATGTAATGGAATTACCACTTGGATCTGTTCCGATTGATTTCGCGTATCGTGTCCATTCGGAAATTGGGAATAAAACAATTGGTGCAAAAGTAAACGGGAAAATGGTGACGCTGGATTATAAATTAAAAACAGGCGACATCATTGAAATTTTAACGTCGAAACATTCATATGGCCCAAGCCAGGATTGGGTAAAACTTGCTCAAACATCTCATGCGAAAAATAAAATTCGTCAATTCTTTAAGAAACAACGTAGAGACGAAAATATTGAAAAAGGCCGTGAACTTGTTGAAAAGGAAGTACGTGGTCTAGAGTATGAGATGAAAGAAGTATTGGCGCCGGATAACTTAAAACGCGTCGCTGAGAAATTTAACTTTGCAAATGAAGAAGATATGTTTGCAGCAGTTGGATATAGCGGAATTACAGCTTCGCAAATTGTTACGCGACTAACGGACAAGTTCCGCAAACAACGCGAAGAAGAAGAAATTGTTGAAGTTAAAGAAGTCCGTAAACCGATGAAAATTCGAAAATGGGATTCTGGTGTAAAGGTAAGCGGTGCTGATAATTTATTAATCCGTTTATCGAAATGCTGTAACCCAGTTCCGGGCGATGATATCGTTGGGTATATTACGAAAGGCCGAGGTGTATCAATTCACCGCCGTGATTGTGTAAATGTTCATACAGAAGAAGCTGTAGAACGATTATTAGAGGTAGAGTGGGAAGGTAGCCCTGAAAAAGAAATTGAGTATAACGTTGATATTGAAATTTCAGGTTACGATCGCCGCGGTTTATTAAATGAAGTACTGCAAGCTGTTACAGAGACGAAAACATACATTTCAGCTGTTTCTGGTAGAAGTGACCGTAATAAGATGGCAACAATTAATATGTCAATCTCGATTCGTAACTTACAACACTTGAAAAAAGTAGTAGAACGCATTAAACGCGTTCCAGAAATTTATGCAGTACGACGCATGATGCATTAATAGGGAGTGTAGAAAGATGAGAGTTGTTTTACAACGATCAAAGAAAGCGTCTGTCACAGTAGACGGTGAGATCGTAGGACAAATTCCGTTCGGTTTAACATTACTAGTTGGCATTACGCACGAAGATACAGAAAAAGATGCAACTTACATTGCGGAAAAAATTGCAAACTTACGTATTTTTGAAGATGAGAGCGGAAAGATGAATCATTCTGTACTTGATGTAGAAGGACAAGTTCTATCTATTTCGCAATTCACATTATACGGAGATTGCCGCAAGGGCAGACGTCCAAACTTTATGGATGCTGCGAAACCTGATTATGCAGAGCGTTTATACGATTTCTTTAATGAAGAAGTTCGTAAACAAGGATTACATGTGGAAACAGGGAAGTTTGGAGCAATGATGGACGTTTCTTTAATCAATGATGGTCCGGTGACCTTAATTGTAGAAAGTAAATAGTGTTCATAAAAAAGAGAGGGTTATATAATCCTCTCTTTTTTATACATTGTTGTATGTTTTGTTCATTTATTTGGAATCAATAGCAGTTTCGGTTATGTATAACTCTCTCATCAATATGGAACAATAAAAAGTAAAACATCCATATTGAATGTGAGGGATATACGTATGCGTATGAATGAAAAAGGGCATTCTGTTACAAATGGTGCAAATCAACTGTTTAACGTGAATTTTCATGATTTTATTTCAAAAGAGCAAAACAATACTTCAATGGAGCTTGCTTCGGAGTTTGGGATTTCTCTTCAAGATGTAAAGCGTTTAAAGAAGCAGATTGAACGTTCTTAGAGCACTTGACAATCCTACTTAACAAACGTATAGTAATTTTATATTTACATATGAATATAACCGTTGATAGAGAAGAGTAAATGAGACACACATGGAAAGAGAAGGAATGTCTTAGGCTGAAAACATTTCTGCATGATGACTGATTGAATGACACTCTAGAGGTTTCAACTTGAACGGCATATATGCTTAGTAGGGATGAACGCATATTTAAGCGTTATTAAAAAAGTGGAAGCATACGTGCTTCAATTAGGGTGGCACCACGGGTATAATACTCTCGTCCCTACTGTTTAAACAGTAGAGGCGGGAGTTTTTTTATTTTTATTAAGATTAAAACAATTTGAGGAGGAACTGAATATGTCTATTCAAATCCCACGCGGAACGCAAGATATTCTTCCAGGCACTGTTGAGTTATGGCAGTATATCGAAGGGCAAGCACGCGAAATTTGCCGTCGTTACAATTATAAAGAAATTCGTACACCAATTTTTGAACACACTGAGCTATTTTTACGCGGTGTTGGTGATACGACAGATATCGTACAAAAAGAAATGTACTCATTCCAAGATCGTGGAGAGCGTAGCTTAACATTACGTCCAGAAGGTACTGCACCTGTTGTACGTTCTTACGTTGAAAATAAAATGTTTGGTGATGCGACACAACCAACGAAATTATACTATATCGGTCAAATGTTCCGTTATGAAAGACCACAAGCAGGTCGCTATCGTCAATTCGTACAATTCGGTATCGAAGCAATCGGCAGTAATGACCCTGCAATTGATGCAGAAGTAATTGCACTTGCTGTTGAATTTTACCGCGGCATGGGCTTAAAAAATATTAAAGTTGTATTAAACAGTTTAGGTGACGCAGCGAGCCGTCAAGCACACCGTGATGCATTAATCGCACACTTTGAGCCACGTATCGGCGAATTCTGTTCTGACTGTCAATCTCGCTTAGAAAAGAACCCACTTCGAATTTTAGACTGTAAGAAAGACCGTAAC
Organism: Bacillus sp. RE35; assembly: GCF_052146655.1. Taxonomy (NCBI): domain Bacteria; kingdom Bacillati; phylum Bacillota; class Bacilli; order Caryophanales; family Bacillaceae; genus Bacillus; species Bacillus sp. RE35. The sequence continues at coordinate 4,363,242 of NZ_CP197377.1, read as the reverse complement.
CATGAATTAATGGGAACAGCACCATCTATTACAGAATACTTAAACGAAGATTCAGCAGTATACTATGACAAAGTTCAAGAACTATTAACGATGATGGATGTTCCATTTGAAAAAGATCCGAACTTAGTGCGTGGTTTAGACTACTATCAACACACTGTTTTTGAAATTATGAGTGAGGCAGAAGGTTTCGGTGCGATCACTACATTAAGCGGTGGTGGCCGTTATAACGGACTTGTACAAGAAATCGGTGGACCAGAAATGCCAGGTATCGGTTTTGCAATGAGTATTGAACGTTTAATTATGGCGCTAAAAGCTGAAAACATTGAATTACCACTTGAACATAGCATTGATTGTTACGTTGTAGCGCTTGGCGAAAAAGCGAAAGACCATGCTGCAAAAGTTGCGTTCGATCTTCGTAAAGCTGGATTGTCAGTTGAAAAAGATTATTTAGATCGCAAAATGAAAGCACAATTTAAATCAGCAGATCGTCTAAAGGCGAAATTTGTAGCTGTATTAGGAGAAGATGAGCTAGATAAAGGTATCATTAACTTAAAAGATATGGCAACAGGTGAACAAGAAGAAGTAGCGTTAGATGTATTTGCTTCATACGTAGCAGAGAAATTAATATAGGGGGAACTTACAGTGGCTGAAAGAACACATGCATGTGGAAAAGTAACAGTAGAAGCTGTTGGACAAACAGTTCAATTAAAAGGTTGGGTACAAAAACGCCGTGACTTAGGTGGATTAATCTTTATCGATTTACGTGACCGTACAGGTATCGTACAAGTTGTATTTAACCCAGAAACATCAAAAGAAGCGTTAGAAGTAGCAGAAACAATTCGTAGCGAATACGTATTACACGTAGAAGGTACAGTTGTTGAACGTGGTGAAGGCGCAATTAATGACAATATGGCAACTGGTCGTATTGAAGTACAAGCAACAAAAGTAAATGTACTAAATGCAGCGAAAACAACGCCAATTATCATTGCTGATGATACAGATGCATCAGAAGATGTGCGTTTAAAATATCGTTATTTAGACTTACGTCGTCCTGTAATGTTCAACACATTCAAAATGCGTCACGATGTAACAAAAACAATTCGTAACTTCTTAGATACAGAAGAGTTCTTAGAAGTAGAAACACCAATTTTAACGAAAAGCACGCCAGAAGGAGCTCGTGACTATTTAGTGCCAAGTCGTGTACATGATGGTGAATTCTATGCATTACCACAGTCACCACAGTTATTTAAACAGCTTCTTATGGTCGGCGGATTTGAGCGTTACTATCAAGTAGCACGTTGTTTCCGTGATGAAGATTTACGTGCGGATCGTCAACCAGAATTCACGCAAATCGATATCGAAGCTTCATTCTTAACACAAGATGAAATTTTAGATATGATGGAGCGTATGATGACGAAAGTTATGAAGGATGCAAAAGGTGTAGAAGTGAGTGCACCATTCCCTCGTATGAAATATGCTGATGCAATGGCTCGCTACGGTTCTGATAAGCCAGATACACGCTTTGAAATGGAACTAACAGACTTATCTGAGTTTGCAGCAGATTGTGGCTTTAAAGTGTTTACAAGTGCTGTAGAAAGCGGCGGACAAGTAAAAGCAATTAATGCAAAAGGTGCTGCAAGTAAATATTCTCGTAAAGACATCGATGCATTAACTGAATTCGTGAAAGTATACGGTGCAAAAGGTCTAGCTTGGCTTAAAGTTGAAGAAGACGGCCTAAAAGGACCGATTGCGAAATTCTTCGGTGAAGAAGATGCAAATGTGTTAATGAGCACATTAGAAGCTACTGCTGGCGACTTATTACTATTCGTAGCAGATAAGAAGAGCGTTGTTGCAGATAGCTTAGGCGCACTTCGTTTACGTCTAGGTAAAGAGCTTGAGTTAATTGATGAAAGTAAATTTAACTTCCTATGGGTAACTGATTGGCCACTACTTGAGTACGATGAAGATGCAGATCGTTACTTCGCAGCTCACCACCCATTCACAATGCCATTCCGTGAAGACGTTGAGTTACTAGAAACAGCACCAGAAAAAGCACGTGCACAAGCATATGACCTTGTATTAAACGGTTATGAGCTTGGTGGTGGATCACTTCGTATTTACGAGCGTGACGTACAAGAAAAAATGTTCAAAGCACTTGGATTCTCACAAGAAGAAGCGCAAGAGCAATTCGGATTCTTATTAGAAGCATTCGAATACGGTACACCACCACACGGCGGAATCGCATTAGGTTTAGATCGTCTTGTTATGTTACTTGCAGGCCGTACGAACCTTCGTGATACAATTGCATTCCCGAAAACAGCAAGCGCAAGCTGCTTATTAACAGAAGCTCCAAGCCCAGTTGCAGAAGCGCAGCTTGAAGAACTGAACTTAAAATTAAGCTTGAAAGAAGAGAAGTAAGAATAGGGTCTAGATGGTTATACTATAACCGTCTAGACTTTTTTTGAGAGGTTGTTTAAAAAGTCCGGTTTAGATAACTGTCGCATCTCATCGTTGCTTCGCCAGTCCGGTGCTCGAGTAGTGTTTCTACACTGCGCTCCTCCTGGCTTCAGCGCCTCGATCTGCTCGGTTCTCTAAATCCTCCTTTTTAAACGTGTATTGAAAGGAAGTTTAAAAAGTCTGGTTCAGATAACTGTCGCATCTCATCGTTGCTTCGCCAGTCCGGTGCTCGAGTAGTGTTTCTACACTGCGCTCCTCCTGGCTTCAGCGCCTCGATCTGCTCGGTTCTCTAAATCCTCTTTTTTAAACGTGTATTTAGGAAGAAATAAAATTCTGGTCTATGTTTTCATTCTCGAAATATGTATTTTTAAGAATTCTATAACTTTTTCTATACAAATAGTCGGAAAAACGCTAGAATACATGGTAGACCATTTTTGTAATAGGAGTGTAGAGCTGAATGTTACATCAATTTTCACGTAATGAATTAGCCTTCGGTAAAGAAGGACTTGAAATATTAAAAAATAGTACAGTCGGTATTTTAGGAATTGGCGGTGTAGGTTCTTTTGCAGCTGAAGCGTTAGCACGTTCTGGCGTAGGACGTCTCGTATTAGTTGATAAAGACGTTGTAGATATTACAAACGTAAACCGTCAAATTCACGCTTTAGTATCTACTGTAGGACGTTCAAAAGTAGAATTAATGAAAGAGCGTATCGCGGACATTAACCCAGAGTGTGAAGTAATTGGACTAGAAATGTTTTATACAGATGAAACATATGAAGAGTTCTTTAAGTACGGTTTAGACTTTGTAGTGGATGCATCTGATACGATTACGTTCAAAATTCATTTAATTAAACAATGTTTACGTCGTAAAATTAAAATTATCTCAAGTATGGGTGCAGCGAATAAAATGGACCCAACTCGTTTCCGTATTGCGGACATCTCTAAAACACATACAGATCCAATTGCGAAAGTCATTCGTACGAAGCTTCGTAAAGAGGGTATTAAAAAAGGTGTAAAAGTTGTCTTCTCTGACGAAAACCCAATCGTAATTCGTGAAGAAGTACGTAAAGAAATTGTACCAGACGAGAATGCAAAAATTCGTAAGGCGAAATTACCGCCTTCATCAAATGCATTCGTACCATCTGTGGCAGGCTTAATTATGGCAAGTCACGTTGTACGTGAACGCATTAAAAACGTAGAAGTGAAACGTGTAGGGCAAGAATAAAAGAAAAGCATATATCCATTTTGGATATATGCTTTTTTATATGTATTAAAGAAATATGAATATTTGCATCACTACTAGTTCAAATGTAAGTAAGGTTAGTAAGCAATAATCATATTTATCTGATTTATAGGCGGATGTCTTTTTTAGACTGTTAATGGTGAAAAGAGCTAAAGTTAGGACGAGAAGGCCAAGAGTTATTTTGAAGATTATTAATGAAATAGCAACCATCTCCCTTTAAAGGTATATGTTTATAATGACATTTTAGTAAAAAATATCCAATCAGTTTTAGGAGTTTCCTTGTATGACAAGGAGGAATGTTATTGTCAATCTTTGTCGTTAAATCGATATCCTTTATTGAATCGTTGATATATTGTAAGTTGTGATAGATATATTTGAAAAATCGTTGATATATTGCAAGTTGTGATAGATATATTTGAAAAATCGTTGATATATTGCAAGTTGTGATAGATATATTCGAAAAACCGTTAATATAATTTCATTTACCGATATCTATATATGGCTCACCGAAAACAAACAGGGATGTCACTCAGTTAAAAAAGTGACATCCCTGTTTTTAATTCTCTGCAGAATAAATAATATCTAAATTCCCATTTTGATCAGTTTTGAAAATTGGGGCAATTTGCTCTTCTTGCTCTTCGACTGAAACAAGTTTTCGAGCACGATCCATAATTCGAACAAGCATCGCGTAATCTTCTTCGATTGCTTGTTGTTTTTTTGTGAGTACCGCTAATTTCGTTTCAAGTTCATGATTCGTTTTTTGCAGAGAAGTGAGCTGAGCTTGTAATACATCATTTTCCGTTTGCAACTTTGCGAGTGAAGGGTTATTATGCTCCAAGTTTTGCAAAAATGAGATGACATTTTGCATCGTAAGATCTTGTTTACTTGGCGTAATATCTTCTGAAAAATCGGCGTCAATTACGAGTTGTTTCGTTTTCGTGAACCGATCTTTTTCTATATTAGCTTCAGAACGTTTTAATTCTTTACGTTGTTTTTTTGCAAGCTGCACCGCATCCTCGTAATTCGGTCTTACTTCAGCATTCCATCTAAAGCCGCAAGCTGCTGAAGTCCGGTTCAACGTATCGCCAACTTCATCAAATGCTTTTATTTGTGTACTTCCGCTGCGAATATGTCGTAAAACAGTTTCTGCTAAAAGGAGATCATCTTCTTTTGTCCATGCATCTTGACGTGTTTTCATAAGCGAAGCCTCCATAATGGTGACGTTTTCGTTTATGTTACCCTTTATTTTTCGTTTTATTCGAAGTTTGTAATCTTTCATAAACAGTAGAAAGTGCTTGCTCAAATTTTCCTGTCGTTTTCGGTTTATAATATTGCTTGCTTTTTATTTTATCAGGTAAGTATTGTTGCCTTACCCAGCCGTTTGGATGGTCGTGCGGATATAAATATCCAATGCCTCTTCCAAGTGATTCTGCGCCTTTGTAATGACTATCTTTTAAATGGCTTGGAATGTCACCTGTTTGACCGTTGCGTAAATCGTGTAATGCAGCATCAAGTGCTTTATAAGCTGAATTTGATTTTGGTGATAAGCATAGCTCGATAACGGCATTTGCAAGTGGGATGCGTGCTTCTGGGAATCCAACTCGTTCAGCTGATTCAATTGCAGCTAGTGTACGTGGTCCAGCTTGTGGGCTAGCAAGTCCAATATCTTCATAAGCCATAATAAGAAGGCGTCTGCCAATGCTTTGTAAATCACCTGCTTCAATAAGGCGTGCTAAATAATGGAGTGCTGCATTTACATCACTTCCGCGCACTGATTTTTGAAATGCTGATAATACATCATAATGAGCATCGCCGCCTTTGTCGTGGACGAAGCTCTTCTTTTGTAAGCATTCTTCTGCAATCTCGAGTGTGATTTCAGCCGCTTGATCGTCTGTAGTAAAGCTAGATAATACAGCAAGCTCAAGTGCGTTATAAGCGGAACGCATATCACCACCAGAGGCGTTTGCAAAGTGATGTAGTGCTTCATCTGTTACCGTTACTGCATATTCTCCAAGCCCTTTTTCTTTATCTTCTAAAGCTCTTTTTAACCCAATTAAAATATCTTCTTCTGTTAGTGCGTGTAATTCGAAAATTTGACACCTGCTTCGAATAGCGGAGTTTATTGCATGGAATGGATTACTTGTCGTAGCACCAATTAAAGTAAGAAGTCCGCTTTCTAAGTGAGGTAATAGAAAGTCTTGCTTTGCTTTATCTAGACGGTGAACTTCATCTAAAATTAAAACGAGATGTCGATGCATCTTCGCTTCTTGTACGACAACTTCCATATCTTTTTTATTGTGAGTAACAGCGTTCAATAGACGAAACGGGGTACCGGTACTTCCTGCAATTGCACTGGCAATGGATGTTTTTCCTGTACCTGGAGGACCGTATAAAATCATAGATTGAAAATGATTGGCTTGGACCATTCGCCATAAAATCTTTCCTTCACCAACTAAATGTTGTTGCCCAATAATTTCTTGAATATTTGTAGGGCGCATTCGATGTGCGAGTGGTTGTTTCATTTGGACCGTCTCCCTTAATATATAATCTCGTTCTATCGTATCATTTTTTTCTACGGAATTTGAAATAGGATGCTGTTTTATGGGAAAAATGAAGATTAATATTTTCATTTTTCTTTCAATTGTAATAATTTCCGAGTTTTTCAATGTGATTTTATGTTATCATTTTGATACACAAGTTGAAATTTCTTATAATACTATATTATGCTATAATTTCATAGGATTTTAAATTGTGTTCTTTTTATAAATAAGATATAACCAATAGAAGTGAAAATTTGAAAAGAGGTGCAAAATAGATGAAGATTTCAACAAAAGGCCGCTATGGCTTAACAATTATGATTGATCTTGCAAAAAAGTTTGGTGAAGGTCCGATTTCATTAAAATCAATTGCGCAGGCGCATGACTTATCCGAGCATTACTTAGAGCAATTAATTTCACCACTTCGTAACGCTCGTCTTGTAAAGAGTACGCGCGGGGCATACGGCGGATATGTATTATCTGATCAACCGGCTAACATTACAGCTGGGGATGTAATCCGTGTATTAGAGGGACCGATTAGTGTTGTAGAAATGATAGAAGAAGAAGAGCCAGCACAGCGCCAGTTATGGATGCGTGTTCGTGATGCGGTGCAAGAAGTGTTAGATAGTACAACGTTAGAAGATTTAGTACGTTATGAGGAAGAAAATCACGGGGGCTATATGTTTTACATTTAATTCCTTGTGAAACGATTTGGAAAGAAGGAGATTTAATGGAACGCATTTACTTAGATCATGCTGCGACATCTCCGACTCACCCAGAAGTGGTCGAAAAGATGATTCCATATATGACAGAAATATTCGGGAACCCGTCTAGTATTCACTTTTATGGACGTCAAACTCGCCATGCAGTAGATGAGGCGAGACGAGTGTGTGCACGCAGCATTCATGCGAATCCGAATGAAATTATATTTACGAGCGGTGGTACAGAAGCTGATAATTTAGCGCTTATCGGTGTAGCACGTGCGAACCGTCATAAAGGTAACCACATAATAACGACGCAAATTGAACATCATGCGATTTTGCATACGTGCGAATTGTTAGAGCGTGAAGGGTTTGAAGTGACATATTTACCTGTCGATGAAACAGGGCTTATTCAAGTTTCTGACATACAAAAGGCATTAACAGAAGAGACGATTCTTGTATCTGTTATGTTTGGGAATAATGAAGTAGGGACAATGCAACCAATTGTGGAAATAGGAAAGTTGCTAAAAGATCATCAAGCTTATTTCCATACAGATGCGGTACAAGCTTACGGTTTAGTAGAAATTAATGTGAAAGAGTTTGGAATTGATTTATTATCAATTTCAGCTCATAAAATTAATGGGCCAAAAGGTGTAGGGTTCTTATACGCTGGTGCAAATGTGAAATTTGAACCGTTATTAATAGGCGGAGAGCAAGAAAGAAAACGCCGTGCTGGTACGGAAAATGTGCCTAGTGTTGCTGGGCTTCAGCATGCAATTCTTATAGCTGAAAAAACTCGTGAGCAAAAAAATGCCCAATATGAAGAGTTTAAAGATATAATGGTATCTGTCTTCAAAAATGAAGGCATTACTTTCGAGGTAAACGGAAACTTAGAACATCGCTTACCGCATGTACTTAATGTAAGTTTTACAGGAATGAACATTGAACCATTTCTTGTGAACTTAGACCTTGCTGGCATTGCAGTATCAAGCGGTTCTGCTTGTACAGCTGGTTCGATTGATCCATCACATGTATTAGTAGCGATGTTTGGAAAAGACTCCGATCAAATACGTTCATCCGTACGCTTTAGTTTTGGACTTGGAAATACGAAAGAGCAAATTGAAAAAGCGGCGTACGAAACAGTGAAAATCGTGAAGCGATTAACACAAAATTAGCATGGGAGGTGACATGATGAACAAACTACCTCACGAAACACGCGTTGTCATCGGAATGTCCGGTGGCGTCGATTCATCTGTAGCAGCACTTTTATTAAAAGAGCAAGGTTATGATGTAATCGGAATTTTTATGAAAAACTGGGATGATACAGATGAGAATGGTGTCTGCACAGCAACAGAAGATTACAATGATGTAATTGAAGTGTGTAACCAAATTGGTATTCCGTATTATGCAGTAAACTTTGAAAAACAATACTGGGATAAAGTATTTACGTACTTCTTAGATGAGTATCGAGCTGGTCGTACACCAAACCCAGATGTAATGTGTAATAAAGAAATTAAATTTAAAGCATTTTTAGAGCATGCAATTGCGCTTGGTGCGGATTATGTGGCAACAGGCCATTATGCACGCGTTGCTTATATGGACGGCGAATATAAAATGCTTCGCGGCGTTGATGACAATAAAGATCAAACATATTTCTTAAATCAATTAAGCCAAGAGCAATTATCAAAAACAATGTTCCCGTTAGGTGAATTAAAGAAACCGCAAATTCGTGAAATGGCGAAAGAAGCTGGCTTAGCGACAGCGGCGAAAAAAGATAGTACAGGTATTTGCTTCATTGGTGAGCGTAACTTTAAAGATTTCTTAAGTAACTACTTACCGGCACAACCAGGTGTAATGCAAACATTATCTGGTGAAGTAAAAGGGAAGCATGACGGTTTAATGTATTATACAATTGGACAACGTCATGGCCTTGGAATTGGTGGTAATGGTGATCCATGGTTTGCTGTTGGGAAAAATCTAAAAGAAAACATTTTATATGTTGATCAAGGATTCCATAACGAACTTCTATATGGTGATGAAGTTATTGCTACGAATGTAGGATGGGTAAGTAACAAAGAAAAAGAAACAGAATTTAAGTGCGCGGCGAAATTCCGTTATCGTCAAGAAGACAATAAAGTAACGGTTCAAATCGTTGATGAAAATACAGTTCGTATTCTTTGTGATGAGCCAATTCGTGCAATTACACCAGGACAAGCAGTCGTTTTCTATGATGGAGATGAGTGCTTAGGCGGTGCTACAATTGATGAAGTATACCGTAGTGGTAAGAAATTGGATTATTTAGGATAAACGAGAAGCCTCTGCCGATTAGCGGTTAGAGGTTTCTTTTACATAAAGCGAATTTTCGTTCGCTTGGAAAATACATTCTTTGTTATAATTTGTTGTAGAGGTGAAGGAAATGTCAAACAAACTTGAAACAGGTATTCAATATATGCAAGAAGGAAACTGGGAAGAAGCAGCTAAAAATTTTACAGAAGCAATCGAAGAAAATCCGAAAGATGCGCTTGGATACATTAATTTTGCAAATTTATTAGACGTATTAGGTGATAGCGAGCGAGCGATTTTATTTTATAAACGCGCACTAGAGTTAGATGATAAATCTGCAGCTGCCTATTATGGTTTAGGAAATGTATATTATGGCCAAGAGCAATTTACTGAGGCGAAAGCTGTATTTGAACAAGCAATGCAAGCTGGATTACAATCAGCTGATGTAACATTTATGTTAGGTATCACACATGTACAGCTTGGAAATGATCGTCTTGCACTACCATTCTTACAAAGAGCAACAGAATTAGATGAAAACGATGTAGAAGCTGTATTCCAGTGCGGACTTTGCTTCGCGCGATTAGAACATGTTCAAGAGGCGAAACCTTATTTTGAAAAGGTATTAGAAATGGATGAAGAGCATGCAGATGCGTATTACAATTTAGGTGTTGCGTACGTATTTGAGGAAAATAATGAGAAGGCTCTCGCTTTATTTAAGAAAGCAACTGAAATTCAGCCAGATCACTTTTTAGCGGGTAATGGCGTTCGTTTATTAGAGCAAGAAGCTGAATAAGATAAAAATATAGTTTAATGGGTAGTTATCCCTCATCTAAAAAGGTGGGGGATGTACTGCTCATTAAAGTGAAAATATCGGAAAGGAGAGGAAAGATGGGAAATCAACATGCAATGGATTTGTTTGAGGAAGAGAAAAAGTTTATAAAAGCGCAAGTTCTTCATACCATTTTCCACAACGAAGAAAACCTCTATTCCGTTGTCAGTATGAAAGTCATTGAAACGAATGAAACGTATGACGAAAAGAAAGTAATGATAAACGGTCATTTTCCCCGCATGCATGAAGATGAAGTGTTTACATTGACTGGTCATTTTAAGGACCATCCAAAGTATGGAAAACAATATATGGTTGAAACATTTAAAAAAGAATTGCCGCAAACAAAAGCAGGTATGGTGCAATATTTAGCGAGTGATTTATTTAAAGGGATAGGAAAGCGTACAGCTGAAAAAATTGTGGACCATCTCGGAGAACATGCTATTTCTAAAATTATGGATGACCCTGAGGCATTAAATGGTGTTGTTAATAAACAAAAGGCTCAGGAAATATATGAGACAATTGTTGAACATCAAGGATTAGAGAAAGTAATGAGCTTTTTAAATGGCTACGGTTTTGGAACGAAACTTTCTATTAAGATTTACCAGCAATATAAAGAGATGACATTAGAAGTGATTCGTAATAATCCGTATCAACTTATTGAAGAAGTGGACGGGATTGGTTTTGGAAGAGCGGATGATATAGGGCGTGCGTTAGGGATATCGGGTAATCATGACGACCGTGTACGAGCGGGATGTTTTTACACATTAGAGAATGTCTCATTACAACTTGGTCATGTTTATATGAGGAAAGATCAACTTGTAAGAGAAACGATGTCACTTTTAAACAATCAAGAAGGAAGAGTGACTGAGGAAGATATTATAGGTTGTATTGAAACGATGCAAAGTGAAGGGAAAGTCATCATAGAAGAAGAACGAGTGTATTTAGCGACGTTATTCTACTCTGAAAAAGGTGTTGTAAAGTCTATTCGCAGGCTTATGAATCAAGAAGAAACACCTTCATTTCCAGAAGCGGAAGTGTTAAAAACGTTAGGTGAAATTGAAGAACAACTGAACGTACAATATGCACCGTTTCAGCAAGAAGCAATTCAAACGGCACTTCATAAACCGATGATGTTATTAACAGGTGGACCAGGAACAGGGAAAACAACAGTTATTAAAGGGATTGTTGAAATGTATGCGTCACTTCACGGATTATCGTTAAATCCGAATGAATACAGTGATGATAATCCATTTCCAATACTATTAACAGCTCCAACAGGAAGAGCAGCGAAGCGGATGAGTGAATCGACAGGACTTCCAGCTTGCACAATTCACCGTTTACTTGGTTGGACGCCAGAAGGATCTTTCCAGCGTAATGAAACGGATCCTGTCCAAGGTAAGCTCCTTATTATCGATGAATTTTCAATGGTTGATATTTGGCTTGCAAATCAGCTATTTAAGTCGTTGCCGACGAATATTCAAGTTATCGTTGTAGGTGATGAAGATCAGTTGCCATCTGTAGGACCTGGACAAGTATTAAAAGATTTATTAAATGCAGGCGCAGTTCCGACAGTGAAGCTTACTGAAATTTATCGTCAAGCGGAAGGCTCATCAGTGATTCAACTTGCCCATGCGATAAAAAATGGAACTCTACCACCAGATTTAGCGCAAAACAAAAAAGATCGTTCGTTTATCAGCTGTACAGGGGCTCAAATTGTTGAGGTTGTGAAAAAAGTTTGCGAAAATGCTAAAACAAAAGGCTTTAGTGCAAGGGATGTTCAAGTATTAGCACCGATGTACCGCGGGCCTGCTGGTATTAATGTATTAAACGAAGCGCTGCAACAAGTATTTAATCCGAAGAGGGAAAAGAGTAAAGAAATTGCTTACGGTGATGTTGTGTACCGAAGAGGTGATAAAGTACTGCAACTCGTGAATCAGCCGGAGAGCCAAGTGTTTAATGGTGATATTGGGGAAATTGTTTCGGTGTTTTATGCAAAAGAAAACGTTGAGCAACAAGATATGATTATCGTTTCATTTGATGGAATTGAGGTAACGTATACGAAGCCCGATTTAAATCAAATTACGCATGCATATTGTTGTTCCATTCATAAATCACAAGGTAGTGAATTTCCGATTGTTATTATGCCAATCGTGAAAAGTTACAACCGTATGTTACGTCGTAATTTAATTTACACGGGTATTACAAGAAGTAAGAAGTTCCTTATTATTTGCGGGGAGGAAGCAGCTTTCCAATCTGGTGTAAATCGCCTTGATGATGCAATGCGTCAAACAACTTTAGCTAGTCGCTTGCAAGAATCACAAGGAGAAGTACAGATGGTCACAGTTAATGGCGAGGAAATGGACGTGGAAAACATTTCACCGTATGATTTCATGTAACAAGGTGAAATTATATAGTGAAACTTTCAAACGCATAGCGTTGAAAGGCTCCAGTAATGTATAAATGAATGCAGTTTGGACATAATGGCGAATAGAATCTGGGAGACTGTAAGGAGATGAAAGCCATATGTTCATTTGTCCAAATTGCAAAGGGAAAGACATTGGAAAAATAGGTGTCAACCAATTTTATTGCTGGAATTGTTATATCGAATTATCGGTTTCAAAGGGGAAAATCCATACACATCAAGTTGAGGAAGACGGTTCATTAAGCTCTCTTGATGATTTATTTGATGAGAATGAAAGAACGATCGGATAACGAAAAGGGGGATTTACTTTGAATCTACGCAATTCATTAATCGCATTAGGTGTTGGAGCTGCAGCATATCAATATGCTCGTAAACAAGATGTATTTTCAAAACGCAATATGAAAAAAGCACGTAAGATGATTAAGTCTTACTTATAATCATTTCGATAAATTGAAAAACTCCCTTGTAGACAAGGGAGTTTTTTTATGCACCCATATGCAAATAAAAAAGTCCGATCTCTGAGAAAAGATAAGATAGACCGTAGCAGCCAACGCCAAGTATTCCATACTGCCATAATTGCTTCGCTTTTTCTTTACGTGAGGAATGAATAAAGAACCCCTTCCAAATACCGAACCCGATACAAATCCATTCAAGAATCATAAAAAGTGCTGATAATCCAAGCATAAACAAAACCATAATTAGCCCTCCTGATTATATTAATTCATGCTGTATTCTCAGGGGTGGTTGTCCTTGTTATGTTATTTATATGTACGTCTTTAAAAAACAGTATGGTCCGTATGAAAAGATTTTAAAAGTTTCGCACATAACCTACCCCATTTATTTTCAAAATAAAGGTGGAGGAGGTTTTTCATGTGAAGAATCTTAAAATCATTTGGATATATCGTTTAGGATTATTGTTACTTGTTTTTCTTTGTCTGCTCGTCTTTTTAAAAATTAAGCCGCTATGGGCACCGATTATTTTTGTATTTAAAGTAGCAATCACGCCGTTTCTTATCGCGTGTTTTATTGCGTATTTATTGCACCCTTTAATTGAAAAAATTCATAAGGAAGGGATGCCCCGTACACTTGCCATTTTGCTCATTTATATCCTTTTCTTTGGCGGAATTGGTTATGGGATTTATAAAGGAACACCAGTTGTTATTAAACAGTTACAAGAGATTAATGAACAATTTCCCCAGTTTACAAAGATGTACGATTCGTGGATGGATGGCGTTACAGAACAAACAGCGAATTTCCCTTCGTTCATTCATGAAAAGGTGAAGCAACTTTTTGTGGGTGTGGAAACGAAGATTCAAGCGCTTTTAAATAAAGTGATGAGTACAGCTCGTGGTGTACTCGATTCATTGCTCATTATTTTCTTAATACCGTTTATTGTATTTTACATATTAAAAGATTATGGTGAGTTTTATCATATCTTTTGGAAACTAGTCCCAAGTAAATGGCGAGGTACGGGGCAAATGCTTGCGAAAGAAATTGATAAGTCACTTGGAAGCTATATTCGAGGACAGTTATTTGTTTGTTTAGTATTAGGGGGAGTATCAGCTCTTTCTTTTTGGTTTATCGGTATGAAATATCCATTATTGCTTGGCATTATTATTGGGGTAACGGATATAATCCCATACTTCGGTCCTATTTTAGGAGCGATCCCGACGTTAATGATTGCAGCAACAGTATCAACGAGTTTACTTATTAAGGCGGGGATCACGATTGCGATTTTGCAATTTGTGGAGAGTAACATTTTATCGCCTTACATCGTTGGTAAGTCACTTCGTATGCATCCCGTTATTATTATGCTTGCCTTACTAGTTGGGGGAGAGGTAGCTGGGATTGTAGGATTGCTAATATCGGTTCCGATTTTAGCAGTTATTCGCACTGTCATTGTTCATGTGAGACCGCTCTTGAAAAAAGAAGATGTGTAAGTATAGAAGCCCTCTATGTAAGAAATAGAGGGCTAATCATATATTTATTTAGAAAGTTGCTCGTGTATTTTTTGAACGAGGGAGCTCACATCATTTGTTTGAATATGTTTTATTTTTTTCCATTCGTTATCATACATAAATATAATTTGATTGTTGAAAAGACGCTTTTGTTCTTTTAGATTAGAAATTTTTGCGAAAGAGTACTCTTCAAATATTGGATTCTTACTTACATCTGGCCCATAAAAGAATAGTCTTTTGTTCGTTAAAATTAGCAATCCTGGCCTTGCGACGGAACGATAAATAAATATGTCTAATGAACATGCTGCGTAAAATAATATCGTTTCGTCAGTCGCTAATATGTTTTTAGCTTTGCTAAGTAAGGTTGTCATTGTGATCGCTCCTTTATTTTATTAACAATAATTTAATTGTAGCAAAAAAAGTAATATTTAGAAATTTTTATAAATCATTCTTATAAGGAGATTCCGATTTGTTAATAAACGCATAATATATGAAAAGGCTGTTAAGAATGAATAGTAGAATACCTATGATTAATAAGCAATTAATACAATATAAATGATTATCTACATTGACAAACTTAAGAGAATTCTATTATATTTAGTCATATAATACATTAAATCAATGACGGAACAAGTACGTTACAGTCCATTTATAGAGAGAAGCTTCCATATGGCTGAAAGAAGCTTTAAATGAAGGGTAACAGAAAGCTAATCCTGAGAGCAGCTAATCACTGCCGTCTTGCCACGTTACGGCACCATGAGGTGATGAATTGATTGTTATTGTAATCAATTCATAATTAGGGTGGTATCGCGAGTTAACTCTCGTCCCTTTTATAGGGACGGGAGTTTTTTATATTTAAGGAGGAAAATACAATGAAACAACTAACAGGCGCACAAATTCGTCAAATGTTTTTAGACTTTTTCCAAGAAAAAGGACATGCAGTAGAACCTAGTGCATCACTAGTTCCACATGAAGATCCATCTCTTCTATGGATTAATAGTGGTGTAGCTACATTAAAAAAATATTTTGATGGACGTGTAATCCCACAAAATCCACGTATTACAAATGCTCAAAAATCAATTCGTACAAACGATATTGAAAACGTAGGGAAAACAGCTCGTCACCATACATTCTTTGAAATGTTAGGAAACTTCTCAATTGGTGATTACTTCAAAGAAGAAGCAATTACATGGGCTTGGGAATTCTTAACGAGCGACAAATGGATCGGATTCGATAAAGAATTACTATCAGTTACAATCCATCCAGAAGATGAAGAAGCATTCACAATTTGGAATGAGAAAATGGGCGTTCCAAAAGAGCGTATTATCCGCTTAGAAGAAAACTTCTGGGATATCGGTGAAGGGCCAAGTGGACCGAATACAGAGATTTTCTATGATCGCGGAGAAGCTTACGGTAATGACTTTAGTGACCCAGAATTATATCCAGGCGGAGAAAACGAGCGTTACTTAGAAGTATGGAACCTTGTATTCTCTCAATTTAACCATAATCCAGACGGTTCATATACACCACTTCCTAAGAAAAACATTGATACAGGGATGGGTCTAGAGCGTATGACATCTATCGTTCAAGATGTACCTACGAACTTTGATACAGACCTATTCATGCCGATGATTGGTGCAACAGAAACAATTTCTGGTGAAAAATATCGTAATGGCGATTTAGAAAAAGATATGGCATTCAAAGTAATTGCTGACCATATCCGTACAGTAACATTCGCTGTTGGTGACGGTGCTCTTCCATCTAACGAAGGCCGTGGTTATGTATTACGTCGTTTATTACGCCGCGCTGTTCGTTATTCGAAGAAATTAAACATCAACCGTCCATTTATGTTTGAATTAGTACCGGTTGTTGGAGAAGTAATGAAAGACTTCTATCCAGAAGTACTTGAAAAGAAAGATTTCATTGCGAAAGTTGTGAAGAACGAAGAAGAGCGTTTCCATGAAACACTTCATGATGGTGAAGCGATTTTAGCTGAAGTAATTGCAAAAGCAAAAGAAGAAAAAACAACTGTTATTTCTGGAGTAGATGCGTTCCGTCTATATGACACATACGGTTTCCCAATTGAATTAACAGAAGAATATGCAGAAGAAGCTGGCATGACAGTTGATCATGAAGGTTTTGAAAATGAAATGGAAAAACAACGTGAGCGTGCACGTGCTGCTCGTCAAGACGTTGATTCTATGCAAGTTCAAGGTGGTGTCCTTGGAGAAATTAAAGTAGCGAGCGAATTCGTTGGTTACGGTACAGTTGCAACAGAAAGTAACGTTGTTGCACTTGTGAAAAACGGCGAATACACAGACAGCTTACAAGCTGGTGAAGAAGGACAGTTAATTCTTGATGTAACACCATTCTATGCTGAGAGTGGTGGACAAATCGCAGACCGTGGTTACCTTCTTGCAGATGGTGTGAAAGTTCTTGTAAAAGACGTACAAAAAGCACCAAACGGCCAAAACTTGCATAAAGTTGTTGTTGAAGAAGGTACATTAACGAAAGATGCGGCTGTAAAAGCTATTATCGATACGAAAAACCGTAGTAGCGTTGTAAAAAATCATACAGCAACTCACTTACTACACCAAGCATTAAAAGACGTACTTGGAACACACGTTAACCAAGCAGGTTCTCTTGTAACTTCTGAACGTCTACGTTTTGACTTCTCTCACTTCGGTCAAGTACAAGCTGACGAATTAGAAAAAATTGAGCGTATGGTAAACGAAAAAATTTGGGAAAGTATTGATGTTGAGATTTCTCAAAAAGCAATCGAAGAAGCGAAAGAAATGGGCGCAATGGCATTATTCGGTGAAAAATACGGAGATGTTGTACGCGTTGTACAAGTTGGCGATTACAGCTTAGAGCTTTGTGGTGGTTGTCACGTTGATAATACAGCTTCTATCGGTATTTTCAAAATCGTTGCTGAGTCTGGTATTGGTGCAGGAACTCGTCGTATTGAAGCAGTAACTGGTAAGTCTGCATACGAATTAATGAACGATCAAGTAGGTTTATTAAAAGAAGCAGCAGGAAAAATGAAAACAAATCCGAAAGATATTTTAACAAGAGTTGATGGTCTATTTGCTGAAGTGAAACAACTGCAAAAAGAAAATGAATCTCTTGCTGCGAAATTAAGCAATATCGAAGCTGGAAACTTAACTGATTCTGTAATGACAGTTGATGGTGTGAATGTATTAGCAGCGAAAGTAAATGTTGCAGATATGAACAACTTACGTACGATGATGGATGATCTGAAAAATAAATTAGAGTCAGCAGTTGTTGTATTAGCGTCTGTTAATGACGATAAAGTAAACATCCTAGCAGGTGTAACGAAAGACTTAATTAGCCAAGGTTACCATGCTGGTAAACTTGTGAAAGAAGTAGCTTCTCGTTGCGGCGGTGGCGGTGGTGGCCGTCCTGATATGGCACAAGCAGGCGGTAAAAACCCAGCTCAAGTCGAAGAAGCTTTAGCATTTGTACAAGAGTACGTTAAATCTGTTTCAAAATAAAGAGATAGTAGTGTACAATGGTAGGGAGAGGAGAAGTTCTTCTCCCTATACTTACTATATAAGTGAGGTGCTTGAAATGGACGGTTTTGATAAAACAATGAAGTTTAGCATTCAAGATGAAAAACAGAGTGTCCATGTAAATGATGTACTTTTAACTGTGTATGATGCACTTCAAGAAAAAGGCTATAATCCGATTAACCAAATCGTCGGTTATTTATTAAGTGGAGACCCAGCATACATACCTCGCCATAAAGATGCACGTAGCATCATTCGCAAGCTTGAACGTGATGAGTTAATTGAAGAGCTTGTGAAGTCTTACTTGAAACATCATCGTGAGGAGTAGTTTATGCGGATATTAGGTTTAGATGTAGGTACAAAAACAGTCGGAGTTGCAATTAGCGACGAGATGGGCTGGACAGCACAAGGATTAGAAACAATTAAGATTAACGAAGAACGAGGTCACTTTGGTTTTGATCGTATTTCTGAGTTAGTAAAGCAGTACAATGTGGACAAAATAGTAGTAGGTTTACCTAAAAATATGAATGGTACAATTGGCCCACGTGGTGAAGCGTGCCAACAATTTGCAGAAAACCTACGAGAGCTGTTACAATTAGACGTTGTAATGTGGGACGAGCGTTTGTCAACAATGGCAGCGGAACGTCTACTCATTTCAGCTGATGTAAGTCGTAAGAAGCGAAAACAAGTAATCGATAAGATGGCTGCAGTCGTAATCTTACAAGGATTTTTAGATAGAAAATAAGAGGTGACCAAAATGGAAGAACGTCAAATTACAATTGTAGACGAAAAAGGTAACGAACATTTATGTGAAATTATTTTCACTTTTGATGCTGACAAATTTGGTAAAAAATCATACGTAATCTTCTCTCCAATCGGTGAAGTAGATGAAGATGGAGACCCAATTTATGATGCAATGGCTTATGAGCAAAATGAAGAAGAGGGCGGAGTTTTACTTCCAATCGAATCAGAAGAAGAGTGGGAAATGGTACAAGAAACGTTTAACACTATTGCTGATGAGCAAGAAGCTGAATAATAAGTACTGAAAAGATGGACGACATACAGTCCATCTTTTTTTTGTATTTATATGTAAAATGAAAGATTTTTTGTCGAAACTGTGTAAGTCTTTGTAGTATAATGAGACGGATTGTAGAAAAATAAAGTATCAATTAAAAAAGATAAGTGAATTTGTTGCGTTTTTACATCGTGCTGTATAGAAAGGTGTACATACGGTCTACAATTAAGTAAGGAGGAAATGTTTTGATAGAGAATCAAGTGAAAAAGAAGCGTAGACGCATCTTTTTATTTTCGATTATTGCACTGCTTTTAGTTTGTGGTTCAGTCTATGCGTATATTTCATCCGCATTAGGACCAGTTGATAGCGGGAATAAAAAAGAGATTGAAGTAGAAATTCCGAAAGGATCATCTACAAGTAAAATTGGAGAAATTTTAGAAGAAAAAGGCGCTGTAAAAAACGGTACAGTTTTTAGTTTTTATACAAAGGCTAAATCGAAAAGTTTACAAGCAGGTACATATTTATTAAATCCTTCAATGAATGCTGAAGATGTGATCGAACAAATGTCATCTGGCAACGTGCATCGTCCAGCTCTTTATAAAGTGACGATTAAAGAAGGGGCGCAAGTAACTGAAATTGCAGAAACGATTGCGACAGAACTAAAGTGGAATAAAGATGATGTTACGCGTCAATTAAACGATAAAGCATTTATTCAAAAAATGCAGCAAAAGTATCCGAAGTTATTAACAGATAAAATCTTTGATAGTAATATTAAATACCCATTAGAAGGTTATTTATATCCTGCAACGTATTCGTTTTATAAGAAAGATACGACGTTAGAAGCAATTGTAATTCCAATGCTTGAGAAAACAAATGCAATCATTGTTCAAAATGAGGCGAAAATGAAAGCGAAGAATTGGGATGTTCATCAGCTTTTAACATTATCTTCACTTATTGAAGAAGAGGCAACTGGTTTTACAGATCGTCAAAAGATCTCTAGTGTCTTTTATAATCGTTTAACAAAAGGCATGCCACTTCAAACGGATCCAACGGTATTATATGCACTTGGAAAGCATAAACAACGTGTATTATACGAAGATTTAAAGGTCAACTCACCGTATAATACGTATGTTGTAAAAGGATTGCCGGTAGGGCCGATCGCAAACTCTGGTAAACATTCAGTGGAAGCTGCGTTAGAACCTGCGCAAACAGATTATTATTATTTCTTAGCTGCACCAAGTGGTGAAGTGTATTATGCGAAAACATTAGAAGAGCATAATGCATTAAAGCAAAAATACATTACGAAAAAACAGTGAAATGGGGAGGGATAGCGAAAAAAGTCGCACATCCCTCTTTTTTGTGGTAAAATATATCGGGTTAAAAACTGGCAGAAGAATCGTTTTTAATATCAAAACGGGACGTACAAGCTAAGGGTAAAGCTGGCTTGTATTTTTATTGCATTCTATGTGTGAAAAGACGTCATAGAGGCACTTCTCCATGTAAATAAGGAGGACCATTTATGGAGGATGCAGTTAACGAGTACCTATTATCATTTATTGATCCGAAAGATAAATTAATTCTTGAAATGGAAGAATATGCAACAGAAAATCATGTGCCGATTATGGATCGACTTGGAATGGAATTTATGCTGCAATTTTTACGTTTAATTGGACCGAAAAGCATTTTAGAACTTGGAACAGCAATCGGTTATTCTAGTATTCGTATGATGCAAGCTATTCCAAATTCACGTATTGTGACAGTTGAGCGCAATCGTGAGAGATATGAAAAAGCACTTGAATATATAGAACGTTCCCCAGTAACAGATCGTATTTCAGTTATTTACGGTGATGCGTTAGAGACAGGTGAACAAGTAAAAGAACACGGGACATTTGACGTTATTTTTATTGATGCAGCAAAAGGACAGTATCGTCGCTTTTTTGACTTATATGAACCGTTATTAAATCCTGGTGGAGTAATTATTTCAGATAATGTTATGTATCACGGTCTTGTAACGACAAAAGAGAAAATTGAAAACAGACGTACACGTGGTTTAATCCGTCGTATTAAGACGTACAATGAGTGGCTTATGAATCATGAAGGATATGATACAACGATTTTCCCAATTGGTGATGGAGTAGCTGTTAGTAAAAAGAGAGGGTGACCAAGGTATGAAGAAACCTGAATTGTTAGTAACGCCAAGAGCGGTGGCGGATATCGAACCTCTTGCGAAAGCAGGAGCAGATGCGGTAATGATCGGTGAGCAAAAGTTTGGTTTACGTTTAGCAGGGGAGTTTTCACGTGAAGATGTAAAACAAACTGTGAAGATTGCACATGAAAATGGTGTGAAAGTATACGTAGCCATGAACGCTATGTTCCACAACGATAAAGTAGAAGAATTAACAGATTACGTTTCATTTTTAAACGAAGTAAATGTAGATGCAATTGTTTTCGGAGATCCAGCGGTATTAATGGCTGTTCGCGAAGTAGCACCAAATATGCAGTTGCACTGGAATACAGAAACGACAGCAACAAACTGGTTCACTTGTAACTACTGGGGACAAAGAGGAGCGAAGCGCGCTGTATTAGCTCGTGAGCTGAGCTTAGATGAAATTGTTGATTTAAAAGAAAATGCTGAAGTGGAACTAGAAGTACAAATTCACGGTATGACTTGTATGTTCCAATCGAAGCGTTCATTAGTAGGAAACTACTTTGAGTATCAAGGACGTAATCTTGACATTGAAAAGAAAAAATATGAAGAGAATATGTTCTTATATGACCCAGAGCGTAACAATAAATATCCAATTTATGAAGATGAAAATGGTACTCACATTATGAGTCCGAACGATATTTGTTTCATCGATGAATTAGAGGAACTAATCGAAGCTGAAGTTGATAGCTTAAAAATCGACGGTGTACTAAAAAGCTCTGAATACATTATTGAAGTAACGAAGAAATATCGTCAAGCGATTGATTTATGCGTAGAAGATCGTGGTG
Organism: Bacillus sp. RE35; assembly: GCF_052146655.1. Classification (NCBI taxonomy): domain Bacteria; kingdom Bacillati; phylum Bacillota; class Bacilli; order Caryophanales; family Bacillaceae; genus Bacillus; species Bacillus sp. RE35. The sequence goes on along the minus strand of NZ_CP197377.1, from coordinate 4,341,273 downwards.
CATATTATGACGTGAAAGATGATCTATATAAAGAAATAGAAGAAATGCAACCAGTAAATCGTCCGTTAGATACAGGATTCTTCTTTAAAGAAACGGTTTACTAAACGAGGAGGGTGTAGGAAATGACTGTACAAGAAATTTCACGAGTGATCGATGGCAAACGTGTTATTGTGAAGAAACCTGAACTGTTAATCCCTGCGGGTAACTTAGAAAAATTAAAAGTAGCTATCCATTACGGGGCAGATGCTGTATATTTAGGTGGACAAGAATTTGGTCTTCGTTCGAATGCAGGTAACTTTACGCTAGAAGAAATGGCAGAAGGCGTTGAGTTTGCAAAGAAGTATGGAGCAAAAATATACGTAACAACAAATATCTTTGCACATAATGAAAATATGGACGGGCTAGAGGAATATTTAAAAGGGATTGAAAAAGCTGGCGTAACGGGAATTATCGTTGCTGATCCGCTTATCATTGAGACTTGTAAACGCGTAGCGCCTTCTGTTGAGGTGCATTTAAGCACACAGCAATCACTATCCAACTGGAAAGCAGCACAGTATTGGAAAGAAGAAGGTTTACATCGTCTTGTATTAGCTCGTGAAGCAAGCTATGAAGAAATGAAAGAAATTAAAGAAAAAGTGGATATTGAAATTGAAGCATTCGTACATGGTGCAATGTGTATCGCATATTCAGGAAGATGTACATTAAGTAACCATATGACAGCGCGTGATTCTAATCGTGGTGGTTGTTGCCAATCTTGCCGCTGGGATTATGATTTAGTTCAAACAGTATCACAACATAAAGATGCAAAAGAGCTTCCTCTATTCCAAGAAGGAGATGCTCACTTTGCGATGAGTCCAAAAGATTTAAATTTAATTTTATCAATTCCGAAAATGATTGAAATCGGAATCGATAGCTTAAAGGTAGAAGGACGTATGAAATCAATCCATTACGTAGCGACTGTAGCAACTGTATATCGTAAAGTAATTGATGCTTATTGTGCGGATCCAGATAACTTTGAGTTTAAACAAGAATGGTTAGATGAGCTTGATAAATGTGCAAATCGTGATACAGCTCCTGCATTCTTTGAAGGGGTTCCAGGACATCAAGAGCAAATGTTTGGAAATCATAGTAAGAAAACAACGTATGATTTTGCTGGTTTAGTGTTAGATTATAATGAAGAAACGGGCATCGTAACGATTGAGCAACGTAATCATTTCAAACCAGGACATGAAGTGGAGTTCTTTGGACCAGAAATAGAAAACTTTACGCAAACGGTGGAGAAAATTTGGGATGAGGATGGAAACGAATTAGATGCAGCGAGACATCCGTTGCAAATCGTGAAATTCAAAGTGGATCAACGAGTGTATGTGAATAATATGATGCGCAAAAGCATACTTCAATAAGAAAGAGTGATAGTCGAATGGGGACGAATAAGCCTGTTGTAATTGGAATTGCTGGTGGTTCGGGATCAGGTAAAACGAGTGTAACGAAAGCGATTTTTGACCATTTTAAAGGTCATTCTATTTTAATCTTAGAGCAAGATTATTATTACAAAGATCAAAGCCATTTACCAATGGAAGAGCGTTTAAAAACAAATTATGATCATCCGCTTGCGTTTGATAATGATCTGTTAATTGAACATTTGCAGCAGTTGCTTGCATATGAGCAAATTGATAAGCCTGTATATGACTATACATTGCATACGCGTTCAGAAGAAATTATTCCAGTTGAGCCGAAAGATGTAATTATTTTAGAAGGAATTCTTATTTTAGAAGACCCACGTCTTTGCGAGTTAATGGACATTAAATTATTCGTTGATACGGATGCTGACCTTCGTATTCTGCGTCGCATGCAGCGTGATATTAAAGAGCGCGGTCGTACGATGGATTCAGTTATTGATCAGTACGTAAATGTTGTACGTCCAATGCACAATCAATTTATTGAGCCTTCTAAGAAATTTGCGGATATTATTATCCCTGAAGGTGGACAAAACCACGTTGCAATTGATATTATGGTGACAAAAATTGCAACAATTCTTGAACAAAAAGTAAATTTGTAATAGCATAGTAAAAGATATACGGTAGGAAGGGATTTTTTCCCTTCCTATCGAATACAATGAAACATGCAACCTCATCTATATATAGGTGAGGGCATATTTATATCAACTTTCCATACATATCTTCTTTATATAAAGAAGAATTGGAAATACGGGGTTGTATGTGACAACTCCGCTAGTGCAAGGGTACTAGAAACCTCCGCTAACAATGGAAGCGGAGGAGTTTTCATATGGAACTCCTCTTTTTTTCGGGGGATTGGTATATAAAAGGAGTGGAAAATATGTCAACAGAAAAAACATACCCTATGACGCAAGAGGGTAAGCAAAAACTAGAGAACGAACTTGAGCAATTAAAAACAGTAAGACGTAAAGAAGTAGTAGAACGTATTAAAATCGCACGTAGCTTCGGGGACCTTTCTGAGAACTCTGAGTACGATGCAGCGAAAGATGAGCAAGCGTTCGTAGAAGGACGTATTACACAATTAGAAAATATGATTCGTAACGCAGTTATCATTAAAGATAATGGCGAAGTATCAACTGTTGTTACATTAGGTAAAACAGTAACATTTAAAGAATTACCAAATGGAGATGAAGAAGCGTACACAATCGTAGGTAGCGCGGAAGCTGACCCATTTGAAGGAAGAATTTCTAACGATTCTCCAATCGCAAAAAGCTTATTAGGTAAGCAAATTGGTGAGAAAGTAACAATCCAAACACCAGGCGGAGAAATGCAAGTAGAGATTGTCTCTGTAAAATAAAAAAAAAGATTCTCCTATCGGGAGAATCTTTTTTTTTATCCCGCTATTTGCCAGGCAGTAAGACCACTATCTCAAACTTCAGCGGAAGTAAAGAAGTTAGGTGGGCGTCGGACTGCTCGTAAACGCCCGCTTGGTGAGGGCTAATTAAAGTTTCACTTTATCTGTAGAATAGAAAAAATTGTGTAAACCTGGGAGTGATTCGACAAAAAATGTCAAAAAAACATTTTAAACTTTGATATCATAATTGGAGAATATAGGTTTCAAAAGGGAAAAGGGGCTAATTATGAAACATAAAATCTTTACAGGATTGGTTTGTAGTATCTCTATATTAGGACTTGCTGCCTGCGGAACGAAAGAGGAAACTACATCATCAAAGGGAGAAAAAGTGAAGCAAGAAGAAAAACAGGATATTAAAGCAACTGAGAGTTCAAAAGCCTTAGCAAATCCACAAGATAAAAAGGAATTCAATGATTTTGATGTAGCGTATCAATTAGCTATTGTGATGAAAATATTTCAAGATGTAACGATTAAGTACGATTATGCGATTGGGAATCCAGATTATTTATTGCGAGATTCGATGGATCAAAAAACAATAGATGATATGAAGAATATGTTACAAGAACAGGCGAAAAATAATGATAAAATTTTAAAAGATGAAGTGAATCAAGCATATACATATTTAAAACAATCGAAAGTAAGTAATAAAGATGACGTTCAAAAAATAATAGATGCACAAAATAATTATTTACATATTGTAGATAAGATGATTACTTGTATTGATTCTGTAACAGTTGAGAATGCAAAAGAAAAAAGAAATGAAATGGATAATTTCAGTAAGGACTATTTAAAAGTAGCGGCTAATGTAACAACTACTGTAATTGAAGTTGCTAAAAACACTGGAGTGAATGAAACTGAATTTAAATCGCTTCTTACGAAATTTTTAGAGAAGCCAAAAAAACAATAATAGCTTTATATAATATCTATTTTTGTTTTGGAGCTTGTATAAATAAAATAGTACCTCGTCTAAACTACAATAGACGAGGTGTTTTTTATGAAAATAAAACGGAGAATTACAATTGTTTTAATTTGTTTTATGAGCGTTATGTTTTTATTGCTTTGTCGTTTAATCCAAATTCAAATTATAGATACAGAATCATTTACTGATCGCAAAATAAATTTAATTGAAAAAAGTGTTACGCAACGCACACAATCCATTACAGTAGACGATGGACGTGGGCAGTTTATAGATCGTAATGGTAAAGAAATAGGTGAGGAAAAATATCCTGTTTTAATTATTTTTCCATTTTTACAAATAAAAAATGACATGTTAGAGAAAATCGCGCATATCATTGGTGTGTCGAGACAAGAGATTAGAAGACAAATGAAAAATAACAAAAATGCATTTACCCTACAAGGAGAAACTGCTCCATTTCGAGTGACACGAGAGCAGATGGAGAAGGTAAATGAATTACATGTATTAGGTATTGTAGCAGGTGAAGTGCGATTAAAACAAACTGGAGAGATAAGTCATTTAATTGGTGATGTAGGGGAGAACGAAAGGGAATTTCAAAAGCGATATGGAGAATTGAAAAAAATTTCAAAACAAACGCCGATAGGTATTTCAGGATTACAGCAATCATTTGATGAATTTCTATTGACTGATGGAGAGGCAAAAGTATTATATCAAGTAGATCGGCAAGGAGAACCAATTTTCGGAAAGCAAGCGAAATACACTTCACCAGGAAATCCATTTTATCCAGTTAGGATTCAAACTACTTTACATAAAGAGTTGCAGCAAAAAGCAGAAGAAGTGATTGAAGCAAACGAAATAAAGAAGGGGGGATTAGTATTACTTGATGTAAAGACAAATGAAATATTAGCGATGGTTAGTAAGCCGTCTTTACAAGTAAGGGATGAGAATTTATATAAAACTACACTTGAAAATCAAATGTTAACGCCACATTTTCCAGGCTCGGTTTTTAAAACAGTAGTTGCAGCTGCAGTCATTGATCAAAAAGTAAATTTGTTTAATCGGACATTTAACTGTAATAAAGATTTATATGGTGAAAACGACCCGCAAGTTAGGATGGGTACGCTTAACTTTAAAGAGAGCTTTGCTAGGAGCTGTAACAGGACATTTTCCGAGTTAGGTAACGAGCTATTACAAAAGGATAGGACGGTGTTAGAAACATACGTAGCAGCTCTAGGAGCAAATGAAAAGGTTGGATGGAAAGGTTCTGTATTTCATACACCTCATTTTGAGCAAATGTCAGAAGAGAAAGGCACTACTATTTGGGGGAATGAAGAAAATAAAAGTAATAAAAAAGCGGTAGAACAAACAGCGATTGGACAGAAAGATGTACGTATATCACCTCTAGCAATTGCCAATATGATGGCGACGATTGCGAGGAATGGAGAAAAGATGGAAGTGAAAGCTGTTGAAAAAATAGTATATAAAAATGGAGCGGATTTTTTTACATTTGAGAGCCATACGTTAAATGGAAAACAGCTTTCGTATGAAACAGTGAAAACATTACAAGAGTTATTAAGAGGCGTTGTAACAAGGGAGAAAGGAACAGGAACGGCATTCCGTTCGTTGCCACTAAGTGTCGCTGGAAAATCCGGGACAGCGCAAACGGGGAAAGGGACGAGGGTGAATCGCTGGTTTGCAGGTTATTTTCCGTATGAGAATCCAAGATATGCTTTAGTTGTTGTTGATCTAGAGACTGATAGCAAAGTGAATAAAGTTACACCTATTTTTAAAGATATGGTGGGAGCAATCTATCAATTGGAGAATGAAAAGTAATCTTGCAATTTATAGTGAAATGTCTTCATTTCATGAAAATATCATTGTAAATGTTCAACCTTTCTAGATTTAATGTTACAATAGCAATTAGGAAAAACTGCATGGAGGTTTGGAGAATGGCAGGAGGATCAAGATTCCAACAGAAACAACAAAAACGTCGTCAAAACGGTGTTTTAAATATTGCAATCGCTATTGTATTACTATTAGTAGCTATTGTAGCATATCAATTGTTCGTTCCTAGTACGAAAGAGCAAGCATCTTCTACTGATAAGAAAGTCTCTCAACAAACAACAAAGAATGAGAAAGCTGGAAAATCAGAAGATAAAGAATCTGCTAAGAAAAAAGAAAAAGAACAAGAGCAAGCAGAAGCTAAGAAAAAAGCTGAAGAAGAGAAGCTAAAGGCTGAAGAAGAACAGAAAAAAGCTGAAGAAGAAGCGAAAGCTAACGAGAAAGTATCAGCTGAAAAAACTGTATCTAAGGCAAAAGAGGCTTACACAAAACCTTCTTGGAAAGCTGTAGGAACAGAACAAGGTTCATCACCGGCGATGACGTTTAAACAAGGGTCATCAGATTGGAATGAGATGCAAAGTGCAATTGCTGCAGGTGTTGAGATACCGAAAGAGCAATTAGTATTCCATTTTGTTGGAAGAGACAAAACTGGAAAGAGCAAAGCTTATGGTGATGTTCAAGATAAGCAAAGTGGGAAAAGATATTACGTAAATATTGATTGGGTAGACAATGAGGGCTGGAAACCAGTACTTGTTCAAACTCTAAACTAAAAAAGAGAAGCTCCTTAGGAGCTTCTCTTTTTTGTTAACGCAATTTCTTTAATTTAAAATGAACAACCGCGCTATAATACGGTCTTTTGCTTTCAGGATCCATAACCATTTGATGAGAGATGTGATGAACTTCAAGCATAAGCGCTTTATTATTATCGATTTGTTCACTAATTTTTCGTTCTAAAGAAGCTAAGTCTCCCGCTTCAAAAAACTCTACTTTATCTTCTAACATTTCAAAGGTAAATGACATGAAGACGGCCCCTCTCCTATGTAATCAACTATAGTGTAACAAAGAAAAGAAGGAAATACCATGTACATTTCAATTGACATTTTTAGAAAGAGGGAATATCATACTGATAAAACCGATAAGAAAAAGGGGAATTTTTATGGGTACAGAATTTAATGGTTTATTTGATGAGTGGGCTCATACGTACGACTCATTTGTACAAGGCGAAGATATACAATATAAAGAAGTTTTCGCCCATTATGAGGACATTCTAGAGGATGTAGTTAACAAGTCATTTGGTAATGTATTAGAATTTGGTGTCGGTACAGGTAATTTAACAAATAAATTATTACTTGCTGGCCGCACAGTTTACGGTATAGAACCGTCGCGTGAAATGCGCATGATTGCAAAAGAGAAATTGCCAAAAGAATTTTCAATTACAGAGGGTGATTTTCTTTCGTTTGAAGTTCCAAATTCAATTGATACCATTGTAAGCACCTATGCATTTCATCATTTAACAGATGATGAAAAAAATGTAGCGATTGCGAAGTATAGTCAATTGCTAAACAAAGGTGGTAAAATAGTGTTTGCTGATACGATATTTGCAGATCAAGATGCATATGATAAAACTGTTGAAACAGCACAAGAAAGAGGTTTCCACCAGTTAGCAAACGATTTGCAAACGGAATACTATACACGTATTCCAGTTATGCAGACTATTTTTGAAAACAATGGCTTCCATGTAACATTCACGAGATTAAATCATTTCGTTTGGGTAATGGAGGCAACTAAGCAATAGAAAGAGGGATTAGATTGAGAATTGCTGTAATTGGAGCAATGGAAGAAGAAGTACGTATTTTACGTGACAAATTAGAACAAGCAGAAACAGAAACGGTTGCTGGTTGTGAATTTACGAAAGGGCTATTAGCAGGGCATGAAGTAATCTTGTTAAAGTCTGGTATTGGTAAAGTAAACGCAGCGATGTCAACGACAATTTTATTAGAAAAATATAAGCCTGAAAAAGTAATTAATACTGGTTCAGCTGGTGGATTCCATCATTCTCTAAACGTTGGTGATGTAGTTATTTCCACTGAAGTTCGTCACCATGACGTAGATGTAACAGCATTTAACTATGAATATGGTCAAGTACCAGGAATGCCGCCTGGATTTAAAGCTGATGAGGCGTTAGTTGCATTAGCTGAGAAATGTATGCAGGCTGAAGAAAATATTCAAGTTGTAAAAGGTATGATTGCAACAGGTGATTCATTTATGAGTGATCCGAACCGCGTTGCAGCCATCCGTGATAAATTTGAAAATCTTTATGCGGTAGAAATGGAAGCAGCAGCTGTTGCACAAGTATGCCACCAATATGAAATTCCGTTTGTTATCATTCGCGCACTTTCTGATATTGCTGGTAAAGAATCAAATGTTTCATTTGATCAGTTTTTAGATCAAGCAGCTCTTCATTCTACAAACTTTATCGTAAAAGTGTTAGAAGAGTTAAAGTAATGTAACAAAAAGGCAACTGTCTCATATAAAGAAAATACATACAGTTGCCTTTTCTTTATTGGCAAACAAGGGGGAGAACACGATGAATGTATATCGTGGAGTTCATGAGTTAATTGGTCATACACCAATTGTAGAAATTACTCGTTTTTCACTTCCAACAGGGGTCCGTTTATTTGCAAAGCTTGAATTTTATAATCCAGGCGGAAGCGTTAAGGATCGTTTAGGAAGAGAATTAATCGAAGATGCGCTAGAAAAAGGGCTTGTTACCCAGGGTGGAACAATTATTGAACCGACTGCTGGGAATACTGGTATTGGACTGGCACTTGCAGCATTAGAGCATGATTTACGTGTTATTGTTTGTGTACCAGAGAAATTTAGTATTGAAAAACAAGAATTAATGAAAGCACTAGGTGCAACTGTCGTGCATACACCGACTGAGCAAGGAATGACAGGTGCAATTGCCAAAGCAAAAGAGTTAGTAAATGAAATACCGAATTCATACTCTCCAAGTCAGTTCGCAAATGAGGCAAATCCTCGTGCATATTTTAAAACATTAGGACCTGAACTGTGGGACGCATTGAATGGAGAGATTAACATATTTGTTGCTGGAGCAGGAACTGGCGGTACATTTATGGGGACTGCATCTTATTTGAAAGAAAAAAATATAGATATTAAAACAGTTATCGTAGAGCCAGAAGGATCTATTTTAAATGGTGGTAAGGCTGGTTCACATGAGACCGAAGGAATTGGACTGGAATTTATCCCGCCATTTTTGAAGACATCTTATTTTGATGAAATTCATACGATTTCTGATCGAAATGCATTTTTACGAGTGAAAGAATTAGCGCAAAAAGAAGGACTTCTCGTTGGGAGCTCTTCAGGAGCAGCATTTCATGCGAGCTTACTTGAGGCAGAGAAGGCAGCACCAGGTACAAATATTGTAACCATTTTTCCTGATAGCAGTGAGCGCTATTTAAGTAAAGACATATACAAAGGATGGGAATAAAAAATGAGAGCAAAGACAAAGTTAATTCATGGTATTCGCATAGGAGAACCTTCAACTGGATCTGTAAACGTACCGATTTATCAAACAAGTACGTACAAACAAGAAGCAGTTGGTAAGCATCAAGGATATGAATATTCACGTACAGGTAACCCAACACGTGCAGCTTTAGAAGAAATGATTGCTGTATTAGAAAATGGGCATGCTGGATTTGCATTTGGTTCAGGAATGGCTGCTATTACAGCGACAATTATGTTGTTCTCAAAAGGTGACCACGTTATTTTAACAGATGATGTTTATGGCGGAACATACCGCGTTATTACAAAAGTATTAAACCGTTTCGGTATTGAGCATACATTTGTAGATACAACAAACTTAGAGGAAGTTAAAGAAGCGATTCGTCCAAATACGAAAGCAATTTATGTGGAAACACCAACGAACCCACTACTAAAAATTACTGATATTAAGAAAATATCTACTCTTGCTAAAGAGAAAGACTTATTAACAATTATTGATAACACATTCATGACGCCATATTGGCAGTCGCCGATTTCTTTAGGAGCAGATATTGTGCTTCATAGTGCAACGAAATATTTAGGAGGTCATAGTGACGTAGTTGCAGGTCTAGTAGTTGTAAATAGCCCACAACTAGCAGAAGATCTTCACTTTGTACAAAACTCAACAGGAGGTATTCTTGGGCCGCAAGATAGCTTCTTACTACTTCGTGGTTTAAAAACATTAGGAATTCGTATGGAAGAACATGAAACGAATTCACGCGCTATTGCTGAGTTCTTAAATAATCATCCAAAAGTAAATAAAGTATATTACCCAGGTCTTGAATCACATCAAAACCACGAATTAGCAACAGAACAAGCAAATGGATTTGGTGCTATTATCTCATTTGATGTAGATAGTGAAGAGACATTAAATAAAGTACTTGAGAAATTGCAGTACTTTACACTTGCTGAAAGTTTAGGAGCAGTAGAAAGTTTAATTTCTATTCCATCTCAAATGACACATGCATCAATCCCAGCTGATCGCCGCAAAGAATTAGGAATTACAGATACATTAATTCGTATTTCTGTCGGTATTGAAGATGGTGAAGATTTAATTGAAGATTTAGCACAAGCGCTAGCATAATAAAAAAACGCACTGCTAATATAGAGCAGTGCGTTTTTTTATTACATCATTTTGTGAAATATTTCACAAAATAGACATACACAAACGAAATGATTTCATGTATATTGAATTCAGGAAATGTTACTCACGAACAAACTTGTGAAACATTTCACAAACGATGAAATTCATGTAGGAAAGCATCTCTATTTTTTTATGTTAATTGGGACTTATTTTGACCTATAGGGACATATAAGGACCGTGATAGTAGAATAGGAGGAAATTTACATGGTAGTCAAAGAGAAAGTTGTAAATGAAATGCAGGAAGTAAAAAAGATGATTGATACGCTAGTAAATAATGGTCAACAAGCTTTACAAGCATTAGAAAGTTTTACACAAGAGGAAATTGACAACATTGTTCATGAAATGGCATTAGCAGGTGTTGATCAACATATGCCGCTAGCAAAATTGGCAGTTGAAGAAACTGGCCGTGGTGTATATGAAGACAAATGCATTAAAAATGTTTTTGCCACTGAATATATTTGGCATAGTATAAAGCAAGATAAAACGGTAGGAATTATTCACGAAGATTCTCATGAAGAAATAATAGAAATCGCGGAACCTGTCGGTGTAGTAGCTGGGGTAACGCCAGTAACGAATCCAACGTCGACAACAATGTTTAAAGCGTTAATTGCGATAAAAACAAGAAATCCAATTATTTTCGCATTTCATCCTTCCGCACAAAAATGTTCTGTGGCAGCGGCGAAAACAGTATATGATGCAGCGATGAAAGCTGGTGCACCAAAACACTGTATTCAATGGATTGAAAGACCGTCTGTTGAAGCGACGAAACAATTAATGAACCATGATGGTGTAGCACTCGTTCTAGCAACTGGAGGCGCTGGTATGGTGAAATCAGCTTACTCTACTGGAAAACCAGCGTTAGGTGTTGGTCCTGGTAATGTACCGTGTTATATAGAAAAATCAGCACATGTAAAACGAGCTGTTAATGATTTAATTTTATCGAAAACATTTGATAACGGTATGATTTGTGCATCGGAACAAGCAATCATTGTCGATAAAGAAATCTATGATGATGTTAAAACAGAAATGATTGAAAACAATTGTTACTTTGTAACAGAAGAAGAAAGAAAAAAATTAGAAAAGCTTGTTATAAATGAAAATACATGTGCTGTAAATAGTGATATTGTAGGGAAATCAGCACAGTATATTGCCGATTTAGTTGGGATTACTGTTCCTGAACATACAAAAATGCTTGTAGCTGAAATTCAAGGTATCGGAGCAGCATATCCGTTATCTCGTGAGAAACTGAGTCCAGTATTAGCTTGTGTGAAGGCGAATTCATTAGAAGAAGGATTTACATATTGCGAAGAAATGTTGAACCTAGGTGGTTTAGGACATTCAGCAGTTATCCATTCTACAAATAAAGATGTGCAAAAGCAATTTGGGTTACGTATGAAAGCTTGCCGTCTCATTGTAAATGCACCTTCATCACAAGGTGGAATAGGGGATATATATAATGGATTTATTCCATCACTTACACTTGGTTGTGGTTCATACGGAAAGAATTCAGTTTCCCGAAATGTAACAGCCACTCATTTATTAAATATAAAAAGGCTGGCAAATAGAAAAAAGAATATGCAGTGGTTCAAATTGCCACCAAAAATTTATTTTGAAAAACATGCTACAGCTTATTTAGCAAATATGCCTAACATTTCACGTGCATTTATTGTAACGGATCCTGGAATGGTTGAACATGGCTATGTCGATACAGTCGCGCACTATTTAAACAAGCATGCAAATGATGTGAAAGTTGAAGTTTTCTTTGAGGTCGAACCAGATCCATCAGATGAAACTGTTTTTAAAGGTGCGGAAATGATGAGAAGCTTTAAGCCAGATGTAATTATCGCACTTGGTGGTGGTTCAGCTATGGATGCAGCAAAAGGAATGTGGTTATTCTATGAGCATCCAGAAACGACATTCTATGGCATTAAACAGAAGTTTTTAGATATAAGAAAACGTACATGTAAATATCCGGAATTAGGAAATAAGGCGCAGTTTGTTGCGATTCCAACGACATCAGGAACGGGATCAGAAGTGACACCATTTGCGGTTATTACCGATAAGAAAAATAATATAAAGTATCCGCTTGCAGATTATGAATTAACACCAGATGTAGCAATTGTTGATCCGCAATTTGTAATGACAGTACCACCACATGTAACAGCAGATACTGGTATGGATGTTTTAACACATGCAATTGAGGCGTATGTGTCTGTTATGGCAAATGACTATACAGATGGATTAGCATTAAAAGCTATTGATCTCGTATTCAAATATTTACCGAGAGCATATAAAGATGGAAATGATGAAGAAGCAAGAGAAAAAATGCATAACGCTTCTGCAATTGCAGGTATGGCATTTGCAAATGCTTTCCTCGGTATTAATCACAGCTTAGCACATAAAATTGGACCAGAATTCCATATTCCGCACGGACGCGCAAATGCCATTCTAATGCCGCATGTAGTCCGCTATAATGCTATTAAGCCAAGAAAACACGCATTGTTCCCAAAATATGAGCACTTTGTGGCAGATGAAAGATATGCACATATAGCGAGAATGCTCGGGCTTCCAGCAAGCTCGGCAGCAGAAGGGGTGGAATCACTCGTCAAAGCAATTATTGAGCTTGGAAAAAGCTTAAATATTAATATGAGTATTGCAGGACAAGGAGTAGATAAAGAGCAATTTGAAGAGGTTGTTGGAGTATTAGCAGAAAGAGCTTTTGAAGATCAATGTACAACTGCTAATCCAAAGTTGCCACTTATTTCAGAACTGAAAGAAATTTATATGGAAGCATATAAAGGTGAATAATGATTACAAAAGAGCCGCAGTAAAGCGGCTCTTTTTTTATTGGAAAACATCTCCCAGAATGGCTGTATTTACTGGTCTTTCAGTTTCATAGAATATGATACAGTGAAATGGAGGAGTGAGAATATAATGAAAGAATTAAAAGGAAAAATAGAAGACTATACTCGGTTCGGACAAATTCTTCTCGCTGTAAGTACATTGTTAATGGTTGGCTTGTTGATTCCGAATGGAGCAAAAGAGACAATCCAATTTTTTGTTATGATGGGGAGCATCGTTATATTTTTAAGTTTATCGTTCTTTTTCTTTCAGCGTGTGAAAGTGATGCGTGACCAGCTAGAGGAAAATGAATGTGAATAATATTGTTAAGTAGAGCGCGGCGAAAAGAAAAAATCTTTTTGTCACGCTTTTTGTTTTTTGTAGAAAAATGTATGCGTTTCGTGTTGACAATGATAATCCTTATCAATTAAAGTAGAATAGTAGTTAATGATTATCATTATCAATTAGAGGTGAAGGAATGAAAAAATCTATTACGCTATTTACAGCGATTTTATCTATTTTTTTCTTGTTAATAGGTTGCAGTGCCAAAGGGGACGAAAAAGCGTCTGCAACCAAAACAGAAAAAGGAAAAGAGAAAATCGAAATTACTGACCTATCAGGAAGAAAGGTAACATTCGATAAAGTGCCAGAAAATTTTGCAACATTAAGTATGGGGGACATGGATATTATTCATGCTTTAGGTGGAAAAATAGTAGGTCGCCCGGATACGAAATTAACTCTTCCAGAGGAGTTAAAGAAAGCACAAGTAATTGGGAATGCACATCAACCGAATTTTGAGCAAATTGCTAGTTTAAAGCCCGATGTACTTGTTGCTAACAATGGATTCCAAAAGAATGTGCCAACGGTTGAAGGACAAGGAACGCAAGTTATCATTTCTTCTGCGAATTCTGTACAAGATATTCAAAAGAATATTGAATTATATGGAACGGTAATGAAGAAAGAAGATAAAGCAAAAGAAATTAATCAAAAAATGAATGATCAAATGAAGAAATATGAGAAAAAGAGCGATGTGAAAGCATTGCTAGTGTATGGCGCACCAGGTACTTATTTAGCGGCATTACCAACATCTTTATCAGGTGATATTTTAGAAAAAACAGGCGGAAAAAATATTGCTTCTGATTTTCCAGAAACGAAAGAATATCCGCAATATGCACAGCTAAGTGTAGAACGTATTATTGAGGCGAATCCAGATGTGATTTATTTAATTACACACGGAGATCCAAAAAGTGTGAAAAAAGCATTCGAAGGCGAAATGATGAAAAATGAAGCGTGGAAAAATTTAGAGGCAGTAAAACAAAACCGTGTAGTTATTTTGCCACCTGATTTATTTGGATCTAATCCTGGTACAAAAGTTACAGAAGCAATGGATTTTATGTATAAAAGTATACAAGATGTAAGGAAATGATACGTATGGAAAGTAGTGAAGTAGTAAGAGAAAAGGAACATCCTTTTGCGAAAAAAAGATGGATAATAGCAGTTACTTTAGTTATATTAACAATCCTAGGTCTCTTGTACGGTCTTTTCGCAGGAAGTTTATCCTTTTCTATACGAGATATTTTAACAGGTATACAAGAGGAAGGTTCGACAGTTCATCGAATTGTATGGGATCTTCGCATACCGAGAGTGCTTATTGGGTTTATAGTAGGAACATGTTTAGCTGCATCTGGTACACTGCTACAAGGGGTTATGAGAAACCCTCTTGCAGATCCTGGTATTATCGGAGTTTCATCTGGAGCAGGCTTTGTAGCAATTGTCATCATGATTTTATTCCCACAGCATCTAGCTTTTTTACCACTAGGGGCGTTTTTAGGAGCTTTCATAACAGCGATGGTTATTTATGCTTTATCATGGCAAAAAGGGGCACCACCTTCAAGGATCGTCTTAGTAGGGGTGTCGATCAATGCATTAATTGGTGCAGCAACGTCAGCATTAATGTTATTACATAGTGACAAAGTACAATCGGTGTTACCGTGGTTAGCGGGCGGTATTGGTGGTGTAAGTTGGGCACATTTAAACATGATTATTTATTATGCAATAGTCGCCATTATATTAGCTTTCTTTGGTATTAAGCATATTCGAGTGTTAATGCTTGGAGATGAAATGGCAAAGTTATTAGGACATAATGTGGAAAAAAGTCGGTTTTATTTAATCGTAGTAAGTACATTATTAGCTGGAATTGCAGTAAGTGTGTCTGGTCTTATTGGATTTGTCGGTCTTGTCGTACCACATATGCTACGTTTATTAGTTGGAAATGATTATAGATATTTGCTACCTTTATCATGCCTTGGCGGCGGGGTATTACTTGTTTTTGCGGATGCAATAGCTCGAAGTTGGTTTGACCCAATCGAATTGCCTGTTGGTATTTTACTGTCCTTCTTAGGTGGTCCGTTCTTCTTATATTTAATTCATAGAGGAGGAAAACAAAGTGATTTCCGTTAACAAAGTGTTTTACGCACACTCTGAAAGATTTCAAATGCAAAATATGAATGTACATATTAAGGTTGGAGAAATCGTTAGTTTAATTGGTCCGAATGGATCGGGAAAATCTACTTTGCTTCGTTTAATAGCAAGGCTACTGAAACAAAGCGAAGGGGACATCATTTTAGATGGGAAAAATATTCATATGATGAAGAGTGCTGATGTAGCGAAGCAATTAGCAATGTTACCACAAATGCATGATCATCAATTAGACTTAACAGTGAAAGAACTAATTGAGTTCGGAAGAGGTCCACATAAATCATGGAGTAGCCGCTTAAATAAAGAAGATGAAGAAATTGTTGATTGGGCATTGTCTGTTACAAATCTTGAAGGGTATGAATATCGTCTTTTACATTCTTTATCAGGAGGGGAACGGCAACGTGCTTGGATTGCGATGACGCTAGCGCAACGTACAAATGTCTTATTATTGGATGAACCAACAACCTTTTTAGATATCGTTCACCAGTTGGAAGTAATGGAACTTGTGAAACGATTAAATGAGGAGTTTGGAATGACAATTATAATGGTTTTACATGACATTAACCAAGCTGCTCAATATAGTGATCGTTTACTTGTATTAAAGCGAGGAAAGATTCAGTATGATGGTATACCAGAAGAAGTACTATGCCATGAAATGTTTCAACATGTATTTGGCATAGATGTAGATATTTTTCAGGGAAGTGACAAGCCTTTTTTTACACCGAAACGAATTTCTAAAAGGGGAGAAGAGCGATGCAAACAGAAGAGCGTATTACCACTGAATTAGTAAGAGAATTTGTTATGGCAGCTCACGGGGATTTAGAGAAAGTACAAGAGCTATTGGTTGAATCACCAAGCTTACTTCACGCTTCTTATAATTGGGGTGGATCAGATTGGGAAAGTGCGTTAGGCGCATCGGCACATGTAGGTCGTAAAGATATTGCTCTTTATTTACTAGAAAAGGGTGCTCGGATGGATATTTTTGCAGCAGCTATGCTTGGTGAATTAGAAGTTGTACAAGCTATTTTAGTAGCTCAACCAGAAGCATTGCGTGCATCTGGCCCTCATGGTATTTCTCTTCTTCAACATGCACGAATGGGTGGAGAGAAATCTAAGCGTGTATATGATTATCTAGCAATACTATCTTAATGAACGAAGGAAGTTCTTATGAGCGGTAAACTTTTCACTTGAAACAATTGGAAAGTTTACCGCCCGTTAGAACGGGATAAGTATCTAGTATATTTGAAAATCCTACACCCCCCTCAATTGTAGTTTTCTTTATGCTAGTTATGATATGGATGCAGTGGACAATATTTGTCTACTGCTTTTTTTAGTTATTTGGAATGAATATTGTGTATTTTATCGTTGGTTCATTTATCCCGCTATTTTCCAGGCAGTAAGACTCTTGCCTAAAAATTCAGTTAAAGCAAAGAAGTTAGACGGGAGATCCACTGCCCGTAAACGTCCGATTGGTAAAGGCTAATAATCAGTGGGGTGAACAAAATTCCCCACTGATTAAAGTTTCACTTTATAATAAATAGTAACATACCGTATACATACAAAACATGATCGTGAAATGAAGAATAAATTAGTGGAAAGGAGTGCCAGCATGTTTCATACAGAACGTTTACAAATTCGCAAATATACAATGGATGATTTACAGTTCTACGCTTCACTATGGGGGAACGAGAAGGTAATGCGTTATATTGGAAATGGGACATTAAAAACATATATGCAGTGTAAAAAAAGTCTGGAGGAATGGGTGATTCCTAGCTATAAAAACGGTCTCGGTTTATTTGTATTGATTGAAAAGGAAACGGGAACAAGAATTGGTCATGCAGGGCTGGTAAAGCAGAAAATAGATGGAAAAGAGGAAATTGAAATTGGTTATTGGTTACTTCCTCAGTATTGGGGAAAAGGGTATGCAAAAGAAGCGGCGGCAGCATTTCGTGACTATGGTTTCCAAGCATTACGAATGAATAAATTAATTTCTCTTATTAATCCGAATCATCCTGCCTCAATATTTGTTGCTAGAAAAACTGGGCTCAGCTACGAGAAAACAACGTCATTTCATGGAATCGATGCTCTAGTTTATTCTATTAAGCGTGTTGGATGAAAAAATTACTTTTTTAAAGGTAAATTGCATTTTTTGAAGAATGGTATATGAAAATAAAGGGAGGGGTTACATGTACATTTATCATAATGGACTTATTATTCGTGAGGGAACGAGTAGTGTACCAGCATATGCAATTAAAGCTTTATTTGAAGATGCCGGTTGGAGTAATGATAATATCCCTTCTTGGCAAATTGAAAAATTTACGATAGCATTCGAAAATTCAACATGGGCTTTCACAATTTGGGATGAGGAAGAGATGATTGCGATGGTTAGAGTCATTTCTGATGGAATTATGATTGCGAACATAGTAAATTTAGTTGTGAAGTGTGAATATAGAGGGAAGGGATTAGGTAAGAAGCTTGTAGCTCTTTGCCTGCAAAAACTTCCCCACGGTGATTGGTTTGCGCATACATCAGCGAACAATTTTGATTTTTATAGAAGTTGTGGATTTGAAGTTAGAGAGCTATCGAGAAATGGAACATGTGCGTATTATGGATACCAAGTCGCGAAAAGAGATGGTCACCGATAAATGAATGGAAAGTAAAAAAGTATAGCGAGGTAATTTTGAGACTTTTGATAATAGAGAATGGATTGAGGCTCGTTTTATGATAAAATAAAAGAAAATTCTGTTTATTATTAGGGGGATAAAAATGAGTGTAAAAGCTGGGGATGTATTTAAATATGAAAGAAGATTTACTGAGGAAGAAGTTTTTGAATTTGCAAATATTACCGGTGATAAAGGTAGACACCATGTGGAATACGATGAAAATGGAAGATTAATGGTTCATGGTTTATTGACTGCTAGCATTGGAACGAAAGTGGGAGAAGAGTTACATTACATAGCAAGAGAATTAGTAAGTGAGTTTATTAGACCAGTTTTCACAGGAGATACGATCACTTGTGAACTAACTTTAACAAATGTTGAGCAAATGGAAGGCTATAAAAAAGTTTCAATCGAGTCAGTTTATCGCAATCAGCATGAAAAGACTGTACTAGTTGGGACAAGTTATGGAATTATAAGGGGATAAAAAAGAAGCCTGTTTAACAGGCTTCTTTTTTTTATTATTTAATAAACACGTTTTCGATTTTCCGCATAACTAGAGATGAGTAATAATGCAGTTTCTTCTCCTATATTACGAACAATATGAGGAACGCATGCATTCCATGAGAAAGAATCACCTTCTTCTACAATTGCAATATCTTCACCGTGCTGAACTTCTAGTTTTCCGCGTAATACAAGGTGACATTCTTCCCCTTCATGGGCATTTGGTGAGTTTTCTTTCGGGAATCCAGTAGGGATTTCTACTAAAGATAGGCGAAGGCCCCCTTGCTCCGCAACATGTTCAATTCTTTGCTCATCTTTGCCGTATACACTGTATTTCCGTTCTTCTTTTTTGACAATTTTTAATCGATCTTTTTGCTCTAACAATAAATAGGGAAGGGGAACGTTTAAAAAATTGGAGATCGTTTCTAAAGTTGAGATAGATGGTGATGTTTTATTATTTTCAACCTGACTCATAAATCCTTTAGAAAGACCTGTTCCCTCACAAATTTGTGCGATTGTTATGCCCCTACGTTGACGAATTTCACGTATTGCAGAACCAATATTCATAAAATCAAGCTCCTTTTTGTAAACAACTATTTGTATCATAGCAAAAAAAATATATTTTTTCCCAGTGAAAATGAATTGACGAATAAAAAAAATTAGTGTATGTTTTGTAATGTAAATAAAAGTTTTGTATAAGAAAACTATAAAGGAGAGAAAGAAATGAATCAACATATTGGTAACTTAATTATTCGTATCGTGTTAGGGGTAACATTCTTCATGCACGGTTTAACAAAATTCCAATCAGGAATTGACAATATTGCAGGGTGGTTTACAAGCATTGGTTTACCAGGAGGACTTGCATACGGTGTAGCAACATTTGAATTAGTTGGAGGCCTATTATTAATTCTAGGTTTAGGTGTAAGATATATTGGATTATTATTTGCGCTTGTTATGGTTGGAGCAATCGTAAAAGTGAAATGGTCAGCTGGTTTATTGGGAGATGGAAAAAATCCTGGTTTCGAATTAGAACTTGCATTATTAGCAATGGGTGCATATTTATTTGTTGCAAAAGCTGATGGTTTTGTAGATAATTTCTTAAAAGAAAAAATGTCAAAGAAGAACTAATTTAAATGGGGGGGCTAACAAGATGAGTTTTCAACTTCATCCCGATACAACACTTGATGTTGTTCATTTATACGTATCTAATGTAAAGAAATCACTAGAGTTTTATACGGAAGTACTAAGTATGAAGGTGCTAAAAGAAGAAGAAGCAGTCGTTACATTTGGGAATGAAAATGATGAACCACTTCTTATCATTGAAGAAAAGAAAGAAGCTTTTCCGAAACAAAGAGGAAGAACAGGGTTATATCATTACGCAATTTTATTACCAAGTAGGCAGGATTTAGCGAATGTTCTTCGTCATCTTGTAGAGATGGTATATCCACTACATGGCGGAGCCGATCATTACTTTAGTGAAGCTCTTTATTTAGCTGATCCAGATGGAAACGGGATTGAAATTTATCATGATCGACAAAAAGAAGTTTGGCGTGATGAGAATGGAGAACTCCCATTTGTTAGTAACCCGTTAGCTGGTGAAGAATTATTACAGCAAGGAAGTACATGGAATGGATTTCCAGCTGGTACTGTGATGGGGCATATTCATTTCCATGTAGCTGATTTAGAGGAAGCGAAACGTTTCTATGTTGATGGTCTTGGTTTTGAAGTAACGATCCCAGCTCGTAATGGAGCGTTGTTCGTATCAGCAGGTGGTTATCATCACCATATCGGTTTAAATACGTGGCAAGGTGAAGGGGTACCACCGCAAATGCCAGGTTCTGTTGGTTTAAAATATTTCACAATTGTACTAGCGGATGAAAAACAAAAAGAGCAAGTATGTGAAAGCTTAAAAAATATTGGCAAGATTGCTACGTACAAAGATGGAATATTACAAGTCGAGGATCCATTTGGACATTGTATCCATTTCAAAATAAAAGGAGAAGCCTAAAAAGGCTTCTCTTTTTTATTTTCTTATAATTGCGTTTTCGTTTTGTAAAAATAGTTCATCAAATTGTTTTGCAAGCTCAAAATCTAGTTTCGTTAAACCTTTTGCATTCCAAGATGACAAAGTAATAATAACTGCTTTATACTGGATAAGGATAAATGGATGGTGATTATGTTCTTCTGATAGTTTGGCGGCTTCAGAGACAAATTCGACTCCTTTTAAGTAGTCGGAAAACATATATTTTCGTTCAATCCATTTCTCATCTTTTACCATCCATTTATCTACCTTCAATAATTCCTCGTGAACTTCTTCTTCAGTTAATCTTAGCATCATTTTTCACATCCTTTACTGGAAGTAACGCAAGACCATTGTTAATAAGGCGTGTTACAGCTTCGTCAGTTGTGAAAGTAGAAAGTTGATGTAGTAATGCTGCAGATGTTTCATGCCCTTTGTTATGCTCTAAAAGTAACTCTAATACTTCAAGGCGCAGCAACCATTCTTTCGCATAAAATTTATTTAATACTTCTTGAATTGCTACTAATTGATCGATATGCGCTTCGTGTAAAATCCCCTCACTTCGAATATCTCGAACTGTTTGATACATACGTTCAAGTTCATTCAGTACAAGTGGAGCAGGAATTTCTTGAACTTCTTCATCCATTGGGAAAAATGCTGCTGCATCTGCGGCACCTGGGAATACTGAAGTGATTTGTGAGCCAACAGCCATATCAAATGCGCCCCATGAAGCATCAAATAAAACGCGGGCGTTATAAGTAACTGTGCAATCGATAAAGGAAATAAGAGCAATTTTCTTATCGTTTTTTACAATATCTGTTACTGTTCCTTTTACATGAATACCACTTGCAAAAGTAAACTCAGCGATAGTTCCAATTGTAATTCCTAATGATTGTAGTTGTTCGTCTGTACAATTTTCTAATGCAATATTTTCAGTGAGTAATCCAATTGGTGTTCCAAATCCGTCACTGTGTACAGAAGTAGAATGATTCGCTAACTGTTTATTATGAAGTGCTAATGCCGTTGGCGAATTTGTTCGCATGTAAATTAATTCACCTGCATCGTTTTCAATTGTCTCGCTAAATGTACCTGTAATTTGTAATCCGCTATTTAGCTCAGCTGTTGCATAGTTCTCAGAGCGAATTGCTTTTTCTAAACCTTCTTTTCCACCTGTTTTAAAGGCCATTGTTTTAGAAAATGTTTCAAGCGCATCTGTTAATTCTTCAAAGGACTTGCAAACGAATAGTTGTGGTTGCATTTTTGTTACGTCATAAGTTGTCCCTGTACATGCTTCGATAGAAAATGGAACTTTTTCTACAGCGTCTGTTAAGCAATGTTTGCTTTCGCCAACAGAAGAAAGGAGACCAGCACCATATATTTTTGGATCATCTATATTTCCAATCAATCCATATTCTACTGTCCACCAGAAAAGACGTGAAATTTGTTCAGCTTCTGATAAACCAGAAACTAAGTTTTGTTTTTCAATTACAGCATTTTCAGCAGCCTTAACTTCATCAGGAGTAGAAGTAGGGCTTTCTTTTACTATCGTTAATGTACGAACAGCTTCAAATGCATCATGTTCTTCTTTTGTAGAGAAAGCTTTTGCACCAATTTGCCCAAAACGTTTCACATATTTTGCATATGTAGGATCAAGTAAAATCGGTGCGTGTCCTGCGGCTTCGTGTACGATATCTGGCGCTGGTGTGTACTCGATATTTTCTACTTTCCGAATATCTGTTGCGATCGGTAGTAATCCGTGTCCTTGGAAATCGAAGAATGCTACGCCGGGAATAAGTCCGTCAATCGTTACAGCACCCCAGCCACTTGGTGCCAAACACTCATTCATTTCTTCTACTTTTGGAATTGAATCTATATTAATACCAGATGATTGTAGTCCGTTCACATAGGCTGGATGAGCAACGTCTTTTAAGAAGCTATGATTTTGTCTCATAATATAACGCCACACAGCGTGATTCACCGGTGTGTATTGATCATAATGTTGTGTGGATACGAATGGTTTTAAATGTGATGGAATTTCTGTTTTCTTTGTCATTTAGACATCCTCCTTTTTTTCAATAAAATTGAATATCGATTTCGTATAGCTTGTATCACCTCCTTTCATTTTTGTAAGCGCTTATAAAATTTTATCATAAGATTCGGAATTATTTAACATCTGTTTCTGTGAGAAATAGAAAAAGCCCCTATCGGAAAGTCCGATAGGGGCGAAAGAATCGCGGTACCACCCTATTTGTAAGTGAAAATATACTTACATCTCAATTAATGATAACGGAAAAATTCCGTCTTTTCCTTCATGCATAAAAGCACTACGAAAAAGAAGCTCCAGAATTGTAATTCATACTTATATATGTGCTAATTTCCACCGATCATTAGCTCTCTGTAACAGGGATATAAGATACTACTGCGATTCTTTCAACGCGTATATATGAAATTGTGTAAGAGGATGGACGCAAAAAAGTCCCTATCGGAAAATCCGATAGGGACGATAAAAATCGCGGTACCACCCTATTTGTAAACAACTAATTGTTTACCACTCACTTTACGATAACGGAAAGATCCGTCTTTCTCTTCATGCATAAAAAGCATTACGGGAAAGAAGCTCCAGAATTGTAATTCACGCTTGTATATGTACTGATTCGCACCAACCATCAGTTCTCTGAGACAGTGATATAAGTCGCTACTAGTATTCCTTCAAAGCCGATATATAATTCGTTCAACTAAACTATGTTTTGTATTATAAAACTATATTAAAAAAATTGTCAACAAAAATTTTTTATCCCGTGTTAATGAGCAGTAAAATTCCTACCTCAAAATTCGGTTGGAGTAAAGAAGTGAGAGGGGAGATCAACTGCCCGTAACTCCCGATTGGTGAAGGCTAATAATCAGTGGGGATGAACGAAATCTCCACTGATTAAAGTTTCACTTTATTTCACTTCTAAATTAACAGTTAAATTAGAGGTATTGCCAGCTGCATCAGTTGCTACAATGTGAATAGTATTTTTTCCTTCTTGTAATTGAGTACGATCGAAATAAATGTCATAGCTTTTCTCCCAAGGGTTCAGGAATGCCTGGTCCCATACACCATTTCCATTAATTTCATATTGCATTCTCACTGGAATACCAGGTGCTATCCAACCAGATTCTGACATCCAATCTAGTAGAATATCATCAACTTTTCCTTTAATTACGAGATTTTCTTGGTCAACTTCGTATGTTAACTTAGGTGCAGTTCGATCAAGAAATACAGCAGCTGTTTGTTTTGTTTCTCCGCCAGAATTAGAAGCAACTGCTTCGATTTGATATAGCCCGTCAGCTAAAGGAGTGCCATCGGCTTTTGTACCATTCCATTTGAAAGGTTTGTATCCAGGAGTTGCATTTTTAGCTTGATGGATAATCCCTTGATACGTTACACGTTCTTTCATAACTAAATTTGCATGCAATGTGACATCATCCACAGGCGCAACTAAATAGTAGTTGATGAGATTATCATCTAGTACGTGGTCGCCATTTGGGCTAAAAGTAGAATTAATAATTTCAAGTCCATCGATACGTTTATAATCTTTAGGATCGATACTAAATGTGAATGGAATTCGAATTTCTTCTTTTGCCCCTTGTTCTTTTACATATACATTTCCAGTATACACACCTTGTGGTAGTGAGCTATCTACAGTGATAGTAAATGGTTTTTCGGTACTACTATTCGGTTGAATGCTAATAGATGAAGGGACAGAAGCTTTTACTTTTGTGTTTGCATCTAGTAACTCCACACGAGTTGAAAAACTTTTCTTTTTACTAGAAAGGTTTTGTAATGTAACATTTTGCGTCAGTTTTACTTTTCCGCTATTTGGCTTAATAAGACCAAAGCTGACATTGTTAGGTTTTACTAATACATTTGTTTGAGCTGCTTTCGGAATGTTAATTAAACCTGATCCTTGTGCCATAACAGGGTATGTATTTTCATTGACATCATGTAATGTTTTTGCATTGTTAGCAAGAGCCGCTTTCAATTGTTCTGTCGTCCAATCAGGATGCATTTGACGCAAGAGGGCAACCGCTCCAGCTACTTGCGGAGCAGCCATACTTGTTCCGTTATGCGATTCATAGCCGCCTCGCGGTACTGTACTAGTAATTTGTACTCCAGGTGCAACAACATCAGGCTTTATTAGCCAACTTCCTTGTGATGGTCCTCTTGAACTAAAGTTACCGATAAGTTCTGTTTGCTTTGGTTGTCCAATTTTTATATTTTTCTTTCGTTTTGTAATTAAAGTTTTTAATTCTTCCCCATTTGTATTTGATAATTGCATTACTGGGACAGCTAGATGTTCACGTGAAAAATATTCCGGCATCATATTAATTTCTTTTTCGCTAGAGATTAATAACACACCAAGTGCCCCAGCTTGCTTCGCTTGTTCTGCTTTTACTAATGTACTAGAAGTACCTTGTAAAATAAGTGCGAATTTCCCTTTCACATCTTGTTTTGCATAATCACTTGGATTGCCATAACCAACGTATACAAGAGGGGAAGCATTTCCTATTGGAAAATCGGATTTTGATAACGGTAACCCTTGATATGTTTTGCTGGAACCAGCTACTTGGAATGTTGGAAACGGGATAGAAACCGTAGATGCTCCAACAGAAATGACACTACTTGCGTTACCGGGAGCATCAACAGACCAAGGTTTTGGTCCGTCATTTCCATTTGAAACGACAGTAGTAACACCAAGTTTCGCTGCTCGTTCTAACGTTAATGTTACAGGCTGATCAGGTACATTTAAATCCTGCCCAAGGGAGAGGTTTAGCACATCCGCACCATCTTGAATCGCTCGCTCAATCCCTTGGATAATATCATCTGTTGTACCAGTTCCACCGTCATTCATTACACGATAGGCTAGAATAGAAGCGTTTGGAGCAACGCCTTTAATTTTTCCGTTACCAGCAATAATTCCAGCTACATGAGTACCATGTACGTTACCATCCATTGGATCGCTATCTTCATCAACCGTGTCATATCCACCGATATAATTTGCCTTTAAGTCAGGGTGTGTATAGTCTACGCCAGAGTCGATAATGGCTACTTTCATGCCTTTTCCATCAAGCGGTTTGCCAGATGGATCTTTTAAATTCCACGCTTCAGGTGCACCAATTGTCGGTCCACCGATATTTGGTGCTTCTTCGTTAGTAGTACTTTTTGATGTTTCATGCAATTTATATGTTAAGTTCGGATAGACTGCTTTTACTTCAGGTAAAGAGGCAAGAGAGGTAATTTGATCTCCAGGAACTGAAATAGAGAATCCGGAAAATAACGTATTATACACTTCTTTAATTTTTGCACCAGGTGCTTTTTCTTTTATTTTCTTAGTCGTATCTTCTTGTGCTTTTTTGAGCTCAGCATGATAAGACTGCGCATTACTATTTTGTAAATCTGGAGCATGCTGAATATTACTTTGAGCAGCGAGAGGTGCATGTTGCAATTCTACAATTACTGATATTTCTTTTGTTGTTTTCGTTTCAACATTTTGAGCAATTTTATGTTCTCCCCACTGTTCAATCGTTGTTTTTAATTGTGGACTAAATTGCTTCTCCTTTTGTAGTGATTCAGCATGAGCGCTTAAAGCTCCAAAACTAGAAAAGACAAGCGCCATGCTTAATAGTGTAGATGTAGTTTTTTTCATTGATACTCCCCCTAATAAAAAGTGCCAATATTCAGAAATGTAATCTTACATTTTAGTTAGAACTTATACATATAAATGTTGGCTAAACTATACTTTCGACATAATTCATACCAATCCTCTATGAATTGGAAATTTCTTGGGGGATTTTTTCTGATTATGTCGAATCGATATTTTTCACATATTGTAGGAAGAAAGTGAGGAATGCTATGAGGGAAATGGAGTGATGGTATGAAAAGGCTAATAGTAAGTGGTAGTGTAGTGTTGTTTATGTTTTTATGTTCTATCGCTATTACTAGCGCAGAAAATAATAGTGTGAAAGTTGCTTTTATTCGTCATCATAACCTTTGGATTAAAGTTGATGGGAAAGAAAAACAACTTACAAAAGGAGAGAACATAACAGGGCCAAAGTGGTCACATGATGGAGAATGGCTGGCATATGTAAAAGGGGAGAAACAAAATATTCTTGAGTTATATCGGCTGAAAGATGGAAAGAAAGTTACGCCGTTTCACTCAGAAGCATCGAATTATCAATGGTCACCAACAGAAAATATAATTGCATTTATATTTACAGGTACATTAAATACATTTGATGTAGAAAAAAAGAATGCAGATTTTGAAAATGTATCGGCTGGTGTAGGGGATTATGCATGGTACCCCGATGGAAAGAACTTTCTTGTATCCTCTGAAGCGCACTTACTTCCAACAGGATGGACAGGGGCTCAGCTATATGAAGTGCAAAAAGATGCACATATGAATCCTCACAAAATGAAGCATTTGTATGCATTGCCAAATGAACACGATGATTTCCTAGCGCTAGTAGCAAGTGGCTTTAAGTGGTCACCAGATCAAAAGTGGATTTCATTTTTAGCAGTACCGACAGCTTCATGGTCAGCTGATAGTAATACGCTTTGCTTAGTTCGTGCAGACGGCAGTCGGTTTGAAAAAGTAGATCAAATGTTATTAAACGCACAATGGTTTCAATGGGCACCATCAAAAAATATATTAGCTTATATTGAAGGGAGCGGAAGAGTTGCATTAGAAAATAAACATTTAAAAGTAAAGGAATTGCCAGCACTTCAGCAGAACATATTTACGCCGAAAGGATATGTTGATTGGGATTTTGTATGGAAGAACGATAGAGTAATTATCGTTTCACGAGCAAAAGAGGCAGGGATAGAAACTCCACCAGAAAAAAGGCCACTACCATCTTTATATGAGGTCGATAGTACAAGTAATGCACAGCATCAAATCACAAAGAAAACGAACAAGCAAGGGGATTACCACCCGATCTTCATGAAGAAGAGTAATCAATTAATTTGGATACGTTCAGACCGTAAGAAAGCGGATGTATGGCTTGCTCATAAGGATGGAAAGCATGAAATGAAGTGGATTGAAAATATAGATGTACCAGAATGGTATTATGAGAGATGGAATTGGGGAAATGTTATCTCGGTAAAAGAAGAATAAAAAACTGCCTAAAAGATTGTTTTAGGCAGTTTTTTACTGTTATTTATGTGTTTTATTTGGCTTTTTTTTCGCTGGGTTTCCGTTCCCTTGGCGCTTTCTATTTTGTTCATCTTTTGCTTGTTTTTCATGTAGTGTATCTAAAAATTCATTCGAGTTACTCATGTTTATATCTCTCCTTTCATTTTGTCATGATTACTATAACCATTTAGGAGGATAATCATGAGTTAGAAGTTAGGCACTTAATTTTCTTCGATAATGTAAGTAAAATATTCCATACATAACAAATAGCATGAGTAAAACTTGTAACTCTACATTTGCCTTTAAAATAGCTGCGATAGGGTCTGGTAAGTACGGTGAGTTATCATTTGTGCTTAAACCTAACCATTTATTTAAGAGGCTAATGGTACAAAACATAAAAACACCGGACCAGCTTGCCGTAATTGCTTTTTGTTTAATTTTTGTTTCACGTTCATCATCTGTAATCCAAGGATTAGCAGTTTTATCCCGCATTAACGGGCAGTAAGACCCCCACCTCAAAATTCAGCGGAGGCAAAGAAGTTAGGTGGGGATCAACTGTCCGTAAAAGCCCGATTGGTTCAACTAATAATCCGTGGGGGGATGAACAAAACCCCCACGGATTAAAGTTTCACTTTATCACTACTAAAAAATCCATTTATGTATCCCCATATAATCATTCCAATTAAGATGGTTATCCATTTTATATTTTTTGATTCACTTCTCCCTTGTAAAAAGTGTTTTACATATCAGTTTTTCATATAGCAGGAATAAAGTATGAGATAGGGAAGAAATATGTAAGAGGATTTCATAATGAGAGGAGGAAGGGGATGAAAATCGTCTTTGTTCGGCACGGGGAAGGAGAACATACAAGGGATTTGCCATCAAGTTTAAAAGTGCTTCATCCGCCATTGACGGATGAAGGAAGGAATCAGGCTAAATTACTTCAATGCAATGTGCCATTACAAGAGGCGGATATATTAATTGCTAGTCCTACACTTAGAACTTTGCAAACGGCGACAATATGGAGTGCGAAAGTTGCTTGTCAAAAAATCGTTCATCCATATGTATCTCCGCGTATTTTTCCTTATCGAGAAGAAGCGAGAACATTACCGTGCGATTATATAGTAGATCAGGGAATGATAACAAAGTTATTTCCGCATTTTTCGATAGAGAAAAGCTCAAATAATCAGTTATGGAAGGAAGGTATAAACACTATTTCAGAGAATAGTTTTCAGCAAATAGTAGATAAATTTCTTCTTTGGTGTTATGAACTGGGTGCTGAAAGAATTTGCATTGTATCTCACGATGGAACAATTACAGCATATAGGCAATATTTACAGAAAGTCGTTTTAACTAGATCAGATTTTTTGAAAGAAACGGGCATATATGAAATGGATTTATCCCATAAAATTCTGATTGATAAGGGCTGATTATAGGATGGGGGTTGTATGTTGAATATTGCATTAGTAGTTGGTTTTAATTCGGATTTAGAGGCGCAATCAATCCGAGCATCTCTTGAATATTTTGGTGCAAGGGTTGTGACATATTGGATTGGTAGACCGAAAGATTTTGTGGAAGTTCTTTCTGGAAAGAACTTATTTAACGATATTAATTATATTATTTTTTGCTTTCATGGTGAAGAAGGGAAGTTTGTCATGGAAGAGTTAGGCGAAGAAGTATATGAACAAGATGAACCGAGAGGGTATTTTGGTACAGAAGAAATTTATAAATATGCAAAATTGCATAATACACATATTGTAAATAGCGGGTGCACGTTAGGGGAGCAAAATCTAGCAAAATCTTTTTTACATAGTGGTGCGAAATCATATATTGGATCGATTGATTATGTAGATGGAAATGCAGCACTTATGTTTACTATACGTTTATTTTATGGGGTTATTAACCATGGGAAAACGTTAGAAGAAGCCTTTCAAGAAGCGAGTTTAATTGATGAGGAGACACATACATTTCGATTCTATAATTAGTGTGAAACACGTTTATTCTATATTCGAATAAACGTGTTTCACATTTAACTCACATTTTTTTTACATTTTTTCAATGAAAATGGTTATCACTTGTGGTATGATATGTTCAAGTTTTTACAGGTAATAAAAGTTACTATATAAACGTTAGTTTTTAATGTTTCATACGCATGTCACAGATTATTCATAATTAACGTTTGAAAAATAAGTAACTAATGTTATTATATTATCTGTAACTAACTTAATTACAACTTTAGGAGGAAGATATGGTTATTCAATTTTTAAGAGAAAACAAAGCAGTTTCTTTTGCATTAGCAGTAATTCGAGTATATCTTGGTTACACATGGTTAATGGCTGGAATCGGTAAACTACAAGGAAAAGGATTCGATGCAACAGGTTATTTGCAAGGGGCAATTGAAAAATCTAAAGGTGCACAACCGGCTGTTCAATCTTGGTGGGCATCATTCTTACAAGAATTTGCAATTCCAAATGTAGATTTGTTTAATACACTTGTAACATGGGGAGAAATTTTAGTCGGAATTGGTTTAATTGTAGGCTGTTTAACAAAAACAGCGGTCTTTTTTGGTCTTGTAATGAACTTTTCCTATATGTTTAGTGGGTCAATTGGTGTGAACCCTGAGATGGTTATCTTATCTATGTTTGTTCTTGTTTCCGGTATGAACGCTGGGAAATTTGGAATGGATGGCTTCGTTATCCCGAAAGTATTAGGATCAAAAACGCCAAAACGCCAAAAGCAAGCTGCTTAATATATGAAAACGGGTATCTCATTTTGAGATACCCGTTTATGTTATTTTTCAACTTTAATCGGATTGTTCTTAAAGAAATCTTTTACATACCCGACAAATTCTTGTGGTTCTTGGCGAAATGGTGCATGATAACCTTTTTCAATAATATGTAAAGTGCTATTTTTTAAGAATTGATGATACGTTTCTCCTTCTTTCCAGGAAACGCTACTATCATTTCTGCCCCATATAATTAAAGTTGGCTGTTTTATTTCATTTGCATTAATTTTAAGACGTCTAGGCCATAATTTCATTTTATTATAATGCTCTTCATCATTACGTTTGAATTTCACTTTGCTTTCATCATAATCTGTAATAGAAGAAACGGCATTTAAATCAGTCGACAATTGTGGTTTTGGTGAGCCTTGTTTATTAACGAATGTATGAGGGCCACCTGTAGCATCAGTTAAAATAAGGTGAGTAACTGCTTCAGGATATAAATATGTTAAATTTAGAGAAATTTCTCCCCCCATGGAATGCCCCAGTATTGCGAATGAATCATACCCTAGTTTTTTCATTAATTTATAATACAAATTTGCATGAGTTGGAAAAGAATAATAAAAATCCATTGGCTTAGATGAGCGCCCGAATCCTAAAGCATCTACAGAAATAATTGTATGATCTTTTGCTAAATCGGAGTAAATCTTTTGAAAACCATCTGA
The DNA here is from genome assembly GCF_052146655.1 of Bacillus sp. RE35. Lineage (NCBI taxonomy): Bacteria > Bacillati > Bacillota > Bacilli > Caryophanales > Bacillaceae > Bacillus > Bacillus sp. RE35. The sequence continues at coordinate 4,309,814 of NZ_CP197377.1, read as the reverse complement.
TGACCCTCCAAAGCCATGAATCATAAGTAAAGGTGGTTTTTCATTACCAATCTTTTTAAAGTAAATGGTTTGACCATCTATTTCTACCATTTTTTCCTCGGTAGCTAGTTTCGCTGTAATTGTATTTTTAACTTGTTTTACTTGTTCTACTGGCTTTTCTGCTGCACTACATCCTACTAATAGTGTAAGAGTAAGACAACCTACCATAAAATAGCTAAATCGCTTCAATTAGGTGTCTCCTTTCTAACATAACGCTGTATCTATCATAGCAAATAGCATATTACGATTTCCAGGAAGTTGGCTACCATTTTTTATCATAAGAGGTGAAAGGAGCGTTTCTTGGAAATTTTCTGTTTGAAGAAATTGACGAAATGTAAATTGTGAGTGTGGAACATCAATTCGTACTATACCATTCCAACATTCACATATCTTTTTTAATAATTGGATAGCATCTTCTTCTTGCTTGGCGATAAGTGGATTGATACATAATATATTGCCCTTTTGTATGCATAATGAAAAAGCTTCTATACAGTTATTTCTTTCAATTTTAAAAGAGTATACGGCCCTTGGTAATAGCAAAGAGTAAAGTAGAGAACGATTCATACCAGTTGCAATTTGATCCAGAGAAGTAAGAGATATAAGGTCTTCTTCTTGTACTTGTTGTAAGTGAGAAGGATACGTCTTAATAGTCTGCTTTTCAAAACGATGAATCGTTGTTGCTGTTTGAAATCCACATGATGTGTATAGAGGTTCGCCAGCTTTTGTCGCAATAAGTGCAATGGGTTGTTTTGGATGAATTTGTTCCAAGCAATGATTTAGCAACATGCGCCCTAATCCGCGTCCTTGAAAATTAGGGTGAACGATTAACATACCAATGGAAGCGAAGTTACTTGGAAAGGGAAATACTCCTCCAGTCGCAATGAGTTTGTTTTCATGAATGTAACCTACAAGTGTGCCGATAGAAAGATACATTTCGAATTGTTTTTTCATAAAAATTTCATCGTGTAACCATCCAACAGATTTGCAAAGATTAAGTAATTCAAAAATAAAAGACTCATTTAGCTTTACTATTTTCATAAAGGCTCACCGCATTTCTATTTATTTTCATAAAAATAGAGTCAAAATGTAAAAAAAGAGATTTACGTTAAATGAAATCCAACTTGTTTATATTTAAATTGTAAAGGGCGGGATGATTGATACAAAAAGACAAAGTTATACAAATTATAACTGATATTTACATAAGTTAACAAAAAATTTACATACAGCTAATTTTCTCTTAATAGTCTTCCATTAAATTTGATAGTGGGAAATGAATAACCTAATTAGGGGGACAAGACAGTGAAAAAGTTTGTGAAAAAAGCATGGCCATTTGCAGTTGTGGCATCATTAGCAGTTACTTCGGTAGCAACATGGAATTTTACTCGTTCTAGTGAGGTTAATGCAGATGAGAACGGAAGCAATGCAAAGATTAAAAATGTTATCGTATTAATTGGGGATGGTATGGGCCCTTCATATATGACGGCTCACCGTTATATGAAAGATAATCCAAAAACCTTTGAAATGGAATCTACAGAATTTGATAAGCATCTTGTAGGAACACAAAAAACATACCCAGAAGATGAACATGAAAATATTACAGACTCTGCATCGGCAGCAACAGCTATGTCAGCAGGGATTAAAACATATAATGCTGCAATTGCAGTTGATAATGATAAAGCGGAAGTGAAAACAGTTCTTGAGCAAGCGAAAGAGAAAGGGAAATCAACGGGACTCGTTGCAACTTCTGAAATTACACATGCAACACCAGCTGCTTTCGGTGCGCATGACATTAGCCGTAAAAATATGGACGCAATTGCAAATGATTATTTTGATGAGAAAATTAAAGGGAAGCATAAAGTAGATGTTATGCTTGGCGGCGGCGTAAAGAACTTTGTTAGAAAAGATCGTAATCTTACAGAAGAGTTCAAGAAATCTGGTTATAGCTATGTAACGGATCGAGATCAATTGTTAAATGATAAAAATGATCAAATTCTTGGTTTATTTGCACCAGGTGGATTAGATAAAATGATTGACCGTAATGAGAAAACACCTTCATTAGAAGAAATGACTAATGCAGCAATTGAGCGTTTGAACAAAAATAAAAATGGTTTCTTCTTAATGGTGGAAGGAAGTCAAATCGACTGGGCTGGACATGATAATGATATTGTTGGTGCAATGAGTGAAATGGAAGACTTCGAAAAAGCTTTCAAAGCAGCGATTGAGTTTGCGAAAAAAGATAAAAATACGTTAGTTGTTGCAACGGCAGATCACGCTACTGGTGGATTATCTTTAGGTGCCAATGGCGAGTATAACTTTAAAGTAGATCCAATTAAAGCTGCAAAGCGTACACCAGACTTTATGGCAAATGAGATTGCAAAAGGTGCAAATGTAGAAGAAACATTGAAAAAGTATATTGATTTACAATTAACTCCAGAAGAAATTCAAGCTGTAAATGATATAGCTCCTTCAAAAGATGTAACAAAGATTGATAATGCAATTGAAGATATTTTCAATAAGCGCTCGGTTACAGGCTGGACAACGGGTGGACATACAGGGGAAGATGTGAACGTATATGCATTTGGTCCAGGTAAATACTTGTTCTCTGGCGTTCAAGAGAATACAAATATAGCGAAACGTGTCTTTGATATTGTTGGCGGCGGCGATCCGAATAAAGGAAGACGCTAATTAAGAGCGAAAGTGAGGCGAAATGCCTCACTTTTCTTTTTAGGAGTTGGGAATATGAAAAATTTATTTAGGAAATTAAGATTCCTTTTAGTATTTGTAGTATTACTAGTTGGATGTCAACAAGAAGAGAATAATGTAGAACAAAAATCTACTACTAAAAAAACTGAGGAAAAGGTACAAATAACAAAAGAAGAAGAGAGATCTATTCAAGATGTTATTCATACATTTGTGCGAACGACGAATGAAAAAAATCTTGCAGAACATATGGAGTTATTTTCAAAGAAGATGCCTAGTGCTGAAGACTTAAAAACACAAAAAGAAGCCGCATTTCAAAAGGGAAATAAGAAAATTGAATTGGAACATATAGATATGAAAGTTAGTAAAGTAGGGTATGTTATTGTTGAAACGAAAGAAAAGGAAGTAGACGACAGTATCACTCTTCAAAAGAAAGTACAGTATGCCCTTGGAAAAGAAGAGGATAAATGGAAGATTGAAGAGGTTCGAACAATAGAGAAAAAATAACGTGAAACTTTAATAAGTGTAGGAGTCGTACTTCCCAAAATGGTAGAAAAAAGGTTCTCATTGGCGAGAACCTTTTTTTATAGTGGTAGCATAATTTGATTTGAGCATGCCTCAATATCATCAATATCTTGACGGATTGTGGCCATTTTATTATCAAGATCTTCAGCTTTCATTGCTGCATCATGTAGTTCATCTTTTAAATACTCCGGTATTTTCCCTTCATATTTATAATAAAGTTTGTGTTCTAAACTTGCCCAAAAGTCCATTGCTAGTGTACGTAACTGAATTTCTGCAAATACATCTTTTGTACCAGAATTTAGTGATAAAGGGTATTTAATAATCATGTGTAAACTTTTATATCCGTTTCGTTTTGGGTTAGCGATATAATCTTTTACTTCTATGACTTCCATATCTTCGCGTTTTTGAATGACTTCTTTCAAATGATAGATATCTTCTACGAAGCAACATGTAATACGAATACCAATAATATCTTGTAAATGTGTTTGAGCGTTTTCAACTGTTGGTAATAAGCTTTTGCGCTCTAGTTTTTTAATAATACTTTCAGGTTGTTTTAGTCTTGTTTTTATATGTTCAAACGGGTTGTAATCCTCTAGAAATTGAGCTTCCCGGTTCATAATTTCAAATTTAGTTTTTAACTCTTCTAAAGCAAATGTATATGGTAATACAAAAGCTTTCCAGTAGTTAACTGTTGATTGATTATATTCCATTTATATACACACCTTTTCCTATTTGCAAGTGAGGTCGTTATTATACTAAATACCAAATCATATAAGCGCAAGCAGCAAATGATGAGATCATAAAGCGATATTTAGTTTTCATACTTTCAACTCCTTTCGAGTAAGATTTTATATAAATAAACGTGATTGTTAATAAGTTCACTATGTACAGTTTCTATAGTAATAGATTCGTGTGAATTTCGTATGAACTAATTGTTTCAGCTTTTTGTCTTTTTTGCTGTTAATCATAATTATTATTCGGATTTAAAGTGTTTTTATTTGATTTATCTATTTGTATAAATTAATGTATATTTGAATTTATAGTTATTGAGGAGGATATATGGTGAACTTTGAAGAATTAGCAATCGCTAGACGTTCTGCAATGAAATTTATACAAGGTATAGAAATCCCTAATGAGGATTTTAAAAAAATATTTGAGTTAACTAAGCTTTCTCCATCTTGCTATAATTTGCAGCACACACATTATGTTGTAATTCGTGATCAAGAGCGAAAAGAAAGATTAAAAGAATTAGCTTTCGGTCAATATAAAGTATCGAGTGCATCAGCGGTAGTGCTCGTTTGTGGTGATAAAAAAGCATACCAAAATGTTGAAAATATTTACTTCGGTATGAAAGTTTTAAAAATGATTGATGAATGTGAATATGAAGATACAATTAGGCAAACGAAAGGTTTATATGAAGGAAAAGGAGAGCGTTTCATGGAGGATGAAGCGATTAGAAATGCTTCGTTAAGCGCGATGACTTTTATGTACGCAGCTAAATATTATGGCTATGATACATGTCCAATGATTGGTTTCGATGAAAAAGCAGTACAAAGTGAATTAAATATGCCGGAGCATATAGTACCTGTTTTAATGATTACGATAGGAAAAAGTGATATGACTAAAACTCGCCCACGAGGATATCGAAAGCCGATTAGTGAATTTGTTACATACGAATCGTTTTAATAAAGTGAAACTTTTAATTAGTGGGGGTCTTACTGCCCGTTAATGCGGGACAAAATTGATTTAACTATAAAAACAAGGGGATTCTAAATGGAATCTTCTTGTTTTTGCAATTGACAAATAGAATGAAGTTTTATAATATATAAATCGTAATCATTACGTTTTAGTTGCGATCTTTGAAAGAAAGGAGAATTAAATATGCGTGTAAATATTACATTAGCTTGTACGGAGTGCGGCGATCGTAATTACATTTCTAAGAAAAATAAACGAAACAATCCAGAACGCATCGAACTAAAAAAATATTGTCCACGATTAAAGCGAGTAACGTTACATCGTGAGACGAAGTAAAAGACTAGAGATATCTCTAGTCTTTTTTTTATAGTTCCTTGGTTTTGTTTGTTATAATTACCTTAAAATGTAATAAAGGGAGCGGTATGATGAATCAAAAAGATAAGGAAAGAAAAGAGCGAGTGGCTCATATTATTAACATTCCAGATGAATATAGTCTTGTTGTAGATGATCAAGAAGGGGTTGATGACCCGTATCATCTATTATGGTGGGAGCATAAAGAGGATCAGGAGAGAACGATACAAATTACATTGAATAGACATACTGGTAATTTAATTGAATTTAGGATAGATGATGGAAATTATTTTTCGAGTGATAAGGAAGTTATAGAGGAGAATAGGGTAAGAGAGATTGCAAATGTATTTATAAAAAAACATGTGGAAGAAGGATTAGAGTTTTATACATATGTAACTATCCAGGATGATTGGCGTGGCTGGAAAGAAATAAATTATATGCAAGAAGTAAATGGATATCCATTACCGGATACAGGATGTGTGGTGCAAGTGCATCCTTCAGGGAATGTTGTGAATTTTCATTATAACGGACGAGAAAGCATAAAAGAAAAGCCGTTATGGCCAAGTGAGATTGTTGAGGAGAATATCGTTTTAGACAACTTAAAGGCCAAACAAGATATGAGGCTTGTATTTGTAGATTTAACACATTCTTTATGTAAATATGAAAATGGAGAAGAAGTAAAAGGGTACCACCTTGTGTATGTACCAGAACCTAGTCATGTATTTATTGATGCAAGTACAGGTAAAGATTTATTTGGACCAGATCATTATAAATTACCGCCAACAGTGGCTGTTAGAAAACAAAAAAAGGGTAGCCAACAAGATGATGTATTCGATTTATTTGACTGGGATAAAGAAAGTTTTACAAAAGTAGTTGAGACGGAAAATGATGATGAAATAAGGATGAAATTTGTTCCGAAAGAGGAATTACAAAAACAGAAAGAAGAAAAGAATCCATATTTAATGAATGAATTCTTTAACAAGCATTTACCGATGTTGAAATATAATAATTTAGTTAGCGTTACAATTGATAAATTAACCAATGAATTAACTGGTTTTATAAAACTGACAGATGATAAAGAAGTAAAGCAAATACTGTCTAGAGAGGAATGTTTACAAAAAGCACTTCAATTTTTAGAACGAGTTATTCCAGATATCAAACAATATCTGCGTCTTTGGGAGGAACGGGAAGCAGAAGAAGATGGGATTGAAAGATTTATCTTTTCTGTATATATAAATGATATTCTGGCAGAGTATAACCAATTTATGATCAACATCAATGCAGAAAATGGTGCTGTTATGCACTACTCGGGGGAGTCTAGCAACTTTATAAAAAAATTACTTACATATGAAACAACACCAAAAGTAACAAAAGAAAAAGCGTTAGAAATATACAGAGCGGCTATCCGAGTTAAATTAGAATGGTTTGTAGATCATGATGCAGAGGAAACGAAATACAAACTACTGTACAAACAAACGACAGATGAAAAATATAAAGAACCTTTTGATTGTAGTCGGGAAATTCGTTATATTGATGCCCAAACTGGGAGAAAGATTTGGAGTAAGTAAAATAAAAAGAGTTATTTTCTTTGAAAAATAACTCTTTTTATTTTTATAATTTGCCTGTTCGCTTTTCAAAAGTAAATGTGATAGGAAGATTGGAATGAGAACTATCACTTTTAAATATTACTTTCCATTCTTTAGTATGGGCTTTAATTTCAAAATTAAGAAGATTTATCGCTCTACGTTTATCTATTTCTAAAAACATATTATGAATTTCTGGTTCTTGCTGTAAATTAAGAGCCTTTAGTGTGACTGTAAATGTGAAAAAATTCTGCCCTTCATATACTATTTTTGATATTTTTGTTTTTTGTGTATTTAACAGCACATAAAAACGGTCTGATGGAGTTAATTGTACAGAGTCATCAGTAATTTCATTCTCGCTATTATGAAGTTCAACTAAGAAAGATGTACTATGGGAAGAATCTTTTTTGCTTGTAATCTGTAATTCAGTAGGAATCATCGGTATTTCATAAAAGTCATTCCTTATTATGTTATTGTAATCCTCTGAAAATTTACGGACTTCTTTTGGAAAAGAGTCTTCTTGTGTACTTAAAAAAGTTTTATGTTGCTTTGGAATTTTTTTACTAAAATTTAATGTTTCTTTAAAGTAATAATTGGATCCAGTTAAAAATAAAAAACTACAAATTAATAAAAAAATTCGATACAGATTTTGAAAATGAAAGAACAATAGTATACATGTAATAATTCCAATTACATAGAAAATAAAGATAAGTAGTTCTAGTTTTGAGTGAAACGAGAAACCATAGTTATGAAAAAATTTTATTCCAGTTATAATTTGAGCTCCAAAAAATAAAGAAATTCCAAATTGAAAAAATAATAAATCAGGCCCTCTTTTAATAACAAAAGTAATGAACGAAATGAAAAGTAAAAATACTCCTAAATAAATTGTTACATTTAATAATCGTTCTAATGTAATCATGAATAATGTCCCCTTTAATAGCATATTCATATATAAATAACAATTTTATATAATTATAATATAACAATAAATTATTTTAAATGTTGGAAGTGTTGAGTTTTATAAATAAACTGTACAGACACAAACAACCTCACGCCCACATACACATAATAAAGACCACTATTTTGGCGGAGGTGAAAGGTTTGAGTCTATTCGCCGCAATTGGATATATGGTTCGAGAAGTGTTTGTCTTTGTTTCTTATGTGAAGAATAATGCGTTCCCGCAGCCGTTATCATCAGATGATGAGAGAAAGTACTTAGAGTTAATGGAGCAAGGTGATGCTCAAGCGAGAAATCTTTTAATTGAACATAATTTACGGCTTGTAGCTCATATCGTTAAAAAATTTGAGAACACAGGAGAAGATGCAGAAGATTTAATTTCAATTGGTACGATCGGGCTCATTAAAGCGATCGAGAGCTATTCTGCTGGAAAGGGAACGAAGCTTGCGACGTATGCAGCACGCTGTATTGAAAATGAAATTTTGATGCATTTACGTGTACTAAAGAAAACGAAAAAAGATGTTTCACTTCATGATCCGATCGGGCAAGATAAAGAGGGCAATGAAATATCGCTTATTGATATATTAAAATCAGAGTCTGAAGATGTAATTGATATGATTCAGCTTAGTATGGAGTTAGAAAAAATTAAAGAGTATATCGATATTTTAGACGAAAGAGAAAAAGAAGTGATTGTGAAACGTTTTGGACTTGGGCTAGATAAGGAGAAAACACAGCGGGAAATCGCTAAGGCGCTTGGTATTTCTAGAAGCTATGTATCACGGATTGAAAAGCGTGCTTTAATGAAAATGTTCCACGAGTTTGTAAGGGCAGAGAAAGAGAAAAAAGCGAAAGAGTAAAGTGTATTAGAAGCAGCCATATTTAAAATGGGCTGCTTTTCTTATTGTAAATAAGAAAAGAAAACGCGTTATGCTAAGAAGAAATACATGTTCACTGTTGAAAATGACGGATTCTATCTGTAATATTAGAAGGTGCTAAATAATTTAAGAATAATACCATACTTAGTTTTCTGTATGTATAATAAGGCTGCTTTATATGATATGTGGGAATAAGAACCAATTTTACATATGATATAGAAAGAAAAGAAGGGAAAACTAAAGTTATAGACTGATTAGGGGGTTTCGCAATTTGCGACGTACATTATATCGACTTATGATAGAACTTACAAATGGTCGCTTTACTTCTTATATATTACGTAAATTTGCACAATCTCGTTTGAGCTCTATCATTATTCCATCGTATGCGAAAGTTTTTCAAATTAATCAAGATGAGATGGAAAAGGGTTTGAAGGAATATAGAACATTGCATGAATTATTTACGCGTAAGCTAAAAGAAGGAAAGCGTAGTATTGATACAGATGCATCGAGTATCGTTAGTCCTGTTGATGGTGTTTTTGCAGATCAAGGTCCTATTGAGGATACAAAAACATTTGATATTAAAGGAAAGCGTTATTCGATTGTGGATATGCTAGGTAATGAAGAACGTGCAACGCGATATGCAGGCGGTACATATATGGTAATTTATTTGAGTCCAAGTCATTATCATCGCATTCATAGTCCGCTTTCTGGTTCTGTGACTGAAAGATTTGTACTCGGTAGAAAATCATATCCGGTAAATGCAGCTGGTATGGAATACGGGAAAGAACCACTGTCAAAAAATTATCGTTCTGTTACAGAAGTAAGCAGTGATGGCGAGCATATGGCTCTTGTAAAAGTAGGTGCCATGTTTGTTAATAGTATTGAGCTTTTGCATGAGAGAGACACTGTTCAAAAAGGTGAAGAAATGGCATACTTTACATTTGGTTCAACAGTTGTGTTATTGTTTGAAAAAGATATGATAGAAGTAGTGCAGGAATTAAAGAGTGGACAAGAGCTTCGTCTTGGTCAAAAAATAGCTACTCGCTTAGCTCATAAATAAAGAAAAGCTTTTATAACCGTAAGTAAGAGTTATGGGCAAAGATACTTAATGATGAAATCCCCTAGATGGGAGTACTTGTTTATTCGAGAGCCATCGTAGGATGGCTCTTTTTACAGGGCATCCAATAAATTATCCTTTAACTGTTTAATTGGTAAGGGCTGATTAAACTTTCACTTTATATGTAATCAAGATGATTTGACAAGCTTGTCCTCTAATGAGCGTCTAATGATTTCTTGTTTTATAAGTAAAATGAAGTCGGGATTTAATTTTAGTTCTTTTGCTTTATAATAAGACTCAGTGAGTAACTCAGTGGATAACTGTTCCATATGTTTTGTTTTCAAGGTGAGTCACCTCCTAATAATATAAGGATTGATTCGTTGATGCATTTAATGTACCAAAAAAATATGACAGTCACAAACGAGTGGTTATCCACATACCTAGGTGGATAAAGTGTGTATAGTTTGTTAGTAAATTCCAAATTAACTGAAAAATTAATGTGGAAAATGTGTACAATTTTATCCACAGGTTATATATCGAAAAATGTTGTCGAAAAATTTTATGAAAAATCCTCAAAGAGGTGAAAGAAATTGAAACTATTTTTACCAAATGAATATGTGAAAAATGTATATCATGTTCAACCAGAAGATTTAAAAAAACGTGGGATTAAAGGCGTTATTACTGACTTAGATAACACTTTAATTGAATGGGATCGTCCCAATGCAACACCGCAACTTGAAAAATGGTTCTTGGAAATGAAAGAGCAAGGCATTCAAGTAACGGTCGTTTCAAATAATAATGAGCAACGTGTAAAAGATTTTGCTGATCCATTAGGTATTCCATTTATTCATAGTGCACGTAAACCATTTGTTCGCGCATTTAAGCGTGCGATACAAGAGATGCGTTTGCAGCCAGATGAAGTTGTAGTAATTGGAGATCAGTTACTGACGGACGTGCTTGGTGGCAACCGAGTAGGCCTTCATACAATTTTAGTTGTACCGGTAGCACAAACGGACGGATTAGTAACGCGCTTTAATCGAAAAATTGAACGAAGAATTATGAAAAATATGAAGAAAAAAGGTTTAATTAACTGGGAGGAATAAAGTTTGACTGAAACAATTAAATGTATTGGTTGCGGTGTAGAAATTCAAACAGAAAATAAAAACGAAGTGGGGTATGCTCCTGCCTCATCTTTAGAGAAAGAACAAGTTATTTGTCAACGTTGTTTTCGCTTGAAGCATTACAATGAAATTCAAGATGTATCGTTAACAGATGATGACTTCCTACGCATTTTAAATGGAATTGGAAAATCAGATGCATTAGTAGTCAAAATTGTAGATATTTTTGATTTTAATGGTAGCTGGTTACCTGGCTTACATCGTTTCGTAGGGAATAATAAAGTATTACTTGTTGGAAATAAAGCTGATTTAATTCCAAAGTCAGTAAAACATGATAAAGTAAAACATTGGATGCGCTATAGTGCAAAGCAGCTAGGATTAAAACCAGAAGATGTCTTTTTAATTAGTGCAGCGAAGGGACAAGGAATCGCTGAACTAGCAGATGCTATTGAGTATTATCGCGGCGGCAAAGATGTTTATGTTGTTGGATGTACGAATGTAGGGAAATCGACATTTATTAATCGTATGATTAAAGAATTTAGTGATGAGACTGAAAATGTAATTACAACATCTCATTTCCCAGGAACAACACTTGATTTAATTGATATTCCATTGGACGAAGAGTCTTCTTTATATGATACGCCAGGTATTATTAACCACCACCAAATGGCTCATTATGTTGGAAAGCAAAGCTTAAAGCTTATTACACCAACAAAAGAAATTAAGCCGATGGTATTCCAATTAAATGAAGAACAAACGTTATTCTTTAGTGGATTGGCACGTTTTGATTATGTAAGTGGTGGTCGTCGTGCATTTACTTGTCACTTCTCGAATCGCTTAACAATCCATCGTACAAAGCTTGAGAAAGCAGATGAATTATATAAAAATCATGCCGGGGATTTACTAAGCCCACCAACGCCAGAAGAATTAGCAAATATGCCTGAGCTAGTGAAATACGAATTTAATATTCGTGAACCTAAAACGGATGTTGTATTCTCTGGATTAGGATGGGTTACTGTGAACGAACCAGGAGCAAAAATTGTTGCACACGTACCAAAAGGAGTAAGTGTTTCACTACGTAAATCTTTAATTTAATATGGAGAGGGATTTATGAAACAATTATATGGTGTAATCGGAAATCCAATTGGACATTCATTATCACCCGTTATGCATAACGATGCATTTGAACACTTGAATATGGATGCCCATTATCATGCGTTCCTTGTTGAAGAGGAATTGCTAGGGGAAGCAGTAAGAGGTTTAAAAGCATTAGGTATTTCAGGATTTAATGTAACAACTCCGCACAAGGTTGCTATTATGGAGTATTTGGATGAGATTGACCCATTGGCAAGGAAAATCGGTGCAGTAAATACAGTGGTTCATAAGGATGGAAGATTAATTGGCTATAACACAGACGGGATTGGTTTTGTTCGAGCGCTGCAGTCAATTAGTAATGAACCACTTCAAGGGAAACGTATTTTGTTACTTGGTTCAGGTGGTGCTAGCCGAGCTATTTATTTTTCTCTTGCTGATGTAGGTGTAAAAGAGATTGATGTAGCCAATCGTACAGTAGATAAGGCAAAGGAACTTATTGCTGCACGTACGGCCGATGTTAATTCTGTTGCTTTGTCGTTAGAAAAAGCGACAGAAGAACAAGGAAATTATGATATTATCATTCAGACGACAACGATAGGTATGCATCCACACGTAGAACATACGCCATTACAAATTTGTTCGTTAAAAAAAGGAACGATTGTATCAGATATAATTTATAATCCATTTGAAACGAAAATTTTATGTGAGGCAAAAGAGCAAGGTGCAATCATTCAAAATGGTATTGATATGTTTGTTTATCAAGGAGCACTTGCATTTGAAATGTGGACAGGACGCACGCCAAATATCGAGAGAATGAAACAATTAGTTATAGAAAAGCTTGGAGGCTAACATACATGTTAACAGGAAAACAAAAAAGATTTTTACGTGCACAAGCACATCATTTAACACCAATTTTTCAAGTAGGAAAAGGCGGAGTAAATGAAAATATGATTAAACAAATCGCAGATACTTTAGAAGCTCGTGAGTTATTTAAAGTAAGTGTATTACAAAACTGTGAATTTGATCGCCGTGAGGTTGCGGAAGAACTTGCAAAAGGTGCACGTGCTGAAATCGTTCAAGTAATTGGAAGCACAATCGTTTTATACAAAGAATCAAGAGAAAATAAACAAATTAAGCTTCCTCGATAAAAAGACTAGCATGCGCTATTTTTATCGTTTATGCGTAATGATGTAGAGAGCGAAACCGATTGAACTTTTATTAATAGCAACTCTCTTCATTCCTAACCGAGGAGAGTTGCTGTATGTAAAAGGAAGGGGCGTTTCTTTTGAGAAAAATTGGCATCATTGGCGGTACATTTGATCCGCCTCACTATGGACATTTGCTAATTGCAAATGAAGTATATCACGCTTTGAACTTGGAAGAAGTATGGTTCTTGCCAAACCAGATTCCGCCACATAAACAAGGGCGGAATATTACAAGTGTAGAAAGTCGTTTACATATGTTAGAGCTCGCGACTGAGGCAGAAGAGCACTTTTCTATTTGTTTAGAAGAGCTAAGTAGGAAGGGCCCATCTTATACGTATGACACTATGTTACAATTGACGAAGAAGTATCCGGATGTGCAGTTTCACTTTATTATTGGTGGGGATATGGTTGAGTATTTACCGAAGTGGTATAACATTGAAGCTTTACTTAATCTTGTAACGTTTGTTGGAGTTGCAAGACCTGGGTATACATTGCATACACCATATAAGATTACTACAGTGGAAATTCCGGAATTTGCAGTTTCTTCATCCTTATTACGTGAGAGATATAAGGAGAAGAAAACGTGTAAATATTTACTTCCCGAAAAAGTACAGGTATATATCGAGAGGAATGGGTTGTATGAATCGTGAAAATGCACTGCATATTGTCAAACAACAAATGCATGAAAAACGTTATATACACACAATTGGTGTAATGGAGACAGCGATTGAGCTTGCTAAGTTATACGGTGTGGACGAAAAAAAAGCAGAGATGGCAGCTATATTCCATGATTATGCGAAATGTAGAGCAATTTCAGAGATGGAAGAGATTATTAAACGTGAAGATTTGCCGAAAGATTTACTTTGCTATAACAAAGAGTTATGGCATGCACCTGTTGGGGCATACTTAGTAGAAAAAGAAGTAGGCATTACGGATTCTGAAATTTTGCAAGCTATTACATATCATACAAGTGGTCATGAGAATATGACGATGTTAGATAAAGTGATTTATGTAGCGGATTACATTGAACCTGGGCGAAAGTTTCCAGGAGTGGAAGAGGCTCGTAAACTCGCATATACGGATATAAATCAAGCTTTATTATTTGCGTTAAAGAGAACAATTCAATTTTTAATGGAAAAAGATCAGACGATTTATCCATTAACATTCCAAACATACAATGCAGTTATCAAGGAGGAAATGAGTAAATGAACGATAAAGATTTATTAGTATTAGCGGCAAAAGCAGCTGATGATAAGAGAGCAGAAGATATGGTTGTCCTAAATATGCAAGGTATTTCACCAATTGCAGATTATTTCATTATTTGTCACGGAAATTCAGATAAACAAGTGCAAGCAATTGCACGTGAAATTAAATCAAAAGCACATGAGTTCCAAATCGACGTACAACGTATGGAAGGGTTTGACGAAGCACGTTGGGTATTAGTTGATCTTGGAGATGTAGTTGCTCATGTATTCCATAAAGATGAGCGTAATCACTATAATTTAGAGCGTCTATGGGGCGATGTGCCACGTGAAGATATTACAGAAGAGTTAGGCCAATGAAATACGAACAATTTGCATTGTTGTACGACGAACTAATGAATGATGTCCCTTATGATAAATGGGTGGAATTTACAGAGGAAAGTTTACAGCAGGCAGATATGAAAGAGGCAAAAATTCTTGATGTAGCATGCGGTACAGGTAATGTAACCCTGCCGCTTGTGCAAAAGGGTTACGATTTAATAGGTGTCGATCTTTCAGAAGAAATGTTAACAGTCGCTCAGCAAAAACTAGGAGGAGAGGGATACTTTATTCCTTTTTATCAACAAGACATGCGAGAGCTTGATGTTCCAGGTGAGTTTGATTGTGTAACCATCTTTTGTGATTCATTAAATTATGTATTGCAAGAAGATGGAGTACAAGAAACATTTAGAAGAGTATTTCATCATTTACGTCAAGATGGTTTGTTTTTATTTGATGTACATTCTTTATATAAAATACATCATGTATTTCAAAATGAAACGTATACAGTGAATGGAGAAGAAATATCTCTTATTTGGAATTGCTTCCCTGGTGAAGAATCAAATAGTGTAGAGCATGATTTAACATTCTTTGTTCAAGATCCGGAAGAAGATGTGTACCATCGGTTTGACGAATGTCACGTGCAACGTGCATATCAAGTGGAAGAGTTAACGAAATGGCTTGAAGAAGCAGGTTTTACAGTGCTTCGTGTAACAGGTGATTTTGAGCGACTTGAAGTTACAGAACAAACAGAGCGTATTTTCTTCATGGCGAAGAAAAATGGATAAAACAAAAGCAACCGAGAAGGTTGCTTTTGTTTTATAAAGAAGATGTATTTTTAGTTCTAGCATAATCTGAAGATTGTATGCGTAAAGTGTGGGAATAGTAGTTGAAGTGAAAATGTATTGTAAAAAAGTAAGTATTTATAAAAAGGATTTGGAATGAAAATGACGTATTTATTATGTGTGTTTATTGAATTGCTGATCAACGCATTCTAAATCTTCATCAAATTTTTCATGTGTTCGCTCGATTAACTTATGGAACATATCTCCAACGTGCTCTTCTAAAACCCGAATGCCTTCCCCAGTAACGCCGCCTTTCACGCAAACCTTTTCTTGTAAGGTAGGTAATGTGAAGATTTCTTTTTCAAGTAATTTCCCCATCCCCACGACCATTTCACTTACTAAAGTAGTAGCCTCTTCGTGTGTAATATTTGTTTTATCTACAGCAGCGTTAATGAAGCATTGTAGTAAATAACTAAAGAAAGCAGGACCGCAACTTGCTATATCAGATGAAACGCGCGTTATATCTTCTTCTATTACAAGAGGTGTAGAAATGTTTTTGAATAGACGAAGTAGTTTTTGTTGCCATTCTTCAGAGCAATTATCTCCAAATGTAAATAGTGAGGCGCCAGAGAGCGCGCGATTTGTGATACTTGGAATGATACGCGCGACGTGGCAAGGTACGAGAGTCTCTAATTGTGATGGAGATATTGGACTTGTAATAGAAACTAAGCACGTTTCATCAGAAAAATGTTCAGCGTATTTTTTTAGGATAGGGTATATATCTATCGGCTTGACACAAATAAAAATAAGTTGTGATTGTTCGATTACTTCCGGGATTGTTTTTGCTATATGAACAGAAGGGTATTTTTCTTTTATATGATATGCTTTTGCAGGCGTCCGATTAATGATTGTAAGGCACGAAGGTTTGACAGCACGGGTTTCTAAAAATGCATCGATTAGTATATTCCCCATGTTTCCTGTCCCTATAATTCCTATGTTCAAAGTTTCATCCCTCCTTCGTAACAGCTTTCTCCTAAACAATATGAATGATGTTATAAATTTATGATTAGAGGTGTAAAATGATGTGGGATTTTCCGAAAAAGTGGTTAGGTTTAGTAGCTATTATTGGAACTTTACTTTTTCTTGTTTTTTGGAAAACGAATCAGAGTGTAGAACGAATGCCTATTACAATGAATGTACAAGAGAAGGAGATCGAAAAAAAGGGTAAACCGAAAATATCGGATACAAAGGAACAGAAAAGAACAATTATAATTGATGTGAAAGGAGCGGTTAGTAAAGAAGGGGTATATGAAATGAAGGAAGGAGATCGCGTAAAGGATGCGGTTCAAAAGGCTGGTGGTTTTTTATCAGAAGTAGATATGAAAAAGTGAATTTAGCACAAATTGTACAAGATCAAATGCTTCTTTATATACCGAGTAAAAATGAATCAGAACAAGGGGTGCTTACTTCTTCTAAGGAAGATGGCAAGATTCGAATAAATACAGCGGCGAAAGAACAACTAGAAAAAATTACAGGGATTGGCTCTCGAAAGGCAGAAAGTATTTTGAAATATCGAGAAGAACATGGTCCGTTTCAGAAAATAGAAGATTTATTAGAGATTGATGGGATTGGTGCGAAGTCTCTTGAAAAGATAAAAGATCAAATTATTATTCCGTAAAAGATTGACGAAGTTTTTCTTCTTTCGCTACACTACAAGTAGACAAAAAAGTAGGTGAAAAATATGGAACGAATTTCATGGGATCAATATTTTATGACGCAAAGCCATCTACTATCTTTGCGTAGTACATGTACAAGGCTTGCGGTAGGAGCGACAATCGTTCGCGATAAACGAATTATTGCTGGTGGATATAATGGTTCAATTAAAGGTGGCGTACATTGTATAGATGATGGTTGTTACGTAATCGATAATCATTGTGTTCGGACAATTCATGCCGAAATGAATGCTTTATTACAATGTGCCAAGTTTGGTGCGAAAACAGAGGAAGCAGAAATTTACGTTACGCATTTCCCTTGTTTACAATGTTGTAAGGCAATTATTCAAAGTGGTATTACAGCGGTTTATTATGCGCAGGATTATAAAAATCATCCATACGCCATAGAGTTATTTGAACAAGCGAATGTAACAGTGAAACACGTTCCGCTAGAATATGATATTGCTGCATTAGAGGATCAAAAACGTTATACAGAGTTGAAAGAATTATTTGTGTCTTTAGAAAAAGATAATTTATCAATGGAAGAATTACAGCATGTATTCACGAAAGCAAAAATGATGCTATAAGGAGTGAGTATAAGTTGCAAGAACAATGGGGGTATGTTGCAATCTCGTTTATAATAGGGATTGCAATTGCCTTTTCCTCGTCACTTTTATTGATAGTTTTTTGCCTCTTTTTAAATGTTTTCTTCTGTTTATATCGCACTTCGCGTAAAACCTTCATTTTTTGTATTGTAGCGTGCTTTAGTAGCGTTATATACACTTCCTATGTTCAAGTATGGAATAAGCCTCTAGGGAAGCCCTATGCAGTTACAAGAGGGGTTATACAAAACACACCGCTTGTTAATGGGGATCGCCTATCTTTTCAATTTGAAGATCAGAATAAAAATATAGTGCAGTTAAGTTATAGAATAAAATCAGCTTTGGAAAAGAAAAAAATGCAACAATTATACGCAGGGATATCATGTGTATTCGAGGGTGAGAGGAAAGAACCGGAAACAGCTCGGAATTTTCATGGTTTTAATTACCGTGATTATTTATACAAGCAACATATTCATTTCACATTTGAGGCTACATATATTTCTGAATGCTATAAAACATCACTGTCGCTCACGCAATGGATTCTTCTTTTAAGGCAACAAGCAATCTCGAAAGTTACAGAAATGTTTCCAGAGCAATCAGGTGCTTTTATGAATGCATTACTCTTTGGTGATAGACAACAAATGACGTTTGAAGTGGAAGAGCAATATCAACAATTTGGTCTTGTACATTTGTTAGCAATTTCAGGTTCACACATTGTATTGTTGATGGTGATAGTATATTTTATTTTGCTAAGAAGCGGTGCGACGAGGGAGGTAGCAACAATTTGCCTTATCATTTGTATTCCTTTGTATATGGTTTTAGCAGGGGCTTCACCCTCTGTTATAAGAGCTTCTATAACAGGGGTTTTGATGTTGATTGCTTTTATGTGCTCGATTCGTTTATCTAGTTTAGATGCTTTAAGTGTAACAGCTATATGTATGCTTATATATGACCCTTATCTTGTTTTTAATATTGGATTTCAGTTTTCTTTTGTAGGTAGCTTCGCTTTACTTTTGTCTGCTCCGTTATTGTTAGGGAGTAGCAACGGAGTAATCCGAAATTCTATTTATATTTCTATCATTTCACAGCTCGTTAGTACTCCGATTTTGTTATATCACTTTGGTTATTTTTCTCCATATAGCATTCTCCTCAATCTCTTATACGTTCCGTTTTTATCTATCATTGTATTACCATGTAGCATTATTATTTTACTGTGTATGCCAATTGTCCCGTTTCTTGCAAAAGGATTTGCGGATGTATTATCAATAGGCTTGAGTATGTCTAATGATTTTCTAAGTTATTGTGAAAGTTTACCATTTACCCAGCTTATCTTCGGGGAAACGCCCTTCAATCTTGTAGCTGTATATTGCGCGAGTATTGTCAGTATATTGATGGTTTGGGAAAGAAGAGCGCCGAAAAAAATGGTTTGTATAGTTGCGAGTGTATTTATTTTTATTAGCACATGTCATTATGTATATCCATATTTTAGAGGAAGCGGAAGTGTAACATTTATTGATGTTGGACAAGGTGATGCAATATTAATTCGCCTTCCGTATGATAAAGGGATTTATCTTATTGATACAGGTGGAACGCTTCGTGTGAATAAGGAAGAATGGCAACAAAAAAAGCATGAATTTTCTGTTGGGAATGATGTTTTAATACCCTTTTTACAAAAAGAAGGTATTAAAACAATTGATAAATTAATCGTAACGCATGGAGATGCAGATCATATAGGTGCTGCGCAAGAATTATTATCATATATACCTGTAAAAGAAGTGGTATTTGGCCGAAAGGGAAAAGATGCAGTATTAGAAAAAGTAGTCAAGAAACAGGCATTAGAAAAGGAAATGAAAATAACTGAAGTGGGGGAAGGGGCGAGTTGGAGTGTAAATGAAGCGGAATTTTTCGTTTTAGCTCCAAAAGGAAAAGAAAAAAGCGAAAATAACGCTTCAATTGTAATATGGGCAAAATTTGGAGGGTTGAAGTGGCTATTTACAGGCGATTTGGAAGAAGAAGGGGAAAAGATTTTAGTAGAGGCATATCCAGATTTACAAGTGGATGTTTTAAAAGTTGCTCATCATGGGAGTAATACGTCATCTATAGAGCCTTTTTTGAACGTCATACAGCCTCGTGTAGCGATTATATCTGTTGGTAAGCAGAATAGGTATGGACACCCGCATAAAGAAGTGATAGAGCGTTTTGAGAAGATGGGGAGTGCGATATGGCGCACGGACAAGCAAGGTGCTATTTCCTATGTTTTTAAAGGGGAAAATGGAACCTTTAAAAGTAAAATCACATATGATAAAACACATAATAGATGAAAAAGAGAAGACTGCCATGAAGTGGCAGTCTTTAAGAACCGATAAATTTAATAACAGTTGCAATGATGAAAAGTGTTGCGAAAAAACCAAATGAGACGATAAATCCTACCCCTGAATCAATAGCGTCATTGCGTTTACTTTGAACGTTTTGTTCAAAATCATTCATTTAGAATCCCTCCCCAACATTCCACTTTAGTATAAAATATTGTCAGAAAAAAATCTACAATTTCCATATGAAGAGAAAACGAGCTTTTTTGCTACTTTTAAATCATGAAGTAATGTGAGTTTTTCGTTTCCAAGCATGTTAACAGTTGGCACTTATACTCAAATTTTTATTGCGAATAATAAAGGGAAGGTGATTACCGCACACCAATAAGAAACCCGGGGCTTATTGCGTGGCGTTTAATATAAATAAAGGGACGGGTTATAAAGCCTGTTCCTTTGTACTTGTAAAACAAAAGCTAGGGCATTAGTATAAATATATATTGCCAAGTTAGGGAGTAGGAAAAAGTATGAGTGATATACATAAAAAAATTAAAAAGAAACAGTTTGCTCCGTTATATTTACTATATGGAACGGAAGCTTTTTTTATAAATGAAACGATAAAGCTTATTACGACAGAAGCACTTGAAGAAGAAGATCGAGAGTTTAATGTTGTGACATACGATTTAGAAGAAGCGTATTTAGAAGATGTGGTTGAGGATGCGCGTACGCTTCCTTTCTTCGGAGAACGGAAAGTACTGTTAATAAAATCACCGCTATTTTTGACTTCGCAAAAAGAAAAGTTAGAGCAAAATATAAAAATTTTAGAAGAATACATTGGTGAACCTTCTCCATTTTCTATTCTTGTTTTTGTTGCGCCTTACGAAAAACTTGATGAGCGAAAAAAAATTACAAAACTATTAAAGAAAACAGCAGATGTAGTAGAAGCAAATGCGATGCAAATACAGGATGTTCAGAAGTGGATTGTTGCTCGTGCAGATGAAGTGCATGTGCATATTGATAACGCGGCTGTTAGTTTGTTGCTAGAGCTTGTGGGAAGTAATGTAACAATGTTGGCGAAGGAAATGGACAAGTTAACGTTATACGTCGGTATGGGCGGAGAGATTACGACGAAACTTGTTGCAGAGCTTGTACCAAAATCCGTTGAGCAAAATGTATTCGCTTTGACAGAAAAAGTGGTGAAAAAAGATATTGCAGGTGCAATGCAAATTTTGGATGGATTATTTACGCAGCAGGAAGAGCCGATTAAATTGCTTGCGTTATTAGTGAGTCAATTCCGCTTGTTGTATCAAGTGAAAGAGCTACAGCAACGTGGTTATGGACAAAATCAAATTGCGTCTCATATTGGTGTACATCCGTATCGCGTGAAGTTGGCAATGAATCAAACGAAGTTTTTCTCTTTTGAAGAATTAAAAAAAGTGATTATAGAATTAGCGGAAGCTGATTATAGTATGAAGACGGGAAAGATGGATAAGAAACTTGTGCTCGAGTTTTTCTTAATGCGATTAAATCATATGTGATGACACAAAAAAGTTCATGTACTAAGTACATGAACTTTTTTGTATATAAAAAAACGATCCAAATGGATCGTTTTTTAAACGCCTTACGCGTTTACTTGTTTCGCTAAGCGAGATTTTTGACGAGCTGCAGCGTTTTGGTGGATAAGACCTTTACGAGCTGCTTTGTCAAGTTTTTTAGAAGCAGTTTTGAAAGCTTCTTTAGCATTTTCAAGATCGTTATTAGTAACTAAAGCTTCTACAGTTTTAACAGCAGAACGCATGTCAGACTTGATAGAAGCGTTATGTGCACGACGCTCTTCGCTAAGTTTAGCGCGTTTGATAGCAGATTTGATGTTTGCCATACTTTTCACCTCCCTGGTGCAATCGAATGACTCGATTCTTACATAGAACAAGTGATATTCTATCAAACGGTGAAGAGAATTGCAATAGTATATCCATGAAATTTCACGTAAAGGAAAGAATGACCTTATATAACTTTGGGAAATCTAACGATATTTACTATGAATTACGGAGGAGATACGATGAAAGAACCATTAGATTTAAGTAAATATAGCATTAGAACTGACCTTGCTGTAGAAGCCCATCAAATGTTGCAAGAAAGCCAAGAGGAACAAAAAGGGATACAGGGAGTTATTGTAAAAGAGAGAGAAGAAGAGGGGACTATAATTACAAAAGTAACAATTGATGAAGCTGCCTCTGAAGCGATGGGTAAAAAGCCTGGAAATTATTTAACGCTTGAAGTTCAAGGTATACGTCAGCAAGATACAGAACTTCAACAAAAAGTGGAGCGTATTTTTGCAAAAGAATTTTCTAATTTCTTAGAAGAGGTTGGCGTTACAAAAGAAGCAAGCTGTTTAATTGTAGGTCTTGGGAATTGGAATGTAACACCAGATGCTCTTGGACCGATAGTTGTAGAAAATGTATTAGTAACGAGACATTTGTTTCAATTACAGCCTGAAAGTGTAGAAGAAGGGTTTAGGCCTGTTAGTGCAATTCGGCCGGGGGTAATGGGAATTACAGGAATCGAAACGAGCGATGTTATTTATGGGATTATTGAGAAGACGAACCCGGACTTTGTAATTGCGATTGACGCATTAGCTGCCCGTTCTATTGAACGAGTAAATAGCACGATACAAATTTCTGATACTGGAATTCATCCCGGATCGGGGGTTGGGAATAAACGTAAAGAACTAAGTAAAGACACATTAGGTATCCCTGTAATCGCGATTGGTGTTCCGACTGTGGTCGATGCTGTTTCGATTACAAGTGATACGATTGATTTTATTTTGAAACATTTCGGCCGAGAGATGAAAGAAGGAAATAAACCTTCACGCTCTTTGTTACCAGCGGGATTTTCATTTGGAGAAAAGAAAAAATTAACGGAAGAAGATATGCCGGATGAAAAGAGCAGAAATATGTTTTTAGGTGCTGTTGGTACGTTGGAAGAAGAAGAAAAAAGAAGGCTGATTTATGAAGTGCTATCTCCTCTTGGTCATAATTTAATGGTAACCCCAAAAGAAGTAGATACTTTTATTGAGGATATGGCGAATGTAATAGCGAGTGGTTTAAATGCGGCGCTGCATCATCAAATTGATCAAGATAATACGGGAGCATATACACATTGAGGGGAACAGATGATTATCGTTTGAGTCGCTTTACGCTTTTGTGTATATGTAGTGTGGCTTTATGTTTACTTATGATGATAGCAGGAGTGGCACTTGCTAATCATGGTTTGAAAAGTATGAAAGGCTATCAGCAACTGTCATATGAACAAATAGCTCATATGACAGGGACAGAAAGTACAGGTGCTGAATCAGAAATTTTGGGTAGCTCGTTTTCGGCCTCAGAAAAACAACAACAGTTAGAACGTTTAAGAAGTTTTAATGTTGTAGAAGGAATTGGGATGGCAGTAGCTAGTGTAGCTTATGAAATGACGAAGTTCGGAACGGATATCGTTGTTGGGAAAATAAAAGGAATTTTTAGCTAAGAGTAACATGGGAGGCGGTTGTTTTACTGGTTTGTAAGACAGCCGTTTTAAAATTTGAAAAGGGTTTGTCTCTTATGGTTTATTCGCATAAGATATAGATAGAATGATTTGTATCGTAAGCAGCACGAGTTTTCATTGAATCTTTGTTGCTCTATTGATATAATCAGTGCTAGTGTATATTGGCGAGACTATTAGGAGTTGAGAACATAGATGAATAAAGAAGAAAGAGCAAAAAGACAGTCCAAAATTCGTAATTTCTCTATTATTGCTCATATTGACCACGGAAAATCAACGTTAGCAGACCGTATTTTAGAGAAAACAAACGCGTTAACACAACGTGAAATGAAAGCTCAGTTGCTTGACTCTATGGATTTAGAGCGTGAGCGTGGTATTACAATCAAATTAAACGCAGTACAATTAAACTATAAAGCAAAAGATGGTGAAGAGTATATTCTTCATTTAATTGATACACCAGGACACGTCGACTTTACGTACGAAGTATCTCGTAGTTTAGCGGCTTGTGAAGGCGCGATTCTTGTAGTAGATGCAGCGCAAGGTATTGAAGCGCAAACGTTAGCAAACGTATACTTAGCGCTTGATAATAATTTGGAAATTTTACCAGTTATTAATAAAATCGACTTACCGAGTGCGGATCCAGAACGTGTACGTCAAGAGGTAGAAGATGTAATTGGTTTAGATGCATCAGAAGCGGTACTTGCTTCTGCGAAAGCTGGAATTGGTATTGAAGAAATTTTAGAACAAATTGTTGAAAAAGTACCAGCTCCGTCGGGTGATTCAGAAGAGCCATTACAATGTATGATTTTCGACTCTTTATATGATCCGTACCGCGGTGTAATTGCTTATATCCGTGTTGTAAATGGAACAGTAAAAGTTGGCGATAAAGTACGTATGATGGCAACGGGTAAAGAATTTGAAGTAACAGAAGTAGGTGTATTTACACCGAAAACTACGCAACGTGACGAGTTAACAGTAGGTGATGTAGGTTTCTTAGCAGCATCGATTAAAAATGTTGGTGACACACGTGTTGGTGATACGATTACACATGCGAAACGTCCAGCTGCAGAGCCGTTAGCAGGTTACCGTAAGTTAAACCCGATGGTATTCTGTGGTCTGTATCCAATTGACTCTGCTCGTTATAACGATTTACGTGATGCATTAGAAAAATTAGAGTTAAACGATTCTGCTCTTGAGTTTGAACCAGAAACATCTCAAGCGCTAGGATTTGGTTTCCGTTGTGGTTTCTTAGGGCTTCTTCACATGGAAATCATTCAAGAACGTATTGAACGTGAATTTAAGATTGACTTAATTACAACAGCGCCAAGCGTTATTTATAAAGTTTATTTAACTAACGGTGAAGATGTTATTGTTGATAACCCATCTAATATGCCAGATCCACAGTCTATCGATCGTGTAGAAGAGCCGTTTGTGAAGGCTTCAATTATGGTTCCGAATGACTATGTTGGAGCTGTAATGGAGATTTGCCAAGGTAAACGTGGAACGTTTATTGATATGCAATATTTAGATGAAACGCGTGTTACATTAACATATGAAATCCCGTTATCAGAAATCGTATATGACTTCTTCGATCAATTGAAATCAAATACGAAAGGGTATGCATCATTTGACTACGAGTTAATTGGCTATAAGCCATCTAAACTTGTGAAAATGGATATTCTTTTAAATAATGAACAAGTGGATGCTTTATCATTTATCGTACACCGTGATTCAGCGTATGACCGTGGTAAAGTAATCGTAGAGAAATTAAAAGAATTAATTCCGAGACAACAGTTCGAAGTGCCAATTCAGGCGACTATCGGAAATAAAGTTGTAGCACGTTCTACAATTAAAGCGATGCGTAAAAACGTACTTGCAAAATGTTACGGCGGTGACATTTCTCGTAAGCGTAAACTTCTTGATAAGCAAAAAGAAGGTAAAAAACGTATGAAGTCTGTTGGCTCTGTAGAAGTACCGCAAGAGGCATTCATGGCTGTACTGAAAATGGATGACAACTAATATTTGAAATAAAAAAGAAGTCGTTTGTGCGGCTTCTTTTTTCTGTATAATTACTTTTTAGACATCTGAGCAGCTCTCATTTACAATAATGAGAGAGCTTTTTAGTTCATATAGAGTTAGGAGATTGTTAATGTCCGAAAATATTCGAAAAGATATTCAAGATAAAATACAAAATGGTAATTTTAATTGTGAAAAGGAATTGACGCTTTCTATTATTAGTGGAAAGTGGAAAGTTGTGATACTGTGGCATCTTGGTGTGGAAGGGCCGCATCGTTTCAGTGAATTACAACGGTTATTCCCAAGCATTTCTCATAAAGTTTTGTCGAACCAATTAAAAGAGTTAATGGAAGATGGGATTGTTGATCGGACAGTATATCCTGAAATTCCTCCTCGCGTTGAGTATTATATGACGGAACTAGGCATGTCACTTTTACCGATCGTTGAAATGATGTATGATTGGGGAAAAATGCGAATGGAACAAATTCGTAATACGTTAGAGAAGTAGAGAACCCTCCGGAGTGCGGAGGTTTTCTTTTTAGAAAGGTAGGAGTTATATTTGGTACAAGCTGCATACATTCATATTCCGTTTTGTCAGCACATTTGTCACTATTGTGATTTTAATAAAGTGTTTATTGAACGCCAACCGGTTGATCAATATTTAGATTATTTAGAGAAGGAAATAATAAATACGGTTCAAAAAGTTCCATTTGATAGTATGAAAACGATTTTTGTGGGTGGGGGAACTCCGACAGCGTTAAATATGGAACAGACAAAAAATTTACTCGAGATTATTAATCGTCATTTGCGTCCGTTCGCCCCGAATTGTGAATTAACATTTGAAGCGAATCCAGGAGATTTACCGAAAGAGAAGCTAAATGTACTGCTAGAAGGTGGAGTAAATCGAATTAGTTTTGGTGTGCAAACGTTCCGTGATGAACTTCTTGAGAAGATCGGGCGCAAGCATACGAGGGAAGATGCATTCCTCGCGATTCGAGAGGCACAGGAAGTAGGCTTTAAAAATATTAATGTAGATATTATTTATGCTTTGCCAGGACAGACGATAGAAGATGTAAAAGAAACATTAGATATTGCTTTTACGCTTGGTGTACAACATTTCTCGGCATATTCATTAATTGTGGAGCCAAAAACAGTGTTTTATAACTTAATGAACAAAGGAAAATTACGTCTTCCGGGTGAAGACCATGAAGCGAAAATGTATGAAATAGTAATGGATGAAATGGAGAAACACGGTTATAACCAGTATGAAATTAGTAATTTCTCAAAAGGTGACAATAAAAGTAGACATAATCTCACATACTGGAATAATGAAGAGTATTATGGATTTGGAGCTGGAGCTCATAGTTATGTGAACGGAGAACGTATTCAAAATGTTGGTCCTCTGAAGCAATATTTTAATAAAATTGATGAAACAGGATTTCCGTATTTAGATGTTCACAAAGTGACGGAGAAAGAAAGAATGGAAGAAGAGCTGTTCTTAGGGCTTCGAAAAACAAAAGGTGTTTCTAAAACGGCGTTCCACAATAAATTTAATATAGAGATGGATCAAGTTTTCGCAAAGCAGTTACAAAGCAACCAAGAGCAGGGATTGCTTGAAGAGGAAGATGGACATGTGCGTTTAACGCGAAAAGGAAAATTATTAGGGAATGAAGTATTCCAATCATTTTTGATTGACTAATTAAATGTTCCATAGGCGTGAAAAAGTTTCATTATTTCGTGACGTTTCCGTTGACAATTGAATGTCAATTTTGGTAAGTTATTAATAGATTTAGCACTCAAAGACAAAGAGTGCTAACAGAGGTGATGATGAGATGCTTACGGAACGTCAGCTCTTAATTTTACAAACAATTATTGATGACTTTATTGGATCAGCGCAGCCCGTTGGGTCTAGAACGTTGGCTAAAAAAGATGAAATCACATTTAGTTCAGCTACTATTCGAAATGAAATGGCGGACTTAGAAGAATTAGGTTTTATTGAAAAAACGCACAGTTCTTCTGGACGTGTTCCTTCTGAGAAAGGCTACCGATTTTATGTAGACCATCTTTTAGCGCCGCAAAACTTACCGAACGCTGAAATTGTACAAATTAAAGATTTATTTGCTGAAAGAATTTTTGAAGCGGAAAAAATTGCACAGCAATCTGCTCAAATTTTATCAGAACTTACGAATTATACGGCAATTGTTCTTGGACCGAAGTTAAGTACAAATAAACTTAAAAATGTACAAATTGTGCCGCTTGATCGTCAAACTGCAGTCGCTATTATTGTAACCGATACAGGGCATGTACAAAGTAAAACGATTACCGTTCCGGAATCTGTTGATTTATCAGATTTAGAAAAAATGGTTAATATTTTAAATGAAAAGCTATCTGGCGTACCGATGGAAGAACTTCATAATAAAATCTTTAAGGAAATTGTTACAGTTTTACGTGGGTATGTTCATAATTACGATAGTGCAATAAAAATGTTGGATGGTACATTTCAAGTTCCGTTATCGGAAAAGATATACTTTGGAGGAAAAGCAAATATGCTTTCGCAGCCAGAGTTCCATGACATTCAAAAGGTTAGATCTTTACTTACCATGATTGATAATGAAGCCGAATTTTATGACATTTTGCGTCATAAACAAGTCGGGATTCAAGTGAAAATTGGTAGGGAAAACTCTTCGACGGCTATGGAGGATTGTAGTTTAATTTCTGCAACATATTCGATCGGCGAAGAGCAACTTGGAACAATTGCTATTTTAGGTCCTACGAGAATGCAATATTCTCGTGTAATTAGTTTGTTACAGTTATTTACGAGACAATTTACTGATGGGCTTAAAAAGTAAATGAGAGTAATACATTCGCTCAAGTGATGAAATTTTCATTGCTGTGTGTAATATATAATGATTAGGTAATCATGCTATGCATGATACCTAATACCTTTTAAGGAGGTGAATATTGTGGAAGAGCGTAACGAACAAGTGGTAGAAGAAGTAAAAGAAGCGCAAGTTGAAGAAGCTGTCACGCCAGAAAACAGTGAAGAAACTGTAGAAGAAAAAAGTGAGGCTGCTCTTTTACAAGAAAAAGTAGATGAGTTACAAGCGAAACTAACGGAAACGGAAGGTCGCACATTACGTCTACAAGCTGATTTTGAAAATTATAAGCGCCGTGTCCAAATGGATAAACAGGCTGCTGAAAAATATAGAGCACAAAGTCTAGTTTCAGACATCTTGCCAGCTCTTGATAATTTTGAAAGAGCAATGCAAGTGGAAGCGACTGATGAGCAAACGAAATCATTGTTACAAGGTATGGAGATGGTGCATCGTCAATTGTTAGAAGCGCTGACTAAAGAAGGTGTGGAAGTGATTGAAGCTGTTGGTAAACAGTTTGATCCTAATGAACACCAAGCTATTATGCAAGTGGAAGATAGTGAATTTGAATCAAACGCGGTTGTGGAAGAATTCCAAAAAGGTTATAAATTAAAAGACCGTGTGATTCGCCCATCAATGGTAAAAGTAAATCAATAATTTACATAAAACTAGGAGGATTCGCCATGAGTAAAATTATCGGTATTGACTTAGGTACAACAAACTCTTGTGTAGCTGTTATGGAAGGTGGAGAACCAAAGGTTATCCCAAATCCAGAAGGGAACCGTACAACACCTTCTGTTGTAGCTTTCAAAAATGAAGAACGTCAAGTTGGGGAAGTTGCAAAGCGCCAAGCAATTACAAACCCAAATACAATCATGTCTGTTAAACGTCATATGGGTACAGACTACAAAGTAGAAGTTGAAGGTAAAGATTATACACCTCAAGAAATTTCTGCAATCATTTTACAAAATTTAAAAGCTTCTGCTGAAGCATACTTAGGTGAAACAGTAACGAAAGCTGTTATTACAGTACCTGCATACTTCAACGATGCAGAGCGTCAAGCAACGAAAGATGCTGGTCGTATCGCTGGTTTAGAAGTTGAGCGTATCATTAACGAGCCAACAGCAGCAGCACTTGCTTACGGTTTAGAAAAACAAGACGAAGAACAAAAAATCTTAGTATATGACTTAGGTGGCGGTACATTTGACGTATCTATCCTTGAGTTAGCAGACGGCACATTCGAAGTTATTTCAACTGCTGGTGACAACCGTCTTGGTGGCGATGACTTTGACCAAGTTATCATCGATCACTTAGTAGCTGAGTTCAAAAAAGAAAATAACATTGATTTAAGCCAAGATAAAATGGCGCTTCAACGCTTGAAAGATGCAGCTGAAAAAGCGAAAAAAGATCTTTCTGGTGTAACACAAACTCAAATTTCATTACCATTCATTAGTGCTGGAGCTGCTGGTCCATTACACTTAGAATTAACGTTAACAAGAGCGAAATTCGAAGAGCTTTCAGCAGGTCTTGTTGAAAGAACATTAGAGCCAACTCGTCGTGCATTAAAAGACGCTGGTTTTGCTCCAAGCGAATTAGATAAAGTTATTCTTGTTGGTGGATCTACTCGTATCCCAGCTGTACAAGAAGCTATTAAACGTGAAACTGGTAAAGAGCCATATAAAGGTGTAAACCCTGATGAAGTTGTAGCATTAGGTGCTGCAGTTCAAGGTGGCGTACTTACTGGTGATGTAGAAGGTGTTCTATTATTAGACGTAACTCCACTTTCTTTAGGTATTGAAACTATGGGTGGCGTGTTCACGAAATTAATCGAGCGTAACACTACAATTCCAACAAGTAAGTCACAAGTATTCTCGACAGCTGCTGATAATCAACCAGCAGTAGACATTCACGTATTACAAGGTGAGCGTCCGATGTCAGCTGACAACAAAACGTTAGGTCGTTTCCAATTAACTGACCTTCCACCAGCACCACGTGGTATTCCACAAATCGAAGTAACATTCGATATTGATGCGAACGGTATCGTTAACGTACGTGCGAAAGACTTAGGAACAAGCAAAGAGCAAGCTATTACAATCCAATCTTCTTCAGGTCTTTCTGATGAAGAAGTAGAACGTATGGTACAAGAAGCGGAAGCAAATGCTGACGCTGACCAAAAACGTAAGGAAGAAGTTGAACTTCGTAATGAAGCTGACCAACTTGTATTCCAAACAGACAAAGTTGTAAAAGATTTAGAAGGTAAAGTAGATGCAGCTGAAGTTGCAAAAGCAACAGAAGCGAAAGAAGCATTACAAGCTGCAATCGAGAAAAACGAGCTTGAAGAAATTCGTGCGAAAAAAGATGCTTTACAAGAAATCGTACAACAATTAACTGTTAAATTATACGAGCAAGCTCAAGCAGCTGCTGGTCAAGCAGAAGGTGCGCAAGGTGCACAAGACGCTGGCGCGAAGAAAGACAATGTAGTTGACGCTGAGTTTGAAGAAGTAAAAGAAGACAAGTAATTCAACTGTAAACATAATAAGTAAGATGACAAAAAGTCAAAGTCAAGCGTGCCTTGACTTTGGCTTTTTTCACGAATGAGAAGCGATGTGTGAGGATCTTAAGTTTTTCGCTTTGCATACTGTAAGTGAGGAAACTTTGTTGCAAAGCACTTTCTTTCGGTGTTAAAATTACGTTTATGTGAAAGATTCGGGGGTTGTAAATTTATGAGTAAACGAGACTATTATGAGGTCCTTGGACTTAGCAAGGGCGCTTCAACAGATGAAATAAAAAAAGCGTATCGTCGTTTGGCTAAAAAATACCATCCAGACGTAAGCAAAGAAGAAAATGCAATTGAAAAGTTTAAAGAAGTACAAGAAGCATACGAAGTGTTAAGTGATGATCAAAAGCGTGCGCAGTACGATCAATTTGGTCATGCTGGTGCAAATCAAGGATTCGGTGGATTTGGCGGCGGAGGAGACTTCGGCGGTGGCTTCGGTTTTGAAGATATATTTAGTTCTTTCTTTGGCGGTGGCGGCGGCAGACGTCGTGATCCAAATGCTCCGCGCCAAGGCGCTGACTTACAATATCAAGTCACTTTAGATTTTGAAGAAGCTATTTTTGGTAAGGAATTAAATGTGGAAATTCCAGTAGAAGATCCATGTGATACTTGTAAAGGTAGTGGAGCAAAACCAGGAACTTCAAAAGAAACATGTAAACATTGTTCAGGTTCTGGTCAAGTGAGTGTTGAACAAAACACACCGTTTGGTCGTATCGTAAACCGTCAAGCTTGTGGTCATTGTTCAGGAACTGGACAAATTATTAAAGAAAAATGTACGACATGTCACGGTTCAGGTAAAGTTCGTAAACGTAAAAAAATTAATGTTAAAATTCCAGCGGGTATTGATAATGGTCAACAAATTCGTGTGTCTGGAAAAGGTGAAGCCGGCGTAAATGGCGGACCAGCAGGAGACTTATATGTTGTTGTTCATGTAAGAAATCATGAATTCTTCGAGCGTGAAGGAGACCACATTATTTGCGAAATGCCATTAACATTTGCACAAATGGCACTTGGTGCTGAAGTGGAAGTCCCTACTGTTCATGGTAAAGTGAAGCTGAAAATCCCAGCAGGAACACAAACTGGAACAGAGTTCCGCTTAAAAGGAAAAGGTGCTCCGAACGTACGTGGATACGGTCAAGGAGATCAATATGTAGTCGTTCGTGTTGTTGTACCGACGAAATTAACTTCACAGCAAAAAGATTTATTACGTGAATTTGCAGGACAAGAAGAGCAGGATGATAGTTTATTCGGAAAGCTTAAACGTGCTTTCAAAGGGGAATAATGGAAATAAAAAATGGAGTTGGTAAATTGTGAAATGGTCAGAAATTAGTATTCATACAACAGAAGAAGCAGTAGAAGCTGTCTCTCATATTTTACATGAAGCTGGTGCTAGCGGAGTTGCGATTGAGGATCCAGCGGAGTTAACGAAAGAGCGCGAGCAACAATATGGTGAAATTTATGCATTGAATCCAGATGAATATCCGGCGGAAGGTGTATTAATAAAAGCATATTTCCCGCAAACCGATTCTTTACATGAAACGATTGCAGGTGTAAAATCATCTATTGATGTGCTTCCATCTTACGACATCGAAATTGGTACTGGAAATATTACCGTTAACGAAGTCAATGAAGAAGATTGGGCTACTGCTTGGAAAAAATATTACCATCCAGTACAAATTTCTGATACATTCACAATCGTACCGACTTGGGAAGAATATACACCATCTTCTCCTGATGAAAAAATCATTGAATTAGACCCGGGTATGGCGTTTGGTACAGGAACTCATCCAACAACAACGATGTGTATCCGTGCTTTAGAAAAAACAGTACAGCCAGGTGACGCTATTATTGATGTAGGAACAGGTTCTGGTGTACTTAGTATTGCAGCAGCAAAATTAGGTGCGTCTTCTGTTCAAGCGTATGATTTAGATCCGGTTGCGGTTGAAAGTGCAGAAATGAATGTACGTTTAAATACAACAGATGATATCGTGTCTGTTGGACAAAATAGTCTTTTAGAAGGTATTGAAGGTCCTGTTGATTTAATCGTAGCTAACTTATTAGCAGAAATTATTCTATTATTCCCTGAAGATGCAGCAAGAGTTGTGAAGTCAGGTGGATTATTTATTACATCGGGCATTATTGCTGCGAAGGAAAAAGTAATTTCTGAGGCGCTAGAAAAAGCTGGATTTACAATTGAAGAAGTGTTACGAATGGAAGATTGGGTAGCAATTATTGCACGAAATGCGTAATATAGATTTTAGTCTATAATGAAAAGGGGAGTCTCTCACTATAAGGTGAGGGACTTGCCGTTTGTTATATGAAAAATGATAACGTTTCGTTCTTTTCGTAAGTGTTGACTTACGAAAGGAACGAAACTCTACTAAGGTGATTATATGCAACGTTATTTTGTAGAAGAGAAATATGTAAATGAGACAAGTATTCGCATTGTAGGTGATGACGTACATCATATCGCAAGAGTGATGCGTATGTCAGCTGGTGATCATATTTATTGCTGTGTAAATGGAAAAACAGCAGTATGTTCAATTGATGAAATTACCAGTGAATTTATTAATACGGCTATTGTAGAATGGGTAGAGGCGTCAAGTGAACTTCCTGTTTTCGTGACGATTGCAAGTGGACTGCCAAAAGGAGACAAGCTAGAGTTAATTTTTCAAAAAGGAACTGAGCTTGGGGCAGCTGCATTCTTACCATTTCAAGCATCTCGCTCTATCGTAAAATGGGATGCGAAAAAAGCTGATAAAAAAGTTGAGCGTTTAAGAAAAATTGTGAAAGAAGCTGCGGAACAATCACATAGAAGTGAAATTCCAGAAGTACATGCTCCAGCATCATTTAAGCAATTGCTTTCAATGAGTGGTGAGTATGATGCTTGTCTTGTTGCTTACGAAGAGGAAGCAAAACAAGGCGAGAAATCTAATTTTGCGAAAGCTTTAACGACAATGAAACCAGGTCAAAAGCTATTGATTGTATTTGGCCCAGAAGGCGGTTTAGCTGAGGAAGAGATTACAGCGCTTCGTGAACATAAATTTGTACCATGTAGTTTAGGACCAAGAATTTTAAGAACAGAAACGGCGCCGTTATACGCGTTAAGTGCTGCTTCGTATCATTTTGAATTGATGGGGTGATGATCAATGTCAACTGTTGCGTTCCATACGTTAGGTTGTAAAGTAAACCACTATGAAACAGAAGCCATTTGGCAATTGTTTAAACAAGGTGGTTATGAAAGAACAGAATATGAAAAGAAAGCTGATGTATATGTTATTAACACATGTACAGTAACGAATACTGGGGACAAAAAAAGCCGTCAAGTAATCAGACGTGCTGTGCGTCAAAATCCAGATGCAGTTATTTGTGTAACGGGATGTTATGCACAAACATCTCCAGCTGAAATTATGGCGATCCCGGGTGTGGATATTGTAGTTGGTACACAGGATCGTGAAAAGATGTTAGGTTACATCGAAGAATTCCGTAAAGAGCGTCAACCAATTAATGCTGTCCGCAATATTATGAAAACACGTGTGTACGAAGAACTTGATGTACCTTATTTCACGGATCGTACACGTGCGTCTTTAAAAATACAAGAGGGTTGCAATAACTTCTGTACATTCTGTATCATTCCTTGGGCGCGCGGTTTAATGCGTTCTCGTGATGGAAAAGAAGTTATTAAACAAGCGCAACAATTAGTGGATGCAGGCTATAAAGAAATCGTATTAACGGGTATTCATACAGGTGGATACGGCGAAGACATAAAAGATTATAACTTAGCTGGATTACTTCGTGATATGGAAGCGGAAGTAGGCGGATTAAAACGTCTTCGTATTTCTTCTATTGAAGCGAGTCAAATTTCAGATGAAGTAATTGAAGTGTTAGATAAATCTGAAGTAGTTGTACGCCACTTGCATATTCCGTTGCAATCTGGCTCTAATACTGTATTAAAACGTATGCGTCGTAAATATACGATGGAATTCTTCCAAGAGCGTTTAGATCGTTTGAAAGAAGTGTTACCAGGCCTTGCGATTACATCTGACGTAATCGTTGGTTTCCCAGGTGAAACAGAAGAAGAATTCATGGAAACATACAATTTCATTAAAGAGAACCGCTTCTCTGAGTTACATGTGTTCCCTTACTCAAAACGTACAGGAACACCTGCAGCGCGCATGGAAGATCAAGTTCCTGAAGATGTGAAGAACGATCGTGTTCATCGTTTAATTGAGCTATCTAATCAATTAGCGAAAGAGTACGCATCAGCGTTTGAAGGTGAAGTGCTTGAAATCATTCCGGAAGAGCAATTTAAAGAGGGCGACCGTGAAGGGTTATATGTAGGTTATACAGATAACTACTTGAAAATTGTATTTGAAGGATCAGAAGAATTAATTGGTAAGCTAGTGAAAGTGAAAATTACGAAAGCTGGTTATCCATATAACGAAGCGCAATTTGTTCGTGTTCTTGAAGATGATGTGAAAAAAGAATCAGCTAGCGCATAAAAAGAGCGTGCAACCGGAAACGGTTTGCATGCTTTCTTTATTTGAAGCGGTTAAGTAATAGAAGGTGGGGAGGCGTTTCATGCATCCCTGTATGAAAAAAGATGAAATGATAAAAATATAGTTGTCTTCATCAGTGAAGGATACTAGTTATTTGCATAACTTTTGAAAAGGAAATGCTTCTATTCTTCTTTTATTCTGCCAAATAGTTGACCTGAAGTGATAAAATGTATTATAATCGTAAAAGACATGCTGAAGAAGTGTTTCTTTTTGCATGCTGAAGTTAGTATGTAAGTGTGATGTTTCGGAGGGAGGGAAAGAGAATGTCAAAAACAGTCGTTCGTAAAAACGAGTCTTTGGAGGATGCACTTCGCCGTTTTAAAAGATCGGTTTCTAAAACTGGTACACTTGCTGAAGCAAGAAAGCGCGAGTTTTATGAAAAACCAAGTGTAAAACGTAAGAAGAAATCTGAAGCGGCAAGAAAGCGTAAATTCTAAGAGAGGGTGTAAGTTATGAGTCTTCTCGGTCGTTTAAACGATGATATGAAACAAGCGATGAAGAATAAACAAAAAGAAAAATTAACCGTTATTCGTATGGTTAAGGCTGCTTTACAAAATGAAGGTATTAAACTGCAACATACTCTTACTGAAGAAGAGGAAATAACAGTTTTAGCTCGTGAAGTAAAACAGTATAAGGACTCCCTCCTTGAATTTAAAAAAGCTGGTCGTGAAGACCTTGTTAATAAACTGCAAAGTGAAATTCAGATTTTAAGCGCATATTTGCCAGAGCAATTAACTGAAGAAGAACTAGTTGATGTAATCAAGCAAGTTATTTCTGAAGTTGGTGCGACTTCTAAAGCAGATATGGGTAAGGTGATGACTGCTGTTATGCCGAAAGTAAAAGGTAAAACAGACGGATCACTTGTGAATAAGCTGGTTATCCAGCTATTAGCATAAAAAAACGTCTCATTTCGTATGAGACGTTTTTTTATTGTTCTGATTAAGGAGAAACGCTATATTGCTTAAAAAGCGTTTCTGTAAGTGATAAAAACCCCTCTAGTTAAAGTTTCAATTTATTATTTCCTTGTATAATTCCGATTCTACACCTATTCTTACTTCCTTGACTAAAACTTCTTTCGCGAATAAAAGCTAAGTACCGAGCCTTCTGAAACTCAGATTGAAGTTTTATAGCTTGCTCTTCAGCATAATCCTCAAAGGTAACGAAAGAGATTCTAACTATTTTAGATTTTGCATCAGTTGCATAAAATGGCTGGATATTACTGTCGGTAACTTGTTTTATAACATTCAAAACTTCTTGACCAAAGCCGATTTCCTTTCGTATTTCCTCATTTATTAATTCATTTTTTAATGAACCCTAATATTTTTTGAAATTCATATAACAACCATCTATAAAATATTCTTACTTACAACGTAACATTCAGAGTGAAGAAATTTTCTTTTTTTTTGATTTTATCCCGCATTAACGGGTAGCCCGATTGGTGAGGATTGATTATAGTTTTACTTTATCTCAGTTGTCCAATAAAAGACAACTACTTATTCTATGGTCAGTATGTCACGTCCAGAACGAATTGTAACAGGTTTTTTCAAGTTTCCCACTTCTCGCTAGGCTCAATTTCTTAATGTAACTTGTACTGATATCCTGTAGGGGCGCATATTCTTGTATTAATACTTCTATTATTAAAGGTAACATCCTCTGATCCATCATTGTCCTGACAAATATGATTTCATATAGCGACTGTTTTAATTAACATGATATGAACTCTTGCAGAATATAGTTATGTTAGTGAAGTCGTTATAACACGATAGGCACTTGTGAAGAAATACATATATATGGGATGAGAGGGGGTCTTTCGAGATGAAGAAATTAGAACAAATGAAAAATTGGTTGACAAAACAAGTAGACCTACCAGTGGATGTATTAATGGATCTACCTCGGATTACTCTTGTTGGGCAAATACATATTTATATAGAAAATCATCGGGGGTTATTAGTGTTTTCAGATAAAGAAGTGCGATTGCTTTTAAAACACGGTCAATTATTAATTAAAGGACAATCCTTTGTTATTAAAACGATTCTTCCAGAAGAGCTTTTACTCGAGGGGATAATTGAGCAAGTAACATTTTTAGAAAATGAAAAAAAAGGTGATTGAAGTGAAACTTCCATTTGTGAAGTTTTTCTTCTTTATCCTGTAAAAGTTCCGTTGATAGAGACTGATTACAGTTTTACTCTGTTTTATTTTAGTACGAGCTATTTTAATGCTTCAAATAAAAAGTAGTATATCTACTTTTAGAAAGGTAGTGAAGGTGGTAAATGAAAAATAAATGGTTTATAAAGTGGCTTGGATATGTAAAAGTGCGAATTGAAGGTAGAGGAGCGGAACGGTTTGTTAATGAATGTGTACGGAGGAATTTATTAGTTTGGGATGTTAAAAAGATAGCTGATGAAACGTTAGTTTTTTGTATGTTGTTACGCGATGTGAAAAAAATAAAACCAATTTATAGAAAAAATGAATGTAAATTATATTTTATTGGACGTTATGGTTTTCCTTTTTGGAATAAACGTTTAATTAAAAACAGTGGATTTTTAATTGGTTTTTTAATTTTCTTTTTTGGTGTGATTGCAATGTCAAATATGGTTTGGAAAATTGAAATTACAGGAGCTAAACCTGAAACAGAATATATATTGATGAAAGAATTGGATAAAATGGGTATTAAAAAAGGGAAACTACAATTTCAAATGCCGAATGTAGAAGATGTACAACGCCATTTGACAGATAATATTAATGCCATTACTTGGGCGGGACTAGAAGTAAGGGGAACGACTTATCATTTTAAAATTGTTGAAAAAAACGAACCGAAGAAAGAAAAGGAACAAAGGCCGCAAAATTTAGTAGCAAAAAAAGAAGCGATTATTACAAAAACGTTTGTAGAAGTTGGAAAGCCGGTTGTACTGAAAAATGATCATGTAGAAAAAGGACAGATTCTCGTATCGGGAATATATGGTAATGAGGAAAGTCCGACGATTGTTTCAGCGAAAGGTATTGTATATGGCGAAACGTGGTATACATCTAAGGTGGATGTCCCGTTAAAGACGCAATTCCAAGTGTATACTGGTAATGTATACAATGAACATTTTCTTAAATTTGGGGATACGAAAATAAAAATATGGGGATTTCAGCATGATAAGTATAAACGCTCTCGTACTGAAAGTGTAAAGCATGATGTGAAATTATTTGGTTTTACACTGCCGATTGCATATGAAAAAGATGTTGTGAGAGAAGAGGAAGAAGCGAATCGAGAATATACAGAAAAGCAAGCGCTGAAAGTAGCGAAGGAGATGGCCGAAAAAGAACTAAAGAAAAAATTGGATGAACATGCTATGATTGTAAGTGATAAGATTTTGAGTAAAGAGGTTGAGGCGGATCAACTAAAAGTCACATTGCATTATACTGTGGTTGAAAATATTGCAGAGCCACAACCAATATCCGAATCCGATATTCAAGGAGACTGAGTAATGGCAGAACAATTAGTAGAAATGAACCAACAATTGGAAAATGCTAACGAAGCAATCGCTCTTTTTGGAGTTAATGATGCGCATTTAAAAGTAATTGAACGAGAACTGAATGTATCGATCGTAACTAGAGGAGAAACTGTTCATGTATCTGGGGCAGTTGAAACGGTGGCACTCGTAGAAAAAATCTTACAGCAATTACTTGTTGTAATTCGTAAAAGTATATCAATTTCAGAGAGAGATGTTGCGTATGCGATTCAGCTTGCACAACAAGGGAAAATTGCTCAATTTGAAGAGTTATATGAGGAAGAAATTTTCAAGACTGCAAAAGGTAAATCCATTCGTGTAAAAACAATGGGGCAAAGAAGATATATTCATGCGATGAAGAAGAATGATATTGTCTTTGGGATAGGGCCTGCAGGAACTGGAAAAACATATTTAGCTGTAGTAATGGCTGTGAGGGCTTTAAAACAAGGATATGTAAAGAAAATTATTTTAACAAGACCTGCTGTAGAAGCTGGAGAAAATTTAGGTTTTTTACCAGGGGATTTGAAAGAGAAGGTAGATCCATACTTACGCCCGTTATATGATGCTTTACATGATATTCTTGGACAAGAATATACGCAGCGTATGATGGAGCGAGGAGTAATTGAAATAGCTCCGCTTGCTTATATGAGGGGGCGTACGCTTGATGATTCATTTGTTATTTTAGATGAGGCTCAAAATACAACGGGTGCTCAAATAAAAATGTTTTTAACAAGATTAGGTTTTAGTTCTAAAATGGTTATTACAGGGGACCCTTCACAAGTAGACTTGCCAAAAGGGGTAAAATCAGGGCTATCTATAGCTGCTAATATTTTATCTGGTGTATCAGGTCTGTCATTTATTACATTAGAACAAACGGACGTTGTGAGACATCCATTGGTGCAACGTATTATTGAGGCATATGATAAAATGGAATGATCCTATTTGTCAGGATCATTTCTTTTTGTATGATAAGGTTGGCGAACGTCATATTTTTTACTATCATGAAAGATAAGGAAAATAAACTATTGGTACTAGTGTATAAAATATTGCCTCAAAGTATCGTTTGGTAGAAGAAATGAAAGCTATAAATAGTTTCACTTTATTTCTGGAGAGGAGAAGGTATTGAAATCATGTCAAGATCTCAAGAAATTTCTAAGTGGTTTCGTAATTTACAACATTCGAAAAAACTAAGTTGGATTTCTTACGTTGTGTTAGGAGCAGTGCTGTTTTTTGCGCTTATGAATAATGTAAAACCAGAACAATTAGATGTTAATATGTATTCTATTGCGAAAAAGACAATCCATTCTCCTATAAAAATTGAAGATAAAGTTACAACGGATAAAAAGAAAAAAGAAGCCGCTACAAAAGTTGAAGATCAATATACATATAAAAGTGAGTATAAACAAAACAAAGTTGATATTGTGAATGACGTCTTTGCTAAAGTGGATGAAGTGGTGCAAGAGATTAAAGCTGTTGGACCGGATGATCAAAAAAAGATGACTGATGCTGAGAAAGTGGACAAGTTAAAAAAGAAACTACCCGCTGACTTAACGAAAGAGTTATCTGATTCAAACTTACTGAATTTGATTAATGCAGATCCGAGCCAATTAGTATTAGCGAAAGATGCTGCGGTCACAGCGATTAATAGTATCATGACTGAGCATATTAAAATGGACGAATTGAAAGATGCGAAAGAACGATATGTAAGTGAGATGAATAGTGTTAATGTTGATAATGGTTTAAAAGAATCAATTAAGGCGCTAGGAAGATATGCAATTTCAGCTAACTATTTTTATGACCCAATCTTAACGAAAGAGAAGAGAAAAGCAGAGGAAGATTTAGTTCCACCTGTTTATATTCTTCAAGGACAAGTTCTTGTTAGAGAAGGTGAAACAATTTCAAGTGATGTGTATAATCAGTTGAAATTAGTTGGTTTGTTAGAAAAAGGGAACGGTTTTCAACCTTATGTTGGATTAGCGGTACTCATTGGTGTGTTACTATACTTTATGCATAAACAATTTGAATTATTTTTAAAGAGAAAAAGAGAAGATAGACCGTATGTTTTAGCGTATATTACAATTTTGTCTATCACAATCGTCTTAATGAAAATCATTAGTTTGTTTCAAAAACTTGAATACGCAGGGATTGCATATGTTGTCCCAGTTGCGATGGGAACAATACTTGTAAAACTAATGATTGGTGATCGATTTGTCTTTTTAACGAGTATGATTTTTTCTGTATGCGGAAGTATTATGTTTAATGAAGGAGTAACGAGTACATTAAATTATAGTGTAGGGATTTACGTATTGTTAAGTTCGTTATCGGTTAGTATTTTCTTGCGAGAAAAAAATCGTCGTACAATGATTTTACAAGCTGGTATACTCGTTTCTGTATTAAATGTAGTCGTATTGGCGGCGCTTTTATTATTACGTAATGGGAATTTTTCGCCTCTTGAAATTGGTACGCAATTATTAATGGCTTCACTTTCAGGGATTATATCATCCGTTTTGGCTATGGGGATTTTACCATATTTAGAAAGTGGACTTGGAATCGTATCAAGTATGAAGCTTATGGAACTATCAAGTCCAAATCATCCGCTTTTACGCAGAATTTTGTTAGAAGCGCCAGGGACATATCATCATAGTGTAATGGTAGCGAATCTTTCTGAGGCTGCTTGTGAAGCAGTTGGGGCAAATGGTGTATTAGCGCGTGTAGGGGCATATTATCATGATGT
The DNA here is from genome assembly GCF_052146655.1 of Bacillus sp. RE35. NCBI lineage: Bacteria > Bacillati > Bacillota > Bacilli > Caryophanales > Bacillaceae > Bacillus > Bacillus sp. RE35. The sequence continues at coordinate 4,267,912 of NZ_CP197377.1, read as the reverse complement.
AGGAAAAACAGTACAACCGCAATTCTTTATTGAAAACCAAATGGGAATTAAAAACCCGCATGATAAATTAGATCCTGTAACGAGTAAAGATATTATAATTGCTCACGTAACGGATGGAGTAAGAATGCTCGAAGAATATCATATTCCACAAGAAATTATTGATATCGCTGGGCAACATCACGGTACAACGTTACTGAAATATTTTTATTATAAAGCTATTAAAGAAGATAAAGAAAAATATACAGAAGAGATGTTCCGTTATCCAGGTTCAAAAGCAACTTCGAAAGAATCGGCAATTGTTGGTATTGCTGATAGTGTAGAAGCTGCGGTACGTTCTATGAATCACCCAACGCCAGAACAAATTAATAATTTGGTGCAAAGTATTATTAAAGATCGACTGCAAGACGGTCAATTTAGTGAATGTGATTTGACGTTTAAGGAACTACAAATCGTTGGAAAAACGTTGTGTGAAACGTTAAATGGTATTTTCCATTCGCGTATTACATATCCGGAACCTCCGGAAGAAAAGGAGAAAGAATGAGTTTGTTAATTGATTTTATTGATGAAACAGAAGAAGTAAAAGAAGAGTATATGAGTTTAATTCGTGAAGTGTTAGAAAAAGCAGCTCAAATGGAAAATATCGAGGATGGTGCGGAGGTATCGGTGACATTTGTAGATAATGAGCGCATTAGAGAAATTAATCGTGATTACCGAGATAAAGATCAACCTACAGATGTAATATCCTTTGCCATGGAAGAGATGGGAGAAGGAGAAATGGAGATTGTTGGTGCAGAGATGCCGCGCATGTTAGGGGATCTTATTATCTCTATTCCAAGGGCGAAAGAGCAAGCTGAAGAGTACGGACATTCTTTCGATCGTGAACTTGGATTTTTGGCGTTACATGGCTTTTTACATTTACTTGGTTATGATCACATGACAGAAGAAGATGAAAAAGAAATGTTCGGAAGACAAAAAGAAATTTTAGAAGCTTTTGGATTAGGACGATGAAAAAAGGAAAACTTATAGATAGTTTTGGATATGCTATAGCTGGTATATTCTTTTGTTTTCGTCATGAACGAAATATGAAAATCCATTATTTAGCCGCAGTCATTGTTATATGCTGCGGCTTTTATTTCCATATTACGAAAATAGAGTGGATGATATTACTTATTGTAATAGGGAGTGTAATGAGTTTAGAGATGGTAAATACGGCTGTGGAAAAAACGGTAGATTTAGCGACTGCCGATATTCATCCGTTTGCAAAAATTGCAAAGGATGTTGCGGCAGGAGCGGTTTTATTGTTTGCAATTATAGCTGTTATAATTGGTGCTATTATCTTTTTACCGTATATGGTATAGTTGCATTCCGAAGCTTTTATTAAGCTTTGGAAGTGCCGTAAGGGCCTTTAATGAGAGAGTGTATCTCTTCATAGCTGTGAACAGGAAGGATGCGGGAATATGAATAGTAAACAATTAATTCTAGAAGCAATCGAAGCGCGTAAACAAGCGTACGTACCATATTCTAAATTTCAAGTAGGTGCAGCATTATTAACGCGCGATGGAAAAGTGTATCGTGGATGTAATGTTGAGAATGCATCATATGGCTTATGTAATTGTGCTGAAAGAACAGCTTTATTTAAGGCGGTTTCTGAAGGGGATAACGAATTTGTAGCCATTGCGGTTGTAGCAGATACAAAGCGTCCAGTACCTCCTTGTGGAGCATGTCGACAAGTTATGGTAGAATTATGTAAACAGGATACGAAAGTATACTTATCAAACTTACATGGTGACGTTCAAGAGACGACAGTCGGAGAATTGTTACCAGGAGCATTTTTAGCGGAGGATTTACATGAATAGAAAAGGTTATAAATCAGGTTTTGTCTCTATTATTGGCAGACCGAATGTTGGAAAATCTACATTTTTAAACCGTATTATCGGCCAGAAAATTGCTATTATGAGTGATAAGCCACAAACGACTCGTAATAAAATTCAAGGTGTATATACAGAAAATGATGCACAAGTTATTTTCATTGATACACCAGGAATACATAAACCTAAACATAAATTAGGCGACTTCATGGTAAAGATGGCGCAAACGACATTAAAAGAAGTTGATATTGTTCTGTTTATGGTTAATGCAGTTGAAGGATTTGGTCGTGGTGAGGAATTCATCATTGAGAAATTAAAAGAAACAAAACAACCAGTATTTTTAGTCATTAATAAAATTGACCAACTTCATCCAGAGCAATTACTAGAGTTAATTGATCAATATCGTAAACTACATGAGTTTGCAGAGATTGTACCAATTTCTGCGTTAGACGGTAATAATGTGGACGCTTTAATTGGGACAATTAAAAAGTATTTACCAGAAGGACCACAATACTATCCAGAGAATCAAGTAACGGATCATCCGGAGAGATTTATTATTGCAGAGCTTATTCGTGAGAAAGTACTACATTTAACACGTGAAGAAGTGCCGCATTCTGTGGCTGTTGTTATCGATGCGATTCAAAAGCGTGAGGGCGGGGCAGTTTATATAAATGCAACGATTGTTGTTGAACGTGCATCACAAAAAGGAATCATCATCGGAAAACAAGGAAAAATGTTAAAAGAAGTTGGTAAGCGAGCTCGTTTTGATATTGAAGCGCTACTTGGTTCTAAAGTATTTTTAGAAGTATGGGTAAAAGTGCAAAAAGATTGGCGTAATAAAATGTCTCAGCTTCGTGACCTAGGTTTCCGCGAGGATGAGTACTAAAATAGAGTAAAGTTGTAATCAGTGGATGGTTGGTTCATCCACTGATTATTGGTTTTTATGAACTTTGATAAATTAGGAAAAATTTTTCTCACATGAAAATGGACAAAATGGGTCAATTTAATAACAACAAAGGAAATTGGTTTATAGGCTACGCTTATTGAGAAAGGTGGATTCTTATGCTAGATTTTACCTGGAAGTTTTTCTCCAAAACAGGAAGCATTGAAACGTACTTGCTTTTGAAAGAAATGGAAAAAGACGTAAACGATGAGATGGATCAACATGAAGAGGAGCTAGCGCATCTAGACTCTCCAATTTCTTGACCCGTTTTGTTCAAACCTTGGATGGTGACGAACATGTTTCAAAAAGTTGAGGGCATCGTTATCCGTACGACAGATTACGGAGAAACGAACAAAATTGTTACAATATTCTCAAGAGAACTTGGTAAGGTAAGTGCAATGGCAAGAGGGGCAAAAAAACCGAAAAGCCGATTAGCATCTGTGTCGCAATTAATGACACATGGCCATTTTCTAATTCAAATGGGATCTGGGCTTGGAACATTGCAACAAGGCGAGATTATTTCAACTATGAAAGAAATTCGCGAGGATATATTTTTAACTGCTTATGCATCATTTATTGTTGAGTTAACTGATAAAGCAACAGAAGATAAAAAACATAATCCGTATTTATTTGAAATGTTATATCAAACGTTGCATTATATGTGTGAGGGTGTTGATCCAGAAGTATTATCATTAATTTATCAAACGAAAATGCTTCCGGTATTAGGGATGCGCCCGTACTTTGATACATGTGCGATTTGTCATCAAGAAACAGACTTTGTCGCCTTCTCCGTCAGGGAAGGCGGTTTTCTGTGCTCACGTCATGCAGAGCAAGACCCATATCGTATACCGGTAGGAGAAGCTGTTCATAAATTATTACGTCTTTTCTTCCATTTCGATTTACATAGGCTCGGAAATGTATCGGTAAAGGATAGCACAAAAAAACAAATGCGTTTAGTATTGAATACATATTATGATGAATATTGCGGAATTTATTTGAAATCAAGACGTTTTTTAGAACAACTTGATAAGTTTCAAATATAATTTTGGGCCGTATACGGTCCTTTTTACATACTTTCTTTTTCGAATAGCATATTTAGTATATAATATTTAAGAGATAGTATAACTTTTTTCGTTGTGCATTAAAGGTGGTGATTATCATAGAGCTGAATAAACGGCAAGAACATATCATTCAGATTGTAAAAGATCACGGTCCTATTACAGGGGAATCAATTGCAGCGCAATTGGGTCTAACACGTGCGACGCTAAGACCAGACTTAGCAATTTTAACGATGGCTGGTTATTTAGAAGCACGTCCACGCGTAGGTTATTTTTATACGGGTAAAACTGGGGGGCAGCTATTATCTGAAGCTGTTAAGAAAATTAAAGTACAAGATTATCAATCTAGACCGGTTGTAATTGATAAAAATGTTTCCGTATACGATGCAATTTGTACGATGTTTTTAGAGGACGTTGGTACATTGTTCGTTGTAGATCAGATGACTCTATTAGTTGGTGTTGTGTCTCGTAAAGATTTATTAAGAGCGAGCTTAGGAAAGCAGGATTTAACCTCTCTTCCGGTTAATATTATCATGACAAGGATGCCAAACATTGCGATGTGTCGTAGAGAGGATTCTTTATATGATATTGCGATGGAATTAATAGAAAGACAGATTGATGCAATGCCAGTTGTAAAAGATACGAAACAAGGTTTAGAAGTGATTGGGCGAATTACAAAAACAAATATTACACGTGCGTTTGTAAATTTAGTAAATAACGAATAAGTGTAATTTGTTTAAAGTGAGGTAATGTAATGGATAATAAAATCGTATATGTCGTATCTGACTCTGTAGGGGAAACGGCTGATTTGGTTGTTCGAGCAGCAATGGGGCAATTCCCGTTTGCTCCTGATATTAGACGTGTACCGTATGTAGAAGATACAGGGACATTAAAAGAAGTGATTTCGATTGCTAAGAGTAATCAAGCACTTATATGTTTTACGTTAGTTAAGCCTGATATGCGCCAGTATTTAGTAACAGAGGCTGCAAAAGAAGGGGTAGAGGCATACGATATTATCGGCCCTCTTATTGATCAAATTGAAGAAATTACGGGGCAAGTGCCGAGATATGAGCCAGGTGTTGTCCGTAGGTTAGATGAAGAATACTTTAAAAAGATTGAAGCGATTGAGTTTGCTGTGAAGTATGATGACGGCAGAGATGCACGAGGTATTTTAAAAGCAGATATCGTGTTGATTGGTGTTTCGCGTACATCAAAAACACCACTTTCCCAATATTTAGCTCATAACAAACGCTTGAAAGTTGCGAATGTACCACTCGTGCCAGAAGTTGACCCACCTGAAGAACTATATCAAGTGGCAAAAGAAAAATGTTTCGGTTTGAAAATTACGCCAGATAAGTTAAATCATATTCGAAAAGAACGATTAAAATCACTTGGATTAAGTGATGGAGCAACATATGCAAATATTAATCGTATTCAAGAAGAAATTGATCACTTTGAGGAAGTAATTAGTAAAATAAATTGCCAAGTAATCGATGTATCGAATAAAGCGATTGAAGAAACAGCAAATATTATTGTGAATGCAGTGCAAAACCAAAAAATGTTTTAGCACATTTACCAAAGGTGAATGTGCTTTTTTCGCTCGTGTGAAATATGATACCTATGGATTTTGTAATAGATTGTAGTGTAATGGTTATACTTATACTCCTTTGTCTTTTAGTATATTCAAGGTGTGAGTTTGTCATCCTGAAATGTAAGATGAAAAAATAAAGGGATATGTAGCGTAGTTGAAGAAAATATATTATAATAAAAAATTGTGATAAAAACCTATATTTTACGTTTAGACTTTAATTTTTCAGAATAAACTAGGGATAGGATTTACGAAAAAGACATGTAATTACGTTAAATCGACAAAATCTATACAAGAAAACGCACATTATGGAAGGATTCACAGAAGGGATGTAGAATACAGAAATATGCAAAACATCAACAACATATTAGTTGGTGTAGATGTATATCCCGTGAAGGCTGAAATTGTGCAAGTTGGAGCGGAATTTCATGTCGGAATTTTGTTTGTCGCATCATATGCTCATCCTTTAAGGAAATAGCAAGGCAATTGGATCATTGTAGATACTGAACAAAATGGAGTTGATTGTTATATGGATCAACATGAAAAAGTTACAGATCTCAAGATCAAACAGTATATGTGGCTTGCTACTCTTCTTGGAAAAAGGTGTATATGTATTGTTTCTAAGAGATACATTTGTAACAGATGAGCAAATGTATACAATTTTATATAGCAAGTATGTATATGCGATTTATGCAGATAAAGGACCTATAGGAAAGGTTCAAAATCGTTTATACAATGTAATCGGCAACACTTTCTAACAAGTTTAGAAAAATATTGTCGAATTATAAAGGAATTTTTTAATTTATATCGAATACAAAATACGACACGGAGATGGAGTTATGGGGAACAGAATTCCCGAAGAAGTTGTTGAACAGATTCGGACATCATCCGATATTGTAGAAGTCATTGGTGAATACGTTCAACTTAGAAAACAGGGGCGTAACTATTTCGGCCTTTGTCCATTTCATGGTGAGAATTCTCCTTCATTCTCTGTTTCATCTGATAAGCAAATTTTTCATTGCTTCGGATGTGGAGAAGGTGGAAATGTATTTTCCTTTCTAATGAAAATGGAAGGACTGGCTTTTACCGAGGCTGTTCAAAAGCTAGGCGAAAGAAATGGAATTGCGGTTGCAGAGTACACATCAGGACAAGGACAACAAGAAGACATATCTGATGACACTGTCATCATGCAACAAGCTCATGAATTATTGAAAAAGTATTATCATCATTTATTAGTAAATACGGAAGAGGGAAATGAAGCACTTTCATATTTATTAAACCGTGGTATTACGAAAGAGATGATTGAGAAGTTTGAAATTGGTTATGCATCACCTGCTTGGGATGCGGCGACGAAAATTTTACAAAAAAGAGGTTTATCGCTGTCTAGTATGGAACAAGCTGGCCTTCTAATAAGAAGTGAGAAGGATGGTAGTCATTACGATCGCTTCCGTGGAAGAGTTATGTTCCCGATCTATACGTTACAAGGTAAGGTGATAGCGTTTAGTGGAAGGGCGTTAGGGGATGACACTCCGAAATATTTAAATAGCCCTGAAACACCGATTTTTCACAAAAGTAAATTGTTGTATAACTTCCACCAAGCAAGACCGTTTATTAGAAAGCGTGGGCAAGTGGTTCTTTTTGAAGGATATGCCGATGTACTAGCTGCGGTAAAAAGTGGTGTGGAAGAAGCTGTTGCGACAATGGGAACAGCTTTAACTGAAGAACAAGCAAAACTTCTGCGACGTAACGTTGAAACTGTTGTTCTTTGCTATGATGGTGATAAAGCAGGGCGAGAAGCGACGATGAAAGCAGGGCAATTATTGCTAAAAGTTGGTTGCCAAGTGAAAGTCACATCCTTGCCAGATAAGCTTGATCCTGATGAATATGTGCAACAATATGGGACTACCGCTTTTGAAAATCTTGTGAAATCAAGTGTGAGTTTTGTTGGTTTTAAAATAAATTATTTGCGTTTAGGGAAAAATTTGCAAGATGAGTCTGGCAAAGAAGAATATGTGAAAAGTGTTTTAAAAGAGTTATCGTTGTTACAAGATGCGATGCAGGCAGAGTCATATTTGAAGTCATTATCGCAAGAATTTTCGTATTCAATGGAAACACTTTTGAATCAATTGCACCAATATCGCAAAGAACAAAAGGTACAGCAAAAACAAATAAAGCAGGTTGCTAAACCGTCTCAAGTCGTTCAAACAAAACCGAAGTTAACAGGTTTTGAAAGAGCGGAAAGAGAAATTATTTACCATATGTTGCAAAGTGCAGAAGTAGCTGTTCGTATGGAATCCCATATAGAAGATTTTCATACAGAAGAACATAAAGGGATTTTATATGAACTATACGCATATTATGAAAAGGGAAATGAACCTTCAGTCGGAACATTTTTAAGTTGGCTCTCTGATGAAAAGTTGAAAAATATTATCACTGATATTTCGACGGATGAATTTATTAATCCAGAATACACAGAAGAAGTGTTGCAAGGCCATTTGGAGACGCTTAGGCGGCATCAGGAAAAACTTGAAAAGATGGAGATCATCTTTAAAGTGAAACAAATGGAAAAAACAGATCCTGTAGAGGCTGCTAAATATTATGTAGCATATTTACAAAATCAAAAAGCGAGAAAATAGCTTTTTTGATAAAGTTTTAGTATAATGAATGTTTGTATCTCGCGTAAGGAGGGGAACAGATGGCTGACAAACCAGCTCGTTCTAAACAAATTGAAACTGAAATGACCCTTGAGCAAGTGAAAGAACAACTCACTGAGCTCGGAAAAAAACGTGGCGTTCTTACATATGAAGAGATTGCAGAACGCATGAATGGATTTGAAATTGAATCCGATCAAATGGATGAATACTATGAATATTTAGGTGAACAAGGCATTGACTTAGTTGGTGATAATGACAACGAAGAAGGCCCTAATAATCGCCAAATTTCAAAAACAGAAGAAGAGTTTGACCTCAATGATTTAAGTGTACCACCAGGGGTTAAAATCAACGATCCTGTTCGTATGTATTTAAAAGAAATTGGTCGTGTAGACTTACTATCTGCAGAAGAAGAAATTCGACTTGCAACGCGTATTGAAGAAGGCGATGAAGAAGCGAAACGTCGTCTTGCAGAAGCAAACTTACGTCTTGTAGTAAGTATTGCAAAGCGCTATGTAGGCCGTGGTATGCTTTTCTTAGACTTAATTCAAGAAGGTAATATGGGTCTAATTAAAGCTGTTGAAAAGTTCGATTATCGTAAAGGTTTCAAATTTAGTACGTATGCAACTTGGTGGATTCGCCAAGCTATTACACGTGCCATTGCAGACCAAGCGCGAACAATTCGTATTCCAGTCCATATGGTTGAAACGATTAACAAGTTAATTCGTGTACAACGCCAATTATTACAAGATTTAGGTCGTGAACCGTCTCCTGAAGAGATTGGTGAAGAAATGGATCTTGCTCCAGAAAAAGTACGTGAAATCTTAAAAATTGCACAGGAGCCAGTTTCTCTTGAAACACCAATTGGTGAAGAAGATGACTCCCATTTAGGTGACTTTATTGAAGACCAAGAAGCAACATCGCCTGCGGACCATGCAGCCTATGAATTGCTAAAAGAACAATTAGAAGATGTGTTAGATACGCTAACAGATCGTGAAGAAAATGTTCTACGTCTTCGTTTCGGTTTAGATGATGGACGAACTCGTACGCTTGAAGAAGTTGGGAAAGTATTTGGCGTAACGAGAGAGCGTATCCGTCAAATTGAAGCAAAAGCACTTCGCAAATTAAGACATCCAAGCCGTAGTAAGCGTCTTAAGGATTTCTTAGAATAGGTTATTTTTTAAGTTTACTTCACCATTGTGAAGTAAACTTTTTTATTTTGTTAATTTTTGTTAAAATTTAGCTATCGGCAACGATTACAATTTCTTGTAATTTATTTTACAGAATTGTCTTTTGATTTGCAAATGCTCATTTTTCGATTTTTCGATTAATTTTGTTTATTCTATACAAAAATATATGTAGAAAAGCGAAAAATATGATGAGAAACGTTAATAATTATCGAAATAATAAGCGATATGACAATAAAAAACAATAAACTGAATTTATGGAATATTTTTAACAAGTGGTAGTTTACTCTTTTCTGATAGAGCGTTTTCAAGTACAATGGAAATGACTGAATCATCTAACTATTTAGGGGTATAGAGGGGGGAGAAGAGATATGAAACGTAATCCGCTGATTCCGTTCGCTCTTATTGCAGCATTGGGTATTATCGTTATGTTTGTATTTTCATTTCAGGGGCTAAATAAATCTAAAGAGTTAGCTGATGCAAAAAATGGCGGGAAGCCAGCACAAACGGCATCAAAACCAGAAGATATTGTGAAGCAAAGCTGTACGAGCTGCCATGGTGATCAGTTACAAGGGGCAGTTGGACCTAACTTGCAAAAAATTGGTGGGAAACTTTCAAAGGATGAAATTAAAGAAATTCTTTCGAAAGGAAAAGGCAATATGCCTGCCAATATAGTTCCAGCTGATCAAGCCGCTAAAGTAGCTGATTGGTTATCGAAGAAAAAATAAAGTTCCGTATGACAAGCCTTTTGCTTATGCAAAGGGCTTGTTTTTCTATATTTTCTAAAATACGATGAATGATAGAGCAGTGAATTGTTGTTATGGGCTTGCAACAACTACTATAAATTCATTATCATGGAGACAGACTGACAAGAGAAGGAGTAATGGAAATACATGAATGAAGTAAAGCTTTCAAAACGATTAGAAGAAGTTGTACGTGAAATACCAGTAGGATCTACAGTCGCTGATATTGGATCGGATCATGCGTATTTACCGTGTTATACAATTATAAATAATATTGCTACAAAAGCAGTTGCAGGAGAGGTCGTAGATGGACCATTTCGCTCTGCGCAAGCAACTGTAGCTGAAAGTGGTTTACAAGATAAAGTAGATGTGCGTAAAGGGAATGGATTAGCTGTTATCGCACCAGGAGAAGTAGATGTAATTACAGTTGCCGGAATGGGCGGAGCGTTAATTCGTGACATTTTAGAAAGTGGTAAAGAAAAATTAGAAGGTGTAACACGTTTAATTTTACAGCCTAATATTGCAGCGCATCATATTCGTGAATGGTTTATTGAGAATGGTTGGGAGCTTATCCATGAAAAAATCGTAAAAGAAGATGGGAAAATTTACGAAATTTTAGTAGGGGAGCGAGGAAATGTTGCAGCGCCTTACTCTGAAAATAAACAAGCTGAATTGTTTATGGGACCATTTTTAATAACAGAAAAAAGTGAAGCCTTCGTTGAAAAATGGGAAGGAGAATTAAAAAACTTCCAAAATATTTTAAAACAGTTAGAACGTGCAGCTGATTCTGAAGAAACAAAAGCGAAGCGTGGGGAAGTAGAAGCGAAAATGAAAATGATAGGGGAGGTTTTATCATGAGTAAAATTCCAAATGGCCATGAAATTATTTCTTTATTTGAAAGTATGTATCCGAAGCATTTGGCGATGGAAGGAGATAAGATTGGCCTGCAGATTGGAGCGCTTAATAAACCGGTGCGGCACGTATTGATTGCGTTAGATGTAACGGAAGAAGTTGTGGATGAAGCAATTCAATTAGGGGCAAATGTCATTATTGCTCATCATCCTTTAATTTTTAACCCGTTAAAAGCGATTCATACAGATAAGGCGTATGGGAAAATTATTGAAAAGTGTATTAAAAATGATATTGCAATCTATGCAGCGCATACAAATGTGGATGTTGCTAAGGGCGGGGTAAATGATTTACTTGCTGAGGCGTTAGGATTGCAAAATACAGAAGTTTTGGCACCGACATATGCAGAAGAAATGAAAAAAGTTGTTGTGTTTGTGCCAGTCACTCATGCAGAAGAAGTAAGGAATGCATTAGGAGACGCAGGTGCTGGTCATATCGGCAATTATAGCCACTGTACGTTTAGTAGCGAGGGTACAGGCACATTTGTACCTCAAGAGGGGACAAATCCTTATATCGGGGAAACTGGACAGTTAGAACGTGTAAAAGAAGTGCGAATCGAAACGATTATTCCAGTTTCATTACAGCGGAAAGTGATTAAAGCAATGGTAACGGCGCACCCTTATGAAGAAGTAGCATACGATGTGTATCCGCTTGATAATAAAGGTGAAACGTTAGGCCTAGGAAAAATAGGATACTTACAAGAAGAAATGACGCTTGGTCAATTTGCAGAACATGTGAAACAATCATTAGACGTGAAGGGCGCAAGAGTTGTCGGTAAGTTAGACGATAAAGTGCGTAAAGTAGCTGTACTTGGTGGAGATGGTAATAAATATATAAACCAAGCGAAATTTAAAGGAGCAGATGTATATGTAACTGGTGACATGTACTATCATGTTGCTCATGATGCGATGATGCTCGGTTTAAATATAGTTGACCCAGGACATAATGTTGAAAAAGTAATGAAACAAGGTGTACAAAAGCAATTACAAGAAAAAGTGGATGCAAAGAAACTCAATGTACACATTCATGCTTCGCAGTTACATACAGATCCATTTATATTTGTATAAGAAAAATAAAAACCGTTGCTCATGCAAGCAACGGTTTTTATTATTGTTCTTTTTTCACTTTCACGCGAGGTAATATTTTTTGTAACGGTACTTTTCGAACTCTTTCCCATGTAGCGGGATTCATTGGGTTATATTGCTCTAAGAAAGCGATAACTTCTTTCGTAATTGGCGTTGGAGTAGAAGCACCTGCTGTAACAGCTACGTTTTCTACACCTTGTAGCCACTCTAATTGAATTTCGCTTACATCAGCAACTCGATATGCTTTTGTACCCGCGATTTCTTGTGATACTTGTGCTAAGCGATTTGAATTGTTACTTTTCGGATCACCAACAACAATTGTTAAGTCTGCAACATCAGCTTGTTTAGCGACAGCTTCTTGGCGAACTTGAGTTGCTAAACAAATTTCTTTATGGAATTCTGCTGTTGGGAATTTTTTTTGAATGTCCTCCATTAAATGTTGAACATCCCATTGACTCATCGTTGTTTGATTTGTTACTAAAATTTTATCTGTTGGGATTTCTAATGTTTTTAAATCATCGGCTCTTTCGATAAGGTGAACGATGTCAGGTGCAATACCAACTGCGCCTTCTGGCTCTGGATGATTTTTTTTACCGATATAAATGACATGATACCCTTCCGCTTTCTTAGCTTCGATAAGGTCATGCGTCTTGGTAACATCTGGGCAAGTAGCATCGATTGTCGTTAAACCTTTTTCTTTTGCGCGTTGTTTAACTTCTGGAGAAACACCGTGTGCAGTGAAAATAACAGTACCAGAATCAATTTTATCTAAAATTTCTAAGCGACTTGGACCGTCTAATGTGATGATTCCATCTTCTTCAAAAGCGTCTGTAACATGTTTATTGTGAACAATCATACCTAAAATATAAATGGGTCTCGGCAATGATTTATCTAATGCGGCATTACGTGCAATTACCATTGCATCGACAACACCGTAGCAATAACCACGAGGGGAAATTTTAACAATTTTCATATGAGTAATCCTCTCCTTCTAAACAAGGGATACTTTTGTGCATAGTCTTTTACATTATAAAGGAGGAGTGGATAGAAAACAAAGGATTGTTACACATATAGTTTTGGTTTTGTTGCTGTTTGTTGAACTGGTTCTTTCGGTAACTCTTTTTCTATTACAGGTTCAATCACTATTTTCTTTCGTTTTCGTTTCTTTTTTTGAGGTGCAGGAGGCGGACTTTCTACTTCAACTGGCTCTGTTACATTTTCCGTTTGATTTTCTTCCGTGCTTTTTCCAGAGGTGAGGATTTTAACAATGCTTGGTAGACTACGCATAATAGGACCGTACTGTTCGACGACAGGACCTACAGATTGAACGACTTGGGATACTTTTTCGATGTTATTTATCATATTAGTTGGATTTGAAATTAAGTTCGAAAAAAAACTGCCGATGCCACTGCTTGCTGTTGCCGCAGCTGTAGTTGTGCCCCCGCGCGTTTCAGTTGATTCATACATTTGAGGCGGTATCATTTGCTCAGGATATTGCTGCATGTATGGTTGATATTGTGGATGTTGCTGCGGATATTGTTGTTGATATTGCTGCGGATATTGCTGTTGATATTGGGGCGGTGGTGGTTGCTGATGCATCATCGGTTGCCCTTCCATTTGTCGGTAAGGTGGAACCATTTGCATAAAAGGCTCGGTTGGATCGTGTTTTTTAAAAAGCTTAGCAAGAAAACCTTTCTTTTTTTGTGCCATTGGTGGTAGTTGTGGAATTGGATATGGTGTATAAGGTTGCTGCCCTGGATTCGGATACATTTGCCTTGTAGGGGATTTCGGAAACATGTGAGAAATCCTCCTTTCTTCAGTTAGGTATATACACATACAATATGCAATAAAAGGGAAGAAGGTTAGTTTTTGAAGTGAAAACCTAAACTAAAGATGGATTTTACTTGTAGATTTCGATATAATGTAGACTTGACTGATTTGTGCGCGCAGTAGAAATTTTAGAAAGAAGGTGTAACTTATGACACAACAAACTTTTACACAGTATGATTTTAAACCATTTTTAATAGATGCAGTTCGTGAACTACGCTTTACAGAGCCGACAGGAATTCAGCAGAAAATTTTCCCAGTCGTGAAAAAAGGTGTAAGTGTAATTGGACAATCCCAAACAGGTTCTGGGAAAACACATGCATACTTACTTCCTACATTAAACAGAATTAATGCAAGTCGTGAAGAAGTACAACTTGTTATTACAGCGCCTACTCGTGAGTTAGCACAACAAATTTACGAAGAAATCGTGAAATTAACAAAGTTTTGTGCGGAAGACCAAATGATTACAGCACGTTGTTTAATTGGTGGAACTGATAAACAACGTTCAATTGAGAAATTGAAAAAACAACCTCATATCGTAGTTGGGACACCAGGACGTATTAAAGACTTAGTTGAAGAACAAGCATTATTTGTTCATAAAGCAAATACGATTATTGTCGATGAAGCAGACTTAATGCTTGATATGGGATTCATTCATGATGTAGACAAAATTGCAGCACGCATGCCTAAAAACTTGCAAATGTTAGTTTTCTCTGCAACAATTCCTCAAAAACTAAAACCGTTTCTGAAGAAATATATGGAGAATCCAGAGCATATTCATATCAATCCAAAACAAGTTGCAGCTGGAAACATTGAACACTATTTAGTGCCTTCTAAACATCGTAATAAAATTGATTTAGTGCATAAAATGCTACTTCAATTTAAACCGTATTTAGCAGTTGTTTTCACGAATACGAAAAAGATGGCAGACCAAGTTGCTGATGGATTAATGGAACGTGGCTTAAAAGTTGGACGAATTCACGGGGATTTATCACCACGTGATCGTAAAAAAATGATGAAACAAATTCGTGACCTTGAATTCCAATATATTGTTGCGACTGATTTAGCAGCACGTGGTATTGATATTGAAGGGATTAGCCATGTTATTAACTATGAGCTACCATCAGATTTAGATTTCTTCGTTCACCGCGTTGGAAGAACAGCACGTGCGGGGCATTCTGGTATTGCAGTGACGATTTATGATCCAGCAAACGAAGAAGCGTTAGATAGCTTAGAAAAACAACGTCATATCGAGTTTAAACATGTAGATTTACGTGGAGATGAGTGGGCAGATTTAGGTGAGCGTCGTCGTCGTAAGAGCCGTAAAAAACCAAATGACGAACTTGATGTTATGGCAACGAAAGTTATTAAAAAACCGAAAAAAGTAAAACCAAACTATAAACGTAAACTTGCAACAGAACGTGACAAAGTGAAGAGAAAATATAGCAATAAAAAAAGATAAGGGGTTTCCCTTATCTTTTTTTAATCCCGCTAATTTAAATGAAGAGTATAGTCTGTCTAAATAGTCATATGAATTTGTGTAGTGCGTCTTTTGTGAACAAACAATTCACTACATATTTCTACAAATTATGCTATCATTATATCTATTGTATATTGAAGAGGTGATTGTATGTTAAAGATTGGATCTCATGTTTCTATGAGTGGTAAGAAAATGTTATTAGCAGCAAGTGAAGAGGCTGTTTCATACGGTGCAACAACGTTTATGATTTATACAGGTGCACCGCAAAATACACGAAGAAAACCAATTGAAGAATTGAACATAGAAGCAGGAAGAAAACATATGGAGCTGAACGGAATTGAGGAAATTATCGTCCATGCGCCGTATATTATTAATGTTGGGAATACGACGAAGCCAGAAACATTCCAATTAGGCGTAGACTTTCTTCGCATGGAAATTGAAAGAACATCGGCATTAGGTGTAGCGAAACAAATTGTTCTTCACCCAGGAGCGCACGTTGGTGCTGGAGCAGATGCTGGTATTCAACAAATTATTAAAGGGCTTAATGAAGTGTTAACGCCAGAACAGACGGTTAACATTGCGTTAGAGACGATGGCAGGAAAAGGAACAGAATGCGGTCGTAGCTTTGAAGAAATTGCAAAGATTATTGATGGTGTAAAATATAATGAAAAGCTATCCGTATGCTTTGATACGTGTCATACGCACGATGCAGGATATGATATTGTAAATGACTTTGACGGCGTATTAAACGAATTTGATAAGATCGTTGGTATAGATCGTTTACAAGTACTTCATATTAATGATAGTAAAAATGTACGCGGAGCAGGAAAAGACCGTCATGAAAACATTGGATTTGGTCACATTGGGTATAAAGCATTGCATCACATTGTACATCATCCACAGTTAATGCATGTACCAAAAATTCTTGAAACACCGTATGTAGGGGAAGATAAAAAAGATAAGAAGCCACCATATAAATTGGAAATCGAAATGCTGAAAAACGGCACTTTTGATGAAGGGCTTCTTGAAAAAATTAAAGCGCAATAAGGAGGGGAAATCCCCTCCTTATTTTAGTAGTTGCTGAAATAATGTATTTACTTGTTGGGCAGTGGCAGGGGAAGTTACTTTTGCGATCTGTTTTAAGAGCTCTAGTCGCTCGTTGTTATCGTAAATATTAATATTTTTACCCTTCATAAGTAAAACGATTTGGTCAGCTTGTGCGGCTGTAATAGGAACTTCGTATTCTTTGCTATATTTTAATAACTCTTTTGTAGAAATATGATTTAATTTTTTATTAACAATTTGTTTAATGAGGTTCATCTTATTATCCTCCTTCACGCGTTCTTCTATCGAAATATATGAGCATGTAGCTTGTACATATTCGTATGGAGTTTCTTTTTTCATGAGGAAAAGAAGCGTATGTTATAATATAAGGACGAAACTACAGAAAAAGAGTACAGGGAGGGCTTATGGAGCAAAAGCAACATCGAAAAGAAAGTGTTATTCATCTTATTTATCGTTTAGTTATGATTATTTTTGGAGCAGCATGCGCGGCGGTGGCGATTGAACTATTTTTAATGCCAAATAAAATTATTGATGGTGGAATTATTGGTATTTCTCTTATATTAGATTATCTTACTCCTAACATTTGGTGGTTAAGTTTTTCTACTTTAGTCGTTGTTCTCAATATCCCATTTATGTATTCCGGTTATAAGCAAATTGGAAAAACATTTATGTTATCTTCGACATTTGGTATTGTAGCGTTAGCTTTCATTGAGTCAACGTTACATGCGGTGCCACCATTTACAACAGAACCTATTTTAGCGACAGTGTTTGGTGGGCTTATTTTAGGTCTTGGTGTAGGACTTGTAATTCGTCATGGTGGGTCGTTAGATGGAACTGAAATTATGGGGATTTTATTAACGAAGAAACTACCGTTCTCTGTTGGTGAATTCGTAATGTTTGTGAACTTATTTATTTTTGCATGGGCAGCATTTGTGTTTGGTGTGGAACAAGCGATGTATTCTGTTATGACGTACTATATCGCATTTAAAACAATCGATACAGTAATTCAAGGGCTAGATGAAACGAAGGCGGTTTTAATTGTATCTGATCAATATGAGGAAGTATCAAACGCGATTTTGCATCGTCTTGGCCGTGGAACGACAAAGCTTGTAGCAAAAGGTGGTTACACGGATAAAGAAAAAGAAGTTATTTATGCAGTTGTAACGCGTCTAGAAGTGACGAAATTAAAGTCAATTGTGCATGAAATTGATGAAAATGCGTTTGTTACGATTATGAGCACGCAAGAGACAAATGGTGGTAAGTTTAAATCGGCTATTCACTAAAAGTTTATAGGAATATTTTTTGAAAGCAGAGAATTTTTCTCTGCTTTTTGTTATAATAGTAAGGTTTCTTGAAAAAATAGATATATTTTAGGCAGATTGGTTTACAACTATAATAAGCTGTACTATAATTCAAATAGATATAAATCGGAATCATTCTGAATTAAAATAGGTGAGATGCTATGAATAATATATTAGAAATTGAAGGTTTAACATTCCGATATGAAGATCGGAATGTGTTAGAAAATATTAATTTGCAAGTTCCGAAGGGAGCTTTTTTAGGTTTAGTGGGACCGAATGGTTCAGGTAAATCAACTTTACTTAAGTGTTTATTAGGCGTTTTAAAGCCAAAAGAAGGAAGTATACGCGTGTTTGGCGTTGATAGTAAGAGGTTTAAGGAATGGAACAAAGTTGGTTATGTATCCCAAAAGGCAAATAGTTTCAATTCTGGTTTTCCAGCAACTGTTTCTGAAGTTGTCTCAATGGGACTTGTTTCGAAAAAAGGGCTTTTTCGCTTTTTTACAAAAGAGGATAAAAAAAAGGTAGAAAAAGCAATTGCTGATGTAGGGATGAGTGAGTTTCAAGGTCGTAACATTGGAGAGCTTTCTGGTGGACAGCAACAGCGTGTATTTATTGCTCGTGCGCTCGTTAGTGATCCTGAATTGCTTATTTTGGACGAGCCTACTGTTGGAATCGATGTGAAAAATGTGGAAAGTTTTTACGAAATATTAGAGGATTTAAACAAAAGGCTCGGGATCACATTAATTCTTGTTACTCATGATATGGGAGCTGTTACTGAAAAAGTAACACATGTTGCATGCCTGAACCAACATCTACATTTCCATGGAAATGTAGAGAAGTTCCGAGAGTTAGAAGATGCAGAAATGTCCGTCTTATATGGACATCATGTTCATCGTTTAGAACACGAACATGAGCATCACGGGAGGATATAATGATACAAGATTTTTTACAATATGACTTTTTACGTAATTCTTTATACGCAGGTATTTTAATTGGACTTGTTGCACCGCTAATTGGTGTGTTTGTTGTTATTCGTCGTTTATCTCTTATTGCGGATGCATTAAGTCACGTGACGTTATCGGGTATTGCAGCAAGTTTATTACTTGAAAAAACCATTTTTACAGGTGGATTTTTAAACCCCTTATATATGGGGATGATTTTCTCGATTGGTGGAGCGCTACTAATCGAAAAGTTACGAACTGTATATAAGCACTATCAAGAATTAGCAATTCCAATTATCCTTTCGGCAGGGATGGGGGTTGGAGTTATTTTCATTTCACTTGCAAATGGATTTAACACAGACTTATTTAGTTATTTATTTGGTAGTGTCAGTGCTGTAACAAGTACAGATTTAATTATTATTGGGATTGTAGCAATTGTTGTTGTTGCGACAATTATTTTATTATATAAAGAGCTGTTTCTATTATCATTTGATGAGGAATACGCAGTATCAACTGGTTTAAGAGCGAAATGGATTCACTTTATTTTCATTATATTAGTTGCTCTTGTCATTGCAGTATCAATGCGTGTAGTGGGGGTTCTTCTCGTATCATCATTAATGACATTACCAGTTGCAGCAAGTATTCGTATTGCTAAAGGATTTAAACAAACAATTTTCTTTTCCATTTTATTTGGTGAAATTGCAGTAATTGGTGGAATGTTTGCTTCGTATCAACTTGATCTAGCGCCAGGTGGTACAATTGTTATGATAGCAGTTCTTATTTTAATCGGTGCGATTTTATGGAAGAAGAAAAAAACTGCATAAAGTAGGGATAGGTATGAATCTAACAGAAGCTTTACGCCTAATGAAAGAAAAAGGATATAAACATACTGGAAAAAGAGAAGAGATGCTCAGATTATTTGCAGCACATAATCGTTATTTAACTGCGAAAGACGTTTTAGAACATATGAAAGACGATTATCCAGGGCTTAGTTTTGATACGATTTATCGTAACTTAACAGTTTTTGCTGAGATTGGTGTTTTAGAACAAACGGAATTAAATGGCGAAAAACATTTTCGTTTTACTTGTTCTATTATGGAACATCATCATCATTTTATTTGTTTGGATTGTGGGGGGACGAAAGAGATTACTTCCTGCCCAATGGATTTTATGAATAAAGATTTTACTGGTTATGAAGTAACGGGTCATAAGTTTGAAATATATGGTCGTTGTCCAAAATGTGCAAAGTAAAAGCTCGTCGGTTATGTAACTGACGAGCTTTTTTACGTAGAAAAGAAGGTTGCTCACAAATATTGTGGCAACCTTCTTTTTATTGTTCTTGTGTCTCTTTTTCTTTTTCTCGTTCAGCAGCCATTTCAGCAGCAATTACGTCGATTTCTTTTTTCAGTTCTTCTACCATTGTTTCTTCTGGTACTTTACGAACGACTTGCCCTTTACGGAATAATAATCCCTCTCCACGTGCACCGGCAATACCGATATCAGCTTCACGAGCTTCACCAGGGCCATTTACAGCGCAACCAAGTACTGCAACTTTAATTGGTACTTGAAGTGTAGAGATGTATTCTTCCACTTCGTTAGCAATGCTAATCAAATCGATTTCAATACGACCACAAGTTGGACAAGAGATAAGTGTTGCTGCATTAGACGCAAGACCGAATGATTTTAATAATTCGCGAGCAACTTTTACTTCTTCAACTGGATCAGCACTTAATGAAATACGTAGTGTATTTCCGATGCCTTTATTTAAGATTGCTCCAAGACCAGCAGCACTTTTTACAGTTCCGGCAAACAATGTTCCAGATTCTGTAATACCTAAATGTAATGGATAATCAAAAGCACGAGCAGCTTTCTCGTATGCTTCGATTGCTAAGTTAACATCAGAGGCTTTCATAGATACGATAATATCGTGGAAATCTAAGTCCTCTAAAATTTTAATATGATGTAGCGCGCTCTCAACCATACCATCTGCAGTTGGGTACCCGTACTTTTCTAAAATGTGTCGCTCTAATGAACCAGCGTTTACACCGATACGGATTGGAATACCGCGCTCTTTTGCTGCATTTACAACAGCTTCTACTTTATGGCGACGACCAATATTACCTGGATTGATACGTACTTTATCGATGCCACCTTCAATTGCTTTTAAAGCAAGGCGATAATCAAAATGAATATCAGCAACAAGTGGAATGTTGATTTGTTTTTTTATATCAGCAATAGCATCTGCTGCGCGTTCATCTGGAACGGCAACGCGGACGACTTGACAGCCGGCTTCTTCTAAACGCTTGATTTCAGCAACTGTTGCTTCAACATCATGTGTTTTTGTTGTTGTCATACTTTGTATAATTAATTCATTATTACCGCCGATTGTTAAATTACCGACTTTAACTGGACGTGTTTTTGTACGATGAGTCATTTCATTCACGAATAGATCGCTCTCCTTATAAAAGAAGTTTCTTATTTAGTCCCTCATATCAATGATAGTATACGTGATATAGGGCTATAGAAACCGAAGTACTCGGTTTCACTTTTACTATTGTATCAGCGCCTTTATGTAATTGACAAGGATTAAGTGATAGCTTATTGATATAACGGGAATTTATAAGACTTTCCAATTTGTATTTTTGTAGCAGATGTACTTTTGTTTAATTGTTTAAAGTCGTCAATGACTTTTTCTATGGAAGGAATTTTTTTCTTGTTAATTTGTTCTGTAATAGAAAGAACTGTCTCACCAGTTTTTACTTCAATTGTTTTATAAGATACATCCGTTTCTTTTTCTGTTTTGTTCGCTTTATTTTGTTGACTGTCTGTGTTTTCTTTTTTAATTGTTTGAGCAGCAGTTGTTTTTTTATATGAACTTAACATCGGTAAAGTACCGATTTTTATATCGTAATAAAATATATAACCGAGAACAAGCACGAATAGGAATATACCTAATCTCTTCATATTCTTCACTCCTTTGCTAGGAATATATGCTTGTCCAAAAAAAAAATGCCTATTTAGGCATTTTTTATTTTTCTTTCGGTTTGGGTACCTCTTTAATCGTTAAGTATAGAACGATTAAAACAACAGCGATATAAATGAACGTTGCTCCAGGTACGACGATTTTGAATAAATCCATAATCATGAAGAAAATGGTTGGGATCGTGTAGCTGTATGCAGTTAGTGTCCAAACTTGTTTATAGGATAGTTTACGTTGACCGCTCATAGCAGAACCGATGAACGCAAGTAAAGTCACGCCTACAAAAGTTATGAATAATTGGAATAGATACACTAAGAATCCAATAACAAATAATAAAATTGGATAAATATTATCGAATAAAGAAATAAATTCTTGTAGATCTTTTTTCTCAAGAGATGCACCTAACAAATCGTTATAAGAATACGTTTGTGTTTGACCATTTCCCATAGAGACTACTTTATCTTTTAAAACAAATAAACCTGTTTTATTTTGATATTTTTCTAGGTCTGTTGAATTTGGATCAAATACGAAAAGTGTATTTCCTTCTTCTTTTTCAATAGGTTGATCAATATCGGCTTTTAGTTCGCCATTTTCGATTTTAAAATCAGGTAAATCTTTATCGATGACTTGATTTACCATGCCAACACCATCCTGGATAAAACTACCGTACAAAAAAGTTCTTGGAATAGTAGTAATTAAGCAAAGTAGCATAATATACAAAATGGTTTTACCGATTTTTTGAAAACGGAATAGCGCCATATCTTTAGGCGAGTATATGCTTTTTACGAATTGGGTAAATATGGACATAGATTCACTTCCTTTATGTATGTATAAAATCATTGTAACGTAGGAATCTAGAGAATCTCAAGATATATTATATTTACATATAGTGGAGATAACTAAATTTCTTTTATTAACTTTCTTCTTTTAAATAAGAAAAATACAATTGACACTTTTCTTTTCTATATGGTAAATTTATCTTACATTTCTTAAAGAGCATATCCGATAGGAATTCCTCTATTTGATATGTTGTTACATACATAATTGTGGACCCTTAGCTCAGCTGGTTAGAGCAGACGGCTCATAACCGTCCGGTCGTAGGTTCGAGTCCTACAGGGTCCATATCCATTTCGCATGTTTATTATGTTAGCAGGAAGCTTCCTTGTAGAAGGAAGCTTTTTTTACGGAATATATGAGCATTTTAATTGAAAAGAAGTGGGAATTTTGCTACTTTAATGATAGCAAGACAATGTGATTTATTTGTTTGCACCCTATGGCAATTAGGGTAGAATGAAGTTGTATGTCACTTAAGTGGCAATACATAAACTGGGAGGAATATAACAATGGCAAAACACGAATTACCAAATTTACCTTATGCGTATGATGCTTTAGAGCCTCACTTTGACAAAGAAACAATGAACATCCATCATACAAAACATCACAACACGTACATTACAAACTTAAACGCTGCTTTAGAAGGTCATGCAGAATTAGCTGACAAAAGCGTAGAAGAATTAGTTGCAAACTTAAACGAAGTACCAGAAGCAATCCGTACAGCAGTACGTAACAATGGTGGCGGACATGCTAACCATACATTCTTCTGGACAATCCTATCTCCAAACGGCGGAGGACAACCTGTAGGTGAACTTGCAACTGCAATTGAAGCAAAATTCGGTAGCTTCGATGCATTCAAAGAAGAATTCGCAAAAGCTGGCGCAACTCGCTTCGGTTCTGGTTGGGCTTGGTTAGTAGTAAACAATGGTGAGTTAGAAGTAACAAGCACTCCAAACCAAGATTCTCCTTTAACTGAAGGTAAAACTCCAGTTATCGGTTTAGATGTTTGGGAGCATGCTTACTACTTAAACTACCAAAACCGTCGTCCAGACTACATCGGCGCATTCTGGAACGTTGTAGATTGGAACGCTGCTGAAAAACGTTACCAAGAAGCAAAATAATCGTAATAAATATAGAAAAAGCTAGGGGAGAGCTCCTAGCTTTTTTCTATGCTTTCCTTTTACATAATTGGGCTTGTCTTTGGAAGACTAGAACATGAAGTAAAGGAGAGTTGTGTATGAAATGGAAACATATAATTGGTGACGTTGAAGTGAATCGGGATTTAGTGTTATTGCTCCTTATAGGAGGTTTATACACGCTCGCAATTTCTTTATCGAATACGTTTGTAAATATTTATTTATGGAAACAAACACAAAATTATGTGAATCTTGGCTTGTATAATTTAGCCAGCGTGGTATTACAGCCTCTCACATTTCTTGTAGGGGGAAAATTAGCGAAACGTATCGATCGCTCGATTTTATTACGAATAGGAGTAGGGACGCTCGCAATTTTTTTTATTGTTGTCTTAGTAGCAGGGAAAAGTGCTTCTCAGTATATTTTATTAATGGGGGCTCTTTTAGGAGTAGGATACGGTTTTTACTGGTTGGCTTTTAACTTATTGACATTTGAAATTACAGAACCAGAAACAAGAGATTTCTTTAATGGGTTTCTTGGACTTCTTACATCCTTCTCTGGAATGATTGGACCAATAGCAGCAGGATACACAATTTCACGTATGGAGAAATGGAGTGGCTATACTGTTATATTCTTTCTTTCATTAGTTCTATTTGCAATTGCTGTCGTCTTAAGCTTCTTTTTATCTAAAAGAGAATGTGAAGGGCGTTATGAAATCGTGCAAGTATTGAAAGAACGACGGATTGATAAAAATTGGGGAAAGATTACACGAGCTCATTTTTTCCAAGGATTGAGAGAAGGAACGTTTATTTTTGTCATTTCAGTATATGTTTATTTAGCAACTAATAGTGAGTTTGCATTAGGGAAATACAGTTTAGTGAACTCTGCTGTATCCTTTGTATGTTATTACTTAGTTGCTCGTATGTTAAAGAAGGAGTGGCGAAAAAAAGCAATTTTACTTGGAGGCATTATTTTATATGCTGTCGTCTTTTTAGTTATTTTCAATGTTACATACACGAAATTACTTATTTATGCGGCATGTATTGCAATTGCATATCCTATTTTACTTGTTCCGTACGGATCAATGACATATGACGTAATTGGTAGAGCGAAAAATGCGAGAGAATGGCGTGTGGAATATGTCGTTGTTCGGGAGTTGTGGTTAAACGCCGGAAGAATCTGTTCCATTTTAAGTTTTTTATGTGCTGTACTATTCTTTCCACCTGAAAAAAGTTTACCTTACTTATTATGTATTTTAGGTGCTGGACATTTTCTTATTTATTTTGCAGTTAAAAATGTCAAATATGATGAGGGAAATGCGAGTAAAGCAAGTGTTGTAACGCAAGGGAACGCGCAAAATCAAACTGAACCAGAAGGTTAACTTCTCGTTTGTTTTATGCTAGAATAGAAAAAGATGTAAGACAGCAGTGAGGACACCTGTATGAAGGTGTCCCTTTCACATTACATAGCTGTTGGTAGAGGGGGTTTGTATGAGCAAGAAGCAGAAGCAAAATAAGAAAAAGACCCACGTTCCTTTTCGGTTAAACGTGCTGTTTTTCTGCGTGTTTTTAATGTTCTCCGCGGTTATTGTAAGGCTCGGATATGTACAAATTGTTCGCGGTGAAGAATATAAGAATGAAGTGGAGAAGAAAGAAAACTCAACGATAAGTAATCCTGTACCGCGTGGGAAAATATTTGACCGTTATGGGCGACCTGTAGTAGATAATGCAGCCGTTCGTACTATTACATTTACAAAAATGAAAGGATCAACTGCAGAAGATCGCTTAGAAACAGCGAAAAAGCTAGCAGATTTGATTGAAGTACCGACAGATAAATTAACAGATCGCGATAAAAAAGATTATTGGCTTGCTATGCATAAAGAGGAAGCTAAAGAAAAAATTACGAATAAAGATCGTCAAGAGTTTAAAGATAAAAAAATTGATGATAAAGAATTAGACGAGCGTCAGCGAAGTCGTGTAACAGAAGAAGAGATTAATCAATTATCCGCAAAAGATCTAGAAATACTAGCGATTAAAAGTAAGATGGACGGCGGATATGCAATGACACCTCAAGTTATTAAAAAGGATGCTACAGAAAAGGAATATTCGATTATTAGTGAAAACCTAGCAGCATTACCAGGTGTAGATACGAATGTTGATTGGGAGCGAAAATATACGTACGATGATTTATTCCGAAGTGTACTAGGTGGGGTGTCGACATCTGATGAAGGCTTACCGAGAGAAAGACTAGATTACTATCTTGTTCGTGATTATAATCGAAATGACCGAGTAGGAAAAAGTTATCTTGAACAACAGTATGAAGATAGTCTGCACGGTACGAAAGCAGAAGTTAGAAATGTTACAGATAAAAACGGTAATATTTTAGAAACGATTAATGTATCAAAAGGACAAAGTGGTAATGATCTGAATTTAACAATTGATATGGAATTACAAAAGCGTGTGGAAGATATTCTTGCGAAGAATTTAATGAGATTTAAAGGAAGCGAACCTCTTTTAGATCGCGCATTCGTTGTAATGATGAACCCAAAAAATGGTGAAGTTTTATCTATGGCGGGGAAACAATTAGTTAACGAAGATGGTCAAACGAAAGTAAATGACTTTGCATTAGGTACCATGACAAGTTCTTATCCGATGGGATCAACTGTAAAAGGTGCAACAGTACTTACTGGATATCAAACTGGTGCGATTCAACCAGGATCGGTGCAATTGGATGAACCAATTAAATTAAAAGGTACACCTACGAAGTCGTCTTGGAAAACGATGGGATACATTAATGACCTTACAGCTTTAAAAATGTCTTCTAACGTTTATATGTTTAAAACAGCGATGAATATCGCCGGTGTTAAATATGTGAGAGGTGGTACGTTAGATATACCTCAAAAAGCATTTGATACGATGCGTTATTATTTTGGACAGTTTGGACTTGGTGTAAAAACAGGAATTGATTTACCGAATGAATCTGCTGGTCAGATGGGTAGAAGTAGTCAACCAGGTTTCTTACTAGATTTATCAATTGGACAGTATGATACGTATACACCGCTTCAATTAGCGCAATATATTTCGACGATTGCCAATGGCGGATATCGCATGCAACCACAAGTTGTAAAAGAAATTCGTCAACCGGCAGTGAAACCAGATGAAGTTGGGAAAGTTGTTCAATCTATGGAACCGAAAGTATTAAATCGTATTGATATGCCGGAATCGCAAATTAAACATGTTCAAGAAGGATTTAGACAAGTGTATAATGATTCAGGTGGTACAGCTACAAAATACTTTACAGGTGCAAAATATAAAGCGGCAGGGAAGACGGGTACGGCGCAAACTGTGTATGGTGGAGATAAAGAGATTGGTAGAAATGCAAAAGGTGAACGTGTGGAAACATATAACTTAACATTAGTAGGTTATGCGCCACTTGAAGATCCAGAAGTAGCATTCTCTGTTGTCGTTCCATGGGTACATGATGATAAGACTGGTATTAATGGATATATTGGTCGTGAAATTATGGACGCTTACTTTGATTTGAAAAACAAGGAAGTAAATGGTGAAGCTCCAAAAGATGATAAAGACAATAAAAATAAAGAGCAAGATGATGAATAAAAAAGTTGTAAAAAAGCACACTATCTGAAAAGATAGTGTGCTTTTTTTTATGGTTTATGCATATCGTGTAATAAATGTGGACAAGTATACAACATTGAAAAAACGCGGCCGTATAAATGATACTTGTATATGATGGGATAGGGGATAACTGTTTTATAGGGAAATCATCAGAGGAAATGAATAGCTACTACTGAATTAAAATTGTACCGTATGTTGATTTTTGTGGAACTTTACAAAACTTTTACAAACAATTAAAACCGAATTAATAGTTTAGCAGTATTCTTATATCTGTAATCCTGTTATTTCCGGTTACTTCTAGGAGGAAGAACACGTGAAATGGATGCGTACACCGATTAAAGTTTTCGTATTATCAATATGGTTCCTCTGTTTTGAAATGTCTACTGCATTTGCTTTAAATGATACGGGAGAAGTGAGAGTTGATGGATCCTCAACGGTTTTTCCTATTATAGAAGCAGTAGCGGAGGAATATACAAAGGTGCATCCAGACGTGAAAATTTCCATCAGTATTTCTGGAACTGGGGGAGGATTTAATCGTTTCAGTAAAGGAGAAGTAGATATAAATAATGCTTCGAGAGTAATGAAACAAGTCGAGAAAAATGAAATGAAGAAAAACTCTATTCAGTTCACACCTTTTGAGGTTGCTAACGACGGTCTTACGATTGTTGTGAATCGCCATAATACATGGGTAGACGATATGTCAGTAGACGAGTTACGACTACTTTGGAGTGAAGATGGAAGAGAGAAGCGATGGTCACAAATTCATTCAACATGGCCACGTGAACAAGTGAAGTTTTATGCACCAGGCGTAGACTCTGGTACGTATGATTATTTTCAAAATGTCATCTTACAAAATCATCGCATTGTAAAAAAAGTCTCTTTGTCTGAAGATGATCAAGTTATTATGCAAGGGGTAATGAATGATAAACATGCCATTGCTTTTGTAGGATATGCTTATTATATGGCTAATCGAGATAAGGTGAAAGCAATAAAAGTAAATGGTGTATTTCCGACGAAAGAGACCATTCAATCAGGTAAGTATAAGCCGTTATCTAGGCCGCTACTTACTTATGTGAATAATGCATCTATCCGAAATAAAATGAATGTAGCAAACTATGTTGAGTTTATGATTCAGCATGTCGGTAACCTCGCTGAAGAGGTCGGATATGTAAAATTAAGAAAAGAAAAATACAATGAACAGCTGCGTATGTTAACAGAAATAAAAAGGTAATGTCAGGGTGGAAAGGGGTTTTCATCTTTGGCTCATAATGACAAAAGTCAAATTACATTTTCTGTACAACATTTGATTGAAAGAAATACAAAACAAAGAAAAAAAACGCAGCGAATCAATCGAATAGTGCCTTTATTACTAAAAATAATTGCTAGTGTTTCTATTGTGACGACACTTGGAATTGTTTTTACGCTCTCTAATGAAACAATCATGTTTTTTCAAAAAATATCATTATACTCCTTTTTAACGGAGAAAGAATGGTTACCATTTTTTGAAGATCCTAAATTCGGTATATTACCACTTATATGTGGAACGTTCCTTGTAACAGCAATTGCTATGTTTGTAGCAATTCCTATCGGTTTAGCGTGTGCCGTATTTTTAAGCGAATATGCTTCAAATAGTGCACGGAAAATATTAAAGCCGATGTTAGAGCTATTAGCAGGTATCCCGACAATTGTATATGGTTTTTTTGCATTAACAGTTGTTACACCGCTTTTACAAAGGATTATACCAGATTTACAGTTTTTTAATGCGATTAGTCCAGGAATCGTTATCGGATTTATGATGATGCCTACAATTGCATCTCTATCTGAAGACGCGATGAGAGCTGTGGCGAAAGGGACGAAAGAAGCTTCATTAGCACTCGGAGCGACGCGGTTTGAAATGGTAAAACAAGTGGTGTTTCCGTCCGCTTTTACAGGGATTATGGCAGCAATTATATTAGCAGCTTCTCGTGCAATTGGTGAAACGATGATCGTTGTAATTGCAGCAGGATCCACACCAAATGTATCGCTTGATCCGACACATTCTATTCAAACGTTAACAGCCTATATTGTGCAAGTAAGTTTAGGTGATGCTCCGCATGGAACGATTACGTATTACAGCATGTATGCTGTAGGCGCAACGTTATTTTTGTTTACCTTTATTATGAACATCATTTCGCAGTCAATTATGCGCCGTTTTAGGAGGATGACATAATATGCGAATGTTGAATCATAAAAAAATACAAAAAAATATGGCATCACGCTTTTTAAAAGATCGAATTTACAAATTGTTATTTTATATAGCAATTTTATTTTCAATCGTAATTTTGTTTTTGTTACTGTTTCAAATTGTTGAAAAAGGTATAAGTTATCTTTCAATAGATTTCTTTACAAATTTCGCTTCACGTAATCCGAAAGAAGCTGGTATTGCTGCAGCTTTGTCAGGGACAATATTATTTATGAGTATTGTTATACCTGTTTCTTTTATATTTGGAGTTGGAACAGCACTTTATTTAGAGCAATATGCGAAGGAATCTCTATTTAAAAAAATAATAGAGATTAATAATCAAACGTTGGCAGGAGTACCATCCGTTGTATTTGGATTGCTTGGTTTAACTATTTTTGTATATGCTCTTCATTTAGGAGAGAGTATAGTTGCAGCAGCATTGACGATGAGTCTACTCGTTTTACCAACAGTTGTTGTGGCGAGTCAAGAAGCAATTCGATCAGTACCAAGTGTTTTATTAGAGGGTTCTTACGGATTAGGTGCTACGAAGTGGCAAACGATGTATCAAATTGTATTGCCATATGCTTTCCCAGGGATTATAACGGGCTGTACGTTAGCGATATCAAGAGCAATTGGAGAGGCTGCACCACTATTAGTTATTGGGGCACTTGCGTTTGCAAATTATGTTCCATTTAGTATGTTTGATAGATTTACAGTTCTACCAATTCAAATTTTTAATTGGATGAGTAGGCCACAAGAAGAATTTCAGTATGTAGCAGCAGCTGGGATGATTGTTTTGTTAGGTTTGTTGCTATTTATCAATATATTTGTTTTATGGTTACGAAATCGAAAATAAGTTGGAAGTGGATGAAAGGGGAATTCAAATGGTAGCAACAGTAGTAAATGTACAGGTGAAAAACGAAGAGAAAATCGAGACTGCGCCAAAGAAGGTAGTATTTGATACGAAAAATTTAAATTTATGGTACGGGGAAGACCATGCTTTAAAAGATATTAATTTAAGTATTCATGAGAATGAAGTTACAGCCATTATCGGTCCAAGTGGCTGTGGTAAATCAACTTACTTAAAAACATTAAATCGCATGGTAGAGTTAGTACCGATCGTTCGAACTACAGGTGTAATTGAGTATAGAGAACGCAATATATTTGATAAATCATATCCAGTTGAAGAATTAAGAACGCATGTAGGAATGGTGTTCCAAAAGCCAAATCCATTTCCAAAATCTATTTATGAGAATGTAACATACGGTCCAAAAATCCATGGTATTCGTGACAAAAAGACATTAGATGAAATTGTTGAAAAAAGTTTACGTGGAGCAGCGATTTGGGATGAGTTAAAAGATCGTTTGCACGATAATGCATACGGTTTATCTGGTGGACAGCAACAGCGTCTATGCATCGCACGCTGCTTAGCTATTGAGCCAGACGTTATTTTAATGGATGAGCCAACATCGGCATTAGACCCAATTTCAACATTAAAAGTAGAAGAATTAATTCAAGAGCTAAAGAAAGATTTTAGTATTGTTATCGTAACGCATAATATGCAACAAGCAGCGCGTATTTCAGACAAAACAGCTTTCTTCTTAAGCGGGGAAGTTGTGGAGTATACAGATACAAACAAATTATTTACGACTCCTTCAGATAAGCGTACAGAAGATTATATTACAGGTCGCTTTGGTTGATATCGTTTCAAAGCTAAGAGCAAATGCCCTCTTAACAGAGGGCATTTCTTATTTTATCTTACTGTTAATAAAGAAGTAATACTTCTCCTTATCTTAAGTTTTATTACAAGCGTAAGAGGCTATGTAGGAGATTTACCCCGCTATTTGCGGGCAGTAAGACCCCCACCTTAAAATTTAGCGAAAGCAAAGAAGTTAGGGAGGGGATCTTGCTGCCTATCAAATCCCGATTGATGAGGGTTGATTAAAGTTTCACTTTTATATAATGGCACATAATATTGAGGGGGAAGAAAAATGGTAAGAGAACAGTTTCAAGGTGATTTAAAAGCGTTACAGCAAAAGGTGATTGAGCTTGGAGAATTAGCAAATGCGGCTTTATTGATTGCTATGGAAGGTCTGCATACAAGAGATGTAGAGAAAGCGTTAGAGGTCATTGATGGTGATTACCGCATGGATAATTTAGAAGAGGAAATAAACGATCTTGCGCTTATGCTCATTACGAAGCAGCAACCTGTAGCAAGTGACTTAAGAAGGATTTTTATTTCAATTAAAACAGCGACAGATTTAGAGCGCATTGCAGATCATGCTGTTAATATTGCAAAGGCTACAATTCGTCTTGGGGAAAAAGAAGTGGCTGTTAGTTTGCACAACCTAGATGAAATGTTTGCGGTTGCAAATGAGATGTTGCATTTAGCGTTAGAAGCATATGAACAAGAAAATTTAACTTTTGCGAAACAAATTGCTGAAATGGATGATTCCGTTGATGAAATATATGGAAAAGCAATTCGTGAGTTTATATCTTCAGTTCCGGAACGACCAGAAGCAATTACGCAAATTACACAATTATCATTTGTCGCGAGATATATTGAGCGTGTAGCAGATCATATTACAAATATTGCTGAAAATGTCTTTTATTTAGTAAAAGGAAAGCATTATTTATTGAATGAGTAGGAATGAAAGTAGGTGATGAGAAATCACCTGCTTTTTTTAGTCAAAACATGACAAAAAAAGCTCGTTGTTTCCTTTAGTTTATGATGATAAGATGTATCATAATGTAATGGAAAAATTAGTATATATGTTTGTCGTTAATAAGTATTATTTACCAATTTATAGTAAGCGCTTTCTTGTTGTTTGAAATGTACTTTTTTATAGGTTAGAAATTTAATTATATAGTCTTCTAAATGAGGATGTGTTTAACTAATCAAGTTTATGCTGCTAGTTCATGTGGGATAGGGAATATACATATGGTATATGGAGTTACTGAACATTATATAAGTGGAGGCTGAAGTATATGAAGGGGGTTATTTTAGCTGGAGGAAAAGGAAGGCGCCTTAGACCATTAACATGTAATACTCCAAAGCCGATGTTACCATTATTAGAAAAACCAGTTTTAGAATATAATATTGAGTTATTACGCCAGCATGGTATTCGTGAAATTGCAATTACTGTTCAATATATGAGTACGACCATTAAGCAATATTTTGGTGACGGTAGTAAATGGGGAGTTAACTTGTATTATTTTGAAGACTCTCCTCCGCTTGGCACAGCAGGGAGTATTAAACAAGCAGAACAATTTTTAGATGAAACATTTGTTGTGATAAGCGGGGATGCATTAACTGACTTTCAATTATCAGAAGGAATTAGGTTTCATGAACAAAAGAAAAGAATGGTAACAATGTTTGTGAAAGAAGTAGAAAATCCACTCTCATTTGGATTGGTTGTAATGAATAAAGACCAGGAGGTTACACGATATATAGAAAAGCCGGGCTGGAATGAGGTAGTATCTAATGTTGTGAATACAGGCATATATATTATGGAGCCAGAAATCTTTTCTTACATACCGCCTAGGCAATTTTTTGATTTCAGTCATGATGTGTTTCCGTTATTGGCAAACAAAAATGTGTTATTCGCATATTTGTCAGAAGGTTATTGGTTAGATATCGGCACATTTAATCAATATCGACAAGCACAATTTGATTTGTTAACGAAAAAGTTACAAGTACCTATTCCTTATACAGAAGTATTACCGATGGTATGGATGGGAGAAGGGGTGACGATTGGTAAAGGGACGAAAATTCATGGCCCCTCTTTTATTGGAGAAGGAGCAAAGATTGGTACAGGAGCTGTAATTGAGCCATATTCTATTATTGGGAAAAATAGTATCGTTTCAAATTATTCTCATCTTCAAAAAAGTATTGTTTTTGCAAATGCCCACATTGGGAAGTATTGTGAACTATTAGAAACGACAATAGGAGAGCGTACAATAGTTGAAGATGATGTTACACTGTTTCAAAAAAGTGTTGTAGCGGATCACTGTCACATCGGAAGAAGTACGGTAATTAAGCAAAAAGGAAAACTATGGCCTTATAAGGCGATTGATAGTCATTCGATAGTAGGAGCGGCTGGTATTCAAGAAAGTGAAATGAGTGCAGGGTGGTTACAAAAAAGCCGCATTGTAGGAAGAGGGAATGTTGAAATTACTCCCCAGTTTATCGTGAAGATTGCGATGGCGTATGGTTCTCTTTTTAAAAAAGGAGAAAGTATATTAATTGGAAGTCAAGAAAATATAGAAACAACCTCTTATAAAAATTTATTTTTACATGCTATTCATGGTATAGGGATTCATACGATGGAATGTAAAGAAATGAACGAGTCACTTTTTCAATATAGTGTTCATCATTTGCAATGTGCAGGTGGGGTTTTCATTCAAGTGGAGAATGAGAATGAGATTGTTATAAAGTTGTATGGTCAAGCTGGCATGCCGTTAACGTATAAGCAGCAAAAAGAGATAGAACAAGTATATATGTCCGAATTGTTTTATTACGTGCATGAGAAAGAGATGGGGCGAAATAAGCTGGTTCATGTTTCTATGAATGAGTATATAGAAGTTATATTGGGGCATATTGATATCGAGAAAATACAGATGCAGAAGTTTCATCTTCTTATTAATAAGAGAAATGATACGTTGCAACATTTACTTATGCTCTTTCTACAAAGACTTGGTTGTACAGTTACATGGATTTATGCAAGCGAACAAAAAGATCATGTGAAAGCTTTGATGAAATCAAGTAAAGCGAATATGGCTCTTATGTTTTCTGAGCAAGGAAATCATTTCGAGTTATACGATAAACATAGTAATATTTACCAAGGTACAGATTTGGAAGAGGTCGATATTCCAGATTTCTTACTCGAATCGACAGGAAATATTTACCCAATGTCTTTGAAGTTAGGAGAATGTTATCTTCTATTTTATACGCAGGATGAAAGAAAGTCGTTTCAAGTAAGGTGGAAGCGAGATATTTTATATCGGATTGGAAAATTATTCGAGCTAATAGCATTGCAAGGAAAAACGTTTCTCAGCATAGTAGAGCAATCACCTCCGCTCTATTTACTTTATGATGAAGTGGTATGTTCATGGAATGAAAAAGGGGAAATTATGAGGAAATTATTGGATGATATAGAAAGGAAGGGAGAAGGTATATTTGAAGGAGTACAGTTCAAATATACTGAAAAAGAGTGGTCTTATATCGTTTCTGACACAAAACAACCAAAATTTTTGGTGTATTCACATGCTAGAAACCCAGTAATAGCAAGGGAAAATATGAAAAATCTTATAGAAAAAATTAGACAATATCAAAAGGTGTAGAATTTTTATTTTAAAAGTGGTATTATAGTATAGTCTGATTTAAGTTATTAGTACTGGAGGGAAATAAGAATGCGTGTGAATATTACTCTAGCATGTACAGAATGCGGAGATCGTAACTATATCTCAAAGAAAAATAAACGTAACAACGCTGAGCGTATCGAGCTTAAAAAGTATTGCAAGCGTGACAAGAAGTCTACGTTACACCGTGAAACAAAGTAAGCAGTAGGAATATTTTCCTACTGTTTCTTTTTTTATTCGATTCCTATGTTAAAAGTGATACACTATCAGCATAGAGTAAAGTGTCACTGTAAGGGGGAGAATGTGTGAAAGCAGAGAAAGTACGTTTACGTAAACAAATAATAGAACACATGAATTCTTTATCAGAAGAACAGTATACAACTTTATCAGAACAGATTGCATTTTCGTTGTATGCGCAAAAAGAGTGGGTTGAAGCTAAAACAATTGGAATTACTCTTTCAATGGAAAATGAAGTGAATACATATCCTATTATCGAAAAAGCTTGGGAAGAAGGAAAGAAAGTTGTAGTTCCTAAGTGTAATAAAGGAACTAGAACGATGTCCTTCCGGCAAATTAATGATTTTGATCAATTAGAAACGGTGTATATGAATTTACGTGAACCGATTCCCGGGCTTACGGAAGAAGTGAATATGGATGAAATTGATCTTCAAATTGTCCCAGGCGTAGCTTATACAGAACGAGGAGAGCGAATTGGGTACGGCGGTGGCTATTATGATCGTTATCTCGTGCATTATAAAGGGAAAACGCTGTCATTAGCGTATGATTTTCAAATGGTAAAACACATTCCAGTAGAGCCATTTGATAAAAACATAGAAAAAATTATTACAGAAAAAGGAACACTGCTTATAAATAAGCTTGTATAGACAAATAAAAATTGACGAGACTTTTTCTTCTTGATTATAATAAAATATGTGAACGTTTTCTTATTATAATTTTTTATAGTAAGTGAGCATAGAGGGTGATGAAATGGTATCTATTTATGATATTCAGCAATTGCTAAAGAAATTTGGTACGATTATTTATACGGGAGATCGAATTGCAGATTTACAATTAATGCAAGATGAATTGCGTGAATTAAATCAATCACAGCTAATCGATCCACAAGACTATCAAACAGCTTTATTTTTATTGAAGCAAGAAATTCAAAAAGAGCTAAATAAGAATTAGATAAAGGTAGGTAAGCAACATGGAAGAGAAATGGTTAGTTGGTGTTGACCTTGGTGGTACAACGATTAAATTAGCATTTATTAATGTATACGGTGAAATTTTACATAAGTGGGAAATCCCTACGAATACAGGTGAGCAAGGAAAACATATTACACTTGATGTTGCGAAAGCAATTGATAAAAAGCTAGAAGAATTAGGCGAATTGAAGAGCAAATTAATTGGTATTGGTATGGGAGCTCCTGGTCCTGTACATGTGGCGTCTGGAATGATTTATGAAGCGGTTAATTTAGGATGGAAAAACTATCCGCTAAAAGATTTATTAGAAGTAGAAACAGGATTACCTGTTGTTATTGATAATGATGCGAACTTAGCAGCGCTTGGTGAAATGTGGAAAGGTGCTGGTGAAGGTGCAAAAGATTTAATCTGTATGACACTTGGTACGGGCGTTGGTGGTGGTGTAATCGCCAATGGTGAGATTGTACACGGCGTGAGTGGTGCTGCTGGTGAGATTGGACATATTACAGTCGTTACAGAAAATGCTTTCCCATGTAATTGCGGGAAGTCTGGTTGCTTAGAAACAGTAGCATCTGCGACAGGTATTGTACGTGTTGCTATGCAAAAAATACAAGAGACTAATAAAGAGAGCGTGTTGCGTTCTATGTTAGCTGAAGAAGGACGTATTACATCAAAAGATGTCTTTGAAGCACTTGGACAAGGTGATGAATTAGCAGGTGAAGTAGTAGAAAAAGTAGCTTCTTATTTAGGATTAGCTGTAGCGAACCTTTCTAGTACATTGAACCCAGAGAAAATTGTTATTGGTGGAGGCGTGTCTAAAGCTGGAGATGCGCTATTAGAACCAATTCAACGCTATTTCGAGCAATACGCTTTCTCACGTGCTGTAAAGAGCACGAAGTTAGCTATTGCAACACTTGGTAATGATGCAGGTGTTATCGGAGGAGCTTGGCTTGTAAAAAAGCACAAATACGAAGCGAAGATGATATAAGTTGTGAAATATGAAAAGAGGAAGGGGGAACCCTTCCTCTTTTTGTGTAAAATCTCGATGAAGAATAAAGTGTAAACGAATTAAGCTGCTGGTGGATACCCGTTATATAGAACAGTCATGATCGTAAACCATCCGAAAACGAGTACAGTTGCAATTGCAAAGCCGCTCGCGAAAAAGTTTTTTTCACGAAGTGTTCTAAGCGTAGCAAATACAGCTAACAGAGTGACAAGTGTAAAAATAATAACAAGGCCCATACAATATCCTCCTCTGTCTACCCATTTCTTATTATGAGTTTTTGGAATATTTACTCTTTTATATTGTACATGTTTTAAAAATGATTGTCGAGATAGCATCCTTTCTTTTCCTCAGAGAAAGAAATGTTGTATCATTAAAAGTAAGTTTTTAATAACTGGAGGAGATTTTTATATGAAATGGATACAAATGCCGTTAGGCCCATTACAAACAAATGCTTATATTTTAATGAACGATCAAAAAGAGTGCATTATCTTTGACCCTGGTCATGAAGGTGAAAAGCTCGTTACATATTTACAAGAAGAACAATTAAAACCATTGGCTGTTTTATTAACACATGCTCACTTTGATCATATCGGTGCTGTTGATGCCGTAAGAGACGCTTTTTATATTCCTGTGTACGTACATAAAGAAGAAGCAGATTGGTTAGGAGATGCAACTGTAAACGGCTCTCAAATTTTTATGATGAACCGCAGTATTACAGCAAAACCAGCGGATCATATTATTGATGCAGAAGGTACATTAACAATTGGATCATTTAATTTTGAAGTTTTTGAGACACCAGGACATTCTCCAGGAAGTATTTCTTATTATAGTAAAGAAGCGAATGCTGTATTCTCAGGAGATGTATTGTTCCAAATGAGCATTGGAAGAACAGATTTGCCTGGTGGAAGTTTTGCTGAATTAATTGGAAGTATTGAAGAGAAATTATTTGTATTACCAGATGAAACAGCGGTGTTATGTGGACATGGTCCAGAAACAAGCATTGGCTTTGAAAAAGAAAATAATCCGTTTTTACAATAAGGAGTTATTATGGGAATGGAGCTCATTTTAAGAGAATGGATGGGGAAAGAAAAGGATTATTCAATTTCATATAGTACGTATATGAACCTTGTATTGTATACGGAGGGTCATGGATATTATATGAAAGAACGTGAAAAGATTGGAAGACAAGGGGATTTTTTTACAAGTAGCAATGTATCCTCTGTTTTTGCAAAAACTTTTGCTAAACTTTTTATTCGTCTTGTTGAAAATGGTGAAGTTGCTTCGAATATTTGTGAGGTTGGTGGGGGAACAGGGAAGTTTGCCTATGATGTTTTACAAGAATGGAAGCAATTATCTCCAAACACCTTTATTAATTTAAACTATTCAATGATTGAAGTGAGCCCTTTTCATAGGAAATTACAGCAGGAGCAACTTGGCTCATTTTCTAATGTATCGTACTATACCTCCTATAGTGAAATGGGAGATTCTTTCGAGGGAATTCTTTTTTCGAATGAGTTGTTTGATGCATTTCCTGTTGAAGTAATTGAGAAAAGAAATGGTATATTGTATGAAGTACGTATTACATATACAGAGGAAGGAAACCTTTCAGAAGTATGTAGGCCGTTAAATAAAAGAATTGGTCGCTATTTATTGAAATATAATATTTATATTGCTGAAGGGCAACGTTTTGAAGTACCAATTGTTATGGAGGAGTATATAAAAGAAATTTCGAAATGGTTTCAAAAAGGTATATGTATTACAGTTGATTACGGATACACAAAAGAAGAATGGATGCATCCAGCACACCGCGAAGGAAGTTTGCGAGGATATTATCAGCATAAGCTAATGCGTAACCCACTAGCGCATCCAGGTGAAATGGATCTTACTACTCATGTTCATTGGGACGAGCTAAAGGAGATCTTTAGTATGCAAGGAATGAGTGCAGTATGGCATAAGAAACAATCTGAGTTCTTGTTAGCTGCAGGGATATTAGAACAGCTTACGAGCCATCAAGATACGAATCCTTTTTCTGAAACGCAAAAACAAAATCGAGCAGTTCGTTCTATGATTTTAAATGGAGGAGTAGGGAGTTCGTTTGATGTTGTTATACATACAAAAGATATGCAACATTTACATTTGGATCAGTATGTAACAATATAAAAAACAAGACACAGTATATACTGTGTCTTGTTTTTTAATACGACTTATGTAGTATTATATATTTCCTCTCATGATATATATTTATATTAAAGATATGAGATAAAAAATATAGAATACGTTCTTTTTCTGCGATTATTAGTCCCTAACCTAATAATACACGAACGAGTTGAATGATTGTTTCATTCTCTACTTTGTAATAAATTTCCAATCCTTTTCTTTCACTAGAAACGATTTTAGCGCTTTTTAATTTTGCTAAATGCTGTGAAATTGTAGATTGTGGCATGTTTAAGCCAGTATACATTGTAGAAACGTTGCTTGGACCGCGCTCGATTAATCCTTTTACGATACATAAACGAACAGGATGAGCTAGCACTTTTAATAATTCTGCATTACTTTCATATAGTTCTAATTCTTTTTGAAAGGTTTCTAACATGTTCTTTTCCACCTCCGTGTGAGCTATTATACCATACTATACATACCAAAAATTTAAAGAAAAGAAAATAGTTGTTGCAGAAAAAAAGTCCTAAAGTAAAGAAATTGTAAGAAAAGAGACCCGGATGTAAATAAAATAGGTAAATTAGCATGTTTTTGTAAAATGACATTTTTGGGTGAAAATTTCGATGCGTTTTAAAAATTGAAAGATATAGATATATTTGTAACACAATTTTATCATGATTTTCTTATTCTTTCAAATGAATATACGAAATTTTTAAAATAATATGACAAAGGAATTATAATGATATATATAGAATATAAAACAGGTTAAAAGAAAAGAAGCT
This sequence comes from Bacillus sp. RE35, assembly GCF_052146655.1. NCBI lineage: Bacteria > Bacillati > Bacillota > Bacilli > Caryophanales > Bacillaceae > Bacillus > Bacillus sp. RE35. The sequence goes on along the minus strand of NZ_CP197377.1, from coordinate 4,227,953 downwards.
GAATGTCATTCGCTTCTTTATGGTGATAATGAAATATTTGATTACGGCTGATAAATCTTAGGATGATCAAGTCATTAGTCATTTATTCTAAAATTCATCTTTTAGCAACGTTAAAAATCTGTGATTCCATATGTTCTCATAAAAATCAATTGTCTCTTTTGCGGACATAAAAGGATTATTCAACGTAGAGGTTGTTTTCTGTCCCATAAAGTTTTCGTATCCTAGTCCGTGGGCAAACTTAATCGTTGCATCCATACAGTACTCTGTTTGGGCGCCACAAAATTCAATGCGATTTACAGATAATTGATCTAAAATTTCTTTTAAGTTTGTTTTATAAAATGAATTTGCATGTGTTTTTCTTACAAAAAAATCTTGTTCTTGAACATCTAGATCGGTATGAATAGCCCAAAGTTCTTTCTCGGGTACTAAATCATCATCACAATGTTGAACAAAAAGGATTGGTTTATTTAATTTTCTATATGAATAAATTCTTTTATTTACTTTTTTTAGTAAGTTCTGTAAATCAAATAAATGCTCCTCGCTATAACATACGCCATTTTGTAAATCGATAACGATTAAAATATCTGCACAAGTATCCATTATTTTCACCCCTTTTTATTTCTTAATATATCAATTAATCCATTATTTAGAAATAGATGATATACTTTTATTTTTTATGGACTATAAGAAAAGAAGAAATTCAAATGAATATAGCTAAACCGCATAAAAAGAAGATATGAAAACCTAATCTCATATCTTCTTTTTCTCTATGCATTTACAGGTTCTTCTACATAAGAAAGGGCATTTTCAAAATCGGATATTAAATCGTTAACATTTTCAAGACCGACTGATAACCGAAGTAATGAATTAGAGATTCCTCTTTTATCACGAGCTTCTTGCGACAGTGCTGCATGTGACATTTTTGCTGGATAAGAAAGAATTGACTCTACAGCTCCTAAACTAACTGCAAAAACAGGCAATTTTACTTTTGATAAAAATTTGCGGAGTGCATCTTCTGACTGCAAAGTAAACGATAAGACCGCTCCAGCTGATGTTGCTTGAGATTGTTGAATATCAAATCCGAGATGAGTTTGTAATCCCGGATAATAGACATTTTTTACTTTAGAGTGCTCTTGTAAATAATGTGCGATTTTATTGGCATTTTTAGCTGAATGTTCGAGGCGTACATGCAATGTTTTTAGACCGCGAAGTACGAGAGAACAATCTTGAGGTCCTAAAATAGCACCGAATGCATTTTGTAAAAATCCAAGCTTTTGAGCGAGTTCTGAATCTTTTACTACTGCTAATCCGGCAGTAACATCACTATGACCAGCAATAAATTTTGTAGCACTATGAAGAACGACATCAGCTCCAAGTTCAAGTGGTTTTTGGAATAGTGGTGTCAAAAATGTATTATCAACAAAAGTAAGAGCCCCAATAGATTTTGCGAGTTTAGAAACCTCGCGAATATCTGTCACTTTTAAAAGTGGGTTAGAAGGTGTTTCTACATAAAAGAGCTTTGTATTTGGTTTAATGTTTTGTTTTATTTCTTCTAAATTGGTCATATCAACAAATGTATGTGAAACACCGTAACGGGAGAGTACCTCAGTTATCACTCGGTAAGTGCCTCCGTACACATCTTCTGAAATGAGTACGTGATCACCTTGTGAAAGAAGGAGGAATGCAGTGGAAATCGCTGCAATGCCTGATGCAAAGGCGAATCCTTTTGTTCCGCCTTCTAATAAAGCAATGATATCTTCAAGAGCTTCACGAGTTGGGTTTCCTGACCTGCTATAGTCATATTTTCCGAACGTATCTACATCAAACTGGTGAAAAGTTGATGTGTTATAAATAGGAACGTTCACAGCGCCTGTTTGCGAGTCGTGTTTATATTGGTTGTGTAGTAAGAGTGTATCTATAGAATAGCTCATATTCTTACACCTTCTTTTACGAGTTTAATTGCTTGCTTTAAGTCTTGAATTAAATCGTTACTATTTTCAATGCCAACTGAGAATCGAAGAAGACGATTGCATACGCCGTTTGCTGTTCTAATTTCTTCAGGAATATCAGCATGTGTTTGCGTTGCTGGATAAGTCATTAAACTTTCTACACCACCAAGACTTTCGGCAAATGTAATTAAGGATAAAGATTGTAAGAATGGATTAATCCAAGCTTCATCTTTAAGGCGGAATGAGATCATGCCACCTCTTCCTGGATAAAATACATCTGTCACCCCGTCTTCATCATTTAAATACGCAACAACTGCTTTCGCATTTTCTTCATGTTGCCTCATGCGAAGCGCTAACGTTTTCATACCGCGAATTAATAACCATGAGTCAAATGGGCTTAAAACTGCACCTGATGCATTATGATAATGAGCGATTTCCTCGCAAAGTTCCTTTCCTTTTGCAACAACAAGCCCGCTTAGTACATCGTTATGTCCCCCTAAATATTTCGTTGCGCTATGAAGTACAATGTCAGCACCTTCTGTTAATGGTTGCTGTATATAAGGTGTGTAGAAAGTGTTGTCTACAATAAGGAGTAGTCCGTTCCTTTTCGCTACAGTTGCGACAGCAGCAATATCAGTAACTTGCATTAATGGATTAGTTGGAGTTTCTATGAAAATAGCCTTCGTTTCAGTTGTGATAGCTTGCTCAATTTGTTTAATAGACTGTGTATTTACGTATCTACATCGAACATTCCACTTTTTTTCATGCTCAGAAAATAATCGATACGTTCCCCCGTATAAATCTTCAGATACAATAAGTTCGTCTCCAGAGCGGAATAGAGAAAGGACGAGGAGAACAGCCGCCATCCCTGAACTACAGGCATAACCTTGTTCGCCATATTCTAAGTCTGCGATCGCCTGTTCTAAAAGACCTCGAGTTGGATTGCCAGTTCGTGAATAGTCAAAGCCAGTAGATTTACCAATTCCTTCGTGACGATAAGCGGTTGAGAAATAAACTGGTGGATTAACCGTTCCGGTTGTAGTTTCACTGCGATTTCCGATTTGTGCTAGTTTTGTTTCGATTGTTGACATATGAAAATTCCTCCTTTTTAAATTGAAACATTAAGTGAATATAAAATAAAAAAAGCCTTCTAAGAAGAAGGCTTTCGGTTTGAATAGAGTCTTCTTCTCATCTGTCAAATCTTTCACAATTTGCTGGAATTAGCACCTTATTAACAAAATGTTAATGGTTGCTGAGGCGTCACAGGGCCAGTCCCTCTACCTCTCTAGATAAGAATGTTCGTATGAAATTTTTATTATGTTTTTAACTTTACAATAAAATATAACTGAATTGCAACTTTATTTTAAATAATTTTTATTTTTCCGCAAGTGTCATTGACTTTTACTTTTGTGCATGCTAAATTTATTAAAAAATTAACAAACATTGTTAAAAGGGGAACGCATTTCCTTTTAGCTACATAAATAAAATAATAAAGACAACTCTTATTGAGAGCGGTGGAGGGAAAGGCCCTGTGAAACCCGGCAACCTTCAAACGAAATGTTTGAAACGGTGCTAATACCTGCAAAACGAATGTTTTGCATAATAAGAGGAGGAACGATTATGTCCCCCTCTTCAAAGTGAAGAGGGGGTTTTTATATTGATAGAAATGAGGGAGAGTCGTGAAATTACTAGATTTATTATCAAAAGGAATTGTAATAGGTGATGGTGCGGTTGGGACGTTATTGCATTCACATGGTTTGCAAAGTAGCTTTGAAGAATTGAATGTATCTGATCCAGACTTAATTATATCGATTCATAAACAATATGTAGCTGCTGGAGCAGATGTAATTCAAACGAATACGTATGGAGCAAATGAGGCGAAATTACGTATGTATGGTTTAGAAAATCAAGTTACAGAAATTAATAGAGCGGCAGTAAAACTAGCGAAAGCATCTGTGACAGATAAAAATGCAATTTTAGGAACAATTGGTGGTATGAAACATATCGGAGCTGTTACAACGACTGATATGGAAAGAGAGTTTATGTTACTTGAACAGGCAGGGGCTTTACTAGAAGAACAGGTTGATGGATTACTATTAGAAACTTTTTACGATGAATTTGAATTACTTCATGCCGTTAAAGTATTGCGTAAGCAAACGAATATTCCAATTGTTGCGCAATTAGCGTTACATGAAGCAGGTACGACTCAAAATGGAAATGATGTCAATGAAATATTAAAGCAACTTATAGATTACGGTGCAAATGTTGTTGGATTGAATTGTCAACTAGGGCCGCTTCATATGACGGAAGCTTTCAAAATGATATCGATTCCTCAAAATGGCTATTTATCAGCATACCCAAATGCAGGCCTCCCGAATTATGTGGATGGACGTTACGTATATGAGGGAAGTCCAGCTTATTTTGAAGCGATGACACCGAGATTTATTGAGCAAGGTATTCGGTTATTGGGTGGTTGTTGTGGTACGACTCCAGAACATATTCAAAGTATGAAGCGCGCTGTTGCGAATATTACCCCTGTAATAGAAAAAGACACGATTCAAAGGCCGAAAGTCGTTCATACGCATGAGAAACGTTCGAAGGCTCACGTCACTCTAGCAGAGAAAGCGAAAAAACAAACAACAGTTGTAGTGGAATTAGATCCACCGAAAACGTTAGATACACAGCGTTTTTTTGAAGGAGCAAGAGCGTTAAAAAGAGCGGGAGCAGATGCTATTACTCTAGCAGATAATTCATTAGCATCGCCTCGTGTTTCTAATATGGCGATGGGTGCGTTATTAACGAAGCATGATATCCCAGTATTGACGCATTTAACGTGTAGAGATCATAACGTCATTGGACTACAATCTCATTTGTTAGGTTTATCGGCGTTAGGGATGGAAGAAGTGTTAGCTTTAACTGGTGATCCAGCGCGCGTTGGTGATTTTCCCGGTGCCACTTCTGTATATGATTTATCCTCTATTGAGCTTATTAAAATGATTAAAGAAATGAACGATGGACGTTCAATTTTAGGGAAATCAATTGGACCGGCGACAAGGTTTTCTGTAGGCGGCGCATTTAATCCTCACGTGAGGCACTTAAAAGCAGCGGTTAAGCGAATGGAACGAAAAATAGATGCTGGAGCGGAGTATTTTTTAACTCAGCCAATTTACGATATCAAGTTAATTGAAGAAGTGTATGAAGCGACAAAGCATTTGGAACAACCTATTTTTATTGGAATTATGCCGTTAGTAAGTAAGCGGAATGCAGATTTTCTTCATTTTGAGGTGCCGGGTATTACTCTTCCTGAAGAAATAAGAGAGAGAATGGATGGACATGAAACGAAAGAGGCAGCAATTGAGGAAGGGATCCGCATTTCACAAGAATTGGTCGACGCAGCGATGAAATATTTTAATGGTATTTATCTTATTACACCATTTTTAAAGTATGAAATTACAGAACATCTTGTTAAATATGTAAGAGAAAAGCAAGAAGTGAAAGAAGGTATTAATTGATGAAGTGTATAGAAGAAAAATTAAAAAATAGCATTTTAATATTAGATGGTGCAATGGGGACAATGATTCAGCAAGAGGATTTAACTGCTGAAGATTTCGGAGGAGAAGAGTACGAGGGCTGTAATGAATATTTAGTGGAAACAAGACCAGACGTTATTTTAAAGATTCATAAAGCTTATATTGAAGCTGGAGCGGATATTATTGAAACAAATACATTTGGGGCAACGAATATTGTACTAAGTGATTATGATCTGTCTCATTTAGATGAAGAACTAAATGAAAAGGCAGCACTTTTGGCGAAGCAAGCTGTTAAAGAAAGCGGGAAGGAAGTATATGTTGCGGGAGCGATGGGACCAACAACGAAAGCAATTAGTGTTACAGGTGGTGTGACTTTTGAAGAATTGATTGAGGCTTATACAAGGCAGGCACGAGGATTATTAAAAGGAGCAGTTGATGTATTACTCGTTGAGACGAGTCAAGATATGCGTAACGTGAAAGCAGCTTATATTGGAATTCAAGCCGCTTTTGAAGAACTGAAAAAAACGGTTCCTATTATGATTTCAGGAACGATTGAGCCAATGGGAACGACTCTGGCTGGGCAAACAATTGAAGCTTTTTATTTATCAGTAGAACATATGAAACCATTATCTGTTGGGTTAAACTGTGCGACTGGTCCGGAGTTTATGAGGGACCATATTCGTTCACTATCTGATTTATCGGAGTGTTACATTTCTTGTTATCCAAATGCAGGTCTTCCTGATGAAGATGGACATTACCATGAATCTCCATCTTCTCTTGCTGAAAAGGTGAAGCGATTTGCTGAAGAAGGATGGGTTAATATTATTGGTGGTTGTTGTGGCACGACACCAGAACATATAAAAGCAATGAAATCCGCGCTAGCATCTCTTAGGCCTCGTGACCATCATGAGAGAGAAGGACATGGAATTAGTGGATTAGAAGCACTGCAATATGATGAGTCTATGAGACCGTTATTTGTAGGTGAAAGAACGAATGTTATTGGGTCACGTAAATTTAAACGCTTAGTAGCAGAAGGGAAATTTGAAGAGGCTGCTGAAGTGGCAAGAGCGCAAGTGAAGAAAAATGCTCATATTATTGACATTTGTATGGCAGATCCTGATCGCGATGAAATAGAAGATATGGAAAACTTCTTAGCAGAAGTTACGAAAGTTTTAAAAGTACCGATTATGATTGATTCAACAGATGAAAATGTGATGGAGCGAGCTCTTACTTATATTCAAGGAAAAGCTGTTATTAATTCAATTAATTTAGAAGATGGAGAAGAACGATTTAAAAAAGTGACACCGCTTCTTCAAAAGTATGGTGCCGCTATAGTTGTAGGAACAATTGATGAAGACGGTATGGCGGTTAGTGCGGAACGAAAGATAGAAATTGCGAAAAGAAGCTATGAATTACTTACAAAGAAGTATGGGATACGCCCGTCAGATATTATTTTTGATGCACTTGTGTTTCCAGTAGGGACAGGTGATGAAGAATATATTGGCTCAGCGGCAGCGACTATAGAAGGAATTCGCCTTATTAAAGAAGCGTTACCAGAGTGTTTAACGATTTTAGGTGTAAGTAACATATCATTTGGTTTACCACCGGCTGGACGTGAAGTATTAAATTCAGTCTTTTTATATCATGCTACGAAAGCAGGATTAGATTACGCGATTGTGAATACGGAAAAATTAGAACGCTATGCGTCGATTCCAGAGGAAGAAAAACGCCTTGCAGATGCATTACTGTTTGAAACGACGAAAGAGACGTTAGAAGAATTTACAAACTTTTACCGAGTTGCTAAAAAGAAAGATGTCGTTGTGCAAGAAACGTTAACGCTTGATGAAAGACTAGCAAATTATATTGTAGAAGGTACAAAACAAGGATTACACGAGGATTTAAGTCTTGCACTTGAAGAAGGAAGAAAACCTCTTGATATTATTAACGGTCCGCTTATGACAGGGATGGACGAGGTAGGACGACTATTTAATAATAATGAACTTATTGTTGCTGAAGTATTGCAAAGTGCCGAAAGTATGAAAGCCGCTGTAAGCTATTTAGAGCCACATATGGAATCTAGTGATAGTGCGAAAAAAGGGAAAGTATTGTTAGCAACTGTAAAAGGTGACGTGCATGATATTGGGAAAAATCTCGTTGAAATTATTTTAGCGAATAACGGATATGAGATTATTAATTTAGGAATTAATGTACGTTCGGATCGAATTGTTCAAGAAGTACAAGAAAAGAAGCCGGACATTATAGGCCTTTCAGGTTTATTAGTAAAATCAGCTCAACAAATGGTAACGACTGCTGAAGATTTAAAAGCGGCAAATATTGATGTGCCCATTGTTGTAGGTGGTGCAGCGTTAACGAGAAAGTTTACAGATAATCGGATTTCACCATCATATAAAGGACTCGTTTGTTATGCGAGTGATGCGATGACGGGGCTCGATATTATTAATAAGCTTCAAAAAGAAGAAGAGCGTGAGAAGATGAAGCAGGATAAAAAAGAACGTCATCTTCATATCGTAAAAAAAGAGGAGAAGAAAGTAGAAATTCCAGCAGTAATTGAGCCATTACCAAAATCAGAGGTTATGGTGCCTGATTCAACAAAACGAATTGTATTACGAGATGTTCCCGCCCTTCATCTCGCACCATTTCTGAATAGACAAATGCTACTTGGGCATCACCTTGGATTAAAAGGAAATGTGAAGAAGCTTTTGAAAGAGGGAGATAAGAGAGCACATGAATTAAATGATTTAATAGATGAATTATTGCAGGAAGGACAATCTTGGTTAAAGCCGAAAGCAGTGTATCAATTTTTCCCAGCGCAAAGCGACGGACAAAACATTGTAATATATGATCCAGAAGATCATACGCGTGTTATAGAGCGTTTCACATTCCCTAGACAAGGAAAGGCTCCCTATCGTACTTTAGGTGATTATTTGCGCCCAATAGGAGATGAGATGGACTATGTTGCTTTCTTATCTGTTACGGTTGGGGAAGGAGTTCGGGATATTGCTGAAGAGTGGAAGGCGAAAGGTGATTACCTACGTAGTCATGCCATTCAATCGTTAGCGCTTGAATTAGCGGAAGGACTTGCTGAAAAAACACATATGCTCATTCGTGACCGCTGGGGCATTCCGGACTCACCTGAACTGACGATGGAAGAACGTTTCCGTACGAAATATAGAGGAATACGAGTGTCATTTGGTTATCCGGCGTGTCCAGAACTTGCAGATCAAGAAAAGCTATTTCGCTTAATTCATCCAGAGGAAATAGGTATTTCATTAACAGAAGGATTCATGATGGAGCCAGAAGCGTCCGTAACGGCTATGGTATTTTCTCACCCTGAGGCAAGATATTTTAGTGTATTATAGTCTAGAAGGGGGAGACGTATGAAGAAAATAGTCTTTACAGGTGGCGGTTCGGCAGGACATGTAACACCTAATTTAGCCATTATCCCATATTTACAGGAAGACAACTGGGATATCTCTTATATTGGTTCTCACCAAGGTATTGAGAAAACGATTATAGAAAAGGAAGGCATTCCCTACTATAGTATTTCGAGTGGAAAGCTACGTCGTTATTTTGATTTAAAAAATATAAAAGATCCTTTTCTTGTAATGAAGGGTGTTATGGATGCGTATGTAAGAATTCGAAAACTAAAACCAGATGTGATTTTTTCAAAAGGCGGTTTCGTATCTGTACCAGTCGTAATTGGCGGATGGCTAAATAGAGTACCAGTTTTATTACATGAATCTGATATGACGCCAGGACTAGCAAATAAAATTGCGCTTCGTTTTGCTTCGAAAATATTTGTTACATTTGAAGAAGCAGCGAAACATTTACCGAAAGAAAAAGTAATATATACGGGGTCTCCTGTACGTGAAGAAGTGCTGAAGGGAAATCGTGAAAAAGGTTTAGCGTTTTTAGGTTTTTCACGTAAAAAGCCAGTTATTACGATTATGGGAGGCAGCTTGGGCGCGAAAAAAATTAATGATACGGCTCGAGAAGCATTACCAGAACTTCTTAAAAAGTATCAAATTGTTCACCTTTGCGGAAAAGGTAACCTTGATGAAAGTTTACAAAATAAAGAAGGATATAGACAATTTGAATATGTACATGGAGAACTGCCAGATATATTAGCGGTAACAGATTTTGTTATTTCACGCGCGGGCTCCAACGCAATTTTTGAATTTTTAACATTACAAAAGCCGATGGTTTTAATTCCATTATCGAAATTTGCAAGCCGTGGAGATCAAATATTAAATGCAGAGTCCTTTGAAAGACAAGGATATGCCTCCGTATTATATGAAGAAGATGTAAATGTAAAATCTCTTATAAAGTATGTCGAAGAATTAAATCAAAATAATGAGAAGTATAAAACAGCACTAAAAAAATATAATGGAAAAGAAGCAATTAAAACAATCATTCAAAATATTTCAGAGGCATGATGAAATAATCATGCCTCTTTTAGTAGGGTGAAAGATTCCAAGAATTGATATTTTTATGTTACAATAAAGTGAAACTTTAATCAGTTGGGTGCATCCCACATCTAACTTCTTTACTGTTACTGAATTTTGAGGAGGGAGTCTTACTGCCCTCAAATAGCGGGATAACAAATGGGTTAATAGGGAAATTCCAATTAATGAGGCGTGAAAATACGAATGGATTAGGAGTGACTGTGTTGGAGCTAAGTCTCTATGAAAATACTGCACTTATTATATGCTTTGTGTTGTACGTTGGTAGTGTTATTGTTTATATTTCAAGGAAATTTTCGCAAGAAAGAGAGCTTGAAAAGTCGGAGATAACAGCTGAACTAGAAATGTTAGCTGATGAAAGTTATAAAAAACAAAAAATAAAAGAAGACCATGAAGCATCCCATCATTTAAACGCAAATAAGTTTTAAAGATGGGGATTTTTTTTGAAGTTGTTCTTTATTGTAGCTATAACAAATAACGCTAAAAAGGAGTTTCCCTATACATAATGAAGGAGTGTATATAAATGAATTTTTATATCGCCTCAGGTTTCCAAAATAAACATCTTGTACGTTCCGTAGCAAATGAACTGAAACATGCAGGATGGCACCATACATATGATTGGACCAAAAACGAAAAAGCAGCAAATGAAGAACAATTAAGAGAAATTGGTCAGGCAGAACAAAATGCTGTAAAAGAAGCGGATGTATTTTTACTTATATTAGATGGCGGAAATGGGAGCCATACAGAGTTTGGAATGGCGATTGCACTAGAGAAAACGATATATGTATATCATGCAGGAAGCCCGCTCCAAACAACGTTCTATCACTTGCCAGAAATAAATATTTTTGAAGGAGATGTAGCTGAGTTTGCATCTTATGTTATGAATCATATGAAATAATAGTAACTACCTAAAAGGTTATAAAAGTGATCTTTTGGGTACAGTGATGATAAGAAACGTATATAAAGGAGTACATAATATGAAATTAGAAAATGGATGGGAAACGAGCTTTTTAGAAGTCGTACAAAATAGTGAATTTAAGAAAGAGGCACTTCTTAGTCAATTGCTTTGTCAGGATAGTGAAGAAGTAGAAGAGCTTGTGGATGATTACGGCTACGAAGAACTTGTTGAACGTGAACATGATGATGAGTTAGCTGAAATCTTAGGAGAAGAACTTTTTAGTGAGATGGAACGCCAAGTATTCTTATCTTCAAACCCAGAAGAAAAATTGATTTCATTCGTCAATGGATTAGGTTTTCATGTGTTAGATTGGATCGTTCTTCTTGAAACAGAATTTGGCATTGATAGTGCAAACTTTACATCAGATGCTGTGAAGGTGTTAGAAAAGCGTTTCAGACAGTTTCCATACATAGAGGACAAGACAATTTTTGATATGACATTTGGAGAATCGATGGATGTATTAGAATCTGTTACAGGATTACAACTAAAGGAAAAGATGAACGTATAATGAAAAAAGAACGTGATTGGATCACGTTCTTTTTTTACATAATAATAATTTTATCATCTAGTTTTGTCTGCCCGGTAAGAAGTGCGTTTAAATATTCCACTTTTCTTATACAAGCTTGTATATGTCTTTCAATCTCTTGTAACTCTGCTTGGTGATGTGTTTCAATTGGATGAATTTGTACGTTGAATTTTTCAAATTGACTACTATATGTTATTTCTGCATAGCCGCTCATAATATCGGTTTCGTTATGAAATAAAAATTGCCTCGTTTTGTCACAGAATGATACATCCTGAAAGCCATATACTTTTAATGCTTCAATTACTTTTTTAATCATTTTTGTATTCATTTTTTAACCCTCTTTACGAAGTTCTACTTATATATTATAACATAAAAAATTACATAGAAAGCGCTTCCAAGTGTATTTTATTATAAACTTTACGTTTCAATCACAAAAATGAAACAAAGAAAAAATAATTGTAAAGAAGGAAGGACTCTTTTATTGTTTCGTCATATATATAGAGAAATAGTGCAATGAAAGGAAATTTTCCGAGGTGGAGATCGTATTTCCAATTTGAGCGCAGTAAAAGAGGTGAGAATTTTGAACTTTGATATTGTAGGACAAAAAGCATATATAAAAGATGGACCGCATCGGAACCGAATTGGAATTGTAAAGAAAAATGAGACAAAATTAGCATCGCAGTTTGCTATTGTAATTGGAGAACAAGTCATTGATGTAGAGCTAAAGGATATCGTGTTAGTTGGAGTAGACGTAGGACAATTTCATAAATGGTGCGAACAAAATGGTTATTTGTGAAAAGGACGGGCTGTGAGATAATGAAATATATTTGAGGAAAGAGGATATGTTATTGTATTCTCTTTTTCTATGTTTAAGGAGGCGAAAATGAAATATAAAGAACAGGAGTTTACGTTGGAGTTAAAAGAGAACATTCAATGTATGGAGAAGGAAATAGAGCGAATATCACTTAAACTGCATAAAGAGTATTCACATTTATACATAGAAAAACACATGGAATTAGATATGGGATTTGCAAGAGAAAAAGAGAATCCCTTTGAGGTGGGTTATTATTCATCAGTTGCTATAGCTATATTAGATGAAGAAAAAGAGCTGATTGGATTTCATAATATTCCAATTTGGAAATGTGAAAGAATCTTTTTAGGAATGCCAATTCAATCAAACATTTTGGGGAGTAAGAAAGTAGGGGAACTCGCTGATGAATCTTGTTATGAGATTGAGGAAGAGTTAAAAGAGCAACTAGAAGAATACTTAGAGTGATAATTCTCAAGATAAAATCTATAAAGAGGGGACGGAATAAAAAAGACGCTAACAATTGTATGTTAGCGTCTTTTTTCATTATGAAGCAATTTCACCAGTTTTTGTATCATCTTGATTGTACGTATCTTGATCTAATTCACCAAGCCATTTACTTGAAATAAGACCTGCTGTCATAGAGCCACTTACGTTAAGAGCTGTACGCCCCATATCGATTAATGGCTCAACCGAGATAACTAGAGCAACAATACCGATTGGTAAGTTCATTGTAGATAGTACGATTAAAGCTGCGAATGTTGCGCCGCCACCAACTCCGGCAACACCGAATGAGCTAATAGCAACAACAGCGATTAAAGTTAAAATAAATTGTGGTTGTAATGGATCAATTCCTACAGTTGGAGCGACCATCATTGCAAGCATTGCTGGATAAATACCTGCGCAACCGTTTTGTCCGATAGATACCCCAAATGAAGCTGCGAAGTTTGCAATTCCTTCGGAAATACCAAGCTTTTCTTTTTGCGCTTCAATATTTAATGGCATCGCACCAGCACTAGAGCGAGATGTGAATGCAAATGTTAATACAGGGAACACCTTTTTTAAATATTGAATTGGATTTAAACCAGATAGCGCAATTAATAATAAGTGGATAACGAACATTACGATAAGTGCTACGTAAGACGCTAACACGAAGTTGCCAAGTTTTAAAATAGCATTTATGTCGCTACCAGCAACTGTTTTTGCCATAAGAGCTAATACGCCGTATGGAGTAAGGCGTAAAATTAATGTTACCATACGCATTACGATTGCATATACAGCATCAAGCATCTTCTTAAATAGCTCTGCTTGTTCTGGATATTTTCGTTTTACACCTATAAAGGCAATGCCGATAAAGGCTGCAAATATTACGACAGAAATTGTTGATGTTGGACGAGCGCCTGTTAAATCAAGAAACGGATTTGTAGGTAATAGCTCTAATAATTTATCTGGAATTGTTGTCTTTTCAATAGAAGTAAATCTTTCTTCAACTAGTTTCAGACGAGCAGATTCTGCATCACCTTGTTGTAGGCCGGTTGCAGATACATCAAATCCTGCACTTGCAGCGATACCGACAGCTGCAGCGATTCCTGTAGTAAGAATTAAAATACCGATAATAAGGCCACTAATTTTACCAAGGTTTTTCGTTAACTGTAATTTTGTAAATGCTGAAATAATAGATACTAAAATAAGTGGCATAACGATCATTTGAAGTAATTTTACATAACCGTTACCGATTAAGCCAAACCAAGTATTTGATTCAATAATTACTTTAGAAGTTGGCTCATAAATAAATTGTAATATAAGACCGAATAAAATTCCGACTCCTAAAGCGGTAAATACACGTTTATTAAAAGATACATGCTTACGTTGCATATAATATAATACGCCAACTAAGATGAGCATGACTGCAACGTTAATTCCGACAAGCAGTGTATTCATGTTGATTCCCCCTAATTCCAATCTGTTATATAGAATATAAGGTAATAAAACCTATAAGTCAACTAGGAAATTCCGGAATTAAAAAAAAGATGGCAAAATGCCATCTTTTAATGTCCAGCCCCAGGCACAAGTAAGAATGTCGTGTAGTATGTAAATCCTATGAAGAAAACAGTTAAATATGCCCCAAATACGTATATATACATACGCTCTGTTAATTTTAAATAGCTTAAAAGTACGAAGAAACCTGTTTGTCCTAAAAATAGTAGTGCGGCCGGTTGCATATCCCCTACGTAAAACATAACCGAGAAAATTCCAGTCCAAAAGCCGAGAACGCGAAACATGCGCTCCATGCCATCTCCCTCCTTTTCTAAAAAAAGTAAACCTCACCTCATTATAGTTTATTTTTCTTACTATTGTAAATATTCGTTCATATAAAAAGAAGCCAATTATTATTGGCTTCTTTTTATATGAAAAATTAAATTGTTAGTTTATAATTACAAGATTTACATCCATCTAATAGACTATCATTTCGAGTTAATTCCATGTTAGGGAATAGGATTTCAAAAATCCCTTTCATCATATCTCCGTGCATGTTACAAATTTCAGTTGGATGATGAACAGCAACTTCTTTAAATGGACAATTGTGTACATCATAGAAAATTTTTGTTCCATCTGCACTTAATTCAAATGCAGGTGATAAGCCAGCTGTTGAGAAAGCTTCTTTTGCAATTTGAACTTTTTGTTCCACTGTTAAAGCATCTTCACTCACATTTAAACGTTGCATATGTTGTTGCATTAATTCAGCTCCGAATTGTTTTCCTGTTTCGTATAGCGCTTTCTCACCAGCAGCACCAAGACTAAGTAAAGAATTAAATGCGATTCTTGCTAACAATTGATAATCACGGAATGGAAATTGTAATTGGATAACATCTTCAGATAAGACATACAATCTGCTCGGTCGTCCGCCTTTTCCAGTTTTCTTCGTTTCCGATTTTAGCATATGAACATCTTCTAATTTAGATAAATGTAAACGCGCTACGTTTGGATGAATGTCAAACTCATCTGCAATTTCTTGTACCGTTACGTAACTATGTTTTTGCGAAATATATTTATAAATGTAATAACGAGTTGGGTCAGATAATACACCTGTAATTTTTAAAGCTTGTTCCATGAGGATCTCCACCTTTATCACTTTATCCAAGATAATAACATTATAATACAGATAAACATGAGTATAGGTAATTTCAGACAATAATTCGGAAATTGTTCATAATTTCACAAACATATTTTTCCTTTTTCCTCTATTGAAAATACAAAAGTCCAAATTTTTATTGCGCATGTTTTCATGCTATATACATAGTGAGGAGGGAAAAGTGATGAATGGGATTGAAATTTTTGCGAATGCAATTTTAAAAGAAGCGTGTAGGGTACAAGCGTCAGATTTACATATTGTGCCCCGGCAGAAGGATGTAGCGGTTCAACTACGTATAGGAAAAGATTTAATGACGAGACAGTGTATTGAAAAGGAATTTGGAGAAAAACTTGTCTCACATTTCAAATTTTTAGCATCTATGGACATAGGCGAGAAACGGAAGCCACAGAATGGTTCGTTGTATTTGCAAATTGATGGACAAGAAGTGTATTTACGCCTTTCAACACTTCCAACAGTATATCAAGAAAGTCTCGTTATTCGCCTTCATTTACAAGCATCTGTTCAGCCCTTATCACATCTTTCGTTATTTCCAAGTACGGCAGCAAAACTACTCTCGTTTTTACGCTATTCACAGGGGCTACTTGTGTTTACTGGACCGACTGGATCTGGGAAGACGACGACAATGTATGCATTATTAGAGGTAATTAGAAAAAAGAAAACACGTCGCATCATTACACTTGAAGATCCGGTTGAAAAAAGAAGTGACGATGTATTACAAATTCAAATAAATGAAAAAGCGGGTCTCACATATGAAACAGGATTAAAGGCTATTTTACGTCATGATCCAGATATTATTTTAGTCGGTGAAATCCGTGATGAAGAAACAGCAAAAATAGCTATAAGAGCAAGTTTGACAGGACATTTAGTAATGACAACACTGCATACGAATGATGCGAAAGGAGCAATCATTCGCTTCATGGATTATGGTATAACGAGGCAAGAGATTGAACAGTCTTTATTGGCTGTAGCTGCACAGCGACTTGTCGAATTGAAGTGTCCGTTTTGCAGAGGAAAGTGCTCAACTTTATGTAAATCAATGAGGCAAGTAAGGCAGGCTAGCATATATGAGCTACTATATGGATATGAGTTAAAACAAGCGCTTAAAGAAGCTGGTGGAGAATGTGTTACTTACAAACATGAGACTTTAGAATCGTCAATACGAAAAGGATATGCTTTAGGTTTTTTAGAAGAAGATGTTTATGTTTAAGAAAACATGGAGTTTAAGTGATCAAGTAGTATTATTGAAACGTTTAGGAGAATTATTAGAAAAAGGCTACTCTCTTTTACAAGCATTAGAATTTTTACAGTTTCAATTACCTGTAGAAAAGAAAGTACAATTGCAGCGCATGATTGAGGGGTTAAAAGATGGGAAAAGTCTACACGATTCTTTTCATCAGTTAAAGTTTCATCAGGACATGTTAAGTTATTTATTTTATGCCGAGCAACATGGTGATATTTCTTTTGCTTTGCAACAAGGAAGTGCACTTCTTTATAAGAAAGATAAGTATAGGAGAGACATGATGAAAATAATGCAGTATCCTATGTTTTTGATGTTTTTTCTACTAATCATGCTCTTTATTTTTAAACTCATTTTATTACCTCAGGTTGAAATGGTTTATAGTTCGTTCGGTTCTAATACACCACTACTTACAGAACAAATTTTAAGTGCAATAAAACTGCTACCTTACATTATTTTAACCGCTATTTTAACTGTTATTATTGGAGGTATTTTATACATGTTGTATTTTAGGAAACTTCCACATATTAGACAGGTAAAAATTATGCTTCGTATTCCCCTCATCAAAACATTTCTTATTTTAAAGCATTCACATTATTTTGCTACTCAGTTGAGTGGTTTATTAAATGGTGGACTATCAGTATGTGAAGCTTTAACAATAATGATGGAGCAAAGATATCATCCGTTCTTTAAATATGAAGCGAGCCGGATTGAAAGACAATTAATTGGAGGAGAACAGTTACAATCTATCATTGCTAAAAGTGGGTATTACGAGAAAGAACTTTCTTATGTTATTACGCATGGACAAGCAAACGGCAATTTAGGGATTGAATTAGGTGACTATAGCGATCTTATTATGGAAAAGATGGAACGGAAAATTAAACATATGTTAGTTATCATTCAGCCTATTTTATTTACATGTATTGGAGGAATCGTTGTCCTTATGTACTTAGCGATGATTATGCCGATGTTTCAAATGATGAATTCTATTTAGGGGGCATTTGTATGCAGAATGAGGAAGGGTTTACTCTGTTAGAGATGCTATTAGTAATGGTTGTCATAACTATATTATTACTATTAATTATTCCGAATGTAGTTACACAGCGCTCATCGGTCCAAGGAAAAGGTTGTGCAGCTTACGTGAAATCTATAGAAGCGCAAATACAAGTATATCAATTACAACATAATAAAATTCCATCGTTAAAAGAACTGACAGATGAAAAGTATATTACAACTGATAAGTGCCCGAATGGCGAATCTATTCATATTTCAGATGATGGCGCAGTATCAATTAGGGCATTGTGAAACAACAGGGGTTTACTTTTTTAGAAATGTTACTCGTTTTATTTGCTATTTCTGTATTAAGTATAGTTACGTATTTTAGTGTTCATTCCTTATACGAGCGACAAAAAGTTGAACAATTTTTGAGACAGTTTTCAAATGATATTTTGTATATGCAGCAATTAGCGATAAACCGTCAAAAGCACTATACATTACGTTGGCATAAAGATAGAAATATGTATGCTATAAAAGAGTCAGGTACAAAGTATTATATCGTCAAGCGAGAGTATGAAGAAGATATACAAATTGATTTGCATACGTTTCCAAATCCGATGACATATAATCCAAGTGGAAATATTAATAGAGGTGGTACGATTATAATTTCGTATCGAAATTATAAATATGAAATTGTATTTCAGCTTGGAAGAGGGAGATTTACGTATCGTGAAATGTCAAAAAGGATCCATAATGGCTGAAATGATTGTATCGTTAAGTGTTTTAATGATGGCTGTATCGTTACTACTACCGCAAACAGTATTAGTTATGCAAGAAAGAAAAAATATACAAATTCGTTATAAGGCAACTGGATTATTAAAAAAAGAAGCAGCTATATATATGTATGGAAATGAAGACAAGCGAATAATAGAAAAGAATATAAATGGAATTGTGTATTACACATATTGGGGAGGCAATGAAGTTTGTACTATGTGGAGAGATGTGAAAGACAGAATGATGGAACAATGCTTTTATGTAGGAGAAAAAATAAATTAGAATTTGGTTTTTCATTAATAGAAATGATTGTATGTCTGTTTCTATTATCAATATTTTTTTTGCTCTTTCCCCGCCTACATTTCATTGAAATGGAAAATAAACAGTCGAAAGGGTTAAATGATTGGGAGTGGGATGTGTATTTAGGGCAAATGCAATTGGAGTTTCGTGAAGTATCATCTGGAGAACAGCTAGCATTTGAAAATGGAGAAAGTATTTTACGATTCCGATCGCGTAATGGGAGTGAAGTATCGTATGAAAAAGAGAATAGTCGTCTTATAAGAAAGGTAAATAGGCGCGGGAGGGAAGTTGTTTTACAAAATATTGGAACGGTTTCTTACAAACTAACACCTCATGTACTCATTATAAATGTGAAAGATACTAGTGGGAAAATATATGAAGGTGTAGTTATGCGATATAGCGAAATAGGAATAAACGTATGAGAAAGCAAAATGGATTTACAATGCCTGGAACGATTATCTTTCTTATTTTATTAACTTCTTTTTTTATATACGAAACAAATATGTTGTTTACAGATAAAAAATTTTATATAGAAATAGAACAAAAGTTTTTATTGGATGAATTACTTAACCGATCTATTACAGATATAAAAAAAGATTTACAGCAAAAAGAAAAAGAAGGTACATTTTTCTTTCAGTATGAAAAGGGAGAAGCGAGTGGAAATTATGTCTTTGAAAATGATTTAATTCTCGTTACGTTGCAGTGCACACTCAAACAGGAAGCTTTCTATACGGTAGGTTTTCGGTATAGAAAAAAGGATGGGAAAATAGTCGATTGGATAGAAGGATAATATGTAAAATATATGTAAATAAATCAAGGTTTCCTATTGTAAATTAAATTGATTTTTTAGAAGAAATGGATAAATATAATGATTAAAAGTTTAAATTTTCTCAAAAAAGAGAAAGGTAGAAAGAATATGATATATTCATGCTATCCAATCATTATTTTTAGGGAGAATAGGGAAATGACAAACAACAATCAAATAGGTGAAAATAAGGAACAAACTATTTTTGATCATAAAGGAAATACGATTATGACAGAAGATAGAGAAATACACATTATTTCAAAATTTGAAGAACCTCTTATTGTCGTATTAGCAAATGTACTAAGTGATGAAGAGTGTGATGAATTGATTGAAATGTCTAAAAATAAAATGAAGCGTTCTAAAGTTGGTTCATCACGTGATGTAAATGATATTCGAACAAGTAGCGGTGCATTTTTGGAAGACAATGAACTTACTTCAAAGATTGAAAAACGAATTTCATCTATCATGAATGTTCCTGCGTCGCATGGTGAAGGATTGCACATTTTAAATTATGAAGTGGATCAACAATATAAAGCACACTATGATTATTTTGCGGAACATAGTAGATCAGCTGCTAACAATCGTATTAGTACGCTTGTAATGTACTTAAATGATGTAGAAGAAGGCGGGGAAACGTACTTCCCGAAATTAAATCTTTCTGTACATCCTAGAAAAGGAATGGCAGTATACTTTGAGTATTTTTATCAAGATCAATCACTAAATGAGCTTACGTTACATGGAGGGGCACCTGTAACGAAAGGCGAGAAATGGATTGCAACGCAGTGGGTGAGAAGAGGTACTTATAAGTAAAAGCGAGTGTTACGTTTTGTTCTTCATAGTATAAGAACAAAACGTTTTTTATTAAACAAAGTAGCATCTTTCGTTATAATAACAATTAATAAATGACGATTGAGAGGTCAGAAAATGAAATCTATATACATAACCGGCTATATGGGAGCAGGGAAAACAACAATTGGAAAAGCATTAAGTCAAGAACTTCAAATGGATGTTGTAGATACTGATCAAAAAATCGAAGAGAAGCAAGCGAAGGCAATTCGTGATATTTTTGCCGAAGAAGGCGAAACGGCTTTTCGGGAATATGAAAGCGAAATGTTACGTGCGCTACCAGTCCATAATGTCATTATTACAACTGGTGGGGGAATTATTGAACGAGCGGAAAATCGCAAGTGGATGAAAGAGAACGGAACTGTCGTGTATTTATATTGTGATCCGCACGTAATTGCAGAAAGGCTTCGTGAAGATACGACACGTCCACTATTTCAAAAGAAAGATATAGATGCATTTGTAACGAAATTTGAATCACGTCGAGCTTATTATGAAGAGGCTCACATTCATATCGATACGACAAATAAGTCTGTAAAGCAAATTATGAATGAATTAAAGGAAAAGATTAATGTATAAAAAAGTGGACATACTAATCAAGTAGAGGTGATGATAATATGTCTACTAATGATTATGTTCGCTTTGTGACGCAGCAGTTTGTGTCATATATGGATGCTCCAAAAGAAGATCGAAAACAAAAGAAAGAACAACGCCGTGCTGAAAAAGAGCCATTTATGAATAAGTGGTTTGGTGTTATGCCGCTGAGTGCTGCTTTGTTTTACCGAAATGTAAAAAGTAAAAGAAAAAAATCAAGTTGAATTTTAGTCATATGTTTAGCAAACCAAAAATCCCCTAGTGTCGTATTATACTAGGGGATTTTTATTTACTGCACGGATTCTTGTTCTTCCGTAACGGCATGTATTTTATTGTTCACCCAGACAAATCCAATTCCGATACAAATAGAAATGCCCCATCCAACAGCGGTCATAATTGCTCTCATTTCACCGTAGCCATCTACACCGAAAACAGAGATGAAATAAATTTTTAAGAAGCTTTTTAATATGAATTGTAGACCGAAAAAGAGCGTTAAATATTGCAATGCTGGATAGATACGACTATCACGATACAGTTCACGACTTTTATCACGGTCATGCCCTTGCAGTGCTGCAATATCCGCAGCGAAATATAACATGAGTGGTTTTTTTATGAAAATTGTACAGATGACGATAATACCGAGTACGATGTGATAATATGCATCATTCCACAACATTCGTTCAGCTGACCCAGATAATAAATCTACCGTTGTATTAGAAATGAGTGTAATTAAAATAAAGAACCCTGTCACGTTAAACTGTTTTTCTTTTTTAAAGGTATACAGTGTATAAATAATCCCCGGAACAGAGGAAAGTAACATCGCGTAATAAGGATCGATATAAGGTTTTGCAAATTTCCAAATGAGGAATGGGATTACGAGATAAAAGACAAGATCTAATATAGCTTTTTTATTTTGATTCATACAAAGCCTCCTTAAGTCATACATATATTTTATAATATAATTTCTGAAAATTGTATAAGGTTTAATGGGAAAAGAAAAAATATATCAATTTTCGAGGGGGTAGTAGATTGAAAAAAATTGCCCCTAGCGTAGTAAGTTTTTTTAGTATATAATAAAGGAAACGCTTTCATTTTTAATTTGTTCACAAAATGGACGGAAAATCACATATTTACTATCGATATGTTGCTTTATAATGAAACTAATTAAATATACATGCATACAATATTGTGAAATAAATAACATAAATAATCTATATAAATGTAAACGTTATCAAAAGAGAGAGGTGGAGACAATGAGTAAATTTTTCTTCAATCATAATCCAGCAACAGTAGAGGATGGAAGGCTTGTTAAATATGCTGAAATTATTTATGGAGAAGGTGGCCGTTCTGTATTAGAAAATTTAATGGTGAAGGCATCTATCAGATTGCGTGATCGTTATCCGAATAAATCTGACGAGCAGATCTCGAACCTAGTAAATAAAGGCATCCATGATATGTTTCAAAAATATGTGAGCGAGTAAGAGTGGCCAATGGCTGCTCTTATTTTTTTGTATAAGGATTGTAACTCTAGCTGAAAATAAACATGTATTCTGAAAAACGTAAAAAGGAGTGGGAAAGATGAGCAATGGAATTGGACGTTCGAAAGAAAATCTTCCAACTGATGCAAATCATGTGAGCGCGAAGGATCGTGCGTATCAAAAACGCATGGCAAAGCAAAAACAACAAGAGCGTAATGAGGATAGAGAGTAACTCGAAATAAAGCTCCTTCTAAAGCAGAAGGAGCTTTATTTTGATAGAAAATGATTCGCGGTAACATAAAAGAGTCCACCGTTAATAATTTGCACTGTAATACGTGGTTCATACTGTTCTTGCAGAGCTTGTTTTTCAATTTCATAGCTCTCAGGAAGTTCGTCACTTTCTTCATAAAAACGGTTTAAA
The DNA here is from genome assembly GCF_052146655.1 of Bacillus sp. RE35. Classification (NCBI taxonomy): domain Bacteria; kingdom Bacillati; phylum Bacillota; class Bacilli; order Caryophanales; family Bacillaceae; genus Bacillus; species Bacillus sp. RE35. Next base: position 4,205,096 of record NZ_CP197377.1, on the reverse strand, counting down.
AGGTCTAAATCATGATTCCAACGCACTCTTGCTTCTTTTGCCCACGTATGGTCATCTTCTGCAATTATATTTTTTAAAGCGTCTTCTATGCGTTGTAAACCACTTTGAGGTTTAATGATGGGCGAGAGCGTAAAACAAAAATCAGGTATTTTTGGTGTAAGTTTAATGTTTGTTAATGTTTCATGAAAGTTTGCCATCATTGTTCCAGAAATGAGATGAATACCAATCGAGTGAAGGATGTCTTTTTTTCGATCACATTGATAGGAAACTTTTATATTAATACCGAGCCAAGGGTGGAGCGGTGTATGTGTTGCCCCATTATGTCTTACATCCTCATATAAACGTATGTAAGAGCCTAATTCTTTTGTCGTTTGGAAAATTTGATGTAGACGTGGTGAACCGTAGTGAATAAGCTCACCATCATTTTCTTCATTTTCTGGATTTGTAATAAGAGTAAGGCGCATCGGATTCGGTACGCCTCCTGTTTTCTCAAGATAGTGCCAATAAAAAGGGCGATTCATTAATAATTTATCCATCTCAATTGTTAACTGTACATCTAATAAATGAGGAGAACGTTCTAAAATTTCACAGTTATTCGCCTCAAAGAAATTGTATAAGTAATTATGAATTTCATGTTGCTGCATAGCCTTGCACCTCAGCTTCATTTCGTTTCGCAAAGTCGATTATAGATGTTAAGTTTTCCATCTTAATTCTAATTTCACCTTCGCTTTTTGATTGCGCGAAAATTTCTTGAATGTGCGCGTCGATGTTTTTCATATTAATTCTCGTTAAAATTTCATCGAGTTCACCGATAACACGCTCGAATAAGTTGATTTTTTCATATAACAGTTTCAGAATATGTTCTTCAACAGTATGCTTTGTAGCTAAGTTATAAATATGAACATCATTCTTTTGACCGAGACGGTGAATACGTCCAATTCTTTGCTCAAGACGCATTGGATTCCATGGCAAATCATAATTGATCATATGGCTACAAAACTGTAAGTTAATGCCTTCTCCGCCAGCTTCCGTTGCAATTAACACTTGGGCACGATTTTGGAAAAGTTCCTTCATCCAATCTTTCTTCCCGCGTTTAAATCCGCCGCGGAATGGGACAGAAGAAATACCGTGTTGTTGTAAAAACCATTGTAAGTACATCTGTGATGCTCGGTATTCCGTGAAAATGACGACTTTATCGTCAATTTCTTTTATAAGCTCTAGAGCTTTAGTTGCTTTTGAGTTGAAAGGAATATGATTAATTTTGTCCATTAGCACATCGATATGTGGATCTTTTATATAATGTTCATTTTCTTTCTGTCTTTTTTCTACATGCTTTTTCAATGAATAGTAAACAGCCTCACGACTACTACACGCTTCCCGTTTTAACGTTAACGATGAGAAAGCAGATGTGAAGGCGTCTTGTCCTCGCCAATTTTCGATATCATTATATAGAGCTTGTTCTTGTTCATTAAACTCAACAAAAATTGTACGTACATGTCTCTTCGGCCAATCGATACCGGTATTATGTCGTCTATTTCGCACCATTACTTTATTAATGAGAGCTTTTAAGTCTTCATCTGATTCGGCTGAACGATTTTTGGAAGCGTAATATTCTTCAAAGTTGGATTGATTGCCTAAATGTCCTGGTTTTAATAAAGAAACAAGGTTAAAAATTTCATCAATCTTATTTTGAACAGGAGTAGCGGTTAGTAATAAACAAAACTTCTTTTTTAATCGTTGTGCAAATTCATAGTTTTTTGTTTTATTATTTTTCAGTTTATGTGCTTCATCGATAATAATAAGGTCATATTCCAAGTTCAACACGATATCGCGATGTGGTGAACGTTTCGCAGTATCAATTGACGATACAATTACGTCAGCTTGTTCCCATGAGTAGCTTTTCTTTTGTGCTACAGCGGGAATGAAAAACTTTGTATTCAGTTCGTATGCCCATTGTGATACGAGAGAAGCTGGGACAAGTATAAGTACCTTTTTCACGAGCCCGCGGACCATGTATTCTTTCAAAATAAGTCCAGCTTCGATTGTTTTTCCAAGGCCTACTTCATCTGCTAGAATCGCTTTACCATTCATTTGTTCAATCACATTTTCAGCGACTTCTAATTGATGCGGAAGCGGTGTGAAATGGGATAAATGTTTCGGTGCTTGTAGTCCATCAAAAGTAGGAACAAGTAACGATTTTTCTGTTTCATAAGCTAAGTGATATAAATCCCAGTTTGTCCAAGGACCATCTTCGTCAATTCTATTTAAAAAATTGTTTTGCCACGTCCGATCTACGGAAATATCGACATTCATTACAACTCTCCCACCTTTTATAAACTAAAGTAATTATTTTTTAATGTATGATGATTTACCTTAAAAGAAGGCATAATTATCGTTATTAAAGGCTATATGATAGACAATAATAAAGTATTAAATCTCAAAAGCTGTATTTATTGTGTTTTAACATAAAAAATTCTAAATTATTTTTTATGCTAGAATATTGATGAAATATAGCGAATGATGTTAGGATAATGGTGTGAAATGTGTGGAATCTTTCGTATTTTATCCAAGAAAGTGATTTTTTATTTACGCTTTCATAAAAAAATATAATGAGATTCCGTATATCCTATCTTTTCAGAATGAAAATGTTTAGAAAAGGGAAGCAACTTTTATTGATTTGTCAAAGCATAAGGGGGAGAGAGCATGATTACATTACAACGTACACCGTTATTTGATGTATACGCGAAGTATGGTGGGAAAACAATCGACTTCGGTGGTTGGGAATTACCAGTTCAATTTTCAAGCATTAAAGAAGAACACGAAGCTGTACGTACAGCTGCAGGTTTGTTCGATGTGTCTCATATGGGAGAAGTTGAAGTAAAAGGTGTAGATAGTTTAGCATTTTTACAACGTGTTGTTACAAATGACGTATCTACCTTAAAGGTAGGGGGCGCACAATATACAGCTATGTGCTACGAAAATGGTGGTACAGTAGATGATTTATTAATCTACAAACGTGGTGAAGAAGACTATTTATTAGTAATCAATGCATCAAATATCGAGAAAGATTACGAATGGTTAGCAAGTCATGTAATTGGCGATGCGACAGTAGTCAATGTTTCTAGTGAAGTTGCACAGCTTGCAATTCAAGGACCAAAAGCAGAAGGCATTTTACAAAAAGTTGTGTCAGAAGATTTGAAAGAAATTAAGTTCTTTAAATTTAAAAACGATATTCTTGTAGATGGAATTCCAGCACTTGTATCTCGTACAGGTTACACAGGTGAAGATGGATTCGAAATTTACTGTAAGAGTGAAGATGCTGCAAAACTTTGGGAGAAACTTCTTGAAGTTGGAGCAGAAGAGGGCTTAAAAGCATGTGGTTTAGGTGCTCGTGATACACTTCGATTCGAAGCAACATTACCACTTTATGGACAAGAATTATCAAAAGATATTACACCGATTGAGGCTGGAATTGGCTTTGCGGTAAAAACAAATAAAGAAGCAGACTTCTTTGGAAAAGCAACGTTAAAAGAGCAAAAAGAAAACGGTGCGCCTCGTAAATTAGTCGGCATCGAAGTAATCGAACGTGGAATTCCTCGTACGCATTACCCTGTATTTATTGGTGAAGAGAAAATTGGGGAAGTAACAAGTGGTACACAATCTCCAACGTTAAAGAAAAGCATTGGTTTAGCACTAATTGATGTAAAATACGCAGCAGTTGATACAGAAGTAGAAATTGAAATTCGTAATAAACGCGTCAAAGCAGTAGTTGTTCCAACACCATTTTACAAACGTTCAAAGTAACGGGGAGAGGGGTAGATTTCATGTTGCATCGTTATCTTCCAATGACAGAAGAAGACAAAAAAGAAATGTTACAAACGATCGGCGTTCAAACGATCGATGAATTATTCTCTGATATTCCAGAGAGTGTTCGTTTTAAAGGGGATTTAAAAATTAAAGAAGCAAAATCAGAGCCAGAGCTTTTAAAAGAGCTATCTCAAATGGCTAGTAAAAATGCTAACTTAAAAGAATACGCTTCTTTCTTAGGAGCAGGCGTATACGATCATTATGCTCCAGTAATTGTAGATCATGTTATTTCTCGCTCAGAATTTTATACAGCTTATACACCATACCAACCGGAAATTTCACAAGGGGAATTACAAGCAATCTTTGAATTCCAAACAATGATTTGTGAATTAACAGGAATGGATGTAGCAAACTCTTCTATGTATGACGGGGGTACAGCTTTAGCTGAAGCGGCAATGTTAGCAGCTGGCCATACTCGCAAAAAGAAAATTCTTGTATCTAGCGCGGTTCATCCAGAATCAAGAGCAGTACTTGAAACGTATGCAAAAGGTCAAAATCTTGAAGTTGTTGAAATTAATCATAAAGATGGTGTAACAGATTTAGACGTATTACAAAGTGAAGTAGATGATACAGTTGCTTGTGTAATCGTTCAATATCCAAACTTCTTCGGACAAGTTGAAAAATTAGCTGATATTGAAAAAATCGTTCATCAACAAAAATCATTATTTATCGTTTCTTCAAATCCATTATCATTAGGCGCATTAACACCACCAGGGAAATTTGGTGCTGATATTGTAATCGGTGATGCACAACCATTCGGTATTCCAACGCAGTTTGGTGGACCGCACTGTGGTTACTTTGCAACAACGAAAGCATTTATGCGTAAAATTCCAGGACGTCTTGTTGGACAAACTGTAGATTCAGATGGTAAACGTGGATTTGTATTAACGTTACAAGCACGTGAACAGCATATTCGTCGTGATAAAGCGACATCTAACATTTGTTCAAACCAAGCGTTAAATGCATTAGCAGCTTCTGTTGCAATGACGGCACTTGGCAAACAAGGTGTGAAAGAAATGGCACGTCAAAACATTTCTAAAGCACAGTATGCAAAACGTCAATTTGAAGCAAAAGGCTTCACAGTAACATTTGCTGGACCATTCTTCAATGAGTTTGTTGTAGATTGCAAACGTCCAGTGAAAGAAGTAAACGATGCATTATTACAAAAGAATATTATCGGTGGTTACGATCTAGGCCGTGATTATAAAGAGCATGAAAACCATATGCTTGTAGCAGTAACTGAGCTTCGTACAAAAGAGGAAATTGACACACTTGTAAACGAAATGGGGGCTATCCAATGAAGAACCAAGACCAAGCACTTATCTTTGAAGTGAGTAAAGAAGGACGCATAGGATATAGCTTACCCAAATTAGATGTAGAAGAAGTGAAACTAGAAGATGTGTTTGAGAGCGATTATATTCGAGTAGAAGATGCAGAGCTACCAGAAGTATCTGAACTTGATATTATGCGCCACTATACAGCACTTTCAAACCGTAACCACGGTGTTGATTCTGGATTCTATCCACTTGGATCTTGTACGATGAAATATAATCCGAAAATTAATGAGAGTGTAGCTCGTTTCGCAGGATTTGCAAATATTCATCCACTGCAAGATGAAAAGACAGTACAAGGTGCAATGGAATTAATGTACGACTTACAAGAGCATTTAATTGAAATTACAGGTATGGATACTGTTACTTTACAACCAGCAGCTGGTGCACACGGAGAATGGACAGGTTTAATGTTAATTCGTGCATACCATGAAGCGAATGGTGACTTTAACCGTACGAAAGTAATTGTACCTGACTCTGCTCACGGAACGAACCCAGCATCTGCAACTGTAGCTGGTTTTGAAACAATTACAGTAAAATCAAATGAAAATGGCCTTGTTGACTTAGAAGACTTAAAACGTGTTGTAAACGAAGAAACAGCAGCACTTATGTTAACAAATCCTAATACATTAGGTCTATTCGAAGAAAATATTTTAGAAATGGCAGAAATCGTCCATAATGCAGGCGGTAAATTATACTATGATGGTGCAAACTTAAATGCGGTATTAAGCCAAGCACGCCCAGGAGATATGGGATTTGACGTTGTGCATTTAAACCTTCATAAAACATTTACAGGTCCTCACGGCGGTGGTGGCCCAGGTTCTGGTCCAGTAGGTGTGAAAGCTGATTTAATTCCGTACTTACCAAAACCGATTTTAGAGAAAACGGAAAGTGGTTATCACTTCAACTACGACCGCCCAGAAGCAATTGGTCGTGTGAAACCATTCTATGGTAACTTCGGAATTAACGTTCGTGCATACACGTATATTCGCTCTATGGGTCCAGATGGTTTGCGTGCAGTAACGGAGTATGCTGTATTAAATGCGAACTATATGATGAGAAGATTAGCGCCATTCTATGATCTTCCATTCGATAGACATTGTAAGCATGAATTTGTATTATCAGGTCGTCGTCAAAAGAAACTTGGTGTACGTACATTAGATATTGCAAAACGTCTGCTTGATTTTGGTTACCATCCACCAACAATTTACTTCCCATTAAATGTGGAAGAATGTATTATGATTGAGCCGACAGAAACAGAATCAAAAGAAACATTAGATGGTTTCATTGATAAGATGATTCAAATCGCTAAAGAAGTAGAAGAAAATCCAGAAGTTGTACAAGAAGCACCGCATACGACAGTCATTAAACGTTTAGACGAAACGATGGCTGCACGTAAACCAGTTTTACGTTATGCAAAGCCAGCTCCTGTACAAGTTTGATTAGAATAACAAAAGAAGAACTCGCTGAGGCGGGTTCTTTTTTTGTATGGATAATTTGTCCCGCATTAACGGACAGTAAACTTCCAACTCAAAACTTAGCTGGTGCAAAGAAGTCAGGTGGGAGATAAACTGTCCGTAAATGCCCGATTGGTTCAACTAATAATCAGTGGGGATGAACAAAAATCCCCACTGATTAAAGTTTCACTTTATGCAGAAATAGTGAAGAAAATGTTAAAAAAATATATTTTTTGTTTCCTAATGGTGTAAAGGTGTAGTTTTATAGGTAGTTTTGTTGAAAAAGTCGGTTTGATAAAAGTATTTATTTTTGTTAGAATTTTATTGAAATTAAGAAGATGTGATGAGGCAAAGATTACTCATTTTTATGTATATGTGAAAAAACGAACAAGACGGGGGTGAAAGTGTGGGATATCGATGTTATAGAATGGTATACCATTTAGAAAATGGAGAAACAATTAAAGATGTAAAAGAATTTTGCTATCGAGACCAAGGAAAAGTGTTAGAAAGAGTAGCAAATCGTGTAATGGATAATAGAGAAGTGACGGCGATTGATAAACAAGGAACAATCATTTCAATAGCATGTGAGGACATTGTAAAGGTAGAACTTGATTACATAACAGAAAGTTAACCTTGAGTCATATCGAATTATTCGATAAAATAAACTGTTGAATGGTGAAGTGAGAAGAGAGGAGTTTATCATGGGTAGTACAAGACACTTTTATATGTTTATCTTAGCGTTTGTTCTTGTTGTGGCATTAACGATTTACTTAATTGTTGACAGCAGCTGGTACAACACAGTTCATCCGGCATTCCTTCTGTTTATGTATATAGGAATTGCAGTAGTAAGTTTCGGAATGAGAGACGAGATGTTAGATCGCTTTGAAAAGTGATACATATACGAAAGACCAACAGGAAAATGTTGGTCTTTTTTTCTTGCCAAAAATAGGATGGTGTGTATATACTGTATATATAAGGTATACACAGTATATACACACACTGGAGGAAAACATGAATATTATTATTTCGAATTCTTCCCAAGACCCTATTTATGTGCAAATAAGAAAACAATTAAGCCAGCTTATTTTAAATGGCGGTTTAAAGGGTGGAGATCAATTACCGTCTATTCGTAGCTTAGCGAAGGAATTACAAATTAGTGTCATTACAACGAAGCGTGCATACGAGGAGCTTGAAAAAGAAGGATATATAGAAACTGTTGCTGGGAAGGGGACTTATGTTTCACGTAAAAATAATGAACTATTAAAAGAACAAAGGCTTCGCCTATTGGAAAGTAAAGCTGAAGAAATCGTAAAAGAAAGTAAAGTGTTGCAGCTTTCACTTGAAGAATTGCAGCAGATGATTGCGTGTTTATATAAGGGGGAATAAGAGATGTTAGAGCTAAAAAATGTTTGTAAAAGTTATCAAGATTTTGCAGTGAAAAATATAAGTTTTGCATTACCACGAGGATATATTATGGGGTTTGTCGGACCAAATGGTGCTGGGAAAAGTACAACGATCAAAATGATTATGAATTTAATTAGAAAAGATAGCGGCGATATAAAAATTTTTGGCAAAGACAATAAGAAAGCCGAAAAGGACATAAAACAAAATATTGGTTTTGTATATGATGAAAATCATTATTACGAAGATTTAACGTGTGAACAAATGAAGCGTATTATTGCACCGTTATATAAAAAGTGGGACGAAGAGCAGTATCAATCGTATATGCATAGATTGCAAGTTCCAAAGTATAAAAAAATTAAAGAGCTATCTAAAGGGATGAAAATGAAGTTTGCGATTGCCATCGCACTTTCGCACCACGCAGAGTTTATTATTATGGACGAACCGACAGCAGGGTTAGATCCAGTTGTTCGAAGTGAATTACTTGATATGTTGCAAGAAATTGTAATGGAAGATGAAGTATCCGTATTATTCTCAACGCACATTACAACAGATTTAGAGCGCATTGCAGATTATATTACGTTTATCAACGATGGAGAAATTATATTTACTGGTGAAAAAGAAGACTTAATGGAGAACTACGTAATCGTAAAAGGAAGTAATGATTTATTAGACCGAGAAGGAAAAGAACTATTTGTTGGATTACGAAAAAATAAATTTGGTTTTGAAGGTTTAGCGAAGGATAAACAAACAATTATCGATTGGTTTGGAAATGAGGTTGTACTAGAAAAGCCTACATTAGATGACATTATCGTTTACACTGCGAAAGGGAGAGGTGCCTATGCGTCAGCTCGTATATAAAGATTTGTTCTTTTTTCGGGTAATTTGGTTAGTGAATCTTGTTATGCCCCTTTTGTTCTTTATGTTAGATGCAAGTGGTGAATTGTTATTTCCAATGAGTTGTCTATTTATAACCTTTTCATCGGTTATGACGTTAACCGTTATGGATGAAAGAAATAAAAGTGACATTGTTATAAATAGTTTACCGGTAAGTCGAAAGGATATCATAATTGCTAGATATATTTCCTGTGCAATGTTCATTGTTGGTGCCATTCTCTCTACGATGTTAGTTGTTTTTCTTATAAGGGGTATTGTGGTTATTAGTGATATCGGTGTATATCATCCTAATCTATACATTGAAATTCCATGGTATGAAGTCATAAATGGAGCTGTTTATGCCACATTTTTTGTTGTCACGTTTTTCCCTAGTTATTATGGTACAAAATCGAAGGTAGTAAGAAGTATAGGATCAGCAGCATCAATAGGAGTGGGTGTAATTCTTTGGATATTTATTAGTGATGGGCTGAATGAAACAACATCTTCATTCAGTGAGTGGATTATGAATCCAGTACATATTGGTGTATTTATAGTTGGAGGAATGATATTAGCTAGTGTCTATATCGTTTCTATGTTTCTTACAATTAAAATTTATGAAACGCGTGATTTATAGAGAGGAGAATTTATATGCAACAATTGATTTTGAAGGAGTTTTTCTTACAGAAGAAGATGTTTCCTTTCTATTTTTTAATCCCTATTTTATCTATTTTTAAGAATTCCGTCGAACCAATGGGGATTGCAATAGGATTATTTATAACATGTAGTACGATTATATATATTTCTTTTTATTATGACGAGAAAAGTAAAGCAGAAAAAGTGTTAGTGAGTTTGCCTATAACGAGAAAAGAGATAATTATAGCTAAATATATTTCAAGCACATTATTTATTATGGCTGGTTTGAGTGTAACTTTTATAGTCGTAATATTAGGAAATATTTTATTGAACAGAGATATAGTTATGCCTGGGTATGCAATATTTTCAGCAATAGTAGCAACTTTGATTTATTGTGCAGTAACGATACCGACTAATTACATTGGGGGATATAAAGTTATTACAGTCTTGAATTTGATTATGCTGTTTCCTTTAATAGGTATGATTGGTCTTATTTGCAATATTTTTGGTGATAAAACAATTATGTTAAAAGTACTTCACTCTCAAGAGGCTACACAAGCAATGAGTGTTCTTGGTATGGGAGTATTAGTGAGTATATTCATATCAATGTTCCTCTCAATGAAAATGTTTCAGCAGGCGGAGTTATAGAAGGGACATTTTCATATTAGGAGGTGCAATACATGATCAAGCAATTAGTTTTAAAAGATATGATGATGCAAAGAAAGTTAGGGTTTGTTTATCTTATATGTTTTTTGTTTCTGCTCATTGTTGATTTTAGTAGTGATAGTTTTTTGATGACATTTAGTATGTTTGTACCTGCTCTTGGCATGATACTGTCAATGAGTTATGAGGGGAAAAATAAAAGTGAACTGATAGTAAATAGTTTACCGTTTGACCGTAAAGATCTTGTCATAGGGAAATACATATTTGTAAGTATTTTAGTTGCTCTAGGTGGATGTTTCTCACTAGTGATTGGTTTAATACAGTTGCAAAATGAGCATATGACTGGGTTTATGCTGTGGGGAGAAATTCTCGGAGGTATAACAGGTGGGTTTGTTTGTGGCATAATTGTACTTCCGATTGAATTCTCAGTAGGATATAGCAGTGCCAAACAAATTGCTCCGTTCGCCGGACTTGCATTGGGATATTTGAGTGGATTGATTGTAAGTAACGTTTGGTTAGATGTAGAAAATGCTTGGAACACGAGTCTAGTCGTAAATATTTGTTTTATAGCAGGATTGCTTCTTTTATATGTTATGTCTATGTTTTTCTCAATTCATTTGTACAATGAGCGTGATTTATAAGGAGGGAGCGATTGTGAAGCAACTAATTTTAAAAGATTTCATTATTCAATGGAAATTTTTAATTTGGTATATATTGTATCCAGTTTTCTTTTATATGGCCTTAACAGATACGGAAAATCTGTTCATAATTATGTCAGTAATTATTACAATTGGGGCAACAGTAAAAACATTTGAAGCAGATAGTAAAAATGAGAGTGAAGTTATAGTAAATAGTTTACCAATATTGAGAAAACAAATTGTGTATGCGAAATATATAGTAGCAATAATTATTCTTTTTATAAGTGTAACGGTCGGTTGTTTCACGATAGGAATGAAGAGCGGGGTTAACTTATTTGAATTTATTGAAACGACAATGGTTGCTAGTATTAGCTTTATTTTATTGTATTTAAGTTTTGTTTTACCAATATCCTTTTGGCTAGGGTATAAGAAAACCATTTTCATTACGATAGTAATATTCATGGCACCGATAGTTGTTTTAGAAGCTTTGTTTCAAATTAACTTAGAACAAATTCAACTATACAACAGCTTGTTATTCATTAGTTCCATGTGCATGTTCATAGCATCTACCTTTGTTTCAGTAAAAATATATGAAAAAAGAGAATTTTAAAAGGTGCCTTAAAAAAGGCACCTTCTTCAATAACGACAATACGAGAGCAGTAGTTTATAAAAAGAAACGCTATTTGGTACATCTTTTGGAGTATGTAATATAAAGCTGAAAACGATAACGAGAATAAGAAAGAGGAAAAATAAAAATAGAATTTGCTTATGTATAGAATTTTGCATATTATCCACTCCTTTTTTAGGTAGTATGTCCAAAAGAAAGGAGTGTATGAAAAATGTTAGGAGGGGAGAATGATGAACAAAAGAAAATGGTTATATAGAATAGGAATATTTTTATTTTCAATCGGTCTCATATTAGCAAATGTTTACTCGGATATACCACCGCTATTTCCAAGTTTACATAAAAGGGTTGGTATAAGTATTGCCATAGTTGGTCTGTTTTGTCTTATCACATCTAACTTCTACAGAAAGTCTGAATGAATATAAAAAAGGACAGTTACTCTTTTTCAGAAGTACTGTCCTTTTTTAATAACTTATTCCATAGTTTGGCGATACTCCATATAATGACGATTGCAATGGAGGCGATAATGGACCAAACAATTGATATAATTTCAAGTGTCATGTTAGGAAGGAATGTGAGAATGGATAATACTTTATGAAACAATGATTCTATTATATGAAAACTTATTTGTAATAGAATGACGATACCAAGTGTGATCCATGCTAATATTTTCTTTCCTTGTTCTTTCCACATGACATTCACCTCACGTTAGCTTAATAGTTTTAAGCCAACAGCGCCGCATAGAATACAGCTTAAGAAAGCAAGACGACGCCAATCCGCTGATTCTCGGAAAATGAGAATGCCTAGAAGTGCACTTCCAGCAGTTCCGATTCCAGTCCAAATTGCGTAAGCAGTTCCCATCGGTAATGTGTTCATCGCAAGAGATAAGAAGAAGAAGCTTACGCCGAAGTTAGCGATTAAAATAACTTTTGGTGCCCAGCCTTTCTTTTCAGTGGCTACTTTCATAAAGAGTACACCAATAATTTCACAAATACCAGCTAGAATTAAAAATACCCAAGCCATTTTATGCGGCCTCCTTCGCTTCTTTTTCTTCTGTTACTCGTTTTAAACCAATTACTCCGAAGAAGATTAAACCGATTAATAAAACTTTTACGATAGAGAAAGGTTCTCCGAAGATGAAAATCTCTGTAAGAACGATTCCACCAGCTCCGATTCCTGTAAAGACTGCGTATACAGTGCCGACAGGTAAATCTTTATAAGCTCTAAATAATAAGACGAAACTAATTGTAATTAATAGAGCAACACCAGCCCATTCAAGTGGTGCCTCTGCTTTTTTTAGTCCAATCACCCAAAATATTTCAATAATACCAGCGATGATTACATAAATCCATGCCATATGTCATTTCTCCTTCCTACCAGTCGTTAGGTAAAGGGCTTAAAAACGACGCATTGCAAAGGAGCAATCCGTCAGTTTGAAAGTCCGCGCCAAAATACTTTCCAAGAAGCGTCTAAACGTGTCTCAAAACGATTTAAACCTGCGTATAATAGTTCAACCATAAGACCGTCGAGTAAGCATAGAAAAGCCTCTAAGGCGTCTTTTACTTCAATGTTATGCAGCTCATCTTGTTCGCTTGCTCTTTTAAATACAGGGAATAAAAGTTTTCCGACGTTTTCAATGTGTACATTTGCTTTATTAATAATTTGTTCGCGAAATGCATCAGGCGGAAAATAAGAAGTTCGTAACCAAAACATTGATTCTTCACTTTCACCAAATCGTTTTGCGTACCCTTTTAATAATTTTAAAAGCAATTCTTCAGTGGACGAATTGGAAAAGCTTTCGATATCGCCTGTGAAGCTCTGCAAATCTTTTTGAAGAGCAGATTCTAAGCATATGAAATATAGCTCTTCTTTTCCTTTAAAGTGTGCGTAAATCGATGGTTTTTTAATCCCAACTTCTTGAGCAATATTTGCCAATGAAGTTCCTTCATAGCCGTAGCGTGCGAAATGAGAAAGTGCTACAGCTTTAATGCGGTTTGCTGTCATTTTCATCCCCTACCTACCGTTCGTTAGGTTCATTATATGAGATGGGAAATATAAAGTCAATAGGTGAAGAGCTGAGAAAGAGCGTTATAAGTAACGCTCTTTTTAGACAGTCTCTCGCTCAATTAAATGGAATGAAAGTTCTTTTGCACTGCCGACAATTTGCTCGCTTTGGATCTGCTTATGGAATAAAGAAAAAGCATGTGAGCCCATTGCGAGACCGGGATGTTCAATTGTGGAAATTTCTAATGCCTTTGAAATTTCATGATTATCAAATCCAAGGATAGCAAGGTCTTCAGGTACTCGAATACCATGTTTTCGAGCCTCTGTTAATAAACCAGCTGCAACTTGATCGTTCGCTGTGAAAATAGCAGTTGGACGATTTTTCATATTTAAAATACGATGGAGTATTTGTGCTCCGTCCTGCATTGTATAGCATTGGTGGAAAATCCATTCAGGATGCAACGTTTTCCCTTCGTTACGAAGTGTATCGGCGAACGCTTTTTCGCGCTCCATGGAATTTACACTTGTTTTTCTTGCTAAACAAATTCCGATTTTTTCATGGCCTCTACTTAGTAAATAGGCAGTACCAAGACGGAAACCTTCATAATGATCTACGTAGATGGATGAAATGAGGGGATGCTTCATTTTTTCACATGAAATAATAGGGGCAAATTTTGCAAAAGGTTCGATTTGTTCCCAAGAGCTCGTTCGGGAGCAAATAATCATCCCATCAAATTGTTTCATTTTCATCATTTCAAGAACACGAATTTCTTCAATGCTATCGTAATTCGTTTGACATAAATTAATATGATACCCAGCTAATAACGCTTCGTTTCCGATTCCTTCAATAATCGTACTGAAGTAGGGGAGGTTAATGAAAGGAAGCATAACGCCAATTGTATATGTTTTCCCTCTTATTAAATGGACAGCATTTATATTTTTTGCGTAGTTTAATTCTTCAACAGCATCTAGAACACGCTTACGCTTTTCTTCTTTTACGTAAGGGTGATTATTCAGGACACGAGAAACAGTTGATATCGATACACCAGCAGTTTTAGCAATTTGTTTTATATTGGCCATATGTATCACCTCTTTCCCTTATTATAAAGGGAAAATAATAAGAAAGAAAAAATCTTGACCTGAAAAGCTTTTCACAAACTATGGTATTAATAAGACTTCTTTTTATTCGCGTAACCTTTTCACTTGGGCGTAAGAATGATAGGGGTCTTTTTTGTTTGCAAAAAGTGTTGTCAAAATGTGTGAGAATAACGTGGAAAGTTTTCAAAGGTGGAGTTTGGTGACGAAGCGAATATGAAGAGAATATCAACGCTTCGTTCGTTAAGAGAGCGGTATGAAAGGGCGGAAACAAATTGAAAAAAAGAATCATTTGTTTCGTGTTTTCTAGTTTCGTGCTTAGTTCGTGCTCGTTTCAGCAAACGATGCAAGAAGAAAAACACTTTGTGGGAACAACGGGAGGAGCTATGGATCGTGTTACGGATCCTATTCCGCTAAAGGAACTTCCAAAATATTTTCCGGTGAAGTTTAAAGTTCCAACGTTTTTACCGTACGATATTACAAGTGATGTGAAGGGGGAAGTAAGAACGCTTGGGAAAAAGAACACTGTCTTAACGATTAAATATAAACAGAAAGAACCAGGTAGAAATGAGTATATTGAGTTAAATGTCGCGAACTTTCCTTATAGTTTTCCGGATCTTGTGGAAGAGAAGCGATTTCAAGAACAAATGAAACTGAATAATGGAACGTCTGCTTATTTTAAAAATAAAGATGATTATGAACGTGGTGACGAATTTGCTACGCTTATATGGAAAGAGAAAGGAATTGAATATCAACTGCTGTATCGGAATGTAGAAGAGAACGATGAAAAGGTAATCAAGCAGAATTTATTATACATTGCGAATAAGATGAAATGAAAAAACTAGCTGATTTATTCAGCTAGTTTTTTGTATGTTATTATTTCTTTTTAATTTTGCCTGTCCAAGATTTAAATCCACCTTGTAATTGGTAGAAATCTTTGTAGCCTTGTTTTTTTAAGTATTGCGCTGCACGACCTGTACGGAATCCGCTTTGGCAATATAAGTAAACAGGTTGATCTTGACGAAGTTCTTTATGGCGAAGGCGAATTTGTGATAACGGAATGTTACGTGCACCTAAAATATGCCCTGCGTTATATTCGTCTGCTTCACGAATATCGATAAGCTGTGCTTTACGGTAGCCAGCGCGAAATTCTTCTTCTGTAAGAGTTTTAATTAATTTTTTCTGATAGAAGTACATCCATACAGTGTAGCCGATAAATGCTACGATTACGGCTAATAAAATAATCCAAGTTGTTGACACGATTCTATCGCTCCCTTTTTTCTTATCCTACTTTCAATATTATAATGCCCTTATGTATTTATGCAACAGATTCATTTGCATATAAGAAGAAATTTCGTATTCTTTCACAAATTTTGTCGAATTTGGTAGACTAGAGAATGTGAAAAATAATTGGTTATATGAGGTGCAGGATGGGAAAAGAAAAATGGTGTTATATTAACTCTGGTCAATGTTCACCGGCATTTAATATGGCGTTAGATGAATGTTTATTAAATTGGCAAAGTGAAAAGAAAATGCCACCAACAATTCGTTTTTATGAATGGGAGGTACCAACATTAACAGTTGGGTATTTTCAACGTGTTGAAAAAGATATTAATATGGATGTAGTTAACGAAAAGAAATATGGATTCGTTCGTCGTCAAACAGGCGGCAGGGGTGTACTACATGACAAAGAGTTAACGTATAGTGTTATTGTGTCTGAAGATCATCCGAATATGCCGAAAACAGTTACAGAAGCGTATCGTGTTATTTCGCAAGGTTTATTAGATGGTTTTAAGGCATTAGGGTTAGAAGCATATTATGCAGTTCCAAAAACAGAAGCAGATCGTGAAAATTTAAAAAATCCACGTTCCGGCGTATGTTTTGATGCACCATCTTGGTATGAAATTGTAGTGGAAGGACGAAAAATTGCTGGTAGTGCTCAAACACGTCAAAAAGGTGTTATTTTACAGCATGGATCGATTCCATTAGAAATTGATTTAGATGAACTATATGATCTATTTTTATTCCCAAATGAACGTGTGAAGGAACGTATGAAGAGTATGTTCTCTTCTAAAGCAGTAGCAATTAATGAATTAACAGACCGTACATTTACGATAGAACAGTTAATTAAAGCGTTTGAAGTTGGCTTTGAAAAAGGATTGGATGTAGAACTTGTTCCATATGAATTAACAGAAGAACAGTTACATGAAGTTCAAACGTTAGCGAAAGAAAAGTATGAAAGTAATGAGTGGAATTATAAAAAATAAGAGATGGCAATTGCCACCTCTTATTTTTTTATAGTAAATTAAGTACTTTTTCTACTTTGATTCCTTTATCTTGTAAAGAACGAAGGCGATTTACAACGTCCATAATTTCTTTGTCAAATGTAACGCTAATACCTTGGCTTTGTAGTTCTTCTTTTAAGCTTTCAATAGAATCATCTATGTCGATGCCAAGCTCGTAATCTTGACAAACTTCAATTGTCTTTTTCACGAGTTTAACATAATTTTCTTGTAGTTTTGAATTTGTTTCAGTCAAAGCAGGCTGCTTCGGTTTTGCAGGAGCAACCGGTGCTGTCTCTTGCTTTGTAACTGGAGTAGGGACCGCTTTTTTCACAGGCGCTGGAGTAACTAGTTCTACAGCTGCTTCTACGCTTACTGGCTTCGGTGTCGGTACCGGAGTAGGCTTAGGTGCCATAGCAGGTGTTTCCACACGCGTAACAGGCTTAGGAGCAGGCGTAATTGCTTTTGGAGCTTCTACAACTACTTCCTTTTTCGGTGCTGCTTCTACCTGTGTTTCTTCTTGCTCGGCAGCTTCTTTATTTTCTTTACTCCACATAACGCGTTCAATTTCTAGAGAAACATTGTTTTTGTTCATCGCTGTTAATGTAACTTTACCAACTTCAGCGTTTCCAGTGAAATCAACAATTTTATAAATAACACTCTTGTTCCAATCCACGTTTCCGCTCAAAAATAATTCTTCGTTACATTTCGGCGTTAAGCCCTCGATTTTAATTTCTGCGTTTACACCGTTTTCACTATATACCATAATTAGCGAAGCATTTACATCTTCGTCTGCTAACATTAGTTCACGTACCATTTTGCCGGTGCGTACTTGCGTTTTCTTCTTAACTGACATCTAATTTCTCCTCTCAAAAATTCAGTAATAATAAAAAAATCGTATAACGAAAAATAATTGCTCACGAAGATTTATGATACCGATAATAAAAGCATCACGTCAACAATTAACTTTAATTATTTTGCATTTTTCTTATTTTCTTTATGAAATTTTTCAATTTGTAAAATTAGACAGAAGAAAAAACAGCCTTTTGAAGGGCTGTTAAAAATTTGATTTTTTATATAGTAATTTATATAAAATAAAAAATAAGATAGCAATTAAAGCATTTTGCCAAAAGTTTAGATGATAAATGAGATAAGGTTGCTTTTGGAAATAAATATTTAAGAATACAGCGGAACAAAATGGAGTAGCAAATGCGAATCCAAATAGAATTCTTCTTTTCCAATTTATTTTCTGATTAAAGGAGTAACGCTTTAATAAATATAAAATAAATAGTATACCTAGTATAATTATTGAAACAGACAAAGTAGTTCCAAGGATGCTAAAAGGCGGACTTGATAATGTATTGTTTTTTTCAAAGAAAAACATAAAAAATGAAATAATTGCATTTATGCCAAACTGTATAGCAAGAAGTAAGCTAATAGAAAATCCAATTAAAGAGGCTTTTTCTAACTTTGTTTGAGTTGGTAAAGCTGATATAAGTTCATCGCAATAAGATTGTAAATTATCTCCAAAGATGTCATAAGCGTTTTTATTTTCTGCTTGTGCTTCGATGAGGTGATCTAATATTTCTAGTAACAGTTCTTCCATTTGTTGCTCTGGCACGTTAGATAAACGAAGATAAACTAACATATCGCTATAAGCAACTTCATTTTCAGGTGTTAGAAGCTCACGTTTTTTATTATTCAATTCAATCATGTCTTGTGCATTCATCCCTATCACTCCCCCTGTAATAAGTTATTTACCGTAGTTGAAACCATTCCCCAGCTTTGTTTAAATTCTTCAAGCTGCTCTAATCCTTTATCGGTTACGTGATAATATTTTCGTTTTGGACCGAGTGAGGAGGCTTTTAATGTTCCTTCAATCAATTTTTCTTTTTGCATACGTAACAATAACGGATATATGCTTCCTTCGCTTACGAATGTAAATCCGTGTTTATTTAATTTTGTGCTCAGTTCATATCCGTACACTTCTTCTTGTGAAATGATGTATAGGATGCAACCTTCTAGTACACCTTTTAACATTTGGCTGTGCATGATTTCACCACCTTTTACTCAGGTAACTTGCATTGCAAGGTAGCTGTTATCCAAATTATAACATTCAGTAACTTGCAACGCAAGTTACTGAAGTGGAAAACTTTAATGCGTGTTAATTTTTCAACGTTTCCCATACTAACGAGAGGGAGGGAAGCACATGAAACCATTTATGCCAAAACTCGTTTACTTTGAACCAAAGGCACTTGAATATCCGCTTGGAAAAGAGCTTTATGAGAAGTTTACGAAGATGGGATTAGAAATTCGTGAAACGACATCACATAATCAAATTAGAAATTTGCCAGGAGAAAATGATTTGCAAAAGTATCGTAATGCAAAGGCTACACTTGTCGTTGGAGTAAGGAAGACGCTAAAGTTTGATACGTCAAAACCGTCAGCTGAATATGCAATTCCGCTCGCAACAGGGTGTATGGGACATTGTCATTATTGCTATTTGCAAACAACACTTGGGAGTAAGCCTTACGTTCGTGTGTATGTCAATCTTGATGAAATATTTGAGAAGGCAAAGCAATATATGGATGAAAGGGCACCTGAAATAACAAGATTTGAAGCAGCGTGTACATCAGACATTGTTGGGATTGATCATTTAACACATGCATTAAAGCGGGCGATTGAATTCATTGGAGAAAGTGAATATGGGCGCTTACGTTTCGTCACGAAATATTCGCACGTTGATCATTTATTAGATGCAAAGCATAATGGGAAAACTCGTTTCAGGTTTAGTATAAATTCACGATATGTAATTAAAAATTTTGAACCAGGGACATCGCCATTTGAGGAGCGAATTGAGGCGGCACGTAAAGTAGCAGGTGCAGGTTATCCACTTGGTTTTATAGTCGCGCCACTTTATATGCATGAAGGATGGGAAGAAGGATATCGTGAACTATTTGAGCGACTGTACAATGCGCTGAAAGATGTGACGATACCAAATTTAACGTTTGAATTAATTCAGCATCGTTTTACGAAACCAGCGAAAAAGGTTATTCAAGAGCGTTATCCAAATACGAAGCTTGAAATGGATGAAGAGAAGCGGAAGTATAAATGGGGACGATATGGCATCGGAAAATATGTATATAAAAAGGATGATGCAGCAGTATTGGAAGAAACGATAAGAGGTTATATAAATGAATTTTTTCCTAATGCAGAAATACAATATTTTACTTAAGGGGGGTCTGTATGCAAATACAGATTCTTTTTTGTTTTATATATTTAGGCTCGTTTTCAACTTGTCACGTTATTCTTTCTGGTGTATCATTTTATTGATTGCTTCGTACGGAATAAGCAAAATGAACTTGGATGGAGGAAACCGATGCCTACCCCTAGTATGGAAGATTATATTGAACAAATTTATTTGTTGATTGATGAAAAGGGTTACGCCCGCGTATCTGATATTGCTGAAGCGCTTAGTGTACATCCATCCTCTGTAACAAAAATGGTGCAAAAATTAGACAAAGATGAATATCTAATTTATGAAAAATATAGAGGGCTTGTATTAACAACAAAAGGTAAAAAAATCGGAGAACGTCTCGTATATCGTCATGACTTGCTAGAGCAATTTATGCGTATTATCGGTGTGGATGAAAGTAAAATTTACAATGATGTAGAAGGAATTGAACATCATTTAAGTTGGGAAGCGATTGATCGCATTGGTGATTTAGTGCAATACTTTGAACAAGATACAGTCCGAGTGGAAACACTTCGCGGTGTTCAAAGAGCAAATGAAGAGAAAAGTAATTAAGGGGAACGTATGGCGTTTCCTTTTTTATTTCAATTCGAAAAGGATGGGAGAATTATGAAAGCAATTATTTTTGATTTTGATGGATTAATTGTGGATACAGAAACGATATGGTTTCACTCTTTCAGAGATGCTGTTCGTGAATACGGCGGGGAACTACCTTTAGAGGAATTTGCGAAATGCATTGGAACAACAGATGAGGTACTTTATACATATTTAAATGATCAATTAAAAGAGAAGTTTAACAAAAGTGTATTAAAAGAAAAAGTGGCAACTTTACATAAAGAGAAAATGAGAATACCAGAAGCTCGTGACGGGGTAAAAGAATATTTAGAAGAAGCGAAAGAAATGGGATTAAAAATTGCACTAGCTTCTAGTTCTTCTAGAGAATGGGTTATTCATTTTTTAGAAGAGCTACAAATTCGAGAATATTTTGAAGTAATTAAAACGAGAGAAGATGTTGAGAAGGTAAAACCAGATCCAGCTCTTTATCGAGTTGCAATAGAAGAATTAGGAATTAAGCCATCTGAAGCTGTTGTATTTGAAGACTCATTAAATGGATTGAGAGCAGCAGTTGCAGCGGGATTAACGTGCGTTGTGGTACCTAATGATGTGACACGGAATTTACCGTTTGAAAATCATCATCTTCGAATTGAAAGTATGAGAGAGAAAAGTTTAAAAGAAGTGCTTCAAAGTATAAAAAAAGACCGTATTTCCTAAAAGGAAGCACGGTCTTTCTTTTTGCTTTTTTTGCCTTCAATGACAGTTAAATGAGACTGTTTTCTTTTTCGTTTCAAAGTGGAAGAATTCCCTTTTTTACTTTTGTCATTAGAAGTATTTGACTTAAAGAAAGAATTGCCTAGGGGTGCTACATTTTGTTTCCCATGTTTGCGGTTCGATTGTTTTGCCGCACGCTTATATGAGCTTTGCGAATTTGCGGAACCACTGGAATTTGTAAACATCTTGTATAGCAAGTAAAAGATACCGACAACAAGTAACATGTACCCGATATTTCTTAATACACCCATGGGATTTGTAATAACAGATGAAACAAGGCCGAATATTGCCAATCCGATAATAAGCACAAATATAGCGAAAGTAAACGAACGACCGTTCATAAGGGACACCTCCTAAAAACATATATTGAAATTAGTATATTAACGATGAGGAAAGGAGTTGAACACCATTTTTAAATAATTATTGTTTGTTCTCTAAACGTAATAATTCTTCAAACGATGCAATTGCTACTTCCACTTGATCATCTGTTGGTTCTTTCGTTGTTAATAGTTGTAGCCATAATCCAGGATATCCAAGTACGCGTAATACGGGAATGTCTCGTAATCGATTTGTAAATTGCAATACTTCAAAAGAAATACCAAGTACAACCGGAATTAATAAAATTCTGTTTATAACTCGTGCCCAAAGAGGATCTGTAGGGACTAGGAAATAAACGAACATTCCAATAATGACTGTAAATATAATAAAGCTACTGCCGCATCTATAATGGAGACGAGTTTGCTTTTGAACGTTTTCTACAGTCAGAGGAAGGTTATTCTCGTAAGCATTGATTACCTTATGCTCTGCACCGTGATACTGAAATACCCGCTTAATAAGTGGGGTTAAAGAAATAAAGTATATATAGCTCAATAATAGCATGAGCTTAATGACACTTTCGACAATGATTTGCCCAGTATGAGATGGGAAAATCGGTCTCGTTAATTCAGCTAATAGTGCAGGAACTGCTGTGAAAATGACTTTACCGAATATAAAAGATAAAACGCCAACAGCTGCAACTCCTAATACCATCGTTAATTTTGATTGTTCTTCTTTTTTATTTGCAATTTGTTCATCATCTTCTGGGTGGACGTCAAATCGTTCTGAAGCGAAGTTTAAATGCTTTGCTCCATTCGCACTTGCATCCACAATAGCGGCAATCCCTCGTAAAAATGGAATTTTTTTTAGGGTAGATAGTACTTTATTACGAACGCGTGGTAATCGATAAAATTCAATCGATTTATCTTTACGACGAACCGCTGTAACAGTATATTCTCTACCGCCAAACATAACTCCTTCTATGACCGCTTGCCCGCCATATATTTGTTTTGACTCTTCTGCCATGTTAACACCAACCTGTATTTGTTTCTCTCTTATGTAGAAAAAGAGGCAATTGTCATACTGGGTTCTGTCGTTTTGAAATAAGACAATCACCGAGTTTCCTTTATTTTATCGGCAAATACAAGTAGATGACAAGGGAAAATGTTATGAGAGTCGGACATTTCTTATTCTTTTTATAGACAAATTTCGCAGGATTTAAACATGCTTCAAAATAGTTTCGGGCATACTATTGAGCGGAGGTGTCGATGTGAGTCAAGAACAATTAGGAACAAGGAATTTTGTGCAGATTGGTTTGTTTGGTGGAATCTTTTGGGGCGGGATCTGGTATTTCCTTCATATATTTTCATTCACGGAGGCGGGACCGAATTATTTCCTTTTACCATTTGCGTTTGGAAGTTGGAAAGAGGGTGTATGGGGCAATGTGTTCGGAATAGTGTGTATGGGACTTCTTTCAATTTTGATCGCCTTTTTGTATAAAGCATTTTTTGCGAAGTTTGAAGGGATTATAGCGGGAATTATTTATGGGCTATTTTGGTGGGCACTACTGTTTTTGGGGATGGGTTTAATGGCTCCTGTTATTAAAAGTGCGCTCCATTTACCAAAAGAGACAATTGTGACGACAATATGTATTTTTATATTGTATGGTGTGTTTATAGCATATTCTGTTTCTTACGCAGTAAATAGCAATAAAGCAGAACAAGAAGGGCAAGAGAAGACGAACTATTCAAATAAGTAACTCCTATGTTAAAATATTGTATAGATATTTAATATTAAGGAGTTTTAAGAATATGAAAAAGTTACTCCTCGTAAACGGTCCTAACCTAAATCGCCTCGGTGTTCGTGAGGTAAATGTATATGGAAAGGGCACGCTAGCGACACTTGAAGCAGATATGAAGCAAGAAGCAGAAACAATGGGAGTGGAGTTAGAATGTTTCCAATCGAATCATGAAGGTGCCATTATCGACATTATTCATGAAGCGGAAGATATATATGAAGGGATCATTTTAAATCCGGGAGCATTTACGCATTATAGCTATGCGATTCGTGATGCCATTGCGAGCATTTCGATTCCTGTTATTGAAGTACATATTTCTAACATTCATCAGCGTGAATCGTTCCGTCATGAATCTGTGACGGCAGCTGTTTGTGCAGGTCAAATTGTAGGATTTGGTTTTTATGGCTATAAGTTAGCATTATTTGCATTAATGGAGAAATTGAGGGAGGCATAAAGTAATGGAGAAAATTGAAAGATTACGAAGTGCATTTGATGAGGCTGGCATTGACGGTATTTTGTTAACAAATGAACATAGTCGTAGATATATGGCTAACTTCACAGGAACAGCAGGCGTTGTTCTTATTTCAAAAGATCGTGCTCAATTTATTACAGATTTCCGTTACGTCGAGCAGGCAAGTAAACAAGCGGTTGGATATGAGGTTGTACAGCACGCAGGATTGATCATTGATGAAGTGGCAAAGCAAGTGAAAGAGCTTGGAATTCAAAAACTTGGTTTTGAGCAAGATACTCTTACATATAGTTCTTATTCAGTGCATAAGGAAGCGATTGATGCTGAATTTATCCCGACTTCTGGACTTGTAGAAAAGTTACGCTTGATAAAGACTGATTCAGAGATTAAGATATTAAAGGAAGCTGCACAGATTGCAGATGCTGCCTTTGAGCATATTCTATCATTCATTCGCCCGGGAGTATCTGAAATTGAAGTGTCAAATGAACTTGAATTTTTCATGAGAAAACAAGGAGCAACATCTTCTTCGTTTGATATTATCGTTGCTTCAGGTCTTCGTTCGGCATTACCGCACGGCGTGGCATCTGAAAAAGTGATAGAAACAGGAGATTTCGTTACATTAGACTTCGGCGCTTATTACAAAGGATATTGTTCTGATATTACTCGTACGATTGCAGTCGGTGAACCATCTGATAAATTAAAAGAAATTTATAATATCGTTTTAGAAGCACAACTACGTGGTGTGAACGGTATTAAAGCTGGTTTAACAGGTCGCGAGGCTGATGCGCTAACGCGTGACTACATAACGGAAAAAGGATATGGTGAATACTTTGGACACTCTACTGGTCATGGAATAGGTCTTGAAATCCATGAAGCACCAGGTTTAGCGTTCCGTTCTGATACAGTACTTGAACCAGGTATGGCTGTAACAGTAGAGCCAGGTATTTATATTCCAGGTATTGGCGGCGTACGTATTGAAGATGATATCATTGTGACAAGTGAAGGTAATGAAGTAATTACGAAATCACCAAAAGAACTTATTATTTTGTAATACACAGGAGGATTTTTTTACATGATTTCAGTAAACGATTTTCGTACAGGTTTAACAATTTCAGTGGACAATGCCCTTTGGCAAGTACTTGATTTCCAACACGTAAAGCCAGGTAAAGGTGCTGCATTCGTTCGTTCTAAACTACGTAATCTTCGCACAGGTTCTGTTCAAGAGAAAACATTCCGTGCAGGTGAGAAAGTAGAAAAAGCACACATCGAAAACCGTCGTATGCAATACTTATACGCAAGCGGTGAGGCTCACGTATTTATGGATAACGGAACTTATGAGCAAATCGAACTTGGTGAAAAACAAATCGAGCGCGAGCTTAAATTCCTAAAAGAAAACATGGAAGTAGCAATTATGACTTACCAAGGCGAAGTACTTGGTGTTGAACTTCCAAACACAGTTGAATTACAAGTTACAGAAACAGAGCCTGGTATTAAAGGTGATACTGCTTCTAACGTAACAAAACCAGCTACATTAGAAACTGGTCTTGTTGTACAAGTACCAATCTTCATTAACGAAGGCGAAATGCTTATCATCAACACTGGTGAAGGTAAATACGTTTCTCGTGCATAGTAAAAAAACACTCGTGATAATTCACGAGTGTTTTTTTTATAGGAAATAGGGTAGATAGTAAATAGCTGTTACTATAAAACTGACTAAAACAAGTGAAAGAGTACCCATAATAGATGGAGTCAAAACAATTTGAAATGGTTTTATTTCGCCAGTCTCAACGCCAGTTAATGTTTTGCTTATTGCGTGATCTGTAATGTTATTTCTATGGTTACTCATAATAATTAACCACATAATTGCAAATATTGCTAAACTACCAAGGAAAAAGGTCTCTATAAATGACCAACCGACTAATAATGAAAAAAGATAAATAAGAGCTAATTCTACTACAACGGTTAAACTAATTTTCAATGCCTTCATATTTTTCCTCCTCATTCTGTAATTTCAACCAGTTTAAAAAATTTTCACGTGACACGACATGCAGAGAGCAAGGTGACCTTACTTCTTTCTCTAGTGCAGCGTGTTCGTCTGGAAACTTGTTTTCCACATGCAATGAAATATAGGGTAGTTTTTCTTGTGCTTTTAGTGAGCGGATATTATTCGTTTTAGCACCAGCAAATACGTAGGAAAGTTGTAAGTCTAAAAAGGCGATTTTAAAGATTTCTTTTTTAGCAGCCTCGTTATAGCCTTTTCCCCAGTATGGATAGCCAATCCAACTACCAATGTGAGATTGCTTTTTTTCATTATTAATATGTTTAAGTGTGGTGAGGCCAATTATTTCATTTTCTTCATTCACAATCATTCTCGATAAGGATTTCTTTTGACGCTCTTCTTCTATTGCGAAAAGAAGAAATGTTTTCGTGTCTTCGATGTTTTCTACCGTTATCCCCAATGCATTTTTTATATGTGGATCACTTGATAGCTCGAAAATCACATTTGTATAGCATAAATCTAGTGGTAATAAAGTGACGTGCTGCATGGTTTAAACCCCTTTCAAACTAAATATACCATAATATACCATAAAATAATAAGAATATTCAGATTCTAATTCAGACTTTAGAGAAAAATTATGTTTTTACTTCTGAAATAGACAACCTCTGCATATGGTTGTACAAATATATTCTTTTTTAGAATACGAAGTTAGTAACTGTTACGGGAGAAGGTGGAAGAATGAAACAGTGGCTAGCGGCAATGGAAACATCCGTGCTTGTTATGGGGGCACTTCGATTATTTTCAGGTAGTGCGGAGATATTTGCTGCTTTGCTTATGCTTTATGTGAATGATGCGAAGAAAGCGTTGTTTATAAATGGTATGTTGGCGTTTGTTGGACCTACCGTATTAATTTTAACAATGACAATTGGGATAGCGAGTGTAGCAAGTGAAATTTCTTTCTTGAAGCTCTTTTTTCTAGCGCTTGGAATTTGCTGTATTTTTATCGCATTACTGAAATAGTAAGTCGAGTATAGTGGGGAGAAGCCGATGAAAGAGGTATTAGAAGTTTTACCAAAAACGATGAAGTACTTAATTGAAGAATGTAAGCAATACGATGCTTTAGAGGAAATTCGTGTTCGAATTGGAAGGCCGCTAGAGTGTATTGCACACGGAAAGGTGTTTTTTTATGACTATATCACTACTGCAGAGGATGCTATTTACTTATTGAATAAATTAAGTCAATTCTCAATTTATACGATGGAAGAGGAATTAAAACGTGGGTATGTGACGCTTCGCGGGGGGCATAGAATCGGGTTAGCAGGAAAAGTCATTACAGAAAAAAGCGCAGTGAAAATGATTCGTGATGTCTCTTCCTTTAATATTCGTATTGCTCGTCAAAAAATAGGGATTGCTGAACCGCTTTTGCCATATTTGTATGAAAAAAGGTGGTTAAACACGATGGTAATTGGCCCTCCCCAAACGGGAAAAACGACACTTTTAAGAGATGTAGCACGTTGCATGAGTCAAGGGGTAAGTGCTTCGGAAATTCCTTCCTGTAAAGTGGGGATCGTTGATGAACGGTCAGAAATTGCTGGCTGTGTGAAAGGAATCCCGCAATATGATTTTGGTACCCGAGTCGATGTGTTAGACGCATGTCCAAAGGCAGAAGGAATGATGATGATGATTCGTTCTATGAGTCCTGATATTTTGATCGTAGATGAAATTGGCCGTAAAGAAGATAGTGAAGCAATTATGGAGGCAGTGCATGCAGGTGTTCAGCTTTTTATAAGCGCACACGGATTTTCCTATGAGGATGTTGTGAGACGTCCATCGCTCAAGGCAGTGCTAGAGCTTGGTATATTTGATAGGTTTGTGGAGTTGTCAAAAGCGAGGGGTCCAGGAACGGTTATGCAGGTGAAAGATAAATATGGAAAACCAGTGTTATCAAATAGAAAGGCTGAGGGCGTATGGTGAAAATATTTGGTGCAGTGTTAATCGTTGCGGTCAGCACCTTTTTCGGGTTTTCGTACGCTAAAAGATACAGTGAGAGGCCGAGGCAACTTAGGTTATTAAAATCAGCACTTCAATCATTAGAGGCAGAAATTATGTATGGACACACACCTTTATCTGAGGCTGCCGAGCGATTAGTTAAACAAATGCCAAAGCCATTAAATTGGATATTTCAAAGTTTCGCTAAAAAACTAGAAAGTGGAGAACAAACGGTAAGGGAAGCTTGGATAGATAGTTTGAAAGAGAATTGGAAGTTGACGGCTTTTCAACAAACCGAGTATGAAATACTGCAGCAATTTGGTGAAACGCTCGGGCAACATGATCGTGAATCACAACAAAAACATATTCGCTTATGTATTACACATTTGGAGAGAGAAGAAGAGGAAGCGAAAGCTTTACAACTGCAATACGAAAAAATGATTAAGAGCTTAGGGGTACTAGCAGGGCTACTAATTGTAATTTTACTGCTATAGGGGGGAGAAAGGCGATGTCCATTGATGTTGGATTAATATTTCAAATCGCCGGAATCGGCATTGTTTTAGCTTTCATTCATACTGTACTAAAAGAATTGAAGCGTGAGGATATTGCAAATTGGGTTATCCTTGTCGGTTTTGTCGTCATTTTATTTCATGTTGCATTTTTAATTAATACGCTATTCGACAAGATTAAAAGTGTCTTTCTCTTCCAGTAAAGGAGGCGGTTCGAATCGAAATTATACAAATTGTCGGATTAGGCCTCGTTGCTACGTTTTTAGCTGCTGTTTTGAACCAGCATAAATCTAGTATTACATCTTTATTTATTGTGTTCGTAGGTAGCGTGATGTTTCTAATTTTAATCGATCAAATTCATTCTATTTTACAAATGATTGAGAGAGTAGCGAGTGAAGCGAAAGTTAGTAACGTCTACGTGGAAACGTTACTAAAGATTATTGGAATTGCTTATATTGCCGAGTTTGGAGCTCAAATTACAAAAGATGCTGGTCAAGGTGCCATCGCTTCGAAAATTGAACTTGCTGGGAAAATCTTAATTCTCGTTATGGCAATTCCTATTTTGACGGTTGTAATTGAAACTATTCTCGGATTTTTACCGACGGGATAAGGGGGAGTGAATGTTGAGGAGGTTTGGAGCTAAGCTGCTATTTGCTTGCTTCCTTTTCTTTTCTTTACCGGTTGTTGTACAAGCTTCTCCTGTAGAAACAAACGTCGTTGATCAACAATTGGATAAGCTCGGAATTGAAGATGTGAAGCAATTTTGGGACGGGCTTGTTACAAAATATGGAGGCTATTTGCCAGAGAGTCAAAAAGGGAGTTTTATGGAGTTTGTAAAGGGAGAAAAAGAATTCTCTCTAAAAGAGTGGATGATAGGGTTATTAAAATATTTATTTCATGAGCTTGCAGCTAATGGAAAACTGCTTGGCACACTCATTATGCTCACAATCTTTAGTGCATTGTTGCAATCACTGCAATCCGCTTTTTCAAAAAGTAGTGTAAGTAAAATTGCTGATGCTGTTGTATATATGGTACTTATTATTTTTGCTTTAAATAGTTTTTATGTCGTTATGACATATGCAAGAGAAACGATACAAACAATGGTAGATTTCATATTAGCGCTATTGCCAATTTTATTGGCGCTTATAGCGACTGGTGGCGGGGTTGTATCTGTATCTTTCTTTCATCCGATTATCATTTTCTTAATGAATACAAGCGGGCTTCTTATGAATTATATCGTTCTACCGCTTTTATTACTGGCAACGATATTAAGTATTGTAAGTACAATGAGTGATCAATATAAAGTGACGAAATTGTCCAAGCTTCTGCAAAACGTTAGCGTTGGGATTATCGGTATTTTCTTAACGATTTTTTTAGGAGTATTATCTGTACAAGGAACAGCAACAGCCGTTGCTGATGGAATAGCTGTGAAAACTGCTAAATTTGTAACAGGGAACTTCATTCCAGTAGTCGGAAGGATGTTTACAGAAGCGGCAGATACTGTTATTAGCGCATCAGGATTATTGAAAAACACAGTCGGAATTATTGGGCTCGTCATTTTATGTTTAATTGTTGCTTTTCCAGCGATTCAAATTTTCTGTATCGCATTTATTTATAAATTCGCAGCAGCAGTATTGCAACCGGTTGGCGGCGGAGCAATTATTCAATGCTTAGACATTATTGGACGAAGCATCATTTACGTATTTGCTTGCTTAGCTATCGTATCATTTATGTTCTTTTTAAGTATTACAATTATTATTGCTGCGGGGAATATTACACTTATGATGCGGTAGGAGGTGAAGAGTATGCAATTTGTTACAGAGTGGATCAGAAATATTATCGTTTTTTTGCTCTTAGCGACAATGCTTCATCTTATTCTTCCAAATTCGAATTTGCAAAAATACGTTAAATTCGTTGTAAGTCTTTTGTTAGTCGTATTAATTTTAACACCCCTTTTTAAACTATTGCAGACAGATGTAAATGAAGTAATTGCAAATTTTAATGAAGAAAAGTACGTAGCAGAAGGATCTGTAAAAAATTCAATAGATTCGAAGAAAAAAGAAATACAAGCTCTAACACGTGCATATAGTTTAGAAGAGATGGCTACCAAAATGAAAAAAGAAGTAGGAAAAGAGTTTGAGAAACAGTATGGTATGTCAGTCTCTGAAATACAAATAGTCGCAGCGGAAAGCACAGCGGAAGTAAAGTCAGCGAAAGATATTCAATCTGTTGTTGTGACGTTAAAAGAAAAAGAACGTAGTAAAAATGATGCAATCGAAACAGTAAAACCAGTTGAAATTAACACGAAAGAACCACCGAAAAAAGTAGAGGAAACGAATGTAGAAATGAAAGACTTCTTTTCAAGCAGGTGGCAACTAGAGAATAAACAAATCCAAGTTCAAATGGAAGGGAGGACAGGTAGAGTAAATGGACAATAAAGATAAAAATTCGAAGTTCTCATTTTTTCGAAACTTATTGAATGGAGATGAAAAAGAAAGTAATGAGAAGGGAAGAAAGGTAACACCTAAGTTCTTACTTGTCCTACTCATACTTGGAATTTTGCTTATGTTTTCTAGTAGTTTTTTTTCAAGTAAAAAAGAAGAAGTACCTGTATTTAAAGAACAAAAAACTCAAAACCAGGAAAAAGATGTACCAACTTTTGGACAAAAAAATAATGATAATATGTCAAATGTAGAAAAATATGAAAAAGCGTATGAACAAGAATTAAAAACTGCTTTAGAAGAAATAGCAGGAGTAAAAGACGTAACGATTAAAGTGAATTTAGATTCATCTGAAGAAAAAATTTTAGAAAAAAATACAGTGAAACGCTCACAAACAACAGGTGAAACAGATAAAACAGGCGGTAAGAGAGAAGTAGAGGACGAGTCTCTTGATGAAAAGACTGTCATTATACGTGAAGGGGATAAAGAAACTCCTGTTGTTTTACGAACAGAGAAGCCGAAAGTACGTGGTGTTCTTGTCGTAGCAAAGGGAGTGGATAATATACAAGTTAAAGCAATGGTAAAAGAAGCTGTGATAAGGCTGCTAGATGTACCGGCCCATCGCGTTTCAGTTTCACCGAAAAATTGATAGGGAGGAAATAAAGTGTTAAAAAAACAAACAGTTTGGTTATTAACGATGTTAAGTTTAGTTGTTGTACTATCTGTGTATTACGTGACAACTCCTGACAAAATGAATACAGCATCGCCGGCAACAGGTGAAAAGATTGGACAAGAAAAACAAGGTACTGATAAAGCAGTAACAAACGAAGCGCCTAAAGAAACTCCGAAAAAAGAAAATACAAGCAAGGAAACAACAAATAAAGAAACAGACAAAAAAGAAAATGCAAAAAAAGAAACAAGTAAAAAAGAGGGCAATGTATCAGTTCAATCAAGTGATGAGAATTTCACAGCTTTACGTATGCAAATGGAAGATCAGCGTAGTGAACAAAAAGCAAAATTACAAGAAGTGATGAGTTCAACAAAAGCTTCAGCAACAGAAAAGAATAAAGCGAAAGAAAATTTTGATGCCATTACGACAATGGAAACGAAGCAAGAATTACTTGAGACAGTAATTAAATCTCAAGGAGGATATCCAGATGCTCTTGTAAGAGCTGATGGCACTGATATTAGAGTAACGGTTAAAGCGGCAAAACATTCACAGAAAGAAGCAAATAAAATTATTCAACTTGTAAGAAGTGAAGGCGGATCAAAAGATGTAGGTGTGAAATTTGATCCACCAGCGAAATAAGTGAAACTTTAATCCGTAGGGATTTCCCTGCGGATTATTATCTTTTACTAAGCAAAGGGTATGCAAATAGTAAAATAGAGTATGTAAGTAAATGTGTGAATAGAAAAAAGCTATCATTTTCGATAGCTTTTTTCTATGTCGTCTTTGTAATTATTTTTACTATGTTCAACTCGGAATGGAGAAACACGTTGTGAGTAAAAGATTAATGGTTCATGGTACTGATGATTACTTTTTCCGGATTTGACGTGGATGAAAAGAACGCATGCCCAAACGATTACGGCAGGTAAAAAGAGAATGAGCCATATCATATTTCCACACCTCAACACAATATATTTTCTACACTTTGAACATACTATTCTTATATGAAGGAATGATGAACGGCGTGTAAACAAAAAAATAATATTTGGTAAAAATATGTTATTGACTATAGGTGTGGTGAAGAGTGAGGAGGGAATGGCATGTTTGCTTTGTAACGTTTTGCAAAAGTAGTGAATGTTTTTTAAGAAGTGGTCTTGCCAATTTCATGTGAAACTTGGTATTATTACTAGGTATTAAATTTTTATTGGAATAATATTTTTACAGGAATTTCGATTTATTATAAAGAAATATAAATTGGAATGTTTAAAAAATTTATCGTAAGATGGAAATAGTAAATATTTCTATTAGTTAATGAAATATATTTTCTAATAGAGTACATCGTATTTTTACAGTCAATCTAGTTTTCGTGACGAGAATCTGTAAAAACGGGACAAACAAGAGTATGGGAGTGGATTTTACATGTTTAAAATTCAAGAAGTTCGTGAATTAATTAAATTAATTGATAGCTCTAATATTGATGAATTTGAATACAAAAAAGACGGTACAACAATCAAAATGAAAAAGCGTGGTAATGAAGTTGTTGCTGTGCAAGCACCTGCAGCAAAACAAGCTATGCAACCAGTAGCGCCTGTTGAAGTTGAAACGACAGTAGCAGCAGCGCAAGCAGAAGTGCCAAAACAAGAAGAGAAGAAGGTTGTTCAAAATGAAAACCTACATAAAATCACATCACCGATGGTAGGTACATTCTATTCTTCTTCTTCGCCTGATACACCTCCATATGTAAGTGTTGGGGATAGAGTATCGAAAGATTCTATCGTATGTATTGTCGAGGCTATGAAGTTATTTAACGAAATTGATGCTGATGTAGAGGGCGAAATTGTTGAAATTCTTGTTAATAACGGACAGCTTGTTGAATATGGACAACCGCTATTTCTTGTAAAAGCGTAATAAGGGAGTCTTTGTGATGATAAAAAAAGTATTAATAGCCAATCGTGGGGAAATTGCTGTACGAATTATTCGTGCTTGTAAAGAAATGGATATTGAAACAGTTGCAATTTATTCAGAAGCAGATAAAGAGTCACTTCACGTACAGATTGCAGACGAGGCGTATTGTGTAGGACCAACGATTTCGAAAGAAAGCTATTTAAATTTGACAAACATTATTAGCGTTGCGAAGTTAACAGGCTGCGATGCTATTCATCCGGGATACGGATTTTTAGCAGAGAATGCAGATTTCGCAGAGTTATGCCGTGAATGTAACTTGATTTTTATCGGTCCAAGTCCAGAAGCTATTTCAAAGATGGGCACAAAAGACGTTGCTCGTGATACAATGAAAGAAGCAGGGGTTCCGATTGTACCAGGTTCACAAGGGATTATTAAAAATACCGAAGAAGCGATTGAGCTTGCTAATCAAATTGGATATCCAGTTATTATTAAAGCGACTGCAGGTGGCGGTGGAAAAGGTATTCGTGTTGCACGCCATGAAGAAGAGCTTATAAAAGGAATTCAAATTACACAGCAAGAAGCTAGTACCGCTTTTGGGAACCCTGGTGTATACTTAGAAAAGTACGTTGAAGATTTCCGCCATGTTGAGATTCAAATAATGGCAGATACACACGGAAATGCCATTCATTTAGGAGAGCGTGATTGTACAATTCAGCGCCGTTTGCAAAAACTATTAGAAGAAAGTCCATCACCTGCACTTGATGAAGAGATTCGCAAGCAGATGGGTGAAGCGGCAGTTAAAGCGGCGGTAGCGGTTGATTATACAGGTGCTGGTACGGTTGAGTTTATCTATGAATATAAAACGAAAACCTTTTACTTCATGGAGATGAATACGAGAATTCAGGTTGAGCATCCGGTTACTGAAATGGTAACAGGAATGGACTTAATTAAAGAACAAATTCTTGTTGCTTCAGGAGAAAAGTTATCGTTACAGCAAGAAGAAGTACAATTTAATGGTTGGGCAATTGAATGTCGAATTAATGCGGAAAACCCTGCCAAAAAATTTATGCCATCTCCAGGTAAAGTAGAAATGTACTTACCACCAGGAGGATTTGGTATTCGCGTCGATTCAGCTGTATATCCGGGATATTCAATCCCACCTTTCTATGATTCGATGGTTGCTAAATTAATTGTTCACGGAAAAACACGTGAAGAGGCAATTGCAAAAATGAAGCGCGCACTTAGTGAATTTGTCATTGAAGGCGTACATACAACAATCCCGTTCCATTTGCAATTGCTAGATCATCCTGATTTTGTAAAAGGTGAGTTTAATACGAAATTTTTGGAAGAGCATGAACTTGTG
The DNA here is from genome assembly GCF_052146655.1 of Bacillus sp. RE35. Lineage (NCBI taxonomy): Bacteria > Bacillati > Bacillota > Bacilli > Caryophanales > Bacillaceae > Bacillus > Bacillus sp. RE35. Next base: position 4,170,187 of record NZ_CP197377.1, on the reverse strand, counting down.
ACGCAGTGATACATTAAAGGAGGTTTTTTTCATGGCTGAACATATGTTAGATATGGGTCAAGATACAACTCTTGGTAAAGTAGAAATTGCACCAGAAGTAATTGAAGTAATTGCAGGTATTGCAGCTGCTGAAGTAGAAGGTGTAGCGGCAATGCGCGGTAATTTTGCTACAGATGTTGTTGAGAAGTTAGGTAAGAAAAATCATGGTAAAGGTGTAAAGGTTGAATTAGCAAACGAAGATATTATCGTTGACCTTTATGTTGTAATGTATTTTGGTGTAGCAATTCCAGTTGTTGCACAAAAGATTCAAGACAATATTCGCCAAGCACTCTTTACAATGACAGGACTTGAGCCAAAAGAAGTGAATGTTCACATCGTTGGCGTAACATTCGAAACACAAAAAACAGAAATCGAACCAGTGTAAGAATGAAAAGGTGCCTAGTAACATAGGCATCTTTTTTATCGTTTCATTTCTTCACAAATTACAACCCTCTAATTATTATACTATTTCAAAAAATAAGAAATAAACAAGAAAATGTGTCGTTTTTCCAAAAAACGTACATTGTGATAAGATATGGAACTTGAAGTTAATCTTTTTATTATTTTTCAGCCTTGTAACCCGTGTGTGAAACGATAAATTGTGTTATTATCATTGTATTATAAGGTTGGAAAATCAATGAAAACTGTAAGAGTAAGTGAATTGACGGCTTATAAATTATAATAATATAACAAAGTATAAGGAAAGACTTGAAGCATAAAGGAGAGTTACAATGAAACGTAGGACGGCTAGAGAAAGAGCAATGCAAGCATTATACCAAATGGATATTACAGGTGAATTAGAACCGAAAGTAGCAGTGGAAAACACGCTAGATGAAGGCGAAGAAACAAATGAGTTTCTAGAGTCACTTGTAGTAGGTTTTGTAGAAAATAAAGAAGCAATCGATGAAGCGATTCGTCAAAATTTAAAAAAGTGGAAGCTTGAGCGTATTAGTATTGTTGATCGCAGTATTTTACGTGTAGCTGTGTATGAAATGAAATACATGGAAGAAATTCCACACAACGTAACAATTAACGAAGCAATTGAAATTGCTAAAACATTTGGGGATGAGGAATCTCGTCGTTTTATTAACGGCGTTTTATCTAATATAAAAGATACACTGTAAATTCTTTAAGGGGGAATCTTAAAATGGTAGCAGTAATCATCAAAGGAAATGAAGTTGCGGAGAAAAAACGAGCACAATTAACAGAAGAAGTTGTGAAGTTGAAAGAGCAAGGTATTGTACCAGGATTAGCAGTTATTTTAGTTGGAGAAGATCCAGCATCTCGTTCTTATGTGAAAGGAAAAGAAAAAGGCTGTGAACAAGTAGGGATTTACTCAGAGCTAATTGAACTTCCTGAAACAATTACTGAGGAACGTTTGCTTGCTGAAATCGATCGCTTAAATGGCGATGACCGTATTAATGGCATATTAGTGCAATTACCTTTACCAAAACATATTGAAGAAAAAGCTATCATTGAAAGAATTTCACCAGAAAAGGATGTAGACGGATTTCACCCAATCAGCGTGGGACGTATGATGACGGGACAAGATACATTCCTTCCATGTACACCGCATGGTATTGTAGAATTAGTAAAAGAAACAAATCTTGATATTTCTGGAAAACATGTAGTAGTAATTGGAAGAAGTAATATTGTCGGTAAACCAGTGGGGCAATTGTTTTTAAATGAAAATGCCACTGTCACATATTGTCATTCTAAGACGCAAAATATGAAAGAGTTATCGAAGTTAGCTGATATTTTAATCGTAGCTGTTGGACGACCTAAAATGATAACAGCGGATTATATTAAAGAAGGGGCGGTTGTAATTGACGTTGGTGTTAACCGTTTAGAAACAGGAAAACTTTGTGGTGATGTTGACTTTGACAACGTGTTAGATGTTGCGGGTTACATTACACCTGTGCCAAAGGGTGTTGGTCCAATGACAATCACAATGCTTCTTCATAATACTGTTGAATCTGCCAAACGTGCAGGTGTCGTTTGTAAATAATTTGAGTCGGCTATGAGGAGAGAGAAATGGAGAAGCAATATTTAACCGTTACAGCGTTAACACGCTATATAAAAACAAAAATAGAATATGATCCGCATTTGCAGTCTGTTTGGTTAAAAGGTGAAATTTCCAACTTTAAAAATCATAGCCGTGGCCACATGTATTTTACATTGAAAGATGAAAATGCAAGAATCGCAGCGGTTATGTTTGCGGGCCATAATCGTAATATTAAATTCAAACCTGAAAATGGGATGAAGGTACTCGTGAAAGGAAAAATCTCTGTTTACGAGGCGAGTGGTTCTTATCAAATTTATATTCAAGACATGCAGCCTGACGGAGTCGGAAATTTACATTTAGCGTACGAACAGTTAAAAGTTCGTTTAGAAGAGGAAGGACTTTTTTCTCAAGTTTATAAAAAAGCGATTCCTCCTTACGCTAAAACAATAGGTGTGATTACGTCGCCAACAGGAGCAGCGATTCGTGATATTATAACAACGATTAAACGTCGTTATCCAATTGGGAATGTTATTGTATTTCCGGTACTTGTACAAGGGGAGTCAGCGGCTCCCTCGATTGTACAAGCGATTCGTACAGCGAATGAAATGGGAGAGATAGATGTACTAATCGTTGGTCGTGGTGGAGGTTCTATTGAGGAATTATGGGCTTTCAATGAGGAAATGGTTGCAAGAGCAATCTTTAAGAGTGAAATTCCTATTATTTCGGCAGTAGGCCATGAAACAGATTTTACAATTGCAGATTTTGTTGCAGATTTACGCGCGCCAACACCGACCGCAGCAGCTGAGTTGGCAGCACCTAACATTATAGAGTTACAAGAAAAGGTATTACAAAGAACTCTGAGATTGCAAAGAGCAATGAGAGAGTTAGTACATAAAAAAGAAGAAAAACTACAAGTGTTGCAAAAATCGTATGCGTTCCGTTATCCAAGACAAGTATATGAGCAAAAGGAAGAGCAATTAGATAGAGCGCTAGAACAGCTTGTTTTAGCGAAAGAGCGCTATATTGATAAAAAGGTGAATCAGTTAAAGCAACTTTCATTTTATTTAGAGAAGCACCACCCATCTCAAAAAATTATGCAAACGAAGGTAGCTGTGGAAACGTTGCAAAAGCAATTACAACGTGAAATGCAAACGTTACTTCAAACGAAAGAATTTGCCTTTGTAAGAGCTGCTCAAAAACTTGAAGCGTTAAGTCCGCTTAAAGTAATGATGAGAGGGTACGGGCTTGTATATGATGAAGAGAAGCAAGTGTTAAAAAGTGTGAAAGATGTAAGCCTTGGAGATGCTGTTTCAGTTCAATTACAAGATGGAATACTAGATTGTAGCGTATCAGGCATAGAGGAGCGTGAATTGAATAATGGAAAATAAATTAAGCTTTGAAGAGGCAATTTCGCAACTTGAGCATCTTGTTTCTAAGCTAGAACAAGGTGACGTACCTTTAGAAGAAGCGATTTCTTATTTTAAAGAAGGTATGGAATTATCTAAGCTTTGTGATGAGAAGCTGAAGAATGTACAAGAACAAATGGCAGTTATTCTTGGGGAAGATGGAGAGCTTGAACCGTTTACTGCTTTAGGAGATGAAGCATAGTGACGATTGCTTTTGATACTTTTTTGAAAGAAAGTAAAACTTTCGTAGAAGAAAAACTTGTAAGCTATGCAAATGGATTACAATGTCCAAATGTACTTCGTGAAGCGATGGCATATTCTTTGGAAGCGGGTGGAAAACGTCTCCGCCCGTTACTTTTGTTTGCAACATTACAAGCGTTTGGGAAAGAAAGAAATCTTGGAGTAGGTGCAGCTTGTGCTCTTGAAATGATTCATACATATTCGTTAGTTCATGATGATTTACCTTGTATGGATGATGATGATTTAAGAAGAGGAAAGCCCACAAATCACAAAGTATTTGGTGAAGCGATGGCAGTTTTAGCAGGAGATGGCTTATTGACATACGCTTTTCAAGTTATTATGGCATATGAGCAAAAAGAAATTTCTGCTGAAAAAAAAGTAAGACTTGTACTTGAACTCGCAAAAGCAGCAGGACCAGAAGGAATGGTTGGCGGACAAGTGGCAGATATGGAAGCGGAAGGGAAACGCCTTACGATTGATGAATTGGAGTACATCCATAAACATAAGACCGGAAAACTACTTGAATTTGCTGTACTTGCGGGTGCGATACTTTCTGATGCGACAGAAGAGCAAGAAGAAAAGTTGCTTACGTTTGCCAAATATATCGGTCTAGCTTTCCAAATTCGAGATGATATTTTAGATGTGGAAGGAACTGAAGAAGAGATTGGAAAACCGATTGGTAGCGATCTTTCTAATGAAAAGAGCACATATACGACGTTGTTTACTGTAGATAGAGCAAAGGAGATTTTAGAAGAAACAATTGCAGAAGCAAAAGGTGCGATTAGCTCCTTGCAATTACAAGATGAATATTTACTATCTATTTGCGATTTGATTGCAAAACGTAATAACTAATATAACAGCGTTTTCATTTGTTGAGTCATTCATCATTTTATGATATAAATGTAGGAAAAGGTTTTTCTTTTCTTGTTATTGGCAAAAATATATGTAGATTACATTGCCGTTATCACTTCGTGTTAGCGGCTATTTTTTTCATCGCCTAAAGAAATATGGTTTATAATAGGATTAAGGCGCAATAGACTGGTTAATAGCGGGACAAGACGAAAAATAGAAAAGAGAATTTCTTGTTTTGTGTAAATGTTTTTTATAATATTTGACATGTTGACAGATTATGAAATGAAAGTGAGTGATCCGTGTGGATCTAACGCAAATTCAAAACCCTAGTTTTTTGAAAGATATGTCTATCAGTGAACTAGAGGGATTGAGTGAGGATATTCGTAAGTTTTTAATTGAAGAGCTCTCTCAAACAGGTGGACATATTGCACCTAATTTAGGTGTAGTAGAACTCACAATTGCTCTGCATAAATTATTTGATAGCCCGCAAGATAAATTTTTATGGGATGTAGGACATCAATCCTATGTACATAAAATTTTAACTGGACGCGCGAAAGAGTTTGGTACATTAAGGCAATATCAAGGTCTATGTGGTTTCCCGAAACGTTGTGAGAGTGAGCACGATGTATGGGAAACTGGTCATAGCTCGACTTCGTTATCGGCTGCAATGGGAATGGCTCTGGCACGTGATTTAAAGAAAACGAAAGAATATGTTATACCAATTATTGGAGATGGTGCTTTAACAGGCGGAATGGCTTTAGAGGCATTGAACCATATTGGACATGAAAAAACAGACATGATTGTTATTTTGAATGATAATGAAATGTCAATTGCACCAAACGTTGGTGCGCTTCATAATGTGCTCGGTCGTTTACGTACCGCAGGAAAATATCACTGGGTAAAAGATGAATTAGAGTATATATTAAAGAAAATTCCAGCAGTTGGCGGGAAAGTGGCTGCGACAGCAGAGAAAATAAAAGATAGTCTTAAATATTTACTAGTATCTGGTGTCTTTTTCGAAGAGTTAGGCTTTACATATTTAGGTCCAGTCGATGGGCATGATTATGAAAAGTTATTCGAAACGTTGCAATATGCAAAGAAAACAAAAGGCCCAGTACTCGTTCACGTTATTACGAAAAAAGGAAAAGGTTATAAACCGGCTGAGAGTGACGTTATTGGAACTTGGCATGGAACAGGACCTTATAAAATTGAATCAGGTGACTTCGTTAAGCCGAAAGAAGTTGCACCAGCATGGAGTGCTGTCGTTAGTGAAACAGTACTTAAGCTAGCGAGAGCAGATGAGCGTATCGTAGCAATTACACCTGCAATGCCTGTTGGATCAAAACTTGAGAAATTCCAAAAAGAATTCCCAGATCGTATGATTGATGTAGGTATTGCAGAACAGCATGCTACAACAATGGCAGCAGGTATGGCAACGCAAGGAATGAAACCATTCTTAGCGATTTATTCAACATTTTTACAAAGAGCATATGACCAAGTTGTTCATGATATATGCCGCCAAAATTTAAATGTTTTCATCGGAATAGATCGTTCGGGATTAGTAGGAGCAGATGGTGAAACGCATCAAGGCGTATTTGATATCTCATTCTTACGTCACTTGCCGAATATGGTGCTTATGATGCCGAAAGATGAAAATGAAGGTCAACATTTAGTTTATACGGCGATGCAATATGAAGATGGACCAATCGCATTGCGTTATGCGCGCGGTAATGGACTTGGCGTTCATATGGATGAAGAATTAAAGGCGATTCCAATCGGTACGTGGGAGACGTTAAAAGAGGGTACACAAGCAGCTATTTTAACGTTTGGTACGACAATACCAATGGCAATGGAAGCAGCTGAGCGTCTTGAAAAAGCTGGGGTTTCAGTGAAAGTAGTGAATGCTCGCTTTATTAAACCAATGGATGAAGCATATTTACATGATCTTCTAGGAAAGAATATACCGATTTTAACGATTGAAGAAGCTTGTTTAATCGGTGGTTTTGGAACAGGAGTAGTTGAATTTGCATCTGAAAATGGTTACCATAGTGCATTAGTTGAACGAATGGGTATTCCAGATCGCTTCATAGAGCACGGAAGTGTAACAAAATTATTAGAAGAAATTGGTTTAACGACAGATGCTGTTGTAGACCGTATTCATACAATGATTCCATCAAAACAAAAAAGGGCGTAACAAATGAGCGTAAAAAAAGAAAGAGTAGATGTACTATTAGTAGAGCGAGGACTTATAGAAACGCGTGAGAAAGCAAAGCGCGCCATTATGGCCGGACTCGTATATGCAAATGAGATGAGACTTGATAAGCCAGGAGAGAAAATCTCGCAAGATACTGAGATTACGGTGAAGGGACAAGTTATGCCGTATGTAAGTCGTGGTGGTTATAAACTTGAAAAGGCATTAGAGACATTTCATCTTGATTTACAAGATAAAGTTATGATAGATATTGGTTCATCAACTGGTGGCTTTACAGATTGCGCGCTTCAAAATGGAGCGAAATTATCTTATGCATTAGATGTAGGATACAATCAACTAGCGTGGAAATTACGTCAAGATGAGCGTGTTGTTGTAATGGAACGAACAAACTTCCGTTACGTGACACCAGCAGACTTAGAACGTGGTTTACCTCAATTTGCAAGTATTGATGTTTCATTTATATCATTAAAGCTTATACTGCCAGTTTTAAAAACAATGCTTATGCCTAACGGAGATGTAGCAGCGTTAATTAAACCGCAGTTTGAAGCTGGAAGAGAGCAAGTTGGGAAAAAAGGTATCGTTCGTGATAGAAAAGTACATGAAGCTGTTGTAGAAATGATTGTCGAGTTTGCTTTAAAACAAGGCTATGATGTGGAAGGTTTAACATTCTCACCAATTACGGGTGGGGATGGTAATATTGAATTTTTAATTCATCTGAAATGGCATGGTGAACGTGAGAATGGCGAAAATCATTCTCCGATTTCTATAGAGCAAGTTGTTACAGAAGCGCATGAAGTTCTAAAACAAAAAGGGAAAGGGGAATAACATATGTTGTTCCTCTTTTTGCTGTAATTGTATAATGATTGTAAAAACAATTGTGTACAAGAAACGAATTATAAGTTAACATAAATAAGTGAAGTATACCAATGTTTAAACTATGGTAAGAGATAGTGTGAGGTGCAAATGTATGAATAAAGGTCAGCGCCATATTAAAATCAGGGAAATTATTGCAAACAAAGAAATTGAAACACAAGATGAATTAGTTGATATTTTACGTAATGAGGGATTTAATGTAACGCAAGCAACAGTATCGCGCGATATTAAAGAACTGCACTTAGTGAAGGTGCCATTACATGATGGGCGCTATAAATATAGCTTGCCAGCAGATCAACGATTTAACCCGTTACAAAAATTAAAACGAAATCTAGTGGATTCATTTGTAAAATTAGACACGGCAGGACATATGCTTGTGCTAAAAACATTGCCTGGTAACGCTCATTCACTTGGAGCACTTATTGATCATTTAGAGTGGGATGAGATCATCGGAACCATCTGTGGTGATGATACTTGCTTAATTATTTGCCGTACACCTGACGATACAGGTGTTGTCTCTGATCGTTTCTTAAATATGTTGTAACAAAAAATCTTGTTTGCTTTCCATCGTAAAGTGGAAAGTGAACAAGATATTTTTATTGGTTAAAAATATGAATTTTCAATTGTAATATAATATTTTGTTTGCATAAAGTTAGAAAATAGATGGATTGACCCGTAAAACAAATGTTTGGTACAATGAAGCGGGTTAGAAGAGTATATACATACAAATATATAGCATGATTATTTGAATGAAGAACTGAGAAAATCCTTTAGTAAGGGATTATTTTATAACGAGGTGAATGGGGCATTGTTATCGGAATTATCGATTAGAAACTTTGCTATTATTGAAGCATTAAATATTTCTTTTCAAAAAGGTTTAACGGTTTTAAGCGGTGAAACAGGGGCCGGAAAATCGATTATTATTGATGCAATTAGTTTACTTGTAGGTGGCCGTGGGTCAGCAGAATTTGTTCGATATGGAACAGAGAAGGCTGAGATTGAAGGGCTATTTTATGTTGAAGATGAGAAGCATCCATGTATTGAAAAGGCAGAAGAGTTAGATATAGAAATAGAAGATGGCATGATTATTTTAAAGCGTGATATTGCTGCGAACGGGAAGAGTGTATGTCGTGTAAATGGGAAGCTTGTTACACTTAGCATATTAAAAGAAATTGGGAAAACACTTGTTGATATTCATGGACAGCACGAAACGCAAGATTTAATGAATGAAGAACGACATCTGTTTATGCTTGATCACTTTGATGGGGATCGAATCGTTAAACAATTAGACATATATCAAAACGTATACGCTGACTATGAAAAATTAAAAAAACAATTGAAATCGTTAAGTGAAAATGAGCAACAAATGGCACATCGCTTAGATTTAATTCAATTTCAGCATGAAGAAATTCGCAAGGCGGATTTAAAGATGGATGAAGAAAATGAATTAACTGAGGAACGATTGCAAATTTCTAATTTTGAAAAGATTTATAAAGCGTTAGGTGATGCATATCGTTCGTTAAGTGCCGACGGACAAGGGTTAGATAATGTAAGAAGTGCAATGGGGCAAATGGAAAGTATTACACATTTAGATGAAGTGTATCAGGAGAATCATGATTCAATTGCAAATAGCTATTACTTATTAGAAGAGGTTGCCTATCAACTGAGAGAAAAGCTCGATATGATGGAATATGATCCAAATCGTTTAGATGAAATCGAAACACGTTTGAATGAAATTCGTATGCTAAAGAGAAAATATGGAAATACTGTAGAAGAGATTTTAGCGTATGCTGATAAAATTGAACAGGAAATTTTTACGATTGAAAATAAAGACGTTCATATTGAAACGACGAAGAAACAGTTGAAGGAATTAGAAAGTGTTATTCTGAAAGAAGCAACGTTGTTAAGTAATATGCGTCATGAGCTTGCAGAACACCTTACAAATGCAATTCATCAGGAATTAAAAGAATTATATATGGAAAAAACGAAATTTGAAGTGAGAATTATGAAGAGAGAAGGAAATGTAGAAGAGCCCCTTGTGGAAGGTGCGCCGGTAAGACTTACGGCGGATGGTTACGATCATGTGGAATTTTATATTTCAACGAACCCAGGAGAGCCGCTAAAACCACTTTCAAAGGTTGCATCTGGCGGAGAGTTATCTCGTATCATTTTAGCTTTAAAAAGCATTTTTTCTAAGCATCAAGGGGTTGCATCTGTTATTTTTGATGAAGTGGATACGGGTGTAAGTGGCCGGGTCGCACAGGCTATTGCGGAAAAAATTTATCGAGTATCAGTAAACTCGCAAGTACTTTGTATTACGCACTTACCTCAAGTAGCTTCAATGGCAGATTCACATTTATTTATTCGAAAACAAGTAGCGAATGATCGGACAATTACATCGGTTACTGTTTTAACTATGGAGGATAAAGTAACAGAAATAGCTCGAATGATTTCTGGTGTGGAAATCACAGATTTAACGACAGAGCATGCGAAAGAATTACTTACGCAAGCGCATCATTTTAAACAGACAGCAGAGGCTATCCAGTAATGGATAGCTTTTTTTCTCAAATGACGATTTCTTAATTCTTCCGGTTATAAATAAAGCACTGCAAGGAGAGATTAAAAAGTGAAGCCAAGAGGCTGAATGTGGGGTAGGAGCGAGGAGAGTGAACAAGTTGAAATTAGAAAAATTTCGAAAAATAATAGGTCTTTGTCTCCTTGTTTCTTTAGTTTTTATTGGATGTTTTAAACCGCTTCGAACGTTTATTTCATCACCGAAACAACTTGTTGTTTTTGAAGGACAACAATCAGAAATATCATCATTACCAGTTTTCAAAGCTTCATCCACAAATCGTCATGTATTTACAGTGAGTTCGAATGAACAAAAACAAGGACTTATGGTAAATTCTCATCAAAATGGTGAAGCTGATATGGTATTTCAGCTTGCTGGTTTTCCAGTAAAAAAAGTAAATGTGAAAGTGTTAAAAGATTTTAAAGTGATTCCAGGTGGACAATCAATTGGTGTGAAATTAAATACAAAAGGTGTACTTGTTGTAGGCCATCATTTAATTCAAACTGAAAAAGGTAAAATATCTCCTGGTGAAACAGCAGGTGTACAAATTGGAGATATGATTACTGAAATTAATGGTAAAACAATTGAAAGAATGAGTGATGTAGCACCGTTTATTCATAATAGTGGAGAAACAGGTGAACCGCTTAATCTTGTATTGTTAAGAGATGGAAAATATATTCGTACGAAGCTAACTCCACAAAAAGACAACGGTGAATCGTCTTATCGAATTGGCTTGTATATCCGTGATTCGGCAGCTGGAATTGGAACGATGACATTTGTTCATCCAGATTCTATGAAATATGGGGCACTTGGTCATGTTATTTCTGATAATGATACGAAAAAGCCGATTCAAGTCGAAGATGGACAAATTATGCGCTCGACAGTTACATCAATTGAAAGAGGTAGTCATGGGAATCCAGGGGAGAAATTAGCAAGATTCTCACCAGACCGTGAAGTGATTGGCAATATTACAATTAATAGTCCATATGGTATTTTTGGAAAATTAAATACGAATATGAAAAACGGGATAATGGATAAAGCAATGCCTATCGCATTATCTCATCAAGTAAAAGAAGGACCGGCAAAAATATTAACAGTTATTGATCAAGATAAAGTAGAAGCGTTTGATATTGAAGTCGTTAGTACAGTGCAGCAAAAATTCCCAGCCACAAAGGGTATGGTAATAAAAGTAACAGATAAACGTCTATTAGCGAAAACGGGCGGTATCGTACAAGGAATGAGCGGAAGTCCAATTGTACAAAATGGAAAAGTAATTGGTGCTGTTACACATGTATTTGTAAATGATCCAACATCAGGATATGGTGTTCATATTGAATGGATGTTACATCAAGCTGGAATTAATATTTATGATCAAGAGAAAAAAGCGAGCTAATATATATTATTAGCTCGCTTTTTCTGTTGAAAAATTCGTTGAAATTTTGTAAAAGCTCCGCAAGAGGTGTTTTTTGTTGTAAAATAAAAGGAAAGGGTTGAACGTTTCGTTGTATTTCTATGATGGAATGTGTTGCGAAAGGGAATAAATGAACGATAAACATATTTTTTTGTGATTTTATCGGAAAGTAAGAAACTTTAAAAGGGAATTTTCACACAATTGTCGAACAATTCATGTAGCCTAGAAGGATACACATGTCGGAGAATCGATTCGGTAAGGGAGGAAAAGCTGTGGAGAAAATTAAAGTATGTCTTGTGGATGATAATAAAGAACTAGTATCAATGTTAGAGAGCTATGTAGCCGCTCAAGATGATATGGAAGTAATCGGTACTGCTTATAATGGTCAAGAGTGTTTAAACTTATTAACAGATAAGCAACCTGATGTACTCGTTTTAGACATTATTATGCCACACTTAGATGGTTTAGCTGTATTGGAGAAAATGCGACATATTGAAAGGTTAAAACAGCCTAGCGTAATTATGTTGACAGCATTTGGCCAAGAAGATGTGACGAAAAAAGCAGTTGACTTAGGTGCCTCATATTTCATATTAAAACCATTTGATATGGAGAATTTAACGAGTCATATTCGTCAAGTGAGTGGTAAAGCAAACGCTATGATTAAACGTCCACTACCATCATTCCGATCAGCAACAACAGTAGATGGAAAACCGAAAAACTTAGATGCGAGTATTACGAGTATCATTCATGAAATTGGTGTACCCGCTCATATTAAAGGATATATGTATTTACGAGAAGCAATCTCCATGGTATACAACGATATCGAATTATTAGGATCGATTACGAAAGTATTGTATCCAGATATCGCAAAGAAATATAATACAACAGCAAGCCGTGTGGAGCGCGCAATTCGTCACGCGATTGAAGTAGCTTGGAGCCGTGGGAATATTGATTCTATTTCGTCCTTATTCGGTTATACAGTATCCATGTCAAAAGCAAAACCTACGAACTCTGAGTTTATCGCAATGGTTGCGGATAAGCTGAGACTTGAACATAAAGCTAGCTGAGAGTAGAAGTAGCAATGGGTTTTCGTTTTAGTAAAACCGATGTATGCTGGAACGCTATGCTCGATGTTAATTTTAAAGCCAATAAACTTTTTAATGAAAGACCAATGAATGTTATAATTCGTTGGTCTTTTTATTTTGTTGAGAAAAAGAGATTATTTGATAGTGTGGAAAATAAAACCTATTTTCAGTAATATTACATGTAAGTGAGTTTTTTATAAGGCAATAAAATAGATATAGATAGGGAGAAGGGGAATGGAAAATAAAATTTCAACTTGGCTAGGAATAGTAGCAGCTATGGGAGTTCTTGCTATTGCAGTTACATTTGGAATGTTAGAACTTGCAGATAATCCAGTAGATAAAGAAGTGAGCGCTCAAATAGATAAAAAAGAAGACCAAACAATAGTAGGTAGAGAGGTGGATGGGGTCTTTGTTGATGTGTATGTTACTGAAAATTCTACTGAAAGCGAAGTCATTACAGCGATGCATCGCATGACTCATCAAAAAGTGGTGGCAGAACGAAAATCGGGCTCTATCCCAATGATTCAAAGTAATGCTAAAAAATTAAAAGAAATTATAAATAAGAGTAGCTTTACGAAGAAAAATGAACTTTTAGCAATTGCTGATAGATGGGCGAAAAAAGATTTTAGTAAAATTGTAGAAGATCACAATTATTTCTCGGATGCTCAAGAAGATAGCGTTTGTAAAGTAACTAGAGCAATGGATGCGTTAGAAGAGCAACATTATATTTTAACTACATTCGGGGAGGAAAAAGCGAAAGAACTATACGAATCAGGGGATGCTCCGCACGTTCAATAAAAAATAATATAAAGGACTTCTCTAGTTTTTTTATTATCGTGTTTTAAGGACGTAATGGGACTTATAAATAAATGGTCTGCTTTCTTTATGACGTGTAACAAAAAAAGAAAAGATGTGATTCATTATTAAATGATGAAGGAACAGCTAAATCACATCGTAGTACATCTGTTAAAGGATTTTAGTAGGAAAGGCATCCGTGATATAATAGAAAATAATAAAAAGTCCTGCAAAACAGGACTGTATTATTCTTCGTCTTTATTTTGTTTTTCTAATTCAACTAGCTTTTGAATTAAAATGTGCTGCGGCATATGCATGAGTTGTTCAAGTGGAACACCTAGTGCTTTTGATAAGCGGACTGCAGTATCTGGAGAGATTTGTAATGGTCTCATAGAAGTACCTCCTTTTTCGTATAGTATAGCATAAGATTGGGGGAGTGAGGATGACTCTTATATTTGCACATCGTGGTGCGGCTGGAACGTACCCAGAAAATACAATGATTTCATTTGAAGCGGCTGAGTCTTTTAGAGCGGATGGAATTGAACTTGATGTTCAATTAACGAAAGACGGAAAAGTTGTCGTCATTCATGATGAAACGGTGGACCGGACAACAAATGGAAAAGGTGCGGTTCGGAATTATGTATATGAGGACTTATGCAAGTTAGATGCAAGTTATAAATTTGGTGATAAAGTAGGTTTTTGTAAAATACCACTTTTAGAAGAGGTATTAGAATGGCTTGCACAAACGAGTTTGCTACTTAATATTGAACTTAAAAATAATAAAATTCCATACAGAGGTTTAGAGGAAGAAGTTATAACGCTTGTACGGAAATTTAGTCTAGAGGATCGTGTTATATTTTCTTCGTTTAATCACTACAGTATGAAACGGTGCCATATGATGGCTCCTGATATTCAAACAGCAATTTTATATCGCGAAGGTTTGCATAGTCCGTGGGCATACGCGAAAAAAATGGGCGCTACAGCAGTACATCCGAATTATCGTTACCTTCAAGATGCTATTGCCGAACTAACGATGGAAAGTGGTGTAGAGGTTCGCCCTTATACAATTAATGAAGAAACGCTTATGCGTAAATATTTTGATATGAATATATCGGCGATTATTACTGATTACCCTGAAACGGCCAGAACGTTAATGCCAATAAAAAAATGAGACCGCGTGTAACGGTCTCATTTTTTTATTTATAAATAGTGGGGCATTCCTATCTTCTAAAGCGAGCTTGTACTTTATTTCGTTTACGGTCTCGGTGCAAGACGAAGCCACCGAAGATATAAAACCCGAGCCCGAAGCAGAGAGCGCCGATTAAAAATTGTAACCACAGTATAGAGATTGGTGGAAATAGAATCCCGAATACAGTATCTCTCATTAACTTTATACCAAACACAGCTAATGAAATAGGGATGAGTGCTAATAGTAGAGCAACGTAACGCTGCATACATAACGCTCCTTTTCAGATTATTTCGTATATTTTAATGATGTTATAAGAAAAGGGGGTTTGTCAAGAGGGTGCTGAACGAGTAAGATAAAGGTGTGAAAAAATTTGCAGAGTTACTTCGAGAGGAAGTGGGATATATGAAACAAAAAGTATTAATTGTTGGTGCAGGTGAAGGCGGGAGCGCACTGCTGAATCTGTTACAAAGTTCGAATATATTTCAAATTATAGGGATTATTGATATAAATCCGTTGGCAAAAGGACTACAAATTGCTAAGGAATACGGGATTGCAATTGGAGAAAGTGTAACTCCATTTCTTTCTATGCATATCGATGTAATATTTGATATGACAGGTGAAGATGATGTGCATAAGGTTTTATTGGAAAAAAAGAAAAAAGACACTCTTCTTATACCAGGTGATATCGCAAAAATTGTTACAGGATTAGCGCATGAGAAGGAAGGGCTGATTGGGCGATTAGAGGAACAAACGCAACAAGGAGAATTAATTTTAAATTCTACACATGACGGCATGATCGTAATTGATCGAGAGGGACAAGTTCGTCTTTTTAATAAAAGTGCAGAGCGTATTATCGGATATAAAAAAGAAGAGGCGATAGGAAAATATATTTTAGAAGTCATTCCAACTAGTAAATTACTTCGCATTATACGTACGAAACAAATAGAAGTAAATTATGAACTAACATTAGAGAATGGAAAGAAAATTATTACAACGCGTATACCGATATTAAAAGAGGGCGGAGAGGTACAAGGGGCATTTGCAATTTTTAAAGATATAACAGAAGTTGTAGATTTAGCGGAAGAAGTTACAGATTTAAAGGAGATTCAAACACTATTAGAGGCAATTATTAACTCATCTGAAGAAGCAATTTCGGTTGTGGATGAAAAAGGAAGAGGTTTAGTCATTAACCCGGCATATACGAAATTAACGGGTTTAACAGAAGAAGATATTATTGGGAAGCCTGCTACAACTGATATTGTAGAAGGCGAAAGTATGCATATGAAAGTACTTCGAACGCGTCGTGCGGTGCGCGGAATACATATGAAGATTGGGCAAAAAAAGCGCGATGTAATTGTAAACGTGGCACCAGTCATTGTGGATGGAATATTGAAAGGAAGCGTCGGCGTTATCCGTGACGTGTCGGAAATTCAAAAGTTAACAAATGAATTGAATAGAGCAAGGCAAATTATTCGCACATTAGAAGCGAAATATTCATTTGATGATATTGTCGGGAATTCAGATGAAACAACGGCAGCTATCGAACAGGCGAAGCTAGGAGCAAATACACCAGCAACAGTGCTGTTACGCGGTGAATCTGGGACTGGTAAAGAATTGTTTGCACATGCAATCCATAATGGAAGTAATCGAAAATACAATAAGTTCGTCCGTGTAAACTGTGCGGCCATTTCGGAGACGTTGTTAGAAAGTGAATTATTTGGTTATGAGGAAGGGGCGTTTTCTGGAGCGAAAAGAGGCGGGAAACGTGGGTTCTTTGAGGAAGCAAATAACGGTAGTATTTTTTTAGATGAAATAGGGGAGTTATCTGCAAATACACAAGCGAAACTCCTTCGTGTACTGCAGGAAAAAGAAATTGTAAAAGTTGGTGGAACGAAAGCGATACCTATTAATGTTCGAGTAATTGCAGCGACGCATGTGAATTTAGAAAAGGCTATTCTAGAAGGGAAGTTTAGGGAGGATTTATATTATCGATTAAATAAAATCCCAATTCAAATTCCATCTCTTCGTCAACGTAAAGGAGATATACCGACAATTGCGGACAGATTGATTCAAAAAATTAATCAAGATTACGGTCGTAATGTAGAAGGGCTCACTGATTCAGCCATTTTATATTTACAATCATACGAATGGCCAGGGAATGTGAGGGAACTTGAAAATATTCTGGGAAGAGCTATTATCTTTATGAATTATAACGAGACCTATATTGATGTACACCATTTACCGCCATTACATAACGAAGAGCAGGTGGAGTCAAAGCAATCTCATTTATTACCTGAATTAGAAGAAAAGCCACTTGAACATTTAGTGACAGAGTTTGAAGGGAATATTATTCATGAATATTTGGAGAGATTTGATGGGAATAAAACGCAAACTGCAAAAGCGTTAGGAATTTCCGTTCGAAATTTATATTACAAGCTAGAAAAGTATGACCATGCAAAAAATAGCATGCAATAAATTGCGTACCGTGCAATTTATTGCATGGTATACAAAAAGCGACAAAATAAGACAGAATCTTTTGTTATTTTCCAAAGTATTGATTTTACTGCATTTTGAATGCGTTTTCATTATTGGTAAGACCACTTTTAAAAGTTGGCACGGTATTTGCTTTATAAATAGACGAGGGACGACGGAAAGGGTTGATTACAAAATATGAAGTTAGAATACTTAATTGATCAAGCAGCAGGGCAGCCTAAAAAAACTGTAGCTGTAGCAGTAGCTGAAGATCATGAAGTAATTGAAGCTGTAGCGAAAGCAATTAAATTACAGTTAGCTCAATTTCGTCTATATGGAAATCAAGAAAAAATAATGGGGATGCTACAAGAACATGGTTTACAAACTTCAGAACATGTTCAAGTGATTGCAGCAATGTCTAGTGCAGAGGCTGCAGAACTTTCTGTTAAAGCTGTGAGAAATGGTGAAGCAGACGTGCTTATGAAGGGGAACATCCCAACAGCGAATATTTTGAAGGCTGTGTTAAACAAAGAGTGGGGCCTACGTAAAGGTAGCGTACTTTCACATGTAGCAGCATTTGAAGTTCCAAATTACGATCGTCTTATTTTCGTTACAGATGCAGCGATGAACATCGCACCTGATGTAACACAAAAAGCTGCTATTATACAAAATACTGTAGAAGTTGCCCGGGCAATAGGAATCGACTTGCCAAAAGTGGCACCAATTGCAGCAGTAGAAGTTGTGAATCCAGCGATGCAGGCGACAATTGATGCAGCGATGTTAACACAAATGAATCGCCGCGGACAAATTAAAGATTGTATCGTTGATGGACCACTTGCTTTAGATAATGCAGTATCACAAATTGCAGCAGAGCATAAAGGCATAGTAAGTGATGTAGCAGGTAAGGCAGATATTTTACTCGTCCCAACGATTGAAGCTGGAAATGTGCTATATAAATCACTCGTATACTTTGCGGATGCAAAAGTAGGAGCAATGATTGCTGGCGCAAAAGCACCGATTGTTTTAACATCTCGTGCTGATTCAGCAGAAACAAAAGTATATTCATTAGCATTGGCAGTTGCGACTGCTTCAAAATAAACCAAAAAGGGTAAAACATTAGGGGGAAACGACAATGACATTAGAAATCTTCGAATACTTAGAAAAATATGATTATGAGCAAGTAGTATTTTGTCAAGATAAAGAATCTGGTTTAAAAGCAATTATTGCAATTCATGATACAACACTTGGACCGGCTCTTGGTGGAACAAGAATGTGGACATATGATTCTGAAGAAGCGGCGATTGAAGATGCATTGCGTCTTGCAAAAGGGATGACATACAAAAACGCAGCAGCTGGTTTAAACTTAGGTGGTGCGAAAACAGTAATTATCGGTGATCCTCGTAAAGATAAGAGCGAAGCAATGTTCCGTGCACTAGGACGTTATATCCAAGGACTAAACGGACGTTACATTACAGCTGAAGATGTTGGTACAACAGTAGATGATATGGATATTATCCATGAAGAAACTGACTTTGTAACAGGTATCTCACCATCATTCGGTTCTTCTGGTAACCCATCTCCGGTAACTGCATACGGTGTTTACCGTGGTATGAAAGCAGCTGCAAAAGAAGCTTTCGGTACTGACAATTTAGAAGGAAAAGTAATTGCTGTTCAAGGCGTTGGTAACGTAGCATATCACCTATGCAAACATTTACACGCTGAAGGAGCAAAATTAATCGTTACAGATATTAATAAAGAAGCTGTACAACGTGCTGTAGAAGAATTCGGTGCATCAGCAGTTGAACCAAATGAAATTTACGGTGTTGAATGCGATATTTACGCACCATGTGCACTAGGCGCAACAGTTAATGATGAAACTATTCCACAACTTAAAGCAAAAGTAATCGCAGGTTCTGCAAATAACCAATTAAAAGAAGATCGTCATGGTGACATCATTCATGAAATGGGTATTGTATACGCACCAGATTATGTAATTAATGCAGGTGGCGTAATTAACGTAGCAGACGAATTATATGGATACAATAGAGAACGTGCACTAAAACGTGTTGAGTCTATTTATGACACGATTGCAAAAGTAATCGAAATTTCAAAACGCGATGGCATAGCAACTTATGTAGCGGCAGATCGTCTAGCTGAAGAGCGCATTGCAAGCTTGAAGAATTCTCGTAGCACTTACTTACGCAACGGTCACGATATTATTAGCCGTCGCTAATCATTCATATATAACTTTTACAAAAGGTGTGGTTACCTCTTATGAGGTTTCCACTTCCTTTTGAATTTATTAGTGGAGGTAGCAACATTGTCTGTAAATCGAATTCTTGTTATTAACCCAGGTAGTACATCCACAAAAATTGGTGTTTTTGATAATGAAAGACCCGTTCTAGAAGAAACGATTCGTCATGACGTAGAACAGATTGGAAAATATAAGAGAATTATCGACCAATATGAGTTTCGAAAAGAAACGATTTTAGAAGTTCTACATTCTCATGGTATTAACATTTCAAAATTAAACGCTGTTTGTGGGCGTGGTGGATTACTTCGTCCAATCGAAGGCGGTACGTATACAGTAAACGATGCGATGTTAGAAGATTTGAAAAATGGCTTTAGCGGTCATCACGCTTCAAACCTTGGAGGCATTTTAGCATATGAAATTGCTTCTGGATTAAACATTCCTGCATTCATTGTAGATCCTGTCGTTGTAGATGAGATGGAGCCGGTTGCTCGTATAAGTGGCATTGCTGGTATGGAACGCAAAAGTATCTTCCATGCATTAAATCAAAAAGCAGTTGCTCGTAAAGTAGCTGAACAGTTAAATCACAAATACGAGGATTTAAATTTATTAGTTACACATATGGGTGGCGGTATTACAGTTGGTGCTCATAAAAAAGGAAGAGTAATCGATGTGAATAACGGTTTAAACGGAGAAGGACCATTTAGTCCAGAGCGCGCTGGTACAGTACCAGTAGGGCAACTAGTAGAAATGTGTTTCTCTGGTGAGTATTACCGTGATGAAATGATTAAAAAACTTGTCGGACAAGGTGGACTTGTAAGTTTAATCGGTACAAATGATGCGATTAAAGTAGAGCAAATGGTTGAAAAAGGTGATCCTGAAGCAACTCTTATTTATAAAGCAATGGCATATCAAGTTGCAAAAGAGATTGGCGGAGCTAGCGCTGTACTTCACGGGAAAATCGATGCAATCGTATTAACTGGTGGACTGGCATACAGTAAAATTCTTGTCGATGAAATAAAAGAGCGAGTGGACTGGATTGCAGATGTTATCGTACATCCAGGCGAAGATGAGTTAGAAGCGTTAGCAGAAGGAGCACTTCGTGTATTACGTGAAGAAGAAGCTCCAAAAGAATACGTTGTACGTGAAAAAGAAACGGTAGCTAGGGGTTGAGATAATGGCAAAAGAATATGATTTAGTCATCGTTGGCGGCGGTACTGGTGGATATGTTGCTGCAATTCGTGCATCACAACTAGGGTTAAAAACTGCACTAGTCGAAAAAGAAAATCTTGGTGGTACTTGTTTACACAAAGGATGTATTCCTAGTAAAGCTCTTTTACGTAGTGCGGAAGTATATGCAACTGCTAAAAAAAGCGAAGAGTTCGGAGTTATTGCAAGCAATGTAGAACTAAACTTTGCGAAAGTACAAGAGCGTAAAGAGAAGATAGTAACGCAGCTTCATAAAGGCGTTCAACATTTAATGAAACAAGGTAAAATTGATGTGTTTGAAGGTATTGGCCGTATTCTTGGCCCATCTATTTTCTCTCCGATGCCAGGGACAATTTCAGTTGAACTTGCAAGTGGAGAAGAGAATGAAATGTTAATTCCAAAAAATGTACTTATTGCAACAGGTTCTCGTCCAAATTCATTACCAGGTTTAGAATTAGACGGAGAGTACGTAATGTCTTCAGATCATGCTCTAAAAATGGAAACGCTTCCTAGTTCGATTATTATCGTTGGTGGCGGTGTAATCGGTATTGAGTGGGCATCTATGCTTGCTGACTTCGGTGTAGAAGTTACAGTATTAGAGTATGCGAAAACGATATTACCACTAGAAGATCAAGACGTTTCAAAAGAAATGCAACGTCTATTCAAGAAAAAAGGTATTAAAGTGGTAACTGGTGCAAAAGTATTACCAGAAACATTGGTAAAAGATAATGGAGTAACAATCCAAGCTGAACACAACGGTGAAAATAAAGAATTTAAAGCAGAAAAAATGCTTGTATCTGTAGGAAGACAAGCGAATACGCAAAATATTGGCTTAGAGAATACAGATATCGTTGTGGAAAAAGGATACATTCAAACAAATGAGTTTTATCAAACGAAAGAATCGCATATTTACGCAATTGGAGATGTAATCGGTGGCCTGCAACTCGCTCACGTTGCTTCTCGCGAAGGAATTGCTGCAGTAGAACATATTGCAGGGAAAGAAGTTACACCAATCGATTACTCTATGGTATCAAAATGCGTATATAGCAGTCCGGAAGTTGCTTCTGTCGGTTTAACAGAACAAGAAGCGAAAGAAAAAGGCTATAAGTTAAAAGTAGGTAAGTTCTCATTCCGCGCAATCGGAAAAGCACTTGTATACGGAGAATCAGATGGTTTCGTAAAACTTGTAGTTGATGAAGAGACAAATGACATTCTTGGTGTTCATATGATTGGACCGCATGTAACAGATATGATTTCTGAAGCGGGTCTTGCAAGAGTACTTGATGCAACACCTTGGGAAGTAGCACATACAATTCATCCGCATCCATCATTATCTGAGGCGATTGGTGAAGCAGCACTTGCTGTAGATGGAAGAGCGTTACACGCATAAAAATGTGGATTTAGGAGGTTATGAAAAATGGCAGAAGTAAAAGAAAAGCGCCATGAAGAGCTTGGCTTAAGTGATGAGCAAGTATTAGAAATGTTCCGTACGATGTTACTTGCACGTAAAATCGACGAACGTATGTGGTTATTAAACCGTGCTGGTAAAATTCCATTCGTAATTTCTTGTCAAGGACAAGAGGCTGCACAAGTTGGAGCGGCGTTCGCTCTTGATAGAGAGAAAGATTATGCATTACCATACTACCGTGATATGGGTGTTGTACTAGCATTTGGTATGACAGCTAAAGAGCTTATGTTGTCTGCTTTCGCGAAAGCTGGAGATCCAAACTCTGGTGGTCGTCAAATGCCTGGTCACTTCGGTCAAAAGAAAAATCGTATTGTTACAGGTTCATCTCCAGTAACAACGCAAGTACCACATGCAGTTGGTATTGCATTAGCTGGAAAAATGGAGAAGAAAGATTTAGTAACGTTCGTTACATTTGGAGAAGGTTCTTCAAACCAAGGTGACTTCCATGAAGGGGCAAACTTTGCTGGTGTACACAAACTACCTGTTATTTTTATGTGTGAAAATAACAAATATGCAATCTCTATTCCAGTTGAAAAACAATTAGCATGTAAAAACGTATCAGATCGTGCGATTGGTTACGGTATGCCTGGATATACAATAGACGGAAACGATCCGCTTGCAGTATATAAAGCTGTAAAAGAAGCAGCAGATCGCGGTCGCCGTGGTGAAGGCCCAACTTTAATTGAAACAGTATCATATCGTTTAACAGCACATTCTAGTGACGATGATGATCGTGTTTATCGTGATAAAGAAGAAGTAGAAGAAGCAAAGAAAAAAGATTCAATTATAACATTCGCGGCTTATTTAAAAGAAGCTGGTGTATTAACTGAGGAATCGGAAAAACAAATGTTAGACGAAATTATGCATATCGTAAATGAAGCAACAGAATATGCAGAAAATGCTCCGTATGCAGCACCTGAAGATGCATTGAAGCACGTATACGCAGAATAGGGGGGAACGTTTCATGGCTGTAATGTCTTATATTGATGCTATTACATTAGCAATGCGCGAAGAAATGGAACGCGATGAGAAAGTATTCGTTTTAGGAGAAGATGTTGGTAAAAAAGGTGGCGTGTTTAAAGCGACACACGGTTTGTATGATCAATTTGGTGAAGATCGTGCGCTTGATGCACCGCTTGCAGAATCTGCAATTGCTGGGGTAGCAATTGGTGCGGCAATGTATGGTATGCGTCCAATCGCTGAAATGCAGTTTGCTGATTTCATCATGCCAGCAGTAAACCAAATTGTTTCTGAGGCAGCAAAAATTCGTTATCGTTCTAATAATGATTGGACTTGTCCAGTTACAATTCGTGCACCATTTGGCGGGGGTGTTCACGGTGCATTGTATCATTCACAATCTGTAGAAGCGATGTTTGCAAACCAACCAGGTTTAAAAATCGTTATCCCTTCTACACCATATGATGCAAAAGGCTTATTAAAAGCAGCCATTCGTGATGAAGATCCAGTATTATTCTTCGAACATAAACGTGCATATCGTTTAATTAAAGGTGAAGTGCCGGAGGATGACTACGTATTACCAATCGGAAAAGCAGATGTAAAACGTGAAGGTGATGATATTACAGTTATCACGTACGGATTATGTGTTCATTTTGCTCTTCAAGCGGCTGAAAAGTTAGCACAAGATGGCATCTCTGCACACATTCTTGATTTACGTACTGTATATCCATTAGATAAAGAAGCAATCATTGAAGCAGCTTCTAAAACAGGTAAAGTTCTTCTTGTAACAGAAGACAATAAAGAAGGAAGCATTATGAGTGAAGTGGCAGCAATTATTGCTGAAAACTGTCTATTTGATTTAGATGCGCCAATCGCACGTCTTGCAGGTCCAGACGTTCCAGCAATGCCATATGCACCAACAATGGAAAAATTCTTTATGGTAAATCCAGATAAAGTTGAAAAAGCAATGCGTGAACTTGCGGAATTTTAATCGGGGGGACTATACATGGCTGTAGAAAATATTACAATGCCTCAGCTCGGGGAGAGCGTTACAGAGGGCACAATTAGTAAATGGCTCGTTAATGTTGGCGATCACGTAAACAAGTATGATCCGCTTGCAGAAGTAATGACTGATAAAGTAAATGCTGAAGTACCATCTTCTTTCACGGGGATTGTAAAAGAGTTAATCGCTGGTGAAGGTGATACGTTAGCTGTAGGTGAAGTAGTTTGTGTGATTCAAGTAGAAGGCGCAGATGAAGTAGCAGCAACAGCTGTTGAAGAAAAAACGAAAGAAGAACCAAAGGCAGAAGTAGCTACGTCTGAAAAAGCACCGAAAGTAAAACAACCAACTGATGGAAAACCACGTTTTTCACCAGCTGTGTTAAAACTTGCGGGTGAGCATAACGTTGATTTAGATCTAGTAGAAGGTACGGGAGCAAACGGCCGTATCACTCGTAAAGATATTTTAAAGCTAGTGGAATCTGGAAATATTCCGCAAGCAGGTGCAGCGAAGAAAGAGGAAGCTGTAGCGGCAGTAGTAGAAGCTCGCCCAGAAGCACCAAAAGCAGCACCAGTAGCGCAAAAAGTAGAAGCTGCGAAACCAGTTTCTGTACCTACAATGCCTGGAGATATCGAAATTCCAGTAACAGGTGTGCGTAAAGCGATCGCAGCAAACATGTTACGTAGTAAACATGAAGCACCACATGCTTGGATGATGATTGAAGTAGATGTGACAAACCTTGTGTCATACCGTAACTCAATTAAAGGTGACTTTAAGAAGCGTGAAGGCTTTAACTTAACGTTCTTTGCTTTCTTCGTAAAAGCAGTAGCACAAGCGTTAAAAGAGTATCCTCAAATTAATTCAATGTGGGCTGGCGATAAAATTGTTCAGAAGAAAGATATTAACCTTTCTATCGCTGTTGCAACAGAGGAAGAACTATTTGTACCAGTAATTAAGCAAGCGGACGAGAAAACAATTAAAGGTATCGCTCGTGAAATTACAGAACTTGCAGGAAAAGTACGTACGAAATCGTTAAAAGCAGACGAAATGCAAGGTGGAACATTTACAATTAATAACACAGGATCATTCGGTTCTGTTCAATCTATGGGTATTATTAATTACCCACAAGCGGCTATTTTACAAGTTGAATCAATTGTAAAGCGCCCAGTAATTATGGATAATGGTATGTTCGGTGCTCGTGACATGGTTAACTTATGTTTATCACTTGATCACCGAGTACTTGATGGTTTAATTTGTGGTAAGTTCTTAGGGCGTGTTAAAGAAATTTTAGAAAACATGTCAGAAAATAATACATCTGTATATTAATAAAAAGCTCGCTTATGCGAGCTTTTTATTATCTTATTTCTTCATCTACATCCTACTATATGTATAAATATCTTTCCCAGTAATCTTACAATAAACGATTATGTATTAGGAATTTACGAAAATACATTGCTGATATATGGTATATGGATATAAAATAAGAAAAGAATAATTTTTTTGGCAAATCTTACTGATGAAACTGTAGTATAATATATTGTATTGTATGAAAAAGAGAGTTATTCTATATAAGTGTTTTATAGATAATGTGTAATCAGTCGTCAAAACATGAAGAATGTTGACTCCTGGTTTTTTATTTTTGCCGTAACAATGTTTCAGGAGGATGTCATGAAAAGAAGTACCGAGTTTCTAAAAAGTTTAGATGTAAAATTAATTTTAATTTTGTGTGCACTATGTGTGACGAGTATAGCTGCTATATATAGCAGTCAGCAAACGGGACAGTATGGAGCTGCAAACTTTGCTATGAAACAAGGTGTTAACTACATAATTGGGGTTGTATTGTTACTTCTTGTTGCAAGCATTGATTTAGATCAGTTACAAAAATTATCTTGGCCGCTTTATATTGCTGGGTTTGCTTCACTTATTCTTTTGAAAGTATTACCACCATCAGGTTTTACACCTGAAAAATTAGGTGCAAAAAGATGGTTTGTTTTCCCAGTATTTGGACAAATTCAGCCGTCTGAGTTTTTCAAAATTGCATTGCTACTTGTAGTAGCGAGTATAGCAGTAAAACATAATGCACAGTATATGGCAAGGACATTCCAAACAGATTTAAAGCTAGTAGGTAAAATTATGCTAGTGTCACTTCCACCTATGGCGGTTGTATATAGTCAACCTGATACAGGTATGGTGTTCTTATATGCTGCTGCTATTGCATGTATTCTATTTATGTCAGGTATTCAAAAGAAATTGATAGCATTATGTACAGTTATTCCGTTGACCATATTATCTGCTTTAATATTTATTTTCTTTAAGTATCAAGATTTTTTCTATAATAATTTAGTTACTTTACTAAAACCTCACCAACAGTCGCGTATTGTAGGTTGGTTAAATCCATTTGAAAATGCAGATCAAGGTTATCAAACGCAACAATCGATTTTAGCTGTAGGTAGTGGAGGAATGGAAGGTAAAGGGTTTGGGGGAGGAAGCGTCTATATCCCAGAGAAGCATACTGACTTTATTTTCGCTACAATTGCCGAAGAAGGTGGATTTATCGTAGCAGCCTTAGTTGTCTTCTTGTTCCTATTACTACTATATCGAACAATTATTATTGGTTATTCCGCTGATAATTTATTTGGTACATTATTATGCGCTGGATCGATCGGTATATTAACAGTTCAAATATTCCAAAACATCGGTATGATCGTTGGATTAATGCCTGTAAAAGGTATTGCATTACCTTTCTTATCGTATGGGGGAAGTTCCTTATTCTCGAATATGATTATGATGGGGCTCATACTATCGGTACGGAAAACGTATAAAAAATATATGTTTTCAGTTAAGTAAAAAAAGCTGGTTCGTTTTTAAACGAACCAGCTTTTTTTACATATATGCTCATAAACGTTGCAAACTAAAACAGGTTAGCAGTTTGAGACGGGTAAGGAGTGCAAAGTGATGCATATGCATATTTTTGAAGGAGCACGGCATCTTTCTAGTAGTGAATGGGTTATTCGGGCTATTATAGCATACATATTTTTAATATTAGTTGCGAAAGCGATGGGACAAAGGTCTATCGCACAACTTCGTTTTTTAGATGTTGTATTAGTGTTATTGCTTGGTGGGAATATTTCTAACGCATTGTCTGATGAAAAAGTAGGGTTACTGGGCTCGATGATTACAACGTTCATACTCGTTGTACTTCATATTATAAGCTCAGTTTTAATGCTGAAATGGGATAGATGGAGACGTTTTTTAGAGCCAGCACCTATCATTCTTATACATAATGGTTCCATTGATTTTAGCAATTTGAAAAAGGCGAGAATTACCGTGGAATATTTGTTTTCGGAACTTCGTATGCGAAATGTGAGCGATATTCAAACGATTAAATTAGCATTATGGGAAGCAAACGGTGTCGTTTCTATATTTCGGTATCCAGAATATGAAGCAGTTTCGCGGCTTGATCTTAAAGTGGCGGGAAAAAAATCCCCAGTTTCTTTTGTATTAGTAAAGGATGGGAGGATACAGAAAGATGTTCTTGCATTATTAGGAAAAACAGAAGCTTGGGCGAGAGAATTTCTAGAGGAGAGTACAGAAGTGGAATCTATTATGTTAGCTACAGTAGATGAATCACATAAAATAAATATTTTGTTAAAAAAATGAAAAATATACGCATTTTGTCGTTTCGAACATATGATACAATAGTGTGGACAACGAAAAAGGAGGCGATACGGTGGGATATGTAGAAGAATTACGAAAAATAGTTGGTCATCGCCCTTTAATTTTAGTTGGTGCTGTTGTACTCATTATAAATGAAAATGGATATGTTTTATTGCAGCAGCGGACAGAGCCGTACGGAAAATGGGGGCTACCTGGCGGGCTAATGGAGCTTAGTGAATCACCAGAAGAAACAGCTTATCGTGAAGTATATGAAGAGACAGGAATAAAAGTGAAGAACTTGCGACTAATCAATGTATTTTCTGGAGCGAACTACTTTACAAAATTAGCAAACGGTGATGAATTTCAATCTGTAACAACCGCCTATTATACAGATGAATACGAAGGGGATTTTGTTATGAATAAAGAAGAAGCAGTTCAGCTTAAATTCTTTTCAGTAACAGAACTACCTGACTATATTGTAGGATCGCATAAAAAAATGATTGCTGAATATATGAAGATTATGGAAAAAAAGATATAATCATAGTGAAAGAAATACAAAAACACAGTTCTGGTTGGTAGTCCAGACGCATGATTTCATGTCAGTAACCTTCCCCTCCGGGATGTCCTGTATTTCTAATCTTTTAAAGGAGGGGCTGTCAATGGATTTGACAGTATATCACGATGGCCAATTTTTTGTTGGAATCATTACATGTAAAGAACAAGGGAAATTGTATGGGGCGAGGTATATTTTTGGGGCGGAACCGTCAGATGAAGAAGTGCTTATGTTTGTGAATGGTTCACTTTTAGAGCATTTTCAGCACTTTGCAAAATGTGGTGTAGAAGTTAAAGAAAAACAGCGTCCTAAAAACATAAAGCGTATCATACGACAAGCAGCAAAAGAAATAAATATTAAACGTTTTACTAAGGCGCAAGAGGCGATTAGTTTATCTTATGAATTGCATAAACAAGAAAAGAAAGTGCAGTCTAAAGAGAAGCGAGAAGCTGAAAAAGAAAGAAGACGTTTAATGAAAGTACAAAAAGCAAAGCAAAAACATCGTGGTCATTAAAGAAAAGGTGTTAGAGCAAGAGCTCTAACACCTTTTCTATACTTAAATACAAGTAAACTTACTTGTATTTCATAAACATTAACTGGTAAGATACAAATAGGTAGTTTTAGAGGAGGGAAAAGAGTGATTAATTTTAACTTTTTTATGAATGATGTTGTCCGCCAAGCGCGTGAAGAGATTGTCTCTGCTGGATATACAGAATTGACGACGCCAGAAGCGGTAGAAGAAGCGTTTAAAAGAAATGGAACAACACTTGTAATGGTAAACTCTGTATGTGGTTGTGCAGGTGGTATTGCTCGTCCTGCTGCTGCGCATTCCGTACATTATGATAAACGTCCTAACCACCTTGTAACGGTGTTTGCAGGTCAAGATAAAGAAGCGACAGCAAGAGCGCGTGAATATTTCGAAGGGTACCCACCTTCTTCTCCATCATTTGCTTTATTAAAAGATGGAAAAATTGTAACGATGGTAGAGCGTCATGAAATTGAAGGTCATGAACCGATGCAAGTTATTGCGAAACTACAATCATATTTTGAAGAGAATTGTGAAGAACTATAAAAAATAAGAGAAAAGGCGGCACGTCCACAATCAAGTGGATGTGCCGCCTTTTTTATTTATTATTAAAATTTATGGAATATGCATAGTTGTGTTATTTTATGCATCATTTTATACATAAAAAATAGCATTTATATTGTTTTGTTATTTATTTTTATTTTATATATTGCATAAAAATAAAAGTGCTGATACAATACAAACATCGAATAAATATTCTATTAAACTTTTAAATATACATCATTAGGGGGAAGAAAGATGAAGAAGTTAGTATCAATATCGTTTGCACTTATTTTAATTGTAAGTATATTCAGCGCTTGTAGTAATGGGGAATCGAAAGAAACAAAAGGAAATAAAAAAGTACTCGTAATGGGAACTTCAGCAGATTATAAACCTTATGAATATGTAGATGCGTCAAAGAGCGATGAAATTATTGGCTTTGATGTTGATGTTGCTAAATATATCGGAAAAGAACTTGGGTATGAAGTGAAAGTGAAAGATATGGATTTTGGTGGTTTATTAGCATCTCTTAGTTCAGGAAAAGTTGATTTCGTAATGGCAGGCATGACGCCAACTGCAGAGCGTAAAAATAATGTTGATTTTACAGATATTTATTTTGTTGCGAAAAATATGGTCGTTTCTAAAAAGGATTCTAACATTAAATCTGTAGAGGATTTAAAAGGGAAAAAAGTAGGAGTACAAACAGGGTCTATTCAAGAAGAGAAAGCAGCAGAATTTAAAAAACAAGTAGATTTCCAAGTTGAGGGACGTGACCGTATACCAGAAATCGTACAAGAAATTAAAGCTGGTCGTTTTGACGCTGCAATTATAGAAGACACAGTTGCTAAAAATTATTTAGAGAAAATGAAAGATTTACAAGGAATTGAAATTAAAGAAGCGCCAGAAGAAGTTGGAGCAGCAATTGCCCTTCCGAAAAACAGTGATAAAACAGCTGAATTCAATAAAGTAATTAAAAAAATGCAAGAAAATGGAGAAATGGATAAATTAGTGAAGAAATGGTTTGGCAGCGGAAAATAAGCTGCCTTTCACTTTTCTGTGAGGGGAATGAAAAGAATGAACTTAGATTTTTCGGCGATTACGCCTTCGATACCATATATACTAAAAGGTTTAGAAGTTACTTTGAAAATTGTAGCAGTATCAGCTTTAGCAGGATTTATTTTAGGAACGCTATTAGCACTTTGTAAAATTGCTAGAATACGAGCATTAAATATAGCAGCAGATTTTTATACATCAATTTTTCGTGGTACACCCCTTGTATTGCAATTAATGATTATTTATTTCGGTGTCCCGCAAATAATTGGTTATGAAATACCAGCATTCTTAGCTGCTGTACTTGCATTTAGCTTGAATTCAGGTGCATACATGTCAGAAGTAATTCGTGCTGGTATTCAAGCGGTTGATAAAGGACAAACAGAAGCAGCAATGGCTTTAGGGGTACCATACGGAAAAATGATGAGAAATATTATTTTCCCTCAAGCATTAAAAAATATATTACCAGCGCTTGTGAACGAATTTGCGACACTTACGAAAGAATCGGCTGTAGTAACAGTAATAGGCGCGACTGATTTAATGCGTCGTGCTTACATCGTAGGCGGTGAGACATTTAAATATCTTGAACCATTACTTTTTGTTGGACTGATTTATTATATGTTAGTCATTATTCTTACATTAGTCGGGAAGGCAATTGAAGGGAGAATGAAGAAAAGTGATTAAAATTGAAAACCTTCATAAATCATTTGGTAAAAACGAAGTATTAAAAGGAATTACAACAACGATTGAAAAAGGGGAAGTAGTTGCAATTATAGGACCTTCTGGATCAGGAAAATCAACATTTTTACGTTGTATGAATATGTTAGAAGCACCAACGGATGGTCACATTTGGATTGGAACGGAAGAAGTAACGAATCCGAAAACGAATGTTATGCATGTTCGTGAAAATGTCGGTATGGTATTTCAACATTTTCACTTATTTCCTCATATGACTGTATTAGAAAATATTACGTATGCTCCTACCAATGTAAAAGGGGTAACGAAGCAAGAAGCTGAAAAGAAAGCTGAGAAACTTTTAGAAAAGGTTGGACTAGTAGATAAAAAAGATACGTATCCAAATCGTCTTTCGGGAGGACAAAAGCAACGTGTAGCAATTGCAAGAGCGTTAGCAATGGAACCCGAAGTTATGTTATTTGATGAACCGACATCGGCGCTAGATCCAGAGATGGTGAAAGAAGTGTTAGAAGTTATGAAATCGTTAGTTACGACAGGAATGACGATGGCTATCGTTACACATGAAATGGGCTTTGCAAAAGAAGTGGCAGATCGTGTTCTTTTCTTGGACGGAGGAAAGCTTGTAGAAGATAGTGCGCCAGAAGAATTTTTTGCAGCGCCGAAAAGTGAACGTGCGCAACAATTTTTACAAAAAATATTGTAATATGAAAAGGTTATGTGAATAATAAGTAGAAAAGGATGACATTGTGTCATCCTTTTTTTATACTAGCTGTAAATACGTTTATACATATAGGAGTAATGATATGTTTAAAATTGGATACCGTACAGTAAAAACAGCAATAGGGACAGGCGCGGCAGTTTTTATTGCTCAGTTATTAGGGTTGGAATTTTATAGTTCAGCAGGTATTTTAGTTATTTTATGTGTACAAAATACGAAGCGCAAATCGCTTCAAGTGTCGTTACATCGTTTTCTAGCTTGTGTATTATCAATGGTATTCGCGTTTTGTATTTTTGAAACGATCGGCTATACACCACTTGCAATTAGCATATTGTTACTTACATTTATTCCGACTGCAGTAATGCTTAAAATTCAAGAAGGCATTGTCACGAGTTCAGTTATTGTTATGCATCTATATTCATTGAAGCAAATTACATGGCTTATAGTTGGAAATGAAATTGCTATATTAACGATAGGGATTAGCGTGGCGTTATTAGTAAATATGTATATGCCGAGTAGTGAAAATAAGCTAAAAGAGTATCAGGATAAAATAGAGAGCAATTTTAAAACGATTTTGTTTGAAATGGTTGTGTATTTACGAAATCGAGAAAGTAGTTGGAGTGGGGCAGAACTCATTGAAACCGAGAATATGTTAAATGAAGCAAGAGATTTATCGTTTAAAAAACTTGAGAATGCATTTATGCGAGAAGATGATTATTACTATCGTTATTTTAATATGCGTATGCAACAATTCGAAATTTTAGAGCGAATGATACCACTAGCAGCTTCTTTATCATGGACATATGAACAAGCTGATATGATTGCAGATGTTGTTGAAAACATTGGTAATGCTATTAGCCCTGAGAGTACTGGCGTTATTTCCTTAAGGCAGCTTCAAGAAATGAGGGAATTATTTAGAGACATGCCATTACCAGCTACACGCGAAGAATTTGAGATACGTGCGAAACTTGTTCAACTTGTGTATGAAATGGAACAATATTTACTCATTAAAAGTCGCTTTAAGGGAAAGGATAATATAAAAGAACTTATATAGAAGGTAGGAATTATCTATGCCGTATCTTCTCTCTATCATATTATGTCTTTCTTTATCGCCGATTTGGCCTCTTGGGGATAATCCACGTGCCGGAGATCCTTTTATTATTGTAAATAAAGCAACGAATAAATTAGCTTACATTGACGATGGGAAGATTCAAAAGGTTTTTCCAGTAGCGACAGGGAAAACGAATGAATTAACTCCAGAAGGAACTTTTGATGTTGTAATGAAAGCGAAGGATCCGTATTATATTGCGAAGAATATTCCAGGTGGGTCGCCAAAAAATCCACTTGGGTCAAGGTGGATTGGATTTAATGCAAGAGGAACTGATGGAAGTAAATATGGAATACATGGAACAAACCAACCGAGTTCAATTGGAAAGTATATTTCACAAGGGTGTATAAGAATGAAGAAAAACGATGTGGAATATTTGTTTGATCGCATTCCAATTGGAACGAAAGTATGGATTGTGAAATCGAAAAAATCATTTCAGCAATTGGCAAAAGAAAAAGGAGCCGTTGCATATGAAAAAGCCAACGAAAAGGTTGGCTTTTTCTATTATAATAAGTTGTCTTGACATGTGTACATAACCGTGCGTTAATGAGAATATAGAAAGATAAAATTAGATAAAGGGGTTGCTCATATGTACTTGAATCCAAAACTTTCGTATATGCAGTTTTTTATGGGATTTCTATTTGTTATTACATTCATATTGGCAACTTTTAATATATGTTCTTATCTTGTAGCGATTGTATGTATGGCATTACTTAATCTAACTTTTGTTATTGGAGCATTTCAGCAGAAACAATATACAAGTTTTGTAATAGCACTTGTAATGTCATTTTCCTTTAGTATTGTAGCGATTGTGTTTTATATAAAATAAACCATCTCGATGTCGAGATGGTTTATTTTGTCATGTGTAAAAAGTAAAAAAAGGACGAACACATCGCCCTTTTTACCAAAACATACTCGCGCCAGCAAGTAATGTTGTTACAAGCATAGAAATCAGCATCACATAAACCATAACTTTTTGAGCTTTTTTATGCATCGTTATACCTCCTTGCAAATCAGTACAATTTCATTGTAACGAGAAATGAAATTATGGACAAGGGGAGAGTGAGGACAAAATTCGGGAGGGGATTGCAAAATATAACAGGAAATTTGAGTGTGTATAGAGAATATAGTAAAAGGGTATATTGTTAATTTTTAGTTGGGCAAGCTGAAGAATGGAGATACGATGATGAAAATATACGAAACAGATCGTTTATACTTAAGGGAAATTGATGAGTCGTATGCTGAAACAGTTCTTCAATATTACGACAGAAATCGTGAATTTTTAAAAGCTTGGGAAGAGTATAGACCGGATGATTTTTTTACGCTAGATTATCAAAAGAAAAAGTTGCAAAAGGATAGAAAAGAGTTCGAAGAAGGGAAAATCATCAGACTATGGATTTTTAAAAAGGGTGATGATACGAAAATAATTGGGTGTATTTCATTTAATTTAATCGTTCGTGGCATTTATCAATCTTGTGTACTCAGTTATAAATTAGATAAAGCAGAGTTAAACAAAGGGTATACGACAGAAGCGCTTAGAAAAGCAATTCAAGTTGCTTTTGGGGAATTTCAGTTACATCGTATAGAAGCTCCGATTATGCCGCGTAATTTAGCATCTATACAAGTAGTAACGAAGATAGGTTTTCAATATGAAGGCGTGTCTAGGAAGATGTTAATGGTAAATGGCGTGTGGGAAGATCATATGCGCTGGGTATTGTTAAATGAGTAATAGAAAGCAGATGGTTATCTAGACATGTAAACCATCTGTTTTTTGTCTTGTATTTCGAAACTTTTGCGAAATTCTGTTATAATTAATAGTGTTACATACATAATGGTAGTGCAGGAGGCGCAGTCTTATGATTAATCAAGAACGTTTAGTAAATGAATTTATGGAATTAGTACAAGTAGATTCTGAAACGAAATTTGAAGCAGAAATCTGCAAAGTATTAACGAAGAAATTTACAGATTTAGGTGTAGAAGTATTTGAAGATGACACAATGGCTGTAACTGGTCATGGTGCAGGTAACTTAATTTGTACTTTACCAGCAACAAAAGATGGTGTTGATACAATTTACTTTACTTCTCATATGGATACAGTAGTTCCTGGTAATGGAATTAAGCCTTCTATTAAAGATGGATATATCGTATCAGATGGTACAACAATTTTAGGTGCGGATGATAAAGCTGGATTAGCATCAATGTTCGAAGCAATCCGTGTTTTAAAAGAGAAAAATATCCCTCATGGTAAAATAGAATTTATTATTACAGTCGGAGAAGAATCAGGTCTTGTTGGTGCAAAAGCATTAGACCGTGAGCGTATTACAGCGAAATATGGCTACGCATTAGATAGCGATGGAAAAGTTGGTGAAATCGTTGTTGCAGCTCCAACACAAGCGAAAGTGAACGCAATTATTCGCGGGAAAACAGCTCACGCTGGTGTAGCGCCGGAGAAAGGTGTATCTGCAATTACTATCGCAGCGAAAGCAATTGCGAAGATGCCACTTGGTCGCATTGACTCTGAAACGACTGCAAATATTGGACGTTTTGAAGGTGGTACACAAACGAATATCGTTTGCGATCATGTACAAATCTTTGCAGAAGCTCGTTCTTTAATTAATGAGAAAATGGAAGCACAAGTTGCGAAAATGAAAGAAGCATTTGAAACAACTGCAAAAGAAATGGGCGGTCATGCAGACGTTGAAGTAAACGTTATGTACCCAGGATTTAAATTTGCTGATGGCGATCACGTTGTAGAAGTTGCAAAACGTGCAGCTGAAAAAATTGGTCGTACACCTTCTCTTCACCAAAGTGGTGGCGGAAGTGATGCAAACGTAATTGCAGGACATGGTATCCCAACAGTTAACTTAGCGGTTGGTTATGAAGAAATTCATACAACAAACGAGAAGATTCCTGTTGAAGAATTAGCAAAAACAGCAGAATTAGTTGTTGCAATTATTGAAGAAGTAGCGAAGTAATGGAATAGAAAAAGCGTGTAAATCAATTATGATTTACACGCTTTTTATTTTGATTCGATTGCTTTGACAAGACGTATAAGCGAATATAAGAAAAACTATGGAAGTATATACGTTGTTGCTACATGTACTAGACGAGGGAATAACCTTAACGTATTCATATTGAAAATCGGAAGTAGTAAATAATTAATTGCAATGATTAATATAACTACAAGGAATGTATAGTTGAGTTTATCCCGCTATTTGCCGGACAGTAAGACCCCTACCTCAAAATTCAGCGAAAGTAAAGAAGTTAGGTGGGGGCCCTGCTGCCCATAAAAGTCCGATTAGTGAGAGTTGATTAAAGTTTCGATTTATATCGATTATAAAAAAGAACAAGTAATTATTATAACTATTGTGCAAAATTTGATATAATAAAAGAACGAACGTTCTGATTAGGGAGTGAGTACTATGCGAGAAATGTATCCGAAAAATGGTCGTGTTATTTTACATGTAGATATGAATTGCTTTTTCGCATCTGTTGAAATTGCTCATGATCCATCATTACAAGGAAAGCCATTAGCGGTTGCTGGAAATGAAAAAGAGAGAAAAGGAATTATTATAACATGTAGTTATGAGGCGAGAGAATACGGAATACGTACGACGATGCCCCTTTGGGAAGCGAAAAGGTTATGCCCGCAATTAGTTGTAAGGCGTCCTAATTTCACATTATATCGCGAAGCTTCATTTCAAATGTTTCAAGTCCTTTCTCGTTTTACAGAAAAGATACAACCAGTCTCAATAGATGAAGGATATTTAGATATTACAGATTGCTACGCACTTGGTTCGCCTCTTGAAATAGCAAAGATGATTCAACAAGCACTATTAACAGAGTTGCAGCTTCCGTGTAGTATCGGAATCGCTCCAAATCTTTTCCTAGCAAAAACAGCTTCTGATATGAAAAAACCTCTCGGTATTACCGTACTTCGAAAACGTGATATTCCAGAAATGATTTGGCCACTTTCAGTTGAAGCAATGCATGGGATTGGAGAAAAAACAGCTGAAAAATTAAATGAAATTCATATACATACAATTGAACAGTTAGCGAAGGGAGACGAGCATATCATTCGCGCTAAAATTGGCAAGCACGGTATTGATTTACAAAAGCGTGCAAAAGGTACGGATGATAGGGAAGTGGATCCGAGTCAAATGGGCCAACATAAAAGTGTCGGTAACTCGATGACTTTTTCAAAGGATATGGATGAAGAGAAAGAATTACTTGATATGTTAGAACGGTTATCAAAATCAGTGAGTAAAAGATTACAAAAGCGAACCCTTGTCAGCTATAATATTCA
The DNA here is from genome assembly GCF_052146655.1 of Bacillus sp. RE35. Classification (NCBI taxonomy): domain Bacteria; kingdom Bacillati; phylum Bacillota; class Bacilli; order Caryophanales; family Bacillaceae; genus Bacillus; species Bacillus sp. RE35. Next base: position 4,132,997 of record NZ_CP197377.1, on the reverse strand, counting down.
AATTATGATTAAATACCATGATAGGCGAACAGTAACACGGAGTAAGCAATTGAAAAATGCAATTTGGGAAGAACGCGATATTTTTCAAGCAGCATCCCGTTTATGGAAGCAACATTGGGATGGTGATTCCGTTCGTTTACTAGGTGTTACAGCTACTGAAATAGAGTGGAAGACAGAATCGGTGAAACAATTAGATTTATTTTCATTTGAAGAGGATGCGAAAAAAGAACCACTACTTGCTGTCATTGATCAAATTAACGATAAGTATGGAACACCGATTTTACAACGAGGTAGTCAACTACTACGTAAGCAAGAGAAGTCGTTTCAACAAAAGTTAGAAAATAAGTTTATGTAGAAGGTGTCATGAAGTAGTAAAATCATGACACCTTTCCTAGTTAACTCGCTTCTAAATTTAAAGAAGTCTTCCATCCAGCTCCAGTAACGCCAGATTCTAATAGCATTCTACTTACTATTTTTTCAATTAAGATAGCCGCATTTGTCTTGCAATGTAATGTAGCCTGTATACACACCTTTTGATTAGAATCTACGTCTTCACTATACAACTCTTTTAAACCGATTCCTTCTGTACTTACCATATGCATAAGTAAAAAACGAATATGTGCTTCATTTTCTTCTGAACAAGTAAGGGAAAGTAAGTAGTTCGTTTGTTCTGGTGATTCTTCTTTTGATTTTTTATTCATAAAAAGAGCAATTGGGCGAAGAAGTATATTTGCTAGTAACACGCCGGCTGCACCTAATATAGCTGCAACGAGGAAACCGGCGCCTGTAAGAGTACCGACAGCAGCTGCACACCATAAAGTAGCTGCTGTATTTAGCCCTCTAATACTAAAACCATCGCGGATAATAACGCCACCCCCTAAAAATCCAATACCACTAACGACTTGAGCAGCAATGCGGGATGGGCTAGCATCATGATCAAGCATGACGGATAATAAAACAAATATACAGGCACCAAGTGATACGAGAGCATTTGTCCGTAACCCAGCCATTCGGTGTCTCCATTGTCTTTCCATTCCAATGCAAGCTCCTACAATAATTGCTATAACTAACCTGAATACAATGTCGTACCATACCATCATGGTCACCTCCATATATAATATGTGTTATGTTTTTTAGAATGAGCGGGGGATACCCACTCATTCTTATTTTTACAACCAGCTATGAAACTTTTTAATATAAAGCTTTTTCAGGAATTGTGTTAAAAAAGCGTAGCCTAATAGTATTCCTACTAACCAAGGGAAATAGTTAAGTGGCAATGCTTGTAAACCAACGGCTGCACCAAGTGGTGAGAATGGAATATAAATCCCGATTGCCATAATAAGAGCGGTTAATAAAACGACTGGTGTTGATGCAGTGCTTTGAATAAATGGAATCTTTTGTGTTCTTATCATGTGAACAATTAAAGTTTGTGTTAACAACCCAACGACAAACCAACCGGACTGGAATAATGATTGCTCGCTCGGTGTATTTGCACCAAATACATTCCACATGACTACGTATGTGATAATATCAAATATAGAACTAATTGGGCCGATACAAATAATGAAGTTTCGTAAGTTTGCAGTATCCCATTTTCGTGGTTTTTCTAGAAACTCTTTATCCATTTTGTCCCATGGAATAGAAAGTTGTGAAATATCATAAAGTAAGTTTTGAATTAAAAGATGAATGGCAAGCATCGGTAAAAAAGGAATGAAAGCACTTGCTACTAACACGCTAAACACATTACCGAAGTTAGAGCTAGCTGTCATCTTAATATATTTTAAAATATTTCCGAATGTAGTACGTCCTTCTAAAATCCCTGCTTCTAATATAGTTAAACTTTTTTCGAGTAGAATAATATCGGAAGCTTCTTTCGCAATATCAGTAGCAGTATCAACAGATATTCCGACATCAGCTTCACGTAATGCTACAGCATCGTTAATGCCGTCTCCCATGTAACCTACAGTGTGTCCATTTCCTTGTAATGCGTGTATAATACGAGATTTTTGCATGGGATTAAGCTTCGCAAATACAGTCGTTTCTTCGGCAAGTCTTGCTAATGCTTTATCTGGTAAAGAATCAATCTCGTAACCGAGGATTGGTTCGCAGATATCTAATCCAACTTCTTTACAAACCTTTCTTGTAACAATTTCGTTATCGCCAGTTAAAATTTTCACTTGTACACCATGTTTTTGTAATGCTTGAATTGCAGCTGCTGCAGATGGTTTCGGTGGATCTAAAAAGCCGATATATCCAGCGAGAATCATATCAGTTTCGTCTTTTACTGCGTACTCTGTATCATTTATTCTTCTATCTTTTTTATAAGCCACAGCAATAACCCGCATACCTTCACTATTTAGTGTCTCACTTATTTTTTTGACATTTGAACGTATTTCCTGGGTGAGTGGAACGATTTTTTCATCCACTTCAGTGTAGTTACAAATTGATAAAATTTCTTCTACGGCACCTTTACAAACCATTGTATGTTCACCTGAAATATCCTTTACGATGACTGACATACGCCGGCGGGCGAAATCGAATGGAATTTCATCTAGCTTTTGAAAAGCTGATGGATTAAATGTATTGTTTTCCTCTGTATGCTTAATAACAGCTTTATCTATTAAATTTTTCAATCCAGTTTGATAGAAACTATTTAAATAGGCAAATTGCAAGACGCGATTGCATTCATTTCCCTTGGGATCTAAGTGACGAACAAGGACAACGTTATCTTCTGTTAAAGTTCCGGTTTTATCTGTACAAAGAATGTTCATAGCACCTAAGTTTTGAATAGAATTTAGCTGTTTTACAATTACTTTTTGTTTAGACATTTTAACGGCACCTTTAGCTAAATTAGCAGTTACAATCATTGGTAACATTTCAGGTGTAAGGCCAACAGCGACGGCAATAGCGAAGAAGAAAGCTTCTTGCCAATCACCTTTTGTGAATCCATTAATGAGAAGGACAATAGGTGCCATAATAAGCATGAATGTAATTAAGAGCCAGCTTACTTTGTTTACACCTTTATCAAAGCTTGTTTCTACACGCTTTCCAATTACCTTATTGGCTAAAGAGCCGAAATACGTATCGGTACTTGTTGAGATGACAACAGCTTTTGCGCTACCACTTACAATATTTGTTCCCATGAAACAAAGGTTTTCCATATCGAGTGGATTGTAATTTTTTTTCATGTTTGTCGGTAAGATATGCTTATTTTCTGTATGGTAGCAGTGTTCGTATTTTTCTACAGGAAGTGCTTCCCCTGTTAAAGAAGATTGATTAACAAATAAATCTTTAGCGGATACAATACGCACATCAGCTGGAATGATATCACCGGCTGAAAGGGAAATGATATCGCCAGGTACAAGTTCCTCAATTGGAATTTCTGTTGTGTAATTTCGATTTAAATTCGTTACATTTTTTGTTTCATGTACAAATCCATTTATTCTAAATACGCTTGCAGTTGTTCGAACCATAGCTTTTAAATTATCGGCAGCTTTTTGAGAACGAAATTCTTGGGAAAACCGAATTGTTGCACTAAGTAGTACCATTGCAGATACGACAATTGTTCCTTGCATATCATCCGTGAAAAAGGAGAGTGCTCCAAGAGCTAATAAAACGAAAATAAATGGATTTTTAAATGCCGACAGAAATTGAATGTACCACGGTGCCATTTTATTATGAGCTATTTCGTTCGGACCATATAAAGAAAGTCTACGAGACGCTTCTTGTTTAGATAATCCATCTTGTGTTGTTTCTAAAAGTTTTAACGCAGAGCTTACATCTTGTGTTGCAACCTCCACTAATAATTCGTTATTTGTTTTCATGCTATCTTGCTCATAAGCATGCTTTGTTTCTTGTCTTTGTAAATTAAACATCGGTAGTTCCTCCTCTGTCATGAAGGAGGAAACAATCTGTTACCTAACTATTTGAAATGGTGAGGAACAGTTTCTTTCCTACCTACATGATGAAATATGAATGTAAAACGTATGGGTATCTGGGCCGAATCATCAATTGCCAACTGTTCCTCACCTCCGTACAATTTAGTAGTTTCTGAATATGCTATGTTTGTTTCATAGTAAGGTGCATATAGACGTAAAAAGACCTTTACTCAAAACGAGTAAAGGTCTGAATTCGCAGCTAAAAGAGTCCACAACAAAGACTGTTAGTAGACATAAATAAAAACAGTTTTTGTGTATGACAAAATACATGCACCTCTCCCTCGTTGAGTTTTAGCACTGTATAGCATAGGTACTGAAACCAGCTACGTTAAAAAAGGCCTTCATTCCGACCTTTCCTGTTGACCCATTGGCGTCTCTCGACATTTTTGGGCAGCAGCGTTTCTCTATACAGGAGCCTCACCTAACAGAGACCATATTCAATTACATGTTGAATGTTAGCACTGTAAAATCGTAGTGTCAACATCTTTTTATCTGTGTTTTTAAAATATTAAATGGATTTATAATAGATATATGGGATGAAATGTATGATATTGATTATGAATAATATGGAAAATAAATATTTTTATAAAAGGGGAATTTGTAATGGTACCACAAAATTTTATTATAAATATTGAGAATCAAAAGTGGTTGTTTAATGAGCAGGAAGATTTATGTTCTCACGGGGAAATTTATTTAAATGTGGATGGAACGATTATTACACAAACAGGTATGGATGAGGAATGGGGAATAAGTGAATCAGCTTTAGCTCTGTTACGAACTTTAGATAAAGAATATATTTGTGATATTGAAAATGAAGAGGGGCTTATTTTGCACGGATGTGGCACTATGCTCATGTTAGGATGCCCAATTTCAATTCATTGGACTATAAACCATATAGGTGAAAATGTGGTTTTAAAGGATTTTGTCAAAGTTATTTCTACTGATCAAAAGGCTATATACTATGAAGGGCTTCATATAGAAGTAAATGAAAATGAATATAGAAAACAAATTGTTTCTTTTGCACTACAAGCAAAAGAATTATTTAATAAATCAAGTGAAAAGATAATTTCAAATGAGTTTGAGCGAAGTATGTATACCGACTTTTGGACGGAATATGATCATTTGTTAAATAAGTATAAATAAAAAAGCACTGGTTACAGTGCTTTTTTATTATAGATTACGAGATTGTAGGATTTTCAAAAATAACAATCTCTGAACTGTTTGTAGTTGAAACACGTTGGGCGTAATATGTTAAAGCTGAAGAAATATATGCTGGTAACGTATCATTTGTATGTGATGTTGTATATTCATGGATTAATTCCTTTAAAGTTGTCCATTCTAATTGTGCTGGGTGATCAGACACGAAAGAACTTACCCAGCGATCAAATGAAGATGAAAAATCAGTTTGTAAACGAAATACTTCTTTCATAATAAAACGCTCCCTTAAAATGTAGTATAATTATTTTAACACAAAACACGAACGATAGCTAAATTTTTTGAGTATAACGTTCGTGTTATATAGTTGTCTAGATGTTTGGTTATGTAAATTCAATTTGCCATTTGAAATAACATTCCGTAAGATGAGAGATAGAGTATATTTAGAGCTGGAGGAAAGAAAGTGGAATTTGTATTTTTAGGAACTGGTGCAGGTGTTCCTTCAAAAGGAAGGAACGTTTCAGCAATTGCTTTACAATTGTTAGAAGAACGAGGACAAACTTGGTTATTTGATTGTGGCGAGGCCACGCAACATCAAATATTACATACATCTGTACGTCCGCGCCGCATTGAAAAAATATTTATTACGCATTTACATGGCGATCATATTTTTGGATTGCCTGGTTTATTAGGTAGCCGTTCATTTCAAGGAGGAACTACGCCTTTAACGGTGTATGGACCGAAAGGAATTAAACAATTTATTGAAGTGGCATTATCGATAAGTACGACACATGTGAAATATCCACTTGAAGTTGTGGAGATAACAGAAGAAGGTACCGTATTTGAAGATAATGAATTTTATGTAGAAACGAAAAGATTGTCACACGGTATAGAATGCTTTGGATATCGTATTGTAGAGAAAGATATACAAGGTGCTCTTTTAGTTGATAAGTTGCTTGAGATGGGTGTGAAACCAGGTCCAATCTTTAAACGTTTAAAAGATGGTGAAGTAGTTGAATTAGAGGATGGCACGATATTAAATGGAAATGAGTTTATCGGCCCACCTCAAAAAGGAAGAATTATTACTATCTTAGGTGATACGCGATATTGCGAAGCGAGTAGGGAGCTTGCGCAAGATGCAGATGTACTTGTCCATGAAGCGACTTTCGCAGCAGAAGATGAGCAACAAGCGTATGATTATTTTCATTCTACATCTAAGCAAGCTGCGAGCATTGCACTTCAGGCAAATGCGAAGCGACTAATATTAACTCACATTAGTTCTCGCTATCAAGGAGATACATATAAGGAATTATTGAAAGAGGCTAGAGAGTTGTTTTCTAATACAGAAATAGCGACAGATTTGAAATCATTCCCAGTAGAAAAATAATAATTTTGTAAAAAATGGTAACGGTGGGTTACCATTTTTTTATGTCTAAAAAAATTTAAAAATAAAACTGTTATTATTTTATACTTATACTTGGATGATACAGAAAATTAGGATGCTTTGAATATATAGGATAAAAATACGAAATAATGATTATTTAGAAAAACTGTTATATAAGTCAGATGACATACAAGTGATACAAATAGCAGAAATGGAATTTTATTCAGAACTTTTAAAATTCAACAAAAGTAAGCGTTTTATAAAAAACAAGCTATAATGAGGGCAGATTATAATTTATGATAAGTCGCATGTATTTTAGTCATTATCGTAACAAGTGAAGTTGACTAAATCATGAGAGAGTAACACGAGAATTATAATAGGAAAGATATTACTATTATTTGTCATAAGTCTTTTTCACTTTTTAGCTAAACGATATGATTAGCAAGTGTAGCTATTGCGAGTTCCTTAGTAGAAGCTTTTTATTAATAAGGTGGTGGAGATTTAATTGGTACACCACTCTTTAAAAGAGTTCAGAACATCAGCAGGTAGTCTAGGCGGAATAGCGGGTGCAAATTTAGTTGCATTAGCAATGGTTATATCACTTGTTTATGCTATGCTTGCAATGGCTTCTGTGTTAAACTTTGGATTGCTACCAGACTTTATTCTGGATTATCTTGTATCATTTTTAAATGAAAATAATGCTAAGATTCTTATGTATTATGATAACTGGTATTATTTCAGGTTATATTGGATTACTTTTATTCAAAAACTATCCAATTCGTACAGCAGAACAAATTCGTGGTACAACTGGAAAAGCGATAGATGTAGCAGCTTAATAGAATAGTAGAATAAATTTTTTCATAGAGGTTTAGGGGGAGTTATGATGAAGTATCGCTCAGTATTTGATATTATCGGTCCAGTTATGATTGGACCATCAAGTTCACATACAGCAGGCGCAGCAAGAATGGGGCAAGTTGCTCGCCAGCTGTTTCGTCATGAACCAGAAAGAGTAAGCATTTCGTTATATGGATCATTTGCAAAGACGTATCGAGGGCATGGTACGGATGTAGCACTAATCGGTGGAATATTAGGATTTGAAACAGATGACTTACGTATTCCAGAGGCGCTAGAAATAGCAAAAGAGCGCGAAATTGAAGTGGAATTCATTGAAGAAGATGCCAATGCACCTCACCCAAATACAGCGAGAATTCGTTTGTATAAAGGTGAAGATGAAATTGAAGTTGTTGCTTGCTCAATTGGTGGCGGTAAAATTGAAGTTGTAGAATTAAACGGATTCGATCTTCAATTATCAGGCACGAGCCCAGCACTACTTATTGTAAATAACGATCGCTTCGGTGCTATTGCAGCGGTAGCTTCAATCCTTGCGAAACATGAGATTAACATTAGTACAATGAGTGTTTCTCGTAAAGAAAAAGGAAGAAGAGCGCTTATGGTCATTGAAACAGATGAATTATTAGCAGATGAAGTGATTGAAGAAATAAAAGCGCAACAAAATATTTGTCAAGTAACTATTATGGAATAATTGCAGGGGGGACACACCATGTTTCGGAACGCAGCGGAACTAGTGGCGCAAGCTAAAGAACAAAATGTAAAAATCGCAGAAATTATGATTCAATGTGAAATGGAAACAAGAAGTATTTCACGTGAAGAAGTAATTGCTGGTATGGAAAAGAACTTAGTCGTGATGGAGCAAGCAGTAGAACGTGGTATTCGCGGCGTGAAATCACCAACTGGTTTAACTGGTGGAGATGCTGTAAAAGTTCAAGCGTATATGAAGAGTGGAAAAGGCTTATCAGGAGATACGATTTTGGACGCAGTAAGCAAAGCTGTTGCAACAAATGAAGTAAACGCGGCGATGGGAATTATTTGTGCAACACCAACAGCAGGGTCTGCTGGAACAGTGCCAGGTGTACTATTTGCACTAAGAGAAAAATTGCAGCCTACACGTGAAGAAATGATTGAATTCTTATTTACAGCAGGAGCTTTCGGTATGGTTGTTGCGAATAACGCTTGTATTTCTGGTGCAGCGGGAGGATGCCAAGCTGAAGTTGGTTCAGCAAGTGGAATGGCGGCTGCAGCCGCAGTTGAGATGGCTGGTGGAACACAAGATCAAGCAGCTACAGCGATGGCAATTTCATTAAAGAACATGCTTGGTTTAGTGTGTGATCCTGTTGCAGGACTTGTAGAAGTACCTTGTGTAAAACGTAATGCAGCAGGAGCTGCGAATGCGATGATTTCAGCAGATTTAGCATTAGCTGGTGTAACGAGTACAATTCCATGTGATGAAGTAATTGAGGCAATGTTTAGAATCGGACAAACGATGCCAGTAGCACTTCGTGAAACAGCAGAAGGTGGACTTGCAGCAACGCCGACTGGTCGTCGCCTGCAAGAAGAGATTTTTGGGAAGAACAATAACTAAGTGTAATTATAGAAAAAGGAGCTCAAATAAACTTGAGCTCCTTTTTCTATTTTTCTTTTGTTAGTTGTTCTAATGTTTTTCCAAGATTATGTGATCGTTTCGTTGCCTGTGTAATACAAGAAATAAGTGCTTGTTGAAATTTATGTTCTTGTAATACTTCAATACCTGCTTCGGTAGTTCCACCAGGAGAAGTAATTTCCTTTCTCAAAATAGAAGGGTGTTTGTCACTTGCTTTTAGCATTTCAGCAGCACCAATCATCGTTTGAAGAATAAGTGATTTTGCAACATCTTCTTTTAAACCGATTTTTTTTGCAGCTTCTTCCATAGCTTCCACTACGTAATAAATATAAGCAGGTCCACTTCCGGATAATGCAGTGACAGCATGCATATCTTCTTCCTCTACAACAGAGACGAGACCAATCGTTTCAAATAAAGATGTTGCAGTGCGAATATGCTCCGCTGTTGCATGTTTTGAAGGGGAGATAGCGGTAGCTGATTTTAAAATGGCTGCGGATGTATTTGGCATTGCACGAATAATTGGAACGTCTTTTTGAAGTAGTTTTCTAATTGAGTCAGTAGAAACACCTGCTAGTAATGAAATAATAAGCACGTTATTATTTATGTATTCTTTAAAAGGGGTAAGCGCCTCTGCAACATCCTTTGGTTTCATTGCTAGAAAAAGAATATTTGCATCAGTAAGTAATTCTTTTTTATTATGAGTACCTTTGACACCGTATTTTTTATGTAGCTCTTGTAATCTTGTCTCGTTAGAACGATTACTTACAGTAATTTGTTCACCTTTAACGACATTTGCATGTAACAAGCCACCAATAATAGCTTCGGCAATAGAGCCTGCACCGAGAAAGGAAATGTTTTGAATAGACATGATGTTCCTCCTTTAATTTTGGTTAGAAATTCTTATAAATGTACATACATTCGTTTTTTTATAGGAAACACCTCTTTTTATCTGAAAATAATGACAAATATATATAGAAGTTGTAAACTGAAGAAGTATTCATTTTTGAACCGGAAAGAGACAGGGGGGCTAAGCATGACGGCGATTCACCGAATGGAGATTCCTGTACCATTTGCAGTGGAAACTGTGAATGTGTTTTTAGTTGAGGGGGAGACATTAACATTAATTGATACAGGGACGAATACAGAAGAGGCAAGGAATGCGTTAGAAAGTCAATTAGGTGCATTAGGACATACGATAGAAGATATTGAAACAGTAGTCATTACGCATCATCATGCAGATCATTGTGGACTTTTAAATATATTTTCTGAGAAGACGAATATTATTGGACATCCTTGGAATGAGCCTTGGATTACACAAAATCCAGAATTTTTAAAGCGGTATCATGAATTTTTTAGAGAGACGGCCTTACAGTTTGGTGTGCCAGCAGCATTTTTGAAAGACGAGTCGTTATTGACGACGAGGACACTTAAATATTCTTGTAATAGATCGTTAACGCATACTGTGAGAGAAGGAGATCGTATTGATTCTTTGCCTGGATTTACAGTACTTGAAACACCAGGTCATGCTTCTACTCATATTTCTTTATATAGAGAATCTGATGGAATATTAATTGGTGGAGATGCTCTCATTAGTCATATTTCTTCGAATCCAATACTAGAACCACCATATGAAGGGCAAACAGAGCGGGCACGCCCATTACTACAATATAATCAAACATTACAGCGTTTAAGCGAAATGAATATTTCACGCATTTTATCAGGGCATGGGGAAGATGTTCTAAATGTGAAACAACTTATTGAAACGAGATTACAAAAGCAAGAAACACGTGCTTTTAAAGTGCTTGAATTATTAAAGGAAAAACCAATGACAGCATTTGAAGTATGTGTAAAACTATTTCCGGTATTATATAAAGAACAATTACCACTTACTATTTCAGAAACGGTTGGACAATTGGACTATTTAGCATATAATCAACAAGTGATGATTGATGAGTCATCGCAACAATTGATTTATTATGCAAAGTAGGTGACAGCAATGACAGGACGTTTACAAAATAAAGTAATCGTCATTACAGGTGCTTCTAGTGGGATTGGTGAGCAAGTTGCAATGCAAGTTGCAGCACAGGGAGCGACGCCAGTATTAATGGCTCGAACAGAAGAGAAACTACAAGTGTTAGTAGATAAAATTAAAGAAACTTATAATACGCCTTGCTATTATTATGTATTAGATGTAAGTGAAGAGATGGAAGTACAGTCTGTTTTTTCAAAGGTATTACAAGAAGTGGGACGTATTGATATATTAGTAAACAATGCGGGATTTGGTATTTTTAAAACGTTTGAAGATGCGTCAATGGGTGAAGTAAAAGATATGTTCCAAGTAAATGTATTTGGATTAGTAGCATGTACGAAAGCGGTACTACCTTATATGGTAAACAAGAACGAAGGACATATTATTAATATTGCTTCACTTGCCGGAAAAATTGCAACTCCGAAATCAAGTGCGTATGCAGCAACGAAACATGCTGTATTAGGATTTACGAATAGTTTACGCATGGAATTAGCGAATACAGATATTTATGTTACAGCAATTAATCCAGGTCCGATAGATACAAACTTTTTTGAAATAGCGGATCAATCTGGTACATATGTAAAGAATATGGGACGTTACATGTTAAAACCAACATACGTAGCAGAACAAATCGTAAAATCGATGCACACGAAAAAACGTGAAGTAAACTTACCGAAGTGGATGGGAATTGGCCCAAAACTTTATGCTTTATTCCCAGGTTTGTTTGAACGTGTAGCAGGTAAATCATTAAGTAAAAAATAGGAGATTTCCACATGGAAATCTCCTATTTTTTATTGTTTTCCAGTCACATAATCATAAACAATATCCTCAATCTCCTCGTATAAATCAATTTCAATATTTGAATGAGTCACCGTTTGAATATGTTTCACTAGCATTTCCTGATCTTCTTTTGATATTGGACTGCATTGATATTGCTGAAAACTTTTTATAATCATTTTCTCAATTAATTTTTCGTTCATATTTTTTCCCGCCTGTATGTACGTATGTATTGTTTTATTGTACTTGAAGTGAAATAAAAAAACTACCATGCACTATCTTTGTATAAAAATTCGGTTGAGTATATTATTTTTCTAATAAAATTAAGTTTTTTTACTTTTAAAAATTTATAAATATTTAATTGACTCTATAAATATACAATATTATAATCATACTTAATTTAAAGAATCGATTTGAGGAGGAACTTATGAAAGTCGCAATTATTGGAGCCACTGGATATGGGGGCATTGAGTTAATTCGTTTATTAGAACAACATCCATATTTTTCGATAGCATCTCTTCATTCTTTTTCGCAAGTTGGTGAGTGTATAACAAATGTATATCCGCATCTTCGAAATGTCCTTTTTCATACGTTACAAGAAATTGATGTGAAGACAATAGGGAAAGAAGCAGAAATCGTATTTCTAGCAACCCCAGCAGGAGTATCGGCGGAGTTAACTCCCAAGTTAGTAGCAGAAGGTTTAAAAGTAATTGACCTATCTGGAGACTTTCGTATGATAGATCCTTCGTCATATGAACTGTGGTATAAAAGGCCAGCAGCGAAAGAAGAAATTCTTAGAAAAGCAGTGTATGGGTTAAGTGAATGGAAAAGGACTGAGATTCAAAAGGCAAATTTAATTGCAAACCCAGGATGTTTTGCTACAGCCACATTGCTAGCGATAGCGCCGTTAATACGTAGTAGCATGATTGAAGAAGATTCGATTATTATTGATGCGAAATCAGGGGTATCAGGAGCAGGAAAAACACCAACAACAATGACTCATTTTCCTGAGCTATACGATAACTTACATATCTATAAAGTAAACCAGCATCAGCACGTTCCAGAGATTGAGCAAATGCTTACAGAATGGAATAGTGAATCACAGCCAATTACATTTAGCACACATTTAATACCGATATCACGAGGAATTATGATTACACTTTATGCAAAAGTAAAACAAAAGATGGAAATAAAGCAACTTCAAAAATTGTATGAAGAAACGTATGAACAATCGCCTTTCATCCGAATTTGTACGCAAGGGAAATTTCCAAGTCCAAAAGAAGTGAGAGGCTCAAATTATTGTGATATTGGCATAGCTTACGATGAAAGAACTGAAAGAGTTACGGTCGTTTCTGTTATAGACAATATGATGAAAGGCGCGGCTGGGCAAGCGATTCAAAATGCAAACATAATAGCGGGACTAGAAGAGACAACAGGTTTACAACATATGCCGCTTTATCTATAAGGGGGACATGATGATTAAAGTAGCGTCTATTACAAAATTAGAAAATGGTTCAATTGTAACGCCTAAAGGCTTTTCGGCAATTGGTACTGTAAATGGTCTGAAAAAGGAGAAAAAGGATTTAGGTGCCATCGTTTGTGATGTACCAGCATCATGTGCCGCTGTGTATACAACGAATCAAATACAAGCAGCTCCTTTGCAAGTAACGAAGGATAGTATAACGGCAGAAGGGAAGTTACAAGCAATTATCGTTAATAGTGGAAATGCAAATGCTTGTACTGGAATGAAAGGATTACAAGACGCATACGAGATGCGCGCATTAGGGGCGGAACATTTTGGGATGAAAGAAAATTACGTTGCAGTAGCTTCAACAGGTGTAATTGGTGTTCCACTGCCGATGGATATAATCCGAAAGGGAGTTGCAACTCTTATACCGACGAAGGAAGAAAGTGAAGCATATTGTTTTTCTGAAGCAATTTTAACGACGGATCTTATCACGAAAGAAACTTGTTATGAAATGATTATTGATGGGAAGAAAGTGGCGATTGCGGGTGTTGCAAAAGGTTCAGGGATGATTCATCCGAATATTGCAAACAGTGTTATCCCAAATTACGAATCATACATTTAATCAAATTACGGTAGATGGAGATACTTCTACGAATGATATGGTCATCGTTATGGCAAGTGCATTATCAGAAACAAGACCGATAAATATGGAACATACAGATTGGGAAACTTTCGTATGTGCTTTACAGAAGGTATGTGAAGATTTAGCGAAAAAAATTGCGCAAGATGGTGAAGGAGCTACGAAGTTAATAGAAGTAAATGTGCTAGGAGCTCAAACGAATGAAGAGGCAAAAAAAATTGCAAAGCAAATAGTCGGTTCGAGTCTTGTGAAAACAGCAATACATGGTGAAGACCCAAACTGGGGGCGAATTATTAGCAGTATTGGACAAAGTGAAGTAGTTATTAATCCGAACACAATTGACATTACTCTTCAATCTATATCGGTATTAAAAAATAGTGAGCCTCAAATATTTTCTGAAGAAGAAATGAAAGAGAGATTACAAGAAGATGAAATAGTCATTAATGTGTACTTACACTTAGGTGAAGAGACAGGATCAGCTTGGGGCTGTGACTTAAGCTATGAATATGTGAAAATAAATGCTTGTTATCGTACATAAGGAGAGAGAAGATGAGCGATTATATTGTAGTGAAATGCGGCGGTAGTATGTTGAATCAATTAAATGATGTGTTTTTTGAATGTATAAAGAAATTGCAACAGAAGTATAAAGTAGTGATTGTTCATGGTGGTGGACCAGAAATTGATGCCAAATTAAAAGATTGTAACATCAACGTAGAAAAAAGAGATGGATTACGGATAACACCAAAAGAAGTTATGGATGTTGTTCAAATGGTGCTATGCGGAAGTATGAATAAAAAACTCGTAATGAATTTACAAAAGCATAATTTACTTGCTGTAGGTTGTTCAGGGTGTGACGGCAATTTACTTCAAGTTCAACCTGTCAGCGAGGAGATAGGATATGTGGGAGAAGTAAGTTATGTAGAAACAGCCTTATTAAAAGGATTAATAAATATGGGGTATATTCCTGTTATTGCTCCAATCGGGGTAAATGGTAATGAAATTTATAACATAAATGCGGACAATGCTGCAGCTGGGATTGCGGCCGCGTTAGGGGCAAAAGAGCTGATTTTTATTACGGATGTAGATGGAATATTACATGAAGGGAATTTGGTAAAGGAAACGGATGAATCTGAAATTGCTACTTTTATAGAAACAGGTGTTATTACAGGTGGGATGATTCCGAAAGTACAGGCGGCACTAGCATCATTAAAAATGGGAGTGCAAAAGATAAGTATTGTGAATGGTACAAAAGATTTTACTGAGGTTACGGGAGAGTGTATTGGAACGACGGTAACGAAAGGCGTGAGTATTGCATGACGAGTCATCTTTTTCAAACGTATGGCAGAAGAACTATTGAGTTTGTAAAGGGAACTGGAACGAAAGTTATTGATAATAACGGTAAGGAATATTTAGATTTCACATCAGGAATTGGCGTATGTAATTTAGGACATTGTCACCCTACTGTTCTCAAAGGTGTACAAGAGCAACTTGATGATATATGGCATATATCTAACCTGTTTACAAACAGCTTACAAGAAGAAGTTGCGTCATTATTAACAGAAAATAGAGCATTAGATTATGTGTTTTTCTGTAATAGTGGGGCAGAGGCAAATGAAGCGGCTTTAAAGTTAGCACGTAAGCATACTGGAAAATCTCTCGTCGTAACATGCCAGCAGTCTTTTCACGGTAGAACATTTGGAACGATGAGTGCAACAGGCCAAGATAAGGTGAAAGAAGGATTTGGTCCATTACTTCCATCTTTTTTACATATCCCTTTTAACGATATTAAAGCATTAGAGGAAGTAATGAATGAAGAAGTTGCGGCGGTAATGGTAGAAGTAGTTCAAGGAGAGGGAGGAGTAATACCTGCTGATCTATCTTTTTTGAAAGAGATTGAAACATTATGTAATAAGTTCGGTTCCTTATTTATTATAGACGAAGTACAAACGGGGATAGGAAGAACTGGAACACTATTCGCTTATGAACAAGTGGGAATAGAGCCTGATATCGTTACCGTTGCAAAGGCACTTGGGAATGGGATTCCTGTCGGAGCGATGATTGGCGGGAAAGAGCTCGGAACGTCGTTTACTGCAGGATCACACGGTTCAACTTTTGGCGGGAATTACATCGCGATGGCTGCAGCGAAAGAAGTATTGCAAGTGAGTAAAAAACCATCGTTTTTAAAAGAAGTACAAGAAAAAGGCGAGTACGTATTAGAGAAGTTGCAAGAGGAATTACAGCATGTCGGATGTATTCAAAATATACGTGGTAAGGGGCTTATGATTGGGATTGAGTGTAAGCATGAAGTTGCAAGTTTTATAGAACAACTAGAAAACGAAGGACTTCTCGTATTACAAGCAGGCCCTAATGTTATAAGACTATTACCGCCACTCATTGTCACGAATGAAGAGTTAGAACAGGCAGTATATATAATAAAAAAAGTAGTTTGTACAAAAAACGTATCAATCATATAAGGGGGAAGTTTCATGTCAACTGTACAAGTACCGAAATTAAATACGAAAGATCTTTTAACACTAGAAGAATTAACGAAAGAAGAAATTATTTCTTTAATTGAGTTCGCTATATATTTAAAAAAGAATAAGCAAGAGCCTTTATTACAAGGCAAAATATTAGGGCTTATTTTTGATAAGCATTCAACTCGTACTCGCGTATCTTTTGAAGCGGGAATGGTACAGCTCGGGGGACATGGTATGTTTTTAAGTGGGAAAGAGATGCAAATGGGGAGAGGAGAAACCGTTTCAGATACTGCGAAAGTATTATCGCAGTATATTGACGGGATCATGATACGTACATTCTCCCACGCGGATGTAGAAGAGCTTGCAAAAGAATCAAGTATTCCTGTTATTAACGGTTTAACGGATGATCATCATCCTTGTCAAGCATTGGCAGACCTCATGACGATATATGAAGAAACAAATACATTTAAAGGAATAAAATTGGCTTACGTAGGTGACGGAAATAATGTATGTCATTCATTGTTGCTAGCGAGTGCAAAAGTCGGAATGCATATGACTGTTGCAACGCCTGTAGGATATGAACCGAATGAAGAGATTGTAAAAAAAGCGTTAGCGATTGCCAAGGAAACAGGAGCTGAAATTGAAGTTTTGCATGATCCTGAATTAGCGGTGAATGAAGCTGATTTCATTTATACTGACGTTTGGATGAGCATGGGGCAAGAGGGCGAAGAAGAGAAATATTCTTTATTTCAGCCATACCAAATCAATAACGAACTTGCTAAGCATGCGAAGCAAACATATCGTTTCTTACACTGTTTACCTGCCCATCGTGAAGAAGAAGTAACAGGAGAAATTATAGATGGACCACATTCTATCGTCTTTGAGCAAGCTGGTAATCGATTGCATGCTCAAAAAGCGTTATTAGTGAGTTTATTTAAAAATGTAGAAGAGCCTTCCTAAAAGGGAGGTTTTTTTATATTAAAATGTCATATGTATATTTAGTTAACCATTTCGATATCATTTATAATAAAAGAGAAAACTAAATTTGTTTTTCAGAGTGTGTAAGGACATACTACATATAAAAATATAGTTAAAGAGATGATGAGGGTGAAAACAACTAAGAAAACATATTCGTTTTTTCAGCGGATGTGGAGAATATTAAAGTTTCAATATTATAAGTTGCTTCGATCGCCAGAAGGCGCAAAGAAAGTATCGTTAGGGTTTGCTATAGGATTCGGCTTAGAAATGTTAGTCATTTATACGGCATCGCTCGTATATGTAATATTTTATCCAATCGTCAGGTTAGCAAAGGGATCTTTTCCTGCGGCAGTTATTGGCAATATTATTGGGAAAATATCGTTTCTCCCAGTATTTTTATTTCCGCTTGCGTATGCGCTAGGAAAAATGATTTATCCATTTCATGTACAGAAAATTCATCATGAACCATTTAAGATATCGGACTTGTTTTCAAGTCACATTTTTACGATATTAAAGAGCTTATTACAAAGTGAAGTGTATGTATTAATTGGAATGACGATTTTAGGAGTTGTGTTTGGTCTCATTTCGTATTTCGTTGTGCATTATTTATACGAAAAGAACCGTAAGTTACGCTTGAAGAAAAGGAAGAAACGAGTGAGAGAACCACTTGTACAATTATAAACAATGTCACATCCATTTTCTCCTTTGAATATGTTTAAGAAAAAGGAGGAGAGGATAATGTATTATTATTACGTACCTCAAGTATATCCATATGTAAATTATTATCCGGTTTATGATACGAGTAGACAATACGAATTATATCGGCAACAACAATTACAGCAATTATCACAAATACCACAAATACCACAACAACAGCCTACACAGGAAAAAAAACCATATTTAACAACATGGCCATATTCCAATGTGTACTATGGTAATTATTACGAATCATAAAGCTGCTTCTATTTAGAAGCAGCTTTATACGTTTGTTTTCAAAATTAAATTTTGAATGGTTTGAAGAGAATGAATGAGCTTTTCGCGCTCTTCCTCAGATAATGTTTGGAAATTTTCTTTTAGTTTGTCTAAAATGAATTGCTGATACTGATTTACTAATAATTTCCCTTCAGCTGTTAGAGAAATTAAAATGACCCGTCGATCTTTTTCGCTATAATGACGCTCTATTAGTTCTTCTTGAATAAGTTTGTTTAATAGAGGTGTCATGTTAGGCCGTGAAATCGCTAGCCGCTTGCCGATTTCGGAAACTGCTAATGTGCCGTTTTCATGCAAAAGCAGTAATACTTGTGTATGTGATGGCGGCATATGTCTTTGAGAAGAAAATTCTCCAGGAAGCATAAATTTGCGATAAAAAAGAGGCACTAGCGAAAGAAGATGATCAACAATACGTTCCCACTCGCGTGATTCCATATAAAGGCCCCCTTCCACTCTCATTGTAACAAAAAAGACATGTTATAAAAATAGAATTGTTTCATGGGAATTTTAATATTTGTAGGCCAACACTTTTTTTGTAAATGAATCGGCAATAATCGTATAGCCTTTATCATTTGGGTGTACTTGGTCAAAGAGCAATTCTTTTTTATCATTCGATATTAATTTACGAATTGGCAAAACGATAGATGGTTGATTCACTTTTGCAATGGAATAAACGGATTCATTCCAGCCGTCTAAAAACATATCTGCATAACTTGCGATGGAGTCATCGAGTTGTAACGGGTTATAGAGTTCAGAAAGAATGAGTAAAGCATCCGGATTTTGATCTCGGACTGTCTTTACAATATTTTTTACATCCGCTTCAAAATGAGCTTTTTCTTTATTTAACATTTTAATACCGTCTATAACACCGACATCACGATTTAAGCGAAATAAATTATTTCCTCCAATATTAATGGTAATGATATTTGCTGCTCTAATTTTTTGCTTTACATCTTCTGATTGAACTTTTTTAGCGAGACGATCTGTTGTAAGACCGTTTATCCCAAGGTTTTCTACAGTAATTGGTTTATGAATTTGTGCTTCTATTTGTTTAGAGGCTAATTCAGCAAATCCACCTTGTGTTGATCCATATCCTTTGGCGAGCGAATCACCTAGTACGAGATGATAAAAGGAATCGTTTGTTTGCTTATCAATCCAACTTGGAGTAGATGTTTTTTCTGTTTTTTCTTCGGGTTCATTTTGTTTTGTCTCGTCGTTCTTTTCAAAATAAGAATAAGAAATGATCAGAAGGAGGAGACAAACAATTGTTAAGATGACTTTTTTCATAAATTCATCCTCCTTGTAATTGGTAATTGTATCATATTCAGCAGTATTAGCAATGTAAGGGCATATTATATGTTTATGAAAAGTTTATAATAACTTTACAGAAAATTTGTTGAAGTTTGTCAAAAAATATTGACGATAGGAAAGAACTTTATATATGATAATGTCAGATAAGGTGAAATTTTAATTAGTGGGAGCTTTATTTCCTATTAATTGTTAGTCTTCATCAATCGGGCGTTTAAGGGGACTACTCGTTAGCGCAGGGTGAAATGAAAATTGTGTCTCTAATAGAAGAAAAAAGGTATGTGGTTAGAGACAGATAGGGATTCATTTCATTATTTCTGGTAATTGTATAAGGGGGATTTTTTGTGAAAAAGTCAAAAAAAATGCTAGCTGGAGCAACTCTTGCGATTGGTGTAATGGCACCGCAAGTAATGCCAGCAACAGCTCATGCAGATGAGAACACTGGGGAGAGTACAGTTAACTTACGAATTCTAGAAACATCAGATATTCACGTTAACTTAATGAATTACGATTATTATCAAACGAAAACAGATAATAAAGTAGGTCTTGTACAAACGGCAACACTCGTTAATAAAGCACGTGAAGAAGTGAAAAACTCTGTCCTATTTGATGATGGGGATGCATTACAAGGGACACCGCTTGGGGATTACGTAGCGAATAAAATAAAAGATCCGAAGAATCCTGTGGATCCTAGTTATACACATCCATTATATCGTGTAATGAATTTAATGAAGTATGACGTCATCTCTCTTGGGAATCATGAATTTAACTACGGTTTAGATTATTTAAACAAGGTGATTGAAAAAACGGATTTCCCGGTTATTAACTCGAATGTATATAAAGTTGACCATGATGATAAGGAAGAGAACGATGAAAATTATTTTAAACCATATCATATTTTAAAGAAAGAAGTAGTGGATGAAGCAGGCCAAAAACAAATAGTGAAAATTGGTGTAATGGGATTTGTTCCACCACAAATCATGAACTGGGATAAAGCGAACTTAGAAGGAAAAGTAAAAGCGAAAGACATCGTCGCAACAGCAAAAATAATGGTGAAAAAAATGCAAGATGAGGGTGCGGATATTATCGTTGCATTGGCTCATTCAGGCGTCGATAAGAGCGAATATAAAGAAGCGAATAAAATGGAAAATGCATCATATCATTTAGCAACACAAGTTCCTGGCGTAGATGCAGTATTAATGGGACATTCACATACTGAAGTGAAGGATGTATTTAATGGTGTTCCAGTTGTAATGCCGGGTGTTTTTGGTAGTAACTTAGGTATTATTGATATGCAATTGAAAAAGGTAAACGGAAAATGGGAAGTGCAAAAAGATCAATCTAAGCCACAACTTCGCCCGATTGCTAATAGTAAAGGTACCCCATTAGTAGAATCTGATCAAAAATTAGTTAATGAAATTAAAGATGAACATGAAAAGACAATCGAATATGTAAATACACATGTAGGTGAAACGAAAGCACCAATTAATAGTTATTTTTCATTAGTACAAGATGATCCTTCCGTACAAATTGTGACAAATGCGCAAAAATGGTATGTAGAAGAAGAACTTAAAAAACCAGAGTACGAAAAGATTAAAGATATTCCGGTTTTATCTGCAGGCGCACCATTTAAAGCAGGTGGCCGAAACGGTGCTACATATTATACGGATATTCCAGCTGGAACGTTAGCGATTAAAAACGTTGCAGATTTATATGTATATCCAAATACGTTATATGCTGTAAAAGTAAATGGGGCACAAGTGAAAGAATGGCTTGAAATGTCTGCAGGTCAGTTTAATCAAATTGATCCAAAGAAAACAGAAGAACAGCCGTTAGTAAATATAGGGTATCCTACATATAACTTTGATATTTTAGATGGCTTAAAATACGAAATTGATGTAACACAACCGGCGAAATACGATAAAGATGGAAAAGTTGTAAATGCAAATACGAATCGTATTGTAAATATGACATATGAAGGTAAGCCAGTAGCTGACAAGCAAGAGTTCATCGTCGCTACAAATAACTATCGTGGAAGTAGCCAAACGTTCCCAGGTGTAAGTAAAGGGGAAGTTGTATACCAATCACAAGATGAAACACGTCAAATCATTGTGAAGTATATGCAAAAAATAAAAGATATTGATCCAGCAGCTGATCAAAATTGGACATTTAAACCGATTGTTGCAGATAAATTAAATACAACATTTGATTCTTCACCAAATGCACAAAAGTATATAAAGAAAGATGGAAAGATTTCATATGTTGGACCATCTGAAAATGAATTTGCGAAATATGCAATTGATATAACGAAGAAAAATGATGATAAAGAAACTGGTGAAGGAAACCCAACAACACCGCCGAAAGGTGATGGAGAAAATCCGACGACACCACCAAAAGGTGATGGAGAAAACCCAACAACACCGCCAACAGAAGAAGGTAATAATGGTAATGAACCAAAGCAAGATGGAAACAATACTGGATCTGGACAAACTACAACAGATGATCAAAATACAAAAGAAACAACAACTGTAAGTGAAAATAAAGAAGCTGAAAAAGATGAACGTGATTTACCGAAAACAGGTGCAAGTATTGCTTCTACAATTGGAGCTGGTCTTGCGTTTGTTGGAGCGGGATTACTTCTGTTATTTAGAAGAAAGAAAGCGAATAGATAGTCAAGAAATATAAAAAGGATTACCGATTTGGTAATCCTTTTTGTTATATTATGAAACTGGTACTGCTTTTTCTTTTTTCCATGAAAGACCGAATCCAGTAAAACCGACAATAATGGTTACGACTGGACATGCTAAACAGAAGATTGCGTATGGCAGGTAATCGAATGTTGGAACGCTAAGAACGTTTGTTAAGAATACGCCACTTACACCCCATGGTACGAGTGGATTAATTACTGTACCAGCATCTTCTAATACTCGTGATAAATTACGACGTTCTAAACCGACTTCATCGTATTTATTAGCAAATGCTTGTCCTGTTAAAACGATGGATAAGTACTGCTCACCAAGTAAGAAGTTTACACCAATTGCAGTTGAAGCAGTAGAAATAATTAAGCGTGTACTAGTTTTTACGAAGCTAGAGATAATATTCATCAGCTGCGCTATAATACCCATTCCTTGTAATAATCCTCCCATACAAAGAGCTAGGAAAATAAGAGCAATTGACATCATCATACTTTGCAGGCCACCGCGAGATAATAAGCTATCAATATCTTTGATACCAGTTTTAGAAACGTAACCGTCTTGCATAATTTTAATTAAATCAGCTAAAGAAGTGCTAGGTTTAAAAATAAAGAGAATAATAATTCCTACCACAATTCCTGCAAGTAATGTTGGAACTGCGGGTACCTTTTTAAATGCGAATAGGAACAGTAATAAAATAGGAATCAGTGTAACGATAGAAATCGTTGCATTTTTTTCTAGTGTGTTAATAAATGCTGAGAAATCAACGTTTCCACCAGATCCGCTTCCTAAAATGAAAAATGCGATAAAAGCAATAATGAAAGCTGGCACTGTTGTCCAAAGCATGTTACGAATATGTTCAAATAAATCTACACCCGTTACAGCAGGCGCTAAGTTTGTTGTATCAGATAAAGGAGACATTTTATCTCCGAAGAATGCACCAGAAATAATTGCACCAGCAATAAGAGCTGGATCGTATCCAAGGGCAGTACCCATTCCCATAAAAGCAAGTCCTACAGTTGCAGCAGTTGTAAAAGCACTACCGATACTCGTTCCAACAATTGCACAAACAACAAAAACAGTTGGAACGAAAATTTTTGGAGATACAAGCTGGAAGCCGTATACCATTAAAGTCGGAATAGTTCCAGCTGCGATCCAAACGCTAATTAATACGCCTACAAGTAAGAAAATAAATATAGATGGAATACCAGCTGAAATACTACTAATCATCCCTTTCTCCATAGTAGACCAAGAGATTCTCTTCAGGAATCCAAATGCTAATAAAAGAACGATACCAAATAAAATTGGAATGTGTGGTGAAACTTCTAATTGAATAACACTAAAACCAATACAGAAAAAGATAAAAATTGTTAAAAGAACAGACTCAATTTTTGAAACCATTGTTTTCCCCTCCTAAGTAATGTAAAATAGCTCTTTTTTATATAAAATTCGCCAATATTGTATATTTCCTTCTAAAATTTAGAATTTTGTGACAAATTACCGGTAATTGTTAGTCCTTCTATATGATACGGAAATGATTGGATAAAAAAACGTCCCTGCATATAATTATGCAGGGACGAAGAAATCGCGGTACCACCCTAGCTTGTGAAATGAATGCGTCACAAAATAAAGGGTCATATGATATGCGCTTATAAAATAAAAAACGCCCCTGCAATATATGCAGGGACGAAAAATTCGCGGTACCACCCTAAATTGTGAAACAGTGTCGTTTCACCACTCTTTAGACATAACGGTCTATAACCGTCTTTCACTACTCCTCACGTTTCGTAAAAGAAGCTCCAGGGGGTAATTCATAATTCGCTCTGTACTGGTTCGCACCGACCACCAGCTCTCTGAAATCAGAAATCGAAATACTACTAAATCCTATCAACGCCGATTCATATGATGTTAGTTAAATTTTTATCATATTTTCATCTTACATGTCAATAAAAATATTAAATGTTTTTTTAGGGAAATAAAGGATAATTGTTTTTAACGCTGTAAAAATGTACGTTATAATGAATTTGAAAGGGGGAGGAAAGAGTGAAGAAAAAAATAATTCTTTTTACCACTTTATTAGTTATTGGAGGAAGTGCTGGAATTTACACAGCTTTTGCGGCTGAATCAGAGCAGTTGAAACAAAAGCAAATACAACAGTCAGAAGTGAAGAAATTAAAAGAAATAGAAGAGAAGAAATCAATGGAAAAAGCAGCAGAAAAACTAGGAGTTTCTACTGAGGGGAAAACAAAAGAAGAGGTTACGAAAGAAGTAAATACCGCTAGATTTGAGAAGCGTCATGATTTATTAATTGAGCACGCTAAGCAACTTGGAATTGATACAGAGGGGAAAAAAGATGAAGAAATTATTTTAGAAATTGGAAAGATACAGCATGGAAAGTAGAACAACTTATCGTATGATAAGTTGTTCTTTTTTAAGAACTATTTGATTTTAAAATAATTGACAGTCATTCGGATTTAATGTTAACTATATTTATAAACAAGTTAACATTAGGGGTGACAATTGTGACAATAAATAGTAGAACGATTGAAAAATCATCTTATACATATGAAGAATTAGCAGAGAAAAATAAAGCTTACGTATGGCACCCATTTACACAAATGAAAGATTATTTAGAAGAAGATCCTGTCATTATTGAACGTGGAGAGGGAAGAAAACTATACGATGTAAATGGTAATGAATATTGGGATGGTGTTTCATCTATATGGTTAAATGTTCACGGACATCAAGTACCGGAATTAGATGAAGCAATTCGTGAGCAATTAAATAAAATTGCTCATTCTACTATGTTAGGACTTGCTAACGTTCCATCTATTTTATTAGCAGAAAAAATTATTGAGGTTGTACCAGATGGATTGAAGAAGGTATTCTATTCTGATTCAGGTTCTACCGCTGTTGAAATTGCAATTAAGATGGCTTTCCAATATTGGCAGCATAAAGGGAAACCAAAGAAACAAAGATTCGTTACATTAAAAGAAGCATATCACGGTGATACAATTGGAGCTGTTTCAGTAGGAGCAATAGACTTGTTTCACCAAGTGTATAGTTCGCTCTTATTTGATGCGATTAAAATGCCGTATCCATATACATATCGTTCTCCTTACGGAAATAATAAGGAGGAAATTGTAAAAAGCCATTTAGAAGAAATGGAAGAATTGTTGAAAGAAAAGCATGAAGAAGTAGCTGCCATCATTGTAGAGCCATTAATGCAAGGTGCTGGCGGGATGATTACAATGCCAAAAGGATATTTAAAAGGACTGCGCGATTTATGTACTAAGTACAATGTATTATTTATTACAGATGAGGTAGCAACTGGATTTGGGCGTACAGGGAAAATGTTTGCTTGTGAACATGAAAATGTGACGCCAGACATTTTAACTGCTGGGAAAGGTTTAACAGGTGGATATTTACCAATTGCAGTTACGGTAACGACAGATGAAATATATAATGCCTTCTTAGGAGAATATGAAGAACAAAAAACATTTTTCCATGGACATAGCTACACAGGCAATCCGTTAGGGTGTGCCGTAGCAATCGCGAATCTAGAACTATATGAAAAAACAAATTTAATAGAAGAAGTGGCACGTAAAACGGATTATGTGGCAGCGCAATTAGAAAAGCTCTTTGCTTATAAACATGTAGGTGATATTCGTCAGTGCGGATTAATGGTTGGTATTGAGCTTGTGAAGAATAAGGAAACGAAAGAAGCGTTTGACTGGACAGAGAGAGTCGGTGTTCAAGTATGTAAACGCTCAAGAGAGCTGGGTATGATTTTACGACCGCTAGGTAACACGATTGTATTTATGCCGCCACTTGCTTCTACTTTTGAAGAGATTGATGATATGTTACGCATTTTATATAAGGCAATCTCGGATGTTACGGAGGGAGAATAATGAGTGGTTTTTTCATAACAGCAACTGATACTGAAGTTGGAAAAACAGTAGTTGCAGGTGCTATAGCAGGTGTATTTAGAGAATTAGGATATAACGTAGGGGTATATAAACCGTTACAAAGTGGGCATGTTGCATCAAACCCTGAGGGAGATGCGGCAAGGTTAAAATCATTATCAGGTGTACCGACACCAGAAAATGAAATTTGCCCTTATTCTATTGAAGAACCACTTGCTCCGAGACTTGCCATGAAAAGAGCTGGAAGAGTAGTAAAGTTAAAAGAAATTACTGATTACTATAATGAACTATTAAAAGAGTTTAATAGCTTATTTGTAGAAGGAGCAGGTGGGCTTGCTGTCCCATATACAGAAGATGCTTTAGTAATTGATTTTGCAAAAGAATTACAGTTGCCTCTTATTGTAGTAGCTCGTCCTACATTAGGAACAGTAAATCATACAGTGTTAACGATTGCTTACGCAAAGGCGCATGGCTTAACCGTAGCGGGTGTCATTTTATCAGGTTGCAAAGAATGTGAAATGGAAAGAGTGCAAGAAAATAAAGAGATGATTGAAGAGCTGAGCGGGGTACCAGTTTTAGGATTATTACCATTCTTTGAAGGTGAGTTTACGAAAGAAGAAGTATTAGAATCTGCAAAAGAACATATTATGATTTCAAAATTAGAGGAGTTTATCCAAAATGAATCAAACGTGGCGGGCGCACCTTCAATCTAAATTACAACAATTACATGAGCAAGGGCAGTATCGTGATTTGCATGTAACAGAGGAGGCAGAAGAGACTTGGCTTATTCGAGATAAAAAAAGGATGTTAAATTTAGCGTCAAATAATTATTTAGGGTTAGCTGGAGATGAAAGGTTAAAAGAAGCTGCTATTGCCTGTACAAAAAGATATGGAACTGGAGCGACTGCCTCTCGTCTCGTTGTAGGAAATCATCCATTATATGAAGAGGTTGAGAGAAGCATATGTGACTGGAAAGGTACTGAAAGAGCTTTAATTGTAAATAGTGGGTATACGGCAAATATAGGTGCCATATCTTCTTTAGCCTCTCGGCACGATATTGTTTTTAGTGATAAGTTAAATCACGCAAGTATTGTTGATGGAATCATATTAAGCGGGGCAGAGCATAAAAGGTATCGTCATAATGATTTGGATCATTTAGAGAAGCTGTTGAAAACAGCGTCACCTGAAAAAAGGAAATTAATCGTAACAGATACTGTTTTTAGTATGGATGGTGATACTGCGTATTTGAGAGATTTAGTACAGCTGAAAGAGAAATACGGGGCAATCATTATAGTCGATGAAGCACATGCGAGTGGAATATATGGAATCGGCGGAGCTGGGTTATCTCATATAGAAAAAAATCTTGCTCAAAAAATTGATATACATATGGGGACGTTTAGCAAGGCTTTAGGGTGTTATGGTGCGTATTTGACAGGTGATGAAATTTATATAGAGTATTTACAAAATATGATGAGAAGCTTTATTTTTACTACAGCTTTACCACCAAGTACGTTAGGAGCGGTGCAAAAAGCAATTGAAATTGTAAAAGAAGATAACGAAAGAAGAGAGAACCTTATAGCAAACGGAGAATACTTCAGAGCTAAATTAAGGGATGCTGGTTTTGATATTGGGAATAGTTCAACTCATATTGTACCGATTGTAGTCGGTTCAAATGAACATGCTTTACGGTTTAGTAAAAGGTTGCAAGAGGCAGGGATTGCGGCTATTGCAATTCGTCCGCCAACTGTGCCGGTTCATAGTTCTCGAATTCGCTTTGCAGTTACATCGCAACATACAATAGCTGATTTAAAATGGGCTATTGACCGAATTATCCACATTGCGAAAGAAGAGGAGCTTTTCGTATGAATGAGCTAAAGATTATTTTTATCCCCGGATGGGGAATGGAAGAGAATATTTGGGATTTAGTACTTCCGTATTTTAAAGGATATTCTGTTCAATGCATAGATTGGCGTAATGTGAAAGAACGAAGTGAATTTGCGGAACGAATTATAGATGTAGCGCATAATGACAACGTAATATTGGTTGGATGGTCACTAGGAGCGTTAGCAGCAGTTGAAGCTTATAAAAAGATTCAGGCAAAAGGCATCGTATTAATTGGTGGTACTGCTAAATTTACAAATACGAGCGATTACAGTAACGGATGGAATGCTTTGCATGTAGAACGGCTGAAAAGGAATTTGGCGAGAAGGAAAGAAGATACGCTCAAGCGGTTTTATGAAAATATGTTTACGAAAGATGAGCTAAAAGAGAATAAAAACTTTGAAGACATTGTAGACCGTTTTAAAGGTGATTCTATTCAGTCTTTACAACTAGGTTTGGATTATTTAATAGAAACAGATATGAGAGAAGAACTAAAAGAAATTAAAGTACCTATACTACTTATTCACGGAGAACAGGATGTAATATGCCCATTGTCTGCGGCACGTAGTATGACGGAAAATAGCAGCAGCGAGCTGAAAGTAGTAAGTGAAGCAGGGCATGCATTATGTGCGACGAATTTTGAATATTGCGCAAATGAGATAATTCAATTTGTAGAGGGGATACGACATGATCAACAAAACGTTACTACAAAAACGGTTTAATGGGGCAGCCGTATCTTACGATCGATATGCAAATGTACAAAAAAAGATGGCACATTCATTACTTTCAATCTTAAAGGAACGATATAGTGAAACGGCATCAATACGTATTTTAGAACTGGGATGCGGGACGGGGTATGTAACAGAGCAATTATCAAAGTTATTTCCGAAAGCACATATTACAGCAGTTGATTTTGCTGAAAGTATGATTGCGATTGCGCAAACTAGACAAAATGTAAAAAATGTAACGTTTCACTGTGAAGATATTGAGCGATTACGATTAGAAGAATCATATGATGTCATTATTTCAAATGCTACATTTCAATGGTTAAATAATTTACAACAAGTGTTAAGAAATTTATTTCAACATTTGTCTATAGATGGGATATTACTCTTTTCAACGTTTGGACATGAAACGTTTCAAGAATTGCATGCTTCGTTCCAACGTGCGAAAGAAGAAAGAAATATAAAAAATGAAACATCGATTGGTCAACGTTTTTATTCAAAAGATCAGTTGCTTCATATATGTAAGATAGAAACAGGGGATGTGCATGTTTCTGAAACATGTTACATAGAGAGTTTTACAGAAGTTAAGGAGTTTCTGCATTCTATTCGAAAAGTAGGAGCAACTAATAGCAATGAAGGATCATATTGTCAAAGTCCCTCACTCTTTCGTGCGATGCTACGCATATACGAAAGAGACTTCACGGGAAATGGAGGGATAATGGCAACGTATCATGCTTTATTTATACATATAACAAAAGAGGGGAAGAGATGAAATGAAACAAGTACAAACAAAAAGGGATTGGAAAAAACTTGCATACGACGTAGTGGAAGAGAAGATGATTACGAAAGAAGATGCAATAGCGATATTAGAAGCTGATGATACAGAAGTTTTAGAAATTATGAATGCGGCTTACATTATTCGCCATCATCACTTTGGTAAGAAAGTAAAATTGAATATGATTATTAATACGAAATCTGGATTATGTCCTGAAGATTGTGGATATTGCTCACAGTCTATTATTTCAGAAGCACCGATTGATAAATATGCATGGTTAACGCAGGAGAAGATTGTAGAAGGGGCACATGAAGCAATACGCCGTAAAGCAGGTACATATTGTATTGTAGCGTCTGGTCGTCGTCCGACGGATAAAGAGGTAAATCACGTAATTGGAGCAGTTAAGGAAATTCGTGAAACGACAGACTTGAAGATTTGTTGTTGTTTAGGTTTCTTAAATGAAGATCAAGCAGGACGTTTAGCGGAAGCAGGCGTGCATCGTTATAACCACAACTTAAATACACATGCAAATAATTACGATAGTATTTGTTCAACTCATACGTATGATGATCGTGTTGATACAGTTCAAAAAGCAAAACAAGCGGGCATTTCCCCATGCTCGGGAGCGATTTTTGGCATGGGAGAAACAATTGAAGAGCGTGCTGAAATTGCATTTGAATTACAACGTATAGATGCAGATTCTATCCCTTGTAATTTCCTTGTTGCTGTAAAGGGGACACCTCTTGAAGGACAAAAAGAGTTAACGCCAGTAGAATGTTTAAAAGTACTGGCAATGATGCGTTTTGTAAACCCAACAAAAGAAATTCGTATTTCAGGAGGACGTGAAATCAATTTACGTTCTGTACAGCCAATCGGTTTATTTGCAGCAAATTCTATTTTTGTCGGGGACTACTTAACGACAGCTGGACAAGAGCCGACTGCGGACTGGGGTATGATTGCAGATTTAGGATTTGAGATTGAAGAATGTGCATTATAAGATAGATGAAAAAGCAAACTTGTAAAAGGGTTTGCTTTTTTTGTAAATAAAATGTAATAAATAGTTGTGAACGCTTGATATTATTGGTTTTTAAGCGAAAAAAAGAATTTTTGTGGACGAATTTTCCAAGCCCTAGTTGTACATAGTAAATATGTAATTTATATTGGGTTGGAGGATTTTACATGTACAAATACATATTAGCGATTATGACTTGTTTAATTTTAATAAAAGCAATAAGTTCTGATCCAGTTAAGGCTGCTGAAAATCCTGAACAAAAAGAAATGCAACAAAGAATCGAACAACACTTTCGAACGAAAGCTGAACATTTTGGATTGAAAACGGAAGGAAAAGATTTAAAGGAAGTTAGAAAAGAAATTACTATTATAGAAGAAGCGAAAAAAAGAGAGAATGTATGGAGAACGGCACAAGCTCTTCATATAAAAACAGAAGGAAAAACGATGAATGAATTAATAAAAGATGTACAAAAAAAGGTGAAAAAATAAAAAGAGGCCGCAGCCTCTTTTTTTATGCCCATTGTTTTGATAAGTGAGCCATTTCAATTGCAGCAACAGCTGATTCATATCCTTTATTACCAGCTTTCGTACCTGCGCGTTCAATCGCTTGTTCAATTGTTTCTGTCGTTAATACGCCGAAAATAACTGGGATGTCCATTTGTAGTGATAAAGACGCAACACCTTTTGCTACTTCATTACAAACGTAATCGTAGTGAGTTGTAGCACCTCGGATTACAGTACCTAATGTAATAACAGCATCATACTTTCCGCTACTAGCCATCTTTTTAGCGATTAAAGGAATTTCAAATGCACCAGGAACCCAAGCAACATCAATATCATTTTCTTCTACACCGTGACGCTTTAATCCGTCTAAAGCGCCGCCAAGTAACTTACTTGTAATAAATTCGTTAAAACGTCCAACAACAACTCCAACTTTTAATCCTGTACCAACTAAATGACCTTCGAATACCATAATAAATCTCTCCTTTAATTATAAGTTTAGTAAGTGTCCTAATTTGTTTACTTTCGTTTGTAAATACGATTTATTCTCTTCTTTTGCTGGCATTTGCAACGGTACACGCTCGACTACTTCTAAATCGTAACCTTGTAAGCCAGCAATTTTTCTTGGGTTATTCGTTAATAATCGTAAACTCTGTAAACCTAAATCTTTTAATATTTGAGCACCGATACCGTAATCACGAAGATCAGCAGGGAAGCCGAGTTTTTCATTTGCTTCTACAGTATCGAATCCTTCTTCTTGTAATTTATAAGCACGAAGCTTATTAAGAAGCCCAATGCCTCTTCCTTCTTGCCTCATATAAAGAAGAACACCTTTTCCTTCACGCTCAATTTGAGCAAGTGCTGCATGGAGTTGTGGTCCGCAATCGCAGCGATGTGAACCGAATACATCTCCTGTTAAGCATTCAGAATGAACACGTACAAGTACCGGTTCACCTGTTGAAATATCACCTTTTACAAGTGCGATATGTTCTTTCGTATCTAATGAGTTAGAATAGCCAATTGCGTGGAAAGTACCGAAATCTGTAGGTAATGTAATTTCCACTTCTCTCGTCACAAGTGTTTCATGATGGCGGCGGTAAGCAATTAAATCTTCTATTGTAATCATTTTTATATCAAATTGTTTTGCGCATTCTATTAAATCAGGTACACGTGCCATCGTGCCGTCCTCATTTATAATCTCGCAAATAACTCCAGCTGGTTCGGCACCGCATAGCTTTGCTAAATCAACAGCAGCTTCTGTATGACCTGCACGACGCAGGACACCGCCTTCTTTCGCAATTAATGGAAAGATATGTCCAGGTCGATTGAAATCAGCACCTTTTGATGCGGGGTTTAACAATTCTTGTATCGTAGTTGCACGTTCGTGAGCGCTAATCCCTGTTGTTGTAGAGACATGGTCAATGCTCACTGTAAACGCAGTATGATGTGAATCTGTATTATGAGATACCATTGGTTCTAATTGTAGACGTTCTGCGTACCCTTCCGTAATCGGTACACAAACGAGACCACGGCCATGTGTAATCATAAAATTAATTGTTTCTGGTGTAATGTACTCTGCTAAAGCAATAAAATCGCCTTCATTTTCTCGGTTTTCATCATCACATACGATAACGACTTTACCTTTTTTTAAATCTTCTAGAGCTTCTTCAATACGGTGAAACATTGTGCTTCCCCCTTATAGAAATCCGTTTTCTTGTAAAAAGCTTTCGGTCATTGAACCTACTCGTTTTGTAGGTTTAGTAATAAAGCGTTCAATATATTTACCAATCATGTCACACTCAAAGTTTACGATATCTCCGGCATTTTTTGCTCCAATGACAGATTCGCTTACTGTGTGCGGGATGAGTGAAATCGTTATGGAAGATTCGTCTATATCAAATATCGTTAAACTCGTTCCATCAACAGCAATGGACCCTTTCTGCAAACAATAGCGCAGTAGTTCATCAGAAATTGCTATTTTGTAATAGACGGCATTGTAATGTTGTTTTTTATTTAAAATCGTTCCGATTCCATCAATATGTCCTGAAACGAAATGTCCACCGAATCGTCCGTTTGCAGCCATTGCTCGCTCTAAATTTACTTTAGAGTGCGGTTTAAGCATGCGAAGTGATGTCGACTGCATCGTTTCAGGCATTGCATCAACTGTAAATGAAGTAGTTGTAAAGCTTGTTACAGTTAAGCAAATACCGTTAACCGCGATACTATCACCTAAGTGCACATCTGATAAAATTTTCTTTGCATGAATCGTTAATTTCATCGCTTCTCCGCTTTGTTGCATGTTTGCTATCGTTCCTAATTCTTCTACAATTCCTGTAAACATTTCGTCACCTCGTTTCGGGCATTCGCAACGATTTTTATATCATCACCAATTTGTTTCATCTCTTGAATTTTCAAGAAAAGCGCATTTTGTAATTTTGAAAAACCATTTCCTCCAAATAAAGTAGGAGCATCTTTCCCACCAATTAATTTCGGGCTTATATAGGTTACAATTTCATTAAAATTGTTTGTTTTTAAGAAACTTGCATGAATCGATTGGCCACCTTCAACGAATAGAGAAAGAATTTGTTTCTCTCCAAGAAAGGAAAGAAGGTCCTCGATTTCTATATGTTTCGTTTCCATTTGGAATATAGCTATATTTTTAGATTCATAAGAAGATATCTTCTCTTCCTTTACATCCTTACCGACAATAATCCATGTCGGTGCTAAACCATCTGTTATAACATGAGAAGATGGTGGCGTTCGTAAATGGGTATCTAAAACAACGCGAATAGGATGTTTCCCACCATTTGGAATTCTTGTTGTTAAATGAGGATTATCAGCTATAACTGTATTCACTCCAACAAGAATTGCATCATGTGTATGGCGATATTGGTGAACATCAGCACGTGCTTCTTCACCTGTAATCCACTTACTTTCACCAGTTACAGTTGCTGTTTTTCCATCTAAGCTCATCGCTGTTTTGATTGTTACAAAAGGGCGCTTCGTTTTCATGTAGTGAAAAAAGTAGCGATTTAATAAAACTGCTTCTGCTTCAAGAACACCGGTCGTTACTTCAATTCTAGCTTCCTCTAATCTTCTTTTTCCGTTACCAGAAACGAGCGGATTACAATCGAGAGTAGCAATTACAACACGCTTAACTCCTTTTTCGATGAGCAATTCACAACAAGGTGGTGTTTTTCCAAAGTGGCTACACGGTTCCAGTGTTACATAAACGGTAGCGTCTTTGGCGTTCTGACCAGCCATTTGAAGGGCATGAACTTCTGCGTGTTCTTCACCAGCTCGTAAATGAGCCCCCATACCAACGATGTTTCCATCTTTTACAACAACAGCACCAACCATAGGATTTGGACTTGTTTGTCCTGATGTCCCTTCTGCTAACTGTAGGGCAATCCTCATATATTCTTGATCTGTCATTTTCTTCACCTCTCCTAAAAAAATCAAAAAACCCCAAGGATTTAATATCCTTGGGGTTTGGGAGACGTGATTTCTAGAAATATAGTTTGAATACGAAAGCATAGGAAAGAAACCTAACGATAATTGATATTTCTGCATAAGGAAAAAACCTAGCAAAATATCGAATTTTTAAACGCTAGTTGTCTCTTTTTATTTCAGTATAAAAAATAAGTATAGAAAATTAAACATATATAAAGAATCAAAATGAATCTTTAAAAATATGCATACTGAAATAAAAGTGTATTCACTATATAAAAAACTAGAAACATATCCTTCTCCCATCCAGACTATACTGTCGGCCCTAGAGTTTCACTAGATCCACCGTTTTCGAGTTGAAAACGGGTCACGGACTTAGAAGTTTTCACTTCATCACCGCCGGTTGGGAATTTCACCCGACCCCGAAGGATGCTGTTTGCTCAAATTATAGCACAAAAAAAATAAAAGGCTAGTAAAAAATATTCGAATGTGAAGAATTGTGTGAAAATATATGCAGGCTGGAATGGAAATAAAAGTATTAGAAATGTTGTAAGGAGAAGGGATATAACGGAGTTGCTAAAAAGAAAAAACATGCACAAAAAAATGTGCATGTCACATGTAAAATTATTCTGCCTCTGGTGCTCTAACAACAGACTCGAATTTACCTTTATGCGAAGCGTCGCAATAAGGCATATTTTTTGATAAACCACACCGGCATAAAGAAAATGCCGGTTTTGCTGGGAATACATTCCCTTGTGAGTCGACTAATTCCACGTCCCCTGTAACGCGAAAAGAGCCATTATCATTTACTTTAATTTGTACTTTTGCCAACGTTATCCCTCCTTCCCAAACGCTTAATTTCATCATATAATCAAGGGAAGTGCTTGACAATATAAAAAGAGCACTTTGTTTGAGAAAGAAGAGAGTGTTATAATAGTTTTCATAACTGACTAGAGTAAGGTGACGAGAGATGGATAAACAATTACATACATTACGAAACATTGCAAATGAGCGCACGTGGGCATCATTTTTGAATGATAATCATCCATATAGTTTGTTACATTGGTCCATTGCAGGTGTAGGACAAGAGGCAAAGGATGTTTGGTTACTTCAAGATGAAGTAACATTTCAAACGACAGAATTCCCAACGTTAGATGATGCAATGCAATGGATTTCTGAAAATATGGAACAAGTTACAGACGTTTTAGCGCAATAAAAAACAGGCTTATGCAAGCCTGTTTTTTGTTTCTTTCACATATGTGTTTAAAAATTGATCGACGGCTGCTTCGTACTCTTCTTTATTTTCGTTATAAGAGCAAGCGTGTGCACCGTGTTCTGCAATATAAAGCTGCTTATTATTTTCTTTCGCTTCATATAACGCTTTTGTCATATCAGCTAAAATATAGTCGTCATCTTTACTATGAATAAAGAGAACGGGATTGTTAATGTTTTTTATACAGTCGATTGGTGAAACTTCACGAATTGTATAACCGTCACGAACTTTCAAAAATGCGTTTGCTAAAGGTAATAAAGGCCATTTTGGTAAATGGAATTCAACCTTTAAACGGTGCTGTAATTGTCCGTGAAAATCAGAGAAAGGACAATCTGCAATATAGAAATCAGCACCATCTTCTACAAGTCCTGCGTATTGAAGAAGTGTTGCAGCTCCCATAGATTCACCATGAATACCAAGTGTAATATTGGTGCCAAAACGGTTTTTTAGCCAGTCAACTACGGATTTTAAATCATGTTTTTCATAGTATCCATAGCTTGTTGTTTTTCCGCCAGTTTTACCATGACGACGATGATCGTAAATGAGGACGTTATATCCCCTTTTTAAGAATAAGTTTGCATATTTTACAGAGTTTATTTTATTTACAGTTACACCGTGGCAAAAAACCATAAACTTATTGGTGGAATGACCAGCAGGAATGTAATATCCGTGAAGGTCGTATCCGAATTGTGAAGGGATATGAATTTCTTCTTTATGAAGAGCATCAAAATCCTCTATACGAAAATGTTTTTTCGTTTCTCTTTCGAGTACTTCTTCCTCTGTTTTTTTCTTTAAGTACATCACTTTATTTGTAAAGAAAATCCCAAGGGCAGTTATTGCACCTAGTATAGTAAACAATGCTGCAAAAAAACGTTTCATACTTTACCTCATCCTCCAAATACCGTTACATGTGATACACTTATATTGTATCACAATGATATAAAAGGGGAGAAATAGGAAATGCTGCATATACAAAAAATTACGCCAGCGATGAAAGAAACAATCCGAATGTTCATGTGTGAGAACTGGGGAAGTTCATTGATGGTTTCACGTGGTAAGGGACATCAGTTAGAAGAGTTGCCAGGATTTGTTGCGCTCTCAGATGACAGAATAATCGGAATTATAACGTATGAAGTGACCGGAAATATATGCGAAATTGTATCGCTAGATAGCTTTGAAGAAAGAAAAGGAATAGGGACGAAACTTGTGGATTGTGTATTACAAGTTGCAGAAGAAGAACGGTGCAGACAGGTTTGGCTTATTACAACAAATGATAATATGAATGCGTTACGATTTTACCAAAAACGTAATTTTGTAATGACTAATTTATATGTGAATGCGGTAGAGGAGGCACGAAAAATAAAGAAAGAAATTCCACGTATGGGATATGATAATATCCCAATTTTACATGAAATTCAGTTGGAGTATCGTTTAGTGAAATGATGTAACAATTTTCAGAAATGTGAGTTATTAATCTTGACGGATAGTGTAATTTAGGTTACCGTAAAATTGTAATCTATTACCATATTAAGGGGTGACGATGTGGCAACTATACGTGATGTTGCAAAATTGGCAGGTGTTTCAGTCGCAACCGTTTCACGAGTTATTAATGAAAAAGGATACGTTCATGAGGACACAGTAAAACAAGTAAAGGAAGCAATTGAAGAATTACGTTATAGGCCAAACAGTGCAGCGAAGCCACTATTTAAAGAGAGTTCAACGATAATTGCATTACTTGTAGATAATTTATGTAACCAATCAAACATCACTTTGCTACATTGTATTGAGGAAATAGCATATAAAGAAGGCTATCAAATCATTATTTGTAATATAGAGAATAAAGATAGATACATACATATGCTGAAGCAAAATAACATTGCAGGTGTTATTTTGACGAGAGCAGTTTTTAAAAGTGTAGGAGAAATTCCATTTCCGTTTGTTGTGATCGATGAGCAACAATCACATGGAAATTATTATGAAAGTGGACAGAGAGCTGTTTCTTTATTAAAAGAGAAAGGGTGTCACTTTCTTGCATATTTCGGTGAGGGAGAAGAAAGTGAAGAAATGGAAGATCATATAGCAGGGTTTTTAGACGCTGTTTGGGATGAAGGAATCTCTTATCGAGAAGAATGTGTACAAGGGTATACAAATAAACAATTTATTACATTATTGCAAAACAATCCGTATATAGATGGAATTGTAGCCTCAAGTGATCAGATTGCTATTGAGTTAATTCGGTCAGCGAGATTTCTAAATATACATATACCAGATAAATTGAAAATTGTTGGACCGAATGGGAGTATAGAGTGTGAATGGATAGGTTCATCACTACCGACAATTGAAAGCTATGTCAAAGATAACGGAAAAGTAGCTTTTCAACAATTAAAAGGAAAAATAAAAAAGTAAAAGGTGCGTTTTATACGCACCTTTTTATAATGTAATTGCGGCAATAAAGCCAAATATAAGTAACGGTATATTGTAATGTAGAAAAGTGGGTACACATGTATCCCATATATGATGGTGCTGACCATCAGCATTTAAACCGGATGTTGGTCCAAGGGTACTATCCGATGCTGGAGATCCTGCGTCACCTAGTGCTCCGGCTGTACCGATAATTGCAATTGTGGCCATTGGACTAAATCCAAGCTGAATGCAAAGAGGTACAAAAATGGTTGTTAAGATAGGGATGGTTGAAAAGGATGAACCAATTCCCATCGTAACGAGAAGTCCAATAACGAGCATAAGAAATGCAGCGAGTGGTTTGTTATTTCCGATTATATGTGCACTCGTTTGCACTAGAGATTCAACATGTCCTGTTTTTCGAAGAACAGCGCCGAATCCAGCGGCAGCAATCATAACAAAGCCAATAAAGGACATCATACGCATTCCGCTTGTTAATATTGCATCTGCTTCTTTAAGTGGTAGACTGCCACTAACTGATAAGACGATAATACCTGCTAAAGCACCGAAAATCATGGATTCTGTTGTTAATTGAACAGTTAATGTAGCAATGATAGATAATAACCCGAAAGTAATGCTACGTTTTGTATAGGGAACGATTTCATTTTCGGTAGTATGAATTTGTTCTGTTTCATACGTACGAGGTTTTCGGTACGTAATGAATACCGCTACACATAATCCAATAATCATACCGATTGCTGGAATAGTCATTGCTTTTGGAATAAGTGTGACATCAAATGTAAGGCCGCTTTGCGCAGCGTTGGTTTGCAATACGTCATGATAAATTTTTCCGAACCCTGCAGGGATCCACATATAAGGAGTAATCAATCCAAATGTAATAATACATGTGACAAGTCTGCGATCCACTTTCAGCTCATTTAATACTTTTAAAAGTGCTGGAATTAAGATGGGGATGAAAGCAATGTGAACAGGAATCACATTTTGTGAGAAACAAGCCATCGTTAAAATAATGAATAAAATAAGTATTTTAGAATAAACTTGTTTTTTCGTGTCTTGTTCATTGCCAATCCATTTTAATGCAGTTTGAATCATAGCATCTGGAAGTCCTGTTTTGGAAAGGGAAATAGCGAAACCACCAAGCATTGCATAACTTAAAGCGATTGGAGCACTGTTTCCAAGACCAGTTGTAAAAGTGTTAATCGTTTCTGAAATACCGAGTCCGCCGATAAGTCCGCCTGTTAAAGCTCCAACAATGATGGCGACAATGACCTGGACACGTAACAAACTAAGCAATAGCATAATTGCTACTGCGACGAGTACAGCGTTCATAATAAATGTAATCTCCCTAAATTTTTATTCTGTTAAGACAAGTAAATATGAAACATTTTGCTATGTTTATACATACTTGCGACATATTATTATAAAATGTTTTCTATGAAATGTAAAAGAGCCTTTTGTTACTAATGCTGAAAAGCTAGCTCTTGTTTAATTGATTGTAAAGAATTAGCGAATAATTCTGGTTCTTCTAAATCAGGAGAATGTGCTGAATTTGGGAACCAAATCATCTTTTTTATAGGCGCTTCAATAATATCGCAATATTCCTGAACGAGTGCATAAGGAGTTTGATAATCATAGCGACCAGAACAAAAATAAACTGGAATAGATAAACTTGAGATAGAAGAAAAGAAATCGATTGTCAGCATTTCTTCCCATAAAATTCCAGATTTTAAATTTCCTGCGAGAAACTTGAACCAATCTAATAGCGTATATTCGGGAGAAAAGAAACCTTTTCGTATGAAAGAAAAGGAAGATCCGTTTTGGATTGCGCCTCCAAATGTGCCAAGCCACTTTCTTTGAATAATGAGACGTCTCGTATCTAAAAATGGTGGTTTGCCTAATTTTAAAAGGGAAGCTAATGCTTTTTTATGATCATGTTTTTTTGCAGAATGAATTAAATGTTGATATAGCAATTCTTCATTTTGTTTCATATGTACAATTTGCCCAATACCGATGTAAGCCTCGATATACTTTGGATATTGATGTGCTATGTTAAGCCCAATAATACTTCCCCAAGAATGACCAGCGAGAAATAGTTTTTGTTTGTTGAACTTTTTAAGTACATATTGAATCACTTCTTTTGCATCGGAAACGAATTGTTCGATTGTGAAATTTGCTCCGAAATCTTTCATTGAAAAGGATTTACCAGCTCCGCGCTGATCCCAATTAATAACAATAAATTGCTTCTCTAATTCTTTTTGAAAATGGCGAATAAATCCGATTTGTGCCATCCCAGGTCCGCCGTGACAGCATAATAAAATAGGTTGCTCTACGTTTTGTCCACGCATAAGGAGAGTTTGTTTTCGATTATTAATCATAACGCTTTCTATCGTAGCGATACTATTAGGAATGAGTTGTTTGTTTTCGTTATAGAACTGAGGGGTGTAGCTACGAAAAAGCATATTGAAAACCTCCTTTTGTGAAATCGTATGAATCGCACAGGCTATTCATTTTGCATATACTGTTAGAAAATCATTGTAACATACCATACTAGTGTCATTTCAACACGGGAGGAGGGAAATTGTGACGATTGGAGAAATTATAGATGGTTTAAATAGACGTGAATCCATCGCTATTATAGCAAAACGTCTTGAAATAAGCCCGTATACATTATCGAAGAAATTAAGATTGATTGGATACGAATATGATGGAGAGCAGAAGAAACGTATTTTTGTAGGAGATGGAGAAGAACCACGTCACTTACAACTCCAAGAAGCGACCGCCCTTCAATATGAGAAAACAGATTATCAATTATTAATTTATGAGCAATTACAAAGTATTTATGAGTTATTAAGAAAAAGAGAAGAAGTAATTGCACCAATTGTGAGTAAAAGTACAGAGAAAAAGAGACGAACCTTTTCTATTAATACAGAAATATTAGCAAGATTGGACCTTATATCAGAATCGAAAGGAATTCAAAAATCTAAACTTGTAGAAGAGGCGTTGCAACAATTTTTACAGCAATATGAAGTTGACAAAACATCACATTTTGATAACTAAAGAAAAGGATACTATGTTCATTAGAAGAACGAGTATCCTTTTTATGATGTATATTACGTATAAAATAGAGGATCAGTACAAATCCTTTATACGTGAAAAATGAAATTTATTATTAGAGAAACACTTAATTTACTTTTTGAATTCTTCCATCAATAACTGGCTGAATTGGTTCTTTTAATTGTTTTACGTAATTGACTAACGCTTCAAAGTCGTTTGGCCCAGTTTCTGCATTTTTACCATTTTTAAATGATACGAATCCATCACCGCCAGAAGCTAAGAAGGCATTTGCAACTACGCTATACGTTGTAGATGGAGATAATTCTTCTCCGTTTGTTAAACGTATATTTGTAACTTTTTCACCGTTTGGTTTATTTGCATCCCACGTATATTGAATACCTGAAATTTGAAGCATTCTTGTTGTTCCTTTTTGCCATTGCTGATTTAAAATATCGCGAATGTCTTGACCTGTTAAATCTACTTTAATCAATTGATTTCCAAAAGGTTGAATGCCGTATAACTCACCCCACGTAATATCACCAGCATCTAAGTCATTACGAATGCCACCAGGATTCATGAGGGAGATTTGAGTTTGCATCGTTTGACGCTGAGCATCGGCAACTAAATTTCCAAGAGTGGACTCACCAGCATCATTTTGTTTACGGTCGATAGGTGCTGTAGATTTTCCGACCACTTCATTTACAAGTGGTGCGATTTTTTCTTTATATTGATCTAGTTTTTTCTTTACTTGTTTATCAGGTTCTACACCTTCATGATACGTTGTAATAACTTCAGCT
The DNA here is from genome assembly GCF_052146655.1 of Bacillus sp. RE35. NCBI lineage: Bacteria > Bacillati > Bacillota > Bacilli > Caryophanales > Bacillaceae > Bacillus > Bacillus sp. RE35. The sequence continues at coordinate 4,090,888 of NZ_CP197377.1, read as the reverse complement.
TTTTTCTTTACAATATCCTTTGTTTTACGATCAATTGTTACATCGACGTCTGAGAAAGCCATTCCGTATGAATTTGCTTGGACAATTAGTTTATTATTTACTGTACCATTTACATACGTATGACTATGTCCACCGAAAATAACATCAACTTCTGGGTCTGTTTCATTTGCAATTCGAGTAAGATCGCCATTTGTTACCCCAGACTCATCGGTTGTTCCACCGACATGAGCAAGAACGACGATAGATTTAACGCCGAGGCGTTTTAATTGTTGTGTTGATTTATTAATTGCTTCTACTTCATCAGTAATTTGTACATTGTTAAGCATCGTAGGCATAACGACATTTGGTGTATCAGTTGTAACAACCCCAATGAATCCTACAGGAACACCATCTACCATTTTTACGGTAAATGGTGGTAAAAATAAGCGGCCAGTTGATTTGTTATAGAAATTAGCAGCTACATAGGGGAAGTTAGCCCCTTTGAAATTTCCTGTTTTTTCATGATATCCACCGTAAATGAGGCGTTTCATTTCATCAATGCCTTCATCAAATTCATGGTTCCCGATTGTACCGACATCAAATTTTAAGTCATTTAAAAATTCAATCGTCGGTTCATCTTGTAATAATGCTGAAACTGGTGGACTAGCTCCGACGATATCACCAGCATGTACGAGAAGTGTATTAGGGTTTTGTTTTTTATGTTCTTTTAAATAAGTAGCTAAGTAATCAGCGCCACCAGCTTCTTTATTATTGATTTTTTTAACAGTATCTAGTTGTCCATGGAGATCATTAATACCAAGCATTTGTACGTCTATGTAGCGGTTTTGTTCAGCTGGATTCTGAGATGGGGGAGCGGCAAATACGCTTGAAAAAGTAATGGTGCTTAAAACAGCAACGGCAGGAATAATTTTTTTCCACATAATATAATTCTCCTTTTTTATAATCTGACATCATACGACATAATTTTAATAGATTCATAGGATTATAGCTACATAAAAATTTAGTCTTTTCGAAAAATTAACATATTTACAAAAAGTGAATAATAGAGTAAAGACCCTTTTTTATTGTCGATTTCATTGTGTATCTACTATAATGGAGAAAAAAGTAAAAGGTGAGTAGCATGAAGAAAAAGAAACAAAGACAAATGCAAAGACAATCACAAGTGAATCAACCAAAGAAAGAAACACTTACATTAGGCGATCAATTAAATGATTCACTCATGCAACAATTAAAGAGTAAGAAGAAAGAGTTGCAAGTGAGGGAAGAGGAAAAAGAGGCAGCTGAACTGGAAAGAAAGCGCCAAGAACAAAAAGAACGTGAAAAGAATAAATCATTTGAAGAACTGCTAAGTGAAAGTAACCTTACTTGGAAAGACTTTAAATAATAAAAAAATGATCAGTGAAATACCACTGATCATTTTTTGACGAGCTTGTAAGAAAAGGGGAGTTAGAATGAGAAAAATTGTCGTTGTTCCACATGAAAACCATTGGAGTGAAAAATTTCAAATGGAGGCTAAAAGATTAAAATCAGCGATGCCAGAAACGGTAAAAATTTATCATATTGGAAGTACGTCAGTTCCCGGACTGGCAGCTAAACCTATTATTGATATGATCATGGAAGTAGAAAATATCGAAAGAGTAGATGGGTGGAATGAACGATTTATAGAGCTTGGTTACATCGTAAAAGGGGAAAATGGTATTTCAAGACGCCGATATTTTATTCATGGAACTGAAGAAAAACGCTCGTATCATTTACACGTGTTTGAAAAAGGAAATCCAGAGATAGTAAGGCATTTAGCATTTCGTGATTATATGATGGCTCATTGTGAAGAAGCAGAGGCATATGCAACCTTAAAGAAAGAATTAGCCGAAAAGTATACATATGATGGCGCGTTATATACGGAAGGAAAAAATGAGTTTGTGCGCAATGTGGATGAAAAAGCGAAAGAATGGAGAAAAAATAACGTGAATGAGTGAGTTCACGCTATTTTTTAGCTATATAAAAGTGTTATGTAAACTGTACGTATGTTTTGACTTTTGGGATGAATCTTGTTGAAATAAAATTGTGGCTTATAAAAAATGTAACAATGAAAGGGAGACGACTGTGCATATTCCAACAACTACACTTCATAATGGCGTGAAAATGCCGATGATTGGTCTAGGCGTATATAAAGCGAAAGAAGGAGACGAAGTAAAGCAAGCAGTAAAAACAGCGTTAGAAGTTGGATACCGTTCGATTGATACAGCAACTGTATATGAAAATGAAAGCGGTGTCGGAGAGGCGATACGTGAATCAGGAATTCCAAGAGAAGATATATTTATTACAACAAAAGTATGGAACGACGATCAAGGATATGAGGAGACACTCGAGGCGTTTGAAAAGAGTTTGAAAAAATTACAAATGGACTATGTAGATTTATATTTAATACATTGGCCGGTAAGAGGGAAGTATGTTGATACGTACCGAGCTTTAGAGAAATTGTATGAAGAAGGTAAAGTGCGTGCGATTGGTGTTTCTAATTTTCATAAACATCATTTAGAACTATTATTACCAAATTGCAAAGTGAAGCCGATGGTAAACCAAGTGGAACTTCATCCGATGTTGACGCAATTTGAGTTGCGAAATTATTGTCAAGATGAGCAAATTCAAATGGAAGCATGGAGTCCGTTAATGAGGGGCGGAGAAGTATTCCAGCATCCAATCATTCAGGCTATTGCTAACAAATATGAAAAAACACCTGCACAAGTTATATTAAGGTGGGATATTCAAAGCGGGATTGTTACAATTCCTAAATCTGTTACACCATCTCGTATTAAAGAAAACTTTACTATTTCTGATTTTGCACTAACTGAAGAAGAGATACGTCAAATTAACACGTTGAATCGTGATTTACATGTAGGAACGAATCCTGATAAATATGATACGTTATAAAAAAGACTGTCTCCTAATACTGGAGACAGTCTTCTGTTTTATCGGTAATTCGATATTTTTAACGATGCAAAGCATATGTGTCATATTTAACAATCTTTTGAAGTTGTATATATTCTTCTTTCGTTAAAGGTAACTGTTGACTAGCTCGTATATTTTCCTGTAATTGTTGAAGAGAGCTTGCACCAGGTATAACAGCTGCAACAGTCTTATTATGTAAGCAATATTGAATAGCTGTTCCTGTTAAAGAGCGTTCTCCAATCATTTCTTTTACACTTGCTAGAGTTGCATGTAATTCATCGTAAGAATAAGAGAGATAATCCTTTTCCTTTACTCTTTCTATCTTTCTTGCATTATTGTCAGTTAAAATTCCTTTTGCAAGTGGCCCGCGGGCAATGACGCTAATTTGGTGTTCATTTAGAAGGGGGAACCATTCTTCTGGACGACGATTTAAAAGGTTATATTCCATTAGTACACTAACGATGTTTGAGCGTTTTGCATATTCACGAACGACATTTGGGCGTATAGAAGAAATACCGTAATGGCGAATAATACCTTCCTTTTTCAATTCTTCAAAAGCTTCAATTGTTTCATCTATTGGATCTTCAATTGTTCCGCCATGAAGTTGGTAAAGGTCAATATAATCAGTTTGAAGTCTACGTAAACTTTCCTTTACTTCAGTCTTTATGTAAGCTTTAGAAGGATCCCAAGACCAGCCATTTTTTTCTTCTGTCCAACGATTTCCAACCTTCGTTGTAAGTACAATTTGGTCTCTTCTTCCCTTCAAGGCTTTTCCAACAAATTCTTCATTTAATCCGTAATCATATAAATCTGCTGTATCAAAAAAATTAATTCCTAAATCGATCGCTTCATCGATAATATGCATAGCTTCTGTTTCAGATGTACCGAGAGACATACAGCCAAGGCCCATTTCTGTAACAAACAAATCTGAGTTTCCTAATTGACGTTTTTTCATAGGTCAACCTCCTTACCTTTATTGTACGAGAGGGAAAAGAGGTTGACAAACGTTTACTTTCCGCTTCGCATTAACTGCCCGTAAAAGCATGATTAATGTTTCACTTTATTTGCTGTAATCCACTCTTGTACAGTTGTATACTCTTTGCTATATTGCTTTAGCTTATGGCGAATTTGCCATGCTTTTCCGACTAAAGTGACGCGATTTGGTAAAATATAAACTTTCATTTCTATCACGCTCCTTTCAATGTGGTAAAATGTATGAGGAAAGAATAGGAAATAGAACAGGGAGATGAAGTAGTATGAGTAATCTTGCAGAGAGAACAGTAAAAACTGAGCCAATTTTTGATGGTAGAGTTATAAAAGTTCGTGTTGATGATGTAGTATTACCAAATGGAGCAATGAGTAAACGTGAAATTGTAAATCACCCTGGTGCAGTTGCTATTATTGCTATTACTGATGAGGGGAAAATTGTGCTTGTTGAGCAGTATCGTAAAGCACTTGAAAAGGCGATTATAGAAATTCCGGCTGGCAAGTTAGAACCTGGTGAAAAACCTGAGGTAACAGCAGTTCGTGAATTAGAAGAGGAAACAGGATATGTATGTGAAAATATGGAGCTCATTACTTCTTTCTATACATCTCCAGGATTCGCAGATGAAATTTTATATGTATATAAAGCGACAGGTTTGACAAGAAAAGAAAATAAAGCTGAGTTAGATGAAGATGAGTTTGTGGAATTAATGGAAGTATCGTTAGAAGAAGCGATTACTCTTATGAAAGATCTTCGTATTCATGATGCGAAGACGATGTTTGCAGTACAATATTTACAACTACAAAAATAAACACTCGCCAAAGGCGAGTGTTTTTTAATTGATTTTTGCATATACACGTGCATCACGTAAGCTACCATCTGGTGCTAGGAAGTCATTTTCCATTGTCCCTTCTAGAATGAATTCTAGACGTTCTGCTAAGCTACATGCATTTATATTTGTTGCATCAGTACGAATTTCAATTCTTCTAGCGCCTAGTTTATCAAAGGCGAACTGAATTGCACCTTTAACAGCTTCGGTCATATAGCCTTGTTTTGTATAGGCACTATGTAGCCAGAAGTGAAGTGAAAACTTTGGAATATCCCAGTTTTCAGGCTTTAGTGTAATTGCTCCGATGAATGTACCAGATACTTTATCGTATAAGTGAAAATCAAGTGTTTCACGAAGTAAAAACTGTCCGTGAGCTTCGCGAACAATTTCTTCAGCACTCTCTTCTGTTTCAGCGTTAATTGGTATCCACGGTACTAAGTTTTCTAGAGAAGCTTGGATTGCTTCATATACTTCTGCACCATCACCTGGAAATGGTTTACGAACTTGCAAGCGTTCAGTTTGAAATAATGTTGGAAAATCTAATAATAATGGTTTCAAGAGAAATCCCTCCTATTCTCTACTTTTTAGTTTAGCAAAGTAGAGCGGAATTTCAATGTTAATTCGTCATACTTTTTTCTTTCTTTCATACATTTTTAATAAGAGTGTGAACGGAGGGAAGAAAAATGTGGCGAAAAAATTGGCAAGACCGTGTAATGTCTCACATACAGGAAAACTCTTCATTATATATATTTAACGCTGTTTTATTATTGATGGGAGTAATATTCGGAGCCATTCTCGTGAATAGTTTACAAATCAATCAAAAACAAGATTTATCATTTTATTTACAACGTTTTTTTGGACAAGTCTCTAAAGGAGAATTTGCCATTGCGGGCGAAATGTTTCGAGAAAGTTACTTTTCGCAATTAAAATACATCGGATTTATTTGGATTTTAGGAATTTCAATTATTGGATTACCACTTATTTTTATTTTATTATTTGTAAAAGGAGTTGTCGTTGGATTTACAGTTGGTTTTTTAGTAAGTCAGCATGGATGGAATGGACTATTATTAGCATTTGTATCTGTTTTGCCACAAAATTTAATTATCATTCCAGTCTTTCTCGTTATGACAACCATTGCTGCAAGTTTTTCTTTACGGATGATTAGGCATCAATTTATTAGAAAAATAACCGAGCCACTATTACCATTATTAATCCGTTATACATGCTTCTTTCTCGTAATTGGAGTGGTGTTAGCACTTGCTTCTAGTGTGGAGGCTTACGCATCACCAGTTTTAATGAAAGAAGTCGTTGAGGCTATTAATAAAAAATAAATACTTTTTGAGAATAATTATCAATTTGTTTTTATTGTTTTTTCTTTTGACAGAAGCCCTTCTTCTGATATAATGGTGTAAGAGTGGCGAGGAGGGAGTAGTACCGAATGGAAGAAAGAATTGAACGAATTAAGAAGCAATTACATGCAGCGAGCTACAAATTAACACCGCAACGTGAAGCAACAGTTCGTGTGCTGCTAGAAAATGAAGAAGATCATTTAAGCGCAGAAGATGTTTACCTCCTTGTAAAAGAAAAGTCGCCAGAGATCGGATTAGCAACCGTCTATCGAACTTTAGAACTATTATCTGAGTTAAAAGTTGTCGATAAGATTAACTTCGGAGACGGTGTTTCACGCTATGACTTACGCCAAGAAGGTGCGCAGCGTTTCCACCATCATTTGATTTGTACACAATGTGGTGCTGTACAAGAAATACAAGAAGATTTACTTGGTGAAGTGGAAAGGAAAGTAGAACGAGACTGGAGCTTTAAGGTGAAAGATCATCGTTTAACATTCCATGGGATTTGTAAAAATTGTCAAGAAAATGAAACGGATGAAAAATAACCTTTTCCTATTTATCTAGGAAGAGGTTTTTTATTTGAATAAGGTATAAATTGGTGAAAGCTTGGCATATGTTGTAATAACTTATATTTTGGAGGAATTTACAATGCGCCGAGCTTTAAAATTAACTTTTGATGGAATAAAAGTATTTTTATTATTTACAAGTTGTACGATTTTGTTTTATTTCGCTATACTATGGATAAATGAAGAATATGAAAGCTATCATCGTTATGAAAAACCTAAAGAAGAGACTGTAGAAAAAGTATCAGGGAATGAAGAACCGGCAAAGGATGCTTTCGTAAATAGAATGATGTTTTTCTATGAAAATGGGGAGTAGTGTAGAGTGGAAGATCAATTAAAAGATTTTATTCATTATATGGTTGTCGAAAAAGGATTAGCAAAGAATACAGTAGTATCTTATGAACGGGATTTAAAAAGCTACGTAAAGTATTTGCAAAATGTGGAACAGACGAAAACTTTTCATGAAGTGACCCGTTTACACATTGTTAACTTTTTGCAGTATTTAAAAGAGAACGGAAAATCTTCGAAAACATTGGCGCGTCATATCGCATCAATTCGTTCGTTCCACCAATTTTTACTTCGTGAACGAGCGGTAGAACACGATCCATCCGTACATATTGAAACGCCACAAGGGGAACGGAAATTACCAAAGGTATTATCAGTTGATGAAGTAGAGGCGTTACTTCAAACACCAAAAATGACAAGTGCTTTTGGTATTCGTGATAAGGCGATGCTAGAGTTACTGTATGCGACAGGACTTCGTGTTTCAGAATTGATTGCACTCAATTTAGAAGATGTACATTTAACGATGGGATTTGTTCGTTGCATAGGGAAAGGGAATAAAGAAAGAATTATTCCACTAGGAAGTTTAGCAACGGAAGCGATTCAAAAGTATATTGAAAAAGGAAGAAGAGAATTAATGGGGAAAAAAGTAGTAGATGCACTCTTTTTAAACCATCATGGTAATCGATTATCAAGACAAGGATTTTGGAAAATATTAAAACGATTAGCGAAAGAGGCAAATATTGAAAAAGAACTTACACCTCATACGTTGCGTCACTCGTTTGCTACGCACTTATTAGAAAATGGAGCAGATTTACGTGCTGTACAAGAAATGCTTGGACATGCAGATATTTCAACTACGCAAATCTATACGCACGTTTCAAAAACTAGATTAAAAGATGTATATAAACAGTTTCATCCGAGAGCATAGTTACTATGCTCTTTTTTTCATAGATTAAGAGGGGAAGACCGTTTCACAGAAACTTCACAAACATTTCGTATATTGTTTTCAGCAGAAGACTAGAATATTACAATGTATTTCCTCTATACTAAATAAAGTATAAAGGAGGAAATGATGATGAAAAAACTGATTATAACTTTATTTATCGCGATGCTAGCGTTGGCTGGCTGTAATACAAACAAAGAAGAACCGAAAAAAGAACAGAAACTTGAAGCTGTAAAAGTAGCAGTCCAAACAAATCCGAAAGAAATTAAACCAGGTGAAAAAACAGAAGTACAAGCACTTGTTACACAAGGGAAAGAAAAAGTAACGGATGCCGATGATGTAAAGTTTGAAATTTGGAAAGATGGCGACGAAAAGCACGAGATGTTAGATGGTAAGCATAAAGGAAAAGGTGTTTATGCAGTAGAGAAAACATTCGAAACGGATGGAGTATACCATATTATTGCTCACACAAATGCACGTGAAATGCACGTTATGCCAGAAGTGAAAGTTGCTGTAGGAAATGCGAAAGTAGAAGATGCGAAAAAAGAAAATAGTGATCACAGTGCAGGACATGGAGATCATAAAAGTGACACAATGATCCATCTTATGGCTGGAGACATAAAGGCAAATGCTGAATCTACAATGAAAGTTCATTTAAAGCAAAAAGAAGAAGCATTAACTGGTGCTGAAGTACAACTAGAGATTTGGAAAGATGGTGTTGAAAAACACGAATTTATTCCAGCGAAAGAAGGGAATAAAGGAGAGTATGAAACGAAACATACTTTCAAAGAGAACGGTGCTTACAAAGTGAAAGTACATGTAAGAAAAGGCGAATTGCATGAACATAAAGAAGAAACAATAGAAGTAAAATAAAAAGTAGCTCTTTAGAGCTACTTTTTATTTTTAATATGAAGAAATAAATCATAAAAAAATTAGCACTTCGTTGCAGAATGGATTACAATAGAAGTGTGAAGAAAATGAGAAATTCTACGAAAATGTATTAAAAAGAAAGCGTAAACATGTTATGATATCAGTATCAGATGTCTGACATCTGACTTAGAAAAAACTAGAAATGTTTTTGAATCGTTTCAAGTAAACGAAATAGGTTAGAAAATGATTTAAAGAAGTACTGTTTGACAATGAGAATTCTTTTGGATAACAGTTTCACTTTATAGCGTTTTGAACATACTACAAGAAGTAGAACTGAACTTATAGGAGGTCGCAGTTATGAATAAATATAAACGTATATTCCTAGTCGTAATGGACTCTGTGGGAATCGGTGAAGCACCAGATGCTGAGCAATTTGGTGATCTAGGATCTGACACAATTGGTCACATTGCTGAACATATGAATGGGTTACAAATGCCTAACATGGTGAAATTAGGTCTTGGTAACATTCGAGAAATGAAAGGTATCTCTAAAGTAGAGAAACCACTTGGATATTACACAAAAATGCAAGAGAAATCTACTGGTAAAGATACAATGACAGGTCACTGGGAAATCATGGGCCTTTACATTGATACACCATTCCAAGTGTTCCCAGAAGGATTTCCGAAAGAATTACTTGATGAATTAGAAGAAAAAACAGGCCGTAAAATTATCGGTAATAAGCCAGCTTCTGGAACTGAGATTCTTGATGAACTTGGTCAAGAGCAAATGGAAACAGGCTCTTTAATCGTTTATACTTCTGCTGATAGCGTATTACAAATTGCAGCACACGAAGAAGTAGTGCCACTTGATGAGTTATATAAAATCTGTAAAATTGCACGTGAATTAACATTAGATGAGAAATACATGGTAGGTCGTGTTATTGCTCGTCCATTCGTTGGTGAACCTGGAAACTTTACACGTACACCAAATCGTCATGACTATGCATTAAAACCATTCGGCCGTACAGTAATGAACGAATTAAAAGATAGTGACTACGATGTAATTGCTATTGGTAAAATCTCTGATATTTATGATGGTGAAGGGGTAACTGAATCACTTCGTACGAAGTCTAACATGGATGGAATGGATAAGCTTGTAGATACGTTAAATATGGACTTTACAGGTCTTAGCTTCTTAAACTTAGTTGACTTTGATGCATTATTCGGCCACCGCCGTGATCCACAAGGATACGGAGAAGCTCTGCAAGAATATGATGCACGTCTTCCAGAAGTATTCGCAAAACTAAAAGAAGATGATCTATTATTAATTACAGCAGACCACGGTAATGATCCTATTCACCCTGGTACTGACCATACACGTGAATATGTACCATTATTAGCATATAGCCCAAGCATGAAAGAAGGCGGACAAGAGTTACCACTTCGTCAAACATTTGCTGATATTGGTGCAACAGTAGCAGAAAACTTCGGTGTGAAAATGCCAGAATACGGAACAAGCTTCTTAAACGAGCTAAAGAAATAGGGGGATAAACAAATGAATCGTGAACTTATTACAAAATCAGCTTCATACTTAAAAGAGAAATTTCAAGAGACACCACAAGTAGGACTAATCCTTGGATCAGGACTAGGTGTATTAGCAGACGAAATTGAGAATGCAGTAACAGTACCTTACAGTGAAATCCCTGAATTCCCAGTATCAACTGTAGAAGGCCATGCAGGTCAACTAGTATTTGGTACACTTCAAGGTGTAACAGTAGTAGCAATGCAAGGACGTTTCCACTTCTATGAAGGATACGACATGCAAAAAGTAACATTCCCAGTTCGTGTTATGAAAGAACTAGGTGTAGAAACAGTAGTTGTAACAAACGCAGCTGGTGGTGTAAATACATCATTTGAGCCAGGCGATCTTATGTTAATTTCAGACCACATTAACTTCATGGGTACGAATCCATTAATCGGACCGAATGATTCTGAAATGGGCGTACGTTTCCCTGATATGTCTACATCATATACAGTAGAACTTCGCGAAATGGCGAAACAAGTTGCAGCAGACTTAAATATTAAAGTACAAGAAGGTGTATACGTAGGAATGACAGGTCCTGTATATGAAACACCTGCTGAAATTCGTATGCTTCGTACACTTGGCGGAGATGCAGTTGGTATGTCAACAGTACCTGAAGTAATTGTAGCGCGTCACGCTGGTATGAAAGTATTAGGTATTTCTTGTATTTCAAATATGGCAGCTGGTATTTTAGATCAACCACTTCACCACGATGAAGTAATTGAAACGACAGAACGTGTTAAAGCTAACTTCTTAGCATTAGTAAAAGCAATCGTAAAACAAATGAAGGGGTGACTTCACAATGAGAATGGTGGACCTAATTGCAAAAAAACGTGACGGACATGCATTAACGACAGAAGAAATTAACTTTATTGTTGAAGGATATACGAATGGTGATATTCCTGATTATCAAGTAAGTTCACTTGCAATGGCAATTTTCTTCCAAGATATGAACGATCAAGAGCGTGCTGATTTAACGATGGCAATGGTAAATAGCGGTGATACAATCGACTTATCGGCTATTGAAGGTGTAAAAGTAGATAAGCATTCAACAGGTGGTGTTGGTGATACAACGACACTTGTATTAGGTCCATTAGTAGCTGCTTTAGATGTACCAGTAGCGAAAATGTCTGGACGCGGTTTAGGACATACTGGTGGTACAATTGATAAATTAGAAGCAGTTCCAGGATTCCATGTGGAAATTGAAAACGATGAATTCATGCGTCTTGTAAATGAAAACAAAATCGCTGTTATCGGCCAAAGTGGTAACTTAACACCTGCTGATAAAAAGCTATATGCACTTCGTGATGTAACAGCAACAGTAAACTCAATTCCGCTTATTGCAAGTTCGATTATGAGTAAAAAAATTGCTGCTGGTGCAGATGCAATTGTTCTTGATGTAAAAACTGGAGCAGGTGCATTTATGAAAACGGATGAAGATGCAAAACGTTTAGCAGAAGCAATGGTACGTATCGGTAATAACGTTGGTCGTAATACGATGGCAGTTATTTCTGATATGAGTCAACCACTCGGTGAAGCTATCGGTAACGCATTAGAAGTTCAAGAAGCAATTGATACATTACAAGGTAAAGGGCCGAAAGATTTAGAAGAGCTATGTTTAACACTTGGAAGTCAAATGGTGTACCTTGCTGGACAAGCTTCATCTTTAGAAGATGCACGTGAAAAGCTAATTGAAGTAATGAACAACGGAAAAGCGCTAGAATCATTTAAAACGTTCTTATCAGCGCAAGGCGGTGACGCATCTGTTGTTGATGACCCTTCTAAATTGCCACAAGCACAATTTAAAATTGAAGTGGAAGCGAAAGAAGACGGATATGTATCAGAAATCGTTGCAGACGAAATCGGAACAGCAGCAATGCTTTTAGGAGCAGGACGTGCAACGAAAGAGTCTGAAATTGATTTAGCAGTTGGTCTAATGCTGCGCAAAAAAGTAGGCGATAGCGTGAAGCAAGGTGAATCTCTCGTTACAATTTACGCAAACCGCGAAAATGTTGAAGATGTAAAAGCGAAAATTTATGAGAACATGAAGATCTCTAAAGAACACGTAGATGCACCAACTTTAGTACACGGTATCGTAACGAAGTAATAAAAAAAGCTGAGGAGATTTCTCCTTGGCTTTTTTTACTATTTTTTGTTTATAATAATAATGGGTGAAATTATGATTAGAATTTGTGCAGTAACAAAAACAGATGAAGTATTATATGATGTTTCTCTAGAAGAAACAAAGAAAGACCATATTGTATGGTATTGGCTAGATTTATATAAGCCAACGAAAGAAGAGTATACATATATTCTGCAAGACCATTTTAAGTTCCATCCCCTTGCAATTGAAGACTGTCTAGAATACGTACAGAGGCCAAAAGTTGATTTTTATGATGGATATAACTTTTTAGTTCTTCACGCGTTTGGAGAAGATGGGCTAGAACCACATGAAATTGATTTGTTTGTTAGTGATCGCTATATTGTTTCTTTCCATTTTTCTCATAATAATGCAATTGAAAGAGTATGGAAAACACTTGGTGAGAAGAGGCGGATTAAGAAAGGACCTTTACATGTAGCACATACGATCACTGATCAAATTGTAGATGATTATTTCGCACCTGTATATTACATTGAAGATCATTTAAATGCGATTGATGATAATTTAACAGGTGAGACAGCAGGAGCCGTACTAGAAGAAGTATTTGATATTAGGGCAGATTTATCTAAGTTAAGACGTACAATTATTCCAATGCGTGATTTATTGTATCGTATTTTGAATTCCACTCGTTTTTACGGTATAAGTGATCATGAGATTTATTTTAAAGATATACATGATCATTTACTTAAACTTACGGAAATGATTGAGGCAAGTCGAGAGTTAACGGCGGATATTCGGGATAGTTATTTTTCATTAAACTCACATCATATGAATAACATTATGAAAACATTAACTGTATTCTCGACTATTTTCATGCCATTAACATTTATTGCGGGAGTATATGGAATGAACTTTACGCATATGCCAGAGCTTGGTGGACAATATAGTTATTTTATTTGTCTTCTTCTAATGGCATTAATTGGCGGCGGAATGATGGCCTGGTTTTATAAAAAAGGATGGTTTAAGTAAAAAAACACCGAGGATTTCCTCGGTGTTTTTTTTCAACCAATAGCATGTAATACAAACATAGCTAAGAATAAGCATGTAATGATATACATAGATGGTGCGACTTCTTTACGCTTTCCAAGAGCAACTTTTAAGATAGGGTAAGCAATAAATCCGAACGCAATGCCATCAGCGATACTATATGTGAGCGGGATCATGACGATAATTAAGAACGCTGGAAATCCTTCTGAAAAATCGTTCAGAGGAATTTGCTGAATGCTTGTAATCATCAGGCCGCCAATAATAATTAAGATTGGTGCAATGGCACTATCAGGAATTAGTTTGACAAACGGAAGTGCAAACAATGATGCAAAGAATAACAACCCCGTAACGATAGACGTCAGACCTGTCTTTCCGCCTGCAGTAATACCTGCGGCACTCTCTACTGTTGATACGGTAGGGCTTGTGCCAAATAGACCACATGTCATTGCTGAAATTGCATTGGCTTGGTAAGCACGTGGGAATTTACGGTCATCTTCTAATAAACCGTGCAGAAGTCCCATGTTCTCAAAAATAAGCACCATGCTTAAGGAGAATGTTGCAATCCAAAACGGTAAGGAAGAAAGTTTGCCAAATGACATAGCTCCAAACACATCGCCGTAATTAGCGAATGAGAATGAACTATTTCCGATTTGACTTGTATCAACAAGGCCAAATAGCCATGCAATACCAGTTCCTATTGCAATCGTCCATAAAAAGTTTCCACGTACGTTACGAATAAATAGTACAAGTGCAACGATAAGAGTAAGCACGGTCGCAAGAACGACAGGGTTACTTAATTTACCCATTGCAACAGCAGTATTTGGGTTCGAAACGACTAAGCCACCTTTTTGCAATCCGATAAACGCTAAAAATAATCCGATGCCGACAGTAATTGCTTCCTTTAATGACTTTGGAATTGATACTGATAGCACGCGAGCGATTGGTGTAAAAGCGGCAATTGCAAAAATAATACCAGAGATAAAGACAGCAGCCAATGCTTCTTGCCAAGTTAGTCCAAGCGTATGCACAGCTGTGTACGTGAAGAATGCATTTACACCCATACCAGGGACAAGAATAGCAGGTGCATTTGCCCAAAATGCCATGAGTAGACATCCGACAAATGAACTGAAAACAGTTGCTAAAATTCCAGCTTCAAGAGGAATGCCAGCATCGGATAAAATTGATGCATTTACAATCATAATATATACGATCGTGAAAAATGACGTAACTCCAGCTAAAACTTCTTGTTTTGGTGATGTTTCGTGTAAACCTAATTTAAATGTTCTTTCAAGTATTCCTTTCATGTTAAACCTTCTTTTTCATATCCCTCTCCCACCCGTGATATCTCTTTCGTAAGAGCTCACCGTCCTTTATTATATCAGAACATCATGTTTTTACAACAAGGAAAATGATAACGTTTACTTATAAATGAAATTATTTATAAATACGTAAAAATTGCCCTTATTGTTGAAATAATTTCTAACTCTCCCGATTGAATGGGTGGAGCTGCTTGCGCATGTAAAGTAGCATAAGACGTAACCTCCCTTGGTAATTGGGCAGATTCTTCAACGAATGAGAGGGGAACAGGATTAATATTTAAATTATATGTACTCGCAATAGCACGAGCTTTTTCTACTGCTTGGTGCAGAGCTTGAATGAGAGCTTGCTCATAATATTTATTTGGATGAGATACTCGGAAACGTAAACCTTTTGCTACATTTGCACCATTTGAAACGGCTATATCATATACTTCCCCAGCTTTTTGTACATTTAAAACGGTAATTTCATACAAATGCTCCACGCGGTATCCTTGCAGCAAGGCTTTATCATTTACATATTCGTATTGAGGAGTAATTGTATAAGAAATCGTCTCTATATCTTTATCGGCAATACCAAGCTGTTTAAGTGCATCCAACAATTGTTTGGATTGCACTGCATTTTCTTCTTGAGCCTGTTTTACATTTTTATCATCTGTTCGAATGCCGAGTGTTAATATAACAACATTCGGTTTTGCTTTTACAACACCTTCTCCTTGTACAGTAATAGTAGCTTCTTTACCAGTATTAGCAGTGCGTACGTTGTGTAAATAAGGATTCATTCCACCCTGCATTTTCCATCACCATCCTTTTTATATGTATATGTGTGAACAAAAAAGAAATTTATATGAAAAAAGTTACATAAATGAGAATGTTGAGGAAAGAAAGCATATACAACATAGGTATTTATAGATTATAATATGTGTAAATATGATAAAAAAGGGACGAGGCTATTGAACGAAAAAAGAGAAACGCTGATTTTAGATTTATCTGCATCATTTCGAAAAATGATACGTTTATTACAAAATGATATTAATACACGTTTTGCAGAACATATGCCATATAATGAATTTTCTGTATTACGTGCGTTATTTTTAAACAGTCCACAGATGGCTTCGCAAATTGCGAGTGAAGTAAACGTAACCTCCAGTCATATTACAGCTGTTACAGATCGTCTCGTACGAAAAGGATTAGTAGAAAGAAAACGTTCTAATTCAGATCGTCGAATCGTGTACTTAGAAATTACAGAGCACGGAAGAGAAGTAACTGAAAAACTTGAAGCTGTGCGTAAAGAATATTATAAAGAGAGATTTAAAGGTTGGAGCGACCAAGAAATAGAAATGGTCTTAGAACTATTTGGCCGCGTATTATAATAAATGAGGATAGGAAGCGAAAGCATTCCTATCCTTTTTCTTTTGAATAAAAATATTTTGAAACTCCGATACTTTAATTAAAAGATCGGAGGAAAGATTATGAAATATATTGCTGCACTTACCATTTTATTTGGTGGTTTTTTCTGTTTTCAAACATTCACGTACGCAGATACGCCTATCCAAGTAGTGCGAAAAGAAGTGAAGTACATTGAAAATGATAATACAGTCTTATATTCGAAATTATGGGTTCGTTCTATGCAAAACGCAGTATTATTCCACCATAGCGATAATATTCGTAATCGGGACACATTACGTAATGTAACAAGTTCATCGCTTGTTAAAGCGAAGCAACTATCTTTTCAGAAAGCAGCACTTTATATACCGAGACTATCGCAATACGTATCAAAAATAGGGAAAGAAAACATTCAAGTGTACTACATTGCGATTCACTATAATGTGAAAAAAGAAAATGCATATCAATTAGATGGCATGAACTATTTTCTACAAGTATTCGTAAAAGAGCGTGGGGAATGGAAAATTGCCGAAAGTGTAGTTGCCCCGACAGAGCAAATTGTGCAAAATGGTGATGGATTTGGAATGAAAGAAGAGATGGTGTATGGGGATAGGAGAGAGAATGTGAAATAACCTCCTCATCGAGAGGAGGTTATTTTATTTGAAATTCCAAGAGACTTTCCATTTTAATATTTTAGGTAGGAAGAAATACGTAATGAAACTAGTTATTAAAAATCCGATGTAAAAGCTGGACAATGAGTGCGCGCGACTTAGTATTAAACCTCCAACGATCCCACCAAAGAAAATAGCGCATGCCATTACTAACTTTTGTAACTTTGGATATAATAGATAGTTACCATTTCGCTCATTGATTGAACGGGCATATAAATAAATACCGAGTGGTAATAAAATAAGTATATGTGCAATAGGTGCAATCAATGTTTTTACCGGCGGAATCTTTGTAAAGTTTGGTTCGTTATGACGTACTCCATTTTGATCAGTATAAGCGCTTTGTGGATCATAATTAAAGTTAATAGTAAAATCTTCTGCTGGACTAGAAATACGTATGTTTTCCATAACATCATGTATAATGCCATTGTTCTCATGAAAGTCGGCACTCGAGTGAACAGCAATGACTCCTGATATTAGAGATGGAAGTAACGCTGGGAAGATTAATATAGCTGCAGTAAGAAATCCTTGCGATATCACATTTCCAGCGATTGTGCCTATACATAAGGCAAGTGTATAAATAGCGATTAATACAATTAACATATATATAAAGTAACTATGAAACGGTGAAAATACTTGATATTTATTATGAAAAGTCAACCTTTTCATAATAGCAAATAGCCCCCAGTTTAAAATGACAACAGCGGCGATATTACAGATTCCAAACAACCACTTTGTTATATAAAGGTGTGAACGTTTAAAGGGCATAGACCATAACAAGTCGCTAGCGTTATTTTGTCTTTCCCATCCAATTAACGTACAAGCTAGAATGGTCAGTATGCTACCTAACAGCATGATAGGATCTAAAAGTGTTAAATCAAAGTGATAATGATATACATAGTTCCATTTTTTATTGTCATTTAGAAAGTGTTGCTGTTGAATAGAAGTCATATAGTATTTATATGACAAACTATAGAAGCTGACGAGCCAAAATAACCATACAACATATTTACTTTGTTGATACGTTCTTAGCCATAGTGCTTTTTGAAACATAGGATCTCTCCTTTAAAAAACTTTATAATTTGTTAGGCGTGATAATACAACATAAGTAATGATTCCAGCGAGAAACAAACTGATATAGTAGTTAGGTAAGAAATAAAATTGATTGATTTTATAGCCACCTAGTAATGAAAAGTAAATGGTTGTCCCCCATATACATATTTTTAAATGTTTTTGGAAAATAAATATCCTTTGACTATTTTCATTTGGTGAACGCACATATAAATATGTCCCAAGTAGTAAATAAAATATTGTATAGAAAATAGGGACTAACATTGATTTGGCTGAATAATATACGTGAGATGCTGGATTTCTTAAAGTAGTTGGATCGTTGTCCCTCTTCCGAGAATCTGGCTGATAGTTATAATCAATAGAAAAGCGATATATTGGTACAACTATATTTGTTTTTTGATTGATTTCATATAGTTGTTGATCTAATTTATTATTTTTAGTATCGGTAGCCTCTAAATGGTTTAGTGTAAAAGTGTACACTAGTGGAATAAATGTAAGGCCCATTAGTAGCCATGGAATGCAAAAAATGACCTGTGAAACAATACTTCCAGTAAAAGTACCGATACATAGAGCAGCTGTATAGACTGCAACATAAGAAACTATCGCATAAAGAAAGTATCGGTGAAGTGGACTAAATGATTGATAATCAAAATGGATAGTTGTTCTATAAATAACATACATAATAATCCAATTTATAAGTAACGAGCTCACAATACAGAAGGAACCGAAAGCCCATTTAGATAAGAAAACATGTTTTCTTTTAAATGGCATCGTCATAAGTAGTGTATTAGATTGGTTGCTACGTTCCCATCCTATCAATAAGCAGGCTAAAGCAATGATAAGAACAGTTAACCAAAAACTATTACCATCTCGTGCAGAAAAGGTATAAAAATAATAATACTGTTCCCCTTTTTCTTGTAATTCGTAATATTTATCGAGTTCCATCTGAGCACTTCTATAGTATCCGAGAGATAGAAGATAAAGCGAACTAAAGAAGAATAGTAACGCAGCATATTTCCCACGCTTCCAATTCCACATCCACAACGCCTTATGAAACATACCCATCCTCCTCCAGTGTCGTAACGAAGACATCTTCAAGTGACATTGTTAATTCTTCAATGAGCAGTGGTTGTTCTTTATAAAACTTCTCGAGTGTTGTAGCCACATTTCCTTCAATTAAGATTGTATATACTTTTCCTGTTTGATTTAATATTTTAATATTGCTTAAGTTTTCTAGTTTTTGAGGTAATGAACGCTCGTAAGCTACTTGTATTTTTGCAAATTGTGATTTTGCATCGTCTAGTGACGTAATAGATGCTACAGTATGTCCTTTTAACATAATGATTGTATCTGTAATTTGTTCCACTTCATCTAAATGATGGGTAGAGATGAAAATGGTAATTTCTTTTGCTGCAACTTCTCCAACGAGAAACTGTAAAATCTGTCTTTTAACGATAGGATCAAGTCCGTTTGTTGGTTCATCTAAAATAATATATTCTGCCTGTGCAGCAACAGCTAAAATGATAGCAAGCAGTGCCTTCATTCCTTTTGAATAACTACGAATTCGTTTGTTTGGTAAGTTGAAACGTTCTAGTAGTTCGTAGAAATATGGTTCATCAAATGCGGTATAAACTGCTTTATAAAACTTCACGATTTCTTTTACTTTATAACCGTTCAGTATGTTAGTAGAATCCGGGACATATACGATTTTTTGTTTCGTTTCAGGATTCTTATGAATGTCGATATCCTCATATGTAACAGTTCCCTCATCTGGGTCTAAAATGCCGACTATCGTTCGTAATAAAGTTGTTTTCCCCGCACCATTTCTTCCAAGTAATCCGACGATACTACCTTTTTGTAATGTGAAAGAAACATCGTCTAAAATTGTTTGATTATCAATTGTTTTCTTCAAGCTTGTCACTTTCAACATCCGTATTCCCTCCAATCTCTTTATAGTATGAATCTATCCAATCATGAATTTTATCTTTCGTAATACCAAGATAAGAGGCTTCTAATAGTAATTGATGAAATTGCTTTTCAACCATAGCGATTTTCCTTTCGTCTAATGTTGGGGTAATCGATTGGGATACAAATGTTCCTTTTCCTCGTAACGTTTCAATAATTCCTTGTCTCTCTAACTCTTGATACGCTTTACTCACTGTATTTGGATTTATAACGAGTAAAGAAGCGAGTTCGCGTACAGAAGGAAGTTTATCACTTGGAGCCAACATGTTTTTCAATACGAGTTCTTTTATATTTTGAACAATTTGTTCCCATATCGGAGTGTTGCTTCTTGGATCAAGTTGAATATGCAAGAGCAATGTCTCCTTCCTCATATGTATTAAGTGTACTACTATGTGTAATACACTTAATACAATATAGGGGACGAATGTATTTGTCAACTGAAAATAATAGAAAAAATTGGTATTAAAAAAAGATGAATTGGAAAAAATAGGTCTGATATAGAATGGAGGGTTAGTCATGAAGCGAGTTTTTGGAATACTTGTTTGTTTCATGTTATTGCTTTCTGGAACTTCAGTGAGTTTCGCGCAATCTGAGAAAACGAAGCCAGAGAAAACAGAAGAAACAACGCCGAAGTTAGCGGAACAAGCGTCGTCAGCAATCGTAATTGAGCAAGATACAGGTAAAGTTTTATTTGATAAAAACCCAAATGAAAAATTACCACCTGCTAGTATGACAAAGATTATGACAATGCTTTTAATTATGGAAGAAGTTGAAAAAGGAAAATTAAAACTGACCGATAAAGTTAGAGCGAGTGAACATGCAGCTTCAATGGGTGGATCGCAAATCTTTTTAGAACCTGGGGAAGAGATGACTGTAAATGAGATGTTAAAGGGTATTGCAATTGCATCTGGAAATGACGCATCTGTTGCGGTAGCCGAGCACATCGCAGGTTCAGAAGAAGGATTTGTAAATATGATGAACAAAAAGGCGAAAGATTTAGGGCTGAAAAATACACATTTTCAAAACCCAACAGGTCTTCCGGCCAAAGACCATTATTCGACAGCAAATGATATGGCTATAATGGCGAGAGAATTGATGAAGTATCCACTTATTCGTAAATACACAGGTAAGTACGAAGATTATTTACGTGAAGATACAGATAAAAAGTTTTGGCTCGTTAATACGAATAAACTAGTACGTTTTTATCCTGGCGTAGATGGAGTAAAAACAGGTTTTACGACAGAAGCGAAATATTGTTTAACAGCATCGGCTGAAAAAAATGGTATGCGTGTCATTTCAGTTGTCATGGGAGCACCAACATCAAAAGAACGGAACAACCAAGTGACAAAGCTTCTTGACTATGCATTTGGACAATATATGACAAAGAAATTGTATACGCGCGGCGAAAAAATTAAGACAGTTCAAGTAGGAAAAGGGAAAAAAGAAAAAGTAGATTTAGTTGCGTCAGATAATGTTTCTCTTCTTATGAAGAAGGGCGAGAATATGGACAAGGTAAAACAAGAAGTAATTGCTGAAAAGAAAGTAAAAGCACCGATTAAAAAAGGTGACGCGCTTGGCACCCTTGTTATTAAAAAAGATAAAGATGTTTTATTAAAACAAACAATTGTAGCAAAAGAAGATGTTGCTGCAGCGAGCTGGTGGGAGTTATTTAAAAGAAGTTTTGGGATGTTTTCAACATCAAAATAGCGGCAAATATTTTGCCGCTTTTCTATTCGTATGTAAGTGAATAATGCTGAAAGGTTTCACTTTATGACGAAATAGTTCTTCTTTTGTCAGCAGGAAGGATTCTTATTTTGTATCACGAAAATCTTTATGTATGTGAATAAGTAAAGTTTGAGCATAAGGAGGAAATCGTGTGAGTCTTTCCATGCAATTAGAAGTAAAACGTGACGTCCTATGTGTGAGACTAGAGGGTGAATTAGATCATCATACGGCTGAAGAGTTGCGAACGAAAGTAACAGATATGATTGAGACACATGGTGTTCATCATATTGTTTTGAGTCTAGAGAACTTATCGTTTATGGATAGTTCTGGTCTAGGTGTTATATTAGGCCGATATAAACACGTAAAGGGATTAGGTGGAGAAATGGTTGTTTGTGCAATTTCACCGCCTGTTAAGCGTTTATTTGAAATGTCGGGCTTATTCAAAATCGTTCGCTTAGAAGAAAGTGAAGCGCACGCGCTCGCGACGTTGGGGGTGGCATAGATGAGAAATGAAATGAACCTTCAATTTTCAGCATTAAGTCAAAATGAATCATTCGCTCGCGTTACAGTGGCGGCTTTCATTGCACAACTAGATCCAACGATGGAAGAATTAACGGAGATTAAAACAGTTGTGTCAGAAGCGGTTACAAATGCAATTATTCATGGATACGAAGGAAATGCAGAAGGTATTGTTTATATTTCTGTAATTTTGGAAGAAGCAATGGTGAAACTCACGATTCGAGATGAAGGGATTGGAATCTTTAACTTAGATGAAGCGAGACAACCCCTTTTTACAACTAAACCTGAATTAGAGCGTTCCGGAATGGGATTTACTATCATGGAAAATTTTATGGATGAAGTAGAAGTTATTTCAAACGAATCTTTCGGGACAACAATCCATTTGACAAAATACTTATCAAATAGTAACGCTCTATGCAATTAAGGAGAATAGCCTATGGACATAGAGGTCAAAAATGAGAAGAAGAAACCTCAGTTAAAGGACCACGAGCTAAAAGCGTTAATTCAAAAAAGTCAAGATGGAGATCAACAAGCGAGAGATACAATCGTTCAAAGTAATATGCGCCTCGTTTGGTCGGTTGTACAGCGGTTTCTTAATCGAGGATACGAACCAGACGACCTATTTCAAATTGGATGTATTGGGCTCTTGAAATCGGTAGATAAATTTGATTTATCTTTCGACGTGAAATTTTCAACATATGCAGTTCCAATGATTATTGGTGAAATACAACGTTTCTTACGCGATGATGGATCAGTAAAAGTTAGTAGGTCTTTAAAAGAAACAGGAAACAAAATTCGAAAGATGAGAGATGAGCTTTCGAAAGAATTCGGAAGGGCTCCAACGATTAATGAAGTGGCAGAGGCACTAGAACTAACGCCAGAGGAAGTTGTTCTAGCACAAGAAGCGAGCCGGGCCCCTTCATCTATACATGAAACTGTATATGAAAACGATGGAGATCCAATCACTATTTTAGATCAAATTGCAGATCAATCTGAAACGAAATGGTTCGATAAAATTGCTTTAAAAGAAGCGATTAGAGAACTAGATGAACGAGAGCGCTTAATTGTATACTTGCGTTACTATAAAGATCAAACACAGTCAGAAGTAGCCGAGCGCATAGGCATTTCGCAAGTACAAGTTTCAAGACTTGAAAAGAAAATATTAAAACAGATGAAAGATCGAATAGACGAATAATCGTCTATTCGATTTTTTTATGCCGTTAATAGGAGAGAGATGTTAATTTTCGCAAAAATTAACAGAATTTATTGATAATTTAGTCAATTTAAAATATAATCCAAGTATGAACTTGTCATAAAGGGGGAAGGAAATATGGAAACGAGGCAACAATGGGGAACGAGAGCTGGATTTATTTTCGCAGCGGTCGGATCTGCCGTTGGATTAGGAAACATATGGCGTTTTCCTTATACAGCGTATGAAAATGGAGGAGGAGCATTCTTTTTACCGTATTTATTTGCATTATTAACGACTGGTATTTCATTGTTAGCGTTTGAGTTTGCCCTTGGTCATCGTCATCGTGGCTCAGCACCACTTACATTTTTCCGTATTAGCCCGCGTGCAGAATTTATTGGATGGTGGCAAATGTGCGTAACATTTATTGTTTCAACATATTATGCAGTGATTATTGCTTGGTCTATATCGTATACATACTTTGCAATTACTGGAGCATGGGGAAAAGACACGCAATCATTTTTATTTAAAGAGTACTTACATGTTGCAGATAAGCCAGGACAATTTGGAGGACTTGTACCAGAAGTATTAATTCCGTTAGCTCTCGTTTGGATTATTGTGCTTGGCGTTGCATTTAAAGGAGTTAAAAAAGGAATCGAAGTTGTTAACCGTATATTTATTCCTTTATTAGTTGTTATGTTCCTTATTATCGTTGTTCGTGCAGTGACGATGGAAGGTGCTATGCAAGGACTAGATGCATTCTTTAAACCAGATTGGAGTCGTATTTTTGATGGGAAAGTATGGCTTGCTGCTTACGGTCAAATATTCTTTAGTTTATCTTTAGCATTTGGAATTATGATTACGTATTCTAGTTATTTACCGAAAAACTCGGATACAACAAATAATGCCTTTATTACTGGATTTGCAAACTCAGGATTTGAATTATTAGCAGGTATTGGGGTCTTTGCAGCTCTTGGATTTATGGCAAATAATATGGGAGTACCGGTTGATAAAGTAGCAAGTGCTGGCGTTGGGCTTGCGTTCGTAGTATTTCCCCAAATTATTAATGAATTGCCGATGTCACCGTTGTTTGGTGTTTTATTTTTCTTATCGTTAACGGTTGCTGGAATTACATCACTTATTTCACTCGCGGAAGTATGCTTTGCCGCTGTATCTGAAAAATTCAGTTTAAGTCGGGAAAAAACTATTGGAATTATGGGAACCCTTCTCGTGTTAGTTTCTCTTGTTTTTGCAACACGTGGTGGACTTATGTTCTTAGATGTTGTCGACTATTTCGCTAATAATTTCGGATTAATTACAATTGCACTTGCGGAAGTAGTTACGATAGGGCTCATTTTACGCCGTTTACCAGTTTATCAAAATCATGCAAACTTTGTATCTGATATTAAATTAGGAACGTTTTGGAGAGTGAGTTTACTCGTTATTACTCCGCTTATGTTAGGGTATATGCTAATTGATGGTACAATCCAAAATATTAAAAAGAACTACGGAGATTATCCGACTGAGTTTGTTGTAACGTATGGTTGGTCGATAGCAGCAGCATTCCTCATAGTTGCAATAATCATTGGCCTGAAAAAATGGGATGCACAAATTCATTCGGATTCTGCCAAGCTTGAAAAAGAATGGAAAGATCGAGGTGTTTCATAATGAGTGGATCAGCGATTATGATGATGGTTATTGGAATAGTAGTCATTTGGGGAGGGCTTGCATTAAGTATTGCAAACTTATTTAAGAAAAAGGCATAAGTAAAAAACATCTGTACCGAAATGGTGCAGATGTTTTTTTATGAAAAAATTGTATTAGAAAAAAATTCAATAACCATACTACAACTACGAGGAAGAGTGAAGGGGTGAATGAAAGTTGGAACAAACGATTTATATTAAAATGCGCAATCGTTTAAAAGTTTCTCCTACTTATGAAGTAAAGCTGGGCGATGTTGCTCAACTTGCCGGAGATTCTTCCGTAGTTGAGTTGTTACAAAATGAGATAGTTTACAAAATAACAGCGCATGATAAGACGCATGTTGTAATTGATGTTATGAAAGTAATTGAGATTATTCAACAGAAAGCATCTCATGTACAAATTAATTTACTCGGTTCTGGACAAACTCTTGTTGAAATTATATACGAAAAAAAGAAGACACACCCAATTTTTTTCGGGCTTGTATGGCTGTTACTGTTCATTGGAGCGGCCCTTGCGATCATTTATTTCCATGAAGATGTAAGTATGCAACAAGTACATCAACGGTTATATTACATGATTACTGGAGAATTTAATGCACAACCACTTTTATTTCAAATTCCTTATTCTTTAGGTCTTGGCTTAGGGATGGTTTTATTCTTTAATCATGTATTTCAAAAGCGAATTAATGAAGAGCCGAGTCCGTTAGAAGTTGAGATGTTTCAATACCAACAGTCACTTGATCAGTATGTAATCGTTAATGAAAACAAGGATAATATGAAACAACTTGCCGATGATTGAGTCTGGATTTGTTATTTTAATTGGTTTAGCTGGAGGGATTGCGGTAGGTAGCGGATATGTCGCATTTTTAGCTGTACTTGGTATAATCCCCCGTTTAGCTCAATTAACGAGAAGTGGAAAGCATATTCAATATTTTGAGTGGGCAGTCATTGCAGGTACTTTAACAGGGGCTTGGTGCAGTTTGAAAAACATTACATTTCAAACGTCGCAATATTGGCTCGTTATATTAGGGATATTTTGTGGCACATTCATCGGAATGCTTGCTGCGGCATTAACAGAGGTGTTAAATGTTCTACCTATTTTAGCGAAACGAGTAGGGGTAGAGGGGAAGATTATTGTTTTACTCGTTGCTCTTGTACTTGGGAAAGTAATAGGATCGTTGTTTCACTGGATTTATTTCGTAAAGTAGGAGGCAGTATATAAATGACAAGTCAGAAATTGAAGGATGATTACATAAATAAAGTGAAGGAGTATCATCCAAAGCCAAACTATTTACTAAATTGTATCAAAGCATTTCTTGTAGGTGGACTCATTTGCACAGTTGGAGAAGTATTGATGAAATTTTATATACATTATTTTCACTTCAGTGAACAAGAGGCAGGAAACCCAACTGTTGCAACCCTTGTTTTATTATCCGCGATTTTAACAGGGTGTGGTGTATATGATAAAATCGGTCAATTTGCTGGAGCAGGATCAGCGGTACCGGTAACAGGATTTGCAAATTCTATGGCGAGCGCTGCCTTAGAACATAAGAGCGAAGGGGTTGTTCTAGGGATTGCTACAAATATGTTTAAACTGGCAGGAAGTGTGATTGTATTTGGGGTTGTTGGTGCATATATCATTGGGTTAATAAGGTATACCTTTAAAATTTTTATGTCTTAAAGGAGGGGCTAGTATGAGGTTGACCGGAAAACAAACGTGGGTATTTCAAAATGATATATATGTGAATGCAACGGGTACTGCTGTCGGTCCGAAAGAAGCTGAGGGCCCTCTTGGGAAAAAATTTGATATTTCATATGATGAATTGCATTGTGGAGAAGAAAATTGGGAGCTCGCCGAACGAAGATTAATGTCAGACTCAATTCAACAAGCAGTGCAAAAAGGGAATATAAAAACATCGCAAATTGATTTCTTTTTAGCAGGAGATTTATTAAATCAAACAGTGACAGCAAATTATGTTGCGCGTAAGTGGGGCATTCCTTTTTTAGGAATGTTTAGCGCTTGTGCGACGTCTATGGAGACTTTAGCAGTTGGCTCAGCTTTTATAGACGGTGGATTTGCAAATCGTGTTTTAGCTACAGTAAGTAGTCATAATGCAACGGCTGAAAGACAATTTCGCTATCCAACAGAGTACGGTGGACAAAAGCCAGGGACAGCAAATTCAACTGTGACTGGTGCAGGGTCTATATTAATTAGCAATGAAAAAAGTGCAATTAAAATTACGTCGGCTACAATTGGAAAAGTGCAAGATTTAGGAATCACAAATCCTTTGGATATGGGAGCAGCGATGGCTCCAGCAGCAGCTCATACAATTCAACAACATTTTGAAGATTTAAGAAGAAGTGCCGATGATTATGATTTGATTGTTACGGGAGATTTATCAGCTGTTGGGACGCCGATTGCGAAACAACTTTTACTTGAGGAAGGTTATGATCTTGGGCATATATACAATGATTGTGGATTGATGATTTATGAACCAAGTCAAGAAGAAGTGTTTGCAGGTGGTAGTGGTTGCGCTTGTTCAGCAGTTGTCACATATGGTCATTTATTACACGAGATGCAAAAAGGGAATTTACAACGAATTTTTGTCGTTGCGACTGGTGCATTATTAAGCCCGATGATGATGCAACAGAAGGAAACGATTCCAACAATTGCACATGGTGTCGTATTTGAGAGAGTTAAAGGAGAGTGAATTGTGGATTTTATATATGCATTTCTTGTAGGTGGAGTTATTTGTTTAATTGGGCAACTATTGTTAGATTTTGTAAAGTTAACACCAGCTCATTTAATGGCAACTTTTGTAGTCATCGGAGCAATTTTAGATGGATTTGGATTGTACGATAAACTAATAAAGTTTGCAGGTGCTGGAGCAACAGTCCCTATTACAAGTTTTGGACATTCACTATTGCACGGAGCAATGCATGCAGCAGAAAAACATGGATATTTAGGAATTGGTATTGGCATGTTTAGTTTAACGTCTGCGGGCATTTCCGCAGCGATATTGTTTTCGTTTTTTATAGCACTTATATGTAAACCGAAAGGATAAATCAAATGAGACGAAGGGTTGTTTTGGTCACAGATGGAGATGAATATGCAAAGCGGACAATTGAGCTTTTAACGAAGGAATTTGGGGGAAGGTGTATTTCAGCATCACAAAGTAATCCAACCAAATTGACAGGGAAAAAAGTTGTTGAGCTTATTATGCAAACGCCATATGACCCTGTATTTGTCATGTTTGATGACAGTGGATTTATTGGAGAAGGATCTGGTGAAAAGGCTTTAAAATATGTGGCTACCCATAAACAAATTGATGTGCTCGGTATTTTAGCGGTAGCGTCTAATACGCATCATTGGGAATGGGCACGTGTAGATGTAAGTGTAGATCGGAACGGGAATTTAACCGAATACGGTGTTGATAAATTTGGACTTCCAGATGGCGAAATTGGCAGAATTAGCGGAGATACAATTTATTGTTTAGATGACTTGAATGTTCCTGTCATCGTTGGAGTCGGTGACATTGGTAAGATGTGTGGAAATGATGAATGGGAGAGGGGATCACCTATTACGAAGAAAGCAATTCAATTAATTTTGGAAAGGAGTGGTTTTTATGACGAAGCCTAAAAAAGTGGATATCCCTATATCAACTTTCATAAGTGACAATGAAAATTATTTAAAGCAGACAGTTGGGCTAGGCGTTACATACGATGTTGGCATTCGTAAATTTCAAATTTTGAATAAAGAAATTGGTGTGTTATTTGTAAACGGACTTTGTGATACAAATTATATTATCCCTATTTTAGAAGAAGCGGTGGATACAAATGAGATAAGGGATGTAGAAGAAGATACAGTGAAGCTTTTAGAGAATCGCTTAATCCATCAACAAGTAAGTAAAGTGAAAACGATGGATGAGGTAATGCTCCAAGTATTATCAGGACTCATCGTGATATTTGTGGAAGGTGAAACGGAAGCGTTTGCAATCGATGTTCGTAGTTATCCAGGGCGAACGCCGACAGAACCAGATACCGAAAAGGTAGTACGCGGTGCAAGGGATGGATTTGTTGAAAATATCGTTGTAAATACAGCATTAATCCGTAGAAGAATTCGAGATCCACGTCTTCGAAATGAAATGGTTCGAGTAGGAGATAGATCACAAACGGATATTTGCATTACATACGTTCAAGATGTTGCAAATCCAGATTTAGTAAAGATTATAAAACAAGAATTAAATAACATCGATGTAGATGGAATTACGATGGCGGATAAAACAGTAGAAGAATTTGTTGTAAAGCAAAGCTATAACCCATTTCCACTTATTCGATATACAGAAAGGCCAGATGTAGCAGCAAATCATCTACTAGAAGGACATGTGTTAGTACTTGTTGACACATCGCCAAGTGCTATGATTACACCGACAACATATTTTCATCATTTACAGCACGCGGAAGAGTTTAGACAAAATCCAGCTGTCGGTACATTTTTACGCTGGGTGCGCTTTTTAGGTGTTATATTCTCGTTATTTTTATTACCATTTTGGTTAGTGTTTGTATTTGATCCAACTCTTTTGCCAGCAAATCTTGCTTTTATTGGACCGACTAAGATGACGCATTTACCAATTTTATTACAGGTGTTAATGGCAGAGGTCGGACTTGAGTTTTTAAGGATGGCAGCCATTCATACTCCAACGCCGTTATCGTCTGCAGCAGGGTTGATTTCCGCTATATTAATTGGTCAAATTGCAATTGATGTAGGTTTGTTTGTGCCAGAAGTAATTTTGTATGTAGCAGTTTCGATGATTGGTGCATATGCAACACCGAGTTATGAATTAGGATTAGGGAATAAGGTTGGGAAATTGTTTGTTATTATTTTAACAGGTCTCTTCCATGAGATGGGATTTGTAATTGGTATGACGATATTAATTTTATTTTTAACGTCTATAAAAAGTTTACAAACACCTTATTTATGGCCGTTTTTACCATTTGATTGGGGCGCATTAACAAAAATTTTACTCCGTCCAACGATGTCTAGTTTAAAAGTACGACCAAGTATTGTAAGACCTCAAAATGTAAAAAGACAAAAATAAACGGGATTATACACCCGTTTATTTTTTTTAGCAAAAATTTATTATTTTTTAACAAAAATCAAACATTTTTTGTGTACACTTAGAGTAGATATTGTGTATGGAAGGGGAAGAGGACATGATTAAATTATTTGTAAGTGATTTAGATGACACGCTCGTTTACGATGTGAATCATATGCAAAAAGAAGATGAACGTGCGCTGTGTTGGTTAGCTGAGAAAGGGACAAATATTTGTTTTGCCTCTGGCCGCTTTACACACAGAATTGATGAAGTTGTAAAAAGGTTTTCATTCCCATATTATACAACTGGCTTAAATGGAGCGACAATGTTGCTTCCGGATGGAAATTTATTTCATGAATCGAGTTTTGAAAATGTGGTTGCCCAGGAAATATATCGATATATACATAAAAAAGGACTAGCGGATATTGTTTGTGCAAATGAGCAGCGATATACAAAAAGGAAGAATGAACATCACCATAATTTTGAAGCGTATATGGGCGTGCATATCGCTGAAATTGAAGCGTTAGAAGAAGAGTTTGGTAAGACTGTACACCCTGCAAAATTGTTTGTTTTTGGAGAAGAAGAGAAAATTGTGACGTTAGATCAAGAGCTACGAGATACGTTTCAAGGCGAAGCGGAAGTTTTTATATCAGGTAAACGCTATGTTGATATTATGCCAAGAGGCGTGAGTAAGGGGAGTGCTCTAAAGCGACTAATGGACCATTTGCAAATTGAAGCAAATGAAGTTGCTTGTATTGGAGATTCTTTCAATGATATTTCTATGTTTGAAGTAACCCCGCATTCATTTACTCTTCATCATGCCCATCCATATGTAAAGGAGAAAGCAAATCATATAGTGCGTTCGGTTGAAGAGGCTGTTATGAAATTACCATTACTTGTATAAAACAGAAGCCCGTCACTGGCGGGCTTCTGTTTTACTTGAATAAAGATTTAACAAAATCAATGATACTTGAGAAGAAATCTTTCACTTTATCTAGAAAACTTTGTCCTTCTTCAGATCCTAAAAAGGCAGAAACATGTTCTTTTGCTTTGTTTAATTGACTACCAACTTGATTCCAATCGATATTAAGATTTTTCATTTTATCAAATAACGATACTAAGTTATCTAACTGTTCATCTGTTAATGTAATGCCGAGTTGATCAGCAATTTTTTTAATTAATGAACGTAAATCTTCTGTTGTTTTTGGCTGTTCTTTTGCAATTTCTTCTTTAATTTTTGCAACAAGTTGAACTGCTTTTTCTTCACCAATTTTATCACCAAGCTGGGCTGTTTGTACCATTTCTTCATTCGCTACTTTTTTAATTTCTTCAGGAATTTGTTTATTGGACGCAGTTTCGTATGCTTTCATTAATCCAGTTAAAGCTGCAGTTCCTGAAACTTTAAAAGGTGCAGTAATTTGAATTTCTGCATCTTTTACACCTGCTGTAATCAAAGCGTTAGTGTACATTGCATCTGTTACCCAGTTAATGTTCTTTGATCGTACAATAAGACCAGATCCTGGTTTTGTGTATGTAATCATAGAAGAAGAAATTGCTCTCGTACCAATTTGTGCTTTTGGAACAATGCCTTCTAGAAATTTATGTTCTTCCGCATTAGATACAGTGATAATTGTAGCATCTTTTGGTGCTTTCATTTCTTTTAACAGATCTTGTTTTTGTTGTTCGGATAAGTTCTCTCCTAATGTAACAATTGATTCTCCCTCAATGATGTCTGCAAATGAAGCTGTTGGCATCATAAATACCGTTACAGCTAATAGCAGAGCTAATAATTTCGTTTTCACGAAAAATCGCTCCCTTTCTCTTTCTAAAATTTTCGGGCAACAAAGTTATTATAGTATATATTTCTTATTTGTCACCTAGCTTTTTCCACATTTCAAAAAAGAAGTATCTAGATTGTCGGATTCTTTTTGTTTCTAGTCATGAATGTGGTAATATAGTGCTGAGATAGTTGAAAGGAGACATATACGTATGAAAACTTTAGGATACATATTAATGGAAAACGGTGAAAAAATCGACTTGGAATTTTTCCCAGAAGAAGCACCGAAAACAGTAGAAAACTTTAAAAAATTAGCAGAGCAAGGATTTTATGACGGTGTTACATTCCACCGTGTTATTCCTGGCTTCGTAAGCCAAGGTGGAGACCCAACAGGTACAGGTGCAGGTGGCCCAGGTTACTCTATTCCATGTGAAACTGATGGAAACCCTCATAGACACCTTGTAGGATCACTTTCTATGGCTCACGCTGGCCGTAACACAGGCGGTAGCCAATTCTTTATCGTTCATGAGCCACAGCCGCATTTAGATGGTGTTCATACTGTATTCGGTAAAGCAACAAGCGGTATTGAAACAGTATTAAAAATGCGTCAAGGCGATGTAATGAAAGAAGTTAAAGTTTGGGAAGAATAAGGTAAGGAAAAAGAGAGCTTTTGCTCTCTTTTTTATTTTTAATGAGATTGAGTACTACTTCTACAGCTCATCATACAAGTAGTATTGTTGCTAAAATATATTGTTTGTGAGAACAAACCTTTAACCAATTACATAGAATACATTACATTATATGTTTCAATAAATATTTTTTGTTATATTAATTTTGCTAGAATTGTGCTGCTTTAGAGTAACTATAAATGAAGTGCTGTTGAATGATATGTTTCTTTCCATTCCATATAAAATTTTCTTTTTTTAACTCTATTTATTAAAGGAATAGTGCTGAAACATAGATTTGACTTTCTTCTTTTCGCTTTGTATGATTATCAAGTTGTTTTAGACTCTTCTCACTCTGTTGAAAATATTGTAAAATGAATGTGATATGAAAAGAGTGATTGAGGGGATTACTAGTTTGTAACTTTTGTAAGAAGGGATAAGGGTTATGTTAATTCGTTTTAAAAAAAGTTATGAAAAAATTGCAATGGGGCTTCTTTCGTTTATGCCAACTGAAAAAGATGTGAAAACATTACAATTGACAATGAAAGAATATGAAGCAAAAGATGATTGGCAATTGTATTTGTGGAAAGAAAATGAAGATTTTGTTGGAATAATGGGGATTGTAAAAAAAGAGAATCAAGTATTAGAAATTCAGCATTTGAGTGTGAACCCGTCTCACCGTCATGTGGGGATTGGGACGAAGATGGTTCAAGAGTTAAAGAGTAAATTTCTTGAGTTTACAATTTGCGGAAATGAGCAAACAGCAAGTTTTTGCGAAAAATGTAAAGGGCTAGAACAAAATATACATTCGTGAAAGCAGAGATAAGTAGTTTATTATCTCTGCTTTCTTTTTTGTAATTGTTCGTTTCGTTCAGTAATGACCTCTGTGCGATCACGCAAAGTGTGCTTGTTTATAATATATTCACCTGGGATAGCATTCAAGTCTTTCCAAGAGAGGTTTTGTTTTTGACATAACTCTATGCACTGCTTCTCTAACGATGAATCTGATAAGGGTAAAAATAAAGGTACAAAACGTTCTTTTTTATGGATAGATTGCAATCTTTCATTGAGCAAGGAAAGAAGTTGTACTTGATTAATTCCTAAACGTTGTAAAGGCACACCGCTTTTTTCTAAAATTGTAATTGCGCTTTTCATCATTTTTGTAGAACCATTCCAATTAGCACGTCTTTGGTGGTATAAAGAAACTGCAATTTGAATGAGACCAACTAAGTAATGATCACGATTACCTCTTGGTTTTGTCTTCCAATACTCTTCTAGTATTTCGTGGCATTCAAAATAGTCATAATCTCCATGGAAATGAATTAAAAATTGTATGTATTCGGTAGGATACATGTTTTCTCGCTCCTATCTAACGGTTATACATATAAGTGTATCATAGAAATATGAACAATAAACGACTAGGAGGTTTCCCCCTAGCCGTTATTGTTCATATTAGCAGAAGCAAGCTGCTCCTACAATAATTAGTAAAATAAACAGTACAACAAGTAATGCGAACCCACCGCTAAAACCACAATCAACGTGACCCATAGTTTTTTGACCTCCTACATTGTTCTTACTACACTGTTATCATATGAAGTGGTGGGCATGATGACATAGGCATCGGTCTATTTTTAATTAAATTTCTTAAAAAGGTTGGATAGAACATGAGTATGCTCTATACTTATGTTGTTATAGAAAAAATGTGGTGGGATGCTTTGTGCAATATAATTTTAAAGTAGAGGCTTTTGAAGGGCCGTTAGATCTATTGTTACATTTAATACATCGTTATGAAATTGATATATATAATATTCCTGTAGCAGATATTACAGAGCAATATTTATCTTATGTGCATACGATGAAAGAACTTCAATTAGATGTTGCAAGTGAGTATTTAGTAATGGCTGCAACGTTATTACAAATTAAAAGTAAGATGTTGTTGCCGAAACATGAAGAAGATGTACTTGATAACGGTGATGATTTTATAGATGATCCTCGTCAAGAATTGATGGAGAGGTTAATTGAATATAAGAAATATAAGCAAGTTGCTACTGAGTTAAAAGAAAGAGAACAAGAAAGAGCACAGCTATATACACGTCCACCAATTGACTTTACATCGTTGCAACAAGAAGAGGAGACAAGCTTACCTCTTGATGTTACGTTATATGATATGCTAGCAGCATTTCAAAAATTAATGCGCCGTAAAAAGGCAAAAAAACCTGTAACAACACGTATTACTCGTCAAGAAATACCAATTGAACAGCGAATGACTGATATTTTAAAACAGTTAAAAATAAAGGGTGGTCGCCAAAGTTTTTATGATTTGTTTGTTGATGATGAACGTGAAATAATGGTTGTAACATTTTTAGCAGTTCTGGAACTTATGAAAAACCAACAAATCATAATTGAGCAAGAACATAATTTTGATGAAATTTTCGTATCAAGCTCTAATAAATCTGCATAGAGCCAGTATGTGAAAATGGGATAGCAACATTTTATCTCATGCTATGTTTTAATGTATCGTTTGGAACAAGAGAAAAAATATTGAACCGAACGCATTAATTGTGATTCGGTTTTTTGATGTGTATTTTTATGAGAAAATAGAAGGAAGGAGCTCGTGAAATGGATAGGAAAGAACAAAAGTCAATTATTGAAGGCCTTTTATTTGTTTCTGGTGATGAAGGGATTTATCCAGAACAAATAGCGAAAGTTCTTGAAATTGAAATGAATGAAGCAATTAATATTTTAGAAGAAATGCAACAAGAATGTGAAGGTGCAAACCGTGGTTTGCAAATTGTACAGTATGCAAAAGTATATCGTTTTGCTACAAAGAAAGAACATGCTTCATATTATCAAAAATTAATAGATACACCAACAGCTGCTTCACTCTCACAAGCTGCCCTCGAAACGTTAGCGATTGTTGCATATCGCCAACCAATCACAAGGACTGAAATGGAAGAGATTAGAGGAGTTAAAACTGATAAGGCGTTACAAACGTTGGTTTCACATTTACTTATAAAAGAAATGGGAAGAGCAGAAGGACCAGGGCGTCCTATTTTATACGGAACAACAAAAGAATTTTTAGACACATTTGGATTGAAAACATTAGATGATTTACCACCGCTTTCTGAAGAGAATGAACAAATGAATGAAGCAGATTTATTCTTCGGTTCTTTACAAGAGATATCGAAATAAAAGCTTAGCATTTTGCTAAGCTTTTTTTGTATATCAATTATTTACAGTGCCATACTAAATGAAAAAAGGAGACGAGTTATGAGAGGTATGCGGATTATTTTATTATTAGTTTCTGTTTTATTATGTTTTTCTTTAAATAGCGCATCAGCTAAAAGGTATATGATGTCCATTCATACTACGTCTCCTTTACATATGCATCGGCAACATCTTAGTAAAATGAAAGTGAGCTTTTTAAAAGTGGGGCAAGGTGACGCAACACTTATTATAATGCCAAATGGACAAACAATGTTAATTGATGGAGGACCTTATGAAGCAGGAGAGGTTATTATTCAGAAATTAATTGAGAAAGGGATTAATCATTTAGATGTAATTGTCAGTACGCATCCCGATATGGATCATATAGGGGGGTTAATTCCAATTGTAGAGCAAATGCCGGTATCGCTTATATTAGATAGCGGAAAAACATATAGTTCTCTTACTTATCATACGTATCGGAATAATATAAAAAAAAGAGGGATACCTTTCGTTTCAGTAAAGGAAGGACAATATATACCGCTGGATCCACATGTTTCTATACAAGTATTAAACAATGGGAAATCAAAAGATGAAAATAATGAATCCTCAATTGTTTTAAAGGTGCGATATGGAAAAGCGGATTTTTTATTAATGGGTGACGCGGATGTACGGACAGAACATGAAATATTAAAACAATTTGATGTCCATGCAGATGTGTTAAAAGTGGGGCATCACGGCTCATATACTTCAACAAGTGAAACGTTTATAAAAAAAGTGGAACCGCAGTTTGCTATTTTGTCGTACGGGAGTAGTAATCCGTATGGACATCCTCACCAAAGTGTAGTGAAACGCTTAAAAAGGCACGGTATAATGGTATATAGAACGAATAAAAGTACAGTAGAAATGGAAACAGATGGTGAACATATTATGTTAGAGTCTAGCGGGTTAATGCCATTATTGAAGTGATTTCTATATTAGGGGGGCGATACTGTCCCTTTTTGGAAAAATGAATAATATATATTATAATTATAAGAGACGTAAGAAATTTCCTTTTCTGTTGAATAAAAAGGAAATTTTATTAGAATGTATAGACAACTACTCGTGTGTATATTAAGATGGAACTAGGCGAATAAGGTAATAATAACAAGTAGGTAATTCATGGGAAAGGATCGATGAAAATGAAAACGCAAATTGTCATCAATGCCAAAATTTACACAGGTCAAGAAATAGTGGAAAACGGATTTATTCGTTACGCAGAAACCATTAAAGAAATTGGTTTGATGGCTCAATATGTACCACAAGAAAATGAAACTGTTTTTGATGCTACAGGGAAGATTGTAATTCCAGGTATGATCGATGTTCATATTCATGGTGGATACGATATTGATGCGATGGATGCAAATAGCGATGGGTTAGTAACTCTAGGTAAAGAAATGTTAAAAGAAGGGGTTACAACTTACTTCCCAACAACAATGACACAAGCTCCAGAGGCAATTGAAGCAGCGTTAACTGCTGCAAAAGAAGCAAAAGAAAAAGGAGCGCATTTCGAATATATTCACTTAGAAGGACCTTATGTTTCAAAGAAACGTGCAGGTGCACAACCACTTGAACATATCGTTCCTGCAAATATTGAGCAATTTAAACAATGGCAAGAAGCAAGTGGGAATTTAATTAAATTAGTAACATATGCACCAGAAGAAGAGGGAGCATTAGAGTTTGAACAATATCTTGCTGAAACTGGTGTAGTTGGCACAATGGGGCATACAGATGCAATTGATGGGCAACTAAAAAATAGAAAAATTACACATGCAACACATTTATACAATCAAATGCGTGGATTACATCACCGTGAACCAGGAGTTGTTGGTCATGTGTTATTAAATCCAGATGTAATGGTTGAAGTAATTACAGATGGTATTCATATTCACCCTGATATGGTGAAATTAGCATATAAGTTAAAAGGACCAAAAAAAGTAAGTGTTATTACTGACGCAATGCGTGCAAAAGGTCTTGAAGATGGATTATATGAGCTTGGCGGACAGCCAGTACATGTAAAAGATGGTAGTGCTCGATTAGAAGATGGAACGTTAGCTGGTAGTATTCTAAAAATGGATCAAGCTTTCCGAAATGTAATTGAATTTACAGGTTGTTCAATCGAAGATGCAGTACTGATGACATCAGTTAACCAAGCAGAAGAGTTTGGATTAAATAATAAAGGTGCATTAGCGGTAGGAAAAGATGCAGACTTTGTTGTGATGAATGAAGATTTACATGTATATGATACGGTTCGTTTAGGAATTCATATGAAGGAAGGGAAGTAATTAAATGAATATTCTTGTTGTAAAAACTCCAGAAGAACTAGCAGAAGCAGGTTATAAATTAATTGAAGAAGTTGTAAAAACAAAAGAAAATCCAACATTAGGAATGGCTACAGGAAGCTCTCCATTAGGTATTTATGCAGAAATGCGAAAAAATAAACTTGATACAAGCCGTGTAACCACTGTAAACTTAGATGAGTACGTAAATTTACCACATGAAGATAAAAACAGCTATCACTATTTCATGCAAGAACAGTTGTTTGATCATCTTCCATTTAAACAAACTTATGTACCAAACGGGATGGCAAGTGATTTAGAGGAAGAGTGCAAACGTTACGAGAGCATTCTAGCTGCTAACCCAGTTGACCTACAGATTCTTGGAATCGGTGAAAACGGTCACATCGGATTTAATGAGCCAGGAACACCGTTTAATTCTCCAACAAACATTGTTGAATTAACAGAATCTACACGCCAAGCAAACCTTCGCTTCTTCGAAAAAGAAGAAGATGTGCCAACTCATGCGATTACAATGGGAATTGGAAGCATTATGAAAGCGAAACAAGTTCTACTTGTTGCTATGGGTTCTAAAAAGGCAGAAGCTGTTAAAGAATTATTGCAAGGTGAATATAGTGAAGAGTGTCCGGCTACAGTTTTACAACGTCATCCGAATGTAACCGTAATCGCTGATCAAGAAGCTCTATCTTTATGCAGTGAGGCGATTGCTGATGAACATCGACAAGTATTCACCATTTCCGATCTATTATCAGATTCAAGAGTGGGTGAAACAGCTAATTGAGGACGGCGAATGGAAGCCGGGAGATAAAATCCCATCTGAGAATGAACTTTGTGATAAGTTCGAAGTGAGTCGAATGACAATCAGACAGGCGATTAATAATTTAGTGGAACAAGGCTATTTATATCGGAAGCGTGGAATTGGAACATTTGTCCAACTTCCGAAAGTGGAACAAAAATTGCAAGGAATGACGGGATTCACAGAAGACATGATTTCTCGTGGGATGAACCCAAGTAGTCAATTACTTAGTTTCCGCCTAGTTCCAGCTACTGCTAAAATAGCAGACCGGTTGAGAATACAGGAGGGGGAATCGGTTTATGAAGTGAGGCGTATTCGCTTAGCTGATGATGAACCGATTGCTTTTGAGACGACATATTTGTCGCCAGCTCTTGTAAAAGATATTAACGAAGAGATATTGCAACAATCTTTATATGAACATTTAGAGAAAAAACTGGGCTTTAAACTTGTTAGCGCTACTCAGTCAATTGAAGCTTCCGTTGCGACGGAAAATGAAGCTGAACATCTGCATATTCCTAAAAAGGCGCCTGTACTTGTAATGCGTCAATGGTCATATTCAGAAGGTGAGGTACCGCTAGAGTACGTGAAATGTATTTATCGTGGAGATCGTTATAAATTTATTACGAATATCGCACGTAACAAATAGTATATTTCAGTTTGTGAAGTACAGTGGAATTGAAAATGGTTAACATGTAAAGAAATAAAAATACGACTCATCCTTATAAGGAATGAGTCGTATTTTTATTATGAGCAATTACGTGGTTAACAGCATCTTTGACGTGATTTACTACATAGTGAGCGTGATTTTTTACTGCATCATCTGCTTGTGACATAGCAAAACTGTGAGGAGTTAAAGAAAACATAGGAATGTCATTGTAAGAATCCCCTATACAAGCAATTTCCTCAGGTTTTATTTGAAACTCATTTAATAAAACAGAAATGGCAGAGCCTTTACTAACATTCGGTGGCATTACATCTAAACATTGTTCTGCTGAGATGAAAGTACTAACTTTCCCGTGGAATTTTTCATCAATTTTTTTCTGAAGGAGTTGTAAGCTCTCCTTTGTTCCGCCGACAGAAATTTTATTTGGGAAAATTGTATCATCAATCTTCTGTAGTAAGTTTGGTTCTTCAACAGAAGTCATAGTTACTTGTTGTTCAAGTTCTTGAATAAAAGGTGTTTTCTCTTCAATGTAATAATTATGCTCATCACTTACATAACGGAAATAAGGCTCTTCATTCGTCATAGCTAACAAATCGGGAAGTATGCTGGAATCAAAAGTTGCAGATAATAGTTGTTTATTTTCATGTGTATATACAAAAACACCATTTACACTAATACGATGAAAATTTGTATTCACAGCTTTCATTAAGTCTGCAATTTCATTATCAAGTCTTCCGGAAGCGAAGCAAAGAATAACATTTTGTTCGGCGAGGCTGCGCAGTGCCGCAACATCTTGTTCATCAATAAGACCTCCGTGTTGCATCATTGTACCATCGATATCACTTACAAACATTTTAATCATGCTGTTATCTCCTTTCTATGTACAGTTGCTCTTACATTATACGCATCATATATAAACATGTCTAAAAAATGAATTTTTATTAAATGGCAGATGTTTTACATTGACGACAAAGAAGAATATTCTGTAACATAAAAGTAGGCTATTTAAGTACGAGGGTGGTGTTATATGAGTAATTATCTAGAAATTAAAAAAGTTTTAAATAATAATGTCATCATTGCTAGCCATCCGGAACACGAGGAAGTAGTAGTGATTGGTAAAGGAATTGGATTTGGGAAAAAAGCGAAAGATGTATTGGAGCAAGAACAAATCGAAAAAATGTTTGTCTTAAAAAATGAACGTGATCGTGAACAATACAAATTATTAGTGCCGCATATTAGTGAAAAATTAATTGAATTGATGAACGATATTATGCTGTACATTCAAGGAAAAGCGAAATCTCCACTAAATGAACATATTCATATTGCGTTAACAGATCATATTTCATTTGCGATTAAAAGGTTAAAACAAGGACTTACAATTGATAACCCTTTTTTAGTTGAAACAAAAATGCTCTATCCAGAGGAATATGAAATTGCGGAAGGTGTTGTAGAACTTTTAAATTCTCGTTTGCAAATTACATTGCCTGAAGGAGAAATTGGTTTTATTGCACTGCACATTTACAGTTCGCTTACAAATTCTGATTTATCTTCAGTTAATCAAAACTCCCGTCTCATTGCACAACTTGTATCTTTAATTGAGACAAACTTACAAATTACATTAGATCAAGAGAGCATTCATTATTTACGTCTTATTCGTCATCTTCAATATGCTATTGAGAGGGTGAAAAAAGGAGAAAAAGTAGAGGAATCGCAAAGTTTTGCTGATTTATTAAAGGCGGAGTATCCAGTTTGCTATAACTTGGCTTGGAAGCTAGTTAAGGTCATGCAAAAAGAGTTGCAACTACCTGTATATGAAGCTGAAAGTATTTATTTAACGATGCACTTGCAACGCTTAGTAAAGGCAGAGCATGTGTAAAAAGTCATATATTTTTGTCTAAAATGAAAACGTTAAAAAAAATGATTGAATCGCTTACAATAGTTATGTATAATAACTATTGCAAAGTTATACAAATTTCGACAAACACATTAAGGTGAGTAACGAAAACGTTTGCCTTAATTATAGTGAACTTATACGTAAACCTATTTTTGACACGTGTTACTGATTCGATCAGGCATGAGTGGAGAAAAGTAAGGAATGTAAGCTAGAGAAAGGGATATACTACCCTTTGTATAGCTATCGTTCTATCTTTTTTTCCTCATGTCTTTTTGGCGTTTGTCGGAAGGTATCAATATAGATAAGAGAGGAAGGGTTTCCATGTTTAAGAATATCTTTGGTGTTCTTCAAAAAGTCGGAAAAGCGTTAATGCTTCCAGTAGCGATTTTACCGGCGGCAGGTATTTTACTTGGATTTGGTAATGCATTTCAAAATCCACAGTTAACAAATGTTATTCCTGCTTTAAAAGCAGATTGGTTCGTAATGGTTGCAAAAATTATGGAACAATCTGGTGATATTATTTTCGCTAACCTTGCATTATTATTCGCAGTTGGGGTAGCAATTGGTTTAGCTGGTGGAGACGGAGTAGCTGGTTTAGCAGCATTCGTCGGCTACTTAATTATGAACAAAACGATGAGTGTGTTCTTAGAAGTAGATAAGCTAGTGAAAGTAACAAGTTCTGGAGCAGACCCAGTAAAAATTGGATTTGCAGATCCAGCGTATGCGAACGTATTAGGTATTCCAACGCTACAAACAGGGGTATTTGGTGGTATTATCGTCGGTATAGTAGCGGCATATTGCTATAATAAATACTTCAACATTGAATTACCATCATACTTAGGTTTCTTTGCAGGTAAGCGTTTCGTACCGATCGCAACTGCAACATTCTCTTTAATAGTAGGTATTATCATGTGCTTCGTTTGGCCATACATTCAAGGTGGCTTAAATACGTTCTCACATCAAATGATTGATGCAAATAGAACAATCGCAGCATTTATATTCGGTTTAATTGAACGTTCATTAATTCCATTTGGATTACATCACATTTTCTATTCACCGTTCTGGTTCGAATTCGGTCAGTATACAAATGCAGCTGGCGAATTAATCCGTGGTGACCAAAAAATCTTTATGGCACAGTTAAAAGACGGTGTAGAATTAACAGCAGGTACATTTACAACTGGTAAGTATCCGTTCATGATGTTCGGTCTTCCAGCAGCAGCTTTAGCAATGTACCATGAAGCACGTCCAGAAAATAAAAAATTAGCAGCAGGTATTTTAGGTTCTGCAGCATTAACATCTTTCTTAACAGGTATTACAGAGCCACTTGAATTTTCATTCTTATTCGTAGCGCCAGTATTATTCGGAATTCACGCTGTATTTGCTGGTCTATCATTTATGACAATGCAAATTTTAGGTGTTAAAATTGGTATGACATTCTCTGGTGGTTTAATTGACTTCCTATTATTCGGTGTACTACCAGGCCGTACAGCATGGTGGTGGGTAATTATTGTTGGTCTTGTACTAGCAGTTATTTACTACTTCGGATTCCGCTTTGCAATTCGTAAATGGAATCTAAAAACACCTGGTCGTGAAGTGGCAAATGCAAATGACGGCGCAGGAAAAGCAGAAGCAGGCGAACTTCCTCGTGAAGTATTAGTAGCACTTGGTGGTAAAGAAAACATTGCTTCTTTAGATGCTTGTATTACTCGTTTACGTGTTCAAGTTAA
Source organism: Bacillus sp. RE35 (assembly GCF_052146655.1). Classification (NCBI taxonomy): domain Bacteria; kingdom Bacillati; phylum Bacillota; class Bacilli; order Caryophanales; family Bacillaceae; genus Bacillus; species Bacillus sp. RE35. Next base: position 4,047,685 of record NZ_CP197377.1, on the reverse strand, counting down.
CGAACAAAAGAATGTAAACAAAGACCGCTTAAAAGAACTTGGAGCAGCTGGTGTACTTGAAGTTGGAAATAACATTCAAGCTATTTTCGGACCGAAATCTGACACATTAAAATCACAAATTCATGATATTATGTCAGGTCGTACACCTCATGTTGAAAAAGAAGAACCTGTAAAAGTGGAAGAAACTCCTCAAAAAGTTGATGAAAATGAAACAATTGTATCACCAATCGAAGGGAAAATCTTACCAATTACAGAAGTGCCTGACCAAGTATTCTCAGGAAAAATGATGGGAGACGGATTTGCAATTGAGCCAACTGAAGGAACAGTAGTTTCTCCAGTGAACGGTGAGATTGTCAATGTATTCCCTACAAAACATGCGATTGGTATTCAATCTGAAGGCGGAAAAGAAATTTTAATCCACTTCGGTATTGATACTGTAAAATTAAATGGTGAAGGTTTTGAAGCGCTTGTAGCACAAGGCGACAAGGTGAAACAAGGCCAACCATTATTAAAAGTAGATCTTGCATTTGTAAAAGAAAATGCACCATCTATCATTACACCAATTGTCTTTACAAACTTACAACAAGGGCAACAAGTCGAATTGAAAAAAGATGGAAATGTTAAGAAGGGCGAAACCGCTATTATTGACATTCAGTAGGAATTTGACGCAAAATGTTTATAATTATAATAGGCGATGTGGTTGACCGAACATCGCCTATTATATACAATAGATGATGTAGTACTCACGTCTATACAACTAAAAAATACTGTAATTTAAAGGAGATAAATTATCATGGAAAAAATCTTTAAAGTAACTAGCGACTCAGGAATTCATGCTCGTCCAGCAACTCTACTTGTAAACACTGCAAGCAAATTCGGTTCTGACATTAACTTAGAGTATAACGGAAAGAACGTTAACTTAAAATCAATCATGGGCGTTATGTCTTTAGGCATTCAACAAAACGCAGAAATTAAAATCACTGCAAATGGTGATGATGCAGCTCAAGCACTAGCAGCTATCGAAGAAACTATGAAAAACGAAGGATTAGGAGAATAATGACTCTTAACATTCAAGGGATCGCTGCATCAAGTGGGATTGCTATTGCAAAGGCTTTCAGACTTGAAAATCCTGAATTTAACATCGAAAAGAAATCAATTACAAACGAAGCTGCAGAAATTGCACGCTTAGACGCTGCGCTTGAGAAAGCAAAAACTGAATTAGAAGCTATTAAGGACCACGCATTTGCTGAGCTAGGTGCTGACAAAGCTGCGATCTTTGAAGCACATTTATTAGTGTTAAATGATCCAGAACTAGTAAATCCAGTAAAAGATAAAGTAAATAGCGAAAAAGTAAATGCTGAATTTGCAATGGATGAAGTTGCATCAATGTTTATTTCTATGTTTGAAAACATGGATAACGAATATATGAAAGAACGTGCTGCGGACATTCGTGACGTAACAAAACGCGTTCTTGCACATTTACTAGGAATTAACTTCTCAAATCCTGGTACAATTTCTGAAGAGGTAATCATCATTGCTGAAGATTTAACACCATCTGATACAGCTCAATTAAACCGTAAGTATGCAAAAGGTTTCACTACTGATATCGGTGGACGTACATCTCACTCTGCAATTATGGCTCGTTCTATGGAAATTCCAGCTGTTGTTGGTACGAAAGTTGTTATGGAGAAAATCCAAAACGGCGATATCGTTATCATTGACGGTTTAGATGGAGAAGTAATTGTAAACCCATCAGAAGAAACTCTTCGTTCGTTTGAAGAAAAGAAAGCGAAATTTGAAGAGCAAAAAGCTGAATGGGCTAAATTAAAAGACCAAGCTACTGTAACAAGTGACGGACATCACGTTGAGCTTGTTGCAAATATCGGAACACCAAATGATGTACAAGGTATTATCGATAATGGCGGAGAAGGCGTTGGCTTATACCGTACAGAATTCTTATACATGGGCCGTGACAATCTTCCAACAGAAGAAGAGCAGTTCGAAGCGTATAAAGCAGTTCTTGAAGGTGTAAAAGAAGGTCAGCCAGTCGTTGTTCGTACACTTGACATCGGTGGAGATAAAGAGCTTCCATACTTACATTTACCAAAAGAAATGAACCCATTCTTAGGATACCGTGCAATTCGCTTATGTCTTGATGAGCAAGATGTGTTCCGTACACAACTTCGTGCATTACTTCGTGCTAGCGTATACGGTAACTTAAAAATTATGTTCCCAATGATTGCAACTCTTGATGAGTTCCGTCAAGCGAAAGCGATTTTATTAGAAGAGAAAGCGAAACTTGTAGAAGCGGGTACAACTGTTTCTGATTCTATTGAAGTTGGTATGATGGTTGAAATCCCAGCTTCAGCAGTATTAGCAGATCAATTCGCGAAAGAAGTTGACTTCTTCTCTATCGGAACAAATGATTTAATCCAATACACAATGGCTGCAGACCGTATGAACGAACAAGTATCATACTTATACCAACCATATAACCCATCTATTTTACGTCTTGTAAAAATGGTTATCGATGCTGCTCATAAAGAAGGCAAATGGGCTGGTATGTGTGGTGAGATGGCGGGCGATTCACTTGCTATCCCATTATTATTAGGATTAGGTTTAGATGAGTTCAGTATGAGTGCAACATCTATTCTTCCTGCAAGAACACAGCTAAGCAAGTTGTCAAAAGCAGAAATGGAAACATTAGCAGAAAAAGCATTAATGATGTCAACTGCTGAAGAAGTTGTTGAACTAGTTAAAAGCATATAATTAATAAAAAAACCTGAGTCGATTTGAAATCGGTCTCAGGTTTTTTCTATGAGAAAAGTAAATCTTATTTGCTTACTATCGAGGATAAGAGACAGAATTAGATAGCGATTGCAACGATATCAGTTGGGCATACACGTAAAATACCAGTAAAAGTATTTCGATTTTGATTGTTCTTATCGTCTTTATTGTTATCTTTGTTGTCTTTGTCATTACGAGCTAAAGCAGAGAAAAGAGCAACACCGTTAGCGAAACCTTCAAAAATAACATTGTTGAATGTGCCGTTACCTCTAATGCTTAAAAGAGAAAGTTCTGTTCCAACTGAAATGTTAGCAAGTACGTTACATACAGCTGGTTGTTGTGGTCTAACCTCTCTCTCTCTCTCTTTCTCGCGATGGTCGCGCTCTCTTTCATGATGATGACATTCTCTAAAGTTATCACAGCATCCAAATGATCCAAACATAATCCTCATCACCCCCTTCACACTTATAATCTATGTAAGTTCGGTAGTTAGTGACTGGACAGAGAGTGGAATTTTTTCTAGGGGATTTTCTCATTTTAAATGACTAGCTGGGTGTTTAGTATGGAATGATGTTTAAAATAGGTGGAATATAACAAAAAAATGTAAAAACCACCGAAATAAATGAAATGGGTAGCCTTTACACTTTTTTACTTTTATATAAAACGATGATATATACAGGAAGAGCTAGGAGTAGTGGTACAATGGATCGTGCAGTATGTTTTTCTGATTCTAATTGGAATGCTTCTTCTTTTGGAAATTGTAAAATGGAGATGTTTGCGGCATCACCAATAAAATATAGAAGCAGTACAGTTACTATGTAACATAAAAGTGCGATAAAGCTTCCGTATGAACTCAATGAAAATCCCTCTCTTGTTATCTATTTGTTATCATTGTATCACAATTGTAACAAAAATACACGGGTATATTTCAACGCCTTAACAAAATTCGACATGAAACGTCACGTTTATTTATGAGAAGGGAATAGAATATACTTTTCCATAAGTATAAATGTCGAATGATTTGTAGTAATATTACAAAAGTATGACAGGGAATAAAAAAACGAAGGCAATGTAGTTGCCTTCGTTTTTTATTATTTTGCCCACTCGCTTACTTGCTCTACGCTCATGCGAGGTGCAGGGTGGCCTTTTAAAGTTGATTCACCAATTGTAATAAGCATAATTGGAACGTAACGAGATGAAACGTTAAATTCGTCTGTCAGTGATTGTGGATTGAAGCCACCAATAGCACAAGTATCCCAACCAGTTGCTTTAGCTGCAAGCATAAGTTGCATTGCTGCTAAAGATGCATTTGAAAAGGCAGCATCTCTTGGGAATTGTTCACGAGCATATGCAGATTCAATATTTTTAGCTAAGCGTTCTTTTGCTTCTTCTTTCATAAATCCTTGTTCTACAATTGGACCATATACTGGCTCAACATTTTTATAAGCTTCTAAATCACCTAAAATAGCGACTACTGCAGAAGCATCAAGAATTTGTTGTTGGTTATAAGCTATTGGGTGTAATCGTTTTTGTACATCTTCACCTTGAAAAACAAGGAATTTCCAGTGTTGTAAGTTCCAAGCGGAAGGTGCTTGTGCTGCTGCTTTTAAAATCTCATGTAATTCTGTAGATGAGATTTCTTTATTTGGGTTGAATGCACGTGTAGATGTGCGTTCATATAGAACGTTAAAAAAGTTGTCGTTTGTCATAATATATCCTCCAAATTGTATATAAAATTATCGGGAAAACGCAATGTATATTACTTACATTTTGTAAGTTATCGAATTTAAGAATATAATATCTTTATTTTAATTGTCAAGTTTTAAGAAATAAGCTAGGGCATTCATACAAACGATATAATTCCTATAATCATACACTAAAAAAGGAATTTATAGAGTGAAAAGGGAAGATAACATTCTCAATTAGCTTGTTAATATGTATTTCTCACAAATTAAAGTTTATTGGAGAACAGTCTTTTAAAAATGTTTGTGAGGAATTCAGTAGAACAAGATATATGAAGTGAGTGAAGACTAGTGATGAACATACTACATTTTTTATTAGAGAATACGGTTTTCCAAAATGTGTTACAAGATCTGCAGTTAAATGTCCTTTATATAGAAAATGGATGTAAACATCAACAAACGATAGAAAATATCCATCCAAAATGTATGTTTATAGCAAATAGTTTTGAAGAGGGCGAACTATTATTTCAAAGAACGAAACCGCACATTATAATTATGTATGTAACAGATTATTCTCAAATAAAATATATAAAGAATATGTATACCTCGCAAAGTACATTCATTGTCATTTGGGATCAACAAATAACAAAGGAATTTACAGATGTACTTGCATTAGGAATACGTAATATTGTAATAGCCCCTGTAACTCCGCAAGCAGTGTTAGAAGAAGTGAATAAGAGTTTGTATCAACTTTCTTTAGTAAGGCAAGTTAGTTTACAACAGGAACTGCTTCAAACGATGTTTGATTTTCAAAATGATTTATTATTTATAGTAGAAGATGATGAAATTGTTGATTGTAATACAAATTTTTTAACGTTTTTCGGATATGAAAATTTGTTTGCCTATCGCGAGCAACATTTAGTATTTGCTGAACATTTTATTAGAGAAAATGGATACTACTCGACGACGCATGATATAACATGGCTAGACGATACTTTATCAAGCGGTAGAAGAATTAAGATGTCAAATTATGAAGGGGCAGTATCTACTTTTCTATTACGTGCGACACCATTGCCAGAAGATTTATCAAGATTTATTGTAAAGTGCACGGAAATTACAGAATTAGATGAAATCTATCAAGAACAAGAAAGACTTGCTATGATAGATTCATTGACAGAGATTTATAATCGTTTAAAGTTTCAACAAATACTAGAGGTAGAATGGGAAAAGGTAATACGTAATGATGAGAAAATAGCAATTATTTTATTTGATATAGATAATTTTAAAACAGTTAATGACACATATGGTCATGATTTTGGCGATTTGGCATTAATACAACTTGCAGAGCTTATGAAATCTAAAGTGGAGCAGCAACATGTATTTGCAAGATGGGGAGGGGAAGAATTCATTATATTAGTGACAAATACAGTAGAAAAGGAAGCATTTCAAGTTGCGGAATCATTACGATTCTTCATTGAAACAAAGCAATTCACTGGAATTTCGAAGTTAACAGCTAGCTTTGGGGTTGCGTTATATGAACAAGGAACTACAAGAGAAGAATTAATGCAACGAGCGGATATTGCATTATATGAAGCGAAAAAAAATGGAAAGAATCAAGTATGTGTGTATAGAAAAGAAAAAATGTGATTTTTCGCAACAAATTGTTGCGATTTTTTTTTATTGTTTGATAATAGAATAGGGGGACAATTTTTAGCGAAGGAATTATGGAGGATCAATATGATAAAAAAAGTAATGGTGGTGGCTTCACTGTCTGCTATAGTTGGCGGCGGAGTATACTATTTTCTTGTTAGCCCCAATATAAAGGAAAACACTGTATTAACAACTAAAGTGAATCCTACTATTGAATCGGAAGTACAAGGGAATATAGAAGAAAAAGAAGAGCAACAAATTGATTATGCTAGCATATCTCAAAAATTAGATCAATATTTAGTCGGAAAGCAATTCAATGGAACAGTTTTGGTAACAGATAAAGAGCATGTTATATTGAATAAAGGATATGGGTATGCTGATGTTCAAAATAAAATAGAAAATACGCCTCAAACAAAATATCGTATCGGTTCTATTACGAAAACAGTCGTTGCCACATCTATTTTACAGCTGCAAGAACAAGGGAAATTGAATATTCAAGATAATGTAAATAAATATATTCCTTCATTTCCGGAGAATAAAAATATTACGCTATATCATTTATTAACGCATACCTCTGGTTTACCTGAACACGCAAAAGGCAATATTAATGCGGCTTCCCGCTTACAATTAATTAATTGGATTGGACGTCAAAATTTAGAATTTCCTGCAGGAACAGGTTGGAGATATACAGATTATAATTATATGGTGCTTGCTTATATAATAGAACATATATCGAAAAAACCTTTAGGAGATTACATAAAAGAAAACATATTTGTAAAAGCAGATATGCATGAATCCGGTATGGGAAATATGGTACCTGGAGATAAAAATTTTACAAAGGGTTATGTGAAAAAAGATCAAGAGCTTGTACCAGCGCAGAAGTTAGGCATGGATTGGCTATATGGTTGTGGTGAGATGTATACGACAGTTGGAGATATGAAGAAATTAGACGAAGCAATTATAAATGGAAAACTTCTTTCTGAACAAAGTATACAAGCAATGTTTTCACCTTCAGCAGAACGGAAATATGCATTTAGTTTTTATATATATCCAGATTATTTTCATAATCATGGTGTATTATCTGGTTGGAACACTTTCAATAATTTTAATAAAGAAAAAGGAACTTTTGTTATTTTATTTTCAAATGTGAAAAATAGTATGGATGATGACTTTAATAAAGAGTTCCGAAAGATGGTAAATGATTTATTAGAACAAAGGGGATGAGAAAATGGAACATAAAACTTTATCAATAGGTTTCATTGGTATTGGCGTAATGGGAAAAAGTATGGTTTATCACTTAATGCAAGATGGTCATAAAGTATATGTATATAATAGAACGAAAGCAAAAACAGATTCTTTAGTGCAAGATGGTGCAAATTGGTGTAATACGCCAAAAGAGTTAGTAAAGCAAGTTGATATTGTAATGACAATGGTTGGATATCCACATGATGTAGAAGAAGTGTATTTTGGTATAGAAGGAATTATAGAACATGCAAAAGAAGGTACGATAGCAATTGACTTTACGACATCTACACCTACTTTAGCAAAACGGATTAATGAAGTTGCAAAAAGCAAAAATATATATACGTTAGATGCACCTGTCTCAGGAGGAGATGTTGGTGCGAAAGAAGCAAAACTCGCAATTATGGTAGGTGGGGAGAAAGAAATATATGATAGATGCTTACCTTTACTTGAAAAGTTAGGAACAAACATTCAATTACAAGGACCAGCTGGGAGTGGACAACATACAAAAATGTGCAATCAAATTGCGATTGCTTCCAATATGATTGGAGTATGTGAAGCTGTTGCTTACGCGAAGAAGGCTGGACTGAATCCAGATAAAGTGTTAGAGAGTATTTCAACAGGGGCAGCAGGTAGCTGGTCATTAAGTAATTTAGCTCCTCGAATGTTAAAAGGAGACTTTGAGCCAGGATTTTATGTAAAGCATTTTATGAAAGATATGAAAATTGCTTTAGAGGAAGCAGAAAAATTACAATTACCAGTCCCAGGCTTAAGTTTGGCGAAAGAATTGTATGAAGAGTTAATTAAGGATGGCGAAGAAAATAGTGGAACACAAGTACTATATAAAAAATATATAAGGGGGTAAACGAGGTGGACCTTCAAAAGTTTGATGAGATGATTGATACTGTACAGCGAGCTACTTGTATGCAAATTAATGAAAAACAAAAAGAAGCTTTTAAACAAAAATATGATTTTGAACCAGAATTTGAATATGGAAGAGATGAGAAGGGACATTATGTAATTCGAACCTCAAAAAAGATGTTAGAAGAAATGGAGTTTTATTTGGCATTGAAATATGATCGTGATGGAGTGGATCTTTATATGCAAGCTGAGATTGATGGTATATTTCATGTATCTGTTAGCTATGGTGAAGATGCCCTACATCTACAAGAATTGTTTCAATTTCTAGAAGAAAATAAATAAAAGTCCTCATTTGAGGACTTTTATTTATTTAGTCATCTTTAATTTTTATAATTATAAGTTAGAAGCGCGTCGGCATCGTTCAACCGGGAACGGGATAATTTGTGCGATGTGATTAGGACCAAATTGTTTTGTACGAGCATGGCGTATTATATAAAAAGCACACAGAATTGAAACAGGAATAGCGCCGAATAAACCAAATAATAAAGCGCTTACACAAGATGCGACAAATCCTAAAACACCAATTTCTAACTCTTCCATAATAGCTCCTAAAATAACAGGAAATGCTCCACATGTAACTCCAAGTATAAGTGCGATAAGTAAGCTCATGATTATCCCCCTCTGTTTGCGATATTATTTTCCTTCTAAGTTAATTGTAGTATATCACATATAAAACAGAATTTTCAGAAAAAATTCAATAAATGTTCAAAAAATGTTCGAAAAATGCACTTGAAAAATTAAGGTGTAAATTTGTGATGAAATGGTACTTTCAAGTAAATAAAAAATCAGACTTATTTCAAAATGAAATAAGCCTGTTCCATAGGAGGATGTATATATGTAGAGTGAATAAAAGTTTGGAAAAGGGGGTCCAAGTCCTTTTATTCAACTAACTACCTTAATAGATTGGAACCCAGCCTTCAGTTGTCACAAAAATACGAATAGCTACAACTTGGCGATCATCTTGCAAGGTAAAATAATGTCTTGCATTTTCAGGAACAGATATTAAATCGCCTGGCTCAAGTTCAACATCAAAGAATTTCCCATCTTTACCTTCAATAGCGAAAATGCCGTGACCACTGACGATAAAGCGAACTTCGTCATCTGTATGATGGTGTTCCTTTTGGAAATTAATTAATAATTCGTCAAGGTTAGGTGTGCTACTTGAAAGTGAGATTACATCATGTGCTTTATAACCTCGACGTGCTGAAACATCAGCGATTTCTTTTGAAAAAATAGCTAATATTTCAGCTTTGTTTTCATCTGTTAACGAATAATTTTCATTTAAATGAGTAGGAAGTTTAGAAATATTCCATTTCTCATATAAAACGCCTTCCTCTTGTAGAAATTTAGATACTTCCACTTCATTTTCAATACGAGTATTTACTTCATGAATACGAATTTGCGCCATTAGAAACGCCTCCTTGAATTGATAATAGTTTTATATGAAATTGGAATAAAAACTCATAAGCTTCTAATCTCTTCTTTGCATCAAAGCTATCTCGGCCCCATACGGTAATACCGTGGTTACGGATTAATACTGCACCCGAATCTCCTTGTATATGCTTTCGGAAGTTTTCTCCAAGTGTTGGGATATGGGCATGGTTTTCGATAATAGGAATGTGAATGGTTGCACCTTCTTCCCAAATATCGAGAGCTTTAATAATTTCTTGATTTTGAAGGGTGACTGCATCACTATATAAATTTGTGATGACATTATTATCGGTTGTATGAACATGAAGTACGCAACCGGCATTCGTATTGTTATAAATGTGTGTATGCAATATTGTTTCTGCTGAAGGGCGTAATTCAGTCTCTAAAACGGGAACTCCTACATGATCTACTAATAGAAAATCATCTGGAGTGGTTTTTGTTTTATCTTTACCGCTTGCCGTAATAAGAAAAGTAAGTGGTTCATGACTAACCTTTATAGAAATATTACCACTTGTTGCTGGGAACCAATTTCGTGTTGTTAACTCTTTTTTTATCTCGCTTAAGTCATACCATTGACGAAAAAGTTGTTTCATGCCTTCACCTCCAACAAAAGTTTTAATTCAGCTTGCACATCTTGAAATGTTTCAAACGGTGTATAAGCAATATGATTTTCTTCACACTTTGTAATAAGAAAATCGCGAGCGAATACTTTATCAGCTTGTTTCGCGGCTTGTAAATCAGTAATAGAATCTCCAATTACAATATGAAAGTCATCTGTATCACTTAATTTACGGATTAATGATGATTTACATAATCCGCAATGATTTTGACAATGATCATCACAAGAATGAGGCCATTTAACTGTAATAAACTCTGCTGAAAAGTCTGTTTCATTACAATAAATTTGCTCTTTTGGAATGATTCCTTGTAAGAGTGGATAGACGAAGAAATCCATTCCACCTGATATCACGTAAAAAGAAATGTTATTTTCCTTTACGAATTGTATAAACTCATGAAAACCACTACGGATTTCAGCAGTTGCTATTAAAAATTGAATAATATCATCGTGCAGATTAGTAGGTATTAATTGAAATAATTGAGAAACACCTTCTTGAATGGATAGTTCTTGTGATAAAATTTTATTCTTTACTTCTTCGGCTTCTGGTGGTGCGAATTTTTCCATAATGGACATAATGTTATCATTATTTGTAATCGTGCCATCGAAATCACAAAATACTTGAATACTCATAATTTCACCTCATAAGAGGGATTTCCCCATATTTGTAGTGCACTATGCAAATTTATGTCGTCTACTTCATGGAGTGGTTTATTTTGCAAAGTAGCATCAATTGCAGTACGGAAAGCTTTACCGCCGCCTTGCGCTCCATTTGGATGTCCGTGTATCCCGCCGCCAGCATTAATAACAACATCTTTACCGAAATCTCGTACAATAAAGGGAACGAAACCAGGATGAATACCAGCAGACGGAACAGAAAAGCTCTTCTTGAAAGATGCATCGTCTTCAGTTAAATATTTTGAGATAGCAAGAGCCTCCTCTTTTTCTAGCGCAACACTTCCGTATGGAGATGGGAATAATGAAAAGTCAGCCCCAGCATAACGTAGTAGCTTTCCAAGTAATAATGGAGATGAAACTCCATATAACTTGGATGCTGAATAAGCACCACTTACAGCAGGATGTGCCATAATAGGAACTGGGATTTCATCATCTTCTGCAAGTGATTGTAGTACATCTAGTCCGTAAGCAAATACGTTCAATAATAGAATATCAGCTCCAGCTTGCACTGCACGTTTAGCATTTTCTTTTAAATCAAAAGTTCGTCCTGTTAAATTTACGGCATATAACGTTTTATGTCCGTATGTTTCATATACGGATTGTAAAACTTCTTTTCCAGATACAATGCGTTTCGTAAGTGGTGTTAATGCATTTTCAAATAATATTTCATCATCTTTTACTATATCTACACCACCAATTGCTTGATCGCGTAATTGCGTTTTTAAATACCCAATGTTTCGTCCAATCATTCCTTTAAAAATACTCATTAAAAGGGGACGATCATGCACTTGTAAAAGATTTCGAATACCATCTATCCCGAATTTTGGACCAGGAAAATGTTTTTTTAACTCGTCTGAAAAAGTTAAGTCAATTAATTTTACTTCGCCATCAAGTGATAGCTTTCCAAATGTAGTCGTTAAAATCGCTGGTAAATCTGGACTGAAGTTTAATAGCGGATATTCGATTTTAATAATTCCGCGTTTTACTTTTTTACGTAAATACGAATTGGTATGTTCATGTTCAGCTAATTCCTCAACATGAATGACGTTGCCTTTATGCTGCTTTAATTGTTCTTGCAATAAGTGTGGCAAATGAGTCCAAGAGCCAATTGTTAAACCGAGTGCAATTTGCTCAGCTTTTTTTTCTAAGTTATGTGAATCATCATGGATTAAATACGTCGCTATAATTCCGCTCATTGTTATAACCTCCTAGTTAAATAAAAAAACCTCTCAGCTAAGGAGAGGTTTTTTTACAACCAGCTCCTTATCTGTCAGCGTAATGCTGCGAGAATTAGCACCGTGTCTACAATTGTAGATCGGTTGCCGGGTTTCGTCGGGCTCGTCCCTCCACCTGCTCTTGATAAGAAGTATTTAGAAATGTTTAAATTTTTAAGATAACTGAATTTTGTCAGATATTTTTCGTGTTGTCAATTACTTTTTGAAAAAATTTAATTTATCAATTCGATTAATGGCTTCTCGTAATCTATCTTCTGTATGTAAGAGACCAACACGGACATACCCTTCGCCATGCTCACCAAATCCAACACCAGGAGCAACTGCGACATGTGCTTTTTCTAGTAAAATATTAGAAAATTGCTCAGAGGTATATCCTTTTGGAACGGGAAGCCATGCAAAGAATGATCCTGTTGGAATGTCTACATTCCAACCAATTGAGTGACAGGCTGAAATAAGAGCGTTTCTTCGAGATTCGTAACTATTTACAAGGTCTATTACACAAGACTGTGAACTTAATAGCGCTTCTCGAGCAGCATCTTGAACTGCACCGAATATACTAACATACATATGATCTTGTAATAGGTTAATTGTTTCAATCACACTTTCATTCCCTACAGCAAAAGCGATGCGCCAGCCAGCCATATTGAAAGTTTTTGATAATGTGTAAATTTCAATTCCTATATTTTTCGCACCATCTGCTTGCAAGAAACTAACAGGTTTTTGACCATCAAATCCGATAGCGCCATAAGCAAAATCGTGAACAACTAATATATTATGTTTATTAGCAAAGTGAATGGTTGCATCAAAAAAATCTTTTGATGCAGTAGCACCGGTAGGATTATTTGGATAGTTTAAAAACATTAATTTTGCACGCTCTGCAATAGAGTCATCAATGTTCGTATAATCTGGTAAAAAGTTATTTTCTGCAATAAGTGGCATTCTTTCAAAGTGTGCTTTTGCTAAAGCAACCCCGGATAAATAATCTGGATAACCTGGATCCGGAACGAGAATCGTATCACCAGGATTTGTAAAACAAATCGGTAATTCTACTAGTCCAGCCTTCCCACCAAACAAAATAGCAACTTCAGTTTTTGGGTTTAATTCGACGCCATATTCACGTTTATAGAATGTAGCCACGGCTTCCTTTAAGCTTTCATGTCCGCGAAATGGCGGATATTTATGATGAATGGTCTTTTCGGCAGCATCTTGTAAAGCTTTTACGATATGCTGCGGTGTTGGTTGATCTGGATTACCTTGACCTAGATTAATAACATCGTGACCAGCTGCAACGACTTTGTTAACTTTTGCAACAAGTGAAGCGAAAAATTGTGTTGGCAATGATGTTACTATCTCAGAAGGTTGAAATAATTTCATACTTTCCACCTCTTTTGAAAGTTGTTACAATTCTAGTGACAAATGATATAATCTTTCCAGTATTTTGTAAAGAGAAAAATAAGAATGGGGCTGAAAAAATGAAAGTCGCATGTATTCAAATGGATATTGTTTTTGGAGATGTAGAAAAAAATATTGAGAATGCTAAAAATAAAATAAGTGAAGCTATGAAGGAAAGGCCAGATGTTATCGTCTTACCAGAACTATGGACAACAGGATATGATTTAACGAGACTTTCTGAAATTGCAGATAGGGATGGAGTGGAAACGAAAGAAAAGTTAATAGAATGGGCGAAGCGATATGATGTACATATTGTTGGTGGGTCCATAGCAAAGCAAACAGAGCAAGGCGTTACAAATACGATGTATGTTGTAAATAATGAAGGACAGTTAGTCAACGAATATAGTAAAGTACATTTATTTCAGCTTATGGATGAACATAAATATTTAATAGCTGGTAATGGTACGGGCGAATTTAAGCTAGATGCTGTTGAATGCGCTGGAACAATTTGTTATGATATTCGTTTTCCAGAGTGGATGCGTGTTCATACTGCTAAAGGGGCAAAAGTATTATTTGTTGTAGCTGAATGGCCATTAGTTCGTTTAGCACATTGGCGTTTGCTATTGCAAGCAAGAGCAGTTGAAAATCAGTGTTATGTTGTTGCGTGTAATAGAGCAGGGAAGGATCCGAATAATGTGTTTGCAGGTCATTCTTTAATTGTGGATCCTTGGGGTGAAGTTGTAGTAGAGGCGAATGAAGAGGAATCAATTTTATTTGGAGAGCTTGAATTCGAGAAAATTAAAGAAGTACGTAAAGGAATTCCAGTTTTTGCGGATCGCCGTCCAGAATTATACAAATAAAATGTTGACAAGTGATTTTTATTCTTGGTATAGTCTTCAACATAAAGTTGAAAATTCAAAAAATTATACAACTCTTATCAAGAGCAGGTGGAGGGATTTGGCCCGATGAAGCCCAGCAACCGACCGTAATACCATTGTGAAATGGGGCGTTTATTACGCCAAAAGGCACGGTGCTAATTCCAGCAGAAAGTAAAACTTTCTGGCAGATAAGAGGGGAGAAGATAAACTTCAAACCTCTTTCTTAGTGGAAAGAGGTTTTTCTATGTTAGAAAAACCTCTGAATTTAAAAAGGGGGAGAAGAAGATGGGATATTATTCATTAACAGAAATAACAGCTGTACAATATGCGAAAGATCATGGCTATTTTGAAGAGAAGGCAAATGTCATTTGTCATGAAATTGGAGATGGAAACTTAAATTACGTGTTTAAATTAGATGATGGAGAGAAATCCATTATAATAAAACAAGCACTGCCTTATGCGAAAGTAGTTGGTGAAAGCTGGCCATTGTCTATAAAAAGAGCAACGATTGAAAGCAAGGCATTACAAATTTTTGCGCAGTATGTACCGGATTATGTTCCAGTAGTGTACAGTCATGACGAAGAGTTAGCGATAACGGTAATAGAAGACTTATCAAGACTAACAATTACAAGAAAAGGATTAATAGACGGAGAAGAATATCCGCTTTTATCCCAGCATATTGGTCGTTTTCTAGCACATGTTTTATTTTACACTTCAGATTTTGGTTTACAGTCAAAAGAGAAAAGGGTACTAGAAGGTACCTTTGTAAATCCGGACCTTTGTAAAATTACAGAGGATTTAGTGTTTACAGATCCGTTTGGACATTATGATACAAATGATTATGAGCGAGATTTACAGCTCGTGGTTGATGAACTTTGGAGTGATAAAACTTTAAAACTAAAAGTAGCACAATATAAATATAAGTTCTTAACAAGAAAAGAAACTCTTATTCATGGTGATTTACATACTGGTAGTATTTTTTCGTCACCTTCTGAAACGAAAGTGATTGATCCAGAATTTGCGGCATATGGCCCATTTGGGTTTGACATAGGTCAATTTATTGCAAATCTATTATTAAATGCGTTATCTAGAGAAGAAGAAAAGAGAAGTGTACTATTTTTCCATATAGAAAAGACGTGGAGTTATTTTGTAGAGACTTTTACAAAGTTATGGATTGGAGAAGGTGTAGAAGCATATACGAAAGAAAAACAATGGTTACCAATTATTTTGCAAAATATCTTTACTGATGCTGTTGGATTTGCCGGATGTGAACTAATTCGTAGAACAATTGGTTTAGCTCATGTAGCAGATTTAGATGAAATAGAAAATAAAGAAACAAGAATTCAAGCTAAGAAACAAGCGCTATCCTTAGGAAAAGAACTAATAAAATATGAATCTAAAAGTGCTGATATTCAACTGTTTCGAACATTATTTCAACAGACAGTTTCAAGGGGTGTAAAAGCATGAGTACAATCGTTACTGTTCCGAGATCTGTAAGTTGGAAAGGGGATGCAATTGCGGTATTAAATCAAACGAAATTGCCACATAGCACAGAATACAAAACATTAACGACTATTGAAGAGGTTTGGAAAAGTATCATAATGTTAGAAGTACGCGGAGCGCCTGCAATTGGAATTGTAGCTGCATTTGGCTTGGCGCTTGCAGCGAAAAAATATAATACTTTACATATCGAAGAATTTCAAAAGAAGTTTAATAGAGACTGTAACTATTTAGGGACATCACGCCCAACGGCAGTAAATTTATTTTGGGCAATTGATCGTATGAGAGAATCTATTCGAGAGATTACTACAATAAAAGAAGCACAAAAAATATTAGAAGAAGAAGCGCTTCGCATTCAACAGGAAGATGAAGAGGTGTGTCGAAATATTGGGGAATATGCGTTAACATGTTTTAAAGATGGCGATAATATTTTAACAATCTGTAACGCTGGAAGTATCGCAACTGCCAGATATGGAACTGCATTAGCTCCCTTTTATATTGGAAAAGAGAAAGGTGTGCGTTTACATGCATATGCGTGTGAAACGAGACCAGTTTTACAAGGTGGTCGCTTAACGACGTGGGAATTGAAGCAAGCAAATATTGATGTGACCCTTATAACAGATAATACTGCAGCTCATGCTATTCAAACGAAAGAAATAAACGCAATTATTGTGGGGGCGGATCGAATTGTCGCAAATGGAGATACAGCCAATAAAATAGGGACAATGAATTTAGCTATTTTAGCAAAGTACTTTAATATCCCATTTTACGTTGCTGCGCCACTGTCAACATTTGATGTTACGAAAGAAACTGGAGCCGAAATTATTATTGAAGAAAGAGATGAAACAGAAGTTACGAAAATCTTTGGAAAACAAGTAGCACCAATTGGAACGGATGTTTATAATCCAGCATTTGACATAACGCCGAATGAATTAATTACAGGAATTATTACTGAGAAAGGTATTATACGCGGGGACTATAAACGAGAAATTGCATCATTATTTGAAAAACAAGCTAATACATAATAGCTTGTTTTTTTATGCCTAAATGCAGTGTTTTCTCTTACTTATATAATGAAAGGAGGGGAAGAGGGTGGAAGAGTGGATCAAGATGATAGGTAATGTAGGGTTTCCGATTGTTGTAACATTATATTTACTCCACCGTATTGAAAGTAAATTAGAGGGGGTAATTGTTGCAATTGAGAAGCTCCCGCGGCAATTACTAAAGTACGAAGATCCTCGGGATAAAAAATAAAGTTTGCTCTTCTTGAGCAAACTTTATTTTTATTGAGCGGTATAACCACCATCGATAACGACAGCTTGACCAGTTATACCTTTAGCTTTTTCACTCGCTAAAAACATCGCATAATCTGCAATTTCTTGTACTTGTAATAAGCGCTTTTGTGGAACGAGTGGATAAATAACATCTTCTAAAACATTTTCAAGTGGTACATTTCGTGTAGTAGCTAAGTCTTGTAGTTGATTACGTACAAGGGGGGTATCAACATAACCAGGGCAAAGGGCATTAACAGTAATACCATGCGTAGCACCTTCTAAAGCGGCAACTTTTGTTAATCCAATTACGCCATGTTTTGCACTATTGTAGGCAGCTTTTCCAGCAAACCCGACAAGGCCGTTAATAGAAGCGACATTAATAATACGACCATATTTTTGTTGTTTCATAATCGGAAAGGCATGCTTAATTGCAATAAACGGAGCAATTTGCATAATTTGAATTAGTAGCTCGAACTTTTCAGTTGGAAAGTCTTCAATGGGTGAAACGTGTTGCATTCCTGCGTTGTTAATTAATATATGTAATGAACCGAAATGATCAACTGTTTGAGAAATTGCTGCTGTAATTTCCTCTTCAGATGTAACGTCACATTTTAAACCGATAGCTTGAAAACCTTCATTTTGTAATTGTTCAGCAGCTTCTTTTGCACGTTCTTCAAGCCGATCGGTAATCACAACTTTTGCACCTTCTTTTGCAAAAGCCTTTCCCATTTCATAACCAATGCCACTTGCAGCACCTGTTAAAAAGACAACTCGATTTGTAACCATGATGAAAAACATCCCTTCATAATAAAGTTTTCATAGTGCTCTATTTAGAGAAGCTATAATGAAATTCCTGCAAACATTTGGAAAAAAAATCGTTAGCTATCTTGTTTTGCAAAATAGTCTTTGCTATACTATTTTGTAAAGT
This sequence comes from Bacillus sp. RE35, assembly GCF_052146655.1. Lineage (NCBI taxonomy): Bacteria > Bacillati > Bacillota > Bacilli > Caryophanales > Bacillaceae > Bacillus > Bacillus sp. RE35. The sequence goes on along the minus strand of NZ_CP197377.1, from coordinate 4,029,471 downwards.
AAGATACTTACGCTTATCTATCTTGTAAAGCAAGATAGTAGGAGGATTTGAATTATGTCGACAAGTCAAATGCTGAAAGGGATTTTAGAAGGATGCTTACTTGCTATTATTTCTGAAGGCGAAATATACGGTTATGAAATGAGTGAAAAGCTAGGGAAGTATGGTTTTACAATGGCGAGTGAGGGAAGTATTTATCCGTTATTAATACGAATGCAAAAAGAAGGACTAATAACAAGCGTAATGAAGGAATCTCCATCTGGTCCAAAGAGAAAATATTATACATTAACAGAAAAAGGCGAGGAAGCACTTGATGAATTTATGGATCGCTGGGAAACGATGCAAAGTAGTGTAGAACGTCTACTTGAAGGGAAGGGAAGGAGAAAATAATGCTATCAAGTGAAGCGCGAAAGTTTTTGTTAGATATGAGATTATTTTTGACGGCAAAGAGTGTGAAAGAAAGCGATATTGAAAATTTTATAGAAGATGCGGAACTCCATTTAATTGAGGGTGAGAGTGATGGGAAAAGTGTAGAAGATATTTTCGGAAGCTCACCGAAAGAATATGCAAATGAACTTGTACAAGTGATGGAAAAAGATAGACAGGAAACGTGGAAGCAAATTGGTTTTACAGTAATGAATATCGTATCGTTTTGGATTATTGCTTCTATCTTAATAGTGAATCATGGAATGTTACAGATTTCACTTATTCAGTGTATCGGTTATAGTTTTTCATTGATTTTAGTTGTTATAGGTCCTAATTTTCTACTTCGCAAAATGGCCTTCGTAACAAGTTTTACAAAAACATGGTTTTCTATGTGGTCTTTAGTTATGATCGCTCCAATGTTTTTATTAGGAGCTGTTACGATATTAGACGTGATATATCCGACAAAAATGCTCACATTCACCGAAGTGCAAAGTTATATAGTAGCTGGTGGGATTTTTATCATCACAGTAGCTATAAATATATACTTTGAAGGATGGTTTAAAAACTTATATTTAATCATTCCACTTTCAATTATGTTAGTGTTTAAAACATTTACAACGGAAGATCTTGTTCCAATGTTATTTCAAATTATATGTTTATACGGAAGTTTATTTATTTTAATTTTTGTTGAAATTATGGTGAAGGCGAATAGAAGAGAAATGGTTAAATAAGGGAGGGGCTATAATGCAGATTTCTAAAGAAGGAGAAAAGTTCTTAATCGATACGAAAGTATATTTAATAACACAAGGAATTAAAGAAGAAGATGTTGACGCTTTTTTAGAAGATGCAGAACCTCATTTAATTGAAGGTGAGAAAGAAGGAAAAACGGTAAGTAATATATTTGGTGATTCGCCAAAAGAATATGCGGAAGAATTAGCGAAAGAGATGGAGAAGGATAAAGGCGGAAGTATAAAGAGTGTTTTAGGAATGATTATTGGGATAGGTGGGTATTGGTTACTAACCAATATTTTATTTGGAAATCCGAATCAACAATTTACGTTAACAAATGTACAGGTAATTGGTTATCCTATCGTTTTAATTATTACAATTATTGGAACGGTTTTTGCGTTTAGAATGTCTTCTTTTAAAAGTAAATCAGTAGAGTTTGGAATTATTTATGTAATAGTAATGATACCTATTTTATTATTAGTGTTATTAATGTTTATGAATAAATGGTATGGGACGCCAATTTTACAATTGTCGACAATGCAGACATATATATTAGCAGTAAGTATATTTTTATTACTTCTTATTGGTGAAGTATATGTTCTTGGTTGGATGGGTGTTTTGGTACTAATTGTTCCTCTTGCGATTATGTTCTTATTTAAAGACTTAGAAGAAAGAAATGTATTTTGGGGAATTGCAAAGATATTACTTATGTATGGAAGTATATATGGATTAATGAGATGGTCTTTAAAAATTGAAGAAAGAAAAAGTGTGAACTAGAAATTCAATAAAAAGCGGCTGCTCTGGATATACCAAAAATTATTTCCAAAGAAATATTATATAGGGATTTTTAGAGGGATTACATTTACATTTAGTTGTCTATTTTTATTTCTAGCAGCCGGGATTTGTTTTGTTGATTGGAATAAGTTGTTTTAAACAGTAACATGAGGGTTACTGTTTTTTTCTTTGCAATAAAGAGCTTTGTAAAGAGAGTGTTTTTTGTTCGTTCGTCAATAGAGACTGAATAGGAACATTTTCAGGGCGCGGGACTATCGGATACATAAGATTGGTTGGAGAAGGATGGTGCTCCGAGCCAGTTGGGGAATGAGGATCTGCGTGAGTAAGTTTTCCGTGAACACGTCTTGTAAATAAAATATGACCGATTTCGTGAGCAAGCGTATATATATTTTTCATAGGAGCAGCCGAGTTTGTTAAAACGATATATCCGGTAAGTTGTTGCTGTTTTGCTAAAGAGTAAGCGCAGGCAATTACTGCTGTTTCTTTGAAATAATCACTGCCAATATAACAAATATAAAGGTCGCATTCAGGAGCTTCATTTACACATGTTTGGAAAAAGGATGCCAGCTTTTCTTGACTTTGAATGGAATTTTTATAACTGATTTCACGGTCAAAAAAACGGAAAAGTTCATTTAATACAATTACTTCTTGAATTTGAAATGTAATGGGGTGCCAAATTGATTCTGCAACAGCTAAATCTTTTGCGATGCGGTCATCAGAAATATCGGCGCCGGGAGTAATACAAATACATATATTGACGTATGGATCCATAAGGAACACCTCAACTGAAAAAAAGTTCTTCCTATAATATATGTGGGGAAAAGATGTCATGTATGGATAAACGCCTTCTTTATTGAATATATAGATGACAAGTCGAAAAAATTTCATAGTTCTATAACGTAGTGTGATCATCTTTTTGATATAGTAAAGAAAAGGGGGAGAATATATGTATACATTAAAAATCGTTTCAGACAGAGAAGCTCTTTATCAATTTGCAAGTTATGTAAGAGTTGTACAAGGGGTGGAAGATGTATATGTAGAGGTGGGAGAACCTTTATATGAACATCCGTTAATGAAGTTTTATGTACATATTAAGCTGAAAGAAACATATGAGCAGCATAAAGCGTTACAGGAAATAGCAAGATTAGTAGAATTGGGGCGTTTTACATATGTCCATTATCGTAATGATGAAATTGAGGAAGCTTTTGAAGCTGTAAAATATGAAAGTTTTAAGAAATAAAGGTGAAAAAAAGGAGGCGAAAGCTTCTTTTTTTCTTTAAAATTACATGAACAAAAAGAGCAAAATTTTGTTATGATAAGGGAGGTTAGGGAAAGGGGAATTTACATATGGGGTATATTGAAGAGTTACGAAAAGTCGTTGGTACAAGGCCGCTTATTCTCGTAGGATCAGCAATTATTATATTAAACGATAATCAAGAAGTATTGCTTCAATATCGTTCAGATACATATGATTGGGGTGTACCTGGTGGGGCGATGGAACTGGGCGAAACGACAGAAGAAACTGCACGTAGAGAGTTATTTGAGGAAACGGGGTTAACTGCAAAAATAATGCAATTTCTTGGTGTTCTATCAGGAAAAGAAGTATATTTCCGTTATCCGAATGGCGATGAAATTTTCAATGTTATTCATCTGTATCAGGCACATCATGTGAGCGGGGAATTAAAGCTCGATCATGAAGGGTTAAAACTTCAATATTTTCCAGTAGATAAGTTGCCAAAATTGAATGAAACGACAGAGAAAATTTTACAAAAGTTTTTATATGCGCTGACAGAATAGAAGGTTAATTCCTTCTATTTTTATTATATTAAATATTTTGATTTTTTAGTATGTTTATAGTATGATAGTTATAGATATACATCTTATGGAATTTCACCTAAAAACTGACTAGGGTACATAAGAGAGGGGCAAGTGCAAAATGCATAATGTTGTTATTACAGCTGCAGTTCGTTCGCCAATTGGAACTTTTGGAGGAGCGCTAAAAAATGTAACGCCAGTAGAATTAGCTGTTCCTGTACTTCAGGAAGCTGTAAAACGAGGCGGGGTAGAACCACATGAAGTTGATGAAGTAATTTTAGGTCATTGTATTCAAAGAACTGATGAAGCAAATACGGCGAGAACAGCTGCATTAGCGGCAGGATTTCCTGACACAGTTACGGGATATACAATCCAACGTCAATGTTCTTCAGGTATGCAAGCAATTATGTCAGCTGCAATGCAAATCCAATTAGGTGTAAGTGATGTTGTTGTTGCAGGTGGGGTAGAAGCGATGAGTTCGAGCCCTTATGCATTGAAACAGCACCGCTGGGGACAACGTCTACAGCACGGAGAAATTCGTGATACGGTGTGGGAAGTGTTAGAAGATCCGATTCACCATATTATGATGGGTGAAACAGCGGAAAATTTAGTTAAACAATATGAAATTACAAGAGAGGAACAAGATGAAGTTGCTCTTCGCAGTCATACATTGGCACTGAAGGCAATCGAGTCTGGATACTTTGACGATCAAATTGTTCCTATTACAATAAAAGAGCGTAGAAAAGAAGTTGTATTTTCGAAGGATGAACATCCACGTGCAGATATTACAGCTGAAAAATTAGCTGGATTGAAGCCGGCGTTCCGTAAAGATGGATCAGTGACTGCTGGAAATGCATCTGGCCTTAATGACGGGAGTGCAGTTCTAGTATTAATGAGCGAAGAAAAAGCGAAAGAAAAAGGTTTACAACCGTTAGCTAGAATTGTTGGATATTCAGTAGCTGGAGTAGATCCAAAAATTATGGGTATTGGACCAGCACCAGCAATTCGTAAAGGTTTAGAAAAAGTAGATTGGTCATTGGAAGATGCAGATTTACTTGAAATTAATGAAGCTTTCGCGGCTCAATATTTAGCTGTAGAGAAAGAGTTAGGCTTAGACCGTGAAAAAGTGAACGTAAACGGTAGTGGCGTAGGACTTGGGCATCCAATTGGTTGTACAGGGGCTCGTATTACAGTAAGTTTAATTCACGAATTAAAAAGACGTGGGTTAGAAAAAGGAATTGCCTCTTTATGCGTCGGTGGCGGTATCGGGGTTGCCTTATTTATAGAAGCACTATAAAAAAGAAGCAGCTATTGCTGCTTCTTTTTTTACGACTCAAATAGATGATGGAATAATCGATCGCGATTTTCAAAGAAAAGTTTCGTCGTTTGGTAATGCTCAGTTTCTTCTAATGTGGATTCGTGAATTCCCTCTTGTGTTAAAGAATATATAGTGGATTCAGGATAAGCCATTAAAATAGGAGAATGCGTCGCGATAACAAATTGTGAACCTTGTTCAGCTAGTTCGTGCATTCGAATGAGCATGGAAAGTTGTCTCATTGGTGATAAAGCTGCCTCAGGCTCATCTAAAATGTATAAACCTTGTCCTGAAAAACGGTTCATAAATAATGAGAAGAATGATTCACCGTGTGATTGTTTGTGTAGTGAGATACCACCATAAGAGTTGATAACCGGATTCCCACGTGCTTCTCTATCAGCATCTATTTCATCAATATAAGAAGCAACGTTATAAAATGATTCAGCGCGAAGAAAGAAACCGTCGTTTGGTGTATTGAAACTTTTTGAAATTCGAAGGTATTCATGTAAAGATGAATGGGAATCGTTTGTGCTAAAGCGGAAGTTCTTCGTTCCACCTTCTGCATTAAAACCTAACGCAATTGCAATTCCTTCAAGTAATGTTGATTTACCTGTTCCGTTTTCTCCAATAATGAATGTTACATTTGGATGGAAATCTAGTGATTGTAATGTTCGAATAGCGGGTAAGCAGTAAGGATATGCGGAAAAACTAGGGATATTTTCTTTTTTTAATGTGACATTTTGTAAAAAGGGTACGTCAATCAATATATAAACCTCAATTCATAACGGATTTTGAATTTAAAAAGGCAGCAAATACAAGTGTTAATGACACCTGAATCCCTTCTTGTTTTCTGAATATTTTATGTGGATTATATCATTTAAACTATCATATTCCAATGTGAAAATAAATATTGCATGAAGATTCATTCTCTCGTTATGATATATGGTATTCTATTGAAAATGTGAGAAGGAGTTAAAGTATGCCGTTTACATTTGCACATCCAGCAGCAGTTCTTCCTTTTGCGAAAAAGCACTCTAAACATATTTCAGTAACGGCTCTTATATTAGGTAGTATGGCGCCTGACTTTGAATATTTTTTGCACTTTAGACCCTATGGTGTTATTGGCCATACATGGCTTGGGTTCTTATATTTAAATTTACCGCTTGTATTTCTAATCGCATACATATATCATTACATTTTAAAAAAGCCGTTTATAACGCATTTGCCTAAACCGTTTGCTGGTTATTATTCATATGCAATAGATGAGAGGTGGGGGCTACATACCTGGAAAGAATTCTTTGTATTTTGCTATTCTGCATTATTCGGTATGCTCACGCATGTCGTTTTGGATGCATTTACTCATAATACAGGCTATTTCGTTATGAAAATAGCATTGTTACAAATTGAATTACACAGTATTCCATTGTATAAATATATGCAACATGGGAGTACATGTGTTGGCTTATTATTGCTATTATACGTACTATGGAAGTATAAAGATGAAACAGGGAAAGATATGATTGTAGCTTTAGAAAAAAGAAAGTATTGGGTTTCGATAATCATTGTGACAGCTTTTATATTTATCGTGCATGCGTTCCTAGACCCCTATTTTCATATTTTCCAAATTGGAGGTATAATAGTATCTGGACTGACAAGTTCATTTTGTGGAATTGTCATTGTTTCTATAGTTTACAAAGCAAGGGACTAATTTTATATTCATGAATGATAGCGTTAGGAGAAATGAAATGATGAAAGCATGGAAAAGTATTTTTGTTTTATGTAGTTTTCTTCTTATGTTAAGTGGTTGCTTCCATCAAGAAGAAAAGAAAGCTGAACCGAAGAAGAAAGAATCTATTCCTGAAACGAAAGAATATGGTGGGCGTGAGCTGAAAAAAGTAGGACAAAAAGTGAAAGAAACAGGATGGGGTACTTTCAAGTTAGAGCAGATGCATTCTGTGAATCAAACATTTGAAGTAGCGCCAATGAAAATTCACGTACAAGATGTGAAAGTAATCTCTTTATCACAAATGAGTGAAAAGGCAAAAAATACATTGAAAGTATACACGGCACTAACTCCTGAAGAAGTAAAACGTAGATTAGGGGATAAAGTAAGCCAAGAAGATGCAGAATTATATGCATCGCTAAGTGGAACAGAGATTAGTAATACAATTCGTTACGTTGAGATTACATATAAAGTGGAGAATAGCGGAAATAAAAATATGCAATTTTTCTCTATGAATGATGTTATGATTAATGGTAAGCAACATTTTAAAGTAGCCACTCAAAACTTTTTATATGACGAAGATACGTTAGTTGGTACAAAAAATGTATCAAGAGAAGACTATAAGCCTGGTGAAATAAGAGATGGTATTATTGGTTTAATACTTGACGATGGAAAAGACAAGGTAAAGGATATTCAGTTTACAACTGATGATTTACTTGCAGGAGATTCAGAAACACAAGATGTTGTAAAAGAGCCACAAACGTTTAACATCTCACTAAAATAATGTAAGACAAAACAGTCAGCATACAAATATTATGCTGACTGTTTTTTTATTTCTTTTATGTATGAATCTACATTTTGAAAAGGCACCTTAATTTTAAACGCATCTTTTTGTTCATTAAATTGCTTTTCATTGTAGGGACCGAAACGTTTATTGTGCTTTACATCAATAATCCAATAATGTTCACTTTTTTTATTCGCAATTGCTGCGTCAGGGTTATTTGGATCTGATTTTTCCTCAGTTTGTTTTGCAATAATGTATTTATCATCCCAAGCAATGTCTGTAATTTTTGCAGGGATGTATTGTGTGGCATATACAGCATCTTGCGAGGGGAAAAGTTCAAATGCATTTCCAGAAGTACGTATGAGTTCGTATTCATCGTTAACCGTATAAGTTAAGTGACTTGTGTTTCCTGCACAACCAGTTAATAGGAAGGCGACGAATAGGATTATCCATTTTTTCAATATGGGAACCTCCTTTATAATGCTATTGTAACAAATTGTACAAGAAAAGTAAGAGAAACGCTAGTTTACAATGTTTTTTAGAAGTGGTACGATGAGACGGGTAAAGAAGGATATGAAGGAGTCGACATAAAATGAAGTTAAAGATGCATCGTCCAGCGCTTGTAATGAATCGCATAGGTGCTTCCCTAATTGACATGTTTTTAATCTCGGTTATGTATGGTGCAGTAGTAGCTATTATGACCGGAAACTATAGTGCTATGTTTAAGCGCTTTAATATAAGCTTAGGTGATTTTAGATATGATTTCGCAGTAGTTTTCATATTAATGGCGATATATTTTATTGTATTACCCTTTATTTGGAACGGTGTTACACTTGGCAAAAAGGTAACGAGAATAAAATTAATTTCATTGAAGAGTGAAAAGCTAACGTTGCAAACATTAATTATAAGATTTTTTGTAGTGTTATTACCGAACGTATTGCTATTAGGAATTCCATTAATATGTAACGTATATATGATGTTGTTCCGCAAAGACAATTGCGGTTTTCAGGACTTAATTACAAAGACGAAAATAATAAGTCTTGTATAATAAAATAAAAAAAGACCCTTTTATATATAAAAGGGTCTTTTTTTATTTTATAAGTATATTGTGAATATTTACAGTAAGGAAAAACTAAAATGTGTCATTTCTATTTATAATAGATTGAAAATTAAGATAATGGTATAATGATTAAAAATAATATCTTTATCTCACCATTTGGGGCTGATTAAAGTTTTACTTTATATAATAAGGGGGAAGTTGAGATGACAGGAGGTAGCATAATTTTTTGGGGCATTCTCATTTTTATCGGTCTAGTTCTTGATCAGCGTAAGAGTAAGAAAAAAGAAGGATAAAAAGTAAACGTTTACAAATCGAATGGCAATTTTTCTTGCTTGCAGAATAATCTCATAAAGGAGTATACTGAATGACGGTAAGACTTATAGAAGGGGTAATGAAAATGAAGCTTGCAGGAAAAGTTGCTATCGTAACTGGCGGTGGCATCGGTATTGGACGTAATACAGCTCTTTTGTTGGCTAAACAAGGCGCAAAAGTTATTGTGACGGACATTGATCAAGAGAGTGGACAAGCAACAGTGGAGGAAATTACGAATCTAGGCGGAGAAGCCCTTTTTGTATTCTATGATATGGAAAAGCAAGGAGATTGGCAACGCGTTATTAGCATTACTTTGAATGCATTCAGTCGCATTGACATGCTTTTTCAAAATGCTGGTTTATATAAAATAGATTCTATTTTTTCTCGCCAACAAGAGAACGATTCCAATGTACTTTGTATTAATGACGTTTGGATAGAGATAAAACAATTAACGTCATCTTTTATGAAACAGCAAGAAGAAGTGGTGCTTAGTGATTTACCGATTTTCGGTATTATTGGCACGAAAGGACAATCATTTCATACAGGAGAAGCCCTAGTATAATAATGAAAACCGCCCTCAATATATGTGGACGGTTTTTTATATGTGTATAGTAAAGATAAATTTTTTAGCGAATACGTTGTTCAGTTTGGTTATCAAAGAAATGCGCTTTATTCATATCAAATGCTAATTTAATTTGGTCACCAGGTGAAAACGTATGTCTTGCATCTACACGTGCCGCAAAATCTTGATTCCCAAGTTTCATATATAAAATGGATTCAGCACCTAATAACTCAGCGACTTCAATTTTTGTTGTGAAGGCAGTAGATTGTGAAGCTTCTAAAAATAGTAGTTCATCATGAATGTCCTCTGGACGAATACCTAAAACAATTTCCTTATTTACATAGCCTTGTTCACGTAGCATCTTCATTTTTCCTTCAGATACTTTAATTTTTATAGTATTGTCTATAACGAAATCGGTTTCAGTCAATTTACCACGGAAGAAGTTCATAGCTGGTGAGCCGATAAATCCACCCACGAAGATGTTTTCTGGTGTTTCATATACTTCTTTTGGAGTTCCAATTTGTTGGATTTTTCCATCCTTCATAACGACAAGACGCGAAGCCATAGTCATTGCTTCTGTTTGATCATGTGTTACATAAATTGTTGTTGTTCCAAGACGATGATGTAGCTTAGAAATTTCTGAGCGCATTGCAACACGGAGTTTAGCATCTAAGTTTGATAATGGTTCATCCATTAAGAAAACTTTTGCATCTCGAACGATTGCTCTACCTAACGCAACACGTTGGCGCTGTCCACCTGATAATGCTTTCGGTTTTCTATCTAAATATTGTTCAAGTCCTAAAATTTTTGCTGCATCTTTCACGCGACGATCGATTTCATCTTTTGGTATTTTTCGAAGTTTTAATCCAAATGCCATATTATCATATACACTCATATGTGGATAAAGAGCGTAGTTTTGGAATACCATAGCGATATCTCGATCTTTTGGAGGAACATCATTCATTAGTTTACCATCAATTGAAAACTCGCCTTTTGAAATATCTTCAAGTCCAGCTACCATTCGTAATGTTGTAGATTTTCCGCATCCAGAAGGACCGACAAATACAATAAATTCTTTATCTTGAATGTGTAAATTAAAATCAGTTACAGCTGTTACGTTATTATCATATATTTTATAAATGTTTTCTAATTTAAGTTCTGCCATGGTATTTCCCCCTAGAAATAATTATGCAAACGTTTTCTTTGAGTTCATTATAAACGAATAGATTCAAAAAATAAATAAAAAAATAAAACGTTTTCATTTATTGGAGATTTATTAGTGGTTTTCATATGTTTTCTTAGAAAAAGACAATAAAAATTGTAAGCGCTATTTTAAATTGAGATAGAATCTGTTATCATTCATTAATGAAAACGTTTGCGCCTTAAAAAAGAGAAAAATGAATGATGAATGAAATGGGGTAGCATAATGGAAAAACAATGGTGGAAAGAAAGTGTAGTATATCAAATTTATCCTCGTAGCTTTATGGATAGTAATGATGATGGTATAGGAGATCTTCAAGGGATTATTTCAAAGCTAGATTACTTAAAAGAGTTAGGGATTGATGTGATTTGGTTATCACCAGTCTATGAATCTCCAAATGATGATAATGGTTATGATATAAGCGATTATTGTAAAATTATGAACGAGTTCGGAACAATGGAAGATTGGGATGAGCTATTACATGAAATGCATGAACGTAATATGAAATTGATGATGGATTTAGTTGTTAATCATACATCTGATGAACATAATTGGTTTATTGAATCACGTAAATCAAAAGATAATAAATATAGAGATTACTATATATGGCGCCCTGGAAAAGAAGGAAAAGAACCGAACAACTGGGGAGCAGCGTTTAGTGGATCAGCATGGCAGTATGATGAAATGACAGATGAATATTATTTACATCTGTTTTCTAAAAAACAGCCAGATTTAAATTGGGATAATGAAAAGGTAAGACAAGATGTTTATGAAATGATGAAGTTTTGGTTAGAAAAAGGAATTGATGGTTTCCGTATGGATGTTATTAATTTTATTTCTAAAGAAGAGGGATTACCAGCTGTTGAAACAGAAGAAGAGGGGTATGTTTCAGGTCATAAGCATTTTATGAACGGTCCAAACATTCATAAATATTTACATGAAATGAATGAGGAAGTATTATCGCATTATGATATTATGACGGTTGGTGAAATGCCTGGTGTAACGACAGAAGAAGCGAAATTGTATACTGGAGAAGAACGAAAAGAATTGCAAATGGTATTCCAATTTGAACATATGGATTTAGATTCAGGAGAAGGTGGAAAGTGGGATGTAAAACCATGCTCACTTCTTACTTTAAAAGAGAATTTAACAAAGTGGCAAAAAGCATTAGAGCATACCGGATGGAATAGCCTTTATTGGAATAATCATGATCAGCCTCGCGTTGTATCTCGTTTTGGTAATGATGGAATGTATCGCATTGAATCAGCAAAAATGTTAGCGACAGTTCTTCATATGATGAAAGGAACGCCATATATTTATCAAGGAGAGGAAATCGGAATGACGAACGTCCGATTTGAGTCAATTGATGAATATCGAGATATTGAAACGTTAAATATGTATAAAGAAAAAGTGATAGACCATGGTGAAGATATAGAAAAAGTAATGGAATCTATTTATATAAAGGGTCGTGATAATGCTAGAACTCCGATGCAGTGGAATGATCAGGATCACGCTGGATTTACAAAAGGTGAACCTTGGATTACTGTAAATCCTAACTATAAAGAGATTAATGTGAAACAAGCAATCCAAGATGAAGGTTCAATTTTTTATTACTATAAGAAATTAATTGAACTACGCAAAAATAATGAAATAGTTGTGTATGGATCATATGATTTAATATTAAATAATGACCCTTCTATTTTTGCTTATGTAAGAACATATGGAGATGAAAAACTACTTGTCATTGCAAACTTTACTGCGGATGAAAGTGTATTTGAAATGCCTAAGGATATTAGTTATAGTGAATCAGAGTTATTTATACACAATTACGATGTAGAAATTGGATCGATAGATAACATTACATTACGTCCGTATGAAGCGATGGTATTCAAATTGAAATAAGAAAAATCCTTATGCCACCTTGGCATAAGGATTTTTTGGGTTACCATTTTAATATGGAGAATCCATATGGAGGAAGTGTAACTTGTAATACACTTGCTTCTGCTGAAAATTCTTCGTTTGTATAAATGTTAATTATTTTCTTACCAGTAACATGAAGAGGGAGTGAAACTGTAACTTCACTATTAGTAGGGTTTAAAACGAAAAAGATAGTTTCATCCTCATATGTTTTCGTATAAGAAATATAATTATGTTCATCATTTGCTTCGATGAATTGAAAAGTACCATGTCCTCCAAATGCTTTATGTTGTTTCCGTAATAAAATCAATGTTTGTATATGGGTAAATAATGCATGATCTTGTTCTTTAGTATCCCAAATCATACATTTACGGCAATCAGGGTCCATGCCGCCATCCATACCAATTTCATCTCCGTAATAAATACAAGGAGAGCCGATGAAAGAAAGATGGAATACATAGAGCAATTTCAACTTATTTTTATCTCCGTTGCATGTTGTTAAAATTCTTGGAGTATCATGGCTATCTAATAAATGAAATGCTGCTTCATTTACATTCATAGAGTAGGAATGTAGAGATTCTGTAATTTGCTTCATGAATTCACTTGCTTTAATGGAATCGTTAGCAAAGTAAGAAAGTAGAGCGTTTGTAACAGGATAGCTCATGACAGCATCAAATTGATCGCCTTGTAGCCACGGAAGGGCATCGTGCCAAATTTCTCCCAAAATATATACTTCAGGATTTAGTGTCTTTATTTCAGTTCGGAATTCTCTCCAAAAGTTGTGATCGACTTCATTGGCGACATCAAGGCGCCAGCCATCTATATTGAATTCTCGTACCCAATAACGTCCTACTTCAAGTAAGTATTCTTTTACATCTGGATGAGCTGTATTTAATTTAGGCATATACGGTGTAAAGGCGAAAGTATCATAATTTGGAAGTGGTTCGGTTATAATCGGAAATTCATGAATGTGGAACCACTCTTTATATGCGGACTTCTCACCATTCTCTAGTACGTCTTGAAATTTCTCGAAAAAGTATCCACTATGATTAAACACAGCATCGAGCATTACTTTTATACCGTGCTTATGACATTCTTCAACGAGCTCTTTAAAAGTTTCTTTCGTCCCAAATTGTGGGTCAATTTCCATATAGTCAATTGTGTCATATTTATGGTTTGAATGAGCTTTGAAAATAGGTGTGAAATATATTCCGGAAATGCCAAGCTTAACAAGGTAATCAAGGTTTTGAATAACACCAGAAAAATCTCCGCCGAAAAAATTAGTTGGAGTTGGATTCGCACTTCCCCAAGGAAGGGTGTTTTCTGGATTCAGCGTACTATCGCCATTAGCGAATCGCTCAGGGAAAATCTGATACCAAATGGTGTCTTTAATCCAAGATGGTGCTTTGAATACATCATCTGCATGAATAAATGGAAAACAGAAAAAGTTACCAACATCATCATTTGGAATGCTAGAAAAGAATCCTCGCTCTGCATAAATAAGAGTGTCTGTTTCAGATTTTAATTCAAACCCATAACGTAAGCGCTTAAATTTTGGTTCGATTGAAATGGACCAATAATCAAATAATGCAGTAGAACCTGTTTTTTTCATGGGTGTACTTGCTGATATCCATTTCCCGTCTTTCCATTCGTAAGGATCACCGTAAATAAGATTGGCGCTTTGAATATCATCTCTCTTAGTACGTACTCGGATGTGAATTGTTTGTTCATCATAAGCGTATGCATAATTATCTTTCGGCCTATGATAAATAGCTTCTTTAAACATATAGAAAATCCCCCTTCAATATCTCTATACATAGTATTCCCTTAAGTGTAATAATAAAGCCTATATTGCAAACGATTGCCTTTCTCGTAGCTTTAATATTGCTTATAAGAGTAGTATTCATTTCATATAAAGTCAATGTATAAAGAGTATAATGACATAATTTTTAAATTAATATTTGCAAAATGAATAAAAGAATGTATAATGATAGACAAATAGCGCAAACGTTTTCATAGATTGAGATATTGTTTGCGCTTCAATTAAACTATTAAATGCAAACGTTTTCAGTTACTGAGGTACATAGACAATTTAGGGAGGTTTTTGGGATGAAGAAAGCATTATCATTATTAACGGTTTCAGCATTATCTATTGGTATGTTATCTGCATGTGGACCGAAAGATTCAGGGAAAAAAGAGGAAAGTAAAGCGAAAAAAGACTATGATCTTCTTGTTTGGGAAGATGATAAAAAAGGTGTTGGTTTAGAACCAGCAGTGAAAAGCTTTGAGGAAAAATATAAAGTAAAAGTAAAAGTTGTTGAAATGCAAATGACAGATCAAGTGAAGAAGTTACGCCTTGATGGACCAGCGGGGACTGGACCAGATGTTGTAACATTGCCACACGATCAAATCGGAAATGCAGTAACAGAAGGTTTACTTTCTGAAGTGAAAGCAGATGATGCTGTAAAGAGTAAATTTACTAATTCATCAATAGAAGCACAGACATATAATGGAAAATTATATGGTTTACCAAAAGCAATTGAGACACCAGTCTTTATTTACAATAAAAAACTAATGCCAAAAGCGCCAGAAACGATGGACGAGCTGTTTAACTTCTCAAAAGAATTTACGAAAGATGGCAAGTACGGATTTTTAGCATTAGGAGATAACTTCTACTTTGCTAATGCATTCATGGCAGGTATGGGCGGTTATGTATTTGGTGAAAAAGATGGAAAGCCAAATGCAAGTGATGTTGGATTAAATAATAGCGGAGCAGTACAAGGTGCTGAATATCTTCAAAAATGGTACAAGGAAAAATTATTCCCAAAAGGTATTATCGGTGAATCAGGTGGGCCTGCTGCTGATGGACTATTCAATGAAGGAAAAGCAGCTTCTATCATGAATGGCCCATGGGCGTTCCAAGCAATGGAAAAGAACGGGATTGATTATGGCGTTGCTCCAATGCCGAAATTACCAAATGGTCAACCAATGAAAACGTTTGTTGGGGTTAAAGGATGGCATGTAACAAGTTTCTCTAAACAAAATGATTTAGCTACAAAATTCACTGAGTGGGTAACAAATGAAGAAAACGCAAAAATTCGATTTGAGAAAACAAAAGAAATTCCTCCAGTAAAATCAGTAATGGAAGATCCAATTATTAAAGATAACGAAGCTGCAAAAGCAGTTGCAACGCAATCTGAAAATGGAATTCCAATGCCAAACATTCCAGAAATGCAAGAAGTTTGGAAACCAGCTGGAGATGCGCTTCAATTAGTTGTTACAGATAAAGAGGCACCAAAAGCGGCGCTTGATAGTGCAGTGAAACAAATTAAAGGTAATATTGAGGCAAATCATAACAAGAAAAAATAAGGTGAAATTCGTGCCTCGAATATGAGAGGCACGAATTCTCTCCCTTCCATGTAGGAAGAAAAAAGGGGGAAGGAACATGCAAACATCTATGGAACCAGCAAATGGGTTAAACCATTCAAAGCATAGAAAAATGGCAACCATGTTATCAATCATTCCAGGCGTGGGCCAAATGTATAATAAACAATTTGTAAAAGGTCTTATTTTTCTAGTATTAACAGGTTCATTTATTGTAGCCTTTGCTGATTTATTAAATATGGGATTATGGGGTATTGTAACGCTTGGTACAGAAGTTCCACGTGACCATTCTGTCTTTCTATTAGTAGAAGGAATCTTGGCCCTTATCGTTATCGCTTTTGGGCTCGGCATATATGCATTTAACTTATACGATGCATACCAAAATGGAAAGAAACGTGATATCGGAACACCGTTAAATTCTGTAAAAGAGCAATACCGTAATTTGTTAGATCAAGGTTTTCCTTATTTAATGGTTTCACCAGGTTTTCTACTACTTATCTTTGTTGTCGTATTTCCAATCATCTTCGTAATTTTAATTGGATTTACAAACTATGATTTATATCATTCTCCTCCAGCAAAATTAGTAGATTGGGTGGGCTTTAAAAACTTTATTGATATTTTCACTTTACCGATGTGGAGAGAGACATTTGTAAGTGTATTCTCTTGGACTGTCATTTGGACATTCGTTGCAACAACATTACAAGTTGCGCTTGGTATTTTCTTAGCGATTATCGTAAATCAGCCCGGTATTAAAGGAAAGGCAATTATTCGAACAATCTTCATTTTACCGTGGGCGGTTCCAGCATTCGTATCTATTCTTGTTTTCTCTGGTATGTTTAATGAAACATTCGGAGCGATTAACAATCAAGTATTAGCTTTATTCGGAATTGAAAAGATTGCTTGGATGACAGATCCATTTTGGGCGAAGATTGCTTTAATTATGATTCAAACGTGGCTTGGGTTCCCGTTTATCTTTGCGATGACAACGGGTATACTGCAATCGATTCCGGGAGAATTATATGAAGCGGCTACAGTAGATGGAGCGACAGCTTGGCAACAGTTTCGTAAAATTACATTGCCACTTGTGTTATATGCAACAGCACCAATATTAATTACGCAATATACGTTTAACTTTAATAACTTTAGTATCATCTATCTATTTAACGGTGGAGGTCCTGCTGTAGCTGGACAAGACGCAGGTGGAACGGATATTTTAATTTCATGGATTTATAAGTTAACGATGACTTCAGCGCAGTACGGAAAAGCAGCAGCTCTTACAATGATATTATCGTTAATCGTTATTACAGTTGCGTTATGGCAATTTAAGAGAACAAAATCATTCCAAGAAGAGGATATGATGTAAATGAATATTAAAAGACAGAAGATGTTACGTCTCTCATTAAGTTATTTAGTTATTTTCGTAATGTGTGCCATCATTTTCTATCCGTTATTATGGATTATTGGCTCATCGTTTAATCCGGGTGATAGTTTATCTGGATCAAGTATTATTCCACAAAATGCAACGTTAGATCATTATCGTAAGTTATTAGATCTAGAGAATAGTAATTACTTACTATGGTATAAAAACACATTAAAAGTAAGTGTTTTAACGATGATTTTCTCAGTGTTAGCAATTAGCTTTACTGCTTATGCATTTTCGAGATATCGTTTTGTTGGAAGAAAAAATGGTTTATTAACATTTTTAATTCTGCAAATGATTCCAAACTTTGCAGCGTTAATTGCTTTATACGTATTAGCTCAATTAACAGGATTAATTGATACACACCTTGCATTAATTTTAATTTATGTAGGCGGGGCTATTCCGATGAATACATGGCTTATGAAAGGGTATTTTGATACGATTCCGAAAGAACTAGATGAATCAGCTCGAATGGATGGAGCAGGGCATTTTCGTATTTTTTGGCAAATCATTATGCCACTTGCAAAGCCAATCGTAGCGGTTGTAGCGTTATTTACTTTCATTGGTCCATTTACAGATTTCATTTTAGCGAGTATTATTTTGCGAACACCAGAAAATTATACTTTAGCAGTTGGATTATATGAAATGGTTGCGAAGAAATTCGGTAATGAATTTACAACGTTTGCAGCGGGTTCTGTGTTAATTGCGATCCCAATTTCAATTTTATTCCTATCACTACAAAAATACTTTATTTCTGGTTTAACAGCTGGAGGTACAAAAGGATGAAAAATGGGACATTACGTCCCATTTTTCTTTTCATCTCCCTATAAATAAGTTTATAGGGAGATGAAAAGAGATTTGACATCACATGTGAAAAGAAGTGAAATAAATAGTATATTATAGTATAGGAAAAAATAGCTATATCCCTTACAATACATGAAGAGGGAGAATAGGATTAGTTTTGCAAGATATAAGAAATGAAAGTTTATGACTTGCAATGAGTGCGAGATAAAATATATGAAAAATGGCAGAGAAATGAGAGGAGGGGGATTTTTATGACAGTTACAATTAAAGATGTGGCGAAGCAAGCGAATGTTGCACCATCAACAGTTTCTCGTGTAATTGCTGATAATCCAAGTATAAGTGAAAAGACAAAGCGCCGTGTTAGGAAAGTGATGAGTGAATTAGGGTATCATCCCAATTTAAATGCGAGAAATCTTGCGAACCAAACGACGAAAACACTTGGTCTTGTTATGCCAAGTTCTGCAAGTAAAGCTTTTCAAAATCCATTTTTCCCAGAAGTTATAAGAGGGATTAGTTCATTTGCACACGTAGAAGGTTATGCGCTTTACATGTCGACAGGTGAAACGGAAGAAGAAATTTTTAATGGTGTCGTAAAGATGGTACAAGGACGCCAAATTGGTGGCATTATTCTTTTATATTCAAGGGAGAATGATCGGATTATTCAATATTTACATGAACAAAATTTCCCGTTTGTTTTAATAGGAAAACCATATGATCGAAAAGATGAAATTACATATGTAGATAATGACAATTATACAGCTGCAAGAGAAGTGGCAGAATATTTAATTTCATTAGGGCATAAACAAATCGCGTTCATTGGTGGTGGATCAGATTTACTTGTAACGAGAGATCGTTTAGCTGGTATGAGTGATGCCTTGAAATTAGCAGACATTGTATTACCAAAAGAATATATTTTACATTTTGATTTTTCGAGGGAAAGTGGTCAACAAGCTGTTGAGGAATTAATGGGACTGCAGCAACCGCCAACGGCAATTATGGCAACGGATGACTTAATTGGACTTGGTGTGTTAAGTGCTCTTTCTAAAAAAGGATTTGTTGTACCGAAAGATGTTTCTATTGTAAGCTTTAATAATGCTTTATTATCGGAAATTGCGAGCCCTCCACTTTCGACAGTTGATGTGAATATTTATCAGCTAGGATATGAGGCGGCAAAAGCTTTAGTTGATAAAGTAGAGAATGCAGAATCCACTGCAAAGTGTATCATTATTCCTCATAAATTACTAAAACGTCAAACTTGTGATCATTATGCATAAAAAAGCTAAGAGTTTAACTCTTAGCTTTTTTCATTAGAAAGGCTTCTAATCGGTCGCAGCCTTCTTTTAAAGTTTCGATACTATACGCATAGGACAAGCGAAGGTAGCCTTCACCGTATTCAGAGAATGCTGTTCCAGGAACTACAGCTAGTCCCGCTTCTTTGACAAGATCAAGTGCAAAATCAAATGATGAAGATGTCAAATGACCAACATATGGGAATAAGTAAAATGCACCTGTTGGCTTTTCAACTGTTAATCCCATTTGAGTGAGTCTATTATATACGTAATCACGGCGTTTTTTATATTGGTGGCGCATCATTTTTGGTGCGTCTTTAGCTGCTGTTAATGCTTCAATTGCAGCGTATTGAGCGATTGAAGTAGCACACGTTACATTGTATTGATGAACTTTTAATATGTGTCCTGCTAAATAGCTTGGTGCAAATAAAAGTCCAACACGCCAGCCAGTCATAGAATGTGATTTAGATAAACCGTTAATGACAATTGTCTTTTCACGCATTTCTGGGAAATGTGCGATAGATGTATGCTTTTGTTCATATACAAGCTCACTATAAATTTCATCTGAAAGGACGAAAATATTTTTATCTTTTAAAACATCTACAATATCTTTTAGCTCTTCTGTGGATAAAGTTACACCAGTTGGATTAGAAGGATACGGTAGTACGATACATCTTGTTTTTTCTGTAATAGCATTTTTAAGCGCTTCAGCTGTTAAACGAAATCCAGTTTCACGAACATCTACAAAAATAGGCGTTGCACCGCATAATCGAATAATGGGTTCGTAACCTGGATAAATAGGAGCAGGTAAAATTACTTCTGTTCCTGGCTCTAAAATCGTTCGGAATGCAACATCAATTGCTTCGCTAGCACCGATTGTAACGATGGTTTCGTTTTCAGGTGAGTAATGTAAATCGTAGTTATCTTTTACGAAGTTACAAGCTGCCTTACGTAATTCTAGTAAACCAGCGTTATGTGTATAGCTTGTATAGTTTTCTGTAATAGCCCGTTTTGCCGCTTCTTTCACGAGAGAAGGTGTAGGGAAATCGGGTTGTCCAATTGTTAAAGAAATCAAATTATCATAGTTTTGAATCATGTTAGAGAATTGACGGATTCCAGAAATTTGGATATCCTTCACTCTAGGGTTAATGAATTGTTCCATTGTATCTCCCTTTCTTCCGTTTGAAAATTAAGTTCATTTTATCATATTTTCTATGATTACGCTTTGTATATGTTATTTAGAAAGAGAGAGAAAAGAGAAAAAAAGCCGCTATAAGCGACTTTTTAATATCCGTATTCCCAATCTATTTCATCTTCATTCCAGAGTACAGAGGATACCTTGCCAAGGTGAACAACTGATTCGTTCACAGCACATGTGCAGTTTTCTTCTCCCGCTTTATGCTGTAACTCTTCATATACTGATTTTTCAACATTTTCTAGAACAACCAAATTTTCTTCTTTTAAAACAAGCGTAGTACCCGCCATATTTATCTTCCTCCTACTAAAGTAATGATCACTTATTTGTAAACATAGATAGTATGGATTATATGCTGTATTTTGCTATAGTTGTCCGTCTAAAAAAGTATTTTTATATTTTCTTTGTAATCCGTATTCATTGTATACTGCACGAAGGAAATTTGGTACAGGGTTTACAATCATTTCGAAAATCTGTAACAATTATTATGAGTTGTTAACAAAGAATTAACAAATATGTTAAGAAAAATCAAAATTTTAAAACAAATACACCTATAAAATGATATAATCATATCAAAATACATATAGGGGATGAGAGGTTATGGAGCTTATCCGTGATTTATTGATTCAAATTGCCATCATAATTTTGCCACTATTTTTATATGAAGCGATTCGTTTAAATCGCTATCAAGAAATGCCTCCGAAGCCAAATCGTTACTTTATTATGTTTTTATCTAGCGTTACGCTCGTTCTCTCCATGACATACTCTATTTGTTTTGGCAATGTGTGTGGGTATAACTTTCACCCCATTCCAATTGTCAGTGGTTTTTTATATGGTGGGATTGTTGGTTTAATCCCAGCAGTTATTTTTGTTGCATACGAATGGTTACTAAAGGGAATGAGCTTTCTTCCAGTTTTAGAAGTAATATTTTTATTGATAGTTCCGCTATTTTTATCAAAGAAATGGTCTCTTTTTTCAAGGGATAAGAAATTAATTTTAGCATTTATGATTTCATCATTTTATGTGCTTGTTTCTTTAGTATTAGGCATGATTAATGTTCTTTTGGAAACAGGATTTACACCGTATATTTCGCAAATATATAGCGGATTTATATTTGCCTCGCTTATCATGGTCATGACAATGGTATTTCAGGTGTATTTAACTGAATATTTAAATGAAAATGCATTGCTACGTACAGAGATGCAAAAATCAGAAAAGCTTAATATTGTAAGTGAGTTAGCAGCAAGTGTGGCACATGAAGTTCGAAATCCACTAACTGTTGTTCGTGGATTTATCCAATTGCTAGAAAGTACGGAAGATGTGAAGAATAAGGATTATATGCGTCTCGTATTAGCTGAATTGGATCGGGCGGAACAAATTATTTCAGATTACTTAAATTTAGCAAGGCCGCAAATTGAGAAAAAAGAACACATTTGTTTATCAGCCCAATTAATAGAAATGACCACTCTCATGTCGTCATTTGCAGCGATGCAAGGTGTATATTTACAAGTTGAAATTTCAGAAAGTCTTTATACGATTGGTGATAAGACAAAATTGAAGCAAGCTATTATGAATGTTGTTAAAAATGGTATTGAAGCAATTCAAGGAAATAAAGGATATTTAAAAGTAACAGCTATTCAAAAAGACGAAACAATCATAATAAGAGTTAAAGATAGTGGTGTTGGTATGACGAATGAACAGTTAGCAAGGCTTGGGCAACCATATTATTCTTTAAAAGAAAAAGGGACAGGATTAGGACTTATGGTAACATTTAGTATTTTACAAGCGCATAATGGTACATTGGAATATAAGAGTGAAAGTGGAAAAGGCACTGAAGCAATTATTATATTACCAGCTGTACAAAATAAGGAATAAAAGTTACCGATGAAAGGTAACTTTTTATTTTATATTGTTTATTCATTTGTTTTTTCTTGTTTTGCTCGGCTAAATAAACTTTTAAATGATTGAAAGAAGCTTTGCTCTTTTGAGGCAGCAACCATTCTTTTTGTTTCTTGAATTTCTCGAATAACTTGCATAAGCTGTGCATCACGGTTACTGTCTTTATTATAAATTTGACTAACAAGTTTATTCATTTTTTCTTCCTGTTTGGATTCTCGTTTATACATATGATTCATTAATAAGTCCATCTTTTCTTTTTGCAGTGCATCTGTTTGAGCGGCGTGATCGACTAACTCTTGAAGCATTTTTTCTTGAGAGCCTTCTTTTACATAAACTTGTTGCATCAATTCGTCTAGTTTCTCATCCTTTAAACGATTTTGTGTAATTAAAGTAGAATTTTGATGAATAATTGCCTCATTTAATTGAGCTAGCATTTCAAGTTTTAACATGAACTCCTCAAAGTTACGCCCATCTTCTTTTTCTTTCGTTTGTATCTCTTGCTTATCTTGTATAACTGGTACAGGTGGGGCCTCTTTTTCTTTTAAAATAATCGGTATCGTTTCTGAAATATCTTCTTGTAATGTAGCAGCTCTTTCGTGTATAGATTTCAATAATTTTAAATCATCAAGTTTATAAATACGAGCATCAGCTGTTTTGGAAATCATATAACCATGTTCTTCCAACAGTTGACTATATTTGCGAACTATATGTTTTGGGATGCCTGTTTTATTCGTGACATCTTTCGTTTTATAGGTAGCTTCCATCATATTTCCTCCCCAAAAAGTATCGTATATATCATTTCAATCTTTTATGAGGACTTCCTTTGAAAAAGAATGTCGGAAGGCTATTAGTTTTCTACAGCATTAGTGAAAAAATGAAAATTTTTGGCGGAATGGCAAGGAATAACTAAAATAATGTCTGAAAACATATACAGGAGAAGTTTGTTATAATAACGGAGGAAAAGAAACTGGTAGAAACATGGAGGTATACATGAAGCAATTAAAAGGTATTATCATTTCAATTATCGCAATTCTGTCTATTTTAGTAGCAGTTTATGAAGTACTTGTGCCAGAGGAAACAAGTGTAAAGAAAACGAATACGTATGATCAAGTGTTAGAATTTCCGAAAGAACGTTATCCAGAGACAGGAAAACATATTACGGATGCTATAAAAGAAGGGCATTCAGAAGTTTGTACAATCGATCGTGGTGGTGCTGCAGATAGAAGGAAATTGTCGTTAGCACCATATCCATCAAAAAAAGGGTATGATCGTGATGAATGGCCAATGGCGATGTGCAAGGAAGGCGGAAAAGGAGCACATATTGAATATATAAGTCCAGCGGATAACCGCGGAGCAGGTTCTTGGGTAGGGAATAAGTTAGATAAATACCCAGATGGTACGCGAGTAAAATTTGAAGTGAAGTAGTAGTTGTATATTTCATAATGAAGGAGAAGGGGAACTATGGAGTTAACGATTTCTTATTCGCAATTAATGTTGATGAACTATGACGGTGAGCAGCCTTATGTAGATTGGACTGATGAAGATTTTGAAAGAGGTTATGCTAAGGCAGATGGAACTGTTATTTTTGAAGCACTTTCTGATTATACTTGTGAAGTGAAAGTGACCCCAGGGAAACATATTGAAAAAGAAGAAGTAGTTAGAACGATTACGGTTCCTTTTACAGTTGAAAATGAAAGTATCGTTATAACGAGTATTCTTTCTAATAAATTTCAAATACCTATTCCAAATGGTGAGTATACAGTTGTATTACAAGCAATTCCTCTTGAAGAGCCAACGGATGATGAATTATATAAAATACAATATGAATTCTTTTTTGAAAGTAAAGAATAAAAAATGGGTTATCCTGAGAAAAGGATAACCCATTTTTGTTATGCGTTTGTTTTTAAAAGGGAACGAGCATCTTTCGCTGCTTGCACCATATGTTCTAAAGCTGGAATAACTTCTTCTGTTCTTCTCGTTTTTAAACCACAATCAGGATTAATCCAGAAATATTTAGGATCACATACTTCTAAAGATTGTTCTACGATTTTATACATTTCATCTTTACTCGGTACACGTGGGCTATGAATATCATATACACCTAGGCCGATGCCTTTTTCATATGTTGTATGTTTTAATGTATCAATAAATTCTCCGTGACTTCTTGATGTTTCGATAGAAATTACATCTGCATCTAATGCGCGAATCGCGTCAACAATATCTTCGAAGTTACTGTAACACATATGAGTATGAATTTGTGTTTCATTTGCTACAGAAGAAGTTGCTAAAAGGAAGGATTGTACTGCCCATGTAATATAAGCATCCCAATCTTTTTCTTTTAGTGGCATTCCTTCACGAAGTGCGGGCTCATCGACTTGGATTACTCTAATTCCGGAAGATTCAAGTAGTTCAATTTCGTGACGAAGAGCTAGTGCAATTTGATACGAAACTTCTTTTCTTGGAATATCATTTCGAACGAAGGACCAATTTAAAATTGTAACAGGTCCGGTTAACATTCCTTTTACAACTTTCTCTGTTAAGCTTTGCGCATAAACTGTTTCCTTAATAGTCATGCCGTTAATAAAGGCTACATCACCATAAATAACAGGTGGTTTTACGCAGCGGGAACCGTATGATTGTACCCAACCGTTTTTAGTGAATGAGAAACCAGCAAGGCGCTCACCAAAATATTCGACCATGTCAGTTCTTTCAAATTCACCATGTACAAGGACATCAAGCCCAATTTCTTCTTGGTAACGAATCCATTTTTCTGTCTCTTTTTCAATAAATTGTTCATATTGTTCATTTGAAATAACACCGTTACGCCATTCTTTTCGCGTTTGACGAACTTCAGTTGTTTGCGGGAAGCTACCAATAGTCGTTGTTGGTAATAGCGGTAACTCTAGAGCAACTTGTTGTAATTCGTATCGTTTTTCAAATGGAAGAGGACGTGAAAAATCTTCTTCTTTTAGTGCTGTTCGTGCTGCTTTGACATCTTCTCGGTTACGTGCAGCAGATGAACGAATTGTATGATGTACGTTTCGATATGTTTCCAGCTCATTACTAATGCTTTCTGTACCTTGAGTGAGAGCGGAATGAATAAGAACTAATTCTTCTAATTTTTGATTTGCAAATGCTAACGCATCAAACAGCTCAGTCGATAAGTGAGTTTCTTCTGTTTTATCGATTGGTGTATGCAATAAGCTACAAGAAGGCTGAACGATGATATCTTTCGTTTGGACTTGTTTTTGTAACGTTGTAAATAACTCAAGAACTTCATCAAGGTCAGCTCTCCAAATGTTACGGCCATCTATACAACCGACAGCTAAAGTTTTATCAGCTGGGAATCCATATTTTGAAATAGCATTTAGATTACCTTCTTTACCATGAATGAAATCTAATCCAATACCGGATACCGGGAATGTAATAATTTCTTCATAGTTTTCTTCTACGCTATCAAAATATGTTTGTAAAAGAAGAGTCGCATTTGGAACTTCTTTACGAATAGCTTCATAAATTTCTTTTGCTTGTTGAACTTCTTTTTTAGTTAAAGAAGCGAAAATCGGTTCATCAACTTGAATGGCTGGTGCACCAGCTGCATGTAGTTCTGAAAGCAGTTGTACGTAAGGTGCAACTAACTGTTTTAAAATGGTAGGAAATTGTTCTTGTGTATAACCTTTAGCTAATTTTAAGAAAGTATATGGTCCTAAAATAACAGGCTTTCCATCTACTCCTAATTCTTGTTTTGCCTCTTCGTATAAGCGAAGTGGACGATTATCTTTTAAAGAAATTTGTAATCCCTCTTCATATTCAGGAACGATATAGTGATAGTTTGTGTTAAACCATTTTGTCATTTCGGAAGCTACGTGATCTTTAGAGCCACGCGCCATTGCGAAATATACATCAAGGTAAGATGTAAACTCAGAAAAACGTGATGGAATAAATCCTAGCATATAGGCAGTATCCAAAACGTGATCATAATATGTAAAGTCGCCAATTGGAATGAGTTCAATCCCTTTTTCTTGCTGTACTTTTACGTGTTGAAGGCGAATTTCTTTCATTGTTGTTAAAAATTGTTCTTCATCGATTTTATTGGACCAAAAAGCTTCCAATGTTTTTTTCCACTCTCGTTGTAGTCCGATACGTGGATAACCTAAGTTACTTGTTTGAATTGCCATTTTAAATTCCTCCCTAATTGAAAGTAAGCATTTCCGTTTACTAGGAAATACCTATAACAAAAAGTACAAAGACATAGAAAATAAGCCTTCCTTTTTGTTTTAACACCTCATCATCATCCGTGAATCTATCAGTGTTGTTAAAACAGGCAGGTCTCCTGACTTATGCTTCATATAATTTCTTTCACCTTCCCGTTTTCACAGTGGCACCAAAAAGAAATCTCAGCATTTACAGTGGCGGGACCGTGTTGGAGTTTCACCAAGCTTCCCTTTTAAACACGAAACGAAACTTTCGTGTACCTATTTTCCTTTTGAAAGGAATTTAACAAGCGATATGATATTGAAACAAATTTTAACATAATTTTTGGAATTTTGTCTACTGTTTTAAAATAAGAAAATTCTAAAGTTTTTATTTCTTAGTATTCTGACTTTTTATATTCTGGAGTAACTAATAATATTACAGTATGAAAAGAGAAATTGAGCTATGAAAGAAGTAGGGATGTCTTCTTTCATAGTTCAATCTTCATCTATAGCAACTTCTGAAAGTTGGCCTGCTATAGCATCTTTAAGGAGGGTGTTTAGCCATTGTAATTCAACTGTAATATGCTCAATTACACTTTGCAAAATATATAGTTGTGCACGTGGAACCTTTCCTTTATTACAATCATATATCGTTTGCATAGTATGTAAATATTGAAGAGTATCGTTTTTCTTTTTTTCTAAAATAGGAACTAATTCGTGATCATTGCTAAAGTGAGCGAAAGATAAGGCTGAATAAATAGGTTTATATATTTGGTTTTTGGCTTCGAATTGTTTTAATAGTAAAGTGTGGAATAGTTTTTTGCCTTCTTCTGTTATATGAAAAATCGTTTTGTCAGGTCGATTTGTGTCTCTAATTACATTTGTAATATGAATTGCCCCTTGCTTTTCTAATTGCTCGAAGGCGTAATAAAGTGATCCTTTAGCATATTTAATGTAACAATCCATTTGTCGTTCTTTCATAATATGCTGCACTTCAT
This sequence comes from Bacillus sp. RE35, assembly GCF_052146655.1. NCBI lineage: Bacteria > Bacillati > Bacillota > Bacilli > Caryophanales > Bacillaceae > Bacillus > Bacillus sp. RE35. Next base: position 4,001,650 of record NZ_CP197377.1, on the reverse strand, counting down.
ATGGATGTTTATCTCCTTCGAGTAGTAAGCCGAGAATGACTAATTTCATGCTCATGCTGTCTCAACTCCTGTATATAAAAACTTTATACATATTATAAACGGCATATCTTTTTTCATAAAGGGATATGCCGCTTCTTTTTTATATTAACTAACTTGCTTTTGTTTTTCTTTCTTTTTAGGGCCTGTAAAGAGGCGTTCATTTCCCATAAGTAAAATACAAATAATACTTAGTACAGCCGGGATGAGTGCCCAGAAGAATGTGTTCGCAATAGATGTAGCGAGAGCTTCCTTAATACCCGCTAATATTTCAGCAGGAATTTTTGCGGTAGCGCCTGGTGATAATAAGAAACTTGTGTCTCCGCCTTTTGGAGCTAATTTTGCTAGTTCAGGGGGGAATACAGAGTTTAGTTTATCTGTAAAAATATGATTTTGAATTGTACCAAAAATCGTTACACCAAGAGTCATACCGAGTGATCGGAAGAATGAGTTTGTTGATGTCGCCGAACCACGGTCCCGCATTTCCAACTTGTGAATAGAAGACATACTTAATACTGAGAATGAGAAACCAACACCAAGCCCAGCGAGAATCATAAATAGTGTTACGAGTAAACGAGGTGTGTCCATTGTTAAAGTACTTAATAAATAAATACCAAGAACGAAGAAGACACCAGATACCATCATAATGTTACGATAGCTTGTTCGAGAAGCTAATTGTCCTCCCGTTTGACTTCCAATTACAGAACCAACCATCATTGGTGTTAAAATTAATCCAGCATTAGAGGCGGAACCTCCAAGGACGCCTTGAATGAAGATTGGAATATAAACTGTACAGATAATGAAAGCGGCACCATAGAAAAAGGCAACTCCTTGACTAGCTGCGAATAAAGGTTTTTTAAATAGATGGAATGAAATAATAGGCTCGGTTGCTTTTCGTTCTACAAAGAAGAAAATAATAAGCGTAATAACTACTGTTGTAAATAAGCCAATAATTACAGTAGAATTCCAGGCATATTCCTTACCACCAAGTTCTAATGCGAACATTAAGCAAACGATACTTATGACAAGTGTAATAGCACCAGCCCAATCGATTTTTTGTTTTCTAAATTCTAGAGACTCACTGTAGTATTTAGTAATGAAGAAAAAGGAGATAAGTCCTAATGGAATATTGATATAGAAGACCCAATGCCAACTTATATAGTCTGTAATATAAGCACCTAATAAAGGACCGAATACACTAGATGTCCCGAAAACAGCACCGAATAGTCCTGTCATCTTCCCGCGTTTTTCTGGTGGGAAGATATCGTACATAATTGTGAAGGCGATAGGCATAAGGGCACCACCACCGATCCCTTGAATAGCTCTATAAATACTTAATTGCTCAATGCTTGAAGCTGTTCCGCAGAGCGCAGAACCGAATAAGAAAAGAATGAGGCCACCAATATAAAAACGTTTCCGCCCGTACATATCAGAAAGTTTCCCGAAGATAGGCATCCCTGCCATTGTTGCTACCATATAAGCTGATGTGACCCAAACAAACTTATCAAATCCTCCCAGGTCTCCAACGATTGTTGCCATTGCGGTTGCAACGATTGTATTATCCATTGCGGCCATTAATATACCAAGCAGTAAACCAGCAACAACAAATTTTGTCTTGTTGGCTTCTTTTTTTAATGGTTGAGTTTCCAAATATAACCCTCCTTTAGAAATAAGTAAACTATATTAAATTTTGAGTGCAGTGGATAAAAAATTTAAATGTATAGTTGATGTTAATTTCTTTTCCATAAGTGCACTTATATGCCATAAAGAATATTATAGTCAAATTTGACTATAAGGCAAATTTTTTCTTCCGTCAAAATATTCTTTCGTATGAGTAGAGAACGAGTGAGCCATACGAATATTGCTATGAAGGGAATGAAGTAAATTGTAAAAAAATTTCATAAAGAACACCTTCTGTTAATAGATGAAAAATGGTTTTTTCTTCATATTGTCGAATAGGATAAAAGGAAGAGAAATATTAAACATTGCTTGTAGCAAGCTTTAGGAATTTGGGGAATTCATTGTGTGTATGTTACATCTGAAATGAGGTGAATATATATTATGAAAATATGGGGACGAATTTCGGATACAGGAAAGTATTCAATACCGCTACAACCAGTATTGTGGATTGACGGATCGAAAAAGGAAAACGAATTTCCTCAAGTAGCCGTTACATTACAAATTGGTAGTATGTATACAGAACAATTTTCGTATGAATTGACCTACGATGTAAACGACATACTTATTATGAGAATTGAAGTGGAAAATAAAGGGGTAGAAATGATTTCGAGAGTTGTTGTAAGTCATATGATTCGAGATTACTTTGCTTATATTCCTAATTCTTTAAAAGTTGATAAGGGGATAAGTGAGTTTTTATTCCAGCTTGTTAGATGGCGAATTGATGATTTGTTACCGAATGAGAAGGTGGAACTACGTTGTAAAATAAAAGCTAATAAAGATAAAGCTCTTAAACAAACATTCTTTCAGGCTACATATACATTTCAAGATAAAGAGATATCATATGGCCCACTGCAAACAAATGAAGTTGTTGTGCGTCAATGATAAAAAGGAACCTGTACAAAAGGTTCCTTTTTTAGTGAAGGTTGTGTTTTTTGAGTATTTTCTTTTGCTCCATTCCTTTTTTTCCTACATAGTTATTTTTGTAGCCAAAGTATAGAATAAATAAAAATGAAACAACATTAACAATAGCGTCGATTTGATCGTTTGTAATAAAGTGTATCCCGAAAGAGGTAAATAATAATTTTAATGATAATAGAAAACCAGCTAGCAAACGCATAGCATCTGATAGATTCTCTTTTTGTAGCATATAGATTACTCCTTTCTATAAAAGTTATATATTATATATATGAAATAGAGTAGAAAAGGTATACAAGCTTAAGCAGAAATGTACATTGCATATGTACATTTTTTATTTTGTAGAAAAACATTATTGATATAGAAACATATATTGGTATAAAAGGGGGAACAGTATGAAACATAAAGGAAAAATTAGTGGATTATTGCTTGGCAATACTGTGGCAGTTACAGAATGGATTGCACTTCAGGATGTAATTGCAAAACTGGATTCACGATCATTTTATACCGTCTTTATTATTTATATATTGCAAATGATACTAAGTTATTATTTTGGACATTGGTACGATAAAAGAACAAACGAGCGTATGGGTATGGAAGTAGGAGGAATGGTAAGCAATGATTTTGTTGTTGATTTTTTTGGGAAAGTAGCTGCTTTATCTGAAAGAGATTCTCGTAATATTACAGTGTACATTCTTTCTGTAAAAGAATGGGAAGGGTTAAAAGACACGTTGCAAGAAAAAAAGTTGGGAGTGTTAGTACAAAAATTAGAGAGTACCATTGTAAAGACAATTCGGAAGGGCGATGTTGTTACAAAGTGGGATGAAAATAAGTACGTTATTGTAGCAATTGATAATGGTCATGAAACATCAACAATAACAAAACGATTAATGAAAAATATTGAAAGTGAAATAGAAGGTGATTTACTCAGTGTCACTCTTTTATTTGGAGCAGCTAGCTATCCAGTAGAAGGAAAAACGTTTGAAGAACTGTTGAGAAAGTCGCAAAATCAATTGTACCAGTATAGAAATTTGCAAGAAAATGAGTGAAGCTTTGATTTGAAGATATATGATAGGAAGATGTTTTATTTGTAACATTTTTTTGACTTTTATTACAAAAAACGCCACGTTTGTAATAAAAGTCTTTAAAAATATATGAAATAAGCATATAATTATGATGGTAGTGCCAATGCAATTTGCACAGTGTGTTTTATTTTAAAAGTGTAGAGGAAAGCAAGCTCTACACTTTTCCTTTTTAGGAAATGAAAAGAATATTTGTAAGTTGTTGCGAGATATCGATTGTACTGTGTAAAATGAACAAAGAGATTAATTGATAGAAAGCTGGAAAGGGAATGATAGACGTGAGAGCGGAGCGATCACCTTTTATCAGGTGAACTATTATAGTCTTATTAAGACTGAGGTGAAATTCCGTGGATATTAAAGTAATACATAGTGTGAACAGGCCTTAAAAAACACGAAGTAGTATACTTAAAAATGGATATGGAATTGCTAAATAATTCAAAAAGAATAATGTAATATCAAGTAATAATTTGTACAAACAATATTAATGATCTTCGTAAAAAAGATGCGAGTGTATAGAACAATTACATATTTTATAACTTTTTTATATTACACGATGGTCGTTTATAAGTAGGAGGAAGAGATGTTGAAATATAGTAAATTAGCAATTGTAACTACATTATCAATGATTTTATTAGCCGGTTGTTTCGGTCCGAAACCAGAAGAAGAATTATATGTAGCGTTTGAAAACGCTGCTAAACAAGAAAAAACAATGTTTGAAGATGCAAAAAAACTTGAGACTTTAGAGAAAGAAGGACAAGAATTATATAACCAGATTGTTCAAGAAGGAAAAGATAATAATCAAACTGTTAAAGAAAAACTGAATCAAGCAGTGAAAAATACAACTGAACGAGAAAAAGTGCTTACAAAAGAAAAAGAAGTTTTAAATAAAGCGCAAGAAGAAGTGAAGTCAGCTGATAAGTATGTGAAGAAAATTGAAGATAAGAAATTGAAAGATCAAGCTGATAAAGTGAAAAGTACGTATGAGAAACGCCACGATTCATTTAATAAAATGTATGACAGCTATAACAAATCTTTAAAACAAGAAAAAGAGTTATATACAATGTTACAAGATAAAGGTACTAAATTAAAAGATATTAGTGAAAAAGTAAAAGTAGTAAATCAATCTTATAAGGATATTGAGTCAGAAAAAGATAAATTTAATGAATTTACAAAGTCTTATAATACAGAAAAAGTAGCTTTTTATAAACAAGCAAATATTAAAATTAAAGAAGAGAAAAAATAAAACAGTTTGGCCTACACTTGGCCAAACTGTTTTATTTTTTTGTATAAGTACGACTATACCATGGAACAGGCTCACTTAATTTTTTTTCTTGTTTTAATGCTTCAGGACCAATATAATCTTGAAGTGTTTTTTTTGCTACTGTTAAAGATAAGGTTGTTTTCGGATTTCGATAGGAGGATTCAAGATGACCAAGATGCGGTAGAATTCGAAAATCTTCTTTCGTAGGAGGGATGTGGAAAAAATAATCGCCTAAACGTATAAGGACATCAGATTGTTGTTGGCTAAAACGTGGGTTTCTAGAAAAATGCAATCCTTCTTTAATTGCTTTTTTTTCAGCAATCAAACGTTCTAAAGCTGTCTTTTTTAACCAGTATAAATATTTAGGATTAGTAGCTGCTTTAGCATGACGATTCACAACGAAAATAGATTGAGCTAGTCGATTAATAGAATGTTGGTTTTGTAATTGAGATTGTGGTTGTGAAGGTTTCATATTGAATCTCCTTTCAATTTTTCATTATTATACCATAAATAAAATAGGTATTTATTATACGCAAAAAGTGATTGTATATATTTTCAATATTAAAGCAATATTGTTACAAAAAACAACTATTTTGTATAATAGTAATAGAATATGTTTTTGAAATTTGATAATGAAAGAGTGAGAAGTTTGAAAGAAATATTAAAACAACAGTATGCCATTATAGATATTGGATCTAATACAATGCGTTTAGTTATTTATGAAAAGCAAAATGGAGGTTTTTATAAAGAGATTGAAAATACGAAAGTTGTTGCTAGGTTAAGGAATTACTTAATTGATGGTGTATTGAATGCAGAGGGAATAGAAGTATTATTACAGACATTATTTCAATTTCAAGAAAGTACAAGATTCCATCAGTTGCATCATGTACTTTGTGTTGCAACAGCAACAATTAGACAGTCGGAGAATCAAGAGGAAATTAAAAAGCTTGTTGAAGGACAAACGGACTTTACTCTTAGAGTATTATCAGAGTATGAGGAAGCGCGTTACGGATACCTGGCGGTTATGAATTCTACATCGTTTTCAGAAGGAATAACGGTAGATATTGGTGGGGGAAGTACGGAAGTTACATACTTTAGAAATAGAGAGATTTTAGAGTACCATAGTTTTCCTTTTGGGGCACTTTCTTTAAAGCAACAATTTATTAAAGGTGATATTCCTACTAAAGATGAGTTAGAGGGAATGCAACAGTATTTAGAGTTTCAATTTCGAACGTTACCATGGTTAATCAATAAGAAATTGCCTCTTATTGCAATTGGTGGTAGTGCTAGGAACTTAGTAAAAATCCATCAAAATTTAATATGTTATCCTATAGCAGGATTACATTTATACAAGATGAAAGAAGAAGATGTTGAAAGTGTAAAAGAGGAATTGGAAAAATTGTCGTTCATAGAACTTCAGAAATTGGAAGGATTAGCAAAAGATCGAGCAGATACGATTATTCCAGCGGTTGAAGTATTTCATACACTTGTTCATGTTATAGAGGCACCGGCATTTGTATTGAGTAGAAAAGGGTTAAGAGAAGGTGTTTTCTATGAAGAGTTGACAAAAGATTTGGGGATTTCATATTATCCGAACGTAGTTGAAGAAAGTTTGCATTTACTATCACATGAATACGAAATGGACATGGAATTTGTTATTCAACTTATTAAACATGGAAGACTAATTTGCAAACAACTTGAGGAAATAGGGCTTATTTCTATGTCAGTAAAAGACTGGGAAGTGTTCCATCAAGCTGCGAAAGTATTTAATATAGGCAAATATATAGACGAAGAAGCAAGCCGTTTACATACGTTTTATTTATTAGCGAATAAGACAATTGATGGCATGATGCATAAAGATCGAGTAAGGCTAGCGCTTATTGCATCGTATAAATCAAAAATGTTATTTAAACAACATTTATCTCCATTTGAAGGTTGGTTTGATAAAAGCGAACAAAAAAAAATCCGCCTGTTAGGAGCTGTTTTACAATTTTCAGCTACTTTAAATGTAAGGCAACGATCGCTTATTGATACCATATCTATAACAGAAAGCGAAGAGGGATTAACGTTTAAAGTTTTATGTGAACAATCGGCATTAGCAGAAAAAGTACAAGCTGAAAAACAAAAAAAACAGTTAGAAAGAGTATTAAAAACGAATATTAATTTATTATTTGAACTAAAACATTAGGGTTGTACGGATGTCTTTACGAAAAATTTACACTTTGTAATATTGTAATTTGATAAAATGAAATTAACTAAATTATAGTAAAAAAGTTTCAAGGGGAAGTGTGAAGAGAATGGAATTATTGAAGGGGAATGCAGTAAATTTAAATGATACAGCTTATTACAATAATCGAGAGTTAAGTTGGTTAGCATTTAATGAACGTGTCTTACAAGAAGCGCAAGATGCAAATAATCCACTTTTGGAAAGATTGAAATTTATTAGTATTTTTAGTTCGAATTTAGATGAATTTTTTATGGTACGTGTAGCGGGATTAAAGGATCAAGTGAGTGCTGGATTTAATCAACCAGAAAATAAAGCTGGCTTAACACCGAAAAAGCAATTAAATAAAATTGCGATAAAAGCCCATGCACTAATGACAGTACAATATGATACATTTAAAAATTATGTATTACCAGCGCTTGAGTTAGAGGGAATTGAACGTTTAACATTCAATGATTTGACGAAAGAGCAGCGAGAATTTATAGAAGAGTATTTTGACGAGCAAATTTTTCCGGTGTTAACTCCTGTAGCTATTGATGCATATCGCCCATTTCCAATGTTATTAAACAAAAGTTTGAATTTGGCTACTCTTTTATATGATGAGAAGCAAGCAGAAGAAGAAAACAGGACGAAGTTAGGGATTGTGCAAGTTCCTTCATTACTTGAGCGCTTCATAATTTTACCGAGTGAAGGGCAAAAGCATAAATTTATTTTATTAGAAGACGTAATTAGTAGCTTTACTCATAAATTATTTACGGGATATACAGTATCATCTGTTACTCGTTTCCGTATTACACGCAATGCAGATTTAACGATTCATGAAGAAGGTGCGAGAGATTTATTAAAGGTAATTGAAAAAGAATTAAAAAAGCGTAAGTGGGGGGCTGCTGTACGTTTAGAAGTTGGGAAAGAACACATTGATGAAAGAGTATTAGCGTTATTATATGAGGTTCTGGAAGTAAAAGATGAAGATGTATATATAATGGATGGCCCATTAGATTTAACATGTTTGTTTTCTTTATATAAAAAACTAGCTCCTTTATATGAACATCTTGTATATCCAGCTCTTATTCCGCAACCGCCTCAAGATTTAGGTGATGAAGAAGATGTATTTGAAAAAGCAATTGAGCATGATATTTTATTACATCATCCTTTTGAATCATTTCAGCCGGTAGTTGATTTTGTCCGTGATGCGGCAGACGATCCGAATGTACTTGCGATTAAACAAACGTTATATCGTGTAAGTGGTGATTCACCGATTATTCAGGCGTTAAAGATAGCGGCTGAAAAGGGAAAACAAGTGACGGTATTAGTTGAATTAAAGGCAAGGTTTGATGAAGAAAACAATGTTCACTGGGCTAAAGAATTGGAACAGGCAGGCTGTCATGTTATTTACGGTGTCAGTCACTTGAAAACACATAGTAAAATTACGCTAGTTGTAAGGAGAAAAAACGGAAAAATCGAAAGGTTCGTACATCTCGGAACTGGGAACTATAATGATGCAACAGCGAAGTTATATACTGATTTTGGATATATTACATCAAGAAAAGATTTTGGGGTCGATGCAACCAATTTCTTTAATTATTTAAGTGGTTATACAACAAAGCCACATTTTCATCATTTATCGGTTGCTCCATTTGATATAAGAGAGCAATTTATGGATTTAATAGATGAAGAAATCCGTTATCATAGGCAATATGGAAATGGATATATTATCGCTAAGATGAATTCATTAACAGATAAACCGTTAATAAAAAAAATGTACGAAGCATCACAAGCTGGAGTAAAGGTAGAGCTCATTGTTCGAGGAACATGTTGCCTACGACCTGGTATTCCAAATGTAAGTGAAAATATTCGTGTAGTTAGTGTTGTTGGAAGATATTTAGAACATAGCCGTATTTATTATTTCCATCATAATGGGGAGGAGAAAATATATTTATCTTCAGCTGATTTGATGACGCGAAATATGGAGAAGCGAGTGGAAATATCTTTCCCGATATTAGATATTGAAATGAAGGCACGAATTAAGGCGATTTTACAGCTTACATTAGCTGATAATGTGAAAACACGTGAACAAAATAAAGATGGTGATTACTATTATGTTATTAATGGTAGTACAGAAGAAATTGATAGCCAAGTGAAGTTGTTTAAGATGGCGTATCAAAATACAGACGCTGAATAATGAAAAAAAGTAAAAACCTCTTATGTCCATAAGAGATTTTTACTTTTTTCTACTCATATGCTCCAACAATAGAAGGATGAGTAGAAACAATAGTTTTATTATAAGCGTGTAATGAGATGGCTCGTTGAGAGAATAATATTTGAAAGAATCGTTACTTTAACCTAGTAATAGTAGGGTTGCTGACATGGTCCACCGTAACAAGGATAAGGTGCTGGCGGCGGGAAAGGTGGTGGATAAGGTGGATAAAATGGTCGAGGGCCGAAAGCTAATGCTCCGCCGAGCAATCCACCAGCAATTCCAGCTAGAAAGGGAACGCCAAAAAACGGGAAGAAGCGTGAGTCGCCTACTGGACCAATAGGTGCTGAACGGACTGGAATTGGTTGATAATATGGATACATGAACATACCTCCTTTATTGGACTCACTTTTATCATATGGTAAACGAAACATGGATGAGCGCGTACAAGAAAGGATATGTAAGAAAATAGGCGAATTATTACGAATGTTGGAGTGTGAAAATTGTGATTTCAGGTTTTGACATGAAACGAAATGGGACACGTGTTCTTCCGAGGCCTCGATTGACATAGAGAGTTAAATCCTGCATCGTATAGAAGCCTTCAATATAGTCTTTGGCGAGTGATGGTGTAATAATAGCCCCTAAAAAAGGAATTTGTACTTGTCCGCCATGGCTATGACCAGAAAGTTGCAAGTTGATTGGATATTTGGAAATTTGCGGCGCGATATCTGGCTCGTGAACAAGAACGATGTTATAAGTATTTTGCCGTGCATGTTGTAATGTTTTCTCTATTTTTGGTTTGCCTAGTAGTATATCATCGAGACCGAAAATAGAAATTTCACTATTATCCATTAGACGAATTCTTTTTTTACTATTTAGCAATAGTTCAAATCCTGATTCACGCATGATGTGCTCATAGTATTCAGTTCCATATCCACCGTGATCATGGTTACCATAAATAGCGAATTTACCGAAGGGGGCTTGTATATTTTTTAAAATGGACGCGACAAAAGGAGTGTCAGTATACGTTTGATAATTATCAATGAGATCTCCGGTAAAAAGGACAATATCTGGATTTACAGCATTAATTTTAGAAACAACTTGAGATAAATGTTGAAGCGAGAAATAGTATCCGAGATGTAAATCGCTGAATTGAAGAATTTTCATACCATGAAAACTTTTTGGGATGAGTTGTGATTTTAATGTGTGCTGTGTAAAAGAAATGAAATGGGGTTCTATATATTTAGCATAGTAGTATCCGATGCCACTGGTTATAAATGAATAGAGACAAGTACGCATACCAATTTTTAAAAAATTTCTTCTTGTAATGTGCGTCATAAAAATATGAGTATACCTCAATGTTTTTATTCCATTTACAGGCTACTCAAATCTCCTTTCAGTTTATTTAAAAATATACTTTACATAATAAAAAATTAGTATAGATTACGAAAAAAATGAATAAAAAGAAAATTCTTTACATTAAAATATCAGAAAAGTTTAAAAATATAAAGATTTCTATTAAATAAAGTGATAAAATGAATGTGTATTCATTTTTTTGGAGGGGATGTATGTGAAAGAAAAGGTAGTTATTATAACAGGTGGATCGAGTGGAATGGGAAAAGGAATGGCGACTCGCTTTGCAAAAGAAGGGGCACGAGTTGTTATTACAGGACGTACAAAAGAAAAACTAGAGGAAACAAAGTTGGAAATTGAACAATTTCCAGGGCAAGTATTACCTGTACAAATGGATGTAAGAAATACGGATGACATTCAGAAAATGATTGAACAGATTGATGAGAAGTTTGGTCGAATTGATGTTTTAATAAATAATGCAGCTGGAAACTTTATTTGTCCAGCAGAAGATTTATCCGTGAATGGCTGGAATTCGGTCATTAATATTGTATTAAACGGTACATTTTACTGTAGCCATGCTGTCGGAAAATATTGGATTGAAAAAGGTATAAAAGGGAATATCATTAACATGGTAGCAACATATGCATGGGATGCAGGTCCAGGAGTTATTCATTCGGCTGCAGCAAAGGCAGGAGTATTAGCGATGACGAAGACGCTCGCTGTTGAGTGGGGACGTAAATATGGAATACGAGTTAACGCTATCGCTCCAGGACCAATTGAACGTACGGGCGGTGCTGATAAATTATGGATTTCAGAAGAAATGGCTAAGCGTACGATACAAAGTGTTCCGCTTGGAAGGCTGGGTACGCCAGAAGAAATCGCTGGTCTAGCTTATTATTTATGCTCAGATGAAGCTGCGTACATAAATGGAACTTGCATGACAATGGATGGAGGACAACATTTACATCAATATCCATTTTAAAAGGGATAAAAAAATGAATGTTTGATTCATTTTTTTACGGTTAAATGTGACGGAATTGTGACATATGAAAGAAAAGTGTTTACAAGAGGTCATATATACGTTATATTTAAGACCTCTTTTTTCTTCATAGTAGAATTGCTAATTCCCCTTAGCATTTTACCCCTCTAATCCCTTCAGGAAAACTGAAGGGATTTTTTATTATTTTTCCGTAAATATCATGTTATAATTTTTGAAAAGTAAAGGGAGGGAAGCACGTTGATAGATGCATTAGATGTAATGAGTAACTTGGATAAAGTCCTTCCTTATTATCAAGCTATTTTTAGTGCTGATGAGCATACTGTAATTGGATATGAAGTAGTAGGACGTATTCAAACAGAAGAGGGCATACAAAGTTTAGCTTCTTTCTTTCACGATGATTCGATTCCAAGTGAATTTCAACTGGAAGCGGATAATATTATAGTAGAAAAAGCTTTAAATCGTTATTTAGAAAGCGATCAAAAATTATTATTATTTATACATCGGAATGCTAATGTATTAATGAATGATGATGATGAAAGCTTGCTTCAACTTTTATTGAGGTACGAAGAACAAGGTTTAAATTTAAAACAAATTGTTTTAGAGATTACAGAGCATGAATGTAAAGAAGATATAGAGCAATTTAATCATTTGCTTATGTATTATCGTACATATGGTATTCAAATTTCGATTAATAAAGTCGGAACGGGTACAAGTAATTTAGAGCGTATTAGCGTGTTAGCACCTGATATTTTAAAAGTAGATTTAACGAACTTAAGGCAAACAGCACTTTTACAATCTTATCAAGATATTTTATATTCTTTATCATTACTTGCTAGAAGAATTGGTGCAACTTTATTATATGAAGAAATAGATGCTTTTTATCAACTGCAATATGCTTGGAAGAACGGCGGAAGATATTATCAAGGTAATTATTTAAAAGAATGTTTACCTGATTTTATTGAAACGAATGTTTTGAAAGAGCGACTAGGTAATGAATGTCATCAGTTTATTCAGCATGAAAAGAAGAAGTTACAAAAAATTTATAATTTAACAGAGATGTTACGCGATCGCATTGGCGATGTTTTATCAAAACAAAAAAAGAATGAAGATATAAATGATTGGTTATTACAATTTAGTCAAAGTGTATCACAGTGTAGTTTTCGTATATTTATTTGTAATGAAGATGGTTTCCAACAATCAGGAAATGTTATGAAAAAAGATGGAGAATGGATTGTGATGCCGGATTATTATATGAAGAACTGGAGCTGGCGCCCGTATTTTCTCGAGAATATAATGAAAATGCGTTTTGAGAATAAGGCGAGGCTTTCAGATTTATATGCAGATATTGAAACGGGAGAAATGGTACGAACATTTTCTTTCCCGATTGATGATGACAACTTTTTATTTATAGATTTATCTTATGAATATTTATATGAAGAAGATGTTTTATTTTAATGCACGAAGAGATTCGTGCATTTTTTGTTTGTTTTTATCATAAATTGGTAATAGTGAAAATGGTGATGAAAATGCTGTCTATCGTTGTAAAGATTTTACGAACGAAATCTGTCCTTTCTTTGCATAATCATTGTTACAATGAATACTACAAAGACAAGTTCTTTTAAAAGGAAGGTGAAAAAATGAGGAAATATGGAATATGGCTTGTTCTATTTGTATGTGTTGCCTTTCTAGTTGGTTATAGTGTTACGACTGTTTTAGGAAAAGAGGAAGTGGAAGTCGATCGGAAAGAAGTATTTACAACGATACAAAAAGGCTATGAAACCCAGTTTTCAATTCGTGGGAAGCATTTGCCGATGAATAAGATGATAGAGACGTTATCACCGTATTTTACAGATAATTTCCTTCAAGTATTTACAGATGAAAATAGCAGAAGTGATAAACAAAGTGGTGAATATTTACTTCCGGCAAAAGAAGCACCGTTTTCTTTTAATTCAGAAACGAAAATGTCGTATGATGAAGAACATAAAAATTTATATGTATATGAGCGGACAAAAAGTGGACAATATCAAATTGTAACATTGAAAAGGGATCAAGATAAATGGAAGTTAGCAGGATATCATGAAAGTCAGGAACTTTTAACTGAAATAAAAAGGTTGCAACAATTATAAAGTGAAACTTTTAATCAGTGGGTGGGAGTTTTACTACCTACAAATAGCGGGATAAGAATAGGAATAGGTATTTACCTATTCCTATTCTATATTGAGTAGTTGTTGTAACTTTTCAATTTGAAAACCTGCAACTACTTCGCCATCAATTACGACTGTTGGAGTTGAATAAGAATCATAGTCGTATAAAAGACGATTGCGAGCAGCAGCGTCTTTTTTTACGTCAAATTCTTCATATGCAACGTTATTATGCTTCAAAAATTCTTTTACAATAACACATGGCGGACAATCGGGTTGTGTATAAACCTCAATTTTTTTCATTGTAATTCCTCCTTTTTTCTGTTTTTTATTATATTCTTCCAGTATAAAAACCGCAATAATGAAGGAGAAATATGTTCTTTCTGTTTTTTCCTTCGCATTTCGACAAATTTTTAGTTGAGTTTCTGGCCAATAACCTTTATCCTAGAGTGTGGAACATTTTTTCTGTTATGACGGATAGAATGAGTATAGCTGTAAAACCTATTGGTAGGAAGATCAGAGAAAGGAGAGATTTCATGTCTCTACTCCAAGGAATTTTAACTCGACTTGTTAGTCTACAAGAACAAGCTGAAAGCGGTGAAGTAGCACAACGCTATTTTGAAGTGAACGGTGAGCGCAAATGTAGCGTGAAATTTTTCGATAAAAGTGAAATGTATGAGTTAGAAGTGTATCAACAAGGTGAAAAACCTCAAGTATATCAATTCGATAATATCGACATGGTTGCAATTGAGATTTACGATATCATTTCTTGATACATATAAAAAAGGTACTGCCACATGGCAGTACCTTTTTTAGTTCTATTACTTTCCAGCGTAATGTATAGAAGTTTTTTATTTTTCCTACAATGGTATTAAAATGAAAATTTAATCCGTGCAAGTTTGCTTATCCATGTGGATAATTAGTCTCGTCAACCGGGTGAATATGTGAAGCTAAACTTCTCACTATCGCTGGGTTTTGCAAATAGCGGGAGAAATATAACTAGGAGGTTATCGTATGGAACGTTTACCAGTTGTGATTTGTCCTAATTGTCAAAGTTCTGCTGAGATTATTCATGTATTAACGGCTCAATCTAATCAAAATGTAATTTATACGTGCCAAGTTTGTCACTTTGTAATTCGAAATATTGAAACGAATAAAGGATAGGAAGTTATAATTTTAGTTTTTGTCCCATACAATGAGAATACGAAAAGTCTGTCTAATTGAAAGGACGTGACTCTGTGGACGGTGCACATAAATTTTACAATGTTTCAGAGAGACATTTAAATTTTGATATGGTCTTTAACCGTATTTGTAGTTTCATTGAAAAGGATCCGCGAAATTTGTATCGATTATCCATTGGGACAGACTCGCAAGCGCATCAAAAGGATACGAGGTTTATTACAGCAATCCATATTCATCGTGTTGGAAAAGGTGCCTGGGGTTGTTTACACCATAAATCAGTAAAAGATAAGCCAGCGACCTTACGTGAGAAAATATATTTAGAAACGCAGTTTAGTCAAGAAATCGCATGTCTATTTACGCCTACTCATATACAAACAATATGGGAGTTATTGCATCCTTATGCTCAAGATGGGGCTGGATTCATAATGGAAATTCATTTAGACATTGGGAATGATGGCTTAACAAAAGAATTTATTTTAGATATGACAGAAAAAATTCGAGCGATGGGATTAACTGCAAAAATTAAGCCGGATGCTTATGCGGCGTTTAGCTATGCAAATCGATATACGAAATGATTTTTTTGTATGTGTACGATTGTTACATATCTTTAAATGAAAACTGAATATTACATCTATTAAATAGGTTGAATTTTTTATATAATAAGAGTAACGATGCGAGTGTAAGGAGAGGGGTATATGCAAAGGGAAGTTGTTTTAACGAAGGAAGAAGAAAGTTTACTACTAGATATTTTATTTCAGCAAAATTACGCAAGTGAAATTTTAGCTGTGGAACTTACAGATATTGAGAATGGTTTGAAACAGACAGATGTGATGCAATATAAAAAAATCACAAGGTTATTTTACAGATTAAAAAATAAAGGGTATTAAGCGCTACCGGAATGGTAGTCTTTTTTTTGTGCGGTATGCTAAAATAGCTGTGTGATTGTATTTTTATTGAAATAAATTTAGGACAAAATAATAATATGAAAACGCTGTCATAAAATGTGAATAGAGTTGTGAACATAAGCAGGAAAAAGGGAAAATGGGGGATGTAATATGATTAGTATTCCGAAAGACGAATTTCAACAAATTCTTGTGAAGGATTTAATGATTTCATCGGAAAAAGTAGCTCATGTCCAAATTGGAAATAGTTTAGAACATGCTTTACTCGTTCTTGTAAAATCTGGATATTCGGCGATACCTGTCTTAGATCCAATGTATAAACTACATGGTTTGATTAGTACTGCCATGATATTAGATGGTATGTTAGGATTAGAACGTATTGAGTTTGAAAGGCTCGATGATATGAAAGTAGAGCAGGTGATGAAAGAAGATATACCTGTTCTTAAATTAGACGATTCATTTGCAAAAGCTTTAGAAATGACAATTGATCATCCTTTTATTTGCGCTGTTAATGAAGAAGGCTATTTTGAGGGGATTTTAACACGTCGGGCTATTTTAAAATTGTTGAATAAGAAAGTAAGGCAACATAATCGATAAAGTGAAAAAAGTGACTTCATAGAAACGAAGAAGTCACTTTTTTTTCGTGCATATCACTTGTGTATGTATTATATTTAAAAAGACATAAAACATAAGGAAAGTTTGTGCTGGACAATTGTATTTTCTGAATGAAAGCATTCGGGTAAATTAAGGATGAAAAGCTTATTGAAATAAGGTGTATGGAAGCTAAGGAAAGAGGGAGAAAGTTGCAAATTGATGATTTTCAAATGATGGTTGTGTTAGCTCAGGAATCAAATATGAGAAAAGCGGCGGAACGTTTATTTGTTTCCCAACCTGCGCTGAGTCAACGATTACAATCTATGGAGAAACAATGGGGAATGAAGTTTTTTATTCGCTCACAAAAAGGATTGACAATTACACCTGAAGGGGAAAAAGTTGCAAATTATGCCAAAGAAATGTTGCAAAGGGAAGAAGATATAAAAAGTGAGCTGGCTGTTTTCAGAACGGAAACTCATGGAACGTTAAAAATAGCTGTTGCATCAGTTATTGGTCAATATTGGCTCCCTCCTGTTTTGAAAAAGTTTGTGCATAAATATCCTTCTGTAAAGATATCGCTGTTTACTGGATGGAGTAGTGAAGTGCAAAAGCAGTTTTATGAAGGAGACGTGCATGTTGCTATACTGAGGGGAACACAAGAATATAAAGGTCAGAAGCAACAATTATTTGAAGATGAACTGTATTTAGTTGATAAAGAAATAAAAGATATTTCGATGTTAAAAGAAACAAATAGGCCGTTCATTCAATTTAAAAGTGACTCGACTTATTATGGACAAATACAAAATTGGTGGTATGGTTTATTTTCTAATCCGCCTAAGCGAACGATTGTAGTTGACCAAATTGAAACATGTAAACAACTTGTTTTAAATGGTATAGGTTATGCCCTTTTACCTTCTACTGTTTTAAAGGAAGTACAGGAAAATATGTATAAAACACCTGTTCAACTGACGAGAGAAACATGGTTGTTAACAAGTGACTCGGCAAGGCAGTTGAAGCAAGTACAAGCATTTTTAGAAATTATAGAAGAAATTCAAAGGGGAAAATAAGATTATTATCTTGCTACTCGCTCTTTCGTTTGGTAGAGTAACATTATAAATGGATTTAGGAGGCAACAAGAATGAAAATGATGGACGCTAACGAAATTATTTCGTTTATTCAAAAAAGTGAAAAGAAAACTCCTGTAAAGGTATACATAAAAGGGGATTTAAAAGAAGTAACATTCCCTGAAACAGTACAAGCATTTGTGAATAAAAAATCAGGTGTATTATTCGGAGAATGGTCTGAAATTAAGACAATTCTTGATGAGAATAATAAGCACATCGTTGACTACGTTGTAGAAAACGATCGTCGTAATTCTGCAATCCCAATGCTTGATTTAAAAGGTATTAAAGCTCGCATCGAGCCAGGTGCTATTATTCGTGACCATGTTGAAATTGGTGACAACGCTGTAATTATGATGAATGCAACAATTAACATTGGTGCTGTAATTGGTGAAGGTTCTATGATCGACATGAACGCAGTACTTGGTGGACGTGCAACAGTCGGTAAAAACTGTCACGTAGGTGCAGGTGCTGTACTTGCAGGTGTTATTGAGCCACCTTCTGCAAAACCAGTTATCGTTGAAGATGATGTAGTAATCGGTGCAAATGTAGTTGTTTTAGAGGGTGTTACAGTAGGTAAAGGTGCAGTTGTAGCAGCGGGAGCTGTTGTAACAGAAGATGTGCCTCCATACACAGTTGTTGCAGGTACTCCAGCACGTGTAATTAAAGAAATTGATGAGAAGACAAAAGCAAAAACAGAAATTAAACAAGAGCTTCGTCAATTAAACCCAGAGAAATAAAAAGTAAAAAAAGCGTAAGAGCGTAAATGGGCTCTTACGCTTTTTATAGATAGAGGTGCAAAAATGACAGTAAGCAAATTTGTCCAAATTCGTAGAGATCTACATAGAATTCCAGAAATCGGATTTAAGGAATGGAAAACACAACAGTATATTTTAGATTATATAGGAACACTTTCTCATGAATTTGTGGAAGTGAAGACATGGAAAACGGGTGTAATCGTTAAAGTAAATGGAAAAAATCCCGAAAAAATAATAGGTTATCGTGCAGATATAGACGGTTTACCAATTACAGAGGAAACTGGATACGAGTTTGCTTCTATTCATGAAGGAATGATGCATGCATGTGGCCATGATGTACATACAACAATCGGTTTAGGCCTTCTAACGAAAGCTGTGAGCGAAAGAATAGATGATGACCTTGTATTTCTATTCCAGCCAGCAGAAGAAGGACCAGGCGGTGCTCTTCCTATGTTAGAAAGTGAAGAGTTAAAAGAATGGAAACCAAATATAATTCTTGGTCTTCATATTGCACCAGAATACGCTGTGGGGACAATTGCAACGAAAGAAGGACTGTTATTTGCCAACACTTCAGAATTATATATTGATTTAAAAGGGAAAGGTGGCCATGCTGCCTATCCACATACTGCAAATGACATGATTGTTGCAGCGAGTCATCTTGTTACACAGCTTCAATCCGTTATTAGTCGCAATGTAAATCCTCTTGATAGTGCAGTAATTACAATCGGGAAAATTACTGGTGGTACGGTTCAAAATATTATTGCAGAAAAATCTCGTTTAGAAGGAACGATTCGAACATTATCAGTGGAATCAATGAAGCGTGTGAAAAGCAGAATTGAGTCAATTGTTGCAGGTATCGAAGCTTCTTTCCAGTGTGAGGCGATTATAGATTACGGAGCAATGTATCATCAAGTATATAACCATGAAGAGTTAACGAGAGAGTTTATGGAATTTGTACATAAACAAACTGATATGAATGTTATTACATGTACTGAGGCAATGACGGGTGAAGATTTTGGTTATATGCTTCGAGAAATCCCTGGATTTATGTTTTGGCTTGGAGTAAATTCAGAATATGGTTTACATCATGCAAAATTAAAACCAGACGAAGAAGTGATTGAAAAGGCAATTACATTTTTAAGCCAATATGTAAAGTGGAAAGGGAATAGAAAATAAAACTTCCACTTTCTTGAAGGTTCCAAAAAACTTTTTGTTCTGAGGTGTAAGTAACGCTCGTATAGATTGATTTTAGACATTGACATACAAATGGAAGAATTAAAGTTAATTGTACTGTTTTAATAATGAGCAGGGGGGTTAGCCACTGCTCATTATTAATTATTTGACTAACTTATATATGTTTACTTTTAGTATGAAAAGTGTGTAAAATCAATGTGAAACATAGAAAAAAGGGTGGGGAATTACGTGCAAATTAGCAGTGCGATTTTATGTTTCGTCTTATATGCGTACGTTATTATTGCGGCGGTTTATTTTGGGATAAGTTTTTATGCCTATCGTCTAGTAGATAATAATGAATATGACGAAACATACAAATGGGTGAAGAGATATTTATCACCTGTACTAGAAATTATGAATGGGTTTGTGCTCTTTTTATTTATTGGATTAATTGCTTTTTCAACGAGTTTAGTAGGGAATAAAACTACGTTATTTGTATTGGGTATCATTATTTTTATGTTGTTAGGAATAAGGATTGGTAATACGGTCTTTTGGAATGAAAGAAAAGTAGATGGTTGGACGGGAATGTTAATTCCGTGCATGTTAGCTGCAATCGTGACAAATATAGAGCATGAATATTATCAATTACATTTTTGGCTTATTATCGTTTTAACAATTCTTTCTGTTTTGTATATAAGCACAGTAGTACTAACATATATTGCACATGAAAAAGGAGATGTTAAAGGCACTCGTTTCTTTAGAGGACGGGCATTATTTTGGAGTGTGCCGACGATGGTAGTTATCGCGCTTATTGCGATATTAGTAAATGGATATCAATTTTCTAATTGGCAACTATTTTTAGAAAATTGGTGGATCTTTATCTTTTCGTTTATTGCTTTTTTAGGTGCAACGCATTATTTATTCCATCAACATCATTACATATGGGCGTTGTTATTTGCATTCACACAGCTTCTATTTGCCTTTTTTGGTCAAGAAACATTATTATTCGTTTTTGAAACATTTAGTTCTTTTGGAAATATATTTGTATTTGCTATGCTACTTGTTGGTATCGCTTTTTACTTGCAACAATATTTTTATATACAAAAACAAAAATAAGAGCTAATTACAGTTTTTGTGACGCATATAAAGTGTGTTACACTGAAAATAAATAGTACTTGAAGTTATTGGAGGAATTCCCGTGGGTGAGAAAGAAAAAGAATTTGCTGTCATTGGACTTGGTCGCTTTGGTGGAAGTATTTGCCGAGAACTAGCTCAATTAGGAATGGAAGTAATGGCAATCGATTCAGATGAGGATAAAATTAATGAATTTGCAAATATAGCTTCGCATGCTGTAATTGCAGATTCAACAGATGAGATGGTATTAAAAAGCCTTGGTATTCGAAATTTTGATCACGTAGTCGTTGCTATTGGAGATAATTTAAATTCAAGTATTTTAACGACTTTGATTTTGAAAGAGTTGGGTGTAAAAAATATTACTGTAAAAGCTCAAAATGATTATCATGAAAAAGTGTTAAGTAAAATAGGTGCAGATCATATTGTGCATCCAGAACGTGATATGGGGAAAAGGATTGCTAATAATATTGCATCAAGCAATGTGCTAGACTACCTTGAGCTTTCAGATGAGCATAGTATTGTAGAGATTATTGCGAATAAAAAAATTGATGGGCACTCTTTAATTGAATTAGATATTCGTGCGAAGTTTGGATTGAATATTGTAGCAATTAAACGAGGCAAAGAAGTTATCGTATCCCCTCGAGCTACGGAGAATATTCAAGCAGGAGATATATTAATTGTCATTGGTCATGACGATGAAGTGGATCGATTTAAACACTTTTTAAGATAAGAGAAAAGAAAAGGACAATGCCTTCATGGCATTGTCCTTTTCTTATATTTCCATAATGATTGGTAAAATCATTGGACGGCGTTTCGTTTTCTCATATAGGAATGGAGCTAATGTGTCTGTAATTTCATTTTTAATTTCAGACCATTGTGTTGTTTTACGCTCCATTACTTTTTCTAAATGAGTTGTAATTAATGTTTGTGCATCATTGATTAAATCGCTACTTTCACGCATGTAAACGAAACCGCGTGAGATGATATCAGGTCCTGCTGCAACTTTAAATTCTTTCATATCAATGCTTACAACTACAATTACAAGTCCTTCTTCAGAAAGGATACGACGATCGCGTAATACGATATTGCCAATATCTCCAATACCGTTTCCATCAATGTAGACCGAACCAGATGGGATTTTTCCAGCTACGCTAGCTTCATCCGAACGTAAAGCAAGAACATCGCCATTATCCATAATGAAGCAATTTTCTTCAGGGATGCCACAATCATTTGCTATGTTCATGTGCATACGCTGCATACGATATTCACCATGAATTGGCATGAAGTACTTCGGTTTAATTAGACGTAACATTAACTTTTGTTCTTCTTGTCCACCGTGTCCACTTGTATGGATATTTGAAAGTTTCCCATGAATTACATCAGCGCCAGCGCGGTACAACATGTTAATTGTACGACTTACGCTAATTGTATTTCCTGGAATTGGTGAAGAAGAGAAAACAACTGTATCTCCAGGAATAATTTGAATTTGGCGGTGTGTACCGTTTGCAATACGTGAAAGTGCTGCCATCGGTTCACCTTGACTACCTGTACATAAAATAACAACTTTATTAGCTGGTAAGCGGTTTAGTTGAGATGCATCTATGAATGTATCTTTCGGGCAACGAATATAACCAAGGTTTTGTCCAATTTCAATCGCTGCTTCCATACTTCGACCAAACACAGCTACTTTACGGTTGTTTTCAACAGCAGCTTCAACAACTTGTTGTAAGCGGTGAATATTTGATGCAAAGGTTGCGAATATAATCCGTCCTTCTACTTTACGGAAAATGTCTTGAATGCTATCACCAACGCGACGCTCAGACATAGTAAAGTTTGGAACTTCACTGTTCGTACTATCAGATAATAGACATAGTACGCCATCTTTACCGATTTCAGCCATTTTTGTTAAATCAGCTGGTTCACCAACTGGTGTGAAGTCAAATTTGAAGTCACCTGTATGAACGACTTGACCTTGAGGTGTTTTCACAACAACGCCGTACGAATCTGGAATACTGTGAGTTGTACGGAAGAAGGATACAGACGTTTTTTTGAATTTAATAACGTCATCTTCTTGAATCTCGTAAAGTTTTGCTTTACGAAGTAAGCCGTGTTCTTCTAGTTTGTTTTTGATGAGTGCAATTGCTAATTTTCCGCCGTAAATTGGAATGTTCACTTGACGTAATAGGTAAGGGATTCCGCCGATATGATCTTCGTGACCATGTGTAATGAATAACCCTTTAATTTTATCTTCGTTTCGCACAAAATAAGTGTAGTCTGGTATTACATAATCGATTCCGAGAAGTTCGTCCTCTGGAAATTTAATTCCAGCATCAATTATAATAATTTCATCTTGAAATTGAACAGCGTATGTATTTTTACCGATTTCACCAAGCCCACCGAGAGCAAATACAGCAACTTGGTCGTTTTTTAGAAATTTCATATCGCTATACGATTTCCGCTAATGTTAAATCAGCGTTTTCTTTTTCATATTCAAGATGAGCGCCAGTAACAGACTGAACAAACTCGATATTATATGCGAACTTATTTAATTTTGTACGAACATCCTTTTCAGACGTAGCCTCTAAATATAAAACTTTTGTATTTTCACGTACTGGAACCTCAGTTAATTTTTCTTGATAAAATACTTTAAAAATCATTTGGAAAACCTCTCCTTGTCTATGTTTTGCATTATCTGTTACTTATTATAAAGCAAACAGTCACGATTTTCATGTTTTTTCGAATGAGAATGAAGAAAAAGCCCGAAATGGGCACAATTTAAGCGACTGTCTTTTTACGGACTAGACCATTTAAATAACGCTTGAGCTTTTTCTTCAGCTTCTTCAGCATGATTACTCCTTCCTTTCCTTATTTTAAACATGCCTATTACTAGTGAAAACTCTATCTCTGATATAAGAGATAGGACAAAAGTGAATGGTGAATCTTGTCCTTTCCCATATAGTGAAAGTTATTCTATAGTAACGATTAGTAGCCGTTAGTTATAGGTATAGTATGAGGAAGAATGGAAAAGAAAATTCATACGAACAAGTATCCACATGTTTTACTAATATATATATGCAAAGTTTACAAATAAGGTCAGAAAGGGAACGCTTTCTTCACAGATGTTTAATATGTTATACTTTTTTTTAGAATTTGAAAAGTGATATTCAAAATAGGAATATAGAGTGCCAGAAAGGATTTTGACAAATGAATGATAAAATTGTCTTTTTTGATATTGATGGAACATTATTAGATCATGATAAAAAAATTCCGCAATCTACACGAGATGCAGTAAAACAGTTACAAGAAAAAGGTGTACATGTAGCAATTGCGACAGGGCGCGCGCCATTTATGTTCGAAGATATTCGTAAGGAACTTGATATACATAATTATGTTAGTTTTAATGGACAATATGTTGTCTTTGAAGATGAGGTAATATTTAATAATCCGTTACATCCAGATGCTTTACATAAGTTTACTCAGTTTGCAAAACAAGAAGGATATCCACTTGTATATCTTGACCATCAAGATATGAGAGCATCAGTGGAATATCATGATTATGTGAAAGAAGGCTTTGGAAGCTTAAACTTTGAGCATCCAGCATATGAGCCTAATTTTTATGAGGAACGTAATATTTATCAAACACTACTTTTTTGTGAAGTAAATGAAGAGGAAAAGTTTATTAATCATTATCCAGATTTTCATTTTATTCGTTGGCATGCATATTCAATGGATATCATTCCGAATGGTGGTTCTAAGGCAAAAGGAATTGAGAAATACATTGAAAAGTTAGGTTTTAATCGTGATCAAGTGTATGCATTTGGAGATGGCTTAAATGATTTAGAAATGATCGAAGCCGTTGGCACAGGTATTGTGATGGGAAATGGCCATGAAGACTTGAAAAAACTTGCAAATCATGTGACAAAGGATGTTAATGAAGACGGTATATATCATGGACTAAAGTGGGCTGGATTGCTATAAGTGAATATGGAACCCATTTCATAATAAAAAGGCGGAAGATTAACTTCCGCCTTTTTATTATTATCGCTCTAGAGGTTTGGAATCATCAGGAGCGGCAAAAGGATTTTCTTTATTGATATGGTCATAGAACATAACGCCATTTAAATGGTCAATCTCGTGCTGAAATACGATTGCTGGTAAACCTTTTAAACGTAATTTTACTTCTTCTCCGTTAATAGAAGTTGCTTTTACTGTAATTCTTGTATAACGAGGAACATAACCAGGTACTTCGCGGTCTACAGATAGACAGCCTTCACCACCCTGTAAATATGTACGTTCAACAGAATGGCTAATGATTTTTGGATTGAATAATGCATGGCTATATAATGTACCATCCGCATCGGTTACATGAACTGCAATCATTTTTTTTGAAACACCGATTTGCGGAGCCGCTAATCCGATTCCAGGGCGTAAACTATATTTTTCAGCCATTTCAGGATCTTGGCTATTTATTACGAATTCAATCATTTCTTTTAAGGTAGTTGTATCTTCTTCGCTTGCCGGTAAGGACACCTCTTCTGCAACGTTGCGCAAAATAGGATCTCCTTCGCGAATAACATCTTTCATTGTAAGCATATGTAATCTCTCCTTTCCTCTTTAGTCTACCAAAGGAGATGGAAAAAGTCATCGGCAAGAAAGGGAAGGCATTTTGGAAATCGTTCTATTATAGAGTAGTTATGTATGTGGTAAACAGAAAAAGACGGCAAAGCCGTCTTTTTCTTTCCATAGTTGTTTCGTTTTACAATTAGCGAATGCAAGCAGCACCAACGATAATTAAAAGAATAAACAACACAACGATTAAGGCGAAGCCGCGTCCAGACCCGCCACAAGAACCGCCATAACCGTAGGAAGGATATGAACAAGTTGGATAGCAATATGAGTATCCGTACATGAGATGACCTCCTTTATCATTTCCCGCTAATACTGCGGTTACTATAATGTATGGAAGAGAGGGTAGAAATGTATAGGTATTTACCTAAAAAAGGAAGAGTAGTTTGTATATTTTTGTTACGAAGAGAGAAAAACTAAAGAGAATTAAATCGTTTACATATTATTCTAAGAGAAAAAATAAGTGAAAAAGGGAATAATATAACAGTAGGTCAATGCTTACTAATACAGATGTAAAAAATAAAAACACGTTTGTGTAGTAGAAACCTGCATATTATTTATAAAAAAACGTATTCAAAGTAATTGACATCGTAATTAGAATAGTTGTAAACTAAAAAACGTGATCAAGATTGTATTAATATGTTTCTGAAAAAACATTAGTACAGATTGTTAGGTACACAAAATTATTCTCAACCGACATACAAACATGTTGGTTTACATCGTTGCGCTTTTTAAACTGGAAAATAGCCAGTGAAAGCGTTTCAGAATATGGTTCAAGAGAGGAAGAGGTGAACGGAATGGGTACTAAAACAAAAAAGACCCTATTTAATGTTGATGAGCAAATGAAAGCTATCGCAGCTCAATTTGAAACATTACAAATTTTAAATGAAAACGGTGAAGTTGTGAATGAAGCAGCTATGCCTGAATTATCTGATGATCAATTAAAAGAATTAATGCGTCGTATGGTGTATACTCGCGTATTAGATCAACGTTCTATTTCTTTAAACCGTCAAGGACGTTTAGGTTTCTACGCACCTACAGCTGGACAAGAAGCTTCTCAATTAGCAAGTCATTTCGCACTTGAAGCAGAAGACTTCATCTTACCAGGATACCGTGATGTACCACAATTAGTATGGCACGGATTACCATTATACCAAGCATTCTTATTCTCTCGTGGACACTTCATGGGTAACCAAATGCCTGAGAATGTAAATGCATTAGCTCCACAGATCATTATCGGTGCGCAAATCATCCAAACTGCTGGTGTTGCGTTAGGTATGAAACTACGTGGTAAAAAATCTGTTGCAATTACTTACACTGGTGACGGTGGTGCTTCACAAGGTGACTTCTACGAAGGTATGAACTTTGCAGGTGCATTCAAAGCTCCAGCAATCTTCGTTGTTCAAAACAACCGTTATGCAATCTCTACTCCAGTAGAAAAGCAATCTGCAGCTAAAACTGTAGCACAAAAAGCAGTAGCAGCAGGTATTTACGGAATTCAAGTAGACGGTATGGATCCATTAGCTGTATACGCAGCAACTGCTTTCGCTCGTGAGCGCGCAGTAAATGGCGAAGGCCCTACTTTAATCGAGACTTTAACATTCCGTTACGGTCCACATACAATGGCTGGTGATGACCCAACTCGTTACCGTACAAAAGATATCGAAAACGAATGGGAACAAAAAGACCCAATCGTACGCTTCCGTAAGTTCTTAGAAGCTAAAGGCCTATGGTCTCAAGAAGTTGAAGAGACAGTAATCGAAGAAGCAAAAGAAGATATCAAACAAGCAATTGCTAAGGCTGACCAAGCTCCAAAACAAAAAGTAACTGATTTAATGGAAATCATGTACGAAAAAATGCCTTACAACTTAGCTGAACAATATGAAATCTACAAAGAAAAGGAGTCGAAGTAAGCCATGGCTCAAATGACAATGATTCAAGCAATCACTGATGCTTTACGCGTTGAAATGAAAAATGACCCTAACGTACTTGTATTTGGTGAAGACGTTGGTGTAAACGGCGGTGTATTCCGTGCTACTGAAGGTTTACAAGCTGAATTTGGTGAAGATCGTGTAATGGATACTCCACTTGCAGAGTCTGGTATTGGTGGACTTGCAGTTGGTCTTGCACTTGAAGGATTCCGTCCAGTTCCAGAAATCCAATTCTTCGGTTTCGTTTATGAAGTAATGGATTCAATTTCTGGTCAATTAGCTCGTATGCGTTACCGTTCTGGTGGACGTTGGACTGCTCCAGTAACAGTTCGTTCTCCATTCGGTGGTGGTGTTCATACTCCTGAACTTCATGCTGATAGCTTAGAAGGATTAGTGGCTCAACAACCTGGTCTAAAAGTTGTTATTCCATCTACTCCATACGATGCTAAAGGTCTTTTAATCTCTGCGATTCGTGACAACGATCCAGTTATCTACTTAGAGCATATGAAATTGTACCGTTCATTCCGTCAAGAGGTACCAGAAGGTGATTACACAATTGATTTAGGTAAAGCTGATATCAAACGTGAAGGTACAGATGTATCTGTTATCGCTTACGGTGCTATGGTTCACGCTGCATTAAAAGCTGCTGAAGAACTTGAAAAAGAAGGTATCTCTTTAGAGGTTGTTGACTTACGTACAGTTCAACCATTAGATATCGAAACAATCATCGCTTCTGTTGAAAAAACAGGTCGCGTAGTTGTAGTTCAAGAAGCTCAAAAACAAGCTGGTATTGCAGCTAACGTTGTAGCGGAAATTAACGACCGTGCAATCTTAAACTTAGAAGCTCCAGTTGTACGTGTTGCAGCTGCTGATACAGTATTCCCATTCTCTCAAGCAGAGAGCGTATGGTTACCAAACCACAAAGATATTGTTGAAGCTGTAAACAAAGTAATGAACTTCTAATTTTTAGCTTTTCATGTGCAAAAGAAATCAGCACATGCTGGTTTCTTTTGTACATATTCCATAATAATGAAATGAATCAGGGGGCTGAATTCCGTGGCATTTGAATTTAAACTACCAGATATCGGTGAAGGTATCCACGAAGGTGAAATCGTAAAATGGTTTATTAAACCAGGCGATGAAGTAAACGAAGACGATGTACTTCTTGAAGTACAAAATGATAAAGCAGTAGTAGAAATCCCTTCTCCTGTTAAAGGTAAAGTACTTGAAGTACTTGTAGAAGAAGGAACAGTTGCAATCGTAGGAGATACATTAATTAAATTTGATGCTCCTGGATACGAAAACCTTAAATTTAAAGGTGACGATCATGATGAAGCTCCAAAAGCTGAAGAAGCAGCAGTAGAAGCTCCAGCAGCGGAAGCTACTCCAGCAGCAACTGCAGAAGTAGTAAATGAGCGCGTAATCGCTATGCCATCTGTTCGTAAATACGCTCGTGAAAAAGGTGTAGACATTCATAAAGTAGCTGGTACTGGTAAGAATGGCCGTATCGTAAAAGCTGACATCGATGCATTTGCAAATGGTGGACAAACTGTAGCAGCAACTGAGGCTCCAGCAGCAGTAGAAGCTACTCCAGCAGCAGCGAAAGAAGAAGCACCAAAAGCACAACCAATCCCAGCTGGTGAATATCCAGAAACTCGTGAGAAAATGAGTGGTATCCGTAAAGCGATTGCGAAAGCAATGGTTAACTCTAAACACACAGCTCCTCACGTAACATTAATGGACGAAGTAGATGTAACAGAACTTGTTGCTCACCGTAAGAAGTTCAAAGCAGTAGCAGCTGACAAAGGTATTAAATTAACTTACCTTCCGTACGTTGTTAAAGCTTTAACATCTGCATTACGTGAATACCCAATGTTAAACACTTCTTTAGACGATGCATCTCAAGAAGTAGTTCATAAACATTACTTCAATATCGGTATCGCAGCTGATACAGACAAAGGTCTATTAGTACCAGTTGTTAAAGATACAGATCGTAAGTCTATCTTCACAATCTCTAACGAGATCAATGATCTTGCTGGTAAAGCACGTGAAGGTCGTCTAGCTCCAGCTGAAATGAAAGGTGCTTCTTGCACAATTACAAACATTGGTTCTGCAGGTGGACAATGGTTCACTCCAGTTATCAACCACCCAGAAGTAGCAATCCTTGGTATCGGCCGTATCGCTGAAAAACCAGTTGTGAAAAACGGTGAGATCGTTGCAGCTCCAGTATTAGCATTATCTCTAAGCTTTGACCATCGTTTAATTGACGGTGCAACTGCTCAAAAAGCGTTAAACCAAATTAAACGTCTATTGAATGACCCACAATTATTAGTAATGGAGGCGTAATAACAATGGTAGTAGGAGATTTCCCAATTGAATTAGATACAGTCGTTGTTGGTGCAGGTCCTGGTGGATACGTTGCGGCAATTCGTGCAGCACAATTAGGTCAAAAGGTAGCAATCATTGAAAAAGCTAACCTTGGTGGCGTATGCTTAAACGTTGGATGTATTCCTTCAAAAGCGTTAATCAATGCAGGTCATCGTTATGAGAATGCAATGCATTCTGATGACATGGGTATTACTGCAGAAAACGTAAAAGTTGACTTTACAAAAGTTCAAGAATGGAAAAACGGCGTAGTTAAGAAATTAACTGGCGGTGTTGAAGGCCTTCTTAAAGGTAACAAAGTTGAAATCATTCGCGGTGAAGCTTACTTCGTAGATGCTAATACATTACGCGTTATGACTGAAGATGCAGCTCAAACTTATACGTTTAAAAATGCTGTTCTTGCAACTGGTTCTACACCAATCGAAATTCCAGGATTCAAATACTCTAAACGTGTTATCAACTCTACAGGTGCTTTAAGCTTACCTGAAATTCCTAAAAAACTTGTTGTAATCGGCGGCGGTTACATCGGTATGGAATTAGGTACTGCATATGCTAACTTCGGTACAGAAGTTACTGTAGTAGAAGCTGGCGACGAAATCTTAGCTGGTTTCGAAAAAGCTATGAGCTCTGTTGTTAAACGTGCTCTACAGAAAAAAGGTAACGTAAATATCCATACAAAAGCTATGGCTAAAGGCGTTGAAGAAACAGAAACTGGCGTAAAAGTTAGCTTTGAAGTTAAAGGTGAAATCCAAACTGTAGAAGCAGATTACGTATTAGTAACTGTAGGTCGTCGTCCAAACACTCAAGAAATCGGTCTTGAGCAGGTTGGAGTTAAAATGACTGACCGCGGCATCATCGAAATCGATGAGCAATGTCGTACAAATGTACCAAACATCTATGCAATCGGTGATATCGTTCCTGGACCACCATTAGCTCACAAAGCTTCTTACGAAGGTAAAGTAGCTGTAGAAGCAATTAGTGGCCATGCATCAGCTATCGATTACATCGGAATTCCTGCAGTATGCTTCACTGATCCAGAATTAGCATCTGTTGGTTACACTAAAAAACAAGCTGAAGAAGCTGGAATGACTGTAACTGTATCTAAGTTCCCATTCGCTGCTAACGGTCGTGCATTATCATTAAACAGCACTGACGGTTTCTTACAACTTGTAACACGTAAAGAAGATGGTCTTCTTGTAGGTGCTCAAGTTGCAGGTGCAGGTGCTTCTGATATTATCTCTGAGATTGGTTTAGCTATCGAAGCTGGAATGACAGCTGAAGATATCGCTCAAACAATCCATGCTCACCCAACATTAGGTGAAATCACAATGGAAGCAGCTGAAGTTGCTCTTGGAATGCCAATTCACATTGTAAAATAATTTAAGTAATGTAAATAGCCCTTCTCTTATTATAAGAGAGGGGCTATTTTTATTTTCATCAAATGACTTGCAAGGTCTTTAAACGTACTTGTCGAATGAATATATAATACTTTAACAAATGATTCCGGCTTAACTTACTTCAAAGGTAATATATATCATCCTATAATATGTAATTGATTCAAACGTACCCCCATATATTAATAAAATAGAGCATGTCAAAGGAGAAGGTTCCATGAAAATATTACATGTTATATTTTATCATTTACTACTATGGAGTGGCTTTTCCACTGTATTAACATTATCGAATGGTGATAAGTTTCATTATAAAGTTATTCTTTTTTTCGTATTTCTATATTTAGCCTATGTAATAGCATATTTTGTATTGCACGTAAGAAAGCAAGCTTTATTTCTTACATGTTCGAATTGTATATTATTTTTAATCATATTATCTATTTTTTAAATTAGCGTTTATAAAAATACATTGTTCTTCCATTAAATAATTGTAACTCTCCTTCTAATTTCTTCGCTAAAAAACGGCAAAATTCATTTGCTTTCCCTTTGTCACCAAATGTTGCATTAGGTGGTAAAGAAACTTGGATGAAAGATTGTTCATTTTCTATACCAACACCAATATAAATTGAGTCATACCGGTCGTGATTGGATTGAAGTTTTAATGTTGTTGTAGATGTATCTAAAATTTCATAAGGAAAAGCGGTATTTGTATACGTGTAATTAATTTGGGCACCAGTTTTAGAAGTAACTGCTTTATAATAATGAAAAAGTTGTTTTATATCATCTATTGAAACTGATTGTTGGTTGGATTTCGGTACAAGCGTAATAAAGGCGTGTTGCATATAAGTTCCCCCTAACTTAGTAGAATACTATCATTCTACATCCTACTGAATTTTTTGACAATTAAAAGGAGTATTACATGTTTTGTTTAATATACTATTAATGAAACGTGATGTAGAAAGGTGGAAACCAATGTTTGAAAAATTGTATGATGAGCATGAAAGTGTGAAGGTACGATTTTTAGGGTTTATGACACATGATACACGTTATGATTTTGGTGTTATTTATACAAATATGTTTTTTGGAAAGCCGCTCATTGTTTGTATGCAAACAGGAAGGTCTACTTTACTCGGACGAGATGATGTAGAGAATGTTCAATATATACAGGAGATTTTTAAATTAGGATCAGAAGAGGAAGCAAAGGAGTTAGCTCAGTTTTTCAAATTTCTAGTTCCGTCAACTTCTTTACATGCGGAATATGAAGAATAATTAATGTGAAACAGTCGTACTTATAAATATGGCTGTTTTTTATTTGAATATCGCATACTAATTTAAATTGAAAATATTTAATGTGTTATACTAAAAACCTATTGACGTAAAAAGTATAACATATTAAAATAAAGACAGAAAGTTAAGCGGTTACAAAAAAGTTTTTGGGATTATAAACTTAGGGGGAAATGAAAAATGGGAACAATCGTATGTCAAGATTGTGAAGGTACAATTGCACACTTCGAAGATGAGAAAGTAACGGTACTTTACGGGAAATGTGGATCTTGCGGATGTGATCACACAGAGCATACAAAAGCCCAATAATTGATAGGAAATGGACAGCTAAAAGTTTTTAGGACCATAAACTTAGGGGGAAATGAAAAATGGGAACAATCGTATGCCAAGTATGTGAAGGAACAATTGGACATTTTGAAGATGAGAAAACGACGGTACTTTACGGAAAATGCGGAACAAATTGTGACTGTGCTAGAAAAGATAATGCGAAAGCTTAATGATAAATAAATAGATTACTATTGAAACTCAGGGGGAAATGAAAATGGGAACAATCGTATGCCAAGTATGTGAAGGAACAATTGGACATTTTGAAGATGAAAAATCAACAGTACTATACGGGAAATGTGGATCTCATTGCGAATGTGACCATAAAGAACATACAAAAGCTTAATAATAAGAAAAAGCGCCTACATGTGTAGGCGCTTTTTTAATAAATTGTAGTTGTATGACCAACTGTTGCAACGATTGCATCATCCCTAATCGGAATAAAGCTTATGGAGGTCTGTGGTGTACTAGAAGAAGCGTATTGGCTCATTATACGACTATCGATACGGGTAATAGTATCGGTCAAGAAAGCTGAAATAAAAGCGTAAGGGACTCGTCGTTCATTTAATGAATAAATAATTTCTTCTTTTGTTTTTACACCTACGCCATGCCCGTAAAAAAAGAAATTTCCTAAATAGATTGTATTTTCTCCTTGCCATTCAATCGTAGCTGGATTTACTTGTGGGTTTTTAAAGTAAACGAGGTCACCTGGAACAAGATCGCCACCGTTTTTTGTTATGAGCCTTAGATCTTGGTCGTAGTCCCATGTATAAAGTAAAAGGTTTGCAAATAGACGATTGAAAGTTTCTTCCTCATACAATGATAGTAAAGCTTTATAAAAAATAATGATCATAGCGGTTGCGCATTCAGTTCCATATAGTTTTCCGTTTTTGAAAATATCCTGTATGGCAATAGAAGGTGGTATGTTTGGAAGAAGCTCGAATCCTCCAAGAGACGTTCTTTTCCAATACTGGGGGTTGCAAAAGGATTGCTGAAATGTACGAAACTGAAATCCACTTTGAAAAAGCTCTAGTGCAGAGATAATAATATTAACTCGTAAATTGAGATCAAAGCTGAGTTCATCAGCTGTTCGGAAGGAATAAACTTCTTGATTTCCTGCCATTATTGATAAAATTTGTTGTTTCTCTGCTGCAAATGGCTCGTATTCATTTGTAATATAAGGATGTACAATAGAACGGCCTATTACAATCATAATAGTATCCCCACCTATACGTTACATTCTTAAGTATCGTATGAAGAAAAGGAAAAAAGGTGAAAAAAAAGCCTATCAACTGATAGGCTTGTACTCTTTAATAACACGTAATGTTTGTAATGTCATATCTTCAGGACCTTGTACAGGTAAACCTGCTTCTAAGTTTTTACGAATATACT
Source organism: Bacillus sp. RE35 (assembly GCF_052146655.1). NCBI lineage: Bacteria > Bacillati > Bacillota > Bacilli > Caryophanales > Bacillaceae > Bacillus > Bacillus sp. RE35. The sequence continues at coordinate 3,967,564 of NZ_CP197377.1, read as the reverse complement.
CTAAGTTTTCTTGTGTAATAATTTCCCCCGGAGTAAAGATTGGAATCCCTGGCGGATAAACCATAACAAAATCAGCTATAATACGACCCGCTGCATTTTCAAATGGAATGACTTCTGTTTCCGAATAAAAAGCATCTCGAGGAGAAAGTGCTAGCACTGGAATTTCTGGAATCTCTACTTGTACTTGAACACCTTTATCTGCCCTATTTCTAAATGTTGCTGCTAAATCTTGTAATGCTGCAATAAGTGTATTTGTATCACTTTCTGTATCTCCCAAAGTGATAAGACATAGTATGTTGTATAGATCTGAGAGTTCTACTTCAATGTTATATTGCTCTCTAAGCCATACTTCAGCTTGGTGGCCGGTAATACCTAAATCTTTTACAGATACAATTATCTTTGTAGGATCATAGTTAAAGGTAGCATCTGTACCTAACATTTCTTTTCCAGGACAGTAAAGATGCTCAATAGAATTTATAGCATCACGAACATGCTCAGCTAATTGTATTGTTTGTTCTATGAGTGCTGTTCCTTCTGTAGCAAGACGTTTTCTCGCAACATCAAGGGATGCTAACAAGATGTAAGAAGTTGATGTAGTTGTAAGCATGCTAATAATAGATTGGACATGCTTTACATTCACTAAGCCTTCTTTCACATTAAGAATAGAACTTTGAGTTAAAGAGCCTCCTAATTTGTGAACACTTGTTGCTGCCATATCCGCACCAGCTTGCATCGCTGACATAGGTAATTCATCGTGAAAATGAATATGAACACCATGAGCTTCGTCGACTAGTACAGGGATGTCATAAGAATGTGCTAATTGTACAATCTGTTCTAAGTCTGCAGCAAACCCAAAGTACGTTGGGTTAATAACAAGTAAGCCCTTTGCATCTGAGTGCTCTTCAAGTGCTTTTTTGACAGATTGAATTGTGATTCCATGAGAAATACCGAGCTTCGGATCGATTTCAGGATGCATGAAAATCGGTTTTGCACCTGAGAAAATAATAGCTGACATTACTGATTTATGCACGTTTCGTGGTACTAGGATTTTGTCACCAGGACCGCAAACGCTCATCACCATTGTCATAATAGCGCCACTTGTACCTTGAATAGAAAAGAAAGTATGATCTGCACCGAATGCGGCTGCTGCTAAATCTTGTGCTTCTTTAATCATACCTTTTGGATGATGTAAATCATCGAGTGGCGCAATATTAATTAAATCAATTGCTAATGCATTATGCCCAATAAATTCGCGAAATGTAGGATCCATGCCCTGTCCTTTTTTATGACCAGGAATATGGAATTGAATTGGATTTCGCTTACTGTGCTCAACTAAAGCGGTAAACAATGGTGTTTCGTATTGGGACAATCTATACACCCCTTCTTCTTCATAATATTTAGTGTAATTTGTTTTATATAATCCTGCTCTAAAAAAGTGTAGCCCTTTTTAGAATAAGGCTTGTTTTTCTGCCATTCAAAAAATCGTTTTTGAGATGGTAGCTTCACTTTATTTTCTATAAAACAAAAGCATTATATCACCAATAATTATAGATGTATAGAAAAAAATCTTTTTAAGGTGAGTATGTTTAATAGTTAGCCTCAACTAATGAATAGAGGAAGACAATTCCATTAAAATGAATAAATAGTGTATAATGCAGAGTGGCTATAATGAAGAATAAAATATTCTCTTTAAGATAGCATAATGAAACAAGAAGAAATGATAAATGAGGTGCAAAATGGAATATCAATATCCGTTAGATTATGATTGGTCAAATGAGGAAATGGTTACAATGGTGAAGTTTTATGAAGCGATTGAGAAAGCTTATGAAAAAGGAATTATAAGAGAAGAGTTAATGGGTTTATATCGTCGTTTTAAAGAGATTGTTCCATCGAAAGCAGAAGAAAAGAAAATTGATAAAGAATTTCAAGAGGTAAGTGGATACTCTATATATCGTGCTATTCAAAGGGCAAAAGAAGTCGAAGAACAAAAGCTTGTAAAAATGTAAAAAATATTTTGAAAAATAAAAACTGAAGTGATATAATGTGATAACAACTAAAAACGGACAATATAAATTGTCCGTTTTCTACTATCGATTACAAAGTGCATATAAAGGAAGGAGTGATTGCATCGTAGATTCAATCTTAGCAAGGAATTGTTCGTTGGTCATTGCTGAAAACTCCTCTGGTGATATATGAATACCAACTAATAATTCTGCTTTTTTTACAGTAGCTAATCGTTCAATCATCTTTTGTAAGTCTTCGGTTTCAAGTGTTTTATGTAATTTCACACTTGGTTTAGTATGGTCAATGGACCAAACGAAGTCATTTGGAATATTTGTTTTTAAATCATTTAAATGTTCTAAGAAGGCATGAGCCGTCTCAACTTTTTGTGGACACTCATAGATTAAACCAAAGTATATGAAGGCATGAGTACCCCATAAGCCGATTTGGAAATGCGGTAGCATTTTATATCCTCGTTTATTTGTTGAAAAAGCAACCCAAGTATCGTTTGGTGGATTGACTTTGCGGCGTGCGTGTTTTGCAACATGATAAAAAAAGTTCTCATCAGTTTGTTTGGATAAGTATTCTGCAAATTGTTCCCCTAAAGCTTCTAGCTTAGGATGAATGTTCGTTTTAATTGCACTCATTCGTTCTTCGAGACCATCAACTGTAAAGACATCAAAATCAGTTGACTTGAATGTTTGTATTGTCATGATTGTTCCTCCAACTCCTATTTTGCTTTTATTTTAGCATAGCTTGTACTATTCATAAAAAAAACAGCACAAAAAAATTTAAATAAAAAAATATAATTTTGTTGCATAGATGATTTATCCAACATAGTATAGTATAAAACAAAAAATCAGAAAATTGAATTAATTCTAGTCCGAGGGCAGACGAATATTGGGAGGAGGCAAATAATATGAGACAGGTGATTAATGCGTTAAAGAGAACAGATGCTGAAAAGAGAATACCGGTGCTACGTTTGGAGCTAGATTATGAATTAGCAACTTTATATGATGCGATGATGGAAGATGATAACCAGAAAAAAGAAGAGTGTGTACAAAAGTTAGAAGTGTTAAGACTTGAAATGATTCGTTTAGAAGCGTAATAATAGTATATGTATAAAAAATTAGTTGGTGCGAACCTTATAAAGGGTTCGTTTTTTCTGTGAACAGTATAGATCGGAGTGTTTAAACATGCAAGAAGTATGGAAAGACATCGATGCACACGCCAAACGGTGGATTCGGGATGCAGGAGAGCATTTAATGGCATCAATGAAAAAAGCACTTATTATAGAAACAAAATCAAATGCAGCTGACTTAGTTACAAATATGGACCGAGAGATAGAACAGTTTTTAATTGGGAAAATTAAAGAAACATTCCCGAATCATAATATTTTAGGAGAAGAGGGTTATGGAGACGAGATAACGTCTTCTGACGGGGTTGTTTGGTTAATTGATCCAATTGACGGCACGATGAACTTTGTTCATCAAAAAAGAAATTTTGCGATTTCAATTGGGATTTATGAGAACGGTATCGGAAAGATTGGACTTATATATGATCCAGTGCATGATGAACTATATCATGCAGTCAAGGGATCTGGAGCTTTTTGTAATGATATATCAATTCCTCCATTGGAAAAAGGAACTGTAGAGCAAGGTATTGTAGCTTTAAATGCGATATGGCTTACAGATAATCCATTGCTTAATATGGAAAGTATGATGGCACTTGTTAAGAAAGCAAGGGGCACAAGGTCATATGGCTGTGCAGCGTTAGAGATGGTATACGTTGCAACAGGAAGAATAGATGCATATGTAACGCCGAGATTATCACCATGGGATTTTGGCGGAGGGCAGATAATTGTAGAAGAAGTTGGAGGTAAGGTGACGACATTCTCTGGAGCGCCACTTTCTATCATAGAGAAGAGCAGTGTGTTAGTTGCAAAACCAGGAGTGTATGAAGAAGTGTTATCGTTTATATGAGAGCAACAAAAAAAGTAAGAGGCTGTGTATAAGCTTCTTACTTTTTAGCGTTATTGTGATTTGCGCATTTTTCTTTTTGTTACAAAACCGTATCCAACTGTAACAAATGTGCCGATAATGCAAATAATAATACCGATTGGACTATTTTCAGCAATCATAATGCCGATACCGATTAAGAAAATAACACCGATAATTGCAGTTAATAAAAAGCGATATTGAATGTGTTCCATTTCTTCACCCTCCAATCTCATTTTACTTTCACAAAAGTAAGAATACAACTATATTTTCATTCTTGCTTTTATTTTAATTGCTATTGTATCCCCTTCGCTCTTATAATAGAGAAGGATTAAAAAGACATTAGGAGTTGGACATGTTGAAAAAACGACAAGATTTACGTAATATAGCAATTATTGCCCACGTTGACCATGGTAAAACAACACTTGTTGACCAGTTATTACGTCAAGCGGGGACTTTCCGTGCGAACGAACACGTTGAAGAACGCGCAATGGATTCAAATGATCTAGAAAGAGAACGCGGTATTACAATTTTAGCGAAAAATACAGCGATTCACTATGAAGATAAAAGAATTAACATTTTAGATACACCTGGTCACGCTGACTTCGGTGGAGAAGTAGAACGTATCATGAAAATGGTCGATGGTGTTTTACTTGTTGTTGATGCATATGAAGGTTGTATGCCACAAACACGATTTGTTTTAAAGAAAGCTCTTGAGCAAAACTTAACTCCAATCGTAGTTGTAAACAAAATTGACCGTGACTTCGCTCGTCCAGATGAAGTAGTTGATGAAGTAATCGACTTATTCATTGAGCTTGGTGCAAACGAAGATCAATTAGAGTTCCCAGTTGTATTTGCATCAGCAATGAACGGAACAGCAAGCTTAGATTCAAATCCAGCAAATCAAGAAGAGAATATGAAATCATTATTCGATACAATTATCGAACATATTCCAGCACCAATTGATAACAGCGAAGAGCCACTTCAATTCCAAGTAGCACTTCTTGATTACAACGACTACGTTGGACGTATTGGAGTTGGTCGCGTATTCCGCGGTACAATGAAGGTTGGACAACAAGTTGCTTTAATGAAAGTAGACGGAAGCGTGAAGCAATTCCGCGTAACGAAATTATTCGGTTACATGGGATTAAAACGTCAAGAAATTGAAGAAGCAAAAGCAGGGGACTTAGTAGCCGTTTCTGGTATGGAAGACATTAACGTAGGTGAAACAGTATGTCCAGTTGAACATCAAGATGCGTTACCATTATTACGTATTGATGAGCCAACACTACAAATGACGTTCCTTGTAAATAACAGCCCATTTGCAGGTCGTGAAGGTAAATACATTACATCTCGTAAAATTGAAGAGCGTCTTCGTTCACAATTAGAAACAGATGTAAGTTTACGTGTAGATAATACAGATTCTCCTGATGCGTGGATCGTATCTGGACGTGGGGAACTACATTTATCTATCTTAATTGAAAACATGCGTCGTGAAGGTTATGAATTACAAGTATCTAAGCCAGAAGTAATCATTAAAGAAGTTGATGGCGTAAGATGTGAGCCTGTAGAGCGCGTACAAATCGATGTACCTGAAGAATACACTGGTTCTATTATGGAATCTATGGGTGCACGTAAAGGTGAAATGTTAGATATGGTGAATAACGGAAACGGTCAAGTTCGTCTTACTTTCATGGTTCCAGCACGTGGTTTAATTGGTTACACAACAGAATTCTTAACATTAACTCGTGGTTACGGTATTTTAAACCATACATTCGATTGCTACCAACCAGTACACGCTGGACAAGTTGGTGGACGTCGCCAAGGTGTTCTAGTTTCACTTGAAACAGGAAAAGCATCACAATACGGTATTATGCAAGTTGAAGACCGTGGTGTAATCTTCGTTGAACCAGGTACAGAAGTATATGCTGGTATGATTGTCGGAGAACACACTCGTGAGAACGACTTAACAGTTAACGTTGTGAAAATGAAACAACAAACTAACATTCGTTCTGCGACGAAAGATCAAACTTCAACAATGAAGAAACCACGCCTAATGACTTTAGAAGAATCATTAGAGTACTTAAACGATGACGAGTTCTGTGAAGTAACTCCAGAATCAATTCGTCTACGTAAAAAGATTCTTGATAAGAGTGAGCGCGAAAGAGCTGCTAAGAAAAAGAAATCTGTTGAAGCGTAAAAATAAAAAAACAACGCCCTTTATAAAGGGCGTTGTTTTTTTATTTTGTTTATTTTTTAGAATATTTACTCTTTTTTGTGGACAGTATTTTTTTTGCGAGTTACTCTTGTATTAAGTGTATAAAGAAAATTGCATTTTACTGCTAGGGGGGAAGAGTGTGTTAGAAAGGATGTCTTTTTTTGCAAAATTGTGTAAGGTAGATGAAAATCCAGAGTTAGGAATGTGGTTACTTTATGGGACGATTATTATATTAAGTGCTCTCGTTTATAATTTAGGGTTTGCTAGAAAGTTGTCTGTACTAAAAAATATTGTGATATACATATCATTAGCAATTGGATGCACAGTATTAACCTTTTTTGCTGTGTTTTTACCTGTTGGAGAAGGACTTGTTGTAGCGGCAATTGTACTTGGAATTTATAGACTGCGTTTGCGTCAAGCGAAACAACAAAAAGCAGGATAAGAAAGGGGAGTTTTCATGCGTTCAGTACAAGATGCACTATATAATTGGTTAACAATTAAAACAGTTGCGGAAGCACGTCCAGATGATAGTGCTGCAAAAGAAACATATTTGTTATTTCAAAATATGGTATATGAAGAACATAAATTAAGAAATGTGGAAGTCGAAAAGAACGAGGAAATGTATTTAATTACATATGAAATAAATGGAGAACGGAAATCTGCAAGGTTTCCGTTAGAAGCCATTGATTGTTTTTTGGATCAGATGAATCGTGAACCAGAAAAATATAAATAAGTCCTTATCTATATGAGTAAGGACTTATTTACATTTTACCAATCATCTTCGATTTTTTTATCACGATATAATCGGAAATTACCACTTGCATGACGTTCCATTGTACGCTCTGCAATTCGTTCCGAACATTCCATGCACATATATGTATGAATAGGGCGATTACGCAGTTTTTTTGCCATAGGATTTTCATCATCTAACATATCTTTTTTATCACAAATCATACATTTGACTCTCATTTCGTCACCTCAATACGAATTCTATCAGTATAAGTATATCATGGAAGTATAATGTTTTTGAATAATAGTGGGAAAAAATAATATTTTCGCAATTCAAAAAATAAGTTATGATAAGGATATACCAAGTATATTTGGAGGTGAAAATATGGCGAATGTAGTAGAGCCTACCTTAACAGAGGATTTAGTACAAACGTTGCGTAAAGAGTGTATTGTTATGATAGCAACGACAGATTTCGAAAAACAAGTTCCTAACGTAAGTGCTATTTCTTGGGTGTATGCAGTGAGTGAAACTAGTATTCGATTTGCAGTAGATCAACGTTCACGTATTGTGGAAAATATACGTCATAATACAGGTGTGGTATTGACTATAATGGCGAATGAATCCGTATTTTCTATAAGTGGTGCAGGTGAAATTTTGACAGATAGAATGGAAGGTATTTCTCTAAAATTAACTGTAATAGAAGTAAAGGTGCAAGAAGTGCGTGATGTTATGTTTTATGGAGCGAAACTTGCAATTGAACCAACATATGAAAAAACATATGATCTTCGGGCAGCGAAAAAGCTGGATAACGAAGTGTTAGTAGGGATAAGAGAATTATAAAGATGCTAAATAAGAAATTCGTTTATTCACTTTTGTAGTCGGTTATTGTGATTTAACGTTAATAATTATAATAAAAAGTAATATATTGAATAGAAATGAATAAAGAATAAATAAAAGGTTTAATGACTATGATTTTCGATTCTACCTCGTTTACACGGTACATATAATTATAACAATGGTTCGTCCATATTTTATGGATGAAACCCTTGTTCTACAAATTTAAAAGTGGAGTCAGGGGGTAACAGGTTGGATAAAATTTATGTGTTAGATACGAATGTACTTTTGCAGGATCCTTTATCTATTTTTTCATTTGAAACCAATGAAGTAGTGATTCCAGCAGTTGTATTAGAAGAGGTTGATTCGAAAAAACGTTATATGGATGAAGTAGGAAGAAACGCTCGTTATGTATCTAAGTTAATAGATAAATTTCGTGAAATAGGAAAGCTGCATGAAAGTATCCCGCTAGAAAACGGCGGAACATTTCGTATTGAATTGAACCATCGTTCATTTGTGCAACTACAAGATATTTTTGTAGAAAAAACAAATGATAATCGAATTTTAGCTGTAGCAAAAAATCTATCTTTAGAAGAACAGGAAAAAGAGGACGGGAAGTCTGTTATTTTAGTAAGTAAAGATGTACTCGTAAGGGTAAAAGCTGATGCAATTGGTTTGAAGGCTGAAGATTATTTAAGTGATCGCGTAATTGAAGTAGAAAATATATATTCTGGTTTTTTAGAAGGATATATATCAAAAGAACAATTGGATTATTTTTATGAGAAAGGTGAATTGCCTCTATCTGAAATTGCGAATCATCCTTTTTACCCAAATCAATTTGTAGTAATGAAAGATGCATTAGGGGGCTCTAGTTCTGCGCTTGGCATTGTGGATCACTTAGGGAAGAAGGTAAAGAAACTTATTTTTCACAATGAACAAGTGTGGGGGATACGACCACGAAACGTGCAGCAAATTATGGGATTAGAATTGTTGCTTCGTGAAGATATTCCGCTTGTAACGTTAACGGGGAAAGCCGGCACAGGAAAAACGTTACTTGCGTTAGCTTCGGGACTTATGCAAACAGAAGACTTAGGGTTATATAAAAAATTACTTGTGGCAAGACCAATTGTTCCAGTCGGAAAAGATATCGGTTATTTACCAGGAGAAAAAGAAGAAAAATTAAGACCATGGATGCAGCCAATTTTTGATAACCTAGAGTATTTATTTAATACGAAAAAGCCAGGAGAGTTAGATGCTATTTTAGCTGGAATGGGTTCGATTGAAGTAGAAGCCCTTACTTATATACGCGGGAGAAGTATTCCAGATCAGTTCATTATCATTGACGAAGCACAAAATTTAACAAAGCATGAAGTGAAGACGATATTAACTAGGGTAGGGGAAAAGAGTAAGATTGTATTGATGGGAGATCCTCAGCAAATTGATCACCCATATTTAGATGAATATAATAATGGCTTAACGTATGTTGTAGAGAAGTTTAAAGAACAGCGTATTAGTGGTCATGTGAAGTTTGTTAAAGGGGAGCGATCTAATTTAGCTCAACTAGCAGCAGATTTATTGTAAAAAGGAGTGAGCTTAAGCTCACTCCTTTTCTTTAAATAATTGTAAATTTACGGATGTTACGGATTGGATTTTGTTGATTAGATCCATCGTTGAAATAGAGATGAACAGGCCCGTCTTCTTTTAATGGTTTTCCTTCTTTTGAAAAGCCTAGTATAGCATTTTTGACAGTTTCTAATGGAAGTGTCATTGTATGATCTACCGTTTCAATTTCAACTTGCGTAGCGTCCTCTAAAATTTCAGCGTTAGCAAGGAATGGATGAAATGGTATACCAAATGTTCCAGTAATCAGCTGTTCTTTTTTATATTTCTTCACACTTTGTTGTATTGGAGGGAAAGCGGCACCATCACGGATTTCGCGATCCCAATGTTCTGAAGTGTTTTTTAAATAAGTTTCTAGTTCAGACGTGTTTTCTCTAGTTTCATCAAAGTAAGTTGTCAAATCTACTTTTCGATCATCAAAGATCCAAACAGTTGGATCAATAGTGATTGGAAAACGTACTTTTCCGTTAATAAATAAAATTTCGCTCATTGTTGTTCCCCCATTTGTGTTATACTCCCACTTTTCAGTATAATAGTATTAGACACTGTTGTCACAAAAAATGTTTCTATTGCAATTTATTAAAACTATCGCTAATATTAATAGATAGGATAGAGGAGAGTAGGACGGAAACGGAGGGAATCAATTTGGCGTCTGAGACAGTAGCAAATCATCAGGAAAAGGCACTAGCCCTTCTACAAGCGGATGCAGAGAAGATTTTAAGACTTATTAAGGTGCAAATGGACCATCTTACAATGCCGCAATGTCCATTATATGAAGAAGTGTTAGACACACAAATGTTTGGACTATCCCGCGAGGTCGATTTTGCAGTTCGCCTTGGTCTTATTGCAGAAGAACAAGGGAAAGCAATGTTAGGTGAGCTCGAACGTGAGTTATCTGCACTTCATGAAGCATTTACAAACAAACAACAATAACGGGTTCAAATAAGGGGGCTCAAACTAAATTAGTTTGAGCTTTTTATTTGTATAATAAAGCAGGAAGAATCAATGTACATATGGAATACAACAATAATTAAATTGAAACAGAAAGAGGAAATGAAATGAAAAAAGTATGGAAATCAATGGATTATTCATTGTTACTTCCTCTTGTTATCTTATGTGTGCTGGGAGTAATAATGGTATATAGTTCTAGTTCCATTGTTGCGATTTCGCGATTTGATAAACCAGCAAATTTCTTTTTTAAAAGACAATTAATTACTTTAGTTGTTGGGACAATAGTATTAATAATTATTGCTACTATCCCATATAAAGTTTGGAGAAAACGAATTTTTTTGTTGGGGAGTTACGGTGCTAGTGTTGCTTTATTAGCTGCAGCTGCCTTTTTCACTAAGTCAGTAAACGGTGCAAACGGATGGATATTTGGAATACAGCCTGCGGAATTTGTAAAGATAACGGTTATCCTCATATTAGCTCATTTTTTTGCGAAAAGACAAGAAACGAATACACCTGTTTTCAAAGGGTCAGGTCCAGTACTCATTGGTGTTGGTATAATCATGTTTTTAATATTAAAGCAAAATGATTTAGGTACTGATTTGTTAATTGCAGGAACAGTAGGAATTATGTTCCTTTGTTCGGGAGTACAGGTTAACTTATGGATTAAACGAATTGCTTTAACTTCTATAGTATGGATTCCGGCACTATATCTTCTTGGCAATTATGCATTAAATCCATATCAAAAGGCACGTTTTTCTGTTTTCCTTGATCCGTTTAATGATCCTCAAAAGGATGGATTCCAATTGGTGAATTCATTTATTGGAATTGCTTCTGGAGGGCTTAATGGTAGGGGATTAGGAAATAGTGTGCAAAAGTATGGTTATTTACCAGAACCACAAACGGATTTTATTATGGCAATTATATCGGAAGAACTTGGTTTTATAGGCGTAGCAATCATTTTGATTTGTTTATTGCTTATAATTATTCGATCATTTAGAGTCGCACAAAAGTGTACAGATCCATTTGGAAGTTTAATAGCTATCGGAATTGCAAGCTTGTTTGGAGTTCAAACGTTTATTAATGTTGGTGGTATGTCTGGAGTAATACCACTTACCGGAGTACCATTACCGTTTGTCAGTTACGGTGGTAGTTCTTTATTAGCTAATCTACTTGCGATGGGGATACTACTCAATATTGCTAGTCACGTGAAACGACAAGAGAAACAACAGAATGGATTAATGAAAGAAAAAGAACAAAATGGACCACATCTTGTAGTTGTAAAATAAAAACACATTGTGCTTTAGAGCATGATGTGTTTTTATTTTTAAGTAGTTTTAAATGTGATGTATTAATATATCTTTCGGTTAAACAATATATCACATTTAGTTTAATGTGATATACAATTAAGTTGTTAGAAAAGGAAGAGGTATGCTATACTATTTTTGTGAAACAAATTGCACAGAAAACTTATCATTTGTTAAAAAATAAGGTATGATGGATAAAAATAAAGTGAAGCTTTCTAAGTATAATATAATGTGGAAAGTGAAGAACTTCACGCTTTTTAAGGTGTGTATATATTTTATCTCTAGAGTGGTAGGAAAGTAGAGGGGGAAAATCATGACAAAGCTGCAACGTATTCAAAAAGTATTGGTAGCTAACCGTGGAGAGATTGCAATTCGTGTGTTTCGAGCTTGTTCGGAACTTGGATTAAAAACAGTTGCAATCTATTCTAAAGAGGATAGTGGTTCTTATCATCGCTATAAAGCCGATGAGTCCTATTTAGTTGGGGAAGGAAAAAAACCAATTGATGCTTATCTAGATATTGAAGGCATTATTGAGATTGCAAAAAGTAATCATGTAGATGCAATCCACCCTGGATATGGTTTCTTGTCAGAAAATATTCAATTCGCTAAACGTTGTGAAGAAGAAGGAATTATCTTTATCGGTCCGAAAAGTAAGCATTTAGATATGTTTGGAGATAAAGTGAAAGCAAGAACACAAGCGCAGCTAGCACAAATTCCAGTTATACCTGGTAGTGATGGTCCAGTAAATTCATTAGAAGAAGTCGAAAAATTTGCTGAAAAGTATGATTACCCGATTATTATTAAAGCATCCCTTGGGGGGGGCGGTCGTGGTATGCGTATTGTGCGTACTAGTGAGGAATTAGGAGAATCATATAATCGAGCGAAATCAGAAGCGAAAGCAGCCTTTGGTAATGATGAAGTTTACGTCGAAAAATTCGTTGAAAAACCTAAACATATAGAAGTACAAATTTTAGCAGATGAAGAAGGCAATGTTGTTCATTTATACGAGCGTGACTGTTCTGTACAACGTCGTCATCAAAAAGTTGTAGAAATTGCACCGAGTGTATCACTTTCAGATGATCTGCGTCAGCGTATTTGTGATGCTGCTGTGAAGTTAACGAAAAATGTAAATTATTTAAATGCAGGAACAGTAGAATTCCTTGTAAAAGATGATGAGTTTTACTTTATTGAAGTAAATCCACGTGTTCAAGTAGAACATACGATTACAGAAATGATTACGGGAGTAGATATTGTTCAATCACAAATTTTAATAGCTGATGGACATTCATTACATAGCAAAATGGTAGGTGTTCCGAAGCAAGAGGAAGTAGTTGTACATGGATTTGCAATTCAATCTCGTGTAACAACTGAAGATCCGCTAAATAATTTTATGCCGGATACAGGAAAAATTATGGCGTATCGATCAGGCGGTGGTTTTGGTGTACGTCTTGATACAGGAAATAGCTTCCAAGGTGCAGTTATTACACCGTACTACGATTCTTTACTTGTAAAAGTTACAACTTGGGCACTTACTTTTGAGCAAGCTGCTGCAAAAATGGAACGTAACTTAAAAGAATTCCGTATTCGTGGTATTAAAACAAATATTCCATTCCTAGAGAATGTAGTAAAACATAAAAACTTCTTATCAGGAGAATATGATACTTCATTTATCGATGCGTCACCTGAATTGTTCTTGTTCCCGAAACGTAAAGACCGTGGAACGAAAATGTTAAATTACATTGGTACAGTAACAGTAAATGGTTTCCCAGGAGTAGGTAAAAAAGAAAAACCAATATTCCCAGATGCTCGTATTCCATGTTTAAAACATTCAGAGCCAATCCAAAATGGAACGAAACAAATTTTGGACGAGCGTGGAGCAGACGGATTAGTAAAATGGGTACAGGATCAAAAACGTGTACTTTTAACGGATACAACATTCCGTGATGCACACCAGTCATTACTTGCAACTCGTATTCGTACAAAAGATTTACATCAAATTGCGGAGCCAACAGCGAGAATGTTACCGAACCTATTCTCAGCGGAAATGTGGGGCGGTGCAACGTTTGATGTTGCGTATCGTTTCTTAAAAGAAGATCCATGGGAACGATTACTAGATCTTCGTGAAAAAATGCCGAACGTTTTATTCCAAATGTTACTTCGTTCTTCAAACGCAGTTGGATACAAAAACTATCCAGATAATTTAATTCAAAAATTTGTGGAATGTTCTGCTCAAGCAGGCATTGATGTATTCCGTATTTTTGATAGCTTAAACTGGGTGGAAGGCATGAGAGTTGCAATTGACGCTGTACGAGACACTGGTAAAATTGCAGAAGCAACAATGTGCTACACAGGGGATATCCATGATCCACTGCGTAGTAAATATGATTTAAATTACTATAAAAATTTAGCAAAAGAGTTAGAAGCATCAGGAGCTCACATTTTAGGTATTAAAGATATGGCGGGCTTATTAAAACCAAATGCAGCATATGATTTAGTTTCTGCATTAAAAGAGACAGTGTCGATTCCGATTCACCTGCATACGCACGATACGAGTGGAAATGGTATATTAACGTATACGAAGGCAATTGAAGCGGGTGTTGATATCGTCGATGTAGCAGTGAGTTCTATGGCTGGTCAAACGTCACAACCAAGTGCGAACACGCTATACTATGCATTAGGTGGAAACGAAAGACAACCAGATGTTAATATAGATTCTTTAGAAAAACTATCTCATTATTGGGAAGATGTACGCAAATACTATGCACCGTTTGAAAGTGGTATGAATGCGCCTCATACAGAGGTATATATGCATGAAATGCCGGGTGGGCAGTATAGTAATCTTCAGCAACAAGCGAAGGCGGTTGGTTTAGGAGATCGCTTCGATGAAGTGAAAGTAATGTACCGCCGTGTGAATGACATGTTTGGAGATATTGTAAAAGTAACGCCATCATCAAAAGTTGTTGGTGATATGGCATTATTTATGGTTCAAAACCATCTGACAGAACAAGATGTTTTAGAGCGTGGACATGCTATGGACTTCCCAGGATCTGTTGTTGAAATGTTCTCTGGTGATTTAGGTCAACCGTACGGTGGTTTCCCGAAAGAATTACAAAAGATTATTTTAAAAGGGAAAGAGCCATTAACAGTAAGACCAGGTGAATTACTAGAGCCAGTAGATTTCGAAGCGTTAAAAGAAGAATTATTCCATAAACTTGGACGCGAAGTAACGATTTTTGATGTAGTTGCATATGCTTTATATCCAAAAGTATTTATGGATTATGAAAAAGTTGCTGAGCTTTATGGAAATGTATCTGTACTTGATACACCGACGTTCTTCTATGGTATGAGACTAGGTGAAGAAATTGATGTAGAAATTGAACAGGGTAAAACATTGATGGTTAAACTAGTATCAATTGGAGAACCTCAGCCGGATGGAAATCGTGTCCTTTACTTGGAATTTAACGGTCAACCACGTGAAATTATCGTGAAAGACGAGAGTGTAAAAGCAACAGTTGCACAACGTGTGAAAGGAAACCGTGAGAATCCAAATCATATTAGTGCAACGATGCCAGGAACGGTAATTAAAGTAGTTGTAAAAGAAGGCGATGAAGTGAAAAAAGGCGATTCTATGGCAATTACAGAAGCGATGAAAATGGAAACGACAGTTCAAGCGCCGTTCAATGGTAAAGTGAAGAAAGTATATGTTACCGATGGTGATGCGATTCAAACGGGTGATTTACTTATTGAATTAGATCACTAAAATAAAAAAAGAGCTGTGTAAAATACAGCTCTTTTTTTATTGCAAAAAATCCCTTGCCGAATTGGCAAGGGATTTTAGTTTTAAATTATTTTGTTTGTTTAGAAGTTAATTCGGCTTCTTTTGCATTCACTTTACTTCTTGTTCCTAACATAACTAAATAGCATAGTACGGCAAACAAGCAAGAAATGAATAGAGAATGTAACAATGCCATTGCTAAACTAGCGTTTGTAAATACAACTAAAACTCCTACTACAGCTTGAAGTGTAACAAGGATAAATGAAATGATCCATCCCCAATATACGACAGGTTGCTGTTTGTAATGGCGAATAGCGAGAATCATCGCGTATAGTATCCAAGCGAAAATTAACATCGCTGCAACTCTATGGCCCATTTGAACCCATTCATGTAGTTGAGTTGGCATAGGTCTGTTTTTGCTACATAAAGGAAAGTCTGGACAGGCTAAGCTAGCTCGTTCGTGACGTACTAAAGCACCTGTGTAGACGACGATATAACTGTAAATTGTTACACCATAAATATGAAATTTCATTTTTTTGTCCATAATAAGTGAACGTGCATCAAATTTTTGGTCAATTTCAAAGATAAGACACGTTAATAAAATGACAGAAGCAAATGAAATTAAGGAAATACCGAAGTGGATAGCAAGTACAGCTGGCATTTGGCCCCAAACAACTGCTGCTGCTCCCATTAATGCTTGTGCAACTAAAAATACGAAGGATAAAATTGCTAACGTTTTTGTTTCACGCACATGTTTATAATATTTCCAGGACAAAATACAAAGGAGAGTGACAAGAATTCCAGCTGATCCGGATGTTAATCGGTGGCTAAGTTCAATAATAGTTTCCATTGATAAATTAGATGGAACAAATTCACCGTTACAAAGTGGCCATGATTTACCACAACCTTGACCAGAACCTGTTTTTGTAACTAAAGCGCCTCCTAATAAAACTATTAATAAATCAAGGCTTGTAATGACTGCTAACCATTTAATAAAGCGTTGCAATCTCTTTCACCATCTTTCTGCTATGAAGTTATTGCGAAATATTTTCATTCCATTATGTATAGAATAAAACGCGCTAGTTCCTATGATATATAAAAAATAATAAAATAGCAAAGAAATGGAGGGGGAAGGAAAGGGGGAGAAAATAGGTGTAAAAACAGGGTTCATAAGGAAAATTTTAGGCGAAAAATAGGCTATTTTGAAAAGAAATGGGGAGAATACGTGTTAAATAAGACAAAATAGTTTATTATAGAAGGTAACATCATGTTATGATAAGGACAAGTCAGAATGAAGTTTTTTATATTCGACACAAAAAGTTCATGTTTTCTTCACAAAATGTTCGGGAAATATGATTTAATATATTGGAGTATGGGCGTAGATTAGTAGTAGAATGGGTTAACAATGTTTCTACTGTAATAATATTGCTATATAGAAGCGAATTATTTCATTTGAAATATGCGCAAAAAGAAAGATGAAAGTTTTAAGAGGGGGTTAGAGTGATGAACCATGCAACAAGTGAGCTGCATGATGAGTCCGCTGTTACAAGTGTACCGGAAACAACTCGGTTACAAGATTTAAAAGCACTCGTTAAAATGGGGATTGTAAACTCAAATACACTTACTGTATTTACAGGATTTTGGTTGGCATTACACTTTAATGGATTAAGTGTAATGGACAATCTGGATAAGTTATTCTTTACAATCGTTGGTTCTGGATTAGTTATGGCAGGGGTATGTTGTTTAAACAACTACATTGATCGAGACATCGATCCATTAATGGAAAGAACAAAGACCCGTCCAACGGTTACTGGAAAGTATAAACCAGGATTTGCACTTACATTTGGACTAGTCATATTACTTCTTGGTTTTGTATTTTTATTATTAACAACACCAATGGCAGTCTTAATGGGATTTATTGGTGCTTTCACATATGTTGTTCTATATAGTTTATGGACAAAGAGAAAGTATACACTAAATACTGTTGTAGGTAGTATATCTGGTGCAGTTCCTCCTTTAATTGGATGGGCAGCAATCGATCCATCTTTAGGCCATCCAATTGCTTGGATGTTATTTTTAATTATGTTTATTTGGCAAATCCCACATTTCCTTGCATTAGCAATGAAACGTGTTGATGAATATCGAAATGCAGGAATTCCAATGCTTCCTGTAGTTCATGGATTTGAAATTACGAAACGCCAAATTATGATTTGGACAGTATGTTTATTACCACTACCATTTTATATGAGTGGACTAGGGATAACATTTATGGTAATTGCAACACTGCTTAACATCGGATGGATCGTTTTAGGATTTTATGGCTTCCGTAAGAAAGATGACATCAAATGGTCCGTGCAAATGTTTGTTTATTCCCTAAATTATTTAACAATCTTATTTGTATCAATGATTGTAGTTACATTCTTCTAAGACAACGACATAATTGGATTTCTTTACGTTGAGATTTACTTTACTTAACTATAAAGTACAATCTAATTCACAAGGAAAGTGGGGGTTGTTTGTATGAAGAAACAGTGGCGACTGCTTTCGTTCGTTTCACTGCTGGCTTTACTGTTAGGGGGATGCGGTAAAGCCTTTCAATCTACTTTAATTCCGCAAGGAGAAGTAGCAAAAATGCAATATGATTTACTTCTACTGGCGAGTGCAATCATGGTAGGAGTAGTACTAGTAGTTACTATTATTTTCTTATATGTAATTGTGCGTTTCCGACAAAAGAAAGGTCAGGAAGATTATATTCCAGAGCAAGTTGAAGGGAATCACAAGCTAGAAATTATATGGACAGTTATTCCGATTATTCTTTTACTAATCTTAGCTGTTCCAACAGTTACATATACATTCAAACTTGCTGATGTAAGTGCGATGGAGAAAAAGAATATTGATAAAGATACTATCGTTGTTGATGTAACAGCGAATCTTTATTGGTGGGAATTTTCTTATAAATCAGAAAAGATAGTAACTTCGCAAGATTTGGTCATCCCCACAGGTAAGAAAGTGTATTTAAATTTGAAGGGTGCCGATATTAAACACTCATTTTGGGTTCCATCTTTAGCAGGGAAAATGGATACAAATACAGACAATGTGAACAAAATGTGGTTAAAGGCAGATAAATCGGGCACTTATAATGGTTTTTGTACAGAATTTTGCGGCCCATCACATTCTTTAATGCAATTTAAAGTGAAAGCTTTAGATGAAAGCGAGTACAAAAAATGGCTTGCTGATATGAAGAAGATTGATGGGAAGAAAGAAGTAGCTTCAACAAAGGCGCAAGAGGGCCAAGAAATATTTAATAAAAGCTGTATTGGTTGTCATGCAGTTGGATCTAATGATAGTAGACCACCTTCCGCTCGTATCGCACCAAACTTAGCAAACTTTGCGGATCGCGATATGGTTGCCGGTATTGCCGAAAACAATGAAGAAAACTTAAAAAAATGGCTGAAAGATCCTGAAAATATGAAGCCAGGAAACAAAATGACTGGCAAATATGGCAACTTAACGGATGATCAAATTGATGCATTAAATGCATACTTACAAACGTTAAAAGTTGAAAAGTAAAGAGGGATTATTCGCGAAGGGGAGGTTGAAAACGTGAGTTCTGTAGCAAAAAAACAGGGGATGGGTGCTGTCATATGGGATTATTTAACGACAGTAGACCATAAAAAGATTGCCATTCTCTATTTAATTGCAGGTGGATTGTTTTTTGTAATAGGCGGAATAGAAGCTCTATTTATTCGCCTTCAATTAGCGATTCCTAACAACGCTTTTCTTGTTGGGGATGCTTATAATCAAGTATTAACGATGCACGGTACAACAATGATTTTCCTCGCAGCTATGCCACTCGTGTTTGCATTTATGAACGCCGCTGTACCACTTCAAATTGGTGCACGTGATGTAGCGTTCCCGTTTTTGAATTCACTCGGATTTTGGTTATTTTTCTTTGGTGGAGTATTTTTAAATTTAAGTTGGTTTTTAGGTGGAGCACCTGATGCAGGATGGACATCTTATGCATCTTTAGCTTTAGCCTCTAAAGGTCATGGTGTTGATTTCTATGTACTCGGCTTGCAAATCTCAGGTATTGGTACATTAATTGGAGGTATTAACTTCCTTGTAACCATTATTAATATGCGGGCGCCAGGAATGACGTACATGCGTATGCCGATGTTTACATGGACGACATTTGTAACATCTTCGCTTATATTATTCGCTTTTCCGCCGTTAACTGTAGGATTAGGACTTTTAATGTTAGATCGTTTATTTGGAACAAGTTTCTTTAATCCGGCATTGGGCGGGAATACAATTATATGGGAGCATTTATTCTGGATTTTCGGTCATCCAGAAGTATACATTCTTATACTCCCAGCTTTCGGAATATTCTCAGAAATCTTCGCGACATTTTCGAAAAAACGATTGTTTGGTTATTCATCGATGGTGTTTGCGACTGTATTAATTGGATTTTTAGGATTTATGGTATGGGCGCACCATATGTTTACTGTTGGACTTGGTCCAGTTGCTAATGCTATTTTCTCGGTCGCAACAATGGCGATTGCGGTTCCAACTGGTATCAAAATATTCAACTGGCTCTTTACAATGTGGGGCGGAAGTATTCGTTTTACGACACCAATGATGTGGGCAGTAGCTTTCATTCCATCATTCGTAATGGGTGGAGTTACAGGGGTTATGCTAGCATCTGCACCAGCTGATTATCAATTTCATGATAACTATTTCGTAGTAGCGCATTTTCATTATGTAATCGTTGGCGGTGTTGTATTTGGTTTACTTGCAGGAGCTCATTATTATTGGCCACTGATGTTTAATAAAGTATTAAATGAAACATTAGGAAAGATAACGTTCTGGCTATTCTTTATCGGCTTCCATTTAACGTTCTTTATTCAGCATTTCCTTGGCTTGATTGGTATGCCACGCCGTTACTACACATATCTTGAAGGGCAAGGGTTGGAAATGGGGAATATGATTAGTTCCATCGGAGCGGTGTTTATGGCTCTTGGAACGATTGTTCTTCTATTCAATGTAATTAAAACGACAGTATCAAAAGAAAAAGCTGGTCGTGATCCGTGGGATGCACGTACATTAGAATGGACAATGCCAGCACCGACACCAGAATATAACTTTAAACAATTACCATTTGTTCGCGGATTAGATCCGTTTTGGATTGAAAAACGTGAAGGTAATAAAGAGATGACAGCAGCGGAACCAGTTGGTGATATTCATATGCCAAATCCTTCGTTTTCACCATTTGTCATTTCTTTCGGATTGTTTATAGCGGCATTTGGTGCGATGTATATGCAGGGCGGAAAAGATAAGTTCTGGTTATTAGTAGCAATTATTGGTTTAATCATTACATTTGGCGCAATGTTCCTACGTTCAGTAATTGATGATCATGGGTATCATATTCATAAAGAAGATTTAGAGGATAAGGGGGGCAAGGCATAATGCATGTAGATGAAAAATTAACGAATGAAACATTTCCAGCAGAGCCTGAAAAAGCAACCCTTGAAGGGAAAAATAAGTTTGTCGGTTTTTGGTTATTTCTTGGAGGCGAAACAGTGTTGTTCGCTTCCTTATTCGGAACATATTTAGCGTTAAAGAATTCTACAAATGGTGGACCAACATCTCAAGAGATGTTCCAAATGCCACTCGTTTTCATTATGACGATGCTTTTATTAACGAGTAGCTTAACGAGTGTATATGCGATGTATCACATGAAAAACTTTAACTTTAAGAAAATGCAGCTTTGGTTACTAGTAACAGTATTGCTAGGTTTAGGGTTTTTAGGGTTTGAGATATATGAGTTTTATCATTATACACATGAATTTAAGCATACTATGAGAAGTAGTGCGTTTGGCTCTGCGTTTTATGCTCTTGTTGGTACACATGGACTCCACGTATTGTTTGGGTTATGTTGGATTCTAACATTAATCTTTAGAAATGCGAAGAGAGGTCT
Organism: Bacillus sp. RE35; assembly: GCF_052146655.1. Classification (NCBI taxonomy): domain Bacteria; kingdom Bacillati; phylum Bacillota; class Bacilli; order Caryophanales; family Bacillaceae; genus Bacillus; species Bacillus sp. RE35. The sequence continues at coordinate 3,946,157 of NZ_CP197377.1, read as the reverse complement.
AAATTTATACAATGCACCGAAGTTTTATGTTGCATCGATTTATTGGCACTTTATTGACGTAGTTTGGGTGTTTATTTTCACTGTAGTATATTTAATGGGAATGGTGGGATAAACAATGGCGATAAAGCAAACGAATAATCCTAAAGTTGATCTTGTTTATCGGAAGAGAAAAAGTGCGGAGGAAATGAGGCATCAAGTTATTACGTTTGCATTAATGATTTTTTTAACATTAGTTGCATTTGTAGCGGTGGCGTATCCAAAAACTTTTAGTCCGATTTTCTCTGTACCGTTTATTTTACTATTAGCAGTGGTACAAGTAATTTTTCAATTGTATTATTTTATGCATATGAGTCATAAAGGACATGAAGCAGCAAGTTTCTTTCTTTACTCTGGTCTGCTAATAGGGTTAATTACAATTTTAGCTTTTATGACAATCGTGTGGATTTGAAAAGTGAAAAATAAGGGAGCTTGTGTTGTCACAGCTCCCTCTTCATATTATGAGATAACCTTACGAAGGTAGGTGTGAAAATGAGTAACTTGTGGATATTTGGTTTTCAGGCTTTATGGAGTCCAATCTTTTTATTATTTATGCTTTCGATTCTTATTGGGTACTTCTTAATTATTGGGCCATATAGAATGCGATTTGAAAATGCGACGAAGGTAAGTAAGAAGCAAATTTTTTATTTTACGACTGGTATTGTTCTTTTGTATTTTGTAAAGGGAGGGCCTATTGATTTAATTGGCCATATTATATTTAGTGCTCATATGTTTGAAATGGCAGTCATGTATATTGCAGTTCCACCGTTACTGTTGCTTGGTATACCAATTTGGTTATATCGTTACATTACTTCTTTTAAGTTTGTTCAAATTATATTAAAGGCATTTGCTAAACCGCTTATTGCGTTATTTGTATTTAACGGCCTGTTTTCTTTTTATCATTTACCAGTTGTTTTTGATACGGTAAAACAAAGTCAAATAGCTCATCCTATTTGTCTCGCTATATTGTTTTTTACAGCAATCATGATGTGGTGGCCGATGTTAAATCCATTACCAGAATATCAAACATTAAGTGATATAAAGAAACTTGGTTATATGTTTGCTAATGGCATATTATTAACGCCTGCTTGTGCGTTAATCATTTTTGCGACAGCCCCGTTATTTGCAACGTATACGGATCCGGCTGCTTGGATGAAAGCGATGGAACTATGTGTACCAGCGGGCACTTTATCAGATTTAAATATAACGGGACCAGAATTTTTGCACTGGATGCCAGTCGTACAAGACCAGCAAACTGGTGGTATCATAATGAAAATTGTCCAGGAAATAGTGTACGGTACAATTATAGGCTATGTATTCTTTAGATGGGCACGTAGAGAACGTGAAAAGGATAAGGAGCAGTTGCAACAATTGCCGCCGTATTTACAGACTAAGTAAAAAAAGTGTATGGGATTCCATGCGCTTTTTTTACTTAGTTTTAGCTACCTTAAAAAGATTGAATTTTCTAATTTTTTATGTTAAGTTAGTGTAGGCGTGTACTAAAAGTGGAGATAAAATTTACTACTAGCTTTCATGCGTAATAATTCCATATGTAGTGCAAGTTTTTTAGAGAGTTACAAATATATATTGTTATCTTTAATAAACACGAACTATTTTAAGGGGGAGTTTAAATGGGTAGTAGTGGAAGTATGGTAAAGCCGATTAGTGGTTTTTTGACAGCACTAATTCAATATCCAGTACCAGTAGTAGAATCGCGTGCAGACATTGATAAACAAATTCAACAAATCATAAAAACAATTCATTCGACCAAATCAGGTTACCCTGGTTTAGAATTGATAGTATTTCCTGAATATAGTACACAAGGGCTCAATACAAAAAAATGGACTACAGAAGAATTTTTATGCACAGTGCCTGGGCCAGAAACAGACTTATTTGCTGAGGCATGTAAAGAATCTAAAGTATATGGTGTTTTTTCAATAATGGAGAAAAATCCTGATGGTGGAGAGCCATATAATACAGCAGTTATTATTGATCCACAAGGTGAAATGATTTTGAAGTATCGTAAGCTAAATCCTTGGGTGCCAGTCGAGCCTTGGAAAGCTGGAGATTTAGGCTTACCTGTTTGTGATGGACCTGGAGGAAGTAAATTAGCTGTTTGTATTTGTCATGATGGCATGTTCCCTGAAGTAGCTCGTGAAGCGGCCTATAAAGGTGCAAATGTCTTAATTCGTATTTCTGGATATAGTACACAAGTTAGTGAACAATGGATGCTAACCAATCGTTCAAATGCATGGCAGAATTTAATGTATACATTGTCGGTAAACTTAGCGGGTTATGATGGCGTATTTTATTACTTTGGTGAAGGACAAGTATGTAATTTTGATGGGACTACTTTAGTACAGGGACATCGAAATCCTTGGGAGATTGTTACTGCTGAAGTATATCCAGAACTAGCAGATCAGGCTAGATTAGGATGGGGATTGGAAAATAATATATATAATCTAGGTTCAAGAGGATATGTAGCAACTCCTGGTGGGGTGAAAGAAAATCCATATACGTTTGTAAAAGATTTAGCTGAAGGTAAATATAAGGTTCCTTGGGAAGATGAGATTAAAGTAAAAGATGGATCTATTTATGGATATCCAGTAAAAAAACGATTCATTCTTAGGGAAGGGAAATAAAACAAGCGCATCATATTGATGCGCTTGTTTTTGTTAATCAATAATTTGAAATTCTTTTAACTCTTTTTCGACATTTTGTAGGAGTTGTTCGCTTTTTTGAAGTACATTCGTTGGGAAAGTCTCATCATCACCATATTCAACGCCGTGAGGATAATAATGTTTTCCTAATAAGGGGGGGAGTAGTTTTACTTCAGCGTGTCTACTGCCAATGTCACCTTCAACAGCAACTCCTTGCACTCGTAAATAATAAACATCCTTTAATATTTCAAATTTATAATCGTATGTAACTCGCTCATAATCCCACTGTCCGGCAAGTACGAAGTGGTTGTTTTCCATGATTTCAGTTAAAAGAGTTAATTCAACGACGGCTCCATTAAATTGCGTATTTGTAAATTGCATATAATACCTCCTTTTTTAATGTTACACCATTATTTTTATAATAGTATGAATAATAAGAAAGTGCAATTCATATTGAGAGAAAAGGGATAATCCAGACTTTTTTCACAAAAATATGATATAGTGAAAAGAGTACGGTACACACAAAAAGAAAGAAAAGGATTTGTGTATATCTCAATTTTATGTTTTGTTCAGGAGGTATATCGTTTGAAGAAATTATTGCGTATCGTAATGATTACATTTTTAATTTTAGCTGTTGATTTATACGGGAAATTACTCGTTTCACAATATATATTAACCCCATCTCAATCAAAGCAAGAAAATAAAATTGTGAAAAAGAAAAAGCAAATTAAGGAAGACTCCTCAGACACTGTTTTAAATATGATTGGTGAAGACTCTGAAAACTTATTAGCGAAGTGGGGAGAACCCTCTCGAATAGAGCCATCTGCATACGGATATGAATGGTGGGTATACAACCAGGATTTAACTCAGTATGTTCAATTTGGAGTTTCTGAACGTAAAGTTGTAACGGCATACGCAGCTGGTGAACAAGTTAAGGTTCCACCTTATTATATAAATGAAAAATATGAAGAAGTATATAAAAAAAGTCCGCTTTCGCATGAAATTTCATTAAAAAGAGGGAAAAATAGTTATCAATTTGAGCTATCTGATACCGAAGTCATGGAACAACCGTTAATACCTGTAGAAGATGGATGGGCGCAATTGTATTTTGATCAATTTACACATGAGCTTATTGGTGTTCGTTATATGGATGATGAAACTTTATTACGCCAAAGACCGTATCAGCTCGTTTATTCAGGTGAATTAATAGCAGAACAACCATTGACTCCAGAAAAAATAAAACAAGTAGAAAATGGGAATATGCAACAAATTTTTGATTTAACAAATATCATTCGAAGTCGTCATAAATTACCATTATTAACATGGGATCAGGAAACAGCAGATGTTGCTGTTGGTCACAGTAAAGATATGAAAGACAATAATTATTTTTCTCATGACTCACCTACATTAGGTACACTAGGAGATCGTTTGCAGCGCGGGAAAGTAGGATTTCAACTTGCTGGTGAGAACATAGCGGCGCAACATAGTGATGGAATTGCGGCAGTGCAAGGTTGGTTAAATAGTGAGGGGCATAGAAAGAATTTATTAAATGAACAATTTACAGGATTAGGTGTTGGTGTATACGATAAATTTTATACACAAAACTTTATTCGAAAATAAAGTGAAATTGTAAGCGGTGGGGTGTTAACATCACCAAATTAGTTACTTCGTATTCACTGAATTGTAGGTGGGAATCTGACCGTATGCAAATAGCAGAAAAAAAGGTGCATGAATCGTCTAAAAATAGGCGAACCATGCGCCTTTTTTTTCTTACTATATAGTAGATATACATGGAGAGGTGAGGATTATGCCAACAACAAAAGGACCGTTACATCCATCGGTTCAACAGTTTAAAGAATTTGTAAACCATCACCCTAAAATGGTTCATGAGGTTAGAAGTGGTCATAAAACATGGCAACAATTTTATGAAGAATGGTACTTACTTGGTGAAGAAGATCCAATATGGGCAACTTATAGACCGGATGGAGCGCCTGCGTTTTCTTCGGTAAAAGAAAATAAAAAAGAAAAAGATAATCGAACTGAAGAGGAAAAAACTGCTGATGTGATGGGGCAAATGCTTTCTTTTTTTAAAAAGTTGGACGTGGAACAAATGCAGAACCATTTAGCCAATGTGACGAGTGCAATCGGGAGCGTGCAACAAGTTATTCAGCAATTTCAAGGTAACCGTACGCAGCAAGAGCAAAGTACTTCAGAAAATAACCCATTTTTCTTTCAAAAGGATTAGGGGGAAAGATGATGAGAGCAGAAATTATGGAGTTTATAAAGGCTGATGAGGATTTATCTCGCTATATTAGAGAGCAACCGTACTGGTATAGAAAATTAACACGAAATCCTGAAGAAAAAGAGGCTTTTGAGTTAGCGGCGATGCAACATTTCAAAAAAACAATACCAGATAAAGTGGAAAAGTTTCAAAATCAATTGGCCGTTGCTTCGATCATGATTGATATGTTTCAGTATATGAAGCAACAAAATGCAACCTAATTGGAAGTGAAAAATATGTCCGTCATGCAGAACTTTTGTTACAATAGAGGTTGATTATTTAAAAAGGAGTTGCAGCATGACGGAAATTTGTTTAGTACGACATGGACAAACTGATTGGAATTTTCAAGAAATTATTCAGGGGCGAGAAGATATTCCGCTTAATGAAGTTGGTAAGAAGCAAGCGAGTCAGAGTGCAGCTGCTTTACAAGAAGAAACGTGGGATATCATTATAAGTAGCCCGTTAATTAGAGCGCAAGAAACGGCTAATGAAATTGCAAAGACAGTTGGATTACAATCGATTTTATTAGATGAGCGATTTGTTGAACGGAATTTTGGAGAAGCTTCAGGGAAGCCGGTTGCGGCTGTTAGAGAGTTGATTGCTGAAGGTAAAGTAGAAGGTATGGAGCGAGATGAAGAGATTGTAGCTCGTTGCTTTGCTGCTTTAGAAGATGTTGCGACAACTCATTTTGGCAAACGTATTATTATTGTTGCTCACTCACACGCGATAAAAGCGATTTTACATGCCATTGAACCAGATGAAATTACATTTAAGACACCATTAAAAAATGCGTGTATTAGTTATGTGAAACAAAATAGTGGAAAGTGGGATGTTCTTAAATATAATATAGCGGAACATATTAATGTATAAGTGTGTACGGATATAGTGTAAAAATAGTTTCATTATATCTTTCTTTTGAGTAAGTCACTTCAATTAGTAGTTCTAATCTAAATGTGGTATGATGGATACTCGGAGGTGTCTCTCATGATTGTAGCGACGCTAGAAAGCGTATTAATATTAGATAAGGCAGAGCAGCTTGCAAAAGCGATTATCTGTTCAGATATAGCAGAAGATTATCGTAAGTATTATAGAGAATTACATGAAGATATGGAACTTCAGACGCTCATTCAGCAATTTACAGCGATGAAAGAACGGTATGAGGAAGTACAGCGTTTTGGAAAATACCATCCTGACTATACTACCGTGTCAATGAAAATGAGAGAATTAAAGCGTTCTGTGGACTTACATGATAAGGTTGCAGCTTTTAAAAGAGCAGAAACTGCTTTGCAGAAGTTATTAGACGAAGTTAGTGTAGCAATCGGTTCGGAAGTGTCTTCTTCCATTAAAGTGCCAACAGGAAATCCATTCTTTGATGCTGGTGGCTGTGGTGGAGGTTGTGGTACTGGCGGAGGTTGTGGTTGTAAAAAAACGGGGTGATGTACCCCGTTTTTTAGAAGTTGGAAGAAAACGTATACAGAGTTTGTCCTGTAATGTTATAAATTTCTGATTGGTTTTCATAGAATATAAAATATATGTTTTTAAAAGGAGAAGATGGAGAAGATTATGTTCGGGCAACGACAAAGTATGATTGTTTATTTACATTCATTGAAACATGCCAAGATTTTAAGGAAATATGGTAACATACATTACATATCAAAACGATTAAAATATGCTGTAGTATATTGTGATATGGAACAAATTGAGCATATGATGCATAAGTTGAACAAACTTCCTTTTGTGAAAAAGATAGAACAGTCGTATCGCCCGTATTTAAAAACGGAATTTGAAAATTCCCGTCCTGATCGAGCAAAAGAATACGATTATAGCTAATAGAAAAAATCCCCGGCTAAATTTAGCCGGGGATTTTTCACTTGAAATAACGTGTTATTTCATCGGAGGAATGAAATTGTTCATTCGTAAAATACCAATTAAATGATTAAAAAATAGTTCTTTTTCTGGGAAAGTTGTAGATGGTTTTACAGTAAAGGTAGCCACTTTTTTTCCGAGTTGTTCTGCCGTTTCTTCAAATAAAATGACACGTTTACTTTTTTTATTTTCAAATACAGGAATGCCTTCACGACATATGTATAATGGTTGGAAATCACCAGTAGTAGTTGGTTTTAATATTACAACAAGCGAACATACTTTTTTATCGTTTTTTATCGTTTCAAATTGTAACATATGTGCTATACGTTCTTGATTTGTTTTGGCAATTTCAAGTAATTCATATAAATCAGAGTAGCCTTCTCCAAGTTCTATAAAGCGTTGAATCATATCTTTTCCTCCTCTTTCTTTTACTGTACCATTTCACTTTTTAAATGAAAAGCACACAAAGAAAAAAAACCCTGCATAGCAGGGCCCTTCTTATACTAGCATGTACTAGTAAGAAGGCAAAGGGAGAGGAGAAACCGGAGGAAGAACTTATGGGGAAACGTAAGTCTTCTCCGCGGTTGGCAACAACATCGAAGGTGATGTTGTTATAATTATTTATGTCCAATCTAAATGAAGATATACATAATGAAATTAAATTTTATGTTGGGCTTTTTATTTTTCTTTTTTTTATTTTGTGATAGGATAAAAAAGATAAAGTGGAACTAATATACATATTGGGTTCATATTAGTGAATGATGAGATGAATACATAAAAATAACGAGAGGTTATTTGAGGCCGAGTTTTCCTATAGTTAGGTGAATGTGGTTTGTTAACGGTTACCGAAGTGGGAATGGCTTTCTATAATCGCTCGATAGATTGAAATAAAGGTAGTGACAACAGATGAGAGTAGTTTCAGGAAAATGTAAAGGACACCCGCTTAAAGCGGTTCCTGGTAATACAACACGTCCAACGACAGATAAAGTAAAAGAATCTATTTTTAATATGATAGGTCCTTATTTTGATGGTGGTATCGCCCTTGATTTATTTGGTGGTAGTGGTGGTCTTGGAATTGAGGCTTTGAGCAGAGGGATTGATAAAGCAATTTTTGTTGATCGGGATAGTAAAGCGATAAAAGTAATTCATCAAAATTTAGAAAGTTGTAGAGTACAGGAACAAGCTGAAGTATATCGAAATGATGCTGAACGTGCAGTAAAGGCGCTAATAAAACGTGAAATGTCATTCGATCTTATATTGATAGATCCTCCATATAAAGAGCAAAAAATTGTATCTTTAATTAGTATAATGGATCAACATGGATTGCTACATAGTGATGGATTAATTATGGCAGAGCATGGTAATGATGTAGTTTTACCTAATTCAATAGGAAGGCTTGTAAAAGTACGAGCTGAGAATTATGGGATTACTGCAATATCGATTTATAAGTATGAAGGTGAGGGGACAGAATGACAAGTATAGCTATTTCTTCAGGAAGTTTTGATCCAATTACCCTTGGGCATCTGGATATTATTAAAAGGGGAGCAAAAGTATTTGATGAGGTGTACGTAGTCGTTTTAAACAATTCATCAAAAAAACCATTCTTTTCAGTTGAAGAGCGATTAGAATTAATTCGAGAAGCGACAAAGGATATCCCGAATGTAAAAGTAGATTCACATAGTGGGCTATTAGTAGAGTATGCAAAAATGCGTAATGCAAATGCAATATTACGTGGTTTACGAGCAGTTTCTGATTTTGAATATGAGATGCAAATTACTTCTATGAATCGAAAATTAGATGAAAATATTGAAACATTTTTTATTATGACAAACAATCAATATTCATTTTTAAGCTCGAGTATTGTAAAAGAAGTTGCGAGGTATGGAGGAAGTGTAGTAGATCTTGTACCTCCTATTGTAGAACGTGCTTTAAAAGAAAAGTTTCAAACCCCGTTAAAGTGAACGGGGTTTTTCTTTATATGTGCGCAAAAATAATAAAATAACATATAAGTATAGACAAAATAATGTGAAAATTGGTCCATAATGTATAAAAGATGTCCAAATTTCATGTAGTATAGAAGGATGTTCGGATAAAAATACAGGAATATCTTTTGGCATAGGCGAGAAAGAACTCACTTTCTCATAAAATGGTGTCCAAAATACAAATGTAAAAATAGGGGCAAGAATACTTTGAATAATTCGTGCGAAAAAATAGGGTTTAAATCGGATATCTGTTTCAGCTAATATGCTAGCAACTTGTGCCTGAATAGAAAGACCACTAAATGCTAAAATGAAGCTTGTTACCATAGCTTGTTGTAAGAGCGGTGTTTCATTTATTTGACTAATCATTTGGCTTCCGAGTGTCATTTCGAAAATACCTGATAATATAGGTATACTAAAATCTGTACTTAGTTGGAAGAATGATAAAATATGTTGCATAATAAAAGAAAGAGCTGCTGTAATGTGAAATACAGTAATCATTTTATTTAACACAGAGAATAAAATAATAAATCCGCCAATCATAAGTAATGTTTGAATAGAAGAAACAATGGCATCCCCAAGTAATTTACCAATTGGTCTTTTTTCTTGTAAGCGTGTCTCGTGAAGGATTAAAAAAGGGTTTTGAAAGCGACGTTTTTTTGTAGTGTGTGTATTAATTTTGTAAGCGGTATTATCGCCGTAAAAACGCATAATTAATCCGACAGCAAAGTTACTGAAATAATGGGCAGCGGCTAATATAATTCCTAATTTCGGATTATTAAAAAAACCGATAGACACAGCACCGAAAATAAAAAGTGGATTAGAAGAATTTGTGAAAGAAACGAGGCGCTCTGCTTCAATCTGAGTTAAAAGATTGCTTTTTCGTAGTCTAGCGCTTAATTTGGCGCCTGCAGGGAAACCAGAAGCCATTCCCATCGCCCAAACAAATCCGCCTATCCCTGGAACGCGAAAAAGTGGGCGCATGAGTGGTTCTAATATAACGCCAATAAATTTTACAACACCGATACTAATTAGAAGTTCCGCAATGATGAAAAACGGTAGTAGTGAAGGGAATACAACTTCCCACCATATATTTAACCCGCGAATAGAAGCTTGCAAAGCGGCTTGGGGGTGGAGTACAAGAGAAAAGGTTAAAAATAGCGTTGATATGGTAAGGAAAGCGGTTTTCCATTTTTCATACATGTAAGTAAATCCCCCTTTGTCCCAAAAAACGTTCATTTCAGTATACGTGGATACGTAGTGAATTTAGACCATAAGTATGAAAAAGGAATGAAAAAAATTAAAGGGTGAGAAAAATGAAAGAACCAAAGATTGGTTTAGCACTTGGGTCTGGAGGAGCGAAAGGGTTTGCTCATATTGGTGTAATAAAGGTTTTAAGGGAAGCGGGTATCCCTATTCACATGATTGCAGGAAGTAGTATGGGGGCGCTAATAGGTACGTTTTATGCGGCAAGTAGTAACGTTGAAAGATTGTATAAATTAGCATCTGTTTTTAAGCGGAAGTATTATTTAGATTTCACGGTACCGAAAATGGGATTTATTGCTGGAAAACGTGTCAAAGATATGATTAAAATGTTTACATATAATAAAAATTTAGAAGAGTTAGATATCCCGACGGCTGTTGTGGCTACTGACATATTGAAGGGGGAAAAAGTGGTTTTTACAAGTGGGCCAGTTGCAGATGCGGTGAGGGCTAGCATATCTGTTCCTGGAGTGTTTGTACCAGAAAAAATAGATGGAAGATTATTAGTGGATGGTGGGGTCATTGATCGCATCCCAGTATCGGTTGTGAAAGAGTTAGGGGCCGATATTGTTATCGCTGTTGATGTATCTCCAATTAAGGTAAATGGTGATGTTACGTCCATTTATGACGTAATCATGCAAAGTATTGAAATTATGCAGCATGAGCTTGTAATGAATCGGCAAATTGCATCGGATTTAATGATGCGACCAGCTGTAGAGCAATTTAGTTCACGTGCTTTTACAAACATTGAAGACATTATTCGAGTTGGAGAAGTAGAAGCAGAAAAACATATTTCAAATATTTATTTATTAATTGAGCAGTGGAAGGAGAAACATAATGTTTAAGCGTTTTCGGTTTATATATGCAATCTTAATAGGGGTTATATTGGCGATGTTACTTGTTTACGTACGTTTACCGTATTATATAACAAAACCAGGAATGGCTGCCAAATTAGAGCCTTATGTTCAAGTTGAGGGTGGAACGAAAGAATCTGGTGATTTTATGCTTGTTACGGTTTCAATGGGACCAGCAAATGTGGTGAATTTAATAGCGGCACAGTTTAATAAATATACACATATTTCGAAAGCGGAAGAAATATTGCAAAAAGGTGAGAGTGATGAAGAATATCAATTTCGCCAAAATTATGCGATGAAAGATTCACAAAATGCAGCGATTTATAATGCATATAAACGTGCAAATCGCTCAGTATCTTTTGAAAATAAAGGTGTATTAGTTGCTGGTGTGGCAAAAGGAATGCCGTCAGAAGGAAAGCTTAAGCTTGGTGATGTTATTATAGCTGTTGACGGAAAAACATTTGAAAAGACGGAGCAATTTATTGAATATATGACAGGGAAAAAAGAAAATGATGCTGTAAGTATTGAGTACATGAGAAATGGAAAACAATTGAAAGAGAATTTAAATGTAAAGACGATTCCTAATGGGAATGGACGTGTCGGTATAGGTGTTTCTATCGTTACGGAAAGAGAACTAGTGGTCGATCCGAAAGTGAAAATTAATTCTAATGAAATTGGTGGACCATCCGCAGGTTTAATGTTCACATTAGAAATATATAATCAACTTGTGGAAGAAGACTTAACGAAAGGACATGAAATAGCTGGAACAGGTACAATTAATGAAAAAGGAGAAGTGGGCCCGATTGGTGGTATAAATCAAAAAGTGGTGGCTGCTAGCGATGCTGGGGCTGAAGTGTTCTTTGCGCCAAATGAAAAAGGTGCGGAGAAATCGAACTATAAAGATGCACTTGAGACTGCAAAGGATATTAAAACAAAAATGAAAATTGTACCAGTGGATACGCTGGATGATGCGTTAACATATTTAGAAAAGATGGATAAGGAAAAAACCTCTCTGAAATAGAGAGGTTTTTTATAGGAATTTTGTAGTTGTTTCATCATAGCGAATAGGATGGTGTGTTATATCCTGTTTTAATAGTTGTGTGCGTAACGGTTCGTGCATGATGGAGAAATATACAGAGTTTGCTTTTTTCTCTATATCTAAAGCGGCATGGTCGAATGTTTTTGTATGAGTAAGGATTGGAAGTTCGATTTTTTTCTTATTTTTTGAAAGGTAAGTTTGTCCTTTTTGTGACATGCCTAGCAGGCGAATATATGGTGCGTGTTGTTCTATATTTGCGCTACGTATATCCTCTTTTGTTGTGTTTGTTAAAATGTGTGTACAAGCTCTTTGTAATCTAGTCCATGTATAACGTTTTGTTTTTAATGCTTCCATGAATGAATAGAAGGAGGAACTGTTTTGTATTTTTGATAAAATACGATGCTCTAAACCTTCTTCTATTTCATATATATGTCGTAAGTCCCCTGAAGACATCGTCATGAGTCTATATTTAAAAAATGAAAAGTATTGTTCCCAATTATGTAATATCCCGTAGTTTTGTTTGTAATTTGCTAAAAGCGAAGTGGTTGCCTGTGGGAGAAAAGGTTCAATTGTTGTAAATGATCCTTCTTCGCTAAAGAGTTGTTTTCGGATGCTTGTCGCGCTTGCAATATGTTGGTCATTAAATGTTTCATCATGATAATGAGAGGCAAATCTTTTTATAGTTTGAGCTTGTATAGAGCTATTTTGTGACAGAATTGCTTTCATATATTGGAAGCCTAAAATATTATTTGGTTGTGACATATCTATGTTTTTTTCAGATGTTAAAATGTGTGAGAAAGCATCCGATGTTGCTTTTGCATAACTATTACCAGCGTCCATGAATTGTTTTACAAGGCAGTTAAAAGTCTCTTCTTCGTTTTTTTGTATGGAGATGGTATTATAAAAATTTTCGATTTGTCCATCCTCACTACCGAAACAAATTTCGGAAACACGTAGGGCATTTAAAATGGAAATAGCACCATTTGAGAAGGTTTCAGCCTTTTGTGTTGCAAAGACGTATGGAAGCTCTACAACAAGGTCTACGCCGTTTGCTAAGGCCATTTTAGTGCGATACCATTTGGAAATGAGTGCGGGCTCACCACGCTGTAAAAAAGGACCACTCATAACGGCAATTATTATATCGGATTGTGTTAACTTTTTTGTCTGTTGCACATGATAAAGATGACCGTTATGAAAAGGGTTATATTCAACAACAATACCACCAGCTTTTATGGTAATCTCTCCTTTCGATGTAGCATCTTTTTGAAAAACGTGATACTCTATATATTATTTACTATGATGACTTCATTATAGTGTAAAGAAAAAACATTGACAAATATAAAATGGCTAGCTATAATTTTGTTTGTTGCCTTGAGGTGATATGATATGAAATGGTCCATCCATCAATTGAATAAATTGAGAAATAAAGGATTGACATTGGATGAGATGGTAGATGTAAGTGAGCTAAAAGAGGTCGAGAAAGATATTCGTGAAATTAATCCTGTTCATGTAACGGGAAGAGTTGATTTTGGCTCCGGTAAGTTTACGTTTCATCTACATATAACTGGAAGCATGGTTTTACCATGTTCTCGCTCTTTAGTAGATGTGACATTACCATTTGACATTAAAACAACTGAGGTGTTCCAAACTTCACAAGAAGAATTTGAAACTGAAGCTGAAATTCATTCTTTAGAAGGAGAAGTACTTGACTTACTGCCCGTAATCAAGGAAAATATACTTTTGGAGATTCCAATGCAAATTTTCAGTGATGATGTTTCTGGTGGAGCACCGACGCAAGGTCAAGACTGGCAAGTGATTTCGGAAGAAGACAAAGAAAAGACTGTTGATCCAAGATTGGCAGGACTTGCAAAGTTTTTTGACAAATAATCGGAAGACTGGTTCAGGCCTTCATATGAAAATAACTATTTCTTTTAAGGAGGTGGGAAGAATGGCTGTACCTTTTAGAAGAACTTCTAAAACAGTAAAAAGAAAGCGTCGTACGCATTTCAAATTATCAGTACCTGGTATGGTAGAGTGCCCAAGCTGTGGTGAAGCGAAATTAGCTCACCGTGTATGTAAAGCATGCGGTACTTACAAAGGTAAAGAAGTAATCAGCAAGTAATTGCGGGAAAATAAACGCAGAAGATATCTTCTGCGTTTATTTTTTTTTGTCTTAATCTTTAGTTGTTGTATTCTATCTTTTCTAGTAACTGCATATGCTTAATAAAAAATGCATAGGGAGGACTAGAGAGATGGCGACAACAAGACAAGATGCTTGGACTGATGATGAAGATTTGCTTCTGGCAGAAGTAGTACTCCGGCATATTCGAGAAGGTGGAACACAACTTTCTGCCTTTAAGGAAGTGGGAAAAAATTTATCTCGTACACCAGCAGCATGTGGGTTTAGATGGAATTCTTACGTAAGAAAGCAATATAAAGAACGTATTGAGGAAGCAAAGCAACTTCGTAAAGTAGAACATTATGAAGTGAAAGAGACAAAGGTGTTAGAACCTACGTCAATTACGTTGAATGATGTTATTGATTTCTTGCAAAATTATAAAGATGAAAACTCTTTAACGGTGTTGCAACAACAAGTTGAATCATTACAAACAGAAAGAGAGCGCCTTCTGGAGCGATTATCAGTATATGAAGAAGAGTATAGAACATTACTTGATTATATCGATCAAAAAAGAAGTGTAATGGTAGCGGAAAGAAACAATGCTCGCTCGAATGAGAAGTTAGAGAAGCTTAAGAAATAAAAAACAGCTGTTATACAGCTGTTTTTTTATTTTTTAAGCCGATTCTTCGTTTGTAACCGCATTCAAATTTGTTTCTGGATGCCAAATATAAAAATCACCATCAGTTACTGATACGGGGTTGAAATTTAATTTATCCCAAAAACCAGCTGAATGAATACGTGCTATTGTTTTAATAGGAAATTGCATTTGTTTCGCATGATTTACAAGCATTTGCCCGAATCCTTGTTTTTGAAAAGTTGGTAATACTTCAAGTTTATAAAGTTCTAGGTAAGGACCTGTAATTTCGAATGGTTCTCCGCCGTTTCTTTTCATATATAGACTCATACGTGCGATTAGTGATCCACCATAATAAATGCCATAAAATGGAGATTCACTGTCGTTTTCAATAATGTTTGCTTGCAATTCTTCCAGCATAGATAGTTCCTGGGCTCCGCACCCTTTAAATTTTTTGAATTCATCTAACGTTTTATAATTGATGAGCAAGCGCTCAACTTTTGGGAATCCCATTACATCACATCCTTTTGTTATCTTGTTGAATGCAGAAAAGTAAAAATATTTACAATAATATTATAACTCATTTTTTTATTTTTATGAAGAAGATAGTATATTTCTTTTATTATTTTTTTGAGGATTTGCTAAACTAAGAGTATAAGTGTATTAATAGGCAGTATTATACATAGCGAAAAAAGAGAGTGTATTTGTTTGACAGAGGACAACGAAATTATAGGGCGTGCTCATGTACTTTAAAAAGATATAAAAAGGAGGGGAGGCAAGGGCGCTTAATGTGAATCCCTTGTGTGAAAATGAAAATTGGAGTTGTCGGACCAGGTGCTATTGGTCTATTGTATACATTTTATTTACAAAAAAGTAACCAAGATGTTACGTTGTTTACAAGAACGGCTAAGCAGGCTGAAGAGTTGAATGAAACAGGTGTAACTTGTATTAGAGATGGAAGATGTGAAACAGTATATCCATCTGTTTTACCGATAGAAAGTATGGTAGCACAAAATTTAGATTATATATTTATTTCTGTGAAGCAATATCATATAGATGACGTACTACCGTTTGTGGAAGGGGCATCATCATTAATCTTTTTGCAAAACGGAATGTCGCATCTTCAAAAGATGCTGAAAATAGGGAGTGAAAATATAGCTGTTGGTATTGTAGAACATGGTGCGAAAAAAGAGGGAGGGCATATCGTTCATCATACTGGGATAGGGGTAACAAAATTTGGAGTGGTTTGTGGTCAATCTATACATTTCAAGAAAATATTCCGTTATTTTCCTGTTACTTATTTTCCAGTTCAAATAGAAACGGATTGGGAAGAGATTATGCACAAAAAATTAGTAGTAAATGTATGTATCAATCCATTGACAGCACTATTGGGAGTTAAGAATGGTGAATTAATCACGAATCGTTTTTTTTATCAAATGATGGAGCAAGTGTTTCAGGAGGTCGCATTTCTTATTAGAGGAGAAAAAGAAATGGTATGGCAAATGGTACGAAATGTGTGTGAAGGAACGTCTCGTAATACATCCTCTATGTTAGCGGATGTAAGAGCGAATAGACAGACGGAAATTAATGCGATTGTTGGATATGTATTAGAAGAAGCTAAGAAACAGCAACTACCAGTTCCGACACTTCAATTTTTGTTCGATGCAATAAAAGGGTTAGAAACAAGAGTATAAGTGTTATTCTTTGCTTTTACGTGAAACATTGACTACAATGTGGATTGGTGAGAGAACTGGATACGAAAGGAAGAATTATATGGAGATAAAAGAAATCTCTGTTCCGCAACAAGGTGTTGTAGCGGACTATATGAACGGTAAAAAAGAGATACAGTCATGTTTTGATTATATGTTAACAGAAGATGCTTTTAAACAACGTTTACATGATTTGCGTGAAAGGGAGTTTTTCCGCCAAGATTTAGTAGCGCATTTATTAGAATATAATACAAAATTACAAGCGGGAGAATCTACACTTCAAAATGTAAAAGCGCTTGGAGATGAAAATACATATGTTGTTATAGCTGGACAACAAGCAGGGTTATTAACTGGACCGCTTTATACAATTCATAAAGTTATTTCAATTTTACAGCTTGCAAAGGAAAAGGAAGAAAGTTTAGGAGTTAAAGTTGTCCCTGTCTTCTGGATTGCGGGTGAAGACCATGATATGGATGAGATTAACCATACTTTTGTAGCGAAAAATAAAAAGATGAAAAAAACTATTTTTTATGACCGTAATCCGAAAAAGGCGAGTGCTTCTGAGTCTGAACTTTCTGTTGAAGATTGTAGAAATTGGATTGAAGAGATTTTTAAAACATACCCAGAAACAAATTTTACAAAGGATGTATTAAAATTTGTTGATGATGCTTTGAAAAAATCGAATACGTATGTAGATTTCTTTGCTCATCTTATTACGAAAATCTTTGCTAATTCTGGTTTAATCCTTGTTGATTCACATCATCCTGAATTAAGAAAGTTAGAAATTCCATTTTTCAAGCGAATTATAAGTAAGTATAAAGAGGTACAAGAGGGGCTTCGTAATCAGCAAGAAGTAATTAAAGAACTAGGATACAAACCGATTATTGAAACGAAGTCTCATGCAGTGCATATATTCATGGAAATAGATAATGAACGAGTATTGCTTGAAGATCAACAAGGTAAGTTTGTTGGAAAGGATGGGGCGCATTCCTTTTCATACGAAGAGTTGATTGAAGAGATGGAGAGAAATCCGGCGCGTTTTAGTAATAATGTTGTAACACGTCCTCTTATGCAAGAGTATGTATTTCCTACGCTCGCATTTATTGGAGGTCCAGGAGAATTAGCTTATTGGAGTGAATTACAACAAGTATTCCATACTGTCGGTTTTCAAATGCCACCTGTCGTTCCTCGTCTTACAATTACTTATGTGGAGAGAGATATAGCGACGGATTTATTTGATTTGCAATTGAGAGAAAGTGATCCGTTTTTAAATGATGTCGATAAATTGCGTGAAAACTGGTTGTCTAATCAAATAGAGGAACCGATTGATGATCATTTTGAAAAGGCGAAAAAAGAAATTGCCGATATTCATACATCTTTACAGCAATTTGTAAAGAAAATAGAGCCAGGGTTAGGTGCGTTTGCAGGGAAAAACGAATTGAAAATTAATGAACAAATTGAACTGCTGGAAAGAATGTTGAAAAGAAATGTTGAGAAAAAGTATGAGGTTCAGCTAAATAAATTCCGCCGTATACAATTCGCACTTCGTCCATTAGGTGCACCGCAAGAACGTGTGTGGAATGTATGTTATTATTTAAATCAGTTTGGTTTGGATTTCGTTGATCGTGTAATGGAAAACCCTTTTTCTTGGGACGGAAAACATCATGTTATAAAACTATAAAATCTTGCTCTTTGGAGCAGGATTTTATTTTTATTCCGTTGAATTTACTGTGAAGTGATTTTTTTCTGAATTATCAATCAAAAAGTGTTAAATATGGCAATTGTGTTGGATACTTAAATATATGACAAAATAGCACAAAATGTAAACGTATTATTCGCTTTTTCGACAGTTTTTTATTTAAATTCCCGCAAAAGATGATAAAATTTAGTATATAATAAAAGAAAATAGCGATTTGTATAGTATGTTGCCTTTGTTGGTAAGTTAAATGAGTCGTTCTTTCGTATTATTTCATTCTCTAAGCGTGAAATATGTGTTTAGAGGAAGGGATACATTCAACATAATTAATTGGAAAAAGAGTAGGTGCAACAATGTTTAAACACGTAACAGTGCTTTTAAAGGAAACAGTAGACGGCTTAGATATAAAGCCAGATGGTACATATGTAGATTGTACACTGGGGGGAGGAGGACATAGTTCTTATTTATTATCCCAATTAACTGAAGGTGGAAAATTAATAGCGTTTGATCAAGATGAGATAGCGATTCAAAACGCGAAAGAAAAGTTCTCTTCATACGGTGAACAGTTTATAACAGTAAAGAGTAACTTCCGTTATTTAGCTGAAAAACTGCAGGAAATAGGTATAACAGAAGTAGACGGTATTTTATTTGATTTAGGTGTTTCATCCCCACAATTAGATACACCAGAACGAGGCTTTAGTTATCATCATGATGCACCGCTAGATATGCGGATGGATCAAGATGCCCCATTAACAGCGTACGATGTTGTAAATAGCTGGTCATATGAACAACTTGTAAGGATTTTCTTCCAATACGGTGAAGAGAAATTTTCAAAACAAATTGCAAGAAAAATTGAAGCTTATCGTGAGAATAAAGCTATTGAAACGACAGGAGAATTAGTAGAGCTAATTAAAGAAGGTATTCCGGCTCCTGCTCGTAGAACGGGTGGGCATCCTGCTAAGCGAGTGTTTCAGGCAATTCGTATAGCTGTAAACGATGAATTAAAAGTATTTGAAGAAGCATTGGAATCTGCTATTGAGATGGTTAAGCCAGGTGGAAGGGTTAGTGTTATAACATTCCATTCATTAGAAGATCGTATTTGTAAAACAACGTTTAAGCGAAATAGTACAACGCCACAATTGCCGCCAGGATTACCGATTATTCCTGATGAATTTAAGCCGAAATTAAAGCTTATTACAAGAAAACCGATTTTACCTTCTGATATAGAGCTAGAAGAAAATAATCGTGCGCGTTCTGCGAAGTTGAGAATCGCTGAAAAACGATAAAAGGGAGAGAGAGGTATGACTAATTTAGCTGTAAAGTACAAACAACAAGCGCAAGAAGAGGTGCAAATTCAAACGCCCCCACAGCAGATGGCTAAGCCGAAGGTTAAAGCGAAAATTACAAGAATCGAAAAACTGTTGTATGTAGCGTTTATTGGCTTTTTATTGTATGCCTGTGTCGCGTTTATTGGAAATAAAGCAGGCCTTTATCAAGTTAATGTAGAAGCAGCGACGATAGAAGAAAAAATTGTACAGCAGCAAAAAGAAAATCAAGAATTACAAGCTGAAGTAGAGAAGTTAAGTCGCTATGAACGAATCGCTGAAGTTGCAAAAAAACATGGGCTAGAAATTAATGCGAATAATGTGAAAGGCCTCAAATAAGGCAATAGGTGTGAAGGAACGATGAAGAAGAATATGACTAAATTTCATACCAATAAGGGAGCAGGTTATTTTATGATATTTTTCCTCCTGCTCTTTTTGCTGTTATTAGCCCGATTTTTTTACATACAATCAACAGGAACCGTTCATAATCAGGATTTAGATGCACTTGCTAAACAAAAGCATAGTAAAAAAGGAGTTCTTGAAGCGAACCGAGGAACCATTTATGATCAAAACGGTCATGTGTTAGCGCAAGACGCAAACTCTTACAAAATGGTAGCTGCACTAAAAGGTGCTAACTCAGTTGAGAATAAAGAAGATACTGCAAAGAAAATTGCAGGAGTACTTGGAAAAGGCGAAGAGGATATTTTAGCTTCTTTAAACAAGGAAGGTAGAAGTCAAGTCGAATTTGGAACGTTAGGCAAGGATTTGACGAAAGAAAAGAAGGAACAAATAGAAGCGTTGAAGTTGCCGGGAATATCTTTTATTACAGAAAATGCAAGGGTGTATCCAAACGGTGATTTTGCATCTTACGTTATAGGTCATGCAAAACCAAATGAGAATGGAACCTCGGTAGGTCAATTTGGCATAGAGAAAAGCTTGGATAAATACTTAAGTGCTTCGAATGGAGAAGTAGCATATACAGGTGATCGTAAAGGTGTGTCCCTTGATGGGGGAAAAGTTAATGTAAAGGCACCTAAAAATGGAGATAATGCTTATTTAACAATTGATCAACGTGTCCAAAGTTATTTAGAAGACGCGATGAAAGCAGCAAGTAAGCAATATGAGCCAGAAAGTTTAATAGGGATTGTTGCAGATCCGAAAACTGGGAAAATATTAGCGATGTCTACTAAACCTAGTTATGACCCTAATGATCGCCAAATTAAATATTTCTTCAATGACGCGATTGCCAATGCATTTGAACCTGGATCAACAATGAAAATTTTTACGTTAGCGGCAGCTATTAATGAAGGTGTGTACAAAGGACAAGATTATTATCAATCCGGGACATATCAAGTCGGAAATAGGAAAATAAAAGATCATAATGGCGGTGCTGGTTGGGGCTCTATCACGTTTGATGAAGGGGTAGAGCGTTCTTCAAACGTAGCGTTTGCAATTTTAGGAGATCAAAAACTTGGTCCAGAACGTTTCCGAAAATATATTCATAGTTTTGGATTAGATGAAAAAACGAACATTGATTTATCAGGTGAAGGATCGAATACAATTTTATTTGATCAGCAAATACAACAAGTGACAACAGCTTTTGGACAAGGTTCCACTGTAACACCAATTCAGCTTGTACAAGCTGCAACGGCCATTGCAAATGATGGGAAAATGATGAAACCTTATGCAATTGATAAAATTGTAGATCCGATAACAGACAAAGTAAAATTAGAACATAAGCCAGAAGAAGTAGGAAAACCTGTTACAAAGGAAACAGCAGCGCAAGTAAGACAGTTATTAGAACGTGTTGTTACATCTCCGAAAGGTACAGGGACAGCTTATAAAATTGATGGATATTCAGTTGGTGGTAAAACAGGTACAGCGCAAATTCCGGATGGAAAAGGCGGCTATATGACAGGAAGACAGAATTATATATTCTCATTCTTAGGTATGGCACCAATGGACGATCCACAACTTGTCGTGTATGTAGCTGTTAAACAGCCGAAATTAAAAGATGATGAGAACGGCGCACAACCTTTAGCTGATATTTTTAAATATGTAACAAAAAATAGTTTAGAGTATTTAAAGATTAAGCCAAATGAAGTGAAAGATCCGAAAAAACATCTGAAAGAACAACAAACTACTGTTCCAGATGTAACTGGTAAAACGATGGCTGAAGCGGGGAAAGCGATTGATAAAGCAAAACTTCGTCCAATCGTACTAGGTGAAGGGAAAGTACAGCAACAAGTACCAAAAGCGACTGAACAAACATTAAAAGGCGACCGAGTCTTCTTGGTAGGAGATAAGCCTACAATGCCAAATATACAAGGATGGGCACTGCGTGATGTTATGAATTTAGCGAAGACATTACAGCTTAACTTGAAACCTTCTGGTACAGGATACGTAACAGAACAAAGTGTGGCGGAAGGAACATTATTACAACCTGGTACAGAATTAGGTGTCACACTCGTACCGCCACTCGAACCACAGCAAGAAGCAGAAAAGCCGTAATGGTAAAAGAGAATAAGTTCTAATTAAATAAGTACAAGCATATATTGGAACAAGCTAGGCGTAAGGGAGGCTTGTTCCGATATGCGTGTATCAAATGTAACAGTTAGAAAACGACTTATTTTTATACTTATATCAGGTATACTTATTTTCACTATTATCGATATTCGTCTTGGATATGTGCAATTTTTTCTTGGGAATATGTTAACGGATCGTGCGAAAGATTCATGGAGTCGTAATATTACTTTTGAACCCGAACGTGGGAAAATTTTAGACCGAAATGGTGTGGAACTTGCCACGAATAAAAGTGCTCCAACTGTCTTTGTTGTACCGAGGCAAATTGAAAAACCAGCAGAGACTGCAGAGAAGTTAGCTGCAGTATTAGGTGTGGAAAAAGATGAGATTTATAAAAGGATTACAAAAAAAGAATCGATTGTAAGGTTAGATAAAGGCGGAAGGAAAATATCACATGACAAAGCGAAAGAAGTACGAGGATTAAGTTTGAAGGGCGTGTATATCGCAGAGGATTCTATCCGGTACTATCCATTTGGAAACTTTTTATCACATGTATTAGGTTTTGCAGGTAGCGATAACCAAGGTCTTATGGGACTAGAAAAATATTATGATAAAGAGCTAAATGGGGACAAAGGTCATGTGCGTTTTTTTGCAGATGCGAAAGGACAAAGGATGCCTAATGTTGGTGATGATTTCAAAAAGCCAGAAGCTGGTTTAAATTTAGGATTAACAATCGATGCGCGTATTACAAGGATTATGGAAAGAGAAATGAATATTGCGGAGTCAACTTATAATCCTGACGGTATGATTGCGATTGCAATGAATCCTAAAAATGGTGAAATTTTAGGTATGTCTAGTCGACCGAGTTTTGACCCAGCGGATTTTCAAAGTGTCTCTCCAGAAGTGTATAACAGAAATCTACCTGTATGGAGTACGTATGAGCCTGGTTCAACATTTAAGATCATTACATTAGCTGCAGCATTGAATGAAAATTTAGTAGACTTAGAGAAGGATACGTTTTATGATGATGGAGCAGCTGAAGTAGGTGGAGCTAGATTGAAATGCTGGAAAGCAGGAGGTCATGGCAGTCAAACGTTTTTAGAAGTCGTTCAAAACTCATGTAACCCGGGATTTATTGAACTTGGTGATCGCCTTGGTAAAGACCGATTATTTAAATACATTCGTAATTTTGGTTTTGGGCAGAAGACTGGAATTGACTTGCAAGGTGAAGGCAGTGGGATTTTATTTAATTTAGATAAAGTTGGTCCAGTAGAGCAAGCAACAACTTCATTCGGCCAAGGGGTTTCTGTTACACCGATTCAACAAGTAGCAGCTGTAGCGGCGGCTGTAAATGGTGGAACATTGTATCAGCCGTATATAGCTAAGGAGTTTATTGATCCGAAAAATAATCAAGTTGTTAGTAAAAAGACACCTGTTGAGAAAAGAAAAGTTATTTCCAAGGAAACTTCAGAAAAAGTTCGTTATGCATTAGAGAATGTTGTAGCGAAAGGTTCTGGTAAAGGTGCTTATATTGATGGATATCGTGTAGGTGGAAAAACGGGTACTGCTCAAAAGGTGAAAGATGGTAAATATTTAGAGAATAATTATATAGTATCTTTTATCGGATTTGCTCCAGCGGATGATCCAGAGATTGTTGTGTATGTTGCTGTTGATAATCCAAAAGGGGTTACACAGTTTGGTGGAGTGGTAGCAGCTCCGATTGTCGGGAATATCCTTCGAGATGCGCTTCCTGTTATGGGAGTGAAACCGAGAAAAGAACAAGTTGAGAAAGAATATAAATGGGGCGATACACCAACTGTGGAAGTTCCGAATTTAATTGGAATGAAAAAGAAAGACTTACAAACACAACTCGTCGATTTGAAGCTTGATATAAGTGGAGATGGAGAGAAAGTAATTAAACAATCACCAGAAGCGGGAGCTAAAGTAAAAGAAGGCTCAAAAATTAGAATTTACTTCGGGAATTAAAGGTAACATAGTACGTTTTATGGTACAATTGGTGGAAGTGAGTTCTTTATAGAACAGTTACTTAATTTGAGACAGTAAGTGTCTCATTCATAAATAGGTCAGTAGCACTTACCTCCTTATATAGGAGGTAATGTGTTGCTTACTGAAAAAAGATAAATAAACAATGTAGAGAGGGTTTAGTGAAATGAAGTTGCATACACTTGTATCATGTTTGCATGATTTTCCAGTTGTTCCAAAAGAAAATCCAGAAATCACATCTATAGAAGCTGATTCACGTAAAGTGAAAGAGGGAAGCTTATTTGTATGTATGAAAGGATATACGGTTGATAGCCATGATTTTGCTAAGCAAGCAGCGGCACAAGGAGCGGCTGCTATTGTTGCGGAAAGACCAATTGATGTTGACGTTCCAGTTGTACTTGTGAAAAATACTTTTCGTTCGTTAGCGGTTTTAGCTGATTATTTTTATGGTCAACCGACACACAAGTTACATTTAATCGGAATTACAGGTACAAATGGAAAGACAACAACATCGCATATTATGGATGAGATTATGCGAGCACATGGTCATAAAACAGGGCTAATTGGAACGATTAATATGAAAATCGGTGATGAAACATTTGAGGTGAAAAATACAACACCAGATGCACTAACACTTCAACAGACGTTTTCAAAAATGGTTGAACAAGGTGTGGACAGCACGGTAATGGAAGTTTCGTCACATGCGTTAAATCTTGGTCGTGTACACGGATGTGATTACGATGTAGCGGTGTTTACGAATTTAACACAAGATCATTTAGACTATCATAAAACGATGGAAGAATATAAACATGCAAAAGGGTTACTATTTGCACAGCTTGGCAATAGTTATAATCATAATCGTGAAAAGTACGCTGTGCTGAATAGCGATGATAATGTAACAGAAGAGTATATGAGAAGTACTGCAGCAACAGTTGTAACATATGGTATTGATACAACAAGTGATATTATGGCAAAAAATATCGTTATGACGAGTGGCGGGACTACATTTACGCTTGTCACACCATATGAAAGTGTAAATGTTACGATGAAATTAATAGGTAAATTTAATGTATATAACGTACTTGCAGCAACAGCAGCAGGACTTGTTTCGGGTGTGAAATTAGAAACAATCATTGCTGTTATAAAGGATTTAGCTGGGGTTCCAGGACGTTTTGAAGTTGTTGATGGAGGGCAAAATTATACAGTTATTGTTGATTACGCACATACGCCAGATAGTTTAGAAAATGTATTAAAAACTGCAAAACAATTTGCAAAAGGTGATGTGTATTGTATCGTTGGTTGTGGTGGCGATAGGGACCGAACGAAGAGACCGATAATGGCAAGTGTTGCAACAAAATATGCAACTCATGCAATTTATACATCAGATAATCCAAGAAGTGAAGATCCAGCGGCTATTTTAGATGATATGGTACATGGTGCAAGCGGGAAAAATTATGAAATGATCATTGATAGAAAAGAAGCAATACACCATGCAATCGCTAAAGCGAAAGCAGATGATATCATTATTATTGCTGGTAAGGGGCATGAAACGTATCAAATTATTGGTAAAGAAGTTCATCATTTCGATGATCGTGAAGTTGCTAAAGAAGCAATTACAGGGCGTTTAAACAACGAAGAGTAACAACGTGAGAGGAGGACTACATGTGCTTGAGCAAGGTTTATTAGTAACGGCTGGGGTAGCATTCTTAATTTCTGTTGCCCTTTCGCCATTGTTTATTCCATTTTTAAGAAAATTAAAGTTCGGACAGAGTATTCGTGATGAGGGACCAAAGTCACATCAAAAAAAATCAGGGACACCGACAATGGGTGGTATCGTCATATACGTATCTATGATGGTAACTTCACTTATTATGGCGATTAAGTTTAATTATTTAGGTGCAGAGGTTTCGTTATTACTATTAGTGACGTTTGGTTACGGATTGATTGGATTTTTAGATGACTACATAAAGGTAGTTAAGAAGAGAAATCTTGGTTTAACATCAAAGCAAAAATTAGTAGGTCAGCTTGTTATTGCTATTGCATTCTTTTTAATTGGAAAAGGGCAAGCGTTCCACACATACATCATGATTCCGGGAACGGATGTTAAGTTTGAATTAGGTTGGGCGTATTTCGTACTTGTACTATTTATGCTTATTGGTGGATCAAATGCAGTTAACTTAACTGACGGTTTAGATGGTTTATTATCAGGAACAGCTGCTATTGCATTTGGAGCATTTAGTATTATTGCTGTGGCACAAGAGCAATTTGGAGTAGCGATATTCTGTATGGCAGTTGTAGGAGCTGTACTTGGATTTTTAGTATTCAATGCGAATCCAGCAAAAGTGTTTATGGGAGATACAGGTTCATTAGCTTTAGGTGGAGCCATTGCAGCTGTAGCGATTTTATTAAAACAAGAATTGCTACTTGTAATTATTGGCGGAGTATTCGTAATGGAAACTTTATCGGTTATCATTCAGGTCATTTCATTTAAAACAACAGGAAAACGTGTCTTTAAAATGAGTCCATTACACCATCACTATGAATTATGTGGTTGGTCAGAGTGGCGTGTTGTTGTGACGTTTTGGTCTGCAGGATTTTTATTAGCTGTGTTAGGAATTTATATCGGGGTGTGGATGTAATTGAAAACTGTAACTGAATTTCAAAATAAGAATATTCTTGTATTGGGCATTGCAAAAAGTGGTTATGCAGCAGCTACATTGTTACAAAAGTTAGGGGCAAATGTTATTGTAAATGACGGAAAGCCTTTAGCAGAGAATGTACTTGCTGCAGAATTACAAGCAAAAGGAATGGACGTTGTATGCGGTGGTCATCCTTTAGAATTATTAGAGAGAAATATTTCTCTTGTAGTAAAAAATCCAGGAATCCCGTATTCTAATCCAATATTAGTTGCTGCGAAAGAAAAGCAAATTCCGATTGTTACGGAAGTTGAATTAGCATATCGTATTTCAGAAGCACCATTTGTTGGGATTACGGGGTCTAACGGTAAAACGACGACGACAATGCTGACATTTGAAATGCTAAAAGAAGGACAAAAGCATCCTGTAATTGCAGGGAACATTGGAACTGTAGCGTGTGAAGTAGCACAGGATGCAAAAGAAAATGAAGTTGTAGTTACAGAACTTTCATCGTTTCAATTGATGGGAGTAGAATTGTTCCAACCTAAAATTGCTGCGTTTTTAAATTTATTTGAGGCCCACTTAGATTATCATGGGACGAAGAAAGAATATGGTTTAGCAAAAGCAAATATTTTTAAAAACCAAACAGAAAATGATTATAGTGTAATAAATGCGGATGATGCAGATGTGATGGCTTTGTCTGCGTATTCTAAAGGTCAAAAAATCCTGTTTTCGACAACGAAAGAAATTGAAGATGGTGCGTGTATAAAAGATAACGCTCTTTATTTCAAAGGTGAAAAAGTTATTGAAGTAAGCGATATCGTTTTACCTGGTCAACATAATCTAGAAAATATTTTAGCTGCGATGAGTATTGCGAAATTATTAGGTACTTCTAATGAAGCAATTACGGTCGTGTTAAAACGTTTTACGGGTGTAAAACATCGTTTAGAATATGTAACAACGATTAACAACCGTAAGTTTTATAATGATTCAAAAGCAACGAATATGTTAGCGACTGAGAAAGCACTATCTGCGTTTACACAACCGATTGTGTTACTAGCAGGTGGGCTTGATCGCGGAAATGAATTCGATGATTTAATTCCGTATTTCAAAAATGTAAAAGCGATTGTAACATTTGGACAAACAGCTCCTAAACTAGTAAGAGCGGCAGAAAAAGCGGGATTAGATATAATTGAAAGTGTCGATACTTTAGATGAAGCAGTGGTGAAAGCTTATGCTCATTCTAAAGATGGTGATGTCGTTCTTCTTTCTCCAGCGTGTGCAAGCTGGGATCAATTTAAAACATTTGAAGAAAGAGGAGACATTTTTATACAAGCTGTGCATAAACTTATATAAAGTAAATCAAAACATCAGTAGGCTAACACCTACTGATGTTTTGTTACATAGGGCAAAAGGTTCTGCCTAAAGAGGTGGTGTTTGTGGGTAATGAAGAAAACGCCTGATTTTATTCTCATCATCGTAACACTTTCATTGTTGACAATCGGAATGATTATGGTTTATAGTGCGAGTGCAGTTTGGGCCTCTTATAAAATGGGGGACTCATTCTTTTTTGCAAAAAGACAATTACTGTTTGCGGGTCTTGGTGTAGTAGCTATGTTTTTTATTATGAAAATTGATTATTGGGTGTGGCGTACGTATTCAAAAGTGATTTTGCTAGTTTGCTTCATTCTTCTTATTCTCGTTCTTATTCCTGGAGTAGGTCTTGTTCGAGGAGGAGCACGAAGTTGGATTGGAATCGGAGCATTTTCGATTCAGCCGTCAGAATTTATGAAGTTTGCGATGATTATTTTCTTGGCAAAGTTTTTAGCAGAACGGCAAAAATTGATTACATCTTTTAAACGTGGTTTATTACCGGCTCTTAGTTTTGTGTTTCTTGCTTTTGGGATGATTATGTTACAGCCAGACCTTGGGACAGGAACGGTAATGGTTGGGACATGTATCATTATGATATTCATTTCGGGAGCGAGAGTTTTTCACTTTGCAATGTTTGGTTTGATTGGTGTAGCAGGATTTGTAGGGTTAATTGCATCAGCACCGTATCGAATGAAACGCATTACATCATATTTAGATCCGTGGTCAGATCCGCTCGGGA
This sequence comes from Bacillus sp. RE35, assembly GCF_052146655.1. Lineage (NCBI taxonomy): Bacteria > Bacillati > Bacillota > Bacilli > Caryophanales > Bacillaceae > Bacillus > Bacillus sp. RE35. The sequence continues at coordinate 3,917,420 of NZ_CP197377.1, read as the reverse complement.
GTGGATTTCAAATTATCCAATCATTACTTGCAATTGGACCTGGTGGATTATTTGGGCTTGGACTTGGACAAAGTAGACAAAAATTTCTTTATTTACCTGAACCACAAACTGACTTTATATTTGCGATCTTATCCGAGGAATTAGGTTTTATTGGTGGTTCATTTGTGTTATTATTATTTAGTCTATTATTATGGCGCGGGATTCGTATCGCATTAGGAGCGCCAGATTTATATGGTACGTTTTTAGCAGTAGGTATTGTGGCGATGATTGCGATTCAAGTAATGATTAATGTTGGTGTTGTAACAGGACTAATGCCTGTTACGGGTATTACCTTGCCGTTTTTAAGTTATGGTGGATCAAGTTTGACATTAATGTTAATGGCGGTAGGTGTATTATTAAATATAAGTCGCCATTCTCGCTACTAAACCCTGTTTATAAGACAGGGTTTTTCGTATGTGTGTAAAAATGCAATATGTATATAGAAATAAATATAATGGAAATAAGAAAAGAGAAGCGGAGGAGTTAGTAGTGCGTGTATTAGTGAGTGGTGGGGGTACTGGTGGTCATATTTATCCAGCTCTTGCTTTAATTAGAGAAATAAAAAAGTTAAATCCAGAAGCAAGATTTTTATATATTGGTACGGAAAATGGACTAGAGAGTACAATCGTTCCAAAAGCAGGTATACCATTTCAATCTATTGTTATAAGTGGATTTAAACGAAAAATATCATTAGATAATGTGAAAACAGTAATGCGTTTTCTAAAAGGTGTACAGGATAGTAAACGATATATTCGTCGTTTTAATCCGGATATCGTAATTGGAACGGGTGGATATGTATGTGGACCAGTTGTATACGCTGCAGCCAAATTAGGTATTCCAACTATTGTACATGAACAAAATAGTGTACCAGGTGTAACGAACAAGTTTTTAAGCCGTTATGTTGATAAAGTTGCTGTTTGTTTTGAAGCAGCTATAGAGCATTTTCCGGAGTCAAAAGTGGTAATGACAGGTAATCCACGAGCATCAGAGGTAATGGAACAAAATGGAATGAAGGGGAAACGTTCAGTTGGGCTTTCTCTTCCTAAAAAGTCTGTACTTATATTTGGTGGAAGTCGTGGGGCTAGACCGATTAACGATGCCTTCGTTGAAGCAATTGAACAGTTTGGGAACAAAAGCTACGAAATACTATATGTAACAGGTGAAGTACATTATGACAAAGTGATGGAAGCCGTGAAGCAAAAAGGGAACCCAAGCAATGTTATTATTAAGCCGTTCATTCATAATATGCCAGAGGTACTAACTGGTGTAGACCTTGTTGTTTCAAGGGCTGGGGCAACAACACTTGCAGAATTAACAGCGTTAGGAAAACCAAGTGTGTTAATACCGAGTCCGTATGTAACAAATAATCATCAGGAAAAGAATGCACGTTCAGTTGTTGATAAAGGAGCGGCAAAAATGTTACTTGAAAAAGATTTAACAGCTGAAACGCTTATTCGTGATATTGATGAGATTTTATTAGATGCACAAACATTACAAAATATGAAGCTAGCTGCTAAGCAACTAGGTATTCCAGATGCAGCAAATAAGCTGTATGAAGTAATGAATAAACTTGTAAAAAAATAAAGTGAGGCTTTAATCAGTGGGGAGTGATTCTCTCTCTTTGATTATTACCTTTCACTAATCGGATGTTTACTGGTATCCTCATTCCGCCTAATTTCTTTGTTATCACCTAATTTTGATTTAGGAGCTGTACTGCCCGTAAATAGAGGGATAACGTTAGGTGAACGCCCTGCATATTATTGTCATAAGGAGACTTAATATGGGGGAGATTGTCTATGGAACAATTAGTAAATGAGCTTATAGAAGCAGACGTTGGTCGTGTTTTGGTTAACGAGCCGTTAGCACGTTATACAACTATGAAAATAGGTGGCCCAGCGGATATTTTAATTGTGCCAAAGCATGTAGCCGGTATTGAAAAAACATTACAGTTAGTAAAGCAATACAAAACGAAGTGGACTGTAATTGGTCGCGGTTCAAACCTTCTTGTATCTGATCAAGGCATAGAAGGTGTCGTTATTCGTTTAGGAGAAGGATTAGATCACTTAGAGGTCGAAAAACATAAGGTAAGAGTTGGTAGTGGATATCCTCTTATTAAATTGTCAACTTTACTTAGTCGTCAAGGGTTAGCTGGATTGGAGTTTGCAAGCGGTATTCCAGGAAGTGTCGGTGGTGCAGTATATATGAATGCAGGTGCACATAAATCGGATATATCGAGTGTATTATCGAAGGCTCTCATTCTGTTTGAAGACGGTGCAATTGACTGGTTAACGAATAAAGAACTGGAGTTTTCTTATCGGGCATCTGTATTGCAAACGAAACGTCCTGGTATTGTTTTAGAGGCGGTGTTTCAATTACAGGCGGGGAAACGTGAAGAAATTGTACGTAGCATGCAAAATAATAAAGATTACCGCCGTGAAACGCAACCATGGAATCACCCGTGTGCAGGAAGTGTATTTCGGAATCCAATCCCACATTTTGCAGGAGATTTAGTAGAAAAAGCAGGGCTTCGTGGCTATAGGATTGGTGGAGCTCAAATTTCTGAAATGCATGGCAATTTTATTGTTAATACTGGGGGAGCTTCAGCGCAAGATGTATTGTCTTTAATTGAATTAATAAAACATACAATTAAGGATAAATTTGATGTAGATATGCACACAGAAGTAGAAATCATTGGAAGATAACGGTTATTCGTTCCGCTCATTATCATTTATGTTATAATAAGAAGATAAGAACGGCATGAGGAACATGCCGTTCTTTATGTTACATAGGGGGATCGTACATGAATAATAGTAAAGTGATTAAACTACAAGATCGTGTACCAAAATTGAAAAATCAAAAGAAAAAAAACAAAAAAAATGTTAATCATCGATTGATTTTATACATATCAATTTTATTTTTATTAGTGCTCTTTTTAATTTATTTTCGGTCTCCGCTTAGTAATATAAAAAAGATTAGTGTGTTTGGAAATCACTATATGACGGATGAACAAGTAATGAAGGATTCAGGCGTGACATATGATACAAGTTATTTCCGAGTGACAGCACATAAAGCTGAAGAAAACTTAACGAAGCGAAAAGAAATTAAAGCAGTAAATGTAAAAAAACGTTTTCCAAACAATATTGATATTCATATCGAAGAATATTTAACGATTGGTTATATAAATAAAGAGGGAAAATTACAACCGTTATTAGAGAATGGAAAAACGCTTGATGTACTACCTAATGGAAAACTTCCTGTTGCAGCACCGATTTTCGAACCTTTTAAAGAAGAGAAAATGAAGGAGTTAATCGCTGAACTAGAAAAATTAACACCAGCTATTTTAAAATCTATTTCGGAGATTCGCTATTCACCAACGAATGCGAATGAAGATCATCTTACTTTATATATGAATGAAGGTTATGAAGTGAGCACTACAATTCAAAATTTCGCAAAACGTATGGAAGCCTATCCGCTTATTTTAAAAACAATTGAGCCAGGTAAGAAGGTATTAATTGACTTAGAAGTAGGTGCATATACGAAAGAATTAGGTGCGGAAGAAAAAAAAGAATAGAATGGTAGTTTTCGTTACTTATAGCAGAAAAAACGAAACGAATGTTCTATTATGTGTATACGAATTTAGAAGAATGGTTCATTTGATGAAAAATATGTAAAAATTCTTAGATTCATACTAGTATTGGTACAAGTTTCACTTTTCTATGAGTACATCTTAGTGTAGACTTATACTTGGCGGTAAACTTTACACTCGAAATAGAATTATTTCAAGATAAGCAGTTATTCATAGTTTACTGCGATATTCTTAATTGAATGCTAAATAAAAATAAGAAAAATATAGGGTTAAAAAAGGGAAACGTATAAAGACGTTGAATATTTTTCTTATAAATAGTAAAGTTGCGATTGTTGTTCCATATATTGAGTTGTATGGTATAAATAAAGAAGGAGGTGCCAAAGAATGAACAGCAATGAAATATATGTTAGTCTTGACATCGGTACATCCAATGTTAAAGTCATCATTGGTGAAATGGTTAATGACAGCTTAAACATTATTGGTGTTGGAAATGTAAAATCAAATGGTTTAAAGAAGGGATCGATAGTTGATATAGACGAGACTGTTCGATCAATTAAAAAAGCAATTGAACAAGCTGAGCGCATGGTGGGAATCCACATTGAGCAAGTTGTAGTAGGTGTCAATGCAAACCAGGTACAGCTACTTCCTTGTCACGGAGTAGTCGCTGTTTCAAATGAAGATCGTGAAATCGGGAATGAAGATGTCTTACGCGTTCTAGATGCAGCACAAGTTGTGTCAATTGCTCCAGAACGTGAGTTTATTGATGTGGTACCTCGACAGTTCATCGTAGACGGTCTTGACGAGATTAACGATCCACGCGGGATGATCGGTGTAAGATTAGAAATGGAAGGTACACTTATTACAGGCTCGAGAACTTTACTACATAACCTACTTCGTTGTGTAGAAAAAGCAGGTCTTGAAATTGTTGATATTTGTCTTCAACCTTTAGCGGCTGCAACAGTTGCAATATCTTCAGATGAAAAAAATAGAGGAGTAGCCCTTGTTGATATGGGGGGAGGATCTACAACTTTATCTATTTTTAAAGATGGAGAGTTACAAGCGACAAGCGTATTACCATTAGGTGGAGACCATATAACGAAAGATATTGCGATTGGGTTGAAAACTTCAACAGAAAATGCAGATCAAATTAAGTTGAAATATGGACATGCTTTTTATGATACAGCATCTGAAGAAGAGATGTTTACGGTTCCTATTATGGGAAGTGATCAAACAGAACAATATTCTCAGTTGGAATTATCGGATATAATAGAGGCTCGTGTAGAGGAAATTTTAATGTTTGTTCAAGATGAAGTGCGTAAGTTAGGAGTAAAGCAAGTGGCTTCTGGTTATGTACTAACTGGCGGAATTGCTTCTATGCCAGGTGTTCTTGATCTTGCATATGATATTTTACATGAAAATGTTCGTGTAGCAACTCCTGATTATATTGGTGTGCGTGAGCCCCAATATACAAGTGGAGTTGGATTAATTAAACATTCTTATCAAAAAGCTAAATTACGTGGGAAAAATGTGCAGGAAAAGCAAGAGCATTTTGAACCAGTACCAGCACCAGCACCAACGCCGGTACAACAGCAACCCACGAAACAAAAAACTCGTAATCAAAACAATAATAATCAAAATGATGACCGCATGATGTCAAAAGTAAAACGTGTATTCCGTTATTTATGGGATTAAAATTGGACACGAAAAATGAGGTTCTAGGGGGATTTCGACATGTTAGAGTTTGATACTACTCAAGATCAATTAGCGAATATAAAAGTTATCGGTGTCGGCGGTGGCGGAAACAATGCTGTAAACCGTATGATTGAACACGGTGTACAAGGTGTAGACTTTATCGCTGTGAACACTGATGCACAAGCATTAAATCTATCAAAAGCTGAAACAAAAATGCAAATTGGTGGAAAATTAACGCGTGGACTTGGTGCAGGCGCAAACCCTGAAGTAGGGAAAAAAGCTGCAGAAGAAAGTAAAGAACAGATCCAAGAAGCACTTCGTGGTGCGGATATGGTCTTCGTAACTGCCGGTATGGGCGGTGGAACTGGAACTGGTGCAGCTCCAGTTGTTGCTCAAGTTGCAAAAGAATTAGGTGCTTTAACAGTAGGTGTTGTAACACGTCCATTTACTTTTGAAGGACGTAAGCGTGCGACGCAAGCAGCATCTGGTATTGCAGCATTTAAAGAAAATGTAGATACTCTTATTGTAATTCCAAACGATCGCTTATTAGAGATTGTTGATAAAAATACGCCAATGTTAGAAGCATTCCGTGAAGCTGATAACGTATTACGTCAAGGTGTTCAAGGTATTTCGGATTTAATTGCAACGCCAGGTTTAATTAACTTAGACTTTGCAGACGTAAAGACAATTATGTCTAATAGAGGTTCTGCTTTAATGGGTATTGGTTCTGGTAATGGGGAAAATCGTGCTGCAGAAGCTGCGAAAAAAGCGATTTCTAGCCCATTACTAGAAACATCTATTGATGGAGCTCAAGGTGTTATCATGAACATTACGGGTGGCGCTAACTTAAGCTTATATGAAGTACAAGAAGCGGCAGACATCGTAGCTTCAGCTTCAGATCCAGAAGTAAATATGATCTTCGGTTCTGTTATTAACGAAGGATTAAAAGATGATATCGTTGTAACTGTAATTGCAACTGGTTTTGATGATAGCATTGCAACTCAACCACCAAAACCAATTATTCGTCCGAATGCGAACCACACGCAACAACAGCAACAACCAGTAGCTCAACCTTCAAAACAGCGTGAAGTAAAACGTGAAATGAAGCGTGAAGAGCCAGTTGTACATGAGCGTCATTCAGATTCAGATGATATCGATATTCCAGCATTTTTACGTAACCGTCGTAGACGATAAAAAAAGGAGCTTTCATGCTCCTTTTTATTTTTTATGGAAAAGACCTGCTAAGCAGGTCTTTTTTTATTTCGTATATTTCAATATATTTTGTTTGTGAAAATAAGAGTATATCATTCTATGAATTTGTACTTTTATTTTTTACCGACAGATTATGTCTAGAAATCACAAAATAACAAAAAAACACCTCCGCAAATTGACACACTTTCCTATTGGATATGCATTATACTAGTCTCAACTTGAAAAAAGAGGTGAATTGTTTGGTTGTTTACGCCGACGTTGTTTGGTTGTTAAACGCCTGCATTGATTTTCTTTTGCTTTTATTAACAGCTACCGTGTTAAAAAAGAAAATCAAAAGATGGAGGCTTGTGTTAGGGGCATTTATAGGTTCAACTATTGTTATTTTTGCCTTTACTCCTTTTGCTTCTATGATGACACATCCAATTATGAAACTACTGTACTCGTTACTTATTGTGTATACAGCATTTGGGTTTACGACATTTAGAAATTATGCACAAACTGTTTTTACTTTTTACTTTGTAACCTTTATGGTTGGCGGAGGATTAATTGGAACTCATTTCTTTTTGCAAACGAATGAAATGGTAAATGGATTGGTTCAATCTCAGTCAATTTCTTACGGTGATCCAATTAGTTGGTTATTTGTTATTTTTGGTTTTCCAGTAATTTATTATTTTTCTAAAAAGCGTATTGAAAGCGTAGAGGTCACGAAAATACACTATGATCAAATTGTGAAAGTAAAAATTCAATTAGCCGAAGAAGAACTAGAACTCGCAGGTCTTATTGACAGTGGGAACCAACTTTATGACCCATTAACAAAAACACCTGTTATGATTATGCATGTTTCATCATTAGAACATTGCTTACCATCTTGGTTAACAGAACAAATTTATTCCAAAACAGAAATTCCTCAAATACCAGAAAATGATTCTGGTTGGGCGACCAAATTACGCTTAATTCCTTTCCGTGCAGTAGGAGTAGAGAGTCAATTTTTGTGGGCAATTAAGCCTGACAGTGTGCAAGTTGACCATGAAGGTAGTTCTATTGTTGTAAACAAAGTATTAATTGGATTAAATACACAACAGCTGTCTACTAATGGGGAGTATCAATGTATTGTGCATCCAAAAATGTTGATTTCGCAAAAAATGGTGATCGCTTAATAAATGAGAGGCGGGATAATATGATGAAATTAAAATTTTATTTAGTATACCTTTGGTATAAAGTATTGCTGAAATTAGGAATTAAGACCGATGAAATTTATTATATTGGTGGAAGTGAAGCGTTGCCACCACCGTTAACAAAAGAAGAAGAGGAAGTTCTTTTGAATAAATTGCCAAAAGGAGATCAGGCAGCAAGGTCATTACTTATTGAACGTAACTTAAGGCTCGTTGTATATATAGCAAGAAAGTTTGAAAATACAGGGATAAATATTGAAGATTTGATTAGTATAGGAACAATCGGCCTTATTAAAGCGGTAAATACATTTAATCCAGAAAAGAAAATAAAATTAGCAACATATGCATCGCGTTGTATAGAAAATGAAATTTTAATGCATTTACGTCGAAATAACAAAAATCGTTCGGAAGTTTCTTTTGATGAACCACTAAACATTGATTGGGATGGGAATGAACTGTTATTGTCTGACGTGTTAGGTACAGATGATGATATTATTACAAAAGATTTAGAAGCTACTGTAGATCGTCACCTTTTAATGAAAGCATTACACCAATTAAATGATCGTGAAAAACAAATTATGGAACTTCGGTTTGGGCTTGCTGGAGGAGAGGAAAAGACGCAAAAAGATGTGGCTGATATGCTTGGGATTTCACAGTCATACATTTCGCGTTTAGAAAAAAGAATTATAAAAAGATTACGAAAAGAATTTAATAAAATGGTGTAAAGAATAAGACCAGCCGTTATGTAGGCTGGTCTTATTCTATTTAGTTGTATTAGGAAAGATAATTTAAATAATAAATCGTGAAAAAACCACATGCATAAAATCCCCTTCAAAGGAAATACTTTACACTGTACAGCAACTCCCGATAGGAGGGAACACTTTGACGAGAAACAAAGTAGAAATTTGCGGTGTTGATACAGCTAAACTTCCAGTATTAAAAAATGAAGAGATGCGTAAATTATTTCGTGAAATGCAAAGTGGAGAGATAAGCGCAAGAGAAAAATTAGTGAATGGAAACTTACGTCTTGTACTGAGCGTCATCCAAAGATTTAATAACAGAGGAGAATATGTTGACGATTTATTTCAAGTTGGTTGCATCGGACTTATGAAATCAATTGATAATTTTGATTTAGGCCAAAATGTAAAATTTTCAACGTATGCTGTGCCGATGATTATTGGGGAAATACGCAGATATTTGCGTGATAATAATCCGATTCGCGTATCGCGCTCATTGCGAGATATTGCGTATAAAGCTTTGCAAGTAAGAGAAAAATTGATTGCAGAAAATTCAAAAGAACCAACAGCAATGGATATTGCAAAAGTGCTAGAAGTAACTCATGAAGAGATAGTATTTGCTTTAGATGCGATTCAAGATCCAGTTTCATTATTTGAACCGATTTATAATGATGGGGGAGATCCTATCTTTGTTATGGATCAGTTAAGTGATGAAAAACAAAAGGACGAGCAGTGGGTTGAAGAATTAGCATTGAAAGAAGGAATGAAGCGTTTAAATGATAGAGAGAAAATGATTATTAGAAAACGTTTCTTCCAAGGAAAGACACAGATGGAAGTTGCAGAAGAAATTGGGATTTCCCAAGCGCAAGTATCACGTTTAGAGAAGTCAGCCATTAAACAAATGAATAAAACGATTCAAGGATAAGGTCTCACCAATTATGGTGAGACCTTTTTATATGTAATATGGTTTGTGCTCATAGTAGGGGATTAGTGTTCATATAATGAAACTAGCATGGTGTTTCGTATAGGTGGCTTCCTGTAAATATGAGAAACAGTTTCCAATTTGTCATATAAGGGAGAGGATAAAAATGGTGATACGAATTTCAGAGTTACAGATGAAGGATGTTATAAATATTTCAGATGGAAAAAGGATTGGGAATATTGGAGATATTGAAATTGATATGAACACAGGGAAAATTTGTTCTGTTATTATTTCCAAACAGACACGTATGCTAGGTATTTTTGGAAAAGATGTTGAGATTGTAATTCCTTGGAAGGAAATTGTGAAAATTGGGGAAGATGTCATACTTGTAAGAGTAAATCCTGTTAATTCTGTAACAGAATCAATACAAACATCGACAATTTCATAAAGAATATTACAAATTCCTCTTTTTTTTCTGTTAGGATTATGAAAAAATAAAAGTATGGTAAAATAGACAGGAAGTACCATGCTTTTTTCTGTTATTTTAATTAAAAGGAGCCGCTTTATTATGAGAGAACCATTTAAATATGTGGACGGTATACTGTATTTACAAGCGTGGAAAGAACTTGGAAACATTACTGCTGGATTTACGACAAAAGATGGTGGGATAAGTACGGGCTCCTTTCATGCGATGAATTTAGGATTACATGTGAATGATATCGTGGAGAACGTTCATGAAAACAGACGCATTTTAGCAAATAAGTTACAAAAACCATTAGAAAACTGGATTTGCTCTGAACAAGTTCATGCTCATCATGTTGAAAAAGTAGGGCAACAGGAAAAGGGAAGTGGTGTCTATTCATATGAGGACGGCATTTCAAAAACAGATGGCATTTATACGAGTAATGAAGATGTTCTGTTAACGTCTTGTTACGCGGATTGTGTTCCGCTCTATTTTTATGCACCATCACATGGTATGATAGGACTTGCGCATGCTGGATGGAAAGGCACTGTACAAGAGATTGCAAAGGAAATGATTCAAAAGTGGAATGCAGAAGGTATTTCAAGTGATGAAATTCATGTTGCAATTGGGCCGTCGATCGGATCTTGTTGTTATGTTGTGGATGATCGTGTATTAACAGCAGCACAGGAAGTAGTTAGCGGTGCTGTTCCTCATCAAAAAATTTCTGACGGGCAGTACGCAATTAATTTAAAAGAAATTAATCGTATATTATGTGTACAAGCAGGCATAAAAGAAGAGCATATTGTAATGTCATCTCTTTGTACAAGCTGTGAAGAGCAACTATTTTTCTCTCATCGTCGTGATCAAGGTAAGACAGGAAGAATGTTGAGTTTCATAGGTTTTAAGGAGGAAGGAAGCAAGTGACAGTACAAGAAAATTTAGTAATTGTAAATGAAGCTATTAAAGAATCTTGCGCTCGAGCTGGACGTTCGTTGCAAGATATTAAACTTGTTGCAGTTACAAAAACTGTAGGGATTGAAAAAACAAACGAAGTAATTGAAGCTGGAATTATCGATTTAGGTGAAAATAGAAATGAAGGTTTCTTACAGAAATACGAGCATTTCGGTTCAAAAGTTAATTGGCACTTTATTGGCTCATTACAAACGAGAAAAGTAAAAGAAATCATTAATGAAATTGATTATTTACATTCGTTAGATCGTCTTTCGCTGGCGAAAGAAATTCAGAAACGTGCTGATAAGAAAGTGAAATGCTTTATTCAAGTGAAAACCTCATCTGAAGAATCGAAGCAAGGATTGGCAATAGAAGAGGTTGTTTCTTTTATTCAAAGTTTGCAAGAATTCGATAAAATTGAAGTGGTTGGACTAATGACGATGGCTCCATTTACAGAAGAAGAGGAAGAAATCAGACGCTGTTTTAAGGAATTACGTATGCTGCAAACAGAGGTGCAGGAGCTAGAGTTATTACATGCGCCATGTAAAGAATTATCAATGGGAATGTCCAACGATTACACAATTGCAATTGAAGAAGGGGCTACATATATTCGTTTGGGAACGATTTTAGTAGGAAAAGCGTAAAAGGAAGGAGAATCTTATTATGAGTTGGTCAAAAGTAAAATACTTCTTTTTTGATACACCGGAAGAAAAAGAAGCAGCTCAATATGGTTATGAAAAGGAGCAAACAGACATGAAAAAGCAGCAAGATCCACCAGAACAACAAGACGTTACGTTTCCGAAAGCGCAACCGAAGCAAAATGTTGTGAGTATTGAAACAGCAAAACAATCTTCAAAAGTTGTTTTATTAGAACCACGCACATATTCGGAAGCACAAGGGATTGCGGACCACTTAAAAGGTAGACGAGCTGTTGTAATTAATTTGCAGAGAATGTCTACTGATCAAGCGGTACGTATCGTTGACTTTTTAAGTGGTACTGTATACGCTATAGGCGGGGACATTCAAAAAATAGGGCCGAAAACATTTATGTGTACACCTGAAAATGTAGATATTGTTGGTGCGATTTCAGAGTTATTCGGTGAAGAAGAAGAAACAAATATAAAGAGGTGGTAATACGCCATGACAACAGTTTTTATAGTGTTAAGTTATGCTATCGAGATTTACTCGTGGGCACTTATTATTTACATTCTCCTATCATGGTTTCCTGGTGCAAAGGAATCATCTTTTGGAGAGTTCCTGGCACGTATTTGTGAACCGTATTTAGAACCATTCCGCCGCTTTATTCCGCCGCTTGGAATGATTGATATTTCTCCAATCGTTGCGATCTTTGCGTTGAAACTTGCTAAAACTGGTTTGTTCAGTTTATTAAGCTATTTCTTATAGTAAGAAGGTAAATACATGAGCATCTACGAACATTTTAGGCCTGATGAGGAGGTCTTTGTGGATAAAGTGCTAGAGTGGAAGCGAGCGGCGGAGTACCATCAAGTGAAGTTAACGGATTTTCTTGATCCTAGGCAACAACAAATTGTTTCTATGGTAATAGGACAAGGTGATGTTGCTGTACAATTTGGTGGTGCAACGCCTAATGCAGAGCGTAAAAGAGCACTTATTTATCCAGACTATCTAGAATTAAATGAAGAAGAATTTCAAGTAGAAGTATTAGAAATTGACTATCCTTCCAAGTTTTATACGCTAGAACATAGGCAAATATTAGGTACATTTATGTCTCTTGGTTTAACAAGAGAAAAATGTGGTGATATTTTGCTGCAAGAAAATCGTGCCCAAATTGTAGTTGCGAAAGAAATTGTATCGTATATTGAGATGAACTTACAATCAATAGGGAAAGTAAAAGTCTCTTTAGCGTCAGTGCAAGGAGAACAAATTCTACAGATAGATGAAACGTGGGGAGAGAAATCTGGAACGGTTTCTTCACTTCGTTTAGATGTTATGTTAGCTGAAATGTTACATTTATCTAGACAGAAAGTACAACCTTTCATAAAAAATGGTTTAGTAAAAGTCAATTGGAAAACAGTGGAGCAAACTTCTTATGAATGCTATCCAGGAGATGTTTTTTCTGTTAGAGGATATGGCCGAAGTAAATTATTTTCTGTAGAAGGTAGAACAAAACGCGACAAATGGAGAATTTTGTATGGTATACTAAAATGATTGGTTTTTTAGAAGGAAATCCTCCTATTTTGTCGAAGAAAAGATATAATTGAAAGAGGAAATTTAGATAACTACTTGGAGGTGGCGTTGTGCCGTTAACACCATTAGATATTCATAACAAAGAATTTGGTCGCGGATTCCGTGGCTATGATGAAGATCAAGTAAATGAGTTTCTTGATCAAATTATCAAAGATTATGAATTGGTCATTCGTGAGAAAAAAGCTTTAGAAGAAAAAGTTGCGCAGTTAGAAGGGAAGTTAGATCATTTCTCTAATATTGAAGATACGTTAAACAAATCTATCGTCGTTGCACAAGAAGCAGCGGAAGAAGTAAAACGTAATGCGCAAAAAGAAGCGAAATTAATTGTGCGTGAAGCTGAAAAGAATGCTGATCGTATTATTAACGAAGCATTAGTAAAATCAAGAAAAGTTGCTTTTGATATTGAAGAGCTAAAGAAACAAGCGAAAGTATTCCGAACTCGTTTCCGTATGTTATTAGAAACACAGCTTGAGATGTTAAACAACGATGATTGGGATAAACTAATTGAATTAGAAGACGAAGTAGATGAACTGTTGAAAAAAGAAGAAACAGTGTAAGCTTGACGTTTTTCTCATTATTACATATAATTTTAAACAACATATTTATTAAGAAAACGAAGATAGGGATAAGTACCTTTTCAAACCTTATATAGCGAACTGAGGATGGTGTAAGCTCAGGATAAGGAGATAGTGGGAATATCACCCTGGAGTTCCGCGCTGAACAAATAGAGTAAGCGTAGGCGTGTATTCGCGTTAAGAATATAAAGAGGATTCTATACATATGTATATGATCTACTAGGGTGGTACCGCGGGAGACTTTCTCGTCCCTTTTTGGGATGAGAAGGTCTCTTTTTTATTCCGTTTTTTAAGTGTTTCTTTTATACATGTAAGGAGGAATTGAGCATGGAGTACAAAAATACATTACTGATGCCAAAAACAGAGTTCCCAATGCGTGGGAATTTACCAAAACGTGAGCCTGCAATGCAAGAAAAATGGGCTGAAATGAATATTTACGAAAAAGTACAAGAACATACAAAAGGACGTCCTTTATTTGTATTGCATGATGGACCTCCATATGCGAATGGTGACATTCATATGGGACATGCATTAAATAAAGTATTAAAAGACTTTATTGTTCGTTATAAATCAATGACTGGTTTTAGTGCGCCATATGTTCCAGGATGGGATACGCACGGTTTACCAATTGAACAAGCTTTAACAAATAAAGGTGTAAAACGTAAAGAAATGACAGTTGCTGAGTTCCGTAAGTTATGTGCAGAGTATGCATATGAACAAGTAGAACGTCAACGTGAACAATTTAAGCGTCTAGGTGTACGTGCAGATTGGGATAATCCATATATTACTTTAGAGCCAGCTTATGAAGCACAACAAATCAAAGTGTTTGGTGACATGGCGAAAAAAGGTTATATCTATAAAGGTCAAAAACCAGTTTACTGGTCTCCAACGAGTGAATCTGCTTTAGCGGAAGCTGAAATTGAATATCAAGATAAAAAATCAGCATCTATTTACGTAGCATTCCCTGTAAAAGATGGAAAGAACGTATTAGAAGGTGATGAAAAGTACATCATTTGGACAACGACACCTTGGACATTACCTGCAAACTTAGGTATTTCTGTTCACCCAGAGCTTGAATATAGCATTGTAAAAGTAAACGATGAGAAATATATCATTGCTTCTGAGTTGTTTGAGACAGTTGCAAAAACGTTAGAGTGGGAAAATGCTGAAGTTGTGAAAACAGTAAAAGGTAGCGAACTTGAGTACACAGTTGCAAAACATCCATTCTACGATCGTGATTCATTAGTTATGCTAGGAGACCACGTAACAACAGATGCAGGTACAGGTTGTGTTCATACAGCACCAGGACACGGGGAAGATGACTTCGTTGTTGGTAAAAAGTATGGATTAGAAGTACTTTGCCCAGTCGATGATAAAGGTGTATTAACAAATGAGGCACCTGGATTTGAAGGCTTATTCTATGATAAAGCTAATAAACCAATTACAGAAATATTAGAAGAAGTAGGCGCGTTACTGAAACTAACATTCATTACACATTCATACCCACATGATTGGAGAACGAAAAAACCAATTATTTTCCGTGCGACAGCACAGTGGTTTGCATCTATTGAAGCATTCCGTAAAGAATTAATAGAAGCTGTAGCAGAAACAAAATGGGTACCAGCATGGGGAGAAACTCGTCTTCATAATATGGTTCGTGACCGTGGTGACTGGTGTATTTCTCGTCAGCGTGCATGGGGTGTGCCAATTCCGGTATTCTATGCTGAGAATGGTGATCCAATTATTACGGATGAAACAATTAACCATGTAGCAGATTTATTCCGTGAACACGGTTCTAACGTATGGTTCGAGCGTGAAGCGAAAGATCTATTACCAGAAGGATTTACACATCCAGGTAGCCCAAATGGCGAATTCCGTAAAGAAACAGACATCATGGATGTATGGTTCGATTCAGGTTCTTCTCACCAAGCGGTATTAGAAGAGCGCGAAGATTTACAGCGTCCAGCTGATTTATATTTAGAAGGATCTGACCAGTATCGTGGTTGGTTTAACTCTTCATTATCAACAGCAGTTGCTGTAACAGGTAAAGCTCCATATAAAGGCGTACTAAGTCACGGTTTCGTACTAGATGGTGAAGGACGTAAGATGAGTAAGTCGATTGGAAACATTGTCGTACCGAAGAAAATTATGGATCAATTAGGCGGAGACATTTTACGCTTATGGGTATCTTCTGTTGACTATCAATCTGACGTACGTATTTCAGATGATATTTTAAAACAAGTAGCAGAAGTGTATCGTAAAATCCGTAACACATTCCGTTTCTTATTAGGAAACTTAGACGACTTTAAGCCAAGTGAAAATGCAGTAGCTGTAGCTGAACTTCGTGAAGTAGATCGTTACATGTTAGTGAAATTAAATGACTTAATTACAAAAGTTAAAGAAGCATATGAGACATACGACTTCGCTGCTGTGTATCATGCAATTCATAACTTCTGTACAATTGATTTAAGTTCATTCTATTTAGACTTTGCAAAAGACATTTTATATATTGAAGGTGCAAACCACGAAGATCGTCGTGCGATTCAAACTGTATTATATGATGTTCTTGTTGCGTTAACGAAACTTGTAACACCAATCTTACCGCATACAGCTGATGAAGTATGGCCATACATTCCAGGCGTAACAGAAGAAAGTGTACAATTAACTGATATGCCAGAAGCTGTACAATTAGATGACGCGGAAGCGTTAAAAACAAAATGGGATGCATTTATGACATTACGTGATGACGTGTTAAAAGCACTAGAAGTAGCTCGTAATGAAAAAGTAATCGGTAAGTCATTAAATGCAAGCATTACGCTATATCCAACTGCAGAAATGAAAGCTATGTTAGAGTCTATTAGCGAAGACTTAAAGCAATTATTCATCGTTTCTGAGTATAAACTTGGTGGTATGATGGATGAAGCGCCAGCAGATGCACCGAAGTATGAACATACAGCGGTTGTTGTTGCTCAAGCAACTGGTGAAACATGTGAACGTTGTTGGGTAGTTTCAGAAACAATTGGTAAAGATGCTGAACATGAAACATTATGTGAGCGTTGTGCAACAGTTGTTAAAGAAAACTATGTAAAATAATAAAAAAAGCTGACTGCTATTGATGCAGTCAGTTTTTTTGTTTATGGCATATCAAAATCACTTTCAGACTCTTTCCTGTGAAGGAAAAATGTGTGTGAGGTAAGCAAATAAATTTCGGACACACTAACTGTACATTACAGCTAGGAGGAATGTACACGTGAATGAAATTTACATGGAAATAAAAGAAGAATTGCAATTGATGAGAAAAGAGTTGCAAGAGAGACTAGCTAAAGAAGTAATGCACAAATATGATGTCGAGTTCAGCCAAGAGCTTGGATATGAAATTAAGGAAGAGATAAAGAAAAAATTGCTATTACATGATATAAAAGAGGATTTAAAGGATGTAGAACGCGCATTATTTAAAATGGAAATAGACATGTATGGTATTTGTGAAGAGACGGGGAGATTAATTTCGACAAAGCAAATGAAGACAATGCCGACTGCCCGTACGATTCATGAATTCTTTTATGAAAAGGTAAATGTATGAATACGCACAACGATATTATATTACCTTTTTTTAATTTATTTTATTCTTCTATAAAGGTTCATTGTGAAAAGGTAGCAGCTATGCTAAAATTTTGAGGTACACTGTCTTTGTGGGGGAAATGAAAATGATATATTATGTAATAGCGTTATTCGTCATTGCTATCGATCAAATATCGAAGTGGTTAATTGTAAAGAACATGGAATTGGGTACGAGTATTCCGATTATCGACAATGTATTATACATAACATCACATCGAAATAGAGGCGCTGCTTGGGGTATTTTAGAAAATAAAATGTGGTTCTTCTACATTATTACAGTTGTTTTTGTAGTGTTTATTGTATTTTATATGAAAAAGTATGCGAAAACAGACAGGCTTCTAGGTATTTCGTTAGGCCTAATTTTGGGCGGGGCAATTGGTAACTTTATTGATCGTGTATTTAGACAAGAAGTAGTGGATTTCATTCACGTGTATATTTTCTCGTACAACTATCCAGTATTCAATATAGCTGATTCAGCATTATGTATTGGTGTTGTATTAATTATTATTCAAACATTATTAGAAGGCAAGAAAGCGAAGGAGTAATTGAATGAGTGAAGTAGTACAAGTAACAGTTGCAGCAGAGCAAAAAAACGAGCGAATTGATAAATTCGTTGCAGGGATAAATAACGAATGGTCACGTACGCAAGTGCAGCAATGGATTAAAGATGACGTTGTGACAGTAAACGGGAAAGCGGTAAAAGGGAATTATAAAGTAAAAGAAGAAGATGAAATTACAGTAACAATTCCTGAACCAGAAGAGTTAGATATTCAACCAGAGGATTTAAATTTAGAAATTTATTATGAAGATGCAGATGTGCTTGTTGTAAATAAGCCACGTGGTATGGTTGTACATCCAGCACCAGGGCATACAAGTGGTACACTTGTAAATGGCCTTATGCATCATTGTACAGACTTATCAGGCATTAACGGTGTAATGCGTCCAGGTATCGTGCATCGTATTGATAAAGATACATCTGGACTATTAATGGTTGCTAAAAATGATATGGCACATGAATCGCTTGTGAATCAGCTTGTAGCAAAAACAGTAACGAGACGTTACAAAGCGATTGTACACGGTGTGATTCCGCATGATAAGGGAACGATTGATGCTCCGATTGCTCGTGATAAGAAAGAGCGTCAAAGTATGACAGTTGATGAAAATGGTAAGAACGCTGTTACGCACTTCCAAGTGTTAGAACGCTTTAAAGACTTTACACTTGTAGAATGTCGCTTAGAAACGGGACGTACGCACCAAATTCGTGTTCATATGAAATATATTGGCTATCCACTTGCAGGAGATCCGAAGTATGGTCCGAAGAAAACGTTAGATATGAATGGACAAGCACTTCATGCGGGTATTTTAGGCTTTGATCATCCTCGTACGGGTGAATATATTCAGTTTGAGGCACCGATTCCAGAAGTGTTTGAAGACGCATTAAATATTTTACGAAAATAGTATTGACAAATCATAAGAAAACTGAGATACTGACAACAGTTAAATAATGATCCTTTAACACAGCCCCGTGAGGTTGAGAAGGTAACGGTTTGAAATACTTAGGGTATGTTGTACCCTTTTTTCAAAAGTCCTCTCGCACACGCTGAGAGGACTTTTTTTATACCATTACTCTCACGCAAGAAAAAAGCTTGGAGGTGTAGAGCATGCAAGAGAAAGCTGTCGTTTTAGATGACCAAATGATTCGCCGCGCTTTAACACGAATTAGTCATGAAATCGTGGAACGAAATAAAGGTGTCGATAATTGTGTTCTTGTCGGAATTAAAACTCGTGGAATTTTTATTGCACAACGTTTGGCAGAACGAATTGGTCAAATTGAAGGAAAAGAAATGGAAGTTGGAGAGTTAGACATTACGTTATATCGTGATGATTTAACACTACAATCGAAAAATAAAGAACCACTTGTAAAAGGTTCTGATATCCCTGTAGATATTACGAAGAAAAAAGTTATCCTTGTGGATGACGTATTATATACAGGAAGAACAGTTCGAGCAGCAATGGATGCTCTTATGGATTTAGGTAGACCATCTCAAATCCAATTGGCGGTTCTTGTTGATAGAGGTCATCGCGAATTACCAATTCGCGCTGATTATGTAGGGAAGAATATTCCAACATCAAGTGAAGAGCGTATCGAAGTTGATTTGCAAGAGACAGATCAACAAGATCGAGTAAGCATATACGATAAGTAAAGCCCTTTTAAATGTAGTCCTGTGAGGCTGCCAAAGGGTCTCGGCTTTCATATGTCAAATTTGGCATACGAAAGTGTAGGACTCTTTGTGCACAGGCACAAAGAGTTTTTTTATTGCAAAGATTTAAACTGAAGGAGGATGTAACAATGGAACAAAAGCCAGTGTTAGACGTTAATGAAGTACCGAAACCGGGAAAATGGTTATTTTTAAGTATACAACATTTGTTCGCGATGTTTGGATCAACAGTGCTTGTTCCGTTTTTAACAGGATTGAATCCATCAGTAGCATTAATATCAAGTGGATTAGGAACGTTAGCATTCCTTCTTATAACGAAAGGTCAAGTACCTGCTTATCTAGGATCATCATTCGCCTTTATCGCACCGATTATAACAGCGAAAACGGCAGGTGGACCGGGAGCGGCAATGCTTGGTGGTTTGCTAGCAGGACTTGTGTACATCTTAATCTCACTCGGAATTAAGAAATCAGGATCAGAGTGGATTATGAAATTACTACCACCAATCGTAGTTGGTCCAGTAGTAATGGTAATCGGTCTAGCTTTAGCACATACAGCAGTTAACATGGCGATGAACGGTGCGGATGGCAAATATAGCTTTACACACTTTTCAGTAGCGTTAGTAACATTAGCAATTACAATTATATGCTCGATATTTGGAAGAGGATTTTTCAGTATCATACCAGTGTTACTTGGCATTATCGGTGGATATATCTTCGCTTACTTCCAAGGGCTAGTAGACTTAAAGCCGGTAGCTGAGGCAAAATGGTTTGTTGTACCAGATTTCACAGTACCATTTGTAACATACACACCAGAGTTTTCATGGAAGATTGTACTCTTGATGGTACCAGTTGCACTAGTAACAATATCAGAACATATCGGACATCAAATTGTTCTTGGAAATGTTATTAAAAGAGATTTAATTGAAAAACCAGGTTTACACCGTTCAATCTTCGGTGACGGAGTAGCAACATTAATCGCGTCACTAATCGGTGGGCCACCGAATACAACGTATGGTGAAAACATCGGTGTGCTAGCAATTACGAGAGCATACAGTGTATACTTATTCATCGGTTCAGCAGTATTCGCAATCATGTTCGGATTTATCGGTAAGATTTCTGCACTGATTCATTCGATCCCAACACCAGTTATGGGTGGTGTATCAATCTTACTATTCGGTGTAATCGCATCAAGCGGATTACGCATGATGGTAGATGATAAAACAGATTTAAGTGACAAACGAAACTTAATGATTGCATCAGTAATATTAGTAATCGGTATTGGTGGAGCGGTACTTCACGTAGGAGAATCATTCCAAGTAGAAGGAATGGCACTAGCAGCAATTGTAGGTGTACTGTTAAATCTACTACTACCGGAAACGAAACAAATAAAACAATCTAAGCAGATTGCTTCATAATAATAACCTTTTAATTCAGTCCTGTGAGACCGGAAAGGGTGGCTTCTTTCTTGCATCCTAGTCTCACACGATTAGGGTATTTTTATGCAAAGGTTGTTATAAAAATTCAAAAGTGGTAACATAAAAATCAGAAAGATGAGGGATGACGATGAGCCATTTGTTAACGATGAGTGAATTATCGGAAGTAGAAATTTCAGAAATCCTAAAATATGCAGAAGATTTTGCGAATGGAAAAGAGAGCAAAACGACAGAGCAAACTTTTGTTGCGAACTTGTTCTTTGAGAATAGTACGAGAACGAGATTTAGCTTTGAAGTTGCTGAGAAGAGATTAGGACTTGATGTTTTAAACTTTTCAGCTGATGCATCTAGCGTACAAAAAGGAGAAACTCTATACGATACGATAAGAACACTAGAATCAATCGGAACAAAAGCAGTGGTCATCCGCCACGAGCAAGATCGCTACTTCGATGAACTAAAAGATCAGGTGAATATTCCAATCTTAAATGCTGGAGATGGATGCGGAAACCACCCAACACAGTGCCTACTGGACCTTCTTACAATTAAACAAGAGTTTGGAAGATTTGAAGGTTTGAAGATTGCAATAGTAGGAGATGTTCGTCATAGCCGAGTAGCACGTTCTAATGCAGAAGCATTAACGAAGCTTGGTGCAACAATTTACTTTGCAAGTCCAGAAGAGTGGAAAGATGAAGACAACACATTTGGAACATACAAACCATTAGATGAACTTGTTCCAGAAGTTGATGTAATGATGTTACTCCGTGTACAACATGAGCGTCATAATCATTATGAAACAGACATTATGAAAGAATATCATGAGAAACACGGATTAACAGTAGAAAGAGAAAAGCGTATGAAAGAAGGAAGCATTATTATGCATCCAGCTCCTGTAAACCGTGATGTTGAAATTGCAAGTGAACTTGTTGAGTGTGAGCGTTCACGTATATTTAAACAAATGGAAAATGGAGTTTACGTAAGAATGGCTGTACTAAAACGCGCCTTACCAAATGTATTAGGAGGAATGAAACATGAATTATTTGTTTAAAAATGGTCGTTATATGAATGAAGAAGGAAAAATCGTAGCAACGGATCTTCTCGTACAAGACGGTAAAATCGCTAAGGTAGCAGAAAATATTACGGCAGATAATGCTGAAGTAATCGATGTGAACGGAAAGTTAATCGCACCTGGATTAGTAGATGTACACGTACATCTTCGTGAACCAGGTGGTGAACATAAAGAAACAATTGAAACAGGTACACTAGCAGCGGCAAAAGGTGGATTCACTACAATTTGCGCAATGCCAAATACACGCCCGGTACCAGATTGCAGAGAACATATGGAAGACTTGCAAAAACGTATTGAAGAAAAAGCTCATGTTAACGTACTACCATACGGAGCAATTACAGTACGTCAAGCTGGTTCTGAAATGACAGATTTCGAAACATTAAAAGAACTTGGAGCATTTGCTTTCACAGATGACGGCGTAGGCGTACAAGATGCGAGCATGATGTTAGCGGCTATGAAACGTGCAGCAAAATTAGATATGGCAGTAGTTGCGCACTGTGAAGAGAATACGCTTATTAATAAAGGTTGTGTACATGAAGGGAAGTTTTCTGAGAAACACGGATTAAACGGTATCCCATCAGTATGTGAATCTGTACATATTGCAAGGGATATACTGCTTGCTGAAGCAGCAGATTGCCACTATCACGTATGTCATGTAAGTACGAAAGGTTCTGTACGTGTAATCCGTGATGCGAAACGCGCTGGAATTAAAGTAACAGCAGAAGTAACACCGCATCACCTAGTGTTATGTGAAGATGATATCCCATCAGCTGATCCTAACTTTAAAATGAACCCACCGCTTCGTGGAAAAGAAGACCATGCAGCATTAATTGAAGGTTTATTAGATGGAACGATCGATATGATCGCAACTGACCATGCACCGCATACAGCGGAAGAGAAAGCACAAGGAATTGAAAGAGCACCGTTTGGAATTACTGGTTTTGAAACAGCATTCCCGCTTCTATACACAAACCTTGTGAAAAAGGGAGTTATTACGCTAGAACAGTTAATTCAATTCTTAACAGAAAAGCCAGCTGATACATTCGGCTTAGAAGCAGGTCGCCTAAAAGAAGGTAGAGCAGCTGATATTACAATCATTGATTTAGAACAAGAAGAAGAGATTGACCCAACAACATTCTTATCAAAAGGAAAAAATACACCATTCGCAGGTTGGAAATGCCAAGGATGGCCGGTAATGACAATCGTTGGTGGTAAGATCGCATGGCAAAAGGAGAGTGCATTAGTATGAAAAGACAACTTATCTTAGAAGATGGAACAGTATTAATTGGAACAGGTTTCGGAGGCGAAATCGAAAAGTCAGGTGAGGTTGTATTTACAACAGGAATGACTGGATATCAAGAAACATTATCTGATCCATCATATTGCGGTCAAATCGTAACATTCACGTACCCATTAATCGGAAACTACGGCATTAACCGTGACGATTTTGAATCCATTCACCCATCTGTAAATGGTTTAATCGTAAACGAAATTTGTGATCACCCATCAAACTTCCGTAATGAAATTTCGTTAAATGATTACTTGAAAGAAAGAAATATCCCAGGATTAGCAGGGATTGATACGAGAAAATTAACGAGAAAAATTCGTCAATACGGTACATTACGTGGACGCCTTTGTAACATGGATGCAGATGTAGAGTACATTGTAAGCCAATTAAAAGCGACAGTATTTACAGATCATGTAAAACGCGTATCAACGAAAGATCCATACCCAAGCCCAGGTCGTGGTCACCGAGTTGTACTAGTAGACTTCGGTATGAAACATGGTATTTTACGAGAATTAAATAAGCGTGACTGTGATGTAATTGTAGTTCCTTACAACACAACAGCGGAAGAAATTTTACGCCTTAGCCCAGATGGAATTATGTTAAGTAATGGACCTGGAGATCCGAAAGATGTACCAGAAGCAATTGAAATGTTAAAAGACATTATCGGTAAAGTTCCTTTATTCGGAATTTGCCTAGGACATCAATTGTTCGCTCTAGCATCAGGTGCAAATACAAGTAAGTTGAAATTTGGTCACCGTGGTTTAAACCATCCAGTAAAAAATCTTGCAACTGGAAAAGTAGCAATTACATCTCAAAACCACGGATACGCAGTAGAAGAAGAATCAGTTGAAAATACAGATCTTGAAATTACACATGTTGCTTTAAACGATGGAACGGTAGAAGGTCTTCGTCATAAGAAGTTCCCGGCATTTACAGTACAATACCATCCAGAAGCTTCAGCGGGACCAGAAGATGCAAATGATTTATTCGAAGATTTCTTAACAATGATTGAAAACTTCAAGAAAGAAGGGGAAGAGTTATGCCAAAACGCCTAGACATTAACACAATTTTAGTAATCGGATCAGGACCAATTGTAATTGGGCAAGCAGCGGAGTTTGACTACTCTGGTACACAAGCTTGTCAATCTCTTAAAGAGGAAGGTTACAAAGTAATCCTTGTTAACTCTAACCCAGCAACAATTATGACGGATACTGCAACAGCAGATAAAGTATACATCGAGCCATTAACATTAGAATTCGTAAGCCGTATTATTCGTAAAGAACGTCCTGATGCAATCCTACCAACATTAGGTGGTCAAACAGGTTTAAACATGGCTGTTGAACTTGCAAAATCAGGCGTACTTGACGAGTGCGGAGTTGAAATTTTAGGAACAAAATTATCAGCAATCGAGCAAGCGGAAGATCGTGATTTATTCCGTACATTAATGCAAGATTTAAATGAACCAACACCACCAAGTGAAATTATTCATAACCTTGATGAAGCATATGGATTTGTAAACGAAATTGGTTACCCAGTAATCGTTCGACCAGCGTTCACATTAGGAGGAACGGGCGGCGGAATTTGTCATAACGAAGAAGAGCTAATTGAAATCGTAACAAGTGGTTTAAAACATAGCCCAGTAACACAATGTTTATTAGAGAAAAGTATTGCTGGCTGTAAAGAAATTGAATACGAAGTAATGCGTGATTCAAATGATAACGCGATTGTAGTGTGTAACATGGAAAATATCGATCCAGTTGGTGTTCATACAGGTGATTCAATCGTTGTAGCACCGAGCCAAACGCTAAGCGACCGTGAATACCAAATGTTACGTAACACGTCATTACGAATTATTCGTGCACTAGGAATTGAAGGTGGATGTAACGTTCAGCTTGCACTAGATCCATATAGCTTCCAATACTATGTAATCGAAGTAAATCCACGTGTAAGTCGTTCATCTGCACTAGCATCTAAAGCAACTGGATATCCAATTGCGAAATTAGCAGCAAAAATTGCAGTCGGCTTAACGTTAGATGAAATCGTAAACCCAGTAACACAAAAAACTTACGCTTGCTTCGAGCCGGCGTTAGACTATGTTGTTTCAAAAATTCCACGTTGGCCGTTTGATAAGTTTGAATCAGCGAACAGAACGCTTGGAACACAAATGAAAGCAACTGGTGAAGTTATGTCAATTGGACGTAACTTAGAAGAATCATTACTAAAAGCAGTTCGTTCTTTAGAGCTTGGCATTTATCACTTAGAATTAGACCACTTAAAAGAACTTGATAAAGAAACGATGAAAAAACGTATCATTAAAGCGGATGATGAACGACTGTTTATTGTAGCAGAAGCAATTCGCCAAGGTGTAACGAAAGAAGAAATCAATGAATGGTGTGAAATGGACTTCTTCTTCTTACAAAAAGTTGAAAACATCGTAAATATGGAACGTGAAGTAAAAGCGAATGTAGGAAATATGGAAGTACTACAAACTGCAAAAGAAATGGGCTTCAGCGATCACTACATTGCAGCAGCTTGGAACAAAACGGAGCGCGAAATTTACGATATGCGTAAAGAAAATAATATGATGCCAGTATTCAAAATGGTAGATACTTGTGCGGCAGAGTTTGAATCTGCAACGCCATATTACTACAGCACATATGCGGACGAAAATGAATCGATTGTAACAGATCGTAAGAGTGTAGTAGTTCTAGGATCTGGTCCGATCCGTATTGGTCAAGGTGTTGAGTTTGATTACGCAACAGTTCACTCAGTATGGGCAATTAAAGAAGCTGGATATGAAGCAATTATCATTAACAACAACCCAGAAACAGTTTCAACAGACTTCAGTATTTCTGACAAATTATACTTTGAACCATTAACGATTGAAGATGTAATGCATATTATCGATTTAGAAAAACCAGAAGGTGTTATCGTTCAGTTCGGTGGACAAACGGCAATTAACTTAGCAGCGAAACTAGAAGAACACGGTGTGAAAATTTTAGGAACATCACTTGAAGACTTAGACCGTGCAGAAGATCGTGATAAATTCGAAGCTGCTTTAACAAAACTTGGCATCCCGCAACCAGTTGGTAAAACAGCAACGACTGTAGAACAAGCGGTAGCAATCGCAGAAGAAATTGGTTACCCAGTATTAGTAAGACCATCTTACGTACTAGGTGGACGTGCGATGGAAATCGTATATCGTCAAGAAGAACTACTGCACTACATGAAAAATGCAGTTAAAGTTCATGCAGATCACCCAGTATTAATCGACCGTTACATGGTTGGTAAAGAAATTGAAGTAGATGCAATTTCCGATGGTGAGAATGTATTCATTCCAGGTATTATGGAACATATTGAACGCGCTGGAGTTCACTCTGGTGACTCAATTGGAGTATATCCACCACAAAGTTTATCTGAAAAACTAAAAGAACAAATCATTGAACATACAATTGCACTTGGAAAAGGATTAAACATTGTTGGATTACTAAATATCCAGTTTGTAGTATTCAAAGATCAAGTGTACGTAATTGAAGTAAATCCACGTGCAAGCCGTACAGTACCGTTCTTAAGTAAAATTACAGGCGTACCGATGGCGAATGTTGCAACGAAAGTTATTTTAGGGCAAGACCTAGTAGAGCAAGGATACGGAACTGGCTATCACCCAGAAGAGAAAGAAGTATATGTAAAAGCTCCGGTATTCTCATTCGCGAAACTACGCTCAGTTGATACAACATTAGGACCTGAAATGAAATCAACAGGGGAAGTAATGGGTAAAGACTTAACGCTTGAAAAAGCATTATATAAAGGATTAGTTGCTTCTGGAATTAACATCCCAACGCACGGCTCAGTAATCATTACTGTAGCGGATAAAGATAAAGAAGAGGCGATGGAAATTGCAAAACGTTTCCACGAAATCGGCTATAACTTATTAGCAACAGCTGGAACAGCACAATCATTAGAAGAGCAAAATATCCCAGTACAAGTTGTAAACAAAATTGATTCTGAAGACTACAACTTACTAGATATTATCCGTCAAGGAAAAGCACAGTTTGTAATTAACACATTAACAAAAGGTAAACAACCAGCGCGTGATGGTTTCCGCATTCGCCGTGAATCAGTAGAAAATGGTGTGGCTTGCTTAACATCACTTGATACAACAAGAGCAATCTTACGAGTATTAGAATCTATGACATTCTCAGCTCATTCAATGAAAGAAATTACGCAAACAAAGCGTCACGAGGTGGTACATGCATGATGCAAAAGCAAAATATGATCGTCGTTAACCAAAAAGAAATCGCAAAAAATATTTACGAATTAGTGCTTCAAGGAACGTTAGTACAGCAAATGAACGAACCAGGGCAGTTTGTACACATTAAGGTAGCAGAGGGCATTGCGCCCCTTCTGCGCCGCCCAATTAGTATTTGTAATGTAGATCAAGAGAAGAACGAATTTACAATGCTATATCGTGCCGAAGGACAAGGGACAAAAACATTAGCAACTAGAAAACAAGGTGAAATGGTAGATGTACTAGGACCATTAGGACACGGTTTTCCTGTAGAAGAAGCAGAAGCTGGTCAAACAGCTTTACTAGTAGGTGGGGGAATTGGTGTACCACCACTTTATGAATTATCACAGCGCCTCGTTGCAAAAGGTGTACGTGTTATTCACATCTTAGGCTTTCAAACGAAAGATGTAGTTTTCTATGAAGAAAAATTTGCAGAACTTGGTGATACGTACGTTGCGACAGTAGACGGTACACACGGTACAAAAGGATTTGTCACAGATGTAATTGATAATTACGGAATTGACTTTGATATTCTTTATTCATGTGGTCCGCTAGCGATGCTTCGTGCACTAGAAGGACGTTACAAAGAGAAAAAAGCCTATATTTCATTAGAAGAACGTATGGGCTGTGGTATTGGAGCTTGTTTCGCATGTGTATGCCACTTACAAGAAGATCCAAGTGGACATTCTTACAAGAAGGTGTGTAGCGACGGACCAGTATTTCCAATCGGGGAGGTTGTACTATGAACAGATTGCAAGTTGAATTACCAGGATTATCATTAAAAAATCCAATTATACCGGCATCTGGATGCTTTGGGTTTGGTCGTGAATATGCACAGTTTTACGATTTAAGTGTACTAGGATCAATCATGATTAAAGCGACGACAGAACAACCACGTTATGGAAATCCAACGCCTCGTGTTGCTGAAACACCAGGGGGCATGCTAAATGCAATCGGACTTCAAAACCCGGGATTAGACAAAGTAATGAATTCGGAATTACCATGGTTAGAACAATTTGACCTTCCAATTATTGCAAACGTTGCAGGCTCACAAGCTGAGGATTACGTAGCGGTTGCGAAGGAAATTTCTAAAGCGCCTAATGTCCATGCACTAGAATTAAACATTTCTTGTCCGAACGTAAAAACAGGTGGTATCGCCTTTGGTACAAATCCTGAAATTGCTGCTGATTTAACGAAGCGAGTAAAAGAGGTTTCTGAAGTACCTGTATACGTGAAATTGTCACCGAACGTGGCAAACATAGTAGAAATTGCAAAAGCGATTGAAAATGCAGGTGCAGATGGTTTAACGATGATTAATACATTGCTTGGTATGCGTCTAGATTTAAAAACAGCTAAACCAATTTTAGCAAACCGTACAGGCGGATTATCAGGTCCTGCGATTAAGCCAGTAGCAATTCGCATGGTACATGAAGTAAGCCAAGCGGTTAACATTCCAATTATCGGAATGGGTGGTATTGAAACAGCTGAAGATGTAATTGAATTCTTCTATGCTGGCGCAAGCGCAGTTGCAGTAGGTACAGCGAACTTTATCGATCCGTTCGTATGTCCGACAATTATTGAAGAGTTACCAGCATTATTAGATGAATTAGGATTTGATCACATTTCGGAATGTCAAGGAAGGAGCTGGAAGCAAACATGTCACAGTCGTTAATCGTTGCACTAGATTTTCCAGGGAAACAAGAAGTAGAACAATTCTTACACCACTTTGAAGGGGAAGAGTTATTTGTCAAAGTAGGTATGGAGTTATTTTACAAAGAAGGCCCTGCGATTATTACGTACTTAAAAGAAAAGGGACATAAGATCTTCTTAGATTTAAAACTTCATGATATTCCGAATACAGTAAAAAGCGCTATGCGTAGCCTAGCTAGTCTAGATGTTGATATGGTAAATGTTCATGCTGCTGGGGGAAGCAGCATGATGAAAGCTGCGATTGAGGGATTAGAGGAAGGTAAGCAAGAAGGAAAAGAGAGACCGATTTGTATTGCAGTTACACAACTAACAAGCACTTCGGAAGCTATGATGAAAAAAGAGATCGGCATTGAGAAAACGTTAGAAGAAGCGGTTGCTCATTATGCAAAATTAACGAAAGAAAGTGGACTTGATGGCGTTGTTTGTTCAACACTTGAAGTTCCAAAATTACGTGAAGTATGCGGAAATGAATTTGTAACAGTAACACCGGGGATTCGTCTTGCAAGCGATGATGTAAATGACCAAGTGCGCGTAGCAACACCGAAACGTGCGAGGGAACTTGGCTCAAGCTACATCGTAGTTGGACGTAGTATTACAAAAGCAGAAAATCCGCTTGAAGCGTATAAAACAGTAAAACAACAGTGGGAAGGTGTAACAGTATGAAAAAAGAAATCGCATCGCATTTATTAGAAATTGGAGCAGTATTTTTACAACCGAATGATCCATTCACTTGGTCTTCAGGTATGAAATCACCAATTTATTGTGATAACCGTTTAACTTTATCTTATCCAAAAGTACGTCAAGCGATTGCAGCTGGATTAGAAGAGTTAATTAAAGAGCACTTCCCAACTGTAGAAATTATTGCAGGAACAGCAACTGCTGGTATTGCGCACGCTGCATGGGTAAGCGATCGTATGGATTTACCAATGTGCTACGTACGTAGTAAAGCAAAAGGTCACGGTAAAGGGAACCAAATCGAAGGAAAAGCTGAAAAAGGTCAAAAAGTCGTAGTAGTAGAAGACTTAATTTCAACTGGCGGTAGTGCAATTACATGTGTAGAAGCACTTCGCGAAGCTGGATGTGAAGTATTAGGAATCGTATCAATCTTCACATATGAGTTAGAAGCAGGAAAAGAAAAACTAGAAGCAGCTAACGTAGCATCATATTCTTTAAGTGATTACAGTGCATTAACTGAAGTTGCAGCAGAAAAAGGTATGATTGGACAAGCTGAAACGAAAAAATTACAAGAGTGGCGTAAAAATCCAGCAAACGAAGCTTGGATCACAGCGTAACACGAAAAAAACGACTGCGGGGGAACGCGGTCGTTTTTTTATATTATTGTTAAAAATTCAAGTAAAGTTCCATCAATATCAAAGAAAATCATATTACAATCTCCTTAACTACTTAGTGCTTTCTGCAAGCTTATATCTTTTTACAAACAATAGAGTCACATAAGAAACAATAAATGAGAAAATGCTATACATGCCGACCCAAAAGAAAAATTTTGGAGTAAAGGCGATAACACCTATTATTAAAAAACTAGCAAACGTTACAATCGGCATTACGTAATACGTTTTCGTTTTGCGTGTTCCAATAACAGATACGATAAAGATAAATAATGGACAAATTAATAAGACGAAAATCAATTCATTCATAGGTATGTCCCCTTTTCTAATTGCAGTAATCTGTTTCTCGTAAACGTTTTGAAATAATTACTCTCCTAATATAATTTCGCTGAGTAATAACGAATCCCTCTTGAAAACTGATAATTCATGATGAATTTTACAAGCAAAAAACGTAAGCAAGAGAACACTTGCTTACGTTATAGGATAAACATCGCAACGATCGTGGTGACAATTAAACCGATAACAACCGGTAAAAAGTTTCGGCGTGCAAGTTCAAATGGATCGACTTTACAAATCGCAGCAGCAGGAATAAGTGCCCAAGGAATTAACGTCCCGCCCCCGGTCCATATAGCTGCAATTTGCCCGAGTGCTGTTAATGTAGCTGTTCCATGGCCAAGTGCTGTTCCAAAAAGATTGGCAATGGAACCAGCAAGTGATATACCTGAAAAACCTGATCCATCTAAGCCGGTAATGACACCCACGATGGTTAATGTCCCTGCCGATACATATTGATTTAAAGGAACAGTTTGAGATAAAGCGATGCCTAAGTCGTTAATGATTCCGTGTGAACCTTTCGGTAAATAGTCTCCGATAATTTTCACAAAGCCACTATCTCCTAAATAAAAGAGTGCAGCGATAGGAATAACTGGTCCGAAAATTTTAAAGCCAAATTGGAGCCCTTCTATGAAATAATCGGTTGTTTTATTCAGTCCATTACCTTTGTAGGCGATGAGAGAAATGATGATAATCATAATAACAGTTGTTCCGCCGATAAGTGCAGTTGCGTCGCTTCCTTGTAGTTTAAATTGAATCATGCAAAGGATATCAATGATATATACGATAGGGATACAAATAGCGAGCCATTTCTTTGTGCGAGGAGATAATGAAGTGAGCGTTTTAGAAGACTCAGTTGATAGAATAGATTCTTGTATAGCTAAGCCTGTATGAAACTCTTTTCGTAAGAAGAAAAAAGCGACGGAAGTTGTCACAACGCCCATAACGATAACGAGTGGAACACTTGCAGATACGACGCTGGAAACAGGGAGACCAGCCGCGTCTGCAGTTAATTTCGGTGCACCTTGAATAACGAAGTCTCCAGATAAGGCGATGCCGTGTCCAAATAAGTTCATAGCAATTGCAACCCCAATTGGAGGAAGGCCGACACGTACAGCAACCGGTAATAAAATAGCTCCCATTAAGGCGACAGCTGGAGAAGGCCAAAAGAAGAAAGAAATGGTCATCATTAAAAGGCCGATAATCCAGTAGGCGAGTGTAGGTGTACGAATCATTTTTGTAAATGGTGAAATCATCGTATCATTTATGCCAGTATGAACGAGTAAATTGCTCATTGATACGATAATGGAGATGATTAATATAGTTGGTAATAGCTCAGTAATGGCGTAAATGAAACTTTGAAAAATCCCGCTAATGGCAAGAGGGATAGAACTTGTTGCAGTTAATGCTAATAAAAAGATAAAAACGATACAAATGATAGTCGTATCTTTCCGGAGAATAAAAAAGGTAATAATAGTGAGTAAACAAATAATGTAGAGAGCGTGTAATAGCGTTAATTCAACTCCCATAACATTCACATCCTTTAGGCATTCGTGTAGTTTATTGTATGAAAGCAGTGAAAGTATGTGAGTATAGGAAAAAGAAAAAAAGTAAAATTTCATGTACTGTAATGATGAGAACGATAAATGGATGTTACAATACAGTTAATCCTAAAAAATGAATAAAAGAAAGTGCCACCTTATCTGGTGGCACTTTCTTATTTTACTGCATGAGCTTTTTGCATCTTCCTAATTAAGCGAATTTGTCCGCGATGATTGATTTCATCTTCAAATACGTGAAACCATTTAAAGTAGTTGTTAGCTGGTTTGTCATACCAAAAGTCTGTCGTTTTAAATAGCCATTCATCAGGTAAAGATTGAAATGTTTCAATTGTTTTAGAGCGTACTTCTTGTAATGTATTAATGTAAAATTCTAAAGAGTTTCCTTTTATTTTTTCTCGTCCAAGATTCCCTAACTCAATAGCTGGCAACCAATGTTCTAATTCAGCTTCCGTCGGTTCACGATCCTCAAAGGTATGGATTTGGTAGTAAAATTCAATAGCAGCCATGTGATATAACAGCATGCCAATTGAATTGGCTTCTTTATCATATAAATAATCAAGTTCTTCAATTGTTAAACTTTCCACTGCTTGCATTGTTGTATAACGAGCGTAATTCATCATGGAAACAAGTTTTGAAAACTCAACTTGTAAACCATCTATTTTATCAATTACAAAATTCAATTTAAATTCCCCCTCTTTAAATGAACACTCCAGAGAAGGAATTCTATGTGTAGAAAAAACTCCTTTTAAAAAGGCCATGATTTTAACAAGGGATTACAATTAGTTCTCTATTTGATTTTGTAATAACTTCATATCCGTCTTTTGTAATGACGATATCATCTTCAATTCTACAACCGCCCCAGTTCGGTATGTAAATGCCCGGTTCAACTGTAACAACCATACCTTCTTTTAATGTAGCTTTACTTTCTTGGGATAAGCGAAGAGGTTCATGTATTTCTAAGCCAAGACCATGACCAGTAGAATGACCAAAATATTGACCATATCCACAATCTGTAATGTAGTTTCTTGTTACATCATCGATACTTTTCGCAGTTTCTCCAGGCTTAATCGCTTCAGTCCCACGTTTTAACGCTTCTCGTACAACATTGTATATTTTTTTGAATTCTTCCGATGGTTCCCCTATTGCTACGGTACGTGTTATATCGGAACAATATCCGTCGTAAAGTGCACCAAAGTCTAATGTAACGATGTCGCCTCGTTCAATTATTTTATTTGATGCAACTCCATGTGGAAGAGAAGAACGAACACCAGAAGCTACAATAATTTGAAATGATGAAGATGTAGCACCTTTTTTTCGCATGAAAAATTCTAATTCATCTCGTACAGCATTTTCACTTATTCCTGGTTTTAGAAACGTAAGAATGTGATGAAATGCTTCGTCCGCGATATTAGCTGCAATTTTCATTGTTTCTATTTCAGGCGTGTCTTTAATGATACGAATATTTTCGATAATTTCGCACACTTGAATCATTTCCGCCTGTACGTATTTTTGCAAGTTTTTATATTGTTGCAATGTCATGTTGTTTTCTTCAATTCCAAGTTTTTGAATGTTTAATTTCGATACTTGATGTGCAATTTCTTTTTCTAAATTTCCTTTATGCATAATAATTTCAGCATCTTTTATTTGTGATTTCGCTTGATCTACATAGCGGAAATCAGTGATGAAAACAGCTTGATCGGCAGAGAGTAAGACGACGCCAGCACTACCTGTAAAGCCTGTTGCATATTGGCGGTTTTCTTTTTTTGTAATAAGTAACCCCTCAATTTCATAGTTTTGTAGTTGATTTTGGATTTTATTAATTTTTAAAGTCATGTTAATTCCTCCTATTCATAGTATTGAATAAAGCAAATAGCGTGCCAAAATGTATATTTGAAGAAAGGATAGTAGGGACAACATATATTTTAGGGGAGATAAAAAAATAGCCCGTAATTTGTGGGAGACGGTTTGTTCATAAAATCTAGATTGCTTCAATGAATAGCAGGGGGATGGGGAAAAATGATTGGAGTTACACTTGTACTTTATTTACATGCTGTAAAAAATTTTATACAAATGTGAAATGATACTGTCAATTTTTTTGACAATATTGAATGGATATAGCAACGAAATTGAAAACATATAAAAAATGCGCTGCATACAAGCAACGCATTTTTTTATTTATGCTTTTAATTTCATTACAATATCAGCATCTGGTGTTACATATACGGTTTGCTGATTGTCGTACGTAACAAAACCAAGTTTTGCACCACTCGGTTTTTTGACATGGCGTATTTTGGTGAAATCAACAGGTACAGAGCTAGACTCTTTCGCTTTACTGTAATAGGCAGCAATTTTGGCGGCTTCTAGTAAAGTTTCTTCAGCAGGCTCTAAAGAACGAATGACAACGTGAGAGCCAGGTATATCTTTCGTATGTAACCAAATTTCATCACGGCGGGCAAACTTCGTTGTTAAATAATCATTTTGTTTATTGTTTTTACCAACGAAAATCTCTGTGCCATCACTTGCTACATATTTATCTAATACTGGTTTAGTAGGCTTTTTCTTTGCGTTTTTCGTTTTGCGATTGCGCACATAACCTTCTTCAGCTAATTCCTCACGAATTTCTTCAATGTCTTTTGAAGAAGCAGCTTCCATTTGTTGAAGTAAGCTATCAAAATAAAGAATTTCTTCATTTGTTTTTTCGATTTGTTCTTCTACAACAGCAACCGAATTTTTTGCTTTTTGATACTTTTGGAAATAGCGTTGTGCATTTTCAGATGGTGTTTTTAAAGGATCTAATGTGATTTTTACAGTTCCACCATCCTCATCGTAATAATTAACGACCTCAATATCTTTATCGCCCTTTTTTAAAGCGTACATATTGGCTGTAAGTAGCTCTCCAAATAGTTGATATTTATCTGCTTTTCCAGCATCTTGCAGTGTTTTTTCGAGTTTAATGAGTTTTTTCTCGTTTTTATTTTTTTCGTTTTGCATAAAGCGTTCTAAATCATGAGCTTGTTGTTTTACACGATCACGTTCTGCTTTGCCAAAGAAGAAACGATCTAACAATTCGCTCACTGATGAGAATGTTTTTTCTTCTCCTTGCAAGTGTGTAAGAGGGAAAAGATAAAAGAATTCTTTTCCATTTGCAGTAATCATTGTAGGTGTATATGCATGAGATAGTAATGGTGTTTGTATAGAGAAAAATGCTTCTGATAATGCTTTCTCGTTTACCATACCGGCTTTCTTTACTACTTCTTTTGCAAATAATGGGGATATTCCCATGAAAGCACCGACGAGTTGTTTATCCATATTTCCAGATAGAAAGTCTAGCGGTCTAATAAAATCATCTGCGGTTTCAATTTGCAGAGGATTGATTTTATGTTGGGCTGGTGGCGCGACGTACTCAGCACCAGCATATACAGTTCGGTGACGGTTTACGGCTAATGAAACGTGTTTTAAGCTATCTAAAATCACGTTTGTTTTCGTATCTAATAAGATAATGTTACTATGTCGTCCCATTATTTCAATTACTAATGTTTTTAATGATTCGTCTCCGATTTCATTACGACTGCGAACTGTAATTTGAATAATGCGTTCTAAGTCGATTTGTTCAATTTTTTCAATAAATCCACCTTCTAAATGTTTGCGAAGAAGCATACAGAACATCGGCGGTATTGCTGGCGAATCGTAGTTTTGATTCGTTAAGTGCATACGCGCATATGTAGGATGAGATGAAAGAATTAGTTTTTGGTTCTTTCCATTCGCTCGAATATGTAATAAAATCTCGTATTTTGAAGGTTGATATATTTTGGAAATTCTTCCTGTGTAAAGAGAATTTTCAATTTCATGTGTAATCGCTCTTGTAAATAATCCATCGAATGCCATAAATGAACACTCCTTTCTAACTAAATGTTAATTATAGCATTTTTTTGGACGAGGCTGAATAAGCTTTCAATAGAGTATGTCTGGAATCAGGAGGTCGATAGCAGGATGAACTGGTATGGAATGCGAGCACATGAAGTGGAAGAAAGAACGAATACGAATGTAAAGGTTGGACTTACAGAGAAAGAAGCAGAAGGGCGAGTAAAGAAATTTGGTACTAATGAATTAGAAGAAGCAAAAAGGCCTTCTGCACTAATGGTATTTTTAGCACAGTTTAAAGATTTCATGGTACTCGTTTTGTTTGGAGCAACAATTGTTTCTGCGTTTTTAGGTGAATACATTGATTCTATTGCTATTGTTGCCATTGTTATTATCAATGGTATTCTCGGCTTTTTTCAAGAAAGAAAAGCTGAAAAATCATTGGAAGCTTTAAAGGAACTAGCTGCCCCGCAAGTTACTGTAATGCGGAATGGAAAGTGGGTAAAAGCACCATCTAAAGCACTTGTTTTAGGTGATATTATTAAGTTTTCCAGTGGTGATCGTATTGGGGCTGATGTGCGTCTTGTTGAGGCATCAAGTTTATATATTGAAGAGTCTGCTTTGACAGGGGAGTCCGTACCTGTACAAAAGAAGGTAGAAGCACTGCAAGGGCAAGATGTTGCAATTGGGGATCAAAAAAATATGGCTTTTATGGGGACAATGATTACGCGAGGATCTGGTACAGGAGTCGTTGTAGCAACTGGTATGAATACAGCGATGGGGCAAATTGCAAATATGTTGCAAAATGCAGAGCAAATGGAAACGCCACTGCAAAGAAGGTTAGAACAGCTCGGAAAAATATTAATTATTGTAGCTCTTATTTTGACAGCGCTAGTTGTATTGGCTGGTGTGTATCAAGGGAATGAAGTATATCATATGTTTTTAGCTGGCGTATCGCTAGCTGTTGCGGCTATTCCAGAAGGATTGCCAGCAATTGTTACAGTAGCTTTATCACTTGGTGTACAGCGTATGATAAAAAAGAGAGCAATTGTAAGGAAGTTACCGGCCGTAGAAACGTTAGGTTGCGCTTCTGTTATATGCTCTGATAAAACGGGAACAATGACACAAAACAAAATGATGGTAACACATATGTGGTCAGGCGGAGAATTGTGGAAAGTGACAGGGCAAGGATATGAACCTAATGGCTCTTTTATGAAAGGTGAAAAAGAAGTGAATCCAGCTAAGACAAAATCACTTTATCAGCTACTTACATTTGGTTCACTATGTAACAATGCAAATATTATTCAAAAGAAAAAGGCGTACGTATTAGATGGGGATCCAACAGAGGGAGCGCTTGTAGCTGCGGCAATGAAAGCTGGGATAACACGTGAGGCATTGAAAGGGAAATTTGAAATTATTCGTGAATTTCCCTTTGATTCAACTCGAAAAATGATGAGTGTTATTGTACGAGATCGAGAGGGGAAAAAGTTTATTGTTACGAAAGGAGCACCGGATGTTCTTTTGCAACTGAGTCAAACAATCTTATGGGGGGATAAGCAGCAGCCGTTAAGTGAGCTATATAGAAAAGAAGTACAGGCGGCTATTCATAGCTTAGGTAGTCAAGCGCTTCGAACAATTGCAGTTGCGTTTAAACCTTTAAAAGTAACGGATTCTATTGAACATGAAAGAGACGTTGAAAAAGATTTTATGTTGGTTGGAATACAAGGTATGATTGACCCGCCAAGGCCAGAAGTCGCGCAGGCGGTAAAAGAGTGTAAAGAAGCTGGTATTCGAACAGTAATGATTACAGGTGATCATAAAGTTACAGCAATGGCGATTGCTGAACAATTAGGAGTTTTACCACCAGATGGACGCGTTGTTGAAGGAGTAGAACTCGCGAATATGGATGTGGAGGAATTAGAAAATGTTGTAGAAGATACGTATGTATTCGCTCGTGTATCACCTGAGCATAAATTGAAAATTGT
Organism: Bacillus sp. RE35; assembly: GCF_052146655.1. NCBI lineage: Bacteria > Bacillati > Bacillota > Bacilli > Caryophanales > Bacillaceae > Bacillus > Bacillus sp. RE35. The sequence goes on along the minus strand of NZ_CP197377.1, from coordinate 3,879,136 downwards.
TAAAGCATTGCAAAATCAAGGACATATAGTAGCGATGACAGGTGATGGAGTGAACGATGCTCCAGCGATAAAAACAGCGGATATTGGGATAGCGATGGGGATTACAGGGACAGATGTTGCAAAAGAAGCCTCTTCACTTGTTTTACTAGATGATAATTTTGCTACAATTAAGTCAGCGATTAAAGAAGGAAGAAATATATACGAGAACATACGTAAGTTCATTCGCTACTTATTGGCGTCAAATGTTGGAGAAATTTTAGTTATGTTATTTGCGATGTTACTTGCATTACCACTGCCGATGGTTCCTATTCAAATTTTATGGGTGAACTTAGTTACTGATGGTTTACCAGCGATGGCATTAGGTTTGGATAAGGCTGAAGGAGATGTGATGAAGAGAACACCGCGTCACCCGAAAGAAGGGGTATTCGCTAGAGGGCTTGCGTGGAAAATAATAAGTCGAGGGTTTTTAATTGGAGCAGTGACGTTAGTGGCGTTTATTATTGCGTATAACCAACATCCAAATGAACTGAAATATGCACAAACTGTAGCGTTCGCGACGTTGGTACTTGCACAGCTTATTCATGTATTTGATTGTCGTAGTGAGCATTCTGTCTTTCACCGTAATCCATTTGGGAACGTGTATTTAGTAGGGGCGGTTATTATTTCGTTACTACTTATGCTAGTGGTTATATATTATCCACCGTTACAACCGATCTTTAGCACAATGCCGATACAAGCAAGAGATTGGTTATTAATTGGAGGTTTGTCATCAATTCCGACTTTCTTACTAGTAGGTTCTTTATTAACAGGGAAAAAGGCTAAGAAGAAAAAGCCGATGTTATATAAGAAGGGATTAAACTTGAAATAGTCAATGTTATGAAAATGTGATATAATTTACAGAAGGTAGTAGAGCCTTGTCTCTATTACCTTTTTCATTGAGTTATTTTATGGCTTGGATGTGATAAAAATGATTTCTAGTATGACAGGGTTTGGAAGATCGAAAGTAGAAAGTGATACTTTTCAAATTACAGTAGAAATGAAATCGGTGAACCACCGTTTTTTAGAGATGAGTATTCGACTTCCTAAGCAAATGATGGTATTTGAGGACAAAATTCGTAAAATAATTGCACAGCAAGTTCGACGTGGACGCATCGAAGTGTCTATTAGTATAGCAGGTGAAGGACTTGTTGAAAGAAAATTAAGTGTGAATTGGTCACTTCTTGAGCAGTACCAATCGATGATGGAAGATATAAAAGGGAAATTTCAATTACAAGATTCTATTACACTCGAACAATTAATGGCAATGCCAGAAGTAACAGCAATTGAAGAAATAGAAAATGTAAATGAACATTTTGAGAACAGTTTATATGAGGCTGTTCGTCAAGCTGCTCATATGTTGAAAACGATGAGAGATGGCGAAGGAGAACGATTACATAAAGATATAGCGTATCGTTTACAAGAGATTAGCAATTGTGTAAATGCAATTATTCCACATGCACCAATTGTTACACAAAAATATCGTGAACGATTAGAAAATCGCTTAAAAGAATTACATAATCAAGATCTAGATGAACAAAGATTGCTAACAGAAGTTGCAATCTTTGCAGAGCGTTGTGATATTCATGAAGAGTTAGTTCGTTTGCAAAGTCATTTAGAGCAATTTCGTGAAACATTGCAGATTGAAGAGCCTGTTGGAAGGAAAATGGATTTCATCGTGCAAGAGATGCATAGAGAAATTAATACGATTGGTTCTAAGGCAAATGACTTAACAATTTCAAAATATGTTGTAGAAATGAAAAATAACCTTGAAAAAATTCGTGAACAAGTACAAAATATTGAGTAGCTTTCAAAAAATATATAAAGTTATACGTGGTGGAGAAATCGGATAGACTTACTAGGAGGCGCAAACTATGGCCATGCGGTTTTTAAATATTGGATACGGAAATATTGTATCTGCTCATCGAATTATTGCTATTGTAAGTCCGGAGTCAGCTCCTATTAAACGAACAGTACAAGAAGCACGCGAACATAATGCTTTGCTTGATGCTACGTATGGGAGAAAAACAAGGGCGGTTATTGTTATGGATGATGGGCATGTTGTATTAAGTCCAATTCAACCAGAGACGATTGCACATCGTTTGAATAATAAAGAAGATTTAAGTGAGGAAGGGTAGGTTTTACATATTTATGAGAAGTAGAAGAGGATTGCTCATCGTTCTTTCAGGGCCTTCTGGGGTTGGAAAAGGGACGGTTCGTAAAGAGCTGTTTAGCCATGAGGATACACGTTTTCAGTACTCTATTTCAGTAACGACACGTAAGCCGCGTGAAGGTGAAGTAGATGGTGTGGATTATTTCTTTAAAGAAAGAGAAGAATTCGAGGAAATGATTCGTAATGAAAAATTACTTGAGTGGGCTGAGTTCGTAGGTAATTATTACGGAACACCGATTGACTATGTTGAAAAAACATTACAAGAAGGAAAAGATGTATTCTTAGAAATTGAAGTGCAAGGAGCAATTCAAGTTAAGAAAGCTTTCCCAGAAGGTGTATTTATTTTCTTAGCACCTCCAAGTTTATCTGAACTAAAGAGCCGTATTGTCGGACGTGGTACAGAGACTGAAGATGTTATTGAAAATCGTTTAACTGTAGCGAAAGAAGAAATCGAGATGATGGACGCTTACGACTATGTAGTAGAAAACGATCAAGTTGAATTAGCTTGTGATAGAATTAAAGCAATTGTGGTTGGCGAACATTGCCGCCGCGAAAGGGTAGCAAAATATTATAAAGAAATGACGGAGGGTCTATAATTATGTTAAATCCATCAATTGACTCATTACTACAAAAAATCGATTCTAAGTACACTTTAGTAACAGTGGCTGCAAAACGCGCACGTGAAATGCAACTTGCTAATAACTGTGTTGTAGAAAAACCTGTTTCTCATAAATGTGTAGGTAAAGCATTAGAAGAAATCGATGCAGAAGCATTAAGCTACGTACCAAGTGAAGATAAAGTAGCTGAATAAGCCTTTGCCTTCGACAAAATAAAACATAGACTTTATAATTTTCTATGTAACGGTAACAACCTATTTACAAGTAGGTTGTTATTTTTTTACGAAAGGAATGAAATATCGGTACTGACGAGCTGAGAATTCTATTTCAGTATTATAAGTTTGAAAAAGAAAGAGGACGAGTCATATGCTAAAAGGGAAAAAGATACTTTTATGTGTAACAGGAGGCATTGCGGTTTTTAAAGCAGCTGCGTTAACGAGTAAATTGACACAATCTGGCGCGATTGTCAAAGTAATGATGAGTGAGTCGGCAATGAAGTTTGTTACGCCTCTTACATTCCAAGCGCTTTCTCGCCATGATGTATATACGGATACATTCGATGAGAAAGACTCAGCTGTTATTGCTCATATTGATTTAGCAGATTGGGCGGATGTTGTACTTGTCGCACCTGCTACTGCCAATTGTATTGGAAAGTTAGCTGGTGGTATTGCAGATGATATGATTACAACTACTTTGTTAGCTACTACAGCTCCGGTATGGATTGCGCCTGCTATGAATGTGCATATGTATGAAAATAAAATAGTTCAAAAAAATATGATGACATTGAAAACGCTAGGATATACATTTATTGAGCCTGGGGAAGGCTTTTTAGCATGTGGATATGTAGCGAAGGGACGACTAGAAGAACCTGAAGCAATTATTGCACGGTTAGAGGAAGCTTTCTCAGAACACAAACCATTGCAGGGAAAAAGAATATTAATAACTGCTGGCCCAACACGTGAAAAGGTTGATCCAGTACGTTTTATGACGAATTTTTCTTCTGGGAAAATGGGGTATGCGATTGCGGAAGTGGCAGCGAATTTAGGCGCTGATGTTATACTCGTTTCAGGACCGACAGCATTAAATCCACCGTTACATGTAACGACAGTGCAAGTGGAATCTGCACAAGATATGTTAGAAGCAGTTCTTCAACATTATCAAAACGTAGACGTTGTCATTAAAACAGCAGCAGTTGCAGATTATCGTCCGAAATATGTGCATGAGAATAAAATGAAAAAGCAAAATGGTGATGCTGTCATTGAACTTGAAAGAACGGTGGATATTTTAAAAACATTAGGTCAGAAAAAGGATAAACAGTTACTTATCGGTTTTGCTGCTGAAACGACAAATGTAGAGGAATATGCAACGAAAAAACTACGTGAGAAAAATGCAGATATGATTGTCGCGAATGATGTAAAAGCGCAAGGAGCTGGATTTGGCACGGATACGAATATTGTAACAATGTATAGAAAAGATGGAAAAGTTATTGAGTTGCCACTTTTAATGAAAAAAGAGGTAGCTCGTGAAATATTGAAGCAAATTGAAATGATGTTAGAAGATGATCGTTTATGAAATTTGCAAGTGTAATTGTTGATGTACCTGCCCGTCAGACAGATCGACCATTTGATTACATTATTCCTAAAAAATGGGAAGATATTGTACAGACAGGAATGCGTGTAGTAGTTCCGTTTGGGCCAAGAAAATTGCAAGGTTTTATTATTGGGATTAAAGATTCGGTGGATGTAGAAAGTAAGAAGTTAAAGACAATCCATGAAATATTAGATGTAACACCGGTTTTAAATGATGAATTATTAAAGCTTGGATATTGGCTTACAAGTGAAACGTTATGCTACATGATTTCAGCTTTTCAAGTGATGCTTCCAACTGCGATAAAAGCAACGTATAAAAAACGTCTACAACTTTGTAAACAGGAAGAAATAGCACCTGAAATACTATATTTATTTCAGGATAAAGAAGCAATTGATTTTGAAGTAATCGAGCAACAGCCACATTTATACCGAACTATTCAACAAGAAATTAAAAATGGTACGGTTGAAGTCGTTTATCAGGTGAAAGATAAAGTACAAAAGAAGAAGCAAAGAGTGGTTCAGCCGGAGTTGCCAGAAGATAAATTGGAATTAGCGGCATTTGAACTGAAAAGTAAAAAACAACAAGATGTACTTTATTATTTTGTGGAAAATTATAAAAGTACACCGTTGAAAGTAATTACAGAAGAGTTACAAATAACAGATGCTCCAATAAAAGCACTTGTTAAAAAGGGATTCATTTCAGAAAAGTATGTGGAAGTATACCGAAATCCGTATGACGATGATGATTTTGAACAAACAAAACCATTTCCACTTACGGAGGAACAAAAACAAGTTATTACACCGATTTTATCATCAATTACAAATGAAACTTATAATCCATTTTTACTATATGGTGTTACAGGAAGTGGAAAGACAGAAGTATATTTACAATCTATAGCAGCAGTGCTCAAGAAAGGAAAAGAAGCTATCGTTCTTGTTCCTGAAATTGCACTAACGCCCCAAATGGTGGATCGTTTTAAAGGTAGGTTTGGCTCGCAAGTTGCAGTTCTTCATAGTGCGTTGTCTGTTGGAGAAAAGTATGACGAGTGGCGTAAGATTTTAAGAAAAGAAGTGAAAGTTGTAGTTGGTGCGCGTTCAGCTGTTTTTGCGCCTTTTGAGAATTTAGGGATTATTATTATTGATGAAGAGCATGAATCAAGTTACAAACAAGAAGATAATCCGAGGTATCATGCAAGAGATGTAGCTGTCTGGAGAGGACAATATCATAAATGTCCTATCGTTCTTGGTAGTGCGACACCAACACTTGAATCGTTTGCAAGGGCGAAAAAAGGTGTTTATGAACTATTAACAATGGAAAAACGTATGAATGAACAAGCTTTACCAACGGTAGAGATTGTTGACATGCGAGAAGAACTTCGTGACGGGAATCGATCAATGTTTTCTAAGGCGCTGCATGAAAAAATAGCAGATCGATTAGAAAAGAAAGAACAAATGGTACTCTTTTTAAATAGAAGAGGTCATTCTACATTTGTTATGTGCCGTGATTGTGGGTATGTTGTCCAATGTCCGCATTGTGATATTTCATTGACATATCATAAAATGAATCATCGTTTAAAATGTCATTATTGTAGTTACGAAGAGAATATGCCAACTGAGTGTCCAGCTTGTCAAAGTACATACATTCGTTTCTTTGGTACAGGTACACAAAAGGTAGAAGAAGAAATTACAAAACTATTTCCAGAGGCACGAGTCATTCGAATGGATGTAGATACGACAAGTCGAAAAGGAATGCATGAAAAATTATTAAAGGCGTTTGGGGAAGAAAAAGCAGATATATTACTTGGAACACAAATGATTGCTAAAGGATTAGATTTTCCGAAAGTAACGCTCGTTGGGGTTTTAACTGCAGATACGATGCTTCACTTACCTGATTTTCGGGCGAGTGAAAAGACATATCAGTTATTGACGCAAGTAAGTGGACGAGCGGGTAGACATGAATTGCCAGGGGAAGTTGTGATTCAAACGTATACGCCAGAACATTACAGTATAGAGTTAGCGAAGAACCAACAATATGATGTGTTTTTTGACCAAGAAATGCAAATGAGACGAACAAGACAATATCCCCCATATTACTATGTTGTACTTGTAACTGTATCTCATCCAGAATTATTAAAAGCGGTACAAGTGACGGAAAAAATTGCCTCGTATTTACGAACGCATTGCTCACAGCAAACAATGGTGCTAGGACCAGTTGCTTCAGCGATTCCAAGGATAAAAGATAGATATCGTTATCAATGCATGATAAAATACAAACGGGAACCAAACTTAAAGAACGTGCTCAAAATGGTAAATGAACATTATCAAGCAGAAATGCAAAAAGAGCTACAAATCTCAATTGATTTTAATCCAACAATGTTAATGTAGCGGAGGGAAATATGGCAGTTTTAGAAATAATAAAGCATCCAAATGAAGTGTTAGAAACACCATGCGAAAGAGTAATTAACTTTGATAAAAAGTTAGTGAAATTGTTGAAAGATATGCATGAAACAATGTTAATTGCGGACGGAGTCGGTTTAGCTGCGCCTCAAGTAGGTGTAAGCTTGCAAGTAGCGGTTGTTGATGTCGATGATGATACTGGGAAAATCGAGTTAATCAATCCATCAATATTAGAAAAACGTGGTGAACAAGTAGGTCCCGAAGGCTGTTTAAGCTTCCCGGGACTTTATGGTGAAGTAGAACGTGCCGATTATATTAAAGTAAGAGCGCAAAATCGCCGTGGGAAAGTATTCTTATTAGAAGCGGAAGGATTTTTAGCGCGTGCAATTCAACATGAAATTGATCATTTACACGGTGTTTTATTTACATCGAAAGTGACAAGATATTATGAAGAAAACGAACTAGAATAGGTGTTAAAAGGAGCGGTTTTTAAATGATAAAAGTAGTGTTTATGGGAACACCGGACTTTTCAGTGCCGGTGCTTCGTCGTCTTATTGAAGATGGCTATGAGGTAGTAGGTGTTGTGACGCAACCTGATCGTCCAGTAGGTAGAAAAAAAGTATTAACACCTACACCTGTTAAAGTTGAAGCGGAAAAACATGGTATCCCTGTGTTACAGCCGTTAAAAATTCGTGAAAAAGATGAATATGAAAAAGTATTGGCATTAGAGCCAGATTTAATTGTAACAGCTGCATTTGGGCAGATTGTACCAAATGAAATTTTAGAAGCACCAAAGTATGGGTGTATTAATGTTCACGCTTCTTTACTTCCTGAACTTCGTGGTGGTGCACCAATTCATTATGCAATTATGGAAGGTAAAGAAAAAACAGGTATTACAATTATGTATATGGTAGAAAAATTGGATGCTGGTGATATCTTAACGCAAGTGGAAGTTGAAATTGAAGAGCGTGAAACGACAGGCTCATTATTTGATAAATTAAGTGAAGCAGGAGCACACCTTCTATCTAAAACAGTGCCTTTATTAATTCAAGGTAAGTTAGAACCGATTAAACAAAACGAAGAAGAAGTAACGTTTGCGTACAATATAAAACGTGAGCAAGAGAAAATTGATTGGACAAAAACAGGTGAAGAAGTATACAATCACATTCGCGGATTGAATCCATGGCCAGTTGCTTATACAACTTTAGCAGGACAAGTTGTTAAAGTATGGTGGGGGGAAAAAGTGCCTATAACTGAACCGGCTGAAGCAGGTACGATTGTTGCAATCGAAGAAGATGGTTTTGTTGTAGCAACGAGTAATGAAACAGGTGTTAAAATTACTGAATTGCAACCTTCTGGTAAAAAGCGTATGAGTTGTTCACAATTTTTACGTGGAACAAAACCTGAAATTGGAACGAAGTTAGGAGAAAATGCATGAGACAAAATGTTCGTGAATTAGCTCTTGATGGTTTAATTCAAGTGGAAAAAAGTGGTGCATATAGCAACTTACTTTTAAATAATCTAATTGAAAAAAGTGCAATTGATAGAAAAGATATTGGTTTATTAACTGAAATTGTATATGGAACGATTCAACGTCGTGACACATTAGATTATTATTTACAGCCTTTTTTAAAAAAGAAGGTTGAGGCGTGGGTAAGAGTATTGCTTCGCTTATCTTTATATCAAATGATTTATTTAGACCGAGTGCCAGAAAGAGCGGCTATTCATGAAGCGGTTGAGATTGCAAAGCGTCGCGGGCATAAAGGAATTGCTGGTATGGTGAACGGTGTATTACGTTCGATTCAGAGAGAAGGTGTACCTTCTGTAGATGAAATCAAGGATCCAGTAGAACGTCTTGCAATTACAACAAGTCATCCAGTTTGGCTTGTCCAAGAGTGGACTTCAGAATACGGTTTAGAAACTGCAGAAAAAATGTGCGAAGTAAACATGTTACCCCCTGTACCAACAGCGCGTGTGAATGTTGATAAGGTAACTGTAGAAGAAGCGATTGAGTTGTTAGCAAGTGAAGGTATAGAAGCAAAACGTGGTGACTTATCAGATGATGCTATTCAGATTGAAAGAGGAAATGTAGCGCATACAGAAGCGTTTAAAAAAGGATTTCTTTCTATTCAAGATGAAAGTTCTATGCTTGTAGCACGCGCTTTAGAACCGAATACGGGAGATGCAGTTCTTGATAGTTGTGCTGCTCCAGGCGGAAAAACAACGCATATCGCGGAACGATTAAAGGGAACTGGTAAGGTCATGTCCCTTGATTTACATGCACACAAAGTACGTTTAATTAAACAGCAAGCAGAGCGACTTGGTCTAGAAAATGTCGAAACTAAAGCGCTAGATGCTAGAAAAGTGCAAGAGCACTTTGCAAATGAAACGTTTGATAAAATATTGGTAGATGCACCGTGTTCTGGATTTGGTGTAATTAGACGTAAACCTGATATTAAGTTAGGAAAAGATAAAGGCGATAGTGAAAGATTATCGACGATTCAAATTGCAATACTAGAAAAAATAGCACCATTATTAAAACAAGGCGGTCGTCTTGTTTATAGTACGTGCACAATTGAGAAAATAGAAAATGAACAAGTAATAGAGAAATTTTTACAAGAACATCCTGAATTTGAATGGGATACTACGCTTAAAGAGCGTATGCCAGAAAAATTAACTCCGTATATTGATGAAGGTCAAGTGCAAATTTTACCGCATTATTTTGCGACGGATGGCTTTTATATTGCTTGTTTAAGGAAGAAGGTGTAGCATCATGGAAACGACTGTAAGAAAACAAAAGAAAAATTTAGAAACGAAGAAACCATCAATTTACTCTTTACAACTTCATGAAATGCAAGATTGGTTAAAGGAACAAGGAGAACCGAAGTTCCGTGCTGGACAAATTTTTGATTGGTTATATAAAAAACGTGTAAAAAATTATGAGGATATGTCAAACCTTTCTAAAGGATTGCGTGATAAATTGTCGAATTCCTTTGATATTACTACTTTAAAAACGTTAGTAAAACAAACGTCTTCGGATGGAACAATTAAATTCTTATTCCAATTATATGACGGATATTCTATTGAAACGGTATTAATGCGACACGAATATGGAAATTCCATTTGTGTAACAACGCAAGTTGGTTGTCGTATTGGGTGTACGTTCTGTGCTTCGACACTTGGTGGATTAAAGCGAAACCTAGAAGCTGGAGAAATCGTAGCGCAAGTAGTAGAAGTTCAGCGTGCGCTTGATGAAACAGAAGAACGTGTAAGTTCTCTTGTTGTTATGGGCATTGGAGAACCATTTGATAACTATGATAATTTAATGGGATTCTTACGCATCATTAACCATGAAAAAGGACTTCATATTGGTGCGAGACATATGACTGTTTCGACGAGTGGAATTATCCCGAAAATTTATAAGTTTGCTGAAGAAGATCTACAAATTAATTTTGCGATTTCATTGCATGCTCCAAACTCAGAATTACGTTCAAAATTAATGCCGATTAACCGTGCTTATAAATTACCAGATTTAATGGAAGCTATTAAATACTATGTAAATAGAACAGGGCGTCGTATTACTTTTGAATATGGATTATTTGGAGGAGAAAATGACCAAGTAGAGCATGCTGAAGAGCTTGCTGCGCTCTTAAAAGGTGTAAAATGTCATGTGAACTTGATTCCGGTAAACTACGTACCTGAACGTGATTATGTACGTACGCCACGTGAACAAATTTTCTTGTTCGAAAAAACGTTAAAAGATCGTGGAGTGAATGTAACGATTCGCCGTGAACAAGGTCATGATATTGATGCAGCCTGCGGTCAGTTGCGTGCGAAGGAGCGCAAAGAAGAGACGAGGTGACGAGATGAAAGCCGTATTTCTATCGGATAAAGGAAAAGTTCGTCAACATAATGAAGATAGTGCAGGAGTTTTTCACAATTTAGATGGAAATGTATTAGCGGTAGTAGCAGATGGAATGGGAGGTCATCGAGCTGGTGATGTAGCTAGCTCGATGGCCATTCAATTATTCCATGATTATTGGAAGCAAACACATAATATGAATGAGCCGAAAAAAGTAGAACAATGGTTACATACTAGTGTTGGGATTATTAATGAGCGTATATATGAATATGCTCAGCAAAATGCAGAATGTAATGGTATGGGAACAACGCTTATAATAGCTGTTTGTACACCAAGCTTTGTGACAATAGGGCATATAGGAGATAGTCGTTGCTATATGGTATCAGAAGGAGAAATGACGCTAGTAACGGAAGATCATTCACTTGTAAATGAGCTGGTGAAACATGGTGAAATTTCAAAGGAAGACGCAGAGTATCATCCGAAAAAGAATGTGTTATTAAGAGCATTAGGAACAGAAGAAAAAGTTGGGTTAGATGTTAAAACGTTGGTGATTGAGGAAGATGATCAATTACTTCTTTGCTCTGATGGGTTATCAAACAAAGTTTCTATTGATGATATGCGACAAATTTTACAGTTAAATGAACAGCTTGAAGGTAAAGGGCAGTGTCTCATTCAATTGGCAAATGATCGCGGTGGAGAAGATAATATCACACTTGTTCTTATTGATTATGCGGGTTCGACAAACGAAAGTAGGTGAAGTGCAACGTGCTGATTGGAAAACGCTTAAATGACCGTTATAAGCTGCTGAAAATGATTGGTGGTGGCGGAATGGCCAATGTATATTTAGCTCATGATGATATACTTGGCCGAGATGTAGCGGTAAAAATATTAAGACTCGACTACTCAAATAACGAAGAGTTTATTAAACGTTTCCATCGAGAAGCGCAGTCTGTTACAACGTTGTCGCATCCAAATATTGTGAATATGTATGATGTCGGAGAAGAAGATGGTATATACTATCTTGTCATGGAATATGTACCAGGACAAACATTGAAGCAATACATAATTGAGCGAGGGATGTTACCTATAGGAGAAGCTCTTGATATTATGGAGCAGTTAACATCCGCTATGGCACACGCCCATCATTTTGAAATTGTGCATCGTGATATAAAGCCGCACAATATTTTAATTCGAGCTGATGGAATAATAAAAGTAACAGATTTTGGAATTGCGACAGCTACAAGTGCAACAACAATTACACATACAAATTCAGTGCTCGGTTCAGTCCATTATTTATCACCAGAACAGGCACGTGGCGGAATAGCAAATAAACAATCAGATATCTATTCTCTTGGGATAGTTATGTTTGAATTGTTAACAGGAAGACAACCGTTTTCTGGCGAATCTGCTGTTGCTATAGCTTTAAAACATTTACAAAGTGAAATCCCATCACCAAAAAGATGGAATGAAAATATTCCGCAAAGTGTTGAAAATATTATATTAAAAGCAACTGCAAAAGATCCGTTCCATCGATATCAATCTGCCAATGCGATGAAGCGAGATATTGAAACTGCGCTATATCCAGAGAGGATAAATGAGCAACCGTTTTACATACCAGAAGATATGGAAGCGACGAAAGCGATTCCGATTATTCAACAAGAACAATTATTTGAAAATGTAAGTGATGAAACGATTGTTTTAAAAGGGAGTAAGGTGGAAGAACCGATAAGAGCAGAAGCAGCTGAGTTAGATAAGAAGAAAAAACGGAGTAACAAGTGGCTTAAAGTTTTAATTTCAACATTTTTATTTTTAGCAATAGGAATAACATTAGCGCTTACGGTTATTCCAGGATTATTTATTCCGAAAGATGTGAAAGTTCCTGATGTGGCTGGTATGAAATACACGACAGCTGTAAATACATTAGTAGAAAAGGGCTTTGAGGTGACGGAGCCTAATATTGTATATACAGATGATGTTGAAGTTGGGGATGTAATAAAAACGGACCCTGTAGCAGGAAGAGTCGTAAAAGAAAACGCTAAAATTACTATCTATCAATCAGGTGGGAAAAAGAAAAGTAAGATGGCGAATTTCACAGGGCAAAACTTTGAGAGTGTAAAAGCTGAGTTAGAAGAAAAATATAAACAAGTTACAGTAAATTATATTGAAAATGATAAGCCGAAAGGTGAAATTGTAGAGCAAATTCCGACGCCTGATCAAATGGTTATAGAAGCGGAGCAAGAACTGAAAATCTGGGTAAGTAAAGGTCCTTATCAAATTAGACCAGGTGACTTTTCGGGGTGGACTGAAAATAGTGTAACTGGTTATTTGAATGAGAGAAAACTAACGTCAGATATAAAACGAGAGTATTCAGATACAGTCGAAAAAGGACTTGTAATTTCGCAATTTCCAAAACCAGGTACACCATTAAAAGAGGGAGATAAAGTAACTATTATTATCTCTGATGGTCAAAAGCCTAAAGTGACTAAAACGGTAAAATTGGACAATATCTCTATCCCATATGAGCCTGCTGTAACAGGTGAAAAAAAGCCGCAAACAATAGAAATTTATAAAGAAGACATGCAGCAAAAAATGGATAGACCGGTTGAAACGAGAACAATTACTGAATCAGCGACTATTTCTTTAGAATTTGTAATTCAAGAAGGTTCAAAGGGACACTATAAAATTGTACGAGATGGAGTAACGATTATTGATAAAGAAGTACCATATCCAACTCAATAATAGTGAAAGTCTACTTATTATTATTGCCTGTTATGCTGTCTACAAAGTGGACGGTATAGCAGGCAAAAATATATGATTCAAAAAGCTAGTAACGTGATGCAGCTGTAAATATTTTTTTGCATTTAATGGGAAATTTAATGTATATTAGCGAAAGTATATATGGTAGGTTTTGAAATCGTTATTTAGAAAATTTAAATCCATTCATTTTTAAATTCAGCATCACCTTATACAAAAAAGGAGAATTCTATGCCAGAAGGAAAAATTATAAAAGCTTTAAGTGGGTTTTATTACGTGCAGCATGAAGAAGGGGTTACGCAATGTCGTGGACGAGGTGTATTTAGAAAAAATAAAATTACACCACTTGTAGGAGACCAAGTTGTTTTTCAGGCAGATAATCCAACTGAAGGTTATGTGCTTGAAGTGTTTGATCGAAAAAATGAACTTGTTAGACCTCCTATTGCTAATGTCGATCAAGCGATCCTTGTGTTCTCTGCAGTAGAACCAGATTTTAATCCTGGACTGTTAGATCGATTTTTAGTGCTGATTGAATATCATAACATTAAGCCAATTATTTGTATTAGCAAGATGGATTTAGTAGATGAAAAGATGAAAGCAACTGTTGAAGCTTATGCGAATGATTATCGTGAGATGGGTTATGATGTTTTATTTACTTCTATTAATACGTCAGAAAGTATTGATATATTAAAACCATACTTAGAAAATTGTGTTTCTGTCGTTGCGGGTCAATCTGGTGTGGGGAAATCTTCAATGCTTAATGTGCTACGTCCAGAATTAGAGCTGAAAACAAATGATATTTCCTCCCATTTAGGACGCGGGAAGCATACGACAAGACACGTAGAATTAATTGCAATTGGGAGTGGACTAGTAGCAGATACACCGGGTTTTAGTTCACTAGATTTCATTGATATAGAAGTAGAAGATCTTACATATTGTTTTCCAGAGTTGAAAGAAGCGAGCCAATACTGTAAATTTAGAGGGTGTACACATCTTTCTGAACCGAAATGTGCGGTGAAAGCTGCGGTTGAAGAAGGGAAGATTACAGAATATCGCTATAAGAACTATAAACAATTCGTAGAAGAAATTAGAGAGAGAAAGCCGAGGTATTAGTTATGATTAAAATTGCACCATCGATTTTATCAGCAGATTTTTCAAAATTAGGGGAAGAGATTAAAGATGTAGAAAAGGGCGGAGCGGATTACATTCACGTTGACGTAATGGATGGACATTTCGTACCAAATATTACGATTGGACCGTTAATTGTAGAAGCTATCCGTCCAATTACATCATTACCATTAGATGTACATTTAATGATTGAAAATCCTGATAACTATATCCCGACTTTCGCACAAGCGGGAGCGGATATTATTACTGTTCACGTAGAGGCGTGTCCACATCTACATCGTACAATTCAGTTAATTAAATCTCATGGTATTAAAGCGGGCGTTGTATTAAATCCACATACGCCAGTTTCAGTAATTGAGCATGTATTAGAAGATATAGATATGGTATTACTTATGACAGTAAACCCTGGATTTGGTGGACAGAAGTTTATCCATTCTGTATTACCGAAAATTAAACAAGTTGCAGACATGGTGAAAGAGCGCAATCTAGAAGTAGAAATTGAAGTTGATGGTGGTGTAAATGCTGAAACAGCAAGACTTTGTGTGGAAGCAGGAGCAAATGTACTTGTAGCTGGATCAGCAGTATACAATCAAAAAGACCGCGGTGAAGCAATTCGCGTAATTCGTGGGTAGTGATGAACTTTATCCTAGTAAGGTATTCATAGGATAGCGTAAAAATATGTAAAAAGGCAATCTACCGAATGGCAGATTGCCTTTTTACAATGGAAGGGGAAGAAAAAATGATTATTCATATTTTGGCAGGAGGACCTTCGGAATATTGTGCAGATTTTGCTCGATATGAGGATGAGGAAGTAGTGTGGGCAGCGGTTGATAGGGGAGTATACCGTCTATTAAAGAAAGGGATTACACCGGCTGTTGCGTTTGGAGATTACGATTCAGTTACCGAAGAAGAATTAGTATGGATGGGACAGCAAACGAACGAATTACATATTGTTCCGCGAGAAAAAGATCAAACGGATTTAGAAATTGCAATTAACTGGGCATTAGGACAGAAGCCGGCACTAATTCGTATTTTTGGTGCTACCGGTGGAAGGCTTGATCACGGTTTGGCAAATATACAGATGCTTTTAAAAGGGTTAGAAGTAGAGATAGAAATGTGTATTGTGGACAATAAAAATGAAATAACAGTTAAAAAAGTGGGTACACATATAATTGAAGAAAATAAAAATTTTCCTTATGTATCTTTTGTACCAGTTACTGAAATAGTGGAAGGGATTACATTGTTTGGTTTTAAGTACCCGCTTACTAATAAAACAATAGAGTGGGGATCAACACTTTGTATTAGTAACGAACTCGTTGAGGAAAAAGGTACTTTTTCATTTACTTCTGGCATATTAATGTTGATAAGAAGCACTGATTGAAGAAACAATTTTGCTCCTTACATCATATAGTGACCAAGTGGAGTAATGGGGATTAGGAGGGAAACCATGAGATTTTATACAATTAAGTTACCTAAATTTCTTGGTGGAATTGTTCGTGCAATGTTAAATACCTTCAAAAAAGATTAAAAAAAGCACCTATCACCGGTGCTTTTTCCATTGTTATAGTAAAAAAAGAGCCTATCGGCTCTTTTTTTTATTATTAAACACGTTCGATTTTGCCAGATTTTAATGCTCTAGCAGAAACGTAAACACGTTGAACTTTTCCGTCGATGCGTACGCGAACTTTTTGAAGGTTAGCGCCCCACTTACGTTTTGTAGCGTTCATTGCGTGAGAACGAGAGTTACCAGAACGAGCTTTTCTTCCAGTAATAGCACAAACACGAGCCATTTATATTTCCCTCCCTTGATACCTTACCATACGTAATTTTTCAATGTTAGTCTTTTATGCGATGCTAAAAACACTACTATAATTTAACACAACTAAAAAGAGAATGCAACACCGTAGAAAAAAGAAATCAAGAAAATTTACTTGACACTATATGTCAATGAAGAAAAGTTGAAATCCATAAAAATTGAAATCCATAAAAATTGCTTGACATATTATAGTGGTACATGTTGTATAATAACAATGGACTATTTTGCTCATCATAAAAAAGTGTAATTTAAAACATAAAATATGAGAGTGAAAAGAAAGAACGATGGAATTTTCTTTAAAAAGATTATATGATAGTAACTAAAGTAGTCTAGCTCACTTTCACCATTTATGAAGGGGGAAACGAGATGTCAATTGAAATTAAAACGAAGTACGGTCAAATTGATATTAGTACAGATGTAATTGCAACAATTGCTGGAGGTGCCGCGGTAGATTGCTACGGTATCGTAGGTATGGCATCAAAAAATCAGTTAAAAGATGGATTAACAGACATTTTACGAAAAGAAAATTTCACTAGAGGTGTTATTGTTCGTAAAAATGAAGATGAAGTACATATTGATATGTATATTATTGTGAGCTATGGTACGAAAATTTCAGAAGTGGCACATAATGTGCAGACGAAAGTGAAATATACATTAGATCAAACTGTAGGACTAGCAGTAGATTCTGTAAACATCTACGTACAAGGAGTTAAAGTAATAAACTTGTAATGTGCATTAAGGAGGAAAATCTGTGTCAATTCAAAAAATTGATGGAAAACGTTTATCACAAATGATCATGCAAGGAGCGAATAATTTAACAAATAATGTTCAGCTTGTTGATGCATTAAACGTATTTCCAGTTCCAGATGGCGATACCGGTACAAACATGAACTTATCTATGACTTCAGGTGCGCGTGAAGTGAAAGCAAATCCTTCACAGCATGCTGGTAAAGTCGGCGTAAGTTTAGCCAAAGGATTATTAATGGGAGCTCGTGGTAACTCTGGAGTTATTTTATCTCAGTTGTTCCGTGGTTTCTCTAAATCCATTGAACAAAAAGAAGAATTAACAACAGTTGATTTTGCTGCAGCACTAGAAGCTGGAGTAGAGGCGGCTTATAAAGCGGTTATGAAACCGATTGAAGGAACGATTTTAACGGTTGCAAGAGAAACGGGTAAATATGCAGTAACAGTTGCGAAAAAACAGCGCGACTTTGTTTTGTTTATGGAAGACGTTGTGAAAGAAGCAAACGCATCGTTAAATCGTACGCCAGATTTATTACCTGTATTAAAACAAGTTGGCGTTGTAGATAGCGGTGGTAAAGGTCTTGTAGTGGTATACGAAGGGTTTTTAGCTGACTTAAAAGGAGAAACGATTTCTTCTGATGCACCGACGCAACCATCTATGAATGAAATGGTACGCGCAGAACATCACCGTAGTGTACAAAGCCAATTGAGTACAGAAGATATTAAGTATGGATATTGTACAGAGTTCATGGTGAAATTAGAGGCTGAAAAGGTGAAAGAGCATAATTTCTCTGAACAAAAATTCCGTGAAGATATTAGTGTATATGGTGATTCTCTACTAGTTGTGTCTGATGATGAAATTGTAAAAGTTCATATCCATGCAGAACATCCTGGAGACGCTATGAACTACGGGCAAAAATACGGTAGTTTAATTAAGATTAAAGTAGAAAATATGCGTGAACAGCATACTGCTTTGTTAGATGAACCTACTATGGTTCCTGAGCAACCAGCTCAATCGAAAGAAAAACAACCATATGGTATCGTAACTGTAGCTATGGGATCTGGTATTAAAACTTTATTTGAGAGCATCGGCGCAACGAAAGTTATCGAAGGTGGTCAAACGATGAATCCAAGTACGGAGGATATCGTAAAGGCAATTGAAGAAGCAAATGCTGAAAAAATCATTATTTTACCGAATAACGGAAATATTGTAATGGCAGCAGAACAAGCGGCATCAGTTGTAGATCAAGAAGTTATTGTTGTTCGTTCGAAAACAGTTCCTCAAGGTATGGCAGCAATGTTAGCATTTAACCCAGTTGGAACGTTAGAAGAGAATGAAGAAAACATGCAAGAAGCTTTATCTCATGTGAAAACAGGTCAAATTACGTATGCTGTACGTGATACGGAAATTGATGGTGTAGCAATTCAAAAAGATGATTTCATGTGTATTGCAGATGGGAAAATTGTATCTACAAATGCTGAAAAAGTAGGAGCTGCGAAGCAATTACTAGAAGCGCTTATTGATGAAGATTCTGAAATCGTAACGATTCTACAAGGGGAAGATGCAACTGATGAAGAAGTAGCGGAGTTAGTTGAATTTGTAGAAGAGAAATTTGAAGATGCAGAAGTAGAAGTACATGCTGGAAACCAACCAGTGTATTCTTTCATCTTCTCTGTAGAATAAGATAAGATTCGTTTTGAAAATAAATGGATTACTTACTTGCTAATGGATAAGAAGTAGTAATATGAAGTTTATTACTAGTTTTTATTCAAAAGGCTAGCATATTGAAGAGAGAAAAGAGCCTTGCTGCTAATAGTGAGGCTCTTTTTTACTTGTTTTATATAAGGGATTTGAGTAGTTTCTCTTAGAATGCCTATGATAGAATATATAAGGTGAAAGAGAGCGATTACAGATGCTAATTGGTACTCAAATAAAATGCAATAAAGAAAATAATGTGACGGGGTGTGAGAATCTTGAATGATGTTGTACAAGTTCCTGTTACGGATGTAAAGGGGATCGGAGGAGAAACATCTGAGTTACTACATGAGATGGGTATTTATACAGTTTCTCATCTATTAGAACATTTTCCGTACCGTTATGAAGATTATGCGATGAAAGATCTTGCTGAAGTAAAGCATGATGAACGTGTAACGGTTGAAGGGAAGGTTCATAGTGCTCCTTTGCTGCAATATTATGGTAAGAAGAAATCGCGTTTAACAGTTCGTGTTCTCGTCGGTCGTTATTTAATTACGGCGGTATGTTTTAATAGGCCTTACTATAAGCAAAAATTAAAGTTAGATGAAACGATAACGATTACTGGTAAATGGGATCAACATCGTCAAACAATTGCTGTATCAGAACTTCATTTTGGACCGGTTGTACGTCAACAAGAAGTGGAACCTGTTTATTCAGTAAAGGGGAAACTTACAGTAAAACAGATGCGTCGTTTTATTGCTCAAGCGTTAAAGGAATATGGAGATTCTATAGTCGAAGTGTTACCGGATGGTTTGTTAGGGCGATATAAATTATTACCAAGATATGAAGCGCTCAGGGCATTGCATTTTCCGGTAGGACAGGAAGATTTGAAGCAAGCGCGTCGCCGTTTTGTATATGAAGAATTTTTCTTATTTCAGCTGAAAATGCAAACGCTCCGGAAAATGGAGAGGGAAAATTCAAAAGGGACGAAGAAAGAGATTCCGTCAGCAGAATTACAAGAATTTATCGATGCACTGCCGTTTCCATTAACGGGTGCGCAGCGCCGAGTTGTAGATGAAATTTTGAAAGATATGACATCTCCTTATCGGATGAACCGACTATTGCAAGGTGACGTTGGTTCTGGGAAAACAGTTGTTGCTGCGATTGGTCTTTATGCATCGAAATTAGCTCATTATCAAGGTGCTTTAATGGTTCCTACAGAAATTTTAGCTGAGCAACATTATCAGTCGCTTGCTGAAACGTTTTCGCATTTTGGTATGAAGGTGGAACTGTTAACAAGTTCTGTTAAAGGGGCGAGACGTCGAGAAATTTTAGCGAAGTTAGAACAAGGAGAAATAGATATTCTTGTTGGAACGCATGCCTTAATTCAAGATGAAGTTATATTTCATAGGTTGGGTCTCGTTATTACAGATGAACAGCATCGATTTGGTGTAGCGCAGCGCCGAGTTTTACGGGAGAAAGGTGAAAGTCCAGATGTATTATTTATGACAGCGACACCAATTCCGCGTACGCTTGCAATTACTGCATTTGGAGAGATGGATGTTTCGATAATCGATGAGATGCCAGCAGGTAGAAAGGTGATTGAAACATACTGGGCAAAACATGATATGTTAGATCGCGTTCTCGGTTTCGTTGAAAAGGAGATAAAAAAAGGAAGACAGGCATACGTTATTTGTCCTCTAATTGAAGAATCTGAGAAACTTGATGTGCAAAATGCTATCGACTTACATAGTATGCTGACGCATCATTACCAAGGGAAATGCCAAGTTGGATTGATGCATGGGAGATTATCGTCTCAGGAAAAAGAAGAGATAATGGGACAGTTTAGTGAAAATAAAGTACAAATTCTTGTATCGACAACAGTTGTTGAAGTAGGTGTGAACGTACCGAATGCGACTGTAATGGTTATTTATGATGCAGAACGTTTCGGTTTATCGCAGCTTCATCAGCTTAGAGGGCGTGTCGGCCGTGGTAGTGAACAATCATATTGTTTATTAATAGCAGACCCTAAATCAGAAACAGGGAAAGAAAGAATGCGCATAATGACTGAAACAAATGATGGATTTGTATTGTCAGAAAAAGATTTAGAATTACGAGGTCCTGGAGATTTCTTTGGGAGTAAGCAAAGTGGCTTACCAGAATTTAAGGTTGCTGACATGGTACATGATTATCGAGCGTTAGAAACGGCAAGGCAAGATGCGGCGATACTAGTAGATTCAGAAGCGTTTTGGCACAATGATCAGTATGCTGCCTTGCGTACGTATCTTGATGGGACAGGTGTGTTCCAAGGAGAGAAGCTCGATTAAAGGGAGTCAACAAAAGTTTTTGTTGCATTCTACTTTTAATGATTATATACTACTGTTAGTACCTAGTCATAAAAATGGATGGTGCGGTATGAAAAAAAGAATAAGTAAAAAAGAAAGACAAGAGTTATTACAACAAACAATCGAATCAAATCCTTTTATTACGGATGAAGATTTAGCGGAAAAATTTCAAGTGAGTATACAAACGGTACGACTTGATCGTATGGAATTGTCTATTCCTGAATTAAGAGAGAGAATTAAACATGTAGCTACAAAGCAACATGAAGAAGATGTGAAATCTTTACCGTTAGAAGAGGTTGTTGGAGAAATTATTGATATTGAATTAGATAGACATGCAATCTCTATCTTTGAAGTAAAGATAGAACATGTATTTAAAAGAAATCAAATCGCTCGTGGGCATCATCTGTTTGCGCAAGCAAACTCACTAGCTGTTGCGGTTATTGATGAAGAATTAGCTTTAACTGCAAAGTCTACCATTCGATACATTCGCCCTGTAAAATTAGGAGAGCGTGTTGTTGCAAAAGCGCGCGTTGAAGATGTAGAGAATGATAAAGGACGGACGGTTGTCAAAGTGCGTAGCTTCGTTGGAGAAGAACTTGTTTTTACAGGCACTTTTGAAATGTATCGATCTAGTAATTATAGTGAGGAAGGTAACAACTTATGAAAATCGCAATAGATGCAATGGGCGGAGATCACGCTCCAAAGGCTGTAGTATTAGGGGCAATGAAAGCTATTAAGGAATATTCTGATTTACATATTACGTTAGTAGGGAAAGAAGAGGAAATTCGTCAATACTTAACGAGTGATGAACGAATTACTATTCTTCATACAGACGAAAAAATAGAATCAACGGAGGAACCAGTAAGAGCGGTTCGTCGAAAAAAACAAGCTTCAATGGTGCTTGCGGCACAACAAGTAAAGGATGGAGAAGCAGACGCTTGTATATCCGCAGGTAGTACAGGAGCTTTAATGGCAGCTGGATTATTTGTAGTCGGTCGTATGGAAGGAATTGAGAGACCAGCTTTATCGCCTACAATGCCAACTGTAGATGGAAAAGGTTTTGTTATGTTAGATGTTGGAGCAAATGTTGATGCAAAACCAATTCATTTATATCAATATGCAGTAATGGGATCTGTTTATGCTGAGAAGGTAAGAGGAATTGAAAATCCTCGCGTTGGACTATTAAACGTTGGAACAGAGGATGGAAAAGGAAACGAGCTTTCAAAGCAAGTATTTGCAATGCTTAAAGATGCGCCAATTAATTTCGTGGGGAACGTTGAATCAAGAGATTTATTGCAAGGTGTAGCAGATGTTGTTGTATGTGATGGTTTTACAGGGAATGTAGCGTTGAAATCATTAGAGGGAACAGCACTTGCGCTATTCTCTATGTTGAAAGAACAGTTAATGAGTTCATTTACGAGCAAATTAGCAGCGGCGGTATTAAAGCCAAAACTTATGGTATTAAAAGATAAAATGGATTATTCGGAGTATGGAGGAGCTGCATTATTTGGATTGAAAGCACCTGTCATTAAGGCTCACGGTTCTTCTAATGATCAGTCGATATTTAGTGCGATTCGTCAAACGAGAGAAATGGTAGCGAAAGAAGTAATTCCTACGATTTCAAGCGTAATGGAGAAAGAGTCACTCCAATAAGAGGAGGATTTGAAATGGGAAAAATAGCATTTCTTTTTCCGGGCCAAGGTTCACAGGCAGTTGGAATGGGTAAACAATTAGCAGAGAATAATAAAGAGGTTGCAAAAGTGTTTGCAAAAGCAGATGAGGTGTTGGAAGATTCACTTTCAGAAGTGATTTTTGAAGGACCGCAGGAAAAGCTTACATTAACAACAAATGCGCAGCCTGCATTATTAACAACGAGTTTTGCTATTTTGACAGCTTTGAAAGAGTATGACATTACACCTGACTTTGTCGCTGGTCATAGTTTAGGTGAATATAGTGCTCTTGTAGCAGCTGGTGCATTAACTTTTGAAGATGCTGTATATGCTGTAAGGAAACGTGGCGAATATATGGAAGAAGCTGTTCCGGGCGGGGAAGGCGCAATGGCAGCTATATTAGGTGCTGACCCACATATGCTGAAACAAGTTACAGAAGAAGTAACAAGTGAAGGATATGCAGTGCAAATCGCTAATATGAATAGTACGAAGCAAATTGTGATTTCTGGAACGAAGCAAGGCGTAGAGGTTGCTTCTCAAAGAGCGAAGGAAAATGGTGCAAAGAGAGCGATTCCACTAAAAGTAAGTGGGCCATTCCATTCTTCACTTATGAAGCCGGCAGCTGAGAAGTTCCAAAGTGTTTTAAATGAAATTACAATTCATGACACGAATATTCCTGTTATTGCAAATGTTACGGCGGAAGTTATTACACGTGGTGCAGACATTCAAGAAAAGTTAATCGAACAGCTTTATTCGCCTGTATTATGGTACCCGTCTATTGAATATATGGTGAACCAGGGAGTAGATACATTTATTGAAATTGGACCTGGAAAAGTACTTGCTGGACTTATGAAGTCAATTGATTCATCAGTAAAAGCATATGCGATATACGATGAAGAGACATTAAAAGATACCATTTCAAATTTGAGAGGAGAAAACTGATGTTAAAAGGGAAGGTAGCATTAGTAACTGGCGCTTCACGTGGAATTGGTCGCGCGATTGCGATTGATTTAGCGAAACAAGGGGCAAATGTAGTAGTAAATTATGCTGGTAATGAACAAAAAGCAAATGAAGTAGTAGATGAAATTAAAAAATTAGGTTCTGATGCAATTGCGGTAAGAGCAGATGTTGCAAATGCTGATGATGTTACAAATATGGTGAAACAAACAGTAGATACATTTGGACAAGTTGATATTCTTGTAAATAATGCTGGTGTAACGAAAGATAATTTATTAATGCGTATGAAAGAAGAAGAATGGGATACAGTTATTAATACAAACTTAAAAGGTGTATTCTTATGTACAAAAGCAGTATCTCGTTATATGATGCGTCAACGTCACGGTAGAATTATAAACATCGCTTCGGTTGTTGGTGTTATAGGAAACCCAGGACAAGCTAACTATGTTGCTGCTAAAGCGGGTGTTATTGGATTAACAAAAACATCTGCAAAAGAGTTAGCAAGTCGAAATATTACAGTGAATGCAATTGCGCCGGGCTTTATTGCGACTGATATGACGGATGTACTAGATGAGAATATTAAAGCCGAAATGTTAAAAGTTATTCCAGCTGCTCAATTTGGTGAAGCGAAAGATATCGCGAATGCTGTAACGTTTTTTGCTTCTGATCAAAGCAAATATGTTACAGGTCAAACGTTAAATGTTGATGGCGGTATGGTAATGTAATAAAAGAATCGATTTCACCTAGTTTTTTTGGTCAATATTTAATATAATATTTGAGGGGAGGTGAATGGAATGGCAGATGTTTTAGAGCGCGTAACAAAAATCATCGTTGATCGTTTAGGAGTAGAAGAGACTGAGGTAGTACCAGCTGCAAGCTTCAAGGAAGATTTAGGAGCAGACTCCCTAGATGTAGTAGAACTTGTAATGCAATTAGAAGATGAATTCGAAATGGAAATTTCTGATGAAGATGCTGAAAAGATTGCTACTGTTGGCGATGCTGTGACTTACATAGAGAGTCATCTATAATGCTTAAGTGAAGTCCCGTTTTTTAGCGGGGCTTTCTGGCTTATATCTGGAGGGACCTATGCCGTACCGAAAATATAGAGAAAAAAAATACGAAACAAAATATCGTGAAGCATTTAAAGTGTTTCAAGAAAAGATAGGTATTACGTTTACAGATGAAAAATTATTGATTCAAGCATTTACGCATTCATCGTATGTGAATGAGCATCGAAAAAAACCGCATGAAGATAATGAGCGTCTTGAATTTCTTGGAGATGCAGTATTGGAACTGACTGTATCGCAGTATCTGTTTCAAAAATATCCGACAATGAGCGAAGGAGAGTTAACAAAACTACGTGCAGCTATTGTATGTGAGCCATCTCTTGTTCGTTTTGCGAACGAATTGTCATTTGGTAGCCTTGTTTTATTAGGAAAAGGTGAAGAAATGACAGGTGGACGTGAACGACCAGCTTTATTAGCGGATGTCTTTGAAGCGTTTATTGGTGCCCTTTATCTTGATCAAGGGCTAGAAACAGTTTGGGAATTCTTAAAAGAAATTGTATATCCGAAAATTAATGAGGGTGCTTTTTCTCATGTGATGGATTATAAGAGTCAGTTGCAAGAATTGATTCAGCGTGATGGCAGTGGCAATGTTGAGTATCAAATTTTGCAAGAAAAAGGACCAGCTCACAATCGAGAATTTGTGTCACGTGTTACGTTAAATAACGTAGCTTTAGGTCTTGGTAGTGGTAAGTCGAAAAAAGAAGCAGAGCAACAAGCTGCTGCAGAAGCATTGAAAAAATTAAAAGAACAACTATAAGGAATCCCCCTTTGAATGAGGGGGATTCCTTGTGCATAGAATGAAACTTTCTTTTTGTTTATAATGAAAAAGAAGGTAAATCCGTATAATACTTGTTTTTGTATAGAGAACATTTATAACGACGGAGAATAGGAGGAAGGCCTTTCGTGTTTTTAAAAAGATTAGAAATAGCAGGGTTTAAGTCTTTTGCTGAGCGTGTATCTGTTGATTTTGTCCCAGGTGTAACTTCTGTAGTAGGACCTAATGGAAGCGGGAAAAGTAATATTACTGATGCAATTCGCTGGGTACTTGGTGAACAATCTGCAAAATCATTACGTGGTGCAAAGATGGAGGATATTATTTTTGCAGGCAGTGATACGAGGAGAGCGGTTAATGTTGCTGAAGTAACAATAACTTTAAATAATGAAGATCAACGTTTACCAATTGAATACAATGAGGTGTGTGTAACACGTCGTGTATCTCGTTCAGGTGATAGTGATTTTTATATTAATAAACAATCATGTAGATTGAAAGATATTATCGATTTATTTATGGACTCTGGTATGGGAAGAGAAGCTTTTTCAATTATTAGCCAGGGGAAAGTGGAAGAGATTTTAAGTAGTAAGTCAGAAGAGCGTCGAGGTGTATTTGAAGAAGCGGCAGGCGTACTAAAATACAAACTTCGCAAAAAGAAAGCTGAAGGGAAATTAGCAGAAACACAAGAAAACTTAAATCGTGTACAAGATATAATTCATGAATTAAGTAGTCAAGTAGAACCTTTAGAAAGACAAGCTTCTATTGCGAAAGATTATCTTGAGAATAAAGAAGAATTAGAGAAAGTAGAAGCTGCGCTTATTGTCCATGAAATTGAAGAATTGCACGAGAAATGGGAAGCGCTTCGAAATCAGTTTGGGCATAATAAAAACGAAGAAGCTAAAATGTCAACGAATTTACAAAAAAGTGAAGAAGAGCTTGAGGAATTACGAGGACAATTACAAGCGGTAGATGAGTCTGTAGACTCGTTGCAAGAAGTACTTCTTCTTTCTAGTAAAGAGCTAGAAAAACTTGAAGGGCAGCGCGAGTTGTTAAAAGAGAGAAAGCAAAATGCTACGACGCATTGTGCGCAACTTGAGCAGTTAATTGTTGAATTAACAGAGAAAACTAAAAGTTACGATGGTGAGATTGAGTCAAGTACAGAAGCTTTAATGCAATTTGTGAATGAAGTAAAAGAGTTGGAGCAAAAATTGCATGATAATGAGCAACTGCTTGCTACTTTTGCTGACAATTTAGAGGAACAGATTGAGAATTTAAAAGGTGACTATATTGAGCTTTTAAATCAACAAGCTAGTCATCGTAATGAATTATCTATGATTGAAGAACAATCTAAACAGCAAACGTCTAAAAACGAGCGTCTAGATGAAGAGAATGCGAAATATGTAGAAATGCGTATGGAAATTACAGCGAAAAAGACGAAACTTGTAGAAAGTTACGAACAAGCGAAAGGAAAAGTAGCTGGCATTCTCTCAAACATACAGAAGACAGAGGCGGCGCTTGGGAAATGTAAGACGCAGTATAGTGAAAATGAAACAAAACTGTATCAAGCATATCAATTTGTGCAACAGGCACGTTCTCGAAAAGAAATGCTTGAAGAGATGCAAGAAGATTATTCTGGATTCTATCAAGGTGTACGTGAAGTATTGAAAGCTAGAGAAAATAGGTTGCAAGGTATCGAGGGTGCTGTTGCGGAACTGTTAACGGTACCGAAAGAATACGAAGTTGCAATGGAAATTGCTCTAGGTGCAGCGATGCAGCATATTGTTGTACAAACAGAGGAGCATGCTCGTAATGCGATAGCATTTTTAAAGCAAAATAAACATGGACGTGCAACGTTTTTACCGCAAGCTGTTATTAAAAGCAGGTCTTTATCATTTGAGCAATTACGCATTGCAAATCAACACCCATCGTTTGTAGGTGTGGCGGCAGAACTTGTGCAGTACAACAATAAATATGAAAATGTAGTTTCAAATTTATTAGGTACGGTTATTGTTGCGAAAGATTTACGCGGAGCAAATGAGTTGGCGAAACAACTGCAATACCGTTATCGCATTGTAACAATCGAAGGTGATGTAGTGAATCCTGGCGGTTCTATGACTGGTGGGGCGGTAAAGCAAGCGAAATCTTCTTTATTAGGACGCCAACGTGAACTGGAAGAGTGGACTCGCAAGTTAACTGATATGGAAGAAAAAACAATGAAGTTAGAAAACTTTGTTAAAGCAGTAAAACAAGAGATTCAAGAAAAAGAAGTGAAAATACGCGAACTAAGGCAAACTGTAGAAGTAGATCGTGTAGATGAGCAGAAATTAAGAGAAGAGATTAATCGTCTAGAATTAGAAGAACATCGTATTAATGATCGATTGTCTATTTATGATTTAGAGATTGAAGGGTTTTTACAAGATCGAGTAAAAATGCAAGGGCGTAAAGAGGAGTTAGAAGGGATTTTAACGAATCTTCAAGCTGATATCACTAAGTTAGATAGTAAAATTGTAGCTTTAACAAAACAAAAAAGTGAGCAACATTCTTCGAAAGAAAAAGTTCAAAAAGAAATGACGGAGTTAAAAGTGCTGGTAGCTGAAAAGCAACAACGCTTATTTAATCAAAAAGAAAAAGTTGAACGATTGACGAAGGAAAAAGAAGAAACGGATGCGACACTTGTAAAAACGAAAGAGGATTTAGCGTTCTTAAAACAAGAAATGACATCTAATTCAAGTGGTGAAGAGCAAATTACGAATATGATTGAGAAGAAAGCATATGATCGTAATCAAACTTCAGAATTAATTCGCTCTCGTCGTGAACAACGTGTATCGTTGCAAGAGAGGGTAGAACATTTAGAGCGCAATTTGAAAGAAACGACAGGTAAACATAAATATATTCTTGAAATGTTGAAAGATCAAGAAGTGAGAATAAATCGACTTGATGTAGAGTTGGAAAATAGATTACAACATTTACGTGAAACATATACGATTTCATTTGAAGCGGCAAAACTAAAATATACAATGACAATGCCTGCAGAAGATGCGCGTAAGAAAGTAAAATTAATCAAATTATCTATAGAAGAGTTAGGTACAGTGAACCTAGGGGCAATTGATGAATATGAACGTGTAGCGGAGCGTCATACATTCTTACTAGAGCAGAGAGACGACCTAGAAGAAGCGAAAGCGACATTGCACCAGCTTATTACCGAAATGGATGAAGAAATGAAAAAACGCTTTTCTACTACGTTTGAAGGCATTAGAATGGAGTTTCAATCGGTATTCTCTGAATTATTTGGAGGCGGTAGAGCGGATTTAGTAATGACTAATCCAGAGGATTTACTAAATACGGGTATTGATATTGTAGCACAACCGCCAGGGAAGAAACTGCAGAACTTAGGTTTACTTTCAGGTGGAGAGCGTGCTTTAACAGCAATTGCGCTTTTATTTGGTATTTTAAAAGTACGCCCAGTACCATTCTGTGTACTAGATGAGGTAGAGGCGGCCCTTGATGAGGCGAATGTAGCTCGTTTTGCACAGTATTTAAAGAAATTCAGTAATGAGACGCAGTTTATTGTAATTACACATAGAAAAGGTACAATGGAAGAGTCTGATGTGTTGTACGGTGTAACAATGCAAGAATCAGGGGTATCTAAACTTGTTTCGGTTCGTTTAGACGCCGGAGAAGAACTTATTGCAAGTGAATAGGAAGGATGGGAAAGTATGAGTTTTTTTAAAAAACTAAAAGAAAAAATTTCAAAACAAACGGATACAGTTACAGAGAAATTTAAACAAGGATTAGAAAAAACGAGAAATTCATTTGCGGATAAAGTGAATGATTTAGTTTATCGTTACCGTAAAGTGGACGAAGATTTTTTCGAAGAGTTAGAAGAGATCTTAATCGGTGCAGACGTTGGCGTTGCGACGGTAATGGAATTAATTGACCAATTGAAAGAAGAAGTACAACGTCGTAACATTCAAGATCCAAAAGAAGTACAAGCTGTTATTTCAGAAAAACTAGTAGGAATTTACAAAGGCGACAGCGATTTTAGTAACGAAATTAATATGCAAGAGGACCAATTAACGGTTGTTTTATTTGTTGGTGTTAATGGTGTAGGAAAAACGACGACAATTGGTAAACTGGCGCATAAGTTTAAATCAGAAGGTAAGTCAGTCCTATTAGCGGCAGGAGACACATTCCGTGCTGGAGCGATTGAACAATTAGAAGTATGGGGCGATCGCGTTGGTGTAGAAGTGATTAAACAAGGATCTGGATCTGATCCAGCGGCGGTTATGTATGACGCTGTACAAGCTGCGAAAGCACGTAAGGTAGATGTATTACTATGTGACACAGCAGGACGCTTGCAAAATAAAGTAAATTTAATGAAAGAATTAGAGAAGGTGAAGCGTGTAATTGAGCGTGAAGTACCAGGTGCTCCTCATGAAGTATTACTTGTTATTGATGCAACAACAGGACAAAACGGTTTAAGCCAAGCGAAAACATTCCGTGAAGCAACGAATGTAACTGGTATTGTTTTAACGAAGTTAGATGGAACTGCTAAAGGTGGTATTGTATTAGCGATTCGTAACGAAATGGATGTACCAGTGAAGTTTGTTGGATTAGGAGAGCAAATGGATGACTTGCAACAGTTTGATCCAGAACAATATGTGTATGGTTTATTTGCGAACTTAGTAGAAACAGAAGAAGTATAAGTGAAAGGAGCGGTATTTCCGCTTCTTTTTCTATAAAAAATATATGATGTTAAGAAAAAAACTTGACACTCTTTTGGACTACATGTAAACTAATTCATGTAAAGGGAAATCACTTAACAAAGGATGATCCAACATGCTCGAAAAAACAACGAGAATGAACTATTTATTTGATTTTTATCAATCGTTGTTAACGCAAAAACAAAGAAGTTATATGTCGCTTTATTATCTAGATGATTTATCTCTTGGTGAAATTGCGGAAGAATTTGATGTAAGTCGCCAAGCCGTGTATGATAACATTAAACGGACTGAAGCGATGCTTGAAGAATATGAAGAAAAATTAGTATTACTTCAAAAGTTTCAAGAGCGACAGCGACTTGTTGCAAAGCTAAAACAGCTAATCAGCGAAGAAGAGCATGTAAATGAAGAAATGAAACAAGTTGTTGAAGCTATCGAAAAATTAGATTAGGAGGGCGGCAATATGGCATTTGAAGGATTAGCCGACCGACTTCAACAGACAATGCAAAAAATCCGCGGCAAAGGAAAAGTTTCTGAAGCCGATGTGAAAGAAATGATGAGAGAAGTTCGTCTAGCTCTTTTAGAAGCAGATGTTAACTTTAAAGTAGTAAAAGATTTTGTGAAGCGTGTGTCTGAACGTGCTGTCGGACAAGATGTAATGAAAAGTTTGACACCTGGACAACAAGTAATTAAAGTTGTACAGGAAGAACTTACAGAACTTATGGGCGGAGAGCAAAGCAAAATTGCTGTTGCTAATAAGCCACCGACTGTTATTATGATGGTTGGTCTGCAAGGTGCGGGTAAAACAACGACGACAGGTAAGCTTGCGAATTTGCTTCGTAAAAAGCATAACCGTAAACCGATGCTTGTTGCAGCGGATATTTACCGTCCAGCAGCGATTAAACAGCTTGAAACATTAGGGAAGCAATTGGACATGCCTGTATTCTCTTTAGGAGATCAAGTAAGTCCTGTTGAAATTGCGAAACAAGCGATTTCAAAAGCAAAAGAAGATCATCACGATTATGTTTTAATCGATACAGCGGGTCGCCTGCATATTGATGAAGAACTAATGGATGAATTAGCGAAAGTTAAAGAAGTTGCGAAACCGGATGAAATTTTCCTTGTTGTCGATGCGATGACGGGACAAGACGCGGTAAATGTTGCGCAAAGTTTCCATGAACAGTTAGGTTTAACAGGTGTTGTATTAACGAAATTAGATGGTGATACGCGCGGTGGTGCTGCATTATCTATTAAGGCTGTAACAAACACGCCGATTAAATTTGCTGGTATGGGTGAAAAACTAGATGCAATTGAAGCGTTCCATCCAGAGCGTATGGCATCCCGTATTTTAGGGATGGGCGATGTCTTAACATTGATTGAAAAAGCGCAAGCTACAGTTGATGAAGAGAAAGCGAAAGAACTTGAGCAAAAAATGCGTACGCTTTCGTTTACGCTTGACGATTTCCTAGAACAACTTGGACAAGTGCGTCAACTTGGGCCGCTTGATGAATTGTTAGGAATGCTTCCTGGTGCAAATAAAATTAAAGGGCTGAAAAATGCACAAGTTGATGAAAAACAAATTGGGCATATTGAGGCAATTATTCGTTCTATGACTAAATTAGAACGAGAACAACCGGAAATAATCAATGCTAGTCGCAAAAAGCGCATTGCCAAAGGTAGCGGTACAACTGTACAAGAAATCAATCGTCTAATTAAACAATTCGATGACATGAAAAAAATGATGAAGACGATGACGGGAATGCAAAAAGGTAAGAAAAAAGGACTAGGTGGATTGAAGTTTCCATTCATGTAAGGAAAAAAAGATGGCTCTGTTAAGAAAAAATACTTTACAAAGCAATAGTCTTTTTGCTAATATAATTATCTGTGTGAAATAAATTCGGAGGTGCTTTATAAATGGCAGTTAAAATTCGTTTAAAACGTATGGGAGCTAAAAAAACTCCTTTCTATCGTGTAGTTGTTGCAGATTCTCGTTCTCCTCGTGACGGACGTTTCATTGAGGAAATCGGAACTTACAATCCAGTTGCTCAACCAGCTGAAGTTAAGATCAACGAAGAAGCAGCATTAAAATGGTTAGGAAATGGTGCTAAACCATCTGATACAGTTCGTAACTTATTCTCTAACCAAGGTATCATGGAGAAATTCCACTTATCTAAACAAGGTAAGTAATTGAGGCAATGACTATGAAGAAGTTAGTCGAGACGATTGTCAAGCCTCTTGTCGATTATCCTGAAGATGTAAAAGTTACACAGGAACTTTGCAACGGAGAGATAAAGTATCGATTAACTGTACATCCTGAGGATGTTGGAAAAGTCATTGGAAAGCAAGGGAGAGTTGCGAAAGCGATTCGAATGCTCTTGTATTCAGTGGGACATCATAATGATGAAAAAGTAACACTGGAAATTCAATAAACGTAAAAAAGGGCGAGGAGTTATTCCTCTCCCTTTTTTAACATTTAAATAGAGAGTGCATGTTCCATCTGTGAAATGGAGATGCTTAATTTATATAGAAACCAGGGGTGACATACTATTTATGACAAAATGGTTTAACGTAGGGAAAATTGTAAATACTCATGGCGTAAGAGGAGAAATCCGTGTTATTTCTCGTACTGATTTTCCAGAAGAGCGATATAAAGTAGGAAACACGTTATACATATCGAATGAGAAAGGCACAGACTACCTTCCGGTGAAGGTAACTTCTCATCGCCAACATAAGACATTCGATTTATTAACATTTGAAGGATATAACAATGTAGATGAAGTAGAGAAGTTTAAAGGTTCTTTAATAAAAGTACCAGAAGAGCAGTTAGGTGAACTTGCTGAAGGTGAATACTACTATCATGAAATTATTGGTTGCAGTGTTGTAACGGAAGAAGGAGAAGCGCTAGGGACAATCAAAGAGATTCTATCTCCTGGTGCAAATGATGTTTGGGTAATTAAACGCCCGAAGGGTCAAGATCTCTTAATTCCTTATATCGATGACGTTGTACTTCAAGTTAATATTGAAAATAAATTAGTAACCATTCATGTAATGGAAGGGCTGCTATAATGAAAATTGATATTTTAACATTGTTCCCAGAAATGTTTACCGGTGTATTTGGATCTTCTATATTAAAGAAGGCACAAGAAAAAGAAGCGGTAAACCTTCGTGTTGTTAACTTTCGTGATTATACAACAAGTAAGCATAATAGTGTAGACGATTATCCTTACGGCGGAGGAGCTGGTATGGTGCTTACTCCTCAGCCTATTTTTGATGCTGTAGAAGATTTGACGAAAGAGACAGAGCGTAAGCCTAGAGTTGTCTTAATGTGTCCGCAGGGCGAAAGATTTACGCAGAAGAAAGCGGAAGAGCTTGCAGGGGAAGAACATTTGATCTTCGTATGTGGGCATTATGAAGGGTATGACGAACGAATTCGTGAGCATCTCGTAACGGATGAGATTTCTATTGGTGACTATGTATTAACGGGCGGAGAATTAGCCTCTATGGTTATTACTGATAGTGTTGTACGTCTCTTGCCAGGTGTGCTAGGAAATCATGCTTCACAAGTAGAGGATTCGTTTAGTACAGGTTTATTAGAGCATCCTCATTATACACGTCCGGCTGATTTTCGTGGTATGAAGGTACCGGATGTATTAATGTCAGGGAATCATAAAAACATTGATGAATGGCGACATAAGGAATCTTTGCGTCGAACGTATACGCGTAGACCGGATTTGTTAGATGAGAGAGAGTTATCTAAACAAGAGAAAAAATGGCTTGAGGAAATAAAGCGAGAGCAGTAATAACTTCATATATTTGCTATTGCAACAGGCCTAGTAATATGCTATTATAACATTTGTGCTACTGAAATCAGTAGCCGTATTAACGATGTTCCGCTGTAATTTATTAAGACTTTATAAGAGCATCTGTTTAAAGGAGAGAATTTAATATGCAACAATTAATCGCAGAAATTACAAAAGGCCAATTAAAAACTGACCTTCCTTCATTCCGTCCTGGTGACACTTTACGTGTACACGTAAAAGTTGTTGAGGGAACTCGTGAAAGAATTCAGCTTTTCGAAGGTGTTGTAATTAAACGTCGTGGTGGCGGAATCAGTGAAACATTCACAGTTCGTAAGATTTCTTACGGTGTAGGTGTTGAGCGTACATTCCCAGTTCACACGCCAAGAATCGCGAAAATCGAAGTACTTCGCCGTGGTAAAGTACGTCGTGCTAAGTTATACTACTTACGTAACCTTCGCGGTAAAAAAGCACGTATTAAAGAAATTCGATAAGACATGTATGGGAGCTTGTAAATGCACAAGCTCCCTTTTTCCAATCTATATGAAATTTTGGTATAATACGAGCAGTTTACATAACCGTGGAGGGGAAATGCATGAAAAAAGAGAAGAGTTCACTTTGGGAATGGATTAAGGCAATTTTGATTGCTGTTGTATTAGCTGGTGTTATTAGACAGTTTTTCTTTGCGCCAATTCTCGTAGACGGGGTATCGATGGCACCTACTTTACATGATCGTGATCGAATGATTGTGAATAAAATTGGTTATCACATTGGAGATCCAAAACGCTTTGATATTATCGTATTTCGAGCAACAGAAGATAAAGATTACATTAAGCGCATTATAGGCCTGCCAGGCGATGAAATAGAGTATCGTAATGATAAACTGTATGTTAACGGAAAGGCTTATGAGGAGCCGTATTTAGACAAGCAGAAAAAGCAAATTGCTGACGGACCGCTTACATATGATTTTAATCTTGAAGAAATGACAGGCAAGAAAACCGTTCCAAAAGATCAATTATTTGTTTTAGGTGATAATCGTCGTTTTAGTAAAGATAGCCGTTCAATCGGTACGATTTCAATGGATCAAGTAATTGGTAAAGCTAATATGTTATATTGGCCGTTAGAAGACGCACGTATTGTGAAATAAATGAAAAAGAAGGTGGCAACATGGTAATTCAATGGTTTCCAGGGCATATGGCGAAGGCTAGACGCCAAGTAACGGAGAAATTAAAATTAATTGATGTTGTAATTGAACTTGTAGATGCTCGATTACCATTATCATCTCGAAACCCAATGATTGATGAAATCATTACACATAAGCCAAGGCTTGTTGTTTTAAATAAAGCGGATATGGCGGATGATCGTTTAACAAAACAATGGATCGCATATTTTAAAGAAAAAGGCCATATGGCAATTTCGATTAACGCGCAAGCTGGACAAGGTATGAAGGAAATTGCAGCAGCTTGTAAAGTGCTTGTTAAAGAAAAATTTGATAAAATGGTTGCAAAAGGTATTAGACCGAGAGCGATTCGTGCATTAATTGTAGGTATACCAAATGTTGGTAAATCTACATTAATTAATAAATTGGCAAAGAAAAATATTGCTAAAACAGGAGATCGTCCAGGTGTGACAACAGCTCAACAATGGATTAAAGTTGGGAAGGAAATGGAATTGTTAGATACACCAGGTATTCTGTGGCCTAAATTTGAAGATCAATTAGTGGGTCTTCGTTTAGCGACAACGGGTGCAATTAAAGATTCAATTTTAAATTTACAAGATGTAGCTGTTTACGCATTACGTTTTATGGAGAAACATTATCCAGAACGCTTGAAAGAACGCTATAATTTAAATGAGATTCCAGAAGATATTGTGGAATTATTCGATGCAATTGGAAAAAATAGAGGCTGCTTAATGGGCGGCGGAATGATTGATTATGATAAGACATCTGAGCTTGTGCTTCGTGAGCTTCGTGGTGGCAAACTTGGAAAAATGACGTTTGAAACACCGGAAGAGTTTGGAGAGCAAGTGGAAGATGTGGAAAAAATAGAAGAAGTATAAGACGTGCGTTTGTGCGTCTTTTCTTTTTGGATATGTTTAAAAAGGAGCTTGTATAAATGCAAACTATGACGATAAAAGAAGCGGAAAATGTATTGAAAGAAATTATGAATGAAGAAGATGATCGCTTTCAGCTGTTAATGAAAGATGATCGAAAAGGTGTTCAAAAGCTCGTTTTGAAGTGGTATAAACAAAAAGAGTTAGAACAGAAAGAAAAAGAGAAGTTTTTTGAAATGTCCAAGTATGAAAATGCTTTGCGTGAAAAAGGGGTCACATATATCGCGGGTATTGATGAAGTAGGGCGCGGGCCATTGGCTGGGCCTGTTGTGACGGCAGCTGTCGTTCTTCCTGAGGATTTTTATATTCCAGGGTTAAATGACTCGAAAAAGTTGAGTGAAGCGAAACGTGAGCGTTTTTATGATGAAATAAAAGTACAAGCAATTGCAATTGGAGTAGGAATTGTATCACCGCAAGTTATTGATGACATTAATATTTACCAAGCAACGAAACAAGCGATGTTAGATGCAGTTGCAAATTTATCTTGTACACCTCAACATTTATTAATTGATGCGATGAAGCTTCCTACACCAATTCCGCAAACATCAATTATTAAAGGTGATGCGAAAAGTGTTTCGATTTCAGCAGCATCCATTATAGCAAAAGTAACGAGAGATCGTATGATGAAAGAACTGGGAGAGAAGTATCCTGAATATGGATTTGAGCAACATATGGGATATGGCACAAAGCAACATTTAGAGGCAATTGAAGTGCATGGAGTACTAGATGAACACCGCAAGTCATTCGCACCAATTAAAGATATGATTCAAAAATAAGCTGTAAATATACAGCTTATTTTTT
Source organism: Bacillus sp. RE35 (assembly GCF_052146655.1). Taxonomy (NCBI): domain Bacteria; kingdom Bacillati; phylum Bacillota; class Bacilli; order Caryophanales; family Bacillaceae; genus Bacillus; species Bacillus sp. RE35. The sequence continues at coordinate 3,842,082 of NZ_CP197377.1, read as the reverse complement.
TATTTTGGCATATAAACATTACTATTTTCGAAAAAGAATAAAGCGATTTCAGTTTTCTGACACTTTATTGTAGACAGCGTGCCAATCATCTTATACAATGGCAATGTAATGTTTTTTAAACATTAAAAAACTTTTCGAGTAAAACAGGAAAACAGGGGAGGATGGGACCATGAATATCCATGAGTACCAAGGTAAGGCAGTCCTTAGAAGCTATGGGGTTAGCGTTCCGAACGGGAAGGTTGCGTTTACAGTAGAAGAAGCTGTAGAAGCAGCGAAAGAATTAGGAACAGATGTATGTGTAGTGAAAGCACAAATTCACGCTGGTGGACGCGGCAAAGCTGGCGGAGTAAAAGTTGCGAAAAATTTAGATGAAGTTCGTACATATGCAGAAAGCATTTTAGGAACTACACTTGTGACACATCAAACAGGTCCTGAAGGTAAGGAAGTAAAACGCTTACTTATCGAAGAAGGTTGCGATATTAAAAAAGAATATTATGTAGGTCTAGTTTTAGATCGTGCAACTTCTCAAGTTGTTTTAATGGCGTCTGAAGAAGGCGGAACAGAAATTGAAGAAGTAGCAGAAAAAACACCTGAAAAAATCTTTAAAGAATATATTGATCCAGCAGTAGGCTTGCAAGGTTTCCAAGCGCGCCGAATTGCATTTAACATCAATATTCCAAAAGAGCTTGTAGGACAAGCTGTGAAGTTTATGATGGGCTTATATCGTGCGTTTATCGAAAAAGATTGCTCTATCGCTGAGATTAACCCACTTGTTACAACAGGCGAAGGTAAAGTTATGGCATTAGATGCAAAATTAAACTTTGATTCTAATGCGTTATATCGCCATAAAGACATTTTAGAGCTTCGTGATCTTGATGAAGAGGATTCAAAAGAAATTGAAGCTTCAAAATACGACTTAAACTACATTCCTTTAGATGGAAATATCGGTTGTATGGTTAATGGTGCAGGTTTAGCGATGGCTACAATGGATATCATTAAACATTACCACGGTGACCCAGCTAACTTCTTAGATGTTGGTGGCGGTGCAACTGCAGAAAAAGTTACAGAAGCATTCAAAATTATCCTTTCTGACAAAAATGTAAAAGGTATCTTCGTTAACATTTTTGGTGGCATTATGAAGTGTGATGTTATTGCAGAAGGTGTTATTGAAGCAACGAAACAAGTAGGTCTTGAGTTACCTTTAGTTGTACGTCTTGAAGGCACAAACGTAGAACTAGGTAAGAAAATTTTAAATGAGTCTGGCTTAAATATTGTTGCAGCAGAATCTATGGCAGACGGTGCACAAAAAATTGTTTCACTAGTGGGCTAATAGAAAGCGGGGGAGAAAAATGAGCGTATTAGTTAATAAAGATACAAAAGTTATTGTTCAAGGTATTACAGGTTCTCAAGGTTTATTCCATACAAAACAAATGATTGAATACGGTACGAAAATTGTCGGTGGTGTAACACCAGGTAAGGGCGGCACTGATATTGAAGGTGTACCAGTATTTGATACAGTAGAAGATGCAGTGAAAGCAACAGGCGCAAACGCTTCAGTTGTATACGTTCCACCCGCTTTTGCGGCAGATGCAATTATGGAAGCTGTTGATGCAGAAATTGATTTAGTAGTATGTATTACTGAAGGGATTCCTGTATTAGATATGGTAAACGTAAAGAGATATATGGCGGGTAAACATACACGTTTACTTGGACCAAACTGCCCAGGTGTAATCACACCAGATGAATGTAAGATTGGTATTATGCCAGGATATATTCATAAAAAAGGTCATGTTGGTATCGTATCTCGCTCTGGTACATTAACTTATGAAGCTGTACATCAGTTAACACAAGAAGGTATTGGCCAATCTACTGCTGTAGGTATCGGCGGAGACCCTGTTAACGGTACAGACTTTATTGATGCGTTAAAAGCATTTAATGAAGATGAAGAAACACATGCTGTAATTATGATTGGTGAAATCGGCGGTACAGCAGAAGAAGAGGCAGCTGAATGGGTAAAAGCTAATATGACAAAACCTGTCGTAGGCTTCATTGGTGGTCAAACAGCGCCTGCTGGCAAACGTATGGGCCATGCTGGTGCAATCATTTCTGGCGGTAAAGGAACTGCTGCTGAAAAGATTAAAACAATGGAAGCTTGTGGCATTAAAGTAGCTGAAACTCCAGCAGTTATGGGAGAAACGCTAATCTCTGTTTTAAAAGAAAAAGGTTTATTTGAGACTTGTAAAAACTATTAATCTGTTGAAAGACACCTTCTTACTTGAGGGTGTCTTTTTACACTTTTTTCTGTTTACATAATAAAAATTATGGGTAAGGAGAATCAAGATGAAAAGAGAGAGATTATTACATGTTCATTACTTGCTAGCAGATTATTGGAAAGCGATGGAGAGGCTACTATATGTCGATCCAGAATTAAAGAACATATATAATTTTAACGAAAAACAAATGGAACACTACACTGGAATATCCTCGAAAAAATCTTCAGAACTAGTAAAATTTCTTCAAAATTCAAATCTTCCGCAATATATATCTTATTTAGAGAGAAATCGTATTTTTTATATAACGATATGGGATGAAGATTATCCGCAATTATTACGTGAAATACAAGACCCTCCCTTCGTTTTATATGGAAAAGGAGAGAAAGATTTCCTGAATAAAGTAAATAAATTAGCAGTTGTTGGAACGAGAGAACCATCATTATATGGTCATGAGAGTTTGAAGTTTATTTTACACCCTTTATTAGAAAGAGAGTGGCTTATTGTCAGTGGGTTTGCAAAAGGGATAGATACAATGTCTCATGAGATTACAGTAAGGCATCATTGCCCGACTATTGCGATATTAGGGCATGGATTGTCTTTTATGTATCCGAAAGAAAATAGACATTTATATGAAATGTGGAAGGAATATATATTGTTATTGACAGAGTATCCGCCGCAATATGCACCGAAAAAATGGTATTTTCCAAAAAGGAACCGGATTATTAGTGGTATAAGTAAAGGTGTTTTAGTTGTAGAAGCGAAATCGAGAAGTGGAACACTTATTACTGCAGACCTTGCGTTAGAGCAAAATAGAGAGGTGTTTGCGCTTCCTGGACCTATATTTGTAGAGGGGGCATCGGGAACGAATCATCTTATTCAGCAAGGAGCAAAACTAGTAAGAAATGCAGAAGATATCTTGGAAGAGATTTTAAATTAACCTTATATTTTTATGTTTTTATTAAACAATTATTGACAAATGGTAGATTGGCACTGTATGGTATATTCATTCTTGATTGACAAAAACAAGAGAAATCAATAAGATTAATGAAGACTTGAATCCACCTCTTAAGGAGGCACTAGCATGTCAGATTACCTCGTAATCGTGGAGTCGCCTTCTAAGGCGAAGACCATTGAGAAATATTTAGGGAAAAAATACAAAGTTGTCGCGTCTATGGGACATGTTCGCGATTTGCCAAAAAGTCAAATGGGGATAGAAGTAAAGAACAACTTCACCCCGAAGTATATTACCATTCGTGGTAAAGGTCCCGTCTTAAAAGATTTAAAATCAGCGGCGAAAAAAGCAAAGAAAGTCTATCTCGCGGCCGATCCAGACCGTGAAGGGGAAGCGATTGCTTGGCATTTAGCGAATACGTTAAATGTGGACGTTGAATCAGATTGTCGGGTTGTGTTTAATGAGATTACGAAAGATGCAATCAAAGAATCATTTAAACATCCTCGTGCAATTAATATGGATTTAGTGGATGCACAACAAGCAAGACGTATACTTGATCGTCTTGTTGGTTACAATATTAGTCCTTTATTATGGAAGAAAGTAAAAAAAGGATTAAGTGCAGGACGTGTACAATCTGTAGCAGTTCGTTTAATCATCGAGCGTGAAAGGGAAATTCAAAACTTTGAACCTGAAGAATTCTGGACAATTAAAACAGAATTTGTAAAAGGAAAAGACACATTTGAAGCAAGCTTTTACGGTGTAGATGGTGAAAAAGTTCAATTAACAAATGAAACGCAAGTGAATGAAATAATTGAACAGATGAAAGACAATGCGTTTTCAGTTGAAAATGTAACGCGCAAAGAGCGAAAACGTAATCCTGCATTACCGTTTACAACATCTTCCTTGCAACAAGAAGCAGCACGTAAGTTAAACATGCGAGCAAAGAAAACAATGATGCTTGCACAGCAATTGTATGAAGGGATAGATCTTGGAAAACAAGGAACTGTAGGTCTTATTACGTATATGAGAACTGATTCAACACGTATCTCAGAAACAGCTCAAACAGAGGCTCGTACTTACATCACTGAAGCGTATGGTACGGAATACATAGGAACAGAAAAGAAGAAAGAAACGAAAAAGTCAAATGCGCAAGATGCGCATGAGGCAATTCGTCCTACTTCGGTAATGAGAAAGCCAGAGGAACTAAAAAGTTTCTTAGGTCGTGATCAACTTCGATTATATAAATTGATTTGGGAGCGATTTGTTGCAAGTCAAATGGCGTCTGCTATAATGGATACTGTGACAGCGAGACTCATTAATAACAATGTTCAGTTCCGTGCAAGTGGATCGGTTGTAAAGTTCCCAGGATTTATGAAAGTGTATGTAGAGTCAAAAGATGATGGTGCTGAAGAAAAGGATAAGATGTTGCCACCTTTAGAAGTAGGGGAAACTGTATTTTCAAAGGATTTAGAACCAAAGCAACATTTTACACAACCTCCTCCGCGCTATACAGAGGCTCGCCTAGTAAGAACACTTGAAGAACTTGGAATTGGAAGACCGTCAACATATGTACCTACACTTGAAACAATTCAAAAGCGTGGGTATGTAGGTTTGGATAATAAACGCTTCGTTCCGACTGAACTTGGTGAAATAGTAATTGAACTTATTTTAGAGTTTTTCCCAGAAATTATTAACATTGAATTTACTGCCAATATGGAGCAAAGCCTTGATGAAGTAGAAGAAGGAAATGCGAATTGGGTAAAAATTGTTGATGATTTCTACGTAGGTTTTGAACCGCGTTTAGAAAAAGCGGAAAAAGAAATGCGTGAAGTGGAAATTAAAGATGAACCAGCTGGGGAAGATTGTGAATTATGTAATCACCCAATGGTCTTTAAAATGGGTAAATACGGGAAATTTATGGCTTGCTCGAATTTCCCAGATTGTCGTAATACAAAGCCGATTGTGAAAGAAATCGGTGTTACTTGTCCAAAGTGTGATAAGGGTCAAATTATTGAACGCCGTAGTAATAAAAAGAAACGTCTTTTCTATGGGTGCGGTACGTATCCGGAATGCGACTTTGTATCTTGGGATAAGCCAATTGGTCGTAAGTGTCCGAAGTGCGAAGGCATGCTTGTAGAGAAAAAGTTGAAAAAAGGCGTGCAAGTACAATGTATTTCGTGCGATTATGAAGAAGAACAACAAATGTGAGCGTAACTGCTCACATTTTTTTCGGGAAGAAAAGGAAAGGTGATATAAATGACAACACAAGTAGTAAACGTCATTGGCGCAGGTCTTGCAGGAAGTGAAGCAGCTTACCAAATTGCAAAACGTGGTGTCCAAGTTAGATTATATGAAATGAGACCGGTAAGGCAAACGCCAGCTCATCACACAGATAAATTCGCTGAATTAGTATGTAGTAACTCACTTCGTGCAAACACTTTAACAAATGCAGTTGGAGTTATTAAAGAGGAAATGCGCTTAATGGATTCTGTAATTATTCGTGCGGCGGATGAGTGCTCTGTACCAGCTGGAGGTGCTTTAGCTGTAGATCGTCATGAGTTCGCAGCTAAAGTAACAGAATACGTAAAGAACCATCCAAATGTAACTGTAATGAATGAAGAAATTACAGATATTCCAGAGGGACCGACAATTATTGCTACAGGTCCATTAACATCTCCTGATCTTTCTGCAAAATTGAAAGAATTAACAGGAGAAGATTATTTCTACTTTTATGATGCTGCAGCCCCAATCGTAGAAAAAGACAGCATTGACATGAATAAAGTGTATTTAAAATCGCGTTATGACAAAGGTGAAGCTGCATATTTAAATTGCCCAATGACAGAAGAAGAGTTCGATCGTTTTTATGAGGCTCTAATTGCTGCTGAGACAGTGCCTTTAAAAGAGTTTGAAAAAGAAATTTTCTTTGAAGGTTGTATGCCAGTAGAAGTTATGGCAAGTAGAGGGAGACAGACGTTAGTATTTGGACCTATGAAACCTGTTGGATTGGAAGATCCCAAAACAGGGAAAACGCCATATGCTGTTGTTCAGTTACGTCAAGATGATGCAGCGGGAACTTTATACAATATCGTAGGTTTCCAAACTCATTTAAAGTGGGGACCGCAAAAAGAAGTGCTACAGTTAATTCCGGGATTGGAAAATGCAGAGATTGTACGTTATGGTGTAATGCATCGTAATACGTTTATTAATTCACCTAATTTGCTTCGTCCAACATATCAATATAAACAACGTGATGATTTATTCTTCGCTGGTCAAATGACTGGAGTAGAGGGATATGTTGAATCAGCAGCATCAGGATTATTAGCAGGAATTAATGCTGCGCGTCTTGTGCAAGGTGAAGAGCCAGTTGTATTACCGCCAGTAACTGCGATGGGTAGCATGGCAAATTACATTACGGCAACGAACGCTAAAAACTTCCAGCCGATGAATGCGAACTTCGGTCTATTTGCACCGTTAGAGAAGAAGATTAAAAAGAAAGCAGAACGAAATGAAGCGTACGCAGCACGCGCTTTAGAAACGATTCGAAATTTTGTAAATATTTAGTTAAATTTCTTGCAAAGGCTACTAAGTTGTGATACGATTTAGTAGCCTTTATTGAGGTGAGTTGTGTGAATGTGAAGAAATTGTTACAATTATTCGTTGGATATTTACAAATTGAAAGAAATTATTCAAAATATACAATTGCAAGTTATCAAAATGATTTAGAACATTTTGTGCAATTTATGGAACGAGAAGGCATATCCTCTTTTTTAGACGTTACATACGCGGATGTTCGTTTGTACTTAACGACGTTGCACGATGAAAAGTTAGCCCGTAAATCTGTCGCAAGAAAAGTATCAAGCTTACGAAGTTTATATCGTTTTTTGATGCGTGAAGGTTATCGAAAGGATAATCCGTTTGCACTTGCGTCACTCCCCAAAAAAGAATTGTCAATCCCAAAGTTTTTATATGCTGAAGAGTTAGAGGAATTATTTGAAGTTTCTGACACGGAAACGCCATTAGGTCAAAGGAATCAAGCTTTATTAGAGTTGATGTATGCGACTGGGATCCGTGTGAGTGAATGTGTCAATTTACAACTTACCGATATTGACTTTGCGGTGGGAACAATTTTAGTAATGGGAAAAGGAAAAAAACAAAGGTATATTCCGTTCGGAAGCTATGCGCAAGATTCTTTAATTACTTATATAGAGAATGGGAGAAAACAGTTAGTTAATAAGACTGACGAAGATTCTCATATGGTATTTTTAAATGCGAAAGGTACACCGCTAACAAGTCGTGGGGTTCGTTATGTTTTAAATGAACTCATTAAAAAGGCTTCGCTGACAATGCGGATAAGTCCCCATATGTTAAGGCATACATTTGCTACACATATGCTAGATGAAGGGGCGGATTTACGTACTGTACAGGAGCTATTAGGCCATGAAAATTTGTCGACGACACAAATTTATACGCATGTCTCTAAAGAAAGATTGCGTTCTGTTTACATGAAGCATCACCCGCGGGCATAAATTGCTTTAAAAGCTATAAAAACAAATAAAGGAGTTTTTTCTATGGGAAATTTCCACGCTACAACGATATTTGCAGTTCATCATAATGGAGAATGTGCAATGGCTGGAGATGGCCAAGTGACAATGGGAAATGCTGTTGTAATGAAACATACAGCTCGTAAAGTTCGTAAACTTTTCCAAGGTAAAGTTTTAGCTGGTTTCGCAGGATCAGTTGCTGACGCATTTACTCTTTTTGAAATGTTTGAAGGGAAATTAGAAGAGTATAATGGCAACTTGCAGCGTGCTGCTGTTGAAATGGCAAAACAATGGCGTGGCGATAAAATGTTACGTCAGCTAGAAGCGATGCTCATTGTCATGGATAAAACAACTATGCTCCTTGTTTCAGGTACAGGAGAAGTGATTGAACCGGATGATGGTATTTTAGCAATTGGATCTGGTGGGAATTATGCACTTTCTGCAGGTCGTGCTTTAAAGCAATATGCAAGTGAACACTTAACAGCGAAGCAAATTGCGAAAGCGAGTTTAGAGATTGCTGGCGATATTTGTGTTTATACGAATCACAACATAATTGTTGAAGAATTGTAGAATCGTAAGGGAGGCATTTTATATGCATTTACATTTTACTCCGCGCCAAATTGTGGAAAAATTAGATCAATACATCATCGGTCAAAAAGACGCAAAGAAAGCGGTTGCTGTAGCGTTGAGAAATCGATATCGCCGTAGTAAATTAGCTGAAAATTTACGTGACGAAATTGCGCCTAAAAATATTTTAATGATTGGACCGACAGGTGTTGGGAAAACAGAGGTAGCACGACGAATGGCGAAACTCGTTGGAGCACCTTTTATTAAGGTTGAGGCTACAAAATTCACAGAAGTTGGATATGTGGGTAGAGATGTAGAGTCGATGGTACGTGACTTGGTGGAAACATCGGTTCGTATCGTAAAAGAAGAAATGGTAGTGAAAGTTCAAGATAAAGCAGAAGAGCAAGCGAATCAACGTCTTGTTGAAATTTTAGTGCCGAGTCCGGAGAAGCAATCTGGATTCAAAAATCCATTAGAGATGCTTTTTGGAGGCGCTCAAAATTCGAATCAAACGTCTGATACACAAGAAGATGTTGAAATCGAAAAGAAACGTCAAGATGTGGAGAGAAAGCTTGCTGCAGGGCTTCTTGAAGAAGAAATTGTATCGATTGAAGTGACTGAACAACAGTCTTCCATGTTTGATATGTTACAAGGAACTGGCATGGAACAAATGGGAATGAATTTCCAAGATGCGCTAGGAAGTTTTATGCCGAAAAAAACGAAAAAACGTAAACTTTCTGTAAAAGAAGCAAGAAAACTCTTGACAAATGAAGAGGCACAGCGCTTAATTGATATGGATGAAGTTACACAAGAGGCTGTTTATCGTGCTGAACAGCTCGGGATTATTTTTATCGATGAAATTGACAAAATTGCTGGTAAGCAGTCGAATAGCGTAGATGTATCACGTGAAGGTGTGCAACGTGACATTCTGCCAATTGTAGAAGGGTCGAATGTTGCGACAAAATACGGATCAGTAAAAACGGATTATATTTTATTCGTTGCAGCTGGAGCGTTCCATATGTCTAAACCGTCGGATTTAATTCCGGAATTGCAAGGGAGATTTCCGATTCGAGTAGAATTAACAAAATTATCGACAGACGATTTTGTTAAAATATTAATCGAGCCTGACAATGCGTTAATTAAACAATATATGGCATTATTAGCGACTGAAGGTATAGAAATTGAATTTTCAGACGAAGCTATTCGTAAGATTGCTGAGATTGCTTATCAAGTTAATCAGGATACAGATAATATTGGAGCAAGAAGACTTCATACGATTATGGAGAAGCTCCTTGAAGATTTATCGTTTGAAGCATCTGAAATTACGTTAGAGAAAATAACGATAACACCTCAATACGTTGAGGAGAAATTAGCAACAATTGCTAAAAATAAAGATGTGAGCCAGTTTATTTTGTAATAGTGTCATCAGGTGACTCGCCCTAGTTTCCAAGTGATGAAAAAATATGTGAGTAACATGTAGGAGGAACTTTTGAAATGGAATTATTAGCAAAAACGAGAAAATTAAATGCGTTATTACAGAGCGCAGCAGGGAAGCCTGTAAACTTTAGAGAAATGTCTGACACAATGTGTGAAGTAATCGAAGCAAACGTATTCGTAGTTAGCCGTCGTGGTAAATTACTAGGTTATGCAATTCACCAACAAATCGAAAACGAACGCATGAAGCAAATGCTTGCAGAACGTCAATTCCCAGAAGAATATACACAAAGCTTATTCAACATTACAGAAACATCTTCAAACTTAGATGTGAACAGTGCTTACACAGCATTCCCAGTAGAAAACAGAGAATTATTCGGTCAAGGTTTAACTACAATCGTACCAATCGTTGGTGGCGGTGAGCGTCTAGGTACATTAGTATTAGCTCGTCTTGGTCAAGAGTTCTTAGATGATGATTTAATCCTTGCTGAGTACAGCTCAACTGTTGTAGGTATGGAAATCTTACGTGAAAAAGCAGAAGAGATCGAAGAGGAAGCGCGTAGTAAAGCTGTTGTTCAAATGGCAATCAGCTCATTATCTTACAGTGAGTTAGAAGCAATTGAGCATATCTTCGAAGAATTAAATGGAACAGAAGGTTTACTTGTTGCAAGTAAAATTGCTGATCGCGTAGGAATTACTCGCTCTGTAATCGTAAATGCACTACGTAAATTAGAAAGTGCTGGTGTTATTGAGTCTCGCTCTTTAGGTATGAAAGGAACATACATTAAAGTACTAAACGACAAGTTTCTACAAGAACTTGCTAAATTAAAAACAAACTAATTTATAAAAAACTCTCCTCAATTGAGGAGAGTTTTTTTGTGCAATGGATAGAAGATGCTTGTGAAAAGTGTCATAAGCGTGTTTTCTGGGAAAACTATTAATTGTATTTACTTTTTTGCTTAAAAGAAAAGAAGGTTGGTAATACTAGAATTCGAGTATGAACAAAGAAAGTTTTACATTGTTCGCATTTTCGACTTGATTGTAATATTTCAGTATGATATAGTAAGCAGTGGTGTCAGTACAAAGTACACACGTTTACTGATTTAAGTGTTGGTGCTACGTTTGTAGTTTCGCTTAGAGATGAAGTAAACGGAGGATATCAAAAACCATTTAGGAGGAACTATATTATGTCAGTAATTTCTATGAAGCAATTGCTTGAAGCTGGTGTTCATTTCGGACATCAAACTCGTCGTTGGAACCCAAAAATGAAGCGTTACATTTTCACAGAGCGTAACGGTATCTACATCATCGACTTACAAAAAACTGTGAAAAAAGTTGAGGAAGCTTACAGAACGATGCGCGACATCGCTGCTGAAGGCGGAGACATCTTATTCGTAGGTACTAAAAAACAAGCACAAGAAGCTATTAAAGAAGAAGCAACTCGTGCTGGTATGTACTTCGTTAACCAACGTTGGTTAGGTGGAACTTTAACAAACTTCCAAACAATCCAAAAGCGTATCAAGCGTCTTAAAGACATCGAAAGAATGCAAGAAGATGGTACTTTCGAAGTACTTCCTAAGAAAGAAGTTGTTCAACTTAAAAAAGAGTTAGAGCGTCTTGAGAAATTCTTAGGCGGTATTAAAGATATGAAAGGTCTTCCAAGTGCATTATTCGTAGTAGACCCTCGTAAAGAGCGTATTGCAGTTGCTGAAGCACGCAAATTACACATTCCAATCATCGGTATCGTTGATACAAACTGTGATCCAGACGAAATCGATCACGTTATCCCAGCAAACGATGATGCAATTCGTGCTGTAAAACTTCTTACATCTAAAATGGCAGACGCGATCCTTGAAGCAAAACAAGGTGAAGAAACTGTTACTGCGTAACAAAGTTGGAAAGGTGATAAGGGGTTCGGCCTTTTATCACCTTTTTTAAGGTATAAACACCTTTATAAAAGGTATAAATACATATTTTAGGAGGATGAAAAGTATGGCAATCACTGCTCAAATGGTAAAAGAATTACGTGAAAAAACTGGCGCAGGTATGATGGACTGCAAAAAAGCTTTAACAGAAACTAACGGCGACATGGAGAAGGCAATTGACTTCTTACGTGAAAAAGGTATTGCGAAAGCTGCTAAAAAAGCAGACCGCATTGCTGCTGAAGGTTTAACTTTCATCGAAACAAACGGTAACGACGCTTTAATCTTAGAATTAAACTCTGAAACTGATTTCGTTGCGAAAAACGAAGGTTTCCAAACACTAATTAAAGAATTAGCTGCTCACTTATTAACTAACAAACCAGCTAACGTTGAAGAAGCTATGGCTCAAACAATGGAAAACGGTAAAAAAGTTGAAGAGCACATCAACGAAGCAATCGCTAAAATTGGTGAAAAACTTACACTTCGTCGTTTCGAAATCGTATCAAAAACTGATGCAGATGCATTCGGCGCTTACCTACACATGGGTGGACGCATTGGTGTATTAACAGTTCTTGAAGGTTCTACTGATGAAGCTGCTGCTAAAGATGTTGCAATGCACATCGCTGCAGTTAACCCTAAATACATCGACCGCGATGCTGTAACAGCTGAAGAAGTTGAGCATGAGCGTCAAGTATTAACACAACAAGCATTAAACGAAGGCAAGCCTGAGAAAATCGTTGCGAAAATGGTTGAAGGCCGTCTAGGCAAATTCTTCGAAGAGATTTGCTTACTTGACCAAGCATTCGTTAAAAACCCTGATATGAAAGTTCGTCAGTTCGTTGAGTCTAAAGGCGGAACATTAAAAGGATTCGTTCGCTACGCTGTTGGTGAAGGTATCGAAAAACGCGAAGACAACTTTGCTGAAGAAGTAATGAACCAAGTAAAAGGTAGTAACTAATACAGATTAGGGAACACATTGTGTTCCCTTTTTTAAAATAAAGATGTAAGCAATTGGAGGTTCATTATGAGTAAACCGAAATATAATCGTGTCGTTTTAAAGCTAAGTGGAGAAGCTTTAGCTGGAGAGCAAGGATTTGGAATTAACCCAACTGTTATTAAGTCAGTTGCGGAACAAGTAAAAGAAATTGCAGAACTTGATGTAGAGGTTGCTGTTGTTGTTGGTGGCGGTAACATTTGGCGTGGAAAAATTGGAAGTGAAATGGGCATGGATCGTGCAGGGGCAGATTACATGGGCATGTTAGCGACAGTTATGAATTCATTAGCTCTTCAAGATAGCTTGGAGAATATCGGAATTCAAACTCGTGTACAAACTTCAATTGAGATGCGTCAAGTTGCAGAACCTTACATTCGTCGTAAAGCAGTTCGTCACTTAGAGAAAAAACGTGTTGTTATCTTTGCAGCAGGTACAGGTAACCCATACTTCTCTACAGATACAACAGCAGCATTACGTGCGGCAGAAATTGAAGCAGATGTAATTTTAATGGCGAAAAACAATGTAGATGGTGTATATAATGCGGATCCATCTATTGATCCAACAGCTACAAAATACGAAACGCTTACTTACTTAGATGTATTAAAAGAAGGTTTAGGTGTAATGGATTCTACAGCTTCTTCTCTATGTATGGATAATGATATTCCACTAATTGTATTCTCAGTTATGGAAAAAGGTAATATTAAACGTGCCGTTTTAGGCGAAAATATCGGAACAGTGGTAAGGGGGAAATAAATATGGGACAACAAGTATTGAAGTCTTCAAATGAAAAAATGGAAAAAGCAGTTGCTGCTTATTCTCGTGAATTAGCAACAGTTCGTGCTGGTCGTGCAAACGCGTCTGTATTAGATAAGGTACAAGTTGATTACTATGGTGCACCAACACCAGTTGTGCAATTAGCGAACATTACAGTTCCAGAAGCGCGTTTACTAGTAATTCAACCTTATGATAAAACTTCTATCGGTGATATTGAAAAAGCAATTTTAAAAGCAGATTTAGGCTTAAACCCTTCTAATGATGGAACTGTAATTCGTATTGCATTCCCTGCACTAACAGAAGAGCGTCGTCGTGATCTTGTAAAAGTTGTGAAAAAATATGCTGAAGAAGCAAAAGTTGCTGTTCGTAACGTACGTCGTGACGGAAATGATGATCTTAAGAAGCTTGAAAAAGCTGGCGAGATTACAGAAGATGATTTAAGAGGATATACTGAAGATATCCAAAAAGAAACAGATAAATATATTGCAAAAGTTGACGAAATCGCAAAAAACAAAGAAAAAGAAATCATGGAAGTGTAATAGCGATAACTTCGCAAATATGACCCTCTTCTTAAGGGGGTCTTTTTACACTTTTAGGCATACGTCTGCTTGCTGGAGGGTATGAATGATGTTTAAAAACTTTCCTTTTTTTAAAGGTAAAAAGGACACATCGTTTGATCATCTCGTTGAAGAAGTGAAAAAAGGATATATCCCAGAACATATTGCCATCATTATGGATGGGAATGGAAGATGGGCAAAGAGGAGAGCAATGCCTCGTATTGCGGGACATCATGAAGGTATGCAAGTTGTAAAGAAAATTACAAAATTTGCAAGTAAACTTAATGTGAAAGTGTTAACTCTCTATGCTTTTTCAACTGAGAACTGGAAAAGACCGAAAAAGGAAGTTGATTATTTAATGAAGCTTCCAGAAGAATTTCTAGGTACATTTTTACCAGAATTGATTGAAGAAAACGTACAAGTCCGAGTAATAGGGCAAAAAGATCGTCTTCCTACGCATACACGCAGAGCGATGGAGAAAGCCATGGAAGATACGAAAGAGAATACGGGATTAATTCTTAATTTCGCGTTAAACTATGGAAGTCGAGATGAAATCGTTTCTGCTGTGCAACATATGATGAAAGATAATGAGGAAGGAAAAATTCGTTCTGAAGAGGTGAGTGAAGAAATGCTTTCCTCCTACTTAATGACGAGTTCTTTACCTGATCCAGAGTTGTTAATCCGAACAAGCGGAGAGCTACGTATTAGTAATTTCATGTTATGGCAAATTGCATATTCGGAGTTTTGGTTTACAGACGTGTATTGGCCAGACTTCAAAGAAGAACATTTGCTAAATGCGATTACTGACTTTCAACATAGAGGGCGCAGATTCGGAGGCGTGTAGAAAGAGAGGGTTTGATAGTGAAACAGAGAATTATTACTGGAGTGGTTGCTGCCGCGCTATTCATTCCCATCGTAATATACGGTGGCGTGCCTTTTACGGTTTTAGTGTATGCACTTGCTTCTATAGGTTTATATGAATTAATTCGTATGAATAAGCTTACGCTTATTTCAGTACCGACAGTTTTAGCTGCAGTATTATTGTGGATTCTTTTAATTCCAAGTAGTGCATCAGAACTGTTTACATGGATTGGATTAGGTAAATTGGAAATCACATTTGTGATTGTTTTATTACTTTTATCATATACAGTCCTTTCTAAGAATACATTTACTTTTGATAATGCTTCATTTTTACTGATGGCAACGACATATGTGGCAATGGGATTCTTATATTTAAATGAAACGAGAATATTAGGAATTAAATATGTATTTTGCGCATTATTTGTTATATGGGCTACTGATTCAGGCGCATATTTCGTAGGAAAAGCATTGGGCAAGAGAAAATTGTGGCCAGAAATTAGTCCGAATAAAACGATTGAAGGTTCATTAGGCGGTATCGTTTGTGGAATTATTGTGGCACTTGTTTACAACGTGTTCTTCCCAGTCGAATCGAATGTAGTAATTTTAATTGTGCTGACAATTATCATTTCTATTTTTGGACAAATTGGTGATTTAGTACAATCTGCTTTTAAACGTCATTATGGCGTAAAGGATTCAGGTACAATTTTACCTGGGCATGGTGGTATATTAGACCGAACAGATAGTTGGTTATTCGTTTTACCAATTCTCTACTTCTTATTACAATACAATTAATAAATGAACGAGGGGTTGGAGTCATGAAAAACATTAGTTTATTAGGTGCAAGCGGATCAATTGGTACACAAACTTTAGATGTATTACGCTCGCACCCAGACCAATTCCGTCTCGTTGCTTTTTCTGTAGGGAAAAATATTGACTACGCAGTAAAGGTAATTCAAGAATTTTCTCCGCAAATCGTCTCTGTGCAAAGAGAGGAAGATGTTTTAAAATTACAATCTGTTTCTGGTAATACAAAAATTGTATATGGTAGTGAAGGACTTTTAGAAGTAGCATTACATCCAGATGCGGAGATTGTAGTAAATGCTGTTGTAGGTAGCGTAGGGTTGTTACCAACACTTCGTGCAATTGAGGCGAAAAAAACAATTGGAATTGCAAATAAAGAAACGTTAGTAACTGCAGGACATCTTGTAATGGAAGCAGCACGAAAACATAATGTTTCGTTACTTCCAGTAGATAGTGAACATTCGGCTATTTTTCAGTGCTTGAATGGTGAAAATGAAAAAAGAATTTCTCGTCTTATTATAACGGCTTCTGGTGGAAGTTTCCGTGATAAAACGAGGGATGAATTGCATCATGTGACCGTAGAAGATGCGCTTCGACATCCAAACTGGTCAATGGGTTCGAAAATTACAATTGATTCTGCTACAATGATGAATAAGGGACTAGAAGTAATTGAAGCACATTGGCTTTTTGGTATCCCTTATGAGCAAATCGATGTTGTTTTACATAAAGAAAGTATTATCCATTCTATGGTTGAATTTGAAGATCGTAGTGTAATGGCGCAGCTTGGTTCACCTGATATGCGAGTACCAATTCAATACGCACTTACATATCCTGATAGATTGCCTCTTTCAGACACAAAACAGTTAAACTTATGGGAAATAGGGACGTTGCATTTTGAGAAAATGGACCAAGAACGATTCCGTTGTTTACGTTTTGCGTATGAAGCTGGAAAAGCAGGTGGAAGTATGCCAGCTGTAATGAACGCAGCGAATGAAGTAGCTGTTGAAGCCTTTTTACAAAAGAGAATTGGTTTCTTAACAGTGGAAGACCTCATTGAAAAAGCAATGAACCATCACAATGTCATTGCACGACCGAGCTTAGAGGAAATTTTGGAAATTGATGCGGCCACAAGACGGTTTGTGATGGAACAAATTTAGCAAAGGTGGTTATGGAATTGAATACAGCGATTGCCTTTATATTAATTTTCGGTGCACTCGTATTTTTCCATGAGCTAGGGCATCTATATTTCGCAAAAAGAGCAGGTATTTTATGCCGCGAGTTTGCGATTGGTTTTGGTCCGAAAATATTCTCATTTGAAAAGAATGAAACGGTGTATACGATTCGATTACTGCCCCTTGGTGGCTATGTAAGAATGGCCGGCGAGGATGCGGACACAGTTGAGTTAAAGCCTGGGAAAAAGGTTGGCCTTGTATTAAATGAAAAAGACGAAGTTGTGAAATTAGTTTTTGATGGATATGAAAAGTATCCAAATGTTCGTGTTATTGAAGTCGAACAAGCTGATTTGGAGCATAATTTAACAATTTCGGGCTATGAAGAGTACGAGGAAGAGCTTCAAACATTCCGAGTGAATGAAAAGGCTCGTATTATTACTGCGGGGGAAGAAATTCAAATTGCTCCGTATAATAGACAATTTGGCTCGAAAAAACTAGGGCAACGCGCTTTAACAATCTTTGCGGGTCCTGCAATGAACTTCATTTTAGCATTTGTTATTTTTGTGATTCTTGGATTTGTACAAGGGGTTCCTATTGACAAACCAATGGTCGGAAAAGTGATGGATAACAGTGCAGCACAGCAAGCTGGATTGAAAGAGAATGATACAATTCAAGCTATTGATGGGAAAAACACAAGTACATGGAAAGATGTTGTTACTATTGTACGTGAAAACCCAAATAAAGAAATTACGTTACAAGTAAAGCGTGATAATGAACAGTTTAATGTGAAAGTAACGCCAACACTCGATAAAGAAGGAAAAGACGAAGTTGGTAGAATCGGTGTGTATTCTCCTGTAGAGAAAACAGTAATGGGTTCTATTAAATCAGGATTTGAACAAACGTACCAATGGACGAAACTAATTTTTGAATCTCTTGTTAAATTAGTAACTGGTCAATTTTCTATTAATGAGTTATCAGGTCCAGTAGGAATTTATAATCTAACAGATCAAGTTGTAGATTATGGGTTTACGCGTGTACTAAGTTTAGCTGCAGTTCTAAGCATTAATCTTGGTTTATTTAATTTATTACCAGTTCCTGCTTTAGATGGTGGCCGTTTATTCTTCTTCTTAATTGAAGCGTTACGAGGGAAACCAATTGATCGCCAAAAAGAAGGAATGGTTCACTTTATTGGTTTTGCATTATTAATGTTACTTATGTTAGTTGTAACTTGGAATGACATTCGTAAGTTTTTCTTGTAAAATAAAGTGAAACTTATAATGAAATAGAGCTCGTAGAATAAAATCCCTCACCTAACTCGAGGTGAGGGGTTTTACTGCGTGTAAGAGTAAAATGAAGAGGTGCAAATAAATGAAACAAAGTATGGTATTCAGTCCTACATTACGTGAAGTTCCAGCTGATGCTGAAATTAAGAGTCATCAGCTATTACTTCGTGCAGGTTTTATGCGTCAAAATGCTTCTGGTATTTATAGCTTTCTACCATTTGGATTAAAAGTATTACACAAAGTAGAACGTATCGTTCGAGAAGAAATGGAGCGCGCAGGAGCTGTAGAATTATTAATGCCAGCTATGCAAGCTGCGGAATTATGGCAAGAATCAGGTCGTTGGTATTCTTACGGATCTGAATTAATGCGTATGAAAGATCGTAATGCTCGTGAATTCGCATTAGGAGCGACACATGAGGAAGTAATTACGGATCTTGTGCGTGATGAAGTGAAATCATATAAAAAATTACCGTTAACATTATACCAAATTCAAACAAAATTCCGTGATGAGCAAAGACCTCGTTTCGGCTTATTACGTGGAAGAGAGTTTCTAATGAAAGATGCATACTCTTTCCATGCTACACAAGAGAGCTTAGATGAAGTATACGATCGTTTATATAAAGCATACTCTAACATTTTTGCTCGCTGTGGCTTGAATTTCCGTGCAGTTATTGCTGATTCTGGAGCAATGGGCGGAAAAGATACACATGAATTTATGGTATTATCTGATGTTGGTGAAGATACAATTGCATACTCTGACACATCTGATTATGCAGCAAACATCGAAATGGCTCCTGTTGTAGCTACGTATACGAAGAGTGACGAAGCAGAAAAAGCACTTGAAAAAGTAGCAACACCAGACCAAAAAGCAATTGAAGAAGTATCCGCATTCTTAAACATTGCAGCTGACAAGTGCATTAAGTCTATGGTGTTTAAAGTAGATGAGAAATTAGTAGTGGTACTTGTTCGTGGTGATCACGAAGTAAACGATGTGAAAGTGAAAAATGTATACGGCGCTTCAGTTGTTGAGCTTGCTTCTCATGAAGAAGTAAAAGCATTATTAAATTGTGAAGTTGGTTCATTAGGACCGATTAATGTAACAGGTGATATCGAAATTATTGCTGATCATGCTGTAGCATCAATTGTTAACGGATGTTCAGGAGCGAATGAAGAAGGATTCCATTATGTAAATGTAAATCCAGAACGTGACTTTAAAGTAAGTCAATATACAGATTTACGCTTCATCCAAGAAGGAGACCAATCTCCAGATGGAAACGGAACAATTCTTTTTGCACGCGGAATTGAAGTTGGTCATGTATTCAAATTAGGAACTCGTTATAGTGAAGCAATGAACGCAACATTCCTGGATGAAAACGGAAAAACACAACCACTTATTATGGGTTGTTACGGTATCGGGGTATCTCGTACAGTGGCAGCAATTGCAGAGCAGTTTAACGATGAGAACGGCTTAGTTTGGCCAAAAGCTGTAGCACCGTTCCATGTGCATGTAATTCCAGTAAATATGAAATCGGATGCACAACGTGAAATGGGTGAAAATATCTACAACTCATTACAAGAACAAGGCTATGAAGTGTTATTAGACGATCGTGCAGAACGTGCAGGTGTTAAATTTGCAGATGCAGATTTATTTGGTCTTCCAGTTCGTGTTACAGTTGGTAAAAAAGCAGACGAAGGTATTGTAGAAGTGAAAGTACGTGCTACAGGTGAGTCTGAAGAAGTAAAAGTAGAAGAACTTCAAACATATATTGCAAATATTTTAAAATAAGAAGAGGTACCTCGTAATGGGGTACCTTCTCTTTCTTTGTAAACGTATTTTGTAAAAGAAGAGGTGAGAAATCTTTCTTTGTGGTACGTTTCAATTTATAATAGCAAATGGAAGGAGAGTGCTTATGTCTTTAACAAATGAACAACAAGAGCGATTTCAAATTTTGCTCCAGCAGTTGCAAATACCAGACGACCTTATAAATCAATATTTACAAGGCGGTGGTATTGAAAGGCTCGTTATTGATAAAGCGAATAAAAGTTGGCATTTTGATTTACAAGTGCCACGTATTTTGCCTACAGAATTATATGAATTGCTAGAAACAAAGCTTAAGCAATCATTTTCTCATATTGCAAGAACAACATTTGCATTAGAAACAGAGAATAAACAATTTACAGAAGAAGAAGTGAGGGCGTATTGGCCGCTTTGTACGGAACGAATTACATTTTCACCTATGTTCGCATACTTAAAGAAGCAGCTTCCACAGGTGAATGGAGTGAAGTTGCTAATAAATGTGAATAACGAGTTGGAGTCTACTGCTTTAAAGAAAAACGTTGCGAAACCAGTAGGGGATCAATACGAAGTTTTTGGATTCCCGCGTTTTCAGTTAGACACACATATACAGCAAAATACAGAAGAAATGCAAAAGTTTCGTGAACAAACGCAGCAAGAAGACCGCGAGCGTGTTATACAAGCTATGGAAGAAATGGCGAAGAAGCAAGCTGAAGAAAGCAGCGTTGTGTATGAAGGACCGATTACACTCGGGTATCTTATTAAGCCAGATGAAGAGATTACACCGATGCGAGAAATTCAAGATGAAGAAAGAAGAAAAACGGTTCAAGGATATGTCTTCCATGTAGAAACAAAAGAGCTTCGTAGTGGACGTACGTTATTAACTTTAAAAATAACGGATTATACGGATTCTATTATGATCAAAATGTTCTCGCGTGACAAAGAAGATATTCCAATGCTGCAATCCTTGAAAAAAGGAATGTGGGTGAAAGCGCGTGGTTCTGTTCAAAACGATACATTCGTTCGAGATTTAGTAATGATTGCAAATGATATTAATGAAATCACAGGACCGTCTCGTAAAGATAAAGCACCAGAAGGCGAAAAACGAGTAGAGCTGCATCTCCATACTCCGATGAGTCAAATGGACGCTGTCACTCCAGTTTCTAAGCTTGTTGCTCAAGCTGGTAAATGGGGACATGAGGCTATTGCGGTTACAGACCATGCCGTGGCTCAGTCTTTCCCAGAGGCGTATTCTGCGGGGAAGAAGGCTGGAGTTAAAGTTATATATGGTGTAGAAGCAAATTTAGTTAATGATGGTGTACCGATAGCATATAACGAAGCGCATCGTTTACTTGCAGAGGAAACGTATGTTGTTTTCGACGTTGAGACGACAGGTTTATCAGCTGTATACGATACAGTTATTGAGTTGGCTGCTGTAAAAGTAAAGGGTGGCGAAATTATTGACCGCTTTGAATCTTTTGCAAATCCGCATCAACCATTATCGGCGACGATCATTGAATTAACAGGTATTACAGATGATATGTTAACTGATGCACCTGAAGTGGACGAAGTGTTTAAAAAGTTTGAGGAATGGATGGGCGACCATACACTTGTTGCCCATAATGCGAGCTTTGATATGGGCTTTATTAACGTAGGTTTTAAAAAGGCTGGACTAGAAAAAACGAATAACCCCGTTATTGATACGTTAGAACTTGCACGATTCTTATTCCCAGAAATGAAAAATCATCGATTAAATACGATGTGTAAAAAACTTGATATTGAATTAACACAACATCACCGTGCAATTTATGATACAGAAGCGACGGGATATTTACTTGTGAAAATGTTGAAAGACGTAATTGAAAAGGGATTTGAATATCACGATCAATTAAATGATAGCATGGGACAAGGGGATGCGTATAAGCGTGGCCGTCCAAGTCATATGACGTTACTTGCCACATCAGATGTTGGATTGAAAAATTTATATAAACTTGTTTCATATTCTCACCTTAATTACTTTTACCGTGTACCACGTGTGCCGAGGTCACTATTAAAAAAATACCGTGAAGGAATTTTAGTAGGAACGGCTTGTGATAAAGGTGAAGTTTTCGAGGCAATGATGCAAAAGGCACCTGAAGAGGTAGAAGAAATTGCCCAGTTCTATGATTACATTGAAGTAATGCCTCCAGAGGTGTTGCGTCATTTAGTAGAACGTGAACTTGTTCGAGACGAAGGTCAATTAAAAACAATTATTTCTAACTTAGTAAAACTAGGTGAGACGTTAGATAAACCAGTTGTTGCTACAGGAAACGTGCATTATTTAGACCCTGAGGATGCAATGTATCGTAAAATTTTAGTCAGTTCGCAGGGCGGAGCCAATCCGTTAAATCGACATTCATTACCGCCAGTACATTTCCGTACAACTGATGAAATGTTAGAATGTTTTTCATTCTTAGGTGAAGATAAAGCGAAAGAAGTTGTTGTAACAAATACACAAAAGATTGCGTCATTAATTGGTGATGTGCATCCAGTAAAAGACGATCTATACACACCGAAAATTGAAGGTGCTGATGATGAAACGCGTGATATGAGTTATAAAATGGCGCGTAGCATTTATGGTGAAGAGCTACCGGAAATTGTAGAAGCACGTTTAGAAAAAGAATTAAAAAGTATTATTGGGCATGGATTCGCCGTAATTTATTTAATTTCACATAAGCTTGTGAAAAAATCGTTAGTAGACGGATATCTAGTAGGTTCGCGTGGATCGGTAGGATCATCATTTGTTGCAACGATGATGGAAATTACAGAAGTAAACCCATTACCACCACACTATGTATGTCCGAAGTGTAAGCAATCAGAATTCTTTAATGATGGTTCTGTAGGCTCTGGTTTTGACTTACCAGATAAAGAATGTCCTGCTTGTAATATTCCATATGTAAAAGATGGACATGACATTCCGTTCGAAACATTCCTTGGATTTAAAGGAGATAAGGTACCCGATATCGATTTGAACTTCTCCGGGGAATACCAACCACGTGCCCATAACTATACGAAAGTACTGTTCGGTGAAGACTATGTATATCGTGCAGGAACGATTGGTACAGTTGCGGAAAAAACTGCTTACGGATATGTAAAAGGTTATGCAAATGATCATAACTTAACGATTCGAAATGCAGAGATTGATCGCTTAGTAGCAGGGTGTACCGGTGTAAAACGTACAACAGGACAGCATCCAGGCGGTATTATCGTTGTGCCAGATTACATGGATATCTTTGATTTCTCACCAATACAGTATCCAGCTGATTCAATTGGTGCTGAATGGAGAACAACGCATTTTGATTTCCACTCGATTCATGATAATTTATTGAAACTTGATATACTAGGACACGATGATCCGACCGTTATTCGTATGTTACAAGATTTAAGTGGTATTGATCCGAAAACAATCCCAACGGATGATCCAGAAGTAATGAAAATTTTCTCTGGTCCAGAATCGTTAGGGGTAACGGAAGAACAAATTAACTGTAAAACAGGTACACTTGGTATACCAGAGTTTGGTACAAAATTCGTAAGACAGATGTTAGAAGAGACAAAACCGACGACATTCTCAGAGTTAGTCCAAATTTCTGGACTATCACATGGTACCGACGTATGGCTTGGTAATGCAAACGAGTTAATTTATAACGGTACATGTACGCTGAGCGAAGTTATCGGTTGTCGTGATGACATCATGGTATATTTAATCTATCAAGGTCTAGATCCATCATTAGCCTTCAAAATCATGGAGTCGGTTCGTAAAGGTAAAGGTGTACCGGAAGAATGGGAAGAAGACATGAAAAATAATAATGTACCAGGTTGGTATATTGATTCATGTAAGAAGATTAAATACATGTTCCCTAAAGCCCATGCGGCTGCTTACGTACTTATGGCTGTACGTATCGCATACTTTAAAGTACATTTTGCACTGTTATTCTATGCCGCATATTTTACAGTTCGTGCAGATGATTTTGATGTAGAGGCA
This sequence comes from Bacillus sp. RE35, assembly GCF_052146655.1. NCBI lineage: Bacteria > Bacillati > Bacillota > Bacilli > Caryophanales > Bacillaceae > Bacillus > Bacillus sp. RE35. The sequence goes on along the minus strand of NZ_CP197377.1, from coordinate 3,818,135 downwards.
ATGGCGAAAGGTTCAGCATCTATACGTGCAAGAATTGATGAAATTGCTCAAAAGGGACTCGATGCTGCGCCGAAAGAGAAGAGTTTATTAACGGTACTAGAAATGACACTTGAAATGTGTGAGCGTGGATACTCATTCCAAAAGGTGGATTTATACCGCTCACATGCAACAGAATTTATTATTGATGGAGATACATTAATCCCTCCATTTAATGCAGTACCTGGTCTTGGCACAAACGCAGCTTTAAGTATTGTAGAAGCACGTAAAAATGGAGACTTCTTATCAAAAGAAGACTTGCAACAGCGAAGTAAGGTTTCGAAAACAATTATTGAGTATTTAGATAGCCAAGGTTGTTTAGGAGACTTACCAGATCAAAACCAGTTATCACTGTTCTAGTAGGTAGGAAAAGTCTTTGCAAATCAACATTTCCTATGATATACTATTAACCGAGATAACCATGTCATGTATATTGTGTAAAGAAAAGAGTGGGGAAACCCACTCTTTCGTGTTACTATCTATGTTTTATCTACGTAGATAGGTAAAAGATTTCTGTCGTATATACATATTTTGTTACAAGTTTTACTTCTTAAATTTGGTAATACTAAGACAGATAATCCCTGCTGAACAGCAGGGGCTTTTGTTAGCTAACGAGAAAGAATAAGATAGACCGTTTTTAAATTGGCGGGGTCTTCTTCTTTTAAATGGTACATGACGGCAGGAAGGAGGCTGTTTATGGATAAGAAAGTCACAGAAGTTGTAGAAGCATTTGCGCAGCCGATCGTTGAAGAGTTAAATCTTGAACTTGTAGATGTAGAGTATGTGAAAGAAGGACAAGACTGGTTCTTACGCGTATTCATCGATTCTGAAAAGGGAGTCGACATTGAAGAATGCGGTGCGGTAAGTGAACGTTTAAGCGAAGCTTTAGATAAAGAGGACCCAATTCCTCATCTTTACTTTTTGGATGTATCATCTCCTGGAGCGGAACGCCCATTAAAGAAAGAAAAAGACTTCCAGCAAGCGGTAGGAAAACAAGTGGCAATTAAAACATATGAGCCGATTGATGGTGAAAAGATGTTTGAAGGAAAACTGCTTTCTTACGATGGTACAACAATAACATTATTATTAACAATTAAAACACGTAAAAAAGAAATCCAAATTTCGATGGATAAAGTCGCAAATGCGCGACTTGCTGTTACGTTTTAGTTAGAAGGGGGATCTTCATGAGCACTGAGTTATTAGATGCTTTGCTCGTATTAGAATCTGAAAAAGGCATTAGCAAAGACATTATTATTGATGCGATTGAAGCAGCTTTAATCTCTGCTTATAAGCGCAATTTTAATCAAGCACAAAACGTTCGTGTGAGCTTTAACCCAGAAGTGGGAACAATTCAAGTTTTAGCACGTAAAGACGTAGTAGACAATGTGTTTGATCCACGTCTTGAAATTTCTGTAGAGGAAGCAAGACAAATTAATCCAAACTACCAAGATGGTGACGTACTAGAAATTGAAGTAACACCAAAAGACTTTGGTCGTATTGCAGCACAAACTGCAAAACAAGTTGTAACACAACGAGTGCGTGAAGCAGAGCGCGGTGTTATTTACTCTGAGTTTAGTGATCGTGAAGAAGATATTATGGTAGGTATTGTACAACGTCAAGATGCTCGTTTCATCTATGTAAGCTTAGGAAAAGTAGAAGCTTTATTACCTGTAAGTGAGCAAATGCCTAATGAGCAATACAAACCACATGATCGTATTCGCGTATTCATTACGAAAGTAGAAAAAACGACAAAAGGACCACAAATTTACGTATCACGTACACATCCTGGTCTTTTAAAACGTTTATTCGAAATGGAAGTTCCTGAAATCTATGATGGAACTGTAGAAATTCGTTCTGTAGCACGTGAAGCTGGCGATCGCTCTAAGATCTCTGTATATGCAGAGAACACTGATGTTGATCCAGTTGGTTCTTGTGTAGGACCAAAAGGGCAACGTGTACAACGCATTGTAGACGAATTAAAAGGTGAAAAAATTGACATCGTTCGCTGGTCAAATGATCCAGTTGAATATGTTGCAAATGCATTAAGCCCATCACAAGTTGTTAAAGTACTTGTAGATGAAGAAGAAAAAGCGACAACAGTAGTTGTTCCAGACCACCAGCTATCATTAGCTATCGGTAAGCGTGGACAAAATGCACGTCTTGCAGCTAAATTAACAGGCTGGAAAATTGACATTAAGAGTGAGTCTGATGCGAAACAACTTGGTATTGTAACAGAAGAAGATAGCGTAATCGCATTTGGATTCGATTCAGTGGAAGACGAAATCGAATAGAGGTGATGAGTATGAGCAATCGAAAAGTTCCGTTACGAAAATGTGTTGCAACGCAAGAAATGAAATCAAAACGAGAGCTCGTTCGCATTGTTCGTTCCAAAGAGGGAGAAGTGTCCATTGATTTAACTGGGAAAAAATCAGGACGAGGTGCTTACTTGTCGAAGGACAAGGAGAGCATTCTTCAAGCTCAAAAGAAAAATGTTTTGGAACATCATCTAAAAGCGAAAATCGACGGTTCTTTATATGAAGAGCTTCTTGAGCTTGTTGAGAAGGAGTCGAAATAAGTGTCCGATTGGAAATCGTTTTTAGGACTAGCAAACCGGGCTCGGAAAATTATTTCGGGTGAAGAACTCGTTTTAAAAGAAGTACGAAGTGGCAAAGCAAAACTTGTATTGCTATCTGAAGATGCGTCAGTAAATACTACAAAACGCATCACAGATAAAACTACGTACTACAACGTACCAATGAGAAAGGTCGAAAATCGACAACAATTAGGGCATGCGATTGGGAGAGATGAGCGAGTCGTTGTAGCTGTGTTAGATGAAGGCTTTGCGAAAAAGCTGCGTAGCATGCTCGATACAAATTACCGGGGGTGAAGGTATGAGTAAAATTCGAGTGCATGAATATGCAAAAAAACATAATATCTCAAGTAAAGATCTTATGACAAAACTAAAAGAAATGAATATCGAGGTTTCGAATCATATGACAATGTTAGACGATGAAGTAGTAAATAAATTAGATAATGAATATCAAACTGAAAAACCTTCTGTTGCAGATGAGTTTGAAGTAGAAGAAAAAGTTGTTCGCAGTAAAAAGAACAGCAATAAGAAAAAGAAAAAAGGCAAAGGAAACGAAGACAAACGTCAAGAGAACTTTGCTGGTAGACAACAAACTCAAATTGTAGAAACACCAGATAAAATTACTTTCTCTGGAAGCCTTACAGTAGGAGATCTTGCTAAAAAATTAAGCAAAGAGCCATCTGAAATTATTAAGAAGCTCTTCATGCTTGGAATTATGGCAACAATTAACCAAGACTTGGATAAAGATACAATTGAGTTAATTGCTAACGACTACGGTATTGAAGTAGAAGAAGAAGTAATTGTGAGCGAGACTGAGTTTGAAACATTCATTGATGAGCAAGATGATGAAGAGAACTTAAAAGAACGTCCAGCTGTAGTTACAATCATGGGACACGTTGACCACGGTAAAACAACATTACTGGATTCTATTCGTAACTCAAAAGTAACTGCAGGCGAAGCGGGTGGAATTACTCAGCATATCGGTGCATATCAAGTTGAAGTAAACGATAAGAAGATTACATTCTTAGATACACCTGGTCACGCAGCATTTACAACGATGCGTGCTCGTGGTGCACAAGTAACGGATATTACAATCCTTGTTGTTGCAGCGGATGACGGTGTTATGCCACAAACGGTTGAAGCAATTAACCATGCGAAGGCAGCAGGAGTACCAATTATTGTTGCTGTGAATAAAATGGATAAACCAGCTGCAAACCCTGATCGCGTAATGCAAGAACTAACAGAATATGAATTAGTTCCAGAAGCTTGGGGCGGAGATACTATTTTCGTACCAATTTCTGCAATTCAAGGCGAAGGCATTGACAACTTACTAGAAATGATCCTTCTTGTAAGTGAAGTAGAAGAATACAAAGCAAATCCAAACCGCTATGCAACTGGTACAGTAATCGAAGCGCAGCTTGATAAAGGTAAAGGAACTATCGCGACATTACTTGTTCAAAACGGTACGCTTCGAGTTGGAGATCCAATCGTTGTTGGAACTTCATTCGGACGTGTTCGTGCAATGGTAAGTGATATTGGTCGTCGTGTAAAAGTTGCTGGTCCATCAACTCCTGTTGAAATTACTGGTTTAAACGAAGTACCACAGGCTGGAGATCGTTTCATGGCATTCGCTGATGAGAAGAAAGCTCGTCAAATTGGTGAATCACGTGCACAAGAAGCGTTAGTTGCACAACGTGGTGAGAAATCTAAATTAAGCCTTGAAGATTTATTCCAACAAATCCAAGAGGGCGATGTAAAAGAAATTAACTTAATCGTAAAAGCAGACGTACAAGGTTCTGTTGAAGCGATGGCAGCATCACTTCGTAAAATTGATGTTGAAGGCGTAAAAGTTAAAATCATTCACACTGGTGTAGGTGCGATTACAGAATCTGATATCATTTTAGCTTCTGCATCTAATGCAATTGTAATTGGATTTAACGTACGTCCAGATGTGAACGCGAAGCGTACAGCTGAATTAGAGAACGTTGATATTCGTTTACACCGTATTATTTATAAAGTAATCGAAGAGATTGAAGCAGCGATGCAAGGTATGCTTGATCCAGAATTCGAAGAAAAAGTAATCGGTCAAGCAGAAGTTCGTCAAACGTTTAAAGTAACAAAAGTTGGAACAATCGCAGGTTGTTATGTAACAGACGGTAAAATTACGCGTGATAGTGGCGTACGTATTATCCGTGACGGCGTAGTAATTTTCGAAGGACAACTTGATACGTTAAAACGTTTCAAAGACGACGTAAAAGAAGTTGCACAAAACTATGAGTGTGGTATTACAATTGAGAGATATAATGATCTTAAAGAAGGGGACATCATTGAAGCGTATATTATGGAAGAAGTGAAGCGATGATTATCGCTTCACTCTCATTCGAGTGTATGATTTACGATGTGCATTCTTTAAAAGAGAAACGTGCAATTTTACAACGTGTGTTAACTCGTGTGAAACAGCGCTATAATGTAGCTGTTTCTGAAATTGGGCACCAAGATGTATGGCAACGTACAGAAATTGCAATTGTTTCCGTATCCTCAAATCGTGTTATCTGTGAAAAAGAAATGAATCGTGTACTTGAGTACATCGATTCATTTCCTGAAATTGAACGTACAATAACACATTTGGAATGGTATTGAATGAGGTGAAGAGTTATGAAATTACGTGCGAACCGTGTGGGCGAGCAAATGAAAAAAGAATTAGGCGATATTATCAGTCGTAAAATTAAAGACCCACGTATTGGATTTGTTACAGTAACAGATGTACAAGTGAGTGGTGATTTACAAATTGCTAAAGTATATATTTCTGTTTTAGGTGACGAAGAACAGAAAGAAAATACTTTAAAAGGTTTAGCGAAGGCAAAAGGCTTTATTCGTTCAGAAATTGGCCAACGTATTCGTCTTCGTAAAACACCGGAAATTACCTTTGAGTTTGATGAGTCTATCGGATATGGTCATCGAATTGATACACTTTTACATGAAATTAATAAAGACGGTAAACGTGAAGAATAATGGATAGACATTTGTCTATCCATTTTTTCAATGCAAAATAAGTTTTGGATATTTAATACGAAAGAATTATGATGAGGTGAACATATATGGAAGGTGTAGTATTATTACATAAGCCAAAAGGCATGACATCACATGATTGTGTATTTAAATTAAGAAAGATATTGCGAGAAAAGAGAATTGGTCATACGGGAACATTAGATCCAGATGTAACAGGAGTATTACCAATTTGCGTTGGAAGAGCAACGAAAATTGCACAATTTTTAACAAGTGAAACGAAAACATATGAAGGTGAAGTAACATTAGGGTTTTCAACGACAACTGAAGACGCTTCTGGTGAGGTTGTTGAAACGAAAAATGTAGATCGTACTATTACTCGTATGGAAGTAGAGAAAGTCCTTGCGGAATTAACAGGCACGATTGAACAAATGCCACCAATGTTCTCGGCTGTAAAAGTAAACGGGAAAAAATTATATGAATATGCAAGAGCAGGACAAGAGGTGGAACGTCCAGTTCGTACAATTACAATTCATGAATTCGTATTACTTGATGATCGTGAAGTTTTTGAAGGAGAAAATATTTCATTCCGTTTCCGTGTAACGTGTAGTAAAGGAACATATGTAAGAACGTTAGCTGTAATGATCGGGGAGAAACTTGGTTTCCCATCACATATGTCTCACCTTGTAAGAACGGCATCTGGTGAATTTTTATTAGAAGATTGCATATCATTTGAAGAAATTGAAGAAAACGTGCAAAATGGAACAGTAGAGTCTATCTTCATTTCAATTGATGAAGCATTAAGTAAGTTTCCAAAAATGGTTGTAGATGAAAAGCAAGCAGAGAAAATAAAGAATGGTATGTTCTTAAAGAATGAATTAGAAATAACAGCACCATTTATTACAGTGTTTGATAAAAATGATCGTTGCTTAGCAATTTATGAACATCATCCGAAACATCCTGGCATGTTAAAGCCGATGAAAGTACTTGTGAATAATCAAGAACTAAAGCTATAATGAATTATTGGAAGGATTATTACAGAAAAAGGTGAATTCAAGCGTGAAACTTATTCATTTAACTCATCCACATGAACAAAATAAATTAGAATTACCACCTACTGTAATGGCATTAGGATTTTTTGATGGCATTCATTTAGGACATCAATGTGTAATTCGAACTGCGAAAAAAATAGCGGACGAACGAGGATATAAAAGTGCAGTTATGACATTTCATCCTCATCCATCTGTTGTTTTAGGGAAAAAGGATGCGCATGTGGAGTATATTACACCAATGCGTGATAAAGAAAAAATAGTCGAAAGCTTAGGAATCGATATATTATATGTGATTAAATTTGATGAATCATTTGCAGGGTTATTACCGCAACAATTTGTAGATGATTATATTATTGGTTTAAATGTAAAGCATGTAGTAGCAGGGTTTGATTATTCATATGGACGTTTAGGAAAAGGAAAGATGGAGACTTTACCATTTCATGCAAGAGGGGAGTTTACACAGACTGTGATTGAAAAAGTTGAATTTCAAGAAGAGAAAGTAAGTTCTACAGCATTACGAAAGTTAATTCGAAATGGCGAAATGGAGCAAATTCCATCTATTTTAGGTAGAGCCTATACTGTAGCGGGAACAGTTATACACGGCGACAAACGTGGGCGTCAAATTGGTTTCCCGACAGCTAATGTAGGTTTAAGTGATGAGTATTTATTGCCACCTGTAGGTGTTTATGCAGTGAGATTAAAAGTTCACGATGAATGGTACGATGGTGTATGTAATATTGGATATAAACCGACTTTTAAAGAAGATGAGCGTCAATTATCAATTGAAGTGCACTTATTTGAATTTAACAAAGATATATACGATCAAAATGTTACAGTAGAGTGGCATATGCGTATAAGAGCAGAAAAGAAATTCAACGGTATTGATGAGTTAGTTGAACAAATCGCAAAAGATAAGAAAACAGCACAAGAATATTTTATGAGCGAAAAGAATATACTTGCTTTTTCAAATGAAAAGTAGTATTCTATGTTATGTACTTTATGACAACCATTGCTTGGCATTGCGACTCACCGACGCTTGCTAGGTAATTGGGGGTTTAATTAATAGGAGGTGAAATAGGATGGCTTTAACACAAGAACGTAAAAATGAAATCATTGCACAATTTAGAACTCATGAGACTGATACTGGTTCTCCAGAGGTTCAAATTGCTGTCCTAACGGAGCAAATTAACACTCTAAACGAGCACTTACGTACTCACAAGAAAGATCATCATTCACGTCGTGGTCTATTAAAGATGGTTGGTAAACGTCGTAACTTACTAACTTACCTTCGTAATAGCGATATCACACGTTACCGTGAATTAATCACAAAGCTTGGCTTACGTCGATAGTCAAAGAAGCGGGAATATTCCCGCTTTTTTGTTAGGTAAAAATATATCTTCTACGCTTTATAGCTTACTTAATTTTAGGCAATACTAGAGGTAGAATATTGTGATATACTATCCATTTACATAGAAGAATTGAATACTTTAAATTGAGAGGGGTACTTAAATGAGTCAAGAAAAGCAAGTCTTCTCGATAGATTTAGCTGGTCGCCAGCTAACAGTTGAAACTGGTCAGCTTGCAAAACAAGCGAACGGAGCAGTATTAGTAAGATATGGCGATACAGCGGTTCTATCTACAGCAACTGCATCAAAAGAAGCAAAAAATGTAGATTTCTTCCCACTTACAGTAAACTATGAAGAGCGTTTATATGCAGTCGGAAAAATTCCTGGCGGTTTTATTAAGCGTGAAGGTCGTCCAAGTGAAAAAGCAATTTTGGCAAGTCGTTTAATCGACCGTCCAATTCGTCCGCTATTCGCAGATGGCTTCCGTAACGAAGTACAAGTTGTCAGCATTGTAATGAGTGTTGATCAAGATTGTTCTTCTGAAATGGCAGCTATGCTTGGTTCTTCATTAGCGTTATCGATTTCAGATATTCCATTTGAAGGTCCAATCGCTGGTGCGACAGTTGGCCGTATTAATGGCGAATTCGTTATTAACCCAACAGTAGAACAGCAAGAACAAAGTGATATCCACTTAGTTGTAGCTGGTACGAAAGATGCGATTAACATGGTTGAAGCAGGAGCAGATCAAGTACCTGAAGAAACAATGTTAGAAGCAATTATGTTTGGTCATGACGAAATTAAACGTCTAATTGCATTCCAAGAAGAGATTGTACAAGCTGTAGGTAAAGAGAAATCAGAAGTGAAACTTTATGAAGTTGACGCTGATCTTAACCAAGCTGTACGTGAAATGGCTGAAGAAGATATGCATTCAGCAATTCAAGTACATGAGAAACATGCACGTGAAGATGCAATTAACGAAGTGAAAAAGCGTGTTATTGAGCATTACGAAGCGCAGGAAGCTGACGCTGATACATTAGGACAAGTAAATGAGATTTTATATAAAATTGTAAAAGAAGAAGTACGTCGTCTTATTACAGTTGAAAAAATCCGTCCAGATGGCCGTAAAGGTGACGAAATCCGTCCATTAGCATCAGAGGTTGGTATTTTATCTCGTACACACGGTTCTGGTTTGTTCACTCGTGGACAAACACAAGCATTAAGTATTTGTACATTAGGTGCATTAGGCGATGTGCAAATTTTAGATGGTCTTGGTGTAGAAGAATCAAAACGCTTTATGCACCATTACAATTTCCCATCATTTAGTGTTGGTGAAACAAGACCAATGCGTGGACCAGGTCGTCGTGAAATCGGTCACGGTGCACTAGGAGAACGCGCACTTGAGCCTGTAATTCCATCTGAAAAAGATTTCCCATACACAGTACGTCTTGTATCTGAAGTTTTAGAATCAAATGGTTCTACTTCACAAGCAAGTATTTGTGGTAGTACTTTAGCAATGATGGATGCTGGTGTTCCACTTAAAGCTCCAGTTGCAGGTATTGCAATGGGTCTAGTTAAAACTGGTGAGCATTACACAATTTTATCTGATATTCAAGGTATGGAAGATCATTTAGGTGATATGGACTTTAAAGTAGCAGGTACAGCACAAGGTGTAACTGCACTACAAATGGACATTAAAATCGATGGTCTATCTCGTGAAATTTTAGAAGAGGCATTACAACAAGCGAAAGTTGGTCGTGTGCACATTCTAAATCATATGTTATCTGTTATTCCAGAGCCACGCACTGAATTATCAGCGTACGCTCCAAAGATTATTACAATGACAATTAATCCAGATAAAATCCGTGACGTTATCGGACCGAGCGGTAAACAAATCAATAAAATTATTGAAGAAACTGGCGTTAAAATTGACATCGAGCAAGATGGCACAGTATTCATTTCTTCAATAAACCAAGAAATGAACGACAAAGCTAAGAAAATTATCGAAGATATCGTTCGCGAAGTACAAGTAGGTGAAATCTACGAAGGAAAAGTGAAACGTGTTGAGAAATTCGGTGCTTTCGTTGAATTATTCAGCGGTAAAGATGGATTAGTTCATATTTCTGAACTTGCACTTGAGCGTGTAGGTAAAGTAGAAGACGTTGTAAAAATCGGTGATGTAATTACAGTTAAAGTTATCGAGATTGACAAGCAAGGTCGCGTAAATCTATCTAGAAAAGTATTGCTAAAAGAAGAGCAAGAAAAAGAAGCTGCTAAAGAAGAAAACAAACAAGAGCAGCAATAAGTAAAAGCCAGTTTAACTGGCTTTTTTTGTTATGTAAAAATATGATTTATATATATTTTTATGTCAGCATAGGTATAGTTTTCATTATAACGCTCAAATTAACAAAGATAAGAAGAAAATGTTTTTATATAGTTAATTTGGGAGGGTTTATATGAAAGTTCGTATATTGGCATACATATGTATATTTTCTTTATATGTCAGTTTAGGCTCTTATTCTGTTTTTGCACAAGATAACTTGCATGAAGAAATTCAAAAGCATGCAAAAAAGTATGAGATTGCACCTCAAAATGCGATGATTGATAAAATATGGAAGGCAACACCTGGATATAATGGAAGACAAGTGGATATTGAAGCATCGTATAATAATATGAAGAAGCTAAAGGAATTTGATCAAAAATATCTTGAATTCAAAGAAGTCTCACCGAGTGTTCATTTAGAAGATTTATCATCCGCTCCAATTTATAGAGGCCATCCAAATAAAAAAATGGTAGGATTAACAATAAATGTGGCATGGGGAAATGAGTATTTGCCTCGCATATTAGAGATATTGAAAAAGCATGATGTGAAGGCCACTTTCTTTTTAGAAGGACGTTGGGTGAAAGAAAATTTACGATTTGCAAAAATGATTGTCGATGCAAATCAAGAAGTCGGAAATCATTCTTATACGCACCCTAATATGAAAACGCTATCGTCTGATGAAATACGAGAGCAGTTACAAAAAACAAATCGAATGATAGAAGTAGTAACGAATCAAAAAGTAAGATGGTTTGCCCCGCCGAGTGGAAGTTTTCGGGATGAAGTCGTGAAAATCGCTGATGATTTCCAAATGGGAACGATTATGTGGACTGTCGATACAATCGATTGGAAGCGACCTGAGCCAGATGTACTATTGCAGAGAGTAATGAGAAAAATACACCCAGGTGCTATCGTATTAATGCATCCTACTTCGTCAACGGCAGAAGCATTAGATACAATGATTAAAAAATTGAAGGAACAAGGATATAAAGTGGGGAATATAACAGAATTACTGGATGAAAAACGTGTGGATTAAATACATTTGCATGACATTCATCCTTAAACTTGTTATCATTAAATAATAGCACTTATTTAGAGAAACTGGCAGTAGGAGGAAAGTTTTTGATTAAAAAATATACTTGTAAAAATGGTGTAAGAATAGTTATGGAGAATATACCAACTGTAAGATCGGTTGCGATTGGTATTTGGATCCATGCGGGATCAAGAAATGAAAATGAAAAAAATAACGGGATTTCTCACTTTTTAGAGCATATGTTCTTTAAAGGGACAGAAACACGTAGTGCACGAGAGATTGCAGAATCATTTGATAGCATTGGTGGTCAAGTGAATGCATTTACTTCAAAAGAATATACATGTTACTATGCAAAAGTATTAGATGAGCATGCTAAATATGCTTTAGATGTTTTAGCAGACATGTTCTTTAATTCAACATTTGATGAGGAAGAACTGAAAAAAGAGAAGAATGTCGTATGTGAAGAAATTAAAATGTACGAAGATGCTCCAGATGATATTGTGCATGATATGTTAACGAAAGCAACATATGAAACGCATCCACTTGGATATCCTATTTTAGGAACAGAAGAAACGCTTAATACGTTTACAGGTGATACGTTACGTCAATATATAAAAGATCATTACACACCTGAAAATGTAGTTGTATCAATCGCAGGAAATATTGATGAAGCATTTTTACAAACAGTGGAGCAATATTTCGGTAGTTATGAAGGAACAACAAACCGTGAACAAGTACATAGCCCAATTTTCCATTTCAATAAGGTAGCCCGTAAAAAAGAAACGGAACAAGCTCATTTATGTCTAGGATATAAAGGCTTACAAATGGGACACGAAGATATTTATAACTTAATTGTATTAAATAATGTTTTAGGCGGTAGCATGAGTAGCCGTTTATTCCAAGAAGTACGTGAGCAACGTGGATTAGCTTACTCAGTATTTTCTTACCACTCTTCTTATGAAGATACAGGCATGTTAACACTTTACGGTGGAACAGGTAGCCAACAATTAGATACATTGTATGAAACAATGCAAGAAACATTAGAGACATTGAAAAATACAGGTATTACAGAAAAAGAGCTTATGAATAGTAAAGAGCAATTAAAAGGAAACTTAATGTTAAGTTTAGAAAGTACAAATAGCCGTATGAGCCGTAACGGTAAAAATGAATTGCTTCTTCGTAAACATCGTTCACTTGATGAGATTATTGAAAGTGTAAACACTGTAACAAAAGAAAATGTGGACGGATTAATTCGCAATATGTTTACTGACGAGTTCTCTGCGGCACTTATTAGTCCAGACGGAAAACTTCCAAAAGGAATAAAACTATAATCAATTTTTACGATGTATCTGAAAATAACCTTCTTTCTTTTTAAATGAGAGAAGGTTATTTTTTTTATACATATAGAATAGGTACTAATTATAGACAATGCAAATGAAAAATTCATTAGGGGAGTGGAGTGTGTATGCGATTAAGTGAATTAAGTGGTAAAGAGGTTGTAGATATAGAAAAAGCGGAAAAAATGGGAGTCTTAGGTTATATGGATTTAGAGATTAATGTGAAAGACGGACAAATACAAACACTTATAATACCTGTAGGGAAGTGGGGAGGTTTTAAAAAGGAACCACAAGAAGTAAGGGTGGCATGGAGTCAAATAAAGAAAGTCGGACACGTGCTCCTTTGTGATAGTATAGATCGTTCAAATTCGGAGTGAAGGATGGCCATTTTGGTCATCTTTTTTTGTATCTACATAGAAACCTGATAAATCATATGTGCACTTGGATTTTCAATCACCATAAACTCGTACATTACATATGATGTGGAGGAAAAAGAAAAAGTAGGCACTTTTCTTATAAATGACAGAAAAAGAAGGTGAATTAGGGAATGTTGACTGAGATGCATATTGCTGTCATAGGAGGAGATGCAAGACAGCTAGAAGTAATTCGTAAGCTAGTTGAATTGGATGCGAAACTTTCTTTGATAGGTTTTGATCAGTTAGATCATGGTTTCACAGGGGCAGCAAAAGAAAGTATACAAAATTTAGATTTCACTTCTGTAGACGCAATTATTTTGCCGGTTGCCGGTACAAATGCCAAAGGAGAAGTAGATACTATTTTTTCAAATGAAAAAGTTTCAATAACGAAAGAACAAATTGAAAATACACCAGAACACTTTACTATATATTCAGGTATTGGTACACCTTACTTGGAAAATCTCGTATCTACTACGAACCGAAAACTTGTTAAATTATTTGATCGTGATGATGTAGCAATATACAATTCTATTCCAACGGTAGAAGGTACATTAATGATGGTAATTCAACATACCGACTATACAATTCATGGGTCCAATGTAATGGTTCTAGGATTTGGTAGAACAGGAATGAGTGTTGCGAGAGCATTTCAATCATTAGGAGCCCATGTCAAAGTTGGAGCAAGACGATCTGAACATATTGCACGTATTACAGAAATGATGTTTTCTCCTTTTCATATGCAAGACATAGAGAAAGAAGTAGGAAATATCGATATTGTAATTAATACGATTCCGCACCTCGTTGTAACAGCGAATGTTATTGCAAAAATGCCAGCTCATACGTTAGTGATTGATTTAGCTTCTAAACCAGGCGGTACCGACTTTAGATATGCAGAAAAAAGAGGAGTCAAAGCATTGCTAGCACCTGGATTACCAGGTATTGTTGCCCCAAAAACGGCTGGGCAAATCTTAGCAAATGTTCTTTCTCAGTTATTAGCAGCAGATGCAATCGCAAAGGAGGAGGAAAAGAAATGAGTTTGAAGGGGAAACGAATTGGTTTCGGATTTACAGGTTCACATTGTACGTATGAGGAAGTTATGCCGCACTTAGAAAAATTAATTGCTGAAGGAGCAGAAGTACGTCCTGTTGTTTCATACACTGTTCAATCAACAAATACTAGATTTGGAGAAGGAGCAGAGTGGATTAAGAAGATTGAAGAAATAACAGGTTTTAAAGCAATTAATTCAATTGTTGGAGCAGAGCCACTTGGACCTAAAATTCCATTAGACTGCATGGTAATCGCTCCTTTAACAGGAAATTCTATGAGTAAATTTGCAAATGCAATGACAGATTCTCCAGTACTAATGGCAGCAAAAGCGACGCTAAGAAATGGCAAGCCTGTCGTATTGGCGGTTTCGACGAATGATGCTTTAGGGTTAAATGGGGTAAATCTCATGCGCCTAATGGCAACAAAAAACATCTACTTCGTCCCATTCGGTCAAGATGCGCCAGAGAAAAAACCGAACTCAATGGTAGCTCGTATGGAGTTACTGGAAGATACAGTATTAGAAGCGCTGCAAGGGAAGCAATTGCAACCGGTGGTCGTAGAAAAATTCAGATATATGAATTAAAAAACGAAAAAAAACGGACAATTTTTGATGAAACCATCATTCTTACTGTAGAATATGATAAAATTAACGTTATTAAGATTAGAAGGGGTATTGTATACTCCTTCTGATTCTAAGTTATAGAAGGATTGGTATCTAGAAAGGGGCATAGTGATGGAAAAGCAAAAAACTTTTCATGTCGCTGTAGTTGGAGCAACCGGCGCAGTTGGTGAACAAATGTTAAATACTTTAGAGAAACGAGAATTTCCAATCGGGAAATTAACGTTACTTTCATCTAAACGATCTGCAGGTAAGAAACTTGTATTTAAAGGCGAAGAATTTACAGTTCAAGAGGCAACTCCTGAAAGCTTTGAAGGAGTAGATATTGCACTATTTAGTGCTGGTGGATCTGTATCGAAACAATTAGCGCCAGAAGCAGCAAAACGCGGTGCGATTGTTGTTGATAATACAAGTGCATTCCGTATGACAGAAAACGTGCCACTTGTTGTACCTGAAGTAAATGAAAACGCCTTAAAAGAACATAATGGTATTATTGCAAATCCAAACTGTTCTACAATTCAAATGGTAGTAGCTCTTGAGCCAGTTCGTCAGCAATATGGTTTAAAACGAGTAATCGTTTCCACATATCAAGCTGTATCAGGTGCTGGTGCGGCAGCTATTGAAGAACTGCATGAACAATCACAAGCAATCTTAAATGGCGAAGAAGTTAAGGCAAATGTTCTTCCTGTATCAGGTGATAAGAAGCATTTCCCAATTGCTTTTAATGCGATTCCACAGATTGATAAATTCCAAGATAATGGATTTACGTTTGAAGAAATGAAAATGATTAACGAAACGAAAAAAATTATGCATATGCCTGAATTAGAAGTAGCGGCAACATGTGTACGTTTACCAGTTGTATCAGGACACTCTGAGTCTGTTTACATCGAAGTAGAAAAAGAAGGCGTAACAGTAGCAGAATTAAAGAGCTTACTTGCAAATGCGGAAGGTATTGTTCTACAAGATAATCCAGAAGAGCAGTTATATCCAATGCCAGCTACTGCAGTAGGTAAAAACGAAGTATTCGTTGGAAGAATCCGTAAAGATTTAAATAACGATAAAGGATTCCATCTTTGGGTCGTATCTGATAACTTATTAAAAGGCGCTGCATGGAATTCTGTTCAAATTGCAGAGCGCTTAGTAAAATTACAATTAGTGTAAACGGCTAAGAGAAGGTGCAAAATATGAAAATAATTGTTCAAAAATTTGGTGGCACATCAGTACGTGATGACAATGGACGTAAGCATGCGCTTCATCATATAAAAAAATCATTAGCTGCTGGTTATAAAGTAGTTACTGTCGTATCTGCTATGGGCCGTAAAGGTGAACCATATGCAACGGATACGTTATTAAGTCTTGTAAATCAAGAGGAATCTACTATTTCTAAGCGTGAGCAAGATTTATTATTATCGTGTGGAGAGTTAATCTCTGCAATTGTTTTCTCTAATATGTTGAATGAGAACGGTATAAAAGCAGCAGCATTAAATGGTGCACAAGCTGGTTTTGTAACGAATGATGACTTTACGAATGCAAAGATTATTGAAATGAATTGCGATCGTATACATGAAGAGTTAGAAAATGTAGATGTAATCGTCGTTACAGGATTCCAGGGACAAACGAAAAAAGGTGATACGACAACACTTGGACGCGGAGGTAGTGATACTTCAGCTTCAGCATTAGGTGTTGCACTTCATGCTGAATACATCGATATATTCACTGATGTAGAAGGTGTTATGACTGCGGATCCTCGTATTGTAAAAGATGCACGTCATCTTCAAACTGTAACGTATAACGAAATTTGTAACATGGCTTATCAAGGTGCGAAAGTCGTTCATCCACGTGCAGTTGAAATTGCGATGCATGCAAAAGTGCCACTTCGTGTACGTTCTACGTATTCTGATAGTGAAGGTACGCTTATTTCAGCATATGACGGTGCTACAAGAGGTCGTGATGTAGAAGAACGTCCTGTTACAGGCATTGCCCACGTATCAAACGTAACGCAAATTAAAGTGCTTGCAAAAGAAACGGCATATGATTTGCAACAACATGTGTTTAAAGAGATGGCGAACGAAAGAATAAGTGTTGATTTAATTAATATTTCACCTACTGGCGTAGCATATACAGTGAGTGATAATGTATCAAGTCATGCAGTTAAATTATTACAGAACCTTGGATATGAGCCAATTGTGACAGAACATTGTGCGAAAGTATCTATCGTTGGGGCTGGAATGGCAGGATACCCAGGGGTTACTGCGAAAATCGTTACAGCTTTAGCGGAAAAAGGTATTCAAATCCTGCAATCGGCAGATAGTCATACAACAATTTGGGTTCTTGTAAAAGAAACTGATTTAGTGGAGGCTGTAAATGCATTACATAGTGCGTTTGAGCTTTCAAAAGAAAAGCAACTGGAACAATAAGGAGTGAGACCATGATAGATTTTGGGACAATTGCAACCGCGATGGTAACACCGTTTGATATAAACGGGAATATCGATTTTGCAAAGACAACGAAATTGGTAAATTATTTAATTGATAACGGTACAACAGCAATCGTGGTAGGAGGAACGACAGGAGAATCTCCTACATTAACTTCAGAAGAGAAAGTAGCGTTATATCGCCATGTCGTATCTGTTGTCGATAAAAGAGTGCCCGTAATCGCTGGAACAGGTAGCAATAATACGCATGCTTCTATTGACTTAACTAAAAAGGCAACAGAAGTTGGTGTGGATGCAGTAATGCTAGTAGCACCGTATTATAACAAACCGAGTCAAGAAGGAATGTATCAGCATTTTAAAGCAATTGCTGAAAGCACGCCGCTTCCGGTTATGCTATATAACGTTCCAGGACGATCTATTGTACAAATCTCCGTTGATACAGTTGTTCGTTTATCAGAAATAGAAAACATTGTTGCTATTAAAGATGCCGGCGGCGATGTGTTAACAATGACAGAAATCATTGAAAAAACAGCGGACGACTTTGCGGTATACAGCGGTGATGACGGTTTAACGTTACCAGCTATGGCAGTTGGAGCGAAAGGTATCGTTTCGGTAGCCTCTCATGTTATCGGAAACGAAATGCAAGAAATGATTACAGCATTTCAAGCAGGAGAATTTAAGAAGGCACAAAAATTACATCAATTACTTGTAAGAGTAACTGATTCATTATTTATGGCGCCAAGTCCAACTCCAGTAAAAACAGCGTTACAAATGGTTGGATTAGATGTAGGTTCTGTACGTTTACCACTTCTTCCATTAACAGAAGAAGAAAGAGTAACGTTACAATCTGTAATGCAATCTATCCCTCGTTAATAAAAAATGACCTAGTGTAGAACTAGGTCATTTTTTATTATATGCAAATCTTTTCCTCTTTTTCTTACTTATATGTGTTCTTATAAGAATATTAATCGCTTCTTCATTATGTGTATAAGAAAATAATCGTATCCCTTTAACTGAGTCAAAAAATGATAGATATTATGGCATAAACGTAATAAACTACGGTGTCTGTTTTTAGAGAAATCCCCTCAAATGTGACGTAATTCATAAAAAAACTCCATTTTGTAAGTGTTTTTGTTGGATTCTAGAAAAATAAATCTTGAAACTCCCTATTATGAAATGAATTTAGCGTATGTATGGCTAGTTCTTCAAAATAATATGGAGTATAAAATCGGAGTAAATATAAAGGAAATACGTTCGATACTTTTGTTGTCATTCCGTTCTTTTCCTCTTTCTTTCGCACGATTTAACTTGTGTTCTATTTCTTGTATCAGGTATAATATGGCTAAGTAGCTTAGTACGGGTATGCTTAGCAAAATTGGGAAAAATTATAATTTAATTAAATTTTCATATCATATCGAATAAGATATTTGATTTATATAATGAAAGAGAGGTGAAACCTGGTTTAAAAAATAAACAAGGACATGATATCGCATAACGGTAAGGACATTCGTCTTGGACGGTGAAAATATGGTGGTTGTAGAGTTTCCCCTGGTGTCTCTGCAATTTTAGTGAAATCAGTGTTTGCAAGATTTTTAAACCAGGCAACAACATGAAGAGAAAAGAGAATGAGTCTGTTAAAGTATTTGCTCTTGGTGGAGTAGGTGAAATCGGGAAAAACATGTACTGTGTTGAAATTGATTCTGAAATCTTTATCGTAGATGCAGGGTTAATGTTCCCGGGAGATGAAATGTTTGGAATTGATATCGTTATTCCTGATATTACATATTTAGTGGAAAATCAAGAGCGAGTAAAAGGTTTATTTATTACTCACGGTCATGAAGATCATATTGGTGGAATTGTGTATGTACTTCGTAAATTATCTATTCCAGTCTATGCAACGAAATTAACAGTAGGACTTATACAAGAAAAACTTGGTGAAGCGGGCATGTTAGGCCGTGTAGACCTAAAAACAATCGATTCAAATTCAACAGTAGAATTTAACACTACAACGGTGTCATTCTTCGGAACGACACATAGTATTCCGGATTCTGTTGGCGTTTGTTTCCATACATCAAAAGGTGCAGTCGTATATACGGGAGACTTTAAATTCGATCAAACTCCAATTGGAAATAGTGGAGCAGACCTTGGTAAAATGGCACAAATCGGAAATGAAGGCGTACTTTGCTTGTTATCTGATAGTACAAACGCAGAGCGCCCAGGCTATACAGGTTCAGAAAAAGAAGTTGGTGTAGAAATCTCTAAAGTGTTCTACGGCGCAGAAGGTCGCATTATCGTTGCTTCATTTGCATCGAATGTACATCGTATTCAACAAGTATTTGATGCAGCTGCTGAAACAGGGCGAAAAGTAGCAGTAGTAGGACGTAGTATGGTGAAAGTAGTAGACATTGCAAGACGTCTTGGTTATTTAGATGTTCCAGAAGGTATGGTTATTTCATTACAAGAAGTAGACAACTTCCCAGAGAAAAAGGTAGCTATTTTAACGACAGGTAGTCAAGGTGAACCGATGGCTGCTCTATCTAGAATGGCAAAACAAGCGCATAAACAAATTTCAATTCGTAAAGGTGATACTGTTATCATTGCTGCTTCGCCAATTCCGGGTAATGAAATATCTGTATCAAAAATTATTGATTTGTTATTTAGAGCTGGAGCTGAAGTTGTTTATTACGGCGAACGAAAAGTTCACGTGTCAGGTCACGGTAGCCAAGAAGAATTAAAATTAATGTTAAATTTAATGAAACCAAAGTACTTTGTACCCGTACATGGTGAGTTCCGTATGCAAAAAGCACATGCATATTTAGCTGAAGATGTAGGTATTACAAGAGAAAATATCTTTATCGTAGAAAAAGGCGATGTAATTGCTTTTGGTGACGATGAAGCAAACTTAGTCGGTAAAGTACAAGCTGGTAATGTTTTAATTGATGGATTAGGTGTAGGTGACGTTGGTAATATCGTTCTTCGAGATAGAAAGATGTTATCTCAAGATGGAATACTAGTAGTTGTTGTAACGCTTGGTAAAGATGAAAAGAAAATTATCTCTGGCCCAGAAATCATTTCACGTGGTTTCGTATATGTTCGTGAATCAGAAGCGTTAATTGAACGATCTACAGAGATTGTACGTATGATTGTTGAGCAGTCAATTAAAGAATATTCAATTGAATGGTCAATGTTAAAACAAAATATTCGTGAATTATTAGGACAGTTCTTGTACGAAGAGACAAAGAGAAAACCTATGATTTTACCGATTATTATGGAAGTATAAAAAGATCACCCTTATGGGTGATCTTTTTTCTTTTTAACCCTATCGAATGAAATTTATAACTTAAGAAATAATAGTTATATACGAGTGAAAGGGGATGCGAAATGACAGAACGTGATCGATATACAAATGAAGAAAAAGAAGCTGAGCCAAAAGAAGCTGGAAAAGAGGCTTCAATAGTTGAAAAAATTCAACAGCTTGGACAGACAAATGTACCACAGATGAATGAATCACGTATTCATTGTTTAACGATTATCGGACAAGTGGAAGGTCATGTTCAATTACCACCGCAAAATAAAACAACAAAATATGAGCATATCATTCCGCAAATTGTTGCGATTGAACAAAATCCGAAAATTGAAGGTTTGCTTTTAATATTAAATACAGTTGGAGGTGACGTTGAAGCTGGGCTAGCAATTTCTGAAATGGTAGCTTCACTTTCAAAACCAACAGTATCTCTAGTTTTAGGTGGGGGACATTCCATCGGTGTACCGATTGCTGTTTCTACTGACTATTCGTTTATTGCGGAAACTGCGACGATGACAATTCATCCAATTCGTTTAACAGGTCTTGTCATAGGTGTGCCACAAACATTTGAGTATTTGGATAAGATGCAAGAAAGAGTCATTCGTTTTGTGACGAAGCACTCGAAAGTAACAGAAGATCGTTTTAAAGAGCTTATGTTTGCGAAAGGAAATTTAACGCGAGATATTGGGACGAATGTAATTGGTGGGGATGCAGTAAAGTACGGTCTTATAGATGATGTCGGCGGTATTGGAAATGCGATTCGAAAATTAAACGAATTAATAGATGTTCGTGCGGAAGATAGTACAGAAGGGACAATGCTACAATGATTTTATATACAATTATGCCAGAGCAACTTGTGTATCCGGTCGATTATTCACAATGTGAAAGTCAAAAAGTTGTAAATATAAATGGTGTGGAATTAATGGTTTCTGAAGAGGAACATGGATGTTATTCTATTGTACGTGTGCTAAGTACGGACCCACTTCACTATTTAGAGTTTGAGCCCGGTCAGAAAATAACCTTTTAGCAAAAAGAAGGATTTTGTTTAGAAGCTATGGTATAATATAAAAAACAAGACGGTTGAGCAGCCATGAGTAGGCTGCTTTCTTCTGTTTATTTAGCATTTTACAAGAAGTGTAAAAATAGAAGATATAAAGACCAGAAAAATAGAGAAAACAGACATATAAATAGAGCGTTTTGAAGGGAGCTTTACTTATATGTAGAACACGAGGTGAAGAAATGGCAAAACAAAAGCAAAGAGGGACGAAGGCAAAGGCAAGACGTACGATAAAGCCAACTTTGTATTATGAAATCGTCGGTTTAACTCTTTTTGCACTTTCAATCATTACGATTTTACAGCTAGGCGTTGTAGGGAAATCGTTTGTGTTATTTTTTCGCTTCTTCTTTGGTGAGTGGTACATAATTGGTGTGTTAGGTGTAATAGCTTTATCGGTTTCCTTTGTTATAAAACGCGGATGGCCGAACCTTTTAAATAAACGATTAATTGGATTTTATTTAATTGTATTGGCGATATTAATGTTTAGTCATATTACATTATTTAACCTTCTTACAAAAGATGGAGCAGTGCAAAATACTTCTGTTATTGTGAGTACGAAAGATAACTTCTTTCTTGAAATGAAAAAGGGGCCAGATAGCGTTCATTTAGGTGGTGGTATGTTTGGTGCGCTTATGTTCGCAACATGTTACTTCTTATTTGACGAAGTAGGAGCTTATATCATTGGTATTATTCTAGTTATTCTCGGTATACTTTGTATAACAAATAAGCATATTGGAGAAGTGTTAGCTCCAGTTGGTAGAATTCTTAGAAGTCAGTTTCAAGTGATGCAAGGGGATTATAAAGATTGGAGAGCCAAAAGAACGGCTGAACAAACAGAAAAGAAAAAAACAACAAGAAGCACAAGAAGCAAACGTGCTGCAGAACAAGAAGAAATTATTGAGCCGATGGAAGAAATCTCAATTGATCCTCCGATTATTTCGAATTTCACTGAGAATTATCCTGTAAATGAAGAAGAGGATAAACGAATCGAAGTAGAGCAAGAAGAGTTGATCACTTCACCGTTTATTGAAGAGACTCCGCCAATTGAAGAACCAAAGAAAAAGCGTGGAGAAAAAATTGTTGAATCGTTAGAGAGTGAAGCGCAAGCACCTCCTATGCAATTTTCAAATGTAGAAAATAAAGATTACAAGCTTCCTTCACTTGATATATTAAAATTTCCAAAGAATAAGCAAGTTACAAATGAAAATGCGGAAATTTATGAGAATGCTCGTAAATTAGAACGTACATTCCAAAGTTTCGGAGTGAAAGCGAAAGTAACAAAAGTGCATAGAGGTCCTGCAGTTACAAAATATGAAGTGTATCCTGATATGGGGGTAAAGGTAAGCAAAATTGTCAGTTTAAGTGATGATTTAGCCCTTGCTTTAGCTGCAAAGGACATTCGTATTGAAGCGCCAATTCCCGGGAAATCAGCTGTAGGGATCGAAGTTCCAAACTCAGAAGTTTCGATGGTAACGCTGAGGGAAGTTCTTGACTCTAAGGCTAATAATCATCCGGAAGAGAAGTTGTTAATTGGTCTTGGCCGAGATATTACAGGTGAAGCTGTATTAGCCCGGCTAAATAAAATGCCTCATTTACTCGTAGCTGGTGCGACAGGTAGCGGGAAAAGTGTATGTATTAACGGTATTATTGTTAGTATTTTAATGCGTGCAAAACCACATGAAGTAAAATTAATGATGATTGACCCGAAAATGGTAGAGCTAAATGTATATAACGGTGTGCCTCATTTGTTAACGCCAGTTGTAACTGATCCGAAAAAAGCATCGCAAGCATTGAAAAAAGTTGTGAGTGAAATGGAACGTCGTTATGAATTGTTTGCTCATAGTGGTACACGTAACATTGAAGGATACAACGATTATATAAAAGAGCATAATAGTCAATCAGAAGCGAAACAACCCGAATTACCTTATATTGTAGTAATTGTGGACGAGTTAGCAGATTTAATGATGGTTGCTTCGTCTGATGTAGAGGATGCGATTATGCGTCTAGCGCAAATGGCTCGTGCTGCTGGTATTCATTTAATTATTGCAACGCAACGTCCGTCAGTTGACGTTATTACGGGTGTTATTAAAGCAAATATTCCATCACGTATTGCATTCGCTGTATCTTCTCAAACAGATTCTCGTACAATTCTTGACGGTGGTGGTGCAGAGAAGCTACTAGGTCGTGGAGACATGCTGTTTATACCAATTGGTGCATCGAAACCTGTACGTGTACAAGGCGCATTTTTATCAGATGATGAAGTTGAGAGAGTTGTAGAATATGTTATTGGACAGCAAAAAGCACAATATCAAGAAGATATGATTCCGCAAGATGTTCCTGATACGAAGCAGGAAGTAGAAGATGAATTATATGATGAAGCGGTTCAACTTGTAGTGGAAATGCAAACAGCATCTGTTTCTATGTTACAACGTAGGTTTAGAGTAGGTTATACGCGAGCTGCTCGCCTAATTGATGCAATGGAAATGAATGGTGTAGTAGGTCCGTATGAAGGGAGTAAACCGAGAGAAGTACTCATTAATGATGTACAAGAAAAAAGTTCTTAAAAAAAGCCTAATTGTTTTTACAATTAGGCTTTTTTATATAGTGTTTTTGTTATATACTATACTCAGCGATAAAGAAAGGGCTTACATTTAGGGGTGCCCTTTAGAATACGAATACTTTGAGTATGTTTTATGTAAATGTTCGATATTTAATGCAGAAAAATGTTAGATTTTGTTGACACGTATGAGAGCAAGTGGTAAGATTACTTCGAAAAGAATCACTGCCTCATATAATCTTGGAGATAAGGTCCATAAGTTTCTACCTGGCAACCATGAATTGCTAGACTATGAGGGGAAAAGTGTGTAACAAAGGATGTAAAGGATCTTTGTGCCGAACTTTTTCTCGAAATGAGGAATGTTTATGGTGCAAAGTTTTTTTTATGCAATAAAGAGTGAAAATTTTATTTTAAAAAATTATTATTATTTATTCGACAATTACACTTATTTTGGTGTTTAGTCATTTGTACTATGTTGTAAGTTGAAAAAAGAGAAAAGAAGTCTTACATCAGAGGTCGAATAATTGAAATGCGGGGGAGTCTTATGTCAGTAAAATCTGATAGTCGTCACCTATATCTACGGGTGATTGATCACATCAAAGAAAAAATTAAAGATGGAGCTTATAAAGAACGACAAAAGTTACCATCAGAGTTTGATTTAGCGAAAGAACTTGGCGTAAGTAGAGCGACTTTAAGGGAAGCGTTGCGTATTTTAGAAGAAGAAAATGTTGTCATTCGTAGACATGGTGTAGGGACATTTGTAAATGCAAAGCCATTATTTTCTTCTGGAATAGAACAACTTTCTAGTATTACAGATATGATTTCTAGTGTGGGGAAAACACCAGGAACAATCTTTTTATCATCATCTACTACAACTTTAACAGAAGAGGAAAAAGAGAAGTTTAATAGTGAAGATGGTTTTAATGCAGTGATGATTGAACGCGTGCGTACAGCAGATGGGGAACCTGTTGTGTATTGTATCGATAAACTTGCAAAAGAAATATTGCCAGACTTATCGGGTTACAATGAGGAATCATTATTAACGGTGATACATAATAACACGCATAAGCGCATAACATATGCGGTTGCTCACATTGAGCCAATTGGCTATCACCCTAAAATCTCACCAATTTTAGAATGTGAGCCTGAAACAGCACTGCTTGTATTAAAACAAATGCACTATGATCAAAATGATGAGCCAATCTTATATTCTATCAATTACTTTAGAGCTGATAAATTTAGCTTCCACGTATTAAGAAAGCGTATGTAGGTAAATTCCTTTTTAGGGAGGTGACAGCAAGAAGTAAGGAACAGCAGCGTAAGAATAAATAAATATATATCATTTTTGGAGGGGTTTCTAGTATGAAGAAAAAAGCAGGCCTTTTATTATCATTAACTTTAGCAGCAAGTACAGTTTTAGGTGCATGTGGTAACTCGGATAAGGCGAGCAGTGACAAGAAAGACACGAAAGACAATAAAGACTTCAAGGTTGGTCTCGTAACGGATGTTGGGGGCGTTGATGATAAGTCATTTAACCAATCTTCTTGGGAAGGGTTACAAAAGTTTGGTAAAGATAATGGTTTAAAAGAAAAGACAAATTATCGTTACCTTCAGTCTGAAAAAGAAGCTGATTATATTCCGAATTTAAAAAAATTCTCAAAAGATAAATATGATTTAACATTCGGAATTGGTTATAAATTAGAAGGTGCAATTAAAGAAGTAGCAAAAGAATCTTCAAAACAACAATTTGCAATCGTAGATACTGTTGTAGATGCACCGAACGTAACGAGTATTACGTTTAAAGATCATGAAGGATCATTCCTTGTAGGTGCGGTAGCAGCTATGTCAACAAAATCGAATAAAGTAGGATTTGTTGGTGGAATGAAAAGTGATTTAATTAGTAAATTTGAAAATGGATTTAAAGCTGGTGCAAAGGCAGTAAATCCAAACATTGAAATCGTATCTGAATATGCAGAAGCATTCGATAAGCCTGAAAAAGGTACAGTTCTTGCTTCAGCAATGTATGGTCAAGGCGTAGACGTAATTTATCATGCTGCTGGTGGTACAGGTAACGGTGTGTTCACAGAAGCGAAAAACCGTAAGAAAAAAGGTGAAAATGTTTGGGTAATCGGTGTTGACCGTGACCAACATCAAGAAGGTATGCCTGAAAATGTAACATTAACTTCAATGATTAAACGTGTTGATGTAGCAGTAGAAAAAGTAGCTAAAGAAGCAAAAGATGGGAATTTAAAAGGCGGGAAAATTGAAGAGTTTGGCTTAAAAGATGACGGTATTGGTATTTCAAAAACAACTGATAACGTGAAAAAAGTTAACCCTGAAATTTTAACAAAAGTAGAAGAGCTTGAAAAGAAAATTACAGCCGGTGAAATTAAAGTGCCAGCTACAGATAAAGAGTATAAAGAATATGAAGCTTCTCTAAAAAAATAAATAGAGAAATAGCAAAGGTTAGTTCATAGAACTAACCTTTGTATGTATAAAACTTCCGAATTGCTTAATAAGTTAATAGTGTAATAGGGAATGTTCCCTGTTAAAAGGAGGAACACAATGGAATACGTAATTGAGATGAATAACATTACGAAAGTATTCCCAGGCATTGTAGCGAATGATGATATTACGCTGCAAGTAAAGCAGGGTGAGATACATGCTTTACTTGGAGAAAATGGTGCAGGGAAATCCACATTGATGAATGTACTATTTGGTTTGTACCAACCAGAGCAGGGTGAAATTAAAATTAAAGGTAAACCTGTAAAAATCACAAATCCGAATATAGCAAATGACCTTGGTATTGGAATGGTCCATCAACACTTTATGCTTGTTCATAATTTTACAGTTACAGAGAATATTATTCTCGGAAATGAACCGAAGAAAAAAGGGAAAATTGCTGTTGAGGAAGCTGCTAAAGAAATTCAAAAACTGTCTGAACAATACGGTTTATCTGTAGATCCATATGCGAAAATACAGGATATTTCAGTTGGTATGCAGCAGCGTGTTGAGATTTTGAAAACTCTTTACCGCGGTGCAGAAATTTTAATATTTGATGAACCAACAGCTGTGTTAACACCGCAAGAAATTCATGAGCTAATTCAAATTATGAAAAAGCTTGTGCAAGAAGGAAAATCTATTGTTCTTATTACACATAAGTTGAAAGAAATTATGGAAGTTTGCGATCGTTGTACGATTATTCGTAAAGGAAAAGGGATTGGAACGGTTGACGTTGCAAATACGGATGAAAATAAACTTGCAGAATTAATGGTCGGACGTCAAGTGAATTTTAAAACAGAAAAAATAGACGCGAAGCCAAAAGAAGAGGTACTTTCAATTGCAAACCTTGTTGTTCACGATGCACGTCAACTACCTGCTGTAAAAGGCCTTGACTTAACTGTTCGTGCGGGGGAAATTGTTGGGATTGCAGGGATTGATGGAAACGGACAAAGTGAATTAATAGAAGCAATTACTGGTTTACGAAAAGTTGAGTCAGGTTCTATTGCAATTAAAGGAAAAGAAATAACAAATTGGCCTGTTAGAAGAATAACAGAAGAAGGAATTGGTCATATTCCAGAAGATCGTCATAAACACGGACTCGTTCTTGATTTTTCTGTTAGAGATAATATAGTTCTGCAAACGTATTATAAAAATCCATTTTCAAAGAAAGGGATTTTAAATTTCAGCAAAATTACAGAAAAAGCAAAGGCTCTTATTGAACAGTTTGATGTGCGTACACCTAGTGAGCAAACGTTAGCACGCGCTCTATCTGGGGGGAATCAACAAAAAGCAATTATTGCACGTGAAGTAGACCGAAATCCAGATTTATTAATTGCGGCACAGCCAACACGTGGTTTAGATGTAGGAGCAATTGAATTTATTCATAAGAGATTAATAGAGCAAAGGGATAAAGGAAAAGGTGTATTACTTTTATCATTAGAGTTAGATGAAATCTTAAATGTTAGCGATCGAATTGCTGTTATTTATGAAGGGGAAATTGTAGCAATAGTTGATGCGAAAGAAACGAATGAACAACAGCTTGGATTGTTAATGGCTGGAGGAACAAAGAAGGAGCAGGTGGGTACAAATGGCTAAAAAGCTTTTAACAGAACGAACGATAAATATTTTAGTCCCAGTACTATCCGTTATTTTCGGCTTACTTGTAGGAGCGATTGTAATGCTAGTTAGTGGCTATGATCCAATTGTTGGTTATAGTGCACTTTGGACAGGAATGTTCGGCAGCGCAAGTGCGATTGGTGAAACGCTTCGTACAATGATACCGCTTATTCTTGCTGGCTTATCGGTGGCGTTTGCATTTCGTACAGGTTTATTTAATATCGGGGTAGAGGGTCAATTGTTAGTTGGTTGGCTTGCAGCGGTTTGGTTCGGTTATGCAGTCTCACTACCAGCTTTCCTTCATATTCCATTATCTATTTTATTTGCAGCATTGGTGGGCGGAATTTGGGGCTTCATTCCGGGATATTTAAAAGGGAAGTTTCAAGTGAATGAAGTTATTGTAACTATTATGATGAACTATATCGCTTTGTATGTAACGTATGACATCATTAAGCGTTTCTTACATGCGGGTAATGACAAAACGTATGATATTAAAGAGAGTGCGTCACTATCTTCAGACTGGCTTGCTTCTATTACTGATGGTTCACGTCTACACTGGGGAATTATTGTAGCAATTTTAATCGCTATTTTAATGTGGTTCTTATTAGATCGAACAACTTTAGGTTACGAATTAAAGTCAGTAGGATTTAATCAGCATGCTTCTCAATATGCAGGTATGAAAGTTTCTCGTAATGTAGTATTCTCCATGACAATTGCTGGTGCATTTGCGGGGATTGGTGGAGCGATGGAAGGATTAGGGACATTCCAGAGTATGACAGCGATGTCTTCGTTTACAGGAGTAGGATTTGATGGGATTGCCGTAGCATTACTTGGAGGGAATAATCCGTTTGGTATAATCCTTTCAGCTTTATTATTTGGTGGTTTGAAAAGTGCTTCCCCTCAAATGAACTTTGAGGCAGATGTACCGTCAGAGCTTATTAATGTAATTATTGCATGTATCATCTTCTTTGTTGCATGTAGTTATGTGTTAAGATGGGCGCTTACACGCATGAGCAAGGAGGGGAAATAAATGAGCTTTTTAGATATATTAGCCATTCTTGTGACGGGTACGTTATATACATCGGCACCTATCATTTTCACAGCACTAGGTGGTGTATTTAGTGAACGATCGGGTGTTGTAAACATCGGATTAGAAGGACTAATGCTATTTGGTGCATTTATTGGAGTCGTTACAAACTTATTAATGGGTGATACTTGGGGAACGATGACTCCGTGGATTGCGTTACTATTTGCGGCAATTGGTAGTGGGTTATTTGCATTACTTCATGCGGTAGCTTCTATTACATTCCGAGCAGATCAAGTTGTAAGTGGTGTAGCCATTAACTTCTTATCTCTTGGTTTAACAGTATTTGCAATTAAGAAGATTTTTGATAAAGGGCAGACTGACTTTATTCAGTATCGTATTGAAAAGATTGATATTCCAGGCCTTTCGGATATTCCGGTTTTAGGGAAAATATTTTTCTCGAACGTACCAATAACGTCATATATTGCCATTATTTTAGCATTCGTTGTTTGGTATGTTATTTATAAAACACCGTTCGGTCTTCGTCTACGTGCTGTTGGTGAACACCCAATGGCAGCGGATACGATGGGGATTAACGTATATAAAATGCGCTATATTGGAGTCTGTATTTCAGGAGTGTTTGCTGGAATTGGTGGAGCGATTTTTGCAATGTCAATTTCTAATAACTTCTCAGGGGCAACTATTACAGGACAAGGTTTCTTAGCTTTAGCTGCTATGATTTTTGGAAAGTGGAATCCACTAGGCGCACTAGGTGCAGCTCTATTCTTTGGTTTTGCGCAATCTCTAAGTGTAACGGGCGGAACAATCCCTGTATTAGATCAAATTCCAAGTGTTTTATTAACGATATTACCATATATATTCACAATATTAGCGCTTGTCGGTTTTGTAGGTCGTTCTGAAGCTCCCAAAGCTTTAGGAACTCCTTATGAAAAAGGAAAACGATAAGTATTTTATAAGTATAAAAAAGCTCGCACATTAGTGTGGGCTTTTTTACATAGAATATATTTAATACGGAATTTTACTATGTTCCTTACATATTAAAGTTTTTAGAAAGAATCATATGTAAGCATAATAAGGGAGAAAAGTTGATTTTTTATTTCTAAAAACTGTATATTGAAGAGGAATATTCCTATATACGTAAAGGAGGGCTATAAATGAAACTAATGGAACAACAACTACATGAGTTAGGTGGTTTGCGCGTACATATTATTCCGACTGATAAATATAAAACGAATACCTTTGTATTTCGTTTTAAAGCGCCTTTAAATGAGGAGACGGTGACAGAGCGTGCCCTATTGCCATACGTATTGCAAAGTGCGACAGAAAAATTACCTTCTGTAATTCGTCTTCGTCAATATTTAGAAGAATTATACGGATCTTCTTTAGCGGTAGATGTAAGTAAAAAAGGGGAAGACCATATTATCTCCATTTATGTAGACATTGCAAATGAAGTTTATTTACATGATGCACCACCGTTATTTGAAAAAGCGCTTTCTATGTTGTCAGATATTGTGTTACATCCAGCAACGGAGGGGAACGGTTTCCTATCTTCTATCGTAGAAAGTGAAAAAAGAGCACTGTTACAGAGAATTGAAGCTACTTATGATGATAAAATGCGTTATGCAAACGAGCGTTTAATTGAAGAAATGTGCAAAGTAGAACCGTATCGTTTAAGTGCAAATGGAAAAAAAGAGAGTGTTATGTCTATTACAAATGAAAGTTTGTATCAATATTATCAAAAGGTGTTAGCGGAAGATGAAATGGATCTATATATTATTGGTGATATTTCAGAAAACGCCGTTGATCTTGTAAGTAAGTATTTTTCTATTTCAACTCGTCCAGTGAGAGAAAGAAATGTACTCCTTCATAGACGAAATAATGAAGAAAAAGAAGTTGTTGAAAAACAAGAATTAAAACAAAGTAAATTACACATCGGTTATCGTACATTTGTCACATATAAAGATGAAGATTATTTTGCATTGCAATTGTTCAATGGATTGTTTGGTGGCTTTTCTCATTCGAAGTTATTCGTAAATGTGCGTGAAAAAAATAGTTTAGCGTACTATGCAGCATCGCGCTTTGAAAGTCATAAAGGTTTATTATTTGTTATGTCAGGAATCGAAGCGAAAAATTATGAAAAAGCAGTTGAGATTATTAAAGAACAAATGCTTGCGATGCAAAACGGAGAGTTTTCTGAAGAAGAAATACATCAAACAAAAAGTGTCATCCAAAATCAAATATTAGAGGCAATTGATACACCACGTGGCTTTGTAGAAATGCTATATCATGGTATTATTTCAGATCGTACACGTCCAGTTGAAGAATGGCTTACAGGTATAGAAAGTGTGACGAAAGAAGAAATTGTAAAAGTTGCTAAAAATATTGAACTAGATACAATTTACTTTTTACAAGGAACGGAGGGAGAGTAAATGGAGAAAATTGTTTATGAGCAATTAAAAGAAACACTCTATTATGAAAAACTTCCTAATGGATTAGATGTATATGTTTTACCGAAACAAGGATTTAATAAAACATTTGCGACGTTTACGACGAAATATGGTTCTGTAGATAATACATTTGTACCATTAGGGAAAGAAGAAATGATTCGTGTGCCTGATGGAATTGCACATTTTCTTGAGCATAAATTATTTGAAAAAGAAGATCACGATGCTTTCCAATTGTTTAGTAAACAAGGAGCATCGGCAAATGCTTTTACATCATTTACACGAACAGCTTACCTTTTTTCATGTACTTCAAACGTAGAACAAAATTTAAATACATTGCTAAACTTCGTGCAAGAGCCTTATTTCTCTGAAAAAACGGTTGAAAAAGAGAAGGGGATAATTGGGCAAGAAATTCAAATGTATCAAGATAACCCAGATTGGCGTTTGTACTTCGGGTTAATTGATAGCTTGTTTGTAAAACACCCAATTAAAATTGATATTGCAGGGACAATCGAATCTATTAGTAAAATTACGAAAGATTTATTGTATGAATGTTATGAAACATTTTATCATCCGAGCAATATGTTATTATTTGTTGTGGGTGCAATTGATCCAGAGAAAACAATGGATTTAGTACGTGAAAATCAAGCGAAAAAAGATTATAAAAACCAGCCAGAAATTGTGCGTTCATTTGAAGAAGAACCAAATGAGGTAAATGAAAAGAAAAAAATTATTTCAATGCCTGTGCAAACACCGAAATGTTTAGTTGGTATTAAAGCGACTAATTTAAAGGAAAAGGGGCAAGCGCTTTTAAAACAAGAAATTGCGCTTACGTTACTCTTAGATTATTTATTTGGGAAAAGTTCTGTTCATTACGAAACTTTATATAATGAAGGGCTTATTGATGATTCATTCTCGTATGACTATACAGAAGAAAATAACTTCGGTTTTGCAATGGTTGGCGGTGATACGAAACAACCTGATGAATTGGCAAATCGTTTAAAAGATATTTTATTAAAAACAGATTATGATCAATTAGATGCGGCGGCATTAGAACGAGTGAAGAAAAAGAAAATTGGTGGTTTTTTACGCTCGTTGAATTCACCAGAATATATTGCAAATCAATTTACACGATACGCGTTTAATGAATCTAGCCTATTTGACGCATTGACTGTATTAGAAGGACTAACCGTTCAAGACTTACAAGAAGTAGCGAAATTATTGTTATCAGAAGACAAAATGAGTATTTGTCAGGTGTTACCGAAAAAATAAAATTAAAAAGATACCCTCATCTTATCATTGAAAAATTGTAAGATGAGGGTATTATTTAGTTATGTGAAAATTGAACTTGTAGAGATAAGAGAGGGACTTTATGAAAAAGTATGCGTTAGTAACTGGAGGGAGCGGAGGAATTGGCTCTGCTATTTCGAAACAATTAATTCAAGATGGATATACAGTTTATGTTCATTACAATAACAGTGAAGAAAAGGTATTGGAATTGCAGAAGGCATGGGGAGAAGTTATCCCTGTTCAAGCGAATTTAGCTTCTAGTGATGGAGCAGAGCAATTGTGGGGACAAATTGAACATCCTATTGATGTTATTGTATACGCAGCTGGGAAGAGTATTTTTGGACTAGTAACAGATGTAACAAACGATGAATTGGATTATATGGTAGAACTTCAAGTGAAGAACGTATATAAATTACTTTCTATGGCACTTCCGCCTATGATCGGGAGAAGAAGTGGTAATATTGTAATTGTTTCATCTATATGGGGACAAATAGGGGCTTCTTGTGAAGTGCTTTATTCAATGGTAAAAGGGGCACAAAATTCATATGTGAAAGCTTTAGCGAAAGAAGTTTCTTTAAGTGGATTACGTGTGAATGCAGTAGCACCAGGAGCAATTGAAACGGAAATGTTAAGTGTTTTTTCTGAAGAAGATAAAATGGGAATTGCTGAAGATATACCATTAGGTAGAATAGGATTACCAGAAGAAGTAGCGAAAACAGTTTCATTCCTCGTATCACCAGGAGCGTCTTACATAACTGGACAAATTATCGGAGTGAATGGCGGTTGGCACTGCTAAAAAATTCTTACATAAAAAATGAATAGTTGCACAAATTAAGGATGATTTTATTACTCAATAGTGAGGTGCTTAATTATGTCAGTATTAGATAATTTTGATCAGTGGAAGAGCTTTTTAGGAGAACGTTTAGAGCAAGCGCAAGACAAAGGTTTAGATGGCGGTGCGGTATCAGATATGGCGTTTCGTGTTGGCGACTATCTTGCTAATGAGGTAGAAGGACGCAATGACCAAGAGAAATTATTAGCTGAGCTTTGGAAAGTTGCTGATGAACAGGAGCAACATACAATTGCAAATTTAATGGTTAAGTTCGTACAACATAAGTAAAAGTAGAGAGGAGATTCTCCTCTCTACTTTTTTTGTATAATAATTACACAGGGTAGATTATACATTTAGCTTCCCTATTAAGGTGAAATCATATAATATAGTACGTAGGTGTAAAGTAAGCAAGGGGAGTGATCTTGGATGATTGAATGGTATTTTGAATATGAAATACATAAAAACCGACCTGGCTTGCTTGGTGACGTTTCTTCGTTAATCGGTATGCTCGGCATTAATATTGTCACAATTAATGGTGTAGATAATGCACGACGTGGGTTACTTCTTATGTGTGATAATCAAGAGCAAATCTCTAGACTTGAATCAATTTTAAATACGATGGATAACATAACGGTAACGAAATATCGTCCGCCCAAGCTAAGAGATAAGCTAGCGGTTAGACATGGTAGGTACATACAACGAGATGCAGATGATAAGAAAACATTTCGATTTGTGCGTGATGAATTAGGCTTACTTGTAGACTTTATGGCAGAAATTATGAAAAAAGAAGGCCATAAACTAATTGGGATACGCGGAATGCCTCGTGTCGGAAAAACAGAATCCATTGTTGCTGCAAGTGTTTGTGCAAATAAAAGGTGGTTATTTGTATCATCTACTCTTATTAAGCAAACTGTTCGTAGTCAATTAATTGAAGATGAGTATAGCGATGACAATATTTTCATCCTAGATGGAATTGTGTCAACGAAGCGTGCTAACGAAAGACATTGGCAGCTCGTTCGTGAAATTATGAGATTGCCTGCAACGAAAGTTGTGGAACATCCTGATGTATTTGTGAGTCAGTCAGAATACACATTGGATGATTTTGATTATATTATCGAGTTGCGTAACGATTATGATGAAGAAATTCAATATAATTTAGTAGATGAAATTGAGCAAGGTACGCAAAATAATTTCTCTATGTTTGACTTTTAAAGAAATATTGAGGTGTTAGTAGTGACGGAATTGGGACAAAAGCTGAAAGAAGCAAGAGAAGCGAAAGGCTTGTCTATTGATCAGCTGCATGAGATTACAAAAATTCAAAAACGCCATTTAGTGGCAATTGAAGAAGGCAATTATGATGTATTGCCAGGAGCTTTTTATGCGCGTGCATTCATTAAACAATACGCAGATGCGGTTGGATTAAATGGAGAGGAACTGCTCGTAGAACATCAGAGTACGATACCACAATCTGAAAAGCGTGAAGTTCCACAAGTATCAACGGGACAAAAAACACAAGAAACAATGCAAAAATCTTCATCATGGCCAATTGCAGATCACATGCCGAAAATCTTAGTTGCGCTGTTAGTAATCGCAGTTGGAGTGGTAATCTGGTTTGTGTTTCAAGCGTTAACTGGAAAAGATGATGAAAAAGTTCCGAGTGCTCAAAGTGAGAAAATTGAAGTTCAAAAAGCGAAAGATTCTCCGTTAGATACGAAGAAAGATGAAGTGAAAGCGGAAGAGCCAAAAAAAGAGGAACCAAAGAAAGAAGAACCAAAGAAAGAGGAGCAACCAGCACAACCAACTGGACAGCAAGAAGTGAAAGTAGTTGGAACAACTGGAAAAGTATCTACTTTGGAAATTCATAATAATAAAACATTAGAACTGGAATTATCGGGTAAAGGTGCGAGTTATGTAGATGTTAAAGATGATGCTGGGAATGTGATTCTAAACGCTACAGTACAAGAGGGCCAAATAGAAAAACGTGATGTATCAACATTAAAAGAAGTGCGACTTAATATTGGAAATGCAACGAATGTTGAAGTTAAACTGAATGGCCAAGTGGTCGCTTATCCATTGGATCCAGAAAAAGAACTTCACCAAAGATTGGTGATAAAAAACCAAGGGATAGAGCAACCTGCACAATAACAGTCATCGCTTCGATGACTTTTTTTCGATGAACAAATGTTTTTGATATGATGGAGGAATAGCTGTGAATTTACCAAATAAAATTACAATATCTAGAATCTTCTTAATTCCAATTTTTATGGTAATTATGTTAGCACCCTTTGATTGGGGTTCATACAAAATTGGTGATGTTGATTTACCGATTCAACATTTAGTGGGGGCACTTATCTTTATCATTGCTTCAGCTACAGATTGGATTGATGGACATTACGCAAGAAAATATAATCTTGTAACGAATTTAGGGAAGTTTCTTGACCCGTTAGCTGATAAATTACTTGTTTCGGCAGCACTTATTACATTGGTAGAGATGCAATATGTACCGGCTTGGATTGTTATTGTAATTATCAGTCGTGAGTTTGCGGTAACTGGTTTACGTCTTGTACTTGCTGGAACAGGGGAAGTAGTTGCAGCAAACCAGCTAGGAAAAATTAAGACATGGACACAAATTATTGCGATTGCAGCATATTTATTACACGATGTACCTTTAAATTTAATCCATATTCCAGTTGCGGATATCTTCATATGGATTGCATTAATCTTTACTGTTATTTCAGGATGGGATTATTTCTGGAAAAATAGAGCTGCTTTTGTAAACTCAAAATAGAAGTTTATGGGGGAATTGGGATGAATGCTGAGATTATTGCGGTTGGAACTGAATTATTACTTGGACAAATTGCAAATACAAATGCCCAGTTTTTATCTGAAAAGTTAGCTTCAATCGGAATTAACGTGTACTATCATACTGTTGTTGGTGATAATAATAAGCGATTGCAAAAGGCGATTGAAGCTGCGGAAGAACGTGCTGATATACTTATTTTTACAGGTGGATTAGGACCGACAAAAGATGATTTAACGAAAGAAACGATAGCTGCTAGTTTAGATGAAGAGCTTGTGTATGATGAAAAGGCATTAGCCTTAATAAGTAATTACTTTAAGCGTACAGGCCGTGAATTTACGGAGAATAATAAAAAGCAAGCGCTCGTTTTAAATGGAGCAACAGTATTTGCAAATGACCACGGTATGGCGCCGGGTATGGGGGTAAATAAGAACGGAAAAGTTTATATTTTATTACCAGGGCCGCCAAAAGAAATGAAACCAATGTATGTAAGTTACGTAGAGCCTTTTTTACGTAATTTTACAACAGGAGAAAACATTTATTCTCGTGTGCTTCGTTTCTTCGGCATTGGGGAGTCCCAATTAGAGGTGAAAGTTCAAGATTTAATTGATGGACAAACAAACCCAACAATTGCCCCATTAGCAAATGATGGAGAAGTGACATTACGTTTAACCGCTAAGCATCAAAATGTTAGCGAAGCGGAGAAACTAATTCAACATGTGGAAGATTTGATTTTAGAAAGAGTAGGAGAATTTTTCTACGGATATGACCAAGAATTTTTGCATTATAAGGCAATCGAGTTATTGAAGAGAAAAGGGTTAACTTTAGCGTGTGCAGAAAGTTTAACAGGTGGTCTTTTTGGAAATCAAGTAACTGAAACCGCTGGTGTTTCTTCTGTGTTTAAAGGCGGTGTCATTTGTTATCATAATGATGTGAAGCAATATGTTTTACGTGTGCCTGAAGAAGTGTTGCATACTGATGGTGCAGTTAGTAAAGAATGTGCTCGTTATCTTGCTGAAAATGTTAAGGATGTACTAAAAGCGGATATTGGAATTAGTTTCACTGGGGTAGCAGGGCCAGATGCTTCAGAACAGAAAGAACCAGGAACAGTATTTGTTGGGCTTTCGATTAAGGATGAACCAACTGTAGTCTTTCCTCTTAATTTAAGCGGAAGTCGTCAACAAATTAGAGAACGAACAGCAAAATATGGATTTTATCATTTATATAAAAAGCTAGAAGAGATATAAGTTTCTTCTAGTTTTTTTACGGTTAAATTTAGATATTATTTGATAGAAAATAAAAAAATCGAATAAATGTTCGATTTTTGTTGGCAAATTGAATTGAAAATAGGTATAATAAGATTAGCAATTCAGTTAAGGAGGAATTTTGAATGAGTGATCGTCAAGCAGCGTTAGATATGGCGTTAAAACAAATAGAGAAGCAATTCGGTAAAGGTTCAATTATGAAATTAGGAGAACAAGCGGAGCGTAGAGTTTCTACGGTTTCTAGTGGTTCTTTAGCACTTGATGTGGCACTAGGGGTAGGCGGATATCCACGTGGCCGTATTATCGAAATTTACGGACCTGAAAGTTCAGGTAAAACGACAGTTTCATTACATGCAATTGCAGAAGTACAACGTCAAGGTGGACAAGCAGCATTCATCGATGCGGAGCACGCAATGGATCCTGTATATGCACAAAAATTAGGCGTTAACATAGATGAATTACTATTATCACAGCCTGATACAGGGGAGCAAGGATTAGAAATCGCGGAAGCACTTGTACGAAGTGGTGCGGTTGACATTATCGTAATTGACTCTGTAGCAGCTCTTGTACCGAAAGCAGAGATTGAAGGCGACATGGGTGACTCACACGTAGGTTTACAAGCACGTTTAATGTCACAAGCACTTCGTAAGCTTTCAGGAGCAATCAACAAATCAAAAACAATTGCAATCTTTATTAACCAAATTCGTGAAAAAGTTGGGGTTATGTTCGGAAACCCAGAAACAACTCCAGGTGGTCGTGCGTTGAAATTCTATTCAACTGTTCGTCTTGAAGTGCGTCGTGCGGAGCAATTAAAGCAAGGTAACGACATCGTTGGTAATAAAACAAAAGTAAAAGTAGTGAAAAATAAAGTAGCACCACCATTCCGTGTTGCTGAAGTTGATATTATGTACGGAGAAGGTATTTCAAGAGAAGGTGAAATCTTGGATATGGCTTCTGAGCTTGATATCGTTCAAAAGAGCGGTGCTTGGTATTCTTATAATGAAGAACGCCTAGGACAAGGTCGTGAAAATTCGAAGCAGTTCTTAAAAGAAAATACAGATTTAAGAGAAGAAATTGCTTTCTTTATTCGTGAGCATCACGGAATTAGTGAAGATTCTGGTGCTGAGGGCGCAGAAGATTCAACTCTTCTTGATTAAAAAAATAAAAGACACGGCCTCGTGTCTTTTATTTTTTTATCTACTATTAAGGAGCATAATACTATAGATAAAAAATATTTTTTTACTTCAAATGCGTTGTGTAAAGAGGGATATTTAAATATTTTAAGTAAAAGAAATGGGAATTACTAAGGTTTTCCAGTATAGTAGGCTCCTTACTTTTAAAATTTAGGTCACATTCAAGGCTGAAGGCAAAGAAAGTAAAAGTAGACAACGCTTGACAATGAAAATTACGATAGATACAATGAGAATGTATATTTTTTCTTATATACAATATACTCTTCTCAAGAAGAGAAGTAATATTCGGAGTAAGGTTTA
The DNA here is from genome assembly GCF_052146655.1 of Bacillus sp. RE35. NCBI lineage: Bacteria > Bacillati > Bacillota > Bacilli > Caryophanales > Bacillaceae > Bacillus > Bacillus sp. RE35. The sequence continues at coordinate 3,778,696 of NZ_CP197377.1, read as the reverse complement.
AATCTTACCGAAATAATAATATGACATTTTAATTGTGAAATGAAGAAAGTCCCTTAAAAAAGCGGGACGACGGTCTTTGCTGTATGTTGTAATTCAATGTACATGCCGACAGTCTTTTTTCATTCATAGCAAGGGGAGGTGAAATCATGACGAGTACAGTTTGGATACTCATCTCCATTTTGCTTGCAACAGTCGGTGCAGTTGTTGGCTTTTTTGTTCGAAAGTCTATTGCTGAAGCGAAGATTAATGGTGCGGCTAATGAAGCGAGACGTATTTTAGACGAAGCGAATCGTGATGCTGAAGCACTTAAGAAAGAAGCGCTTTTAGAAGCAAAGGATGAAATTCATACACTTCGTACAGAAGCTGAATTAGAAATTCGTGACCGTAGAAGCGAATTACAAAAACAAGAAAATCGTTTAATGCAAAAAGAAGAGAACCTTGATCGTAAAGACGAAACGCTCGATAAACGCGAGCAACAGTTAGAGAAGAAAGAGGAATCTCTTGTAGCGAGACAACAACAGATTGAAGAGTTGGAAAGCAAAGTGGGAGAGTTAGTTCAAAAGCAACAAACAGAATTAGAGCGCATTTCCAATCTGACACGCGAACAAGCGAAAGCAATTATTCTTGGTAAAGTAGAAAGTGAAGTTTCTCATGAAATCGCTGTTATGGTAAAAGAAAGTGAAGTTCGCGCGAAAGAAGAAGCGGATAAGAAAGCAAAAGAGATTTTATCTCTTGCAATGCAAAGATGTGCAGCTGATCATGTTGCTGAAACAACCGTTTCGGTTGTAAATCTTCCAAATGACGAAATGAAGGGACGTATTATCGGGCGTGAAGGTCGTAATATTCGTACGTTAGAAACGTTAACGGGTATTGACTTAATTATCGATGATACACCAGAGGCAGTAATCCTTTCTGGATTCGACCCAATTCGTCGTGAAACAGCTCGTATCGCTCTTGATAAACTAGTACAGGACGGACGTATTCATCCAGCGCGTATTGAAGAGATGGTCGAAAAATCAAGACGTGAAGTGGACGAGTATATTCGCGAAGTCGGAGAGCAAACAACGTTTGAAGTGGGTGTTCATGGATTACATCCAGATTTAATTAAAATTTTAGGTCGTTTAAAATACCGTACAAGTTATGGTCAAAACGTCTTAAAACACTCTATGGAAGTTGCATATTTAACTGGACTTATGGCGGCAGAGCTTGGCGAGGATGAAAAACTAGCAAGACGTGCAGGTCTATTACATGATATCGGAAAAGCGATTGACCATGAAGTAGAAGGAAGCCACGTTGAAATTGGTGTTGAACTTGCAACGAAATATAAAGAGCATCCTGTAGTTATAAACAGTATCGCATCTCACCATGGTGACACAGAACCAACTTCTATCATTGCAGTTTTAGTTGCAGCAGCAGATGCTTTATCAGCTGCAAGACCGGGAGCTCGTAGTGAAACACTTGAAAACTATATTCGTCGTCTTGAAAAGTTAGAAGAGATTTCAGAGTCTTATGAAGGCGTTGAAAAGTCATTTGCAATTCAAGCAGGACGTGAAGTTCGTATTTTGGTAAAACCAGATACAATCGATGACTTAGAAGCTCATCGTTTAGCTCGTGATATCCGAAAACGTATTGAAAATGAACTGGATTACCCAGGACATATTAAAGTAACTGTTATTCGTGAAACACGTGCAGTGGAATACGCAAAATAAAGTGGTGAAACACCACTTTATTTTTTTGTGTTGGAATTGGATAAAATAAAGACAGTTAGTTATATAGTATAAAAGTGAAACAAACTTATAATAAACATATTATAAGGAATTTACTTGATGCTATAGAAATAAAAAATGCAGTACATAGAAAGGGTAAGACATATGAGAATATTATTTGTTGGGGATGTAGTAGGATCTCCTGGTAGAGGTATGATTCAACAATACGTACCGGCATTAAAGAAAAAATATACACCTACAGTAACAATCATTAATGGAGAAAACGCAGCAGGTGGCCGTGGGATTACAGAAAAAATATATCGAAACTTTTTAGAATGTGGGGCGCAAGCAGTTACACTTGGAAACCACGCTTGGGATAATCGTGAAGTATTTGAATTCATCGATGATGCAAAATATCTTGCAAGACCAGCTAACTTCCCAGAAGGAACTCCAGGAAAAGGACTTATCTTTGTGAACTGTAATGGAACAGAAGTTGCAGTTATTAACTTACAAGGACGTACTTTCCTTCCTCCGATTGATTGTCCATTCCGTAAAGTGGATGAATTAATTAATATTGCGAAAAAACGTACGAATATTATCTTTGTTGACTTCCATGCGGAAACTACAAGTGAAAAACAAGCGCTAGGTTGGTATGTAGATGGACGTGCTACAGCAGTAGTAGGTACGCATACGCATGTCCCTACAGCAGATAACCGTATTTTACCAAGCGGAACGGCATACATTACAGATGTTGGAATGACAGGGCCGTATGATGGAATATTAGGTATGGATAGAGAAGCAGTATTGAAGAAGTTTTTAACAAACTTACCAGTACGATTTGAAGTAACAAATGGTAGAACGCAATTAAGTGCAGTGTTAATTGATGTGGATCCAAATACAGGAAAAGCAAAGAAAATTGAACGTATTTTAATTAATGACGATCAACCATTTTTTGAGTAAATTCCCGTTAAATTTTAGATAAGTTATTATATTTTAATTTTTTAGAAAAATTACGAAAATTTAGCAGGAATACGCGCCATTCCTCGTGAATATAAGTTAAAGTGAAATAATTGCTAATACTTTTTAAAGAAACGAGGAGGAAACGCGGAATGGAAATATTAAAAGTTAAAGCAACGTCGGTCCCTAATTCTGTAGCTGGTGCACTTGCAGGTGTTATTCGCGAACGCGGAACAGCAGAAATTCAAGCTATTGGTGCAGGTGCATTGAACCAAGCGGTAAAGGCAGTAGCAATCGCAAGAGGATTTGTAGCGCCTAGTGGTTTGGACCTGATTTGTATCCCAGCGTTTACAGATATTATGATTGATGGCGAAGAGCGTACAGCAATAAAATTAATTGTAGAACCTCGTTAAGTTTTAAACAACCTGTTTGCAGTATGCAAACAGGTTGTTTTTATAATGGAGGAATGAAAATGAAAATTTTTGATGCTCATTGTGACGTGCTTCTTCAGTTATGGAGTGCACAAGGGAAAAGGAATTTTAACGATGATTCACAATTACATATTACATTTGAACAGTTAAAGAGAAGAAAAGGAAGTATACAATGTTTTGCTATATATGTACCAGAAACAGTGGCATATGAAAACCGATTTGAAGCAGCATTACAAATGGTAGATATTTTTTATAATGAAATTTTATCCCTACCAGGTGTAAAGTTTATTCAGACAAAAGATGATATTAACATGTTAAAACAGGACGAGGTTGGAGCGATATTAACACTAGAAGGATGCGAAGCAATTGGAAAAGAAGCAATGAAATTACGGTTGTTGTATCGCCTAGGAGTACGTTCTTTTGGACTAACATGGAATTATGCCAATCTCTTAGCTGATGGTGCGCTAGAGACACGTGGGGCGGGTTTAACGAATTTTGGTAAACAGGTTGTACAAGAACTGAATGCGCTACATGTATGGACTGATGTGTCTCATCTGAATGAAAGAAGTTTTTGGGATGTTATAGAGATTGCAAAAAATCCTATTGCTTCCCACTCAAATTGTATGAAACTTTGCGAGCACCCACGTAATTTAAACGATGAACAACTTAAAGCTCTTATAAAGAAAAATGGCATGATCGGTGTCACTTTTGTACCGCAGTTTCTAACGAATGAAAATGAAGCAAATATAACAGATATAGTAAGACATATCGAATATATTTGTTCATTAGGTGGAGAGTACAATATAGGATTTGGTTCAGATTTTGATGGGATTTTAGAAACAGTTGTAAATGTATCAGTTTATCGAGATTATGAAAATGTAATGAATGAGCTTTGTAAACACTATGCTACATCTACTGTAGAACGATTTTTATATGATAATTTTGTAGAACATATGAGTTTTTAAGTTTTGGTTTAAAATTCAGAAAAATTAAAATTAATTCATTTGATTTTATTGCTTTTTTTAAGACCTAATACTAGAATGAAAAACAAAATAGCTTTATACTAAAGATTCAGGGAAATCAGAAGAGGCATAATTTGCGTCCGTTGTAGTTTATTTGCATAAAAAATGCTAAACTATTACTGTAAAAAAATACACTACAATGAATGCAGCCAAAAGGGGTGTAGGAGATGATTAGTCAACTTTCATGGAAAGTTGGAGGCCAACAAGGTGAAGGAATTGAAAGTACAGGAGAAATCTTCTGTATTGCATTAAACCGATTAGGATATTACCTATACGGTTACCGCCACTTCTCATCACGTATAAAAGGCGGCCATACAAATAATAAAATTCGTGTAAGTACAACAGAAGTACGAGCGATCTCGGATGATTTAGATATTTTAATTGCTTTTGACCAAGAAACAATTGATTTTAATTTCCACGAACTACGTCCAGGTGGAATTGTAGTTGCGGATGCGAAATTTAATCCAACAATACCTGACAATACAGATGTAAATCTATATGTGATACCGTTTACAGATATTGCTTCAGAATTAGGCACATCATTAATGAAAAACATGGTTGCTGTTGGAGCATCAAGTGCAGTATTAGGATTAGATGAAACAGCTTATTTAGATGTTGTTGAAGAAATCTTTGGTCGTAAAGGAGAGCAAGTCGTTCAAAAGAATATGGACGCAATTAAACGTGGCTCTCAATATATGAAAGAATTACTAGGTGAGAAAGTAAACATGATGCAGCTTGAAAAAGCTGATGGTAAAAAACGCATGTTTATGATTGGGAACGATGCAATCGCATTTGGTGCGGTAGCTGGTGGTGCTCGTTTTATGTCAGCATACCCAATCACACCTGCATCAGAAATTATGGAATACTTAATTAAAAAATTACCGAAAGTCGGCGGAACAGTAATCCAAACTGAGGATGAAATCGCAGCTTGTACAATGGCAATCGGTGCAAACTATGCTGGTGTTCGTACATTAACGGCATCTGCTGGTCCAGGTCTTTCATTAATGATGGAAGCAATCGGTTTAGCAGGTATTACAGAAACTCCATTAGTAATTGTTGATACACAACGTGGCGGCCCAAGTACAGGATTACCAACTAAGCAAGAACAGTCTGACTTAATGGCGATGATTTACGGTACGCATGGTGAAATTCCAAAAATCGTAATGGCGCCAAGTACAGTTGAAGAAGCTTTCTATGACATTGTAGAAGCATTTAACTTATCTGAAGAATATCAAGTTCCTGTTATTTTCTTAACAGATTTACAGCTTTCTTTAGGAAAACAAACAGTAGAACCACTTAAATTAGATAAAGTGGAAATTCGTCGTGGTAAGCTTGATTTAGAAGTAGAATTACCAGAACGTGAAAATAAAGCATACTTCAAGCGTTATGAAGTAACAGAAGACGGCGTTTCACCACGTGTTTTACCTGGTATGAAAAATGGTGTTCACCATGTTACAGGTGTAGAACATGATGAAACTGGAAAACCATCGGAATCAGCAATAAACCGTAAAGATCAAATGGACAAACGTTTCCGTAAAATGGAGAACTTGAAGTTTAATACCCCTGTTTATAAAAATGTTAAGCATGAAGAAGCAGACGTATTGCTTGTTGGATTTAACTCAACTCGTGGTGCGATCGAAGAGGCAATGACGCGTTTAGAACAAGAGGGTATGAAAGTAAACCATGCTCATGTGCGTTTAATTCACCCGTTCCCAACAGCTGAAATCGATCCACTTGTGAAAAAGGCGAAGCGTGTTGTAGTAGTAGAAAACAATGCAACAGGTCAGCTTGCTAACATTATGAAAATGAATCTTGGTAATGGTGAGAAAATTTCTAGTCTTTTAAAATATGATGGAAACCCATTCTTGCCGAAAGAGATTTACAACGAATGCAAAAAAGGGGTTGTATTAAATGGCAACATTTAAGGACTTTCGTAACAGTGTAAAGCCAAACTGGTGCCCAGGTTGCGGAGACTTCTCAGTGCAAGCTGCAATTCAACGTGCGGCAGCTAACGTTGGCCTAAATCCAGATGAACTTGCTGTTATTTCTGGTATCGGCTGTTCAGGCCGTATTTCAGGTTATATTAATTCATATGGTGTGCATAGTATTCATGGTCGTGCCCTTCCAATTGCGCAAGGTGTGAAAATGGCAAATCGTGATTTAACAGTTATCGCTTCAGGTGGTGACGGTGATGGATTTGCGATTGGTATGGGTCATACAATCCATTCTATTCGTCGTAATATCGACATTACGTACATCGTAATGGATAACCAAATTTACGGATTAACAAAAGGGCAAACTTCACCACGTAGTGAAGCTGGATTTAAAACGAAAAGCACACCACAAGGTTCAATTGAACCATCACTAAATGTAATGGAAATGGCCTTAACAGCTGGTGCGACATTTGTGGCGCAAAGCTTTTCGAGTGATTTAAAAGAATTAACACAAATTATTGAAGCTGGTATTAACCATAAAGGATTTTCATTAATTAACGTATTTAGCCCATGTGTTACTTACAATAAAGTAAATACTTACGATTGGTTTAAAGAGAATTTAACGAAACTAAGTACAGTAGAGGGATATGATCCATCTAATCGCATGATGGCTATGCAAACTTTAATGGAAAATAACGGTTTAGTAACAGGGTTAATTTATCAAAATACTAAGCAACCATCATATCAAGAACTTGTTAAAGGCTATAGTGAAGAGCCTTTAGTGAAATCTGATTTAAATATGGATCAGAAAATGTTTGATGAGCTTGTTGCTGAATTTATGTAATGTAAGAAGAGGAGGTTGCCGATTTGGTAACCTTTTTTTATGTACAAAAATATAGGGTAGTCTTATTTACTTAGAAAATTCAGAATGATAAAATAATATATAAATCGTTGTATGAAAATGGCAAGTTCATTGCTTATGAAATGTAAGATAATAAAATGGCCTCTTTATTGTTAAAATTGGCGAAATACATCATACTATGGTAATGTTTATAGGGATAAAGCAATATGCTTTTTGGTAGGACAACAAGAAATGATAAAAAGGGAATGTCTATTTGCGTGGGGAAGACTTCATTCTTATGAATGATTAGATTGATTACTCAAGTTTCAAAGGACAAGTTATCTCTCAAGCTATCTAACCATTTTTGAGGTGAGTCTAGGCGCATTAAAATGGACTATAGAGTATGTATAGTTAAGGGTGAAAGGAGATTACCGATGAACGAGCAACAACGATTAGCAAGTCAACAAGCAAATTCCTCTACGAAAAAAGAAGAGAAAGATTATAGTAAATACTTTGAAAGTGTATATCAACCACCTTCCTTAAAGGATGCGAAAAATCGCGGGAAAGAAGAAGTTAAAATTGAACGGGATTTTGGCTTACCTGAAGAGTTTCGCAATTTTGGTACAGGAAGAAAGTTCTATATTCGTACATATGGTTGTCAAATGAATGAGCATGATACGGAAGTAATGGCAGGCATTTTCACCGCACTTGGATATGAACCAACTTTTTCAACTGAGGATGCAGATGTAGTTTTATTAAACACTTGTGCAATTCGTGAAAATGCTGAAAATAAGGTGTTTGGTGAGCTAGGCCATTTAAAGTCACTCAAACGAAGAAATCCAGACCTTTTAATTGGTGTATGTGGTTGTATGTCTCAAGAGGAATCTGTTGTAAATAAAATTATGCAAAAAAATCAGCATGTAGATATGGTATTTGGAACGCATAATATTCATAGATTACCGTACATTCTAAAAGATGCGATGTTCTCGAAAGAGACGGTAGTTGAAGTATGGTCAAAAGAAGGTGACGTAATTGAAAACCTTCCGAAAGTACGTCGTGGTGATATTAAAGCTTGGGTAAATATTATGTATGGCTGTGATAAATTCTGTACGTATTGTATTGTACCGTATACACGCGGAAAAGAGCGAAGTAGACGTCCAGAAGATATTATCCAAGAGATTCGTCATTTAGCTGCAAATGGTTATAAAGAAATTACTTTACTTGGTCAAAACGTAAATGCATATGGTAAAGACTTTGAAGATATAGAATACGGTCTTGGCGATTTAATGGACGAACTTCGTAAAGTTGATATTGCCCGTATTCGTTTTACAACGAGCCATCCACGTGATTTCGATGATCACTTAATTGAAGTGCTTGGCAAAGGTGGCAACCTAGTAGAACATATCCATTTACCAGTTCAATCTGGAAGTACGGATATGCTGAAAATTATGGCACGTAAATATTCGCGTGAGCATTATTTAGAACTTGTAAGAAAAATTAAAGAAGCAATTCCAGATGCAGTATTAACAACAGATATTATCGTTGGTTTTCCAAATGAAACAGATGAGCAATTTGAAGAAACGATGTCGTTATATCGTGAAGTAGGGTTTGATACTGCCTTTACATTCATTTACTCTCCTCGCGAAGGTACACCAGCTGCAAAAATGAAAGATAATGTACCGATGGAAGTAAAGAAAGAACGTCTTCAACGCTTAAATACACTAGTAAATACGTTGGCAATTGAAAAGAATAGTCGTTACAAAGGTCAAATTGTAGAAGTGTTAGTTGATGGGGAAAGTAAAAATAATCCGGAAGTACTTGCAGGTTATACTCGTACGAATAAACTTGTAAACTTCGTCGCTTCAAAATCTTTAATTGGTCAGCTTGTGAAAGTAAAAATAACGGAAGCAAAAACTTGGTCTCTTAACGGGGAATTAGTTGAAGAGCCGATTGAGGTGAAATAATAGATGAAAGTATATTCGAAAGATGACATTGTTGAACAAGCGAAAGAATTAGCAAAAATGATTTCTGAAACAGAAGAAGTTGATTTTTTTAAGAAAGCAGAGGCGCAAATTCATAAAAATGAAAATGTAAAGCGCGCAATCGATGAAATTAAAGCACTGCAAAAACAAGCAGTAAACTTGCAACATTACGGGAAATGGGAAGCTTTAAAAAAGGTAGAAGCTGAAATTGATGCATTGCAAGATAAGTTAGACAGTATTCCAGTCGTACAACAATTTAAATCTTCACAAACATACGTAAATGACTTATTACAGTTAGTTGCTAGTACAATTTCTAACAACGTAACAGATGAAATATTAATTTCAACTGGTGGCGATGTACTAAAGGGTGAAACTGGCGCAGCAGTAGAAAGTAAAAAAGGAAATTGTGGTTGTTAAAGAGATGTCATATTGACATCTCTTTTTTTGTGGATTAAACGTAAGGTCTTCTCAAAAAAAAGAATGACACATTCCGCTATTGTCACGCATATGATTAAGTGAATAGTGATTGAGGAGGGTTACGAATGTCCGAATTTAGAGAGATTATTACAAAAGCAGTGGTTGGAAAAGGACGTAAGTATACAAAGTCAACGCATACATGTGAATCGAATAATGAGCCAACAAGTATTTTAGGGTGCTGGGTAATTAACCACTCGTACGAAGCAAGAAAGAATGGAAAACATGTGGAAATTGAAGGTTTCTATGATGTGAACACTTGGTATTCATTTGATGGAAATACAAAGACTGAAGTTGTAACAGAACGTGTGAACTACACGGACGAAGTAAGTATTGGTTATCGTGATAAAAACTTTTCTGGTGACGATTTAGAAATTATTGCTCGTGTTATTCAGCCGCCAAATTGTTTAGAAGCACTTGTATCACCAAATGGTAATAAAATTGTTGTAACTGTAGAACGTGAATTTGTAACAGAAGTAGTTGGAGAAACGAAAATTTGTGTAAGTGTAAATCCTGAAGGTTGCGTAGAATCAGATGATGATTTCCAAATTGCTGATGATGAATTTGAAGAATTAGATCCGAACTTTATCGTTGATGCAGAAGAAGAGTAATAGAAAGCTAGGGAGAAGTTCTTCCTAGCTTTTTACTTTACATAAGTGGCGCTGAATGAACATGATTCTTTATGAAATATGTTATAATGAAGAAAGACTCCTGAAATAGGAGATAAGAGTGTCCGTGAAATGCGACATATATGAAAATAGATTATCATGTAAGAATTATGGAGGAAAAGTATGACTCAATATACGCCTATGATACAGCAATATTTAAAGGTTAAGGCAGATTATCAAGATGCCTTTTTATTTTTTCGCTTAGGCGATTTTTATGAAATGTTCTTTGAGGATGCTGTTAAAGCAGCCCATGAACTTGAAATTACATTAACGAGCCGAGATGGTGGTAGTAGTGAACGTATACCAATGTGCGGTGTACCATATCATGCGGCTAAAAACTATATTGAACAACTTGTTGAAAAAGGATATAAAGTAGCTGTTTGTGAGCAAGTAGAAGATCCGAAAACAGCTAAAGGTGTAGTACGTCGTGAAGTAGTACAATTAATTACGCCAGGAACGATGATGGAAGGGCGTACAATTGATGAGAAAGAAAACAACTTCTTAGCCGCATTAACACATTTTGAAGATGGATCATATGCATTAGCTTGTAACGACTTAACGACTGGACAAAATACAGTAACGTTACTGACTGGTTCAGTAGAAGATATTTTATTAGAAGTGTATGCAACTGGTTCGAAAGAAATTGTTGTTGATTCTTCATTTTCTAAAGATGAACTAAACAAGTTAACTGAAACATTGAAAATGACGATTTCGTATGAAGATGCAACGGCAATTCCGGAAGGATTAGAACATCTTGTGAAAAATGTTTCACAAGCAAAATTAATTAAAGCAGTTGGACGTTTATTTAACTATGTAATAAGAACGCAAAAACGTTCTTTAGATCATTTGCAACCAGTAGAAATTTATTATACGAATCAATTTATGAAAATTGATGTACATTCAAAGCGAAACTTAGAACTGACAGAAACACTTCGGACGAAAGAAAAAACAGGATCACTATTATGGTTATTGGACAAGACGAAAACAGCTATGGGTGGTCGTATGTTAAAACAGTGGATGGAACGTCCACTTATACAGAAAGAAAGAATTGAAGAGCGTTTAGAAATGGTTGAAACGTTTGTAAATGATTACTTCTTACGTGAAGATTTAAAAGAAAAGTTAAAAGAAGTATATGATTTAGAACGCTTAGCAGGAAAAGTTGCATTTGGTAACGTAAATGCAAGAGACTTATTACAATTAAGACGTTCATTACTTCAAGTGCCAGCTATTTTAGAAGCAATTAGTTTGTTAGATAACGCTTATGCATCGAGATTAATTCAAGGTGCAGATCCATGTGAAAGCTTAACAGAATTACTAGGAAGAAGTATTCAAGAAAACCCACCGCTTTCAATTAAAGATGGAGATATTATTAAAGATGGTTATAATGACAAGCTTGATCAATATCGTTACGTGAGTAAAAACGGGAAAACGTGGATTGCTGAGCTTGAAAAAAGAGAACGTGATATTACTGGAATTAAATCGTTAAAAATCGGATACAACCGTATTTTCGGTTACTACATTGAAGTAACGAAAGCGAATCTTGCAGCACTTCCAGAAGGTCGCTATGAACGTAAACAGACGCTTGCTAATGCTGAACGTTTCATTACAGATGAACTGAAAGAAAAAGAAACGTTAATTTTAGAAGCAGAAGAAAAAATTGTACAACTAGAATACGATTTATTTACAGCGCTTCGTGAAGAAGTAAAAGTATTTATTCCGAAATTACAACATTTAGCAAAAGTAATTAGTGAATTAGACGTACTGCAAAGTTTTGCGACAGTTAGTGAAGAAGAACAGTTTGTAAAACCTGTACTAACAACGAAGCGTGAAATCTTTATTAAAGATGGTCGTCATCCTGTCGTTGAAAAAGTATTGAACGGGAAATTGTATGTACCGAATGATTGTATTATGCCAGAGAAGATGGATGTCTTTTTAATTACAGGACCGAACATGTCTGGTAAAAGTACGTATATGAGACAATTAGCACTTGTAACTGTTATGTCGCAAATCGGTTGTTTCGTACCAGCAACAGAAGCAGTATTACCTGTATTTGATCAAATCTTTACGAGAATTGGTGCAGCGGATGATTTAATATCAGGTCAAAGTACATTTATGGTCGAAATGTTAGAAGCGAAAAATGCAATTGCAAACGCATCAGAAAGAAGTTTAATTTTATTCGATGAAATTGGACGAGGTACATCTACCTATGATGGTATGGCACTTGCACAAGCAATCATTGAACATATTCATGACCAAATTGGTGCAAAAACGTTATTCTCTACGCATTATCATGAATTGACTGTGTTAGAAGAGAGTTTAGATCAACTGAAAAATGTACACGTTTCAGCAATTGAAGAGAATGGAAAAGTAGTATTCCTTCATAAAATTCAAGACGGGGCAGCTGATAAAAGTTACGGAATTCACGTTGCGCAACTTGCAGAGCTTCCAGATAGCTTAATCGCCCGCGCGAAAGAAGTGTTAGCACAGCTAGAAGGACAGGAAGAAATTATTATTCCAAAACGAGTAGAAGTGAAAGTACAAGAAGCTGCTCCAGAACCTGTAGTTGTAAAAGAGGAAATAGCAGAAATACAGGAAACGAAAGTAGAGACTGAAGAAGAATCGCAACTATCTTTCTTTGGAGGAGAACAGTCTTCGAAGAAACAAGACAAACCTCTGCTAGATCAAAAAGAAACAGCAGTATTGGCGCAAATTAAAAAAATCGATTTACTTGATATGACACCTTTAGAAGCGATGAACGAATTGTATCGCTTACAGAAAAAGTTAAAGAAAGGATGAGTAAGTAGATGGGGAAAATTCGCAAACTCGATGACCAACTCTCTAACTTAATTGCGGCAGGGGAAGTAGTAGAGCGCCCTGCTTCAGTCGTAAAAGAACTTGTGGAAAATTCTATCGATGCGAATAGTACATCTATTGAAATCCACTTAGAAGAAGCTGGGTTATCGAAAATTCGTATCATTGATAACGGTGATGGTATTGCAGAAGAAGACTGTATCGTCGCTTTTGAACGCCATGCGACGAGTAAAATTAAAGATGAAAACGATCTGTTTCGCATAAGAACACTCGGTTTCCGCGGTGAGGCATTGCCGAGTATTGCCTCTGTTAGTGAATTAGAATTAATTACTAGCACAGGTGATGCGCCTGGTACACACCTCATAATTAAAGGTGGAGACATTATAAAACAAGAGAAAACTGCGAGCCGAAAAGGAACAGATATTACAGTACAAAACTTATTCTTTAATACACCAGCGCGTCTTAAATATATGAAAACCATTCATACGGAGCTCGGGAATATTACAGATATCGTGTATCGTATTGCAATGTCACATCCAGAAGTATCGTTAAAACTGTTTCATAATGAAAAGAAATTGCTTCATACATCAGGTAACGGTGATGTAAGACAAGTACTTGCATCGATTTACAGTATTCAAGTTGCGAAGAAGCTTGTTCCAATTGAAGCTGAATCTTTAGACTTTACAATTAAAGGCTATGTAACATTACCAGAAGTAACGAGAGCATCTCGTAATTATATGTCAACGATCGTAAATGGTCGTTACGTTCGAAACTTTGTACTAATGAAAGCAATTCAGCAAGGCTACCATACATTACTGCCAGTTGGCCGGTATCCAATTGGCTTCTTATCGATTGAAATGGATCCAATGCTAGTTGACGTTAACGTACATCCAGCGAAGTTAGAGGTTCGTTTTAGTAAAGAACAAGAATTGCTAAAGCTGATCGAAGAAACATTGCAAGCTGCATTTAAAAAAATACAGCTCATTCCAGATGCAGGCGTAACAACGAAGAAAAAAGAAAAAGACGAAAGTGTGCAAGAACAGTTCCAGTTTGAGCATGCGAAGCCGAAAGAACCATCTATGCCGGACATTGTTTTACCAACTGGCATGGATGCAAAACAAGAAGAACCGCAGGCTGTGAAACAGCCACCACAACTGTGGCAACCGCCGAAACAAGAATGGCAACCACCACAGTCGCTCATAAGAGAAGAACAAAGTTGGCAACCATCCACTAAACCGATAATCGAAGAACCAATTCAAGAAGAGAAATCGTGGGACAGTAATGAAGAGGATTTTGAACTAGAGGAATTAGAAGAAGAAGTTCGGGAAATAAAAGAGATTGAAATGAACGGGAATGACTTACCACCGCTTTATCCAATTGGACAAATGCATGGAACATATATTTTCGCTCAAAATGATAAAGGCTTATATATGATTGACCAGCATGCCGCGCAGGAACGTATTAATTATGAATACTTCCGTGATAAAGTAGGAAGGGTAGCGCAAGAAGTACAAGAGTTACTTGTACCGTACCGTATTGATCTATCTCTTACTGAATTTTTACGTGTCGAAGAACAGTTAGAAGAACTAAAAAAAGTTGGGCTATTTTTAGAACAATTCGGCCATCAATCCTTTATCGTCCGCTCGCATCCAACATGGTTCCCGAAAGGACAAGAAACAGAAATTATCGATGAAATGATGGAGCAAGTTGTCAAACTAAAAAAAGTGGATATTAAAAAGTTACGTGAAGAAGCAGCCATCATGATGAGCTGTAAAGCATCCATTAAAGCGAATCAATATTTAACGAACGATCAAATATTTGCCTTACTGGAAGAATTACGTACAACAACAAACCCATACACATGCCCACACGGAAGACCGATTCTTGTGCATCATTCTACTTATGAGTTGGAGAAGATGTTTAAGAGGGTTATGTAGAGTGAATAAATTATATTTCAAAAGGGAGCAACATTTACTGTTGCTCCCTTTTCATATGTAGATTTAATAGTTAAACGAGAATATGGTGGAGTAATTTTACCGTTTATTTCTTGGTTGTGTTAGCTTAAATTTATCTATGTATAAAAAAGCGCTGTATACAGCACTTTTTAAAATGTGCATGAATTGTATCATTACTAACTAAATAACTATGCATGGTTGAATGTTGCTTCTTATTTAGCTAATTGTTATAAAGATCTATACAATTACTTATTTTTATTATTATTAATTTTTTCAGTGTATAGAACTTGCTCTTTATAGTGCTTCTTAATTGGGAAGTTATGTGTACCTGTGCCGTTCTTGAATTTTTTATCAATGGGGTTCTTTAGAGGAACTGTTGTAGTTTCAGTAAATTCATATGGGTAATTTATTTTAGATTTATCTTCAAACATGAAAATGCCTCCTTTTAGGATCTCCTAAATTCTTTACTATAACATGATATGCATATAGATATTTTTTGGACTAGTTATTTATATAGGTTAATGGAATTTAATTACATAACTACTGAAACATTTTAAAGGAAAACAATTTGAGAAAGAAATGGTATGAATAGCTGTTGGCTCCTATTGTTGTTTTTTTTGTTTGACAGCACAGTTAATTATGTATATAAATTCAATATAGATTGTTTTTATAATATGGTTTATATGGGGTTTTCTTGATAATATAATGTGGAATATTATAGTGTTATTAGGTTATTAGGAACATTTAATGCTGTTTCATAACTGAAAGGTAATTGAAAAAAAACTGAAACTTTTCTCATAAAAATTCAATCTAACTTGAAAAATGAAAGGAAAATGAAATTTTCCAAAAGATATTCTTTGTTAAGATAAAAAGCATACATACAAAAAGTATTGACATATCTTAAAAATGTATTTTCAAGATATAGTGGGGGAAAAGATGAGATTAGAAAAACAATTAATAAAAAAGATGTATTATGAAACATTCCTAATGGAGAATGAAACAAAACCAACTCTTGACGTACTTGGACAAGCTTATGTAAACGAAGAAAAAAATGAGATTTCTGATGGGTCTTATATTCGTTTTGCACAAGGTGAATTTTATTATCGTCATCAAGATTTTGAAGCAGCTATTTTTAAATGGGAGAAGGTTAGTAATGAATTAGCACCATGGGCACAAAAAAATATTGCGGATGCTTATTTCGAACTGAATCAGTTATCATTTGCTGAAAATATTTATACTTCTATTACTACTGATAATAAAATATTGATGACCGAAATTAGACTACAATTACTTTCTCTTTACATTGAGCAAAATAATTTTGACTCAGCTTTCGGTGTTATTAAAGAAGCAGTTTCTTTAAATCCTGATTATCCGAATGTCACAAAAATTGCCCGTTCCTTTTATGAGGAACAGCAAGATTTTGATAGTGCAGTAGAGCTTGCTGTGAATGAGTTAATTCGCATAGAATCGTATCCTTGGTTTGAGGTGTTAAAAGGATATATCGATAAAGGGTTTACTAAACATATTTCACCAGACTATTTTTATGATGCATTAGCTACATTAAATAATGTAGATCAAGTACAATTTACGCAAATGGTTTCATCACTCTGGAACAGTTATAAAAATGAAAAAAATTACTTATTGTGGCTTAACACAATAAATGAATTTTTCTTACATATTGAAATACATTCGTCCGATATATGGAACAAAGTTTCTGCTCTTTACGAAGAAACGTACTTTGCATTAATTCAAGGTCAATATACGCTTAGACAATTAAACGATATCATACCAAATCTGTTAGCAAATTGGTTAAAGGTAGTCAATCCATCTTATGCTGTATTTCCATCTGCAGCTGTATTGGCATGGGATGAGATTTTCCCTTCCAAAATAGATTCAGCAAATATAGAACATGCGGAAAACTTACTGTCACATTCTATTAATCATGTAAATGGCTTAGAGTACAGCTTACACCTTTTTGAATCTATTACACAGTGGGCACAAAAGCAGAATATAGAAATAGGTCACCGATTTAAATGGTTAGTTGACGAGCTCGCAGATTTAAGAACAAATCGTATTTTAGTAACGGGAACTTCAGGGAACGGAAAAACTACATTTATTAACTCTATATTAGGAGAAAATATATTAGAAAAATCAATTTCAAATGTAGTAGTTTTAAAAAATGATGCTCATATAGAAATAAACGCTATAACAGACTCAGCAATTACAACAACGGAAGATGTCTCTGATTACCATAATATGATGTCTCAGCACCATCAAACATATAGAGATAGAGCGTGTGTTGAATTTAAATTACCATGCAGATTTTTAAATGAAAATAAACTTACATTTGTAGTGACACCTGGCTTTAATAGGAATAACGACACTAGAGATGAGATATTCGAATATTTAAATTCTGTAGACGAATTACTGTTCGTATTGAATGCGGATTCACCTTTTACTGATAAAGAACGTGACATTCTATTAAGTATTCAAGAACATACGCCAAATTTACAAATTCATTTCTTATTAAATAAAATCGATAACATTTACAGTGAAGCAGAAGTGAAAAGGGTATTACATGATACGGCAACGAGAATAAACACATATTTCCCGTATGCGAGAATTTTCCCTTATTCCTCGTTATATACAAGTAGTCAACAATTAAATGATTTAACTGAGTTTATTCATTTTAACTTTAATCATAAACATATCGATGCAGAACGTACTGAAAAGTTATTATTTTTCATTCGAAAAACAATTACATATCTTTTGGATAAACGTGTTGAGAAAGAAAATAATCTGGTGGATGCTATTAATTGGAATGAAGATATGCTAGTGAAACTAAACGGTAGCATTAATAACCTTACTACATTTGAGAGGGAAAAAATTCATTTCATTACACAATCATATCGTTCAATGAAGACTGAAATTACAAATGATCTTACTGAAAATATTCCGAAGATATTAAAGAGCTGTTCTAATTTAATTAGTGAAGAAAGTGATTTCGGGCACATGGATACGGAACTAAATAAAGCAATGAATGAAAGAGTGCATAAATATTTAGAACAAACTGTGTTACCTAATCTGGCTCTTTCTATGCAAAATTGGATTGCAACTTCTAATAATGAGCTTCTTCAAAGTCAAACGTATTTAGAAGAACTTAGTGAAGGGCTTAATTCACTATTTGGAGAAAATAGAATACAGTTAGAATGTGACTTTAAAGTGCTTGATGACTGGCGCAGAGATACTGACAGGATGACGACTAGAATACAAATGGATGAAGTAAATATTTTACGTCGATTTACGCCAGCACAATTTTTACTGAAAAGTGCCGGTAAATTGTTTGGAGTTCTTCCTAAAAATAAATCTATGCTATATAACAAATACAAACAGTATGTAGAAAATGAAGATTATACTGAAGTAACGGCTTCTATTATGAAGAAATTTTTCTTGCAATTTGAGCTGTTTGAAAACACACAAGAGCGAGATATTAATATATTCTTTAGGAATCCATTTAACTCTTTAAAGCAAGCTGTAGAAAACACGCATTTAGAAATACAAGAAAAACAAGAGATATTACATAAGATGAAATCAAATCCTGAAATCTATCATGATTCTATCATGCTCTTTGAATTGAGATTGCGTCAATGTGAAGTAATTTTAAATATAGGTAATGATAATACCTATACGGATGTAGCTTTAGAAATAAGCGTAGAATAAAAGTAAAAAGGAGCAACTGTAATAAGTTGCTCCTTTTTCATATATAGATTATTTTTCTGTTTCTTTAATTTTAGTTTGTACTTCGCCAGTTTTAATTTTATTACTTTCTGAGAAGCGTAATAAATCGCCTTCAATAATTTTGTCAGACATTCGTAATTCATTTTGGGCACGTTTAATGAGGGCTTGAGCTTCTTTTTTTGGTAAATCTACAATTTCACCTGTTATACGGTCGTAGAAAGTGTTGTTTTTGTATGCATACTTATCTGTAACGAAGCTACCATCACGTAAAACAACAAAGCCAGTATATTCATCTGAAAACATATCATGGCCAAAACGAATATCATTCGTAGAATCAACACCTAATAAATTTAGAATAGTAGGTTTCATATCGATTTGTCCAGTAGGCTTTGAAATAGTTTGACCTTCTGTTTGTCCAGGAATATGAATATATAAAGGTGTACGTTGTAAATTTAAAGTATCAAATTCTGTTATTTGATCTTTTTCTAAAAACTGTGCCATTGCACGATTATGTTTTTCGGAAATACCATAATGATCACCGTATAACACAATAATAGAATCATCGTAAAGCCCCTCGGCCTTTAGACGTTCAATAAATTTTTTAATTGATTCGTCTAAGTAACGTGCTGTTACGATGTAACGATCAAATACGCCATTACCAGAGTTGTATGGTTCAATGAATTTTGTATCTTCATCATACGTAAATGGATAATGGTTTGTTAAAGTAAGGAAACGAGCATAGAATGGTTGATTAACAGTTTTTAATATATCTACTGATTGATCAAAGTATTCGATATCTTTTAATCCCCAATTTAAATTTGTTTCTGGTGTAATTTTGTAATCAAGCTCATTATAGTAACGATCATAACCAAGAGCAGAGTACATGATATTACGATTCCAAAATGTTGCGTTATTCGCATGAAATACAGAAGTGAAATAACCTTGCTGACGTAAAATTTCTGGAGTTGCAGTATAATCATTGTTACCGTGTGTAAAGAATACAGCTCCTCGATTTAATGGATACAACGACGTATCGATTAGAAATTCAGAATCAGATGTTTTCCCTTGACCAGTTTGATGGAAAAAGTTATCAAAGTAATAACTTTCATTTATGAATTCATTTAGGAATGGTGTAACTTCTTGCCCGTTCACTGATGCGCCTATTAAGAAGGTCTGCAAGGATTCAAGAGTGACGACAATTACGTTTTTTCCTTTCGCTGCACCAAACATATTAGGGTTTGGCTCGCTTTGATTTGCTTTTACGTAGTTTTCAGTTTCTTGTAATTTACTACTATCAGCAAGTGCTTTTTGTGACCCAGCTTTTACTTGCAGTGTTAAGTCATATACTTGGTGAGTATATAAGCCTAAATTTTTGACAAGCATGACTCGGTCGAATGATCTTGTTAATAATTCAGGGCGCTCTTTTTCTGCAAGATGTAGATTCGCAAAGAATACACCAATCGTTAAAAGAAAGTATAACAAGCGCGTAGAATGATTTACACGTTCTGTTTTAAAGACCAATGATTTCTTTTTTAATAAAATAAAGAAGAAAACAATGTCTACGAATGCGAGTATAATTTTGTAGTTTAATATTTCTATAATACTGCCGCCTAATTGGCCGAAGTTTGAGGTTTGTCCAAGTACTGGTAATGTAACGAAATCACTATAAAAATCATAGAACATTACATTTCCAACAAGCACGATTGTTAATAAGAAATTAATACAGAGCGCTATATAATTTCGCTTTTCACCAGTTGCAAATAATGCTAATCCAACAAATGCTAATGATGCGGCTAGAGGGCTAATAAACAAAATGAGCTCTTGCGTTGAAGACTCGATTTTTAAATCAAAACTGAATCGCGTAATAAGATATGTTTTTAACCATACCGCTAAAGCCATTATTATAACAAAACTTATATTTTGCATTTGTAAATTTATTTTGTTCTTCATTTTTACACCTTCTTTATATAATTTATTTAACTAAAGTTATATATTATGTTTTTATAACTATTAGAGTGTAATGAACCATTTAGACTTTGTTTTCTAAAGGGAATAATTTGAAGTATTCATATATATACAATGGGGATTTTTAAAGCGTAGTAGCATAAATATAACTCTTTTTGAGAAACGGGCAGAACAAGTCATAGTTGTAGTGAAATTGACTTATAGACATCCTACCATATTAAACACTATGATGATGTTACAAAATATCGAACAAATAAAAGTGAAAATGGATAGAGACTTTTAAAACTGTTGACATTCAATTTATTAGAATTGAATGTCAATCGTTTTAAATATACAGTTATATTACATATGTATTTTGTAAAATCCCGATTTTTTGTCGGTTAATTATTAGCAGGGAAGGATAGGGGTTTTATTAATATAATTTTACTATATGTAAGTAAAGTGTTTTGAAATTGAAAATATTTGACTGACATTTTAATGATAGAAATTAAATGTCAGATAAGTACTTTCCAACATACAGACCACTTGCAGCTGCTTGAGATAATGAATGCGTAACGCCTGAACAATCTCCAATTAAAAATAGCCCATGTATACTAGTTTCAAAATGATTATTAATTTTTATCGTAGGAGCATAGAACTTTCCATCAATTCCATATAGTAAAGTATGTTGATCAATAGGTTCTTGTATAAATTGTTCTAAACGTAATAAAAATTCTTTGAGCCCTTCAATATATAATTGAGGAATTTCTTGATTCAAATCTCCATAATCCCCCTGTAGTGTAGGCTGTATACGGCTATGTTCCATGATGTTTTCCACCGTAGGTTGTTTCTTTAGTAAGTCCTCTAAGCGCTGTATAACAATCCGATCTCGTCCTTGGTTAATGCCTTTAATAATTGAACTTGCGTATACATTTGCTTCTTTGAGAGTTGGAAAATAGCTAGGAATAAATAAAGTGAAATTTAAATTAGAAGTGCCAGTTCCTTGCTCTCGAAAATTTTGACCGTCAGGCATAACTAAACCTTCTTCGTACTTTCGAATGATGCGTCCTTTTGGATTCATACAGTAAGTAGTTGCTGTGAAATGCTCACCTTGATAAGAAAGTTTTGTTTCAAAAGTATCTTTTAATATAGAACGTAATTGATGTTCTTTCATTTCTACTCTAATTCCTAAATCTACACGTGTTTGCTCCTGAGAAATATTTAGGGAACTGCACATTTCTTTTAACCAATCGGCCCCAGAGCGCCCAGTTGCAAATACTAGTTGCGTAGTTTGAACTGTTCCTTGATTTGTATCTATTGTAAAATGATCTTCCTGTTTCAGAATATGTTGTACATCTATATGAAATTGGATCTTTATTTTCGTCAGTAAAAATTCATAGAGCTGCTGAAAAATGTTACTGGAAAGTGTAGTACCAAGATGTCTTACTTCTGTTGTTAGCATTTGTAAACCACACGCTTCAGCTCTCTTAGTGAGACTTGAATTTTCAGTAGAATATTTTGAAACCGAACTTCCACCAAACTGACATAGAATTTCATCTACTTCAGCCATGAGTTGTATAAAACCCTCTTTACCGACTTTTTTCTCAAGTTCTCCGCCAAATCCGTTTGTATAATTAAATTTCCCTTCAGATTTGCCTAAACCACCAAACCCAAAATATTTATCACATGTAGTACAATTACACACTTTTCCTTCGTCTAAAGGACAATGGCGATCTTCTAGCGCTTTACCTTTATCAAGAATTAAAACTTTTTTGTTACCTTTAGCTAGTGAATAAGCCATAAAAATGCTACTTACTCCAGCGCCGATAATCGTAACATCATACATATTCTTCCACCTGCTAACGAATAGTTTGTTTTTTATTTTTCTAGTGTATAACAATTTTATGAAGTTAAGAAATAGCTTTTATTAATAAAGTGGGAGTTTTTGAACTTGATGCTTTATTAATTTCTACGAGTGGTGGAGTAAATACAAAAATTTTTATTTGAAAGAAGAAACAGTTTAAAAAATAACTATGTCATATGATTAATAACATCTTACATAGAAAAAAACAGACCTTTTAAGTGAAGAGGTCTGTTAATGATTTTAAATCTTATTTAGCAAACACATGATTACCAATTACTGCTACTGTTTGACGTGTCGTAATCCACTTGTCCGTTGATGTTTTTGGATTGTAGAAATAAATCCAGTCTGAATCTACTCCATTTGTGGAGATAGCCTCTTCTACAGCCATTTTTGCTTCTGCACTTGCAGGTTGATTAATTCTTCCATCTGTAACAGGAGTAAATGCATATCCGTATTTAATAGGTTCATAAATAACGCCTGTTATTGTATTTGGAAAACCTTTTGCATTTACACGATTTAGTATAACTTTGGCTACTGCTACTTTTCCTTTATAGGATTCGCCACCTGCTTCAGCGGTAACTAAGCGTGCCATTAAGTCTTTTTCTTTTTTTGAAATACTTGAGTTGATTTTTAAATGTTGTCCTGTATAAAGCTTGTTTCCGACTGTATTGTTCATTTGTTTTATAGATTGGACAGTGACATTGTAACGCTTTGCTATCGTTTCTAATGAATCTCCCGGTTGTACTTGATAAATAATTTGTTCAGAAATGTTCGCAGGCTTGGAATTTTGAGGAACAGTGATTTCATTTGATTTCACGGACCCTGGAATATGTAACTGTTCGCCAATAAAGGTTTTATCGTTTCCTTTATTATTAGCCTGTTTAATGGATTGTATTGAAACTCCGTATTGTTTACTAATGCCCCAAAGTGTATCGTTCTTTTTTACTGTATGAATGGTAGAAGCTTCAGCTGTACTTTGACTACATACGAATGTAATTGCGGCCGCAGATAAAGGAATTATATGTTTTAGTTTTAGTAATTTCATTGTAAATCCTCCTAAGAAAAAATTAAGGTGAAACGATTAAGTAATGTAGTTTGAAATGTGTATATGCGTAATATATTAATGTAAGTATATTAGCACATATAAAATAAATAATCACTATAAGTTTCATATTCGTTTAGTGTAGAGTCAGAATATGAAATATTGCATATGAAAATACATTGAAGTTCATATTTCTGATTACTATAATCTATTTAGTAGAAAGGGAATACGTTATAGAATTAATCATTATAGATTAATATAATGATTAATAATTATTAATAGGAGGATTGATGTAATGAAAATATTTCAAAAAATGTGTGCGTCAACTGTAATCATTACAACACTTTTAGGAACAGGAGGCACTATCAATAGTGTATATGCTGATTCTATAGAACAGCAGAGTAAATTAGGGATAGAACAAGAAACAGATAAGCAAATCATTGTAAAATTTAAAGCGGATTTGGATTTGCCATATGAAGATGGTATTGAAAAACAAATACAATCTCAAACGAATGATAAAGTAATAAAAGATCTTTTGACAGAATATCCAGATGTAACATTTACTCGTTTATTCACATCTGTAAGCCCGGAACAAATACAAAACCTTGAAGTGAAAGCACCTAATCATGTATCTACAAGTCTATTAAACTACTATATTCTTCAAAATCAAAATAGTGGGTATGAAGAAGAAATAGTAGATAAGTTAAAGGCATCTTCTTTAATAGAAGATGCGTATATGAAGAAACAAGAGAAAATAATGCCACCTGAAGTGCAATCATCAAGTGTAGCTCTTAATCCTAATAACAATCCTAGATTTAAAAAACAAGGTTATCTTGAAGCAGCCCCATACGGTATTAATGCGCCTTTCGCCTGGGGAATTCAAGGCGGTAATGGAAATGGTATTACTTTTGTTGATATGGAATACGGATGGCTATTAAATCATGAGGATTTATTACATCAAAATATTGAATTAATGTCTGGAAGAAATATAGATCAGCATGTCGGTCATGGGACGTCTGTACTAGGAATTGTATCCTCTGAGGACAATGAAGTCGGGAATATTGGGATTGCGCCAAAAGCGAAAGCAAAGGTTATCTCTCAAATAAGAGATAACGGACAGTATAATACGGCTGATGCAATATTAAGCGCTGTAAATCAGTTAGAAGCTGGGGATGTTTTATTATTAGAGGCGCAAGCATCCTTTGATGGATATGGTGATAAATATTTACCTGTTGAAGTACAACCAGATATTTTTGATGCAATTCGTGCTGGTACAGATAAAGGGATTGTAATTATAGAGGCTGGAGCAAATGGGTGGAATGATTTAGACCAGTTCAAAGATAGAAAAGGTAAGCAAGTCTTAAATCGTAATAGTAAAGATTTTAAAGATTCGGGTGCAATTATGGTAGGCGCTGGCTCTTCATCTTTCCCTCATGAACGTATGTGGTTTTCGAATTATGGAAGCCGTATTGATGTGTACGGATGGGGAGAAAATGTAGATACAACTACAGCTGAACAAAGTAGAAGTGCTGTAAATCTTTATACTTCAAGCTTTAGCGGAACATCTAGTGCTTCGCCAATTATTGCTGGGGCAGCGACTTTAGTACAAAGCATTGCTAAAGAAAATTTAGGACAACCATATAGACCTAGTGAACTAAGAGCAATATTAAGCAACCAGAGCACAGGAACAAAATCTAAAGATCCATATGCAGATAAAATTGGTGTTTTACCAGATTTGAAGTCTATACTAGTAAACTTAGGCTATGAACAAAGAAAACCAAACGGTGGGAATGAATTACAAGTAACAGAAAATGAACCAAATAATGAGCCTAGACAGGCAAATAAAGTTAACTTTCATACACCGGTGAAAGGAACGCTACATAATAGTGATAGAGTAGATGTATTTACTTTCCAAATTGACTCGCCGGAAAATATTAATATTTCTCTACTAAATGAACAAAATATCGGAATGACATGGGTACTTCATCATGAATCAGATTTAAATAACTATGTAGCATATGGTGAAAATGAAGGCAATGTAGTTAAAGGAACTTATAATGCAAAGCCAGGTAAATATTATTTATACGTCTATAAATATGAGAATAAAGATGGTTCATACGTATTGAACATAAAATAAGTAAAAGGAACTTCAGATGAAGTTCCTTTAAATTTTTCTAATTTAGTATATGTGAATGATTTTTTAACTTTACTTCTATGCAATATTTCATATTGATGAAATGTTATTTATTTTTTCTGAACTAGCTTATATTATATTCAATAAGTTTGATATAAAAACAGAAAAAGAGAGGGATAATAATGAGCAATAAGAAGTTAATTTTGAAATTATTCATATGTAGTACAATATTTATCACATTTGTATTTGCTTTACATGATAAGAGAGTAGTTGCAGCTAGCTCTGTTAATGAGCTTGAAAATTGGTCGAAATGGATGCAACCTATACCTGATAATATCCCGTTAGCACGAATTTCAATTCCAGGAACACACGATAGTGGGACGTTCAAGTTGCAAAATCCGATTAAGCAAGTATGGGGAATGACGCAAGAATATGATTTTCGCTATCAAATGGACCATGGAGCTCGCATTTTTGATATAAGAGGACGTTTAACAGATGATAATACGATAGTTCTTCATCATGGGCCATTATATCTTTATGTAACACTGCATGAATTCATAAACGAAGCGAAACAATTTTTAAGAGATAACCCGAGTGAAACGATTATTATGTCTTTAAAAAAAGAGTATGAGGATATGAAAGGGGCAGAAGATTCATTTAGTAGTACGTTTGAAAAAAATTATTTTGTTGATCCTATCTTTTTAAAAACAGAAGGAAATATAAAACTTGGAGATGCTCGTGGGAAAATTGTACTACTAAAAAGATATAGTGGTAGTAATGAATCTGGAGGATATAATAATTTTTATTGGCCAGATAATGAGACGTTTACCACAACTGTAAATCAAAATGTAAATGTAACAGTACAAGATAAATATAAAGTGAGTTATGATGAGAAAGTAAAATCTATTAAAGATACAATGAATGAAACGATGAACAATAGCGAGGATTTAAATCATCTATATATAAATTTTACAAGCTTGTCTTCTGGTGGTACAGCATGGAATAGTCCATATTACTATGCCTCTTATATAAATCCTGAAATTGCAAACCATATAAAACAAAAGAATCCTGCGAGAGTAGGCTGGGTAATTCAAGACTACATAAATGAAAAGTGGTCACCATTATTGTATCAAGAAGTTATAAGAGCGAATAAGTCATTAATAAAAGAATAAAGATGATGAGAGTGAGAAGCGATAAAATATATCGCTTCTTATTTCTTTTCCAATAACCAACAATATAAATTGTACTTTTATAATAGAAAAAAATAAAAACATAAGATATAATCATACATATAAAATTTGTACCTATAAATTTTATATGTATGATTGAATTTGATTTGTTGTAATGAAATGGAGGTATATACTATGAAGTTTCCACATGATTTTTTATTCGGAGCTGCTTCAGCTTCTTATCAAGTAGAAGGTGCATGGAATGAAGATGGAAAAGGTGTTACGAATTGGGACGAGTTTTCAAAAATTCCTGGCAAAACATACAATGGAACAAATGGTGATATAGCTGTTGATCATTATCATCGATATAAGGAAGATGTTCGCTTAATGGCTGAGATGGGATTAGAATCGTATCGTTTTTCTATTTCTTGGGCGAGAATATTGCCGACTGGAGATGGAAAGGTAAATGAAAAAGGGATTGAATTTTATAACAACTTAATTGATGAATGTTTAAAATACGGGATTGTGCCGTTTGTCACTTTATATCATTGGGATTTACCATTACCGTTAGAAAAAGATGGTGGATGGACGAATAAAAGAACAGCAGAGGCTTTCGTAAAATATGCAGAAACTTGTTTTAAGGCATTTGGTGACAGAGTTAAGCATTGGATTACTTTTAATGAGACCGTAATGTTTTGTGGATTAGGTTATTTAAAAGGTGCACATCCACCAGGAATACAAAATGATGTTCCAAAGTATTTTCAAGCGACTCATTATGTATTTTATGCACACGCGAAAACAGTTGCGGTGTACAAGCAGCTGAAACAATATGGTGAGATTGGGATTACACATGTTTTCTTACCAGCTTATAGTGTGGATGATCAAAAAGAAAATATACAAGCAGCAAATCATGCGAATGAATATGAAACGTATTGGTATTATGATCCAATTTTAAAAGGCGAGTATCCGTCTTATGTTGTACAACAATTAAAGGAAAAAGGATGGACTCCTAATTGGACGGTTGAAGAATTAGAAATCATTAAACAAAATGCAGAAGAAAATGATTTTATTGGCTTGAATTATTATCAACCAATACGAGTAGAAAGATACGATATGGATATAAAGAGTGAGGAACATTCTCGAGAAAACTCAACGCTTGCTCCAGGTAACCCTTCTTTTGATGGTTTTTATCGAACAGTTAAAATGGATGATAAAACATATACAAAATGGGGATGGGAAATATCTCCCGAAGGTTTCTTAGAGGGATTGCATATGTTGAAAGCGCGTTACGGTGACATAAAGATGTATGTAACGGAAAATGGACTTGGTGATGAAGATCCAATTATTGACGGAGAAATTGTAGATGTTCCGAGAATTAAATTTATTGAAGCGCATTTAAAAGTAATGAAGCGTGCAATTGAAGAGGGAATTAACTTAAAAGGTTATTATGCATGGTCAGTGATTGATCTTTTAAGTTGGTTAAATGGATATAAAAAGCAATATGGCTTTATTTTTGTCGATCATAATGATAACTTAAAACGTAAGAAGAAACTTTCGTTTCATTGGTATAAACGTGTGATCGAAACGAGAGGGGAAGAGTTATAACAGATAAAAGCGTATTTTAGGAGAAAGTGTATGAGTGCAAAGTATAAACAAATTGCAGATGTGTTAGAGCAAAACATTCGAGATGGGCTTTTTAATGAAACGAAAAAACTACCTACAGAAGAAGCGTTGATGAATCGATTTGAAGTAAGCCGTAATACGATACGGAAAGTAATTAG
Organism: Bacillus sp. RE35; assembly: GCF_052146655.1. NCBI lineage: Bacteria > Bacillati > Bacillota > Bacilli > Caryophanales > Bacillaceae > Bacillus > Bacillus sp. RE35. Next base: position 3,750,243 of record NZ_CP197377.1, on the reverse strand, counting down.
TCAGCTTGTGAATAGAGGTTATATTTTTCAAGTGCAAGGTAGTGGCATGTTTTTACGCGAAACTTCTGTAACAGATTACATTAATTTAGGAAGTTTACGTGGATTAACGAAAAATCTTGTTTCACAAAATATTGAAACGAAAGTGTTAGAGCTGGAAGTAATAGATGCGGACGAAGAGATAGCAAAGCGGATGCAATGCGAAGCTGGAACTAGGTTGTATTTTTTGAAGCGCTTAAGAATTGTAGATGCTAAACCATTCTCTATTGAAGTAAGTTATTTCAAAAAGGATATTATTCCATATTTGAACGAAGAAATAGCATTAAGCTCTGTATACAGTTATTTCATTGAAGATTTACGATTAAATATTGGTTTTGCTGATAAAGTTATTAGTTGTGAAAAAGTAAATAAAGAAAATGCACAGCTTTTAGAATTAAATGAAGGTGATCCGGCGCTTCTTATTGAAAATACAGTGTATCTTGTAAATGGAACAATTTTTGAGTTATCTCAGTCGATGTTTCATTATGAAAAGGCGAAACTTTTAAATCGAATTAATTTTAAATGAAAAATTATCGTGTGAAAAAAGCAACTGGTCCTAAGTGATCAGTTGCTTTTTATTTTTTAAGTGGATGAGCAAAAAAACATGAAAGTGGTTGGTCCGCTTTTTGCAAACATCTATTATGATAAGAGAAGAAAGGTAGTATGTTATCGACGTTTTAAAGAGGAAGGTTTTTATGTAAGTTCTTTAATTAAAATAGATGGGTCTTAGAGAGGTGAAAAGACAATGAGTTTTGCAATTTCACTAGTCGTTATTATTGTAATTGTATCGCTATTTGGGACTGTACTAGTTGCAAGAAACGTGGAGGAGAATTACGGTAAGTCTACAAAAAGAAATGTGAAAAACTTATCTGCAATCTATATTCTTCTTCTTTTTGTTCTACTGGCCGGGGTAACATGGTACGCGGTAATGATTTAATAGTTTGTAAAAGAACTGAAATGAGAGTATGAAGTTGGAATTTCAGAAGCTATTGAGTAATCAGAAAGAGAACCATTTTGGATATATCCATTTACGGATAAGAAAATGTGACTAATTAATACTATTTTTACGGTGAATACTGTTAGTAAAAAATGAGGATAGTTCGTTTTGAAAGGAGGAAACTAGATGGAATGGAAACCAAATCGTGCAGATAAGACACCTGTATATAAACAAATTGCGGATTATATTGAAAGAGGCATTTCTTCAGGTGAATTTCCTTCTGATAGTAAGTTACCTTCTGAGCGTATGTTAGCAAAGGAATTACAGGTGAACCGGAGTACAATAGTAGCTGCGTATGAAGAATTAAAATCACTTGGAGTAGTAGAACGGCAAAAGGGAAGCGGAACACGGGTCAATACAGACATATGGGGTGTCTCACATAAACGAATACCGAACTGGGGTAGGTACGTGGAGGATGGATCGTTCTTACCTAACGTACCACTCGTTCAACAAATTCGAACGGAAACACAAAAAGATGATTTAATTAATTTAGCAAGCGGTGAACTGTCACCAGAATTAATTCCAAGTGATAGATTTCGAACAATTTTGTCGGAGAAAACATTTATGGAAAACCTCGGTTATGATCATCCACTTGGAAATGAGATGTTGAGAAAAACAATTGCAGCACATGTTCAGCAATATAAACAAATTGAAGCAGATTCAAGCTCTATTCTTATTACGTCAGGAGCACAACAGGCGCTTAATCTTATCGTTCAATGTTTATTAAAACCTGGTGATGCGATCGCGATTGAAGATCCTTCGTATTGTTTTTCGCTTCCAATGTTTAAATCGGCCGGTTTAAACATATTTCATTTACCTGTTGATGAGCATGGAATGAATCCAGATGACTTAATCGATTTGCACAAAAAGCATCGCATTCGTATGGTGTTTTTGAATCCAGATTATCAGAATCCGACGGGGACTGTGCTTTCATTAGCGAGACGTAAAAAAATTTTAGAACTGTCTTCTGAGTTCGGTATACCAATTGTAGAAGATGATCCGTATAGTTTAATCTCTTTTAATGGAGAAGTGAACCCGACATTAAAATCAATGGACCAAAATGGAAATGTTCTTTATATAAGTTCATTATCAAAAATTGTTGCATCAGGATTACGTATTGGATGGATAATTGGTCCTACACGTGTAATTGAGCGTTTAGCAGATGCAAAGCAACAAGTTGATTTTGGCCATAGTGTATTTACGCAGTGGGTAGCAAATCAATTTTTAGAATCAAAGGATTTCCATAAACATATTACGATACTTCGTGGACAATTGAAGCAAAGAAGAGATGTATTAATTGCAGAGCTTGAAGGAACATTGGGAGACCGAGTTGAATGTTTCGTGCCAGAGGGTGGAATACATGTATGGTGTAAAGTGAAAGGAAAGTTTGATGAATATCACTTATTAGGTGAATCTATACAGAATGGTGTCGCATTTGTTCCGGGCAGTGTTTTAGGTTCGAAAAATGAATATATACGATTTACGTTTGGTAGAGCGAATATAGAACAAATTCAACTTGGAATTAAACGGTTTGCCGACACGCTAAATGAGATTTCATAATATGGATGTGTGATAGTGAAATGAGGGAAAGAAATGAAGTACGTGACGCTTTTACTTCAAGTAGGCGTGCTATATGTATTTAGCCTAGTGGGTACGTGGATTCAAGGAGTATTCCATCTATCAATGCCAGGAAGTTTAATAGGGATGTTAATACTGTTCCTGCTCCTTTCCACTCGCGTTTTACCGTTAAAATGGTTTGAGTTAGGTGCGGAAAAGTTAATCGTATTTTTACCGTTATTTTTAATCCCTTCGACAACAGGGCTCATGGAATACGGGTCTTTTCTTTTCAGTAAGGAGAGTATTATATTCCTTTTAGTAGTTGCAAGTACTGTAGTAACTTTGATTGTTTCAGGGTATATAAGTCAATTATTAATAACAACAAAAAAATAAAATCGACAAGGTGCACGATTCAAATGGTCTTAATTATTATTACTGTAGCAATTTATTTCTTGGCGACAAAGCTATATAAAAAATTTACGTTTGCATTTACGTTACCGGTGTTAACAGTTACGGCAATTATGATTTGTTTATTTTTCATTTTTGGTATTTCTCATCATGAGTATAGGGAAAATGGAGGAGACATTCTTTCAAGCTTATTGAGCCCTGCAATTGTAGCATTAGCCATACCTCTATTTAAAGAGCGAAAGATACTTATGAAAAATTTTTTATCGATACTTATTGGAGTAGTGATAGGTATAGTGGCTGTAACGAGTATGAATGTAGTGATTGGCGGAATTTTAAATATAGATAAGGAACTTATATTAACTACTTTACCACAGTTAGCAACGATGCCTATTGCCCTATCATTAGCGGATCAAATTGGTGGTATTCCATCTATGACTTCTAGTTTTGTAGTTGTTGCAGGAATAACAGGCGCTATTATCGGACCAACAGTACTTAAGTTTTTCAGTATAACAAGTACGATTGGAAAAGGAGTTGGAATGGGCTGTGCATCACATATTATCGGTGTGAGCCGTCTCGTGAAGGAAGGCGAGAAAGAGGCGACAATCGGTTCGGTAACGATGATTGTAACTGGAATACTCATTAGTATACTAATACCGTATGGAACGAAATTTATTTTTTAAATGTAATGGAGATGATAACAATGACAACATGGTTTATAGTTACATTATTTGTTTTTGGAGCTATTAAAGTATTAGTTTCTAGCATGCCCACTTCTGTTGTGGAATCAATTATTAGTAAATTTGAATTGCATCAAAAGCTTGAGGCGGAAAATACTTCTATATCGATAGATGGAAAAAATATAGAGGGAGAAATGAAACTACAAGTTATTCATGAATTTAATGAGGCTTTGTTTTTAGATAAACATTATTTCCCGCCGCACGGAGAAGGGACACCCATAGTCATTGATACGAAGAAAGGGAATAAAGAGATTAGATTTTCGCTATATAGCTATGAAGAACATGTTGATGTCATTAAGCAATATAAGAAGAAAGTCGTTGCCTATCGTTTACGCTCTAAAAGCCTTCAAACATTGGCACCATTAGCAATAACGGAAGAGTATGCTTAAGAAGGGACCTATAATGGTCTCTTTATTTTTTTATCCAATTATATACGTTCCAAATAAAAGAATGAAAAATCATATAACCAAATAAAGAATATGTATGGTTCCAATTCGCGTTATGTACAAATAAACCTAAACTTTCAGCAATCTGTTCAAAAAGGCTAGCACAAATACCGATTGAAATAATAAATAAAATTCTAGAAACGTTAGATAATTTTTTTGAAATGTGTATAAAGATAACTGTTAAAATCGGCAGTACGAACAATGTAAAAGCTATATTAACCGAAAATGTGGATGAGAAGGGCCTAGCCGGAAAGGAATATATTTGTTTATGAACAAAAAAGGCATCTAAGCAAGTTCCAATAATAGAAGAGAGAAAGATTGTAACTACTAATGCTAGAAACTCATTCTTCTTCTCGGAGGAGGACATTTTTCTTTGCGAGAATGGCGAGTTCAATTTTTTCGAGTGTTTTGCAGTAGTCTTCTGTAATTTGTCCATTTATATTTTCCTCCTTATCAACTAAGTAATTTACAACTTGCCAATCGGTAAACCAATCTTCACTGTCAACTTCTTCATGCTTCATATCTCGCCATGCATAGATGAGTGCAGGGCTGTATATGCGATAAGCGCCATTTCGTAACTGGCATTTCTTTATTCGGCGCTTATAAAACTCACGGGAAAAAGATTCATTTACACTTGAAAATAAATGGGGCCAGTAATCTTTCCTTGATCCTGTATGTGGATGGTGTTGAGCCCAGCTTATTATTTGAGATAAAACATGTGTATCTCGAAATAATAATGAGTACAATCTTTTTCCAATTAATATCCGTTCATGTAAGGAAGTGAAATGTTTCATTGTATCACCAAATAGTAATACTTTTTGTTTCTTATCATTTTCGTAGAATGGGAAAAGAATATGATTAAACTGAAAGAAATCAAAGAGTTTAAATCCAATACTATTTAGTACAGTCTTTTTAAATTGTACATTTTGAATCACTCTTTTTTCTAAGTAGTTTTGTTCATTAATAATAGTGGCAATCGCTAAAGTTTTTTTGTTACCTGTTTTCCAAAAATGGTGCCACATCGTTTCCATAAATGTAGAAACATTTAGGTGAGGGAGAAGGTGAAATAACTTTTGTGATCTCTTTACACTTTGTTCGTAAAGTAAAAATTGAGGGTATACATCTTGGAAAATAAGCCAATTCCCTTTTTCTAAAAAAGAAAAAAATATGAATTGATCTTTCTCTGATAAAATTCTCGTATATAAATCCCCCTTTAAATCAGTCATATTCCAACCGCCGTTACGTGATACCATATGTCCAAGCAGTGCCCAATGTATTTCTGGATATTGAATGTAAAATTGGTAGTATGCGCGTGTTCTTGTAACATTATTTTTATTTAGCTGTTCTGTTTGTATTTTTATTTTGTTGATGATGAGTTGCTCTTCTTTCGTTAATTTATACATGGTATCAGAAGGAATAAGTTTGCTTTTTTGTTTCAATTCATTTTTTACATCGAATAGGGAGAGAGGCAGTGCTTTGGAAGGTCCGTTATATGTATGATATGAATTGTTTCGGTCCATTCCGTTACCTCCCTTTTTCATAAATTTAAACATGATTATTGGCTATGAATCATTCTATTTATTTTATTACGAGTATAAGAAATAAATGAGCGGTGTTTTTTTACAAGGAATTTATTTATCATGCAAACAGTATGGAAAATCTTACTGTTGTGAGGTGAAATGAAAAACAGAAACTAAGTTTAATAGTTTCTGTTTTTTTATTTTGTCAATTAAATGTAACAAACGACGATTATGATTTGAATCAATTGAAAATAATTCAATAAATATTATTTAAATTGAGATGTTTCGTAGGAGGAAAAGGAATGTTAAATAAAATAATTTTAATTACTGGTGGTACAGGTTCGTGGGGGCATGAACTTATAAAACAACTATTAGAAAAATCACCGAAAGAAATTAGAGTTTTTTCAAGAAATGAAACGGTTCAGTTTGAAATGCAGCAACAGTTTATAAATGATGATAGGCTAAAATTTATTATTGGAGATATTCGTGATAAAGATCAACTAGTCTATGCATGCCAAGGTGTACATTATGTATTCCATCTTGCAGCTTTAAAACACGTTCCAGTATGTGAGTATTATCCTTATGAAGCTATAAAAACTAACATACATGGTACGCAAAATGTAATTGAAGCCTCTACACAGATGCAAGTTGAAAAAGTTATATATGTTTCAACGGATAAAGCAGCTGATCCATCAAATACGTATGGGATGACAAAAGCAATTGGTGAAAAATTAATGGTTCATGCGAATATACAAACGAAGAAAACAAAATTCATTTGTGTTCGTGGTGGAAATGTTTTAGGAACGAGTGGAAGTGTAGTACCGCTTTTTAAACAACAAATTAAAAGATCTTCAGAAGTAGGGATTACCGATGCGAATATGACTAGATTTTTCTTAACAGTTGAAGATGCTGTTGGATTGTTATTTAAAGCCGTATCTCAAGGTAGAGGCGGGGAAATCTTTGTTATGAAAATGCCGGCATGTAAAATAACAGATTTAGCGGAAATATTAATTGAAGATTCAAAAAAAGAAAATATTAAGGTGAAAGAGGTAGGGATAAGACCGGGTGAAAAATTAAGTGAAATGCTTCTATCTGAGGTAGAGAGTAAAACAAGTATAAGTTTTGATCAAAATTATTTTGTGGTACTACCGACGATTCCTATCGAAGGACTTCAAGAATATTATTCTAGCTATCCGCTAGTGGATGGGAAGAATTTTAGTTCTCAACAAGATTTACTTGCAAAACATGAGGTGAAACAAATGCTATTAAAAGGAGGGTTTTTGCGATGAAAAAAAATGCGAGCCTTTTAATAACTGGTGCAAATGGTTTCACAGGCCGCCATGCTTGCCACTATTTTTTAGAGCAGGGCTTTCATGTAATTCCTATGTTTCAAAATCGTGCACATAGAGAAAAAATTAGAAATGGTATTACGTGTAATTTAACTAATAAGAGCGAAGTAATGAAGGTAATGAAACAAATAAAGCCAGACTACGTATTGCATTTAGCGGGAAGGAATTCGGTTATAGAATCTTGGACAGCTGCTCTTGAGTATATAGAGATTAATGTAATAGGAACGTTATATTTATTAGAAGCAATTAAGCAAGAAGCCTCGCATTGTAGAACATTAGTTATAGGATCTGCTTTGCAAGCAGATAGTATGAACGAAATGAAAATTTCAAATCCATATAGTTTAAGTAAAACGATGCAAGTCATTATTGCAGAGGCTTGGGGAGGATTAATGGATTCAAATATTATCATTGCAAAGCCCTCAAACTTAATTGGTCCAGGGGTATCGAATGGTATTTGTTCGATTCTCGCAAAGAAAATAATAGATATAGAATCAGGTAGAAGTAAGGCTATTATCGAAGTAAACAGTTTGAAAGATAGTAGAGATTTTCTAGATGTACGTGATGCGGTCAAAGCGTATCATGTGTTATTACGAGATGGAATAAATGGAAAACAATATAATATCGGATCAGGAGTAAAACGATCTTTATTAGATGTACTAGAACAATATAAAGAATTAACACAGCTAAATTTTTTTATAGAGGAAACAGAGAAAAGTGGGAGCGACTCAAATGAGAGTTTAGCAACAGAGGAAATAAAAAATTTAGGTTGGATCCCAGAAATTGAATTTCATCAATCATTAAAAGATGTACTTGAGTATGCGAAGTGTAGTGACATCTGCGTGCAATGAAAAACAAAAAAGGGTGTAAGAAATATATGAATGGTTATGAAGTAATAGATAATCAAAATACGCTATTTCTTTCAATTGTTGATACGCTGGACTGGAGAGATGAAGAAGCGCATGTATTGCTTATTTATGAGGCAATACATAAATATCAAGCGTATGTAGAAGAAAAAAGGGTTAATCGAATAAAGTCAGCATTAGAGACGGAAACTAGATATGTGATTCAAATCTTTGCTCAATACGAGTGTAGTGAGTATGGAAATGATTTTTATGAACTCATTAACGATCTTTTACAAGATATAGAGGTGGAGTTAAAGATTTATATAAAAAAATAATAAGTTTATTTACATTTAAAAGGTAAAGAGAAAGCTAGATTTTTAATAATAAAGGTGGGTATAAGTTATGAGCAAAACGATTCTTTTTACTGGGGGCGGTACAGCCGGACACGTTATGATTAATATTGTATTAATTCCTAAATTTATAGAGAAAGGCTGGAGAGTCGAGTATATTGGATCCAAAAATGGAATTGAAAAATCATTAGTGCAAAATGTAAAATACAATAGTGTTTCAACGGGAAAGCTTAGGAGATATTGGGATTGGGAGAATTTTAAAGATCCTTTTAAAATTATACGCGGTTGTTTACAAAGTTATAATTTAATTAAGAAAACAAAGCCTGACGTTATCTTTTCAGCAGGAGGATTTGTTTCAGTTCCTGTAGCTATAGGAGCATGGTTAAATCGTGTGCCTATAATTATACGTGAACCAGATAGCACATTAGGGCTTGCCAATAAAATAGCATTACCTTTTGCTACAAAGCTATGCACAACATTTCCTCAGACAGGAGAAAATGTAAGTAATGAGAAGAAGGTTTATGTAGGACCAATTGTAAGGGAAGAAATTGAGAAGGGTAACGTATTACGAGGAAGAAGATATTGTGAATTTCAGCAAGATAAACCAGTATTATTAATTATGGGTGGGAGTCAAGGTGCTAAGTGGATAAATGATATGGTAAGGGAATGTTTAGATACAATACTATTAAACTTTAATATTATTCATATATGTGGTAAAGGGAAGGTAGACCCATCTATTGGCATGGAGGGATATATGCAATTTGAATATATAGGCGACGAGTTGCCGCATATACTAAATATGGCAAGTGTTGTAGTTTCTAGAGCGGGTTCTACTGCTATTTCTGAATTGTTATTTTTGAAGAAACCGATGTTGCTTATCCCGTTAACTAACAGTTCCAGTAGGGGAGATCAAGTTTTAAATGCTGAATATTTTTCACGGCAAGGATATGCGGAAGTTATACTCCAAGACAGAGTAAGTACGAATACATTTATACATGCAGTAAATAAGTTGTATACAAATAAGGAGAAATATATTCAAAACATGAATGGATATAAGAAAACAAATGATGAGGGAATTCATCAAATAATAGATATAATAAATGAAGTGGTGAAGTAATAGAAATGTAAATAGAAAAACAAAAGGAAAGAAGGTATCTTCTTTCCTTTTTGCTATATTTGTTCTAATTAGTTATGTACTATGGGTGAATGCCGTTTTCTAATAGCTCAGTAAATGCATGAATATGAATAGGTTTACTGTAATAATAACCTTGAATAAACTGACATTTATTTTTTTGAAGGAAATTTACGTGCTCTTTCGTTTCTACACCTTCAGCAATGACAGACATTCCTAATGTATTTGCTAATGTGATGATCGTTTTAATAATTTCCATTCCATCATCACATGTTTCAGACATTGTAATAAATTCTCTCGGGATTTTTAACGTATCAATTGGATACAAAGGTAAGTAGGCTAGCGAAGAATAACCTGTACCAAAATCGTCGATAGAAATGTGAATCCCTAAACTTTTTAGTGTACGCAGTTTTATCAATGTTTCTCGCTCATCCATCATTGCAATTCGCTCTGTTAATTCAAGATCAAGAGAGCTTGCTGGTAAACCTGTATTTGTTAAAGTAGAAGAAATAGATTTTACAAAATCCTCTTGTTCAAATTCCTTAGCAGATAAATTTACACCTATTTTTAAATGTGAATATCCGAGTACGTGCCAACGTTTCATTTGTTTACAAGCCTGCTCTAATGTCCATTTACCTATTGAAATAATTTGTAGTGTTTCTTCTGCAATCGGAATAAACTCGTATGGAGAAATAATACCTAATTCAGGATGATTCCACCTAATTAAAGCTTCTGCACCGATAATTTTATTAGATTCACTATCAACTTGAGGTTGATACAAAAGGAACAATTCTTCATTTTGTAGTGCGTTTGGTAAATCTTTTTCTAATCGCAATCGTCTTTCAATTTTTTTAGCGATTACATCGTCATAAATAGATACAGAGTTAAGTTCTTTTGCTTTTGCATCATACATTGCAACATTAGCGTTTTTCAGAAGTGTAGCGGTATCGATTCCGGAATGTGGATAAATAGCGATGCCGATACTCAGTGATAAAGTTAATTTATGCTCATGTATGATAAATGACTTTTTCATGCATTTAAATAATTGGTTACATAATTGGAATAAGTAATCTTCGTCAGTATAGTTTTCAATTATGATTGTAAATTCATCGCCACCGATTCTTGAAAGATGAGTATGTGATGGAAGACATGATTGGAAGCGCTTTGCTACTTCTTCTAATATGTAGTCTCCTGATGAATGTCCAAGTGTATCGTTAATTGCTTTAAAGCGATCTAAATCTAAATATAATAATGCAAACTCGCTTTCTGTTATTTCAGCATTTTTTATAACTCTCTTTAATTTCTTATGGAAAAAGGCACGGTTACCAATTTTCGTTACAGTGTCATGGAATGCTAAATATTTTATTTCTTCTTGCTGTTTTTTTAGTGCAGTAATATCTTTCACCATAATATAGCTTCCTGAAATTTGTCCGTCTATTATAATAGGAATGATTGTAACGTATAAAAAATAAGTAAAGCCATCTTTATATTGAGAACTAAGTTGTAAGGATGCCGATTCTTGTTGTTTCACTTTCTCTAACGCCAATGCTAGCTTATGCTTATCTTCATCTAAAATAATCGAAAAACAAGTTTCACCGAGTAACTCATCTGTTGGTGCTCCAAGTAGTACACTCCCAGCCTTATTTACATTTAAGAATATTCCATTTAAATCAATGGTGAAAATAGGGTCAGGATGATATTCATATAATGATTTGAATTTTTGTTGTTTTTGAGAAAGAGCCTCTGATTTATGAACTAAATCAGAAGTCCGTAAAGTAACTTTTTCTTCTAGTTGGGCATTAAATGCCTGCAAACGTTTTGTTAAGGAATTGTTTTGCATACGTACGATAGAATGACGAATGAGTACGAAAATAAAAGTAATACAATTTCCTGTAATGAGAGTTGAAGATGATGTTTGTTCTTTTAATGTAAACCCGATTAGTATTGCAACAGCAAGATAGGGAAATACAACTAAAGCTTTTTTTCCTATTATAGGGTTTACAAGGAAATAATTTTTATGGCTATTATGATCTTCTGAAATAGAGCCAGCTATTGCAATAAGTAATATAGGTATTCTATATAAAAGACGTAATAATATTATCGTTTCAGTTGATAAGTGGTTATTTAAGTAAAAATAAATATAGTTAAAAGTTGCAGAACTTATTAATACAAAAATAAAGATATAAATTTTCCGTTTGGAATTAAAAATTGTTGGACGGAAAAAGAGACTAACACCTAGCAGTAGAAATAATAAATCTGCAATTGGGTATAAAAATGAAAGGAAAACATCTCCTAGTGAAAGAGCGAATATATTTAAATTTGGTTGATTAAATAAATACCATTCTAATGTAAATATGGAAGTAAGCACTATGCATATATCACAAATAAAGAACGCTTTTTCCCATTTATTGCATTCCTTTAAGATTTTATAGCAGAAAGCGATAAGACAGAAAAATAGAAAAAACATGTAAAATACATCAGAAACCGTAAAACGATGTATTGGAATTTCGAAGAAGCTATCTTGATATGTATATACTATTTTCCCTAATAAAAAACTACCAATTGCTATTGTAATACATATCCAAAACGGATTTGAACTGACTTTTTTAGAATATATAGAGTAAATCAGTGATACAAATGTAATGGCTTCAACGACAAGTGAAGCGAAGCGTACATCTGAATTTGAAAAATGAGTAGGGAACAGATAGAAAAACATAAAATAGATTGAATAGCATATTAATGTTCCGATTAATATACATAATTGTAAATTTTTATTTAATTTCAATGAAATCACCTTCTTTAATTATGCACTATGTTCGTTATATCTATACATAATAATATTATTTAAGAATTGTATCAGATTTCCTTATAAAAATCATGTTTATAAGGAAAGTGTTAAAGAGTGTAAGTATTCTTAAGGTTGAAAAAATATTGCGGTTGATAGTATAGACTGTATCAAGACTTTAAATAGAAATTGTATATTTAGTCATCCTTTGAATTGTAAAGTTTTTTTAGTGATTTGTAAGTGGAGATGCAAAATTGCATATAAAATGATGAGTATCTTTTTTTGGTGAGCTTTTTATTTTTAATCTGAAGATTAATATTTGTGAAAATGTTGAGAAAAGATATAAAATAAGAACGTGTATTCTTACAGAGTGGAATAGTATTGCCACTAAATAGGGAGGCTTTTTTATGATATATCGAATTAAAGATTCAGAAATATACTATGAAATTGTGGGAGAGGGTAAACCGGTCATTATCATACATGGCTGCGCCCCTGACCATAGGTTAATGATGAAATGTATGGAATCAGTATTTCAGAAATATGAAGGTTATAAGCGAATATATATTGATTTACCTGGAATGGGAAAATCGAATGCTCCAAATTGGATAAATAGTTCAGATCGTATAGTAGAAGTGCTTATCACATTTATTGAGGAAATCATTTCTACTGAAAAATTTTTATTGGTAGGAGAATCATATGGAGGCTATTTAGCCAAAGGTATACTTGCAAAGATGTTTGAGAGAGTTAGCGGATTACTATTAGTATGTCCTGTTGTTGTAGCGGAGCCAGAAAAAAGGATTCTTCCAGATAAACAGGTAATTGTACAAGATGAGGAATTTTTAAATACGCTCACTTCCACAGAAAGAGAGGAGTTTTGTGAGTTAGCTGTAATAGCAAATGAATATACATATAAGCGATTTAAAGAAGAAATTAAGCCTGGGTTAGATGTTGCTAATTATGAATTTATTGAAAGGTTGCAAAAGAATTACTCTCTTACTATGGATTTTCAGCATGAAAAATATGAAAATCCCGTTCTTTTACTGACTGGAAGACAAGATATATCAGTAGGTTATCAAAATATTATAGAAATTATTGAAGAATATCCAAGGGCAACATTAGCAGTGTTAGATATGGCAGGGCATAATTTGCAAATTGAGCAGCCTGAATTATTTGAGAGTTTAGTAGGAGAATGGATTAGACGAACAAATCAGCACAGTTTATAAAGTATTTTAGTATTACCCCTAAGTGTTGAAATGGGATAAATGAACGTGATTTATTAACTTATCTCGCTATTTGCCGGGCAGCCCGATTAGTGAGGGCTGATTAAAGTTTCACTTTATAAAAAATTTTAAGGAGAAATTATGAGCACATATATTTATATGGTTAGACATGGTGAATCACCAAAACTAGAAGGAAATGAAAGAATGCGTGGATTAACTGAGAGGGGACATATGGATGCCCGTAGAGTAACTGACATATTAAAAGCGGAGAGGATTGATACTTTTATTTCCAGTCCTTATAATCGGGCTATGCTAACGATAGAGGAGTCAGCTAATTTCCATGAAAAAGAAATAGTAGTATATGAAAATCTTAAAGAGTGTATGTTTTCAAGTGAGGATCAGGTTATATCAGACAAAGAGGTGTATCCACTTGTACAGAAGATGTTCTCTAATCCGGACTTTGCACGAACGGAAGGAGAGTCATATGCAGATTGCCAGAGAAGAGTAGTGAAAGTATTAAAAGAAATCTTAATGGATTTTCGAGGATGCAAAATTGTAATTGGTACACATGGGCTTGTCATGACATTAATGATGAACTATTTTGATAAACAATATGGTTTTGAATTTTTAATGAATACGTCAAAACCGGATATATATAAGATGGAATTTAAAGAAGAACAATTAATGAATGTAGAGAGATTATGGAAAGTTGAATAAAATTAGTTGCATGGATTTTGTTGTAAAAGTTACTTTTATAGCAAAGTCTTTTTTTGAATAGAAAGCATCTTTATCAACTATTGTTAGAATGTTAAATAAATAAGTAATTATTCAGTCTTTGAATAAATTATGGAGAAATTGGTTTAGGGAAACAATTTTAAATGTGCCAAAATTCCAAACGTTGGATTTATATTCAATAGGAGAAAAAGATGTAGAATTTTGTCTTACAGTCCCCGTTTACTTTTCATTTCATTACATATAGGCTTTGTGGTGTAAGGGAGGACATTGCCTTTACGTAAAATCTATAAGGAGGTCATTGTAATGAAACAGATTAAAAAGTTTGCGGGAGTTGCTTTAGCGGGGACGATTGGATTAAGTGGATTACTGTTTTTAGAACCAAGTGTAAGCGTTGCGGAAGCACAGCAAGTGAAAGTAGAAAATTTCAATACAATTGATGTAACGATGAATCTAAATGAATTGTATGTATTAAGTGGCAGAAGCATTGATATTCTTTCTGGAGATAAAGAAGCAATTCAGTTAAATAAATACACAATTAGTTTTAATAAACCTGGGAAGTATGTGATTAAAGTAAATGGCTGTATTTATGATGATGTATATACTTTTATTGTAAATGAGTAGTATATATTCTTAAATTGCGAGATAAAAACAGAAACACCCTATTTGCGATGAGAGTCGTAAATAGGGTGAATTTATTTGTATTAAGCTGTACTTTAAATATGTTCACTAATATTCTTTTTGTTATGTAAAAGTGTTAACAATGTAAATGAAATATACATCTTCACAGTCAAAAAAGTTAAAATATTTCGTTTTAAGGATTATAATGGAGGGAGGAACATAAAAGGGAGTGAATGAACTTGAAACAAGAACTTATTGAAAGATTTACGAGATATGTAAAAATTGATACGCAATCAAATGAAGAAAGTCATACAGTACCAACAACACCAGGACAAATTGAGTTTGGTAAGTTATTAGTGGAAGAGCTAAAAGAAATTGGTTTAACAGAAGTAACGATGGATGATAATGGCTATGTAATGGCAACACTTCCAGCTAATACGGACAAGGATGTTCCTGTAATCGGATTTTTAGCCCATTTAGATACGGCAACAGACTTTACAGGGAAAAACGTCAAACCACAAATTCATGAAAATTTTGATGGTAATGCAATTACGTTAAATGAAGAGCTAAATGTTGTGTTAACACCAGAGCAGTTCCCGGAATTACCATCATATAAAGGACATACCATTATTACAACTGATGGTACAACACTTCTAGGAGCAGATGATAAAGCTGGTCTTACAGAAATTATGGTTGCAATGAACCATTTAATACATAATCCGCAAATTAAGCACGGGAAAATAAGAGTAGCATTTACACCGGATGAAGAAATTGGTCGTGGGCCAGCGCATTTTGATGTAGAAGCGTTTGGTGCATCATTCGCTTATACGATGGATGGAGGTCCATTAGGTGGTTTAGAGTATGAAAGTTTTAATGCTGCAGGTGCTAAGTTAACGTTTAACGGAACGAATACACATCCTGGAACAGCGAAAAATAAAATGCGCAATGCTACTAAACTGGCTATGGAGTTTAACGGGTATTTACCAGTAGAAGAGGCGCCAGAATATACAGAAGGCTATGAGGGATTCTATCATTTACTTTCTTTAAATGGTGATGTTGAGCAAAGTAAAGCGTATTATATTATTCGAGACTTTGATCGTGAAAATTTTGAGGCACGTAAAAATAACGTTAAAAATATTGTGAAGACTATGCAAGAAAAATATGGCGAAGATGCAGTCGTTTTAGAAATGAATGATCAATACTATAACATGCTTGAAAAAATTGAACCGGTAAGAGAAATTGTTGATATTGCATATGAAGCAATGAAAAGTTTAGACATTGAACCAAATATTCATCCGATTCGCGGAGGCACAGATGGATCACAATTATCATATATGGGATTACCGACGCCGAATATTTTCACTGGTGGTGAAAACTATCACGGTAAATTTGAGTATGTTTCGGTAGATACTATGGAAAAAGCTGTTCAAGTTATTGTGGAAATTGCAAGACGTTTTGAGGAGCAAGCTTAAAAAAGAACCAAGTAGTACGAATGTGCTACTTGGTTCTTTTAATATAGTACTCGCCACAAATAAAAAGTCGCATAAGACTCCCAATTAGCCCAGTTTGCCGCGAAATCTTTTATTTCATTTTTTGTCGGTTTATTTTCGGAACCTGTTATAAATTTAATTGCATTATGCAGACCAACATCATCAATTGGAAAAGCCGAAGGAAATCTTAAACAACGCATTAAAACATAGTTGGCAGTCCATGGCCCTATACCATGGATAGCAGTTAATTGTTTCTCAGCAACCTTTACATCTTGTGTTTGCAGTAAATCCTCTTTTAATAGTTTTCTCTCTGTAATAAGCTTCGCAATACCGATTAAATATTCACATTTTCTAGTCGTCATTTTTAATTGTTGGAGATCTTCTACATGTAGATTTGCAATTGTTTCAGGTGATGGGAATATCCAATGCTTTCTACCGTCCCATTCTACATAACTTCCAAATTGCTCAACTAATCTCCTTTTTAGTGTATAAGCATATGTTAGGTTAATTTGTTGACCGATAATTCCCCAGGAAAGTGCCTCAAATAAGTCTGGAATGCCTAAAGTACGAAGGCCATAATATTGTTCAATTGGTCCTTGAAGGAGTAAATCATGTTTAGCTAATGTATAAAATGGGGCTAAATCAGTAGTTAAATCAAACCATTCTTTTACATAGTTAACTACAGCTTCACGTATCGATTTTTCAGATGTATATGGTTCTTCTAAACAACGTATTTGAATATTCCCATCTGTATTCACACTAATTTCAACTAAAGGATTTACATCTTGAACAGGGATAACTTTATAAATTTTGTTATCTTCAATATGGAACATACATTCATTGTTAGAGCGTGATAGATAACGTAAATTTTCTTGGAAACAAAATTCTTTTGGAACTGCTATAGATAATGCGCTATTATATTCTGCTGTCATATGAATTCCACCTGCAACTTTTCTAATGTAAGCAATTTTTTCTTCATTTCTAATCCACCCCTAAATCCGGTTAGTTTCCCATTCTTCCCAATAACGCGGTGACAAGGAATGGTAATAAGAAGAGGGTTAGCAGCAATAGCAGAAGCAACGGCGCGCACAGCTTTAGGTTTTTGAATTCTTTCAGCAATTTCTGTATAAGAATATGTCTTTCCATAAGGAATTTCACGTACCGTATTCCAAACAGATAATTGAAAATTAGTTCCATAAGCATCGATAGGAAATGTAAAAGTTTCTCGCTTGTTTTCTAAATACTCGATAACTTCTTGCGTATATATTTGCAAGTAATCTGGACTATGGGTCAATATATGTTGGGGCAGTTTTTTTCTAGCCCATATATTTAATTCTTCAAAGTTTTCGTCTTGTGATCCAATGAAACATAGTCCATTTTCAGTTGCAGCAATATGAAATCGCCAATTTTTATGTGTAAGTAGCGTCCAATATATATAATTATTTTTGTAGGAATTCATTATCGTATCCCTCTTTCATTTCGTTCTTTTTTCGATATTCAGTAGGAGTAAATCCGGTTTTCTTTTTAAATAAAGTTGCGAAATACTCTGGGTTTTCTATCCCGACAGCAGTACTAATTTCTTTAATAGATTGATTTGTGTGTAAAAGGTATTCGGTTGCTTTAAGAACCCTGAATTGTTGCATATATTCTATAGGAGTTAACCCTATTATTCTTTTGAAAGTACGTTGTAAATGAAAAGGGCTACCGTGACACATTTCCGCAAGCATGTCGAGAGTTAAGGATTCGTCATAATGCTTTTCGATATAGTCTTTAATTTGTTCTACCCACTCTTCATTAGGTAAAGTGATTCCATTTGGCTTACAACGTTTGCACGGGCGAAAGTTCTCACTTAATGCTTGCTCTGCATGATGAAAAATTCGTACATTGTTTCTATTCGGTATTCTTGATTTGCATGATGGCCTGCAAAAGATTCCAGTTGATTTCACAGCATAAAAGAATTTGCTATCATAGGAAGAATCATTATGAATAATTGCTTGCCAATACTCATTTGTTAATGTAACTCCTTCATTGTGCATAGAACATCACCTCTGAAATTAGTATAACCTGAATAAAGTGCGTATGTATGTATTCATAAATGTAAGAGCAAGATTACAAAGGTGAAAATATAATTGTTTTCTATTTTGTGATAGCATGAAATTTGGAAATAAACATCAAGAGGAGGACTATAGATGAAGTTAATTTCATGGAATGTAAATGGTTTGCGAGCTGTTATCGCAAAAGGTGGATTTTTGGAATATCTTGAGGAATCAAGTGCTGACATATTTTGTCTACAAGAGATTAAATTACAAGAAGGGCAAATTGATTTAAATTTAGAGGGATATTATACATACTGGAATTATGCTGTGAAAAAAGGATATTCAGGAACTGCTATTTTTTCGAAAAAAGAACCGCTTTCAGTTACATATGGTTTAGGCATTGAAGAGCATGATCAAGAAGGGCGACTTATTACTTTAGAATTCGAAGATTTTTACATGATAACGTTATATACACCAAATTCAAAACGTGGATTAGAACGATTAGATTACAGAATGAAATGGGAAGATGATTTCAGGTCCTATATCAAACGATTAGATGAGAAGAAACCAGTTATTTTTTGTGGAGACTTAAATGTTGCTCATAAAGAAATCGATTTGAAAAATCCGAAAAGTAATCGTAAAAATCCTGGATTCTCTGATGAGGAACGAGAGAAATTTTCATGTATTTTAGAAGAAGGATTTATTGATACATATCGTTACCTTTATCCTAATCAAGAAGGTGCATACTCGTGGTGGTCGTATCGTATGGGCGCGAGAGCGAAAAATATCGGATGGCGTTTAGATTATTTTGTTGTTTCGGAAAGAATGAAAGACCAAATAACAGAAGCGAAAATTAATAGTGAAGTAATGGGGTCAGACCATTGTCCAGTTGAATTACATATAAATTTCTAAAAAAAGAAGTATCTCCCTAATATTAGGGAGATACTTCTTTTTTTAATTCAGTTTGTTAAAATTTTTCAAATCATTCTTGAAATAATTTCATATTAAATATATACTTAGTAACGATAATCATTATCAGTGAAAATGATTATCAAGTGATGAAGGCGTAAAAGAATTATAGTCTAGGGGAAGTGAACGGGAATGAGTTCTGGATAAAATTATTAATCTAATGAAATATATATATGGGACAAAGTTCATATAGTTAAATTTTATTGAGAATATAGTTTGAAAATTCGAGAGGAGACATATAAAGATGAACAAGAAATTATTTACTTTAGGGATGGTTACAGTTTTAAGTGTAGGTTTAGCGGCATGTAATAGTGCGGATAAAACTTCAGGCGAGCAAAAACAACAGACAAAAGCTACGGAAACGAAAAAAGATGAAAAACGAAAAATCACATATTTAGGTAAAGAGTATACAGTGCCAGCAAAAGTAGATAAAATTGCGACAGCTAGTTTAGAGTCAATGGAAGATGCGGCAGTACTTGGAATTAAACCAGTTGGTGCCATTACTGTAGGTGGTAAATTACCAAAATATCTTGAAAAAGAGTTAGAAGGTGCTAAATCTGTTGGTGAGAAAATGCAACCCAATTTCGAAACATTACTACAATTAAAACCAGATGTTATTACATCGAGTACGAAATTCCCAGCAGAAACAGCTGAAAAGTTTACGAAAGTAGCTCCTACATTCCCGGTATCACACGTTTCAACAAATTGGGAAGATAACTTAAAGTTAATGGGAGAATTAACTGGTAAAAAAGATAAAGCAGAAAAAATTATTAAGGATTACAATTCGGACGCTGAAAAAGCAAAAGCAAAACTAGGAGATAAGTTAAAAGATAAAAAAGTACTTGTCATAAGACTAAGAGCAAACGAATTATTCCTATATCCAGAAGGAGTATACTTCAACCCTGTAATTTATAAAGATCTTGGACTAACTGCTCCAGAACAATTGAAAACTGTAAAAGCACAAGAGAAAATTTCATTTGAAAAACTTGCTGAACTTAACCCAGATTATATTTTCTTACAATATGAGGCAAGTGAAAATAAAAACCCGAAAGTGTTAGAAGAAATTGAAAGTAATCCAATTTGGCAAAGTATGAATGCTGCGAAGGAAAAGAAAGTATTTGTAAATGTTGTAGATCCAATGGCACAAGGTGGTACAGCTTGGAGTAAAACAGCATTCTTAAAAGAAGCCGTGAAAAATTTATCTAAATAATACAATAAGTAAGGTGCGTTGAATGATATGCAGAAAACAAATGCAGTACCAGTAACTATATTATGTATAGCACCCATACTCATCTTATTTACAATTATACTTTCGATTTTGTATGGGGCAAAAAGTATTGACGCTGAAACAGTGTGGAACGCATTATTTCATTTTGATTCAAGCGATGTAAATCATAATATTATTATTACTTCACGTTTACCAAGGGTAGTTGCAGCTCTTTTAGTCGGAGCATTTCTAGCCATATCAGGAGCACTTATGCAGGGGATGACAAGAAACTATCTTGCATCCCCTTCTATTATGGGTGTGACGGATGGCGCTGCCTTTGTTATTACACTTAGCATGATTTTTCTTCCGGGAATGTCATCAATTGGTATGGTTGTATGTTCAATGATTGGTTCTGCACTAGGAGCCGGTATCGTGTTTGGTTTTGGTTCGCTCCTTCAAAATGGCTTATCACCAGTTAGGTTAGCGATTATAGGAACAGTTATTGGAACATTTTTAAGTAGTGTATCGGCTGCAATGGCTTCGTATTTCCAAATTTCTCAAAATGTTAGTTTTTGGTTTAATGCAAAGTTAGATCAAGTAGATCTTAATATCATTAAAATCACGATACCGTTTGGGATAATTGGAATAATTTTAGCATTGTTAATATCAAAATCTATTACCATTCTTTCATTAGGCGAAGAGGTTTCTATTAATTTAGGGCAACGTACAAAACTAGTTAAAGCGATGGCAATTTTATCGGTAATTTTCTTAACAGGAACAGCAGTTGCTTTAGTGGGGAAAGTTGGTTTTGTAGGTTTAATTATTCCGCACATTACGCGCTTTATAATTGGGGTAGATTATAAGTGGATTTTGCCATGTGCAGGTGTTATTGGTGGCGTTTTCTTAGCGTTATGTGACGTTTTGAGTAGATTTGTAAACTATCCATTTGAAACACCTATTGGAGTCGTTACCTCTTTAATTGGAATTCCTTTCTTCCTTTATTTAATCCGTACTAGAGGAGGAGAGAGACATGCTTAAAAGTTCAAGTCAACGTTTCGGAATGACGATGGGGATTATTATATTTTTAATACTATGTGCTATTTATATTAGTTTAACAAATGGTACGTTCGACATTACGATTACAGATATATTTAAAACACTGTTTAGAATTGATCCAGTACCAGAACATGATTTAGTTATTTTTGAGTTTCGCCTTCCGCGCATCGTAATTGCTGGATTAGTAGGATTAGGCCTTGGTGTTGCGGGTGCCGTTATTCAAGGGATTACGAGAAATGGGTTGGCGGACCCAGGTATTTTAGGCGTAAATGCCGGAGCAGGAACAGCGATTGTCATTTTTATGTTTTTCTTTCAAGGGCAATTAAAAAGCACAGACTGGGTTTCTATTATGATGATGCCAATGTTTGGTTTAGTAGGCGGATTAGGTGCAGCTATCATCATTTATCTGTTTTCTTGGAAAAACGGTAAATTAGATTCGCAGCGACTTTTATTAACAGGGATTGCAATTGGATCAGGATTTGGAGCCTTTTCTATGTACTTATCACTCAAAATGAAGTCAACTGATTTTGAAATGGCCGCAGTGTGGGTGTCTGGAAGCATATATAGTGCAAACTGGAAGTATATTGTGGCTATGTTACCATGGCTTATTATCTTAATTCCGCTTATACAAAAGAAAGCTTATTTATTAGATTTATTTCAATTGGAAGAAACGAGTATTACAAGTTTAGGTGTTTCAGTAGAAAGAGAGAAATCGATTTTACTATTAAGTAGTATCGGGCTTGTGAGCGCATGTGTTGCTGTTTCAGGGAGTATCGGTTTTATTGGCTTAATGGCACCGCATATAGCGAAAAGGCTTGTCGGTATTCAACATAAGTATATAATTCCTACGTGCGGCGTAATCGGAATGTTTCTTGTAATTGCTTCAGACTTTATTGCGAAAACAGTTTTTACACCTGTAGAGCTACCAGTTGGAATCGTTATTTCTATTGTCGGTGTACCGTATTTCTTATATTTACTTTATAAGGCGAAAGCGTAAGAGGAGGAATAAAAGTGAGTATTTTAAGTGCAAAAAATTTAGAAACAAGTTATGAAAAGCTTACAGTGTTTCGCGATTTAAATGTGGAAATACAAGAAGGAAAAGTAACGACAATTATAGGTCCAAACGGTTGCGGTAAATCGACATTGTTAAAAACAATGGGAAGAATTTTAAAACAAAAAAGCGGTAAAGTATATTTGCAAGGACAGGATTTACATACAATTCCAACGAAAGAAATTGCGAAGCAGTTAGCTTTACTCCCGCAAACTCCAATTGCACCAGGTGAGCTTAAAGTGGAAGAATTAATTTCTTATGGACGCTATCCACATCGAAATAACGTAAATAAGTTAACGACAAAAGATAAAGAAATGATTGATTGGGCATTAGATATAACGAAAACTTCTGAATTTCGAACGAGACAAATTGCAAATTTATCAGGTGGTCAAAGACAAAAGGTATGGCTAGCGATGGCATTAGCACAAGAGACAGAAGTGTTGCTATTAGATGAGCCAACTACATACCTTGATATGTCTCATCAATTAGATGTATTACAAATTGTAGAGAAGTTAAATAAAGAACATAATTGTACGGTTGTTATGGTATTACATGATATTAACCATGCATCAAGGTTTTCAGATGAAATTATTGCAATGAAGGAAGGCGAAATTGTTACAACTGGTAGCCCAGAAGAAATCATTACAAATGAAGTGTTAAAAGAAGTATTTCATATTGATGCGCGTGTCATGATTGATCCGTATAATGGGGCTCCTGTTTGTTTCGGTTATGATAGCGTTGTATCTCAAGAAGAAAAAATCGAAATATATGTAACAAGTTAAAAGGGGGGGATAGGGTGAATACTATAATTGAAAAACAGCAGATTATAACATCTAATACAGAGCAGTGGAAAATGTATTCAAAATTAGAAGGTAAGGAATATCAAATTCATATTTCAAAGCCGAGGCAACCAGCACCGGATTCAGGATATCCCGTTATTTACGTATTAGATGGCAATGCCTTTTTTCAAACATTTCATGAAGCAGTTAAAATACAATCAGTAAGAGCGGAAAAAACTGGTGTTTCACCAGCTGTTATAGTTGGAGTGGGTTATCCGATTGAAGGCGCATTTTCAGGGGAAGAAAGGTGCTATGATTTTACGCCTAGCGTAATTTCAAAAGATGCCCCTTTAAAACCAGACGGTAAACCGTGGCCTAAAACAGGAGGAGCACATAATTTCTTTACTTTTATTGAAGAAGAACTGAAACCACAAATTGAAAAGAATTTTGAGATTGATAAAAGTAAGCAAACGTTATTTGGACATTCTTTAGGTGGACTATTTGCTTTGCATATACTATTTACAAACTTGAATGCTTTTCAAAATTATTTTATTAGTAGTCCATCTATATGGTGGAATAATAAATCCGTTCTTGAAAAAGAAGAGAACCTTATAATTGAATTAAACAATGCTAAGTTTGAAACAGGAGTGTTCCTTACAGTTGGATCACTTGAACGAGAGCATATGGTTGTAGGTGCAAATGAATTATCAGAGCGCCTTCTCCAAGTAAACCACGATAAACTTAAATTTAAGTTTTATGAAGCTGAAGGGGAGAATCATGCATCTGTTGTGCCGACGTCTTTAAGTAAAGGATTGAGGTTTATTAGTTACGTATAGGAAAAAAGGTTATGGATGAAACATTCCATAACCTTTTTTAATGTGTAGAATTGTCCTTTTCGAAAGTTTTGTTTCAACTTTTCGTCTAAAGAGACAAAAAGTTGTCACAATTCGGTCACAATTAGCATAAACATGAAATAGACGAAATGAACTTATTTCCAAAAGGCTTGGTTTATTACAATCAGGATTCGTAGAGCTGAAAAAGCATGGATGAAAAGTTCACTATATTCCCAAGGAGGTAGATCGTATGAAAACAATTCTTGCTATCGCTGGACTTATTTGGGTTCTATCACATGGCATTCCAATTTATGAAGGAGAACAAATTCGCAGTGCTCTAAATAAAAATTTTAATGAATATCATATCATTGATCGGCAAGATAATGTTGTGACAGTTCGAGTAAATGACTGTTTTCATACGGTAACCGTTGAAGGAACTTCAGTAGTGAATGATACAAAAGTATGTGATCAGCAATAATTATATATGGAAAGAAAAAATTCTCAGGTTAAATATCTGAAAATTTAAATTAAAACATTATAGACGAAGAATAAGCGGGGGCGGGTAATCCCCGCTTATTCTTGTTTCACTTTATTGAATTTTGATGAGAGATATAATGATTTTTTGACAAAAAGGAAAGGGTATACTGAAAATTGAGATTAAGAAGCTAATGCGTTGTTAAGAATAATCATAAAGTGTAAATATACTCTTATGGGGTATCATGCGTAGATATTTAATGCTATAATTGGTATACTCATAAAAAACAATTGTTTTATTGGATGAAGAGAAACTTTAAGAAGGTGATAATATGGATCATAAAGAGCATGAAGCAGTAACACATAGATCAGAAAAAGAAAAAGAACAGATTATAAATAGATTAAAGAGAATTGAAGGACAGGTCCGCGGTATTCAAAACATGATTGAAAATGATCGTTATTGCGTAGATATTTTAGTGCAAATTTCAGCGATTAATGCAGCGATGAAAAAAGTAGGAATGGGCGTTCTCAAAAATCATACGAGTCATTGTGTTTCAGGAGCTATTAAAAATGGAAATGGTGACGAAGCAATTGAAGAATTAATGACAGTATTTGAACGTTTTTCAAAAGCGTAAAAACAAGCTAGTATTTAACTGGCTTGTTTTTTTGTTTACCCTCATATTGGATTTGGGTGTATTGTAGTGAAAAAGTGTGTGTAAAATAAACTTTTAGAAAATAATTGAAAAATCATGATACAAAACCATTGATTACCTTAGGGGGGTATGGTAAGATGTAATTGTGATTAACAAACAATGAATAAACAAGAGGAGGATTTTAAATGGAACAGTTAACATTACAGGTTGAAGGTATGTCTTGTGGACATTGTGTAAATGCTATCGAAAGCAGTGTGAAAGAGCTAAACGGTGTTGAACAAGTGAAGGTTCAATTAGCAGAAGGAACTGTTGAAGTTACTATCGACTCGTCTGCTGTAACATTAAAAGATATCGTTGCTGTAATCGAAGATCAAGGATACGATGTTCAATAATTATTTTTAGATATGGAAATAAATCGTACTTTAAATGAAGTACGATTTATTTTGCTAATCATTATACCTCATAAGGGTATATAGAGGTGAGAGACATGAATGAAAAAAAAGAGGCCAATCTTCAAATATTAGGAATGACATGTGCGGCATGTGCAAATAGAATTGAAAAAGGTCTAAAAAAAGTAGAAGGTGTTCATGAGGCAAATGTAAATTTTGCGCTTGAAAAAACAAAAATAATGTACGATCCAACTAAAACAAATCCGCAACAATTTAAAGAAAAAGTTGAATCATTAGGATATGGAATTGTAAGTGATAAAGCTGAATTTACTGTTTCAGGAATGACATGTGCAGCATGTGCAAATAGAGTTGAAAAGCGTTTAAATAAGTTAGATGGTGTGAACAAGGCGACAGTAAATTTTGCTTTAGAATCAGCCACAGTAGACTTTAACCCTGATGAAGTTAATGTAAATGAAATGAAGAGCGCGATTACGAAGCTAGGATATAAATTAGAAGTGAAACCAGATGATCAAGATGCATCAACTGATCATCGATTACAAGAAATTGAAAGACAAAAGAAGAAGTTTATTATTTCGTTTATTTTATCTTTCCCACTATTGTGGGCAATGGTTAGTCATTTCTCATTTACGTCATTTATTTATTTACCGGATATGTTAATGAACCCTTGGGTGCAACTAGCACTTGCAACTCCTGTTCAATTTATCATTGGTGGACAGTTTTATGTTGGGGCTTATAAAGCGTTACGCAATAAAAGTGCTAATATGGATGTTCTCGTGGCGCTTGGAACGTCGGCCGCGTACTTCTATAGTGTATATTTAAGTATTCAATCTATTGGTTCTTCGGAACATATGACAGATTTATATTTTGAAACGAGTGCGGTACTTATTACATTAATTATTTTAGGTAAATTATTTGAAGCGAAAGCAAAAGGGCGCTCATCAGAAGCAATTAAAAAATTGATGGGTTTACAAGCGAAGACAGCTACAGTTGTGCGAGATGGAACAGAAATAAAAATTTTGATTGAAGAAGTAGTAGCTGGTGATATCGTCTATGTAAAGCCTGGTGAAAAAATACCAGTAGATGGTGAGATTGTAGAAGGAAAGTCAGCAATTGATGAATCGATGTTAACGGGTGAAAGTATTCCTGTTGATAAGTCAATTGGGGATGTAGTAATAGGTTCGACAATAAATAAAAATGGATTTTTAAAAGTGAAAGCAACTAAGGTAGGAAGAGATACTGCATTAGCTCAAATTATTAAAGTAGTAGAAGAGGCACAAGGTTCAAAAGCTCCTATTCAAAGGGTAGCAGATCAAATTTCAGGTATTTTCGTACCGGTTGTAGTTGTGATTGCGATTATCACATTTGCAGTATGGATGATATTTGTTACACCTGGTGATTTTGGCGGAGCACTTGAGAAAATGATAGCAGTACTTGTTATTGCTTGTCCATGTGCATTAGGTCTTGCAACGCCTACATCTATTATGGCAGGATCAGGAAGATCGGCTGAGTATGGTATTTTATTTAAAGGTGGAGAGCATTTAGAAGCAACGCACCGATTAGATACGGTTATTCTAGATAAAACGGGTACAGTGACAAATGGGAAGCCGGTATTAACAGATGTAATTGTAGCAGATGGATTCAATGAAAATGAACTGCTTAGATTAGTAGGGGCAGCAGAAAGAAATTCTGAACATCCGCTTGCAGAAGCGATTGTAGAAGGAATTAAAGAAAAGAAAATTGATATCCCGAGTTCAGAAACGTTTGAAGCGATTCCGGGATTTGGTATCGAATCAGTTGTAGAAGGAAAACACTTATTAATTGGTACACGTCGATTAATGAAGAAATTCAATATTGATATTGAAGAAGTTTCTAAATCAATGGAAGCGCTAGAACGAGAAGGAAAAACAGCAATGCTTATTGCAATCGATAAAGAATATGCTGGTATAGTTGCCGTTGCAGATACTGTGAAAGATACTTCAAAAGCAGCTATCGCAAGACTGAAAAAAATGGGTCTAGACGTTGTGATGATTACAGGAGATAATACACAAACTGCTCAGGCAATTGCAAAGCAAGTTGGTATTGATCACGTAATTGCAGAAGTATTGCCAGAAGGAAAAGCAGAAGAAGTGAAAAAACTGCAAGCAAATGGTAAGAAAGTAGCGATGGTTGGAGACGGGATAAATGATGCTCCTGCTCTTGCTACAGCGAACATTGGTATGGCAATTGGAACGGGAACGGATGTAGCGATGGAAGCAGCGGATATAACGTTAATCCGCGGTGACTTAAATAGTATTGCTGATGCGATATTTATGAGTAAAATGACGATAAGAAATATTAAACAAAATTTATTCTGGGCATTAGCTTATAACGCGTTAGGAATTCCAATTGCGGCATTAGGTTTCTTAGCCCCTTGGGTTGCTGGAGCAGCGATGGCATTTAGTTCTGTATCCGTTGTATTAAATGCATTACGATTACAAAGAGTTAAATTAAAACCTTAAAAAGCTACATTAAGTAATTGAATAGAATTAAAAAACAATACTTGAATAAGTATTGTTTTTTTGTTCGTATAGAAATTAAAACGATATAATAAAGCAGAAATATAGAATCGTATGTAGTAGAAAAGTTAAGAGGTAGTTTGGTAAGGAGACTTATATATGTTAAAAGATATTATAATTAGAACATTCCAGAAAAAAGATTTAGATCAAGTATTACAATTGTTCTATGAAACAGTTCATACGGTTAATGCAAAAGATTATAATGAGTTACAGCTACAGGCGTGGGCACCGGAGCGACTAGATAGAGAAAATTGGTTACAGTCTTTAGAAAAGAATATTAGCTATGTAGCGGATCATAAAGGTATGATTGTGGGGTTTGGGGATTATAACGATGATCGTTACGTAGATCGTTTATTTACGCATAAAGATTATCAAGGGAAAAGAGTCGCTTCATACATACTACAGAAGTTAGAAAAAGAAGCAGTGAACTTGGGACATAGGGAGATATATACAGAGGCGAGCATTACCGCAAAACCTTTTTTTGAAAGTAAAGATTTTATTTGCATAAAAGAACAAAAGAAACAGCATAATGGTCAGATTTTTATTAATTATGTTATGAAAAAATATCCTTCTCATAAATGAGAAGGATATTTTTCATTATTTTACAGCTTCTTTTAGTTCTTTACCAGCTTTGAAAGCAGGTACTTTAGAAGCTGCGATTTGCATTTCTTCACCAGTTTGTGGGTTACGGCCTGTACGAGCAGCTCTTTCGCGAACTTCGAATGTACCGAATCCGATAAGTTGTACTTTTTCACCAGCGGCTAAAGTGTTAGTGATTGATTCTACTACAGTTTGTACAACTACAGTAGCTTCTTTTTGAGAAATCTCAGCATTTTGTGCTACGTTTTTAATTAATTCTGTTTTGTTCATGTTTTTCACCTCATATGTAAATAATGCTATTTAAGTTGTTATTATAACGTATAAAACATTCGAGAACAAGTGTACGTACATATATTCGCAAAAAAAATGAAATTTGTAATATTTTTAGGGTTCTTTATAGACATTCTATTTAAGCCGACAGAGATTTGTTCTTCATTTCAGTCTTCTCTTGATAAGAAGATAGTTTCTTATTATAAGATATGAAGTAAGGTAGTGCTACAAATAACATACCTCCTACTAAATTTCCAAAGAAAACAAAAATAAAGTTTGGAAAATATTCAGCCCAAGTGAAATGACCGGCAAAAATTGCGGCTGGGATGACAAACATATTTGCTACAACGTGTTGAAATCCAATCGTAACAAAAGTCATAACTGGGAACCAAATACCGATAATCTTTCCGATAAATTCTTTACTTCCCATACTGAGCCAAACAGCTAAACAAACGAGCCAATTACATCCGATTGCAGAAATAAATGCTTGCAATGGTGTATCTTGTAGTTTCGCTTGAGCGATAGAAATAGTTTTCGCTAAAAAAGCTCCTTCAGTTAAGCCAACGATATGGCCAAAAAAGTAGGCTACAAATACAGCCCCTATGAAATTGCTAAACGTAACAATAACTAAATTTCGTATGAAATGAAATAAAGTAATTTTCTTTTGAAGCCAAGCCATAGAAACTGTCATCATGTTACCAGTTACTAGTTCACCGCCTGCAAGAATAACGAGAATAAGACCGATAGGGAATACAGCAGCGCCTAGAAAACTAGTAAATGATCCCCAATATTTTGGCATTGTTCCAATAACATGAATATCGAGTAAATACCCTAATGCGATAAAAGCACCGCCAAAAAAACCGAGAATTAGCATAGGGAGTAATGATAAATGAGCTTTTTTCCTTCCGGAATTCGCAGCAAGTTCCGTAATTTCTTCTGGTGTAAATACAGACATGAATAACCCCTCCGTAATAAAATGATGGAATGAATAGAAAAAGATTCGAAAATATATGTATTATAAAAATATGGTATGACTTCTGTATAAAATTGTCAAAGTGAATAGGGAGGAAATTACATATTAATAACATTGTTCATGTTGTCACATTAATGTAACAATAAGGATTTAAAGTGTTTCTAGAGGTGAAAACATGAATACGAATCATGTAAAAAAAGAACGAAAAAAATCAATCGTAAAGATATTTATTATTAGTTTTATAAGTATATTAATGATACTAGTAAGTTTGTATTATTATGCGACAGAAATAGAACGAAAACTAGTAACAGTTACATGGAATGAAATAGAAGCTTCTGCAATTCCTAAAGAATTTAATAATAAAAAAATATTACAGTTTTCAGATGTACATTTAGGGCCAGAGTTTACATTGAAGCAACTTGAACATTTGGTGGAGAAGATGAATGAATTACATCCAGATATAGTAGTTTTTACCGGAGATTTAATAGATAAATTTGGTTCTTATAGTGCAGAAAGAGAGGGAGCGAAGGCTATTTTGCAGAAAATTTATGCTCCCTTAGGGAAATATGCTGTGTTTGGGAATCATGATAGGGGCGGGGGCGGTAGTTTATTTTACAAAAAATATATGGAGGAAGCTGGTTTTTCTGTATTAGTAAATGAAGTGCAGAAAATTAAAGTGGAAAACGGCAAATATATTACAATATCAGGTTTGGATGATTTTCTATTAGGGAAGCCGAAAATAGATTCAACTTTAAAAAACTTGAAACAAAATGATTTCAACATGTTATTAGTACATGAGCCGGATGTTGTAACCAAAATAAATCGTTACCCAGTTGATCTTCAACTGTCAGGACATAGTCACGGAGGACAAGTCCAAATCCCTTTTGTAGGTCCGTTAATTACTACCAAACTAGCTGAGAGTTATGTTGAAGGTATGTATGAAGTGGAGGGGAAGAGTAAGCAGTTATATTTATATGTAAATCGTGGTATTGGGACTACTAGGATGCCTGTTAGATTTTGTAGTGTACCTGAACTTTCAGTTTTTGTGTTGAAGCAAAAGAGTGACTAGAATATTTAACAATATGATTCGGAGGAACGTGCGATGTTGGGCGATGGAAAACAGTTTCTTAAAACTTTAGATGTGACAAAGTAATTTTCATAAATAAAAAACAACAATAGGACCTATAAAGGGTCCTATTGCTGTTTTTATCCTGCATTGATTGCCCATAAATGTCCGATTGATGGGGGCTAATTATAGTTTTACTTTGTTATTTTTGCAAGGAAAGACCATCAAAATATGTTCTATAGTTATTTGAGAATTCGAAGTTGTTTTTTGCATCCCAATTAATAGACCAAGACATTAGGCCGCGGAATGCAGGATAGCCACTCTGGTTAGAAAGTTTATACTTTCCTCCGAACGGAACTCCTTTAATGATATAATTTAAAGCTTTTTTCATTTCAGTTGGCGAAATGTATCCACCACTTGGAGCTGCCGCTGGTGCTGCTGGAAGCCCAATCATGACTTGATCTGAACGAAGAGCTGGGAAAATGTTATTTGCATTACCACCTACAGGAAAACCATGTAAGAGCATATCTGCCATAGCGACCTCGTAGTCTGCAGTACCTTGATTGTAGTTATTACCGTCCATTCCAATCCCGCTACCAGCGTTGTAGTGTTGAACATGAATGTATGTTAGTTTATCTTTCACTCCGTAAATAATTGGTAAATATGCACCCCATATGCTTCCATATGCGCTATAACCGCCTTGAACATAAGCTGTTTCAGGAGCCATGCTTAATAGAAAATCTGGACCATAATGATCTGAGATTGTTCGAATAGCTGATATAAGATTTACGATTTGGGGAGTAGTTGGATTTTTGAAATTAGTATCATTTCCGTTTAAGTAAATACCTGATTCAAGGTCAATATCTATTCCATCAAAACCGTATTTATCGATTAGAGACTGTATGGAATTAATAAAACGATCCTTAGCGGCATTGTCAGGAAGTAAAACGACTCCATTTTGTCCACCTATTGAAAGAACTACTTTCTTTCCTTTACTTTTTAAATAAGAAATATCTGATTTGAAGTCTGCATCTGTACCATACACAGGAGAAAATTCAACAGTGGAACGATCACCACCAGTTTCACCAAAAGATACATTGATTACATCCCATTTTGGTGAAACGTCTTTTAATTTAATAATGCCAGTACCGTTATCAAAGTTATGCCAATATCCAACGAGTAATTTTGAACCTAAATTGTTTGCTGCTTGTGCTTGGAAAGGGGATAGCGGTAGAAGTAAGAACATTACTAAAATGCAACAAAAAAATTTGAACTTGTTTAACATATCAACACTCCTATACAAAAAGTTGTCTAGATGTATAATCTTGTTTATTTAATAATATCTGAAAATTCTTTCTTTTGAAAGGGGACTATAATTTTCTCAACAATTGTGTATGGGAAAGTATTAAACCTAATGTAATAATTTTTGAAGAAGGTTGAATTGTAATTGTTAAATTCAGAATATTTTGATATATTTTAACGTATAGAACAAAATCTTTCGCACAGTACTCTTACATAAGTTTCAAAATTTAGTTTGGAAGGGGATGTACAAGATTTGGATAAAAATCTAAAGAAAGACCTCAAAATACGCCACATTACAATGATTTCAATTGGCGGCGTAATAGGGGCTGGTTTGTTTGTTGGAAGTGGTGCAGTTGTACATTCGGCAGGACCAGGTTCTATCGTTTCATATGCATTAGCAGGACTTCTAGTCATTTTCGTCATGAGAATGCTAGGAGAAATGGCAGCTGTTAATCCGACAAGTGGTTCATTTGCAACGTATGCAAGAGAAGCGATTGGTCCTTGGGCGGGTTATACAATAGGCTGGTTATACTGGTTTTTTTGGGTAATTGTTATTGCAATAGAAGCCACAGCAGGTGCTGGTATTATCCAATATTGGATTCCACAAATACCGCTTTGGTTATTAAGTTTAATATTAACAATTTTATTAACGCTGACGAACGTTTTTTCGGTGAAATCATTTGGAGAGTTTGAATATTGGTTTTCTTTTATTAAAGTAATAAGTATTGTTTTGTTCCTTTGTCTAGGTCTTGCTGTTATTTTAGGATTTGTTCCAGGAACAGAAGCACCCGGCACTTCGAATTTAATTGGACAAGGTGGATTTATGCCAAACGGTATAAGTTCGGTCCTGCTTGGAATTACTGTTGTTATATTTTCATTTATGGGATCAGAGATTGTAGCAGTAGCCGCAGGTGAATCTGCAGAACCTGTAAAAGCAGTAAAAACAGCAACAAACAGTGTGATTTGGCGTATTCTTGTATTTTTTATTGGGTCTATAGCAGTAGTTGTTACGCTACTGCCATGGAATTCAGCAAACATATTAAAAAGTCCATTTGTAGCTGTACTTGAACATATAGGAATACCAGCGGCAGCACAAATTATGAATTTTATCGTTTTAACAGCTGTACTTTCTTGCTTAAATTCAGGCTTATATACAAATTCAAGAATGCTTTTTTCAATGGCAGAAAGAGGAGATGCTCCAAAGTCATTTTTAAAATTGAACAGTAGTGGTGTTCCCGTTCGAGCGGTTTTATTTGGAACTTTCTTCGCTTATATTGGAGTTGTGTTTAGTTACATTTCTCCAGATAAAGTCTTTTTGTTTTTAGTGAATGCATCTGGCGGGATTGCGTTACTAGTTTATCTCGTTATTGCAGTTTCGCATTTAAAGATGCGTAAAAAAATGGGGAAAGTAGAACAACAAAATTTGAAAGTGAAAATGTGGCTTTTTCCGTATGTAACGTATGTTACAATTGCTGCTATTATAGCAGTTTTAGTTGCGATGTTCGCAATTGATACTTTACGTTCACAAGCATTTTTAACAATGTTTGTTACTGTTCTTATCATACTTTCTTATTTTATTTTTAATAGAAATAAAAATAGCACAGTTTTGCATCCTAAAAGTAAGAATGAGGAATCTGTTCGATTCTAATTTTCTTATTTTCGAAGAGAGTTACACCCAATCATTGCTATAAAAGAATCATATATAATCATAGAAACAAGTAATTACTATTGTCATAGTGAATATAAACTTTTTTCTTGACTTTTTATACGAAGGCGAGCAAAATGGTAAAAAAGGAAGGGGGGATGATGATGGAAGAGTACGTATTAGAGCTGTATAACCTGTTATATACGACAGAATGGCAAGATATTGTTTCGTTTCTAGGAATCGTATTTTGCATGAAAATTGTAATTGTATATATGGAAGAGCAAGGTATGTTCTATTCCTTCTCATCTCCGTTCGATGTGCAGCGCGAGCCGTTGCTAAACTATGCCAATGTGAATTACGAACAATTTCCTTTTGTAGTTTTCTTTATGATTCGATTTATTACAGCAATTGTAAGGAAAAAGGAAAGTGATGATGAAGAGTGCCACGCAACTTGTAAGGTAGCTAACGTTTTTTAAGCTAAATACAAGGAGGAGATTTATATGTGGTTTCGATTTCTTATGATTGGTTTCTTTTCATTAACAGCAATTTCATTAATGGGATATCAAGTGTCTGAAATTTTTCAAGCATATAGCGATACATTTTTTAACAAAAACTAATCGCATTGCTATTTGAATAATAAAGCGATAAAATCCTTCTTAAGAAGTTTTATTAAGAAGGATTTTTTTCTTTGTCTGGTCTTGCTGTGTCAAACTATTGTCACATTTACACTGTGAATAATATGTTAAAATAGTGAGGTTATGTATACATACTTAAAGGAAGAGGGAGTGACCATTTTGGTGGATCAATCAACAAATCAGAAAAGCTATGCTCCTATTGTGATAACGCTTTCTGTAATTGTAAATGCGATTATTTTATTTTTGTTCTTTGGACCTGTTGGCTATGAAGGAGAAGTACATTTTGATGTAACGATTTTACCAATGTTAAACGCGATTTTTAATAGCTTTACGTTCGTATTTTTATTAGCAGCGTTATTCTCTATCATTAAAAAGAATGTGAAAATGCATCGTGGTTTTATCCTTGCAGCATTTACGACAACTTTACTATTTTGTGTGTCGTATTTATCGTATCATTACTTAGCACCGGCAACACATTTTGGCGGAGAAGGATTCATTAAATATGTGTATTTCATCATTTTAA
This sequence comes from Bacillus sp. RE35, assembly GCF_052146655.1. NCBI lineage: Bacteria > Bacillati > Bacillota > Bacilli > Caryophanales > Bacillaceae > Bacillus > Bacillus sp. RE35. The sequence continues at coordinate 3,714,984 of NZ_CP197377.1, read as the reverse complement.
TTACACATATTATCCTAGCAGCAATTATCGTACCACTTGCATTGTTTGCGCTTGTATTTGGTTTTACAAATCAATTAACACGTCACCGTAAAATTGTACGTTGGACGATGCCGATTTGGTTATATGTAAGTTTATCTGGTGTTATTGTTTACTTAATGATCTCACCTTATTACCAATAAAAAAATCTCAGCCTGTAGGCTGGGATTTTTTTATTAAGCAAATATTTTTGTGAAATGAAAAAAATATGGTATACAAAAGTATAGTTGCTTTTCATATAGAAGGGATGGTAAAGAAATATGCAAAATTTTGTATTTCGTAATCCAACGAAACTTATTTTCGGTAAAGGTCAATTAGAACAGTTAAAAACTGAAATTCCACAGTTCGGTAAAAAAGTTCTTCTCGTATACGGGGGAGGCAGCATTAAAAGAAACGGTATTTATGATAATGTAATTTCTATTTTAAAGGATATTAATGCAGAAGTATTTGAATTAACAGGTGTTGAACCGAATCCACGTGTATCAACTGTAAAGAAAGGGATTCAAATTTGTAAAGAGAATGGTGTTGAATTTATTTTAGCAGTTGGTGGAGGAAGTGTAATCGACTGTACGAAGGCAATTGCAGCTGGTAGTAAGTACGATGGAGATGTATGGGATATTGTAACGAAAAAAACATTTGCTAATGAGGCATTACCATTTGGTACTGTACTTACTCTTGCAGCAACAGGATCTGAAATGAATGCAGGCTCGGTAATTACAAACTGGGAAACGAATGAAAAGTATGGATGGGGTAGCCCGGTTACTTTCCCGCAGTTTTCGATTTTAGATCCAGTTCATACTACTTCTGTACCGAAAGATCAAACAATTTACGGTATGGTAGATATTATGTCGCACGTATTAGAACAATATTTCCATCATGGAACGAATACAGAACTGCAAGATCGTTATTGTGAAGCTGTTTTAAAAACAGTAATTGAGACAGCTCCTAAGCTTTTAAGTGATTTAGAAAATTATGAGCATAGAGAAACTATTTTATATTGTGGTACTATGGCGTTAAACGGCATTTTAGCAATGGGAGTAAAAGGAGATTGGGCGACTCATAATATTGAGCATGCAGTTTCTGCTGTTCATGATATACCACACGGGGGTGGCCTTGCGATTTTATTCCCGAACTGGATGAAGCATGTTGTAGAGGGAAATGTAAGTCGTTTTAAACAGTTTGCTATTCGAGTATTCAATGTAGAAACAGATGGAAAGACTGATCGAGAAATTGCGTTAGAAGGAATTCAGGCGTTACGTCAATTTTGGACTTCAATTGAGGCGCCAGTAACATTATCTGATTACGCTATTGGAGAAAATGAAATTGATTTAATGGCGGATAAAGCGATGGCGTATGGTGAATTTGGTAACTTTAAAAAATTAAATAAAGATGATGTTTTAAGTATATATAAAGCTTCTTTATAAGTGAATTTAGAAAAGAAATCTATTTGATTGTTTGATCGAATAGGTTTCTTTTTTTGCTGTTTATAAATGTTTGTGGATGTTTTTGATTATTTTTGATTGTTTATGGTTGATTTTTGTGACCGTTTTCATTATACTGTAATCAAAGAAGAGGTGAATAAAATGTTAACTCCTGAACGTCATCAAATGATATTGCAACTTGTAAAAGAACAGAAAGTTGTAAAATTACAGCAATTAGTTGAAAGAACAGAAAGCTCTGAGTCGACAATTCGCCGTGATTTAGCACAATTGGAAAAGCAAAGGTTATTAAAAAGAGTTCATGGTGGTGCCGCTGTTTTAACAGGAAAAGGGCAAGAACCAACGATGGTCGAAAAATCATCCAAAAACATTCAAATAAAACAACAAATTGCTAAGTATGCGGCTAGCGTTATTGAACAAGGTGATTGTATTTATTTAGATGCAGGAAGTACAACATTTGAAATGATTCCATTTTTAATAAATAAAGATGTTACTGTCGTTACGAATGGACTTATGCATATTGAAGCTTTAGTTGAAAATAATATTCGTGCGTATTTACTAGGCGGAATGATGAAGAGTAGGACGAAAGCTTTAATCGGTGCTATGGCACAGGAAAGTATGCAGAAGTATCGTTTTGATAAATGTTTTTTAGGTGCAAATGGTGTACATGAACAGCTTGGCTTTACAACGCCAGATCCAGAAGAAGCGCTCTTAAAACAAATGGCATTAACATTAGCAAACGAAGGATATTTCTTAATTGATGAAAGTAAGTTTTCAGAAGTTGCGTTTGCGAAAATTGCAAATGTTGAAGATGCAAATATTATTACAAACCATTTAGAAATTGATTTAGAAAAATATAAACAACAAACCAATGTAATTGAGGCTGATAAACAATGATCTATACAGTTACTTTAAACCCATCTATTGATTATGTAGTGCAAGTTTCTTCCTTTGATTTAGGAACAATAAATCGAACGGAAAAAGATATGAAGTTTCCTGGAGGAAAAGGAATTAATGTTTCTCGTGTTCTTCAGCGTTTAGGTGTTAAAAATATAGCACTTGGATTTACTGGTGGATTTACTGGTCAATTTATTAAAGAGGTATTACAGACGGAAGGTGTAACAACAAACTTCGTCCAAGTAGATGAAGATACTCGCATTAATGTGAAAATAAAAGGGGAAGAAGAAACAGAATTAAATGGCCAAGGTCCTATTGTAACAAAAGAGCAGTTCGAACAGTTAATGAAAAAAATTGAGAGTATGCAACCTGGAGATTGTGTTGTACTTGCTGGGAGTGTACCAGTTTCTATTCCAAGTACCTTTTACGAATCAATTGCTGCGTTTGGAGCTGAAAAAGGTATTCGTGTAGTAGTAGATGCAAGTGGAAGTGCACTGCAACATGTAATTAAAAATAAGCCATTTTTAATTAAGCCAAACCACCATGAACTTGGTGAGTTGTTTGGAGTGGAGCTTTCAACAGTAGAGGACGTTTTACCTTATGGAAGAAAATTAATTGAACAAGGTGTAAAACACGTTATCGTATCGATGGCTGGAGAGGGAGCTTTATTATTTACGGCAGAAGGTATATATGAAGCGACTGTTCCAAAAGGTGTTGTAATTAATTCAGTTGGGGCCGGGGATTCTCTTGTTGCAGGGTTTGTAGGCAAATATGAACAGACAAAAGATATTGAAAAGGCATTTCAATACGGCGTTGCAACAGGGAGTGCAACAGCATTTTCAGCTGATTTATGTAAGAAGGAAAAAGTAGAAGAATTATTGTCGCAAGTAATTGTAGCTAAGCGATAGGGGGAAGCAACATATGAAAATTACAGAACTATTAAAAAGGGATACAGTCATTATGGATTTGACAGCTTCAAATAAAGAAGCTGTCATAGATGAATTAGTTGAGAAATTAAACGGGGCAAATCGTTTAAATAGTAAAACGGAATTTAAAGAAGCTATTTTAAAGCGGGAGGCCCAAAGTACGACTGGAATAGGGGAAGGTATTGCAATACCTCATGCGAAGACAAAGGCTGTTAAACAACCATCGATTTGTTTTGGTAGAAGTGTAAGCGGTATCAATTATGAGTCGCTTGACGGACAGCCAGCACACTTATTCTTTATGATTGCTGCAAGTGAAGGAGCGAATAATACTCATTTAGAAACGTTGTCTCGTTTATCGACATTATTAATGGATGAAGGATTTCGCAAGCAACTATTAGAAGCAAAGGATGAAAGTGAGCTTCTTCAACTATTTGATGAAAAAGAGAATGAAAAAGAAGAAGAGATTGAAGTCGCAAAACCAGAAGGAAATGAACCGTACGTACTTGCTGTTACAGCTTGTCCAACTGGAATCGCTCACACATATATGGCAGCGGATAGCTTAAAAGCAAAAGCGACAGAGTTAGGAATAGCGATTAAAGTTGAAACAAACGGATCAACAGGTATTAAAAACGGTTTAACGAAAGAGGATATTGAACGTGCAACAGCTATTATTGTTGCGGCGGATAAACAAGTAGAAATGAATCGTTTTGCTGGTAAACATGTCATTCAAGTGCCAGTTGCTGATGGGATTCGAAAAACGGAAAATCTGCTTAAGCGAGCTGTCAAACAAGATGCACCAATCTTTAAAGGTGTAAAAGAGGACGGGAAATCAGAAAGTATTGAGGGAGAAAAAGGATTAGGAATTTATAAGCATTTAATGAGCGGTGTAAGTAATATGCTTCCATTCGTTGTTGGTGGCGGGATTTTAATAGCGCTAGCGTTTTCGTTTGGTGGTATAAAGGCGGAAGGTCCTTTAGCTGAATTGTTCATGTCAATTGGTGGAGGAAAAACAGGTGCGTTTTTATTCCTTGTACCAATTTTAGCTGGATTTATTGCAAGTTCTATTGCTGATCGTCCTGGTTTTATGCCTGGTGTTGTAGGTGGATTTTTAGCGGCGAATGCGAATGCTGGATTTTTAGGTGGATTAATTGCTGGTTTCTTAGCTGGATATGTTGTTTTAGGGTTGAAAAGATTATTTTCAGGACTACCAGTACAATTAGAAGGAATTAAACCTGTATTGTTATATCCAGTCTTTGGATTATTGATTACAGGAGTTGTAATGCAAAAAGTAGTAATTCCGCCTGTAGTAGCATTAAATGAAATGTTGACAGGGTGGTTAAATGGTTTAAACGGTACGAATGCTATATTACTAGGTCTTATTTTAGGTGGTATGATGGCAATTGATATGGGGGGGCCAATTAATAAAGCGGCATTTACGTTTGGTATTGCTGCAATAGAAGCGCAGAATTTTGGAGTGCACTCAGCAGTTATGGCTGGTGGGATGGTACCACCACTTGCGATTGCATTCGCAACTACATTCTTTAAATCAAAGTTTACAGAAGCGGAACGTAAATCTGGTTTAACAAATTATATTATGGGAGCGTCGTTCATTACAGAAGGTGCGATTCCGTTTGCAGCTGCAGATCCGGTTCGAGTAATCGTAAGTTGTGTTGTTGGTTCAAGTATTGCAGGTGCGTTATCTATGTTATTCCAAATTACATTACCGGCACCGCATGGTGGATTATTTGTAATAGCGTTAGTAAATAAACCGTTACTATATATTTTCTCTATATTAATTGGAACAATTGTCTCGGCTGTTATGCTAGGTGTTTGGAAAAAGAAAGTTCAATAACAAATAAAAAGAGAGCAGTTTTTAGTAGCTGCTCTCTTTTTATTACAAAAAAATAGGTTAACAATTGAATATTGATGTTTTTTGGTAAAAGATGTAACGAATTGTGAATTTTTTGTAACAAAAAAGTAACACTGTAATTTTTTCTGGAAAAAAGTTCTTGTGCTCGTATATGAAAAATATATGAAAACCACTGGAGATTGTATTAGAAATGCATTTTATTAATATGGAAATTTATGTTACAACTCGTTAATCGTATATTACGAATGCTTTGTAATTGTGTGATTTCTAAAAATTCTAAAAATCTGTTGCTATAATGAAAATACGAAAACAAAGCAAATGGAGGCTATTCATGAAAAAATTATTAGGTATAGCAACAGCAGCAGTTTTTGGTCTTGGGATTTTTGCGGGTTCTGCTAAAGCGGAAACAATTGTAACAACAGACGTATTAAATGTTAGAGAAAACCCAAATGTAGAGTCAAAGCTTGTAGGTAAAGTGTTCAGTGGGAATACACTAGATGTTATAAATACAGAAAATGGATGGACAAAAATTAAGTTGAACGGTAAGGAAGCGTTTGTAAGTGCCGATTTTACAAAGAGCACATATTATGTAACGGCGGGCGTATTAAATGTTCGTGCTGGAGCGAATACTGATTCTGAAATTTTAGGTAAACTTAATAAAAATGATGTGATTGAAACGACGAATCAAGTTCAAAATGAATGGTTACAATTCGACTACAATGGAAAAGTTGGATATGTTCACGTGCCATTTTTAACAGGAACAGCACCTGTAATCGAAAAGAAAGAGGTTGTAGCTCAAGAAGAAGCGCCAGCTAGAACAAATACGCCAGTTAAAAATAATACAGTAGTTAAGAATAAAGAGTCTGTTAAGAGTAACGATTCTATTAAGAATGTAGAATCAAGTAAACCTGTAGTAAAAGAAAAACCGGCTGCAAAACCAGTTGCAAAATCTACTGAAACAAGTGCGCCTACTGGTGGTCGTGAAATTACAGTAGAAGCGACGGCATATACAGCAGATCCGAGTGAGAATGGTTCGTATGGTGGTCGTGTATTAACTGCAATGGGGCATGATTTAACAGCAAATCCAAATATGAAAGTAATTGCTGTTGATCCGAAAGTAATTCCGCTTGGATCAAAAGTATGGGTAGAAGGATATGGAGAAGCGATTGCTGGAGACACCGGTGGTGCGATTAAAGGAAATCGTATTGATGTATTAGTCGGTTCAGATGGTAGTGCTAATAGCTGGGGGCGCAAATCTGTAAAAGTGAAAGTTATACAATAGGTTATCGATATTAATATAAAAAGCGGTTGCTTGAAACTATGTAAGCAGCCGCTTTTTATGGATTATTGAAATGGATAAATAGTTTTACCTGTAATAATTTTATATGCACTGCAAAATTGCGTTTGTATATATTCTGTATTTTTATTTTCTGGATGTAATGTTGTTTCATGGAGAGTAGAATGAAAAGCCCGTAGTAAACAATTTAGGGCGAAGTATAATTCCTCTTGTGAACAATTTTGTTCTTTTGTAGAAGTGGCTAAAATGAGGTCTTTTGTCAAAGATGAAAAATTGATGGTGGATTGTTTCATAGTTAACTCATCCTCTCGAAACTATTTTTATCATGTATATGCAGAATTGGACAAACTATGTTCTTTTTTCTGTATAATTTCATGTACCGAAATGAAAGAACTTGCAATCATGCCGTTAAAATTGGTAAGATTGGGTATAATCAATAGATGGAGTATATTACATAAAGAGAGTTGAATGATATGGGAGAAGTGCAACGTGAAAAAGTTGCTGTCATCATTGGACCAACTGCTGTTGGAAAGACGAAGTTAAGTATCGATCTTGCCAAAGCGTTGAACGGTGAAATTATTAGTGGTGATTCCATGCAGATCTATCGAACGATGGATATTGGAACCGCAAAGGTAACAAAAGCAGAGATGGACGGAATTCCACATTATATGATCGATATAAAAAATCCGGAAGATTCATTTTCTGTCGCGGAATTTCAAGAACGTGTTCGCAAGCATATTCGAGAAATTACAGAACGTGGTAAATTACCAATTATAGTTGGTGGGACCGGTCTTTATATACAATCTGTTTTATTCGATTATCAGTTTACAGATGATGCTGGTGATGTGATATACCGAGAGCAAATGGAAAAGTTAGCTTTAGAACGCGGTGTGGAATATGTACATAAAAAATTGCAAGAAGTAGATCCAGAAAGTGCGGAGCGTATTCATGCAAATAATGTACGACGTGTCATTCGGGCGTTAGAAATTTTCCACACGTCGGGTGAAAAAATGAGTGAACAAATTGAGAAACAAGAAAAAGAGTTACTCTATGATGTTTCATTAATTGGCTTGACAATGGATCGAGAAATGCTATACGATCGCATTAACTTACGAGTGGATTTGATGATGGAACAAGGCCTATTAGAGGAAGTAGAAGGGCTGTATAATAGAGGGATACGAGATTGTCAATCTATTCAAGCGATTGGATATAAAGAAATCTATGATTATTTTGAGAATCGAGTCTCTTTAGAAGATGCGGTATCACAATTAAAGACGAATTCGCGTCGTTATGCAAAACGTCAATTAACGTGGTTCCGTAATAAAATGGATGTCACGTGGTTTGATGTTACAAACGGTGAAAAAACGTCAGAAATTTTACGATACATAGAAGGAAAGTTACAAGTAAAGTCGAATAATAGTAAGTAGAGAAAAAGAGGAGGATTCGACATGAAGCAATCAATCAATATTCAAGATCAGTTTTTAAATCAACTCCGTAAAGAAAATACGTTTGTTACGCTGTACTTATTAAATGGTTTCCAGCTTCGTGGACTAATTAAAGGATTTGATAATTTTACAGTCCTGCTGGAAACAGAAGGTAAGCAACAGCTTATTTATAAACATGCAATTTCTACATTTGTACCACAAAAAAATGTTTCAATTGAATTAGAATAGTAATGAATTATTGTACATAACAAAAAAGAGCGAGTTTCCTCGCTCTTTTTTTATTTGTCATAAACAATATATAGTGAAATTTAAGCGATTCTAAATACAGTAAGGCGGATGTTAGTATTTCCTGTCGCAGGGATCGTAATCTCATTAAGAGTAGATTGGACAGAGATTCTTGCACCAGCTGCTAATGTTTCGATTGTAGTAAATGAAAGTGAGTCGCCTATTAAATTTGAAGAGAAATTATCAGTTGCGACTGCTCCATTAATTGAAATTCCTACTCCGAGTGGAGCGCATCCTGGCGCAGTTGTAGAAATGGATACGCTAATTACATAAATACCACCGTTAATAACAGTAACTGTATCTGTGCCGTTGAAGATAATATTGTTTACGTTAATTGCAGTACTAAAAATAAAGTTATTAAATTGCAGTACTGTTTGCTGAATATTGTTTGTTACAACAATTGTTGCTATAGGGAAGCTAGGTCCAGTTGGCCCAGTAGGTCCAGTAACTCCTATGCCAGTAGCGCCGGTAGCACCCGTTGGTCCTTGAATGCCTTGAGGCCCGGTAGAGCCTGTGTTACCTTGAACACCTTGAGGTCCAGTGGCACCGGTAACGCCAGTAGCACCCGTGTTACCTTGAACACCCTGAGGTCCAGTAGCGCCGGTAGCACCTGTGTTACCTTGAACACCCTGAGGTCCAGTAGCACCAGTAGCACCAGTAGCGCCGGTAGCACCTGTGTTACCTTGAACACCTTGAGGTCCAGTAGCACCAGTAGCGCCAGTAGCACCTGTGTTACCTTGAGGTCCAGTAGGTCCAGTAGGTCCAGGAGGCCCGCCAGAAGGTCCAGTAGCGCCAGTGGCACCCGTGTTACCTTGAGGTCCAGTAGCGCCGGTAGCACCTGTGTTACCTTGAACACCTTGAGGTCCAGTAGCACCAGTAGCGCCGGTAGCACCTGTGTTACCTTGAACACCTTGAGGTCCAGTAGCACCAGTAGCGCCGGTAGCACCTGTGTTACCTTGAACACCTTGAGGTCCAGTAGCGCCGGTAGCACCTGTGTTACCTTGAACACCTTGAGGTCCAGTAGCACCAGTAGCGCCGGTAGCACCTGTGTTACCTTGAACACCCTGAGGTCCAGTAGCACCAGTAGCACCAGTAGCGCCGGTAGCACCTGTGTTACCTTGAACACCTTGAGGTCCAGTAGCGCCGGTAGCACCTGTGTTACCTTGAACACCTTGAGGTCCAGTAGCGCCGGTAGCACCTGTGTTACCTTGAACACCTTGAGGTCCAGTAGCACCAGTAGCGCCGGTAGCACCTGTGTTACCTTGAACACCTTGAGGTCCAGTAGCGCCGGTAGCACCTGTGTTACCTTGAACACCTTGAGGTCCAGTAGCGCCAGTAGCGCCGGTAGCACCTGTGTTACCTTGAACACCCTGAGGTCCAGTAGCGCCGGTAGCACCTGTGTTACCTTGAACACCTTGAGGTCCAGTGGCACCAGTAGCACCTGTGTTACCTTGAACACCTTGAGGTCCAGTAGCGCCGGTAGCACCTGTGTTACCTTGAACACCCTGAGGTCCAGTAGCGCCGGTAGCACCTGTGTTACCTTGAACACCTTGAGGTCCAGTAGCGCCAGTAGCGCCGGTAGCACCCGTGTTACCTTGAACACCCTGAGGTCCAGTAGCGCCAGTAGCGCCGGTAGCACCCGTGTTACCTTGAACACCCTGAGGTCCAGTAGCGCCGGTAGCACCTGTGTTACCTTGAACACCCTGAGGTCCAGTAGCACCTGTGTTACCTTGAACACCTTGAGGTCCAGTAGCGCCGGTAGCACCTGTGTTACCTTGAACACCTTGAGGTCCAGTAGCGCCGGTAGCACCTGTGTTACCTTGAACACCTTGAGGTCCAGTAGCACCAGTAGCGCCGGTAGCACCTGTGTTACCTTGAACACCTTGAGGTCCAGTAGCGCCAGTAGCGCCGGTAGCACCTGTGTTACCTTGAACACCCTGAGGTCCAGTAGCACCAGTAGCGCCGGTAGCACCTGTGTTACCTTGAACACCCTGAGGTCCAGTAGCACCAGTAGCGCCGGTAGCACCTGTGTTACCTTGAACACCCTGAGGTCCAGTAGCACCAGTAGCGCCGGTAGCACCTGTGTTACCTTGAACACCCTGAGGTCCAGTGGCACCAGTAGCGCCGGTAGCACCTGTGTTACCTTGAACACCTTGAGGTCCAGTAGCACCAGTAGCACCTGTGTTACCTTGAACACCTTGAGGTCCAGTAGCACCAGTAGCGCCGGTAGCACCTGTGTTACCTTGAGGTCCAGTAGGTCCAGGAGGCCCGCCAGAAGGTCCAGTAGGTCCGGTAACTCCTATACCAGTAGCGCCAGTGGCACCCGTGTTACCTTGAGGTCCAGTAGCACCAGTAGCGCCGGTAGCACCTGTGTTACCTTGAACACCCTGAGGTCCAGTGGCACCAGTAGCACCTGTGTTACCTTGAGGTCCAGTAGCGCCAGTAGCGCCCGTGTTACCTCGAGGTCCAGTGGCACCAGTAGCACCTGTGTTACCTTGAGGTCCAGTAGCGCCAGTAGCGCCCGTGTTACCTCGAGGTCCAGTGGCACCAGTAGCACCTGTGTTACCTTGAACACCTTGAGGTCCAGTAGCGCCAGTAGCGCCCGTGTTACCTCGAGGTCCAGTGGCACCAGTAGCACCTGTGTTACCTTGAACACCTTGAGGTCCAGTAGCGCCAGTAGCACCCGTGTTACCTCGAGGCCCAGTGGCACCAGTAGCACCTGTGTTACCTTGAGGTCCAGTAGCGCCAGTAGCGCCCGTGTTACCTCGAGGCCCAGTAGCGCCCGTGTTACCTCGAGGTCCAGTGGCACCGGTAGGTCCAGTAGCGCCTGTGTTACCTCGGGGCCCAGTGGCACCGGTAGGTCCAGTAGCGCCCGTGTTACCTTGAGGTCCAGTGGCACCAGTAGCGCCCGTGTTACCTCGAGGCCCAGTGGCACCAGTAGCGCCCGTGTTACCTCGAGGCCCAGTGGCACCAGTAGCGCCTGCTGGTCCAGTAGGTCCGGTAGGTCCTTGAATGAACGAAGCAGAATTAACTAGAGCAGTTTGTAATGCTGCTATTAATTTAAGGAGCTCTTGAAGTGTGCAAGGGTCAATTCGGAATAATTTTGTAATGTATAGTAAATAGTTAATGAGATTTTGAAGCTCAATAAATACAGCGCTTGCTACAAAGGTTGGATTTCTTAATATAGTTATTAAGTTTTTAATAATAGCTAACCCTTGTGCTTTCAGGGAGGAAGTAGCGTCTAGTGAACAAATAAATTTACTCAGTAGGTTCAATGTATCGATTAGATCTTCAATATTTTGGGGAGATGGATTTGCGAAAAGTTTTGGGATTATTTTTGTTAAATCAATAATAATCGCACGAAATGTTCTAAGTTGAGCTTTAGTAATTGGGATTGATGGAGTATTTGGAATTCGTCCGGCGCTACTTGGAAAGCATGGTTTGGAGAATTTGTTTTGATTGTCGTTATAACGAGACATTAAATCTCTCCTTTCTCACGAAAATGTGAACGAAACTCATCATAGTAGATGCAGAAATTAGTTAAATGGTCATAATAAAATCGTTTGTTTAAAGAAAAAATAGAAAAAACGCCTTACAATAAGGCGTTTTTTCTATTTTCTGCGTATTGATAATATCGCTTTAATGAAATTTTTGATTTGAATCCAGCGAGTTTTATAATTTCTGATTCAGGAGTTTCTTTTTTTATTAAGTTTAAAATATAGGTGTTACGAAAATGTTGTCCTGAAATTCCTTTACGTAAATTGGCTCTAGCCACTTCGAGGCGAATCATTTTTTGTATAGCAATTTCCGTTAATGCCTTTGGTGCATCATTTTCATATACCCACCTGTATGTTCCACGGTTAAAATCGAATGCGACAAATAATGGATCATCACTATGGTATTTAGGACGAACTGGTTCCGGGATGCTTTTGTAATAATTATATAGTTGTTTTTTGTCTTCTTTTGCTAATGTAATTGTTCTTTCTACACCTGCGGTTGCTGGGATTGATAATGTGTTAGTTTCAAAGTGAACGTGATGCATTGTTAATGCTGTAAGTTCTTGTAAGGATAAACCGTAGTCAATCAATAGATTTAAAATAGCAATATTGCGATCCATTAATAAGGGGCGCACAGGAAGTTGTTTTTCTGAAAGTCCTTCTAATGAAGTGACTATATACTTTAACCTTTTTTCTTCATCAGGTGAAATGAAATCTTCGTTACGAAGTGTACGGTCTGGTTGAATAGATATCTCCATATTTTTCAATGGATTAGGAATGTTTAGAAAATGATGCATTCTATTTAGTACAATAAATACACGATGCATCGTTTTTTCTGAGTAATGTCGATTCGTTTTTAAATCGGAAAAGTAATCTTCGTAGTCTTTTGTACAAAGTGTAGCCCATATATTACTGGAAGGGAGCTTTTTGTTTTTTTCTAACCAATGTCCGAAGTCTTCAACGTCATAAACATAACGTTTAATAGTTGAGGGTTTTCGGCCTTTATTCAATAAAAAAATAGAAAAGGCTTGTATTGTATCATGGAATTCCGTTGTCTCCATAGTCCCACCACCTTAATTATTTCTTATATTATAGCAAACTTTTCTGAAAATAGGCATTTACAAGGGGGACAGGAATAATAATATTTGGTGAGTGGATAAAATGAGGTGATTGTATGGAACAATCGATGCGAAAGAAAAACAATAATCAAATTAATATTGTGTTAAACCATCGAAAGAAAATTTCTTTGCCAGCCGCAGAAAATAAAACGGTAATTTCAAATGAAACTACAATTAAACATGAAATGCTGCAGAGAATTGAAGAAGAGATGGGGAAGCTTGTTGGGATGGATGATATAAAAAAGATAATAAAAGAAATATATGCTTGGATTTATGTGAATAAAAAAAGACAAGAGAAGGGATTGAAGTCAGAGAAGCAAGTACTTCATATGCTGTTTAAAGGGAATCCAGGTACAGGGAAGACAACAGTTGCTAGAATGATAGGAAAATTGCTGTTTGAGATGAATATTCTATCGAAAGGCCACTTGGTTGAAGCTGAACGTGCTGATCTTGTAGGAGAGTACATCGGCCATACAGCCCAAAAAACAAGAGACTTAATAAAAAAAGCAATGGGAGGTATTTTGTTTATTGATGAGGCGTATTCTTTAGCTCGAGGAGGAGAGAAGGACTTTGGAAAAGAAGCAATTGATACGCTTGTAAAACATATGGAAGATAAACAACATGGTTTTGTATTGATTTTAGCTGGATATTCAAGAGAGATGAATCACTTTCTTTCATTAAATCCAGGGCTGCAATCTCGTTTTCCATTTATTATTGAATTTGCGGATTACTCGGTAAATCAGTTGTTGGAAATTGGGAAAAGAATGTATGAAGAGCGTGAATATCAGTTATCGAAAGAGGCTGAATGGAAATTTAGGGATCATTTACATGCTGTAAAGTATTCGTCGCAAATTACATCGTTTAGTAATGGGCGGTATGTACGGAATATTGTTGAAAAATCAATTCGTACACAGGCGATGCGGTTGTTGCAAGAAGATGCCTATGATAAAAATGATTTAATTGGAATATCGAGCATGGATTTGATGCTCGAAGAGGAGACGCACAGTACATAAACTGTGCGTCGATTTTTGTGTATAAGTTCGTTTACTCTTTTTTTGCTTTTTCTTGGTGTGCTTTATGGAAGTGTTCCATTTTAGCGCTCTTTTCGTGTGCTGAATTAGGATCGTGCCCGAATTGATTTACTGAGCTTTTTTGAGCTCCTTTATTAACGTGGTTTGTCATTTGTATTCACCTCACTTTAAAAATTAGTATAAACATTATATAAAGAAAAAATCGTTAGAAAAGAAAAACCTCTTTACGATATGTAAAGAGGTTAGATTGCTATTTATGCATTGAACGTTCTTTCGTTTCGATACGTCTGTGCGGTAAATGCCATTTGTAATGAATAGAAACCATGCGGAAGCAAACAATTAAAATGAATAAAATGTAAAGAGCCCAATCGCTAACAATAATTTGAGCGCCAATTAAGAAACCTGCTAAAATTGTCCAAAAGGCATATACTTCAGCTCGAAGAACGAGAGGTTTTCTGCGGGCTAAAAGATCGCGAATGATACCGCCGCCGATACCAGTTAAAACAGCTGCTACAATTGTGGCGCTAATTGGTAAATTTAATTTTTGGGCATATAATGCTCCTTGTACAGCAAATGCTGATAAGCCGATAGCGTCAGTGATATTTTCCCACTTTTTCCAATGTCTAATTAACTTATTTGGAAAAAGAAAAATAATAGTCATTGATAAAAGTGCGATTTGGAATAACATGTCTTGTTGCCAAAATGCGACAATTGGATAACCGATTAATAAATTACGAAGGGCACCTCCCCCAAATGCGGTTGCCATTCCTAAAATATACACCCCGAAAATATCATAATCCTCTTCCATTGCAACAATGGCTCCGCTTAGTGCGAAAGCGATTGTGCCTATGATGCTAAAAATCTCCCATGCCATGAATTTTCTCCCCCGCTAACTAGATGAAATGTGCTTCCTCTGCTATTATATTAGAAGGTTTAAATTTCGAAAAGGATGAGTGAACATATTTGATGGAAGAAAAAGAAAAAGTCATATTAGTAGGCTGTCAATTGCCACAAGATGATGATGAAAAATTTATGCATTCCATGAAAGAGCTTGCATCACTAGCGAAGACTGCACGAGCAGAATTGTTAGTGTCAACAACGCAAAAACGACCAAAGTTTCATCCGGCAACTTACATAGGTAAAGGGAAATTAGAAGAGCTTACAATGTTAACTGAAGAATTAGAGCCGGATGTTATTGTATTTAATAATGAATTAACGCCGAGTCAAATTCGGAATTTATCCTCAGTATTAAATGCGAGAGTAATTGATCGAACGCAACTAATACTGGATATTTTTGCGCAACGTGCGAAGTCGAGGGAAGGTAAGCTTCAAGTAGAATTAGCTCAGTTGCAATATACAATGCCGCGTCTTATGGGGCAGGGATTGTCCTTATCGCGTCTTGGTGGTGGTATTGGAACGAGAGGACCGGGTGAGACGAAATTAGAGACGGATCGTCGTCATATTCGATCCCGTATTGATGAAATAAAGAAACAACTTGCAGTTGTTGTGGAACATCGAAAAAGATATCGTGAGAGAAGAAAAGATAATAAAGTATTTCAAGTTTCGTTAATAGGGTATACAAATGCAGGGAAATCGACACTGTTTAATAGATTAACGGAAGCTGATACGTTTGAAGAAAACCTTCTGTTTGCAACATTAGACCCAACGACGAGGAAGATGCCGTTACCTTCTGGTTATACAGTATTACTAACTGATACTGTTGGTTTTATACAAGATTTACCCACTTCATTAATCGCTGCTTTTCGTTCGACACTGGAAGAAGCGGGGGAAGCAGATGTCATTTTACATGTAGTTGATTCCGCGGATTCTAACTACATAGGGCATGAAAAAACAGTAAAACGATTATTATCAGAACTTGAAATTAACCATATTCCTATTATTACGTTATATAATAAAAAAGATGAATTACATCAAAACTTTATTCCGTTTCCGAAAAGTGATTTCTTAATGACTAGTGCTTTTGAAGAAAGTGATTTATTGCGTATAAAAGAAGCGATAGAAACGAAGATGAAGAAAGAAATGGATTGTTATCGAGTGGAAATCCCTCCGAGTGAAGGTAAGTTGTTAACGCTTTTAAAGACGGAAACTCTATTAGCAAAGATGGAGTTTCTAGAAGATAAATTTGTATATGATTGTGCAGGGTATATTTTTACTCATTCATCGCTTAATGTGCAATTAAAGAGATTTTTAGTGGAAGAAGGAGAAAATAAAAATGTTTGATCGTTTGAAAAATGGAGAAAAAATTGCTCCAATTGTAAAAGAAGTAGAGAGTCAGATTACAGAAGTACATAAACGTGCGGATGAAGTGATTGAAAGCAATCAGTTTCGTGTATTAGAAAGTTTTCGGAAACATAAAATTAGTGACTCGCATTTTATCCCGACAACAGGTTATGGTTATGATGATATTGGCCGTGATACGTTAGAAAAAGTGTATGCTGATGTATTTGGGGCGGAAGCTGGACTTGTTCGTCCGCAAATTATTTCAGGTACTCACGCTATCTCTACAGCGTTATTTGGTATTTTACGCCCGGGAGATGAGTTATTATATATCACTGGGAAACCGTATGATACGTTAGAGGAAATTGTTGGTGTGCGTGGGAAAGGTGTAGGTTCATTTAAAGAATATAATATCGGTTACAATGCAGTTCCGCTAACTAGTGCTGGGCTTGTTGATTTTGAGGCTGTTGCAGCGGCGATTCATAATAATACGAAAATGATCGGTATTCAGCGTTCGAAAGGTTATGCTACTCGTCCATCGTTTACTATTTCTCAAATTAAAGAGATGATCGCGTTTGTTAAAGAAATTAAACCTGATGTTGTTGTGTTTGTAGATAACTGTTATGGCGAGTTTATTGAAGAGCAAGAGCCATGTCATGTTGGTGCAGATTTAATGGCGGGTTCACTTATTAAAAACCCGGGCGGCGGAATTGTTAAAACTGGCGGTTATATTGTCGGGAAAGAACAGTATGTTGAAGCGTGTGCATATCGTTTAACATCTCCGGGAATTGGTGCGGAAGCTGGAGCGTCTTTATACAGTCTGCAAGAAATGTATCAAGGGTTCTTCTTAGCGCCACATGTTGCAGGACAAGCGCTGAAAGGTGCAATTTTTACAGCTGCGTTTTTAGAAAAGTTAGGAATGAACACGTCACCAGCGTGGAATGCGCCAAGAACAGACTTAATTCAATCGGTTCAATTTGATGATAAAGACCGTATGATTGCCTTCTGCCAAGCGATTCAATATGCATCTCCAATTAATTCGCATTTTACTCCGTATGCAAACTATATGCCAGGTTATGAAGATGATGTAATCATGGCGGCGGGAACGTTTATTCAAGGTGCAAGTATTGAATTGTCTGCTGATGGTCCAATTAGACCACCGTATGTTGCGTATGTGCAAGGTGGCTTAACGTATTCGCATGTTAAAATTGCGATTTGTTCTGCGATTGACGAATTGATTGAAAAGAATTTATTAATAATTTCTTAATGGGAAGCTGTCGATTTTGGCAGCTTTTTTCGTATAAAAGTAATGATTTATGCGATTAGAAAAAAGAATGAAAAAATTCGTAAAAAAAATTATAAAAAATCATGTGAGAAAAGCTAACATCTATTGACACTAAACATAACATGGTATAAAATGAGAAGCAGTTAAGGCGAAGGAGGAACTGAAAAATGAAAGAAGATAGACGTTCTGCCCCGCTGTTTCCTATTGGTATTGTTATGGATTTAACACAATTGTCTGCACGTCAAATTCGCTACTATGAAGAGCATAATCTTGTTTCTCCAACCCGTACAAAGGGGAATCGTAGATTATTTTCATTTAACGATGTAGATAAGTTGTTAGAAATTAAAGATTTGTTAGATCAAGGCCTGAATATGGCTGGTATTAAACAAGTGTTACTAATGAAAGAAAATCAAACAGAAGCAGTGAAAGTAAAAGAAGAAACGAAAGAAATTTCAAAAACTGAGCTTCGCAAAATACTTCGAGATGAACTACAACATACAGGTAGATTCAATCGAACTTCATTGCGACAAGGTGACATTTCAAGATTTTTTCACTAAAGATAACTGATTCTGAAGGCGATTAGAGGGACTAAGGAGGAATTTATAATGTCTAGATACACAAAAGAAGATATTTTCCGTTTGGCGAAAGAAGAGAATGTAAAGTATATCCGTTTACAATTTACGGACCTTTTAGGGGTAATTAAAAACGTAGAGATTCCAGTGAGACAATTAACGAAAGCTCTTGATAACAAAATGATGTTTGATGGATCTTCGATTGAAGGTTTCGTACGTATTGAAGAGTCTGATATGTATTTATATCCTGATTTAGACACTTGGGTAATTTTCCCTTGGACAGCTGAAAAAGGTAAAGTAGCTCGACTAATCTGTGATATTTACAATGCAGATGGCACTCCATTTGATGGAGACCCACGTAACAACTTAAAACGTGTGTTAAAAGAAATGGAAGCTTTAGGATTTTCAGACTTCAATCTTGGACCAGAGCCAGAATTCTTCCTATTTAAGGTTGATGAAAAAGGAAATCCAACATTAGAACTAAACGATAACGGTGGATACTTCGACCTTGCGCCGATGGATCTAGGGGAAAACTGTCGTCGTGATATCGTTCTTGAACTTGAAGAAATGGGATTTGAAATTGAAGCATCTCACCATGAGGTTGCTCCAGGACAGCACGAAATTGACTTTAAATATGCAAATGCAATTCGCTCATGTGATGACATTCAAACATTCAAACTTGTTGTAAAAACAATTGCTCGTAAACATGGTTTACACGCAACGTTTATGCCAAAACCACTATACGGTGTGAACGGTTCAGGTATGCACTGTAACTTATCATTATTTAAAAATGGTGAGAACGTATTCTTTGATGCAAACGGTGACTTACAATTAAGTGATGATGCTCGTCACTTCATCGCAGGTATTTTAAAACATGCACCAGCATTTACAGCGATAGCAAACCCAACTGTAAACTCATATAAACGTCTAGTACCTGGATATGAAGCGCCTTGTTACGTAGCATGGTCTGCACAAAACCGTAGTCCGTTAGTACGTATCCCTGCATCTCGTGGTATTAGTACACGCGTAGAAGTGCGTAGTGTTGACCCAGCTGCAAACCCATATTTAGTAATGGCTACATTATTAGCTGCAGGTCTTGATGGAATTAAAAACAAATTAACTCCACCAGCAGCAGTAGATCGTAACATCTATGTAATGACAAAAGAAGAGCGCGAAGAAGCAGGTATCGTTGACTTACCAGCAACATTAGCGCAAGCATTAGTTACATTACAATCTAATGAAGTAGTATGCGGTGCACTAGGAGAACACTTACTTGAGCACTTCATCGAAGCGAAAGAGATTGAGTGGGATATCTTTAGAACACAAGTTCACCAATGGGAACGCGATCAATATATGTCTCTATACTAAGAGGCTTGAACCCTTGATACAACTAGTATCAAGGGTTTTTTAATTCCCTATTATTACAATTTTATGTGGTTGCAAAATGAAAAACAACCACATAAAAGCCAATAATTAATAACAAGTAGTGATATCATAGAAAAACATTATCAGATAAACGTAAGTTTTATATAATTTATGAACTAAAAAAGCCTTGATACTACGGTATCAGGGCTTTTTTAGTGAAGTTATTGGATATATTAACTACTAGATAATGGATTGTTTTTGGTTATTTTGAATCATGTTACTAAGAAAATCTTTTCAAAAGAATTGATTTTATCTTTTTTAAATCACTTGTGCTATAACTTAATAATTCTTTACTGCCTGTACAACGCGAGCGATGATTTTTATGTCCTCATCTGCAAGGCTATAAGTTTGTGGCTTGTGAATCAGATTATCACTCAATGATATTAACGTAATGATGCTTAGTTATAACGCAGTCTTATTCAGGATTTCGTTAGTTCATTTTCTAAATTTAGGGAATAAATATAGTTTAGTACCTTGCAATAAACAATACTAAGTGGTATATTATGGATAAAACAGGTACCGTGTATTGAACAGTACTAAGATAGGAAAGGAGGATGGCACTTGAACGTTCAATTTAAAAAAGGTGTGCTTGAACTTTGTGTATTAGCACTTGTAAAACGTAAAGATAGTTACGGTTATGAACTTGTTCAGCAAATTTCTAATAAATTTTTAATATCGGAAGGATCAGTATACCCTTTATTACGTCGTTTGACGAAAGAAGGGTATTTTCAAACGTATTTAAAGGAATCTACGGAAGGGCCACCTCGTAAATATTATCAATTAACAGAGCAAGGGGAGACGCAATTTCATTTGTTAGTAACAGAATGGCGTGATTTTGCGAAAGGGGTACAAGAAATTATTGAAGGGGTGGAATGGGATGAGTAAAGAAGGGTTTCTTAAAGAATTATCAAGTTATCTTAGAAAGTTACCAGAGGAAGAGAGGCAAGATATTTTATTGGATTATGAAGAGCACTTTCAGTTTGGACTAGAAGAGGGGAAAACTGAATCGGAAATAATACAGGGCCTTGGTTCTCCGAAAGTAATCGCGAAAGAATTACTTGCGATGTATCGCTTCGATGAAATGAAAAAAAATCCATCGACTTCAAATGTGACAAGAGCTGTTATGGCAGCGATTGGACTTAGTTTGTTTAATTTTATTATTGTGTTAGGCCCGTTAGTCGCAATTATTGCTTTTATATTTTCTTTTTGGATCGGTGGTATTGCTAGTGTAGTAACACCATTTTTCGTTATTGGAAAAGTATTTATGGGTACTTTTATATGGTTGGATCTTTTCGTTAGTATAACGTTTGTTGGGGTAGGTTTATTGTTATGTATTATCGCTTTTTATAGTACAAAGTGGTTTAAGAGATTGTGTGTACGATATGTAATATGGAACTTCAAAATGATAAAAGGAGAGTAAATGATGAAAAAACTATTTTTAATCGCTATCGCTTGTATCATTATTGGAGTAATAGGAATTTCCCAAACATATGAAAAAGCAGTACAAACTGCTGAAAAAGGCGATAAAGAAAATGTAATTAAAAACGAAACATTAAAAAATATAGAAGTTAAGTTAGATGCCGGGGATATTATTGTCCAAAAATCTCCTGACTCTTCTTTTTATGTAAAGCAATCGGGAGATGTACGTAAACAAGAGATTCGTATCGCAGAAGATGGTGACACATTAAAAATTATTGGGGAAAGAGAAAAAGGTGCTTCATTTGATTTTTCTTTTTACGATTTTAGGTTTCAAACGTCTAAATTGACTCTCCTTGTGCCCGAACGCTCTTACCAAGATGTAAAAGTAAATTCATCTGCTGGACAAATCGAAATGAGTGATGTGAAAAGTGATAGCGTAAGTGTTAGAACACTTGCTGGAGAAGTAGAGTTGAAACAAGTAACGGCTAAGAATGTGGAGGGATCGACAAAAGCTGGTGAGGTGAACTTTAAGAAGGTATTAGGGAAAGTGACCGCAAAAACAACAAGTGGGGAAATAAATATTCAAGATCATGATTCTAAGTATAATCTAGAAGCAAGTTCAACTGCGGGAGATATAGATATTACTTTATCGGAAAAACCACAAGATGCGGTAATTACTGGGCAAAGTGCTGCTGGAGATGTAACAATTTTTAATGAAGAAAATAAAAATGTAACAATTGGAAATGGCAGTAAAAAGATTAGCGGTAAAACGGCTGCGGGAGATGTGACGATTGAAACTCGTTAATAAGAAATAGAATGCATGGAAATCTATCAAAATACAAAAAGAAGATAATTACCGTATATAAATAAGGTAATTATCTTCTTTTTGTTATTTTTAATGTAAATCACGATATACGCCAATTACTTTCCCGATAACTGACACTTGTTTTAAAATGATAGGTTCTAATGAAGAGTTTTCTGGTTGTAGACGGAAATGGTCTTTTTCTTTATAGAAACGTTTAACTGTTGCTTCGTTATCCTCTGTTAAAGCGACTACAATTTCACCATTATATGCAGACTGCTGTTGGCGAACAACAACTAAATCTCCATCGAAAATACCAGCTTCAATCATACTATCTCCAGAAATACGTAACATGAACACTTGGTCTGCTCCAGCAACAATACTAGCTGGAAGTGGGAAATGTTCTTCTACGCTTTCGACCGCTGTAATTGGTAAACCAGCAGTGACTTTTCCGACAATTGGAACTTGAATAACAGATTGTGTTTCCGTATCCATTCGGTCTTCACCTAAAATTTCAATGGCACGTGGTTTTGTTGGATCGCGTCGAATGTATCCTTTTTCTTCTAATCGTGATAAATGTCCGTGCACTGTAGAACTAGAAGCGAGGCCGACTGCTTGACCAATTTCACGTACGGAAGGTGGATATCCTTTTTCTTGTACTTTTAGCTTAATAAAGTCGAGAATGTCTTGCTGGCGTTTCGTTAACTTTTCCATGTTTTCTAACACCTCGTTTTCTTTCATTTTTCTTATTAATAAGTATAACATGTGAAAAAATATTCTACAAACATAAGTTCGAACAAATGGCGGATTTATGTTACACTATAGGGAAATAATAGGGAGAAAGAGGGGTTCAAAATGAATGCAATTATTTATGCACGTGTGAGTACAACGAAAGAAGCGCAAGAAACATCATTATTACGTCAAAAAGATGAATTATTGCATTTAGCTGAGCGCTATCAAATGAATGTTACTAAGGTGATTGAAGAGCAGGCTAGTGGATATACAATTGAACGTGACGGTATATTAGAGGTGTTGGATACAATTCGAGACGAACAAATTGATGTGTTACTTATACAAGATGAAACGCGTCTTGGTAGAGGAAATGCGAAGATCGCGTTAATGCATTGTTTACATAAAGAAGGCATAAAAGTATATACGCATACACATAATGGTGAATTACAATTGTCGGATTCTGATTCAATGGTATTAGATATTATTGGTATTGTTGAAGAATATCAAAGAAAGATTCATAATTTGAAAATTAAACGAGGTATGCAACGTGCAGTAGAAAAAGGTTATCGTCCAGAAAAAAATTTAAAAAATCGTCATTTAAGTGTAGGAAGAGAGAAAAAAGAAGTGCCAATTGAGGAAATTGTACGTTTGCGAAAAAGTGAACTCACGTTTGAAGAAATTGCAGCAACATTACGTGGATTTGGTCATAATGTTTCAAAGGCGACTGTACATCGTAGATATGTAGAGTATACGAAGCAATTGCTTGATAAAGAAGAGTAACTATTGTATGATAATAATCAGTTTTGATTAGAAGGGGGATTCGAGATGATTAATCACGAACTCGTTGAACGCATTAACTTCTTAGCGAAAAAAGCAAAAGCTGAAGGTTTAACTGAAGAAGAGCAACGTGAGCGTCAATCGCTACGTGAACAATATTTAAAAGGATTTCGTCAAAATATGTTAAACGAACTTAAAGGTATTAAAGTTGTTAACGAAGAAGGTACAGATGTTACACCGACGAAATTAAAAGCTTTAAAAAAGCAAGATAATGCAAAATTAAATTAAAAGATGGGCGAAGCCCATCTTTTTTATATGTAAAAATCGTTATTTAATAACTTTCCAGTTGTTATTAACTGTTGCTTCTATCGTTTTATGTTCCAATATATAATTAGCGATAAGTTCAGACATATCTGTGGGTATATCTTTTACTACCGGTTTGTTTTGAAACATAAAGAAATTTCCCCCGCCACTTGCACGATAATTATTCATTACAACGTCATATTCTTCATTCATATTAAGAGGAGCACTGTTATACTGTAAAGATTCTACTCTTTCACCAATTGGTTTTGAAATGTTTAATACGTATGAAATCCCTTCCCACATATCATAATTATAATGTTGTGGCTTTGGTTCTATGTAGGTAGGACTTACGGTGATGGATCCATCTGTTTTTAATGTGAAATAAGAAGCAGAGAGTTCAAGAGCATTTTTTATATCCGCTCCAGTTATTCTAATTACTTTTAATGTGTTTGGATAAATATAATTAGAAACGATGTCACGCATTGTTACATGTTCCGGGAAACCTGGAGATGTATTATGGAACAAACTTGTACAAGAAATTGATACATTAGCTATATCCATCTGTATTTTATTTATGAATTCGATAAAAGGATGATCATGCAAACGAGTTTGCATAGCATCTGAAATTTGCATATCCCCCTGAATGATTCCAATAGGTTGATCAAGCCACTTTTGTGTTTTCTCTTCGTAATCGGCTACCAATGAAAGTACATCTTGGTCAGCCTCAACTCCTTGTACAGATAATAATTCAGAAGAACTCTCTTTTTTAACCCATTTATGTTTTGTTTTTTCGAATGTTATTTTTACTTTTCCAACTGAGTTTCCATTACATCCGGTCTGTAAAATTGTTACACCGTTAGCCATTGTGTGAGCAATTTCCCGGTGTTGGTGGCCTGTTAATAAAATATCTATGTCGTCAATTTCATGGCACATTGCATATCCTTGGTTTTCTCCTGTTAAAACTTCAGTCGGTACCCCGGTTTGTAAATCTCGTTCAACTCCCCCGTGATACGCTACGACTAGTAAATCTGGTTTCTCATGTTTGCGAATGTAAGAAACCCACTTTTTCGTTGTTTCTAATGCATCTTCAAATTGTAAGTCTTTAATGTGATGGGGTTGTTCCCAATTGGTAATGTAGTGCGTTGTCACCCCTAAAATAGCAATTTTTATATTGGATTCAATCTGTTTGATTATATAAGGTTTTCCGAAATAAGGTTTCTTTATGTTTTTATCTAAAATGTTTGCTGATAGGTACGGGAAGTTCGCAGTAGTCACAGCGTTATTTAATATACCCATCCCGTAATTAAACTCATGATTGCCGATAATTGCAGCGTCATACTGTAAGTAATTTGCTAATAAGGACATTGGGTTTTTTTTGTTTTTTTCGTATGTAACATAATGATAAGTAAATGGTGTTCCTTGAATAAAGTCGCCATTATCAATTAAAAGAACGTTTGTATTTTGGGAACGTTCTTTTTTTATAAGAGTAGAAATTTTAGCTAAACCAAGTTCTGCTGGGGAGTTATCTTGGTAGTGAATAGGATAAACAGTGCCATGTATATCGCTTGTTAATAAGATGTTTAAAGTTACAGTTTGATTTTGTTCCAATATGACTCACCTTTTCTATTGTTATCTTCCAATTCATCATATCAAATATGTGAAGAGAATTTTAATGTGAGTGTATAGAATGTGTAAAGATTCTGTAAATAATCAATTATTTGTAAAAATATGTGATATATTTCTTCATGTTTATGAAAGGTTATTTTATAACAATGAAAAATGGAGGCATTAATATGTTGAAAAAAGTTTTTGCAATGAGCACAACAGTTGTACTAGCAGCGGGATTATTAAGTGGCTGTGGAACGAAGGAATCAAGTGCAAGTAAAAATGAAGATACGAAAAAAGGGTATGTACCGAAGACTTTAAATGTTCAATTTGTTCCTTCTCAAAATGCAGATACGTTAGAGGCGAAGGCAAAACCGCTTGAGAAGCTATTAAGTGATAAGTTAAATATTCCAGTAAAAGTTAGTATTTCAACGAACTACAATACAATTGTAGAAGCGATGGCATCTAAACAAGTAGATGTAGGATTTTTACCGCCAACAGCGTACGTATTAGCACATGAAAAGAAGGCTGCAAATGTAATTTTACAAGCACAACGTTTTGGAGTAGAGGATGAAACAGGAGCTCCTACAAAAGATTTAGTAGATTATTATAAATCTGAGTTTGTTGTTAAAAAAGACTCTAATATAAATAGTGTAAAAGATTTAAAAGGTAAAAAGATTGGTTATCAAGACGTAACATCATCAGCAGGGTATGTATGGCCTGCAGCTGTTCTATTAAAAGAGGGAATTGATCCGTTAAAAGATGTGAAACCTGTTACATTAAAAGGTCACGATCAGTCGCTTATTGCTCTTTTAAATGGTGACGTAGATGCAGCTGTTGTATTCCAAGATGCTCGTAATATTGTAAAAAAAGATTATCCGAATATATTCGAGCAAACGAAAATAGTGAAATTTACGGAGAAAATTCCAAACGATACGATTTCGGTACGTTCTGATTTAGATGAAGAGTGGAGCAAGAAATTACAGGATGCTTTCATTGAAATTGGAAAAAATGAGGAAGGTCACAAAATCATTAAAGAAGTATATTCACATGAAGGATATGTTAAATCTGATGATAGTAAATTTGACATCGTTCGTGAATATGGGAAGAAAGTAAAAACGCAATAATACATATGGAAATGGCAGCTAGCTGAAAGGGAATGTTTTCAGTTAGTTTGCCGTTTTGAATACATAGAAGGTAGGTAAGATGTGTGATAGAATTTCGAAATGTCTCCAAAGTGTATCCAAATGGTACAAAAGGATTGAATAATATAAACTTGAAAATTCAAAAAGGTGAGTTTGTTGTAATGGTAGGGCTGTCCGGAGCTGGAAAGTCTACACTTCTAAAATCGGTAAATCGTCTTCATGAGATTACAGAAGGCGAAATCATGATTGAATGTGAGTCTATTACTGCTGCAAAAGGAAAAGATTTACGACGTATGCGCCGGGATATTGGTATGATCTTTCAAAGTTTTAACCTTGTAAAGCGATCAACAGTATTGAAGAATGTATTAGCTGGCCGTGTTGGATATCATTCGACATTGCGTACAACGTTAGGTTTGTTTCCGAAAGAGGATGTGGAGCTCGCATTTCAAGCGTTAAAAAGAGTGAATATTTTAGAAAAAGCATATGCACGTGCTGATGAATTATCAGGAGGACAACAACAACGTGTATCGATAGCTAGAGCATTGGCGCAAGAAGCAAAAATCATATTGGCAGATGAACCTGTTGCGTCGTTAGATCCGCTAACAACAAAGCAAGTATTAGATGATTTAAAGAAAATTAATGAAGATTTTGGAATTACAACAATTGTAAACTTACATTCTATTGCTTTAGCTAGGCAATATGCGACGCGTATTATTGGATTACATGCAGGCGAAATTGTTTTTGATGGTTTAGTAGAAGCAGCAACGGATGAAAAGTTTGCTGAAATTTATGGTGACGTAGCACAGAAAAGTGAATTGTTAGAGGTGGCAGCTAAATGAATGATGTGACGATATATTCGAAGTCGATACCGAAGCCGCCGAGTAAGTTAAAACATATGTTAACGTTTATTCTATTCATTTTACTGTTGTGGGGAAGTAGTATACAGGTCGACGCATCATTTTCAAAGCTAGTAGTTGGTTTTCCTAATATAATGGATTTGTTAAAAGAAATGGTGCCGCCAGATTGGAGTTATTTTCAAGTTATTACAACAGCAATGTTAGATACAATACGTATGGCGATTATTGGGACGACTTTAGGAGCGATTTTAGCTATTCCACTTGCACTGTTTGCGGCAAGTAATGTGTTTACTAGTACATTTTTATACAGTCCAGCTCGATTGATTTTAAATTTTATTCGAACGATACCAGATTTATTATTAGCGGCAATTTTCGTAGCTATTTTTGGAATAGGACCACTTCCGGGTATTTTAGCTCTTACTTTTTTCTCAATTGGGCTCGTGGCGAAATTGTTGTATGAATCAATTGAATCAATTGACCCTGGCCCACTAGAAGCGATGACAGCTGTAGGGGCTAATAAGGTGCAATGGATTGTTTATGGAGTCATTCCACAAGTAAAAGCACACTTTGTTTCCTATGTACTATATACATTTGAGGTGAATGTACGGGCAGCGGCTGTCCTAGGTTTAGTAGGAGCAGGTGGTATTGGACTATATTATGATCGTACACTTGGATTTTTACAATATCAACAAACTGCATCTATTATCATCTATACTCTTGTTGTTGTATTGGTAATTGATTATGTAAGTACATTGTTGCGGGAGAAATTATAATGAGTAAAACGACGATAATCGTACCAAAACCGAAGAAACCGAGTGTGTATCGCTCGTTTATTTTTATAGCACTTACATTTGTTTATATATGGGCTTTTTCAGGAGTACCGCTAGAGGGAATAAAGGAAACGGCGGGAGAAATTACAAAAGCAATTATGACAGGGATATTGACTCCAGACTGGTCGTATGTATCTTTGCCAGATGGTGAAGATTTATTACATGGATTAATTGATACGTTGGCAATTGCGATATTAGGTACATTTATTTCTGCATTTTTATCTGTTCCGTTTGCTTTTTGGGCGGCAACGAATATGAGTAGTGGAAAATTAACTTCAGGATTTGGGAAATTTGTACTTAGTTTTGTTCGTACGTTTCCTGAATTAGTTATGGCTCTTTTATTTATAAAAGCTGTTGGTCCAGGCTCTTTTGCAGGAGTATTAGCCTTAGGATTGCATTCTATTGGAATGTTAGGAAAACTATATTCAGAAGGAATTGAAAACATAGATAAAGGACCGACGGAAGCATTACTAGCAACAGGAGCAAATCGTTTTCAAATACTTTGGTATGCGGTGTTACCGCAAGTGTTACCAGATTTTCTATCGTATACGTTATACAGATTTGAAATTAATGTACGATCCGCTGCGATTTTAGGAGTTATCGGAGCAGGAGGGATTGGTACACCTTTAATTTTTGCGCTGAGTTCACGGAATTGGTCTCGTGTTGGTATTATTTTATTAGGTATTATTTTAATGGTAATTATAATTGATTTGATTTCAAGCTCGATTCGGAAACGGATTGTTTAACTTATTTGAAAAGCATCGAAGTTAGATGCTTTTTTATGTTTTTAAAAACTTATTTAAAAAAGTAAGTATAGAAGAAATTTGTATAAATATACAGATAATTCCCTTTCTTTTTAAAATAAAAATAATGAAAAAGTATGTCATATTGAATGCCCATACATTCCCGGAAACATTGATTTTTTTATAAAAAATCAAAAAAATATCAACATATTTGTCGATACATGTTGTATAATCTTGCGTGGGAAGCTATCATATAAATGTATAAAACGTTTACTAATATAAGCGAAGGGAAGAATAGCATGTCACATTCAATCGAACAACTTTCTATCAACACGATTCGCACATTATCCATCGATGCGATTGAAAAAGCAAACTCTGGTCACCCAGGAATGCCAATGGGTGCAGCACCAATGGCTTATACATTATGGACTCAATTTATGAAACACAATCCAAATAACCCAACGTGGTTTAACCGTGATCGTTTCGTATTATCTGCAGGTCATGGTTCAATGTTATTATACAGCCTACTTCACCTATCTGGTTATGATGTAACAATGGATGACTTAAAGAACTTCCGTCAATGGGGAAGCAAAACTCCAGGACATCCTGAGTATGGTCATACAGCTGGTGTAGATGCAACGACTGGTCCACTTGGACAAGGTATTGCAACTGCTGTAGGTATGGCAATGGCTGAAAGACATTTAGCTGCTAAATATAACCGTGATGCGTATAATGTAGTAGATCATTATACATATGCTATTTGTGGTGATGGAGATTTAATGGAGGGCGTTTCTGCTGAAGCATCTTCATTAGCTGCTCATTTACAATTAGGTCGTCTTGTTGTGCTTTACGATTCAAACGATATTTCATTAGATGGCGATTTAAATCGTTCATTCTCTGAAAGTGTAGAAGATCGTTACAAAGCATACGGATGGCAAGTAATCCGTGTTGAGGATGGAAACGATATTGAAGCAATCGCGAAAGCAATTGAAGAAGCGAAAGCTGACGAAAAACGCCCAACGCTAATTGAAGTAAGAACGACAATTGGTTTCGGTTCTCCAAACAAATCAGGAAAATCAGCTTCACATGGTTCTCCACTTGGTGTAGAAGAAACAAAATTAACGAAAGAAGCATATGCTTGGACTGCTGAGCAAGACTTCCACGTAGCAGAAGAAGTATATGACAACTTCCGTAAAACAGTACAAGATGTTGGTGAAACTGCGCAAGCTGAGTGGAACACGATGCTAGGTGAATATGCACAAGCATACCCAGAATTAGCAAACGAATTCCAAGCAGCAATGAACGGTCAACTTCCAGAAGGTTGGGAGCAAAACTTACCAACTTATGAATTAGGATCAAAAGCAGCAACTCGTAATTCTTCTGGTGCTGTAATTAATGCAATTGCAGAGTCTGTACCATCATTCTTCGGTGGATCTGCTGACCTTGCTGGTTCTAACAAAACATACATGAATAACGAAAAAGACTTTACAAGAGATGATTACAGCGGTAAAAACATTTGGTACGGTGTACGTGAGTTCGCAATGGGTGCAGCAATGAACGGTATTGCACTACATGGTGGTTTAAAAACTTACGGTGGTACGTTCTTCGTATTCTCTGATTACTTACGTCCAGCAATTCGCCTTGCAGCATTAATGCAATTGCCAGTAACGTATGTATTCACACATGACAGTATCGCTGTTGGTGAAGATGGTCCAACACATGAACCAATCGAGCAATTAGCAGCGCTTCGTGCAATGCCAAACGTTTCTGTTATCCGTCCTGCTGATGGTAACGAATCTGTTGCAGCTTGGAGACTAGCTTTAGAATCTACAAACAAACCAACTGCTTTAGTATTAACTCGTCAAGACCTTCCAACATTAGAAGGTGCAAAAGATGATACGTATGAAAAAGTAGCAAAAGGTGCATATGTAGTTTCTGCAAGCAAGAAAGAAACGGCTGACGTAATCTTACTTGCAACTGGATCTGAAGTAAGCCTAGCTGTTGAAGCTCAAAAAGCATTAGCAGTAGACGGCGTTGACGCAGCTGTTGTCAGCATGCCATCTATGGATCGCTTCGAAGCTCAAACTGCAGAGTACAAAGAATCTGTATTACCAAAAGCAGTAACAAAACGTTTCGCAATCGAAATGGGTGCTACATTCGGATGGCACCGTTACGTAGGTCTTGAAGGAGATGTGTTAGGTATCGATACATTCGGTGCTTCTGCTCCTGGTGAGAAGATTATGGAAGAGTATGGATTTACTGTAGAGAACGTTGTTCGTAAAGTAAAAGAAATGCTTTAATCATTTCAGAAAAATCTCTCCGGCATGGAGAGGTTTTTCTATGTAAATGAGTTTTTTCGACAGAAAAAGTTTTTTATCTCTCCGCAGTCAGACAATCATTGCAAATTTTCTTATATATAATGAAGAGAAAAGGTTGTCCAGATTGGGAGTGGAAAAATGAAAACGTATGAATTGTATTTAATTCAAGAGGATATTGCGAAAGCTTATTTTGGTCGTGAATATTTGTTTTTTGATTTATTTGCTCGATTTTCAGAATCTGGGTCCCTTTCGGAGAAAAAAGTGTTATATAAGCAAATGATGTATATAACGATGCCATTGCAAGTAATGAAAATTCATCATAAATTAGAACAAGCTTTGCGCGTTCTTGGTAAATATGATAGAACACATCATACACATACACTTTATACGGGAGCGGAGTACGGCGAAATAATGGTGAAACCGCA
This sequence comes from Bacillus sp. RE35, assembly GCF_052146655.1. Taxonomy (NCBI): domain Bacteria; kingdom Bacillati; phylum Bacillota; class Bacilli; order Caryophanales; family Bacillaceae; genus Bacillus; species Bacillus sp. RE35. The sequence continues at coordinate 3,683,667 of NZ_CP197377.1, read as the reverse complement.
CTATATTCGTATGAATACCTCTGGAAATGTCTCTATGGAAACGACGTTCTTTGAGGTGTTAAGAAAGTGTGAATTAACATTTTTAGCTATGGATTATGAAAATACAAAGTACGGATGGCTGAATCCTCTAAAACAAGTACGAACATATGTGTAAAAAATGTCGAATTGTATCTTGTCTTATTGAAAAGGTTTTAGTACACTGTAAGGTAGACAACATGAAGGAGGAAAATATATGCCAATTTGGTTAGGTATTCTAGTGGGCGTAGTAGCACTAGTAGCAGGCGTGGCGTTAGGATTTTTCATTGCCCGCAAATACATGATGAATTACTTACAAAAAAATCCACCAATTAACGAACAAATGTTAAAAATGATGATGATGCAAATGGGACAAAAACCTTCCCAAAAGAAAATCAATCAAATGATGAGCGCAATGAACAAGCAACAAATGAAATAAGCGCTAAAAGACACTCGCTAAGAGTGTCTTTCTTTTTGTTAGTTATAGTTTTTAAAACTTTTAAAAATTCTGTATTTTTGGTAAACTGAAAACATCGCTCATTTTAAGGGAGGAGGAAAAAAATGAAAGTGTTTATGAATTTAGCGTGGTTTTTTAAACAAGAAAAACGAGCGTACATAACTGGAATTATTTTATTGTTTGGCGTTGCACTTTTAGAACTTGTAGCACCAAAAGTAATTGGAATCGTTGTAGATGAAATTAATGATGGAACATTGACGACCGATAAGTTACTAAAATGGGTTGTACTATTAGTAATTGTAGGTATTACGATGTACATATTACGTTACATATGGCGTATTATGATTTTCGGGTCTTCATTAAAATTAGCTCGCCAATTACGAAAAAATTTGTATGAACATTTTACAAAGATGAGTCCATCTTTCTATCAGTCAAATCGGACAGGTGATTTAATGGCACATGCGACCAATGATATTCAAGCGATCCAGCAAACTGCTGGAGCAGGTGTTTTGACGCTTGTTGACTCATTAGCTGTCGGAGGATGTGTACTCGTAGCGATGGGTTTTACAATTAGTTGGAAGTTAACATTATTAAGTTTAATTCCAATGCCGATTGTAGCTATTTCGACAAATTATTATGGAACTTTATTACATAAAAGGTTTCATAAAGCACAGCAATCGTTTTCGGAAATCAATGATAAAGTGCAAGAGAGTATGAGTGGAATGAAAGTGATTCGCTCGCTTGGACAAGAGAAAGAAGATTTACAGGCGTTTCGAAGAAAATCAGAAGATGTTGTACATAAAAATGTGTTAGTTGCACGTATTGATTCGTTATTTGATCCGACAATCTCTCTTATCGTTGGATTTTCTTTTTTAATCGCAGTATGTTACGGATCGGTATTAGTTGTAAGAGGTGAATTAACAGTAGGTGATCTCGTTACATTTACGACATATTTAGGTACCCTCGTTTGGCCAATGTTAGCGTTTGGATGGTTATTCAATATTATGGAGCGTGGGCGTGCTTCATATGACCGTGTAGAAAAAATTCTTTCACAAAAATCAGATGTAGTAAATAGCGAAAATGCTGTACATACAATAGCGAGCGGTAATGTTTCGTTTGCCGTTGATTCATTTTCGTATAAGAAAAATGAATTGTTACATTTAAACGATATTCACTTTGATTTGAAGAAGGGCGAAACGCTAGGAGTTGTAGGACGTACAGGCGCAGGGAAAACGACTTTATTAAAATGTTTAATCCGTGAGTATGATCATTTTAATGGTGAATTAAAAATTGGGGAGCGAGATATTCGAGATATAACACTTCATGGTGTCCGTTCTGCCATTTCATACGTGCCGCAAGATCATTTTTTATTTTCAGCAAGTATTGGCGAGAATATTGCCTTTGGAAAGGCGGATGCTACATATAATGAAATTACCCAAGCAGCAGAGATTGCTTGTATTCATAATGACATCCTCCAATTTTCAGAAGGATATGAAACAGTAGTAGGGGAAAGAGGTGTTTCGTTATCTGGTGGTCAAAAACAGCGAATCTCTATTGCTCGTGCTTTATTAACAAATGCTGAAATTTTAATTTTGGATGATTGTTTATCAGCGGTAGATGCAAAAACAGAAGAGACGATTTTAAGTGCCTTAAAGAGGGAGAGAGCAGGGAAAACGACGATTATTACTGCACACCGATTAAGTGCAATTCAGCATGCCAATCTTATTCTTGTTGTTGATGAAGGTAGAATTGTACAAAGAGGTACACATGAGGAATTAATGAAGGAAAACGGCTGGTATAAGGAAATGTATGAAAGCCAGCAATTAGAAGCTTTAGTCGAGAAAGGAGGCGTATGATGGTAGAGAAGAAGCGAAGTGATTTAAGTAGATTGCTTTCCTATATGAAGCCATATAAAGGGTTACTATCTTTAGCATTTATCTTTTTAGTTGGTGCGACAGTAACGGAAATGATGGGTCCTTTTTTAATTAAACAATTCCTCGATGAACACCTAGTACCGCGGGATTTTGAACGATCAGCGCTCGTTACTTTATTTGTAATTTACATAGTTGCTCATTTATTAAAAGTACTATTTACGTATTTAAATCTATTGTACTTTCAGAACATTGCTTTTAAGATTGTTCAAGATATGCGAGTTGAAGTATATGAACATGTTCAAAAGCTATCATTAAGTTTCTTTGATCGTACGCCGATTGGTACACTTGTATCGCGTATAACAAATGATACGGAAGCGATTAAAGATTTTTATGTCAGTGTATTATCAACATTTGTAAAAAATGTAGTCTTTTTAGTAGGTATTTTAGTAGCGATGTTTTTATTAGATGTAAAATTAGCGCTATTTTCTCTCGTATTAATTCCGATAATGTTTGCGATTATGGTATTATATCGCCGGAAAAGTGCAGCTTTTTATTTAGAAGTACGTAATCAACTAAGCGTGTTAAATGCAAAGTTGAACGAGTCCATACAAGGAATGAATATTGTTCAAGTGTTCAGACAAGAAAAACGTATGAGAAAAGAGTTTGAAGAAGTGAATAATAAACATTATAGTGCAGGGCGACGTACTTTGAAGTTAGACGCATTACTTTTACGACCAGCTACGGATTTAGTACATATTGTAGCTATTGCGTTAGTACTAGGTTTATTTGGGATTGATGCTTTAAAGAGCCCTGTTGAAGTAGGAGTTTTATATGCTTTTGTTAACTATATACATCGTTTCTTCCAACCTGTAAATGAGATGATGATGAAATTGTCCTTCTTCCAACAGGCACTTGTTTCGTCATCACGTGTATTTCATTTAATGGACGAGAAAGATTTAGCACCGGTTCAAAAAGGCAATGAGAATCCTCAAATCGTGGATGGAGATATTGAATTTAAAAATGTTACTTTTTCATATGATGGAAAGCGTGACGTTTTAAAAAATGTATCATTTCACGTGAAACAAGGGCAAACGGTTGCTTTTGTTGGGCATACTGGTAGCGGAAAAAGTACGATTATGAATTTGTTAATGCGATTTTATAATATTAAGTCAGGAAATATTGTAATAGACGGTGTAGATTTAGAAAAATTTGAAGAACGAGAAATTAGAAAGAAAATAGGACTCGTATTGCAAGATGCATTTTTATTTGCTGGAAATGTAAAGCAAAATATTCGTATGTATAATGAAGAAATTACGGATGAAGAAGTAAAAGAAGCTGCTCGATTTGTGCAAGCGAATACGTTTATTGAAAAGTTACCAAAACAGTATGAAACAGAAGTAGTAGAAAGAGGTGCAGCATTTTCAAGCGGTCAACGACAATTAATTGCTTTTGCTAGAACGATAGCAACGAATCCGAAAGTATTAGTATTAGATGAAGCAACAGCTAATATCGATACAGAAACAGAAGAGGCTATTCAAACAGCGTTGCAACAAATGCGAAAAGGTAGAACGACGATAGCCATTGCGCATAGGTTATCTACAATTCAAGATGCGGATCAAATTTTTGTGATGCATGATGGAGAGATAGTAGAGAGAGGGACACATCAAGAATTATTAAGTGAGCAAGGTTTGTATTATAATATGTATTTGCTACAAAATAAAGTGAGTTTGCAAAAGGCCTTGTAATACAAGGTCTTTTTTATTTTGTATACAAAATATGTTTACTCTTTGTTTCTATAGCATAAATGTCGTGTCCTCTTATGAAACTTGTACATATTGTATGTATACGAAGTAAAAAAATGATAGGAGATTTTATATGCAAAACAGATCAAGTTCAAATGTTACGTTTATTGATGTGTCTCATTGGGAAGGGAATATTGATTGGAATGCAGTGAAGGCATCTGGAATTCCAGCAGCGTATGCAAAAGCGACAGAAGGTGTAAACTACATTGATCCTACTTTTACTAAGAATGTACAAGCAGCACGAAATGCGAATGTATTAATTGGTGCATACCATTTTGCGCGCCCAGAACAAAATGATGCAATTTCAGAGGCAAAATATTTTGTGAGTATATTACAAAATAACCAGACAGACTTAATGCCAGTTCTGGATTTAGAATCACCAACAGATCCGAGTAACAATAATTTAACTGGTAACGCTATATCGAATTGGGCAAGAAGCTTCATAAATTATGTGAAACAGGCTACTGGAAAAGATGTAATGTTATATACAGGAGTTTGGTATATTAATGAGTTCGGAATTAGCGGATTAAGTGATATACCGCTTTGGATTGCTAAATACTCGAGTACACCGCCTGCTGATGCTGGTGGATGGACAACGTGGACAGCGTGGCAGTACACAGATTCTGGACAAATTTCAGGCGTAGGAAATTGTGATGTATCAGCTGCAGTTTCATTAGAAGCTTTAAAAGGGAATGGAGCAAGTGGTGGAGGTAATGTTTCCCCGCCTAATAATGCAACTCCAGTGTACGGGGTTGCTATAATTAATGGAGATAATGTGAATTTGAGAAGTGGACCATCTTTGCAGTCTAGTGTAATTCGCCAATTGAATCGTGGCGAAACATATGAAGTTTGGGGAGAACAAGATGGATGGCTTTGTTTAGGGACAAATCAGTGGGTATATAATGATCCGAGTTATATTCAGTATAAACATTATGTGGCGACTATTACTGGTGATAATGTAAATTTGCGTGATGCTCCATCATTAAATGGAAATGTTATAAGACAGTTACATCATGGTGAATCGTATCGAGTATGGAGTAAGCAAGATGGATGGCTTTGCTTAGGGACAAATCAATGGATATACTACGATCCAAGTTATATTCAGTATGGTGTACAATAGAGTGAAAATAAAAGGTGCCCCGTCAGAGGTGCCTTTTATTAAAAATATACAACTTTTACAAAGTCTATATCGAAACCATAGTATACTATAATAGATATATTTATAAAAAATAATCGATAATGAAATAAAGGGGTAAAAATATGAATTATGTGCTAATAGGTACGGTTTTAATATTATTAGCTGTAGTATTTGTGCTGTTTTATAAAAATAAACAGTTAGAATCAGAGAGTCAGCAAGTAGAATTTGAAAAGAAACAAGCGATTGAAACGTATAAAAATGAAATTGCAGCTACGGTGATAGAGCATAAAGAACAACAAAATAATTTGAAAAATATGGAACAGAAAAAATACAATGATTTACAAGTAAGTGCAAATAGAGAAATTGAAAATATGCGTATGATGAAAAATCAATTAGCTGTGCAGCATAGTAAAGAACGTAGTGAAATGCAAAATAAGCATAATAACGAAATACATATGTTTCAAAAACTAATTGCAAATCTACGAGAATATACTAAAAACGGCGCTGAAATGAATACGTACGAAACATTACATTATATGAAACGAGGATTCATAGAGCAAGGCACCATATTAGATGCTGAAATTCAAATCATGCCGAATGTTTTTATTAAAAATAATAGTGAAATAAACGATAATCGAATCCATCATCTCATCTTGTGCAAAACTGGTATTTATCTACTTGAGACGAAAGAATGGGAAGAGAAATTAATTCATGGTTTAACGAAAGAAAATGCTGGTATATATTCATTTATGATTGATGAAATGGGTAAGTATCAACAAGAAGTTGAAAAAGAAGAGACATTTGAATATATAGTAGGTAAAGATTCGTCAACTATACAAGTGAAAAATGAAGGGAATCCAGTATATAGGGCGAAGAAACTATCTCAAATTTTATACAGTGGTTTGAAAGAAATGCAGGCTAATAGTATAAAAGAAAAAGTAAAACCAGTTGTATATTTTTATAATAAAAATGGAAAAGAAATAGTAGACCTTTCTAGTGAGGAAACACCTAGATTAAAAGATCGGGAGCAAATTGTAACGTTCTTTAGAAATGAAATATTAGCAGGGGAAGTAGTATATACAGTGCAAGAATTAGAACAGATTCAAGAAATGATTAGCCGGATGAATTATATAGTGAGTTAAAAGGGGAGATCTTTCTGAACGCTATGCTACGTGGCATTTTGTATGTCTCTTTTTGTTTATATATAGTAATGTACATTGTATTTATATTCGTCATTGATATGGTCCATATACCCTTAAGTGTAAGTAGCATTTTTGTAGTATTCATACCATTTGTTTTATTAGTCATGATTCAAAGGGCTATTTTATATGTTTCTAAAAATCGTAATGAAGAAAAGAAGCAAATGTTGGGGGGGTTAATAGTAGCACTCATACCATTAATAGTGTGCACTGTACAACTAAGTGTAAATGAATATACATCAAAGTTTAATCAAAATAGATGGTTAAATCATGCAGATAAGCGGGTACATATGGTAGATGATCTATTACAAAAATATAAATTAATAGGGAAATCAAATGAAGAAATTACACAATTGTTAGGAGCCCCAACGGAAACGAGAAGTGGGGAAGAAGGAGTCATCACTTTGTATTATCTTGGGACTGAACGTGGCTTTATTCCAATAGATAGCGAACAGCTTATTTTACAATTTGATAGAGATGGTAAAGTCATGGAATATACGGTGCATAAAGATTAAAGAAACGTGGAGGGAAGCTATATGTTATAGCTTCTTTTTTATTTTTCAATATGTCAAGGAAGGGGGAGAAGGTTTTTGAGTGGAATAAGGAATGAAAGCGGAGGTGATGCATATATATAGATGCATTGGGCGATTATTCGCCCGATTGGTGAGGGTTAATAATCAATAAGTACGGACCAAAACCCCACTGATGAAAGTTTCACTTTATCATATTGTATAAATGAAAAGGAGGTAAGACGGTGAAAGCAATCCCGACTGATGTCCTGAGTAAAGAATTGATGGAAAGAGAAGGAGTTATATCTATTACAGTAAAGGAATTTGAAAAAATAGAAGTAGCTGGAGTAGTAGTAGCTGGTCCAGCGGTTATTTTGATTAATCAAGATTAAGTACATATCATTGAAATAAAAAGCATCCATCTAGGATGCTTTTTATTTGTATGTAAGCATAAATATGATGGATAATTGTGTTACTGGAGGGAAAGTCTGTGGCAATAATTATAACAATGTTAGTAATGGGTATTTTATTAGGATTTGTTGGAGCTGGAGGAGCTGGGTTTATTATCGCGATACTCACTTTAGTATTCCAAATTCCTATTCATGTTGCTCTTGCAACATCTTTAACTGCAATGGCATTTACGACATTATCAGGTGTTGTAAGTCATTACCGTGAAGGCAATGTTGCACTTATTATAGGCGGGATTGTTGGGGGATTTGGCGCAATTGGCTCTTATATTGGTTCTAAATTTGGTTCACTTATACCAGCACATCTTCTTCATTGGTTTACAGCTGGGATGTTATTTTTATCGGCAATTTTTATGTTTATTAAATTAATTATGTTCCAAAACAAAGAAAAGTCGTCTTTATATAAACATAAAGAGTTTTCCGTGAACTACTTGTTGAAATGTGTATGCCTTGGATTAGTTACTGGAATGATGGCTGGTTCATTTGGGATTGGTTCTGCACCGTTTATTCAACTTGGATTAATAGTTCTATTGGGATTAACGATTCAGCAATCTGTAGGGACAACAATGCTTGTTATATTACCGATTGCAATTGGAGGCGGGATAGGATATAGTTCGGAAGGATATTTAGATTATATATTGTTATTGCAAGTATTAATTGGGACCATGTTAGGGGCATACATTGGCGCGAAGTTTACAAATTATGCACCGCGAACGCTTTTGAGGTTTTCGATGATTATGACACCGGTTTTAGCTGGGTGTATGCTATTGATGGAATAAAGTGAAATTATAATCAGTAGGGGGTTACTGCTTACAAATAGCGGGATAAAATTAATATAGCAAACTATTAATATATTTTACGAATGAATTATGTAGGTAATTCATATTTCCCATATAAAAGGATTTGTTTTAATATTATGAGTGTAAAGTTCGAGTATTCGAAGTACTACTTGAATTATATCCCTATCCCTTTTCTAAAAATGCGAACAAGTTTTGCCCTATTCTATTCAATAGTTAATTGCATAGAAATATATTGTTCGATGACCATTATGGAACGTACATAATGGGAAAATCCCGATCCTTAAAGAGGATGCCCCTAATCTTCATGTGAAAATATGATCGGATAAGAAAGCTGACCAATTTATGGTCGGCTTTCTTTTTGTTCAAAAACAATTTTTTCTTTAATTTCTGTTTGTAATAATACAGTTTTTCCGAAGCGACGTTTGCATTCCGCACGCACTTTTTCAATGGCTAGTAGCTGAGTAGTCGCGGGAACTGTGACAATAGCTTGGCGAGCCTTTCGATTTTCTTCACAAAAGACACATTCCACAACATAATTAGAAATCATATTTTCATCCTTCCAGTTTTAATTTCTAAAAAAGGATTGTCTATGAAGTTGATGTAATTTTTCGTCATTGTTTTATTATTTTCCTCTTTTTTCAAGGGGAAAATAAAAAAGAGGGCGAATTTTAGTAGGGGAGGGATGTTTATGGAGAGATGGATAGGTAGTGCAGCGGTATGTGTAAATGAAAGAAATGAAGTTTTAATGGTACTGCAGGGCAAAGAGGGAGAAGAAAAAAGATGGTCTGTCCCAAGTGGAGGACTTGAAAAGGGAGAGACACTAGAAGAATGTTGTATCAGGGAAGTTTGGGAAGAAACAGGTTACAATGTGGAAGTGGTAAATAAAATATATGAAAAAGAGGGTATTACATACGGTGTTCCAGTGTATGTCCATTATTATTTTGTTAAACAAATAGGCGGTAATATGAAAATCCAAGATCCTGATGAGTTAATACATGAAATTGCTTGGAAAGGGATACATGAAGTTGAACAATTGTGTTTAGCTTTTCCAGAGGATTATGAATTGCTGTGCCAATATATAGATAAAGAAGCAAGTATGTAAATACTTGCTTCTTTAATGTATCCAAGACAAGAAAAGCGGAACGATAACTAAACTAGCGCCTGCTGTTAAAAGCATGGATAAACTTGCAATTGTTCCTTCCACAGGACCGATTTCGAATGCTTTTGATGTACCGGTTCCATTTGCGCTCGTTCCTAACATAATACCTTTTGCGATTGCTGTTTTAATGCGGCAAATGCGTATGAGAGAAGGACCGAGCAATGCTCCTGTTAAGGCAGTTAAAACGACAAATACAGCAGTTAATTGTGACATACCACCAATCATTTCTGAAATAGCCATTGCGATTGGTGTTGTTACGATATGTGGCGCTAAACTATGTTCTAGTGATGAATCAATTTGAAAATAATTTGCTAGTAGTGCTGAAGTAATGACTGATAAAAACGAACCGACAATGACATTAAGTAAGATAGCCATTCCATGTTTCTTTAATAAATCAAAATATTTATAGATTGGCCATGCAAAAGCAACTGTTGCGGGCTTTAATAATTCAGTTAACCAGTGACCACCAGATTCATATGTTTCATAAGGTGTATCTAATCCGAGCAATAAAGCAATTAAAATAATGGGACAGACGAGAAGAGGAGAAAGTAGACTCCAATTCCAACGTTGATACATTTTTTTTGATATCCAATATGTGAATAGTGTTAATAGTAAACAAAGAAATCCGATCATTGCGTTGATCCTTTCCGCTTTAGTAGCAATTCTGTTAAAAGTCCTGTAACTAAGGTAACGCAAAGAGTGCTAATCATAATAATTAAAATGAGATCGATTCCATATTGTGTTAGTGTATCTCTGTAACGTATGACAGCGACTGCAGAAGGGATGAAAAATAAAATAAGTTCTTTTAATAAAAAATCTGCTCCGTCCTGTATCCATTCTTTTTTAACTAGGTTAAATTTTAACGAAATTAATAATAAAAAAATACCGATTATACTTCCTGGAACTGGGAGGTGTGCCTGTTTTGCAATCCATTCACCTGTCCAAGCGAAACAAAATAGTAATAAAATTTGTCCGCTTAACTTCCACCATTTCATACAGTAACCACCTCTTTCTTTTTTTACATAAAAATTGTAAAAAAGAATTAACAATTTCTACTATACGTTCATTCAAAATATTTGTCTAATATATAAATTATATGTTATTAATATATTAGACATATTAATCGAAAGTGAAAAGGGTGTCCAAAAATGGAATTACGGCATTTGCAATATTTTGTTGTTGTGGCAGAAGAGTTACACTTTGGACGGGCAGCTGCTCGTTTACAAATGACACAACCACCACTTAGTCAACAAATACAGCAATTAGAAAAAGAAATGGGAGTTACATTATTTTCAAGAACGAAAAGAAAGGTTGAACTAACAGAAGCAGGAGAAATGTTTTTAAAAGAAGTAAAAAAAGCGTTTGAACAAATTGAAAAAGCAGTAGAAGTTGCACAAAGTGCGCAAAGGGGAGAAGTAGGATCACTTTCAATTGGTTTTGTAGGTGCGGCGATATATGATATTTTACCATCAATTGTTAGGGAATATAGAAAGAAATTTCCGAGAGTGTCTGTTGCATTACATGAATTGTCAACACCAGATCAAGTTCATGCACTTCATGATAACCGTATTGATATTGGCTTTTTACGTCCACCAATTCCAACACAATTATTAGAATTAGAGCCAATTCAAAGGTTATCTTGTACCTTATGTTTACCAAAGGCACATCCACTTGCAGAGAAAGATGAAATACATATAGAAGATTTACGAGATGAGCCGTTTGTATTTATTACGAGACCAGTATGGCCAGCTTTGTATGATACAATTTTATCTCTTTGCAGAGAAGTTGGATTTAGTCCACGTATTGTACAAGAAGCAACAGAGTATCAAACAGTTATGGGGCTTGTAGCGGCAGGGATTGGAATTACAGTAATACCCGTATCGGCAAATAAGTTATATAAAACAGAAGTTGTATATAAAGAATTATATGATTCTAATTTTGTGGCAGAAATGTCAGTGGCTTACAAAAAAATGAATAGTAATCCAGAGCTGCTAGAGTTTTTAAAAATTGCAAGAGAGAAGAAAAGAATAGAAGTAGAGGATGAGCAATAGTAGTAACAGAATATGGATTTAATTCAAATCCATAAAAGTACACCTTATTAAACAATAAAGCGGAAATGCAACTTAAGTTGCATTTCCGCTTTATTGTTCTTTTTTTAGCTCGATACTGAATAGATAAACGTGTTCATTTTCTTTTAAGAGTAGATCAATACCTGTTTCTTCACCAATGGTAGGAACGCTTACAGTTTCTTTACTTGTTTGGATTACAGCAGCTAAAATTGTTTTTTGATTGTATTTTAAATTTTTTATAGATTGGATTGTAGTAGTTGCGGAGCTATTTACGCTTGGTGGTGCTTCTTCATGAACAAGCGTTGAAGCACCTTCAATATTCATATACCACTGCCTTTTTTCTTGTATATCTTTATCGAATTGGAAATGTGGTGGTAAAAAAGAAAGCTTTACTTTCTTTTTTGAAAAATGTGAGGTAGCTATATTAGCAATTTCTTTTGTTTTTTTACCATTGTTATAATAATCAATTGTAGCATTTATTTCATCTTTATCATTTTTAAGCGTAACGTTATAAAACATGCTATTTCCTTCTTGAAAAGGAGTCATTTGTAAAATAGAAGCTTGCTCTTTTGTTAATTTGTATGGCTCAACAATGGCAACTTCATTGTTTTTTATTTGGCTACAACTTGTGAGTAATAATAAAAACAAGATTGATAGTAATTTTATACGCATGCAATCTCCTCCTTTTTACAATTATATTCTAAATGTGATTTTTTATCATTTCGTTTTCTAGGACTAAAGACTTAGAAGAAATTCCGATTGTAGTGCGATGTTTAAAATGTCATATTTTTATACACTAGTAGTATAGAATGCGTATGTAATAAGGTAGGGGAAGAATTTTATGTCTTTATGTCGGTTAGCGAGAAAAAATATAAGAACATTTGCTACCAAAAGGATGAAGCAATTTATGTGGATTGCTATGAGTATTATGATTTTGTTTTTTATGATATCGTTACAATTTAATGAAGGAGCTATTTTGAAAGTAGGGGATGCATTTGTATTTCAAATGTATTTTTACACACTGTTTATTGTACTAATTTTCATATGTATTTTTACTACATATAAAATGATGTACTCCCTTTTGCTAGTGAGGAGAGAGGAGTTTACATCTTATGTAGCAGAAAATATAAAAAGAAAAGAAGTACTATGTTTATTATGTCAGGAGCAATTATTCATTTATGGAGCAGCGTTTGTTTTTGGATTAGTTAATGGGATGTTATTTTTAAAATTATTTACGATTATTTTTATAAGAATAGCAGGAATACAAGGGATAAATAGTGCACCGATTACAATATATGCAATAGTAGTAGTGAGTATAATTATGATTGTTATCCTTCTATTATCGATGGTGCAATGTTTTCGATTTGTTCAAAGTTTACAAGATAAAAATTCGTTGCATTTCAAGAAAAAGGCATGAGAAATCATGCCTTTTTCCATTTTACACATAAAAATAATCATGTTACAGTGAAAAGACCTGACAAAGAATGGGAAGGAAAGGTTGTATAGAATGACAAATGAACAATCAATTGTAAAAGTCGATCGGTTAACGAAGCGAATCGGATCAAAGACACTTGTACAAAATATTAGTTTTGAAGTGAAAAAAGGCGAGGTTGTCGGTTTACTCGGACCAAACGGTGCTGGAAAAACGACTTTAATGAGAATGATGGTTGGTATGATCCGTATGACAGAAGGTGAAGTATGGATTGATGGTCAATCTGTGAAACAGCAATTCGAAAAAACAGCTGCGAAAATTGGAGCGGTAATTGAGACACCTGAATTTTATCCTTTTTTGAGCGGCTATGAAAATTTAACATATTTCGGACGAATGAATGGTAATGTGACCGAAGAACGTATCGATGAAGTAGTGAAATTGTTAGGGATGGGACAAGTAATTGATCGCAAAGTAAAAGCGTATTCACTCGGCATGAGACAACGTTTAGGAATCGCTCAGGCACTTATTCACGATCCAGACGTGTTGATACTAGATGAACCGACAAATGGATTAGACCCTAGTGGAATACATGAAATGAGAATGTACATAAAAAAAATTGCACATGAACAAGGAAAAGCTGTACTTGTATCAAGTCACTTACTTTCAGAAGTTGAATTAATGTGTGACAGAGTTATCATTATTCAGCACGGGGAATATGTGGCTACGCAAAATATTCAGCATAGCCAAAGCGAAGAGATGGAGACGATCCGTATACGTGTAGATGATGCGAATAAAGCAGCAGAAATATTAGGGCATGATGTTTTAGTAAAAGATAATGAATTACTTATTAATGTAAAAGATGAAGAAATCCCAAATGTTATTCGTACATTGCTTGAGAAAAATATTCAAGTGTATCGTGTATATGAAGAAAGAAAAACGTTAGAAGAGCAATTTTTAGAATTAACAGGGGGAAAAGATATTGTTTAATTTAGTATATAACGAACTGTATAAAATATTTAAGCGGAAGCGAACGATTATTCCATTTGCAGTTATTGCAGTATTAATAATCGGATTAGGATGGGTTACGGTAAAGTATTTTGAACCGGAAACAAAAGGATGGAAAGTAGATTATACAGAACGAACTGTAGAAATTGAGAAAAAGCTTGGCATGAAAAAAGAAGCTATTTTAGCAGAAAAATCAGGGGATGAGCTTGTAAAAGAATACCAGCTTAAGATGAAGCATTTAGATACGGATACAGCACCGGCAAGCAGTTCTCCACTTTCTTTCATGAGAGATACAGGTTTTATCGTATTTCCAATTTTGCTCCCATTTATCCTCGTGTATGCAAGTACAATTTTTGCGAATGAATATAGCTGGGGAACATATAAATTTTTAACGATACGACCAGCGAGTCGCTTTAAAATTTTAACAGCAAAATTTTTAGCAATCGTTATATTTGCAGCTTTATTATTTATATTTAATATGATCTTCTCCGCTTTATGTGGACTTGTTATTTATAAATTCCAACAGCCTGCATGGAGTGAGTTTATTTTCCAAGATGGAAATATAATAAAACAAAACATTTTTGTAGAAGCAAGTAAATATTATGTTTTATCGTGGTTACCAACGGTTGTGTACGCATCGTTTGCATTTATGATTTCTGTGTTAACGAGATCTAGTGGAGGTGCAATTGGTATTTCACTATTCCTTGCTTTATCAGGCAATATTGCGTTATTAGCAGCCACTAGATATAACTGGGCGAAATATTTATTGCCAGCAAACACAGATTTATATAGTATTTCAAAGAACGGAAGTTTTATTGATGGAGTAACATTCCCGTTTGCATCATGTATGTTGCTACTTTATTTGTTCGTATTTTTATGTATTTCATATACTGTGTTTTTAAAACGTGATTTAACTTAATAAGAAAAGCCGTTCAGGGTGCTGAGATGCACTTTGAACGGCTTTTTTTTATGAGAATTGTTTAAGTGCTCTTTCGGCTAGTAAAGCAAAGTATTCTGCACTTATAGGCAGTGCCTCTTCATTAATTGTAAAAGCAGGATGATGCCATTCATGTGTACCGCTCGTTCCCATAAAGACGAATGAACCTGGTATTTCCTGTTGGTAAAATGAGAAATCTTCTCCAGCCATTGATAGACTAGGCGAGATGATATTAAGATTCATCTTTGTGGCAACTTGAGTAGATAAGTCTGTAAGAGCTTTATCGTTGTGAACAGCAGGAGGACCTGAATAAAAACGGAATTTCGTTTTTACACCTAATGCATCAGATACACCTTTAATAATACGCTCCATGAGTGCTGGAATCTTTTCACGTGTTTCAGCTTGGAACGTGCGAATCGTTCCTTCTAACGTAGCTTTTTCAGGAATCACGTTCCACGTATTTCCTGCGTGAATATTTGTAACACTAACAACTGCATTATGAGATGAACTTATATTTCGGCTTACAATTGTTTGCAGTGCCATCACAATTTGAGAGGATGCAACAATAGGATCTACGCCAGCATCTGGTACAGCCGCGTGTGTACCAACTCCGTGAATTTCAATTTCAAATCGATCAACTCCAGCCATCAGTGGACCATCTTTAATGCCAATTGTACCTACTGGTAAATCAGGTTTATTATGCATGCCGAAAATCGCTTGCACATTACGTAAATGTCCAGCATCAATAACTTTGCAAGCGCCATTACTACTTTCTTCAGCTGGTTGGAATATGAAGCGAACCGTTCCATTTAGGGAAGATTCTCTTTCTTTTAATAAGAAAGCAGTACCTAAAATGGCAGCTGTATGAAAATCGTGTCCACAAGCATGCATTTTCCCTCGTACTTTAGATGCATAGGACAAATGTGTTTCTTCTTGAATAGGAAGGGCATCAATATCAGCACGAACTGCTACAATTGGCCCGTTTTTATTACCAGACACTTCAGCGATAATTCCTGTTTCTAAATTGGAGTCAATGATAGTAATGTTTTTTTCTTCTAACCAATTTTTTATTGCTTTTGTTGTTTCGAACTCTTCATATGATAGTTCTGGATACTCATGTAAATGTCGACGGATGGAAATAAGTTTTTCTTTTAGTTGATTTGAAATAGATACCATGTAGTATGCCTTCTTTCTTCAGCAAAATATTTATCATAAGTATACAACAATAAAAGAGAGGATTCTCAAATGAAAATCCTCTCTCGTTTATCCCGTATTAATGGGCAGTCCGATTGGTTCAACTAATTAAAGTTTCACTTTATGCTGCGACTTTTTTATGCGTATGATGTTTACGATAACGTCCACGCATTGCGTATGCAATTTGCGGGATTGCAATCCCGATTAAAATAAGTGATACACCGAACCATTGTGAAGATAGTACAGCCTCTTTTAAAACGAATACGGACATAATTGTTGTAACTGGTAGTTCCGCTGCACCAAGAATAGTTGCTAAGCCAGAACCGATTTTTGGAATACCGATTGTAAAGGCAATAGATGGAATTACGATACTAAATGTTCCTAATCCTAAACCGTATTTCCAAAGACCTTGAGAAATGGCACCATTAAAAATAAATGTTGGTGGGAATACAATCATGACTAAAGTTAAAGCACCAGTCATTAAGAGAACACCGCGCGGTAATGAAGGTACTTCAACAGCAACTTTTCCGCTCACGAAAATGTATGTTGCGAATGTAACAGCAGATAATAAACCTAAAATGATCCCAGTCGTATCGAAAGCACCTGCTGATTGTTCAAGTAAACCACTTGATAAAAATGTCCCTACAAGTAAGAAAATAACAGAAATAACTTTTTCTCTTGAAGGTAATGTTTTTGTTGCGACTGCTTCAATGATAATTCCGACCCAAACAAATTGGAATAAAAGAATAATTGCAATAGAAGCTGGTACAGTTTTTAATGAAGCATAATAAAAAATTCCGGTAAAACTTGCAGATGTTCCTGCAACGAATAAAAGTAATGCTTGCTTTAAAGGAACGCGATGTCTAGAAAATAGAAGTGTAATAGCAAGCAAAATAATCCAACCGAACAAATATTGGCTGCCAATTACCTCTCCAAGTGAAAATCCTTCTGCATATGCAAGCTTAACAAAAATAGCTAAAATTCCATAACTACACGCTCCTAATAAAACTAAAAGAGAATAACGAAGCATGAAAAATTCCTCCCATCTATATGAAGTTGTTCCGTATCGAAAATATATAACTAGAGGGAAGTATACAAAATTAGAAATAAAGGGTCAAATGAAAGAAAAGTATGACATTTTATAGAATAATAATAAAAGTATGATATTTATGCATAATCTTGAAATTATTAATAATAGAAGTATTATAAAATCAACTTTGCATTGTATAGAGCCAGCATTTGAAAAAAATATTTTTTAAACCAATATGTATATAGACGTACTAGTAACGTGCTAATTATTTGAGAAACTATGTTACCTTTGTTATGGTAATGACAATTAAAGGAGTTTCATAATCCATTTGAGTTTTTTCTATATAATAGAAGGAAATGAAAACGTTTTATTAGAAACTGTGAGGAAGTACTTTTTTCTTATTGCCACGTTGTAAAAGTGATTTCACGAATTGTTCATAGTATTTTTATGTGTTTTTGTTACAATATTTAGGGAGAGGAGTGGAATGATGCAAGATATTAGTATTTTTTTAGCGTTTGGCGCCGGGTTCTTATCATTTATTTCCCCATGTTGCTTACCGCTTTATCCGGCATTTTTATCGTACATAACAGGTATGTCGGTTTCTGAATTGAAAGAAGAAAATGCAATGCTTCGCAAAAGAAGTATGATACATACAGCGTTTTTCTTACTTGGATTTTCAATTATATTTATTGCAATTGGATTTGGTACAAGTTTTATTGGAGGAATCTTTACTGACTATAAAGATTTAATCAGACAGTTAGGTGGTATATTTATCATCGTGTTCGGCTTAATTATTGTCGGGGTGTTTAAGCCGAAATTTTTAATGCAAGACCGTAAATTTACATTTAAAAATCGTCCAAGTGGCTATTTTGGATCAGTACTAATTGGATTAGCCTTTGCAGCAGGGTGGACGCCATGTACCGGACCAATTCTAGTGTCGGTAATTGGATTAGCAGCAACAAACCCAGAATCAGCAATGATTTACATGATTGCTTACATACTTGGATTTGCTATCCCGTTTTTCGTACTGTCATTCTTTATTACGAAAATGTCTTGGATTAAAAGAAATAGTATGGCCTTCATGAAAGTCGGAGGATATATTATGATTGTTATGGGGGTCTTCCTATACTTTAACTGGATGACGAAAATTATCGTATATTTCTCAAGTTTATTTGGTGGTTTTACCGGTTTTTAGTATTATTCTGCGAAAATGTTGGAAATACTAACGGAAAAGCATATAATGAAAGTATATTTTGCATATAGCCACAAAAAAGGATGAGAAAATATGAACATAGTTCTTTTATCAAGTATCGTTGCTGTTTGTATGGCTGTCGGTGCGATGTTTATTCGTTTAAAAGCAGCTAAGAAACCTGCAACATTGAAAAAAATTATACTTCCGCCATTTTTTATGAGCACGGGAGCATTGATGTATGTTTTTCCTGAATTTCGATTAACTCCAGCGGAAATGTTAGAAGCAATTGGCGTCGGTTTGTTTTTCTCTATTTTTCTTATTAAAACATCTAAATTTGAAATTAGAGGACAAGAGATTTATTTGAAGCGTTCAAAAGCCTTTGTTTTTATATTAATTGGATTACTTGTCGTGCGGATTGTATTTAAAACATACTTAAGCCAATCTCTTGATTTAGGACAACTTAGTGGCATGTTCTTCTTACTGGCGTTCGCGATGATTGTGTCATGGAGAATTGCCATGTACCGTTCCTTTACGAAATTACAAAAGGAAATGGAAAAAGAAGATGGTTTTTATAATGAAAAAGATATGAAGCTAACTTAAAAACTGTATATGTACCAAATAAAAAGACAGCGTCAAAGGCGCTGTCTTTTTTATCGAAAATAATATGAAGTTACTTTGCGAGTAAAGATCGATAGTTAGAATAATCAATCTTTTTTTCTTGTAGTTTTTTAATTAAAAATTTATGATCACGCTTTGGTGTGGCAATGATATATCCTTTAATAATTAAGTCTTGTGTAATTTGAGAGGCATTTTCTTGTAATGCAAGTTCCCCGATTTTTCCAGCAATCTTTGATTTTGCAACATCGCGAAATAGTTCTGGAACAGGACTTACAAGCTCTTCTAACAATTGTTTTTGTTCGTCAGCCCATAAATGTCTCGTTTTATTTATGTAGTGTTCTTCCCAATCCAAAATGGACATGCCGTCTTCTTTTGGTAAACGTTTTAAAAATTTTCTGAACATAAAGTATCCACCGATAGACATAAGCCCTAATAAAATAACCGTCCATAATACAATGAACCAACTGAACCATCCTTCGAGCAAGCATATCCCCCCTTAATGATAGCGGTTTTCTTTTATTCATATTATATACAGTGAGATTCATAGAAAGCAAGAACGCTTGGTCATTTTGACCAAGCGTTATCATTTAAACAAAGTATAGTTGTTCCACATGTAAATTATTATTATCATCTTCTACATATTCAATGATTAATGTGCCAACTTTACGATCTTTATCTTCAGTTGTGAAAATAGAGTAAGAAGTAAAACGTGTTTTTGATAGGCCGCTTATGTGTGTAGGTAAAGAAATGTAGTCGTTATCGCGGAAGAATTCCATCAGTTCAATATCCTCAAATTCTTTTCGGTCAACTTGTTTGTTTGTATAGCGGCGTTGAAGTTGTTTTAAAGATTCATTCCAAGAAATTGCTTTTGTGTCGTATACCATTGTTCTATCTCCTTACTGTATGTAATTATTAAGAACATACGTTCTAATCTAGTATACTCTTTTTATTAGAAAAGGGAAAGCAAAAAATAATGTAAGCTTGGATTTCCAAGCTTACATTATTGATGCGTCCGTCATAATCTCTATTTTTCATTATAAGTTAGATAAGAATAAGAAACAAGATGATATATATAATGTTGAGAGTTTTCAAGATTCTGTATATTATAGGTGTACTAAAGTGTAAGGGAATGAGAGGTGTGACATACGTAATTTCACTGCAAGGGCCGATGGCTAGCGGAAAAACAACATTAGCAAAAAGGTTAGAAAAGAGAGGGTTTCGAGTTATATATGAAAATCCATATCCAATTGTAGAGAAGCGAAAAAAATTGAATTTAGATATGAATTCAAAAGTAGGGTTTATTATGAATCAAAAAATGTTTATGGAAGCAAAAATAAAGGAGTTTCAAAATGTGAAAGATTCAGTCGTAATTTTTGATCGCGGACCAGAAGACATTGAGTTTTTTACACTCTTTTATCCAACGATTATAGGAGAAGAGTGGGATATAGAAACTGAATTGAAAGATGAATTATATAAATTAAGAGAATGCCGTTCGGATGTGATTTTTTACTTAGATGTTACGAAAAAGAATGTATATGATAGAAAAAATAATGATAGAACAAGAAACAGAAGTACATTTGAGGAGCAATTTAAATTAGCAGAAACTGAAAAAGACTGGTATAAACAATTTCCTGTAACTTATGTGGACACAAATAGATTAACAGTTGACGATTTAGAGGTATATTTTATGGACTGGTTAAAGGAGAGAGGGCTATGAAAAAAATACTTTTATTTGTATACCCAACATTTGCGGAGTTTGAAATAACAGTAGCGACGGCGTTGCTGAAAAATAAATTTGAAATCATTACAGCGGGCTTAACAAAAGAATTGATTATAAGTGAAACAGGTTTGCAAGTGCAACCACATATAGAAGTAAGTGAAGTACGTGTAGATGAGTATGAGGGGGTACTTATTCCAGGTGGAGAAGAAGTACAGTTGAAAGATGCGAAATCTCTTTTTTCAGTCATTCGTCAATTTCACGAACAAGAAAAATTAGTGGCGGCAATTTGTGCTGGACCGTATGCGCTAGCAAAAGCAGGGTTATTTAAAGGGATTTCTTATACTGCGACTATAGATTATCAAAAATTCGATTGTTTTCCAGTAGAAAATTTCGTGTATGAAGAAGTTGTGCAACACTCAAATATCATTACAGCACAAGGGCATGCATTTGTACCATTTGGAATAGCGATTGCCTCTTATTTTGGAGTGGCAGACGAACATAATACAGATTTTTATTGTGGTAAAGGCAATGTAGTAATGGAGAAACTTTTACGAGAAAACGTGTAAAAGCTAGCAAATGCTAGCTTTTTTACACCGATAAATTACTAACGTTTTTGGATCGCGCCATATACCGTTATGGAGCGATAATTCCTTGTTGATTTCTTCTGTTAGCCATTCTTTCATCTCGGCTTGAAGATACATATTATCGGGTATATTTAACGATGGAAACATGCTGGAAATATAGTTTACTATTGGGGTAGCATGATGAAAAACGAGCGCATTATGAATAACTGTTTCTTCAACCGTTGGAAAAGCAGATGCTACTATCTCTTTACCATTTTCTAAACAAAATGGAGAGACTGCTGGTGATGTTTTCGGTAGATCAAATGCGTCAAGCATGTTGTTACACATTTCAACTATACGAGGTAATGAAACTTTAGAATTTGTTGTAGCTAAAAGTGTTCCGCCAGAACGAATGACTTTATAAAAGCCTTGAATTGTTTTTTCAACATCTTTCACATGGTATAACATATGTCTTGCAATTATTAGGTCATAACAATTTGTTTCGAAAGGAAGTTTACTAGCGTCCCCTCGTTTCCATTCTATTAAGTTATTTATTTTAGCAGCTTCAGCAAGCATAGATTCGGATTGATCAAACCCGGTTAATGGGCCTTTATGACCATTTGTTTGTAAAAGGGAAAGGAATTTTCCACTAGCGCACCCAACCTCTAATATGTTTTCATCCCCTTGAAGGTGTAAATGTTCAATGACGATCTTATCTAAATCTACGTGTTTTTCTTCGTAATGTGTATGTGTGTCGATGCGTGTTTGTAAATGGTTGCTAACGTTATATTGTCGTTTTACATCATTCATTTTGTCACATTCCACCTTTGTGCAAAATTGTTGGATTGCATGTGTTAATACATCTGTTTTCTTTAAACCTTCGTAATGGAGTGCTGATTCAAACCTTTCAAGTAATTTCTCTTCAATTCGAAAATGAATATCTTTTCGTTTTGTCACTGAAATTTCGCCCCTTTGCATCTGTTAGTGAGACTATAGCACGTCTGGAAATTTTGTGTAAATCATTTGTGTACACAAAATTAGGGGGATGAAAAAAATGTTTGAATATGATTTTAAACTATTGACGATTTAACCGTTTTCATATATTCTTAAATTAAGTAATATTCAAATAATTCAAAAGAAATGAGAGAGTCACATGCTTCTTCAAGGAACACATCGAATTGGTCGTATGGCCATGCTGTTGGCACTTGCGGATGAGAATGAAAGTCCTGTATTATCCATTCCAAAAGGTTGGAAGTATTGTACGGGGAAAGTGGGTTCGATGAATTCGCAAAAGGTTGTCGCAGCAATGGAAACAGCGGCTAAAAGCAACCAAGTTATTGAAACAGACGTTTACAGAGAAACACATGCACTTTATCATGCAATTATGGAAGCTTTGTACGGAGTGACGAGAGGTCAAATTCAGTTAGCAGACGTTCTTCGTACAGTAGGACTTCGTTTTGCGATTGTGCGCGGTACACCATACGACGGGAAAAAAGAAGGCGAATGGGTTGCTGTTGCATTATATGGAACGATTGGTGCACCTGTAAAAGGATCTGAGCATGAGGCGATTGGTTTAGGAATTAATCACATATGATTTGCCCATAGTCTATTAGTTAGAAGGGGGCCTTACTTTTTTAGGACAGAAGTCTGTCTTAAAAAGATAAGGTCCCCTTTTGCCTTTTTAAGGAGGAAAAATGATGATTACGTTAACAGGACATACATTGACAGTTGAAGAAATGAAGAGGTTATTACTGGAAGGAGAAGGTGTAACAGCTTGTCCAACTAGTATGCAAAAGGTAGCGGAGTGCCGCGAAGTAGTTGAGAAAATTGTAGAGGACGGAAAAGTCGTTTACGGTATTACAACTGGATTTGGAAAGTTTAGTGATGTGCTTATCCAAAAAGATGATGTAAAGGCACTTCAACATAATTTAATTCAGTCACATGCATGTGGGATAGGTGATCCATTCCCGGAAGAAGTATCGCGCGGAATGTTAATTTTACGAGCGAACACGATGCTTAAAGGAGTATCAGGCGTAAGGCCGCTTGTTGTAAATATGCTTCTTGAGTTTGTAAATCGTAAAATTCATCCAGTCGTTCCGCAACAAGGTTCACTTGGTGCAAGTGGAGATTTAGCACCTTTATCTCATCTTGCGCTCGTATTATTAGGCGAAGGTGAAGTGTTCTATAAAGGGAAACGCGTTCATGCAATGGTTGCTCTTACAGAAGAAGGGCTTGAGCCAATTGAACTTGAAGCGAAAGAAGGTCTTGCGTTAATTAATGGTACGCAGGCGATGACAGCACAAGGAGTTCTTTCTTATATAGAAGCAGAAGCAACGGCGTATCAAGCTGAACTAATTGCTTCGATGACAATTGAAGGGTTACAAGGCATTATTGATGCATTTGATGAAAATGTTCATAAAGCACGTGGCTATAAAGAGCAAGTGGATGTAGCAAGCAGAATTCGTGACATTCTTCATGATAGTAAGTTAACAACAAAACAAGGAGAACTACGTGTACAGGATGCCTATTCACTTCGTTGTATCCCGCAAGTACACGGTGCTTCTTGGCAAGTTTTGAATTATGTGAAAGAAAAATTAGAAATTGAAATGAATGCCGCAACAGATAATCCGCTAATCTTTGATGGCGGGGAAAAAGTAATTTCAGGTGGTAATTTCCATGGTCAACCGATTGCATTTGCGATGGACTTCTTAAAAGTAGGAATGGCGGAACTTGCAAACATTTCAGAGCGTCGTATTGAGCGTTTAGTAAATCCGCAGTTAAACGATTTACCGCCATTTTTAAGTCCAGAACCAGGACTTCAGTCTGGTGCAATGATTATGCAATATGCTGCAGCGTCACTAGTTTCTGAAAATAAAACGTTAGCACATCCAGCGAGTGTTGATTCAATCCCGTCATCAGCTAACCAAGAAGATCACGTAAGTATGGGAACAATCGCTTCACGTCATGCACATCAAATTATTCAAAATGTAAGACGTGTTCTTTCAATTGAAATGATTTGTGCGATGCAAGCGGCAGAATATCGTGGAATTGAAAACATGAGTACAGTGACGAAGAGCTTCTACCATCAAGGGCGTCAGCAAGTACCATCTATTACAAATGATCGCATCTTCTCAACGGATATTGAAAATATTGCACATTGGTTAAAAACGAATTATTCGATAAAAGAAAGATTGGATGTAAACGCAGCACTATAAAATGAGAAAAGGGAGAGATTGAAATGGAAAAAGTACAACAAACAATTCGCGCGCCAAGAGGTACAGAGTTACAAACGAAAGGGTGGGTGCAAGAAGCTGCACTTCGTATGCTAATGAACAATTTAGATCCGGAAGTTGCTGAAAAACCAGAAGAATTAGTTGTGTATGGCGGAATTGGCCGTGCAGCTCGTAACTGGGAAAGCTATCAGGCGATTGTAGATTCATTAAAAACGTTAGAAAGCGATGAAACGTTACTTGTTCAATCAGGAAAACCAGTTGCCATTTTTAAATCACATGAAGATGCACCTCGCGTTCTGTTAGCGAACTCAAACTTAGTACCAAAATGGGCAAACTGGGATCACTTCCGAGAACTAGAGAAAAAAGGTCTTATGATGTACGGACAAATGACAGCTGGTAGCTGGATTTACATTGGAACACAAGGGATTCTACAAGGAACATATGAAACATTTGGTGAAGCAGCTCGTCAACATTTCGACGGTTCATTAAAAGGTACATTAACACTTACTGCTGGTTTAGGTGGTATGGGTGGTGCACAACCTCTTGCTGTAACGATGAACGGCGGTGTTGTCATTGCTATTGATGTTGATAAGCGTAGCATCGATCGTCGTATTGAAAAGAGATATTGTGACATGTATACAGAATCATTAGAAGAAGCATTAACTGTTGCGAACGAGTATAAAGAGAAGAAAGAACCAATTTCAATTGGCTTGCTAGGAAATGCGGCAGAGATTTTACCAGAACTAGTGAAGCGTGATATTACGCCAGATTTAGTTACAGATCAAACATCTGCTCATGATCCATTAAACGGTTATATTCCAGTAGGTTACACATTAGAAGAAGCAGCGAAACTTCGTGAAAAAGATCCAGAACGTTACGTACAATTATCAAAAGAAAGTATGACAAAACATGTGGAAGCGATGCTTGCGATGCAAGAAAAAGGTGCAATTACATTTGATTATGGAAATAACATTCGCCAAGTTGCTTTCGATGAAGGTTTGAAAAATGCTTTCGATTTCCCAGGATTCGTTCCAGCATTTATTCGTCCATTATTCTGTGAAGGAAAAGGGCCATTCCGCTGGGTAGCACTTTCTGGTGATCCAGAAGATATTTATAAAACAGACGAAGTAATTTTACGTGAGTTCGCTGATAATGAACATTTATGTAACTGGATTCGTATGGCACGTCAACAAGTTGAGTTCCAAGGACTTCCATCACGTATTTGTTGGTTAGGTTACGGTGAGCGTGCGAAATTTGGTCGCATCATTAATGAAATGGTTGCAAATGGTGAATTATCAGCACCGATTGTTATTGGTCGTGACCATTTAGATTGCGGATCAGTAGCATCTCCAAACCGTGAAACAGAAGCGATGAAAGACGGTAGTGATGCAGTAGCTGACTGGCCAATTTTAAATGCATTAATTAATAGTGTAAACGGTGCGAGCTGGGTATCTGTTCACCACGGTGGTGGCGTTGGTATGGGTTATTCACTTCACGCTGGAATGGTTATTGTTGCAGATGGAACAGAAGCAGCAGCAAAACGTATTGAGCGCGTATTAACTTCTGACCCTGGTATGGGTGTTGTTCGTCACGTGGATGCTGGATATGACTTAGCTGTGGAAACTGCGAAAGAAAAAGGCGTTAACATTCCAATGATGAAATAAGGAGGAGAAAACATGCTGGACACTTTACTAATAAATATCGGTCAATTACTAACAATGGATCAAGAAGATGGCTTGTTAAGACGAGAAGCGATGAACACGCTTCCTGTTATCGAAAACGGTGCGGTTGGAATTGAAAATGGTGTAATCACTTTCGTTGGAACAGCGGAAGAAGCGAAAGGATTACAAGCGAAAGAAGTTATTGATTGCGGGGGGAAAATGGTTTCTCCTGGTCTTGTTGATCCGCATACCCATCTTGTATTTGGTGGATCTCGTGAAAATGAAATTGCGCTAAAATTACAAGGAGTTCCGTACTTAGAAATTTTAGAACAAGGCGGAGGTATTCTTTCAACTGTAAATGCAACGAAACAGGCGTCGAAAGAAGAACTTGTTCAAAAAGCGAAATTCCATTTAGACCGTATGCTATCTTTCGGCGTTACAACTGTAGAAGCGAAGAGTGGTTACGGATTAGATGATGAGACGGAATGGAAACAATTAGAGGCAACTGCACAATTACAAAAAGAGCATTCAATCGATTTAGTTTCCACATTTTTAGGTGCTCATGCAGTTCCGAAAGAATATAAAGGTAGATCGAAAGAATTTTTACAATGGATGTTAGACCTATTACCAGAAATGAAAGAGAAACAATTGGCGGAATTCGTTGATATTTTCTGTGAAACAGGTGTGTTCTCAGTAGAAGAATCAAAAGAATTTTTATTAAAAGCGAAAGAGCTTGGCTTTGATGTGAAAATTCATGCAGATGAAATCGACCCTCTTGGTGGTGCGGAAGCAGCGGCAGAAATCGGTGCAGCATCAGCAGACCATCTAGTTGGCGCTTCTGATAAAGGGATTGAAATGCTTGCAAACTCGAATACAGTAGCAACATTATTACCAGGAACAACTTTCTATTTAAATAAAGAAAGCTTTGCTCGTGGTCGTAAAATGATTGATGAAGGTGTTGCAGTTGCGTTAGCTACAGACTTTAACCCAGGTAGCTGTCCAACTGAAAATATTCAGCTTATTATGAGCATTGCGATGCTAAAACTGAAAATGACACCAGAAGAAGTTTGGAATGCCGTAACGGTTAACTCATCATATGCCATTAACCGTGGTGATGTAGCTGGGAAAATTAGAGTTGGTCGTAAGGCAGATTTAGTTTTATGGGATGCTTACAATTATGCTTACGTACCGTATCATTACGGCGTAAGTCATGTGAATACAGTATGGAAGAATGGTAATATTGCATATACAAGAGGTGAACAATCGTGGAGCACGGCCACTATTTAAAGAAAAACGCAAAGTTTATTGATCGTGAAGTGACAAAATGGAGTGAGATGATTAAAGATTGGGAGGAAGGTGTAGAAATATTCGGTGCTGCCTTAATTGGAGCACCCCTTTCTAAACCATCTATTAGTCATTCAGGAGCGAGTTTTGCTCCAAAGACAATTCGTGCGATGTTAGATGCATACAGCACATATGCAATTACAGAAGAACACGATATGAAAGAAAGTGTCTTATATGATTGCGGCGATATTACGATGCATGTGACGGATATAAAAGAAAGTCATAACCGAATTGCGAAAACAGTTGGTCATGTAACGAAAGTAAATCCGAACATGATACCAATCGTTCTTGGTGGTGACCACTCGATTAGTTTTCCGAGTATAACAGGCTTTGCAAACAGTAAAGGAAAGGTCGGGATTATTCAATTTGATGCTCATCATGATTTACGTAATTTAGATGATGGAGGCCCGTCAAATGGTACACCATTCCGTAGTTTACTAGAAAATGATGTCATTACAGGGAAACAACTTGTTCAAATTGGAATTCGTAATTTTTCTAATGCACGTGCGTACCATGAATATGCAATAGAGCATGGTGTAACAGTGTATACAATGAAAGACGTACGAGAGCGAGAAATAAAAGATATTATCACGGAAAGTATTGAATTATTAAGAAATCAAGGTGTGACTTCTATTTATATTTCTCTTGATATGGATGTGCTAGACCAAGCGTTTGCACCAGGTTGTCCAGCAATTGGGCCTGGTGGAATGGATAGTACGACTTTACTAGATGCGATTGAATTCCTTGGTAAAGAACCGCTCGTTCAAGGGATGGATATAGTAGAGATTGATCCAACTCTTGATTTCAGAGATATGACGAGTAGAGTAGCAGCGCAAGTGATTATGAGTTTTCTTTTAGCGAGGGAAACGGTTAGTAAGCAAGTTAGTATATAGACGGAAAAGTAGATCTTTATTTATGCCTTAACAAAAACACATCACTACTTAAATGTAGTGATGTGTTTTTGTATTAAAAGAGAATGAATGTGTGTGGAACCGTTAATGGAATTGCGATTTTTATAGTTTATTGTGTAAATTTAATTTCTTGCTTCTGAAGTGTTGACGTGTAAAATAATTTTATGATAAAATAAAAATTTTTGCTAAAAAACTAAAAGTATGTTAAGCTTGAGAAGGTTACCATATATGGAGGTGGATTATTTGTTTCAAATTGGCGATAACATTGTTTATCCAATGCAGGGAGCAGGTATAATTAAAGCCATAGAAGAGAAGGAAATCTCAGGAGAAAAACAACAGTATTATGTTATAAAAATGTCGGCTAGTAATATGGAACTAATGATTCCAGCAGGGAGAATATTGAATTCGAATATACGTCCAGTTACGGATATAACCGCATTAGCACACATAATGGATATTTTTCAACATGGGGAATCAGATAGATTACTTACGTGGAAACAAAGGTATAAATTGAACACTGATAAAATAAAGACGGGTAAAATGCAAGAAGGTGCTGAAGTTGTGCGTGATTTAATGCGTATACAGAAAGAAAAAGCACTTAATGCAAGCGAAAAGAAGATGTTAGATAACGCATATGAATTTTTGATTAGTGAACTGGGATTAATTGAAGGTATCACAGAAAATCAGATAAAAAGCTTTTGTTAAGGTTCATTACAAATAATGTATTATATCCCAAAAAAGATCTTGAATTTTTTGGGAACATAATTATAGAAAATTTATCATTTCAAAGACATTCAACTCTTTCAAACCACTTTTAGAGCATTACCTCTATTGTTATTACTACAATCAAATCCATTTTTATTTTTTAATTTCATTTATGAATGTTCGAAGTTTAATTGAATACTTCGATAAAATAGTTACTTGATTTTTGCAATCCTGATTCACACTGGCACGGACGAGGAGCCGTAAGGATGAAAGAGAGGTAGGGCTTTCATTGTTTTAGGTATATAAGTTATTATTTTTAGAAGAATACTGAACCATTTTCACTTCTATTGATAAGGTGCTTTTTTATTAAAGAGATAAACGAATTGACAGCCATATATGGTCAACAAAAAAGGTTTCCTCCTAAGGAAACCTTTTTAATATTATTTATAGCGTTTTGTTTTTTGAATATTCGAATTTTTTATTTTAAAGTCGTAAAAATTGACGTTACTATCTAAAAGTAAGTATGATGCGATTATAGTAAGATTTTTTAGGGGGAAGAAAAATGACAAGTTCAAGTAATAAAGCAGCGAGTATTTATGAAGGAACAAATGTAAATGCTGGGGGATTTTTTGAAAACGTTGAAGAAACAAAGTTGTTTGATCCAATTCAAGTTGGAGCTTGGTCTCTTCGTAATCGTATAGCGATGGCACCGATGACAAGATGCTTTGCAGATAATGAGACTGGAGTAGTTGGTGCGGATGTAGTGGAGTACTACAGAAAACGTGCTGCGGATGGAATTGGACTAATTATTACAGAAGGAATTGTCATTAGTCCGAGAGCAAAAGGAAACCCAGGAGTACCAGGTATTTATACACAAGAACAAATCGATTCTTGGAAACCTGTTACAGAGGCAGTACATAAAGAAGGCGGGACGATTATTGCTCAAATATGGCATGTTGGGCGTATGAGTCATCATGAAATAATTGGTGGTCAAATGCCACAAGCGCCGTCGGCTATCGCTGCAGAGGGAAATGTTCCACGCTTTCGTAAACCGTTTGATATGCCAGAAGCAATGACGTTAGAAGAAATACAAGAAGTGATCGATCAATACGCACAAGCTGCGAAAAATGCGATCGAAGCTGGATTTGATGGAGTAGAAATTCACGGTGCACACGGATATTTAATCGATCAATTTACGTATGAGTTTGCGAATAAGCGAACAGATAAATATGGCGGTGATTTAAAACAAAGGTTAACGTTTATGAAAGAAGTAACGGCAGCTGTAATAGAAGCTGTTGGAGCTAATAAAACACTTCTTCGTTTCTCTGCTTTCAAAGGTGATAATCCTACTTATATGTGGGAAAACCCTGAGTTTGCAATTGAAACGTTCATAAATATGTTTAAAGAGGTTGGATTAACGATGATCCATCCTTCAACGATGAATTATACCCAAGAGATTGCTGACGGAAAGAATTTTCATCAACTAGTAAGAAAATATTGGGATGGTACGATTGTTGGGGTTGGTAATTTAAATCCGAAAGAGGCCGAAGAAGCGTTGCAAGAAGGAACGATTGATGTAGCGGCATTCGGAAGACCGTTAATTGCTAATCCAGACTTTGTTCATCGAATTAAACACGCTGAAAGTTTAGTTGAATATGACGCGAAAGAGCATCTTGTTACGTTAGTATGAATAAAGATAAAAGGAGAACACATCTAGTGTTCTCTTTTTATTATGGAATTTCATAGGGGGAAGCGGGATGAGTGAAACGCTACTCGTTATTATTAGTATATTACTATTTTTAATGTTGCTTTTAATCGTCTTTTTTATCATTACATTTTTTATAAAAAAACGAACACATCATTCTATTTTAAAATTACATCCGTACTTAGGAAGAATGCGCTACTTACTGGAAAAGATAGGGCCTGAATTTCGACAATATTGGTTTGATCATGATACGGATGGAAAGCCTTTCTCACGTTATGATTTTCAAAGTGTTATGTTTTTAGCGAAATA
The DNA here is from genome assembly GCF_052146655.1 of Bacillus sp. RE35. NCBI lineage: Bacteria > Bacillati > Bacillota > Bacilli > Caryophanales > Bacillaceae > Bacillus > Bacillus sp. RE35. The sequence goes on along the minus strand of NZ_CP197377.1, from coordinate 3,652,619 downwards.
TCGCTCTGAAATACTTGGTTTTGGATCAAAACGAGATTTTGAAGCTTCTGGATATTATATTGCTAATACATTATTTCCGATATTAACGGAGGAATTAAGTGTGAATCTCACGCAAGAGCGAGAAGGTAAAAAGTACGTGATTCATAAAGAAGGGTTATTTTCAAGAAGAGAAAAATTGACAGCGGATACAACGAATCTTTGGCTGTACGAAGAAGATGATGCAATTATAGTCGGTGAGAACCGTAAATATCCGTGGAAGCTACATGGCATGTTTGGTGCATCTGCGACTTCTTATGGTGCGATTGGAGAAAATTATATTTTAGCGAGTGGTCTTGGAGCAAAAATGGCAGGCGGGTCGTGGATTAATACGGGTGAAGGTGGCGTTATTCCAGAACATTTACATACAGGAGCGAATATCGTTGCGCAAATTGGTCCAGGGTTATTTGGATACCGTGATGAAGACGGTAATTTTTCAATGGGAAAATTCATGGAGAAAGTGAAAGAAAGTAATATTAGAGCATTCGAATTGAAATTTGGGCAAGGTGCTAAAATACGTGGTGGTCATTTAGAGGGGCAAAAAGTAAATGAGAAAATTGCGTTTGTTCGCAACGTCCGAAAGGGAGAGACGATTAATTCACCGAATCGATTTTCATTTTTAAAGAATGCAGCGGATACACTTTATTTTATTCAACAGTTGCAAGAAAGCGGCGGTAAACCAGTTGGAATGAAAATTGTAATTGGTCAGCAGAAGCCTTTGGAAGATTTAATAAAAACAATGAAAGAACTAAACATTTATCCAGATTTTATTACAATAGACGGTTCAGAAGGCGGGTCAGGGGCAACGTATAAATCGATGGCAGATTGTATGGGACTGCCGCTTATTCCAGCATTACTTACATTTATTGATACAGCAAACCATTATGGTGTTCGTAACAAGTTTAAAGTATTTGCATCGGGTAAATTAATCACACCAGATAAAGTAGCGATTGCTTTAGCGATTGGGGCGGATGCTGTAAGTTCAGCCCGCGGATTTATGATGGCAAGCGGCTGTATTATGGCCCTTCAATGTAATTCTGGCCAATGTCCATCTGGTGTAGCCACGACGAATCCGCATTATCAAAAAGCGTTAGATCCGTATGAGAAGAAGTGGCGAGTCATGAATTATATTATTAGTATGAGATATAGTTTATTTTCATTAGCGGCAGCGGCGGGAGTGAAGAGCCCGCGCCATTTAACTAGAGAGCATATTGTGTTTAAAGACGAGGTGGGGAGAGTAGTTCCTCTTTCGGAATTGTTTCCTATAGTAAATCAAACCTAAAAGTATATTTGATATGTAAGATTTTTTTAAGGAATAATCATATTTTTGGAAAAATTAGGAGTATAATAGGGAAGTATTTTTAAAAATGACTATTTTTAGGGAGAGATTCACTTGCAACAAGGTTCTTACAGTATTACAATTTTTTTACTCGTCATAGGGCTCGTTATATTTAGACGCATGCGCTCTATGAATCGACCAATTAATAATAAAGGAAGACGACTACTATTGCCATTATTTTTCTTATTACCAGGTTTTTCTTTATACGCAGCACCGATACAACTTGCTGGTTGGCAAATTTGTATAGCTGCTGGGATCGGACTGCTATTGTCAATTCCACTTATTATTTTAAGTGGGTATGAAGTCAGAGAAGATGGTCAAATTTATGCAAAAAAAAGTATCGCTTTTATTGCTACATTTTTAGTTATCGTTCTTTTACGTGCTTATTTTAGAAGACATTTACAAGGTCTAGATCCAAAGTCAATCGGCATTCTTTTCTACACTCTTGCGGTTTGTTATATAGTACCTTGGCGTATTGGATGTTATATGAAATTTCGTAAAGTATATGTAGAGAAAGAGAAAATTGAGACGTCAATAAGCTAAAAGTCATACATTTGTATGGCTTTTTTCTTTTAAAATTTATCGGGTAAACGAATGAAAATAAGGTGTGAAAAAACACCGTTTAATTTTCTGAATATTATTACTTTAATTCCTTAAAAAATCATTGTAATCCACTGGGATAAAGGCGTTTATAAAGGTTTTCACATGTAATAAAAAGTGCTCGTTCACTTGAAAGAACAAAAAATGTTTGTTAAGGTAGGGAACCATAAGCGAAAACAAGAAAATAGAAAAAGTCATTTTTCGAAATTTTGAATGGCTTATGGACTAAGGGAGAGATTTGGTGAAGATTGAAATTATGGTATCGCTTGCTATTTATATGGCAGGTATGTTGTATATCGGATATTGGTCTTATAAGAAGACATCCGATTTATCAGATTATATGTTAGGCGGGAGGGGACTCGGTCCAGCAGTTACAGCTTTATCAGCTGGTGCTTCTGACATGAGTGGTTGGATGCTAATGGGATTACCTGGTGCGATGTATGCAACAGGATTATCAAGTGTATGGATTGCGATAGGTTTATTAATAGGTGCGTATGCAAACTATTTAATCATTGCCCCGCGTTTACGAACGTATACAGAAGTGGCAAATGATTCAATTACGATTCCAGACTTTTTAGAGAATCGGTTTAAAGATCGTACGAAAATACTTCGTTTTGTCTCCGCTATCGTCATTTTAGTATTTTTCACATTTTATGCGTCGGCTGGTTTAGTTTCAGGTGGACGTTTGTTTGAAAATTCTTTTAACCTTGATTATAAAATTGGTTTATTTGTAACAGTGGGTGTCGTTGTTGCGTATACACTATTCGGTGGCTTTCTAGCCGTAAGTTGGACGGACTTTGTGCAAGGTTGTATTATGTTTATTGCGCTTGTATTAGTGCCAATTGTTGCTTTTACGGATGTCGGTGGTGTAACAGAAACATTTAATACGATTAAGCAAGTCGATGCATCGCATTTGGATATGTTTAAAGGGACTACAGTATTAGGGATTATTTCCTTTTTAGCATGGGGCCTTGGATATTTTGGTCAACCACATATTATTGTCCGCTTTATGGCAATTACCTCTATTAAAGATTTAAAAACTTCTCGTAGAATCGGTATCGGTTGGATGACGATTTCAATTATAGGTGCAATGCTTACTGGTCTAATTGGTATCGCCTATTATGCTAAAAATAATGCGATATTACAAGACCCAGAAATGGTCTTTGTAACATTCTCAAATATTTTATTCCATCCATACATTACAGGATTTTTATTATCAGCTATTTTGGCTTCGATTATGAGTAGTATTTCCTCACAATTACTTGTTATTTCAAGTGCAGTAACGGAAGACTTTTATAAAACATTTTTCCGTCGTAACGCAAGTGACAAAGAACTTGTATTTATCGGTAGATTATCAGTATTAGTAGTGGCTATGATAGCAGTTGTTTTAGCGTATCATCCAAGTGATACAATTTTAACACTTGTAGGTTATGCTTGGGCAGGATTTGGTTCAGCATTTGGACCCGCTATTTTATTAAGTTTATATTGGAAGAGAACGAACAAATGGGGCGTTCTTGCTGGTATGATTGTCGGTGCAGTAGTTGTTATAGCATGGGTACAAATTCCAAGTTTAAAAGCAATTATGTATGAAATGGTACCTGGATTCTTCTGTAGTTTATTAACTGTTATCGTTGTAAGTTTATTAACGAAAGAACCCGTTAAGGCAGTTCATCGTGAATTTAATGAGATGGAAGCAGTACTGGAAGAAGAAACGAAATGATTTGAAAAGAGAGTAGACGGTGAATAACGTTTACTCTCTTTTCTTTTTAAATGAAATAAGTAACTTATTGACAAAGAAAAGTAAGTAACTTATAATAAGTATTGAGGTTGAGATAAATGACATTCTAAATCAAGTTTTATTATGATTTTAGAGTGAGTAAATGTTTTTTGGAAACTATCTTGAAATCGAGATAATCCCGATAAGTTAGACGCTAATGTGTAATTTTGTAATTAATATCTCGAATTCGAGATAAAATTATTATAACGGATTTTACTTTGTAGCATGGACAAAATGAATAATGAATTTAAATGTAAAAGAATTTTTATAATGAAATAAAAAAGGAGTGGAAGAAATGGAAAAGAAAACAATGGGAATCCATCACATTACAGCGATTGTAGGGCATCCACAAGAAAATGTAGACTTTTATGCTGGTGTATTAGGGTTACGTTTAGTGAAACAAACAGTGAATTTTGATGATCCAGGTACGTACCATCTTTATTTTGGAAATGAAGGAGGAAAGCCTGGAACAATTATTACGTTTTTCCCATGGGCAGGTGCTCGTCAAGGTATTATTGGGGACGGTCAAGTAGGAATTACGTCTTACGTTGTACCAAAAGGTACAATGGAGTTTTGGGAAAATAGATTAGAAAAATTCGATGTTTCGTATACAAAAATGACTCGTTTTGGAGAGCAGTATTTAGAATTTGATGATCCGCATGGTTTGCATATAGAATTAGTTGAAAGAGAAGCAGGCGAATTAAACAATTGGAGTTTTGGAGAAGTTACACCAGAAGTAGCAATTAAAGGGTTTGGAGGTGCTGTTCTTTTATCTGCACAGCCTCAAAAAACAGCTGAATTGTTAGAACATATTATGGGTCTTGAAAAAATTGGAGAAGAGGGCGAATTTGTTCGATTCCGTTCTTCTGCTGACATTGGAAATATTATTGATTTGAAATTATCAACAATCGGTCGTGGCCAAATGGGCGTTGGCACAGTTCATCATATTGCCTGGAGAGCGAGTGATGATGCTGATCAGCTAGACTGGAAAGAGTATGTGTCGCGTTTTGGATATCACGTAACTCCTGTACAAGATCGAAATTATTTTAACGCGATTTATTTTAGAGAACATGGTGAAATCTTATTTGAAATTGCAACAGATCCTCCTGGTTTCGCTCATGATGAATCGTTAGAGACGATGGGTGAGGAATTAAAGTTACCGGAACAATATGAACAACATAGAAAACAGATTGAACAAACGCTTTTACCATTTGAAGTGAGAAATTTAGATTAAAGTGATTGGAGGGGGAACAGGATTATGATGAAACATGTTTTTCAAAAAGGAAAAGATACGTCAAAACCAGTGTTGTTATTACTTCATGGCACAGGTGGTAATGAATTAGATTTACTACCACTTGCAGAAATAATTGATCCGGAAGCGTCGGTATTAAGCGTTAGGGGAAATGTGTTAGAGAATGGGATGCCGCGTTTCTTCCGCCGATTAGCAGAGGGCATTTTTGATGAAGAGGATTTAATTTTCCGTACGAAGGAATTAAATGAATTTTTAGATGAAGCGGCTAAAGAATATAAATTCGATAGAAATAACATTGTAGCTATCGGTTATTCGAATGGGGCAAATATCGCAGCAAGCTTATTATTCCATTACGAAAATGCATTGAAAGGTGCTGTGCTTCATCACCCAATGGTACCAAGAAGAGGAATTCAATTAGCAAATTTAGCAGGGAAATCTGTGTTTATTGCTGCTGGGACAAATGACCCAATTTGTTCATCAGCAGAGTCAGAGGAATTGAAGGTACTATTAGAAAATGCAAATGCGAATGTAACAATGCATTGGGAAAATCGAGGGCATCAATTAACGATGGGTGAAGTAGAAAAAGCAAAAGAGTGGTATGACAAAGCATTTTAAAAAAGAAGCATCTGCTAACGATTAGCAGATGCTTCTTTTTTATTTAAGACTGGATTGCAAGATGAGATGAAGAAAGTGGTAGCTCAATATCAACAATCGTACCTTTATTTAATTCGCTTGAAATGTGTAATCTACCATGATGTTCTTCAATTATTTTGTAACACATCATTAATCCTAGTCCTGTGCCTTTTTCTTTTAAACTATAAAAAGGTTCGCCTAGACGGGAGATACGATCTTCAGGAATGCCGCAACCTTCATCGATAATTCGTATTAAGATGAAATTATCCTCTAATGGTTTTGTTTGGATGAAAATATTTCCGCCATTTGGCATTGCTTCTATCGCATTTTTTAATATGTTTATAAAAACTTGTTTTAATTGGTTACCGTCACATTGAATATCATATACGTAATCAAAATGATCCATGATGATATGAACGCTATGCATAATTGCAGTCGGTAAAATAAATGTAACTACCTCTTCAATTAAAGTTTGTATGTTACAAGTTTGGATAGATAATACTTGTGGCTTAGACATCGCCATAAATTGACTCGTGATGGATTCCATTTGTGAAATCTCACTTAACATAACATCGATATACCATTTCTGCTCCTCACTTATTTCAGGGAGGAGCAACGTTAGAAAACCTTTTAGAGAAGTGAGTGGATTTCGAATTTCATGGGCAATTCCAGCTGTCAGTTGTCCGACTACTGCGAGCTTCTCTGATTTTCGTAGTAACTTTTCAGTTTCTTTTAGCTCAGTAACATCTCTCCCCATCACGATAAGACCTTTGCGAGAACCATCAGGATGATAAAGCGGAACTTTTGATATACTTAAGATTAGATCGAAATCATCTCTATGTATAATAAATTCCTCGCCATGAAGAATTTGTCTTTGTTGCCATGCTAGTTCATCGATTTCTTCACAATGTAAAAAAGCTTCTCGGTATGCTTCATTATATTGAATGAGTTCGCTATCTTTTTTCCCGTGGTAAGGTACATGATGGAAATTGAAGCAAGAAAGTGCGTAATCATTTGCCTCAAGCCAGCGCCCTTCATGATCTTTAAAAATAACAAACGCAGGCATGGAGTTTACTAATGTACGTAATCTCTTCTCACTTTCTTTTAGCATATTCTCAATTCTTTCTGATTTTTCAAGCGGCTTCATAATAGCATATACGCCAGTAAGACGATTTTGAACAAAAATAGGAACTAGTTTTGTCACAACATCTAATAAGAATCCATTTTTATGATAAATAGATAAGATATACTCTTGTTGATTATCCGCTTCAGTATTCTTTATATTTTGTAATACTTGCTCAGAAATATGGGCTTCTAAAATAGAGGTAATATTTTTCTGTTCTAATTCTAAAGAAGTGTAACCTAATATTCTTTCGGCAGAAGGATTTATATGTAGAATAACTCCTTCTAAATTTAATGAAATAATACTATCAGGATTGTGTTCGAACAGAGATGCGTACATTTCTGTTAATGAACGATCTTGTATATGGTTTCGCAAACGTCTAGAAATGTTCGGATGACGTTTGTTTTGAGTTGGTGAATATTTTTTACGACTCATAATAGTTCCTCCGTACAAATAGCATCTAAAAAGATTTGTCTATTCATAACTATAATATAGATGTAATGTGTATTTCTATAAAAAATGGAAGTTATAGAATAAATTTTGTTTTTTTTATTTTTTGCAAGGTGAATGCAGGATGGTAATAAGGGGAGCTTATATTGTTTTATAAACCTTTTGTAAGTTACAGACGGCTGTTTTCCGTATAACATTAGGGTAGAGGAGGGGGAGAGAAAATGAAAAATTATATTCAAGGGATTGATCACGTGCAAGTAGCTGCACCTGTAGGGTGTGAAGAAGAGGCGCGTGATTTTTATGGGAATACGATTGGTATGGAAGAAATTCCAAAGCCAGAAGAGTTGAAAAAACGAGGTGGATGTTGGTTTAAATGCGGAAATCAAGAAATCCATATTGGTGTCGAGCGGAACTTTACACCAGCTAAAAAGGCTCATCCAGCTTTTTATGTGAATGAAATTAATGAATTTAAGCAAACACTTATAGAGCAAGGTGTTAAAGTGATTGATGATTATGCACGGCCAGATGTAATTCGATTTTACGTGTCAGATCCATTTGGAAACCGAATTGAATTTATGCAAAATAAAGACTAGGTGGATTCCCACCTAGTCTTTAACTTCTTCTGAAAAGTCCTAACACTTCTACAGTTTCTGTAATATTAACGAATGCATTCGGGTCGATTTCAGAAATTGTTAGTTTCATACTTGCTAATTCTTCACGAGAAACGACGGTCATAAGTACACGCTTTTTCTCGCTTGAATAAGCACCTTCGCCATCAAGTAACGTTATTCCACGTACAACAGTTGAAAGAAGTTGTTTTTTCATTTTTTCTGCTTCATTTGTTACAATCATAAGTGTAACTTTACGATGTTTTGTATGAACAGCATCAATTACTTTACCAGTTACATAAATTGAAAGTAAGCTTGTAAGTGCAACATCCCAGGTGAAGAAGAATCCTGCGATTATTACAACGACTGCATTTAAAATAATAAGGAATCCGCCAAGTTTAATGTCTCGCTTGCGGGATAAAAGCATACCGATAATATCAAATCCACCAGTGGATCCATTACAGTTAAAAACAAGACCAATACCAGCTCCAGCGATTACACCTCCGAAGATAGAAGATAACAATGGATCTGTTGCTACGACTTTTACTGGAACGTAGTATAATGCAACAGATAATACAACTACAGAGACAACTGTGTTAAAAATTACTTTTTTTCCAAGACCTATGTACCCTAAAATAAGGATAGGTAAGTTTAATACAAAGTTAATAATGCCTGTGTTTACAGGGGTTACAATCCCTAAAATAATAGCAATTCCGCCAATTCCACTACTTAAAATTTTGTGGGGGATAAGGAAAAGATTAAAGGCAACCGCAATAATAATAGAACCGATAATAACACCAAGGAATCTGACCATTTCTTTCCCGTCCTTCACTGAAAAATTCATATTATTTCAAGATTATATATGATATTGAAAGTTTTGGGTAAAAACAGTTTATTTAGGTAAATTAGATTAATCAAAAGAATTTGAGTATTTTATCATTTGAAAGGGGATACAGTTGTGAAGATAAAAACATATCAACAGAAAAGCCCGTTGAAGCAAGAATGTGAGGATTCTTATTTTTGTAATAAAGAAAAAAAGATTTATGGTGTATGTGACGGTGCAACACCACTTGTCCCGTTTCGTGATGAAAAGGGACATAATGGAGCATACATCGCTTCGCATTTATTTGCAAGTTATTTTACTGCATTACGAGAGAATCATAGTTTACAATTTGCAGTTGCCAAAGCAAATGAAGCATTGCAAAGCAAAATGTTAGAATATGAAGTAGACACGAGAAAAAAAGAGCATTTGTGGTGCACATGTATCGCGGCAGTCCAAATAGTTGGTGAGAAAATTGAATATGCGCAGCTTGGGGACTGTATGATTGTCGCAACTTTTCAAAATGGAACGATGCAAGTATTAACGAAAGACACAGTTGAAGGAATTAGTAAAAGAGCAAAAAAGAAGAGGGAAGAAGATCGTAAAAAAGGGTTATCTGTACCAGAAGAATATGTTTTTCAAGATGTTCGAGAACAGTTAAAATACAATCGTTATCTTGCAAATATGCCAAATGGTTATTCAGTTGCAAATGGAATGAAAGAAGCGATACATTATTTACAACATGGTGAATTACATACAGATGAAGTGAGTGGGATTTTTATTTGTTCAGACGGGTTATTTCACCCAGATTGGTCATTAGAACAAACTGTTGCATATATAAGAAAGAATAGTATAAACGAATATATAGCAATTATTGAAGAGCTAGAAGCGGAAAAGAGAATAAGGCCAGATGATAAAACGATTATTATGATTGATTTTTAAGAGGAGGCAGTTCAAATGGAAATTAAACGTGTCAATCTAACATTTCAAGATGAATTAGTTCCTTTAGAAAAAGTAAACAAACTGATTATTCACCATACAGCTGAAGATGGATGGGACGTGTATAAAACGCATGAATTTCATCAAACTGTAAGGGGGTGGAGCGGAATTGGTTACAACTATTTTATCGAAAAGGATGGAACTGTAGTGGAAGGGCGAGGTTTACATATTGGAGCGCACGCGAAAGACCATAACCGTCATACAATTGGAATATGTATGACGGGAAATTTCGATAAATACGATCCCACTCCCCCGCAAGTGAATGCATTATATTCTTTATGCAAAATGTTTATGAAGCAATTTGCTATAAAGAAAGAAAATATACTAGGTCATAGGGAGTTAGAAGGAGTTACAAAAAGCTGTCCTGGTAATCGTTTTTCTATGGTAGAGTTAAGGAAGATATTATCTTAAATATAGAGGAGTAACAACGATGATGAATATAAAAATACCAAATGATAAAAAAGAAGAGCTTGTAGCACAAATTCAGCAATTTTTCATGGAAGAAGATCTAGATGAAATTGGACGTTTCCAAGCAGAGCGTTTAATAGAAGAAATGATTAAATTAGTTGGACCATTTGCATACAATCAAGCAATTGGAGATGCAAGAAAGCTTGTAAGTGAGAAATTAACGAATATGGAAGAAGATTTATACGTGTTAGAGAAAAATGAAGGGAAATAAAAAAAGAGCCGATGGGCTCTTTTTTATTTTTCTTTCTTATGTTCCTTATATTCATGTACTTTTTCTTTCACATTACCAACTGTATCTTTAGCAGTGCCTTTCACCTTATCCCATTTTCCTTCAGCTTGTAATTTCTTATTGTCAGTTACTTTCCCAACAACTTCTTTTACTTCACCTTTTACCTTATCAATGGCACCTTCTACTTTTTCTTTTAAACCATGATCATGTTTAGTCATACATTTCTCCTCCTTGTAGTTTGATTAGAATTCTCTTTTCATATTGCAAGTTGAATGATGTATCTAGTAATATCGTAACAAATCTAGTTTGAATATTCAAATTATTAATAGGATAGAAAAGGAATTGTCATAAAATGTTTAAAAATGTAACGGAAGGAGAAATAAAGTAAATTATAATATGTCTTTTGCGGTCCATATTGATTTTGTATAAGCGATTTTCATGTGAGCACGTTCCATGTTATTTTGACTGCCGCTACCGAACCTTGCTTGTCCAACTATTAAAGTACAATTGGATTCAATAGCTGTCTTAATTCGTTTTTGAATTAATGCAGTATGACAGCCTTTACGCTGAAATTCTGGCAAAGTAGCAGAAGCAGCTAATGATGCGACACCCTTATTTATATACAGGACACCAATACCAGCAGGGATATTTTGAACTTCAGCTATGAAAAAATGCCACCCTGGTTCATTGTAAAGAATTTCATTATTTTGGCGCACGCTATCTTTTGTAAAGGATGGCATATTAAATCCACGTACATAAATGTCTGCAAAAATATCAAACTCATTTTCTTTTAGTTTTCGTATTGTAATATTAGAAGGAAGAAGTGATGAACCCTCTCTCGGTATACTATACAAAGCAGTATGGAAGCTAGATTGATAAAACCCTTTTTGAGATAAGTATTGAAATAATTCAGTTGTACCTTGTGCTGGGGTAATTTCAAAACGACAAGGGATTTGTAGTGATTCATAATAAGAAATGATTGCATCAATCGCATCTGCATTTGTAATACCTTTTACTGTATTAAAAGCAGGACCAGCAATTATTTTTGATGAAAAGGCAGTGGCGCTACCGAATTTTTTCATTTGCACTTGCATTGGGTTTCCGCTTATTGTTTGTAGTCTCTCTAATCTAGAAGAGAGCATGTCAATTTCTGCATTTTCAATTTCTGTTGCTATATCGAGTGTCATAACAGTAGTCATAAAATTCCTCCGTTAATAAATATATTTCATAGTACATATACGATTTTTGTTTTGAGATTCCTGTTGAAATGTGAGAGAATAAGAGTTTTTTTGGAAGGGAAATGGAAGTGAGCTGTCGAAGGGAGTGGAAACAGATTAAAGGTGGTGCTCTCATGAAACAAAAAACCGTGCAGACATGCTCTAATTGTGGTTCTCAAAACATAGGAGAAGGTGAGTTTGTCGGATATGCACAAATACGGAAAAAGGAAACGATGTTCACATCTTCACCGGTGGATGCGTATATTTGTACAGATTGTGGGAATATCCTTCTATTAAAAGTACGACATTATGAAAAGTTTAAGCAGAAGCCGTTATGATCATTGAGAAATGGTCATATCCAACGTTGTATACGAAACGACTTATGTTAAGGAAAATGAATATGAGTGATAGTTTACATATATATGAGTATGCTACAGATAAAGAGATGACAACTTTTACTGTATGGGATGCTCATCGATCGTTATGTGACACATATAACTATGTAGAAGAGATTGTGGGGCAATATAATGAAGGGCAAGTAGCACCTCTTGGAATTGTATTAAAAGAGGAGAAAAAACTTATAGGCACGTGTGGATTTATAAAATATGATTTGGTCACACATACAGCAGAAATTGCATACGCCTTATCTCGAAAATATTGGGGAAGAGGATTAGCCACGGAGGCTGCATTAGCTTTTTTCTACTATGGTTTTCATGAGTTGCATCTTAATAGTATTGAAGCGGGATGTGATTCAGAAAATGAAGCATCTGAAAAATTAATGAAACGTTTGAATATGGAGTACAAATATACAATTCAGAAGGATATGTTTATTAAAGGTAAGAATCGCGATACAAAAAGATATTGTATATCTAGAGAAGGATATATGAATCAATGAAATATCTTACATTGAAAAACTCCTTTAAATAAATCAAGGAGTTTTTTTATTTTGATAACAACAAATCGGAGTTTATCTTTTTGTTCGTGTGTTAGGAGTATGGGAGATATATCGAATTTTAGTAGAAAATAAGGAATACAGTAATCGTTTTATTTTTAAACTGAAAAAGAAAGTAAGAAAAAAGGTAGATAGTTTATCGTTCTGAATTATTTCCAAAGAAATAATTCAGAAAATACAGAAAAATGTCGTAATCATTTGCGGAAGTCTGTTATAATAAACGAAAAAATGAAAACGCTTTAAAGGGGGATGTAACCAATATGATGATGAATGTACCGCTAACAATTAGTTCTATGATGGAAAGAGCAGAAAAGTTATTCTCAAAGAAAGAAATTGTTTCTCGTACACATGATACCATTACGACATTAACGTATAAGCAGCTAGGAGAAAGGACGAGAAGACTTTCTAGTGCGTTAAAAAAGCTTGGGATTAAGGAAGGCGAACGTGTAGGAACGTTAGCGTGGAATCATCATCGACATGTGGAGGCGTATTTTGCTATTCCTGGTATTGCTTCCGTTTTACACACAATTAATATTCGTTTATCTCCTCAACATATTTCATACATTATTCAGCACGCAGAAGACCGAATTCTACTTATAGATGAAGATCTCGTACCGCTTGTTGAAAATATTCAATCACAATTATCAACTGTACAAGCTTACATTATTATGACTGATAAAGATGAACTCCCAAACACTACGCTGAAGCCTGTATATCATTATGAAAAGCTATTAGAAGAAGGCGATCCCAATTTCCAATTTGTAAAAGATATTGATGAAAATACACCAGCTGGTATGTGTTATACGTCAGCGACTACAGGAAATCCGAAAGGTGTTGTATATACGCATCGTAGTACTGTACTGCATTGCATGGCACTCGGTTTAGCGGATACAGCTGCTTTATCGGAAAGTGACGCGGCGATGGCAATTGTACCGATGTTCCATGTGAATGCTTGGGGACTTCCTTTCGCTGCTACTTGGTTTGGATCAAAACAAGTTCTTCCAGGACCGATGTTTACGCCGAAAATTTTATTAGAAATGATCCAATCTGAAAAAGTGACGTTAGCTGCCGGTGTGCCGACAATTTGGCTCGGTGTATTACAAGAGTTAGAAAATAATAGTTATGATTTATCTAGTATGACGAGAATACTATGTGGTGGTGCAGCCGCACCGAAAAGTGTTATTAAAGCATTTGAACAGAAACACAATGTTCCTTTCATCCATGCATATGGTATGACCGAAACAAGCCCACTCGTAACACTTGCACGTTTAAAAAGTTATGAAACAGAATTATCGTATGAAGAGCAATTAGAAATTAGATCAAAGCAAGGGTATCTTGTCCCTGGTGTAGAGATGAAAGTAGTCGGTACAAATGGTGAAGTGAAGTGGGACGGTACGGAGATGGGAGAACTATGTTTACGAGCACCTTGGATCGCTGAAAGCTATTATAACGATGATCGTACTGTCGAAGGTTTTCGCGATGGATGGTTATATACTGGTGATGTTGTCACAGTGGATGAGGAAGGTTGCGTGAAAATTGTTGACCGTACGAAGGATGTTATTAAAAGCGGGGGAGAATGGATTTCTTCGGTCGATCTTGAAAATGCTTTAATGGCACATGATGCTATATTTGAAGCGGCTGTCGTTGCAGTTCCTCACCCTCAGTGGCAAGAGCGACCAATTGCCTGCGTTGTTCAAAAGAAAAATAGTACGGTTACAAAAGAAGAAATATATGAGTTTTTAAAACCACAGTTTGCGAAGTGGTGGTTGCCAGACGATATTGTCTTTATGGAAGAAATACCGAAAACATCTGTTGGGAAGTTTTTAAAACAGGCGCTTCGGAAAGAACTGGAGCATTTGCATAGAGAGAAATAAGTGAACTTCTATTTGTAAACTCTAATACATTAATGGTTGACAAAAGAAGAATGGAAAGATAATATGATTTTTGTGATATGTTACCTAAAATAAATTTTAAGTTTACAAATAGGAGAAGCAAATATGAATACAAAAAACTTAGTTTTTGTCGCTTTATTTAGTTCTATTATGGGAGTGTTAGGGTTAATACCTCCGATTGCTCTTTCTATTACACCAGTTCCAATTACATTGCAATCACTCGGTGTTATGCTTGCGGGTGGGTTGTTAGGATCACGTCTAGGTGCGTTAAGTCAGCTTATTTTCTTACTTATTGTAGGAGTTGGAGCACCATTGCTTGCTGGTGGACGCGGTGGCCTTGGTGTATTTGTTGGACCAAGTGCAGGATATTTACTTGGTTACATCATTGGGGCGTTTGTTATTGGTTATTTAATTGAGCGTTTACGTGAAGTTTCTATTATAAAAGTATTATGTATTAATATAATTGGTGGTATTTTCGTAGTTTATGTATTTGGTATTACTGTACAAGCGTTCTTAATGGATGTTTCTGTATGGGAGACAATGAAAGTGAGTGCTGTGTTTTTACCAGGGGATTGTATAAAAGCAATTATTGCGGCAGTTCTCGTAACAAAATTACATCGTTCATTGAAACATATTATTACGCCCGCTTTAAAGAATGGAAAATATACAAATGCGGGATGATAAAGGGAAGAAACACGTTAATTGCGTGTTTCTTTTTATTATTATTGTAAAGAAAGGACGTCTCATATGGGGATTACAAAAGAATATAAAAAGCATGCCTCTTTACAACCAAATAAAATAGCGATAAAGGAAAATGATAGAGTTTTAACATATAAAGAGTGGTTTGAATCAGTTTGTAAAGTAGCAAGCTGGTTAAATGAAAAAAAATCGAAGAATAAAACGATAGCAATCCTATTAGAAAATCATATAGAGTTTTTACAACTATTTTCTGGTGCCGCTATGGCCGGGTGGGTTTGTGTTCCGTTAGATATAAAGTGGAAACAAGATGAGCTCAGAGAAAGAATTGAAATTAGTAATCCGGATATGATTGTGACAGAACGATATAAGGTGAATGATCTATTGGATGAAGAAGGAAGAGTAATTGAAATTGATGAGTGGAAAAGAATGATAGAGAAATATCTTCCTACATATTCCACTGTAGAAAGTGTACAACATGCTCCTTTTTATATGGGATTTACATCAGGATCAACAGGAACAGCAAAAGCATTTTTACGTGCACAGCAATCGTGGGTTCATAGTTTTGATTGTAATGTACATGACTTTCATATGAAAAGGGAGGATTCAATTTTAATAGCTGGGACGCTCGTTCATTCTCTTTTCTTATACGGGGCAATAAGTGCATTATATGTAGGACAAACAGTGCACATTATGAGAAAGTTCTTTCCAAATCAAGTATTAGATAAGTTAGAAACTGAAAATATATCAGTTATGTATACAGTTCCGACAATGCTTGAATCTTTATATAAAGAAAGTAGATTAATAGAAAATAAAGTGAAAATTATTTCGTCAGGAGCGAAATGGGAAGCTGAAGCGAAAGAAAAAATAAAGAATATATTTCCTTATGCGAAAAGATATGAATTTTATGGTGCATCAGAGTTAAGTTTTGTAACAGCACTAGTCGATGCAGAAAGCGAAAGAAGGCCAAATTCAGTAGGAAAACCTTGTCATAATGTGCAAGTTCGAATATGTAATGAAGCAGGCGAAGAAGTACAAAAAGGTGAAATAGGAACTGTTTATGTGAAAAGTGATCAGTTTTTTATGGGATACATAATAGATGGGGTTTTAACACGGGAGTTGAATGCAGAAGGTTGGATGACAGTGCGAGATGTAGGCTATGAAGATGAAGAAGGCTTTATATATATTGTTGGTAGAGAGAAGAATATGATTTTATTTGGAGGAATCAATATTTATCCAGAAGAAATAGAAAGTGTATTACATGAACACCCAGCTGTTGATGAAATAGTTGTAATTGGTGTGAAAGATAGTTACTGGGGTGAAAAGCCCGTCGCGATCGTAAAAGGAAGTGCTACGAAACAACAATTAAAGAGTTTTTGCTTACAGAGATTATCCTCTTTTAAAATACCGAAAGAATGGCATTTTGTAGATGGAATACCTTATACAAATAGTGGGAAAATCGCTCGTATGGAAGCAAAAAGTATGATTGAAAACCGGGAGAAAATATATGAATAGAGCAGTCATTGTAGAGGCGAAAAGAACACCTATTGGTAAGAAGAATGGGATGTTAAAAGAGTATGAAGTTCAGCAATTAACAACGCCGCTTCTTACGTTTTTAAGTAAAGGGATTGAGAGGGAAATAGATGATGTCATATTAGGTAATGTTGTTGGGCCAGGAGGGAATGTTGCGAGACTATCTGCTTTAGAGGCGGGACTTGGCTATCATATTCCTGGTGTAACGATTGATCGGCAATGTGGTGCTGGTTTAGAAGCAATTCGAACTGCGTGTTATCTCATTCAAGGCGGGGCAGGTAAGTGTTATATCGCCGGGGGAGTAGAGAGTACAAGTACGTCACCTTTTCAAAAAAGAGCACGATTTTCACCTGAAACAATTGGTGATCCTGACATGGGAGTAGCGGCTGAATATGTTGCAGAACGTTATAACATCACGAGAGAAATGCAAGACGAGTATGCTTGCCTCAGTTACAGACGAACACTGCAAGCATTAGAAAAAGGATTTATATATGATGAAATATTGTCTTTTAATGGAGTATTAGATGAATCTATAAAGCTAGAAATGAATTATGAACGAATGATTAAAAGAACAAAACCTGCATTTTTACAAAATGGTACAGTAACGGCGGGGAATTCATGTGGTGTAAATGATGGAGCATGTGCCGTTCTTGTAATGGAAGAGGGGCAAGCTCGAAAGTTAGGTTATAAACCTGTCCTTCGTTTCGTTCGTAGTGCTGTAGTGGGAGTGGATCCCAAGCTTCCAGGGACTGGTCCGATATTTGCGGTGAACAAATTATTAAACGAAATGAATGTAAAAGTAGAGGACATCGATTATTTTGAAATAAATGAAGCATTCGCCTCAAAAGTTGTTGCTTGCGCAAAAGAGTTACAAATTCCGTACGAAAAAGTAAATGTAAATGGTGGAGCAATTGCGCTCGGTCATCCGTACGGTGCATCTGGTGCTATGCTTGTAACACGTTTGTTTTATCAGGCTCAAAGAGAGTCTATGAAATATGGAATTGCTACATTAGGAATTGGAGGCGGGATAGGGATGGCGCTATTATTTGAGAAAATAGAAGACTAGCGAGGTAACTAGTTTTCTACTTTTTGAGGAACATAAACATTACTACCAGGCTTCGCTTTCATTTCGTTCCAAGCAGCAATCGCATCAGCTTTTGCTTTCCCTTTATTATTTGGATCTTCGAAAAAGTCACGAGTAAAGCGATTGTATTCAAATTGTGCACCGATAGTTGTTTTGTATGTAGGGTCTTTTTTTCGTTCGTTTTCTTCATGCCAAAAAGCTATCGCGTCTTCATATGTTTTTCCAACATTCTCTTTGAAAAATTTTTGAAGAGCTACTGTAAAGCTGAAGTTTGTTCCGATTTTTTCTTTGAAAAAAGCACGAACATCTTCGCTACAGCGGTGATTGTTAGTAATAATCGTTTGAAGAGAAAGGTCTTTATAGGATAGGGAAGCTTTACTCACCTTTTGAACAGAGCTGTTTTTTAATATTTTACCAGTAGTTAAATAATGTGAGATACAATCGGTTATTTCGATCTTAGAGCCACTAGCTGGCAACCCATTCTCACGACAAAATGTTTGGAGTTCTGCTTTTAGCCAATAATAGTTTTGGAAATCTTCAATTGCTATAGACTTTGTTAAAGGTGGACGCATGAATGTAACAACTACTTTCTTCCATAATTTTCTTCAATTATAAAACATATGTTCTTTTTATGGAAGGGTTAATTTGTAAATATAATGGGAAGAGGAGATTGCATATGGAAAATGTAATGCAAGTTCGTGTTACAGGAATTTTAATTGAAGATGAAAAGGTATTGCTAGTAAAGCAAAAAGTGGCTAATCGAAATTGGTCTTTACCTGGAGGAAGAGCAGAGAATGGCGAAACGTTAGAGGAAGCAATGATTCGAGAAATGAGAGAAGAGACAGGGTTAGAAGTTAACATTCAGAAGCTACTCTATGTTTGTGATAAACCAGATGCTCGCCCGTCTTTATTACATATAACGTTTTTGCTTAAAAGGATTGAAGGTGAAATTATGCTACCTTCTAACGAGTTTGATCATAATCCAATTCATGATGTGCAAATGGTGCCGATTAAAGATTTAAGTCATTATGGTTTTTCGGAAACTTTTATCAATCTTATAAGTGAAGGTTTTGTAAATGCAGGGAGTTATCAAGGTTTGAAACAAAATATAGGTCTGTAAATATAGGGGAAGGATAGCCGTTCGCTATCCTTCATAACATGTTTTAAACTGTTGACTGTAAAGAAGAAACAAGCTGATTTAAAAATTCATCTCCGCTCATAATTGCTTTCCCGCCACCGCGAGCACTCTTCTTATTTCCGCCACCTTTTCCTTCGATTGTAGGAAGAGCGTCTTTTAAAAGAGCATTCATATCGAGTGATACTGATTTTCCGCAAGCGAGAATACATTGTAGTTTGTCATCATTTTCGATGACGAAATACGTAATTGCATGCTCTTGTTGTTCTGTAATAATAGCGGAAAGCTTTGCGATTTCTTGCATAGAACGATTTGTAAATACTTTAGAAATAAGTATGCCGGCATGTATTTCCGTAGGGTGTTGAAGTAGTTCATTTGCCTCTGCAAATAATAATTTTTCATTCATTGTTTGTATTGCTTTTTCGTTTTCTTTTTGAGAAGTAAGCAGTTGCGCCACTTTTGTTGGAATATCAGTTTCGCTACTGTTTAATTGTTTGGAGACATTCTTCATAATTTGTTGTTGCTGCCCTATTAATTTAAGTGTGCGCCAGCCAGCGATAAACGTTAGTCGTATGCCACCTTTATTGCGTTCCCAGCTAAGAACTTGAATAGGACCTACTTCACCAGTACGTTTCGGGTGTGTTCCGCCACAGCCGTTATAATCAAAGTTTTCGATCATAACAACGCGTATATTTTCTGTCATAGTCGGTTCTTTACGAAGGGGCAACGTTTTCGCTTCTTCTAAGTTCATCCACTGGATGCGGATTGGATGGTTTTCAAAAACAATTTTGTTTGCAATTTGTATTGCTTTTTCAACCGTTTCTGCATGAAGATTTTCTGTTTCTAAATCAATTGTTACTGTTTCTTTACCAAGATGGAATCCAATTGTAGGCATGTTAAAATGGTCCCAAAAGGCAGCAGATAAAATGTGCTGAGCCGCATGTTGCTGCATATGATCAAAACGGCGCTCCCAATTGATTTTACCTTCTACGTCTTCTGTATGTAATTGTTCTGCAATGTAATGACGAATTTCTCCGTTTATCTCTTCTACATTGATTACATTGATATCATTTAATGTACCAGTATCATATGGTTGTCCGCCACCTGTCGGATAAAATGCTGTTTCATTCAAAACAACGTATAAGTTACCGCCTTTATCATAATCTTGCTTTATAATTTTAGTAGTAAAGTCTTGCTTATAAGCGTCAGTGTAATATAATTTGTGCTCCAATTTTCTTTCTCCTCTCGCATTAACTAGTTTCATTGTAAAGCAATTGAAATTAGTTTCCTAATATTTCAGAAGAAAGAAACTATTTTTAGAATTTTCTTGCTATAATAAGAAAAAGAAAATGCGGGGGTGGAATGAATATGTTATATGAAAACGGCGTAGATAAACTGCTTAGTTTAAGTAGAAATATTTCCGAATTATATCGAGAATTAAACGAAATGACCCGGATTTTAACGGATTGTAATCGAGAAAGTGTGAAGTTTGATCGATTATATGTAAAAGAGTTACTTTGGAAGAAAGAAGATGTAATAGAGAAATATGACCAGCTACTTGTACAACTTTGTATTAACGAATGCTTTGATCTAAAAAGTGTCATTACAGGGGAATATAAGTATACATATGAAGAAGTAGAAAACATAGTTTTACAATTTAATGAAAAGTATAATGTCGCAATCTTAATTAAAGATGTGTGTAAAGAATTACAGTTCACATATGGAATTGATATGGACATAACGAGAACAACTCGGGTATCAACAGCTCAAGTATAGAAAAAGGAAAAGAAAGCAGATCCTTTGCTTTCTTTTTTTGTGAAAATAGAGAGAGTAGGTTTAACGATGAAGGGGAAGTTACAGCATATTCATCCGCTTGGAATGAGTATTATTTTAGGGACATTGTTTGCTAGGTTTGCAACTTCAATGAGTATCCCTTTTTTAGCGATTTATTTAACGACTGTTAAAGGTGTATCAGCTGGAATGACTGGTGCTATTATCGGAACGAGTGCACTTGTTGGTGTTTTTGCTAGTTTTATCGGAGGGAATTTATCAGATCGATTTGGCCGGAAAACGATTATGCTCTGGTCCATGATCGTTTGGATTTTTGTGTTTATAGGTTTTTCACTTGCGGATCATGTTTTAATTTTCTTTTTATTAAACGCTTTAAATGGATTATGTAGGTCGTTTTTTGAGCCAACATCAAGAGCATTATTATCAGATTTAACAAAGCCTGAGTATCGGTTACTCGTCTATAACTTACGATACGGTGCAATAAATGTTGGAGTTGCTATTGGACCAATTGTTGGATTACAGATTGGAAGTGCAAAATCAACAATTCCTTTTTTAGTAGCAGCTGGGGTATATATTCTATATACAGCTATATTAGCGTTCCAATTTAAGAAGTATCCAATGGAAAAAAAGAAAGTGAGTACAGAAAAACCTGTTACAATGTTAAATGCAATGCGTATATTGCGAAAAGATATAGTATTTTTAGTTGCTTTAGTCGGTATTATTTTGAGTAATTGCGGTTTTTCACATTTAACGACGACAGTATCTCAATATTTTGCAAATGCACATATATTTGAGGATGGAGTGAAGCTATTCTCATATATGCTCGCTTTAAATGCAATTGTTGTAGTGATTATCCAATACCCTGTTATTCAAATGTGCAAAAAATACACACCATTAGCATCCATTATGGTTGGAACTTTATTTGTGAGCGGAGGATTGTTTGGATTTGGAGTAGTAGAATCTATGCTAGGTGCTGCCGTCTGTACAATTATTTTTACAATTGGAGAAGTCTTAATGTTTTCAATGACGGATGTATTTATTGATGATATTGCTGTTGCGCATCTAAAAGGAACATACTTCGGTGCGATGGGTTTTTCGGGAATTGGAGCAGTAATAGGTCCGTGGTTTGGAGGAGTACTTCTCGATTACTACGGGTACCAAAATGGGTTTGCAATATTTTCAGCACTAGCTATATTTTCAACTGTGGCATTTCCTGTGCTTTTAGTTACAAAAGGTTTATCGAAAAAAAGATATGATAGAAATTCTAATATAGAAATGCATGCGAAATAACATAAGCCCCAGTAACCAACTGGGGCTTAGTGTGTATTATATTAACTCTTAATTTGAAAAAAGAACTTTCTTTTCATGCTTATCAGCAACTTCATTTTTGGAAATATGAATGGCTAAATATCCATTTTCTAAGCAGGCTAGCATCTTCTTATAAATAATATTATCGGGTAAAGGAATGATCCGCTGTAAAGAAATATTATTATGAAGTATGCAAATGGTTAGGCCTGTCTTCATCTTTTTAATGACTACATTTTGTTCAGTTACATTTGGTACATCTGTTTCCAAAATGTATTCTTGTTCCGTTTCGCAAAGGTCAATATGAATTTGATTTGGGAAACTAAAGTTACTACAAGAGTCAGAACAAAATTGATCCATCCATTCTTCGAAACCATCAACATGAAAAAGACAATCCTTCTTTTTCTTGCCCATGTAAGACACCCTCCGTGAAATCTCAATTCATACTATGTTATGCATGAATGAAGTAGGGGTGAAGAATAAATGGAAAAATATAAACATTGTATGTGGAAAAGATAGCTAGTGTGCACTTTTTGTTTTACATATCATGATGCGCATGATGTTTTTGGCGTGAATGGTTACGGTTTTTTACTTTATGAGATCCGCTTAATGGTTCAGGTTGTCCTTTTTTTTCTTTCGCTTCACGATTGTTTTTTCCCATTGTATGTGACACCTCCTCTTCCTCTTTAGAATGAGAGAAGTTTGCAAATTTATACGAGAATGTTTTTAGAAAAAAAGGTAAAGATAAATGGGACTAACTATTATGGAAAGGGGATTATATAATGCCATATCATAAAGATAAACAACAAGCGTTTCAAGCAGCTCAGCAAGGTGTTACACAAGCAGAAAATGCATTTAACAACATTGTAAAAAATGATCCAAACTACGGTCATGATTTAAAAGAATTACGCCAAGAGGTTCAGGAAGCGTATGAACAAATTCAAAATGCACTAGAAGTAGCTTCAGAAACACAACGCCCACAACTTGAGCAATACGAAAATAACCTTCAAAATATTATGCAGCATGTAGATCAATTAGAAAAGTAAATGAGGTTGTTGTGTATTCGACAACCTCATTACTTTAACGAATATTATGCTAAAACAGAAAATTTTTCTACTCGTTTTTTCTTTATTATGCGCAGTACATATATTTCAAGTTGAAAAAGTGGAAGCGAAAATGTTGCTCAGAAAAGAGCTAGAACCAACTGGCTATGTAACATGGGAAGTACCTAATAATGAAAAGATTATTGCTATTACATTTGATGATGGACCGGATCCAACTTATACACCACAAATTTTAAATTTATTACGTCAATATAAAGCAGAAGCGACATTTTTTATGATTGGATTTCGGGTTCAGCGTAATCCATATTTAGTGAAACAAGTGTTAAAAGAGGGACATGAAATTGGAAATCATACGATGAATCATTTGTATGCGAGTAATTCATCAGATGAAAAATTAGAAAATGATATTTTAGATGGAAAGAAATTTTTCGAAAAATGGGTGAAAGAACCTTTGCTATTCCGTCCACCGGGTGGATATATTAACGATGCTGTATTTAAAACAGCGAAAGAAGCTGGTTATCAAACTGTTCTATGGTCGTGGCATCAAGATCCACGTGATTGGGCAAATCCAGGGGTTGAATCCATTGTAAATCATGTAGTGAAAAATGCAAAAAGTGGTGATATTGTATTGTTACATGATGGTGGAAATAATCGTAGTCAAACAGTAGCAGCGCTAGCAAAAATTTTACCTGAACTGAAAAAGCAGGGCTATCGATTTGTAACGGTTTCGGAATTGTTACGTTATAAACATTAGAAAAAATCCCAAAAGGTGAATGCTCCTTTTGGGATTTTTCGTTACTGGTTCTTTTTGCGTTTCTTATTATTTTGTCGTTCTGCAGCAGTTAAGTTTTCATTTGCAAACTCTTCGTTATAACCAGCACCTTGTCCTTGTGCAGATGCCGCATTCATTCCTGAAATAGTATGATTTGCTTTTCTTTTACCCATTTTATTTCACCTCTATAACTTTTTTTGTAAGTTGCATGATGAGCAGTTCATAGTATGTATGAACTGTAAAGAAAGCGCTAATAGAGCACTTTACTTTATGGTAATAGTATTCATAAGGAACATGAACACTATTCAAATTTAGAAACATAAAGAAAACTTATGATAATCTATAAGTTTCTTATTATTTACTTATTTAGAAAGTTGTAATAAGATATTATCGTAAGGTATTGAAAAGTTTGTCTACATTTTATATTCAGACAACTTAGTCACGTTTAACAGGGGGGAAACATAATGGTCAAACATAATCCATTTCAATCACGCGCAACTTTTGAAGTAGATGGAAAAACGTATCATTATTATGATTTGAAAGCGCTTGAAAACGCAGGGGTTGGCAACGTATCTCAATTACCATATTCCGTGAAAGTTTTACTTGAATCAGTACTTCGTCAAGTAGACGGACGTGTAATCACAGAAGAGCATGTTACAAATTTAGCGAAATGGGGAACGAAAGATGTGCAAGATATCGATGTTCCATTTAAACCATCTCGTGTAATTTTACAAGATTTCACTGGTGTTCCAGCTGTTGTTGATTTGGCTTCGCTTCGTAAAGCAATGGCAGACATGGGTGGGGATCCTGATAAAATTAATCCGGAAATTACTGTAGACCTTGTAATCGATCACTCTGTACAGGTTGATAGAGCGGGTACGGCAGACGCGCTTGCATTCAACATGGACTTAGAGTTTAAACGTAATGAAGAACGTTATAAATTTTTAAGCTGGGCACAGAAATCATTTGATAACTACCGCGCAGTTCCACCAGCTACAGGTATTGTACACCAAGTAAACCTTGAATATTTAGCACCAGTTGTTCACGCGGTGAAAAATGCTGAAGGTGACTTAGTTGCATACCCAGATTCATTAGTTGGAACAGACTCACATACAACAATGATTAACGGTATCGGCGTTCTTGGTTGGGGCGTTGGTGGTATTGAAGCAGAAGCAGGAATGCTTGGACAGCCTTCATACTTCCCAGTACCTGAAGTAATCGGTGTAAAATTAACTGGTACACTTCCAAGTGGTACTACAGCAACTGACGTTGCATTAAAAGTAACACAAGTATTACGTCAAAAAGGTGTAGTTGGTAAATTCGTTGAGTTCTTCGGTAATGGACTAAAGAGCATGCCTTTAGCTGACCGTGCAACAATTTCAAACATGGCACCAGAATATGGCGCAACTTGTGGATTCTTCCCAATCGATGATATTTCATTAGAATACTTACGTTTAACAGGTAGAGATGAAGAACAAATTCGCGTTGTTGAAGAATACTGTAAAGCGAACGGCTTATTCTATACAGCAGACAGCAAAGATCCAATTTACACTGATCTTGTTGAAATTGATTTAAATACAATTGAATCTAACCTTTCTGGACCGAAACGCCCACAAGATTTAATTCCACTTTCAGATATGAAAGATGCGTTCCACAAAGCTGTTGTAGCACCAGTTGGAACACAAGGACTTGGATTTAATGAGCAAGAGTTCGATAAAGAAGTGAAGGTTACATTAGAAGATAAAGAAGTAACGATGAAAACAGGTGCAATTGCAATCGCAGCAATTACAAGCTGTACAAATACATCAAACCCATACGTATTAATTGGAGCAGGTCTAGTTGCGAAGAAAGCAATTGAAAAAGGACTTGTAGTACCTGAGTACGTAAAAACATCATTAGCACCAGGATCTAAAGTTGTTACTGAGTACTTAGATAAATCAGGTTTAACAACATATTTAGACCAATTAGGTTTCCAAACAGTTGGTTACGGCTGTACGACTTGTATCGGTAACTCTGGTCCATTAGCGCCAGAATTAGAAGAAGCAATCGCAGCAAACGACTTATTAGTAACATCTGTTTTATCTGGTAACCGTAACTTTGAAGGTCGTATTCATCCACTTGTAAAAGCGAACTACTTAGCATCACCACCACTTGTTGTGGCATATGCACTTGCAGGTACTGTTGATATTGACCTGAAAAATGATGAAATCGGTAAAGATGCAAATGGTAATGCTGTTTACTTCAACGATATTTGGCCATCAGCTAAAGAAATTGAAGATGTAGTTCAAAGCGTTGTTACATCTGAGCTGTTCAAGAAAGAATATGCACAAGTATTTAATAGCAATGAGCGTTGGAATGAAATCCAAACTTCAAACGAAGCTTTATATACTTGGGATAATGATTCAACATACATTCAAAACCCACCATTCTTTGAAGGTTTATCTAAAGAACCAGGTGAAGTTGAAACGTTATCAGGCTTACGCGTAGTTGGTAAATTTGGTGACTCTGTAACGACAGACCACATTTCACCAGCAGGTTCAATCGGTAAGCACACACCAGCTGGACGCTACTTATTAGAAAACGGCGTACAACCAGTTGACTTTAACTCTTACGGTTCTCGTCGTGGTAACCATGAAGTTATGATGCGTGGTACATTCGCGAACATCCGTATTAAAAACCAAATTGCACCAGGAACAGAAGGCGGATATACAACATACTGGCCGACTGGTGAAGTAACATCAATCTATGATGCTGCTATGAAATATAAAGAAGATGGCACAGGTCTTCTAGTTGTTGCTGGTAAAGATTATGGTATGGGAAGTTCTCGTGACTGGGCTGCGAAAGGTACTAACTTATTAGGTATTAAAGCAGTAATCGCAGAAAGCTTCGAACGTATTCACCGCAGTAACTTAGTGTTAATGGGTGTATTACCACTTCAATTTAAAGATGGCGAAAGTGCTGAAACGTTAGGTCTTGTTGGTAACGAGTCATTTGAAATTCAAATCGACAAATCAGTTAGACCACGTGATCTTGTAAAAGTAGTTGCAACTGATTTAGATGGCAACGAAAAACAATTTGAAGTAGTAGCTCGTTTCGATAGTGAAGTTGAAATTGATTACTACCGTCACGGTGGTATTCTGCAAATGGTTCTTCGTGAGAAAATTGAAGAGTCAAAAGTGTCAAACTAAATAATTGAAATGAACGAGAAGGAAGCTAACAACTGTTAGCTTCCTTATTTTATGGAAAGGGATGAAACCATTTGGTTTCATCCCTTTCTTTTTACTGTGAAAAAATGGAGGAAACGTCATGAAAGAATATAAAAGAATTTTGTTACCGTTACAGAAAGAAAAAATATTAGTAATAGCAGCTGTATGTAGTGGGCTTTTTGCAGCGATTTTAAATTTATCTCGGCCACTATTCATGGGACTAATTGTAGATAATTTGATTCAACGGGAGTTGAAGGGAGCATATTTTTACATTACTTTGTTTACAGTTTGCCGCTTGTTGATGTGGGTGAACAACCTCTCATTTGATTATATAAGCTCAAAAGCGAGTCAGCGAATATTACGAGAGAAGCGTATAGATGTATTGCGCCATTTTTTCCTATTACCGTTTGAAGAGAGTGAGAAAATTAAACAAGGAGAGTTAGAGACGCTAGTTGTATCTGATATTCCGAATTGGATTAGGTTATATAGTTCTATATTAATAGAATATATACATGCCATTGCGCAATTTATAGGTGCGTTCATAGCACTACAACATATAGATATACAGTTCATATTGTGGATAACTCCGTTTTTATTTTTAAGTGCAACAGTTCCGATGTTGTTTGGGGAAAAGGTAAGAAATATCGCAAGCATTGCTCAAAAAAATCAGTCAAGTGTCGTAGAGATGGTGTCACAGTTTGTAAAAGGAGTACAAGATTTACGTAGTTTACAAAAAGAAAAATGGGCAATTCGCTTATTTAAAAGAGTAACGGCACAATCGTATAAATCGGAAGTAAAGAAGACGATGATGCAACATTGTATTGGAGTAGTTGGAACGGTGATTGAAACAGGAGCATATATCCTTGTTCTCATTATAGGTGCACAAAAAATAATGAGGGGAGAAATAGAAGTTGGTTCACTCATTGCAGTGTTAGCGACAATTGAGATGCTCTTTTTCCCTGTCCGTTATGTAGGCGATTTATTAATAATGACACAAGTTGCAGTCGCTTCGGCAAATAGAACTTTTTGCTTTTTAAATAAACGAGCAGCAGATAACAATGTAGAAAGAGCGATGGGTATCAGGATAACAAATGTTTCATTTCAGGAGAATGACGAAGAGAAATGCAGAATTCGTAATATTGATTTGCAAATTCGTCCTGGTGAACTCGTTATTATTGTGGGAGAAAGCGGTGCAGGAAAAACAACGCTTTTAAAGTTAATAACGGGCTTGTATAAACCATCTAACGGTAGCATTGCTTATTATGGTAATGAAGCTCGTATGACTACAGTTTGGCAAGAACCACGTTTTTTCCGAACGACGGTAACAGAGAATATGTATTTCGGGGAAGAGTGTTTAGAAAATCAGTTAGAAAAAAATAGTGAACTTATAAATGTAACGCCGATTATTAGAGGGTTACCTGAAGGGAGTCAAACTGTGCTACATAAAAGCGGTGAAGAGCTTTCAGGAGGCGAAAGAAAACGTCTCGCATTATTGCGAGCGATTGTATCAAATCCAACTCTTATTATTTTAGATGAACCGACGGCTGGGTTAGATCCAGGCAATCAAGAACTGGTTTGGAATATAATTGAAGGGATAGGGAGAAATGTAACGAGAATTGTGGCAACACATGATGTAGAGAGAGCGATGATAGCAGATTGTGTTGTTGTCATAAAGAATGGGACTATTGTGGAATGTGGGAATCCTAGAGAATTATTAAATTGCAACTCATTGTACAAAGAGTTGCAAACAAAAAGATAAGAGATATGTAATGCCCTTATCTTTATTCCGCTATTTGCCGGGCAGCCCGATTGGTGAGGGCTGATTAAAGTTTCACTTTATTCGTTCTCATTAAGTTGATAAGTATAAGAATTCGGATCACTAGAATTAACTTCTTTGACGAGAGTAAGTTGATTTGTATCTGGATTATATTTGAAAATCTTAATTGTATGTTCGCTACTTAGTAATGGATTATATTCTTGAATAGCGAATGTATTTTCCGCAATTTGTGTCATATTACTGGTGGGAACATTTTCTATGGAATCATGATTTGTAGAAATTTCAACGACTTTTTCACTGTTGAAAAATAAAAGAACGATTACTAAAATAACTAAGCATATTCGTATATAGCGTAGCTCTTTGGTGATAGGGTGTTCTCCCAAAATAATCATCCTTTCTATAACTATTCTATAGTAGTAATGGTAGTCATCGTGAAAAAAGTAATAATGCCGAGGCCTGCCCAAAGGATAAATGAGATTAATGCGATATAGAGACAAATACGTCCAACTTGTTTTTTTTCAGGATCTTTACTAAATAGTGAGATAATCCATGTGATAATTCCGATTGGGGAAAATATAAAACTAAGAATATATAGAAGTATTTTTTCAAATAAATTCATGAGAGCTCCTTTCATTGTAAAATATTATATTTATTTCTAATTATATGATGGAAAGGTAAATATTTCATCATAGTTATAAAAATTCTGATTATTTAGAATGTGAATATTTCCAAGCTTGTCCGTATAAGCTAAAATAAGGTATATAGTATTTTGATGAATGTGTTAAAAGAAGATAATACGTTAGGGTGATATAAAATGTGGCGGAAGCTTACGATTATTGTAGTGTTACTTTGTTTAGCGGGATATGCAGCTTATGAACAGTTTGGTAATAAAGAGCAGGCGGTAAAAGTGAAGCAAGAAAAAAGTGAAGCTGCGATGAAAGAGATTATCGCAAGGAATGGTATTGAAATAGGGAAGAGTGCGCCAGACTTCGAATTAACGAAGTTAGATGGAACGAATGTAAAGCTATCAGATTTAAAAGGAAAGAAAGTGATTTTAAACTTTTGGGCAACGTGGTGTGGACCTTGCCAACAAGAAATGCCTGATATGGAGGCTTTCTATAAAGAACATAAAGAGAACGTAGAAATTTTAGCGGTCAATTATACGCCTTCAGAAAAAGGTGGGGGGGAAGAGAAGGTAAGCAATTTTATTAAAGAAAAAGGAATTACTTTTCCTGTTTTATTGGACAAGAACATTGATGTGACAACAGCGTATAAAGTAATTACGATTCCAACTTCGTATTTTATAGATACAAAAGGTGTCATTCAAGATAAGTTTATTGGGCCGATGACACAAAAAGAGATGGAGAAAAGAGTTGCTAAATTAAAATAATGGTGAAAAGGTAGAGGTGGAGAGTTCCCATTTCTGCCTTTTCTTTTTCAAGTAGTAATCACTTCATGATATGATGTAAGAAATATAACCGTTTAGAGATAAAGGAGTGTATGGAGTGGGGAATGTATCCTTACCGTTAGATTATGTTGTAATTGATTTTGAAACAACAGGATTTAACCCTTATAATGATAAAATTATTCAAGTTGCAGCAGTGAAATATCGTAATCATGAATTAGTAGATCAATTTGTTTCATACGTGAATCCAGAGCGGCCAATTCCGGACCGAATAACGAGTTTAACAGGTATTACTAATTATCGCGTTTCAGATGCTCCGACGATTGAAGAAGTGTTACCTTTATTTTTAGCATTTTTACATACAAATGTTATTGTGGCCCATAATGCTTCTTTTGATATGCGCTTTTTGAAAAGTAATGTAAATATGCTTGGGTTGCCTGAACCTAAAAATAAAGTAATTGATACTGTATTTTTAGCGAAGAAATACATGAAGCATGCGCCTAATCATAAACTTGAAACGTTAAAACGAATGCTTGGAATTCGTTTAAGCTCTCATAATGCATTTGACGATTGCATTACGTGTGCTGCTGTTTATCAAAAGTGTGCAGCTATTGAAGAAGAAGGGAAACGAAAAGTAAATAAGGCTATGCTTGATGAAACTGCGGTATATGAAGCGGTGAAAGAAATACTTGCATGTAATAAACGGAATGTAGAATGGCTACGTTGTATGAACGTAGGAAGTTATTTAGATATAAAAGCTTTTTATCCAGTTATGAGAGTAAAGGTAAAAGGGCGAAAGAAATATGTATTAACAGAGATATTAGAAGAAGATGTGAAAGAAATATGTACAAGCTTAAAATGTGAACCAGCGTTAAAAAGTGAAGTTGGTAATACGAGAATTATGCTTAATAGCTTAGAGGATGTTATGAGATTAGAAAGTTATATTTTAGAACAGTATGATTTTGTATTACAGGCGCTTCATGATTATAAAGAAAATGAAATGAATGCAGATGAAAAGTTGAAAGAGTATTTAAATATTATGGTATGAAAAACTCCGTGTGCAATATATTGTACACGGAGTTTTTTTAGGAGTACTAAAACATAAAATTTTCTTGCAAATCTGATTAAAGAGTTTTTTGTTTGCTCATACTATGTAATAAGAAAGCGAAGGAGAGAGGGTGAACAACATGAGAAGAAGTCGCCGTAAATCGTTTGAAGAACTTGTAAATGAAAATAAACAACAATTATTAAGCGATCGTGAGGCAATTGATCGCATTGAAGAGCGCATTGAAAAACGTTATGAAATGAAACTTTTTAAGCAAGCTGAATAATTCTTAACACTAGTACGATACTAGTGTTAAGGAGGCGATAGTAATGGGTAATCCGAAAAAAAATTCAAAAGACTTTGCACCGAATCATATTGGAACACAATCAAAAAAAGCTGGTGGAAATAAAGGAAAGCAAATGCAAGATCAAACAGGTAAACAACCGATTGTTGATAATGGTTAAAGAAAAGGAGAATATTACATTCTCCTTTTTTATGTATAAATTTGAGGAAAGATAGGTAATTTAAGATGGTGTGTATATACAATATTAGGAGGGAAGTACATGCCAAATCCAGATAATCGAAGTGACAACGCTGAAAAGTTACAAGAAATGGTGCAAAATACAGTTGATAACTTTAATGAAGCAAAAGAAACAGCGGAACTTTCTAATGAAAAAGATCGTGCTGCTATTGAAGCAAAAAATCAAAGACGTTTAGAAAGTATTGACTCATTAAAAAGTGAAATCAAAGATGAATCTTAACAAAATATACAAAAAGGGCTGACTTTTGTCAGCCCTTTTTCGTAATCGTAAAGTTTTCAACAAGTAAACGCCAATTTTGTGGGAATGGTAAACCGATTTTCCAGTAACTAATACCACCTATACCTTGTTCTTTCATTAAATTGAATTTACTTTGAACAGACCGTGAATCTTCAAACCAAACTTCGTGTTGCACGCCGTTTTCATCAAAATAATTAAAATGAGGAGCTTGGGCTGTGAAATCATAACGAATAGGGACATTATATTTACGAGCTAGTGTAACAGCTGCGACAGAGCTAATTGCTTTTGCGGGTGGATTTCCTTGTTTAAATGGAAGCTTCCAATCAAACCCGTATAAATTTTGCCCCATCATAATTTTTTGGGGAGGCATTTGAGATTTTGCATATTGAAGTACTTCTTTCACCGGACCGATAGGAGAAATCGCCATCGGTGGCCCGCCCTGCCATCCCCAGTCATATGTCATAATGACGACGAAATCAACAATTTGCCCTTGCGCTTTATAATCGTGAGCTTCGAAAAATTTTCCCTTTTGATTTGAACTTGTTTTCGGTACGAGAGTTGTGCTCAATGTGTACCCGCTAGGTAAGCGTGTTTTTACATTTCGTAAAAAGCGATTATACGCCTCGCGGTCTTCAGGTGCTACACTCTCGAAATCGAAATGAATGTCTCGCATGCCATATTTTTGAGCTGTTTGCAAAATGTTAGTAATAAATTTGTTTTGAATCGTTGCATCGCGTAAAATAACCGATGTTAGATCGGCACTGAAATTACCATTTTCAATATTTGTAATAACGAGCATAGGGATTGTTTTACCCTGCGTTGCAATATTAGCGATTTTAGCTGTTTCAGTAGGTTCTTTTAATGTGCCATCTCTTTTTGCCTCAAAACTAAAATAAGCTAAGTATGTTAAAAATGGATTGATGGCACGTGTAGCATTAACTAAACTCTCTTTAATCGGTATAGTGGAAGGCTGTAAATAAGCGATGGATTCTACAGTTCGTTTTGTACCTTTTGGTACGTATAATTGTTGTCCGACATGGAGAATAGATTTTAAAGATAAATTATTAACTTTAGCTAAACTAGCGAGGGGGACATTATATGTTTGAGAGATTCGATATAGGCTGTCACCAGGCTGTACATAATAATTATTCCCTTTCGTATTAACGATAAGTGCCTGACCAACAACGAGCGTTTCAGCTGGATTTAATCCATTGTCTTTTACTATTTCGTCAGGTGTTGATCCATATTTTGATGCCAAGCTATATACGCTATCACCACTACGAACCGTTACAATTTGAATCATATGCTTGCTCCTTTCGGGAAAAGATTCACTATTTTTATTTTATTTTTGATGTCACTGTATTATGATTAAATGTATGCAAGGTAGCAGAAGTGAAAGAAGGCGAATACATATGTTTGTAGCAGAACATGAAGTTGAAATCCGTTATGCGGAAACAGATCAAATGGGTGTTGTTTACCATTCAAACTACTTAGTGTGGCTTGAGTTAGGTCGCACGAAACTTATACAAGATTTAGGTTTTTCATATGTTGAAATGGAGAAAGAAGGAATTATTTCTCCTGTGTTAGATTTACAAATTTCATACCGTAAAGCGATGCGTTACGGAGAAAAAGCAAGCGTAAAAACATGGGTAGATACTGTGAGCCCACTTCGCGTTGTATATGGATATGAAATATATAATGGTGATGGTGAACTGTGTATTACTGCAAGCACAACGAATATTTGTGCGAAAAAAGAAGGGTTCCGCCCTGTATCATTTAAAAAGTTATATCCTGAGTGGTATGCGAAATATGAGGAAATTAAGAAAAAATAAAAAAGCGTGGCAGAAGCCACGTTTTTTTATTTTTCATAATTAAATTGTGGGAAGTCGTCACCTTCGTTAAGTGTAACAGATAAATTATGTCCATCGAAGAACCATTCATCATCGCCTTCAATAAAGAAATTAATACCTTCTTCTTGAATTTGAACAGCAGGATGTGCAGGATCATCTTTACGAATACCTAAAGAAAGTCCTTTTTGCACAGTACTGCAACCACCGTATTGTACGAAAAAGCGTAGTGTTTCATTTGATTGTAAGTTTAATTCAGTTTTATACCATTGTGCTGCTTCTTTTGTTACGGAAAGATTCATGTATAGTTCCTCCAAATTATGTTGCTTTTTCTTTAGTATAAAAAATAACGCAAAAAGACGCTATTAATATGCTTCACGTTTTCTTTTTGCGTTATGTGGGTTACGATCTTATTTTTGCTTTTTTGAAAAGTTTGCTTTTGGTTCAGTTTTATTTATAATTCGTCCGATATTTGCACGGTGTTTATAAATAACCATACCTGCTAATAAACACATCGCAATAATGAAGATTTTATCCCCGCTAACAATGGATGCAATAACAGCAACAACTGCTGTTACCATAGAAGAAAGTGATACGTATCTTGTTGTAAATAAAAGGGTGAAAAATACAACAGCCAATATTGCAAAAACAACTGGTGAATAGCATAATAGCACCCCAGCAGAAGTTGCAACTGCTTTACCACCGCGGAATTTCGCGAAGATTGGATAGACATGTCCAAGAACAGCCGCTAACCCGAACCATAGTGGATGAATATCTAATCCGAAAATCATTGGTAGACTTGTTGCTAATGTCCCTTTTAAAATGTCAGCAATTGTAACGGTAAAACCTGCTTTTTTCCCTAATGTGCGGAATGTGTTTGTTCCGCCTAGATTACCGCTCCCGTGCTCACGAATATCGATTCCGTAGCCGATTTTTCCAACAACTAGTGCAAATGGAATCGAGCCAAGTAAGTAGGCAACGATAAATAAAAGATATGTAGTAACCATAAGTTCAGTCTCCTTTATTCAAATGTGTTGATAAAGGGTAAAAAGAGTTTTTCCCGTATATTGTACCATACATTTGTAAAGAGCACATTTCTTTTTTGTAAATGAAAAATTCATTATTTCGTGAAAAAAATTTCACAGTAATGTTACATTTCTCACAGAAACAGTAAGACTATATGTAGTAACATTTTAATCAAAAGATAACAACATATTGGTGGAGGGTTATAAATGTTACAAAATAATACACGTGGAGAAGAAGAATTAATGAAAGTGTTTGAGACAATAGTCCACGGCAATGAACAAGATTTGATGCAAGAAAATGCAAATGTAGACGGCCGCTCTCCAATGGGCGTAATGGGAACGTTCGCATCTGAGAGTGCAAAATATTATGCTGTTGAGAATTTATTGTCAGATCAAGTGAAAAAAGCGATAAATGAAAATATATT
This sequence comes from Bacillus sp. RE35, assembly GCF_052146655.1. NCBI lineage: Bacteria > Bacillati > Bacillota > Bacilli > Caryophanales > Bacillaceae > Bacillus > Bacillus sp. RE35. The sequence continues at coordinate 3,617,335 of NZ_CP197377.1, read as the reverse complement.
ATATCCACATGATTTAGATTTTTATGCAACAGGAACGACGACTTGTTCACAAATTCCGTTAGCGCAAATGCTTGCTAATGGTTTTCATACTGGACATGGACATATGAGACAACCGCAAGACATTAAAAGTGCATTGGCTCTTTCGTCTATTATTTTTCAAGCGAATCAAAATATGCAGCATGGTGGTCAATCGTTTGCACTCTTTGATATTGATTTAGCACCTTATGTACGAAAAACAATTGAGAGACATAAAAAACGATTACAATCATATCCGCTTACGAAAGAGCAAATAGAAGAATTTTCATGGAAAGAAACGGAAAATGATACGTATCAAGCGTGTGAGGCTTTCGTTCATAATTCGAATAGTATGCATAGTAGGGGCGGAGGACAAGTACCGTTTATTTCTATTAATTATGGAACAGATACATCGAAAGAAGGAAGAATGTTAATTAAACAACTTTTAAAAGCGACACAAGCTGGACTTGGTAAAGGAGAGACACCGATTTTTCCGATTCAAATTTTCAAGATGAAAAAAGGTGTGAATTTTGAAGAAAGTGATCCGAACTACGATTTATTTGAATTAGCATTAGAGACAACCGCAGAGCGATTATTCCCTAACTTTTCATTTTTAGATGCTCCGTTTAATGCAGTGCATTATGATGGAAGACCAGAAAGTGAAGTATGTTACATGGGATGTCGTACTCGTGTTATGTCTAATATACATGGAGGAGAAACAGCGATTGGTAGAGGGAATTTATCATTTACGTCTATTAATTTAGTGAAATTAGCGTTAATTAGTGGTTCAAAAGAAGCGTTTTTTGAAGCGCTAAACTATTATTTAGATTTAGGAATTAAGCAGTTATTAGAAAGATTTGCGTATCAATGTACGAAGCGAGCAAGAGATTTTCAGTTTTTATATTCACAAGGTGTATGGCGTGGTGGAGAAACGTTGCAGCCTGAAGACTCCGTAGCCTTGATTTTAAAACAAGGGACGTTAAGTATTGGTTTTATCGGTCTTGCGGAATGTTTAGTAGCTTTAACAGGAAAGCATCATGGGGAAGATGAAGAATCATGGAAACTTGGGTATGAAATTATTTCCTTTATGAGAGATAGAATGGATAAAGCGACAGAAGAACATCAACTGAATTTCTCAGTAATTGCAACTCCAGCAGAAGGATTATCAGGGAAGTTTGTGAAAAAAGATAGAAAAGAATTTGGCGTGATTAGCGGTATAACGAACCATAATTACTATACGAATTCATTCCATATTCCAGTTTATTATAACATTCAAGCGATAAATAAAATCCGTTTAGAAGGCCCGTTTCATGCTCTATGTAACGGGGGACATATTACTTATATTGAACTAGACGGAGCAGCAATGCATAACAAAAAGGCATTAAAACAAATTGTACAAGCCATGGCAGAACATGGCGTTGGATACGGTTCAATTAATCATCCTGTTGACCGTTGTAAGTGCTGTAGTTATCACGGGGTTATTGGGAATGAATGTCCAAGTTGCGGGAATGAAGATGAGGCTAATATAGAAAGAATTCGCCGTATAACAGGCTATCTTGTAGGAGATATGTCAAAGTGGAATAGTGCGAAACGTAGTGAAGAGATAGATCGGGTGAAACATAAATGAAAGTGATGAATATTATTCATGATAGTGTAGTAGATGGAGAAGGATTGCGGACAGTCGTGTTTTTTGCGGGCTGTCCGCATCGTTGCGTTGGTTGCCACAATCCGAAATCGTGGAATATTTGCAACGGAACGGAAATGACAGTAGAAGAAATTGTGAAAGAGATTGCAAGTAATCCATTAACTGATGTAACATTTTCAGGTGGAGATCCATTTTTTCAAGCTGCTGAAGTGAAAATGGTAGCAAAAATCGTGAAAGATTTGAAAAAAAACCTATGGATGTATACAGGTTATACGTTAGAAGAGATACAGAGTTCTCAAAATAATGATATGATAGAGTTGTTACATTATGGGGATGTTTTAGTCGATGGAAGGTTTGAAATTGAGGAAAAAGATTTAACACTTCCATTTCGCGGAAGCTCCAATCAACGTATTATTCGATTGAAAGAGTAAAAAGGCGGGATAGATTATATGAACAAAACGGTATTGCTTGTTGAAGATGAAAGAAGATTACGTGAAATTGTTAGTGATTATTTTCGTAATGAAGGCTTTGAAGTAATCGAAGCAGAAGATGGAAAAAAAGCGTTAGAGTTATTTGCAGAGCATGAAATTGATTTAATTATGTTAGATATTATGTTACCGGAAATAGATGGATGGTCTGTTTGTAGAAGAATTAGAAAAGAATCAGCAGTACCAATTATTATGTTGACAGCACGTTCGGATGAGGATGATACATTGCTAGGTTTCGAATTAGGTGCAGACGAGTATGTAACGAAACCATTTAGCCCGAAAGTATTAGTAGCTCGTGCAAAGACGTTATTGAAACGTGCGGATGGTGCGGTAGGAGTAGCGGAAGAAAATGCTATGTCTTTAGCTGGAATAGAAGTGAATCGTCTATCTAGAACTGTTTTAGTAGATGGAGAAGAAATTATATTGACACATAAAGAATTTGAACTTCTTGTGTATTTAATGGAGAACAAAGGAATTGTGTTATCACGTCAACATTTATTAGACCAGTTATGGGGATATGACTATTACGGTGATGACCGAACGGTTGATACCCATATTAAAAAACTTCGAAATAAGCTAGGAGATAAAGCGAAGCATATCGGTACTGTTATTCGAGTTGGTTATAAATTTGAAGAATAATCTAGAACGATTTGTGTAATTTAGCCTAGGGAAATGGTAATTTTATACTCTCTTTTGAAGGTAAAATGTACAAAAAATACTTTTTTTGTCTACAATGTTAGATAAGTGTATTTTTTTAATTGGATTTCACGATGAGTTCACAAGAAGGACACAAAACGTGACTATACTGAAAATACGAATTCACCAGAGAGGGGAAATAAAACATGGGATATTACGACGGACCAAATTTAAATGAAGAGCATAGTGAAACGAGAGAAGTGAGAAAATCAGGTAGTAAAAAAGGCTATTTCTTCACAGGTTTAGTGGGAGCTGTAGTCGGAGCGGTTTCGATTAGTTTTGCAGCACCATATATGCCATGGGCTCAAAATAATGGAGCGCCAGTATCATCATTTAGTTCGGATTCAAAAGTAGAAGGTACTGTAGTTCCTGTTGTAAATAAAGCGAAAAATGAAACTGATTTACCTGGTATGATTGAAGGGGCGAAAGATGTTGTTGTAGGTGTTATTAATATGCAACAAAGTGTTGATCCATTTGCAATGCAACCGACAGGTCAAGAACAACAAGCCGGTTCAGGATCAGGTGTTATTTATAAAAAAGCAGGAAATAAAGCATATATTGTAACAAACAACCACGTAGTAGATGGAGCAAATAAACTTGCTGTGAAGCTGAGCGACGGAAAGCAAGTTGATGCGAAATTAGTTGGTAAGGACCCTTGGTTAGACTTAGCGGTTGTTGAAATTGATGGATCTAATGTAAATAAAGTTGCCACTTTAGGTGATTCAAGTAAACTTCGTGCGGGTGAAAAAGCCATTGCAATCGGTAATCCACTTGGATTTGATGGAAGTGTAACGGAAGGTATAATCAGTAGTAAAGAACGCGAAATTCCGGTTGATATTGATGGGGATAAACGACCAGATTGGCAAGCACAAGTTATTCAAACGGATGCAGCGATTAATCCAGGTAATAGTGGTGGTGCATTATTTAACCAAAATGGTGAAATAATTGGGATTAATTCAAGTAAAATTGCACAACAAGAAGTTGAAGGAATTGGATTTGCTATTCCAATTAACATCGCAAAACCAGTTATTGAATCTCTTGAAAAAGATGGAGTAGTAAAACGTCCAGCTCTTGGAGTAGGTGTTGTTTCACTAGAAGATGTGCAAGCTTATGCAGTCAATCAATTGAAAGTACCGAAAGAAGTAACAAACGGCGTTGTATTAGGTAAAATTTACCCAATATCACCAGCTGAAAAAGCTGGTTTAGAGCAATATGATATTGTAGTAGCATTAGATAATCAAAAAGTAGAGAATGCTCTTCAATTCCGTAAATATTTATATGAAAAGAAAAAAGTAGGCGAGAAAGTAGAAGTTACATTCTACCGTAACGGTCAAAAAATGACGAAATCGGCTACTTTAGCAGATAATTCAGCTACAAAGAATCAATAATCGAAATAAAAGAAAGTCTCTTTCATATTGAAAGAGACTTTCTTTATCGGCTATACTAAAGGAATAGGAGGGATTAATTATGACAATTGAAAACCCAACTCGTACGGAAATTGGTGAAGTGTTAAAGAAAAGCAAAATAATTGCGGTTGTTGGATTATCAGATAAGCCAGAACGTACATCGTATATGGTTTCAAAAGCAATGCAAGATGCTGGATACCGCATTATTCCAGTTAATCCGACAGTAGATGAGGTGCTCGGAGAAAAGGCAGTTTCTTCACTAAAGGATATTAAGGAACACGTTGACATTGTAAATGTATTTCGTCGCTCAGAGTTTTTAATGGATGTTGCAAAAGAATTTGTAGAGATTGATGCAGATGTTTTTTGGGCACAATTAGGAGTACAAGATGAGGATACATATAAACTTTTAAAAGAAAAAGACTATACTGTAATAATGGATCGTTGTATTAAAGTAGAACATGCGATGACAAAATAGTATAGATTTAAAGGTAGAAAGATTGATTCAGCCCTCATTATAGATAAGTAGGGCCGATGAACGAGGTGTTCATCATGAGATTTTTTAAAGGCTGTTTTTGGGGATTGTTATTTGTAATCCCATTTTGGATCTTGATCATTTGGATCATAATAAAGGTTTGGAATGTGTAATCTTGGAATACATATCCATTTCTCGTTGACAAACGATTATTTTTCTGAAATAGTAGCCTAGAGGAATCCTTGTGAGAAAACAAGGATTTTTCTATTGAAGATGGTATATAAAAGAGATAAGATAACTTGCCAAAACGATAGTCGAGGCGTTATTCTATAATAGAAACATATGTTCTGATTTTGGATTAGGAAAGGGGCAAGGAGTTTGGCGAAGCATCAGTTCCAATATAATGAAGATGCGATTCAAGTGTTAGAAGGACTTGAAGCCGTTCGAAAACGCCCGGGTATGTATATCGGGAGTACGGATAGCCGTGGATTGCATCATTTAGTATATGAAATAGTAGATAACTCCGTTGACGAAGCGTTAGCGGGATTTGGCGACGAAATTTCAGTCGTAATACATAAAGATAATAGTATTAGCGTTATAGATAAAGGGCGAGGAATGCCTACGGGAATGCATAAACTTGGGAAACCTACACCTGAAGTTATTTTAACTGTACTTCATGCAGGTGGTAAGTTTGGTCAAGGTGGCTATAAAACGAGTGGTGGTTTACACGGTGTTGGGGCATCAGTTGTAAACGCTTTGTCAGAATGGTTAGTAGTAACAATTAAGCGTGATGGTAACATTTATGAACAACGTTTTGAAAATGGTGGCGTTCCTGCAACAACGTTAGAGAAAATCGGGAAAACAAAAGAGTCTGGTACGACAATGCACTTCAAACCAGATACAACGATTTTCAGCACGACAAATTACAATTATGAAACATTATGTGAGAGATTACGTGAATCTGCATTCTTATTAAAAGGAATGAAAATCTCGATAAAAGACGAACGTAATGATTTAGAAGATATATTTCATTATGAAACAGGAATCGAAGCTTTCGTTTCATATTTAAACGAAGAAAAAGATTCAATTCACCCGGTTGTATATTTCACTGGTGAACAAAACGGGATTGAAGCAGAACTAGCATTCCAGTTTAATGATGGTTACTCAGAAAATATTCTTTCGTTTGTAAATAACGTACGTACAAAAGATGGTGGAACACACGAAGCTGGATTTAAAACAGCGATGACGCGTGTGTTTAACGAGTATGCTCGTAAAGTAGCACTATTAAAAGAAAAAGATAAAAACTTAGAAGGTACAGATATTCGTGAAGGTGTAGCGGCTATCGTTTCGGTACGTGTACCAGAAGAAGTGCTTCAGTTTGAAGGGCAAACGAAAGGGAAACTAGGTACAAGTGAAGCGCGTTCTTCAATTGATGCCATTGTATCTGAGCATTTAGCATACTTTTTAGAAGAAAACCCTGATGTAGCTACACTTCTTGTGAGAAAAGCAATTAAAGCAGCACAAGCCCGTGAAGCAGCCCGTAAAGCAAGAGAAGAAGCGCGTAGTGGTAAGAAAAAGAAAAAATCAGAAGGTACGTTAAGCGGGAAATTAACACCTGCACAATCACGTAACCCGCAAAAAAATGAACTGTACCTAGTAGAGGGTGACTCTGCCGGTGGTTCTGCGAAACAAGGACGAGACCGACGTTTCCAGGCCGTATTACCGTTACGTGGTAAAGTAATTAATACAGAAAAAGCAAAGCTTGCTGATATCTTTAAAAATGAAGAGATTAATACAATCATTTATGCGATTGGCGGCGGTGTAGGAAATGAATTTGATGTTGAAGATATTAACTACGATAAAGTTGTAATTATGACCGATGCCGATACGGATGGGGCTCATATTCAAGTATTGTTATTAACGTTCTTCTACAGATATATGAAGCCACTTATCGAAGCTGGTAAAGTATTTATCGCACTTCCTCCTTTATACAAAGTAAGTAAAGGAAAAGGTAAGAGTGAGGTAATTGAATACGCTTGGTCAGATGAGGAATTAGACGGTGTAACGAAAAAAGTTGGAAAAGGCTATATGTTACAACGTTATAAAGGACTTGGTGAAATGAATGCGGATCAATTATGGGAAACAACAATGAATCCTGAAACGCGTACATTAATTCGCGTGAAAATTGATGATGCAGCAAGAGCAGAGCGTCGCGTTACAACATTAATGGGCGATAAAGTAGAACCGCGCCGTAAATGGATTGAACGTAATGTACAGTTTGGTATGCAAGAAGAAGGAAATATTTTAGAAAATGAAATGATTATGGAGACGGAGGTGGAATAACATGCAAGCAGAGAAGTTTCATGACCTCCCGCTTGAAGACGTGTTAGGTGATCGCTTTGCACGTTATAGTAAATATATTATTCAAGATCGTGCACTTCCAGATGCACGTGATGGCTTAAAGCCAGTACAAAGACGTATTTTATATTCTATGTATGTAGAAGGTAATGTACATGATAAAGCGTTTCGTAAATCAGCTAAAACAGTAGGTAATGTTATCGGTAATTATCATCCACATGGAGATTCCTCTGTATATGAAGCAATGGTACGCTTAAGCCAAACTTGGAAAGTACGTAATGTTTTAGTTGAAATGCATGGTAATAACGGTAGTGTTGATGGGGACCCAGCGGCAGCGATGCGTTATACGGAAGCTCGTTTATCACCAATCGCATCTGAATTATTACGTGATCTTGATAAAGAAACAGTTGAATTCGTGTCAAACTTTGATGATACGAGTGAAGAACCAGTTGTATTACCAGCAGCGTTCCCGAATTTATTAGTGAACGGATCTACAGGGATTTCCGCTGGTTATGCAACAGAAATTCCTCCGCATCATCTTGGAGAAGTTATTGATGCTACAATGATGCGTATCGATAAGCCAAATAGTACTGTTGACGATTTATTAACAGTTATGAAAGGACCAGATTTCCCAACAGGTGGTATTATTCAGGGGATTGATGGTATTAAAAAGGCGTATGAAACAGGTAAAGGTAAAATTATTATTCGCGGAAAAGCAGAAGTTGAAACAGTGCGCGGTGGGAAACAACAAATTGTAATCACTGAAATTCCTTACGAAGTGAATAAGGCAAACCTTGTAAAGAAAATGGATGAATTACGTCTAGATAAAAAGTTAGATGGTATTGCTGAAGTGCGTGATGAGACAGATCGTACTGGTTTACGAATTGTTGTTGAATTAAAGAAAGAAGCAAACTCCGAAGGTATTTTAAATTATTTATATAAAAATACAGATTTGCAAATTCCATATAACTTTAATATGGTAGCGATCAATAATCGTCGTCCAACACTTATGACATTACCGAAAATTTTAGATGCTTATATTGGACATCAAAAAGAGGTTATTACGAGACGTTCGCAATATGAATTAAGAAAAGCAGAAAATCGTCAACATATTGTAGAAGGTTTAAAGAAAGCATTATCGATTTTAGACCAAGTAATTGAGACAATTCGAGCTTCAAAAGATAAACGTAACGCGAAAGATAATTTAAGTGCAAAATTTGGCTTTACAGAAGCACAGGCAGAAGCAATTGTTTCCTTGCAATTATATCGCTTAACGAATACAGACATTACGGCGTTACAAGAAGAAGCAGATGAGCTTAATAAGAAAATTATTGAGCTACAGGCAATTTTACAAAGTGAAAAAAGATTGCTTCAAGTAATTAAAACTGATTTAAAGAGAGTTAAGAAAACGTATAGTGATGATCGACGCGCTATTATTGAAGATCAAATCGAGGAAATTAAAATCGATGTAGAAGTGATGATCCCACAAGAAGATGTCATCGTTACTGTAACGAAAGAAGGATATGTGAAACGTACTGGATGGCGCTCACATAATGCCTCAAACGGCAAAGACTTCGGTATGAAAGAGGGTGACATCTTACTTGAACGATTCGATACGAATACGACAGAGACAGTCCTCTTATTTACGAATAAAGGAAACTATATATATCTGCCAGTATACGAAATGCCAGATATTCGTTGGAAAGATTTAGGTCAGCACGTTGCTAATATCGTTTCACTCGACCGGGATGAAACAATCATTTGGGCAACGGTTGTACCGAACTTTGAGGAAGAAAAACGATTTATCGTATTTGTAACAAGAAATGGTATGATAAAGAAAACAGAATTAAATCAATATAAAGTTCAGCGTTATTCAAGAGCATTCGTTGCTGTAAACTTGAAAAAAGATGATGAAGTTGTCGATATATTTGCGACAGATGGAACGAGTGATATCGTTCTTGCTACACACGGTGCATATGCACTTATTTTCCATGAAGAGGAAGTAAGTCCAGTCGGTGTAAGAGCTGCTGGAGTGAAAGCAATTAATTTAAAAGAAGATGACTATGTCGCTTCTGGTAAACCGTTAAATGGTGACAAAGATCAACTTATTCTCGTAACACAGCGCGGTGCTGTAAAACGCCTAAAAGCATCAGAAATTGAGAAATCAACGAGGGCGAAGCGAGGTCTTGTTATTTTCAAAGAATTAAAACGTAATCCGTACCGCATTGTCGGTATTGAAATCGTTCGGGACGATGAATTAGTTTACATGAAGACAGAGAAAAACATTGTAGAAGAAATTGATCCGAAAGCGTATCGAAATAAAGACCGGTATAGTAATGGTAGCCTTGTGCTAGATGTTAATGATACTGGTGAAGTAGTAGAAACGTGGACGAAGAAAAGACCAGAATAAAGAGGGCATCTTGCTATGAATAGTAGCAAGATGCTTTTTTCTAGGCAATTTATTATGTAAATAATAATAATCTTGTTATAATAACTGAATGAAATCGTTCTCATAAAGTTCAACTAATCGGGCTTTAACAAGCAGTTGATTCCTCACCTAATTCCTTAGCTTTCACTGAATTTTGGGTTAGGAATCTTACTGCTCGTTAAAGCGGCACAAATGGAGGGGCAACATGAAAAAAATAGGTGTAGGGATTGTAGGATTTGGTTTTTCTAGTACGACATTTCATATCCCACTATTACAAACAATAGAAGAATATGATATTCGTGCTGTATTATCCTCAAAAGAAGAGGTAGTAAAAGACACATTACCAAACGCTAATGTTGTTAGTACAATTGATGAATTGGTGAAGCGAGCTGATGTTGACTTAGTTGTTATTACATCACCTAATACAACTCATTTTCCATATGTAAAAGAAGCAATTTTAAAAGGTAAGCATGTTGTTGTAGAAAAACCATTTGTTGTCTCAATTGAAGAAGGGGAAGAGCTTATTTCATTAGCAGAGCAGCATAATGTAATGTTAAGCGTATATCATAATCGTCGTTTTGATAATGATTTCTTAACAATTAAGAAATTGTTAGGAGAAAACAGAGTAGGGAATGTATACGCATATGAATCGAATTTTGATCGTTTCCGTCCACATGTACGTGATCGATGGAGAGAAAAAAATCTACCAGGCTCCGGTATATTATACGATTTAGGATCGCATTTAATTGACCAAGCGTTATCAATATTCGGGAAACCAGATGCGATAAGTGCAGATGTAATAAAACAACGACCAGGTGCAGAGGTGGATGATTATTTCCACATAGTGCTTCATTACGGAGTTAAACGTGTCATTTTACGTAGTAGCAGTTATGTGAAAAAAGCTGGACCACATTTTATAGTGCATGGAGAGAAAGGTTCTATCGTGAAGTACGGTATGGATTCGCAGGAAGAGCAATTAAAAAATGGAATGAAGCCAGGTGATAACGGTTATGGAGTAGACGATGAAGAGAATTTTGCTACTTTAGAAACAGAAGAAAGCTTAGAGCGTATTCCAACAGAAGTCGGTTGTTATGACAATTATTATAAAGGTGTACGAGATAGTATATTAAATGGTGAGGAACTACCTGTAACAGCAAAAGAAGGTTTAGATGTTATTAAAATGATTCAATTAGCGATTGAAAGTAGTGAAAAGGGTAGAGTCATTTCTATAAAATAAAAAGACACGAAATTCGTGTCTTTTTTATTAGGAATATGTGAATATGATTAATTAATTAGTTTAGTCGTTTATCATACATTAATTGGATTTGTATGCCATAAGGATCTTCAATAATACCATATGCTTCACTAAATATATTTTTTTCTAGCGGAGAGATTATTTTCACATGCTTATCGGAAATTAAATTATTATAAAACCGTTGTATTTCTTCTAAATTAGCGCTTTGAATGCAAAGTGACATGTTATTTCCAACGTTATAACGTTCATTATGCTTCATTGTATCTTCTGCTATCATTAGCTTTGTATTCCCAATTTGTAAAACAGAGTGAGCAATATGATCTTTATTTTCACTTGTAATTTTAAAAGAACTATCTCTTTTCGCCAGTTCTTCATACGTAACAATCATTAATTTTTTGGCTTCTAAATTACGTGTATAAAAGTTAATCGCCTCCTTTGCTTGCCCGTTCATTGAAAGAAAAATAGCTATCTCTAATGTCATAAATATATAACTCCTTTATTAGTTGATAATTATAATATAGATTAAAAAGGTTTCAATACATGATACCTTTTTGGGAGGGAAATATGAAAAAAACTGAACGAATAAATGACATGCTTATTTTCTTAAATAATAAAAGATATTTTAATTTAAAAGATTTAATGGCTAGATATGATATTTCTAAAAGTACTGCGTTGCGAGATATTCAATCATTGGAAGAAATAGGTGTACCCATATATTCTGAATTAGGTAGAAATGGAAGTTATAAAATTATAGAAAATAGTGTGTTATCGCCAATTTATTTTAGTGTGGATGAAATGTATGCGTTATACTTTTCAATTCTTACGCTAAATGGATACAAGACAAAACCATTTAATGTAGAAAGTATTGCGCTTGAAAATAAATTTAAACATGTATTACCTGATAATGTGAGTAAAAATATTTCAATTATGGAACGAACGCTTTCCTTTGAAGTAACAAATCATAGTAATTTTAGTCCGTTCTTAAAAGAAATTTTACAGGGAATTTTTGCTGAGCAAGTTTATCATTTAACATATTTAAAAAAAGGTGAGGAGAAAGCATTGGTTGCCCAATTTATTCGAATAGAATCTAAATTTGGCCAGTGGTATGCTAAAATCTTTAATTTTGAGACAAATCATGTTCAAATAATTAGATGTGATAAAATTCTTTCTATTGTGGAAACAAGCAATGTTCATCCAAAAAATCTTGAAGAATTATTAAGTTATCTTACTACCTTTCACAGAAAGTCTGATGCAATTGATTTTAGCGTCATTGTTAATCAAAAAGGAAAAGACATTTTTGATAAAGAGAATTACCCTTCCATGAGGTTGCAAAAGGAAAATGACATTATAACAGGCTATTTTAACAAGCAAGAATCTGATTTTATTTCAAATTATTTTCTGAATTTCGGTGAAACGATTATTTCAATTCAGCCTGTTATGCTAAAAGAGTTAATCTATAATAAGGTGTTATCTATAAAGCAGCATTTAACTTCTTTAAGATAAAGTTAGTTTTAGCTATTTATTTGATATGAAAAAGCCCTTGAGATTTAAATATCCAAAGGGCTTTTTGGTGATTGTATTTGTTTTTTAGAAACAATTATTTTTCTGGGACGGACAGTCCATAAAAGAACATCGTAACGATATCTTTTATATGTTTTTCCCGATCTCCTTCAAGAAGTTGTGCTCCAAATTCATCACCTAATTTTGTAAACATTTGAATGTAAAGTAACATCATTTCTTTAGTAAGGTGTGGATTAATTTCGTTTTTGCGCTGAGCTTGTTCTAATATTTCTAAATACCAGGGTAGGATTTTTTCATTTTGATAACTATAAATAAACTTACGGAGTTCTTCGTCCCTTTGCATCATTTGTAGTAACATATCAGGTTGAAATAATCCGCCAGTATTCATTTTTCTTACAATCATTTTTTGCATCATATCATGAAAAGGTAATTTTTCTTCTGCAAGCTCTTTATAATATTGAAATTCAGATATGATAAATTCTTGTATAAGCTCCCTAAATAACGCATCTTTACTTCCGAAATGATTATAAATTGTAACTTGAGAAACGTTTGCTTCTTTTGCGATATGTTCTATTTTCACTTCATTAAATCCACGTTCTGAAAATAATACGAATGCTGCTTCTTTAATGGCACGCTTTTTCTTTTCTTTTACTCTTTCAAAGCCGTTCAATGCAATCACCTCACTTAAAATATACAAGAAAAAATAATGGAAAACAATAATTTTGAAATATGGACTAATAAATATTTCAAAAAGTTGTTGCGAATATGGAAGATGAGGAGTACAATAATTTTGAAATATCAAACATTAAATATTTCAAAAAATGAGGTGGAATTATGATTTCAGTTCAAGATGTCACAAAACAGTTTTCGAATGGAAAAGGTTTGTTTCATATTACATTTGATGTAAAAGAGGGAGAAGTATTTGGTTATTTAGGACCGAATGGTGCCGGAAAATCAACGACGATTCGTAATTTAATGGGATTTATAAAACCGACAGCTGGTAAAGCGACAATTTTTGGATTAGATTGTTGGAATGAAGCAGCGAAAATTCAAAGGGAAGTTGGTTACTTGCCAGGTGAAATTTCTTTTATTGAAGGAATGAATGGATTAGAGTTTTTAAAATTAATGCAGGGAATGCGTGGATTAAAGGATACGAAAAGACGAGATGAACTGATAGAGCGTCTGCAATTTGATGTGAAAACACCGATTCGCAAAATGTCTAAAGGAATGAAGCAAAAAGTAGGGATAGTCGCTGCATTTATGCACGATCCAGAGGTGTTAATTTTAGATGAACCAACATCTGGACTTGATCCACTTATGCAACAAGTGTTTATAGATTTAATATTAGAGGAAAAGCAAAGAGGAAAAACAATCCTAATGTCATCACATATTTTTACTGAAATTGAGAGAACTTGTGACAGAGTAGCTATTATTAAAGATGGTCGACTCGTAACGGTTGAAAATATTCACGATTTACAAAGTATGAGAAGACAGGTGATAGATGTAACAGTATCATCACAAGAAGAGATTGAGTCCCTTACAAAGTGTAATTTGCAATTTGAAGCGGTAAAAGGTAGAGAGGCATCTATCATTGTACAAGGAAACTATCAAACTGTTTTACAAACACTTTCAAACTATAATGTAACGGCACTTCAAACGAGAGCGATGGATTTAGAACATTTATTTATGCATTATTACGATAAGGAAGAAGGGGTAACGCATGAATAAGCAATTATTTTTAGCTAGTTTGAAAGAAACACAAAAAAGTATTTTGAGTTATGCGTCTGGTGCAGCTTTATATCTGTGGTTATTAATTTGGATATTCCCGTCAATGGTATCAGCGAAAGGGCTAAATGAATTAATAGCTGCCATGCCTGATAGTGTGAAAAAAATCGTTGGTATGGAAAGTCCGATTCAAAACGTAATGGATTTTCTAGCGGGCGAATACTATAGTCTATTGTTTATTATCATTTTAACAATTTTTTGCGTAACAGTTGCGACACATTTAATTGCTCGTCATGTAGATAAAGGAGCAATGGCATACTTGCTAGCAACACCTGTATCTAGAGTGCAAATTGCGATTACACAAGCTGCTGTTCTCATATTGGGACTTCTAATTATTGTATCTGTTACGTATGTAGCTGGGTTAGTAGGTGCAGAATGGTTTTTACAAGATAACAACTTAAATAAAGAATTATTTTTGAAGATAAATGTAGTCGGAGGGCTCATATTTTTAGTCATTAGTGCGTATTCATTTTTCTTTTCTTGTATATGTAATGACGAAAGAAAAGCACTAAGTTATTCAGCGAGTTTAACTATTTTATTTTTCGTATTGGATATGGTAGGGAAGTTAAGTGATAAGTTAGAATGGATGAAAAACCTATCATTATTCACGCTGTTTCGTCCGAAAGAAATTGCTGAAGGATCATATAATATATGGCCGGTAAGTATAGGTTTAACTACTGTAGCGCTTTGTATTTTTATCGTAGCGATTGTATTATTTAGGAAGAGGGATTTACCGTTATAGAGTAGAAAGTCCACTGAGAAAGTGGGCTTTTTTTATTTGTAAATTTAAACTAGTATGTTTATCGCATAACACTTATAAAGGATATTTATCTTTTTAATTAAGAAAATATTCAAAAAAATGAACCTTTTTCTAGGTTCATACGTCTAATACATGTAAAGTTAAATTGGAAGTGATGAAGTGAGGATGAAACAGGAGGAGCAATTGTGAAAGTAATCCCTTTATATAAAATGATTGTAAAAGAAGAAACGGATGTTTCTTTAGCGAAAAAAGGTGATCATGAAGCCTTTATAGCGCTTATACATACAGAAAAAGCGAAGATGTATCGAATAGCAAAGGCGATGTTACGTGATGAGACAAATATAGAGGATGCGATACAGACAACAATTTTAAAAGCCTATGAAAATATAAAAAAATTAAAAAAAGAAGAATTTTTTCAAACTTGGTTAATTCGAATACTAATAAATGAGTGTAACAATATTATTAGAGCGTATAAAAATGTAATTGTGACAGAAGAGAATGATTACATTATGAGTGCGTGTGATCAGTATGAAGATATAGATTTGTGTAATGCGATTCAATCGTTACATGAAGAATTAAGAGCTGTTACGGTGCTTTATTACTATGAAGACATGCATCAAGAGAGTATAGCAAAGCTGTTAGAAATACCGAAAGGAACAGTGAAATCAAGATTATCACGTGCGAGGGAACAACTACAAAAACGATTAAAGATGGAATAGGGGGTGTAAAGGATGGATAATGAAAAATTATTTGATGAGAAATTAAAAAAGAGAATAAAAGATGAAAATGTTATAGTACCTCCAGAGTTAAATGAAAAGATTAATAGCACGCTACATAATCTTAAGGTAAAAAAGAAGAGTTACAAAATTCATATGATGATAATTAGTGCAGCGGTTTGTATACTTTCAGTGGTATCTATGTCTGAGTTTTCTATACAAAGTTTTGCGCAAAATGGTGGAGTATTTGAATATGTAAAGAAAAAAGCGTTTTCTGATTATGAAAATGAAGAAGAAATAAAATCGAATGTACATTATCCAGATAAAGAAAAGATTCATCAAAAAATGCTAGATTCTATTGATTATTTTAAAAATATTTCAGGACAATTTGAGGAATATTCTAGCTCATCAAGAATTGCTACAACATATAAGTATGCGATTGATACGGAGAAACAAAGAGGTATCTCTTCGAAAGAAGATAAACTAGCCAAAAAACGAACAATTATATATAACGAGGAGAAGAAAAAAGAGTTTGATGATGAGAAGTATACCTATAAAGAGACAAAATGGAACCCGAAAGAAAGAAACAATGAACTATTAAAATTAAATCCTACGGAAAGGTTAGTGAGAAAATCAGATGAGAAAAAGAGATATGATGATGAATATGTAGGGCTAGCTAAATATAGTATTCAATCAGAATTCGCAGATTTATTAATTCGATATAAAGATTGGAATTATAAAGAAACGAAATATCTTGGATTAGATTGTTACAAAATTGAAGGAGTTATAAACATAGAGATGCCTGTTAGCACCTCTGAAGATTTAAGAGGGAAATTCGAAATGGTTGTGGAGAAAAATACAGGGATTATGTTGAAATTTCTTAGTTTTCAAGAAGGCTTGATTCAATATTCAGTTACGACTGAATGGATACAAATAGATAAGGGATTGAAAGAAAGTATGTTTCAAAAGGATAGCGCTAAATATGAAAAAATGAAAAACATATTGGATGAATAGAAACAGGAGGAGAGTAAATGGGGAATCATTCATCTTTAAGAGAAGAGAAAAATAAGCAAAAATATAAAAAGAAAAAGATAATAAGTTTACTACTGGCGGTATTACTATTTGGTGGAATTGGCTATGGGGCCTATGTATATATGAAAACTTCTAGTCTTGTACAAAAATCTAATTTGAATTTAGCACGAGGTGAAAAATCCAATTTACGTGAGAAATCTGTAAAGCCAATTGCAAATCATGTTTCACTTTTAATTATGGGAATTGATGAAAATCAAGAACGACAAAAGGAATATAATGGTGCATTTCATACAGATGCATTATTGTTAGTGACTTTTAATAAAGACGATAAAACAGTGAAATTAACGAGCATACCGCGTGATACATATACATATGTTCCAGTTGAAAAGAAAAAAGATAAAATAACCCATGCATATGGAAGTGGTTTCGTTAAAAATGGTAAAGATGGAGGACCGCAAGCTTCTGTGGAAGCGGTAGAAAAATTGTTACAGGTGCCTGTTGATTATTTTGTGAAATTTAATTTTGGTTCCTTTACTAAAATTATTGATGGGTTAGATGGTATTGAAGTGGATGTCCCAGTTGAATTTACGGAGCAAAATAGTAAAGATGAACCTGATGCGATTCATTTGAAAAAAGGATTACAAAAATTAAATGGGGAAGAAGCACTTGCACTAGCAAGAACGCGCCATATTGATAGTGATGCAATGAGAGGACAGCGCCAACAACTTGTTATTGAAGCGATTTTAAGTAAATTAAAAAGTGTAGGATCGATTACGAAGCTAGAAAAAATAGTTGAGGCGGTTGATGGTGATTTTAAAACAAATTTAGTAATGGATGATATTTTATCTTTTTATAAATACGGTTTAAACGGTTCAGTTGAAAAAATACAATTAGCTGGTGATGATTTATACTTACCTAATGGCCCAAACGGGCAACGTGTATATTATTATAATCCTAATAAAAAAGATCTACAGAGTTTGAGTAATACTCTTAGAACACATCTAGGATTAAGTGAAAAACAGATTGAGGAGAATTAAAGCAGATGTAATGTCTGCTTTTTTATTACGTTAAATAGTATGTCTTTTATTCGTAAATATTATATACTATTTTAAATTTTAAGATAATAGTGTAACATAAAGTTATAGTTTAAGTTAAATAACAGGGGGCTATTACATAGAATATATCATTAGCAATTATTGAAATAGTATGGGAGAAATGAAAATACAGGGGAGTATCAAAAATGAGAATCGTAAAGAATTTAACATTCCAAGTTATTGTGGCCATTATTTGTGGTATTGCAGTAGGGGCAATTTGGCCGAGTGTTGGACAACAAATGAAGCCAATTGGTGAAACATTCATCAATATGATTAAAATGGTTATTGCACCGATTATCTTTTTAACAATTGTGCTCGGTATTGCAAGTATGGGAAGTATGAAAAAGGTAGGCCGTGTTGGTGGGAAGGCACTATTATATTTTGAAATTGTTACAACAGCGGCTTTAATTATTGGTATCATCGTAGCGAATGTTGTACGTCCAGGAGATGGATTAGATCCCTCAAAACTAAAAGGCGGAGATGTTTCACAATATGTACAAAGTGGGCAAGAAATGAAATGGATGGATTTCTTTTTACATATCGTGCCGTCTAACATGTTTGAAGCATTTGCCAAAGGTGATATTTTACAAGTTCTGTTCTTCTCCATTTTATTCGGAGCAGGGTTAACGATGTTAGGAAAAAATGGACAACCGGTTATTGACTTTTTTGAAAGATTATCGAAAGTATTTTTTAACATTTTATCAATTGTAATGAAATTAGCACCAGTTGGAGCATTCGGTGGGATGGCATTTACAATTGGGAAGTATGGTTTAAGCACGCTCATACCACTTGGTAAATTAATGATTTGTGTATATGCGACAATGGCATTATTTGTTTTTATTGTTTTAAATTTTATTTGTAAATTGTATAAATTTAGTTTGTGGAAATATTTAGCGTATATTAAAGAAGAATTACTTATTGTTCTCGGGACATCATCGTCAGAATCAGTACTGCCGCGGATGATGACAAAGATGGAAGACTTCGGGTGTTCGAAGCCGGTAGTAGGTTTAGTCATTCCAACAGGTTACTCTTTTAACTTAGATGGAACAACGATTTATTTATCAATGGCAACTATATTTTTAGCGCAAGTTTTTCACGTCGATCTTTCACTAGGTCAACAATTAACTATAATAGCTATTTTGTTAGTTACATCTAAAGGAGCAGCAGCAGTAACCGGCGGGGGATTCATTGTACTAGCATCTACCCTATCGGCAATGAATGTTATCCCATTAGAAGGTTTAGCGTTATTACTTGGTGTAGATCGTTTCATGTCAGAAGCACGTGCTATCGTCAATTTAATTGGTAACGGTATTGCAACTGTAGTTGTTGCGAAAAGTGAAAATGAATTTGATGATGAGAAGTATACGAGAGTAGTAGAGGAAATGAAAAGAGAAAAAATGGTCGGGTAAAAAGTCAGCTTTGCTGACTTTTTTATTTTTGTAGAAAAGATGTTTTTAGATATATGCATTATTTATTAGCAATAATTAACAAGTATTCAAGTGGTAAATGAGATGAAAGTGATTAAAACAACGAATGTGTATGAATGCGAAATAAGGTTTGAACAAAATATGGAATTTTTATGAATATTACTGTAAAAAAATAATTTTTTAAAAATTTTCAATAATAATACTTTACAAAAATTAAAAAATTAGTAGAATAAGAATTAGTAAGAATCGTCTGATAAATATATAGAGAAAAACAGAATTATCAGAAAATTCTTTAATAGCTATCGTTAAGAATTAGGGAGGGTACAAAATGAAAAAGAAACAAATGAAAAAACTAACAGCAGTTGTAGCACCGGTTTTAGCAATGAGCATGGCGTTAACAGCATGTTCTACATCAGGTGGAGATAAGAAGACAAGCACAAATTCTAGCTCTAGTGGAGATAGTAAATCAGGGGAAAAATTAGCAGCAAAACAAGTGTTAAATCGTACAGAAACAAATGAGATCCCAACAATGGATACTTCAAAAAATACAGATACATTAGGTTCTCAAATTTTAGGGAACACAATGGAAGGGTTATATCGATTAGATAAAGATAATAAACCAATCCCAGCTGCAGCAGAATCTAGTACGAAAAGTGAAGATGGTAAAAAATATACATTTAAACTACGTAAAGATGCAAAATGGTCAAATGGTGATCCTGTAACAGCAAAAGACTTTGCTTATGCATGGCAACGATTATTAGATCCAAAAACAACTGCAGAATATGCGTTTATCGCATTCCCAATTAAAAATGCAGAGGCGATTAATAAAGGTGAAAAACCAGTAACTGAACTAGGAGTTAAGGCGGTAGATGACTATACATTAGAAGTTGAATTAGAACAAGCGGTACCATACTTCTTAAACTTAGTAGCGTTCCCATCGTACTATCCATTAAATGAGAAGTTCGTAAAAGAAAAAGGTGATAAATACGGTTTAGAGTCTGATACAACAGTATATAACGGACCATTCGTTCTTACTGATTGGAAGCATGAGCAAGGCTGGAAACTAAAGAAAAATGATCAATATTGGGATAAAAAGACTGTAAAATTAGATGAAATCAACTATAGTGTAGTAAAAGAAATAAATACAAGGGTTAACTTATTTGATACAGGTGCAATTGATTTCGCACTTCTATCAGGTGAATTCGTTGACAAATATAGAAATAACAAAGAGGAGTTTGGCACATACTCACAAGTAAGTACATTCTTCTTACGTATGAATCAAAAACGTGGTGGACAAGATACACCATTAAAGAGTCAGAAATTACGTGAAGCAATCGCGCTTTCTATCGATAAGAAAAACTTAGCAAACGTTATTTTAAATGACGGATCTAAACCAGCAGACTTCTTAGTACCGAAAGGGTTAGCGACTGGACCAGACGGAAAAGACTTCCAAGAAACATTTAAAAATGGTATCAAACCAGATGCGAAAAAAGCTGCTGCAGCCTGGGAAGAAGCGAAAAAAGAACTTGGTAAAGACCAAGTTACAATTGAGTTATTAAACTATGATACTGGTAATGCGAAAAAAGTAGGGGAATATGTAAAAGACCAAATTGAGAAAAATTTAAAAGGTGTAACAGTTAATATTAAACTTCAGCCATTCAAACAAAAACTAAAACTAGAAACAGAGCAAGATTATGATTTATCATATGCTGGTTGGGGACCTGACTATGCTGACCCAATGACATTCTTAGATATGTTCCAGTCTAATCATTCTCATAACCAAATGAGCTTCGCTGATTCTAAGTATGATGATATGATTAAAAAAGCTGGCACTGAATTAATGGGTGACGCGAAGAAACGTTGGGAAGAGCTAGGAAAAGCTGAGAAATTACTTCTTGAGAAAGATGTAGCACTTGTACCTTTATATCAACGTGGTGATGCATATGTTCTAAAACAAAATATTAAAGGTATTGTAAAACATAATATCAGTCCGGAATATAGCTTTAAATGGGCATATGTAACTGAAAAATAATAGAGTTAAAAAAGCATTTCAAAGTAGCTAAGCTACTTTGAAATGCTTTTTTGTGAGCTTAAAATACTAATTTTTAGTATGGTTAAATAGAGGAGAATAAGGTGTATAGTATGTACATATAGTAGATGGGGGATAAATCCTACTAAAATAAAAAAGTAAGAATATTTAAAGTTAAACTATTTACAAATGTGAAAAAAAGAGTAGAATAACATTAGTTGCAATTTTCAGAAAAATTAATCTTTAGTAAGGGGTCTCTCAAGGGTTGGTAATGTACATATAATTAGGGAGGGTACAAAAATGAAGAGAAAAAAGATGAAAAAGTTAACGGCTGTTGTGGTACCAGTTTTAGCGATGAGTGTTGCATTGACAGCATGTTCTGGGTCAGGTGGGGAAAAGAAAACGACTACTACATCAAATAGTGGGGAAGAAAAAAAATCTGATATTAAATATGCAGCGAAACAAGTATTAAATCGTACGGAAAACCAAGAAATTCCGACGATGGATACTTCTAAATCTACTGATACATTAGGTGCGCAAATTTTAGGGAACACGATGGAAGGCCTATATCGCCTTGATAAAGATAATAAGCCAATTCCTGCTGCTGCAGAGTCTAGTACGAAAAGTGAAGATGGTAAAAAGTATACGTTTAAACTGCGAAAAGATGCAAAATGGTCAAATGGTGATCCTGTAACAGCGAAAGATTTCGTTTTCGCATGGCAGCGCTTACTTGATAAGAATACTGCGGCAGAATATGCATTTATTGCTTACTATATTAAAAATGCAGAAGCGATTAATAAAGGAGAAAAACCTGTAACTGAATTAGGAGCGAAGGCGGTAGATGATTACACGCTAGAAGTAGAATTAGAAAAACCGGTACCTTATTTCTTAAATTTATTAGCATTCCCATCATACTATCCATTAAATGAAAAATTCGTAAAAGAAAAAGGTGATAAGTACGGTTTAGAAGCAGATACAACTGTGTATAACGGTCCATTCGTTATGTCTTCATGGAAACATGAACAAGGTTGGCAGCTGAAGAAAAATGATAAGTACTGGGATAAAAAGACTGTGAAATTAGAAGAAATTAACTATAGTGTAGTAAAAGAGGTTGCAACGAAAGTAAACTTATATGATACAGGATCAATTGATTTTACATTACTATCAGGAGAGTTTGTAGATAAATATAAATCGAACAAAGAAGAATATGGTGAGTATGCGGAATCAAGTACATTCTTCTTACGTTTAAATCAAAAACGTAACGGACAAGATACGCCTTTAAAGAGCAAAAAACTACGTGAAGCAAT
Source organism: Bacillus sp. RE35 (assembly GCF_052146655.1). NCBI lineage: Bacteria > Bacillati > Bacillota > Bacilli > Caryophanales > Bacillaceae > Bacillus > Bacillus sp. RE35. The sequence continues at coordinate 3,594,901 of NZ_CP197377.1, read as the reverse complement.
TGCATTATCGGTTGATAAAAAAGGATTGGCAAATGTAATTTTAAATAATGGATCAAAAGCAACAGATCAATTGGTTCCAAAAGGACTTGCGACAGGGCCAGATGGTAAAGATTATCAAGATACATTTAAAAATGGTCTGAAATATAATCCGAAAAAAGGAGCAGCAGCGTGGGAAGAGGCGAAAAAAGAACTTGGAAAAGATCAAGTTACAATTGAATTGCTAAGTTATGATGATGGAACTGCGAAAAAGATTGCTGACTATGTAAAAGATCAAATTGAGAAAAATTTAAAAGGTGTAACGATTAATACAAAAATTCAGCCGTTCAAACAAAAATTAAAATTAGAAACTGCGCAAGATTATGAAATTTCTTATGCAGGTTGGAGTCCAGACTATGCGGATCCAATGACATTTATTGATATGTTTGAATCGAAGAGCCCGTACAACCAAATGAGTTATTCAAATCCAAAATACGATGAAATGGTAGGAAAAGCAGGTAATGAATTAATGAGTGATGCGAAAAAACGCTGGGAAACGTTAGGGAAAGCTGAAAAGTTATTCCTTGAAGAAGATGCAGGGTTAGTTCCTTTATATCAAACAGGAAGATCGTACGTAATGAAACCGAATGTAAAAGGAATTGTGAAACATAACATCAGTCCAGAATATAGCTTTAAGTGGGCGTATGTAACTGAGGATGGCGGAAAAAAATAAAGTGAAAGCATTTCAAAAGTGGCTGAGCTGCTTTTGAAATGCTTTTTAGTATGCATAAGGGAATAAATCTCGTTAGCCTATTGAGAATCGGGTAGGTAATTAGGAAGGTTCTATCGGAGGAAAATAGAGAGGTCAGTAAGTAGTAAGACAGATGAATGATAGTAAGAGACCTCATGCTAATAAGAAAAATATAGAACGTAGTAATAGATTGGAATAAGGGAAGGGATGTTTACATATAGTAGACGGGGGATAATTCATATAGTAGTTAAAACAGCAAGTTACTATAATAAAAAAATAAATATTTAGAAAATTTACAAAAATACTTTACAAAATTTTAAAAAACAGTAGAATATTAATTAATAAGAATTTTCTGATAACAAAAGTTAGTAGAGAATTTCTAAATGTTAATATCGTACATATAATTGGGGAGGGTAAAAAAAAATGAAGAGAAAAAAGATGAAAAAATTGACAGCGGTTGTAGCACCAGTTTTAGTAATGAGTATGGCATTAACAGCTTGCTCTGGATCAGGAGATAAAGAGAAGGCAAGCACAACACCAAAAAGTGGTGAAAAAGAAGGCGGAAAGCTAGCGGCGAAGCAAGTGCTTAATTTAACAGAGTCTCAAGAGATTCCATCTATGGACTCTGCTAAAGCGACAGACCAAGTATCGTTTCTAGCTTTAAACAACGTAATGGAAGGTTTATATCGACTTGATAAAGATAATAAAGCAACACCAGGAGTTGCTGAATCATATAAAAAGAGTGATGATGGTAAAAAATACACATTTACATTAAATAAAAATGCAAAATGGTCAAATGGAGAGCCTGTAACAGCGAAGGATTTCGTGTTTGCTTGGAAACGTGCGGTAGATAAAAATACAGCAGCAGAATATGCATACATTATGTTTGATTTGAAAAATGCACAAGCGATTAATGAAGGAAAAGCTGAACTAGATACGTTAGGAGTAAAAGCTGTAGATGACTATACGTTAGAAGTAGAATTAGAAAATCCAGTTCCTTACTTTGTAGAATTAACTTCATTTGGAACATTTTATCCATTAAACGAGAAATTTGTAAAAGAAAAAGGAGAAAAGTACGGTTTAGAATCAGATACGACGTTATACAACGGACCGTTTACATTAACAGACTGGAAACATGAAGAAGGATGGAAGTTAAAGAAAAATGCACAATATTGGGATAATAAAACAGTTAAGTTAGATGAAATCAACTTTAACGTAGTAAAAGATAGCGGTACACGTGTTAACTTATATGAAAGTGGACAAATCGATCGTTCAGGACTTACATCTGAATTTGTTGACAAATATAAATCAAGCCCCGACTTCTTTACACAAAAAACACCGTCAACGTACTTCTTACGCTTAAACCAAAAACGTGGTGGGCAAGATACAGTGTTAAAGAGCAAAGATCTACGTTTAGCGATTGCAAAAGCGTACGATAAAAAAGGCTTAACGAATGTAATTTTAAATGATGGTTCTACACCTGCAGATTATTTAGTGCCAAAAGAATTTGCTAAGAGCCCAGATGGAAAAGACTTCCGTAAAGAAAATGGAGATATTTTAAAAACAGATGTGAAAAAAGCAAAAGAGCATTGGGAAAAAGCGAAAAAAGAGCTTGGAAAAGATGCAATTACAGTAGAACTATTAAACTATGATGGTGATGGTGCGAAAAAAGTAGGAGAATTCTTAAAAGGAGAACTTGAGAAAAACTTACCAGGTTTAACGGTGAATTTGAAAAACCAGCCATTTAAACAAAAGTTAAAATTAGAATCAGATCTAGATTATGACTTATCTTACGCTGGTTGGGGGCCTGACTACTTAGATCCAATGACATTCATTGATATGTTTGTTACAAATGGCCCTCATAACCAAACAGGATATTCAAATCCTAAATATGATGAAATTGTACAAAAAGGTAAAGGTGAGCTATTAACGAAAACGAAAGAGCGTTGGGATAGCTTACTGAAAGCGGAGAAAATGTTATTGGAAGATGCAGCAATTGCACCATTATATCAACGTGGTGATGCTATCGTTCAAAGACCTAAAGTAAAAGGTATTGTTCACCATCCAGTTGGTGGAGACTACAGCTATAAATGGGCATATATTACAGAGGATAAGTAAGATGAGGGGCGTACAATACGCCCCTTTTTCTATGCACTTTTCTTCCGTCCTCGAATATATAAAATAAAAAAGGGAGAATCCCATGAAACGAAACACATACATCGATTTCCTAGCTTATTACGGAATAGGAAGTGCTCATCCTGGTGGTTTTACGTTAACAAAACAATTGTTAGCACAACTGCCTTTTAAATATGGAGCGAATGTCCTTGAGATAGGTTGCGGTACGGGGAAAACAGCGGCATATATGACAAGGGAATTTGGTTATAAAGTAACAACGGTTGAAAAGAATGAAATTATGATTCAAAAGGCAAAAGATAGATGGTTGTTTGAAGGGTTAGATATACAATTAATTGAAGGAAATGTAGAGCAATTACCGTGTTTGAATAACTCATTTGAGTTCGTACTTGGAGAATCAATCATCGCTTTTACAGACAAAGAAAGGGTTATCTCGGAGTGTTATCGTGTATTACAGCAGGACGGTAAGCTTGTTGTCATTGAAATGATTATTGATAGGCACATTGATAAGGGTGAGGAAGAAAAAATCGCCCAATTATATGGTATGAAAGAATTATTAACTGAGAATGAGTGGGTACAATTATTTCAGAAAGCAAATTTTAAAAGAATTACAATTGCTGGCGGTGGCACGATTGCAGAAACGATCTCTGGCTATGTAGAAGAGCCAGAATGGAATGTATCCTCACATATTCCGAATGAGTTATATGAGGCGTGGGTACAGCATGAAAATGTACGGCTTATGTACCAACACATTTTAGGGCATCGTATTTTTATATGTGAAAAATAAAGAAAAAGAGTTGGCTAAAGGTAGCCAACTCTTTACTATGTTAAATGAAAAATAATGCAGCTAATGTAATTCCGAAGATGAAACCAAATCCGAGTTCAACACCCCAGCCACAACCGCCGCCTCCCCAGCCGCCGCAACCACAACTACTACAACCACGACCACCACATCCGCAGCTGCTGAATCCACCACCGCATCCGAATCCACAACTATCACACCTGCTAAGGCCTCCACAAAGGTCACAACCACCGTTTGCATAAGCGTCATAGTAGCCGAATCCTGAATCAAAAGATGAGCGCTGTTGCACCGGTTCAATCCATACAGAGCTTTGTGTCACATCGATTATTTTTCCTAAATGTATACGGCCATCACGGTCTTCAATCCGAACAACTTTTCCGAAGTAACGTCGGCATGTATCATAACATTTTTGTCTATGCATGTTCTTTCCTCCTTCCGCATTACAGTAATACGATATGTAAGGGGGACAAGTGCGGCTTGTACGAATGCCCTATCTATCATAATTGTTATAGGAAAGGGGAAATATAAGAAGAGGATATATAAGGAGGAAAAGGCATGAAATCTACAGATCAGTTTCAGACATACGAAGTACCGTGGGAAGAATTTATTGAAGCGTTGCGAGAGGAAATGAAGAAGCAAGTAGGGGCAGATATTATTGATACAGTAGTTTGCAATTTAGAAGATGGTTTTGAAGTGTATACATATGTGCAGGGGGATTTAGATTTTGAATATAAGGAAGCGCTTGAGAGAAAATACGGAAGTGATGCGAAGACACCTAATGTGTTAACGATAATGTTATTAGCTAGTATTTATAATACAGGTGAAGAGAATATACGCTTGCATGCGGATCATAAAGAGAATCCGATTGTTGAAGTGTATGTAAAGCAATGAAACACGCTGTGAAAGGCGTGTTTTTTAATTGTATGATAAAATGTTAGAAAATTAAGAAAGAAGGTGATGAGTTGGGAATTAAACATCTTAATTTAACAGTTGCAGATGTAGTAGCTGCAAGAGAGTTTTTAGAAAAGTATTTTGGCTTAACTTGTAGTGGAACAAGGGGGAATGCCTTTGCAGTTATGCGTGATAATGATGGATTTATACTAACGTTAATGAAAGGGAAAGAAGTTCAGTATCCAAAAACATTTCATGTAGGATTTCCACAAGAAAGTGAAGAACAAGTAGACAAGATAAATCGAAGATTGAAGGAAGATGGATTTTTGGTCGAGCCTCCTAAGCATGCCCATGCGTATACGTTTTATATTGAAGCACCTGGTGGATTTACAATAGAAGTGATGTGTTAAGTCAAAAATCAAACTTTTTGTTGTGTGTTTTTAAAATAAAAAGTAGGAAAAGTCTGTTTTAAGTGTGGAGCTTAAACAGGCTTTTTTACTTATATAATTGGATAGAGAATGCTAGAAGGAATATTACCAAGTGTCTGATCTGTTTACATAATAAAGTTATGGTGGGTTAGTTGTCCTAAAATACAAGTCATATATCTTGTTTCCTCTCATAAATTTAAACATAGGAATTTGTCTACAAAGGTGGCGAAGCCTCATCATGAAAATCCGAATTTGTGCCACGTTCATGTTGTTTCTATTTATATGTTTACCTTTATCAGCTTTTGCAAAAGGAGAGGAGGCAAAGGAAAGGGTCGTTTCACTTGTATATGACGATTCGGGCAGCATGAGAAATAACGATCGCTGGAAATATGCCAATTATGCTTTGCAAAGTTTAGTTGCGCTATTGGATGAAAAAGATAAATTTTCTTACGTTCCAATGAGTAAGCCGAATGATCCATTAAACATTTCGTTAACGAAGGATAAAAGGCAAACAGAAATTGAGGGAATTGGAGCGTGGAAAACGTATTTAAATACTCCATTTAGCGCGGTAGAAACGGCGATGCAATCTATAAAAAAGGAAGCAGATATAGATGGAAAACGTGAATTTTGGCTTATTGTATTAACTGACGGGGCATTTAATGATTTAGAAAAAGATAAGGTTGGCGGAAAAGAACAAATTTTGTGGAAATTAGCCCAGTTTAAGAAAGAAATGGATGCAAAAAAGATATCGTTACATCCAGTCTTAATTACGATGGAAGAAGATTTAGGACAACAAGAAAAAGAACAACTAAATACGTTCAAGGAAATATGGAAGAAAGAGATAAATGGCGTTACGATGCCGTCAAGCGGAGAAGATGGCATTGTAAAAAGTGTAAATCAAGTGGCAGCATTAGTTGCAAATCGTGATCCATTCTCCTCTGTTGAATCGATTGTAAAAACGAAAGTAGTGGGGAAAAGAGTAGAGATTACAACACCATTTCCGTTAAAGCGTATGACGCTTGTACGACAATCGCCTTCTCTGCCCGATTATCAAGTCACACAAATTTCTAAACCATTACAATTACAATCTTCTTTTTCCATACATGCACCAGGAGAAGCAAAATTGTTCGGAAATATAGTTCATATAAGTACGGAAAATGAGGAAGTTATTAAACCAGGAACTTATACGATAGAAGTGGACCAGGACATTGAGAAAGAAGGACTACAAGTATTAGTTGAACCAGCGCTTAATTATACGGTTTCTACTTATGACAAAGATGATAGTAGTCAAAAAAATGTAGAGAAAATGTACGAAGGTGTTACTGCTGTTATTGAAGCAAAGCCTACGGAGTTGCCAGTTCAGTCTTCTTACTTTCAGGCAGAAGTAGAAATAGATGGAAAACAATATGCAATGAAGTGGAACGATAAAAGGCATGTGTTTTATTACGAAACGAAGCTTGGTAAAGGATTAGTACGCGGGAAAGTTCATATGAATATAAAGGGGTTTTATAGACAGACGAAAGAATTTAAAATTGAAACAGCTGAGAAACCGAAATTATCACTTCAAACTGTTACAAAAGATTATGAAGAAAAAGTGACAAATTTAGAGAATAGTAAACCATTTGTTTTACAACCACAGTTAGATGGTAAGTTAATGACAGAAGAAGCTGTAAAAAAACTATTAAAATCTACTGGTGTCACATCTAAACAATCAATCAATTATGAAATAAAGCAACATGGAAATCAAATCTATGTTTATCCTCGTCCCTATTACTCCGACACATTTAATTTTACAGATACCGGCACCGTAGAAGCTACCATCGTAATGCAGGATTCAAAGTTACAAGAAGTAAAGAAAAACATAACATTCCATATTCAAGATGCTCCGTTTTATGAAAAATATGCGCTTATTTTTAAGTTTGTCATTCCTATCACTTTATTACTGCTAGTAGTAGGAATCATTGTTTTAGGATGGATTGTTCGGCCAAGATTTCACCGGAAAGCACTACTGTATTATGAATGGGATCAAGAGGTAGCGAAAGATTGGCTATATCAATCTGAACCAGAATTACTTCGAAATAAATGGTGGAACCATTATTTTGGTATCCCATTTAGAGCAGAAAGAAAAACCGTGCAATCCGTTACGTTTATAGCGAAGAAAGGTTCGAAATCTGTCTTTGTAGCGAAAGAATCACAAGTAGTTGGAATGATTATTGATGGAATGTTTATAGCAGAGGATGAAGTAGGAATGGAACATAAGACACTATATCCAAATGAACTTTTACTAATTGATAGGGGATATGGTAAAGAGATTTACAAGTACGAATGTGAATAGTAGGTAGGGATAAGAAGGGGATGGAGTATTGATCCTCTTTCCCTTTTTTCAAACAAGCAAGAATAGGAAGGTGGTTCACATGACATTACAAGTTCCAACAATATTAATTGGTTTAGGTGGAATCGGTAGTACTGTGACGCATCAAATATATGAAAAACTGCCTGAAGAGCGCCGGAAAAAGGTAGCAATGCACGTATTTGATACAGATGTGAATACATTAAGTAAATTCGATCATATTCGAAAGTTTAAGACACAAACAAGTTCTAGTAAAACGCCTAGGGAGTATATTGCGGGAGATCCAACGATCCCAGAGTGGTTTCCGATGGATCCGACTATACTTGATAAACCATTAACAGAAGGAGCAGGACAGTTACGCGTCATTTCACGTTTAGCGTTACGTGCTGCGATGAAAGAAGATAAATTGACGTCTTTTTGGCAAGAAATCGAGAAAATTTTTCCGGTTACAAGTGATCAAACGGAATATGGTGTGCGTGTCATTATAGTAACATCACTAGCAGGCGGAACAGGTTCAGGGATGTTTCTGCAAATTGCTTTATATTTACGTGAAATGCTTCGGAAGAAATTACAGCATCATAACATTTTAATACGCGGTGCGTTTTTAATGCCGGATGTTTTAGTAAAGACGAGAACGGTTAGCGCGAAAGAATTTGAAACGGTGCAAGCAAATGGCTATGCATCGTTAAAAGAATTACATGCTATTACGCTCGGGTCTACTGGAGAATTATCAAAACGCGGCGGTGTAACAATTGAATTAGAGTATCGCCCTGATCAAGTAGATGAAGACGGAAGAACGAATCATACAATTAAACAACATCATTTACCGTACAATTATTGTTTCTTATACGATTACGAAAACCTACATGGACACCATTTACACAATTTATCAGACTATATGGAACAGATGGCAAATACAATTTATTTACAGTTATTTAGCCCGATGTCCACAAGTCATTTTGCACAGGAAGACAATCAAATTCAGCAATTAGCAGAATCAAGCGGAAAAGGACGATATTGCGGGGCAGGAACGGCAAAACTCATTTATCCATATGAACATGTGTTAAAATATTGTGCTTTAAAATGGGCCGTGCAAGGTTTAGATGAATCGTGGCTTCATTTAGATCAACTGTTTCAAGAGAAGAAGCAAAGATACGATCAAGATGTAAAACGTGGGATGCAACGTGAAAAGCCGGAGAGAGGTAAAAGTTATTTAGAGGACTTGGAGCATCTTGCTACCCGTCCAGAGCAAGCTCATATTTTCTATAGACAAATGTACAATGAAACACGTGAAGGAGCAGAGGGTGGTAAGCTCGGAGTTGCGAAATCAAAACTGTTTTTAGAAGCTGTAGAAAGTTATGTACAACGAACGGTGCAAAAAGATGAGGAATTAAATCGTCTGCAACATGAGTGTAAAATTTCAGCTACGAAACTGAAAATGATGGAACAGATGAAGGGTGAAGTGGCAAGAGTGGATCATGCGGTGCGTTTATATGCGTATGCGATTCCGAGCCGGGTACATGAACATGTAACGACACTTTTATATGACATGATTGAATCAGACCGCTTTTCACCAAGTGGTTCTGAAGGGCAGTCCTATCAATTAAATACATGGTTTTTAAAGAAAACAGATCCCGTTCACCCAGTAGCAGCGCGTTTTATGTTATATGAAATTCGAAAGAAGTTAGTAGAAAAAATGAATCGACTACATGAAAATAATGAACAAAAGCGTAATGTAATTCAAAATTACGATAAAAAATTTAATGTGGGTAATATTGATGGAACGGTAACGGCTGTACGCCGAGTAGAAATTGCTCAACAACAAGGCTGGTTCGGAAAAATGATTAATAATCAGCAACGTTTATTCAAAAGAGAATTTGAAGACATCGTAACGCAATATGTACACAAATTAAATGAATATCGAAAAGAAATGCTATTAGAACTTGTATATCAATCGCTATATCAAGCAGTTAATAAAATGATTCAATATTGGGAAAGATTTTTTGATAATTTACATGAAACACGTGAAAATTTACTGTTTGAAATCCAAAAGCGCAGTAAGGAATTTGAAGGGAAAACAAACCCGACGAATGTATATGTATTAGCTGAGGAACAGCTGCAAGAAAAGATATGGCAAGATATGCAGCAACATTTAAATTTAGGTGTACTACCGAAAGATATATCAGCGGAAATTTACATGAGTTTGTACGGGGAATATTGTCGTGATGCGAAAACAGAAGAGATTCAGTCGAAAAAGGTAGAGGATTTCTACCGAGAACATATACTGAGCTATTGTTATGACGAACTGCAAGTACGCTATCGTGATAAATTAGAACTGAATATTATTGAAGCGTTGCGAAAAGAAGCAGATTATAAGAAACGTGATCGCGATGAATACGTTCGTGAAAAAATTGAAGACCTGTTCCATTTAGCGAGTCCATTCGTTCCGAAAGTTGCTCATCATAGGGAATTACAATATTGGGGTATACATCCTTCTTTAAAGAAAGAGTTGCAAGAGGAATTAATTCAAGCAATGTTTAAAGAAAAAGATACAGTACATGAAGCCTTTTCGCCATTTGAAGTGATCTGTTATCGAGCGCATTACGGCTTATCGCTGCAAGACTTTCCTAAATTATCATCAGGACATATTTCAAATGGATTTATGAATGATAAAGGTGACTATTTCCAATCGTATTATCGCCGTGTAAACAAATTAAATAGTAAAAAATCTAGTTTAACGCCGCATTTAGATAAGTATTGGCACTTACCAGCCTTTATGCCAGATTTAAATGCGACTCAAACAAAATTAGATTATGATAAATGTAATCGTGCATTACTATACGCATATATGTATCGCTGGATTAGTTTAGTTGCTGTTGATGGACAGTTTGTGTATCAATATAACGGTGTAGGACGTAGCTTTTTAATTCAGTCAATGGGGAAAAATATTTCAAGCGAAAGTTATAAATTACACAGAGCGTTGCTTCATAATCCGTTTATTTATGAAAACATCTTGTCACGATTTGAAGAAGAGCAAGAAAAGGCGATGATACAAGGTGGACATTTATATACACATCCGTTCGTATTAGGAGCCCAAGATGTAAGATGGCTTAGAAAAGAACATGTCCACAATCTTTTAGATATGATTTTAATGTATGATCGTGAAGCGAAGTATGATCCGACGTTAGAAGAAACATCAGATGAATTATTAAGACTATTCCTTGATGAAATCGAGTTGTATTTCCAGAACTATTACGGTACAGGTGCCGATATGGTGGCAAAGAAAGAGAAAGAAATGTTTATTAAACAATTGTGGGATCGCTCGCATGCGAAAGGATATGTAGATCCAAATAGCGCTCCGTATAAAAAATGGCAAAATTTATTAGGTGTTCAAGATGAAGAAGAAACGTCAAAAACGAATGTATAATGAATGAAAAGGGAATCCTTAAAAGTGGCAATACAACTTTAGAAAAGAGGGATTCTGATGCCGTTTTTAGGAAGTGTATATCAAATATTTGGGTTATATCCGGAACTTTATTATGGGATGATTTCAGCGGAGCTGCAAGAGGAAGCTCAGAAGGAGCATCTTGGAAATAGTAGTGCAGAAGCTGAAGCGGAAGAATAAAAAAAGTGCAGATGAAAATCTGCACTTTTTTGTTAGTATTAAAATGGTAAAATAACCTCAAATGAATTATTATTTTTAAATAATAATTCATTTGAGGTTATTATAATTTTTATTGCATTGTATGTAATGAAAATTGTATGAAAATCAATGTAATAAAATGTGTATGAATATTAAGGTGGAAAACAACAATGTTTTTGAGAAAATAATTATGTATAAAAATAACATTTGATACATAATCAACCGATTGTTTTTGATTGATTTATTATTGACAATATAATTAATTGTATGATAAATTCAATCAGCATTCTTAATGGTTTTTTGGTACGATTAATATTTTGAAAATTCAATACGGCATAAAGAGATTGATTTTTCTGTTTTTTTTGAGGTGGGTTACTAAGTCTATAGGGGAAGTGAACTATGTATATTTTTATTTTTAAAATAGAACAGTAATAAAGAATGTAACAAGTAAGAGATAAACTTGAAAAAGAGGTTTCAAAGAATGAGTCTTTTCATAAAGAAAGCAATGGATGAAGAAAAGAAAAAAGTATTGAATCAAACTTTAGGAGCGATTGATCTAACTCTTTTAGGGATTGGAGCAATTATTGGTACAGGTATTTTCGTATTAACTGGTATTGTAGCAGCGAAACATGCTGGTCCGGCGATTGTATTATCTTTTGTATTAGCGGCAATTATATGTGCATGTGTAGCTTTCTGTTATGCTGAATTTGCATCTACAGTTCCAGTTTCGGGAAGTGTATATTCATATACATATATGACACTAGGTGAGATTTTTGCATTTATAGTTGGCTGGTGTGTTATGCTGGAGTATTTATTAGCGACTTCTGCGGTTGCAGCAGGCTGGTCAGCATATTTTCAGTCATTGCTACTAGGTTTTAATATTCACATTCCTACGATTTTTGCTTCGGCACCAGGAATGGGGAAGGGTGGAATCATTGATTTACCAGCAGTTCTTATTATTTTAGTTGTTACATTTTTATTAAGCCGTGGTGCAAAAGAAAGTGCACGAATAAATAATATAATGGTTATTATTAAACTGGCTGTTATTGTAGGGTTTATTGTTGTAGGGACACAATATGTAAGACCAGAGAATTGGCAACCATTTCTACCGTTTGGTTTTCACGGTGTGGTAGGAGGCGCTGCTACTGTATTTTTTGCTTTTTTAGGATTTGATGCAGTTGCAACAGCCGCAGAAGAAGTGAAGCGTCCACAACGTAACGTGCCAATCGGGCTACTTGTTTCCTTGTTCATTTGTACGGTTCTATATGTAGGTGTTTCATTCGTGTTAACTGGAATGGTTCCGTTTACGGAATTAAATGTTGCTGATCCTGTTGCATATGCGTTGCGCACTGTAGGAGAAGATAGAATTGCTGGGTTGTTATCGGTGGGAGCGATAGCAGGGCTAACAACAGTTCTGTTAGTAGCTATGTTTGCATTTGTTCGTGTATCTTACTCGATGAGTCGAGATGGATTGTTACCAAAAAGACTTTCAAGTGTCCATAAACGTTTACAAACTCCATTTTTTAATACATGGGTTACAGGTATACTAGCAGCTTTATTAGCGGGATTAGTGGATTTGAATTTATTAGCTAATTTAGTGAATATGGGAACGATAACAGCATTTGTGTTTGTATCTATAGCTGTCATTGTATTAAGAAAGACACATCCTAATATGAAGAGGCCATTCCGTGCTCCTCTAGTACCTTTTTTACCTATCGTTTCGATAGTAAGTTGTATATATTTAGCTTTGAACCTTTCTAAGCTTACTTTAATTAGTTTTGTGGCATGGATTATAATAGGTGTTTTCATATATTTTGTATATGCTAAAAAACATAGTAATGTTAGAAATAGAAATAGAAATAGAAATAAAGTATAGTCCATTGAAATAATACTTGTAATGGAAATGAAAACACGCTACTTATTCATATAAGAACAAGTAGCGTGTTTTTTCTATTTAATAATCCCATTTTCTAAAATTTTAATAGTTGGTGCCACTTTCACATTAGCTTTTGAAAAGGCACTCGGCCAATCATCTTCGACTTGTTTCCATTCTTTATATTGAAACGCTCTCGCATAATCACCAAATCCGAATGGATCAAGTTGCTGTTTTTGAATGTTGTGGATTAAATCGTTCAAATCTTTGTTTAGTTGTTTTGTAATAAGAGAAGTTAATTTCTTTCTATCTTTGTCTATATCCATATTGAATGTAAGTTCAGAGACAGCAATTTTCAAATCCATTTTAACATGAAATTTGAAGTGGTTATCGCTATAATCTGTATGGATATCACGATTCATGCTAAGAACATTTATTGTTACGAAATCGCCGCCATCGGTATCTTTTAAATCACTATTACTTTCAACTGAAGTAGAAGGGATTTTCAATGTAAGCGAAACCGGTGTATTCGCTTTCTTTTGTAACAAAAGAAGAAGGGCGCTTTCATAACGATTTAATGACATTTTATAAATTCCGCGAGAAGTTAATAGCGCGGAACCAGTAACGATAACATCCTTTTTACCTTTTTTTATTTCTGAAATAGCAGGTGTTATACCTTTATTAAACGTTTGCCTGTGAAATTCATGGAATGTCGTAAAAACGGTCCGATTGTACAGTTTGTTCGTATTAATTAAATCTGTTAAATACTCGGGAAGGGCAGGCTTATCTTTAAAGTTATTATATATAACTGAAGAAATTGGACCGTCTACTGCAACCATGCGCATGTTTCCAGTGTTTTTAGGATCACGATACCAAACATCAAGGTAAGGCATAGCCCCTTCTTGTTTTAAAAAATTTGTGCTAAATAAAATGAGCTGTAACTTTTCTGTAGATACTAAACCGCCACTTGAGCTATTAAACGTTGCTTTTGCTTCTCGAGGTGTACGTACTTTCGCTTCATGTGTTTCGTACTTTTTTTCTACGTCTTCATTAAAAATAGGATTCACGTGGTACACAATTAATTTTCCTTTTGCTTTTGCGTCAAAGCCGTAAATTAATGAAATCGATTGTTTTTCTAAGTCGAGTCGATCTCCACAGCCTGTTAAAAAGGTTATGAGAAAGTAAAGTATAGTGAAATGAATAAAGCGCCTCATTTAAACTCTTCTCCTTTTCCAATGCTGATAAAGTGTCATGTATAAGAGAAATACGACTGGGAATAGAAAAACGATAAAATAACTAGCAGTTCCCCAAAATTCCCGCAACGCACTTATCTGATAAGAAGAAGGGATATAAAAGAATAAGATGAAAATACACCCGAATAATAAAACATAAATAGGTAATGAACTGCCTTTTTTGTTAAGAAATTGATTAATTCCATCTGAAGCAGTGAAAATATAAGGAATACAGGAATCAAAAATAATAAAGAGATAAAATGACAAAAAGATAATTTCAAATCGCTCAAGAAATGAGAAGTGAAACGGTGTAACAAGAGAAAGAGTCGGCCATAAAAACTTTGTTATACCATCTGGACTAAAATAAACAAAAGAGACAAAGGTGACTTGAAGATAAATAAATAGCGTAATCAAATTCGCAAGAACAATTCCTTTTTTTGCAGATGATTTATTACTGAGATAAGGATAAAGGACAAATGCAAACTCAAATCCGAGAAACGCAATGATAGTTGATTTTACTGTGTTTAAAACTGGTATCCAGCCTTCTTTAAGAAGAGGAAGAAGATAAATCCAATGCCCATCTTTAAGCGGAATAAACAATAGAAAAGGCATCCATAGTGTGAAAAATACAGTGAAAACAGCATAGCGACTTATAATAAGAACGCCTTTACATGCTAGCATTAACATTGGAATAGATAGTAAAATCATAATTAAAAACATTGGAGTTCTAGGTAAAATCCAAATGTGAATAACGTATAAGAGGGAAAAAATTAAGGAAATAGCTGCAAGGACAGCATATAAAATCCAAAAAATCATTCCTACTCTTCCTAGCCACTTACCAAGATAACGAGTTAGCACATCGAGTAAAGTATATCCAGGATGCTTTTCCATAATTTTCACAATACATAAACTGACTAAAGTAGTGAGAGCACATCCAATAATAATAGACATCCAGCCATCTGTATTTGCCCCTTGTGCAACTTCACGCGGAAGTGTAAGGACACCGAATCCTACTTGAACACCACTAATCGTTAAAATGTATTGAAATAAACTAATCTCCCTCTTTGCACGTTTTGTCACTTATTATCCTCCTTTTCCTCAACATCTCTTTGCCGGTTATCTTGTTTTAATTGTAGAGATAGTGGCCGTTTCTTCATAAATTTCCATGGGAAACGTACAAGGGTATCTTTTAAATCCGAAGCAAATAACGGAGAAAAAGGACTACCATAAGGAACACCGAGAGATTCCATAGAAAGTATATGAATAATAATGATTGCCATCCCAACCATAATTCCAATGACGCCAAATAAAGAGGCGGCTATCATCATTGGGAATCGAAGAAGCCGAATTCCTGCTGACATTTCTAAGTTAGGAATAATGAAGGAGGCAACCGCAGTAATTGATACGACGATAACCATAACGTTACTAACAATCCCAGCTTGAACGGCAGCTTGTCCAATTACAATTCCTCCTACGACGCCGATTGTTTGCCCAACAGGTCCAGGAAGCCGAATCGCTGCTTCTCGGAGCATTTCGAGAACTAATTCCATTAATAAAGCTTCTAATATGGGAGGAAAAGGAATTTTGGCTCGAGATTCTCCAATCGTTAACAACAATTTGAGCGGAATCACTTCATAATGGAAGGAAATCATAGCAATATAAAGAGCAGGAGCAAATATTGCAATAAATAGCCCAGTGAAACGAAGGAGTCGTATAAAAGATGGAATCATAGGTCTGAAGCTGTAATCATCTATCGTCTGAAAAAAGGATGAAAAGGTCATAGGTCCTATTAATACGCCTGGTGAGCGATCTACAACAACGGCAATTCGCCCATCAAGAATATGATGTGCTGTTGTGTCGGGGCGTTCAGTTATTGATAATTGCGGAAAGAGAGTAAATGAATTATCTTCAACAAACCCCTCTAATTCACCAGTAGTAAGAATCGCATCAACTTTTACTGACTCGATACGGGATGCCATTTCTTTTACGACATTTTCGTTCGCAACATCTGCTAGATAAAGCAAAAAAACCTTTGAAGTAGCTCGTTCACCAACAGTGAATTCCTTCACTTTCAGTTCGCGATTTGGAATATATCGACGAATAAGTGCAAGGCTGTCGCTCGCTACTTCATTAAATCCTTCGTGTGAGCTTTTTATGGAGCTCTCTGTTGTAGGTTCTTCAATACTCCTTTTTGGTGCCGCTTGCGTATCGAGCTCTAAAGCGGATAGTTGTCCGTTTATAAATAAAATACTTTTGCCGTGTAAAAGAGATTGTTCAATGTCTGTCCACTGTTGAACTTTTTTAATATTTCCGATAGAAACAGAGGCTTTCCAAAAATCGTCTTCATTCCAATCTTTAAATAAGAGAGGACGAAGAATGTTTACGTTAATAACAGTTTTGTCTACAAGTCCTTCCATATATATGAGTGCAGCTTCCTGTCCGTTTTTTAATGGAAAAGTGCGTGTTATTAATTCTGGAATACCGCTAAACAGTTTGGACAAGTGCTTTAAATTAAGGGAAAGGGAAGAAGAGATAGATTTATTTAATGCGTAATCAGCTTGCTCTTGGGTAGAAAGAGATTTTTCACCACGAATCCATTTATTAAAAGACCCCATTTGTTCGCTTACTCCTTGTTATGTTTTATCCCGATTGGTGAGGGCTGATAATCAGTGGGGGATGAAGAAAACCCCCCACTGATTAAAGTTTCACTTTATATGGGTTATTATGGATAGTTACAAGCTGACATATGCGTAGTTTAAATTTTATATTGTATATTTTTAACTTTAACGCTATAATTATAGTGTTAAAGATGGAATCGTGATATGACCTGTTATGACTCTATCGTTTTATTTATGAATAAATGGATTGGTATTTTAGCAAGATGTGCTAATAAACTACTCCACCATGATAATAACGTGCCGAAATGTGGTGCGTATATTTTCGTGGTGGAGTTTTTTTATTCTCAAAAAGGGGGAAAGACCATGAATAACAACATGGTTCATATTACAATTGACGGAAAAAAGTATACAGCGGAGCCCGGTTCAACGATATTGGGTGTTATTAATGAGAACGGGATTGAACATCCGCAAATTTGTTACGTGCCAGAAGTAGATCCTATTCAAACATGTGACACTTGTATTGTAGAAGTTGACGGAAAGTTAATGCGTTCTTGTTCGACGATAGCAACGGAAGGTATGAACATTGAACGTGCTTCTGTTCGCGCAAAAGAAGCACAAACAGAGGCGATGGATCGGTTACTAGAAAATCATTTATTATACTGTACAGTATGTGACAACAACAATGGGAACTGTAAACTGCATAATACAGCAGAATTAATGGAAATTGAACATCAAAAATATCCGTATGAACCGAAAGTAGATGTAAGTGAAGTTGATATGACGCATCCGTTTTATCGCTATGATCCTAATCAATGTATTGCATGCGGTCAATGCGTTGAGGTGTGTCAAAACTTACAAGTAAATGAAACGTTATCGATAGACTGGGAAGCGGAACGCCCACGAGTTATTTGGGATGAAGGAGTAAATATTAATGATTCTTCATGCGTTAGCTGTGGTCAATGTGTAACGATTTGTCCTTGTAACGCTTTAATGGAGAAAACGATGCTCGGTGAAGCTGGATTTATGACGGGATTAAAACCAGATATTCTTGAACCGATGGTAGATTTAATTAAAGAAGTTGAGCCTGGATATAGCGGTATTTTTGCGGTATCAGAAGTGGAAGCGGCCATGCGTGATACTCGTACGAAGAAAACGAAAACAGTATGTACATTTTGTGGTGTAGGTTGTTCGTTTGAAGTGTGGACGAAGGGGCGTAAAATTCTTAAAGTACAGCCATCTTCAGATGCACCAGTTAACGCAATTTCCACTTGTGTAAAAGGGAAATTTGGTTGGGATTTCGTAAATTCTAAAGAACGAATAACAAAACCTTTAATTCGTAAAAATGGAACGTTTGTTGAATCTACATGGGAAGAAGCACTGAATGTAGTTGCAAATAAATTAGGCGCTATTAAAGAAGAGTACGGTAAAGGTTCTATCGGATTTATTTCTTCCTCTAAAATTACAAATGAAGACAATTATGTAATTCAAAAATTAGCTCGACAAGTATTTGGAACGAATAATATTGATAACTGCTCACGTTATTGCCAATCACCAGCAACGGATGGTTTGTTCCGTACAATTGGTATGGGCGGTGATGCCGGAACGATTAAAGATATTGCGCAATCTGGTCTTGTTATTATTGTAGGATGTAATCCGACAGAAGGTCATCCTGTTCTAGCTACACGTATTAAACGTGCACATAAATTACACGGACAAAAGTTAATTGTAGCTGATCTTCGTAAAACCGAAATGGCAGAGCGATCAGATGTCTTTATTAGTCCAAAACAAGGAACAGATCAAGTTTGGTTAATGGCTGTTACGAAATATATGATTGATCAAGGTTGGCATGATCAGGAATTCATTAATGAGAATGTAAACTTCTTTGAAGATTTCAAAGAAAGCCTAGAGGAATATACACTTGAATATGCAGAAGAAGTAACAGGCATTTCAAAAGAAACGCTTATTCAAATGGCTGGAATGATTCGTGATGCAGATGGTACATGTATCCTTTGGGGTATGGGGGTAACGCAAAATACAGGTGGTTCTGATACTTCCGCTGCAATTTCAAACTTACTTCTTGCAACAGGGAACTACCGTCGTCCAGGAGCAGGCGCATACCCACTTCGAGGCCACAATAACGTACAAGGTGCTTGTGATATGGGTACTTTACCAGGATGGCTTCCAGGATATCAGCACGTTACTAACGAAATGGAACGTGCGAAATTTGAAACTGCTTACGGAGTGAAAATTGATAGTGAACCAGGTCTTAATAATATCGAAATGCTTCACGCAATTGACGAAGGAAAAATGAAAGCAATGTATCTTGTCGGAGAAGATATGGCTCTTGTAGATTCTAATGCAAATCATGTACATGAAGTGTTATCGAGCCTTGATTTCTTCGTTGTGCAAGATGTTTTCCTTTCTAAAACTGCTCAATATGCAGATGTTGTATTACCAGCAGCGCCATCTCTTGAGAAAGAAGGTACTTTCACAAATACAGAGCGCCGTGTCCAAAGATTATATCAAGTTCTTCCTACGCTAGGAGATGCGAAACCAGACTGGTGGATCGTCCAGGAAGTTGCGAATAAACTAGGTGCAAACTGGAATTATAGCCACCCAAGTGAAATCTTTGCTGAGATGGCAAGTTTATCACCATTGTTCTCGCAAGCGAACTATGAAGTGCTTGAAGGATGGAACAGTTTCCATTGGGGAAGTTTTGATGGAACGAATACACCACTTCTGTTCCAAGACGGATTTAACTTCCCAGATAAAAAGGCTCGTTTTGCGATTGCTGACTGGGTACGTCCAGCTGAATTTCCAGCTGAGTTTGACCTTCACATTAACAACGGTCGTATGCTTGAGCATTTCCATGAAGGGAATATGACAAATAAATCAACAGGTATTCAAACGAAAGTACCTGGTGTTTTCGTTGAAATCTCTCCAGACCTTGCAAAAGAACGTGGCGTAAAAACAGGTTCGTTAGTTCGTCTTGTCTCTCCTTTTGGAGCATTAAAATTACGTGCACTCGTTACAGATCGTGTAAAAGCGAATGAGTTATATTTACCGATGAACTCTACAGATAACGAAACGGCAATTAATTTCTTAACAGGTCCTGCTGTGGATGTACGTACGAATACACCTGCGTATAAACAAACAAAAGTACGTATGGAAGTATTAGAAGTTGATGGCGAAAATCCGATGCCAAAAGCGAACCCACGCAATAAAAAACGTCACCCTCAAGCTGGAATTGAGGTACATCGTAAGTGGGCACGTCCAGGATATGTGCATTTAACGGATAAGTAGGAGGAGAAAACTATGGCTGCACCTATAAAAATGATTCAAAAACAAGAATTAACTGAGGAAGAAATAAAACAGCAAAAGTTAGATGATTTAAAAGAGCTTCTAACTAATAATGAAGAAGCTCTAAATCAGATGTTTAATATAGTAGGGGAATTAAATGACATTGGAATGCTAGAAGCTGCAAATTCAATGCTAAAAGCGAAAGAACCAATTGCGAAAATTGTTCTAGGTCAAGTAACTCGTGAGCCTGTTACAAATTTAATTAATAATATGATGGGCGCTGCAGGTGCGTTAACTGAACTTGACCCAGAACTTACGAAAAAGCTTATAGGTAGTTTATTAGTCGGGCTAGAAGAAGGTAATGAACATCTAGAAAGTAATAAAAAAGTAGGGGTATTCGATCTTATGAAAGTATTGAAAGACCCAGATATTAACCGTGCTATCGGGTTTGGGCTTCATTTCTTAAAAGGTATGGGGAAAGGGTTAAAAGACGAATAAACTTCATGAAGTGAACCTTTCCGCCCAAATATTTGTAGGAAATAGTTTGGGCGGAAGGCTCATTTTGGTAAAATATATAATAGAGTAAAATGAGGCTTTTGGGAGGTATAATTGTATGTCAAAAAAAGTACATGAATTTAATGATATGATACGAAAACTTCGAAAGGAACTTTTCGGAAAAGGACCAGAACGAATTCATACTGTTTTTGCGGAAAATATGGCTATAGCGACTCTTTATGGAAACTTAACACCTACTGAAAAATTTATTTCAAGTACGATGGACGGTGCGGAAATGGTTCATATGGCTAGAACGAAAATGATTCAAGAAGTGTATGCTGCGAATTCCCGTGAACATTTGGAGGAACTTGTTGGAGCGAAATTAGTGAATTTGTTTTCAGATATGAAAGTAGAAGAAGATATTGCAGTTTCTGTATTTGTTTTTGATAAAAATATAACGTGAGAGAAGGATACTGATCGTGAAACCGATACAGGTAGAAAGAGAAATCTTTCGTTATGAACAAGGAGCATTTAAACATATAGAGGACAGCATTGTAACAGAGTTTCCTGTCACCATTAAAATGAACGGACAGGAGTTTGTTACAATGGTTAGTACTCCAGAATATATAGAAGATATGGTAATAGGCTTCTTAGCGTCTGAAGGAATCATTCGGAAGTATGAAGACATTGATAGTGTATGGGTGCAGGAGAAAGAAGGATTTGTGCATGTAACAACGACAAAAGTAAATCCGTATTATGAACAAATGCAAAATAAACGCTATATTACGTCTTGTTGTGGTATGAGTAGGCAAGGGTTTGTTTTTGCAAATGATGCACTAAGTGCAAAAAAAATGAGGGGTGTCCATGTACAGGTTGCTGCCGATGATTGTTTTCGGTTAATGAAAGAAATGCAGCAATCTGCGGATACGTTTCATCGTACTGGTGGGGTTCATAATGCAGCTTTATGTGATGTTAATGGTATTATTTTAAGCCGAATGGATATTGGTAGGCATAATGCACTAGACAAAATTTACGGTTATTGTTTAAGAAACGATATTTCTATAAAAGATAAAATCATTGTTTTTAGTGGTCGTATTTCTTCGGAAATATTATTGAAAGTTGCAAAAATCGGTTGTGAAATTATACTATCAAAATCAGCTCCAACTGAGTTAGCTTTGCAACTAGCGGAAGATTTAGGTATTACGACAATAGGATTTATTCGTAATCACTCCTTAAATGTATATACCCATCCAGAACGTGTTTTAAATATAAAATAAAAGTGAGGCAATGAAGATGAAATCAGTTACATTAGACAAGTTGCAACGTCCGTTAAAGGATTTACGTATTTCAGTTACTGATCGCTGTAATTTTCGCTGCCGATATTGTATGCCAGAAGAAATATTTGGTCCTGATTACTCGTTTTTGTCTAATGATAAAATTTTATCTTTTGATGAAATTGAAAGGATAACACGTATTTTCGTTTCTTTAGGTGTGAGAAAATTACGGATTACAGGCGGAGAACCGTTACTTCGAAGAGGGCTTCCAAAGCTTATTGAGCGCCTTAATAAAATTGATGGTGTAGAAGATATCGGTTTAACAACCAATGGATCGTTACTTAAAAAGTTTGCTCCTGATTTATATAAGGCGGGACTATCACGTGTAACAGTTAGCTTAGATTCCTTAGAAGAAGAGCGGTTTTTCTATTTAAATGGTAATAGGAGCAAAGTGCAAAGGGTTCTGGAAGGAATACAGGCTGCAGCTGAAGTTGGAATGAAAATTAAAATAAACATGGTCGTTCAAAAGGGAAAAAACGAACAGGACATTTTGCAGATGGCGCAATATTTTAAGGAAAATAAGCATATTCTTCGTTTTATTGAGTATATGGATGTTGGAAATTATAATGGTTGGGATTTAAAAGAGGTCGTCTCTAAACAAGAAATAGTAGATACGATTCATCAAGTTATGCCGTTAGAACGGATAGAAGCAAATTATTCTGGTGAAGTGGCTACTAGGTATCGTTATATAGGAAGCGATGAGGAAATAGGTATTATTTCATCAGTAACAGATTCTTTTTGCTCATCATGTACGAGAGCTCGTATTTCTGCAGAAGGAAAATTATATACTTGCTTATTTGCTTCTAAAGGAAATGATTTAAGAGAATTGCTTCGTTCTGAACATACAGATGAGGACATTACAGATGTAGTACGCGATATATGGAATAATAGGGAAGATCGTTATTCAGATGAACGCTTAAATCATACAAATAAGAAAACAATACCTAAAATTGAAATGTCACATATCGGTGGTTAATATATAAAGCTAGCGTCATAGTGAAAAATGGAAAATTTACAAGAGTTGTGGATTTTCTATTTTATAGTAAAAGTGATGATTGATATCTCTGTAAAAGATGTGCAGAGAAATTAAGCAGCATTCAAAAACCTTTATTTTGAGGAGGTTTTTTGAAGCTGCTTTTTTATTTGGAGAAAATGGAGGAATGGGTAATGGCATTTCATAAGCCGGAACAAATTGCTGAGCTTGTCATTGAGGCCGGTGTTCAAAAAGTAAGACAGACATTGCCAGCGATGCTTATTCTCGGTTTTTTAGGAGGAGCGTTTATTGCGATAGGTTTTTTACTTAACATTCGAGTTTTAGGGAATTTACCTGAGCGCTGGGGAAGTCTAGTGAATGTTTTAGGAGGAGCAGTATTTCCTGTTGGACTCATGCTCGTAGTATTAGCAGGAGGAGAATTAATTACGGGAAATATGATGTCACTGTCTATGGCGCTTTATGCAAAGAAAATTACATTAATAAGTGTACTGAATAACTGGGTTTGGATTACTCTCATGAACTTTATTGGGGCAATTTTCGTTGCGTATTGCTTTGGACATCTTGGCGGATTAACAGAGGGAGAGTATTTAAATAAAACGGTAGCGATAGCGGAAGGGAAGTTACATGAATCATTTGGGAGAACTTTAATTTTAGCAATTGGTTGTAATTGGCTCGTTTGTCTTGCTCTTTGGCTCGCTTACGGGACGAGTGATTTTGTCGGGAAAATCATCGGAATTTGGATTCCAATTATGGCATTTGTAGTGATTGGATTTCAGCAAGTAGTAGCAAATATGTTTGTCATTTCCGCTGTTATTTTTGCTGGTCATCTAACGTGGATGGATCTGGCTAAAAATTTTGTTCCTGTTTTTATCGGAAATGTAATTGGAGGAGCTGGGTTTGTTGGTTTTGCTTACTTTGCTTGTTATCAGAAACAACATTCTAATATGAAATAGAGTTCTTGAGAGGAAGGGTATGTAATGGCTGATCGGTATTCACGACAACAGTTGTTCAAACCAATTGGGAGTAAAGGACAAGAAAAAATTCGAAATAAACATGTGTTAATTGTAGGGGCAGGCGCATTAGGAAGTGCAAGTGCCGAAAGTTTCGTACGTGCAGGTGTTGGTAAGTTGACGATTATCGATCGTGACTACGTTGAATGGAGTAATTTACAAAGGCAACAATTGTACTCTGAACAAGATGCGAGAGAGAAAATGCCGAAAGCAATTGCTGCAAAAAATCGGCTAGAACAAATTAATTCGGAAGTACAAATACATGCTTTCGTAATGGATGCAACTTCAGAAAATATGGAAGGTCTATTAAAAAATGTAGATGTAATCATTGATGCAACAGATAATTTTGATATTCGATTTGTAATAAATGATTTATCACAAAAACATAATATTCCGTGGGTATATGGTTCTTGCGTTGGATCATATGGTATGAGTTATATAATTATTCCGCAAGAGACACCGTGTTTACATTGTATGCTGAAAAATATCCCTGTTACAGGTGTGACGTGTGATACTGCTGGGATTATTAGCCCGACTGTTCAAATCGTCGCAGCATATCAAGTGGCAGAAGCGCTCAAAATTTTAGTGGAAGATTTCTCAGCAATTAGAAAAACATTTTTCATGTTTGATATATGGAGTAATCAAAATCATTTTATAAAATTAGGGAAAATAAAAACAGACGCTTGTCTCTCATGCGGTTTGAATCGAACTTATCCTTATTTATCATACGAAAATCAAACGAAAGCAGCTGTTTTATGCGGAAGAAATACAGTTCAAATTAGAACAGTAGACAATAGGAAATACAATTTTGATGATATAGAAAAAGTATTAAAAAAACTGGGAAAAGTAGATCGGAATCCGTATTTACTATCTTGCCAATTCGATGATTACCGCATCGTTTTTTTTCGGGATGGTCGTGTTTTTATTCATGGTACAAATGATATTTCGAAAGCGAAACAACTATATTATCGCGTATTCGGTTAATAGAGAGGGTGTCAACAATGGAAAGAAGAGTGCCAATTACGGTTGAAGAAGCTGTTCGTAAAGTGATGGGATTTGCTGATAAGGGCTTAAAGGAGCTATTACCAATTGAATTAGCTTATGGACGTATATTAGCAGAGGATTTAGTAGCTGACCATGATGTACCGTCATTTAATCGTTCGCCGTATGACGGATTTGCTATTCGAGCAGAAGATACTAATTTAGCAAGTTATGAAACGCCAATTGTATTTGAAGTAGTGGGTGAAATTGGTGCAGGATCGCTATTCCATGAGAAAGTAGGTCCATTTCAAGCAGTTCGAATTATGACAGGAGCACAAATTCCGAATGGGTGTGATGCGGTTGTTATGTTAGAGCTGACTCGTCAATATGAGAAGAATGGCAACAATTATATGGAAGTGAAGCGATCATTCAAAACGGGCGACAATATTTCTTTTCAAGGTGAAGATGCTCGTAAAGGAACAGTTCTTGCAAAGAAGGGATCGTACATTAATCCAGGTATTTCAGCTCTTCTTGCTACATTCGGTTATAGTGAAGTACCAGTTGCGAGAAAGCCTGTAATTGGACTGTTAGCGACTGGGAGTGAATTACTGGATGTCAATGATTCATTACAGCCAGGGAAAATCCGAAACAGTAATACGTACATGATATTGTCTCAAATTCGAAGAGCGGGCGGAAGAGTAAAATATTTTGGGAAGTTTAGTGATGATTTTAATACGTGTTTTACAGCTGTGAAAGAAGCGCTTGGCCAAGTAGATATGTTAATTACAACGGGCGGTGTATCAGTAGGAGATTATGATTATTTACCAGCTATTTACGAAAAGTTAGGTGCATCTGTTCTTTTTAATAAAGTTGCAATGCGACCAGGAAGTGTTACGACTGTAGCACAATTAAATGGCAAGTTATTATTTGGTTTATCAGGGAATCCATCAGCTTGTTACGTAGGGTTTGAATTATTCGTAAGACCGTGTATTCGGACGTATATGTTTAGTGAAAAAGTACATTTAAAAAGAGAAAAAGCGTTATTAGGAGAAGATTTTCTAAAACCGAATCCATTTACAAGATTTGTACGAGCAAAATTGCAATATGATGAGGGGAAATTAATCGCTTATCCATCAGGGTTTGATAAATCTAGCTCAGTTTCTTCATTGGCAGAATCCAACGCGTTTATCGTATTGCCGGGCGGGACAAGAGGATATAAAAAAGATATGTTTGTCGATGTTCTTTTATTAGAAGATAACGAAGGTAGTGAATGGCCTTGGACATTTCATAAAGTGAGAGGTGGTTTTAATGGGACAAGTGCTATTTGAGATTGTAGATAAACCGATTTTAGTTGAAGAAGTAACGAATAAAGTCGCAAGAAGGGAAGCAGGTGCGATTACAACATTTATTGGTACGGTGAGAGAATTAACAAAAGGAAAACGAACGCTACATTTAGAGTATGAAGCATATAAACCGATGGCAGTAAAACAACTTATGAGAATTGGTGAAGAAATTAGTGAAAGATGGCTGGATGCAAAAGTAGCAATTACGCACCGTGTAGGGCGACTAGAAATAATGGATATTGCGGTAGTCATTGCAGTTTCATCACCGCATCGTAAAGTAGCTTATGAAGCGAATGAGTACGCGATTGAACGTATAAAACGAATCGTTCCAATTTGGAAAAAAGAATTTTGGGAAGATGGAACGATGTGGGTTGGAGATCAACTTGAAAACACACCTTATCCAGAAGGAAAACCAAAGAAGGAAGAATGAGAAAATGATTACAATTTTACTGTTTGCAAATTTGCGTGAGGAAGTTGGATCGGATCGATTAGTAATTTCAGAAAAGCAAGAAATGACAGTGCAGCAATTAAAAGAATGGCTCAAAGCCAGCTATTGTTTACAATCGCTGGATAAAGTGATGGTGGCTGTTAATGAAGAGTTTGTAATAAATGAAGAGATGATAAAAGCCGGAGATATAGTCGCATTAATCCCACCCGTTAGCGGGGGATAATAAGCTTTTTCACCAGATGAAGTGCCAAGAAAATGTTGTATATAAATTAGAATAAGAGAAGGGATGAGTTCTATGCTTACTCAAGAACAAATAATGAATGCATTAAAACATGTAGAGGATCCAGAGTTACACAAAAGTGTTGTAGAATTAAATATGGTTAGAAATATACAAATGAACGGAACAGAGGTTAAACTTGAAGTAGTACTAACAATCCAAGGTTGTCCGTTAAAAGCAAAAATTCAACAAGATATTGAAGAATCGCTTCACGCAATTGGTGCCTCTAAAGTGGAGGTAACATTTGGTTCTATGACACAAGAAGAACGTGCAGCTTTAACAGAGAAGTTAAAGCGAAATACTAGAACAGAAACTGGTATGCCGAGCATGCTTCGCCCGGATTCAGGAGTACGTTTTATTACTGTAACGAGCGGAAAAGGCGGAGTTGGAAAATCAACGGTGACAATTAATCTTGCAACTGCACTAGCTCGTATGGGCAAAAAAGTGGGGATATTAGATGCAGATATATATGGTTTTAGTATTCCAGCTATGATGGAAACGAATAAGAAACCAACGATGATTGATCAAACGGCAATTCCAGTCATTAGTCACGGTGTTAAAATCATGTCGATGGGATTCTTTACAGAAGGAAATAACCCAGTGATGTGGCGCGGACCGATGCTAAATAAATGGATTCAAAATTTCCTTGCGAATACGCACTGGGGAGAATTAGATTATTTATTACTTGATTTACCACCAGGTACAGGAGATGTTGCGATTGATGTTGCAGCGATGATTCCGCAAGCGAAAGAAATAATTGTTACAACTCCGCACAATATAGCTTCATTCGTTGCTTCAAGAGTTGGTGTAATGGCAAAACATACGAAGCATGAGATTTTAGGTATTGTGGAAAATATGGCTTATTATGAAGAAGAAGATGGATCGAAAAATTATCTCTTCGGAAAAGGCGGCGGCGAAATGCTTGCAGAACAATTGCAAACAGAAGTAATTGTCAAAATACCTTTTGCGAAACGTGAAGAAAATAATGGTTCATCTGTATATGATGAAGATTCTCTTGTTGGAGAAGTGTTTACATCGTTAGCTGAGGATATTATTTATAGAGGATAGAGGGGGAAGTTTAGTATGGTATGTAACATTGATCATTCTATTGAAGATGTGATGAATAAGCTTGAAAGTCAAAAGAATTTTTTACCTGAAGGGATCTTTAAAGAGTTAAAGAGTTTTTTGCAAGGTATTCATTCACAGAAATTATTAAATGATGTTTTTCACCTCCTAAAAAAGTATGATTTAGTCAGTGAGGAAGAACGAGAGACGAGAAACGCACAATTGTTGTACATTTTGAATTAAGTACTCTTTGGCTTTAGAATTTTTTCAGAAGGGGTGAATGTGATGGATATGAAAAAGATGATTGAAACGATAGAAGTAACTAGAGTGACTGACGAGGAATTATCGATTTCGAATTTACATCCAAAGCTTGTGAAGTTGTATAGTCAAAAAGATAGTGCAGAGTATACGAAGCTATTAAAATATATTTTATCATTATCCGTACAGCTGAAGCTGAATCTTGTATTGAAATATTTTGGTGTACGTCACATTGTTGCTGCAGACGAGCGGGTGCAATTTCAAGAGATATTTAAATGCTTAGCTAAGAAAGATGAGAATGGGGAATGGTTTTTAAATTTTGTTTCTTTATATGTAGGGCTAATTGTAGTTCTTCGTTTTGATGAGAAAGTGATTGAGAGCAATTTTTTTGATGATATGGTAGTGGATGAATGTAATGAAATATAAGATTCTACTCATAACATTTTTCTATATTAAATGCTTTAACTGCGATTTTAGTTGGTTATGTAAATATGAAGGTAACTAATTAAGAAAAAGGAATGAAACTAGTTGGATAAAAAGAGTTCTTCAGTTGTTTCCGTCGTTTTTTCGTGTTACTATTAATCGAATTTTTCATAAGGAGAGAAAGCGATGAAATGGATTTATTTTCTTATTATTAACGTTATAGCTTTTAGCCTTATGGGGCTTGATAAACGAAAAGCAAAGAAGAAACAGTGGAGAACGCCAGAAAGTACGTTGTTTTTATCGGCGGCAGCTGGAGGAGCAGTTGGAGCTTGGATCGGCATGTATATGTTTCATCATAAAACTCATAAAAAGAAATTTGTTTTCGGCATACCGTTACTTGTTGTAATAACGGTATGTTTATTATTCGTTGTATGAGAAATGTCGAAAGAAATGCAGATTGATTATTGGTAAAGTGAGCATGTGAGACCGTATAATGGAGAAAAAATGAGAAGAGGAGAAAAAGGAAGATGGGGAGTCAATCAGCAGAGCAAAAAAAAGGGATACTATACGCGGCTGGTGCTTACACGATGTGGGGAATCCTACCGATTTATTGGAAATGGGTTGAGGAAGTTCCAGCAGATGAAATATTAGCACACCGCATCGTTTGGGCATTTGTTTTTATGTTACTCGTATTAGGTGTTACGAAGAGGTTTCGTCAGTTTATTGGGGAATTTGTGAATCTTTTTAAACGACCTAAATTATTAATGTCATTAACAATAGCTTCAGTCTTGATTAGCGGAAACTGGTTTGTTTACATATGGGCCGTTAATCATAATCATGTTATTGAAGCGAGTCTTGGCTATTATATTAATCCGCTTATTAGTATTTTACTTGGTACAGTCGTTTTAAAGGAAAAGTTAAACTTCTGGCAATATGTTGCAGTTGGTTTAGCTGGAGTGGGGGTTATCATTTTAACAGTGCGTTTCGGATCTATTCCGTGGGTTTCTCTTTCACTTGCCTTTTCATTTGGATTATACGGATTAACGAAAAAACTGTTAAACTATGATGCTACAATTGGACTTACGATGGAAACGATGTTAGTGACACCGCTTGCAATCATTTACCTTGTTATGACAGGCGCCCATGGTTTCGGCTCATTTGGATCTATTTCAATGTTATCGACATTACTATTAATAGGAGCAGGTATTGTTACAGCTCTACCACTTTTTTATTTTGCAAAAGGAGCCCAACTTATTCCACTTTATATGGTAGGTTTTTTACAATATATTGCACCAACAATTAGCTTAATTTTAGGTGTATTCGTATTTGGTGAACATTTCACATCTACTCATATGATTGCATTTTTCTGTATATGGGTTGCATTATTTGTATTCTCGGTAGCGAAGACTAAGTTTTTAGTGCAGAAACAACCGAAATTTATAAAAAATAAATCAGCAAAAGTATCATAATGCGTAGTATTTTCTACGCATTTTTCTTTATACTTATATTATATAGAATTTCCATTATAGTCAGTAAGGAGCTGAGAACATGGAAACAATTTTACATAATGATCCGCTTATGGCAGCTGTAATTTCATGGTTTTTACCACAATTAACGAAAGTAGTCTTCAAATTAGTTAAAACAGGTGAATTTGATTTTGCAAAGTTTTTTGCTTCAGGTGGGATGCCAAGTTCTCATGCTTCAACAGTTACAGCGCTTGCTACAGGAGTTGGAGTAGTGGAAGGTGTGGAAAGCTCGATGTTTGCGGTTGCTACAATTTTTGCCATTATTGTTATGTATGATGCTTCAGGAGTAAGGCTTGCAGTAAGTAAACAAGCAAAAATATTGAATGATTTTTTTCACGGTAGAGAAACAGAATATAAGAAGTTAAATGAACTTGTTGGGCATACACCGTATGAAGTAGTAGTCGGTGCTTTATTAGGGATTATTGTCGGAGTAGGGTATTGTTTATGAGCAGAACATTTTATATGTTCTGCTTTTCTTTGTTTTTATACATATTCAGCTACCTTTTTGAATATCGTTATACGGATTTCGAAAGGGTGGGTGAGCAACTTGTTATTATATGAAAAAGTGCATGAAGAAATAGCGAGAAGAACAACTGCACTTCAAACAATGCAACGGCAAGATGGTACGTGGCGGTTTTGTTTTGAAGGAGCGCCACTAACAGATTGTCATATGATTTTTTTATTAAAATTATTAGGTAAAGATAAAGAGATAGAACCGTTTGTAAAAAGATTAGCATCACTCCAAACAAATGAAGGAACATGGAAATTGTATGAAGATGAAGTGGGTGGTAATTTATCTGCTACAATTCAATCTTATGCTGCCTTACTTGCATCGGAAAAATATACAAAAGAAGATGTGAATATGAAGCGAGCGGAAATGTTTATAAATGAGCGCGGTGGGGTAGCGCGTGCTCATTTTATGACGAAGTTTTTATTAGCGATTCATGGAGAATATGAATATCCTTCTCTCTTTCATTTGCCAACACCAATTATGTTTCTGCAGAATGATTCCCCTCTCAGTATTTTTGAACTGAGTAGCTCAGCACGTATTCATTTAATTCCGATGATGTTGTGTTTAAATAAAAGATTTCGAGTAGGGAAAAAGTTATTGCCAAATTTAAATCACATTGCAGGCGGGGGCGGAGAATGGTTTCGGGAGGATCGGTCTCCAGTTTTTCAAACGTTAGTAAGTGACGTGAAGAAAATTATAACGTATCCACTTTCTTTGCATCATAAAGGATATGAGGAAGTAGAACGTTTTATGAAAGAGCGTATTGATGAAAATGGAACATTATATAGCTACGCAACTGCCTCGTTTTATATGATTTATGCTTTACTTGCATTAGGACATTCTATTCAATCACCAATTATTCAAAAAGCTATAACGGGAATCACATCTTATATATGGAAGATGGAGAGAGGGAGCCATTTGCAAAACTCTCCATCAACTGTATGGGATACAGCTTTACTCAGTTATGCTTTGCAAGAAGCTCAAGTTCCGAAAGCAAGTAAAGTGATTCACAATGCATCAGCATATTTACTAAGAAAACAGCAAACGAAGAAAGTAGATTGGAGTGTACATGCACCGGATCTCTTCCCGGGTGGTTGGGGCTTTTCGGATGTGAATACGACGATTCCAGATGTTGATGATACAACTGCTGCGTTAAGAGCATTGGCGCGAAGTAGAGGGAACGAAAATGTAGACACTGCTTGGGAGCGAGCGGTTAATTGGGTTAAAGGATTGCAAAATAATGATGGTGGTTGGGGGGCTTTTGAAAAAGGGGTAACGAGCCATATATTAGCAAATTTACCAATCGAAAATGCAAGTGATATGATTACAGATCCTTCTACACCAGATATTACAGGAAGAGTATTAGAATTTTTCGGAACGTATACGCAAAATGAATTGCCCGAGAAACAAAAACAAAGTGCGATAAATTGGTTAA
The DNA here is from genome assembly GCF_052146655.1 of Bacillus sp. RE35. Classification (NCBI taxonomy): domain Bacteria; kingdom Bacillati; phylum Bacillota; class Bacilli; order Caryophanales; family Bacillaceae; genus Bacillus; species Bacillus sp. RE35. The sequence continues at coordinate 3,562,804 of NZ_CP197377.1, read as the reverse complement.
TGAATGTACAAGAGGAAAATGGATCGTGGTATGGGAAATGGGGAATTTGTTATATATATGGTACGTGGGCAGTGTTGACTGGTTTACGGTCACTAGGAATACCATCTAGCGATCCATCAGTGAAACGAGCAGCTTTATGGCTTGAACATATACAGCATGAAGATGGTGGCTGGGGAGAATCTTGCCAAAGTAGTGTGGAAAAAAGATTTGTTACTTTGCCATTTAGTACACCATCCCAAACAGCATGGGCGTTAGATGCCCTCATTTCTTACTATGATAAAGAAACGCCAGTCATTCGAAAAGGTATTTCATATTTGCTCTCCAACTCTTATATAAATGAAAAATATCCTACTGGAACAGGTTTACCAGGTGGGTTTTATATTCGTTATCATAGTTATGCTCATATATATCCATTGCTTACTTTGGCTCATTATGCAAAAAAATATAGAAAATAAACCGAGAGATGTCTCTCGGTTTATTTTGTTGGGTAGTAGGTCCCTTTTGAAAAGAATAAGGTTGTGATGTACCTTATTTTTCGGTTGATTGGCGCTTTTGACGTGCATCAGCGGCATTTGCACGTGCGTTTGCTTCTAAGTCATTGTGGTCAGCGAGTTCGCGAGAGAACTCAACATCAATGCCATCAGTTGCTTTGCTTTGTTTGAAATTCTTTTTGTTCATTCGACACAATCTCCTTGCGTTTATGCGACGTTGCAAAGTTAGTTTGACACAAATAGACTTTTTTATACAAAGAGGAATTGGAAAGCAAGGAGCCGAAATATACAGTATAAGTAATAGAAATGGGGGATAGGAATGGAGTTTTTAAATGGGAAAACAGCTGTTGTAACAGGAGCTGCACAGGGAATTGGAAAAGAGATTGCAAGGGTTTATGCAAAACTAGGGGCGAAAGTATTAATTAGCGATGTAAATGAAGAAAATCTACAAAAAACGACACGTGAGTTATCAGATGAAGGATATGAAGTGTGCTCATATCGATGTGATGTGAGTAATCAAAATGAAGCAAAGTCGTTAATTGAATATGCGGTTCAAAAATTTGGTACATTACATATTTTGGTGAATAATGCTGGAATTACAAGAGACGCAATGTTACATAAAATGGAGAAGTCTGCTTGGGAACAAGTATTACAAGTGAACTTAACTGGAGTTTTTTATTGTATGCAACCCGCGCTTCTTTACATGAGACAACAAGGGTATGGACGCATTATTAATATATCTTCAATTAGTAGAGAAGGAAACATAGGTCAAGCAAATTATGCGGCTACAAAGGCAGGAGTTGTAGGATTAACGAAAACAGCAGCGAAAGAAGTTGGAAGTTTCGGTATTACTTGTAATGCGATTTGTCCGGGGTTTATGGATACAGATATGACCAAAACGATACCAGATAAAGTGAAAGAAAAGATGGTTGGCGCTATTCCAGTTGGTAGAATTGGAACGCCAGAAGATATTGCGAACGCAGCAGCCTTTTTAGCATCAGAATACGCATCTTATATTACAGGTGAAGTATTAAATGTGAGCGGAGGACTGCAAGTTTAAAGGAATACATAATGAACAGAACCTGACCAGGTAGGTCAGGTTCTTTCTCATTAATTTAAGTTAAGCCAAACGCTCTTTACTTCTGTATAGTTATTTAATGCGTAAGATCCCATTTCACGGCCAAGACCAGATTGTTTAAATCCTCCAAATGGAGATGCTGCATCAAAGACGTTATAACAGTTTACCCATACTGTACCTGCACGTACTTTACTTGCAACATAGTGTGCTGTTTTAACATTTTCTGTCCACACACCAGCCGCTAAGCCGAATTGTGATTTATTTGCACGTTCAATTACTTCATCAATATCGTTAAATGGTATTGCAGAAATAACTGGACCGAAAATTTCTTCTTTTGCGATCGTCATTTCATCATTTACGTCAGCGAATACTGTAGGAGAAACGAAGTAGCCTCGATTGAATGGATTACTTCCTCCGCAAAGGACTTCAGCGCCTTCTTCAATCCCTTTTTCAATGTAGCCCATTACACGTTTTTGTTGTTCTTCGGAAACGAGAGGGCCAATTGTTGTTTCAGGGTTAAGACCGACACCTTGATTTAGTTTTTTAGAATAGAGGACGAGATCAGCCATGACATTATCATACATTTTCTTCGGAACAAATAAGCGTGATCCAGCAGAGCATACTTGTCCTTGGTTAAACATAACACCAGAAAGTGCACCAGGAATCGCGCGAGATAAATCAGCATCTGGCAATATGATATTTGGTGATTTACCGCCTAATTCAAGTGTAACGCGTTTTAATGTTTCGGATGCTTGTCGCATAATTTGTTTACCGACAGGAGTAGAACCGGTAAATGCAATTTTATCAACGAGTGGATGATTAACGAGAGCTTGTCCAGCTGATTCACCGAATCCAGGTACGATATTAATAACACCTTTCGGGAATCCAGCTTCTTCAATTAATTCAGCTAAGTATAGAGCAGATAGTGGAGTTTGTTCTGCAGGTTTTAAAACGATTGTACATCCTGTAGCAAGCGCTGCTCCCATTTTCCACATTGCCATAAGAAGCGGGAAGTTCCAAGGGATAATTTGACCAACGACACCAACAGCTTCATGGCGTGTATAGTTAAAGTAATCACCGGAAACAGGAATTGTTTGACCAACGATTTTCGTAGCCCATCCAGCGTAATAGCGCATATGCTCAATTGCAAGTGGTATGTCTGCTGCCATTGTTTCACGGATTGGCTTTCCGTTATCTAATGTTTCGAGCTGTGCAAGCTCTTCTTTATGTTCTTCCATTAAATCAGCTAACTTGTACATGAGACGGCTTCGCTCAGCGGTGCTCATACGAGACCAAGGACCTTCGTCAAAAGCCATACGAGCTGCGACTACAGCTTTATGAATATCTTCGCGACCAGCTTCAGAAACGACGGCAAGTGTTTCACCAGTTGCTGGGTTAGGTGTTTTAAATGTTTTACCGGAAGCGCTTTCAATGAAAGATCCATTCACATATAACTTTTTTGTACCTTGAAGAAATTTCTCTACCTTTTCATGAAGATTTACAGCTAGTTGACTCATTGTATAACCCCCTTGAAAATATAATGTAAACGCAGTACGAGACGGCGCTTATTCCGAAATCAAGGATGTGGAAACTAGATGGAAAGCCTCTAATTAAAATCATAATTAAGAAATACTGAAAATTCAAATTTCATTTGTGTTACAATTGTAAAAAATATGTAATGTAAGAGAATCTTCTATATGATTATAAAAAATCCTGCTTGTTTTTGCTTTCTAGTAGGAAAAACTAGAAGAACAATGGTACAATAATACATCGTGAGAGGAGGGGTAAAAATGAAAGATTATCATGATGATCCACGCTTTCGAATAGCCCATAGAGAAGCGTTAATTGGTCTTGGACTTGCTATTATTAATTTTATAATATGGTACGGATTTGCTTATGGGCTTGGTAGTAAAAATCCGAATGAATATACATATGTATTAGGTTTTCCCGCATGGTTTTTTTATAGCTGTATCGTTGGATTTATCGTTATGGTTATTTTACTTAGTTTAGTTGTTCGTTTTGTATTTCAAGATATTTCACTCGATGAGGAAGAAAAAAGTGAGGAATAATAGATGAATTGGTATGTAATCATTCCAATGATAATTTCGTTTATCGTTGTATTTTTAATTGGTGTATATGCTTCAAGACGTGTGCAAGCAACTGCTCATAATAAATTTTTACAAGAATATTTTCTTGGTGGGCGTGAGCTAGGCGGTTTATTATTAGCGATGACAATGATTGCTACGTACGGTAGTGCAAGTAGCTTTATTGGTGGCCCTGGTATTGCTTACAATATGGGTCTTGGATGGGTACTGTTATCTGCGATTCAAGTTGTAACAGGCTATATCGTTTTAACGGTTATCGGTAAAAAGTTTGCAATTATCGCTAGGAAGATGGAAGCAATTACTCTTATCGATTATTTAAAAGGGAGATACAATAATAAAGCAGTTGTTATACTTTCTGCGTTATGTATTATTATCTTTTTATTTTCAGCGACAGTAGCCCAGTGGGTCGGTGGTGGACGATTAATCGAGTCACTAACTGGTCTATCGTATACAACAGCACTATTTTTATTTACTTTTTCTGTACTTGTGTACGTATTAATTGGTGGATTTCGTGCAGTTGCTCTATCAGATACATTATTAGGAATCATTATGTTAGTTGGAACGACAATCATTTTAATTGCTACTGTCATTGCTGGTGGTGGAATTGAAAAGATTATGCAGGAACTTGTTCAAATTAATCCAAAGTTAATTACACCATTCGGAGCAGATGGCAGTTTAACGAAATCATATGTTACATCATTTTGGATTTTAATTGGAATTGGCGTTGTCGGCTTACCGCAAATTAGCGTGCGTGCCATGTCTTATAAAAATTCAAAAGCGATGCATCAAGCTTTAATAATTGGAACCGTTGTCGTTGGCACAATTATGATCGGTATGCATTTAACTGGTGTATTTGCAAGAGTAGTACTTCCAGGTATAACGGTACCAGATAAAGTAATGCCGCTACTTGCGATGGAAGTGTTACCTCCTTGGTTAGCTGGAGTTTTCTTAGCTGCACCGATGGCAGCGATTATGTCTACAGTAAACTCTTTATTATTACTTGTAAGCTCGTCAATTATTAAAGATATATATGTAAATTACATAAATAAAGATGCAGCAGACAGTACGATAAAAAAAGGAAGTTTGTGGATTACTGGTATTGTAGGACTACTCGTTTATGCAGCGGCGATTAAACCACCAGATTTTTTAATATGGCTAAATTTATTTTCTTTCGGTGGATTAGAAGCAGCATTCATTTGGCCAATCGTATTAGGGTTATATTGGAGGAAAGGAAATGCTACAGGAGCGCTTGCGTCTATTTTAGTTGGGGTAGGCTCATATATGTGTATTCATCTTTTCTATCCAAATCCGTTCGGTATACATACAGTTGTCTTCCCGATTTGTTTTGCGTTTATCGCTTATGTTATTGGAAGTATGAGTGCTGTAAAAAAAACAGTATAGGTTAGCTGAAGAACGTAGTCCTTATAAGACTGCGTTTTTTCGTATGAATTTGTTCTTTTTTATTCTGTATATCCACGGTTATTCATAAATTAATAACAACTGAGGGGATGGAGTTGAGGTCGATGAAAAAAGTGTTATTTTTAGGAGACCCAGGAATTGATGACTCTTTAGCAATTATGTATGGATTGTTGCATCCTGATATTGATATTGTTGGTGTAGTAACGGGATATGGAAATGTAACACAAGAAAAGGCGACAAGTAATGCCGCATATTTATTGCAAATGGCAGGACGGGAAGATATACCTGTTATTAATGGTGCGAAAATTCCTTTATCCGGAGATATTACGACGTATTATCCAGAAATTCATGGGACAGACGGTTTAGGGCCAATTAAACCTCCAAAAACTTTTTCACCAAATATAAAGCCTTTTTGTACATTTTTTGATCTTCTTGAAAAATATAAAGGAGAATTAATAATAGTCGATGCTGGTAGATCAACAACATTAGCGACAGCATTTATTTTAGAAAAGCCGATGATGAAGTATGTGAAAGAATATTATATAATGGGCGGTGCTTTCTTAATGCCTGGCAATGTAACACCAGTCGCAGAGGCGAATTTTCATGGTGATCCCATTGCGTCACAATTAGTTATGCAAAATGCCAAAAATGTGACATTAGTGCCACTTAACGTTACATCTGAAGCAATTATTACACCGGAAATGGTAAAATATATTACGAAACACTCTAAAACGAGTTTTAATAAGTTAATCGAGCCGATATTTACGTACTATTATAAAGCTTATAGAAAGTTAAATCCGAAAATAAAAGGAAGTCCAGTACATGACGTCGTTACAATGATGGTTGCGGCAAATCCATCCCTTTTAGATTATGTATATCGTCGTGTCGATGTAGATACAGCTGGAATTGCAAAAGGAGAGAGTATTGCTGATTTTCGGCCTCAACCTGATGCAAAAGCATTAAAAAATTGGGTGCGAATTGGTTGGTCGTTACATTATAAAAAGTTTCTTGAGGATTTTGTGAAATTTATGACGTAGACATAATAGGAGCATACAAGTTAAAATAATGGAGATGGTTATGTAAATGACCATCTTCATTATTTTGTTTTTAAATGATAAATAGAGAAGAGTTACACAATAGGAGAGGAATTTTACTTGAAAAAAACTATAGTATGCGCAGTAATTGTGGGTATTTTTGTTTTGCTAATATCGGGTAACTTTTTAGTGAAAAAAGTGTGGAGTTCAAATAATGATGATGCACAGTATATTGCATCTTTTATTGAAGAACATAAAGATGAAAAAAATAGTGCGCTTCTAGTAAAGAGAAATGATAAAGTTGTTTATTCTGTAAACCCAAATGTTGTATTGCCAGTTGCTAGTACGATGAAATTAATTGTGGCGCTTGAATATACGAAACAAGTTACTGAAGGGAAAATTGATTCTTCTAGTTTCGTGTCGATTAATGATGTGAATCGCTATTATGTGCCGAATACAGATGGTGGTGCACAAGATAGATGGCAAAAGTATTTGGAGAAAACGGGCAAGATAACTGAAGGAGCGGTTTCTTTAGAAGAAGTGGCAAAAGGAATGGTTAAGTTTAGTTCGAATGCAAATGCTGAATACTTAATGGAATTGTTAGGATTAGATAACATCAATCGAAATTTACAAAGTTTATCACTTCCTGCACATCAACCACTATTTCCAATCGTTTCATCTTTGTATATCCCGGGATATTTGCATAAAGAATTACATGTTCCAAAATATAAAATAGAGAAAAAGTTAAAAGAAATGTCTCAAGAGCAATATCGTGAATATGCGATGATTATTCATGAACGCTTAAAGAAGAAGGGACCATTATTACAGAAGGAAATTCCGCTTTATTTAGAGGAACGTTACGACAAAATTTGGTCAGATAGATTACCAGCAGCTTCTGCAAATGATTATATGGTATTACTTCAAAAGGCAAACCATAAAGGTGGCTTGACAGAAGCTGAAGAAAAAGTGTGGGCAAATATCGTTGAAACAGACATGAGTGCCAAGAAATACCGTAAAACATTTAGACATGCTGGGCAAAAAAATGGTTATACACCATGGACGGTTACAAAAGCAGTTTACGCTATGGATAAACGTGGAAACTGTACGGAGATTGTGTTTTTGGCAAATAATTTAAATGAAGACGATAGTGCAGAAATACGGAAACATTTAGCAAACTTACATTTCCAAGTGTTGCAAAGTGATAAGTATGATGCGACTTTTATTAAATAAACTCGGTGCAGAGAGCACCGAGTTTATTTTTATGTACAAGCACTTTTTTTCTATCTCTGGGTATGATGGGTAGTAATACTTAGGTGAGAGGGGAAAAGGTGATGAAACAAAGTAAAGAAGAGTTTATAAAGAGTGAAGGCGCTGATTTCCCTGGGAAAACATATGTGGATTGTGTATTACAACATGTATTTCATTTTCAAAGAAATTACTTATTGAAAGATATGTTTCAAGTGCATAAAGCACATATTACGATGCTGACGGAAGAAAATTTAATGAAAAAGGAAGAAGCTAAAGTTATATTACACGCATTAAAAAAGGTAGAGGGAATTCCAGAAGAGCAATTGCTCTATACAGAGCAGCATGAAGATCTCTTTTTTTTAGTCGAACATTTAATTTCTCAAGAAGCGAAATGCGATTTTGTAAGTAATATGCATATTGGTAGAAGTAGAAATGATATGGGCGTAACGATGTATCGCATGAGTTTAAGGCGATATGTATTACGATTAATAGAACATCATTTGTTATTGCAAGAAAGTGTACTGCAACTTGCCGTTGATCATAAGGAAACGATCATGCCAGCTTATACACATACACAACCAGCACAGCCAACAACATTTGGTCATTATACGTTAGCAATTTATGATACGATGCAAAGAGATTTAGAACGAATGAAAAAAACGTACCAGCTTTTAAATCAGTCTCCAATGGGGGCAGCTGCACTCTCTACAACAAGTTTCCCGATTAAACGAGAACGAGTTGCTCATCTACTTGGATTTACAAATGTAATTGAGAACTCATATGATGCTGTTGCTGGAGCGGATTATTTATTAGAAGTTAGCTCGCTACTTATGGTAATGATGACGAATACGAGTAGATGGATTCATGACTTTTTGTTGTTAGCAACGAAAGAATATGACGGTATTACTGTTGCAAAGCCATATGTACAAATCAGTAGTATTATGCCGCAAAAACGAAATCCGGTTTCAATTGAACACGCTCGTGCAATTACAAGTAGTGCTTTAGGAGAAGCATTTACAGTATTTCAAATGATTCATAATACACCATTTGGTGATATTGTCGATACGGAAGATGACTTGCAGCCATATTTATATAAAGGGATTGAAAAGGCAATTCGTGTTTTTTGTATGATGAATGCAGTGATCCGAACGATGAAAGTAGAAGAAGAAACGTTAAAAAGTCGTTCCTATAAACATGCAATAACGATAACGGATTTCGCCGATGTTTTAACAAAAAACTATGAAATTCCATTTCGGCATGCTCATCATGCAGCAAGTGCTATTGCAAATATGTCATTGGAGCAGAAAAAAGAACTACATGAATTACACTTCAAAGAGGTAAATATGTACTTGCAAGAACATTTTAAAATAAATTTATTAGAAAAAGAGTGGAAAGAAATTATATCGCCAGAAGCTTTTATTCAAAAAAGAAATGTATACGGTGGACCGAGTAAAAAAGAAATGAATCGTATGATTAAAAATCGACAAGAGTCATTTCGAAAAGAAGAAGATGTATTTGAAAAGGAAAAACAGAGAATTTTACAAGCTGAAAATGCTTTGAATACATTAGCTTTGAATATTATTGAATCGTAAAAGAGGGATTTAATGAATTAATCGCCAATACTTAATTAAAATATAAATAGAGAGAAGAGATTGTCGATGATTCAATTACATGTATATGAAGAGATTTTTCATTTTAAAGAAGATGTTACACCATTTCTAGAAAAGAATGAGCAGGAAAACAATCTCATATTAGGTGTATTACAAATGGTCCAACAACCAACATTTATGGGGATAGCGAAACAAGGAGAAGAAATTGCGGTTGTATTTCTGCAAACAGAAGAGAAGAAACAAATCATTGTTGCAACTTCTGAAATTTCGGGAGTAGCTATTGAGGAACTTGCAAAAGAGTTAACGAAAGTATATCCGGATATTCCTGGATTGATCGGTAATAAGAAAATTGTACAGAAATTAGCGGAAGAGATTGCGGTATTAGAAAATAAGAAAATGAATGTTGCAATGGAGCAAGGTGTGTATGAGTTGAACAGAGTAAAGAAGAAGTGTAATGCGAATGGACTTTTTCGAGCGGTAAATAATGATGAATTACCATTAATAGAACAGTGGATATATCAATTTTGTGAAGATGTAAAGCTTCCTACTACGAAAGAAGAAGCAAAACAAACTGCATATACATTAATAACTACAAATCGACTGTTTGGTTTGGAAGTGGATGGGAAACTCGTTTCTGTAGCTGCAAAAACGAGACCAACTAAAAATAATATAACAGTTAATTTTGTATATACGCCGAAAGAAGCAAGGAAAAAGGGATACGCATCTAAGTGTGTAGCGGCACTTAGTCAACGTATGTTAGATGAAGGGTACAAGACGACTACGTTATATACTGATTTAGCGAATCCGACATCGAATAAAATTTATCAAGAAATTGGTTATGAGCAAATTGCGGAGTCTGTGCTTATATTTTTAGAGAAGTAGAACAAAAAGGCGTGCTATTTTAGCACGCCTTTTTGTTATTCATCGATTCTAATAACCTCGCCTTGAGGGAAGTCCTCAGTTTCTAGTAAGTTACGAATAGCTTTCGCAACATATTCAGGTGATAATAGTTTTCCTTCTTCTTTTAATGCAATGAAGCGGTCCAAATTTATGAAATCTTCTTTATTTGTTTCGCGAATTTGTGATTGCATATTTGTATCAACAACGCCAGGTGCAAAAGCGACGATTTTTACTGGATATTCTTTTTCCACTTCTTCAGTTGCTACGCACTGTGTAAACATATTTACACCAGCTTTCGTTGTACAATAAGCGCCCCAGCCAAAGTAAGGGTTTTTTCCTGCACCAGATGAAATGTTAATAACGCGTTTATCTACTTTCCAGTCTTTCGTATGTTTCATAAATGTAGATGTAAGAATCATAGGTGCAAGTAAATTAATGTGAACGTTCGTAATGAATTGTTCACTTTCAGCTTTTTCAATTGGCTTCATAGGTGCAACTGTACCCGCATTATTAATTAAATGAATAGAGGATACATTGTCTTTTTTAATAGATGAAATGATCTCTTTAAAGTTAGTTTCTAAGTTATGTACATCTTGAAGATCTAGGGAATGAAAAATGCAATTGCTGTTATATTGCTCTGCAAGTTTTGTAAGCTCTTGATTTTCTCTTCTAGAAATAGAGATGACAGTTGTATTTTTTTCTAATAATTGCGTAGCGATTGCCTCACCTAAACCTTGTGAAGTTCCTGTTATGATAACGTAGCGCATAGTTTTATAAACCCCTCTCATATGTGCGGAATTTTGTTGGACAACGTACATTGTATAGTTTGTCTACATTTTATAGTATAGAGCACTTTTTACTATAATTGAAATGAGATGATTGTGTGCCTTTTATAAATAGGTTTACGACAACAGTACCTGGTGCCGTCACGTTTACTGGGAATACGCTGGGACTTAGCCCTACATCACCTGCACCAGGTAATATTTTTGGTACACTTGCTGTGTTTACGACAGTAAATACAGCATTGCAAGTACCAGGGTTCCCAGCAGGGACAACAGATGAATGGCAATTGAATTCTTCAAGTGCAATTTTAAATCTTCCAGCGGGAAGCAGTGTATTATATGCAGAATTAGTTTGGGCTGGTACTTTCCGGACTGATACGGAAGATGTGTTACCATTTTTAAATGATAACATTACATTTACAACGCCAGCAGGGACGTTTTCTGTTACGCCAGATCCTGCTACCGCGCAGCAAGGTTCAGTAGGAAATCAGTTTTATTATGCTCGCTCTGCCAATGTAACAAATCTTGTTAGTGCAGGTGGAGCAGGCACATATACAACGGGTGCTGTGCCAGCTGCAAGAACTTCAGCCGACCCGACAATCAGTCGTTCAGCTGGATGGACGCTTGAGGTTGTGTATCAAAATGCAAGTTTACCACTTCGAAATTTGTCAGTATATGCAGGTCAAGAAATTATCGATGCTTCATCCCCGCCAGTTGATGCTACAATTTCAGGTTTTGCTACGCCGGCAACAGGAGCTGTTACAGGAAGAGTGCTCGTAACTGCTCAAGAAGGTGATTCTAACATTGTTGGAGATCAACTTCGCTTTGGGCCGAATGCAAATGCTACAGTTGCATTATTCGGACCGAGAAATCCTGCGAATAATTTCTTTCAGTCACAAATTTGTAATGATAGTGGAAATTTAGATACGAGCGGCACGTTTGGAGATTTGAATCAGCCGTTAGGGGTAGCTTTGGCCGTCCGAAGACAAGGGTGGGATATTACGAATGTAGATGCCTCCTCATCTTTAGTAAACAGTCAAACATCAGCAACGGTTCGATTTGTTACAAATGGAGATGGATACGCAGCAGCTGGTTTTGGTGTTCAAATTGATGCAACAGGTCCAATTATTAATCCTGTTAAATCAGTTAATAGAACAGTCGCAGGGGTAGGGGATACCCTCACTTATACGATTACGGTCCCAAATACAGGAACAGGAAGTGCAGAAAACGTTGTATTACGTGATAGTATTCCGAACGGAACGACGTTTGTTGCAGGTAGTGTTACGGTAGGGGGAGTAACACAGCCGAATGCAAACCCTTCTAATGGAATTAATTTAGGTACAATCCCAAATAACACGCAAAGAATTGTTACATTTCAAGTTCGAATAATATCATTCCCGAATCCCAATCCTATTTTAAATCGTGCAATGGTGTCATATCAATTTCGTCCTTTCGTTGGTAGTCCTCCTATTACAAGTACGTCTTCTTCAAACACAGTACAAACGACAGTGAATCAAGCAACTATAAGTATGCAGAAATCTGTAGATTTACAGACGGCAACGCTTAATGATGTATTAACGTACACAGTTAATATCACAAATAATGGAAATGTCACTGCGAGCAATGTTATTTTTGTTGATAGTATCCCTGCTGGAACAACATTTGTCGCAAATAGCGTTACGGTAAATGGAGTAGCGCGTCCAGGAGCGAATCCAGCAAGTAGTATTAATCTAGGAAGTATTAATGCTTCGCAAACGACTGTAGTGCGCTTTCAAGTTCGAGTAACATCGAACCCTCTTGTCAATCCAATTCCAAACCGTGCAAGTGCAACATTTACCTTTACTCCAGTGCCTGGTCAACAACCAGTTTCAGGGCAAGCGACAAGTAATACTGTAGTTACGACAATTAATATAGCTGATATAACAACGAGAAAAACAGTGGATAGAGCTTTTGCAACGGTTAACGATGTTCTTACGTACACGGTAACAATTCAAAATACAGGAAATGTACTTGCAACGAACGTTATTTTTCAAGATCCAATACCAATTGGAACGACATTTATAGCAAATAGTGTGACTGTGGATGGGGTTTCACAACCTGGGGTAAATCCAGCGACTGGGTTTACAGTAGCAAATATATCTCCCGGCGGAAGTAGGACAGTGACTTTTCAAGTACGAGTGACATCAACGCCATCAGGAGGCACAATTGCGAATCGCGGAAATGTAACTGCTAATTTCGTCGTTATTCCAAATCAGCCACCAATAACGATTAATAGACAAACGAATACAGTTGTGACACAAGTTAATACAGGCGGTTTAAATGTAATAAAAGAAGTGAATACAACGCAAGCGGCAGTAGGAGACACTTTAACATACACAATTGCCGTTCAAAATACAGGGAATGTTCCGTTAACAAATGTATTTTTCCAAGACCCTATTTCTTCTGCTGTTTCATTTGTTGCAAATTCTGTAACAATTAATGGAGTACAGCAAAGTGGACTAAATCCGAATACAGGATTCTCTCTTCCGAATATTCCTGCGGCTCAAACGGTTGTAGTCACATTTGACGTAGTAATTGTACAGAATCCAGAAAATGAAGATATTTTAAATCAAGCAAATGTAACAGCAAGCTTTCAAGTGAATCCGAATGAACCACCAGTAACAATCAATGTACCGAGTAATGTTGTGAATACGACAGTACAATCAGGAAACTTTGAAGTTGTGAAAGCAGTCAATACGGATGTTGCAACAGTAGGGGATATTTTAGTATATACAATAGAAGTCATAAATGCAGGTAGTGTACCAGCTACGAATGTATTTTTCCAAGATTCAATTCCCCAAGGGACATTATTTATTGAAAATAGTGTAGTTGTGAATGGTGTTTTACAAGAAGGGGCAGATCCAGAACTTGGATTCCCATTAAATAATTTGCCTACTGGCGCCAGTGTTATTGTTACATTTGAAGTATTAATTGATGAAATTCCCCAAGGAAATAATGTTGTAAATAATGCGAATGTAACTGGAGATTTCCTTGTAAATCCAACAGAGCCGCCGATTACTGTAACAGTACCAAGTAATACTGTTATGACGATCGTGAATTCTTCAGGGTTAAATGTAATGAAAAGTGTAAGTGCTACTGAAGCCGGTGTAGGAGATACGTTAACGTATACAGTTCGTATACAAAATAGTGGAACGGTGACAGCGACAAATGTATCATTCCTTGATCCGATTCCAGTTGGAACCACTTTTGTAGCGAATAGTGTAACAATAAACGGGACGCCTCAACCAGGTTTAAACCCGACAACTGGATTTCCACTTGCTAATATTCCAGTAGGAGGAATGGTGACGGTCACTTTTCAAGTGACAATCACGAGTGTACCACCAAATAGAGTTCTTCCGAATAATGCGAATGTCACTGCTGATTTCCAAGTAAGTCCTCTCCAGCCACCAATTACAATTGTAACGATTAGTAATATTGTTGTGACGCGAGTGAATGTAGGATCACTTAATGTAATGAAGAGTGTAAATACACTACAAGCCGGTGTAGGAGATACGTTAACGTATACGATTCTTATTCAAAATACAGGAACTGTTCCTGCAACGAATATTGTTTTTCAAGATCCAATTCCGTCTGGTACTGCCTTTGTAGCAAATAGTGTGACGATAAATGGAGTCGTACAGCAAGGCGCGGATCCTATGCTAGGTTTCCCGGTACCAAATATTCCGGTCGGGCAAACGGTTACGATTACGTTTCAAGTTACAGTGACGAGTGTTCCGAGCGGTGGAAATATAAGAAACCAATCGAACGTTACTGCAAGTTTTCTTATAAATCCAGCAAACCCTCCAATAACGACTGTTACAAATAGTAATTTTGTAGTGACGCAAGTAAACACAGCACAGTTAAATATACAAAAATCTTCATCTGTACAACAAGCAGCACTTGGAGAAACTTACACGTATTCTGTTGTCATTCGAAATAACGGTACAGTAACAGCAACGAATGTCTCTTTCCTTGATCCAATTGCTTTAGAAACAACTTTTGTAGCAAATAGTGTAACGATAAATGGAACGCCACAACCTGGATTTGACCCAAATGTTGGTTTCCCGCTTCCTAATATTGCAGCTGGAACATCATTGACAGTAACGTTCCAAGTTACGGTAGTTGCACCGTCTACACGTGGAGCGGTATTAAATACAGCATCTGCTACAGCCACTTTCTTATTAAATCCTTTACAGCCACCTGTAACAACAACGAATTCAAGTAATACAACGGTAGTTACAATACCGTTACCTCCTCCTGGTGAAGTAACTGCAACAAAAACAGTTGATGTTGCAACTGGGGCCGTTGGGGATGTATTAACGTATACTGTGCTCATTTCAAACGTAGGAATTATCCCTGTTACAGATGTGTTCTTCCAAGATGTCATACCAGAAGGAACGACGTTTGTTGACAATAGTGTAACGATAGGTGGAGTGCAGCAACTTGGTTTAAATCCAGAAATAGGATTTACAGTTACTCCATTATTAATCGCTGGTGGAAGTATTGAGGTCACATTCCAAGTGACGATTACAGAAATTCCAGATAATGAAGTCATATTAAATGATGCAGATGTTACATTTACTTCACAACCAAATCCGCAGGAACCACCGATTACGGAAACGATATTAACAAATTTAGTCGTTACGACAATTAATATAGCCTTTATTTTTCCGTTGAAACTAGTAGATAAAGAAGTAGCGACGGTAGGAGAAATATTAACGTATGATGTATTGATTTTTAATTTCGGAACAGTGCCAGCGACGAATGTTCAATTTATCGATACTACTTCCGCGGGTGTAGCATTTGTACCAGGAAGTGTGAGCATAAACGGGGTACCAGCACCAGGATTAGATCCTTTCATTGGTTTTACAGTTCCAGATATACCTGTCGATGATTTTGTACTTGTCACATATCAGGAAGTGGTTACAAGCATACCAGAAGGTGGAACGATTGTTAATTTTGTAGACGTTACAGCTACATTTGCTGTAAGTGAAACAGAACCGCCTATTACGGAAACAACGACAAGTAATACGACATTAACAGAAATCAATGAGCCTGGTTTGAATGTTTTAAAATCAGTGAGTCAGCCGGTTGTTGCAGTAGGCGATACAATCACATATACAACAGTAGTTCAAAATACAGGAACAGTGCCAGCAACGAATGTTCAATATAGTGATGTATTACCTTCCTCTATAGCATTCGTGCCGAACACTGTAACGATAGACGGTGTGTTACAACCTGGATTCAATCCGAATAATGGATTCCCGCTTCCAGATATAAACCCAGGTGAAAGTGTAGAAGTCATCTTCCAAGTAACCGTTGTTAGTGCGCCATCAAACGGAACAATTGCCAATACGGCAAATGTAACTGGAAGTTTTGTATTAGTACCAGGAGAACCACCAGTTATAGTAACAGAGCCGAGCAATACAACACTTACAACTGTAAATAGAGGGCAATTTAATGTTATTAAACAAGTAAATAGGGTTGCTACTCTCGTTGGAGATATATTAACGTATACGGTTCAAATAACAAATACTGGAACAGTAACAGCTAATGCTGTTCAGTTTGTTGATACCATTTCAGCAGGGGCGTCATTTGTACCAAATAGTGTAACGATAAATGGAGCCTCGCAACCAAACTTAAATCCGATTACTGGATTTGGAGTTGGAGATATCCCAGTTGGTGAAACAGTTATAGTGACGTTTCAAGCGACAGTTACAAACATCCCGTCATCAGGAACAATTACGAACGTTGCAAATATAACAGGAAGCTTTACTTTAGTGCCAGGAGAACCACCAGTTGTAGTAACAGAGCCGAGTAATACGACGATAACTAGAGTGAATAGAGGACGATTCAGCGTTATAAAATCTGTAAATAAAGAAGCGACACGATTAGGAGATACGTTAACGTATAGTGTGCAAGTTACAAATACGGGAACGGTAACAGCAACGAATGTTCAGTTTATCGATGTTCCATCACCTAGTTTAGAATTCGTTCCTGGAAGTGTACAAATAAATGGGATTCCGCAAGTAGGTTTAGATCCATTTGTAGGTTTTGCATTGCCTGATCTTGCAGTAGGGGATAGTGTATTAATTACATTTGAAGTAAATGTAATCGCAGTTCCGCCTTCTAGTAGCATTATGAATACAGCAAGAGTAACGGGTGATTTCGAATTGATTCCAGGAGAACCTCCGTCTACAATTACAAATTCAAGTAATACGACGGTTACGCCGGTAAATAGAGGTAGCTTAGATATGCTAAAAGAAGTAGACCATTCAGTTGTTGGTGTAGGAGAAACGGTAACGTATACTGTTCGTATATTAAATACTGGTACTGCTGATGCAATGAATGTTCAATTTATCGATGTGCTATCTCAGGAAGCTGATTTCGTTCCAAATAGTGTAACGATAAATGGGGTTCCGCAACCGGGGGTAAATCCGCAGATTGGATTTACGATACCTGATATACCAGTTGGTGAGACGGCACTTGTAACATATGAAGCTACGATTACAAGTTTTCCGGATGGTGGTACAGTAGTGAACGTTGCTGGGGCGTTAGCAGAATATATTTTAGTACCAGGGGAGCCGCCAGTTACAGTGATGGATACAAGCAATACAGTTATAGTGACGGTAAATACTGCAATCTTATTTGTTGCAAAAGGAGCAAACTTTGAAGTAGCAATGATAGGGGATGTTGTCACTTACGGAATCGCTGTTATAAATGATAGTACAGTTCCTGTGACCAATATTGTGTTAACAGATATCATTGATCCGAATACGCTATTTATAAATGGTACGGTAACTGTAAATGATGTACCTCTTCCATTTGCTAATCCGAATACTGGTATTCCGTTAGGTGATTTTCAGCCAAATGATGCAGCAATTATTAATTTCCAAGTTGTAATAATAGGAGGGCAAGTAAATAATTTAGTTACAAATACTGCTACAGCGAATGGGCTTGCAACTGTAAATCCGAATGAGCCGCCAGTAGTAGTTGAAGGTGATAGTAATACAGTTGTTATCCCGTTTATTCCTCAAAATGTCTCAACGACAGTCGTAAAAACGGCAGATTTACAGGTAGCAACAATTGGAGATGTCATTACGTTTACGACAGTCATCACAAATACGGGTGATACTGTAATGCAAAATATTCGTTTTCAAGATATGTTAGATAGTAGTGTTCGATTTGTTCCTGGAAGTGTAACGGTTGATAATACGCCAGTGCCGAATGTAAGCCCGGCAGTAGGGTTTCTTATCGGAAGTTTAAATCCTGGTGAAGCAAGGACAGTTTCGTTCCAAGTAGCAGTACAGAGCGCGCCAAATGGTTCAGGAAATTATATAAATCAAGCGAGTATTCGTTTTGAACATCAAGTAGGCACAGTATTGCCACCTGTTACACAAATAGTAGAAAGTAACATAGTTGTCATTCCATTTGTTCCAACGATTGAACAAATTTGCGAAACAAACTTTAATTGCTTAGATAAGATTCCATTTCAATGTTCTCCGTGTAATCATTTGCATGGACATAAAAAATAAAAACAGAAAGAGCATCCTGAAAAATAATTGGATGCTCTTTCTGTTTTAATCATATAGATTCATTTTCGGGCGAGGTGAAAAATTCGTCGATTTTGTCGGAAAGTAGTAATGGAATAGCTCCTTTTATAACAGAAATGTCCCAGTCCCACCATGCAAGATTCTCTAGTTTGTCAATTGTTTCTTGCGGGAAACGATATCGAATAAATTTTGCTGGATTACCAGCCACAATTGCATATGGAGGGACGTCTTTTGTAACAACACTTTTTGCACCAATAATGGCACCGTTACCAATTGTAACACCAGATAAAATGCAGGATTGATAACCAATCCATACATCATTGCCAACTACGATATCACCTTTTGAAGAAGGGTGACCAGTAATATGTGCTCCTTCATCAAAAAGTGCATTAAATGGATAAGTTGTTATCCAGTCTGCGCGATGTTCACCGCCAAGTATGAAAACGACTTCTTCTGCTAATGAACAAAACTTACCTATTTTCAATTTTGTTTCATCGTTCCAAGAAAAAATGGTTGGCCCTACTTTACTATAAGTATAATCACCAATATCATATTTATTATATTCAGGTTTTTGATTTAAATATAACATGCTTCTTCAGCCTCCTTTCTCAATTAAGTGATACGTATGGAATATTATATGCAAGATGTAGTAATGTGAACTGTATTAATAGGTGAAATGAACAAAAGGGAGTGGGATGTATGCGATACGAAATGGGTTTATATAATAAACCGTTTCAGTCAATTCGATCAGGGAAAAAAGTATATGAAGTACGCCTATACGATAAAAAACGTCAACTAATAAACAAAGACGATGAAATCATATTTACGAATCTTAAGACAACAGAAATGATGACGGTAAAAGTAACGGAAATAAAGCGATACGAGAGCTTTAAAGCTATATATGAACAAATCGATAAAAAATTATTGGATTGTGAAAATGATAGTTTAGAGGAAATGTTAGAAAGTACATACAAAATATATACGAAAGAACAAGAAAAAGAGTGGGGAACAGTTGCGATTCGTATTGAGGTAATAAAATGATAAGAAATCGCGGAGCCGCTATCATTGTACAGGAAGGAAAAATCGCTCTTATAAAACGTATTCGAGAAGAGGAAAGATATTATGTTTTTCCTGGCGGAGGGATT
Organism: Bacillus sp. RE35; assembly: GCF_052146655.1. Taxonomy (NCBI): domain Bacteria; kingdom Bacillati; phylum Bacillota; class Bacilli; order Caryophanales; family Bacillaceae; genus Bacillus; species Bacillus sp. RE35. The sequence continues at coordinate 3,543,400 of NZ_CP197377.1, read as the reverse complement.
GAGGAAGGTGAAACGCCTGAAGAGGCAACGAAAAGAGAGGTATACGAAGAATTAGGGGTACATATACAAGTGGAGCACCTTATTGCAAAGGTAAAATATAAAGGAAATGAATATTATTATGCTGCCTATATTACAGGCGGAGTGTTCGGAAGCGGAACAGCTGAGGAATTTCAGCTGGAAGGTAGGGGGAATTATATTCCGTTATGGCTACCGATAAACGAGTTGGAAAAGTGAATATAAAACCTTATGAAGTGGTCAGAAATATATTTAATCATTATAAAATATAACGTCTGACAACATACAAAAAAAACCATTGACATAGTCTTCTGATTTAAGTATTGTATTCGAGTATGTTTATAATCAGGAGGTTTATATGAGCAATCAAACTACTACACATCATGTGAAAATGACAACAGCGGATCCATCTGGAATTGGTCTATTTGGATTAGCGATGGTAACACTTGTAGCATCATCTCAAAAGTTAGGCTTAACAGATGGCGTTTCACTTGTATTACCGTGGGCAATCTTTTTAGGAGGATTTGCACAAATCTTTGCTTGCATTCATGATGCAAAGCATAACAATACATTCGGTACAACAGCATTCGGTGCGTACGGTCTATTTTGGCTAGGTGTTGGAATGACTTGGTTAATTCAACTTGGAGTATTTGGCGAAAAATTAGCACAAGCTGCAGATTCAAAACAGCTTGGTGTAGCCTTTATCGGATATTTGATTTTCACAATCTTTATGACAATTGGTGCAATGGAAACACATAAAGTATTATTTATGATTTTCGTCCTTATTGATTTCTTATTTATCGGTCTTTCATTAAGTACTTTAGGTGTTATGCCGCATGCAATGCATAATTTAGCAGCATATTCTGAACTTCTTATTTCATTATTATCTTTCTACGGTTCAGCTGCAGCAGTGTTAAATACACACTTCGGAAAAGTTGTTTTACCAGTAGGAAAGCCTTTTGGTATTTTTAAAAAATAATAAAAAAGCACAGATGATTGTATAGTCATCTGTGCTTTTTTATTTATTCCGCTCTTTGTGGGTTGTCTGAAAAAGCCTGATTGGTGAGGACTCATTAAACTTTCACTTTATCCCGCTATTTGCCGGGTAGTAAGCCCCCCGCCTCAAAATTCAGCGGAAACAAAGAAGTTAGGTGGGGGATGAATACCCTCACTGATTAAAGTTTCACCTTATTTGAAATAAGTAATGTGAAATGTAAATAAAAGTAGAAAAAATCAATTGAAATTGATTATCATTATTAATATAATGAGAATGAGAATCATTTATTGTTAGAGGGGGATGCCAAAGTGGCAAAAATTTTAATAGCTTATGCAAGTATGTCAGGAAATACAGAGAGTATTGCTGATTTAATTAAAGTTAGTTTAGATGCTTTTGATCATGAAGTAGTATTGCAAGAAATGGAAGGCATGGACGCTGAAGAATTATTAGCTTATGATGGAATCATTTTAGGATCTTATACGTGGGGCGATGGTGAATTACCATTTGAAGCGGAAGATTTTCATGATGACTTAGAAAATATAGATTTAGCTGGGAAAAAGGTAGCGGTATTCGGATCGGGTGATACAGCGTATGAACTGTTTTGTGAAGCGGTAACGATATTTGAAGAACGTCTTGTGGAACGCGGTGCAGAGCTTGTACAAGAAGGGCTGAAAATTGAATTAGCTCCAGAAGATGAAGAGGATGTTGAAAAATGCAGTAATTTTGCAATTGCATTTGCTGAGAAGTTCTAAGAATGGGAGTGTCAACGTGGAGACAATGTTAAGTGCAACTGCTATTACAAAGTTAAGAGATGGAAAACTGCTGTTAGCTACTACATATAATGGCTTATTTGTTGAACAAGACGGAGAATGGAAACGAATTTTAAATGGTTTTCAAAAACGAATTAGGGATTTACATAGCGAAGATAATGTAGTTTATGGTGTAGGTGACGAAGGGATTTTTATTCGCAGTATGAATGGTGGAGAGAACTGGACAATTCAGCGTTTTCCAACAAAAGCAACGAGTTGGAATGTATGTAGCAATGTACAAGGAACTGTTGTTGCTCATGGAGAAAAAACGCTGTATCTTTCTAATAATTTCGGTTTGACATGGGAAACTATTCATCCGTTTCTTGAGTATGGCAGTGCGGCACCGTCTATTCGATCATTATTTTTATATAAACATTACTTATTTATTGGTACGAAAATACATGCTAAATATGGTGGTGTTTGGCTCTTTGATTTGAAGACACGTAAATTAAAGAGGATTAAAATTGCGATGAATCAAATGATCTCCGCGTTGACTTTACACAATTCTTATTTAGTAGCGGCAAGTGGATCGTGCAAGGGAGTTAGCGGAAATATTTCTTATTGTAAAATAGATGAAAGTATTGCAAGTGAAAAAATATATTGGCATACATGTCAAAGTGAGCAGAAAGCAAGTAGTTATTTAGACTTAAGTGTAGATCAACATGTTTTATATACAACTTCAACGCAAAATAAGGCGGGGATTAGTAGTGTGTGCCGTGTGCTTCTTGAAGAAGGTATTGTTACAGTATGTGATTCAGTTAAAGGGCACGGATGGCGCATTGTTAATCAAAAAGATGGTTATGTAGTAGCCGGATCAGGTGAATTAAAAGCAATGCAGTGGGAACAAAAAATAATTTAAGAAAAAAACTTTACTTTTATTATATTGATATGATATAGTATATTTAAACCATTTTACTTTTAATAATATAGAGATTTAAATGAGCTGTAACTTCCGAGGAGGATAGCAATGTTAAATCTCCTCAGGGGTTGCAGTTTTTTAATATCTGGCTTATTATTGTAAGGTGGTTGAAAATGAATATGTACATATAGGTACATTGTAGGAGGATTTTTTTCATGCAAAACGGTAAAGTAAAATGGTTTAACTCAGAAAAAGGTTTCGGTTTCATCGAAGTTGAAGGCGGAGAAGACGTATTCGTTCATTTCTCAGCTATCCAAGGCGAAGGCTTCAAAACTTTAGAAGAAGGTCAAGAAGTTACTTTCGAAGTAGAACAAGGTAACCGTGGACCTCAAGCTACTAACGTAAACAAGAAGTAATTTTTGAAAAAAGAAGGGCTCGCCCTTCTTTTTTTTGCATTTTTATAGATGTCCTCCTACTTACATATCATAACAAGACTGAATTTTCATTTATTTATTCGGAGTATTTTTGTATAAAGTACATGAATAAATAAATACTGAAAATAAAGTGTTTGTGTGAAAAGGAATTTAGAAAGAGGTAAATAAATTGAAAAACGCTACACATTTCATTGTGTTTGATATTGAAAGGAATTTCAGACCGTATAAATCAGAAGATCCATCAGAAATAGTTGATATCGGAGCTGTAAAAATAGAAATAGGTACAATGAAGATAATTGAAGAATTTTCGGAGTTAGTAAAACCAAGTGCACGATTAACTCGTCATACAACAAAATTAACCGGTATTACGAAAAAAGATTTAATGGGTGTAGAAAAATTCCCTCAAATTATAGAGAAATTTATTCAGTTCATCGGCGAAGGTTCTATATTTGTTTCATGGGGAAAAGAAGATTATCGCTTTCTATCTCATGATTGTACATTATATGGTGTTGAATGCCCAAGTATAGAAAAAGAAAATAGAATTGATTTGCAAAAATTTGTTTTCCAAGCATATGAGGAATTGTTTGAACATACGCCAAGTTTACACTTTGCGGTAGAACAGCTCGCTTTAACGTGGGAAGGAAAACAGCACCGTGCTTTAGCAGATGCTGAAAATACAGCAAATATACTTCTTAAAGTATATAGCGAGAGAGATATTAATAAGCGATACAAAAGACATGGTGAACTTGAACTTGTAAAAAACGGAAAACTAACAGAAAAAGCGAAAAAAAAGATGCGAAAATGGGTATTTAAAGAACTAAAGAAAAATACAGAACGCCCTTTTGAATGGAGTACATTTGAAAGTAGTGACACGTGGGAAAGTATAACGGAAAGATATTATATAAGTGAAAATACAGTAGAACTCCTGAAAAAACATTTTCGTACAGCAGTGAGAAAAGCGGAACGGCAGATTAGGTATTTGGCTGAGATGGAGGAGAATACAGAGGTTAAATGAATTTCTCCTCCGCCTCTAACTACATACATGTAATAACAGCGTATTGATATTAAATAGGCATCAACTTGTTGTTGTGATTGTGCATTATAATTGCTTTGGGAGTGTTAAGACGTAATAAGAGCTTTAAACCGTATTAATAAAATAAATATATATATAAAGAAAAGAGTGTAGTTTAATGGAAACAATCTTTAACATTTTAACTGTTTTAGTTTTTGGGATAATATTTACCACACAATTAGCATTAACTACACTTTCTTTTATAGTAAAGAAGAATTGGAAAAAACTTAATATCTCTTTAAGTTGTGGTGTATTAAAGTTTAAAATAGAAGAGTAAGATTGAGCTTTGTACAAGGGAGGTGTGATAGTGGTAGACTTGGATATTAAAGATGTCACAGTAAAGATGGAATTAAACGGTGTCTTTTGGAATGAGGATCGGATTGCTGAAATGAAGGTGACTACAAAAGAAGAGCATTCTGTTATTCTTCGTCTAGTAGTTGATTTAGAAAGTAAAACTATTAGGGCGACGAGTGCGGAAATAGTGAATGGATTCTGCCCTCTGTGCAAACAGAAAAGGGACGAATGTAGTGAACTTAATGACTTGCAAAACAAAATGGAAATTTTAGAAGAAGCCTACGATTGGGTGAGAGAACATCCGGAATATCGTTTTCAATTATCTTTTTACGAGTACAATAAATTTGAGGTAGTAAAGTGAAATTTGCATCTTAACAACTTATAGAAGGACTTGGTCAAATAGAAATATTGAAGTAGATATTTCTAATGGAAATAAGCTTGTATAACAAGGAAGGGATGTATTTGATTCTGCAACAAATGTCATCTTGCATCAAAAAAATTTGAAAATAAACATGTTTTATTATAAAGCAGAAAAATCGATTCTTAGTAGAATCGGTTTTTAATATAAACAAAAGAGCGCTTATTATAAGCGCCCAGTAACAACAGTTATATGGAAGTATTTATCCCGTAAAAGCCCGATTGGTGAGGGTTAATAATTAGTGGGGGATGAACAAAACCCCACTGATTAAAGTTTCACTTTATTCAATACCGCTCGGATCAAACGAATACTGCTGCTTATTCTCAATCCGCTCAATCACATCTTGCAGCTCATCTGGCTTCAGAAACTCAATAGGAGAGAAGCCTTTTTCAAATGTAAGTGTGTCTGCTTCAATCATAAGTACATATCGATCATTTACCTTCGCAATATGTATTTGATCCCCGAAATCAGCAAGCAGGGCCTTCACAGAGATATGATCTGCTTTTAGTTTTAATTCGACTTCAGGAGCATGCTCGACGATTTGAGCAGTTGCTTCCATTACTTCTTCGGTTGAAAATTGTTCCATAATTTCGCGTTTCGGACTGGCAGCCCATACTTCCATCGCTTGGTCGAATTGTTCGCGTTCTTCCGTACCTTCTTCAAATACATCTTCAATTTGGTCGTATACCATGTCCATTACTTGTGTTTTCATAATTTCAGGCATAGAGCGTTCGTATTCGACGAATTTTAAGAAGTCTTCAAAGTAGCGGGCATGTGATGCTTGGTGTATTTTTAGTTCGCCTACTTCAACCATACCTTCTTCAGGCATGTACGGATATTGGATAGATTTCATATTCTTTGTTGTGATGGCCATTTCAACGTTACGAATCAGTGTTGATTCATCAGAAATAGAAGCAACCTTTGGTTCAAAGTCGCATTTCATTACGAATACGAATGGATCATCAAAGTATTTGCGTAGTTTTGCCTGAGCAATTAAAAATACACCACCACGTACAGCGCTTGTGTCAAGATATGTATAAACGAGAGGTTCGCTCATATCTTTAAAATTGTCCTTTGTTTCTGCAAAGCGAATACGATTAAAAAGGTTGTAATGAGGGTTTGAATCAAGTTCGTGCCCTTCTTCTACAATAAAGCGACCAATTTTTGTTGGGGCTTGTTCTGTTTTTGCATGACGTTCTACTTTTCGCTTCGATATTTTTAATAACTCACCATTCAAAAATTCTTTTAAGGAACTATCTTCATATTCTTCAGCGTCTAAAGTTTGAAAATGTTTGTAGCGTTTATCAACTGCTTCACCTTTTCCTTCTACTTGTACAACATAAAAGGAAAGATAATTTATTTCAAAATCCATATTTATCACCTTGTTTCATTTCATTAACTCTTATCAGTATAGAGATGGAAAAAACTTTCGTCAATTTATATAAGGAAGGGGAAGCCCCTTCCTTTATATAATCTTTATTTTCTCGATTAAAATCCGTCTTCTAATGCTGCGAATGGAATGTTTAGTCTGTTTTCTACTGTGCGTAAACGTTGGTTTAAGCGGTTTAGTCTACGTGTATGGCGCTCAACTGTATTTTCTAGTTGACGAACTCTTTGTTCAAGCTCATTTACGCGTCTTTCTAATTGACGATTTCCAGTGCCAGGAAAAGAGATTGGAAGTTGGAATTGTCTATTTTGGTCATATGGATTCGTGTGCTCTGCTTGATCTATATAAGATTGATATTGTGTTTGTAAGTCATACTGTGGTTGTTGGTACGCATATTGATTATATGGATCATATGGATTGTAGGGATACATAATAACATCCTCCATTTCTTTAAAATAGGTTGAATTCACCATAATGTATGTGCAAAAGCGGAGTGGTGGCACGGCAAATACCTATTTATGTTGACGGGATTTCTCTTTATCCCGCTATTTGCTGGGCAATAAGACCCCCATGTCAAAATTCAGCAGAAACAAAGAAGGTCGGGATGCCCGTAAAACCCCCACTGATTACAGTTTCACTTTATAAAAAATAGCTTGAGGGTTTTTGATTTGTATTTCTTTTGCTTAATGGTATATACTGGATAAAAGAGAGAGTTTACATAAAAGTTACAATTCTATCAAACTCAAACTTTTATGTAAATATGTATAGACATTTATAAAAGAAAAGAGTAATTTATATAGAGTGAAAAATAACTTGTAACATTTTATAAACATATTGTAAAATGATTGTAACAAAACATACATAAAAATGAAATAAATACATAATAGTGATGTTGGGGAAAGGGAGAGAGTATATTGTTCCGTAAAGTAAAGGGTATATTGGTTGGGGTGTTATGTGTAGCTATAATGAGTGGCTGTGGTGCAAAAGTAAGTGATGTTGCATTGGTAAGTGATATTGGTGGGCATACTGTAGAGGCTAAAGCAGAAGTGCAGGATACTATTAGTTTAGTTGATGGTCGAACTGGTACTGAAGTGAAAAAATTAGATTTATCTAGTTTAGGCTATTTTGAAGATGAAGCGAAATTTAAAAAGTCTGTAACAAAGGTTGTTGGTGAGGTTGGAAAAAGCGTCGACAAAAAAATGGTTCCTTCACGTATAGCACCTGATGGAAGTTGGCAAGAAGGAAAACCTTCTTATGAATTAATGGAAAAAGAATTAGTAGATAAATTGTTAAATGTTGGTATGTGGGATGCTACGTATCAGTTGCCGATCGTGGAGAAAAAACCAGTCGCAACATTAAGTGATGCGCAAGGAAATGGTACGGTAATTGGTAGATATGAAACGAACTTAGGTGGTTCAACAGGTGGCCGTATTGAGAATATTCGTTTGTCAGCAGCGAGCATAAATGGAGTTGTGTTAGCAAAAGGAGACCGTTTCTCTTTTAATTCATTAATCGGTGATACAACACCAGATAAAGGATATCAATTAGGGAAAGAAATAGTTGATGGTAAATTAGTAGATGGATATGGCGGTGGTGTTTGTCAAACATCTTCAACTTTATACAATGCAGCAGATCAAGCTGGTCTGAAAATGGTGGAGAGAACTACACATTCTAAAACGGTAGGTTATGTTCCACAAGGAAGAGATGCTACAATTGCATATCCATACTTAGATTTAGTATTTGAAAATACGAATGATGCACCTGTGAAGCTTTATATGGGCATTCAGGGTGGAAAGCTAGTTGCTGAAGTACATAAAATGAGATAAGAGTTAAAAAGCCATCTTTTCTAAAAGTTAGAAAAGATGGCTTTTTATTATGAAAATAAAAATGTATGTGAATTCTGACTTTTCTTATTTACATAGGATGATTTTAGTTGTATCCTTCATAGTAACGGTTATATGTAATGGGAAAATATAGGGATAAGGAGATGAAGTTATTCATGGTAAAAATTCATCCGAAAACACGTATTGGTCATGTTGAATTTAAAGTGAAAGATTTAGAGCGTCAAATTGCTTTTTATGAGAATGTTGTAGGATTAGAGGTAATTAAGCGAGAGGGGAATAAAGCATATTTATCTGGAAAAGGTGGAAAGAACGCGTTACTTGTTCTTGAAAGGTTAGAGGACGGGGTACTGCAAGAACCGCGTACGACTGGTATATATCATGTAGCCTTTTTAGTTCCGACTCGTGAAGCTTTTGCTTCTGCGCTATTTGGGGTTCTTCGTAATAAGAATGTAATTGACAGCCCGGATGAGCAAGAAGGGCGTTATACATATTCAAATGAAATTTTACCAATTTCAAGGTTTAATAGTGCAAGTGATCATACATATAGCGAAGCTTTTTATTTGCAAGATTTAGAGGGGAATGGTATTGAAATTTATGCAGACCGTCCGCGTGATCAATGGGGAGAAGGGCCAGGAGGAAGTACACCACTTGATTTAAAAGAATTGGCAACACTCGTTGATTATGAGTTTGATGGTTTGCCTGCTAATACTGTCGTTGGGCACGTACATTTACGAATAGCTGATGTAGAGAAATCACATGAATTTTATGTGGAAACAGTAGGTTTTGAAGTACAACAGCGTGAAGAGGATTGCTTATTTATTTCAGCAGGGGGATATCATCACCATATTGGTGCAAATACGTGGAACGGAGTAAACAATCCACACCCACCAGTACATGCAACTGGGCTAAAGGTGTATACGATTGTACTACCGTATAAAGAAGCGTTAGATGAAGTGAAAGAAAGATTAATAGAAAAACAACATGAAATAAATGAAACTACAAATGGGTTTGTGGTGGTAGATCCAAGTGGTATTACAGTGCAGTTTGAAATAGAAGCAGTGTAAAATAAGCGAGAAAGTGTATAATCACTTTCTCGCTTATTTGTGATCATTCATAGCTCAATCCAATATCTTCTTACTACATTCCCATCTTCCTCAGTGAAATCATCATCACGAAGCCCGCCGTTATGTAAAATCGTTTTTTCAGAAGCGGTATTCACTGCGTCGCAAACGACAAGTACTTTCGTGATGTCTAATTCCTTCGTTTTTTCTAATGATAATGCTAGTAACTTCGTAGCATAACCTTTTCTTCTTTCAGAAGGGCGAATGCCATAACCAATATGACCGCCAGCGTTAAATAAATGTTCGGTTAAACTATGACGTATATTAACAGCTCCCACAATTTTATTTTCATCTGTAACAAGCCAATATGTAGAGTCTGGTACCCAAGTTTCAGGGATATTTATTCCGTTATGCGCATCGAGAAGTTCTTGAACCATAGCTGGGAAGTTGGCAGGATTTTTTGAGATAACCCACGGGATCATTGTTTCACCGCTATCTTTCCATTCGTTATAGAAATCTAAGTATTCTTCTTGTAAATCAGTAGTAGGTGTAAGTAACGAGACGTTCATTGTTAGTAAGCTCCTTTATTTATGTATTTTTTATAAAAAATTATGAAACAAAATGAAAGCGTTTTCTGGAATTTCTCAACCTAATTTCATGCAATCCACCTTTGGTTTTTTAGAAAATTAGTGAAGGTTTAAAATCAGGAGTTATTTATTTTATGTTAATATTTAAAATATTAACATAAAACAGTCGGAGTATTAAGTGTATTTTAGTGGTATTCTTTCATGGTGATAAATGGATGTTTGTGATAATTTTTGTTTTATCTATCTATAATGAATGAAAGGGGGAAGTGCCCGTGAGTGTAGATTTTGATTTTATTATACGAATCGGTGTTGCTGGCTTGTTAGGAGCAATGATTGGTATTGAAAGAGAAATTCGATCGAAAGAAGCTGGATTAAAGACTCATTTCCTCGTAGCGGTAGGAAGTGCGTTAATAATGGTTGTTTCGAAATATGCCTTTTCAGATATTGTGTATGAAGAGCATACGTCTCTAGACCCAAGTCGGATTGCAGCACAAGTCGTTAGTGGAGTTGGTTTTTTAGGTGCAGGCACAATTATTATTCAAAAGCAGGCGGTGAAAGGATTAACGACCGCGGCTGGTTTATGGGCTACTGCCGGTATAGGATTAGCAATTGGAGCGGGAATGTATGTAGTAGGCATTGGAGCGACGATTCTCGTTTTAATTGGTTTAGAAATTGTAAGTCGTATTTTTAAGGTGCAATTTCTATTTCCACAAAATATAACAGTGCAAATGTTTGTAAATAAACATGAAGCGATACAACAAATATTAGAAACACTACAAGTGAAAGGCATCCCAATACTCTCATATGAGGTGGAAGCTTCACAGCAAGGTACAGAAACTGTTTATAAGGTAGGAATGCAGCTGAAAAATATATCGTCAGAAGAAAAGAATGAGTTTATTCAGCATATGCAAACATTACCGGAAGTTACGTTTATAAAGTTAAAATCATAGTGTTGAAAACGAGGATAGATGTAGCAGAAATTTTGCTATTATCTATCTTTTTTGATATAAAATGCACGGAAAGTCAAGCGTTAATTTTACATGGAATGGATACATGTGTGAACGTTACCTTATTTTTTCTCAATACAGGACAAAAAGTGAAAATAGTAAAATAATGGAGCGGGACACTATAAATGTAAGGTAGGGGAGAGCATGAAAGGCTATTCAAAGAAAATGTTAGTAGGGGTAAGTTTTGCTAGTTTAATGTTAGGGAGTTTTCAAGGGGTCAGTTTGGCAGAAGATACTAAGGGAGAGCAAGTTTCTTATCGAAATGTGCTCAAAATGGAGCCAGTCGGTGTACAACTACCAGTACAAGAATTAGCTCATTCATCGAAAGTGCTCGAAAGCGAGTCTTTTGAGAAAAGGTTACAATTTGCCGATTTATCACAAAGACCACCTGAGATGAAAAAAGAAAGTAAGCAATTAGCTGTAGCGAAAACTTATACAATTGCTGAATTAAATCAATTAAGCAATCAGCAGTTAGTAGATTTACTTGTAACAATTGATTGGGAGCAAATTACGGGGCTATTTCAGTTTAATACAGACAGTCTAGCATTCTATCAAAATGATAGTAGGATGCAGGCGATTATTGATAAATTGAAGCAGCAAGGACAAGCCTATACGAAGGATGATTCAAAAGGGATTGAGACATTAGTGGAGGTATTGCGTTCAGGATTTTATTTAGGATTTTATAATTCGGAACTTAGTAAATTAAATGAACGGAGTTATCATGATAAATGCTTACCTGCATTAAAAGCGATAGCTAACAATTCAAATTTCAAGCTGGGTACATTAGAGCAAAATAGAGTGGTATCATCATACGGAAAGTTAATAGGAAACGCTTCGAGTGATGTGGAAACGATAACATCAGCTGCAAAGATTTTTAAACAATATAATGATAATTTTTCTACATTAGTAGATAATCTTTCAGCTGGAAATGCTATTTACGATATTATGCAAGGTGTTGATTACGACATTCAATCGTATTTGTACGATACGAGGAAAGCACCGAAAGATACAGTATGGTATCAGAAAATAGATAGTTATATTAATGAACTAAGTCGTTTTGCATTAATGGGAACGATTACAGCAAAAAACGGTTGGCTTATTAATAATGGCATTTATTATACAGGTAGACTCGGTACATTCCATAGTACAGGAACGAAAGGGTTACAAGTTGTAACAGATGCGATGAAAATTTATCCGTATTTAGGGGAGCAATATTTCGTAGCTGCTGAGCAAATCGCAACGAATTATGGCGGAAAAGATGCAAATGGTAAAGTGGTGAATTTAGATCAAATAAGAGAAGATGGAAAGAAAAAATATTTGCCAAAAACGTATACGTTTGATGATGGGGCAATTGTTTTAAAAGCTGGAGATAAAGTGACAGAAGAAAAAGTAAAACGTTTATATTGGGCGGCAAAAGAAGTGAAGGCACAATTCCATCGTACGGTTGAAAGTGATCAACCTTTAGAAAAAGGAAATCCTGATGATGTACTAACGATGGTTATTTATAATAGCCCAGCAGAATATCAATTTAATCGTCAATTGTACGGTTATGAAACGAAAAACGGTGGTCTTTATATAGAAGGAACAGGTACGTTCTTTACTTATGAGCGTACGCCAGAAGAAAGTATTTATAGTTTAGAAGAATTATTCAGACACGAGTTCACGCATTATTTACAAGGTAGATATGAAGTACCAGGGTTATGGGGACAAGGGAAAATATATGAAAATGAAAGATTATCTTGGTTTGAAGAAGGGAATGCTGAATTTTTTGCAGGGGCAACGAGAACGGATAATGTTGTACCGAGAAAGAGTATTATAGGAGGATTATCTTCAAATCCAGCAGAGCGTTATACGGCAGAGCGAACGTTAAATGCAAAGTATGGAACGTGGGATTTCTATAATTATTCCTTTGCTTTACAATCGTATATGTACAATAAGAGATATGATATGTTCGATAAAATACATGATCTTATTAGGAAAAATGATGTAACAGCATATGATGCATATCGCTCTACATTAAGTAAAGATGCGAATTTAAATAAAGAATATCAAGACTATATGCAAATGCTAGTTGATAATCGTGAGAAGTATAATGTGCCATTAGTATCAGACGATTATTTAGCGAATCATGCATCGAAGCCAGTTTCAGATATTGCAGCAGAAATAACAGCGGAAGCAAAATTGAAAAATGTATCAGTGAAGAAAAATAAATCACAGTTCTTTAATACATTCACACTACAAGGAACATATACAGGAACTGCAGCAAAAGGAGAATATGAAGATTGGAAAACAATTACACAAAACGTTAATGATACGTTAAAACGTTTAAGTGTAAAGGAATGGACAGGCTATAAAACAGTAACAGCATACTTCGTAAATTATCGCGTGAATGCATCAGGACAATTTGAATATGATGTTGTGTTCCATGGTATTGATACGGAAGAAGGGGCAGAGAATAAAGCACCAGTTGCGGTTATAAACGGTCCGTATAGTGGAAATGTAAATGAAGCAATTTCATTTACAAGCAACGGATCAAAAGATGAAGATGGGAAAATTATTTCATATAAATGGGAGTTTGGTGATGGAGCAGTAAGTAATGAGCAAAATCCAACTCACGTATATACAAAAGAAGGAGTGTATACGGCTAAATTAACAGTAACAGACGATAAAGGAGCAACTAATACTGCTACAGCGACTGTAACTGTTCAAAAGAAAGAAGATAACAGTGTAGAAAAAGAACCGAATAACTCATTCCAAACAGCAAACAAACTGCAGTTAAATCAAGTTTTACGTGCTAGTTTAGGAAATGGCGATACAAGTGACTTCTTTGAAATTAATGTGGAGAATGCTAAAAACCTTCAAATTAACGTAACGAATGAAAATAATATCGGAATGAACTGGGTACTTTATTCTGAAGCAGATTTAAATAATTATGTTACGTATGCTCAGCAACAAGGGAATAAACTAGTAGGTAGTTACTACACGTATCCAGGGAAGTATTATTTACATGTGTATCAGTATGGTGGTGGAACAGGGAATTATACGGTGGAAGTGAAGTAGTAAAAAGGGAGTTGTCTTTTTCAATGAATGGCACAAGGTCTGTACTTTAATGAAAAAACAACTGCAGGAAATGTCCCTAATGATAATAACAAATTAAGTATCGCGAGATATTATATTTACATTAAACAAATCTAATCAGTAAATGAGATAAAATCGATGAACTAGTATTTCATCACGATGTAAGAAAAGTTATAAATATTAAGTGTTTTTAATTGAATTAAACTAAAGGATCAGAGTATATCTGTAACAATAGATAAGATCTGATCCTTTTATGTAATTAACTAAATAGAAAATTGTTATCACGTTAGCAAGGGATACTAATAGAAAAACGTGTCCCTTTACCTAATTCACTCTCTATCTCTATATCTCCGTTTAATTCTCTAATAATACTATAAGCAATCATAGTACCAAGCCCAGTTCCTTTTTCTGTTGTTGAATAGAATGGCAAAGCAATTCGTTTTATTTGTTGAGATGACATCCCAATTCCTGAATCAATAATATCAATTATGATATTTTCTTTTACTTTTTGTATATTTATTTGTAATAATCCACCATTTTTCATAGCCTCAATTCCGTTTTGGATGATGTTGTTTAGACAGAGTTTGAATTTTTCGGGGTCCCCATTTATATAAAAGGAATCTGTACTATTTTGTTTGATTTCAACTTTGTATGACAGAGCGAGTGGTGAAATAGTATCTTTCACCTGATTTAAAATGTGATTAATATCTATTTTCTCTTTTAGGGTGTTCTGTGGTTTGGTTAAAGATAAATAGTTATTAATAGTAGATTGTATTTGCTGCATTTCAATTAACATGATTTCTAAGTATTGCTCCTGAGATAGCTTAGAGGCATGTTTTTCATTTAATAATTGAGTGAATCCATGTACCGTGGTTAGTGGGTTGTGGATTTCGTGTGCAATTGACGCTGCTAGTTCGCTAGCTATATAAAATTTTTCAGCCCGTTGCAGTTTTTCTTTCATTTTATATTTCTCAATCATTTCCTCTATAAAATAAACTGATAATAATACTGTGAAAATATTAATGACTATATAATTTAATAAAAATTCTATGAGAGTAGAGTCTATTTTACCTCCTGTATTTATTTGAGTTACAATACCGCAAATAGAAAGTGAAGCTGTACATACTAAAATAAGAAGTAAGCTTAATAATATCTTTTTTTCTTTAAAATACATAGGTAATAAGTAACGAAAGAGCATTGTTATACCCAAAATAATAGTGAAGATAATAAATGATGGAAGAACGCCATTTCCTCCTAAGTAAAACCGGTAAGAAAGATATAAAATTCCTATAAAAACAATGTTTTTTGTATTTCCATATAGAAAAACTAATATAATAGGAATAAAACGTAAATCATAAATAAATCCCACATGTAAATGAAAAGGAAAAGTCATACAAAAAATAATAGCAATGGAGGAAAGGATAGAAAATAACATATTATTACATGTTATTTTTTCTTTAAACTCTAGCCAGAGTACGTGATAGCTAAGGATACAAATTATTATAATAAAGGTATTTAATAAAAGAGTAGAAATTCCCATAGTTTTGCATCTCCGATAGTTTGTAAGTAGAATTATGTATGAGTTGGACAAAGATGTTTAGTATTAGTAGACTTTTTATCTAAAAAGGAAGGGTACTTGAAAAGTGCTGTTATATTACTCGTATTAAAATCGATAAGGAAAATAGAAAAAATAATAGATAAAAAATCTATTTAAATTCATGTGCATATGAAATTATAAACTAACTTTTGTATAGGTAAAATTGGGATTGAGTTACTGATAAAATAAGGTCCTTTAAGTATGAATATTCTGTGAAAATGATATGTGTGGTGACTCCTGTTTTGTAGCCTTCGTTATATTAACATGGAATATATCAAATTACAAAGTGAAATTTTAGAAAAATTTTATTAGTACATTTTATCTGAAATAGAAATGCTATTTATTTGAGTATTTTGGTACTTCCTCGTATAAAACTTTGTTAGAAAAAGATTTTAAAATTTATAAGTTTTTTATGAAGTGTAATATTGTAGCTTTATCTATGTGGCTTTCTCAATAACTATTAAGGCAGAAAGTTAAAATATATAGGTTTATAGATATGAATTATTACATAAAAACGCACTTAAAAAAGGATGTATGATGGTAATAGAATACAAACATCAAGGGGGAACTTAAAATGAAGTTAAATAAACTAGTGCTTAGTTGTGGAGTAGTTTCAGCATTAACACTTGGTGTGTTAGGGAATAATACTTATGCTGAAGAAGTACACAAAACGAATGATCCAATTCATGTAGTTGAACATGTTTCTGCAGACTTATTATTAACCCAAACAATGGATTATAGTGGCGAGGCTGTAACTTCTTTCGTATATGATGGGAGTACTGACTTAAGCTTTTCTATGAAAAATAATGGTCAAAATACAATGGGATATAGTGTAAAAGGTCCAAATACAGAGCTAATTGTTGGTGGTTATATAAAACCTGGAGAACAACAAATTAATGTTACAAATGTACGGAATGCTTTATCTCCATTGCCGAATGGAACATATAAAATTTACGTTTCAAATGATGATGGTTCTAAGGGGCAATTCCAAGTTTCAGTAAGATCTATGAATTAAATTTAAAACGCTTTGTTTTTAAGTTAATTTAATCTTTACTTATTGGAAAGAAGCTAAAGTGAATTGAGAATTACCGATAAAAATGAAAACGAGCACCTTATCTAATTGTGAGAGGGTGTTCGTTTTTTGCTATTAAACAGAAAATAATTATAAATATATTTTGATATTCCCATTGCTAACCTACTAGATTGTGTCAACTAGAGAATGTCTACTATAAAACATATTAAAATAAAGATGATGTAACATTCCGCTAAATTATATGGGGAGATAGAAAAACCACCCTTATATGAGTGGTTTTAGTAATTATTTTTAGGTTATACATTTAAAATTAGGCTAAGTTATAGAAATAATAAACATTTAATCCGTTGTTATTATTTTGGTTCTGGATAATGATTGTAGTATGAGATTCTAATAAATTCTTGGTAGACATTTGTTAATTTTGCATCTCTAAGAGCATCGTTGAATTTTTGCATACGTACACTCCCTTGAGCGTAGCCTCCACCTGGAGTATAAGGGTTTCTTGCTTCAAAGTCATCCAAAAATACTTTTAATTTTTTATAGTCTTGAGATTGATAGAAAGCCACGGCCTCTTCAGGAGTGACATCAAAGTAAGAGGATGACGTTGAGTTATAAGAAGCTGCTTGAGCAGTAGGTGCCTCTAGCATAGTTGCAGCTCCACCGAACATAGTAAGCGCCATAGAAGATACAATAATTTTTTTAAACATAATAAAACCTCCATGTAGAATATTGGATTAATAGTAACCCTGTAATCATTATAGTTACGGTGAAAATGATTATCAAATGCAATATTGCATAATATATTCCGCTATTTTTGGGCAGTAAGACTCCCGCCCAAAAATTCAATGAAAGCAAGGAAGTTAGATGGGAATCGGGAGGATTAAAGTTTCACTTTATTCTTTGAACGAGAAGTCACCTTTATATTTAAATGGAGGAGTGTAATAGATTAGAAGAGGTGTATAAGTTACTCAGGTTAACAAGAAAATGAAGAAGATATTTTTAATAGGGGAAAGCTTAATAACTGGAGTAAAGGAATTGCTATTTATATATTTAACATACATATTTGTCTTTTAAATTGTAGACGTGTTTTAGAATTTGTATATAGTAAATTCGTTAAAAAACTTGATAAATAATAAAATGTGTAAATTTTTTGACTATTTTATTAAAATTATTTAATATTTGTAATTTATTGTTTTATAATGATAAATGGGTCGATCGTGAATGTTTTAGATATTGCGATATATACTCGGATTAATTTATTCTAGGGAGGTTACAAAATTGGGTAAGAGAGTCATTATAAGAGTTTTTACATTATTATCAGTACTGGCATTATTCCTTAATGTATTTTTACCTAGGGCTAGTGCAGAGGTTATGACGCATGAGAAATATTCAATGGACTGGAGTTATAGTAATAGTCTAGGTAAGTACATTCGCACTGAAATGATTAAAAATTCAAGTGGTCAAATTGCTTATTGCTTAACCCTTGGATTAAAATCACCAAATGGTGAAGATCTTCCTGAAATGGGGAAAACAGATAATGTAGTATATAGAGTCTTATTAAATGGTTTCCCGCAAAAAAGTGCTGAACAGCTGGGAGTGGCTAATAAAAATGAAGCGCATTATGCAACGCAACTTGCGGTTTGGAATGCATTAGGTCAACTCGATGTAAATGAATTAAAACATGAGAATAAAAATGTTGAAAAAGCAGCTAAGGCTATTATTAGTAATGCTAATAATAGTGAAGAGACTCAAGATGTTTTTATGAATGTGATTCCTGCTGAAAAGCAAAAAGCAGAATTAAAGGGTGAATTCTTCGAAACAAATCTATATTCAGTACAAACAAATGCTAAGAGTGGTTCTTATAAGGTAGTAGCGAAAAATGCACCTAATGGAGTTAGAATTGTAAGTGAAAATGGAGAAGTGAAAGATCAGCTTTCAGTTGGAGAAAAATTTCGTATCCAAATTCCTAAGAATACAAAAACGGGTGAATTTAATTTAAGTGTTGCTGCTAATTTAACTAAAGTTCAAGCAATTGCTTACCGTGGTACGGATACTGTTCAGAATGCTACAGTACTATTAGAGAGAAATGAAGAAAAGCTTAGTAGTGATCTTGCAGTAAATTGGGAAGCAGCTGGTTCTTTAAAAATTAAAAAGGTTGGAGAAAATGGAGAAGTTTTAGCTGGTGCAGTATTTGAGGTCTTTAATGTAAATAATGAATCAGTCGGAAAAATCACGACTGGTGCTGATGGTATGGCAGAATTAAACAACTTACCAATTGGTACTTACACATTAAAAGAAATTAAAGCACCAACAGGCTATGTTTCAGATGATAAACCACAAACTATTGAAGTTAAGACAGGAGAAACAGGAGCTGTCCAAATAGTAAATAACAAAGTAAAAGGTAGCATCGAAATTAAAAAGCTTAGTGATTCAGGAAAGATTTTACCAAATGTTGAATTCACAGTCTTCACTGAAGATGGAAAAGAAGTGAAAAAAGTAGTAACAAAAGAAAATGGAATTGCAAACGTTGAAGGTCTTACGTATGGTAAATATTATTTCTTAGAGACAAAAACACCTAATGGATATATTGGAAATAAAACAAAGTATCCTTTTGAAATTAAAGAGCACAATAAAACACTTACTTTTACAGTGGAAAATACCGAAGTGAAAGGTAGTGTAAAATTACTAAAAGTAGATAATGAAGATATTAGTAAAAAATTAGAAGGTGCAGCATTCGAGCTAAAAGATGCAAGTGGAAAAGTAGTTGGGGAATATAAGACAGATAAAAATGGTGAGATTAACGTCAAAGATTTAGCGTATGGTAAATATTCATTTGTAGAAAAGGCTTCTCCAAATGGTTACGTTCTTGTTAAAGAACCGATTATGTTCGAAATAAAGGAACATGGAAAGATTATTGAGCTATTGGCAGTTAATCATCTTATCAAAGGTGATCTAGAAATTACAAAGGTAGATGTAGCTGATGGAAATAACAAGCTTCCAAATGCAGAATTTACGATTTATAACGAAGCAGGAAAAGAAGTAGTAAAAGGAAAAACAGACGATAAAGGAATCGCTAAATTTGAAAAGTTACCATTTGGAAAATACACATATAAAGAAACTGTTGCACCAAAAGGT
Organism: Bacillus sp. RE35; assembly: GCF_052146655.1. Taxonomy (NCBI): domain Bacteria; kingdom Bacillati; phylum Bacillota; class Bacilli; order Caryophanales; family Bacillaceae; genus Bacillus; species Bacillus sp. RE35. Next base: position 3,523,773 of record NZ_CP197377.1, on the reverse strand, counting down.
TATGTATTAAATGAAGAAACGTTCTCTTTTGAAATTAAAGAGAATGGTCAAATCATTAAACACATTGTCAAAGATGAAAAGATTCCTTCAATAGAAACAAAAGCTACTGATAAAACAGATGGTACAAAAGAAATGCACACGTCTAAGTCTGTAACAATCCAAGATAAAGTGGAATACAAAGACCTACAAGTAGGCAAAGAGTATACTTTAAAAGGTAAATTAATGAATAAAGAGACTAATAAACCATTAGTTGTAAATGGTAAAGAAGTAACTGCTGAAACGAAGTTTACACCAAAAGAAGCAAATGGTTCTATTACACTAGATTTCACTTTTGATGCAACTGGTTTAGAAGAAAAAGAAGTAGTAGTATTCGAAGAGTTATTGAAAGACGGAAAAGTTGTTACGACACATGCTGATATCAATGATAAAGGTCAAACAGTTAAGTTCGTTAAGCCATCAGTAAAAACGACAGCAACAAACAAAGCTGATGGTGGAAAAGAGATTCATTCAAAGGATTCTATCACAATCCAGGATAAAGTGGAGTACACTAACTTAGTTGTTGGTAAAGAGTACACTGTAAAAGGAAAATTAATGAACAAAGCTATTAACAAACCATTACTAATTGATGGTAAAGAAGTAACAGCTGAGACTAAATTTACTGCAAAAGAAAAGAACGGTTTTGTAACATTAGACTTTACTTTTGTTGGTGCTGAACAGCAAGGAAGAGAAGTAGTTGTGTTCGAAGACTTATTACATGAAGGGCAAGTAATTGCAACTCATGCTGACATTAACGATGTAGGTCAAACAGTTCGATTTGTAGAACCTTTTATTAAAACGACAGCAACAAACAAAGCTGATGGTTCTAAAGAGTTAGATGCTTCTAAATCTGTAACAATCCAAGATAAAGTGGAATACCAAGACTTAATCGTGGGTAAAGAGTACGTAGTAAAAGGTAAACTAGTGGATAAAGCAACAAACAAGCCATTATTAGTTGATGGTAAAGAAGTAACAGTAGAATCTAAGTTTACTGCTAAAGAGAAGAATGGTTCTATCACATTAGACTTCACTTTCAATGCTTCTGCATTACAAGGTAAAGAAGTAGTAGTATTTGAAGAACTGTATCAAGATAATATATTAGTAGCTATTCACGCTGAAATTGAAGATAAGGGACAAACAGTGAAATTTAAAGAGGGAAAATCGGAACAACCAAAACCAGAACAGCCAAATTCAGGTAAAAATACGACAACACCAGAGCAACCTAACGAGCAAGTAAAAGAACAACCACAACTTAAGAAAGAAATTCAATCTAAAATTGGATGGTTACCGCAAACAGGTACTAATCTTACAAGTTGGATCTCTATGGCTGCAGGAGCATTACTGTTAATTGTTGGTGGAGTGATTTTCTTAAAACGTAAAAATGCATAGAAATTAAAAAATAAGCACATCTGTTTTTATAACAAGATGTGCTTATTTTTATCATTTTAGCCAAGAAGACTCCTATATTTAAGCGTGAATGGCATTTAAAATAGCAACCATATTTTATAGGTAATTTTGAACAGTTAAAAGAAATATTACAGGAGGGTGAAAAGCAAGGAGTTTTTCATTTCTTCTCCATAAATCATACAATACATTGGATCACTTCTATTGTTTTATTTCCAAAGTTTAAAAAGTTTATTGATTTTTTAGGACCAAATGAAACGAATGATACAAATCATGAATGGATGCCAGAAAACTTAGTGGACAGGATTGTTACTGCATTAACAGATAAACCTAATGTGTAAATTATTCAGTGTTTATGAATTCTATTATTACTATTTAAAGCCTAATTTCTCAATGTATTGTAGAGAAATTAGGCTTTTTTTATCAATTCATTAAAGTTTTTATAATTCAAGGACTCAAGTTAATGATTATATTTTCAAGTATTCGTTTTGAGCTATATAGATATAGTTTTCGTTGCAACTGTTTGTTGAAATATTTTATCATGCTCAACAATAACCATTGTGGGATTAAATTGTTGAATAAGTTCTTCAATCTGCATGCGGGAATAGATATCTATAAAATTTAGTGGTTCGTCCCATATATATATATGAGCTTTTTCACATAAACTTTTAGCGATAAGCAGTTTTTTCTTTTGTCCACCAGAATAATGAGATATATCTTTTTCAAATTGAATTCGGTCAAAGTCCATCTTACTTAGGATGGACTTAAATAAGGTTTCATCAATCTTGTGCTCTTCAATAAAGCCTGATAGCGATCCCTTCAAATGAGAAGTATCTTGTTGGACATAGGAAATGATGAGTCCTGTACCTAAAGTAACTAAGCCTGTATGCTGTATCGGATGTCCTAGAATTAGTTTTAGGATACTACTTTTTCCGCTCCCATTCGTTCCATCAAGTACAATTCGGTCACCTTGTTCAACTATGAAGCTAATCGGCTCATTCACAATTTGATCATTATACTTAACGGACACGTCAACTAAAGTAACCAATTCATTTGATTTAAATTGCAATTGTTCCAATTTTAATGACTCAGTTTTTTCCACATTTTTTAGTAATTTTGATTTTTCCTCAATAGCTTTTTGTTGCCTTGATTCAAGGTTTTTTGCTCTTTTCATCATCTTGGCTGCTTTATGTCCTACAAACCCCTTATCCAACTTAGAGCCTGAATTCCTCGTTCCATTTTTTGAAGCTTCCACGTCATTAGACCAACTTGCTGAACGTTTGGAAGACTGTTTTAATCGCCCTATGTCTTTTTGTAGACGCTCATTTGTAGCCTTCTCGTGTTCTTGCTGTCTATCAAAATTTAACTTCCAAGAAGAATAGTTACCACTTTGAACTTCAATATTTGCTCTATTAATAGATAGGATATGGTCAACGCACCCATCTAAAAAGATTCTGTCATGTGAAATTAAAATAAATCCTTTTTTCTTCCTTAGATAATCGGAGACTATCTTTCGTGCATCTGTATCTAAGTGATTTGTTGGTTCATCAATTAATAGAAATTGACCCGCATTTAAAAACAGTGCAGCAAGCAACACTTTTGTTTGTTCCCCATTTGATAATGTTTTAAATGGTCTGTACATGACCTCAGCATCAACATTTAAATAGGATATCTCACGTAGAAGTTCCCAATCTGCGGCTTGGGGACAAATTTCTTCAAGGATTTCATGAGTGAATTTGTTCTTATCTGAAACAGAGTAGGGGAAGTAATTGAATTCTACTGAAGCAAGGATTTTCCCGCTATACTCATAATTCCCTAACAATAAATTAAAGAATGTCGTTTTACCTCGTCCGTTTCTACCAATAAATCCTAGCTTCCAATCCGTATCTATTTGGAAGTTTACACTTTCAAAAATATTATCAAAGCTACCTGGGTATGAAAAAGTTAAGTCTTGGACCTTTATCATTGACATAATAATTCCTCCTTTATATATCGAAACGTTTCATATAAAGTCGGAGCATCCATCCATTTTTTAATTCCTCTATATAAGTTTGATGGATATTAACGACTTATATAGAGCATTACATGTGTAACAATAGTATCTGAAGTACTCATTTTTCTCGCTCCTTTATTTGTGAAGTACATTTAACAATTAGTAAGTTTCAACTAAGACAAACGGGAATAAAAAAATCCCCCAATTTGTAATCGGAAGGATTAGTCTTTCGTCTATACTTAATAAGTACTTATTAATCATTTGAATCATGACAAATAAAGTATGAACTGAATTTTAAAAATGGATAGACTAACCCTATATTTTGTAGTTTGAAGTTATAAAATTCAACTTAAAATATAAATTAGTTAATCATTATTCATCCATCATTCCTTTCATAATTCTATTTTTAGAGTAACATTCTTTTTAGGGAGATGCAATATTAGCTTCAATTTCATCTAATTCTAAATCATTTATAATTCTTTGAGTAAGGAGATAAAACTTTAACGCCCTTTTTATAAACATCACATTTTTGTTCAATAGGTCATGTCTTTTGTCCGTTAAAAAGGGAGGATATGAAATTGACATCAACTTTTTGTGTAACTATAATAGTTACGGTTGGTTTCGTAAACTAATTTGAATTTCTATTTTAATGATAGTATATTTTCATTCCTTTTTAAGTGTGACAGATAGCAACTATAATCCAATAGAGGAGTAGATTCTATCTCATATGTAAAGAGTAGATAAGTTGTACCCGCCAAATTTACGATGCTCAAATACTTAAAAAATTACATTTTTCAGCTTATCCTTTTTAGAATCCTCAGTATTGATAATTGTAAACATCTACAAAAAGTTAATAAGATTGTTGTGTGTAGAAAGAAATCTTTTAAAAAGGTCATAATATGGATAATAGGTAGCACACATTTTAATTAGTAGGACTTGTGCCACCATCAAGTCATTTTTTAATAAAAGTATAGAAAAATCAAGAAGGTGAATCCATTGCGTAAACATGTATATGTGCAATTTTATGTATTGATATTGGCTTTAATAACTTATATAAGCTTTTGCTTTATATTTTTATTTGTTTTTCCGAATCATTATTTCGTATCAGATTTTAATATCCGACTATCATCTTTAGTCGTTGAAACTACTGTATTTATCTCATTACTGTATTCTATATTATCCCAAAAAATTAAGTTAGGAGTATTCTGGGTTTGCATTACTATTGCAATAGGGTGTTTTTTGATAGGGAATTTCATATCCGCTTTTCAAGTACTTAATGTAGAATTACCAATACAAAATTTTAATATTTCTGATGTATTTCTACTGTTTTTCTTATTTTTCTTTCTCTTTGCGTTCTTTTATAAAATCATGATGGAATGTAACAAATGGGAGAAAGCATATTTACTTTGTGATTTATATATTGTTGTTACTGCTATTTTTACATTAGAGTGGTACCTATTTAATAAACCATCTGCAAATATCTTATTCTTATCAATTGGAGATGTTTTTCTCTCATTTATTTTTCCAATTATAGATTTATTACTTCTATTACTTGGAGTTACACTAATCTTTCGACCTGCTATTTTCAATGCAAAAAGTAAATTGTTTATTTTTATCCTAGTATTAACTGGATTGGCTATTACGGACTACTTGTATTTCTACTTACAGGATGATTTGTCAGAGCGTTCAGTTATATTTTTAAGGTGTTTGTATAGAGTTTTCCTATTATTTATCGCTATTGCTGCTACAATCCCAAAGAATACTTCTTCTAAAAGAAATTATTTTATTATTAATCCGACATTTGGAGAGAAACTTCTTGGTATATTCCCTTATCTTGCAGTTGCAGTCTTAATTGGTTTTACTTTGAAAGAGCAAACTTCTTCAGCTACATTAATTACGGGAAATTGTATTGCTTTTGTATTTGTACTGATTCGTCATACAATCGTACGAATGCAAAACAAAGAGTTAACTAAAACATTAAAAGTGTTTAATAATCAATTAGAACAAACAGTATCTCAAAGAACAAGGGATTTAATAAATAAATCTAATGATTTAGTAAAAAATCAAGAGAGATTTAAGTCATTATATGAGTATCATCCGGATCCTATTTTAACGATTGATTCAAACGGTATCGTATTAAATATAAACCAGGCTGGAAGTATGTTATTAGGAAAAGAAAGTGCTGCATTAATAGGGAAAGAGTGCTTCTCTATTTTTTTAGATGAAGATAAATCTGAATTGGAAGCAGCTATAAAGAAAGGGAAACGATGTAGTTCATCTTCACTACAGTTACGTGTGAAAAATAACAATGAGAAGGATATACTCTTTTGGTATGTCACTATAGTTCCTATTATGATAGAAGGACAAACCTTTGGGAGCTATGTAATGGTAAAAGATATAACAAGGATGAAACAACAACAGGAAGAGATAAATTACCTTGCATTCCATGATACGGTGACGGAGATTGGAAATCGTATATTCTTCCAACAAGAATTAGATAGATCTATTAAGCGTGCACAAAAAACGCAGGATAAGTTTGGGCTCCTGTATATTGATTTAAATCGCTTTAAGACTATTAATGATACATTGGGTCATTCAATTGGTGACAAGGTTTTAAAAGAAGTTGCCAAACGTTTTAGGACATGTCTGTCACCGACTATTCCTCTAGCAAGAATAGGTGGTGATGAGTTTGCGATCATTGTCCATAACCAAACAGAGCAACAGCTATTGGATTTGTGTAAAACTCTATTTCGTATAACTGAAGAACCATTTGTAGTAAATCAGCATAGTTTTTACTTATCTCTTAGTATAGGAATAGCGGTGTATCCATTTGGAGGAATAAATACTACTACACTTTTACAACACGCTGATATCGCTATGTATAGCGCAAAGGAAAAAGGTAACAATGCTGTTTGTATGTATGACGAGACATTATCTCAAAAAGTAACTCGTCGATTACGATTAGAACAGGATTTACCAAATGCAATTGAAAATAATGAGTTGTTTTTATTGTATCAACCACAAATTGATAGTAAGGCAGGTAAGGTTATTGGTGCAGAGGCTTTAATACGTTGGCAACATCCAGAGCTTGGGCTGATTTCTCCTTTTGAGTTTATACCTATCGCAGAAGAAACGGCGCAGATTATTTCAATTGGAAAGTGGACGTTACAGAAAGCGTGTCGACAACTGAAAGAATGGCATTCTGCGGGTTTTTCAAATCTAAAGATGGGGATAAATTTATCAGCTATAGAGTTTGAACAGAAAGATTTTGTTCAAACAATGATATCTACTATAGAAGAGATAGGAGTACCTGCTAATTCGATTGATTTGGAATTAACAGAGCGAATTGCAATGGTAGATGAAAGAGAAACTTTATCAAAGTTAAAAGCATTAAAATCATTTGGTGTACATTTATCAATTGACGATTTTGGTACAGGTTATTCTTCACTAGCGTATCTGCCTCTTTATCCAATTGATACTTTGAAAATTCCAAGAGAATTTGTTAATAGGATTGGAACTTCTACTGATGGAGATGAAATTATACAAACCATTATTTCACTTGCTCATACTTTAAACATGAAAGTGATAGCAGAAGGGGTAGAAACGAAGGAACAATTAACAGTGTTACAACGTAATGTATGTTATCTAATTCAGGGCTATTACTACAGTAAACCTGTAAATGAAGATGAATTTATGGATTTCTTAATTGTAATGCAAAATGAATAAGTGAAAAATTGATATATGTATGAAGTAAAGTGAAAAGACGTTCTATCCATTTGGAGTAGAACGTCTATTTTATGTTTATTTTCAGTAGTTATGCAGTTATGTTTATGTTTCAGCCTTTGAAAGTAAAATAAGTATCTATATTCCTTGTGTTAGGGATAATTTTAAAAATATTTTATTTATAAAAATATGATGTTCATTTGTAGAAGATGGATAATTAATCAAGGGGCAAGAACCTCATTAGATAGGTGTTGGAAAAATAGTCCATATAAGATGCTACACGAGTTGTGTCCAGGGAAATTTAAAGAATGGGAATTCAGGTTCCACATAGACCCTAGTTGATTTATATAGTTGCACAGGTCTAGGTCTAGATAAGGAAAACGTCCATAGCAGGTGATTATTTCTTTGTTATATAGAAAATACACATTAAACGTGTATGTGAACAAAATGAACATTTGGTTAAAAAGAGTATATAAATAGAAAGCACCTAATTATTGGATTCATATTTTAGTCTGAGAGGCACAAATTCGATGCGACGTGAAAAGGATTTGTTGAAATAATGGAAGGCTGATCTGCAAGCTGTTCAAGAAGAGAAGAGGCTGAAGAAGAAGGCTAAGAAAAAGAATAAGAAATATAGCATTCCTGGTAATACAGCTGACTTCATGAATGGAAAGAATATTTTTCGTAGAGAGAATGGGGTATGGAAGCAAAGAAATAAATGATATGAGAATCAATAGTTTTGATTAAATGTATAGGAATTGTTGTAAGCGCTACTGCGGATTGGGTGGCGTTTTGTTTGTTGTTAAGAGAAAGTAAGGTGTGAGGGGATGGGGGTTTATGCCAACCTTCCTTTTGAAAAAAGATTGGCATTGTTGTTGCATACGTAATTTAATAAAACTTGTCTTAAGTGGTATAATTTCCACTATTACTTTTTCTAAAATACTATCTCTAAAATACGAAAATCTCACCGTACGAATTCCAAGAGAGTTATTATAAAGTGTAAGGCTCATTTAAGAGTTAAAAAACCATTTTGTTGAATCTCTTTCCAAAATGGTTTTATTATTAATTTTGTGAAAAGCGGGTATCAAGGTTACAGATTTTAAAGTAAAAGATTATTTATTTGCGTCTGGCAATATCATCTGCTAAACGGATTAATTCCTCCATAGTAATCTTTCTCCGTAACTTATCCTTTATGACTTTCTCCATTTCCTTTGTAACAGTCAATCCCTCAATTGCTAAGGTCGCCTTTGCTGCTTCAAAAGCTTTTTGCAGCTCTTCCTCATTTTTAAACATAATTTGTATCATCTCTTTCAATTTTAATTTATTTTTAATTGTTATTTCTGCCTACTAAACCTAAAAATATATAAAAATTAGTTGAATGGGGGTTGTGCCATTACAACTTTGTGAAAATAAAACGGGATTCAATATTTAATCATTAAAAGGATCAAGTTATATATATAGAATCTAAAACAGAGATATCTAGTACGGAATTATATTATGAGAACAGAGCATATCAAGTTGAAAAGGATGTATCTATGAAATTGCTTTTCCAGTACGTAAAATACAGGGTACTACATGTTTTTTGTCTGGTGGTAAATGTAAGAAGAATAAATCGTTTGTTAATAAGCGGGAATTTCCGGTGATTCATTACTTTCAAATGATAAAACAAGCACCCATTCGAGTGCTTGTTTTATCACGATTTAGAAGTTTCCTCATAACCATGATTTCTATAACTAGGATTTACTCCATCCCTATTTGAGTTTTACTTACTGCTAACTTTTGACCATCTTTTTCAATGAAACTAACGGTGAAATTAGCTCCTGTGCCACCTTTTGCATTTTTACTCCAACTAGCAGTATACGTTTTTACATTTTTACTTGTAGAATCAGATTTGATGTCAGGTTCGCCATATTTAGCAACTAGATCCTCGTATTTATCTCCACCTTCACCAGTTACAGGATCACCAGTTTTAATAGTATCCACATCGGCAACCGTTATCTTCTTTTTATCGTCCTTTTTCGTTTCTTGTTTTTGGTCTTGTTTTGCTTCTTTCTTAGCCTCTTGTTTTGGTTCATCTTTCTTTTCTGTAGAAGCTTTGTTTGACGAATCATCACAAGCAACTAGACTCATCGCTAAAGCACTTCCTAATGCAATGGTACTCAACTTTTTGAACATGTTTAATTCCTCCATTTTGAAAATTGTAAAATTCCACAGATGATTATACCAAATTAAGGTAAATGGTGATGTCGTATTCTGTCGAGATAAGAAAAAAACCATAACGCAAGTTCTACCGTTCACTCTAATTGGTAACGAACCGTTATTTGAAGTGTATTGGAAATACTACTATATATTGTTTTTTCTAAATGTTACAATATATAAAAGGGAGGTTTTCACATGGGAGATGTAATCGGTGATGTATTAGGAGGACTCTTTATGTCCATCCCTTCAAAAAGGGAAAAAGTCATTCGTAAAAATTTTAAGCTTTTGGAAAAAGAAGTGTGGTTTAAAGAAATAGAGCATAGATATGGTAGTTTAATGGTTTTTAACCATTCTATTAGAGATTTTGTAGCAAATGAGAACCTAGAGGATATCTTAAAGGATGTTGAGAAAACTCATACATTTCTTCATGAATTAGAAAAACTACTGCAGCAAGAAAAGATTTAATTGACGTAGTAGTGAAGGAATGTTTTATCCGTAAAGGATACTTCAAGCGTAGAGGTCTAAGGATATAGGTTTAGATGAAACAAGAAATCAATTATATGAAAAATTGCTTTATTGATTGATATATTCAGCTCTTGGAGAATTATTTCTTGTTTAGTGGATAGAATGATTCAATTTGCATGAACATCGTCAAATAGAGAAAATTAAAAAGGGGAAATTGTTTTGTGAAGTTGGAAGTGAAAATCATTGTCTATTTTTTGAGCCATTTAAAATAGCGTCAAGTTCTTACGTAATATATTAGAAGCTTGGTACTGATCTATACAAAGAAAAGACACCAAAGGCGCCTTTCTCCGTATGTAACCATCTTAAGTTTAATGTTATGGATAAGATTCCTAACCAAAATGATTGTTGCAATTTAATATATTTTGAATACATGGATGTGTGCATTTCTATGACAAATAGATTATGCACTATCATGCTAGTTCGTATATTATTAATAATCATTTTCATCTGAGTTACTATTATAACTAGAATTATAAGAAGGACTATCATACTTAGAGGAATCTTCATTTTTGTAACTAGAAGTGCTGTTATAATTGGAGTTACTATATGAACTTTCGGAACTTGAACTATTAGAAGAGCTATAATAGCTAGGGGAACTGTAGTCGTCATAATAGTTGTTAAAATCATCTTCATCATCCAAATCAGAATTTACAACTTTATTTGTATTTGCTTTCTTTCCAACTGATTGAACTCTATAAGACGCACTCCTTTTTTTATTTTGTTTTCTTTTTCCATTTCCTTTAGATTGCAATGGAGGTGTATACGTTATAGGTATTACTCTAGATAATCCCCTTACAAATAATCGAACAATACATACTAAAATCCACATGCAAATAATAAATACAAAGACATAAAGAGCAATGTTGTAAATCATATTGTTTATTGTATCTATCATCGCACCCTTTGAAATATTAAACATAAAATCAATCACCGCCATTTTTCTATAAGTTTTATATCAAAAACGCAATATTAATCTAAATAGAATTATAAAATATTTTTTCCGTTTTTTGTATAAAAAATATGAATTTGTTACTGCGGATTAGAATTAAGAAAAAGACACCCTGAGGTGCCTTTCAATGACCTTAGTATCATTTTTTAGTGTGAAAAGGCAAATTGTATACAGTTTGATACTCTCGCTGGATTATTTCATTTGTATATAAATTATTTTAAACTTTTTCTCATTTTCATGCATTTGAAATTTAATATTGAGGGATACCGCTACATGCCCATCAACTTAAGAAAAATAAATGTCCCAAAAATTATAAAAGGAACAAATTAATTTACTCCTTTTTTACTTGAATTCCACATGACATTTAGTATCAATGATTCCAAAAGCAACTTTACATGGGAACGGATTTTTTCCTATTGAAGCAGCGCGCATACATGAAAGCACCCAATCATCCAATTCTAAAGGTAAACGGAATACTTGGATACTACTATCATCGTTTTTTACTGTTACGATTGGTGTATTTACCCTATTTGTAGTGAAACCGTCAGTTGTTATCATTGCTACTGCATCATTATTATGAAAACCAGCGCTTAAAACCTCGTAAATTATTCCATCATTCTCATTGATAATCATAGGTATATTTAAATAGGGATAGTTATTTATATCATTATGAATAACTGTTCTTGCTGCATTCTTTTTTATCTGATTCCCTTGCATTTTATACACTCCTTTATAACAATACAAACGTTTAAATCTATTCTATTTTACATCCAGTATATCCGAAAATTGTAGTGTCAACTTATTATAAAAAGCATCCGTACATATGATAGCGCTATTTAGCGGATCTATATCGATGATGGTCATATAGTTAGTAAGTAAATAGCCGCCTTCATAATATGTAATTAGTATTTCTTCTTCGGACAATAAGGAACATAAAAGCATGTTCTTAATCAGTTCCTTTTCTTCAGAGGTTAAAATGGGAGATGCTACTTTATTTTTCTCTTTGATCATTTCACGAATTCCGGCGAATTGCGCCCATTTTACCATTCCTCGGCCTTGTTGCATATTAGCGTTGTTCATGCTTTGTGTCCCCCTAACAGTGTGTTTCTGTATCTTGCTGTTGCATTATTTGTATACGAAATTCCTCTTAATATGCTATTCTCTCCAAATTTTGTGCGTATTTCATCCGTTACTTTCGTTAGCTTTATTTCTTGTTCTCTTTGCGTGACATTATCAAAAAGTGAAATTTGTTCTTCTCCTTCTTGAAGTAGGTTTGTTAAGGATATGTTTGTGCTACGAATGGTTTCGCCAGTATATTGCTGATTTGAACTATCTCATTTTTACTTCGTTTAGAAGAAGGAATTCCTAAGTAAAGAGTTCTATCGAACTCTAATTTATTAGGCTAGTTCCACAGTTCTTGCGGTTAGAAGCCTTATCGTTGCATTCTTTAGAAGGAATCATCTTGGTTAAAATGATAAAAAATGTGAAAATCGACATCTAAGATGACCCTATTCAGTAGGATTAAATAATTGTACATTGTAATTCTTTTTAAAAACAAAAGAACATTAGTTCTCATTATACACGAACATTAGTTCTTTTATAAAGAGGTTTAAAAAATTTTTTAAAATTAATTTTTTTGTTAAAAAGAATATGTAACAAAGGGGTAAAATCCCTAACAATAAAAAAGTAGTGGAGAGATAATGATATTGATATAGCATATTTAAGAGACATAACTTTAGGAATTTTTAAACGTTTTATGAGTTCAGGAGTTGGTAGATATGATTCATATAGATATTGATATGTTGATTTATCAAAAAGTTCAACAGTTCATTAGCTCCAAATTATACATAAAGGAAAGATAATATTTTGTTCTGATGAAGAACGAAAGTTCGATTTTGAAATGCAGGCTTTAAAAATGTATTTAAAATTGAATGAGGAATAATAAATTAACGGAGCAACTTCCAGTGACTTCATAAAAGATGCACTAAGAGAAATTCCATTTACGTATGTCTAAAATACAGAATTTTACTTAAAGATTGTGAAAAAGTGTCTTTTTATTTTCTCAACTGTTGAATTGCTATAGAACAAGAACTCTTCCTATAGCAATTCATGAGTTTAGAGGAGAGAAAAGTATATAAATAATTAAAGTTAAATATTATAATAATATAGTGAAAAGGACCTCTGTTTCATTAAGAAATGTGTATGTTCTGATTTGAAATTTAAGATGTATGAAATAGCCACTTGTATATTGAACGGCGTTGAAGTTACGCAAGTAATGAAAGCCAACTTAACTTATAGGTGAAATCTATTTAAAATGAAGTTAGGTTCATACATAAGTTATTTGGAAGTGCGTCATAATCTGTCATTAAATAGGCTTTATTGGGTCTATATTTCTATCAAATGTTTTTTGCAACTGAACCCTTTTTTAATTTGCTTCAAGCCAATTGTAAGAAGAAAAATGAAAAGTGGTTTCATGGGTTTGTTGGTTTTCTATCTTTTTCAGTTTTTTTACTTCGTTTTGACGCTTAAGAGTATTCTCTCTAATACGGTCTACAAGATTATTAGCGAAAAATGCAGGTTCATATTCAATTACTTCGCCTTGGGATAAATACTTTTTGACGTTCATAGCATGTTTACCTATTGCATTTAATACATCTACCTTGTGGAATGTTGTAATTCCAGCTTCTGCAAGTATTTTCTTCACAACATTAATTGCCTTTAGATCGGGACAGATCCCAACTTGTTCAAGGATAGGATTTAATAAGGCATAATTATTCTTTTGTAAAACAATATTATTTTTAAGTTCTTCTATTGGTTCTTCATCTATTTTTGTTTTAGAAGATTTATTTGGATATGTATCATTCTCGTTGGGATAAATCTCACTAAGGTCAAGATAACTAGAATAAATATTATTAGGATGTACTTTTTCCTCCCCTAGGGGTGGAGTTTTCTCCTCACTAAGGGGTGTACTTTTTCCGGTACTAGGTACCGGGATTTCTCCTTCCCTAGTACCGGAATTTTTCTTATCTACTTTTTTTACACCGTATTTATCTATGGCAGTAGCTATACACTCTTCTAATGTTTTTAATGGTTCTTTCTTCTTTTTCTTACGCATCTTAACATGTTTGTAGTATTCTTTTTCACCTAGGAAATGTGCTAATGACGCTCCACTAGGATCGGGTTCATTCAAGTAGATTCGATTAGCGCCTCCATCTACTGATTCTGTGGATACAAGTTCTTCAGCTATAAGCTCTTCCATGAACTTCGTAACAGTTTTGTTTGAAATATTTAATGAGAATTCGATTTCTTGATTATCTAAAATACAATAAATATCACCTTTTTCATCTACGAAGGCAGGCGTGTCGTTTCCGTTATCAACTGAAATTTGTGTTGTATATATAGATAAATTAAATCGATCTCTTATTAACATGTATAGTAATTTCGCACCGATACTTAAATTCTCACGATATTGTTTTTTCCAAATGAAAACTTTAGGTAGTTTATAGAACTCTTCGTTTGGTATATCTTTTATATTAATTCTCTTTTTTAACATAAAAAAGCCTCCAGATTCATTGGTAGTATAATAGTTTGCAAAGGACAAAAGATTAAAAAGATAAAGAGCAGTATCTTTGTATTATTAAAGATGATAGATTTTCATAATAGAACAAATACAAATTGAAATATTAATTTACGCATTCCAATTTTAGACTCAAAACGAAAATATAAGTGTTCTTACTTTTAAATTTTGTCCTAGGCTCGATGTGGCGAACATCGCAGCCTATTTTTTAGGTTAATTTTTATGAAATGTCTCGAAAAGGTATTGACAAATCGGATTTAATGATGTTTATTTTTCTTGGTTTTATCATACAAGGGACAAATAGCGATTGCAATCACCTTTTTTACAAATACTAACTTTAGTTATTTAATGACAAAAATGTTATTTTAACTAAAAAACAATATTAACTTTGTTAATCTAGTGTTTATTCAACAAAATAGGATATATTTTTATTTGTTACATGAATGAAATATGTCGATAATGTCATTTATCTGAAAGATAGGAAAATTAAGTGAGATATGGTTTTTGTAATTAAGTAGGGGCTAAAGCTCCTACTTTTCTTGTGTTTTTAAAGTTTACAATTTTTTTCTGAAATGAAGTGGTGCTTTTGATAAAATTACTAGCATTTTTTAAATCAAGTGTTTATGTTACCTACATTAAGAAAACATTAGGAGGAATTATTTTTGAAAAGCCTTAATATTACTATTTATACAATTAACAGTGCAGAAGGAGAAAGGGTTGCAGAAAAATTAGCCAAGTACGATTTAATGGCGACAAATAAACATATTGTACGAGATCGTTTTACTTTTACCGAGTTCAAAGCTTTGTTAGCGTTAACAGACAACGGTTTAGATGACTTATTAACTCAACGTGGTAGTACAATTGATTTTCTTACTGAACAAGGGATTGATCTTGATGACTTAACGTTACGTGAAGCATACAATGTCATTCTTCAAAATCCGAAGTTGCTAAAAACAACTATCTTGACAGACTGGAATAGGATTGCATTTGGGTTAAACGGTACGAAGATGTTCCTTCCACGACATTTAAGAAAGCAAGAACAACGGAAGATGTACTTAAAACCAGAAGCACAAATCGAGTACGAGGAAGCTAGTTGAATATAAAAGTTACTAATCATATGTAGTAATTTTAAAAAAATTTCGACTTAACTAAAATATTTTAGTGTATTCCTAATACTAGTAGGGTTAAAGATATAATTAATCACCTTGTTAGTTATATAACATTACATACATTAAGAATTCATAAGGGACAAGTTAAGTGTGAAGATTAGTATGGCGAATTCTTGAAGAATATACCAAGTTTTTAGAAACAATTGCAATATTCTTTTGCATTGTATTGTCAATAAAGATTTTAACCAATCCTTAGTATGTGAAGGTTTTCTAATTATCTATACAGAATTGAAATCATTACCTAATAGGAAGTATTAGGTCTTTATTATTGGCAGGGTAAAACGGATGTTAGAAAATATTTCAATGGCAAAAGAACATGTGGTACTTCGGGACATATTAAGTGTAGTAACGAACTTGCTGTGATTGAGGGATTGACTAATGTAGTAAGTAGACTGTAATTACATACTTGATTAATAAGACATATTTAGCATTTGTTCGCAATTTTCAATGCATATTTGAAGTTATTAATTGGAGTAATAGATTGTAAAGGACCTGTTTTGATTGAATGAGAATTGACTTCTCGAATCAGTGGTCTTTTTTTATTTTTAGTGGATTCTACTGTATTCCTCTATAAAAATATAATCTAATCTATTGAAAAAACAAAAAACTATGTGATAAAGGATTTTTCAAATGACAAATATACTAAAAGAAATTTATGTAAATAACGAACTAGATGTACTAGTAGATACTAATACGGAGGTGTTAGAAGCAGCAAAACTAATGAAGAGACTACAATCTCATATTAGCGAATTCTCCTACAATTTAAAATCTAGTGGAATGCAGGAGAAGGAAATTGTTTGTGGTGGACAGATTCAGAGTATTGTAAACATGAATAATCTAAGTGATACTGCGGGTGCTAATATTGTCTATGTAACACTTAATGATGGTTTTGGTGAGCTATTAATTGTGGTACCAGTAACTTTATGGCAGAAACTCAGTGCTAAAAAAGGTGATGTTGTAATTGCGAGTGGGAAAATGTTTGCCTTAAAAAGAGATTGTAAATTCAAATCAAAGGCAAATACAGATATTATTGTTTCACATGGATTTGAACCTTTTCGTGTGTTAGTGAGAGAAATTAAATTATTACCAGAATAAAGCGTTGGATAACGTCTTATTGATTTAATGAAAATTACAAGTGTACAATTTTCTTCTGACCTATTGACTTTTTGTTCTCAAATGGTTTTGTTTGTACATGCAAAAAAATATAACGTCGAATCCTCTTAAAGCGACTCAAAATAAGAGGTAAGATGAGGTGGGCTGATGCACTTCATAAAATACAGTCTGTAGTCTTAAAGAATTCAAAAGGAATATGAACAGATTGACAACAGAAGAATTAGGTCCGGTAGAAGGTAGTGTTCTGGATGCAGTACCAGATGTAGTTGTTCCTCACGTATCTGGTTTTCTAGTTAGAGGAATTATACATTAGATTGCATTACATTAAAAACAAAAGAAGATTTCTTAAACACTAATGAACACCTCTTAATTAGAGTGGATTTTCATATTTTTGAAATTGCAGATAGCGAACGCTATATAAATCGAGTAACAAATAACTAAGCAAACTAAGACAATACAGGAGGATTTTAACTATGCAAAAAACATTAGCTAAAGAATACATTGAATCTGTAGCAAAGGCTTTATTAGAAACATCTCCAAGAGAGGTAATAGAATTTAAAACAGTATTAAATTCACACCCACAAGGTAATGAAACTCATGCAGGGATAAACGAAGTAATTTCTCGTATTTTCACTGATCCATTATTGACAGAACTCTTATCTATTGTAGGAATTGAATCTGAAGAGAAAACAATACAAGAACCAATTCTTGCTAGCTTATTAGCTTCTCAAATTTCAACTCAACAACTTTCTAAACAAATTCGTGAACAAGTAGCGAAAGTAGATATGGATTCTTCAGTAATGATTCCTTACATGAAATTAGAACCAAAGGCTAATCTTGCAGCTTTCATCAAGGAACAAGCTGCTTTCAAAAAACTTGTAGAAGATATAAAGGCTCAATCTGAAGTGAATACCAAAGAAGATTTTGCTGCAAATATTAAAAATCAAGTAGAACAACAAAGACCTGCTAAGACTACTGAGGGAAAAATAAAAAGTATCCTTGATGAAGTTGTTAACGAAATTATTGAAGACGGAGCTGCTAGTCAAACAGTCTGCTTAGACCCTAGTGGAATTAAGGTTTACGAAATTCTATTTTCTTCTGTTTTTTATAAAAAGGCAAATATGTTAGGTTTTAAAGAGTCTGTAGAGTACAAGCACGAATACACAGCATATATCCTAAGTGAACTTGCTACTTATTTAGTTGAAGAAGAAGGCTTTAAACTATCCTTTGAGGTGGTAGAAGATAAGGTAGTAGCAGGTTTAGCTTAATAGCCTGGTATTAAAGAGAATATAGGATGGAAAAGGCTACCCTTATTTTCTGGAAATAGTGTAGTAGACAAATGGTAAAAACAGTGCGGTACAGAAAAAAATAGACATATCAGTTCTCTTCATTTAGGAGCGCTCAATAAAGTAGATTAAGTTTAACCTTGAACTAAACATAGGAAGTGGTTAATTTAGTCGTGCATTTTAATCTATACGGAGGTGTACGACTATGGCCATTCCAGTTATACAAAATCTTGTGGCTGCAAGTAAATATCCAATCAAAGCTCCTTATTCTATGAACGCAGAGTATATTACAGTGCATAATACGTATAATGATGCTCCTGCAAAAAATGAAATAAATTACATGATTGGAAATAACAATGAGGTTTCATTTCATTTTGCAGTAGATGATATTGAAGTTATACAGGGTATTCCAGTTAATCGTAATGCTTGGCATTGTGGAGATGGCGGTGGGAATGGAAACCGAAAATCTATCGGTGTTGAAATCTGTTACTCGTTGTCTGGTGGTCCAAGATACGAAAAAGCTGAAAGTTTAGCAATTAAATTCGTCGCTCAACTGTTACGAGAACGCGGATGGGGAATTGATCGTGTGCGTACTCATAAGAGTTGGACAGAGATTGGTGTTCGAAACGGTAATTCTAGAGCAGTTAAGAATTGCCCACACCGTATCTTAGATGAAGGGCGCTGGAATAGTTTCTTAGCAGCAGTACAAGCTGAACTTACTGGTACGGGTGCAACTATAGCACCACCAGTAACTCAACCCCCATCTTCAGATGGTATTGGTGTTGTTGAGATTCTTGTTCCAGAACTTAATGTAAGGGAATTTGCTAGCTTTGATTCACGAGTTGTTAAGACAGTGAAAAAAGGTGAAATGTATCAAACTTGGGGACTATCTAATGGTCTATACAATGTTGGAGGAAACCAGTGGGTGTCAGCAGGTCCTGCTTATGTTAAGTTTACTCCTGCAGGAAGTTCTAATGGAAATCCAGAAAATTTAGCTGGAAAACGTGATCCAATTGGGAAAATTACAACTACTGCAAATCTAAACGTTCGTACACAATCTTCTACAGATGGGGATATTATTCGTACTATCCTTAATGGAGAAACGTGGAATATTTACGATATTAGTGATGGATGGGCGAGAGTGCATGATGGTTGGGTTTCTCTATCTTATGCAAAGCTAACAAGATATTAATTTCCAAAAAAGTAGGCACATGTTGTGTCTGCTTTTTTATTTAGATAATTTAAAAGTTATTATTGACTTTATTTGATTATAGGGTTTTATTAATAATCCAGCAAATATATTTAAAATTAAATTAATAGATTTTAGGATGGTCTTCGCTGTGAGGAAGAAGACCCTAGTATTCAATACTAGATTAGGGGAGTGGTAGGAGCCCTTAATTTAAATATAAAAAATAAATACCGGAAAATAAAAGAGAAGTACTTATGATTTTAAATATTATTTCTCTTTCGCTTAGCTGTTAGAGCGCTTATCTTACACACATAGAGTTACAGGTTCAAGTTTGTCATTTTAAAAAATTATAGTTCTATAGCTCTGCATAGCCTATGCGGTAGCACGGATTAAAATACCGTTTGGGTCGTTTGTTTTTAATAAAACGAAAAGGAGTTTGATATTAGTTGAAAACATTTTTAAGCAACTTAGTCCCCAGGGTTTATAAGACTAGAAATACAATAATTATTTATTGGCTAGGTTATGAATTAGTACTAGGTAACTAATGTAACGATAATACTACAGATAGATATACTAATGGTCGAAGAGGATTACTAGCTAGGTGGGTAGTAGTTGGTAAGGTTTACGCGATTTTGTAACCTGTTCTTTCTGGTAACTTATGATTATTCTCTCGCTCGTACTATTAACAGATTAGATATATTTAAAATAATATATACGCCTAATGTAAAGAGTTTACTTGTGTAGAAAAAAACTACGTGGGAAAGCTCTTTTTTTACCTTGATTTTTAATTTTTAAGTGCTTACGTTTTGAGAGGAGTTATTTATTAACAACTCATAAAAGCAGTTTGATGTTGTTTCATTAAAAACATTTTACTATAACATGAAATGTTTAAGAAGTACTTCTATTTTCATAAATCATGACACTACTAATGATAATCATATTTTAATAGAAATATGTAGGTACTTCTTTCAAAAAGATAGTAAATAAACTATCAACAATCTCCTTTTAATAAACTTATAGAGAAAAATTGGGGAGAAATGTAATCTTCACGTGTCATAAATAGAAGTAAAGTTTTTATACAGGATTTTAAAGAAAAGTAAAATCTCCACTAAATTGGCTGTATTTCTGTTGTTAAAACAGCTTCATGACCATGTGGCAAATGAAACATTTTTACCAAATTAATTAAACATTAGTTGGAGGTAATTTATTATGCATCAAATTATTACAATTACAGGTCGCTTAACTCGTGATCCTGAGAGTAATACGTATGGTGAAAAGACAGTTTGTCGTTTTGCTGTAGCAGTAGATGATGGGTATGGAGATAAAAAAACTACTGATTTCTTTAATGTATCTGTTTGGGGGAAAATGGGTGAAAAGGTACAAAGATACCAAAAGAAAGGTTCTGTTGTGCAAGTAATCGGTAAAATGAAATCTTCTAAGAAGGATAAAACTACGTACTGGGAATTACGCGCAAATAACATTGTATTTTTTACCTTTGATAATAATAGTAATCAACAACAAAATAACTTTGAAATGTTCACTGGTGACATAAATATCAGTGATGATGATTTACCATTTTAAAGTAGGTTATTTATTGGTGGAGGTGATTATATGAGTGATCAGAGAAGGTTACGGTCGGAGTTAAAACAAGGGCTCCATCAATTTACGATGACCCTTTATAATTCTTATAGACAAACTTTATCGCATGAAAAATCTGTAGAACAAATATCCAACTGTTTAATAGAAGAGTATGAATATGTAACTAAACAAGTCATGAAACAAGAACAAACTTTTAATCTTGGAAGTCTTGTTGAAAAGGTGGAAAAACGTGCTAAGGATGAAAAGGACCCCGTAAAACAGTTTGAGTTGTATGAAGATGTGGAAATTCTATTGCGTGCACAGGAACTTGTTACAAAATACGAAACGGGGAAGGATAATAAATGAATATTGCAAAATTAATGTGTGTAATTAATAAGTTTTGGTTTTGATAATAGAATGTTTTGTCGATTAAAAGATGATATGACCCATTTCATATCAACAAAGAAAGATAAATTTATTATGAATTATAAAAATTTTTTTACTCAGTCACAAAACATTAAAGATTGATTTAATACAGTACTTCCTATAAGAGAAGCCAATACCTTTGAAAATAGATTATTTCTATTTAATAGATGTAAAATTTGTTTTTGGAGGATTTGATTATATTCAATTTAGGGGTGAACAATTAAAGGATAAAGATTTTGTTGTTATTGTTAGTCAGCAAACTTATAAATTGTTCCTACCAATAGTTTCTCATCTTTATTCTACGCGCATTCATAATACACACAATGAAGTAGATTCATACTTTCCTATGTTAGACAGTTCGGAATGGTCAACTAAAATACATTTCTATTATAAAAAAGTGAGGATTACGACCATTCGTTCAGTATATATTTTTTGAAAGGAAGGGTTAGCTATGCTAAAGAATCGTTCATGTTCATGGTGTGATAGCACCGGTATTACGGAGAAAGGATTTTGCTGTATGTGTAAAGGGAAAGGGTATATGGAAGTAATTGATCAAGCAGTGTTTGCTGCAAAACAACAACCTAACTTATCATGTCTTATCCGCGCTATTTCTAAGCATACGACTCCGGAGCAATTTTCAAACATCATGAATGATTGCTAAGTCTTAGCCAATTAGTTCAAGAGCTCCTTGAAAGAGGCTCCCTTTTTTTAGAGTTAATACCCTTAACTAAAGTAAGGAGAAAGGTAAATGTACTAGGGTTAAGATGTTTGTAAGTCACTTGTTTGGTTTATATATGTATACAAGTTTAAATTTACCAGTTAATCATGATTATAAGGAACAAGAAAGGGTCTAACCTGGCCTCCTAAAATTATTAACAACAGCAATATTAAAAACCGCTACATTGAAATCCCTCGATTAATACTCTAAAGAGATGTTTGAAAGAGGGATTTCAAATTAGGGGATGAAGCTGTATCAGAGGATATAGTTCATAAGTTAATAGAAGCTTAAGAGTAATTAAAAATTCCTACTAGCCTTGAGAAAAATAGTGGATTTAAAAATTGTAGAACTTGGATATGTGGTTAAGGTAAATTATGATAATCGTATGCACCAATGAGTGAAACCTAAATAGCAACAATAATAGAACTTGTTTACTCTCCCTTAAGAACATGATTTTGTAAATGTGATTTAAGTTGGGAGAAGAAAAAGTAGGATATGGCTCTAATCTCTGTAATTCGTTATGGTGATTAAGTACCATATCTTCTTTTTTTGGGGTGTTGCATATGTTTAAAGATGTTTTAATGGATAATAAGGGGGCATTAATTCGAATTATTGTCTTTGTACTAGCTTGGTTGAATCAGTATTTGACTTCTAAAGGCTATCAACCTTTACCTGTATTAGGTGAAGCAGAAGTTGCTGCTGTTGTTACATTTATCGCATCGGTGCTGACATTGATAAATGATAACAAGGTAACGTCAAAGACAAAAGAACTTAAGGAATAATGTCATCTTGTAAGACGGGCTTAAATGCTCGTCTTATTTTTTTACCGACTTATTGACGTTTTCAAATTAACTGCTTACGTTTCTATTGAGAGTTGTGAATAGGGGGGATTTGCATTTATGAGTACTTACATTACCAAATGAAAATACAGCATTTAAATTGTAGCCACCAACTATAATAAATGTGAAAGTTAGGCGTTAAATCCATTTGAAGAAGTTGAGAGTTGTGAAGAAAATTTAATAGAAAATCAATTAGATAGAAAATATTTTTGTATAACCGAAAGGGGAAGCTCAAGATGATAATTACATAACATGCCGTCAGGAGGTATAAGCAACGTGTTGGAAAAAGAACTGCTTCTAAGAAACGTGTTGTAATGCAAATTAATCGAGATCTTGCTCGTGATGTAAAATACCGCAAACCTTCTAAGGTTAAAAATCATTATATATTAGTAACATCTAGATACCAAGCTGTTTGTTACAAATCTAGAGTTGTTACTATCACTGGTCCGAAAGATGATGTTACCAACTACAAGTATACCACTCGTTGTGATCAGGAGTTGGGTCTTGTTGCATAAGTGTAGTAAGAAACAAATGGCGAATATGAGAATGTAGCAATTTGTAATTATGTAAATAGATTCAGCTTTATAAGAATACTAAAGGAAGGGGCTAGAAATTAGAAACCAGAAAGAAAAGCAAACGGCTGGGAATGTCGTGTAGAAAAATAGAGATTTAAAACCCGGGATTACTTAATGGTAAAAGATAAAAAGGCTATAAATACACATTTTAAAAAATAATTATTAATCCTAAGTATTTGTTTTTAAATATACATTTGAAGTGTTTTGAGAAAATTGACCCCACTCCGTTATTTCGTTTTGATGAAAAATATCTACTTTATTTATCTAGTGAGATCATTCAATCAAGAAATAAGAAAATCCAAGAGGAAAATGAAAGGATAAATTAGTGAGAATGTTTAGAAAGATGACAATGATTTCATTGAATGTTTATGTAAAGTTAATTGGTATCTTAAAATGGAGTATGGCAAAATTATTAGAGTGTAATGCATATGTTTTTATATCTTAGGGGTGAAAAATTTGAATTCAGCAAACTTGGGTTGGTTTATTTTATCTCAAACAATTTTGGGAATTGGCAGTTATGCAATTATGTGCGCTATATTCTGTTTAAGGTTCCATCGAAACATTACGATAATTTCTCTACTTTCATTTTTGACTAGTATTATTAATTACTCCATCTACTTTAATAAACAAGAAGGTATTGGTTATTTAGTACCGATTATAGGAATGCTGATAACTTTCCTTTATTTAGCTGCTATAGAGAAGCTTTCTATTATTTGGGCACTTGTAGTGACTGTTGCAGGAGGTGTCATTATACCTCTTATTATTCAAATTATGATCATATTTGCTTCACTTGGATTTTTTAGTCCTTCTGAATTGAAAGAGCATATTTGGAGGAATTATGCAATGGATATTACATCTGGTTTTAGCTATGCTTTATTAGCATTTGTTCTTTATTCTCAAGAGTGGACTTTTAAATTTGATTTCGAAAAAATACGTTTTAAATATGAGAAATATATAGTGATAGGAATTTCTCTTGTTGCGGCAATTGTTCTACCTGCTTCAATGTTTATGACACATGTAAAAGGTACTGATTTGAATTTAATATTTTTAACTATTAGCTCAACTTTAGTATTTATTCTACTTTTAATATTTTCCATAAGAAAAGAACGGACAGAAAAACAGTTTGACAAAACAATTAAGGAGGTAAAAACGAATGCTCAAAAAAATGATGTTTAATCTTTCAATGGCTGCAACTAAGATGTCTATTACTAGTAGTATTTCTTGGTGGTGGCAATAAATAATTAATGAAGAGGGCAGGCATCTTTATGATGATGGCTTTCTTTTTATAGATAATAATCAGATTTATTTGTAAATAAATAAAATGTCATAGAATCTTCATTCTAATTTAATTAGTTTTTTTATGTATAATATGGGAAAATTAAGTGGTACCAGTAATTATATCCATGGGATAATTTTACAATAAATGTAAGCGGGAATGTCTATCTAAAAAAGATGTCCATGTGCTTATAATTTTTAGACAAGGTTCAGTTGGAAGAGTAGTAGGTTTTAATAATATTACTGAAAGAAGCCGAATTCACCATACTTATTCATATAACAAGGGAGTAGTAAATAAAATGTCAAACAAAGATAAATCAAATATATTTGAAAAAACATTTGGTGAACTACTAGAAAACAACAAAGAAGAGAATGATGCGGTGATTTATCAATCGAGAGATAAATTACAAGAGGTCTTGTTAAGAGCAGAAGGGAAAAAAATCTTATCGCATGAAGATAGGGAAAAATCAACTGAGGGGTATATTTCTCCTTCCATTAAAGATGAAAAGTTGGAAGAGTTTGTAGGTGAAATGCCATTACCTCCTATTAATAGAGAACAAGAATCAAGGGCTGTATCTATTGGTTTACAAGAAATTCGGGAAATGAAGGAGTATATGCTGTATATTCATCGTTATATGATTAATGAATTTAATCGAATTTATGCTTCATTTCCAATTCTGTTTGCAAAAGACTTTGAAGATAAATTCGGCACTGCTCATAAGGAATTAGCCACAATAATGGAAGATATCGAGCATTTCATTATTGGAGATATTTATAATGTAGAGGCAGTGAAAAATGATTTTAAACTCGTTCAAATCCTCGAAGGAAAGCGGCTTTCAATCCTCTATGATTTTTTAGAATATCAAAATAATAAAAAATACAATAAAGACTTGTAAAATCAAGTGTAAGTGCTTATATTCTGTTTGGACATTTTATATTATGGTGTAAATGATTTTTAAGGTAAAACAACTGTTACAAATTTTGCATAGGGATGAGGTAGTTTATATGGAGAACAAACAAATCGTATCATATAATGCACAGTCAAGAGGTCATAAGACAAAGGGGAATACATACAAAGAACGTTACGTCGAGAATACATGCCCGGAGTGTCAAAATCCTCGTGCATATAAAGATGAATGGAAAACAAGGATTAAGTATACATGCTTAAAGCGTGCTTGCCGTCATCAGTGGTTCGAAAAGAAAGAGTTTCCTGAAGTTAAAGAATAAAAATAATGTATAAAGAGTCCGTTCTTTTAGGAGGGCTCTTTTTTATTTTACTTCTCTATAAAAACTTCTAACCTTCTCACTACTGTAACAACAGAAATATAATAATGAGAGGACTTGATTCAAAATGAAAACAAAAATCAAAAAGGGAAAAATAATACAGAACTGTTTAAAAGTCACGGCAGCAACCGTAGTGGCTAGCGGTGTAGGATTTCAATTTTATGAGATTCAAGAGTTAAACAAAGAAGTGAAATCCTTAGAGAAAAACCATAAACAAACTGTCCTAGAATTAAAAACCGCGAATGAAAACAACAAAGTATTAGAAGAACAAAAAAAACAAATTGCAGCTAATACAGAACAGCTTTCTATTGAATTAGAAGAAATAAAAAATGAAAACGAAGCTATGAATGAGGGGAAACATCAGTCTCAAGAAGAGAATCAGAAACTTCAAGCAGAGAATGCAGATTTAGCTAAGCAATTGCGCGAAGCGAAGGAATCTGCCAGGCCAGTGATGCCTGAAAAAACATCATCAGACGAATCTGATCCTCCTACTGCTAAAGATACTAGTGTTTCTAAAACGATTATGGGGATTGGTACTGCTTATACATTAAACGAGTCAGGAGTTACAGGTATAACAGCTTCAGGTAAGACAATACAACCAGGTATGATTGCAATGGATCGCTCGGTTCCAATGGGAACAAGAGTAAGAATTACATGTGATTCTTATCCATATATTAACGGAATTTACACTGTCGAAGATCGAGGTGGTGCTATAAAAGGAAACATAGTAGACATTTATATGACAGATGCTGACAGAATGAATGACTTTGGACGAAGAGATATCAAGATAGAATTTCTTAACTAGTTGATGATATGGATATCATTGGGCACGGTTGCTGAGAAAATCAGGAGAACATTAGAAGGAAAAACAATTTTGGTATAACTATTATTTAGGTAAACAAACTGAAAGAAGTACAATGAATAGCGTAATACTTTATATTAAGAAAAATAGAATTAAAAAAGTTTTATAAAAATGGCCCATTGTATTATTTGATGGGCCATTTTTATGCATTCTTCAAAGAACGCGAAGTAAGTAGGAGAAGATGAGTTTGTTTCGGACAAGAGATGACAGGAACCATATTAATTTTTCCACGTACATAAAGTGGTACTATATACCGAATGTACGTTTGGTGTATAATAGACCTATATCGAAATGGAGGTGAAAGAAATGAGGCGCAATAAAGTATCTAAATTTTGTATCTAACCAAATTAAGCACAGGCACTGGTAACTAATAAAATAGTTAGCTATTTACATGTTATAGTCAATCACTTTCTATATTCTCTTTGGGATAACGTATACAAAGATACAGGGAAAGGTTTGACATATGGTATATGCTTTCATAAACTTTCTGCCATGAAGAAAGTGTTTATTTTGCAAAAAGAAGTGGATAGTATTGCGATTCAGTCGCCTATTTGCAACATTGCGGATGCAAATACACTTTTTTTCAAAAAATAAACAGTATCCTGGGTTTCAAATCTAATAAGAACGAAGGAATCTTCTCATTAAAATAAACAGCTAGTAAAGGTAGCTAGAATTGATTAATATATGGAAAATTATTTGGACAAAGTCTCAAATTAAAGAATGAAGCGATAAGGTTTCTAACTGCATGGACTGTGAAGATGGTCTAATAAATTAGAATTCTAGAGAAATCTTTATTTAGGAATTTTCTCTTCTAAACGAAGTGAAAGTGTAGGCAGTTAAGTATAGTATGTAACATAAATAGGAAGGAAAACGTTTTTCGACTAAATGAAATAAAAGTCTATACATCAGAAGAATTGAAAGATAAAATGGAACTTGACCTAAACCAACATTTAAAACAGGTAGTTGAAATGCCGACTATGCTAGGTGTTTCACTAAGAATGGATTATGAAAGTATTGCTTCTATTTCAGATTGGTATGTAAATAAGAAAAAGCTATCGATTATATGGGCAGAAATACTGAATTAATTAGATTTTTTCTATACGATGACGTACTTAAATGTAGGATTAAATTCATTCGTGGCAAATATGTCGTGAAAGATGATTGAAGTGTGTAAACATTTATAAGTATGCTTTCAATCTTGAATAGGTAGGGCAGAATTTTAGGAATACGACAAAAGTGAGAAAATGAAGCACAATGTAGAATTACTCCAAGTTTTAAAAGAGGATTTAAGCAGAAAAGTTAATGTACATGTAGTTATAAAAAGTGTTTCACGTATAAAGGTTAAAAAATAATATGAGGAATTTGGACGATACTTACA
This sequence comes from Bacillus sp. RE35, assembly GCF_052146655.1. Lineage (NCBI taxonomy): Bacteria > Bacillati > Bacillota > Bacilli > Caryophanales > Bacillaceae > Bacillus > Bacillus sp. RE35. Next base: position 3,495,675 of record NZ_CP197377.1, on the reverse strand, counting down.
AGATTGAACGTTACTCGTAAGTAGTACCTTTTACAGACATTAATTGCATTATGTACAAAAAAATTATGGAAAGATAAACGAATTCACTGCTTAATTTCGCCTTCTAACAGGGGATTTTTTGCGTTGTTTTCAAACATTTCGCACTTAAAAGACCCGTGGGAGGGAGAAAATTGTACAGATTATTATTACTTGAAGATGAAGTTGAAATCGGTAGCACACTTGAAATGATTTTAAGAAGCGAAAATTATCATATTGATTGGTTTACTACTGGTGATGAAGCAGTGAATGCTGCTGTATCTAATGATTATGACTTAATGATATTAGATGTCATGTTAAAGAAAACAGTGGGAGAGTTAAATACTCGTATTTCAAATGGCCTTGAAGTTGCAAGGTTAGTGAATCAAAAAAAGAAAATTCCATATTTACTCCTGACATCAAGAAGCGAACCGCTAGATATTATGCAAGGCTTAGATATGGGAGCAGAAGACTATATAACAAAACCATATGACTTAACGGTGTTGCTTGCGAGAATCCGAACAGTTTTAAGAAGAAGTTGTAGTAACGATATTTCTAACGGAGGAATTACTCGATGCGGTAATATTGAGATTAATTTATTAACGCACAAAGTAATTGTTGAGGGTAAGCATGTTCATTTAACTAAACAACTTTTCGAATTATTACATTACTTCATCATTCATAAGGGACAAATTATTTCTAAAGAAGAATTATATAAAAATATTTGGGGATATGATCCTTCAGAACTTCAAGAAACAAATACTCTGGAAGTAAATATCCGTAGGTTAAGAAATTCACTTGATATTGATATAATCAAAACAGTTCGAGGTAAGGGTTATGTTCTTGAAGTCTCTAGTTGCTAGAAGGATAAAAAATAATAAATTACATATGAAGATAATGGCGGTGGCAGTCATTGCTGTTACCTTAATTACAATACCCATTCAGCTACTATTTTTTATTTCTGTTGTTTTAAAAAATGGGGAAGAAGCGTTTAGTCATATCAAGTACAGAGCGATTCAGATTGAAAATGAAGCTTGGAGAATTGGCGGGGTTGATAAGATACATCAGGAATTTTTTGATGGAATTCTATTAAAAGGTGAAGAAATAAAAGTTTCATCTGCAGCAAAAAACATTGAATACACTTTCTACATTAAACAAAACGAAGAAGCAATAAGTAGTGTAGATAAATATTTTGCAGCCTTTTTAATAGAAACTTTAGTTAAAAGACATCAAAAAGAAATAAATAAATTAGGTAACATATCAATTCGTAACGATGAAACAAATGGCCTTTATTATATGACTTATAAGCATACTTTTAAACATGGAGATAATAATGAAACGATTATAGTAAAAAGAAACGTAACACCAATTGTTATAAAGCTAATAGAGAAATATCAAAAAGAATTTTTTATTTACTTATTGTATTTCATTATTGCTATAAGCATATTTATCTATTTTGGGATTGGCCTAGTATTTCGCTTCTTTGGGAAAGCTCTTGATAAATCATTTGTGGAGTTAAAAGAAAAGGATTACAAGGCTAGAATAGACATAAAGGATAGTTATGGAAAAGAAATAAGCAATGTTCAGCATCAAATCAATGATATTCTTGAGCAAATGCAAAATCATATTGAAGTTAATATAGAGTCCATGCAGGATGTTTCACATGAGGTAAACAATAAGTTAACCTCAATTAAACAATCTATTGATGTGCTACGATTTTACGGAACAAATAATAAACTAATTGTAGAACAAAAATTAAAGTCAATAGATGATAATATTGAACAAATTACAAAAGTTATGTCTACATTTCTCGATCTTGCAAAATTAGACCGGGGAATTCATATGGATGCTACAAAATCTCGGGATGTAAAAGAAATGATTGAGAATTACCTACAATATATAAAAAAGGTTTTTCCTGATTTTGATTTTATTGGTAAATATGATGTAAGCTCGCCAATTATTCATTTTAATAAAGAACATTTTGTATTAGCCTTAAATCCTATCATTGAAAATGCAGTTAGGTATTCATTGCATAGTAATGAGATAGTCATTCATATTCGAGAAGGTAAATATTCAAACTATGTATATATTGATATTATTAATTGGGGTATTCAAATTGAAAAAGAGGAAATCCCACAGTTATTTAATAGATATTACAGAGGGAAGAATATTGAAAATTCAATGAAAGGGTTCGGAATGGGTTTAACAATATCCAAAAAAGTGATGCATTTATATAAGGGGAAAATTCATGTAAAGAGTTATGAAGATGGCAAAAACATTTTTACATTAATCATACCCTTGCATCAGGAATCGAGAGGTGATACCTAATGGGAAATAAGATTAGGAAATTTCTCAATAATTTTGTGAAACGTGATAAACTACGTGTGCAAGTAGTTTTATTAACCCTTATACTTGTTCTTGTTTCAGCAATACCAGTCAATTTATTTTCTATTTATAATGAGCTACAACTAACAACTCAAAGAGAATTTGAATCTATGTTTTCCAGGGTAGAGAAAATACAGGACAAAATAGTTTCTTCAGGAATAGGTGCATCACAGGAACTTGATTCTGAGTTCTTTAAGCAGATTAGCTATCCAGGTGAATCAATGAAAATTCGCATGGGTGAACAAGGAGCACAAGATTATCATTATGCAGCTGAGTATGAACAGAATGATAAATTTGGTATGTTTGAAGCTCAAATACTGACCTTATTCGTCCCAACCTTTTTTGATTCTATTAAAGCACATATGAAATCACTAGATGCTACTGCTGATAAAGATAGTTATAGTTTTTATATTGATGAAAAAAATAAAGCATATGGTGAGATTTTACATTCTTTTAAACATAAAGGTCATTATGACACGATAATCATAAAAAAAGATATAACACCTAATTTGAAGATGCAAATGGTTAATAGCATGGAAAACTTCTTATATATGTTCATTTGGTTTTTCTTCTTTTCAGTTGTGTCAGTATTAGTATGTTTAAAATTTATTTTTAAACCATTACAAAGTGCAATCGATTCAAGTTTTGAAAATGTAGTAGATAATAATTATCAAACAAGGATTGAAGATCCTTTGTATGGAGAAGAAATATCAAAAATTGTTCATCGTTTTAATGCAGTGTTAGACAGGATGCATGAGCTTGTACAAAACAATCTTAATTCCATGCAAGATGTATCGCATGAGATAAAGACATATCTTACGGCAATCAAACAATCTGTTGATGTTATTAAAATATATGGAAAAAGTGATGATAAACTAGTTGCTGAAAAACTAAATGCTATTGAAGATAATATAATTAGGGGAACGGCCATTATATCAACTACGCTGGAACTAGCCCGTTTGAAACAAATCCCAAATATTGATAGTGCCAATTACTATGACGTGAAATATTTAGTAAATTTCTTGTTAAGATTTAAGCAAGAAACCTATCCGAGTTTTATTTTTGAGACAGACTATGATTCTGAAGAAGTTGAGATATTTATAGACAGGAACCATTTTTTCTTAATGATGAATCCAATTCTTGATAATGCTGTTAAGTATTCAATGAATTCAAATATAGTTAAAATAGATACCATTTCTAAAAGAACTGATAATATGGTATATATTTCTATCACCAATACGGGGGTTGTTATTGATCAAAAAGAGATTCCTTTTCTCTTCGATCGTTATTATCGTGGGAAAAATTTGGGGAATTCAAAACAAGGATCTGGTTTAGGCTTGACCATAGCTCAAGAAGTAATGAATCTGTATAAAGGTCGAATAACTGTTCATGGCACAGCAGATGGAGTAACATCTTTTATATTAAGTTTTCCAAAGGCCATTAGAAGAGAAGACTCAGGAAATTTATCCTGAGTCTTTTTATTTTGATGGTGAGAAATAATAATTATATAGATACATTAATCTTAGGTGGCAAAGTATTTGTTAGAGTAATTTGAAAAATAATTTTTTGGGATTATAACTAGGGTCTGGACTATTTCTACCCCAATCTACTTCAAACTTGCTGTACATTCAAACAATAGAGATTGAATGTATTCATCTTGTGGAGCTTTAACGCTCGTATTTTTTTAAGTGGGCTAAGATATACTCCATTTTTGCAGTTGAGTTATTTGAATTTTGTTTGCGTTGGTACTCTGCAATTTCTTGGAATAGGCTTTCTTCAAGAGCTTGAATGTCATCTCTATTATAGTTCATTATTTCATCCATCTCCAATGTATATATGAGGTTGAGCAAGTCATCAATTTTCTCTTCATCTACTATAAGTCTGGAGAATTCTTCAAGAGATAAATCTACCCCTATATTACCACGGTAAATCTTCAAGCAACCACACCTCCCTTATGTAAGTCTACAAATACCTAACATAGACAGCATCTCTGAAATCATTGTATCTCTTAATTTATAGATGAAAATGATTTTATAGGAAGTGTCTTATTTCTTTACTTTACCGGTACTATAAAAGATTTTACGCTAACTAATCGTGTAGATAGGTTCTATCTCAGTCCTATATTTTTTTATATTCTCCAAAAGAGTATCAATTCACTCAATTCTTCTGTATTTTCTTTTTAGAGAGTTTTTAAGAAGAGAATTTTTAAATCTTAATTCAAAACGGTTATATCGTCGTTATCTGTCATTTCTATAACTTTTCACCTCAAACGTTAATAAATTTAAGCACAATAATTCCTTCCTGGACTAACTTATTTTAAGAATTTGAACCATTAGAAATGAGGGTGTAAAGTATTATCTCAAATATTTAAAGGTGAGTTAGCTCAATTTAGCATTTATAAGAAAAGGTACCTTTTAGCTTTTTAGCAAATGTGGTATAAAGGAAGATGGAGTGCTTGAGGGAGGAATTAGTCATGAATAAGCAAGAAGCGATAGAGATCATTAAGAATTCTTTTTATCATTTAATGTTCGAAGAAAATGTTAAAGTGGGTTCAATTAATGTTCTTTTGTATTTTCCATCTATAGGCATAGCAGTGTTAGAACCTAATAAAGATCGAAGACACTTACTTACAGAGGATAATATTGAAGATATGGATGAACTCTATATTAAAAAAGAATTAAAAGCTAAACCCATTTATTTAGATTTTGAAAACGATGAATTCAATATTGGATTTGTTATCAATGACATACTGTTGGAGGCAAGATTTGCACCAGCAGAGAATTTTTTGGAGAGTAGAGGTACCTAAGAGAAGGGGGTTAATTATTACATAACTCTTTTTGAAAGTCTCAAAATTTAATTATTGAGTCCTATTATAGGAGTATAAGACTTATCTTTCTTGATATGTACCTCACTATAAATGAACTATACTTGAAAGAAAGAGACGTATTTACGTCTCTCTTTTATTTTGAGGAAAATATAAGGTTTGTGAATTTCTGATATAACTCTAAGTTAGAATGTAACGTTTTAAAATCAAAAAGAGCTTGTTCCTCTTAATTATTAAATTGAAAAGTTAGGCGAACAAGTTAATTTACTAGAAGAAAGCACAGTGTTTTATAATCAAGTCCAACAGAGTGTGTTGTAATAAAATGTTTAGGTAATAGGTTTAAATATTTTATTCATTGTGAAATTAAAATAGTGGACACAGTAAAGAAGACTATGCTTCAAAAGGATTAAGAAAATTTGTATTCATAGAGTTTTTCCCTTCTTTAGAACATCTTAAAATTAAAGAGAGAAAAGAAATTTAAATTTTTATTTATTTGGTAAAAAATATCAAAATTTTGTTTTAATTTCTTATTATTTTTTATATAATAAGAACATCAGTTCGTAAAAGGTAGAAAAATCATAAACTAACAGAACAAGAGGGAATAGGAAAATGAGAGAAATGAGATATGGGTTATCGGGATATTTAGCACCGGATGGTATTTTCTATGAATGTGACTACGGTAAGCATAGCGAACTTGCCAATGAGCTTATTGAAAAATATAAAATAAAAAATAAAACGAACTATAACGAAATTGCAACTAGAGGAGAATTTTTAAAATTTGGCACATATCCTTGGTCAAGTAAAGAGGGGTGTAGTGGTTGCCACGTTTTTAAAAGTCTATTCCACCCATTATCTAATAAGCAATCTATATGGATAAATGAGAATTTGGATAAACTTACTGACAAGCAACGTTCTGAATTGAATAGATTACTTGATCAAGAAGAGCTCATAAGAAATAAATTAGCTATGGAGAGTAAGAAAGATGTGGAAAAAATACAGATTTCATATAGAGTTGGTACAAGATTATCAGCTGTTGGTGTTTAACGCTAACATTTTTATTAATTTTACTTAAATAGATAAAAAGTATTAATTAAACAGTTATTGATGCGGTCTTCGGAGTTAATAAATTTAGGGAAATGACAGCCTAGAAATACTAGGTTTAATCAAAAGGAAATTAAATTGTGGGGATAAGAACAATTAGAAAAGGAATTTGACTTATACTTTTCAGTTGATAACACTTGCTTGTTTAAAGCACATTAACTTTGTGTATTGAAGTAACTTTGAGGTTTCGAAATAAAATGTAACCGTAATGGATAACAAACTCATTTTGGTGCATTTACTAAAATTTTTGAATTCGATGAAGAAGTTTATGTTCCAACATAGCATAAATAACATATAGACGTGTATTTGACGTGGTACTATATGAGCATCATATAAAAAGAAAACACGTCAATTAAAAACATATTATAGTTAATCTAATGATATTAATTATTTCAGGTGTATACAGTAGATGCCAGAGGATATCTTCTCAAGATACGAGGTATTTGGGGATTTTTTAAGAACCTATTAAATGATTCCAATCTACATATCGATTAATTATGCTGGTGATGATGTATTTCTTTCGTATCTTACAATAGTGTATAACCTGTTTATAGGATTTGAGCTAAATCCTTAATATAGTATTACAATTCTTTGTATAAATGCAGGCCGTTGAGTTTGCGGACACGATCATATTCAAGGTAATTTTGGAAAAGAAGATATTTAATTTCATATGAATATAATTGGTTGCCCGAATTATTATTCTAATTACCTTAAAAAAATGTAATACCAGAAGGGGTGAAAAATGAACACAAATCATTTGGTATTAAAGCATTTTATAATTTAGGCATAATAAAAAACCACGATTACTCGTAGTTTTCTTTTTTACTAACTTTAATCTTAACACTTTCAATTTCTTTCTCTAGATAATCAAAGTTTTGAGTGACTTTGTTTTCTAAGCTAGTGAAATTGAATTGTACCTCTTTTAATGTTGTAGCAATACCTTCAAGCTGTTGGGTGTTCTTCTCTAAGTTTACGAATAATTCTCTTTCACGATTGTCAGAGCGAAGCCGATCTTCCGCTATCATTTTATAATGGTCTTCACGCTGTTCTTTCATGTTTTCATTCATAGAGGTGATTTGTTCCTTGTGACTATCACTAACGCTACGAACATATCCCATAACCTTTATGGACATAAAGATAACAAATAGCATGATAATCGCAAAGAGAACCATAAAAGGTTTATCACCCTCAGTAATGCTAACAAAAATCTTTTCGATAATGCCAATTTCATCCGGAGTCATGCAGCGACTACCTCCTTATCTGGAGCTAAATTTGTAATCCGTCGCAGTAGTTCATCATGGGGCAAGGTTTGCACATGAAACTTCACCTGCTTTTTTCGGTACGAACTCCTTTTAGTACGCCCTTAAGGCGTTTTGCTTTATTCTCGTCTCTATATAAAGACAAATGTTTATCTGTGCAATGTAAAAATAAAAAAATTAATCAAGCTTAGATTAGAATAGTTCATAAAAAGGATAATAGTAGTTACTCGTAGACTATGTTTGAGGGGGAATTTAGAGGAAGTATCTGTTTTGTTATTGTTGATTTTAAAATAAATAATTTGAATCAAGCAATAATTGTGTGATTCAATTGATGAACTTTCCAATCAGTTTAAATTCGTCTGTTAGGAATAGGTTGTCTTAAATGGGAATAGTTATTTCGGGATATCTATGTTTTCTTTGTAGAAAACATAGATAATTTCTATACCCGGATTTAAAATCTGTGATGTTTGTTGTTGGTTTATTCATATACGTGAAGGGAAGAAGTGTCTAATTGCTTCAAAAATCAAGTAATATTGGTACGTATTTTTTTTCAAACTATTCAATCGTATCTTCACATTGTTTTACTGTTGCTTCGTAATCAATCTCGCTCATCTTTTGTTCTTCTTCTATTAATGAAGAAATAGATTTTACCAATTTTTTAGCTAGTAAATTGTCGGAGTTTTTGAGTCGATACAATAATCGAACCTTGTTTTGAAAAGAATAGTTCGCCCATTCGTCTTCTCCAATATATATATTAACTTGTGGTTTATCTGAATTATTGTTTTCAATGTATTCGCTCATTTTTTAAGCGCTCCAATTGCTATATTCACTTGCGGGATCTTCATGAGCATAAGAACCACAAACGGGGCAACCTTTTGTATCTCGCTCATCAATTACATACTCAATTACGTACTCTTGGGAACAGTTTAAGCATTCTACCCATTTTTCTGAAAATTCATATTCTTTTCTTTGACTTTTCAATTTTTATCACCTCTCTTACACGTATACAACAACCTTTAGTAATGTATATTGTCAATTTCTTGTTTGGACAATTCCTAACTGTAGTTCATGTTTAGTATTGATTTTTTAATAAAGGAAAGGTTGTAATAAGTTATTGTAGAGAGGTGGTGTTGAAAATGAATTATATGAAGAAGCTTGATGAAGCGATTGAGTTATTCAAAAATTTAATTAGTGCAACTACAAATGAAGCAAAGTCGGCTGTTCTTGCAACTAACCAGGACAACGAGATTGCTGATAAACTTTTAGTTCTTTTAAAGAATAAAACGTTATATCTTCCAGCTCTGACTTTGTTGCCGTCCATTACTAAGAATGACAGCAATAAACGTTTAAGGAATTATGTTAGCTTTGTTAATGCTATTGATAAGTTAGAAGGCAAAAAGCTAAATGCATATGTCTTTGATTACGTACTTCGTCATATTGATGAGGAAGAATTGAAAATGTACAAAGCTATTTTAACGAATGCTGACTTAGTACCAGTTGTTAAAGAACCAGTTGATGAGACTGTGTTAGAAGAAAAAATTCAAGAAGAAGTGGCTCAAGGAGAAAAGGTTCAAGAAGACGTTGAGTCAGCATAATTCTATATTTATGAGAAAACAAGTGGATAAGAGTTTCGGCTTGTTTTTTTCTTGACTTTCTTCTAAAAAAGGTTATGTTACAAACGCTCCTGTGAGAGAAGCAAGACGTGAGACCAAAATGAATAATCAAATGCTTGTCCTTGCTCTAATGGTTATGGATGAAATTGTAAATTTAAAAAATCCTCACAGAAAAAACAACTATGACTCTAATCATGAATAATAAGTTATTAATGATATTGGAATTCGGCAAAATGAGTAGGGTTCAAGTGAGCAGGTGAGCGTTTCTTAAATCTGAATAGGAGGCATTTTTCTCTTTAAAAGCGTGATATAGTCTCAATTTGTGTAGTGAAATGTGGCTACACGTAATGGTGCGGGTTAGATGTAGTGAATCTACCTCAAGATAGTGGAATCCGTAAAGATTCTATATGAAGTAAAATTTGTAATGTTTTGCTACAAAGAAGTGTCTTGCTACGTGGTCAACAATCAATAGGTTATTAGCTGCGACCTGAAATCAAAATAAACAATCAGTTTATGAGGTTCATATTATTAAAAATAATTTAAGTAGTTTTGGAGAGAGACTTTTCTTCGAATTCATACCTAAAATGGCATATTTAAGGGAAGTTTCTGGAGCAGGAGATAAGCAACTACGCTTAAATGGTAAATAGAGAGAGAGGAAGAAATGAAATATGAAGAAATTTATTGAGTCATTAAAAAAAGAAATAAAAGAGATTCTTGACTGCTGCAAGCAACCTTTATGGAAATTAAGATATTTCTTTTATGGATGGGCATTGGGGGGAGTTATAGGTACGGCTTATTTTTACAAAATTGGTGAGCTAGATGAATATGGAGTGCTTCTTCGTATAACCGCAGCCATAATTTTGTTTATTTTCCCATTGGCTTATGGAGAGAAAAATGAGGTAGGGCCTGGTTGAATCTATTGTTTAATGTTAATTCTAATATCAAGACAATGGAATCATTTATGTAACAAAAGATGATTTGTGAGGCAGGCAAAGAAGTACTGTAGAGGAACTATAACAAGATAAAAGAATTTCCAGGCCATCTTTATATACATGCATTGGGATTGACAAGATTCCAAGAAAGAAAAATGGTATCTTTGTTAAGAAACAAAGAGTAATTCTATACCGCAGTGGTGCATAAGCACATTACTTGAAAGGTTTTTGAATTTTTAAATGGGTGACCTAAAAAGGAAATAAAAAGAATATATGATGAAGAAAAATATCATCACTTTAATTTGCATAGGTTTAGTTGCTGATGGAAAAGGGAAGAGAACCCTTCTTTACTGGGATAATATTGTCGACGTTATCCAGTCGAGAGCTCGTGGTTTAGAAGATTGAGTGTTATATAGCAATAGCTTATATATAATGTAGCGTTCATCATATGATTTTAATCCTCATATGTGCTTGTTATGTTATTTACTCCTTTTTACTTCTCTCTTTTCTTGGGGGCCTCTAATTAGAGGTCCCTATTTTTTTGCTAAAATTGGAAAGGTGGTTTGCAATATGATAGTAGGCGATATTATTGTCGTAAGTGGAAAGTCTCTTATCTCAAAGATGATTCAAAAGGTAGCAGGTTCTAAGTGGACACATGTAGCTTTGTATATTGGTGGAGGATATATCATAGAGATAGATTGGAATACTAAATCCTCTATAGTAAGGGAGACATATTCTATTAGTAATTTAGAATGCATGGTGTTAAGAAATAAAAATGCGTTAACGAAAGAACAACAAGATATTATTATCTCTACAGCGGTTTCATATCAGAAAAAAGGTTTTCAATATGATTGGCTCCGATTAATTTCTCTATATTTAAAGTCGAAATTTCCAAGTAGCAAACTAATAGATAAACTAGATAGAAGGAATAAATTTATTTGTACAGAACTGGTGGATGAGATTTTAAAAGAAGCAGGTATTGATCTTTTTCCAAACCAAGGTGGGGATATTTTCCCTCATGACTACCTCACTTGTGAACAATTAATAGCGTTGAACAAAGTTAAATGGTCGAGTTATAAAAAGGCTAACTGAATCTTTTTACCCAAGTAGTTGACTTGTAAGTTGCTAACTATTTATGTTTTATTTTTACTTTTGATGTTACTTTCTTAATGTTAATGACAAGAAGACCATCAATTTCAAGGTGCTCCTATTTATACTTTTATCTTGTAATGAAGTAGTTAGGAGATAAAATACTTTCCTATTGAACCTTCTAAAAAAAATGGTTATCTTTAGTAACTATTATAATTATAGGGGGATTTCAATGAAGTTTAAAATCCAATCAGATGTAATTGATATTCAATCAGTGGCACCTATACAAGTAATTGATTGGGGTGTTAATTTGATTCAAGCTCCTCAAATGTGGTCAATTACAAAAGGTGAGGGGATTAGGGTTGCTATACTAGATACGGGTATCGATGCTACCCATCCGGATCTTGCTGCCAATTACAAAAAAGGAATGAATTTTACTACAAATAATTTTACTGACATAATGGATAGGAAGGGGCACGGCACGCACTGTGCAGGTATAATTGCTGGGTGTGACAACTCAATTGGTATCATTGGGGTTGCTCCTAAAGCTGAGCTTTACATTGCTAAGGTATTAGCAGACGATGGTTCTGGTTTAGTTGAGGCAATTGTAAAGGGAATTGATTGGGCTATTTCTGAACAAGTAGATATCATTTCTATGAGTCTAGGTTCTTCGAATGATCCTGGTCCTGTCCTACATGATGCAATTAAACGTGCCCATGAGGCAGGTATTATTATTGTTGCTGCTACTGGTAATGAAAATACTCATGTTGGGTGGCCAGCATCATATGATGAGGTAATTGCAGTGGGAGCGATTAATAGAAATCTTGATAGAGCCACCTTCTCTAACTTCGGCAGTGAAACAGATGTAGCTGCTCCAGGTGTAGATATTTATAGTACATATCCTGTCAATCGCTATGCAAAACTATCTGGTACGTCTATGGCTACACCAATGGTAGCGGGGGTAATCGCCCTTATTCTAGCTTACTATCGTGATATTGGCAAAAAGTTAACTCCTGATCAAATCATGCAACTAATTCGTGAGCATTCGGTTGACCTTGGAGAAAAAGGTGTCGATGATATGTTTGGTAATGGACTAGTAAATGTTTGTGAATTAATGAAAATTAGTTGAAAAGAGGGGGCTTCGGCTCCTTTTTTTGTTTTTAAAATTTATTTCTAGATTTTATAAGAACCGTTTTATGTTATCTCAAAATTATCATATATCATAAGAGATGTAGTTTTAGTGTAAAAATATTTGAACCCTAACATAGACGGAATTACTTCTTTATAAAGGGATTATCGTGTTCTACGATGTGTTATGGATTTGAAATATAAAAAGGCTGCAAAGCTTTCCTGAAAAATCGCTTTGCAGCCTTTTAATTCGTTGTGTTGTTTAGGGGAAAATTAATTGTATTTCCTTTCGAATTAAGAATATCAAACAAATATATCTATTAAACTTTCACTTTGACATATGTTTCTTTCATTCTCCAAGAGTCATTTGTTTGAAGTGACGACGGATACGTTTATCCAATTCAGGTTCATGCTGACAATCTTAATGTTACCTATATAATTCATATTTATATAGGACCGGATCCATGTAACCAAGTTGTTCAAGTTTTCTATAAGATGCCGCAGCCTTTTCATAGGAAGAGTAGCGATGAGATATGTATTTTAATGTCATCCATGTATCAGAGTGATAGAATTGCAGTCCTATATAATAGGAACTATCATTCACTTTGATAACGTATACTCTCGTTGGATAGTTTTTCATGTAATCATCTTTCTATGTGTTTGTATGACAATTTGTTATTTTTCATAGTGACAGTAATGAATTCGTTCATGATAATCTCCTTCTATTTAATAGACGATTTAACCTAACCCTCTCACTGGAAAAATTATAGACTTGTAATATGGTTGAGAATGTGATATTGACATGGGAATTGGTAGTTATGTATTAAAAAAAGAGAGTGGTTATTCTTTAAATCTTAATTTTGTTTCACACCAGACGTTAGCTTAGTCCACATTTGTTTAATTGTTTCAATATCTTCCTTAAAAGTTCTAACCGAGAGTTATCCTCTAATGGGATTTCTGCTTTATATAATTAAGTTGAAAATAAAAAGAACGCAATCTGTTGAGAATGCACTCTTTGTTGTGAATTCATAGTGGTGAACTTGTTCAGTGCAAATTCCGTATACCATTTTGTAATTCAAAAAGTACAAAAGATTCGCCTGTGTACCAAGTTAGGTATAGGAGATTCGGTGATAAAGCTAACAGTATTTGATTGAGAAAATATGACAAATTGGTTAGGTTATGCCTGAAGTCATGAAAGGAGGGCGAGGACATGGAAGGACTTAGGTATGAACGATTTGAACAAAACTTACTTGATCATTGGGTGAAACGTAAGGAGTCAGCAAAGGTAGGACTAAAGACTACAGTTGTTTGTCTTCAAATGAACAATGGATTTGAAGTAGTTGGACAATCAGCTTGTATGAATCCAGATGAGTACGACTATGAACTAGGTGTCTACTATGCTACAAAAGACGCGCTTAAAAGAATCGCTGATATTGTAGCTTACATTGAACATGAAGGTACCTTTTAGGTGTTAAGTCAGACGAGAAGCGCGTGATGGGTAATATATGCTCTTAAGTGTTTTAACTTTTTCAAAATGAACCATACTTAAAAACCTTGAAATAACATTTATTTAAGTAACTCATCTACATGAGGAATTAAAATGAATTTCGGAAAGTATTAATTTTAGCTTTGGCAAAAAAACTTTAAGAATAGTGTTAATTGTGTCATAGGCAAATTTCCTTGATGAGGAGAATCCATTATTGCAGACGTTAGATCATTTGTTGGTTAGTAATGCTTAGTTGAATCATTTTTATCATACACAGAAAGTAGGTGCTATCTATGGCTACTAAAGAGCGTGAAATTGAAACTTACGATACATCTAGTTTTCTACAAAAGAACAAGTCAAAGGTTGCAATGGGTGCAGTTGGTAGTTTTGCTTATGAAGCGAAACACTTAATACAAACTCAACCTGTGCAAGGTTTAGTAAAAAGTGAAATTTTTGATGAAGAAAAAGGAATTTCCAAGAAAGCTAACAAGGAAAGTAGAATGCAATTTTCGAGAAAGAAGCTTGGAACTGCTATGGGCAAGGGACATTATGCTGCTACTGTTTTAGATGTAGGACGCCGAATTGGAGGATATCATGATACAGAAGAGATTAAAGGAGAACAAGAATTTCAACTTAGGAAAAAAATGAAGAAGCAAAGAGAGAAGAATAGAAATTTATATGGCAACATAAATCAAGGAGAAGTCGTATTTAATCTTTTCGAATCCAGAACAGGTCATCATAAGATGGGGAATGCTAAATTTAATTAGGGTGGAGCAGTATATGGTTTCAATTGCAGATAACTTGTTAAGAACCCTGAAAAATACGAATAAACTTCTTAAAAAAAGTAATTGATGTAGAGAAGTTTATTCGTTCTAAAACAACTTGTTCAAGTATGTTTACTATTGGATATGCGGATGCCAATAATTGAGTATCAAATATAATGGTTACCTAGAAGTTAAAAGTTGGTATAAAAAATCTTGAAATTTATCCATCTAGAAGCAAGAGTAAATAATTCAACAAATTCACCAGTTGAAAATTTTTAGAGAAGAAAAATTGGAAAATATTTCTTCGGTAGGGGCTATAAAACAGGCTGATATAGATACTCTTCAAGCAACAGGTAAAGTGATGACAAGTAGCGATTAGTACAAACGGGTGCTATACGTAGTTCTTTAGTGGTTGCTTGAAATTAATGATTAAATGCGTGTACATACGCAAATGTGGGGATTTGCTATTAGACAAATATGTAGAATTTATACAAAAGCAAGAAACATCGCAATAAATTGATGTATTTATCCAATAAAACCAAGAATTACATCAAAAAAATTTTCTCAAGTAACAAAAGAGATTTTTAAATCTAATAAATAGGAGGTTGAAAAATGGCTATTTTAAATTCACTCAAAAAATTAGCTGAACTAGGTGTTTTAAATACAAAAATCGGTTCAACGATGGCCGTGAATGCTGTTAAAAATGCTCCAAATAATATTATTAAGAGTACTTTTATTGATACAAAAAATAAGAAAAAGACACTGGCTAATCTCTACACTGGTAAAAAATTAAACCCAAAACACGTTGCGGTTGTTGGAGGAGGTTATCTTGCTTTTAATCAGGCTAAGATGGGCTATGAATATCAAATGGGACCTCTTAAACGAGCGACCATGAATGACTATCAGTATATTGGATTGCCAGAAATTATGATGTATGACGGTGTAGGACAAGAAAGAGGTTCTAAAAATTTAAACGTTGATGGAAGTATTGTATTTGATCTTCACAATAATAGGAAGGGGTAGTCTAGATGGCATTTGAAAAAATTAAAAATATATTCGGTGTAGCGACCTCACCATCAGTTAGATTTGGAAACAGAGTGGCATATAATTTATACAATGGTGACAGTCTTGGTACATCGGTGGCTAAAGCATCTGTTAAGGGTATGTTTGCAGCTTCCAACCCTTGGTTGTATAGAGGATTGTCAGGTGCATACTATGCTCAAAAAGGTTACTGGAAGCTACTAGAATTCAATCATCAAAGTGAGCAATGGTGGAAAGCTCAGTATGCAACAAGTAACGTAGTTGGGGGTAACTTTTTAGATACGCGAGGGGCTCAAACAATGAGACAAGCAGCTGTACAGGCTATCCAGGGAAGTAAGATGAATGCAAGAAGTGCACTTGGTGGAGAAGCTAAAATATTAAGCCCTTACTAAGTTGCTACACATCTAGAAGGTATTAGAGAAGAGGATTGGAAATATGAGTGAAATTATTAATCTTGAACGTGAAATGCTCCAAATTATTCACGATCCTGTTCAAAGGGGAGAACACCACCTAGGGGTGAGTTCAAGTTGGTATCAAGAGCAAATTATTCGACAGTCATATCATTGCAAAGGTTTACATTGTGGTGAGCGTGCAGGCAAATGTATAGAAGAAAACCAACGAATTATGAATCCTAACACGGGAGAATATAAGTCGATAGGAGAGCTTTATCAGTCCCAACAAGATAGTATCGCTACACCATTATTAACATTGAATGAGTTCTATCAATTAAAGAACAGTAAAGCTTTTTCCATTGAAGATAATGGTGTTCAAGATACGTTTGCTGTTGTAACAAAACATGGAGCACGAGTTACCCTTACAAGAAATCATCCAGTACTAACAGTCGATGGATGGAAAGAAGTAGATGCACTCCGTATCGGAGAAAGAATTGCTACACCTAAGTTCTTAACTGTGTATGGCACAAAACAAGTAGAAAAGAATAAACTTCGAATTCTTGCATATATGCTCGCTGCTGGGCGTTTAAATAAGAATAGCATTAGCTTCCAAATACGTTATGAAGGTGTTGGTGAGTCGTTGCAGAAATCTTGTGAGGCAATTGGTATTACAACGTATCATGAGCATCATAAGAAGTCGACAGTCTATCTAATGGACTTTAGAAGTTTTGAGTTTTATAGGGAGATAGAAGAAAAAAAAATCCCTTCATTTATTTACGAGTTGGATAGAGATCACTTAGCGTTCTTTTTAGGAAGTCTGTATTCTGCAGGTGGTTGGTTTTGCGCCGGACGTATTAGTGAAATTGGGTATGCTACTAAGTGTCGGCAATTTGCATTAAATCTAAAACACTTACTATTACGTTTTGGTATCCAAACGAATTTACTTCAAAAAGAAATGAACAATTCTGTTTATTACCATCTTATGGTTTATCACTGTTCCTCTATTTTATTATTCCTCGAACATTTAGCTACACCAGAGCGTAATTATGAAGAAGTCCAACAAAGAGCACTGAAAATGAATCCTTCTGAACCAACACTCCCTAAAGAAGTATGGAAATACATTGAAAAGGAACGAATTGTTAAAGGAATGACGAAAGCTGAAGTAGTAGGAAAGGGTAATCGTCGTTATCGTATAGAAAAAGGTATTTCTTTAAGTAATGCCCGTGAATATGCAGAGAACTTACAATTTGCAATGTTACATTATTTAATTGATTCTCATGTATTATGGGAAGAAGTAGTAGAAATCATTCCTTATGGTAAGAGACAGACTTATGATGTCTTTGTTCCAGAGACTCATAACTTAGTTGTTGAAGATATTTTTGTATTTAGTCCATGTGCAAATGTTTTGCATAGATAGAAATTGAATACAAAAATGAAAAAAAGAGTAAGTGTTGCTACTATGATTTCTAACATCTTTATGATATATAACACCTTTGTAATGTCCCTTCAGGTAATCATTCCTGCTGGTAACGTGGTGAACGTAGGGAAACTCTAATTTTTAAAAAAAGGAACCCCCCCCTAATCCGAGGCTATATTAAGTGCGTTCCTAATATAAATAACAAGGTGCAACGACTATTCCATTGGATGTGAAATGCGTCAACAAGAATTGAGTCCATACGGGCGGTTGAAGCACATTGATTCAGAGCATTACAATTTTCTTCTATATCTAGGGGAGATGATAGAGTCACGCATCATGTAAGAGTATGAACAGTTCATGAGGAAATAATAAAATAGTAGCGTGTTTTATGAAAATAGCAGAATTTGACTGCATGAGTGATAAAAATTTTGAATTTATATTTATCATTATCAAAGAAGCATCTATCATCCTATTTACTCCAATATGCAGAAGAGGGACATTCCTCAAAATATAGACTCAAATGAAAATGTATAAAGACGTAAAAATGAATAAAAAAACGTTTAGGATCTGAGAACATACTACCTTACTAGGGTTGCTTATGAACATGAGGTACTTGCTGAATTTTAAGTATTTAATAAAAATATATTGACGGAGCAGCAAGCAGTGGTTACAACTACACTACATTACTAACTCATAATAGTCGGTTGCTATAGATATTGAATGAATAAAAATTGAGCAGTTACATAAGTTGTTGTTACTCAATCCTACTTTACGATTTTCATCATGCAAGACTAGAATTTTAGAAAACAGATATATCATTTGGGAAATTTCAACTTATTAGCCGTGTTAAAATTTCTAAAGTGGAGTTTACATCAGGTAATTCAGCTAAGGAGATTATTGAGCAAGTAAGTCCACATTTACTTGCTTAGACGAACATGTTTTAAATGGATTATTAGTGTTCGTTAAGAAATACCCTAAATTAACTATAATTTTTATTAATAAATTAAACATTATGAAAATAACGAAGGTAAAGAAAATATCTATCAATTCGTGTAAACAGCAGGAACGTTCAGTTAGTTCTAATGATTTAGAACAAGTAGAGAAAGAAAACCCACCCAAATTAAAAAAGAGCTTGTAAAGTTTGGGGTTGAGGTATTCGTGGTTCCGATATGAACATGCCTTCCCGCGGAGGGTAGTAATAAAGGCGACAGGTATCCGCATTGGGCCTGTTGCTTTTTTTATAAGAAGGAGGACAACAATATGGATGAAGTATTAGGAAAAAAAGTTAAACTGGATACCGAATTAGAGCGTTCCATTATTGAATATAGACCACGCGTAAAGTATGAACCAAATAAACCTTTTACTGTTAATTTACCAACAGAAGAAATCATAGGGGAAGATCAAAAGGAATTTGATGAAGATGGTTCGTTTATTCCGGAAGAAAAGCCAGCTAAACAATATGATAAATTTGTAGGGACACTAGAGCTTATTAATGAACTTATTGAATATATTGAGAAAAAAATGAAAGGCTTACAAGTTCCTATTTCTATAGAAGAACTTGAGAAGGTATATGAGTCACAACCATTTTTTGAACAAGATATAGGGGACGAAGGTTTCATTGACTTTGAAACATATCAGAAAACTTTCGAAAATCCAGAAGCACCTGCAAACTCACTTATTCAAGATATTGTTCATTCGTACGCAGAAGATGTGGAGGGTAGCTTAGAGTTAGAATTTTATGAAGATCTAAAAGAGTTACATTCCATAGTAGAGGAAGGATATTTCTTATTTAAAGAAACTATTTTAAAGAATTACCTTGATGGAAATATTCCTAAGACACCAGAAAAGAATAACGGTTTTACTGAGCAAATTGAAAAAGCAGTCAAGAAGCAAAAACAATGGTTTGATCAAGTTACAAACCTCTATAGGAACAATGAGAGTAAATATTATGATGCCCTAAGAACACAGTACGGTTCACCTGAATTCTTCAAGATAAGTGATGAATATACAAAAACAAAGCGCCCTTATGACGTTGTGGTTCGTAAAGAAAAGACACTTAATGAGGTGAGTTCTCTTATAGATGGTCTTCTTATAGGTTCACAAGATTGTTCTGAATCTATTAAATTTGGATTAGCTATAGGTAGCGAGATTGATGGTGAAGGGGTTATGAATTTATTAGAAAATCAGGCTTCTACAAAAGAACAACTTACCGATTTGCTCAAATTAACTCAGCTATCATTGAAGTTACAACTTAATCAACAAATTGAAGATAAGAAACAATATCGAGACGTGTTAAAAAACATTAACAATCTTTCTCGTAAAAAGCGTGCGCATGATGAATTATTAATGGCATTGGAACTTCGAAATACGATGTACCTAAACATGTACGATTCATTGCAACATTTGGAATCTCCAAGCAAGGCACCTGGTGTGGAATCATTCCTAAATCAAATGGCTGGAGGATTAAGTCTTGTACAAGAACAGTATGACTCATTTCTACAAGATGTATATGCAATGTATATGTCTGAATACGAAGTAAGAAAAGAAAAAATCGATAAAACATTAAACAAGGAAAATGCAAGAGCAGGTTATTCTTTGGTATCAGAGTATCTATAAAAGAGGTTTACTTCATCCTAATCCATATAAGGATAGATGAGAAAACGCTGGCCAACTTATAGGAGGCTCTATTCCTTTTGAATATGGTGACTATTAGACAAAGAAAATAAAGTGACCTAAGAGGTGAATCCAGATTGTTCAGTTTATCTCGAGATGAATTATTTTTTTATCGTTGAAAAACATACTATTGGGATGTACTAAAAGTAAGTAGAAGGTGTTTTTGCAACAAAACTTAATAATTAGTAAAACAATTAAATGTAGAAGCAGATTGGGATAAATGCGGACAACCTTCTTATGAAAATGAAGGTATATGGAAATAACAAATGTGGGTCATACTTAAGATCTAGGAAAGTAATAAACTATCTACAAAATCTACTATACTAAGGTAGAATCTGTAAGAAGTAAGATGCGTGCTATCTGCATTTCAGAAATACAAGATTTTAAACAATACAATATTTTAATGGAGGGGTAAGAATGTATACGTACAATCAACTTATTTTCCCTTCTCATATGGAAAAGAATACTCGTTTTCTAGTATTAGCGGGCTTTTCTTTAAATGGGCCAGTAGGGACACCTTTTATTATTCGAGATAACATAGAGCCATCTTATATTCTTGGTGATTGTCGCCTGACGGAGAACGTAAGAATGGCAAAAAAATACGGAATCACCCCACTAATCCTTCGGTTAAATGGGTCTCATGGAGAATGCGTTGTTAATCATGATGAACTTAATACTCCAGTTTTCCGATTTAAAACATTTGAAGCAACAGATGAGTCAAATAACATAGCTATTCACCTATTTCCAACGTATATGATTATTAAAGGCATAAACACTAGTTATTCATACCTGTTTGCTGATTATAAAGGAGTAGATGACTTAGCTTTTGCTATCAAACAAGATCTTTATTTTGGGTCGGGAGAAGTTGATGTAGAAGTTATTAATCAAATTCCAATAAAAGGATTATGTACTTCTGAGAAATACGTTAGATTTACTGGAGCGGATGATGGCTTCCATTATGTAAGTAATCATAGCAATCCAGACTCAGAAGATAAGATTCAAATGCAATTACAGCTATTAAAAGATAGTTTTATTGCTGAAGATGGAAGTGAGGTTTTCTTTACAGGAGAATTAAGTAGTTTTCAAGTAGATACACTCCTATTTACAGATATACCTTACGAGAAAGCACCTGGGCAGCTATCCTCTATATTCGGGGAATTTGCCAAGACTAAGACAAATGAACAATCTATTTTCTGCTCAGTTGTTTTATGCTCTGATCTATTCTCTAAAAGTCGTTTTACGGTAACAGGAGAAGATACATACGAGACTCAAGTGCAATCACTTGTAGAAAAAGCCTCTATTAATACGGAAGAACATCGTCATTTAGAGCACATAGAAGTTGTAGTTGGTATACAAAACTCTGAGAACCCTAAATATTCCTCTATGCCAGTTGCAGCAAATTATGCTTGTATGCGATATAAACTGCCGAATTTCTATAATTCAGCTACAAATAAACAACTACTAAACATAAATACATTACAAAATAGAGAACTCAAAAAGGTGGAAGTTGCTAAATTAACAAGTAGTGGTTATATATGTATAGTACCATCAATTAAAAAAGGATTTGTTCCTTATTCCTCAAGAAATCTTTACCCTCAAAACAAATTTTATTCAAAACCTCATTATCTCCGGAGTATAGGTTACGATGTTAATCGAATTGCTGGATTCTTTAATCAATACATTGGGGAACCATTAAGCTTCGTATTACTTCAATCTATCATTACGCAAGTTGATGCCTTCATTGATAGTCTTGCAGAAGATCATCCAATCTACAGAGATATAAAAATGGAAGTCTTACATTATGATCAAGAAAATCTTACTCTATCTATTTCATTTGAGTTATATGGTGAGATTGAAACGGTTAGAACTTCCTTTACTTATATTTCGTCAAGTGAGGTGAGTGTTTCATGGCAGTAGAAATCAATAAGCCAACCCAAGCAAATGGTTCTATGGACTATGAAGACATGACAAAGACAATAAAGCATTTACTAGATGCTGCTTGGGGAACTCAGTGGGGAAGCTTTACCCCGGAAGAACCAACTGTGACAGTTGACAAGCCTGTAGCATATCCAGTTATCATTCATTACCTTAGGTTAATGCAACCAGGACTAATTGGTAAAAGCATCAGAGAAATTAAACCTCGTCAACGTTACCTTGCTTTTAATGAAGATCCTAAAGGAACTCTACCACCTGCAACTAAGGTTTATGGTCAGGTATTTGATGCAGAAGTTGTTTTTGAGATTTGGGAAGAAACCAATGCGCGAGTAGACAAGCTTACAAAGGAGTTTCGTCAAACGCTTGCAACATTCACGGGATTCCTTAAAGAGAAGGGGCTTAAAGAACTTCAATTCGTAAAGATGGAAACAGACTTATCAAAAGCAAATATAAGTAATGCTAGTAAGGTTCGTAGACTTGTTTATTTTGCTAAATTTGAAGAATTAACAGAAGTTCCTGTAGATATCCTTCGTGTGATAGATGTCGTAGAACAGAAACTTCAGGAAACCACAAAAACGTTAAGAAACAAAAAAATCCAACTGGATGAATAGCGCTTGTCGCTTTTCAAATATAACAAAATAAAGAGGAGGCAAACCTATGCTTTATGAAAATCTTCCTGGCATTAATGTCACACTAAAAGATGGTGGCTTAATTGTCCCAGAACGAGGCGGATCAGAATCGATCCTAATCATTGCTCCATCTCTTGCGAAAGATGCTCCTGAAGAACCAGTATTAATTCGTAGTTCAACTGAACTTGTACAAGCTGGATTCGGTGACTTCTATGTTGCAGGAGAAGTTAACCCAATTGCTGCAGAATGGAAATCTGCTACTGATGCAGGAGCTAGAATGGTTTACTTAGTAGCCCTTAAAGAAATCAGCTTAGAGCGTGCTGCTGAACTTGAGAAATATGCAATTGATGCCTATGTGGCTGCAGGAAACCAACTAGTAGAAGCCCAAGCTAAATTCAAAGACGTTTTAGTTGGCTCTACAGAAGCTGTTCGTATGCGCCGAAAATTCATCTATTTCTACGACATGCTAATGAGTGACCTACTTGATTTCACTGTGGATCACGTAGTTCTTAAAGGGGTTACACTTGAGGACGAAGCTACTAACTTAGTTGGTGAGTTTTTCCCTGAAGTTCCAAACTCTGAAGATTTCCCTTATATTAGTGGAATGGTTACTTCTTCTTATGTAATGGAGTCTCACGCTATTAATTACCCAGTAGAAATCAAAACTGGTACAAGCGATACGCTAGTAGTAAAGGTTGATGGCAAAGATGTAACGTTTACGCTTCCTGCTAAAACTTACAATGGTAGTTCATTAACAATAGCTGACTTGGTAAAAGACTTGAAGGCTGTTATCGATGAAGATGCAACTGGTATTAAAGTTAATGTAAGAGAAGACAGTGGTAAAATTGTCCTTTACTTCGATGCTCCTGCTTCTATCCAAGCTGGTACAACAGCGGCTGGTCTTCAATTAGATAAGCAAGTAGCAACATGGAAGAAAACAAGCTTTGGTGTAATTCACCGTGGTTCATTCGCTCAAACAGTTGCTGATTATTGTTCAATGAAAACTTTAATGAAATCAGCTGCGATTGGATACATTGGAGTTAAATCTCCAGTAGATACAAAGGTTTCTACAATCCGAAAATATGTGGAAGAACTATCTAAGATTGATACAGAAATCTCACCTTATCTTCAAGTAGTGGGATCTGAAGTGGGCGTAATCATGCCAACAACAAACTCAATCCACTATGTAAATGGTGCGACTCACTACGCTGCACTACTTTCAACTCTTCGAAAAGAAAGTGCACCTACAAATAAACCTATCAAAGGTGTTAAAGCTATCCGTTTTGATTACTCTCTTCGCCAACTTTCTAAACTAACTAGTAAGAAAATCGTTACATTCCGTTTAAAAGATTCAAATCAGTTAGTTGTTACAGACGGAATCACAACTGCGCCATCTATTGTAATGGCTGGAAAAGTACGTGAAAGTGACTTTGCTCGTTTATCTACTCTTCGTATTACCCAGCTTGCTATCCAAGTTGTTCGTGAAGCAGTAGAACCATTTATTGGTGAAGCAAATGAAATGCCACAATACAACGCAATGAACACTGCTATCAAGTCTGCATTAGAGAAAATACGCGAAGCAGGCGCTATTCAAGGATACAAATTCTCAATTGAAAACCTTGGAGTATACTTAGATGAGGTAACTGTAACTTTAGAAATTATCCCGGCATTTGAATTACGTCGTGTACAAGTTCAAGTTAACTTAACTCCTCCTGAGTATATGCTACAAGGACTTAGCCAGTAA
The DNA here is from genome assembly GCF_052146655.1 of Bacillus sp. RE35. Taxonomy (NCBI): domain Bacteria; kingdom Bacillati; phylum Bacillota; class Bacilli; order Caryophanales; family Bacillaceae; genus Bacillus; species Bacillus sp. RE35. Next base: position 3,471,248 of record NZ_CP197377.1, on the reverse strand, counting down.
GAACTATTAATGAGAAGAGGGGATCAAATGCCCCTCTCTTATATAAAAGAATAACAGGAGGTTATTAACCTATGAGTACAACAGCTTCTCGCTATAGTAAAACTTTCACTACTTACGGTGGCTCTGACATCGTATGTACATTTAATGGACAGGTAGTTGGCCAATTACAAGCTATTACTTACTCAGTTACTCGTGAAAAAGGACCTGTGTATGTAATGGGTGATCCAAACCCAAAATCTTTCTCTCGTGGTTGAGATGTAGCCACCTTTCTATGGTGACATAGAATGACAAACTCCGTGAACTGCTGGAAACCCCTAAAGCTTTTGTTACTACAACGTAACTAGAAATGGTAAGCGTGAATGTTAAAAAAACAAAAGATATTTATATTCATGTTATGAATTGAAAAATTTATGGCGTAGAAAATAATGGGCAATCAGCAGCCAAGCTCCTGTTCCGAAAGGATGGAGAAGGTTCAACGACTAGAGTGTACTACCTGAAATGGTAATGAGACTTATTAGTGCGGAGCAAGTTGAACGTCCATGTAAGATGACAATGCTTTAATGGGCGAATTCACACCAAAATATAATTACAAAAATAACCTTATTAAAAACATCAATTCACCAGAATACTGGTATATTGCAGAAATGCAAGCCTCAGATGTAAGAGACATCCTTTGTCCGGATAACCGATTGAAACAGAACTCCCAAGCAAAAAATTAAAATTTTTACAACACCATGATGGCTTAGTGTTTTAAAAAATGTTTTTAAAAAGGAAAAAAGAAAAGTATTTAGAGGTGTGTTATCAACTTGAAGATATAGTCTAGTCCGTCTGTAAAACAGAGTTAAAATATCTCGAAAGAGACGGTGTAAACGAAACGTGGTATTGCAGGAAGTTTAGTATTTACTATCTTCGACCGTGATGCACTATTTAATCTTAAGCAACAAGCTGCTGTTCACCGTCATGGCTTAAATCAAACGGATGCACTTGCTAGTAGCTCTACTCAGGTATTAGATGCTGATGCAAATGCTGCAGCTTTAACTCAGCGTAATGACTTAGTTCAGGGATGGCAGACAAAACGTAAAGCCAACTTCATCGACGAAATCCCTCCATTTGATATCACAATCAACTTCCTTAACGAATATGGACAAGCTAGTAAAATGGAAATCTACGGTGTAGAGATTCTTAACGAAGGAATGGGCTTAAGTGTAGATGACAACACTACAGAAAAAGCTTGTACTTTCATTGCTCGTAATATTGTTGAAATGCGTCCACAAGATGATTGGGAAGTAGAATAATAAAAACTTAAAGAGGTGCTTCGGCATCTCTTTTTGTATTTGGTAGCAAAAATATTATCGAGTGGTTATGTTCTATTTATAGAAAAATAGAAAGGCAGGTGTCTTCATGAGTAGTAGATATCAGAAGACTTATACGAGTTTTGCTGGTACAGATATTGTTGCTGTTGTAACCCCTGAAGGTGGTAAATCTGTAGTGCTAGGTCAATTGCAAACAATCTCTTATTCTGTTTATAGACCGACAGCTCCAGTATTTGCTTTAGGACAAATTGCAGCTAAAGGTGTTGTCCGTGGTGCAAGAACAGTAGCAGGAAGCTTAATCTTTACGGTGTTTGACCGCCATGTATTATACGAAATTATGAAAGATCATAATGTGAATGGGAACAGTTGTCCTATCAATAAAAGTGACGAGCTACCACCATTTGATATAACAATTAACTTTATGAATGAATATGGGCAATCTTCTAAATTGGTAATATATGGAGTTAACCTTATTTCAGAAGGTCAAACAATGTCAGTTGAAGACATGATTACAGAAAATACAATGGAATTCATTGCTCTAGATATCGAAACAATGAAACCAGATGTTTTTGATGAAGGGTGGTAAGAGATATGAGTAATGGGGCTTATACACCGGCAGGTAAATCTAAAAGAGGTTATGCAAATTATTACTCAGGAACAGATATCCGAATTTACTTTGGAGATAACTGGATAGATGAAATTGTAGAAATAGAATGGACAATGCAGGAACAATTAGCACCAATCTTCGGATATGCTTCTTATACCTGGGATAAGGTAGCTAGAGGGAACAGGTTGGTTCAAGGTTCTTTTTCTATTAACTTCAAAGAAGCTGGTTATTTACAAACGGTACTTAATAGTTTAAGTTCTGAAATGACAGAGGAAAATGAGTGGTTTAGCCTAGCAGAATTTAATGGTGAAAATGGTCAAAGTGCCCATAAAAATACAAAGGTTGAAGACCTTATAGGTAATTTTCAAGCATTAGCAGATGATTATGAAAATGCACTATGGGGAACAAACTCTAACTCTTCAAAGTTAATAGATAGCCGTAGAACTGATACATTCTTTTATAGCACAAATGAAAATGAAAAAAATAGGAATTTGAAAGAACATGGTTTTAATATCTTACTAACTTATGGAAATAATCCTTGTGCTGTTAGAGGGACTGGAAGCTACAAGACCGTTCAAACAATAGTTGGAGTGCAATTAACAGGTGTTTCTCAAAGAGTAGATCCGTCTGGGAACCCTATTTCTGAAGTATATACTTTTATAGCAAAAGATATTTCGGGGAATGTGCAAAAAGCGTACTAATTTTAATTATGGGATTTATATGACTAAATGATTTTAACTTTTAAATTTTTATATTAACGAGAGAAAGAGGAGGAAGTATAATGACAAAACATATTAAAAAAGAAGAAGCTTTAATGGAGGGTACTCAAGAAGAAACTTCGGTTGTTAAAGTAGGAGACAAATTCGATGAAGATGACGTTTCAAAAGCAGAACAAGAAATCTTCCCAGGTGGCCCGACTTATAACGAACTTGAAAAATGGAAGTCTATGTATGCAGGAGAAGTATACTTAACTGAGTTTGATGAGGAAAACATTTTTGTATGGCGACCAATTAAGCGTAAAGAATACAAAGATATTGCTAAAATTCCAAATGCAGATAATTTCTATAAAGAAGAGCGTATCTGCGAAAAAGCAGTTCTTTTCCCTGCTAACTATGGTTTCATGCAAATGACAAATGGTAAAGCTGGTATCCCGACACTATTACACGAATTGGTACTAGAGAAGTCAGGGTTCGCAGCAAAAACAGGCGCAATGCGCTTAAGCTAAGAGCGGAGGAGGCGTATTATCGCCTCCTATTTTTATTGTAGGGAGGAAAAAACATGCTAATCGATCCTAATTTATTAGATGACAAGGTAAAAGAATTACCTATTGAATTTGAAACATATGAAGAAGAGGTAGGTTTCAAGGAGCAATTACGTATTTGGCATGAGAAATATGGGCATATCTTTATGCAAGAAATAAACGATGTCATATTTTTCTTCCGTGCATTAAGCAAAGAAGAATTGAAAATTGCACAGGAAGTATACAATGATGACTTTGAAAGAACTGAGTATATATGTAAAACTTGCGTTATAGAGCCAATTATTGAAGATTACTCGTTAGATATTTTTGCAGGTGTTCCAGAAATTCTCTGTCTTTCTATCTTAGAGGAGTCAGGTTACACAAAAGCTCAAAAAGTTAAAATTATGATAGCTAGATGGGAAAAACATATGGAAGAAGTAGAAAATCAACTTCCATTAGTAATAAAAGAAGCATTCCAAGATATCCCATTAAGCGAAATTGAATCATGGACAATGGCTAAAACAGCAGAGTATTATGTAAAAGCTAAATGGTTATTAGAAAATATACGAGGATTAAAATTATTGGGTGAAGAAGAAACTCAACAACAGTAGCCGTAAGGTGGTGGAGACGTATGGTCGATAAACGTTATATGGGTGAAGAGAAAGAGAAAAATCATGTGCTTAGAAATATAGCCAAAACAAGTTCTTTTATAGGGGAAGGGGTAATGGAATATCGCGATTTTTCTATGATAGGTAAGTCCGTATCTCATTTATCTAGTAACGTAGCAGTTACAGGTAGTGTTGCGTTAAGTAAAGATAATTATAAATACAGTACTGTATCCGATGCAGGAGCATTTATGCAGAGGAAATCTAATGGTCTTGGTAAAACTGCTTATGTTAGTAGAAAGTTACGCGGTGGTTTTGATGGTTATATACAGGAGAAGATGTATAAAAAATTAGAAAATTATATCCGTAGAAATATTAAAAAGAAGCAGATACTTAATAAGCGTCTAAGTCAAAAGAATATGGAATTCACTACTCGTTATTATAACGAATTCCACAAAAGAAATATGTGGGGTTTTAACAAATTTGAATACGAAGCTACTCAATTATTCCGTCAAAATAAAATTCTTGAAAAACTTCAAAAACTATCTTCTATTAAAAACAATGGTGGGGACAAGATCCTCAAAGCCCTTATCCAATACTACAATCAGAATAAAGATATTTTCAATAGTCCTGGCGATTACATTAATGATTTTATAAAGCAACTGGAAAATGGAAAATATGCTCATAAAGTTAAATTCCTAGGTGATACGCAACGAAATGTATTTCAGAAGCAAATGCTTCAAACTCTTGGGTGGTACAAGGATATTAAAAAAATATTTGAAGAAAATAAAGGTACAATACTACCCCAAGCTAAGGTAATTGAAACCGCGTATGCTTACGAATTTATCAAAGATGCAATTAATCAGACCAACACATTAATGACTTATTTAAAGAAAACAGGCTTTAATTACACTACATTAAAAGATGCTGAAAAATTTGATATAGCTACTAAGCGTAGGTATGGGTTAATCATTAATGACATTGATGAAAAAGGAAATGAAAAATCTATTGATGTTACTGCAAAGTTACGAAATTTCTTAAATAACAATAAATACAATAACGATTTAAATATATTGTTAGATAAAAAGGGAATATCTTTCGACTTTGAAAATATAATTCTTGATAGTAATTTATACACGCATGCTAAAACAGGTGAAATGATTGAAAACAGGTATTTAAAAGCTGGTGCTATTAGTGCAATAGATTCTTTCCAGGAACGTGTTGAAGCTCCATCATTTATTACTAATTCGACGGATCTAACATCTTGGCAAGCTTTTTACTCTAGTCTATCTAAAGAAGAATTACAGGTATTAGATTCAGGACAAGTTCATAAATTCGCAAGCAACATAGGCGATAAAGGATTTGATAGTGTAACTAAAACGAATCAAGAAGAGGATATTCGTAATCCATTAAATAATAATGGCCATTTTTATACTAGTGGAAATGTTTTTCGTTATACAGAATCTGGCATAGGAGATTTAATTGAAACACCATTACAATTCGGTGCGTTCTCGCGTATGGATAAGTCTTATGCTCGTTCTGGGTATAAAGAAGAGGTAACGGATAGAGATGCCTCGCAACTTTACGAGGATAATTCTGTTGGAAAATTAGTAAGAGGGACATGGAAGTATATAAATCCCTCTAAGGGATTTATATCTTTAAATGAACCAGCAGTGGATAAAAGTTTATCAACCTTAATGGAATTCATGATTCCGACATTTGATGACGACGTAGTACGTATCTCTGCAATTGAAAAACTTAGACGTTCATTCCATCAATTCGATTTAAGAGCATTAGATAATGAAACTGGAGTTTTTACACCGAATGTCGTGAAGAAGTTTGCAAAAAATAAGGGGATTTTATCTGAATTAGATATAAAGAATATAAAGGGGTTAGAAACATTAAACGAGTTTCTGGGTTGTGACAATATTCATACTATTGATGCAAGGCTTCGTGAAGCAAGGGTATTCCTTGAAGATGTTATAAATAATGATAAAGATAAAGTTAGTTTTATTAGTACTAAATTAGTTTCAGATAGTAGCATAAGTAAAGTTGGAAAAGCAATTGCATCAGAGATTAATATTAACGACTTAAAGAGTTCTGGAGCCATTGATGATGAATGTGATCTAACATTTAATACAAAAATAAATACTATCGACGCGGTATCACCCCTAGTTGGGCAAGGGCTAGCTGTTTCGAAAGAAAGGTTAGCGGGAAGTCATATTAATAGAGATACTTTAGCAAACGGAAAAAAATCAATTCAAGTTATTGACGATATTAGTCGAATTGATGAGTTATCAGATTTTTTTAAAGAGAAATTTTATAGTGCTTCAAAGTTAGATGATATCTTTGGTTTCTTAACGAAAACAGGAGTTGGATGCGAAGATTCCGGACGTGGGGAAACACTTGTATCATCAATATTAAGGACTTCGCTATATCAAGATTTTTTAGTTGGGAATCATGGTAGTACCTTATCAGGTATTGGTCGACGTAATGTTTCTCGTGGTTCTAACAAAGTTTATTCTTCGCGAATCCTAAATAAGATGTTTGATGATTTGCCTAGTATAGGTGAATCACCAGACTCATCGCTTAATGATCAAATACAGAAGGATGAAATAAAACTTTTTGGTAAAGCACATGAAACACCTGATAAGTATCATTTGGATGGAACAGGTTCTGATGAGATTACAAGGCTGATTTACGATAATCAAGGTACATATCATTGGAACAATAAGAAGTTCTCAAATGTTGAAATTCGAGAAAAAAATGGAACAGTTCCTAAAAGTATCGATACACATACGTTTATGGTTCAAGAGTTTGACACTTCAGTTAAATTAACTCAGGAAGATAACCAAGGTGTTACTGATTGGATGGCACAGTATTTTAAATTCGGTGAGAAAGATAAAATTGGTTTTACTAGAGATTTTGTTGCTCGAATCAATAATACATACGCCTCGGTAGCTGATGGGAAATATATTGAAATGGTAACGCATGATATTCTTCCTAAAATACCTTTCACCGGAAAAATAGCCGATATGTTCTTACAGAAACGTACATCCATTGAAAGTTATAAGAGAGACCAAGTATACGATTCAGATTGGAGACTTTGGCCCCAGCTATACGAAGGTAATACGGTTGTTTCTCAAAATCAAGTTATTACTGGCGAGGAAATCACAAATATGGGTGCACGAAGAATTATTTCTCGACTAAATAATGTTTTTGTTCCTCAAGTGCGTGAAGACGAACGAGAAATTAATCAGTATTTTGATATTTTGGATAAATCTAGTAAAACTGTTCAAAGTAAAGGAAGTGCAAGTTTAGAAGCGTTCTTTGATGATACAGATGGAAAAGAACGAAAAAACAAAGGATTAAAAGGCTACTCAACAGATAAGAAGAAAACATTGTCCTGGGCTAAAAAAATGGGTTATGGTGACACCGAAGCCGTTAAATCACAAATTAATGAACTTTTCGATGGACTAGAAGATATTTCGTCTACAAAAGAAACTAATCAAGCAGGTAAGTACCTACCCTTGGCTATAAAGTCTCGACAAGAATATAAAGGTATTTTTTATAGCATGGGTGAGACTGAAGACTCTGATAGCACATCGTTAATGGGAGCCTTAACACCAAAAGGGCAAAAATATATTCCTCGATTCTTTGAGACGAATAGCAGTAAAGAAGGTCAAGAGATTCTAGGATATGTTCCTGAAGACACAAAAGGAATTTTACAGGACAGTTGGGGGCTTAAAGTAGATAAACAAGAAGGCATTGAAGATTATTTTAATACTCATTATCTACCAACTGAAAATTGGGCTGGATGGAACGCAAGCACAAATCTTGATGGTATAAAAATCAAGGTTATGCAGAAGAAGGGGGGAAATCCAATTACTTCTGGTGATTGGAGTAAGAATCAAACTAGAGCGGAAAAAACAGGAGAAAAAGTAATTCCAATACACTCTTTAAGTAGTTTGATTAATATCGGTCGCTTGCGTGATGTGTTATTAGGAATGGGACTATCAGATGTAGATGTTCAATTAACTACTTCTTATGGTGAAGGACCAGGTGGAATCAATACTTCCATCGACATCATGAAAGATGTGAAAAATGAAATTTTAGATGGTCTTAATGCGGGAGTACATTCCTCATTATTCTAGAATACATTAAGCGGCGTTCAGTCTTTTTAGACGAGCGCCGTTATTTATTAGGAGGGTATTATGGAAGATATTAAAAGAGTGCCTATTAAAAACAGGGTGTTAATACCCGATTATGAATCAGCAGAAGATTTTGGTGAAATTAGAATAGAAAATCAAACTGAACGTGCAGCGTTTAAATACAGACAAAGTGCAATAGCTCAAACATATAATGAATTAACGAAAGATAATCGTATAAGTTCGTTAGGTATTTGGGAGTTGGCTCGTACTCCAAATAGTTTTAATGTAAATGCTCAACAAGCATTAGACCCTTTTATAAAATTAAAAAATGAAGACAATGTAGTATTCTTTGATATAGAAGCAATTGGAGCGCCTGAACACATGAGAAGTAGTAAAGGATTAGACCTATTTGCTATGACTGGGTTATCTTTTGGTGGAACTAAGTTTAATGGAAAAGACTTTGTTAAAAAGAACGGGGCTATTCTTTCAATGGCAGTCGCTCCTGAAAAGGATGCGTATTCCCAATTAAAACAGCAAATTAATAAATTAAAGCAAAATCCGATCATGTCAGTTTCACAAGACATACATCGTATATTACTGGATCTAACTAAATATTCTGATGAAAGTAAATTTAAGCGTGCAACAAGTAATGGGAAATCCTATATGTCTCTATTAGGGCATTCACGTGTTCTTCCTACAGACACGGCTTTTACAAGAAATACAATAGAAGTAATTGAACGTGGTCTTAATAACCTGTTTCATAAAGGGACAAAACTTGAAGATGCCTTATCTATTTTTCAAGGCTATATTATGTCTAGTAATGCAAAATTAGGAGGATATAATATCCATCACTACGATTTACCAGCCATTCTTGGAATAATAAAGGACACAAGTACAAAAAAATTCTTTGCAGATGCAGCGAAAAGTTCACTAGACTTTTTTCATGGATACTCTGCAACAGTTGAAAATCCATATTCATTAACTGGTGCTAGTTTACGTCAAGAACATATTTACCAAGCTATTTTAGCGAAAAGGAAAATTAAAGCGGGTAAAGTAGCAATTGAAAGGAAAAGCCCTTCATATCTATATCATTTAGCAAAAAATGATATTCAAGCAAATATTGATATTGCTGGGTTTACTCACAAAAAAATCAAATCATTTATTGAGGGAGCAGAAAAGTCTGCTACTTATGATTTTTCTTCATCAGCAATAAAGAAAAATACTCTAGAAATAGGTAAGGAATTATTTTCTTATCAAAGAGGTTACTTTGACAAAGATAAACACAAATACAATCTTGTGGGTGAAATTGGTGAAAATAAGGAAAGCATAGTACCTCGGTTAGAAAATTTAAAGACATTACTCCCTTCAAATGAAACCTTCGTAATTCAAGAATTCCTCAAAGATGTAGCGTTAACAGGTGCAGATAAAAAAGGTTTTGGCGTAAGGCTTGATTCTAAAGATATAAAGGGGAAAGTCCTTTTATTAATGTCCGAAACGCAGGAGGGATTAGCACAGCAAATTCATAGTTCTTTCATGCCAATGGATGATGCAATTTCTAGAAATTTGCGTGACTTAAAGATAAAATATGACGCTTCTTTTCGTGAATATGAACGAATGTTCGACACTAATGGATGGAATAAAATGAAGGAGTACTATCACTATCTAGATAAAGCGGGTAGTGTTGAAGAAGATTTTGACTGGAGATTACACATTATCAAAAATGGTGGGACAGAAGAATTAGCTATGAAATTCCCTTATATGGTCGCACGATTAGAGGGAGAAAGAGATGTCTGGAGAACAGCTATTAGTACTCTCAAAGATTCAGGATTAAATGACGAACAGAAGTTAATTGCACTGCGCCACATTAAAAACAAGTTAGATGAGAAAGGAGATAATAAAGCTCAAGTAACTGCTAAAGGAAATAAATTTTTTAATTTTAATTTTGATAAAGAAGACAATACAATATTTAATGCAAAAGACACGAATTCAATTAAAGCTTCTTTCAGTTCTTATATTAACGACAGAAGAGGGAATTGTATTGGGGATCTGGAAAAGTCATATAAGCTAGCTCGTATTGATGAATTGCAAAAAATAATCATTAATAATTTCAAAATTTCACAAGATAGAAAAGCCTCTAATGATGTGAAATATCTTGTGAATCAGATGAAGAAGGAAGTTATGTCGGGAAATAAAACTGAAATAGCTCTGATTGAGATGTCAAACCTCGTTCGTGAAAAGATAGAAAACATGGGTACAGACAATTTTGTTCGTGAAGTAACCAATCAGATGACAAATAGCCGTGTAACTGCAATTAAAGGTTTGATGAAGCATCTACCAAATGTTATGCGTGAAAGTATTGAAAATGCTCGTTCATACAAAAATGCTAACGAATTATTAAACGGTAATAGTTCATTAAAGAAATTTTTAAAAGAGCAAGATAACCGTATTAAGAGATTATTTGAGAAAAAATTTGGTACACATGGAATAAATGATCTAAACGTAATTAGTAAGACAAGTGGTATGGCTGCTAAGTACGAAGAACTTGTTGATAAAATCATGTCAGCTTACAGCGAATACTTCAACACTCAAATTCGATTTATGGACGGTGGTAATCCTATACTTATCTTAGCTAGTAAGAAGAGTATTATGGATTTAAGTAAAGTAAAGACATATGAAGAATTGGTTCGAAACCCTAGATTAGCAACTATTGAGCTTCCATCCTTTGATAAGAACATGAAGGTGAAATACGGTGGAAACCCAAAAGCTTCTGTTATTCGTTCTGGTATTGGTGTAAAAGGTGCTTATCATAGTACATCGGTAACAGATGCTCTTAATATGATTCTTGATTATTCTAAGAAAGCCAAAGAGCTGTCTGAGAGAGCTGAAAGTATAGGTGGCAATAATGCATTTGTTCAAATAAGACAAGGGCTACGTTACCGTATTGGAAGACAAATAAATTCAGTGCCTACTGATGCAAGTCGTAAATTACACTTTGATAATAGGGAAATGTTTGATAGCAAATCGGTTATGAGTGACGAATTCCTTTCAAGCAAATGGGATATCACAGGATATGCAGAGTCATGGTATCGTGCAAATTCTAAACGATTAGGAATTAGTGCTTCTGCCGACATTATTGCTCAAAATGCAATTGAAAAAGGAATTACATTCTTTGAAGCGATGGGACAGAGGGCAAAAGATTACGCTATTGCCGGAGAACTTCTTGATTTTGCAAAAGGTGCTTCTGGACTAAAAGGAAGTTTGGTTGGGATTAATAACCGGTCAGCTTCAAAAGAGCTTGTTGGGACTACAAATGTAAACGCTTGTACTTACATGGCATTAGGTAACTACTATGCTAAAACAATAGAGAGTCCACATAAGCTAATCAATTACCGAAAGGTAGACCACGAAGTTGCATCAAAAGTGTTACGTAACTTGAGTAAAAATCAATCGTTCCGTACAAAAAATAGTTTTATTTCATCAGCTTTATTCAAAGCTCTTGATGATGCAAATGAGGTTCGTGGTATTACAATGCAAACTGGTTATATGACGAATGAAGAAATTGCATTAAAGCTGGAAGATGCTAACACTATTATGAAATATAAGAGTATGATTGACACAGCTCAATTAAAAAAACAAATCTCTCCTGTAGAAGCAAGACAAATGAAGGAGTCTTTAGACATAAGGATGCTTTCTAATAGTGAAGGTTACGCATTTATGGATTACAAGTTAATGAAGGCTTTTGATGGAATGGATGAGGTTCGTATCAATATGAACGCCGAAAAAGTAATGTTCAACAACTATATTGAGGTAGCTATTGAAAAAGAAGCTGAAAAACAAGGTCTTGGTAATGGTTTATGGAAAGAGAAAGGAATCGCTTTTAATAAACCATTAGAGATTGATATCAATTCTATGTTCAATGAGAGAAATCATCTTACTCTTGGAAAATATGAACTTAACAATATCAAAAATAAAATTATTGATAAAAAACGTTTTAAGAAAGGTGATACAGTATCTATCCTTGGCTTCAACGTAGATGACATCAATAAAAAATCGCTTGTATTAGGTAGACAACGTGAAACAGGACATGGATTTAAAGTGGTAACTGAGGGTGGTTTCCGTGCTACTATGACCCCAATGCTTGGTGATATTATGGGTGATTTATACGGCGTAGAAGGGGTAGAACAGGTGATTTCTCATCAAGTGGAAAAGGACGGTTCTACTGATTTACCGGCCTTAATCCGTGGTTACGATACTCAAATTCGTCAACAATTCAGTGGTTCTGTAATGAATAAGAAAATCACTACTGACTATGCTACTGAAGAAAGAGCGTTATCTTCATTCTATAAGGATATTGAACAAATGCTTGGTATTAAAACAACTAATAAAGATGGCCAGTATGTAGTGGATTCTAATTTTGGTTTAAATGGAAAACAGCTAGACTATAAAGGACGTGAGGAGCTTTCATCTAAGTGGATGAGGAAGTTAGGTCTTAACCGTGAAGTATTTGCTGACATCACAATGGCCTATGAGGCTTGGGATCGTCATGGTGGAATTAATCATAGTAAGAACACGGTTAAAGAGCCTGGGGTATTAGATGATTCTGATTTTCGAACAGGGTTATATGTTCCAGGAGAATCCTCTATATATTCTAACTTTATGCATGATATGGTTTATAGTTCTAAAGTAAAGCCAGAAATTAAAGCACAACAAAAAGTATTTAATGAAATGGTTAAGTTTGTTGGTAACTATGAAAATAATTGGGAACCTAAAACAGGAGATGTAGTTATTGATTACACTCCTAATAGTACGAGGCTAATGACTGATGTAAATGCAAAGATGAAAGATGGTGTACTTCATGTAAGTAAGGATTCTTTTGAAGCAATTCCACAAAAGTTTGATTATACCCAACCTTTCAATGTTGAGGATTACAGAAAAACTGTTATTAACGCTGGATTGATGGAATTTAATTTAGATCCTAGTGTTAAAGGTAAGAAAATCCAAGAACACTTACTTAGAACAAAAGGAACGGCATACTTGAAGCTTCCAGAATTTGCAGCAAATCAATACATTCCTCTTTTGGATATCAACTCAATAAAACTACCTGGTAATGTTAATTTTGTTGAGAAAACAGAATTCCTTGATACATTAAAAGGCTACTATACTTCTATTGTTAGAAAAACAGAAGAGTACAATGACTTGTTTACAACAGATAAGTTTTCCTCAAGCGATACAGTGACGCGACGTGGAGTTCTAGAAACGGAAATTAATAGAGAAATTTCTCAGCTTATTGCAAATTTTAGTGATTCAACTTCAAAAACGAGTATGGTTAAGCGTATTTCTGGGAATTTTAGTGGAGATAACTTAGCGGTGTTTTTAACTCCTTCCGGAATGAATGATGAGAAACAAAGAACTACTGTGGTGAATGATATCATAAGATTGCGTGATTCTGATAAGGAAAATAACAAATTAGCAGTTGATGTAATCAATGCTTCTGAAGCATTCTTCTCAGAAAATAGCGCTGAGAACCTCACTCTTGGAAATCTATATGGTGCTGGAGCATACGAAAAAAATCGTAAACCACTTAAAGGTACCAGTGTATATAATGACTGGAGAACAGCTAAGAATGATGAACCCGGGGTTGGTAAAGCCGAACAAGAAAAATCAATTCTAGCTCGTGCTATTTCTTCTACAATTGGCAGTATAGATAATACAAGTATGAGAATATCTGCGGAGTTTATGAAGATGAAAGAATCAAAAAAAGAACCATTTGATGAGGCAGAAGGTTCAAGTCAAAACGTAGAAGAAGTGATGGATAAAAGAAGAGCAGTTGAGCCAGAATTTTTCTTGAATGAAGCAATGCCACTTCATCATGCATTGCATAATGGGATGTATGAATCACTATCAGATATTGCGACTGTTGGTAAGAAAGTATTCAGTGGAAGTGCTACAAGTTTAGCTGGGAGGGGGTCTATAGGATTTGATGAATTATGGGCGACAAGTGCTCTAATGAAAGGTACACCAACACCAGAAGGCCTGCAAGAGATGGCACCAGTAGCACCTGAAACTTTAGGGTCTCCTACGGCCCGTATAACACCTAATCAAAATGGTGAGTACATTAACATCTCTGTAAAGGCATCAGCTAGTAAGAGAATGAATCATAATAATCTAGCAGCGATGATAAACAATGAAATCATGGCAATGTCGAATGTCAAAATGAACACGAGTGTTAACGTAAATGATAATTCGAAAAAAATTGACAGCAAGTGGTTAGAGAGCGCTATTGCAAATGCGATGAATAAGGGTTATGCATATTAATAGACAAATGAGAGTTAACATTTTGTTAGCTCTCATTTGTTTTAATACAGAAAAAGAGGTGACCAGATTGAAAGAAAAAATATTAATTACCTCTCTAACAAGAGTTAGAAAAAATGCGCCTTGGCGTGTTGGTATATACATAAATGAAAACTACACATTTATTAATGTAGGTGACAAAGGGAATGTAACTGCAAGCCCAAGATTTAGTGTGTTCCTTTCAGAAGTCGAAAAGAAAGTATCTCGGTACCCCGTAGACATTAGTTTTTATTCAATTGAGAATAATAGAGAGATGGAAGTCATAATGATGCGTGACCAAATTGTTTATCTGGATTGTGGTTACAATTCTCATAGGCTATTATCAAATGCTCGTTTTTACTACGAAAAAAAAGTGCGCTCTAACCCGTTAGAATTAGCTCAGCAAAAGGTAGAAGAAAATAGTGAATCCTTTAATGTAATGGAGAGACGTGAAGAGAAAATTGCTTCTTCAGACTACATTGCGGTTGGAAGATTAGAAAAAGTTATAGACGGTGATACAATTGATGTGAAGTTAGTAAAATTATCTAATTTTTTATCCGATTATTTGAATGTAGAACAAACAATTACAATTCGATATAACGGTGTAGAAACACCCGAAATATTTCAACCGGGAGCAGAGTCCTACAAAAACCCTAGAAATACTAAGTTAGGAAAAATATATGGGGTTACAATGCAGGATATGTACACGATTGGAGAAGAAGCGTATAAATACAACAAGGAAATCTTGGGGGGAGAAGCAGCTCAAAAACCACTTGTCCTTATTCATTTTGACCGTAAAAAAGGTGGAGATGCACCTTTAATGGATAAAAAAGCTGGTTTTTATATAGCTGATATTTATGCAACAAATGAGAAAAGTGCTGATATTTTGCTAGATAAGGTTAAGCAAGGTGAAAAGCAAGATGAAAAGCAAGATATAACATTTGTTCATGTAAACAAATCCCTTTTAGTAACCAAATCTGAGCAATTCCCCCATATTCCTCTTGGTCTCTATCCGTTTGAGTCTGCCAACACCTTAACAGTTCTTAATCCGTGGTATTGGATTGCTGAATTAGGTTTAAAAGCATATAGTATAGGAGTTGGTACTCCTTCAGCAGGCTCAAATAATGGAGATAGTACTCCTGATATTAGTAGTGACAAACCGTATGATGAAGACTTCAATCCTGAAACAAGCAACATCAAAGGTACAACAGGCCCAATTGATAACGCGCTAAATTTCTTTAGTCCTTACGATGATAGATTGCCTGTTTTTACAGATGGAATAAAAACAATAGATGATTTAAAAAGACATTCAAAGGTTAGGATTGGGGATGTTATCCTTACAATACCGCCTACTTCTATTGAGATAAACAAAACTTCGAATATCTCAAAAATAAAAGCACTTCGTACAAAATCCTCTGTATTAGTTAACAGTGGTCAAACACTTACTACTTTAAGTATGGATCTTTATTTCCACGATATTGAATCAATTAATGGTAAGAAATATCCGTGGAAGAAAGAATATGCAAAAGGAGAAGAAGCTAAGCACTTCTATGTCGATGGACTTAGACCATTACTTGGACAATTTTCTAAAGCGCCGTTTCTTCCAATTGATAACTACTACATTAATGATGTGTTAGGTATTCGTGATGTAGCTTTAATGAATATTGAAGTAACAACAGTCCCTAATTTCCCAGAGTCCTTAATCGCCAAGTTAACGCTTGTTGAATTTAATTCAGAAGCATACTTAATGGATAAAAGCACATTGGGAGACTCTATAAATTATCCAATGTTAAGATGGTATTATAATCAATCTCTATCGAATCGTGGGGACAAGTATCGTTTCTTCAAAGGGTTAGAAGGTCCAATTAAAAGTGATATCAAATTCACTCTTGCTGATGAAACTATCCTATCTACACGAAAGCACGCTATTGATTATATGAAAAATGCAGATTCTCCAGAGCAAAGACGAAGTGATTTAAAGACAAAGAATCAGGATTACAAAAATAAAAAAGAAGATGCATCTGTTGTTAACGAAATCTTGGATCAGTATAAACGTTATAAAGATTCTAAGTTTGGGGAAGAAATGATTATTGATGACCTTCGAAAAGGTTTCGGTGATGTTAACTATTGGTACATGGTCAAAGAACTCCAAAAGAAATACAAATTAAAAACAGAAAAAGCAGAAAATGTTCTAGTTAAAGGAGCGGAAATATTTTCTGAAATTTATGATGGTAAATACAAAGGTTCGTTTGTCAATCTTGTTGACCAGGAAATCTTTATCCCATATGAATCTCGTGTATACTTTAAGACTCGATTTGATTGGTCGGATGTATCCGCAATACTCAATTACTATGATGAAGACCCTCCAGTGGATTATTCAGAAGAACAATACAAGGGAAAAGAAGAAAGCGGTCTTATTATCTTAAAGAAACTTAAAGATGCAGGTAACCAAAAACTTCTTGAAAGTCAATTCAAGAAGTTTTATGAAAAAGGAAAATTTTGTATTCCTGCTGAGTCTAGTGTGATAGAGACATTGAAAAAAATTGCTAATGGTACAAAAGCGATGGAAGAAGAAATAAACAAGTACGAGGATGCTTTCAATGAAAATATGAAAATTATTGAAGCTACTGAACTTGTGATTCCAATGAAAGAGTACCCAATATCTGGGGGAGTTATCCCCATTTCTATCAATGCTCGTTTCTCAAATGAGTTTAGCATGTCTAATGTTCAATCCAGTGAATCTGCAACTTTACAATTTATGGGAGGTGGAGACCCATATATTGATTTAATCTTAGAAGTTGATGAAGGTGGTGCAAGAGATTTTAATAATCTTATTGCGATTTCTGATTACTACGCTAAGACATATAATCAGGGTATTACAAACGGATATATTGGTATTGAAAACGATCTTGCACAATTATTTGGTATTCGATATGTAATGTTTGAAGGTATTTCTGTAAATACAGTTCCTAACTATCCTGGAAGATATCAAATTATGCTTCAAGGTATTGGGTTTAATAAGACACAACGTCAAAGTGAGGAACTAAAAGATTTACCTGGTAACAGTAAACATATGGATTCTGAAAAGCTAAAGGCTAATAAAATGGCATTTATGAATGACCGTTTGATTGAAGCTAGACTTCACAAACTGGAAGTTTATCCAGATATGGAACTCCCAACTTACGCTGAAATTAATGCTGTATTACCAGAGATGGATGCAGGGGTAACAGAGTATCAAAACCTAACAAAAGGAACATATCTTGACCCAGACTTCTATTTCTCTACAGGTAGCACGTTAAGACAGTTAATTGAAGAGTCATACAACGGAAATCATCAGGTAAACATGTTTGATGCTACAGGTGTAGCTGCTTATACAAGCAATATGTCTGAAAAACTGTTTGATACTACCGAAGAAGACTGGAAAAAACTTAAGGAAATGCAAGATACTGAAGGTGTAGAGCCCCTTGATTGGAAGTTTAGTTGGGGCAAAGCGTTAGAAACTGTGAAATATGATACACCAAATACATCAGCAGGAACTGTTATAGCAGATCAAAGTGGTACTGCTGCAGTAAAGAACGCAGAAGTTCAAAAGTTTTTAACAGAGAAAAAAGATGATAAATTTGCGTACGAAACCTTCCCAACTATGGAAGAATGGAAAACACTTTTCCCTGATGGTGGAAATGATTATGGTACGTTGGCTAAAGACCCTAGTGGTGATGAAGCGCTTATCTACCAAGAGCTTAATAGTTTAGTTGATAAGTATTTCAAGAAGTACTATTCAGCCCCTGAATTCATTGAAGAGTGTCGTGGAGATTTAAAAGATGCGGATTCATCTAAAAAACTGGTTTCTTATGAACCTGCAGATGCTCTTTATTCTGCAAGTTTTGAAGCAAATCGTAATAAGCTACACAATTCTGATATGACTAGTGTTACTAAGCTAATCCAAAAAGACACTATTAAATCACCGCAAAAATCAGAACGTATTAAGTCGAATGATTTCCACAAAACAGATTTAAAAATCACAAAAGAGAGATTCATGACACTTATGAAAGCATTCCTTGATAAAACAAGTCAGTGGAAGCATTTCAAAGGAACAAAACCTTCTGTAAGTAAATCCGGACGTGTAGGATTAGCTCAAGTAGATGTTTCTTCAGCCGACATGAAGGTTGATGAAGTAAAACGCTTGATGTATAACTGGAGATACAATTTACAAACAGCAGTTAAGCAACTCGCAGAACATTACGAGAAGTTGATTAAGTTAGATAAAGACTATATGAATTTTGAAGCTTATTGTCGCCCTTGGGATGGAATGTTTGCTCTATATGAAAAGCCGGATGCAACAATTAAAACGGCTAAAGACATCGAAGATAACTCTATGGCAAGCGGCGTTATGAACCGATTTAATCATTATGCGACTAAGCCATTTAATACATTTAGTGGTTACAATAAAGATGTGTATAAGACATATGCAAATTTAAGTATGGACGAGTTCATTACAATTGGTAATGGAAACAAAGATGACTATGTTGATAAACTTCTTGAACTTGAATACTATGATTTATCAGTATTAAAAGAAAATAACTTAAAAGTTGATTCTAATAAGAAAGAAATTAAGAAGGTAATGAAAGCACACCTTGAAAAAATGGATAAGGAATCATTGTACACTACTTATGAAAAACATCTGAAGTTCTTATACGAACTAAAACAGAATGATAGCATGTTTGAGAAGGTTGTAGATGGAGTTGCTGGATCGAAATATAATCCACTGAACTGGGTAACTGGTGGCAAATCTGGTGAATTTGTTGATGGTCTTACAGACAAGGTATCGGGACCTAGAGCAGACAAAAATGGTTATAAATATTCTCAAGAAATCATGAAGAAGGCTACAAAGCTTTACGAGGCAATTCGTGGTGTTAATGAAACAGCTACTGCTTCAACACAAGCCACAGATACTCGTTTGTATAATGATGTTGATCCGCGTGTACTTTATGAAGAAATGTTCTATGATTTAAGGTACCATGATCAACGTGGAAGAATGCTTCGTGCGTTCCCAGGTTTCCAGATGTTTATTATCCATGAAGGTGCTTATTTCGGGAAGTATAAATTCTGGGATAACATGTACGGATTCAATGCTATTAAAAGTATTGATGTTCACCGTTCTCGTAAAATAACTGCAGATACAGCAGTCATCTCAATGACTAATGTTTATTCTAACTTAACAACTCGACGTACGGATGTGGACTATGTGGATCGTGAGTTAAAATTTTGGGATAATTATGTTTGGAATGAAATACCTCAAGATTTAATTGAGAAAAAAGAAAATGAAGTTAATAAGAATCTCTTCATAGAAACAGGAGCGCGTATCCATTTAAGAATGGGATATGGGTCTACAGCTAGTGCTTTACCAATTGTATTCAATGGTACGATTTCAGAACTTCAGATTGGTGACGTAATTGAAATCGTTGCTCAAGGTGACGGAATTGAATTAGGAAACGTTGTATCTGGTGATCCTGATGATAATAATGATGGATTATTCCAAGTAACTGAACCAAGAGACTTAATTTGTAGCTTTATGAGTTCAAAAGGAAGTTGGTTCAAAGACTTTATGAATGGCGTAGTAGATGAACGGTTGTTTAAAGACAATCCACTAGGAATCATGCACTTTGGTCAACCATTCGATGTAAACTCAAGTAGTTCAACCGATTCAAAACCCTTGGGTAATCTATTATGGTTCAACGATGAGTATGGAGAAGTTGCTCAAAATATATATTCTTCTAATGGAACCCCCACATTCTCACAATGGTTACATCCTAACGGCGAGCGAAATAATATTTTCGAAGATTTTAGCTGGAAACGTCTATGGGAAAATAAGTTTAAGATTTTTAACCCTGGTGATGAAGATAACATAGTTATTAAATTCTATAACAATACAGTTTGGGATATTATTCAAACAATTGCATATTCGACTCCAGACTATATGGCCGCTGTTCATCCATTTGAATTACGCTCCACATTATTCTTTGGAAAACCATATTGGCGCTGTGCATTTGATTATGATTCTCGATATGAATTTGATGCCGCAAATAAAACATGGAAAAGATACCTTATAGGTGAGGCAAGACGACCATATATGCAAAATAAATTTTACATGTCGGCTTATGATATTATTGAAAATAATATTAAAGCTAGTGAGGATAATGTTTTCACAAATGTTATTGTGAACTATGACGGAAAACAAACGCCTGTACTGTATGCAGATGCGGATATTCGTTTTGACAAGCAAAAAACAAGAGTAGTAGAAGCAGACATTGTAGCAAAGTTTGGAGACTTTTATACCTCGGAAGTCATGGCCACATACTTCGGACACTCTACACTTAGAGATAGTATGAAAGATATGTATAAAGGAAATCTATTAGTATTAGGAGATCCTACTGCTAAACCGTATGACATGATGTATATTAATGATGAAATTAGTGACATGCAAGGAAATGCTTTAATTAAATCAGTAACACATCATTTCAGTATGGAAACAGGATTCATTACTTCTATCGAACCTGATTTATTGGTAGTAAACGATGACCAAGTAATTATTGAAATGGGTAAGTGGTATGCGGGTTTTGGGCAGTCAATAGCTGCTACGCTGGCAATACGTGCTGCAGCAAATAAAGCCGGAAGAAACCTAAGCAAGTGGATCACAAAGTCTAAGAATATCCCTGCTAATGTAGGAAAATGGGTATCAACAAAAGGTTTCAGACATACTGTAAGGATGGCAAATAATAATGGGGATATGGATAAAATCCTAAAAACACTTGATGAGATCATCTCTAAAGAAGATGGTGATGTTAAAGCTCTCCAGCAGAAACTAGCAACAGAAATTGAAGAAGCAAATAAAAACTTACAAAAAGTCACAGGCAAAGTAAAAGATAAAATAAGATTTATCCAAAACACAAGTAAAAAGGCTATTTTGCAATCAGGAACAGCTTTTGCAAAGATTTTATCAAGCTCTAATGATATAGCAAAGATTGGTAAAGGAGTAGTGAATTCGCTTCGAGGAGCAGCTTCTTTCACACCACTAGGATTCATTGTTAATTCAGCAATATGGATTGGTACGGAAATGTTGTTTGAACACTATCGCCGTTTTAAGGAAAACCTTCAATGTGTTGTGGCAATGCCATTAACTTATAGAGGGAAAGAATTAACAGCAGGTATTAATAACCATGCAGGTATGATTTACGGTGATGCACCAGGTCGATATGATAAGATGTTCAATGCAACATTATTCCATGACGATGAGGATGCAGAGTTCTTCGGTAACGCATTTATAGAAATAGCTAACTTCTTTACCGATTCAGGGGGGGAAGAAGGTGTATATGCAAAAACTGAGAAAGCTCATCAACTTAATGAGTTAGCCAAGAAACAGCAATAATATAACGAAAGAAGAGGCATAGCCTCTTCTTTTTCTGTGTTAACTATAGCGAAAATCAAAATAAATGGTTAGTTTATCAAAATAAGGAGGAATAGCTATATGGCACAAAAAGACAAACAAACATATAATATCGAATTGTATATAAAGAAAATAAAAGCAGCGAAAGAAGTATATGCGGAACGTAAGAAGTTTCTAGAGGGTTTCTCACTTAAAAAGAAAAAAGACAAGCCCAAAGATGGAGGCGGAGAAGTTGCAGCATCAGGTGGTGGCGGTTCAGTAAACTTCAATGGAGAATTGCCTACGGTTGCTCAGTACACTGGACCAGATGTTTACACCGACAAACTCCTAAACGGAGCATTCTACCAAAATGGACTTAAAGGTAAAGTAGCTGGTACTGATCAATGGAATCAACATATTAAAGAACAAGCAGCAAAAGCTGGCGTTAACCCTCTTATGGTTAAGGTAATTATGGCAACGGAATCTGGTGGAGAACACAGTTCAACTCCAAACCCTTGGAACTGCGTTGGCTTGATGCAGACGGAAAAGGATATTACTGGCCAACTAAAGTTAGACTTTGGAAGAGCATGCAGTGATCCAGTCTATAATATCTATGTAGGTTGTATGATTCTTAAATTTAAACATGGTTATGCTGGGGATGTTATCTCTAGAGCTGGGGACAAATATTCA
The DNA here is from genome assembly GCF_052146655.1 of Bacillus sp. RE35. Classification (NCBI taxonomy): domain Bacteria; kingdom Bacillati; phylum Bacillota; class Bacilli; order Caryophanales; family Bacillaceae; genus Bacillus; species Bacillus sp. RE35. The sequence continues at coordinate 3,448,889 of NZ_CP197377.1, read as the reverse complement.
CGCTATAAAAGTCGAGGGTTTGAACTAAAGCAAAACGTTCATGGGATTTCTTGGTTATATAACGGTTTTAGTGTACCTGATAGCGCAGCTGATAAGCTTTTAGGTGGTGGCTATGTTTATGCGAACCAAGTAGCCGCGATGTATAAAGGTTTTGGAAGAGACGCATACACAGATACAATTTTAACTTTGGACGTTTTATCTGGTGGCAGTAGTGGTGGTGGAAGCTCATCATCCGCTGGTGGTAAAGGAACCGGTGGTAAATGGGAGTACGGAAAAACATTTGCAAGCGGTGCGGAAGTGGTTAAATTCTTAGACACTGTAGATACAAGCATGATTAATGGGATTTATGTTCACCACACTTGGGACCCCGACCATACAAAGGCTAAAGGACAGACACTAGCAAAACTAAACGACGACATGAGAAGATTTCATACAAAAACTCAAGGCTGGGACGATATAGCACAGCACTTTACTATTGGTGTAGATGGTCAAGTAATGCTTGGACGCAATATTTCATCCGTACCATGTAGTGCAAAAAATTATAATGGTACAGCTGATAATCATCCAGCAATGTATGAAATGATTGGAAACTTTGATAAAGGTGCGGATGTTTTGCAAGGCAAACAGTTGGAATCAGCTGTTGCTATCGCTAAATATTTTGCTGGTAGACCAAATGGTGTGAAGTTCCACCGTGAAGGATTAATTAATGGTCAAGAACCGAAAAGTTGTCCTGGTACTGGAGTAGATAAAACTTGGTTCATGAATCTAGTTACAGGAAAGGCAAAAGTAAGTGCGTTTTCTGCTCAATCAGTACCTGTATCAGATTCAGATATTGAAGCGAATTATGCAGCCGGCTGTGACCTTCATCAAGATCCGATACAAGAAGATATCATGGTTACACCATTCAGGCTACCACCAACAGAAGAGGAATTAGCACAAGCTAGAAGTTTTGCAGTTAAGATAAGTATCCCTACTGCACAATTAAAAGAGAGCAGAATTATTGCTCCAAAGTACCCAAGGTCAAACTATGTGGAAGACTTTAAACTGTCATCCAGTTATAACATGAAGAAAAATTACTCCCCATTACCTCCAAATGAGTTTATTCATCTAAATGGCCCTCAAGAGAATCTCTACACAAGTGAAGCAAGACAAGCTTTTCGTCTTCTTAAAGATCGACTTGGATACAAAATCTTAAGAATAGCTAGAGGATTTGATCCTTCTGATGGAGAGTCTTCTCATTCTATTGGTATTTCTATGGACATATATGCTGATTCAACAGAAGAAGCAATCTATATAGCTGATACTGCATGGTTGACAGGATTCCGAGCTATTGCGGTTGGTCCTAAGTTTGTTCATGTTGATATTGGTCCTGAATCAGCTTGGGGATATGATAATCTACCACTTTATCAAGGGCCAGGTACGTTAAGGGCGGGTGAGTTTAGTTATGGCTACAAACAAAGAAACCTATAATCTCGAATCATATAAGAAGAAAATTAAAGCAGGTAAGGAAGAGTATCAAAAAAGAAAAGAGTACCTTGCTAAATTTGAACTTCCTAAAACTAATGATGAAGAGGAAGAAGAAGTAGAAGCTTCCGATGGTAGTAAAAAGCCTGAAGACCAAGGAAACGCCGTAAAAGAACCTGAGGGAGGAGTTGGTAACTTCACAGGTTCGGGCGAACTAGGCGTTCCTGCAGAACCAAAATCATATAGGTTCACTTCCGTTATGGGAGCCCGTTGGGGAACAAACCATAATGGAGTGGATTTAGCTCCAAACACACCTGGCGATACCAACTGCAAGATACTTTCCGCAGGTGATGGAGTTGTTCTGCAAGCTAGAAGTGGGGTAGGTGGCTTTGGTACTTGGATAGTTATTAAACATAAGGATGACTTATATACGATTTATGGCCATATGCACCCTAGTACACTAAAAGTAAAAACCGGAGACACAGTAAAAAGAGGACAGCATATTGCAAATATGGGTATGCAAGGGCAGTCAACGGGTGTCCATTTACACTTTGAGGTTTGTACAGACTTTAATAATAGAAAAGGGACAACAAAAAATCCTGAAGACTACGTTAATGTTCGAGGCAGCGCTTCAGCTATTCAAGTAGATTCTATTGCACCTAAGGCTAGCTTCTCAGCAAAAGCAGATGAGAAAGAAGAAGGTAATGAAAAACCAATGCATGCTCTTTATGAAAATGATGGAGCAGAATTATCGGAAGAAGAAAAACTAATTGATCAGACGTACAGAAGTTCTTTCCCATACCTACCAGTTCAATTTATAGGGGATTCTCTTAAGAAGGGTGACATGACAAGAGAGTACTTTCTCCTTAACCGTGTTGGCTGGGCTCGAACTACCAAGTATGAAAAGATGGTTCCTTTAAATAAGGAAAGGTTTATTCATAGTGAAAAATACGATGGTCATGAAGGGAATCTTTATTCTCCAGACGCAAAAAGGTTGTTTGAAAGCTTGCTTTTGAAAACACAAAAACCTTATTTTGAGATTATTAGTGGTTTCCGCTTTAGTAACCCTGGTCAACTTTCACCTCATGAGGCAGGTTGTGCAATTGATATTCTTGTCAGAAGCATAGACGAAGTAAGAGAAATTGCTGACTGTGCATGGCAATTAGGTGTGAGATCGATCGCGATTGGTGGAGACTTCGAAAACAATAAAGGGTTCATTCATATAGATATTGCTCCAAAAGGGAAAGACATTAAATATGATGGAGTTCCTATCTATGGTGGACCAGGAAAGTGGGTGACTCAATGAATTTCAACAGTCCAATTCACCAATCTATTTACAGTAAAGTAGTTGTACCGTCTTTAAATAGACTACAAGGAACCATTGAAGGTTATGTAATTCAAGTAGATTACACAAAACTAACCTGTGAAGTAGTCTACTCAGATGAAAACAGTCATGCTTTACGAACAATGAAAGAAGTATCTTTACCTAAAGATGGAGACGGTGTATTTACACAAGCTGTTAAAAACGGTGATAGAGTTTCAATTTCTTTTAAAAATAAATCTAAGGAATCACCTTATATTTCTACAGTATATAAATCAAATCACAGCGAAGAAAATTATCTTAGTCCATATGGTGGAAGAACAATTAGACAATCCCGTGTTTTTTAGAAAGGAGGATTCCAATGAATGAAGCATATATAAATAAAATATATGGAGATGGAGACAAAGATATTCATTATCCTTATTGGCGCCAAGTATTACAAAATGAACTTGTTAACTTTAAGGCCAAGAGTTTAGAAAAGGAATTAGAGAACTGGCAAATTATTAGCGAAGATGAAATTGCATTAAAACACCCAGTGACAGGTTCAACCTTTAAGCTCTGTGATGACGGATCAATCGAAATGTTTGTTAATGAGGATACTGGCATTCGTTTGGATGCGAAAGATAACACAATCATCTTTTATGGTGACAGTATTCATTTTGCTACAAAGGAAATGAGAATGCATACAAAACCATATGGTTTCATTTGGAATAATCATAACCTAAATCCTTATTTATATTATGGTGATAAGGTGGGAGAGAAGAGAAATATTCCAAAGGCTTCAATGATTTCTACAATAGAAGATGGACAATCCGACATCAATGTTCCTTTGTTCCAAGAGCAAAAGAGAAAACATTATTACGATGCGAAAGTTACATCTATGATTGAAGATCTAGGAATAGAAACTTCAAGAATAAAGAGAGGAGGATAACAAATGAAAGTGGATTTTCGTTTTTCACCTGAAGGGGATTTAGAGCTTGGTTCTCCTAGTTACAATGACTATGATGAATTACTCTATATCGATTCAGTAGGAAATATCTCAACAGATAGCTCAGAAGGATTATTAATAAGGGATATTCCATTGCAAGTATCGTACTTAAGCGAGAAGCAAGTAATACTCAATAGATTAAGAACAGACAATCCGGACTGGTTTATACATCGGGAGATAGGGGCTGATTTATCGGAATTAATTGGTCTTCCTAACACAAGAGAAACAGGAGACTTAGGGAAGTCCCTAATTGAAAAAAGTTTAACTGGCGACAAGTTTCTACTTCCTGGCGATTTAAATGTTAGACCCGTCCCTGTTAATTCGAGCGAAATACTCTTCTATATTACTGTTAGAAGAAAAATAGCAGATTTAGTTATACCAGTTCTATTTAATTTAGAACATGGTTTATTATCAGAATATGAGGTGAACAGTTAATGAGAAAATCAAAGGATGAAATGCTCGAAGCGGTTTTGACTCGACTTCGAACTGAAGGTGGAATAACTGAAACAAGTCCGGGTTCCATTGCTCGAATGTTTTCAGAAGTAATGATAGAAGAATTTAGTCCCTTCTATGATGAATTAGAATTAATTATTCAGATGGGCTTTATTTCAACATCAACAGGTGGATACTTAGACCTTATTGGTGAACTGTTAAACTGTACTCGTGATGGAGACGAATCTGACGATAACTATCGTGCAAGAATCTCTAATCAAGTATCTGTTGAACAGAATGCAAATTTAATTGCTATACGATTAAAAACACTACGAATTGATGGTGTTGCTGATGCTCAGTTTAAAAGATTTACAAGAGGAACAGGCTCGTTTACATGTTATGTTACTCCTCAAGTTTATCCAATTGAAAACGATCTATTAAGTCGTGTAGAAAGCGTTATATCTGAAGTAGCTGCTTATGGCATGAATGTAGAAGTAAAAACAAGTGAATACAACCCCGTGGACATTACTCTCAACTTAATTTTCCACTCCAAAACAACTTCTCTTGAAAGACAACATATCCGCAATAAAGTTGTTCAAAATGTTGGAGCATACATGAAACAATTAAACATGGGTTCTCCAATTATTATCAATGAAATTATTCAACGTGTAATGGAAACAAGCGAACAAATTCTTGATATGGAATTTAAAAAACTTGTTGTCGGTGAAAAAGAGTACTTCATTAAGAATGTAGAACCTTCATTAGAAGAACGATACTTCTTAAGAAAAATTAACGTAGCATAGAAAGTAGGTGGCACATTGTTAAACAAACATACAACGAGTATGATGTCCATGCTTCCTCAATGGATGAAGATGGCCAAAGATCCGAAATCGATAGGGGCCTTATTTTTAGATGCATTTGGTGTTGAATTATCAGAGATTGAACGTTACATAGAGCAAGCTTGGAACAACATGTACATCGGTACAGCAAACTTACAAACAGCCGATTACTGCTATAAGATTCCGCTTGCTACTCGTGACGTTGTGGATGTTGAAACACCAGATCTTCACGTTCGTTTAGTTATTGATGGTGTAAAAAGAGATTGTATGCCAGTTGATACTTTGCGAATATTTTTTGAAAGTGACGACAACTCCTACATGATTGATACTATCGAAGGTTATGTGTATATCAAAGTAATGGATTACTATATGAAGGATAATATCTTCAAACCATTCGATGCAATTGAGGTAGGAGATACTCTTCATTATGAATATATGCTTCATCATATCTGGAACGTATTTGACGAGTTTGGTATGTTGTTAGGTATTTCTAGATTACCAGGTGAAAGAAACGAAGACTTTAAGAATCGTATCTTAGATGTCTTTAAGAATCCTGGTGGAGCAACAAAGAAAGGGATTATTAATGGTATTAGTAGAGAACTTGGCATTGATAAATCTCAAGTTGAATTAGGCTCGCTATCTGATGATAAGTATGTTCAAACAAAACTTATGAATACAGATGGGACACCTTCTCAAACATATATCCAATACGTAAATCAGATTAATAGCAATCTAGGTTTCTCTTGGGATCATATGAACTGGGGAGAAGCTTATTGGCGTAGTATTGAAGAAAACAATATGGGGTTTCATTATCTACCTCATATCTGGGATGGTTTCTCTGCTTCATGGAAAGATAACGAAGTACAATCAGGTATTGGTAGCGGTGACGATTTATTAGTAACTGCTCCAAAAGAAGAGTCTTCTGTTCGAGAATTCAAAGCTTATGTTGGACTACATGGAACAGAGGAACAAATTGAAGAGAATCACCCAGAAATCCAATTCAAATACAAGATAGTTGCTAAAGGAAAAATACCAAATGATGAGTATGATTTAGAGGATTATAAATATACAGTAATGGCTTCTGAAATTATTCCGCTTCATTACGTATTAGTAGCTTTACGTGAATTCCTATATCAAACTCATATCACTTGGGACAATCGTTATGGTTATACATTTAGCGACAATACGTCCCCTGGTATGGAAATCGTTACCGGGGAAGATGCTCTTCATAATAATGAGGAGCCACAAATTAAAATTCATGTAGATATGAAAACTGCTGATAGAACAGTGACACCTGTTTTAGAAGAGCTTATAGTGGATTGGACCGATCAGAATGATACGCCTCAGTCTTACAAATTAACAACAGATGAAGACTTTACTCTAAATAATACAATGACCCAAACGACGTTAGCTGATGTAGAAGTAGACAGCGGTTCTGTAACTCTTGGTAAAGGTTCATTCTCTGCCGTTATAGATACAGAGGGATCATTCTCAAGAGGATCACAAGGTATATCAGTAAGAGTTAACCGAGAAGGTTCTTTATCTCTTAATCTACCAAATTAACAAGGAGTGGATAAAATATGGCTGAAACTGGCTCAGTACAAAACGCAGTTGGGAATAATGTTTACCCAGATTTAGTTCTTACTCGTTTCCCAGAATTATTCGACGAGCGAAGTGGTTCTAAATCGAACCCCAACCTGCAAAGATGGACAAACCTTAAAGATTATAATATGGCTGAGCATGTAAACTCTCTACAAGATGCTGTAATGGCAGTACAGCGTATGCTAGGAGAATTAGCTCAAATGCCAGCTGCACCAAAGGATGTAAACGGAAAACCTATTACGGACCCAAACGTGCTACTAAACCTTAAACGAACTTCTACCGTTAAGTCTCGTATAGACGCACTTGAGACTCATGATTGGTATGCTGAATTCGATAAACGATACGGTGGACCAGTATGGAAGTTTGATAAGGACAAGCCTACAAATCCTACAATTCAGCAACACCGTCACTTAGGTAGCACTTCAGGAATTCCTGGTATGCCAGAGAAGATTATGCTTACACAAGAAGTACAGGGTAAACTTCCAAAGGCAAACGTTGATTTAACAAAGACTGCTACGGGAATCACCGGTTCTGACATCTACGTAGAATCAACTTCAAATACGAAAGTAGCTGATGCGATTAATGACAAGATTTCTGAAACAACAGGTGGGACAATTGCACAAAATGCAGAGTTGAAAGTATTAGGGAAGACAAACACTCGATGGACAAGAGAGTTTGATTCAAATGATGCATCTTCAACTGGTAACACTGCAGTTGCTGACTCAAAAACATTATTAAATAAAGCAATTGAAAGTGGTGCTACTGCTGCTTCAGACTTGTTAAATGCTCCATTAGATGGTATGCATTATGGTCGTTATGTTGCGATTGTAAGATTATCAGCAAGTAGTCTTCCTTCTAATGCGGTTGTTGAGATTTCTGCAGTTAACTCAAAGACAAACCAAGTTATTAACAAAGCTACTTTAAATGGAACAGACTTCGATACAAGTGGACAATATAAAACATTCTACTTGATCTTCAATCATGATGGTTCTACAAAACTACGTGTTCGAAAACTAGCTACAACTTCTTCTGTAAAAGTTCGTTTCGATTATGCGATTGTTGAACCAGTTCACCCAGCGGTATTTGATCGCTAAGAAAGGATGTTGTACAAATGGCAAAACGACCAGAAGGATTATCTCCTAATTTTAACTCCATCGTTACTCCAGACATTCCTTCCTCATTGATTTTTTCATGGACATTCATTAAAGAAAACTCTAGTGATTATCAGAAAAATGCAGAAGTAAAGGTATATAATACGGGCTCTAACACAGCCCTTATTACATTCTCTACAGGAACAGATCAGGAAGCAGATATAACCTCTCATCAGGGTGTTCTTGACCTAGAGCAGACTTATGAATGGGAAGTAAAAGTAACAGCTGCTAACGACTCCACTGCTTATAGTGGAAGGAAAAGATTTAAATTTGGACCTGTATTTTTACAGGATGGACTTCTATGGCGAGATGGACCAGATGCATATGAATACATCGGAACTCGTCAATACTTTGAGGAAATTAGAGAAAATGCTGCCTCAGTATTAGAGGATTACGTAGTAGATTCTATAGAAGAAAACGATGCGTTAGAAAAAGCTTTAGCTTTATTTACTCGTGAAACTGTTCCTAGTCGTACCGATTTTGAAAACCTCGAAAGTATCCTGTGGTTAATTGCAAAAAAAGAAGATACATATCGAGATGAAATTCAAAAACTTATTGAGGATGGTCTAGGGGCTCAGGACATTCATAAGATATATACAATCTTTGACCGTCTTATTAGAATTCCACCAAGAGAACCAAGTAATGTGTACTTAACATTTGGAGGTTTTGAACCGCTTTATGTAAAAAGTGGACACGCATACAATAATGGTAAAGAGGATTTATCTGTTGATGTTAACTGGCAACCCTCAGATCTTAAACCAGGTACGTGTACGATTAACTTTTCAAATGAAATATCAGAAGATGTTTCGTATTATAAGGTTGAGCTAGAGGTTGGTTTCACTGATAAAGCTTGTACTCATACATTATTTTACCGAGTAGAAGATGTAGAATCATTCGGAAGAAAAATTAATATCCCAATGGATCACATCAATTTTGTACATCTTTCTTCCTCAAAAGAAACACGTTATGTTTTACGAGTTTCTGCAGTAGATAAAAGAAAAGAGCAATCAGTACCTTACTACAAACCCTACAAAGTGGATAACGTTCCCCTTGGTGTAGCAAGTTATAACCTACGTGTTCAACAATACGATTTATCAAATCAGTGGATCACCCAGTCTTACTACGACATTTACAACGGCCCAAATACAGCTTATGTTCATAATGTAACGGGCAATGTAGATGGTGTTTACCATTATGCTGTTCGTGTATTTGATAAAAATGGAAATGTAAGTGATTGGTTTTGGATCTTAGATTATATAAAAATTGATCCGTTAAAACCTCCTGCAGCTCCAAAACCTCGTATGGCGTGGTCTGGACAACATGAGCTGAATTTCGTTTGGGATGCTGTTCCTACTGCTGAGTATTATGAGTATTTACCTACATGGTGGTCAAACCCATCTATACAAAGAACAAACAACTTAGACTCACCTCATGAATGGTTAAATCCAGATACAACATATGTCGAAAAAGTAAGAGCTGTAAACCGAGCGGGTGCATCACCCTGGGCTACTGTTAGTGGTAAAACACAACCAAGACCAATTCTAGAGAAGGTTCAAAAGAATGTAGGAAGTAGAACATGGCGTACAGATTATGTCATTTTAATGCAGAGCGGTAGAGTTGTAAGAAATAAATCTGAATGGCGTTATGAATACGATGACAGAGAAGTTTTTCATGGGGAATGGATAGAGCTTCGAAACAAAGAGCAGGACGGTCTTTATGTTAAAAAAGGAACAAGATGGGGTAATAATAAATGCTTGTTCTTCCTTGATCACAATGACTGGAGACAAAAATTACAGGGGAAAGAAATCTTAGATGTTAAGTTTTACATTCGTAGAAGAAACACCGAACATGGGTATGATCAAGATGGACGCTTCCTTCATGTGTGGTCACACAACTATGCAGGGAAATGGGATTTACCCTCAGCATCTGATGGACCTACATTGGGTATTCACCAAAAAATTGAAAGAATAGACTTTGACCGAGGACAGTCACACTGGATTTCTCTTAATAAGTCGTTTGGTGAAGGATTACGTGACGGGTGGATTAAAGGAATTGCATTCTTTCATCCTCAAGCAGAGTATGGGCCATATTCTTACATGCGTTTTGACGCTTATACATTCCAATTTTACGTTAAATATCGATAGGGAGAGAGTAATCTCCCCCTTATTTTTTTAAGGTGGTGACACAGATTGGCGCAGTACCAAAGAAACTTTTATTCCAGTTCATTATATGGACGACTAAAAGCATTTTATGGAGATTATCTAACAGAAGAATTTGATGCTCAAGAACCTTTTAGCTATCATATTGATGCGAAAATCCAAGCACAATTACCTTCTACTTTTTATGCAGCAACAAGCAGAGAATTTACAAGAACCGATGCAACCAAATGGACAGTATCGGGTACTGATATTAAAACAAGAACTGCTAATACACCAGTGGAATTCTTAGCTACAGGTGACAATTTGGAAGTTCATGTACGACTTCAAAACGTGGGTACTCAGAACATCGAAGCGAAGTTATTTAAAGAGGAATTAGTATCAGAAACCTACCAATGGGTAGAGAAACAAACAAAGTCAATCAATACATTATCCCTAACAAATCCAAATAAAGTAGATAAAATCGCTTTTGATTCTTACGGTTTTGGTGATTATAAGGTAGTTATCCAAGCAATTGATACGACAGCAGATGCAATCATTGTTGGAGGTAAATTAAGAACAAGTGATTTCAATATTGAAATTCGTACCTCTGCTAATAAAACTACATGGTCGAAATGGGAGCCAATTACTTTAAACAAAAAACTTATTCAAGGGCAGAATTATTTATCTACAGGACAGAGCGTAACGCTTTACAAAAACGTTCGTTACGTTCAAGGAAAAATAATTTTATTATCTTCAGATAATGCAACTTCCCCTATTATTGATAGGGTTGAGTTACGTTCGGAAGATAGTGGATTATATGACCAAAATGGTGATTACACCGTTAAAATTGATATGACACAGGTGGCAACAAGTGTTGGAAAGTCATTCAAGCATGTAGATAAGATACGTTTTATTCAGAAGCAACCAGCTGGTACTGAAATGAATATTCGTTCTTCTTCTAGTCGAGACAACATATTCTGGGGGCCAATAACAGCACCTTATCGTCAAAACACAAAGCGTCTTCGGTTAAAACGTGAGGCCACAAACCATAGTGTAACGTTAGGCCCAATTAATGAAGGAAGTAAGTTCGATTTTAGTAAGACAACTGCGCTATTAAGTTGGGATACACAAGCATTCTCCCCGAAGGATGCAAGTAATACCAAGATAACTTATATTTTCTCTAAAACAAGAACAAATCAGAAGGATCCTCGAAACCTTCTTCAAGTAATTGATAATCCAATGAATGTAAAAGATCGAGCGATTAAGTTCTCCCCTCAACCATATTTCTTAACTGTAGAAATGACACGTTCTTCAGCAAGGGGAACACCTGTAGTTGATCTTATAGATGTTTACCAAAATATTTTATACAAAGAGGTAGTCAATATAATTAATAAAGATGTATCTGCTGTAGATGGTTTAAGTACAGGTAGAAAATCACTTCAGAAAATTAGTGACTATCCATTCAAATATCCTAGTATCTCAAATCAAATTCCATTTAATCAGCAACAAATTACTGCTGCTCAGCAAAAATATGAGCTTACAGACCAAACAAGAAGACCTTCGGATGTTATGCTGTACCTTAAATCAGAGGAGAATAAAGGGTCTAGAACTGGTAAATCTACATCTGCATCTGATGAAGTAATCGCAAAAGCTATACAAAGGAAATTGGAATTTGGAGATAAAACAGGAGTCCTTATGCATTATCAATATGGTGCAGGGAAGGTTCAATATCTAAGACCTTACGAAAGAGAGTTAGATTCTACATTTACACCATTTTTATTGCCGAATCTTAAGTACCGTTATTACATTAAAAATGGATGGCCAAACGAAGTACACAAAGTCATTAATGGACAAACATTAAATGATGTAGCTGAAATGTATAACACGACGGTAAATGCAATTAAAGGAAGCAATAAGGACATTCTGCTGAATGAAGATACAACATTGGTAAAGGATCAGCTTATCACAATTCCGAACACATCCAAGAACGACGATGTTTCTCTATTATTTAAGAACGGTACAGTTTATACACAGAAATCTAGTCATAACTCAGTTTATGATAAAAATCATGGCTTAAACGTTACAGACTTTTCAAGTGAACCAATAAGTATCAAGGTTCCGAACACTCCTCCAAGAGGGTATGTAGATTGGGCATCAGAAGAAAAGATTTATACAGGTATAATTAATGCCAATGATATCCGCGGGGAGTTTGTTCGTACACAATTTCATCTTTCAACTCTTTCGGATTTTGATCGTGAATATGTAGTAGCAAATGGTGACACATGGGAAAGTATTGCTTCTAAATATGATATATACGTACAGGATTTGAGGGCAGCTAATAATTCAATTGAGGAATTAAAAGTAGGTAATACAATTATTATACCTCCAAATATTATTCTGCCAGCATTAGCTCCTGAAGCAGAATTTGAAGATGCGATGCCTTATAAGATTTCTATTATTGAAGATTCTGTTCATAAGAAGGATGGAGTTAGAATTGATGAATCCTTTGTTCCTATCGATTGGAATGGAAAACATCTTCCTCTTGAAGTTACATACAGAACATCTGAACTTCTTACAGCTGAAATGGTAAGAGGTTCAGATGCTAATGGAATGGATCCACTGCCTTTAAGTGAGGTTATCGAGATTGTCTCTTGTAAGAAAAAAAACGGAAGTGTAACATATCACATTTGGAACGACACTTTAAAAACTGGTGACTTCAAATTAAAGAGTAATTATATTGATTGGTCTCCATCTCAGGCAGGAGTATTAGAGCCTGCACCAGGGGAAGAGTACGTTGTTGTTTATAAACGTCGTGAAGTAGATAGTGTGAAAGTTCATCTAGATACAACTTATTTTGAAAAGGTGGGGACAGACATTGTATGGCGTTCACCTGAAGTGAAAGTATTTGATGGGGTCTGTATACCAACGGAAGACTTTAAGCTAGAGCTTCCTACACCTCAAACTTTTGAAGGATATGATGGAATTTATAAGAATATTAGTTACATTATAGAGGATAATGACTTGTGGGTAGAAACAAGTGTCCAAGATATTGACGGTAAGAAGTTCTTGGTAGGTACCTTGAATGGAAAAGATCCAAGCAAGAATTGGCATCCTGAAATTCAGAAAGGTTACTACTATCTAAAAGAACAAGAGCATTATCTATATTCTGAGCCATTAAAAACAGTATTAGCTGAAAAAGAATTGCCGACAGCTGATGGTATCGAGTATGTTAAGGGGCCAACTGGAATGGGGGCAATGTTATTACCTGCTAGTAGCAACATAGTTAGAGATTCTGTATTTGTGAACGATGATTGGCAAAGGTCTAAAGTCTTTAATGCCACATCATTCTAAATGAGTTAGGGAGAGGAGAGATTCCTCTCCTTTTCTTATGGACATTAATAAGAAGTAAAGGTTAGATTGTCAAAAGAAATCAATAAAAAGGTGGTGCAGAAATGTTCACTAATCCGGGAACAATTATTAAACACGCTACAATTCCAAACGCGATTACGTTCCAAAGTGCAGGGTATGTTTCTATTTCAAATGAACTCTATGAAGATAGTAAAGTAATATTCTCGTTTTCCAAGCCGACGGAAAAGGTAGCATTAATCCCTAAATATTTAAGTGATGGAAACTATTTATTTACTTCTTTAGATAAAGAAAACAAGTTACATATAGGTGGAATTGTAAAAGATTCTGAGAAGATTTATGGAGTCGTAGATGTAAAGGATAATATTTTGAATTCTAACATTTTAACAATCTCTTCTAATGGATCTCATTTTACAGTTGACCTAAACAATAAAACGGTATTTAAATTTGAATCTGCTTTATTTGTAAATGGCCAAGTTCGTGTATGTGGTGAAGTAGGAGAAATTTTTTATTCTTGTGAAATACAAGAACCCCAATCTACTGCATGGAAAAGTAATGCAGAAAGTGGGGGAGTAGAGGTTAAGACGATTAAAATAGGAGATCACGAGTACATAAAGCTCTTAGGCTCTACTACTAAGAAAGCAACGTTCTCTCAATCTATTTCTTTACTTGCAAAAGACCATACACTTTCATTCAATGCTCAAGGAAATGGTGAGTGCTTAATTAAATCCGGGGAGACAATTTTAAAACAGATTGACATCTCACAAGGAGATTTGTCTTATATCTCGCAATCTTTTAATTTATTAACCCCGCAAACAATTACCTTAGTATTCCAAACAGACGAAATTCTTATTGTAGGAAAACATCAATTAGAAGACCGAGTTGATTCTACACCGTATATACCGAATTCTAGTATTACTGATTCAGTAGTTCGTAAGGGGTCATCATTAAAGTTCCCAGTAAAGAGCTTGTTTGATAAAAAAGCAGGGAGTATCTATTTAAAATTAACTACAAAAAACCGTATCGATAGAGACCAAACTCTTTTCCGCTCAGATACAAATGAACTATCTCTTGCAGTGCGTGGAACTAATTTATCCTATACTGTTGGTGCAAGTTCAATTACTATCCCTAAAACACTCGAAAGAAGTACGTCATATGAATTCCTTTGTAGTTGGAATGATGAAGGTATTGAGTTAACTATTAATGGTGAAAATGCGAAAGCTTTAAATACAGGGCTTTTACTTACAACTCCTCAAGAATTGATTTTTGCAAATGAAGAAACACCTATTCAGGAAGAAGTTATCTTAGAAGAGTGGGCACTGTTCAATAACAAATTACCAGATGCTTCTAATATTAAAACGCAGCTACCTTTTGCAGTTATGCAATCTTTATTTGATGGAGGAATTAGTGGCCAGAATGTTACTTGGTCTGAAATCCCTGTAGCGCCAATTGATCATTCACCGATCCTGGTTCAAAAAGAAAATGGAGACACGTTGCAAAAAGTTTCATTCTTTAATCATGAAACAGGAGCATATCAAACGTGGAATCAAGAACCATTCAAGTATGACGGCAAAAGTGATTACGTTGAGGTTGCTTACAATAACCTTGATGAGAAATTTAGAGATATTGCTATCCATACAGAGGATGGAGAAAAAATAGGTGAGCCTTACAGAATAGATGGTAAGAGGTTTTATTTCTCTTTCCACACAAATAGAAAGGCAGTATTAAAAAACAAAACCCTCTATGCAACGTATCAAGTAAACGATACCTACACAGTTGATTACAATATCAAAGCTGTTGATGGTTATCGAATTGATTTCGCTAAACACGATGGTGGGAAAAGAATTGTGTATCAAGAAGGAAACCGTTATGGTGAACCGAGGAAACTAGCAACAATGATTGATATGAATCCAATTCAAAATCAAAATCATGAAGGGTTCTTATATATTACGAACACAATAAATAAGACAGATAGCTTTAGAATCACAGCTACACCAGATCGATTACATGCAGATGGAGCAAGTTTCTCAACACTTATTATTGAACCGCTTGATTATGAAGGAAACTTTTTATCTCACTCTAATTTAGAAATTATTGCTTCTAAAGGATTTATTTCTAGACATATCTCAAGGGATGCAGTTGAGGCACAAAAACGTTCGGGACAGTATCTATATCAATACCATGCTCCATATATCCAAGCGAAGCGTACAGGTGAGATTATAGAGGATTATATTTGGATTATAGACAAAGATAACAATATCGGTGTTTGCTACAAGATGCTGTTGAGTCCTGTTTCAAAGCCAGATAAAGTTCAATTAACTCAAGATGAAAAGAACTTATTAACTACAAAAACAAAAATCATTAACTACCTCCTTATGTATGAGGGAGTAGAGAAATATGAAGATGAGGAGCTTTTCGCTATTTTAGATTTTAACCAAGACGGTCGCGTTACAATGGACGAGATTTTAGTCCTAGAAACGAATCAGAAAGATAATGAATTGATTGTTATCTTAAACAAGTTAAAAGAATGGGAGGATACAAACCATGCAGATGCAACCTCATAAAGATCTCGTTCGCAGTGGTCAAAGAAACCGAGGGTACGCTATTCGTATTGGTAATAAGGTTCCTAAGAATAGTGCAAACCTTGCATATGTACAATCAAAATCTGTATCACCCGAGGAGAACATCTTATTAGAGGATGTTTCTTCTCAAATTCAAGAAAACGGATTATCTAATTTCATAGAAAGAGATTACATGGTTTATCCAAATCACAATTTCTTATTAGAAACTGAATCCGGGCAAGCTATTTTTCCTACTGATGCAGTCTATGTAACGGATGAATTTACTATTCGTAAAAATCGTCAAGATACTCCAAAACCGGTATTCTATCAAATGGAGTTGAAAGGACGTTTCGATGCAAGAACTGCTCAAGTTATTCCTTATCTAGGCGGCTTCTCTTCTGAGACCGAACAAGAGGCTATCCCCTTAGAAGAAGTTGTGATAGACAAAAGAAATGACTTAATTTATATAGGTAATAGTATACGCATAGAAGCAAACAGTGGACCTTTACAGGACGGTGATGTGTTTAAGGTTCAATTAATTCGTGAAGACAACTTTGTATACCGTATTGTTGTATTTACAAATTTCCGTAACAACAAAGATGTTACATACAAAGTAGTCTATCCTAATTACAAAAATGACAGTAAAGAGAGCGAATTAAAGGAGGAAGTCCTAAACGCATATCCATTCTTCGAACAAGTAACAATGGACAAATTTAAAGATACTGTTTCTGAAATAGAATCAAATCCGGATAAATACAAACATTTGAAAGTCTATGCAATTGAGGAGAAGGGGAATGATTTTTCTTTCTATGCAACATCTGATGTTATGATTGCAAACTATCAAACTCGAACACCTCAACTATTTAAACATCGCGTCGAAGCAAAATTGAAAACCAAATTAAGTGAAACAAACCCAGGTAAGATGAACATTGGATTTAGTTTTGTTCAATCGGTAGTTAATGTTGAAAATTTATCTTCTATTGGTAAAACAATCAATGAGCACCTGTCGCTTCCAAAATATATAGAATTACAAAATCCGCATCCAACAGAAGTAGATCTTTTGAAAAAAGATGTTCGATATTGGGCAGTTAACCTTGATATGCCAGATCACCATTATGAGGATTATGATTTACTCGTTATAACTGGTTACGGTAAAGCCGACTTATCTATGTTTAAAGACAAGTTTGAGCATTACTTAAAAAATGGAGGTACGATTTGGATAGATAATGCTGGTAGTGGAATTAATATTCTTGATTTCAAAACGAGCAAAGGGAATACATTTATTTCTGATATCGGGTTTTCGTCAAGTAGTAATGAATTTGGAGTTAAGGAAATTAAAAAAGACTCTCCATACATTAGTCGCTTGCTACCAATTCAAAACGTTGGAGATTTAGGCTATGCGGACATTTCTCCGGCTATCCTATTTGGACAAGATGAGGAAAGTAACCAGTGGGATACAATTGTAAAACACTTAAATGGTGGCCCTTCAATTATTAAGAAAACACTGTTTGATAAAGGTACTGTTCTTGTTTCTAACTGTGGAATATTCAGAGCATTTTACCACAACCAAAAAGAAAGTGTAAACCTTGTTTTAAACTCGATCCTTTATCATTCAGAAGAACAATGGGTGTTTACTCCTTGGAGAAATGACTTCGTATATCACCGAGATAATTTATTTGCTCAGGAATACAAAGTGAACAATACGGATGTTTATATTAATGACAGAAGTGATTACAATGCAAATCAAATTGTCGCAAAAAAAATTCTTTATAAGAACTGTAAAGAATACGTGAAAATCTACTGCAAACCTTGGTTCTATAATGCTACAGGAGTGTATGAACATGCTGTAGATGGTGATAAATCAATTCCAATTAACAACAGTGGATTTGAAAGTGGTCAAGTAGATTCAGGTGGACAGCCTATTACTTCTTGGACAAATGATACAGTAAATGCAATCCCTTCATGGAATACAAAGAAGTTAGCTGGTCAAACAGTTACATTCACACATGATTCCACAAAAAGCTTATTCGGTGTTCGTCAGGTATCCTTAGACTCATCAAACGGAACAACAGGAGCTCATGCTTTTTGGGAAAGTGAAGATATCTATTTATCTATTGATGATTACAAGGTGACAGCATGGGCAAAAATTGATCAAGTACGAGGGATTACAACAGATGGTGTGAAAATCGGTATTTATAACTTACAGGGTGAAAAAGTTTCTTCTTCTATTTCTATTACAGGGAAAAAAGATTGGGTTAAGTTAGAAACGAATTTCCACATTGATAAACCCCAAAAAATTAAGATTCGTTTAGGCTTTGTAGATGGAAATGGTTTTGGTAAAGCAAGCTTTGATGATGTTACATTAGATACAATCGGAGCAGTTAGAGGTGTTGCACAGAATGAAGGAGAGAAAACTCTCTATGCATTCAGTATTAAACCGAATGCTACAACGATTGATATTGAAGCAGAAGGCTTTGAAAATGCAGACATCACTAGAGCTACACCGGAAATTCCATTCACATATACGATTATGCCATTTATTCATCAGTGGATTTCCTTCGGAGTAGACCCAGGAACAGGACTAGAGTTTGGTCGTTATGAGCGAATGTATGGACCACCAGTTGCTTATTCTAAATCAATTCGTAAAACAGAAGGATTAAAGAATCTAGGCTACTTACATACGCTGCTTCCTCCAGTGCCAAGTGGAAAAGAGTGGTATGACAAGAACAAAATTTTCTACAAGATTTCACTTGGTTCAGAAAACTTAGAGGAAAACAATTTAGTTAACCTAAAACTGTTTGACCGTAAAACAGGCATGGAATGGTTCTACAGTGGAGATCTTGTTATTGGCCATAAAGATATTTTTTGGGCAACAGACAAACCAAGTTTTGTTCTTCATGCTGAAACTGGATTTGAAACAATAAGAGCTTCTAAGCGAAACTTTGGATTGAAGTTAATTGATGACCGTCGTATCTATAGTGAACTTCCTCAAACAAAGGATGCTAAAGAGAACTGGTATTTAAGAATTCATAACGGACAATTCATTAAGGATGACCTTGGATATAAAGAGTGGTCAGAGATGCATGCTAGTAATAATCTTGCTGTAATGAATCAATACAAAGAACGAGTTATGAAAAAAGAGAAGTATCAAGTCAACGAATACGCTTCTCAAATTTTTAATCCTTCTATCGGAATTATGACAGTAGAGAACGAGATGGAGTACATTACTCCTTCTACAGTAAAAGTACCTCACAATAATCTGTATGTAAGCCAAGGCTCTGTAGAAAAAGAACAGCTTTTAGTTGAGGGCTTAGCGAATTCTGCAGGAACATTGTTCCGAGCTAAACAAAAAAACTGGATTCGTAACGATAAGGTTCACATCTTTATAGATGCTGCAAACAATGGAAACATCGTGGAGATTTTCGAAGAGTATCCATTGGAGATTAATCATGACGAGGGTACTGTTTTCTTCCCAGGTAGAAATATAACTGGTAAAGTGTACGCTACTTATGAACATCGTAACTTCCGCCTTTATAAGCGAATCTACAAAAATACAAAAATGTCTAACGACTTATTGGAAGATAAACGTATCGATCCGGTTACGAAAGAAGTAATCATGTATGGTTCAAAAGAAAATTGGTTAATCCAACCAGTGCCAGTTCTAAAAACTACTAAAGGCAAGGCAACATCAGCTAATACAATTCCTGCTACAAATTATCGAATCGATTATGAAAAAGGGAAAGTGGTCTTTAAATTTGAACCAGTTGGGCCAGTTTATGCAGACTATGGTTATTTCGAAAACAAAGAGCTAGCAGCAAATGATTATGATATCCAAAACGGAATCTTCTTCTTAAGAGAAAACATTTCATTTAAAGATGATTTATTTGCTAAGTATTCTTATTTTGATAACTTCTACGAATACAAGGGCTTCTATAGTGAAACACTTCGAACATTCCTTCATTTAGACCTCAATCCATCAGTAGGACATTACTCAACTCTTCCGATGACAACTTATGTGAATGGTGTTCAAAAGGTAGAGTACAAGAAAGTTCCATCTTCAAAGCTTCTCAATAAGCTTATCCATATTTACATTGTTCCTGATTCTGAAAACGGAAACTCAATCCGTCACTGTTTCAGTAGGGAAGAGTGGAGAAGCATTCAGCAGTCAAACCCTATGTATCTTCTTCTTGCTAAAGTCCAAGTAAGAGAGCATACGAGTGTTAAAGATGTAGTTGTTATGGATGCACGTACTCGTGGTGGTGGCATTTCTGAATCGCTACCAACTAAGATAATTGATGAGAGAGTGCAAGGAAGACAGCGTTATTGGGACATTGGTAATTGGGATGGAAAAGCATTCTACCGAAATGGCGTCCTAATTGTCACCCTTCCTAAATCCATATTAACCGAATACGGTGGTAACTTATCAGAAGAATATGCAAAAGAAGTTATTGATAAGTATGTTGCTTTTGGAACGCACTGCATTATTGAATGGGAGTGATTGGTTTGAATTATCCATTAGGAGTATTCCAGTATTACGACAAGGATACTAATACAACCCACGTACAGTGGAGTTATGTTGATGATCCAAATCTTACCCATTTCGAAGTTGAAATCTATGATCAAAACTTACGCAAATGGGTGAAGTGTGATGGGCGAAATGGAATTATAGAAAAGCAACCGAAAATAGGAAGTAATTATTAATTAATGGGGCGGATAATTCCGTCCCGTTTTTATGGCAAAAGTAATTTGTAATGGTTATAAAAGAAACATACTAAAGACAAAGTAGGTGAATGTATGAAAAAGGAATTAATTTTCCCTGTGCCTTATTCTGAGTTTGTCCGTAAGAAGGATGCACAGTATGACGGGGATCCCAATGGAGATTACGTCATGTCTGAAGATGTTAATGAACTTCAGGAATCTATTGAACGAATAGAACGTGTCATTAACTTTAAGGAACTAGGAAGCACAGTTTCAAATGAGCTTAATAAAAAAGTAGATAAGGCAACCATATCTGATTTTGGTAGCCCGTTATTCGTTGGTTATAGAGGTGCATCTATTAACACGTATGATTCTATCGAAAAACGAATCAATGCCTTTAGTTACATTCCCCATGTCATGATTAATAAAGAAGAATCTACTAACTTTAATTTCTTTGTAGATGAAATTAAGAAGAGTGGAACGATGCTATATGGTATTATCAACTCTCCTAATGTTGTTTTAAATAACATTGAGGCTGATATAACATGGTTCGAATCTAAAGGTTTTCATGGAGTGTTACTATCTAGTTTTGGATTTGAAAGCGGATGGAACAGATCGCAACAAAACCAAATTCTTCAATATATTCATGAAAGAGGAATGGCAGCAGTTATCACTGGTGAAATAGAAACCACATTATTTAATAAGCCTCATAAAAACAATCCTCAACAAGTAGACCTTAAAACATTAAAAGACGACATCTATCTGGCGCAGGATGTTTTTGTTTTAAATGGTGCTAAAAATAATTCCACGGTAATTCCTTCCGTTGTTTTCAATTTAAACAAAGCTCAAAAAGAAAGAGGAATTCAGATTTTCGTTGAAGATACAGCAGATGCAAGTAATGATAACAACAAGCTTTATCTATACGGGAAAATGTTATCTACACTGTACAACTTAGATGGATACAGTCTCGTTCCTCAGAGTCGATATGCTTTAAATGAAAAGGTAGAAAGATATCTTCATGGATTTGAGTTAGGGAAATGGAAAGCGCAGAATCCAGTCTACGTAGAAGAAGCAACTGCTACATCACGTTCTTTCTCTAAAGGAAGTCTTGTATTCGATAAAGTAAAAAACGAATGCTACATAAAAGGGGTAGGGTTAAATCCTTCAATCTACACATGGCAAGATAAACAAATCCCTGGTAGTGCAATTGATTTCGCGAGTGCCATTTATGGTTCTGAAGGTATTGAAACTCTTGTTGATGCAATTAATGACAATAATCATCTAATTCACTATTCGAAAATTGCTGGATTAACTGGAAGCGGTGCAACTCCGGATTCAATCAAGGATACTGTTATTAGGGCAATCAACAACTCACCTGCTGCTGTATCTAAGAATGGTCCTGGTGGTTATGATGCAATAGCAGGAAACAACTTTTTACATGGTGGCGTTATTGACTACATTGACGCAGGATCTATTAAATCAGGGGTACTGAACATTGAAGCAATCAAGACCAATATCATTGAAGCAATTAATGCTTATATTGGTACAGCTAAAATCAATACAGCTGTTATTGGTGAGTTATCTGCAGAGCACATTGCAGCAAATGTTATCGATGCAATCAATATTTATGCTTCAAACATTTCTGCTGGACAAGCAAAAATTAATAATGCAGTTATTGGTGAACTATCAGCAGATAAAATCAAGGGGGCAGTTATTGAAGCTGTTAACTTGTATGCAGGGGAAGCTGTAATTGATTCAGCAAAGATCGGACAACTTGATGCAGACCATATTAAGGCAGCTGTAATTGAAGCAATTAACGCGTCCATTGAAACTGCTGTAATTGACTCTGCAAAGATTGGTACGTTAACTGCAAGTCATATTAAAGGTATGGTTGTTGAAGCTATTAACCTTTATGCAGGACAAGCTAAAATCGATGCTGCACAAATTGGTGCTTTAAAAGCTGAAAACATTTCAGCCGGATTAATTGAAGCTTTAGAAATCTCAGCAGGTAGTGCGGACTTCGATAGATTACAAGCTTCTGTAATTGAAGCAATTAACGCAAGTATCAAACATGCTTTTATTGATGGAGCGATTATTGGTGAAGGTACAGTTGACTCTGCTCAAATTGCTGACGGTAGTATCACAGATGCAAAGATTGTTAGCTTAGTAGCTAATAAGATTGTTGCAGGTACTATTGATACTGGGCAAGTTACCCTACAAGGAACAAATGGTCATTTAAGAATTACAGGTAATAGATTACAAGTTTTTGATAATCAAGAAACACCTGTTGAGCGTGTATCTATTGGTGATGTTAATGCTGATGGATCCCTTTATGGGTTACGTGTTCGTGGTGCTGATGGAGTAACTGTTCTGTACGATGAAAAGGGTGTTTACTCAGAAGGTATTACAGACGGGGCCATTACGAATCCGAAAATCCAAGAAGGAGCAGTTGATGGTAAAAAGCATATTGCAGCCAATACAGTAACCGCTGATAAGTTGGTAGCGGAATCTATTACTGCAAGAGAGTTAGCAGCGAAATCTGTTAATGCTAATCATTTACAAGCAAACTCTATTGTTGCAGGTAGTGGAGTTATTGAGAAAGGTGCTATTGGTGAAGCTGAAATCGCACAAGCTAGTATCACAGATGCTCACATCAAAACGTTAAGTGCCAACAAAGTAACTGCTGGTTCTATTCAGATGACGAGTAGAAACTTAGTATCCAATGCAACATTTAGAAGAGGGACAATAGATTGGATTCTTGATTCAAACTTTAGCACTTATGAAGTAAATGAAATTGTTCGTTTAAATACTACAAATAGTCTTCACTTATTTACCACTGGAAAACCTCTGCAAAATTCAAGTGCATATTCTAAGTTTATTCCCGCAAGTGTAGGAGAAAACTACTCTGCTTCTGTATATGTCCTCACAAAAAATCTCTCCGCTTATGATGGTGGACATCCTAGAGTGGAAGTCGAATACCACAACGACTCAGCTCGTATCACATCAAAAATCACCACATCTATATTAACAGGAAATGATATATGGCAACGTATTAGTGTTACAGAAACTGCTCCTGCAGGAACGACAAGAGTTCGTTTACGAATCTATCATCCTAAAAACGGAGATTCTTATTTCTGTAGACCAATGCTCCAAAAAGGAAACATCGTAACTGAGTGGACTGGTGACGGTTCATTTATGACTGAAGATGGTTTCTATACAGGAGAATTACATGCGGAACAGATAACTACTGGAAGGATCAAAGCTGGTATGGTTCAGATTGGACCAGGTACACAGTTTGAACCAGGTTATAGCCCCGGTGAGCTTCTTCAAGAAATAGAAAAACGAACTCCTTATCGTGTAGAAATAATAAGTACAAATGGAATGTTCTTTAAACAAGGTGTTGTTTCAACGACATTAAAGGCTCAGGTGTACAAAGGTTCTACTGACGTAACAAGCCAATTACAAAACAATCAGTTTCTATGGAGAAGAGTAGATAAAGATGGTAATGAGGATATTCCTTGGAATCAAGCACATGCAGGATTAAAAGAAGTGCCTATTACCAGACAGGATTTAAAACAAAGAGCAACATTTCTATGTGAGATTATTAATAATTAGGTGTTGCGATTCCATAATGTAATAGATTACTTTGATTGGGTAAAACAAAGTAGTCTATTACTTTTTTTAATAAAACATAAAACAGAAAGAAGGGAAGAATATGGAAGTATTAGCAACTGGGCACATATCACTTGTTGATATTAACGATGCGATTGTATCAGATGTACCGCCCGCTGACCCTTCATTAGGAGCACTTTGGATTGACACAACTAAAGATCCTAATACATTAAGTAGTTGGGACGGGACTAATTGGGTTGAACAATCATTATCTATTTCCTCATTAGATCCATCATTTTATCGAGACGTAGAAAAACTAAAAGATTTTGCTGATAAAGCAGGAAGTGACGGTATCATTTCTTCAGGCGAAAAAGCAAATATTAAATTAATTCTAATGGAAATCACAGGTGATGTTCTTTCTGGACAAACTCTTCCTACTCTTGAAACGATTGATAAGGCAAAGGGCGGACAAGTTTATTTAGCAAGAGCAGAAGCTAGAGCTTCAGGTATTCCAATAACTCATGCGGATTATACAGCTTTTGAAACAGCCTACATTGATTTAAAAACATATTTAGAGTCATTAACTCCGAGACCTTGGTTAACAGGGGATACAACAATTGATCCTGTTACATGGACAGCTAAATGGGATGCTTATTATGAAAAGCTTTCAAGATTAGCAGTTGCAACATCTACATATCTAGCAAATAGTATTAGACCAGGAGAAGACTACAACGGTGTTACTATCAATACTGATAAAGGTATTGTCGTTTTAAGAGGTGATGGTCTTTTTAGAACAATCCTGAATGCAACTGAAGGTATTTCTATTGAGAAGAACAATGCAGGTACATGGAACAAGATGTTCTATACAAACCTAGACGGTAAAATCTATGCAAACGGATTAGTTATTAGTTCTGATTCTAAAATAGCCGGAACAGATGCAAGCACAATCAAAGATAATGCTGCAGCTGGTAAAGCAGGTATTGATGATCTAACAAATGACTTAAAGGTTACTCCGTCAGAGAAAACAACACTAAGTCGAGAATGGGAAGCCATTAAAGCAGAATACGCACAAGTTTTAGCACAAGCAACTGCTCTTGGTGTTACAACTTCTACTTATACGACATCTTATACAAACCTAGATGGCGTTACTCCGAAAATAGCAGCTGAAGTATTAGCTACTATGACAACCACTTATACATTCGCTTCCGCATCTGCGAGAGATGCATTTAGAACAAAGATAAGCTCTTATTTTGCCGAGTCTGAAAAGATTAAGAAAGCAATTAACGACGCAATCAATAAATCAGCAAGCGATGCAAATAGCAAGATTACTAATCTTCAAATTGGTGGTCGAAATTTAATTATCGAAAATAGTGATATAAGAACGTTGCCTCCAAGAAATAATGGAGATGCAGCCGACAACTACAACTACGAAAGAATTTATGTTGATATGGAATTAAATAAAGAGTACACAGTATCAGCTAAAGTTGAATTTACTACTCAAGCACCGGATACTGATACTCATATTTCCATATACCCTTATCCTGAAGGTAGCGACACGTTCGTTCCAATTATTGATGGTAAAGTTGTCTTTACATTTACTAAGAAATCTGCAAATACAAATAGTGTGTTAATGTATGCAGGTAAGGCAGGGAGTACAAGAAGTAAGGGAGTTATCTTTAGGGAGATCCAAATCGAGCAGGGAAATAAAGCTACGGCTTATCGATTGGCTCCAGAAGCTGTAGACAAAATGATTAACAGTATTTCATTCGGCGTCAGAAATCTAATAGATAACAGTCAGCTTTTTGGCATGCAATCAAACCATGCTACGAATTACCCAATAGATGTGACAGAGACATTAGAAGGAAATACTAAGTTTTTAAGAGTAAAAAATTCTAAAAAAGGAACAGATACTGTCACGTTTAGTGTATACAATTCAATTCGATTCACAGATATTCCAGAAAATCTTGCAGGTAAAGAGATTACGGTATCTCATAAAGTAAGGGCATCTAAGAATGTCGATATGACTTTGATGGCACTAGTCTTTAAAACTACTGGAACGCCTGACTTCAAATTCCTAGACTATGGGAAAATATATAATATCACAACTGAATGGCAAACGGTTTACTCAACTGTAACTCTACCAAGTGATTTATCTCAGTATGGTGGAATTAGATATATTATTTCCAGTCCAACAACACCACAACCTGATTTATATGTTGATTATAGAGAGTGGAAATTGGAATATGGAAATAGAGCTACCGACTGGACTCCAAGTACAGGAGATATTGATAAGTTAATTACTGACGTTGACAAGAAAGCCGAAGCGAGTAAGAGTGCTATTGCTGATATGACAAGTGATATGAAGATCACTCCTCTAGAAAAAAGTCAATTAAGTCGTGATTGGGAAGCTATCAAGGCAGAATACCCTCAAGTTTTAGCCTTAGCTCAATCCGCTGGTGTTTCTACATCTGCATATACAACCGCTTATACAAATTTAGATGGGACATCTCCAAAAATTGCTTCAGAAATTTTAGCAAAAATGAGCACAACATATTCATTTGCTTCAGCTGCTGCTAGGGATTTATTCAAAACACAGATGAACGTTTACTTTAGTGAATCTGAAAAAATCAAGAAAGCGATTAGTGATGTAATTAATAACTCAGCAAATACAGCTAATGATAAAATCGACAATTTAAAAGTCGGTGGACAAAACATCGTTAGAAAAAAACAAATAGTTCCTATTAATGCAGCATCTTCATCATTTGATGATTCTACAAATACATGGACTCTTACAATTAATGATGGTGCTGGTGGAACATGGGGAGCAGGCGTGCGAATCACTGAAAAATTTTCTGTTATCCCTATTGGGAGTTGGTACACAGTTAGCTTCGACGTGTATTCACCTGTTGATATCACATGGAATAATGACACTAACAACTTCCCTGTTGGTACAACATCTGGAACGAATGACAACGATGAAGTTGCATTAAGAAAGAATTCAGGTAGAAACATAAAAGCAAATACATGGACAAAATGTTGGTTCTCTTATAAAAACAAAGATAGTTCAACTACAGAGTTATATGACCAATCTAATATTGGGATAGTTAATAACACTGGTGCTCCCCTTACATTTAAAATCAGAAATGTAAAAGGGGAGTTGGGTAGTGTCGCTACCGATTTCTCTTTATCTCAAGCTGACATTGATGATTCAATTGCTAAGGTACAGGATAATCTTGATAAGCTTTCTGTAGGTGGTAAAAACCTGTTATTAGAATCTAATACAGATTACTCAACAACAGATTATCTTATTAAGATGTATAACTTATCAGAGGATTGGATTGTGGGACAAGAGTACACATTTGTTATTAAAGGTACTGTTCCGGCTGGTCAAAAGTTCGGTATTTGGATGAATGGTGGTTCCGATATCATTGGACATATCACAACAACATATGTAAGTGGCGTAACTTATCTAACATTTAAAGCAATAGCCCCCAAAACCGGACACGTAAGAACATTGAGTTTATATAATTATCCTCAAAACACAACACTATCTACTGTAGATTGGGTTGCTCTATACAAAGGGAATAAACCAATGGACTGGTCTCCTGCTCCGGAAGATATTGAAAATACAATTCTCGGACAACTTAACAGTGGTAATAATTTACTTAGAAACTCTGGAGACTTTAGAAATCTAAATGGTTGGGTATTAAATGGTGGTACATCCCTAAACATTGTCCAAAAGGATGGTTTCTCTGTATTAGAAGCAGTCGGTTCTATTGCTTCTACTAATACAGTTAATGTCCCTGTAATTAAAGCAGGAACAGAGTATGTATACACTACAGAAATTATGTTTAGTGAAGATACAACAATAGCTAGTACAACTCCAATGCACTTTTGGTTCTTTGACACAGGCGGAAATAACAATGCAATAGAAAGAAATGCATTGATTTCTAGTGAGACTGTTGCTAAGGCAAACACTTGGACACGAATCTCGATACTCTTCAAGACGAAACCTACTATCAGTTCAGCAGCTTATTTCAAAGTCTTTATCTATGGTGCTCAATTAACAGCTACTAACAAGTACTGGGTTAAAAATGTTATGTTTTCTGAGGCTAACCGAATTGTTAACTGGTCTCCATCGACTCTTGATGTTTCAGATATGATCACAGACATACAAGTTGGTGGAAACAATATAATTCCAAACTCTTTATTCAAAACAATGGGTAAATGGAGAGGCTTTGGTACTGCTGGTGGAACAAAAACGGCAGGTGTAGATGTTGACCTAGCAGGATTCGGAACTGGTTTTCAATTTGAATCAGTCGTAAATGGTGAATATGGTCTTGCATTAGACAGTGTTAAAGTAACTATAGGAGAAACCTACACACTTTCAGCTTGGTTTAAATTAACTAAAACTGGTGTCATTAAGATGCAAGAAGGTAACTCGAATGTAAAATGGACATATACAAAATCCCAACCGGAAGTAGGTAAGTGGGTTCGTGTAGTTCATACATTCGTTGCAAAAGACAGTACATTAAGTGTCTATGCTGGGGCAGATTCATCATCAGTAGCAACTGCAGGATTCGTTACTGGATTCCAATTAGAAAGAGGGAATAAGGTAACAGACTGGAGCTTAGCTACTCAAGACATTAATGATTTAATCGATGCAGCAAATAAAAGATACGATGATATGAAGATCGGCGGCACTCAAATGCTGACTGGAACAGACTTTAAAGATGCTTCTGGTTGGAGCCGTTGGGGAAACATTGGATCTGTTGGTCATTATGTGCAAACGCAATTGCCGACAGGAAAAGCATTATTTATGGAAACGAGAAACGGAACTACTCAGTTACCTGTTCCTTTAGATACTAAAATCGGGATGGCAAGTGATGGAAGAAAGTTTGCAGTTAAAAGCGGACGAGAGTATACACTTTCTATGAACGTTGCAACAAGCGAATTGGGTGACTTACTAGATTACATGTATTTAATGTATACGGTAGAAGGAGGTAACCGTCGTTTAGGTGATATCAAAACAACAGATTTCCCTAAGTTTGCTCCAATCGCAACAGGAAGTGCCACAAATTATTATAGTGTTAAGCTAACATTTAAAGCCGATCGTGACGACGACAATGCGTATATCTTAATTGGTGGTAGTACAAAACGAGAAATGACAGGTTCTAATGGTTATGCATGGATTCGTGTTAACTCATTAAAAATCGAAGAGGGGAACGTTGCTACATCTTGGGAGTTAGCTCCAGCAGATATCGATAAAGCTATTTCTGATACGGATAAAAAAGCTCAAGACGCAGCAAATAATGCAAACAATGCATTGAAACAGGGACAAGTAGTTGTAAACTCAACATTCTCCAACTGGACTCAGGCCTTCCCTGCTGGACTTGGTTCATGGACTAGTTCAAGCGTTTCAAAGGAGACAACTCTAACAAGAACTGGAAGCGCAATGAGATTTGATGTTCCAACAGATACTGCACAAATAGGAGCACAAATTACAACAGGATACTTTATCCCAAACCTTCCAAATAACAAGTACTATGTAGTTGAGTTAGACTTTATGTTAGTTAGTGGTTCAATAACAGGAGCGTGTGTCTTATTAGATTGGAATGGAATGAGTCCTTCTAGGGCATCAATTCATCTTTCAGATGTAGTATCTGCTCCAACATTAGGTAAGTGGTATACGGTTCGAGCAGTTATGAAAAGACCAACAGACAATCTATCTGGCTATTCAGCTATGGCTGGTTATTTACTTGCTAACTACTCTGGTTCTACAACAAACAAAGTTAAGAACATTGTCTTTGACAGACTTGTGTTTAGAGAACCTACACAACAAGAAATAGATGCTTATGAAATCACTACTATTGAAAACGGAGTAACTGTTATTGATGGTGGCAAACTTAAAACTAACTCTGTAAAAGCGGAATCAGTCGATGCAAGACGTTTAAGAGTAACAAACAATAGTGGTACTGTTACTTTAGAAATTACCAACACAGGGGAAGTAACTGTTAATGGTACAGTTTATATTAATAGTAGCTCAATGTTTGCCGATGGTTATGACCCATCAAAAACAGATGGTGGACGTAATATTGTTTTAAACTCTCGCTTCTCTACTGCAGATGCAACAAGTTGGACAACCTGGGGATCTCCTTCTGTAAAACAGGTAGAAGATATTACAGACTTGCCTGGTTTTGATAAAGCAGTTAAATTTACAACAACAGGAGCAAACCAAGGATTATACCAAACGCTTTCTGTTGAAAGTGGTAAAAAATATACTGCTTCTTGCTATGTGAAATCTTCATCTGGGCAAGGAATTATCCAAGTGAATGATGGTGCATCAGGTTATCCAGGCGCAACTATGGATCCAGGTGATGCGGGTAAAAATAAATGGGTCAAGTTGTACTTTACCTTTACCGCAAAAGGAAACACCGCACAGGTATACATCGGTAGAAGTGGTGGAGGTACAAATGGAACCTATTGGTTTACTGGTGTTAAGTTAGAAGAAGGATCAAAGTTGACAGCTTGGAATCCTGCTAATGAAGATATTGATGGATTAATCGGAAAAGTAGTAACTCCAAATGGAGACATTAAAGCACTTGATATTGCTTCTTCTATGTCTGTCACACCAGGAGCTATTGATGTAGTAAGTAAAAATATCAACTTAAAAGGTAAAGTAACCTTCTCTGATTTTGCTTCTGGATGGGCACTTGATTCAAAAGGAAACAAGATTAGTAACTCTGACCAACCGGGTTATGACCCTGCAAAGCCGCTTTATCTAGATATGGATGGGAACTACAGACCTTTATCAGATGAAAAGAATTTCATGTCGAACCTATTTACTAAAGACGACACAAATGGAGTTACGGTTATTGACGGTAACTACATTAAAACAGGAACAATTCAAGCAAAATACGCCAACTTTAGGGATGTCCAAGTATACAATGATTCAGGTCAACAGACCTTCCATATTGATACAAATGGTAACCTATCTACATCTGGTACCTCTCAATCTATTGGATATGAAAGACAGAAAAAAGGTTGGAAGATTGATGCCGATGGTTCTGCTGAATTCAATGCTGCTACTTTCCGTGGAGATATTGAATTAGGGTACTACAATGCACCAACAGATTCTTTTATTGTTACTGGTGGATTATTAAGTAGTATTGGCGGAACTGGTAAAGATTTAAGGTTCTGGGCAGGCCCCAATAAATCTACTGCTCCATTCAAAGTATTCTCAGATGGTACTTTAGAAGCGACTAAAGGATACTTCACAGGAACATTCTCTGGTGAAGTAGTGGTAGGAAATATCTCAATTCAAGATAGTAATTTAATAAAAGGTGATGCAAAAATCATCCTTACTGATGATTCAAAGATTCAGAAAGTTGTTCTTGGAGAATCAGCAGTAGAATTAAATACAAAAACGACTTTCGGTAACTTCTTAACGATAGATATCACTAATCAAAAACTCGATTTCGGAGCGAACGATTTCGGAATTGATTACAAAAACAATACAATCAGAATGAAAAGCTTCTCATTAAAGGGAACGACAGCTTTAGAATTTGTATCAGATGGTTCATCTGGTGATGATTTCATATTTAAAAACGTAACTGGTGATACATCGGTTAGAGTAGATGGTAGTTTTATTGCTAGGGACGATATTGAGATTACGAACGTCTTACGTATGAAAAAGTCTACAGATTCCGGCAATAAGGGTATAGACTATGTATTCATTTAGTAGATAAATAAATTAAGAGAGGAGTAAAACATATGGAGTTATTTTCAGCGTTGGCGTCGGGTTCATACCCGACCATGCTTTATACAGTTTATGCAGAACAGACAAGTCGTTCTGCAAATTCAGTTACATATAGCTTTACATGTTGGGCTAGGTTAGATAACCAAACTTACGATTATTTTAACGCACTTGTTTATCCTAAGATTAATATAGGTGGTACTACTGCTTCTTTTGCTGCTTTAGGTAAATTCCCAAAAGGGGCAGGAGCTAAATTTAGCACAATCAGCGTAACTGTATCTGGAATATCAGCGGCAACATCTAGCTTGTCATACACATTCTCAGCAACGTCACAACTTGGTGGAACATCAAGTAGTACAACAGGTTATGTCGGAGGTAAATCAGGAACCGTACCTGTTTCCGTTTATGCTACGACTCCCTCATTAGGTGGCTCTGTTACCATTAGGGATGGTTCAACAGTGGTTTCTTCTTATTATAGAGAAAATCTTGGGACAGGCTCTTTTAATATTAGCTGGCCAAGCGCATCAGGTGCAAACGGAACTCTTGTTTATGAGCTACAAAGAAGTATTAATGGTCAAAACTGGACCATCGTAAATAGTGCTATAAGTGGTACGTCTATTAATGATGCTCCAGGAGCAGGTGCAAACTCGGTTCGATATGCTGTGCTGGCAAAGAACCGTGTAGGAACAGACGAAATGATGTCTGGGTTTATTTACTCTCCAACAGTAAATAAAAATGAATTAAAATCACCGTCATTAACTTCTAGTGCTAATGTTACTTACAATACAAGAACCTTTGTTGTAACACTTGGAGCTGCTTCTGACAATTTGGGTTCTTCAATAAGTTACACCATTAGTGGGATATCAAGTAAGTACACAACTATTAATGGAACTACTAATGTTTCTCCAGGGAACATTACAATCAATGCAAACAATGGTACGGGCGGTACTTATATGACGTTAGACAATCTAAAGGCCGCAGCATTAAATGGGGCTGCCCATTCAGATAATAACCCCTACAAAGGAACCATTGATTTACAGGTAACTGCTACAAATGGTAAAGGTTCATCGAGAACTGAAACAGTAGCTATTCCACTCAATTTAGGAATAGACGCTCCTGTAAATGGAACTCCTAGTGTATCTATAGCAGCCACTTCTTACTACTCAATAAATTCAGTAAACTATATCTTCCCTGAATATAAACCACTTTCACTTTCGATTGCCGGCTCAATTAAGGACATGCTTGGCCGAAATTGTAGCTATGACATAATAATGGAAGAAGGAGAAGCATTATGGGTTCTTAAAAATACAGGTATTGTTACTGCCGCAACTACA
Organism: Bacillus sp. RE35; assembly: GCF_052146655.1. Taxonomy (NCBI): domain Bacteria; kingdom Bacillati; phylum Bacillota; class Bacilli; order Caryophanales; family Bacillaceae; genus Bacillus; species Bacillus sp. RE35. The sequence continues at coordinate 3,415,627 of NZ_CP197377.1, read as the reverse complement.
GCAACTCTCAACCACACTGAAGTCGGTTTATTAACTAGTAAGAAAAATGTTTCCTTCTTTATAGAAGCTAAAACAATAGGTAACGCATCGAAACTGTCTGCAAAAACCCAAAAAGTAGATCTTCACTACTACAAAAAACCAAGTGTTACTTCAAGTGAACTATCTCGTATAGTTGGTAAAGCAACCTTCAAAGTTAGTATTACTCCTAATACTTCATTAGCAGGAGCTACAAATACCTCAACAATGCCATCAGGATATACAAAAGGAACTTCAGCTATAACTTCCGGAACAGAGTCTTACACAGTAACAAGTAGTACAACTCTTGCTGATTCGTATACTGCGACAATTTCTGTTGTAGTTCGTGATTCAATAGGTTACATATTAAATGGTTCAAATGATGTTACCCTAAAAGTTACTATTCCTACATTTACACCTGCATTATCTATCCGTCAAAGAGGGGTAGGTATTAATGGTTTTGCAGGAACTACGGAAAAACTTTATGTTGGTGGTAATGTAAAAATTACTGGAAACTTAATTGTTGGTGGAATAATTGACATGGGTAATACGAACATCGAAAACGTAAACCATATTACAATCACTGATCCAGGTGGTGGAGAAGGGATAGAATGGAAAGACCCTACAAACAATTGGAAAATTGTAGTTTCACCAGATAATCTTTCAAACGCTACAGGGGATTTACAGTTCGCTCGAAATGGTGCAAGAAGAGCTACGGTAAGAGCAAACGGTGAAGTTGCTGCAACAGGTGGTTTTGCTGCAACTAACCCTGGTAATACCGCAGCATCAATCTCATTAAACTTCCTTAATAATATCGCAAGACTTCGTACTGGTGGAACAGGTGCTGGCGCAGATAATGGATTGGAAATTCACGGAACTGGTGATGTTGTTAGGTGGAAAGTAGACGGTGCTGGTAACGTAACAAACTATGGAAACCTTAATATTGCTGGAGGTAGAGGAATTTACTTCTTAAACGCATCAGGAATGATGATGGATTCATTTGGGAACATCAAGGTTAGAGATGCAGCTACACATTCAACCGATGCTTCCTGGAGTGTGAGCGATAAAAATGGTTCTATTCCTTTAATAGTTTGGACTGGTGCGAATGGTGGTGGATACACGGAAGCAACAAGTAGGCCATTTACACAAGTTACAGCATTCACGAATGGTTGGCAGGATTACGGTGCCTTTGGTCCGGTTGCTTATACAAAAGACGTTGCAGGATTTGTTGTGTTACAGGGATTGTTAAGAGGTAATAGCGGTACTACTGGGTCTGCATTTCAATTGCCTACTGGATTTAGACCAAAAACAACACTTATCTTTAATGCTATTAATGGTGTTAATGGTAACTCCCGTCTTGATATAAATGCAGATGGAACTGTTGTAATGCAGGGTGGCGCTCATGAGTTCTGTTCTCTAAATGGAGTTAGGTTTCTAGCTCGACAATAAAAAGGGGGGGTTGTTTATGGGAAGTTTAGAAAATATTGAAGTCGTAGGTGAAGTAGGAATTATAGGGGAGCCTATTATAGAAGAACCTGTTAATGATTTTCCACTTACCTCTATAGATATGGGATTACCATGTTGGGAAGTAGATGAGGAAGGTTATGTGATTGAGCACTACTTAATGTCAGAGGACAAAATAGAAAAAGCTTTATCTGCAGGAAGAAGAATTATTAAGTTTTGCTGGAAAGAAAGTTATTACAAACCCCGATTTGATAAAACTTTAAATGAGTGGGTTGAGGGTGCAGATATGGAAGTTGTTTTAAAGGATGTTAAGGCAGTTAAATTTAATCAACTAAATGATGCATGCAATAAAGATATCTTAGGCTACTTTGATGCTTCTGTTGGCTCAGAGACATATACATTCTCTTTTGATACAGAAGCACAGTCTAATTTCATTGGTAGTTTAGCATTATTTAATGAAGGTCTTATGACAGAAGTTGAGTGGACTGCATGGAAAGGTGATACACCCCATAGAGTTACTTTAAATAGAGAGCAGTTTATGAGTGTTGCATTTGTAGCGTACCAAGAAAAGGATGCGAAAATATCTAAACTAAGAAATGTACTTCAGCCACGAATAGAGGCATGTACAACTATTGAAGAAGTAAATGCTATTCAGTGGGACGAAAAACCAACACAACTAGCTTGATATTTTAATAAGTAGTCCTTATGATTTGTTCAGAAAATAATATGTTCCAAATATTCAATAGGAGGAAAGACAAAATGAATCAACAAGGGAATACAACAAATTTAGATGTAAATCTACTAATCAAAGAATATGAAGCAACAATTACTACGTTAATCAGTGAAAATGTTAAATATAAAACACTTCTAAAACAAAAAGCTATCGAAGAGCAGCAGCTTCAGGAAGAAATGATGCGACATGCAGCACCCCCTGCGCCACCTGCGGTTCCGACAAAAGAAATAGTAGAAACTGAAGTCGTAGCATAACAATAACTTATATATTGACTGGTCATATACGAATGGTTACGTTCATGAGGGAGCAATAGCTCCCTCTTATTATATTTTGGAGGTGTTTCTGAATGACACAGGTACGAATCCGAATTCGTTCTATTACAACAGACGAAAAATCCCCTTGGGTTTATATTCAAGAAGAGACCAGACAGGAAACTCCAAAAGCAAATGCATTCCAAGTGAAAGCGGAACCTGTTATGAAACGAATCACTAAGACAAATCAATATGGACATTTTCATTACAGCGAAATGCAATATGGAAGAATTGAAGCAATCTTAGCTTCTGCTTTAGAGATAGGTAAATCTCCTATGAGAATAAGAAACGAAAAAGGAGAATGGATTTATATTCAACAAACAACCATCGATAGTGCTTGTCCTGCTATTCGGATACGAAATCGATATAGTGAACAGGCAGGTCCTTGGGTTTATATCCAACATAAGGAGGTGTAGGCATGGAATATTTGAATAATTATTTATCTGTTCTACCTAATTATGATCGTAAAGAAGTAGAGCAGCTATTACAAGAAAATATGGATTTGTTTGATGTAAAAGTCATAACAAAAGAAGAGTTCGAAGCACTTATTCAACAACTTGCAAATAGAAAAGAAAAGGTTACGACTCTTACGACAACGGGTGAAAAAGTAGATGCCGAACATTTTAACCAAATTCACTCGAATGTAGCTTTGGATTTAAAGAGACTTTATAACTCACATCTTATTATTGAGAAAGTAATTGCGAATTACGACAGAATTCTTCGAGGAACATTAGATGATGTAAAAAGAGAAGTGGACTCACTTTCTACTCGTGTTGAGGAATTAAACCTAAAAGCAAAAGGAGAAGATGGTTTAGTCGTAAAGACATACGGTTTTGAAGAAAAAGAAAAGAGTTTGTACATGGAAACAGATCATGATCAATATGCACATTTATTCTTAGACCGCGACGGTAAATCTTTACAAAGCGCATCATTGAATCGTAGTTTTCATCAACACTATTTATCACTACCTATCAGAGAAGTGGAGAACACAATGCAAAATTCAAATGGGGCGACAACTGCAAAGATTGAAGTTATGTATCAAGCACCAAATAGCATTTCAGATAAAAACCATCCATTGGAACATGCAATAGATGATTCACTTGAAACGTATTGGGCGCAAGCAGTTAAAACGAATGCACCTACTTATACGGAAATAAAAAAACTATAGAAAGGAGGAAAGAGAATGCCTACTCCCATTTATATTGAACAACATTATTCATTATCCATATCTGAATTTGAAGGACTATGGGAAATGACATTTATGCACCCATACAATCGACAAGAGCATTTTAGTATCTATCTAGTTGCTCCTAATAGTGATTATGAACATGCTGAGCTTGATGATCGCCCGATTGTAGAAGCTGGACCAAGATTAACGGAAGTATTAAAACGATTACTTTATAAAATCGAATACTATCCTTATTCTTGGGAATTCGCGGGAAAGAAAATTGTTTCATATGGGTATGATTTTGAAACAGACTTTACAGGTACTAGCTTGACCTATATTGATTTAACGGAAATCGCCCTTAAAGAAGTAAATGAGTTTTATAATTTCTTCTCCGCGTTAGAAACAGATGTAGTAGATGAAACAGAAAAGGTCAGCGGAAAAGGTGTTATGGCCAAGCTAAAAATCACGTTAGACAAGCCTAAAACCGTAAATCATTTGTTCATTGATTTCTTTACAGAGTATCCAATCGAGTTACTTTCATTGATGTATCAAGTTGACCAGAATGAAGAATCGACTACTTACGAAATTCCTCTTTCAAGAGCAGTTCAAACAAATGAATCGATCTATCTCCATTTCTCTCCTGTATTTGCAAAGACATTCTATTTAATCATTAAGCAAGAGTCTTACACATTACTAGACCAAACAATGAAGGAAGAAGAAGTAATGAAAGCAGAGCTATGGGATCAAGCTTCAACAAGAAGCCAATCTATTTATGAGTCTGCAGTTGGAGAATATGTAGACCAATTATTCTCTTCTAAATCTGGTATTCAGCTGCATCAAGAAATCTTAGATAGTTACCAAAACATTAATGTAAGTCACTCATCTATTTCATCGGACCCTATGAATTTATACCGTAGTGATTTTGAACAAGCAAAAAAATCTTTAGATAGCCAACAACGATAGAAAGGAGGATTTAGATGGTTAACAGTTTTGAAAGTGCAAGTAAACCAAAAACAACTTTACTACAAAGTCAAAGTACTACAAGTAGCACAACACCTGGACCGCTTCCTCCAATCGTAGAAGGAATTGGTTCAAGTAATCGTACAAATAGTTCAACAGAATATGTTTACCAGTATGGAATAAAGAACATTCAATTAAATCATTCTCTGTATGAACAAGCTGGAATTTTTGTTACAAAACCAATTGAAGTAGAGGGGAATATTGTAGAGGTTTCATTATCTACCTTTGAAGACCATCCGCTGTTTAATGAGCTAAATGGGATGGCAACAGATCGAGTCACTTCTATTGAATACTACATCTCATTAGAAGAAAATCCTTCACTTAATGATTGGGTTTCAATCCTTCCTGAAGGTACAAGGAATGTGAAGTGTGAAAAGCTATTCTTCCGTGGCTCAAGTGCGGGACTTCGATTCCATGCAGACATTAGTGATGAAGATAATACAAGAGTATACCGCAATAATATTTTAATGAATAGGAGTGACTGGTACTTTACAGAAAGAGGAGCTGCTATTCAGTTGGCTGTGCCTCATGATAATAGTTCAATTTACACTATTGATTATGTACCAAACGCAAACTTATTTGACCCTTGGACAGTTAAGGTAGGAGATCGATTTTCTAAAAGGGTTCGTAAAGTGGAGTCTTTCCCAAATGGAACTGATTATAACAATACAATTAAGCTGTCTAAGTATCCATATGTTGATTATAAACAAGTGAACAGTGAAGAGAGTTATGATCCGAATACAAGTGATTACAGACCAATTGATGTATTTCTAACGAATGGTTCAATTGTAGTAGAAGGGGGAAAGACACAAAAAGAGTTCTTCCCAATCTCTTATTCAAGCAAAAATGAATTTACAACAAAAAACCGTACAGATTATAAAACTAACAAAGATGTGTTTTTAAATAAGTACAGCATTGTTCCGGATTCTGTTTACAATACATTTGAGTATAAGCAAGAGAAGAATAAACTTATTTTCACAGAAAGCTTTAATCGATCGGACCTTTATTATAATGAAGCAACAAATCATGGTAATGCTACAGTGGTTGTACACTACGATTACTTAGTGACAAACTTTCGATTAAAAGTTATTTTGCGTAAAAACGTTGGTGATGAACTAGTAGTAACGCCAATGGTCGATAGTTACCAATTAAAATTTAAAGTCATGAAGTAGGGAGGTGCAAGAATGAATGCCCCTGTTATTGAATCTAAAATATTAGAGAAACAAAGAGAATATCTTTTGGAGCAAGCGAAAATACGATTAAGTAGTTCTGCTACAAAAGAAGAAGTATCTCAATTAGCAGATGAAATCTTTTACAGGTATCAATCTTGTATAGGTAAGCCTTTATTCCAGGCACGTAAAGTTGTGTATGGAGAACTACCTTTTCTTGAGGATTACTATGATAACAACAAGGAAATGGAGAAAGACTTAGGTATCTTATTCTCAGAACTAAATACCATTGCTACATACCTGGTAGATTATTTTAATTATTCTCAGAGTGAGAAAGATAGAATCTTATCTATCGTGCGCAGTATTAATGGGGTCGTATCAGACCTTCAAATGTTAACTGAAGAAACAACCCCTAACACGGTTTATTTAAAAGAATCGTTTACGAATTACGATAATGTGGATTCTGCTTTAACTCCAGTAGAGAACAGAAGCATGATTCATACACAAGAAGGCGTATTAACACTGCGTCGTACAAATGCTTTAAATAGAAGCATAGGAAGTAAAGTTCGAGCTATTCAAGGTAATGGAATTGCAGGAACTTATTTTCTATCTCGTAAAGTTCAATCAGATTCAGATTTCGAAAATTACCAGTATGTTTCTTCTCAAATTAAGAATGATGATCCAAAAGCATTAATCGACGGAAACCCGGATACTGTATTTGAATATGAAATGGTAAATATCCCAGAAAGTTATAAGAAACAATCATTCTATTACGACGTTGAATGGGCAAAGGGAAAGGAACATGGTGACTTACTACGTGTAAAGATTGTTGTTCAATTACCTAAGAACGAGACAATCAACTGGATTAATTTAAATCCTTATCATGCTGCAGGTAGCCCAGGTACAGTTAATGTATATTCTATTCGAACGTCTAATGACGGTATTGAATACCAAGGTCTTTTCGAAAAAGACCAATTTGTATTAAACCAAGAAATCAATAAAACACCTCAAAGCTATCGAGCTGAGGATTTATTCGATGGTAGTGAAAACTTTGCTAAAACAAAATTTTCTGGCCAAGGTGTTTGGAGCTTCCCATCAAGAGAAGCAAAATATATTGAATTCGTACTAGAACAACCAAATTCTTATAAAGAATTATTAGGACAAGAAGCATTCTATAGAAGAAAAAAAGATTCTACTTCATTTACACGTATTCGCAAACAGGAGGTGCCTAGTAATATTGTTGATGAAAAATACGGCATCCATACTATTAATAGCGACTATGAGATTAAAAAGGTATTAGAAGCTGTTGAAGGTTGGCGTTACGCTATAGGAGTTCGAGACATCGACATTATGAGTTTCGAATTCGCTGAAACGAGTGAATATATTAGCAAACCATTTCTATTTGAAGATGGTATTAAGAAAGTACTTCTATATGCAAATGAAAAAGTTCCTGCTATATACAAAGAGAAGGTAAGTGAATCCAATGATTGGATTCAATACTTTGTTTCTTTCGATGATATAGACTGGCATAGAATCTCCCCACAACATCAGCAACCAGTAAACGATAAGTTCCCTGCAAAGGTGCTTTCAGTTAATGATAACGAATCTGATATTGAAAATGCGTTTGCTCTTTACAAACAAAACCTTCAATTAAAAGAACTTCCAAAGCAAGTAAGGTTAAAAATCATTATGAAGAGACCGGAGAAAACAACAGAAGATGAAATACCTCTTCTTCATACAACACCACTCGTTGAAGACTTCGCTTTAAAAATTCTTACCGAACAGAAAGGGGTGTAGGGGATGTCTATCAATATTCGTCAAAAACGTTTTACTGTAGCGGTAAACCAAATCCTTCAAGAAGAACTGAGAAAGGGAAATCTTCCTACATCCAAGGAATTCGCTTCTCGTTTAAATAAACTATTAAGAGATCAAGAATTAAGTGCTCCTGAGTATACATTTAAGCGTATTCGTAATGGTGAATTAGCTGAGTCTGATTTTTTTAATGAAGTTGTTGGAAAAATTCAAAAAGATTTGATGATTCTTTACGAAAATACAATTGCTGTTCATAACCAGCTAAAGGGAAAGTTTCATTGGTTTGAAGTAGAAAAGAATCGATTAGAGTATGAAGCTAGAAGATTAGAATCGGAATTAAAAGAGAAAATTTTGCTATATGGAAAGACAGGTTACTTAGCTAGTATCTTTGATACATTGGATGATCTATCTAAAATTGATTCAGAAGACAATGTATCTATCGATATAAAAAATCATCAAATAACACTTAAAAAACAGGAGAATACCTCATTTGTAATTAATCCTGCTAGTGAAATTAAGTTCGTTATGCCAAAGAGTTCTGTAAGTACATTTAAGAAGATTCCCATTTCAGGGAAGATTGAACAAGCATTAAATGTAAATACAAATGAAACATTCCAAGAAGTATGGTTGTCTAAAACGGAAGGGCCAGCTGATGGATATCTAGATATCAAATTTAATGATAAACAGGTATTGAATCGAATTGATTTAAGCCTACATACAATTAAAAGTGCTACTGTGTATATTGAATTCACGCTAGATGAACTGAATTATTTCCACTTACCATATTATCCAGATGGTAAGCAGACGGGGAATAATGTATCTTTTTATTTCCCGACAACAGAAATGAAGAATATGCGAATTTGGATTCGCAAACAGGAAAGTGATAAAGAAATTGTCCATCCTGAAGGTTATTCATATCAGTACTTGTTTGGAGTTAAAAAAATTCAATTTTTCCAATTAAGTTATCCAGAAAGAGGAGAGGTTGTTACAAAATTTCTTACGCCAAAAACAGATGAGACATTCTCTATTGGGAAAGTATCATTGGTTACAGAAGAAGAGATTCCGGACGGTACGGATATCGAGTACTTTGTACGAGTAGATGATAGGGAAGAGAGTTGGAAACAGATTTCTCCTGTTAACAGGGATACTGCACAAGCGCCTAACCTAATTGATTTTAAATATGTTGTTCATGCTAGTCCAACAAACTTGGGCATTAGAAAGAATATCGGTGGCCAAGAATCTGAGATTATTGAACTGCAAGCAAATGGAGTTGCATTCTACTCATTAGGTTCTATTGAGAAGCGTAAAATCGTTCCGCGAACAGAGCGTTTATATATGGGTAAAGATGCTTGGAGTGTTCAGAAGACAGTCGAGAATTTTGGTGAAACCCATATCCCTTCTCTCGATGATTGGAAGAAGCCATCAAATGATATCGTTCGAAATGTAATACCAATCAAGGAAGGGAATCGAGGACTGATTTTACAAGATGAACAATTCACACAACATACGCAACTGTATTATGGAATGGGTATTTTCTATGAAGGAAAAGAACAAGTGCTTTCTACAATCCCATCATCTACAGAACCGATTGCCATCTTCTTAAATGGAGAAAAGTTATTTGAAGGAATCCCTTCTTCTCAAACTAATGTAAACTACAAATTTAAACAGGGATGGAATGATCTAACTGTGTTGGTGTATGTACAGAATTTGAATAAGGACTGTACGATTGATTTAGGATTTGATCCGATTCGTGTAAGTACTCATTGTTATTCTTCAAGTCAGTTCCTGGAAAAGGTATCTGTATTCGACTTACGATATAACACAAAGAACAACGATTGGTCTAAGTACGCCCTTTATGAGAAAGATGGAAAGGTTTATATTGTGGTTAATCATTCACTACCGGGTGTAACATATGATTTTTACTATGACTATGTGGATGAAGTAGAGCACCGAAATATTCAATTAAAAATCGTTATGAAACAATTCTCAGTAGGGCAGTATACAACACCTGTATTACGTCGATATACATTACAATTTAGTTAGTGAAGAGTTATCAATGGGTAAAGAAATGCTAAGACATACTTGTTACAAGTCTCAGAATAAAAATAGGTAAGTACTGTCCCAATTAGAAATGACAAAACGTATGTGTTGGTAATTTACAAAACTGTATTAAAGAAAAATACCTATCTAAAGCTTAAATAAATGAAAGGGATGGCAAAGAGATGAAAATAGAAAAGAAATATAAACCTTCTTTCCATAAAGCCAATGCTCGTTACCGTGGTGTTACTGAGCTTTCCCAATATACGAATTTTGTTCTTGAATCTGCCCACGACCTTTTATTATTAGGAAACATTACAGAAGGAAATGAAGCAACACATAAAGATGGACACAAAAAAGAAATGTACAATAATTTCATTTCTATCATGACAGGTGATCGGGAAGTAGGGAAGTCGAGTTTATTTACGGCTTCCACACTTCAAAAAATTGATTACTCACGAACAGTTCCTATTCCTGAATTAGATAGTTGGAGCCCTTTAAATGGCTGTACAAAAACAGCAGTGAGTGACGCAATTAAGCTCTCTTCAAATGGATTGCTAGATCCAGTAGGAATGTTTAGTACTCTTTATGTAGAACCAGGAGACAAGCTTTATATTCGAATGAAGGTAAGAAGTACAGGTGGTGCTTCAGACTTTTCCTTTGGTTCGAACAATATGCGTATGGGACCAGATAAGAATGGTGACACAAGGAAGGTTCCTTTAGCGAAAAGTAATGAATTTATCACTATCGATTACGTGTTACGTTTCCAATATGCTGAATCGGTATCAATTAATATAAACGTTCATGAAAAACCGAAAGAGTTAAAGGCTGAAAATGTTGAAATAAAAGATCTTGAGATATATTACTTTAATGAAACACCAATTCAAGCTTCATCTATCGACATGGTTATTAAACCAAATGTTGATGAACTAGAAGAAAAAATTAATTCGATACGATAGGGAAGGTGAGTACATGCGCCCGATTACATTAAGAAATCCGAATCTAAACAAGGGGCCTAGCTCTTCTGAAGAGTTTAATAAACTACGTAATGACATCCAGACTGATATTACAAATTTGTTTGATATTGTTAATAGTCATGATGGCACAATCTCTGAAAATATGGATCATATTTTACGTGAAAATTACTTCTTACAAAACCGTCTAAAGAAGTTAGAAGGACGGGTATATGAGCTAGAAAAGGATTACCAAAATAACAGTGTAGACGGGGAGAGTATCCTAACTCGATCCTTCTATCATGCAAGCAATATTATTTCCTCAAATGCAAATAATCCCATTAATATAGATACACTTCACGGAATTGTTACCCCAGTTGTTGTTAGATCTCATGATAAGATTGCTTATAAGAATGACTTAGGGGAATACATATTACCTAGCAACCTAGAAGTAAGTGTATTTGAGTCCTCAGATGTAGAGCCAATTGATGAAGAAACAAACCAACGCAAGTTCTATGTAGTAGATTCTAGTGGTATTACTAAAGCATTTGATGGAGATAAGAACTCATTCTGGGTTCGTCAATCTGAATCAAACGAAAACAAATGCGTAACAGAAGTGTATGGATTAATTCATGTGAAAATTCCACAAAATATTTCTAATAACATTTATACAAACACAATTACTATTCATCCATCTCCGGAGTACTCTATGAGTATTCTTGATATTCAATATAAGAATCAAAATGGAGAGTGGAGGCGTATTGAAACCTATCCAATTAAAAAGGTAAACAATACAGAAATTCCAGAAGAGATTGTTGAATCTGGTAAGTTAGTATTCTCATTCCCAAGAAGACAAGTAACAGAATTACAAATTAAAGTAAAACAACCTTACTGGTTTAAGCATGATAACAAACGAATTTTTATGTATGGATTCCAAGACATCGTTGTTGAATACCGTGAATATTCCCAAGATACTGCGGAATTCACAACAAAGTTCTCTTTAGAAGGAACAAATCGTCGTTTTACAAATGTAAACACGCCAAAGGTAACAGTACCCGTTGGATGTCCATCATTTAATGATTACACTGTAAAACATGAATTGTACTTTGATGAAGGACTAATGGAGAAGTTTGATTTTTCAACAGATATTTTCCAACCAATTCAAACTGTATATGTAAAAACGCTTTTAAAAACAGCAGGTGCTCAGGTACCAATCTTACGCGAGATTGAATTGCCTTACCGACATGAAGAAATAGAATAGTTATAAAAAGAGAAAGAAGCATAACAAAAATATTGTCTTAAAGATTTATGAATTTAAAAATCCGTTTCTATTTTAGAAACGGATTTTATGCATTTAATTTTTTCATTTTTTATTAGGTTTGTATTATTCAATGTGGGGTTACAAACCTTTTACTTTTATCACAATTCGGATTACTAGTATCATAAACTAAGTTTTCGAATTTTGGAAATTTGTTTCCTATTAAAAATACAAATTTTCTTAAACGTTTTCTTTCAGAATCATTTTTCTCTTCCTGTAATCAAGTTTTTTCACAATTATGTGTTTTTGGTCGGTTAACTTTATTATCGGAGTCTATAATCATACGAATATTAAATATAACCCACCGATTAGAAGTGCCAGAGCTAGGATTAATAATATTACTCCATCAGGGCTATTCATAATCTCTTTTATGTTTTTTTTTGCAATTTGCTTAGTTTCTCCACTTGAAAAAAGATAAACAATAGAATAAAGAATTAGTAAGAAAAATGCACTGACGACCTCTAACATTACTTATGTTCCTCCTTAATTTAAATGATCTTATAAATTATACCAGTTAGAACAATTTAAAGTAACAAAATTTAATTTAAATATTATATCCTTCTTAAAGTTTAATTTTTAAATTTTTACTAGAGGAAGGACCTTTATCTTTTTATTTTTAACTACACGGATTTTGGGATTAATACTCCAATATAATTGTTTACTATTCAATAAATACATTTGTTGTTATTCTATTGTATTTTATAAAAGAAAAAGACAGCCTAGGGTGGCTGCCTTTTTCTTTTAGGGAGGAATTTAAATAATTAGGTAAGATAGATAGGATTAAACAAGTTCAAATTCACGGGAGATGTGAAAATACAAACTTGCGAGGTAACTTACATTTTTAATAAAACCTTTTCACCGTGAAAATGCAAACTTATATTGTAAAAAAAATTAGGAAGAAAGGGATTAAAGTTAATTCCTATGTATTTTAATGTAATATAAATTTAGTTGAAAGATTGCCGGAAAAATAAAACTATGAGAAAACTCATAAGTAAAAAATAATAACGTTATTTAGTAATCTTTCCGAAATCGTTAATATATAGTTGCAAATTTCTTATATGTTGTAGTTGGTGAATGGGCACCAAAAATACTTGCGATTCAAAAGGATGAGAAGGTTCCATTATTGCTTTCGGCTCTGCTTATCTGGTCTTGTGAAATCTTATATTCTTTATATAATGATAATAAACTATCTGAAGAATTCGAGAAAGCAAATAATATAATTATAGACGTACTGAGTACATGGAAACCAATTTTTGATGAAATAGACAAAGATTTCTCCGATGCGAAACGTAAAGCAGAGAAGAAAGTAGAAAGGAATTTAAGTGATGATACAGAAGGTAGATTTCGTATTCATAAATTAAATCCTAAAAAGGTAAGTAGAGAAGAAAATAACAACGATTATTAAAGGGGGATGACGTATGAAATCAAAGAAACTAATCACATTAGCGATTCCGCTTATATTATTAGGTGGTTGTGCTACGACTCAAGGTTCACCAAAGATAGAAGCAAAGCGAAAGCTACTGAACAAGATAAAAAGTCTGCTAGCTTAAAAGATAACGAGAAAGATATTTAAAGGATTCGAGTTTTAGAAGAGGAATACCCACAATACATGTTAGACATGGAGAAAGATTTAGTGAAGCGGTTAAGTTTTTATAAAGATTCAATAAAATACTACCAAAAAGGTAGTAAATCAAGGAAAGAAGTCTTAGTTTCCATTAAAGACTATATGAAAGTACTGGATAAGATAGAGTCTATAGATGCCTCTTCTAAATACAAGGAAGATCACAAAGAAGTCCTTAAAGTAGTCAGTAAGTATAGGGAATCTTTTGAAGAAGTAGAAAAGGTATTCAAGAAAACAGACTTCTCAATGGAAGCTGATAAGGAAGTACTTGAAAAGGCAGACAGTAAGCTATCAGAAGGTAATCGTATTTGGATACCAGTGTTTGAAAAACTAAAGAATGAATCAAAAAAAGTAGAAAGTTCTTCTGATTCGTCTAGTGAAGACGTTTCATCAAGTTTTGTTCCAAAATCATCTTCACATAACTCAAGTCAATTAGAATTAGACAAGAGCCAAGCTGAAACAGGTATGTTCAAAGGGATAGTTGGTACTGATGAAGAGTTAGGAATAAACGATTCTAATACATCGAGGTATATTAAAAATGAAAGGTCTATTGTAGGTAAGTATGGTATTGATTTAGGAGAAGGAGTCAAAACAATACTCGATTTAAAAGATGATATGACATTTGCTTTTTATAAGTATGGGGATTTCTCAAGTAGAGATAGTCTAATGAAAGGAACATACGAGTTAGACGTACCTTCTTTACAATTAACATTAAAATTAACAAGCGTAACTGAGAATGGTCATAAGACTCAAAGAACTGAGAGTTTTAGATATCAGGTATAAAATTATGATTTAAATATGTTACAACTTTATAGTGCAGACGAAGATGTCCGTATGAGATTGATTAAACAAGGGTAAATATATTAGTAGGGTTAGGTGAAAAAGCCTAGCTCTTATTTTAGGGGGATATTGCATAAATGGAGCGAGTTATACAAGAGTTTTTTTCTTCAAGTAAAAACTATAAGGTTCAAATCATTAAAAGGAAGGATGGTCTTTACACAACAGAAGCGTATAGGTGGATGGAGGATTGTGGATATGAATTTTGGAGTTATATATCACAAGGATTGACTTTGATAGATAGTAAGGAACATGCGCAAAAGATTGCTATGGAACAACTAAAGGAATGTTCAAGGGATGAGTATTAAAAATATGCTATTTTATCTGTAAAATTATAAGTAATTATGATGTTTTATGAAAATATAGAAGTGAATTTCAATTAATCTTATTTATTTTATGTGAATTATAGGTTATAATAAAATTGGGTGCAAAGATGCACTATTTGAAAAAGAGTGCAAGGCAAAAAGGAATCCGTAAAGGATTCCTTTTTTGTTTATTAGACAATGAAACAACTTTGTAATTATCTCCCTCTATTTTAGTATAAATAAAATTCTACTTTATAAACATAAAAGATTTTTTGGGGAATTGCCATATTCCTGTAACAAAACAAAGGTATGCTATGTGTGTAAAATATAAAGAGAAAGAAGGAAAAGTTGTGAAGAAAATTTTGCCAATTGTCGCGTTATTAGGCATGATGAGTTTTGGAGTACAGGAAATGAATGTGAGAGCTGATACCTATCATAAGAGCGATTCAAAAATTAGTTTTTGGGATTCGAAAAGAAAGGGTACTAATTTCATGAATAGTACGTCATTACCTGAAAACTATAAAAGTACAAAAGAAGCTAATATTGAATATGTTCGTTTAGCGCCTGATAAATGGGCGAAAGATAAAGATTTTCTATTTGAAGATAAACCAGATACTTCTGGAAAGGATTTTCTGATAGGTAATGCAGATAACTACCAGGGATTAGTAAAGGAAGATCTAGAAAAATTAAAGGCGGATTTAGATGCCGCACAATCACAAGGAATGAAAGTTGTTCTTACAATGTTATCCTTACCTGGTGATCGATGGCGTCAATTTAATAATAATAAGAATGACGACAGAATATGGGAAGAAGAGAAGTATCAAGAACAAGCAAGTCAATTTTGGAAGGACCTCGCTCTGGAACTAAAAGATCACCCCGCGGTGGTTGGTTATAATATTATAAATGAACCACATCCAGAAACAGCTAAAAATAATAGATATAATGATTTTTGGACGGAAGATTACGAGAAATGGTATGCAAAAGTGGAGGGAACGACAGCGGATTTAAACAGATTTTATCAAAAGGTAATCAATTCCATTCGTGAAGTAGATCAAGAAACACCGGTTATTTTAGATTCAGGTTTATATGCTACTCCATGGGCCTTTAAATACTTAAAGCCAGTAAAAGATAAAAAAACGCTTTACGCATTTCATATGTATGAACCATATGAATTAACGAGTCAAGGTGAAAAGAAAAATAAAGAATATCAATATCCAGGATTAGTAAAAGTAGGAGACTTAGAGAAACCTGTAATGTGGAATAAGCAGGGATTAGAGAAGTTTTTGAAGCCAATCCAACAATGGTCTAAGAAAAATCATGTACCATCTAATCGAATTATTGCAGAGGAGTTTGGAATTAACCGTACTGTTCCAGGTGCTACCCAATACATGCAAGATCTTATTTCTATCTTTAACCAAAAAGGGTGGCATAAATCATTCTATGCATTCCGTGAAGACACATGGACAGGGATGAATTATGAATTGGGAACAGGAAAAATAAAATGGGATGAAGAGGGTAAACCGATGCGTCAAGATAATTCACTCTGGGACGTAATAAAAAAAGATTTACAAACGCGTAAATAGTTTAGAATATTAGGCCTAAGGACTAAATGTAAGCATCTAATTCAAATAGAATTAGATGCTTTTTATTTCGAAAAAAGGTGGAGTTGAATAGAAGATTCTATCTTTTCTTTTGCATAAAGAGTACCAATCAGGTTTATTTACAACGAAAAATAAGATTTTTAGAGAATAGCTTAGAAAAAAATGTGGAGGTTCAAACAAATGTGGTCACAATTGTTTAAACCTTTAAAGTAAAATGGAAGTTGGACAGTTGCTATACAGGCAGCAAATTTACAATATGTTTCGGCTGAGCCTTCGGGAAATATAATAGCAAATCGTAATGCAGTTAATGAATGGGAGAAATTCGAATTAATTCCGACTGGGGAATTATATACGTACGCTTTAAAAACTAAAAGTAATGGGAAGTATGTTTTGTTTGAGCCAAATGGTAGAGTAGTAGCAGATCGTACATCAATTGGTGCATGGGAAAAGTTTATCTTATATAATGGTGGAGACAATAGGATATATGTATTACAAGCACTAAGTAATGGTAGATATATATCAGCAAATGGTGATAGAGAATTAACAGCTACTAGTTATGTAGCTGGAAGTTGGGAAAGATTTGTTATTGTATACTTCTAAACTTTGAAGTGTTATATATCTAAATGATAATGGCATGTTTAGTTGGTATAAATACCTAATACAATAAAGTTTTAAGCATGTAATACAAGTGTATATTAACGTGTAAAAGGGCTGCAAATAATTAGCAGTCCTTTTTGCATGGACTTACTGAGGTTATAATGAGAAGAAAAAGAACCCTATAGGGTTCTTTTTCAAGGCATATTAACAGTAAGGAGAATCATGAAATGCTACTTCAAATCTTTATTAGGGGAAAGATTTTGAAAAAGCTTAACATGTATTTATTTTTACATAAATGTAAGATGTAGTAAATTGATAATATTTATACTTACTATTACTAATATTCAATTAAGATAGTTAATACTATTTATATAGTGTTAACTGGTGTATAGTACAGTATAGATTTAGAAATTTAATATTAGATTACATTTGTTAAAAAAGTTAATAGATATATTATTTCAAATTCTAACTAACATTTAAACAATTTTAATTGAAATTGGTTGTGTATTAACCCTTATAAGCCAATAAAAGTAAATAAAATAAACAAAGACCCTGTAATAAATACAGGGCCGGATACAGGGTTAAGGGAACGCATAGTTTCTTAATATCATAGTAGCATATATTCTTTGTATAGCTACATGAGGATTTTGACAGAATTAAGAACAAGACAGAAAATCTGTAGGAAAGCAAATATAGTGCTGGAAATGTGATTTTAAATTAAGCTATAGGTATATTGAAATGTATGAAAACTCTTGAGTACCATGATTAAATTGCCTTTAATTATGAGGTTTAGGTTAGAGGGATAATTGGATCTTACTGAAAAGAAAAAATGTTTTTTAGATTAAAAGAAGAAAAGACACCTTTTGGGTGTCTTTTCTTTAAGTAAACAGTTCACATATTGCTGAATTAGATACGAAACTATAATTCGACTACGAAGTAAATCCTAACATAATCTGAACAGAAAAAATATGTAATATTACATTTTTAGTTTTTAATTATTTTATTCAATATAGAGAAGCAACGTAAATAAAAGGGCATGCAGTCGTATCTGCAACCCTTTTTAGGAGGAATTCAAGACACCATTAGGACACGTATTGGTAAACAGGTTCAAAAATAGTATGTGTGAAAAGAAAAAGTCCTATACCAAAAGTAGACAGGACCTTATCTTTTTTACATTTTAAAAAATGAAATTCTGTCCTTTTGAAATCAGTACAGCACACACTTGGTTTGAAATGAAATTAGAAAAAGTATACATGAAAATGGCAGACAACTATTTTGTTGCCTGCCGGTGCCAGTGGGTTGAATGAGTTAGTCAATTCAATAAATTGTGCTATCCCATTACCAGAAGAGTGAAGCCGCTAGTTCAAACGGCTTAGACATAGTTTGTCTAATAAAGAAAAAATTATGAGTAGAAATTTTGTTTGCTCTATATGAAAAGATAAATAGATATTCATCAGACAAGGATAATTTAGCATATCTTGAATAGGGTGTAGGAACGAATTAAAGAAAGGGATATTTGTTTAGGAAGGGACTGACTCAGGAGTGGGACTTTCGGACAGGGTTTGGGGAGCGGTGATTGCCTTTGGCATTGCGACTAATATCGTTGCTTGTATAATGGCAGTATCCATTCAAAAATATGAGCTAATGATAAATCATCTTACAAATATTTTATTTTTAATAATTATCTCTTTAACGTTTATAAAGATGAAAATTAACAGATGGGTGGCTTTAGGATTTACATTAGTTGTAATAGAGAAAGGTATTAAAGCGGGCTATGACTTCTACACACATAATTATTATAGTGTCAGTTGGAGTTTAGCTATCATTGTCTATTGCATATACGAGATGGAAAAGTATCATATTGAAATAAACGAATAGGCGCAACAAAAAGGTGTTAGTAGGTGGAATTCTTTTTAAAATACTATAAAAAAGACACTACAAGAGTGTCTTTTTTTTGAAAATACTCTATAATTAACTTTGGGGAAGGTAATGTTAGAGTATTCGTTTAGCATTATCTTTATATTTGATAAACCATGAAATCGAAAGATTTTGTGGTTTATTTTATGAACAATAGATATTAAAGTATTGGCAGTGAGTTATTAATCATTTTAAGCATTAGGGGAGAATGGATTAAAAGTCTAACATCGAATAACGGTTCCGGAATATAGTGTTGCGAAATGATCTCCCATATCCCAAACGGTACTTGCCTGTATATAGCCCTTAAAGCCTTCTGAAGAATAATAAATCTCTTTTGGTATACTTTCTTTAGTTTGGAAATGTGCTTTAGAGTACTTTACATAATGGTTTTTAACAACTTTTGCTTCTGGAACAATAGTGTTTTTTTGTTCCAATTTTGGCCTAGCACTAGAAGGTGGTATGAATTTTACATTGTCTTGGTAATTAGGATCTAAGGTGTCAGCTTGTACACTGTGTGACGAAACAAAGGTGCTTAGACTACTTCCCGCGATTAAAGTTGCAAATACTAACTTTGAGAATTTTGTTAATCTACTCATTCTATAATCTCCTTTTTATTATTTTGTAAGGTATCTCCTTACACCTCACAGTCTATATCCACTACAAAAGGGTGTACATACATATTGATAGACAAAATTCTACAAAATACCGCATGTTTTTGGGTTTATGTATAATAATCCAATGTCTAATAATCTACCAAAAGTAAAAAGGTAGGTCTTATATAAAAGAAAATGAATAATTTATGCAGGTAATGTATATGGAATTATTGTTTAAATATTCTAAAATGAGTTGATAAAGATGTTGGTAGGTTTTTTGGAAAACAAATAATTCCCTAGGTGAAATTTGGAGGGAACATTCTCTGTTAGAGTTTTTATAAGGGAATTCATTTTCGTAGATTCAAAATGTAAAAATAACTAAAAGAGCAAGTGTTTCAATGGGTAAAAAGCTATGTTGAGTCTTTTTTCTCTGTTGGTGGTCGTCTAATCAATGAAATGACGGATGCTTATGATAGTTTGTGTCTAGCAACATTCGTGTATAAACGAATGAATTAAGAAAAGGGTGAAATATTGGATAACTCGAAATGGATGCCTTTAAGTAATGTTGATGATGATGAGGAAATTTGGGTAGGAGCAAGAGTTAGGTTGTACAATGTTGGTATGAATAGAGAAGATAAAGAAAATAATTTCTATGAATATATTATTTCTTATATCTACGACAACACTAACTACTTACAACTAACTAATTTAACAACAGGAAAAGCAGGTTATATTATTTGTGTCATTGAAAAAGAATTACCAAATAATTATGCTTTGGGCAGAACATTAAAGCAAAGAATAGGTTTAGAAAATACCTATTTTAGATTTGAATAATCAACAAATAAGGGAAGCACCAACTCTAAGGTGTCTTCCCTTATTTAATACTTTTTATCAATAATCAATATTAACAGAGCCTAAATAAAAAAGTGAGAAAAATGATAAACACTCTTCTCACTTTCATCAATTAGGGTGGCATATACATAAATATGCGTTTGGGTGGATTTTGGATGAAAAATCCACATGCATAGTATAACAAAAAAATTATGGCTTTTCGCATGTAATATTGCATATGAAAAATAGTAAAGTTTTAAATTTTAATATTAACAACTTATATATATGTGTTACAATGTAATTCTCTAATTTATTTTATTC
Source organism: Bacillus sp. RE35 (assembly GCF_052146655.1). Classification (NCBI taxonomy): domain Bacteria; kingdom Bacillati; phylum Bacillota; class Bacilli; order Caryophanales; family Bacillaceae; genus Bacillus; species Bacillus sp. RE35. Next base: position 3,395,004 of record NZ_CP197377.1, on the reverse strand, counting down.
TCCTATTTAGAATTTATAGTTTAGTGATTCAATAAAACAAAAGTGGTTGTAATAAATAGATAAAACGATGAAATAATACAGTTAGAATGGTTAAAAGGCAGTTAAATATAAGTATTAAAAGAAATAAATTTACTTATTTATGTTTAGTGAATGTATTATGGTAAGAATTTCATCCGATTGGATTAGCGCTAAACTAGATTTTTATCCAAACAAATCCAATAATTATTTTTTAAATGAAGTATATGTTGCATCAAGTTTATTTGGAATAATTCGTAGTCTAATAATTGCTGAATCTAGAAAAATAACATATTCGAAAGGAGGACAGATAAAACTCTGTCTGTGAAAATTAAATCTCTAAATTATAAAGTGTGGATAATAGGATGTAATTATGGTTTCATTTCGAATGGTACCATAAATGAATGTGGAAAAGTAAAGGAGAAAAATTTAAATAAACTATATAAGTAGTAAAAATGAAAAGGAGAAGTAGCTAGTGTTTAATATAAAAGAAAGATTGGGGCAAATAAAGCTTAAAACGAAGTTGTCTATGGCATTTATAGCAATATTAATTATACCAAGCCTTATCGTAGGAGTATCATCTTATAATAAATCAAAAACAGATCTTAATGAAACAATTCTACAATCAGCAAAAGATAATATAAGTATTTTAGATAAGATTGTTGATGATGAATTAGAAAATAAGCATACAGATATCACTCATTTTGCAAAGGTACTCACACAAGGGGATTATAATCCTGAACAATCGCAAAATGTACAGAATAAATTTGATCAATATATACAGTTACATCCAGAGATAGAAACGATTTATACGGCATCCAGTAACAATCAATTTATTCATGCACCTGTTGGAAAAATACCAGAAGGGTTTAATCCGCTAGAAAGCAGTTGGTATAAGGATGCAGTAAAAGCAGATGGAGAGATTATTGTTTCATCTCCATATAAATCAAAGTCTACAGGAAATATGGTAATTGCAATTGCAAAGCAGAATGCAGATAAAAGTGGTGTCATTGGCGTAGATTTGAATATTAAAGATATCGTAAAAACATCCAAAATGATAAAAATTGGGAAGCAAGGATTTGTATCTATAGTTAGTCAAGATAAAACTATAGTTGTTCATCCATCATTAAAACCTGGAGAGAAATTAGATAAAACTTTAGTGGATGAATTGTACAAGACAGAAGATGGAGTAATTACTTATAGCCTCAATGGTGAAGATCGAAACATAAGCTTTAAGACAAATAAAAAAACAGGTTGGAAAATAGCTGGCGTAATGCCTACGAAAGAAATTGAAGAAGCTACCAATCCTATTTTTTATAAAACGCTCACTATAATAGGTGCTTCATTATTGTTAGGTGGAATTGTAATTCTATTCATACTCAAATCTATAATTACTCCACTAAGACAATTAGTCATTTCAGCTCAAAGAATTAGTCAAGGAGATTTAACCGAGAAAATAGATATTCGTTCAAAGGATGAACTTGGTCAATTAGGTGGTAGTTTCAATACAATGGCAGAGTCGTTACGTAATATTATTTCTCAAATTAACACATCTGCAGGACATGTAGCTGCGTCTTCTGAGGAACTAACTGCTAGTGTAGAGCAAGCAAGTGTTGCGACAGAACAAATTACAAAAGAGATGGAAGAAATCTCGAACAGTGCAGAGGTTCAAAATAATGAAGTTGAGTCTGGAGCTGAATTAATTGGTGAGGTAACACGAAATATTCAATACGTAGCTGAGAATGCTTCTGAAGTATCGGCTTCATCCATATACACTAAACAAAAAGCCAATGAAGGTGAACAATTAGTAGAACAAACTGTAACACAAATGCAGTCTATCCATCACTCTGTTTCTCAATCCGATAATGTCATAAAATTATTAGATAAGAAATCACAGCAAATTGGCAGTATATTAGAAGCGATTCAAAATATTGCGGAACAAACAAATTTATTAGCATTAAATGCAGCGATTGAAGCAGCTAGAGCTGGGGAACAGGGGAGAGGGTTTGCAATTGTTGCTGATGAAGTTAGAAAGTTGGCGGAGCAATCATCCGAATCTTCAATGGAAATTGGAAGTTTAATTAAGGAAATACAAGCAGACGTACATGAGACTGTAAAAGCTATGAATGAAGTAGGCGTAGAAGTACAGTCGGGAATTAAGGTTGCGAATGATACAAAACAAAGTTTTTATGAGATTTCAAAATCTGCAAATGATATTGTATCAAAAGTGCATGGTATGGTAGAACTATCAAATAAAATGACAACTGATGCAATGAAAGTTGATACATCGATTGATCAAATAGCTATGGCTGTAAAAGAAAATTCTTCAAGTATGCAAACGATAGCTGGTTCATCTGAGGAACAACATGCTTCTATGGAAGAGATAAATTCTTCAGCAATACAATTAGCACAGATGGCGGAAGAACTTCAAGAGTTAATTGGTGGATTTAAGATTTAAGTTGAGATTCTAGGAGAGAATGCTAGAATCTTGTTACAGAGTGGAAATGAAAAATCTTATAACATAGTAAATAAGTATAATATGTACTCTCTATGCGTATTGAACAGGCAGATAAGCCATTTAAAAACCCTCCATTTGGAGGGTTTTTAAATACATTTACATTAAATTTGTGGTGGTGCACCACCATAATCGCCAACACTATATGAAGGAGCAGGATAATGCCCATGAGTAGCAAGCTGATCTGTTTTAGAAAACTGAAAAATTCCCACCGTTAATACCCCAATAAAAGCAATGCCTGATAATAATAAGCTAATTTTTTTCATTATTTTAACACTCCTTTTGCGATTGATTTTTGTCTTGCTTGATAACAAATATGGAAATAGTCACTTACTTTTTGGTGGTTCTCTAATTGTCTACATTTTGTGGCAAATAATTCGGCGTATTCGACAACATATTCCCATAATTCTTCTTCCTCAAAGTATAAGATTCCTTCTTGAATGATTTTTTCTAATTCTTCCAATGGAATATTTTCGTTTAATTTTTTAAAAATAGAGAAGTGGTGTGTGTATTCTTCGTTATGAATTTCTCTACAAATCTGTAGTCCCTTATCAATGAGTTGGCTGGCCGTTGATTGTTCTCCTAACTTATAATGTTCCTTAGCTTGTAGGAAGATGGCCTTGAAGTGTGTAGGGATTTTCTCTGTTACTTCTGAAAGGTGACGAATAGCTAAAGTAGACATACTTTGATCAGAATACAGCCACCCCATAGTATTTTTTACGTATAACAAGGAATCTTCTTCCCTATTTTTTTGTAGTAAATCAATTGCGCAATGTAGATATTCTTCTGCTTGTTCGTACTGTTTTAAATAGATGCAGCAACCACCTAGCAAACTATTACAAAAGGCTGTTTTTACTTCATAACCTTCGTACTTTGAAAAGATTGCCCTCGATTTATTTGCGTACTCGATAGAAGCGAGATTGTTATAGGTATGGTGATAGAAAGTAGCAATTCTATAGTAAAATTCAGCATGTTCAATTTCATCTGGTATAGCTACCAATATTTTTTCTGCTAGTTTATAATGTTCCTCTGCCTCAGTATAATTAGATATAAAAGTGGAATGAATGGATTTGAAAAAATGATAATAGAATTGTAGAAATTGATCTGTAGGCATATCATAATCGCTAATAGTATCAAAACTATTTTGTTGAATACCAAGGCTATCTGTTAAGACCTTGTAACGAAATTCGAGTAGTGAATAGTATAGTAACAAATTTTGATCCTGATGTTCTTGATCCGGCTCAATGCTTAACTTATTAATTTTTTCATCAATTTTCTTTTTTAGATTAGTAGCTTTTATAACTTGTTGAGATAGCATAGCTCGATACCAGTCGTTCAATAGAGAGGTTAATTGCTCATTTCCCTTTACTGAAACACTCATAATATACGCCCCCATTTTCTAAAAAAATCCCAATCCAATTTAATTATAAACATCATAACAAAATAGAAGAAAAAATGGAGTGATATTACAATATTTTTCAAGAAAATTCATAAAAAACAATCAATTTGTGTCGAATATACTTAGAATAAAACATCCAAAAATTATCAAAAGATGATATGAGTCTTTATACGTTCTATCAGGTGAACTTAGAAACTGTGATTGAAGATTTATGAAATTTCCTTTTCTTAAAACGGATCAATTACATATTAATTTTTAAATTATTTTATCGGATACATATAGTATGTATCCGATAAAATATATAAATCTTGCGTATGTAAATAAGAAGACAATAAAGAAAACAAAAAAGAACTTGTAAGAATTCCTACAAGTTCTTTTTTAGATAATGTAAAAAGGTGAAACAGAACATCTCATTATTTGTAATAGTGAAATTATCTTACTTATGGTTTTGTTTTATAGAAGATGTACTATATTGAAGATTTGTTCTTATTGTTGATTAAAGGCAAATTAAAGACTGGTAGGGAGGAAGTGCATAAAAGAGAAAGCCTTCTTTACTTATTCTGAAAAGATAATTCAAAAAGCAATTTGTGTATAGAATAAGCAATGCATGAATTCATCAACATTGGTGATAATAAATCAGAGAATCAATATATAAGCATGAACTTTAGTGGAATAGCTACAAGAAGGGGATAATTCTATAATAGTAGATATAATTATCAAAATTTTCATCTTAGTTACTTTTCGGGTAGGATAAGTAGAAGAAAATAGGAAGTTTTTCTTTGAAGAAAGCTCTTTTGACAGGAATAGATTTTTTCATAACTAGAACAAATAAATTAATAATCGCATATACTGTATTGTCGTTAAAGCAAGACATTATTTTCTCAGAACAAGGGAATCACTAGAAAAATATGTGATTCCTTTATGCTTAAGTATAATGTCAATAGTTGATTTGAAATAACCGAAGAAATAAAATCTTTGTTAATGGACAATCACATAATTTTAGGTATAGTAGGTTTATAATTTAGACTATAAAAATTAATGTATCTTTTATTATTTTAACCAAGAAGACTCCCTCCATAAGGAACTCACAGCAAGTATGGGGAAGTGGGAGTAGTTCAAAGCATACAATATTGTTTGATTTGGCTAATACATAGATTTATCATCTCAGAACTGGTGTAAGAATTATAATGTTTATACCATTCTATTGTATTTTCTAAAGTCTGTTGTAGGGACCATTTTGGCTGCCAATTAAGATTGAATTTTGCTTTGCTAATGTCAAGATTTAGTAAATTTGCTTCATGAAAATTTATTGGACCTATATTTTCTGCTGTCCAATCCCCGCAGCCCCAAATATCTAGTAAACTGGTCACTAATTTTTCTACTGGAACAATATTGCTTAGGGATGGCCCGAAGTTCCATGCTCCTGAATAAAGGATACCATTATTTATAATTTTTTCTGTAAGGAGTAAATACCCGCTTAAAGGTTCTAGTACATGTTGCCAGGGTCTAATAGCAGTAGGGTTTCTAATAATAATGTTTTTGTTTGATTCTAATGCTCGTATACAATCAGGAATAATTCTATCTATTGACCAATCACCACCACCAATTACATTACCAGCTCGAACGCTTGCAATTATTTTCTTGTGTTGAGAAAAGTTTTCTTCTGAAAAGTAAGAATTTCGATAGGAAGAAATTAAAAGTTCACAGCATCCTTTGCTTGAGCTATATATGTCATGGCCGCCCATAGGGTCAATTTCACGATAACCCCAAGGCCATTCTTTATTTTCATAGCACTTGTCACTTGTCACCATAATTCCTATTTTAGCTGATTCATGTAATCGAATTGCCTCTAGTACATTCATAGTTCCTACAACGTTTACCTCGTATGTTTCTCTAGGATATTCATATGAATAATTAACTAGAGGTTGGGCAGCTAAATGGAATACAATTTCAGGTTTATAATCTGTAAAAACCTTATTTAATTTATTAAAATCTCTAATGTCTCCACGAATATCAATTATATTATTTTGAAGGTTAGTAATGTTAAAGTTATCATTCTTATTTTTAGGATCTAATGAATATCCGATTACAGTAGCACCTAATTCATTCAACCATAGGGATAACCAAGAACCTTTAAAACCAGTATGTCCAGTAATTAAAATTGTTTTTCCGTAAAAAGCATTATTAAAGTTTTGGTTTAACAATTAGTCCACCTCCTTTAGTACCCTATTTTTAGGGGGTTAGGTATAAATGTTTATTATTTTTATACCAATTAACAGTTTTTATAATTCCTTCTTCAATATTAATTCTAGGTTCCCAGGAAAGAGAGTTTTTTATTTTTTGCACATCCGCTTCAGGAACCCATCTTTCATTTGTTCTAGAGGAAATTGCACCGTAATTTGGTCTGGAATTGGTTTTCAAATGTTTGAATAATAATTCTACATAATGTTTCAAGGGGTGAATAGTGCCGCTCCCAATATTAAAAATTTCATTTTGTACAGTAGTATTTTCTACTGCTAGGATACAGGCATCTATTACATTTTCTATATAACAATAATCTCTTAATTGATTACATAAAGTTAAATTTACATCTTTGTTTTGTAATACTCGCAAGATTATATAGCTAAAAATTTTATGCGGCTCTTCGCCTTCTCCGAATATGCCAAAAGGTCTTAATGTTATAAGATTAATATTGTTTTCGCTAGCAATTTGATGGGCGAGTATAGTAGCAGCAGCTTTGGTACTTCCATAGATATCCACAGGAGTTAGTAACATATTTTCATGAATAGGTTCCATCTTGTTACCGTATTCAGAACTACTCCCAAAATTGATGATTTTTTTACAATTCACCAATTTTGCTGCTTGAATAATGTTACAAGTCCCTATAACATTTGTTTCTATAGCATGGATGTAATCTGTATGGGCAGAATTTACACCATAGGCTGCCAGGTGAAAGATATAATCGGGATTAATTTTCTTTATTGCATCTTGTACTTGTTTTTTATCTCGTATATCTATTTCATAGGTTTCAATATATTTTAGAATATCCTTTAGTCTCCAAGAGTTTGATGGTGTTCTTATGAAAAGAACAATTTTTGCTTGTAAATTTAAAAGTCTTCGTGCCAAGTGAGAACCAATAAAACCGTATCCACCAGTAATAAGGAAAGTTTTATTTTTAAATGAAGCAATCATAGTGATAATCTATCCTTTATTAAGATGTATTTTTAGTTGCTGAAATAAATAGATTTATTTTTAAATAAGGAAAGTATCAGTCTTAATTGTGATGAGGGGAGGGGTATTTAAAATAATTTTTTATTGTTGTTGTATCAATTTGATCAGCAAATAAAGAGGAGGAAGGTTTTTGAAAAGTATTATGAAGGGTATGACATGTCTTATTCAATTGTTCAATATAAGGAATGTATATATAATCTAAAACTGCTGGAGGTAATTCTAAAGTTTCGTGTTTCCATAAATCGAACTCATTTGGATTAATAATTTGCATACTTCCAAAATGAAAAGCTATTAATTCATCTTGATCAATAAAAACTTTATTATCTGTTTTGGATATAGAACTGCTATTTAAAATGACATTCCAAGGTGCTGCATCAATACCTCTATGAGTCATGATTTTTATATTAGAAAAGATGTTAGGAATGTGATTTAAATATTTTTGATCACCCCATCTATCCATTTCAACATCATAATGATTATTACAATATTCTAGGCATTTATCTTTCCACCATGTTAAAATTTCTTTACTATTTTGATCGTTTTTGAAGCCTACTAAACCAGCTTGGTATATACCGTGTATGCTTTCAATTTCAGTAGAGCTTCTTTGAGGGCAAAGGAATACAGAGTATTTCCACCACTCATCAAGAATGATATTAGGTGCTGTAAAGAAATACATATCAGCATCACAATATATAATGTGATCAACTTCCGGATAAAGACTAAGGACATGTAGACATAGGGGCGCTTTTAATGTCCAACAATACTCTTGTAAACTTCTATCATTTTTTATACTGAGGAGTTCATGATTTTCAATTTCTTTTACCGGAATTAGTATGGCGTGCTTTAATTTTAATTGCTCTAATATTTGATAAGTTAGATCATCCATACAACAGATCCATACAGTAAATTTAGCGTTGAAATTTTCTAAGGAATAATAAGAGGTCAATCCTTGAATTAATCGTTCTTTACTTATAATCATGGAAAAGTTCATAAAATGATTGGATTGATTCATTTTTCTTCTTAATTGTGAATCTTTATATAAAGTTTGAGCTTTATTTATATCTTTTTTACTTAAAAATTGTTTAGTATCTTTATTGAATTTATCCTTTAATTGCTTTAAAACAAATTGAATTCTCTCTAAATACGGAGTGTAAATATGGTTTAATATATTATTGGGTATTGAAATTTCTCCCAAAGACCAAAGATCAAAATCATTTTCAGTAAAGATAGTAATACATGCAAAATGGTAAACAACTAGTTTGTCGTTTTCAATAAATATATCATTTTTAGTCTTGTCAATTTTATAATCGTTATTATATATACAGTTCCAAGGCGCAGCATTTATACCTAAGTTATTTGAAATTTTTACTTTTGGAAAATATATAGGGATATAATCTAAATACTTTTGGTCTCCAAATTTCCCCTCTTCAGCCTCGGCACTGCACCAATCTATACATTTATTTTTCCACCATCTTACACTTTTTAGTCCATAGAGATCATTCTTAAATCCAATTAGACCAGCCTGATATTTTCCGTACATTTTTTCTACCCAATCACGATCTCTTTGGGGGGTTAGGAAGATAGAATGGTCACCCCATTCCTCAAAAATAATATTAGGGTCAGAGAAAAAGCATAAATCACCATCACAATATAGAATAGATGGTAAATCATAATTGACCAATAAATATTCTATCAAGACAGATTTTAAAGTCCAACAATATTCATTTACTTTTCTTTTTCTCTTAATTGCTTTTAGTTCACGATCTTCTAATTCTTCAACTTGTAAAAGGTTTACATTAATTAAACTCATTTCTTTTAATAGTGAATATGCAAAAGGATCTATACAACAAATCCACAATGTGAATTTTTCTGAGTACTGCATTAATGATTGCTGTAAAGCAATAATTTTCAAGACATACTCACTACCTACAATGACGCAGAAATGATTATTTAGATCATGTTGTTGATTATAGAATTGGGGATTAATTCTTTTTTGAGTATTTTTTTTGGAGAGATTTGAAGCTTTAATTCCTGTTGAAAGTGGGTTAACTATTTTCTCATTAGAGGGGATGTACAATCGAGGTAAACTTATTTTTTTATCATTAGAGTTCAATGCTTATTCAGTCCTCTCCACTAAAATTTATTTGGATTCCAACTTTCATTTACAGTTTTTAAATCTTTAGGTGTATCGACACTAGCCCAAAAGTCATTGTGTTCATAGACGGCGAGCTCATTGTCTTTTATTAAATTTCGAAGAGGATCTTCTTCTAGAACACAATCATCATTATTACTTAAATAATTGAATATTTCTTTGTTAAATACAAAAAAACCGCCATTAATTACTTCATCAAGTAATGGTTTTTCTTTAAAATCAATAGCAATTCCATCTTCGACCGCCAATAGGCCGTATTGACTATTTTTTTTAATTCCAGTTAATGTAGCAATTTTTCCTTTTTCTTTATGGAATGCTATTAGTTGATCAATATCTATATTGGCTAATCCGTCACCATAAGTTAATAAAAAGGTTTCACCCTGTACAAAGGATTCAAGTTTTTTTAGTCTTGCCCCGGTCATTGTATCAATTCCTGTATCTATAAAGTGTATATTCCAATTTTCTAATTTCTGAAGTAGCGTATATTGACTGGTTTTAAAATTCAAACTAAAGTCATTCTCTTTCCAGCTAAAGTCCATAAAATATTCCTTAATTTTCTCACCTTTATATCCTAAGGGTAAAATGAAATCAGAATGTCCATATTTTCTATACCAATTCATTATATGCAAGAGGAGAGGCTTTCCTTGAACTCGAACTAATGGTTTGGGAATGTCCTCTAAAATTCCTTGCATCCGAAGCCCTTTTCCGCCACACAAAATTATGACTTTCATAGATTTATTTCCCTCCTCTCTATATATTTTACTAATTTAAACTATGTAGTTTGTTTGGTAAATGTATACACGGTTGTACCATAATGACAATCAACTAAAAAAAATATGTTAGATTTATAATTCAGATGCTGATTAAACGTGGAGAATACACACTGTAGTTTATCATGAATTATATGTAAATTAGGTTCTTTTAAAATCTATGCTTTAGTTTATTTAATATTAATGAAAGAAATTGCTTATTCTTAAGATAAAAGAAGGGGAAGGAAATCAAGGGAATTGAAGAAGCTTATAATGAAATATCCAAGAAGACAAAATATAAGATAAAGTATGGAAGTAAGTAGTCGTGAATGCACTACATAAGCAGAATATGCTGATCGCATAAATGATTATACAGAAATCAATAGAAGAATAACAAAGGGAATTAGCCATTTAAAGGAAAATGGAACAACTATTTTTACATTTTATAAATTCAAAAAAGAGCACCGCATAAAGGTGCTCTAGTGATGGAACTAATTTTGTAAAGAACTATTTATTCAATAAAGAAGGACTTACGAATTATTATATGAACGTTTTGTTAATTAAGTGTGTATCAATTAGACAGGAATTTTATTTTTCTACACCTATTTGATTTTACGGGCCAAATCATGTTAAAAGTAAGAAGAAAATTATTAAGTTAATGTTATTTTGTTTAAAATAACATCCCAATCGGAATCATCACCTTCCCATCTATCCTGATAACGTGGGAGTTCAATTGAACAAACCCTCGATATTCCCCAATTTTGTTCAACAATATTAGATATACCCTCCTTGAAATTAACAATAAGAATATTAAAATCCTTATTTGTAATTTTAGATAATACGTTTTGTAATTCAACCGCTTCATCTCGATTTCCCCAAATTCTAATGAATAAAATGGATTCACTACTATTTATTTTTTCAAGGAATCGATTAATTCTAGTGTCTAATTTAGCTTTAAAAGAAGGATAGGTTGATTTCAAATCCTTTTCGGAATTAATAGGAAAATCATGCATTGAAAAACAATTATAATAAGTGTCCTTTATACAGTAGGTAATTCGTTCTGCCCATTTAATTTGATTATCAAATTCTGATTCAATAAGACCGTAACTTTCTGAACCTTCTATAACCATATTTTCCAACTTCATGAATTTTTTAAATCGATTTTGAAGTAATCTGTTTACATCTGAAAGTGATGGATAATAAAACCAATCTAAAGGTCCAGAAAATGTTCTTAAATTGTGTCTTTTGATTTGGTTGGTGACTTGACACAATCCTCCTAAACTTACGATTACGCCATAGGATTTTTGTATATCTTCTAGGTTCATCCTCATCATCCTTTATAAAAGTAATTTAAATTATCTGTTCAGTATATGATGCAATAACATATTGATGTGGACCTATATATCACAGTACATAGAGCTAAGACATTTGTATAAATTTAAAAAGTCAAATACCTAAGTTGAGGGATTTCATCTTTGACGTTATATCATGGAGTTATTATTGGAATGAAAGCTGGTAGGGATATTGCGCCAGAGTTATATATTCTCCAGTAACTTAATTTAGAAACCTGTTCTTGATTACTGTAGTAAAATTGTTGTTCTTTTAAAAGAATCCTTAGATAAAAAAGAAAAATCTATTGGCTAGCATTTAACCAGTAGATTTTTCTTTTCATCTTCATAGTTTTCCTGCCTCTCTTAAAGTTATGATATATAATCTTTTAAAGACTGACACGGTGCATTTTTTTTCATAATGCACGCAAAAAAATCAGTTTAAGAATTATGTGAAATCGTGTCAAAAAATTAAAGGTAATTATATATGTATTTAAGATGATATCCATCTGCGTGTATTTTTTAAAATTTTTAGATAAATGCAATGATAATGGCTTCTTAAGAATTAATTTAGCACCTTGTTTATTTAGAAAAGCCCTATAAACCATTTAGTTCATAGTAAAAGTAATATATTTAATATTAAATGTCTTGCATAATGCGATAAAATTTCACAATTTTTTATCAATATATACAGAAAAAGGTAACGAAACTTAAGCGATATTTAATACTTTTCATATTTGTGAAGTATGTGAATTTGTTTATTTTAACATCTAAGATGTTAGATGTTGTTTTTTAAACATTACTTATCCGGATTCATGAAAAGTATTTTAATGCATTATTTTTATTTTATATAATAATATTTAGTTTTAATATTAAAACTAAAATATGGAAGTAACATAGGGGATTTACGCATATAGTAATGTTGATGGTAAAATTAACAAAATTTTCATTTAAATCAGATAAAACTATGATGTTTTTAACTTATAATCATGTTACTACGATGAAAAAATGGCTACTAATTAGTTAATTTAAAAATCAATTTTAGATAGGAAGAGGATAATGAAGACCAGAGATAGTTATAAAATTATTGTAATTGGTGCTGGGACAGCAGGACTATCTTCTACTGCACATTTATTACGAAATGTACCCCTATTGAAAGAAAGTATAGCAATTATTGATCCATCAAAAAAACATTACTTTCAGCCACTATGGAGTTTAGTGGGGGGAGGAATTGTTTCAAAGGAAAGTACGATGCGTAATCAGGAATCGCTTATTCCAAAAGGGGCAACGTGGATCCCTAAAAGTGTTGTTGAGTTATTTCCATCTGAAAATAAGATACTTTTAGATGACGGACTGCTACTTGAGTATGAAATTCTTATTGTAGCAGCTGGTATCCAAATAAATTGGGACAGTATTAAAGGCTTAAAAGAGTCTATTGGCACTAATGGGGTATGTAGCAATTATTCTTATACATATGTTGATTCTACTTGGAGAGAAATCGAAAAATTTAAAGGAGGAAATGCGCTTTTTACCCACCCTAATACTCCTATTAAATGCGGTGGTGCTCCACAAAAAATTATGTACTTAGCAGAGGAGTATTTTTGTAATAGTGGTGTAAGAAACAGAAGTAAAGTAATATTTTATTCTGCAAACAATAACATATTTCAGGTTCCACGATATGCAAATACTTTAGAACAAGTACTAGAAAGAAAGCAAATTATAACGAATTATAATAAAAATCTAGTGGAAATTATCGCCGAAAAGAGAGAGGCAATTTTTGAAGATACGCAAACACTAAAAAGAGAAACCGTACCATATAGTATGATACATGTTGTTCCGCCAATGGGGCCACCTAATTTTATTAAAGAGAGTGAGATAAGTGATCATCAGGGGTGGGTGGATATAAGCCCTTATACTTTGCAGCATGTGCAATATAAAAATATTTTTGGACTTGGAGATTGTACCAATTTACCTACCTCTAAAACTGGAGCAGCAATTCGAAAACAAATACCCGTCTTAAAACAAAATATTATGGACGTACTTAGCGGAAGAGATTTACAGGCTAAATATGATGGATATACATCATGTCCGATTGTTACAGGATATAAAAGTCTTATACTTGCTGAATTTAACTATGAACATGAGCCTCAAGAAACGTTTCCATTTAATCAAGCGAAAGAACGGTATAGTATGTTTTTACTTAAAAGATATATGTTGCCATATATGTATTGGAATTTAATGTTGAAAGGGATTCTATAGGAGAAGATAAAAAGTGGTTACAAAAATTGAAAATTAATTTGAAATAACTAATTGGAGGGAATAGCTATGCTTTTAAAATATTTTTATGATGAAAAATTAGCACATGCTTCCTATTTAGTCGGTTGTCAGAAAGAAGGCGTAGCAATCGTTATTGATCCTAGTCGCTATATAGAACAATATATAGAATTTGCTAAGAAAGAGGGGATGGAAGTAATTGCTGCGGCTGAGACTCATATTCATGCTGATTTTCTTTCTGGGTCTAGAGAACTTTCTAATCTTTACCATGCAAATTTATATGTATCTGATGAAGGAGATTGTGATTGGAAATATCAATATCTTAACGAAGGTCGATACAAATTGGTTAGAGAAGGCACAGAGTTTAAAGTAGGTCATATAAAATTTAATGTAATTCACACCCCAGGGCATACGCCTGAAAGTATTTCTTTTTTAGTAACTGATACAAGTCAAAATAATTATACGAATGATAAACCGATAGGAATATTCACAGGTGATTTTATATTTGTAGGAGATATAGGAAGACCGGATTTATTAGAAACTGCAGTCGGTATTAAAGATACTGCAAAAATAGGAGCGAAACAATTATTTGATTCTATACAAAAAATAAAAATACTTCCTGATTATTTGCAAATATGGCCATCACATGGTGCGGGAAGCGCATGTGGAAAAGCATTAGGAGCAATTCCAACTTCTACATTAGGTTATGAAAAGATGTTCAATTGGGCATTTCGGTGTAATGAAGAAAGTGATTTTATATCGACTTTATTGACGGCACAGCCAGAGCCTCCAAAGTATTTTTCATTAATGAAGAATTTAAATAAGTATGGTCCGCCAATTCGTAAGAAGAGAAAAAGTACTGCTATTAATACAGTAGAAGAACTTCAAGAAATTTTGAAGAGCGTTTATCAAATAGTTGATATAAGGGATGTAGAGAGTTTTGCTGCAGGTCATATCGAGAAGTCAATTAACATACCTTATAACAATTCTTTCACAACTTGGTGTGGATGGTTATTAGATTATAAAAAAGAAACTTTAATAATTCTAGATGAGGAAAAGGTTAAAGTAGAGGCAGTTATTAGAGAATTTGAATCTATTGGGTTAGATAATATTATTGCTTTTGCACCCTTAAAAGTAATACAAAGACTTGATAGATTTGAAAGTTACAAAGAAAAAACATCGATTGAATTATATCCGCATATAAAAGGTGGAAGCGTTAAGGTTATCGATGTGCGTAGTAAAAAAGAGTGGGAGGAAGGACACCTTCATGATGCAATACATATCACTTTAGGTAATCTATTTGAACAACTAGATTATATACCGAAAAATTTTCCAATAGTTTTGCAATGTCGAACCGGATTACGTTCCGCTATAGCAGCTAGTATTTTACAAAGAGCTGGTATAAAGGAAGTAGTGAATTTAAAGGGAGGATTTCTTGCATGGAAAGAAGAAGGGCTTCCTTATACAACATGCAATCTCAATGTGTAGGAAAATATTATATGCTAGGTAAGAATAATTAAAAGAAGTTATAGATGACGTGTTAGAAAAGGGAATCATAATTGTCGCAGATTCAGGAAATACATTAGGATTATTAATTGATTATCCAGTTAAATATGAAAATGTAATATTTGTTTTAGCATTAAATAATTTAACATTGGATCCATCTTTTATGGAATGGCAGTGTTGGAAGTACTTAGGTATTATCAATAAGAACCCAATTTAAAATTCTCTTGGATGCAAGAGAATTTTTTTATTGGGAATAGTAAGGGGGAGGGGAGGTGCATTACATATGGGAAAAGGTAGAAGTAATAATGCTGGTAAAAAGCAACCGAATTTTGATGATTCATCTAATTTTGCTAAACAAAGCCAGCCGACAGAAAAGAAGAAGAAATAAGAACAGGAGCTCTCTTGATAAAGGGAGCTCCTGTTAAAAGTGGACTGACGTTTCAGAATAACATATCGATGGATTAACCCAATAGCCATAAATACAAGGTTTTAATTTTTCGAAGGGCATCTAATTTAATATTATTGTCCCGCTTTTTTATACTTATTGACGCGTTAAATCCATTTAAAATGCTCCTTAATGGCGTTGGGCGTGATCTTCATTAAAATTTTTTAAACCTAATGGGACTTACCATTAAGAGGGCGAGGATTAAAGTAATCCATGCATTACTATATGAAAACAATGCCATACCAGCCAATGATAATCCTGCAGCTGGAATAGGTAATCCCTTAAAATATCCAATAGTTGGTTTAATACTAAATTTAGCTAATCTTAAAGCACCCATTGTTGGGAATAGAATAAATGCCAAAGAAGTTAAAATAGAAGGTGTTGCTATCGTATGAAATAAAAGCGCAGGAGCGACGCCGAAACTAACAATATCAGCTAAGGAATCCAATTCTACGCCAAACTCACTGTTCACTTTTAATTTTCTTGCAATTCTTCCATCAAGAAAATCTAAAACAGCTGAAAAGAAAATGAGAATGGAGGCTGCTCCTAAATATTCACTCATATTCAAGGTGATTGAGAAAACACCGCACAATAAATTTCCAATCGTAAATAAATTCGGTATAACTTTTACAAGCTGATTAAACAAGTTTGTTCCTCCTAAATTAATTAAACTTCACATTTCTGTAGCAATTTCTATATATTCTTCCGTTATTCTTAAAAATATATGACCACTGTATTACTGTAAGCTAATTAAATTTCGATAAGAGAAAAATTGATTTCTTAAATGTTCCACTGGTTTATAAAAATGTTTAATCATTTTCAGTACGCGTTATTGAATATTAGCACCTGATAGTTGATATTTCGAGTAGTCAGGGATTTTCCGGTTCTGGTGCAAAAAATTCAAGGTAATTAAAAATAATCTCTAAAAAGGAGACATAATGATATTATTATTTTAAAAAGGTTCGTGGTTGGTATCGAATATAAAAAAATAGAATTTTTATACAAAAATCACCCGAAAGGGTGCCTTTTGTACCTCTTAAAATGACTGAAGATGTGTTTACTTGAGTTCATTAGGTAGTTAGAGGTTGATAGACTATCTTTAACGAAAATGTTGAGTAGTTCATCTTCATTATATATCAATTTAATAATGATCGGGGATTTAGAAAGTTCCATGGAAAGTACATATCAACCTGATTGGAAGATTGGAAATTTAATAACTGGTGATACATGTTACTTAACGCAACATTTTGGTGCGCAAATGAAAATTTTTAAAGTCCACACAAATGGTACCCTAGAACGATTCCAAACAATAGAACCAGAATTAAAATAAAATTTTTGTAGCATCAATTAAATTCATTTCTTTTTATGCAAACACACTTTCAGCGGAACTAACTTCTTCACTATTTTGCGCTGGAAAGACTTTATAAAAAATGGTTACGTTTTCTGATCTTGAAATAACCCTCTCAAATTGCAATCCTGCTTTTTCTAAAAGCTTTACTGCATCAACAATAGAAGTAATTGCTACAAAAGTTTTTCAAATAAAATTTATAAAAGCTTGATAGGTAATACCAAGGGAAAAGACCGTAGCTACTATATGTGCAGTCCATTTAGGCATATTTAAATTTAATACGGTATTGTACAACATTCCATATACGATACAAATGATTAATATGAATGCAATGAATTGAAGAACTAATAAAAATAGAGGTTGTTCCATTTATTCTCACTTCCTTTATTTGATATATTAATATAATTTATTTAAATGTGAAAGTTTTATTTCTATGAATTTCCAAAAAATGTGATATGAAAGGCATAGTAGTAATCACAAGAATTACTGCAAAACTATAATGGAACTAAAAGTATTATGACGAGATCAGTAAAATAGTAAAGAAGGTCACCATTCACGGCGACCTTCTTTACTATGCGTTATACCCAAATAATTTTAAATCTTCTCCTGAATCTGAAATGATTTTCTCAAATCGTAATCCTACTTTTTCTAAAAGCTTTCCTGAGGCGATGTTATCTATAGAAGTAATTGCTACAATTCGTTTCATGTTGAGCTTTTGTACACCGTATTCGATTATCGCAGAAGCTGACTCGTAGCCGTATCCTTGTGAACGGAATGTCTCTAAAAAGGCAAATCCGATATCAACATCTTCTAATGAATCTCTTTTAATAAGGCCACACATACCAAGTGGAGTGAGATCTTCTTTTCGTTCTACTAAGTAAAGGCCAAATCCGAGTTTGTTATACATATCGATGGGACCGTTTACAATATAATTTTTTGCATCTTCTAAGTTTCTAACTCCTTTGTCACCGATAAACTGAATCCATGCAGGATCGTTTACTAACTCAAGAATAAAAGGAGCGTCTTTTATATCAAACCAACGAAGGTTAAGACGTTCGGTTTCAAGAACTATCAATTATTACACCACCTTTAAAAAGTTATAACAATTAGTATGGATTGTGTAAAACAAAAGTGCAACATATTTTAATGGAGCTTTGTTTGTTCACATAAAGTTCGTTTGTTTTGTATAGAGAGATATTTTATAATTAGGATTGATTGTAAAGAGTGAGATGCTTATACAATGACTCCTAGGTGACTAGGAGTTTTTACTATATAACTATCATTATTACTAAATATGACACACTACACATTCTACTCAAGGAGGTACATAATGAAGAAATTATATAATGCATCGTTTACGTATTTGATTATCGGTTTATTATCAGGGATTTTCGCTAGGGAGTATGGTAAGTATAAAGGGATTTTAGGATCTACTTTGTTAAATCTTTTGCATACACATACACTTGTACTTGGCTTTTTCTTCTTTTTAATTGCTTTAGGATTAGCAAAAGTATTCGCGTTTCATGAAGTGCAAGGGTTTAATAAGTGGTTTGTTTTACATAACATTGTATTAACATTAATGTTAGGTTCGCTAGCAGCGAGAGGGCTTCTTCAGTTAAATGGAGCTGACTTTAAAGGGTTAACTTATATTGTAGGATTTTCTCATTCGTTGATGGCAGTTACTTTAATTTGGTTTATGTTGTTAATAAAGAAATCGTTTAAAATGTAGTGGAAAAGAACTTGTAGCGTGTGCTGCAGGTTCTTTTTTGTATGTTTAGGTTTAAAAATCTCATTTTTCTAATTATTTTGTATAAAGATGGTATACTTGTTTTAAATTTAAAAAGGAGAGTTGATTATGGAAATAACAATTGAACATGTAGTAAATGAATTAAAAGGCATACTTCCTGAAGATCGAGTAGTAATAAATATGACAGTACGAGAGTTACATAGTAAAGATGAATCTTACCATGTTAGTAGTTTACCTGATGTAGTTGTTTTTCCAAAAACGACCGAAGAAGTTAGCGCGATAATGAAAATAGCGAGTCAGCACGGAACAGCTGTCGTTCCATTTGGAGTAGGGTCCAGTTTAGAGGGACATGTAATTCCTTACGAAAAAGGAATTACAATGGACTTTTCTCTTATGAACAAAATACTTGAAATAAGAGAAAAGGATTTTCTTGTGAGAGTACAGCCAGGGGTGACGCGCTCTCAGCTTAATAAAGAATTGAAAAAGTATGGATTATTTTTTAGTGTAGACCCAGGAGCTGATGCAACGTTAGGAGGAATGGCTGCTACAAATGCGAGCGGAACGACAGCGGTAAAGTATGGAGTAATGCGTGATCAAGTCCGAGATTTAGAAGTCGTTCTTGCTGATGGAGAAGTAATACATACCGGGAATTTAGCGGCGAAGTCATCATCAGGTTATCATTTAAATGGTATTTTCGTAGGCTCAGAAGGAACACTTGGATGTTTCACGGAGTTAACTTTAAAAGTATACGGTATACCAGAACATGTTATGGCTGCGAGGGCATCGTTTCCAACTATAAATGATGCAGTAGAAGCTGTAATTAACATATTACAGGCAGGTATTCCAATCGCGAGAATTGAACTCGTTGATGAATTATCTATGAAACAAGTAAATCATTACAATGAAACAAGTTACAGAGAAGAACCGACACTGTTTTTAGAGTTTCACGGTAATGAAGCAGGGTTAAAGCAAGATATTGAATTTACGAAAGAAATCGTTCTTGATCATAAATGTATAGAAATTGCATTTGAGATGGAAACAGCAGCGAGAAATAAACTGTGGGATGCAAGACATAACTTAGCGTACTCTTACGTGCATAGTTATCCTGGTAAAAAGCTAATGAGTACAGACGTATGTGTGCCAATTTCGGAATTAGCTGGAGCGATTCAACATGCGAAAGAGGTATTAGATAAAGTAGGGCTTATTGGCGGTATTCTAGGTCATGTTGGAGATGGGAATTTCCATGTACTCTTAATGATTGACACAAATGATAAAGAGGAAGTAAAGAAGGCAGACGAAATAAACGAAAGTATCGTTTTGTATGCTCTTAAACGAGGAGGAACGTGTACAGGAGAACATGGCGTTGGAATCGGAAAACGAAAGTATCAAGAAGAAGAACATGGGGCGGCATTATTTGTAATGGAGAAAATAAAGAAAGCTCTTGATCCGCAAAATATTTTGAATCCGAATAAGGTGTTTCAATTAAAAGATAGGGGCTGAGTGGATGAAAGTACTAGAAGCGATAAGTAATATAGCTGGAAAGTATTTTGCATTTTGGACCGGCTGCTGCACTCCCAAGTGTATTAGCGGCAGTATGGCATAACATTGCAGGGCCAATATTAGCAACCATCTGGTCAAAAAATGCAAAGAATACTTTCAGCGATGAAAATGTATTAATAAATATAGAAAAATAGGAATGATAAATAATGCAAAAACGTATTGTACATTTTGAAGGAATGGTTGTATTTTTAGCCACGATTTATATGTATTCAATATATGAGTTTAGTTGGATTATATTTTTTGTATTCCTTTTAGCGCCGGATTTCTCCATGTTAGCGTATGGGATCAATAATCACGTTGGTGCGAAAATATATAACGTATGTCATACATATATCATATCCATATTAATTGTTCTAATAGGTGTCTATTTTAAGATAGATACCGTTATAATGATTGGCTTAATATGGACAGCACATATTGGAATGGATCGAATGTTTGGATATGGATTGAAATATGAGACGGATTTTAAGGATACTCATATTCAGAGGTTATAGTTGCTTTTGAGGAGAGGGATACTTTGAAACAGAGAATTACTATCGAAGGGTATAACATCCAATGGGAAAGTGAATTTAATAAGCTACACACTTTCATTAACGATGTAATGGAAGACCGCATTTTATCCATTGAACATGTTGGGAGTACATCTATTAAAGGACTTGTAGCAAAACCAATATTAGATATTGATATCGTAATAGAAGATTATGAAATCTTTCCTGAAGTAGTAACAAAGTTTGAAGCGATAGGATACTATCATCAGTTAGAATGGAGCTTTAAAGGAAGAGAGGCGTTTGGAAGAAAGGATACGTTCGTTCCATGGAACGAGGGAAATACAGTTTGGATGGAACATCATTTATATGTGTGTGATAAAAATAGTGAAGAATTGAGAAGGCATATAGCGTTTCAAGATTACCTTCGTGAACATACTGAAGTAGCTAATGAGTATGGAAACTTGAAGGAAGAGTTAGCAAGAGAGTCGAAAAATCGATCTAGTTATATTGAGGGTAAGACCGTATTTATTAAAAATATATTAGAAAAAATAAACTAAGGTAGCATGGAATACATGCTGCCTATTGTTTTGAAATAGAAAGCTGCCATTATAAAACAAATACAAACTGGCCCTGTTGATTGATGCGGTTACTAAATATAATAGGAAATAAAATAGAAAAGAGCGGAAAAGAGGGAGCTTATGTACATACCAAAATATTTCGTAATACAAGATGAAGAGATGAAGTACGAAATAATGGAACAAAATAGCTTTGGGACATTATTTTCTCAACATAACGGAGAACCATATGCAACGCACTTGCCGTTGTTATTAAATAGGGAGACCCTTACTTTACATGGTCACTTCGCACGGCCGAATGAACAGTGGAAAGATATTGGGACTCAGCAAGTACTAGCTATATTTCAAGGACCACATAGTTACATCTCTCCGTTATGGTATGAAACAAACAATGCAGTACCAACATGGAATTACGTTGCAGTGCATGTATATGGTGAATTAGAAATTGTTGAGGATGAGAAGACATTAGTAGATTCTCTTCAAGATTTAGTAAATAAATATGAAGATCCAGAGAGCACCTACTCACTTAATGATGTAGATCCAAATTATATGGGAGGATTAAGTAAGGGAATAGTTGGATTCAAAATAAAGATAAATAAAATAGAAGGAAAAGCGAAGTTAAGTCAAAATCATTCTGTAGAGAGACGGAATTTAGTTGTGGAGAAACTTGAGAAAGTTGGTAGTGAGGAGAGTAAGAGGATTGCGGAGTTGATGAGAAAATAAAGCCTACATGAAAGGGAAATATTCTAAATAAGCGTATTTAAAAAGACCTTCTTAATTGAAGGTCTTTCATTTTTTAAAGTGCTTTTTCAGTTGTTGTTGAGTTGTAGTCTTTACTTACGTCAATAGATTGAACAAGGTCAGGTCTTTGTGGTGCAGGGGTGTCCCCAATGTTTAATGCTACATATCCTAACTGTGTTTTCGGTGTTTCTGAGGTGAAGCTTAACCCAAGAGTTGTGATGCTAATAACAGCTAAGCCAATGATGCTCAATTTAATCTTTTTCATTATATCAAAGCTCCCTTTTCTTCATGTTTTTTTCTTGCTTGATTGGCCATGTAAAAGTATTGACTAGCTTTTATATGGTCTTCTTTTTCATAAAACATATTTGCTAGAACATCAGTGTACTCTTGTATACATTCCCAAAGGTTTTCTGTTTTAAAGTAAGAAATTCCTTCCAAAATTATCATTTCTAAATCATTTATAGAAGTTTTATTATTTAGTTCTCTTAAAATCATGAAACGATATTGAAACTCTTTGTTTTCTAGTTTATTTGAGATGTTTAATCCTTTTTTTATAAGTTCTTTAGCCTGGGTATATTCTCCAAGCTTGTAGTATTCACGTGCTTCAACAAAAAGTGCTTTAAAGTGATTTGGTTGCTTAGTTGTAACCTCTGAAATATGACGCATTGCTAACTCTGAAAGGTTTTGACTTGCATATAGCCAAGCTAAATTATGTCGTACTCTTAATGATAAAGTCTCCTCTGAATACTTCTGTAGAATATTTAATGCTGAATCAAGTCTAATTTCAGCTTGTTCAAACTGTTTTAAATCAATACAAGATAAACCAAAGATGTTATCACACAAAGCAACATTAATTTCACAGTTTATATGTTTTGAAAAAATCGCTTTAGCTTCATTTGCAGATTGGATTGCTACTAGTGGTTGATATGTTTGATAATAATAGGCAGCTAAGCGGTAGTTAAATTCAGCATTCTCTAGTTCGTCAGATACGTGTATTAGCAGCTTTTTAGCGTTCTCGAAAAGGTGTTTTGCTGCATTATAGTTTCCAATAATTGTATTGTGAATAGCCTTAAAAAAATGATAATAATAAGAAAATAGCCCATTCTCTGGAAGTGGGAAAGAATCAATTTTATTAAAATCATCTTTATTAATATTTAAACCATCTGTTAAGATTTTGTATCTGAAATTAAAAAGTGAATAATACAATTGTAGGTTTGTATCTTCTTCTGAATTAGAGATGGTATTTTCAATATCTTTTTTTATTTTTGTTGCATGGGTAGTTTGATGCTGTAACATAGCTCTATACCAGTCATTAAATAATTTTGTAATTTGTTCATTACCTTGTAGTTGAACGTTCATGAAATCCCCTCACTTTTTGAATATTCTTATAAAATATAGTATCAAAAATAAAAATATTTAGAAATGATGTTTTATATTTCTCAATATTTGTTTAACAAGCTTACGAGTAAGTCTATTGGAATAGTGTAGAATTTGTTTTGGATTAAAGAAATGGCATCGGGGGATGTGTATTTTAAAGTTTTAGTTGAGTGGGGGGATATAAAAAGGGTGCGTTCACACAAATTATATGAACGCACCTTTTTACATATTAAACAATCAAGTTCCACAAAAAGTACGATAAGGACGATTCGTAGGCGCAGGCGGAATGCAGTATTCTTCTTGATCTGTAGAATACGCATAAGGGTTTGATAAAGCTTCAAGAAGTTGCTCCATTACGCTATAGTCGTCATTTGTAACAGCTGCTTCTAGTGCTTCTTCTACACGGTGGTTCCTCGGGATGATTGATGGGTTATTATTTTTCATCATCTCGTAGGCGTTTTCTTTCGATTGTTCTTGTCTTTCTAATCGAGATTGCCACAGTTTGTACCATTCTTTAAATTCAGGACTTTCAAATAGAGCTGTATTTTCGATAGCATCAAGAGTTAATGAACGGAATGTATTTGTGTAATCCGCTTTATATTTCTCCATCATTTTTAAAAGTTGCTCAATAAGTGAGTGATCTTGTTCTTGTTCTTCGTTGCTAAATAGTCCTAATTTCTTTTTCATTCCAAGGAACCACTGTTTTTCATACTGTACGCTAAATTTCGAAATTTCGTCTTGAGCGATTTTTAATGCTTCTTCTTCATCTTCGTGCAGAATTGGTATTAAAGATTCAGCTAGTCGTGCGAGATCCCATGCGGCCATATATGGTTGATTTCCATATGCATAACGACCTTGTGTGTCAATAGAGCTAAATACAGTTCCTTGGTCGTAATTGTCCATAAATGCACAAGGACCGTAATCAATTGTTTCGCCACTGATTGTTATATTGTCAGTGTTCATTACGCCGTGAATAAATCCAACAAGTTGCCATTTTGCGATAAGACTGGCTTGTCTTTTAATGACTTCTTGTAGTAATGCAGTATATCGGTTTTCATGAGCTTCAATTTCTGGATAATGCCTTTTTATCGTATAGTCAGCTAGCGATTGAAGATCCTCGATTGAGCCACGAGCTGCAGCATATTGAAATGTACCGACGCGAATATGGCTACTAGCTACTCTAGTTAAAATTGCTCCAGGTAACTTTGTTTCACGATAGGTTGGTTCACCGGTTGTGACAACTGCTAAACTGCGGGTAGTTGGAATATCGAGTGCATACATTGCTTCGCTAATAATATATTCACGTAGCATCGGACCGAGTGCAGCACGACCATCTCCTCGGCGTGAATAGGGAGTAGGGCCAGAACCTTTCAGTTGAATATCGAAACGCTCACCTGAAGGAGTAATTTGTTCGCCAATTAAAAGAGCACGACCGTCGCCTAACATATTAAAATGTCCGAATTGATGGCCAGCATATGCCTGAGCTAATGGATGAGCTCCTTCTGGGAGTGCATTACCAGCGAAAATAGCAATTTCAGCTTCCTTTTTCAGTTCTTCAGGGGTCAAGCCAAGAGATATCGCTAATGAATGGTTTAGTTTAACTAACTCCGGTGAACTTACGGGAGTAGGGGGGATTTCTGTATAAAATGATTGTGGTAAAGTCGTATAACTATTATCTAAATTCCAACCTGTTTCATTATTTTTAGTCATTGTATCTCCTCCTTTTTGTATTTTAAGTTATGTATTTGTACGTATGTATTCTTTGTAAAGTTAACTAAAAGTATAATATAATATTTCCCCTTGCAATCTATTGTAAGGACTTCATTGCACTATGTCTATTTAACAGCAAATTTAAAACCTCCATTTTAAAAAAATGGAGGTTTTATTATTATTTAATTTTTACAATTATTTTTCCTTTTGCTCTTCCAGCCTCGGAATATTCCATTGCTTTTTGCGCATCTTCAAAAGGGAAAACTCGATCGATTACCGGTTTGATTTCACCAGCTTCAATATAGTTTGCAATAGTACGTAATTGATCCCCACTTGGCTTCATAAATAAAAATGAATATTGAGCATTATGCTTTTTTTCAAGTGCAGTAAGTTTTTTGCTGGCTAATGAAAATAAGAGAGTTTTAAAGAATCCTGAACCAAATTCTTTACCGAAGCGAGCATTCGGCATGCCTGAAACGGAAACAATGTTTCCTCCCCTTTTTATAATATTGAATGATTTTTCAAGTGTTGCACCGCCGATTGTATCAAATACGGCATCATAATTTTTTAGTATATCTTCAAATTTCTCTGTTTTGTAATTAATAATTTCATCTGCGCCAAGAGACGTTACTAAATTCGCACCAGCTTCACTAGCAGTCGTTGTAACAATGGCACCCATTATTTTTGCTAGCTGAATAGCGAAAGTACCAACACCACCGGATCCGGCGTGAATTAAAATCTTTTGTCCTTTTTGTAATTGCATGATGTCATGTAATGCTTGATATGATGTTAAGCCAACGAGTGGAATCGAAGCAGCTTCCTCAAAACTTAAATTTTTCGGTTTTAAAGCTATATCATCTTCATGAATGGCTATATACTCCGCGAAAGTACCAATCTTATTTTTTCTTGGACGAGCATATATTTCATCACCAACTTTAAAACGAGTTACTTTTGATCCAACCTTCGTGATGACACCGGCAAAGTCGTTACCAAGGATTAGGGGCATTTCATATTTCAGTAACATTTTTACTTTTCCGTCGCGTATTTTAAAATCAATTGGGTTAATGCTAGCTGCATGAATTTCTGCGAGCACTTCATACTCATTTATTTCAGGAGTAGGTACCTCTGCCATACGCATTGGGACTTTTCCATATCTATCAATTATCATTGCTTTCATTTCTTATACCTCCAAGTTTTAATAAAAGTTCTGCAATAGCTTCTCAATATCTAATACAAGATTTTTTAATAAACCTAATTTTGTACGTATATCAATATAATAAAAATTCTTTGTACCTTCTTTTCTCATTAAAATAATGCCAGCTTCTCGTAAAATCTTAAGGTGATGTGATACTGCTGGACGGGAAAGGTGTGTTTGCTTCGTGATTTCTCCTACACGTAATCCTGTTTGACATTCCGTTTCCATTAGCACTAATAAAATAGCTTGACGCGTTTCATCACCAATTGCCAATAATACTTTTTGAGAATCAATAAAATCTTTTTTTATAATATTTAATTGTTCTTGTTTATTCATTTCAATCACTTTGCCTCCAGGTAATTAGTCGAAAGGTTTAAGATGATGAACCATTACTTCGATACGGTAATGCTACATGATTGTTGTATGAGGTGCAATATTGAGAAAGAAAATCGAGACGAATGAATTTTTTATTGTTGAAAATTATAGGGAGATAGAAAAGGGATTGGAAGGACTACATAACACAATAGATGAGGTTTTAAAAACAAAAAATGATGTAACAATAAAATAAGCGGTCGTAACCTTGTATAATCCATAAGGTTACGACCGCTTATAATGTTTGTATTATTTTTGAATTTTACGATAGAACATGGTTCAACGTAAAGTACGTTCTTTTGTTTTACACTTTCATACAGACACAATTCAGGTGGATTATAGATGTATGAAAAGGTAAAAGGAATTTTGGGGCGTAATCTATCTATATGATAATTCAAAATGAAATATAAGTCTATATTTTAATGTTTTTTTTGATTATATTTATGTCACTGAGCTCAGAACAATGATTTGGAGGGGAAATATATGAAATCGAATTATGTACCAGTTTTAATTGTTGGAGGGGGATTATCTGGGTTAGCGTCTGCGTTATTTCTTGCAAAACATAACATTGAGTACTTACTTATTGAAAGGCATCCGTCTACTGCCATTCATCCGAAAGCAGGCGGTCTTACTTTACGTACAATGGAGTTATTTCGAGAATTAGGCTTGGAAAAAAGAATTAAATTGGCAGGTAAAGCATTAGAGAACTGCCGAGGAAGAATAGCGGTTCATACAATAGCTGAGGCGAATAAAGAAGAATTGGAACAAATGAGAGCGACACAATACGGAAACGATGAAGAGTTACTTCAAAAAATAGAAAAGATTAGTCCATCAAAACAAACTGCGTGTTATCAAATTATTTTAGAAGAGATGATGTTACAAGAAGCGAAAACATTAGGCGGGCAACTATCTTTTTATCATGAATTAGTTTCATTTGAACAAAATGAAAACGGGGTAAAAGCAAAGATTCGAAATCGTGAAGCAGAAAAAGAAAGTGTCATACATTGTGACTATGTAATTGCAGCAGATGGAGCGAAAAGTAAAATACGTGAGCAGTTAGGGATTAAAACTGAGGGGTGTGGAACCATTGGTGGCTATTATATGAATATTTATTTTGAAGCAGACTTAAGTGAGTTTATACAAGGAGACGCATTCGGTTTTTCTATGGTACTTCATCCAGAGGTTCTTGGTGCACTGATCCCAGTAGATAACGTGAAAAAATGGATTTACCATGTAGCCTACGATCCATTAAAAGGAGAGGGACCAGAGGATTTCACGATGGAACGTTGTAAACAAATTATTGAAATAGCAATTGGAAGTACAAATGTTGAGTCAAAAATATTAAGTGTTTTACCGTGGGAAGCGGCCGAAAGTACAGCAATGAAATTTCAAGGAAATCGAGTCTTTCTAGTTGGAGATTCAGCACATATTATGCCACCAACAGGCGGATTTGGTTCAAATACAGGAATACAAGATGCGCATAACTTAGCTTGGAAATTAGCGGCTGTTATAAAAGGGAAGGCAAAACCAAAATTGTTAGAAACATATCATGAAGAGAGACACTCTGTTGCAAAATTAACGACAGCTTATGCAAGTAGTTTACTGTTTCGTGCTGCGAATAGAGAGGAAGGCAGTTTGAATAATATGGATGGTTTAGCTGTTACAGTTGGATATCAGTATTGTTCAGAGGCAATTATAGATAATTCAGTCACTCCACATAGAATGGATAGCATAGAGTTGAACGGAAGACCTGGAACGCGAGCGCCACATTTATGGGGAACGTATGAAGGGAAGAAAGTTTCTACATTAGACTTATTCGGTAACAGTTTTGTATTACTTACAGGAGTAGAAAATAGTTCTTGGGCTGAGGCAGCACATACTGTTTCAGCTAAATTAGGAATAAATATAAAAGGGTATCGTGTTGGCTTAAGTGGAGACTTTATTGCTCCAGAAGATATTTTTAGCAAATTATATGGTATAGAGAATGGAGGTGCTGTATTAATTAGACCAGATGGCTTTATAGGATGGCGTTCAGAAAAAGCGGTAGTAAATCCAGATATAGTATTGGACGAGGTAATGGGAAATTTATTATGTGATTTTTAAGTAACTACGGAAATATTGTTTTATGTGCTTCACTGCACTGAAAAAAATATTCACAAATTTCAATAGGTTTGATATGATTAAATTCGACAAGTTAATAGAGGCCGGAGATATTTGAGAAAAGCCATAAATTTATTTAGGGATACAGGAGTGTAGCCTAAATAATTTATGGCTTTTTTTATTGAATGAACCGTACAAAATAGGGAGTTACATGTGAAAAGGAGGGCTATAGAAATTAAATAGGATAATACTAGTTTTCTATATTAATAATATAGAAAACATTTGTAAGATTGGAATTTTAATATAGGTTTATAAAAATAATGAAAGTGTGTCTTCTGTTTCGTGTAAATCTCATTAGCTTGTTGAAATTTGCAACGTAGGAAGGGTTAGAAGAATGAGAAAGATTATTAGCGTTTTAGTTATTTTCTTTATGACTGGAAGTATCTTTGCTGGGGGAGCTGTTCATGCGAAAGCAGAAGGAAAGCATGAATGGAATACGAATAAGTTTTTAAATATTGCACATCGCGGAGCAAGTGGACATGCACCTGAGCATACTTTTGCTTCTTATGATTTAGTGAAAAAAATGAAAGCGGATTATTTAGAGTTAGACATTCAATTAACAAAGGATGGCCAATTAATTGCAATGCATGATACAGCAGTTGATCGCACTACAAATGGAACAGGCGAAGTACGCGATAAAACGTTAAGTGAAATAAAGAGTTTAGATGCTGGATCATGGTTTAATAAAGCGTATCCAGAAAAGGCTAAGCAAGAGTATGTTGGGCAAAAGGTTCCAACTCTTGAAGAAATCTTCCAAAAGTATGGAAGAAGTATGAAGTATTATATTGAAACAAAATCACCAGATGTGTATCCAGGAATGGAAGAGAAATTGTTGGCGTTGTTACAAAAATATAATTTAGTAGGCCAAAACATGTCTTCTAGCCGTGTTATGATTCAATCATTTAGTAAAGATAGTTTGAAAAAGATTCATAGTATGAATGAAAATATTCCGTTAGTTCAATTGCTTTGGTATTATCCAAATGAAAACAATGAAATTGTTGAATGGTCTGGCATTACACATGAACCGAAAAGTGTAACAAATGATGATTTTCAAGAAATTAAAAAGTATGCAGCTGGTATTGGACCAAACTTACGTAATGATAACGGGGAACTAATTATTGATGAGTCATATATGAAAATGGCTAGGAAAAATGGACTGTTAATTCACCCTTATACAATTAATGAGAAACCAGATATGAGACTGTTAATCAAATGGGGTGCTACAGGAATGTTTACAAATTATCCGGATCGATTACATAGTGTATTGAAGGAAAAATAAGTGGAAAAGGGTATACCAGTGTTTTAGGTATACCCTTTTTAATTTAACTCTCCGATAAACAGAATCTCTTTTTCATAGCATTCATCTACATCATAAATAATTTCTTGAAAGTGAAGCGTTTTGAAGGTATGACAAACTGAAATTTCCCATGTCTCCCAAAAATCAATTTCATTTGAAAGAAGAATCCATTTTTGAAATTCACTATTTCTATTAAAGAAATTATGAAAGTAGTCCTCATTTTTAAATGTAATGATTTGCGAATCCCACAAATTATTTATAGGAATCAAAACAACAACTCGATATGTATGTGTATCGCTCGGTTTCATATTTATTAAATGATTTGCTTGATTTAATAAGGTTTGAATACATAATCGTTTTACTTTTCTAGGTGTTTTACGAGAGGCAATAAAAGCTTGCGAAACTGACAATAGCATATTCCAATATTCATCGTTATAGAAAGTAGAAGGGAATGTTTTTGTATGTTCCTCAATTCGCTTTATCATAGTGTTTGTTTTTCGTTTCATACCACGTATTTTCTTTTCACGCATTGCGAGTCATCTCCATAAATTTTTGTAATGCAGCAGAGTGATATATATCTTTTCTAGTAATAAAAGTAGTAGGAACTTTTTTGAAGCTATTTGGTAAAGGGTTGAATGATACGTCATGTTGATGACCATTTAAAATAGACTTCATCATAATTGCTATGCCCATACCTGATTTTACACATGCGAGAATCGCTTCAATTGTTCCAAACTCTAATACTCGCTTAGGTGAAATTCCTTCTTCTTGAAGCCAATCTTCTAATAAATTTCTATAATAGCACCCATGACTAAATGCAAGTAAATTCATGTCTCCTATGTCTTTAAAGGAAGATAAAGGCTTTTTGCTAATGAGAACTAATTCTTCTTCACGAAATATATTTGTATGAAGTTCAGCATGCTGAGTAGAGCCAGCTATAAACGCTCCGTCCAGTTTTCGTTCTAGTACAAGCCTAATCAATTGTTCCGTCGTATTTGATTCTAAAATCAATTCGACTTTTGAGTATTTCTCATAATAGGCCGTTAATATAGATGGAAGTCTTACAGCGGTTGTAGATTCTGTACATCCAATTTTTAAAGTGCCTCTTGGTTCGATCCCATTACTTTGAACTGCTTTAACAGATTGATCCATTAAGTAGATAATTTGTTTGACGTATGTTAATAAAATCTCACCATTAGAAGTTAAAGTTACACCTTTTCCGTTTCGGTAAAATAAAGGCACACCTAATTCGTTTTCTAGTTGCTTCATACGCATTGTTACGCCAGACTGTACATAGTTTAAATTTTTAGCTGCGTGAGATATGTTTTTTTCTTTCGCAACTTCGTAAAATACAGTTAAATCTTTTATATCCAAGTATCATCCCTCCAGAAAAGGTATCATTTTTTTTGATGAATTACATGATAAATCTTTATTTTATATGATATCAGAACTTTCATACAATGGAAGGGGATGGAGGGATTATTGTGTTAATGGAAGAAAGGGTAAATAGTACTTATAAGTGGGTTATGTTAATTTTTGCGACGGTTGCTCAAACAACAGCGACACTTATAACGTATGGTGTTGGAGCGTTTGCTTTATTTTGGAAAGAAGAATATGCACTTACGAATACGGAGATTGGATTGTTAGTAAGTGTTGTAAATATAGGACCGCTATTTTGTATGCTTTTTGTCGGGCGGCTACTTGATCAATACAATGAAAAGTTGTTAATTTCGATAAGTTCATTTTTACTAGGAGGTTCGTTTTTACTGACTAATATGGTCAATGGATTTAATGGGTTACTCTTTGTACTTTTATTAGTAGGAACGTTTTATAGTGTTTCGCAGCCAGGAGGAAGTAAGGTGATAATGAAGTGGTTCTCAAAAGAAAATCGCGGGTTAGCGATGGGGGTTAGACAAGCCGGTATACCGATTGGTGGTACATTAGCGGGAGTATTGATCCCGTTTCTTACAATAAAATATAATATGGCCTATGCGGTAAATAGTATTGCATGTATTTGTATAATTGGAGGGTTTTTATTTTTTATATTTTATAAGGAACCATATATTCAAGAGAAAGTTAAACAAGAACGTAGTAAACTTTCTTTTTGGATGCAGTTAAAAGAAGTGATGTGTAAAAAAGAGTTATATGCAATTTATATAACTGGCATTTGTATGATTTCATTGCAAATGGTGTTAGTTGCGCACTTTATAAAATTTTTAGTATTGGAACAATCAATCACGCCAATTTTAGCTGGAAAAGTATTTTCCGTTATGTTCTTTTCTGGAATGGTTGGTAGGGTTATATTAGCAGCTACTAGTGATTTATTTTATAAGGAGAATAGGCGTACCCTCTTATTTATAACTGTTTGTATTTCTATTTTCTTCATTCTAATATTAGTAATGAGCATACATACAATAACGAATGTATTGTATGGTGTAAGTGCATTGTTAGGGTTCTTTGCAATTGGATGGTTTAGCCTTTTCATAACTGAAGTTGCGGAATCAGCAAGTGAAGAATCGGTAGGGATGACAGTGAGTTTTGCACTTACATTAAATCAAATTGCCATTATTGCTGCGCCTGCTTTATTTGGTTATATTGTAGATAAGAAGGGATATACGTATGCGTGGTTATGCATAGTTGTATTACTAACTATTTCAGCGGTTAGCTTATATAGGGAGTATAGAAAATGAAGGAATGTTAGCAATGTAAATTTTTTATGAAGAAAGTCTAAAGAAATGTTGAATGAGCGACATTTCTTTTTTTATTTGTTGTATAATCAAAATGTAAATGAGATTCGTTTTCAATTTCGTTCATTACCTCTTTTGAAATTACCTGTAATTTTAGCCATAATTAGCTGTTTTTCTTTATCGTTATTTGCATGATTTATTTTATTTAAAAATTTTTCAGCATCATTTCCTTTTAATACCATAATCTGTTTTCCGTAATATTCAATTAATACCATGTTATTTTTTGTTATCCGATAATGAAACATCTTATCATCTAAACGATTGCGTTTATCGGTGTTTTTCATATTACATCTCCATTCTTTTTAGTATGTAACAAATGTTACAAAAGAATTTGAAATTATAGTGTAATGCATCCGATTGTATGTTGGAAATTTTGCAAGAAAGAAATACAATAGAGAGTAGTCAAAATTGAAAATGAGAAAAAGGAATCTAGTTTTAACAGAGTGAATATTAAATAATATTATAATATACTTGATAATTAAAAGATATAAAATAGAATGGATGTACGTTAAGTGAAACTAGATAAAAGAGGGTCCCTAGTATGTTAAAGAAATGGTTAATCGTTTTCTTTATTTTTGCAGTTTTTTGTGGAAGTATTGTTACACTAATACATGCAAATAAAGGAAAAAAATATGATGCAAAGGCATTTTCTAATGTAAATAGTAAGCAAAAAGATGTTAAGCAGGAAATTGATGCGAATGAGAAAAAGCGTTATGAAATTGCAGCTGGAAAACTAGATCAGTACTTAAAAGATAAAGGATTTAATGGAAGTGTTCTTGTAGCAAGTAAAGGTCATGTGATTTTACGAAAAGGCTACGGTTATGCGAATGTGAAAGATCAAGTATTAACAACGCCAAGAACGAAATATCGCATTGGTTCTATTACGAAAACAGTTGTTGCAATATCTATTATGCAACTAAAAGAAAAAGGGAAGTTGAACATTGAAGACAATGTAAATAAATATATCCCATCGTTTCCAGCAGATAAAAATATTACGTTACGAAACTTGTTAACACATACGTCTGGATTACCAGAACAGGGACAAGGTAGTGTTGACGCAGCATCACGGTTAAAATTAGTAACGTGGATTGGGGCACAAACGTTACAATTTCCAGCAGGGACAGGATGGAAATATACAGATTATAATTATATGGTGCTTGCATATATTGTAGAAAAAATATCGAATAAACCACTTGCTGAATATGTGAAAGAAAATATTTTGACTCCCGTTGAAATGAATGAATCTGGAATGGGCGCAACACTTCCAGAAGATATTTTCTTAGCGGAAGGGTATACGAAAAAAGATAATAAGTTAATAGCCACGCCGCGCTTAAAAATGAACTGGCTGTATGGTTGTGGTGAAATGTATACGACTGTTGAAGATATGAAAAAGTTAGATGAAGCTATTATGGATGGTAAACTACTTTCTAAACAAAGTGTATCAGATATGTTTTCTGCATCACCTGCAAGAAAATATGGATTTAGTTTCTATATTTACCCAGATTATTATCATAACCACGGTGTATTAGCTGGCTGGAACACTTTTAATAATTTTAACTGGGATAAACGAACGTTTGTCATATTATTTTCTAACGTCCAAAATGGTATGAATGACGCATTTAATCAAGAATTCAGGAAAATGGCGAATGATTTAATAGAAGGAAAATAATTATAAAAAATCGGTATTGATATGTAATTATCAATACCGATTTTTTTATTTTGTAAAGTTTTACTTACTGAATAAAGTGAAACTTTATTCAGTGGAGGGGCTTTGTTCATCCCCCACTGAGTAGAAGCCCTCATCAATCGGGCTTTTACGGGCAGCAGGGCCCCCACCTAACTTTTTTGCTTGCGCTGAATTTTGAGGTGAGGGTCTTACTGCCCATAAATAGCGGGATAAATAGGTAAGAAAGGTGATTGGCATATGAATAAATCTAAATAGGTAGTTAAATGCTAAGTAATGCAAAGAACAATTGGTAATTTTTACATTGATAAAAAAGCTTGAGCTTCACACTATGTGAAGCTTTATATTATTGGAGACAAGAACAGGAGGTTGAAAAAATGAAAAAAGCAATAAAGTTTTGTTTAATAGCTACATTATCTACAACAATTATTAGTGGATGCTCTTTTGAGGGTAACAATGAAAATGTTAAAGGGAAAGAAGGGGAAAAAGTAGAGGTACAGAAAAATGCTGGGAAATATACGATGCCAGATGAAAAAGATAAACATGAAGGTACATGGCTGCAATGGCCACATGAATATACATATGGTGAAGAGTATAAGAAGGAAGTTGAACCTATTTGGGTTAAGATGGCAAGTGCTTTAACTGAGGGTGAGAAAGTCCACATTGTTGCATATGACCAGGAAGAAAAAGAAAGAATCAATAACCTTTTAACAGATGAAGGGTTAAATATGGAGAAGATTGATTTCTTTATCGCGCCTACTGATGATGTATGGGCAAGGGACAGTGGACCAATTTTCGTTTATGACAGCAATAAAAATCTCAAAATATTAGATCCAGCATTTAATGGTTGGGGGAAGAAAACACCTTATAAAAATGATGCTCAAATACGTAAGAATGTTAGTAAACAATCAGGAATTGAAAGAGTTGATTGGGGGAAATTTGTCCTTGAAGGCGGCGCAATTGAATTAGACAGCAATGGGACTGCTTTATTAACTCGAAGTGCAGTAACGAATAAAAATAGAAATCCTGATTTATCAGAAAAGGAAATTGAAAAATATATAAGTGACCTTGGGGTATCAAACTTTATTTGGTTAGACGGAGTACCTAATTTAGATATTACGGACTTTCATATTGATGGATTTGCTAAATTCCATAATAAATCTACCATTGTAACGATGAAAGAAGATGACCTAGCCGAATGGGGTTTATCTAATAAAGATATGGATACATTGTTAGATGCAAAAAATGCTTCAGGACAGAAATATAAGTATGAATACTTGCCGCTTAGTAAAGAAAAGGTTGCTTTAGAAAATGGAAAAACTCTCGATTATAAGGGATCGTATATCAATTATTATATCGGAAATACAGTTGTATTAGTGCCTAATTATAATGATCCGAATGATAAAATTGCAAACGATACGATTCAGAAGTTATACCCAGATCGTAAAGTAGTCGGTATTGATGTGAGAGAGTTGTATAAAAACGGCGGTATGATTCATTGTGTGACACAACAACAACCAATTGCATTGAAGTAATTAATTTTAATTTCGTTGTGCTGCTATATAGACAAAATAGGTGGAATCTTATTACCTATTTTGTCGTTCCTTATTATTTGTAATAATAAAATTTCAATATAATGATAAATGAATTTTAGTGTATGTTCGCTTTTCGTTTTATATGGTAAAGGAGAAAAATGTTTGTGTTAAAGAATTTTAAAATAGTGTTTTCGTATTTCCCTATCGTTTTGCAGTACATTTTAAATGTAGCTTTAATTTGCTTAGGGGTTGTTCTAAGTGTGTTTCTTATGAAAGAAGTCATTCAGTTTATACAAGAAATGAAATTGGATAGTAATGAATCTAGTTATCATTTAATTGATAGTATCGTTGTATTCTTTCTGTACTTTGAATTCATCGTAATGATTATAAAGTATTTTCAAATGAATTTTCATTTTCCATTACGATATTTTAT
This sequence comes from Bacillus sp. RE35, assembly GCF_052146655.1. NCBI lineage: Bacteria > Bacillati > Bacillota > Bacilli > Caryophanales > Bacillaceae > Bacillus > Bacillus sp. RE35. The sequence continues at coordinate 3,358,421 of NZ_CP197377.1, read as the reverse complement.
ATATATAGGTATAACAGCTATTGTGCGTCTCATCATTATAGATCACGATAGTCCGTTAGATTTATTGTTATATGCCTGTGCAATCTTTGTATTAATTAGTGCATTGTTCATTGCGAATTCTAAAATGATGCGTCGGGATTTAGAATAGTGGCATTTGTTGTTGAATTAAATAAGATATTTTATCTTTTTGCAAAAAAGGAGTAACGGTATTGAAAGAAATAATCTTAACCAGCCTCATAATGATAGGGTTTATGATTCTATTATTTAATTGTATACTTTCATGATTTAAAAGAATAAAAGGTTAATAGAGAAAGAGGTTTTTGTAAATATGGTTCATTACAATAATCAAAATAGTTTACATCAAATATTTACATTAAAAGGGACAATTATAAGAGATATTTTCCCACAAATCGTATTATATACGTGTATTTCAACGATAGTAGCTGTGATTAATTATTACTATACAGAAATAAATATAAATCAGACTCCTTGGGTAATCGTCGGAGGAGCTTTAGGATTACTATTAGTGTTTCGTACGAATACTGCCTATGATCGGTACTGGGAAGGTAGAAAGCTGTTTGGCACGATTGGTGCTTGTACTAGAAATTTAGCAATTAGTTTTTTGTGTCATTGGGATTCTAAAGGGAAGAGTATGGAGCAGGAAAAAATAAAATTTTTACATCTATTAATTGCATTTCCAAAGTTAGCGAAAGGACACTTGAGAGAGGAAAAAGATTTATCTGAAGTGAAATCATTGCTTGCTGTCTGTTCTGAGAAGGAAAAAGCATTTTTGGTTGAGTCCAATCATTTACCGATTAGTATAGTTTTTATGTTGAAAACTATACTATCAAAAGGTTTGAAAACGGGGCAAATTCATCCAAATGCGATAATTAGTATGGAAACAGATTTGAATACGTTACTTACATCTGTGGGTGGATGTGATCGTATCAAAACAACACCTATTCCTTTTGCATATTTTGCTCATATAAAAATTTTATTGATTATATTTTGTGCAACTTTACCGATTGGTCTTGTTGATAGTCTCGGATGGTTTACAGTACTTGCGACTACGTTTATAAGTTTTGCATTCATAGGTATTGAAGCAATAGGGGTTGAAATTGAAGATCCCTTTGGTCAGGATCCAAATGATCTTCCGCTAGAAGGAATTTGTATAGGAGTAGAAGCGCATTTGGTGAATCTATATAATCAAAATGATCTATTAGAAGTAATGGGTTTGAATCTTGATAAAAAAATCATTTGATCATTTATTGTTGTTTTAAAATAGGTTATTTAAAAACTTGTCAAGAGTCAATTTAAGGCTTAACGTCAGCTTTATATTTTTTATATAAATATATAATATTCCTCCATGCTATAATCCATTCATGAAATGTACATGTTGCATGAGTTGGAATAAAAAAGACATGAATTGAGGATTAGTTGGCTTTGTGAAATCAATTATGTAACTACTATTAAAAAGCGAGGTAAATAATATGGAACAAAAACATAATGGAATTATTTTTACTGCAATACCAGACGAATCGAATGAATATTATCAACCATTTTATGAAGACTTGATTTACTTTAATGAATGTTTAAATGAAAAGAAATCAATTGCGGATCAACTTATATCTTTATCTGTTGAAGAACAAGACTTTCATACGAGCTGTTTTGAGTATGATGATATTTGGCTAAGAGATGTTGCACCGGTTGTCACAAATCATCTAGTTAAATTTAAATATCGACCAAATTATTTGCCAGATGATCAAGGGCGATATTTAGATCAACAGTTTAATAAATGGTTGAAAAAGAATGACTTTGAATATGTGAAATCCCCATTAATATTAGATGGTGGTAATCTTATTTGGAATAAAAAAGATACCGTAATATTAACAGAACGTATATTTGATGATAACGATGATTGGACAGAAGAGGAAATTATTGAGCAGTTAGAATGGGATTTAGATGTGAGCCGAGTTATTATTATTCCTGCTGAAGAAGGGGATGTACTAGCACACGCAGACGGAATGGTTAAATTTATTGATGAACATACAATGTTTATTAGTGATTTTTTAGGGGATCATGAATTTAGATATAGTGTTCAAGAGATTATTCAAGAACAAATGCCAGAAGCTGAATTTATAGTTGTTCCTTCATCATATACAGAGAAAGGACAATATGATCAAGAGATAGCATCAGCAAAAGGGTTGTATATAAATATGTTAGAATCATGTGATGCTCTTTATGTTCCTAAGTTTGGACTAGCTAAAGATGAGGAAGTTTTACGATATATTCAACAGTATACGGAGAAGCAAGTTATTCAAATTCATGTAGGAGAAATATCAACAATGGGAGGCGCAATGAATTGTTTAACGTGGTATTGTCCAAGCCATTTGTTACCTTCAAAAATGAGAAGATTAAAAAATCAGAATGAAGATTTTTCAATGAAGAAGATTTTTGATTGGTTTTAATAAATAAGTAATGAAAAGAAAATCTATTCAAGGAGTATTGATATGTATACCATCGCTGAGTTTTCTCGGATTTGTAAAATGAGTACGCGGATGTTAAGACATTATGACAAAGAGGAGATATTAAAACCGGCATATGTGAATCCGGTTAATGGGTATAGATATTATGAACAAGAGCAGCTGGAAGTAGCGTTGAAAATCAAAAAGTTAAGGGAGTATAAATTTCCTCTTCCAAAAATTAAAATTGTTTTGCAGTCATCAGATCAAGATTCGTTTGTTCAACATATACAATCACAAATTATCGAGTTGTCTCATGAAGTGAAGCAAAATTTACAGGTTATTTCAGAAATGAATGAAATGGTAAAGGTGAATAGTAGTCTAAATATTGCTCGTCATAGAAATTACGATATATTAATGGGAATGAGGAATGAAGTAACGATAATTACTCAAAGAGTAAAAATAGATATAGATGATATGGATGATTATTTTTATGACTTATATGAAGAGGTACAAAAAAATAATTTTCAAATAGTCGGTTCACCATCTGCAGTCTTTTATGATGAAGAATATATTCCAAGTAACAGTGATATTGAATTAAGAATCCCGGTTATGCAGGGGAATGATGAAGACGTAGCACAAGAGTATGAAATGAAACAACTAAGTCCACATCATATCGTTACTACTATGCATTATGGAAGTTACGACTATATAGGTTACGCTTATATAGCGTTAGAAGAATGGATTGAAAGAAATGGGTATGTGATAATTAATTCGCCATATGAGGTTTATATAAAGGGACCTGAATGTGATTGTTTAGCAGAAGAGTATGTGACACAAATTTGTTTTTTAGTTACGAAAATAGAATGAGAATAAGGATTGACATTAACATTATGTCAATCCTTATTCTATGTATGAAAGCAATTTATCATAATAAAAAGGAGAGAGAATATGAGAAGAACAATCATGATTATTTGTCTCGTTCTAAGTATGGTATGGATTTCCGCATGTACTGCTGGAGTAGGAGAAGGTGAGAGTGGTAGCGCTGTACTACCAAGTCAGTTACCTAAAAATGTAGTGTTTAAAAATGGTACAATCTATACTTCAAATGAAAAGCAAGACATCGTAGAGGCTGTAGCCGTTAAAGAGGGGAAAATTATATTTGTTGGTTCAAACAAGGATGTAGAGGAATTTATAAATGAAGATACGAAAGTGGTGGATTTACAAGGACGTTTTATCCTTCCTGGTTTTGTGGACAATCATAATCATATATTTGAAGCAAAATCACCAGCAGCAGGAAATTGTAGTGTCTCACCAGATGCTTCTCTGCAAAAACAACGCTCGTATTTAAAGGCTTGTAAAAAAGGTGTGAAAGATGGCGAATGGATAAGTGGAACGGGGTTCAGTTTGGAAGCGTTGTTAAAAGATATGGACGAAAAATCAGAGCAACAAACCCCATTACAAGTTCTTGATGAGTTATTTCCTAATAATCCAGTATTAATTATGGAAAGAACCTCCCATTCTGTATGGGTTAATTCAAAGGCACTCGAGTTAGCTGGAATAAATAAAGATACAAAAGATCCACAAGGTGGAAGGATTATTCGGGATTCCGAGACAGGAGAACCGTTTGGTATTCTTTATGATACAGCAGGAGATATCGTGATGGAAAAAGCATGGAATTCTCAACCAAATCTGTTTGAAAAAAATTATGAAGGTTTATTAGACGGTTTAGATGAGGTTGCAAAGAATGGTATTACTACAGTTGGTGATGGACGTCTTTATTGGAAGCGAGGCTGGTTAGACGTTTGGAATAAAGTAAATGACGAAAAAAAGCTAACGTCACGCGTAGTACTTCGACCATGGGTATATCCAAATTTAAACGAAGCAGAACAAATGGAGTATTTCAAAAAAATTAAGCGTGATGATGTGTCATCCCGTATGCTTATTAATCAAGTGAAAATGTATAGTGATGGAATTAGTATTAATAGCACTGCTAAAACACTAGAAAAATATAAATTTGAATGGTTTACAGGAACTCCGTATGGGTTGAATTATATTCCAGAAGAAAAAATGAAATGGTGGTTAACCGAATTAAATAAAATTGGTTACGGTGCACTTATTCATACAATTGGAGATGCTGGGGTAAGAGAGAGTTTAAATGCGATTGAAGCAGCGAAAAAAGAAGGTGCAAACCAGCCTTATACACTTACGCATGTGGAAATGGTAGAAGATAGTGATATAGATCGTTTTGCTAAGTTAGGTATTAGCGCTGATTTTCAAGTAGGTCATGATTTTGCGGAAGATCCAAAACAAAGCTGGGCAAGTACGTATTTTACAAATCAGCAAATGAAACGAATTATGCCGTTAGGGCGAATTTGGAAAACCGGTGCGAATGTATCACTTAGTAGTGATTGGGATGTAAACGAACTGAATCCACTTGTGACGATTTCAAATGCATTAAGCATTGATGAAAAGGGCTTGTCTGATGTATACGCAGCTATTGATGCCTATACAATTAAGCCAGCTAAAGCGTTAGGTCTTGATAACATTACAGGTTCGATTGAAGTAGGCAAATCAGCTGATATGGTATTACTAAATGAAGATATTACTAAAATGAGTGCCGATAAGATTCCGAATGCGAAAGTTTTAGTGACGGTTTTACAAGGAGAAGTAGTGTATCACAAGGAGAAATAAAGAGTCACCTTATAAAGTTGCTACAAGTAAATGAATATATTCCTGTTGACCTTAACACGATGTCAAAGTATAGACTGGACATACATTCATATAAGGGGTGAACACGTATGAGAAATATAGAAAATAGTTTGTATTATATGCCTGCGGAATGGGAGAAACATGAAGGTACATGGCTCCAATGGCCACATGATAAAACACATAGGGGTGAAGGTTACAGAGCTAAGTTAGATGATATTTGGATATCGATGGCAAAGGAGCTTCACTATGGAGAAAATGTCCATATTGTTGTATGTGATGAAGAAGAAAAAATACATGTCCAATCGAAGTTAATGGAAGCTAACGTGAATATGAATAAAATTGATTTCTTAATTCAAGAAACTGATGATATTTGGATAAGAGATAACGGACCAATCTTTGTAAAAGATAAAGAAGGGAACCGCTATCTAACGCACTGGATATTTAATGGTTGGGGAGATAAATATCCGTACGAAAACGACGCTAATATTCCGAATAAAATAAGTGAAATGTATCGCATTCCAAAAGTTGAATCTAGTGTCTGTCTAGAGGGCGGGGGAATTGAGACAAACGGAAACGGGACCTTAATGGCGGCGGAAACGTCTATTATAAATGAAAATCGAAATCCTACACTAAGTCAGAAAGAAATTGAAATGGAGTTAACGAAATATTTAGGAGTAACAAATTTTATATGGATAACTGGTATACGTGGAGAAGATAATTATGATGAAGATACGGATTATCATATTGATGGCGCAGCACGGTTTGTAAATGAAAATACGATATTGTATGAATATGATCCTTTCGGTGAAGGAGAGTCATATCTTTTGGAGGCGTACGAAAAGCATTATCAAGAATTGCGACAAGCAAGAAATATAGATGGCAAGCCATTTCAGCTCATTCCAGTACCAGTAACAAGAAAATTGGTAAAAGAAGCAGATTGTAAAGGATCGTACTTAAATTTTTACATTGGTAATGAAGTTGTATTGGTACCTATATACGGTGATGAACATGATAAATTAGGGCTTCAAATCATTGAAGGTCAATTTCCAGGGAGAAGAATTGTCGGTATATATGTTAACGAATTGTATGCATACGGTGGTATGATTCATTGTGTGACGCAGCAGCATATAGAATAGAGTAATTCAAATAAAAAGCATGCAGAGCATATACTCTGCATGCTTTTTATAATGTTGAAAACTCCTCAACAAGTTGAGTGAATTGTTTCAATGCACTTTCAATCGGTTCTGGCGTAGTTAAATCAACACCAGCTTTTTTCAATAAGTTTAGTGGATAGTCAGAACTTCCACCTTTCAGGAATTCAATATAATTTTTCTGAGCATTCGGATCACCACTTAATAGTTTATCAGCGATTTGAATGGCAGATGCGAATCCAGTTGCATATTTGTATACGTAAAACGGGCGATAGAAATGAGGGATTCTAGCCCATCCGTATTTTACTTCTTCATCAAATACAAGTGAATCACCGTTATATTCTTTAAATAGCTTTTCATAAATTTCACTGAAGACTTGTGCATTTAATGGTTTACCTTGTTCAGCCATTTCATGTGTGATTTTTTCAAATTCTGCAAACATAATTTGTGTAAAGAAAGTACCTTTAAATTTCTCAATAAAATGGTTAATTAAATGGTTACGCACGTTCGTTTCTTTTGCTTCTTTTAATAAATAGTGAATTAATAACACTTCATTTACTGTAGAAGCGACTTCTGCGACAAAGATAGAATAATGTGCAGAAATTCTTGGTTGGTATCCATGTGAATAGTGCGTATGCATACCGTGACCGCATTCATGAGTAAGAGTGAACAGGCTGTTTAAATCATCGTGATGATTTAAAAGAATGAAAGGATGAACGCCGTATACACCAAAGTTATAAGCACCAGAACGTTTTCCTGGTGTTTCTCTTACGTCTATATATCTTTTATCTTTAAAACTTTTTAATGTCTCAATATATTCTTTTCCTAAAGGAGCTAGTGATGCAATCATAATGTCAAATGCTTCACTATATGGGATGTCTTGTTTTGCACCTTCTACTAAATCGACGCCTAAGTCGTATTGTCTTAGTTCATCTACGTTTAATTTTTCTTTTCGAATTTCATTGTATGTATGTAATGTTTGAATGTTTTTTTTCGTTGTATCAATTAGGTTTTCGTATACTTCTTTCGGAACCATATCGCCAAATAATGATTTCTCTAGCGCTGATGGATAGTTTCTTAATTTCGAAACAGTAACATTATTTTTAATAGCAGCGGATAAAGTAGATGCGATGGAATTCTTTAACTGAACATATGGTTTGTAATATGCTTTATAAGCTTCTTTACGCTTTTCACGATTCGTATCTTCTATTAACTTTGCATACATTCCGCGTGTTAAGTTCACTTTTTCTCCATCGTCAGTCGTCACTTCACCAAATAATATATCTGCATTATTTAACATACCAAATGTGTGCTGTGGAGAAGAAAGAGCTTCACCCATTTGTGATAAAATTGCTTCTTGGTCCTTATTCAATACGTGTTTTTTATAACGATATAATTCAAATAAGTCTTCTTTATAATATTGTAAGCCTGCTGTATCTTCTATGTAAGAATGTAATGTGTTTTCGTCTATGCTAAGTAAGAAGGGGGAAAAGAAAGATTTCGCTGCACTTACTTTCACGTGTAATTGTGATACTTTATCGACAAGAGATTGCGCGTCAGTATCGCGTGTATCAAGGTCAGATTGTAATCGTGCATAAGCGAACATTAAAGATATTATGCTAGAAATTTCTTCACTCTTCGTTAAATAAGCTAATAAACTATTGCCATCGTGAATATTGCCATTAAATTCTTGTAATTCCTTCGTTAATACTTCAATTTTATGAAAATCACTTTCCCAATCTTCAATTGTATGGTAAATGTCTGTTAAATCCCATTTTTCTATATCAGCTACTTGTAATCGATCTTTAAGTTCTGTCATAATCATTTCCTTTCTAAACATGTAGTTATATTTCTATATAACTATGAAATACAACAAATTGCAAAAAATCCCTGCTGAAAATTGAAAAGCCTTGCTAAAATAACAAGGCTTACTTACTTATAGTGTAATTCCGAATTTTGAATGTAAAAGGTTTGTATATTGCATGTCTGTAACGGTTTCTTTCGTTTTTTTACCATTTTTCGCTACTGTAAGGCTATCTTTCGTTAAAGAGGCATGCCCATCTTCAGTTAGTTTTACAATAAGAGGTACTTTATTAAAGGGTGATCCTTCATGTTCAACGATAATTTTTTGTGCTGTATTTGCTTTTTCTTCATCCACTTCTTCTATATAAAATGCATAGCCTAACGTCCAATCATCAGCAGAAGATTGATCCAAGAACTCATTGTTTTTCCGCATCTCTAAAATGTAGTTTCCCTTTTCGGTCATTTCTTTACGAATACGATAATCTCCTGTAGCAGAGTGAATGACTTCACCTGAGAAAGGGACAGGGGCAAGAGGTAAGTATGATCCGAATCCTACTTCAATTAAATAAAGTTCATTATGATGTGTTAAAACGGTTGCGATATGGCCAGAATCAACAGCCCATATGGAGTTTGCAGCGTTATAAACTGTTCCTGAAACGAGATGAACATCGAATCCAGAATCTTTCAGGAAGTAATACATAGTAGGATTGAGTTCATAACAAAGACCGCCACGGTTATTTACTAAAATTTTCTCTTTCAAATTTTCTTTTGATATTTCTTTAAAATTCTTTTCGAGAATATTTAAGTTTTCAAAAGGAACAGTTTGTGCCATTGCGTACATAATGTTAGATAAATCTTCAAATGAAACTGTGTCTTTTTCTTCTATATGTAATCGTGCGAAAAATTGTTTTTGAAAGTCTGTCATCGAAATCCCTCCGTTATGCTTTTATAGGTAAATTGTAAACAATCTTGAATAGGATGTGAAATGAAAACTACGTTGAATATTTGAAATTAGATTAAAAATAATATGGGAGAGTGAGAGATTGCTACTTTACTAACGGTGGGACGAATATTATAATAATTCTGATAAACTATGCAAACGCTTTCTTGGAAGGGGATGGTGTACAGATGTTTAAAAGAATAACAATAGTCGGATTGTCAGTTGTTATGTTTTTACCTAGTATATATGAGGGGAGTAAGGCATATGCAGACACAGTTAACAATGGAACGTTAATGCAGTATTTTGAGTGGTATTCTCCGAATGATGGGAATCATTGGAATCGTTTGCGTACTGATGCTGAAAATTTAGCGGAAAAAGGAATTACATCTGTTTGGATACCACCTGCATATAAAGGAACTATGCAAAATGACGTAGGATATGGAGCATATGATTTATATGATCTGGGGGAATTCAATCAAAAGGGCACAGTGCGGACGAAATATGGGACGAAAGCACAATTGAAATCTGCAATTGACGCTTTACATAAGAAAAACATCGGTGTATACGGTGATGTAGTTATGAATCATAAAGGTGGGGCTGATTATACAGAAACTGTCACAGCAGTTGAGGTAGACCCGAGCAATCGAAATAATGAAGTATCAGGTGATTATGAAATTAGTGCGTGGACGGGATTTAACTTTCCAGGGCGTGGAGATTCTTATTCTAATTTCAAATGGAAATGGTATCATTTTGACGGAACGGATTGGGATGAAGGAAGGAAATTAAACCGAATTTATAAATTTAGGGGCATAGGTAAAGCATGGGACTGGGAAGTGTCTAGCGAGAATGGGAATTATGATTATTTGATGTATGCGGATCTTGATTTTGATCATCCAGATGTTGCGAATGAAATGAAAAAATGGGGAACGTGGTATGCGAATGAATTAAATTTAGATGGTTTTCGTTTAGATGCTGTTAAACATATTGATCATGAATATTTGCGCGATTGGGTAAATCACGTTAGACAGCAAACAGGGAAAGAAATGTTTACAGTAGCTGAATATTGGCAAAATGATATCCAGACTTTAAATAATTATTTAGCGAAGGTTAATTATAATCAATCTGTGTTCGATGCACCACTTCATTATAATTTTCACTATGCTTCAACAGGAAATGGGAATTATGATATGAGAAATATTTTAAAAGGAACGGTAGTTGCGAATCATCCTACACTTGCGGTTACTCTAGTTGAAAATCATGATTCACAGCCTGGTCAGTCATTGGAATCTGTAGTGAGCCCTTGGTTCAAACCGTTGGCATATGCATTTATTTTAACGCGTGCAGAGGGGTATCCTTCTGTTTTCTATGGTGATTACTATGGTACAAAAGGAAATAGTAACTATGAAATTCCAGCGTTAAAGGACAAAATTGATCCGATTTTGACGGCACGAAAAAACTTTGCATATGGTACGCAGCGGGATTATTTTGATCATCCAGATGTGATTGGCTGGACAAGAGAAGGTGATAGTGTACATGCTAATTCTGGTTTAGCAACATTAATCTCTGATGGACCAGGAGGGGCGAAGTGGATGGATGTTGGAAAGAATAACGCAGGGGAAGTATGGTACGATATTACGGGTAATCAAACAAATACTGTAACAATTAATAAGGACGGGTGGGGGCAATTCCAAGTAAGTGGAGGATCAGTTTCCATATATGTTCAGCAGTAATTTGGTGATGAAAAAGAAGAGGTAGACTGAAATATAAGTTTTCCTCTTCCTTTTTACATTCTGTATAGTTATAAAAGTATGACACCTTTACTTCTCACGTAACATATAGTATGATGATTTCAATAAATTAGATTTCAATGACTATAATATAACTTAATGAGAGGTGCTTTTTGTGAGTGCGGTAGGTATTAAATAGGAAAAATTTAATGAAATAAATCGGATAAGACCAGGGGATTTTTATGTACATCATAACCCTAATTTTGTCATGCATTTATTTCAAAACCTATGAAGATACCTACAATACTTTATAAAGCGTGTAATAAGGGACTGCCATCTATTTTTTATGGTTTATTTCCTCATATGTTATTACACATGCCTTGTAAATGTAAAAGCTGCGGTATCCCCGCAGCTTTTTTGTATATGTTTTTATTGTATAATTATGGAATTTTATATATGACTCATTGGAATCTAATGAGTAGGTATCTTCATTTATGATAAAAATCAATCATAGTGAGGAGAAACAAAATGAATACGATGACTTTTGAAAAGTTACAATATAACGAATTAAAGGATATAGTGAAATCTTATTGTGTAAGTGGATTAGGTAAGGAATTATTAAACAAATTAGAGCCGAGTACGAGTCTAAAAGTAGTGAGAAATCGCTTGAATGAAACGACGGAAGCACGAGCTATATTAGATGCAGAGGGGCATGTTCCTTTCTTCGGCATTTCTAATATTGCTAGTACAATTCAAAAATTAGAAAAAGGGATGATTTTAGACCCAGAAGAATTAGTAAGTGTTTCAGACTTTTTACGTGGGTGTAGAAAGATTAAAAAGTTTATGTTAGATAAAGAATTTTTTGCACCAGTATTAGCTTCTTATGCAAATTCAATGACTGAATATAAAAGTATTGAAGAGGAAATTAACTTTTCAATTAAAGGAAATAGTATTGATGTAGCTGCAAGTAAAGAGCTAAAGCGAATTCGAAATAATATCGATTCTGTAGATGGGAAAATAAAAGAACGTTTAACGAAGTTTTTAAATAGTAGTGCAAATAAGAAATTCATTCAGGAATTCTTTATTAGTAAAAAGGATGACCGTTATACGATTCCAATTAAATCTTCCTATAAAAATCAAGTTGCTGGAAGTATTATTGAAGCCTCGGCAAAAGGTTCTACTGTATTTATAGAACCGCATACGGTTACGAAATTGAATGCAGAATTAGCAGGTTTGAAAGCAGAAGAAGCGGTTGAAGAGTATCAGATTTTAGCAACTTTATCAGGAATGGTGTTAGAAAACATTTATAGTATAAAGATTAACATGGAGCTAATTAGTCAGTATGATATGGTATTTGCGAAAGCGAAGTTTAGTAAATCGATTGATGGAATAGAACCGAAGTTAAACGATCATGGCTACATTCATTTAGTGAATTGTAAGCATCCGCTTTTAACAGGGCAAGTTGTACCGTTACATTTTAAAATTGGTCAAGAGTATCGTAGTTTAATTATTACAGGGCCGAATGCGGGCGGAAAGACAATTGTGTTAAAAACGATTGGATTGTTAACATTAGCTACAATGTCAGGTCTTCATATTGCAGGAGATAAAGGTACAGAAATCGCTATTTTCGAAAATGTATTCGTAGATATTGGTGATAATCAAAGTATTGAAAATGCACTAAGTACATTTTCGTCTCATATGAAAAATCTTTCTGAGATTATGAGGATGTCAAATAATAATACGTTACTTTTATTTGATGAAATAGGGAGCGGTACAGAACCAAATGAAGGTGCAGCACTTGCAATTTCTATTTTAGAAGAGTTGTACTTTGCGGGATGTATTACCGTTGCGAGTACGCATTACGGAGAAATTAAACGATTCTCAGAAATGCATGATGACTTTATGAATGCAGCGATGCAGTTTAATAGTGAAACGCTAGAGCCGCTTTATAAATTAGTTATCGGAAAATCAGGAGAAAGTAATGCACTTTGGATTGCGAATAAAATGAGCGTAAAAGAACATGTACTGAAAAGAGCGAAAGAGTATATGGGAAATAAAGAGTACGCTTTAGAAAAAGTGAATGAAAGTAAAATTAGAAAACCGAAATTTGTACAAGAAAAAAGAGAATCTCATTATGAGTACAAAATAGGCGATCGTGTTAATTTATTGGATCATGATGATTTTGGTATCATCTATAAGGAAAAAGATAATTTTTATAACGTTGTTGTATATTATAACGGTGAATTCGTTGAAGTAAATGTAAAACGTATTACTTTAGAAGTAGCAGCGAAGGAGTTATATCCAGAAGGATACGATTTAAATACACTATTTGTTGATTATAAAGAAAGAAAAATGCAACACGATATTGAGCGCGGATCGAAAAAAGCACTTCGTAAAATTCAAAAAGAAATAAGAAAGAATAGAGGATAAGTTAAAATGGTAACGATTAGACAAGAACAAAAAAACGATTGTAGAAAAACAGAAGAAGTCGTAAAAGAGGCATTTTCACTTGAAGAATTTAGTGATAAAACAGAACATGAACTTGTAAAACGTATTAGAGAATGTGACGCGTTTGTTCCAGAGTTATCAATTGTTGCGGTAGATGAAGATATAGTTGGTCACATTATGTTATCGAAAATTACAATAGAACAAGATGGAACTTCTGTAGAATCGTTAGCGCTTGCACCAGTTTCAGTTGCTAGGGGTCATCAGAAAAAAGGAATTGGTGGAAAACTGATTGTAGCTGCATTAGAAAAAGCGAAAGAACTTGGATACGGATCAGTTGTAGTATTGGGACATCCAGAGTACTACCCGAAATTTGGTTTTAAGAAAGCAAGTGAGTGGAATATAAAAGCACCGTTTGAAGTGCCTGAAGAGGTATTTATGATAATGGAATTAACAGAAAATGCTCTTCGAGGTGTAAAAGGAATTGTACAATATTCGAGTGCTTTTGCTGAGTAGGAGTACCGGTTAAGAAATGTAATCATAAAAGATGCTATCTTTTTGTATGGATATACAGAAAGATAGCTTTTTTTATTAAGCGGATCTACTGACGTATATTTTGCTCAATGAATAATTGAGGTGGTAAAATTGATATAGAAACGTAAAGGGAGAGAATGAAATGAATAAGCGAGAAACAGATAGCAATGAGAATGCAGTTACGTTATATGTTACAAGACACGGTAAAACAATATTAAATACGAATCATCGCGCGCAAGGTTGGGCTGATTCTCCATTAGTAGAAAAAGGTGTTGAAGTTGCCACAAATTTAGGAACAGGATTAAAAGATATTCATTTTATGAATGCATATAGTAGTGATAGCGGCCGCGCAATTGAAACTGCTAATTTAGTATTAAAATATAGTGAGCAATCAAAATTAAAACTTGAGCAAAGAAAAGATTTGCGAGAATTAAATTTCGGTATTTTTGAAGGTGAAAAACTTGAGAATATGTGGGATGTGGTTGGAAAAGCTGCAGGCGTTGCATCACCAGAAGAACTTATGAAGTTTTCTATTCAAGAAGTGATTAATCTTATTAGAGTAGCAGATCCTACAAAACAGGCGGAAGATTGGGAATTATTTTCTACTCGCATAAAAGCTGAGATAGATAAAATTAGTGAAGAAGCTGCTGGAAATGGTGGCGGTAACGTTTTAGTTGTCGTTCATGGGCTTTTGATTACTACCTTAATAGAAATGTTAGACAGTAGCAAAACAAAACTTGGGGTGGAAAATGCTAGTGTGACGAAGATTGTATACCAAGATGGAACATATACAGTCGAGTCGGTTGGAGATATGAGTTATGTTGCAAAAGGGAAAGAAAGTGTGGAAATATAATTAAATCTCAAATAGAAATAAGAAAAGGAAGGTAGATAAATCTAGCTTCCTTTTCATTTTGTGAATTATGGGATTAATAAAATCTTCCCTGTGCTTTTACGGCTCTCTAATAATTCATGAGCAAGAGCACCGTCTTGTAAAGAGAATGTAGTAGGATTTGAAATGTTTAATTTTCCAGTTGCGATCCAATCGAATAATTGAGTAGATCGTTTTTTACGTTCTTCATAAGTGGTAAGCACGTTCCAAAGGTCTCCACCAGTTAAAGTTTTTGAAGTATCCATAAGCATACGCGGATCAACTGGCGCAGGATTACTACCAGCCATTCCGTAAAATACGACAGTACCGCCAATTTTAGTAGCGTTAAAACTTTCCCCTAATGTAGAACCTACTGATTCATACACAACATTTACTCCAGTTCCATTAGTCATTTCAAGTACTTTCATATGCCATGCTTCGGTATATAAAAATACGTGATCGGCACCAGCTAATGTAGCTATCTTTGCTTTTTCTTTTGATGATGTAAGACCAATTACTGTTCCGCCCTGTAGTTTAATCATTTGAATAAGAAGTTGACCAACGCCACCAGCTGCAGCGTGTACTAAAGCTATATCACCTTGTTTTAGTTGATAGCTATCGTGCGTTAAATAATGTGCAGTTAATCCTTGTAATAAGACAGAAGCGGCTGTTTCAAAAGAAATAGAATCTGGTAGTGGGATTACTTTTTCAGATGGAACGGCAACTAGTTCTGCATTTGCAAATGGGACGTCCGCAAATGCAATACGGTCTCCTAGGTTGATAGTAGTAACGTCAGCTCCTACTTTTTCAACAATTCCAGCTCCTTCATAACCTAATACATAAGGCGGATTGCCAGCAAGATGATAATCGCCGCGGCGTCTATAAATATCAGCGAAGTTTAATCCGATTGCTTTCGTGCGGACAAGAATTTCATTTGGACTTATGATTGGATCGTGTATTTCTTTATAGTGTAGAACATTAGCGTCTCCGAATGTTTCGAAACAAAGTGCTTTCATATGGAATACCTCCATTTATATTGTTTATAGATGTTCTTTATCATACAATACAAATATCAATAGACAAAGAGGATTATTTCGATGGAATCAATCGGAAATATCGATTGAAAAGAGGGATGATAAATGGAAATAAAACAGTTAATTACATTTAAAGTAGCGGCACATACTTTGAACTTTACACAAA
Organism: Bacillus sp. RE35; assembly: GCF_052146655.1. NCBI lineage: Bacteria > Bacillati > Bacillota > Bacilli > Caryophanales > Bacillaceae > Bacillus > Bacillus sp. RE35. The sequence goes on along the minus strand of NZ_CP197377.1, from coordinate 3,342,579 downwards.
CTGCGAAGAAATTAAACTTTGCTCAATCGAGCGTGACAGCGCAAATTAAAACGTTAGAAGCTGAGCTTGGTACACCTTTATTTGAAAGATTAGGAAAACGTCTTTTCTTAACTGAAGCAGGTAGGAAGTTTCAACTATATGCCGACAAGATGATTGCACTTAGTAACGAAGCAAAGACGGCTGTGAAAGATGATGAAGAAATAGCAGGTACGTTAATAATTGGTGCACAAGAAAGTCAATGTACATACAGACTGCCTTCTATATTAAAGAGGTTTAAAATACAATTCCCAAAAATAAAACTTATATTTAAACCAGCACATTCCAATAAAGATGCGAAGGAACAATTGATGGAGGGAAAAGTAGATCTTGCATTTATTTTGGATGAGTGTAAAACAGAAGATGTTTTACATGTGGAACCGCTTATGAAAGAAGAATTAAAAGTAGTAGCTGCTCCTACACATCGTTTACTTGAACAGACTACTGCTTCTATAAAAGATTTAGAGAGTGAAACACTGTTACTAACAGAATTAGGCTGCTCGTATCGGACTTTATTTGAAGAGCTATTTCGCTGGGAAGATGTATATCCAGCAAATAAAATTGAATTTGTTAGTGTTGAAGCAATTAAACAATGTGTTATTGCAGATTTAGGTATAGCCGTTTTACCAGCAATAGTAGTAGAAAAAGATATACGAGAGGGGACGATAAAAGAGTTACATTTAGAAAATACAATCTCTCCGATTTATACGCAAATCGCTTGGCATAAAGACAAATGGATGACAGTGCCACTGCGACAATTTATTGATGTAACGAGGGAGTTTTTTGTAACGGATTAAGTGGAGAAATATTTATTTTATATAAAAGAAAAAATGGCAATTTTGTATAAAGAACCGATGCTTGAATATAACAAGTATTGGTTCTTTTATGTTTTAAATATAGAATGCTATAAAATGTGTATTTCTCAACTTTTTTTCTTACAAGGATAAGTAAAATTCTTCGTATATTCCAATAATCATAAGGGAATTTACAACGTTTATTCGTTTCTGTAAGATGCCTCTAGGAAGCGTGAAAGGAGGACTTACATAGCAGTATAGCTTGTCTTTAGTATACGTACTTATTGTGAGGAGGAATTTAAAATGTTTAAAAAGTTAATGAAAGTATGCGTGTTAAGTGCGGCAAGTATAGGTGTATTATTTAGTTTTCAAGGAAGTACATTTGCAGCTACTGATTTAAGTAGTTATTATGACGGGAAAAATCCAGCAACAACGAAAGTATACGGGGGAAGTACAACGTGTGATGCAGATGGATTTAATGCAAAGTCTACAGCAGTTTATGAAGGTAGTAAAAAAGTAGGGACAGTGTATTTACGTTACAGTAATAAATGTCATGCAGCGTGGTCTAAGCTTGTTTTAGATCAACCAGCTCCTTCTGTTTCTGGAGGGGTATATGCTTACGCTGTTATTAATAAATATAAAAATGGTGTATTCCAAAAATCAGTAGACTCTAATAGTGGCAATGGGGCAATTAAAACAGGACAAACGAGTACGTATACAGGAATGGTGTTTGATTTAACTGCTGATTTTGGTTATACAGCTGATGCCGAAGCGGTGACGATTAATAATGGTTACGGGAAAACAGCACGTTATTAATAAAGGAGTGGAATTCTATGAAGTTTTTTAAAAAGGTAAGCGCATGTCTTTGTCTGGCATTGCTCATCGTAACTAGTGTGTTTAGTACGACCAATAATGATAAAGCATACGCGGAAGACCATTCATATGATGGGAAAAGTCCTTATTATAATAGCTGTGATCAATCCGCAGTAACGAAAGAAAAGAAGTGGATTGATTCAAATTCTTATGTGGAATTAAAATTTAGCACGACGTGTAAGACAGCATGGGCAAAAGTTACTGTAACTCGCCTGGCAGTTTATAATAATGAAGCTGATGCAAGGATTGTTAGAAAAACAGATGGAAAGGCATACACTTGCGGAAGTGCTGGAGGAAATGGTGTTGTAAATAAAGGGCAAACATCATGCTATACGCCAATGGTATATGATTTAGATCCAAGAAAAGCGCAAGCGCAGGGGAAACATGCAATTCCGAATAGTGATGCATATAATTATGCGGAGACTATTTGGTATTGATACGATTATACATGTTTTAAGAGCTGTTATTTGATATAAAAATGAAAGAGCCTTACTGCATTTTATTGTGGTAAGGTTCTTTAAATTTGTTTAATAGATTAAGTGCATCCATTTACAAAGGTCTCTCTATATAATCGCTTTTAAGTATGGCCATAATAATTTCATCTGAGTATGTATCGTTATAAAATAAAGATTGACGTAAGGTTCCTTCTTTTACAAAACCAACTTTTTCATAAGCTTTAATTCCGCGTAAATTATGGCTAAATACTTCTAACTGTAAACGATTTAATGATAGTTGTTCAAAAACAAATCTTAAAACTATTTTAATAGCTTCAGTTCCATAGCCTTGTCCTGTTAATGCTATTGAAAGCATTGATATTCTGAATCCTGCTCTTTTGTTCTCCTCATCGATATCTAAAATCGACAACTCTCCAATCATCTTGTCAGTACTTTGTAAACAAATAGCGAAATCATAGCGACTTGAATCATTATTTATATGATCTATATGTTTCGTAATTTGCTCCAATGAAAAAGTGGACTTAGTTCCAGTCATATATCTTATTTCATCAACCATTGTACTTTCTAATATAATAGGAGCATCTAGCTGACAAAGAGGCCTTAAATAAATTCTTTCGCTCTCTAATCTCATTATAATTTTCTCCTTTAGTTAGTAATTGAATGTATAAATACTTAAACTTTCTTCAATGAGTCACATAAAAAATATGAATCTTAATTCGATGTTACATGAATTTTATAATGGCATGGTATACCTAAAACAAATAATAAATGTTTTATACACAACAAAATGTATCAACGAGTTTTTTGATCATACTATTATTCTTGCTGCTCATTCCGCTTTTAAATGAACACGAATGTATTAACTAAGGTCTGTATCAGGAGGAGTATATCCAAGATGCCTAGCCATTGATACAATTTGTCCTTTATGATGAAACTCATGAGTCTCTGTATGAGTTAAAAGCCATAGCGGAGTTGTACTCCAAGGCTCTTTTTGCCACTTTACTTCATTTGCAATATTTTCGAGCCAACGGTCATTGTATTCATCTAAAAAACGTTGTACAGTCTCATCTATTAATTTAAATCTAGCACGGACTTTCGCGACATCTGCATGCTCAATTTCGTAATCGCTAGCAAATGAAAAATCTGCTCTTTTTTGCTTGAATGCGAATGATCCAAGCCAGTATCGATAGCAATCGGCTACATGAATATGAGTCTTTATAATGCTACCGCTTCCGAAATTAGAAACTGTGCTATGTAATTTTTCTACTGGGATTTCTTCCAAAAACGAAAATAGAGTTTCTCTTGTAGAGCTAATAAGATTATATTGTTGTTTTAAAATATGTAACATGCAAGTACACTCCTCTTTTATTAACATAGTAAGTAATTCTATATTTACGAGGAGTGAACCTTTTTATTATTTTTAATAAGCATATTAGATGTATTTCTTATTTGTTTCTGATAGATTAAACAAGGTGAAACTTTAATAAGTTGAACATTCTTAGTTCATAATAAATTGTACATCAAGAAGGGGAACGATAAAATGAATAGACTAGTGGGTTTAAAACAATTTGAAATAACGCGCGGGGCGTTACTTAAATTTATGGAAACGTTAGATGATAAAACTGTGGATACGCAGCCAGAGGGTTTTAACAATACAATTCGTTGGCATATCGGTCACGTGTTAACAGCAGCAGAGACTTTCATGTTCGGAAGAGAATTTAAACAATTGCCAACTGAATATCCAGGTATGTTTGGATATGGATCAAGACCATCTAAATGGACGACAGAAGGACCATCGTTAGAAGTGTTAACGGCTCAATTAAAAGAACAAGCAAAACGTATTAACGAAATTCCAGCAGAAGCATTTGAAAATAAACTGCCAGAGCCATTCCTAGGATTGGAAACAGTAGGGGAGCTTTACGGTATGATGCTTTATCATGAAGCTGATCATATTGGGCAAATGAAAGCGATGGAACGTATTATTAAAGCTCTTTAGTCTTAATTGCATATAACAAGCAATACAGTTGTAATGTTAAATAATATATACAAAAAAGGTAGATAAATTATTATCTACCTTTTTTGTATAACTTCTTGAAGGATTAGAGAATTTTATAATTTTTTATGTTGTGATTATTAATTATAGTATTCCTAAATATGGAATATACGTATAATGATAGAGAAGAACTAGAAATAGGGGTGAATACTATGATTACATTAGAGAAAAAGTTGGAGCAATATAAACATACATATGTACAGTTAAAGGGAGAACTAAAATGGAAAACGAGTGATTCTCGAACAGGAATGATGATTGCTGCTATGTATGCAGGTAGTGATAAATTGTTTGATCTCGGACGTTTTTTAGAAATTAGTAGTTATATTAAGAATCAGGTAGGGATGTTTTCATACTTAAAGTCTTATCATCGTTTTGTAGTGGCCGCAACATTAGATATTCACTTTACAGATTACAAGGAAGCTTTTCGGACGTTTTTAGATTTATATGAACAATTGGTCACTGGTGGCTTTAGCCGGAGTATATTTACTTATCTCGCAGCAGCTGTGCTTTTAACAGAAGAAAATGAACAGCATGGCGCGCACATTCAGCGTTCGATGCAAGTATATAAACGCATGAAAAAGGATCACCTCTTTCTTACAAGTACAAATGATTATCCGCTCGCAGTTTTATTAGCAGGACAATCAGAGCATGTAGAAACACTTATGGACCGAGTGGAACGTCTTTATCAGAAACTAGCGACAGCTGGTTTGCGTAAAGGGAATGATCTTCAATTTTTGAGTCATATTCTTTCACTAAAGAAGGAGGTCAGGGAAGAACTATTAGTTGCAAAATGCACAAATATATGGAATTTGTTAAAGCAAGAAAAGGTAAAAGTAAAACAGATGCATTACCCAGCTATCGGGCTACTAGCGTTACTCGAGGATGGAGAAAAAGAGATTCATTCTATTCGAGCATTTATTGAAAAATTGCAGGGGGATAAATTGTTCCGTTGGCATACAGATACAAATATTCTTATTGCTATTCAACTGTTCGTAAGTCAGAAAGGTGAGGAAAGTAAAACTACCAACACAGGTTTACAAACAATGATAGAAGTCCTCATACAAGCACAACAGGCTGCTATGATGGCAACGATTGCCGCTTCATCTGCAGCAACATCTTCTGCTAGTAGTAGTTCATAATGTGCAACTGCTTATACTCTTGTAAATTATAATTCCTTTGATAAGGTCGGTTTAAAAAATATTACTAAAAAAAGCCCATCACTCTCTAATGAGTGATGGGCTAACTGTTTTTACATAATTAGCATTATCTTTTTGATTGCTTCAAATATTTGAGTTGCGTAACAATCATAATACTAATAACAACGAGTAAAAACCATGAACTAATTTTGCTTAAGTGAACGAGGTTCCATGCTTCCCGTTGATTTGGATATTGCCATGCACCGAAAAATGTTGCGATGTTCTCTGCAATCCAAATGAAGAAACCGATAAGGAAAAAGGAGAGAACCAGTGGTATTTTATATGTAACGCCTCGTAATGAAAATTCCACAAATGTCCGAAAGAAAACGATGAATAGAAGTAAAGCTAAGAACCATCTAAAATCGTATAGAAAATGATGCGTGAAAAAATTGAAGTAAATCATTGCTCCTAATGGCACGGTAAAAATAACTTTCGGCCAATAATGCATTTGTAAATACAACCTTCTCCACGCTTGGCATATGTAACTTGCGACACTTGCGTACATAAAGCCGCTGTAAAGCGGGACTCCAAAAATCTTTGAATGCGCCTCTTCAGGATAACTCCATGAACCGAAATGAACTTTATATATTTCTAGTAAAAGGCCGATGAGGTGAAAGACAGTAATTACTTTTAATTCGTCTTTCGTCTCAAGTCCAGTCTTGTACATAATCCACTGCATAAGAAGACATGCGATGAATATGAAATCATAGCGATATAACCCTGGAATAGAAACGATTTTTGAAAGGGCTAGTGTTAAGAAAATAACGACTGGGAATAAGCAAGATAATGCTTGCTCGTAAGTGAAGTATAGTAGTTGTTTTATATAGAACATTGTGTCACCTTTGGAATTTTTATTAGAAAAATCAAAATAATGATTAAGTATACTACACTTTTAAAAATAAGCTAGTAGTCTATTTTGCGTGTATTTGTAAGTCTTGGAAGGGAATTGTAATGAGTATTTTAATATTTAGCGAAGTGAAAAAATAGTTTGCTATTTAAAAAAAGTGGCGATATAATATCTAAATGAAAATGATAATTATTATCAATAATAATTACAAATAAAAAATAATTATAAAAAACAACTGAATATAAAGGATGAAATGAAACATGTTACATAAGTCTACTGTACATGCTGGTAATAACCGCTGGATACATATTAAGTTCATATGTTTCATGAGCTTAACAATTTTATGTTTAATTGGATCTATATTTTTAGCCATTTCATTTGGTGCAAAAGATATTCATGTACAAACGGTGTGGGCAGCGGTTTTGGATTATAATCCGAAACTAACACAGCACCAAATTATTTATGAATTAAGGCTCCCGAGAGTAATTGGTGCAGCAGTTGTAGGGGCAGCTTTTGCGGTTGCTGGTGCTGTTATGCAAGGTGTAACACGAAATCCTTTAGCTGATGCAGGTGTACTCGGAATAAATGCAGGTGCGATGTTTGTAGTAGCACTTAGTTTTGCTTTTTTTCCGCATATGCCGTATTCCTATTTAATGATTGTTTCCTTTATTGGAGCAGTCTTAAGTACAGTACTTATTTTTGTTATTGGGTCAGCAACATCAGGCGGGTTAACACCAATGAGATTAACGATTGCTGGAGCAGTTATGGCAGCGCTTTTACATTCATTAAGTTCAGGTGTTGCGATTTATTATGATTTAAGCCAAGATTTAGCATTTTGGTATGCTGGTGGTGTTGCAGGGGTTAAGTGGGAACACTTGAAATTTTTAGTTCCTATTATTCTTATAACGATTATTTTCGCGACAATGCTAGGGAGATCTATTTCACTCATATCAATGGGGGATGATGTTGCTACAAATTTAGGAGTGAAAACGAACCGAACGAGAATACTAGGGATGATTATAGTAGTTATTCTGGCAGGTGTTTCTGTTTCAGCTGTTGGTTCTATTGGATTTGTAGGACTAGTTATCCCGCACATTGCTAGAAAATTAGTTGGTGTGAATTATAGACTCATTATTCCTATGTCAGCATTATTAGGAGCTATGTTATTAGTTGTAGCTGATTTAGGGGCAAGAACAGTAAATCCTCCTAAGGAACTTGCGATAGGGATTATGGTAGCTCTTGTTGGAGTTCCGTTCTTCCTCTATATAGCACGTAAAGTTGGGAGGGAGTTATAAGTGAAAGATCTTTTTAACACGGATAAAAAGAGAGCTATTACTGTAACTACAATCTTCGGATGTATAAGTATCGCTGTAATTTTAATTAGTTTAAATACAGGGACGCTGAGTATAGCACCACTTAGAGTAATTGAAACACTTTTGGGTTATGGTGATTTTGAGAGTGCAACCGTGCTATATGATTATCGTATGCCAAGAATAATAATCACGATGTTAGCCGGCATTGGTCTTGGTATTTCCGGTGCGATTTTGCAAGGGTTATCACGTAATGCACTTGCAGATCCTGGTATTTTAGGGTTGCATTCAGGTGCATCTTTCGGTCTTATCGTATTTGTTACTCTCTTTCATTCTATTAATGAGAGTGCATCCATTTTAATACCGTTATTTACATTTGGCGGAGGAGTATTAGCTGCATTTCTTATTATTTTACTTGCGAGTGATCGGTCAAAAGGTTTACTTCCCATTAGACTTATTCTCGTTGGTATTGCAGTTTCAGCTGGCTTTAGTGCAATTTCGCTATTTTTCTCTCTCAAGTTAAATGATGAGACGTATACATTCGCTTCTAGATGGCTAGTTGGTAACGTGTGGGGAAGGGATTGGATTCATGTCCTTGCATTATTACCATGGATTTTCATACTAACCCCTTATGCGTGGCTAAAATCTAAAACGTTAAATGCATTGTCACTAGGTGATAGTGTAGCAGCAGGACTTGGTGTTTCTGTTCAAAAAGAACGGTTATTACTTTTAGCTACAGCGGTTGGATTATCTTGCGCAAGTGTATCGATGGCAGGAGGAATTGGTTTTATCGGTTTAGTTGCTCCGCATATCGCAAGGAAGTTAGTAGGTACTACATATCAACACTTTCTTCCTTTAGCTGGCATTATCGGAATGATTATTTTAGTGCTAGCAGATACGATAGGTCGTTCTATATTTGAGCCAAACTCTATTCCAGCTGGTATAGTAGTGGCAACTTTAGGAGCACCGTATTTTCTTTATTTACTTACAAAAACAAAATAAATACTTCAAAGAGGAGAACATATGAAAAAGAAACTTACTATTTTATTTAGCATGATGTGTATTTTAGTATTAGCAGCATGTGGTCAAACGAAAGCTAATGAAGAGGCAACGAAAAAAACGGAAAAAAGTAATGACCCAAAAATTGCTTCAATGTCTATTCATTTAACGAATGATTTACTTGCATTAGGAATTACACCAGTAGGTTCTGTTATTGGTGGAGATTTAAAAGATTTCTTACCGCACGCTAAAGAGAAGTTGAAAGATACGAAGAAGCTTGGTGTTGTAACAGATCCGAATATGGAAGCGTTACTTCAATTAAAGCCAACTGACATTTATGTTGATGAAAAATATGCTGGTAAAGATGTAGCGAAATACGAAAAAATTGCAAAAACACATTCTTTCAATTTAGATGAAGGTACGTGGAGAGAGCATTTAAAACAAGTTGGTAAACTTGTAAACCGTGAGAAAGAAGCAGATAAATATATTCAAGATTACGAAGAGCAATCAAAACGAGTAAAAGGTTTAATAGATAAAGAGCTAGGTAATAACGAAAAAGTAATGGCAATTCGCGTTACTGCAAAAGAATTGCGTGTATTTAGTACGAAAAGACCGATGGGACCAATTTTATTCCAAGACCTAGGGTTACAACCTGCAAATGGTGTAGAGAAAATTGATGGAAACCGTCCTTTCGAAGTCATTTCACAAGAAGTATTACCTGACTTTGATGCAGATGCGATTTTCGTTGTTGTAAATAGAGATGACAAAGCAAAAGCAGCATTTAAACAACTTCAAGAAACACCAATTTGGAAAGACTTAAAAGCAGTTAAAGGCAAGCATGTATACATTATCAATGATCAACCATGGCTTGACTATTCTGCTTTAGGAAACAAAATGGCAATGGATGAAGCGGAGAAAATGTTTACGAAATAATATAGTTTTGTTATTAGGAAAGGCCCTCTAAATTTGGAGGGCCTTTCTATTATTGTTAGAATAAATGAAAAATTATACAATGAAGTTAATTCGATATGGAGGAGATGTGCCAATGTCAGCGCTTATTGTAAGTATCCCGTTTATGAAACAGTTTATGAAACGAGGGGGTAAATAGGCTGGAATAATTATCCCCGTTATTTAATAAAGGGGGAGTTTGAAATGACAATGAATCTTTTTCGAAATAAAACGATTAAATTATCAGCTATGAGAGAAACAGATGCTGAAGTAATGGCTATGTGGCAAGAAGATAGTGAGTATTTAAGAAATGTTGATACAGATGTAGCATTCCCGCAATCTTTAAATGAAATAGCAAGTGATGGGTTATTAAAAGGACGAAGATCGAATAGTGTTTCTTTCATGGTAAGGACAGTTCAAGAAGATCGCTTAATTGGTTTTGTGGCGATTCATGGTATAGAGTGGAATAACAGAACAGGTTTATTAGCCATTGGTATAGGAGATGCGAATGATAGAGGAAAAGGATATGGGAAAGAAGCAATACATCTTATTTTAAAGTATGCTTTCTATGAATTGAATTTACACCGCGTCGGTCTGGATGTAATTTCTTATAATAAAGCAGCCATTGCGTTGTATAAAAAGATAGGTTTTCAGATGGAAGGGTGTATGAGAGAAGCGGTTCAAAGAGATGGGAAGTGTTTTGATCGTATCATTATGGGGATATTGCGGGATGAATGGATAGGGTTGCAAGATTAGCGAATACATTCAATATTATATATGTAGTATGCAGGAGATATAATGATAATTGGCGAAAATTTACAGTGAACTGATTGAATTTATAAGGAGTTATGTAAAATGAATTTAGAAAAAGCAAAACCAGTAAATGAAGAGGTCGCTGAATTAAAGGAACTAATTAAAGAGTTACACGGAAGTGTACATCAACTGCAAAGCGAAGTGCAGCAACTAAGGCACGAAAGACCAGTTGTTGAAGTGAGAAAAGGTGTTCAATTATCACCAACAATTGTCGGACAAATTGGTGGTATGATTTTAGGTGGGTTAGCAATTATCGGTATATTTTGGTGATGAAAAAAGGTTTGCAGCACGATGCTGCAAACCTTTTGGATTTGACGATATAATTTCATGCAATACAACTTTTACATTAAATAACGTAAATATATATAAGCATGTGATAACAAGAGTGCAACAATAGTTAATGGTAAACCAATTTTTAAGAAGTCCATATAAGAGAAAGCATGTCCTTCACGTTTTGCAATACCAGCAACGACTACGTTTGCAGATGCTCCGATTAGCGTTCCATTTCCTCCTAAGCAAGCTCCAAGAGATAACGCCCACCATAGTACTTCGATTTGCGGAGAATCGACAGATAGTCCGAGTCCTGTAGCTAAGTCTTGAATAAGAGGAATCATCGTAGCGACAAAAGGGATGTTGTCGATTGTCGCAGATGCGATGCCAGATACCCATAAAATAAGTATAGCTGCGAATCCGATGTCACCGTTTGTTACGCCGATTACTTCTTTTGCAAGTGAAGAGATAAGTCCGATATCAATTAACCCGCCAACGAGAACGAATAGTCCGGCGAAGAAGAAAATGGTTACCCATTCAACGTGGGCAAATACATCTTCAATATCATGTTCTTTCACGCCGATTAACATAAGAAGTGTAGCGCCTGTCATCGCTATAACGGCAGCGTCTACATGAATAATCGAATGAAGTACGAAGCCTAAAATAGTTAGTCCTAAAATCGAAATAGATTTTAAAAGGAGGCTTTGATCCTTAATATAATCTTTTTCATTTAATGCCATTAGTTTTTCGATTTGTTCAGGTGTTGTTTTTAGTTTGTTACGGTACATGAAGTAAATAATGCCAAGTGTCACAATAGAAATAATAATTACGATTGGAGCTAAGTTAAGTAAAAAGGCGTTAAAGTCTAAATGCTTGTTTGCTGATCCAATCATAATATTAGGTGGATCACCGATTAATGTTGCTGTTCCGCCTATATTTGAAAACAGCACTTCTGAAATCAAATAAGGCACAGGATTTACTTTTAAAATACGTGTAATGGATAATGTAACAGGAACGATTAATAAAACAGTCGTTACATTGTCCAAAAATGCTGATCCGACAGCAGTTAATAGGGATAGTAATAATAAAATGCGAATCGGTTTTCCGCCAGCTGCTTTTGCCGCTTTAATGGCCACAAATTCAAAGACGCCTGATTGACTCGTAATATGTACGAGAATCATCATCCCAATTAAAAGGGTAATCGTTTCCCATTGAATATGTGATGTGAAAGCAGTATGTAAATCTACAACTCCAAAAATAATCATAATAGCAGCACCGAATAGTGCGATTACAGCACGATTCAATTTCTCAGAAATAATAAATCCGTACGTGATTAAAAATACGGCAATTGCAAAATAATATTGCCAATTTGCTACTTCATGTGCTGACTGTTCCAATCATGTCACCTTCTTTAAATTATGTGTTCAATTTTCGAAATGTATCTCGCTGCAATAATACGGGATAAAATATATTGTAGCAAATTCAAAAAAGAAAGAAAACTATTTAACAAAGTGAAGGAAAAAATGTATTTTTTACATATCATATAAAAAATATAAAAAACACAGTGCAAATTATTAGGAAAAGTGAGCGTTGTCCTCTAATATAGAGATAGCAATTTACATTATTTTTGCGTAAAATGGTTTAAAGAGGTGAATTCCGATGGAAATAGTAAAAGATAGTTCTCTTATTCAAAATGAAATTGAACGTTTTGTAAATAAAGATGTATATATTCATTTAGAAACGACAAACGGAGCGTATGCATCACATATAAATGAAAAGATGATGACAGTTGGTGCTTTCATTCGAAATGCGATTATCCGTTTTGAACGCGGGAAGATAACTGGAACAAATCCATACCGAGTTGGTCTGAAAATGGATCACGGTTGGGTATATGCTGAAGGTATTACGCACTGGGAAGTAGACGATCAAGAGCGTTTATTATTAGCTGGACATGATAATTTAGGTCGTCTAGCAGTTGCACTTGAGTTAAGCTTAACACCATTTAAGTAAGAAGGAGGGAAACTTATGGAGAGACATGTACTTGTTGTATTTCCGCATCCAGATGATGAAGCATATGCTGCGGGAGGAACAATTCGCTTATTAACAGATCAAGGAGTACCTGTAACATATGCATGTGGTACTCTAGGACAAATGGGACGTAACATGGGTAAGAACGTATTCGCTAACCGTGAAACGATTCCACATATCCGTAAGAAAGAATTGAAAGATGCTTGTGAAGCGATGGGTATTAAAGATTTAAGAATGCTTGGCTTCCATGATAAAACGTTAGAATTTGAAGATGTTGATTTCGTTGCTGACAAAATTGAAGCAATCATTCAAGAAGTAAATCCATCTCGAATTATTACATTTTATCCAGAGCACGGTGTACATCCAGATCATAATGCATTTGGCCGCGCTGTCGTTCGCGCTGTATCACGTATGCCAAAAGAAGAGCGCCCAGTTATTCATGCTGTTGCGATTACGAAAAATCGTGAAGCAGTATTAGGAGAACCGGATGTTGTAAATAACATTAGTGAAGTATTTGATCATAAATTAACTGCATTAGGTGCGCACCGTTCACAAACAGAAGCAATGCTTGAAGACACGCATGCAAAAATAAAAAACAAAGATGCAGCAACATTAAAATGGCTGCAACTTGAACAGTTTTGGACTTATAAATGGGAGTAGGCTAGAAGGATATCTTCTAGTTGCTCTTACATAGAAAAAGCGCCGTCACTTGTGATGGCGCTTTTTCTTGTTGAAGACTATATATTTTTTAGGGTGCTTCAAAATTTTTAAATTAACGTGCAGTATAGCCTCCATCAACAAGAAGTGTTGTGCCGTTAACAAAACTAGCATCATCACTTGCTAAAAATAAGACAGCTTTAGCGACTTCTTCTGGTGTTCCAAGTCTGCCTTGTGGATGAAGTGAAGCTAAATATTCTTTCTGTTGAGGATTAACACTACCTAGTAAAGGGGTGTCAATATAACCAGGGCACACCGCGTTAATACGTATTCCATATTTAGCGTAGGCAGTACATAAATTTTGAGTTAATAGTTTCACACCACCTTTTGCAGAGGAGTATGCTGTTGGTGTAGGTAATGAAACAAAACTATGAATCGAACCAGCGTTAACGATGACACCACCTGTACCTTGTTTAAGAAATTGTTCAATTGAATATTTATCAGAAAGGAATACCCCAGACAAATTAATATCAATAGTTCTTTTCCACTTTTCATAGGATAATTCGTTTGCCGGTGCATCATCAGCAACGCCGGCATTGGCATACATAATATCTAATTTACCGTATGTACTTACTGTCTCATGAATTAGCTGTTTAATATCTGCCTCTTTTGTTACATCGGTTTTAATAAATAACGTATTATATCCATGTGCATTCAATTCATCTGATAGTTCTTTTCCACGTTCAGAAAAGTCAGCAATAACTACTTTTGCACCTTCTTCGATAAAAAGACGAACAGTAGATTCGCCAATTCCACTTGCACCACCAGTTATGATTGCTACTTTGTCTTTTAATTTCATATAAACCTCTCCATTCATTAATGAATTTAAGTCGAATTTTTAAATCTTGTTACTAAACTATTAACCTTAAATAGTAAGTAGATAGAAGAAAAAAGCTCGCGTTTACTTAATCGTGAGAGTGCTATTTTTTCTTTAGTGTACTTTTTGATACAGTTATGGACGAAAATATTAATTTGGTCAATTTTATCATTAGATTGAATATTTGGTAAAGAGCTCTCGAACAGAGCGAGTAAGGATGTTGAAAAAGTAAAATAAACATTCAGTATTATTTGTAGGGTAAGGAACAAAGGGGAGAGATGCATAACGAAAACTACTACTCTAGTTAAATAGGAAAAAGCCTTGCAGGGGGGCAAGGCTTTAAACAGGGTATTAAAAATGATTGATTTATTAAGAATAACTTCTTCTTGTGAATAAACTAATTTTAGCATAATAACTCATATATATGTGTTGCGAATTTGTGAATAAAAACTCAATGATAAAAGTATGAGTGAAAGGAAATAATGTATATGAGAAGCGTATATTTTGAATTATTTAATAGAATAATATATATTTATATTGATTTAATGATTTTAGTTTGTTAAAAATGGGGAAATCGATATGAAGGTTAAATTTGCCGTAATAAAAGATGAGAATTTTGATTGTAGTTTATTGGAAACAAAATTATTGAAAATTTTTAAAGAAGTAGATTGTGAAGCAGATATTGTAAAGGTTGAGGATGAAATTTTTGAAAACAATGATATACAAACGTATTTATCAGAAATAACCATTCATGTTACTGGAAAAAATATTGGATATAGATCGGTTTCAGCCAGTATATTTATTGTTCTAGAGAGTTTATCAATACAGCTATTTCGTATTCATATTAGTATACTTTAAGCAGTTCAAAAAGTGGCTTCTTCAGAAAATCATACTGATTATATGGAGTTGTAAATATGAAAACAATAGAAATTATCGTAGGTGCTCCCGAATGTTGGATTGCACCTTGTTTGTTGTTAAATAAACAAGGGATTCCTTTTTTAATTTATCTTAACGCTGATTTATATAGAAGATAGGAAACATATGAATAATTCAATTAGATTGTACAAATAATTTGGTACGCGGATGTACGCAATGTATTCACAGGTAAGAGGGTTGTCTCATAATATATATAGATTTTTCTATTAAGATGAACAGAGGGTGTGAATATATGGAAGATGTTTACGCTAAAATTGACAGTCTCAAGGCGGAGCAAAAAGAAATTATGAGAGACATTCGTGCTTTAGAAACGCGTACTACTATTAATGAGAAAGATATAGCAACAATCAATAAGCAATTAGAAAAAATAAGTACAAACACAACTTGGATTTTGCGAATTATTATTAGTGCGATAATAATGTCAGTTTTAGGATTAATATTAAAAGGAATGATTTAGTCTTGTGAAATAGAAAGATATAAAAGAAAGAGGGGAGCTCCCTCTTTCTTTTATGTAAATGAGAAGCTATAAATTTTCCGTTTCCTTTTCATCTGCATACTTATCCTCTAAGGAAATTAATAGAGGAATGGATACAGTTACTAGAATGATTAAAGTAGTTATAAAAGATTTAGAAAGAGAAAAAGAACCTTCAATTAAAGGTGATAAAAACTTGAATGAAAGTATACTTGTTATTAAGGAAATTACTAAAAAGCTCAAAAGAGATATATTTTTATTCTTTATAGATGTCTCTATAAAGTCTTTAACACAGGTTATTACGACAAATATAGTTAATATGATAAGAGAAACAAAATAATGTGTTAAATTCGTCATACTAATAGTAGGATCGTCTATTATGTAAGCAAGTAACTTAGATACTAATATTCCTCCAAACAATAAAATAATAAAAGCAAGTAATCCTTCCGATATATAAGTGCTGAAATTGCCTTTCTTGTTAAAGAGTTTATAGTTTAGAGTAGATTGGGTTATTTGAATTAGGAATAGGGTAATAATCCATACATAATATACAAATGGTAATTCTCCTGAGAATAGAGAAATTAGAAAGTTTACTACTGTCCTTAAAATTTCAATCATTACGAAAGGCCTCCAGTTTGTAAGCTTGTGACATTAAAATATGCTAGTCTATCGTTTAATAATTAAACTTACGAATTCAAACTATTTCTAATTATTCCATAAAAAGGTGACTGCATCAAGTTATCTTTTTAACAATCCTCCAAGGCCGAGCACTAGTAAAAGAAACGTAGTATGTAATATAATTGAAAAAGTATATTTAAAAATCGATGTTAATATTACCCTCCTATAAGTATTAACATACGTAATTGAGGTGTTTTCTTTGTTGTTTTATGAACGGATTTCTATAATGGCCCCTCCTGTTCCGTAGCTAAGGAAAGTCTTTTTATTTCTGAGATTTTCAAAGTTATAGGAGGGTATGAAAAATGAAAAAAGTCTCAGTACCATCACTTTTGTTAATGATTGTTCTTGTCGCATTTCCGCAAATTAGTGAAACGATTTACACACCGTCGTTACCTGATATTTCAAAGGCGTTACATGTAAGTAATAATGAGGTGCAGTTAACACTTAGTGTGTATTTTGCTGGTTTTGCGTTAGGTGTATTTTTTATTGGGTGGTTATCAGATATAATTGGTCGTCGCCGGGCGATGTTACTTGGAATTGTCGTATATGGCGCTGGGAGTTTCTTATGCTATATTGCAAATTCCATTGAAGTTTTATTGGTAAGTCGTTTTATTCAAGCGTTTGGAGCAAGTGCAGGATCAGTTGTGACGCAAACGATTCTTCGTGAAAGTGTAGAAGGGCATAAGAGGCATGTTATGTTTGCTCAAATCTCGGCAGTCATTGCTTTTACACCAGCGATAGGACCGTTAATTGGTGGCTTTCTTGATCAAATGTTTGGATTTAAAATAGTATTTTTAAGTTTAGTAGTTATGAGTATCGGTATTTTTCTGTATACGTTTTTTTCTCTTCCTGAAACAAAAACGGGCTCAGTAACGAATAAAATAAATGTATTTTCAGTCTTGAAGAGGTTAATTACAAATCCGAAAGTGGTAACATATGGGCTGTTAATTGGAGGAGCAAATGGTGTTTTATTTAGCTATTATGCAGAAGCGCCGTTTATCTTTATTGAATATTTTCAATTATCGCCTAGTATGTATGGATTTCTAGGAATTGTTGTTGCATCTGCTTCTATTGTTGGAGCGAAAATTTCAAAACGTTTACTTGCTACTTATAAACCAGAGAAAATTATATATATCGGTTGTCTCGTAATGACAGGAGGAGCTATCCTTTTATCTGTTATTACGTTTGTGGGATCAAATCCGAATGTAATATATATGGTTGTATTTTTAATAGCGATGTTTATATTGCTATTAGGAATTGGAGTAGCATTGCCTAATTGTTTAAGTTTAGCGTTAGTAGATTTTCAAGATGTCATTGGTACAGCTGGAGCGTTGTTTAGCTTAGGATACTATGTAATTGTAACGATGACAATTTGGGGAATGAGTCAATTGCATACGGGCTCGTTACTAGTGATGCCACTTTATTTTCTAGTTATTGTAGTTATAATGGCAGTGTTTACTAGGATATTTATCTTTGGTAAGCAAACTTCGAAATCGATTTAAATATGAAATTGTAAAAGAGTCTCATTTTTTAATGAGACTCTTTTATATTTTATGAAAGTAATTATAGGTATGAATATGTAATTAATGTTAAAAAATAACAAAATTGTATAGTTATAGTTTTTGGGAGGGGGAAATATGTTAATGAATCTAGTATGCACGCTACTAATCATTTCCGGACTTACTATCGTTGCAAGAAAAACTTTCATTGTAAACTACTATCTTTGTAATTTAATGGCATTCTTTTGTGCTTATATGATAATATCCTCTTATATGTTAAATCAACTTTCATTAGTGAAAACAATAGTTGTACTTGTTTTGTTGTTTATAGCTTTAGTTCTCGTATACTCACATTTCGATATTAGAGGACTAGCTTTTAACGATTATACAGTATTTAATCTATCTTCTAGCCGGGTGAATATGTTAGTGAAAGAAGGGTTAATTGAAGCAAATATAGAATTTACTGTGGAGAAAAATAATATATATTTATCAGGTTCTCCTGTTAAAATTCGAATATTGAATAGACCACTACATACAACTAATATTTTATTTAAAAAATGTCCAGATGATATGAAGGGGAAAATTAAAGATATTATTGAGGAAAAGATAAAAATTGAAGAGAAGAGTTTTCCACTTTCGGGTGTATTGTTGATTGTTTTAGGTGGATTAATATTTTTCATAAAATAGTAGTATTATGAAATGTTTTTGCGATAAGATTTGAATTTTTAATTAAAATGAGGTGAATTGTATGCAGAACTTAGTAAACGGTCTAAACGTTAAAGCAACTTCACAAGAAGATTTACTACAAATTTTCAATTTATGTAAGATTTATGATCAAGCTATTTATGGGGAAATTGATACAACGGTAGAGGATATAACTAATTCATGGAAAGGTATTGATGTTAGTAAAAGCTCTTATGTTGTTATGAATGGAGAAGAAATAATCGCTTATGGAATTTTGACAGGGAATGAAGGGCAGTTTCCATCTGCTGTACTTATTCATCCTAATTATATGAATCAAGGCATTGAACAAGTAATATGGTCAAAGCTTGAAGGGCGTGCTACGGATCTTGTTAGTAACTCATCTTGCTTGAATGGCACGATTGTGACACAAGCAAATAATTCCTATGAGGAAAAAATATTAGGGGAATCCGGGTTTATTCCAACTCGTATTTGGTGGGGAATGGGGATTGAATTAAAGAAAAATATTCCATCAGCAATCTGGCCAAATGGTGTTACAGTGCGACATTACATACCTGGTGTAGATGATGAGAGATTACATCAAGCTTTTAATGAAGCCTTCGCAGACCACTGGAATTCGAAATCTTCTACGTTAGAAGAGTTTTTACAGCGTACAGAAAGAGAGGGATTTCATCCTACATTATGGTCATTAGCGATGGTTGAGGGTGAAGTAGTTGGTTTTGTCTTTAGTAAAAAGGGTGCTGACAATAAAGCAGAAATTACTCACTTAGGTGTAAGGCGTTCTAAGCGGAAACAAGGATTGGGATTAGCACTGTTACATCATGCATTCGGTCAATTATACGAAGAAGGGATTTCAAAAGTGCATTTAAATGTAGATTCTGAAAATATTACAGGTGCACCTCGCGTATATGAAGCAGCTGGAATGGAAGTACAGAGTAAATTTGTTCGTTTTGATAAGGAAGTCTGTGCGAAGGATGTATATGGTATGTAATTTTACTGATATATTATATTTTGGGGTGAGATGTTAATGGAGCGTTCAGAAACCACGAAAATAAAGTTTGAAAATGTTAGTAGAAATGGAAATGACGTTATCAGATATAGATATTAAAGTACATGCAGTATGAAACCGAGGAAGATATACTTTCCTCGGTTATTTATATTGTAATAATATACATGCCGGAATCATATTGAATAGATGTATTTTATTGTTAATTTAGTTAAAAATTAATCAGAATTATGTATAATAATTTATTGAAAAAATAATTGAATTTTTCAGATTAATGAATTAATATAAGGTAAGTAATTTTAAGATTTATAGAATATTGGAAGATGAAAGGTTTTGAGAATTTTATTAGGAGCACAAAACGATTTTAGGATAGCTTTAAAGCTAGTGTAAAATGACGTTTGCTTCATCATTTTCAGGGCCGAAAGGAATTAGGGGAAAGCATCTTGTGTTAAAATGCGGCTATGAATCATCTAAGAGGGGGAAGTGAAGTGGCAAACAAAGAATTGAAAAGAGGTTTAGAAGCACGTCATATTCAAATGATTGCTTTAGGCGGAACGATTGGTGTTGGTTTGTTTATGGGGTCAGCCAGCACAATTAAATGGACAGGTCCGTCAGTAATGCTTGCTTATGCCATTGCAGGTATTTTTATCTTCTTCATCATGCGTGCCATGGGAGAAATGTTGTATATGGAGCCAAGTACAGGCTCATTTGCGACGTTCGGTCATAAGTATATTCACCCGTTAGCTGGTTATATGACAGCGTGGAGTAACTGGTTCCAGTGGGTTATCGTTGGGATGTCAGAAATTATCGCGGTTGGAGCATATATGCAATATTGGTTCCCGGATTTACCAGCTTGGATACCAGGTATAATCGCAATGGTTATTCTTGGTGCAGCTAACTTAATTTCAGTTAAGTCATTTGGTGAATTTGAATTTTGGTTCGCGATGATTAAAATCGTTACGATTCTATTAATGATTATTGCGGGATTTGGCCTTATTTTCTTTGGAATTGGTAACGGCGGAGAAGCGATTGGCATATCTAATCTTTGGTCAAATGGCGGTTTCTTTACAGGTGGTTTTTCAGGATTCTTCTTTGCATTATCACTTGTAGTTGGGGCGTATCAAGGTGTGGAATTAATCGGAATTACTGCTGGTGAAGCGAAGGATCCAAAGAAGACACTTACAAGAGCGATTCAAAGTACAATTTGGCGTATTTTAATTTTCTACATCGGTGCTATTTTCGTTATTGTAACTGTGTATCCGTGGGATCAATTAAGTACAATTGGTAGCCCGTTCGTAGCGACTTTTGCGAAAGTTGGTATTACGGCAGCAGCTGGACTTATTAACTTTGTTGTTATTACAGCAGCAATGTCTGGTTGTAATAGTGGTATTTATAGTGCTGGTCGTATGCTTTATACGTTAGGTGTAAATGGACAAGCACCGAAATATTTTACGAAACTTTCTGGAAATGGTGTACCTTTATTTGGTACAGTTGGCGTAATTATCGGTCTGGCGGTTGGTGTTGTTTTAAGTTACATCGCACCGAAAAACTTATTCGTATATGTATATAGTGCGAGTGTACTTCCTGGTATGGTACCATGGTTTGTCATTTTAATTAGTCAAATTAATTTTAGAAAAGAAAAGGGAGCAGAGATGAAAGATCATCCATTCAAAATGCCATTTGCTCCTGTAACAAACTATTTAACGATTGCCTTTTTAATTATGGTATTAATCGGAATGTGGTTTAACGATGATACTCGTATTTCATTAGTTGTAGGCATTATTTTCTTAGCTATCGTTACAATTAGTTTCTATGCTTTCGGAATAGGAAAGCGAGCTCCGTTAGACGTTCAAAATAATAAAGAGATTTCAAGTAAATAAAGAAAAGGCTGTTCATCTGGAACAGCCTTTTCTTATTGTTGCTATTTGTCGATAAATCGATATAGCTTGACGAATCGTTGATATAATTTGATTTATGATAGATATATTTGAAAAATCGTTGATATAATTTGATTTATGATAGATATATTTGAAAAATCGTTGATATATTGTACGTTATGATAGATATATTCGAAAAATCGTTAATATAGTTTCACATACTATCTGTCACTATCATGATTAAAATCTCTCTAATACGATTTTCCCAATGGTGTGCCCGCTTTCAAGTAGTGCATGTGCTTTCTTTAAGTTTTCAGCGTTAATCGGTGTTAATGTTTCATTTTTATGTAAGCTGTACTGATAGTCTAGAAGGAATTTATTTCTAAAAAGAAGAATTTTTTACTGTATTACTTTATCCAAAACTAAATGTAAAGGTGGATACATAATGACAGTAAAGAAACTTTATTTCATCCCAGCAGGTCGTTGTATGTTGGATCATTCTTCTGTTAATGGTACACTCGCGCCGGGGAATTTATTGAACTTACCTGTATGGTGTTATCTTTTGGAGACAGAAGAGGGGCCTATTTTAGTAGATACAGGTATGCCAGAAAGTGCAGTTAATAATGAAGGGCTTTTTAACGGTACATTTGTTGAAGGACAGATTTTACCGAAAATGACTGAAGAAGATAGAATCGTGAATATATTAAAGCGTGTAGGGTATGAGCCGGACGACCTTTTATATATTATTAGTTCTCACTTACATTTTGATCATGCAGGAGGAAACGGTGCTTTTACAAATACACCGATTATTGTGCAGCGAGCGGAATATGAGGCAGCACTTCATAGAGAAGAATATATGAAAGAATGTATATTACCGCATTTGAACTACAAAATTATTGAAGGGGATTATGAAGTGGTACCAGGTGTTCAATTATTGTATACGCCAGGTCATTCTCCAGGCCATCAGTCGTTATTCATTGAGACGGAGCAATCCGGTTCAGTTTTATTAACAATTGATGCATCGTACACGAAAGAGAATTTTGAAGATGAAGTGCCGTTCGCAGGATTTGATCCAGAATTAGCTTTATCTTCAATCAAACGCTTAAAAGAAGTTGTGACAAAAGAGAAATCGATTGTTTTCTTTGGTCATGATATAGAGCAGGAAAAGGGTTGTAGAGTGTTCCCGGAGTATATATAGTGCAAAAAGTCATGAGTTCGCGTGCTCATGACTTTTTCTTTTAAATAATTTTTTTAAATAAATTATAAACTTTTTTTGAACTATCTTCGTTTAACTGATAGTACGTAAGTTTTACATCATCAGGAGTATCTTGCTGAGCAATCATCACTTCGCTACTGTGATGATCAACTACCCATATGAAATATTTTTTATAAGTTCCATCCTCGAAAGTAATCCACATATCACAATCTATTAAGTCTGATCCTTCTTCATCTAATGTTAATTTACCTTTTTTTGCGGTATTCATACTGTTAATAAACGTTTTTAATTCATCTGTTTTTGTGAGAAAGATATCCTGTTTTGTTTTAATTGATTCGACATGTATATCTTTTATTTCCTGTTTTCCTAAAAAAACAGGGGGCTCATTTGGATCTCGCGAGCTTGAAATAATAGTAGCTTTCTTTTTCGGTTTATTTGCAGTATAGAGATCTTGAATAGATTTTCCCGAGTTTATAAACCATGCAATTCCAGAAATAATTAATACGCTACCTAGCAATAAAATAATTTTTTTAATAGGATTTTCTCCTCTCTATTACTTCGTGTGAAGAGCTTTTCTATTAATATATGATAGGTAAGCGTAAAGTATTATAGTTGAACTTGGTTATGCTTCACAGTTTTTATCGGGCGATCTATGAGTAAATTGTAAGTGAGCCCAATTAATACGAAAATGCCACCGATAACTTTCCCGATTGAGAGTTCATTTGTCAGGAAGAAATCAATAATAGTCCCCGCAAATAATTGTCCGATAAAGATGAGTAATGTTAAATAAAAGGCTGATATTTTAGGAGTAATATAGTTGGATAATGAAATAACGATAACGCCTACTAATCCGCCTAAATATACAGCGATAGGAATGGACTGTAACGTATGCATTGGAATATACAATGAATCTGAACTGAACATTAAAAATAACATAGAGAAAAATAAGCCAGTAATATAATTAAAAAACGTGCCTTCCCAATTGCCAATTTTCTTTGCTAAATTCGCGTTAATAATTCTAGCAACGACGATAGAAACACCAGCTAAAATAGCGATCGTAATATATAACATTTTCTTGCCCCCATTAATAAATTGTCATGATTATAATTCCAGAAGAGATGAAACATAATCCAACTAGTTTTTTCCTTTCAAACTTTGCAACTTTCATTCCTAATAAACCGAAATGATCAATAACGATGGAAGCAATGGATTGACCGAGTAAACTTAATGCGATCGTAATAGAGGCACCAAGGACGGAGAAACTTATATTGTTAAAAAGAACAGTGAATACTCCAATCGCTCCAGCACTATATAAAAAAAGTGGAATACTTTTATCAAAATGGATTTTATGTTTGTTTATGATTAAAACGAAAATAACTGCAATTAAACCGACAAGGTGAATGACAACACTTGCTGTATACTTCCCAATTAACTCGGATAAAATTCCATTCAATGGAAGCATAACGGCGATGAGCACACCAATAAAGACAGAAAGAAAGTTATACAATGTAATATCCCCTTTGTATTTCATATTTGTAATGAATGTATCATGCTGAAATTGTGTATTGTTATGACATATGTCATAGTGGAAGAAGAAAATTTTGATTACAATGGGGATGAGTTGTAAAGGTGGGGAACTATGAAGAAAGTATGTAATTCTATTAAATTAGCAGAGTATATGAAGAAAAATAATATTGATTCATTTTTTAGTCATGATATGAAGCCATATATGGAACTTATATTTTTTAAAAAGAATGAGTTTATTTGTAGAGAAAATGAAGAGATAGATTATTTATTTTTCTTCGTTGAAGGAAAAGCGAAAGCGTTTAATACATTAAGTAACGGGAAATCTGTATTATTATGCTTTTATGATAGCTTGCAGCTGTTAGGAGATGTGGAGTTAATTCATTCTCAAAAGACAACTTCAAACGTACAAGTGATGGCAGATTCATATTGTGTTGGTTTGCCTTTAGGGAAAGTGAGAAATCAACTATTTAATGATGCGAAATTTTTACGATGTATTTGCGGATCGTTAGCGCATAAGTTAAATCGGCTTTCAAAAAATAGTACAATTAATTTACTATATCCTCTTGAAAATAGACTTGCGAGTTACATGTTAGCAGCAGGAGAACGGGCAGTACAGCACGGAAATAGAATTGTATTTAGTGGGAATTTAACGGAAACAGCGGAATTGTTAGGAACGAGCTATCGGCATTTGTTGCGCACATTAAATGTTTTTTGTGATAAAGAGATAATAAAGAAGAATGATGGTTGTTTTGAAGTAGTAAACGTGGAAGTTTTGAGAGAATTGGCAGCAGATGTTTATAAATAGGAGGAGAGTATAAATGATAACACCTATATTTAGAATTTTTGATATTGAAAAAGCAAAACTATTTTACTTAGGTTTTTTAGGATTTAAACTGGATTGGGAACATCGGTATGAGGAAAATATGCCATTATATTTGCAAATTTCGTTACAGGATGCTGTGATACATTTATCAGAACATCATGGTGATGCCTCACCAGGTGGTGCGATTCGGATCAAAATAGATGATGTAAAGGATTATCATTCTGTAGTATTAAGTAAAGAATATGCTTATTCGAAGCCGAATATAGAAAAAACACCTTGGGGTACAATTGAATTAACTGTAATTGATCCGTTTTCAAATAGAATTACACTATACGAGGAAAAATTGTAGAAATGGAATGAAGAGTAGTTCATAGAGCAGTGAACTGCTCTTTTTTATTTTGAGTAGATATTGAATTATATAAAAATAAAATGTTATGATTATGGAAACGTATGAATATATGAACAAGTATTCATACGTTTAAGAGAAGGAGGGATTAGAGTGAAAGACCTAATTATTATTGGAGCGGGTCAAGCTGGATTAACAATGGGATATTACTTGAAGCAAGAAGGGTATAATTTTTTATTACTTGAGGCAGGAAAACGAGTTGGTGATTCATGGAGAAATCGATATGATTCTTTGCAGCTTTTTACCCCAAGGTCTTACAGTAGCTTGCCGGGTATGGCGTTAATAGGTGAAAAAAATGAATTTCCATATAAAGATGAAATTGCAACTTATTTAGAAGAATATGCAAGACATTTTCAATTACCGGTACAATTACAAACGGAAGTTCTAAAAATAAAGAAAGAAAAAGAAATATTTGAATTACATACTCCTACAGAAATTTTACAAACGAAAAAAGTTATTATCGCATCAGGTGCTTTTCAGCAGCCGTTTATTCCCTCAGTTTCAGCAAATCTATCATCACATATTTTTCAAATACATTCATCACAATATAAATCACCATCACAAATTCCTAAGGGAAAAGTAGTAGTAGTAGGTGGTGGGAATTCAGGAATGCAAATTGCAGTAGAACTGGCAAAGACTCATGAAGTTATGGTGTCTATTAGTCATCCTTTAACGTTTTTACCGTTACAAATTTTTGGAAAAAGTATTTTTAATCTGCTAGAAAAAGTGGGTTTATTGTACGCTGAAATAAATACAAAGAGGGGAAGATGGTTTCAGAAGAGAAAGGACCCTATTTTCGGTTTTGAAGGTAAGAAACTTATTCGTAATGGAGCAATCAAACTGCAAGAAAAAGTAGTAAGTGCATCAGGAAATAACATTATGTTTCAGAATGGTGATACTTATAGTGCAGAAAGCATTATATGGTCAACTGGTTTTGTTCAAAATTATAATTGGATTGAAATTGAACAGGCAGTGAATGAGAAAGGATTTCCTAATCATATAAAGGGAATCAGTCCAGTAAAAGGATTGTATTATATCGGTTTACCATGGCAATCTCAAAGGGGTTCCGCACTTATTTGTGGTGTAGGAAAGGATGCAGAGTATGTACTTTCTGAAATCAAAAAAATAGATCAGTAGCAATAACTACTGATCATCCATATGTACATGAATTAGGAGAGGTCAAACATTTATTAACTTTATTATAATAGATTTTCATAGAATTAAAAACTGAAAATTCAAATTTAATGTTGAGAAAGTTTTTTGTATCGAAATATATGAAAAAATAGGGATTTTTATTAAAACAGAAAAAGATATTTCTATTTTAGTAAATTATGATATAGTCTAAATAAGCGTGTTTTTCCATAAATGTAATTATTTTCATTGTAATTTTGTTTATATGAGGGAAGGAGAAGTAATTATGAAGTTTGATGATCAACGCTTACTAGGAGTCCGATTAGGTTCTGTACTTGTGACAGAGGAAAATCAATATTTAGTAATTAAGAAAAAAGATCATTATGCACTGTTAAATATACATAATTTAGAATGCACTCATGTTGAAGTGCAGTTAGAACATTTGGAAGAAATGTTGCGGGAAGATTTCCAAGAAAGTATAACGGAGATTATCGCACCAGAACATATAAAAATTGTTGCGAAAAATGTTATATAGATAAAGAAGCTGGAAGGAACAGCTTCTTTATTTTCATTATAAGGATAACGTTTTTACAACCTCACCAATGAAGTGTTTTCTTTTTTAGTTAGTTTGAAGTGAACTTTTGAAAAAATTTGTCTCGGTACATGTACATAACCCATGAGATTGTTATTAAAGAAAGGATGATTTGTTTGTTTTTAATTGGTGCATTGAAAACAAGCCAACCAACTATATCGAATAACAAATGTAGCACGATTGAAAGAACTACAAATTGAAGTAACGTATTTAAAAATCTTTTCATAAAGTGTCCCCCTAAAATAATAGGTTTTATTAACAGTTTGATATAGTGATATTATACATTAAATGTTTATTATGGTAAAATTTACATAAGTTAGTGGAATAAAGAAAATGAAAGTTAGTAAGGGGGAACATTCATGGAATTCTGGATGGTTATACTGATAGTAGCTGTTGGTTTCATTTATATCGCTGAAAAATTAACTACAATTGAAAAGAAAAATGATGCGCGTTTAAAGAGAATTGAAGATAGATTACAATTAATTACGAAAGAAATGGGAATTATAGAAAGAGAACCTGAAATTAATAAAGAACTACGCCAGCTTGTAGAAGAAGGCAAAAAAATTACAGCAGTTAAGAGAGTAAGAGAAGCTTTTGGTTTTTCCTTACTAGAAGCGAAGCAATATGTTGATAAATTATAAAAAAGATCATCCATTTGGGTGATCTTTTTTACTGCACCATGCGTGTATTTACATAAGCCGCGATTATAAAGTGTCCAATTAGAGTGATAGGAATAACGATTGTGACATTAGGCGTAGTGAAGACACTACCGATTGTCGCAATGACACCAGCAATTAAATTATAAAGACCTACTATTTTTGATAGTTTCACTTTATCAGGCACGCGGCGTTCGTTGAATCCTGATAAGAGCCAAGTGTACTGCTTTACTCCGATGAAATAAGCTAGTGCAAATGAAATGATTGCTACTATAAATAATGTTGGTGAAGCGAAGAGAGTCATTGCAAACACCTCCGTTAATGGGCTATAAATAAATTATAGTCCGAATGTTATAATTTAACAAAATATAATTTTGGTTTTAAGTGTAATAGAAAAATGGAGTATTGATAATGAGGGGAGATTAAGTATGAATATTGTGGAGTTTCAGAGGTATGTATCAAATTTCAGTAAAGAAAAAGGATTTCAAGATACAACAATTGAAGAGCGTACGATATATACGATGGCGGAATTAGGTGAATTAGCGGAAGTCATATTAAAGCGTGATACAATACAAGATGCGAAAAGAGAAATCGGTTTAGAAATGTTTGATGTAATTTGGAATGTATGTGATTTAGCAAATAAATTAAATATTGATTTAGAGAAGGCGTTTAAAGAAAAAATGAAAATTAATAAAAAGCGTGAATGGTAAGTAGAATTTTAATTTGTAAAGATGGGTGATATGAATGAAAAAGAAGCTTTTTATAGGAGGAACCTTTACTTTAATTAGTGTAATAAGTGTTGTCGTTTACTTAGTTTTTCAAGGCATATTCATTCCGAATCAAATAAGTGCTGATAAGTATGAAATAAAAGGTGTAGATGTCGCATCGTATCAAGGGGATATAGATTGGAGAGAGTTAAAAAAGCAAAATATGAAGTTTGCGTTTATAAAGGCGACTGAAGGAAGTTCGTTTGTGGATGAGTACTTTTCGAAAAATTGGAGGAATGCGAATAAGACAGATATACGCATCGGAGCGTATCATTTTTTTAGTTTCGATAGTAAGGGCGAAACACAAGCAGAGCAATTTATACGAACTGTTCCAAAATATAAACAAGCACTGCCACCCGTGATTGATGTTGAGTTTTACGCTAACAAAAAAGATAATCCGCCTAAGCGTGAAGATGTTACGAAAGAGTTGGCGGTCATGATTGAAATGCTAGAAAAACATTACGATAAGAAAGTAATATTGTATGCAACGCAAGAGGCATATGATTTATATATAAAGGATGCGTATCCAAAATGTGATATATGGATTCGTAGTGTTTTTACAAAACCGAGTTTATCTGATGAGAGAAAATGGACGTTTTGGCAATACACGAACCGCGGGAGATTAAGCGGTTATAATGGAAAAGAAAAGCATATTGATTTGAATGTATTTTATGGGAATGAGGAAGAGTTTGAGAGTTATGGAATGAAAGATTAAGTTTTAAAGCGTACAAAATTTTGTACGCTTTTTTGTTAATTACATAAAAGTATGCAAATGAAGATGGAACAAACATTTGAGATGAATTGTCTAATATAGGTAATAACTATTTAGCTTGAAAGAAAGGGTTGATAACATGAAAAAGAATACGTTGTTAAAAGTAGGATTATGTGTAAGTTTACTAGGAACAACTCAATTTGTTAGCACGATTTCTTCTGTACAAGCATCACAAAAGGTAGAGAAAACAGTAATAAAAAATGAGACGGGAACCATTTCAATATCTCAGTTAAACAAGAATGTATGGGTTCATACGGAGTTAGGTTATTTTAATGGAGAAGCAGTTCCTTCGAACGGTCTAGTTCTTAATACTGCTAAAGGACTAGTGCTTGTTGATTCTTCTTGGGATAACAAATTAACGAAGGAACTAATAGAAATGGTAGAAAAGAAATTTCAGAAGCGCATAACGGATGTCATTATTACACATGCGCACGCTGATCGAATTGGCGGAATAAAAACGTTGAAAGAAAGAGGAATTAAAGCGCATAGTACAGCATTAACCGCAGAACTAGCAAAGAACAGTGGATATGAAGAGCCGCTTGGAGATTTACAAATAATTACGAGTTTGAAGTTTGGCAATACAAAAGTAGAAACGTTCTATCCAGGGAAAGGACATACAGAAGATAATATTGTTGTTTGGTTGCCACAATATCAAATTTTAGCTGGAGGCTGTTTAGTAAAATCTGCGGAAGCTAAAGATTTAGGAAATGTTGCGCATGCGTATGTAAATGAATGGTCTACATCGATTGAGAATGTGCTGAAGCGATATGGAAATATAAATTCGGTAGTACCTGGTCATGGAGAAGTAGGAGACAAGGGATTACTTTTACATACATTGGATTTATTAAAATAAGAAATTGTAGAAATACAAAAGAAAGGAGAAATAATTTTCTCCTTTCTTTCTTCTAACTATATTTAAATGCTGAATCTGTCGATTACGTCAGCATATATTACTGAGATTTTAATTCCAAGTATACAAATACTAGTACTGTCATAATTGCAATAACAACGTAAGTAGCATCAAGCATTATAAGTGTTTTTAAAGTTTCAGTCATCGTAATTCACCCCTGTTATAAAAATATAACATGATCTTTTTATTGATTAGATTAGAGATCATAAAGATAAAATGTATATGAAATTTCTTAAGTAGCTTCTATATAAATATATCATATAAATAATGTAAGTAATGTTAAGATAGTGTAAATGTATTGTAAATAAAGAGGTTTACAATGAAGGCTTTAATAAAAAAATGATAGTTCCTTAAAATAAAAAATACGCTATTTTCATATGAGATGAATTGCAATTATTTGTATAAGGGATTCAAAAAAATTTTTTGTTGTATATATTTCTCCAAATTAATTATTTAGCTATTTAAAAGTATCGAAAGATGTGTGCACACTAATGTATATTTTTTGGATGTCAATAAAAGTATTATGTCAACAATATGAACTGTCACAAATCTTTATATATTATTGTGATTGATATCACATCACTTTTTTTCAATGGGTATTATGCTTAAGGTGTAATGAATGATTGGGAGAGGGTGGGATGATATGTTTTGTTATCAATGTGAACAAACGCCAACAGGCGGATGTAAAGTAATGGGTGTTTGTGGCAAGAATGAAACGATTGCGAGTCTACAAGATACGATTGTGTTTGGGCTAAAAGGAATTGCAGCTTATCGCACACATGCTGCTCAGCTAGGGTATACGGATGGATTTGTAGATGCTACAACACAAGAAGCTTTATATATGACATTAACAAATTCTAATTTTAACGAACAAGAGCATATTGATATGGCTATGAAAGTGGGGAAATCAGCTTTACGGGTGATGGAATTATTAGATGAGGCACATACGAATCATTTTGGTGTGCCAGAACCTGTACAAATTACACAAAATCGTGTAGAAGGTAAAGCAATTGTAGTTACGGGCCATAATTTATTTGCATTAGAAGAACTATTAAAGCAAACAGAAGGAAAAGACATTAATATTTATACGCATTCTGAAATGCTACCAGCACACGGATACCCGCAACTGAAAAAATATAAACATTTAAAAGGAAACATCGGTAAGGCATGGTATGATCAAAGACGCCTTTTTGAAAAATTTACTGGTGCCATATTAGCTACAACGAACTGTGTTATGCCAATTAAAGGATTATACTCTGATCGATTCTTTTCATATGACATTGCAGGTTTAGAGGGTGTACAAAAAATTGAAAATGATGATTTTACACCATTGATTCAAAAAGCACTAGAACTTTCAGAAGTACATATGGAGTCGGATGAACAGTTAGTAACAGGGTTTCATCATAATACAGTATTATCATTAGCTCCGGAAATTATTAATGCAGTAAAAGAGGGGAAGATAAAGCGTTTCTTTGTTATTGCCGGTTGTGATGCACCGGGAAAAGGTGGAGAATATTATCGTGAATTAGCAACGTCACTTCCGCCAGAAACAGTTATTTTAACAACTTCTTGCGGGAAATTCCGCTTTAATGATGTGGATTACGGTGTTGTACCTGGTACCGAGATTCCGCGCTACATCGACTTAGGACAATGTAATAATTCCATTTCTACAGTGAAAATAGCAGCTGCATTAGCTGATGCTTTCCAATGTGAAGTGAATGAATTGCCAGTAAGTATTGTGCTATCATGGTTTGAACAAAAAGCGGTTGCCATTTTACTCGGGCTATTTAGTCTTGGAATTCAAGATATTCGCATCGGTCCAAAGGCTCCTGAATTTATTTCACCTGGCGTGCTTGATGTATTACAAGAAACATTTGGTTTAAAACTAATTACAAATGCAGCAGAAGATATGGCTATGATGTTATCGTAATAAAAAATGATCTGTCTTATTAATAAGAAGAGCTAGCCATATTCATTAACTTTGGTATAGTATAGCGCCCCAAAATAAAAATGTAGAATTTTTGTTTTGGGGTATTTTCTTTTCTTAGTGGGATAGGTATGGGGCAAAATAAAAAAAGAAAATAGGCTGTATCGAATAGGTAATAGTTGATTTTAGAAAAAATATAAAAATCGAGTTGACATCCATCACTACTTAGTCATACAATGTACTTGTAATAAGCAATACTGAGTAGTGTTGCTTCTCAAAATATTTTCAGTAGACAATAGGTAATAGCGGATTTTAGAAAAAATTTGAAAATCAGTTGACATCTATCACTACTTAGTCATACAATGTAGGTGTAATAAGTGATACTGAATAGTGTGAATTCAAAAAAACTACTCAGTAAAAAATTCGCCTTAGTACTCTGTGATACTGAATATAAGTCAGACAGAATAGGGGGTAAAGGAGGATCAGGACATGGAAAATTTAACTGAAATGCTGAAAGGTTCACTGGAAGGGTGTGTACTGGAAATCATTAGTCGCCGTGAAACGTATGGCTATGAGATTACCCGCCACCTGAATGATCTTGGGTTTACCGAAGTTGTGGAAGGTACGGTGTATACCATCCTCGTACGATTAGAGAAGAAAAAGCTTGTGAATATTGAAAAGAAACCATCAGATATGGGACCGCCTCGTAAGTTTTATTCATTAAATGAAGAAGGCCGCCAGGAGCTTGAATTGTTTTGGAAAAAATGGGATTTTGTATCGTCAAAAATTAACGTCTTGAAGTCAAAATAGGTTCATAAGATAAAATGTTCCGGCCGATATTTTGAGAATTTCTTGTTCGGTTTTATAAAAAAGGAGGAAAATAAGATGTTAGAAATGTTCAAAAAGTTAATTGGTGATAAAAAAGAGTACAAAATGATGATGGCACGAGTTGAGGCTCTGCCAGAGGACTACCAATTTGTATTTAAGAAAATTCAAAACTACATGTGGAATTTTTCAGCGGGTAACGGGATGGATATGTTACACATACAGTATGAATTAATCGATTTGTTCGAAGCGGGTGCAGCGGAAGGAAGACAAGTGCTTGACATTACTGGGGATGACGTGGCTTCCTTTGCTGACGAACTAGTGGCAAATGCTAAAACTTACGTCTCCAAGTATCGTGAAGATTTGAATGAAAGTATTATGAAGAAATTGAGAAAAAAATAAATGGAATAATTAGTACCGACTGATTAGCTGGTTACACATATGAATTGCCATCATAGCTATTCAGTTATATTTTTAACTCGGTACTAAGTAATACAGAATATCGGTGATACTAAATAGATAGAGGTAAATAAATAGTCTTCGCAAAACATTTTTATAGGGAGGAAAAAAGTATGAGTCATGCAGCGATTTCTGTAAAAGGCTTGAAAAAATCCTTTAAAGACAAGGAAGTTTTAAAAGGGGTAGATTTTGAGGTGCAGCGTGGAGAAATTTTCGCGCTGCTAGGCTCAAATGGAGCGGGAAAGACGACAACGGTCAACATCCTTTCGACACTAATGAAGCAAGATAGCGGTGAAGTAAGTATTTGTGGATTTGATGTACAGAGTCAATCAGATCATGTTCGTCAAAGTATCAGTTTGACAGGGCAGTTCGCAGCTTTAGACGGTATGCTGACTGGGAGGGAAAACTTGATAATGATCGCCAAATTACGTGGTGTTTCCAATCCCGCTCAAGTTGCTGACAATCTACTTGCAAGATTTAGTCTGACTGATGCGGCAAACCAAAGGGCAGATCAGTATTCAGGCGGGATGAAGCGCCGGCTTGATATCGCGATGAGTTTGATTGGGGCGCCAGCAGTTATTTTTCTTGACGAACCAACGACTGGACTTGATCCTGAAGCGCGAATCGAAGTGTGGGATACAGTCAAGGAACTTGCTGGTAGCGGTACAACTATTTTGCTTACGACTCAGTACTTGGAGGAAGCAGAACAACTGGCAGACCGTATCGCTATTTTGCATGGCGGAAAAATTATTACGACAGGTACTCTTGCTGAACTAAAAGAGATGTTCCCGCCAGCAAAAGTGGAGTATATCGAGAAGCAACCGACATTGGAAGAAATATTCCTTGCGATCATTGGCAAAAAGGAGGAGATGTAAATGAAAAGTAAAACAGGTGTATTACTAGGTCGTTTAATGCGTAACATTATGCGCAGTCCGGATACAATTATTACAGTAGCGATTACACCGATTATGATGATGCTATTATTTGTCTACGTGTTTGGCGGCGCAATAAAAACTGGAACGGAAAACTACGTTAATTATTTATTGCCGGGAATTTTGCTAATGGCTATCGCATCCGGTGTAGCTTACACTTCCGTGCGACTCTTTATGGATGTAAAGAGTGGGCTGATGGCACGTTTCATTACGATGCCTATTAAGCGCTCATCGATATTGTGGGCTCACGTTCTAACCTCTCTGGTTGCTAATGTACTTACTATCGTGGTGGTTATTCTTGTTGCACTCTTAATGGGTTTCCGTTC
This sequence comes from Bacillus sp. RE35, assembly GCF_052146655.1. NCBI lineage: Bacteria > Bacillati > Bacillota > Bacilli > Caryophanales > Bacillaceae > Bacillus > Bacillus sp. RE35. The sequence goes on along the minus strand of NZ_CP197377.1, from coordinate 3,307,984 downwards.
CAGTGCTAATATTCTAGATTGGCTCGCGGTAGCTGAGATACTTGGGATGTTTACGCTGGCGCTAACATGGCTAGCTATCATTCCAGGATTGAAAGCGAGGTCTATGGAAGGGGCGACTGCTTACTCGTACCCGCTAGTTTTTCTTCCATTTATTAGTTCGGCCTTTGTGCCTACCGAAACGATGCCAAAAATTGTTCGTGCGTTTGCAGAGAATCAGCCTGTAACTTCAATCGTGAATGCGATTCGTGCTCTTTTATATGAAGGAACTGTTGGAAACGATATTTGGATTGCGCTCGCTTGGTGCGTAGGTATAATGATTATTTCTTACTTTTTCGCCAGTAAAGCATTTAAACGTCAGTTAGGGTAAGAAACGAGATAAACGAAACCTTCAGGAATAATATATATTTAGAAAAGCACGGGAGATTTTCCGTGCTTTTATTATTTATCATGCTCTCATTGTAGTAAATGAAATGGTATTTAAAAATAGAATAATTGTCCATAAAGCTTAATATTTGAGGCTCACTGCTTATGGAATGTATAAGCACACTCGTTTTTGTAAATCTGCTAATACTTCATCGGGAATTTCTTTGATTTTAATATCCTTCCCTAGAAAAAGCAGCCAATTTATTATTTCCGTCATTTCATCGGGATTGTTAACATTGATAAAAGTTTGTAAAATGGCTGTGGATTGGTAAGGATTAGTATAAGATATTGAAATTTTTAAAGGATGGTATTTTTTGAACTGGGCAATTGCTGTCGGACCAAGTTCAAATACAAGGTTAATTGCTTCGTCCTTCTTACTTAGTTTTTCTAAAATCTTTTTCTTATTTAGCCTTTTGTTCGTCGTGTATGGTTCGATATTAATGAGATCATCGACAGGAAACATCATCTTCTTTTCTTTTTTTAAGTCAAACCCTTCAATGATCCAATGGCTTTTTTCTTGATAAAGGTGCAATAGATAAATTGGATAAGACTTGATTTCTTCATCTTCTTTCATAGTAATCAATAAATGGTTATCCAAAAGAAGGATTTGAATGAGTTTTTCTAACATAGGATGGGGGAGATCAGAAAGCTCAAGTAGATCGGGATTATGAGGGTTAGTCCCTTGGAAAAGCAAGAGTTGATTTAAAAGAACGAGATCATCTTGCTGGGTTTCTGAGATGAGTCCTAGTAGTTTTTCGGCTAAAGATTGACGACTCTTTAGGTAGGGAAGTTGTTGATTCCTTGTAGCCATAAAGGCAATAAAAAGAGCTTTCACTTCATTATCAGTAAAGCGAACAACGGGCAGGATAGAGTTGTGCATAACAAAATATCCCCCGGTCCTCCCAACTTCAGCGACAAGTGGCATTCCCATAGCTTCAATTTCTCTAATGTCTCTAATAGCTGTCGACCGTGATATGTTAAATTCTTGTATAATTTCAGAAATTGTAAAGTGAGAGCGGTTGTTGATATACCGCATAATTGTATTAATCCGTTCAACTTTTTTCATTTTAGTCTCCTAAACAGTATCATTTTTTGACATGGTTTAAAGGTATTATAAACGTATCAGATGAAAAGATAAATCGTTTGATTAATAAAAAAAGAGGCAGGTTTTGAATATGAAAAATTATTCTATAGAAGAAAAAGATAGCTTTATTGTGTTAGGTATTGGAACTGAAATTAAGAGTGAATACACAGACTTTGCTGGAATAAATAAAGAAAAGGAAGACTTTTGGTCGGCTGTTAAAGAAGATGGAAGGCTGGACACTTTAAAAGCTTTAGCTACAAATGAATACATTTTTTCCGTGAGCGAAGCGGTGAATAACAAAATGATGTATTATGCGGGTGTCATGACAGAAGCACAAATAGAAGAAGAATCTAGAGTGATTCAGTTTCCGAGGGGAGAATACTTAGTAGTGAAAGGGGAAGACAAAACGGCTAAAGAGCTAAGTAATAAGCTTACTGGCATCGCCTTCGGTCAAGCTTTACCAGAAGCAAAGGATTTTGCCTACGTTGGTGGACCGAATACAACGGTTGAGATGGGACAGAGAAATGGCTTAGTATTTGGTGAAATGTGGATTCCGGTTGTTAGGAAGTAAAGTGATAAAAGGTGCGAATATAGAAAGTAGAGGCTAACGATCTTGTATTGTTGGCCTTTTTGAAATGAATATAATATTCATATACTGCTACACAGTATGTTCTGATGAAATGGAATAAAAGGGAATTGCTGTAAGGTGGTGGCAGATTGAATAAAAAAAGATTATTTGAGCTATTCATAGTAACGTTTGTTTTTCTATTCCTTCATGTAAGTACATTTACTAATGAAAAATTTAACGATAAATTGGGATCTTTTACTTACATTGTTTTATTTCTTATGCTTACTATCAACGCTATATTTATAGAAAGGTATTTTGGTGATATACAAAAGTGGATTCGAAATATTACATGTTGCTTTGCTTTATTTGTAGTGGTTTTAGTAGCTCTATGGATAGGTTATTTTTAGTCCTTACTTAAGAGAATGAGAAATATGTGATTACACTACATTTGATCCGATACTATTACTTAGCTGCATCGGTTTATATTAATCTTTTCTCTCCTCAATCATGATAAAATGTACAATAGGAAATTTTATGTAAGATAAAGAAGGAAGGTTTATGGTGAGCCTGAGTACTTTGCTAGCTTTTGCGCTTGTTTTACTTAGTATGGTTTGTTCACCTAGGCCTATTTTGATTTATCTTATTTCTCGTTCCATTACACAGGGGCGTATGACAGGATTTATTTTTTTATTAAGCATCATGCTTGAATTTGTAATTCATATAAATGAAGCAACTTTAGTATTCACTCAAAAATCCATTGTCTATGAAACAACTAGATTTGTAAACGGCTTTAATAGAAAGATGTCTATTGTATTTTTTGCGGCAAGATTAAATAGCTTTTTTGTTACTTTACAATAAAGTATACTTAATATCAGTAATTCATGTAATTAGGGGTGGTTTCTATATTTAGAGAAAATACAAAAAGGATACTTCTGTCATTAGTAACAAATCCAATACTAATAATTGTATACGGAATTTTTTGTTATGAGTTGGCTTTATACTGTAAGTACGGAAGAATGAATTATAATATTTACATTTTGTTATTATGTATAGTACTTTTTATATCCATAACTACATTTACTACAATGCGGGTGATAAAAAATAGAGAATATGAATCTAAAAAATTAACAAATTCAATAGCATGGAGATCCATTTCTATTATCATTATTGTTGCAATTACATCATTTTATGGGATGCAGATTTATAAAAGTGCAATAAATTACAATGGTAAATTGGCATGGTTTATAGAAAAGTTAAAACATGAAAGGTCAGTTAAACTTAAACATAATAATATATATAAGTCTGGAGTAGAAGGTATTTTTGAAGATATAAATAAAAAATATCCTTTGCCAAAGAAATTGTATATGGCAACTGATTTTGATCTTACATTTCATTCAGATGGAACAATCACAGCGTTTGATACATTTGTTTATGGGAAAAATGATGATGGGAAAGAAGAAACTTATTTAATCTCTTATAATAAGAAGAAGTCAGAAGATATTACTATAATACGAGACGGATACGCAAAGCCTGATTATAATGATGATAAATTAGTAGAACCTTTAATTGAAACGGTTAAGGCGATTCCAGTTAAGCAAACGGTTAGAAAATGGAATGAAAGTAAGTATGGGTTGATTTATTATGGAAAAAGAAATTGGGGATCCAATACAGAGGGAATTATTAATATTACTGAGGATGGTAAGGGACAGAGTCTTAAAAAAGCAGCTTCTGATATCATTGGATATACTGTATCTATATTTGTCCCTGGAAAAGAGCAAGAGCTAGTCCCTGCTAGATATAATTTAATAAGTGACGCAAGTTGGAGTAAATCAAAGACGCCTCCAAAAGAAGATATGCTTAAAGAGAAGAAACAACAAGATTTAAAGAATGAAAAAGAACAGTTTTTCCTATCGAAAGAAGTTGGTTATAAACTAAATATGACAGATAAAGCATTAGGGAGCGCCTTTTATTCATTAAGCAAGACTAGTGATGAAGGGAAAACATGGGAGGTTATCAATCCAGACCCATTTAATGGGGGGATTGGTAGTGTATCAGGAATCACTTTTATAAATGATAAACTTGGGTTTTTAGGAGCAATTAGGCCTTCTGGTAATGAAGGAGAGTTATATCGCACAGATGATGGGGGAGTATCTTTTAAAAAGGTAGAATATCCGCCGCATGAAGTGAAATTAGATCATACACAGTCCACAATAAGTCCTTTTGATTCACCTAGTATGCCATATGAGAAAGATGGGGTTTTTAATATGTTAGTTGGACAAGGGGCAGATGGAGACTACAATGGCGATAGTAGTGCACTTTATCAATCAAAAGATAACGGAGAGACATGGGAATTTGTAGAAGAAGTGAAAAAGAAATAATCAGAATTTTTTTTGAAAAATAAGGTAACTACTTAGCTATACATTTCATTTAGAAGTTTGGTAAGGAGTATAATTCCAGCCATGAAGATAAAAATGGACCTATACCTCGCTGCCTTTCTTTCTTTGTTTTATTTCTTATGCTTACTATCAACGCTATATATAGAAAGGTATTTTGGTGATATACAAAAGTGGATTCGAAATATTACATGTTGCTTTGCTTTATTCGTAGTAGTTTTAGTAGCTCTACGGATAGGTTACTTTTGAATCCAAAGATTGCTATTTTGTATGTATCACTTCTACCTCAATTTGAAGATCCAGAGAAGGGATCGTTGCTTTTTCAAGGTGCAGTTTTGGGGCTTACGCAAATCACTGTTAGCTTTATAGTTAACCTTGTAATTGTATGTACAGCAAGTAGAATTGCAAAATGGTTTGGCACACGCCCGACGTGGCTACGAGTACAGCGTTGGCTTATGGCAAGTGTTTTAACGGGGCTTGCTGTACGTCTTGCTTTTGAACGTCGACAGTAAGAGCCTCTTTACCGTCAGTTTCTATAATATAACCTAATAAATATTAATATAATTTATGTATAGTAGATATTTACCTTATAAAATAAGGGGGGAATATTATGACTGAGACAAACGAATCTTCAGGAGTTAATTTGAAAAAAGATGTGAAGTTTTCTATTATAATTCCTGCGCATAATGAAGAAAAGTACATTAGAAAATGTTTAGATTCAATTGCAAAGGCATCAGAGGCATATAAAGAGCAAACGGAAGTTATAGTTGTTTTAAATCGTTGTACAGATAAAACAGAGGAAATAGCAAAATCTTATAATTGTGTTACATTGAAAAATAACGATAAAAACTTATCTAAAATTCGAAATGCAGGGGCTAAAATAGCTAGTGGAGAAATAATCGTTACTATAGACGCTGATACCATAATGACAGAGTCTATGTTGTTTAATGTAGATAAATATTTAGCTTCAGGTACATACATTGGTGGTGGGGTGAATGGTAAGTTTGAAAGAATATCTTTAGGAATATTTCTCTCCGCAATGTTAATCATAATCCCCTTACTTTTTAAGTACGGAGCTATATCTGTAGGGATTTTTTGGTGCTATAGAAAAGATTTTATGGCAATCAACGGATTTAATGAAAACATGCTTATGGCAGAAGATGCAGATTTCGCTAAACGTTTAAAAGAGTGGGGAAAGAAAAATAATAAGAAATTCGGTACTATTAAAAATGGAATGATAACTTCATGCAGAAGATTTGATACATATGGAGACTGGACTTTACTTAAAAATCCAAAAGTAATTTTAGCTTATCTAAAAGGAAATGATAGAAAATACGCAGATAAGACATATTATGATAACCAAGAAAGATAAAAATGGAGAAAATCAGAAGAGGATAGCTAGTACTTTTTTAGATATAATGAGAATCCAACTTAATTTAATAGATATTATAAGAAAACCATCAATTTGATTATCTTTTTTCAAATTGATGGTTTTTATTTTTGAAATAAATATGTATTTTTTTATGAAAATATTTTTTGACCCCCATAAAACTATGTATTCCTTCGAATATGTATAGTGAAGAAAATAAATAGAAGAAAAATGACTATGAAAGAATATAGAAGCATTAATAAAATTACTAGATTAAGTGGGCATCCAAAGTAAAAGGATGAAATTACCAATGGTATAGAGGAGAGTTATTCAAGGATTGCAGATAAAATAGAAAAAGAATAAGCAAAACGAACGGTAGAAAATAAGAAAGTAGATAAAAATACAAACTTAACTGTAGTGCCGAGAGAAAAGGAAAAATCATTAAGAAAACGTTAGACTCTAAAAATATAACTAACAGCAAGAAAACGAGACCGAAGAAAAGTACCAAGAAAATCTGGTTAAATGGTCACTTTTGTAGTGGCCATTTTGCTATTTGAAGGAGGCTGGGAGATTACAAGTGTTGAGTTTAGTAATGAAGATCTTAAGAAAACCGAAAATAGAAGATATCGTATGTAACATACAAAACAACGAAGAAGATAAAGAAGCATTTATCGTACAGTATCAGCCTTTTATTAGAAAATCAATCTCATCTGTCTGCCGCCGGTATATTACAGAACAGGATGATGAATATAGCATTGGATTGTTTGCATTTAACGAAGCAATTGAACAGTATTCATATACAAAAGGAAAATCCTTTTTAGCGTTTGCTGATCTTCTTATAAAAAGAGATGTAATTGACTATATACGTAAGGAGTCTAAACATAACTTTGTCTTTTTAAAAGAAGATGAGCAAGAGGAAATGTTAGAAATGCAAGTGTCGCTTACGGAGTATATGAAAGAGATGGAAAATAGTAACCGTAAGGAGGAAATTCTTCATTTTCAAAGTGTGCTAGCTGAGTTTAAAATCACATTCTCAGAGCTTGCTAAAGAATCTCCTAAGCATCGTGATACGCGTGAGCACTTAATAGAAATTGTAAAAATTATTATAAAAGAAGAGGAAATGATGGAAGAGCTGTTCCGAAAGAAAAAGTTACCGCTTAAACATATTGAACCGCGTGTTAGGGTAAGTCGTAAAACGTTGGAACGACATAGAAAATACATTATTGCAATGTGTATTATTTTTGCAAACAACTATACATATATTCTGGATTACATAAGAGGGGAAAAGCATGATGAATAAAGGAATTGTGATGGATATAAAAAAGCATAGCGTAGTTGTTTTAACACCAAATGGAGAGTTTATTACGTGTAAAAGAAAAGGGGATTCTTGCATGATCGGGGAGGAAATCTCATTTGATGAGCAAGAACAAAAAGCATCGCATTTTTCGATCCCTTCCTTTTTAAAACCTGCATCAATACTTGTTGCTTGTTTTCTATTTGCAGTGCTGTTTTTCTACAACCAACCAGAAGAAAAAGTATTTGCTTACGTCTCAGTTGATATAAATCCAAGTTTAGAGGTGAGCGTAACGAAGGATTTTCGTGTTATAGATTTACAGGCTTGTAATGATGATGGAAGGCGTATTTTAAAAGAATTGAAGCAATGGGAAAATAAACAATTACAAGAAGTAATACGTACTATTATAAAGCAAAGTCAAGAGGATAAGTATTTAACGAATGATAAGCAAGTTATGCTAACAGCAGTTGCAAAGGACAAGGCGCTAGAACCACAGTTAGAAAAGGCAATGAAAGAATTGAAGAAAGAATATGAGTTAAAACATATTACAGTTGAATATCAAAGTAGCACGATGCAAGTACGAGAGAATGCTAGAAAAGCTGGAATTGGCACAGGTGTCTATATAAAGCAAGAGAATGAGAAAAACAAATCGCTTACTCCTCCTGCCACGCCGCCTAATCCGGTGGAAAATGAAGAAGAGGTGCAATCACAGCCGGAGTCATCTCCTGATGCATCAATGGATTTATCTCCTGTAGACGAAAAAAAATATGAAAAGCAAGAGCAGAAAGAACAAAAGAAAACAGAGGAACAGCCATCGAAGCAAATAAAAGAAAACAATGGAAGAGGATCTCAGCAAGAAAATAGAGGGAATCAACAGGAGAATAAAAGTAGAGAAGCTCAACAAGGAAATAATGGAAATGGGCAAGGGAACAACGGAAGAGAATCACAACAAGGAAATAATGGAAATGGGCAAGGGAACAACGGAAGAGGATCACAACAAGGGAATAATGGAAATGGGCAAGGGAACAACGGAAGAGGATCACAACAAGGGAATAATGGAAATGGACAAGGGAACAACGGAAGAGGGTCTCAACAAGGAAATAATGGGAACGAGCAAGGGAACAACGGAAGAGGGTCTCAACAAGGGAATAATGGAAATGGGCAAGGGAACAATGGAAGAGATCCTCAACAAGGAAATAACGGGAATCAGCAAGGGAACAATGGAAGAGGATCCCAGAAAGAAAATGACGGAAACGAGCAAGGGAACAACGGTAGGGGGTCTCAACAAGAAAATAGAGGCCACCAGCAAGGGAATGAAAAGAAGAATCAATAGAATATGGAAGTGAGAGATTCATTTCAAAGCTAAAAGGATTTCTCTCGCTATTGTGGGCAGTAAAACTCCCATCTCAAAATTTGGCTGGAGCAAAGAAGTTAGGTGGGAGTTGGGCTGCTTGTAAATGCCCAATTGGTGAGGGCTGATTAAAGTTGCACTTTATTATTTTATAGTTCTATTAAGAAGGAGTATGTGAAAAATATAATGGAGAAAAACATTCAACAAGAGAAAGATAAAGAAAAACCTGTTTTTTATGATCCGAAAGGAAGGAGAAACATAGCCTTTATTTCGTTTCTATGTATCTCAATAGTTAGTGTAGGTGTTGTATTTTATTTTTTCTTTCAAAGTATTTTTTCAACACCAGAAATTCCAAATATGAATACCGCTGTACAACAAGATACTAAACTTGTACCAATTAATCAAAAACTTAGTGATCAGCATTTAAAGAAGGAAGAATTTAACCCAAATACCGGAACGAAGGATAATGAAAATTTGGTGAATCCGCCGAAGGATAGTAAACAACCTAAAGAAGTGTATGGTTTTTATGTAAACTGGGATGAAAATAGTACCGCTTCTTTAAAAGAAAATATCGATTCCTTAACTACGTTAGTACCAGAGTGGTATCATTTAAAAGCAGATTTAACGATTAGAAGTGAGATCAAACCTGAGATAGTAAAGTTGGCAGAAAAAAATCAAGTGAAGATTATGCCTTTGCTTACTAACTATACTGAGGAAGCTTCTGGTCCTGATAGTGGGCTAATTCATAAGTTACTGAATTCCTCAAATGATGTAAAGACAAAGTTTATTAATGATTTAGTAAGCCAAGTTAAAAAGAATCATTTTTCAGGAATTAATATTGACTTTGAGGCCGTACCTGAAAGTGATAGAGAAAACTTAACAAATTTTATGAAAGAACTTACTACGGAATTTCATCAACATGATTTGCTCGTTACACAAGATGTTCCAGCTAATGATAAGGCTTTTGATTATAGTGCGTTAGCAAAAATAATAGATCGAATGATTGTAATGATGTACGATGAGCACTATGGAGCCGGGGAACCAGGACCAATTGCTTCAAATAAATGGTTCCAACATACATTGAAAGAACTGAATATTCCGTCTAATAAGCTTATAGTTGCTTTCGGTAACTATGGATATGATTGGCAAGTAAATAGTAAAGAAGCTGCGAAGTCTTTAACTTTCTCAGAAGTTATGGCAATGGCTCATGATTCAAATATGAAAATTCAATGGGATAAAATGAGTGGAAACCCTTATTTTAGGTATAAAACAGAAGGGAAAGAACATACTGCTTGGTTCTTAGACGGTGTAACTCTTTATAATCAAGTGAAAATCGCAATGGACAATAATGCAAAGGGATTTGCGTTATGGAGACTAGGAGCAGAAGACCCTACAATATGGAAAGTTTTAAAAAATCCGATTGAGGCACAAAAAAATCCTAATGTATTACATAAAATCAATAGTTTAGATGAAGTAAATTATTCTGGACAAGGTGAAATTTTACAGATTGAGAATGAAAGAAAAAATGGATTGAGAGATTTTAAAGTAGGCAAAGATGGTTACCTTACAGATGAAGTATATCAATCCTTACCATCTGCATATGAAGTGCAACGATATGGAAAACCAAATGGGAAACAAGTAGTATTAACATTTGATGATGGACCAGACCCGAAATATACGCCAGAAATTTTAGATATATTAAAAGAGAATCAAATAAAAGCTGCTTTTTTTGTACTTGGTGAAAACGCACAACTAAATACTAGTATTGTAAAAAGAATATACGATGAAGGGCATGAAATTGGCAATCATACTTTCAAGCATCCTAACATAGCTGATACGTCTTTACTACGAACGAAAGTAGAACTTAATACGACGCAACGTTTAATTCAGGAAGTAACTGGACATTCTACGGTTTTATTTAGACCGCCATATGAAGCGGATGCTAACCCGGATTCATCAAATGAAATATTGCCTATTTTACGTGCACAAAATATGAACTATACAATGGTAGCGGAAAAAGTTGATCCCGAAGACTGGGCAACACCATCAACAAATGAATTAGTAAAGCGTGCTCTTAATCCCATTTATAAGGGAGAGGGAAATATTATTCTTCTCCATGATGCGGGAGGGAATCGTACACATACAGTAGAGGCGCTCCCAATCATTATTAAAGACCTAAAAAAGCATGGATATAGTTTTGTAACAATTTCAGATTTAATGAATAAAGAACGAGATGAAATTATGCCTCCTGTTTCTTCTGAGGGGAAGCAATATTTACTTTACAATAAAGCTGTCTTTTCAGGAGCGGGATACTTTAAACATATATTAACTACTATTTTTTATATTGCTATTGGATTAGGGATTTTTCGATTTTTATTCTTAATTTATTTTGCATGGAAGCAGAAAAGAAAAACGTTATCTCGCTATATTAATTCGTCTTATCAACCTTTTGTTAGTGTTGTCATAGCGGCATATAATGAAGAAAAGGTGATAGCCAAGACGATTCACTCAATTTTGAATAGTAATTATAGAGAATTTGAAGTTATTGTTGTGGATGACGGATCGACAGATGGTACGTCAAAAGTAATGAAAGAAACATTTTATAAACACCCTAAAGTTCGTTTCATTCAGAAAGAAAATGGCGGGAAATCATCGGCAATGAACCTAGGGTTTCAACAATCGCGAGGAGAAATCATTGTCACTTTAGATGCGGATACTATTATTGCGCAAGACGCTATTTCTTTAATGGTTAGACACTTTGAAGATCAGAATGTAGCTGCAGTTTCAGGTAATGTCAAAGTGGGGAATAGACGGAATTTGTTAACTACTTGGCAACATGTTGAGTATATTACAGGGTTTAATTTAGAACGTAGAGCTTTTGATGAGTTAAATTGTATTACAGTCGTTCCAGGAGCTATTGGGGCGTGGCGCAAGAAGAATGTAGTTGAATCTGGATATTTAAGCGAAGATACATTAGCAGAAGATACGGATCTTACTATTACATTTTTACGTCAAGGGCATAGAATTGTATATGAAGAAAAAGCGCATGCTTTTACGGAATCACCTGAGGATGTGAAAAGTCTCATTAAACAGCGATATCGTTGGTCATATGGTACACTTCAATGTCTTTGGAAACATCGAAAAGCGTTGTGTAATTCTAAACATAAAACATTAGGGTTTATTGCACTGCCTAACATGTGGTTATTCCAATATGTTCTGCAATTCATTGCTCCTTTTGCAGATATATTAATGATTATAGGACTATTTAGTAGTAATCCGCTAAAAGTTTTAGGATTTTATTTTGTATTCTTTTTAATGGATCTTCTCGCTTCTCTGTTCGCATTTAAATTAGAGGAAGAGAACCCAAAACCATTGGCATGGTTAATTTTACAACGTTTTATTTATCGTCAATTTATGACTTATGTTGTCATTAAATCTATATTCTCATCGCTTCGAGGAGTAGCGGTAGGGTGGAATAAACTAAAGAGACTGGGGAGTGTTAAACATTCCACGGAACATAAGGAGGCATCATAAAAGAGCGGACTATCTGCTCTTTTTTTCATTAGTTTTAGTTAGTTGAATGTAGAGTTGTAGCATAAAAACTGCTGCTTCTATAACGAGATTCCTATTCATTATGAATAGTGAGACAGTATGTTAAGCTAATCCTTTAGTTTCGGACAAAAGTTTTTTTATATTTTTTTAAAATGACGGACACAAAAACGCATATACCTTCGAATTATATATATGGATAACATAAATATGTATATAAAAGGGGAGAAATAAGATGAAAGAAAAAAAAGAAATGTTTCAAGAAATCGCTGAGGTGTTAAAGGTATTGGCGCATCCAGTTCGTCTATCTTTAGTAAAAATAATGCTTGCAAAAGGTCCTACTAATGTAACAACAATGTATGGGGATTTACAAATGCCTCAAAGTACAATTAGTCAACATTTATCTAAACTAAAAGCTGCTAAAATGGTTACAGGTACTCGGAAAGGATTAGAAATTTATTATGAGGTAACTGACAATCGCACAAAATCAATATTAGCATGTTTAGTTTAAATAATGACTTCTATTTCAAAATAAAAAACGCTATTCTTTTCTATGATTTTATAGAGAGAATAGCGTTTTTTATTTTTAAGGAGTATCTTTTTATATGCCTATAGAATGGAGTGAAAGGTTTATGGGTTTAAATGTACCTACTATTACCTTAGGTTCTAATGCGTCTAATAATGAAAAAATTCTCGGTTTAGGGGTGCTTCTTTATAGCTTACGTACAATTGAGATTAGAAAAAGTAGAGCGAGCGCTTAATGAGGCGGAAGTAGTGTTTATATGCGAAACTTTATAGAAATCTCATTTTTCTAATTGTATCTTTTTAGATTGATGGATGTGGGGTCACGTCCATCAATCTAAGAAAACAAGTTAGCTAAAAAACAATGAAAATAAACTTTATAAAAACAAAAAATATGAACGTAGAGGATGAAACAAAGTATATATTGCTTTTTTAGTCATGTAATCTTTTAATTTGATGATCTTTTCCCCATTCAAACAGATTATCCATTATTTGCATTAAAGATTTTCCGTATTCACTTAGTGTGTACTCAACCTTTGGTGGTACTTCTTGATATACGGTACGATAGATAATCCCATCAGCTTCAAGTTGCCGAAGTTGTTGTGTAAGAACCTTTTGTGTAATGTTTGGGATTTCTCGTTTAATTTCATTTGTTCGCATTTTTCCATCCGACAAAATACATAAAATATGAACTTTCCATTTTCCACCGATTACATCGAGTGTTGTTGCAATTGGGCAATTATCATTTTGATTCATATAACACCTCCAAAGGTACTTCAAGGTTCCTATAGTACCTGAAAGTACGTACTTTTCAATTATATGTAACTCATTCATACTAATACGTAAAGGATTGATTAATTTATAAAGGGGCTGGAAAATGATGAGAACACTTGTAATTGTAGCACACCCTCATATTGAAAAATCAAAAATTAATAAAAGATGGATAGAAGAACTTGAGAAACATTCAGATGAAATTACGGTGCATGAATTATATAAGGTGGCACCAAATTGGGAGTTTAATATTGAAGAAGAGCAAAAGTTATTAGTAGAACATGACAGATATATATTTCAATTTCCGCTTTACTGGTACAGCACACCACCATTATTAAAAAAATGGTTCGATGATGTATTAACATATGGATTTGCGTACGGATCACAAGGAGATAAAGTGAAGGGGAAAGAATTTGGTGTAGCTATTTCTATAGGTGGATTAGAAAAAGACTATGAAAATAGTGGGATTACAATGGATGAGTTGACGAAACCATTCCAAGCTACATGCCTATATACAGGTATGGAATTTATACCTTCCTTTTATTTATATGGTGCAGAATATAAACTAAGTGATGAAGAGATTGATAAAAGTGCACCTGAGTATGTGCAATATGTAATGAACAAGAAGTATTCTAATATATAATGAAAAATAGCCATTTACTTGTGAAGTAAATGGCTATTTTATATTTTTCTTATATTCACTAAGTGTAATCTTTAGTAAATTAATAGTTAATCTGGTAAAATAAAAAACCTAACATATATAAAGGGGAGTTTTACTTGAGAACGATGCGACAATTATTACAAAAGAGAGCAATGCAGTCACCAAATTTGGAAGCGCTTGTAGGAGGGAAGAAAAGATATTCGTTTCAGCAATATAATGAACGAGTAAATCAGCTTGCACATTATTTGTTACATAATGGTGTGCAAAGAGGAGATCGTATAGGAATACTATGCAAAAATAATCACCCATTTCCAAGCGTTATGATGGCAAGTTTAAAAATTGGAGCGGTATTTATTCCGCTAAATCATCAGCTTACTGTATACGAATTAGAAACAATTGTAAAAGAAGCGAAATTAAAAGTGTTAGTTATTGATGAAGAATTTAGTGAAGTGTTATTAAATGTTGATGCTGTTAAAGAAATTCCTTATGTAATTCAAACGACAAAAGAAGGTTTTGGTTCATTTGAATTAGAGCTGCAAAAACAGCCAACGACAGAACCGAACGTAGAAGTTCATGAAGAAGACGACGCCATTTACTTATTTACTTCAGGAACGACTGGACAGGCGAAAGCATGTGTAATTGGACATAAAAACTTACATCACTATTTTGCTGAAATTGCGGGACAAAGAGAAATCCCAGCAGGTGAACGCTTTTTATCTGTGCATCCATTGTTCCATATGAGTGGCGTGCTTTCTATTTTAAATTGTATTTATCATGGCGTTACGATGATTTTCTTAGCTGATTCGAATCCTGCTATTATTTGGGATAAGATTGAAGAAGAGAAAATTACTACGATGCTTGCGTTCCCTGCTGTTTATAGTTACATGCTTGATGAATTAAATAAAAAAGAACGTAATATTTCAACCTTTAAAGTAGCACAAAGCGGTGGTACAAAAGTGCCAGAAACACTCATTCAAAAATATATGGAAAAAGGAATATATATGGTGCAAGGTTATGGTAGTACAGAAGGTTGGGTTGTAACCTCATGGCATCCAATGATGGGAAAAGAAAAGATGTCTTCTGTAGGAAAGACCTTGAAAAATGTAGAGGTGAAAATTGTTCATCCGGAAACAGGACATGAACTAACAACAAATGAAGTTGGAGAGATTCATGTGAAAAGTCCATACATGTTTAAAGGGTATTGGAATAATGAAAAGGCGACAAAGAAGGTAGTAAAAGATAACTGGTTTAACATGGGCGATGCTGGCATGATAGATGATGATGGATTCCTGCATATTATGGGAAGATATAAAGACGTTATTATACGCGGTGGTGACAACGTATATCCAGATCAAGTAGAAGATGTTATTCATGAAATACAAGGTGTTTTAGAAGTTGCAGTAGTTGGAGTTCCAGATGACTTTTGGGGAGAGGTTCCAAGAGCTTACATTGTGAAGGATGGCGAAACAACATTAACAGAAGAAAGTATTATTCAGTATTGTAAGGAGAAGTTAGCAAGTTATAAAATACCAGAAGTAGTATTCATAGACGAGTTACCGAAAAACGCTTTAGGAAAAGTGTTGAAGAGGGAATTACGAGATGTAGTTCTTGTGAAATAGAAAATTATAAAACGATGGAGAACCCAGTTATGTATAAGGCATGACTGGGTTTTTATGTATCAAAAACATAATGATTTACTAGATTTTGTATTTTGTGTAAGATAATAAAGAATATTCGAAAAACAATTGAGGGAAGAGATATAAATGAAGCTGCCGCTATTACAGGTAGAGACAGAGAGACTGATGATCCGTCCGTTCCAAAATGATGATTATGAAAGTTGGTTAGATCAATTTTCTTATTGATTATAAAAATAAAGAAATGGACAAATAAGGGGAAAAGAAAATGAAGACTATAAACGTATTTCATTATGACGCATTTACGAATAAACCAAATAAGGGAAATCCAGCAGGTATTGTATTAGAAGCAGATGGATTAACGGAAGAGGAAATGCAAATTATTGCTGAAAAAGTTGGATATAACGAAACAACTTTTGTTCTTTCCTCAGAAGTAGGAGATATAAGAATGCGCTATTTTACACCTGGTTTTGAAATGGATTTATGTGGTCATGGGACAGTAGGGACGATATATGCCTTGCGCGAAAAAGGTTTATTAGAAGAGAAAAGTAACCTTACGATTGAAACGAAGGCAGGGATTTTACCGATACAAATAGGTGTAAATGAAAATGGAGAAACCTTTATTAAAATGAGGCAGACAGCACCTCAGTTTAAAGAATTTACAGGTTCAAAAGAAGAATTAGCTCATAGTATTGGTTTAGAAGTAAATGATTTAGATGTAAGTTTACCGATAGTATATGGAAGTACAGGAAACTGGACTGTAATTGTGCCGATTAAAAATCTAGATGCGTGTGAGAGAATGAAACCTAATAATGCTGCATTTCCATCGGTATTAAAAGAAATACCTAATGCTTCTATTCACCCAATTTGTCTAGAAACTTATGATGAACTAGCACAAATGCATGGCCGTCATTTCTCGTCAGCTTATGCTGGGACGATTGAAGATCCAGTGACAGGAACAGCTTCAGGTGTAATGGGAGCGTATTATGCGGAGTATTTAGAGAAAGATTTTGAACATGAATTGGGTTTAATCGTTGAGCAAGGACAGGAAATAAATAAAGATGGCCGTGTAACTGTTTATGTAACGAAAGGGATAGAAAACGAAAAGTTACAAATAGATATTGCTGGAACAGCGGTGTATGTGAAAGAGTTTGAAGTTTCAATATAAAAAAAGAAAGCCCGGCATACATCCGGACTTTCACTATCTGTTCAATACTTCAATATACGAAGCATCTCCAGTTGTTCTTAAAGCAGAGCGAAAATTGTTATTTTCTAGCGTTTTAGCGACTTGTTGTAATTGCTGTGCATCATCATGATGGATAAGTAAGCTGTCAGCACCGCTTTCTTCTATATGAATATGTTCGACGTTTCCAATGGCATCATGTACAGCTTTTAAAAATTCAGGTTTCATGGTGTCCTCCTATATGTATGTAACGTTTTTATTTAGTATTTCCTTATTTTTGAAATATAAAAGTAAATGAAAGGAGAAATAAAATGAATATAAAGCAGTTTAACGAACATATAACATCACTATTTGGAGAGCATCTTCATAAATACGGCGATGATGAATATGGTTTTACTCATATAAGTAAAGATGAATTTCACAAAATCGGTTACACAACAAATTTAACGTTAGAAACTATTGAAGAAGCGTATAGAAATGGAGTCGATATGATAGTTACACATCATGCGCCGTGGAGTTTTTTATTTGGTATGGAAGAGGCTTGTATTGAGAAATTGAAGCAATATGAAATGAATCATTTTTGGGTTCATTTGCCGTTAGATTTTGTAAAGTTTGGCACATGTACATCGTTATTTAACGGAATTGGGATAGATACAATACTGGAATATTCCACGTATGAGGAAGAAGAACTACCGGGAATAGGAGAATATAAAGAAGCGATTCCTTTTTCAAACTTAGTTGGAAAACTTGAAGAAAGAATGGAAGAGAAAGTGAAGAGCTGGAGAAATCACGATAAACCAGTAAAACGGATTGCGATTTTAACCGGTGCAGGAAACAATACAAATTTGATTGAACGTGCATTAGAAAAAGGGTGTGACACGTACATAACAGGTGAAAAAACATTATATACAGTGCAACATGCGAAATTTAAAGGGATTAATTTAATTGTAGGCAGTCATACGTTTACAGAAGTGTTTGGTGTAGAAAGTTTGGCTCATAAGTTAAAAGAAAGAGATAATTCAATAGAAATTACTAGATTAAATGAAGAACATTTGGAGTGAAGAAATTACATCGCATTACCATCAATGGAATGAACTATATGATGGAATATTGAAAGACGCAGTTGCAATGAAATAAAATTATCTTTTGTTATATTAAGATTTTTAGGAGGGATTCCCTTATGTTTGTCAAATAATGGTAAAGTTGTCTTTTGAATTAAGGGAATATTCGGAGTTAAAGGGTGAGAGAATGGATATTTCAATAATCACTGCACAACTAGTTAAGGAGAAAGTGATTTCACATTATCCAAATAGTGTAAAAGTGTTAAACGGGGGAACAAAAAGTACTATATATTTGTTAGATGAACAATACGTTGTAAAGTTGAATGAATCGGATGTCATACGTGAAGAAGCTTATTTTCTTCAGTTTTATAAAAAGGATGAATTATTTCCAAAGCTTTTTTATAAGGAACCTTTAAATCGCTATATTGTTTACTCATTCCTTGAGGGCACAACTTTTTGCAAACTAGGCCATAAACGGAGCGTTCTTTGTAAACTTGTAAAGGAAGTTATCAATAAGTATGAAGTAGCTACAGAGATTGATGGCTGGGGATGGAAAGAAAACCTAGTTCAATCTTGGAATGAATTTTTAACGACAAATGTGATGGAAGCTCATGAAAATGTAAGACGTTACATAAGTGAGGAAGCGTATAGAACGGTTTTTAAGTTAGCAAATAGTCCAAGTAGGGGGACTGGAATAAATCAGCCATTTTTATTGCATGGTGATCTTGGATTTCATAATTTTATATTTCAAGAGAATAAACTGCACGGTGTAATTGATCCTTTACCAGTGTTAGGAGATCCTATATATGATTTAATTTATGCGTTCTGTTCAACTCCGGAAGATTTAACAAAAGAAACGATTGGTTATGCGATGAAACAATGTGTATTTCATAAAAATGACCGTGATTTATATGAAGAGATAGTCATAGGATTATATTTGCGTATAGATACATGTTTACGGCACCACCCGAAAGATTTAGAAGATTATTTAGCAGCTTGGCGTTATTGGATGGGTGAGGTTGAGGTGACTTTATAGTACAAATATTTTTAGGGGAGATGGTGAGATGAATGTTGCAGAAGCGAAAAAGGATTTACTGTAATTCCATTATCGGTTACAGTTGTCTATTTACTTACTTTTATAAGTTTGTTAATTGAACATAAAAAAGCAGCTTAATAAAAATTTAGGGATAGGGGGAATTATGATGAAAAATTACGTTTGTACAACGTGTGGCGTGCAGTATGCAGCGAGTGTAGAAGAACCGGTGAGTTGTCATATTTGTGATGAAGAGAGGCAATATGTGAATCCAAAAGGACAATCTTGGACGACACTAGAAAGCTTACAAATTGGTGATACATATAAAAATGAAATAATCGAAGAGGAAGATGGACTTTATAGTATTACAACAAAACCAGGATTTGCGATCGGTCAAACGGCATTTGTAGTGAAAACAGAGTCATATCGTTTACTGTGGGACTGTATTACGTATTTAGATGAAACGACAATTACGAAAATAAAAGAGCTTGGCGGATTAGATGCGATTGCATTGTCTCATCCTCATTATTATTCAACGCAAGTAGAATGGGCAGAGACATTTGATGTACCAATTTATATACATGAAGATGATAAAGAGTGGGTGATGCGTCCGAGTAGTCGTATTATTTATTGGTCTGGTGAGTCTTTACAATTAGCTGATGGGATTACTGTACATCGTCTTGGAGGACATTTTAGTGGTGGTTCTGTATTGCATTGGGAAGAAGGTAATGATGGAAAAGGGATTTTGTTAACAGGTGATATTATTCAAGTTGTAGCAGATGAGCGGTGGGTAAGCTTCATGTACAGCTATCCAAACTTAATTCCACTACCAGCGAGGAAAGTGGAAGAAATGGTGAATCGAGTGAAGCCGTTACAGTTTAATCGTTTATACAACGCTTTTCATCGAGTAGTAAAAGAAAATGCAAATGAGGCAGTTGAACGTTCTGCTGACAGATATATAAAAGCAATAGAAGGAAAGTTGTTTCATACGTAAAAGGAGAGTAGCTTAATGAAAAAGTTAGTATGTTTTGGAGATAGTATTACAGCTGATGAAACGTTTTATGATGGAATGCCGAGATTAACACCACGTTTGCAAGAGATGTTTCCGAATTGGATAGTAGTGAATGCAGGTGTTCCAGGTGATAATACATTCGATGCGTTAAATAGGATTGAAGAAGATGTAATATCATATAAACCAGATTTCGTAACAGTTTTTCTTGGTACGAATGATGCAGTTTCTTTTTCTCAAGTGCCATTACAAGCATATAAAGAAAACTTAGAGAAGATTGTGAACCAAGTTTCGTCAGGTAAAGTGCTGCTTATTAGCCCTGCGCCAGTTGATGAAGAGAGGCAGCATAATAGAACAAATGAAGTGCTCTGTCAGTATGCAGACGTGGTAGAGGAAGTGGCAAAAGAAACAGGAAGCTATTTTCTAAATTTGTATGCTGAAATGATTCAAGAACTGAATTATAAAAGGTTTGTAGAAAATGATGAAAAAGATGGATTACACTTTGGTCCAGAAGGTTATGAGTATCTAGCGAAGTTAATTGGTGAAAAGTTAAAAGGGATTTTATAAAAAAAGCAAAGCGATATCGCTTTGCTTTTCATTGTTTTTAGTAAATTAATCTAGAAATGCTTGCTGTAATGCTTTCAGTCCATCGCTGTAAATACCATGAAACAGATTTATTGCTTCTTCATCACTAACCTCAACAGGAGTGAATGTACCAGACCACTCTACTAACGATGTGTTACTTTCAGTACCTTCTTTCACCTGGATTGTAGATAAATAATTAGTGACTGGGAACGGTGCATTCATGATTGAATACGTGTAGTAGCGTTCTTTATCATTGAATACTTCTAAGCGTTC
The DNA here is from genome assembly GCF_052146655.1 of Bacillus sp. RE35. Taxonomy (NCBI): domain Bacteria; kingdom Bacillati; phylum Bacillota; class Bacilli; order Caryophanales; family Bacillaceae; genus Bacillus; species Bacillus sp. RE35. The sequence goes on along the minus strand of NZ_CP197377.1, from coordinate 3,287,221 downwards.
TATAATTGTATCGCCATCTGGATTAGCTAGATGACGTACACGACCGCCTTCCGTTAATTTACTGCTAGGTATATAAGGTAACCAGTCTGGAAGGGAGTTGAAACCTCCGATTAATTTCCATACTTGTTCAGGTGAACCGAAAATTTCCATAGATGTAGTAGTATGTGCCATGTTCATTACGCTCCTTTTTATCTCGATATTTGCGAGCAAATAATCAGTGGGGATGACCCCACTGATTAAGGTTTCAAATTATTTTACGTTGATTGGTAGTGGTGCATTAGGTGCTACTAATTTTTGTTCGCGCATTTCTTCCCAGAATGCTGCTGGAATTACTGTATTTAAGGCGTTTTGGTCTTCTACAATTCGTTCCGGTTTACTTGCACCAGGAACAACAGCAGCAACTGCTGGATTGGCTAGTGAAAATTGTAGTGCAGCAGCTTTGATGCTGATTTCGTGACGATCTGCAAGAGCTTTGATTTTCTCAACCTTTGCAATAATTTCTGGCGATGCTTTTTGATATTCGAAGTGAGCGCCTCCAGCAAGAATACCTGAGCTATATGGGCCACCAACAACAATATCCATATTATGCTTTACAGCTGCAGGCATTACTCGTTGCAATGCACGTTCGTGGTCTAATAATGAATAGCGACCAGCTAATAAGGATATATTTGGTTTCGCTTCTTCTAAATCAAGCATAAGTTCAATTGATTCTACTTTGTTTACTCCAAGCCCCCAGCCTTTAATGACTCCTTCTTCACGTAAACGTGTTAGCGCACGGAATGCTCCTGTTCGAGCAATTTCAAATTGTGAAATCCACGCATCACCATAAAAGTCTTGTGCTAAATCATGAATGAAAACAAAGTCTAGACGATCTGTTTTTAAACGTTTCAAACTTTGCTCGATAGAACGAAGTGTTGCATCTGCGCTATAGTCATTGATCATTTTATTTTTGCGACCAAATTCGAAAAGCCCGCCTTTTTCACCTAAATCACGTGCAGATGGATCTTCTAATTCATCCGAAATAGTTCGACCTACTTTCGTACTTAAAAAGTAATCATCACGATTTCTTTTTGATAGTGCTTCACCAAGACGAATCTCCGCTAAGCCAGATCCATAAAGTGGAGCTGTATCAAAGTAACGAACGCCATTCTCCCAAGCAGCATCCACTGTAGCGATTGCTTCTTCCTCTGGGATATTACGGTACATATTTCCTAGTGGTGCTGTACCAAACCCGATTTTTTCTTTTAGTAATTTACTCATTATAGATATCCTCCTAAAATGTATTTGAAAAATATTTATTCATTGTGAATGGATGTGAAAATGAAAACATGTCATTTTATCGTCTGACAAAATGTATGAGAAAAATACTCACTTTAAAGTAAAGGTACTAACAGGTAATTTCTAACACTGCATGACTCACTCAACTCTTACAAATGCTATTATGAAATGTATTTTACATAATGAAAAGTACGTACTTTAAAGTGATATAGATACTAAAAAGTAATACAGGTACTTTTTGGTGCCGTACTACTCATCTGCTGTTTACGTATGCTATTATGAAACATGTTTAACAGGGTAAAAAGTACGTACTTTAAGGTGCTATAGATACTTAAAAGTAATATTTAAATATTTTAGCTGATTTGTCTTATAAAATTATTAAAGGAGATTTTTATATGAAAACATACAATATTCCTGTAGAGGCAACTTTAGAGGTTATCGGTGGAAAGTGGAAAGTAGTTATCCTTTGTCATTTAAAGAAAGACAAAAAGAGAACGTGCGAATTAAAACAATTAATGTCTGGTATTACACAAAAGATGTTAACGCAACAATTACGTGAATTAGAAGAAGATGGTGTAATCGAGAGAAAAGTGTATAACCAAGTGCCACCAAAAGTAGAGTACTCTTTAACTGATTACGGTCATTCTTTAGATTCTATACTCGATACTCTTTGTAACTGGGGAGAAAATCATCTTGAAAAGAATGGGAACACATCTATGCTTATAACAGCAGCTGAATAAAGAAAGAAAAAACGAACGAGAATACGTTCGTTTTTTCTTTTTGTATAGAGGGAGATTTTTACGCAGCATAATTACTTTTTTGTAATATAGGTACTTTTTTGTGCTGTAGGAACTAAAATGTGCCGTATAGAAAATTATTTGTTTTTACGCAACAATAGAGAAGAAATTTAGAAAAAAGGAGGGAGATCGTGTGAAACAATACAATATACCGATAGAAGCAACTTTAGAAATTATCGGGGGAAAGTGGAAAGTCGTCATTTTATGTCACTTAACGAAAGGAACAAAGCGAACGAGCGAGTTGCAGCGTCTAATTCCTGAAATTTCTGTTAGAATGTTGACGCAACAATTACGTGAGCTAGAAGATGATGGTGTGATTACACGTGAAATCTATAAAGAAATTCCACCCCGAGTAGAATACTCCTTAACTGATTATGGGTGGTCTTTGCAAAATGTATTAAATCAATTGACCGTATGGGGAGAACGATGCATAGATAGAAAAAACACAGAAGTTAAGTGAAATCTCTATATGTAATATTGAAAACACCACCTAATGACGAGGTGGTGTTTTTCGTTTTAAAACTTTAGAAAGTTGTTATGATGAAAAGTAAAATTTTTGAGGACCTGTTTCAGTCATGGGTACTTAAAAGTGCCTACATCACTTTAAAGTACGTACTATGCTTCATAATATAACCGTTTTATAATGACACTCGTAGCAAGAAGTCAGTACAATAACGATTTTAAGCTATGTTCAAAAAGACTTATTAACTAGTATAGTTTTTTGTTCAATTTTTTAGTAGGAGATGTTTTTATGGTTGAAGAACTTTTTTATAAAAAAATACTCAAAAATCTGTTTTCAGATCCAGTTCAAATTACACTTTGGAATGGAGAAACAATCCAATATGGCGAAGGGGAACCTCAATTTCACATAACATTCCATAAGCCACTTTCAAAAAAAGAAATCGCTAAGGATCCTTCTATTGCATTCGGTGAAGCATATATGAATGGGGATCTTGAAATAGAGGGTAACCTTGAAAAAGCAATTCAATCTATTTATAAAAGGCAGGATAGCTTTTTAGGTGATAGTAAGTTGCAATATTTCAAAAGTAAATGGAATTTCTCAAAACAAAAAAATAAAGATGATATTGCTCATCATTATGATATTGGGAACGATTTCTATAAATTATGGCTTGATGAAACAATGACATATTCTTGTGCATATTTCCAAAATGAGCAAGATTCTTTAACGACAGCGCAGCATAATAAAGTGAATCATATTTTGAAAAAGTTGAACCTTCAAAAAGGTGATACGCTATTAGACATCGGTTGTGGGTGGGGTGAACTCATTACAGCTGCCGCTAAACAGTACGGTGTGAAAGCGATGGGAGTAACGTTAAGTGAGGAACAATATGCTAAGACTTCTGAGCGAATTAAACAAGAGGGACTTACGGATTTAGTTGAAGTATCTTTACTTGATTACCGCGATATTAAGAATCATAAATTTGATAAAATTGTTAGTGTAGGTATGATCGAACATGTAGGAAAAGACAACATTACGCAATACTTTGAAACAGTTAACAAACTATTAAATGATGGCGGGATTTCTCTGCTGCATTGCATTACTTCTCCGGCTAATGGTGGTGCTACGAATGGTTGGATTGAAAAATATATATTCCCTGGTGGGTATGTTCCTGCTGTGAACGAATTAATCACGAACATGACAAACGAACAATTTTTTATTGTGGATGTAGAAAGCTTACGTAGACATTACGGAAAAACATTACAACATTGGGCTCGAAATTTTGAAAACGTACTAGAGGAAGTTCGTAAAACGAAAGATGAGCGATTTATCCGCATGTGGCGTTTATATTTAAATGCATGTGCAGCTTCGTTCTTTACAGGTAATATTGATTTACATCAATTTGTATTTACAAAAGGGATTAATGATACAATTCCGATGACACGTTCGTATATGTATGAATAAGAGCATGTAACCAAGTAGCTCTCAAGTCATTGAGTATAAATAAAATGATGATAGGATATAAGTCTATAACGTAAAGTCGAGATGGGAATCAGAAAATGATTTCTATCTCGACTTTTTAGTATATAATTTTAAAATTAAAACTATATACTTTTAAAGAAAAAATATATAATAAATGTAGAAACGAAAATTTATGAGCAAGGAAGTTGAAGAACATGACATTAACAATGGGCTTTATTGGATTTGGAAAATCAGCTAACCGTTATCACCTACCTTATCTAAAGACACGTAATAATATAAAAGTAAAAACGATTTTTGTACGTCAAATAAATGAAGAATTAGCGGCTCCATATGAGGAAAGAGGTGTTTACTTCACTACTGATTTGGACGAATTGTTGAATGACAAAGAAATTCAAGTCGTGACGATCTGTACGCCAGCACATACGCATTATGAATTAGCAAAAAAAGTTATACTAGCCGGAAAATCAGTTATCGTTGAAAAACCATTTTGCGATACAGTAGTACATGCGAAAGAATTATTAGCTTTAGGACGAGAGAAAGGTGTAGTCGTTATGCCTTATCAAAACCGTCGTTTTGATGGTGATTTTTTAGCTGTAAAGCAAGTAGTTGAACAAGGATTCCTTGGTGATATTATTGAGATTGAATCACATATTGATTATTTCCGTCCTGGTTCAATCACTCATGAAGCTCCAAAAGAAGAAGGTTCATTTTACAGTTTAGGTATTCATACGATGGACCGCATGATTTCACTATTCGGCCGTCCAAATACAGTGACATACGATATTCGTAATAATGAAGTGGAAGGTGCGGTTGATAACTATTTCGATGTTGGTCTACATTATGGAAATCAGTTGAAGATTAAGCTGAAAACGAACCATATCGTAGCAACAGATTATCCACGCTTTATCGTTCATGGAACAAATGGCTCATTTATTAAATACGGTGAAGATCAGCAGGAAAATGATTTGAAAGCGGGTATTATGCCTGAGAGTGCAGGATTTGGTGAAGATTCGCCGATGTATTATGGAATTGCTAAGTATCGTAATGCAAATGGTGACTGGATTGAAAAACAAATTAAAACGCCGCTTGGTGATTACGGTCGTTTCTATGATGCAGCGTATGACACAATTGTAAATGGTGCACCAAAACTTGTGAAAGATGAAGAAGCAGTAACGAATATTGAAATCTTGGAAAACGGATTTGCTGCCCCATCACCTTCAGTTTACAAACTTGAGGCTTTACATTTGAATGAATAGAAGAGAGTTTGCAGTATAAAGGAGGTATGGAAATGGCAAGCGGATCAACACAAGTAAAATACCTCGGCATTTATCAAAAGATTAAACAGCAAATTTTAGACGGTGAATATAAAATCAACGAAAAAATTCCGAGTAGCTCCGTCCTTGCTGAAGAATTCGATGTTTCAGCACTTACGATTAAAAAAGCGCTGGATCTATTAGTAAGAGACGGCTACATTATCCGTCGGCGCGGAAGTGGAACAGTGGTACAAGATTGGCATCAGCAGGAAAAGGCACGAATGATTCAAACTTTAACAGGTACGAAAGCTGTTTACGGTAGTGAGGTAGAAAGTAAAATTATCGAGTTTGCGATTGTAGGTGCTGATGAAGTAGTTGCTGAGAAATTGGGAGTTTCAATTGGTGATTTCGTCTATAAAATCATTCGCCTCCGCATCATTCACAGCATTCCGACGATTATGGAGCATACATGGATGCCAATTTCGGTTATCCCAGGTGTTAAGGCTTCTGTTTTAGAGGAGTCGATATACTCACATATTCAAAATAAACTTGGTCTTGAAGTAGGGACATCTGTTGTCAGGGTTAAAGGGATTCGCCCAGATGATAGGGAAAAGCAGTTTATGAACTTAACAAATCAGGATTTCCTAATGCGAGTTGAGCAAGTAGCTTACTTAACGGATGGACGAACTTTTGAATATTCTTATGCAGATCATCTACCGGAAACCTTTGAGTTTGAAACAGTCATTACGGCAAAAAAATTATAAAGAGACATAAAAACCGGTTGAGGCAAGCATTGTCTCAACCTATTTTATGTCTTCTACAGTTATGATTCATCTGCTGTAATCAGCATGGATGTGTTCCCGGTTTTTTCAAGATGAACTTCTCCCCAGGAACAGAGGGAATCGAGTATAGCTCCTAAAGACGAACCGTAATCCGTTAAAGAATACTCTACTTTTGGTGGTACTTGGTCATATACTTTCCTTTGGATTACACCATCTTCTTCTAGTTCCCGTAATTGTTGCGTTAACATTTTTTGCGTAATACCAGGCATTAAACGTTTTAATTCACTCGTTCTTTTTGTTCCTTTTTTTAAATGACAAAGGATAACAACTTTCCACTTTCCGCCAATAACTTCTAAAGTCGCTTCTACAGGAATATTGTATGTCTTCATAAAAAAACTCCTTTGATGAATTTAGATTACAGTTGTGAGCCTACATCCGTTGCAATACTAAAATTATTTCTTTTTAGTACCTATAACACTTTAAAGTGCGTACTATTTATTGTGCTAAATATCGGTCATAATAACCGATGTAAGAGAGAAATAAGCAGAACGGCACTTAAAAATGCATATGTTACTTTTTAGTACCTATAACACTTTAAAGTACGTACTTTTTATTAGGATGAATATAATCCATAATAGCACTTGTAAGCAAGAAATGCGTGAAATGTGCTTTGAAGGAGCCATCATGCTATGGGGAATTTTACAGGAGAATAATTTGTTGTGTTATTAAAATTAATCCAAGACTTAACAGTTGATTAATTGAACTGTAAAGTTTAAAATTACAGTAAGATTTTTAAAAGTGAGTTGTTAACGTCTGTAAAATGTAGCATGAATAATAGAGATAAATGAAACATTGCTGAATAATTAACATTATGTGAATTTGATTCTAAACTGTAATTTTTTTAATACATTTCAATAAGCGATATTTAAAATGTACGTTTAATAACATTAAAGGAGTGAGTTAAATATGGTAATTCTATATACAACAGCAAGCTGTGCTTCATGCCGAAAAGCGAAAGCATGGCTTGAAGAGCATCAAATTGATTATATTGAAAAAAACATCGTATCAAATTCTATGACAGTTGATGAGCTTAAATCGATTCTTCGTTTAACTGAAGAGGGGGCTACTGAAATTATTTCAACTAGATCCAAAACTTTTCAGGACTTAAATATAAATATTGATGAGCTCTCGCTAAATGAATTTTATACATTAATAATTGAGCATCCACTAATGTTGCGTCGCCCGATTATGCTGGATGAAAAAAGATTGCAAATTGGTTTTAACGAAGAAGAAATTCGCAAATTTTTACCACGTAGTGTCCGAACATTTTTAAACATTGAACTGCAAAAGTTGGCTAATTAATAAGTAATAGTATGAAAGAGAAATTTTTTGAAAGGAGGAAACTGAAGGTGATAGAAGTATGCGTTACAGTTAATTATAAAGATAGAAACTATCAAACAAATGTCATTGTGAACAAAGATACGATTTGGACAAAAATTGAACAGTTGGCAGAAGAACAAGTGAAGAAACAGTGGGGTTTTTAAACTTAATTATTTAAAAAAATGAATTTATATGCTAGAGATTATAACTAAATTCAAAATTTTTCAGGTATTAAATATAAATAAGAAATTTTCTTGAAAGGAGGAAGCAGAAGATGATTGAAGTATGTGTTACAGTTAATTATAAAGATAGAAATTATCAAACAAATGTTATTGTAAGTAAAGATACGATTTGGACAAAAATTGAACAGTTGGCAGAAGAACAAGTGAAGAAACAGTGGAGTGTTTAATTTTCTTTTTAACTTAAAAAGCTAAATGAAGTTATCAGATATAGGTGGGACGGGATAGAATATAAGGGAATTAATTTTTTATGGCAAGAAGCATTCCACATGTTTTAACGTTCTAACCAATCTGTAATATTTATGGCTACAGTATGTTAATATATGAGAAACAATATTTTTAATCGTAGGAGGAAAATCATGAACAGCGACTTTACCTTGGCCATACACAGTTTAACTTATTTAGCTTTACAGCCAGACCGGATGTCAACAAGTAATGCTATTTCAGAAAGTGCAGGTGTTCATCCAGTACGCATTCGCAAAGTACTAAGTTTGTTAAAAAAACATAAGTTTATACAATCGAAAGAGGGGACTGGTGGCGGTTTTATTTTCGCTCGCGATTTAGATGAAATTAATCTTTGGCATATTTATCAGATAACCTCTGAAGGTGCTTTGCAGCCGAAGTGTCCAGAATCAAACAATCAGTGTGTTGTAGGTTCGAATATGCGAAAAGTTCTTTTCGCTATTTTCTTAGGTGCTGAAGAGCATCTAGGTGAATACTTAAAGAATTATACAATGAAAGAAGTTGTTGACCTTATCAATCAAGAGCGTTAAGCGGCTTAATTATTATATAGCCGTGAGTTCTTAACACTTAAATGTAATGAAAAATATTACAGTATAATTTGTTTTTATATCTTTTTTATCGTCACAAAAAATATTTATAGGAAGGTGAAACGGTATGATGTCAAATAATAATCATGTTTTAAAAGTAGGAGATTGGGTTCGTGGAATATCAAATGAAGGTGAATTAATAGTTGGTTATATTGTATCACTTGATGATGTAGAGGATATAGTTACAGTTAGTATTGTGAAACGTGACGGCCAGTACACAATAAACGAAGCGATTTTACTCTTTAGTAAACACGTTAACAAACTCCCTGAATCAAAGGTAATAAATAAGGAACAAATCCTTTATCTTATAGATCTTGCATTATTAACAGGGGATGAAGAATGGTTTATCGAGCTTTCTTCAAAATTAAACTCGATAAAAGAGCTAGTTAATGAGGGATTTTAAAATTTAAACTTTTGAGGGTGCACACAATCCGCCTTATGGGACACAATTACTTTTCGCATAAAAGGAAATGATGTAAAAACGATTCATTACAAACATAGAGATATCCCTGAAGAAGAGCCGAACAAACTACAATTAAGATGATATTGAAGTGATTTGTTTGTGTATTCCTGATAACGATAATTATGTAAATGAGCTGTCCATATGGGGCAGCTTTTTTGTTTTTTGCTCAGTGTAGCTTTTTAAATTGTATATGAATTCAATATTAATAATATATATCCTAAAATCTGGTTTTTTTTATTTTGGGATTTTTTTCTTTTTACCTACATTAATTATTTATTAGAATATCTTTTATGTTTAAAATAAAATTTTTTGATAAAAGGGGATATAAGTATTTTTATAATAAGTCACCTAGAAAAACAATGTATTATTGTATTTTTTTACTAACTAATTCAGCTTTAAGCGATAAAAACAATGGCTACATGCTAACTGTAAAATATTATCCATATAAAATTATTCCTCTTTAATATTTCTGAAAATATAAAAATATTAATTTTATAAATATACACGTTATAATGAGGGCGTCGAGAGAAATTTTATTATCTCTGGAGAAAATATAAAAAATGCGATTATTAGTAAGAAAGGTGTGTGATTAGAGGCGAAATGTATGTAATGTGCTTCAGTGGCTTGTGTGAGCAATATCATCAGTGCTACCGAAGTTATGAAAGTAATGTATAGAATTGAGAAAGAAATGCCTCGCAAATGAAGAGAGGCCGGTTTAGCTAAAATTACTGTTAAAAGTAAAAAAGAGAAACCATTAAAGTAATACACTGTTATTAGAAATGTTGCAACGTATTTATGAAGTCTATTCTATATTGTTCTCTTAAGGGTTCTTTATATAAAGAGCGGATATTACGAGTAAACTTTTTTGTGAACGCTAACAATTATATTAGGACGCTAATTAGCGAATGTTTCAATTTGGATTCATTATGATGAAGGACATACAATGTGGGGCAACTTGTAAGGAATTCATTTTCCAAAAAAAGGGAATATTTGTTAGTTGCAAAGAGAAATGCAGGAATAGATACAAGGGGGAGTTATTATATGAACGGGAATACTGCAAAGAAAATAGAAGTTCAAGCTGAAAATACCGCACTAAAAAATGAGCAATATGCAGATCCGAAAAAGTGGCATAAGCAGGATACTACATGGGCACTCAGTCTATTTGGAACTGCAATTGGAGCAGGGGTGCTCTTTTTACCGATTAATGCAGGTTCAGGTGGTTTATTATCTTTACTACTAATTACATTGCTTGCATATCCAGTTATGTACTACTCACATAGGGCACTTGCTAAAATGATATACGCTTCTAATTCTGCTGATGAGGGGATCACAGGTACAATTAGAGAGTATTTCGGAAATAAAGCGAGTATCATTTTTAACATCGTATATTTCGGTTCAATTTATACAATCGTACTAATGTATTCGGTTGCGCTTACAAACACTGCAAGTAGTTTTATTGTGCATCAATTGCACATGCCAGAACCTCCAAGAGCTATTTTATCACTTGTATTAGTTCTTGGTCTTATCGCTATACTGAATTTTGGTCAAGATATTACTGTAAAGGTAATGAGTATGTTAGTGTATCCTTTCATAGTTTCTCTACTGTTTATCGCAATATCTTTAATTCCACAGTGGAATACGTCAATGCTTAGTTTTTCAGCTGTTTCAACTGCTTCAACAGGAACAGGCTATTTTGGGACGATATTGATGATTCTACCAATCATCGTATTCTCATTTAATCATTCACCTATGATTTCATCATTTGTTGTGAAACAGAGAGCTACGTATGGAATCGAAGCCACTGATGCTAAATGTGCGCAAATACAAAAGGTTTGTTATATCATGACATTCGCTGTTGTTATGTTCTTCGTTTGGAGTAGCGCATTGAGCTTGACTCCAGATGATATAAAAATGGCAAAAGAACAAAACTTATCAATTCTTTCATATCTTGCTAATGAGCTTAATTCGCCTGTAATCACTATTGCAGCTCCAATTATTGCTTTTGTGGCTATTACAAAGTCTTTCCTTGGCCATTATATAGGAGCATTTGAAGTAATGCGTGACATGATTATTAAGTTTGGTAAATCACGTGGAAAAGATATTGAAGAAAAAACAATTAAGACAATAATTCTTACTTTTGTTGTATTATCATGCTGGTTTGTTGCTTATACAAATCCAAGTATTCTTGGACTTATTGATTCTCTAAGCGGTCCTTTAGTTGCTGCTATCTTATGTCTATTACCGATGTATGCGATTCAAAAAGTGCCAGTACTAGCTAAATACAAAGGGAAAATGAGCAACGTATTTGTTATTATTGTAGGTGTACTTACTGTCTTAGCAAGTATTAAGTCATTATTCTAATTCACTACTGTTGGTTTTAGTATCAAAATAGTTGGATCTGAGAAAATAAGGAGCAAGTTTTGAATAGTTTTTTTCAAAACTTGCTCTTAAAATATTCTAAGGAATTAATTTTACAAATAAGTTTATTCATATTAGTCATCTAGCGTTTTGGTCATATACTCATCCAATATTATCAAGACCTAAATCGAAAAATTTTAAATATCAAGCGCCTAACGTATTATATATCCCTAATATGTTAGGCGCTTTTATTTTGGATAATAAATTTTGAACCTGAATTTGAATAGTATATTTCTCTATTTGATGCTTATTTAATATTGTAAAATTTGTATTGAAAATTCGAGGTTTTAAAAGTATCATATACATATTCAAACATTTGAAGATGTATATGATACTTTTTGAAATTGAGGAAAAGTAACGGAGGGATTTCAATGGGAAACGAAATGCAACAATTTAAAGCAGATTTCTTTAAAGCCTTAGCACACCCTTTGCGAATAGGTATTTTAGAATTATTGTCAGAAGGTGAAAAAAGCGTAAACGAAATTCAAGATATTTTAAATAAGGAAGGCTCAGCTGTTTCTCAGCAATTAAGTGTACTACGTTCAAAAAATATTGTTGTTGGTAGGAAAGATGGAAAAAGAGTTTTATATTCTTTACGAGACCCTATTATTGTGGATTTATTGGTGGTTGCACGGAAGATTTTCAACAACCATTTAATCGATACGATTTCAATGTTAGAAGAGCTAGATGAAGCAGAAAGTGAAATGATGGCCAAGGAGGGATAGGTTGAGTATTGAGGTTAAGAAAGAAGATATCATCCAACATGGGATTGAAACATTTCGCTCATTAGGAGCTCATTACGTTTGTGAAGTTTGTATAAAAAGTGGAAATTCTTGTTGTTTTTCATGCCAACATTTACAAGATGGAGTTGGATGTCGAAAAAGAAATACTGCTTGTACAGCTTGGTTATGTGGAATTCAAGGTTTTTTATTTGATCAAATAGGATTACTGGATGAATGGAATCGTTTTTGGAGTGAAATTCCAGGACAAATGTTTCGTAGAGATATTACTCCAGATAAGGTAAGGATTAGATCGTTTATTGATACGAAGAAGCTAGATAGTCGAGCCGGAGAACGTTTAGCAGAAAGATTGAAATCCTATGTACAACAAGGTGGAGATATAGGTGAATTGGAGTGTCATTTAAGTAAAACATATAGTAAATATTAGGATGTTTTTTATTTTTGTGAAAAGGACAATTTTCTGTATAAGGGACCGAGAAATACATTTGTAATCCAGATCTATTAAAAATAGAAAAGAAGGGTTTGTAATGAGAAAGTTATTTACAGGAAGGTTTGAAGGATATTCATTAGCACATTTTCAAAAGGATCTTCTTTCAGGAATGATTGTTGGAGTTGTTGCGATTCCACTTGCTATGTCTTTTGCTATAGCCTCTGGTATTAAGCCAGAGTATGGGATTTATACAACCTGTATTGCTGGAATACTCATTTCACTGTTTGGTGGTTCGAAGTATCAAATTGGAGGACCTACAGGTGCTTTTGTTCCGATTCTTTTAGGAGTTGTAATTACCTATGGATACGAAAATTTACTACTCGCGGGTTTGTTAGCTGGAATTATTTTATGTCTTATGGGAATCTTCAAACTAGGCTCTTTAATTAAGTTTATTCCACGTCCTGTAACAATTGGTTTTACTTCAGGTATTGCTGTTATTATCTTTACGGGACAAATTGCTAGTTTTTTAGGTTTAACAGGTATAAAAAAGCATGAGGAATTTCTAGCGAATTTGAAGGAACTCTTCACTCATATCAGTACTACTAATTTTTATAGTGTTATAACTGCTTTGATTTGCTTTTTTGTTATACTCATAACACCAAAGATTTTACCAAAAGTGCCTGGTTCATTAGTAGGTGTTGTTATTTCAACTGTAATTGCAACTGTATTTTTCTCAGGTCATGTACCTACTATTGGTACAGCATATGGCACGATTCCAAATACACTTCCTCAGTTTGATATACCAGAAATCACATTAGAACGTATAAAACAGTTAATTGGTCCTGCATTTGTTATTGCGATGCTCGGTGGAATTGAGTCGCTTTTATCCGCTGTCGTGGCAGATGGTATGACAAATAGTAAACACAACAGTAACAAAGAGCTTGTCGGTCAGGGGATTGCAAATATTGTTACCCCGTTATTTGGCGGGATTCCAGCAACTGGAGCAATTGCTCGTACAGCGACTAATATTAAGAGTGGGGCTGTATCTCCGATGTCGGGTATTATTCATGGGGGATTTGTGTTATTGACACTTTTACTGTTAGCTCCATATGCTTCACATATTCCTCTTGCTAGTATGGCTCCCATTTTAATGGTGGTAGCTTGGAATATGAGCGAACAAAAACATTTTTATCACATACTCAAAATGAAGACAGGAGATTCCCTTGTATTACTAGTAACATTTTTACTTACTGTATTTACTAGTTTAACAACAGCTGTGGAGATCGGTCTTATTTTAGCTGTTATTTTGTTTACAAAACGTATGAGTAATATGCTTGTTATATCTAAAGTGCTTCCTGATCATACAAAAAAGAATGAAAAATTGTTATCGCATGTGGTAAATAAAGCTCATGATTGTCCACAAATTAGTATTTATACAATAGAAGGCCCATTATTCTTTGGGGCTGCTCAAACATTTGAACAAAATATTTTAGCGACTATTCATTATAAACCTAAAGTTTTAATTTTACGTATGGGAAAAGTTCCTTTTATTGATACCACAGGAGAGTCTTACTTTAGGAATATTGTTCAGCACTTCAAAAAACAAGGTGGCGTACTTCTTATTTCTGGAATTCAATCAGAGCTAAAAGCCAATCTAGATAAGAATGGATTGTACGCTGAGATTGGGAAAGAAAACTTTTTTGATCATACCGGGGAAGCAATTAATTGTGCTTTAGGACATCTGAATACAAGAAAATGTATAGGGTGTAAGCATTTTGCTTTTCATGAGTGTACAGGGCTTTCTCAGCAATCTCAGGAAATCAATACAATAAAGAATAAAGTAAATGCATTAGATTTTTAAAAATTTCACTTCACATACAAAGTTTGTTTGATTTCATCTACTTTTTCATCATTTTATTAAAAAATAGAGAAGAAGAAAGTTTGTTTTGGAGAATGTGGAGAAGATTTTTTACAAGGTGTGAACAAGTAGTTTTTTTATACATTCAACAAATAAGTATCAAACAGTAAGAAGAGAATATTTTCCGTATATTTAAACGGAAAAGGGAAATTAAAAATAATATTTATTTAATAGAATACACGAAAACGAGTGGAGGAAATAAAAATATGTCTAATTTACCAAATTGTCCAAAATGTAATTCAGAATACACTTACGAAGATGGGAATCTTTTTGTTTGTCCAGAATGTGCTCATGAGTGGACTTTAGAATTAGAAGCTGAAAATAGTGAAGATACAAAGGTAATTAAAGATGCAAATGGAAATATTTTAAACGATGGTGATTCTGTAACAGTAATTAAAGATCTTAAAGTAAAAGGAACTTCATCAGTTGTAAAAATTGGTACAAAAGTAAAGAGTATCCGATTAGTTGATGGAGATCATAATATTGATTGTAAAATTGATGGTTTTGGAGCTATGAAATTAAAATCTGAATTTGTTAAAAAGGTATAAATACAATTTTGTTACATCAAAATTAGTTTGAAGTTAATGAATATACACTGTTTTTCAGCTGTACCCCGTGCCCAACAACTTAAGAATTTCGAATTACCTTGAAATGATAAAATGAACTTTGGGTTATGATTCAGCAGAGTTTTTGGGGAGTACCATGAAATTTTAGCTTGCTAGCAATATAGTACTGCCGAAATATTTGAAATAGCTATAAGACTATTCTTTCGATGGTATGATGAAAGATGTGGAAAAGGAATAGGTATCAATCAGACCTCAATATTAACCTTCACTATTAGCAACAAAAAACCACCTCTCATAAAGGTGGTTTTTCAGTATTAATATATTTTAATTAGTCACGTCTAAATGGCCCTTTTGGAGCAATTAGCTCTAAATTAGTACCATCTGAATCGGGGAAGTAGGCAACTCCTGTACCAATTCCAGATTTCTAGCCATCTTCTTGAAAGATAATTGGTTCTCCATATGGGTGCTATCTTATGCCCATCAGGCTAACAAAATGGATTGCCTCTGAAACAAAAAAATGATTTTTATTACTATAAAAAACGTAAAGTATCTGTTTTTAGAAAAAATTAATTTTTATAAATTGATGGAGATATAACTCAATTCTTTTATATATTTAGTTAAATATGATTGTCAGAATGAACTTAAAGTAATTATGATTTCTAGAAATGCGAACTGATGTTTTGAATTGGTTTAAAGTTGCTGGAACAAAATAAAACCAATTGAGCAAAAAAACTTGCAAAAATAAAAAGAGAGATGTATATTAATTGATGTATCAATAATTGATATATCAATTAATATTTTGACAAGAAAGAAAAGGAACATTTTATGAAGGAAATGTTCGTAAATATCAGTGGAGAAGAACGCAAAATACTTATTCATGTTCTATTACAGGTGCAAAAAAATGTAGAGAATATTAAAGAATAGAGAGTGTAGGGGGCAGAATAGTGTGGAAATAATCGCAGCTATTTTAGTCGGGATCGTAGCATTAGAACATTTGTTTATCATGATCCTTGAAATGTTTTTTATTGATTCAAAAGTAGCGAAACGTGCTTTCAAATTACCGAAGCATTTAGAAGGAGATCGAAACGTAGCCATTATGTTTGCAAACCAAGGTTTATATAATGGATTTTTAGCGGCTGGTCTCATTTGGGGACTTGTACTTGGACTCAATCCAATTGGTTATATGGTCCAATTATTTTTCGTGATTTGTGTGGTGATAGCAGCTATTTTCGGAGGTTTCACATCTAATAAATCAATTATTGTGAAACAAGGACTTCCAGCTGTTTTAGCACTGGTTGCCCTTTTATGTATGATATAGAATCAAAGTTTCTCAATAAAAGAACTCATTTTTGAAAAATACGCTATTCTTTCTGTAGAATTATAGGAAAGGATGGCGTTTTTGTATGCCTATTTCTATAAGTAGTGAATTATAACTATTTCCTCAAGGGACTCAACTGCTTTTCAGCTTTTGGATATATTTTCATCCATCTTTGTTTCCTCCTATTGTTGGATAGTGTAATAATTGATAAAAATTTTGATGAAATTGGATTATAACGATTGATCAAAAAAGTTAGTGATTAAAAATATTATTCTTTAGTACATACATTTTTAAGATGTTAAATATATTTCATAATAGTCTCTGTAAGATAGGGATAAGTAGAATAGTACTTTAAAGTACCTATAGCACTTTAAAGTGCGTACTTTTTATAACTTTGAATATCATTCATAATAGCACCAGTAAGAAGAAAACAAGCTTTACGGTACTACTAGTTACCAACGATGTTACAGCAGTTTATTTAGAATCAGATTGATTGAAGGGTTGTACTATATGGCCTAATAATTTCGAAAAAATGTCGGTGTGGCATAAAACAATTATGGAGGTTAAAGATATGAGCACTTCAAATTTGAATGAAATAAGTAAACAAATTTTAAAAGAGGAGGAAACGCTTCAATTTTCCTCTTTTACAAATGAAGATGCCTTGCAACTAGGTTTATTTATCGTTGAAACAGCAAAGCGAGAGGGGAAATTGATTGCTGTTGATATAACGAAAAATGGTGTGCAATTATTTCATTTCAAGATGACAGGGACAAATGCGGAAAATACGAAATGGATTGAGCGTAAAAAACGAGTCGTTTCCCTGCATGATCGTAGCTCGTATTATATGCAGATACAAAGTGAAATAACTGGAATTTCATATAATGAAAAATATCTTTTAGATACTTCGGAATATGCTGCGTTTGGTGGATGCTTTCCTATCAGGATAAAAAACGTAGGGGTTATTGGAATGATAACAGTTTCAGGATTACCACCAGAAGAAGATCACGAATTGGTAGTAAGAGCAGTTAAAAATCATTTGAACCAATAGTTGTAACGAGTCAATAGATAATTAAATTTAGGGGGCAATACTATGCCATTAATCGAGCTAAATACTTGGCCAACCATGTCAACAGAAGAAAAGAAGGAATTTATTTATAGTGTAACGGAACTTACAATAAAACTATTAAAAATTGTCCCTGACAAAATTCAAGTGTTGATAACGGAACTTGAGAAAGAAAACTGGGGGAAAGCTGGGGCTGTAGCAAGTGATGCTACCTTTGCTGTGAAAAGTAGGGTGTCCGATTGGGAGACAAAAGAGTCTTACGATACACTAGGTCGTAACGTTAATGGAATGGCTATTATTAAGATTGATATATGGAATACATTTGATCAAGAGACAAAGGATAAGTGGGTAAACGAACTTACACAAGTAACATCTAAATATACTCATGCACCTTTGGATAAAGTGCTAATTCTTATTCGTGAAATGATTCCAGGGAACTGGGGACAAAGTGGTGTAACAGGAGCTAATGCAGATTTCCTTTCCCAAAGTCGTACATTTTAATCATTAAATAAAAAAGGCAAAAATGAACACATTTCTGTTCGTTTTTGCCTTTTTATTATTTGTCTGTGGTAATGAACATGATCCTTTATATGTTTAAGTAATATTCTCTAAAGTTGCCTCTACGGGAAAGTGTATTTCTTCATTTGAAAGTCTTTTTCATGGAATGTAGATTTCAATTTTTGAGCAAAATAAGCTAGGTTATATAAATGTTACTTTTTAGTACCTATAGTACTTTAAAGTACGTACTTTTTATTAGGGTGATTATCATTCATAATAGCACATGTAAGAGAGAAACAAGCTTTACGGTACTAAAAAGTACCTATAGTACTTTAAAGTGCGTTCTTTAAAAAAAGAATGAAACCATTCATAATAGCGTTTGTAGAGATTAAATATGTTTTTTAGAAGATAAAAGGGCCTTTTTATCGCACTATTATGATAGGAATTATAGGGAAGAGGGGAAACTCAATTGAATTCATATACAGCATCGTCTTCAGAAGTTCAGACGAATCGAAGAAGTATATTTGCGTTGTTAGCGTTAGCAATTAGTGCGTTCGGGATTGGGACAACTGAATTTGTTAGTGTCGGTTTATTACCATCTATTTCGGAAGATTTACATGTGTCGGTTACAACAGCTGGTTTAACAGTTTCTTTATATGCGTTAGGTGTAGCGTTTGGTGCTCCAGTATTAACGTCATTAACAGCTAATATGTCACGAAAAACGTTATTAATGTGGATTATGATTATTTTCATTATTGGTAACGGAATCGCAGCGGTAGCAACAAGCTTCACTGTATTACTTATTGCGCGAATTATTTCTGCACTTTCGCATGGTGTGTTTATGTCAATTGGTTCAACAATTGCTGCGGCACTTGTCCCAGAAAATAAGCGTGCTAGCGCGATTGCCATCATGTTTACTGGTGTAACAGTTGCAACTATTACAGGGGCACCAATTGGAACATTTATTGGTCAACAATTTGGCTGGAGAACATCATTTTTAGCAATTGTAGTAATTGGAATTATCGCCTTAATTGCAAATAGTATTCTCATTCCATCTAATATGAAAAAAGGTGCGTCTGTATCATTCCGCGATCAATTTAAACTGATTACGAACGGAAGACTGTTACTAGTTTTCATTATTACTGCATTAGGATATGGGGGAACATTCGTAACTTTTACGTATTTATCTCCGTTATTACAAGAGGTAACAGGATTTAAAGCAAATACGGTTACTATCATTTTATTAGTGTATGGAATCGCCATTGCGATAGGGAATGTGATTGGCGGAAAATTATCGAATCATAATCCAATTCGAGCGCTATTCTACATGTTCTTTATTCAAGCGATTATACTATTTGTTTTAACATTTACGGCACCATTTAAGGTAGCTGGGTTAATCACAATTATTTTAATGGGGCTATTCGCATTTATGAATGTTCCAGGGTTACAAGTATATGTCGTAATGTTAGCTGAACGATTTGTACCGAGTGCTGTCGATGTTGCATCGGCAATTAATATTGCGGCGTTTAATGCTGGGATTGCTCTTGGTGCTTATTTAGGCGGTATTGTAACGAACTCGTTAGGGTTAATTCATACAGCTTGGGTAGGCGGCATTATGGTAGTAGGTGCTGTTATTTTAACAGCATGGAGCATGACATTAGAAAAAAGAGATCAAGTAAAATAAAAGGAGAGAAAATAAAATGAAAAACTTACAAAGTAAAACAGTATTAAGTAATGGTGTGGAAATGCCTTGGTTTGGTTTAGGTGTATTTAAAGTAGAAGAAGGACCAGAACTTGTAGAAGCGATTAAATCAGCAATTAAAGCAGGATACCGCAGCATTGATACAGCTGCAATTTACGGAAATGAAGCAGCTGTAGGTGAGGGGATTCGTGCCGGTATTGAAACAACTGGTATTTCAAGAGAAGAATTATTTATTACTTCAAAAGTATGGAACGCAGATCAAGGATATGAAGAAACGATTGCTGCATACGAAGAGAGCTTAAAAAAATTAAAGCTAGATTATTTAGATTTATATCTTGTTCACTGGCCTGTAGAAGGGAAATATAAAGATACATGGAGAGCGTTAGAAACACTTTATAAAGAAAAGCGTGTACGTGCAATTGGCGTAAGTAATTTCCAAATTCACCATCTGCAAGATGTAATAAAAGATGCAGAAATTAAGCCGATGATCAACCAAGTAGAATACCATCCTCGTTTAACACAAAAAGAATTACAAGCTTTCTGTAAAGAACAAGGTATTCAAATGGAAGCATGGTCACCACTTATGCAAGGTCAATTATTAGATAATGAAACATTACAGGCAATTGCTGAGAAACATGGTAAAACAACAGCACAAGTGATTTTACGTTGGGACCTTCAAAATGAAGTGATCACAATTCCAAAATCAACGAAAGAGCACCGCATTATTGCAAATGCAGATGTATTTAACTTTGAATTAACGAAAGAAGATATGGAAAAAATCGATGCATTAAATCAAAATCACCGCGTTGGTCCAGATCCTGATAACTTTGATTTCTAATAGAAATGAGTAAAAAGAGTGCAAAAATTGCACTCTTTTTTTATTGAATAGACAATAAAATGTTTCTGTTTATATTATGACTTTTAAATTACTTTAGACGAGCTAAAGAACTGATTAACAGTATTAAAGTTTGACATAAAATAATGGATTCTATATTATATATGCTATAGCATATAAATTGCGATTTATTTAGAGGTGGCATATGGACTTATATGAGTTAACAGGACATCTTGTTCATCATACGGATGTGAAGTTAACAAATTATATAATGTAAGTTTTTAATCACATATTGCTTATAAAATTTATCCTTTGTATGCTATAGCATGCAAAATACACCTCTTAACTTGTAATGTTCAAAATTTAAATAACATAGTAGAAAATTCATGAAGCGAGGAGATTTTAGTAATGGAAAAATTCATATTAGCGTTTGATAGAGAACTTGTAATTGCAGAAAAAAAAGACTCAACATGGAGCGTCCAATCGCAGTTTGTAGGTGCGAATCCGGTTGCGTTAGCTTCAGATCCATACGATCCAGAAAGAATGTATTGTGGTACCTTTGACAGGGGATTATGGAGAAGTAAAGATGGAGGAAGTTCATGGGAAGCGATTGGTGCGTTACCTTCCTTTGGTGAAGTGTTCCCAGCAAATGCTATTCATATGAGAGCTATTACAGCAGTTTCTGTATCTCCAGCGAAGGGGGATGACGGTAACGGGATTGTATATGTAGGAACTGAACCGAGCGCAATGTTCGTATCCAAAAATGGAGGAGACAGTTTTGAGCTGCTAACTGATTATCGACAAATGCCATCATATTCATCATGGTTCTTTCCTCAAAGAACATATACACACCATGTAAAACATATTGAAATTGATGCTAATAATCCAGAAACTATTTATACGACTATTGAGGTTGGGGGATTAATTAAAAGTGTAGATGGAGGTAAGACATGGACTGAGGAAAAAGAGGGGAACTATCCTCAAGATATTCACATTCTTACATCACATCGCAATGCCCCAAATCGTTTATACGGGGTGTTAGGTGATTCATTCTTGAAAGAACCAGGTCAAGAGTATGCGGAGAGTAATGATGGAGGTAAGACTTGGAACTATATGTGTAGTGGGCTAAAACATCATTACGCATATCAAATGGCAGTTAACCCAAATGATCCAGAAAATATTATTATCGCGACATCTTCAAATCCACACGTAGCGCATGATTACAATAATGGGAATTGTGAATCATATATTTATAAGAAAGAAAAAGATCAGCCTTGGGCGGAAATGAATGCAGGTTTACCAACTCCTAAAGGGACAATCATACCAGTATTAAAGGCAACAAGTGATGGAACGTTTTATCTGTTTAGCAATAAAGGAGTGTATCAGTCAGTAGACGGTGGTTCAAATTGGACATCATTAGAGATTCCTTGGGAGAATAGATTTATGGAACAACATCCATATGAGATGTTAATTATTAAATAAGTGACAGGTATAGTTTTTACTACTATTCATTGGTAATGTTTAGTTGAATTTAAATTAAAAATGTAAAAAGCCAGGTAATGTGTTATTCATGCTACCTGGCTTTTTTGACCAGCAATTTAAGGTTATTTTCATATTTGTGTAAATATGAAACAAGCAGGATACATGAATAGAGAATGGGTAAAATAATACCGAATGATCACTAGATTGTATCAATGATGCTATAAGTGTTTTTTTAGGGAAACTGAAGCAAGAAGCAGTGGTTTAGATTCAGAATGACTAGCAATTGGTGTTATGGTGTTCAATGGTTCAAAAATGAACTCATTTCAACTCATATTATCTTCGCAATGTATCATTTTGAAGAATATTAAAACTTAGGAGGAAATGAATTATGACAAAAGATTTCTATACTGCACTGAAAGAAAGACGTACTTATTATGGAATTAACAAAGAGGTACAAGTATCGGATGAAAAAATTAAAGAAATTGTGGAGTTTGCTGTGAAATATACTCCATCAGCTTTCAATTCTCAAACTGCGCGATTAGTTGTATTATTTGGTGAAGCTCATGATAAATTATGGGATATTACAACTGAAACATTAAGAAAAGTAGTTGGAGATGGAGATTTCTCAGGAACGCAACAAAAAATGGATTCTTTTAAAGCTGGTTATGGAACAGTACTATTCTTTGAAGATGAGGCTATCGTTAAATCGCTTCAAGAAAAATTTGCTGCATATGCTGAAAACTTCCCAATTTGGTCACACCAAGCATCAGGTATGCACCAATTAGTCGTGTGGACAGGTTTAGAAGCAGAGGGATTAGGGGCATCTTTACAACATTATAATCCATTAATTGATGATGAGGTAAAACAAGAATGGAATGTTCCTGCTAATTGGAAACTAATTGCACAAATGCCATTTGGTAATCCAACAGCTGCACCAGGTGAAAAAGAATTCCAACCACTTGAAGAGCGTGTGAAATTTCATAAGTAATATTCAAATGCAATAAAATGGAAATTTAATTAGTGGTGGTCTTACTGTCCGCAAATAGCGGGATAAGCTAACTGTATTGCGAAAATAAAACTGTTTAGTTACAAAAATTCTATTTATTATTTCTGTTAATCGAGTATGTATTAATAAAAGTTGTTAAAATCACTATTTTAATCTTTAAAGGAACAAGGTGATCGGTTTGATCATCTTGTTTCATTTCTTAAATTTTATTTTATTCATTAAAAAACGCTAGCTTTTCATAAATGCTTGAAAAACTAGCGTTTTAATAATAGGTATCTGTAATTTGATTACTTAAAACTATATACGAAAAAGCTTTTATGTTATTCCTCAAGTTCTATCCATTCCTGTGACCATTCTTCTATTCCGCGAATAATAGCTTCTAAAGCAAATCCTTTTTGAGTTAAAGAATATTCTATACGAACTGGTGTCTCAGGAAAGACTTTACGTTCGACAATTCCTTCTAGTTCTAATTCTTTCAATCTTTCTGAAAGTAATCTTCCGCTAACAGGAAGAGAAGATTCAAGCGTACAAAAGCGCTGAGATCCAGAAAGAAGTTGGTAAATAATTAGTGCTGTCCATCGTTGGCTAAAAAATTTCATTCCTTTTTCAAAGCGAGGGCATAATGTAGAATCATTCATTTTCCTTCACCTCCTAAAACAAATTATATAACATCTTACTATTAGTAACAAATGTTTTTATAATTAATTACTTGACGTAAATTAATTACGAATGTATACTCACTTACATAAAGTAACTAAGTTGTTTTATGTAACTAAAACTCTTTTCTTTAAATGGCCAAAGTTGTAATGATACATATTGCATATAAGCTGAGAGAAAAAAGAATAGCATCTGTAAAAACACTTACGTTGTGTAAGTTAAACAATAAAAAATATAACAATGGAAGAGAATTTTTAGAGATTCTCAATACTAGGAGGTACCTAATGGTTACAACAGATACAATTCATATGTTAGAAGATAAAATTCAATTTATACATCAAGATGGAAAGGATATTTATTTAGTAGGACCTATCAAATTGCCAATTAATTTATATGGGGAGACTAAAATTTTCCAATGGTATTCTTGGTTACAATGTAGTGAGGTTACAAATAGTGTAGAAGGAATTATCAAAAAACTCTCATCTATTAATTTAGCTGATATGCAGCAATCTAGTGTGCTTGTATATGGTGATTTTGAGAATTCTGAAGATGCCCTAATTCGTATGCATAGTATTTGTCACACCGGTGATATCTTTGGTAGTAAACGTTGTGACTGTGGATTCCAATTAAAGCAGTCTTTACAAATGATTACAGAACATGGTTCAGGTGCTTTATTTTACTTAGCGAATCATGAAGGAAGAGGAATTGGTTTGTTTAGTAAAGCAATGACGTACCTCTTGCAAGAAAATGGGTTAGATACAGTAGAAGCTAATCTGAACCTAGGTTTTGAAGATGATGTTCGAAACTATGATGATACAATTGAAGTATTAAAAGCGCTACGCTCAAAACCTGTAAAACTTATTACAAATAATCCAAAAAAATTAGAAGCGTTACAAAAAGCTGGATTAAATGTTACGAGTCGTGAACCGTTATGGGGTGATGTCTCAGAGTTTAATGAGAAATATTTGCAAACGAAGATTCAGCGTTCTGGACATTTTGAAGGGGGACACTTACATGCTTGAGCATGAATTGTATATGAAGCTAGCACTAGAAAATGCCAAGGCTATGAAGGGACAAACGACTCCAAATCCATTGGTTGGATCTGTAATTGTAAATGATAATCGAATTGTAGGGGTCGGAGCACATATGAAGGCCGGAGAACCACATGCCGAAATACATGCGATACGTATGGCTGGAGAACAGGCACGTGGTGGTACAATCTATGTAACTCTTGAACCTTGTTCTCATCATGGTAGAACAGGGCCTTGTGCTGAAGCCATTGTACAAGCAGGAATTAAGAAGGTAGTAGTTGCTACACTTGATCCAAACCCGCTTGTTTCTGGACGTGGAATTAAAATTCTACAAGATGCAGGTATTGAAGTACTTGTAGGAGTGTGTGAAGAAGAATCTAAAAAAATGAATGAAGTCTTTAATAAATATATTTTGATAAAGCGTCCATTTGTAACGATTAAATCAGGAGTTACATTAGATGGGAAAATCGCTACGTCTTCATCGGATAGTAAGTGGATTACATCTACAGAAGCAAGACAAGAAGTACACCAAATACGAAACGAAAATGCGGCTATTTTAGTAGGAGCGAATACTGTTCAAAAGGATAATCCATCATTGACAACGCGTATTCCAAATGGACGAAATCCAATTCGAATAATATTGGACTCGACATTACGCATACCGATGGAAGCTAACGTTGTTACAGATGGAGAAGCTCCTACCTGGATATTTACAACAAGTAATCATGCAGCGAAAAAAAAGAAAGCATTAGAAAATGCAGGAGTTAAAGTATTTGTTACTAGCGGAGAAAAGCATATAAACTTACATGAAATGCTTGATGTTTTAGGACAAAAAGGAGTTTCCTCCCTGCTTATTGAAGGTGGTGGAGAGGTAAATGCTTCGTTTATTGAAAATGGATTGATGGATAAACTTATTTTATATTTTGCACCTAAAATCATTGGTGGCAGATTGGCGCCTAGCTTTGTAGAGGGGACTGGTATTACTAAAATGCAAGATGCGATTGAGTTTAAGGATATATCATTTACCCAGGTTGGAAAAGATTATAGATTTATTGGCTATCCAGAATATCGGAAAATATAAGGAGAATAAAAACTACTTATATTTTTCGATAGATGGATGGCAGAATGGAGCGATGAAGAGTGAAGTTTGGATTTGATATCGATGATACGTTAATTGATTTAAGGCAGCATGCTTTTCATTTATATAATAAAAAATTAAACAAAAAAGTAGGATTGGATATATTTCATTCTTTAAAAACAATTGAAATTCATGAAGCATTTGGCATGAATTCGGAGGAAGGCAGTCATATGTGGAATAGTTTGCTGGATGAGATTTATTATACTTCTTGTTCACCGTTTCCATATGCAGTAGAGACATTACAAGAATTAGAAAGACAGGGACATGAAATATACTATATAACAGCTCGGCCTAAAGAGCATGGAGAGCAAACAAAAAAATGGTTAATAGAAAAAGGTTTTCCGGTACATGAAGATCGCTTTTTCTATGGAATGAGGGATGAAGAAAAAATACACTTCATACAAGAAATGAAATTAAACTATTTCTTTGATGATAAGCCAGCTGTCTTAGAAACGTTAATAGGAAAGCCAATAAAAGTGTATGCAAAAACTACTTCTTACAATCAACATCTCAATATCCCGCGTATTACAAGTTGGACAGAGTTAGAAAATATTATAAAGAAAGATATGTAAAGGTTTAATTAGAAAATTAAATAGAGCCAAGAGCATATTGAGTGTTACAATTTTAGAGGAAAGACATAGGTGTTATGTCTTTCCTTATTTTTTGGATTACAGGGAATACTATCGTTTCTTTAAAGTGTGATGTGTTAGGAGTACTTTTGATAAAGAGGAAATAGAAAAATGAGCAATAAGAAAAATATTTTTAAGCTAGTCTAGTATGGAAGCGTAATTTATATTTCAAGGATAGGTTCCTCTGTTGCTGCAATATTTGCGGATATTTTGGATGAGAAGTTCAAGAATTAATGGGGTGTGTTCATAATCATGGATTTTCAGAAAACTAAAATTACAATGTTAGGTTATTTTGATTTAGTAGTGGATGATATGCAAAATTGCATATCGCAAAATAAACATCGTAATTTTGGGATTCTTATTATAAAATACATTACTTAAACTATATATTAGAATGGAGAATGTTAAATTGGAATTATTAAGAAACAGTAAGGTTGGTGCAAAACTAAACATACTAATAGCTATATCAAGTATTGCATGTATAGTATTATCCCTAATAGGATTTTTGGGGCTAGAAAGAGGGAAAAGCACTTCTTCTAATATGTATGAGGATAATTTACTACCAATTGAGCGGATTGGGATTGTAGAATCTAATTTTTATCATGTTAATATGAACTTTATGGAAATAATGTTATCAAAAGATGAAAAAAGAATGAATGAATTAATAAGAGAAATGGATGGAATTCGTAAGGAAAATGATCATCTTTTAAAGCTGTTTGAGGCTAAAGTTATTTCTACTAAAGAAAAAGAATTATATAACACGTTTCATGAAACATTTAATGAATTAAGGACTCAAATGAAGAAAGCGCAAGAATTAGGGAAATCTAATAATGAGGAAGCATATGCATATTACCTAAAAGAGATTGAACCTAATATGCAAAAATCAATAAAATCAATTCGTGAATTGATTTTATATAATAGTAATAATGCAGAGCTTTTACAGAAGGAAAATAATAATAGTGCTCAAAATACAATGATAATGTTTGTTAGTATTTCGATTTTAGCAATTTTAATAATTATATTAATCGGATATATTATTAAAATGACTATCCGAAAACCACTTGCGTTACTACAAAGTGATATGGAAAAAGTAGCAGCTGGAGATTTAACAACACGTACTCCTTATAAAGCAAATAATGAATTAGGGCATATTGTCCAGTCTTTTAATAGTATGTTAGATAACCTTCAACAATTAATTGCGAATGTTAAGATGACAACACAAGAGGTTATTTCTACTACGGAGGGCGTATTACAAGATACAAATCGAGCGTCTAGTATTTCAAATGAGGTTGTACAGACTGTTTTAGAAGTAAAAACAAAAATAGAAGGACAGGTAACTAGTATTCAAGAGAGCTCATCCTCAATGGAAGAAATTACAACCGGGGTGCAAACTGTAGCTGAATCTTCAGCTGTAGTCGCTGAGGTAGCAGTAACGACTACAGAACGAATAAATATCGGTAGTGAAGTGATAAATCACTCTATTCTTCAAATGAATAGTGTACATGATGTTGTCGAGGAAACATCAAAAGTAATAAATAAACTTGTTACACGTACACAACAGATTGATACAGCTCTCGCTGCAATTACAAATATTGCCGAACAAACGAATCTTCTTGCCTTAAATGCCGCTATTGAAGCGGCACGTGCTGGAGAGAATGGGAAAGGATTTGCAGTGGTTGCCGCAGAAGTTCGAGACTTGGCTGAGCAATCTAAAGAATCTGCAAAAGAAGTTAATCATTTAATAAAATCCATTCAAAAAGATACCCAAGATACAGTTAATGTCATGCAAAAAGGACAACAAAAGGCAGTAGAAGGAAAAGAAGCTGCTCACAAAGCGAATCAAACTTTCTTGTCTATTATGAGAGATATTGATAAAATTACGGGTCAAATTCAAGAAGTATCCGCAGCGACAGAAGAGATGTCTGCTGGTACAGAAGAAGTAAATGCTTCTCTTTCGCTAGTTTCTGAAACTGCAACGGATGTGAAAAAGGAGACTCTTCAAACAGTAAATTCAATTCAATCACAGGCCGTATCAATTGAACAAATATCAATCCAATCCAACAAAATGAAAGAAAAGGTGGAAGAATTAAAGGAATTGGTTTCAAAATTTAATATTACAGAATAAGATAATTTATTCAATTACAAATGTAATAACATGTATGAAAACACATGAAGACTTAAGGGGCTTCGTGTGTTTTTTTATTAAATAATGTATGAAATAATATTGGATCATTTCACGGTATTTCAAAATTTCGGTTTTATATTCATATATGCAAAATTACATATATTTAATGATTGATAATCACGAGTTAATGTAACTATAATAATTACACTGATAAATAACTTACTGACGACAGTTATAAGTGAAGAAGGAGGGTTTTATTGTATTTTGTATATGAAAAATAGAAAAGGAGATATGCAAATGAAAAGGTTACTTGTTATAGGCCTAATGTATACAATGTTTTTCCTCATAGGAAATATACACCTGCATGCTGATGAACGAACAAATGTAAAAGAAATTACTAGTTTAGAAGAGCCTACTTGGATATTTCAGGCGGGCATAAGTAAGGGGAAATATCACGATCGACAAGATTTAGGATTTATTTTGAAGAGAAATACACCATTAAAGGTAAGACAAACGAATCCTAATTTTAAAGACAAATTAACATTACGTTTATTGTCTAATGACTCTAAAAATGAAAAATCCATACAAGTAGGAAATGAATGGATTACCATTCAAGGTGATACGCCTTTAGTTCCTTTCATAGATACTCCGTATGGTGAAGAGCACGCTGTACTTGAGTACCAAGTAGGGAATGAAAGTGCTACTAAACCTCTTCCCATTTATAAACAACAAGGAAGTGTATCTCAATTTTTTAGCACATGGGATCAATTTGATGGAGAGTATGCATTAATTCAAGGGAAGAGTTTTCAATTATTTATACCTAAAAAAGATAAAGAGTTAGTAAGATCTTTAAAAGATTTTCAATCGTTAGATGAGTTAATTGCGTATTATGAAGATATTTTTGCGATGTATGATTCAATTATTGGTTTAGATGGCTCAACTGTTGAAAATAGAAAAAGTCAAAATCGTTATTTCTTAAAAGCAGATATATCCGGTGCTGGCGGTGCCTATTATGGCACAAATTGGACAGCGAATAGTTCAGATAGTACAAAAATGTGGTTAGATAAACTGAGTTGGGGAACTTTACATGAAATCGCTCACGGATACCAAGCTGGTTTTGATAATCAAGGAATATTTACAGGAGAAGTTTCTAATAATCTATTCGGTGTTCAATATCAATATAGCAAATATGGAAAAAAAGCAGATCAAGTTGGTTGGTTGTTTAATTTCGGGAAAAAGGAACAGGTAGAACGGAATTTATATAATGCTTTAATGAAAGAAAATAAAACTTATGATGATTTAGATTTACGACAAAAACTTATTCTTTTAACGATGGCGAAACAAAAAGCTGGCGATGAAGCTTTTGCAAAAATGTATCAAGGTTATCGAAAACTAGCTAGCAATGCTGCTTTCAAAAAAGGTGACCATTCTTTACCAGATTTAATGAATCAGTATTATAGTGAGAATGGACAAGTTGATTTTACACCTGTTTTTGAAAGATGGGGCTTTAAGCTTAATCATAAACAAATAGAGATGAATAGGGCGAAAGGTTTTCCGGCTGTTACTTCTTTAGCTTTTATAGTGCCTGAATCACAATTAGCGAAAGCAAGAGCTATAGTTGATCCGGATATTCCGATAAACTCCAATTTCGAAATAGTTACGAATCAGCAAATTGCTCCACTTGGACTAAAAGGGAATTTGCATATCCATTTAAAAACAAATGAAATAGATACATTGAAAGGAGGAAAAATTAAATTAAAAGAAGGGAATACAGTTGTTCAAGAGAAAACAATTGAAACAACAGATATCAATTTACAAGACGTACCAAATGGAGTTTATACAGTTGAGATTTCAGGTGGGAAAACGGATAGTATGTACCATTTTAGTTCGTATTATGCCTATGTAAAAGAAAAAGATAATAGTCTAACGATTGATGTTAACGAGATGAAAGTGAGTAAGTTGGTAAATCAAACGATTCAATTCCTAGGATTAGGAGATGACCAGTTTGCCGAATTAAATACAGACTTAGAGCAAAAGCAAGCTGTTTTTACAGTTACTACTAAAACTCCTCATAGCTATTATACAGATGAAAAATACGCATCAATAGAGGTGTTTAATGATAAGGGAGAAAAAATTTATACGAAGGAAATGGAAGGAACAAATGTAACGATAGTAAACGATAGCATTTCACTAAAAGAAGGATATAGAATTAAAATCTATCATGATGAAATAAAAAAACGATTAACTAGTAAAGCTACTATTATTAATCCCATGAATAAAACGAATGAATTTATAATGACAAAATGGGGATTGAAAAATACTTATTTGAAAAATAATTCAGAAGAAAATCTTATGCAAAGAATTGATGAAGAAATGGAAGAAATTATAGGTAATCCAGTTTTAAAAGAGATACCAATGCAAAAATTAGAAATGAAAAAGAATGTGTGGATGGCTATAAATATGTTATCAGAACCACAAAAAATAACGTATATAAATAAATATAAAGATAGCTTATATAATGAGTAATTTTTGAGAAATGAATTGAATCTAAAAAGTAGCAAACCAATCTATTAGCCTATGTATATAGAGGTATGTAAAATCGATTGGCTATAGTTACAATTTTTATCTAAGCTTAAAATTGTAAAATACATTTATTTAATTTGATAATACGATTATAAAGGAGTAAAAATATGAAGAATTTCGTAAAGGTAGGTTTAACTACAGGAGTGGTGTTATCGGCGATTATGCCTTATGGAGGAGTACATGCGGCAAAAGAAGATTTAAAAGTGGAAACAAAGGAAGATACGTTCCGAACAGGTAATTTAACAGCACCTTCTCAAAAATCGGCAGAAAATGTAGCAAAGGATGCACTAAAAGGAAAAACAGAACAAGCATTATCATCAAAGCAAGTTAATACGGAATCCAAAGTTAATTATAATGTTACGCAAAGTCGTAAATCTTATGATGGTACTACATTGGTACGTCTTCAACAAACGTATGAAGGACGTGATGTATACGGATATCAACTAACAGCACATATTAATGATGATGGTGTACTTACGAGCGTTTCGGGGGATAGTGCCCAAGATCTACAACAACAGGAAGATTTGAAACAACCTATTACTTTATCAGAAGAGGATGCAAAGAAACAGCTTTTCAACATCTATGGAAATGATCTTACATTTATTGAAGAACCAGAAATTAAACAAGTGGTATATGTAGATGAAAATACAAATAAAGCTACAAACGCATATCAAATTACTTTTAGTGCATCTACACCTGAATATGTATCTGGTACAGTATTAATTGATGCTTTTGGTGGTAATCTATTAAAAGAACTCGTTCAAAAATTGGGTATACAAGTAGATAGTAGTATTGTCCAATCTGCGACAGCAAATAAATCACAAGATCCTTCAAAATTAACAGGTACAGGAAAAGATGACTTAGGTATTAATCGTACGTTTGGAATTACGCAGCGAAGTGATGGAACGTACATGCTTGCAGATTATTCTCGTGGTAAGGGAATTGAAACATATACTGCTAATTATAAAGATTATAATAATTATAGAAGAAATGTATGGGGTTATCTCGATGATTTAGTAACAAGTAATTCTACAAATTTTACTGATCCTAAAGCAGTTAGTGCCCATTATTTAGCAACGAAAGTATATGATTTTTATCAAGAAAAATATGGCCGTAACAGCTTTGATAATAATGGGCAAAAAGTAATTTCTGTCGTTCATGGTTGGAACACAAATGGTACGAATAAAGGAAATCCTAAGCAGTGGTTTAATGCATTTAGTAATGGAGCTATGTTAGTATACGGAGATCCAATTGTTAGAGCATTTGATGTGGCAGGACATGAATTTACACACGCGGTTACAAGAAATGAGTCTGGACTTGAGTACGCAGGAGAAGCGGGTGCAATTAATGAAGCGTTATCTGATATTTTAGGAGTAGCAGTT
The DNA here is from genome assembly GCF_052146655.1 of Bacillus sp. RE35. Lineage (NCBI taxonomy): Bacteria > Bacillati > Bacillota > Bacilli > Caryophanales > Bacillaceae > Bacillus > Bacillus sp. RE35. The sequence continues at coordinate 3,254,736 of NZ_CP197377.1, read as the reverse complement.
GAAAAGTATGCCAATAACGGAAAGTTCAATTGGACAATGGGAGAACAATCAGGTCGTATTTTTAGAGATATGAAAAACCCATCATCCATCTCTTCTAGATATCCAGAGGATTATAGGTATTATAATAACTTACCTATTGATGCTGACCACGATCATGGTGGTGTACACACGAACTCTAGCATTATTAATAAAGTAGCTTACTTGATTGCTAGTGGTGGAAGCCATAATGGAGTAAATGTACATGGCATTGGAGAAGATAAAATGTTTGATATTTTCTATTATGCAAATACGGATGAATTAAATATGACTTCTGATTTTAAAGAATTAAAAGAAGCTTGTATTCGTGTAGCAACGAACTTATATGGTAAAGACTCATTAGAAGTACAAGCTGTCCAACAAGCCTTTAAAGCAGCTTATATTTAATATTATTGTGATGAATTATAAACTCTTTTATTTTAATATAGTGATTAATTTGTATGTATAGACAAAAACCTTGTAGAATTTTTCTGCAAGGTTTTTTTGAATGTTATCCCGCTATTTGCCGGGCAGTAAGACCCTGCCTCAAAATTCAGCGGAAGCAAAGAAGTTAGGTGGGGGTCGGGCTGATTAAAGTTTCACTTTATGTTATATGGTTTTTAGTTAATTAGGATAAAAAATAATCCTATAACTGTATGTAAGAATGTGTAATTTTACACTCTTTTTATGATAGAAAAGGATACTACGTTAGTAAATATAAAAAGTTAGAAATTATAGTATATAGGGCACTTTTTTGTTCCTATGGAACTTTAAAGTGCGTAATTTTCTTTCTAGTTAATATAGATCATAATGGTATTTACTGGTTGGTTTTAGCTTTACTCTGCTGTTGATGTGATTTTTTAACATTACAATGATTAGAATCAGAATTATCGAGTAGATCTAAATGATGATAATTTCGATTTTTAATTCAGTACAGAGTGAAATAGCTACATAACTTTCGTTTATACGCTTTTGAAAAAAGGGTGAATCTGCTTATTTTCTGTTAAAGATAAGAGAAGTGAACCACAATATAAACGTAATTATTTATTCCAACGTAAGTCAATCATTTAGCACATGAATTTGGAGGGATTTATATGTATATGCAATTAAAAGGAAAAACAGCACTGGTTACTGGATCTACGGCAGGGATTGGAAAAGCAATTGCCACTTCATTAGTAGCGGAAGGAGCTACTGTACTTATTAATGGACGCCGTGAAGAAAATGTTAATCAAACGATAAAAGAAATTCAAGCGCAGTATCCTGATGCTATCCTTCAACCCGTAGTAGCTGATTTAGGAACAGAACAAGGGTGCCAAAATGTGATTGAAAAGTACCCTGAAGTAGACATTCTTATTAACAACTTAGGAATTTTTGAACCTGTAGAATATTTTGATATCCCTGATGAAGATTGGTTTAAATTGTTTGAAGTCAATATTATGAGTGGTGTTCGACTTACTCGCTCATATTTGAAAAAAATGATTGAAAGAAAAGAAGGAAGAGTCATCTTTATTGCTAGCGAAGCAGCTATTATGCCATCTCAAGAAATGGCTCATTATAGTGCGACTAAAACGATGCAACTCTCACTTTCTCGTAGTTTAGCTGAGCTGACGACAGGAACGAATGTGACTGTTAATACTATCATGCCTGGTTCGACTTTAACGGAAGGAGTGGAGACTATGTTAAATAGTCTTTATCCTAATGAGCAATTGACAATAGAAGAAGCTGAGAAGCGATTTATGAAAGAGAATCGACCAACCTCTATTATTCAAAGACTTATTCGACCAGAAGAAATTGCCAATCTTGTCACTTTCTTAAGCAGCCCACTTTCTTCAGCAATTAATGGTTCCGCGTTGCGAATAGACGGGGGATTAGTACGTAGTGTGTTTTAAAAAATTAAAAACAACATAATATTCTGTTGAAGGTAAAGATGGTAAGGCAAATGAGTTGTATTTTATCTATTAATGGAAATATATAAAAAGCAAATTGCGACATGCAAACAGCCGAATTTTCTACTATAAGAAAAATTCGGCTGTTCTTTTTTTACTTGTTGTAAAGGATGGAAAGTTTTTAAGGTTGTGGCACGCCTCTTAAGACAAAGATAAGGCGAAGCAATCCCGCTGTTATTTGTATTATTTAGTGAAAGTTACCAAACGTTTTTCAACACTATTTTCCCAATTGCTTCTTTCGAATCCAAATAATCATGTGCTTGTGCAACTTCATCAAACGTAAATGATTTAGAATCTAGCAATGGACGAAGTTTTCCTTCTTCTACAATTTGCGTTATTTTCGTTAAGATTTCTCCGCAATCATTACGCTTATCTGTATGTAATATTTTTAACGCCATAAAAGTAACGTGCAGAGAGAGTCCTTTTGCGTGTAAAGGAGAGAGGTCATGGGTTGAACGAGCTGCAATTGTTACGACGGTTCCATTGACTGCAGCAGCTTCAAAAGAATTATCGAGATTCTTGCCACCTACTGTATCAAATATAACTTCAAATCCGTTGCCATTCGTATGTTTTTGCACATATTCTTGAACAGATTCTTCTTTATAATTAATGGCTACGTCAGCTCCCAGACGATGAGCTATTTCAATTTTTTTCTGCTGAGAAGCGGTTGTAAAAACTTTAGCGCCTGCCCATTTAGCTAGTTGAATGGCTACGTGTCCTACGCCACCAGTAGCTCCATGAATGAGTACATTTTGACCAGATTTAATATTTGCACGATCAAATAAAGATTCCCAAGCTGTAATTGCAACTAATGGTAGAGCAGCTGCTTCTTCCATTGTTACATTTTTAGGTTTGTGAGCAATCAATCGCGTATCAGCAAGCATAAATTCTGCAAGTGCACCACCAGTTTCTTTAAAACCTCCGGCACATCCATATACTTCATCACCAGTTTTGAATTTCGAAACACCTTCTCCTACTTCTATAACAATACCAGCGACATCGCCGTGTAATACAGCTGGAAATTCAGGCGCAACTGATGAAACAGCGCCACTGCGCATTTTCGTATCGATTGGATTTACACTTGTTGCTTTTACATGAATTAGAACATGACCTGGTAAAAGTTTCGGTTTTGAAACTTCTTCTAATTGAAATACAGATGAATCCCCAAAAGAATGGATAATTTGTGCTTTCATTGTTTATACCTCCTGTTCGTGGTTATAGCATAGCAAAGTACAAAAAATAAGTATAATATTTTGAATTTGGTTAGTAACAATTTTATATAAAAAAAGGGAACGTACATGAAATAATGTAACGTATTTGCAAAAGCAACAGTACAGCTTTTTGAAGAAAGGATAGATGTGATTTTTGCAGCATGATTTATTCATTATGTTTATTACTACTCACTTAGTATAGGTACTTTAAAGTGCCTACATCACTTTAAAGTACGTACTGTTATTCATGTTATGGCCGATTTATAATAACACTCGTAGCACAAAGAAAGTTATAACGATGACAATCGGCAACAATGTGGTGTTGCAGTGTTGCTTATAAATTTTGAGAAGAAATATGAAAAGTATAGGTTTATATGAATGAGGGAAAGTGAGTGAAACACATGGAAAAGTTTGCGAACCATTTTGGATATAATCGTATGTTTGCGAAAGATCAACTTACGTTAGGAGTTCACATTCCGATTGAAAATTATCAGTTTCATGCTCCAACGATGGAAAAACAAGTAGAGTTAGTACAAAAAGCGGAACAATACGGTTTTACAGGTGTATGGCTTCGCGATGTATTGCTGCAAGACCCTGATTTTGGTGATCCTGCAACAGGTCAAATTTACGATATGATGATTTATTTGACGTATTTAGCAAGCAAGACAGAGAAAATCGCATTTGGAACGTCGGCAACAGTGTTGTCACTTCGTCATCCATTGCGTGTAGCAAAAGAAATTGCTACATTAGATCAACTATTTCCAGAAAGAATTATGCTTGGCGTTTCATCCGGTGACAGACGTGCCGATTTCAAAGCGTTAGGTGTTAGTCATGAAACACGAGGTGAAAAGTTTAGAGAAGCATTTGCTTACTTGGAAGAAATTTTGTATAAAAACTTCCCGTCTATCCAGTCGACACTAGGAGAAGTTCATGGTGCGAATTTAGTTCCAAAACCGTCTAAACGTGTTCCAACCTTTATTACAGGTTTTAGTCAGCAAAATATGGAATGGTTTGCTGAACATGGAGATGGATGGATGTATTATCCACGTAGTCCGGTGCATCAGGCGGGAGCAATTGGACAATGGAGAGAACTAGTAGAGGATTATCATCCAGATGTATTCAAACCATTTATACAACCGATGCATTTAGATTTATCTGAAGATCCAAATGAACGTCCTACACCGATACGTTTAGGTTACCGTACAGGGCGTAAGGCACTAACTGAATTACTTGATATATATAAAAGTATTGGTGTGAATCATTTATTCCTTGCTCTATTTGATGGTCAACGTCCAGCTGACGAAGTATTGGATGAGCTAGGAGAAGAAGTGCTACCGCATTTCCCAGCCTTGTAAAGGAGTGAAAAGAATGAAAGCAATAGGACTTATGCAATATGGAGATAAAAGTGTACTACAAGAGATTGAAATGCAGACACCGCTATTGGGAGACAACGATGTACTGATTGAAGTATATGCAGCTGGTGTAAATCCTGTGGATTGGAAAATACGTGAGGGTTTACTTCAAGACGTAATTTCTTATGACTTCCCGCTCGTTTTAGGATGGGATGTTGCAGGTGTAGTTGCTGCTATAGGAAAAAACGTTACCGCATTTAAAGTGGGGGATGAAGTATATAGTCGTCCAGATATTGAACGAAATGGTACTTATGCAGAGTACGTGGCTGTAGATGAGAAGTATGTAGCGAAAAAACCGAGAAATCTATCTTTTGAGGAAGCAGCATCAATCCCTCTAGTAGGTTTGACAAGTTGGCAAAGTTTAGTAAAATTCGCTAATGTTCAAAAGGGTAATAAGGTTTTAATTCATGCTGGATCTGGCGGGATTGGTACGTTTGCTATTCAACTAGCAAAAAGCTTCGGTGCATATGTTGCAACTACGACTAGTACGAAAAACATGCAATTTGTAAAGGATCTAGGCGCTGATACTGTCGTCGATTACAAAACGGAAGACTTTTCTTTGCTTTTGCATAATTACAATATTGTATTTGATGTGTTAGGTGGGGATGTACTAAAGAATAGTTATAAAGTACTTGCACCAAATGGAAAGTTAGCGTCTATTTATGGTCCGAAAGGTATGAAAATTCCGCAAACCGAGATATCAAGAGAGAAAAATATTGAGAGTGACCATATATTTACTGAACCTAACGGATATGAACTTTCTCTTATTACAGAATTAATTGAGAGCGGGAAGATTAAACCTGTTGTCACGCATGTGTTGCCTTTACATGTAGAAGGTGTAAAAAAAGCACACCACATAAGTGAGTCAGAACGTGCTCTTGGGAAAATTGTATTGAAGAAACATTGGTAAAGTATGAGGTTTTAGAGACAGTATTGTGCTAAGTAGCGAATGAACTTATATATTCTATTCTAGCAATTGTTTTAAAAGGGAGAGAACAAATGGATTCAATGACATTTCTTTTACCCCGCATTAACAGGCAGTAAGACCCCCACCTCAAAATTCAGCGATATCATAGAAGTTAGGTGGGGGCAACTGCCTGTAAAAGCCCGATTGGTTCAACTAATAATCAGTGGGGATGAACAAAACCCCCACTGATTAAAGTTTCACTTTATCCGGAGCGACAGGGGATTTAGCGAAACGCAAAATTTATCCTGCTTTATATGAGCTATTTAGTAATCAAAATATACCACAATCTATTTCGATTATCGGTATCGGCAGAAGGGTAATGTCAGATGTGGAATTTCAAACAAAGGTAGAACAATCCCTTGCTACATTTTCTAGAAGATCTACTGATGATGAATTAGGAGTAGAAGAATTTATTAGCACATTTCGTTATTGTCAATTAAATACAGCGAATATAGAGGACTATCAAGATTTGTTGCGTCTTGTAAAGAGGCGTGAAACAGAATTAAACATTCCTGAAAACCACATGTTTTACCTATCTGTTATACCAGAAGTATTTGATGTCATTGCTTTAAATATTAAGGAAAGTGGATTGTGGGCTACAAAAGGATTGAACCGTCTTATTATAGAGAAGCCTTTTGGTTATCATGTAACGTCTGCTCGTGAGTTTAATGGAAAAATGATTGAAGATTTTGATGAAACTGACATTTGTTATATCAATCATTATCTTTGAAAATGAATGGTAATTAGGAATACACTTAGAAAAGCATTACGAAATAAATAGTATGTAATGCAAGACATTTTTATTGACGATAATAATTTATATGGTTAATATACTAGACATAAGATTATTTAATTACTAAAAGTAATCGAATATACATTTGTTTGTTGAGTTCGATAAATAAGTAATCTGTGGTAGAAGTGCTTTGAATTGCCACTATTAATATTGGGGACAATTAGAAAGCGAAAGGTATAAAAGGAATTGGCATTTGATAACTCTTTGTTTTTTTATAAAAACAGGGGCTTCTGTACAATTCATTTTTAAAATATTGACAAGGATTATACAACAAGAGGGGGACTGAAATTGGAATCAATGACCTTTGTTTTATTTGGAGCGACAGGGGACTTAGCGAAACGCAAAATTTACCCCGCACTATATAACTTATATAGAGATCAAAAGCTTCCAAAGCAAATATCCGTTATCGGGCTTGGAAGACGTCAAGTATCTCACGAAGATTTTCAAGAAAGAATAAAAGAATCAATAGAGACGTTTTCCCGTCATAGAGAAGAAGGTACTCCGGAACTGGAAGGTTTTTTAGATAATTTTCGCTATTGTCCATTAGATGTCAGTAAGCCGGAAGACTATGAGAGATTATTACAAGTCGTTCGTGAAAGGGAAGAAGAACTACATATAAAAGGTAATAGAATGTTCTATCTTTCAGTTGCTCCTGAATTTTTCGAGACGATTGCTTTAAATATTAAGGAAAGCGGACTTGATAAAACAGATGGATGGAAACGCCTGATGATTGAGAAACCGTTTGGGCACGACCTTGCATCTGCTCGTGAGCTGAATGATAAGCTTAGTCGCACGTTTGAAGAAGACGAGATATACCGTATTGATCATTATTTAGGTAAACCGATGATTCAAAACCTTGAAGCGCTAGAATTTGCAAATCCTGTTCTCCAGTCGATTTGGAATAAAGAACATATAGCGAATGTACAAATCACAGCTAGTGAAACAGTTGGGGTTGAAGAAAGGGCAGGATATTATGACCAGGCAGGAGCCATTCGAGATATGGTTCAAAATCATATGTTACAAATATTAATGATGACTGCTATGAATCTGCCGGAAAAGGTTAATGCATGTGAAATTCGAGAGGAAAAGCGAAAGGTAATGGAGACGCTTCGTAAAGTGAAAAAAGAAGACGTTCAAAACCATATCGTTCGCGGTCAATACGTTTCAGGAGAAATAAAAGGCGGACAAGTTGTAGCGTATAAAGAGGAGCCAGGAGTAAATCGTTCTTCTAACATAGACACATTTGTTGCTGCTCGCCTGTGGATCGATAATCCATTTTGGACTGGCGTTCCATTTTATATACGAACAGGTAAACGAATGAAAGAAAAGTCTACTCGTATTGTAATCGAATTTAAAAATACGTTAAAACAGCAATATCAAGATAGTAATCCAAATGCAGCACCTAACTTATTAATAATTGAAATTAGTCCAGGTGAGAACGTTTCATTACAGTTAAATAGTAAAAATCCATTGAAAAATGGAGAAATTGAACCGATGCGTATTAACTTTACTTGTGAGCAAGCGGATGTGGGAGTACCTGAAGCGTATGAAAGACTCATTCATGATGCGGTGAGTGGAGACGCTACATTCTTTGCACATTGGAGAGAAGTTGAATTGTCATGGGAATGGGTACAACCAATTCTTGAAGCATTCGAGGAGAACTTATTACCACTTCATGAATATGAGTCTGGTTCATATGGTCCAGATGCGTCTAATGAATTATTGCAAGAAAGTGGATTTAAATGGTGGTTAGATCAAGAGACGGAAAAATAAGTACTTTCTTTCATGAAAGCATGTAGGGGGACGATTACTATGACACAAAACATAAATCAATTAGCAGTGAATACAATTCGTACATTATCAATTGATGCTATTAATGCGGCAAATTCAGGTCATCCAGGTCTTCCGATGGGAGCAGCACCGATGGCTTATGCATTATGGGCGAATCATTTAAATCACAATCCTAATCATCCGAAATGGTTTAACCGTGATCGATTCGTTTTATCAGCGGGACACGGATCGAGCCTACTGTATAGCTTACTTCATTTAGCTGGATATGACGTTTCAATTGATGACTTGAAAAACTTCAGAAAGTTAAATAGTAAAACACCAGGACATCCTGAGTTTGGTCATACTCCTGGAGTTGAAGCGACGACAGGCCCGTTAGGACAAGGGATTGCTAATGCTGTCGGAATGGCAATGGCAGAAGCGCATTTAGCAGCGAAGTTCAATAAGGATGGTCACTCTATTATAGATCACAATACGTACGCTTTAGTCGGAGATGGTGACTTAATGGAGGGTGTCGCTTATGAAGCGATGTCAATGGCAGGACATATGAAACTTGGCAAGTTAATTGTACTGTATGATTCAAATGAAATTTCACTTGATGGTGAATTAGGCATTGCTTTCTCTGAAGATATTGAGAAAAGGGCAGAATCTGTACATTGGCAATATGTAAGAGTTGAAGATGGAAACGATGTCGATGCTATTACAAAAGCTATTCAATCAGCGAAAGAAAATACGGATCAACCTACTCTTATAGAAATTAGAACCATTATAGGTTATGGAAGTCCAAAAGTTGCTGGAACGAACAAAGCACATGGTAATCCGCTTGGAGTAGAAGAGGCAACAGCGACAAAACAAGTGTATGGTTGGGGTTATGAGGAAGATTTCTTTGTACCTGAAGAAGTAAAAGCTCATTTTAATGAACTGAAACAAAAAGGTATTGAAAAAGAAAATGACTGGAATGAGCAGTTCAATTCATACAGAGAGTCGAACCCTGCACTAGCAGATGAATTAGAAAAAGCGATTACAGGTGATGTTTTAATTGAAGCGAAAGACATTCTATCCTTTGATATTGAAAAAACGATTTCCACTCGTGTTGCAAGTGGGGAAGCTATTAATCACTATGTGAAATCGATTCCTTCTATTTTCGGTGGAAGTGCAGATCTTTCTCATTCCACTATGACAGATATAAAAGGTGAAGCTGTGTACGCGGTAGAATCGTATGCTGGACGAAATATATACTTCGGTGTACGTGAACATGCAATGGGCGCGGCAGCAAATGGACTGGCTCTCCACGGAGGAGTAAAACCTTTCGTAAGTACATTCTTTGTATTTAATGATTACCTTCGTCCATCGATTCGACTGGCTGCACTGCAAAATTTACCTGTTACTTACGTATTTACACATGATTCGATTGCTGTAGGAGAAGATGGTCCAACGCATGAACCAATTGAACAATTGGTAGCGCTTCGAGCAATTCCTGGTCTAACAGTTATCCGTCCGTCAGATGCAAATGAAACAGCAAGTGCTTGGGCGTATGCTTTACAGCAAACGGATGGTCCAGTCGTTTTAGTACTGAGCCGTCAAAATTTACCGGTGTTTAATGAAACGAAAGCGAACATAGAGAATCTCTCTAAAGGAGCTTACGTATTAACACAAACGAATGAAAATCCGGATGTAATTTTAATTGCGACAGGTTCTGAAGTATCCTTAGCTACTAGTGCGAAAGCAAAATTAGAAGAAGATCAAGTTTCTGTTCGCATCGTTGCAATGCCGAGCTGGGAGTTATTCGATCGCCAATCGAACGAATATAAAGAATACGTTCTTCCGTCTTCTATAACGAAACGAGTATCTCTTGAAATGGGTGTATCTCTAGGTTGGGAACGTTATGTAGGACAAGAAGGAAAAGTACTATCAATTGAAACATTTGGAGCTTCAGGAACTGGAGCTGAAGTCATGAATCTATTTGGATTTACGACAGAAAATGTTGTTCAAATTACAAAAAATGTGTTGAATTCTTAAGCTATGACTGTGAATACCTTTCTGTACATACTAACATTTCAGTGCTGAAAGGTATTCCAAATTGTAGTGATATGAATTTTTAATAAAAGATGATTTGAGGAGGAATTATATTATGCAAGTAGGATTAATTGGGTTAGGTAAAATGGGATTAAATTTAGGGAAAAATTTAATGGATCATAAACATGAAGTAGTAGCATTTGATTTAAATACGAGCGCAGTAGAAGAAATGAAAGAGTATGGGGCAACGGGTACATCTAGTTTAAGTGAACTTGTTCAGTCATTACAATCACCAAGAATTCTTTGGGTCATGGTACCACACGCTGTTGTTGATTCTGTTATTGATGAGGTTACACCACTTTTATCAAAAGGAGATATTTTAATTGAAGCAGGTAATTCACATTATAAAGAGTCTATCCGCCGATATGAGCAATTAAAGAAAGATGGCATTCACTTTATGGATGCAGGAACTTCTGGCGGAATGGAAGGCGCTCGTAATGGTGCTTGTTACATGATCGGAGGAGATCAAGAAGCTTGGGACATCGTTGAACCTATCTTCCGCGATACTGCTGTAGAAAATGGATTCTTATATGCTGGAAAAGCTGGTAGTGGTCACTTCTTAAAAATGGTTCATAACGGAATTGAATACGGTATGATGGCTGCTATTGGTGAAGGATTTGAGATTCTAGAGAAAAGTGAATTTGACTACGATTATGAAAAAGTATCAAGAGTATGGAACAACGGTTCAGTCATTCGTTCTTGGTTAATGGAATTAACAGAAAATGCATTTTCTAAAGATGCAAAACTCGATGAAATTAAGGGTGTTATGCATTCTTCTGGTGAAGGAAAATGGACAGTAGAAACAGCATTAGACCTTCAAACAGCAACGCCTGTTATCGCAATGTCTCTATTAATGCGCTACCGCTCATTAGACAATGATACATTTACAGGAAAAGTTGTAGCAGCTCTGCGCAATGAATTTGGCGGACATGCAGTAGAAAAGAAATAAAGTGAAACTTTAATAAGTAGGGGCTTTATTCCACATCAATCGGGCTTTTACGGGATAAGCATATTAAACATGTAACTCATCAACGTTTAAAAACTGGAGGGAATTGATCATGAAATTTTTTATTGATACTGCAAATCTTGAGGACATAAAAAAAGCATATAAACTTGGAGTTTTAGCTGGTGTTACAACGAATCCTTCTTTAGTAGCAAAAGAGGGCGTTAAGTTTGAAGACCGTATCGCAGAAATTTGTCAGGCAGTACCTAAAGTTGAGTCTGTTTCGGCAGAAGTAACGCCAGATGCTGTTACAGCTGAAGAAATGATTGCTCAAGCAGAAGAATTAATTAAAATTAACGGTGGCGATAAAAACGTCACGATAAAACTTCCAATGACGCTAGCAGGATTAGAAGCTTGTCGCTATCTTACTGAAAAAGGTGTGAAAACGAACGTTACACTTATTTTCACTGTGAACCAAGCACTTTTAGCTGCTCGAGCAGGTGCAACGTACGTTTCTCCATTTTTAGGACGTTTAGATGATATTTCTGAAGATGGTGTACTATTAGTTGCTAAAATTGCTGAATTATTCGATGTTCATCAATTAGATACACAAATTATTGCGGCTTCTGTCAGACATCCAGATCATGTAACTCGTGTAGCGATGGCAGGTGCTCACATTGCAACAATCCCTTATAAAGTAATCGAGCAACTTGCTATGCACCCATTAACAGACCAAGGTATTGAGAAATTTGCTGCGGATTGGGCGAAAGCTCCTAAATTATAATGCATGAAAGTGAAGGTGCTTTCCGAAAATTGCTTTTCATGAGAGGACAAATCCTAAGTAACTTCATCGTTTAAACTGGATCCTGATTTTGTAGTCTTACTACGTGAAAAAAGCAGAGATGAAAGTGTCATTCACTTTTAAAAAAGGAAAAATTGATCGCGCGAAGCGTTTATCACAATAACATTATAATTATGAAAGAGAAATCCCCTTATTAGAGAGATGAGTTATAGTGTATCTCTAATAAGGGAGATTCTTTTTATATAAATCATTATAATGTGAAGATGCTTTTAAACGTATAGCAATATGTAAAGGTATCTTTTACTCAAGTAAGAACTATATAGGTTCTTTTCATTATATAGTAATTATGAAAGGGTTTACATAAAGGGGGATTGAGTATGAATATGTACCTTTTAATTATTACATTATTATCAATTGTAATTGTTATTTTAGGGGTATCGTGGTGGAGATGGCATGCGTTTATTAGTTTAACGATTGCAAGTTTGTTTTTAGCAATTATGTCTGGAATGCCAATGGATAAAATAGTGAGTGCTTATGAAACGGGAGTTGGAAGTGTTCTCGGGCATTTAGTAGGTATTTTAGTATTAGGTACAATTTTAGGGAAAATGATGGCAGAGTCAGGTGCTGGAATGCAGGTGGCAGAGTTCTTTATAAAATCCTTTGGGATAAAAAACTTACCATGGGCTATGTTAATTGCAGGTTTTATTATTGGAATCCCGGTGTTTTTTGAAGTAGGTATTTTAATATTACTACCGTTAGTAATTTCAATTCATAAAACAACGAAACAAAATATTTTATTGATAGCATTACCAGCAATTGCTGGGCTATCTGTCGTACACGGCCTTGTTCCTCCGCATCCAGGGGCAATTGTAGCAATTGGTATTTATAAAGCGAATCTTGGGAAGGTACTAATGTATTCACTCATTATTACATTTTTTGCAGCGATTATTGCAGGTCCTATATTTGCGAAATGGATTCACAAACGTGTAATTCCTGAAAATGAGCCAGAATTGATTCGTGTAAATACAAAATCAACGAAATTACCAGGAATAGGAGTTTCATTTTTAGTTATTTTGTTACCTGTTATGTTAATGGTTTTAGCTGCAGCAGCTCCTTATGTGCCTCTTTCTACTACTTTGATGAAGACTGTCACATTAATCGGTAGTCCTATCATTGCACTATTGATTGCATGTTTTGCAGCGTTTTATTTTCTTGGATTTCGTCAAGGTATCGATAAAAAGGCTATTAAGAAGGTAACAGAAGATAGCTTATTACCAATCGGTTCAATTGTTGCGATTATTGGTGCCGGCGGGGGATTTAAGCAAATTCTTATCGATAGTGGTGTAGGCAATGCTATTGCTCAAATGTCTGAGCATTTAGCACTATCTCCAATTGTATTAGCATTTATAGTAGCAGGATTAATTCGAATTGCAACAGGGTCAGCGACAGTCGCTTTAACAACAGCAGCGGGTATCGTTTCGCCAATCGTTGAAAATACAACAGGTGTGAACTTAGAGTTACTCGTTATTGCAACAGGTGCAGGAGCATTAATGTTTTCACACGTAAACGATGCTGGTTTTTGGATGGTAAAAGAATACCTAGGTTTAACAGTGAAAGAAACATTTAAAACATGGACAGTATTAGAAACGTTACTTTCATTTATCGCTTTTGGAGGAGTTTTACTACTCGATATGTTTGTTTAAGATAAAGATGTTTCTATTTAGATAATTGTGGCATACAACGTTATCAATAGATAAAAGGAATGTATTTTTATGGTGGGATACTGTAACAATTTTTTGTTAGGAGGAAGAAATGGTGAGCTCAAAATATATGATTGGTGTAGACATTGGGACAACTAGTACAAAATCAGTTCTATTTTCTACTGATGGATCTGTTATTGCTAGTCATGGAATTGAATATCCTTTATATTCTCCTACGCCTGAAACAGCGGAACAAGACCCAGAAGAAATTTTTCGTGCAGTAATAAATACGATTAAAGAAACTGTACGATTAAGTAGTGTACAGCCAAGTGATATTCTTTGTGTCTCTTTTAGTTCGGCAATGCATAGTATCATTGCCGTAGATGAAAAGGGAGAGCCGTTAACGAGATGTATCACTTGGGCAGATAATAGAAGTGCAAGCTGGGCGGAGAAAATAAAGAATGATATGAATGGTCATGAAATTTACCTTCGTACTGGGACACCAATTCATCCGATGTCACCACTTTCGAAATTAGTTTGGTTACAGAATGAGCAGACAGAGTTATTCGCAAAAAGTTATAAATTCATTTCTATTAAAGAATATGTTTTTTACAAGTTATATAAAGAGTATGTAATTGATTATTCTATAGCGTCAGCAACAGGGATGTTTAATTTGAAATCTTTAAAATGGGATGAAGAGGCTTTACATGTTGCGGGAATTACAGATGAAAAGCTTTCTAAACTTGTTCCAACAACGCACAGTTTAACAGGATTAGATGAAGAGCTTGCCAAAGAGATGAATGTACTTGTTTCTACGCCTTTTGTAGTAGGAGCGAGTGATGGAGTACTATCTAATTTAGGTGTAAATGCAATAGATCCTGGCGTTGTGGCTGTTACAATTGGTACAAGCGGTGCGATACGTGCTGTAACAAATCGTCCTGTAACAGATCCAAAAGGTAGAATTTTTTGTTATGCGTTAACTGAAGACCATTGGGTAATCGGTGGACCAGTTAATAATGGCGGTATGATTTTCAGATGGGCTCGTGACCAATTGGGTACTTCAGAGATTGAGCTTGCAAAGCGTTTAGGGAAAGATCCATATGAAGTACTTACTGAAATAGCAGCAAAAGTGAATCCTGGATCTGACGGTTTATTGTTTCACCCGTATTTAGCAGGGGAAAGAGCTCCTTTATGGAATGCAAATGCACGAGGATCTTTCTTTGGACTCGGATTGCATCATAAGAAAGAACATCTTATCCGTGCTGTTTTAGAAGGAGTAATTTATAATTTATATACGGTTCTTCTCGCTTTAAAAGAGTTAATTGGCGAACCGAAAAAAATTCAAGCGACAGGCGGCTTTGCAAGGTCGGAACTTTGGAGACAGATGATGGCGGACATCTTCCATCAAGACGTATATGTTCCGGAAAGTTTCGAAAGCTCTTGCTTAGGAGCTGCAATCCTCGGTTTATATAGTTTAGGTGAAGTAGATACGTTGCATGTAGTTTCTGAAATGGTAGGTGCAGATTTCCATCATGAGCCAAACATGGAAAGTGTGGAAAAATATAAAGATTTAACGCCAATCTATATCCGTCTGTCCCGTCAATTGGAAGAAGAATATGAAAGTATAGCAGCGTATCAAAAAAAGTGGGTTTAAAAGCTATTTACCAAGAAAATATGGTAACGTATAAAGAGGTACTCCGATTTTTTAGGATACTCTTTCAACATAAAATATTTTAAGAAGCATGATGAACGAAAAATATAGGGAGAGAGGGTTATGAAAATGAAGGATAACAAAGAGTTTATTGGATATGTTGGAACTTACACGAAAGAAAATAGCGAAGGAATATATAAATTTACGCTAGATGTAGAAGCAAAAAAAATTAGTAATGTAACACTTGCCGCTAAGCTGGATAACCCTACATATGTAACGATTAACCGAAATAATGAATATCTCTATTCCGTTGTTAAGGAAGGCGAATCTGGCGGTGTAGCTGCGTATTCCATTGATAGTCATACTGGAGAACTAAAAGCGAAAAATAGACAAGTAGTAGAAGGTGCTTCTCCTTGTCATATTAGTGTTGATAGTGGAAATCATACAGTAGTTACAGCGAATTACCATAAAGGAACGATTGAGTCTTTTGAAATAAATGAAGAAAATGGAACTGTAAATCCTGCTTCATCTATTATGGCACATGAAGGTTCAGGTCCGAATAAAGAAAGACAAGAAAAACCACATGCACATTACGCGGGGTACACTCCTGATGAAAAATATGTAGTGGGCGTTGATTTAGGGATAGATAAAATAATTACGTATGAAGTAAAAGATAGTACATTAACAGAAGTGAATCGTTTATCTGTAAATCCAGGAAGTGGTCCAAGACATATTACTTTTCATCCGAATGGAAAGTATGCATATGTGATGACGGAGCTTAGTTCAGAGGTTATTGTGTTAACCTATAATCCTGCAGAAGGATCCTTTACAGAATTACAGTATATTTCTACTGTTCCAGAAGAGTTTGATGAAAATAATCAAGGAAGTGCGATTCATATTTCTTCTGACGGCCGTTTTGTATATGCAGGTAATCGTGGTCATAATAGTATCGCTGTTTATAGAGTAGATCAAAATTCAGGTCAGCTTACATTTGTTGAACACACATCTACAGAAGGAAATTGGCCAAGAGACTTTGTATTAGATCCTACTGAAAAGTTCCTTGTTGCTACAAATGAAAAGTCACATAATCTTGTGTTATTTTCAAGAGATGAATCTACAGGTAAGTTAACACTTTTACAATCTGATGTTGCTGTGCCAGAGCCTGTTTGTGTGAAGTTTTAAATATATAATTTCAGATGCCTAAACAAAAGCAAAGCGATATCGCTTTGCTTTTTATTGTTTCTTTTTCGGCCTACGTACTAATTCGCCGCCGCAGTTTGGACAAACGTTATGTCTTTCTTCTGTACATGGTGCGCAAAATGTACATTCATATACACAAATGTATGCTTCAGAATTTTGTTCGAGCGATTGATCGCAAATTTGACAGTTTGTTTTCATTTCTAGTGCCATAATAAGTCTCCTTTTTAGTTAGAAAATTTATAATTTAATTATAATTCATTAAATAGAAATAGTCCTTTTCAATTGAAAGGAAATCGAATGATAAAGTTATGAATTGAAACGAAAGATGCTGGTTTATTTTAAAATTGATTATTTATTACAGTTGGAATATTATGAAATAGTCAAAAGACAACAGGGGGTATAGATTTTGACTAATCATAACGATCATTTAAAAGCAAACTGCGAAAAATGCTTCGGTCTATGTTGCGTTGCATTACCGTTTGCAGCATCGGTAGATTTTGCAGTGAATAAAGATGGTGGTAAACCATGTTCCAACTTACAATCAGATTTTAAATGTAGTATACATAAAAATCTTAGAGGAAAAGGTTATAAAGGTTGTACAGTATTTGAATGTTTCGGTGCTGGGCAGAAGATTTCTCAGGGTACGTTTAAAGGGATTGATTGGAGGGAAGATGCAAAGCATGCAAGAAAAATGTACGATGCTTTTCCGGTTATGCATCAACTTCATGAAATGCTTTGGTATTTGAATGAAGCGATTCTTTTAAAGGCAACACAGCCAATTCATAAAGAGCTGGAGACCGCAATTGAGGAGACAGAGCGACTTTCGAATTTAAATCCAGATGAGTTAATGAAAATAAATGTTCCAATGCATAGGGCAGAGGTGAACATTCTTCTTTTAGAAACGAGCGAATTAGTATGGAAGGAAATGAATACTTCGCGTAAGAAACGAATCATTCACCGCGGAGCAGACCTTATGGGAGCGAATCTGAAAAAGAAAAATTTACAAGGTGCAAATTTAAGAGGAGCTTACTTAATTGCGGCTAACTTAAATGGTGCAGATTTAAGAGGAGCAGATCTCATCGGAGCAGATTTGCGAGATGCAGATATTCGCGGGGCTGATTTTACTAATAGTATTTTTCTGACGCAAGTTCAAGTTAATGCTGCTAGAGGGGACAAACATACGAAATTACCGAAATTATTGTCTCGTCCATCGCATTGGAGTGCGTAAAGAGTGAGGAGTGTTTAGTGTGGATATATTTCAGTATTTAGAAGAGATGCAAGAGGATGTCTTTTCGTTAGCAGTAGAGCAAATAGAAGCGAAGTATTATGATATTTGTTGCATGTTGGCGTCTACAGAATATGCAGAACGAATTAAAGTAATTGATGTAGAGTCATATAAGGTAAGTATTCGAGTAGGTTTGGATGCAGCTGTAGAAATGGCTACTAATGAAGAAGCAAAAGCGATTTATTTTGAGTATGACCTTGATAACGAGTGGACTAGTCAGTTTTATATTTGTGAGGAGTATGCTCCACTTGAAGAAGAGGATGATGATTGGGCTTCTGAATGGACATATGATGTTGAGGGACCGGAGTCTGTAGAATTAGCGGATATGTATAATGAAAATGGCTTTGACGCAAGTGAAAAAGCAATTGGTATCACTTTATATTTAATTGCTAAAACGCTGTGTAGTTTTATAAGTGTACGTAGTGAAGTGCAAAATAATATACCGATTTGTATTGGTTTTCACGACCAAGATCCAATAATGCGAACAGGCAGAGACTAAGAATCTCTGCCTGCTTTTTATTTCTTTTCAAAAGTAGTAATTAAAACGCTACATATAATAAGAATACCACCAATAAAAAAGTTACTATTTAATGTTTCATTTAATAAGAGCCAACCAAGTAACGATCCAACGATAGGTTGGAAGAAGAAAAATAAGGAACCTATGCTTGCATCCAGTAATTCTAATCCTTTATTCCAAAGGAAAAAGGCACCTGCTGTTGAGACGATTCCTAAGTATAATACGCCTAATATTACGTACGTATTTACTGTTCCGATAGAGGCCGCTTGTAGCTCCCATATCATAAAAGGTGTAATAAAAAAGAGTGAAAAGAAAATTGCGTACGTTGTAATAACTAAGGATGAAAATTGGATTGAAGCGATTTTTACATAAATAGATAGTAAAGCCCACGTAATAGCGGCTCCAACTAAAATGATTGTTCCAATAAAATAGGAGCCAATTTCAATATCCCATCCGATTACGATAATGACACCGATTGTCGCTATTATAGTAGATAAAAGTCTACGAGCAGTTAGTTTTTCTTTCAAAATGAGCGCTGCAAATATAACCATAAATGCAGGTGTAGCTGATGTAACTAACGAGCCTGTATGAGCGTCGGATAATTTTGTTCCGATAAATTGGCATGTGATCGAAATGAAATAGCCGATAAATCCAATCCAAGCGAATAGGAGCCAATCTTTTTTGCGAATGGTTACTTTTTTCTTTTGCTTTTTCTCAGCTAGTTTCAAAATGCCATATAAAACAACAAAAGCGATAATAAAGCGTAGCCAAACGAGTGTTAGTGGTGGAATGAAATCGAGTACGTATTTGCTAACAACATACATACCGCCCCATATACTTGCTGCTAGTGATAAGCATATAGCTCCTAAAATTGTTTGTTTCATTTGAAGTACCTCCGTCTATTTTTAGGGTAATATGAGTTCCCTAAGACGAGGCATAGTGTATGTGTTATAAGCCCGTCTTAGTTTATAGACGGCCTACAGGTTGATCGTTTTCGAATGAAGTGTTGTAGTACATGAGTGCATTCCTCCTCTTTAAGTTATAATGATATTATAACTTAATTTTCTGATTATTGGAGGTTGTTATGAAATATATCGTTATAAAATCACATGTTAGCAATTATCCTAATCCAATTCGCTTAGAAGAGGGGGATGTAGTGAAAATGATAGAGAGTTACGCTGGTCCGGAAAACTGGGAAAACTGGATGTTTTGTCACGAAGAGAAGTATAACCGGAAAGGATGGGTTCCGGAGCAAATTATAAGAAAAGATATGAATGGAACAGGAATTATTATAAAACAATATACTGCGAAAGAATTAAATGTGAATATTGGAGAAAGATTGATCGGATTAGAAGAATTGAATGAATGGGTTTGGTGCGAAGGAAGAGATGGTGAGAAGGGCTGGGTACCAAAGGAAAACTTACAAAAATATTAATAATAATATTTGATCAATAATTAGGAAACATATTTTTGCTTATGAGTATATTGGTTGTAGGATAAAAAGTAGATTAATAGAGAAAGAGGAGGAGATTATTATAACTACAACCGTTATTTCACATTTTTACAATGAAGAGTATTTATTGCCATGGTGGCTTATGCATCATACGAAACTTTTTGATCATGGTATTTTAATTAATAAAGGTTCAACAGATCGTTCCGTTGAGATTTGTAAAAAATTCGCACCGCATTGGGAGGTGCGAGATTCTGTAAATCCAGAGTTTGATGCATATGCGACAGATCATGAAGTGATGAGGATAGAACAAGAAGTACAAGGATGGAAAATGATTTTAAATACGACTGAGTTTCTTTGCGTGCAAGATAAAAATCAGTTTTGGAAATCGCTAAATGAATTGGGGGGGAGGATGTATTGGCTGGACGGGCTTATTATGGTTGATGATCCTAACTACAACTATCCTGACCTTAACTTTGGAATACCTTTAATGAAACAGCGATTTCATGGTTATTTACCAGAAGATTGGCCGTTATGGAGAAGAGGTAGATTTATTCATAATCATGAGCATGGAAGTTATACGGTTGGAAGACATTTATCTGCGCATGAATCGATGATTTATCCACCTCTTGCTTGTATATTATGGTTTGGATTTAGTCCGTGGAACGATGTGATGAGAAAGAGAAAGTTACAAATTGGTCCGACTCTTTCTGAAGCTAGTAAGCATGGGGGAATGGGGACGCACCATATTATTACGCCGGAAAGATTAGAAGAATGGTATAAGGAATTAGCGAGAGGAACGAAGGATTTACGTTTTAGTGACGTATATCGTTATGTTTTTGTATAAATGATTCCCACCATAAAATTGTTTCTTCTATTCCTGTATTTAAATCGTATGTTGGTTTCCAGTTTACTTCAGTTTTTAAACGTTCTACACTAACGCCGACGAATAAAGGTTCATCCTTAGAGAAAGGAATCGCGTCTAGTTTAATTAAATGTTCTTTTCCTATCTTTTTAGCGATGATAGAAGCTAGTTCTTTAATTTGTACAGATTGACCTGAAGCGATATTGATGGTGCCTGTAACGCCATGTTCTAATACTGTTACGAGAGCGTCAGCGACGTCACTCACATGGAGGAAATCTCTCGATTGTTTTCCATGTGTACATAGTGCTTCCTCATTTTTTAATAAGGAAGTGATAATGTTAGAAACGAGCCGATTACCTTGTTCGTGAGGTCCATACATATGAAAAATGCGGCCCCAACACATGCTGAGGCCTGTTTGTTGTGCATACGTTTCTAGCCAGGAGTGCAGTGCATTTTTACATAAAGAATACGGGGTTTTATAGGAAAGGAGCGATGAATCTTCAAATAATACGCCGTTAAACCATTCGTACTCTGCGCCAGTACCTGCAACGACAACACGCTTTCCGCCGCATGTTGTGAAGTGTTGAATCAATGAAATACTAGACTTTAGCCAATAGTAATTATTAATAGATACATAGCATGCTGGTGGCACTGCTTCCCAAGCAAGGTGAATGAGATGGCTAGGCTGAACATCCGAAATGAATTGTTTTACTTCGTCATCGCGAAGCAAGTTTACTTTATGCCAATGGCAAGAGAGGTGAGAGGGGTTATTTTTATTATACGTGGCGTGCACTTCATATCCCTTTTGTATAAGTGAATGTACAACATATTTACCTATCCAGCCACTACCACCTGTTACAACAACTTTCTTCATGGCTCGATCACCTCAACTTCTGGAACCGTCACTAAAAATTTACCGCCCCATTCACGAATGAAAGAGCATTCTTTCATAATTTCGTCTTTCAAATTCCAAGGAAGTATGAAAATGTAATCCGGTTTTGTACGTTTAATTTCTGCTGGAGATTTTACTGGAATACGAGTTCCTGGTAAAAGGAGATTTTGTTTGTGAGGATTTTTATCTACTGTATAAGCTAGAAATTCTTTACCTATCCCGCAATAATTCAAAAGGGTGTTTCCTTTAGCTGGAGCACCGTAACCGATAATTTGTTTGTTTAAAACTTTCGCTTCAATAAAAAACTTTAAAATATTTATTTTCAATTGTTCGATGCGTTTAGAAAAAAGGAGATAGTAATCTAAAGTATCTAACCCATGATCGACTTCTTTTTGAATTAATTTTGTAACATTGGAATGGATAGTTGATTGGGCACTTAGATGGTTTACAAAAATCCGTAAGGAACCACCATGCGTTGAAAGTTCTTCTACATCAATAATTTTTAAATGATGATAACTTAAAACTTTTTGAAGGCTTATAAGTGAGAAGTAGGAGAAGTGTTCATGGTAGATGGTATCAAATTGGTTAAAGGATATAAGGTTTAATAAGTGTGGGAATTCAATTGTTATCGTGCCATCACGTTTTAATAGTGTTTTTAAACCAGCGACAAAATCATGCAAGTTCGGAACGTGTGCTAATACGTTATTTGCGACGATTAAATCAGCTTGTGGCAATTTTTTTGCTAAGTCATTACTGAAAAAATTTACATGAGTAGGAATTCCTTTTTTGATAGCAATTTCTGCTACGTTTTTCGCGGGTTCAATTCCCAATGTCTCGATATTTTCTTTTTTAAAGTATTGTAATAAGTACCCATCGTTACTTGCGATTTCAATCACTTTTGAATGTTTCGTTAAGTTGAAACGCTTAATCGCCATTTCTACGTATTGTTTAGCGTGTAGTAGCCAACTTGAGGAGTAAGAGCTGAAGTATAAATAGTTATGAAAAATATTTTGTGGGGATTCAAATTCATCTAGCTGTACGAGTAAACAAGAGTTACAAACAAATGTGTGCAGCGGATAAAAAGGTTCCATTTTATATGAGCTTTCAGGAGCTACAAATGAATTAGCAAGAGGGGAAACGCCCAAATCTAAAAAAGTGTTGGTTAGTAATGAGTGGCAAAAACGGCATTTTTTCTGTTCCATTTTATAGCCTCCTTATAAATTTTTGAATGCATCGATTTGTTGTCGTGTGAAAGATTCTATATTTTCACCAGATGCATATTTTTTGTACCAATCAACAGTCCAAGCGATAGCATCATCTGTTGATAACTTAGGAGTCCAGCCGAGTTTGTTTACTGCTTTTGTACTATCGAGTGTTAAAACAGGTGATTCATAAGGAGTATTTGTAGAGGAGGAAATGATTGTTAGTGGGTTATTCCATAATTTTATTACAGATTCAATGACATCATGAACGGTTCTGTTAGGTTCATTCATTGGGCCGAAATTCCACGCTTCTGCATATTTAGCATCATTCCAAAGTTTCTCAGCTAAAAGGATATAGCCATGTAGAGGATCTAAAACATGTTGCCACGGACGGACGGCATATTTGTTTCGAATACACAAAGTATGATTGTGCAAATATGCCCGAATGATATCAGGGAATAATCGGTCTTCTGCCCAATCACCACCGCCGATGACGTTACCAGCTCTGACTGAGGCGAGTTTCTGGGTATTAGTGCGGAAGAATGATTTTTGATAGGATGTTGCCGCTATTTCAGCGCAAGCTTTACTAGCGCTATAAGGATCGAAACCTCCTAGTCGGTCATTTTCCACGAACGCTCGGTCGCCACTACCGTCATTCTCATAACATTTATCGCTTGTCACATTAATAATGGCACGTACGCTTTCGACGGACTTTGCTGCTTCTAGCACGTGGACAGTACCTAGAACATTCGTTTTGAATGTATCGATAGGATTTTTGTATGAAGCGGTTACGATTGGTTGAGCTGCTAAATGAAATATTATGTCAGGTTTATGCTGCTTCATGGCATGAAATAAAGAATGGTAATCTGTAATATCGCCTTTCATTGTCGTGCACTCTTTTGCTACGTTACTTTGTTCAAAAATGTTAGGAATGGATGGGGGATGAGAAGAAAAGCCTACTACTTCTGCACCTAAAGAAGTTAAGAAAAGGGTGAGCCATGAGCCTTTAAATCCAGTATGTCCCGTAATAAATACTTTTTTCTTATTCCAAAAAGATGATGAAGCCATATTACCAAACCTTCCATGGAGCGTTATTACTTTCCCATAGCTCGACTAATTTATTTTTATCGCGCAATGTATCCATCGGATGCCAAAAACCAGAATGTTGATATGCGGCCAATTCATTTTTGTTTACTAACTGAACTAAAGTGTCTGTTTCAAAAACAGACTTATCTCCACTAATGTAATTGAAAACTTCAGGATTTAAAACGAAAAATCCACCGTTAACCCATCCGCCATCACCTAATGGTTTTTCTTGAAAAGATGTTACAGACTGTTTATCTAATATGAGAGAACCAAATCTACCAGGAGGTTGTACGGCAGTAACAGTAGCCATTTTTCCATGTTTTTTATGGAATGTAATAAGTTCTTTTATATTTACATTACTTAATCCATCACCATAAGTGAGGCAGAAAGGTTCGTCTCCGACATAATTTTGAATCTTTTTCACTCGGCCACCCGTTTCGGTATTTACACCAGTATCGATTAGTGTAACTTTCCATGGTTCTACACGATGAGAATGGCTAGTAATTGTATTATCGTTTAACTGTATTGTGAAATCAGACATGTGTAAGTTGTAATTTAGAAAGAACTCTTTAATTGCATATCCTTTATAGCCTAAGCAAATAATAAACTCAGTAATCCCGTAATGACTATACAAACTCATAATGTGCCATAGAATGGGTTTTGTTCCAATTTCAATCATAGGTTTCGGTTTTAAATGTGTTTCTTCCCCAATTCTTGTACCGTACCCACCAGCAAGAATAACAGCTTTCATTTTTTCCTCCTAAAATAAAAATTTATTATTTATACAGTATTCATGTTTTATGCAAATGAGATTGTTTTTGATTAAGTGAATGAAAATGTTTGAGGTGATGACGATGCAGAAAATATTACGGTTTGAATTTTGGAAATAATTCTTGATATTCAGGGTTATGACGGAGGTCTTGTGTTAGGTTACTAAGCTCTAAAAAACGTATGTCCAGTATTTCAGGAGATTGACCGTAATGTGTTTGAAGTCCCATTTGAACACCCCTTTTTGAAAGGGTAGGTGTAATTTGTAATTTTCTTGCCTTTGATTGTTCATTCCAAGGGCTAAAATAAAATTTTAAAATAAATGAAGGATAGTCATAAATTATATATCCGTGCCGCGAATGATGTCTACCAGGTAAATATGCACCGTCTAGATGATTGTGAATAAATCTCCAAGCACATCCGAGATTTGGGTTATAAGGGAAGACACCGTGGTATCGCTGTTCTACTAAGGGGATAGAATATCTAGGCTTTGAATAATTATAATTATGATTATCTATCATTAAAATCATTCTAATCGCATACATGTTTTGGCCTAGTGTATGAAGAGATGAAAAAAATTCTTCAGTATTATTACAACAAAAGAATTCAGTAGTATTTAAAACGATTTTCCAACCTGAAACTTCTCTTTCAATTTCCATCACTTCAATATCAGTATTAGTTGGATCAAACTCAAGAAATCTTGAATTTCGTACTTCCCAGTGGGGTGCTAATAGTTTACAAATCTCTACGGAACGATCTGTAGACCCTCTATTAATTAAAATGCCGTGATCGAATATTTTCGTGTGATGCATAAGCCACCATGGAAGTAGGTATTCTTCATTATAAAAATGAGAAATGATTGTCTTTTTCATATTAATTCCCTCCTATACAAGCAATCATTATTAGTAGGATATGCTTTTAAATAAGAAAGGTTAAAAGTGGCAGATAATGTAGTGATTAGGTAGTAGTTTAGTAATTTTATTGTATAAGTGTAGATTACTCGTATTGAATCATCATAGGAGGAGATTGGAATTTTGTATAAATTGTGAATAATAAACCGTCACGTTTGACTGTACAGTTTATGTATTGTATGATGTAAGTAATATAAACAAGGGGGGAAGATCGTTGGGAAGGTGTATCGAATCGGACAGTTGGCTCTCATGGCTCACGTGTCGAAACGAACGATTGATTATTATACGAATCTAGGTATCTTAAAAGCGGAGCGATCTCAATCTAATTATCGCTATTACGACGAAACAGCATTTGAGACATTACAATTTATTGAGAAGTGCAAAGAAATGCATATGCCGCTTTGTGAGATTAAAGAGAAAATCGAGGAGAAGAAGAAGCTGCTCGGTATCAATGAACACGTTTCGAAACAAGTGAATGAAGTGACAGACCATATTCATCGATTAGAAGTGGAGCTTACTGAGTTAAAACCGCTTTTAGATGAATTGACTGATTCACAACGTGAAAAAATATCGAAATCTTTATCAGGTCAAACGACAGCTTTAATACAGACACTTGCTCTATTATTATAGAATAAGTGAAATCCGACCTCTTTAATTTTTGTATCGGGCTATGTTTTCTAACAAACAAATAAGAAAACATTATAGTATACAGGAGGTGGACACCTTAGTTTTTTAACTAAGGGGATTCATTGGAAATATTTAATTTAGTCATGGTTGCGATTTTAATCGCATTTACTGGATTTTTCGTAGCAGCAGAGTTTGCGATTGTAAAGATACGTTCAAGCCGTATCGATCAGCTTGTTGCGGAAGGAAAACGCGGTGCTTTAGCAGCGAAAAAGGTAACAACAAATTTAGATGAATATTTATCTGCTTGTCAATTAGGTATTACAGTTACAGCTATGGGATTAGGTTGGTTAGGTGAACCGACAATTGAAAAGTTATTACACCCGTTATTTGAGAAATGGAACTTAAATCCTTCTATTTCATCAGTATTAACATTTGGTCTTGCTTTTATGATTATGACGTATTTACACGTTGTAGTAGGAGAATTAGCTCCAAAAACGATGGCAATTCAAAAGGCTGAAAGGGTAACGTTATTATTGGCAGGTCCATTAATGATGTTCTATAAAGTAATGTATCCATTTATTTGGGTATTGAACGGTTCAGCTCGTGTGATAACTGGTTTATTTGGTTTAAAGCCAGCTTCAGAACATGAAGTAGCTCATACAGAAGAAGAATTACGTCTTATCCTTTCAGATAGCTATGAAAGTGGCGAAATTAATCAAGCTGAATACAAGTATGTAAATAACATTTTTGAATTTGATAATCGTATTGCAAAAGAGATTATGGTACCGCGAACAGAAATCGTTGGTTTCTACCTGGAAGATTCAGTAGAAGAACACATGAAAGTAATCCAAAATGAGCGATACACACGTTATCCGATTTTTGGAGAAGATAAAGATGATATTATCGGTATGGTCAACGTAAAAGATTTCTTTATTCGATATATGACCGAGGATCAAAAAGATTTATCATCTATTCGCTCGTATATGCGTCCGATTATTGAAGTGATGGAAACGACTCCAATTCACGATTTATTACTTCAAATGCAGAAGAAGCGAATTCCGATGGCTGTTTTATATGATGAGTACGGAGGAACAGCTGGAATTGTAACGCTTGAAGATATCTTGGAGGAAATCGTCGGCGAAATTCGTGACGAATATGATGAAGATGAAGCACCACCAATTCAACATGTGAACGAGCAACATATTATTGTTGATGGAAAAGTGCTTATCTCAGAAGTGAAAGATTTATTTGGATTACACATCGAAGAAGATGATGTGGATACAATCGGTGGATGGATTATGATGCAAAATCATGAAATCGAAGAAGGACAACACGTTGAGGCGGAAGGTTATGAATTTAAAGTGTTAGAAAAAGACGCTTACCAAATTAAACGTGTTGAAATTCGTAAGATGGAACAAGAACAAGAAGAAGAGAAAGCAGCAACTGTGTAAGTTGCTGCTTTTCTTCTAAAGTACAAAAAATGAGAACTTAGGAGCGGATATTTTGATTCAAGAAGCCTTACGTGTATATCGATTACAATTGTATGTGATCTTTAGTGGTTTACTACTTATGTGGACGATTACTCCGTTTGGAAAACAAGTGACAGGGTTCGGTATTGGATTAGCAGTAAGTGCTTATTGTCTTTGGTTATTAGCTCGCAGAGTGGAGAAACTCGGGAAAAGTATCGTAATGAAGGAAAAGGCTCCTGGATTAGGAGTTTTAAACCGATTTGCAGCTGCTATTTTAGGAGCTATCATCATGTATGAAATTGAGCATGAAATGGAAATGTGGGCATTCGGTACAGGTATTTTAGGTGGTCACTTTTTAATGATTGCAAATTTAGCGTACGCAAATATGCAGTTAGTGAAAGAAGAAGAGAAGCAAAGAGAACATGCTTCGAAAAATATAGAGCTATGATGAAAAGGACCTAATCAGGTTCCTTTTTTAGTTTAGCGATATGATACAAGTAATCAAATTAATGACAAATATAATACGCTTCTTTTTTGTGTTTTTCAATAGTATGAAAAATAATAAAAAAATTTTAAAAAACCCATCGATTTCTAAAGGTTATGTATGTTATTATGACAAAAGACTTTTTGAAAGAGGTGGATACCAATGTTACAAGCGCTACTTATTTTTGTGCTTCAAATTATTTACGTTCCAATATTAACAATCCGTACGATTTTGCTTGTAAAGAATCAAACAAGATCCGCTGCTGGTGTTGGATTGTTAGAAGGAGCTATTTACATTGTCAGTTTAGGTATTGTGTTTCAAGATTTATCAAATTGGATGAACATCGTTGCCTATGTCATTGGCTTTAGTGCGGGACTGTTATTAGGCGGTTATATAGAGAATAAATTAGCAATTGGTTATATTACGTATCAAGTTAGTTTACTAGACCGTTGTAATGAATTAGTAGATGAGTTACGTCACTCTGGATTTGGCGTTACAGTATTTGAAGGCGAAGGTATTAATTCTATACGTTATCGCTTAGATATCGTCGCAAAGCGTTCTAGAGAGAAAGAGCTTTTAGAAATCATTAATGAAATTGCACCGAAAGCGTTTATGTCTTCGTATGAAATTCGCTCGTTTAAGGGTGGATATTTAACGAAGGCGATGAAGAAAAGAGCGTTAATGAAGAAGAAAGATGAACATGCATCGTAAAAAAGAGGAATAGTGATGCATTAAAAGCGCAGTATAAGTCTAAATGTAAAAGGGAGGAATCTATTTTGATGTAGATTCCTCTCTTTTTTTATGAAAAATATTCATCTGTTAATTCAAAAAAACTAAATCGTATAATTATGTTTTTTACTCATTCTCAAATTAATGATTAGCCATATAATTTGAAAAAATACCGGTATGATAAACGTGATTAATAAAACGATAAGTGATATTGATTTAATTTCAGGTGTTTGAATAACACCAGCACCATCAACATCTCGTAGCCAAATAATAGCGGCCCATATTCCAAAAACGATAATCCAAAATATGTTACCAATCCACCAAGAAATCCATCGTTTTTTCATGTTAGCACCCCCTACATTTATCTACTGTTAAAAGTATATTTTCTTTTGTTACATTTATAATGAAACAACTTTAAAATCAGTTTTTAACTGTATATCTAACTTGTTTGAAGGTTACTATTTCTCCATCATCATCATCGTCTTTCGTTTGTAAAAGTTGAACTTTTGGTTTGTAGTCCGTCCTATGAGCGTGTTCGATATCTTTAATGTTAAGTTTGTAGGATTCACCATTTTTTAGTTTTTGTTCCAACACTTTTTTATTAGCAACATAAATAAAAGTTACTTTATTTTCATCAATGCCTTTAGTTTTAATTTCTAATTCATTGTCTTTTGCTGTAATCGTTGGTGTTAATAATTCCATACTGCCTTTCCCGCTTTCTAAAGAATTCTCTGCTATAGTTGAACATCCTGATAATATGATTCCAGTGAATAGAAGAACAGCTAATTTCTGTTTCATAACATCCCTCAATTCCATGTGATTTTTGATTTTTGTATTGCTAGATTACTAGTGCGGAGCGTAAATGTTTAGTTAGTACCCTCTTAATTGTACCATAATATGTAAAATGAAACAGGAGGTATATCCAATTTAAGGGAGAATGAAAAATTTACTGATTTTTGTAAATTCGTATGTTTTAGCTTCTATTTCAATCGAAATGTAGGCGAGAGAAAGAAATTTTTTTATAGAAATTATAATTTTTACATTTTACAATAATGATAGGGAATAGATGAATTCATTTACTTCGGAGGTAGTTATTTGAACATTAATGAGAAGGCAATTGAAATGTTTGAACAAAATAAATATGAGGAAGCAATGGAACTGTTTCAACAAGCAGTACATGAATCTAGAGACGTACAATCTCTCAATAATCTGGCTTGGATGTACTTTTATGAGGAAGAGAATGATGATAAAGCTCTTGAATTAATAAGAGAAGTTGTTAAGTTTAATCCTTCTTCATACTTTCCTTATAACATCTTAGGGGACATTTACATGAAACAAGAAAAATGGACAGAAGCGAAAGAAGCATTACAAAAGTCTATTTCGATTCAACCATCAGATGAAGCATATCATAATGTAGCTGTAGCGCATTATAACCTTGGAGAGCTGGAAAAAGCTTCAGACTTTTTCTTGCGAGTTGCAGGGGATTCGGACTATATCATGTATAGCTATGTAAAATGTTTAATTGATTTAGAACGAACGACAGAAGCAAAAGAGAAGTTAGATACTTTTAACAGGGAATCTGATAATTTTTTAGGGGAAATTAATGTAGCAGATTTATATGTTGAGTTGAATTGCTATAAAGAAGCAATTGAATGGTTCGAAAAGGGATATAAAGAATGCTGGAAAAGTCCTAATTGGATTGGTAGATTTGTGTATGCTCTATATAAAACGAATAATTTCTCCCGTATAAATGAAGTTATACGGGAATGTATCGAAGCGAAAACAGCAGAAATAGAAGATGTTCAGAATGAAGAAGTAGAAGAAAACTGGACAGAAAATGATAAGAAAGAGTTAATTGAGGAATATACAGAAGAGAATAATTGTTATAAAACAATGGTAGAACGTATCAAATCTGGATACGTTCCAGGATTAGAGTTTGAAACTGATTATATAGGGGCTTGCTATTTATTTGGTTGTAAAAGACATAATCACCTTGAATATGAAAAATAAAAAGATTCGACTGTCAAAGATGATGGTCGAATCTTTTTCGTTATAGGTCGCTTGTATTACATAGGTGTATATCCTCTTTAGAGGCCACTTTTTTTATATTCAAAATATGTAGTGAAATAAAACCAATAAGTCCTATTCCGCCAAAAATAAGCCATGGTGTATACATTCCGCTTAAGTTGGATGTAAAAGATGTACCGGTATAATTACCAATGATAAAACCAAATGCGAGTGATAGTTGATAAAATCCGAAGAAAGTGGCTGTATATGATTCATTACTGTAATTTGCAATAGTGATATCAGCGTTAGGTAATACGAGTGTTTCACCGATTGTAAATAAAATTACACAAATAAAGAGCCAATATGGGTGTTGAAATAAAGGAATGAGTAAAAAGGAAATACTCATTAATAAAACACCGTATTTAATAATTGAAAGTGTGTTGTATTTGTGGAATAATTTTCGGAATAATACCATAAATATGACGCCTGTTATCGCATTTATCGTAATAACGAGTGTAGCAAGTTGATTGCTACTACTAATGTTTTTCATATGAAGTGGAAGTGCGACAGTAAGTTGAGTAAACATAATATAGAAGAAAATCATGATAAAGGAAAACAGAAGGAAAGACTTGTTTTGTAAGATGGCCTGTATTCCTAATGTAATAGACGTGTTTTCAGTAGTGACTTGGAAGTGATTTTTAAGTAAGTAAAAGATAAAAGCGAATAACAGCATAAGTGATCCTGTTAGAGAGAAGGCATAGATTGGATCAAGTAAGAGTAAGAACCCTCCTGCAATTGGTCCGATTATTGCACCGCAATTAAAGCTAAGGTTTAAATATGTAAATAAATTTTTTCTCAAATGAGCTGGTTGTGAACCGAATATGGCGCGCGCAGCAGGTTCGTAAAATGCAGTTCCGAAGCCAATAAGTGCAGAAGAAATAGAAATTGTATAGAAATCAGAGCATATTCCTAAAGCGATAAATCCGATTCCTCTCAAAAATAAACCGGCTATCATCATAATGATATAGCCTATTTTGTCAGCAATTAACCCTGAGAATAATGGGATAACTCGTGATGTAATTGTCATAACCGTCAACACTGTTCCTACTTGGACAGCAGAAAAATGAAGAAAGGTTAATAGATAAATAGCTAAAAATGCGTATACTGCAAAATACCCAAAAGACATAAAAAATGAAGAAATAAGCATGAAACGTATCGGTGTTGAGAAACTTTTCATAGAAATCCTCCTAATTATGTAACCAGTAAAATCATTTGATGGTTAACTATTTTATACTATAATTATACATAAAGTCAGAAAAAAGTAAATTTTAAGAAGAAGGTGGATCGAATTGAATCAAAACGCTCCAAATGAACTAGAATATATTCGGGAATTTTTAAATACATGGAGAATACCAAACGATACGAGAGAGCCAATTGATTTGCTGCAAACAGAAGAAGACATAAAGCTTTTTATGAAAGAATATTTTGATGAAGAGTTTCCATTTCATACGATAGAGGAATTAAGAGGTTTTCGAGAAGATATTCGGATGACAATTGAAGGCGAAGGATCATTGCAAAAATGGTTAGAGAAATACCCATTTCATGTACATATAAAGGATGATATGAAAGGTATTACATATGAACCGGTATATGAAGAGAATGTGTATACAAAAGTGTTAAGCATTGTGTTAATGTCAATTCAAGAAAATGTATGGGGAAGGTTAAAAGCATGTCCAGATTGTCGCTGGGTATTTTATGATCATTCGCGAAATGGAAGTAAAAGATGGTGCGGTATGTATGCTGGAGAAGAAGGAGGAAGAGCATGCGGTACGATTGCGAAAGTGAAAAACTACCGGGCGAAGAGAAAAGGGCGATCTGGTTATGATATGTAATTAATATTAGAGAAAGAAAAATGGATGGGGGAATGTAGAATATGAAAGGTACGCAAATGTTAGCTTTAAATAAAAAGTGTTGGGATACAGTTGCACCTTATTTCTTTCAAGTGGATTGTTTACCTAAATATGGTCCGTATACGGCGTCTGAAGATGAGATTCGTTTGTTCGATTCAATCAGAAAGAAAAAGGTTCTTGATATTGGCTGTGGAAGTGGGCATTCGTTGCAATATATGGCGGAACAAGGGGCAGAGGAATTATGGGGGCTTGATCTTTCGAGTACACAAATTGAAATAGCGAATAAGACGTTAAAGGATTGGAATCCAAAGTTAGTATGCGGAGCAATGGAAGAAGAAGGCGATATTCCGAAAGGATATTTTGATATTGTATATTCCATTTATGCATTAGGTTGGACTTCGGATTTAAGAAAAACGTTGGAACTGATTTATTCATATGTAAAGCCAGGGGGAAGTTTTATTTTTAGTTGGGAGCACCCGGTATATTCAAACTTACAGTATGGTACGGAAGAAGTTGCTATAAAGTCTTCTTATCATGAGGAAACGCCCATTACGTTTGAAACATTTAAAGGAGAAAATGTACAAGCGACATTATATAAGAGAAAAATAAGTACATACATAAATGAGTTAAATAGAGCGGGATTTAAAATTGAGAGAATAGAAGAGCCTGAACCATCAAGCTCGTTTGATGGAGAACTAGCTGAGCCGTCTACGAAGTATTATTCTTTATATAAAGCTAGAATGGTGCCGACTACTTTTATTATTAAAGCTAGAAAGTAAAGTGTTTTTATAAAAGAAGCCTATGATTTCAAATAGATGAAATGATAGGCTTCTTTATTTTAAAAAAATGAGGTCAAAGGTGTACTTTTCTTATAAAAATGCATTTCATATAAAAGGTGTAATTATTTTGGGGAAGGGGGATTGTTGTGCGTCATCATAGAAAGTGCAAAAAATTTGGAGTGGCACTGCCTCTTCCGCTTATAGGAGCAACGGGTCCGACAGGTAATAGTGGTCCAATCGGTCCAACTGGAGGGCATGAAGGTCCTGTTGGTCCTACAGGGGTGACTGGACCGACGGGAGCAACTGGGCCCCAAGGTCCTCAAGGTATCAGGGGGATACAAGGTCCCCGAGGGACAACAGGAGCACAAGGAATACAAGGAGTTATTGGTGATACAGGAGAGCAAGGTATAACTGGCCCAACTGGTCTCCAAGGTGCTCAAGGATTAATCGGAAACCAAGGTCTAATTGGTGATATGGGAGTACAAGGATTAGAAGGAATACAAGGAGCTACGGGTCCTGCTGGTAGTCAAGGAATACAAGGTATACAAGGAATACAAGGGGAAATAGGTGAGCGAGGACAAACAGGGGCACAAGGAATGCAGGGAGAAAGAGGCGTAACTGGAGTCTCGGGTGTAACTGGTCCACAAGGCCCTCAAGGTGTTCAAGGAATACAAGGAGAGCAAGGGGCTATTGGTATACAAGGAGAAGACGGCTTCCAAGGTATACAAGGAATTACTGGAGAGGAAGGCCCACAAGGAGCTCAAGGAATACAAGGTGAAGTGGGTCCAACTGGTTCTACTGGAATGCAAGGTGCCCAAGGTATAAGTGGAATAAAGGGGATAACAGGTGTAATAGGTTTACAAGGACCACAAGGTGTGCAAGGAATACAAGGTATAACGGGAGCAACAGGTTTTCAAGGGATAAAGGGGATAAGAGGTATAACAGGAGCGACGGGTAGTATTGGTACTCAAGGCTCAGAAGGACCACCGGGCGGTCCGACGGGAGTGACCGGTCCAATTGGCCCTTCTAGTGGGGTGACTGGACCAGCTGGCCCACCCGGTCCACCAGGAGGTCCAACAGGTCCAACGGGTGCGACCGGTTCAACAGGTGCAAGCGGAGGGATAGGTCCAATTGGAGGGCAAGGTGTGCAAGGTATAACAGGTCCAACAGGTCATCAAGGTGTAAGGGGAGCGCAAGGTGCCCAAGGTGTAGTTGGAGCAGTTGGAGTACAAGGAGCACAAGGTCCTCAAGGTAACCAAGGTATAACAGGTCCAACGGGTGCAGAAGGTTCTCAAGGAATACAAGGTCCGCTGGGAGTAACTGGTCCAACTGGTGCAGAAGGTCCTAAAGGTATTCAAGGTATTCAAGGTGTGATAGGTCCAACAGGTGCACAAGGAATGGTGGGAATACAAGGGATAGCTGGTCCAGTTGGTGTTACAGGAGCGGAAGGAGCTCAAGGAGCACAAGGAATCCGAGGAGCAACCGGCCCAGCTGGAGCACAAGGAATCCAAGGCGTACAAGGAATTCAAGGGGAAACAGGAGCAGCTGGAACACAAGGTCCTCAAGGTGTTCAAGGGATACAAGGGACTACCGGATTGACAGGTACACAAGGTGCCCAAGGTCCTCAAGGAGTGCAAGGAATAATAGGACCGACTGGAGCTATCGGTTTGCAAGGTCCTCAAGGATTACAAGGAATAACGGGTCCAACAGGAGCGCAAGGAGTGCAAGGAATCCAAGGTGTGCAAGGAATTATCGGTCCAACAGGTGCACAAGGAATTAGAGGTCCCCAAGGAAATACAGGGGAAGTCGGTATAACAGGCCCACAAGGAGTCCAAGGGGCGCAAGGTAGTCAAGGCCCACAAGGCCCACAAGGAAATGTTGGAATTACAGGTGCAACGGGTGAAACTGGAGCCACAGGAGCAACTGGGGCAACTGGACTACAAGGAGTGCAAGGTGTTCAAGGGATTACGGGAATACAAGGAATAACGGGAACGACAGGCAATACAGGTGCAACGGGTCCGCAAGGAATACAAGGGATACAAGGTATTCAAGGGTTGCAAGGCCCAATTGGAGCAAGTGGGGTGACAGGTGCTAGTGGTAGTATAGGCCCACTTGGAGCACAAGGTAGTCAGGGCCCAAGTGGCGTGGTGGGACCGACAGGAGCAACTGGTAGTGCAGGTTCAATAGGTTTCTTTGGAATAGCGGGAGCGACAGGAGCGACTGGTTTACCTAGTGGGGGCGGTTATTTCTTTTCTACTTCAACGAGTACAATTGCAGCGAATGCGTTAATACCAATTAATTCTGGATCTACAGTTTTTGGTTCTGATGTCAGTTTAACAAATGCAACAACTGTAACGTTAAGTACGCCGGGAATTTATTTAGTAAGCTATTATTTTCAAGGTGATCCAACTGCCGGAAATGAAACAATTTCAGTGAGGCTTACTTTAAATGGAACACAAGTCGCAGGGAGTTTTATTTTTTATGTTACAGGAGGTACTTTTATATTAGAACCAGCAGTTTCGAATACGATGGTCATTGAAGTTACTTCTTCAAATGCAACTTTGTCTTTACAAAATGGTCCGTTAGCTATCGGGCATGTAACGACATTATCTGGTGTGATAACAGCTAGTTTAAATGTATTAAAAATAGTTTGATACGTTAGTTATAACGGGGGAGATGCTTGTGAAGAATCAAGATAAGTGTAGTAAGTTTCAAGCACCTATTCCTTTTCCACCGCCAGGTATTACGGGGCCCACTGGTCCAACCGGTCCAACTGGTGCTTTAGGTGGACCAACTGGACCGCAAGGAATACAAGGCGTACAAGGTCCAATCGGTCCAACCGGCCCACAAGGAATACAAGGAGTGCAAGGGGTGCAAGGAGAAAATGGTCCAACCGGCGAGGCGGGAGCAACGGGTCCTCAAGGTCCACAAGGAATTCAAGGACCACAAGGAGCAACCGGTCCAACTGGAGCAACCGGCGAGACAGGAGCAACGGGCTCACAAGGTCCTCAAGGAATCCAAGGTCCACAGGGGATAACGGGTCCGACTGGAGCAACCGGCCCGACTGGAGCAACTGGTCCACAAGGTCCACAGGGAATCCAAGGTCCACAAGGTGTAACGGGTCAGGCGGGAGCAACAGGCCAGACGGGATTGACTGGTGCAACTGGACCGACCGGAATACAAGGCATACAAGGAATAACAGGAGCGACAGGGGGAACAGGAGTAACAGGCCCAACAGGAGCAACGGGTCCAACAGGCTTAACTGGAGCAACAGGATCATCTGCTATATCGACAGGTGGCGGATATTTCTTTTCTACATCAACAAGCACAATTGCAGCAAATGCCAACATCCCAATTAATTCTGGATCCACTGTATATGGAACTGGTGTATCTTTAACTAGTGCTACGACAGTCACAGTAACGACGCCAGGAATATATTTAGTAAGCTACTATTTTCAAGGGGATGCAAATGGTGGGAATGAGACAGTATCTGTTAGATTGCTATTAAATGGAACGCAACTAACAGGGAGTTTTATACAAAACGTAACGACATCAACTGTAGTAATCGAACCAGCCATTTCAAATACACTTCTTGTGAATGTGACGAGTGCCAATTCAACATTAATATTACAAAATGGCCCGTTAGGTGTAGGGCATGTGACTACTATAGCAGGTGCGATTACAGCAAGCTTAAATGTAGTGAGAATTTTATAAAGAATATAAAAAACACAAGGAATGTCTTTGTAAGACACACCTTGTGTTTTTTAATATTAAATAAACATTTTCTTTATCTTTTCGGTTGAAAAATATGCTGAAAGAAGTATTTGTGATGTAAGTTATCTACAACCTTATTTGCTTGATATGTGCGTTGTTTTTCAATTCGAAGTCTTTGCTCCATCATTTTTATTGCGTGATCAGATAAACGTAACATAATACATTCTCCTTTTCTATAAATATAGGTGACTATTTGATATCGATCCCATATTTATAATTAAGGAGGCAAAATGTGTAACATAGGCAAAAAGCACCTTCCTCTCCCATTACGCTTACGAGGTTAGCTGTCGGACTCGGGAAGTGAGAGTTTCCCTACTTAAAAAAGATTCGCCCCAAGTAGCATAGCTACAAAAATGGTTCCCCCGCTCCAAAATTTGGACTCAGCAAAAGGTTTTATAAAGTAAAAAATAACATAAAGGAGCGAACAAGTCAAATTATTTTGTGTATTCTGTCTTTTTTAATTGCGTAAGAATCATACCGTCAGGAAGTATTGTATCTGATACTGTAATGAATCCGTGTTTTTTATATAAAGTAATAGCAGGGGTATTCGCTTTACCTGTTTGTACAATGTATGCCATTGAAGAGGGAAACATGTTAAATATATAAATTAGGAGTTTCGTTGCGATTCCTTTTTGAAAAAAATTGGGCGATACAACTAACCTGTGGATATCGATTAGTTTTTCTTCTTGTACAAAAGAAATAAAACCGACAAGTTTATTTTCAGAAAAATATCCATAGAATGTTTCAACGCAATTTTGAATATCGTTTACAGTATCATATAAACGAGGTATGGCAGTACTATTTAAGTAGTCTGCTTCAACTTTATAAGCTGGAATTTGAACCTGTAAAATGGATGTTGCTACTTCAAAAGAAGTGGAATTTAACTTAAGAATCATAGATAATGAAGCCTCCTTTAAATATGGTATATGAATATAATTGCTTTATGGGTGAGTTTGACAATATTTTTCTTTTTTGCATATAATATATGTATCTCCATATGTAAAATAGTAGTAAATATATTTCTATAGTGAAATATGATTAGCAATGATAAATACATATGTTTGTATTGAATCATACAAACTATAATAGAAATGGAGGACTAAAAATGGGATGGATTATCACATTAATAGTTGGTGCTATTATAGGTGCAATTGCTAGTTCTATAACAGGTAAAAATTTCCCAGGTGGTATGTTCGGAAATATTATCGCAGGTTTATTAGGTGCTTCGTTAGGTGGTAGATTATTTGGATCCTTTGGGCCATCATTTGGTGGGATTCATGTCGTGCCGGCATTATTAGGTGCAATCGTGTTAATTCTTATTGTATCATTTGTAGTGAAAGCTGCAAGGAAATAGAGATATAGATTATGATGAAGAGCCCTGAATAAGGGCTTTTCATCATTCGAAGAGGTGGTTTCATTGGAGAAAATAAATATAAGAAAAAGAGATAAGTTAAGAAAGTTTTTTAGAGAACAAAATTATTTGGCGGTATTACTTGGATTTGCGTTATTGTTCATTAATATTTTATTGCTAACAAAAATATCATTTGTTTTTACACCGTTTATCGTATTTTTAAAAACAATTTTCTTCCCAGTACTATTAGCAGGCGTGCTATTTTATATTTTGCATCCATTCGTTTCGCTTTTAGAAAAGAAAGGTGTTTCAAGAATCGTATCGATAGCTTCCATATATTTAATCGTACTAGGATTATTTGTATTTTTAGTTGTAACGGTTATCCCTATTATTAAAGATCAAATTGATGCATTAATTGATAACTTACCGTATTTTGGCCATGAGATTGAACAAGCAGCACGTAGATTCGGGGAAAGTAATTTACTCGGTAAAATTCAGGAGAATTTAAATATTAATGTTGCGAATATGGTAAAAGAATACACAGTTGATTTTACAAAGTCATTATCATCAGTAACTGGGAATGTAACTGGATTTTTGAGTACTGTTACAGAGGTTGTTTTGACATTTGTAATGGTTCCATTTATATTGTTCTATCTTTTAAAAGATGGTGAGCAATTGCCGAATCACTTTTTAAAGTTTATTTCAGAGCAAAGACAACCAGCAGCAATGAGAATACTAGATGATATGCATTATGCGATTAGCTCGTATATTAGAGGTCAAATTATCGTCAGCTTATTTATCGGTATTATGCTATTAATTGGTTATCTTATTATTGGTATTAAATATGCGGTATTACTTGCGATTTTAGCGATGATTGTAAATATCGTTCCGTACGTAGGACCAATTATCGCGATTACACCAGCGTTAATTATCGCATTTATCGACTCGCCAGCAATGGTGTTAAAAGTAATTATCGTTATGATGGTTGTACAATTAGCAGAAGGTAAATTTATTTCTCCGCAAGTTATGGGTAAAAAGTTAGATATTCATCCGATTACTATCATTTTTATCATTTTAACTGCCGGAAACTTATTCGGGATTATGGGCATTATTTTAGCCATTCCAGGATATGCGATATTAAAAGTGTTAGTTACACACGGTTATAGATTTGTTAAGTTGAATACGTAAAAAAAAGCGCTAAAACAGTGGGAACTGTTTTAGCGCTTTTTTATTAACAATTCATTTGCATATTGGCGCGCCCATTGATCCGCTTCTAATATAGCATCTAGTGAAGGATCTTTTACGTTATGATGAGCTTCAACTGTTTTGTAAATTGTTTTTTCAATATCGAAAAAGGCAATTTCATTTTTTAAGAATAGCGCATTCGCAATTTCATTTGCTGCATTTAATACAGCGGGAGTAGTACCACCGATTTTGCCACATTCATATGCGTATTGTAGACAAGGGAACTTCTCTAAATCTGGTTTTTCAAAATGTAAACTACCGATTTCTAATAAATTTAATTTTTCATAGGAAGAAGGTAGCCGAGTAGGATAGTGAAACGCATATTGAATCGGCATTCTCATATCAGGAGCACCGAGCTGTGCCATAACTGATCCATCAATAAATTCTACTAAAGAATGAATGATACTTTCTTTATGAATCATTACATTAATTTTTTCATATGGAATATCAAATAGCCATCTCGCTTCCATTACTTCGAACCCTTTATTCATTAATGTGGCAGAATCAATCGTTAGTTTTGCGCCCATTAACCAGTTGGGGTGCTTTAAAGCATCTTTTGCTTGTAATGTTTGCATTTCATCACGTGTTTTATCACGGAAAGCACCACCGGAAGCTGTTACAATTAACTTCTCAATCTCTTTATTATTTTCTCCGTTTAAACATTGGAAAATAGCTGAATGCTCACTATCTACTGGAATTAAGCGACATCCGTTTTGTTTCGCTAGTTCAGTTACGATATGTCCAGCTGCAACCAAAGTTTCTTTATTAGCAATAGCGATATCTTTCTTCGCTTTTAATGCTTCAATTGTTGGAAGTAATCCTGAAACACCTACAACAGAGCTTAATACAAGATTTGAATCAGGGTGAGTAGCTACTGCAATTAAGCCATCAGTCCCGTGTGTGATTTTTGTATTTGCTGAAATACGCGTACGAAGTTTGTCTGCTAAGTCTTTTGTCGCAACGCTTACAATACGAGGTTGAAACGTTTTGATTTGTTGCTCAAGAAGATCGATATTATAATTTGCGGTTAAACCGACGATTTTAAAATGTTCAGGATGAGCTGAAACGACATCTAATGCAGATGTGCCGATGGATCCTGTTGAACCTAAAATTGATATATATTTTACCATGAAAAAACCTCCAAAGTTGTTTCGAATATTTCAACAAACCTATATAACATTAGACAATTGAAGTGGAAATTCCTGCTATATAAAATAGAAAATTAGGGTTTGTTTGGAAGTGAAATGTGATAAACTGTAAAAAATAACGAAAAAGCAATGAAAGAGAAGAGTACATATTCGAAACTTTTTAGAGAGCTGATGTGTGGTGGAAATCAGTAAGGGATGAATATGGAATGGGCTCTGGAGCTTCTAACTGAAATGAGTAGGTAAAGACGGTTACTTCACGTTATTGAAGTATGAAGTGAGCTAATGATAGCTAATTAAGGTGGTACCGCGGGAGTCTCTCGTCCTTTTTTAAGGATGAGGGGCTCTTTTTATTTTGAGAAAGGAGGAGTTAGTGTGAGTGAAAAAATAATGTTAACAGGAATTAAGCCGACAGGTTATCCGCATTTAGGGAATTATATTGGTGCGATTAAACCTGCATTACAAATGTCAAAGAATAATGAAGGAAAAGCATTGTACTTTATAGCTGATTATCATGCATTAAATGCTGTGCATGATTCAGAAAAGTTCAGCAGTTATACGAAAGAGGTAGCAGCTACTTGGTTATCACTTGGACTTGGTGAAGATGTTGTTTTTTATCGGCAAACAGAAGTACCGGAAATTCTAGAATTAGCTTGGATTTTAGCTTGCCTAACTCCGAAAGGTCTTATGAACCGTGCTCATGCGTATAAAGCGAAGGTGGAGCAAAATAAAGAAGCGGGGTTAGAGGTCGATGTAGGAGTGAATATGGGGTTATATACGTATCCGATTTTAATGGCAGCTGACATATTATTATTTCAAGCTACCCATGTACCAGTTGGAAAAGACCAAATTCAGCATATTGAAATCGCGCGTGATATTGCGACGTATTTTAATCATACATTTTGCACGACATTTACACTACCGGAGTATGTCATACAAGAAGAAGGAGCTATTTTACCTGGTCTTGATGGAAGGAAAATGAGTAAAAGTTACGGAAATGTAATCCCATTATTTTCAGAGCAAGAAAAACTTCGAAAGTTAATATTTAAAATCAAAACAGACTCTTCACTTCCAAA
The DNA here is from genome assembly GCF_052146655.1 of Bacillus sp. RE35. Taxonomy (NCBI): domain Bacteria; kingdom Bacillati; phylum Bacillota; class Bacilli; order Caryophanales; family Bacillaceae; genus Bacillus; species Bacillus sp. RE35. Next base: position 3,212,660 of record NZ_CP197377.1, on the reverse strand, counting down.
TGAACCGAAAGAATTAGAAACATTATTTATGATATATAAAGAGTTTGCGACCGAAGATGAAATACAGTCGATGCGTGAAAAGTATGAGACTGGAATCAGATGGGGCGATGTAAAAAAAGAGCTATTCCGTGTTGTAGATCGTGAGTTAGCTGGGCCTCGTGAGAAATACACTATGTATATGAATGAGCCGAATTTATTATATGAGGCGTTAGAAAACGGTGCTGAGAAGGCACGCGCTATTGCGAAGATAAATTTAGCAGAAATTAAAAAACGGATTGGATTTGAGAGGGAACGTTAAGCGTTCCCTTATTTTTTTAGATAATCTGTAATAATCTTCTCGATAACAGGAGGAAGATTATTAGGTAATTCATTAAGTGAAAGAAGCGTAGTTCTTTTGATTCACTTTGATTGCATACAAGTTCACCATAAAATTCTCGGCAAATATAAACAACGAGTACACCGTGTACTTGATCGCCACTTGGATAGATTTGAAAGAAATCTGGCCCTGAGTATGTACGGAATAGTTCTGGATTTTTAATAATAAGTCCAGTTTCTTCAAACACTTCTCGTTTTAAAGCATCTTCTAACGTTTCGTTATATTCTAAGGCACCGCCAATAATGCCCCAGCGGTTAAAATCTGTACGGAGTTGCAGCAATACTTCATCTTTTTCATTTAATATAATGGCGTGTGATCCTATTAGAATAAGTGGATGATTTCCTACTAGATTTCTCATATCTTCAATATAACCCATGTCATTGCTCCTTGTATTTAATAATAGTTAGGAAGTTCTTTTAACATTCTTTCTGTTTTACGTGCTGTAAAGGCTAAGTTATGGTCATCTTTCGTTCTGAAAAATAATGTGCGTAAAAAGGTTTTAATATTAGCACATAAAATACAATACTCATTAAGCGAAAGGCGTTTTCTAATTTGAGGAAGCCTTTTTATTTTTTTATGAATAATAGAAATTAAATCGTTCTGAGGAAAATCATGATACAGCATTGCTAGTAATGGAGTAACGATGCGCTCATCTTCGTTATTATGAAAAAGATCAGATGGAATAAAGATTTTATTTAATAAACAATGAATTAACTCCTCGTACCATTCAAAAGTTGTATACGTATTATGAACAATTTCAGTAAAGGCATCAGATACGTGAGCAAGACAATGAGCCCATCCTTTATTTTCAATATAGCCCCGAAAATCCGTTTCTAAGTTTGTGTATGTAATGAGTTTATTTTTTATTTCTTCGATATCCTCCTCTGTACAAAAGTAGTGCGAATTAGCGAATTGGAGTATTAACGCAATTAACGAAACAGTGTAAGAACGTGTGAAAACCCCATCTGTATGTGGGGAGTAAATGTCACAATATAAATACTCATCACTTAAACAAGTTTGCAGAAGTAATTTCAGCTGATCGTCCATAAGGAATTCATGATGAATGAAATGCGCAAAACATTTATATATAAGTTGGTAACGAACGTAGCTATCAGTCGTTCCGATATACTGAAGCATGTTCAAAGTTAACTCATTTACGTCTATATGTTGCAGTTGCGTATAGTCATTTTGTTGTATAAGCTCTAACTGTTGTTGCAATGCTGTAATATCCAATGGAGAACCTCCTCCGCACTTTAAAGATGCGATCTTTTCTAGTATTCTATATATTCAAGGACAATCCTGCTCATGCAAGGAGAACGATTAGAAATTCGAGTATGATATAGATGAGGGAAGAATATGACGACGATAGAACAGTTAGAAAAACATTTTAAAATAAGAAGAAGTGCTTCTTCTATTATGATAAAAGAAAATAATGCAGAGATTTTTACAGAAGAGCAATTAGAGGAAATGATGCAATATTGCGTTGCTGAAGCTAAAAAAGATGGATTAGAAAAACTACATTTTGAAATCTCTTCAAAAAGTCCAAATTATGATGTGTATAAAAAATGTTTTGAAACGTATTCATTTGAATATGTTACGGAAAACATGATTGTATTTAAAGATATATACGAAGTAGAAGATGTAGAAAGTGAAATTGATTTTAAGCTTATTGAAGAAGTTGGAGAAGAGGCTTTTTATTCACTGTGGAATGAAGCGACGGGAGAACCAGTCGCTCATGATCAATTTGTGCATATGATGCTACAAGAAATTGGTGAGCAATGGAAAGAACATTGCTTAACAGCGAGTGTCGATGAAAAGCCGATAGGAATTGTAATCCCGCATATTGAAAGAGGTACGTTAGAAGAAGGGAAACTTATGTACTTCGCAGTTACTCCAAATATGCGTAATAAGGGATATGAAGCTGCGTTATTTGCAGGTGCGATGTTTGTCTTAAAGGAAATAGGTGCATCTTATTATATTGGTGAGACAAATATACAAAATGAGTGGATGAAGGATGTTTTTGAAAAGAACGGATGTCAGTTGCTTAGTTCAACTGAGAGATATGTGAGAAAGTTTTAGGAGGATGAATGATGTATACTCTCGAACTCGTATAGCGGGAGGGGACTATATATGTTAAAGCAATCCATGCATTCATTCGTGTTACTGTATCCAAATGTATTGTTAGAAGGCTGGAATGTTGAAAAAGTTTCAGAACGTTATGAAGGTGAAAAGTGGGGAACTTTTTGGTTTCAGGTTGTTACTCCAACTGGGATGTTTCGAGTAAAGGAATTTTTTCTCGATATAATGGAACCAGTATTTCCGGATAGCTGTATTTCTCAAGCAAAAGGAGATTGTTTTCAATATAAAGGGCTTGTGTATTGGAAAGGTATAAATTATAAAGGAAAAGAAAGTTACGTTACATCTATATGGAAAACACAAGTTGAAATTTCTGTTGATCATGGATATGTAAACCAAGACGAAATGGAACGATTTCTATTTGAATTACAACCAGTAAATATGGAGCTTGGGAAAACGATATTACATACATCATTTCACTTATTAAGCTTTCAAGCGAAGAGAAGTGAAATGGGTGAGATAGGAAGATGTAGAGAGTGGAATGCTCCAGATGACGTATCCTATGTAAATTTGTTAATTCATGAAAAACTAAATTGGAAACTTGAATCGGTCGGTTTCGGAAATGACGAAACGCAGTATGTATACTGGGACGAAGTTAATAAACTATATGCACTTTGGGTTTGTAGACATAAAAACAAAGCGTATTATCCTATTTCTTCATGGACAATGAACTATGGCCCAAAACAAATTATAAACGGGTTAGAGTTTTATTCGCACCCTAATCGCGGAACAGTTGTATACGAAGATTTAGGTAATGAACAAATCGCATACGTATTTCGCGGTAATCCATGTACAAATTTTGAACAAGTAAAAGAACTTTTCGCCTGTTTGTAAGATAAAAAGAAAAATGAGAACGACAAAGTAGTTATTCCTATAATAAAATAGAGTAAGATTTGACTATAAGAGAAAGCGTTGGTGAAAGAATGGAGCAGCAAAGAAATTGGCTACAAGCAACTGTAGAGAGAAATGAAGATAATACGTTACAAATAAAATGGGAAAATAATATAGAAGAAGTTCGTATTTATTGGAGTACTTCACCAGAACATATTGAAGAAACTGGAGAATTACTTGCAACTGTAAATGGGGAATTATCATATACAATTGAAAACCCGAGTGAAAATGAACGTCCATATTTTAGATTAGTAGGAAGTAATGGACAAGCAGTAACAGTAGCTGAGCGTAGATTGCCATTACAAGGTGCGTTTAACTTCCGTGATATGGGTGGATATGAAACGACAGATGGACGTAAAGTGAAATGGGGCAAATTATACCGTTCTGAAGAATTAGCAGGACTAACAGAGTGGGATATCGACTATTTACAAAAGTGTGGTTTAAAGTTAATTTGTGACTATCGTACAGACTTTGAGGTAAAGCATAAGCCAAATCCTGAGATTACAGGTGCTCGTCAAGTGTGCTTACCAGTTATGCAAGACTTAGCGAAAGACTTAAATATAAATGAGTTTTTCCAAGTTGGTGACCTTTCTATGTTAGGAAAACCAGGTGAGTATCTTGTGAAAATGAATCAAGATTTCGTAAGTGGCAACGAGGCATTCGTGAGCTTCTTAAACTTAGCGCAAAACCCGGAAAACTTACCGTTAGTAAACCACTGTACAGCTGGAAAAGATCGTACTGGATTTGGTTCAGCATTATTATTACTTTTACTAGGTATACCGGAAAAAACAGTAATGGAAGATTACTTATTAAGTAACGGATTCCGTGAAAAGTTAAATGAAAAAATGATGGCCTTTTTAGGTGCGAAATTACAAAACGATGAGAGCAGAGCAATATTAGGTGCAATGTTTGAAGCACGTGCTGAATACTTGCAAGCTGCGATTGGTGAAATTCAAAAGCAATACGGATCAGTTGAAGCATACGCTGAAAAAACTCTTGGCTTTACGAAAGATTCGTTAGAAGAAATGAAAGTGTTACTGCTGGAAGAAAAGTAAAAAGAAGGGAGGCTGGTTTTAATTAGCCTCCCTTTCTTATTGTTGTTATAATTATGCTATGAGAATATAGGAGTTGAGAAAAACATCATGAAATACAAAGTTATATTATTCGACGTAGATGATACATTATTAGATTTCCCTGAAACGGAAAGACACGCATTACATAATGCGTTTGTACAGTTTGATATGCCTACAGGGTATAATGATTATCTTGCAAGCTATAAAGAGATTAGTAATGGATTATGGAGAGATTTAGAAAATAAAATGATTACGCTAAGTGAATTAGCAGTAGATCGATTTAGACAATTATTTGCACTTCATAATATAGACGTAGATGCACAGCAATTTAGTGATGTATATCTTGAAAACTTAGGGAAAGAAGTACATCTTATAGAAGGCGCAGTACAATTATGTGAAAATCTACAAGATTGCAAGTTAGGTATTATTACGAATGGATATACGAAGGTGCAACAATCAAGAATCGGAAATTCGCCTTTATGTAATTTCTTTGATCACATTATTATTTCTGAAGAAGTTGGTCATCAAAAACCAGCACGTGAGATTTTTGATTATGCGTTTGAAAAGTTTGGGATTACAGATAAATCAAGCGTACTCATGGTTGGAGATTCGTTAACTTCTGATATGAAAGGCGGAGAAGATTACGGCATTGATACGTGTTGGTATAATCCGAGTTTGAAAGAGAATAAGACGAGTGTTAATCCGACTTATGAAATGGAGAGTCTTCTACAAATTTTAGAAATTGTAGAAGTGGCTGAAGAAAAGGTAGCTTCATTTTAATTGTGCTGATATTTGTCGAAAAATCGATATATTGAAAAAATCGTTGATATATTGTAAGTTGTGATAGATATATTGAAAAAATCGTTGATATATTGTAAGTTGCGATAGATATATTTGAAAAATCGCTCATATAAATTCATATACTAAGATATAGAACAAAAAATAGAGCTACTATACAAGGTCATTCACGTGTTATAATGCGTGAATTAAATATGCGTATATAAATAGTTTCCTAGCGTGATGCGATGTCATGTATGATTAGTGTAACAACTAGAGGTGAATAAAGGATGTTAACGTTTTTATTTGAGTTAGACAAGAATCTCCCGCAGAAGGATGAGCCACGGTATGATGCTTATTCAAAGGGCTTTATCGAAGGAGATGTAACGATTTGCGCGAGTGACAGCGTATTTTTTCAAAAATCATGTATGAAGGTTGCAGAGCTGGGGATTTATTTAGGTCAGTGGATGGAACAAGTTCAACATGGGCAGAACGTGCCTATGAAATATGAAACGGCTGACCGTGAAGAGGTAATTCTTAGTTTCTTCTACGAAGAGGATCATAATCAATGGAATGTTTTTTCCAGCTGGCAAGAATTTGAACTTCAAGAGCGTATAGCTACTATAACATTAATAGAGAGTGTTCAACGCTATTTGTATGAGTTAAATAAAGAACTGCGCATGATAGAATATCCTGTGACGTTTGATCAGTACTTAAGAGGAGAGCGAATGATGCAGCTCTCTTACAAACGACCGTGTGATAGCAAAGCAGATACGACACCGATAGAGGTTTATAATGGAAGTGAGCAAGTAGGTGTAGTAAGGGGCTATTATAAAAATACGCTGATGAGAGTGCTTGATTTTATTCCGAAAATTGGTAGTAATATTATTTATGAAATAAAGGATAGTAAGGACAATATTCGCGTCATTGCAAAGGATGTAAGTAGGCAGCGCCAAAGAAAGATTTTAGTAATGTACAAAGATAATCATGATGCAGAGCATGAAATACTTGTATGTGACGGAAAGTTATTGGATGCAAATTTCTTATTTACCTTTACATATAAGGCAGAAGAATATGTTGTTCATAAAACTTCATTTGGAATGGGAAAGTTATTACGAAAGGGCTATGTAATTGCAGATTGGAATATTCGTCTTGAGGAAGATATGTATTACATTGAGATGAATGTATATGATGAAGATTACATGCAGGATCAATACTTACTATTAGGCGTATTTCATGCGGTTTTATATGGATAATCAATGAGAAATACCGTCATTCTTCTTGGAAAGAATGACGGTATTTTTTATTTATCCTCAAAAATAAAAATCTCATCAATCGTACTATGTAGTGCCTTCGCTATATCGTGAGCAAGTTGTAAGGAAGGATTGTATTTACCTTTTTCGAGATGACTAATTGTTTCACGTCGCACACTAACGCTCTTCGCTAAATCTTCTTGTGTCATGTTCAATTTTGCGCGGTATTCTTTTATCTTCGTTACGAACGCCATGGTGCATCTTCCATTTCATCAACAGGTTTATCATAAAAGAACATAGAAAAACCGAATGTAAGAATTAGTGTGCCGAAAATAAGAGCGATATCAATCTCTTGTAGCGTAGAGTTTGGAAATAACATTTCAATAAATATAATGATAGCAGTAGTTAGTAATGTAACGATAAATGCATTGCGGCACGATTTATTGACAATTTGTTCAAACAGTTCATCGTGTTGAACTGTTCTATACGATGTGAAAAAGGAGAAGAAACAGAACATAGTAAACAATCCTTTTTCATAAAAAAATCCGAGGAAACCGAAGAAACCGAGAAATCCTAAAAGTTTTATCCAAGTTGTTTTCATGATAGGTCCTCCTTAAGTTGTTAGAAATAAGTCACGTTATGTTACAAATATATCACAATTGGATAGGAATGGTAATAATAGTTTTCCAGTTTGCTTCATAATAATAGTAAAAAGAGGAAATATGCTGCGAAATAAAGAGGATAATATTGTAAAATGGTTGTAAGGAGGGGGAGGAAGAAATGCTAACTTGGATCATGATCGTTGTATTACTTGTAGTGATTACTGTCATTGCGACGGTGTTAATTGGGCGGAATGGTGATGCAAATTATAGCAAAGCGACAAAGGGGAATATTAAACGCTTAACAATGATTTATATTATACTAGCTGTCGTTTTAGTTGTTGGATTAGGGGTGTATATTTATTTTAAAGGTTAAATATACTGAAAAATGTAAAAATCTTAAAATAGAACTATGCTATAATATCAATATAGTTATTTGGTAATTAAGGAAAGGATTGGATGGAATGATTGAAATTACGAATGTGTCAAAAAGTTATAATGGGTCTACCTATGCAGTAAAAGACTTAAGTTTATCTGTACCTAGCGGCGAAATCTTTGGATTTTTAGGACCGAATGGTGCGGGTAAATCAACGACAATTAAGATGATTACTGGTATTCACGGGGTGGACAAAGGGACTATTACGATTAACGGAAAAAATATTATGGAAGAGCCGATGGAAGCAAAGAAGACGTTTGGTTATGTACCAGATAGTCCAGATATGTTTTTACGTTTAAAAGGAATTGAATATTTAAACTTTATGGCCGATATGTATGAAGTGCCGAAAGAAGTACGACAAGAACGAATAGAGTCTTTAGCGAAGAAGTTTGATCTTTATAATGCTTTATCTGATCAAATTCAAAGTTATTCGCACGGTATGAGACAAAAAATCGTTATTATTGGTGTGCTCGTACATGAGCCAGATGTATGGATTTTAGATGAACCATTAACTGGGCTTGATCCGAAATCTGCATATATTTTAAAAGAAATGATGAGAGAGCATGCGGATAAAGGAAAGATTGTATTTTTCTCTACACACGTATTAGAAGTAGCGGAAAAAATATGTGACCGGGTTGCTATTATTAATAAGGGGAATTTGCAGTTTAAAGGAAATTTAGATGAAATGAGAGATCATTTTAAATCCAATGAATCACTTGAAAAAATGTTCTTGGAGATGACGGGCAATGAGTAAAATTTGGACGTTAACGAAGGTACTATTAAAGTTAAATTACGCAGATTTTATAGCGGATAAGAAGAAGCGATGGGCGTATGTATTTTCATTTGCAGCTATTTTATTTGTTGGATTTTTAATATTTGGTTCGATGACGCACGGAATGTATGAAGGTCTGAAACAATTAGGGCAAGGGCCGGGAATGATTATTGCAATGGGACTTGCGATTGCGAGTATATGGGTATTTTTAATGAGTATAACGAACATTTTAACTGTATTTTACTACAGCAATGATATTGAAATGTTACTGCCGTTACCATTAAAACCAGCGCAAATTATTTCGGCAAAATTTTTAACGGTATTAATTACACAATACGTAATGAGTTCATTCATTTTATTACCAATCTTCATTACGTACGGTTTAAAAAGTGGCGCATTTATTACATATTACATATATATGATTTTTATTTACTTACTCTTCCCAATCGTGCCGTTAGTATTAGCTTCGTTACTGATGACAATTATTATGAGGTATACAAATATAGCGAAAAATAAAGATCGAGGAAATATATTTATTGGAATCGTAAGTATATTATTTATTGTAGGAATTAACGTATTTATGCAGTGGAGAAATAAAAGTGCGTTTTCTGGAGATGGGGCTGCGGAATACCTTGTAAATAATCAATCTTCTCTTTTAGTACAAATGACAAATTATTTTCCAACTACATATTTTGGAGCAGTGGCATTAGTAGAAAATGCAAATTGGAAGGGACCTTTATATGTAATAATCTTTGCAGTTATTTCATTTGTCTTCTTTGTGTTGTTTTATTACATAGCAGAGCGTACATATTTAAAAGGGGTTATTGGACTTTCAACGAGTACAGCAAAGAAACAAGTTATTTCGGCGGAAGGTTTACAGAAATCAACAGTACAAAGTTCGCATTTAAAAGCGTATGTGAAAAAAGAATTTAAAACGTTATTCCGTACACCACAATTTTTCTTAAATTGCATTGTACAAACTTTCGTTATGCCAATTATGTTGTTCTTTATTTTATTTGTGCAAGATGGAAACTTAAAGTTTATTACAGAGTATATTAACAATCCAAAGACAACAGGATTTGCAATTGGTGTTGGTCTTTGTGCATCGTTATTTTTAATGGGTAGTAACGTCATTGCAACAACGTCATTTTCGCGAGATGGAAGCTCTTGGTTTGTGAATCGTTATTTACCAGTAAAGGCTTCGGATATCTTTTTTGCGAAAGCAATCACTGCTTGGTTAATTAATGTAATCATTTTAGCAGTATTCGGTATTACGATGGCAGTTGTAGCTGGGATTTCTCCAGTCTTCATGATACTGTGGTTTTTACTAAGTGCGAACGGGTTACTGTTAATTAATTTAATTGGAACACGCTGGGACGCACAAACTGCAGATATTCATTGGGATACAGAGCAGAAATTATTTAAAAGTCGATATACAACTTTATGGAATTTTTTAGCTAATATTTTAATAGCTTTAATTATTGTGGGGGGAGTAAGTGTATTATACTTCTTCCTTCATGTCGGACTGTGGGTTATGTTTATCGTTTTATTTGTAATGTTTACGATTGTAAATTATATCTTTATTAAAATGTTAAAATTAGGTGCTGAACGTATACTGTCAAATATTCAATAAGAAGATAGATCCTCTGTATTCATGCAGGGGATCTGTGTATAGATGGAGGAGAAAAAGGTGAAGAAAATAGCAATTGTAACAGGGGCAACTCGTCTGAATGGAATTGGTGCAGCTGTATGCAAGGTGCTTGCTCAAAAGGGGATAGACATTTTTTTCACGTACTGGCCAAAGTATGATAAAGCGATGCCATGGGGAATGAGTGATCAAGAACCCTTTTTGCTGAAAAAGGAAATTGAAAGTTACGATGTTCGATGTGAAATGGCAGAAATCAATTTATCGCAGTCTTATTCGCCAACTCGTTTGTTTTATATGGTATCAGAACGGTTAGGTGATCCATCTATTCTAGTTAATAATGCAGTATATTCTACTCATACGAGAATTGAGGAATTAGATGTAGAGCAGTTGGATAAACATTATACAGTTAATGTTCGGGCTACTATGCTATTAAGTTCATTGTTTATAAAACATTATTCACTTAAAACGGGCGGGAGTATTATTAATCTTACGTCAGGACAGTCAGTAGGTCCAATGCCAGATGAACTAGCATATGCAGCAACGAAAGGGGCAATTGAAGCATTTACAAAGTCAGTAGCACCAGTTGCGATGGAGAAGGGGATTACAGTGAATGCTGTAGATCCAGGACCGACGAATACAGGATGGATTACAGAGGAGCTGAAGCATCATTTAGTATGGAAGTTCCCGCAAGGTAAAGTAGGAGAACCGGTGGATGCTGCGCGCTTAATTTCTTTTTTAGTAAGTGAAGAAGCGAAATGGGTTACTGGGCAAGTCATTCACTCGAATGGTGGTTATTCATAAAAATATTATGTTAACAAATGTTGAGAAACAAAAAACGAAAGAAAATTTTATTTTTTTGTATAAATAAAATGTCAAGAAAGATAAAAATTTGATAGAAGAGTATATCGTCATATGAAGATCGTAATTCTTAATGTGACAATATACTCTTTTTCTTTTACTTGCGAGTAGAAAAATGAAGTAGAAGAAACTCGAATATTAAAATGAGTTTATCAGTTTTTGTACGTATTATTATGAAGATTACTGTCGGAAAGATGATAATTCGTATGAAAAGGGATTTTTTAAGGGGGAATCGAATCGTAAAGGGGAGGATAAATTATGTAAAACATAGGGGGATTTATATGAAAATGAAAAAGGTCGCTATCGCATCGATAACAATTGGTACAATGCTTACTATGGCAGCTTGTAGTCCTTCAGCAGATAAAGAAACGGAAAAGAAAGAGCAAGTAACTGCGCAAAATGATGGAGAAGCAAAAACGACAAGTGCAGATGAAGCGTCAAAAACAACGAAAGATACTGAAAAAGAAACAAATACTTCTTCAAATGAAAAAACAGATAAGGATGCAAAAAATACGAAAGAATCATCAGGGACAGAAAGTAACGGCAAAACGTCAACTCAAAACGAAAATGTAAAAACAAAAGAAAAAGAGACGACAGGAAAAACGAATGATCAAACGACTAGCGGGAAAACAACAGATCAAAGCACAAGTACAAATTCAGATGGAAAGACAACGAAAGATCCGAAGAAAAGTGTTGCTGTGAAAACGAACGTTAAAGAAGTTGTGGCATTAATTGATAGCTTGGACAAGCAGTTAGCTGCTAATCCAAAATTAGAAACAGTGAATAAGCTTGGTAAACAAATTAATGAAAAGTGGGATGTAATTGAGAAAGAGCTAGAAGCATCACATCCGACGGATTCTAAAACAATCGGTCAAAGTATGTATCCGTTAATTGTAGGAGCGGAGAAAGAAAAAATTGATATTAATAAAATGAAATCTTTAACGACGAAAACGAAAAAAGATTTAAATCAGTTATTGACGAAACTTTCATAGTTTCAAAAGCCTACTCGTGTGAGTAGGCCTTTTTTAGTTTGTTGTAATGTGCACAGTATAACTTATTTATTTTCATTTTCAATTACGATGCGAAAGGAACTGAATGCTTGTTGACTGATATAATCTTCTTCGCTAACTTTATAAGGAAATGGAAAAGCGACGAGTTGCAAATTACTTTCCTGATCCACTGAAGGCAATGTGAAATTAAAGATTTGTCTTGTTTCAGGTGCAACCTTAGTATAAACGACTTTTCTATTGTTAAATATTTCAACTTGTTTCCAATCTTTAAAAGCCACGATTGCGTAAGTCATTTCATCATTTGTTTCATTACCGTTTGATAAAATTAATTGCTTGCCTTCCTTTTCAAAGAAGACAGTTTGTAAGTTCTCTTCACGGTTCGTAACAAATACTGGTTCGTAAAGACCATCTTTTAAAATAGCATCTGGATTTATAAGGGAGAGTTTTATTTTTTCGTTTTCTTTCTGAAGAGGATGCATTGAATATCGCATACTTAGAATATCTTCTAAAATAGCTGCTTTATTTAAGTTATTATCTTTTAATTTGTATTCAGGTTTTTTAATTATTAAAAAGGTTAATTCACTTGCATTAGGAGAAGTGTGTAAAGAGATTTTCGTAGTAATTGAACTGTTTGGTTTCATATCAAAAAAATAGTGTGATATTTCAGTAGTAGTATCTTCTATTTTAAAAGGTTTTTGTTCGTAATCTTCTAGAACAATTAATCCATATTTTCGGTTTTCATTAATAGTATGTACGAATGATAATGTTACATTAATTTTATTATCCTCACTAGTAATTGTACTACCATTGTTAATATGTTGGCCTTGATTATCCTTCAATCCGTAAGAAATAGTATTGGTTTGTTGCTCTCGTTTATTTTCTATGGAAGGTGGATGAGGTTGTATGAATGAAGTATTGAACAAAATATAAATTGTAAGTAATGAAATAAGTAAAACACCGCTAATAATATATATTTGTTTCATAAATAGCACCTCAATATATGTAAAATATTAGAGAAAAAAGATATGCAAGATGCATATCTTTTTTCTCTTTCTTACCAGAAAGCTTTTGTTTCGTGATTCACATCATTATAACCACTTAATTTATAGGTATGATTACCGATAGCGTAATCATCTCCATAATAAATGCTTGTGTTGGTCGCTGTAGCACTTACAAAGGATGATTTTTTTGCACTATTACTTTTCGTATTCACTAATGAGCCATCGCCATTGAAAGTTCTTGCTTTTGCATAAACATAGTCTTCGGTCGTAGTTGAATTCGATTTAGCAACTGCATATGGGTTACCAAAAAAGGGAGTATATACGCTAATGTTAGAGTCATTCTTAGGTGCAGCTGCAATAGTCAAACTAGGAACACTAGATGTTTTTGTTGATTGAATTGTATCAAAGTCAACTAAAACGGGCTGCTTGTCTACAGTATCGACCTCTGAAGCACTTGCGTTATTAGTAAAACCAAAACCTAAAACCGCTAACCCTAAAGTTGTCACCGATAAAGATTTTTTTATATTCACTAATTTTCCCACCTTTTTAAATTTTTGAGTTCGAACTCAATTCATACAATATATGAAAATTTCGAAACTCTCAATGGTTTATCCCATACTTAACGTTTCTTTTACTTTCGATTCAACATGTCTTCATTTGCAAAAAAAGCGAATATATCTTCTAATGCTTAGCCAGCAAGGGATACAGGTTTAATTTTATGAAATTCATGTAAATTTAAATCTATTCATGTCAGAATCTCTGTTATTTTTAAGTTCATATGGGAAACTTATTAAAAAAAGGATGGTGACAAAAATGACAATCGATCGAATTTGTACAATTGGACCCGCAAGTAATAATAAAGAAACGTTAGCACAGTTAATAAAGAATGGTATGAAAATTGTTCGACTGAATTTATCGCATGGCACGCATGAAAGTCATAAAGACATCATTCGTTTAGTGAAATCATTAGATGACTCTATTAAATTTTTGGGTGATGTACAAGGTCCTAAAATAAGATTAGGTGAAGTGAAGGGAGAGCAAATTACACTTCAGGCAGGAGATTCTTTTATTTTACATACACAACCAGTTACAGGGAGTAATACAGAAGCAAGCGTTGATTATGAAGGAATTGCGAATGATGTGAAAGTAGGCAGTAGAATTTTAATTAATGATGGAGAAGTTGAATTAATTGTTGAAAAGATAAGTACGGATAAAATAGAAACGAAGGTAAAAACAGGTGGCAATATCTCATCTCATAAAGGAGTTAATTTACCAGATGCGGCTGTTCGTTTACCAGCTATTACAGAGAAAGATAAAAAAGATATTCAGTTTCTTTTAGAAGAGAATGTTGATTTTATCGCGTGTTCTTTCGTAAGAAAACCTAGTCATATAAAAGAAATACGAGATTTTATACAACAGTATAAAGAAACGTCACCTAATGTAATTGCAAAAATAGAAACGATGGAAGCAATCGAGAATTTTCAAGATATATGTAAAGAAGCAGATGGAATTATGATTGCAAGGGGCGATTTAGGAGTAGAGTTACCGTATCAATGCATTCCGCTTTTACAGAAAATGATGATTCAGGAATGTAATCGAACGAATACATATGTCATTACAGCAACACAAATGCTTCAATCTATGGTAGATCATTCTATTCCAACAAGGGCAGAGGTGACTGATGTGTTTCAAGCTGTACTGGACGGGACGAATGCAGTTATGCTTTCAGCTGAAAGTGCATCAGGAGAACATCCAATCGAAAGTGTGAGAACATTACGTCTCGTTTCAGAATTTGCGGAACATGTTAAAAAAGATGGACCTTTTGCGATGAAAGATGTACTGGAGTTACTGCATAAATCACTGAATGAGTGATGAATAAAAACACGAGGGCGGATATGCATCCGCCCTCGTGTTTTTCATTCATACTATTCTTGCTCTTGCTCATCCAAAATCTTTTCAAACGCAGCAGATACTTTATCAAACTCTTCATCATTTTCAATGTATGAAAACTCATTATCTTCTTCTACTTTTAAAAAGAAAATATCAATGTCTTCCTCAGTTTCTGTTTGGATATCTTCAACAAAGGCAACTGCAATATATTCTGCACCTTCGACATCCATCGCTCCAAGTACTTCTACTTCTTGCTCTTTGTTATTCTCATCACTAAGAGTAAACACTTCGCCAACTTCAATATCAGACATATTCATTCTCCTCCTGTTCGACTCTAAAAAATAGAGCACTCAAACTGTATACATACTAACATATCTTTCCATGAAAAACCAAATTCATACGTAAGAAAACAATTCATTCTTCTTTAGTATGAGTATACAGCTATTAGGAGCATTATTTGTCTGTGCTATATTACTTAATCCATTCAACAATTGTATCCATAGTCTGTCTTGTTTTATCACGCTTTGGCTCTTCTTTACGGTAACCAAAGGCAACCATAACTGATACTTCAAAGTTATCGTCTTGTATAATGCCTTCTTGACGAAGTAAAGAATCTACTTCCTCTTTATCAAATCCTTCTATTGGACAAGAATCAATACCGATTTGAGCTGCGCTCGTCATCATATTACCTAAAGCAATATAAGTTTGTTTAGATGCCCAATCAAATACAGCACGATCGGATTGTAATAAGTTAAAATCTGTTTCCTGGAACTTTTTGAAGAATTCATATCTAATTTTTTGAGTGTCTTCAGGCAATCCAATAATATCGTTCATCATATATTTAATATACTCTGCATCATAATGCATATCTTTAATGTTTCTTGAAAGAACAATAACAAAATGACTAGCTGTTGCAAGTTGCCCACCAGCGCCCCATGAATACGGTTGTAGTTTTTCTCTTAATTCTTTATTTTGTACGACAATAAATTTCCAAGGCTCATATCCAAAAGAAGAAGGAGATAATCTGCCTGTTTCTAAAATGAATTTGAAATCCTCTTCTGAAATTTTGTGCATAGGATCGAATTCTTTACATGCATGTCTGAAATGAAAAGCCTCCATAATCTTTTCTTTTGTAATTTCGTTTGTATTTGTCATAAAAGTTCCTCTTTTCATGAATTTATTTTTGTAAGTAAATTATATTTTTAAAGTAACATAGATACAAGTACGCACATTTATGTGGTATAGTATCAAAAAAGATACTAATGTTAAGGGAAGGGATTTATTATGGATTGTCCAAACGAAAATAATATAAATTACCCATTTTTAAATAAATATTCTTGTCCAGTTGAAGCTATGGTTGAGGTGATTGGAGGGAAATGGAAAGGGGTAATTTTGTATCATTTATTAGATGGTACAAAGCGGTTTAATGAATTAAAAAGATTAAAACCAAATATCACACAAAGAATGTTAACACTGCAGCTGAGAGAACTTGAAGCAGATGGCATCATACATCGCGAAGTATACCGTGAAGTGCCGCCAAAAGTAGAATATTCATTAACTGAGCTTGGTGAATCACTACGTCCAGTGATTCTATTAATGATGGAATGGGCAACTCATAATATGGAGAAGGTTTTGGAGAGTAGGAATACGAAAAATAATAATTAAGAGTTGAAATTGGTATAGATGAGATATGTGAAATAGTTGTAGAAATAAAAGGTGTTTCCATACGTGAAAACACCTTTTATTTCTATATTTTTACTTTTTAACTTCAACTGCTGAAGTTGGAAAGTTATTTAAGTTTGCAGTTTGACCATACCAATCAGCATGTTTAAAAACAACACCTTTTCCATATCCGTCAGTTGAAGTACGTTCCCATAGTGTTGTTGAATAGCTAGCAGTAGGAGCTGCTGCACGTACAGAAACAATTTGATTTTGCCAACTAGCAGACAAGTTTTTATAACCGCTACTTAGAGAAAAATACTCGCTACCTTGATTTGTGAGTTTATAGAAGTCTGTACTACCAGGTCCGCTTCCTCCAACACCAAGGGGAGTGATTGAATTATTCAACCTTTGTTTATCTTTTTCAATAAAAGACTCTAAACTTTCTTTGCTCGAAAATCCATAAGATAACCAGTCTCCATTTTGATTTTGTTTCGGTAGAACTAACGTTATTTTTACGTCTTCCTTTGATGGAGCACTCAATTTGTTAAACGAATCAACAGTCTTTTCATCTACAGTTACATATTCGAAAGAGGAAATCGTATAATCTTTTTCGGTACTAGCTGATACTAATCCCATTCCTCCAGTTAACGACGAAACAGTTAATAATGCACCTGCTACCAACTTTTTAAGCATGGATTCATCTCCTTAAAACTTAGATTTTTTACATAACTAAAATGTATGTTAATTCGAATGTATTATAAATATTTAGAAATTTATAAAAATTAAACAGAATATTCTTTTATTATTCTGGAGTAAGGACAGTAATTAAAAATGAAAAAAGGTTTACTTAAAAAGTAAACCCTTTTTGCTGACCTATTTCAAAACTCAATGGATGAAAGTTTCATTTTATCCATCTATGAATCATACACTTCTTTTGCATTCGTAGAAGCAGCATCTAATAAAAGGAAAATGGCTGCTATCATATGTAGAAAGATGTCTATATAAGGAAAGAAGGCAACTAGAGTAACGATAATACCGATATAATGAGGGTACGTATTCATGCCTTCTTTTTTAGCTAATAAAATAGTATTGATATGTAAAACAATCAATAGTAGTAAAGGTAACCCATATAGGTTAACAAGACTTGGAAATACATAATAACAAGGAAGTAATAAAAGATGATAGATCCCTGTAGTCCACTTTAGTGCTTGAATGTAGGTTTTCAAAGTTAATCCTCCTAAAACAATTCGTATCTATATATTACCAAAAATAATAGATAATTGGATATTGTTTATTTGTATTTTTAATAGATTATAATAATTTTATGTAAACTAATTGTTAGGTATCTATAAAATAGAAAAACCACCCAAACGAGGGTGGTTCGTATTATAAATAATTACTTAAAGAAGAAATCGGAACCTTCACCTCACTACCTTCCTTCATATTCCGCAACACAACAGTGTTTGTACTAAGTTCGTTTTCCCCAATAATAAGCACATAAGGGATATTCTCTTTATTGGCATAATTAAGGGCACGTTTTAATTTGCGTCCTGCTAGTTCTAGTTCGACTTTTAAGGAAGTGGTAGAACGTAATTGCTGGGCAATTGGTAAGCATTGTAACTCTGTCCCGAGTGGGATGATAAATAGATCCGCTGTAGATGAGATTGTTTCTTTCTGCGATAGTGCTGTATAAATAACGTCTAAACCGAATGAAATACCGACTGTTGGATAGTTCATATTATCACCACGGAATGCTCCGATAATGTTATCGTAACGGCCGCCGCTACCGATGCTAGATGTAATCGATCTATCTTTTAAAAAGATTTCATATACAGTACCTGTATACATTGTGAGTCCTCGCGCTAAAAACGGGTTGAATATCGTATTTTCATTTATTCCAAGGGCGATTAAATATTGCTGTAATTGTTGTAGTTCGTTTACTCCATCGGCAACGAGTGGATTATTGAAAGCTTCTTTAAAGTCAGCGATAGTAAGCTTTAGACAAGATAATACGGTATTACATATCGTATCAGCCATTTCTTCAGAAATTCCGCGCTCTAATACATCTTTTCGTACACCATCAATCCCAATCTTTTCGATTTTATCTAATGATAAAATGACGTCACTTGTTAACTCAGTAGGGATGTTAATGGCCTGAAGAATACCATTTAACAATTTTCGGTTATTATATTGGATCGTTATCTCTAAGTTTAACGTTCGGAACAGCTCAAACGCCATAGCCATAAGTTCAGCTTCTGCCATGACAGACTCAACACCGACGATATCAACGTCGCATTGTATAAATTCACGAAATCTTCCTTGTTTAATTGGCCCATCTCGAAATACTTTCCCAATCTCATAACGTTTAAAAGGGAGGCGGAGGTTCGGATTCATTGCCACAACCTTTGCGAATGGAATAGTTAAATCGTATCGTAAGGCGAGCTCACGTTTTCCTTGATCCTGAAGTGTATATATTTCTTTTAATATTTCATCGCCACCGCCGTACTTGTATGACATAAGCTCATACATATTTAACGTTGGTGTCTCTAACGGTTTACAGCCATAACGTTCAAACGTATCCTCACATGCTCTTTTAATTTTATTCCGCAGCACTTGCTCCTCTGGTAAATAGTCTTTCGTTCCTTTTACATTTCTCATTTCCATCATAATCACTCCTTTTTCAAATTAAAAAAAGCTATGCAGGTATAAAAATACCCACATAGCTTTATGAACGCTTCGTGGGTCAACAGGAAAAGCCCTGTACCCACGAAGAAAAATTTTTCTTCGGATACACGGCGTTACGTTTGATGATGAAGTTGGAAAGAAGTATTAAAATTTAGCATTGCAAATCTCTCCTTAACGTAAGTTTTTCCAAATTATATCAGATGATTTTTGAATTATCAATATTTTTAGTTTTGAAATATACGTGAAGTTATGTAGGAGAAATGGAAAAGGGTGTATAATAAAACTTAATAATATGAAATAACCTTTTAAGGAGATCACTATGAAAAAAGATAAAACAAATGCGATGCGAATATTAGATAAAGAAAAAATTGAATATTCGATGATGTCATATGATCCAGACGATGGGAAAATTGATGGCGTATCAGTAGCCGAGAAAATTGGACGAGAAGTGAGAGAAGTATATAAAACGTTAATCGCTCAAGGGAATAGTAAAAATTATCATGTGTTTATTATTCCGGTAGATGAGGAACTAAATTTAAAAGCTGCCGCAAAAGCAGTAAGTGAAAAGAAAATTGAAATGATTCCTGTTAAAGATATTACGAAAGTGTCAGGATATATTCGCGGTGGTTGTTCACCAGTCGGAATGAAGAAGTTATTTTCTACATGTATTGATGAAAGTGCCCAATCACTTGAAACGATGATAGTAAGTGGCGGGAAAATTGGTATACAAATTGAGCTTAAAGTAGATGACTTGGCGAAAGTGACGAGAGCGCAGTTTGGAGAGGTAACGAAGTAAATATACATAGGAAAAGAAGTTCTAGTTTTATCCCGCTATTTGCCGGGCAGTAAGACCCTCATCTCAAATTTCGGCGGAAGCAAAGAAATTAGGTGGGGATCAACTGCCCGTAAAAGCCCGATTGGTGAGGGCTGATTGTCCTTTTTTATTTACAAACTGGATAAAGATTGAATGTTTAGTTTGATATAGGCATGTAATCTGAATTGTTTGTTTGGCTTTGGGAGAAGGTAAAACCTCGATGCAAGAACTTGAAATAAACAAGCAGGGTTTATTCCTAAAGATAGACAAAGAACCGGAGAGTGTTTAATGAGGAGTCAAGCAATATCCATAAGAAAGCACCAATTGGGGGATGCCAGTATTTTTGAAAAAACACGCTAATAGTATGCAAGATTTTATACAGTTTTTTGGCTAATCCAGTAACAAACAAGAGCACTAAAACCACGTTAGGATAGGAATGTATATAATATGTATAGATTCATAGAACTAAAAAAGGGTTCACTTGTGAGAGCAGGGTTGTCCTTTTTCCTCGCTAACGCTAATGATGGGTTATGTTAACCTCATATGTATAGAATATACAGTTAACTAAAAATGAAAAGTTTACAATTAAAAATGAACAATAAAAAACAGTAATGTAAAATCACTACTGTTTTTTATTGTTTCTTATAAGTGAATCATTTGTACTCCTGTCTATATAATTTAAACGAATAAATAGCTCCAATAAAGAATACAAAAGCTTCAAATAATATAAAGATTTGACGAAAATTCTCAATATCTTTACCAACTAAAGAAATAAATATAGCATTCATTAGAATTTGAGTAGTAAACATACGAGAAGTAATTTTTAAATAAATAGCATTTGTTCTTTCAACCGGTTTACCAATTTTTTTGTAAATAATAATAAGTGCAATTACTGAACCAAAAAATAGAAGTGCTGTAAGTCCTACAACGATATTAAAATTGGCTGTACTTTCTAACATCCATTTATTTAATAGATCGATCATTATTATCTTCCTTTCCTACATAAGAGAATATTTTGTTCTTCTTTTTCACTATAATAAAAAAAGGAAAAAGAAAACATCGAACTTTCTTACAAACATTCGTGTATTCTTACAGTTTTGTCATTTTGTAAATGTATTCACCGCCCTGTTTTTCACTATTTTCTTTGGAAAACATAGTGAATTACGAGAAAGAGCGCTACAAGATCAACTTCTGAGAACAAAAATTATGTAAATAAGCTGTTCACTGGATTCTCATAGAAAACTTTGGTGAGATAAAATTTTTGATTTTGTAGCACTTTAAAATCTTAGCTAGAGGGCTATTTATCGGTATCTCACAATAAAAAGGCAGGAACATATCAAATATGTTCCTGCCTTTGATTTTATTAAGTTTAATATCTATGACCTAAATATAATAGAATTTGGAGCTTCTTTTTATTTTAAGTAAATTGGGTAATTAGACTATAACATTAATGTTTATCGTTGAATATCATAATAATATAATGGAGGTGATGTTATATGGCTCTTACTACAGGACCAATTGAAAACGTAGGAAATCAACCTGCTAATGCAAATAAAGTTAGGGTGAAGATCCTTAACCGTACTGCGGGCCCACTTACTGGAGTAGCTAGAGTTTTTAGACTTGACGGTTCATTAGTATTAATTGAACAGGTAAACTTCAATGTGAATTCTAATGCTTCTACTTTTGCAACTCTAAGTTTAGTTCATCCTGCTCTTGGACAAGCATTTGAATATGAAGTTCAAATTGTTCCTAATCAACCTGGTGGACTATATAGTGTTTATGGACTAACAGCTGAAAATGTTATTATTACTGCACAACGTGTTGTGAACTCAGAATTGACACAGTTTCTTTAATTAAAATAGATTGGTGCCTACATGGTATCCAATCTATTTTTGTACGTATTATTCAGAGAAAGAAAGGTTTTACACAAAAATAAAGATAGTTATGGAAAAGGGAAAAGTCGAGCTATCATCTTAATTTTTATTATTTCTGTCTTAGACCGTATCTGTTTTGTGGCACGGTTTTCTTTGAATGCATTTTATTCAAACTGTTTTTTAAAGTATTTATCAAATATGCATTATTGCATAAATAAATTTAAATTTATAAGTTAATATTAAACTACTTTTTAGTTGTAAAGAATATGTTAATAATCTTTATAAGAAAAGGATATTCCTTGTAAAAAGTGAAATTGTTTGGAATGTGAATAAACAAAAAGTTTAGAAGTGATACAGACTGGATAGAGTCTTGTATTAAATAAACAGAAAAGGGGTATGGGTTTCTAAAAGGTTTCGGGGGTTAGAAAGCACTTTTTAGTTAATAGCTTTAAATTATATTTTAAAGGGGAATGGGTATATGAAGTTTCGAAATACAAAGATCGCTATGGTTACACTATCTTCATTTTTTATTTTAGGTTCTGCATCTCTATCATTCACAGATACTATACACGGTGAAGTGGTTCCTGCATCAGCACAGGAGATTATTGTAAAAAATTATGACGATACATATTATAATAACGCAATAGGAAAAACGGGGTTAGAATTAAAGAAGGAACTGCATAATATTATTGATAATCATACAAAGTTATCATACAGTGCGGTTTGGGAAGCGTTAAGAGATACTGATGAAGATCCAAATAATAAAAATAATGTGATACTCTTATATACTGGTCGTTCGCAAGGGAAACTTACGAATGGATCAGGAGTAAATAACTGGAACCGAGAGCATGTTTGGGCAAAATCTCACGGTGACTTTGGAACGACTGCAGGACCTGGAACAGATCTACATCATTTAAGAGCGACGGATGTATCTGTAAATAGTTCACGTGGAAATCTAGATTTTGATAACGGTGGTGTAAATCATTCTGAAGCGACAGAATGTAAATATGATAGTGATTCTTGGGAACCTCGTGATAGTGTAAAAGGAGATATTGCTAGAATGCTGTTTTATATGGCTGTTCGTTACGAGGGGGACAACGGCGAAATAGATTTAGAACTAAATGAAAAAGTGAATAACAATAAAGATCCATACATGGGGAAACTATCTGTTTTATTAAAATGGAATGAACAAGACCCGGTCGATGATTTAGAGCGAAAGCGTAATGAAGTGATTTTTACAAAATATCAACATAACCGCAATCCTTTTATTGATCATCCAGAATGGGTAAATAAAATCTGGAACTAAGATTTTTAAAGGTATTATATTTTGATAAAAGGGATTGATCATTATGATCAATCCCTTCTTATATTTTTACTAGAATAAATGATTTTTATAGGACTAGTGAGGGAAATAGAATAGATATTTATATGGAACGATAGTACTTATTTATCTAGTTAAGTATTTAGTAAGGTCCCCACTCAATATTCACCCCAACAATAAGAAAAACAAGTCCAATGATAAACCAAATGAGTGCAAGTGGAGCCATGAAACGAATCCATTTTCCATAAGAAATCCCGCTTGCTGCGAGAACGCCCATTAAAACACCGGAAGTTGGATTTAAGCAGTTTACTACACCTTCTCCGAGCATAACAGCCTGTACTGTAACTTGGCGTGTAATGTGCATGAAATCAGCTAATGGAGCTAATATCGGAATAAAAATAACCGATTCTCCTGTCCCGGATGAAATAAGGAAATGTAATGCAGCACTACTTACGTACATACCGATAACGCCAAATACAGGGCTTTGTCCTTCAAGAGACTGTGCGAACTGGTTAACGATAGTATCAAGTAATTTGCCTTGTTCTAAAATGACTGAAATACAGCGAGCCATTCCGACAATTAAAGCACCATAGATAAGGTTTTGGCAGCCAGTTAGAAAAGTAGAAGCGATATCGTTTGCTTTCATGCCACCTATTATTCCGGCTGTAATTGCTATGAAAATAAAAGTAGCGGTCATTTCTGCGTCCGTCCAATGCAGACGAAAAGCGCCTATTAAAAATGCAATTAATGATAAAGCTGAAACGAGTAAAATTAATTTATGACGTATCGTCCAAGGAACTTCCTTTTTCTCTGCTTCTTTTTCGCTTGAAAGAGCGTTACTTGGAAACCAGTTGTCGCCAAGGATGCTTCCTTTATTCGATTTTTTCAAGCGCTTTACATACCAATTTATATATAGAATGGTAGCAAGTAAAAAAGATATATAAATTGCTGTGCGTAAACCAATTCCCGAAAACATCGGAAGTTCTGCGATCTTTTGTGAAATGCCTAAAGGTGAGGGGGATAAAATAGTAGCATTAAAACCAGCATAAGTGCCTAAATAAATAATTGCTACGCCAACGATAGCGTCCCATTTTAATGTGCGGGCAACGATGATGCCGATAGGGATAAAGCCGATAACTGAGTTAACGATAATGCCAGTCGTTCCGAGAATGGAAAAGAGTGCGGCGACAATACATATGAAAAGTAATTGCTGATTACGAAATTTGTTAATAACATGATAGATTAAACCGTCAAGGGCACCTGTCTTTTCAAGAATTGCAATGGCTCCACCTGTAAATAAAATTAGAAAGATAATAGGAGCAGCAAGTGTCATTCCTTTTTCAATAGCGGTAAAAAAAGAAACAAATCCTACAGGTGATTGCGGAACAGAATGGTAGCTACCTGGTATTGTCGTTGTAACGGTCCCGTTTGTAACCCTTTTAAATTCTCCAGCAGGAACGAAATAAGTAGCAATGGCGCAAAGTAAGGCAATAAAAAATAGCAGTACGTACGCATCAGGCATTTTAAACTTTGGTTTACTAGGTTGTTTTTTTGCCTCAGTTTGTATTTGCATAAAATCCCTCCTTCTTCACTTGGTTAATTTTTAATATTCTGAATTTAATCTGTGAAATAGATTATAATAAAGGTAGCTTCTTAAGGCAATAGTTTTTGTATCCTTTTCCCGCACGTACAAATTATTGCAATATTAGACAGGGAAACGATAATAAGCCAAGAATATGTTATGTAGAAAGAAAAAGGAAAAGAGGGAACAAGATGTGGAAAACTACTGATCTATGTGATGAATTTGAAAAGGAATTACAAATATGTCGCCAGTCTTTTCGGTCTTTTGGGAAGAAAGAACAATTCCACGGGAAAATTGCAACTGTAAAAGTGAAAGATGATAATGTACTAGTGAAGGAAGGATTGCAAACATTACCAGAAGGAACAGTATTAGTTGTTGATGGCGGAGCGTCTACGAATTGTGCGTTACTTGGTGATAATTTGGCAGCTATTGCGGAAGAAAGAAAGCTAGCAGGAATTATTGTGAATGGGTATGTTCGTGATTCTAGTGAACTAAAGAATATTAATATTGGTATTTTAGCGTTAGGAACGATGCCAAATAGAAGTGTGAAAGAAGGAAAAGGAGAACGAAATATTTCATTGCACTTTGGACAAGTGGATTGGAATCCAAATGAATATGTCTATGCGGATGAAGATGGCGTCATTATTAGTGAAAAGAGTTTACATCGTTAAGAGTTAATAAGTTATTATTCTTAGAAAATAAATCCGATAAAGCATGGACAAAATTCTTTGTCAATAGTAAAATAATACAGAAATTTAAAATTTACAGAATGTATAGGTTTATCGTTTTACGATAACTTAAATGGAAGTAAGTTGTGCCAAGAAAAGTGAATGTTATCACAATGATACGTTCATAAACAAAATTATTTTTCCTATACAAATATAGCCGCGAATAATGCGGGTAGGAGGTGTTGTACATTTTTGTTCGACACTTACAAAAAGAGAGTGTCAATCGCACGCCCTTGAAGGGCCTTTTTTTGTGTAAATGGTAGTAAGGGAGGAAATTTTGGGATGGCAATGTTGAAAAAGTGGCTGCTTACGTCGTTAATGGCAGTGACACTTGTATTTGTTTCTTTTGCGAATACAGTACATATTACGTTTGCTGAAGGAAATACAGCAAAACTTGCAATTATTGGGGAATCACAAAAGGGCATTATGTTATGTCCGAAAGAAGAGCAAATTAAAGATGGGGAAACAGCTTTAAGTTTGCTGCAAAAGGTCATGGGGGACAAAGTAGAATCTGAAACGATGTCGTTTGGAACATATGTAAAAGGAATCGATGGTTTAATGGCCGGGGCTACAAGTGCTTGGCTATATGATGTAAATGATAAGTCTGCAGAAGTCGGAGCAGATAGTTATAAATTAAAATCTGGAGATGTTGTTGTCTTTCGCTTTGTTTCAGACTGGAGCAATATAAGCCAGGAAACATTGAAAGAAACGTTAGATAAGTTCGGGACGTGTAAAACAGAAGAACCTAACGGTGGCAAACCAGAAGAACCAAAGACGGATGATCCAAAACAAGAAAAACCAGAAGAACCGAAGACGGATGATCCAAAACAAGAAAAACCAGAAGAACCAAAGACGGATGGTTCAAAACAAGAAAAACCAGATGGTACAAAAACAAATGATGAAAAACCAGAACAACCAAAGCAAGAGAACATTCAAGATCCAAGCGCACAATTAAACGAAGCCATTTCTAAAACATCAGATAAGATGTTACAAGATGGAATTGAAAGTGACTGGGTAGCTGTAGCGCTTTCTCGTTCTGGAAAGAATGTGCCAATTGAGGCAAAATTAAATTATGTTAAGTCAGTAACTGAAAAAGTAGAAAAGCGCATTAATCGTTTTTCAGCGACAGATTTAGCTAGAACAATTATTATGATGAATGCAATGAGTGCAGACCCTAAAAATGTAGGTGGACATAATTTAGTTCAAAAATTGTATGAGTCAGATAAAGTGAATTCTGTTACAGGTTATGCATTTGCTTTACTTGCATTTGATACGAAGAAGTATGAGATTCCAGTTGAATCAAAATGGAACAGAGTTGCTCTAGTGGAAGCACTGTTAAATAATCAGCATACAGACGGTGGATGGACTTATAATAGTTCAGGTAGTAAAGATAGTGCTAGTAGTGTTGATGTAACAGGTATGGTTTTATCAGCATTAGCTCCTTATCAAGAGCGATCAGATGTGAAACCAGCTATACAAAAAGCTGTTGCGTATTTATATAACGAACAGCTGCAAAATGGCGGTTTTTCAGCTGATGGACAAGAAAATTCAAATAGTACTGCGCAAGCAATTATTGGATTATCGCTTGTTAAAGATGTAGATCAAAATCGTCTTCATAAGGCAATGCAAAACCTATTATCATATCAACTTTCAAATGGTGAATTTAAATGGTTACCAAGTGATCAAAATGGTAACGGAATGGCTACAGAACAGGCTCTTTTAGCATTACTTCAATTTAAGGAAATGGGAAAATCTATTTATGATTGGTCTAATGTAGACGCTGGTGATGTAATTAAGCCAAAACCGATTGAAGAGCCAGAAAAGGTCGTTGAACCAGAAAATAATGTAGTAGAAAAAGAAGTTATTGAAGAACCGAAAGAACAAAAACAAGTACAACAAGAAACAAAAGATGAAAATCTAAAAGTAGTTGTAGATAACGAACCGGTTAAGAATAAAAAAATCGGAAACGGTAACAGTCTACCAAAAACAGGAGCATCTTCTCATAGTGCAGCAACAGAAGTAGGTATGGGCGTATTATGTATTGCTTCTGCATATGTATTATGGAGACGTAAAGCAGCTTAACAAAAAATTAGGAGCAATTATTTGCTCCTAATTTTCGTATGAAAGGTGAGAGATAGGATGAGTAAGGTGAAATGGTTCATTTCTTTACTGCTTTCGCTCGGGCTACTTGCCGGATGTGAAGAGGCAGCTGTAAAGCCTGAGAAGAAGGTAGAACCGAAGCAAGAAGAGGTAGCGAAACAAGAAGTACAAAAAGATGAAGCGAAGCCGGAAGAAAAAACAGAAGAAAAGCAAGCTGAATCAGAGCAAAAGCAGCAAGAAGAGCAGAAAGAGAAACAAGAACAAAAAGTAGAAGAGAAGGCGAAAGAGGAAAAGCCGCAGGCACAACCAGAGGTAAAGAAAGAAGAGAAACAACAGGAACAACCGAAAGAGCAACCTGCTGTAAATAAGCAACCAGAGCAGCAACAAGTACAAGAAGAGAAACAACAACCGAAAGCACCAGAAGTAAAAGAAGAAGCAAAGGTTGTGAATCAGCCGAAAGAAACACCGAAGCAGGAGCAAAAAGTTGATCCGAATAAAGCGGAGAAAACGATACCGACTCCGACCGTTCCAAATTCTGAACAACGAAAATCAGATCCGGTTCCACCGCCTAAACCGCAAGCAAAACAAGTAACAATCTCGGTAAAAGGAAATAACGGATATATAATGGGTGCGAAAAAGATGGATGTACAAGATGGCGATACTGTGTATAAAGTATTACAACGTACAGGATTAGATGTTGATGCAAGCGGATCTAGAGATAGTATTTATGTAAAAGGTATTAATGATTTATATGAAAAAGATATTGCGGATACTAGTGGATGGAAATATCGTGTGAACGGTGCTTTTCCAAACCATAGTGCTGGTGTAGTTACGGTAAAACCAGGAGATACAATTGAGTGGGTATACGTATTACAATAAGAAAGGCATTCGGTAAAGGGCTATGAAAATAAGTTTTTCTTCTTTACATCCTTTTGTGAATTTTTTCTATTATATCGGGGTGATGATACTATGTACGATGTGTCTTCATCCTCTTTTTTTAATTGGAGCAATAGTATTAATTATTATGTTAAATGTGATGCAAGGAAATAGCGAAAAGATAAGAAAGATGCTACCGAGCACAATGGTTTTCTTTTTTATGGTAATTTTATTTAATTCGTTATTAACGCATAGAGGTCGAACTACGTTATTTTGGTTAGGTGATAGCCGCATTAAGCTTGAGGCGATTATGTTTGGAATAGTAATGGGGTTATTACTAGTTGCAGTTATGTTTACGTTTGCCTCATACAATGATATTATTTCCAGTCATAAATTTTTATATTTGTTTTCAAGAATTTCACCGAAAGTTGCATTGTTAACGATGATTACAGTGAGATTTGTTCCTTTGTTTATTAGAAGATTACAGAAAATCACACTCGTCCAAAAAACGAAAGGTGTGCAGGTAGATTCAGGTTCGATAATAGAACGCGTCAAAAATGGTATGCAATTGCTGCAAGTATTATTAATTTGTTCATTAGAAGATGCACTGCAAACGGCAGATTCTATGCAAGCTCGTGGATTTGGTGTAACGAAGCGTACGACGTATATTCGCTATAGAATGGAAAGGCGTGACTGGTATACGCTCAATTATTTAATCATTCTATTTATAGCTGCTATTGTATGTAGTAATTATGGCGGAGGGAAATTGATTATTTATCCGAAAGTCGAATCTATTTTATTCCAGCAATACGATGGAATGATGTTTGTATTATTTACACTGTTTATTAGTTTACCAATTATGATGGAAGGAAGGGAATGGATATGGTGGCGCATGCAGAAATAAATAATTTATCATTTGTATATGCTGATGAAAACGAATACGCGTTACAGCATATTTCTCTTTCTGTTCAAAAAGGTGAGTTTATTGCACTTGCTGGAGGATCGGGATCTGGGAAGACGACGTTATTAAAACATTTTAAAAAGGAGTTACTTCCAATTGGTACGCGTTCTGGAGAAATATTTTATGAGGGTGTTTTAATAGAGGAAGTAGCTGATTTGTTATCTGCCCAAGAAATTGGGATGGTATTTCAAAACCCAGAAAACCAGATTGTTATGGATACAGTGATTCAAGAATTAGCATTTTCTTTAGAAAATATCGGATTACCATCACATATTATTCAAAAAAGAATAGCAGAGCTTATTAGCTTTTTAGGATTTCAAGATTTATTGCATCAATCTGTTCATACGTTATCTGGTGGGCAGAAGCAGCTTGTCAATTTAGCTGCGGTATTAGTTATGCAGCCGAAATTGCTATTATTAGATGAACCGACAGCGCAGTTAGATCCAATCGCTGCAAAAGAGTTTTTAGGATTATTAAAACGGATTAATGAAGAACTTGGAATTACGATTATTTTAAGTGAACATCGTTTAGATGAAGTTATCCCGCTTGCAACACGCGTTGTTTGTATGGATAATGGCCGTATTATGTATGATGGTAGTCCTAAAATTGTTATTACGGATATGTGGGGAGTAGAAACATTCCGTCCATTTATTCCGCAAATTCCAAGGCTATTTTTAGAGTGGAATGTGAGAGATATTCCGTTTACAGTGCGAGAGGCGCAAATGAAAATGAATGATTTTGCAGCGATATCATATGTAAATGACCCAATAGCACAAAGTGAAAAGCAAGAGGTAATTTTAAGCGCAGAGCATATTTCGTTCCAATATGAAAAAAATAGTCCGCTTATTTTACGTGATTTATCAGTTTCGATTGAAAAAGGAAAATGGGTAGCGCTCGTTGGGAAGAACGGTACAGGTAAGTCTACACTGTTAACGATTTTAGCAGGATTACAAAAAGCGAGAAGAGGAAAAGTAAAGTGGAACGGAAAAGTGATACATAAAATTGATTCGAAAGAACGGTTTAAAAGTATTGGGTATGTATCGCAGCATCCGTATTACCATTTTACATTTGATACAGTATGGGACGAGGTTTATGAACGTGCGCGTGAATTATATGGAGAACAAGGAAAAGAAATAGCAGAAGATACGCTAAAACAGTTTTGGTTGTACTCGCTTAAAGAACGCCATCCGCATGATTGTAGCGGAGGAGAGCAACAATTACTTGCGTTATGTACGACGTTATTATCAAAGCCAACGATATTATTACTTGATGAACCGACAAAGGGATTGGATCCATGGAAGAAAGAAAGAGTAGGAGAACTATTTAGGAAGCTGCAAAAAGAAGGTACAACAATTGTAATGGCAACGCATGATATTGAGTTTGCAGCGAAATACGTGGATCAATGTATGATGTTATTTGATGGAACAGTCATTATGAATGATGCACCGAAAGAATTTTTTAGCGGCAACTTCTTTTATACAACATCTATTAATCGATTCATTCGAAAAGAATTGCCATATGCATTAACGTGGGAGGATGTGTACGAAGCTTGTCCAAACGATATGTTGCATTCATATTATGTATCTTTGCAGTAATAATCGGCACATTACTCTTTACGACACTTGTCATGGACGGTTATTACATGTTAAGTAGTTTGTTTCTATTAGCGGTTATTATGTTACCTTTCTATATCCGTTTTGAAAGAAAGGCGTTTGTTTCACGTGAAATTGTTCTCGTTGCTGTATTAGCGGCAATTGCAGCAGTAAGCCGGGTGCCATTTTCTATTTTACCAAGTGTACAACCAACTTCTTTTGTCATTATCGTTTCTGCAATTGTATTTGGAAGTGAAACTGGTTTTATGATTGGTGCTACAGCAGCAATCGTATCTAATATTTTTTTAGGACAAGGTCCATGGACACCGTGGCAAATGTTTTCGTGGGGCATGATTGGTTTTATAGCAGGTTTACTTCGTAATACAGTTTTTATGAAAAAGCTATGGGGAAGACTTCTTTACGGAGTAATTGTTGGCTTTTTATTTGGCTGGATTATGAATTTCTGGGGCCTTCTCGGTTTTATACGAGAAGCAACATGGGAAACTGTCATTTCGTATTATATCGCAAGTTTTTACTTTGATTTGAGCCATGCGATTTCGAATGTTATTTTCTTATTACTATTTAGTACTTCATGGATTACGATTCTTACAAGATTTAAAAAGAAATACGGTATATTAGATGAGCATAACGTGACATAGAAAAGCATACTCATATAAGGTAGGGTCGCGACTTACATATTCGTTTGCCTCTTTCATGCTTCTTACATAATGTAAGGAGCATTTTTTTGTCAAAAAATCGATTCAATATGCATCCGCTATTATATAAAATTATTTGTATAATTGTAGGTGAGAACTTTTTTCAAAAGGGAGGTGTATAGTTAATGAAGTTAGTTATTCCGAAGCAACATGGTGCATGGGCCATGCTTGTTATTCCTTTTTTATTAAGTGTCATACTTGGGAAACCTACTATTTATCATATTCCATTGTTTTTAGCGTGGTTCTTTATCTATTTAGCTACGTACCCATTTCTTACGTACATAAAGCAAAGACGAAAAAAAGAGTTTTTACAAGTTGCCATTATTTATTTTCTTATTGCGTTCCTATTTGGGATGATTTCTTTATTATATGAGTGGCGAATTCTTTTATTCGTAATAGTAATGATTCCATTATTTATAGTGAATATGTATTACGCTCGTCAAAAAAATGAAAGAGCACTATTAAATGATATTTGTGCGATTATTGTGTTTTGTATCGGTGGGTTAATTAGTTATTCCTTTTCAATGAAGCAAATCGATCATACAGCATTATTCATTGCGCTTATTTCATTTTTATACTTTTTAGGTAGTACGTTCTATGTGAAAACGATGATTCGTGAAAAAAATAATCCGAAGTATCGTCTTATATCTTGGGGATATCATATTGTATTAACGATAATCATATTTGTGATTAATCCGTGGTGTTCTCTTATTTTTATACCAAGTGTCTTTCGAGCAATTGTGTTGTATGGCAAAAAAATTTCTATTATAAAAGTAGGAATTTTAGAAATTGCTAATTCTGTATATTTTTTAATCATAACGGCAATAATTATGAAGTATGCCATTTGAAAAAACTTCCCATCAATTGATGGGAAGTTTTTAATCTTTTTCTAAAATGTGAACGGTGTACTCGCAACGTTGAATAGCTTGTTCAACAGCATAAAGTGATTGTTCAATACGAGCGCGATTAAAATCTTTTTCAACTGTTTCGAGCGCTTCTTCTAAACAATTTTTAGCTTCTTGTAATGATTGAAAAGAATCTTGTACATATCCGCGAGCATTTTGATGCATTTCATAATCCTCCTTGCATGTTCGTATATGGGTAGTATGAACAGTAAGGAAGAAAATATAATTTGTTATATTTATTATATTTGTTTGACAATTAAAGTGGAATTACGTATAGTAAGAATTAAGTGAATATTTTCTTATCCAGAGAGGTGGAGGGACTGGCCCGATGAAACCCAGCAACCGCGATGCAGGTGCTAATTCCAGCAGAACATATTTGTTCTGGGAGATAAGACGAAGATATATACGTAACTTCTTCTTATCGGAGAGGTTTTTTTATTGCAAAAAAACCGATTACGAAAATTTATATTAAGAAGAAAGGGGTTGCGCATTACTGTGACACTCGAAAAATACGTAAAACTGCGTAGTACAGTTTATGAATATATGATAGAGCAAGATAAGCCGATATCATTGTTAGATATTCAAGAACATATCGTTTCGCATCATGAAGGAAAATTCACGAAAAAGATGTTGCATCAATTTTATTTATCAAGATTATTAGACGAACTAAAACTGGATGGGAAAATTACATTAGCTGATGAATATCTCTATGCTGAAAAAGGGGTATTGTATAAGGCGAGAAAAGGGAGCTAAGCTCTCTTTTTTTCTTAAAATAACGGAGTATGTAGAGTAAAAGACTGCTAAAGCAGCCTGATACAGGGAATGGTGTTGAGTGTGTAGTGTCAAAAATTGAATGTGCCTGAAAGAGGCAATTCATATCGGCTGCAAATGAAAAGAGACACCTTCGCCGAATAGGTGTCAGTCGTTTTGTCACGTAGACTTGCTACTTAACAGTAATTAGAATAACATGCAGGATTTTTGAAGTCAAAAGGGAATTAAAGGAAGGGGTACAATTATGTACGCTTACTTATTAAAAGATATAACGAAATGGATCCCAAAGTACATTGTAGATAAGGGATATGAATATTATGAAGATGGGCATGTAGAAGATGTTGAAATACAAGATAAAAAAGTGTTTGCTTTCGTTACTGGAAATGCAGGAAATTATGAAGTAGTTATCGATCTCGAAGATTTTTCAGAAAGTAACTGTGAGTGTCCGTAAACATATGGTGGCAGTTGTTTATGATATTCAAGGTGCTGGTGAGAGTGCAGTTAAAGAGAAACTGAAAGATTTAGAAAAAGAAGAGTTACTTATATTATTAAATCGATTGTTGCAAAGTTCGAAAAACGTACAAATTGTAGAGAAGTTATTAAAGAAGGGGAAACTTTAACGTATAGAGGGAGTTGTTTTGTAGTGAACGTACTAATTATATATGCTCATCCTAACCCTTCAAGTTTTAACGCGGCGATTTTCAATCATGTGCAAAAAGGACTACAGGAAACAAATCATTCAGTGACCGTACTTGATTTATACAAAGAACAATTTGATCCAGTCCTCGTATTTAATGAAGAGAAGAAAAGACGCGATTTAGTAAATGAAGAGGAAACAGCTCGGTATAGAACGTTAGTAGAAGAAGCAGATACACTTCTATTCATCTATCCAATATGGTGGTGGGGGATGCCAGCAATTTTAAAAGGATTTATCGATCGTATTTTCGTAGCTGGATTTGCTTATAAATATGAAGGGGCTCTGCCGAAAGGATTATTGCAAGGGAAAAAAGCATGGGTTATTAATACGTTAGACTCGCCTCTATGGTACGTCGCATTGTTATATCGATCAGCAGATTGGATTATGATGAAGAGAGGTATTTTACGTTTTTGTGGCATTCGCGATATAAAACGGTCAGTGTTTCAATCTGTGAAAACGAGTAAAGTATCAAAGCGTGAGAAATGGTTATTACAAATAGAAGAAAAGGCTCGTGCATTATGAATGAAGTCGATCGTATTATAAACTGTGTTCAGTATGATGGCGAACTTTTTCGGAAGTATGTTACGTGTTTACTTCAATTGAAAAAATGCAGCGAAACATTTCAGCAAATTCAAATAGAGTTAAGAAATGATTATTTAATAAGAGGAATTTGTGAAAGAGAAGTTGATCAGGTAGTACGGGGAAGTAAAGAATATGAAATGCATTTTCTTCCTAAAGTATTACAGTGGAATTTTTTGAGGGAAAATCCACATCTAATTGAAAAAGTGTGCGAAGATTTTTTTGCATTTGAGTCATTACATCTTACGGAGTTAGAGTGGGAGAAGATTATAAATTTCATGGGAAATAAGTGATTTATTGTGTAAAAAAGCTAGTATAAAACTAGCTTTTCGTTTAAAAAAATAAGAAGCATAGACTAATGATAAAACCCGCATATAGTAAGTTCACAACACAAAATCCCATAATGTCACGAGCTCCTAAACCAGCTATCGCTAATGCTGGTAATGCCCAGAAAGGTTGAATTAAATTCGTCCAAGCATCGCCCCATGCAATTGCCATTGCTGTTTTTGCAGCAGGTACACCAAGTTCAGCGCCAGCTGGAATCATAATTGGTGCTTGCACAGCCCATTGACCGCCGCCAGATGGAACGAAAATGTTAACAATGCCAGCACTTAAAAATGTAAAGAGCGGAAAAGTCGTTTCATTTGAAATGCTAATAAAGAAATTAGAAATAGCTCCTCCAAGTGAAAGTCCTTCACTATTTGCTCCAATCATCATGCCCATAATTCCTGCGTAAAACGGAAATTGAAGTAAAATGCCAGAAGCACTTTTCGTAGAGTCTGAAAAAGCACGAATATACTGAATCGGAGTACGGTGGAAAATAAGACCTGCAATTAATAACATAAAAATCACGATATCGAGAGTAAGGTTAAAACCTTTCGTATAAAAGTAATTGAAAATATAAATGAGACCTAACAATCCAACGCAAAGTGTAATAATAATGCTATTTTCCATCTTTTCAGCGAACGTATTTTTTTCTACTTCTTGAGCAGCAGCTTCTTCATGGAACACGCTAGGATCTACTGTAATCGTATGTTTTTCATCTGGATGCATCGCTTTATTAATGAGAGGCATCGTAATGAGAAAAATAATAACTGGAACGAGAGCGTATGGTGAGAATAACGTTTCTGTTATTGGAATCGCCTCTTTAATACTTCCAGCAGTCGTTTTAATTAACGTTTCACCGCCTGTTGCTAACGTAAGAGGAATAGAGGCAGAAAGACCGGCATGCCAAATGAGAAATCCAGAGTAAGAAGAGGCGATTGCTAGTCTATAATCTAATCCGTCCAGCTGCCTTGCCACTTCTTTTGCGTATAAAACAGATACAACAATTCCAAAGCCCCAGTTTATGTATGCACCGAGTAAACTTACAATTGAAATGGCAATAATGCCTTGTCCAGTTGTTTTTGGTAGTCTGGCAGCTTTCGTTAATCCTTTTTTAATAAGAGGAGCATTTGCTAAAGCAGATCCAGTCACGAGTACAAGTGCCATTTGCATAGAAAAGGCGAGGAGTCCCCAAATTCCATTACCCCAGTGATTAATCATTTCTACAGGTGTTTGGTGAGTCGCAAACATACCAAAGAAGATAACGAAAACAGTTAGTAAACATGATAAAATAAACGGTTCTGGCAAGAAGCGTTGCACTAAGGCGACGCAACCATTTGTAAAGGAACGAAACAAAATAGATCAACCTCCTTATGTATATGTATTACAATTATTCGAGGTTGTTTAGGAGATAACCTTCAATATAAAGAAAATTCAGATATTTACAGAGTGGTAATTTATTGATAGATTGATATAGAGCCTCGTATCAAATTCTGCTTTTAATATACTAGAAGAAAAACGGTTGGAAATGGGATAGCACTTATAGGGATAGTATAGAGAAAGGTTACTAGCTGGCTTCAAAGCAACTGTTGCAAAGGGAGAGGAGATTCAATACAATAGTGTTGCATTACATGAGAAATATGTTTTAGCACAAATCTAGCTAAAAATGTTTATACAAATACATTTAAAATTGATGGGGTAATTATGATCAAAAGTTTTTATCTTTTAAAGCCTAAAATGTTTACGGCAGATATATATTATAAAGTTTTTATTACAGGTGACTGTATATATTTTATAAAGATTGGCGGACAGTTTCATAGCCGACATGCTTATAAAAAACAATTACCTGGTATTTCAGAGCTATTGTTTTTGTTTTGGTTCAAAAAAATTGAGAAAAAACAATTAAACTTAGAAACTGAAATAGATGCAAAAATACATACTGGCGATGTACATGAACTCTTGCAATTAAAGAATAACTTTTCAATTGAAATAAATATAATTGAAGAGGTACTATTAAATAAACGAGGAACGTTTCATACAGGTTTTAATGATAATGGAACAATTTCCTTTATGTTAAAAAATGATCAAAAAATAAAGTTCATCATACCGGAAGAAACTTTATTTTCATCTATAGAAGAAATTTTCGACCAATATGAACAGACAATCTTTGTAAGGGAAGTGTTTTAAAGGAAACGATTAATTTATTATCTTTTTAATAAAGTGATAGAAAGCTTCATTAAAAAGATGAAGCTTTTTACTTATAAAAGATAACAAAAGTAATACATTCATTACTACATTTGTGTGTGAATTCAAGAAAAATTAAACCACCTAGCCCCTAAAGAGAATATAGGAAGCAGATGGTTTAGGTGTTTTGAGAGGTATCCTGTTTTCAGGATTTAGTTCAAATTATTGATTTGCATTTTTATATCGAGTAAATTTAAGTTTCTGGAATAATTGTAATAGCGACAGTCCGAACCGGAGTCTCTATTTCGTCGCCTTTACTTTGGCTATTGTAGTATTTAATCATTAATTCGTTAAGTTCGTTTTGAAATTTTCCAAAGTGTTCTTCATCTAGCTTTAATTCTACTACAGAAAAAGTAGCAGTATCTTCTTGACTGTTTTGTTCCTCTAATTTCTTAAGGTAACTTTGATATTGTGTCATAAGTGATAACTGATAATAGGAAATGTAGTTTAACTTTTCATCATCAGATAATCCTTTCCATTCACTTCCTTCAATTTTTGCATCTTCTTCATTGATTGCGTAATATTTTTCAGAAACAGATTTCACCTTTTTTTCTTTAATTACATGGACGATACCAGAATCAACCATAGTTTGTAGCTGTCTATATAGTGTGGCTTGTGGTACATTTTTAATGATTTTTACCATTTCTAATGGTGTTAGCCCATCTTCCTTATTTCTCATTAACACTTGGCAAATTTTCATTCTTACCGGATGCATTAAAATTTCAACTTTATTATTCATTCGCTCACCTTATTTATTATGTATTTTTATTCTCATTATAAATAATGAGAATAAAGTTTGCAATTCATTCGTTTATGTTTTATCATTATCAATAATGAGAATGAATTTAGGGAGGAATGACAATAATGCAACTACATTATGGATTGAATGATCTTAAAGACATTGATATTATGACTTTTCTACCCATTATATTGCCAGTTATTGCAGTGGGGGTACTTTTAGTTTTCATTGCATTCATTGATTTATACCGACATAGAAAAACAAGAAAAAATGTACTTGTATGGACGTTCATTATTCTTTTCATTAATGTATTGGGACCTATTTTCTACTTCGTTATAGGGAGAAAGGATAGTGAGAAATTATGAAATTAGAGATTAAAAATGTAACAAAAGTATTTAAAAGAAAAAGTGCGGTTAATAATTTCTCGATGGAACTGCAAGCGGGGGAATGCGTCGGATTAATTGGACCGAACGGAGCAGGGAAATCCACATTAATAAAAGTAATTTCGGATATTATTCATCCAACTGCTGGTGAAGTTTTATTGAATGGGATAAAAATATCAAAAATGAAAAGTGAAATTGGTTATTTACCGCAATATCCTAATTTTTTCCATTGGATGACAGCGAGAGAAACGCTTACCTTTATGGGCCAACTTTCGGGATTGAAAAAAGAAGAATTGTCAAAGTCGATTCCAAAGATTTTGGAGAAAGTTGGACTAAAGGACGAAGAAAACGCAAAGGTTAGTACATTTTCTGGTGGAATGAAACAACGACTTGGTATTGCACAAGCATTATTGCATAAACCGTCACTTATTGTCATGGATGAACCGGTATCCGCATTAGATCCAATCGGCCGACGGGAAGTATTGAATTTAATTGAAGAAATAAAAAAAGATACAACCATTTTATTATCAACCCATATATTAGGCGATGCGGAAGAAATCTGTGAACGATTTGTCATTATAAAAGATGGAACAAAAATAGAAGATACAACGATTACGGAACTTTTACATCGTAATAGTGAAAATAAATTAATGATTGAAATAACAGCTAAAGATCAAAAGTGGATTGAAATTGTAAAAAAATTACCGTATGTGAAGGACGTTGAAGTGGTTGGGCTTAAAATCAAAGTGAAGGTTGAAAGCATTGAAATAAATAAAAATATGTTATTGCAAAATGCACTCGAACATAAAGTGAACATCGTTAAATTTGAAATGAGCAACGATACTTTAGAAGAAATCTTCTTGAAATTGGTGGTGCAAAAATGAATAACTCAATTGTATTGATAAAAAAAGAATGTGTTCAAATGTTACGTGATTTCAAGATTATTTGGCTACCAATTGTTTTTATATTTTTAGGCGCAACACAACCGATAGTAACTCATTATTTGCCATCAATTTTAGAAGCGTTAGGTGGAGGACAGGGAATTACCATTGATTCGAGTATGGCAACGCAAAAAGGGGGCGGAGTATTAGCGAGTACTTTGGGATCCCAGTTTGATCAGCTTGGACTTATGATTCTAGTGATTTCTATGATGGGTGCTATTCAAACAGATAAAGCTAATGGTATGTTGGCCTTTATTTTAACAAGGCCTGTTACTGTTCCTTCATATGTAGGTGGGAAAATAGTGTCGAACTATTTAATGGTAGCGTTTAGTGTAACAATTGGATTCGTTACTTCTTATATATATGTAAATTATCTTTTTACTGTTGTTCCATTCGCACACCTAATTACTGGATTACTATTTTATTTAATTTGGGTTCTTTTTATCGTATCTTTCACAACAATGATAAGTGCTATTTTTCAAAGTCAAGGTATGATTGCATTAATTTCAATTGTTTTCCTTTTAGCTTGTAGAGTAATCGTCGGTTTGAATCCAATAATGGATCAGCTTAATCCAGCCAGTATGAGTAAGTATGCAATGGAAATGTTAGTCACGGGGGGAGTAAATTCAAACGCAATAATCAATGGATTACTAACTATAGTATGGATTTTATTGACACTCTTCGTAACGTTTTATTGGATTGCTAATAAAAAGTTTAATAATGAATAACCATGATGAGTATAGTAGATTTACGAATGCTTTTAAACCTGGAATAATATAATGGATTCAAATAAAACACCGAAATAAGAAAAAGCTTCCACTACTGTGGAAGCTTTTCTAAATGATGTGCAATATCAATATACATATTTGAGTAAGTCGAATGTATTTCATTACTTGGCGTTGCGTTAGAAGAGAAATGAACGATTACCATATTTGCTTTCGGATCGATGTAAAGTGTTTGTCCGTAACTACCTAACACTTCAAAAGCACCTTGTTCATTGTGGGGAATCCACCATTGATTATGATAAGAAATAGAAGCGCCACTACTAATTTCAAGTTCACCTTCTTGTACATTTTTTACACTTTCTGTAATAGAAGAAGGGAGAATTTGTTTTCCGTTATATTCCCCGTTGTTTAATAGTAATTGCCCGAATCTCGCCATATCTCTAGCAGTTGCATTTAATCCAGCACTAGCTTGTTCTACTTTTGTTTCATCTGTAACGTAATACGCGTTTTCTTCCATACCAATTTGAGACCAAATTCGTTCGCTTACATTTTCAGCTAGTGATTTACCAGTAATAGTTCTAATAATCCAAGCGAGCGTTTCTGTTGATCCGTTATTGTAAGAAAAGGAAGAACCAGGCGGTGCAGTTTCTTCGGCTTCCCGTAACATATCATAAATTTTCATCGGACCGTCGTAATTTTTGCCGCGGGGTAAAATATTGCTAGCTAAATATAATTGTGCATCTTGATTTTCTAGCCCAGGTTGCTCATATCCATGAGTAGGATATTCAGCTGAAACTTGCATGTCCATTAATTGCTGAAGTGTGGCATTACCGAACGGTGTGTTTTTTAATTCTTTTATGTAAGTGTCAGCTGTTTTCTCTAAATCGATACGATTCTCTTCAGCGAGAGATTGTATAATTGCCCCGGTAAAGACTTTTGCTAATGATGCCATACCATGAGGTTCATTCTGTTTATACCCATTGAAATATCGTTCGTAAACAAGTTGTCCATTATGTACAACGACAAAAGCATCTGTTTTGTTATCATCTAAAAGTTTTTTTAGAGGAGTTGTATTTCCGAATCTACGCTCCACAGCAAAATCGTCTAAGTTTTGCAATGCGGAAGGGAAGTGAGCAATTTGGTCAGGATTGTTTTTTACGTCATTAACTAAAGTGAATTCTTTCATGTGTGTGTACGACCAACGTAAGTAAGGGTCATTTAACCAGTTTTCTTTTGTCACATTATGTTTTGATGGGGTCGTTTTATTTTGTTTGAAGTAAGTAAACCCAAGCCCTGTAATTACAAATATGAATGTTAGTATAAGTAAGAGTAGGGGAGATTTTTTTAGTTTCATATATGGCCCTCCTTTTTATTTCTACTATAAGTATACGCTCGTCTTGAAAGAAATACAAAATAAGGAAAGTAAACGGGGAAGTTTACTTTCCTTATTAACGTTAAGCGGAAATTTTTCCGTCTGTAGGTTGTTTCTTGAATTTTTGTTTTCGTCCGTGTAATCCATAATATAAAAGTAAAGTGAACGCAACGATAATAGCTGCGATAAAATACATATTATGATAACTGGATTTCGCTGCGACAATACCTAAAATGAAAGAACCAAAACCAATACCACTATCAAAGAATGAGAAATACGTAGCTGTCGCAGAACCACGTCTATGGTTTGGAGCGGCAGAAATCGCAATCGTTTGGAAACTCGGAATTAATGTCCCGTAACCTAAACCGATTAGCATACCTGCGCCAAGGAACCAAAATGAAGTTTGTGCTTGGCTTAATATGAACATTCCGATTGTGAAAATAATGATAGCAGGGTAAACGAGTACATTTTCACCGAAGCGATCAAAAATCTTTCCTGTAAATGGACGAGAAATGACAACAACAAGTGCGTATAAAATAAAGAAGTAACTTGCAATTTCACTTAAACCGAGTTCTTTCGCATAAATAGGAATAAAGGATAAAATACCACTATAAGAAAAGGCTAAAACAAATCCTGTAAGTGCAATCGGAATAGAAGATGGTTCGATTAAGTCTTTCCATTTCATTTTTTCACGTTTTTGTTTGCTAACAGGTGCTTCGTGCGGAATATCTACAAGTAGTCCTAATAAAAATGCAAGTAATGAAAATACGGAACAAACGATAAATAATACAGTAAACGAAAAATGAGAAATAATTGTTAAACCTAAAAAAGGACCAATTACCATCGGCAGACTCATAAATACGCCGAAATATGCAAGCGCTTCGCCTCGTCGATGAGCTGGCGCAACATCAGTTACAATCGTACCAGTAGCTGTCGTTGCCATCCCGAACCCAATACCGTGCAAGAAGCGAAGGGCAAGTAATAAGAATAAACTTTGCGCACCGAAATACATAACAGTAGCGGCTAAAAATAATGAAAGTGAAATAAATAATATTTTCTTTCTTCCTAAATCATCGAGCCATTTTCCTGTGAATGGTCTACATAAAACAGAAGAAATAAGAAACACAGTTGCAACTAAACCAATTTCCTCAGGTTTTCCTTTTAGGCCGTCTATGACATAGACAGGCAGAGTAGTCATAAGCATGTAAAATGTTAAGAAAAGAAATAGACTACTAAAACAAGTTCCGAGGAAATCCTTCGTCCAAAGTTTCTCACTTTGCATCGTCATCCCTCCAATTTAATCTAAATTTTTAATAATTTGTTGTAACACCTGAAATGCTTGATGTAAATCATCTTCATTAATACCTTCTAGCGTTTTTTCTTCGAAAGTATCAACTTCTTCTTGCCATACTGGAATCATCTTTATCGCTGTTTCGGATAAAGAAATGAGCTTCTCGCGGCGATCTTTACCTTCTGTACGAATAATCCATCCCATCGTTTCCATACGTGTTAACGTACGAGTCATCGTTGGTGATTCAACATTTAAATACTGGCACAATTCTGTTTGCGTACAAGAACCAGTTTGATTAATGCGGAAAATAACAGCCCATTGCGCACTAAATAACCCTGTTGGAGATACACGTTCATTAAATTTCTTCGTAAACTTTCGAGAAGTCTGGCTGACGATGTGAAAAAAATGTTGTTTTTCGTCCATGTATTTTAATCCTTTCAAATTAGTTACCTAGCTAACTATATACTTTTTTATAATAATTGTCTAGTAATAGACATGTTGATTTGTGTAAAAAATTCTTATAGGTTTTATGTTGCGAACGTATATTCTACGTGCTATTCTTTAATTAAGTAAAGAATTTTCTTTCTATTAAATAGAATGGGGGAACTTGTGATGATTAAGCCTGCAACAATGGAGTTTGTTTCACTATCGAACGGAGAAACGATTGCATATCAGGAAGTTGGAAGGCGAAATACAGATATTCTTGTACTCATTCACGGGAACATGACATCGTCACAACATTGGGATTTAGTTATTGAAAAGTTGCAAGATCAATACCATATTTACGCTCTTGATTTAAGAGGGTTTGGACAATCAACGTATAATCAGTCGATAGATTCATTACAAGACTTTGCAGACGATGTAAAATTATTTATTGACGAGTTAAAGCTAGAGAAATTTTCATTAATGGGCTGGTCAATGGGTGGTGGCGTTGCGATGCAATTTACAGCGAATCACCCAACTTTTGTAGAAAAGTTAATTTTAGTAGAATCAGTAGGAATGAAAGGATACCCAATCTTTAAAAAAGATACGAATGGGCAGCCGATTGTATCAAGTTTAGTAAAGACGAAAGAAGAAATTGCGCAAGATCCAGTACAAATCGCTCCAGTATTAGATGCGATAAAAAATATGAACAAACTATATTACCGTACAGTATGGAATCTATTAATATATACACATAATCAACCTGAACCGGATCGTTATGAAAAGTATTTAGATGATATGTTAACGCAACGTAATTTCGTAGATGTGAATTATGCGCTCATTACATTTAATATTTCAGATGAACATAATGGGGTTGTAGAGGGAAGTAAACAAATTCATCGTATTAAAGCGCCAACACTCGTCATACAAGGTGATAGAGATTATGTCGTACCGCAAGTAGTCGGTGAGGAATTAGCGAAACATTTGCCAAATGCAGAGTTGAAGGTATTAGAAGATTGCGGACACTCGCCGTTTATTGATTGTTTAGATGTATTTATAAAACATGTAGAGGATTGGTTAGAACAGAAATAATCCCCGAAATGAGAAGTGTTGCATATACTATAACATTTGTATGTATAAGGGGAG
Source organism: Bacillus sp. RE35 (assembly GCF_052146655.1). NCBI lineage: Bacteria > Bacillati > Bacillota > Bacilli > Caryophanales > Bacillaceae > Bacillus > Bacillus sp. RE35. The sequence goes on along the minus strand of NZ_CP197377.1, from coordinate 3,168,489 downwards.
ATTATCAATGCATAAACCATCCTTAATCGCTTATTCGCCATATAATCATCATATCTATACAAAAATAATGATAGATCCGATGTATATGCAAGTTTCACCAGCTGTAGTTCCTTTACAAATGCAGCAGCCACTAACAGCTCATATGCAACATTACTTATATGGACCTTCATTTTATGAAAATCCATATTTTAAACACTTTCATTACAATGTGAAAGCGCAAGTTTGGGAAGGATAAGATAACAAGCTAAAAGGTTCATTCTTTTAGCTTGTTTTTTATTGCGAATATTCGTACACGCATTTGAAGAAACAGTTTATAATGAAAAGTGGAAGCATGAGAAGGAGAGGGACAGAGGATGTCAATGCGTTTTACTTTTTGGATTATGGTTGGGATTGTAGCAATCTCGGGTTTGTCACAAGGAATGCTCTTACCGGCCATTGCAATGATTTTTGAACAAGAAGGGGTTAGTTCAAGTATTAATGGTATTCATGCGACGGCATTGTACATTGGGATAGTAGTTATTTCGCCGTTTCTTGAAAAACCGATGCAAAGGTTTGGAATGAAGCCGATTATTGTTATAGGTGGGTTTCTCGTTATTATTTCATTATTCTTTTTTACACAAACATTTTCATTTTGGGTATGGTTTATCCTTAGATTTCTAGTTGGAGTTGGAGATCATATGCTTCATGTCGGAACACAAACATGGATCACGACAACATCAGACCCAAGTAAAATAGGGAGACAAGTATCGATATACGGTGTATTCTTCGGAATTGGTTTTGCCGTTGGTCCGTATTTAGCAAGCACTGTGCAGTACGGTCTTGCAACACCATTTATTATATCTACTATACTTTGTCTAATAGGTTGGCTTTTACTACTTCCAACAAAAAATGCATTCCCAGCGCAAGATGAAAGAGAAGCGAAGAGTGAATCATCATTTTCTCGTTATAAACAAGTTGTTGGATTAGGATGGATTGCACTGCTGGGACCACTTGCATATGGCGTACTTGAAGCAATGTTAAACAGTAACTTACCAGTATACGCACTTCGTAAAGGGTGGTCTGTTTCAGATGTATCCTTCTTGTTACCAGCATTTGCAGTTGGGGGTATTATTACACAAATTCCGCTCGGTATATTAAGTGATAAATACGGAAGGGACCGTATATTAACTTGGACGTTTAGCATAAGTACGGGCATTTTTCTACTTGCCGCCGTATTTGATCAATATTACTGGATTGTCTTTGCCTGCATGCTTTTAGCGGGTATGGTTATTGGATCGTGCTTCTCTTTAGGGCTTGGATTTATGACTGACTTATTACCGAGACACTTACTACCGGCAGGTAATATATTATCCGGAATCGCTTTTAGTTTAGGAAGTATTATGGGACCTGTATTAGGCGGCGTATTTATAGAAAAAATACAGTATACAAGCTTTTTTATTGCGGTTATGATTATAATGGGAATTCTCGCAATGTTATATATGGTCTACATGAAAAATCAATTCGCATCAAGAAAAATAGAAAGTAGGTTAGGGCATGACAAAACAACCTAATAAAAAGAAATTTGAAGTACTTGAAAATGAAACAATTACAGACTGCTTAGCACGTATGGAACAAGAAGGCTACGCTCCGTCTCGTCGTATGGAAGAGCCAATCTTTCATGAAGTAAAGAAAGACGGCAAAACAGTAGTTGAGCCGTGCGGTAGGAAGATTGTTTTTGAAGGGAAATTGAAGTAATCCAATAACAAATTCTCTTTATAGTATAGAGCCATCCAATAGTTGGGTGGCTTGTTTTTTTATTAATCAATGAAGGAATTGAATAGAATGAATCTCTCGTTCATTTCTCCTAATTGGCTTCTTTATATGGGGCAAAAGATTGCTACTTTTTTCGTATATTGGTAAAATAAGTTCTTGGGTCTTACTTATTGTTATCGGTATAATGTTTGTCGCTTGAATGAAAGAAATTAGTTGCAAAAATTTCGCACTATGTAAAGGGGTACAGCAACGATCCCTTTTTTGGGAGGCACCTTAAACATAAAGCGAGAGAAGAGGCTATATGAACGATTCTCCTATCTTGTTTAAATATTAAACGAGTTACTGCAATTGGAACAGGTATATAAAACTAGTCGACATCCTGATGGATCATCTTTTTCTAGTAATCTATTACTTCTGATGGAATCGATAGATTGCTAGAAAGCGGAAAACAATTATTAATATATTCCGAAGCAGGTGTAACAGAGTGTCCTTCCATAATTAAGGGTAAAACCAAAATACGTTTTTTTAAAGAATGATTTGTTAGAACAGGTTATAAGGAATAAAACAGAAAAGAGGATCACATGTTAGATACTTTACAGAAAAGTAAAAAGTTTTTTTTAGTATGTCTTATTTTTTTAGTGCTTTTAACCGCTTGTGGTAATACAGATGTTAAGACATCTAAAGCTTCATTACCACCGGCTGAATCCAATATAGATACATCATTAAAAGCACCGAATTGGGTAGAGAAAAGTCCTATCCAACAGTCTCCTAATTTTACGGAAGATAAAAAAGTACAATCGGTTGTGAATTTAATAGCAACGGGTGATAATTTATATCATGACGCAGTAATTAAAGATGGCAAACAAAAAGATGGTTCATATGATTATAATTATATTTATGAAAATATCAAAAAAGCTGTTAAATCAAGCGATCTTGCTATAGTGAACCAGGAGACTCCGATTGCCGGAAATAATTTAAAAGTACAAGGATATCCGACTTTCAATACACCTGAAGAAGTAGGCCAATCTTTAGTGGACACTGGATTCAATATAGTGACGCAAGCGACAAATCACGCTATGGATATGGGTATTAAAGGTGTTGCGAATACAAGAGAATACTGGAAGAAATATCCGGATGTTATCCCGGTAGGTATTAATGAGAGTCAAAACGAGCGTAATGAAATAAAAACGATTACAAAAAATGGTATTCGTTTTGCGTTACTCAATTATACATATGGTACGAATGGAATTAAAATTCCAGCTGATAAGTCTTGGGCTTTAAATTTAATTGATAAAAAAGCGATACAAAATGATGTGGAAAAGGCGAAGAGTAGCTCTGATATGGTGATTGTTATGGTGCATTGGGGAGTAGAATATACCTCAACACCTTCAAAGCAACAAAAAGAAGTTGCTCAATATTTAACAGATTTAGGTGTAGATGTAGTAATTGGAAATCATCCACATGTAATTCAACCAATTGAGTGGAAACAAAATAAAGATGGACATGAAACGCTAATCTATTATTCTCTTGGAAATCTTATTTCTGCGCAAGAAAAATTAGAAACATTGGTTGGAGGATTATCTTATGTACAATTTGTTAAGTATGAAGATAAAACTTTTGGTATACGACAAGCGGCAATCGTACCGACAGTAACCGACTATGCTGATGGTAAGAAACAATTTAAAATTCAATTTTTAAAAGATTATTCGGATGAAAATTCTAAAAAACATGGAATTAAAAAATTTGTCGGCCCCGTTTCTTTGAAGGATTTCAAGGAGATTCCTAGAGACGTGTTGGGAAATTGGTATAAAGACTAATAAACAAAAAGGGAATGAGATACAATTAAAAAATTTATAATTTTAGCATTGGTATTAGCAATGGGATGGAGTCTTGCTGCTTGTAGTGGAAAGCAAACATCTCAGGCAACTACTAATAATAACGATAAAAATAAAAATGAAATACATGCGAAGAAAAAAGATGTTTTACCTATCTCTGATGTTAATGATTGGAGAATTATCCTTGTAAATAGAGAGCATATGTTATCAAAGGAACTAGGAATTGAATTAACAAGTATCACCCAAAATGCGAAGCCAAATATGAAAATAGATAGTAGAATTGCAACTTCTTATCAGGATATGGTAGCAGCTGCAAAAAAAGAGGGAATCAATCTTTATTTAAGATCAGGTTATCGAGCTATAAAATTACAACAAACTTATTATGATGCTTCAGTTAAAAGCTATAAATCTCAAGGCTTGTCGGATAAAGAGGCTAGTGCTAAGGCATTGGAATATCTTCAGTATCCTGGTGCAAGTGAACATCATACTGGATTAGCGTTAGACATTATTTCAGTTGAATGGCAGAATACTGTAGAAGATTTAAATGCAAAATTTGAAACTACCGATGCATTCAAATGGTTAGATAAGAATGCTGCAGAATATGGGTTTACTCTCCGCTATCCAAAAGATAAAGAGAATATTACTGGCATTAAGTATGAGCCATGGCACTATCGTTATGTAGGAAAAGAAGTTGCTGTTTATCTAAAAGAAAAAGGGTTAACTTTAGAAGAATATAACGAAAAAATTAAGTCTGGTAAGTAAAAATATGCTGTAATTTTATTAAACATTATGCACTGCTACAGGAAAAGGTGAATCTGAGGATGTGTTAACCTTCCGCCTAGTATTGTAAAAACTGAGTATGATAATTTGAGCACGTATGAACCAGTTATCGTGTAAAAAGATGTATGTATTAAGAAATTAAAGTTAAGGATCTGATATTCATATCAGATCCTTTTTCTATTGTTCTTTTAAGCGCGACTGAGCCAAAATATTGGAATGAATATAGAAACAAAACAGCCCAAGGAATAGTAAAACGAGTCCGGGAGCCTACTCGTACGCTTCATTGGGATTATCCAGAAATAGTTGTTGATGAAATAAGAAAGAACTGGTCTTACTCTCAAGCAAGGATTTAATACGAATGAATTGGATAAAAGGTAATAATAAAAAACACTGCGCCTGGCAGTGTTTTTTATTATTTCTGCACATAAATACATAGTCATATTGATTAAAGTTTCACTTTATTGAAGAAAAATGCGAAAGCCATTCATAAAATATGGAAATGTTAAAATCCCTTTGATAAAATAGCAATATGTAAAAATAATTATTTGTTAATTCTTAATGTAATGAATATTCATGTTTAAATATACGAATTTAACTACATAGTTATTGCGCTAAAGGGGGAGAAAGATGTTAGATGAATTATACAATGCTTTTTTAAATGCGTCTGGTTTTACAGAAAGTGCGAGGAAACGAGATCGGTATGATGATTTACATGATTATTTAAAAGATAAAGAAAGAGAGTTAAAGCAATTCATTCAAGAGGCTGAATCAGCGAAGAGAGAGTATGAGAGTAAAAGTAATGGCTTAGAAGCTAATAAAATTCCGGCAGTTGAATTTGAACAAAAACGTCATGAAAAGGATGAAGACTTAAATACAGTATTATCCTATTTTAAAAGTGCATTAAGCGATGTTGGATCTGCAAAAAGTACAGCTTATGCAAAGTATTTGGAATATAAAGCGAAAGCAGAATCAGAGAAAGCGTCAGCATACGCTGCAGCGACCAAGGCTTTTGAAGAAAAGAAAAAGGAATTTGAAAAACTTATCCATTAAGCATACAAAGAATGGAGGGAACCAACATGAGTGGTAAAGAGGTTGAAATTATAGGAAGTAACACTGCAAGTGCCATTTCTTACGCACAAAACATTGAAAATGGTATGAAGGATTCTTTAAACCAAGCGAAAGACTTAAAAGCATATGTCACAGGTGCGAAATGGAATGGAAAAACGAGAGATGCATTTTTAAGTTATCTTGATTTGATCATTCAATATAATTCAGAAATGGTAGAGGCATTTGAAGGACATACGAAAGCTTTGAAAGAGTTAGATAAAAGCATTCAAACGTACGGAGATAAATCGGAAGTAAGGGCGATAAAACAACTGTGATGGAGAAACGAGGGATAAAAGAATGGGGAAAGAAATGAGTTTTGCACCTGCTGAATTATATGTTCTCGCAGGTGCAGCTGGGGTTACCGATATATTTGGATTGCCAAACCGTGACGCAATTATTTTACTTGATGCAGAATGTGTCACGAAAGCAACTACGAGTTTAAAAGAAAAAGGCCTACTTACAAGTGAAAATGGAATTACCCCTGCAGCTTTTCAAATAATTGAACTATTAAAGGAATATGAAAGTTGTCATGAATACACGAGAATGAATAATGTATTAATTGGCTTTTTGAAAGAGGATAAAGACCGAGTGGCTGTATTAACGGAAATAGAACCAAATAAAAAATACGAGATCGACTACATACCAAAGCCAGACGTATATTTTTCCTTATTAACACGCATCCCTTTCTTATTGAGAGAACCGAGGGAAATAGAAGATACATTTTTCTCAAAGAGAATGACAGAAGAAGAACAACAAACATTTGAGGAAAAAGATTTATCAAATAAAAACGTTATAGCGATAGAAACGTATACGAGGCCTCGAAGTAATAGAGGAGGAAAATGGGAATGTTTCTTATATTTCACTGAAGGAGAAGATTTCGTTCAAATAGATGTAGATCGTAATCGATATGACTGGGTGAGCCTCTATGCGGTTAATAAGAAATTGTATGACGTGTTAAAAATGCCATATAAAAAGTTAATTGACCCGAGACAATTCTCGTTAGGAGGTATTCAATAATGCAAGTATCAATGGGAGATAGTGGTTCTGGTGGTGGAGAAGAAGTATTAGTTAATTTTCAAGAACTACTAGATATAGTAATGAAGTTAGAAAATATATATAAAATCCATGTAGACGTCATTGGAACGAATATTGAGAGTTTATTAAGCTGTGATTTTTATCAAAAAGGTGAAGCGATGAGAGTAATTGAAAAATATCCTGATATATTACACAAAACACTAGAATTGGCTGAACACTATTCTAGGTCAGCGACAGTTGTAGGGAATGTATGTGTAGAAATGCTTGAAAAGGACGAACAATTACGTGAAATATTAAGTAAGTTGTAGAAATCACCATACGGCTGGGGGGATGAAAACGAGATGGATGTGAAATATAGACCTGAACCATGGCAAAACATGGGGGATGGTATGAATCGAATTACAAAAGATGCACTCATGAAATTACGGGAAGCAAATGAATCATTAAAAAGAATTGATGGAAGAATACGAGATTTAGACTCGGATGGTAGTATACATTTTAATCCTAAAGATCAATCGCAAAAAATCGGGGAATTACTTGATAGTTATACGACATTACAAAAATATTGCGGAGAAGCAGGGCGATTGGTGTCTGAACATATAGATAAACCTTTTTTAGTAGAAATGGATAAATTCGCTCAAAAAATGAGAGATACATCTATTCTCAGTTTTGAAACAAATAACCGAATTGGCTCTACAACAACGACAGTATTACCAGGTGCGCATGCGGGCTACGGAAGTGTACCACAAACAATACAGAAGAAGAAAGATAAAATAACAGTAGAAGATATTTTTAAAGATTCACCTGCATTTGATAACGTACTGAGAGCGGAGTACGAAGAACTAAAAAAACAAAATCCAGATGCAAAATTAAATTATGAAGAATACAAGAAAGTAGTCCCATCCACACGAGGATTTGAATACAAATCGATAGAAGATGAACAGAAAAAACTAGAAATGGTGCGAGACATAGGAATAGGCGTAGGAATCATCATCACAACAATCCTTTGTCCACCACTCGGGGCCGCTGCCGCAGTAGTATACGGCGCTGTACAAATAAAAAGTGGTATCGACGGAGAAGACTGGGGAACACACCGGAAATTGAGCCAAGAAGAGCGGGTAGGAAACATCATTTTTGGCGGATTAGATGCAATCCCAGTTGTGGGAGCGGTAGGAAAAGGAGTAAAAGCATTCAAAGGCACGAGTGAATTAGCTGATTTAGCGAAATTATTAAAATTCAAAGAAGGAATGCCTGGTTTTAATCCAAATTTGGGTAAAAATGTGGTACAATCGCTTAAGGAAAATAATCTATTAAAAAATTTAAAAATACAAGGCTGGAAAACCGTAGGTAAGATTAATGATGCGGACTACTTCATAAAAGGTCTAGTAGCAAAAGGTGTGGACTCCGTAACCCCATTCGCTAAAGGTGTAGAAATACTGCCAGATGGAAGTGTCGCTAGAACTGGAACGAACTATAGCGGGAAATTCCAAGAAGCCCATGATGCCTCAAAGGCGAGTATTCAGAGTAGGATCTCGAATTTGGAGAGTGGTGGGGTTAAGGGTACGGGTAAAGTTGGTTATGGCAGTAACATTTCAGACAATATCTCAAAAGAAATTAAAGAGTTAGATAAAGAAATAAATAGATTGAAAATAGAGGGAAATGACAAAGAAGTCAAAAGATTAACGCGAGAAAAAAATAAATTGGCCAACAAGTTGGATACGAAAGATGTTATTAGTGATCATTATGACTTGAAGGTTGCAAAGGAGTATGAAAGAAAAATCGATAATTCTAAATATTTTTCTCATGATAAAGGTGATTTTGGGGAAGAAGTGACAAAAATAGTAGCTAGAGACAGTGATTTAGGTAAAGATGTTTCCGATCTGTTCCAAGTGGGGAGAAATGGTATAGATGCAGCATTCCTATCGAAAGGGCCGCCGCCAAAGTTAACTATTATTGAATCAAAGGCATCAGATTCCGCTAGTTTTAGTTACTCGGATAAACAGAAAAAGGGTGGAGATACTTATTTTCAAGACATGGTTAACAGCGATGATCCTAGGTATGCTAATTTTAGAGATAACTTAGAGAATCTGATGGAGGAGAGTCCGGATCTACAATTCGATTTTATTAGAGTTGAAACAGATATAAAGATTACTGATACTGGATTCGGTGTTGATGAGTTAAAGGTAAAGGACTGGAATAAGAAAATAGATTAATTCATAGGGAGGATGCAATGATGAACCCCAAAAAGTTAGAAATGGCTTTTAAAAGATATAGCAAAAATTTTGTGGATGGAATCAAATTTGAAGATGTTAAAGATAAATATAATGTCAGTAGAAGTAAGGTTGAGAAAATTGTTGAGCAAAATGAAACAGAGAAAGATCATATCCTACTAATAAATTTAAGCAAAATTTTCTCATATCACTTGTCACTATGGAAAAACGATGTATTGATAAGCGGTGGAAACAATGTAGAAGGATTAAAGAACATGCAGAAAGTCTTATTTTACCAGTGCATGGGACAAGATCTTTATAAAATCAGATATCCAAAGATGATTTTGGGGTATACGTTTAAAGAAGTCGTCCTCACATTAGTTCATTTTGCAATGTATGGATGGGAGAAAGAAGAAAATATATTATATGATTTTATGGTTCATCACTTCGGTGGACATTTAATAGATGCTAATGAAGAGAATAGACATATTTGGTTTTTGCTAGAGCTATACTTGCAGTATAGAAATAAAACCATCATGGGGACAAATGAAAAATTGCATCTAGTCGTGAAAAATAAGTTTAAAGAAGCTGAACTGCGATGCGATTTAATCCCTGAAGACCTAAATATATATGATGAAGTGTTAGGACGTTGGTCGACTCGTGACTTAGAAGAAATAGAATATCTAATTTCGATAATGTCTCAGTATCATTCTGCGTTAGCTTCTGAAATCGGACAGCTAGGTGAATTTGGTGATTTCAGATACGGATTTTATCCTTTTGAAATATTATTTTTAATCCATGTAAGGAAACAACTAGGGTTGCCAGTACCTACTCAAATCGATAATTTTCTGATGAATACTCCAGAAGCTAGAATGGTATTTGGGGAACATGAGTCATATCCTGAATGGGATCCCGTACTTCAGATGATCGATCAATTTTATCGTGAAAACTATCCGGAATATATTCCTAACAAGCATGGAGAATTATTTCAATAAAAGGGAGGAAGCTAAGATGCCTGATCAAGGGATAGCGCAGATTATATTTCCTGATAGCAAGGATTTGGAAACATTTTTGAAGGAACAAGGAAGTTATGACTTACATGAAGACCTATTAAAATATGGATTGACAACGAAACAGTTTTTATACGTTGACTATAAAGGTGAGCAATACCAAGAAATTGTCAATTTTATTCTTGATTACGAATTTGCCCACCAAATTGAATTAGCAACACAAGAAGAACTTGAGAGATTAGAAGCATTTAATTATGAATTTTTACCCGATAAGATCAAGATGGCCAACAAAATACTGTCACCAAAGGGATTTGGTCTGTTTTTATATCCAAATTCGGGCGACTTTTATGCATTATTCATTGGGAAAATAGAGAATATAACAAAAATCCTGCAAGAAGAGGTGTTGCTTGATGATAGAATTCCTTTTCAAGAAAGGTGTATCAAATATTATAGATAGACCTAAGGATTGTATGCCTTCACTCTTGAATCCGATCAAGATTTTCTTATAAGTTAATATCAAGATTGCATAACCATCTAGAATGTGCTATTTTTGACCACGTACAATTTTAATAACACCATGTGTTACTACAAATGCATTTAAACTTGTCACCTCCTGAATTCGAAATAATAAAAATGTTTTGGATTTGGGAGGGTTGATAATAGAAAAATAAATTGAGAAATGTGCCTATTTTATTGGTTACTTGGACGCTGACAAAGGTACATGCTTTGTAAAGGAATTCAATGGCAACGTTAGGAGAACGTAGTGGCTATTGAATTTTTTATTTTTACAACTGTATTAGAAAGAAAAGCGTGAGAATTAGGCGAGATGATATTTTATTGAAAAGACATGGAAAGGACACAATAATAATGAACTCGTAAGTATTAATGTATTACTTGTTACCATATAAAAGGTGTCATACTACTGTTACTACAAAATTTACAAATTTAATGCTACTTAAAACAGATGAATTTAAAGCACTTGATTGTCTCCGAAAGGCAACGAGTGCTTTTTTATTAGATAGACATGCTATAAATTTTTAGAAAATATTTTTTATGAATTCAGGCTAACATAAATTATTAGTATTATATAATTGAAAATACATTAGCAAAAGGTGCGGACTCCGTATCCCAAATCTTTAAAGGTGTAGAAATACTGCGAGATGGAAGTGTCGTTAGATCTGGAACGAACTATAGCGGGAAATTCCAAGAAGCCCATGATGCCTCAAAGGCGAGTATTCAGAGTAGGATCTCGAATTTGGAGAGTGGTGGGGTTAAGGGTACGGGTGAAAGTGGAATTCCTCCTAGGTACGGTGAGAGAAAGATTACAGATGAAGAATATGAAGCATTAAGAAAAAAAACGACGGCAAAAATAAGAAAACAAGTAAATAAAGGCCACAATAAAAAGATAGAAACGGAAGATCAAGCTCTTCCTGGAAAAACTTTTATAGGTTCACTAGAAGCAGATCATATTGTGTCTATGGACAGAATCGCAAATATGGATGGTTTTGGTAATTTAACAGAAAAACAACAGTTAGAAGTATTAAATAACCCAGAAAACTTTACAGGATTAAGTAAATCTGCAAACACTTCAAAGCAATCTAAATCGTATGAAGAATGGACACATTATAAAAAGAGAACACCAGATGAGATAGAAGTTAGTCCTGACTTTAGGAGCAAGATGATTACAAGAGAAAAACAGCTTGAAAGAATATTGCAAAAACAAATTGATGATTTTAACAAAGAATAATATAAAATAATATTAAAAAGGATGGGAAAAAAATGAGTTCTAAGTTAGATATATTAAGAGAGTATAATGAAGATATTCAATTGATTAATGCAAATGAATTTAAGAATATAAACGCATCTTTAATTCCTGATTTATGGGTGGAAGTATTTAGTAAACATGATAGAGAAAAGAGAATCAAGAAAATTTTAAGTATATGGAAAAAATATGTGAATAATAATTTATCTAATACTATTGCTTACTTATCAGAATACCTTGAGGATATTGAACTGATGGTAAGTGAGGACACCTATTCAATCTTGTATACAATAAAAAATCAAGGTGGAGAAGATTTATATTATGAAGGAAGAAATCCTAAAGATAGTTTTAATAATGAGGAATTAGAATCTTCATGGAGAGAAATTCCTGAATCTATTAGGGACTTTTACGAAAATGTTCATAATGGATTTTATGATTACACAAGTGAATCGATGGGATTGATGCCATTAGAAGCTATAACTTACTTTGGGGATGATGACTTAGAGTGGGGGATTATAGATGAATTGGAAGAACCGATAAGGATTAATTTAAAAACATCTTTTGGATTCTTTAGTAATGGTATGGGGAGTTACATAGCTATAGATTATGAAAATTGTAAGAATAACAATGCTACTTTTTGGTCAGCTAAGAGTCAGCCTAAATATAATGTTCACTTTTGGAATTTTGTAGATGAATGGATTGTTATCGGTTTTGAATAAAAGGTTTTTAAAATTTTGATACAAAGTCTATAAACTTAAAGAGATTTTTAGGTTTAGAAAACAAAAAGGCCAGGAATTATTCGTGGCCTTCCTTTTTGGTTACTTGCATTTTTACATTTTCAATTTCACTTTCAAGATACTTGAAGTTTTGCATTATTTTATTCTCTAAGCTAGCATAACTAAATTGAACTTTTTTAAGGATAGTAGTAATACCTTCTAATTGTTCCGTGTTCTTTTCTAAGTTTATGAACAATTCTCTTTCTCGTCTATCTGAACGTTTGCGTTCTTCTACTAGTAGTTTGTAATGAATACCTCTTTCTTCTTTTATGTTTTTGGTTAAGGAACTAACCTGCTCTTTGTGACTATCACTAACGCTTCGAACATACCCATAACTTTAACAGACATGAAAATAACAAACACCATAATAACGCAAAGTAGAGCCATGAAAGGTTTATCGCCATGAGTAAATTGATCGATTCATCTTGATAAGGTTTTACTTCTTCTGGTGTCGTGCAGCGACTCTGAAATGAACCCAAAAAGTTAGACACTTTTTGGGTTCATTTCAGAGTTCTTTTTTGTGTTTTAACGTGAAAATTTTAAAGAGAATTATAATTTTATAATTGTATTAACTTTTAAATTTTATAGAATGAAGTAAAACGTTTAATAGGGGATAATCCAGAATTTCACATTCGATGACGCTATTTGGTACATGGCTACATGTTGCAGCAAAGAAAGGATATTTTGGAATAGTGGAATATTTAGTCCATAAAGGAATCGATGTTAATACAAAAGGTGATATATTTGATGATTCCCCTTTAAGAGTGGCAGCAGGAGAGGGGGATTTGGAGATAGTAAAGTATTTAATAGAGACCGGCGCAGAATTAGATGTGAGCTTAGCGAACAGAAATCCATTATTTGGAGCAATTTATGGTGGGCATAAAGAAGTAGTTGAGTTTCTAGTTGAAAAAGGAATAGATATTTCAATTAGATATACTGGAGAGAGTATTAAGAATTTGGATGCATATGAATATGCTAGAGAATTTGGGCAAACTGAAATTGCTGAATATTTAAAGCAGAAGATGGATAAAAAAAATAAACTGTTAAAAAAGTAAATACTCTATGATGGTTGTACCATCATAGAGTGTTATGTGCAATGATAGAATAGAAAATAAAGTACGAGCTTAGGCGAGATGACATTTTACCGGGCGATAAATATAAACACATGGAATGTATATGAAACTAATGAACTCGTACAAACTCGTAAGTTTTAACATAGTATTTGTTAGGAAGTATAAAAAGTGTCATATTGTTACTACAAAACTTATAAATTTATGCTGCTTAAAAACAAATGAACTTAAAGCGCTTGATTGTCTACGAAAGACAACAAGCGCTTTTTTATTAGATAGGCATGTTATAAATGTTTAAAAATTATTTTTATGAATTAAGGTTAACAGAAATTACTAGTATTATATAATTGAAAATACATTAGCAAAAGGTGTGTACTCCGTAACCCCATTCGTTAAAGGTGTAGAAATACTGCCAGATGGAAGTGTCGCTAGAACTGGAACGAACTATAGCGGGAAATTCCAAGAAGCCCATAATGCCTCAAAGGCGAGTATTCAGAATAGGATCTCGAATTTGGAGAGTGGTGGGGTTAAGGATGCGGGTGAAGGTAGTAGGATTATTCCTGGTACTCCGGGTATTGTAACAGGAGGGAATTCTACTAAATTAGGAAAAAATATGATGACAGAAATGGGGCTTAAACGTTCAACTAAATGGAGTGGATATCAAGCACAGCATATTATTCCTTCTGAAATGGCAGATAATCTTGTAATTAAAAAGATAGGTATGAACTTTGATGACTCATCAAACGGTATTTTTCTAAGAGTACCAGATGATAATATAAGTACAATGGCTAGACATAGAGGATATCATTCTGTTTACAATGAAGTAGTTGCAAGAGCATTAAATAAAATGGATATTAAACAAAGTATTGATAGTTTACAAAAACAGGTATATGATTTGCAAAAAAATTTAAGGAAATTACAGGGGAATGGTTTACCATTGTACCCAAGCCAAGGTGCAACAGTGGAACTTTGGGAAAGAAAGCTAAAACAATTGGAAATACAAAATAAGTAAATATCAGTAAGGTGGTAAGGTGTAATGGAAAATAAAGATATTAGTTTGCTTGAAGAATTACTTTATAATACAAATAACGAGGATACAATTAGCCGAATAAAGAATATAGATAATCCAATAATCCTTCATTGTTTTACAGCAAATTATAATTGAAATAGTGGATTTGATATACCAAATGCAATTCTTGAAAATAAAGATTGTGACTTAGGAACGGGATTACTAATGTTTCATTATGCAGACGGATATCGACTATTAGAAAGTCCGGAGGAAGTTTCGAATTCTCCATTACAAGAATGGAAGGTTTTTATATTAAAACTTCAAAATAAAATTATGAATTTGAAGTTTAAAACACAAAATATATCATTTAGCCCTGAATTAACAAAAATTCAAATATTCAAGTTAAAAAAAAGGAACCCAAGTATTTCAGATATTCTTATTAATGAGTCACCAGGAAATATAATTGATATTCCTAAAATATAAATAAACATTAAAAACTCATTACAGTAAATAAATGAGCTTAGTTATAGTGATTTTATAAACCTTACTATACTAAATTATATTTTATGGACGGATATAATAAAGTTCGTGGTGCTAAATTTAAATACGCATAAGTATATATGAATAAAAAATAAAGTATATGTGAAGTAGATAGAAAAAATAAAAGGTTTTTGAAAGTATGTACTCCATCATGGTTGTACCATCATGGAGTACTGTGTGCAATGATAGAATGGAAAATAAAGTAAAATAGCATTTTATTTGGCGATGAATATAAACATATGGAATGTATATTAAACTAACGAACTCATACAAACTCGTAAGTGTTAACATAGTCGTTGTCACGACATATAAATGGTGTCATACTGTTACTACAAAATTTATAAATTTATGTACTTAAAAATAGATGAACTTAAAGCACTCGATTGTCGATTAAAGGAAACGAGTGTTTTTTTTGCGTATTAGCGTAGAAATTTAACAAATAACTATAATTTTATTATGTAAACTTTTTTACATAGTTTTCTATACAACTAAAGAGAAGAAAAATGTTCACTATTACTTTCATTTCTGTTATAAAAATTCTACAATAGAAGACAGAACGTATATTTGGTATAATCAAAACATACTATATGAAACGATGTACATGAGTTTGAGATTTATGAAAAAAGGTAAGTAATACATAATAATAAATACGCTATAGGATTCAGTTCATGTTATACAAATCAATCGTTAGAAAGGAAAAGATGTAATGAATCAAATTTCATTTGAAGATTTATTTGAAGAAGAAAAAGAAAAGGTGGAGGTAGCTGAGGTATGTAAGGTACCAGCCCCTTTATCACCATTACAAAAAGATATTTTAGAATTAATTGATTCTGAAGAAATAAGTGCGCTTGAGCTATGTGAACGATTAATACGATCTGGTAAAATACCCGATGAAAGATTCACTACGAATAAGCCTAAAGCATATGGACAAGTATGTTTACTATTAGAAGGTTTTGTTACAGAAGGAAAACTTATTTTTATCAAAGATGATGAGAAAAGAGATAGGGTATATAAATTGAAAGAAGAAGTTTGAGATGTATAGTGGGAGATGAATGATTGGTTTCCTTTAACTTGTAGCTCCGTTAGTCTAGTAATGTCCACTAAAAAGGTGTCAATCTCTCCTAGATTGACACCTTCATACTTTTAACATCTTACATACTTACGCTTAAAACCTAGTCTTCCTCTATCAAGTTCTTTCTGAATACTCTCTGTAGCATTTAACAAACTGCTTTTTTTCTTATCACGTTTGATTTCAACTATACCAACTTCTTTTGCAGTCTCAACTGCCTTTTCGTGTAGTGGTACATATGAAATTGCCACGGTGTTTAGGAAATTATTCATAGCGGATTTTGTTCGTTCTGGAGAATGATGAATTGTATCTTTCACCATTTCAAGCATATCGGAAATTTTACTTTCGGAAAATTCATTGTCTTTGCGATTTCCTAATAGCCAACAGTAGCAACTCCAGCCGGCAGACATTTTAAGCTCGTCCCCACTTGCAATCCATTTATCAGCAACATCTTGTGCGATATTTGACTCCGATAAAGTTACTGCCACCACATAATCAGATAGCATATAAAAATATGCCCCGTCTATCCAGCGATCAAAATCAGACTCACTCATAGCTTTTGGATCGGCAATAATACCTGCAAAGTACATAGCATCGTAGTTGCCTGTGGCATAAAGTTCTTCAGCTAATTCTTGATTTAATTTTATTTTTTTAGCGATTGGTTTCATGGCACCTGTAGCTACTCCGAATACTGGCTCATGCGCACCGTTAGATATGTATATTTTTTTCGTTCGTTCCTTACCTAGAGCTTCAAGTTCTTGCATAACTGTTTTAAGATCCATAGTTTTGCAACTTCCTTTCTTCATGTGAAAGCCTTTTTAAGCTTTTCGTATTTCATATGTTAATACTAATTGTATTCAAAAGGTATGTCTACTTTCTAAAAGTATCGAAACTTGGTTTGAATTGTAGATGAAATAAAGAGCTAATTAAAAGAATGGTATAATATAGAAAAAATAAGTGATGAAAATTAAATAGGGGGAATTTAATTGGAAATAAAATTGAATCGATTATATAGAGAGATAGCGGAAACGGTTCATGCCATGATTCCAGAAGAATGGGAGAAATTTTATTTTTATGCACAAATATCAGAAGATGGAGGGGGAACTTACTTTTTCTATAACAACTTCAGAAATAAAGAAAATTATAAGTATAGTGTAGAAATTCCTTTTAAATACGAAGTTGATGAAGAGGAGTTTGAAAGGAAAGAAGATTTTTTATATAAATTGAGTAAGGAATTAAGAAATGTTTTCAAAGATAATCAGCAAGAGCTTTGGTACTCTTTTACAATGTCTCTGGAACATAGTGGGGAATTTAACATGCATTTCGATTATACAAATTGGTTCGATACAGAATATAGTTTTAGTGATCAGATGATTATTTGGAAACATAAATACTTAGGTGAAGTACCAATTGATGAAAATGATAAAGCGCTAATTCATAAGTATGACAATGAATTTCCGAATAATCCTATTTGACTGAAAGGAAAGAAGAAATGGTTTTTATAAAAATCATGAATTTTAAAGCGTAAGTTGAATGAGAATATATATTCATAATGGAGGACGCTATTAATGGAAGTACACGGAATGGTTTCAATATGGTTCGGTAATATGCAAACGCAAGATCAGTTGGATACATATATAGATGTTACGTATGATGAAGAAGGAGACTCTATACCAGCAAGATTTTTTGTTGATTTTAATATTGATATGATTGATGTAGATGAAGATTTTATTGAAAAGGAAGTGTTAGAAGAAGCGAGTGATGACATTTCTATGTTATTAACGGGATGTTCATATGATGATAAAATACTTTCTCGAATTAAGGAAGTAGTTAAATTAAATAAATCCTATAATTCTATCGTTTTAATTTATAATTTTCAATATGACAATTCAGTAAGTAATTGTGAAGGTTTTAATTTTGTAACTGCTACAAGTTATCTATAGTTAGAAGTAAAGTACAGTAGAATAAAAATGATTTGTATAGTTTTTCCAATAAATATTTGGTATGATGGTGAATGGGAAAAATATACAAGTTGTTAGTTTTTCAAAAAAGGGGGATTGAATTGAAAAGAACGCCTGAATTTGTATTAGGTTTAATTGGTGGCATTTTGGGAATTATTATTTCTATAATATTAATAGTTGTAGCGTTTAATATTATGGAAGGTGTTGATTACGAACTTTTAGCTTATTACTCTATTATTTTAACGGTTCAAATAGGGTTGTTCATTTTATCGTGTTTAGTAAACAAGGTTAATAATAAAGTTTATGGAGTTTGTATGATTGTGATTCCTATAGTTATGTTATTTATGTCATTATTCTTTTTACTTATTCCGACAATTTTACAAATTATATCTGGTTCATTTGCATTTAGAACATTAAAGTTAGAATCGAATGTAAGCTAAATATAATTATTAACGTCTGAATATTCGGTTTTTTAAACGTTTTCGTTTGCAGTTCAAATTAACATAAAGCACAAAGTTGTATGCTTTAGGAGGAGAAATAAATGATTATTTGGTCTGGTTGGGGTTTTTTAGTCGCAATTATTGTAATTATTAATACTCTTTTGGGTAAGGCTATCTTTGGATCTATAACGGGGGACGCTACATATTTTCAAGACCATAGTTGGCCAATGGCGGTAATGTTTATTATATCAGGGGTTATGTCTTGGTATTTAGGTAAATATATTAATAAGCCAGATGGTAAAGTTTATATAGATGCCGAAACTGGTGAAAAAGTTATGTTTAACAAAAAACACTCGCTATTTTTTATAAAAATGGAATATTGGGGACCAATTTTAGGAGTTATTGCAGTTGTAACTTTAATTACAAGATAAAAAAAGAGGATGGGTATAGTAAGAGTAATCTATTCAAGTAGAAGGAGAAATCAGTCATGAATGCAAAGAAACTACTAGGGGTAGCAGTTCCGGTCATGTTGTTATTTGGTTGTGGAGTTTCTGAGAAAACGAACACTTCTAAACAGGAGAAAACGGAAGAGTCTAAAGTAAAAGAATCGAAGTCTAATAGTAAGAAAGAAAAAGTTTCAAAGGAAGACTATCCTAATAAAGTGTATAAATTAGGGGTAGAGTTTGATAAGTTGTTTGCGGAGCATAACAATATTACAAGAGAGGTTTTTGACGGTAAGAAAAAGAAATCAGATATAGTAGATAGTGTGAAAGAATTAAATAAAGTGTTAGATAAATTTGAGTCGATAGATCCCCCTGCAGAGTATGTAAATCAACAAAAGGATTTTGAAAAAGCAATTGGTTATTTTAGAGAGTCTTTTTCTTTAATAAATGAAGTATTCACCCGAAAAGAAAAAAGAGAAAAAGGCGATAAGACTGATAAAGAGTTAATGGAGAAATCCGAAAAGTTAGTGAAAGAAGGAGATATTTACTGGCTTAAGGCATTCAAAGATCTTGAAGGGGATATTAAAATCGGTGACGGTACAGTATCTGTGAAAGATTTGAAAGAGTTAGATAAGAAAGCTGGAATTAATACGGATAACGTTATGAAGAATGTGAAAGATGGTACGGAATTAATCGGTAATTGGGGATTCAAAGGAACAGACGGTTTCATTATGTCACTTATTCTAAAAGGTGATAAGACATTTGAAACGTATGGTAAAGGTGAGTATCCAAATAAAAAGAATTATATTGAAGGCACTTGGGAATATGATAAGGA
The DNA here is from genome assembly GCF_052146655.1 of Bacillus sp. RE35. NCBI lineage: Bacteria > Bacillati > Bacillota > Bacilli > Caryophanales > Bacillaceae > Bacillus > Bacillus sp. RE35. The sequence continues at coordinate 3,148,855 of NZ_CP197377.1, read as the reverse complement.
AGCTTTTACAATCTATTTACATCTCAATAAACGTTTAGTAGACGGTGTAGAAGATACAATTCAAAAAAAGAAAATAGCATATAAAGTTCAAGATTATGATGGGGAAAACTTGCAATTATTTAATGAGACGTCATTTCATACAATTAAGTATGTGAAGCAAAGTTAAAGTTATGTAGGACTAGGTTTAAATGGCCTAGTCCTTCATTAAAGAGTGGGTATGTAAAGAATATGTTATCTTTCGTTCTGTTTACTTAATATCATGTTATTCTTTAATAGAGTAATAAATGGAGTTTTGCATTAAATATATGAGGTTGGTTACAAATGATAAAGAAATTTACTAGATTAGTATTAATAGTGGTTATCCCAATCAGTCTTATTACAGGTTGTGGGACTGCTGAAAAAACTGAAGCACAAAAGCCGAAAGCGGTACAAACGGAGAAAAAGGACTATATGGATTACTCATATGGTAGCAAAGGTATATTAGTAAGTGGCAAAGCGAAAGAACGGCAACAATACGAGATTGGATATATGGATGATAATAAATTAATTGGGATTGATGAAAATATTGAAGACTGCATTATTTTAGATAATAAAGATGAAGCAGGTCTCATTTGGAAACAAATAGAGCGAGGATCTATTATTGAAGTGCAATACGGTAAGGATCGCAATGATATCGTAGGCGTGCAATTCGTAGGAGATCGTGAGTCATATGAAATTAGTGATAAGTTTGATCGGAATACGATAAATGAGATTGTTGAAAACGTTAAAGGGAATTTGTAATAGATGTATTTCGATAGTATAGGATCTCTTATTATGAAATTGTATGCCAGTTATTTGTCTAAGTTTAAATTGATTATTTTGACGGTATTTGTAATTAGTTGTAAAATAATGTTTGTTGATGAATTTTATAAAAAGTATGTTAGATGAAATTCATCTGTAGGGATGACATATAAATATTTTCTTAATGGGTATAAAATATGATAATTTAAATATATGAATAAAAAGAAAATGCATTAAAAGTACATAGTAGATTCATATTTTAAAAAATTAATGTGACAATAAAGGGAGGTTGAGATACATACACGGCGGGAATGTGTATGTATCTATTATAATAATGAATAAGACAATCAAACAACAAGTAATCGCACTATCAACAAGTCTAGTGATTTTAGGGAGCGTACCTTTATCAGCATCAGCAGAAGAGATCAACAAATCTCAAACTGATCAACTTAATATTGCCCAAGGAGAACACGGAACGAGCGGATTAAATTATTCTAATTTCAAGTTGGAAGTTCCTGATCATGTACAAATTAACGAAGCAGAAGTATCTGAAAATGAAAAAATGCTTTTAGAAGAATATAAGCATAAACATGATGAAACAGAAGAATTAAACAAAATGCAGGATGCTAAGAAGGGACAAGTAGCAGAAAAGGAAGCTATTTCAAACATTGAAAAGGCATTTGAATCTGTAGATGGTCGAAATGATGGATCTGATCGTCAAATGAAACCTGTTGCAAAGCCAAGAGGTATTCAATATAGTGCACAGAGTACGAAGAAATATGGAACACTTGCAGGAGTTCCATTTGTGGAGTGGATTGTTCCAGCAGGAAATCCTGATATTCGTCCTGCGAATCCGATGAAAGCACGTTACATTACAATCCATGAGACCGCAAATACAGCCGCTGGTGCTAATGCTGAAAATCATGCGAAATATTTATACAAGCAAGCAACTGAAGGCACTTTCCGAACAGCTTCATGGCATTTTACTGTAGATGATAAACAAATTTATCAACACTTACCAACAAACGAAAATGGTTGGCATGCAGGAGATGGAGATGGTTCAGGAAACAGGGAGTCTATCGGTATCGAGATTGCGGTTAACCAAGACGGTGATTACAATAAAGCGTTAGAAAATGCAAAACGACTTGCAGGTTATTTAATGAACAAAGAAGGAATTGGTGCAGATCATATATACAAGCATCAACAATGGAGTGGGAAAAAATGTCCTGACATTTTAATTTCACGAGGTAATTGGGCTGGTTTCGTACAAGGAATTCAGTGGTATGCAAATATAAATGCGCAGATTGATACGCCTTTACAAGATAAAAATGACTCATTTAATCCAAATGAAAATAATCCAGCTGAACCTAGCATGGAACTAGTGGTAAATGGTAGTGGCATCAATGTACGTAGTGATGCGGGCATTGAACATCGTGTTGTACGTAAAGCTTCAAACGGAGATCGTTACAAAGTATTAGCGGTTAAAAATGGTTGGTATAAAGTAGGTAATGGAGAATGGATTTTCTATGACCCAAGTTGGATTAAAATTAACTACAATGTACCAAAGGAAGAAGTACAAAAGCCTAAGGAAGAAGTACAAAAAACAAAAGATGATATTACAGGTGGATGGTTTGAAGGGCATATTCGTAAATTAAACAGTCTAGGTATTATGCAAGGCGAAGGCAATGGTGTATTTGCTCCATATCGAAATGTAACGAGAGCGGAGTTTGCGAAATTAATCTCGAATGCTCTTAAACTACCAGAGGGAAATAAGTCATTTGTAGATATTAATGAGGCACATCCATCACTTCATGACGGTATTAAACGTTGTGCAAGTGCAGGAATTATTAATGGTCGTGGTGAAGGGATTTTTGATCCTAACGCACCAATTACTCGTGAAGAAGTATCTATTATGATTGACAAAGCATTACGATATAAAGGAATTACAGGTGAGTTAGTAGCATTACCATTTACAGATAAGCATTTAATAACATACAAAGAATCGGTTCAACGATTATACAGTTTAAAGGTAGTTAATGGTATTGGAAATAATGAGTTTGATCCTCGAGGCACAGCAACTCGTGGTCAGGCGGCTGCCTTTATTGTGAAGATGTTAGATTCAATGCAAAAATAAAATGAAACTTTAATCAGTGAGGGCCACTCGCATTGCAATCAAGCAGTTTATTCACCAAATTTTGAAATGAGAGTTTTACTGCCCGCAAATAGCAGAAGAAATTGTATGTAGAAGCTGACATTGGTAGAAGTAAAAAATAAGAAGAATTTGAAAGGAGCTATCCAAAATAATAATTTGGAATAGCTCCTATTTAGTAGGAAGAACAATTGTATTTGATAGATTGTAATGTAGAATGCCCTTCCAAGCCCCTCATAAGCCCCTACCAAGTAATAAATCACTAAGAAAAAACAAAAGCAAAAACAAAAACAACTACAAGAACAAAACAAGCGCGAAAAAATGAAACCGGCGTTGTAGTAGTAAAAAAATTGTAATTCGAATGCCAAAACCATTCCCGCATTCCTATCTTTATAATGAAGGATTAAAATTTTCCTATTTACTAGCAAAGAGTGGAGGGAAACATATGGCGGTATACCGTAATGTGCAGGTGAACTTTTGGCAAGATGAATTCATATTAGATTTAACGCCAGAGGAGCGTTATTTTTACATATATTTGTTAACTGGTACGAAAACGAAGCAATGTGGTATCTACATATTACCGAAGCGTGTGGCAGAGCTTGAAACAGGTTATAGTATGGAGACTGTTGAGAAGTTGCTAAACAGGTTTGTTGAGTATGGAAAGATTCTATATGATACGGAAACGAAAGAGGTATTCATAATAAATTGGTTACACTATAACCCTATTTCAAATACGAATGTGGAGAAGTGCGTATTACGTGAGTTAAAGACTATAAAAAGTAATGAGTTCATACATATATTTTTACGTAAATGCCTTGAAAAAGAATACAAGATTCCATTAGTACTGCAGCATTTTGGTATGCCAAAAGAAGAGGATAATAGTAGTTCACAAGTAGTTATTGAAGAGAAAGAAGAAGCGGAAGAGATAGAGGTGGAAACCATAGAAGAGGACGTTCCAAATAGTGAAGTTTATAAGTTTTATGAACAAAATATTAGTAGTTTATCCCCATATATTGTGAAGGAATTGAAGAATTGGATACAAAGACTTTCTGGAGAGAAAGTGTTAGAGGCACTTAAAATTGCGTTTGAAAATAATAAGAAAACGTTAGCTTATGTGAAGGGGATTTTGAGGAATTGGTGTAAGAAAGGACGAGTAGATTTTAGTGAAGGAATGCATAGGAGAGAAGTATTTGGTTCGTATGATCCATAGTTTGGATAAGGATTTTTTCTAGTCTAAAAGGTTCTTTTACTATAGAAGCGAATAGTGTGAGAAAGGGGTGGTTATATGGAAGTCGTTATAAAGAAGAAACGAAAAAGGGGAAAAAGAATTTTTATTTGGGCTAGTAGTATCGTTCTTTTGTTAGTTATTTCCGCTGCGATTTTTTTGAACATATATACGCTGAAATCTATGCCAAAGATAGATGGAACGATAAAGCTAGAGGATTTACAACAGGCTGTTACGGTGAAGCGTGATAGTAAAGGTGTACCGCATATTAGATCGGAAACTGCACATGATTTATATTTTTCACAAGGATATGTGCAAGCGCAAGATCGTTTGTTTCAAATGGACTTAAGTAGAAGACAAGCTTCTGGTATGTTAAGTGAAGTTGTTGGGGAAGCAGCTGTTGACCGAGATAAATTGTTTCGAACACTCGGTTTACGGCGAGCGGCCGAAGCTTCAGTTAGTCAATATAATGGAGAAGCGAAAGATGCCCTGCAGTCATTTGCTGATGGGGTGAACGCTTTTATACGTGAGGCGAAAAAGGAAAAGAAATTACCAGTTGAGTTTACTATATTAGGTTATGAACCTGCTGAGTGGTCAATTGTTGATACTTTAACGATTGGGAAGTATATGGCGTTTGACTTAGGAGGACATTGGCACGGACAGGCATTTCGATATTGGGCGCTGAAAAATCTTCCGAAAGAGCAAGCGAATGAGCTATTTCCTGCATATCCGAAAGATGCTCCTAGATTGCTAGCTGAACTGAAAAATACAAATGTGGACGTAGCACAAAGTTTTTCAAAAACGATAATTCCGCCGGAGTTTAACGGTAGTAATAACTGGGTTGTGAGCGGTGAGAAGAGTGCGTCAGGTAAGCCAATTTTAGCAGATGATCCTCATTTATCTCTTGCGACGCCTTCTATTTGGTATCAAACGAGACTTGAAATGAAAGGTTTAAATGTGAGTGGCGTTATTTTCGCTGGAGTACCAGGTGTTATATTAGGACACAATGACAAAATAGCGTGGGGTGTTACGAATACAGGGCCTGATGTGCAAGATTTATATATTGAGAAGAGAAATCCTAATAATGAAAATGAATTTCTGTATAACGATAAATGGGAGAAAGCTACCGTTGTAGACGAGTCTATTAAAGTAAAAGGCGGGAAGACAATTCCTTATAACGTTACGATTACGAGGCATGGACCAGTAATTTCAGAGTTTGCGGATAAGGGGAAGGAGAAAACGAAAACAGTATTCTCTTTAAAGTGGACAGCTTTAGAACCGTCAGCTGAGTTAAAAGCTGTATTAAATATGAACAAAGCAAAAGACTGGAATGAGTTTGAAACCGCTCTTCAAGATTTTCATACACCAACCCAAAACTTTGTGTTTGCATCAAACGACGGCACAATTGCTTATAAAGCGAATGGAAATATACCAGTGCGTAAAAAAGGTGATGGTAGCTTACCTGTTCCAGGATGGACAGATGAATATGAATGGGAAGGGTATATCCCGTTTGATCAACTTCCAAAAGTAATTAATCCAAAACAAGGGTTTATTTCAACTGCGAATAATAAAATTGTTGATGATGATTATCCGTATCATATTAGCAATACGTGGGCGCAGCCATATAGGCAAATGCGTATTCAAGAATTTTTGCAAGAGAAGGAAAAGTATACGGTGAAAGATTTAGAAGAGTTACAGATGGATCAAAAGAATTTATATGGGAAAGAGTTTACTCCTATATTTTTAAAAGAGTTAAATAAAGCATCTTTAAATGAGGTAGAGAAAGAAGGCGTAGACCAATTAACAAAGTGGAATTTTTACGATAGTAAAGATGAAGCAGCACCATTAATATTCCATTTGTTAATGAAAGAGATTTCAAATACGTTATTTTCAAAAGAAATACCGAAAGATGTAATGGAGTTATTTGAAGGGAAGTCACAAGTTGTTGATGAATTGATTCGAAAAGAAGTAGCGGGAGAAAATAGCGTTTGGTTTACGAAGTACGGAGGTTTCACAAAAGTTGTGCATACATCGTACGAGAATGTAATGAAGAAATTGCAGAAGGAATATGGACCCGATATTGGAGAGTGGAGGTGGGGCGATTACCATCAACTCGCTTTTACACATCCAATTTCGAAATCATCGAGTATGTTAGCATTACTCGCTTTTAATCGTAAGAAACCAGTTCCGATTGGTGGGAGCCAAGTTACCGTGCAAGCAGCGAGTTACGGCGAAAACGGCATTGTAAATCACGGGGCGTCTTGGAGATTCATTATTGATACGAAAGATATGTCAAACGGTTATCATATCGTAGGGCCAGGACAGTCGGGCCATTTTAGAAGCGATTGGTATCATGATCAAATAGATGATTGGGTAAATGGCACGTATCATACGACTACATTGAATACGGAGGGGATAGAGGGGAAGGTGCTAAATTTAGAACCGAAGTGATAGGGTGTTTTTGTTTGTGGAGGGAACTAGTAATACTCTTTTTGATAATGAAAGCTTATCATTTAGAACATAACCCAGTTCTTAAATAATTTTAACAGCCAGCCTACTATCATTTAATTTGATAGTAGGCTGTTTCCATCTTCGAAATACGCTGTAGCAACTTCTTCAGGATTACGATTATTTCCACATGCTGTAAGTGCTGTAACTAATAAAGTCATTACAACTATTAACATGATCATTCCAGTTTTGAGGGGAATTAGTTAACAAAGACTAGGTATTATTTGCAACAGAACTGTTCCTCTATCCCCCTTGTTTCATCATTTTTCTAGGCCAGCCAACTTGACAAATGTTTTTTTATCAAACTACAATGAAAATCATTATCAATAATATAGGGAGGATACTTTGGTCAATAAATGAAAAACAATATATTTATAGGTTAATAATCAGATTTTGTTAAGTTGTATGTACTATTTTTAGTTTAGCGTTTCCCAGAATGTACACCAATTAATCTCGCGAATTACAAGAAAACTATTATTGAAATGAGGCGTGTATTGTGAAGTTAGACGTGAATGAGTTAGCAGAGTATCTTGCCAATACTCCTTTCCGAGTAGAAGGAGTATATCGTTATGCTAAAAATCCAGGTGTGCCTTTTGCTGAGTCTACAGATTCTTTCCCAGGATTTGTATTTCCAATTACAGGGAAGACGCAATTTCAATTTAATGGTACGCCGTATACTCTTTCCCCAGGAAAAGTTATACATGGGGGTGCAAAAATGACATTAGCCCATAAAATGCTTGGTGAAATAAACTGGGAATATATTCTTGTTTTATATCGGATAAGCAATTCAGAACGAGAAGACTCTGGCTTTACTCATCAGCATTTTGAATTATTAACAGGACAATCTCCTCGTCTTGTCGAATTACTTATGCGTCTTTGGGATGTATATAATCAGCGTGGAGGCATTTCGATGTTTCAGACCGAAATGCTGTTTCGCGAAGCGTTGAATGAAGCTTTATTAAGTGTTTTCAATAGAGAAAGCAATTATGAGTCGCATACTTTATTCGAACGAATATCTAGTTACGTTCGTAAATACTATTATAAAGATATTACAATTCATACACTTACAGAACAAAATAATGTTAATCGAAATCGTCTTTCTTACGTGTTTAGAAAGCATGCAGGTATGGGGGCAGCAGAATATTTATTGAACTATCGTATAAAGATGGCTCAAAAAATGTTATGTACAAGTGATGTGCCTGTACAACAAATTGCGCAGGCTGTTGGAATCGCAGACCCTTTTTATTTTAGTAGAGTTTTCAAGAAGCGAGTTGGCATTTCGCCTACTAAATATCGCGAGAAGTTCATCAATAATCCATACTAATGTCAACAGGGGTCCATTCTTATTTGAAAATCACTGTTCTATACTTATGGAGAGTTAAAGGAAACATTGGATTGAAAGTACTTTCATTGAAATCACTCCTTTGTACTATCTGAATGAAAAGTTCTGGCCGGAGCATTTTCTTTTTAAGCGTAATAACGACTTTTTTACTTATATTACTGTAATATAGTGGAATTTGAAAGTGAGGAGGGATTATTATCCATTACCAACCTATTAAACTAAATGACGAGTTATCTAAAATTAACGATTATTGGTATCCACAAGTGATTGGTGAAATGAATGACGATCAAATTCAGCTTTTTAAAGCTAATGGAGATTTTATATGGCATGAGCATCCTAATACAGATAAGCTATTTATTGTGCTTGAAGGGGAGATGTTCATCGATTTTCGTGATGGACAGGTGAAAATTTCTAAAGGCGAGATGTTTATTGTCCCGAGAGGCGTTGAGCATAAACCTTTCACTGAAAAGGAATCCCATATCATGTTGGTAGAGCCTAAAAGGGAAATGGATTGATAATTGTAAAAAGATAAAAAAGGAGCGGAAATCCGTTCCTTTTTTATTTATCTTACTATTTTTAGGAGCTTAGTATGAGTAAGATGTGAATAAAGGATGAATAGCATTTTTATCAATAAAAATTTATTGGATTTTTTGTGGAATATATATGAAACGTTGTATAAAATAATCAAGAAAGCCAAAAATTATAGGGGGAAAGTTGTGAAGAAAAATAAGAGTTTAATAAGCTTTTTAGGAGTGTTTCTTATGTTGTTTTCTTTTTGTTTTCAAGGAAATGTACAGGCAGATGTAAATACTGTTCAATCTGGAAAAATCAAATCAGGAAACGTAACAGTATGGGAAGTTGGAAATGTAGCGAAAGTATTAGCGGATGTGGAGCGCTTAAATTTAAATACAGTAAATGTACCGATTCAAGTAGATATCCCAAATGTGACTTCTACTAACATGGTAATTAATCAAGCGCAAAAGCAACAAGCTATTATTTTAATTCGAGAATTATTAAAGCGTAATATTCAAGTTATAGTGGAACCGTTCCCGTATATTCAGCAGGGGAATGTTGGAGAGACAGAATGGAACCCAAGTAACATTAATGATTTCTTCTGGAATTGGAAGACGGTTATTCTGCAAGATATTTTTAATTCCATTACAAGTAAATACAATGTGTATGGACTAAAGATTGCTTCTAATTTCGTGAATATGGAGTATGCAGAAGGATACTGGAGCGATACAATTGATTTTGTTCGTAATCAGTATAAAGGAAATGTTTTGTATCAAATGAACTGGTGGTTAACAGCAAGCTGGGACCCTTCTTATGAAGCGAAGTTTAAAGAGAAAATCAATCGCCCGTATTTAAAAAAGGTGGATATTGTTAGCATAGACAGTTGGTTTGAAGTTTCAGGAAAAAGAAATCCAACATATGAAGAAGTGAAGCAAAGTTTATTTGCGACAACAGTATATAATCGTGGGCAAAATGTTGTTCAGCAATTGGAACAATTACATAATGCAACAGGAAAGCCAGTTTACTTCGGTGGATTTAACGTTCCAGCACGTGAACTTGGATTACAAAATCCATGGAATCCAGATGTTTCAAATGTGTTTTCGAAGGATGTGCAATTAAATGGATGGCGTGCTTACCGCGATGTATTAGAACCGAAACCATATTTTAAAGGTTTTTCAATTTGGTTTATTGGCTCTAATGATAGTACACATGCGTATCAAATACATAGTAAAGAAGCAGAGGCAGTTATTAACGGGTGGTACAGAAAATAAATTTTATAAAATAGGTAAGTTTTAAAGTTTACTACATATATTTTTAGTGAAAGGCCTTTCACCATCTTATCACCTAGGGGGCAATCATAATGAAATTTTTGTCTTACCTTACAGTAATTTTGGTGATTCTTGGCGGTTTGAATTGGTTATTTGTAGCGTTAGATTACAATGTAGTTGAGAAATGGTTTGGTTCTATGCCGGCGCTTGTGGACACTATTTATTGGCTCATTGGTCTCTCTGCTATTTATCAAATTTTTGATCGGTTCTTTACGAACGATTAGCTATTATTCTTTCATTATTAGAGTGTTAAGTACGATTATGTACTTAACACTTTTTTATATGTCCATAAAAAAGTCTGCACTTGCAAGCGATTCCATCGCGTCTTGCGCCCTAATAATAGAAAACAAATTGACCACATATTATATTTTAGGTTATAATTCAGAAAGTTTAAAAAATAATCCGATGAGAAATAGGGAGGTTATGAGGGTAATGGAGAGAGTCTATAATTTTTCAGCAGGACCATCAATACTCCCTTTGCCAGTTTTAGAGAAAGTGCAAAAGGAGCTATTAAATTATAACGGGACAGGCATGTCTATTATGGAAATGAGTCATCGATCTTCTTATTTTCAAAGTATTATAGAGGAAGCGAGTAACTTACTTCGTGAATTAATGAGCATCCCTGATGAGTATGAAGTTTTATTTTTACAAGGCGGTGCGTCATTACAATTCTCTATGATACCGTTGAACTTAATGAATACGTATAAAAAAGCTGGATACGTACTAACTGGCTCATGGTCTAAAAAGGCATTGCAAGAAGCCGAAAAAGTTGGGGAAGTACAAGTGATTGCTTCTTCCGAGCAAGAGAAGTTTACTACGATTCCTAAACTGGACGGTTTATTAAGTGATGAAAAACTAGATTATGTACATATTACAACGAATAATACAATTGAGGGGACAAAATATGTGGACATTCCACATGTAGAAAAAGTGCCGCTCGTTGCGGATATGTCCTCAAATATTTTATCAGAGCGATATGATGTTTCGAAGTTTGGTCTTATATATGCGGGGGCGCAAAAGAATTTAGGACCTGCGGGCTTAACGATTGCTATTATAAAAAGAGATTTAATTGGGGAAGCAGATCGCTCTTGTCCGACAATGTTAAATTATGAAACTTACAGTAAAAATAACTCCTTATATAATACACCGCCGTCCTTTAGTATTTACGTAACGAAACTTGTACTAGAGTGGTTGAAAGAGCAAGGCGGAGTATCTGCGATTGAAGAACAAAATAGAATGAAATCTTCACTTCTTTATAATTTCTTAGATGAATCAAAATTGTTTACTTCACCAGTTGATCCTACGTATCGATCACTTATGAACATTCCGTTTACAACACCGTCAGAAGAGCTGAACAGTGAGTTTTTACAAAAAGCGAAAGAACGAGGACTTGTTACGTTAAAAGGGCATCGATCAGTCGGTGGTATGCGCGCTAGTATTTACAATGCGATGCCAGTACAAGGCGTACAGCAATTAGTAAATTATATGAAGGAATTTGAGCTTGAGAATAGATAGGGAGATGGGGATATGTTTCGTGTTCAAACGTTAAATCAAATTGCAGAAAAAGGTTTGCAAGTTTTTACTGAAGAACGTTATGAAGTAGGAGATAGAATCAATCATCCAGATGGAATTTTGCTTCGTAGCTACTCTTTACATCAAGAAGAGTTTTCAAAAGACTTAAAGGCGATTGCAAGAGCTGGCGCTGGTGTAAATAATATTCCTGTCGAGCGATGTACAGAAAAAGGAATTGTAGTATTTAACACGCCGGGGGCAAATGCAAACGCTGTAAAGGAACTCATTATTGCCAGTCTTATTATGTCTTCACGTAACATTATTAATGGTGTAAGTTGGACGAAAAACTTAGAGGGTGAAGAAGTACCACAGCTTGTTGAATCAGGAAAAAAACAATTTGTTGGATCAGAAATTGCAGGGAAACGTCTAGGTGTTATCGGACTTGGCGCAATCGGTGCTTTAGTTGCGAACGATGCGTTAGCGTTAGGGATGGATGTTATCGGATATGACCCTTACATTTCAGTTGAAACAGCTTGGCGTCTTTCTACACATGTGCAAAGAGCATTTAGCCTTGATGAAATTTTTGCAACATGTGATTATATTACATTGCATATTCCTCTTACGAATCAAACGAAGGGGATTATTGGGGAACACGCTGTAGAGAAGATGAAAAGAGGGATGCGTCTATTTAATTTCTCTAGAGGAGAACTTGTAGATGAAAAGGTTCTTCAAAAAGCATTAGAAGAAGATATTATTACACATTACGTAACGGACTTCCCGAATGAAAATGTAATAAAGATGAAAAATGTAACAGCGACGCCTCACCTTGGTGCATCTACGTCTGAATCAGAAGAAAATTGTGCAGTAATGGCAGCACGTCAATTACGTGAATATTTAGAGACAGGAAATATTCGTAATTCAGTAAATTATCCAAACGTAGAATTGCCGTATATCGGAAAGAAACGAATTACAATTATGCATCAAAACGTCCCGAATATGGTAGGGCAAATTACAGGATGCTTAGCGGAACATCATATTAATATTGCCGATATGATTAATCGTAGTAAACATTCTTGGGCATACACAATGATTGATATCGATAACGGAATTGATGATATAATAAAAGAGAATATTGTAGAAAATATAAGCAAAATTACAGGTGTTGTAGCCGTTCGAATGATTGTGTAAAGGAGAGAGGAATGTGGCAAAAATACGACCGTTTCGGGCCATTCGTCCAGTAGAGGAAAAAGCGGCACAAGTGGCAGCTTTACCGTATGACGTATTAAATAGTGAAGAGGCAAGGGAAGTTGTAAAAGGGAATCCATATTCTTTCTTGCATGTTGATAAAGCAGAAATTGATTTAGATCCTGAACTGTCACCGTACGATGATCGCGTGTATGAAAAAGCGGGAGACAATTTAAAGCAATTTATACGAGAAGAAGTGTTCATACAAGATGAAGAGCCAGCGCTATATATTTATGAACTGACGATGCAAGGAAGAACGCAGTCAGGCCTTGTCGTTTGTACATCTATTGATGAGTATGAAGATGATACAATTAAAAAACATGAAAGAACACGTCATGAAAAAGAGCTAGATCGTATTCGCCACGTAGATGTGTGTGACGCCAATACAGGCCCAATCTTTTTAACGTACCGTACAAAAGATGAAGTAAAGCATTTAATTAGAAGCTGGAAAGAAGAGCATGCGCCAATTTATACATTTACAGCAGAAGACGGTGTTAAGCATGTTGCGTGGAAGATTGCAGATGAAGATGTAATTACGACTTTAGTAAACGCATTTGAAGATATTCCTAATCTTTATATTGCAGATGGGCATCACCGTTCTGCATCAGCTGCAAAAGTAGGACTTATGCGAAGAGAACAATATCCAAATTACACAGGAGAAGAGGAATTTAATTTCTTCTTATCGGTTCTATTCCCTCATGATGAATTATCGATTTGGGACTATAACCGAGTTGTGAAAGATTTAAATGGCTTATCAGAGGAACAGTTTTTAAATCAAATTACGCAGTACTTTTATGTAGAAGAAGCAACTGTTTCTCCGTATAAACCAAATGAGCCCAAATCATTTGGTATGTATGTAAATAAGAAGTGGTATAAGCTTACTGTGAAAGAAGAAACGTTTGATGCGAATGATCTTGTTAGAGGTTTAGATGTATCTATCCTGCAAGACCATTTATTAAGCCAAGTACTTGAAATACATGATCCGCGTTCTGATTCACGTATCGATTTTGTCGGAGGAATCCGCGGATTAGAAGAACTAGAACGCCTTGTGAACAGCGGCGAATACAAAGCAGCATTCGCATTATATCCGACATCTATGGAAGATTTATTAGCAATCGCAGATGCCGGAGAAGTCATGCCGCCGAAATCAACGTGGTTTGAACCGAAACTGCGTAGTGGGTTGTTTGTTCATTCTTTAAAATAAATAGACTTCTTTAGTTAGAAAAACCGAAATGATTTTTAGTTTCGGTTTTTCTTATTTTGGCTCAGTAAACGTTTAATGTTGATTTTAATGTTAAGATTGAAATATGTAACAACAGGTCGCTACAAAAAAAATGGAGGAAATACGATGAAAATGCAGCTGCAAAAAAGTTTTTATGTTGAATTGAAAAATGCAATTCGTTGTCATTATAACGAACTTTTAACAAGATGCGGTGTTGACACAATATACGGGTACTCCATATTAACAGACGATTGTGTCAATAGCATTGGACCAGTGGCAAATAAAGAAAGACTAATCAAAGTTAATAAATCGGACCCTTTATACAATTATTATAGATACGGAGCTGTTGAGTGGAGCGAATGGAACGATTTTGGAACGTTTGATGAAGTGAACAAAATTATTAAGAAATATCATAATATCGTCGAAGATGACTTTAACATACGAGTACATACACTGTTGAAAGAAACGTTAAATGTGTTAATGGAACTTGAATCAGAAGGGTTGTTTGGAGATAGAGATGATAATCGATTTATTGTCATTTGTGTAACTGATTCATCGAACGAAATCATGATTGAATCAGCTCGATTGCTTAATACATTAAAGACATACGAAGAATATGCTTCAGAATTTGCATAAGAATGAACATAAGTAAAACTGCGCTCTATAAGAGGCGATTTTCATTTAATAGAAAGTCACCAATTAATAGTAACCATTCGTTGTGACGTGACCATCGAACAATTTGAGCCTGATGAAAAAAATCGCACAAAGATTATTGCGATGTTTACATGTAGGAATCAACTTGAAAAAGAAGTTATGAAGGGGAGATAAGGCTAGGTAGCATAAAATATATCACTATAGGTGGAGTGGTTAATGCAAACATGTGGGTTCATTGGTTTTAAATGATGAATTTGCAGTGGTAGCGGTAGTGGAGGGGAAAGAATATGTTGAGTATAAAGATAAAAAGGTATTTTTGCTTTGTTGTTTTTCAAAAGTAACGGATAAAATTTTCATATTTACGAACTTAGTGCATAATGATTGTTGGATAAATTGGAATACCACGTTCCTTTAGAATTTCAGACATATTATCTTTTTCAAACTACTTTTCTTTAACATATCTTATCTATTATGCTCCTTAGTTGGTTTTTCGGAGTTTATTATAGTTTAAAAAAGCTGCACGAGAACCTATATTTATACTGTTAAAATACACAACAATAAGGATAAAACCTACTTTGTAATTGCAAATGAAGCTTATGTATATGTGAAGTAAGGTGAAAGAGGGTCTGCACATAATCAATCACCCTTTTTTATAACATTTCTTTGCAGAGATACGTTATAAAAAAGGGTTGTTATTTGAAAGTTGAAAAATAAATTCTATTAATCATTCATATTTTATTAAATTACTTTGACCTAGTTATAAGTCAGCTGAAACTGTACTTCTTCCAACTTGGATAGTGTTAATAACAGTATATAAGTTGTGGTATTAGTTTATAGGAGTAGAACCTAATTTTCATTTGATGTATTTATTGAATGATTGGTTATAGTACTATACTTCTTATTCATAACTATATAAATCCAACCAATAACTGATAAGATAACTGGATAGAAAATAGCCCAACCACTAAATGAGTATACAATAATACATATAATTAGAGATAGGAAGGCCATCCACCAACCTATATCACGCACTTTTAATAATTTAAGAGCAGCTAGCATTGTAAAAATATATGAAGTAATAAATATTACACTAGGACCTTTAAGAAGCATTTCTAAATTTGGTCGTGTCATACCGTAAAAAATTAAAATACAACTAAAAATGCCTCCTAGAACTAGTAATACCCTAGTTGGAGTTTGAAATTGAGAGTGTAACTTAGCAAAGAAGGAAGGGAAATGTCCTTCTCTAGCTTGAGCGTAAATCATTCTTGAAAAACCTGCAATGTTAGCATGTACAGCACTAAACGAAATGAAAATTGCTAAAATAGTTGTTATATATGTACCTATCGGTCCTAATCCTTTTGATATTAGAATACTAAGGGAAGCTATCTGATCCTTATCACCATATGAGTGGGTCCCTATTGTTACAAAAGATATTGCAATGTACATAATGGAGATACAAATTGCTCCTAAAAATAAACTAATCGAAATATCCTTAGCGGGCCTTTTAAATTCTTCAGCTAATGGGGTTATCATTTCCCACCCTACAAATGAGAAAAAGATAATTACAGAAGAAGCGCCAACAGAAGACCACCCGTTTGGTACAAATGGTGTAAAAGAACTTAATTTTACATATGGTATAGAAACGATAACAGCGACAACTATTAAAAGTGAAATAATACAAATTACAAACACACTAACTTTTGATGATAGCTCGATCCCTTTTATATGTAAGAGTAAAGAGGTAATTAAAATTAATGCTGCAATTCCTATAACACTAAGATTGCTTATTGGAAAAACATATCCAATATAATGGGCACCTGTTAAAGCAATAATAGGTACTCCAATAGGAATAGAACCTAACATAATCCAGCCTAGGATGGCACTTGTATTTGCATTAAATGCCATTTGAACATAAGCTGTAATTCCTCCAGCACTGGGAATCATTTTAGCAAGACGCGCTAGAGTCGCTACAATAGGAAAAGCTAATATAGACATGATAACCCAAGATAAAATTGAAGCTGGTCCAGCGCTATTTGCAGTAATTGAAGGTAAAATAAGGATTCCACAACCTAACACAGCTCCGATGGTTAATGCGGTCCCCTGTACCCAAGTAATTGAACGTTTCAATGATTGTTGTGTCAAGATTCTCAGCCTCTCTTTCGTTAATTGATATTAATTATATAAAGTTTAAAAAAAAGATAACATGCTATAATTTATGTATTAATTATAATTTTCTTAAAGAATTTAAGAATTATTAAATGTTTTCTTAATTAATCAAGGGGAGGCCAAGCAATGGATGATACAGATTTAAAGATTCTTTCTCATCTTCAGGAAAATGCACGTTTAAGTATGGTTGAAATAGGAAAACTGGTAGGTTTGAGTTCTCCTTCTGTTACAGAGCGAGTTAGAAGACTAGAAGAACAAGAGGTAATTATAAGTTATCGCACGATTGTTAATCCGAAAGAATTAAAAAAACATATTACTGCGTTTGTTTTGATGGAACCAAGGGATTGCAATAAATATAAAAAGTTTGCAATGGAACATTCAGATGTGGTTGAATGTCACCGGATTGCCGGTATGTATAGTTATCTAACAAAGGTAGTCACGGAATCTGTACATACACTCGAAGACTATATTAATTTGTGCTTAGAGTATGGAAAGCCTACAACCTTAATAGTGCTTTCTTCTCCAGTAGAACATAAATCATTTTTTACAGAGAGTGAAAAACTTTAATTACATATGAGTGATTATTCAAAATAAAAAGCGTTAAATTAATACCTAATAGGAAATAGAGTCCTATTAGGTATTAATTTTCAGAAAATTATTTAGAAAATTTAGATAAAAAATAATATTTGACATATTCTTACTACTGGTGGAATAATGAACATTGTATTTTAGAAAAATTAAATTCTTAGTTAATTGGAGGTAGGATTATTATGAAATATGCAGTGCTCACAAATGATTTACAGTACGATTTGGTTAATAAAAATGAGGATAGAATTGCAGCTGTGGAGGCGTTTACGCCTAAAATGGTGTCTTTCTTAGATACTATGAGAGAAAATGATGTTTCTATTATTCACCTGCAGTTAATTAACTTAGAAGATGATCCGAAAGCTGAACGATATGGTGATTTTTTACCAGTCACAAAGGGATCTAAAGGTGCAGAAATCTTACCTGAGTTTCTTCATGAAAAAGATATTATTATGGAGAAAAATAAGGATAGTGGCTTTTTTGAGACAAATCTTGATGAAACCTTAAAAAAATTAGGAGTAGATACAATTATTATTACGGGTATGCAAACTCAAATTTGTGTCCAAACAACTGCAGCGGATGGATTTTTCCGTGGTTATAATGTAATCGTACCAGAAGATGCAGTTGTTTCAGCGAAGGCTGAAGATAAGGAACGAGCTTTAAAATGGTTAGGTTCATATTGTGCAAAGATTATGAGTATCGAGGAAATCTGCAATTCAATTTCTAAAAATGAAGATATTTCTTTTGATGGAGTTGCAATTCCGTAAGTAAATACGTTGTAATATCACTTGTTCTATGTAGCAAGTGATATTATTTTTCAAAAATAAAAATGAAAAGGAGTTTTAATAAATGAAATTAACTAAAGATTTAGAAAATATAATTTTAGACCATGGAACAGGAGGACTATTGAGTCAGGATTTAATTAGTTCAATTATTACTGCAAAACTAGAAGATGTTCACCTTGGAAAAATGGAGGATAGTGCTATTCTTGAGGTAAGTAGTAGAAGATTGGCGATGACAACAGACTCTTTTGTTATTGATCCTATCTTTTTTGGTGAAGGGAATATAGGTAAAGTAGCAGTTTGTGGAACGGTTAATGATTTAGCGGTTAGTGGTGCAAAACCACTTTATCTATCATTGGCATTAGTACTAGAAGAGGGTTTTCCAATTAAAGATTTGGAAGAAATATTAGATTCTATAAGAGAGACCGCGAAAGAAGCTGGAGTGTATATTGTTGCTGGTGATACAAAAGTTGTTAAAAAAGGTGAAGTAGACAAAATCTTTATTAATACAACTGGAATAGGAGTTTTTGAAGGAGATGTATCACCGTTTTCGGTAAACTCTATTCAAGAAGGTGACGATATCATTATAACAGGACAACTAGGAAACCATAGTATACATATCCTTTCTATCAGAGAAGGATTAGGGTTTGAACAGAGAATAAATAGTGATTGTGCACCATTAAATCATATGATATCAGAGTTGAAAAATCTTTTTGGTGATTCTATACATTGTATGCGAGATATTACAAGAGGCGGGCTAGGTACAGTTTTAAATGAAGTCTCAGAAACAATTAATACTGGAATAAAAATACAAGAAAGAGATATTCCTATGTTAGCAGAAACTATTATGGCTGCCGACATGTTAGGTGTTAATCCAATGTATCTAGCTAATGAGGGCAATGTTTGTATGTTTGTCTCTCCAGAGGTAAGTGAGGAAGTCGTGAGGGTATTAAAAAATACTAAATATGGTAAAGAAGCTGCGGTAATTGGTAAAGTTAATCAAACAAAAGAAAGACAAGTGCTCATGGAAGCAAAATCAGGTGAATTGAAACTCATTGAGTTATTATATGGGGCAGAATTACCTCGATTATGTTAGGAGACAATTTATGAAAAAAGTAATAAATATGTTTATAAAAAAGTATCAAGTTAAAGGCATTGTGCAAGGTGTTGGTTTTAGACCTTTCGTATATAGGATAGCAAAAAAGTATCATCTAAACGGATGGGTGTTAAATGATTCAAATGGAGTGCTTATAGAAGTAGAAGGGGAACAAAATAATATTACGCATTTTATTCATGATATTGAATTTAATTCCCCAGAATTGGCTTATGTGCAAGAGGTTAAATTAATAGAGGAACAAGAATCCAACAATCGTTATAGCTCTTTTGATATTTTGAGTAGCCAAAAACATAGTAGTAGGCAAACTTTAATATCTCCTGATACTTATGTATGTAATGAATGTTTAGACGAATTATTTGATCCAACGAATAGAAGGTTTCGTTATCCATTTATTAATTGTACAAATTGTGGACCTAGATATTCAATAATAAAAGATATTCCTTATGATAGACCATATACTACAATGGCCAAATTTCCTATGTGCAAAGAGTGTGATAAAGAATACAAAGACATATTGGATCGGAGATTCCATGCCCAACCAAATGCTTGCTGGAAATGTGGACCACAAGTTCAATTGAAAACAACAGATGGTACAAATGTCTCCACTGATAATCCAATAGAAAAAACAATTGATTTGTTGAAAAAGGGGAAAATCCTAGCTATTAAAGGGTTAGGTGGATATCACTTAGTTGTAGATCCAATGAATCATGAAGCTGTAAAAGAATTAAGAAAAAGAAAAAAACGGGATGAAAAACCTTTTGCTTTAATGTCATCTCAATTAGATGATGTGAAAAATTTTGCTGAAATAACAAAAAATGAAGAAACTTTATTAGTTTCTAAAGAACGACCAATTGTGTTATTGAACAAAAAGGATAATGAGTTTATTTCTTTAGATGTTGCACCAAATAATAATAATTATGGGGTAATGTTAGCCTATACACCACTTCATCATCTTATTTTAAGAGGGAATTTTATTGCATTAATAGCTACGAGCGCCAATGTTTCTGATGAACCTATTGTATATAAAGATGGAGATGCAATTGAGCAGCTAAAGGGAATTGCAGATTATTATTTAGTACACAATAGGGAGATATTCACTAGAGTAGATGACTCTATTGTTAGGGGTATTGATTTAGATGATGAAGTAATAAAACTACAAATAATTCGTCGCGCTAGAGGTTATGTACCAAACCCAATTGATTTTAAAGAAGGATCAACTAATGTACTTGCTTTAGGAGCAGAATTAAAGAATACGATTTGCCTAACTAAAGACGAAAAAGCTTTTATTAGTCATCATATTGGTGATTTAAAAAACTATAAAATTTATGAATCGTTTAAAAATACTATAGCTCACTTACAAAAAATCTTTGAAATTAGTCCTTCTGTAATTGCAAGTGATCTTCATCCTGATTTTTATAGTACAAAATATGCATTTGATCAAAAAGTTTTACCAGTTGTACAGGTTCAGCATCATCATGCCCACATGGCTTCTTGTATGGTTGATAATCAATTAGATGGTCCTGTTTTAGGAGTTATTTTAGATGGTACGGGTTATGGTGATGATGGGAATATTTGGGGTGGAGAGTTTTTAATCGGTGATTTTCTTAATTATCAAAGAGCGGCATATATCGATTACTTTCAGCTGCCAGGCGGTGATAAAGCTGTTAAAGAACCGTATAGAATTGCTTTAGGAATATTGACGCAAATATATGGTGAACAAGTCAAAGAATTACCAATAAAGATAATTTCAGAGCGAAATAGTTTTGAACTAGATGTACTTATAAAAATGATTCAAAAAGGAATTAATTCTCCTCTTACTTCAAGTATGGGAAGGCTTTTTGATGCTGTTTCAGCACTATTGGGTGTCCGTGAAACAGTCCAATATGAAGGACAGGCTGCTATTGAGTTGGAGCAAGCGATTGATATCAATAATTCTTCCAATCCTTTATTATCATATGAAATAGTTGCTTCGAATGGAATTAGAAAAATCGATATAAAACCTATGTTTAAAGAGTTGGTATCTTTGATACTTAAAGATAAGTATACCAAGGGTGAATTGAGCTATCGTTTTCATTATACAATGGTTCAAATGATTACAGAAACCTGTAAACAAATTCGTCAAGAAACAGGGATTAATAAACTAGTTCTTAGTGGGGGAGTATTTTTAAATAAGTTTTTACTTGTAGAAACCTATAAGTCACTTAAGGCTTGTAAATTCGAGGTTTACATGCACAAACAAGTACCTACCAATGATGGGGGAATCTCTCTTGGTCAAGCAGCAATAGCAGCTCATCGCTATAAAGATATGCATTCGGTATAAATTTACAATAGCAATTATATAACTTTTCATTATTCTTTGTGAGTATAGTAAAAACGAAAAATTAGGAGGTGCTCTTTTATGGTAGTTAGTTCAAAAATGGATATATTTAATGAACTAGAATCCCAAGTTCGAAGTTATAGCAGAAGCTTTCCAACGATCTTCACTAAGTCTAAAGGATATAAATTATGGGATGTAGATGGAAAAGAGTATATTGACTTTTTCTCAGGTGCTGGTGCTCTTAATTATGGACATAATGATGATAAAATGAAACAGGTATTAATAGATTATCTTTTAGAAGATGGTATTATTCATAGTCTTGATATGGGAACAAGTGCTAAAGTGAATTTTTTAAAGCACTTTAACAAAATTATTTTGGAACCACGTGATTTAAACTATAAAATTATGTTTCCTGGTCCAACAGGTACAAATTCTGTTGAAAGTGCACTGAAAATTGCTCGAAAAGTGACTGGACGAACAAATATCATAAGTTTTTCAAATGCTTTTCATGGAATGAGTTTAGGATCACTTTCGATAACGAGTAATCATTTTAAGAGAAAGGGTGCTGGAGTACCACTAAATAATAGTATTATCATGCCGTATGAAAATTATTTAGATTCCCTTAATTCTTTATCCTATTTAGAAAAAGTATTAGGCGATAGTGGAAGTGGAGTGGATTTACCTGCTGCAATTATTCTAGAAACAGTTCAAGGTGAGGGTGGTTTAAATACGGCTAGTTCCCAATGGTTAAAGGGAATTGACAGACTGTGTAAAAAATATAATATATTATTGATTGTCGATGATATTCAAGCAGGGTGCGGACGTACGGGGACATTTTTTAGCTTTGAACCTGCGAGCATTAAACCAGACATAATTTGTTTGTCAAAATCTATAAGTGGCATTGGCCTTCCGATGGCTATTACACTAATTAAACCGGAATATGATAAGTGGGAACCAGGAGAACATAATGGAACGTTTCGAGGGAATAATCTAGCATTTTTAGCAGCTACAGAAGCATTGAGTTATTGGAAAGATATAGAGTTTATTAATGCTTTAAAATGGAAAAGTGAAAAAATCACTAGCTTTCTTAATGAGATTTGTTTGAAATACCCCCAACTTCAAGGAGAAGTACGAGGGAGAGGCTTTATGCAGGGCATAGCGTGTAATACTTTTGGAATAGCTAAAAAGATTTGCTCAGTTGCATTTGAAAATGGTCTAATTATTGAAACATCTGGACCTAATGATGAAGTTATTAAGTTGTTACCTTCTTTAACAATAGACTTAGAAGGATTAAGTAAAGGATTGGAAATGTTAGAGGATAGTATTTCTACTATTTTAAAAGAGGTAACTCACTAAGTTTGAACGACTCGCACTTAATAACCTTGCGAACCGTTTGCAGTAGTTGCGGTAGAAGAAGGAAAAGAAGCGGCCCACAAAGTGGATCTAACATTCTCATCTATTATGAGAGATTTAGATAAAATAATAAGTCAAATTCAAGAAGTTTCTGCATTAACAGAAGAGATATCTGCCGGCACAGAAGAAGTAAGTGCATCTCTTTCGCTAGTATATCATTCTAAATAATATATGATATTTTAAAATTCAAAACACCTTTCATTCACCATTAAAGAAAGGTGTTTTGAATTTGTTTTTTTAATTGCTTTTATAAATTGCACGTTGATGATGATATTATTTATATATAATCCCCTTATTTTACCTCAAATCGATAGGTGGGGAGAGAATTAATAAATGAGGGAATAATATATAAGGTAGTTGAATTGTAATGATCTATTCAACTATTAAAACAGCAAGTGAAATTTCTATTTATGAAGATAACACTTCTAAATATCCAATTTCATTAGGGTTTTGGGATAAATAATATATAACCTATATAGAAGAGTTAACATCCTGTTTTATAGTAGTAGATAGTTATAAATTAGTACTTTAGGATTCATCAAGAAAAGTTCTTTTTTTCTGAATAATGTATATAAATTCGTGATATTTTATTATTAAACAAAATGTTTTTATATTTTATTAACTTATTACTTTCCATCTTCAATAATCATTTATTACAACAGCTTTAACGTCCAAAATAAGATGTTCCAACATAGGACAATATAAGTATCTTTATAATGATTTTTCAATATAATCAATGTGTTAATGAAAGTAATTCTGTGTTATTTTTACTTTTCTATTAACTAATACAGCTTCAAACAAAGGACATAATTGCTACATACTAAGTGAAATTTATTACCCATTCAAAATTCTGCCTATTCAATCTTTCTAAAAATAAAAAAAGATTGAACTCATAAATATACAAGTTATAATGAGGGCGTCGAGAGATAATATATGACCTCTAGCGAAAATATCAAACCTCGTTTTGGTTCGAAAATTCTAAAGAACTTGCCAGTGAGTTTCTAAAATTTGACATACTGATATGATTACTATATGGAGGGTTGTGGAACAAAAGGAAAGTCTATTCAACTCAAGAAAGAAAGCGCTATCAAAAGGGGTCTTATTTTGAATTGATTATGCTAATAACTTAGATTCAACAGCAATTAAAAATAATAAACCATGGGGGTGCTTATATGAACATAAATGTAGCATCTATTAAAGAAAAAAAGGTTGTTAAATACAAAAGTTGTTTTGATGTGATTGGGCCCATAATGATAGGTCCTTCAAGTTCACATACTGCAGGTGCTTTGTCTAT
This sequence comes from Bacillus sp. RE35, assembly GCF_052146655.1. Taxonomy (NCBI): domain Bacteria; kingdom Bacillati; phylum Bacillota; class Bacilli; order Caryophanales; family Bacillaceae; genus Bacillus; species Bacillus sp. RE35. The sequence goes on along the minus strand of NZ_CP197377.1, from coordinate 3,124,703 downwards.
TGGAACAGTTGCTAATAAATTATTTCAAGGTCTTCCAAAAAAAGTTGTGGTAACGTATTATGAATCATTTGCTGAAACCCATAAAGGTCACGGAACTGATTTTGCAATAATTGCTGGTATATTAGGCTTTGCTGCCGATGACAGCAAAGTGCCAGATGCTATTAAAATAGCAGAATCTAAAGGGATTGACATTACTTTTATTGAAAAATCAGGTGATAGTCCTGCGGGTCATCCAAATACGGCAGATGTATATGTAGAGGATGACAGTCGAAGTATTAGAACGATGGGTATTTCAGTCGGTGATGGATTGATCGAAGTCAAACATGTTGAAATTGACGGATTTAGCTTAGAACTGCAGGGACCATTGCCAGTTGTTATTGCAATTTCAGAAAGAGCTGACTTTGAATTTGTCTTACGCAGGATCTTTAAACAATATGATGTTGAAATTAACAACTTTCATAGTTTGAAAGATAAAACAAAATATTTATATGCATTCGCTTTGGATTCGCTATTGCCTGGTAATGCTCAGAAGGAATTAGGGAATTTAAGCAATATAGCTAATCTTATTATTCTTTAGTTACATTAAGGAGAGAAAAAATATGTATATGGCCATAAAAGAAATTGTGGATGCAGCTAATAAAAGTCAAAAGACAATTTATGAATTAGCAATTGAACAGGAAATCGAACAAACTAAAACTTCTTATGAAGAAGTTTGGAGTAAAATGGAACAAAATTTAGCGACTATGCAAAATGCTATAAATAAAAGTATCGAGGGCGACGGTGTATTTTCTCCAACCGGTTTAACCGGAGGTGATGCAGTTAAAATTAAAAACTATCGAGAAAATAGGAAAACTCTTTCTGGAGATTTGATGGTGTTAGGGATTCAAAGTGCTATCGGCGTTAATGAAGTAAATGCTGCATTAGGAGCTATTTGTGCAACTCCAACAGCGGGTGCGAGTGGGACGATTCCGGGAGTCCTATTTAGTATTAAGGATACGTTGCAGTTAAGTCATGAAGATATGATACATTTTCTATTCACATCAGCGTTATTTGGAACGATAGTAGCAAACAACGCTTGTATTTCAGGAGCGTATGGAGGATGTCAAGCTGAAGTAGGCAGTGCCTCAGCAATGGCGGCTGCAGCTGCGGTAGAAGCTGCAGGTGGAACGCCACAGCAATCTTCTGAAGCTTTTTCGATTGCATTACAAAATTTACTCGGTTTAGTTTGTGATCCGGTCGCTGGTTTGGTAGAAATTCCTTGTGTAAAGAGAAACGCCATTGGAGCGACAAATGCTTTAGCAGCAGCGGACATCGCATTAGCTGGCGTAAACAATATCATCAATGCTGACGAAGTTATTGAAGCGATGTATAGAGTTGGAAGACAGATTCCTCGCGAATTAAGAGAGACAGGTTTAGGTGGAATTGCGGCTACACCTACAGGGATTGCCATTAAAAATAAAATATTTGGGGAGAAACAATCAAATCAATGAACAGTTAACGTCTATATTGTGAAAAAGTTAACAATCTATTCTCTATTGTTCGCTTAAGGATTTCTGGATATTGGGGGAATTATCAATAAAATATCCTACTATATAATTGAAATATTTTGTAAGTGGTAACAAACTCGTCAGGTTGATGCTTCGTTAATTTTTTGAGTCTGATCAACTTAGAAGAAGGATATACGATGTGGCGCACTTTATAAACAAAAAGAACGGTCTATATTCCTATACCTTAAATAAAGACGTAAGAATAGGAAACAAGGAGGAATTAATATATGAATGGGAATACTGCAAAAAACATAGAATTTCAAGCTGATAATACGGCAGTAAAAAATGAAAAATACCTAGACCCTAAAAAATGGCATAAACAGGATACTACCTGGGCATTGAGCCTTTTTGGAACAGCAATTGGAGCAGGGGTACTCTTTTTACCGATTAATGCAGGTTCAGGTGGTTTATTATCATTGCTGTTAATTACCATACTTGCATATCCAGTTATGTACTACTCACATAGGGCGCTTGCTAAAATGATTTACGCTTCGAATTCTGCCGATGAGGGGATTACAGGTACAATAAGAGAATATTTCGGAAATAAAGCAAGTATCATTTTTAACATCGTATATTTCGTCTCCATTTATACGATCGTGCTGATGTACTCGGTCGCACTTACAAATACTGCAAGTAGTTTTATTGTACACCAATTGCACATGCCGGAGCCTCCAAGGGCTATTTTATCACTTGTATTAGTACTCGGTCTTATCACTATACTAAATTTTGGTCAGGATATTACTGTAAAGATAATGAGCATGCTAGTATATCCTTTCATTGCTTCTCTACTTTTTATTGCAATATCTTTAATTCCACAATGGAATACTTCAATGCTAAGTTTTTCAAGTGTTTCTACTGTTTCAACTGGAACAGGGTATTTCGGAACGATTTGGATGATACTACCAATTATCGTATTCTCGTTTAATCATTCTCCTATGATTTCGTCATTTGTTATGAAACAGAGAGCTACGTATGGAATAGACGCTACTGATGCCAAGTGTGCTCAAATACAAAAAGTTTGTTATATTATGACATTCGCTGTTGTTATGTTTTTTGTTTGGAGCAGTACTTTAAGTTTGACTCCAGATGATCTTAAGGTAGCAAAAGAACAGAACTTGTCAATCCTATCATATCTTGCTAATGAGCTTAATTCGCCAGTAATCACGATTGCAGCTCCTATCATTGCGTTTGTGGCTATTACAAAGTCTTTCCTTGGCCATTATATAGGAGCGTATGAGGTAATGCGTGACATGATTATCAAGTCTGGTAAAAAACGTGGGAAAGATATAGGAGAAAAAACAGTTAAGACAATGATTCTTACTTTTGTTGTACTAACATGCTGGTATGTCGCTTATACAAATCCAAGTATTCTTGGAATCATTGATGCTCTTAGCGGTCCGTTAGTCGCTGCTATCTTATGTCTATTACCGATGTATGCGATTCGTAAAGTACCAGTACTAGCAAAATACAGAGGGAAAATGAGTAATGTATTTGTAATTGTTATAGGGATACTTACTGTTCTAGCAAGTATTAAGTCATTATTCTAATTTACTGTAGTTAGTTCTGATGCAAAAATAATAGGATATGAAATGAGAATGAAAGATTCCTAGCGGAACTAAATTATATAGTGTTAAACCAAAGAGATTCTGGTTTTGGACAAACTATTCATCTGGGATAGTTTGTCCTTTTTTGATTATATGCATAACTTCTATTACAGCAATCTTTTTTTAGCTGGTTGTTATGATTTTAATCCAAGCCTATTAGGGTGCTGATCCATGTGCATCAAGCTAATATTTTGAAGTATCCCACATTTGTTTTCTTAGGTTGATGGGAATGGGCCGGTACCCCATGTATGGCGGACAACTAAAATGGCTTTATTTCATCACATGTCCGAAGTCATTGTATCTCCCACTTACTCATTTCGCGTTCCTTGAGGAAGGAGAATTTTTTCGGGGAATAGGTTAAATTAAACTCGGTTTTTAGCACATCATAAATGGTCGGAAAATAAAGGTTGCATAATATATAGTTGCAAATTTCTCATTAATTCTGATGTTAAAGACTATATGAAAATAGTACATTTACAAATAATTAAAAACTGTATATTTAAATTAAACAATATTAAACGAGGTGTAATATTCCGATTATTCATATTGATTATACAAAAAAAAGAAAGAGAATAATAGGCTTGTTATTAATTTCTATTGACCTTAGTATTTAAAGGGTCATAAGAACTTTAACTTTACTACAAAATGTATGCCCTTTCATTTTAGGAGAAAAAATATTTTGGGACATACAAGATAAAGGAGTGATGTTTATAAAAAAAGTTTGTTCCATCAGTATAATTTGTCTCTTTTTTTTATGTTCTTGTTTTAGCTCAAACAGCAAACCCGCATCTAAAAAAGAGAAGAGCGACGAAGCAAAGATTACTAAACAAAAGAATTGGGGATTTAAAGCAATATATTCTGATGAGACTAAGATTAATGACTATAAGTCATTACCTAAAGTCAAAGTAGCAATATTGGATAGTGGGATTAATAAAAATCATCAAGATTTAAAAGGAAAAATTGTAAAAGATTATAATGCTATTAATCCAGGAAACGAAAATGTTGATAATTATGGACATGGGACTGCAGTTGCTGGAATCATAGCCGCCCATGATGATGATTTAGGTCTCACTGGAATATCCCCTAATGCAGAGATTTATGACGTTAAAGTTCTCGATGACAAAGGTTTAGCAGATATTGATACATTAATTAAAGGTATACAATGGTGCATTCAAGAAAATGTGAAAATAATGAATATTAGTTTCGGTGTACAATCAGATAATCCGAAATTAAAAGAAGCTATAGATGAAGCATTAGACAAGGAAATCATAATTGTTGCAGCTTCAGGAAATACATTAGGATTATCAGTTGATTATCCAGCTAAATATGAAAATGTAATATCTGTTTCAGCAATAAAAGAAAATTTAAAACGATCTGGTGTATCTGCAAAAGGGAAAATAGATTATGCAGCTCCCGGAATAAATATCTTAACTACTGATAATAAAGGTGACTATTCATATTATAGTGGTACCTCTTTTGCTACTGCGTATGTTACGGGTACTGTAGCAGTCCTATTAGCACAAAAAGATATAATTTTCAATGGTCAGAATATTAAAACTTATTTAAATGATAAAACTAAAGATCTAGGTGAAAAAGGATATGATTCTGAATATGGTTCTGGATTAATAATGATAGATTGAAAGAGGAGATCGATTAATGAAAAACGTAATTGTTAAAATATTAGTGTTTTCTATGTTACTTACTTTACTTCCTAATATACAATATGTAAAAGCAGATACAGGAATACAAGATAAAGTAACTTCCGTTGATGTAAGTAAAGTGGAATCTGAAGTAAATAAAGAATTAGGAATTGAAGTTTCAAATGAATTAAAGATTAATATAGAAAAAGAAACAGACGAAAAGGTCGTAGTTAATACAACTTTAGACACAACAGATTTATCAGTTTCAACAGATATCGACATGAACCTTGAAACAGGGGGAATTACTGTATTCGGTAAGACGGTTGATGAAAATGGTGAAGAAACCCAACAAAACTTTGATGTTTATGTACAAGAAGTTGAAGGAAATGACTTTATAGCTACATTCGTTGATCAAGAAACAGGAAAAGAATATGAAGTTAATACCCTAAAAGCAAGTGCTTCTATTTGGCCTGTAGTAGTAGCGGCTGTGGCTAGATATGGTATACAATATGCAATAAAAAAGTATGGAAAACAAGCAGTAACTTCAGCAATGAAACAGGTTCCCAAGAGTATAAATAAGGTTGATGATAAATTCCTTAAAAGAAAAGGTATTGATGCTCACGAATTAAAAAGAGACTACTTGGGTAGAAGTGTTAGTATTTCAAAATATGATATCTATGTGGATAAGAAAACAGGAAGACTTTGGATTTACCTAAAAGGTGGAAAAGGAACTCCGATACCAACTGATTCATTTATAAAATAAAAAAATCTAAAGTCATTTGTGAAAAAATGACTTTAGATTTTTAGTTATAATGAATTATAAGTATGAAGTAAAGGATAAAATTTATTATCCTTTACTTCAAATATTAATAGGGATGTGTTAAATAATTTGAGTACATTAATAAATGTAGAACTAGCCATTTTCGGAGAAATATTTAATCCAGAAGAGCTAACTAAACAATTTAATTTAGAACCAACGATGACTTATAAAAAAGGTGAGTTTATTAGAGGTAATTCGTTATTTATTCGGGAAGAAACAAACTGGAGTATTGAAACAGGGTATGAAGAATCTCTTAATGCAGAAGAGGTTGTAAAAAAGTTAATTTCCATATTGGAACATAAAAAAAATGAAATAATTAATATGCAAAGTAAACATAATCTAAAATGCAAATTATCTGTTGTTGTAAAAATAGAAAATAATGAAGTCCCTTCTTTATGTTTTGATCAACATACTATTGGTTTTATCAATAGTATTGGTGCGGAAATTGATATTTGTCTATACTTATTGTAAGTCTAGCGGTAGGATTAAAATATTTGTTAAATGATGCAATGTACCTTTGATAGTGTCTGCGATAAAATGTTTGCCCTAAGCATTAAATTGAATTCTACTTCTGATAAAAGATAGGGCCTTCCTTAAGAGGAGGGTTCTTACAAACTAATTGTATAGGTGAAGATGGACAACAGCAACCAGAAAGTAGCTTTTAATATTAATTGAAGATAGTCTCTATGAACGAAATGATTCTACTAGTATTAAAATAAAGAGTCTAACTTTATGGATAAGGAATTGAAGGCTAATACATCGTATAAATATGTAGTAACAGCGGTTGATTTAGCTGGAAATGAATCTAGTAGAAGTGATGTATTGGATGTAACAACAAAGGCAGAGAATTCCACATATGAAAAATGGGATGCGAGAAAAGCATATACTAAAGGTGATAGAGTAGTATATGAGGGGAAAGTGTATAAAGCAGTTCAAGGTTATCAAGGCAATGGTGACACAAATTGGATTTTTGCCCTATCGCTTTGGAAGCCAGTTTTGAGTAAATGATAAGCAGGAAAATGTAGTTAATATTTTTGGATTTTTCTTTGGAAATAAACGGCCGTTCAAAATATAAATTCTCAAATGGTTTAAATGATTTGCAAATAAATTTAATCTCCATCTATTGTTTACGAAATGAAATCGAAAAAGAATCCTAATGGTACTCCATTGGGATTCTTTATTTTCTAATTTGTAATAGCATAAATTTGCACAGTGAATTTGTTAGTGGCACCAATTGGACTTGCGATATAATATTTGGTATTTGTGTAAGCTTCAGTCCTAGATTCATGTGAAATATTTTTCCAACGAATAGAATCAGTACCTAGGGGAACATCAATCATTACATTGAAAGAGATAGTAGAAGGATGATCTTTTTCTGAAGGCACAATAACCCATTTCAATTCTTTGGTACCTACAGGTAAACTATCAATTTTAAAGTTTTGACTGGATCGATTTTTTTGTCCGGATAAAGGACTAGATATGGTTGCTTGTTTTATTTTATTGTAGGAATAATACATGTTTGCATAGGTAGTTTAATTCCTTCATTCATACAATATTATGGAAGAACCCCTGATCAATTAGGCGTTTTAATATTTTTTCAATTTACGGTTTTTTTATTTGGTGTTCTAAGTTCACCCATACTAGTAAGAAAGTATCATTATTTTAAAACAATAACATTAGGTGTTTTAGTAATGTCCATCGTTCTAGGAGGTTTTATATATATTAAAGAATGGGCATATTTAACTGTTATTTGCTTTGTATTAGGGGTTTGTTAGAAACTACGGTGGGTTCCTTTATTATTTCAGCAGAAAGGAATAGTGCTGCTAAATTTAGCATTCTCGAAGTATGGTTTGGGGTTGGGACGCTAGGGTTTCCGTTATTAGTTAATTATATTATAAAATTTTATGAATGGTATTTTATTCTTTATGGGATATTACTATTCTTTATTTTTACACTATTTGTTTGGTACATGTTTGGACGTACAAAATTTCTAAATTTTTCTCCTCAAAATAATGGAAAGGGAGGAGCATCCCTTTCCTCATTTACTCTAAAATTTAAAAGATTACAGTTATATTATTCATTTCACTTTTTGCATTTTTATATGCAGGCATAGAAACTAATCTTGCAAATTTTTTATCTACAATAATGATTCTTACCGAGAATGAATTAATCAGTTCAGTAAGTATATCTTGTTTTTGGCTAGCAATAGTTATAGGAAGAATACTTGTAGGTAAGCTAGCCCATAAATTTAATTATTGGACATATATTACATCTAGTTGCTTTACATTAGTGATTCTTTTATCTCTATTTCCCTTTGTTCGAGGTACAGGTATGTATTTGTTTGTCATCTTCATTATTGGTTTAGTCATAGCGGGTGTTTTTCCAATAACATTAATCATAGATTCCCGTATTATGGAAAATAATATTGATCAAGTGACTAGTCTATTTATCGCATCGGCCAGTTTAGGGGGGGCACTAGTATCTTTCTTAATTAGCTGGAGTCTATCATTAAATACTATAACTGTTACTTTTGGGATATTTGCACTTTTTGCATTGAGTCTAGGTTGTATTATTTTAAAAATGAGGAAAATTGCAACTTACGGTAACGAAAGTGCCAAAAAGGTAGAAGGTATGAAAAATTTATAGAAAAAATTTAATAATATGAAAAAGTTAATTTTATTTGGAATTCCTAAAAAAGTTGATAAAGTTAAAAATTCTGTATTTGGGCTTTGTTTTATATATTGTGCTGTGTAATATATAAAACAGAGATACTTCAAAAAAAGATATGCAACAGTGACCAGTTCTCAGGTAATAAAAAGTTATTTTAATTAGCTTTTCAGATTAATCTAAGAGGGGTTTGTTATCGAATGGAGATAAAAATTAGTAAAAAGGATAAGATTGATATCTCTAAAAAATTAAAGTCTTTTTTAGCTGAACAATATTCACTGGAATTGGGTGAATACATAAGCTATGAGTTACTTGAATTCATAATAAAGGAATTAAATCCACATTTTAATCAAGTTACTAGGGATAGGTTGGAAATGTTGTTAAAGAATATAGAGAAAGATATATACAGTCAATAGACTTTATATGAGAATTGAAAAACTATAATATCATTTTTTTTAATTATAAAAGGAAATATGTTACTGAAAAGTAAGGAGACAATCCATTACTTTTCTAAAAAGCAATTAGATCCGTACAATGATGTATTAAAGTGATTCCGAAGGGATTTTGGATGCTGAAGAGAGTACAAGTGAGTTAAAAAAGAAAGGTGCGTAGGCGCCTTTCTTTTTTGAAGGAGATTTTTATATTTTGGGATAGCGCCACATCGCTATCAACTTAAGAAATTAATTGTTCCCTAAAACGAAAAAATAAACTAAATGTCCTTGGTTACCTATGAAAAGAATAAATTTTTGTTTTGGGAGTACTTCAAAATGTTAGCTTGATAGCGATGTGAATGGACCCCCCACTGATTAAAGTTACACTTCATTCCACGCCACTCTCTAAAATAGAAAAAGATACATTTTCACAATCAATTTCTGCCAACGCGCCGTAAGGTAAAATAAACTTCGGTTCAGTATGGCCGAAATTTAAATTATAAAGAATCGGTAAATCTTCTAAATGATGTTCCTTCATAACTTGCAGTATTTCATGTTTATATTCTTCATAATATTGTTCATCTTTCGGTTTACCGAAGATAATACCTTTTGCTTTTTGCAGAATGCCTTGCGCTGCATAATTTCGTAACCAATACTTTATATAACTTGGTTCTGGATGATCTTCAGAAGTTTCAAAGAAGAGAATACTATCCTCCCAATGTTTTCTCTCAGGCCAAAGCTCCGTTCCTTTTGCAAATTCCAGTACTTCAATGCAACCACCAATTAAGTGCCCTTGTACAGTGGTAGAGCCTTGAAGTAACTCATATCCATTGTTTTGCCGCATTGTACGCTTTGTATCCTTATTTATCTCTATCCATTCTAAACGCTCACTCGTCCATTCATGAGCTGGTTGAATTTCGCCAATCATTTCATTGGAAAAGAGAGTTCGATTTACCATTTCAATTGTATATGGATCCATCTCTACATTTTCAGCAAAATCCGTTAAAATGGCTGGACCGTAAAAAGAGGAAAGACCTGCTTTATGGCAAAATAAATGTGAAATAGTAACGTCAGAGTACCCCATAAAAATTTTCGGGTTTTCACGTATCACATTAAAATCTATATAGGGAAGTAAGCGAATGCTATCTTCACCGCCAATATTCGCAATAATTGCTTTCACGCGGGAATCTTTAAATGCTGTCATTAAGTCTTCTGCACGGGCCTCTGGGTTGTTATAAAGATATCCGCTACCTTTTAAGCTATTTGGCATTGGAATAACAGTAAGACCGAAAACTTCTTCTAATCTTTTTACGCCTTGTTCATAACGCCATCGTATGTCAGAATCACCTGCGCCGCCCCACGAAGGACTTACTGTCGCCACGATATCTCCTGCTTGTAACCTCTTTGGTTTTATTAACATGTTAACTCCGCTCCTACATAATGTAATGGACTACGATTCTACAAACTGTAGCATTGAAAAAATATGATGCATGACATTAGTTTCTTCATCATCAATTCGTTTCCCTGCTGTTATGCAAGAATTTGGCAGTATTGTTGAATATAGAAACAATCGATTTATATGTAAAAATCACATTATGCATCATTGCATGAGAAAGAGGGTTGCTATTTTTTATAACCTGTAACTATAATAGTTACAGGTTGGTCGTATCCAATCAAAAATAAAATCATCATGAATGGAGATGTTTCATAATGGGTATGAAAAAATTAATTTTAGCAGGTGCTTTAGGAATCACAGCATTATCAGGAACGAATGTACCAGGACTAGAAGTAACAAAAGCGAGTGCAGCTTCTATTGAATCGAATTTCTCGACGTTAGAAGGACGAGTAGTAGAAGTAGATAACGGTGTAATTGTTGTAAAATCTAAGCAATACGAAGAACCTGTTAGCGTATATATAGATTCACTTTCAAACGTGAAAGTAGGAGATGAAGTAAAAGCTACTGGATCTATGATGCGTAATTTTACAGAATATATGGTTGCAACTGCAGTTGAAAATACAACAAACAAGTTAGGTATGCACATGAAAGAAGATGGCTCACCTAATTATGTAATTGGAGAAGTATCAAAAGTAGGAACGATGGAAGATGAGGGAGACGGTGCTACTAAATATGTTGTAGTTGAGTATCCATCGTTAAATGGGAAGAAAGATATTATTGATGTTTTCTTAACAAAGGGACAAGTATTTAATGTGGGTGAGAAAGTGGAAATTGATATGAAGTATGTAGGCTGGGGCGGAAGTTCTATTAACTGGAACACAGTTGACCATATTGAAAAAGTTCATGAAGCAAAGACGAACGTTGAAAATAATGATGATGTATGGATTTGGTCTTAATAAGGCGAGTATAAGTCGTTATTTGCAATTTTCTCCAAACAATACATGTAAAAACTAAATGTATCATGCAGTACCCATCTAATTATCATTGTGTATGACAATTAGATGGGTACTTTTTTATTTGAAATTTGTGCAAGTTAATGTTCAGCATTTCTTTTTAAGAGTAAATTACGGGTGAAATCAAAACTTTATTTGCAGTACATAATAAATAATGTTGATTTTTTATCTTATATTAAAATAAAAACAAACCACTGTTCGATTTGAATATTCCACGATATAATAGTGAGAGTTTATGGCAGAATAAATATTTACATAAGAAGTGAGGTACTGTATGAAAAAAAGAACGACAGACATTATTTTTATTATTATCGGTGCATTTCTTTTTGCGTTAGGTGTCAATTTATTTGTTATTCCGAACGAGTTTGGTGAGGGCGGGGTAACAGGTATCACGATTATTACGTACTATTTATTTGAGTGGTCACCAGGTTTAGTTAACTTAATTTTAAATGCGATTTTGTTAATAGTCGGTTATAAATTTTTAAATAAGATTACAACGATTTATACGATTATCGCTGTAGTGACTAACTCGCTATTTCTTCATTTAACAGAAGGCTGGACGATTGCTTCTGATGAAATGCTCGTAAATGCCATTTTCGGTGGAATATTTATCGGGTGTGGTATTGGTCTTATCATTCGCGTTGGTGGAACAACTGCAGGTACTACGATTTTAGCAAGAATGACGCATAAGTATTTAGGCTGGAGTATTAGCTATGGTCTACTGTTCTTCGATTTAATCGTTGCGTTTTCATCTTATTTCATCATTGGTGCAGAAAAACTGATGCTGACAATTATTATGTTATATGTAGGAACGAAAGTAATGGAATTTGTAATTGAAGGCTTAAATCCGAAAAAGGCCATTACAATTATTTCTGATAAACCAGATGAAATTGCCGGGAAGGTAACTTCTTTAATGGGTAGAGGGGTTACTGTGTATTCAGGTCATGGTTATTACACGAAAACTCCGAAGGACATTCTTTATGTTGTTATTAATAAGCAAGAAGTAGTGAAGCTAAAGCGGATTGTTCAAACTACAGATCCGGCTGCGTTCATCGCTATACACGATGTTCGTGACGTATTCGGAGAAGGATTCGTTGATATTTCGAAGGCTTAAAAATTGTTTTTGATTAAAATAATCTTAATACTAAAACGTGAGAATCTATTTTGAATAATCTTTTTTCAAAATAGATTCTTTTTCTTTTTCTTGCAAAAAATCCAATTGTTTCTTAATGTAGTGATGTAGAAGGATGAACGAGAGAGGGTTTAATGAAGATGATACATATTTTATTAGCTGATGACGATAAACATATAAGAGAGTTATTGCATTATCATTTACAAAAAGAGGGGTTTAAAGTTTTTGAGGCGGAAGATGGAAAGGTAGCGCAAGACGTATTAGAGAAGGAAAACATTCATCTTGCGATTGTAGACATTATGATGCCGTTTGTTGATGGTTATACGTTATGTGAAGAAATTCGGAAGTATCATGATATTCCTGTTATTTTATTAACTGCGAAAGACCAGTTAGTGGATAAAGAAAAAGGATTCATTTCTGGTACAGATGATTATATCGTAAAACCATTTGAACCAGCTGAAGTGATTTTCCGTATGAAAGCTTTATTACGCCGTTATCAAATGCTGAGCGCTGACATAATTACACTCCATGGAACGACAATTGATCGTAAAGGTGTTGAAGTAAAGTGTAACGGCCAGACGATTTTACTTCCTTTAAAGGAATTTGAATTATTATCACAACTAGCTAGTTATCCTGGGAGAACATTTTCAAGAGAAGAATTAATTGAATTAGTATGGGGAATGGATTTTGAAGGAGATGAACGAACAGTTGATGTTCATGTGAAAAGGCTCCGAGATCGTTTCTCAAAACGAACGGATGATTTTCAAATTACAACGGTGCGCGGCCTCGGGTATAAGTTGGAGCTGAAATAAAATGAAATCACTATATTCTAGATTTGTATTTATGACGGTCGGCATTATGCTACTTAGTAGTATTATCGGCTTTTTATTAACGAACGTATATTATCAAGTGAAGTTAAAACCGTATAATAGTGAAAAGATTTTAAAGTATGCGGAAGAAGTTAAATCGTTATATGAAAAGCAAAGTGAAGAAAATCAAGAGACGTATTTGCATTCTATTGCAAAGTTAGGGTATGAAATTTATATTGTCGATGATCAAAAGAATGGAAAGCGTATCGGTAATGCGTTTCGTAAGACGTCTATTAGCGATGCTACTGTTCATAAAGTATTGCAAGGAGAAACGTTTAATGGTGTTTCTACGTATCCAACGCGTCTTTTTATTACAGGATTTTTCGATAATGAATTAATAAATAGTGTTGGTGTACCGGTAAAGCACGGTGATAAACAGTACGCGTTATTTATTCGCCCCGACATTCAGAACCAATTTGGCGAAATGCGAATTTTCTTAGCGGTATTACTTGGGTTTATCGTACTATTAAGCATTATCTTTATAGCGATTGCAGCAGGTTATATCGTTCGCCCAATCCGTAAATTTACGAAGGCTACGCAAAAAATTGCGAGTGGGGAATATAAAATTGAATTAGACGTAAAACGAAAAGATGAAATAGGAACGTTATCTACAAGCTTCCAAAAGATGACGAAAAGTATTAAAGAACTAGATGAAATGAGACAAGAATTCGTTTCGAACGTTTCACATGAATTTCAATCACCACTTTCTTCCATACAAGGTTTTTCAAAAACGTTGCAAACAGAAAAGATGAGTGAGGAAGAAAGAAATCATTACTTACAAATTATTGAAGGTGAAAGTAAGCGAATGTCTAGTTTATGTAAACAGTTGCTTACGCTCGCTTCATTAGATAAGGAGGAAAAGGTTTTACAAATAAAAGACTTTTCCTTACAAAAACAAATTAAAGACGTCATTTTTATGCTTGAATGGAAATGGCGGGAAAAAGATATCGCCGTTGAATTTGATGTGCCGGACATTACAATTCAAGGTGATGAAAACTTACTTCATCAAGTATGGAGTAACATTTTCACGAATAGCATTAAGTTTTCAAACGATGGTGGAACGATTGAGTTTTTCGTAGAAGAGTTAGAGTCTAGCGTTATAATTTCTATATCAGACAACGGAATCGGTATGGAAAAAGAAGAAATGGATCGTATTTTTGATCGTTTTTATAAGGTGGATACAGCGAGAGCAAGAAACGTAGAAGGTAGCGGTTTAGGGTTATCAATCGTGCAGAAGATTGTTGAACTGCATAAAGGGACCGTTTCGGTATATAGCACGAAAGGGGAAGGGACGACTGTTCGGGTTGAACTTCCTAAATAGATGAAAGAGGCTGTTTGGGAACAGCCTCTTCTTTTTTTGTCGCTAGTATACGTGTAAAATGAAAAAATATGAGTCATTTTAATTGCATAATCGGATGAGTTTATGGAGTGGGATTAGGAGGAAGTTTATTTAAAAATGTAGAATCTCTACAGAGTTAGAGGAAGTGTATTAAAACTTGAACTGTGTAGGGAGGAAATTACTTTGAAACGAATTGACTTGTTATTAAATAAACTAGATTCAACATTCGATAAAGAGAGTTGGTATGCACCGTTTAAACATGCTATAGAAGGACTTACAGCTGAACAGGCTATGTGGAAACCAGCTGGAGAGACAACGAATACCATTTGGGAGAATGTTAATCATCTCACTTATTACAAAGAAAGACTTGCTGCAAACTTGGAAGGACGTGAATGGACACATAATCTTGACGGTAATGACACCTTTTATCTTACTAAGCAATCTAATAATGATACGGAATGGAAGGAAGTCGTTGAACGCTCTGAAAATGCTCAGCGTAATTTAAGACAGGTATTAAGTGCAATTTCTGAAAGAGAGCTTGAACAAAATTCACTTGAAGGTAAATTACTGGACATCATGCTTCATGATGCTTATCATACAGGCCAAATTATTCAATTAAGGAAAATGCAGGGGGCATGGCCATCAAAGCGTTAACGGAACCTTTTAGTTGGTGCTATTGTTGAATAAATTTTAGATATTCAAACGACTTTATTGTTATATTGTTAGTGAAGTATTTTACATCCAAAATGAAATAACTATATTTTTAACCCCGTCCCCAATTTAGAACGGGGTTATGTTTGGTTGCTATAAAGCCGCACCTTTCCCGCGTTCTTCCTTAAACCGAAGCTCAAAAGTATCCGCTGTAATTTCATCAGCTTTTGGAAAAGCCCGTAATTTCGGATGAAGTAGCCATACGAGGGAAATGAATAAAATCCCAATGCTAGCAAGCGCGAAAATGAGTTGGCTACTATATACATTCGCAGTGTATCCGCCAATTAAAGAGCCGAGTGGCATAGCAATTGTGCCCATGCTTCGTGTGACTGAATTGATACGCCCAAGATATTGATTTGGAATTACAATTTGACCAATTGTCGCAAATAATATGTTGGTCGCACCAATTGGTATCCAAGCTAAGCCGAATAAAAAAATGGATAACCATTGAAACGGTACAACTGTAGAGAGAAACCAAAAGAAAGCGCCAGTTGCAAAGCTAATAATGGAGACACGGCCAACATTATGTTTACCAACCCATGAACTGAATAGTGCTCCAATTAAACAACCGGCGGATATAGCGGCTAAAAAGAAACCATATAATTTTACACCGCCTAAAGAATCAGCGAAAGAAGGGAGTATGGCCATCGTCATACCGATTGAAAAATTAGCGACAACGGAACCAATTAAGAAGACGCCCATTAAGGAACGAAATACGATTGAAAACCCTTCTTTTAAATCAGTAAAATATTGTTTAGTTGAAAGTGTTGTGTCTGCTTCAGTTTGTTTTGGCATTTTTAATGAAAAGAACAAAAGGGCAGTAATCGCGAATGTAAAGGAGTCGATTACATATAAAGTAATGGCGCCAAATAGTGCTACTAATATTCCAGAAAGAGTTGTACAAATTAAATCAATGCCTTGATATGCAAATGAGAAGAGTGAATTTCCTTTTAATAATTGTGTTTTATGCAGTAGAAGTGGTAAAGCTTTTGATTGTGCGGGATAGGCGAATTGTTCAATAAAGGCTACGATTGGCATGATGATGAGTAGTAGGTGGACTGTTAATAGGTCGAAGTAGTGTGTAATAGGAATGATTAAAATAAGAATGCATTGCAAAACTTGTGTGATGACGAGGGTGTGTTTAATGGACCATCTATCAACGAATGGACCAGTAAGAAATTGAAGTGCAGAAGGTAATAATGTAAGAAAACCAGCTAATCCAGAATAAAAAGGATTACCACTTAATTTGTATACGAGCCACATCGCGGCTACATAATACAAACTATCTCCTATGTTTGTAAAAATTCTCCCTAAAAATAATAAGAGGAAATTCCGTTTTTTTAATATGTCCACTTTATCTACTCCTTTATAATAAATTTATTCGGTAAAATAAATTTGACCGTCTCAGTAAAAAAAATCGTATTACGATTTTTCTTCTTCTTTAATAAATTGCTGCATTGTTCTCTCAGCGATTTGAAGTGCAGTAGTAGAAATATAATAAGGTTTACTATTCGGATCTTTATCTGCACCTTTTGAAATTTCGTTTAATTCAGCCATCAATTGATGAAACTTTTTCACCCACACTTGAAATTGTTCTGGCGTAGCATCAAACTCCCAGCAAGATGAAACGTAATTCCAATCAGCAGGATCTTCGCTTTCTTTTCGTAATGTAAAAGCTTCTTCTGGTGCAGCGAGAATTTGGCTTTTCGTTCTTTCTATCATTTGTAAAAAGATTTGGCGACCTGATTTACTTAATATTTCTAAATGAGGTAATAGATCTGCAGCAGGGGTGAAGCCTTTCGCGACAGATTGATAAAACTTTTGAATAATCCCATTCTTTTCTTCTGTATAAACGATCTCTATAAGACCATTCTTTTCTAATTCTTTTAAATGATAATGAATTTTCGCCCTTGAAATGCCGAATTTCTCAGATAGTAATTGTCCAGTATAAGGACGTTCGCATAGACGTATCATCATTTCGGCACGTAGTGGATCGCTTAATGCTTTTAGTTGGCTATAAGTAGTTAGTGTTAATACGGGCTTCAAAATGATCAACTCCTTAAATTAGATTAAATTACTCGGTCAAGATTATTTGACTGAATTGTATCAAGGATTTCGAATGTTTTCAATACTTTCTGAAAATTAAATCTTAATCTCTGTAATCTTCTGTTCATATTCCGTTCATATTTCTTTTTTATGATAAGTGCATAGAAAGAAAGAGGAAGGAGCGAGCGAAATGTTTTTAGCTCTGCGTGAATTAAAACAATCAAAATTAAGATACGGATTAATCGGATTGATTATGGTGTTATTATCATTTTTAGTCCTTGTTATTTCAGGATTAGCAAATGGATTATCATATGATAATGCTTCATCGATTCAAAATATGGAGGCAAATAAGTTCGTTTTAGCAGATGATGCGGAAAATAAATTACTTCGTTCACAAATTAAGAAAGACGATGTAGATAACGTAGTAAGTCAAGTAGGCGAGAAAGAGGCAGTTCCGTTTCGTGTGAAAGTTTCAACATATGAAAAGAAAGATAGCTCGAAAAAGGTTGATATCGCTATGTTCTCAAGCGAACGAGATTCATTTTTAGAACCGAACATTGTAAAAGGGGAGAAATTAGGTACAGCAAACAACGAGATGGTTGCTGATGAATCGATTAAAGAGAAGGGAATCGATATTGGAGATACAATTATCGATCCTGTTTCAAAGAAAGAATTTACAATCGTCGGATTTACGAAAGATCAAATGTTTAGCCATACACCAGTCGTTTATGTAAATGAAGACGTATGGGGATCTATTTCACAACCAAACCAAAAAGATTATAGTGCAATTGCACTTAACACAGATAAAGAAATTAAAAATGCTCACGTTATCGATAAAAAAGAAGTACTGCAAAGTATTCCAGGATTTAAAGAAGAGCAAGGAACATTAACGATGATCATTGCGTTCTTACTTGTGATCGCTGCGTTATTAATCGGTGTATTCTTCTATGTTATTACACTACAAAAAACACAGCAATTAGGTGTGTTAAAAGCAATTGGTACGAAGAACTCGTATTTAGCAAATAGTTTAGTCGTACAGGCGTTATTCTTATCAGTCGTTGCGATGGTAATTAGTATCGTTCTTGTACAAGGATTAGAACAAATTTTACCAGCGGGTATGCCGTTCTTATTAACAACACCGATGATTGCACAATACGCAGCAATCTTTATCGTAATTAGTATTTTAGGAACACTTATTTCGTTATACCAAGTATTAAAAGTTGATGCATTAGAAGCAATTGGAGGCGGGATGTAATGACTTCATTATTGAAATTAGACAAAGTAAGTAAAGTGTACGGAGAAGGGAATACGGAAGTAACAGCCCTTCATCCGATGTCGCTTGATGTGAAAGCTGGAGAGTTTATCGGAATCGTCGGTCCTTCTGGATCAGGGAAAAGTACGTTATTATCAATCGCGGGTGCATTATTATCACCGTCAAAAGGGGATATTTACATTCGTGAGCAAAATATTACACAGTTATCAGAAAAGGAAATGACAGATATTCGTTTGAAAAAAATCGGCTTCATTTTCCAGTTTGCAAACCTTGTTCCATATTTAAATGTGAAAGAACAATTGCTTTATATTGCAAAGCTAAAAAAAGAAAATAAACAAGAATCCGAAAAGCGTGCAGATCATTTATTAGCGGCATTTGGATTAGGAGAAAGAAAGAATCATTATCCAAATCAACTATCTGGCGGGGAAAAACAAAGGGTAGCAATCGCTCGTGCGTTCATGAACAACCCAGATTTAATATTAGCGGATGAGCCAACGGCAAGCTTAGACTCAAAACGCGCACGTGAAGTTGTAGAAATGATGAAACGTGAAGTGAAAGAGAGCCAAAAAGCAGCAATTATGATTACACATGATGAAAGAATGCTTGATGTATGTGATCGTATATTGACGCTTCGAGATGGACAGTTAATATAAAGAAAAAAGGCCAACCGTACATGCGGTTGGCCTTTGTATCATTGTTTTTAATAAGTATAATGGCTTTATTTTGAGAATAACGTTTTAATTTTATTGCGTGTTATTAATAAAATCCCGCCTAATACAGATAGCATTCCTAGAGCCATATTGTTTGATTGCTCGCTACCAGCGTTAGGAAGTTCTTTAGTGTTATTGTTTTTAGTACCATTATCTGCTTGCGTTTGTTTAGACTGTGACACTTCATTAATCTTGTTATCAACATTTTGCTTCGTTGTATGTAACTCAGCTAATTTGTCGTCAATTTTTTTCTCAGTATGCTTAAAGTCGTTGATTTTAATATCTAAGTCTTGTTTTTTCTTTGTTAAATCGTCTGAAACAGTTTGTTTCGATTGTTTAATTTCGTTAATTTTATTTAGTAAATCTTCTCTAGCCTTTTGTAATTCAGCTAGTTTGTTTTTTACATCTTGTTTAGCTAGTTCTAAGTTAGCGGAAAGACTGTCTAAATTGCCTTTAATTTTCTTAAGTTCCTCTAACGTGTTACCAGTATTCGGCTTGTTTTCTTTTAGTTCAGCGAGTTTGTCTTCAGCAGTTTGTTTCGCTTTCTTTAACTCAGCTAATTTTTCATCTACTTGTTTTTTAACTTCCTTAAGTTCATTAACCTTTTGATCAATGTTCTCTTTATGTTGCTTCATTTCATTCACTTTTTCATCGACAGTTTGTTTATGTTCTTTAATCTCATTCACTTTGTTATCGATATTTTGCTTATGCTCTTTTACTTCAGCGACTTTATCTTCTACTTGTTTTTTATGCTCTTTAATTTCAGCGATTTTATCTTCGGCGATTTGTTTGTCTTGCTGAAGTTTTGCATCTAACTCTTGTTTATGTTGTTTAATCTCGTTAATTTTTTCATCAGCAACTTGTTTACGTTCATGTAGTTCATTCACCTTCGTATCAACATTTTCCTTAACCTTGTTAAGTTCATTCAATGTTTGATCCACGTTTTCTTTGTGTTGCTGCAATTTAGCATCTAACTCTTGTTTATGTTGCTTAATTTCAGCTAATCGATCTCCCGTACTTTGCTGAGGAGGAGCATCATTTACTTCCGCATGAGCAGAGTTCGCGCCAGCAATCATTGCTAAAGCTAGTGTAGACGCAGCAATTGTTTGTTTTGTTTTCATATTTTTGTACCTCTTTTCTTTCATATGCATGAGCTGTTTTGTGTAAAATTGAGCATATAGAAGTAGATTATCTTATTATTATATACTATGTTAGGCGCTTAGAGGAAGGATTTGCATAATAATCTATGATTATGTAATTTTTATAATCTCTTATTTGGGGTAGGGGATAAACCTTTAGCTAGATGAACAATTTCTTCTATAGTAAAGCTTACATCTTTATTATTGCGAATAACAAACAAATAATCAGCCTCGTTTTCTAAAGGATCTACCACATCATCGTGAAGTGATTCAGTTTGTTGTCGATCAAGTACTTCTTTGAAACTAGAATATCCACCTCTAAAAATATTCGTACTTCGCGTGCTTCGAGCCACTCTTTCGTAAAGTACATCATCTGGAATGTCAAAATGAACTAATATGCGTACATATTCATTCTGTGGAAATAATTCGTTTAGTAAATAGAATCTTCCGTTTTTACTGCTATTGGAATTACAAATAATAAGGTGTAAATTTGTATGTTCTTTCGCATAATCAACAATGAATTTTGAAAGACCGTGCTTAAATGTATTAGCACCTTCAGCCGGCTGTAATTTTTCGTAATGCGTGTTAATAAATTCAGCTTGGTTATCTTGATCCATAACGAAAGAGTGGGATAACTCTTTTTCTAAAGCTTTTGCAAATGTAGTTTTACCGCTGTGTGTTTTTCCTACAGTAATAATGACGAATCGTTTCATATTGGCCTCCATTTGTATTGTTATGAACTGGAATATTCGGTGTAGATCGAAATCTTCCTGCTAGAGATTACACAAATTGTTGGAGCGTTAGTAGGTTGGAAACTTGACAAAAAAACTTATTTGTGCTATAATTTACCAATATAAAAATAAGGTGTATAATAGGGTTCTCCTGGCCAGGGGAACCCTATTTTTGTTGTGAAAATGAAGGAGAGTGTATGTGCGTGAAACAAGGTGAAGCAAGTGTAACGTCGTTAGTATCAGCTTTCGGAAGGGCGTATCATAGTGAATTTGATAATCCTAAAATCTTTGATGATTATGTAGCTAAAGATTTCATTTCACAAAAAGAACGTAACAATATTGAAACGAACATGGTTCAAGGGATACATTTCTTCAATACAGACATTGCACAGCAGTTTCAAGATAATCCACAAGAAATATTAAAATGGATTACACAAGTGCAATTATCACCAACACCTTTAGCACGTGCGGCATATTGTGAAAGAGTATTACTACACGAGATTACGCTGGGAGCGAAACAATACGTTATACTCGGTGCGGGATTAGATACATTCAGTTTTAGACACCGAGAATTAGAAAATAAAATAGAAGTATTTGAAGTGGATCATCCTTCTACGCAGCAGTTTAAGAAGGAAAGAATAAAAGAAGCAGAACTTGAAATTCCAAACAATCTTCATTTTGTTTCAATGGATTTCACGAAAGGATTTTCCTATGAACAGTTACGGAATGAAGGATTTGAAAATAAAAAGACTTTCTTTAGCCTTTTAGGTGTTACGTACTATTTAACGAAAGAGGAACTTGCTAGTTTAATAGAGTGCTTGTTTGAGATAGTTCCAGTAGGGAGTTCTATCGTTTTCGATTATCCCGATGAAAACTTATTTACGAAAAAAGGACTGTCCAATCGAGTTGAAAATATGGTGAAAATGGCTGCGGTAGGCGGAGAACCGATGAAATCATGTTATTCTTATGCTGAAATGGAAGCACTGTTAGAGAAGGCGGGCTTACTCATTTATGAGCATTTATCACCAGAGGACATAAATACATTATATTTTGAAGGACGAAATGATTATTTGAAAGCTTTTGAGACGGTGCATTATGTACATGCGGTGAAGAAATAGGAATTAGTAGGCATGGGGAGGGATCTCTGTGTCTTTTTTTGTGGAGAAAGGAAAAAGAATTGAATGATGGGAACGATATTTTATAAGGAGGAAAGGTTTTATAACAAATATATTGGATTAAATATAAAAAATGATAAAAGAGGAATAACGTGAAAATATAACATGTGTTAATCATTGAATATTTGAAAAACTGAATTAGTTTTATAATAAAAGTAAGAATCCACTTTTATTCCTATTAATTAGAAAAACTGGTAAAATGAAAATGATTATTTTCCAGTTTTTCACCAAAACTATTAAAGAAACAAAAATAACATATAAAAAGAGGTGTTTTTATGGTATCAGTTACTCAAAGGATTTCTAAAATTAAACAACCCAGAGGTGGATACATTAAACCTAAAGATTTCAATGTTATAAAATTAAATGATGATATTATGTTGTATGAAGAAGAGAATATACATAGTACTTTAATTGGGCTAGTCGTTGATTATCTTACTCGTTTTATTATGGGAACTTCCTTAAAAAAAGCTTTTAGAATTTCTTTTCTAGGTGCATCGAGGGTTAATGAGGACGATTATGCAGAAGAATTATTAAGTGGAATTAATGGTCTTGATGATAGTTCGATAGAAAATGCGTGTAAATTAGTAGGATTTGATACAGCTTTTAGAGCTGGTATTGCAACTTATAAGCCAGTCCATAATATTCAGCCAGATGTTTCTACTATTTCTAATATTAGAAACATGGTAGAGCGTAGTAGAAGTTTTAATGATAATTTTGGACCGATTGTAAAAGATGGTTTCACTTTTGAAGGGGGATATACCCAACTTATATCAAGTGGAGATGGTGATTTTTTAACTGAAACGACTTTATGGGATTTTAAAGTTTCAAAGAAAGGTCCGACTAATAAACACACTTTACAGTTGCTTATATATTATTTAATGGGTGTACATTCTATTCATTCGGAATTCAAACAAATTGAAAAACTAGGGATATTTAATCCTCGATTAAATAAAGTTTATTTATTAGAGATAAATGCGATATCTAATGAAATTATCAATGAGGTTAATACTACTGTTATAGGATATTGATGAATTATTCTTCAGAGATTGTAGATTCATAGTGTAGCTGTGTTTATTCGATTTGAGATGTACTACGTCTTCAATTAGAATAAACAATAAGTTCTAATGGATATTTCATTAAGATATGTCACAAATATTTTATTATAAATGTATTAGGTAATAAGAAATTAGGGTTACGTGACTTCTTTAACGACTTATAAGTGGACACTTTATAAGCTCTTTTTTAATTGTTATATACAAGATTCATTAATGTAAAAGACGTATATTCGCATAATCAAAAAAAGATACGAGGTATTATTATGTTAATTTCTAAACTCCATATAAGTAATTTTAGATCGTTTGGATATGAATCACAAATGCTAGAAACTGAAAATTTAACAGCACTTATTGGTGCCAATAGTTCTGGTAAAACAAGTCTAATCATGGCCTTATTAAGATTATTTGGACAAAAAAACACAGATAGAACTTTAATAAAAACAGATTTTCATATTCCGGAGGGCGCTGACGTATCTAAAATTAAGGAAATTGATCTTATGATAGAAGCGAAGATAATATTTCCAGAATTAAATTTACAGTCACCTGTTGATGTAAAAACTATTCCAGAATACATTAAGCATTTAATTATTGAAAAGACAGGTGAGGAGCCTTATTTGCGAATTAGGTTAAAAGGTAAGTGGGTACAAGGTTCAACCCCTGAGGGTAATATCGAACAAGAGCTTGTTTATGTAAAAATTCCTTATGGTCATGAAGAAAAAGAAGAAGATTTAACTAAAGTGCCAATACATCATCAAAAATTAATTCAAATGATGTATATACCTGCAATGAGAGATCCAGCCAAGCAATTAAAAAATGCTTCTGGAACTTTATTATGGCGCATATTTGATGGTATTGACTGGCCAGAGAATTTAAATGAAGATATAAAATCGTTAACGTCTCCTATTGAAACATTATTTAAAGAAATTCCAAGTATAAAAGGTATTCAGGGGATTTTAAATACTCAATGGAGTAAATATCATAATGATGGAAGATACTCTAACAGCCAATTCAAATTTAATGGAAATAGTTTAGATGAATTTTTGAAAAATGTGGAAATACTGTTTAACCCTACTATCGACGGGAATTCTGTTAAGGTTGATAGTTTAGGTGATGGTTTAAAATCATTATTTTATATAACTCTAGTATCTACTTTACTTGAAATAGAAAATAAACAAGAAAAAGATGATAAACCTTTACTAAATATCTTTGCGATTGAAGAACCCGAAAACCATATTTCACAGCATTTACTAGGAAGAATTGTTAGGAATCTAAAAGAAATATCTGATAAAGATAATGCACAAGTTATTTTATCATCACATAATTCATCTATAGTTGGAAAAATAGAACCAGAATGTATTAGGCATTTACAAATAAAGAACTCAGAATCAATTGTAAATAATATTAGCCTTCCCGAAAAGAGTGATGATGCACATACTTATATTAAAGAAGCTGTAAAAGCATATCCGGATTTGTATTTTTCGAAGTTAGTGATTTTAGGTGAAGGTGATAGTGAGGAAATAGTATTACCCAAATTATTACTTGCAGACAATATATATTTAGATGATTTCAATATTTCAATAGTCCCTTTAGGTGGCAGATATGTAAATCATATGTGGAAGCTTTTAAATGATTTATCAATACCACACATTACACTATTAGATTTAGATAGAGAAAGAGGCGGAGGTGATTGGGGAAGAATTAAATACGTATTAAAACAGCTTGATGAAAATAATAGATGTTCAGAAGAACTTCGTACAGTTAAATTAATTAAAAAAGGAACAGAAGGAACAGAAGGAACAAGACAAATTTATAGTATGAAAGAGATAGAGGATTTTCATAAAAGGGAGAGTGAGAATATAGGATCACATAATACTTGGATAAACAAACTAGAGAAAGAAGATGTTTTCTTTTCATACCCTCTTGATCTTGATTTTTCTATGTTAATGAGTTTTGAAAAAGAATATAAAAATACTATGATAAATGGACCACAAATTCCGAAAGATATAAAATCACCGGAATATGAAGAGAAATTAAAAAATTCTATACAAGCAACTTTAAAAAATAAAAAAGCTACTGCAGCAACATATTCTGATGAACAACAAAAATTAATGATTTGGTATAATTCTTTATTTTTGGTAGGTAGAGGAAAACCAAGTACACATATAGCGGCTTTAAAAGATATTGAGGATATTGAAATAATAAAAGGCGCTCCTAAAGAACTCCTAAGGCTTGTTCAACGTGTGAAAGAAAAAGTTGGATTGGTAGGAGATGGTATAAATGAATGATAAGGTGTTGGAGCAAGATTGGAAAACTTCAAATAATGTGAAACTGGAAGATTCAGCCTTACTTGCTATAAGAGCTTCAAATCATGTAGCGATTGCTGCTGGACCAGGTGCTGGAAAAACAGAATTGTTAGCACATAAAACAGGTTACCTTATTCAAACTGGGATTTGTCCAAATCCCAAAAAAATATTAGCTATTAGCTTTAAAACAGATGCTGCAAGAAATCTGCAAGAACGTGTCAAATTAAGATACGGTAAAAATGTAGAAAATAGATTTGAATCAAAAACTTTTGATGCCTTTGCTAAGGGAATATTAGATCAATTTATATATGCATTACCTAAAGGCTATCAACCCAAAAGAGATTACGAGATTATTTTAAACGAAAAATCACTAAACGATATAATAAAAGGATATATTACAAAATCTAATCCTTATCATCCTAATTGGCAACATGAATATCATCTTAATAAAGTTTTGGGAACCATGAAAGAAACGGAATTACCAATAGTGGTTTTTGAAAGTGATTTATATTCTTGGATAAACGAAAGACTGTGGATGGTTTTATTAAATGGTAAGGGGGATTTAACAAGTTCACTTACTTTTTCAATGATATCAATTTTAGTTGAGTATTTATTAAAAGAAAACCCATTAATAGTTAAGGCATTACAAGCGACATATAGCCATGTTTTTTTGGATGAATTTCAAGATACAACATATAATCAATATAGTCTTCTGAAAACAATTTTTTTGAACTCAGATACTGTTATTACTGCCGTCGGAGATAATAAGCAACGTATTATGGGCTGGGCTGGAGCTTTACACAATGCATTTGGAATATTTGAATCTGATTTTAATGCAACGCAGCACACACTTTTTAATAATTTTAGATCTGCGCCTAATTTAGTTTCTATACAAAATATCTTTGCTAAATCTCTTAATGACACCCCTATAGAAGTTCTCCCAGTTGGAGAGTGGAACGAAAATGATGGTGTTTGTGAAGTGTGGAATTTTAAAAATCATAATACTGAAGCAATCCTATTAGCATCTTATATAAGTGAATGGATGAAAACAGAAAATTTAAAGCCTAGAGATTTTTGTATCCTCGTTAAACAACAAGAACATATCTATGCAGCTGAAATAATGAAGGAACTTTCCAAAATTAATATAAAAAGTAGAATAGAAAAAGATTATCAAGACCTTTTATCTGAAGAAATAGTTCTGTTTATTATTAGGATTTTACAGTTAAGTTATGAAGAAAAATCTCCTGAATTATGGATGAGTGTCATTGATGAAATCATAGATATAAAATACAGGGATGTTGATCCAGAAAAGATAAAATACCTGAGTATAGAAAACGAATTGGTAAAAATGCTAGATGAGGTTAGAAAACGTTATTCAGATATTGATGTTACAAACTTTAATTCACAATTCACAGAAATATTACAAGAAATTGTAGTTTTTTTAGGCGAAGATAGTATCAAGACAACTTATCCGAAATACAATCAAGCAGGTTATTTTAATGAAGTAATACAAAAAATGTTAGATAAACTAAAATATCAAAATCGTATTTCAATGAAGGAATTATTACAAGAGTTTTGTGGTGAATTTAGTATACCAATTATGACAATCCATAAAAGTAAAGGACTAGAATATCACACTGTGATTTTTATTGGAGTTGAAGATGCTGCATTTTGGAGTTTTTCTACTCAAAAAGAAGCAGATAAAAATGCATTTTTCGTAGCATTATCTAGGGCGAAACAAAAAATGATATTTACTGTAAGTAAAAAAAGAAACATTTTGAAGTTTGGTAAGGAGAAAAATATAGCACAAGCAACTAATAATGTCTCTGAGCTTATACAAACATTAATAGATGCAGGTGTCCCTTCAATTGAAAAATGATTGAGAGGTATTTTTAGAAGAAATTGAATGAACCTTAGACTGTATTAAATAAAGAGGATAGTCTTAGAAAGGGCTTTTCCTTTATTTATAAGTGATGTTATCTAGTATTTAAATTACCTTTTTTTAATAATTTATTTTGTGTATAAACTGACTCTTTTTGAATTTTAGCTGAATATTGATTATTTAGATTGGATCTAATACAACCACTGGAATTGAAAATAAGATATAATAAGTTCTATTTTATCCAAAATATGTAGGTTGTGTAAATATAAAACATGGACTGTTTAACTCTAATAAACGAATTAAATAGTCCACGTTTTATATATTTGTTTTAAATTTAATTATTTGATGGAGGATTTACTTATGGTAATCTCGATTTCGGCATTAAAAGGATTTTTATTAGAAGAAGCATTGGCAAAGTTATTGGAGAATTCCGGATATGCTTTGATTACAAAAGATGTTTTAGATAATCCAGAATTATACCCAGAATTTGTTTCACAGGGAAATGGATTGAATATTAAAGGGCGTGGTGGAACACATCAAGCAGATGTGCTAGGGCAATTTCCTATTGCTGTTCCATTTAATTATCCAATAAGACTATTCTTGGAGGCGAAATTTAGAAATAGTAGAACAGGTATTGATGTTGTCAGGTCAGGAGTAGGCATATTAACAGATTTAAATGCAAATTATCAAACTATTGATTTAAGTGGAGATGAATTGCTAGTTCAACGATATAATTACCAATATGCCATTTTTTCTACGAGTGGATTCTCAGAAAATGCTATTAAATTAGCGGTTGCTTATAAGATTACGCTAATTGATTTAAGCGGAAATGAATATCGAGATTTATTGGAGGGGATAGATTTAGCTGCTCATGAATTAAGAGAATTACTGGAACATGGATCATATTCATTAGCTGATGTTAGGGAGTTTATTCGCTCTGAATTGTTTGCTGTCTATCCAGAAGATTTGATATATAATATTAGCCCCCTAAGAAATGCTTTAAATCCATTTTGGTCTGGATTAATGGATTACGGGGATTTATATTTGGCTTCTATTAATTCACCGTTTTCAATCTTATTGAAGCCTGATTTTCCGCAGGATTTTAGATATTTTATAAAAGAATCTCGAAAGTCGACGTTTCATGTCAATATATATTGGCAGAATCAAAATCAAAATTTATGGCGTATTAGATTAATAGAAGGAAATGATCAAGAGTTTACATTTTATTTACCAAAACTATTAAACGATTATATATTTAATAATAGCAATAGGTCAGATGTGGCATTAAATGCATTAAATGCTAAAGAGCAGTTCTTAGGCAATGTTATTTTTTATATGAAAAACGAGGAAAAGTTTATTATATTTAAATATAGAAGAATTCAATCGTACTAATTAATGAAAAATTGGTATTTTACTCTTTAAAAGGAGAAATGTAATGTAATCTAGGATTCGAAAACCTTATAATCTCTTTATTTGAATATTATTAATAAGATGATTAAATTGAAGGAGTAAGAATTGTGGAAAAGTATCTAATCACTGTACATACAAATTCTGGTGAAACTAAGTTTCTTGATACCGTAATTTCTATATCTAAGTGGCGAATGTATATGAAATATATTTTATCATCTTCAAAAACGAATAAAGAACGATTGTTGGAAACACTGCCTATTTTTGAATTTAAAAAGGTAAAGTGCTTTTTGGAAGTTGTGTAAAGGAGATTAAAACTCTAGGACAGGAGTAATATAGGAGGAATTTAAAATGGGAAAGAGTGAGATGTTTCAGGATTTTAATTTTAAATTAGTAGTAATTGAAGCTTTATTAGATAAAGAGCCATTATTTTTAAAAGAATTAAAAGACTTAATAGATAAGTATACGAATAATTTTGAATGGTATGCAGAAGCTGGCCCGATTGTTGAAATTAGAGCTTTTTTAGAAGAGTTAATTTTGGAAACAAGTGATTTGGAAAAGATTGAATCCCTTTGCTTTGATGGTGGGAATGAAATTTATCATATTTTAAAGCCTGATTGGGACGGTGAAGACAGTTTATTTGATGTAATATCTGTTGAAGGATTTCAAAATCTAAAAAATTTAAAAACAGTGGAATATATTTCAATGTGTTACCCGAAAGTATTAGAACCATTAAAACAAGCTGGAATAGAAATTGAGGATTAATGAAGAGAAATTAAAATGGTAAAGTACTTTATTGAAATTGTGTAAAGGAAATTAAAACACAACATATTAAACGAAGTGATTTATCGTATAAATTTACATTCAGTTAATATTAGTAGGTTAATAGAAAAATTAGTGTTAATTGTTAAATGGGGCGTGTAAAAAAGACAAAATCTCTTAAAAAACACTTAATTTTTTATTCCATCTATCTTTACAATCCCTCCTTATAATGTGAATTGGACAAGCACCTAAGAGAAAGCAGAACATGTCAGTTTGTACATTCTATTATTAGGGGGAGAATTTGTATGAAAAAGACAGTTGCTTCGTTAGCAGTTATGGTGGCATTATTACCGACGTTTTCAGTGCATGCGGAAGGGAAAGAGCAAGCCCGAAAATCAGCTACAACTTTTAATGTTATTAGTGATATTCAAGGGGATTTAGGGGATTTTGATCATGTGCTAAAAGATATGAACAAAGTGACGCCACTTTCTAGAGCGCTTATTATGAATGGGGATATAACGCCGACTGGACAACAGTCACAATATGATGATGTAAAGCGTGTGTTAAATAAAAATAAGTATCCGGAAAATGTATGGTCTACTGTTGGGAATCATGAGTTTTATGCTGGTAAATGGACAGCTGATGGAAAACTCTCTCAAAGTACATGGCCAAATGGTGTAAATGAGGAAACTTTATTTAACCGATATCTGAAATTTAGTGGACAAGAAAAGGTATATCATAAAAAAGAATTAGACGGTTATCCGTTTCTATTTTTAGGAACGGAAAAATATATGAAATACCACGATTCAAAAATGTGGGACGAAGTATATATGAGTGATGAGCAATTAGGTTGGTTAAAACAAAATTTAGAAGAGTACAGTCAAAAAGATAAAAATAAGCCAATCTTTATTTTCTCTCATCACGTTTTACCTGATACAGTATCTGGATCAAGACAATCACCATATTTACAAGATTATTTAAACGTGGATAAATTGTACGATATATTAAAAGACTATCCGCAAGTTGTTTTCTTTACGAGTCATACGCATTGGGATTTAAACTTACCTGACTGGGCTGGTAAAAAGAAAATTAAAGGCGGAGATGAAAAAGGTTTCACTGTTGTAAATACGGGCGGGATTGAAACAGGCTGGATGTCAGCAGGACCAAATGG
Source organism: Bacillus sp. RE35 (assembly GCF_052146655.1). Taxonomy (NCBI): domain Bacteria; kingdom Bacillati; phylum Bacillota; class Bacilli; order Caryophanales; family Bacillaceae; genus Bacillus; species Bacillus sp. RE35. The sequence continues at coordinate 3,093,880 of NZ_CP197377.1, read as the reverse complement.
AGGAGAGAAAACTGCTCCAGATGGCTATTCATTTAAACAAGGGTTACAAGTGAAAGCATATGGTAACGATGTAATTGTGACAGCTTACGATTACAAACGTGATAAGGATATAAAGAAGTTATTAATTAGTGATTCAAAAATTGCGCAGATGGCACCAAATGTAACGGCAGATGATAGTAAAAATATAATTGTCGGTGCAACTGAATATATGGAGTACACTATAGAAGGAACGAATGAGTGGCATACGTATAGTAAAGCAAATCCTCCGAAATTTGATGGAGATAAAGTCGTATACGTACGCCACAAAGGTGAAATGAATTTAGAGCCGGGATTAACGCAGTTACTTCGTTTTTCGGTAAATAAGTGATTGGAGGGAGTCTGCATTTGAATGTGTGGGCTCTTTTTTGTTGATGAGAAAGGGGTTGCCTGTCTGTCGTTTTTTGTCGATAGATTGATATATTAAGAAAATCGTTGATATACTGCAAGTTACGATCGATATATTTGAAAAATCGTTGATATATTGTAAGTAATGAACGATATATTTAAAAAATCGTTGATATAAATTTCATGTACCATAATTAAGTTAAAAGCATTAATACGGTTTTACTTATCAAAATGAAATTCTAATACATTTTTAACCGAGAAAGATGACTTCACCATTTTTACGTGTAATAATAGTAACGTTACATATATTGTGAAAGAAGTACAAAAGGAGCGTTACAATGAATTTAGCTAAATTCCCGAGGAAAAAATATACAGAATCATATACACCAATTGAAAAGTTAAACAACTTTTCTGAAGCACTTGGTGGTCCGACTATTTATTTTAAACGAGATGATTTACTTGGTTTAACAGCCGGTGGCAATAAGACGAGAAAGTTAGAATTTCTAGTTGCAGATGCACAGGAAAATGGTGCAGATACGTTAATTACAGCTGGTGGTATTCAGTCAAATCATTGCCGCCTGACACTTGCTGCTGCGGTAAAAGAAAACATGAAATGTATTCTTGTATTAGAGGAAGGGCTTGAGCCAGAAGAGAAGAGAGACTTTAACGGAAACTATTTCTTATATCACTTATTAGGTGCTGAAAACGTCATTGTTGTACCGAACGGAGCAGACCTGATGGAAGAAATGCATAAAGTAGCAAAAGAAGTAAGTGAAAAAGGAAATACACCATATGTAATTCCAGTTGGTGGATCAAACCCTACAGGCGCTATGGGATACGTTGCTTGTGCGCAAGAAATTATGGCGCAATCATTTGAGCAAGGAATTGATTTCAGTTCAGTTGTTTGTGTAAGTGGTAGCGGCGGTATGCATGCTGGTTTAATTACTGGTTTTTCTGGAACACAAAGCCATATTCCTGTAATCGGGATTAATGTAAGTAGAGGAAAAGCTGAGCAAGAAGAGAAAGTAGCAAAACTTGTAGATGAAACTTCAGCACATGTTGGTATTCCAAACTTTATCTCGCGCGACGCTGTTACGTGCTTTGATGAATATGTAGGACCAGGCTATGCGTTACCAACGCCGGAAATGGTAGAGGCAGTTCAGTTACTTGCGAAAACAGAAGGTATTTTACTTGATCCAGTGTATACAGGTAAGGCAGTAGCGGGATTAATCGACTTAATTAGAAAAGGTAATTTTAATAAGGAAGACAATATTTTATTCGTACATTCAGGTGGTTCACCAGCTTTATATGCGAATACTTCTTTATTTGCGTAAGTGTAAAAAGCATTGGGTATCCAATGCTTTTTTGTTATATACTGGAATTATTGAGAGGTAGGAGGATGATATGAATTCAAATTTAAAATGGATTATATATACGGTACTCGGCATTTCTATTCTATTAATCTTATTTGTGGCTTATGGGGTGTATTCTTATTTTACATTTTAAAAGCGTAATGGAAGTGAACCATAATGTAATGTATGTTATAGTTTGATATGTTAATTAATTACAATACTTTCCACAAGGAGAATACATAATGAGAGCAAAGAAACTAGTAACGTTAGCAGTTCCATTTATGCTGTTAGTCGGATGCGAGGTAGGAGATAAAGATTCTACTCATAAGACTGAGCAAACTAGTAAAGCAATAACAATACTTTCCGAACAACAGTATCCGTACTACATATGTGAGCAAGTGGTAGAGTTCCAATTTAAGAAGGATGAACTATTACTAAACTTAGGAGAATCCTTAAAGGATAAAGAAAAAGCAAAAGCTGTTTTAAAAACATCAAACGAGATAGATAAAATTTTAGATAATATGGAACACATAAAAGTACCTGATACATACAAAGACATTCACAAATCCATACAAGAAGGGGTAACAGAGGCAAGAAAAGCAACGAAGTTAATTAAGGATGCTGGTAAAGAAGATAAACAGAAGATTCAAGAAGCTGCAATGAAAGGTACTGAATTTTTATCAGGTGTAGACGGAGAGCATTGGAAAAAAGCAGTTTATGAGTTATCACAGGAAAACAAAGATGCTTATAGTAAGGCACTTGATAAGAAAGTAAAGGAGTACTCAAAGTAAAACAGTAACTTGTAACAATACATATCCACCTAAAATTTCCGCGAATGCTATGCTAGGAAGTTAGGCGGGAGATTACTGTCCTTAAATGTGGCTGATTAAAGCTACAGCCACATTCTCCTGTTCTAATTAACTAAAAGAAGAACTTCCCCATCCCGATTAAACTACTGATCATTCCTATTCCACTCATGGTGCCTTTTCCTGCTGTAAGTAAGTTTCCAAGCAGTCCTAGCTGACCGTTACCTCCGTTATTTCCCCATCCTATTGGGGCCCACGGACCATCCCATCCTGGAGGGTTTCCAAAAACACCCGAGTTATTGGTATTGAAATGAAAAGGCTTGGCTGGCGGCGATAGTAAAGCGGCAAGCTGACCTTGTGCGAACATCCCTGTATGATTGAATGGTTGGGCCCAGGGGAAGGGAGGTTTTTGAAAATTAAAACCTGCATGACTTGGTAATGGAGTCCAATTAGTAGGGTGACCTTGTGGTATTATCCCTGCATAATTGATTGGCTGCTGCCCCCAAGAGAAGGGAGGGGGTTGGGGATTGAATCCCGTATAATTGGCTGATGAATCCCAACTAACTGGATAGACTCGATAACTCCAATTCTCAGGAATCTTCAAATCATTCATTACCTCAGATTTAGTTATTTCGGGCTGTGAATATAATGAAATTTGGTTAGTATATTGTTCCCCGTTTCCCTTAGAATTCAAATACCAATATTGGTCCATACGCTTATTCTCCTCACTTTAAAAATGTAATGTTAGACTTAGCCTATGTAATATTCCTTTTTATGGATGGTTACATAACTAGATCTACAAGCCTGTATTTAAAGGAATGGGTGCGTGGTCTTTTTGATTTTTCTCGCTGCCTGTAAAATTCCCATTGATTTAAAGTTTCACTTTATTTTAGAAGGGGATTTTCAGTTGCTTATTTTGTGTATTTCAGCCTAATTTAAATTCCGTTAACAAACGTTTTTATAAAGGTTTCATCAAGAAAAAGATTTTAAAATGTTATGTTGGGCAAGTGGAATTGCTAAAAAGAGAATATCCATTCGAAGAGTTTGGCAAAATACTGCAAGGGTAATGTTTTCTTGTGCAAATATGTAAACGATTTAAATGAATCAATGAAATTTATAATGAAGGGGCAATTAAATATATGAGTGAAACATTACATAAAAGAAAACCACCATATTTAATGCTTGTAATCCTTTTTATTGGGGCATTTGTTTCATTTCTAAATAACTCCCTTTTAAATGTAGCCTTGCCATCAATAATGAAAGATTTAAACATTCAAGATTATTCAACGATCCAGTGGCTTTCTACAGGGTATATGCTTGTAAGTGGTATATTAATTCCGGCATCAGCATTTTTAATAACGCGTTTTTCAAATAGGAGCCTATTTATTACATCTATGGTGATTTTTATTCTTGGTACTGCCTTAGCGGCTGTAGCACCGAACTTTGGTTTATTACTTACTGGTCGGATGGTTCAAGCGGCAGGCTCTTCAGTTATGGGGCCTTTGTTAATGAATATTATGCTAGTAAGCTTTCCGAGAGAAAAAAGGGGAACAGCAATGGGGATTTTTGGACTAGTTATGATTACAGCTCCAGCAATTGGACCGACACTATCAGGTTATATTGTAGAGTATTATGACTGGCGTTTGCTGTTTGAAATGATTTTACCGTTAGCAATCATTAGCTTACTGTTAGGGATTTGGAAATCTGAGAATGTCATGAAACAAAACAAAAATGCAAAACTTGATTATCTCTCATTACTATTATCTTCTGTCGGTTTTGGCGGTTTGTTATATGGATTCAGTTCTGCAAGCTCCGATGGTTGGACAAATAAATTTGTCTTAACAACCTTAATCATAGGCGCTATTGCCCTAATTGCTTTCATTATTCGTCAATTAAAAATGGATGAGCCGTTATTGGATTTACGTGTTTACAAGTACCCAATGTTTGCACTTGCGTCTGTAATTGCAATTGTTAACGCGGTGGCCATGTTTTCGGGTATGATTTTAACACCAGCTTATGTACAAAACGTCCGTGGTATTTCGCCGCTGAGCTCTGGGCTGATGATGCTTCCAGGTGCGGTTATAATGGGGATTATGTCACCAATTACAGGTAAACTATTTGATAAATATGGTCCTCGGATTCTTGGCATAGTGGGGCTTTCCATTACAGCTGTTTCAACTTATATGTTGGCAAGTCTGCAAATTGACTCTAGTCACACACATATTATTCTTATCTACACACTGCGGATGTTTGGGATGGCGATGGTTATGATGCCACTTATGACAAATGGTCTTAATCAATTGCCAACTCGCTTAAATCCGCACGGTACAGCTGTTAATAATACGGCTCAACAAGTGTCCGGTTCGATTGGTACTGCTATTCTTGTTACGATTATGAACTCTGTAACAAAAACAAAAGCTGAAAGTTTAATGTCTCATATAGATCCAACAACCTTTACAGAAACTACGAAGGCAATAGTAACTCAGAAGGCTTTATTATCTGGAATTCAATATTCATTTTATGTAGCGCTTGGCATGAATGTTGTTGCACTACTATTAGTTTTTTTCGTTAAACGTGTAGATACAAGTGCGGAAGCTGTCGAGAAGTTAAATCGGTAGAGAAGAATAAAACGTTAGATAATGATTCCTACAAGTTGTTTGCTGATTAGATAAACTATAAAGAAATACAAATTTTTGCTACTAAGGCGCCGGTATTTAAAATGGGAAAAGAACTGAAAGAAGCAGTGACATAATTATATAGTGAAAGAGGACCTGATGTTCATATCAGGTCCTCTTTCATTAGTAACACGGTATATTGCTTATTGTATTGGTTTAACTAAACCACTGATTTTTCAAATACTACAATCTTAAGCTCGTCAACTTCTCTATTTTGGGGTGTTTTAGAAGAAAATAAATCAAAATAATCGTTTTTATAAACAAATACAAGAGATGAGATCCGTTTGCAATTTCTCATAAACATTACAAGTTTAGATTATCTTTTAATACCAACATTAAAAGGCTCCAACTATATTTATTCGCTTCATTTTAATTTAGTATTTTTCTACAAGTTATAAATTTAATTGCCAAGCTTATACGCAATATCATAATCATGAATAGTTAGGGAAAAGATAAAATAAGGTAATCAATTACATATCTTTATTTCATGCTTTTTTGAAAGGGTGTTTTTAATGGAAAAAAAAGTATCTGCCATTCCTCAGCCGAAAACATATGGACCGCTGGGTAATCTCCCATTAATCGATAAAGATAAACCGACCCTATCCTTTATCAAGATAGCGGAAGAGTATGGTCCCATTTTTCAAATTCAAACTTTAAGTGATACCATCATTGTCGTTTCTGGACATGAATTGGTAGCAGAAGTTTGTGACGAAACACGGTTCGATAAAAGTATAGAGGGTGCTTTAGCAAAAGTTCGTGCCTTTGCTGGAGACGGATTATTTACTAGCGAGACTCACGAGCCTAACTGGAAAAAAGCTCATAATATTTTGATGCCTACATTCAGCCAACGGGCAATGAAAGATTACCATGCCATGATGGTCGATATTGCTGTACAACTCGTTCAAAAATGGGCACGGCTTAATCCGAATGAAAACGTAGATGTTCCGGAGGATATGACTCGTCTTACGTTAGATACAATTGGTCTATGTGGTTTTAATTACCGATTCAATAGCTTTTATCGTGAGACCCCTCATCCTTTTATTACTAGCATGATCCGTGCTCTAGATGAGGCGATGCACCAATTACAGAGGCTGGATATAGAAGACAAACTCATGTGGAGAACGAAACGTCAATTTCAGCATGATATTCAATCTATGTTTTCTTTAGTAGATAATATTATTGCTGAACGTAAAAGTAGTGGAGATCAGGAAGAAAATGATTTACTTTCCCGTATGTTAAATGTGAAGGATCCGGAAACTGGTGAAAAATTAGATGATGAAAATATTCGTTTTCAAATTATTACCTTTTTAATAGCTGGACATGAGACAACAAGTGGATTGTTATCTTTTGCGATTTACTTTTTATTAAAGAATCCGGATAAGTTGAAAAAAGCCTATGAAGAAGTAGACCGTGTTTTGACAGATCCTACTCCAACATACGAACAAGTTATGAAACTGAAGTATATACGGATGATTTTAAATGAATCGCTACGTCTATGGCCTACCGCTCCAGCATTCAGTCTCTATGCAAAAGAAGATACAGTGATTGGCGGGAAATACCCAATTAAGAAAGGAAAAGATCGTATTTCTGTTCTTATTCCACAGCTACATAGGGATAAAGATGCATGGGGAGACAAAGTGGAAGAATTCCAACCTGAACGATTTGAAGAGCATGATAAGGTTCCTCATCATGCTTATAAGCCATTTGGAAATGGCCAGAGAGCATGTATCGGTATGCAATTTGCACTTCATGAAGCCACTCTTGTAATGGGAATGCTTCTTCAACATTTTGAATTAATCGATTATCAAAACTATCAGCTGGACGTAAAACAAACATTAACGCTAAAGCCCGGTGATTTTAAGATTAGGATTCTACCCCGAAAACAAACTATTAGTCATCCTACTGTTCTTGCACCTACAGAGGGCAAGCTGAAAAACGATGAAATTAAGCAACACGTCCAGAAGACACCTTCTATTATTGGGGCCGATAATCTTTCACTTCTTGTTCTGTATGGCTCGGATACAGGTGTAGCAGAAGGTATTGCAAGAGAATTAGCAGATACAGCTAGTTTAGAAGGGGTTCAAACGGAAGTGGTAGCTCTTAACGATCGAATTGGAAGTTTGCCAAAAGAAGGAGCGGTACTTATTGTGACTTCTTCTTATAATGGAAAACCGCCAAGTAATGCAGGGCAGTTTGTGCAATGGTTGGAGGAACTAAAACCAGATGAGCTAAAAGGTGTTCAATACGCAGTTTTTGGTTGTGGAGATCATAATTGGGCTAGTACCTATCAACGGATTCCAAGATACATTGATGAGCAGATGGCTCAAAAAGGAGCAACAAGATTTTCTAAACGCGGAGAAGCAGATGCAAGTGGTGATTTCGAGGAACAGCTTGAGCAATGGAAACAAAACATGTGGTCTGATGCGATGAAGGCATTTGGATTGGAGCTCAACAAAAATATGGAAAAAGAGCGCAGTACTTTGAGTCTGCAATTTGTCAGTCGTCTTGGAGGATCTCCTCTTGCACGAACATATGAAGCAGTTTATGCATCTATACTAGAAAATCGTGAACTTCAATCATCCAGCAGTGATAGAAGTACACGACATATCGAGGTATCTTTGCCAGAAGGCGCTACATATAAAGAAGGAGACCACCTTGGAGTGTTGCCAGTTAATAGCGAGAAAAATATCAACCGAATTTTAAAACGTTTTGGATTAAATGGGAAGGATCAAGTTATACTGAGTGCAAGTGGACGAAGTATAAATCACATACCTTTAGACAGTCCTGTTAGTTTATTGGACCTTCTTAGTTATAGTGTTGAAGTTCAAGAAGCTGCCACTCGAGCACAAATACGAGAAATGGTAACATTCACAGCATGTCCTCCTCATAAAAAAGAATTGGAAGCATTATTAGAAGAAGGAGTTTACCATGAACAAATATTAAAGAAACGGATTTCAATGTTGGACCTTCTTGAAAAGTATGAGGCTTGTGAAATCCGATTTGAACGCTTTTTAGAACTTCTTCCTGCGCTCAAACCGCGTTACTATTCTATTTCAAGCTCTCCACTCGTTGCACACAATCGTCTGAGCATTACGGTCGGTGTTGTTAATGCGCCTGCATGGAGTGGGGAAGGGACATATGAAGGAGTCGCTTCTAATTACTTAGCTCAGCGTCATAATAAAGATGAGATTATCTGTTTCATTCGAACGCCACAATCAAACTTTGAATTACCTAAAAATCCAGAAACACCAATTATTATGGTTGGGCCAGGTACTGGAATTGCACCATTCCGTGGATTCTTGCAAGCGCGTCGTGTTCAAAAGCAAAAAGGTATGAACTTAGGACAAGCGCATCTATATTTTGGTTGTCGTCATCCTGAAAAAGATTATCTCTATCGTACAGAACTAGAAAATGATGAAAGAGATGGATTAATCTCTTTACACACAGCTTTTTCTCGTCTAGAGGGACATCCAAAAACATATGTACAGCATTTGATAAAACAAGATAGAATCAATTTAATTTCGTTATTAGATAATGGAGCTCATCTTTATATATGTGGTGATGGAAGTAAAATGGCTCCGGATGTAGAAGATACCCTTTGTCAAGCATATCAAGAAATTCATGAAGTCAGTGAACAAGAAGCAAGAAATTGGTTGGATCGTGTGCAAGATGAAGGGCGATATGGAAAAGATGTTTGGGCTGGTATATGAATGTTTCTTAATTAGATACATATTAACTAATGAACTTCTTTCGAATAAATTTCACTTTATTAGTATAGTGTATTTAGATGAATAGTGATTAACCAGATTATTTAGTATCTACTAAATAAAAAACAGGACCTGATATACATCTATCAGGTCCTGTTTCACATAGACATTATACATCGATATTTTCCACACATTATCAATGTTTGTAATGTAGTTAGTCTTGTGGGTCAGCTATAAAATCAGATATTATTTTTTCGATATCGAAAGGAGTAATCCCTTTATTCAAAGAGAAAATAGTTTCTGCTTCTTCGATGTCTTGAACGAGTTCACCTCTAGCTTCAATATGTAATCGGAACAAGTCATATAAATTCGGTTTAACTAAATTAGTTAAAGCCTTTCCAACTAGTATCATACCTTTTTGATTAGCTTCGATGGTATTATCATAAGTTAGATCTCTTGTAAGAGACAAATCTGTCCAAATCAATTTTCGTTCCTTTAAGTCTAAAATAACTGGAATAGAGATTTGGGTGTCGGCAGTAATATCCACTTTATCTTGAACAGTAGAAGGTTCAAATATTTCACCTGAACCAGGATATTGACGAACCATCCAACCAGTAAAGCATTCTGGTAAATCTTTATATGGTTGGTCTGTGTAAGAAAGCAAAGTCATAACTACATAGCGTCCACCATATTTCAGCACAGACGGAATATCGAAATCAATGAATTCAGATGCCCCCTTTGGTGCAGAAGTAATATCTCCGCTATGGTAGGCTTTGAAATTTTTTGAACGTAAGTTCGTGAAGGATACATGTTCTTTGTATTGCCAATCTTCGTCGTACATTGCAGCAGACAAATCAATGTCAACACGTCCTGTATGTTGTCCATTCACATAGCCTTCTTTCCACCATAGGAAAAAACGAATCGTATCTCCTTCTGGCAAATCTACTTTACTTCCTCGAGATAATGTGCGAAGCGCTTTGCTGGCTGAACGTTGAGAGAAGGGAACTAAGTGATTTTTTAACTGTTCATCCAAAAATACTTTTCCGAGACTTGGAAGTTCTGCGAAGCGATTTTTTAAAGTATCTTCACACATTTTTACAATCATTAAACAAATATCCTCTGAGATAAATGGAAGTGTATTTTCAATACCTATAGCTTTTGCTACATTTCCCTTTGGAAAAAAGGTGCGAAATTCATTTTTATCATTTCGATGCTTAAAATGAGCCGTGAGTTGAAGTAATACAGGAGTAGAAACGTCTCCTATTATACTTAGAAACTCTTCGAGAATATTGAAAACATCTGTTGATGTATCACTACATAAACGGATTAAATGATCCAAGCGTCTGGCAAATTCCCCCGGGCGAGTTTTTAAAAGATTTTTCGCTGTCATGATATCACGATTCAACAAAGCTGCTTCTATTTTTCCATTAAATGTTTCAACTTTAATGTTGTTGCGAAGCATCTCAAATGCTCGGTGGGTTTTTGGGAAACGAGTATGATATTCTGCTGGATGAAGAATTTCACCTAAACGAATCCAACGTTTTTTGTATCGAAGCATATCTTCGGTAATGTTTCCGCATTGCTCTAACAATCCTAAAAGGAAGCGTCTTTCTGCTCGGTTAAACTTCTTGAATCGAACGGAGGATGCTAAACTCACATCGCCTTCAGATAAAGCAACTGCAAGGCGAAGAACATCAGTTGCTGTTTTAAAATACTTTGCAGCAGCATCGGCTGATATTTTTCTGTTTATTAATAAAACCCCAATTATAAAAGATATATTTTCCTTATGAGGAATTACATTAGGTAGAAAACATGAAACATCTTCAGTGTGTGTAATAGCCCATTCTACATCTGTCTTATCAGTTGAGGAAATAGAGCTGTTTGCACGAATCAATTGAGAAATCATTTGATTAAAATCTTCTTCACTTCCTAAGTCAATAACTTTCAAATCAACGCTATCTAAAAGAGGAAGTCGTTCTTCTACTTTTGATACAGGTAGGCACAACGTCACATAATGAATAACGGCATTGATGTATAAATCAGCGTCACTTAAATCCATCATTTGTTGCGGAAAGTTTGGATACATAGGAGTAAACTGAATATGTGCACCAACCATTTCTTTTAAATGTTTTACCAACTCTTTGTAAAACGATGTGAATGCATCAACCGAAAGTGTTTGCAACTCTTCTATTAAAGGCTCGGAAAAAGTAAATCCTAAACTTTCCAAGTTTTTTAAAACAGTGGCTAAATAAATGTTCGGTAGTTTATTTTCTTCTCTTTTTATAATTACTTTCAAACTTCTTCTTATGTAAATAGAATTTTTCATGAGAACGCCAGCTATTCACTCCTTATAAAAGAGGGGAATAGTCTGACTGTCCTCCTTTCAGTGGTAGATTTTTATTTTTACATGCATAAACACACTAATTGTAGAGAAATGCACTGAGGGTATAAAGCTATTTTTTAGTGAAAAATTAGGGGTATAACATTTAGGTGTTAAGTGGTAATTTGTTAATTAAGAAAAGAAAACCTCTACATCAATGGTTGATAAACTAAAGTTTATTCAGGACCAAAGAAGAAAGAGGTTTTATAGTCTAATTATTTTCATAGGAAATTGACAACTCTAAAACAATTTGAAATTTCTACAAAGAAGGAAGAATTGTCATAGCCTATGTGTTTAGCAGGAAAGTAACATCCCTATTTCGCCAAAGAAGTTAGAAGGAAGGAACGTCATAGCCTGCTTTATTAGTATATTCTCTTGCGGAGAGCAATTCAAGTATACAGTCTGATTTTTTAAAGTTTTCCTAAATGGGAATTTTCATGTTTATCCCGTATTAACGGAGGATTTTTATTTTTGATATATTATGGAATGGAGTTGAATGAGTATTATAAATACAAAAGGTGAAATTAAAAAAACAAAAAGAAAAGTATTACTAACTATACTTACTATGTTAGTAATTATAATTGGATTTGGATATTGGAAACTTTTTAGTTTGCAAGGTGTTCCAAAAGGGGAATTAATTCGAACAGTGAAATCTCCAGATGGAAAATATCTCATCAAGACTTATTTTCATAATGCAGGATCATTAAGTGCGGATGCTGTTAGGGGTGAATTAGTTAACCTTGATACAGATTCAGAGAAAAATATATATTGGAATTATCCAGATACCGATCCATATATTGAATGGGTAAATAAGAATATTGTTAGAATTGGAGATCAAACTTTAGATGTTTCGCAGAAAGAAACCTATGATTGGCGTGATGATGATAAGCACGTTAAAGAAATGCCTAAACAGTTTAGTAGATAAAACAAGAAAATTTAAATGTATTTAATCTTATTTGTTTAACAATAGATAGTATTATATGAGTGAAAGAGTCCATTTAAATCTTCTAAATGGACTCTTTTAGGTTTCTAGATACGACTACTGATAAAAATGGAACAAACTTGTTACTTAGGTTGTCTATTAAGTATACGTATAAAACAGGTGTTCATGATAGTTCAATCATTTTATGAAAAGTGAGATGCAAGAAGAGTGATATCCGATACACTCTTTAATTGTATCGATATGTATAACACCTAGAAAAACTATATATTCTTGAAAGAGGTTGAAAATATATGATAGTCTTAAACAAGTTTTTTAACATTTTACATTACAAAAAGATGGTACCTGTAGTATTTCTTTCGTGTGCAACGCTTATAGGCTGTTCCGATGGCAATACTCAGTCTGAATTACCTAAACAAACAAATCAAACCAAACAAGAAACTACTGGTAATGATTCTTTTGCTAAACTTGAAAAAGAATTTGATGCTAAACTCGGTATTTATGCATTGGACACTGATACGAATCAAACCGTTACGTATCAATCAGATAAACGGTTTGCATACGCATCTACCCACAAAGCTTTAGCTGTGGGAGTACTTTTACAAAAGAAATCAATAGAAGATCTAAATCAAAGAGTTTTGTATACTCGTGAAGATCTTGTTAATTACAATCCAATTACAGAAAAGTATGTTGATAGGGGTATGACTCTGAAAGAGCTTGCAGATGCTTCCCTTCGATATAGTGATAATACTGCCCAAAATCTTATTCTTAAACAATTAGGTGGACCTAGTGAATTCAAAAAATCACTGAGAGAAATAGGAGATACCGTTACAAATCCTGAACGTTTTGAACCAGAGTTAAACGAAGTGCATCCAGGAGACGTACATGATACTAGTACCCCAAAGGCATTAGCTACTAGTCTTCAGGCTTTTGCGCTAGGAGATGTACTTTCAACTGAGAAACGGGATTTATTAATAGATTGGATGAAAAGGAATACTACGGGAGACAACTTAATTCGTGCTGGAGTTCCAGGAGGATGGGAAGTAGCTGATAAGACTGGATCAGGATCTTATGGAACCAGAAATGATATCGCAATTATTTGGCCACCAAATAAAAAGCCAATTGTTCTTGCGATACTTTCTAATCATGATAAAGAGGATGCTAAATACGATGATAAGCTTATTGCAGAAGCAACCAAAATAGCGCTGGGTGTCTTAAAAGCTAAAAATAAATAATAATAGTATTAGTTATTGAAATTTTCTTGTTTTTTAGTCACAATACTGTGACGGTCTTTTTGTGTATTTTACAAAAGATCGTCTTAAGTAAAGAAAGAAGATAGAAACCATCTCTATTAAGTTTATTAACTAAGTAACAACAAATATATGCTTTATTGGATACTTATTGCATTTAATGTGGAGGAATAATATGGAGTCAAAAATTCTTATTGTTGATGATGATAAAGAGATTAGAAATCTTATCTCTGTATATCTGGAAAATGAAGGCCTAAAAACTCAAAAGGTAGAAGATGCTATACAAGCTTTACAACTGTTAGAAGAAAAGGAATTTGATTTGATTATTTTAGATATTATGATGCCGAATATGGATGGCATTGAAGCATGTATGAAAATTAGGGAAGATCGCAATATGCCTATCATTATGCTATCTGCAAAATCTGAGGATATAGACAAAATTCAGGGCCTAGCCTCTGGTGCAGACGATTATTTATCAAAACCGTTTAACCCACTAGAATTAATTGCTAGGGTAAAATCCCAATTAAGAAGGTTTAAAAAATACAATACGTCCATAGAACATAATAAAAGTATTCTAGAAATTGGTGACTTAACCGTGAATACAGATACTCGTCAAGTATGGGTAAGGGGAAAAGAAACAAGGTTAACTCCAAAAGAGTTTGCTATTCTCGAACTACTCGCCCGTAACAAAGGGATTGTCCTGAGTGTAGCAAAAATATATGAAGCAGTTTGGAAAGAGGTTTTTTATAAATCAGATAATACCGTCATGGTGCATATTACAAAAATAAGAGACAAAATTGAAGAAGATTCTAAACATCCCATTTATATTAAAACTGTTTGGGGAATTGGGTATAAAATATGAAGAATGTTAGTTTCAGAAATAAGATTATTATAAAACTTCTTGGTGCTGTTGCAATTAGTTTTTTTATTTCATTTGGTTTAACAATCCTCATTGTGCAATACGTCATAGATCCATTTTTTATAAAACACGAAGATTTTGGCATGTTTGAAGTGAGACTCGCAATGTTGTTCTTATTTACGTTCGCAATCTTAAACTTTATAGTAATCTTTTTGCTATTGGTTCGAAAGAAAATAGTATATTTGAAGCTCATTTCGGAAAATGTGAATGATATTGCAAATGGAAAACTGGGTTTAACAATTGGGATTAAGGGGAAGGACGAATTGACCCAACTTGCTCAAAATATCAACTATATGTCCAAGGAATTGGAGAATACATTTGAACAAGAAAGACAATTAGAACGTACAAAAAATGAACTTATCACCAATGTATCTCATGATTTACGCACACCTTTAACATCTATTATTGGCTATATAGATTTATTAAAAAGAGGGCAATACAACAGTAACATACAATTACAGGAATACCTTGAAACCACGTATTCAAAGTCACAGAGACTGAAATATTTAATTGATGAGCTGTTTGAGTATACTCGTTTATCGGGTATAGATGCTAAGTTAAACCTTAATGAAGTTGATTTATCAGGTTTGTTGGAACAAATAGTTGGAGAATACATACCTATATTTGAAAAGGAAAGTTTAATCGTTCAAAAATCAATTACGCAAGAAACAATACCTATCTTCATAGATGTAGAAAAAATGGTACGTGTTTATGAAAATCTTTTTATGAATGCGATAAAGTACAGCATGAAACCATCCGAATTATCTATATGTCTTGAACTAATAGGTAACAAGGCAATGTTGAAAGTATCAAATAAAGTCGAGAAACCGCCTGTTAGCGATCCAAATAAATTGTTTGAAAGGTTTTTCAGGGGGGACAAGGCAAGAAAAGATGACCAGGGAAATGGACTGGGACTTGCTATTTCAAAAAGAATTGTTGAACTTCATCATGGTAATATACATGCAGAATATAAAGATGGTTGGATGTCTTTTATTGTTGAACATTCAATTAGATAGAAAGCTTATGGAACTACAGGTTCCATAAGCTTTTTTTAAAACTTAAGAAATCTTAAGGATTTTACGGGGTGTTTCCTAATTTTCATAGTTTATCATGGGTGTATTCAAAGTGATGAGGTGAGCAAAGAAGATAAAAGGAAAGATTTCATTGTAGCTTAAGTGTGGAGGAAACATGTCTATTTTGTTAGTAGTAAACAAATTTAGTAGCTTATTGTAATGAAATAAAAAAATGTAGGAGGATATAAATGATAAAGCCAGTTGTAGATGTAAAAAACATTCAAAAATTGTACGGTAAAAAAGGTGAGAATCAATCACACGCATTAAAAGGTGTATCATTCTCAATTCAAGAGGGAGAGTTTGTTGGTATTATGGGGCCTTCTGGTTCTGGTAAAACAACATTATTAAATGTAATTTCAACGTTAGATAAAGCGACAGGCGGCGTTGTTGAAATTGCAGGAACGGATATTACGAGGATGAAGCAGGGGGAACTTTCTGATTTTCGTTCACAAAAGTTAGGATTCATTTTCCAAGACTTTAACTTATTGGAGAATTTATCTATCTATGAAAATATCGCACTCCCACTTTCACTTCAAGGTGTTTCATCTCGTAATATTGGAAAGAAAGTAGAAAAAGTAGCTGATATGTTAGGCATTACAGCGATACTTCAAAAATATCCTTCTGAAGTATCTGGTGGACAAAAGCAACGTTCCGCAGCAGCACGTGCGTTAGTTCATGAACCAGCAATTATTTTGGGAGATGAGCCGACTGGAGCTCTAGATTCTAAAAATGCAACGAGTTTACTTAATGCCATGACAAGCTTAAATAAAGAGCAAGGTGTATCCATTATGATGGTTACGCATGATCCTTACAGCGCAAGTTACTGTCAACGTATTTTATTCATTCAAGATGGTGAGTTATATAAAGAAATTCATCGCGGTAGTACCCGTGAAGAATTCTATAAAGAAATTTTAGATGTGCTTGCAAACTTAGGCACACAAAAAGCGTAAGGAAGGAAGTTCAATCATGTTATTTAAGCTTTCTATGTCAGGCCTAAAAAGTAAGTTGCAAGATTACATTGTTTTACTTGTTGGTCTTATTGTCTCTATTTCAACTTTTTATATGTTTCAAACGCTAGCATCCAATAAAACGTTCCTTGAATCTAACTCTTCTATTAGGGATATTGTGGCTGTCTTTAAAATTGGTTCCGTTTTGTTAGCGATTATCACATTTTTCTATATTTTATATGCAAACTCTTTCTTATCAGCTCTTCGTCAAAAAGAATTTGGTATGTATATGATGTTAGGAGCAAAAAAGCATAAAGTTACCTTACTTATGTTCATTGAAACAATCATATTAGGTGCCACCTCTCTTTTGATTGGAATTACAATTGGTGTAGGACTTGCAGAAGGTATCGGTCAGCTATTAATGAAACAACTCGAGTTTGCTGGCGAAGGTTATAAAGCATTTTATCTGCCATCTATAGCTATTACTTGCATCTTCTTCTTTGCACTCTTTGTATTATCTGCAATTATGAATAGTATTAAATTATCTCGTATTTCTGTACTGCAACTTGTACATGCTGATGAACAAACAGAACGTGTTGCCATAAAAGGAAAAATGACAGTTGTAGTTGCATTCCTTGGTATTCTTTTATTGGGTATTGGTTATGCATCACTTATTTATATATCATATGCAAATTCGCTAATTGTTTTGGGATTAATGGCTGTTGGATTAATCTCAGCAACTGTTGGTACTTACCTTATATTTGGATCACTTCTTCCAGTTATGATTAACAAGCTAAAGAGTAATAAAAAACGTAGTGAAAAAGGCCTCAATGCTTTTACTTTTGCACAATTAAATTTCCGCATTAATAGTCTAACAAATGTGCTTGCAACAGTAGCAATTTTAGTGGCTCTTGGTGCTGGTGGAATTGCTTGTGGTATGGCATTTAAAAACAACATCCTAAAAATTACAGATCAAATACAAATTTACGATTCAGTCATTCATAATCCAACAGTGGAAGAAAAGACAATTTTGGGTAGTATCTTATTTCAAGAAAAACTTGAATATCATTACAAAGTTGATGATAGATATGTTTATTATCTTAAAGAAGATGTAGAGAAAAATCGCCCTTTCTTGCAAGGTATGAAAATAGAGAAAGCTTCAGAGGAAATACCAATTGGTGCATTTTCAATAAAACGGGCTGAAGGAGAGACAGACACAAAACAATGGATTCAGGTTTTCAGAACGATCCAGCCCAATTATTTATATCCTGATTATGAAATAAAAATTGTAGATTATAACATATACAATGGATTGAAGGGGAAAGAAAGTATTGTGTTTATGGGGAAAACAGATGATTTTGGATCATACATAAAAGAATGGAAAAAACTTGATGAATTACAGATAGCAAAATATAAAAATGTGAAAGCGGAAGAATTGGATAGTAAGTATCAAACATATATTATGAGTCATGATTTTGCCAGCGGACTAATGTTTATGGGTTTCTTCGTTGGAATTGCATTTTTAGCAATGATGGCAAGCTGCTTAATGTTTAAAGTTCTGTCGGGAGCATCAAAAGATGTAACACGTTATCAAATGCTTCATAAAATTGGTGTTCGCCGAGAGTTATTAACAAAATCGATTTATAAAGAGTTATTCTTCATATTCTTATTCCCAGCAATTGTAGGGATTACTCATATATTAGTTGGTATGAACATGTTTAGCCCTCTTGTAATCGATCCGTACTCTCGCATTTGGTTACCACTTGTTATTTTTGTAGTAATTTACTCGATGTATTACTGGATTACTGTTCAATTATTTAAAGGAATTGTACTCCCTAAAAAAGATTAATGTAATGATGTTGTTTATCCCGCATTAACGGGCAGCACGATTGGTGAGGGCTCATAATCAGTGGGGGATGAACAAACCCCACTGATTAAAGTTTCACTTTATCTTCTACTGTACCTTGTAACTACATTTTACCTTGCTGTAGAGAAACAAAAAAACATTTTTCTTATTCAATAATTCCAATTTCTAGAGCCTTTTGAACAGCTTCTTCTTTGTTACGGACTCCCAGCTTTGTATAAGCTGTGGAAGCATAATTTCTGACCGTACCATTCGATAAATATAACCTTGATGCTATGGTAGTGTATCGAAGTCCCTTTGCTACTAGCTGCAATATTTCTATCTCCCTAGCTGTTAGCTCATAAGCGGTTGCTTTTGATTGTGGTGTCTCTTTTTGCTCATCAAATTTCTCAAATATTTTGTGAGACATTCCTTGATCAATCAGTGTCCCACCTTTGTGAATAAGTCGGATCGTATTAGCTAGCTCCAATGTTTCAATAGATTTGAGTAAAAAACCATCCGCACCGTTGCGAAGCGATTCCAACGCCTGTTCGGTATCCTGAAAAGTGGTAAAAATCAATATGCGGATATGTGGCCATTGTTGCTTAATCTTTTTGGTTGCTTCGACTCCATCCATGTGTTGCATATCTAAATCCATAAGTATAACATGAGGCTGAAGGCGCCCACACAAATCGATGGCTTCATTGCCATCCTCGGCCAAACCGACTACATTTAAATCTTCATATCTATCGAGTAGTGTCCTCAAACTTTCCCGAACAAACGGCTGGTCGTCTACAATTAACAAACGAATAAGTCCATCTTTTATTTCAGTTTGTCGCGGTATGGTACATGTAACAAGCATTCCTTCATCTGGCTTTGTATATACAGACAATTGACCTTGCAAATTCATTGCTCGTTCTTTCATTGCATTCAGACCGAAGCCTTCCTGCCATTCTACATTTCCTTTTCCATTATCTTGAACTTCTAATCTCGTATATTGTTGTTCAAACTGCAATGAAACTATAATTTCAGTTCCCTGACCATGACGTACTGCATTCGTAAGGGACTCTTGTAAGCAACGAATGAACGCTATCTTCGCTTGCCGAGACAATTCATATTCCTCTCCGTATGCCCGAAAACTTACATTAACCTGAGCGTGCTCCTGAAATTCGGCTCCAAGATTTTGGAGAGATTGAATTAAGGAAGGCGATTGACAAGGAGACTCCATTTGATGTAGGTAACCTCTCACGTCCTCGATGCTTTTACGTCCCATTTCAAGCAGAGAATCTAGCCTCTGTATACCCATTTCAGTAGCAAGTTCGGTGCGCAACGTTTCCATCCCCATAATAATAGAAGTATAAGCGTGACCAACTGTATCATGAAGCTCACTCGACAGTCTGTTTCGTTCTTCCGCCAGTGTAATGCGTTCAATCTGAGACATATATTGCTCAAGTACTGCGTTTTGTTTACGAATTGATTCATTTTGTTTATGATTGACGATTAATAAATGAAAAGCGAAGCCCATTACATATGCGAATCCATAATAGGTGACCATAATCCAATAGCTATTACTTGGCGAGACCGCATAGAAAATTCCAGTTGTTATAAAAACCGTTATTGGAGCTGTCCAATAATAGGACAAATGCTTACTATTCGCAGCAATTAGAAACACCGATATAAGAAATGTGTTGTAAGCTTCTGGAAATAATAAGGTTAAATATATACATAGTCCACCATATAGCAGTATTTCTGTGAACAAATAATATTTATAATTGAATAGTAAGGCTACCCATGGAACAGAGAAGGCAATAATTTCCCAAAGAATAATAATCCAAAGTGGTAATGTTAAACCATCCTGAAAATTTAATGTAGCTAGAATGATAGACACACTAGCAAGTAGGCGTACCCCTAACATAATCCAATCATACCAAAACCAATACTTAACCATATCTAACAAGTCCTTTACCCCCTAAATAGCCTACCATTTTACTTCCTATATAATAATTTAATCCTTCCTGCCTTATTATACTTTTTAATTTAAAACTACGATACTACTCACAGACTGCAAACTTCTATTGATTTAGTTGCCGAATCATACTACGTGTATAGCCCCCAATTTTCTTTGTCAAATCATCGACTATTCTAATACTTATGGCGGTAAATACTATACCCATAAACATTACAAAGAGTGACTTGGCAAAAGTATCTATTTGTATAAATATAATATTCATATCGATGTATCGATACAGTAGTGGTGCCAACAGGAACATAAGTGGCATTACGTAAAAAATGATTGCACTAATGAGACTGAAAATGCCAATCGTAAATTTCTGCATTAGCCAATAGACAGCACACCAAGTGCGACGATCTGTTAGCACTAATTTCACCTGAGACCAGTTCGATGTATCCATTGTTATACTTCTATCGTAAGAGTCTGTTGAAATATCTGTATAAATTTTCGTCTGTATGCGCTCGAATTGGATAAAGGGTGTGGTAGTCTGTAGTACGCGCATAATTAATGGAATCCCAACAACAGTAAATGAAAGGGTTAAACTAAATAGCAGAGCTATTAGGTAAAAACAAAAATAAAACAATCCTGTACCGAAAGTTAGCAATAAAAAATAACCATTATGGATGAATCTTGATTTCATAAAGTTCATCGCTCCTATCTGTGTAATAACCGAATCATACTGCTTTTTTTGTCATTCTCACTAGTGTAAAAGTGTCATATGACAGTTCTAAATGATGTTAAAAAGGGGAGAGCAGCTTACTTCTGGTTAAAAAAGATGCTTTTATCCCGCTATTTACTGGGCAGTAAGACTCCCACCTCAAAATTCAGCGTTAGGTGGGGGGCGGGCTGCCGGTAAACGCACGATTGGTGAAGGCTAATAATCAGTGGGGGATGAACAAAAACCTGCTGATTAAAGTTTCACTTTATTACTCCTCCACAAAGCAATCCCGTTCTTACATCTGCAAGAACGGGATTGCTTTGTACTTTTATTTAATATGAGATGGACTTGTTTTTCGAATATGAAAAATAATATCAAATTGCTCAAGCAATGAAGTATCAAAATACACCGAACTGTTCGGGAGGATTTGTCCCCCTATACTTAGTAATGGTCTTTTTGCTTTAACCCATTTTTCTGCTTGTCCTTTAAGGTGACGGTTATCCAATAAAAACATTTTATATGGCACTTTTCCGAGAGTATAATTGAAACTTTTTACATCTTGTGGAATAGTGTCGGTTGTAATCTTACCTCCAGTGGAAGGATCATATTCGCTGTATAAGGTAAAATTCCCCTCCGTAGTTGTACTACCAATTGTGACATAATTATTGTCTAAACGTTCCTTCAAAAACTGCCCCGCAACATAAGGGTATAATTTCTCATCGATAATTCCTTTAGCTATATGAATATTGTGTGCCCATACCATCGTTTTACCACCAAATGTCTCTTGTGCCCACATTGCATGATCGGCCAAGTATTGTTCATGTAGTTTTATTATACTTGGATAGTCGTTAGGGAGTAGCATTGTGGTAAATTTCTCTATTGCACTTGCCGTTGCTTTCGCCCAGATGTACTCGGATGGAATTATTTCTGTGTTGGCTTGTTCATTCTCATCTTTTAGTAATCGGGCTACTCTCTCAGCGTTTGCTTTAAACTTCTCTTTCCTTTCAGGAGCAAGTTTCATATATTCCTGTATACTTCCAGTAAAAGAAGACAATTCTTTATAATTTTCTTCTACTTCTGCCAGCAAATCTGGTCGATGCAGCCTTACATAATCAATTACTTTATTAAAGCTACCTTGGTCCAACGCCTTTAAGTCGAGCCCAATAAATTGGATCTTTTTTTTATTGGATGGATCAGCATTATAATCTTTCATCCACTCAATCATGGCTATAATTTCATCAGTAGGATATAACAATTTTAAAAATTCCCTAGGGTTTCCTTTTCCTGTTTGGATATATTCATTTAGTTTTAAGCCGTTTCCCCAATCTTCTTCCATTGCAAAATTCGTAAAACCCATTTCAGTAACCAAATATTTCACAAGGCGAAACTTCATAGTAAAAATTTCAGAGCTTCCATGAGTATTCTCTCCTAATCCTACATATTGCGCGTTCCCAATCATTTTCTTAAGTGGTTTTAAATCTTCAAATGGTTTTGACGGCTCTATCGTTTTTAATGGGTTAGCCTGTGATTGTATTGATTTAACTATATTTTTTTGGACTGATTGACCTGAATTTTCGACTGCTACAGTTTGAGCGTTTCCTACTTCCGCGCATCCTGTGACTAATAAAGCTGTACTAACCATTGCAATCATTCTTTTCTTATTCATTTTTGCCCACCTCAATTGAATTATTTTTATAAACAAGATTGATTCATGTACTTGCACGAATCAATTGCCTTAATTCAATTGTTATTTATTCCATATCATATTTTCTAGTTACATATTGTCATAAGATTAATTGACACAAGTCATAGGTTAATCATTACACTTTTGTACTATCGGCTATGACAGTTTATAAATAATAATTAAATTGTTGAATCGCAAGTAAGACTAGATTATGAATTTGGGAGGGATTTTAAAGATGAATGATCTGTATGTCAAAATATTTTTATTCTAAGTTGTAGCTGTTGAAATGACAGGAAGTAAATTTGATAAACAAATGAATAAAAGGGGGAGGGCGGATTACAATGTTATTACACGGAGAAGCATTCCACAATAAAGATAAAATCCAACGTGCTAAAATAGGACTTCAACTCTTTCTAAGTATCTTAACCATTACTTCTATTATTCTAAATGTAGTAGTAATGATTACTAAAAGTATGCCGCTTATTGTGGTATATATGTTTACCCCAGCATTTTCTTCTATTTTGACTCGCATAATATTGAAAGAAGGGTTTAAAGATGTATCTTTTAGTCTCGGTAACTTAAAGATATGGAAGGGGATTGGTTTTGCTCTGCTAATACCTATGATTATTTGTGGAATTACTTATTCTATCGCCTGGTTGAGCGGAATTGCGAGGTTTCAGCCCCCGCAAGGTGGTATGCTAGAACCTATTTACAATATACTTGGATTTCAGTATCTACCGATACCATTAAGTTTCATTTTTATAGTAGTATTGAGCGGAGTATTAGGTAGCTTGCTTAACTTAATTCCAGTTATGGGAGAAGAAATGGGTTGGCGAGGTTATATGCTTACAAGACTAATCGATGCAGAGTTTTCACGCCCAATCCTTATTAGCGGATTGATTTGGGCAACGTGGCATGTTCCAATTGTTATTGCTGGTCTATATGTAGAGGGAACATCTGCCCTACTTTCAGTACTTGGCATCTATTTTTGTATTGTGCCATTCAGTTATATTACAGCTTATTTACGACTTATCACAGGTAGCGTTTGGCCTTCGGTTATCATTCATACTACTTGGAATGCCATTATTCAAGGACCTTTCGCACGTGCAAGTACAGGAGATCAAACTGAGATTTGGATTGGAGAATCTGGTTTGATAACCGCTATTATTATCTTGGCTACTGCAATAATTATGTCTCGAATCGTAAATTTTACTAAATAGCATACGGATTTGTTTTAAATTCAATTAGTGTAATCTAACGAGGCTGAAATAAGATGCTCCTAAAAATATTAGAAAAAATCTAGTTGAACGGACTCTTACTTAATCTTAGGCTGCTGGATATATGGAAGGCATCAAGCTAAGGGTTTAATTTATAAAAATAAACTTGATTGTCATAAAAAAATAATGTTTTTCATTTAAAGGCTATGAGATGAAATTTCATCATCTTCATCACATTAGACCTTCAGGAAATAAAAAGTTAAACGATTATACAAATACTCTAACTGAAAAAACGATAGTCCTTTTATCAAAAATGTAGAAGGACTATCGTTTATTTTTTTGACAAAATTAGGGATTGATGTTCATGAAAATGGATAATATAATTCGTATTTTACGTAAAGAGAAAAATTTCCCCCTAGAATATTAAGCTAAATATCTTGGTGTGACGGTTAATTTAAGTTTCACTTTATGACTTGTAAAGGGCTGTTCAATGCATCGTACTATTAAAAAATCTAAATTAAATCATTAAATTGCGATAAAATGTGGTCGGAAATAATGAAATTTTAGGAAAAATAAGGTACACTAGTCTATGATTTTAGTTGAAAATCGTTTGATGTTAATGCATACGGGGGAAAGATTGATGAACAACAATACAACAAATGAATCAGTTGAAGAAATTGATCAAAAACGAGTAAGATCAAAAAAACGTTATACAAATTGGAAGTTTATCGCAGTGGGTATTGGTGTAATTGCACTTCTTATTGGGGGAATGAGTTATTATCAGGCAACTCACTTCAATTCGAATGTTACAATTAATGACACAAAAGTTGGTGGTCTGAGCGCTGATCAGGCAATACAGAAATTAAAGACATCTGGACTAGCAAACAAAGTCTATGTTGACCAACAACAAATTTTAGATGAAAAAGATACAAAAACGGAACTTACGGAAAAAGATTTGCCTCAAGTTAAGAAACTATTAAAAAGTCAGTGGACATTTTTCCCTTCCTCAAAGGGAGAAAATTATTCATTGCTACCAGAGAAGGCAGATCAGTATCGTAGTGAAACGATGAAAAAACTTGTAGAAGAAAAGCTCATCTCTATGAATGAGAAATTAAAAGCGCCTCAAGATGCTATGGCGAAGCTAGAACAAGGAAAAATTGTTATTTCGAAAAGTGTTGAAGGAAAACAGTATGACGTTACTAGTCTACTGAAAGATTACGATAAGCAAAAATATAAAAGCGAAATTCATCTGAAGTCTGCATACATAAAACCTATTAAAGAAGACGATCCGATTGTCAAAAAAGAGGAGAAAGCACTACAGAATCTTCTTGGGCAGTCTGTTGAGTATAAAGTGCAGGATGAAGTTTATCCTTTAAAAGCAAAAGATTTAATTCAAAATGCTTCTATGTCAAAGGATATGAAAGTTACAATTGACGCGAGCGACATTAAGAATAAAATTACTGAAATTAATAATGCCAAATCAACATTAAATAAAGATTTCTCATTTAAAACGCATTCTGGTTCAGTCATATCAGTAAAAGGGCAAGGCTACGGCTGGGCACTAGATGTTGAAAAAGAAACTAAACAAGTTCAACAAGCCTTTGAGAAAGGCGAAAAGTCGCTTTCTGCTTCTAACATTCACGGAAATGGTTGGGAGAAGGAAGGTATCGGTTATAAAACAACAGCGAATAATGGCATCGGAGACACGTATGCGGAAGTTTCAATTGCAGAGCAACAAATTTGGATTTACAAAGATGGAAAATTAGTTGTTACAACAAATGTAGTAACTGGTAAACATAGTACTGGTGAAGATACATCACCAGGTGTGTGGTACGTTCTATATAAACGAACACCATACACGCTAAGAGGTAGCGCAGTAGGGAAAGCTGATTATGCGGTTAAAGTAGATTACTGGGTTCCATTCACAAATAGTGGTCAAGGATTCCACGATGCCGGCTGGCGAAAAGACTGGGGAAATAATGCTTATTTAACAGGAGGATCAGGTGGGTGTGTGAACCTTCTTCCTAATGTTGCAAAAACTGTCTATGATAGTTTGAACACGTATGATCCAGTTATCGTGTACTAAAAAATAGCTACGTATCAAGAAATAAACAAAACAGGAAATCTTACCTGATGGTATATGAAAAAACACCTCTTGCATTCGCATACTAAGTGTGCAAATGTAATGGAGGTGTTTTTGTTTGAATACAAAAGTGTATTGTTAATAAGAAACAAAGTAGAAAGAGATTAAGAATAAGTATTCAAATAATCAATAAAATTGACAATGAATATCATTTTCACTTAATATAGAATCGTCGCATTTAATTAGACATGAATTTTTTGTTAATATAATAGATTTCTATTAAGTTGTCATATTTACGAACTATCATTAAATATTTTAAGAATTTAAACGTAGGAAAGGGTAATATAAAATGAACTGGAAAAAAGGCGGGTTATGGGTTATTATTTTTTTCGTTGTAAAAGGCACGATTTCTACACTTTTAATCGTTACAGGTGCTAAATATTTTGATTTATCATTTATGCAACTTATCTTATTAATTCTGACCTTATTAGTGATTTCTCTAATAAGTCGTAAATTGCTCTATAGACATAAACAAAACAAAAAGCAAAAAGAGCTAAATATATAATGAAGCCCCAGAGACCATTGGATTTCTGGGGTTTTATTTTGATAGTTTTTTCGCATGTATATTAATTTAACAGAATAGGTTGTCCAAAATGATAAAATCGATGATGTTTAAAATGCTTCAGTTATTTTTACATAAGGATTGTAGAGAGCCTTTGAATCAATCTTTATTCTGAAGCGACAGACACGTATAAATTATGCTCTTTTTTCAATTGGTAGTTTAAATGTAAAAGTACTGCCTTCTCCTAATTTACTTTCAACCGTAATTTCTCCTCCATGTAGTTCGACAATCCATTTTACCATCGACAATCCTAAACCTGTGTTTCCGATGTTTGAAGATGTTCGTGCTGCGTCAACTCGATAGAAGCGGTCCCATATTTTAGTAATATGTTGCTCGCTGATGCCGATGCCATTATCGGAGACTTTACCTATTATGTTGGTTTCATCACGGAATAGTTGCATATGCACAGTTCCGCTCGCTTTACTATAAGCAATCGCATTCGTTAGTAAATTCATTAATAAACGCATCATCAATGTTTGATCTGCTTTAATAAATAGGTCTTCCTCTATATTAGTTGTTATTTCAACCGAAGCTTCTTGAACCATTAATGAAAGCTCTTCTACAACGATTTCCGTTAATTCACTCATATTGATACATTCAAATTGGAAAGTATTATGGTTTCCTTGGTCAGCTCGTGCTAATAATAAGAGTTGTGAGATTAGAGCGGACATTTTACGTGATTGTTTTAAAATTACTTCTAACGATTCTTCCATTTCTTTCGGATTATTTCTCTGCGATAAAGCGTATTCGCATTGCGAAATAATAACAGATGTTGGTGTTCTTAATTCATGAGATGCGTCAGATGTAAATTGTTTTTCACTTTCGAATGATGTCTCCAATCGCTCAAACATTTTGTCAAAGGTTTGTGCTAAATGATACATTTCGTCTTTCGGTGAACCTTGTAAATTAATTCTCTTCGAAAGGTCTTTACCATCACCAATTTTACTGGCTGAATCACTCATTTGTTGCACAGGTCGAAACGCCCTTTGCGTGATAAAATATCCCCCGAATGCCGCAATAAGAATAAGTAATGGGAATGAGATGATTGTTACCACGATAAGCGTATTCATCGTTGAGGATAATTGGTTCATAGTCATTATTCCACGAACCCAGACTTGCTCATCGCCGCCTGCATTATGGAGAAAATCATATACTATCCATTCTTTATTGCCGTCTTTAATGGTTTGTATTTCATCGGATTTAAGCGATATCTTTTTATTAAAGCTTGTTGGACTATGTCCTACCAACAGCTCACCTTGTTTACTATAAATGCTTATATTTACTCCATCTTCTAAGGTTTCAAAATCATCGTCAATCTTTAACTGCCCATGCTTATATTCGATATCTTCCATGCTTTCTTTTACTGTGCTCTTTAATTGATCTTTCATATTAAAAAGCAAAACTTTATCTGAAGAAGTTAAAATAAAAGCTAACACGAGTGCCATAATAATTACAATTAGCCCCGTATACCACAGGGTCACTCTCATTTTTATTGATAGTCTTTTCATGATTCTACTCGCAATACGTAACCAGTTCCTCGTACTGTATGAATTAACTTCGTTTCAAACTGGCTATCAATTTTTTTACGAAGATAGCGGACGTAAACATCAATAATATTCGATCCGCCGTCATAGTCGTAATTCCACACATGTTGCTCAATTTTATCTCGTGTCAGCACAACTTCTTTATTACGAATCATATATTCTAAAATAGCAAATTCTTTACTGGAAAGAGTGATAACTTGGTCTCCTCGTGTTACTTTATGCATATTGCAATCTACCACTAGGTCAGCGATTTCAAATACATTAGATGTATTTCCTGTTTTTCTTCGCATTAACACTCGAATTCTTGCTAACAGTTCATCAAAAGCAAACGGCTTTACTAAATAATCATCTGCACCTAAGTCGAGTCCTGTTACACGATCATCAATTGTATCTTTAGCTGTAAGAAGCAAGACAGGAGTTGCATTATTGTCCGCGCGTAATCTTTGTAATACGTGTAAACCATCTATTCCGGGAATCATAATGTCAAGGACAATCAAATCGTAGGTAGCCATGTTTATATAATCCAGGGCATCTTCTCCATTCCCACATGCATCGACACTATAATGTTCTGCATTTAATCGTTTCACCAATATATTTTGTAAGTCTTGTTCATCTTCGACGATAAGAACTCGCATTAACATTCTCCTTTTCTTCTTATTAATATGTATCACTATAATTCCAAAACATTAAAGAAAGATTAGAAACTAGTTAATTATATCATTTTATCCCGCATTAACGGGCAGTAAGACTCCTCCCTCAAAATTCGGTGAATGCGAGGGAGGTAGGGATTAACTGCCTGTAAAAGCCTTCACTTTATTTTTTTGTACATTAATCTTCCTTTAATGTTTGTTGAGTAATATAAAGGCAAGGATAAGGTGCACATGTAAAGGGAGGAAAACAGAATGGGAAAATGGATGCTGATTGGAGCAATGTCCTGTTTATTCTTAACAGCTTGTTCTACTCAAGTTGATAACAATACAGAAGTACAACAACTGAAAGTGGAAAATGATAAATTACAAAAAGAAGTCGCTCAACTACAACAAGAACCAAGCAAAATAGGGCCTGCTACGAATGATACGAAGCAAACACAAGATTTCAAAAACGAAGTCACATCTATTGTAGAAAAGGCAAATAACACGAAACCAGTTGGAGCAAAAGAAGAAAACCTAAATACGTACTTAGCAGCAAAAAAAGAAATTGACCAATTGGATGACAAGATAGATCTATCTGATAATCAGCTAGAAGCAGATTATCACGCTGGAACGATAACTGTTGAGCAATATCAAACGCAAGAAAAAGAACACGATATACTGGAAGATCAATTAGAGCAAGCAGAAAATGCACTTGAAGCAAGATTTGGAATAGATGATTAATCATTAAGGAGTGGATGAAAATGTTAAAATATAAAAAGAAAATAATGATAAGTGTAATTGCTATTTTAGTAAGTGGTATTGCTATTATTAGTGGATATTATGGCATGGGTTACAATTATGCAAAAAAGAATGAAAACTACACAGAGAAACAAGTTCGTGAAATTTCTTTAGCTCATACAAATGGAGAAATTATTAATGTGAAAAAAGAATTCGAATTAGAAGATGACAACTTAGCACAATCAAAATTTGAATATGAAGTGGAAATCAAGACACCTGATAATCTGTTAAATATTTTAAAAGTTAGTGCTAGAACAGGTACAATAGAACTCAATAATGAAGATTAAATAAATATCGCGTATTTGAAAAAACTCCGAACAAAATTTGTTAGGAGTTTTTTCATGTTTATACTTTACTATTTTGAAATGTGGAAAATCTTCATACTTCTACAATCTATATAAATGACTCAAGCTTCGCATCTTTTGAATGCCCTGAAGTGCTAAACCTAAGCAAAATAATGAACTATCCTATAGAAGAAAGTTGAGGGAGCTAATCGCATATGTTTTATTGAAAGGATGTGATTGAATTATGGAACGGCCAAATTGGGGAATTGGAGGATTAGTATTCGTTGGCTGTATGTTTCTTGGTGGAGGAGTGGGATCTATGTTAGGTAATGCCCAAACTGGATGGCTAATAGGAATGGGCATTGGATTTCTTGGGATGGCTTTAACGAGACTGTTCAGAAAATAATGTAACTGAGATTCTTCTTCTGGTAAATAAGGAAATATGTAAGTAATTCATGGCATAAGAGTTCTATAAATTATAGTTCGAATTTTCTCTTTTGTATTTGTCTTTTCTAAATTTCTCCATACATAGATAAGATTCTCAAGTCGGAGGATAGCACCTTAGGGTGTCTTTTTTATGCTTTTTAAAAATGTCTTATCATATAATAGCTGAGTTTTGCTTTCAGTCTCCGATGCCCATTAAAC
Organism: Bacillus sp. RE35; assembly: GCF_052146655.1. Classification (NCBI taxonomy): domain Bacteria; kingdom Bacillati; phylum Bacillota; class Bacilli; order Caryophanales; family Bacillaceae; genus Bacillus; species Bacillus sp. RE35. The sequence goes on along the minus strand of NZ_CP197377.1, from coordinate 3,063,426 downwards.
ATAAAATGAAAATTCTGCACCATTTAAACTCTGATAACAATTCATACGATCAAGAATAATTGAGCTAATAGCTCTCGATAGATTGTCATCATTTTTTTTATAATACATTAGATTCATTACCGTTTCAGACCTATGTATTCATTCATAACCTAACAGTAAAAGGGGGGATGATTAAAGGTATGGCGTTTAATGATGAATTAATTTGTCAACAGTTTGCAAGAATTATCGGCGGGCAAGAAGGATTCGCCGGTGGGAAATGCGTGGCAACAATAAACAGGGATGAAATACGAGCAACAATCTTGGGAAAACGTTTTAGAGTAACAACTTCCTTTTCATTCGAATCACGAGACAATAAAACTGGACGAGCATTATGCCTAGGCCGAGTGGCACTCTTACAAAAAGAAGTCACTGAATTTGTGGCGACAATTATTAAACAAGGAATAATTGTTTCGTCTATACACAATGAGTGGTTATGTGATGATCCAAATTTGATTTACGTTAATATCGAAGACGTTGATGATCCACTAAATTTTGCAAGAAAAGTGAGAAGAGCATTGTGCAATTAACTAAGTTTTTTAGTTAAATGAGTGATTACGTTAAATAGAAGATTTCAGCGTGTTGAATGTTATATTTGTAAAATAGATTTAAGTGGATGGTTTTATAAAACGAAAGAAGGTGTTTCATATTTGGAATGCCTTTTCTTTATGTTTTCGTTGCTAATGTGGGTGGTTAACTGATTATATGCTGTTTATCTTGTAACAGCAAGAACTGGACGAGGTATCTTTAAAGGTGTTTGACTATTTGTAGATACCATATTTTATCAAATGTTATTAGCATATCATAAAATGATAAGGGAGAAATCGCCAGAGAAATACGTCAAATTAGTCATTCCTTCTATAATCTAAGGGGGGCGATTTTGTTTTCGAAAAATAATAGGTAAATCATTTGACAATTAAAATAATCTACTTTATTATATGTGCCATAGCATATATATGGTGAAACAAATACATTCATTGTGAATGATTGACTGGTATGCTATATCCTTTTATATCTTAATTTATAGAGGTGATATATGAACTTACATGATTTAATAGGCTATCTTGTTCATCGTACTGATGTGAAAATGACCAATTATTTTACGAAGAAATTAAAGCCTTATGGAGTTACGCCAGAGCAGTGGGGGATTATTAGTGTTCTTTGTAGCCAAAGGAGCACTACTCAAAAAGAGTTGGCGGAAGCTATTGATAAAGATCAAACTACTGTTGTTAGAATGATACAGTCAATGGAGAGAAAAGGGATTGTAAAGAAGGCTTTGAATGACCAAGATAGGCGTTCACATAACCTTTTTTTAACTGAAAAAGGTGACGAGTTAAAGAAAACAATCTTGCCTGTAGTGAAAGACGCTCACCATTTCGTTACGAGTAATTTGAGCGAGGAAGAAATTAAAGTATTACAATCGTTATTAAACAAATTGTATGATACACACTATTAATATTTGTTCCTTATTGATGCTATGCTATTCATAAGGAACAAACTTTGTTTTAGGTATTATATATGCTATAGCATATAATTTTTTGTTTGTTTAGAGGAATGGGAAGATAGCTTTATTTTGTATGATATCTGATTCAGGTTCACTTTTTTGCCTAGTACCAGTCAAATTTTTGTATTATATATGCTATAGCATATAATTTTCAGCCCTTTAATATTGAAAAGGGTAATGTAAATTGAAGCGACTTCCATACGGGTAATCTCAGGAAATAGGATAAAGGTAGTGACTATTATCTGAACAATACTGAGTTTTTACCAAATAATAAGAGAGGTGTGATTACTATTTTAATTTTCATCAATATTGTAAAAGTAGTGTTGTCTCTGTTCTTTTTAATGACAGGAACGAAAATTATATCCGGGAAAATGGCAGATGAGTTCAAACGATTTGGTTTACCTTCGTTTTTTAATTTCTTAACTGGAGCTTTTGAGATTGTAGGAGCGATTGGAATGTTGATAGGAATCTGGATTCCAGTAATAGCTTTATGGGCAGGATTGTTATTAGCTGGTACGATGCTTGCAGCCGCATTAACTCTAATTGTATTAGCGAGAGATCCCTTTAAGAAAGCAATACCTGCACTTGTTTTGTTTGTCCTTAGTTTAGGGATAAGTTTGTATCACATTTTTTAAACATAACTGAAAACTATTAAACTTTCACTTTATGCGTTCAAGTTACTATCATTATGTGATTATGTTACAAATAGGGGGATTCTCAAATTAGTGCTTGAATAATAATAGCAATACGAATTTAGACATTACGATCATTCGGATCATAATCAGTAAAAGAATGGCAAGAATTTTATATTAAAAATAGGAGTGAGTGAAAATGGCATATTTATTACAAGTTGATTTTCCGTTTGAGGGTCCTTTTGGTGAAGAAATGGAAAAAGGATTTTGGGATTTAGCAAATAGTATTAACGAAGAAGAAGGATTCCACTGGAAAATATGGACTGAGAATGAAGAAACAAAAGAAGCTGGAGGCATTTATGTATTTGAAGAAAAACAAGATGCTGAAAAATACGCGGAAATGCACAAGAGCAGACTTGAAGCAGCTGGTGTAAAAGATATTAGAGTGAAAATTTTTAACATCAATGAAAAGTTAACGGAACTGAATCGTGGGTATATTAAATAATTTCGAAAGTCGGAGCAAGCGTAAAAAGGAGGGGGATAATCCCCTCTTTTTTAATTCTTAAATTGATGGTGAGGGGGCTCGCATAAAAAATAATCAATTATAAAAGTGATTTTGAACGTAAGGAATTTGTAAGGAAGAGGTAAGAAAAAAGAGATTTTCCTTGTGTAAGATGAAAATGTAAAGAAGAGTGAGAGGAGAAAAATACTATATATTTCTATAAAAAACAAATCAATTAATAAGATTTGTTTGGAGGAAAAGAGACATTACAGATTCAATGTCGTCCTTTTGCAGTGGGGTAAGAAGAAAGCTGTGTGATTAGTTCCAAACAGCAAATAACCATTTATACAATATGAATAGGGGAGAGGAATATTTTGATGAAAAAGCATCGCCAAATTACATGTACAGGTTTAGCCCTTTTAATAACTGGAGGTTCCCTGTTTTATACAACTCCAACCTTAAGTGTAAAAGCGGAGTCCATTCAAAATGTATCTAGTTCGTTACAAACAAGCACCCAAAGAGATCATAATTCCGTCAAAGAGGCAATGCGGGATACATTGAAACTAGGATATCCAGGGATACTTGCTAAAACTTCTGAGAGTGGAAAAACATGGAGTTATGCGGCTGGTGTAGCTGATCTGAGTACTAAGAAACCAATGAAAACAGATTTTCGTTTTCGAATTGGCAGCGTGACAAAGACGTTCACTGCAACAGTTATACTTCAATTAGCAGGAGAAAACCGCTTGAATTTAGACGATTCTATTGAAAAATGGTTGCCTGGTGTCATTCAAGGAAATGGATATGATGATAAACAGATTACTATCCGGCAATTATTGAATCACACAAGTGGTATCGCTAATTACACAAGGTCAAAGGATTTTAATATGATGGATACAAAAAAATCTTATACTGCTGAAGGATTAGTAAAGATGGGAATATCCATGCCTCCAGATTTTGCTCCAGGAAAGAGCTGGTCGTATTCAAATACAGGATATGTATTACTAGGAATTCTTATTGAAAAAGTAACTGGGAACAGCTATGCGGAAGAGATTGAAAATCGAATTATTGAACCACTTGAATTAGCGAATACATTCTTACCTGGAAATTCAAGCGTCATTCCAGGAACCAAGCATGCCCGTGGATATATCCAATTAGACGGAGCAAGTGAGCCAAAAGATGTTACTTATTATAACCCAAGTATGGGGAGCTCGGCCGGAGATATGATTTCTACAGCTGATGATTTAAACAAATTCTTTTCTTATTTACTTGGGGGCAAGTTATTGAAAGAACAGCAACTAAAGCAAATGCTTACAACAGTCCCTACAGGAACAGATGAACTTGGCGATTCCGGGCTTGGAATTTTCAAAATGAAGCTTTCAAACGGTGTATCGATATGGTGGCATGGAGGAACCATTCCTGGCTTTTTAACTTTTGCTGGAGGCACACTTGGAGGCAAGCATACATTGGCAGTCAATTTGAACAGCCTTAAAGCTGATACTCCTGATCCTTTTAAAAATATTTTACTTGCTGAATTTAGCAAGTAGTCTAAAAGTAAAAACGGGTAAAATTTATCATAGTTTCATAGTTACACAAATGAATGATGAAAACGATCAATTATTTAAGGAGGTAATTTCGTGATGAAAAATAAGCTAACTGGTGTGTTAGCCACTGCATTAGCGGTAACTATGATTCTACCAACAGGAGCGAAAGCATTTTCTGAAAGTAAGACTACTGTTGTAACTGGTGAAGAAGTAGTTAGTCAGGAACTGAAGAAGATTGCAGCAGAGAAGGCGGAGCTACTTACGAAGTCACATGGGGCAGCTAGCGTGCAGTATGCACTAATTGATAATGGAAAACTTATTTTGTCGGGTCAGGCTGGCAAGAACGATATGGAAGGGGAAAAGCCGCTAACCAAAGATACTTTATACGGGATTGGTTCAGTTAGTAAAATGTATGCAACAGCGGCTGTAATGAAATTGGTCGATGAAGGAAAAGTCGATTTGGATGCTCCTGTTGTCCGCTATGTTCCTGATTTTAAGATGAAAGACGGTCGATACAAACGTATTACACCGCGTATGTTATTGAATCACTCCTCTGGATTGCAAGGTTCTACGTTAGGTAATGCATTTTTATTTAACGATAATGATACCTATGCCCATGATACCTTGTTACAGCAATTGTCAAATCAAAACTTGAAGGCGGATCCTGGTGCTTTCTCGGTATACTGTAACGATGGTTTTACGCTGGCCGAAATTTTGGTGGAAAGAGTTAGTGGTATGAGCTTTACTGAATTTCTACATCAAAACTTTACAGGGCCTTTAAAAATGAATCATACGAAAACGCCGCAGGACAAATGGAGGGATGAAAATCGGGCTGGACTATATTACCCGGCGTACCAAGGGCAACTTCCAATTGAATCGGTGAATGTTATTGGTACGGGAGGTATATCTTCCACGGCAGAAGATATGGTGCGATTCTCACAACTATTTATGGGACAGGGAAAAGGAATCCTCTCTGATAAGGTAGTTAAGGCAATGGAGCAAGAGGAATATAAAAAAGGAATGTGGCCGGGGGCTGGCGAGAATATTTTTAACTATGGTCTTGGCTGGGATAGTGTGAAACTATACCCATTCAGTGAATATGGGATCAAAGCTTTGGCTAAGGGCGGCGATACGGCATTGCAACATGCTATATTAGTCGTGCTTCCGGAACAGAAAATAGCAGCGGCTGTATTGACATCTGGTGGACGGAGCTCTACAAATCAACTAATGGCAACTGAATTGCTGCTCGCTACGCTTAAAGAAAAAGGTACTATTAAAGAAATCAAGCCGAACAAATCCTTTGGTAAGCCGGTCAAAGTCAAAATGCCTCAAGGCGTAGCAAAGAAAGCAGGATTTTATGGCAATAGCGAAACTCATTTCAAAATTGAAATTACGAATAACGGAGAACTGTTCTTACCATCTAATCCAGAAGAAAAATATGTATATACTACTGATGGAAGCTTTATTAATGAGGGAGGTACTTCCAAGCTCAACTTCGTAACCGAGAAGAATGGAAGAACTTATTTGAAGGAGAGCGCATATAAATCGCATCCAGGTTTAGGGCAAAGTGTGATGACCCACTATTTAGCTGAGAAACTAGAAGACAACGTGCTATCGAAGAAAACCGCTGCTGCATGGGCAAAGAGGGAAGGTGTCAAGTTCTATCTTGTAAACGAGAAATTTAGTTCTATTCAATATCTCGTTCAACCGAAACTTCTTAGTACACAAATTACTCGCAAGGAAGGCCCAGCAGGTTATTGGGGGGGCAGAAAAATTACAGGTCCGAATACCGCAACGCATCAGCTCCAAATTCCCGTAATGAATGGCCGTGATACAACGGAAACACACTTCTATACAGAAGGTGGAAATGAATATATGAAGATGGCTGGGTTGTTATACGTAAGTGAATCAAATGTAAAACCAATTGATATAGGCCAATCATCCCAAGTTACGCTGGGAGCAAATGGACATGCGAAATGGTTTACAATTCCGCAAGCGGCAGCAGAGAAAAGAATGACCGTGACGTTGCCACCAAAGGGTTCGTTTGCGGTGTATGATGAGAAGGGAGTTTGTGTCAACTTTAGCATCTTGAGTGGCAATAACAAGGCGAAACTGCCGAAGAACGGAACAATCGTATTCGCTGGGGCACCGAAATCGGAATTTGCAATCTCGGTGAACTAGCTACAATTTAAGATGATCTAAACAAAACCAGTACGGCACAGAAAAGATGTATTACTGGTTTTGTTTGTATTTATGCATTATCAATGAAAAAACTTGAATAATATCACGCTCAAGCGCTATAAAAACATCAAAACTAGAAAATTAGTATCTCTAGAAGATGTACAGTTTTTTGGGAGTTGAATAATTTTAACAGCGTAGAGAGATTAAATTTCTACTCTTTTTCTTCTTAATTGGGGTACGACCTCATACCCATCAAGCTAACCAAGTAAATTACTAGATACGAAATGATCTTTGTTTCAAAACTAGCAAGTGATAAAAAATTAGGCATGCTAAAGAAGCCTATTAAAACGTAATTTTTTCGCTAGGCAGCTTGTCTTTGCTTCACCGTCGTTTTATACACAATCCCTAGAATATCAAAGACCGTCATCTTCTTATACCTATGACATTTACGACCGTTTTTTTGAGCAGCTGATAAAGGGGATGCAGAATTTTTAAAAGTTTTTCTGTGCCAACGGCTATCGCTTGAAACAGTAAAGGAAAGTAATCTTTAATCATATAAATCGCTTTGTATTCACTCAGCTCCTGTTTTTTCTTTTCAAGTAGAAACTGTCGCATTTGAAATATCGTAGAAGAACAGAGGAGAATGCCGATGAGCTGTCCATATAAATGGCACTCTAGGCGTTCTCTTTTTATATTTTTACATTCATCAATTCCAAAGAATGACTTCCACGTTTTAAACAAAATTTCAATCTGCCAACGAAGTGAATATAATGAATGCACGTAGTTCGTCGGTACTTCTTCTAGCGACGTGTTCGTGATATATACATTCATGCCCATTAAACGTTTACTTTTATCCTTCATGATAATGCCTTTCTTCTTTTCACGTATAGCCTGGTTTTTCAGACGTGTTTGCGTTTGATCATCGGTTAAACGATGGATAATAACAGGTGCTGGAAGTTTCTGATTTTGGCCAATGTATGCCTCGGGGATTTCTATCGTTTCACCAGGGATTAGACCAGACATCATTTGTGTCATATCAAGCTGGATGTATTCTGTTTGCTTTTTTAATGTACCATTGTTGAAGTATTCTGGTTCAGGGTTCTTGATATAAATGCGTGTATTCAACATATAGATACAAAGTTAGCGTGAATTTCTTTAGTTGGTCACTTAGCCATAAACTAGGTATAGAAATTCCAAAATACCTGTAATTGCTATTCGTCTAATGAATATTTTGCCTAACCATTTTTCAGATAAAATAGGTCCAAGTGGGTATGTGATAGGCCACATTGTGTTTATATTCGTCTAATTAAACAACCCTATTTCTTCTGTAAGCTACCTCTGCTAAAAAATGATACCTCCCTCATAAACAGAAAATACTTTTTATGAGGAGTATTTATTCAATTTAAGTTTATAAAAATTGAATGAAGGCGATGCAAGTACTCACTTATTTAGAATAAGAGTAAAGATGATGCTTTATTTGTTCAATAAAATATTGATGGTGTATATTATCGTTAGATACTCGACTTGCCATAATAGCTCCCTCCATTGAAGATGCAAGAAAAGAAGCGAGCGATATAATGTCTATATCTTCTTTAAGTTCTTGTTTCTCTATTCCTTCCTTTATGAGAGAGGCCATTAACATTACTGTATCATCATAGCCTTTTGCCGCTGCTTTTTGTAATTCTGGAAATACTCCAGTACTTTCAATTGCGCTATTAAGTAATGGACAGCCTCCAGCAATTGGAGGATTATTAGCTGCATCTTGATATATAAGGAAAATTGCAAGGATTTTATCGATTGCTGTCTTTTTATTTTCCATTTCTTTATGAAAATGCCCCCACATAATCTCACCACTTTTGTCGTAGGCAGCAAGCACAATTTCTTCTTTATTTTTGAATCTACGATAAATAGCTCCTTTAGATAGTTCAGTAGCTGTCATTATATCCTGAATGGATGTGTAAGTTATCCCATTAGTATTAAATAAATATAAAGATGTTTCAATGATCTTTTCTTTTACCTTATCGACTTTAGTCATGCTTTGTGGTCCTCCTAATAAAAAGAACTTAATATTTAGGGTGATTTTCACTATAATTTTTTTGAATTTTTATTGTAAGTATAAATAAGTTTGAAGCAAAATTGATCATATCAATCCCTATCTTATAGGAACCTAAAACAATACAGTTTGAGATTCATTAAATTATATATTCTTTATCATATGAAAGGATTTTCTGTCAATAATAATTGACCAGTTGGTTAATTCAGTCATGTTATACAACTAATTTCACCTAAAATCATAGAAAAAGTAAAAATATATAGTTAATTTTAATGTATAGACATTTAACTATTATATATAATTTTTATTAATATGTTTATCTAAAGTGAGCGAGCTACTCACACCTTCATTTCATTCTATAAAAGAGTAATCAGTAATCATTAATAATTACTGGAATTTGATTGTAAATAAGCAACTGAGATATAATTACATTTAGTTTTTACTATGTTAATAATTTGTAGAAAGGGTTTAAAAAACTAGAAACTTATAGTATCATTAGAATCCGAACCGAACCGTTCGGTTCGAGGAATTATTTATATATATATTAAAATGGAGGATATTTAATGAAAAAATTATTTGAAAAGTCACCAGCCGGTGTAATACTTAGCTTTTTTGCAGTAATTATGGTACTTACAATCGTAGTAGATTCAGTTTTCTCGATTATATTTACTGATGATAATGTAGCGCAATTAGTAGCGCGTTTTGTTCTAATTGTAATTATGTTGCTAGTTAATGTGACAGTATTCAAACTGAAATTTGGAAATATGATGAATCGAATTGGATTAGGCCTTCTGTTATTACTTCCAGGATTAAGTTATGTTGTACTAAATTTAATAGGTGTTGAATTTGATAATTTAATGAAAGCAAGTATGCAAGCTTATCTAATAGCGGTAGTATCTACAATTGCTGCTGTTTCATATGAAGAGATTCTATTACGTGGGTTTCTATTAAATGGATTGTTAAAAGCTTGGAGCCAGAAAAAGAACGGTATTTTGTTAGCTGTTATATGGTCAAGTGTGCTCTTCTCATTAGTGCATGCTATAAACTTACTTTCTGGCGCACCTTTAGATGCAACTTTATTACAGCTTATTTATACAACAGCAATGGGCTTCCTCTTCGCGGCTGTGTATTTAAGAACAAACAATCTATTAATACCAATTATCGGTCACTTCGTGATAAATTTCAGTGGTGTATTACAAGATATGGGCATCGATCCAGAGAAAGTTACGGGTCATGTTAGCGCAGGAGATGATGTTAGAAAGGCTCTTATTGCTATTGCGGTGGCATCAGGCATCGTTTTTGTATTTGCGATGATTTATTTACGCAAGAAGAAACTTGCTGAAGTTAATGATTTAAACTTAAATATAAAGTAAGATTAGAACCTTTAGTTAATCATAAAGATATTAAAAGTAATTTATACATATAAAACTGAATTTTATATTATAGAAAATAAATAAGACAAGAAAACTGAGAAAATAGTATATAAGCAAAAAAGAATCCATTTTGATTAAAATGGATTCTTTTTTAAATAGAGGTAAAACCCATCGCTATCAAGCTAAGAAAGGTAAATACCCTCAGAACGAAATTTTGTTTTAACTTGTAGCAAAAAAGCTCATTTTTTCGTTTTGGGGTAATTCTGAATTCTTAAGTTGATGGGCATGTGGTACGACCTCAATTAAGAAGGTTTCTTCAATTAATAGAAATGTATGTACATACACATTATATTTTTATTCCATAAATTTTAAAATTTTGTTCACGATAGTTTGAAATTGTAAAAAAAGAAAATATGTGGCACGACATCACTTTGTTTTTATACAGCTTTGTAATTAAACTATAATATTGTATTTTTTCTTCATTATTGAAATTAGTAATAATAAAATGTATTATTGAAAAGCACAATTTATAATTCAAGTAATCAAGCATATGTACCCATAATAATTTGAACATTCAGAAATTATAATATTGTCTAAAAACGAGGTGAGATTCATAGAAACAGTACATATTAAGTGGTATGGCATGTATAGTATAAATGACTTTTATAATAGGGAAGAGGCTTCTAAGAAGGGGATATTTGCAATCTCTAGAGTATATGCTAAGAATGTAACATTGCTCTATATAGGACAAACCAAAAGAAGCTTTATACAAAAGATAAGAGAACTTAATAAAGAGTGGGCTTTTGATGAGAGCGAATTAAAGATTACATTAGGAATAATAGAATTTCCTAGTGGTGAACTTTACTCTGAAAAGAAGGTAAAAGAGATAAAATCTCTTTTGATTTTACGACATACCCCATTAGAAAACGAAACATCTTTATTATACTATAGAGGGAAATTTAATTTTAAAATTATTAATAAGGGAAGAAGAGGTTTAATTGTTAAAAAGCTTTCTACAGGAGATCTAATGTGGACGTAATTGGAATCACCTTTGAATAAAATTGAAGGTTTCTTAAGTGCAGAAGCTTATCAATTTTTAATGTATTAAACTATTTTGAATAACATATGTCAGATACTTGAAAAAACACAAATTTTATTATGATATGAAATCCTGTATGGAAAGTGTAGTTTATTTCTATTGTTTAATAAAAATATTAAGAATTTTAGGGATAATACATAAAGAGTAGAGGAGAAAGTAAACACGGAGGTTTGAAGAATGGGACAAGTAAGCAGATTTCAAGAAAAACAACAGAATCGTCGTCAAAAGGCAATTTTTAATATTGCATTTACTTTGGTATTAGTGACAGTTGGTATAGTGACATACCAATTGTTTACCCCTTCTAATACATCAACGAAAGCAATTGCTCAAGAAAAGAAAGTAACAAAGATAGAAGAGAAGAAAACTGAAGATAAAGAAACAGCAAAGATAGAAGAGAAGAAAACTGAAGATAAAGAAACAGCAAAGATAGAAGAGAAGAAAACTGAAGATAAAGAAGCAACAAAGTTAGAAGAGAAGAAAACTAAAGATAAAGAAATAGCAAAGATAGAAGAAAAGAAAAGCGAAGATAAAGAAGCAGCACAGTTAGAAGGGAAACAAAAAGTAGAAAAATCGGTAAAAACGAACGGAACTGAAAATAAAGAGGAAGAAAAAACGGTATCTCAAGAAAAGGATCCTCAAACTAATCCTTCATGGAAGCCAATTGGTACAGAGCAAGGAGCAAAACCTGATATGAAATTTAAAGAAGGAACAGTAGATTGGAGTGAGATGAAAAAAGCAATCTCTTATGCTGTTGATGTTCCAGAGAGCCAATTGATTTTCGATTTTATTGGAAATAATGGTAATAATAAAGCCTACGGTAATGTACGAGATAAACAAAGTAATAAAAAATATAAGGTTAATATTGATTGGGTAGAGAATCAAGGGTGGAAACCAGCATCTGTACAAGTGGTAAAATAAATAATAGAAATGTAATTATATGTTTAAAAGGACAGTAGTATTAGGCACTCATGGAGCTGTAATGACTTTGATGTTGTATGAACTTAGCTTGATAGCGATGGGGTACCGCCAACAAGACGCGAATTTTGCACGCTAAGCAAAAAAATAATAAGCTGTCCACATGGACAGCTTATTTACATAATTCTTGTTATTGGAAGTCGTTTTGAAATTCTATATGTTTACTTTTTTCTTGTTCTTACGAATAAACCACAACACCACAGTTAAAAATAATAAAAAACTCAGTAAAAAGAGCGGTATTTTTTGAATAAAGAAAAATCCTTTCCAAAAATCTAACCTAGTACTATCAGGAGAATCTGTTGCCATCCCACCTATAAAAAAAGACAACGGAATAGTAAGTATATTTATCCCTAAACCGATCATTACGAATGATAGATTTTTACTCCAGATTTTTGGTAATGCAGCCATAATAAATAAAACTAATGCAGTACCAATTATAAGAAACAGTACTCCAAAATAAAATGCAAAATATAAAATAATTCCCATAATCCCCCTCCAAGACTTTAATTGTACCATCAATAAGGGCAATTTTGGATGAATATGATATTCGTATATAGTTAACACAACGCCCCATTATCGGTAGTAAATAATTTCATAGAATCCTTGTATGTACAGGGGGTCTTGTTTTTTGGTCTATGTATCTCTTATATAGGATTTTATACATCATTGATGTAGCGGGGATATGAGGGAGCCTCGCTTTTCTTTTTTTGCATAAAATTTTGTATGAAAACAGTTGAGTTATAATGCTTTATGCTGAAAAATAAAAACTTTTCTTTGAATTTGAAAAAGAAGGTGTTACCTTGTCAAGTGTTGAAGAAAATGAGATAGCAACTGTTGCTACAGATAGTGTAACGGATACAGAACACGAACTTCATCACATGAGGGTCATCCGAAATCGGTACTTGGGTTAATCGTCAGCTGAGATCTTTGGAATTGAACCGACGGGTAACTTTAACAAAATAAGGAGTACAATTAAACAGCCTAAAATATGCAAGTTTTTATGCGAAACTGCTTGCGTATTTTGGCTATTTTTGCATTCGTAAAAGTGCTATAAGTAAACAGCATTTTTAAATTGCCAAATACCCCCATGAGATCAATGGGACTTATATTCCACTTCTTTATCAGAATTATATTAAGAAGTGGAAATAGTATAAGTACCCAAAAAACGATAATAAAAACTGTATTCATCAGTTTCTACTCCTTATGTGAATCATAAAGTTATTATCCCGTTTATTGTGGGCTGACTAAAGTTTCACTTTATCTCTCCGTCTCAAAAAACTCAATCCACTCCCCATCAGGACCAGCGAAGAATATGTAACGTGTTCCATCTGGTAATGTTTCGATTTCTTCTCCTAGTAAAAAGGTTACGCCGTGTTTTTGTATTCTTTCAATTTCATCCTCTAATGAATCTACCTTAAAGCAAATGTGATGTACTTTTCCTTCTGCCGGAAGAGAAGAGTTATAACCTTCAATGAGTTCGAGTATCGTTTCCTTCGATTCTTCCACACCTAAAAAAGCGAGTTTTAAGTCTGGGTTCGGGTGCCCCATACGTTTAAGGAGCTGTAAGCCGACTACTTCTTCATAAAATGAGATAGATGCTTCTAAGTTTGCAACCATAAGTCCAACGTGTTCTATTCTTCTAACTGGCATGTAGATTCCTTCTTTCTGAAAATTATATACAATATATTATTGAAAATTAAGAAAATAAGCAAGATAAAAACCTTACAAATTTTAGCGTGTTATATGGTATAGTGAGAAAGTATGTTTGGGGAGAAGGAAGGAGATTATACGATGAATACAACTACTCAAACTCCTTCATTATCGGAAACGATGAAAGAGTGGCATTATGCATTAGCATATGAAATTAAACATTGGAAAACGATAGGTGGTAGTAAAATTTCTATCATGAATGGTCGTTTTTTATATACAGATTATGAAAGTACAGTATACGTATTTCAGCTTATTTCGGAAGTAAGCTTACCTGAAGGTTCACCGATTCGAATTGAGTTCGATGGTGAGGAAGCGACAGGAGAAGTATTATCTGTACATGGATTAGAAATAGAACTGAAATTAAATGATTATATACAAGGTGAAATAAGAGAGGCGGTTTTATACAGTGAACCGTGGCAACTTTTAGAGCAACTGCAAGAGCGATTGAAAGAAGCACGTAAAGATAAGCTGAAACGTAATCGTATAAAGCGTCTTGTTGATGGGACGAGCAGCCCGAAACATATTGAGAAGATGAAAAATCCAAAAAATGAACTGGCATATCGCGCGTTTTATAATCCGACAACGTACGTATGGGGACCGCCGGGAACAGGGAAGTCTTACAATTTATCACGTATTATTTCGGCCCATTATCAAAAAGGAAAATCGGTACTTGTGTTAGCTCATAGTAATGCGGCAGTAGACGTATTAATGAGTGAAGTAACGAAGCAAATTGAGAAGAAAAAGAAATGGACGCCTGGCGAAATTGTTCGTTACGGTTATAGTCAACATGAACATATACGAAATCATGAAACGTTACTTGCATCTAAGTTAGTTGAAACGACGAACGGATCATGGGGTGAGGAAAGACTCTACTTGGAAGAGACACGCCAAGAGCTTCGTGAAAAAATCTTATCGTATAAGGCAACGTCCTCTGATAAGAAGCGTATGCAGGAGATTGAAAGTGATCTTCGAAAGCAAAAGGCTAAAATTAAAGAAGTAGAAAAAGAATATATTGAAAATGCGAAAGTAATCGGCGCAACTTTATCGAAATGTGCCATTGATGCGCTAATTTATGAGCGTACATTTGATTTAGTTGTCGTAGATGAGGTGAGTATGGCGTTCGTTCCGCAAATTGCATTAGCTGCTTCACTTGGAAAACGTATCGTCGTTTGCGGTGACTTTTTACAGTTACCTCCAATTGCGATGGCAAATCATGAACTCGTTCGCAAATGGCTTGGGGAAGATATGTTTTACCATGCTGGGATTGTTGAGTCTGTTAATAAATCAGAAGCACACCCAAACCTATTTATGTTGCAGGAACAAAGACGTATGCATGCGGATATATCGAAGTTTACGAATTCGTTTATTTATAAAAATAGAGTATACGATCATCCGTCTGTTTCAGAGCGTAAAGAACTTGCGCAATTGCAGCCGTTTGCAAATGAAGCGAGTGTTTTATTTGATACGAGCCAAATGGGAGCTTTTTCGTTAAAAGATGCTGCTTCTGGTTCACGTTTTAACATTATGTCTGGTTTAGTAGCAATGCAAATGATGTTAATCGGATTGTTAGACGGTGTTCAATCAATTGGTATTGTGACACCTTACAGGGCGCAGTCACGCTTTTTATCGACGTGTATTAGAGAAATGTTGCAGAGAACGAAATATCAAAACATACCAGTTTTAGCGGCGACAGTTCATAAGTTTCAAGGTTCTGAAAGAGATATGATGATTTTTGATACAGTGGACAGTTATCCGCAAGAACGACCTGGCGTATTATTCTTTGATCACAAAAACCATCGCCTCGTCAATGTAGCAGTGACAAGGGCGAGAGGGAAGTTCATTCAATTATCAGATTGCCATTATATGCGTAAAAACCTTTCGAGAAAACAAGCGTTATCACAATTAACAGCTCATATAGAACGTCACGGAGATGTGTATGATCGCACGACATCAAGACAATTGTGGGAACGAAAAATATCGAAACGTTTACGCTGGTTTATGGAAATGAATCTTGAGGAAACGAAAGGGCTATTAAAAGATATTTTAGCAGCAAAACGAAAAATTATTATTTCACTTCCAAGTACAAAACAAGTGGATAAGCGAGTATGGCAAGCGTTAATGCGCACAAATGCACAGATAACAGTTTATAGTGACGGACCAGTTCCACTGAAAAATGTAAAGTTACAAAGACAAAATAAAGCTTTCCCGTTTATCGTAATTGATGATGAAATCTTCTGGGCAGGCGCACCGCTTACATCTCAAATGATGTTTGAAGGTAGTACGGAATTTCCGTACGTATGTGCAAGACTGCAAGCACCTGAGACAATTGGTGTATTAAAAGGATTTTTAGATATTCGGTAAATTCGGATAGGAATTCCTTGACTTTTACTTGGAATAAACTTAGAATAAAAAATAATTTAATATAATTTTATGAAAATTCTTATCACGAGAGGTGGAGGGACTGGCCCTATGATACCTCGGCAGCGGATTCGCTATGAATACTGTGCCAATTCCAGCAAGGTAACTTGAAAGATAAGAAAGAAGCTCATTTTGACTGTATATACAGAAGCCTCTTTCTATCTTTTAGAAAGAGGCTTTTTTACGTGAAAATAAAAGGAGGAAGAAAAATGGGAGCGACAGGAGTAGCGTCACAAAGAAAAACAATTGAAGAGAGTATCGAAAGAAATAAGGAAAAGTACATAGAAACAAGTCACGATATTCATGCGAATCCGGAGATTGGAAACCAAGAGTTTTACGCATCAAGAACGTTAAGTTTATTACTAGGTAGTGCAGGGTTTCAGTTGCAGCACAATATAGCTGGACATGAAACGGGATTTATCGCGCGAAAAAGCTCTGGAAAACAAGGACCGGCAATTGCATTTTTAGCGGAGTATGACGCTTTACCAGGATTAGGCCATGCGTGTGGTCACAATTTAATCGGCACAATTAGTGTTGCAGCAGCAATTGCATTATCAGAAACACTTGAAGAAATTGGCGGAGAAGTTGTCGTGTTTGGTACGCCAGCAGAAGAAGGCGGGCCAAATGGTAGCGCGAAATCAAGTTATGTAAAGGCAGGTTTATTTAAAGACATTGATGCGGCGCTTATGATTCATCCGAGCGGAAAAACAGCGACAACGAGTCCTTCACTAGCAGTCGATCCACTTGATTTTCATTTTTACGGAAAAACAGCTCACGCTGCAGCTTCGCCAGAAGAAGGGATTAACGCATTAGATGCGGTGATTCAGCTCTATAACGGTATTAATGCACTTCGCCAACAACTCCCGTCAGACGTGAGAATTCATGGCGTCATTACAGAAGGAGGAAAAGCACCTAACATTATTCCTGACTACGCTGCAGCAAGGTTCTTCATCCGTGCAGCAACGCGAAAAAGATGTGCAGAAGTAACAGAAAAAGTAAAAAATATTGCTGAGGGAGCAGCGTTAGCAACAGGTGCAAAAGTAAAAATCCATCAATTCCAAAATGAAATCGATGAATTACTCGTAACAAAAACATATAACGATATTGTAGCGGAAGAACTAGAACTATTAGGTGAAGATGTAAATCGTAAAGAAAGAGTAGGAATCGGTTCAACCGACGCAGGAAACGTAAGTCAAGTCGTACCGACAATTCATCCGTACATTAAAATCGGACCAGATGATTTAATTGCACATACGAATGAATTTAGAGAAGCAGCACGTTCAGAACTTGGAGATAAAGCATTAATTACATCGGCAAAAGCATTAGCAAATACGGCGTATCGATTAATTACGGAAGAAGGGTTGTTAGAGAAGGTGAAGGAGGAGTTTAGAGAGGCGCAGAGGAATCAAGGGTAAGGGGATTAAGGTACTTTTTTCGAATAGCAATCTAAATAATAAGTAGAGATATAAAAAAGAACATTGAAAATCAATGTTCTTTTTTTGTTACTAATCATTGATTCTGTTGGATTTTCTCATAAAGGAAAAGCTTTTACTGTTAGCGGAGGATAATACGTATCCTTTATTAGAATGACAATTTCTCCTCAAACTCACTCTTTAAAACAATTAAAGGAGATGACAAGCCAAATTGCATTAAGGAGTCTAAAAATGCAGCGAGAGAATCCATCGAATCGCTCATGACCTTCATCATATAATTAAATTCCCCACTAATTCGAAATAAATCTGTTACTTCAGGAGCTGCATTACAATACTGGATAAAATCAGAGCATTGGCTCGTTTTAAACATGATGAATGCTTGAATGTTTTTATTAATTTTTGCAGGCTCAAATTTCGTTCGATAAGCCGCTATAACTCCTTGATCTTCAAGCTTGTTAATACGTTCTTTTACAGCAGGTTGCGTCATGGATATAATTCGTCCTATTTCTGAAACAGAAATTCTCGCATTTTCATACAGCAAGTTCATAATTTTATGATCGATTTCATCCAGTTTTACGGCGTTTTGCATTGTGTAGCCTCCTTATTTTTGTTTTCTAAAGTAAATTACGAATTATAACTATAATATCATAAGCGAACGGACTAAATTCCCTATAAATCTATATTTAAAATGATGGGTGTTTACATGAAAATATAAGTATAGGTTTTTATCAAACGGAAATTTAGGAAGGATGGAAAAAATGAAGAATCTTGATGGGAAAGTAGCGTTAGTAACAGGAGCGAGTCGCGGAATTGGCCGTGCGATTGCGATGAGATTGGCGAAAGATGGAGCATTAGTTGCGATTCACTACGGTCGAAATAAGGCAGCTGCAGATGAAACGATTAGTGAGATTGAATCTAATGGAGGAAAAGCGTTCTTAATTGAAGCTGAACTCAATTCAATTGATGGTGTCAAAAAGCTAGTAGAACAGTTAAAGCATGAATTACAAATAAAAGTTGGTACATCAGAGATTGATATTTTAGTAAACAATGCAGGGATAGGTACACAAGGAACGATTGAAAATACGACAGAAGAAGTTTTTGATGAAATCATGTCTGTAAATATGAAAGCACCATTCTTTTTAATCCAGCAAACATTACCATTAATACGAGCAGAGGGCCGTGTGATTAACATTTCATCAGCTGAAGTAAGGCTTGGTTTTACAGGCTCAATTGCATACGGCTTAAGTAAAGGTGCGCTTAATACGATGACACTGCCTCTAGCTAAACATCTTGGAGAAAGAGGTATAACAGTGAATACAATTATGCCTGGATATACGAAGACAGATATCAATGCAAAATTGCTAGATGATCCGGAAATACGAAATTTTGCTACCAACTCATCTGTGTTCGGACGAATAGGGCAAGTTGAAGATATTGCAGATGCAGTAGCATTCCTTGCTTCTTCTGATAGCCGCTGGGTAACGGGGCAGATTTTAGATGTTTCTGGTGGGTTTTGTTTATAGGGTCACTACTCCATAGCCATCAAGCTAATCTAGTAATTTATAGAAAGATAGGCATACTAAAGAAGTCTATTAAAACGTGATTTTTTCGCTAGGCAACTTGAATCAGGGGACATTTCTTTTTCTTAAGTTGACGGGTATGTATGGTGCCCCCGATTAGACGATAGTGAATGAACAATTTCGGGGTTCAGTTCAACTTTATTCAAAATAAGATTTTTTTGCAGTAAAATCAATGTTAGTGGAACTTTTTTAATCAAACTTTTTTAAAAATTAACATAAATACTTGCAATATTTAAATTAGTACTATATAGTTCTAGTTATGACAAAGATAAAATTAATGAATCAAAAACGTGTGATTGAAGTAGCTGCAACATTATTTTTAGAAAAAGGGTTTGCTTATACAAGTATGGATGAATTAGTACGTGTAAGCAAAGTTTCAAAGTCTAATGTGTATTATCACTTTTCTAATAAGGAAGTATTATTAGAAGGGGTCGTTGATTATTGGATTGAAATGTATCAATCTGCAATTGATGACATACTTTCTCAGAACCAATTTTTAGTTGAAGATCGTATCCAACTGTTTTTAAAGCAATTATCACAAGGAGTTCAGTCGAGGGAGTATAAGGGGAGCTGTCCATTTATTACTCTTTATATTCAAAGTCCTAAACAGGCCACGCAAATAAAAGAAAAAATAGGTCTTTTTTTTACAGGATTACAAAAGAAAGTTTCTCTATTACTTAAACAAGGGGTAGAGAATGGAGAATTCAGAAATACGATTAATATTGATGAGGTTGCATCACTTTTTATTACAAATCTTGAAGGAGCGTTATTTATTTCAGAAACATTGAAGGATGCAACTGTAATCACGAAAACAGCAGATCATTTTTTAAAATTGCTTCGATAAAAGAAGCATTTTTTTTACATCAAATTAGTACTAAGTAGTACTAAAAGGGGGATTTTATATGAGAACAGTATTTTTAACTGGTGGAACAGGCTTTATTGGAAAACAATTAGTAAAAGAATTAGCCAAAGAGGATGTTAAAATTCTTCTTTTAGTGAGGTCGAAAAATAAAGCAACACGCCTTTTTCAAGAAAGAGGCATCTTAAAAAAGGAAGTTATGCACTTTATTGAAGGTGATTTGACGAAAATAGATTTAGGTCTAAGTGCTGAAGATAAGGAGAGGGTATTGAAAACGGATGTGATTATTCATGCAGGAGGCCCCATGGATATTCAAGCGACAAGTAAAGAGGCAGCTTCCGTATTTTTAAATGGCGCCAAACATATTAGTGAATTAGCTAAAAGTATTCATCAATTGAAGGGTTTGCAACAATTTATTCATGTTGTAGGTTATATGAGTCCCTTTGATGATAAAAATAGCAAGATTGCAATTGATGTGTTTAAAGAAGGAAACAATTATTTGAAAATAAAAAATCCATATGAGAGAACAAAATTTTTAGCAGATCTTTATATCCGTCAGCAGGCATCAGCAGTAGGTTATCCGCTTTCTGTAATTAATCCGCCAACTATAGTCGGTAGTAGTAAAACAGGGAGTACAGAGCAGATAGCAGGATTAGGTTTGCTTGTGATGAGTATGCGAAGAGGGCTCATGCCAGTGATTCCTGGAGGTAAGGGATATAGGTTACCACTTATTTCAAACGATGAGCTTGCGAAGTTTATTGTGCAGGTTTTCAGATTGGAGCAACCGACTATTCAAACATATACACTTGTTGAAGACAAACAGCACGATCAAAACATTGCTGAATTATTAAGTATTATGTCGGAAAGTATGAATATGAGGGCACCAAAAATCTCTGTTCCAATGCCATTTATGAAAGCAATTATGAATAGTGGAGGAAGTAAAATAACAAAAATTCCTTCTGATGGACTGAATTTTATTACAAAACAAAAATTTTCAAATGTTTCAGCAAAAAAAATTATGGGAGGAGATTGGTTTAAGAAGACGAGTGTAATGAAATTTTTCCCTGCTGTAGTAGCTGATCTGGATTATCGAATGATGTATCAAAATGGCCGGCATAATCATTTATTTAAACGAACATTATGCGATAACACTACCCTTTACCAATTACAAGGAAAGGGTAAACCGTTTATATTATTACATGGTTTATTGAGTGATGGAGAGGATTTATTTCCTTTAGCACAAGAGCTTCATGAAAAAACTGGTCAACCTGTATGGATTTTGGATCTTCCAGGTTTGGGACGTTCTCCTTTTAAACGAGAGAAAAATCTTCTAGATATCTATTTGAATGTAGTGAAAAAGTTATTGGAGAAAGCTACGAATGGTGCACATCTAATTGGCCATTCATTCGGTGCGTTTATTCTTCTGGAAGCGTTGGTACAAGAGTACATAGATAAGAAGTATTCAATCACTTTACTTCAGCCACCTGTTGCTAAAAAAAATGCTAAATCGCTAAATGTTCCTCAATTTATGAACAAATGGACATTAAAATTGGCAACTACTAATTTGATAGAGCGTTATTTATTAAGTAATGGTTTGTTTGAAAGTATGGAGAGCATTCCTGAACATTATATTGAAAAAATAAGAAACAGTTTTACTTCTCCCAGAATTTTAAATACTACGGTCCAGCTTAACAGTTTACTACTAAAAAATGATCAAGGTGATTTCAATGAAGTAACAAAGTATAACCTTCACATTATTTGGGGGGATTATGACAGAGGCTATTCTGCTCCATCGCATCTTGGTAAGGTTGATTTTGTTCCATATGGCCATCATTTTCCTCTTAGCCATCCGAGTGAAACGGCAACATTAGTAATAAAAAATAGTAATAGTAGCAGATGAGAGTGTGGGATAAATAAAAAGTGTGTAGTAAGATCGTTGTGTCTTTGAAATAAAATCGTACTGTTTGGAGTCCCGCGAACAAGACGCGAATTTTGCACGCTAAGCAAAAAAACAATAAGCTGTCTACATGGACAGCTTATTTACATTATTCTCGTTATTGGAAGTTATTTTTAACTTTTCCTGATCTGAAAGAGTCAATCTTTTTTTGATTATATAATTTATCAATAATTATTCTTTTTTCTCCGGCTGATAGGAAAGAATAACGACACCTGAACTGGTCGTTCTTGTTTCGATCAGTTTTAAAGCCTTTGTATCGTTTCCGGTTTTAAAGAGATGCTTTCCGCTTCCCACGATAATAGGATTGACCATAAAATGATATTCATCAATGAGGTCGTGTTGCATCAATGTTTGGATAAGCTCACCACTACCATAAATTAAAAGGTTCTGACCGGGCTGTTCCTTCAATTTCGATATTTCTTCTACAATATTACCCTTGATAAGATTTGCATTCCATTCGGTTTTTTCTAAAGTTGTTGAAGCAACAAATTTAGGCATGCTGTTCATCTTATCAGCAAAACCTTCTTCATCAGTCATAGAAGGCCAGGCAGCTGCAAAACCTTGATAGGTTACTCGCCCTAGTAGAAGAGCTTCACTTTCAAACAGTAAATCGGATTGAAACTTTGCTACTTCTTCATTGAAATATGGAGCAGTCCAAGCTGGTTCCTCCATGACACCATCTAGTGAGAGGTACATCGATACAATTATTTGTCCCATTTTATTCTCCTTTAATTTTAAATTGAGATTTTTACATATTGGTAACACAATTATTAATTCTCCAGCTAGAGAAATTCTCCCTTTTTAATAGTTTCGACAAAAGTTATTAATATATGTTTCGGAATAACTCAATATATATTAATAACTTTGAAATATTGTATAACTTCTAATTTTTATGCATTATTGATTAGAATTGCTTATTGTGCTAACGAATCAGGATAGTGCGGAGACCGACCAACTAAATAGTTGCTTATCCTCAATTATTAGAAGGAAAGTTCTATCATTTCGCGAATTTATTAGACATAGACGAGTGCTATAATTTTCTATATCTACATATAAGAGGTGACTACGCATGAATCAAAGACCGTCAGAAGAAGAATACGCCGGAAGCTCCGGCGAATATATCCGTTTGGTGCCGGACGGTAACATCATCGACATTCTGCTCGCCCAGGAAAAGCAAATGACAGAGCTCCTGGCATCGTTGACCGAAAGCCAGGCCACATATCGGTATGCGGAAGGAAAATGGACGCTGAAAGAAGTCGTGGGCCACATTACAGACGCGGAACGCGTCATGACCTACCGCCTGCTCCGGTTCGCAAGAGGGGACCAGACGCCTCTGACTGGTTTCGATCAGGAATTATTCATACCTCCTTTCGGAAGCTGGACAACCGCGCAATTGGCCGAAGACTACCGGGCCGTACGGCAATCAACGATCACATTGCTGCGCGGGCTACCGGCTGAGGCGTGGACCCGCAAGGGCACAGCCAACAACCTAAGCATTACGGCGCGCGCCCTCGCGTACGGCGTCGCAGGACACGAACTTCATCACATGGCGGTCATCCGAAATCGGTATTTGAGTTAATCGCCGGCTGAGGCCATTAGAATGGAACTAACACCTATCATACAATCTTTTAGATACCGTTCTTATGGGGGACCCGCCCCACAACCATCTTAGACAATTTTTGAAATTAAAAGCACGTTACTATTCTCTTATGTTAATGAGAATAGTAACGTGCTTTTTATGAATATGCACCAAAAACAAGAGCATATCGATTTTTCTCATTTTGGGGTATTTGTTTTTCTTAGATTGAGGGTGATGGGGCACTACTCTATAATGATCAAATTAAAATTTAAAATAGTTATAGAGACTCCATTTCTCGGAAATATTGTAACTATTAAGTTGTAAAAAGAACCATAGTTTTTCATTTTTGAAAAGGTTATGGTCTTTTTTAATTGTAACAAAGATATGATGCGAGGAAGTTTTTTAGATAAATCAAAAAAACTTGATTAATAAGTTGCATATAGAACTCATCTACGTATATACTATAAACATCAAAAAAAGTTGATGAAGGGAAGTGAACTACAGTGGCACAAAATTTTCAGCACTATGAGAAAAAATTTAAAGCGTTGGCGGATCAGAAACGTTTAGAAATCATGTATGAACTTTGCCAGCGAGGACAGACGTGTGTATGTGATTTAACAGAAGTTTTTGAAATGACGCAATCTAAATTATCATATCATTTAAAAATTTTATTAGATGCAGGTTTGATTGTAAAAGAAACAAAAGGTACGTGGAGTTATTATGATTTAAATGATGCGGAAGTGAATAATTTATTATCAGAAGAATTGTGCTGTATCTTTAGAAAAACAGGGAAAGGTAGTTGCTGTTAAAATTTTGAGTTATTAATCAAAAAAAATTGATTAATGATATATAAAAAGGAGGAATAAGGTATGAGATATGTTCACGTCGGTATAAACGTTACGAATTTAGAGAAGTCTATTGAATTTTATGAAAAGGTATTTGGTGTTTCACCAGTTAAAGTGAAAACAGATTATGCAAAATTTTTATTAGAGACGCCAGGACTTAATTTTACGCTGAACGTACGAGATGAGGTGAATGGAAATCAAGTAAATCATTTCGGTTTCCAAGTGGATACAGCTGAAGAAATTACATTACATAAAGAACGATTAGAAAAAGAAGGTTTCTTTGCGCGTGATGAGATGGATACGACTTGTTGCTATGCAGTGCAAGATAAGTTTTGGGTAACAGATCCAGATGGGAATGAGTGGGAATTCTTTTATACGAAAGCAGATAGTAATGTTCACAAAATTGAAGAGTCATCTTGTTGCGCGACTTCAAATGAGGTAGCTAAAAATTCTTGTTGTTAATAGGAGATGGAAAATAAAATGAAACGTTTATCTTTTCTAGACCGATATTTAACACTATGGATTTTTCTAGCGATGGCTGTTGGGATTGGTTTAGGGTTTGTGTTCCCTAGTGTAGTAGACGGACTGAATACATTACAGGTTGGAACGACGTCTATTCCGCTTGCTGTTGGTTTAATTGTAATGATGTATCCACCGTTAGCGAAAGTTCGCTATGAGGAAATGGGCCGAGTATTTAAAGATGTAAAAGTGTTAGTGCTATCTTTAGTACAAAATTGGATTATTGGTCCGGTACTTATGTTTGTGTTAGCAATTATTTTTCTTCCTGATAAACCAGAATACATGGTTGGTCTCATTATGATTGGGTTAGCACGTTGTATTGCAATGGTCATTGTTTGGAATGACCTTGCTGATGGGGATAAAGAGTATGCGGCAGGTTTAGTTGCTTTTAATTCGGTATTCCAAATGCTCTTTTTCTCAGTTTATGCATACGTATTTGTAACTGTAATTCCAGAATGGTTAGGGATTGAAGGTGCTATTGTCGATATTACAATGATAGAAGTAGCAAAATCAGTATGTATCTATTTAGGAATTCCTTTTATAGCAGGTATGTTGACACGCTTTGTACTAGTTAAGTTAAAAGGAAGACAGTGGTATGAAAAAGTGTTTATACCTAAAATTAGTCCACTTACATTACTTGCATTGCTATTTACAATCATCGTTATGTTCTCTTTAAAAGGAGAGATGATTGTTAGCGTGCCACTAGATGTGGTAAGAATAGCGATTCCGTTATTAATCTATTTTATTGTAATGTTTTTTGTTTCTTTCTTTATGGGAAGAAACATTGGTGCAAACTATCCGGTGACGACAACGTTAGCATTTACAGCAGGTAGTAATAACTTTGAGTTAGCAATTGCTGTAGCAGTTGGTGTGTTTGGTATTCATTCGGGCGCAGCATTCGCAGCTGTCATTGGACCGTTAGTCGAAGTACCTGTCATGATTGCACTTGTAAATGTCGCTTTTTGGTTTAAACGTAAATATTTTAATGATCAATCAACTTAAAAACAAAGGTGGAAAACAACATGGAAAACAAAAAAACAATCTATTTCTTATGTACAGGAAATTCATGCCGAAGCCAAATGGCAGAAGCGTGGGGTAAACAATATTTAGGAGGTAAGTGGAATGTATATTCTGCAGGAATCGAAGCACATGGAGTGAATCCCAATGCGATTAAAGCAATGAATGAAGTGAATATCGATATAACAAATCAAACATCAGATATGATTGATACAAACATTTTAAATAATGCTGATTTAGTCGTTACACTTTGTAGTCATGCGGATTCTGTTTGTCCTTCGACACCTTCGCACGTAAATCGTGTTCACTGGGGATTTGATGACCCGGCAGGAAAAGAATGGTCTGAATTTCAACGTGTTCGCGATGAAATTGGTGAACGTATAAAACGATTTTCTGAAACAGGTGAGTAAATAAAGGAAAGAGTCAATCTTCTATTGTGTTGGAGATTGGCTCTTTTTTATTATGTATTTCATTTACTTATCGCATCGCTTTAAAACTACTCTTAGTAAAGATACAGAATATTATGTAAAAATGGTAAAGTTAGAATAGAACAGTTTAAAAAAGGGGTGTAACGTATGATCTGTGAACTAAGCAAGGATGATTTTTATAGGTGTAATCGTTTAGTGAATGAACAAGGTCAATTAGAGGTACGTGCTGTAATTGCAGGAGTGAATCCTGGTCGTATATTTGTAGATAACGTGACTTCTCCTAATTCGGGACTCATTTGGTTAGGTAATAATGATGGCTTCTTCTTTATTGGAGATGCTGAAAATGAAGAGTTTAATAAAGAAGTGAATCGTTTTATTAATCATGTAATAGTACCTGAGGCGAGGAAAGTAGGATTAGATTGCTTTGAAGGAATCGGGAATCATTCGAAGTGGAATAAAACAATCGAAAGAATATTTCAGCATCGTAAATTAAAGAGTTGGAATCAAAGAGTGTATATGCTAGGAAAAGAGGATTATGAAAATCATCATGAGCCTAAATTTGAACAGAGATATACTGTACTGAAAATGAGTAAAGCTCTCTATGAAAATAATAATAATACATTTAAGAACATTGATTTTTTACAATCAAAAATTTTAGAGTTTTGGTCTTCACCGGATTCTTTTTTCAATGAGGGGATTGGCTATTGCATTGTTTATGATGATTTAATTGTGAGTGTTTGTTTTTCAGGATGCGTCTTTGAAAATATACACTGTATAGATATTGAAACGATAGAAGGTCACCAAGGGAGAAAATTAGCTCAAAAGATAGCGCATAGTTTTGTGAAAGATTGTTTGGAGAATGATATTATTCCATATTGGGACTGTATGGAATTGAACAAGCCTTCTGTTGCAGTTGTAGAAAATGTAGGGTTTACAAATGTATTTAACTATGTGGGATATTATTTTTTATTTGAATAATCTAGGTATACTTTACAATTTACACTTTGAGATTGTCCAATTATTATATATATCTACAATTTAAAAAAGAAAGCATATGAGGTGTGCGAAAATGAAAATACAAATAGTATGGTTTGATGGTTTCGGAGAACTTGTCTCTTTCGCACCGTTTGAGGTACTGAAAAGAGCGATAGAAGAAGGGGCTCAATTTATAGTTGAATTCGTTTCGAGTGAACAAAAGAAGGAAGTTACTACCTCGTTTGGAGTTACAGTTAAACTACATGATTTTTTACGAAGGAGAATCGTCCAGATTTGTTAATTGTACCTGGTGGTGGCTGGAATCATAAAGCAGAGCATGGGGCACGAAAACAAGCAGAGCTTGGAACTTTGACTAAAATGATTAGCGAGATGCACAATGCAGGAACAATCGTTGCTGGTGTGTGTACAGGGGGTATGCTATTAGCTGCCTCTGGTATATTGAACGGTCGAAAGGCAACGATGCACTGTTTTGCACAGGATGAAATGAGTGAATACGGGGCAGAGCTTCTTCATTACAGAATTGCGGATCAAGGGGATATTATCACTGCAAGAGGGGGCACTTCAGGAGTTGATTTGGGACTTTGGATCACGGAAAGATTCGCAAGTCCTAAAATTGCGGCTGCTGTTGAATACAGAATGGAATATGAGAGGCGAGGTGTTGTTTGGAAGTAATTTGACTTCTTTTTTATCCCGCATTAACGGGCAGTAAGACTCCCACCACAAAATTCAGCGAATGGGAGGGCTGCCCGTAAAAAAACAATGGATATGTACTAATAATCAGTGGGGATGACAAAACTCCTACTGATTAAAGTTTCATTTTATAAATTTTACTTTATTAAAAGTTGATTTGTTAGAAAGGATAATCATTTATTGCTATAATGAATGGATGCGTGGCAGGAAATAGATAGAAAGATACTGCTAGTAATTTATACTTCAAATGTAGGGAGATTGAACAGAGTTATGGGGAATGAAAAGGAAATTAGTTCCGCTAAATTAATATGGAAGATGACGCGCCCGCATACATTAACGGCGACGTTTTCTCCTGTAATTTTAGGGACAGTGGCATCACTTTATGTTGCCAAAATTGATTGGCTTTTATTTATTGCGATGATGCTTGCATGTTTAGCGCTGCAAATAGCAACGAACTTATTTAATGAGTACTATGATTTCAAACGCGGATTAGACACTGCTGAATCTGTTGGCATCGGTGGCGGAATTGTCCGTCATGGATTGAAGCCAAAAAATGTGTTAACAGTTGCGCTTTTATTATATGTCGTAGCAGCTTTTATTGGCATTTATATTTGTATGAATAGTAGTTGGTGGTTAGTGGTTATTGGTTTAATTGGGATGGCAGTTGGCTATTTATATACAGGCGGTCCATTACCAATTGCGTACACCCCGTTTGGAGAATTAGTTTCTGGGTTGTTAATGGGGACATGTTTTGTACTCATTGCTTTCTTTATTCAAACGAATACTGTAACGATTGAAAGTGTATTGATTTCCATTCCAATTGGAATTTTAGTAGGTGCAATCAATATGTCAAATAACATCCGGGATATCGAAGAAGATATTAAAGGTGGAAGAAAGACATTAGTAATCCTCCTTGGGAGAGAAAAAGCTGTGGTAACACTAGCGGTAGCCTTTTTCATTGCGTATTTATGGATTGCCGTAATTGTATTAATGGGTTATATAAGCCCTTGGGCATTAGTTATGTTTTTAGGTTTGAGAAAGCCAATTTCTGCGATTCAAAGTTTCCAAAAAGGGGCAAAGGATCCTGGATATATGCGCATCGCAATGAAATCAACAGCGATGACAAATACGATTTTCGGCTTCTTGTTGTCAGCAGGATTATTAATTAGTTATTTGTTTTAAATAACTTAACCCCAATTTCTCGATTTTAATATAGAGAAATTGGGGTTTTATTTTGAGTTTTTTACGTTATAAACTATTATCATTTGAAATGTATATACCAATAAATTGCAACTTCATCACTTGTCTTATCCAAACCTTTATAAACAAGAAAATCACACCCACCAATTACAAATCCGCATTTTTCATAGAACTTACATGCTGCGACATTATTATTTTGCGTTTCAAGCATGATACCTGGCATATTTCCTTTTTTTGCCCACTGCTTTGCTTGATCAACTAATTTTTTGCCAACTCCGATTGTACGATATTTTTTATCTACCGTTATATCTTCTATGTAAGCATAGTGGTTCCAATTCTTTTTCAATACCATTAATCCAATGATTTGGTTATGTAACAGAGCTATGTAAATGACTTGATTAGGTTTATTTATATATTCATTGTAAGCCAGTTCTTCATTATCATCTTGATTTTGTAAATAACTTTTTTCATAACTCGGAACGTCTTCTACTGTATATTCTATGCGTCTATTTCCTTTGGAAAGAGAAAGAATTAACCGAGCATTCACTATAAAACTGTCATCAATCTCCGGGAGATTATCTAAATCATTTGTTTCTAACTCTCTAATTACAAGGTTCATCGGAGTACCTCCACATAATAATATTTCTTCTAGTTCTTCATTTGGTTCAAATGAATTCCAATTACAAAATTATAATAGAATTTCAATAGTACGGCCATCTCTGTATTTTATCTTTATACCGACATGCTGTTATCTTGATGTGAAAATGTTATTTAGAAAGAGTAGTATTTTTTATTTTGGATGTATATCCAGTTTTCAAATTTAACTGTAGTAGAGAAACAAATATTTTTTTTAAGAGTGGATGTAATAGGCTATTCTTTAACTAATTTCGACATTATCTGCATTTTATCTTCACCTTCCTCTATTAATCTATTTATTGTAAATATCAGCTGAAGTTAATGTTTAGCTGCATAAATAATGAATATGAAAATGAGTAGGGAAAGGATCGAAACATAATGAAAGAATCACAAAATAAGAAAAAAACAAGTGGAGTAACTAAGGCAATACTATCTCTAGGAGTTGTTTTAGCAACGACCTTTTTCACGTTCTTTTTAATAGGGAAATGGAACTCTATCCCAGCGAAAGGGGTAGCTAATGAAAATATTAGGCTAGCTAATACGCAAGAACAAGGAAAGAAAGAGGACACATTGCTGGCAAAACAGAAAAGAGCTGATGGAAAACCAGTAGGAAAGGTTGTTTATTTAACATTTGATGACGGTCCTAGCGAATTAACTGGCAAATTTTTAGATGTACTAAAAGAGCAACATGTTGCTTCGACATTTTTTATGCAAGGTAGCAATTTACAGAATACTGGTTTTCAGGAAAATGTAAAACGAGCAGTAAAAGAAGGACATTATATTGGTGCACATAGTATGACACATAATAGTGATAAGCTATACAAAAAAGGACAATTTGTAACGGAGATGAAAGAAACGTTAGCTCTTATTCATAATATTACAGGTACAACTCCTAAACTAGTCCGTCCCCCATACGGATCTGCACCAGGATTAAAGGGGCAGGACATTCGTAACAAAATTGTAGAAGCAGGAATAAAAGTTTGGGATTGGACGATAGATTCAAATGATTGGAAATTAAAAGGTAACCCACAGCAAATTATAGAAAATGTAAAGCGTACAACAACAGAAGATGTGGAAGTAGTTCTAATGCATGAAAAACTACAGACATTACAAGCGCTTCCGGAAATTATTAAATTTTATAAGGAAAAAGGATATGAATTCGGGGTATACAATGAAGCGGATCATTTTCAACTAAACTTCCAGAAAGATCAACGTCTATAGTATCAAATAAATAAATTAAGAGCATGTTCTGATTTATCTTTCTTCAGAACATGCTTTTTTTTGCTCGCTTCTATAAGCTTATTACTACCAATTTAACAAAGCAGAATTTACAAGTTACTTTATGGATACCTCATTTTAGAATAACTAACTTATAGAAAAAATTGAATAATTTTCATGTGTAAGGAAATTTTAAGAAGGATATAGAGGGGATATTTTCCTTTTGTTTTCTAGATAAATGATTACTTACAAAAAAACATTTAGTGGAACGGTTTTTTAAAGCTATTCTGTCAAGAAATTACTAACAATTGGGTTCAAAACATAAACCACTCGATAAATGGGGTAGTATGATGAAAAAACTTAGTAGAAAGCGTTTGAGAAAAGATATTCAGGAACTTGAGAGTGCAAGTATGCTGCTCCAAAATGATCAAGAGTGCGAACTCAAGCAGAGTGTATCTGCGAATGAAGAAGTTTTGAGACAAGTTTTTGAAAATTGTTCCGATATTGTTTTTCGTCCAATAATCATAGATAGTCAAAATGAAATTCTTTTTATTTATATAGATGGATTAGTTGACACTAAAGTTGTGGAACAAGTTGTTTTGAAACCAATGATGTTCGAAGGTCTGCCTAGTGGAGTAAAGAGTGTGGATTCGGTAGGAGAAATTATACAAAATCAGCTAATTGCGGTTTCTCAAGTAAAGACAATCTCTAAAGTTCGTGAGGTTATAGAAGCAGTATTGAAAGCGAATATTGTCATTTTAACAGAAGGAGAAAGTCAAGCTCTAGTCGCTGATTTAAAAGGTTTTGAAAAACGAGGTGTTGAAGAGCCGGCTGCCGAGATCTCTGTTCGTGGCCCTCGGGACGGGTTTACGGAAACGATAAGGGTCAATACGAGCCTGATTCGCCGAAGAATTCGAAGCCAAAAACTAAAAATGGAACCTTATTCGATTGGGGAATTGTCACAGACAGATGTGGTAATTGCTTATATTGAGGGAATTGCACCTGATTCGGTTTTGGATGAAGTTCGCCAAAGGGTAAAGCGAATTCAAATTGATGGAGTATTGGAGTCAGCTTTCATTGAAGAGTTTATTGAGGACCAACCCTTTTCACCCTTTCCACAAATTCAAAATACTGAGCGGCCAGATGCGGTTTGTGCAAGTTTATTAGAGGGGAAAGTCGCCATTTTAGTAGATAACACACCTTTCGTTTTGATTGTTCCTATGACATTTTGGACTGGTCTACAAGCAGCGGAGGATTATTATGAACGCTCCATCTACACAACTTTTGTTCGATGGATACGTTTAATATTAATTAATATTTCATTATTTCTTCCTTCTCTCTATGTTGCTATTACAACCTTTCATCCTAAATTAATACCGACAAATTTGCTTATTAGTATTGCAGCTGCGCGAGAAGGCATTCCGTTCCCGGCTGTCATAGAAGCGCTAATGATGGAGTTTTTATTTGAAGGCTTGAGGGAAGCGGGGGTTCGGTTACCAAAACCTGTTGGATCAGCAGTTAGTATTGTCGGAGCACTTGTTATCGGGCAAGCTGCTGTGCAAGCAGGTATTATTTCCGCACCTTTGGTCATTGTTGTGGCGACGACCGGTATTGCGTCATTTGCGTTCCCGCGCTACAACTTAGGAACAGCTTACCGGATGTTACGCTTTCCGATGCTGTTATTGGCAGGGATGCTCGGGCTATACGGTGTTGCAATAAGTACCCTTGCGATTTTGATTCATTTAACTAACATTCGTTCTTTTGGCATTCCGTATTTAAGTCCAGTTGCACCACAGACTCCTCGTGATTTAAAGGATGTTTTTCTCCGAACACCTCGTTGGAATATGACCCACCGCCCAATAATGGTATCTGGTGAAGAGAAAGTCCGTTTTCCAGGTGGACAAAAGCCAGATGAGAAACGGGGAGGGGAAACAGAATGAGCCTGCACAAGGCACTCTGTATGATACTGGTCATTTCTTTATGCTTCTTGACGGGATGTTGGGATCGGACAGAATTAAATGATTTGGCAATAGAATTAGGATGGGGACTTGATCAAGCGAAGAATAATAAGATTGAAATTAGTGCTCAGTTTATTATTCCATCAAAAATGGGGATGGGACAGAGCGGAAGAAGTAATGCAGGAAAAGCGTTTTTTACAGAATCGGGAACGGGAAGGGATACACATGAAGCTATACAAATGATGCAAACAAAAATGTCGAGAGAAATTTTTCGAGGGCACCAGCGTGTAATATTGATTGGAGAAAAAATGGCTAAAAGTGGTCTTGCTCCAGTTTTAGATGCATATAGCCGCGATCCTGATATTCGATTACGAGCAGGTGTGTTTGTCATAAAAGGGAATACTGCAAAAGATTTTCTGAAAGCATCCATCCCTTTAGAGTCTATCCCGGCACTTGGGGCACTTAAAGAGCATATGCAAATAGAGGCAGCAGGAGATATGTCTTTATTAAATTTTCTTATTGCTGGTACGAGTGATGGAATCACCCCGATTTTGCCCGTTATTAAACTAAATGTGTCTCATAAAAAAGGGAAAACCGTGGTCAAAGGGTTTCAAATTGTAGGCGGTGCTATATTTAACAACGATTTCAAATTGGTAGGATACTTGAACATGCAGGAATGGTTAACTACTCTTTGGATAGTGAATCGTTTAAGTAAACAGACAGTTACAGCAACGGCCTCTAAAGGAAATGGTAGTGCAAGTTTATATATGACAAAGATCAATAGAAAAATCATACCTACTATACAAGGGGACACAATTAAGTGTGACATTGTTTTTTCTGGTGAAGGAACAATTCAGGAGAACAATACGAATTTAGATCTTTCGCAGCCAAAAAATCTTACTCTTTTAGAACATGTATTGGAAAAACAGTCCGAAAAGGAAGCTCTCCAAACTATTAAAAAGGTTCAAAAACAATACGGAACCGATATCTTTGGATTTGGAGAAGCCATTCATCAAAAATATCCATCCGAATGGAAAGGGTTAAAAAAGAATTGGAGTAAACAATTTCGAAAAGTGGAGGTTTCTGTTCATACACAGCTCACTATTCGGCGAGTAGGACTGACTGGACCACCGTTGCAGTTGAAGAAAAATGAAATGAAAAAATAAGGAGGAATATAGAGTGTGAGAAATTCGATGAAAATCTCTGGCAGGCAAATCTTTTGGATGATGTTCACATTTGAAGTGGGACAATCACTCCTTCTAGTTATTCCAGCGACGATTCGTACTGTCAAACAAGATGCGTGGATCTCGATTTTGATTGCAGGAGTGATAGGGGTTGCTCTTACTTTTTTGGCAACTACACTTGGTTCGCTTTATCCGAAACAAACTCTCATTGAATTTAGTCAAACTATTCTTGGTAAATGGCTAGGAAAGCTACTGATGATTCCTTACTTCTTTGGGTGGTACATGATAATTTGGATAACCGTCCGTGAATTTGGTGAATTCATTATTATCGCTTTGTTTCATAATACACCTTTGTGGGTCATTGTCTTTACTGCGATGTTATTGCTCATTTTTATCATTTACCAAGGAGGGGTGGAAGGAATTGGACGTTTAAGTGAAATCATAGGGCCAATTGTACTTTTAATGATAACGTTTGTAATCATTTTGAATGTTGGCAATATGAATTGGGATTATATGCGGCCTATTTATCACGATTCTGGCTGGCTTCCAATCCTTAAAGGTTCCTATACTCCTGTAGCCGCATTTTTTGGAGAGGCTGTTATGATGATGATGTTCGTTTTCTTTATGGATAAACCAGAGCAAGCGTCATCAAGGGCGATGTTGGGGGTAGGATTAGCCGTTTTCATGGTAACGATTGGAACATTAGCGGTCATTTTAACATTCGGTCCGAATTTATCTTCAAGTTTTTTGTATCCGGTTTACGATTTGAGCCGATACATATCTGTCATGGAGTTCATTCAAAATGTGGATATTTTGATAGTTATTATTTGGTTTTTTAGTATTTTTGTGAAATTGGCGTTATACATGTTTATCGCTTGTTATGGAACAGCACAAATATTTCATTTGAAGGATTGGCGAAAAGTAGCGTTAGTTCTTGCTCCTATTTCGTTCATCATAGCTGTGTCAGTTAAAAATATCCAAACATTTACCCATTATTACTACATATTTTTCGTAATTCCAATTGCATTTCCCGTTTATGAGCTAGGGATTCCTTTACTGTTATTGGTGGTTGGCAAAATTCGAAGGAAATATGCATAAACTCAATCGGTAATATGTTTGGAGGGCAGGTATACTTTTAGTTTTTTGACTAATATAAAAAGAGAAAAATCCTATTCATAAGTGTAGGATTTTTTGTTTGTATATTACGTTACAAGAGTTTTCTTATTTTCTCCGGAATGTCCTTTTTGAAATCTATGCAACAGAGTCTTTATAGTAAGAGTATTTTGTCGGGGGATAATCAAAAAATGCATATTACAATATAAAAATTCACCTTAATACTAAAGAATACATGACAACGATTCCTATAAATTCTTCTCAATAATTGAAAATAAAATCAATCCAGATTATTATATTGTTATTGTAATTATAAATGTAATTACATTTTATTGAAGGAGGATACAAAGATGAAAAACTCAAAAGGCTCTATTGAATCAGAGATAAGCAAAGCAATTACTCACTGGGAAAAGGACTACCTAGGACGCGGGTCTATATCCGTTAAGACAGATATATTACGGGATATGATTATCGTAAATTTACAAGGTATTTTAACGCCAGCTGAATATACGGTTTGCGAAACAAAAGACGGTATGCTAACGATAAAGAAAAATCGTTCGGAGCTAGTTGAATCTGGAATTGAAGATTTGAAAGAGATTATACTAGAATTAACTGGAGAAAAAGTGAAAAGTTTTCATACGGATATAAGCTCCCGTACTGGTGAACGAGTAATGATTTTTAAATTGTTTCATAATCTTGAGGAAAAATTTTAAAAATTAAAACCATCGTAGGGTTAGTGGGAGATAATTAAGAAACCTAAAAGTTTTGCGCTTTATTTAAATTTATTAACATGATAATAATTAATAACTTGAAATTATTTACGTATACTGAATTTTAATTGGAATAACGCTCAAAAAAACTGATAAATAAATTGACAAACTGCTTAATATAGTTTATCTTATAATTGTTTTAAAAAATTAATAGATGCTTATTTTAACTGTTTGCTATAATTAAGGCTTTAGCATTTTTTTAATATGTAATATTGACTAAATGAAAAAGTTTCTTAATTGAAAGATAGCGCATAACATAAATTGATATATTGATTGCATAATCTAGGAGATCAGAGATATACTGTTATTTTTAATAGGAGTAATACATACATTACTATCCTCTATAAAATGGGAGCTCTTCAAAAAACTTTATTGAAGTTAGTTGAAGTGAAACCGACAATCTCCATAATTCAATGATGATATAAAATCATTGAATTATGGAAGTTGTCGGTTTTTTTTATGGGAAAAAACGATGTACTAAAAAGAGTGAATGAAAATTGAAATTTAAAAAACTATCGTAATGAAAAGGAATTTTTATAGGCTATTTTCGCTTAGAAGGGAGTATTTAACATGTTAATTTCGCTGAGTTCATCAACACTGTTAACTTTATTTTTTATGGCGCTTAGTGCTTCTTGGCTAAGTGGATTATTATTTTTACATGCAAGGATACCTTTACGTTTTGTTCATATCCATATTGGTATCGCTGCTTTACCTTCATTGGTTTCTTTACTCGCACTTGTTAATAACAATGGAGATAGAGTTGTGGGGCCTTGGCATCTAGATACTTTAGCTTGGTTAATGGCTTTCTTTGTTCTTACAATTGGTTTAATCATTCAGCGTTTCTCTGTACGTTATTTAATGGGAGATCGTTCATATCGAAAATACTTTGCACTTTTTACATTTACTACAGGTATATCTTCGGTTGCATGGTTAAGTGATGATCTTCGCTTAATGCTCATTTGTTGGGGAGTAACGCTTATAGGATTGGTTCTACTTATAGGGCTAAATAAAGGGTGGAAAGTAGTTAGTGAAGCAACTAAAATCTCTAGCTACCTATTTACAATAAGTTGGATTGCCTTACTATCAGCTATCATTTGGCTTTTTCAAGTAACAGGACAGTGGCAGTTAACATCAGTTTTAACGAATGAAAATGTAGTGCTACATGGAACATTGGAGAGAACAGGAATTAACTTATTAATTATATTAGCGGTGATGATTCCAGCAGCACAATGGCCTTTTCAAAGATGGTTAATTGAGTCTGCTGTTGCTCCAACTCCTGTTTCTGCTATTATGCATGCGGGTTTAGTAAATGCTGGCGGTATCATGTTAACTAGATTTTCACCTCTTTTTCATGATGATATTGCACAAATAATTTTACTAATTTTCTCTAGTATTTCTATCTTAATAGGTACAGGAATTAGTTTAGTCCAAGTTGATTATAAACGTCAGCTAGTAGGTTCAACTATTGCACAAATGGGATTTATGCTTATTCAATGTGCATTAGGCGCCTATTTAGCGGCTATTATTCATTTAATTTTACATGGTTTGTTTAAAGCTACACTATTTTTACAAGCTGGTTCTTCCGTGCAACGTTTTGGGGTAGTGAATCAGTCTAATGAAAAGATGTCCAATTTATGGATTATAGTTGGGCGTGTTTTAGGATTATTTATAGCAATTACTTTCTGGTTTATGACTTCTGGAGAGGGGTATCAACTAGTTAGTGCGTTAATCTTAGGCTGGTCACTATACTTTTCATGGAAACAGCTTGTTGTTTTTGGAGAGGGAAGAATGGGACGAATTGCTGGCGTAATTGTTTTGATTGGATTTTCTCTCATTTACTTTACCGTTCATAATTCTCTTTATAAATGGTTGCATACTGATATTTATCAAAGTGTTCAACCTTCAGCTCCAGCCGTTATCTTTGTTATATGTATTTTACTATTTAGTAGTGTTATTAGTACTTTCGTTACTCGTCATCAATCTTCTACTTTATTCGCTGTACTTTATCTTTGGTTAGTTCGAGTAGGTGAGGCGAGACGAAAGTCAGTAGAAAGTCACCCAAGCTATCTGAAACATTATGTATCAAAGGGAGGTAATTCGTGATGAGCATACCGTCAATATTAAAGAAAGATACAAACATTGATATGCAAGAAAATAATATAAATGATTTAGTTGCATCTGCTAGCCGAGTTATTGCGCCACTTTGGCCTATCTCTACGTTTGCAGCTCACCACCCTTGGATGGGACTTGAAAAGCAATCATTTGAACAAGTCGCAAATTGGTTAAAAGAAGCTCGTAATGTGGATATTTATCCTAGTGCCTCCATGATTCATTCGGCAAAAGCGAAAGGTGAGATTGAGGAATCATTTTTACAAATGAGTTTGTCTCGTTGGCTGGATTCACAATCTTTTCATATTCCGCGAGAGAAAGCAGAGCGATTTTGCCAAGCAGCTTTAAAGTTAGAAAAATTACCTTCTAGTCTATTATCATCGCCAGAAGTAAATAAATTGGCAGAAGAAATGAATTATATAAATACAGCAAGTATGCAAGCCTCTGTTATGCAGCCAATAAGTTCGCTTATAGAGAGTCAAAATAGTGAAAACCTATCTGATGTTCTTAATTATCATATCATTAAATGGTGTAAATTATATCTTGATGAATCCGGATCAAATTGGACGATGCCAAATCGAGAGAAAGGTTTTTATCGTGCATGGCAACACCTTATTAAATTTGATCCAGCGCTCAGTAAAAATGAGCGTAAAGTTTTAAAAAATTGGCCACAAGATGCCGAAGTAGCTTTAGCGAGAGCATTATCTGAACTAGGAATTTCTGAATCTAACATACAATCTTACCTTGAAGGGCACTTACTTTCTTTGCCTGGGTGGGCAGGAATGATACGATGGCGCTCACAACAATCAATTCAGGAACAGGAACTTCTCATAGAATATTTAGCAGTTCGAATTTCTATGGAGCTGGCTATTGTAAAACCTTATTTACCTTTAAAAAATCAAAAGGTTGAGAAAAAAGTTTCGATCGTCCCACTTATAGCTTCTTGGATCTATTGGGGGAATATTTCAACACGGGAATGGTTACAAATGCCTGCTACTGAACAAAGTGAATTATTAGTATTCGCTTATCGTTTTGATGAAAATATTCGCAAGAAACTTTGGCTGGAAGCTTGGGAACAAACGCATGCAGAGCAATTAAGGGAGAAGATTGCTTCTACACAACGTGCAACCAATGATAAAAAGCGTGTATTAGCTCAATTAGCATTCTGTATTGATGTACGTTCAGAACCGTTTCGTCGCCACCTTGAAAAATTAGGTCCGTTTGAAACATTTGGAATAGCTGGTTTCTTTGGGTTACCAATTGCAACTAGTGAACTAGGTAGTAATAACAACCATCCTTCTTTGCCAGTTATACTCAAACCGAAACATCAAATAAA
Organism: Bacillus sp. RE35; assembly: GCF_052146655.1. Classification (NCBI taxonomy): domain Bacteria; kingdom Bacillati; phylum Bacillota; class Bacilli; order Caryophanales; family Bacillaceae; genus Bacillus; species Bacillus sp. RE35. The sequence continues at coordinate 3,023,975 of NZ_CP197377.1, read as the reverse complement.
AGAGCTCACAAATGAAAATGAACTTAAATCTTATGAGCAACGTAAGAGGGTAGGCAGTTCGGTACGTTATACTTTTAAAACGATGAAACAGAACGTACTGACAAGTATGGCGCTACCTGAGTTAAGTGGTCCTTTACTTGGTCTACAGATGGTGACAAGAAGCTTTGTCCCAAGAGGAGTTGGTGGTTTCATTCGTAACCTTCGTAAAACTATGTTACAAAAACCTGATACAACATTCTCGCTTAATCATGTTCATGACACAAAGGGGGAGATACCTATCGGTTTTACGAAAGAAGAAAAAGTGAACTATGTGCGTCAAGCTTTAAAAATGGTGGGACTGACAGAAAAATTTGCTCCTTTAGTTGTAATGTGCGGACATAGTAGTCAAAGTACGAACAATCCTTATGCTGCAGCACTTGAGTGTGGTGCTTGTGGCGGAGCAGCAGGAGGATTCAATGCAAGAGTTTTTGCTACTTTATGTAATCTCCCAGAAGTGAGAGAGGCGTTGTTTGTGGAAGGTATTAAAATTCCTGAGGATACCATTTTTGCAGCAGCTGAACATAAAACAACAGTGGACGAATTGGAATGGATTTACGTCCCAGAACTTTCGGAAACTGCGCAAGAAGCATTTGATTGTATCGAATCGATTATGCCAAATGTGAGCCAACATGCAAATAGAGAGCGTTTAACGCAATTACCAAATTTTAAAACGAAAATAAAAAATGCGAGTAAAGAGGCACATCGATTTGCAGAAGATTGGAGTGAAATACGTCCAGAATGGGGATTAGCTCGTAATGCATCTTTTATTATCGGGCAACGAGAATTAACTCAGGATTGTGACTTAGACGGTAGGGCTTTCCTTCATAATTATGATTGGAAACAGGATGAAAGTGGCGATATATTAGCTAACATTATTGCAGGACCAGGAACAGTAGCTCAGTGGATAAATCTACAATATTACGCTTCAACTGTAGCTCCTCATTATTATGGTAGTGGAAACAAAACAACCCAAACCGTAACCGCGGGTCTAGGTGTTATGCAGGGAAATGCAAGTGATTTGTTGCCAGGCTTACCTTGGCAATCCGTTATGCAGTCAGATAGTGAGACGTATCATTCACCACTTCGTTTACTAATTGTAATTCAAGCGCCTAGTCAATATATAGAACGTTTGCTAAATAATGATTTCACATTTCGAGAAAAAGTTCAAAATGGATGGGTTAGACTTGCAAGTGTTGATCCAGAGGGACACTGGAAAAACTGGTAACAATTATGTAATGAATTATCAACTATTGTTACTAACTTAAAAGTTGCATAAATACAATAATGAAGAAGGAGTGCTCCATATGAATTCAAAGAATAAAAAAGTTTTATTGTTAACAGACATTAAACATGAAATAGAGCCTATTATCCAACAAGTAACTAACATTCAACAAGAAAACATGTTGACTATACACAGCTACGATTCTGTAATTGTACATCCTTATGGAGATATAATGAGATCTATTATTATTGCTATTTATCAAGAAAATGTTGAAGAAATTTTTGTTGTAGGAATAGAGGATAAAGAAACTGAGGTAGTTAATATACAAATTCAACGTGATTCCATAAAAAATAAAAGGGAACTAGACTATCTCTTTGAAAATTGCATGCCTGAATTTTCAAGTGGTAGCCTTGATGAATGGCTAAGTGGAAAAGAAAATGTTAGTGAAAATATTGAGAAGAGTATAGATATGATTTGTCATCATCCACTAGTACCGTCTGATGTTAAAGTTCATGGTTTCAAGATTGATAGAACAGGGGAAAAAGAAACGGTTGTTAAAGTTTCTGTTAATAAAGTAGTGAAACAAATGTATTCTTATGTGTAAGTTATCGATAGATAAGCAACTTTTATTTGGTAGATACTATAATATGTTAAATATTTGGAGTTATTTCCTTTAAAAAGAGTAAAAGAAATCTTCTATAAATGGAGATCTTTTGCTCTTTTTATAATAAAAATAAAAAATTATTTGACGTTTTTTCGAAAAAATTTTTAAGACAAGGCTTTTAGGTTTATGAAAACCTTTATTCATGATAGCAAGATAATTTTGATAAGAAGTATATAGTAAGAATGATTTGGAGATACCGATGGGGATATAACTATTTTATTTAGGACGGTGCAATTAAAATGGATTTACAGAAAGGGAAATTATATTGGAACACGACTTTTTCTAATACACCTTCTTATCCTCGTTTGGACGAAGATATAAAATGTGACGTACTAATAATAGGAGCAGGAAGTTCGGGTGCTCAATCAGCATACTATTTGAGTGAATCAGATTTAAATATTGTTATCGTTGATAAAAGAAAGGTAGGACATGGAAGTAACCTTACAAATACAGCACTTATTCAATATTTAGGTGATAAGATGTTTTATGAACTTGTAAATACATTTGGGGAAGAGTATGCAGTTAAGCATATGAAATTATGTGAACAAGCTATTAATGATATTGAATATGCTGATCAAAACTTGCCTTATTGCTCTGACTTTAAACGACGTGACAGCTTATATTATGCAAGTTATGAAGAGGATATAAAGAAATTAGAAAAGGAACTGTATTATTTACATAAGCATGATTTTAAAGCGGCTTGGTTATCAGAAAAACAAATTGGACAGAGATATCCATTTAAAAAACGTGCAGCTATTTATACGTATAATGATGGTGAAATAAATCCTTATAAATTTACACATAGTTTATTAGAACAAGCCTCTAATAAAGGAGTTCACATTTATGAAGATACAGAGATTGTTGGCAAAAAGTTAGAGAAAGAATGTGCTATCTTTTATACAAAGGAGGGCAATTCTATTACTGCCAATAAAGTAATTGTGGCTGCAGGATATGAAGGATTGGAATTTAAAAAGGAAAAGAACGCTACACTGATTAGCTCATATGCAATTGTTACTAATCCTGTGGAAGATTTATCTTCTTGGTATAAACGCACTCTCATTTGGGAAACTGCGAGACCATATATTTATATGAGAACTACTGTAGATAATAGGATTATTATAGGTGGATTAGATGAAGATACAAACATTGCTCAAGAAAGAGATTCAAAATTAATCCATAAAAAAGAGAAATTAGTGAATGAATTTAATAAGCTCTTTCCCAATATAACAGTTGAACCTGAATTTTATTTAAGTGCTTTTTATGGTGGTACTCATGATGGTTTACCTATAATTGGAATGTATGAAGAGTTTCCAAATTGTCACTTTATCTATGCGTATGGAGATAATGGATTAGTTTATAGTATGGTACTTTCTAAAATTGTTCGAGATATAATTATTAACGGTTCAAGTCCAGATTTGAGTTTATATTTACAAACTAGACCAAAACTAAATGAGTAAACTGCATGTATACAAAATCATAGTAGTAAGGAGCTTATTTAGGATTCCATTATAAAAAAAGCTATTTTAAATGTATTAGTTTCATGTGACTATTTGTTATGTTTATGAATGCTTAAATAAAGCATTCATAAACAATATTATTTGTTAAATCCATTCATTTTACTAAGTTCAGTTATTTGTATAATCCATTCTTTTTTTAGGTAGGGTAGAGTTGCTTGGATATGATGATATTCCCATTCTTCCTCAATGGTAGGGTAAAGATTAAATAAGTATTTTTCTTCATCATTTGTTACACTTGCTTTAGGATTGCCAGTAAGTTTAAAATAAATGTCGCACCATCCGCTATAGTTTGTTAACATGAATAAAAAATTAGGACATGTGAATTCGATGAGGTATATTTCTTTCTCTAATTGAATATCTGATAGTAATTCTCTTGCAGTCTCATAAGTAGGCTTCTTTTGGTAACCATTGCATGAATGCCATGCCCAAATGGGTAAATCTATAATAAAGTCAATACCTTTCTGTTTCATGTGTCTTACAATGTATTTATATGCTGTGCAATCTTCTTTACTAACAAAAATAGGATCGGCTATAAGCTTACCTTCATTCAAAAGTGTATTTATGGCATTTTGGTTTTGAAAAGTCCATAGGATTGTTGAATCTATAGATGTATTTAAGTTTGATTGTTTATAAAATTGTTTTTTCATCTTTCTCTCCATTTTCTTTTTTATTTTATAAGAGTTTAAGATAAGTACAAAGTGCATTATATTTTTATCTTTATTAAGAGTTGGAAAAATCCATTAAAGAATAGAAGAGTTTGTTTGCAATTACAAAAAATGATTCTTATAATCATTTAAAAATAACAGAAGTATTTGTTCTAATAAAGAATGAATTTTGCTTTAAGAATGGGAAAGGATAGCCATGCAAAATAAAATTATTGTTATGTTTCAAAAAGATTTTCGTTTATATGATAACCCAGCTCTATTTGAGGCTGTTCAGTCTGGTGAGGTTCTTCCTGTATATATACAAGAGGAAACTTTTTCAATAGGAAGTGCGTCAAAGTGGTGGTTGCACCATGCTGTAATAGATGTAAAGAAGCAACTTGAGGCATTGGGCTCTACTTTAATAATTCGTAAAGGACGTACGGAGGAAGAAATACTTTCTCTCATAGAGCAATTAGATATAACGGCTGTATATTGGAATATTTGTTATGATCCGGACAGATTACAATCTAATCAAAAAATGAAAATGATGTTAGAGGATAAAGGTATTATCTGTAAAGAATTTAATTCGCATTTATTATTAGAACCGTGGATTATTAAAAAGAAAGATAACACTGAATATAAGGTGTTTACGCCTTTTTACAATGCATTTCAAAAGCAGGTAATACCTAAACCTTTTAGCAGAGTGCAGAGTATAAAGTGGGGAAACTCTTTACCAGCAAGCTTATCTGTTTCAGAATTACAATTGTTGCCGACTATACCGTGGACATCTCATATGGAAGTAATATGGGATCCGACAGAAGAAGGGGCATATAAAACATTCAAGAAATTTTTCTCTAGTAAACTAGTCTCTTATAGTGAAGGAAGAGATTTTCCAGGTCAAAATGTCCATTCGATGTTGGCACCGTATCTTTCATTTGGTCAAATATCAGTAAAGCTAATGTTTCATTACTTAATAAATAAAAGTACCGAAAGACAATGTAGTCTTTTTGAAAAACAAGTTAATAGCTTTATACGTCAATTAATTTGGCGAGAGTTTTCTTATTATTTACTATATCATTATCCATTTACAGTATATAAACCTCTTAATAAGAGCTTTGAACATTTTCCGTGGAATAAGGAAGAGGAGTTATTAAGAGTATGGCAAAAGGGGAAAACGGGTTATCCGTTTATTGATGCGGGAATGCGAGAACTATGGCAAACAGGTTTTATGCATAACCGGGCAAGAATGGCTGTAGCCTCTTTTCTTGTAAAGCATTTGTTAATTCCGTGGCAAGAAGGAGCAAAATGGTTTATGGATACACTACTAGATGCTGATATTGCAAATAATACAATGGGATGGCAATGGGTTGCTGGAAGTGGAGCAGATGCATCACCGTACTTTCGTATTTTTAACCCCATCACACAAGGAGAAAAGTTTGATAAAAATGGAGAGTATATAAGAAGATGGGTACCAGAATTAAAAGATATCCCAAACAAATATATATATAAGCCTTGGGAAGCACCTGAGCATATTTTACAAAAATCCAATATAAAACTTGGGGATACATATCCTTTTCCGATTGTTGATCATAAGGCAGCACGGGAGAGAGCCCTTTGTGCATATAAAAGTATGAAAGAATTTGTATGAAATAGGTTAAACAATATGTATTTTGAATTTTAATATTAGAATTTTATCCATTACAAGGACATACTAATCATATAAAGTTTCTATAATCTTCTAGTAAAAAGGAGAATGTTTATGAAAAAATCTAGTATTATAGTATTTTTACTAACATATGGTTTGTTTTATGTTTCTAGTGTTTTATTCCCTATTGATCGTACTTGGTATGATGTGTTAGAAAAGCCGTCTTGGACACCATCTGGTATGACAATCGGAATGATATGGGCTGTATTATTTGGACTTATTGCATTATCAGTTGCAATTATTTACAACAACTATGGATTCAAGTCAAAAACATTTTGGTTTTTATTCCTTTTAAATTATATATGTAATCAAGCGTTCAGCTACTTTCAATTTAGTGAAAAAAATTTATTTTTAGCAACAGTAGATTGTTTACTAGTCGCTATTACTACGTTACTTCTCATTATGTTTTCTTCCAATTTATCTAAAGTATCGGCATGGTTGCTAATCCCATATTTTTTATGGTCTGCATTTGCTACATATTTATCTTGGACAATTTATAGTATAAATTAAAGACGTAAATGAAAACTTGAGCACAAAGAAAATGCTCGAGTTTTTATGTTTATTAATGATAATCTAAAGTATAGAATATACACATCTTAGGGAGGTCATATGTGTGAAGAAATGGATAAAAATTGTTCTGTACTCTGTAGTAGGTATTTTAATGATCGGAAGTATTACTTTTTTAACTTGGTCTCAGTTTACTTATAAACCAACGAAAGAGGCTTTGTCTTTAGTAGATGATAAAAAAGATGCAGATTATATAGTTTTTGGAGAGAAAGATGCAAAAATAGGAGTTATTTTTTATCAAGGAGCTAAAGTAGAAGCCGAGGCTTATAGTTACTTAGGAGAAGCTCTTGCAAAAGATGGGCATTTTGTAGTAATGCCTAAGTTACCATTAAATTTAGCGATATTTGGAATAAATGAGGTAGATAGTGTAATTGAACAGTATCCGGAAGTTCAAAAATGGTATGTTGCTGGGCATTCAATGGGTGGAGCTATGATTTCTAGGTATGCCTTTCAACATGAAGAAAAGGTAGACGGGATTATTTTCTTAGGTTCGTATCCTGCAGATGACTTCTCTACTAAGTCGATTCCAATGTTATCAATTTACGGGGAAGTAGATGCTTTAGCAACTGTAGAAAAAATAGAGAACAATAAAAAGTTAATGTCAAAGAATAATACTATGCACATGATAAAAGGGGGGAATCATGCTAATTTTGGCATGTACGGTGAGCAAAAAGGTGATAATGCGAGTTTAATTACGCCAAAAGGACAACGAGATGAAACAGTGAAAGTAATTGAAGAATGGTTATTGAAACAATGATAACGAATTTAATAAATCTACCGAAAGAATTCTCCCAGCGGTAGATGGAAGAGAGAATAAAGAGCCAACTCGTATGAATTGGCTCTTTTATTTATTTGCTATCTCCAATTGTCCCCTTATTTTCTCCGGAATATCCTCTTTAGAAATAATATCGTAAGAATACACATACTTTCCTTTTACATGAATTTTTAAGTAAGTTTTTCTTATAAAATCATTAGGCGTGTTCGTTCCAACATTATATTCTTTTTCATTGCTTAATTCATCAACAGCTTTTAGTGAGTACATAGCTTTTCCTTTTTGATGATAATCCGGAACACCATATCCTTTCGCAACGGCATATACATTTTTTTCTTCAGCAATCGGATTAAATCTGTCTAAATCCCCGCGTAATATGAAAGGTAGTAAGTATATAGGAAGGCCTATTCCTAATATGCAAATTACAAATTTTCTCATTATCGTTTCTCCTCTTGTTCATTTACATGCTTCAGTATAGAAAAAAATTCTTATAAATATAGAGGGAAATTTCTTAAGGTTTTCTTAATAAAGTTTAACCGTGTGAAAAAAACTAACTTGAGCATTAAGCTTGCGGAATGAATAACCAAATAACTTTTTTCTTTATTTTTTGATATTTCTTAAGAACCTATCAAGAAATAAGTGAGTTTTAGGATTTAGAATAAATGTATCTTACAGTAATAAGAGAATTATCTAAATAAATTAGAGTGAGAACAATTAAAGAAAGTATCTTGTGGGGTGCTGCTTTCTTTTAGAATAGAGAACCCCATGGGTCAGTTACATGTAATGCAGCGCTGCGCTTCTATGTCACTGAAAAATCCAATGATAAAAAAAAGAGGGGGAAGGCATTTTTTATTGAAGTTTGTTAATGATAGATTTTTAACTAGTTAGGGGGGAGCGTAAAATAGATTATTAATCTCTTTAATAATTTTTATTTTCCTTATAGTTGGCATGTTTTATTAGAAATTTTAAATTTTGGAAGGAGAATCAATAATTATGGGTAAGAAAAGAAGAATAAGTAATAAGTTATTACTTGTCAGTGCAATTTTTACAATAGCAATTCCTTCAGTCTCATATGCGGAGGAAGTAATTTCACCTGAAAATTTTACGAGTTCTTCAAGTTTGTATGAGGGACGGAATACGGAAGTATTGAAAACAAGCTTATATCCTGATACATATAACTATCCGTTTAACTACCAATTTAGTTCGAAATTAAAGGAAGCAAACACAACTATAAAAAAAGTAGACAATAGTGATGATGAAAATCCTATTATATCTACTACTCTTTCATTTATTCGCCATATGAATAGTGAAGATTATAAATCTGCATTTGATTTAACCTCAAGGTCATTACAGAAAATAATATCCGAAGAATGGTTGAAGAGCTATTGGGGGGGACTCCCAGTGCAATTACAAGCAGGTTCTTTTATAGAAATTGGAGAGGTTACACAAAAAGAGACAAATCCTGTTCATACAAATGTGGAGATTCAATTAGTTTTTGAAAAAATGACTGTACCTTTACTAATTAAACTAGATCCATCTGGAAAAATAGACGATTTTCAACTCAGCATGTCGTTTAGTCCTGTTGCAGAGCGTCCATCATATAGTAAGCCTGAGTCATTTGTTGATAAAGAAGTAGTAGTTGGAAGTGGTGCATTTCCATTACCAGGAACATTGTCGGTTCCAAAAGGAAAGGGGCCTTTTCCAGCGGTTATTCTTGTTCAAGGATCAGGAGCAACTGATCAGGATGAAACAGCGTTTGCTTTAAAACCATTTCGCGATTTAGCTGAAGGTCTTGCATCGAAGGGAATTGCTGTCCTTCGCTATAATAAAAGAACGTATGAACATGGGTTGAAAACACAATTCAGTCCCTTTTATACAGTTGATAAAGAGACAACAGATGATGCTCTTCTTGTAACTCAATTTCTTAAAAATGAGCCTCTAATAAATAAGAATCAAATATATATTCTTGGTCATAGTCAAGGTGGAATGATGCTTCCGAAAATGATTGAAAAAGACCAAAATAAAAATATTGCTGGAGCAATTGTAATGGGAGGGCCAGCTCGTACGATCCAAGACGTTGTTTTAGATCAATTTGAGTACCTTTTCTCTATTGGAGCAATGAACCTGGATCAATATAAATTCTACAAATCGCAATTTGAATTATTAAATGATCCCAACTTCTCTGGTCAGAATCCCCCAAAAGATTTTTACTTAGGGTCAGCAGTATTTTGGGATTCTATACGGAAAATTAAAGCGGCAGAAATGTCAAAAGAACAAAAGACACCGCTTCTTATTATTCAAGGAGAAAGAGACTATCAAGTTCAATCAAAAATTGAAATTCCTCTTTGGAAAGAACAATTAAAAGAACGAGATAACGTAGATTATCGACTGTATCCAAAGTTAAATCATTTCTTTACAGAGGGTGAAGGGGAAATAAGTAAGCCAAATGAATATTATAGTCCTGCTAATATCCCTGAGTATGTTATAAATGATATTGCTGCTTGGGTGCAAGGCAGATCGCAATTAAATTAGCAACCATATGTTTTAATAAAAACTTTCTTTCCGTAATCAAAATAGAAATATTTTGATTAGGTTATATGTTTTTTAAAAGCACTCTTTAAAAAGGAGTGCTTTTTTATTTTTCTATGATTTCTATAAAACAATGGGCTTACCTTCCAAACAAATCGTTATTTGGAGCGCTTTTATCAAAGCAAAGTTCTTGTGACATTTCTTTGATATTAAAAACATGAATAACCTATTGTATGAAATTTTTTGAAAATTTAGGTTTAACATCTTTAAAATAGGTGTATTACATATTACATAACAACTAAATAAAAAATAAAAAATCTAAAGGAGGAAAGATACCATGCATACGAATGAAAGAAAAACGGTAGTTTATGAATATCAAAATGAACAGGAAGTAGTTATGAAAGTAAAAGAGCTAGAATTGCAAGGGGTTCGCCACGATGACATTTATGTTTTAGCACATGAAAAACATATAACAAAAAGGATTGCGGATGATACAAACACAAATACGATTGGAGTAAAAGAACAAGGATTGGGAACAAGTATTATCAACTTTTTCTCCAAAAAAGGGGACGAACTTCGAAAACAAATGGAAGAAATGGGGTTGTCGAAGGAGGAAGCTAACTTATATGAAGAAAAACTAGATCAAGGGAAGATTTTACTCCTAGTAACAGCTGAAGTACCAATGGCGAATGCTAGGCAGCCGCAAAACTATCATTCTCTGTAATAGATTGCAACATCTGATAAATAGGTAAGGGAATTATTTTAGTTTGTAGCATGGAAGAAAATAAAAATAGAAAAGGATGAGAAAAATGAAACATACAATATTTAAATATGCTGTGATTGGAATTACGACCGGAGTCATAGTCTCCCTATTAAAAAAAGAAAATCGGAAAGCTATACAAACAAAAGGAAAAAGCGTAAAAGAAAAACTACAAGAAGGAAACATAAAGGAAACATTGGAGAAGGTAACTGAGACAAGTAAACAATTTTCTGTAACTGCAGCTAATGTTGCAAAACAAACATTACCACAACTGCTTACAGCCACACCAGTTGTCATTTCTACCATTAAAGACTTAACAGAAAACGAAAATAATAAAAAGAAAACAGGTGAAAAGGATTACGAAATAAATGAAAATAGTAAGAACTTAGACGGGGAAAAAACGAAAAATGAAAAGAAATATGTGAAAGAAGGGAAAGAAGAGAGTGCCTAGATTTAATTCTAAAAATAGAAAGTGAGGAAAAAAGTATGAAATCTCTGTATGCAATTGATGTAGGAATTGGCTTTACCAAAAGGGCATATCGACAGGATGTAGATTCTGAGATGACAATCAAGAGTGAAGCTTCCACACTAGCCCCTGTACCTAATCATGCTGAAAGTGAAGATTTAACAAAGGTAAGTTTTATAGACTTAGATTTTGCATACTACATGGGAAATGAAGCACATCAATCTGACGCTTCGTTTCTTCCTCCATTTGACGAAGAAATAGAAAATTATTATGAAAGCGAACGATTTAAACAACAAATATTTGGTTGCATTGCAAAGGATTATAAAGAAAATGTCGTGTTACCTCTAGTTGTTACCGGGCTCCCCGTTACTTGTTTTGGTAGTCAGCATGAGCAATTACAACGTGCACTAAAAAAAGAAACTTCCGTACAAATTGATGGGAAATTTATTCATATTACGGTGGAAAATGCTTTGATTCTTCAGCAACCGGTCGCTTTACATGCCTATTTCTTAAAAGAGGGAATCATTCAGGAACGAGATCGCATCTTAATTATTGATGGCGGATTTCGTACAGTAGAAATGACAGATATGAAACAGAATGTCATTTTAAATCATTATGAGGCGGAACTAGGATGTAGCAAGCCTTTGAAAAATATTAAGAATATGGTGCAGAATCATGAGGGTGAAAGTAATCAATTGCATATTAACGACATGCCAAACATATTAGAAAAAGGATATGAATGTCGAGAAGAAAATCATGAGGCAAGTCAGGTTCATACTTTGATTCAAAAAGAGTTGGATGCACACTTCCAAGACGTCATGCGTGTATTACAAGAACAATTTAAGTTAGAACAGTATAACACTATTATTTGGACAGGAGGAATAGTAGATCTCCACAAAAAACGAATTGAAAAAATGCAAAGTGAAATTTCTTCTTTCCGTATGGTAGACGCTTCGAAAGAGGCTGCACTCCATGGATACTACATTATTGGGAGTCAAGTATTTGAGGACATCACCAATCAATCTGCATATGAATCCAAATTATAATAACGAATGAAATGGAGTTCGTTGAATAGACGTGCCAAATTATGTAGCTTCTTTTCCACATATAATAAATTCTTTATAAGAAAAGATAAAAAGTGATTGTATAGAGGAAATGTTTAAAATTGAAAATAAAAATAACTAATATATAGGGGGTCTTCCTTTTAAAAGAATAAGACCTCCTATGTTATTTATTTTGTAATTTAGATGATCTAAAAACTCTTCCTCCAAGACATGAATACCTACATACAAATTTCGTATTACGGATATGATTCGATCAAACATAAAACTATTTAGAAAGGAAGAATAATATGGAATGCATAAAAATGACGAAATGGAGTTGGTATCATGTGAAAACTAGTGAGCTTGAAAAACTTTCTTCTATAATCCCTCGTGATGTAACATCTTATTTCGCTCAATTTGTAAAGAAAATAAGTTCTCCTTGTGAAAATGGATTATATGTTTATACGTTATCACCAAGTCAAACTTGTGTATATGGTTCGTTTTTATATGATCAAGATAAAAAGGACGCCAAAATTCAAAAATTTCTTCATTATTTCGTAGCTGATGGAATACTGATAACAGTTCAGGAAAAAGAGGAAGAGGATTTCCAAAAATTAATACATAATTTCCCTATTGGTACAAAAAATTGTAATAGTTCCGCTGAAGGATTATGTGCTATCTTATCAATGTTTATATCTCATTATTTGCGAAAGGTTGACTACTTTGAAAACAATTTCAGAAATGTATTATGGGATTTTTATCATCATAATAACATAGCAGTTTTAGAAAGGATTTATCATATTCGTCATGAATTATTTATGAACACACATGTGTTTCGCTTAATACAAGAAGTGTTACAAGGCCTAAAAGAAGCTTGGTTAGAAAAACTAACAAACACCCTTTGTTATAAACAAACACACGTAAAATTAGAGCGTGGATTACAACTTGTTAAAGAGTACCAAGAAGAATTAGACACGATGATTCATTTACAAGAAGTTGTTTCTTCTCATCGTGGGAATGAAATTATGAAAGCTCTTACTGTATTAACTGCTGTGAGTACGCCTTTGACAGCCTTAGGAGCATTATGGGGTATGAATTTTAAATACATGCCTGAACTAGAATGGAAATATAGCTATTTAATCGCTCTCTTATTTATTATTTTCACAACAGCGGGTATGTATATGTATATGCGATTCAAAGGATGGACAGGTGACTTATTACGAGTAAAGAAAAAGAAATCTTTTTTTAAATCTAATTAATCCTGTTTATAAAAAATATGATAGATATATGGTTTGTAATATTTATTAATTGAGATAGCACCATATCCCCATCAAGTTAAAGTTTTGATGTCCTCGCAATGATAAAAATGGTGAATATTTATATGAAAGATTAGAGCTCTCCTTCCTGTAGGAGAGCTCTAATCTTTGTTTAAAAACTATATCATATACTCTGAAATTTGTCCGGATTCAATTTAGAATATGGCAAAAGAGAACTTGCGATTAAAAACAAGCTCTCTTTAAAAGAAATAACGTAATTGAGATACTTATATAGTAACAATTGTTTTCTTCTAATTCCATATGTCATATGTTGAGAAATAAATTATAAATGGATTGATAAAGCTAAAATGAATGATTGACATAATATTTTGACGATAATATAATGAATCTCGAATTCAAGATAACTTGTAAAGGATTGGTAATTATGAGCGTGATTAACGATGAGAGCTTATCTTTAAAGTTATTTGTTATATTATCAAGGGCAATACAGTCAATTACTAAGCGTATTGAAGAGGATATAAAAAGTTATGGACTTAATCCAACTGAATTTGCAGTGCTTGAGCTACTGTATAGTAAAGGCGATCAGCCTATACAAAAAATTGGAGACAAAATATTACTTGCAAGTAGTAGTATCACGTATGTAGTGGATAAGTTGGAAAAGAAGAGGTTCTTAATACGAAAACCATGTCCTAAAGACCGCCGTGTCACGTATGCGTCAATTACTTCAGAAGGTATTGAACTAATGGATATTATTTTTCCTCAGCATAAAGAGGCGATTCAGCAAATATTTGGTGGTTTGGACTATACTGAGAAAAAAATGATAATCGAAAAGTTGAAAAAATTAGGGTATTATGCACTCGAACTATAAATCTTTAGAAATATATCTCGAATTAGTAATGTCCTAATTAAATATAATTTAAATAAATAGGAGGAAAAATTAATAAATGGTAGTAAATTTATTATAATACAAAATGAATAAAGAGTGTAATTTCAATCGGTATAATATGAAATAAAGTTGTTATGTTAATGTATACATATCGTCCTTTAAATTATAAATCTTTCATAAAGCGGAGAGTGGGTATCAAGAATGGAATTACGTCATTTAGAGTATTTTATTCAAGTTTGTAATAATAATAGTTTTACTAAAGCTGCGGAAGTTCTAGGTATTTCACAGCCGACTTTAAGTCAACAAATACGAGTTTTAGAAGGTGAACTTGATACACCCTTGTTTCATCGAGTTGGAAGAGGTATCAAAATGACAGAAGCGGGTAAGCTGCTATTTGATAAAGGAAAATTTATCATGCAACAATTTGATGACGTTTATAATGAAATTTTTGAATTAAAGGGTGTAAAAAGAGGTGTGATTACTATAGGAGGTTTATTAGAGGATCTCACTTATTTAACACCTTATATTATGAAGTTTCAACAACATTATCCCAACATTGTAGTAAAGATTATAGAATCCGAAGTTGCTGTAAATCAAATCGTTGACAAAAATATTGATTTCGGGATTACACGTAGTGCTCAAATTCCAGACACATTAACAAACACCCTTTTGTATAGTGAAGAGCTCGTCCTTGTAATTCCCAAAAATCATCCTTTGAATGAAAAATCATTTGTTTCTTTTCGAGAATTAGTAGGGCTCAGTAGAGTAATGGTTTCATGTAGTTGTCGTGAATCTATTAAGATATATTGTGAGAGTTTAGGGTTATCTTTATCTGAAGCAAATATAGAAACAAAATCTTCTATTTCTCTATTGAGCCTTGTATACAATGGACATGGTGTTGCCATAATACCTCTTTCACTGGTTAACTTTGTTAATAATGATACTTTGAGCATAGTTCGTATTACTGATCCAACACCAAGTCAAGATATTAATCTTATACACTTTGATGATAAATTTTTAAGTTTTGCAGCACGCATCTTTATGCAGAAGTTAAATGATTCTCAAAAAGTATCAGTGTAATAGAAATAATAATGATCCTAGTGTAACAATTGAAAAAATTAAAATCTATATTAAAGTCGAAGGACAGTGGATTTATATGTGTGGTGTAGTCGATCAAAAAGGGGGATACCATTGACTTTTAATTAAAGAAAAAAGGACAGACTTTGCAAGGAGAGAAGGCTATCAAAAACAAGTTAAGTTAATCAATCAATTCTTCGGTCTTATCGCATAGTAACAGATTCCATGTAGGGATATACACTGCTATTTTGAATTTATATATCCGTATTGTAGAAAGAAAACCACCGGCATTATACCGGTGGTTTTGATTTAGAAAGCAAAGCAAGTACAACCAATACCCCATTTAGTTCCATCTTTTCCTATTACGGTATGAGTGTGTTGATGGAGAGGGTTACTACAACTATGTAACTTGTTATCATGGGAATCGTGAGAAAGTATAGTGTTGGCTAGGTTAGCACCACCATAACCATAAACGCCCGTCGGTGACCAATCAGGTGATGCTGGCGGCAATTCAGGTGATAAGTTTTTAAATTCATTATTTCCATAAACAACCTGCCCACCCATAATGGTGAGCAATGATTCAAGGTCTTTGATTTCTTCTTCCGGCACAGTAAAGTAGTCAGCAGACAATACAGCAATATCAGCAAACTGACCTACTGCCAGGGTTCCTTTTTTACCTTCATCACCAGAGAACCACGCACTTCCTTTTGAATATAATTCCAGGGCTACTTTTCTATCAAGTTTATTTTTTTCATCGTATATGGAAAGCCCACCAATGGTTTTTCCAGCAACCATCCAGTAAAGAGCAACCCAAGGGTTATAGCTGGAAACCCTGGTTGCATCACTACCGGCGCCAACAGGTATACCAAGGTCTAACATACGATAAATCGGAGGAGTATGCTTTGCAGCTTCCTTTCCGTATAAGTCAACAAAGTATTCACCTTGAAAAGCCATGCGGTCTTGGATGGCAATACCGCCATTTAAAGCCTTAACACGTTCCATACTACGATCTGAGATTGTTTCTGCATGATCAAACCACCAGCGTAGCCCATTAAAAGGAATTTCTCTGTTAACTTCCTCAAATACATTTAAGAAACGTGTGATTGACTCGTCATAAGTTGCATGTAAACGGAATGGCCAACGGTTTTCCACCAATAGAGAAATTACTTTCTTTAAGTCGGCTTCCATTACTGTAGCTAGTTCGGGCCGTGGCATTTGAAATTTTTCAAAATCGGCTGCCGAGAATACTAACATTTCTCCGGCACCATTCATTTTATACTTATCATTTCCTTGACCGGGAGAAACAATTTTTGCCCATGAAGCAAAGTCTTCATATTCATGATTAGGATTTTGCGTAAATAGATTATAAGCAATACGCAAAGTTAATTGTTCCTTCTCGGCTAAATGTTCAACAACTTTGTAGTCATCAGGGTAATTTTGGAAACCACCACCTGCGTCGATGGCACTTGTAATACCTAATCTATTTAATTCACGCATAAAATGGCGAGTTGAGTTAATCTGGTCGTCAAGATTAAGTACTGGAGCTTTACCCAAACTTGAATAAAGAATAGAAGCGTTAGGGTTAGCGATTAAAAGGCCCGTTGGATTACCTCTTTTATCCCGCTGAATTAAACAGCCTGGAGGGTCTGGAGTATCTTTCGTGTATCCCAGTGCACGTAGCCCTGCACGATTTACAAGTGCTCTATCGTAAAGATGTAGCACAAAGACAGGCGTGTCTTCAGAAACAGCATTAATCTCTTCTAATGTTGGCATCCGTCTCTCTTTAAATTGAAATTCAGACCAACCTCCAACTACTCTTACCCACTGAGGAGCAGGTGTACGCCTTGCCTGTTCTTTGAGCATTTCTAGAGCAATAAAAAGTGATGGCACGCCTTCCCAACGTAATTCCATATTATAATGCAGACCACCACGAATCACGTGTATATGGGAGTCATTCAGGCCTGGAATAGCTCTCTTTCTTTTAAGGTCTATTTTTTTTGTTTTTTCCGTGGCACTATTAAGAAGCTCATCTCCACCTACTGCAGTGACTAAACCATCAGTTATGGCGATAGCAGATACCTCAGGCTGAGAAGGGTCAAGGGTAGTAATTTTTCCGTTATATAAGATCATATCCGGTAAATTCATGTTCACACCTCGTCTACTTTCTATTATTTTGTAACCATGGATGAAATAATTTACCGAAAATCGGCATGACTACCCATGATAGCAAGGACACTATACATACAGAAACAAAAAAAGCTGACATAATAGGATTCATATGTTTTATAATAGGTCCTATCACTTTAGGAACTAACATGCTAAGAGGCCATACACCCAGAAGGGTAACGATAGACATTTTCCATTTTGGCGGTGGAACTGGCGTTTTCGGAGTAACAAACCAATAAGCCAAACTGCTTTCAGTTTTGTAAGTTGGATTAGTGGCTTGAAATTGCTCCGCCGTTTTTAACAAATCCCGGCGAACATCTGATTCTTGCCAAGTACGTAGATGCTCATACGTATCAAAGCGAAAAATAACAGTATACTCTCTGGATTCGTTACTTGGGACTATTAGATTTACACCTAAATGTCCTGGGAATTTAGTAGCCGCAGCCTCAATTTCATGTCTCCATGTTTCAAACTGTTTTTCTCTACCTTCTTGAATTTCCCATGTAACAATGGTTGTTACTGGATTGCCAGCATCCATCGTGTTCCCTGTATAAGTCTCTTCGACAGCTACTCCTTCTTGTTTCATATTTTCCTGCTTGGAAGCGCGCCATGCACCATAGTATATGCGTATTCTACACCTTGACCATAAGCACCAGTGTGTTCCTTTACAATCTCCATTACAGCATCATAAGTGTCTTTGTGTGCCCAGTCACGTTGGTATTCAAGTAAAACTTGAATTGCTGTCACTGGAATTGCACCAGCTTGTTCTACACGACGCATAGCAGCGTTATGTGCTGTCAAACTAGTACCACCTGAAGCATCATCAACTGCATATACCTCATAGCCAGCTTTAATTGCTTCAAGCACAGGGAATGCAAGGCAAACTTCAGTCCAAAGTGCTGCAAATATTAATTTCTTTCTACCGGTTGCTTTAACTGCCTCAACAAATTTCGGATCTTCCCAAGAGTTCATTGAACTACGTTCTATAATTTCATGGTTTGGGAATATATCAAGAATTTGTGGCCAAAAATAACCAGAAAAGCTGCGTGTTTCAACTGTAGTAAGAATAGTAGGTACGTTAAAAGTTTTTGCTGATTTAGCAAGTAGCATAACGTTATTAATCAATGTTTGTCTATCAATACTTGCAACTCCAAAAGTCATTTGAGGTTGAAAATCAATTAAAATTAAGGCACTGTTCTCCGGATTTAACAATTCTAAATTACTCATAATAAAACGCTCCTTTTTCAATTGTTTATTGAAAGTAATGTATCTTCTGTCAATTGAAGCTCTACTATACTTTTTAATTTAAATTTAGTGCTGATTTAATCAGCACTAAATTTATACTATCTACTTTAAAAAAGGTGATTTAAAGCTATTTCCTTGAGATACATTTATGCATTTTGTTTACTAAGATCTCGCTGAGCTCCTCTATAGCTTCCAATTATATTTTGATAGCCTGGAAGATTGCTAGCAAGCAAATTGCCAAAACCTTCGACATCGTTGCGCCAATCGCGTTGTAATTCGCAAGCTACGCTAAACCAGTTCATAAGTTGCACGCCACTATGTGCCATACGTGTATTGGCAGCATCTGCAACTTGTTTACTGAAAGTTCCTGAAGCATCAGTAACAGCAAATACTTCATATCCAGCTTTTATAGCGGAAAGTGCCGGGAAAGCAACACAAACGTCCGTAACTACGCCTGCGATGATAAGTTGTTTTTTTCCAGTTTCTTCGATTGCTTTTACAAAATCATCATTATCCCATGCGTTAATTTGTCCAGGTCGAGCTATTTTTGGTGCATGAGGAAAGAGATCAACCAATTCTTGCATTAAAGGTCCATTAGGCCCGTTTTCAAAACTTGTTGTTAAAATAACTGGTAAATTAAAAAACTTAGCAGTATGAGCAAGAGCTAAAACATTGTTCTTGAATTCATCAACACCATAGTCACGTACTAGTCCGGACATAAGACCAGTTTGATGATCTACTAAAAGCACAACAGCATCATCTTTGTTAATACGAGAATAGAGATCAGTCATTATGTATTCCTCCTAAAAATTAAGTAATCGAAGAAAGTTTAAATAGTCGGATACTATCATAAGTTTCTTCGTTTATAACTAAGCTGACCAATAATATTGGTTATAGCAGCATTCACAGAACATGAAGTGCTATACAAATTTATAGTATTTGAAAACTGATTCGTTAATCAATTCTAAATTATCTATAATTCGTATAGGTCGTAACTATAGTTGTTTTCACTATAAAATAGATTGGTTTTACCTATACATCCTATAGATAGAACGATATTGATAGTCACCTATTTTTGTTATTACAATTGAATAGGAGTAATGTTCAGTAATTATTTTATGATGCAAAAGGTATTAGAGGGGGGATTGTTCCAAAAGGAGAAAATGAATGCATTGGAACAATAGAGTTTCATACTTAGAATTCACAACATAAACGTGCATGAATAGGTTATGACGTTCATCCAGATTATTGAAGAAAAGGATACATATTGGAATATTTTTGGGAGGTAGAAGCATGGCTAAAATTACTGTAGGAACCGAAAAGCAAGAACCAATTGAGATATATTATGAGGATCATGGCACAGGAAAACCAGTTGTACTCATTCATGGTTGGCCGTTAAGTGGTCGATCTTGGGAATACCAAGTTCCCGCTCTTGTTGAGGCTGGATACAGAGTTATAACATATGATCGTCGAGGATTTGGACAATCATCTCAGCCGTGGGAAGGGTATGAATATGATACCTTTACTTCTGATTTACATCAACTATTAGAACATTTAGAGCTTCAAAATGTCACACTTGTTGGTTTTTCTATGGGTGGAGGCGAAGTAGCCCGGTATATTAGTACGTATGGAACAGATCGTATTGAAAAGGCTGTTTTTGCTGGGGCAGTTCCTCCGTATTTATACAAATCAGAGGATCATCCTGAAGGGGCCTTAGATGATGCAACAATTGAAGCATTCAAAAGTGGTGTGATAAATGACCGCCTTGCATTTCTTGATGAATTTACTAAGGGATTTTTCGCGGCTGGTAATCGAACAGATTTAGTTAGTGAGCCATTCCGTTTATATAATTGGGATATTGCAGCCAGTGCATCACCTAAAGGAACACTTGATTGTATTACCGCCTTTAGTAAGACAGATTTTAGAAAAGACTTGGAGAAGTTTAATATACCTACTCTTATTATTCACGGTGATTCTGATGCAACTGTACCATATGAATATAGTGGGAAATTAACACATGAAGCAATTCCTAATTCTAAAGTAGCCTTAATAAAGGGTGGTCCACATGGGCTAAATGCAACGCATGCTAAAGAATTTAATGAAGCACTCCTATTATTTTTAAAGGACTGATTACAACTATATAATTGTTAGTTGATAAATTATAAATAAGTAAAAAATAAAGCTTTATAAAAGATGCTCTTGGATAAATCCAGGAGCATCTTTTTAAATGGTGGTATTGATATGTTAGGTTGATAAATCTTCATTAGTTTCGAATTGAATATTCTTCTTAACAGCAAAAATTTATTGTTTAGAGTTTTTTTAGGTCTTTTAGATGTATTGCTATATTACTATCAAGATAATATTTCTTCCTCAAAACAAAGAAATGTACATTTTTTGAGGAAGAAATATCTTGTCAGAAAACAATAAAATCTTATTAATTTTTATAATTGGTAGAATTTTTATGGAAATAATTCTCTTAATATATTAAAATAACATCGTATTATGTCAGATTTTAATTAGGGGAGAGAAATTTTATGTTGAAAAAAATTATTCCAGTTGCTTTAGCATTAAGTACAGTTACTTTTACTAGTGTATTTGCTGCGCCTTCAATCCAAGCAAGTACAGAACAAAATCGCTACATAGATGTACAAATGCTCGGTATTAACGATTTTCATGGGCAACTAGACACTGTAAAAAAAATTAACAATAAAGATGCAGGGGGAATTGAGTACTTAGGGGCTTATTTACGTGATCGTGAAAAACAAAATCCAAATACATTAAAGGTACATGCTGGAGATGTTGTTGGAGCAAGTACTCCTGTTTCAGCATTATTACAAGACGAACCTACAATTGAATTTCTAAATGATTTGAAATTCGATGTTGGAACGATAGGAAATCATGAATTTGATGAAGGTGTTGAAGAAATGAACCGCCTTATTTATGGTGGATACCATGAGAAAACAGGAAATTTTAAAGGAGCAAAATTCCCATATGTTGCTGCAAATTTCTATAATAAATCCACCGGTCGTTTATTTTTACCACCATTCACTATAAAAAAGGTACAAGGAGTTCCTGTTGGCTTTATCGGAGTCGTAACAACGGATGTTCCTAACCTTGTTATGCCTACTATGCTAAAGAATGTAGAAATTACAGATGAAGTTGAAGCTATTAACAAATCCGTAAAGCAATTAAAAAAACTAGGCGTTAAATCTATCGTTGTTCTTGCACATAACGGAGGTATAACAGATGGGAACGGCGTAACAAATGGTGATATCGTCCGATTAGCAAATGAGACTGATCCAGAAGTCGATGTTATTTTTGGTGGCCATAGCCACACCTATGTAAATGGAACTGTTAATAATAAACTTGTCGTACAAGCAAATTCTTATGGTATGGCTTTTGCTGATGTTGATGTAAAGATTGATCGTAAGACACAAGATATTGTTGAGAAAAAAGCAGAAATTGTTACAACTTATCATGAAGGCATAGAGCCTGATAAAAAAATAAAGAAGAAGATGGAGAAATATCAAGCAAAAATCGCACCTCTTGTTAATGAAGTTGTAGGTAAGTCTATCGCTCCACTAGATCGCAAACAAAATATGGCTGGTGAATCTACTCTTGGAAATTTAGTTGCTGATGCTCAGCGTACAACAATGCAATCCCAAATTGCACTTATGAATCCTGGTGGTATTCGTAATGACTTAGATGCTGGTGATATTACATGGGGAGAGATATATGGTATTCAACCATTCGGAAATCAATTAATAAAAGTAAATTTAACAGGTCAAGACATTCGTGATATTTTAAATCAACAATGGCAAAAAGACATAACAAGAATGCTTCAAATTTCAGGTATCCAATACACTTGGGATGCGAACAAGCCTAATGGAGAAAAAGTAACAAGTATTCGCTTAACAAATGGAGAAGAAATTATTCCTTCTAAAACTTACAGCGTCGTTGCGAACGCATTTCTAGCTTCAGGTGGAGATGGATTTGTATCCTTTAAAAACGGTAAAGATGCTGAAACAGGACCAACTGATTTTGAAGCATTAGTAGATTATATAAAAAAATCAAAAGAACCAATTCAGTCTATTATTGATGGAAGAATTCAAAAGATAAATTAGTTTTTTATTAATCTCAAAAACAACTAGATTACCTGTGCGCTATACTCTTTAGTGTGCAGGTAATCTATTTTTTTGATTTGAAATAGTCTAACTGTGGCCAATGGGTATACCGTCTAGATGCAGAGTGCCGAAAAAAATGAAGTGAACAAAAAATAACCCCTAAATTAACTCTATGATAAAGAGACTACAAACAATCAAAATTTGGAACTTCATATTAACCATATATTAACTACGTTAATAATACATACTGAAATTGAATACTTTAGATAACATCATTTATAACGAATATCTGTACATTATAATGTTATGCAATGAGGAATTTACAATACAATGAATTGAAGCTTATTTAGTTTTATATTCGTATAAGTGAATTAAGAATTTCTTAAGAACCTATTAAGAAATAAGTGAGTTTTAGGAACTAGAATAAATGTATCTTAACAGTAATAAGAAAATGAATGTTTTAAATGGAAGTTGGCAGAGTATGTCAAAAAGCTATAAGTAAATATTTCAGGAGGTTTTTTATGAAAAAGAAAATAATTATTGCAATTGTTGTTTCTGCTATAACAATGACTCATTTTGTAGGAAATACTTATGCAGATTCGAAAACAGAGGTTTCTGTTACAGCTCCCTATAATACAAATCAAATAGCGAAATGGTTAGAAGCACATGCAAAGCCTTTAAAAACAACTAATCCAACTGCATCTCTTAATGATTTGAAACCACTTAAGGATATGGTAGGTTCAGCTTCAATTGTAGGTTTAGGTGAAGCTACGCATGGGGCTCATGAAGTTTTTACGATGAAACACCGCATTGTTAAGTATTTAGTATCTGAAAAGGGCTTTACCAATCTAGTTTTAGAAGAGGGATGGGACAGGGCCTTGGAACTTGATCGATATGTTCTTACTGGTAAGGGAAACCCAAGCCAACATCTAACACCTGTATTTAAGACGAAAGAAATGCTAGATTTACTTGATTGGATTCGGCAATATAATGCTAATCCAAAACATAAACCGAAAGTACGTGTCATCGGGATGGACATTCAATCAGTAAACGAAAATGTTTATAATAATATAATAGAATATATTAAAGCGAACAATTCAAAACTGTTGCCTAGAGTAGAAGAGAAGATAAAAGGGCTTATTCCTGTAACAAAGGATATGAATACTTTTGAAAGCCTTACGAAAGAAGAAAAAGAAAAGTATGTTTTAGATGCTAAACAAATTAGTGCTTTATTAGAGGAAAATAAAAGTCATTTAAATGGGAAATCTAAAGAGTTCGTATGGATAAAGCAAAATGCTCGTATTATTGAACAGTTTACTACAATGTTAGCGACACCTCCTGATAAACCAGCGGATTTTTATTTGAAACATGATATTGCAATGTATGAAAATGCGAAGTGGACTGAAGAACATTTAGGAAAAACCATTGTATGGGGACATAATGGACACGTTTCGAAAACAAATATGCTTTCTTTTATATACCCTAAAGTAGCAGGGCAGCATTTAGCAGAATATTACGGAAAACGGTACGTATCTATTGGAACGTCAGTTTATGAAGGACAATACAATGTGAAGAATAGCAATGGTGAATTTGGCCCCTATGGAACATTAAAATCGGATGATCCAAACAGTTATAACTACATCTTTGGAAAAGTTAAAAAAGATCAATTTTTTATTGATTTACGTAAGGCGAACGGCGTGACAAAAACTTGGTTAAACGAACAACATCCAATTTTCGCTGGAATAACTACCGAAGGGCCTGATATACCAAAAACTGTTGATATATCATTAGGTAAAGCATTTGATATACTTGTTCAAATTCAAAAAGTGAGTCCATCTCAAGTACATCAATAAATTTAGAATCATGTGCCTTAATGACAAATTTCATAGTGTTTCATATAACACAATGAAATTTGTTTTATATAGCAAGAAGAATAATCGCATTAGAAAAAATCAGCAGTTTAACCTGTTAAGAGTAAAACGAATCTTACAATATGTAAAGCGCAAAAACACTGAAGCGAAAAGCATCGGTGTTTTTTGCGCTTTCGGGCACAGATGCTACTTCAACCCTAGTGTACAAGTAATTTTGAATGTAAGGAATTTGTAAGGAATAGGTAAGAAAAAAGAGATTTTCATTGTGTAGGATAAAAATATAAGGAGGCGTGAAGGGGGGAACAATTACGGCCTACATATAAAACAAACAATCAGTAACAAGAGTGTTTTGTGAAAATAATGAGTACAATGATTGCAAATGCATTGTTGCCTTTTCATCATTTGGAGAATGGATAGCTGTGTGGTTCGTATATGACACTTCTATCAACTATCTATACAATTTTAATAGAAGAGAGGAATTCTTTATGAAAACACGCAGTAAAATTACATGTGCAAGTCTAGCACTTTTAATAGGTGGAAGTTCCCTGTTATACATAACACCAACATCAGTTGTAAAAGCAGAACCTACGCAAAATGTATCTAGTTCGTTACAAACAAGTACGCAAAGCGATCGTACTTCCGTTAAGAAAGCAATGCGAGATGAACTGCAACTTGGATACCCGGGAATACTCGCTAAAATTTCTAAGGGGGGTAAAACTTGGAGTTATACAGCTGGGGTAGCGGATCTGAAAACTAAGAAACCAATGAAAGCAGATTTTCGCTTTCGCATTGGCAGTGTGACGAAAACGTTCATTGCAACAGTTCTACTTCAATTATCTGGAGAGAACCGTTTGAATCTAGACGACTCCATTGAAAAATGGTTACCTGGTGTTATTCAAGGAAACGGATATGATGGTAACCAGATTACGATCCGGCAAATATTGAATCATACAAGTGGTATTGCTGACTATATAAATTCAAAAGACTTTGATATTACGGATATAAAAAAATCGTATACGGCTGAAGAATTTGTAAAGATGGGGATTTCACTTCCCCCAGACTTTGCCCCAGGAAAGGGTTGGTCTTATTCAAATACAGGATATGTAATACTAGGAATCCTTATTGAAAAAGTAACAGGAAACAGCTATGCGGAAGAGGTTGAAAATCGGATTATTGAACCGCTTGATTTGTCAAATACATTTCTACCTGGTAATTCAAGCGTGATTCCAGGCACCAAGCATGCCCGTGGCTATTTGCAACTAGACGGAGCGAGTGAGCTAAAAGACGTTACTTATATTAACCCAGGTAGCTCGGATGGAGATATGATTTCCACTGCTGACGACTTAAACAAATTCTTCTCTTACTTACTAGGTGGCAAATTACTGAAGGAACAGCAGTTAAAACAAATGCTTACTACAGTTCCTACAAATAGAGAGGGAACCGGATATGGTCTTGGAATACTTGAAATTAAGCTTCCGAACGGTGTCTCGGTATGGGGACACAGGGGGGGCGTTCCAGGGTTTTCCACTTTTGCTGGTGGAACACTTGGAGGTAAACATACACTCGCTATCAATTCGAACAGTTTAAACATTAATAACCCGGAAGTTTTTAAAAACATTTTACTTGCTGAATTTAGCAAGTAGGAAAAACGGATAAATTTTGTCATTTGTAATTTCCATCGGAATGGATTACCGCTTGAAATGAGTATAGAGGGATTAAGTATCTAGAAACAATCAAGCCAATCATGAAGGATGGCTAAGTAAAAGAATTTGTTTATACATTGGCCAATTAAAAGAGCAACAGATATAATGAGTGATTAGTATGTATCTAGTATTGCATTTGTATTGGTATCGTCACGGATTGTAAATTTGTATAAGGTGCGAAGTTTAATTTAAGACTTCGCACTTTTGATGTTTAACAGCTTTTATTACGAAGCTATTAACAATAGAAAAAAGGAGAATGTAACTAGTTATGTGGATACTACTGTATGATTGGTGCAACAAATTGTGACTCTAACGTATTTGAAAGGCCTGATAAATTCAACGTTTATCGTCCTGACATTGATATTAAAAAGGCATTTAGTGGTACTGCAAGACATCTTGCTTTTGGATTAAGTATCTATAATTGTGTAGGAGCAGCATTTGCAAAATTAGAAATTGAAATAGATTCAACCATTAAAGATAATATTAGCAGGAAAAAATTGAGGGACATTAAGGATTTTGTGAAGAAGATTTCAAAAATGAACTGAAATCTAATAAACAACGTAAAAGCTAAAAGATTTTCGCTGTGAGAACATCTCAAAATATTAAATTGATGGTAACTTTGTTGTAGCTCTTTAAACATACCTATATTAAAACCCAAATATCTCAGCATTAAATTGAGAAATTTGGGTTTTTCTAAAGGAATCAATTTTTTAAAAAATTTTTAGAAATTTAAACATAAAGTATTGTATACATGTAAGTATGATTAAAAATGAAAAGTTGTAAATGCTAAATTTAATTAAATATGCCTTGCTCTCTTTAACATTGGCCTGAATGAATAGTTTATAGGAGATTACACTGGCTAAAGATGCGATGATTGTTCCGAGCCCTCCAATATTTACTCCTAGTAATAAAGCTTTCCAATCAGAAGTAAAGTTTGATAGAAGAATTGAAGTAGGAAAATTGCTAATCAATTGACTCAAAAATATGGAACTAAAGAAGACTGAAGTATCTCCTCTTAAATTAGCGCGAGCAAATGTCTCCAGTGCATCCGAATGTGAAATGTTTCCGATGAAAATAAAAAAACAGACAAAGGTTATTAGAAGAAAGTAATCGATCTTAAATAGTAAGTTTCTATCTAACGTAAATGCTGCTATCAATGTGACTATTAGTGCAATGTAATAATTAATGACACCAAAAATAGATGCAATGATAGTGATAAGTATTAAAATCCAGACGTTAGCTTTTTTTCGATTTTTCACGGTAATAACAGGTAGTTCTATTTTCAAATCTGTTT
The DNA here is from genome assembly GCF_052146655.1 of Bacillus sp. RE35. Lineage (NCBI taxonomy): Bacteria > Bacillati > Bacillota > Bacilli > Caryophanales > Bacillaceae > Bacillus > Bacillus sp. RE35. The sequence continues at coordinate 2,996,404 of NZ_CP197377.1, read as the reverse complement.
TTTGAAGTTTTTGAGTACATATAAATAACAAACTAATTCCAAGTACAGCTAAAAGCAGGATTGAACCTAAAAATGGGATGAGCTTAATTCCATAGTAAGAATATAGGTATAAATTTTGTGGGTTTCCCATAGGCATCAAGCTACTACCGATGTTTGCCGCAATTGTCTGCAGGATGATTGTATCCATCATGTTCATTTGTGTTTTTTTACTAATGACAAGTGTTATTGGTACAAAAGTGAGGAGAGCGACATCATTTGTTACAAACATGGAGCAAATAAAGCATAACAAAATTAGAATAATAGATATTGACCTGCTGTTATTGCATTTATTTAAAATGGCAACGGCAAGTTTGTCTAATATCTTTAGCTGTTCCAAGGCCTTAATGGCCACCATTAGATTAAATAAGCTAATTAACACTTCAAAGTTAATATATTCGATCTTTGGCGAATGTATTAAGCAGCTTACAATTGCTAGTATCAGTGAAATGGTAAGCACTAAATCCTTTTTTAAAAATTCGAATTTCATAAGGAGTCTTTTTTTATTTTGAACGAATACTATTTCTTTCACAATACACCACCTGTAATCTATGTTAGTAAATATACGTTTTTTGGGATAACTCGATATTGCTAGAAAAGAGGATGTCATAAGGTCCTAAATAAGAGTTTTGTAATGTTTCATCCCTTCAACAAAATCCTTTTTTTTCTTAGTGTCTTTCATGTTGTAAATATGTGCAATATAGACGAATCCAACTAGGGGGATTAATTGAGAAAACAAATGTTTTTTGTATGATACCATAAATAAATTAAATGCTTTGTTTTTTTAATATTCTTATAATATCCTATTGATTCTTGATTTCAAATACTTTATATGAACTTCTAAAAGAGAAAAAGTATGCATGTTTTTATGAAGAAAATAGAGGCTTGTCAAGGGATAGGTAGAACAAAATCTGCGACGTTTGGATACTGTATAAAATTCACAAAATCTCAGTGTTTTTTAGATGAAAAAAACTTAAAATATTTTTTGTTTTTATAAAAATCTGTACTTTTTCGTAACATTCTGTACTTTTAATTATAAATTAAAGACAAGATTTTCTTAGTTGAATAGTGAAAGCGCTTTATAGAGTTTTCGCGAAGTTTTTACCTAGCCTATTTTTGAGATTAGTAGTGAGAAAGGAGATATTTCCATGTTCTTGAGAAGATTAACAAAAAACCACTTAATCACTATTGATTATTATGATTTAAATCACCGGTAAACGAAACAAACATAGTAGTACAACAATGTTAGTGGATAAAAATATTAGTTTTGCAGAAAGGGGTAGAGCATCCGTTTGTATAATCGTTAAGTACTTCAAAATTTCAGTTTTACGGTTACATGTTGTGATGTTTGCTTAAACAGGCCAATCCGATTCATATAGAAAATTTTTATCCTTGTTGTATTTGAATATGAAAGAGGTATTTATACCAGGAAATATAGGTGATTTTATATAGATTATGATAGATAAATTTTGGTATGGAGTGATGATATGGAAAGGTTTTTTGTAGATTTAGTCGGATCAACAAATGATTTTTTATGGTCTAAATTGTTAATTATTATGCTTGTTATTTGCGGAATTTATTTTACATTTAAATTGAATTTTGTACAGTTTCGAATGTTAAACGAGATGGTCCGTGTATTAATGGAGGGAAAAAGTGGTGCTAAAGATCAAGTCTCTCCTTTTCAAGCGTTTTGTATTGGTATGGCAGCCCGCGTTGGAACAGGGAATATTACAGGAATTGCGATTGCAATTGCATTAGGTGGTCCTGGAGCTGTATTTTGGATGTGGATTATTTCTATTATCAGCTCGGCATCTAGTTTTGTCGAAAGCACATTAGCACAGATATATAAAGTAAAAGATAAAACTGGTTTCCGCGGTGGTCCATCCTATTATATGGAAAAAGGATTGAATAAACGTTGGATGGGAGTATTATTCTCTATTTTAATCACAATTACTTTTGGACTTGTATTCAATTCAGTACAATCAAATACAGTTACAATTGCTTTTCAAAACTCATTTGGTACAGATCGTCTAACAGTTGGGATAATCATGGCCATTGCTTTCGCTGCGATTATTTTTGGTGGTGTACAACGTATTGCAAAAATGGCTGAATACAAGGTGGTATTTTTAGCGGTATTATACATTGGAGTTGCATTATTTGTTGTAGTTACCAACATATCAAAAATGCCGGAAGTTCTTTCTCTTATTGTTCAAAACGCATTTGGTTTTAAACAAATAGCAGGCGGTTCAATTGGTGCAGCACTTATGAATGGAGTTAAACGTGGTTTATTTTCAAATGAAGCTGGTATGGGAAGTGCACCAAACGTTGCCGCAACAGCAACAACAAGTCATCCGGTGAAACAAGGACTGATTCAAGCATTTGGTGTATTAACGGATACACTAATCATTTGTACTAGCACAGCTTTTATTATTTTGCTGTCTGATGCATATAAACAACCGGGATTAAATGGTATTGCACTTACACAAGCAGCATTAAGTGAACACATAGGTCCTTGGGCATCGGGTTGTCTTGCTATCTTTGTTTTTTTATTTGGATTCGGTGCGTTAATTGGCAACTATTATTATGGTGAAACAAATATTCGCTTCTTACATACAAGTAAAGTGTGGCTAATGATATATAGAATAAGTGTGTTGGCTATGATTATATTTGGTTCTGTTGCCAAGATTCAAATTGTATGGGATTTAGCGGACTTATTTATGGGCTTTATGGTTATTATTAATTTAATTGCTATTACCTTACTTTCAAAAGTAGCATTTGCGGCGTTACAAGATTATATAAACCAGAAAAAAGCTGGTAAAGATCCTATTTTTTATAAAGAAAACATTAAAGGACTTGAAAATATTGAATGTTGGGATAGTTATGAGAAAACTTCAAAAAAGAAAAGTGTGTAATAAGAAGGATATTCAGACTGCAATATGTCTGAATATTTTTCTTGGTTCTAGTGCAAATATTATTGATTATAGTAAAGAAAAAATCATTCTATATAAAGTTAATAGTACGGGGGAATATGATTAAATGATAAAGGATTCTAGCGTTCAAGTTGAGGGTCAAGAAAAAGTTTGCTTAGATCAATGGGTAGCTCATTATCGAGCGTATGCAGCTAAGGGACGAAGCGCCAGTTATATTCCCGCTCTGGGGGAAATAAATGTATCGCAGTTAGGTATTTGTATAGTAAAGCCAGATGGAACAATGATAAAATCAGGAGATTGGGAGATACCTTTCACATTACAAAGTATATCAAAAGTAATCGGTTTTATAGCCGCTTGTTTAAGTCGCGGTATTTCTTATGTATTAGAACGAGTTGACGTAGAGCCAACTGGAGATGCCTTTAATTCAATTATTCGTTTAGAGATACATAAACCAGGAAAACCTTTTAATCCTATGATCAATGCTGGAGCAATTACGATAGCTTCACTTTTGCCAGGGACATCGGTGCAAGAAAAATTAGAATTTCTATACGTATTAATTGAAAAAATGATAGAGAAGCGTCCCGCTATTAATGAAATAGTATTTCAATCAGAATGGGAAACGGCTCATCGTAATAGAGCATTAGCATACTATTTAAAGGAGAATGGTTTTCTAGAATCAGATGTGGAGGAGACACTAGAGGTTTACCTAAAACAATGTTCGATTGAAATAAATACAGAAGATATTGCCTTAATAGGGCTTATACTAGCACATGATGGATATCATCCTATTCGCAAAGAACAAGTGCTCCCTAAAGAAGTAGCTAGGTTAACAAAAGCTTTAATGCTTACTTGTGGAATGTACAATGCTTCCGGAAAATTTGCTGCTTTCATTGGATTACCAGCTAAGAGTGGGGTATCGGGCGGAATTATGACACTTGTTCCCTCAAAATCTAGGAAGGATTTATCGTTTCAAGATGGATGTGGTATTGGTATTTACGGACCAGCCATTGATGAGTATGGGAATAGTTTACCAGGAATTATGTTGTTAGAACATATTGCAAAAGAATGGGATTTAAGTATATTTTAAAAAGGAGCACAGATATTTTGGTGTTAGAGCGAGTCCAAAAGTGTTCAGACCTTATATTGTGTCTGAACATTTTTGAGTTATAAAGTATCTTTCTAAAGTAGAAGAGTGTAATGAATACTCACAATCTATAATGCTTTCGTTTATATCTTATTTATCAGTTTTTGAAAAAAATAGAGTAAGTATTGTATTAATGCAAATAGGTTTGTATACTGACTGTTAGGCGAAAGTGAGAAGTGATTATTTTGAATCTTAGTAATTTAGTAAAAAAAGACATCTATATTCTCGTTTTAATGATACTTACAGTACCCTTAGTAGGTGAAATAAAGTCATTTCCTTTAAATGAAACATTTAGAATGAGCTTTGGCGCACCAACATTTTTCTTTTTTTTGTTATTGTTTCGACGAATTCCAGCATTTTTACCGGGTTTTTTAACAGCGATAGTCGTGGTAGTATTTCGTATCTCAATGGATGTCATTATAAAGGGAAATATGGATTGGCTAGCCGCTTTTCATACTCACTATCCTAGTTTTTTCTTTTATTTTACTTATTCGTATCTCTTTCATTTAGCAAAAATCAAACGTTTTTATCATCAACCACTAATGATTGGTTTTATTGGTTGCATGATTGAAATACTGTCAGACTGTGTGGAATTAATGATTCAATATTTCGTATTAAAAACATCGATCACATCCGAGGCAATAAATGAGATCATTGTTATCGCATGTTCCCATAGTTTTATAGTTCTAAGCTTTTTCAATATGATGAAATTGTATGAAGCGCAATCAAGGGAGAGACATATAAAGAAGCAAAATGAACATATGCTCATGCTCATCTCTAATTTATATGAAGATGCTGTTCATTTAAAGAAAACATTACAAGATGCTGAGAATATAACAAAAAAATCCTATGATTTATATAAAACCTTAGACTCCTTTGAGCACAAACAGATGGATTTTCAGTTTGAGGATTTAAGGCAACAGGCATTACAAATTGCTGGTGAGGTCCATGACGTTAAAAAGGATAACCAACGTATTTTTGCGGGACTTTCAAAATTAATTTCTGATGAAAGTTTTACAGATTATATGTCTGTGCATGAACTAGTAAATATCATTATACGGGCAAATACGAAATATGCACGGTTGCTAGAGAAAGACATCCAATTTGTGTATAAAATTGATGGTGTGCATCCTCATTATCATATTTACACAATCTTATCTATTATAAATAATATCGTTACAAACGCTGTAGAAGCTATCCAAGGTATGGGAACCATCACAATTGACATTAATAAAGACCACCATTTTGTTGAATTTCAAATAGGCGATAATGGTCCTGGTATTTCTTCAAAATATAAAGATTCAATTTTTGAGCCTGGGTTTACTTCTAAATATGATGATTTAGGCAACCCATCGACAGGTATCGGATTATCGTATGTTAAAGAAATGGTCGAACAACTTGAAGGTGATGTTACGCTTGAGGACAGAACCGAAGGAAAAGGATCAATTTTTATAATTAGATTAGGGATTGATCATATAATTTCGAAAGGGTGATTCTATGTATTTTTATATAGTAGATGATGAAAAAGCGGTTCGCTCAATGTTGGCTCAAATTATCGAGGATGAAGATCTTGGGGAGGTTATAGGAGAAGCTGAGGATGGTTTATCTTTAGAGCAACAAATGGTAATCCTTAAAAATATAGACATTTTATTTATCGATTTGTTAATGCCGAATCAAGATGGAATAAAAACAATTCGTCAAATAAAGCCTTCGTTTAAAGGGAAAATCATCATGGTCTCTCAAGTAGAATCAAAAGAATTAATTGCTGAAGCTTATTCGCTTGGTGTTGAATACTATATTATTAAGCCAATTAACCGGATTGAAGTATTAACAGTTGTTCGGAAAGTCATTGAACGAATTCGTTTGGAAAAATCAATAAAAAACATTCAAGAATCGCTTAATATGGTACTAAAATTGGATAGTAATTTAAGTACGCAAGAAAAATACCGTAGTGAAAAACATTTAAATACTTTCAATCATTTTCAAAATTCCATTCATTTTCTTTTGTCTGAATTAGGAATAGCCAGTGAAAGTGGAAGTAAAGATTTAATGGATATGCTAGATTATTTATATAAATATGAACAAGATAACACGTTGGAACAAGGCTTTCCCTCACTAAAAGAGATTTTTATGAATTTGGCTCAAAAAAAACTTGGGGATTCAGCTGAAGATGCCGAATTAAAAAGGTTCATAGAAGCTTCCAAACAACGGATTCGGAGAGCAATTTATCAATCATTAAACCATTTAGCATCCCTTGGACTTACTGATTTTTTAAACCCGAAGTTCGAAAATTATGCTTCTAGATTTTTTGATTTTACTACCGTAAGGAGAAAGATGACAGAATTGAATAATGAACCAACATTACCTGCTCGTATTGATACGAAAAAATTTATTCAAGTTCTTTATTTTGAAGCAAAACGAATACACCTGGAGTTAAGATAATAAACTCTTGCTAAGTATTATTTTCAATTGATAGATTGATAATTGTTTTCATGTTATTGGTTTTATATAGTTTTTCTAAGAGAGGATTTTCCTTTATTTCATATTGGCTTTAAAATCAGAAAATTCCGTATCGATTCGGTAGAAGTGTATGAACTTAAAACAAAAGAATATGTATTTTTTACACATTAATATTCATTAAAAAAAACGAGTATTTTCACAATAAAATATAAATACATAGTAAGTTGAATTGAAAAAAAGATGCTATCTTCTGGCATCTTTTTTTCTTTAAGAGGAAATATCATTGATCCTTATATTATTTGAAATTCAAATGCGGGCATATAAATAAGGGAAAAGGAGATAATATTTAACAAATTATAATTGGAAATGGTATTTTAGGTCAGAAATGTTTTTATACTAATTAGGTTATTGGTACTAAATAAGCATAATGTCTCGCTTTTCTGCTCTTTAATCTTATCGTTATTTTTTATTAAGTACATATCGTTTTTTAGAAATCTCAATCCTAGCAGAGTATATAAATTGGGTGATAAAAATGTGGAACATAATTACTTCTTATCTTCCAGATTGGAAAGTCTTTGTACAAGCTTTTATCTTGTTTTTAATTCCGTATACTATCTCAAGATTTTTTCATTGGGTTCGTATGTCAGAGAAAGAGTGGGAAGAATGAGTTGGTGGAAGTCAAGAGACAAACAAGTGAAAAAAAATAATATTCAAAGTAAAACGAAACAAGAGCATAAACCATCTCAAAATACAAACGTTCATTTCACAAATGATTTTGCCTCTAACTTAGAACTTATAAAGCAACAAATCGGACATAATTCTGATGTTCGATTTCGGAAGTTTAATATTGGACGCACAGATATTCAGGCTGGGATCGTTTTTGTTGATGGTCTATCAGATAAAGAGATAATTGACAAACATATTATGAAATTACTAATGGATGATTTTTCTGATGAATATAAAAATGAATCTTCTTATGTGGAGGGGACTGTTTCAAAAGAATATATTAAAAATAAAGTTCTTACAATTAGTGAAGTAGCAGAAGTCCATTACATAAAAGATTTAATACCCAAAGTATTGATAGGTTCAACAGCTCTTTTAATTGATGGTTTAGCAGATGTGTTTATTCTTGGTACAACAAAAGCAAATAAACGAAACATTGAAGAACCAGTATCGGAGGCATTAGTCAGAGGGCCACGGGTCGGTTTTACTGAAGTATTAAGTGATAATACCTCACTTTTGCGACGACACTGTGCGGATGAGAGCTTATCATTAGTAAAGCTACCAGTAGGAGAACGTGCAAAGAAAGAGTTAGTCGTCGCATTTATTAAAGATCTTGCTAGTACAGAATTGGTGGATGAAATAAAAAACAGAATTCAGAAAATTGACATAGACAGTGTACTCGAATCTGGTTATATAGAGCAACTTATTGAAGATAATTATCTCAGTCCTTTTCCGCAGATTCAAAATACAGAACGACCTGATCGTGTTATTAGTGCTTTGATGGAAGGTCGAGTAGCTATTTTGTTAGATGGAACACCATTTGTTTTAATTGCTCCAGTTACATTTAGTATGCTGCTGCAATCACCAGAAGATTATTATGAAAGGTGGCTTCCTGGTACGCTTCTCCGCTTATTACGCTTCATGACAGCTTTTGTTTCATTATTTGCTCCAGCACTGTATATTTCTTTTATTTCATTTCATCCAGGATTAATTCCCACTAAGCTCGCTATTTCTATTATCGGATCGCGAGAAGGAGTTCCTTTTCCCGCTTTAATAGAAGCGTTAATTATGGAAGTAGCTATCGAAGTTTTGCGAGAAGCAGGTTTACGTCTGCCTAAACCGATTGGACCTGCAATGGGAATTGTGGGCGGTTTAATAATTGGTCAGGCTGCCGTAGAAGCAGGAATTGTTAGTCCAATAATGGTTATCGTTGTTGCGGTAACAGCTATTTCTTCTTTTACTATTCCGCAATATAGTGTGGGAATTACGTTACGCATTCTTCGTTTTATAGCTATGTTTTGTGCTGCGATATTTGGCTTGTATGGAGTTATTCTCTTCTTTCTTTTACTTTGCAGTCATTTAGTGAAACTGAAAAGTTTTGGCGTTCCTTATACCAGCCCTGCTGTTCCATATCGATTCAGTGATTGGAAAGATTTTATGGTTCGCATGCCATTAAAAATAATGAGACGTCGACCGAAAATAATGCATACCAAAAAAACTATCCGCAAAAGGTAGCTGATGACGAAAGGAAGTGGCCTTCAGTGATTACTATACCTAAAGACCGAATAACAACTTCACAAGCAGTTGTTATTATTGTAAATTACATACTTGGGACAGGAATTCTTACTTTGCCCAGAGCATCTGTGGAAAAAGTGAAAACACCAGATGTATGGTTAAGTGTGATATTAGGTGGGATACTGGCAATGGTTTCAGGAGTAATTATGGTCAAATTAAGTCAGCAGTTTCCAGAAAAAACATTTTACCAATACAGTCAAGATATTGTAGGGAAATGGATAGGGAGATTGCTTAGTTTTCTTATTATAGGGTATTTTCTTACAACTTCAGCATTTCAAATTCGTTCAATGGCAGAAGTAATAAGCTTTTTTTTACTAGAAGGAACCCCCACATGGGCTATTGTTATGCCTTTTATGTGGATAGGTCTCTATTTGATTATGGGTGGTATTAATTCAATTGCACGGATGTTTGAAATAATATTTCCTATTACTGTTTTTATTTTTTTAATCATTTCCTTTATGAGTATCGGAATATTCGAGATAGATAATCTCCGTCCCGTATTAGGTTTGGGAATTAAACCAGTGTTAGATGGGATAAAAACAACGTCTCTCGCATATACAGGTCCTGAAATTATGTTAATTCTTTTGGTATTTATGGAACAACGAAAGAAAGCAGTAAAAGCTATTTTAGTTGGAATTTCTATTCCGTTAATCTTTTATGTAATAACTGTTGTAATGGTCATTGGTGCATTATCAGTTGATGGGGTTGTAACAAGAACATGGCCGACAATTGACCTTATGCGCAGTTTTGAAATTTCTGGTTTGATATTTGAACGTTTTGAATCTTTACTGCTTGTAATATGGATTATGCAAATATTTGCTACCTATACGATTAGTTATTATGCAGCTGCATTAGGATTAGCGCAACTCTTTAAAAAGAGTATTCATCCGTTTATTTTTGCTTTGATTCCAATCATTTACATCATTGCTATGACTTCGAAAAATATAAATGACTTGCTTAAATTGGGGGATATGCTCGGTAATGTTGCATTATTTTTATTTGGTTTACTACCACTGCTTCTTCTTATTATTACGCGATTAAAAGGAGGAGTAGTGTGAAACATAAATTTAATTATATGCGGTTCTATTTGGCTTTGTTATGGACGCTTTTGCTTCTATTTTTAACAGGGTGTTGGAGCAGTAAAGAAGTAGAAGAGTTGAGTTTAACTGCAGGTATAGCACTAGATAAAGGGAAGGATTCAACAATTGAGAAAGAGGATGAGGAAGGAGGTTATCCTAAAAGAAATCTTATAACAGCTACTTATCAAATTGTTAGTTCGCAAGCACAAAGTAAAGGAAATGGACAACAAAAACGTTATATAAATGTTTCTGAGACCGGTGATTCCATTCATCAAATTGTTCGTGAGTTTTCATTGAAAAGAGAGAGCACAATGTTCAGCCCACATTTAAAAAACATTGTTATTAGTGATAGTCTTGTACGTACATACAGTTTAGAACAATTACTTGAACAGTATCTCCGTGACAATGAAGTTCGGCTTAGCTGTATGCTCTTAATTAGCAAGGGTCTAGCGAAGGAGGTACTGGAATCAAACAAAAAAGGAGAAATCCCAGCATTTCGTTTGTCTGGAATTGCAGATAATAGAAATAGAACAACAAGGATTTTACCTCCTGTATCGCTCGCTAAATTGGAAGGAAAGATGCGGTCAGGGTCCAGTTTTCTTTTGCAAAATGTAATCTCGATAAAAGGAGAAACAAAATTTGCAGGAGCTGCTGTAATTAAAGGAAAGACAAAAAAGTTGATGGGCTTTTTAAATGAACAGGAATTGGAAGGAGTAGTATGGATAAACGGAAAAAGGAATGGTGGTGTGGTAAAAACTTTTGATAAAGAATCAAAGAAACTCATTATATACGAAATAAAGTCAATAAAAAGCAAAATCATACCACATGTTAACGGAAATAATATTTCCTTTGATGTAAACATTGAATCAGAAGGGCGTTTGTCTGAAAATTGGATACAATCAGGAAAAGATTTTGAAAATGAATTTTTAAAAAGGGAAGAAAAAGCTATTGAAAAAGAAGTAAAGCACTTAGTACATCATGTTACAAAAAAAATACAAAAAGAATACCAAGTCGATATTGCGGGTTTTGGCAACCAATTAAGAATTAAACACCCGAGAACATGGGAGAAAGTCAAAAAAAATTGGGATCAAACATTTAGTAAGGTACCGATTAAATATCATATAAATGTAACTATACAAGATTATGGAGCGTCAAGTTTAAAACGGTGAGATACCTTAATTGAAATTATATTTGCATCAAAACAAAAAGTTACAAAAATTTTAATTTAAAAATTTTTGTAACTTTTTGTTTTTTTATGTCCTTCTTATTATAGATTAAAGAAATGATTTTATCCCGCTATTTGCCGGGCAGCAAGACCCCCACCTCAAAATTCAGCGAAAGCAAAGAAGTTATTAGAGGTATATGTAAGCTCTATATAGGAAGGAGAATTTTGAAATTCTATTGATAAACCAAGTAATTGTAATAGCCCTTATTTAGAATAATAATTTCAAAATCAATAAAATTTAGAGTAGAAGGAGCAAGAGCAAATTATTATGAATAAACAAATAGGATTCATCGGATGTGGAAACATGGGTATTGCTATGATAGGTGGGATGATAAAAAAAAATATAGTTTCTCCAGATCAAATAATTTGTTCAGATTTAAACGTCATTAATTTAAAAAATGCTAGTAATGAATATGGCATAACTATAACTACTAACAACAATGAAGTCGCTAACAGTGCTGACATTTTAATTTTATCAATCAAACCAGATTTATACTCATCGGTAATTAACCAAATAAAAGATCAAATAAAAAATGATGTAATCGTTGTAACTATTGCTGCAGGAAAAAGTATTAAGAGCACTGAGAATGAATTTGGTAGAAAGTTAAAGGTTGTTAGAGTAATGCCTAATACACCGGCACTTGTTGGAGAAGGAATGTCTGCGTTATGTTTTAATGAAATGGTTACAGAAAAAGATATAAAAGAGGTACTGAACATATTTAATATTTTCGGCCAGACGGAGGTCATAAATGAAAAACTAATGGATGTTGTTACATCTATTAGTGGTTCTTCTCCAGCATATGTGTATATGTTTATAGAAGCCATGGCAGATGCTGCTGTACTTGGCGGTATGCCGAGAAAACAAGCTTATAAATTTGCGGCTCAGGCTGTATTAGGTTCTGCAAAAATGGTATTGGAAACAGGAATACATCCAGGTGAATTGAAGGATATGGTTTGTTCTCCAAGTGGAACGACGATAGAAGCTGTAGTAACGCTAGAAGAAAAAGGTTTAAGAACAGCTATCATTTCAGCTATGAAACGTTGTACGCAAAAATCTATGGAAATGTCTAGTTTAACTAGTAAGTGAGAAGCGAATTTATATAATATTTCAAATCTATTTAATGTAAAAGAAATATTATGAGGCTAGTTAATAACTAAGTAAATTTATATACAACACTAACGAGAAGAACAAACCTTATTTTAAAGGGGATACAGAAAATATGAGTAATTTACTAAAAAAGAAATCCGTTACACAATTGTTAGAGCATAATCAAAGCAAGACTTTAACGAAAACATTAGGAGCATTTGATTTAATTATGTTAGGGGTAGGCTCGATAGTTGGAACGGGTGTTCTTGTGTTAACTGGATTAGTAGCAGCAACAAATGCTGGTCCAGCAGTTGTTTTTTCATTTATACTTGCAGCAATTATATGTGGATTTATAGCATTATGTTACGCGGAAATTGCTTCTACACTCCCGGCGTCTGGTAGTGTATATACGTACTCATATGCAACAATTGGTGAGTTTGTTGCTCATCTAGTAGGTTGGTCATTGCTGTTAATATATATCGTGGCAACAGCAGCTGTCGCTGCTGGATGGACAGGCTATTTCCACAATTTAATAAAGGGATTTGGATTAGAGATACCTAAAGCTCTAGTAACGATTCCTTCGCATGGTGGTATTGTGAATCTACCAGCAGTAATTATTACATTGATATTGGCATGGATGTTATCTCGTGGTACGAGGGAAAGTAAACGAATCAATAATATAATGGTATTGATTAAAATTGGAATGATTTTGTTGTTTATTACGGTTGGTATATTCTATGTAAAACCAATGAACTGGATACCAATTGCACCATACGGTTTAAGTGGAGTTTTTACGGGTGGAGCAGCTATTTTATTCGCTTTTACGGGTTTTGATATATTAGCAACTTCAGCAGAAGAAGTAAAAGATCCGAAACGTAATCTTCCGATCGGTATTATTGCATCATTAATCATATGTACAATTATTTATGTTATGGTATGCCTTGTTATGACAGGAATGGTTTCCTATAAAGAATTAAATGTTCCTGAGGCGATGGCTTATGTAATGGAAGTTGTAGGACAAGGAAAAGTCGCTGGTGCAATTGCTGCAGGTGCTGTAATTGGCCTTATGGCTGTTATTTTTTCCAATATGTATGCGGCAACACGAGTATTCTTTGCAATGAGTCGTGATGGATTGTTACCGAAATCATTTGCGAAAGTTAATAAGAAAACTGGAGCACCGACTTTTATAACTGGATTGGCAGGAATAGGGAGCTCTATAATAGCTGGGTTTATTGATTTGAAAGAATTAGTTAATTTAGTTAATATCGGTAGTTTGGTGACGTTTGCGTTAGTTTGTCTATCAGTTATTATCCTTCGTAAATCACACCCAAATTTAAAACGTGGATTTATGGTACCTTTTGTACCTGTATTACCATGCGTTGCAATTGTATGCTGTGTGTTTTTAATGCTAAATTTACCGTTAAGGACATGGGTGTACTTTAGTATTTGGATTACTATTGGGGTAGTAGTATATTTCCTTTATTCGATAAAACACAGTAATTTAAATGAGGAAACGATCTCGAAATTACATGATAAAATTGCGAGATAATAACGATCGAAAATTTTATTAATAATCATATTGATAGTTGAGTAACATAGAAACAGTTTTTTGACATTTAGCAAGAGATAAAATAAGAGATGCTAGGGCAGCTAAGTACTTTTTTTAGAAACCTTGCTTGTTTTTTACGATTTAACACTGCTAAGGAGAGAGAAGTATGAGTGAATTGCATTTTATGAGTATAGAAGAATTGGATAATAAATTAAAAAAATCTGACAGTGGTATTTATTTCATTAAAGATTATAATGACAATATTATTTATGTAGGCAAGGCTTTTAGTATAAAAAGTAGAGTATTAGCTCATTTTAATAGTTATTCCAATATTGAGGAATATGTACATTTATTTAATAAAGTAGCGTATCTCATTGAAGATAGTTTGTTAAAACGCTCATTGTTACAAGTTACTTACATGATTAAATATAAACCAGTATTAAACAAAGAAGTACAAAAAGAATTCCCAGAGTTGTATACTCAATACATTAAGCAGACAAATAAAAAATCTATGTTGTTAGAAATTGATGAAGCTAAAGAAAAAAGGGATGAGTTAAAGAATAAATTAGTAAAATTAGTGGGTGGAAAAACTATGTTTTATGACATAATTTCTCTGTTAAATAATGGATATAACTATCATGTCCTCGCAAAAGTATTGAGCATAGAACTTCAAACTTTAATTATAATAAAAGAACACCGAAATAAATTCCCGATACCACATAATTATAAGAGGACAATAAAACATCAAGATATAATGTATGCTTTATCTGGAAAAAAGAATTTAAGTACTTAAAGGTTAAACACTTAACTTTAAAATAGTAAATTCGTTGCTTTTGTAGCTTTTATTGTTATATTGAAATGCAATGTACATTTGTGTTTCAAATTTAATTGGTGAAATAAGGGGAGGGAAAGGGTTCCTATAAAAATACTGGAATAAATTAGGTTATTCATGCGTAAATAGCATAATTAGGTACATGTTATTTATAAATATTCAAAGATACGAAAGTAATACAAATGAAATTCTTATTTCTGCTACTACAAGTACTATTGAGCAAATGAAGTATGAAAGTGCTTTTGAACTAGGGGTCACACTGGGACCTGATACATCACATCATCTGCAAATGGTTCGGATCGGTGGAGAGATTACAAAACGCTTAGTTTGAATGGCTGAAAAACAGTTAACAGGTCAATACAGACTACACTAAGAAAATAATCCGTATATATATGGATTATTTTTCCTTTAATTTACAAAAAAATAAATTTCGAAATTGAAAAAACCTCTCAGATTCCTTTGTAATAAACTTTTTTATTTGTGTTAATGACATAGGTATCAAAAGATAATCAACCCGATACGAACGATGTATGAGCCTTTAAAAGAGTTTTGGTGTTATTTGCAATTTTAATTTCATAATACTTAAGCCGATATAATAAAATGTTTTATGTCTAAATTGATATAAAGTAATAATTATTAAATGATATTTCTTTTTTATAGAATAAGTAAAAACTGATATTGTAGTAATTACTGTTTTGAGGTCAATTTACTGTGCACCTTAATTAGTGAAGTTTTTTTGTTGATTAAAAACTATTGTATTTGGAAATTAATAATAAGTTTATCCCGCTATTTGCCGGGCAGTAAGACCTCCACCTCAAAATTCAGCGGAAGCAAAGAAGTTAGGTGGGGGGCGGGCTGCCCGTAAAAGCCCGATTGGTATGGGCTAATAATCAGTGGGGGATGAACAAAACCCCCACTGATTAAAGTTTCACTTTATGTGATGCGGTAATAAAACTAGCTAGTTTGCTATTTTTAGTATTTGTAAAGTCTATATATTTTTTCCTCTTTTGTGGAAAGTAAAACTAATGTTACGACCAGTAATATAGTGTCATTTTTTGAATATTCCATTCGTTTTTTATTTTTAGTTGATGAAAAGACCTTTCTCTCAATTAAATGTTTAATTGAATCCTTGAATTTCCTCTACCTTGTATTTTTCAAAGCATAGTGCTTCAAAAATAGCCGTATCGCTTTCATCTGTTTCCAATTTCACAACTTCTTTATTATCTTTTTCTAAAATTTGGAGCAAAATAGTTTTTCAGTTTCACATGTAAATTAGCAGTATTTATTTCTTGAATTCAATTTGTAGAAAGGATTGAATTGGAACTTTGACTGTTATTTCTTGCGGTGGTACAGTATCTCCTGTTACTTTCGCTTTATTTTAAATCTTTTTCCAGCGTGGTCCTCGCATTGACTACCACTGTATTTTGTAGTACTTCACTATTTTCTCAAGTTCAATAATTATATTTTGTAGAATTAAGAAAAGAACTTAGCTTATTTCCTTTACTTATCTTATCTACTCTGATATTTAGATGCTAACTACAATTAAATAATATATGATTTTTATAAAAAAGATATAGTAATATTTTGTTGTGAATTGTACTAATTTGATATTTTATAGTATTATTTGTCGTGAATTATATATAACAGAATATATTTTATGGATCTATAAAGGAGAATGTAATGAATACTTCTATCGATATACAACACTTGTGTGATCTTGCACATAAAGCATTTAATGCCCCTGTACATATTTTATCTGCAGACAGAAAAATTTTATATCATTCTACATCTGATAATGTTTGTAGTCCTTTTTATTCTTCAAAAGAAGAACATCTTACTGATATTTATCAAGAAAACGATCCCTTTAACTTGCCACTTTTCCGAAGTAACAACTATCTTGAAAATTTTGTTCTAATTCATATAGAAAATCATGATGATATTAAAGGGACTATTATAATCGGTCCTACTATACATTCAAAAGATTCAGATGATATGATCATAAAATTTCAGAAAGAATTTAAATCAAATGATAACATTCAAGAAAGACTTGCCTATTATCAGTGTTTATCTGAGATTAAAAAAACTACATTAATTGATATGGGAATTTTATTACATTACATGATTTTCAATGAAAAGTTAGATGTAGATATTGTCTTGGAAAAAAATAAAGTACTAGAGGAAGTTCCTAATAAAATTGTGAAACCGGATTTATATATTTTAAAACGCCGACAAAACAAACCTAAAACGCACAATATGGCATTAGTAAATGATTTCTTTTCGACTATTAAAGAAGGAAATAAAAAAAAGTTAATACAGTATATGTATGCGGTTTCGCAAGAAGATGTTGAACTTATGCTAATAGAGGATCCGCTCAGGAATCAAAAAAACCTTGGAATTATTGCGATTACCTTAGCCACTCGATATGCAATAGAAGGAAACCTGCCACCAGATATTGCTTTTGCCCATAGTATTTTATATATACAAACCCTAGAACAATTAGATAATGTAGAATCTGTAAAGCGATTATCAGGGGACGCTTTACGTACCTTTGCAGATCGTGTGAAAGAATACAATGCAAAAAAGTATTCTTACGCGGTTACTACATGTATAAAACATATTAATAAAAATGTTTACGATGGAATATCTCTGAATGAACTTGCTAATCATTTAGAAATTACGCCTACTTATCTGTCTAAACTATTTAAAAAAGAAATGGGAATTACTTTAAGCGAATATATTCAAAGGGAAAGAGTGGAAGAAGCAAAAAAATTATTAACACTCACTACTTATTCGTTATCAGATATCTGTGCGTGGCTTAACTTTAATGACCAAAGTTATTTTATAAGAGTTTTCAAAAAAATCACTAGTATGACTCCTAGGCAGTACCGTGAAAAATATACAGTAATATAAGCTTGTTATCCGCTGTCTTCAATGTAAAGACTTAAACATGGGTATAAGTATCCCAAAAAATGAAAATACACTAACCATTATTTTGTTAAAGAAAACAAAAAGACAGAAGGCTGCAAAGTGTTCCAAGGAAGCTTTGCAGCTTTTTTGTAATTTAAAACCTATGTTTATAACGATGATAAGTTTATAGACTAATATCTTCATACTGAATATTTGTTAATAATGATATTAGGATGTTTTGTGAAAAAATCAACAATATAACATATATTACTAAATATATCTACATTTTATGCAATTATACATAACTAAATAAAGGTAAAAAAGTATAAAAAGACCTATTATATTATTCTATAAGTATTTTTTCTAAAATAAAATTTCTCGGTTGAGCTAAAATAGTTATTTTTAACCGTATACACATTAATTTGTAATCATTACAATTACAGAAATGAAATTTACGGATAACTATATTTGTATAATTTTTTTCGGTTCATATTTTTATTTAACAGTAAATTATCGATCGTAATCGACAAAATTTTTCTATTTACGCATTAAAAATTTAATGTTTTAATGAACAACATAACTGGTATGACCAGACAGAAAGGATAAGGTTACGCTAATAGGAATTATAGTGAAGTTGTAAGTAACATTATGTTGAAAATATTTTTCGAATAGTCTATTTATTTACAAGAGGTCAAGAATCAAGTTTGTAATAAACGTGTTCTAAGTTTCTGCATAACAAAAGTGAAGTTATTCCGCAATAAAAGTATAAGCGATGTACAGTATAATTTTACCTTTTTTAGTCTAGTAAGGAGTTTGCTGATAAAACTAAGAGTAATATTATTAAATTTAAATTAAACAATGTTATGGCAAGATTAACTGTAAGCATTGGTTTATTGATTCTCGCGGTTCTGTAAGTTAAACCGCAATTCTAGGGAAGAATTACACATTTACTATTCATAGGGTGCTTGATTCAAATATAGTTAATAAATTTTTGTTATTTATATTTGAAAAAATAGAGTATCGAAGTGAGAGGTAAGTAAAATCCTTACATTCTATTAGAAGTAAAAAATAACGATATTATCCTATCTGAAAGATTTCTCCTTCTTAATCAGTTTACAAAGAGAGAGGTCATACAAGTTATATGAATTAAGTTATAAAAACAATGGTAAAGGAGTGTACGGAATGAAAACTAAAATAATTACAGGATTATTAGTCACATCCATTGTAACTGGAGGAAATATTCCTATCAATACTCTCGCAACACCAATCGTTCAAGCAGAAACTCAACAGGAAGGCATGGATATTTCCTCTTCATTACGAAAATTAGGTGCGCAATCTAAATTAATCCAAACGTATATTGATCAATCTTTAATGAGTCCTAATGTACAGTTAGAGGAAGTCACAGCTTTAAATACAAATCAATTCCTAATCAAACAAGATATGAAGGAATGGTCATCGGAACTCTATCCACAGTTAATTCTATTAAATTCAAAAAGCAAAGGATTTGTAACAAAATTTAATAGCTATTACCCGACATTAAAATCGTTTGTAGACAATAAAGAAGATAGAGAAGGGTTTTCGGATAGACTTGAAGTACTTCAAGAAATGGCTATGACGAATCAAGAAAATACGCAACGGCAAATCAATGAATTAACAGATCTTAAATTACAGCTTGATAAAAAATTAAAAGATTTTGATACCAATGTGGCAACTGCGCAAGGCATACTAAGTACAGATGGAACAGGAAAAATAGATCAGTTAAAAAATGAAATATTAAATACAAAAAAAGCAATTCAAAATGATTTACAGCAAATTGCATTAATACCAGGGGCTTTAAATGAACAGGGATTTGCTATATTCAAAGAAGTTTATAGTCTTTCAAAAGAAATTATTGAACCAGCTGCGCAAGCAGGGGTGGCAGCATATAACAAAGGAAAAGAAATTAACAACTCTATTCTAGAAGCTGAGAAAAAAGCAGTGCAAGAAGCAACAGAGCAAGGTAAAACGGCTCTAGAGATTGAATCAGCAAAAAAAGCAGCTCGTGAAGCAATTGAGAAAAGCAAACAAGGTGAAATAGCAGCCGCAGCCGCAGCAAAAACACAAGAGTATGACCTGATGAAGGTCATTGATACCGAAAAGATTAAGAAAACATTTGGCGTTTTTGCTGAAGTAAATAAATTAACAGCAGAACAGCGAGCATATTTAGATGATTTAGAGAAACAAAATCAAAAAATATATGATTTAACAACGAAATTATCAATAGCTGATTTACAAAAATCAATGCTTCTTCTTACACAAAATGATTTGCATACGTTTGCAAATCAAATAGATGTAGAACTTGATCTACTAAAGCGCTATAAAGAAGATTTAAATCTAATAAAAAATAGCATTACAAAATTATCTACTAATGTTGATACAACTAGCGAGCAGTCTCAAAAAGATACATTAAGACAATTAAAAAATGTAATAAGTTACCTTGAAGAACAAGTATATAAATTTTAATATTGCGTTTTTTAGGAATTCATAAAGATTATAAGCATTTAGCGAAAGAAGGAGAATAGTCATGAAAAAATTTCCATTCAAAGTACTAACTTTAGCTACATTAGCAACTGTTATAACTGCTACTACCGGTAACACTATTCATGCATTTGCACAAGAAACGACCGCTCAAGAACAAAAAGTAGGCAATTATGCATTAGGCCCCGAAGGACTGAAGAAAGCATTAGCTGAAACAGGGTCTCATATTCTAGTAATGGATTTATACGCAAAAACAATGATTAAGCAACCAAATGTAAATTTATCTAATATCGATTTAGGCTCAGAGGGGGGAGAGTTGCTCAAAAATATTCACCTTAATCAAGAGCTGTCACGAATCAATGCGAATTACTGGTTAGATACAGCGAAGCCACAGATTCAAAAAACTGCTCGTAATATTGTAAATTACGATGAACAATTTCAAAATTATTACGACACATTAGTAGAAACTGTACAAAAGAAAGATAAGGCAGGTCTAAAAGAGGGTATAAATGATTTAATTACTACAATCAATACAAATTCAAAAGAAGTTACAGATGTGATTAAGATGCTACAAGACTTCAAAGGGAAACTATATCAAAATTCTACAGATTTTAAAAATAATGTTGGTGGTCCAGATGGGAAAGGTGGATTAACTGCAATATTAGCAGGTCAACAGGCAACGATTCCACAACTTCAAGCTGAAATTGAGCAACTTCGTTCTACTCAGAAAAAACATTTTGATGATGTATTAGCATGGTCAATTGGTGGTGGATTGGGAGCAGCTATTTTAGTTATTGCAGCTATTGGAGGAGCGGTCGTTATTGTTGTAACTGGCGGTACAGCAACACCGGCTGTTGTTGGTGGACTCTCGGCTCTTGGTGCAGCTGGTATCGGTCTAGGAACTGCGGCTGGTGTCACAGCATCTAAGCATATGGACTCCTATAATGAAATTTCTAACAAAATCGGAGAATTAAGTATGAAAGCAGATCGTGCTAATCAAGCAGTTCTTTCGCTTACTAACGCGAAAGAAACATTGGCATATTTATATCAGACTGTAGATCAAGCGATATTGTCTCTAACAAATATTCAAAAGCAATGGAATACAATGGGCGCAAATTATACAGATTTACTGGATAATATCGATTCTATGCAAGACCACAAATTCTCTTTAATACCAGATGATTTAAAAGCCGCTAAAGAAAGTTGGAATGATATTCATAAAGATGCAGAATTCATTTCAAAAGATATTGCTTTTAAACAGGAGTAGAACTGAAATATAAAACCTAAATTGGAGGAAAATGAAATGATAAAAAAAATCCCTTATAAATTACTCGCTGTATCGACGCTATTAACTATTACAACTGCTAATGTAGTTTCACCAGTAACAACTTTTGCAAGTGAAATTGAACAAACGAATAATGGAGATACGGCTCTTTCTGCAAATGAAGCGAGAATGAAAGAGACCTTGCAAAAGGCTGGATTATTTGCAAAATCTATGAATGCCTATTCTTATATGTTAATTAAGAATCCTGATGTGAATTTTGAGGGAATTACCATTAATGGATATGTAGATTTACCTGGTAGAATCGTACAAGATCAAAAGAATGCAAGGTCACATGCTGTTACTTGGGATACGAAAGTAAAAAAACAGCTTTTAGATACATTGAATGGTATTGTTGAATACGATACAACATTTGACAATTATTATGAAACAATGGTAGAAGCGATTAATACAGGGGATGGAGAAACTTTAAAAGAAGGGATTACAGATTTGCGAGGTGAAATTCAACAAAATCAAAAGTATGCACAACAACTAATAGAAGAATTAACTAAATTAAGAGACTCTATTGGACATGATGTTAGAGCTTTTGGAAGTAATAAAGAGCTCTTGCAGTCAATTTTAAAAAATCAAGGTGCAGATGTTGATGCCGATCAAAAGCGTCTAGAAGAAGTATTAGGATCAGTAAACTATTATAAACAATTAGAATCTGATGGGTTTAATGTAATGAAGGGTGCTATTTTGGGTCTACCAATAATTGGCGGTATTATAGTCGGAGTAGCAAGGGATAATTTAGGTAAGTTAGAGCCTTTATTAGCAGAATTACGTCAGACCGTGGATTATAAAGTAACCTTAAATCGTGTAGTTGGAGTTGCTTACAGTAATATTAATGAAATGCACAAGGCGCTTGATGATGCTATTAACGCTCTTACTTATATGTCCACGCAGTGGCATGATTTAGATTCTCAATATTCGGGCGTTCTAGGGCATATTGAGAATGCAGCTCAAAAAGCCGATCAAAATAAATTTAAATTCTTAAAGCCTAATTTAAATGCAGCGAAAGACAGTTGGAAAACATTACGAACAGATGCTGTTACATTAAAAGAAGGAATAAAGGAATTAAAAGTGGAAACTGTTACTCCACAAAAATAGGGAAATATTAATTCTGTTGTAAAGTGAACTAAAACATAGAAAGTCTATGATTACACTGTTAAACAGAAAAGTAATAATTGATAAATCCTTATATAACAGAAAGGCGGAGTCTCATTAAAGACTTCGCCTTTCAATTATATATAAGTATGATTCGAATAAAAAATAACCTTGTAGTTTAATTGCTTTTTTAAAATTTGCAACAGAATCGGTTAATTTGAAGTAGATTATATACATTTTCTTTAATACTTAATGATTTGAAGGCTGCTAAAGAAAGTTCAAACGATACTGATAAAAGATGTAGAACTCATTTTGAAAGACATCGCTTTTTAATAAGATTAGAACTTGAAACCATACCTTATATAGGAGGAATACGAAATGATGAAAAAAATCCCTAATAAACTACTCGCTGTATCAGCGTTTATAACTATAACAACTACTTATGCAGTCATACCAATAGAAACTTTTGCAATTGAAATTGAACAAACGAACATTGAAAATATATCTCTTTCAGCAAATGAAGAACAGATGAAAAAAGCTTTGCAAGATGCTGGTTTATTTGCAAAAGCTATGAATGAATACTCTTATTTGCTAATTAATAATCCAGATGTGAGTTTTGAAGGAATAACTATTAATGGAAATGCAGATTTACCTAGTAAAATTGTACAAGATCAAAAGAATGCAAGAGCACATGCTGTTACATGGAATACACAAGTAAAAAAACAGCTTTTAGATACATTGACAGGCATTATAGAATACGATACAAAATTTGAAAATTATTATGAAACATTAGTAGAGGCGATCAATACTGGAAATGGAGATACTTTAAAAAAAGGGATTACAGATTTACAGGGAGGAATTCAACAAAATCAAAAGTCTGCAAAAGCATTAATAGAAGAATTAATGCAATTAAAAAATGCTATTGGAGAAGATGTTAGAACATTTGGAAGTCATAAAGAGACATTGCAATCGATTTTAAAAAACCAAGGTGCCGATGTGGAGGCTGACCAAAAGCGTCTAGAGGACCTTTTAGGACAAGTAAAATATCAGAAAGATATAGAATCTAAGGGGTTAGACATGGTGAAAATCCCCTTTATTCCAACCTTGATTGCTGGTGGCATAATGATAGGTGATGCAAGAGGTAAGTTAGGTTGGCTAGAACCTGAATTAGCAAAATTGCGTCAGACTGTAGATTATAAAATAACATTGAATCGTGTAGTTGGAGTTGCATTTCATAATATTAGTGATATGCATAGTATGCTTGATAGTGCTATCACTGCTCTTACCTATATGTCTACGCAATGGGAGGATTTAGATTCTCAATATTCGGGTGTACTGGGACATATTGATAAAGCTGATCAAAAAGCTGATCAAAATAAATATAAATTCTTAACCCCTAGCTTGAATGCAGCGAAAAACAGTTGGAAAACATTAAAAACAGATGTTGTCACTTTGCAAGAAGGGATAAAAATTGCAGAGAAAAAAGAACAGGATTTTTTGAATCAGCTTCGTCCATCAAACGTTTTCTACTTTTATAAAAAGATTCATAACGCATACACTTTTGAAATAAAGACTGGAACAAATGCGCCAAATGCGTCTTATAAAGTTATGAATTTAACTAAAAACACTGTTCATAATATGTGGAGTGGAGGGGCTAATACTAACATGTGGGCTGATTGGCTTTCATTCAATCCAAATGATGAATTTGCGGTAGTAGCAGTAGTGGATGGTAAAGAATATGTTGTGTATAAAGACAAAGTACAAAATATAATGAACTGAATCTGAAAGTAACGAAGTAATTGGAGCTGGACAATAAACTAGACAACAAGTTAATTGAAAAATTGTAATGGTATATTTCTCCTTATGTCCTAGAATACTTAGCTCAAGAAAAAGTAAATATTGAACCAAGGCGTTACTTGCATTATGTGTATGGTTTTACCGAAAGGTTTCAAGTACATTACCCATACAATTATGTAGTTATCCTGAAGCATCTACAGGTGTTCTTATCGACCTTGAAGAACTACTTAGCTTCCTAAGTGGAGTGATTTTATGCAAAATTAAGTGAACGTTTTTGTACATAGATTAGTTGACATTCATATAGATTTTTTCCATTTTCAAAGATAGTTTTGTTTTTTATGTTATTTTTCAAAAATTACTGCTGAAATTTCTATATTCATGACTCAGTATATAATCATTGTTTGATGAAATGACATACCACGTCCCTTAGAGTTTCATACGTATTACGATAACTTAAAGAAAAAAGATAATAGTAGTCAACGGTTACTATTATCTTTTTTGAACTATTTTTCATTAAAATATCCCATCTGCTGTGTTCCTTATTTACTTTTCCAGATTTTATCCTAGTTTAAAATTTATGCATTTGAACTGTTTGTACAATTTGTAGGATTTTTAGCTTTTTTGTCGAATACACTTAATGCAAGGAGGGACATTACATGATTATTAAAGATTATTTCATCAACCTTTCTATTTTTTCTTTATTAGTTAGCGCAGCAATATTTATTCAAGTGTTTACAATTAATTCTAGTCGATATTTCGAAAAGCTCTATGGAGGGATTATTGCAGTTACGTTAATGTTCTTTTCTTTTCCATACATGGGATTTTCCTACGATCTTCGAGTTGTTCCTCTTATTCTATCTTTTATTTACTTTGGTCGTATTGCTGGTTGGATTACGCTAATTAGCATAATATTAATGCGTATTTTTTACATTGGAGAGTATTGGGAACCTCCTGTGATTGCTTATTTATGTATGGGGATTCTATTTTCTACTTTTAAAACTTATTTTAAAAAACTACATCCTTTTAAAAGTGCATCGTTATATTTTTCTGTTTTTATTGGAATAAAGTGGTTAGTTGGCGTATTATTTAATACTACATTACTTTACACAGGAGGCCTATTATATATAGCGTTAGGACTTTTAATTGGGCTATTTCTTATGGAAGCCTACCAGAGATTGTATTATTTAACACAGGACTTATCTAAAATGAATCGAGAATTAAAAAAATCGAAGCAAGAACTTACAGATACCGTACATGAGCTTCAAGGAGGAATTTTTAAATTTAAAAAAGTGGATAAGCACTTTATACACACTTTATGTGATGGACAGTTTTATTATCAAAACGGATTTTATTCTGAACAGGTGGTAGGAAAAAGCTTACGTACTATTGATGCTTCTATTATTCCTCCACATTTAGTTCCACAATTGATGAAGTACTATCTCCAGGCATGGGAAGGAAAAGAAATTATATTTGAATTACCTTGGCCAAATGATAAAACTATTATTCTTATTGCGCTTAGGCCAATTAAACGAAATGGACAAGTTATTGAAGTTGTTGGTTCTACAGTTGATATAACCGAAAGGAAAAAGGTAGAATCAGAATTAAGCGCTACCAAAGAATTATTAGAATCATTTATAAAGCATAATCTAGATGCTATTACCATTTCTGATAGAGAAGGGCATATTTTACAAGCCAATAAAGCTTATGAAAAGATATTTGGGTGGTCATCACAAGAAATCATAGGTAAGAGATTACCTTGTGTACCGGATTTTTTAATGGAAGAATCGCTCGAAAATATTCAGAAAATTCTAACAGGAGAATCGGTGGTTACTAGATTAGAAACTGTTAGACAACGGAGTGATGGGAGTCTTCTTGATATCAGTCTGACAGTTTCTCCTATACTAGATGTAAGAGGAAATGTGATAGCTTTATCAGCAATATGTAGAGACATCTCTGAAAGAAAACAAGCAGAAAGAGAACGGCATCGATTACACCAGCAATTAAGAGATAGTGAAATGAAGTACCGTGCACTAATCGAACAAGCAACTGATGCGGTATATGTAGTAGAGCTGAATGAAGATAATGCTCCAAGTCGATTTATTGAGGTAAACCCTGTTGGGTGTAGAAGATTTGGATATAGTAGAGAAGAGTTGCTCTCATTATCATTTTCAAATATAGTACCACAAGATTCTCAAATAATCGTAAGGTTATTAGAAAAAATTAAAAAAGGACAAACTTCCTTCACTTTGCAAGATGAATATGTTTTCCCAACAGGAAAAGTAATAACAACTGAGTTTAGTGTTCGTGTTTTTAACTTAAATGGTAAAAAAGTTTTTCTAAGTATTTCTCGTGATATCACTGAACGGCTAAAAACAGAAGAATTATTACGAAAATCTGAAAAACTTGCTGTTGTAGGACAATTAGCGACTGTAATGGCTCATGAGATTAATAATCCATTAACTGCAATGAAAGGGTTCATGCAATTACTAAAATCAACGGAAAATGAGAATAATCAGGGTTATATTAATATAGTATCATCAGAGATTGAGCGTATAGAGAGCATAACAACTGAATTTATGGCGGTAGCCAAACCACAGGTAGTAAAAATGCAACCTAATAACATTAGTGTGCTAATGGATCAAGTTTTAATGCTACTACAACCTCAAGCAATGATGCATAATATAAAATTTAGAATCGATCTTAACCCTGGTATTCCATTGATTTCATGTGAAGGAAATCAATTAAAACAAGTATTTGTTAATATATTAAAAAATGCAATTGAATCTATGCCGATGGGAGGGGAAATTCTGATTCAAATAAATATACTTGATAATAATCAAGTAAGCATTCGTTTTATCGATCAAGGGTGTGGGATTCCAAAAGAACGTATACCATACCTCGGAGAACCTTTTTATAGTATTAAAGAAGAGGGGATTGGCTTAGGATTAATGATCTGTTATAAAATCATTGAAACACATCAGGGAAAGATATTTATTAAGAGTGAAATGAATAAGGGGACTACAGTTGAAGTCACTCTCCCTATTTGTACACTTCAAAATTAAGATATTCTCTTACTGAAATTTTTTAAGAAACCATACAGAATGTAATGCCAATGTTACTTAATGAAATAATAAAGAGAAGAACACTGGTAAATGTACCCTATAGAATAGATACTTGAAAAAGCCTGTTATAAAAACATCCTTTCTTTAGAACCAAAAGAAAGGATGTTTTTAATATTGTAATTTTTCCTGGAGACATTTCAAATTTTTACTTGTAATACATTTTTTAACTAATTTTGGTTAAGTTAGTTAAAAAGGCATTATTTTTAAGGAGCATATTCACATATAAATATCCCTCATTTTTAAAATAGAAATTTCTAAAAACTATATATAGGTTCTTTTTGAAAGGAAGGGTATTATCAATTGAAACCACATGAAAAAGTACCTGTTCACTCTATAAAATCTTTGCAGGAATTAATGCAATTACTAAAAAAATCTAAAGATTTTATAACGTTGGAGATCGCTTCAAACAAATCCTCTATAGTCATTTCATATTTTAGAACCTTAATCGATGTAAATATATTTCATGAAGAGGTTTTAACTTATATAAAAGAGAAGAGCTTCGATTCATTACAAGATATTCGGTCTGTCTTACCCTTTGAAAATTCAAAAATAACAAATCAAATGGAAGATATTCAGGATAGTATTTTAAACGGCTATATACTTATTCAGTTCGATACAGATAAATTAAATGGCTTGTTAATCAATGTGGCAAAGAAAGAAAAAAGAGATATTACAAAAGCTGAAATTGAATACAATATCGTGGGTCCACAAATCGCGTTTGTTGAAGATTTAGATGTAAACTTAAATTTAGTACGTAGAAAGCTTCCAACACCTTATTTACAAATGAAGGAATTGAAAGTAGGCTCTCTATCTAACACAACCGTTGCGATTGTATATATTGAGGGAATTGTAAATAATCAAAATCTACAAGAAATTATAAAAAGGGTGAGTCTAATAAAAACAGACCACGTTTTGGATAGCACGTATTTGATGCAGTTAATTGCAGACAACCCGAATTCTATATTTCCTCAATTTTTGAATACAGAACGACCAGACCGTGTAGCAGCTGTATTGGCAGAAGGGAAAATTGCACTTTTTGTAGATGGCTCACCTTATGCGATCACTCTTCCAACAACATTAATTGACTTTTTTTCTACCACAGAAGATTACACCATGCCTTGGATTATTGCCTCTTTTTTTCGTCTATTAAGGCTTTTTGCTTTTATGTTTTCTGTCTTAACGACTCCATTATATGTTGCAATCTTAACATATCATTACGAGCTTATTCCAAAAGAACTTCTTGAAACGTTAATCATATCGAGAAGTAAAGTACCTTTTCCTCCATTAATTGAAGCGCTTTTTTTAGAAATAACGATTGAATTACTGAGAGAAGCGGGGGCACGTTTACCAACTAAAGTGGGTCTAACTGTCGGTATAGTAGGTGGTATTGTAATTGGACAGGCATCTGTAGAGGCAAGTCTTACAAGTAATGTACTTATTATTATTGTTGCACTTTCAGCGCTTAGCTCATTTACAGCACCAATATATCGAATTGGTAATACAATTCGAGTAATTCGTTTTCCTTTTATAATATCTGCACACCTGTTGGGTTTATTAGGAATTGTTTTAACAAGCTCTTTGCTTTTAGCACGTTTATTACGTACAGAATCATTAAGACGTCCTTATTTGTTTCCTTTTTATCCTACACGCCCTACAGATTGGAAAGACAGCATTATCCGTTTGCCGATCTCAGCGATGTTTCGACGTCCTATTTTTTCAAGATCTAAACAGCGTTTTCGTTTTAATCCAGAAGAGGTAGAGAAAAATAAAATCAAATCACGAAATGATTTTGATGATTGAAATTAACAGGGAGGAGCATTATGAAACAGATCCCAATTGAGTATCAAGTCTCTCCATATATGGTGTTTTTTTTAATTATTACTATACAGATGGGGGTTGGTATGCTTGGTTTTGAAAGGATTAGTGCAAAATTAGTTGGAAATGATGCGTGGATTAGCACGCTGCTTTTTGGAATATCTGTTAATCTTATGATTTGGATTATATATCAGATTTTAAATCAGGGTAATGGAGATATCATTGCAATCAATCAAGACGTACTTGGAAAATGGATTGGTGGATTGTTCAACTTCATTTTTTTATCTTATATTGTATTGTTAGGTGCAACAACACTACATACCTATATCGAAGTAGTACATGTTTGGATGTTTCCTTCCATTTCATCTTGGATTATAGCAGGGGCTTTTTTGGGTCTATGTTATTACATTGTGACTGGAGGATTTCGTGTAGTTGCTGGAATCGGCTTCTTTGGAATCGTTATCCCAAGCATTCTAATCTTCACATTTTTTTATCCTTTGCAGTATGCAGATTTCCAAAATTTATTTCCAATTGCACAGCATTCATTCCTAGAAATTATGAAAGGAATGAAAGGAAATATGTTTAGTTTTTTTGGATTTGAAATGTTATTGTTATACTACCCATTTATTAAAAAGGCAAGAACGTCTCAAAAATATGCGCACTATGCAAATTTAGTAACGACTATTGTCTACACATACCTTATGATTTTAACTCTTGCGTTTTTTAGTGAAAAACAACTAGCGAGCGCGATATGGGCATATTTAAGCATGATTAAAATTATACAATTTCCCTTTATAGAGCGGTTTGAATACATTATTGTTTCTGTTTGGGCTTTTTTTATATTACCCAATGTTTCCTTTACATTATGGGGAGTAAGTCGTGGTATAAAAGAGGCACTGGGAATAAAGCAAAAATATGTTTTGCCAGTTATCATCCTGTTCATCTTTGTTTTATCATTTTTCTTGAATAACCGTAATAAAATTAACTTATTAAATACTTGGACAGGTCAAATTGGCTTTGTATATATATATGTATACCTACCTATATTATGGCTAATTCAAACCGCCAAAATAAAGTTAAGGAGATAAACATGAAGCGATGGATACTTTTCCTTATAGTAAGTGTCTTCTTAATAGGTTGTGCTAAAACGAAAATTGTGGATGACATTGACTTAGTTCAAGTTGCGGCATATGATACCGAAGCAAAAGGTAAGCTAAAAGGAACCTTTGCGATTTCAGCTTATAAAGGAGGCGGGGAAGGTGAAACGAAAATCTATTCAGCATCAGGCCAGACTGGTAGAGAAGTTCTTGCAAGAGCATCCGAAAAATCTTCTGGACCTCTAGAGTTGGGGCAATTGCGTGTTATTATATTTAATGAAAAAATAATTGATAAGGGAATGCAGGAAATTTTAGAGACTTTGAACCGAAATCCTAGTGTAGGAAATGCAATTTATTTAGCAATTACAAATGTAAAAGGGGAATCACTATTAAAGGGGAATTATTCTGAAGAAAAAGAAATTGCTTCCTATCTATCCTCTTTACTGGAGCAAAATATGGATAATGGAACGCAGCCAAAAACAAATTTTTTTATGTTTTTAAACCAACTTAATGATGATGCGAGAGATTCATATTTACCGATAATATCTAAAAAAGGTAATGTGTTGGAGTTAGATGGAATAGCACTTTTTAAAAGATGTAAAATGGTTGATAAAGTAAACCCTAAAGATTTATTTGTATTTAAATTGTTGACAGATAATTTTAAACAAGGTACATACCAATTCAAACTACCTGGTTCCTCAAATACTTACGCCACGATAGAGAATATAAAAGCTAGAACAAAATATAAGATGGAGGGGAATAGTAAGCATCCATTCGTAAATGCTCATATTCAAGTTAAAGCTGAAATTCAAGAATTTACAAAAACAAAAAATCTAGATAATCCTAAAGAAATAAAAAAATTAGAAAAAATTATGGAAAAAGAAATAGAAAAAAAAGCAACTACATTGATAAAAAGATTTATTAAAAAAGACACAGATCCTATAGGACTTAGAAAGCTTGGTAGAACTCACGTAAGAAAATGGAACAGTCAAGAATGGGAAGAATCCTATAAACATTTACGTTTTCGTGTAACAGCTGATGTAAAAGTAACCCAATCTGGTGTTACAGAATAAATCAAATAAGATATGGAAAATTTTAACAAAAAAATATAGTCTCGCAGGAGATTAGGGAGAAGAGAAACGATTAACAAAGAATTTCATAAACATTAAGATGCTTTGTTAATCGTTTTTATACCTGTAGCTTTATCACTTATAGTAATCATAATTATAATAAAAGAACACCGAAATAAATTCCCGATACCACATAATTATAAGAGGACAATAAAACATCAAGATATAATGTATGCTTTATCTGGAAAAAAGAATTTAAGTACTTAAAGGTTAAACACTTAACTTTAAAATAGTACATTCGTTGCTTGTAGCACTTCAATTAGACTGTGTCCCCGAAAGTTAGAAAGATCAGTTTATTAAATAGCCTCTAGGGAATGAGCCTAGTACAATACTGGATTCATTTCCTTTTATTTTTCCTTGATTCTTTCATGATTATAGTACTTTATATACTTTGCTAATTCTTGTTTAAATTCTGTTATACTTTCAAATTCTTTCGATACAGAAATAGACATACAAAAACGCCATTCTTTCTTATAAATCTACAGAAAGAATGGCGTATTCTTCAAAAGTGAGTTCCTTTATTGAAAAGTTTTAGTTCTATATGACAGATAAAAGGGCAAGCAACGCTAAAATAGCGAGAAATCCTTGTTTCATGATAATTGATTTATTGGATGTGAAACCTCCGAAAATAGCTGCTACCACTATACAAATGATGAAAAATAATTGAATCATATAACCAATGGGATTGTTTCCAAGTATAAGTCCCCGAATGAGGCCAGCTGCTAAGAATTCATTATATAAACCGTTTGCAAATTAATTGTCTAAGTATTTCTAAGTTTAAAGAGTACAGTGTCTTCGTTTTTTATTGAATCAACTTTTACATGTTGGTTCAATATTTTCTATTCTCTTGGAACTTAGTTCTCGTTTACTTCTCACAAAAGCAATAAAATCTATTATCTCTTCTGTTGACAGTGCTTCTCCATCTATTAAAAGTGTTGGATCTGGATCGTTTAGGAGTCTTGTAATATCAATTACATCTTTGTTTTGATGTGAATGTTCAATTCGGCCTAATATATAATCTACAGATGTATCAAATAAATCGGCTATTTTTGATAAAGATTGTAATGAAGGTAATCTATAACCATTTTCATACCCGGCATAGGTGCTTTTCGCAATCCCAAGTCGATCTGCTGTCTCTTGTAAGGACCATTTTTGATTTTTTCTTAATTTAGATAAACGTTCCAGCATTCGTCTCATACCCCATCTAATTTTATTAAATTAATTATAACATAGAAAAAGAATCAAGAATAGAAAAAAAGTACGCGTATTGAATACAAAATCTTGATTAATTCAAATTAAGTTCTATAATGATAAATATAAATACGCATTACGCGAACGCTATATCGTTGTTTATTTTATGGAGGGGTTGTGTATGAAGAAAATTTTATTACTTGCAACTGGTGGGACAATTGCATCTGTGGAGGGGAATGAGGGGCTTGTTCCAGGATTGTCCGCTGAGGAATTATTGAATTATTTTTCGAAGTCTTCTCGAAACTTAGAAATAGATTGCAAAATCTTAATGAATATTGATAGTACCAATATGCAACCTGAGCACTGGAAAGAAATAGCTAATGCTGTTTTTAATCACTATGATGACTATGACGGGTTTGTGATTACACATGGAACGGATACGTTAGCTTATACATCTTCTGCGTTATCTTATATGCTGCAAGGTTTAAGAAAACCAGTTGTTTTAACAGGTTCACAAGTACCTATTAGTTTTAAAAAGACAGACGCAAAGAAAAATGTAGCTGATGCTCTTAGGTTTGCCTGTGAGGATGTTGGCGGTGTGTTTATTGTTTTTGATAGTAGGGTGATTATTGGGACGAGAGCAGTTAAAATGCGAACAAAAAGTTATGATGCATTTGAAAGTGTGAATTATCCATATGTTGCTGAGGTAAATGAAGATGAAGTGAAATATCATTGGAAGCCGACTTCCTCACATAGTGAACTTTCAATAAATACTAATTTATGTACGGATGTTTTTCTTATGAAATTGTATCCAGGTACAAAGCCTGAGGTATTTGATTGTTTAAAAGATTTGTATAAAGGGATTATTATTGAAAGTTTTGGAAACGGTGGATTACCTTTTGAAGGAAGGAACTTGCTTTCGAAAATTCAAGAGTTGACTGAAATGGGGATTGCTGTAGTGATTACTACTCAATGCCTGGAAGAAGGAGAAGACATACTTCTCTATGAAGTAGGACGGAAAGTGGCGCAACATCAAGTAATATTGTCTGGAGATATGAATACGGAAGCCATCATAGCAAAATTGATGTGGGCGCTTGGGAAAACTAATAAATTAGAAGAGATTAAAAAAATTATTGAAGAGCCTTTAGCCTACGATTTAACAATAAAATCTGATAAGGATTGGTAATGACTTCATATGATTTATTTAGGTTTTACATTTAATATGGGGGAGAAATTAAAATGGCAATGACAAACAAGAACGTGCGAGTGGAGAATGATTTTTTGGGAGGAAAGGAATTACCTATTGAGGCATATTACGGAATTCAGACTTTACGCGCTGTTGAAAATTTCCCGATTACAGGGTATAAAATTCATGAAAGTTTAATTAGAGCGTTCGCAATTGTAAAAAAAGCAGCAGCGCTTGCGAATACAGATGTAGGAAGATTGGAATTGAACAAGGGCGGCGCGATCGCAGAAGCTGCTCAAGAAATTCTTGATGGAAAATGGCATGATCATTTCATCGTAGATCCAATCCAAGGCGGAGCGGGTACTTCAATGAACATGAATGCAAATGAAGTCATTGCCAATCGTGCGCTTGAATTATTAGGGATGGAAAAGGGAGACTATCATTATATTAGTCCAAATAGTCATGTAAACATGGCGCAATCAACAAACGATGCATTCCCAACGGCGATTCATATCGCAACGTTAAATGCATTAGAAGGCTTATTACAAACGATGGGTTATATGCATGATGTATTTGAATTAAAAGCAGAACAGTTTGACCATGTTATTAAAATGGGTCGTACACATTTACAAGATGCTGTGCCAATCCGTCTTGGACAAGAATTTAAAGCATACTCTCGCGTACTTGAACGTGATATGAAACGAATTCAACAATCGCGTCAACATTTATATGAAGTGAACATGGGGGCAACTGCAGTTGGTACAGGCTTAAATGCAGATCCAGAATACATTGAAGCAGTTGTAAAACATTTAGCTGCAATTAGTGAACTACCACTAGTTGGTGCAGAAGATTTAGTAGATGCGACGCAAAATACGGATGCGTATACTGAAGTATCTGCAGCACTGAAAGTATGTATGATGAATATGTCTAAAATTGCAAATGACCTTCGCTTAATGGCATCAGGTCCACGTGTTGGTTTAGCAGAAATTATGTTACCAGCTCGTCAACCAGGTTCATCTATTATGCCAGGGAAAGTAAATCCTGTTATGCCAGAAGTTATTAATCAAATTGCGTTCCAAGTAATAGGTAATGATCATACAATTTGCCTTGCTTCAGAAGCAGGACAATTAGAATTAAACGTGATGGAACCAGTACTTGTTTTCAATTTACTGCAATCGATTAGCATTATGAATAACGGTTTCCGTGCCTTTACAGATAATTGCTTAAAAGGAATTGAAGCGAATGAAGATCGCTTAAAAGAGTATGTTGAGAAAAGTGTAGGAATTATTACAGCCGTGAACCCTCATATCGGTTATGAAGCAGCAGCTCGCGTTGCGAAAGAAGCAATCGCGACAGGGCAATCTGTTCGAGAACTTTGTGTGAAAAATGGTGTATTGTCACAAGAGGACTTAGAGTTAATTCTAGATCCATTCGAAATGACACACCCAGGGATTGCAGGAGCAACTCTTTTAAAGAAAAATTAAAAGAAGAGGGGGGACAAGTCCCTCCTCTTTGTTTACAATATAGGGATTTTATATGTGAATAGAGGTAGGGAGATTATAAGTAAGTAACAGTGGCATTTAATAGTTCATAGAAACAAAATTAAGAGGAGCAGCAATATAATCAACATCACTTTTAAGTTAGTTAACATTGTTATCGTGTCCGCTATTTGGTTACTTAATACTTTAATTCATGTTTTTACCAATTATTTATTACCTCAAAATGCAAAGTTTTTGAAAATAACTATTTTAGATGTGAGATGAAAATAGGGGATAGATACTTAGCATTTAATAAAAAAAGATAAGATTACGAAATGTAATCTTATCTTTTCATTAAGAATAATGAATTGTAGCTTTAAGGCTTCAGAATGACTTTTATACAGTCGTCTTCACGATTATTAAAAATCTGATAACCATAACTCGCTTCTTCAAGGGGAATTTTGTGTGTAATAATCTCTTTTGGATCAAATTCTTTATTTGTTATTTTTTCAAATAGTTCTGGCATAAAATGAATGACAGGTGCTTGTCCCATTTTAAGATTAATATTTCTAACCCAAAATGCACCGAGTGGAAAGGCGTTATAATTGCCACCATAAACGCCGGTCATTTGAACCGTTCCATATTTTCTTACGGCTTTCGTAGCGATTTGAATAGGACCGAGAGTTCCACCTTGTAATTTTAATTTTTGTTCCAGAAATTCTAGAGGCGATTTTTTTCCATCCATCCCCACACAATCAATAACTACATCAGCACCGCCACGTGTAATTTCCTTTAAATGTTCTCCCATATCGGGGAATTTTGTAAACTCAAATACCTCAACATTGTTAATCTTTTTTGCATAATTCATCCGATAATCTAAGTAATCCACTGCAATTACACGTTTAGCACCTTGCATCCAAGCGAATTTTTGTGTCATTAATCCAACAGGTCCACAACCAAGGACGATAACAGTATCACCTGGCTTAACGCCTGCGTTTATTACACTCCAATAGGCTGTTGGTAAAACATCTGATAGAAATAGTAGGGATTCATCTTCAAGTTCGCATGATTCCGGTATAACAAATGGAGTGAAATTTCCAAAAGGAACTTTTAAATATTCTGCTTGTCCGCCCGGATGATTACCAAATTTCTCTGTATAACCAAAGTATCCACCAGAATC
The DNA here is from genome assembly GCF_052146655.1 of Bacillus sp. RE35. Taxonomy (NCBI): domain Bacteria; kingdom Bacillati; phylum Bacillota; class Bacilli; order Caryophanales; family Bacillaceae; genus Bacillus; species Bacillus sp. RE35. The sequence continues at coordinate 2,959,916 of NZ_CP197377.1, read as the reverse complement.
GTAATGAGGGTTTGAGTTATCACATTGACTTTCCATTTCATGTTGGCAATAGAAACAATGTCCACAAGAAACGTTGAATGGGATGACAACACGATCGCCTTTTTTCACTTTAGTGACATCTGGCCCGACTTCTTCAACGATTCCCATTGGTTCATGGCCGATAATGTATCCTTGAGGTAAGGGCATGTTGCCTTGATATAAATGTAAATCAGAACCGCAAATAGCGGTTGAAGTAATTTTTACAATAATATCATCTTTTTTCTCTAATTTTGCATCATCCACTTGTTTAACCTGTACTTGGTTTGGTCCTTGATAGGTTACAGCCTTCATCTCATATCTCCTTTTGGATTATGTCTCAAAACATAATTTTATTTAATCTCTTGGTGAAATAGAAATCTTTCTTTTGTTTACTGAAGGGAATTAGAAAGTATACATAGTGTTGTTATGAAAGTATGTTATATCAGTTATTCTTTCTTATATGTTTTGCCCTACTTTAAGAAAAAAATCAATTTTTATTCATAATCTAATTTCCATAAAAAGGATAATTATTTTTTCATAATTTGTAGCATATTAAAAACATCGGAGGTGAAACAATATGGGAAAAAATAATAGTGGAAGTCGTAATGAAGTATTAGTTCGAGGCGCTGAACAAGCTCTTGATCAAATGAAATATGAAATTGCACAAGAGTTTGGTGTACAACTTGGTGCAGATACAACAGCTCGTTCAAACGGATCTGTTGGTGGTGAAATTACAAAACGTTTAGTAGCAATGGCAGAACAACAACTTGGTGGTAGAGCTAACCGCTAAGTAAATTGGCTTAAAATATAGCAAATATGTAAATCAATTTCTTTTGTGTATTCATAAAAATAAAAAACCTTATATTAAACAGATTCTCACTCAAAGATTATTGATAATCTTCTTTCATAATCTTTGAGTATTTAATTTGTAAACTACTTTCCTAAACAATAAACACGCAGTGTTGGAAAGGTGTTTTCCATGCATAGTAGAAAATCTTTTGCAGGAAAAAGCATACTTAAAAATTTGATTTCAATATTGAAATCAATATTTATTATGATATTTTCGAAAGGTAGGAATTTAAAAATGGGTATATTAAGTGGAAATCCTCAAAATGAACCTTTACATTACGGAGAAGTATTTGACATTTGGAGTTATCTTCTTGCTGCACAGGGTGCAATTGCAAGCCATCAAGTGTTTATGAATCACACAGGTGATGAAGATTTGAAGAAGTTTTTAGAAGGCTTAATTGAAAATGATATGAATTCGGAAATAGAAGAATTAAAAGCTCTTTTAAAGATTAATGGGGTCGCTTTACCGCCTGCTCCTCCAGAACGACCAGTTGCATCTATCGAAGACATTCCTCCTGGAGCACGTATTAATGATGTTGAAATTGCTGCAGCTGTTTCTACAGGATTAGCAGCTGGACTTGTGACATGTAGTCAAGTAATGGGAAAATGCCTTCGAGAAGATGTAGGTATGCTATTCGGACAATTTCATATGAAAAAAGCGCAGGCAGGTGTAACTCTGCTACGTTTAAGTAAGAAAAAGGGATGGGTAGTTCCACCTCCATTACATGTAAGAAATTCTGACCAAGCGTAATAAACAAAAATAAAAAAGTGGCGTTGGCCACTTTTTTATTTTTTAGGTGTATCCTCAAGCTTGGACTTATTTATTGTGGAAGAATCCATATATTCATCTGATATCTCCATAGCGTATTTATCATGGGGAATATGATTATGTTCTCTTAATTCATTGTCATTACGCAGTACTAACTTCTGCATATAAATGTGGAAGAAAACTTCTATTCCGCCAATAATTAAAGCAGCTAAAAATGAAGAAAATCCAATATTACGAGTAGCATCTAAATTAGTAAACAAGGATGTTAATAACCAAATTCCAAAGAAGCTTAAACCGAAATCTGCCATTGTAGCAATCGCATTTCCGTATTTAGGTAAAATGAAGAGATCTCCGATTAAATAGGCAGTTCCCGTAAGAAAAAGAGAAATTAGTAATACTCTAGGAATTGAAATGCCTTGAAAGATACTGAGCATGATTAGCAATACTGCAGTTATCGCTGTGTACTTAATTAATAAAGCAACAATATGTTTCATCATTTTCCTCCATTGTTTAAACGTATATGGAATAAAATATTTCATTAAAAACGGATTATGCTTTTATATAGCGTAACCCGTTTTAATCACCCTTTAATGGTAAGAAGTACAACCTGGGTAAGAAGCAGGCTTATACTATGGATAGTATTTGCGGAATATCGAGCTTTATTCATAAAGGGTAGTTCCATTCTTATAATAGAGAGGTTGCCTAAGTACAGTTTTTTTCATATTAAACTTAATATTTTTGGTGTTTTGATTTTGTATCATATTCTGATTCGTTAATATAAAAATAAACAAAGTATTTTCGCGTTTAATGCATCTTTTTATCTATATATTTTCCGTAATCAGGCACAGCAATTTTATCAAATTCTTGAACGAGTGTTTTGAGGCTTGTTGATAGCAATTCACCCGACATAGGTATCCCGTGTCCAGTAACAGCGGTTAGAGGCTTTAACTTTTCTAGCTTAAGAACTGACTCTTTAGCGGCTTTCCAGTCTGTTGTTAAATAACGAGGCGGACCGCTTATTTCCTGTTCTTGAGTTATTACTTTATACAGATACTCCTGTTTCACTGTAACAAAAGCGTCCCCAGCAATTAAAGTTCGGTCTTTTTCTCGGAATAATGAAATCTGCCCTGGAGTATGTCCTGGTGTATGAATCCATCTAAACTCTGGCATATGGGGAACAGTTCCATCAATAGGTAGCGCTTTTATGTTATTTCCTAAGTCAATTGGTTCGTTTGGGAACAGAGGAGACATTTTCGCTACCATACCACCTTCAACTGTAGGGTCTGGTTCTGGATAGCTTTGTTGTCCAGTCAGGAACGGTAGCTCCATTTGATGTGCATAGACGGGAACATCCCAATACTTGATGAGTTCAATTATTCCCCCAACATGATCAAAATGGCCGTGAGTTAAAATAATTACTTTTGGGCGACTATTGGTACCAAATCGATCCTCAGCGATAGAGATAATTTCATTTGCACATTTAGGCATTCCAGCATCAACTAAAACAAAATCATTGGTCTTAGGATTTCCAACAAAGCATATATTGACGATTTGAATCGTGTAACAAAATAAATCAGGCAATACTTCGATGCCGTGACCACTTTCAATTGAAGTTGCTGGAATAAACTTGTAATCACTTCCATAATTCATTTCATTGTCCAATTTTTCTCCCCCTTAATATATTTTAATACGACATTATAGTTCCCTAATCTTGAAAATTCATTTTGGCGAATTTGAGAAAAGAATTAATGCGGGATTAAAAAACAATAATTTAGTCCTAGAATTAAGAGGGATTCATATCAATTTATATAAAGTGCAAACAAAAAATATTGTTTTTAAAGTCACAGATTCTACTATTCTTGAGGCGAATTTATGGCTTAATAAAAGATTTATAAAGATATTACAATATGGATTTATATAAAAAAGACATAACAAAGTTCGATAGAAATCCATTATGTCTAATGATTGCTTTTCATAATAAAAGAATGTTTAAGTTTGGTGATGTAATTGAAGTGAATTAGAGGGGAAATAGAAGTGATGATCTCTTCCTAACTTAATTATATCATGTAATTTACGTTCGAAATAGACTGTTTCTTCTCATTTACTACTGTTACAATCAAGAACACATGAATAGTAAGGAGAGGTGCCAAATGAGTTCTTTCGTTCTCGATTTTCAGGAAATAGAAAAAACGCAGCTTTTTCTCGTTGGTGGAAAAGGATTGAATTTAGGGGAGTTATCCAATATTCAAGGGATACAAGTGCCAGAAGGGTTTTGTGTTACAACGGTAGGGTATGAACAGGCCATCGGAAAAAATGGAGCGTTTCAAACTTTATTGAATCAATTAGCAATGCTAAAAATTGAGGAACGAGATCGAATTGGTGAAATTAGTAAGCAGATTAGAGAAGTCATTATGGCGGTGGAAATTCCAGTTGATGTAGTGGAATCAGTAGCTCATTATCTCTCGCACTTTGGCGATGAACATGCATATGCAGTGCGTTCGAGTGCTACTGCTGAAGATTTACCGTATGCCTCGTTTGCTGGTCAACAAGATACGTATTTAAATGTTATTGGAAAAGAAAACATTTTGCAGCATATTAAAAAATGCTGGGCTTCTTTGTTTACAGATCGGGCGGTTATATACCGAATGCAAAACGGTTTTGATCATAATCAAGTTTCTATATGTGTTGTCATTCAAAAAATGGTTTTCCCTGAGGCTTCAGGGATTTTATTTACTGCGGATCCGATTACTTCGAATAGGAAGGTGTTGTCAATCGATGCCAGCTTTGGACTTGGCGAGGCGCTAGTATCTGGATTGGTTTCTGCCGATAATTATAAGGTAAAAGAAGACGAAATCGTCGAAAAGGTCATCGCAACGAAAAAATTAGCCATCTATGGACGAAAAGAAGGCGGAACAGAGAGAAAGAAAATTGCTCCTAATCAGCAAAAATTTCAAACACTTACTGAACAACAGATTTTACAACTAGCACGCATCGGAAGACAAATCGAAGCTTATTTTGGTTGTCCGCAAGATATTGAATGGTGCTTAGTTGATGATACAATTTATATAGTCCAAAGCAGACCGATTACGACTTTATATCCAATTCCAGAAGTAAATGATGGGGAAAATCACGTATATGTATCGGTCGGTCACCAGCAAATGATGACTGATCCTTTGAAGCCATTAGGAATGTCTTTATTTCAGTTAACATCTTTCGGACCAAGGTTTCAAGCTGGGGGAAGGTTGTTTGTTGATGTTGCACAAAGATTGGCTTCACCTGCAAGTAGGGAGTTTTTATTAAATACAATAGGTGAGTCGGAGCCGCTTATTAAAGATGCATTAATGACTGTAATAGAGCGAGATAATTTTATCAAATTGTTACCGGATGATGAAAAAGAAAATAGTAAGAGAATGCCGCCTGCAGGCTCACAACCACAAATCGAAAATGATCCAGCAATCGTTACGGATTTAATAAAGAATAGTGAAGCATCGATCGAAGAGTTAAAACAAAACATTCAAATGAAATCAGGATCAGATGTACTTAGTTTTATTTTAGAAGATATCCAGCAATTAAAGAAAATATTATTTGATCCGCAAAGTATGGCTGTAATTATGGCAGGTATGAATGCTTTATCATGGATCAATGAAAAAATAGAACAATGGCTAGGGGAAAAGAATGCAGCAGATGTACTTTCACAATCTGTACAACATAATATTACGTCAGAAATGGGGCTAGCGTTATTGGATGTGGCAGATGTGATCCGGCCGTATCCGGAAGTCATTGCGTATTTACAGCATGTAGAAGATGACAGATTTTTAGATGAATTAATTCAGTTTAAAGGCGGGGAAAAAGTTCGGGATGCAATCGATGCCTTTCTAAATAAATATGGAATGAGATGCAGCGGAGAAATTGACATTACGAAAACGCGCTGGAGTGAACAGCCAGCTACAATTATACCGATGATTTTAAATCATATAAGAGACTTTGAATATGGTGCTAGTAAGCGGAAGTTTGAAGAAGGGCTGCAGGAAGCTTTGAAAAAAGAAGCAGAGCTGTTAGAGCGATTGCAGCACTTGCCGGATGGGGAACAAAAAGTAGAAGAGACGAAGAGAATGATTTGTAACCTCCGCAATTTCATCGGTTATCGTGAATATCCGAAATACGGCATGATTCATCGTTATTTCATATATAAGCAGGCATTACTGAAAGAAGCAGAGAAACTTGTGCAAAATAATGTTCTGGATGAAATAGAAGATATATACTATCTAACTTTTGAAGAACTTCACGAAGTCGTCCGCACAAATAAACTAGATTACAAGATTATTCATAAACAAAAAAATGCGTACAAATTATATGAAAAACTAACACCTCCGCGTGTTATCACGTCTGATGGAGAAATCATTACAGGTAAGTACAAACGCGAAAATCTCCCGGCTGAAGCAATTGTAGGTTTGCCTGTTTCTTCTGGAGTGGTTGAGGGGAGAGCACGCGTTATTTTAAACATGGAAGACGCGAATTTGGAAGATGGAGATATATTAGTTACGGCATTTACCGATCCTGGGTGGACACCTTTGTTTGTTTCTATAAAAGGGTTAGTCACTGAAGTCGGCGGGCTTATGACGCACGGAGCAGTGATTGCACGTGAGTATGGCCTGCCAGCAGTTGTTGGAGTAGAGAACGCTACGAAACTAATAAAAGGCGGGCAACGAATTCGGGTACATGGAACAGAAGGATATATTGAAGTGTTGTAGTTGTATTTTAGATAAATAAAGAAATCGTCCACTAAATATAGTGGACGATTTCTTTATGATTTTAATAGTTTTATCAACTTTCATCAATATTTTCTGAAATATTGATGAATCAGAATGTATGTTCATCTAAAACAAAGGATTTTTTCAAAAATATTACAAATTCAGACAATGCATTGATAATTTTCTGAATTTTCCGTAATATATAAACGTTGTATCTTATTTAATATTGGGGAGGAATAGGGATGAAGAAAAAACCTTTTAAAGTGCTGTCTACGCTTGCGGCGGCAGCTGTGCTTAGTTGCACATTTGGGTATGGGGGTCAATCTGTTTATGCGGCAACGCCGTCTAATGGAGGAACTTTAAGTCCCATTGATGAAAATTTAATTCAAGAGGAGCGTTTAGCAGATGCGCTCAAGAAACGCGGTGTAATTAATGAATCTACGTCGAAAGAAGACACATTAAAAGCTGTTGAAAAATACGTAGAGAAGAAAAAAGGAGAAAATGCGGGAAAAGAACCAGCAGCGGGGGATAGTGTTACGAGAGAAGCGGCTGACTTTTTGAAAAAAGTTAAAGATGCAAAAGCAGATGAGAAAGAAAAAGCAGATCAACCTGCTAGTGGTCCAGTAGCGGGACAAGAGCCGGTTAAAGGGGGATTAAACGGCCAAGTACCAACTACTTCAGCGAAGCAAAAACAATATAACGGTGATGTTCGTAAAGATAAAGTTCTCGTATTGCTAGTAGAGTTTGCGGACTTTAAGCATAACAATATTGATCAAGTACCAGGTTATATGTATTCAAATGATTTTAATCCAGAACATTATCAAAAAATGTTATTTGGTAATGAGCCATTTACACTCTTTGATGGTTCAAAAGTACCAACATTTAAACAATATTATGAAGAGCAATCTGGCGGTAGTTATACAGTAGATGGCACAGTAACAAAGTGGTTGACAGTTCCTGGTAATGCGGCAGATTATGGCGCAGATGCAGGAGATGGCGGTCATGATAATATGGGACCAAAAGGACCTCGTGATTTTGTAAAAGAGGCATTAAATGCGGCTGTAGAAAGTGGTATTGATTTATCTGAATTTGACGAATACGATCAATATGACAATAATGGTGATGGCAATAAAAATGAACCAGATGGTCTGATTGATCACTTAATGGTCATTCACGCTGGAGTTGGGCAAGATGGGGGCGGTGGTAGACTAGGTGATGATGCAATTTGGTCACATCGTTGGCACCTTGGAACACCATATCCAATTGAAGGAACAAAAGCAAAAGTTGATAACTGGGGCGGTAAGATGGCAGCATACGACTACACAATTGAGCCAGAAGACGGAGCGGTTGGTGTATTCGCACATGAATTTGGTCATGATTTAGGTCTTCCAGATGAGTATGATACGAAGTACACAGGAGCAGGTGAGCCAATTAACTCCTGGTCTGTTATGAGTGGCGGTAGCTGGGCTGGTAAAATTGCAGGAACAACGCCACCGAGTTTCTCTCCGCAAAACAAAGAGTTCTTTCAAAAGAACATAGGTGGAAACTGGGCCAATATTGTAGAGGTTGACTATAATAAATTAAATCGTGGTATTGGCTATGCGACGTATTTAGATCAAAGTGTAACGAAATCAAATCGTCCTGGTCTGATTCGTGTTAACTTACCAGATAAAGAGGTGAAAGGTATTCAGCCTGCATTCGGTAAGAAGTACTACTATAGTACAAAAGGTGATAACCTTCATACAACATTAGAAACGCCAGTGTTTGATTTAACAAATGCAACAAATGCGAGGTTTGATTATAAATCAATGTATGAAATTGAAACGGATTATGACTTCCTTGAAGTACATGCAGTGAAAGAAGATGGTACGAAAACGTTAGTGGATCGAATTGGTGAAAAAAATGTAAAAAATGGTCTAGACACAACAGATGGTAAATGGGTAGATAAGTCTTATGACTTAAGCAAATTCAAAGGTCAAAAAGTAAAATTAGTATTCGAATACATTACAGATGGTGGTTTAGCGCCGACCGGTTTTACTTTTGATAATGCTACATTAACTGTAGATGGAAATGTTGTGTTCTCTGATGATGCAGAAGGCGAAACGAAATTTAAATTAAATGGTTTTGTTGTAGCAGACGGTTTTGATAAGAAGAAGCATAACTACTATTTAGAGTGGAGAAACTATGCTGGTGCTGATCAAGCGTTAAAATATAGCAGTGGTGTACCATATAATACAGGTCTGCTAGTATGGTATGCAGACTCTAGCTTTACAGATAATTGGGTTGGTTTACATCCAGGTGAAGGTTTCTTAGGAGTTGTTGACTCTCACCCAGAGGCAATTGTTGGAACACTAAACGGCAAACCAACTGTTAAAAATAGTACACGATTCCAAATCGCAGATGCTGCGTTCTCCCTTAACCAAACGCCAGCATGGAAAGTGGTATCTCCAACACGCGGAACATATGATTACAAAGGATTACCAGGTGTAACGAAGTTTGATGACTCTAAATTGTATATAAATGATTTAATCCCAGATGCAGGACGTAAATTACCGAAATTTGGATTGAAATTTGAAGTAGTTGGACAAGCAGATGATAATTCTGCAGGTGCAGTTCGTTTATATCGTTAATAATGTAGAAGCTGTTGAAGGGGAGTCCTTTCAACAGCTTTTTTTACAGAAACATAAATTTCAAGTTATTAATAAAATAATAGAAATTACTAAGCAAGCGGGCTTATTTCTTTAAGCCAGCAGCATAAAAAGGTCCATGAACTGCGATTGTTGATAAAAAGCGAGCAATCTCCTCAGGTGTTTCTTTTTGTCCATTATTTAACCATTGTTGGATGACACCTATATGTGCAGATGCCATATAAGAAGTTAAATATTCGCTTGGAACAAGTAAATTCTCCTTATTAATGAGAGGACCATTCGTATCTTCAAATAATGTTTTCCACATAAAGTCTTTCAGTTTTGTTTGGAAAGATAAATCTCCTTTCGGACTTAGTACAGCTCTCATAAAATCACTATTTTCATTTAGAAATTCAAGAATAGAAGTGATAAGTATAAATGGCATTGTTGGAGAAGGATTTGATCCAAGGTCAGCAATAACTTCCGGGAATTTCTGTTTAGCAATGCTAGAAAACTCGTACATAATGTCTTCTTGGCATTTTGTCATTAAATCAAATTTATCTTGATAGTGCGCATAGAAAGTACCGCGATTAATGTTTGCTTTCGTTGTAATATCTTTCACTGTAATGGCGTCAAAACCTTTTTCTTCAATTAGCTCCACCAATGCATTTCGTATGGCAGTTTTCGTACGAACAACACGCAAATCTAAATTATTATCGCGCAAAGCATATCCCTCCTTAATTTTACTCAACACATTTGGAAAATGTGTCTTATAACCAACACATTCACGATTTTTGATTATTGTATAAGGTTCAACTCGAACATATAATTCAAAATATAAATAAACAACACGTTGTTGGTTATTATAGATCAAATTAAGGGAGGAGAAAAGAAAATGTTTAAAAATAAACTTTTATTTTTATCACCAGTTATTGCACTACTTGTTGTTTTTATTTTTTCATTAACGCTATTTCCAACTGTTCAACCGCAGCCGAAAAACTTGCCAATTGCAATTGTAAATGAGGATCAAGGTGTAGAAATTCCAAATCAACCGAAAATGAATATGGGGCAAACGATCGTTGATAACATGAAAAAAACAGCGAAATCAGAGGAAGAACCCGCAGTGAAGTGGGTAGAAGTAAAAAATAAAGAAGCCGTTCAAAAGGGATTAAACAATAAAGAGTATTACGCGGCATTAGTCATCCCGAAAGAATTTAGCGCAAAACAAGCGTCGTTACGAACACCACAGCCATCTTCACCTGAGATAGAAATATATATTAATCAAGGAATGAATACGGCTGCATCAACTATGGCAGGGCAAATATTACAGGCGATTGTTGATAATATGAACAATACTGTTCGTACACAAATATTAGAAGGATTGAAAGCAAAAGGAGCTACTGTAACAACAAATCAAGCTGAGAAATTAGTAACACCTATTGTAAAGAACGTGAAAAATGTGAATGGGGTCGGCAAAAATAGTGCGAACGGTAACTCACCAATATCATTATTCCAGCCGTTATGGATTGCAAGTTTAGCTAGTGCAGCGATTATTTTTATTGCGATTAGTAAAATGCCAGTAAGCTCAAGAAAAGAAAACTTTCTGTTAAAAGTAAAACAAATCGTAACAGGAGCTATTGCGACACTTGTAATTGGGTTTGGTCTTACATGGATTGCAGATGGGATGGTAGGGTTAAATATTTCGAACTTCACGGATACAGCTCTATTCTTATCCATTACTTCTTTTAGTTTCTTCTTAATGATATCTGCAGTACTATCATTAGTTGGGCTAAAAGGAATCGGTTTATTCGCTTTATTACTATTCTTCGGGGCACCGTTATTATCATTAGCACCTGAGATGTTGTCTCCGTTTTATCAAGACTGGGTTTACTCATGGTTACCAATGAAATTTATGATTGAAGGCCTAAGAGAAATCTTCTTCTTCGGAAAAGGGTTAAGCTGGAATACACCTGTTACTGTACTCGTTTGGATTGGTATAGTAAGTATGGTTACTATATTAGCAACTGCACTCAAACGTAGTGTAGTAAAAGGGCATAAAACAGAATTGAACGCTTAAAAACAAGCCGTTTCACTAATTAGTGAAACGGCTTGTTTGTGATTTTTTCTCAATGTAAATGCTTGATTGTTGAAAAGTGTAGTGTTTAGAATTAAGGCGAAATCTTTAAAGATCGCGTACGTTCCAAACAATCTCACCACGTTCATCATCCCACGTACTGTGATGCCGCTTAAATCCTATCTTTTCTAGTACCCGGAGGGAAGCGATATTCCAAGCACCTACAGTCGACCAAAGTCTTTGGCGCCCAGTAGCAATCGCCGCGTCCAGTACAACAGATGCGGCCTCAGTCGCATAACCTTTACCATGAGCGCTGCGGAACAACTCGTATGCAATCTCCGGCTCTTCAAGTGTGGAACGACCGATAATTAAGCCACAGTACCCAATGAAATCGCCTTCGTCTCTCCTTCGAATAGTGAGAAGGGAAATACCATTTTCGTCTGCCTTCTTGCGCATCTCAATAAGCCGGTTACGAACGGAATCAACGGCTGGAATGTCCACGCCACGTTCGCCAATTAATTTGCTCAGCCAAACGGAATCGGATTCCTCCCACATACTAAGCTCAAGTCTTTCGGTTTTCAGCTGGAAGGCCATAGTTTTAAATAAAGATGGCATAGTGGTACCTCCTAGTTATATGACTGGATTCATAATAGCTTCGCATCTCAACACCACATCTGGTTGGAAACCTGATTCATTCGCGAATTTATAGCAACAGCGTACAAAAAAATAGTGATATTTTATCCGCTATTTGCCGTGTAGTAAAATCCCCACTGATTATAGTTTCACTTTATGAATAAGCAATTCCTTTACAAAATAGACCCTTTTCTCAAACTTTTCTTTCAATCTAAAGCCGTCCCGTTATATACACAGGCTCCTACTATTTCTAAATGCATAAAATGTTAAGCGAAAGTATGGGGGGATATGATGTATAATTCGAATTATTATGATTGGTATAGGCAGAATGATAAGTTAATTAGTGATATTGAAAAAGCTATAAATGGAGAGTATAGCGCTATAAGCTGCTATGCAAAATTAGCGAATATGGCTCCAAATCAAGTAGAACAAAAACAAATTCTTGAAATTCGTAATGATGAAATAAAGCATTTCCACAACTTTGTACAAATTTATACGAACTTAACTGGTAGGCAGCCAAAACCACAAATTACTGAAGACTGCCCAAATACGTATTTACAAGGATTAGAGTTCGCTATACAAGATGAACAAAAAACAGTAGATTTTTATTTGGAAATTTCAGATGAGACATCGGATGTACATTTGAAAGAGTTGTTACGGAGAATAGCTGCGGATGAACAAAATCATGCAGTATGGTTTTTATATTACTTTGTAAAGTCGAAGTGAGCATTAAGAATGAACGAATGATGTGGTGCATATATTAAAAAATATTTTAAAACGTAGTCCAACAATTGAATGAAATATTTAAATGTAAGCAGAAGGAAACCGTTTCGCTAGTCGTGGAGCGGTTTTTTTTATGATGTACTTATGTATCGACAAAATATAGTAATTACATTTCATATATAATGTATGAAACGAAAATGAATAAGTTAGGAGCAAGTATATGAAAAGAGGGATTACAGTAGATATTCTAGATGGATATGATAATTTACTTTGGAAAGTATTAAAGCCAATTGATATTACTGTATTTGATTGGCAAGTCATGGGAAGGGAGGAAGCTTATATAATAATAGGGAATGAATTAGGTCCAGAATTATTTTCAGAAGATAACGAGATCATGGAGGGATCAGAATTAAAAAAGCTAATAAAAGATAACATATATTATCTTTTATTTTTAGATCTAAAAGCATGTCCAAAAGGAGAGGTAATAGGAGAAATTGCAACATTTGAAGAATTTAAGGAGAGTAAGTGTGAAGTAGTCGTATTAGTAGCGGATGGCGAGTATATACAAATTTATGCGAAAAACCAAGAAGAGATTGAAATGATGTATGAAAACGCAGTGAATCAAGGATTTTATGTAGAATATATTACAGATGAAAATGATGGAAGGACTCGTTTGTCAGTATGGTAGCAATTTGAAAGGGGAAAGGCAATATGGAGAGAAATATAAGTAAAGAATATGCAATTCGAATTGCTACTGAAAATGAAAGTGATAGTATTATCCTTTTATTAAAAGAGGTAGCACAATGGCTACAATATAAAGAAGTGGATCAGTGGCAGTATCTTTTAGGAGAGGAAGCTACGGCTGAAATACTAGAATGTATAAGAGAGAAATATACATATGTTGTTCTGAAAGAAGCTGAAATAGTTGGTACGGTTACAGTTTCTCCTAAACAAAATGAATGGGATGAACATATTTTTGGTAAAGAGGAAGTTTCTAATTCATTATATATTCATAGATTTGCGGTGAAACGGAAGTATAAGGAAAATGGAATAGGAGAATGGATTTTACGGTGGGTAGAAGAGAATGTGCAATGTGATAAAGAGTATTTGAAGTTAGATTGCGTGGGGCATAATCGTACGTTGAATGATTTTTATAAGAAAAATAGTTTTGAATATGTTGGAAGTACGGATGGGCTTAGTAAGTTTCAAAAGAAAAGGAGAATGTGAATGCATCCAATTAACGTAAGTTTAGTTGAAAAGTTAATACAGGAACAGTTTCCTGAATGGGCCCATTTAGAAGTGAAACCTGTAAAGTTTAGTGGGCATGATAATAGGACGTTTCACTTAGGGGATGAGATGAGTGTAAGATTGCCAAGTGATGTGGCATATGCACCGCAAGTAGAGAAAGAAAATAGTTGGCTTCCTATATTAAATAAGGGGCTTTCTTTACCGATTTCTACCCCACTTGCGAAAGGAAATCCGTCTGAAGCGTATCCATTGCCTTGGTCTATTAATAAGTGGATAGAGGGAGAAACAGTTACGAAACAAAACGTTCGGGATTTAAATGAATTTGCGGCGGACTTAGGATCTTTTTTAGTAGAATTGCAATCTATTAATGCGAGTAACGGACCTTTAGCTGGAACACATAATTTTTACCGAGGCGGACTTATATCTGTATATGATGAAGAGGCGAGAGTTGCTATTGAAAATAATAAGGATGTTTTTGACGAGGCATTATTAAAACACCTTTGGAATGTAGCACTTAGTTCAACATGGGATCGTAAGCCAGTTTGGGTTCATGGAGATGTAGCGCCAGGGAATTTACTCGTTAAAGATGGAAAGCTTTGTGCTGTAATTGATTTTGGTATTTTAGGTGTAGGAGATCCTGCTTGTGATGCAGCGATGGCGTGGACGTTTTTTGATGAAAATAGTAGAAATGTATTTAAAGAAGTATTACGCATGGATGAAGAAACGTGGAATAGAGCGAGAGGATGGGCACTTTGGAAGGCGTTAATTACATATGATGCGAATAGGGAGAGTAATGAAAAAGTAGCAGAAGAGTCGTATCGTTTCATTCAAGTGATTGTGGATGATTATGAGAGGTAATAGAAAAGCCTATTTTAAAATAGGCTTTTTCATATGATTAAATAGTAGAAATGGAAAGAAGGAATATAATATAATTGTACGGAATATTTAGATAACGGGAGGTGTCGAATTTTGAGTGAAATTGAATTAAAGAGTAATGTAATTAAGACAGGGCGAGAGAAGGGGATTATTCTTCGGTTTATACTTGCTAGTCTCGTTGGGGTGTTTATGTTTTTCGTTCCTGTTACGATAAACGGTGCATCGTCTATTATGATTGATCATATCGTATCGTGGATTAGGGCTTCGGTTCCTGGCGTAGTACCTTATTATGCATTATTTGTTATGGCGATTGGTGCGATTTATCCATTTTATACGAAGAAATGGAATGCATCTATTGTAGACATTTGTTTTTCTATTTTAAAAGTAGTTGGCGTTGTTTTTGGCATATTATATTGTTTAAAAGTAGGACCAGCTTGGTTCTTTGCGCCAGATATTGGGCCGTTTTTGTATGAGAAGCTAGTCATATCAGTAAGTTTGCTCGTTCCAATTGGCTCGGCGTTTTTAGCGTTATTAGTCGGATATGGATTGCTTGAATTTATCGGTACATTTTGTCGTCCGATTATGAGGCCATTATGGAATACGCCGGGGAGATCGGCGATTGATGCAGTTGCGTCCTTCGTTGGAAGTTATTCGCTTGCCCTTCTTATTACGAACCGCGTGTATAAAGAAGGAAAGTATACGACAAAAGAAGCGGCGATTATCGCTACAGGATTTTCTACAGTATCCGCTACATTTATGATCATCATCGCAAAAACATTAGATATTATGCATTTATGGAATGTTTATTTTTGGACTACACTTGTTGTAACATTCATCGTGACTGCTATCACCGTAAGAATCCCGCCCCTTAGTAGAAAACCAGATACATATGTAACAGAAGAAGGGTTCCCAGAGCCTGTTTATAAAGAGAAAATGTTGGAACGTGCTTGGGAAGATGCGTTAGAAGTATCAAAGTCTGCACCGAGCATTATGAAAAATATTGCAGTGAATTTAAAAGACGGATTTATTATGACAATGGGAATTTTACCATCCATTATGTCAGTAGGATTAATTGGTATCGTCTTAGCGAAGTTCACGCCAATATTTGATTGGATCAGTTATATTTTCTATCCGTTTACATGGCTATTACAATTACCGGAAGCAGACTTAGCTGCTAAAGCGGCATCCGTTGGTATTGCAGAAATGTTTTTACCGTCATTATTAGTTGTAAGTGCGCCACTTGTGACAAAGTTTGTCATTGCAGTTGTTTCCGTATCATCTATACTGTTTTTCTCCGCTTCAATTCCTTGTATATTATCAACAGATATTCCGTTAAAAGTATCTGAACTTATTATTCTGTATGTGCAGAGAACGATTTTAACGTTGCTTATTATTACGCCGATTGCTTATTTGTTGCTTTGAAGTTTTAATGAGATAAAGTTAAACAAAAGAAGCCGTCTGTAAAAAGAGGGCTTCTTTTGTTTAAAAGCGGGATATTCTTATTTATTTTTCGTATATGACGTAACGCTTCTTAAGAAGATTCCTAGTCCCGCAAAAAAGAATCCTAAGCATAATAAGCTGCCTGGAGTTCCCCAAGTAATTTGATCTAGCATTTTTTATCCCCTCCCGTTTATCATTGAAAAAAGAATTTATTGTAAATTATCAAAAAATTATTTTTTTAATGATTACTGATGAGTCTTCCTACCTTATACGAGAAGAATATATTTGAAAAGAATTCTTTTCTTTATATTTTTTTATTCTTATAATGCGTTTTTGATTCTTATGATATAGTAACAACAAAGGGGGCTTAAAAATGGAAATTATTCACGAAAGAGCAAAGTTGCGGTTAATGGATAATACTGATGTCGAAACTTTGTTTTCGATTGTAGAAGGAAATCGGGATATTTGGGCGTATTTAATCTCTAAAATGGATAGTGTGCAAGATATGCAACAATACGTTCAAAAAGCGATAAAGGGTTACGGAAGAGGTACTCAAATACCTTTCATAGTCGTAGATCAACAGTCGAATAAGATTGTAGGAAGTACACGTTTATATAATATTTCAGTAGAAGATAAGACAGTTGAGTTAGGGCAAACGTGGTATCATCCGAGTGTGCAACGTACGAGTATAAATACAGAGTGTAAGTATATGCTTCTTCAGTATGCTTTTGAAAAATTGCATATGCTGAGAGTGCAAATTAAGACGGATGCAAGAAATGAAAAAGCACAACGAGCAATTGAAAGGTTAGGCGCAGTAAAAGAGGGTGTGCTTCGAAATGAAAGAAAATTACCGAATGGTTATGTGAGAGATGCGGTGGTGTACAGTATTATCTCGAGTGAATGGCCAAGCGTAAAAGAAAAATTGTTAGAAAAATTAGAGTTGTATAAAGAAAAGTTATAATTCGTGTTTTGAAAGGTATATTGTTCGTGAGATATGAAAAATATACCTTTTTTCTTACAAAATGCTACTTTATTTTAATTCCTTTTGTTTCATCGTTCCCTTCTGAGAAAAAATTCGTTACAATGTAGTTGTATGGTAATAAACTTATGAATTTAAAAAATGTAATGAAAACCGCAAATGAAAATGAATTGATAATCCTCAATTTTAAATGAAAACCCTTTTATACATAAATAACAAGTAAAGTTCCTTCTTTTAAATAAACTCAAACAAAACGATTTGATATAAATGTTTTTTATAGAAGTATGGATGATGTACGGAGGCAATTACAAATGAAAGAAAATAAGAAGAGTAAGAAAAGACGAATCTTTCAAGTATTTTTACTAATGATTTGTTCTGCTATTTTATATGTAAGTTATGCAGCTTACGATATTTGGAGTTATCGTTTTAAAGCAAATGATGACGTGAAAACGGATGCTGGTATCGTACTAGGAGCAGCTTCATGGAACGGAAAACCATCTCCTGTATTTAAAGAAAGAATTAATCATGCGATTTCTTTATATAAGAACGGAAATATTAAAAAGATTATTTTTACAGGTGGTACAAAGTTCGAGGCAGAACTTGAGGAAGCACGTACTGCAAGAGTATATGCAATGAAACAAGGTGTAAAAGAGGAAGATATTTTAATTGAAACTAAATCCCTTTTCACTGAAGAAAATTTAAAAAATGCGAAGCAAGTTGGAATAGAGAACGGCATACAAACATACACGATTGTAAGTGATCCACTTCATATGAAACGCGCAATGAGAATCGCAAAACATATTAATATTGAAGCGTATGCTTCACCAACGCCGACATCAGCATATAAAACGTTAGATACAGAAATACCATTCTTCTTTAAAGAATTATTCTCGTATATTGGATATGTAACCTCTTTGCCGTTAAAAGCATTGAAGGGGGACTAATATAAGAAAAGGATCTATCCTTAAATAGGAACTTTTCTTATTAGTCAAAAACATTGTATTTTTATCGGAATAGTGAAACAATAGAGAGGTAGCTTCATATAATCATAATGACAAAATGAACGGTTTATGAATCGAGCATAAAGTGAAACTTTAATCAGTGGGTGGGTTTCTCACTGATTATTAGTTGAACCAATCGGGCGTTTACGGGCAGTTGATCTCCCACCTAACTTCCTTTGCTTCACCTGAATTTTTAGGTGGGAGTTTTACTGCCCGTAAATAGCGGGATAAAGGAGATTATAGTATGGCACTCTCATTTGTTGAAACAGAAGAACAGTCTTTAATTATTGAGAAAATAAATAAATTGATTCCGAAGTTCATGGAAAGGGAGCATCAGCTAAGTGAATTAGGATCATTTCCGTATGAAAATATAAATGATTTGAAAGATATCGGATATACGAAATTAACGTTACCGAAGGAATTTGGTGGTAGTGCCATTTCTTTATATGACTTCGTTTTATTTCAAGAGAAAATCGCGGAAGGCTGTGGAGCTACTGCATTATCGATTGGCTGGCATCTTGGCATTGTGAAGGAGCTAGCGGAAAATCGCTCTTGGAATGATGAGATGTTCAAATGGTTTTGCGAAGAAGTACGTAATGGTGCGCTCTTTAACAGGGCAGCAACAGAACCGAAAACAGGGAGTCCGACGCGTGGCGGCAAACCAGAAACAATAGCGGTTCAACAAGGCGAGAAGTGGGTTATAAATGGAAGAAAAACTTTTACAACGATGGCGCCAGCACTTGATTATTTTATTATTTCAGCAAGTATGGAAGGCCGTGAAGAAGTTGGTGAGTTTGTTATTCCAAGAAATACACTCGGTGTATCTATTGAAGAAACGTGGGATAGCGTTGCAATGCGAGGGACTGCTAGCCACGACCTTGTCTTACAAAATGTAGAGATAGACAACCGCTTTTTTACGGATGTAAAAGGCGGGAAAGTGAAACAAAAGGGTATTGGCTGGTTGCTACATATACCAGCATGTTATTTAGGAATTGCACAATCAGCAAGAAATTATGCAGTTCAATTTGCGGAATCATACAAGCCAAATAGTTTAAATCATTCTATTAGTTTATTGCCGAATGTTAGAAAATTAGTTGGAGAGTTAGAACTTGAGCTTATGCAAGCTCGTGTCTTTTTATATCAAATTGCGAAAAAGTACGATGAGGCAGAAGATAAACTATCACTGCAAGCAGAATTAGCAGCTGTGAAATATGCTGTAACAAATGCGGCGATATCTATAGTGGATAAATCGATGCGCATCGTAGGAGCAAAAAGTTTATCAGAAAAAAATCCGCTCCATCGTTACTATTTAAACGTCAGAGCAGGATTACACAATCCACCGATGGATGATGCAACATTGTCTATGCTGGCGGATGCGGCGTTTCGGTCGTGATTTTTGAAGTTTACATTTTATTGTTTATGGATATTATAGTTGTTTTGAAAGCACGGGTTTGATTAGTAATCAAACCCGTGCTTTTTATGTGTATGAAGTACTTAATGGAGATGTAGGTTTTTAATATAAATGATTATCATGGTGTTGTGATTGTTTCTTGTTGAAAAATTCTTATTGTAATGCCAGTTTGGAGGCTGTATAAACATTTTTCGTATTTAATCCCAAATTAAAGGTCTTTCCAAGTTAACCATTCGCAAATATTGTAAAAATTGACCCGCATGGACCGCATCATGATAGGCAATTCGTAATAGCATATCACCTAAATATCGTTGATAGCCAACATCGCTTCGATCAATAAGTCTTGAATCTAGCTCGGCTATGCTTATTGATTGAACATATTCTATGAAGTCAGTAAAGTGTGATTGTGCCAATTCAATTTCTTTTTTTACACAAGTAATTGGCTCGTCATCATACGGGGTACGTATGTCGTTTATTGAACCGTTGTTTTTTATAATCATATGATAGTAAAAAGTTGAGCTCCATACGTGACGAATCATTTCACCAAAGGACATAGCCTCAGGATCAGGCTTCCAATTAAGAAAATTATCGGGAAGAGAATTCCATAATTTTTCTGAGCGCCTTCTCGTTTCTTTTAAATTTAATATACTAAGATCAATTGCATTCATAATACATTCTCCTTTACTATTAAACTTAAAATAATTGTATCAATTTAATAGTTAGGGTATCATCGAAATATGAATGTATATCCGAATATCTCATATATAGCTAAACTAATTGCTGAACCTACAAGAGCAATCATCTTAGATTGTCTAATGAATAATCAGGCACTACCTGCTAGTGAATTGGCTTATATGGCAAAAGTGTCACATCCAACAATTAGTTCGCATCTTTCTAAATTAGTAGAAGGGAATTTACTTACAGTTGAACAACATGGTAGACATCGTTACTATCGACTTGCTAATCAAGAAGTTGCAGAAGTGCTTGAAAAGTTAGGGACAATTGCACCAACAGTTCAAGTTCGCTCTTTAAAACAATCAAGCCAACTAAAACAAATTCGTTATGCTCGAACTTGTTATGATCATCTTGCAGGCAAACTCGGTGTAGAGATAACTGAAAAATTACTAGATAGGCAATTTATAATTTTAGAGGATGGAGAATACATTGTAACGGAACAAGGTAAGAAATGGTTTCTGAATTTTGGAATAAATGTTGATGAGGCAGATACAAAAAGGAGGGTATTTGCAAAACCTTGCCTTGATTGGAGTGAACGGCGTTACCATATTTCTGGTTGGTTAGGGTCTGCAATTGCAAAACTGCTTTTTGAACAGGGATGGATTACGAAAACGGATAAGAACCGAGCTGTCCATCTTACAAAGAAAGGTGTAAAGTTATTGGAAGATCAATTAGGCATTGATCTGAAAACTGAGGAAAGAAAAGCTTGAAATTAGAAAAATCCGTCAAAATGAAGGGCTTTTTTCATTATGGTAGGAGTGTACATGAATAATAGGATGTTACCAATAATCGTTGCCAATAAAAAATCTTTCTTTTCATTCTTCTTTTTTAAGTTTTAAAGGAGAAAGCTAGGCTTCTTATTTTTACTAATGTTATAATAAGAAAAAAGCACGAAAAGAGGTCATCTCATGCTAGAGGTTATTGCAACATGTTTAGAAGATGTAAAACGAATTGAAAGTGCTGGCGGGAAGCGGATTGAATTAATTTCATCTTATACAGAAGGTGGTTTAACACCGAGTTATGCTTTTATAAAAAAAGCGGTAGAAGTGGTAAGTATACCAATTCATGTTATGATTCGTCCGCATGCGAAGTCTTTTACATATACGGAAGAAGAAATTGAAATGATGAAAGAAGATATTATAGTTGCACAGAAGTTAGGAGCAGCTGGTGTAGTATTAGGCGTATTAAACGAACGAAATGAAGTGGATGAAGAGAAATTAGCGGATTTACTATCTGTTGTAGATGGAATAAATGTAACGTACCACCGTGCGATAGATGATATAAAAAATCCAGTAGAAGCGATGAGCACTTTAAAGAAGTTTCATAAAGTGACTCACGTTTTAACTTCAGGTGGACAAGGAAATATAGTAGAGAATATTCCGGTGCTTACAGAAATGCAAAAGGTAAGTGATGGTCAAATTCAGCTTGTAGCTGGAGCTGGCGTGACGAAAGAAAATATAAAGCGATTGCTAGATGAAACTGGAATCACGCAGGCGCATGTCGGTACAGCGGTAAGAGAAGGAAAATCATGTTTTTCTGAAATAGATCCTAATTTAGTACAAGAATTAGTTGAAATAATAAAATAAGTGCTTAAGAAAGAGGAGAAACGATGAAGGAAAATACGAAGAAAGAATTATTCTCTTGGGCTAAAACGATAGGTTTTACCCTTGTATTAATTGCTATTATTCGCGGTGTTTTATTTACACCTTCTTTAGTACAAGGTGAATCAATGATGCCCACTTTAAAAAATAACGAAAGAGTTCTCGTGAATAAGATTGGTTATAGTATAAGTGGATTAGATCGCTTTGATATTATCGTCTTCCACGGGAAAGAAGGATACGATTTAGTAAAACGAGTAATTGGTTTGCCAGGCGATACAGTTGAGTATAAAAATGATGTTTTATATGTAAACGGAAAAGCGATGGAAGAACCATATTTAAAACAGTTTAAAGAAAAAGCAGTAGGCCGTGTATTAACTCCAGACTTTACGTTAGAACAAATCACTGGGAAAACGAAAGTGCCAGAAGGCCAAGTATTTGTTTTAGGGGATAATCGTGAAGTTTCTAAGGATGGTCGCATGTTTGGCTTTATTTCAGAAGATGAAATTGTCGGAAAAGGACAAGCTGTTTTCTGGCCGTTGGAACAAGTAAGAGCGTTATAAAGTGTGGTGAAGTATGGGAGAGATATTCTTCCATACTTTTTTATTTGCTTAAAATCTATTGATTGAATTGAAAGAATATTTTATAATTTTAAATTATATGTTTGTTTCGAAAAACGGAATTTAAGTTCCGTAATTCGGAACGAAAGGGAGATAGAATGAGTATAAATAAAACGGCAGTTAAGACAATGGATATTTTAGAGTTGTTTTATGAGCATGAAGAGCTAAGTTTAACTGAGATGGTTCAGCTTACAAATATGCCGAAAACATCTGTTTATCGTTTAATTGGTTCGTTGGAAGAGATGGAGTTTTTACAAAAAAACGAAAAGGGGAAATATCGTTTAGGGGTCGTATTTTTACGGTTCGGTCAACTTGTTTCACACCGATTATCAGTAAGAAATATAGCAATTCCTTATATGAAAGAACTTAGAGATAGTTTAGGACAGGCAGTTAATTTAATAATTCAGGATGGAAATGACGCAATTTATGTTGAAAAAATGGAAGGTGTTCAGCCGGTACGCGTGTATACGGCGGTTGGAAGAAGAGCACCGCTTTATGCTGGCGCATGTCCAAGAATTTTACTATCGTATTTCTCTGAGGAAGAGAAACGGAGATACATAGAGGAAGTGGATTTAAAACAGTTTGCAGATGGAACAATCGTGGATAAGAAACAATTGTTAGAAGTGTTGCAAATGGCAAAAAAGGAAGGCTACACCATTAGTTATTCTGAGTTAGAAAATCATACAGCCGCGATAGCAGCACCCATTTTCGCGAGCGATGGAACGGTTGTAGCAGGCATTAGTATTTCGGGATTAGCAATTGAGTACAACGAAAGTAACATTTCATATTTTATTGCGAAGGTGAAAGAAACAGCGCATCGCATTTCGAAAGAACTCGGCTTTTTGGCATAGAAAGAGGGAGTAGGATGAAATTTTCTGCGTTAGGGGATCAAGCAATTATTGTTACATTTGGTGAAGAAATTAAGAGGGATATATATGAGAAAGTACAGCGGTTATTTCAAGCACTGCAGCAACATCCGTTTGCAGGAATGATAGAGTGCGTTCCGTCGTTTACTTCATTAGCTGTTTACTACAATGTATACGAAGTATGGAAGGGAAATGAGAGAAGTGAAAGGTCACATGATTACGTTCGCCAGTATATAAAGGAGCTGTGTGATTCTTATAAAGAAGAAGTAAAACAGGATGTGAAACATATTTCTATACCAGTGTGCTACGGGGGAGAATATGGACCTGATTTAGAAGAAGTCGCGCATTATCACGGTTTACAAGTAGAAGATGTGATTCGAATACATAGTGAAACTACATATTTTGTATATATGCTAGGTTTTACACCAGGGTTCCCGTATTTAGGAGGACTTTCAAAAGAATTAGAAACACCTAGAAAAGAAACACCACGGTTACAAATCTCTCCTGGTTCAGTAGGTATTGGCGGAAATCAAACAGGTATATATCCGCTTGAAACACCAGGAGGATGGAATATTATCGGCCGAACTCCTATTTCATTATTTAATCCGGAAGAAGAAATACCAACATATATTCAAAGTGGTATGTATTTACGATTTATTCCAATAACGAAGGAAGAGTACGTATCGCTTGAGGGGGCTAAAAAATGGATGTAGAGGTTTTGCATGCGGGAATGTTTACAACAGTCCAAGATTTAGGGCGATCTCATTATCAACAATACGGTGTGCCAGTTGGCGGGGTGATGGATCAAAGTGCACTTCGGATGATCAATATGTTAGTTGGTAATGAAGAGAATGAAGCGGGACTCGAAATGACGATTATGGGACCTAAATTGTTAATAAAGAAAACGACTTTACTTGCGATTGGCGGAGCAGATATGGAACCGTTATTGAATGGAGAACGTATCCCGTTATGGCGTCCCATTTTAGCGGAAGAAGGTAGTATGCTTTGTTTTGGAAAAGTGAAAAGTGGTTGCAGAGCGTATGTAACTTTTGCGGGTGGTATACATATTGAGCGTACAATGGGAAGCAAAAGTACGTACATACGTGCTGCGATTGGTGGTATAGAAGGAAGAATGCTGAAAAAGGGTGACTACTTCCAAATTGGTGCACAACCAGAAATGGCGAGTCGTTTCATTCTAGACTTACAAAAAGATGCGAGAATAAAAACGAAATGGGCAATTAGCAACAGCGTACTACCAAAGTATAAGAAAAATCCAAAGCTTCGTGTCATAACTGACTTTGAATACGATCAATTTACAGAAGAAAGTAGAAAGGCATTTTTTACGAAAGAGTATAAGGTATCTAATTATGCTGACCGTATGGGCTATAGGGTTGAGGGAGAGGTTTTAAATAGGAATGAAGAAAAAGAGATTTTATCGAGTCCTGTTACATTTGGAACCATTCAAGTTCCTAATGGTGGACAGCCGATTATATTAATGGCAGATAGGCAAACGACAGGTGGCTATCCGAGAATGGGAAATATCATTTCAGTAGATTTACCTCTTCTTGCCCAGCTAAAGCCGGGGGACTATGTTTCTTTTGAGAAAATTACGCTTGAAGAAGCGGAACAATTGTACATAGAACAAGAAGTAAATATGAATTTATTAAAGAAATTCATCGCTTTACGAAGCTGAAATTAGGAGGAATACATTATGACTACAATCGATTTAAACTGTGATTTAGGAGAAAGTTTTGGCGCTTATAAAATGGGGAATGATGATGAGATTCTTCCGTTCGTTTCCTCTATAAACGTTGCTTGCGGTTTTCATGCGGGTGATCCGTCTATTATGCGTCAAACTGTTGAAAAAGCTTTGGAGCATAACGTAGCAATAGGGGCGCATCCTGGATTTCCTGATTTAATTGGATTTGGTAGAAGAAACATGAATGTTTCAGCAAGTGAAGTATACGATTATGTTCTATATCAAACAGGCGCATTAGACGCATTTGTGAAAGCGGCAGGCGGGAAAATGCAGCATGTAAAGCCGCACGGTGCCTTATATAATATGGCGGCGTCTAATCCGGAAATTGCAGATGCAATTGCAAAGGCAATTTATCATATAAATCCAAGTCTATTACTTTATGGATTAGCAAATAGCGAGGCGTTTATACAGGCTGCAGAAAAATACAAAGTAACTCTTGTACAAGAGGCTTTTGCGGATCGTACATATAAGCAAGATGGTACATTAACGAGCCGTACAGAAGAAAATGCGCTTATAAAAGATGAAGACGAAGCGATAAAGCAAGTACTTCAAATGGTGAAAGAAGGCCATGTAAATGCGGTCAATGGAGAGAAAGTAGCAGTTCAGGCGCAAACAATTTGTTTACACGGTGATGGGGAAAAAGCAGTGCAATTTGCAAAAAGAATATACAGAACATTCAAACTTAATGATATTTCTATTTGTGCACCGAAATAAAAAATAGGGGGAAGTGCTGGGATGATTAAATTAATCGGAATACTACTTGTTGCAGTGGGCTTTTTATTTAGATTAAATACACTTTTAGTAGTTATGGTTGCAGGTATTGTTACTGGTATGGTTTCAGGATTAAGTTTTTATGATGTGATCAGCATGTTCGGTAAATTTTTCATAGAAAATAGATATATGTCTATGCCAATTATATTAACTTTACCGGTAATCGGAATTTTAGAGCGTTACGGTTTAAAAGAAAGAGCAGAAGCACTTATAACGAAATCAAAAGGAGCAACAACTGGAAGAGTATTAATGTCATATTTTACGATAAGAGAATCATCAGCAGCACTAGGGCTTAATATTGGTGGGCATGCGCAAACAGTAAGGCCGCTCGTTGCACCGATGGCAGAAGGGGCCGCGCAAGGTAAATACGGTAAACTTCCTGAAAAATTAAGAGAAAAGATTAAAGCAAACGCAGCAGCTGCTGAAAATACAGCTTGGTTTTTCGGAGAAGATATTTTCATCGCAACTGGAGCTATTTTATTAATGAAAGGATTCTTCGATTCAGTAGGTATGCATGTCGGAGTATGGGATATGGCACTTTGGGGCATTCCGACAGCAATATCTGCACTTATTGTAAGCTGGATTAGATTTAGAAGGTTTGATAAATATATAGAGAAAACAATGAAGGCAGAAGGAAAAGAAGAGAAGGAGGCAATCTAATATGAACATCATCACAATGGATACAATCTATTATGTATTAGGGATAATCGTTGCTTTTATCGCTGTTCGTATCGCATTCGATTGTAAACATCCAAACAGATTCGGTTCTAGTTTATTTTGGGCATTGTTTGCAGTTACATTTTTATTTGGAAATGTAATTCCTTCGTTTTACGTTGGCTGTATCGTGCTCGCTATGGTCGTTTTAGCCTCGCTAAATAAAGTAACAAAATCAGAGGAAAAAGAAGTTCCAGTACAAGAACGTGTGAAACATGCTGAGAAATTAAAAAATAAAATTTTTATGCCTGCACTATTAATTCCTATTTTTACAATTATCGGTACGTTGACCTTAGGGAAAATTAAATGGGGAAATGTCTCTCTTGTTGATCCAGATAAAGTAACATTAGTTGCACTAGCGCTTGGTGCATTACTCGCATTTGTTGCGGCGATGCGTATTACAAAATCAAAAATAACAACACCTGTACAAGAAGGAAGCAGACTATTACAAGCTGTTGGCTGGGCTGTAATTTTACCACAAATGTTAGCAGCACTTGGCGGTATATTCGCGAAGTCTGGCGTTGGACAAGTTGTTTCAGACTTAGTCGGACAAGTGCTACCGACAGAGTATCCGTTCGTTGCCGTTATGGCGTACTGTTTAGGCATGATGCTATTTACAGTCGTAATGGGAAATGCATTCGCAGCGTTTGCTGTTATTACTGGCGGAATTGGCTTACCTTTAATAGTTCAAATGCACGGCGGAAACCCAGCAATTATGGCAGCACTCGGTATGTTTGCTGGATATTGCGGAACGCTGCTTACTCCAATGGCAGCAAACTTTAATATCGTACCTGCGATGCTTTTAGAGCTAAAGGATAAAAATGCGGTTATTAAAGCGCAAGTACCAATTGCTCTTTCAATTTTTATCATAAATATGTTTATTATGTACGGCCTAGTATATCGTTTCTAATTAGGAGGATAAAACTATGAAAACAGTATTATTAACAGGGTTTGATCCGTTCGGCGGAGAAAATATCAATCCAGCTTGGGAAGTAGCAAAAGGTTTGCATGAAAAAACAATTGGAGAATACAAGATAATAAGCAAACAAGTACCAACTGTATTTCATAAATCAATAAGCGTATTAAAAGAGTATATAGAAGAACTAGCGCCGGAAATTATTATATGCATTGGACAAGCTGGGGGCAGACCAGATATTACGATAGAACGTATCGCAATTAATATTGATGATGCAAGAATCGCTGACAATGAAGGGAATCAGCCGGTAGATGTACCGGTTGTAGAAGAAGGAGCGATTGCGTATTGTTCTACACTTCCGATGAAAGCAATCGTAAAAAAACTTCGCGAAGAGGGTATACCGTCATCTGTTTCACAGACGGCAGGCACATTCGTTTGTAATCACTTATTCTATGGACTTATGCATGAACTAGAGAAACATGATAAGAAAATAAAAGGCGGATTCATTCATATTCCGTTTTTACCAGAACAAGCGAGTAATTATCCAGGGCAACCGAGTATGTCACTTTCTACTATTCGTAAGGGGATAGAATTGGCAATCGAAGTAACGACGACAGTTAAGGTAGATATTGTAGAGGTTGGGGGCGCAACGCATTAAGTAAAATGAATTGTACAACACCTCCTGTAAACAACTGGTATAATAAGAATAGGAAAATACATAGAGGTGATTTTTGTGCAACAATTTGAAGAAGTACGTTCAATTTTAGAAAAAGCGAAGAAAATTACAGTATTAACAGGCGCTGGTGCAAGTACGGAAAGTGGTATTCCAGATTTTCGTTCAGCAAATGGATTGTATGCTGATGCGAATGTGGAGATGTACTTATCAAGAGGGTACTATAACCGAAGTCCGAAAGAATTTTGGAAGCATTATAAAGAAATCTTTCAAATTAATACGTTCCATCAATATAAACCAAATCGTGGCCATCGCTTTTTAGCTGAGCTAGAAGAACAAGGGAAAGATATTACGATTTTAACGCAAAATATTGACGGTTTACATCAATTAGGTGGCAGTAAGCATGTCATTGATTTACATGGAACACTTCAAACAGCACATTGTCCAAAATGTAAATCAGGCTATGATTTACAGTATATGATTGATCATGAAGTACCGCGTTGTGAGAAGTGTAATTTTATTTTAAATCCAGATGTTGTTTTATACGGAGATACACTGCCGCAATATCAAAATGCGATGAAACGTTTATATGAAACAGGTGTACTTCTCGTTATGGGAACGTCATTAAAAGTACAACCTGTCGCTTCATTCCCGGAAATCGCAAAGAGGGAAGTAGGAGCAACAACTATTTTAGTAAATGAAGAGTTAACAGGACAGGAATATAACTTTGATTTTGTTTTTCAAAATAAGATTGGTGAGTTTGTTGAAGGGTTATCTTCAATGAAATAAGTTATCGAAAAAACTGAGGTATCTGCCTCAGTTTTTTATTTGAGTAATCACTGTTTTAAGCCATATGAAAACATTTTGATAATGTAGTAACAACATCTCTATAATTTATAAAAAATTGTTTCGTAGGTAAAATAGCAGAGTAAGAAGTAATATTATCTTTAGCGAATACACAATCGTCATAAAGTAAGCTAATATGTAGCTGTTGTAAAGGATTTATTTCGTTTTGCTTTAAGTATAGAACTAAGTCATTATAAAGTTGTTCACTATAATTACTTACGGAATATTCTATTGAAAGCTGACCTGCTATGCTAGTCCACCATACTTTAAAACTACATATTAATTCTTTAAATGATTCCTCATCACATAAATTAGCGTCAAAAAGCTTCTTATAAAATATATGATTCTCCTCGTGAAAAATTTGTAAATCATATCTGTCGTTAGCAGTTTGTTTACGAAGAGTCAGCCATAATTCTTTGAAATTTGTTTTAAAGTCAGTGGAGAAATGTAATGTTTTTGTTATGTAAGGAAAACGAAAATTTTCTTTTTTTCCTTTTTGATTGAGATAAATATTTTGAATGTAGATCATAAAGTTTAAACAATGTGGTGTATGAGTATGTATGATAAACGAATCTGTCATTTCCGTTCTCTCCTTAAGAAATGTCTTTTATGAATTTATTTCTTTAGTATACAAAGAAATGTAAACTAATGGTATAAAAATCAATTTGCCCCATTTTTCTTTTAGAATAATATTCATGTTATTGTGCATTAAGGGAATGGTAATAAATAGGATGTAAAAACAAAAAACTGAAAATTAAATCTTTTATTTCTTTTATAATTAATATAAAATTCTATATATATCATATAAATAAATTTGATACATAATGATTTTGCGTAGAAATGTTAATAGAATGAAGCGAGGGAGCGAAATGAGACAGAAAAAGGAGCAGAAAAAACAATCGAAAAAGAAAAAGACTCATATTCCATTTCGGTTAAATGTACTATTTTTTATTGTCTTTCTTTTATTTTCAGCTATTATAATTCAATTAGGTAAAGTACAAATCATTGATGGAGAAACGTATAGAAATGAAGTAAACAAAAAGGAAGATGTAACGGTAAGTACTCCCGTTCCTAGAGGGAAAATGTTTGATCGACAAGGTCACGTTATTGTAAATAATAAACCATTGCGAACCGTTACATATACGAAAATGAGAGGAGTAGACTCGAAAGAAGTTTTACAAGTAGCAAGAGATTTAGCTAAGCTAATTGAAATGTCGCAAGAGGACATGGATAAGTTAACAGAGACAGATAAGAAAGATTTTTGGATGCAGTTAAATGAAAAGCGGGCAGCAGCGAAAGTAACGAAAGAAGATGAGAGTAAATTTAGAAAGCAAGAAATAGAAGGAAAAGAGTTAGATAAAAAAGTAGAAGAACTGCGCCGGGAAAGAATTACACAAGAAGAATTAAATGAGCTTTCAAAGGAAGATATAGAAGTATTAGTAATTAAAAGCAAAATGAATGCGGGATATAAAATGACGCCGCAAATCGTTAAAAAAGATGTAAGTCAAAATGAATATGCTGTCGTTAGTGAAAGGTTGGCAAGCTTACCAGGGGTAGATACGACAGTAGATTGGGAACGTGAATACCCAAATGATAAAATACTGCGCTCTATACTAGGTAGCGTTTCTAATGAAAATGAAGGATTGCCAAGAGAACAATTAGATTATTATTTAGTTCGTGATTATAATCGAAACGACCGTATTGGTAAAAGTTACATTGAAAAACAATATGAAGATGCACTACATGGAACGAAGGAACAGTCTAAAAATATTATGGATAAAGCAGGGAAGATTGTTCGAACAGAAAAAGTGACTGAAGGAAAAAGTGGAAATAACTTGATGTTAACAGTCGATATGGATTTACAGAAAAGAGTAGAGGGCAGCCTTGAAAAGAATTTACGAGCCTTTCATGCTGCAGAGCCGATGATGGATCGTGCGTTCGTAGTAATGATGAATCCGAAAAACGGTCAAATTTTATCAATGGCAGGAAAGAAAATTGTAAATAAAGATGGCGGTATGCAAATAGAA
Source organism: Bacillus sp. RE35 (assembly GCF_052146655.1). Taxonomy (NCBI): domain Bacteria; kingdom Bacillati; phylum Bacillota; class Bacilli; order Caryophanales; family Bacillaceae; genus Bacillus; species Bacillus sp. RE35. The sequence goes on along the minus strand of NZ_CP197377.1, from coordinate 2,928,992 downwards.
GATTATGCATTAGGAACGATGACAAGTTCTTATGAGTTAGGGTCAACTGTAAAAGGGGCTACTTTATTAACTGGATATCAAACAGAAGCGATTAAGCCGTATACACATTTCTTTGATGCGCCAATGTATTTTAAAGGAAGTTCTAAGCCGAAGAAATCGTGGAAAGAATTTGGGGATATTGATGATTTAAGAGCTTTGCAAGTGTCATCGAACGTTTATATGTTTAATACGGCTTTAAAAATGGCAGGCATTAATTATGTCCCAAACAATCCATTAGACATTAAACAAGAAACATTTAATAAAATGCGCTACTATTTTAGACAATTTGGCCTAGGTGTGTCGACTGGTATTGACCTGCCAAATGAATCAATTGGTCAAGTAGGTAGAACTGATAACATACCCGGATTTTTACTTGATTACGCGATTGGACAGTATGATACATATACGCCGCTTCAGCTTGCACAATATATTTCCACAATTGCAAATGGCGGTTACCGAATGAAACCACAAATTGTACAAGAAGTTAGAGAGCAACCGAATAGACCAGAGGATGTAGGAAAAGTCGTTCGGTCGATTGAACCAGTTGTATTAAATAGAGTGGATATGGACACTTCGTACATTAATCATGTAAAAGAAGGATTTAGAAGAGTTTTTCAAGAAGCTGACGGAACAGGTACCGGAACGTTTAAAGGTCTACCATATAAACCAGCGGGAAAAACAGGAACAGCTGAGACAGTATATGGTGGAGAAAGTGATATTGGAAGAGATGAGAACAACAACCGAAAAAAATGTTATAATTTAACTCTTGCCGGTTATGCACCATATGATGCTGATCCGGAAGTAGCTTTTTCAGTTGTTGTACCATGGGTGAATGATGATAAATCAGGAATTAATTCTGCGATTGGTAAAGAGATTTTGGATGCGTATTTTGAATTAAAAACAAATAGATCAAATGCAAATTCAATTCCAGTAGAACAACCGAACAAGGGACAGTAAAAATAGTATCACTGCATGGAAACATATTGTGCAGTGATATATTTTTTGAGTTAAAAAGCGCTTTATAAGGTGGGAATGGATATGAAAAAGGAGATTAAGAGAGGCTGGGGAAAGTACATACTATTTATATTGGTGATAGTCATAGGCTACCATTCTTTTACTTTATGTAAGGTGGAAGGGGAATCGATGCAGCCGACTTTATATGAAGAAGACTACGTATTTGTAAATAAAGCGGTAGTACGTCTTTCTAATTTACAACACGGAGAAATTGTCATTATAAAAGAAGAGGATGAATCGAAATATTATGTGAAACGTGTAATAGGGCTTCCTGGTGATGTAATTAACATAACGAACGGAAAGGTATATGTGAACGATAAAAAGCAAGAAGAACCATATACAAACAAAGATTTATTTAACAACACACAAGTGTTTTATAATTTTCAAAAGACAAAAATTCCGCCAAATAAGTTATTTGTAATGGGAGATAACCGCGAAGTAAGTAGAGATAGTCGAAATGGCTTAGGATATATTGAAGAAGATAACATAATAGGCAAGGTGGAATTTGTATATTATCCTTTTTCAAAAATGAAAATGATAGAATAAGTGGGGGATGAGCAAAACCCCACTTATTAAAGTTTCACTTTATTTTCTTTAAAAAACCTTTTGGATTAAATGATATGAAAAATTTATGTTTAGACTCGTCGATTATGAAGTTATTATTTTTAGTTAAAAACTCATCCACAGCTTCCATCGGGCCAGGACCCCAATCGGGAAGAAGCGGATTTCCATTAATGGAGGTATCTTCTACAATCATATAACTGCCAGTAGTGACGATAGATTTATATAGTAATAGTTCTTTGGAAACATGTTCTTTACTATGATCAGAATCTAAAATAACTAAAACCACATCATCAGGTTTGCGCATGCTTACAATTGTTTGGATGGCCTGCACAGAAACAGAAGATGCTGTTAAATACGTAATCCGATTATGTGATGGCCGATTTGGCTGCGGAGTTATATCGATAGTAAGTACGTGACCTTTTCCAATTAAATCTAACATAGAAGCTAAATACAGTGCACTACCACCGTGAAAAGTCCCGCATTCAATAATTAAATCGGGCTTTAATTCATAAATAATTTCTTGATACAAAAAGAGATCAGAGGGAAGTTTACAGATTGGAACCCCGAACCAGTGTGTATCGTTTAACCACACGAGGCTGTTGTAATATTGGTTTAGAAATTCATTGCTTATATTATCGATTTTAAATTCTCCTTTCTAAAAAGGATTCTCTCGTTTGACGTAAAGTGTTTACGCATGAAAGTTGTACTATATATTATGTAGTAAGGAATTGTAAGGCGAGTGTTTTTACTTGAAAATAAGCCAAATAACTCATGTGGAAAATGAAAGGAAATGATCGTATGTACAAATACACAATTTGTTTTATTAGAAAAAGCGATAAAATACTGCTATTAAATAGAAATAAAAAGCCGAATATGGGGATGTGGAATGGTGTTGGAGGAAAAATAGAAGAGAATGAAACGCCATACGAAGGAATAATTAGAGAAACGTTTGAGGAAACGGGTATAGAACTTTCAAGTGTAACGTATAAAGGGACTGTTGTTTTTAAAGGTAAAGATGAGCCTCAGGCTAGTGAAGGAATGTATGTGTTCGTTGCTGATTTTCCAGATGGAATGCAAATGAATACACCATTACGTACGGCTGAAGGATTATTAGAATGGAAAGAAATTGATTGGATATTAGATGGTGATAATAGAGGTGTAGTTAGCAACTTACCAAAATACTTACCGACAGTAATAACAGAAGAAAATAAGTTAAAACATATATTCACGTACGATAACCGGAATATTATTAATTACACAACTGCATGTTTGACAGAAGATGATGCGAACAAGCGATATGAAAAACAACTCATTTCTCAATAGAAGAGGATAGTGAAAAATCACGTTTTGTTCTCATTATATATACGAAGTGATTATATGTTTCAGAAATACAATTTATTGGTCAGAATTGTAATATGTATGATATAACTTTTCTTATGGTGAAAGCGTAGAGAACATACGTAAACGGAACAAAAAAGAGGTGGCTTTGCCGCCTCCTTTTTGTTAGCTGTGAATCGCCTTAATCATAAATCGATGTTGCTTCACATCAAAATATCCTTTTTGTAAGATAATTTCATGTATACGATATAACTCCTCATAATACCTTTCGACAGTAAAATCAGGAATTTGCCACGGAATCGCTTTTAAATAGTAGACGATAGCGCCAATATCATAAAAGCGTTGGAAAGGGAATTCTTCCTTTGCTTCTAAAATAGTAAATCCAGTTTCCTCTAACTCACTACATGCTGCTTCAAGTGAACAACTTGCAAATTCGTTATTTAGCGGTGCGTTAAATTGCTCATTAAGTTCCACACAATCGAGACCACCAACTTGTTGTGTAAGGAAAATCCCATTTTGAGAAAGGATTCTTTTTACTTCAGAAGCAGCATATGATTCATGTTGGTTTAGGATTAGATTAAACTGACCATCTTGAAATGGCAATGCAGTATCATCGTTCACCTCTACAACAGTAACCCCTAAAGGCTCTAATTTCTTTCGAGCAATTGGCACGTTTGGAGCGTAGCCCTCAGTAGCATAAATAGTTGACGGGAACGGTTGTAACATAGATAAAAACTCTCCGCCGCCAGTTCCCATATCTAGCATTGATTTAGCGCGTTGCATAAGTTGGAAAGCAGTACTGCCGTACGACCACGATAAAGGCTCGCTCTTCATTCGACCCGTTTCTGAAATGAAAGAAAAATCCCAACCGCTAAAATGTGTATTTGCACTTTCTAATAAAGTTAAAAATAATGGATCACGTTTCATAATTGTATCCTCCTATTTTGTAAGTAAATGATATGGTGAGAAAAGAAAAAAGGAGGACCTCTTATGAAAGGGGAACGGTTTTACATTTCGTGTTCGAATAGATTCATATAAATTCGCTCCTTGTGAGAATAGTAATTTATATATTCGGGATAATCGAGTGGGAATCCTTTGAAATTATGGGATAAGGTAGTTGTTTGATGAAAGATTGGATGGAGTGTACAGAAAAAGGTTGCACTCAAACTTTAGAAAAGGTATTTAGTAAACTTAAATTTCCGCCCAGCCCTTTTATGAGATATGTGATATTTCTCACTACTATTAAGTAACAATAAAGTCGTACTGTTTATAAAAGAAGTGACGTTTTTGTATCCCTTTGGATTTACTTATCTATGGGATAAGTAAAGAAGTAGACATATAAACTGAATATAAAAACGTTTTAATTCTTTGAAACATTCCATAATTTAGTATTGTTATATATGGAATAATTTATTTGTACGAAAAGAGGAATAAGATGTTTATACAAAAGTATAAGGGTTTGATGCTGGGGGTAGTTGGTGCTGTATTAGGAGTAATATCCTTTGTTTATTTTAAAGATTTAGATTATATATAAGACGGGCCTTAAGTTATTATCTGTAACATTAATCATTATAGGTCGGGTTATTGCCTGTGATTCGACCCGTTTCAATAAAAAAAGAGAATAATAACGTATAAGATTATTATTATATAAATTTAGCTTGTTGAGCATGAGGAATACTAATCTTACAAAATTGTAAGATTAGAAGTCACATAGTTAGATAGAAGTCATTAACTTATGAAAAAAACTCATCTATAATCCAGATATAAATCATTTACTAAAGGAGTATTCTAATGAAAAAAATTATAAGTTATACGGTTGTTATTGCTATTTTTATAGGAATAGGATTAGGAGTAAAACGTTATGTGCAAGGTCCAGGACAACCAGTCGATGGGATTCTAGTTAGTGGTACTGCAACTGACGTAGAAAAAGTTAAACAAGAGTTTAAAGATGACACTAAACAATCAATAGACTATAAGGTAAAGTACGTCACAACAACAAAAAGGAGTCCATTATCAGAAGAAGATAAGAAACAAAATGATACAAATGAAGAATTTGAAATCAACACTACAGAATATGCAGTTATTAATAGTTCTACCGCGGTAAAATTATTTAATAAGGGACTTCTAAGAGCTAGAAAAGATCCAAATTTAGCATCTATTATTTCTGAGAGGGTGAAAGATGAAAATAAAGTATCTAGTGATCAGAATCTATTATTTTCTTATGCGGCTAAGGATTCTATGGTTGATAATTTTGAAAATAACCATTTGAATTTGAACGGTAAGATGGTATCTGCCCAGTATGTTAAACAGCAAATTTGGATTGGGTATGCCCCAATGAACCTTGTTATTCTAAAAGACCAAGACTATAATGCAATTTCTGAATCAGAGTCAATAATGAAATTAATTCAATTTAAAAAACGTGATTTTGATTATAAAAACAAACAAGAAGTAGATAAAGTTTTACAACAGATTGATAAGGTCTCATCGAATAATCAGTATAAAATAAACTTTGTAGAGGTACAAGACTAACTTAAAATGATAAGAAGGTGATATAAATGGAAATCGTAAGAATAGAAAATGTAGTCAAAAGTTATGGTGAAGGAAATAGTAGGGTAGATGCTTTGAAGGGCATAAATCTTTCTATACAGCAAGGGGAATTTGTATCAATCGTAGGAGCTTCTGGCTCAGGTAAAAGTACATTGTTACATATTTTGGGAGGGTTGGACCGTCCGAGTTCAGGACAAGTATTTATTGGAGAGAACAATATTTATAATTATTCAGATAATGAACTTTCGATATTTAGAAGAAGAAAAGTTGGTTTTATATTTCAGTTCTTTAATTTAATTCCTGTATTGAATGTACAAGAGAATATAGCTTTACCCACTTTACTAGATAATGAACCTGTAGATAATCCTTATATGGACGAAATTATTGAAATTCTGGGACTTCATGAAAGACGAAATCATTTACCATCTGAATTATCAGGAGGTCAGCAACAACGGGTTTCGATTGGGAGGGCACTTATAAATCGCCCACATTTAATCTTAGCTGATGAACCTACAGGAAATCTGGATACTCAAAATACAAAAGAAGTCATGGATTTATTAAGATTGACAGCAAAAAAATATAATCAAACTATTGTATTGATTACTCACGATTTAAAAATTGCATCAACTTCTGACCGTATTATTACAATTGAAGATGGCCAAATCATTTCCGATCAGTGGCTATCCACGAATAAGCCTAAGACGGGAGGAAACTAATCTTGATTGGTAATTATAAACAATTAAGCAGGAGATACTTAAAGGGAAATAAGAAACGAACAATTTTAACTTTGATAGGAATCGTACTCTCTGTATCGTTAATTTCTACAATCGGCCTATTTATGAACGGTACTCAGATTTCTCAAATCGAGAATACGAAAAAGAGGCAAGGGTATTCTTTTCATGCCGTTGTATTAAATTACGATGAATCGATATTGAAAAAAATTAAATATAACCCGCAAATTGAATCATTTGGTTTAATGTCACAGGGAGAAACAGTCCAAGTTGGAGAGGCTGCTGTACAAATGAATTTTGCTGATGATAACGCCTTGGAATTTTTAAAATACAGTATTATTAAGGGCAGATTGCCATCTAATGATCAAGAAGTTGCTGTTGATCCCTGGGTATTACCTTATATAAAAGAAAATATTCAAATAGGTGATTTATTCGAATTAAATGAAAAAAAATACAAATTGGTTGGTTTTCTAAGTGATAGTACATATACACAGGAAAATAAGGTGGGACGGTTACTAACCTATAAGAGTAAGTTTAGCGCTGGTGAAGGAAAAATATTAGTTGGAATTAGCTCAAAAGCAAACTTTAATGAGGTTTTAGAGGGACTCAAGGCCATTTCCGGAGAAAATAATATTAATATAAGTAATGAATTAATTCAATTAGAGAAACCAGGTTACAATAATTCGATTATGGCTACGCTAATTATTACAATCAGCATTGTTGTGATAGCGACAATTGTTGTGATTTACAACGCTTTTCAAATCAGTGTCGTAGAACGAACGAGGCAGTTTGGCTTGTTGAGAAGCATTGGTGCAACACGAAAGCAAATTAGACAAATCGTTCTGAGAGAAGCTACTTTTCTGGCTGTTATCGCTATACCAATTGGAATTATATGTAGCCTAATAGCACTTGCCTCTCTGCAGTTCACTTTTTCACTTTTAATGGAAAATAGTAAAGCGGTCTCGATATTTTATGTTGATTGGAATATTTTAATAATCAGTTCGATTATTACCTTGCTTTCTGTAATAGCGTCAAGTTTGTACCCAGCTTATTTTGCAGGGAAAATCTCCCCTTTGTTGGCAATTAGTAGCAGGTTGTCAATTAAAAAGGAACAAATCAAAAAACAAAAGAATTCCATGGTGAAAAAACCTTTATCTATTCCTTTGAGCATGGCTATGAAAAATGTTAACCGAAATAAAAATCGCTATACCATTACAATCTTATCAATTATTATAAGTAGTGTGTTATTTATTACTTTCTCGTATTTAATGAGTGTTGCATTTGCATCTAAATCTTTTGATAAGTTATCTGTTAAATCGGATATTACAATTAAGATAGTGGATAATAATCCAGATCATTTAGCTGAAAGTGAACAAGTTTTGCATCAATTGAAATCACTTGAAAATATATCTAAAGTATACGAAAAACAGGAGAATAGCTTTGAAACTAAATTAAAGGATGTAACTCAATCTTCTGCGACAGTAAAGGAAATAGAAAACACGATTGGAAAAAGCTATACCATTACAATCGTAAATAATTATCAAGAAAATAAAACAAAAAAAGAAGAAAAACTTACTTTACAAGTGCTTGCATATGGTTTCATCACAGTCATTTCTTTAATTAGTAGCGTTAATATCCTCAATACTATAACTATAAGTATCATGACTAGACGAAAAGAATTGGCCGCTTTGAAATCCATTGGTATGTCACAAAAGGATTTGAAAAAAATGATTACCTATGAAGCTTTGATTTACGGTTTTTCTGGAAGTTTACAAGGAATCTTTTTTGGCTGTATATTGTCTTATATTATATATTTAGCTATATCTGATATGTTGAAAATGACATGGACGATTCCCTATGAGGCTTGTATCATTACGTTTGTTTCAGCTTTAATAATTAGTTATTTATCAGTCTTAAATCCATTGAAAAAAATTCAACAAGATAATATTATTGATAATATTAGAGAACAATAATATTATAAGCCTGGCTAGATTATAGCCAGGCTATTGTAATTGGAGTATAAGCTAGGGGAAAAAAGGAGAGGGCATACTTGAATAAAAAAATATTACTAGTTGAAGATGATGAAGCTCTTGGCATAGCCATCGAATTTTCATTGAGAAATGAAGGTTATGAGGTGATTAGAGCGTCCAGTGTAAAAGAAGCTAAACACCAGTTTGTTCACAATACATTTGATTTGTCCATCCTTGATATCGGCCTACCAGATGGTAATGGTTATGACTTATGTTTGTATTTTAAAAAGAAAAACGAGAATTCGATTATTATTTTCTTAACTGCACTAGATGAAGAAGCAAATGTGGTAATGGGGCTGGATATAGGCGGTGATGATTATATAACCAAACCTTTTCGGGTTAGGGAACTCATGGCCAGAGTGAAAGTACAATTGCGTAAACAAGCGTCGCTAGAAACGCCATCTCAAATTTTAAGATCTGAGAATATAAGAATCGATACGAACCTAGTCAAGGTTTATAAAAATTGTGAAAGTATTACATTGACGAATTTAGAATACAAGCTGCTATTGAATTTCATGAAGAATTCTCACAAAGCATTAAAAAGAGATGAACTCCTACAACAAATAACAGAAGGAGAAAATGCTTTTTTTGATGAAAACACGTTATCTGTATACATAAAGCGTTTAAGAGCTAAAGTTGAAGACAATCCTCAAAAACCACAGTTTATCGTTACCGAAAGAGGATATGGTTATCGTTGGAGCAAGGACGTGATTGGGTGAGCAAGATAATGAAAAATACCGAGTTAAAAAGCTATATGACGATACTAGCCGTCCTTTTATCTATATTTGTGATTTACCAATTTATTATTCAACAATTATTTTATGATCATTTGAAAAGAGACTCTATTGCAACATGGGGGGAAATTACAGCTAGGTTGGTAGAGCAGAATCCAGAAAATGAAGCGGAAATTATGAAAGTCTTATCAAGTCATTCGTCTCACTCAAGTAAATATCAGGAAAAAGGGACAGAGATCCTAAAGCAATATGGATTATATGAAGACTTGGATTCAAAATTTTTTCCTCACTTAAATAATCTAATTATTAATCACAATCAATTTATGATGTGGGGATTGATTGCTTTTGGATTTTTACTTTTTGTTGCAAACTACATGCAACAAAAAATTATTTTCAATAAGATTAGCCAGCTTACTAGAGCTGCAAAAAAGATAATCGAGGGAGATTACTCGGTTGTCATCAATGAAAATAAAGAGGGGGATTTCGCGAAACTGGCGATTTCATTTCGTTCAATGAGGGATATCATTAGAAAAAATATGCATGATTTGCTTGAAGAGAAACGGTTTTTAGGAGAAATGTTGCAGGATATATCTCATCAGTTAAAAACGCCGCTTTCAACTATTTCTATCTATAATGAAATGTTGTTAAATGAGAAACTATCCCGAGAGCAACAAGCTCAATTACTACAAAATAATGATATTCAGATTTCTAGAATGAATATCTTAATTCAGAATTTGTTAAAAGTAGCAAAAATTGATGCAAAAGCGATTTCGTTTGATAAAGAGCCAGGGAATTTAGTAGATACGACTGAGGAAGTACTAAATCGCTTGCAAAGCATGATAAGTGATAAAAATATTTTGATTGATTGGAATGCACCAAGAGAAATAGTCGTTATTCACGACAAATTATGGATGCAGGAAGCTTTGTTAAACCTGTTGAAGAATGCAATCGAACATTCTAAACCCGGTGGTAAAATAATGATTCAGGCCAAAAATTCTCCAATCTATACAGAACTAGTAATCCAAGACTTTGGAGAGGGAATTTCAGCTGAAGAATTACCCCATATTTTTGAACGATTCTATAAATCAAGTAGTTCTAAAAAGCACGGATCGACCGGAATTGGATTGGCACTTGTCAAAGCTATTATAGAGGCACATCACGCCTTAATTACAGTTGAAAGTGAAAAAAATGCTTATACAAGATTTACAATTATTTTTATGAAATTTTAATAACAGTTTGGTATATATTTTAATCTTTTTAATATAAAGGGGTTTTTTTATGTTTAATAGATTGAAGTGTTTTCTTTTATCTGAGAAAGATATAGTTGATACTGTGAAAAAATACAAGGAGGAAAAAATACACGTTTCCATAATAAAAGATTTTTTAGGGGATTTAATCTTAATAAGAACTTTTACATTTTTAATGTTTGTTCCAGTATCAACTTTTATTTTTTCAGTTATAATTTATGGAGCTGTTTTCTTTTTATCAGGCATTAAGATTACTGTTTGGGGCATCACTATAATGTTATTAGTTCCAATAACATTACTTTTCTATATGAATATAACTAATACATCAATTATTATTACTGATTTAGTGAGAAAATTTTTATTAACCATAAAATATCTAAATCCATTTTACTCAATCATAAATAAACCTTGGCTCTTTATTTTTGAATTATTAATTGGTTTTTTATATGTATTTCTGCTATCTTTATTTTCTATTTGGATAGTATTACATTCATTAGAAATAGATTTTTCTGAATTTAGTTCGGAGGACAATCGAAGTTTTCAATTTTCAATTATTATTTTACATACAGCAATTTATTTGTTTATAAGAGTTCATGGCCAGTATTGTAAGACAACTAAGCAAAAAATTAAAAAGCTGAAAATGAAGTTTTATTTATGGTTTTGTTCTATGATTGCAAGTATTGTATATATATTTGAATCACTCTTTAATTATATGAATGGAATCCAAGCAATTTATTTTATTTTTGTTTTAATGATTGCTTTAGAAAGAACAGTGACACATTATAAGAAATTTATAGATTTTTTAGAATGTGAAAATTTGTATGAAAAATATTTTTAGAGAGAAAAGTCTTTTGAAATATAAAAAGTTATACCTACTAAATACTGGACGAGTAAAAAAACGCTATTCTTTTTCTAGAATCATAGGAAAAGATAGCGTTTTTGTTTAATATACTCAAAAACAAAAATCTTTTGGTAAATTACCATTTTTAATAACTGTTCTTAACCCATGTTTTATAATCCAAGGATTAATAGGATGCTGTTTATCACGTAATTGCTGTAACCACTGAAAAACGAGTTCTTTATCTTCTTTCGTAATATCGTTAATATGATTGGCTACAGATTTTTGAACATATTTAGAAGGGTCATTCATTAATGGTTCAAGAAGTTGTAAATTGTACTGAAAATCACCTTTTAGAGCTCCTATTTTTTTAGCCCAAGGAAGCCTTGGTCTTGTACCTTCAGAAACTAATCTCCTAATGTGGCTGTTTTCGTCATGAATCCACTGTTGTAATATGTTTAGTGTATCTTCATGGTATGTTTCAAGAAAGGGCCGAATGGCATATTCAGCAGTATTCCTTTTCGTTATTTCATACATTGCATTAAACGAGATTTTAAAATCGTTAAGCCCATATTTTTCAACGTATTTTGCAACAGGCATGTACATATATCCATTTGTAAATGTGCCTACTTCGGTTGTATTTTCTGGTCCTAATGTTTTCAGTAATATATGTATTGCGGCATTAAAATCTTTTTGTAAAGCATTGTGTAATTCATCTGCAATTACTTCAATACGCTGTTTTAACTCTAAATTTTCAACTTTACAAGCTACAGAATCTACAAAGATGCTTTTAGAGAAACAAGGATCGTGTTTACAAATAGAATCAGCTATTTTTTCGGCTAATTCTTCATTAAATAAAAATTTTAACGGAACATATTTACCCATTTTTTCACCTCATTGGTCGGATAAACAATTTTTATTTTTTAATCGACAATCCATAAACCAAAGTCTCACTCGGAGTCGTAATACTAAAACCTGTCGTCTTATAATCAAGCTTCACTGTATCACCAGTGTAGTCTTTCGTAAATGAATCCATTTGTACGATAAGCTCCGCATCTTCATATACAACATCATCTGCGTTAAATGTATCCCAAATTAAATCGACATCAACGAAAATACTACAAGAGTTTGTCATTGTTCCTCTAATGCGAATGATCTTTTTGTCTTCACGTTCTAATCTATGTATAGCTGCTTTTGCTTCATCAGTAATGCGAATGTTCATTGTATCCCAACCTTTTATTTATATTTCTTCTATTATGGCAAAAACAGGAGCAATAGGGAAGGAAAGAGGTTTGCAACAAAAAACGAGCAAACAAATTTGTTTGCTCGTTTCACTTTATTTTAGTTCACATTTATCAAGTGGAATCACTTTTGTTTTTTTCGTAAATTTATATCCTAACCATAGTACTAAGAAGAGTGGTAAACCGATGTAAGAAACGAGTACGCCATTCCAATCGATTGATTCACCCATAAATGCGCCGTAGTTTTGTCCTAAAATTACGATGATACAAAGTGTAAATGCGAAGATTGGACCAAATGGGAACCATTTTGCTCTATATGGTAAGTCTTTCAAATCTTTTCCTTGTGCAATATATGCTTTACGGAAACGGTAATGACTAATTGCAATGCCGACCCATGCGATAAAGCCAGACATTCCTGATGCGTTTAATAACCAAATGTATACAACACCGTCACCGAATAAAGAAGCAATGAAAGCAATACTACCAACAATTGACGTTACGATTAACGCGTTAACAGGTACACCGCGGCTATCTAATTTACCAAGAAACTTTGGTGCTTTTCCTTGGCGAGCTAAATCCCAAAGCATACGAGTTGATGCATACATACCAGAGTTACCAGCAGATAGTACTGCCGTTAAAATAACAGCGTTCATAACAGAAGCAGCAAAGGCAACGCCCGCTTTTTCAAAAATAAGTGTAAACGGACTTACTGTAACATCACTTGCAGCAAGGCTTTCAGTTGTATAAGGAATTAATAAACCGATAACGAGAATTGCAAGGATATAGAATAAAAGAATACGCCAAAAGATTGAACGAATCGCTTTCGGAATATTACGCTCTGGATCAGAAGTTTCACCAGCAGCTACTCCTAATAGTTCAGTACCTTGGAATGAGAAACCAGCTGCCATAAACACACCGATAATTGCCATGATACCGCCGTTAAATGGTGCATCTGCAACAGTGAAGTTTTTAAATCCAACCGTTTCACCGCCCATAATTCCAAAAATCATCATGAAACCAACAATTAAAAAGATAATAATCGTAACTACTTTAATAAGTGCGAACCAATATTCAGATTCACCAAACCCTTTAACAGATAAATAGTTTAAAAGGAAAATAATAGCTAAACATAATCCGCTCCAAATAAGAGAAGGGGTATCTGGGAACCAAAATTTCATAATTAATGTTACGGCTGCAAGTTCAGCAGCAATCGTAATTGCCCAGTTATACCAATAGTTCCATCCAAGTGCAAAGCCAAGTGATGGATCAACAAATTTTGTTGCATACGTACTAAAAGATCCAGTAACAGGCATGTAAGCTGCAAGTTCAGCTAAGCTTGTCATTAAAAAATAAACCATAATTCCAATTGCGGCGTATGCAATTAATGCGCCACCAGGTCCAGCTGTATGGATGACACCACCGCTGGCAAGAAATAGTCCGGTACCAATTGTACCACCGAGAGAAATCATCGTAAGGTGACGAGATTTTAATCCGCGTTTTAATTCACCTTGTCCTTGTGTAGTTTGCGTTTTAGAGGTAGATTGATTTGTTGCGCTATTCATGTTCAACACTCCTTTTCTTGTAGGTTAGGAAGGAGCGGGGGAGAAAAATACAAAAAACCGCCAAAGGAATTTGGCGGAACGTTTCACAAATAACCACCCCATCATACCCTTCCGTTAAGATAGCACCCCACGTTTACACGGTAATTTTGTAAACGTGACAGTTCTGTTCCTTTCGGAGACAGCCCCAGCTCATATTTCCAGAGAAGAAATATAAACTTCGGCAACTTTTCCTTTCAAACGGAGTCAGCTGACATTCTCTGTGTCTCGTCCGTTTTACTATTAAAAGTCGCAACCTCTACCTCATCGGATTGATGAGGATTTATATATTGCTAAGATTTTTAATATATGGCAATTGTAATGACTTTCTGAATATATTGCAAGATATTTTGTTAGGAAAAGTCAAAAAATATCGGTTATTGTATAGGAAACGCTTGCAAAACTCCACCCGAACCTACTATTATGTAGCAATAAGCAAAGAAAAAATTGTTATACAAATGTTTCGCAAAAAATATTGAAAAACCCTCTAAATTAAAAGAAAATTCAGAAAAATATAATTCGACATAACTATCAAAAGAGGATTATTCCTTAAATTCGTTTCAAAGAATAAGCATAAATTTAACAAATAGAATGAATATTCTTTTTATTTTTAGTAAAATTGAGGTATTGTTTAATTGAAAAGGGGAAATCAAAATGAAATTAGAAACAGAAAGGCTCTATATAGTGCCGTGTACAGAAGAGAGGATTCAAGTCGCTAACGAGCAAGGATACAATAGCGGCCCGCATATTGTAGGGCATGTAAAGAATGTAAAAAAAGATGCAACTTTATTACCATGGGGGGCGTGGTATGTTCTTCGAAAAGAAGATGATAGCGTTTTAGGTGATATTGGGTTTAAAGGGAAACCAAACGAGAATCAAACAGTAGAAATTGGCTATGGATTCATTGAGAAATATTGGAATCAGGGCTATGCAACAGAAGCTGTAAAAGAACTAATCGATTGGGCTTTCAAAACAGGTGAGGTAGAAACAATAATTGCAGAGACACTTCTAGATAATTATAGTTCGATGCGTGTTTTAGAAAAGTTACATATGAAGAGAGTAAATGCTACAGAAATGATGATTAATTGGAAAATAGAAAAATAAAAAATACCGCTCTAAATTGAGCGGTATTTTTTATAGTTATGGTAGCATTTGCTTCTGATCATTCGGATACTCAGCCGTTGACGTATTAGGACGATTGGAATGATTACGAACAGCAATGAAAATAGAAATAATAACGACAAGACCAACTGCAACGTAAGAAAGTGAAATAATAGTTGGATCCACTTTAAATGTAGTAAGCAGTGTACGAATGTTTGTAAAGATAATAAGACCACCAACTAATACGCCAAGTAAATGAGAAGGAACGATGCGAACTAGCCATGCCGCGATTGGTGCCGCTACGATACCACCGAGCATGAGAGAAAATACCCAAACCCAGCTTACTTGTTCCCAGCCAAGTGAGATGAAGAAGCCGATTGTTGCAGCGAGTGAAACAGGAAATTCACTCGTATCTACAGATCCAATAACTTTTCTAGCTTCATTTCCTCTTGCTAGAAGAACAGGTGTCGTAATCGGCCCCCAACCACCGCCACCAGTTGAATCAACGAATCCAGCGAATAAACCAAGCGGCACAAGTTGTTTTGCAGACATACGCTTATTTGAAGTGACAATTTGTTTTTGAATGATGAATCGTAATAAAATATAAACCCCTAAAGTAAATAAAAATACGGAAATGTACGGTTTAATTACATCACCAGGTAAATTGCTTAAAAAACATGCCCCAACAAATGCGCCGATTGCCCCAGGTAATGTAAGCCTGGAAACTGTATATTTATCAACGTTTCCAAATTTGATATGAGATGCGCCAGAAGCTGCAGTTGTAACGACTTCAGCTAAATGAACCGATGCGGAAGCTACAGCCGGTGCAATACCAAACATTAATAATAGTGAAGTAGACGTTACCCCATACGCCATTCCGAGTGCTCCATCGATCAGTTGAGCGAAAAATCCAATAATAGCAAAGACAATTAATTTCTGCATAAATAATCCCCCTGTAATAATAAATGAAAAAGACACTTTTCCCGTATGAGAAAAGTGCCTTTGGTTTTTCCAATCAGCAATAATTAAATTTGTTTCATTATAATACATATTAATCGTATAAATCAACTAGGTTTTAAAGTTTTTGAATTGAATGAAAGAAAAATAAAATATACAATAAAAGGATGGAGAGAAAGGGGAGAAAGAATATGTTAGCATTTGATCATCTCGTTCACGCAGTGCAATGTACACCGGAGGAAGCGGCAAAACAAATGCAGGAGCTTGGATTTCATACTGTATTAGGCGGAGAGCATACTACTTGGGGTACTTGGAATAGTTTAAGTTATTTTGACTTATCATACATAGAATTTTTAGCAGTTCAGCATGAAGAAAAAGCGAAAGAAGCAGAAAATCCATTAGTACAAGAAACAGTGGTGAAACTACAAAATGGAGAAGGAATGCTACAAATCGCGATCCGAACAGATGCAATTGAGGAGCTAGCAGTTAACTTTAATAAGTACGGCTTACATACGATAGGGCCATTTGAAGGGAAACGCATGAGAAAAGATGGCCGGCTTTTAGAATGGAAAATGTTATTTGTTAAGCAAGAAGAGAACGGACCGAAATTACCTTTCTTTATACAGTGGAATGAAACGGACGAAGAAAGAAGAAACGATTTACGTAACAGTGGGATGATCACTGAACATAAAAACAAAGTGCAACAAATTGAAACGATTCATTACGCAGTAAAAAACGTTCGAGAAACAGTACGGAAATGGAAAAAAGTAATGGGACTATCTACAAGCTCAGTTGTGAAAAATGAAAAATGGAATGCTGAGAGTCAAAGTGTAGTGTTTGGAAATATTCATGTGCAGTTTTGTGAACCGATTGGAGAAGGGCTAGTACTAGAACATTTGAATAAGAATGGCGAATATCCATTTGCAGTAGAGTTTAAAGGTGGAAATAAACGAGAGCATGAAGTGCTAGGTAGTTTGTACATATATTAATAGAGGTGAACGTTGTGGAAGAAATGCTTAGGGAGATAGAGAGAATACTAGAATGGCCTCGTATTGTAAAGTGTACAGCTATTTCAAAAGGTTTCTCACATGAAGAGAAACATAAAATAGAATTAGAAAACAAAGTAACATATTTTGTAAAAGTATGTGATACAGTTCATTTTGAACGTAAACAAGAAGAATATACGTATATGAAACGATTAGAGTCATTACATATTCCAACACCCAAGTTAATTCATTTCATAATAATTGAGAAATTAAATAAATGTGTTCAAGTATTTGAATGGACCCGAGGTATAAATGGTGAAGAAGGTTTAACGAAGTTATCGGTGGAAGAACAGTATAAGGCAGGAAGAAAAGCAGGGGAAGTATTAAAGAGGATTCACTCAATTGAAAGAGAAAGTGCAAGTAATAAATGGGAAACATCTAGATGGAATAAATACGAAAGATACATAGAGGCACTAACAGATTACGAGGTGAATTTTCTGGATTTGAAGCCAGTATTAACCTTTGTAGAAAATCATAAAGATTTATTGGGAAATCGTCCAATAAGATTTTTACATGATGACTTCCATCCAGCAAATAGTATGATTCATAATAAGGAGTTTATCGTTATTGATTTTGGTGGATATGATTTTGGCGATCCAATACACGATTTTTATAATGTAGCGATTTTTACTACAAGAATAAGTAAACCATTTGCGGTTGGACAAGTTCACGGTTATTGCGGAGGCGAACCATCGCTTCATTTTTGGAAACTCTATACATTGTACGCCGCGATGACATTCCCAGCGGATATCGTTTGGACGAATCGAAGTACGCCGCATTTAGTAGATGATATGAAGGAAAGATTAAATGGAATAGTAGAAGATCATAATCATTTTTCATCTTATATTCCAAAATGGTACCAATCAAGTGAATGTAATAAATAGAGGAGGAATTTATATGGACAAAATAGCGGTAATTTCAGATATACATGGTAATATTCAAGCATTAGAATCCGTGTTGAATGATATTAAATTAAGAGGAATCGAGCGCATTATTTGTCTTGGAGATTTAGTAGGAAAAGGACCTCATTCCAGTGAAGCAATTGAAATCATTCGTAAAGAATGTGAAGTAGTCGTAATGGGAAACTGGGATGATTTTATTACAAAGCCGACTGAATTTGAAGCATTAAAATGGCATCAAAAACAATTATCGGAAGAACAAAATGATTATTTAAGAAGTTTACCATTTTCAATCGAATTTTTTATGAGTGGAAAACTCATTCGTATGTTTCACGCTTCACCGAG
Source organism: Bacillus sp. RE35 (assembly GCF_052146655.1). Taxonomy (NCBI): domain Bacteria; kingdom Bacillati; phylum Bacillota; class Bacilli; order Caryophanales; family Bacillaceae; genus Bacillus; species Bacillus sp. RE35. The sequence goes on along the minus strand of NZ_CP197377.1, from coordinate 2,910,723 downwards.
AAGTTTATATGAAAGAATTCAACCACACGCTTCAAGAGAAGAACGTATTAGTATGTTCGAAAATAGTGATCTGACAGAAAATATAGAAGGAGAAAGAAAACCAGATGTCGTTTGTTACGGTGATGTTCACCAAGCGTTCGTTCAAAATTTCAGAGGGAAAACGTTATGTAATGCCGGTAGCGTAGGAAACCCACTTGAAATAACGCAAGCTTCCTATTTAATATTTGAAGGAACATATAATGAAAAAGAAGCGGCGAGCTTTTCTATTCAACTTGTACGAGTACCGTATGATATTGAATTAGCTATCAGATTAGCAGAAGAACTCGAAATGCCAGAAATTGAAGAGTATAAGCAAGAGTTACGGACGGCCTTATATCGGGGGTTTAAGGGGAAGTAAGCTAATAATATATCAACGATTTTTCAAATATATCTATCATAACTTAAAATATATCAACGATTTTTTCGATATATCAACGATTCGACAAAGGATATCGATTTACCGACAAATAGTGACATTGATTGTTACTTATAATTATATTATGTAAACTAATTATAAAGGGAGATATCATGAACCGAAAACAACGAATCAAAGAAATTGCAGATCATATTGTAAAGCTAAACTTAACCTATCCAACAAGAGTTGGAGTAAGTGGTATTACAGCATCAGGAAAAACAACATTTGCAAACGAATTAGCGGAAGAAATAAAAAAACGAGGATTACCAGTAACACGCGCAAGCATTGATGATTTTCATAATCCAAGAGTGATTCGCTATGCAAAAGGAAAAGAATCTGCAAGAGGGTATTATGAAGATGCACACGATTATACAGCTTTCAAAGAAAGATTATTAATGCCTTTAGGACCTAACGGGACTTTACAGTATGAAACGATTTCTCATAACTTAATAACGGATATGTCTGTACATAATGAGCCGCTATTGGCCACGCAAAATATGATATTAATAGTAGATGGAACGTTTCTATTGAAAAAAGACGTTGCGTATTTATTTGATTACAAAATCTTTGTAGATACAAATTTTGAGATTGCGAGAAAACGTGGTGCGAAGCGGGAAACTGAAGCTTTTGGAAGTTATGAAGAAGCAGAGAAGATGTTTTTGAACAGATATCATGCGGCCTGTAAGTTGTATATAGATGAGCATAATCCAAAAGAGTGTGCGAATGTTATATTTAAGAATAGTGATTTAGGAAATCCAGAAGTTATATTTCATGAAAGAGCGTAATACATAATCAGAAATATATGTATAGCCTTTTGTTTATTGTTATAATTAAATTAATTTTATGAAGCAAATAAAAGGGGATAAGACAATAAAAAACGCAAAAAGGGGACAAGAAATATAATGAATGAAGTACTCGAACTAAAAGAAGAACTACTACAAATTAAAAATAACAATTATGCTGTACCAGAAGACGTAGATGCATATCCATATGCGCAATGGATGCTAGATTATATCGGATCACCTGATGCTGAATTACGTGATGATTTAATTTATAGTACGCTTCACACATGGATTACAAATGATGTATTTAGACAAAAAGAGTTAAGAGGATTAATGTTACAAGCAATTAGTCCTGATTATTTATTTTATAAAATTGGTGAAAAGGGAACAGACTCTGTATTTAAACGTGCATTCTCCGTATTAATTCCACCACTTATTTTATCTGTTCATGAAAGAGAACCGTTGTTATCGGAAGAACAATTGTACAGTGTGGCAGAACAAGTGTTGGAATATGTATATTTAGAAGAAGATGTAAGGGGCTACGTAGAAGGAAAAGGCTGGGCACACTCTACTGCACATGCAGCAGATGCGCTCGATGCGTTAGCACGTACAATCCAAAATCGTGAGTTCTCATATGCAATACTAGCTGCCGTTCGTCAGAAGGTCCGCTTACATGACTACGTATACCTTCACTTTGAGGATGAGAGATTAGTAGCACCAATTATGTCGTTACATAACCAAAAGCTTTTAACTGAAGAAGAGTGGAGCAATTGGCTACATAGTATAGCAACTGTTGAGGACATCCGACATCCGCAGCATGCTATTTTAGTACAAAATATTAGATCGTTCTTAAGAAGTTTATATTTCAGAGTTTTAGAGACAGAGGGTAGTACAGCCTTTACAGATGATATATTGGAGACTTTGAAGGGTTTGCGTAGATATTAAAATAATCCATAATTAGAAACAAAGAATACATGTTCATTTTGAAAAATTTATTAGAAATTTATTTTTACATTGTACCCTTTTAGTATAGGCTGAAAGGGGTGTCAAATGAAAAAATTATTAAAGTCAGTGAAAATAATATTTTTAATATGTATTAGTATGATTTTCTTTGGAACAGGAGCTGTATTTATATATCATAACTGTCAATTAAAAATGGAATCGAAATTAATGAACAATAAAGGTGAACTTGTTAATTTCGATAATAAAAAAGTGAATGTTTATAATGAGGGGAGCGGGGAAGATACGTTTGTATTTATGGCCGGATCTGGAATTGCCGCTCCTGTTTATGAGTTGAAAGGCTTATACAGTAAATTTTCGAAAGAAAACAAGATTTCTGTAATTGAGAGAGCTGGTTATGGATACAGTGATGTTTTTCAAGATGATAGAGATATTGATACGATACTAGAACAAACAAGAGAAGCGCTTATTCGAAGTGGGAATAAACCACCATACATCTTAGTACCACACTCTCTATCGGGTATTGAGGCCATTTATTGGGCACAAAAATATCCAAGTGAAGTAAAAGGGATTATTGCGTTAGATATTGGTTTACCTAAACAGTACGTGACTAATAAAATAGGTATGGTTGATTCATTAAAAATAAAAGGGATGAATATTTTAACGAAAATTGGTTTTCAGAGATTAGCTCCCTCTATTACTTATAATCCCGAAGTCATTCGTCAATCCTTTTTAAACGAACAGGAAAAAGATGTTTATAAAGCGCTTACGTATAAGCGGGCTTTTAATGATGATATGAAGCAAGAACTTTTACAAAGCTACAATAACGGTAAAAAATCAAATTCTTTATCGATCCCAAAAGAAACACCTATGTTATTTATAGATGCGATTGCTAGGCAATATAAAGATTCGAAGTATACAAAGCAAAAAAACAAAGATTATAAGGAGTTTGCTAGCAAGTTATTAATAGCTGATGTGAAAATAATTGAAGGTACACATAGTATTTATTTATATGCTCCTGATGAAATATACAAAATTGCTATGGATTTTATTAAGAATAAAGTAGTGAAGAACTAAGCAATTGTTATTTTAGTGATGAAAGGTCTACATAATGAAAGTATATAACATATTAATTGTTGAAGACGATTTAATTATAGGAGATTTATTACAAAAAATTTTACAGTGTGAGAAGTATAATGTGTATTGGGAGAAAGAGGGAAGGAAAGTTCTTGATATAATTCATGAAATAGATTTAGTCGTAATGGATGTTATGTTACCAGGCGAAGATGGTTATCAAATTACAAAGAAAATAAAAAATCTAGGATTAAATATTCCAATTATATTTCTATCAGCAAGGAATGATATGGATAGTAAACTAAAAGGTTTAACTATTGGAGAAGAATACATGATAAAACCTTTTGACCCTAGAGAGTTGTTGTTAAGGATTCAGAAAATGTTAGGTAATCAATATGGTACGTTCACGCAAATTAACCATGTATTTATAGATGCAGAATATAAAAGAGTTTTTATTAATGATTTGCGTAATGAAGTTGCTTTTACAGCAATTGAACGTAAAATATTCTTCTATTTATATGAAAATAGAGATAGAATTTTATCGAAAGAGCACTTCTATGATTACCTATGGCAACTCGAAGATAGAAATCAAAATATCATGAACGTACATATAAAGAAAATCAGAACCAAAATTGATGATAAAACAGGTGATATTATTCAGAACATATATGGAGAAGGGTATAGATTAAATACCTATATGAAGAAATGAACTTAAAGAAAAAATATCAGTTACTATTATTCTCCGCTATTATTAGCGTACCACTGTTATTGTTGTTGATTAGTATCTTTGTATCAGTTATTTATAATGCTGTCTTTAAAACTAAAAATAAGAACATCCCTTTTCACGAATCCTATGCATATCCTACTATGTTAATCATATTTTTGTTATCACTATTAGTATTAGCTTTTGTATTTTCAAGGTCGATTAACACCGTATTAAATAAAATTAATATATTAAATCAAACAATTCGAGATTTGGCGAGTGATAAAAAAATCCCTAATATAATAGATGTTAAAAGCGATGATGAAATGGGAGAACTGATTAAATCAGTAAACTTGCTTATAGAAAGAACAACTTATCGAGAATTGGAACTACAACAACAGGAACAAATAAAAAAGGAACTATTAAATAAATTACGGCATGATATTAATACACCCTTAACAGCGGTCAGATTACAATTATATTATTTAGAAGGTGAGTACAAGGAACAAGCACCAGTACTTGAATCACTGTATGAGCAGATACAATATATAAGTGATTTAACTAACGAATTTAATATGCAATCTACCGAAACCTTAGAGAATACTTATATTGTGCATGATGAAGTGAATATACATAATTTAATAGAAAATATGATTAAAAAATGGAGCTATTTGTATAACATTCATAAAATTGAATTAGTATATAATCCACAAGATAAAGAGTTGATATGGAATAGTAATGAGTTATGGATTCAAAGGCTATTTGATAATATTTTTCAAAATGTCCTTAAACATTCAAAAGCTAAAAAACTTAAAATCATTATAGATGAAGATATTGTTTATTTTAGAGATAATGGGATTGGGTTCGATATAAATAGTAAAGGAACAGGACTTGGTTTGAAAAATATTGAAGATATATCAAAGATGTTTGATATAAAATACACTTTACAATCAAATAGTGAGGGGACAATGTTTTCATTTGAAAATACTAAAGTTTAGAGAAAATTACATAAAACCAATACCTCCCAACCATACTAATAAAATGTGTTGGAGGTGAGTTTAATGGACAAAAAAGATTTTGAAAAAGTGTATAATGATTATTTACATCAAGGGGAAGAGCAAGCTCAATTTGAAATAGCTCAGGAAGTTACTTCAGGAGCAGAACAAATTGTTGCTGTTCGTAAAAATGATGAAGGTGATTTGATTGCTTTTAAAACAAGTAGCGGGAGAGAGTTAGATTATATGACTGCTCTTAATGAAGCGAAATCAGGGAAGTTAGCTCATGTGGACGTATTTCATAAGTATGGCAGAGATATTATACGTAGTGAACCGGATGGAATAAAAGAAAATAACTTAGATAATTTACCTTCATTTTAAACGGGTAAACCTCAAGAAGAGAATGTTCATTTGGATATTCTCTTCTTTGTTTTGCGAAGTTTTCCTAGCAAATAGACGATTCATTTTTAAAGAGCGATCATACTTTTAAAGAGCGCTCTAAATTTCTCTTTATCTTCTGCTGTAAATGGTTTCGGTCCTTTTGTACGCTTACCACTTTTTCGAACCATTGCACTTAAATATCGTGTTTGTAACAATTGTTCAATGTTATCATTCGTATACTTATAGCCTTTATGGTGTAGTACGATACAGCCTTTTGCTAAAGCGAGCGAAGCAAGACCGTAATCTTGTGTTACGATTAAATCTTCTTTTTTTGCTAACTGCATAATTCGGTAATCAGCAGCATCTGCTCCGGAATCAACATATATTGTTTCCACACCTTTCGGCTGCTCTGCATTAGAATAATGAGAAAAACTAGTAACGAGTGTAACAGGAATTTCCGCATTCGTAGCTTCAAAAATAATTACATCTTTTACAGGACAAGCATCTGCATCAACGTAAATTTTCATTTTTATCACTCCTATAAATAGGTTCGTGTTGATAATAATGGTAGATTTAGGTTTTGTCAAATGAGTAATATCTTCCTCAATTTAATACGTATGTATTTTTATAAAATAAACGGATATTTCGAACTAAATAACGAATGTACTATAGATTTTAATAAGTGGTTATATGTAGTGATGTGAAAATTTCTTAATACGAAAGTATTAGGAAGTTTTATTTGAATTTCATTCTGCGGATTGATTTTTAATAGTGTTTATTTGGATAAAATAGCAATAGAATATATATAAATAAAATGTATTTTAAATTAGAGGATCATTTCATGTTACTGCTCTATGCAATGGTTTCAAAAGATAAGTAAGTCTGAAATTAATCAGGAGGGCCGAATGAGGAGTTTCGATTTATCACAAACAACTATTAATATATCAAAAAATGATCTTATTTATAAAACGAATGATAATAAGTATTGGGTGTATGAAGTGATTTTTCAATCGCATGAAGGCATACCACCTCATAGCCATCCATTTGGAGAAGATTGTGCAGTTGTGTTGTCAGGTCATTTGGATTATTATATTTCAAATAAAATAATGATTCGTGCATCAAAAGGAGAGATTGTGTTTGGGTGGAAGAACCATATACATGGCTATAAAAATAATGAAACAGAACCCTTGCATCTATTAATTTTCGTTGCGCCGAATAAAATTGGGCTAGAATATTTACCTGATGATGATTCAAAAATTGTGCACGTACCGGAAGAAAAGCGAATAATGAAGCTTTCCGAATATCAAGTAGTACATTCCCCTTTTTCTTCTTTTGAAAGAATAAAAATAGATGGTGAATATTCAGAAGCATATAATGAGAATGGACTTATGGTGTTTATTGATATCGAAAATAAACAAATGTATATATTTGAGGGTGAGAATGTGGAGATAAAAACTTCAAATCCCATAGTATTTATTAAGTATACAGCTAGATTGTGAGAATGGAGAGTTGCTTTTCTGTATTTATAATAGATATGTAGTTAAGAATATTAAAGAGGAATATTTTACAGAAAATAGGGGATGAGTTTTATTATTTAACTTGTAGACAACGAAATAGAAATGACCATTTATTGAGGAGAGCGATATTTATATGCAGTTATATTTTTATAATGAAAACTTCAGAAATATAATAAATCAATATACATTGTCAGAAGAGCAGCTTTGTTATACAGGTTTACCCAAAAAGCTTGTAAAACTATCGAGTGAGGATTCAGATCGGCATTCAATTTTAGCTATGAAAGATAATGAGCTTGTAACGTTTTTTGTTTTACATAAAAATGACGGGGTTAAACCATATACAAATAATGAAAAATCTATTTTAATAAGAGCATTTTCAACAGATTTTCACCATCAAGGGAAAGGATATGCAAAACAAGCTTTAAAGATATTACCTGACTTTGTCCGAAATAACTTCTTAGGTATAAATGAAATTATTTTAGCAGTAAACGTTAAAAATGTAGCTGCACAATCTTTATATGAAAAATGTGGTTTTTGTGATAATGGGGTTAGAAGGATGGGGCGGAAAGGTGAATTAATCATAATGAGTTACAATTTATAAGAATCATTCTTAGAAGTAGGGAAGAAAGATAAAGAAAAACGAAAAATTTCGAAAAGAAAGCCCCTGTATCAATCATCAGGAGCTTTCTTATAATTTAATTTTGGAATGAAGCTTCTTTTCATTATTTTTTGCTTACTTATTATCTGGAGTTAATGAATAAAGAAGTTTTAAATGTATTAAAAAGTTATTTTATTTCCCACAAACCAAAATAGCCTCCCGCAAACGAGAAATACCTTCCTCAATTTGACTAATATTCACTTTTCCATAAGATAAACGTATATAACCATCTTTTGCGCCGAAAATACTACCTGGCATAAAAGCAATTTCTTGTTTTAAACTTTGCATAATAAGTTGTTTTTCGTTTATCGGTTCTTTTAATTTTCCCCATATGTATATTCCACCGGTCGGATTTGAAAAAGAGATTTTATCATGAAGTTGCTCGTTTAGAGCGTGGACGATAACGTCTCTTTTTTCTGCTAGTTGTTTTCGTAACGGTACGATATGCGACTGAAATGGTACAGTTTCAAAAAATTGTTGCATAAGCCACTGTGGGAAAATGCTCATACCTAATTCCATTTGGTGCCTTGCGTCGGATAACCTTTCTACTACAGACTGCGGGGCAACGAGCCAACCAACTCGTAAGCCTGGTGCAATCATTTTTGATAAAGAATGTACATAAATGACAGTTCCATTTTCATCAATTGATTTCAAAGTAGGGCAAGGTTGTTTCTTTTCTAGCGTAAGTAAACTAGACGGATCATCTTCCACAATCGCAATTCGTAAGTCTGCACAAAGTGATAATAGTTTTTTTCTACGGTTTGGATGAAGCATCGTCCCCGTAGGGTTTTGGAAATTTGGATTTAAAAAAATCATTTTAATGCGGTGCTTTCTATATAACTCCTGTACATCATCTGGGTTAATGCCGTGTTCATCAACAGGTAATGGGAAAATACGAATACCTGCTGATTGGAATAGAGGCAGGGAATAACAGTGTGAAGGACTTTCGAAAGCAACAGCATCACCTGGATTTAATAAACATTGCACGATAAGGTGAAGTGCTTGCTGTGCGCCAGATGTAATCATAATGGATTGTTCAGTCGCCTCAACTTTTAAATATTCCTTCATATATTTTACGACCGCTTGTCTTAGCGGGAGATAGCCTTGCGGATGATCGTAACTTAATGAATGCGTTAACGGTTGTTCACGTAAAATCGCTTGTAGTTGATTGTGGGGATAAAGATTACAACCGAGCTCTCCGTTTGCAAAATCAATAATATTTTCATTTTGTTGTACTTCTGCCCGAATATGGCGAAGTAGTGGTAAGTTTGGTAAAAAAGTACCACCTTCTACGAAATTTCTCCAGTTCGGCGTTAATGTTGGAGAAACACCCCACATATGTGTACTCACGCGTGTTCCTTTACCAGTCGTACTCTCTACAATTCCCATAGCACGTAGTTCATTATAAGCAGTCGTTACTGTACTTCTGTTTACATTTAACTGCGTAGCTAATTTCCGTTCTGAAGGGAGGAAGCTTCCGGGAGGAAGTTCTCCATATGTAATACGTTTTTCAATAAAGTCAACAACTTGCTGATAAATAGGGATTTTACTGTCACTATCTAGTTTCCATTCCATAAAAAACGCCTCCGTATCTCTTATATACATCAAGTATAGCAAATTGGCTGGGTAAAAAAACAGCCAATTGGACGGTGTTATATCCAGCCAATTTTACTATGCTAAATAGGGAAGGGGAGATTCGGATGAAACGATGGCAAATGGAATGGCTCCTAGTATCAGTTGCATTAGTATGGGGAGCAAATTATACAATAGGAAAGTATGGAGTGGCATTTATGTCATCCATTCAATTTAATAGTTTACGATTTTTAGTAGCATCACCGGTATTATTACTTATCACTTTTATGATGGAACGCTCATTACGTATTGAAAGAAAAGATTGGTTACGATTAGTAGCAGTTGGTATCGTTGGTACAACAATGTATCAAACGATGTTTATGCTATCTGTGAAATATACTTCAGCAACAAACGCCTCATTATTAATTGCAATGTCACCTATTTTTACAGGGATATTAGCAGTATTGCACAAACAAGAACGTTTTTCGATGAAAGTACAAACTGGTTCAATAGTGGCCTTTGTTGGTGCAGCATTCGTTTTATTAACAGGGCATACAGGAGGAGCTACTTACGAATATGCGTGGCTCGGAAACATAATTGGATTAGTCGCAGCGATTGCGTGGGGATGGTACCCAATATTAGCGCAACCTCTTATAACAAAATATTCCGCAATGAGAGTCACATCTTGGTCAACTTTAATTGGAATTGTACCTCTCGTTGTATATTGTTTATTCAACGTAAATACATTAACGTGGCCAGTAGACATGCCAAGCTGGGGGTCTCTAGCATATTCAATCGTCTTCGCGACAATCTTCGGACTTGCAATGTGGTATGTCGGTATTAGTAAAATAGGCTCAACGAAAGTAATGGTTTATATGTATCTTGTACCATTGTTCGCAGTTATCTTCGCGGCAGTAACTATCGGAGAGCAAATCAACATGATGCAACTCGTTGGCGGACTTATAATCTTTATCGGCTTATATGTTGTAAAAAAGGGTGGAATTCAAAAGCCAGCTCTCAATTTGAAAAAAGTAAGTTAACAATAAAAAGGATCTCTTTCATATAGAAGGAGATCCTTTTGGTTTTTGTAATAAAAGCGCTTGTTCAACAGCCCATTTTTGATGATCATGAATGAGAAGCTCTACAGCAAGTAAAGGAGACATCCACCGCAAAACATGATCTTCCTCACAGTTTTCAGTTTGTGTCTGCACCATGTTCGCAATATAAAAAAATCCATCGTTTAAATAATATGTATCTTCTTTTTCCGCATAAAAATATCGCATTGCATTACCGATATATTGATTAGTTTCAATTGCCCATCCTAATTCCTCTAGTAGTTCACGATGTAAGCATTCATCTTTTGTTTCGGTACCTTCCATACCGCCACCAGGTAAAAAATAACGGTCTCCTTTTTGGATAATAGCAATGTTTGAAGAAGTTGAGTTAAAAATAATTGCATAACAACTAGGTCGTAATACATATTGCTCAGTAGGCTTTTTATAACCAAAAATAAGTTTAGATATCATAAAACACGTCACCTCTCTATAAAATACACAAAAGGAATAATAAGGTAAAAACAGAATTGTATAAGTATAATCTTACGAGATTGGAGTGATAACAAAATGATAAATCGAAAGTGTTCGCGCTGTAAAGAAATTACAGGTACATTGCACGGTGGTAAAAAAATTAAGGAAGAATTTCTATGTGAGGACTGTTTACAAAAAGGAATTGCGAGTGGAGAAATCGAATTATCACAAGTGGAAGAAAAACAAACTTCGTATCTTTCTATAAAAATATTCAAAATAATGAGTGTGATTTATTTAATAGGATCTATTTTAATGGCTTTTTCAACTGGTCCGTTTATACATAATATAGGATTTGATGAAATGCCCATTTCAGGGCCAGAATTAGGTTTAATAAGTATTGTTATGCTAGGTTCTATATTTCAGTCAGTTCTCGTATTTTGCGGGATATGGGTATTCATCCTATTAGTAGAAACAGTCATTAAAATTTATGAAAAAATGAAGTGAGTGAGAGGGAGAAACATATGCGAGTAAGAAACATCCAAGGGGAAGATTATGTAAAGATTCATTCTGTTTTAAATGATTGGTGGGGCGGGAGAGACATGGCTGTCATGTTGCCAAAATTGTTCTTCATTCACTTTCAAGAAACGAGTTTTATTATTGAAGAAGAGGGAGAAACGTTAGGTTTCTTATGCGGATTCTTCTCACAAACGCATAAAGAGGAAGCGTACGTTCATTTTATCGGTGTCAATCCGAAGTATAGAAGAAGAGGAATTGCATCGACATTGTATTCGTATTTCTTTGATGTCGCACGTGCAAATAACCGTAAAGTTGTAAAAGCAATCACGTCACCAGTTAATAAAAAATCGATACAGTTTCATAGGGAGATTGGCTTTCAAATTGAGGCTGGGGATGATGAGATAGAGGGTGTATCGGTACATACAAATTATGATGGGAATGGCGGTAGTAGAGTTTTATTTTTGAAAAATGTGTAGAAAAATAAGCTTTACCAAAACCCACTGAGTTAAATGTATATGAAAATGTTATCCGTTGCATAAAGAATAGCTGACTTTGTTAGCTTGATAGAAGCTAGTATGATAGTCGAAAGGAATTTCCATAACATAATTTCATCTAAAAAAGAGGGATCTATATGAATTTTGAGAGGGATAGATATTTTTTACAGATGGCATTGGAAGAAGCAGAAAAGGCATTAAAAGAAAACACATATCCAGTAGGAGCAGTTATTGTTGATGGAAATAATAATGTCATTGCAAGAGGAAGGAATAGAGTGCATCCAGAAAAAGACATAACAGCTCACGCAGAGTTAGACGCTATTCGCAATGCAGGGGAAGCAATGTTTGATGCAAAAATAAAAAATGAGAGGTTTACTATTTATAGCACGTTGGAACCGTGCCCAATGTGTACAGGTGGTATTTTATTTGCAAAAATACAGAGAGTAGTCTGGTTACTAAATGATGACTTAGGTTTTGGTGGATATAAAAAGATAAAAAATGCTTTAGTTTTCGAAGGGAAATTTAATAAAATCGACATGGTGGAAGAACCATTTGAAGACTTAAAAACAAGACAAAGAGAACTTATGAGACAATGGGAGCTAAATCCCAATAATATTATTAACTTGCGTAGGGCTATAAAAAAATAGTTATTTCTTTAAATTAAATTAGGATAACGCCACATTACCATCAGCTTAAAAAATATAGTGAAATTATATCGATTTAACAATAAAATATGGAAGAATCTATTACGAATAGAAAGCCGTCCTAAAAGTATTCTAGGATGGTTCTTTTTGTTGTGAGGAGCTAAAAGTATGGAGAGTAAACAAAGTAGAAATGAATACTTACGACGCATTTATAAAGTGCAAGATTATATAGAATCAAACATAAGTGATTCACTTTCAATTGAAGAGTTAGCGGATGTAGCAGGATTTTCAAAGTTTCATTTTCATCGGATTTTTAAGGGGATAGTAAACGAGTCATTATCACGGTATGTAAACCGATTGAAGTTAGAAAGGGCAACACATCTACTTACATATCGGACAGATATGACGATTACAGATATTGCGTATCACTTCGGATTCACAGATTCAGCAGTTTTCTCCCGAACATTTAAAAATTATTACGGCGTAAGTCCATCTCAATATCGAAACGACAATAGCAAGAATTGCAAAGACGTAAGGGGAATTCCTCAATACAATGAATGTAAGAAGGTTCGAGGAAATATTGAAATTGTAACAGCAGACAATATAAACGTCGCATACATAAGACATATCGGTACATATGAAGAGTTAACTATAGCTTTTCCGAAAATGATAGAGAAATTATTTCATTACGCAGCTAAGCAAAACTATCATGTATTTGAGGATACGAAAGTATTAACCATTTACCACGATCATCATGAATTTACTGAGGACTATCATTTAAGAACAAGTTTATGTGTAACAATTTCAGATGAATCCACAGTAGAAACGAACGACGTTGGAATAATGGTAATACCTTCTGGAAAGTATGCAGTAGGACATTTTGAAATATGCCAAGATGAATATAAAGGAGCATGGGACTTTATATACGGTGAGTGGCTTCCAAATAGCGGATATAAACCGAGAGATTCGTATCCTTTTGAAGTATATAGAAATGACCCAAAGCAGCATCCAAAGCATAAACATATAGTTGATATATATGTACCTATCGAACCTTTTTAATTATAGGTTAAAGGGGAAGGACTAATGAAAACTGCTGAAAAGTTAGATCAGATTATAAAAGAAGAATATGAAAATATGAATGGTATGTTAGTAGTGCAGAAAGGTAATGTTATTTTTGGAAAATATTATAACGGTTACGGTCCAGATGATGCATTTCACATAGCGTCAGTCACAAAAACGATAATCTCTGCGCTAATTGGGATATGTATAGATAAGGGCTATATAAAAAGCGTTGATCAAAGAGTAATAGAATTTTTCCCGGAATATAACGTTAATTCATCTGAAATAACAGTACGACATCTGTTGACAATGACAGCTCCACATCCTTTCGTAGACTGGCAGGAGCCGTTAGAAGAACTATGTATGCAACGAGATTGGGTACAGTATACGTTAAATAGGATAGGACAAGGCGGAGAAATTGGGGCTTTTAAATATTCATCTGCAGGAGCTCATATACTATCAGCGATCATAACGAACGCAACAGGAAAAAATGCGCGTGAATTTGCGAATGAATACTTATTTCAGCCACTCGGCATGAGAGAAATTCCAAACTACAATATGAAAGCATTTGGATTTGATGACTTATTCGGAAAAGATGTGAAAGGATGGGTTCACGATCCAAATGGTATTTCGACGGGTGGCTGGGGACTAACGTTAACGGTTAGAGATATGGCGAAGTTTGCACAGATGTATTTGAATGAAGGTATTCATAATGGAAAACAAATACTATCAAAATCATGGATAAAAGAATCGACAGAAATGAACCCAAATCAATATGGTTACTTATGGTGGTTACGAGAAGAAGATGGAATCTTTTCATACTGTGCAATGGGTGATGGGGGGAATATGATTTGTTGTATTCCGAAGCAGGATTTGGTTGTAGTAATTGCTTCTGAAGCTAAGCCGAATGCACGGGATAGATGGGAATTAATTAAAGGGTGCATACTTCCTTATTTAAAAGATTAATATGGTTATTTTTATAAAAATAAGAATGAAAGGTTTAGTTAAACTTGTTTTGTTCTCCATGATAGAAAAAAGTGTTGTGTTAACAAAGTTATGTAACTAAGATTATAAAACTTCAACACCTATACCATTATTAAATAATTGCAAGGTGTTGAAGTACTTTTTAATCTATTAAAGCTGCTTTCAACTAAAAGAAGAAACATCTTTTTTCTTAGCTGTTTAACTATTTTTTAACTTTGTGAAGTATGAGATACATCGTGCCCAGCACAATTGCTAGTAAGGTAAATTTAATTAATTCTATTAGGCTGGCATCCCACTTGTTTTGTACTATATCTGTTAAATAAAATACATTAAACATACCATGTGAAAATGCGGGTGATATTACAGAACCGCCATATTCTCTCGTGTACGTTAAAATTATAGATAATATAAATAATAAAGAGAGATAACTTAATATTCCTACAAACTGAAACTCATAATTTTTATAAAAGATTGCTATTGGTAAATGCCATGAAGACCAAATTGAAGCTATAATAATAGCTGTTTGTATGAATGTATATTTTTTTCGTAAATAGTAATGAAAATTCCCTCGCCATATAATCTCTTCTAATAATGCAGATAAAGATCCAACTGTAAGACCAACGAGCAAGAGAAATCCTACTTCATTCCAATGATGATATAAGAACTTTATATCATAAATATAAAAATAAAAATGGAGACATAGCCCTAGAAGTAGTGGAAATAATATGGAGAAAATTAGTGTTTTTATTTTTGAACGTGAAATTCCTAGTGTATGAACTATTTTTTGTTTCTTATATAATGTTTGATATGAAGTAACTGCTAAAAGCGGAACAACCATTGTAAACCCTAAATAATTACGACCATTTTCTATGTTCAGCAAGATGATATATACAAGTGATGTAAGAAAATAAATACATAATGTTGAATGATAAACTATGTGTTTATTAATATTTTTCACCTGCCTAAGTATGTATAAGTGGTTAATCGAATATCCGATATTTTAATTATATATGAAATGGAAATCGACAGAATGAATATTTCCATATTATTGTTTTTTAGATAGAAAAAGTGTCGAAATTGCATATATTGAACTTGTAGAAAAAATTTAATTATCCCCGTAACTTTTCACAACAAAAAATCGTTAAACAAAAGAATAGATTTTTTATCACGAATGGGGGAGAACCATGAAAATGTTAATACTAGGTGGTACACGATTTTTGGGAAGAGCTGTGGTAGAAGAGGCTTTGAAAAGAGGGCATGAAGTTACATTATTTAACCGCGGAACAAACAAAGAAGTTTTTCCTGAAGTGGAGCAGCTGATCGGTGACAGAAATGGCGATGTATCAAGTTTAGAAAATCGAAAATGGGATGTTGTTGTGGATACATGTGGGTTTTCTCCGCATCACATTAGAAATGTTGGAGAAGTACTTAAAGATAATATTGAACACTATATATTCATCTCAAGCCTTTCCGTATATAAAGATTGGATTCCGCATGACATAAAAGAAGACTATATATTACAACCTGAACCGACGGATGATCAAATAAAGGCTGTAGAGAATGGTGAAGTTTCACCTTATGAGTATTATGGTGCACTGAAAGTATTATGTGAAAAAGAAGCAGAGAAGTATTGGCCGGGGCGTGTATTACACGTAAGAGCAGGACTTCTTTCAGGAATGTTTGATTATACAGATCGACTTCCATACTGGATTCAGCGTGTAGCAAAGGGTGGGAAAGTATTAGTACCAGGAAGAAAAATTCGTCCCGTGCAATTAGTTGATATAAAAGATGTCGCGAGATGGGGGCTAAATATGGCAGAACATAATAAAGCAGGAACATTTAATATAACAGGTCCGAATGATGAATTGACGATGGAAGAGCTATTAAATACGTGTAAAAAGGTTATGAATAGTGATGCTGAATTCGTTTGGGTAGAGGAATCGTTTATGAATGAACATAATGTGCAGCCTTGGACAGAAATGCCTTTATGGCTTCCAGAAATTTTTTCATTAGAAGGGGAAACGAAGCCGTGGAAAGGCGGGTTTACTATAAGTATCGAGAATGCTGTGAAAGAAGGGCTTACTTTTAGAAGAATAGAAGAGACAGTTACAGACGTGTATGAGTGGATGAAGAGCACAGACGAATGGGAATTAAAAGCAGGTATTTCAGGCGAAAGGGAGAAGGAATTGTTAGAAAAGTGGTATCAATAAATTTAGCGGAGTTCTTTGAATATGCTTGATTGCACATAAGGGGGAAAAGGTGATGTGGAAAGACACCATTCACAGTATCTCATCAAATGGAGTTACCGAATGATTTATATCAATTATTACAGGAAACAAACGGTATAGAAGGTGAATACGGTGACTTTATATGGTCTGCTTCAAAAATTAAAACTGAAAATATGAGTATGAGAAATATAGTTGATTTTAAGGATTTATACATGCCTTTTGACTGTTTATTATTTTTTGCTGATGGGGGAAATGGTGATTTGTTTGGCTATTCTATTTTGAATGGAAAAGTACAAAGAGATGATATATATGTATGGAACCATGAAAATGATAGTAGAACGTGGGTTGCTCCTTCTTTAAAGACTTTTATGGAGTGGTGGGAGAGTGGAAAGATGATAATTTAAATATAGTATCAAAAAAAGTGCCTTGTTACTAAAGAAACAAGGCACTTTTTCACGAATAATTAATCTACCACTCAATCGGTTCTTCCCCATACATCTCCCATAGCCTAGGAAACATCTTTTTTAAACCTTCTTCATCGTCTTCATTCCAGTCAAATTCAAAATCTACATCGTCGAATTCTTCATTAGATAAGACATGGTAAAGTGTAAAGTAAGTATCATCTTCGTCACCAGTTTTTTCTGCATATACAGTGAAACCGAAATATAAAGAAAGTTCTTCTATTTCTGGGACGTCATACTCACTCAAATTTTCTAATACAGGAATTAATCGTTCTGGATCTTCAATACAAGCTTTGTATGTCTCTTTTCCTTGATATAATAACCATCCGCGGAAGTAATCGAAAGTATCATCTGAACAGCCACCCATAATAATATAGGCTGCTGCCCATAAACGGGAGGTATAGGAGTCTTTCAAAAGGCGATGCATATGCGTATCAAAAGCTACAATTTCATGTACTGTACGTTTAGCAAGGTGAGAAGTAAGCCATTCTATTTGTTCTTCTTGGTCCTCACCTTTCGTTTTTGCACGATGAAGTAGCTCCCAAAATTCTTCTTCGGTTATCGTTTTTTCTTTTATGTAATCTTCCCCAGGCAACGGGTCTGTATATCCTTTTTTACGTTTGGAAGCAACTAGTTTATTAGCTTCATTCATACATTCTTCTTCTGTTTCAAACTCTTTCGCTTTCACACTGCCAGCTGTGCCAATTTTTCCGTAAAACACAACATAGTCTTTTTCTTTCACAACGATTTTCCAAAACTTATTTGATTTCTCAGTTTGCTGGATTAATAACGTTTCCATCCGTACCCCCATAATGTTTTCTAGTGTGCAATATGATTGTAACATATGTATATACACTTGTAATGATGAAAAATAATAGTTTAGAAAATTCAAAAACCATTGAATGGAGTGGATAAATTTAGTAACCTTATTTGTACAGTAATTACATAATTGTTTTGTAATAATTCGATATTTATATAAGGGGGCGTTACGGATGGATCTTACGTTTAAAGTTGAGGAAACATGTTTTAATTACCGAGTCGGAGCAATTTGTAAACAGGATAATAAAATACTTATTCTGCAAGGTGACGGTGAAGATTTTTGGTACGTACCGGGCGGAAGAGTGAAAATGTTAGAAAACAGTGAGGATGCGTTACAACGGGAACTTGCAGAAGAACTAGCTGCTCCTATTAAAGGGAAGAGATTAATATGGTCAGTAGAAAATTTCTTTACACTTTCTGAGCAAAAGTTTCATGAGATTAGTTTTTATTATGAAGTAGAGCTACATGAATTACCTGTAAATGGAGCGGATCAATATATTTTGGAAGAAGAGGATAGAACATATTTGTTTAAGTGGGTGCCGGTAGAAGAGTTACATGCATATAATTTACAGCCTGCATTTATAAAAGAGAAAGTAAAGAATATAGCAGTTCATACAGAACATTTCATTTTACAAGATTAAATGTATTCGGAGGAGAAAAGGATGAAGGGGATTAAAAAAGAGATACATATAAATGACAAAGTAATTTATTACACACATATCGAAAAAGGTTCTAGTACCGTTTGCTTTATGTTTTCAGGTTCAGGATACAATTATGATAAGCCGTTATTTTATTACGCGACGATGCTTATGCTTGAACATAAAATTGATGTTGTACATATTCATTATTCTTACGACGAACAAGTAATGAATAAACCAATGGAAGAAGTAACAAAAATAATGATGGATGATATGAATCCTGTAATGAAGGAAGTATTAAAAGCTGAGCAATACAACGATACTATATTTTTAGGGAAGTCACTCGGAACAATTCCAATTGCGAATGATTTAATGAAGAGAGAAGAGTTTTTACAGTCGAAAATGATATTACTGACACCGTTACTGACGTTTGATACGATTTTTGATTCTATCTTGCATAGTAATCACGAAGGGTTTTTAGTTATGGGGGATAAAGATCATCAATACAATGCAGATCAAGTTGATCAGCTACATAAAACAAATTTACAGATTGAAGTTGTCAAAAATGCAAATCATTCTGTAAATGTTGGGAGATATGAAACGGAAAATTCAATTGAGGCTATAGCGAAAATAATAGGAAAACTTAAAGAAGTTGTTAGGACAAACTAACCTATTAATACATGCAAAAGAGGTGCGAATTGCACCTCTTTTACTTTAATAAGCCTTCAAAACATGAAGTAAATAATCCTTACGATTCAGCGGATTATAATCAACACGTTTTCGAGTAGGGAAGGGAGCCATAAGCTTTGTGAAACCAGCTGGCTTCGTTGTAAATATGCCTTCTCCTTCAGTAAATGAATGTAGCATTCGTTTGAAATTCTCTGTTTTCGCAACAGGTAATAATCCTGTTAACTGGTAAGAGTTATTACTTAATATAGGTTCTCTAAAAGTTGCTGGAATAGTAGCAAGTTTATACATTGCGGTACTAATTGCTTGCTTCGGTACAGTTAATTCAAACTCGTTTACTGGTTCATATACATATGTTTCAGCTTTCTTTAAGGCATCCATTAGTACGAGTGGTGTTAAGTTTCTAAAATCACTCGCTGTTGTAACAGGACTAGCATAACCAGTATGTGTTAACGTGACAGAAATGTCCGTAACTTCCCATCCGTATAAACCTTGTTTTAACGTTTGAAATACAGTATCTTCAATTGCTTTATGAAATGCTAAAGGTAGTGAGCCAAGTTCAACGCCTAATTTATATGTTATGCCAGAATTAAGTTCACCACGTTCGACTTTGAATCCAACTGTTGCGTAAAAAGGATTCGCTTTTTCACCCATGACTTCAACGGAATTCCCAATGCCAATTGGTTTCTCCATACATACAACTCGCGTACTTGAAAAAGTAACCTGCAAATTATATTTCTCATAAAGTGTTGTTTCGATAACCTCTTTTTGTACTTCACCGAAAAGGCGAATATAAAGTTCATTATGAATATCATCTTTCCACACTTTAATGAGCGGATTTTCTTCACATAGTTCCATAAGTGCAGCGTATAAATCATGAATTCGTTCTTTTGGTACTGCATTGATGGCTGCTTCCATTTGTGGTTCGGCAAAGTGAGTATCTTTTATATAATCCGTACGTTCACCGATAATATCACCAATTTTAATATCATTCAGTCCCCACACTTTACAAAATTCACTGCTAGGAACGGTAGTAGTTTGAACGGCATCTCCATTATGAAATATGCACATTTTTTTTATCTTTTCCTTATGTGGTAGAGACTCATCGCGCTGTATATCAACATATTTTCTAACATGTAAGCTACCTGAAAAAACTCTTATATACGCAACCTTTTCTCCAGAAGGTTCACGTTCAATTTTAAAAACAACACCAGATAATGGTTCCTCTTGTGCCGATGTAAGAGCTGGCATTAGGGCCGGAAGTTTTTCAAGTATTTCAGTTACTCCTATACCTGTCATTGCTGAACCGAAAAAGATTGGATACACATTTGCTTGCTGTATTTGCTGTTCTAGTTTTTCTCTTAATAGTGCGTCCGGTATTATTTCGTTATTTACATATGATTCAAGTAACGATTCATTAAATGGTGCTAACAGTTCCATACAATCGTCATATGATTTGTATTCAATGATCCGGGCTTCTTTCGTTCCTTCGTTTAGAACAGAGTAGAAGGGGAATGCTTCATTTGAAAGAACCTCTTTTATTTGTTTCATAACTTTTTCAGTGTTTGCGCCACTACGATCAATTTTATTAACGAATAAAATAGTCGGTATGTTTAGTTTCTGTAATGTTCGCATTAAAATTTTTGTTTGTGCTTGCACACCTTCAACGGCAGAGATAACTAAAATCGCACCGTCTAGAACGCGGAATGATCGCTCCACTTCAGCGATAAAATCAGCGTGTCCAGGTGTATCAATGACATTTACTTTTACAGCATCAATAAAGAAAGAAACGACAGATGCTTTAATCGTAATTCCGCGTTGTCTTTCTAATTCCATTGAGTCAGTTTGTGTATTACCACTATCTACTCGGCCA
This sequence comes from Bacillus sp. RE35, assembly GCF_052146655.1. Classification (NCBI taxonomy): domain Bacteria; kingdom Bacillati; phylum Bacillota; class Bacilli; order Caryophanales; family Bacillaceae; genus Bacillus; species Bacillus sp. RE35. The sequence goes on along the minus strand of NZ_CP197377.1, from coordinate 2,889,698 downwards.
ATTTCTTTAATCACATTCGTTTCATAAAGAATACGCTCAGTCAAACTCGTCTTGCCAGCGTCTACGTGCGCGACAATCCCTATATTTATTGTTGTCATTTATGAATATCCTCATTTCATTTTCCATTTTCATTTCCTCATTTCTATTTGTGTATTGCCGCATTATCAATCACTCTCCAGTCATTTAAATTATTACTATTATAGTGCAATTAACATTATTTGTAACGCTACAAAGCGCCTTAATTTGGAAAAAATAAAATGAAAACAAAATGCTTGCATTCTAAATCGATATAGATTATATTAATTGACATATCAACTATTGATACATCAAATGTTTTTATTTTGATTGTAAAGGAGGGTTAATTTGACAAGTTCATGCTCAAAAGAAGCGATTATTTTATATAAATTACACTTTCTAAATAAAGAAGTAAGTTCGAAATTTGAAGGGTGTACGGGTATGAGCCAGTCTCGATTAGAGCTTATACTTCAATTATTTGAAGTAGGTGAAATTAGTCAAAAAGCACTTCAGCAAGAAGTGAATATTGATAATGCTGCGATAACAAGGCATTTAAAGCAGCTTGAGGCCAATGAAATGATTGTAAGACGTAAAAATCCAGATGATAACAGAATTACGTTAGTTTCTCTTACTGAAGAGGGGCGAAATAAAATTCAGGCGTTTCAAGAAGAAAAAGAACGTTTTGCAGCATCTGCATTTAAAGGATTAAGTGAGGAAGAACGCGATAATCTTTTAAATATGTTAAATCACATTCAAGAAAATATAAAAGAATTATAAAAAAGGGAGAATACAACTATGACTAACTCAGTAAAAACAAATGATTTTAACGAAATTTTAACAGGACGTCGTTCAATTCGTAAGTACGACCCTTCAGTGAAAATTAGCAAAGAAGAAATGACAGAAATTCTTACAGAAGCAACACTTGCACCATCTTCAGTAAACATGCAACCATGGAGATTCGTAGTGATTGAAAGTGACGAAGCGAAAGCAACACTTGCGCCACTTGCGAAATTCAATCAATCTCAAGTAGAAACGTCTTCAGCAATGATTGCTTTATTTGGTGATTTAAACAACTTTGATAACGCAGAAGAAATTTACGGTACAGCAGTAGAGCGTGGACTTATGCCAGCAGAAGTAAAAGAAGATCAAATGAAAAAACTTTCAGCTTACTTCTCTATGGTTACACCAGAAGTAATGAAAGATACGGTATTAATTGACGGTGGTCTTGTAGCAATGCAATTTATGCTAGCAGCTCGTGCGCACGGTTATGACACTTGTCCAATTGGTGGATTTGAGAAAGATCAAATCGCAGAAGCATTTGGACTAGATAAAGAAAGCTACGTACCAGTTATGTTAATTTCAATCGGGAAAGCTGCAGACAGTGGTTACCAATCAGTACGTCTTCCAATTGAAAAAGTTGCAGAGTGGAAATAATTTTATAAAAGAACTTCAATAAGTGAAAGATGAGAGGGGAAGCACCATGATTATTATTCACGCAATATTTCAAGTAGACCCAGCAAAACAACAAGCATTTTTAGAAGAAATTCAGCCACTCATTCATGGTTCAAGAGAAGAAAGTGGCAATGTATCTTATGACTTATATAAAGATACAGAAAAAGAAAGTGTTTATACGATGGTAGAAGTATGGAAAGATGAAGCAGCAGTTGCGAGCCATAATACGAGTGAACACTTCACATCTTTCGTTAGTAAAGCAGCACAATTTTTAACTGCTCCTCTTGATATAAAAGCTTATAATGGAGAGTTAGTAAAATAATAAGGTAGAAAAAGATGACTTTAGCATATGGCTGAAGTCATCTTTTTTGTATAAGTAGAATCCATTTTGGACTCAGTTATGTTGATTGATAAGTGTTGCTCGTATCCTCAGTAACAGTGCTGAATTGTATGTTAAATTCGAACATTCGGTTTATTGGGATATTTTTCCGTGGTATAATTTTCTTGTAAATAAAAGGTAGAGAGGAGCAAGTAATGGGAGAATTTCAAAGTAATTTGCATACGGCAACGCAACTTGCAACGAAAATGAGAAATGCTTCAGATAGAATGAAAAGTGCTACTAGTCGCTCTATAAATAAGGCAACGCGTACGACACTATCTGTGAACTTCAAGGCACAAGAAGCAAATCAACAAAATTTACAGATCACGAAACAATTTTGTACTGCTTTTCAACAAACAATTGATAATATCCATTCCGTAGCAAATGAATTTGAGAAAATGGATACAGGACTTCAAAAGACTTTTCAATAATGTAACAACCTACGTAAAGGGGAAAAGGTAGTGAGAAAAGATGAGTCAAGAAATTGAAACGAGAATCAGTCAATGTAATCAAAAATTACGAATTATATTTGAAGAACAAAATGAAAACCGAATTGCGCTGCAAAATCAAGAACGAGCTGAGGTTAGTTTTCATGAATGGAAAAATAGAAGTAATCGTTTATTTAACCGAATACTAGAAACTTGGCACGGCGACAAAGAAGTGTTTCACCTTTTTACGAATATGCGGCAAGAAATCGGACAGTATGAAAGAAAACTTACATTCGAATTAGAAAATGAAAAAGAGACGTTGCTTAAAGAAAAACGGCATCTCAGCGAGAAAGAAAATGACCTTTCCTCTGAACAGCAGCAACTACAAAGGGAGGCCAATACATGAGTTTAAACATGTATTTGGGAGAAGTACAAAGTCAAACTCAAAGTATGAACGCTATATGTAATGCTACGATTCAAAGTATGGAACAAGCCATTCAATCTATTGATGCATTTGCGGTAGATACAGTATTACAAGGACAAACATACAGTAGTGCAAAAGCCTACCTTGTCCAAACATTTCGGCCATTAGCGCAAGGAATCATATGCTTATGTGAAGAATTAATTCGCCAAAACGAAGCATTTCCAAACGAGTTCCAAGCGAAAGTTGCTTCGACAGATGTGATTGAACAAGAAATAAGAGAACAAATACGGGGAATTAATCAATCGATTACAAGTATAGAAGCAATAGAAGTACTTACACCAATGCCCGGAGTAAGTGCGATTGTAACGGTATTAGGTGCAATGAGAAAAAAACTGGAAGAAAAACTAGAGCATTTATATGAATTCAATCATTCATCCAGCAACAACTACAGCACCGCTCTCCAATTAGCAGCTAGCATCACAGCCGGACTCGCTGAAGTGCAAAGCGGGAAAGGATTTAGTCCTGTGAGTGGGACGTTTAGTACACAAGGGTTGAATATGGATTGGGTGAGTTCGATTCAGGGGATTATAGAAGAAACAGCCCGAAAAAATGATCAGTCAATTAAAGATATAGAAACAAATAACATAATTGAGGAGAAATCTCCGGTTAGAAATGCTTGGGACGATGTGGCAGACGGTATAGTTGGCACGTTTGAAACAGCGAAAAAGATGTGGGAAGCTATTCAAAGAGGCTCGGGGAAAGCTATTGGTGATGAAATCGAGTCCGCAATAGCTTTAAGTAATATGGACATAGAAACTTTTATTAATGTAACCTATGCACTTTTCCATTTGGATGAAACTGCAAAAAATATGTGGCATGCATTTTCAAATAAAATAAAACGAGATATGATAGAGGGAGATGCAGAGAGTCGTACAGAATTGACTACCTATGGATTAACACAAATAGCTACCACAATATTAGGCGATAGGGCACTAAATAAAGTAGGCCATATCACAAAAGGAGCAAAAGCATCAAGTGGAGTAAGTACATTTGCTAATGCGGTAAAACTAGCAAAAGAATTGAAGCCTACGCTTGAAATGTTACAATCATTTAAGAGAGAGGCTTCCTATGCACTCTCTAGTGTTGGTGGAACTATCGTAACCAAAATACCTCAAGGCGAATTAATAGAAGCTTATTATAAGTTTGCGAAGTCTAAAGATGGTGGTAAGGGTACGGGTGAAACACTATCTAAAAAGAAATCAATACCGGACTTTGTGAAAAAGCAATGGGAAGCAGGGAATAGATTTAATAAGGAAAATCGTCCTCGATATCCTTATAATGAAGTAGAGTTAGAGGCAAAGGAAATCAATGGGAAGAAATATGTTGTAGATTCTTATATTCCGGGTGAAGAAATTGTCTCGAGGAAATTTACCCAATTGGCTGAAGTAAAAGAAAAGACGGCATTAAGTTATCTAAGTGAGTTTACTAAAAAGTATTCTTCCGGTTCAGAAATTTCTTCAGGTAAATTTAATCCTAATGCTTTAAAAGGTGGTCGACTAGATGGAGAGTTAATTTTGGAAATCCCTGTACAAACAAAGCCAGTTCCACAAAAAATTATTGAAGAGGCGAATGAGAAAGGGATTATTATTCGTGATATTAATGGGAAGGTGTATAATTAATGGAAATTTATTATTGTGATAAGTGGTCTAATATAAAAAAGAAGCCTTGGAATATTATTGATGAGAATGCAGCCAAGACACTTCATGAAAATCGTCATTCTTATACTGCTGTTCTTAGTGATGGAGAGCAGCCAAAGTATTTAGTAAATGTCACTGAGAAATGGGTATCGGTAAGTTTTTTGGATGATTTTCTTCGTAAATATTTACACTACGATTTTATTGTTAAAGAAGATAATAGACTATTCCTAAGGACAATAATGTATTGGGAATATGACGGGGATACACAGTTAAAAAGTATGATTTTGGGGTATCAAGAAAATGGTCATATTGCTATGGAGCAAAAAGATTCTAAAACTGGAGAAGTAGAAGAGCGAGAGACAAAAGATGATGTATCTAGAAATTGGGATACATTCCCTGAGTTTGGCCAATACTTATATTTGTGCAAAGAAGAGAGATAATTCTTTTGAATATAAGAACAATAACTAGGCGAGATAGCTATTAGTGAGCTAAGAATATAAATAAATGGAATAAACATGAAACTAATGAATTCCTAAGTTTTAAAGATATTGTAAAGTTAATTGAAAATCCCCTCAAATGATCCTACTTAATAAGCAGATGAACTTAAAGCACTTGATTGCCGACTAAAAGCAACAAGTGCTTTTTATTTCGGAATTACAATATTTGGTGAATTATATATCCAAAAATACCAAAACAAAAGTTTCAAATGATGAAGTGCTTCCACAATTCTCTTTCATGATATGAAGAAGTTTTCAACGACTGGATTATCGTAGCAGAAGTAGGAACTGGCGGGTTAGCGTCACAAATTGTTATTCCATTAGATATAGCAGCAACAGCTACTGTGGCAAGTCTTTTTGTACATGGTGGATTTGTTTGGAATAAATCGATTCAAAATACTAAGGATACTATTCAAAAAATCCAGTCTTCTGGTGGGGGTGCGGCTAACGGTAAACCTAGCAGTAACAAAAATACAAATGTAGATAATTTTGATGCAAAAACAGCTACAAATAAGCAAAAAGGGAACTATGGTGAAATAAAATCTAGTGACAATTTATTGAATAATCAAAGTTTAAAAGAAGCTGGATTTGATTTAAAGCCAGTCGGAAAAAGTGCATCATCAGGCATAAATGATAAAATAGTAAAAGGGATTGATGGATTATACGAAAATGCAAATGCAGAATCAAAGATCAAATACGTTATAGATGAAGCTAAGTTTGGTAGTTCACAATTGGGGAAAACTAAAGATGGACGACAAATGTCAAATGATTGGTTGAATGGTGCGAAGACCCGAAAAAGTAGAATATTGATGGCAGTTGATGGAGATGCAAAATTAGCATCAAAGATTACGAAAGCATTACAAGATCAGGAAGTTGAGAGAGTGTTATCAAAGGTTGATAGTAGTGGAAATGTGAAAACATTTAGAATAGATGCAAAGGGAGACATAATTGGAGAATGGCCATAATTTAAGGAACTAGGAGGAATTGAATAGTATGAGAGATCCTTTATGTATAGAAGAAAAATGTAGAGAAGGAATAGAATATAATAAAGAGTTTATTGAGGAAAATAGAGAGGAGATTAAAAGTTTTGAAGAAGATGAAAGGAATGGTATTCAAAGAAAGGCTAAAGATAATAAAAGTCTTATAGAAGGAAGGTATCTATTAAATTTTAATTATGAGTTAGAGGATATTAACGCAAAATATTCCCTAGGAGAAGCTATCCATACAATAGAAGGAGATTTTGACAAAGCTCTTATTAATTTGAGGCATATAGGGGAAAATGAAGTTGGATATTTAAATCTAATTTGGATGATATCTCTAGGGATTTTATTAGAAACAGATAAAAAGAATCTTGTAAGTTTAGCCAAGCTAGTTGAGAAGGAAAATATGAACGACGCAGTAATCGATTTCCTCTTATGCGCTAGTGATATCGGATACACAAAAATGACGAATAGATATTATAAAGAAAATCCATATGCAAAAACGAGAGAGATTATAGAACTTGCACAAACAGATAAAAAAGAAGCGTCTAAAAGATTGCAAACGTACATGGAGAAAGAATGGTTTAAAGGCCATTATGATTATGAATGGAAAAATGCACATAAAGAACCTGGATATGTGGGGTATTGGAGCTTTGAGACAGCTGCAATAGTAAAGATACTCGGACTTGATGATACAAGTTTAAAAGATAATAATCATTATCCATATGATTTGGCACATTATAAAAATGAAATGAAATTCAAGCATATAGACCTAAGTGAATATCACTATGAAGATGAGACAGAAGAAATCGAGGATATAGTAGAAGGAATTGAACATAATCCTGCATTGGAAAATATTATTCCGCCAAAATGGCATTCATTGGTCAATGAATTAATACATGATTATGAGAATATGGATGATAGTAGTTTTTATGAAAAATACAAAAAAACGATAGGAATAGGTCAAGTGTGGTTCTTACCACAAGAGTATGAAGAAGAAAATGAGCAAAAAAATCTATTAGGAAGTTTAATTGTGTTTGCCCTGACGGTAAGAGATTATATATTACAACTGGACTATAAAGACGATTTAGAAGACTACATTGATAATCTTAAAAATTTCTGGAATGTTTCAGAAACAAAGTTAGTTCAATTTATATTAGAAAATGATCAAAATTATTATGCATGGGTACCAAAAGAAGCAAGCATCCCAAATATGTATGAAGTGAAGATTGAGAGTGTCGATGTACAGGAAGTTCTATAACGAACAAATCGAAATGGTTTTTATTATATGTAATATTAGAATGCATTTTACTAGTTAATTGAAAACAATGTATGCGTGGGAGTAAAAAGGATGTATTGTTACTAAAAATTAGAGGGAAAGAAGGCTGTTGGATTGAGTTAAGCACCTCATTGTCAATATACGACAATAGGTGCTTTTTTGCGTGCAATGAAGAAAAAATAAAAGATTCATTTTCACTCTATTTCATCTTCGAATTACATGTTATAATTTGGAAAAAATATATTCTTAATTTTTAGATAATTAAAAGGTGGTAGATAATATATGAGTACATTAAAGAAAATTACTAATAATATTTCGAAGGTTATTATAGGAAAAGACGAATCGATTGAACTGGCAGCTATAGCTCTTATAGCAAGAGGACACATTTTATTAGAGGATGTACCTGGGACAGGAAAAACAACATTAGCGAAAAGTTTGGCTAAAAGTGTGGACGCCAAATTTCAAAGAATACAATTTACAGCGGATACTTTGCCTGGAGATGTTATTGGCCTTGAATACTTTGATGTGAAGGAATCGGATTTTAAAACAAGGTTAGGACCCATTTTTGCAAATATCGTATTAGTGGATGAAATTAATCGAGCTGTACCGAGAACACAATCTTCGTTACTTGAGGTTATGGAAGAGCGTACGGTTACAATTGCGAAACAGACACATTCATTACCAGAACCTTTTTTAGTTATAGCAACGCAAAATCCACTCGAATCAGCGGGCACATTTCCTTTACCAGATGCTCAATTAGACCGATTTTTACTTACGATTCGCCAAGGTTATCCTACGAGAGAAGCTGAAAAGGAAATGATGAATCGGTTTCAAATGAATGATCCGTTAGAAACATTACACTCTATTATTTCAAGTGAAGAAATTATTACGATGCAAAAGCGTGCAAGAGAAGTGTTAGTAGGGAATGATGTGCAAGATTATCTTCTTGAAATTATTGAAGCAACTCGTAACCATGAGTTAATTGAAATTGGTGTAAGCCCTCGGGGAACGTTGGCATTTATGAGAGCGATTCAAGCACGGGCAATATTAAATGAAAGAGATTACTGTACGCCAGATGATATTAAGACGCTCACTGCATCAGTTTGTGCTCATCGTTTAACGTTAACGATTGAGGGAGAGATGAAAACGACGAAAGAACAAATTATGAAAGAAATTCTTCATACGATTAGTGTGCCAGTGGAGAATGTACGATGAATCAACAGCTTGTGTATACACCTTTAGCGGAGCCTTTCGTAATGGGGGTTATGTCAGTTGTAGCCGTTATTTTAAGTGTATTTTCAAGTAATCTACTGTTTTTATCTCTCGTATTTTTATATGTAATTTTAATAGGTGCTATGCATGTATATATACGTAAAGTATCTCGTGTTGAATGGGAATACAGTCAAGGGAATTCGAATGTTTTTATAGGTGAAACGAATATGTGCAAAATGAAAATTTCAAACAAGTCGATATTTCCTATTCTTAATATCGTATTTCGATTTAAATGTGAAAATAAGCTAACTTGGAATCATGATGAAATAAACAAAAATCATAGTACAGGTTCAAATTATTATATGAATTTTAATTTAAAAGGAAGGGAGTCAGTTTCATTTGATTTGCAAGCTGTAGCGTTAAAAAGAGGCATCGCGAAATGGGAAGAAGTTGAAATTGTTATTACTGATCTCTTTGGATTTATAACGAACCATATAACATATAAACAAGTTGATACGCCCTCTTATTTAGTCTTACCAGCTGTTCCGAAAATACAAGTTCCTGAATTACAAGAATGGTCACGAGGATTTCGAAAAGCGATGTCTTCACCCTTATATGATGAAACGAAAGTAATGGGAGTAAAGTCTTATGAAAATGAAGATTTTCGTTCCATCCACTGGAGTGCAACAGCGAAAACAGGGACGATAATTGCGAAAAAGTATGAGCGAACACAATGTGATAAATACGCGATTTATCTCAACTTGCAAAATAAAAGTGGTGTTTCTTTGCGAAATGATATAGAGGAACTAATTGAATTAACAGCAGGTATATGCAAACAACTTCTTATGCAAAACTGTTCGTTTGAAGTATGGATCAATAGTGTAAAAGATAACGGTTTGCTACATATAAAAAATGGGGATAATCGGAAACATTTGCAAAATGTATTAAGGGTACTTGCCTCGATATCAGACCAAGATACGCCTATATCTTCTTCTTACTTTTACACAGCAGGCTTTCGTCGAAAGGAACTGGATGCGGTTCCTTTAATTATTGGTACTTCACCAAAGAAATACAGTAGAACGAATAAATGGATTGTAATGAAAGAATAAGAAGGGGCTTATGTCATGGTGAATAAAAAGCGACATATGAAAGTGAAGTTATGGAGTGTGAGAACTTTAATCATACTTTTCTTTGCGATTAGTGCGATAACGTTATCACAAGGTATTGTGTATGTACAAGACATAGTAAAAGAGCGTTTTTTCAGTAAGACTAAGACAATATCGGAAAGAAATTATGACTTTACTAGTATAGGTGAAAATTTTGATGATTCCAAAATAGATGAAGATGAATATGAAGAAGTAAAAGATACGGGTATAAGAACGAAAACGGGTAAAAAATTTCAACCTTTCGAAAGAGAAAGTCTATGGAGTGACGTGCTTTCTGTTCTTTCAAATGTATGGATTACTATAGTTTTTTATGTGATAATCGCAATATTAATTATATATGCCATCTACAAGTATATTAGGAACAAATTGATGAGAACAGAAATAGTACAGGAGAAAGAATCGATCACAAAGCAAACTGCGGTAAGAAGCATAAAGAATGAAAAAGTCATTCATCAGTTAGAACGGCCGTTACCGACAGATAAGATAAGAAAAACGTTAGTTGAATGGGAAAGAACATTACCATTTCATGAACAGAGAAGGTCCTATGAAACGATACAACAATGGTTAAAAAGAATTTGTAGAACAAGAGATATTATCTCGTTATATGAGTCTGTTCGTTATGGTGAAAAGACGTATACGGATTTAGATGTGGAAGAAATAATGAAGTGGGTAGAGGGAGACGGGAAGGTGGATACATAAATATCCACCTTTTCTATTTTTATACGGAAATTTGATTAACATGAATTATTTTCTTATATGAAATCGTCTTCAAATAGGTAAACAAAATTAACTTTATTTACTTATACTTCATTACATGTTAACCTATACTTAATTTTTATAAATTATAATTAATTTTTGATTTTTTAAGGGTGTGAAAATGTAATGAAATCGGTATTAAAAAGCATACTTATTTCCTTTGTTTTTTCAGCAGTAGGTATGTGTTGGTTACTGTACGTATTATTCAAAGGAGACGGAGACTGGTTATTGTCTTGGATAGGTGTATTAATGGCATATTTATCTTTATATACTTTAATAGATTTATATTGTAAAAATACATACGATAAAAAAATAAATAAATGGCTTATAAAAACATCGGTGACTAGTTTTAGTTTTGCTGTATTAGGAATCTCATTTTGTATCATACATGAGCTATTAACACCGTGGAGTCTTAGTTTAATGGTGTGGTATTGGTTGCTAATGTTAGTATTATTTTTAACAACTATAATATCATTAATCAGTTTAGTATTTGTTAATCGTAAAAATCACAATTTCACCGTTGGATATAGAATGCTCATACTTCTAAATATATTTCTTACACTAGGACCAGTATTATGGCCGCTATTACTTTCTATTATTGGAAATGGTATGAATGCTAGTGCGGGCTGGTAAAAAGGAATATAAATTAGTTGTGTAAAGAATAGGATGAAAAGTTGATATAGAATTTTAAATGTTTAAGAGAACATGTTTACATAAAAAATGAAAACATGTTCTCTTTTTATTTGCATGCATAACTCTTCCTCAGTTTACCGTATTTAAATTTAAACGTAAGTATTTCGTAAGGAATGGATAAGAAAAAAGAGAGATTTATCATATAGGATGAAAGTATAGCTTGAATCAATCCGATATTAATGGAGGAGAGAAAGCCTTATGAAAAAATGTAATTCAATTAAGTTAGCAAGTTTTGCAGTTTTATTAGCGGGTACTGTTCTATTCACACCTGGTTTTACTGTGACTGCAGAGTCAACTCAAAATATTTCTAGTTCGTCACAAGTACATGATCAAAAGAATCGTAATGGCTGGAAACAAGTAATGCAGGAAACAGTACAGCTTGGTGCTGTAGGAATATTAGCTAAGGCGTCTAACAACGGAAAAACTAGTAGTTTTACTGCTGGCGTGGCGGACTTAAGTACAAAGAAACCGGTGAATTCGGATTATCGCTTTCGGATTGGTAGTGTGACGAAGACGTTTACTGCGACGACTGTGCTTCAATTAGTAGGAGAAAATCGCTTACAACTTGACGATCCAATTGAAAAGTGGCTACCGGGTCTCGTGCAAGGAAATGGGTATGATGGTAATCAAATTACGATACGACAACTTTTGAATCATACGAGTGGTATCGCTGAATACTTAAAGTCAAAAGACGCGGACATAATGAATTCGAAAAAAACGTATACAGCAGAAGAAATAGTGAAAATAGGCCTTTCGCTGCCTCCAGATTTCTCGCCGGGTAAAGATTGGTTGTATTCAAACACAGGATACGTAATACTAGGAATGCTTATTGAAAAAATAACTGGAAATAGTTATGCGGAAGAAATCGAAAAGCGAATTATTGAACCTTTGGATCTATCAAATACGTTTTTACCAGGAAATTCACCCGTCATCCCAGGAAAGAATCATGCTCGTGGATATGTGAAAATGGAAGGAACAGGCGAGTTCAAAGATATTACGTATTATAATCCGAGTTTAGCTAATGCAGCTGGAGATATGATTTCTAATGCGGATGACTTAAATAAGTTCTTTTCATCTTTACTTGGTGGTAAGTTACTGAAGGAACGCGAGCTAAAAGAAATGCTTACTACAGTTCCTATAGAAGGCAAAGGGGTTGGTGACGCATACGGTCTTGGAATCTATGAGACTAAACTTCCAAACGGTGTTTCAGTTTGGGGGCATGGAGGAGGAATTCCTGGATTTGCAACTTTTGCTGGGGGAGTAATTGGAGGCAAACATACATTAGCTATCAGTCTTAACTCAATAGGTGGGGTCGATATTGTTCCGCAGTTAAATAAAATGATGCAAATTGAATTTAATAAATAGATGAAAAGAAAATGAATAGAATTTTGTTATAGTTGTATTTAAAAGAGGTGCTTTTTTAAGTTCGCAACTATGGACAGTAGTTGCATTTATGATATGACATCAAGTGTATTCCAAAGTGAAAATCAATCTTAATGCTTACGACAAAATAAAAAAGGATGTCAGTTACATGACATTCTTTTTATTTTGGATAAAAGAGGTATGTATATAGTTCTGAAAATTGTTATTTTTTAAATTTTTACATATAATGAAGGATATAGGGGCACCAATAGGGGAGTTATGAATGGAAAATACTTTAGTTAGTTAAATATTACTCGTTTTAATCAAAATAATTATGAGTTGATTTGGAGTTGAATACAATGGGGAAAAATCATTATAAATGGAGTAATAAACAATTACGAGAACATGTTGAAGTACTAGATGGTAAGAGAAGCACACACATATTATTAAAGAATGCAACATATTTAAATTCTTATATGCGCGAGTGGATGACAGCGAACATTTGGATATATAATGATCGAATTGTATACGTAGGGGAGCAGCTGCCAGAGCAATTAACGGAGTGTGAAGTTGTTGATTGCGAAGGAAAGTATGTCGTACCCGGTTACATAGAACCACATGCACATCCGTATCAGTTGTATAACCCAGAGACGCTAGCGAATCATGCGATGCAGTTTGGGACAACAACTTTTATTAATGATAATTTAACTTTATTTTTCACATTAAAGCGTGAAGAAGCATTTCGTTTATTAGATGAATTCAATAAGATTCCAGCAAGTATGTATTGGTGGTGCCGTTTTGATGGACAGACTGAATTGCAAAACGGAGAATCTTTGTTTAATCGTGAAGAAATAATAGAGTGGCTGCAGCATGAAGCGGTTCTTCAAGGCGGCGAGCTAACAGCATGGCCAAAACTATTACATGGCGATGATGAAATGTTAACTTGGGTGCAGGAAACGAAGCGATTGCAAAAGAAAGTAGAAGGACATTTTCCGGGTGCATCTGAAACGACTTTAGCGAAGTTAAAACTGTTAGGTACAGATTGTGATCATGAAGCGATGACAGGGCAGGAAGTTTTCACTCGTCTTATGCAAGGTTACACTGTTTCCCTAAGAAATTCTTCAATCCGCCCAGATTTAGAAGTTTTACTGAAAGAATTGTTGGAACTAGGCGTAAAGCAGTTTGATAGATTCTTTTTTACAACAGACGGCTCACATCCTTCGTTTTATGAGAATGGAATGACAAACGTTATGATTTCTACCGCGATAAAACAAGGCGTGCCAGTAATAGATGCATACGATATGGCAAGTTATAATATTGCTCGCTATTATAATATGGAACATGTACATGGTTCGATTGCGACAGGTAGAATTGCTAATATCAATATTTTAGAAAGTAAAGAAAACCCAGTACCAATCAGTGTCCTTGCAAAGGGGAAATGGGTGAAGCGTGACGGTGTAAATACACATGAAGCATTACATATAGACTGGAGTAAACATAAAGTAACTCCATTATTATTAGATTGGTCAATAGAAAAAGAGGATATGATTTTCTCTAATAAAACGGGGATACACTTATTAAACAACGTTATTACAAAACCATACACTAGTGAAATTAATATAGACTGTGATGAATTGTCCACAGATCATGATGAATGTTTCTTTATGATGATTGCTCGTGATGGCAGTTGGCAAGTGAATATAGCTGTGAAAGGTTTTGCGAAAGAACTAGGTGGGCTTGCTAGCTCTTATTCTGGTACAGGTGACATCATTCTTATCGGAAAAAGAAAAGAAGATATGCTCACAGCTTTTCGTAGAGTAAAAGAGCTCGGTGGTGGAATGGTCATAGCAGAAAACAATGAAGTGTTACACGAAATAGCATTACCATTGCTCGGGATTATGTCTAATTTAAAAATGAGAGAATTAATACAGGAAGAGAAACAGATGGTGAAATTACTACAAGAGCGTGGCTACGCGCATGATGATCCAGCATTTACAATTTTATTCTTTTCTGCGACGCACTTGCCTTTTATACGAGTAACACCTATAGGATTATATGATGTGAAAAGTAGTAAGGTAGTTGCCCCGCCCGTGAATTTGATAAAGCAATATTAAAAGGAAAGATCCTATAAAAATTTTATAGGATCTTTCTCATTATTAGCATAAGAATATTGTAAGCCTCAAATGATATAGTATCTAAATCATTTGAGGTGATATGTAAATATGAAAAAAATATTTTACATTTTAAGCGTATTTATTCTGTGTGTATCGATACAACACGTTGTACATTCCCAATCAGATGCACCAGAATTATCTTCGGATTGTCTCGAAGAAAGAAAAGTTAGAGATGAAAAGCATGTGAAGAATATAATACAGGACATTAAATCCACATTTAATTTAAATATTGATGAACATAGTTTTTGGGAAGTAAGTAAAAGAGATCTGGAGGCTGCTCATTTGATGTATGGTGGAAAGGAAAATGATTCTTATTATAATTCGCTAACTAAAATTTATGATAGTGGTGGATTTAGCGAACAGCCCAGCTTATTTGTGAGGGCACAAGAAGCATTTTTACTTTATAAAGAAAAAGATAATATCAATGTAATGAAACGCCTAAAACTAGACGTTGAAAAAGGGGAATGGCTCGTTATAAAAACGAAAAAGAAGAAAGGGAAAAAAGTGAAATTCAAGCTGTTGCAATGTGAAAAAGATTATATGAAAAAGAGAAATGAATAACAAAATACTTATTCATACTGTTTTTATTCAACGATATTTTGCTGTTGATGTGAAATAGAAAAAGGTAAACGAACATATTAGCTTTATGGAATATGTTTGTTTACCTTTTTTTGAGAGATTTAATAATTGGGGATTATTTACTGGCTAATGAACTTATAATATTCAATGAATTTGTTCTTCATAAACATTAGATTTTGTGTCAAATGATTTATACATTACCGAACCACCTATGTATATTTTATTCTACAGTATTTATAAAAGAATGTTGGCTATTCATAAGAAATATGATTGGCACGGTTTTTGCTTGTATTACATGTAAGGAAGGGAGATTGTATGTAAGGAATCTGTACTCGTAATAGTATAAAACAAGCTACTATTGCATTATTAATCATAGTTGTATTTATAGCGGAACTGTAAATACATACAAATAAGTGGTTTTTTTGAATTTAAAATTCTGAATTTTCTTTTAAGTTATTAGGGGGCAATGGGATGGTTAAATATTCGAAAATTTCTAAGTGGATTCTTGGTGTTGGATTAGTGACAATAACATGTAATGGTTTGCAAATTCAAGCAGAGACAAAAGAGCAAAATGTGAAGAACGTATTACAAATGGAGCCGGTAGGAATACAGAAATCTGTTGATGAATTGGCGCACCCTTCAAAAGTACAAGAAAATGCATCTTTTACAAAACGGTTAAAATTAGCGGATTTATCACAGCGCCCACTAGCACCAACCGATAATATTAAACCGTTAGCTGAAGAAAAAAAGTATTCAATGGCTGAGTTAAATCAATTAAATAATAAACAATTAACTGATCTTCTTGTGACAATTAAATGGTATCAAATTCCGGAATTATTTCAGTTTAATAGTGATAGTCTTAAATTCTATCAAGATGATAGCCGAATGCAAGCAATTATTAATAAACTAGCAGAACAAGGACAAGCTTATACGAAAGATGATTCAAAAGGGATTGAAACATTAGTAGAAGCTCTACGTGCAGCATTTTATTTAGGTTTTTACCATGATGAATTAAGCAAACTAAATGAGCGTAGCTACCATGATAAGTGTTTACCAGCTTTAAAAACAATTGCAAAAAATCCAAATTTCAAACTTGGTACATCAGAACAAAATAAAATAATTGCATCATATGGAAAATTAATTGGAAATGCATCAGCAGATGTTGAAACGGTTTTATATGCAGGTGAAATTTTTAAACAATATAACGATAATCTTGCAACTTTCATTGAAGACCGAACAAAAGGAGACGCTATATATGAGTTGATGAAGGGAATTGACTTTGATATTCAGACGGATATGTACACGACTGGAAAAGAGCCAAAAGATACGATGTGGTTTCGGAATATCGATAACTTTATTAATGAAGTAAATCGTTTTGCACTACTTGGTACAGTAACAAATAAAAACGGATGGTTAATTAATAATGGAATTTATTATGCTGGCCGATTGGGCAAGCTTCATAGCACGCCGACAAAAGGACAACAAGTTGTTACAGATGCAATGCGAATTTACCCATATTTAGGAGAGCAATACTTTGTTGCGGCAGAACAAATTACTACAAATTATGGAGGAATAGATGCGAATGGAAAAACTGTAAATTTAGATCAAATTCGAGAAGAAGGTAAAAAGAAATATTTACCGAAAACGTATACGTTTGATGATGGAGCAATTGTCTTTAAAGCTGGGGATAAAGTTAGCGAAGAGAAAATTAAACGTCTATACTGGGCGGCAAAAGAGGTGCGTTCTCAATTTTATCGTACAGTTGGTAGCGATAAACCACTTGAAAGTGGACATGCTGATGATGTGTTAACGATGGTTATTTATAATAGCCCAGATGAGTATCAATTTAATCGTCAACTGTACGGATATGAAACGAATAATGGTGGGATTTATATTGAAGGGACAGGAACTTTCTTTACATATGAACGTACACCAGAGCAAAGTATTTATAGTCTGGAAGAATTGTTCCGCCATGAATTTACGCACTACTTACAGGGAAGGTACGAAGTTCAGGGATTATGGGGCCAAGGGGAAATGTATCAAAATGAACGTTTAACATGGTTTGAAGAAGGGAATGCAGAGTTCTTTGCAGGTGCAACTCGATTAGATAGTGTAGTACCGCGAAAAAGTATAATTGGCGGGTTATCTAACGATCCTGCAAAACGTTATACAGCATCACAAACGTTAAATGCGAAATATGGAACGTGGGATTTTTATAATTATTCGTTTGCGCTGCAATCATATATGTATAATAAGCGCCCAGAAATGTTCGATAAAGTACATGATTTAATTCGCGCAAATGATGTTTCAAGTTACGATGCATACCGTGCTACATTAAGCAAAGATAATAAGTTAAATGAAGAATATCAATCTTATATGCAAATGCTTATTGATAATCGCGATAAGTATACGATTCCACAAGTATCAGATGAATATTTAACTCAACATGATCCAAAATCGCTTTCGGACGTTACTTCAGATATTACGAATGAAGCGAAATTAAAAGATGTGAAAGTAACAAAGAATAAATCACAATTCTTTAATACATTTACACTACAGGGAACATATACAGGAAGTGTGGCTAAAGGAGAAGTTGAGGACTGGAAAGTGATGAATGAAGCAACAAATGATATGTTGAAACGTCTTTCAGGAAAAGAGTGGACTGGATATAAAACATTGACTGCTTATTTTGTAAATTACCGTGTAAATAATGCTGGGCAATTTGAATATGATGTTGTGTTTAGCGGAGTGAATACGGAAGAAGGTACGGCTGTAGAAAAAGAACCAAATAATTCATTTGAAACAGCAAACCCACTATCTTTGAATATTTTGTTAAGAGGAACCTTGAGCGATCAAGATCAGGGGGATAAATTTGTTATTGATGTAAAGGATCAAAAAGATTTACAAATTTCTGTTACGAACGAACAAAATCTTGGACTGAACTGGGTATTATATTCTGAATCAGATTTAAATAATTATGTAGCTTATGCAACAAAACGTGATGGAAACAAATTGCTTGGAAATTATAATGCAAAGCCAGGGAAATATTACTTAAGTGTATATAAGTATGGTGGTGGAACAGGGAATTATACGGTACAAGTAAAATAGTTTACTATAGTTTGTTTTGAAAGGCTACTTATCGCATTTTTTAGCGAAATAAAGTATGTAATGTTAAACATTAAACTAAGCCAACATATCCCTGTTCTAATTATAGAACAGGGATATGTTGGCTTTATATTTTCAAATTAAATAACCTCATTGGATTTTGACAAGAAAATAATTAATATAGATTTGAATTCTCATTCGTAAAGCATGTTTTAATCTTCTTAATGCTCTTTCATTTTTGTCTCAATGCTTGTTTTCAAATCAGTTGATACTTGATTGAAATACCCCAAAACGATCTCCCTAATATCATCGGATATAACTTTCAAATCACTAGCTAAGTTTTCAGCGAGATGTTCTTTTTCTATTGGCTGTAACTTCGTATAAAATTCACCAGCCTGCGTAAAGTCATCCTGTTTCATTATAGAAGTTCTTTCAAGTTTACCTTCAACGTACCTTCCTTCACCGGTTGTAATTTGATTAGCAGGTGTCCAATCTTGCTGCTGGTTAATCGTTAATTTGCGAAATTCTGGACCAATTCTTCTTCTTTGTGAATCACTGTAAATGTTAGCGCGCCCTTGCAGCATTTTATCATCTGATAGTTCTGCACCATCCAGTAAATTAGAAGGAGAGAATGCGACCTTTTCTACTTGTTCCATAAAATTTTCAGGATTTTTATTTAATACCATTTTCCCGACTGGTATGAGAGGATACGTCTGTTCATCCCATACTTTTGTGTCATCTAAAGGATCATAAGAAAGATGCGCTTCATCTTTCGGATCCATGAGCTGGACGTATAAACCATACTCCACTGGTTTACCATTTTCAATTGCATCATATAAATCTTTCCCGCTATAATCAGGATTTTCGGCAGCTAGTTTAATTGCTTCTTTACTAGTAATGTACTGTACACCTTCAAACGGGTACCAATGATACTTTACATACTTTCGATTACCTTCCGCATTTCTCCATACATATGTATTAACACTATGTCCTGGAATGTGGCGAAGACTTTTGGCCGTACCATTATTAGAGTATAAACGGACAACAAAATGAATAGATTCAGGTGCTTTAGCGACAAAACTCCAAAATCTATTAGGGTCTATTAAGTTATTTTTAGGTGAAGGCAATAATGCTTGAATCGTTTCAGGGAAACGCATTGGATCACGGACAGAAAAAACAGGAATGTGATTACATAAAAGGTCAAAAATGCCTTCTTTTGAATAAAATTTTGTGGAAAAACCGCGTACATTTCTAGCAGTATCCGGTGTTCCTTTCGTACTAACAGCTAACGAAAATCGAACCATAACAGGAACTTTCTCATTAGAATTTTGTAAAAAACTTAATTTAGTATGTTCAGACATCGAATATATCGTTTGAAAATAACCGAACGCACCAAATCCTTTTACATGAACAGGTCTTTCTAAAATTTTTTCATGAATAAATTGTTGTAATGACTCATGCAGTACACTATCTTGCTCTAGTACAGGTCCACGTGAACCAACTGTTTGAGAGTGAAATTTAGCTGGTTCAGTAAGTTCTCGATGTTTATTAAAGTCTTCTTCTAATAATTCTTTCCTATGTTTATCATATTTTTCATTCATCGATATAGCCTCCAAATTTTTTCGTCGATTGTTACTAAATATGATTTTATAGTCTCGATTATGTATGACATACAAAGTTCAAAGCAGTAACATACCGCTAGATGAAAAAAACACATATGTAGTGGACCTGTTGAAATAGAAGAAATTATGGAAAAATGAATATCGGGAAGAGAAAGCACACGTTTTAATAAAAAATGTGGAAGAAAACCACTATTAAAATTTCAATCTTAAAACTTAATTTATAAACGATTATATAGAGAATAAACGTTAAAAAAGGAAAAATAACTAGGAGGAATTTAACATGTCGGATTGGTTTCAATTAGATAAAGAATATATGATGTCTACATATTGTCGGACAGAGGTTGCAATGGAAAGAGGAGAAGGATGTAAACTATATGATGTAGATGGTAAAGAGTATTTAGATTTATTTTCTGGCGTAGGAGTAAATGTACTAGGATACAATCATCCTAAAATTGTACAAACGACAATGGAGCAAGTTGTGAAATCGTTGCATTTACCGTTTCATTTCTTAAACCCAGTTGCAATTGAGTATGCAAAGAAATTAGTAGAGTGTACTTTAAAAAGCGGAAAAGTCTTTTTTACAAACTCTGGTACGGAAGCGACAGAAACGACATTAAAATTAATTGATAAATATAGATCTATTGCGAATGAAGAGCGTGACGGAGTAGTTGTGTTAAAAGATAGTTTTCACGGGAGGACGTTAGGGGCACTACATTTTACGAGACAAGAAAAGGTATATCAAAATTTCCCTAAAACATCTATTCCTGTATACGAAGTAGAGCGTGAGAATATAGACCAATTAGAGGAGACCATTATTAAAGAAAAACCAATTGCGATTATGCTAGAGCCTGTTTTAGGCAGTGGGGGAATTTATCCTTTATCAAGTAAATATTTGCATGGTGTTCAAAATTTATGTGAAAAATATAATGTACTTCTTGTCGTTGATGAAGTTCAAAGTGGTATGGGTCGAACGGGAAAACTATTTGCTTATCAAAATTTTAATATCACACCGGACATTATTCAAATTGGTAAAGGAGCAGGAGGTGGGATACCGCTAGGAGGGATTATTGTAGGTGAAAAGTTATGTGATGTATTTTCACCAGGAGATCACGGGACAACGTTTGCTCATTCATCAATGGGAACAGCTTTAGGTTTAACGGTATTAAATACATTACTTGATGATGGGTTAATGCAAGAAGCTTATGAAACGTCACTATATTTGAATGACAAACTGCAAGACATTCAGAAAGAAAATTCTTATTATATACAGGAAGTGCGTCATGCTGGCATGATGTTTGGAATTAGTCTGAATGATACGAATGAAAATGTGAAGAAATTACAGGTTGAGCTAATGAATAAAGGAATGTTAGTCGATGTAACAAAAGGGAATATTATTCGATTACTTCCGCCGTATATTATTACGAAAGAGGAAATTGACGCATTTATGAATCAGTTTATTATTTGTTTAGATAAAGTTGCTGCTGTAGTAAGTGCTTAAAAATTAAAGCTATATTTTATATAAAGTGCACTCTAATTGTTGGGGATAGTTTACAATTGGGGTGCATTTTTTATAGTTGAATTTTGTAAAATACAGTCGTTTGTATATGATAACGGAAAAATAGAAGGAATTTCGTTATATTTGAGTGGTGAAGAAAAGGGAAAGTAAGTATAAAGATAGTAGATAAAGCGGGTGGTTTAAATAACTAATGATAGAACGTTTTGAAAATAATAGCATACGAATATATAAATAATAAGAATGAGGTGATATATTGGAAAATAATGATATTCAATTTACTTCTTTACAAATGAGAACGGATAAATATGGTTGGGCTAGTATTCAATATACAAATAAAAAGCAGGCTATCTTATATACTCAAAATAGAGGAGTAGAATGGGATGTTGTCAATCCTCTTAATTCAATTGTATTATTTGGGTATCCGATAAACGCTCGAAGCTCTTGGGCATATGGTTTAACAAAAAAGAATGACGATTTATTGCCAGCTATATTTTATACAGTTAATAGAGGAGAAAGGTGGAGTGAGTTTATTTTACCGGTTGAAGAAGATTGGGAGAAATCGACTGATGTTCAAGTACAATTGCATGCTACGAATATGGATAGTATATGGATTGTATTATCTAGAAAGCTTGCATCAAATAAATTTGAACATAATTTATACTATTTGAAAACGAAAGGGAAAGTTTGGAAAGTAATAAAAAATATAAGTATTAGTGATAGTATTTCAGGGATAACATTTATAAACGATCTAATTGGGTTTATTTCATTACAAAAACATTATGAAACATCAACGGTATTTAAAACAATAAATGGTGGGGAAAGTTGGCATCCTATAAAAGATATTCCAAGTCTTGAAGGAATTAATAATGGGACTGCTATGGCTTATAAAGCAATCTATAAAAATAACTTATTAGTAATACCAACTAAAAAGAATGATGATGTATTTTTAATGAATTACTCATTTGATAAGGGGAATTCGTGGCATATTTCAAATAAAACAATAAATACTAGTAAAGTGGCTGTTTCGTTTTTAAGTTCCTATTATGGCTGGGTTATAAATAGTGAAAATGGAAGTGTGTATCAAATAATAAAAAAAGGAGCAAAATGGATTAAAGTATCAAGTAATCCATTGTTAAAAAATGTATTTTGTTTGCATTTTTTTAATCGGCGTAAAGGTTGGGCGTGTAATAAAAAAGAAATATTTACTACAAAAGATCGCGGTATAACATGGAAAAAGGTAGTATATAAAATTAATAATATTGATAAATTTATTTAAAAAAGTCCTAAAGAAATTAGGACTTTTTTTGTTTTTTATGGTGAGAGTTGTAACAAACAATGATAAGAGAAAGGAGGTAAGTGCAGAATTATATTTTTAAAAATAGACGTTTGTTTTCACACAGTATAATTCACTTTTGAATATGTTAATAAAGTAGCAAATTCATAGGAAATGGTAATACTTAATATTTTATGTCACATGATGTGTAAAGGGGGCGTGTAATGAAATCGTTAACGGTTATTATTTTGTACAGTGAAAGAGAGCAAATATTAGAAGAGTCAATTCAATCTATATGGAAGCTAAATCCTCTTGAAATTATAATTTTAGTTCCTAACGATAGAAGTAATTTGTATGAAATAGCAAAGAAACATAAATGTCATATTGTTTTTATGGACAAATATAATAAGCATTATGATGGATATGGAGCTTGTATAAAGGCAGCAAAAGGAGAAGTTTTATTATTTTTAGATGGCAATTTTTCGTTATCCAC
Source organism: Bacillus sp. RE35 (assembly GCF_052146655.1). Classification (NCBI taxonomy): domain Bacteria; kingdom Bacillati; phylum Bacillota; class Bacilli; order Caryophanales; family Bacillaceae; genus Bacillus; species Bacillus sp. RE35. The sequence continues at coordinate 2,866,596 of NZ_CP197377.1, read as the reverse complement.
AAATGAAATGCAGAGATTTATTGAGCCAATTGTTACAAATCAAGCCGATGTAGTTTTAAATAAAATAGATAAATTGATAGAAATAGGTAAATGTCCAAATATGGATATTGTATGGAGAAAAATGTTAAATGAAATTTTAAGTCGACCAGATTTAAAAAGCAATTCAATACTTTCGTTACCATATGCGCTTACGAAGGAAGTAGTGGAAAATATCGGCTTTAATTATATGGAAGATATCGTTCTATCTCATATGAAGATTGTGAATCAAGGGTGGCGGATTAACGATCAATATGCAATCAATACGTTATCTAAAGATGAGACTATAGAGGAAGGAGGATATTTAATAAAAAAAGAGTTATCCAAAAATGAAAAAGAGAAAGTAGAAAGATATTTACGCGGTATAGCTAAATGGATAGAGAAAAAAGGAAGAAGAGTAGGGTTTACTGATGCAGGAAAAAGAAGAGATATTGTTCAAAAACTAGGTGAATGTAAGCGATACCCTTCCTATCATCAAGGGTGGGGAATGCATTCTTCAATTTATGATGGGAAGCAACTTTCTGTCATTATACCAGTACAAAATGAAGAAGAGACTATAGAACAAGTAATACTTGAGGCGAGAAAAATAGAACCACTAGAAATCATCGTCGTTGTAAATGGTTCGACAGATCAAACGGCTAATATTGCTAAAAGACTTGGTGTTACTATTATTGAATATAACGAACGACTTGGTCATAATGTTGGACGTGCTATTGGAGCGCTTGAAGCTACAGGAGATATTCTTTTATTTATTGATGGTGATTTTAGTGTTTCAGGAAGTAATTTGCATCATTTTACAAAAGCAGTTTCAGCTGGTGTAGACATAGCATTAAATGATTTGAATCCGATGTTACACCCTCCGTTTTATGTTGTAGACGTCGTAAAATATATGCTTAATTTAGCATATAATCGTCCAGAATTAAGCAATGGCTCATTAGTAGCAATTCCACATGCTATGAGTAGATCATGTTTAGATGCAATAGGCTGGGAAAGCTTACTATGCCCTAGTCTTGCACAAGTAAAAGCAATATTACAAGGGTATAGAGTAGAATGTGTACATTACGTTGATGTTGTAAAACCGAATAGAATTCGTTTAATGGAGAATGTAAGTCACAATGGGCATCCTCCGGCAGTATTAAGAATCATTGGTGATCACGTTGAAGCTCTCTCTTACTTGATAGAACAACTTGAAATGGATGGAAAGGGTGATTAAACTGTTAGACCAGTATAAAATAATTAACATTTCATATGAACAATTATGGCAAATGGATTTTCAAATTACAGAACCATTTATACTCAAGGTTGATTGGGATAAAGTAACGTATGAATTTTTAATTCGTATTAAGCCCGATGCTTCTAACACTATTGTTTTTGGATCCGGAGCAGGTGGGTTTCAAGAACAGCCAATTGGTCCACCTATTTTTCATCGACATTCTTGGATGGATGAATTTGAAGATACTGTTATATATTATAATGACCCTACGTTATATCTTGGAAAATTATCTTTAGGTTGGGGACAGGGAGAGTTAAATAGATTTTATTTACAAGATATAGCAAATATTTTAGAAATAGTATTTGTAAAGTTAAAAGTTGATTCGAAAAATGTGTTGTTTTATGGCAGTTCTGGGGGAGGATTTATGTCTTTAATTTTAGCTGGATTCGTTAAGGGCTCCACAGCTTTCATTAATAATCCTCAAACAAATTTATTAAAATGGATACCTGTACCAATAAATCTAGTTTTCGATTTGTCTTATCCAAATTTATCAAGAGAAGAAGTTGAAGAGAAATTTGGTGAAAGAATTAATGTTGTGAAATTTTTTAATCACATTAAATATGTACCGAATATTTATTTTTTGCAAAATTTCGCGTGTGAATTTGATGTGCAAAATCATTTGCTACCATTTATTTCCGAATTAGAGCAACTTGATAAAGACACGGAAGTAAATCAAATTATAATTGACTTATATTTTGATAAAAAAGCAGGGCATGCAGCTGTAGGGAAGAGTGAAACAATTGAATATATAAAAAAAGTAAAACCTAATCAGACTGTAAAAGAAGAACAAAAAGAAGTGGACCTATCAGTTGTTATAGTTTTAGGAGAAGAAAAATCAAAATTGAATCAAATTTTAAATAAAGTGCAGCATATAAAACCACTAGAAATTATTATTGTAGCTGATGATAGAATGAGTGCGATACAATCTATACCAACATTTGTTGAAAGTAACGTTGTTGTGATTGAGGAGAAAAGTAAATGGAAAGCACCAGTTCATGGGGCAAAAGTCGCCAATGGTGATGTAGTCTTATTTTTAAATGGAGAAGATGTTATTTTTTCGGTAGAATTAGAACGATTTATAGAACCGCTACTAAAAAAGGAACAGGATGTAATTTTAAATAATATAGACTCGGTTTGTTTTGAAAAGATGAGAGTAGAATGGCCAAGCATTGCTATGGTGTATAGAAAAATAGTAAACGATGTATTGGGGCGTATGGATTTAAAATATGATTCGATGTTATCTATGCCATATGCTATTACTAAAAAAGCAATTGAAGACATTGGATATGATATCTTGCAGAACCCTATTCTGTCCCAAGTAACTCTTATTGAGAAAGGGTGGCGACTACAATCCTCGTCAGCCATCACTAACACCTCCTTGAATAATATGCCTGCAAACAAAACCTCTTTCTATAAAAATGGATTAACTAAATTAGAAGTATATGAGATTAAAGAAAATATAAAAGCTTTGGAGAGTTGGTTACAACGAAAAGATGATAGAGGTAATTATACAGATGGAGGAAGAAAAAGAGAAATTATAGAGCAGTTAAAAAAACAAAAGAATTATTCACGTTTCCATAAAGGATGGGGAATGAATTCCTCTATTTATAATGGAAAACAGTTATCAATTATTATACCAGCACAAAATGAAGAATCAACGATTAAAGAAGTTATTCTTGAGGCAAGAAAAATTGAACCGAAAGAAATAATTGTTGTCATTAATGGGTCAACAGATCAAACAGAAGCAATTGCTAAGCAATCAGGGGCAACAGTAATTGTTTATAAAGAAAGATTAGGGCATGATGTAGGACGGGCAATTGGTGCACAAGAAGCGACAGGAGATATACTTCTCTTTATTGATGCTGATTTTGCTATTCCAGCAAAAGATCTTCATCCGTTAACACAAGCTGTTGCGGATGGTGTTGATATGGTTTTAAATGATTTAAATTTAAATCTTAGATTTCCTCTATATATTGTAAGTTTATATAAATATATGTTGAATATTGCTTGTAACCGTAAAGATTTAGGGGTAGGATCTACAATTGCTGTTCCCCATGCTATTAGTAGAAAATGTTTAGAGGGAATTGGCTGGGACACTCTTCACACAGCGTGTGTTGCACAAGTAAAGGCAATATTAGAAGGGTATAAAGTCGAATGTGTCCATTTTGTAGATGTAATGAAACCAAATCGTATTCGGCCACAAGAGCATTTTGCGACGATAGGACATCCACCAGCTGTATTGAGAATTACTGGGGATCATTTAGAAGGACTTTCATATTTATTGAAGAATAAGGATTTTAAAGATTTATTTTAAAAGGTAAATTTGTCTATTGAATGAGTAACTTAAACATTTCATTTATGCAACTTGACGATATTTAGTATTGCAATGAAACTAAAATCAAAAATTTTTATTATTTTTAGCTCAGGTACAAGTGAAGAGCATGTTTCACTGACTGATAGTAAATGAACAAGTAACTAAAAGGTAAAGGCTTCTTTATATATATGAAGAAGCTTTTATCTTTTTTATTTTAAGTATGGAAGGTAAAGAGTAAATAAAGTTGTAACGGTATTTTTATTTTTGGATAAATTGATATTAGATATAAGAAAGGAGGGAATATCTTGTCTTGCATCAATAAAAGTTGTTTTCATATTTCTTTAGAAACTAAAGTCAATCCAAATGGTGGGGCAGAAATATTCGTAAGGTGCAATGATGAATGTTTATCTAATTTTAATGTAATACCGTTTATTGCATGTGTTTCTATTTCAGTAAAGGATGATTTGAGTTTTTTAGTTGATTTAGATAGTTTAATAAAACGTTAATTTTCTATGCAGTTAATAATAAAATAACATCTAATTTATAAGACTTAGTAAGAGAGTCGTGTCCGAATTTAATTAACTGCATATATTGTTAAAAGAAAGGAGGGAGAGTTATGGCATGTACTACGAATAATGTTTGTTTAGATGTGTGTCTTAAAATTACAATTACCCCTGGTAGTGGAATTGATGCAGTAGTCGATTGTGGAGGCACATGTGGGACAAGTCCTACTATTGTAATTAGTCCTAGTGGATCAATTGTTATTACTTTACCATTAGTTGCATGTTTCTCAATTGCACTAAAAGATGATTTAAGTGTTGACTCTTCATTAACAAGCCTCTATTTTCAAACTTCTTAAGAAAGATACAGAAATGAAAAGCCTGCCTGCTACTTTTCTTTTGATCTAATGTAAAAATAAAAAAGATGGTTACAACCATCTTTTTTATTTTGCTATATATTTAAAATGAATTCATATATTATTTGGTGGTAAGAATATACAATTAAAAGCATTCAGTGTTTCTTTTTTGTTCGATGAGGTAAGAAATTGCTTCTATATGATCACCAATGATTTGTTGCGTTGCTAATGAAAGGTAGCCTTCCTGCGAGAAGTGTTTTTCTGGTCGAACTCGATTTATCTTGTCAACGTCGATAGAATGAACATTTTGTACATGCAATCCTGCTAAAATTGTTTTAACTTGACTTAAGGTTGGTGAAAGAAGAGAATCAAACCCAATTGTATCAATGCATTTTCGACTAAAAGCATGAGGGACAGCAGTTGTGGAGCCCATACCTAAATCTTTTCGATTACATGCTAAATTAACAACATGCTTACATGCAGTTACGATAGTATAAGGAACACGATACATGTAGTAGTGCTCTAATTTATTTAAAGCTAAATCGGTTCCATTTTGAACAGATTGTATAAATGGTAATAAATCAGAACTAGGAATTAAGAAATCACCATCAATAAATAATAATATATCACCTTTTGCAAAATATGCACCAACGGCACGTCCGGTATCAATGCCGAGTGCTTCTTTGTAAGTAATAACTGTTGCACCGCAATTCTTCGCCAATTCCTCTGTTTTATCTGTTGATCCATTAACAATAATGATGATTTCTAAAGGTTTTAATTTCTGCACCTCAAAAATGATAGATTCTATCGTTTTTTCTTCATTTTGAACAGGGATAATGATGGATAATTGTTTATTTCCATAAGTATTTGAATAAAACTCTTTACCTGTAATTATTTTGGATATAGCTCTTTGTTCGCCGTTTTGAAGTTCTAAAATAATATCCCGCCTTCGATTATTATCAGTATAGTTTCCTCTTGAATTTTGTAATATATTTACCCAATTTTCAATTGCTTCTAGGTGATAACGAATGAGTTGTTTTGAGGGGAAGGAGGGAATTTGCGGTATAGAAATTTTAAAATGATTGCTAATGCGAAATTTATTTTTAATAATTTTCATTTGTGCCAATATCGGATTTAATAAACTTTCTGGAGTAATTGCATCAAGAATCTCTTTTGTTATTGCATAGGGAGGAAATAATAGTGAGTTAACATGTAAATCTGGACGATGAAAAAAATGATTCGTAACTTGCTGCCAAATCATTTCTATAGTTGGCTTTTGCTTTTGATAAAAAAAGTCATTTAAATTGTTTAATACTATGTCAGCTGATTCGTCTAGTAATGGTTGAAGAAATTGTGTAAGTAAGGAAGATTGGATAATGTAATTTGCATCTAAAAATAAGAGGTACTTACCCTTTGCTTTTTTTGCACCAATTACATAACAATTATTTGATTCTGTCGGTTCTTCTAGTGTGATAATTTTACAATTGTAAGATTGTGCAATATCAATGGAATCATCGATACATCCGTTAATAGTAAGGATAATTTCTAAAGGCTGTAGTTGTTCACAGGCTTTCAAAATTTCAGGTAAAACTTTTATGTTATGCTGTATACGAATAATAATAGAAATCGGATTTTTACACATAAGTAGTCTCCTTTTGAATCAGAGGTAGTTATTAATAAGGTTAGATAAAATAGGAGATATATATTTTATTATATACGTAACGACTATTTAGTTTTATCAGACTTAGAATTTTCATTACTTGAATTGGAACCTTTATTTATTCCAGACGCGAGTAAATTATTGAGAACGCTCAGGTCTAATTGCATAGGGATTGAGTTTTTGGATGTAGTTTTCTCATTTTCTTTTTTTGTAGTTAATATAGTCTTTATATTTTTTATTTCTTTATATTGTTTTAAGGTAATGAAAAATCCAGAAATAATGAAGAGAAAAGAAACAGTAGCAAGTAAAAGCATTATTTCCAACATAAAATAGCCTCCTTTAAATCTATAATAATACTATAGTTGAATGTAATAAGACAAAATTCGAGCTAATGAGTTCACTTTTTAAATATATGCAAATCTTTAGTAAAAGTTACTAATTTCTAGGTTAAAGGAAGCAATTACAGAAACGTATAGATATAAATAAATTAAAATTTCATTTGTAGTGTAAAGGTATGTGTTATATAAGCTGAACGTCATTCTATAACAAGTTAAACAGGGTTTAATTTTATATAAAAAGAGCATTTAATTGGACAAATAATTAATTATGTGAAATAATAATAACAGATAAGGAGACGTTGCTTTTCCTTAAGTGCTTCGAATTAATTTTATTCAATAAGAGAAGGTGTGCTTAAAGAAGTTAAATTAAATAAGGAGCTGTTTTATTATATGCAACAAAATAATGATTTAAATTTTGAACCTCAAGACGTTAATATTGTTAATCCTAAACAAGCCAGGAAAGCAGTAATTGCTACTGGTATAGGGAACGCAATGGAGTGGTTTGACTTCGGATTATACGCGTATTTAGCGGTAATTTTAAGTCAATTATTCTTCTCTGGTGTTGATAATAGTGGATTGCAACTTGTACTTACATTCGGTACATTTGCAGCAGCCTTTCTCGTTCGACCAATCGGAGGTGTATTCTTTGGTAGAATAGGAGATAAGTACGGCCGAAAAATCGTGTTAAGTACTACTATTATTTTAATGGCACTTTCTACATTATTCATCGCATTACTACCAACCTATGAACAAATTGGTGTATGGGCACCAATACTACTTTTAGTTGCCCGAATGATTCAAGGCTTCTCTACAGGCGGCGAATATTCAGGAGCAATGGTTTATATCGCAGAATCTTCTCCAGATAAAAAGCGTGGTATACTCGGTAGTGGTCTTGAAATTGGAACACTCTCAGGTTACATTGCTGCATCGGTAATTGTTACCATTTTGACGTTATTGTTAACAGATGAGCAAATGCTCAGCTGGGGATGGCGTATTCCGTTCTTAATAGCTGCACCAATTGGTTTGGTCGGTTTATACTTACGCCGTCATCTAGATGAATCTCCAATCTTTGAAGAGATGGAAAAAGCACAAGAGGAATCTGAAGACAATGAACAATTTTCATTCATGGATATTATTAAATATCACAAAAAAGACTTCTTATTAAGCACAGTAATTGTCGCCTTCTTTAATATTACAAATTATATGATTCTTTCGTATATTCCTTCTTATCTAACTCAAGTACTTAAAGTCGAAGAAACAACAGGCTTATTAATTATTTCTATTACGATGGCACTTATGATTCCACTAGCACTATATTTCGGTAAATTAAGTGATAAAATTGGTAATAAACGCGTTGTGCAAATTGGTTTACTTGGTTTAACTGTATTTGCAATTCCAGCATTTTTACTAATAGGTAACGGACATATTGCAGCTATATTTGCAGGTATTTTCGTACTAGGTTTCTTCTTAAGTGTATATGAAGGAACATTACCTTCATTATTACCATCACTCTTTTTCACTGATGTACGTTATCGAGCACTTTCGATCTCATTTAATATTTCTGTATCGATATTCGGTGGAACAACACCGCTTGTATGTTCATACTTAGTTCATGCAACTGGTAACCCGCTCGCACCGGCATTTTATTTAGCAGGTGTAAGTATTATTGGATTAGTTGTATTTAGTGTACTATTCGTTACAACTTCAGGGCGTGCGCTAAAAGGTTCATATCCTACAGTAGAAACGAAAAAAGAAGCACACCAAATCGCTAAAGAAGACCCTGAAGAAACACTTTGGTGGCATGAAGAGTCATTAGAAATTGAAGCAGGGAAGAATGCTTCCATTTAAAAAGCAACGTAGAAGTACAAAAAGACTCCTATGAATATAGGAGTCTTTTTGTTACGTTATTTCTTTCATTTCTTCAAACTTTTTTGATATGCATAAAGCTTATGAATCTCTTCCTTAAATTCATGTAGAAGTACAGTGTTTGCACTATTTGAATAACGCACCGTATTATAAGTATCTATAATAATATCACTTTGAATATTTACATCTTCTTCATCGTTTATTCTTTCTAGCCAAGCCTCAACAGTTTCTCCCCGTTTTCTATTTAAAGGAGGGGTTAACTTACTCTCTAGCTTAAAAATTTCCTTCCGAATTTCGTTATGTGGCGGTTTATTTCGTTTAAAACGATTTTGGCTCATTCCTTCTTTATCAGTAATGATAGTAGATTCGAAGGCGGGCATATTTGGTAAACTTAAATGTTTTCGTTTTTTTACTATTTTCCAAACGACGTAAATAGCGATAGCTGTACAGACTATTATTGTAGTGCTATTTATGAGTATTGGATCAAAATCAGGAATTTTTTTTCCGTCTTCAATTTTTGGTTTTAAGAGATGTCCTTTATTTGCCCAAACATCTTCAGTATCTTTTAATTCCGCTGCTTTAATTAATGGCATTAAAGCATAGCCGAAGCCTAATGCGACTACTTCCGTTATAAAACCAAAAATAAGTCGAATGAAAGGAAATACTTGAACAATTAATATACTCATTAAGCCAATCGTAATGATAGAAGAAAAACGTAATAGTTGTTGTTTGCGATTTGCCCCGGTTAACCAAAATGTAATCATAAGATGCAAGGCTAACATTAATAGTTTCCACAACGGTGGAAAGGGTGCATAAAATATAGCTGAAACGACAAACCATACAATACCACCTAAAGATTTTTGAACTGGATATCCAGGTCCGACCACATGTACGATAAAGAAAAATAGTGGTAATATGATTGTGCCAAATAGAGAAAAAGGTAAAAATAAAGAGAAAAGAACGATTTGAAGAACTAAAAGTATTACAAATCCTGTTGTTTTTTTCTGCATAAATTTATGAATAAGAAATACTCCAATATAGCCTGTTGTTAAAAATATTGCAATACTAATTAGTTCATCTCTTTCTGTTAATAATGAAAGCAGAAGGAGCAGAATGAAATCATGAATGTGATATAGCCAAGTTTTCAACTGGTTCCACCATCCCTTCACTAGTAATGAGAAACGTTGGCTGCGAGAGAAGAGGGAGTTCATTTCTTTGTAAACCAATGTATATCATTGTAGACGATCGTTCTCTTTTTCTCTTTACATAATGAAGGAATCCTTGTTTCGGAAGTAACGTACTATCATCTGAAATACGGGCTAATTCTTCTAAAGCTTTTGCATATTGTGTTTGTCCTTCATTTAACGGTACATGTAATGCACCGCCTTCTGCTAATACACTAATAAACAATTCAAACGGAATGTGGTGCTTCGTTGCATACTGGAAAATGTATGTTCCATATGAAATAAGTTCTTCTACATTATCTTTCCAACCAAATCCACGATCGGCAGCTAAAGAAAGACAAATCGTCCAACTATAATTTTTTACAGGTTCATATTGCTTCGCCTGTAATTGTTGCATTTTAGCAGATGCCTTCCAATGAATAGAGCGGAAAGACTCACGCTCATATCGCTTTACACCGATAATAGATGTTTCATCATTGTAAAAAGAAAAATTCGTTCGATAAGATCCATTCAAAAGTTGCTGAAGTTCTTGCAAACCTGCTACTTCTTTAGGAGAAGGATACACAATAATTTCAGTCCTTAATTTATCAAAAACAGGTAAATGTACAGTTAATAGATGAAATGGATCTTTTAATACACATTCAAATTGTTCAATTTGAAACACACCACGCTTCGTGGCGGTTAATGTTACCCCCCATTTTTGTGCCGAATGTGCAGGTTGTGAAAATGGGAAAGAGAATAACGTTTTTGATATTTGTTCAATGCCTTGCTCTTTATGCGGTATAAGGGACGAATTTAAATGAAAGTAACAAACACCATTAACGATTGGTATGCTGGCTCCATTTTTTAAATGAATAAAAAACTGTCCAGATTCCTCAGGAAAAATCCGTGTAGTTTGTTTCTCATTTATGATTTGAAACTTCTTCTCTATGAAAGCGACATATTTATAAATAAAAATCGCAAATAAATAATAGAAGAAAAAGAGAAACATAAGCATTCGTTGCGGGAAAAAGAATGTGAAAAGTAATGCGATTGGAACGGTTAGTTGAATAATATGGAGTTGAAAAAATAAAGGCACAGTTACAACACGCTGTCCATTCATGCTTGTTCAATCTCCACAGGTACGTCAACTTCTTTTAAAATACTTTGCATAATATCATTCTTTGTCGTACGCAGGGCACCTTCCATTGATAAGACGATACGGTGATTCCAAACAGAAGGAACTAACAATTGTATATCTTCTGGTGTGCAATATTCTCTCCCGTGTAAAAAGGCTAAAGCTTGAACAGCACGTACTAAAGCTAATGTGGCACGTGGGCTTACACCGTTAGCGATATAATCATGATTTCTTGTAGCATGAGCAAGTTTAATAATGTAATGTTCTAACGGTTCCGAAACAAATATTTCTTTTACTCGTTTTTGAGCTTCTAAAATATCTTCTAATGAGATGACAGATGTGACACTTTCTAATGGTAAATCGTTCCGAAAACGTCGCATCATTTGTAACTCATCTTTAGGAGTTGGATGACCGATTGAAATCGTCATTAAAAAGCGATCAAGCTGTGCATCTGGAAGAGGGAAAGTCCCTTGTGATTCAATTGGGTTTTGCGTCGCAATAACAAAGAACGGTTTCGGAAGAGGAGTTGACTGCTTCTCCAGCGTCACTTGTCGTTCTTCCATCGCTTCTAACAAACTCGACTGCGTTCTCGGCATTGCACGGTTAATTTCATCTGCTAGCAAAATGTTTGTCATAACTGGTCCAATTCTTAATTCGAATTCGCTTGTTTTTGGGTTGAAGTATTCAATACCTGTTACATCACTTGGAAGTACATCAGGGGTAAATTGAACGCGAGAAAAACTACCACCAATACTTTTTGAAATGGTTTTCGCCAGTAACGTTTTCCCAGTACCAGGCACGTCTTCGAGTAGTACATGTCCATCAGCAAGAAGTGAAACGAGCAGTAGATCAATAACATTTTCTTTACCAACAAACACAGATCCGATGTTTTCTTTCAATTTATTTATCATATGTACCATTCCTTTCATTATAAAAGAGCTAATATTTCTATATTTTAACAAATTATTCAGAAAATTGGTATGATTTTTTAATTCAAAGAAATGGATATTTAATTATTAAATTACTCTTGCATATTTTGGAATATAATTATACAATATCGATATACGATGTATCGTGAGTCGATATATCATATATCGATGTATCGGAGGTAGTTATAATGAATGCGAAGGCGCAAAAATATATTCCGTTAACTGAGGCGACATATTACATATTATTGTCACTCGTGAAGCCGTTGCATGGCTACGGAATTATGCAAATGGTAGAAGAGATGACAAATGGGGAAGTAAAGCTCGGCCCTGGTACTTTATATGGAAATACGACGAAATTACTAAAAGAGAAGTTAATTGTTGAAGTTGCCTCTACAGACAGAAAGAAGTGCTATGAGTTAACGCCGTTTGGGAGAGAAGTGTTAGAGCTCGAGTATAACAGATTGCAGAGATCTGTAAGGAATGGAAATAGTATATTAGGGGAGTGAATGAGAGATGGAGACAAAGAAGATGTTCAAACCTTTTGCGATATGGAGCTTGGAAAAAGAAGAAGCTTTTTTAAGAAAAATGCATCAAAAGGGATGGGCTTTACAAAAGTATAATGTAATGTATACGTTTAAGAAAACTGAACCAAAAGATGTAGTATATAAAGCGGATTTTAGACTGGATTATAAAGATTCAAAAGAAAAACAAAAAGAATATATTGAAATATATGAAATGTGTGGATGGAAACATGTAACGAGTTTTGCGAAGTGGAATTATTTTTGTAAAGAAGTAGACGAGGAAAATGAGTTACCTGATATTTATTCAGACAAAGAAACGAAGATACAAAAATTTGTTGAATTGATACAGTTCGTTGCAATTATGTTTGTAATGTTAATTCCAGTGTTTTACTTATGTTTTCTTGGAGTATCAGAATCAGGATTATATAAAGGTATGGTTGGGTTTTTAGTTTGTATATATTTATATGCGTTTATTAATTTATTTAGGAAGATTAAAAAGTTAAAAAATGAAATATTGTAACAAAGATTGGGTTTATTAAAGAAGATGGTTGTAATTGAATGGAAATCATCTTCTTTAATTTCTATATATCCTTGTTTTGTTGGATATTTTTTATATAATAAAATATTGTATATTTAAGGCATAGAACTAACAGTTACAAAGATGATACCAGTAACAATACCTAAAAAAATCATAAATGAAGAAGTAATTAATAATAACGAACTAGCAATGAATATCACTTTATTAGATTTTTGTTTTTTATAAAGGAAATAAAGTAAAAGACCACAAATAGTAGAAAGTATCCATATAGCTAAACCGTAAGAACTCGAGATTTTCTTCCAATCGGAAATCCAAAAGTAAAAGATGATTATGTGACAAGTTAATAGTAGAAATGTTGATGGAAGCATTATCTTTTTATTTAAAATCATTTGTTTCACCTCCCTTATATAAATATTACTAAAATGGTGTGGAATTTAACATATAATAAGGAAGAAATACATTTTTAATTAACGTATTAAACGAAAAAATCCCTTATAGAAAAATCTATTTCTACAAGGGATAATCATATTTTTATTAGAAAGACTGATTTTGCGCAGGTTTAATAAATTGTTCAGGGTTTTCAACAAGTCCGCATACAGCACATTGGACACGGTATGTAGGTCCTTGATAAGCCATATGAAAAGCATTCATCGTTTCATTTGTGTATTCTTCTTCCACTTGACCAGTTTGTGGATTTATTTTGACTGGTTTTACTTGTTGCTCAAGAATATTAAAGCGAGTACGGTTCGTTTTACAACTTGGACATAGCATTGGTTCCATATGTATACACCTCCATTTGTATCATTTCTTAAAATCTTTAATTTTATGCAAGCAAAAAACTTTCTCAATATAAATAGGTGTTTAATGTATTTAAAATTCAGAAAAAATAAAATATAATAAAAGTACGAACTGGTTATGTCCAAACCAAATCTCCTGTTTTATGCCAATAAGCTGGGGGGCCGAGAAATCGGCCTCATTTTTTTTTGCTCATTACTACAAGGAACAAGGTTTTTATGAGACTTTTGTCGAAATTTTAGGGATAGATACAAAGGGGGATGTAAAATGAATTTGAAAATGAAGTACATCATTTTATATGTAGAAAAGTTTGAGGAATGTTTAAAGTTCTATAAAGATATTTTACAGTTACCTATAAAAGCAGAGCACGGCACATATATTGAATTTAATACTGGAACTACCATTTTAGCGATGAATACGCGGCAAGATGTGAAAGAATTAACAGGACTACCGCTTACAGAAGGTGAATTACAGTCTTCTCATTTCGAGTTAGGATTCGTTGTTGAGAATGTACAAGAAACGATTGAGCAATTTAGAGAGCAAGGTATTAAAATTTTAGTGGAGCCAATTGTAAAACCGTGGGGACAAACAATTGCCTACATTGCTGATCCAGATGGAAATTATATTGAAATTTGCAGTTCATTAGAATAGAGGGAGAAAGAGAGATGGGATTTCCGAAACTAGAAACAGAACGTTTATTCTTAAGAGAACTCACACTATTAGATGCAGAAACGATGTTCCAATATTTTTCGAAAGAATCAGTTATACGTTATTTCGGAATGGATTCTTTCCAAAATATTGAGCAAGCGAAAACAACGATTCAAACGTTCAAAAATCGTTATGAAGAGGGCAGTGTATTTCGCTGGGGAGTCGAGAAAAAAGGGACGGGCCAATTAATCGGAACGTGCGGATTTCATTTAATTAATAATCATCATAAACGAGCTGAAATTGGTTATGAATTAGATGATACATATTGGGGACAAGGATATGCATTGGAAGCATTACAAGCAATTTTAGCTTACGGATTTGAAATACTGCAACTAATAAGAATCGCAGCGATTGTATATGTAGAAAATAATGCTTCTCAAAAGTTATTAATAAAAGCAGGATTTCAAGAAGAAGGATTCCTTCGAAAACATATGATTCAAAATGGAGTTGCTCATGATACCATTTTATATTCTTTATTAAAAGAAGAGTGGAAGAAGTAATGAGTACAAACGAACTTATAACGATTATGAAGAAGCATAGGGAAAATAGATTCATTTTAGGTATAGATGGTTTAAGTCGATCTGGAAAAACAACATTCGTAGCCAATTTAAAAGAAAATATGAAACAAGAAGGCATTCCGTTTCGTATTTTCCATATTGATGATCATATAGTGGAGCGTAATAAACGATATCATACTGGATATGAAGAATGGTATGAGTATTATTATTTACAATGGGACATTGAATGGCTAAGGCGGAAATTTTTTCAAAAGCTACAACATGAAACAAAATTGAAATTACCTTTCTTTCATGAAGAAACAGATATATGTGAAATGGAAAAAGTACAGATTCCTATTGTAGGCGTAATTGTTATTGAAGGAGTTTTTCTGCAGCGAAAAGAATGGAGAGATTTCTTTCATTATATGGTCTATTTGGACTGTCCAAGAGAGACAAGGTTTCTACGTGAGAGTGAGGAGACACAGAAAAACCTTTCAAAATTTGAAAATAGGTATTGGAAAGCAGAGGATTATTACTTAGAAACGGAATTGCCGAGGGATAGGGCGGATTTAGTCATTGAATGATTTGAAAATAGAAGGTGAATAGAATGAATATTTTATGGGATTTTGATGGGACGTTATTTGATACGTATCCTGCATATACAATGATGCTTTCTGAAATATTAGGTGACTCAGTAGAAAAACAAGAAATATACAAAAACTTAAAAATATCATACTCTCATGCAATTCAGTATTATAATATTTCATGCGAGCAGGAAGAAAAGATTAAAGTTTTGAAGGAGAAATTCACGCCAAAAGATATGAAACCTTTTGCAGGTGTCGAAGAGGTTTTGAAATTTGCAAATAAAAATGTGATTATGACCCATAAACATAGGGAAGGGGTTATGGGCATTTTAAAATATTACGGCTGGGAAAAATACTTCGTAGATATGGTTACAATTGACGATGGCTTTCCTCGAAAGCCAAACTCTTTAGCTTATAATCATCTGCATAAAAAATACAATATTGATTTAGCTATTGGAGATAGAGAATTAGATTTATTACCTGCAAAAGAATTAGGTATTTCAACATGTATGTTTCAAGGTAATTGTGATGTAGCGGATTATTCTTTATCACATTACTCGGAGTTTTTTAAGGTAGTGAGTGATAGAGAGTTTTCTTTATAAAAAAAGTTATTAATAAAGACTGTATCTTTCATTTTAAAGGTACAGTCTTTATTTTTTAGAGCTATTATATACCAATTGCCGTGGATTAAAGAATGATTGTATATCTTTAGTAAAGAAATAGTCAGATTAGTTGTTAGATAGAAATAGACAGATAAAGTGATAGTGTCCGTTTTATCTGCTTTTTATCATAACCAAATTATGGTTATTCATGCTAATATAAACTCATAGCTATATAGAAGGGGTGGGATTAGTATGAAAACAGAAATAGTTCCTAAAAAGAAGTACAGTATAATAAGCTATATATCTTTACTCATCGGCATTTTGTGTTTTCTATTCGTTTTTATAACGCCAACAAGGATAGCGAATGCAGGTAATATAGTTGGAGATTATATTACAATTGCCCTGACAGGTGTAGGGATCATGCTTTCAATAATCACAATGACGAAAAAAACAGAGAAGAAGGGGATTGCTATTCTTTCATTAATACTGTCCTCATCATTTTTTATATTTTGGATCATAGCGATTATCCTATTGTTTACTGGTCAAATTAGTTTTGCGCCGTAATGTGTAATAAAAAGAGTCCTTCTCGTATGAAGGACTCTTTTTACTCGGTATCTTCAGGTTGATATTCTAAAATATCCCCCGGTTGGCATTCTAATGCTTTACATATTGCTTCTAAAGTTGAAAAACGGACTGCTTTTGCTTTTCCATTTTTCAAGATAGAAAGGTTAGCCATTGTAATTCCAACCTTCTCCGAAAGCTCTGTTACACTCATTTTTCTTTTCGCTAACATTACATCAATATTAATAATAATTGCCATATTATTCACCTCAGACCGTTAAATCATTTTCTGATTTTATATCTATAGCATCTTTTAATAGTCTTTGGAGAACGGCAGCAAAGACCGCGATTACCATTGAAGCAAAAATCATAATCATTCCGATAATAATAATGCCAGGGGCGTCATCTCTCTCTGCCACGAGATAGAAAAGTGGCATACTTAATACATATAATACACTAATTGCCAATGCGCTGTACTTAATATTTTTTAAAGCTTGAACAGATAACTCTGAGAATGCGTTATTTTTATCAATATAGTTTAAAAGCTTAAATGTTTGGTACAGTGCGAAGTAATAAGGTATTGCTGTTGCATATAAATTGATAAATACAAGATATTTAATATATGCAATATCTGGATATAATTCTGCAGCGAAAGCTCCTATTTTAGGGACTAAAAAAATGCACATAGCAAGAACGGGGATTCCGATCAGAATCACAACGGTCTTTAAAAAGAGTGTGGATCCTTGTTTCATAAAAAGCACCTCATTTATTTAATATCTTATTAATTTAACACGAAATTTATTGTTTAACAATAAATTTTTATTTATTTTGATCGAGGATTTATTGTTAAACAAGTAATTAATGAAAAGGATGTTAAATCTTTTTTATAAGATAGATGATACATACCGATATTTAATAAAGGAAAGAAAGGGAAAGTAACTATTGTTAGCTTTATGAGAATTGGGAACTAATAAAACATATGTAGGTTTTGGTATGGAAAAGGAAATAGTGTGTATTTAAAATGAATGCAAAGTTTATGGAGGAACAATCATGTTGAATTATGGTGTGAAGATGAAAAAGTTGCTATTAGTGGCAGCTATAATAGTAAGCGTATTAAGTACGGAAAGTATGATGAATTATCATGCGGCCAAAGCTAAGGTGAAAAAAATAGAACACCAGCCTAAAAATATAATTATGATGGTTATGGACGGAACGAGTTCAACGGCGACAACATTGGCTCGCTGGTATAAAGGGGCACCGCTTACGTTAGATCAAATTGTAACAGGAGGAGTTCGTACGTTTTCGGCGGAATCAGCTATTACAGACTCAGCGCCAGCAGCAACAGCATTAGCAACTGGAAATAAATCAAATTCAGGATATGTAGGTGTATTACCTTCTATTGTAAGTTCGCCTAGCTTAGAGCCAATAAAAGAAGAGGACAAGTTACGGCCGGTCGCAAACGTATTAGAGGGGGCAAAACGTACTGGTCGTGCAACTGGAATTGTTGCTACATCTGAAATTCAGCATGCTACTCCGGCGGGATTCTCGGCTCACCATGTCAATCGCAAGCAATTTGACGTAATTGCGAAGCAGCAAGTATATCAAAATATAGATGTCGTATTAGGCGGGGGAAAAGCAGCGCTGCTACCTATGCAAAGTAATGGAATCCGAAAAGATGGTGAAAATTTAGTGAAGGTGATTCAAGACAAAGGATACGATTTCGTTGAAACGAAAGATGCGTTATTGAACTCCAAATCTAATAAAATTTGGGGCTCTTTCTCACATCATGCTCTTGCGTTTGATATGGATCGTATAGCAACAAACCCAGAACAACCAACACTTTCTCAAATGACAGAAAAAGCAATTCAAACATTATCAAAAGATAAAGATGGCTTCTTTTTATTCATAGAAGGTAGTAAGCCTGATTGGGCAGCCCATGCTAATGATCCAATTGGGATGATTAGTGATGTATTGGCATTTGATGAAGCGGTAGCAAAGGCGTTACAATTTGCAAAGAAAGATGGGGATACGATGCTCATAGCTTTAACTGATCATGGTAACAGCGGTATCTCTATAGGGAATAGAAATACGACAAAAGGATACAATACTACACCGGTTTCTGCATACATTGATTCATTGAAAAAGGCGAAAATGACACTTGAAGGAACTATAAATAAACTGAAATCTGATTTATCAAATGTAGAAGATGTAGCTAAACTATACGGTTTGGATAATCTAACTCATGATGAAAAAGAAAAATTAAAAGCGGCAAAAAAGAAAATGGATGTAGGACGAATTCTTACTACATTATTGGCTAATCATGCAAATATCGGCTTTACGACAGGAGGACATACAGGTGAGGATGTATTTTTACATTCTTATGGACCTCAAAAACCAGAAGGCTTAATCCAAAATACAGACATTGCGAAGACGATGGCGAAAGCGATGGGCTTTAACTTAGAAGAAGTAACGAATAAAATATTTTTAGAGAGTGAACAAGCCTTTAAGAAAATCGGTGCAACTGTAACAGCCGACAAAACCGAAGGAGCAAACCCGTTACTCGTAGTAAAACGTAATAAAGTAGAAGCACAATTATTTGGTAACAAAAATATAATTCGTATCAATGGTAAAGGGTATGAATTAGGAAGTATTATTGTAGAGAGTAATGGAAAGTGCTATGTACCAGAAGAAGCAATTCAACTATTTGTAAAGCATTCTCGTTAAAAAATTGCCAACCAGTTAAGCTAACTGGTGGCAATTTTTTGTGTTTATTCTAAATATAAGGGTTCGGATTGTTTTGGAAAGTTTTCCAGATGAGACTTGTATAAATGTGAAAGGGGAGTTATATTTTTTCTTACATTAAAAAATTTCGTTTTGTAGAATAGAGAATTTATACATATAGTAAAGTCTAATGTGTTATCAATTAATATTTACGAAAAATATATTAATACTTTAGAATTTCTTTAATTTTCATTATTTTTTATTTAAGGTTATCCGTTATATTTATAATGTATTTATTTCAATTTATTGTATTTCAGCGCAGTTTTATATAATTATAAAGCAATCATCAAAATAAAATCTCCACTAGAGTAAATTTATTATTTTTTTTGCGAAAATTATTATGCAGCTAAGAAAACTGTAGTTTATTGAATTAGAAATATATTAGAATTTAGTTGAAGAAAGAGAGAGGGAATAAAATGAATATAGTGCACTTACGTCCTAAACAGCGGTCTAAGTATCGCATTATGCTAGGGAAGTGGTATTACTCTACAAAGAGGTACATTCAGTGGTTAGCAGACGGAAAAACATATGCAAAAAGGTTCCAACAAGAAAAGCTACCTTGTACAGCAATTCAGCACCAAACGATATTACTTCGTAAGCTCAAAGATGTAGATATGTGGTATCAACAGAATAAGGTTGTTAATTTGAAAATTGCTGTTAAAAAACTAAATGATATCGTCATTAGACCGGGAGAAACATTTTCTTACTGGCGTTTAATAGGTAAGCCAACGAAGAAAAAAGGGTATGTAGAAGGTATGGTATTACACTACGGATCTTTTCAAACAGGTATTGGAGGAGGTCTTTGTCAGCTTTCGAATTTAATATATTGGATGACTTTACATACACCACTGACAGTAACCGAACGATATCGTCATAGCTTTGATGTCTTTCCTGATTCTAGGCGAACTCAACCGTTTGGGAGTGGGGCGACTTGTTCCTATAACTATTTGGATTTACAAATTAAAAATGAAACGGACCAACCGTATCAACTTCACCTTTATATGACAGATGAACATTTAGTTGGTGAATGGAGAACAGTCTATCCGCAACTTTATCAATATGAAGTGTATGAGAAAGAACACTCAATTCAACCTGCATACTGGGGCGGTTATATACGACATAATGTGATTCAACGTAAAGTATATAATCTACAGAAACAGTTAATAGAAGATCAATATGTAACAGAGAATCACGCTATAATGATGTACGAACCACTATTAGCTTGTAATAATGAGAATAGTGAGTAATATGGTAACCCATAGATTAAATAGTATAGAGAATATTTAATTCTTATTTTTACTAAAAAAGTTCACTGTTATTTATAGGTGAGTTTGTTTTTCTATCGTATGTATTTCACCCTTCATAAAAAATATTTCTCAACATTTTATTTGTTGAAAAAGATTGAATATTCGTATTATAACGAATATTATGTTGTTATCGGCAAAAAACGATAATTTGCAGACACTGGGGAGGAAATACATTGAAAAAGAAAAAGAAATTAAAACCATTAGCGGTATTAACAACAGCAGCAGTACTAAGTAGTACGTTTGCTTTTGGAGGTCACGCAGCGCATGCTGAGACACCAACATCATCTCTACCAATAGATGAGCACTTAATACCGGAGGAGCGCTTGGCTGAAGCGCTAAAACAACGGGGGGTAATTGATCAATCTGCATCGCAAGCTGAGACGTCAAAGGCTGTCGAAAAATATGTTGAGAAAAAGAAAGGGGAAAACCCTGGGAAAGAAATTTTAACAGGAGATAGTCTTACGCAAGAAGCTTCTGATTTTATGAAAAAAGTAAAAGATGCAAAAATGAAGGAAAATGAACAGGCGCAGCAGCCTGAAGTAGGCCCAGTAGCTGGACAAGGTGCAGCATTGAACCCTGGGAAATTAAATGGAAAAGTACCTACTACATCAGCGAAGCAAGAAGAATACAATGGAGCTGTTCGAAAAGATAAAGTACTTGTTTTACTTGTAGAATTTAGCGATTTTAAGCATAACAATATTGATCAAGAGCCAGGATACATGTATTCTAAAGACTTTAATCGTGAACATTATCAAAAAATGTTATTTGGTGATGAACCATTTACTTTATTTGATGGATCGAAGATTAACACATTTAAGCAATATTATGAAGAACAATCTGGTGGTAGCTACACAGTTGATGGGACTGTAACAGAATGGCTTACTGTTCCAGGAAAAGCATCAGATTATGGTGCTGACGCGGGTACTGGGCATGATAACAAGGGGCCTTTAGGACCAAAAGATTTTGTGAAAGAAGCATTAAAAGCAGCGGTAGCAAAAGGAATCAATTTAGCAGACTATGACCAATTTGATCAATACGATCAAGATGGTGATGGAAATAAAAATGAGCCAGATGGCATTATTGATCATTTAATGGTTGTACATGCTGGCGTTGGTCAAGAAGCTGGCGGCGGTAAATTGAAAGATGATGCGATTTGGTCACATCGTTCAAAACTAGGTTCAAAACCATATGCAATTGATGGCACGAAATCTTCTGTTTCGAACTGGGGCGGAAAGATGGCTGCATATGATTATACAATCGAGCCTGAAGACGGGGCAGTTGGTGTGTTTGCACATGAGTATGGCCATGATTTAGGCTTACCAGATGAATATGATACAAAGTACTCAGGACAAGGTGAACCTGTTGAGTCATGGTCTATTATGAGTGGTGGTAGCTGGGCTGGAAAAATTGCAGGAACAGAGCCAACGAGTTTCTCACCACAAAATAAAGAATTTTTCCAAAAGAATATGAAGGGGAACTGGGCGAATATCCTTGAAGTAGATTATGACAAACTTAGCAAAGGAATCGGTGTTGCGACATATGTAGATCAAAGTACTACAAAATCTAAACGACCTGGAATCGTTCGTGTTAACTTGCCGGACAAAGATATAAAAAATATCGAATCAGCGTTTGGTAAGAAGTTCTATTACAGTACAAAAGGAAATGACATTCATACAACACTTGAGACACCAGTATTTGACTTAACAAATGCAAAGGATGCTAAGTTCGATTATAAGGCATTTTACGAACTTGAAGCGAAGTATGATTTCCTTGACGTATATGCGATTGCAGAAGATGGAACGAAGACACGCATTGATAGAATGGGCGAAAAAGATGTAAAAGGCGGCGCGGATACAACTGATGGTAAGTGGGTTGATAAATCATACGATTTAAGCCAATTCAAAGGAAAAAAAGTAAAACTGCAATTTGAGTACTTAACAGATATTGCAGTAGCTTATAAAGGGTTTGCGTTAGATAATGCAGCATTAACTGTAGATGGAAAAGTTGTTTTCTCTGATGATGCAGAAGGTCAGCCAGCAATGACGTTAAAAGGCTTTACTGTGTCTAACGGATTTGAACAGAAAAAACATAATTACTATGTAGAGTGGAGAAATTACGCTGGTTCTGACACTGCGTTACAACATGCACGTGGCCCAGTATTTAATACAGGAATGGTTGTATGGTATGCGGATCAAAGCTTTACAGATAACTGGGTAGGCGTTCATCCAGGTGAAGGGTTCTTAGGAGTAGTAGATTCTCATCCAGAGGCAATTGTAGGGACATTAAACGGACAACCTACTGTGAAGAGCAGTACGCGTTACCAAATTGCCGATGCGGCATTCTCATTTGATCAAACACCAGCATGGAAAGTAAATTCACCAACTCGCGGTATCTTCGATTATAAAGGATTACCAGGAGTGGCAAAATTTGATGATTCTAAGCAATACATCAACAGCATTATTCCTGATGCAGGACGTAAGTTACCGAAACTAGGACTGAAGTTTGAAGTGGTAGGCCAAGCTGAAGACAAGTCTGCAGGTGCAGTGTGGCTTCATCGATAAAATAAGGTAAAACGAAGAGGAGCTGCGATAAGTCGGTGAAACTGACTTATCGCAGCTTTTTTCTTCTTGTGAAAAAACTTGCTGTTTTTTTATGTACTTATTGGAAAAATTCGAAGTTTCTTTTATAAATAAAATACTCCGCCTGTCCAATTATAGAAGCTATTTTGGGCGTAAGTAATTTGTAAGTAATGAGTAAGAAAAAAGAGATTTTCATAGTATATAATATTTATTATAGCTACTTTTAACACCTGATACTAATAGTGTGCTATAATATGAATTAGCAACAAAAAGGAAAGGAATTAGAACAATGACCTTAGAAAATACTAAAAATTTAAAAAAACAAGTTGCTCCTTTTGAAAAATCAACGATTAAAAAAAGTGTTTGGCAACTGATCAACACAATCGTGCCATTTATTATTTTATGGTACCTTGCTTATAAAAGTTTGTCAGTTTCTTATTGGTTAACATTAGTTCCAGCACTGTTAGCCGCTGGATTTATGACAAGAATTTTCATTATTTTTCATGATTGCACCCATTATTCGTTCTTTAAAAGTCGACGTGCAAATAGAATAGTTGGAACGTGTATGGGTGTTTTAACATTATTCCCATTTGATCAGTGGGGGCATGAACATTCTATTCACCACGCTACGAGTGGTAATTTGGATAAGAGGGGTACAGGGGATATTTGGACGCTTACAGTTGATGAATATGTAGCTGCACCATTTAGACTTCGTTTAGCATATCGCTTATATCGCAATCCATTCGTTATGTTTGGATTAGGTCCGATTTATGTTTTCTTGCTTAAAAATAGATTTAACCGAAAAGGTGCAAGGCAGAAAGAACGTATGAATACTTATTTGACGAATATTATAATTGTTGCTGTAGTAGCTATACTTTGCTGGGCAATTGGGTGGCAATCGTTTCTGTTAGTACATGGTACTATATTCTTAATAGCAGGTTCAGTAGGGATTTGGCTGTTTTACGTACAGCACACATTTGAGGATTCTTATTTTGAAGAGGATAAAGATTGGGAATATGTGAAAGCGGCAGTGGAAGGAAGTTCTTTTTATAAGCTTCCTAAAATTTTGCAATTCTTAACTGGTAATATTGGATTCCATCATGTTCACCATTTAAGCCCAAGGGTACCTAACTATAAACTAGAAGAGGCACACAATAATACGCTTCCGTTAAAAAATGTACCAACGATTACGCTTGCTACAAGCTTACAATCACTACGTTTCCGTCTTTGGGATGAGAAAAGTAACAATTTTGTTAGCTTTAAAGATGTCAAAAATATAATTAAAAATAATGTTTCTGTTCGAGTGAAATCTGAACTATAATTGCATCGTATATAAAACTCCCCTTAATCATTTTCGATTTAAGGGGAGTTTGTGTTTAAAGAGTAGATGCCAGATAAGAGGAAAATTTACATAATTCAAATTGTAATTGAAGCAGATTAGGAATTGCTCGTACGTAAGTACAAATATAAGATGACAGTAAATGCATTATGTTAACAAATTCATAGTAAAAGGGGGGATCGTACAACATTATATCCAAAAATAAGAAAAGACTTGAACGAAAATTCCATTCATTTTTCTTGGTGTTCCGCATTCCATACACTTAAATAGGACGCATATTCTAATTCATCTGGATTCTCATGTAGCATAGAAATGAATTCTAATTTGTTTCCATCACAATCTAGAAAGTATACACTTGCAGCAGGCACCCACCTTTGGACAATTGGCTCTTGATTTCCTGTTCCTTGACTTCCTATCACTGCTATTCCACGTTCCTCTAACCACGCTTTAGAAGTCATTAAAAACTCTAAATTTACACCAAAAGCAAAATGTCTCGGCTCAAAGTCTTCAATGTTATGTACTTCCCATAGTCCAAGCATTTGTTGTTTATTTTCTCCGACCCAAAAGAAAGCCACTCTTCTTTTGGAGAGTTTTCTTGCTAACGTTAATCCTAGCTTGTTTTGATAGAAATTTATTGCCTTCTCTAAATTTCTTACATGTAAATGAGTTTCGTATATGTTCTGTATTATTATGATCATTCCTTTCTTTCTTTATTGGTAACTACCAATTGAATAGTGAATATAATTCTAAAGTTGAAATATGTATAAGCCTAGTAATGTACATCTATATCCGATATACCTATTTGCTATTATATTGAAATGTGATAAATCCCACTGAGGTAGTAAGTGTTTAAATGAACACTCTACTACTTTTGTAGGAAAGGGGATATATTCATTAAATTCAGATGAAATCATATTAAAATGATGAAAAAAGACCACACATGAAGTGAAACGCCATGTGTAGTCTTTTATGTATAGTCAAATATTACGAAGTCTCGCTAATTTTAGTTTCACTATGAGTGTTAGTAGAATTTCTTTTCTTAACTTTAAAGTGATAGTAAGTGTAGCAAAAGATGATAAATGGGACAGTGCAATAGATTCCAAGTCGTTGTTCTGGGATAAAAATAAGACTGATTAATATAATGCCATACAATCCAAAACCAAGAATTGGTACGAGTGGATAAAGTGGCGTTTTAAATTTTAAGTCTTCTAATTTTCCGCCGTCTGCTAAATAATGTTTGCGGAAAAAGAATTGAGAAACACAAATTGACATCCAAACAATAATGGTAATGACTCCGGAAATTGAAATGAGCCACAAGTAAACAGTTTCAGCAGCTACTACACTTGTCAAAAGAGAAAAAGCAGAAATAGCTATTGTCATGATTAAAGCGTTGAGAGGAATCCCACGTGATGATAATTTCTTTAAAAATGCTGGAGCCATTTCGTTTTTTGATAAAGACCAAAGCATTCGAGTAGCAGCGTATAGTCCTGAGTTTGCGACAGAAAGAACAGCAGTAAGAATAACAAAGTTCATAATATCAGCTGCATATGGAATACCGATATTATCAAAAACAGCAACGAATGGACTCTTTGTTAATCCAGCTTCTTCCCAAGGAATTAAAGCAACAAGAACAAAGATTGCTAAGACGAAGAAAAACATTGTGCGCCATATAATATTTCTAATAGAACGAGGTAAAGTTTTTGCTGGATCTTCACTTTCACCTGCTGCGATTCCGACAAGCTCTGTACCTTGGAAGGAATAATTGACTGTAACCATTGTTAATAGAATAGCTGCAAGTCCATTCGGAAATAAACCACCATGATTTACGAAATTTGAAAGAAGTGGAGCTGGTTCATCGCCTTTTAAATCAATAAAACCGAACATAGCGGCGCCACCAAGAATTATAAAAGCTATAATGGCAGATACTTTTATACTTGAAAACCAAAATTCTGTTTCTGCATAACTACGAGCAGATAATGCGTTAATAGTGAAGATGGTAACGCCAAATATTAAACACCAAACCCAAACAGGAATATCAGGAAACCAGCGCTGCATTGTAATACCGGCAGTTGTAAATTCAAGACCGGTCGTATTCGCCCAGCTTAACCAATACAACCATCCGATTGTAAAGCCAGTTGCAGGATTGATGAATTTAGTAGCATATTCCTGAAAAGAACCTGAAACAGGCATGGCTACAGCAAGTTCACCAAGACATAGCATAACGAAATACATTAATAATCCACCAGCAATAAAGGCAAGTACGGATCCACCAGGTCCAGCCTGACTTATAATAAAGCCAGATCCGTTAAATAACCCGGTTCCAATCACACCACCGAGTGCAATCATGAATAAGTGTCTACTTTTCATCGTACGTTTTAATTCATTGTTTGTATTGCTTACTTGCGCCATTGTTTTCCTCACTTTCGTAGTTGATAGAATAACGTTTGATGTTTTTCCGTATTATGGAATGTATTCCGTGATGTGAAATCTTGTTATAATTTTCAGATAATTAAAAAGAAAAGTCAATATTTTTTTGTTTGCGTTTTCAATTCGTTGTTAGTGATATGTTTTTATTGTTAGAAAATTAAATAAATAGATTGATTTCATTTCGAATGTTTGCTAAATTGATAGTTAATTAAGCGTACTAACATATTACGAGTAAAGTTGAGGCGAGTTATGGTACAGTCCATTGATCGAGCGATAAGTATTATTAAATTATTGAATTCTACAAATGAAAAAGAGTATTGGGCTATTTCTGATATAGCTGATGGAACACATCTCCCGGTTAGTACAGTACATAGATTACTTAACTCTCTAATGGAGCATGGGTTAGTTACACAAATTACAGAGACAAAACAGTACAAAATTGGACCAATGTGGATGGAAATAGGGTTGCGTCAATTGGAGAAGGTAGACTATAGATCTGTTGCGAGAGAAGTGATGAAACGTTTGGCTTCTGAAGTGGAAGAAAGTGTCTATTTGAATATTCCAAACGGAACACATTCTATTATCATTGAAAGAATTGATAGTCCTTTAAAAATTCGAGTTATCGATAATCTAGGAGAACAAATTCCACTTTCAATTGGTGCTGCAAATAAAACGATGCTTGCCAATATGAAAACGAATGAAATGGAACATATTGTAGAGTATTTACTTCCTTCATTACCAGAACAAAAGCAAATTCTTCTTAATCAAATAAAGCAAATAAAAAATGAAGGATATGCTGTCAGTTATGGTGAAAAAACAGAAGGGACAGCTTCAGTAGCTGCACCTATTATCGGATTTAATCATAAAGTAGTAGGAGCATTAAGTGTTGGGTTAATTAGTCATCGTATTAATGATGATCGACTATCTTTTCTTATTAGCAAGGTAAAACAAGCGGCTCATGAAATATCAATAAAAATCGGCAGTACATCAGAACTATAATTTTGATAGCTGTCGTCATTTTTTATTCATATACTGGAATTAGTTTTCATAATGCGGAAAATAGGGGGATTTATATGTCAAAGTGGCAATCAAAAGAACAATTGGTTCAATTATTAAGCAGTCTTGTTGAAATTCCTAGTATTACCGGTTCAGAAGCTGAAGTAATATTGCCAGACTTTGTTGTGGAACAATTATCTGACTTACAGTATTTCAAACAAAACCCGCACCATTTGCAAAAAAATCCGACAGGGGACGGACGATATTTTGTTACAGCACTAGTAAAGAAAAGCGATAGTACAAAAAATACTGTAATTCTAGTAAGTCACTTTGATGTTGTAGATGTACAAGATTACGGAATGTGGAAAGAAGATGCATTTAATCCTAAAAAGTTAACATCTATGTTTTATTCTCATAAAGATGAACTTCCAGACCATGTACGTGAAGATATAGAACATGGAGAATGGCTGTTTGGTAGAGGAACAATGGATATGAAATGCGGCCTCGCATTACAAATGGCAATGATTGAGCAAGCTTGCGAAGAAAGATTTGATGGGAATGTTCTTTTATTGGCTGTACCAGATGAAGAAGTAAACTCTGTAGGGATGAGAGCTGCTGTTCCAAGATTACTAGAGTTAGCAAGAGAACATGATTTAGAGTATAAAACGGTACTAAACTCAGAGCCTATGTTTTCAAGACATCCTGGTGACCAAAATAAGTATATTTACACTGGCTCTATTGGTAAAGTGTTACCTGGTTTTCTTTGCTACGGAAAAGAGACACATGTAGGTGAACCTTTTGCAGGGTTAAATGGGAGTTATATGGCTTCATTAATAACAGCAGAATTAGAGTTAAACACAGACCTTTGTGATATTGTAGAAGGGGAAGCGAGTCCTCCGCCAACTAACTTACTTCAAAGGGACTTAAAAGAGGATTATTCTGTACAAATTCCGCATCGTGCAGTTACATTATTTAATTTGTTTTTATTAGAAAAATCAATGACAGATGTAGTTTCATTGTTACGTCAAAAAGTAACGAAAGTAGCAGAGAAAATAGAAGAGTCGTATGAAAAACATGCATATCGTTTTTCTAAATATAATCCATTTATACCACCTAATCTCAAAGTAAATGTATTAACTTATGAAGAGCTTATCACATATGCAATTGAGCAACATGGACGAGAAAAAATAAATCATATTCAATCTAATATTATAAAAAATAGAGGAGATAAAGATGATCGTGCGGTAACCATTGATTTAGTAGATAAATTAGCGATTTTATGTAAAGAAAAGGCACCGATGATTGTACTTTTCTTCGCTCCGCCGTACTATCCAGCTGTGAGTTCACGCAACAATCCTTTAATAAAAGAGGTAGTTGTAGAAATGGAAAAGTATGCACACTACAATCATAAAATTACATTTGAAAACCAAAATTATTTTGGGGGGATTTCAGATTTAAGTTATGTAGGCTTGCAGTATCCACTGGATTCAATGAGTTCGCTTGTAGACAATATGCCATTATGGGATAAAGGTTATTCAATTCCGCTTCAGGAATTAGAAGAGTTTGATGTTCCAGTATTAAATATGGGGCCGGTAGGAAAAGATGCACATCAATGGACAGAACGTCTAGATGTAAACTACGCATTTGAAACGCTATTAGATATGTTACCGAAGTGCATTGAAAAATTATTAGTTTCTAATAAAATTACACAATCATAGTAGGGAATAGGTAAGGGATAAAACAGAACCTGTAAAGAAGATTTGAATGAAATTATTTTAATATAATTAAAACTGAAACGACCAAACTCAATTATATATGAGTTTGGCCGTTTATCATGTAGTGAATTTCTAATTAAATTCATATGAATTCATAGCTAACGCGATCTCTTTTACAGTTTTACTTTTTAGTTTGACCAGATAGTTCAACAGACTTTTGCGTACAACGCTGCATAGCTGAAATAATCGCTGTTCTCAGTCCTTTTTCCTCCAATGTTGCTACAGCTTCTATTGTCGTTCCGCCAGGAGAACAAACCATATCTTTCAATTCACCTGGATGTATTCCTGTTTCTAGTACCATTTTTGCAGAGCCTAACACAGCTTGAGCAGCGAATTTATATGCTTGATTTCTTGGCATACCATCTAGTACAGCAGCATCTGCCATCGCTTCTATAATCATATATACATAAGCTGGTGAAGAACCACTTACGGATGTGACAACATCCATTAATTTTTCACTTACGATCTCTGTTTGACCAAAACTATTGAAAATGTTTAGTACATCTTCTAAATCTTTTTCTGTCACCATTTCATTCGGGCATAATGCAGACATTCCTTCTCCAACAAGAGCAGGAGTATTAGGCATTACCCTTACAACCTTTACTTTTTTATTAAAGGCATTTTCAGTACTTTCAATACTTTTCCCAGCAGCGATCGTAACGATGATAGCATCGTTTTTGATTATTTCTTTTATTTCATTAATTATTGACGCGTATAGGTCTGGTTTGATTGATAAAATTAAAATATCAGCATTTTTAGCTACTTCATTGTTGTCGGTAGTTGTAGTTAGCCCATATTTTTCACTAGCATTTTTTAAATTAGCAGTGTTTAAATCTGAACAAATAATTTGATTTGAAGACACTATATTTTTGTTTATCATTCCGCCAATCATAGCCATTCCCATATTTCCGCAACCGATGAATCCAATTTGTTTATCCATAATAACTCAATCTTGCTCCTTTTATAATCAATTATATCGGTTTGATATTATTTTCTTAGAATAAGAATAACATCCCTGTGCAATATAAAGAAACATTCTAAGAGAATATATTCCTTTTTGCAACACTAAAAGATAAAAATTAATTATATTCGACATTATGTAAATATATACACTATAATGTAAGGTTTTATGTTTATGAATATGAGTTAAACTTATATCATTTTGTATTTTCATTCAGTAGGGCGATAATTTCATACAAATAACTTGCGGCTCTATTTATTTTTAAAAATACCTCTTGACACCGAATCGAACTATATCGCATAATATAAAAAAATTAGATTGAAAATCGTTGAAGGGAATTAGTACATATGTCTTCTTGCGAAAGAGAGTGGAATTCACCGGCTGAAAGATTCCTCGTATAGAATATATCGAACCTATCCCTGAGTCTTAAATGAAAGTTTAGGCGTTCGCCTGCGTTATAGGCACCAAGTGGATATCTATGTATATCAATTAAGGTGGTACCGCGGAACAATGACCGTTTCGTCCTTTTTATTTTATTAAGGGCGAAGCGGTCATTTTTATTTTGCTCTTAAATACCTCATTGCAGCATTGATGAGAATAGATATAGTTACAAAGTGAATGAAGTGTAATTTATAAAAAACTTTGATTTTAGACTTGGGGGATAAAAAAGTGAAAAAACAACGAGTTGTTGTAAAGATTGGGAGTAGTTCCTTGGCAGATAGTCACGGAGGCATCTCTACAGAACAGCTTTCAGATCACGTTGCCGCATTGGCTCGGTTGAAAGAAGAGGGGCACGAGGTTGTGTTAATTACATCTGGAGCCGTCGCTGCAGGTTTTTCAGCGCTAGGATATCCTAGCAGACCTGTAACGATTAAAGGGAAACAGGCTGCAGCAGCTGTCGGACAAAGTTTGTTAATGCAGGCGTACACGGAGGAATTCCGTAAATATGGCATCGTTACTGCGCAACTTTTGCTGACGAGGAGTGATTTTTCTAGAAAAGAACAATATAGTAATGCTTACGCTACGTTAGGAGAATTATTAAACCGCTCCGCTCTT
This sequence comes from Bacillus sp. RE35, assembly GCF_052146655.1. Lineage (NCBI taxonomy): Bacteria > Bacillati > Bacillota > Bacilli > Caryophanales > Bacillaceae > Bacillus > Bacillus sp. RE35. Next base: position 2,834,996 of record NZ_CP197377.1, on the reverse strand, counting down.
CCAATTATTAATGAAAATGATTCCATCTCTTTAGAGGAGCTGACGTTCGGTGATAATGATATGCTGTCAGCTTTAGTAAGCGGGCTTGTTTCGGCGGATATGCTTATGATCTTTACGGATGTGAACGGGTTATATGACAAAAATCCTCAGAAAAATCCGGATGCAAAAAAATATTATTTTCTTCCTGAAGTTACGGAAGAAATTTCTTCTCTTGCAGGAGATGCTGGCTCAAAACTTGGGACTGGCGGTATGAAATCAAAAATCGACGCTGCAAAGACAGCGCTCTCTCTTGGTGTGAGTGTATTTATCGGAACAGGACGTGGACAGGAAAAGTTTGTAGATGTTTTGAAGGGTAAGGGTGATGGAACGTATGTTGGTAATGCTCCTCAAAAAGAAATGAAGATGAACAAGCAATGGATTGCCTTACATTCGCTTGTTAGCGGACAAATTGAAGTAGATGCTGGGGCAGCTACTGCCATCATTCAGCATGGTAAGAGTTTACTTCCAGCTGGTGTTACGAATGTATCAGGATTTTTCCAAGTGGGTGAAGTTGTAGAGGTTGTAACGCAACAAGGGCGCGTAATAGGAAAAGGACAATGCACATATAGTGCAGAGGAACTAAGAGATGTAAAAGGTATGCAAAGCCAAGATATTCAAGTAAGAGGCGAGAGACATAGTTATGAAGTCATCCATAGGGATCATTGGGTTTCACTTTAAAAAGGAGGAAATAAAAATGAATGAAGTGTTGGCAAAGGGGATAAAAGCAAAAGAGGTTGCTAGAGAGCTTGTGCTTAAATCTACAGAGCAAAAAAACGAAGCACTTTCCGCAATAGCTGATCAGTTAATATTAGAAACAGCTTATATTTTAGAAGAAAACAAGAGGGATATTGAAGAAGGTAAGGCAAAAGGATTTTCTGATTCACTCCTTGATCGTCTTCTGCTAACTGAAAATCGTATTATTGATATGACAGAGGGGATTAAGCAGCTAATTGAATTACGTGATCCTGTAGGAGAATGTGTAAGTGCATGGGAAAGGCCAAATGGACTATCTATTCAGGAGATGCGCGTACCACTTGGTGTTATAGGCATGATTTATGAGGCAAGACCGAATGTAACAGTGGATGCAGCTACAATTTGTTTGAAGACAGGAAACGCAGTCATATTACGTGGTAGTTCTTCTGCTATTCATTCTAATAAGGCCATCGTTGCCGTTATTCACAGAGCGCTCAAACTAACAAGCTTACCTCAAGAAAGCGTACAGCTTATAGAAGATACAACGCGAAATAGCGCGAAGCAGTTGTTTACAATGAAGGATTATCTAGACGTTCTTATTCCAAGAGGTGGCAAACAATTAATCGATACTGTTGTGAGAGAAGCGTCTGTTCCAGTACTTGAAACAGGTGCGGGAAATTGTCATATATTCATTGATGAAACAGCAGATAAACAAATGGCGTTTAATATTATTATAAATGCAAAAACACAGCGTCCATCTGTATGTAATGCAATTGAGACGATTGTACTTCATGAGAATTGGGCAGAGCAATATGGTAGCGAGTTGTTTTCTTCCTTGAAGGAAAGAGGAGTGGAGCTACGTGGTGATAATAAAGCAGTGGCGATTGATTCTTCTATCTTACTTGCGACAGAAGAAGACTGGGAAACTGAGTTTTTATCTCTCACACTAGCAGTGAAAGTGGTTTCCACTGTTGAAGATGCGATTCATCATATAAATACGTATGGATCTATGCATTCTGAAGCAATTATTACTGAAAACGAGGAAAACGTCAGCAAGTTTTTTACTTCTGTAGATGCCGCGGCACTTTATCATAATGCATCGACTCGTTTTACAGATGGATCCGAATTTGGATTCGGAGCGGAAATTGGTATCAGTACACAAAAGTTACACGTAAGAGGACCAATGGGGCTTCCAGCATTAACTTCTACAAAATATGTGATTCGTGGAAATGGGCAAATTCGAAAATAATAATAAAAGACACTCAATTGGCTTGGGTGTCTTTTATTATAAAAATTAATTACCATACAAATAGCCCAACGAGCATAGCACTTAATAAAGAAACAGCCATCCCGCTAACAAGAAGCTTCCAAACATTTTTACCGATGACTGATGATTTTTCTCCGCCAAATAATGAATTGTAAGTTCCGTAAATCATACCTACTGTACTAAAGTTAGCAAAAGAAGCTAGAAATGTCGTTGCAACCGCAACCGTATGCGGTTGTAGCGACTTTAAGTTTGATTTTAAATCCATCATTGCAACAAATTCATTCGTCGTTATTTTGATCCCCATTAATTCAGCTACATACATAGCATCACTGCCTGATAAACCGAGTAAAAATGCAAAAGGACTAAAGATAATGGAGAAGATTTTTTGAATTGTTAACCCCGTTACAAAAAATCCTAAAATCCCATTTAAACATGCTGTTAAAGCTACATAACCAATTACCATAGCTAAAATAACGATAACCATATTCATCCCAACTAACATACTGTTTGAAATAGTAGAAAAGAAATCCTTTTTTTCATGTTTTGAAGGTGTGTAAACAACGTCTTCTTCTTTCGAAACTTCCACAGGATTTAATACATTGGCTAAAATTAATGCGTTAATACAGTTTAATGGGATTGCGCTGAAAATATATGTTGCTGGAACCATTGATAAATAAGCACCAAGAATGGATCCGCTAACGCTACTCATACTCATAATTCCAAAAGTTAATAATCGATTTTCTTTTAAAACAGATAATTGATCACGAACAACCGCAAGTGCTTCGGTGTTTCCTAAAAACATCATTTGAATCGAAAAGAAACTTTCTAACTTTGGTAAACGAGAAATCTTTGAAATAACTGCACCTACTTTATCAATAATCCAAGTTAAGATTCCGAAATAAGAAAGAATATCGAAAAAAGTAATAACAAAAATGATAGGAAGTAACGCACTAAAGAAGAAATCAATGTGCTGACTTTCCATAGCTGAAGGAAATGCAAATCGAATACCTTCATTCGCACATGCTAGTAGCCAACTGAAAAATGACGCAATTTTATTAATGATAATACTGCCGAGCTTTGTGCCTAACATAAACCACGTAATAAAAAGCTCCAATAGGATGAGAATTACAATCGGTCTCCATTTTATATGTTTTTTATTAGGCGAACATAAGAAAATGATTAATATGACAACGAAAATCCCTAACATATTCAATATGAAATGCATGTCAACAACTCCTTGAGAGTTATTATTTGTATATAAAAAAGCATCTATTCTTCCAAATTTGGATTATGATTAGAAGTTATGAAGCATGTAAGTTATGTTAGGAATCAATGTATTTTAATTTGCTTTATTTTGAGCAATCGCAGTAATTATCGAACAATTAGCTGTTTTCAATTGTTTTGTTGGATATTAAACGTATGCGATTTTAAACATCGTTTATTCCGCATTAACGGGCAGTAAGATTTTTACCTCAAAATTCAAGGAAAGCAAAGAAGTGAGGTGGGGATGGGCTGCCCGCAAAATCACGATTGGTAAGAGCTGATTAAAATTTCACTTTATAAATAAGAACGGTGAGTTGGCCATGAACCTTGAAGTTTCCGAAGCTGTATAATTTGTCCTGTATGATAAGCATCATGCAAAAGGATATTCATATATTGTTGCCAAACTGGTAGAGAAGGACTTAGTTGATCTAGTTCTGCTTCTTGAAGGGCGGTTAATGAAGATTGTAAGGCATCATGTACTTGAAGCGTTCGCTTTACGGTTTGCTGCCAAGCGGCATCATCATTAGGTCCACCTTGGATAAACGTCTCATCATTATTTTGTGGAGCAACAAATGTGTCGTCTTCATGTAAACGGGAAAGTAGGCGTTCTTTAAAGATTAATAAATGGTTCACATTTTCCCAAATCGTATTACTGGCAGCACCTTCTGGTTGCCAACATGCTTGTTCAACCGTAAGATTCTTTAACGCTTCTGATATTGGTGGGTACCATTCTTCTTCGTAAAAAACTTGTTGGACTCCATTTTGCAACATTTCTTTTCTTCCCATTCGTATAGCCTCCTGTTCATTTTTCTTAATAAAACCAATTCTCTTTTCTCTTCAATAAACCTTTTCTATAGTTGCACAAGAGGGTGAAAGACAACTTATAACAGAGCCATTAAAAAACTTCTTTTTAATATGATACTTAATAATCAAGGCTTTAATTGAGTCAGAATGAAAAAGAGTATAAACCTTTCTCTATTTGCTCATGGATTAGAGTTTTTTTGAAGTCGCAAAATAATTCTAAAAATATAGAAGGTTAAATTCGATAAAAATAGAATTTGATATATAGCAAACAAGGAGGGGATAAAAATGGAGGTCTATCACATAACGAGTAGAAAGAGGGAAACTTATAACGTTCAAGTGAAATATTCGATACTTTTCGAATGTGCGCTTGGCATTGCAGCAAGTACTCATAAGAGGTTAATTGATACACTTGAAAAGAGTCAAAATGAATGGGAAGAAATTAAGAAATCATTAACAGAAGAAATGAGAGAGCACTTACAATTTGTCGAAGAAAATAATACGTGGAAAGCATTGCTTCAGTTGTTGTATGAAGAAGACATACAGGGTGTATCGCAGTTTCATGCTAAAATCGATTCACTTTCAGAAGAAGATTTGAAGTATACATGTTTACCGTTTTTAGGGGAGAAATATGAGAAAAAAAGACGTTTAGCCGCAAGTAGAGATGGAACTGCAATACATGAACTAAAGGAATTAACACATGATCATCAGTTTTTCTCTACGTACATTCGCTTTATATGTGATGTAGATGTACAAGTGCTGAAATCTCATTTAATCGCTGTAATGACAGGGTGGTATGAGAGTGTAATTAAGAGTGAGGAAGAAGAAATACTTTCTATATTAAAACGAGATTATGAAGCAAAAAATGAAATGAATAAAAAGATGAAGCCGGAAGAGTTTGTCGAGTGGGCGACTGGCGGAGTGAACTATATGCCAGAGCCAAGTGTTCATCACGTACTTCTTATTCCGCAAATGACGTACAGACCGTGGAATATTGAAGCAGATATTGATGATACGAAAGTATTTCATTATCCAGTTGCGAATGAAAGTATTCATCCTGAAGATCCGTATGAACCGAATTATTTTTTAGTTCAAAAATATAAGGCTCTTGGAGATGAAGCGAGATTGCGAATTGTAAAAATGTTGTTTGAAAAAGAACGTACATTACAGGAAATAACGGAAAGATTGCAACTCGGTAAATCGACTGTACACCATCATTTGAAATTGTTACGTGCAGCGAAGTTAGTTGATATACATGACGGAAAATATGTATTAAGAAAGAAAGCAGTACAGTCTTTAGCGAAAGAATTAGATATGTTTTTGAATAGATAATTAACAACGAGAATGTACATAAAGGGAGGAATATAAAAGAAAAGTTGGTGTGTGAAATTGAAAAATATATTGAAAAATCGTTCGTTCTTTTTTATGTGGATTGGTAGTGCAATCTCTGAATTAGGAGGGGCTTTCGGAACGTTATGTAATTCAATTCTAGTATATGAGTTAACAGGATCAGAAATGGCTTTAAGTAGTATGTGGTTATTATATTTCATCCCATCACTCATATTGCAATTAATAAGTGGCCCATTTATTGATAAATGGAGCCGGAAGTGGATTATGATATTTTCACAATGGATACGAGCGTCCGTATTTTTATTACCTTTGGTGATGCTAGTTTCGGGTAGTATAGAAGTTTGGCACATTTATGTTGTTCAAATTGTAGTGGGACTTATTACACCACTTTATACACCTGCAAGTCAAGCAATTACACCGAGCATTGTAGGGAAAGAACAACTTCAAGATGCAAATGCGTACATTGATGGAATGACTCGCCTTATGATGTTTCTTGCGCCAGTATTAGGCGGAGTAGTCATTCATTTGATTGGAACAGAACTTACATTATCTTTCGTATGCATATGTTTATTTGTTAGTGGCACTTTCTTATTTTATATAAAAGAAAATAGAACGTCGCAACCTATTCGGAAAACGTGGCTAGAACAGTTTTTTCACGGTTTTACATATTTTTTCACAAAACCAATCATCGTTTGGCTCGGTATATTTCTTACTTTCGTGCAGTTTGGAGTAGGGGTAACGATGGTCACAAATCTTCCTTATATAAAAGACGAGCTGTCAGCGGGATATGCAGAGTACGGTTATTTCATGGCAGGTTTTCCACTTGGCTACGTAATTGGCTCAGTATTAGTCGGAAAAGTAACATATAAAAGCCGGCGTATACTTATGCTTGGAGGATTGTTTATAGGGGGACTCACATACATTTCATTAGGATTCAATCATAGTATTATCATTGCAATAATAATTGAAGTAATAGCAGGGATTTGTATTGCATTTTTCAATGTTCATAACACGACAATATGCCAACAAACCGTCCCAAATAATATGATAGGACAAGTATTTTCAGTGCGTTTATTTTTTATACGATCCGCTATGCCATTAGGTGTGTTAGTAGGGGGGATATTGAGTGAAATGTGGGGAGTAAGAGCGCTATATGTAATCATCGGTGCAATTATATGTGTTACATCTTTAATAGGGATGTTACTTCCATATTTCAAATTTTTAGATGAGGCGATAGAAAAGAAATCAGCATAATTCAAAAAATTAAAACTTTACAATTGAAAATAATTATCATAATCAATTATAATAGAAGAATACTAGTATTCGTATAACAAAGAGGGAGTGGGATATATGTTTATCGAAACGAAAACATTTACAGTAAAAGAAGGTACATCAAATATAGTTGTAGAACGTTTCACTGGAGAAGGTATTATTGAAAAATTTGAAGGCTTCATCGATTTAAGTGTTCTCGTGAAAAAAGTAAGACGCGGCGACGAAGAAGTTGTCGTAATGATTCGCTGGGAATCTGAAGAAGCATGGAAAAACTGGGAAACAAGTGAAGAACACTTAGCTGGACATAGAGCGGGCCGTGGTAAACCAAAGCCAGATCATATTATTAATGTGGATCATGCAGTTTATTATGTGAAATCATCGAAATCGGCTTATCAACAGTCGTAATATATAAGTAGAGGATACATGTTGTAGAAGCAATCATGTATCCTCTTTTTTATGACTGGGGGGATGGGAATGATAGGAAATCTTTCATTCATTTAAAAAAACGTTCTAGGCTATGGAGAAAAGTATTAGACTTATAAAGCATAGTCTTAGACGGAACGCTTGAATATCTTACCTTTCATATTTAAGTGTTATGAAAATGAGTCTACATACCCTCTGCTTAAAAGGAGATGAGTGAATGAAGTTAAATCATTTGAATTTATGTGTTGATGATTTATCAGAAGCGAGACATTTCTTTGAAACATTTTTTGATTTTCAATTTTTAGAGCAAAAGGGAAAGGCATTATTAGTAATGAGTGATGAGAGTGGATTTATACTGGTGCTAAGCGACCCCAAAGCATTTAAGGGGAATAAGGAAGTGATGTATCCAGAAGCTTTTCATATTGGTTTTTTAGTGGATACTTCAAATGAAGTTGATCAAGCGTATAATCGTTTAGTAGCAGGCGGCATTGAAATAGATAAGGAACCTTATTCGATGCGAGGTAGTAGTTATGGTTTTTATTTTACAGTATTTAATGGCTTATTAATTGAAGTGTCTTGTCTTGATTATAGAGAAGGTAAGAAAGTTTCAAAGCTTAATAGCGATCAACAAGAGTAATCATTTGAAGGTGTATAAAATTTAAGTATGTATCATATTAGAAGACGGATTAAGAAAGTTTCACTGTAAAGTAAAATAGACAGACTAATAAATAGTCTGTCTTTTCACATTAATTCTTCACATCATCATAAAGTTCAAGTGCCTCTTTCACATTCAATCCATTTTTCACAATGCCATGTATTGCTTGGATCATCGCAGCTGGGTGCTCGGATTGCCATATGTTTCGGCCCATGTCTACTCCAATTGCTCCTTCTTGCAATGCATTGTACGTAATGTTTAATGCGTCTTCAATTGAATCTAGTTTTGGGCCGCCCGCGATGACGACTGGGGCAGGGCATGTGCTCGTTATTTTTTCGAATCCTTCGCAGTAATACGTTTTAATAATATCAGCACCCATTTCAACACATACGCGGGAAGCAAGTGCTAGAAAGCGAGCTTCACGTTTTTGTAATTCCTTTGCGACTGCGGTAATGCCGAGTACTGGTAGGCCGTAATCATGAGCTTCAGAAACTACATTTGCGAGATTTGTAACAGTTTGTGTTTCATAGTCTGATCCGACAAAAACAGAAACGCCAACGCCAATTGCGTTTTGCTTCACTGCTTCCTTCACAGGTGTAACAATTGTTTCATTCGCTAAATCTTTACCGACGACAGTAGCGCCACCAGATACACGCATAACCATCGGTGTGTTGCAGTTTTCAGGAATGCAGGAGCTAAGTACACCGCGTGTTAAAAAGAGGGAGTCTGTATAAGGAAGTAAGTTTTTAACTGTTTCAAGTGGTTGTTCTAGTCCGTGAATTGGTCCTAAGAAATAACCGTGATCTATTGCTAACATAACCGCTCTACCATCAGGTAAAATTGTATTTAATCGATTTTTAAATCCCCAAGTCATTCAAAATCACTCCTTCGTTAATGTTGGATTTTCCGTTTGTACCGTATCTTTATTTGGTAAATGTGGTGACTTTATAAAAACAGCTTTAAAAGGTTTGTCAGAATGGTTAATCAGATAGTGAGATTCATGAGGGCGAACTTGCAGGACATCACCTTGTTTAATCGGAACTCTTTCGTTATTTACATAGAAGTCTATTTCACCTTCTAACGCATAAAAAACTTCTTCACACGTTGTATGGTAATGATTTTGAAATTCTTGCCCAGGCTGAATGACAACAAGACCAAGATCAATATTCGGGCCTTGTATTAAATATTTCGGCCCGTTATCACCGAAGCGATAGGAGAAATCATTTTCATTCGCTTTTAACATACAGTTCACTCCTTTATGTAAATGAGTTACAGTGCACCAGGTGCAATCCACATATGTGTTGTAAGTCCTTTATCAGCTAAAGCGAGCTGACTGCTATATACGGTTTTCCATGTTTCATAGAATTCTTTGTATAGCTCGTGATTTTCAGTGATTGGTTCAAATGTATTTTCCCACTGTACAAATTGTTCGGCAGTCTCTTCCATAGATGAATATATGCCAGCACCAACTCCAGCAGCAATCGCAGTTCCTAAAGCAGCTGCTTCTTTCACAACAGGTACTTTTACAGGAATACCGAGTACGTCTGATAGAATTTGTGGCCATAGTTTTCCTTTAGCGGCACCGCCAGCAAAAATAACTTCAGAAGGGAATGTGCCAGTTAGATTTTTTATTAATTTTAAGTTTCCAAGTGTAATGAAGGCTGCATTTTCTTCAATAGCACGAAACAGTTCTTTTTTTCCGCATTTGTCAGCGTCTAAACTTAAATTTAAGAATGAAGGTGCGGCATGACGCCAAGAAATGTAGTTCATAACGTTTGAAAAAGTAGGGATAATGCCATGTGAACCGACAGGTACGTCTTTCGCTTGTTCTTCTAGTAATTCATAAGCATCTACACCAAGTTTATCAGCAAGTTTCTTTTCTTCTTGGCAAAAAGCGTCTCGAAACCAGCGCATAACGAGACCTGGGAAAAAGGCGATTGTTTCATATTGCCATAGGTTCGGAACGACGTGACAATTTACTCGAATCGCAGCATGTGGATCTGTTATTGGCTCAGTAACATTCACTTCTTGTTGCCAAAAGCTACCCCCGCATATTAACGTTTGATTTGGTTTCACGATTCCTGTTCCGAGCGATGCCATTTGAGCATCTCCACCCCCGGCGACGACAGGAATCCCTTCACGTAATCCAGTTAATGCTGCACACTCTTTTGTAACGTTGCCAATTACTGTACCAGCTTCATTTACTGTTGGTGAAAATGGCAAAGATAGACCGCACTCCTTAGCGACATCGTTATCCCACACTCTATTTTGTAAGTCAAAAATACCTGACGTACATCCGTTTGAAGGATCGATTTGCAGCACTCCGCTTAATTTATATAAGATCCAATCGTTTAACATTGTAAAAGAGTGAATAGTATTATAGACGTCGGGTTCATGTTTTTTTATCCAGAGTAGGCGTGGTAAAGCACCTAATGAAAAAGTCTGACCAGACTTTGTATATAAATCTTTTTCAAGATGTGACCGAATTTCTTTTAATTCACTAACTTCGACGGATGCGCGCCCATCAACATTTGCACACGCCCATATTTCTTGCCCATCTTGATCATATAAAACAAATCCTTCTCGCATACTTGTAGCGCTAATAGCAAGAATAGAAGAGGCAGGAGTGTTGTTTTTTTGAAGCACCTCTTTCGTACATTCTTGTACTAGCTTCCAATTTTCTACTACATCAAAGTTCATAGAGCCTGGATAACGAAGGTCAGATTTGTGAATCCATTCTTTTTGACTTACTGCAATTTGATTACCATGTAAATCAAAAAGAACTGCTCGAATGCTCCCTGTACCAGCATCGAAAGCTAATAAATGGGACATTAACAATCACCATCCTTTCGTAATAAGGAGAGGGCAGTTTCCTCATCGGTAATTAATGAATGAATAAACTTTCCTTTTAAGGCACCATAAATTGCATCTATCTTTTCAGTACCTCCAGCAACACCGACGACATGCTTCATATTGCGCAAAATAGAGAGGGGCGTGCCAATTAGACGATTGTGATGCGAGAGTTCTAATAAATCGCCATTTGTATTATAAAACTGTCCTAAAATATCGCCAGCACCGTTTTGACTACGAATATATGTCATCTCACGTAGTGTTAATTTTTCTTCTTTTACAATCGTAGCGTCTTGAGATAATCCCCCAATACCGACAACAGCCGTATGAGCAAGTGAAGCGACTTGAAGCATATCTTTTACACTCGGTTCTGATAGAATACTTTGTGCCATTTCGGTTGTAGACGCTAGAAACGGCGTAGGGATAATGTGAAGTTCGCCTTGCATGTAGTGTAAATAGTTTTGTTTTCTCGGGAGATAGTGATTTACCCCGCCTGTGAGCGTTACGATTGAAAGGTTGATAGAACTTTCAAAATGAATGTTTTCTAGCATTTTGCTAATTGTTTCTCCCCAGCCAATACCGAGTAAATCGCCTTGCTGGAGATGAGTTTCTAAATATTGTGCAGCAGCTTTTCCGAGAGAAGCGTGATAATTGTTTACTGGGGTAGGGATAATAAAAGCATCTTTTAAGTGAAATTTTTTCATTAGGTCACGCTCAATACTTAAACAGTGCAAACCAGTCCCTTTTACGTGAAATGTAACGATACCTTCACTCCGCGCTTTATCTAATAACCGGACGACTTTATTTCTTGAAATATGAAGAAGTGACGCGATCTCCTGTTGTGTTAATTGGTCTTTATAATAGTACCAAGCTACTTTAGTTAATAAATTTTCTTCAAAGTTCAGCTGAGTCATACTCTTCATCCCTTTCAACAATTGACCACAGCTTAAACATATGTACCATATATTTTGTTTATTCCAGTTGAAACGATTAATAGTACGTAGAAAAAAGTGTTCTAGATATAAAAAAAGGAATATACAATGCTACAAAACAAGTAGAACAAATAATCATTTTCTCAAAAAATGTTCTGGATAAAGGCAGGTGACATCATGTGGAGAACGTACCTTTATTACAAGTAAAGAAAATGAGTAAGGCGTTTTTAAATCAACTTGTATTAAAAGAAGTGAACTTACAAGTAGAGCGCGGAGATATATACGCTTTAGTGGGGGGAAATGGCGCCGGGAAATCAACATTAATGAAAATATTAACGGGGTTATATTCGTATGATGATGGAGAGATGTATGTAAAAGGAAGGAAGCAACAGTTTTCAAATCCATCAGAAGCACACCGAAAAGGTATTTATTTAATACCGCAAGAACCACTCATTTTTCCGCATATGACTATTGAAGAAAATATATGTATCGGGTTAAAAGAAAAGAAAAAGAAACTAAAAGTACAGATTCAGCAATTGATTAGCAGCTTAGGATGGGATATTGACCTTAATAAACTAGGAGGAACATTATCGATTGCGCAACAACAGTTAGTAGAAATCGTTAGAGGATTAATAAGAGAAGCTGAGATTCTTATTCTAGATGAGCCAACATCGACATTAACAACACACGAAATTAAGAGTCTTTTTGTGTTGATGAAAAGTTTACAAGAAAAAGGAATTGGGATGATTTATATTACGCATCGTTTTCCAGAAATCTTTGAAATTGCCAACAAAGTAGCAATACTACGTGATGGAATGGTTGTAAGCCAAGGTGATGTATGTGACTATACATATGACATGCTGATGGAGGGACTATTGCCAAAAGGATATAAACAGAAAGAGAAAATAGAAGTAGTTCAAGAGACAGTAAAGACGAAAAAAATATTAGAAGTGGTTGATATAAATGGTCACGCATTCGAAAATATATCATTCACTGTACATGCGGGTGAGGTTGTAGGTGTTGCTGGCATTATAGGATCTGGCAGAACGGAATTAGCAGAAGCGATATTTGGATTGAAAACTATAAAATCAGGGTCTATCTTATTGGGTGGAAAATCAATTGATACGTGTTCTTTGCATAAAAGGCTAGACGAAGGACTAGTTTATGTGCCAGAGGATAGGGCGAGGAATGGAATTTTCTCAATTGCTTCTGTTAAAGAAAATATTGCAGCAGCAAGTTTATATCAAAATAATCGCTTTTTTATAAATCAAGAAAAAGAAAGCGCTTTAGTTAATTCGTTTATAGAACAGTTCCGAATTGTTGTACAGAATATGAATAAAGAACTGGCATCTTTATCAGGAGGTAATCAGCAGAAGGTCGTGCTTGCGAAGTATCTTGCATGTAATCCTAAAATTATTATTCTTGATGAGCCGACTCGCGGAATTGATGCGAAAGCAAGGCTTGAAGTGTATGAGACGATAAAAAAAATGAAAAGGGAAGGACTCGCAATTTTATTAATCTCTTCAGATGTTGAAGAAATTGTCCAATTAGTAAACCGTGTATATGTAATGAGAAATGGGCGATTTGTTTCTCATATGGAAAAAGAACAACTGAGTGTGAATGAAGTTACACGCCTTGCATACGGAGGTGTAGCGGAATGAAACATATGTTAAAAATGCATGAAACGTCTATCATACTGTTACTACTAATTTATATAGCTATTGTAGGAATGATAAACCCTAGTTTTATTCAATTTAACTCGTTATCTTTACTGATGAAATCAAGCGTTATTTTAGTCGTGCTAGCAATCGGTCAATCGTTCGTCTTATTTACGAAAAATATAGATGTATCAGTTGGTTCAAGCATGGGGTTAAGTGCAGCAGTTTGCGGAATGATGTTAACGAATGGGTATAGTACATTCTTGTCGATATTTGTAGCTATTATACTTGGGGCCATTATTGGTTTCGTAAATGGTATTGGAGTTGCGAAGTTTCGGGTACCAGCCATTATTATGACATTAGGCATGTTAGGAATTATTAGAGGTACAATGTTAATTTTCACAGGCGGGAAGTGGATTGAAGATATTCCAAACGATTTTAAGCAGCTGTCATCTATCATCATTCTTGGTTTACCTATAACTGTATGGTTCGTTCTTATTATTTTACTACTACTATACTTCTTTTTAAGAAAAGTGCCATTGGGAAGATACTTTTATGCGGTAGGTGATAATGAAGATGGCGCGAGGCTTATTGGTATACCTGTAAATAAAGTGAAGATATATGCGTTTATGATTTCAGGCATAAGCGCTGCGCTCGCTGGTTGCATATTTGTTATGAATATCGGTTTCGTGCCAAATCAAACAGGTACAGGATTAGAATTACAAGTAATCGCAGCTGCTGTACTAGGAGGAATTCAGTTAAAAGGAGGAACAGGATCTTTATTTGGAGCTGCATTAGGAGCGTTATTTTTAGAAACAATAAGTAGCTCACTCGTCTTTTTAAAAATACCAGCATTTTGGAATAATGCTATTTCAGGTTTTTTATTATTACTTATCATCATATTAGATAGTGTTATGAAAAAGTGGAAGGCAGAAAGGAGGATGAATCTATGAAGTATGTATATAGATGGGAAGGGGTTCTAATTGTATTACTTCTTGTAGAATTCATCCTTTTTAGTTTAATAAATAGTGATTTCTTAAATATTAGTAATCTCCTTTTTAGTACAAATGATTTCCTATTTATCGCAATTGCGGCGATACCAATGACTTTTGTTATAGTAACAGGAGGAATTGATGTATCGATCGGCTCAATAATGGGGCTCACTTCAATCTTAATCGGTGTACTTTGGATGAACGGAATACCTATTTTGTTTGCTGTTATAATCGCCCTAATAATTAGTTGTTTAGCAGGCGCTTTAAACGGACTCATTATAAAAATGACGGATGTAGAACCACTCGTCGTTACACTCGGAACGATGTTTTTATACGGGGGAATTGCCCTCGTCATTTCAGGAGGGGCAGGTGCTTCTGGGTACGAAGGAATAAGCGGTTTACCTGACACATTTGTACAACTGGCAAATGGTAGTTTTATAGGAATACCGAATTTATTATGGCTACTGATCGTATTAACAGTTTTATGTACTGTATTATTTCACCGAACTATATACGGGCGCCATGTAAAATTAACAGGTGCGAACGAAAATACAGCAAAATACACCGGGATTAAAACGAAAAAAGTAGTCATTATTGCTTACATACTTTCAGGGTTAGGAGGTGGATTAGGAGGCGCTTTCTTAACTGCCTACTTCGGTTCCGCACGTGCTGATATGGGAAGTGAAACAATTTTACCAATCATTACAGCAGTCGTCTTAGGCGGTACACTTATTACAGGCGGAAAAGGAAGCATTATTGGTACTTTACTGGCGAGTATTTTCATTGGGCTCATGCAGTATGGCTTGCAAATGACGGGTTTAACAAATGAACAATCCAATGTAGTAATAGGTATTATCCTTATTCTTTCAGTTATTATGAGACATTTCAAATTACATCAATTCTTAGCGGAGAAAAGAAAGAATTTGCATAAGGGGGAAATGTCATGAAGAGAAAACTGGGGATTGTATTGATTGTATGTATTTGTTTAATCGGTTTAATTGCGTGTTCTAGCCAAACAGCAGATAAGAAAAAGGTTGATGATGTGAAATTTGCATTTATTCCGAAATTAACAGGAGTTGGTTTCTTCACATCGGGTGGTGAAGGGGCAAAAGAGATGGGAGATAAGTTAGGCGTGCAAGTGAAGTATGATGGACCGTCTGAAGCGAGTGTTTCAGGGCAAGTTAAATATATAAACAATTTCATTAATCAAAACTATGATGCGATTATGGTTTCATCTACGTCAGTGGATGGGTTATCGCAATCACTGCAACGTGCTAAGAAAAAAGGGATGACGGTGTTAACATGGGATTCTGATGTGAATCCGAAAGATCGTTCTTTTTATATCAGCCAAGGAACACCAGACCAACTTGCTAATTTATTAATAGAAATGACTTCAAAGCAAATTGGAGATAAAGGAAAAGTAGCCTTCTTTTATTCTAGCCCGACAGTAACGGATCAAAACCAATGGGTAACGAAAGCGAAAGAAATTATTAAAAAGAAATATCCGAACTGGGAAATTGTAACGACGCAGTACGGTGAAAATAATGCGCAAAAGTCTTTGTCAGTAGGAGAGAATATTTTAAAAACGTATCCTGATATTAATGCAGTCATTTGTCCAGATGCAACGGCACTTCCGGCAATGGCACAAGCAGCTGAAAATTTAAAAATGGATAAAAAGGTTGTCGTAACTGGCTTCTCTACACCAAACGTTATGCGTGATTACGTAAAACGAGGAACAGTAGCACAATTTGGTTTATGGGATGTAAAACAACAAGGTGCTCTCGCAACGTATGTAGCAAATGAAATTGTTGTAAAAGGGAAGAAGTTAAAAGTAGGGGATAGCTTCGAAGTAAAAGGAATTGGAAAAGTGAAGGTAGAGCCAAACTCCATTCAAGGATATGATTATGAGGCAGAAGGGAATGGAATTATCGTATTACCAGAACGAGTTGTATTTACGAAAGATAATATTGATAAGTATAATTTTTAGTAGACAAAAAAACGTCCGAATATATCGGACGTTTTTTTATTTCTTCATTAATTATGAACAGTTTCTTTTTCGTTTAATCCAAGTGTACGACCAGTAGAAGTGTGAAGATCTTGGAACAATCTTGGATTTTCAGTTAGTGAAATGCCATATGAAGGAATCATTTCTTTTATTTTTTCTTCCCATTCTACCATGCGGCTTGGGAAACATTTTTCTAATACTTCAAGCATGACGTGAACAGCAGTAGAAGCACCTGGTGATGCGCCTAGTAATGCGGCGATTGAGCCGTCAGCTGCACTTACTACTTCTGTACCAAATTGAAGTGTCCCTTTACCACCAGCATCAGTATCTTTAATTACTTGTACACGTTGCCCAGCAACTACAATATCCCAATCTTCACTTTTCGCGTTCGGAATGAATTCGCGTAATTCTTCCATACGTTTTTCATGTGATAACATAACTTGCTGAATTAAGTATTTTGTAAGTCCCATTTCTTTTACACCAGCGGCTAACATCGTTAAGACGTTATTCGGTTTTACAGAACCGATTAAGTCAAGATTTGAACCTGTTTTTAAGAATTTAGGTGAGAAGCCTGCGAATGGTCCAAACAGTAAAGCTTTTTTATTGTCTATATATCTCGTATCTAGATGAGGTACAGACATTGGCGGAGCACCAACCTTAGCTTTACCGTACACTTTCGCATGATGTTGCTCTACAACTTTTTGGTTTTTACATACCATAAATAGTCCACTTACCGGGAATCCACCGATATGTTTTGATTCAGGGATACCAGTCTTTTGAAGTAGAGGTAGGCTACCGCCACCGCCGCCAATAAAGACGAATTTAGCAGTATGATGCTCAATTTTACCACTATTCATATCGTGTACTTTTACTTCCCACAAACCATTTTTCGTGCGCTTAATATTTTCGACACTATGCTTGTAGTTTAGCTCGACATTTTTTGTTTTTAAGTAATCAAATAACATACGTGTTAATGCACCGAAGTTAACATCTGTTCCAGAGTCAATCTTCGTTGCCGCCATCGGTTCATTAGATGTGCGGCCTTCCATAATGAGTGGAAGCCATTTTTTTAATGTTTCAGGAGCATCAGAAAATTCCATTCCTTGAAACAGTGGATTTTTTGAAAGCGCTTCAAAACGGTTTTTTAGAAACTCAACATTTTTTTCCCCTTGTACTAAACTCATATGAGGTAGTGGCATAATAAAATCTTGTGGATTACGAATTAATTTGCTCTTTACAAGATATGCCCAAAATTGTCTTGAAAGCTGGAATTGCTCATTCACTTTTACAGCCTTACTAATATCTATAGATCCGTCAGCTTTTTCGGAAGTATAGTTCAGTTCGCATAGCGCAGAATGCCCTGTACCTGCATTATTCCATTCGTTAGAGCTTTCTTCCCCGGCACTTGCGAGTTTTTCAAAAACTTTAATTTCCCATTCTGGTGCTAATTCTTTTAGTAATGAGCCTAACGTTGCACTCATAATTCCTGCACCAATTAAGATAACGTCTGTTTTTTGCTGCATGTTGCTCATGATAATCTCTCCATCCCCTATATTGGCAAAAAAGTGTAGGTGTTTTCTATGTCTAAGCCGTAAAAGAGAAACACCGCCTAGGCCCCACCTAGGTGTATACCTTTTTTGTCTCAATTATATAACCATCTCATACTCTATTATAATAATTAATAGACTAAAATATCTAGTGTTATCTGATAATTTTAAACTATTTAACGTTTTATTCGCTAAAAATCTTATTTAACAAGCTCTTTTAAGGTGATAAATAGAAAAAAATTACAGTTTGAAATTATCTCGAAAAAGCTTACGTATCCTTAAGTGACTAAATCGAGTACCTTTTTATAGGATTATTCTTTCTATAATGGTAAGATTATTCTGAAAAATAAAAAGGAGGGACTCTAATGTGCACAAAAGAACAAATTTCAAACTTATTTCGAAACTTTTCAATAAAGGAATGTAAAGGGTCAAGTGATTTATATGAATATTTATCAATGAAAATTGCTGAAGATGAGGAAGTACTTACACTATCGTCCTATGCTCAGGTAGGTCAACCAGTCCCAAACTTACTATTAGGTGCAGTACATTATTTATTGCTAGCAGGGAAAGAACATCATTTAAAAACGTATTATAGTAGTTTAGTTGAAAATGCTGATACAAATTTAGATAAAGCTTTTAATCATTTTAAAGATTTCTGTAAAGAGTACCGAGAAGAAATCATTACTTTGTTACAAACGAAACTCGTTCAAACAAATGAAGTAAGACGGTGCGCATACTTATACCCAAGTTTCTGCTACATATTTAACAAAGTGAAGAAGCCGTTAGCGTTAATTGAAATTGGGACAAGTTCTGGGTTGCAACTGTTCTGGGACCAATATAGTTATTCGTACGGGACGGATGAAATGTACGGAAATATAAATTCAAATGTGCATGTAACTTCTGAAATAAGAGGGACGAATGTGCCGCATTTTCTAAAAGAAAGCCCATCTGTCGTAGAAAGAATTGGACTGGACTTACATGTGAATGATTTACATAATAAGGAAGATTATTTATGGTTACGTGCTTTAATTTGGCCAGAACATAAAGAAAGGCTTGAGATGTTTGATCAAGCTGCATCTTTAGTGAAAAATGAATCTGTCCAATTAATAGAAGGAGACGGTGTAGAGCTATTATCATCTATTATTGAACAAATAAGTGAAGAAGCTGTTATTTGTATTTTCCATACACATGTTGCAAATCAAATACCAGAACAAGTAAAACATAAGTTAGAAAAACAAATACAAGAAATTGGAGCAAAACGTGATGTATTCCACCTGTATAACAACATGTGGGATCGTGACCTTCATATTGATTATTATATTAACGGAAACGAATATCGTGAAACGGTTGGAGAAACAGAAGGGCATGGGAGATGGTTTAGCTGGAAGATTGGAAATGAGACGCTTATTTAGATTAATAGGGGCGCCCTCACTTGTAAAAGATGGGTCCATAGGCTCAAGCATTGACTAAATGGTTAAGGAATAAATGTATTAGTAACATACGAAAAATGCTTCGGAGAAATCCTAAGCATTTTTTGAATTACATTTAAACCCCATAATGGATCATGTACTTCTGTTCTGCTGCAGCTTGTACAATTTTTGAAGCTAACTCATTCAGCTCATCAGATTTTCTGAAGAACTTTGAGGATGTAACTGTTTCATAGAAAATTGCTAATGATTCAGGCGGGATAATTGTAATACCACAATAAGCTAAACCGTATTTCTGATTTTTGACTGTATGGAAGTAGGTTTTCATAATTGATAAATTTTGATTTAAACTACTGATAATATCATCATCAACAGATATACAATGATATTTCTCTGGTGTATAATCTTCGTAATTTTTTTGAGAAGTAAAATCGTCAATTATTCCAAAATCATGGACACATGCCATCATTATCATCCTTTCAACTTTAATAAAGTGAGTTCTATTAAAGTAAAATCGTCATTTTGTTTACGTATAATAGAAATGATTATGTAGTTCATTAGTATAGTACTTCATAAAACATCTTCGTTTCTTCTTCGTGAAGACAGTTTACTTATCGGTAAACTCATCGGGAGCCCAAGTGGCGATTTCATTCCCAGGTGCAGCGACTACAAGCCATTCCTCACATAGGACACCAGCTTGCCAACATTCATAATAATCATGAAAACCATTTAAAAAAATAATTTGTCCACTCTCTAATGTAATAATTAAATGAGGGCTTTCTAAGCCAAGTTGTATATCGGTAACTTTTTGTCTTCTTATCTTACATATTCTTTCATATTCTTCTTTCTCAGAATAAACTTCAAATTCATCTTCATTTAATGGGTAGCTTTTTTGAGGTTTATTAAATAAACACCATTTGGATTCGATATTGATATATAATTGTCCGTCATAATAAACTGAGTCGTGAAAGTTTGTGAAATGAATCTTTATAGCGCCTGGAGAAATACCAAATTGTAATCCATCAACTTGTGATCCGATGAATAGATTTTTTAACACTTTTTCAGCGTGAATTTTATCCTCTGTATTCATTATTGAATTCCTCCTTTTCATAAAAATATACCTTATATTTTTATTGTAATAAATAAATTTTCATGTAAAATGAACCTTTTGTGAAAAACGAGCGAATATAGTGTGAAGGATTATGAGAGGGGAACGGAGCTTTGGATGAATTACAATTAAAAGAATGGCTATATAAACGAAAGTATGTTATCTAAAAAAGACCTTGAGAAAGTGTTACTTTCGATTGCTGAATAGATATTTAGTAAAAGAAGCAACTAATAATTATATTATGTAAACTCTTTTTGTAAAACACCCATAAAAAAATGGATGTTTTATATTTTGATATATTAGGTGGAATATATAGTTTAAAAAAGCGGAATACTTTGCGGAAAGTTAAAGACATTTTTCGCAAAGTATTCCGCTTTTACTTCCATTAATCGGTCAAAGTTGCAACTGAAGTATGCATCTGGCCAATTTTTAATGGATAGGTCAGGAGTATTAACATAGACACCTTTTGTAAATGGAAGCATTGCTAAGCGGAAGTCTTCAACCCATCGAATACTTCCACCAGCACCTTCTGGCTGTTCCCAAGTAGCGAATATTGGCATGTTTGATAGTGCTTTTCGGTAAAAGTAAGCAGTTGCCTCATTTGGCACCTCAACAACAGCACCGCCTAATCTGTGGAAAAATACGGAGGTGGTGGAAAAGGGTAAGTTAAATCGTAATTTCTATTTGATTGCCTTCTGGATCGCCTATTACACTTTCATAATAGCCATCTCCAGTAAAACGTGGTCCATTTGATAAAGGATAACCAGCATCTTTTATCACCTTTGTTAGTTCATTCACACGTTCTTCACTACCGACAGAAAAAGCCATATGAGTATAGCCGGTTATGTTTAAATTAGGCTTATTTTCAATCCCTTTTTTACGCATAAGTTCAAGTCTTGCTCCAGATTCGAACGTAATAAAATAAGATTCAAATTGTTTCGTTTTATTATGATATAAAGAGTTTGCTTTACCATTAAAGTATTTCATATAAAAATCACGCATACATTCTAAGTCATTTACCCAAATTGCAATATGTTCAATTTTCATAGGTTTCACCAATCCTATCTGTATCAATTAGGCTTCCACTGTATTAAATTTGCATTTGCATTGCAACAATTTTGCTTCGCTATTAAAGCTAGTTGTTAATTTTTGATTATGTACGTACATACAATATGTAATTAAGTGAATGACCATCATAGTAATTACAGAAAAGGGTGAATGAAGCATATGAATCAATTTGAGCAAATGATGTACGTTGGTGTCATCATGTCTATTGTACTATCCGTAATGATTTTAGGGTCCTTATATTATAATCCTCGACTTTCGTTAACTGATTATCCGAAAGATATTCAAAAAGTAGTTTTTCCAAAATCGATTCATGAAAAAAAGCAAACCATTTATTTTAATATTGTATATAATACTATTCTTTTCGGTACTCCTTTCGTTTCTACATATATACTACATAAGCATGAAAAGTTAATGTATATGGATGCCTATTTACACACTTTTGGTATTTTAATGATTTTCAATTTAGTAGATTTACTTATAATTGATTGGCTAATTTTTTGCTGGATTACTCCAAGGTTTGTTGTGATTCCTAGTACGGAAGGTATGAAAGGATATAAAGATTATAAGTTTCATTTAAGAGGGGCTATTGTCGCTACTCAAATTTTAGCAATCGTAAGTTTATTTTTGGCGGGAATTGCCACAACTATTTAGTGTGAAGAAGGGCATGGAGCTTTTATAAAAGATAAGGAGATTTATAATATATAGAATTAGAAATGAGAATTTGATAGTATTGGAGTAAGGAGTTTTAATAACAGTATATTAAACAATATTAATATACTGTTGCAAATGTTTTGATATTATGTAAAATTATACAATTTTACGGAGGCATTTGATAAAATTCAAAAAAATTTAATGGAGGCTAATATGAAAAAAGTAATTGGCGCAGCAACAGCAACTGTTTTTGGATTGGGAGCGTTTACCACAACTGCTACCGCAGAAACAATCGTAACAGCAGATGTACTTAACGTACGTGAAAAACCGACTACAGAATCAAAAGTGGTCGAAAAAGTAAAGAATGGGCAAGAGTTAAAAGTCATAAATACCGAAGATGGCTGGTCAAAAATTGAGTTGAATGGTAAAGAAGTGTTTGTAAGTTCGGAGTTTACAAAAGATGTATATCATGTAACGGCGAATTTGTTAAATGTACGTACTGAAGCAAACACAGATTCAGAAATTCTTGGCAGACTAAAAAAAGATGATGTAATTGAATCAACGCATCAAGTAAAAGACGGATGGCTGCAATTTGAGTATAAAGGAAAAACTGCTTATGCAAACGTTTCTTTCCTATCAAGTACAGCACCAACTGAAAAGAAAACCGAAGAGAAAACGAAGCAAGTAGCGAAAGTACAAAAATCAGTTAAAGAAAAGAAAGAAGTAAAGACGCAGAAAGTAGCAAAAGCGAAAGAAACAACGAAAGCACAAGAAATAGTAAAGCCTAAAGAAGAGGCAAAAGTAGTAAAAGTTAAAGAAGAACCGAAAGCGCAAGAAATAGTAAAACCTAAAGAAGAGGCAAAAGTCAAAGAAGAGGCAAAAGTCAAAGAAGAAGTAAAAGTTAAAGAAGAAGAAAAAGCGCAAGAAATAGTAAAGCCTAAAGAAGAGGCAAAAATCAAAGAAGAAGAGAAAGTGCAAGAAATAGCAAAGGCTAAAGAAGAAGAAAAAGCGCAAGAAATAGCAAAAGCTAAAGAAGAAGAGAAAGCAAGAGAAATAGTAAAAGCTAAAGAAGAAGAGAAAGCGCAAGAAATAGCAAAAGCTAAAGAAGAAGAGAAAGCAAGAGAAATAGCAAAAGTTAAAGAAGAAGAGAAAGCGCAAGAAATAGCAAAAGCTAAAGAAGAAGAGAAAGCAAGAGAAATAGCAAAAGCTAAAGAAGAAGAGAAAGCAAGAGAAATAGCAAAAGCTAAAGAAGAAGAGAAAGCAAGAGAAATAGCAAAGGCTAAAGAAGAAGAGAGAGTAAGAGAAATAGCAAAGGCTAAAGAAGAAGAAAAAGCAAGAGAAATAGCAAAAGCTAAAGAAGAAGAGAAAGCAAGAGAAATAGCAAAGGCTAAAGAAGAAGAGAGAGCGAAAGAAGTATCTAAAAACAACATACAGTCTGCTAAACGTGAATTAACGGTAGTAGCGACAGCGTATACTGCTGATCCAAGTGAAAATGGTACATATGGTGGACGCGTATTAACTGCGATGGGGCATGATTTAACGGCAAATCCGAATATGAGAATTATTGCAGTTGACCCGAAAGTAATCCCATTAGGATCTAAAGTATGGGTAGAAGGCTATGGAGAAGCGATCGCTGGTGATACTGGAAGTGCAATTAAAGGTAATCGTATTGATGTTTTAATGGGTTCAAAAAGTAAAGCTATGAATTGGGGAAGACAAACTGTTAAAGTGAAAATTTTATAGTAACTATAATGATCCAAATAGAAGTCAGTTCTCTTTATTGAGGCTGGCTTTTATTTTTTTAGTAGAAGGATAATAGGATTTTTAAAGGGCTTATTACTAAACCTGTAACAAAACATAAAAATTGTATGATGTTTAGAAAATAAAACTATTAAGAATGAGATAAGGAAGTAGAGAAGAGAAGAGTAGAGTAGTATGTTGAAAACGAAGGATTAACGTATAATGAAATGTATAAATTGGATCAAATTGTTTACTAAACACTTTCAATCATAATAGTGTAATTAAGTTCAAAGGATAGGTGTATTTCATGAAAGAAGTAAGAGAATATATTGAAACAAAGAAACAAGGTGTATTAGAGTTGCAAATAAAAGAAACTGAAGAAAAGTTAGGTGCTGCTTTCCCAAATCAATATAGGGATCTTATTAAATTAGTTAATAATGCTGAAATAGGGGAATGGATACTATATCCGATTAAAGATAATAGAAATGTAACGAAAACTTGGGATGATATAGTTAGACAAAATGTTGACATGAGAGATGAGTATATGCCAGAAAACCTTATCATAATTGGTGACGATGGTTCAGGGGATAAATTGTGCTTTAAAATAAATAATGGAAAAATGGATGATAAAATATATATTTGGTATCACGCGGATGACGAAATGGAAGAAATATCTCCGAGTTTAAAAGAATTTATTATGGAAACTATTCAGGAAGACGATGTTTTTTAGTCTTAATTATTATCATTTTGTGAATCATTCTTATAAAAGGCGAGGATAGAATATGACAATAGAATTATATGGCGCACATTGTAATGAGCGGAAAGGGTATAGAGTAATTGAAGGAAGAGGTTCATATAATCATTACTTTGGCGGTCAAGATTGTAATTTGCCAGTATGTAAGTTATGCGGTGAGAAGATGCATCAAATTCTCTGTTTTGATTTAAAAGATGGGAGACTTGCTGAACTTTAAAGTAATGAACTAAATATTTTACCATTCGTTTCATGCTTGAACTGTGCGATGGTGTGGGAACCGCAATATTTTCAGTTAAGTGATGGAGGTAAAACAGTTCAAATCATAAAGCAGCAAAATACAGAAGAATGGATAATGGAAGAGGAAGATAAGTTACCAGTTTCATTACCAAAAACAACGGTAAAGCTTATAAATATGAAAAATGAAGATATACCTACAGATGAAGATAGTTACTGGGAAGCTTTTGACTTGTTCGGTTCTGAATATGTATGTAGATTATTAGGGGCACCATTATATGCGGATCTTCCAGAGCATTTGGCGTGTCCAACTTGTTCTAAAGAGATGAAGTATGTTGCTACAATTACACAAGATATCGAGGAACGTGAACTTATTTCAGTAGTTGATTTCCAGTTTGGGGAAATGAATATATACTATTATTTATGTAAAGATTGTTCAATTATAAAAACGGAAACACAAAGTACATAACAAGACTAACATATTATATTAGTCTTGTTTTTGTATCGCAACATCATTAAGAATCGCATCAAATATATCTTTTTGCGTAAAGTTATCTGTAAAAATAGTTTCTCTGGCAACCTCAATTGTATCGTGCGGATTATACCATTTTTGGAGGGAATCTTCACCAAATTCATATCGTTTGTCCCTTGTGTTATGTCGTCTAATAGTTTCCTCTAATGATAAATCAAAGTAATATGCAAATGCATTTTCATCAAAATAACGAATTAATTCTTTTAACATCTCACCATACCTATGACTGTTCAATATACCTTCTAAAATAACAAATTCACATTTTCCTTTTCCGTACTTCGTAATTTCAAATAGTAAATCATGTGATAAATTACCCATTGTGTCGTGTACTCTAAGCATATCTCTACGTACAACATCCTGTGATACTAAAAGTGTTCCTTGTCCGAAATGTTCTTGTAGTTGTTTTGCAATCGTTGTTTTACCACTTGCGGAGTTTCCTCTAAGAATGATTAAAGTGGATGTAAGTATAGGATTAGACATAATGTATTTCCCCCCAACAGCATTAATTATATAGAAAATTTTAACAAATAAAGTGAGGAAAGTGTATAATTAATATGATGGATATTTAAGGAGGGGGTAAGATGGGAGATATATTAAAAAATGCACAACCTATATGGAAACGGACTTGGTTTCGTTATCTAGGGGCATTTTTTATTGTTCAGTTACTGTTTACCCCGCATTAAAGGGCAGTAAGACCCCCACCTCAAAATTCAGCGAAAGCGAAGAAGTTAGGTGGGGGGATCAACTGCCCGTAAAAGCCCGATTGGTTCAACTAATAATCAGTGGGGGATGAACAAAACCCCCACTGATTAAAGTTTCACTTTATTTTGTGTGAAATCACTGCGTGGGCGCCAAACTTTAGGCCAGGCGGAGAGTTTTTTAATAGAATATTAAATTCTCAATTTTTCACTGAATGGTTCACACTCTATACAATCCCGCAACTTAACGTATTTACAGCATTTTTTGCGATTACATTACTACCATATGCATTAGTAGGTGCAATGAAAGATGTAACAGCAAGAAAAAATATAAAGAAATAATAGAGGTATAATATGCTTTTTCAAAAAGAAGGTTTATTGATTAGATACGTAATGGAAGATGATGCATCTATCATTTCTAAATGGTTAACGGACCCAGCAGTCCTGCGGTATTACGAAGGACGAGATAATCCGCAATCTGTAGAAAAGGTGCTTGATCATTTTATACATAGTCCAAACAGTAATGAAAAAAGATGTTTAATAGAATTTGATACCATTCCGATTGGTTACATACAAATGTACCCAGTGGATTCAGAGTGGAAAGCGTTATATGGCTATAAAGAATCACAAAATGTATGGGGTATGGACCAATTTATCGGTGAACCAGCCTATTGGGGAAAGGGAATTGGAACAAAACTCGTTCAGGCAGCAATTACATATATTATGGGTGAAATGGGAGCAGAAGCAATTGCAATGGATCCGAAAGTAAATAATGAACGAGCAATAAAGTGTTATGAAAAAAGTGGATTTAAAAAAGTAAAGATTTTAAAGGAACATGAGTTGCATGAGGGGAAATTAGAAGATTGTTGGATGATGGAATATAAACAATAATAATGGCTTATACAAATAAAGGGGGATGTGTGAAATGAAAAAAGCATTAATCGTAATTGATGTGCAAGCGGGAATGTATACAGCTGGAATGCCAGTACATAATGGGGGGAAGTTTTTACAAACATTGCAAGAGCTTATTAGGGAATGTCGTTCAAATGATATTCCAGTTATTTATATCCAACATAACGGTCCTAAAGACCATCCGTTAGAAAAAGGTACGGATGGATGGCGAATCCATGCGGCCATCGCTCCGCAAGAAGGAGATAATATAGTTGAAAAGACGACTCCAGATTCATTCCATAATACAAACTTAAGCGAAGTGTTACAAGAGAAAGGAATTGAACACGTTATTCTTTCGGGAATGCAAACAGAGTATTGTGTAGATACGACAACGCGCAGAGCATGTAGTGAAGGGTATAAAGTAACGTTAGTGAGTGATGCGCATAGTACATTTAATACAGAAGTGTTACGTGCTGAAGATATTGTGAAACATCATAACGCAGTATTGGGAGCGTTTGCGGATGTTGTTGCAGTAAAAGACTTAAAAGTGGCTGCCTCTAAATAAGAGGCAGTTTTTATTAGAAAAAATAGCGTCAAATATTGTTAGTAAGTCGGTATTTTGAAATAATCACTTATATAATTTCACGTACCATAATGAAAAAATACAAAAAAGGAGCACCACATAATTAAAAAGGGCGCTCCTGCATTAAAACGTTACTTTTTCTTATCTTTATCCAATATATTTTGTTCTTCAGCAAACTCTGTACCATATGCAAAGCGGCGATTAATACGAATGTTATCATTGTTGTGCCTTGTATGAGAGTTAGAGAAGCGATGAACGATTACTTCAGATAAAGTGAAGACGATGGCAGAAAGGATACTGCCCCATGCAATTTGCATATAGTTGTCTAATAAAATATTACCGAAAATCCATACGCTTAAATATGTTAATAAGAAATCCGACATAATGGCACCAGTATTGCCAATTCGATTTAAAATAATTTTATCAACGAACATGTAGGATACGATTGTAACAAAGAGACTGAATGAAATAATTTGAACAAACGTTGCAGGGAAAAATAAAGCAAGCCCAATGCTAAATGCGATAATGCACGATATAAACTTGATAAGCACTACTGTGAAATCATTCAAAATTTACACCTCCGATTTATACATAGTTTTTCAATAAATTCTGGAGTTCATACATTGTAACGGATTTATTTACATAAAACTTTTTCATGTTCGGAATTTAGTCTAAATATTATAAAAACAATGAAAAAATGTTATAGTAAAATGAGAGTGTATGACATTTTTAGGTAAGGGGGAATCCAAGATGTGGATTACTTCAGAAGTAGAAATTCCAGATGAGTTAATTGATCACCTTGAGCAAGGAAAGTTAGTATTATTTGTTGGAGCGGGAGTTTCTATGAAAGGGAAATCAAACTTACCGAATTTTGATGATTTAGTTGATGAAATTGCAAAAACGTTATATGTCGAAAAACGTGAAATAACAGAGCCACATGATTATTATCTTGGCAAAATTGCGAAAACAAAAGATGTACATCAAGTCGCAAGAGATCTCGTTCATATAGAGAAATCAAAACCGAATCCATTGCATTATGCAATTCCAAGGTTATTTCCTTTAGATACAGATATCCGCATTGTAACAACAAATTTTGATCAACATTTTACAACTGCAATTAAAGAAATAAATAGAGATATCAATGTTTATTACGCTCCAGCTTTACCGACTGGGAGAGCTTTTAAAGGTCTTGCTTACATACATGGTAATGTAGAACAAGAGAAAGAGGCTTTAATTTTAACAGATGGTGATTTTGGAAGGGCTTACTTAACGGAAGGGTGGGCGAGAAGGTTTTTAGTTGATCTATTCTCAAATTACACCGTTTTATTCGTTGGATATAGTCATAATGACCCAGTAATGAAATATTTAGCAACTGGTTTACCACCAAGTACAAGACGATTTGCTTTTGTCGCACAAGGAGAAAATACATACCACTGGGAACATTTGGGGATAAGACCAATTGTGTATCCGAATAAGGTGAATAATCATCAATCCCTTGTAAAAGCGGTAAAACGCTGGGCTGAATTAATGGGTGATAATTATATTACGAAAAGAATGCGTATTCGGGATATTGTAACGGTTCCCCCGTCAGTAGAACAGGAACAATTATCATACATAAAGCAATCGATTAAAAAAATTGAAACAGTACGTTACTTTGTGGAATTTGCTCATGATTATGAATGGGTCGAATGGTTAGAAGCAGAAGGTAAATTACAAAATTTGTTTATGCTTACGCCAAACTATAATGAAGTAGATGAATTACTTGCAGAATGGTTAGTGGAACAATTTCTTTTTAGTCATCAGAAAGAATTATTTCAATTAATTTATAAAAACTATTCTAAAATATCACCGTTATTATGGAGAACAATTTGTAACTACTTAAACGAAACGAAGAGTAAGATGGACCCGTTGTTGTTTGCAAGGTGGACACTCCTTTTATTAGAAACAGCTGAAAAAGATAGTAGCTCTATAGAAAAGATTTCTAAGTTACTGCAAAAATGTTCTTTTCCTGAGCATAAAGAAATTGCCTTATTGTTACTAACTTTTATTTTAGACGGAAAACTGAAGTTGAAACGTGTAAGAAAATGGGGAAATGATACGCAAGAATCAATAGAACTCGAGGAATCGAGTCGCTTACCAGTATCTACATTTTCTCATGTGGAGCAAATTTGGAACGAAAAGATGAGGCCATATATCGCTTATTATGCTGTTCCAATTATGATGATTGGATTAGAAAAATTGAGAATGTTGTCGTTAAGACAAACGGCACTGAAAAAAAGAAATAAGGAAAATGTAGTGAAAGAGTTTCATCAAAATGATCTTGCATTTTTAATACGAATTGTAAAAGAGTGTCTAACTTATTTATGCGAAAACAATGAGAAAAAAGCGGATTATTATATTACAGAAATGATAGAAGCAAATAGCGTACTTCAAAAGCGAATTGCAATTGATGCGATGAATAAAAATATTTTTGTTCGTGTAGATGACAAAATGAAATGGTTGTTACATGAAGGACTTCTTTTAGATTTCACTTATAAACACGAAGTTTTTCAACTTTTAAAAAGGCATTATGCACATTGTTTAGAAAAAACAAAAGAAGAAGTCACTCGAACTGTAATAAAGCATCTTACAGAAGAGCGGGTATTTGATGCATGTCTCGTATTAGACTTATTATTCAAGTGTGATTCGAATAGCCCATCTACGGCAAATGGGTATGAGTTAATGAAGCAAAAGCATCCTCATTTTCATTCTGAACGATACAGTGTACAAAAGAAAGAGGATACAGCAGAAAGCATTACTTGTAATGTAACTGCTGACGGATTATTGCAGCTGAAAGATGTTGAAATTATGAAGCAAGTTCAGCAATTTTCGCAAGATGGTGTTTTTGAACAACGCCATTTTTTAGAGATGTTATCAAAAGCATGTAAATTAAACACAGAGTGGAGTATTTCATTTGCATACCAATTAGTAGGAGTGCAAGAAATAAGTAATGAATTATGGTTTGTTTGTATTAGAGAATGGCGAAATAATCGAGGATTGACGAATGAGCAAATCCAAAAAATTATTCCGCTATTGCAGAAATTTGTTAGAAATACTGCTTTTCATTGGTTAATTAGTAGTTTTCTATATGAAATTAGTAATCGACTAGAAGAATTAGAAGAGAATAGTATACGTGTTGTAAAACGATTTGCATTTTCAGTGTTTCCTCAAGTTATGAAGAGTGATACAGACTTTAAGCTTGGGAAACAAGATTTTTATAATGAATCAATTCAGCATCCAGTTGGAAAAATGACGGCTGTATTATTAAAGTTGTTATCATATGATCATTTATACGATCGTAATGTATATGAATATTTATTTTTATTTGAAGAACAAGTAAGAGTTAATTCGGAACGAACAAACTTTATGTTTGCTCGTTTAATAGCAGATATTACATTCCTATATCATATTGAAAAACAATGGTGCCGAAAATATTTGTTACCATACTTAGATTTAAAAAAACAAAATGAGATTACGGAATATGCATGGGCCGGCTTATGTTACACGCAAATAAATCTACCTTTATTTACAGAAATGAAGCGATTTATTAAGTATGCGATAGAACATTTGGAAGTATTACATCCGCATACGAGAGAAGCTTTCTTGAAGTGGCTTAGCTTTGTATTTATTAAATGTGTACTATATTGGGATCAAAAAACAGATTGGTTATACCCGTTACTCATACTAGAAAATGAAGAAAATAAAATTAAGTTTATGCAGTTTTTATGCTATTACGTCAAAACATTAAGTGTAAAAGAACAACAAAAATTTTGGACAGCTTGGCTCAGTGTATTTTTGCGAGAACGACCAAAAATGGGTGAGATAACTGCAAGAGAATATGTAATGCTTTTACGTATTATTTTATACATGGATGAAATATTAGAAAAAGGATTATGTATTATGTCTCGTGCATTTTCAAGTGTACATGGTAAATGTGCAGGTGAGGAAATGAAGCAGTTATTGATTGAAATGCTTCATAAAAAAGAAAGTATGAAAGCGCATAAAGAAATATTTGCAAATGTGTTTTTTATTTTACTACAAACATGTCACGAAGCCGTTTTATTTGAAAAAGAAATCATAAAAATAAAAGAATTATTAGTTCAGTATGAAGTAGAGGAATATGTTTTACATTTACTAGAAAATGAAATAATTCGCATAGGAATTGTAATGGGTGATTTACAAAAAGAATTATAGGACGAAAGTGGAATTTTAAAAAATATATAAAAAGTTGTTGACAGTGTTTTGAAAAGCGTTCTATAATACGAATCATACTTATTCAATTTCAAAAACATTTGAATAAACAAAGTGCAATGAAGAGATCACAGTAGTGGTTAGTCTTACTGTAACAGAGAGCTGGTGGTTGGTGTGAACCAGTACAGGGATAATCATGAATTACAGTCTTGGAGCATCTTTTTCGTAATAAAGATAGTTTGTCTTTATGAGGAAAAAGCGGTCAATTGATCGTTAACAGTGAAGAGAGGTAGACGGAAAGTTAGTCTACAACTAGGGTGGTACCGCGATAAATATCGTCCCTACTGATTTATTCAGTAGGGACTTTTTGTATTTTAGTGGTTCAACTTGAAAATTAAATAGTCATGCATTGAAAGGAAAAGCAGTAGTTGTTGTTTCCCTGTAACAGAGAGCTGGTGGTTGGTGCAAACCAGTACATAAACAAGAGCGAATTACAGTCCTGGAGCATCTTTTTCGTAGTAAAGATAGTATTGTCTTTATGAAGGGAAAGACGGTCAGATGATCGTTAACAATGAAGAGAGGTAGACGAAAGAAGTCTACAACTAGGGTGGTACCGCGATAAATATCGTCCCTACTGATTGGATCAGTAGGGCTTTTTTGTACAAAAAAGTGGGTTTTTAACTAGTAGTTCATGTCTTTGTAAGAATTATCAGTTTAAAATAAGAAGAGGTATCGATTCCACTATGAATTTGTATAATTAGTCAGTTCAGAAAATAGAGAATTTTTTATTCTCTTACTATACTTTTAAAACATTAGAGGAGGATTTCCAAATGGCAAATCATGAATTAGATCAATTACGTAAACAGGTAGATGAAATTAACTTACAACTATTACACCTTTTAAACAAACGTGGTGAAATTGTTCAAAAAATTGGAGAGCAAAAGCAAGTACAAGGTACGAAACGCTTTGATCCAGTACGTGAGCGTGAAGTACTTGATATGATTGCAGAGCATAACGAAGGACCATTCGAAACATCAACAGTTCAACATATTTTCAAAACGATTTTCAAAGCAAGCTTAGAGTTACAAGAAGATGATAACCGTAAAGCGTTACTAGTATCACGTAAAAAGAAACAAGAAAATACAATCGTTGATGTAAAAGGTGAATTGATTGGAAACGGAACACAAACGTTCATCATGGGACCTTGTGCAGTAGAAAGTTTAGAACAAGTTCGTCAAGTAGGGCAAGCGATGAAAGACCAAGGCTTAAAATTAATGCGCGGTGGTGCATTCAAACCGAGAACTTCTCCATATGATTTCCAAGGTTTGGGAGTAGAAGGACTTCAAATTTTACGTCAAGTAGCAGACGAGTTTGACTTAGCAATTATTAGTGAAATTTTAAATCCGAACGATGTTGAAATGGCATTAGACTACGTTGATGTAATTCAAGTTGGCGCACGTAACATGCAAAACTTCGATTTATTACGAGCTGTAGGTAAAGTTAACAAACCAGTATTATTAAAACGTGGATTAGCAGCAACAATTGATGAGTTCATTAACGCAGCGGAATACATCATTGCGCAAGGTAACGATCAAATTATTCTTTGTGAGCGCGGTATCCGCACATACGAAAGAGCAACACGTAACACATTAGACATTTCTGCAGTACCAATTTTAAAGAAAGAAACACATTTACCAGTTATCGTTGATGTAACACATTCAACTGGACGCAGAGATTTATTATTACCAACAGCGAAAGCGGCACTTGCAATTGGCGCAGATGCAGTAATGGCTGAAGTTCATCCAGATCCAGCAGTTGCATTATCAGATTCTGCACAACAAATGGACATTCCAGAATTCCATAGATTCATGGATGAGTTAAAAGGTTTCAAAAATAAATTATCTTAATTCCATATCATATATGCGTTGAAGAGGAAACAGTAGTGCTTATCTCACTGTTAAAGAGAGCTGATGGTCGGTGTGAATCAGTACAAAGGTAAGCATGAATTACAGCCTTGGAGCATCTTTCCCGACAACTTTTGGAGGGTAAGACGGTCAAACGATCGTTAAAGAAGAAGAGAGGTAGACGAAAGAAGTCTACAACTAGGGTGGTACCGCGATAAACATCGTCCCTACTGAGCGCTCAGTAGGGACTTTTTTGTACAAAAAAATAGTAAAGGAGCAAGAGAAATGAGATACATTACAGCTGGAGAATCACATGGACCGCAGTTAACAGTTATTTTAGAAGGTGTACCAGCAGGTTTGACACTTACGGCGGAACATATTAATAAAGAATTATTAAGAAGACAAAAAGGTCATGGACGCGGAAGACGTATGCAAATTGAAACAGATACAGTTGAAATTGTAAGTGGTGTTCGTCACGGGATGACACTTGGATCACCGATTACGTTAATTGTAAAAAATGATGATTTCAAACATTGGACGAAAGTAATGGGTGCAGAGCCAATTTCGGAAAAAGAAAGTAAAGACATGAAACGTACAATTACAAAACCACGTCCCGGACATGCAGATTTAAATGGAGCAATTAAATATGGTCATCGTGATATAAGAAACGTATTAGAGCGGTCATCTGCAAGAGAAACGACAGTTCGTGTAGCTGCTGGTGCAGTTGCAAAACAAATTTTAAGCGAATTAGGCGTGGAAATTGCAGGGCATGTTCTTGAAATTGGTGGAGTAAAAGCAAAACATATTTCAAACTTATCGATTGAAGAAATTCAAACAATTACTGAAAACTCACCAGTTCGATGTTTAGATAAAGAAGTAGAGCAAGAAATGATGAATGCGATTGACAACGCAAAAAGTAGTGGAGATTCAATCGGTGGTATTGTGGAAGTCATTGCAGAAGGTATGCCAATTGGAGTTGGTAGTTACGTTCATTACGATCGTAAATTAGATGCAAAACTTGCTGGTGCAATTATGAGTATAAATGCATTTAAAGGTGCTGAAATCGGCGTAGGTTTTGAAGCGGCACGACAACCAGGAAGCAAAGTGCATGATGAAATTCTGTGGGATGAAGAAAAAGGATACACGAGAAAAACGAATAATGCCGGTGGTTTAGAAGGCGGTATGACAACAGGTATGCCAATTATCGTAAGGGGCGTGATGAAGCCAATTCCTACTTTATACAAACCGTTAGCAAGCGTTGATATTGATACGAAAGAAGCATTCCAAGCGAGTATTGAAAGATCTGATAGTTGCGCAGTACCAGCGGCGGGTGTAGTAGCTGAATCTGTTGTGGCATGGGAACTTGCAGATGCACTAGTCGAACAATTCGGAAAAGATCGTATGGAATTATTAAAACAAAACATTATGCAACACAATAACTACGCAAAAGAATTTTAATAAAAAGGTGGGTTTAACTTGCAAGTAAAAGATCAACTATCATCATTACAACCATATAAACCAGGTAAATCACCAGAACAAATGAAAGAAGTGTACGGAGATCATTCGTTTGTGAAATTAGCATCGAATGAAAATCCATTTGGTTGTTCATCAAGAGTTTTAGAAGAGTTGCAAAACTCTTGGTTGGAACATGCTTTATATCCTGACGGAGGTGCTACAACGCTCCGTCAAACAATTGCAGATAAGTTGCATGTGCAAATGGAACAAGTACTTTGTGGTAGTGGTTTAGATGAAATCATTCAAATAATAAGCCGCGCCGTATTACGAGCGGGAGATAACATTGTAACAGCAGGTGCAACATTCCCGCAGTACCGTCATCATGCAATTATAGAAGGTTGCGAAGTGAAGGAAGTTGCGTTAAATAACGGTGTATACGACTTAGAAGAAATTTCTTCAGTAGTAGATAACGATACAAAAATTGTATGGATTTGTAACCCGAACAATCCAACAGGCACATATGTGAATGACCGAAAATTGACTCAATTCATTGAAGGTATTAGTGAAAATACGTTAATTGTCATTGATGAAGCGTACTATGAATACGTAACAGCAAAAGATTTCCCTGAGACATTACCGCTTTTAGAAAAACATAAAAACATTCTTGTACTTAGAACGTTTTCTAAAGCATACGGATTAGCTTCTTTCCGCGTTGGATATGCGATCGGACAGGAAGAGCTAATTGAGAAATTAAATGTCGTACGTTTACCATTTAACGTATCTTCATTAGCGCAAAAAGCAGCTACGATTGCTTTTGGTGATAACGAGTTTATTGAAGAAATAGTTCGTGTGAATACAGAGGGATTACAACAATACGAAAGCTTTTGTAAGGAAAATGAAATTCCATTTTATCCATCGCAAACAAATTTCATCTTCTTGCCAGTTGAGAATGCAGGAGAGATTTATGAAGCTTGTGCACATGCAGGGTTTATTATTCGTCCATTCCCAAATGGTGTCCGTATTACAGTTGGAACAAGGGAGCAAAATGAAGGGGTGATTTCAGTGTTACAACAACACTTTGAAAATAAAAAAAGAAAGTCTCGAGATGAGGAAAATGCGTAAAAAGGTAGTATTAATTGGAACTGGTTTAATCGGAGGCTCTCTCGCATTAGCAATTAAGAAAGAGCACGATGTAACGATAACAGGTTATGATATATTTCAAGAACAAGTAGAGCGTGCAAAAGAATTACATGTAGTAGATGAAATAGCAATTAATTTACAGCATGCATGTGAAGAGGCACATTTAATTATTTTTGCTTCTCCAGTTGAAGAAACGAAGAAGCTATTACACAAACTTGCGTCATTCCGTTTACGAGAAGATGTTATAGTGACTGATGTTGGTAGTACAAAAGGCACGATTATGAATGAAGCAGAAACTTTATTTTCAAAGGAAGTATCTTTCATTGGTGGACATCCAATGGCAGGTTCTCATAAAACGGGAGTTGAAAGTGCAAAAGCGCATTTATTTGAAAATGCATTTTACATTTTAACACCTATGCATCATGTGCCAAATGAACAAGTGGAAGAGTTAAAAGATTGGTTAAAAGGAACGGGATCACATTTCCTTGTTTTAAATACAGAAGAACATGACTATGTAACAGGGATCGTTAGTCATTTCCCGCACCTTATCGCAGCAGGTTTAGTGAAGCAAGTAGAGAAACATGCAGGAGATAATCCGCTCATTCATCAGCTAGCTGCTGGAGGGTTTAAAGACATTACACGTATCGCATCTAGTAGTCCGAAAATGTGGAGTGATATTGTAAAGCAAAATCGAGAGCATTTAATGGTATTATTAAAAGAGTGGATCTCTGAAATGGAAGATTTATATAAAACAGTTTCTACCGGAGATGCAGGCGAGATTCAAAACTATTTTGCAGATGCGAAAGAATACCGTGATTCTTTACCAGTAAGAAAGAGAGGGGCAATTCCTGCCTATCACGACTTATACGTCGATGTATTAGATAAGGTGGGGGCATTGGCTCATATTACGAGTATTTTAGCGCGCGAGGAAATTAGTATTACGAACTTGCAAATATTAGAAGCGCGTGAAGGACTGCTTGGGGTATTACGTATTAGCTTCCAAAGGGAAGAAGATCGTATGAAAGCAAAGCTAGCGCTTGGAGAAGAAGAATACCAAACTTATGAAACAATTTAAATGAGAAGGTGAAAAACGTGAAAGAAAGAACAATACAACCTGTTAATAACGGATTGAATGGCAATATTACAATCCCAGGTGATAAATCCATTTCACACCGTGCTGTTATGTTCGGTTCTATTGCAGAAGGGAAAACAACAATTAAAGGTTTCTTGCCCGGTGCAGACTGTTTAAGTACGATTTCATGTTTTAAAGAAATGGGAGTAGAAATTACGCAAAACGGTGATGAGGTTACTGTAGTTGGTAAAGGATTAGAAGGTTTACAAGAACCGAAAGCTGTATTAGATGTTGGTAATTCTGGTACAACAATCCGATTAATGTCAGGTATACTAGCTAACACACCATTTTTCTCTTGCGTACAAGGTGATGAATCTATCGCAAAAAGACCGATGAAGCGTGTAACAAACCCATTAAAACAAATGGGCGCAAACATAGACGGCCGAGAAGAAGGAACATTTACACCGTTAACAATACGTGGTGGAGATTTAAAAGCAATTGAATATATTTCTCCTGTTGCAAGTGCACAAGTAAAGTCAGCTATTTTACTTGCAGGTCTTCGTGCAGAAGGTGTAACAGCTGTTACAGAACCACATATTTCCCGCGACCATACGGAAAGAATGCTTGAAGCATTTGGTGTTAAAGTAACTCGCGAAGGGAAAACAGTGAAGCTGTCAGGTGGACAAAAATTAACAGCAACAGACATTCAAGTGCCAGGTGACGTATCATCAGCAGCATTTTTCTTAGTAGCAGGTGCAATCATCCCAAATAGTAAACTAGTATTACAAAATGTAGGGATGAATCCAACCCGTACCGGTATTATTGATGTTTTAGAAAAAATGGGTGCTACGTTCACTGTAGATCTAATTAACGAAGGGGCATCGGAACCAGCTGCAAATATTACAATCGAAACATCTTCATTAAAAGGAATTGAAATTGGCGGAGATATTATCCCTAGATTAATCGATGAGATTCCTGTAATCGCATTAGCGGCAACGCAAGCAGAAGGAATTACAGTAATTAAAGATGCACACGAATTAAAAGTAAAAGAAACAAACCGTATTGATACAGTCGTTGCTGAATTAACGAAACTAGGAGCTCGCATAGAAGCAACTGATGACGGTATGATCATTTACGGAAAATCAGCTCTAAAAGGCAATACAGTAAATAGTTATGGTGATCACCGTATCGGAATGATGCTTGCAATTGCTGGTTGCCTGGCAGAAGGAAAAACAATTATTGAAGATGCAGAAGCAGTAGGTGTATCATATCCTACATTCTTTGACGAACTTCAAAAATTAGATAAATAAAAAGGATGGAAAGCAGATACGTGATGTATCTGCTTTTTTTGTTAAAACGTCCTTGTAGTTTCACTTACCGAACTATAATAGTAAGAATTATGATACAATTCAAACAGGGAATGGAGGAGAATTATATGAATGTCATACAATTAAAAGAAGATAAGTTCAGAGAAGCATTACGTTTATCAGAATACGCTTTTCAATATAAAGTAGATGAGGAACGATTACAGCAGCAACTTACAAAGATGAAGGAAAGTCATGAAGTATACGGTATTATGGAAGGTGAGGACTTAGCTGCAAAACTACACCTCATCCCGTTTCATATTTACATAGGTAAAGAAAAATTTAAAATGGGTGGCGTTGCAGGAGTAGCGACGTATCCAGAGTACAGAAGAAGTGGGTATGTAAAAGAGCTACTTCAACATTCACTTCAAACAATGAAAAAAGATGGCTTTACAGTCTCTATGTTACACCCATTTGCTGTTACATTTTACCGTAAATACGGCTGGGAACTTTGTGCGAATCTTCTCGTATGTCATTTGACAAAGAGTGATTTAGTTATGAAAAAACAAGTGAATGGTACTGTGAAACGTTTCAATAAAGAAAATCACCCAGAAGAGGTCGAGAAGCTTTATGAAACATTTGCAGAACATTTTTCTGGTATGCTAGTTCGCAATGAAAAATGGTGGTTACAAGCTGTTTATGAGGATTTAACATTAGCAATTTATTACGATGAAAATAAAAGTGCAGCCGGCTATATGTTATATAAAATAGAAAACTATAAAATGACAGTAGATGAATTTGTTCCACTGCATAATGAAGCACGAAATGGTCTATGGAATTTTATTTGCCAGCATGATTCTATGATTAAAGAGCTTGAAATGACAGTAAGTGAAAACGAACAGTTGTTATATACATTGCAAGAACCACGTGTGAAAACAGAAATAAAACCATATTTTATGGGAAGAATTGTAGATGTAGAGCAGTTCTTAAAACAGTATGAGTTAAACTGGAACAATGTACAACAAGAAGTCATTTTACATATTACAGATTCATTTGCACCGTGGAATAATGTATCGGTGAGACTTGCAAATTATGAAATAGCAATTATAGAAGAACCAATGGATAAAGGGATCAAGCTAGATATAAATGCACTATCTACAATACTGCTTGGATACAAACGCCCATTAGAACTAAATGAATTAGAATTAATTAGCGGAAGCGAAGAGGAAATACGGGCATTTGAGAATGTAGTACCAGTGCGCAAGCCGTTTATTTATGATTTCTTTTAATTTGCATATAAGATGGAGTTGTTTCGAACAAAATTTTGGGATAGCTCCATCTCATTGTATTAATTTTTGTCGGTAAGTTGATATATCCTGAAAATCGCTGATATAATTTTATTCACATACAAGAGAATAGAATCGCAACTATACGTTGTCACGCACTTGACTTTTATTCCCTGTAATTTATAATTAAAAACGGAATGAATTTTCATTCCTGAAAATAGAGGTGGAAAAAATGGCTAAAAACAAACAAGAGGATATTTTTGATGCTGCGATGCAACTTTTTGCAGAGCGTGGTTACGATGGTACGACAATTCCAATGATCGCTGAAAAAGCAAATGTCGGTGCGGGTACTATTTATCGCTATTTTGAAAATAAAGAGGCGCTTGTTAACTCATTATTTTCAAAAAGTATGTTACAGCTTTCTGAAATGATAAAAACGGATTTTCCTGTTGAAGCAAATATTCGTGAACAGTTTAGTCATACGTATAACCGTTTATTTGAATTTGCGAGAAACAATGTGGATGCTTTTTTATTTACAAATTCTCACTGTGATAGTTATTTTCTTGATGAGCAGAGTAAGAAAATATTTGACGATTTTATAGGCTTCTTTATGAATATTATTGAAGATGGAATCGCAAAAGGTTTGCTTCGTCCATTGCCTCCAGTTGCTTTAATTATTATTGTATATCAACCGTTAGAAAAATTAACGAAAGTAATTGCAACAGGGCAATTAGAATACTCGAAAGAGTTAGTAAAAGAATTGGAAGAAAGCTCTTGGAACGCTATTAGAATCATTTGATTCTATAGCTTTATAAGGACAGGAATGAATATTCATTCCTAAATAGAATTAAAAAATGAGAGTAGGAGAGGGTATTTGTGCAACTAAAGGAATGAATATTCATTCCGGAAAGACTAGTTTAATAGAGTTTACAAAATAATGTAATAGAATAATAGGAATGAATATTCATTCCGTAACTAACGTAAATTTTAATCGCGGGAGATGATGCAAATGAGCAAGCTGAAAAATTGGAGAAGTTTATCTTTTCTATTATGGATAGTTATTACCATTACAATGATTGTAACGATGCCTAATATGGATAAATTAGTGAAAGAAAAAGGGCACATTACGATTCCTAATACAGAACAAAGTAGTATTGCTGACAAAATGATAAAAGAAATGGATAAAGACGGGACAGAAAAGTATGACATTATAGTTGTTTTTAATAGTGACAGTAAAACAGCTTTAACGACTGAGCAAAAAGAGGAAATAATAAAAACAATCAACGCTTTGCAAAATGAAAAAGAACAATTAGGAATTAAAGAAGTTGTTTCACATTTAGATAATAAAGAATTAGAGAAACAATTAGTTTCTAAAGATAATACGACTATTTTAACGCAAATATCGATAGATAAAAAGCATGGTGAAATATCGAAAGTTACAAATAACCTTCATAATAAAGTGAAAACGAAAGGGGTAACAACGTACTTAACAGGAAGTGATTTAATAGCAGGAGATTTCCTTACATCTTCTCAAGAGGGAGTGAAAAAGACTGAAGTTATTTCAATCATTTTCATTCTTGTAATATTAATCATTGTATTCCGTTCACCTATTGTTCCAATTGTTTCTCTTCTTACTGTTGGGGTATCATATTTAGTTTCAATGGGGATTATTGCTCATTTAGTAGATCAATTTAATTTTCCATTTTCTAACTTTACACAAGTGTTTGTCGTTGTTGTCCTGTTTGGGGTTGGAACAGACTATAACATTTTATTATTTACGAGATTTAAAGAAGAATTAAGTAAACAAGAAAACGCATTTTTGGCTACGAAAGAAACATTTAAATCGGCAGGGAAAACCGTTTTATATAGCGGGATAGCAGTACTAATTGGTTTTGCATCTCTTGCTTTAGCGAGTTTTAAACTATATCAATCTACTTCAGCGGTAGCAATTGGTGTCGCAGTTTTATTACTAGTATTAACTACGTTAAATCCGTTTTTTATGGTGCTTTTAGGAAAAGGGATGTTTTATCCCGTTAAAACATTTAAAGGTCATGAAGACAGTCGTCTATGGGGATTCTTTGCGAAAAACTCAGTAGTGAGACCATTTGTAGCTTTAATTATTGTATTCGTGATATCAATTCCTTTCATATTAAAGTATTCTAATACACTTAATTACAACGATTTATTTGAAGTAGACAATAAATATGAGTCGAAAATGGGGATTAACGTAATAGAAGAACATTTTCCACCTGGTTTTTCTTCACCAAGTACGTTAGTCATTCAATCGAATAACAAGTTAGATGAGGCGAGTTCGCTTCAAACTTTAGATGAACTAACTGATAAGATTTTGAAAGTAAAAGGTGTTTCAGAAGTATATTCACCGACACGTCCAACTGGTGATAGGATTAAAGAACTATATATAAATAAACAAGCGGGTGAACTAAATACAGGTTTAGGAGATGCCAATGGTGGTATAAAGGAAATTAATGATGGATTAACTACTGCGAAAGATAAGATGGGTAATAAGGACTCAAATAGTCTTGCGAACGTTCAAAAGTTAATTGATGGAACAAATGAAGCGAAAAGTGGTGTATCAGCATTAGGAACAGCTTTAAATCAACTATCCAATGGCATAAATGACGGAGCACAAGGTGCGCGGCAAATTGAGAGTGGGTTAACTTCAGTAAATGAAAATATAAGTGTATTATCTCAAGCAACTTCACAACTTCATGCTGGCTATACACAGTTAGAAAAAGGTTTAAGTTCTTACGATCAATACTTCGGAAGTATTTCTCAAGCGATTGACGGTGCGAAGAA
The DNA here is from genome assembly GCF_052146655.1 of Bacillus sp. RE35. Classification (NCBI taxonomy): domain Bacteria; kingdom Bacillati; phylum Bacillota; class Bacilli; order Caryophanales; family Bacillaceae; genus Bacillus; species Bacillus sp. RE35. Next base: position 2,792,355 of record NZ_CP197377.1, on the reverse strand, counting down.
AGGTTATGAACAAATTGAAATGTTAATGACCAATTTCATTCAAACGAAACCAGAATTAGCAAATGATCCTAACATTCTGCAGACGATAGGAATTGCTAAAGAGGCTCAAAAGCAATTAGGTGGGCTTTCAAATGAATTAAATAAATTGAAAGCGCAGCATAATGCGGCGATGGGATCATTTAAAGAAGCGAATCAATCGTTATTGAAAGTGGATAATGGCTTAAAAGAAATGAACAATGGAGTTACTAAGTTACAAAAAGGAGCAGCTGATCTTAAAAATGGATTAAATGAAGGTGCTTCAGGTTCAAAACAAATTGCGAACAAGTCATCTGAGTTACAAACCGGATTAACGAAAATAAACGATGGGCAAGGTCAGCTATTAACCGGACTGAAAGACTTGCAAGAACAGATGGGTCAATTACAATCCGGACTAATTAAAAGTACAGAAGGCCTTGAAAAGGTAAGTAATGGCCTAGGGGATGCTCAGAAATATTTAGGAGAACTGAACGAATCAAAAAGCTCTGAGAAATTCTATATTCCAAAAGAAGTTTTGGAGGGAGAAGATTTCCAAAAAGCTTTGAATACGTACATGTCACATGATAGAAAGACTGCTAAAATGACAATCATTTTAGACGTAAATCCGTATTCAAAAGAAGCGATGCCAATTATTCAAGAAATCAATAACACAATAGATGGTACTTTGAAGGGGTCGGAATTAAATCATGCGAAAACAGCAATCGGAGGAACGACAGCTAGAAACGTTGATTTAAAAGAAGTAACTGGGCAAGATTTCTTACGTACAGCTACAATTATGTTAATTGGAATCGCGATTGTATTAATTGTGATTACACGTTCATTATTAAACACCATCTTTATTATTGGATCGTTACTATTAGCTTACTTTGCATCATTAGGGATAAGTGAACAAATTAGTACGCATATTTTACATGTAGATTCATTAAGCTGGAATGTTCCATTCTTTAGTTTCATAATGATTGTCGCTTTAGGAGTGGATTATAGTATTTTTGTAATGATGAGATACAATGAGTTAGAAGGGGACCCAGCGACGAAAATTGTAACTGCTTCTCGTCATATCGGAGGAGTCGTATTATCAGCGGCACTTATTTTAGGTGGTACATTTGCTGCATTAATCCCTTCAGGTGTATTAACGCTTATACAAGTAGCATCCGTAGTTGGCGTTGCGTTGTTACTATTAGCTATCATTGTGATGCCAATATTGTTACCTGCTTTAATAGGTTTAACGAGTAAAATGAAGAATTATGCAAAGAAATTAAGTGAAAGAAAATAAAAGAATCCCCTTTTAAAAGTAACTGTTTCAGTTATGGGAGAGAACATATAAAATAACACACAAATTAGGGATGTAAATCACATATGATTTAGCATCCCTTTTTTAATTGTTATTGCATTGTTTAAGTACTTTTATCTAGTTAAATTGCAAAGGAAGAGAAAAAGAAAACAGTAAAAACACCAGCGCAACGATTGGGGATTACTGACAAAGTATTTGATTTAAAAGATATAACTTACTTTAGATAGTTCACTCAAATAATGGTGGACTATCTTTTTTTAAAGGTAAATGGAAATTTATGTTAAAATAATGATAGAGATTGTGAAAAAAATGTTCTTAAACTAACGGTCAGGTTACTTTAAGAAGGATTTTTCAAAGGAAATGTTGAATATCGTATTTTGAAGGAGTGATTGCAGTGGAGTAAGTAATTTTTTAAATCTTGGTTAAATACTTTGAAGGAAGGGATTTATAAATATGAATACAAAACTAATAATAGTAGAAGGTTTACCTGGATTTGGAAAATCGACCACTGCAAAGCTAATAAATGAAATTCTAAGCCAAAATAAAATTGAAGTTGAACTATTTTTAGAGGGGAATTTGAATCACCCCGCCGACTATGATGGTGTATCTTGTTTTAATAAATTTGAATTCGATAGATTAGTATCTAACAGTGGAGATTTTAAAGAAGTGCTTCTTAAAAGAGTTTTAAAAAAAGGAAGCAATTATTTATTACCATACAGAAAGATAAAAAATGAGTTTGGTGACCAGTTTTCGGACGAATTATGTAATGATATTTTTAAAAACGATATATATGAATTGCCATTCGATAAAAATGTTGAATTAATTGCTGACAAATGGAATGACTTTGCTGAAATTGCTCTAGAAGATAATAAGGTTTATATTTTTGAATGTTGTTTCATACAAAATCCATTAACAATTGGGATGATTAAATACGGTGAACAAAAAGAAAAAATAATAAATTATGTAATGAAAGTTGCAAAAATCATAGAGAATTTAAATCCAATGTTATTCTATGTAGAACAAGATGATCTTGAATTTTCATTTAGGAAGGCATTAAAAGAAAGAAATCCAGAATGGTCCACAGGAATTGTCGACTATTATACGAACCAAGGCTATGGGAAAGAACATAACCATTCAGGGGTAGAAGGAGCGATAAAAGTTCTTGAAGCTAGAAGGAATTTAGAGTTAGAAATATTCGATATGTTAAAAATGAAAAAAGAAAAAATCAATAATACAAAATATGAAATTGACTCATATAGGTCAATGTTAAAAGATAAGTTAACAATACAAATGGTGAAATAGCTTTTTACACTACCTGGTGCTTTAGTTGGAGAAGGAAATGAAAACGCTCAGAATATTTTCTGAGCGTTTTAGTTTGCTATTTATAATGCGAAATGCATACAAATTATTGTGTTATTTCAATTGATAAACATAATGCTCCAATTATAAATGTTTTTTCAAAATGAATCCTCTTTAAAACGTGTATGTAACTTTAATCTAATTAAAAACAAAGGTTTTATTCGAGTTTGGAAAGAAAGGAATAGCAATCAACCGTTGCTATTCATCCAGCTTCTACTATATAATAGCTATAGTCTACAATAATTGAGTCGTAATATGCGATTTTTTAAGACAATCGGTGAGAAAACGCTGAAATAAGCGGTATTAGTAGGAGGACACAAATGATTACAGTAAGTAACGTTAGTTTGCGTTTCGCGGATCGCAAATTATTTGAAGATGTTAACATAAAATTCACGCCAGGTAACTGCTACGGATTAATCGGAGCAAACGGTGCTGGTAAATCTACATTTCTAAAGATTTTATCTGGGGAAATTGAACCATCAACAGGTGACATACATATTACGCCAGGTGAGCGTCTAGCAGTATTAAAACAGAACCATTTCGAATATGAAGAGTTCCCAGTTTTAGAAACAGTAATTATGGGTCACACGCAACTTTACAAAGTAATGCAAGAGAAAAATGCTATTTACATGAAAGAAGACTTTAGTGATGAAGATGGTATGCGTGCTGCTGAACTTGAAGGTGAGTTCGCTGAGCTTAACGGTTGGGAAGCTGAGTCAGAAGCTGCAATTCTTCTTAAAGGTTTAGGTATTGGTGAAGATCTTCATGATAAGAAATTGTCAGAATTAACTGGGGCAGAGAAAGTAAAAGTATTACTTGCTCAAGCTTTATTCGGTCAACCTGACATTCTATTATTAGATGAGCCTACCAACCACTTGGACTTAAAAGCGATTCAATGGTTAGAAAACTTCTTAATGAACTTTGAAAACACAGTTATCGTAGTATCCCATGACCGTCACTTCTTAAATAAAGTATGTACGCACATGGCTGACCTTGATTTCGGTAAAATTCAACTTTATGTTGGTAACTATGACTTCTGGTATGAGTCAAGCCAATTAGCTTTAAAATTAACACAAGATGCTAATAAGAAAAAAGAAGAGAAAGTAAAAGAGTTACAAAACTTCATTGCACGCTTTAGTTCAAACGCTTCTAAAGCGAAACAAGCAACTTCTCGTAAAAAATTATTAGACAAAATTACATTAGATGATATTAGACCGTCATCACGTCGTTACCCATTCGTTGGCTTCACACCTGAGCGTGAAGTAGGAAATGACTTATTAACTGTTGAAGGTCTTTCTAAAACAATTGATGGTGAAAAAGTGTTAGATAATGTGTACTTCACTTTAAATAAAGGTGATAAAGTTGCATTTATCGGCCGTAACGATATTGCGATGACAACATTATTTAAAATTCTTATGGGTGAAATGGAGCCGGATAGCGGTTCATTCAAATGGGGTGTTACAACCTCTCAATCTTACTTCCCAAGAGATAACTCTAAGTACTTTGAGAACAGTGATTACAACTTAGTTGAATGGTTACGTCAATTCTCTCCACAAGATGAGTCTGAAAGCTTCTTACGTGGTTTCTTAGGCCGTATGTTATTCTCAGGTGAAGAAGTTAAGAAGAACGTTTCTGTATTATCTGGAGGCGAAAAAGTTCGTTGTATGTTATCTAAAATGATGTTAAGTGGTGCGAACGTAATCACACTTGACGATCCAACGAACCACTTAGACCTTGAGTCAATCACAGCATTAAATAACGGTTTAATTGCATTCAAAGGTACAATCTTATTCACATCTCATGACCATCAGTTCGTGCAAACAATTGCAAACCGCATTATCGAAGTAACACCAAACGGTGTAATCGATAAAGAGGCTACTTATGATGAGTTCTTAGAAAATGAGGAACTTCAAAAACAAGTAGATGCAATGTACAAAGGTCAATAATATATAATGAAAAAACTCGCTCTTTTTAGAGCGAGTTTTTTTGTCGAGAAAACGTAACATCGCTGGTCGGTCAAATGAATAATTATTCAAATATAATATTAATGAACAGGAGAATTTTTTCATGTATGAAGGGATGTAATGACTTTAAGATTTAAAGAGTTAGTTGAAGAAGGGAAATGTAAGTGGAGTAATATAATCAAATCGTATTATTTTGTCATGTGAAATATGTACCAAATTTGGAGATAGAATAGTTTGCGAATGAGTTTATAAAGGTATATAGTATGGGGTGTCATAATTAGTGGATGAATCTTGGGAGAAAACAGGAAATGTTACAAATTTATTTTGTTAAATAGAAACCAAGGTCAAAATGTCTAGAAAGAAATAGTTGAATAAATACTAGCTTCAAATTATAATTACTAATATTCTTCATATAGTTAAATAAAGATAATCTATTTGAAGAAGAAAATTTGAATAGAGAGACAGACTTATAAAAAAATAAGCCTTGGATGATCAAAAGAGGTGGAGAAATGAAACAGTTCTTATTAAAGAGCAAAAGTGTGTTAAGCAATCATTTTGGATTCTTTCTGTTTGCCGTTATTTTATTGTGGCTCAAAACATATGCAGCTTATGTAACGGAATTCAATTTAGGAATTTCAAACACAATTCAAAAATTCTTGCTGTTTTTTAACCCGCTTAGTTCAGCAGTTCTATTTTTAGGACTTGCATTATTTGCAAAAGGGAAACGATCTTATATTTGGTTAATTATCATTAATTTGTTATTGTCGATTCTTTTATACGCAAACGTAGTATACTATCGCTTTTTCAGTGACTTTATTACGTTCCCGACATTAACACAAACGAATAACTTTGGAGATTTAGGTGGTAGTATTCTTGCGTTGCTACATCTTTATGATCCATTATACTTCTTAGACACGATTATATTAATTGTGTTAGTCGCAACAAAATTTGCAAATCCAAAACCAATTCGTGTTGCGAAGCATAAATTATCTCTAGTATTTGTAGCAGGTATTTTATTATTCAGTGTTAACTTAGGTCTTGCAGAGTCTGACCGTCCTGAATTATTAACAAGAACGTTTGACCGTAATTATATTGTGAAATATTTAGGTGCATACAACTACACAATTTATGATGGAATTCAAAGTGCGAAAGCATCGACAGAACGAGCATTAGCTGATGGCGATAATATGACAGAAGTACGAAATTATTTAACATCAACTTATGCAAGTCCAAATCCTGAGTATTTCGGTAAAGGAAAGGGAATGAACGTAATTTACATTCATTTAGAGTCATTCCAAAACTTCTTAATTGATTACAAATTAAATGGTCAAGAAGTTACACCGTTCTTAAACTCATTTACAAAAGATGCGAATACACTTTATTTTGATAACTTCTTCCATCAAACAGGACAAGGGAAAACATCTGATGCGGAGTTTATGTTAGAGAATTCAATGTTTGGTTTACCGCAAGGTTCTGTCTTTACAACGAAATCTCATAATACGTATCAATCAGCACCAGCTATTTTAGGACAACAAGGATACACATCAGCAGTATTCCACGGTAACTACAAAACATTTTGGAACCGTGACGATATTTATAAATCATTTGGTTTTAATAAATTCTTTGATGCGTCATACTACGATATGAATGAAAAAGACGTAGTAAACTACGGGTTAAAAGATAAACCGTTCTTTAATGAATCTATTCCGTTATTACAAACGTTGAAACAACCGTTCTATACGAAGTTTATTACGTTATCGAACCATTTCCCTTATCCAATCGATAAGGCGGAAGCAACGATTGAACCAGCAACAACAGGTGATTCATCAGTAGATACGTACTTCCAAACAGCACGCTATTTAGATGAATCTGTAAAAGGCTTCATCGATTACTTGAAACAATCTGGTTTATATGATAACTCAATTATTGTTATGTACGGAGACCATTACGGTATTTCAGATAATCATAACGCAGCAATGTCAAAAGTAATGGGTAAAGAAATGAACTCATTTGAAAATGCACAGTTACAACGTGTACCATTAATCGTTCGTGTACCAGGAGTGAAAGGTGGCGTACAACATCAATACGGTGGTGAAATTGACGTTCTTCCAACGCTATTACACTTACTAGGTACAGATACAAAGAATTATGTTCAATTCGGTTCTGATTTATTATCACCAGATCATAAACAAGTCGTTGCGTTCCGTAACGGTAACTACGTAAGCCCAACAGTTACTGCACTAAACGGCAAATACTATGATACAACTACTGGAAAACCTGTAGAATTTACAGATGAAATAAAGAAAAATGAACAAATGGTTCAAAACTCACTAAAATACTCTGACCAAGTCGTGAATGGTGACTTATTACGATTCTACACACCGGAAGGATTCACTCCAGTAGATCGTTCGAAGTATAACTATAACAACCGCGATAAAAACAAAACGAAGGTAAAAACGACTCCGGAAGGGGAAGCTAAATAAATAATAAAAGGCGCTATTCATATGAATAGCGCCTTTTATTTGTAAATATACCATCATTATGAGACAGAACCAGCTGTTGCTTTTTGTTTAGCCTTTCCGAAGAAAACTACGCCGATGATGATAATAATGATAAATGCCCATTTAACCAAAGGGTTACTTTCGAAAAATCCAGCGAACCATTTCTCATCTACAATCATTTTCGCGGCAGTATAAGCTAAAACGGCTGCTCCAATCGTAATGATGACAGGAAAACGATCTACCCATTTTAAAATCAATGTACTGCCCCATACGACTACTGGAATAGACACTAATAATCCGATGATTACTAAAGAAAAGTTACCATGGGCAGCTCCTGCAACAGCGAGTACATTATCGATGCCCATTAACGCATCAGCAATAATAATGGTTTTAATAGCAGACCAAAATCCTTCTTCGGCCTTAATATCATGATCTTTGCCTTCAGCAATTAATTTATAAGCAATCCATATAAGGAGTACACCACCAATTAGAAGTAGCCCTGGTATTTTTAACAACCAAACAACAACTAAGGTAGCGAGGGCTCTAATCGCGATTGCCCCGATAGTTCCCCATATAATAACTTTCTTTTGCTGATCTTTCGGTAATCTTCTTGCTGCTAATCCAATTACAATGGCATTATCACCGGCTAACACTAAATCAATTACAATGATGGCAAGTAGGGCGGACAAATATTCGGCTGAAAGAAAATCCATATACATATCACTCCTTAAGAGTAATATGTGCTAAAGTGTTGATAATATAAAAAATAGGATTGAATTTGTATATTCAATCCATAATTTCTTACTGTATTTTGATATATGTTTTAATTTCGTATAAGTCGCTTTTGTATTCTTTTTTGTTTATCGTTTCGCTTTCTTAATTTTCGATTCATCTTTTTAATGCGGTTTTCTTTTCTATTATCCCAGTTATCACTTCGGATTTTACTAATAGACTTATCTGTCTTAGCACGAAAACGTCTTACTTTTTTCACGAAGGAAAGGGGTATTTTGCCGATAACACCTTGTTTTTCTAACGAATCCTCTTTACCTAGACACCAATCAGGATGAGATAATAAATAGTCGAAATCAAATGTTATCCCGTATTCTTTATCCATATATGTATACCATTCATCTAAAGTACACTTATTTTTTGTATGTAAATATGTTGATCCATCAGTCATAGCACAGCACCAATAGTCAAAATAGCTCCATAGTACCCATTCTTTCGGTACATCTAGTGTTAAAATTACCATTTTTGAATTTGTTCTACCCCAAGCTTTATGATTTCGATTTGGGTAATTATTTGCTTCCCAGACCCAAATAGGATAGTTACCTTCGTAATGAGGCAATCTTGTTTTAGCGACGCGCACCATCCAGTCATATGAATATACATCGTCTGGATCGATGAATTCTTTATTACCTTCTAAATAACCAAGTTTCTTAAATTGTTTCCATGCTTCTTCAGTTTGTACTGTATATACGATCATATGGCACCTACTTATTTAAACTAAATTATAGTATAACATGTGATTTTGAATTTTTATTGATATTAGAGAAGGGGGAGTTTGAGTCGAATATACGAGGAGTAATTCCCAAAATGATAAAAAGACTTGATTCCCAGCTAAAGGAAATCAAGTCTTTTCATTACATACGATTATCATGCCAGAAGTTTAATGGGAAGTGTTCGTTCTCATTATATGCTTCTAATTCATATCCTTTTTCTTTCAGTCCTTTAATAATTCCAGGAACTGCTTTTACTGATTGTGGATGAATATCATGCATAAGAATAACTTCTGTTGGATTTGTAGCACCATGTAACACGTTTTCTACAATTTTAGCAGATGCAGCATCAACTTGCATTTTGTTATATTTCCAGTCTAAAGAATCAATTGTCCAATCCCAAACTTTTAAGCCATTTTCTACAACTTTGTTGCGAAGAGCTTCGTTTAATCCTGGCATAGAGCCGTAAGATGGACGAGTTAATACTGGTGATTTACCTAAAACACCAGCGATTAAGCCTTGGTCTTCCTTCATTTCATCTACGTAATGACCTTCAGTGTAAAGTTTCTTGTAGTTATGAGTCATACTGTGCATCCCAACGTAGTGACCTTCAGCATCTTCGCGTTTTACAAGATCAGGGAAAGCTTTTACGTTTGAACCAATTAGGAAGAATGTTGCTTTTGCATTTTCTTTCTTTAACATATCTAAAAGCTCAGCTGTGTATTTTCCAGGACCGTCATCAAATGTTAAATAAGCGACTTTTCTAACTTGCCCGTTATAATGTTTTGGAGCTTCTTTCGGAGCAAGAGATGTTTGAATCTCACTTACAAGTTGAACAGATTTTGCTTCATCCTCTGTACTAGCTAGAGCAGTATGTACTGATCCAAAAGCTACTTCGTATGTGAATAATACCCCCGCACAAACTAACATAGCCCTTTTTACTAAAGTTGTCATTCGAATTCCATTGTGCATAATTTTCCTTCTCTCTATAAAAGTTCTACTCTACTATATTAGCAATTATAGGTAGGGAAATGCAAAAAAACTTTTTTACAAGTGTAAAAAAGTTTACTCAAAAGTATGCAAGATTTTATATCAATTGCAGTTTTGAAAAATAGGATGAATTTAAACTTTATTATTTAAACTTTAAATCACCAAATCATACTTTCGTATCACTTCGTTTTCGTTCCAATTATTGATTCGAATATTTTTGTTTTTTATTAAAATATTGGTAAAGAAACAATTACATGAAAAAAGGAGTGGGAATATGGATAATTATATTTGCACTACATGTGGAGTGCAGTATCCCGAAAATGAAGAAGCACCTTCTCGCTGTAAAATTTGTAATGAGGAAAGACAATATGTTAATCCAATTGGGCAGTCATGGACAACATTAGAAACGATGCAAAATAGCAATTTATACAAAAACGAAATAATAAAAGAAGAAAGCGGTTTGTATAGCATTACTACTAAACCTAAATTTGCGATTGGACAAACAGCATTTTTAATACAAAGTAAAACTCTAAATGTTATGTGGGATTGCATTAGTTATTTAGATGATAAAACGATACAACGTATATATGATTTAGGTGGTATTCAAGCAATAGCACTTTCTCATCCACATTATTACTCTACACAAGTTAAATGGGCGGAAACATTCAATGTACCTATTTATATTCATGAAGATGATAAAGAGTGGGTGGTTCGTCCGAGTAAGCAAATTAAATTTTGGTCTGGGGAGCATCTGATATTATCGGAAGAACTTACATTGCATCGCTTAGGAGGCCATTTTAAGGGTGGAACTGTTATACATTGGAAAGACGGTAATGAAGGGAAAGGTATTTTGTTATCAGGTGATATTATACAAGTAGTTTCGGATCGAAAATGGGTAAGTTTTATGTATAGTTATCCCAATCTCATTCCATTACCAGCGAATAAAGTTAGAGATATGGCAGAGAAGGTAAAAGATATCCAATTTAGTCGACTATATAATGCATTTCATGGTGTAGTGGAAGATGCGAATAAAGCTGTACAAAGATCTGCTGATCGGTATATAAAGGCCCTGCAAGGAGAACTATTTCATACGTAATAGCTTGTAATTCATCTCTATATTTATATAACTAATTTTATATGAATTTTATACTAAAGTCCTATTGTTTATTAACTAATAGGTCTTTCAACTTAGGAAGTTCACACTAATGAGGGATGTTAAAGGGAATATATGTAACCTATACTAATTACTATAAAGCTTTGGAAAATGAAAAGGAGGAGATTTGCATGAAGAATTGGGTTCAATTTAGAATTGCAAGACCAACAGATAAATTTGAAGAAGTGATAAGTTTTTATGAAACAGGATTAGGTTTAAAACGTATAGGGGAATTTCACAATCATGAAGGATATGATGGGGTTATGTTTGGCTTACCAGATGAAGAGTATCATTTGGAGTTTACTACACATGTTAATGGAAGTCCATGTCCGGCACCGACAAAAGATAATTTACTAGTTTTTTATATGCCTATTAAAGATGAAATTGAAAAGATAGTGAATCGATTAAGTAATATGGGCTATCATGAGGTAGAACCTGAAAACCCGTATTGGATAGAGAAAGGAACCACAATAGAGGATCCAGACGGTTGGAGAATTGTGCTTATGAATGCATCTGAATAAGAAAACTATTTTCATATGAAATAGAGTGTAACAAAATGATTTAGACATAAATCCCTACAGTGTTTGTAGGGATTTTTATATAAGAAATTTTTATTGAGAGAGTTATTAAAATGTAGAAAGTATTTTGGCTAAGAACAAATGTAGTAAACATAATTTATGAAGGAGGTATAAAAGTATGATAGTAAACCATTTTGAAGCGTTTTCTAAACATGTTGGAAATACACATCTTATTAAAAGTTCTTTCGTAGTTTATATCTTATTCTACGCAAAATTGATACCATCAAAAAACTGTATGTTTAACATGTACAGTTTTTTGATGGTATAGCTGTGCAATGTTTAGAAATTTCACATACCGTATTTTAAAAATAAATATAGGAAAAACAAAAAGTAATGTAGAATATATCGTACATACATATATACAGTTAACATAAAAGATAAAGAGGTGGGTATATGTTACTTGAGGAAGTAATGCAGCAACTAGAGGAATATGGAACAGAACAAAATCGAAAAACGTATAAAAACCACGGAGCGAAAGAGCCGTTATTTGGAGTTAGTTTTGCGAATTTAAAATTGTTAAAAAAGAAGATAAAAAAAGATCACGATTTAGCAGTTGAATTGTGGGAAACGAAAAATATGGACGCAATGACATTAGCAACTTATATTTTAGACCCGAAAAAAATAACGACAGAACAGCTTAATAGTTGGATTCAGGATGTTGATTATTACTGTTTAATGGATGTTCTGATGACATCTATATGTACTTCGCCAATTGCAATAGAAAGAATGGAAGAGTGGATAAAGTCTAATGATGAATGGATTGGAAGAGCTGGCTGGTCTTTATTAGCAAATATAGCGATTAAAAATAAAACGTTACATGATGATTTCTTCTCTCCGTACTTAGAAGAGATTAAAGAAAATATACATAATGAAAAAAATAGAAAAAAAGAAGCGATGAATAGTGCTTTAATCGCAATAGGAATTCGTAATGAAGACTTAGAGCGACAAGCGATTGAGATTGCAAGTGAAATTGGAAAAATAGAGGTTGATCATGGTGCAACATCATGTAAAACACCAGATGCAGAAAGCTATATAAAAAAAGCGAGAGAAAGAGCTGAAAAAAAGAAAGTGAAATAAGAAAAGAGGATCGGTTATGAAACCAATTGAAGCAGCACAAAACATAATTACATTACAATTTCCGAATTGTGATGTAGCTTTACTCGGCGGAAGCGTTGCACGAGGAGAAGCGACGAAAACATCTGACCTTGACATTGTAATAGTCGATCAAAGTTTAACTTCTTGCTATAGAGAATCTTTCTATAGTAATGGATGGCCTGTTGAGGTGTTTGTTCATAATTTCGAAACATATAAAACCTTTTTCAAAATGGATTGTGATCGAGGGAGGCCGTCGTTACCACAATTAGTTTCAGAAGGGATTGCCTTAAAAGGGGAACAGGAAATTGTTGAGAAATTAAAAAAAGAAGCGAATGATTTACTACATAAAGGACCAGCTAAATGGACCGAAGAAACGATTAAGCAGAAGCGATATTTTATTACGGATACTTTAGATGACTTTATTGGTGCAACAAAAAGAGAAGAAGAATTGTTTATCGCTAATTTATTAGCCGATTTAGTACATGAATATGTATTAAGAGTAAATGGTAAGTGGCTTGGGAGTTCAAAATGGTTTATTAGAGTGCTAAAAAGATATGATGAGCAATATGCAAACAAATTTGTAGCCGCTTTTGATCATTTTTATAAAACGGGAGGGAAAAATGAATTAATTCATTTTATAGAAAAGACGTTAGAACAGTATGGTGGAAGAGTGTTCGAAGGATTTTCTATTGGTAAATAAAGAGAGGAGAAAAAAATGAATGTACCATATGTTCAATTAAGAGAATTGACACTAGATGATGTAGAAGATCGCTATCAATGGTCATTAGATAGAGATGTAACAAAGCATTTAGTTTTACCAGATCAATATCCTCCGTTCACTCGTGGAGATACGAGAAACTGGATTGAAGCTTGTATAAGCCGAAAAAATGGTTATGAACAAAGGGCAATCGTTACTGAGACAGGTATACATATTGGATGGGTAGACCTTAAAAATTTTGATAAAACAAATAAAAATGCTGAACTAGGAATTGCGATTGGAAATAAAGACTATTGGGGTAAAGGATTTGGAATGGCAGCTCTAAACAGCATGTTACAAATAGGTTTTTCTCAGTTTGAATTGGAGAAAATTTGGTTACGTGTAGATGAAGATAATACAAAAGCTAAAAAGAGTTATGAAAGTGCCGGATTTGTATGCGAAGGGTTAATGAGAAATGATCGATTGAGACAGGGAAAGCTCATTCATCGCTATCGTTACAGTATATTAAAAGAAGAGTATGAATCAAAAATTAATAACCTATAAAAATATTATGTAAATTAAAAAGGGGAAAATAAAATGATTCGATTACTTACAAAAGCGGATGCAAAAAAATATTGGGAGTTGCGTTTACAAGCACTACAAGTAAATCCAGAAGCATTTATAACGACTTATGAAGAAGCAGTACGTCAAGAAAACCCTCTTGAACGAGTTGCTAGTAATCTTTCATCCAACAGTAGTTTTACATTTGGTGCTTTTAATAATGAAAATCGTTTAGTTGGGGTTGTTACTTTATTAACAGAAGAAAAAGACGCATATAAGCATAAAGGACATATCGTTGCAATGTATGTAGATACTGAAAATCGAAGAAGTGGTCTTGCACGTGATTTAATACGTAAAGCAATTGAAAGGGCAAAAGAGATGAAGCTAGAGCAATTGAATTTAGGGGTTGTGTCAACGAACGAACCAGCCAAACGATTATATGAATCAATGGGATTTAAAACATACGGAATTGAAAAAAGGGCTATAAAAATGAATGGTGTGTATAGTGATGATGAACATATGGTGTTGTTCTTTTAAGAGAGGAAGTTTTGTATGAAAGATCTCCATTTAGAAAGAAAAATGGACCCTCAAGTAGCGATTTTGTATGCGACGGTTGCTGATACGTTTAATAGATTGCAAAGGTTAGTCGAAGGTACTGAAGAGAACGAACTATCCTATAAAGGGTCTGAAAATAATGAAAATAGTATTGGGCAGTTACTTCAGCATTTAGCAGTTGTTGATTTACATTGGGTGTATCGTTTCAAGGGAGAAGATGTTCCGCCAGCATTTGAAAATAAATATGGTCCTATATTAAATGAAGTAGGAGAATTACCAAGTTTAAGAAAAAACACATTGCAAGAGTTAATGCAAGATTATGAAGCAGTGCAAAAATTGTTTTATGAAGAATGTATGAAACTAACAGAAACTGATTTAACGCGGGAAGTTTTGTATGAAAAAGGCGAAACTGCGACAATAAGATGGGGAATATGGCATATAGCAGATCATAATCGGTATCATCAAGCTCATATAAGTCGATTGAGGAAATTATACAGAGAATATAAACTACATATTCTTTAATTTTTGAATGAACGAACGCCCCTAAATAATAATTAAAGGAGGCGTTTGTTTTTATTCGTTCGCTTTTCTTCCCAAGCTATCATTAAATTTTTATGATAATCTTTTGGTTTCTCAATAGAAAACCAGTAAATTGAATGTGCAATAGTTGGTAGCCATCTTTTATAGCGGATGCGTATATTTTCATGGTGAGTATAGTGGGTCGAGATTAAAGTAGATTTTGACCCTTGAAAATTTTGATATGTAATGGCCTCGATTTCATACCAATGCACTTTATTCCCATGTAAATCTACTACAATTCCTTCATCATCCTAAAGTGAAATGTAAGTTTGAATGTAGATTTTTCATCGCGTATACTAAAATATAGGTCATAGAGATAAAAAATTAAATACAAGGGGTTTTACAATGAAAGCAATTGTTATAGGAATACTGGCATCATTTTTCTTTGCCTTTACTTTTGTTTTGAACAGGGCAATGGACTTAGAAGGTGGAAGCTGGATTTGGAGTGCATCATTACGGTATTATTTTATGGTTCCAATGCTATTACTTATTGTTATGTATAGAGGGAACTTAAAGCAACTCTTTCAATATATGAAAAACAATCCGAAAGAATGGTTAGTGTGGAGTATCGTTGGATTTGGTCTCTTTTATGCACCGCTTAGTTTTGCTGGAGCGTTCGGACCGGGTTGGCTCGTTGCATCAACATGGCAAATTACAATCGTTGCAGGGATTTTGTTAACACCATTTTTTGCGGTGGATCCACTACATAAAAAACTTCCGATGAAGGAATTAGTAATGTCGGGCATTATTTTATTCGGTGTCGTTCTCATGCAAGTAGAACATGCTTCTTCATTAGGTATTCGTGAAACCGTTTTATGTGTAGTTCCTGTACTTATTGCAGCATTTGCGTATCCTCTTGGAAATAGAAAAATGATGCAAGTTTGTAAAGGGGAATTAGATGTATTTCAGCGAGTACTCGGTATGACATTAGCAAGTTTACCATTTTGGTTTTTATTATCTGGTTACGAAGTATCAACAGGCGGATTACCGTCAAGTAGCCAAGTTTTTCAATGTTTTATTGTAGCAGTTAGCTCTGGGTTAATCGCGACAGTATTATTTTTCTTTGCAACAGATCTTGTGAAAGATGATCCGCAAAAATTAGCAACAGTGGAAGCGACGCAGTCTGGTGAAGTTTTATTTGCGCTAGTAGGAGAGTTGATTTGGTTATCTGCACCAATTCCATCATCATTATCTTGGATTGGTATGAGTCTCGTTATTATTGGAATGATACTTCATAGTTATGTGGCTGTCGTTGTAAAAAAAGAAGAAAAAATAACGGCGTAATGAGATTAGCTCTTTTTATTAAGAGCTAGTCTTTTTTCATAGAAAGGGATGAAAGTATGAATTTACAGTGTGTTAAACAAATTGAGAAAGATTCAATATTAAATGTGCTACAATATGCCGTCGGTCCAAATGAAATAAGCTTAAAGAAAGCAGTAATATTTTATCAAAGTAATAAAGGGACTTTGTACAAATATGAAGAAAAAGCTTGTCTAGGTATTGAAATAATCGGAGAAACTAAAGCACGCATATGTCATATAGCAGTGGCTCCAGATTATCGTCAAAAAGGAATTGCACTGCAAATGATTAAAGAAGTGGTAAGGATATATCAATTGACTTATATAGAAGCGGAGACAGACGATGGGGCGGTAGAATTTTATAAAAGAATTGGTTTTCAAGTTAAAAGTTTAGGAGAAAAATATCCAGGGATAGAAAGACTTCATTGTTACATGGAAAAATAGTATAAAATATGCATATGGAGTATAGTTTGAAAAAATAGGATTTACATTTTTCTTCATTTCAAAAAAACTCTCGCTCATCATTATCTACGATTTTAATAGAGTTTTGAGGCTTCAGTATAATAATATACATATTTTTGTAGTAATGAATATGATTAAGTTAAAAATTAAGAAAAATATGATAATATATTTATATAAAAGTTTAAATTTACGTGGCTAGTGGGGGAACCAATATGAAAATGAATGAAATAGTAGCAAGTACACAATTTCCAAATACAATCGAAACAATAACAAAAGATTTAAAAGCATTAGGAGTCGAAAAAGGAATGACAATTATCGTTCATTCATCACTAAGTTCTATCGGGTGGATATCTGGTGGTGCCGTTGCTGTAGTAGAAGCATTAATGAAAGTTGTTACGGAAGAAGGAACGATAATAATGCCAACGCAATCTTCGGATTTGTCCGATCCGAAACATTGGTCAAGACCACCTGTACCGGAAGACTGGTGGCAAATTATCCGAGATAACGTCCCAGCATTTGATTCACGTATAACCCCAACAAGGGGAATGGGTGAAATAGTTGAATGTTTTCGTACATATCCGAATGTAGTACGTAGTAATCATCCGTTAGGAAGTTTTGCTGCATGGGGAAAACATGCAGTAGGAATAACAATGAACCATTCGTTATCAATGAGCTTTGGAGAAGAATCTCCATTAAGAAAAATATATGATTTAGACGGGTACGTATTATTAATTGGTGTTGGATATGATTCCAATACGTCTGTTCATTTATCCGAGGTGCGTTCTGGTGCATGTGAGTTAATACAAGTAGGAGCACCTATTATAGAAAACGGTGAAAGAGTGTGGAAAGAGTTTGTTGAAATGGATTACGAATCTGAGAAGTTTGTAGAAATTGGTGTGGAGTTTGAGCGAAAAGGAACTGTAAAAAATGGGAAGATAGGGAATGCAACGTGTCGTCTAATGAAACAGCGTGATATAGTTGACTTTGGAACAGAATGGTTTCGTAAGAAAAATTAGTAAGGGATGGTTACAATGAAGGGGAAAAAGGTATTAATTACGAGCGGTGGTTGTCTAGAAAAATGGGATCAAGTACGCGGGCATACGAATATGGCCAAAGGTACAATCGGAAGGATAATCGCAGAAGAACTTCTAGCTAAAGGGGCACATGTTATATATTTACACGGTTATTTTGCGGAGAAACCGAGTGATGTACATAGAGGGTTAGAATTACATCCATTTGAAGGAATCGTTGATTTACAAGATAAAATGAAAAGTATCATATCACATGAAAAGGTTGATGCAGTCATTATGGCAGCGGCTGGATCAGATTGGATTGTAGAGAAAATTTGTGATCAAGATGGTAATGTTCTTAATATGAACGGAAAAATTTCAAGTGATATAGCACCGATTATTCACTTTCAAAAGGCTCCAAAGGTATTAAAACAAATAAAAGAATGGGACCCAGAAACAGTACTTGTTGGTTTTAAACTTGAAAGTGATTTAAATGAAGAAGAACTGTTTGAAAGAGCAAAAAATAGAATGAAAGAAGCAAGGGCGAATGTAATGATTGCGAATTCACCACATTCTTTATATTCGCGCGGGGCTGTGCATTATGTAATTGGACAGGATGGTAAAGGGAAGTTGTGTAATGGGAAAGATGAAACAGCGAAAGAAATTGTCAAAAGCTTAGAGGTATTATGTAATCGTGTCACTGCTTTTTAAAATTAAGTTTTTAGATGAGAATGAATCCGCATAGTAATAAGTAAGCGAAACTTTAATTGGTGGGAATTTTACTTTTACACGAATGTGAAGCGTATACCAATCAAGAGCTATACACAGAATAATTGGTGAGGAGTGGATTCTATGGAACATTTATTAAAGCAAGCTATTAAACTTAGAAATGAAAAGAAATATGCGCAGTCTAAAGAGATGCTTATAGGATTAACAAACTTTACAAAGGATGCAGAAGTACTGTATCAGTGTGCGTGGATACATGATGTAATGGGGCTAGAAACAGAAGCAGTTCCGTATTATGAGCAGGCAATCGCAAATGGACTTGATGGCGAATCGCTTTGCGGTGCTTATATTGGTTTAGGAAGTACATATCGTTGTATAGGGGAATATGAAAAGGCAATTACAGTATTAGAAGCTGGGGTGAAAAAATTTCCAGAGAATGCTCCGATGAAAGTATTTTTATCATTAGCAAAATATAACGTAAACGATCACGAATCAGCGATGAAATTATTACTTGAAACTGTCGTGAAAGTAGAGGAAGTAAAAGAATTTGAACGTGCCATTTCATTTTATAAAGACCATTTAAATGAGGTTTTTAAATAAAGGAGTGAACGTATGAAGGTTACACTATCACGAAGGCGAAAAGGTATTTGGATTGGACTCGTCTCTTTAATTATGCTATCAAACTATTTATTGTATGCCCTTCCAATTGTACCAGTTGCGCCGAAAGAAGTTGTGCTTGGGTCATTATTAGATTGCATGTTTGTCATTCCAATCATCACGTATTTCTTCATTATTCGAAAAAGATACTCGTTAACATATATAGTTCCTGTTGTAATAGCTGGTTATATTTTTGCAAGATTTATTATTCCAAGTGATTATTTACAAGCTTTTTCATTCATCTCTTATATTATTGTTGCGGCTGAAATTGCATTTGTAGGTCTAGAATTATTCCTTCTCTATAAAATTGTTAGAGTGCTTCCTAAAATAATAAAAAAATATAAAGAATATAGAAGAGAAAATTATTCCTTTTCTTATGCAATTGATGCAGCGTTTGACGCTACTATGAAAAGAGGTAAGTTAATAGATGTCATTCTAACAGAGTGTAAGTTAATCTATTATGCGTTTTTATCGTGGCGTGAAAAAGTACCAACAGGTAAATCTGTATACTCATATCATAAAAAGACTGGTGCTATAGGTGTGTATATCATGATTATTCATGCAACAGCAATTGAAAGCATTGGTTTTCATTATTTACTACATCAGTGGAATCCAGTAATAGCATGGATTTTACTTATTTTAAATGTATACGCGATGATTTATTTTATAGCTGAAATACAAGCGATGCGCAAAAATCCACTTGTCGTAACAGAAGAACAAGTAATCATTCAAATCGGATTAGGAAAGAAAATTGTTATGCCATTTACACAAATTGATAATATTGCGTTCTACAAGGGTGAATTGCTAACGGCAAAAGAAGGGAAGCAGGTATTGGATGCAACTGTTATGGAGTTCATAAAAGAACCTGCTACTTTTGAAATAACATTAAAAGAGCCAGTGAAAGCGCAGTTGTTATACGGCTTTTCTAAAACAGTAAGTCGTGTTTACTTAAATGTTGATGAAGAACGAAAATTTTATGATGCGGTTAAGGAAAAGTTAAAACATGAGTAATAGTACTGTTAGTTGCATGAAAACAAATGAGTTTCCGTTAGAAGTGAAAAAATATGAAACATGGATAGTGAAAAACTCTTTCTAAATAAGAAGGAGTTTTTATTATGTACTTGTATAAATCATTATATAAAAAACTATACACTTCTTTATCACTACATAAATAGATATAATTGAGGATAGAACTAGCATAAGGGGAAACAAAATAATGAATAAGTTACTTACATCGAAAATTGAAATTATAGAAAGAAAAATCCGGTATAACTCAACAATAGTAGATCACAATTGCTTATTACTTGAAAAGCAATCACAAAGTATCGTTTTATTTCACGAGGTGCAGTATTCATTTACAATGACTGCAAATGATACTAAGTTAACAATCCCAAAAGGGAGTTATACAATCGCATATTACTGGAGAGATCGTCCGTACAATTTATACGTATGGAGAGATATAAAAGGAAAGTATTTAGGTTCCTATTTTAATATCGTAAAAAACACACAAATAAAAGATGAAGTGGTTTCCTTTGAAGATTTAATCATCGATATTATGGTACTTCCAAATGGAGAATATTTCATATTGGATGAGGATGAATTACCAGAACCATTAGGAAATTTCGAAGGTGGTTATGTGAAGAAAGCTCTTTATGAATTAAAAGAAATCATTCAAAAAGAGCTTCCACCAATAGTTTTGGAGACAGCCAGGGTGCGGAGGAAATAAAATTTAATTACATAAATATTTTGAATGGAAATGAGTAGTCTCAAGTTATATGATCTAACTTTTTTGATCAATCTAAGGTTAGTAGCATATCTCTTGAGATTACTCTTTTTTTGTAGAAATTTCGTCGCTTAGTTATTAAATCGATTTTAAATTTATGAAATAATATTGACTGAATCAAGTTCAGTCGTTTATGATTGAATCAGATTCAGTCGTGGTGAAAACATTGTAGGAGATGACGTATGAAAAGAATATCAAAAGAACCAGATGTAAGACGCCAAGAGTTAATGGATATTGGTTTTGAACTATATATGAAAAATGGTATGAAAGGATTTGGCATAAAAGATGTTGTGAATCATGCAGGTGTAGCAACGGGCTTATTTTATTATTACTTCAAGTCTAAAGAGAATTTTGTTGATGAAGTTTTAAATGACTGTATTGTGAAAAATATGGAGTTAATTGAAGAAATACTTGTTTCAAATGAACGGTCTGTCATGCAAAAGATGAAAGATTCACTAGATATATTTTGGACATTTATTGAAAAGTTAGCACCCTATAAAAATGTGAGTTCGTTTCAGACGGAACAACATTTTCAACTGGAACAGAAATTATTCGCACGTATGCAACCGTTAATTAGACAAGTAATTGAAGAGGGAGTGAAAACAGGGATTTTTTATACTGATAACTCATTATTAGCTTCTGGATTTATTTTATACGGTCTTAGCAGTATTGCTCATTCAGAAGTAAAGTTGAATCTAGATACAAAACATGAAATGGTTAATTTAGTATTAACTACACTACGATACAATCAAAAGGAAGGAGAAAGTTTATGAAAATTATTATCGATGGAAATAATATCTCACAAGAGCAACTTATAAAATGGAAAAGAGAACGGATAAAAAAAGTATTATATACATTAGGACATAAAGAGCTTGAAATAAATGATACAGACGTCATGATAAAACAGCTAACGGAAATAAAGTTGCGATATACATACAATGAAATGTACGAAAAGTTGAAATCAAAACTTAGATTAAGTGCATTAGGTATGCATATCTGTACTCTTTTATCTGGCGATAGACGAAAATTTTCAAAAACTAGTATTTATTTAGACGGGATTACAGCAGAAGTAGCTATACATGGAATTGATAGTTTGATGCTTGAACAATCACGTGAAAATAACAAAGTGAATTTATCTGCTTGTCCTGATCACTATGTACTAAGACCCTTTGGGGAAAATGAATTAGAGGTTATCGAAACTACTGGTAATTCTCCGTTTCCAGTTCAATTTTTCATTGTTTTTGGTGACGAAACCGGATTGAAAACACCGAGAGATAAATCTTATCAATACCAATCAACAGGTGTTGCACGTATGAAAGATGGTACTACTATTGGTGGAGTTCGACATCAATTTAAAGATACTGATACAGGGATAGAAGTAAGTCTAGTTGTTGAGTTCCCAGCCCTTTGTCCTAATAGTCTAATTAAATCCCATCAAATGCATTTAGCGTGTGAGTTTTCTTATTGGTTACAGTGGATTAAAGATCAGAAAAAATAGTAAGTAAACGTCGTTTAAATAAACAAAAGTAAAATGTTCAAACAAATCATATGTATGTTTTAATAAAACCTAGTTGACTTATCGGAAATATTTGTATAATATGTACTTAATTCCATAACGTATTGCTGATTGGAGAAACCAAAGGCATTTTATCAACAGATAAAATGCCTTTGGTTTTTTTATTGCACAAATACTGAATCTGTTCATTTATATGAATCATTTTAAGGGGGGGAAGAAATGACTGTTTCAATTGATGGGGTATCAAAATATTTTTTGAAACAAACTGGTACGGTTCAAGTGCTAGAGAATATTAATTTTCAATTAGAGGAAGGGGATTTTGTTACAGTAATTGGTCCGAGTGGGTGCGGAAAAAGTACATTACTAAAAATTGTTGCAGGTCTAGATAATGATTTTGAAGGTGAAGTTGTTATTGACGGGGAGCCTATCTTAAAAACGAGCAAGAAACAAGGTTTTATTTTTCAAGAACATAGGCTTTTTCCATGGTTAACAGTTGAAGAAAATATAGCGGCAGATTTGTCGTTAAAAGATAAGTATGTGAAAGATAAGGTGAGAGAATGGGTTGAAATCGTTCGGTTAGATGGCTTTGAAAAATCGTATCCGAAAGAAATTTCAGGCGGGATGTCACAACGTGTTGCGATAGCGAGAGCGTTATTAAGAGATCCAAATGTATTATTACTTGATGAACCTTTTGGAGCGCTGGATGCTTTTACTCGAAGTCATTTACAAGAAGTATTGCTAAATATTTGGGAGCAGAAGAAAACAACAATGATATTCGTTACACATGATATAGACGAAGCGATATATCTTTCAAACCGAATCATCATTATGAGTGCAAAACCAGGGAAAATACATAAAGTGATTGAAAATAATTTGCCTTATCCGCGAAATAAAACTTCTCAATCGTTCCAACAACTTCGAACGAAAGTATTACAGCAGTTTGAATATGGAGGGTTGATTCAAACAAGTATATAGGAAAAGGGTGATTTTATATGTATAAAAAATTTAAAATTCTTTCTTTTGCTTTAGCTATATCAGTATGTTTATTAGGATGTGAAAAAAGTACAGCAAGTAGTAAGAAAGAAGATGTAACAATACAAATTGGTATACAGCAAGGGTTAAGCCCGCTATTACTAGCAAAGAAAAAGGGGTGGTTTGAAGAGGAGTTTAAAAAAGAAGGAGTTAAAGTGAAATGGACAGAGTTCCAAAGTGGACCTCCTTATTTTGAAGCAATCGCATCAAACCGATTAGACTTTGGTGAAGTAGGGAATTCTCCAGTCATTTCAGCGCAAGCAGCAGGTATTGGATTTACCGAAATCGCCAATACAAGTTATGCGAGAAAAGGAACTGGAATTCTCGTTCAAAAAGATAGCAAGATTGCGAGTGTAAAAGAGTTAAAAGGTAAAAAAATTGCAGTAGCAAAAGGAAGTAGTGCCTTTAATTTATTGTATCGAGCACTTGATAAAGAAGGGATTGATGCAAAAGAGGTAAATGTCATTCAATTACAACCAGATGAAGCGCAGCCTGCATTTGAATCAGGATCAGTAGATGCATGGGCGATTTGGGACCCTTTCATATCATTACATACGTTAAATAAAGGTGCGAAGGTGATTGCAGACGGTGAAACATTAAATGTCTCTTCACCAGAATTTTTAATTACGAGAACAAAATTTGCGAAAGAACATCCAGAATTAGTTGAGAAATTCCTCAAAGTTTATGAGAAAGCACGTGTATGGCAAGATGCTAACTTAGATGAAGCAATAAAAGTATATACTTCTGTAAAAAAGATAGATGCGGAGATCGTAAAAGAAGTGTTTAATCACGACAAACCAATTTTAGTTCCGGTAACGAAGGAAATAATAGCAGAACAACAAAAGACAGCGGATTTTCAATATAAGCTTGGTTCTATAAAAAAAGAAACTAAGGCGGAAAAAGTTGTAGATAATTCTTTCGTAGAAAAAGCATTGAAAGCGAAGTGAAAAGAGGTTTTGTAAAGTGGAAAATACGAAAGCTGTTATGAAACCAGCGAGTATAACGATTGAGAAAAACAGAGTTAAGAATGTGCGAAAGTTAAATGTAAAAGTTTTAGTAAGGGCAATTACTATACCGGTTATTATATTAATAATTTGGCAGTTAGCTGGCGTATTCGGCCTTGTTTCTAAAACAGTTTTACCAACACCATTAGATATTTTTTTAGCTTTCCAAGAGCTTATTAAAACAGGAGAGTTATTCGGCCATTTAAGTATTAGTGTATTCAGGGCTGCGGCTGGTTTCTTTATTGGTGGGGGCTTAGGAATCATTTTAGGAACGATTGTTGGATTTTCAACGAGAAGTGAGCAATATTTAGATCCATCTGTGCAAATGTTAAGAACTGTACCTCATCTAGCTGTTGCGCCACTTTTCGTATTATGGTTCGGTTTTGGTGAAACATCGAAAGTGTTATTAATTGCAGATGGTGCATTTTTTCCTTTATACGTAAACGCATTTTTAGGTATTAGAGGTGTGGATTCAAAGTTATTTGATGTAGCGAGAGTGTTAGAGTTTAGCAAAAGAAAACTAATTACGAAACTCATTTTACCATCTGCATTGCCTAACCTTTTACTAGGAGCAAGGTTATCGTTAGGTGTTGCATGGGTGAGTTTAGTAGTAGCAGAACTTATGGGATCTACAGAAGGTATTGGTTATATGATTATGGATGCAAGGCAATTTTCAAATACAGATATCGTATTTGTCGGCATAATTATCTTTGCATTTGTTGGGAAGTTTTCTGACTCTCTAGTACGTTTACTAGAAGCGAAGTTTTTAAGATGGCGAGATAATTTTAAAGGTGAGACTGGGAATTAACATATAAATTATTAGGGGTAATTTATATAGAATGTGTTAGTATACGATTCAAAATAAATAAGGGGTGTGTAAAGGCATGGAATTATTATGGTTTATTCCGGCTTATGGAGATGGTCGATATTTAGGAACGACAAAACGAGGAAGAGCAGCTGAATATGGTTATTATAAGCAAGTTGCTGCGGCAGCTGATTATTTAGGATATACGGGTGTTTTACTTCCAACTGGTCAAGGATGTGAAGACCCTTGGGTGTTAGCTTCAGCTCTTGCTGCTGAAACAGAAAAATTAAAATTTTTAGTAGCAGTGAGACCAGGACTAATGTCCCCTACAGTTGCAGCGAGGATGGCATCTACATTTGATAGAATTTCAGATGGGAGACTGCTTATTAATGTAGTAGCTGGAGGAGATCCAGTTGAACTACAAGGAGATGGATTATATCTTGATCATGATGAAAGGTATGAAGCAGCGGATGGATTTTTAAAAGTTTGGAAATCGACATTGCAAGGTGAAACGATCTCTTTAGAAGGAAAACATATTCAAGTTACAGATAGTAAAGTTGTATTCCCACCAGTTCAAACGCCATATCCTCCTATATATTTCGGAGGATCATCAGCTGCTGGAAAAGAAGTAGCAGCTGAACATAGTAATGTATATTTAACGTGGGGAGAGCCGCCAGAGCAAGTAAAAGAAAAAGTAGAAGAAGTAAGAAAACTTGCAGAAGAGAAGGGGCGTACAGTCCGATTTGGCATTAGATTACACGTAATTGTAAGAGAGACAGAAGAAGAAGCATGGGAAGAGGCCGAACGTTTAATTCAATATGTGGATAATGAAACAATTGAGCTTGCTCAAAAGACATTTGCAAGATATGATTCGGTTGGTCAAAAACGGATGACACATTTAAATAAAGGTACGAGAGAGTCGTTAGAGATAAGCCCTAATTTATGGGCTGGTATCGGACTTGTAAGAGGTGGGGCAGGTACTGCACTTGTAGGCGATCCGCATACAGTAGCAGAAAGGATAAAAGAATATGAATCGTTAGGAATTGATACGTTTGTTTTATCAGGATATCCGCATTTAGAAGAAGCGTATGAAGTGGCAGAATTGTTATTCCCATTATTGAAAGACAAGAAGAAAGAAGAAAATAAAATTGTTGGTGAAATGATTGCTGATGCATATGCATTAAAAAAATAGTGAGAAATAAAGTTTCACTTATTTATTGCTTCATTTTGTTTACTGCCTGTTAATAGGGTATAAAAAATCCGCAAGTTATTCGCTTGCGGGTTTTCATCGTAAATTATTAGAAAATATGGTAAAATCAAAGGGTAACTTAAGGTGCGGTTGGTTGTTCAATTATCACTTCTCCGAGTAGGAGGGGGGTGATAATACGTGAGTGAAATAGCGTTGCTACTGCAGGGTGGACTGTTTCTCGTTGCATTGTTAACGTTCGTCGTCGTTTTAATAGACAAGCTCAAAAAATAACAACCCACCTATGCCTATAGAATGTGGGTTGTTTTGTTTGTAAGAAACAAATAGGATAAATGAACAATCCAATCTGCTAAGTTACGTGGACTAGTGTGTAGCCGCACACTAGTCTTTTTTATTTATATACAATTTATAATTGGTTTATGTGATTGTATTGTTCTTTTCATACTCATTATAACACAGTGTCTTTTCATCAAGAAAGGAGACCGTATGTTCTGGTATCTATTATATAGTAGGTGCTTTTTCTTTGAACAGCCCATCCATATACTGTTTTAAACTTTGGACATAAAATTTCTGTGTATTCACATTATTTACACCGACAATGGGTGATGGAAGGTCAAATCTTTTTTCTGATAAATGAACGACAACATCAAAGATGTCAAACAAACGAATGAAGCAAAACAGACCGTCTTTATCGCTAAGTAAAATAAAGTAATGATTTTCACTACTTGTATTTAGCGTATTCCATAAAGAACTTTTGCTTAAATCACGTACAATGCTTTTTTCTTTTAGTTCCACGAAATCTGCATTTGAGAGAATGGTAGAAATATCAATTGCATCTTGATCTTCAAAATAGCCATCAACTGCTTGTACAGCGAATGTATAAGCCATTTTTAATATACTCATTTTATATTTACGGTTATCTAATAGTAATTCACGTTGAATAGAACTCGCTACTTTCGTTACACGTTCCTCTTTCCAAATTTCATTATGTAAGGAAATATCGTGCTTTTTACATAGTTTCATAATTAATGCATTAGAATAAAGAATTTCGTCGCTTACTTCGACAACATCAGTCTCAGCAGCCGCAAGTTCCTCACCGTGCTCATTCGTATAGAGTGGGGAATCAATTTGTCTTTTCATTTGTTCAATCTTAAATTGACTCAATTTATGCCTAATTAAAGGACGATCAATATTTGTTGTCATTTGTTCATGACAAGTATCACAAATTGAGTTTGTGAAATAATATCCACATAATATTTCTGGAATGACATATTGTTCACTAAGTTCTTTCGTATCTTTTCTGCAAATGATGCATTGTGTCATTTTTATCACCTTTACCTGCAAATTTGTATGTAATCTCATTGTAGTGTATTTATTGGTATTTTGGAATATTGTAAAGGAAAATATTATGTGAAATTCATACTTATTTTGGTACAATGAAGAGAAGTGCTAGTTTAAAGGAGGCCATTTTTTTGAAATCAAAAGTGCACTTTTGGACATTAGAAGTGCTAATGGTTGTAGGAATCATATTTATTTGCACAAAAATATCATTTTTATTTCAACCGATTGGTATCTTCATATCAACATTATTTTTCCCAATCTTAATCGCGCTTTTTTTATACTTCATATTTAATCCTGTATTAATCTTTTTGGAGAATAAAAAAGTACCTAGAAATTTAGCGATATTGCTGTTATATCTTTTTATCATAACATTAACTGCGGTTGGCGTTGGAGTAGTTGTTCCTACGATTTCACAACAGCTAATGGACTTAGTAAAAAATATGCCAGGCTACATAAAAGAGGGAAAAGTATACATACAAGAATTATCACATCATAGGTTGTTTGAATGGTTATCTACACAAAACTACGTTTCCATTGAAACAATTGAAAAAAATGCGATTGAATACTTAAAAGATATACCAAATACAATTACGTCGAGTGCAACGGCTTTATTTGGTATTATCACGAACGTTGCATTAGTTGTATTTACTGTACCGTTCATTTTATTTTACATGTTTAAAGATGGACATGCCTTTCCAGGAAAAGCGGTAAGTTTATTACCAGAATCTTACCGTGAAGAGGGGCTTCGTATCATTAAGGAAACGAACGAAACATTATCTGCATATATTCAAGGGCAAGCGCTCGTTTGTATATTTGTAGGTGCGTTTACTTTTATCGGTTATTTAATTATTGATTTACCGTACGCTTTCGTTTTAGGAATTATCGCAGCATTTACAAACATCATTCCTAACTTAGGTCCATTTATCGGGGCAGCACCAGCTGTTATTGTAGGACTGTTCGTATCTCCGATGCAAGCCTTATACGTAATTATTATCGTAACAATTGTACAACAGTTTGAAAGTAATATTATTTCACCACGTATTATGAGCTCGAAATTAAATATTCATCCACTAACAATTATTATTTTAATTTTAGGGGTAGGTAACTTTGCGGGAATTATCGGAATGATTTTAGCAGTACCAGTTTATGCAGTAACAAAAACAGTTGTTTCGAACTTAGTGAGATTGTTTAAGACGAAGAGAAGTAACCGAAAATAGTAAAAACTGAGGAAGATACACCGCTTTTTAAGTGGTGTATCTTTTGTTTATAAATAAATAATTAAAAGTGGGTTGATTTGATTTTATTATATATTTTTTATACATCAAATTCAGTGATAAACTTGTGTGATATAAGCTCTATAAAACTATGTGGAATCCCTCTGAACTATCCAAATCATTTCCTTACAGCGTGCTATCAACATCATAATCGACTCCTTTCAATTCTATATAGTTAAACGATTAAAGGTGAGTGTAGTACTTGCTTCTACGATCTCGAATTTCATCAATAACTTGTTTATATTGTCTTTCTTGTTTTAATTCATTTTGAGATATTGTTTCTTTTTGAATCGTAATCGTTAAAAAGAAAAGGTGAAACTTCATATGTGAATTCCTCCTTTCGAATTGGAATTACAGATGACTACAGTAATGACTTTGTCTTTCTTTTACAGAATTCATAGCCTGATTAATTTGTCGTTCATGAAGCATTTCAGACTCAGAAAATTTATTTTTTTGAATGGTAATGGTTAAAAAGAATACTTTAAATTTCATAAAATAATTGCCCCTTTATAAATGATTTAGAAAAAACGAGTGTAATAAGAAATTATAGGTGACTACAGTAATGACTTTGTCTTTCTTTTACAGAATCCATAGCCTGATTAATTTGTCGCTCATGAAGCATTTCAGACTCGGAAAATTTATTTTTTTGAATGGTAATGGTTAAAAAGAATACTTTAAATTTCATAAAATAATTACCCCTTTATAAGTGATTTAGAAAAGACGAGTGTAATAAGAAGATTGGCGCTCTTTTACTTCGTCCATAATGCTTTGGATGTGTTGTTCACGTAAAATCTCTTTCTGTGAAAGCTTACGTTTTTGAATGGTGATGGTTAAAAAGAATGCTTTAAATTTCATGAATATATGACCCCTTTAAAATATATTTTTAATACATTTGAGTGTAGTATGAACTTTTAATGTCAGTTATTTTATCAGTCAGTTGTTTTAACTGTTGTTTACGATTGATTTCAGTTTCAGATAAAGTATGTTTTTGAAGCATAGTCGTAAAAAAGAAAATATGAAAAGTCATAAATGAATTCCTCCTTTCAAAAAGGAATTACAGGTGATCACAGTAAAGTGCTTGGCGCTCCTTAACATCATTCATAGCTTTTTCAATTTGCTCATTATGAAGAATTTCATCTTTGGAAATTGTATTTCTTTGAATCGTAATACTTAAAAACAATACGCTAATAGTCATTGAATGTTGCTCCTTTCTTAGAAAAATAATGTAAGAGACTAAAAAATCGCGCAAAAAAACCACAGGAAGATACAGTTCTCCTATGGCTGGGCGTGAAAAAGCCACAGGAAAGTATACGACCTCCTGTGGCGAATTTATGAATTAAATGAAATAAATTACGATTTTCAATTCTCCATTAGGGTGGTCGAATTCATATTTAATTGTCCAGAAAACACAGGTGCAGTTAACGCTAAAGTTAATGCATGTAATTGTAATTTCATCATTTCCTTCGACCTCCTTTTAGAATTTTTTTCTTACGTTAGTAAGTATATACAATTAATGGATAATTGTAAACATAAAAAATGAAAATTTTTAATTTTGATTAAAATGCGTATATTTAAAAAGGGATTTGAAAGTAAATATTGTAATTAACGAAATATCGATAAAAATGGGGGATGCTAAATGAAATATATGCATCATAACATAATCGTTATGCTAACAATTTTTTTATTCATTACGGCTTGTTCTAACGGGGAAAGAATAAAAGATATATATGATGTTAGGTCAGATGATTTTAAGAAATATACTGGGACATACGTTGGTAATAATTCAGATGTGGTTGCAATTATTAATCATTTACCCGGTGGTGGAACAGTTCAAAGTATAAGTTTAGAAAAGTTTGGCGGGAAAATAATAATCATGCTATATGAAAACTTCTCATTTGAGAAGTTTTTTTATTTTTACAGGTAAGCAAAACAAGTTGTTGAAGGGCAGGCTGTCATAGAATATGATACATATTATAATGAGGAAAAGTTGAGGGGATAAAAATGCGTACAATTTTACTTTTTCTAAACAACATGTTCATTAGCGAAATCGAGGACATTAGGCAAAAACATGATCCTTTATTTGGATTAATTTCACCGCATATTACAATTGTATTCCCATTTGAAAGTTCGATTTCAAATGATGAGCTGAAATTACATATTATAAATGTATCAAAACCGATACAGAATATAGAAATTGAATTTACGAATCAAATTACAAGTGAAAGAGAATATTTGTTTTTACGAGTTGAAAAGGGGAAAGAACAAATAGAGGAACTACATAATATTCTATATACAGGACCTTTATTACAATTTTTGAAAGAAGACATTCCGTACATCCCGCATGTAACAGTCGGAAGAAAAGAAAGTGCCGAATTAGCTGCTGAAGTAGTGAAGGAGATTCCTAGTTTTCATGGGAAGTTAAATTGTGTGATTGATAGAATAAGCGTGGAGCGAATTGGAGAGAACGGGGAATCAATTATTGAATTTGAAGTGCCATTTCTAAAAAGCTGACAAAAGTCAGCTTTTTATTTCGTAGCATGAAGTAATGCACCAATTGCACCGCTATTACCACCATCTTGTAAAAAGATTGGTGTTTTATTTTGATATTCGGTGTAGCTACTAATAATATGTTGAAGTTGTACGTTATTACATAAAGTCGAACCAATATAAATAATATGTTCAATGTTTTTTGTTTCAGCGAATTGAAGGCTTAATGCAGTAACGACTTCACCGACAAGTCCTTGTACAGTAGCTAGTATATCGGAGCTACTATTATTTGATTCTGTAATGGCTGCTTTTCCGAAGTTACTAGCAGTTAAGTTATTATCGATAGGGGAAAGAATACCACCATAAATATCTCCAACCGTAATATCTAGTTCTTTTCTAGATCCTACTTTTGTTAGAGGGATTATATCTTCAAAATGATCTATATTTGTTAACAATTTTGAGAGTCCCATAATAGTCCCACCGCCAACTCCGGTTCCACCAACGCGAATATATTGTTCATTATAAACATAATGGATAGAAGTACCTGTACCGATATTGGTTAAAATAAAATTGTTTATAGTATGTTGTTCTTCTTTTAATATGAATTGGACACCTGCAAGAGTAGCTTCAAATTCGCTTAGCTCTATTATTTTATATGAACCTGTAAGCAGTTGCTGTAATAGTTTCGATTTACCACCCGTAATACATATTTGTTTTATGCCATTGTTGTTTTTAATCCAATCTATTATTTTATGTTGTTCATGCGAATAAAATTTTTCAAAAGTTAATAGCTTTTTTTTGTTAAAATAAGCTATTTTCGTTAATGTTCCTCCAGCATCGATACCGATAGTACGTTCCATTTTCCTGCTCCTAACTACGTAATATGTTTTCCTATTTACTTAATTGGTTGAGAATAGATATTTCTAACTGATATAAGGAACACTTTAATCTGCTTGATATATTAATAGTTTTTCTATAGTTACAATAGGCTGGTCGTTTACAGTTGCAATACCTTTACCAAGAATAAAACCTCGGCGATTGCGCGTTAGCTCATAATGTAAATCAAGTTTATCACCGGGATATGCTTTTCCGTGGAATTCAATTCCATCTAAAGAGGAGAGGAATCCTAGTCCTTCAGAATTACTTGTATGTACAAATGCACTAAGCTGAGCAAGTGCTTCTACAATTAACATATGAGGCATATGTTTGTGACTATCATTTATAAACCATTCGTTATTTGTAATGAGTTTATATCCTGTAACGAATTCATCTTGTTTTACATTTGTTACTTTATCAATCATTAAAAATGGATAACGATGGGGAAGTGTGTCTTTAATATGCATATGAAAGTACCTCCAATTAATAATACCCCTGCTAAAGTTAAGCAGGGGAGTCGGAATTAATTTTTAACTAATTCATTTACTTTTTCAAGGACGAAAATGCCGCTATTTCTAATGTTTTCAACAACTTGTTGCAACACTTCTTTATCTTGAACGAGTGCAATACGTACGAAGCCTTCTCCGTGAGGTCCAAATGCATGACCAGGTGTAACAACGACATTCGCACGATCCATTAATGCATAAGCGAAGTCTAGAGAAGTCCACCCTTGTGGAATTTCTGCCCAGACAAACATACTACCAGCTGGCTTATCGACATTCCAGCCAAATGTTCGGAATCCATCGACTAAAGTATCTCTCCGTTCTTGATAAATATTGCGGTTTTTCTCACAAAATGCAGCGCCATTTCTTAGTGCTGCAGATGCCGCTTTTTGAATTGGTAAAAATACACCGTAATCGGTATTAGATTTAAATTGAGTAAGTGCACGAACAATTTCTTCGTTTCCAATCATATATCCAATACGGCTACCCGCTAAACTATAACTTTTTGACAAAGAATTGATTTCTACACCAACTTCTTTAGCACCAGGTACAGAGAGGAAGCTAATTGGCTTATTACCATCGAAATAAAATTCAGCATAAGCAAAATCATGGACAACGATAATATTATGCTTTTTCGCGAATGCGATTACTTCTTTAAAGAAATCTTCATGAGCCATTGCTGGAACGGGATTCCCTGGGAAGTTTAAAATCATCATCTTTGCTTGATCGGCAATTTCTTCAGGGATGACTTCTAAGTCTGGTAAGAAATCATTCTCTTTCTTTAAAGGCATGTAGTAAGATGTTGCACCAGCCATTTGAATACCTGTTTCATAAGCTGTATATCCTGGATCAGGAACTAATATAATATCACCTGGATTTGCATAAACCATAGGTAAATGAACGAGCCCGTCTTGTGAACCCATTAATAATAAAACTTCTTTATCCGCATTTAATAAAACGTTATGAGTGTTGTTGTAATATTCAGTTACAGCTTCGTGAAATTCTTGAATACCTGATAATGTATACCCGTAGCTCTCTTTCTCACTCGCTGTATGTACCATTGTTTCTCTTACAAAATCAGCGGGCGGCATATCAGGATTTCCGATGCTCAAATCAATCATGTTATGACCTGCTGCAATTTTTTCTTTTTTATAGGCTCCTAATTCACTAAATATAGAAGATTGGAATGCTTTCATTCTAGTTGCTAACGTGTAAGTCATCAAAACCCCTCCTAAAACAGTGCTTTCATTCTGCGTTTTTAATTATTCTGAAAACACATGTTTATATTTTATCATTTTTTTATGAAAATTAAAACGATTGACAAATTTAGAGGAAGGATTAGCCTATTTTGAAAAGTATCGATGTAAATAGCGTAGATGTGTTAATTGAAATGTCTATTATAGGATTCATTTTATATAACTTAAGGTATTTTCTAGTTTTTATTAAGTATATTTCTCATGTTTTGAATGAAAAAGAATACGAAAACAAGGGCTATTTTTGTGGCCGATTTCTAAAGTGAAATAACGCAGAAAATATTTTCTGCGTCTCCTCTGAAATGTAATCATTTCTTTTTATATGTGCATAATTTTTCGGCTGTCAAAAAGTATACATTTAATGTACCGTCGGCAACTTTTAAAGTTTGGTCCGATGTAAATGAATTACCATAATCAATGTGATATACATTAGAATTTTTGACAAATGAGCCTTTATATAAATCGTCTTTATTCTTTGTTGTCTGCATTTCTACTAAATTTTGCACAATTTCCTCTTTATTTTCTTTTTTGACAACTGTTTCAAATTTATAATATACAGGGCATTCACCTTTTTTATTGTCAACGACTTCCCAAGAACCGTATATATCGTTATTGCTGCATCCACTAAGTAGGATGATTAGTATAGGAATTGTAAGTAGAACCTTTTTCATTTTGTGCTCCTTTCTTTTAAATTTGAATAAACGTGCGAATACGATAGGGATATTATAATAAATAAAGTTTAAATTTTTTTAAAGAATTATTTAATTTCATATAAAAATTTAAGAGAAATTAAATAAGCATGAATCTAGTGTAAAGTCAGATTCATGCTAGTACTATAGCCTATGTTATGTCTTTTTTGAGGATAAATAAAGAGGAAAGCAGAATCACTATTCCATTTAATATATATACGCTTGCGATCATAAAGGCTAACGTACCTGCGCCAAATCCTGCTTTATCGAATATAGAAGCAAATGTTGCGATAGTCAAAAAAATAATGGGAGTCAGTAGTAAAAATATGAAACCTGCCACGATTCTTTTTTTAAAACTATGTCCAGATAAGGAAATGGCTAAAAAGTTTAGGATGCTAAACAGAGCAATTGCAAAGAGCAGGACAATAAATACTTCGATGCCATCAGACATTTTACCACTCCTTTTATAAAGAGTACTTTTTATAATCTATTCGAAATAAAAGGGGGATACTCCTTTAGGTAATTTCAATAAACGTAATAAATAGGCGTATTATAAAACAAAGAAGTATGGATTCAATATTAGACCCATACTTCTTTGTTTATTTTATAAATTTGCAGATTGCGAATGCTGTTTTTCATAATGTTTCTGCTTAGAAAGGGAAATAGAAATAATCAATAATGAAACGACTCCAAAGATGAGAACCATATATTGTAACCCAATTGTATCTAAGAAGAAGCCTGTGCCAAGTAAGACGATTTGGAACATAACCCTCTCAAACATATTACGGAATGAGAAGAGGCGACCGTGATAACTTTTTTCCACTTTCGTTTGGAAAATCGTCGACATAATAGGGAAGAAGCAGCCAACACTAAACCCAAACAAACCAAATGATGTAAGAGCCATCCATTTTATATCGCTAAAGAACAATGACAGATGTGCAAAAGCAGTACAAACTGCGAAGAAATATAGTAATTTTTCAGGTTTGAAATGATCAGATAGACGTTTAATTACGAAGGCACCTAACATAAATGCGACACCTTCAATTGTATATATGAACCCTTTAATCGTAGGATCATGTTGCATTTCGCTAATGTTAATAACCATTAAATTAAACCCAGCTATAAATAATAGAGGGATGATACTTAATATAAGTGCTGTAAAAGCAATAGGAATTCCTTTTAAAATACGAAATACTTCCATAAAGCTATTATCTTTTGCAGCTTGTTTACTTGGTGTTGTTGATTTCTTGTCTTCGAATTGTAGGAAGAAAGTCGAGAGGAATAATAAGGCATATGCTGCCATTGAGAAGGCATACATGTACTGTAAACTCATCACAACTAAAAGAATTCCACCTAGTGAAGTGCCTGCAATACGAGCAATTGTACCAACATTCATATGTACACCGTTCATTTGTAATAATTCATGCTCACGTACGATGAGTGGAATTACAGATTGTAATGCAGGGAAATAAAATGCTGCTGAAATTTGAAGAGCAACCATAAATGCGATCATAAATGCGATACTTTCAAATTGAATAGCAAAAAACATGAAAATAACACTTAAAACTCGACCAAACCCAGCGTAAAGAAGAACTTTTTTTTTTTCATACTGATCGATGACACGGCCAGCCATAGGTCCAACTAGAACACCGGCTAATAGTCCGATAAATAATATAACTGATTTCATGAAATCAGAAGGGACATATTTTTGCATAAATTCAAGGTTGCCAAGAATACCAAGCCATAATCCTAGACCTGCAATAAACTCCCCAATTAAAACAATCCAAACGTTTTTATTACGCCACATAACATTAAAACCTCTCCGTCTTTTAAAATGAAAAACTCGTATATAAAACCTCCTTATTTATGTATTCTTTTCATACGAACTTTTTTAGAGTCAGAGTCTATATTACGTGTTTCATAATTGGATTTCAATCTTTTTGATTGGTCAAAAATTTGATGTGTTAATTGATGAAATAAGTGAATCAAAACGTAAAAAAATTATGATTAAAGCTAATAGAAAGTAAGGATACATATAAAAAAGCAAGAACGTATAACTACGCCTCGCTTTTCTCAAGTACAAAATTAAATATTAGATTCACTTAGCAACATTTACGCTCTTGTCCAATAGCTAAAGCGCTAAAAGATAGTGGGCCAACAACTTCTGCGCTTGCACCACTAGTAAGGTTTTCTACAGTTAATGAATATTCGTGTGTTCCACTGTTAACGTTTTGATCTATAGCTTGAAATGTTTGTACGTAGAATTGTTCAGAATCTGTAGATTCAATACCTACTTGCGCATTAAAAATTTCAATGTTATCACGGAAAATTCGGAATAAAACTTGTGAAGTCTCAGTTATACCTTCTACACCAATTGTAGCGATTAATTCTACTCGATTATTACGTGAATCTCTACTTGAAATTCTCAATTTCAAATTTGCTAAAATTGCTTTATTTGGAGAAGCTGGGATTGCAAAAGTTGTTTCACCAGTTTTACTAATAGGTTGAGTAGCTTGGTAATCAATGATATGAGTCATATTCTTCACCTCCTCATATACTAGAATATGAAAATAGTGAAGAATTAGCTTGGACAAATAATAGATTATTTAATAGAGTCAACAACAATTATTGAAAAGAAGAAATTCACATAAAAGCATTAAGAATATATCACAATAAGATGATATTCTTCTTAATGCTTTTTGTAATTAAGCAGAGTATTCTTCTTTACGTACTTCAAAAAATTCATTACGTCGTAAGTAATTATAAATTTTCTCTGAAACCTCTTCTTCTTCAGACACCAAGAAACGATGATCAAAAGCGTAGAAAGATTGACCTTTAATTAATTTTACGTAATACATATTAAACGCCTCCTGACACTAGATTATTACTTGCTTCATATTTATGATGGCCTATATGTCTGCTAAAAATACTTGGAGTTTCAAAGGGGATAAGCAGAGGGATGAAAGAGCTTATAATTCTGTAAGGTTTATGTCACCTTTTTCGATAGTTTACATTCGCTAATTTCTTCTATACTACAAATAAGTTACATAAAATAAGGGGGTAAAAAGATGGATGAAGTAATTGGAGAAGTTGTAGCAGGTATTTGTGAATTTATAGTAGAAGTAACAGCGGATGCTATAGGAAATTTAGTTTCCGGAAATGATGAGGAAAAAGAAACATTATAATAATTTGTAAAAGAATAAAGTTGATCGAATTATAAAGGCTGATTTCTAAAGGGGATTCAGCTTTTTTATTTTTTACATTATATTAACTTAATTTGAATATTCATTTGTTATCATATTTAAGGAGCCTATATAAGGAGGTGAATAAACAAATATGTCGAATTCAGGGCCTGATTTATCTGTTTCTCGTTTGATTGTGGTAAATATAGAGGAAAAAGAATATCATTTTATTGTTCGTGAACATCCGATTGTAGGGAAATTTATATCGCTATTTGAAAATGGAAAAGAATATGGTTTAATAGATAAACAAATCGCTAATAAAGATAAATTTATTACATCGGAGCTTACTAAGTTAGATTATTTTAATATAGATGTTTTATATCTTACACCTGGGTGGATATGGATTGGTATGGATCAATTTGGTTTACATGCTCGTGAGGCTACTTATAACGAAGTAGATGTTATTATGAAGTTGAAAGAGGATTTATATTATATAGATATATATGAAGAAATAAAAATGTAGTAAATATTTAGTCAGGTTAGGGGGCAAGTTCCCGTAGCCTTTTTTTTGTTTAATGAAATAACGTATAATCATATTATTTTGATTATAAGAGAACGTGATGAGAAGTGAGATGAAAAGAGGATTTGAAAATACATGAAGAGAATTGTAATAATTATATGAGTCGTATATGTAAATAACAATAGAAAGAAGATGATAATATGAGTAAAGAAGAGCTTGTGAAAAAACAGTTTGGCAGTAATGCAGATAAATATGTAAATAGTAAAATACATGCTAAAGGACTGGATTTACAATATGTAGTTCAACAAGTTGAGTCTCGTCATAATAATCGTCTTCTTGATGTTGCTACTGGTGGCGGACATGTGGCAAATATGTTAGCACCCATGTTTGAAGAAGTAGTTGCACTTGATTTAACAGAACAGATGTTAGAAAAAGCAAAAGTTTTTATAAAGCAGAATGGGCATGAAAATGTATCTTTTGTAGCAGGAAACGCAGAGGATTTACCATTTGCAGACCATTTTTTTGATACAATCACATGCCGGATTGCAGCCCATCATTTTACGAATCCGGCTCAATTTATTTATGAAGTAAATCGTACATTGAAGGATAATGGATTATTCATCTTAACAGATAATGTTTCGCCAGAAAATAATGAATATGATACATTTTATAATTTTATAGAAAAAAAGCGAGACCCAAGTCATGAACGAGCTCTAAAAAAGACAGAATGGCTTACTTTATTAGAAAAAAACGGTTTGCAAATGCAGTCATGTCTTACTTTTGATAAGAAGTTTGATTTTGACTGGTGGTGTAATATGATGGATGTCCCTTTACAAAAGCGTGAAAAATTAACAGAATGTATGATGAAAGCACCAAACGAAATGAAGGGATATTTTAATATTCAATTAAAAAATAATAAAGTAGAATCGTTCTATACTGAAATGGCTATGTTTATATGTAAAAAAAGTACAACGTTAAAAAGATAAATGTGTTGCAGTCTTTCTGAAGTACGATATACTTAGTACAGAGAAACTGAGAATTGAGGAATAGTTATAATGATTCGTGTACGCATTGAAGGTTCTGAGGAAGAAATGCTTGAATTTATGGGGAAAATGCCAGACATTCCTGGATTTGAAAAGACACATATGAGAGAGCCGAGAAAAGGAAATAACCCGAAATATGATTCAAGTAAAAATGTACTTGCATATTTGTCTTATAAAAAGATTGAAGTCGCCAATAAATAGGCGACTTTTTTAGTTTGCGCTGTTTCACCGCCTTGTCTTTTTCACATAATAATAATAGTAGATTATGCTTAAGAGGGGTGAGAATAGTTAATAAGAAAATTATCTTTTTTGGAGATTTTGGTATTGATGACGCCGTAGCGTTAATTTATGCAAATAAAACATGTAAATTAGATATTCTAGGTATTGTTGCTGAGTACGGGAATGTATCACGAGATATCGTTACGGAAAATGTTTATTTTTTAGAAAGGTACTATGCTACACAAGTGAAAATTATTGAAGGTGCGAGTAGACCGATGACAGCTGAAGAGCCTTTGTTTTTCCCTGAAATCCACGGGGATCACGGTTTAGGTCCTATTATTCCACCTGAGATGAGAATTTGTAAACGAGAAAATTTTTGTGAATTAATCAAATTAATCGAACCTTGTCCAGAAGATATTATAATTGTGGCGACAGGGAGACTAACGACACTTGCTACGTTATTTTTATTGTATCCAAATATAATGGATCGTATTTGTTCGTATTATATAATGGGCGGCGCTTTCCTATTTCCAGGTAATGTTACACCAGTATCTGAAGCGAATTTTTATGGTGATCCAATTGCAGCAAATATTGTTATGAAATATGCGAAAAACGCTAGCATATACCCGTTAAATGTAACACAGGGCGCGCTTATTACGCCTGAAATGGCCAATATAATAGATAAACAAGGAACTGGACAGGCGAAACTCATTAAACCAATGATTGATTTTTATTATGAGAATTTCTATAAAAAAGAATATCCGGGTATTGGTGGAAGTCCTATACACGATTTACTACCGTTTATCTCGTTTATAAATGACAGTATTTTCGAATATAAAAAATCGGCAGTGTGGATTAGTACGACAAATGATGTGACTAGGGGCCAAAGTGTAGCAGACTTTAGAAAAGTAGCTGAGCCAACAAGGTTTGATGATCGGCCGATTCAAAGAATTGCTGTTGGTTTTAACTATGCAGCTTTTAAAGAAGAGTTTATGCGAACAATATTGAAGCCAGATTGTTCTTAATGTGTGTAATAACAAGTCGGATAAATCGTTAGTTCAAAAAAAGGTTTAATCTGTGTGTATTATTCTCAAAAATCTTAAAGTTGAACAACATGAATAACTTATGAAAAATGTCACATAACTAATGGTAAGCAATTGTTTCTAATTATATTTTGATTGGTGAAATGTAAAGGAGGTTATTATATGATTTGGTCTTTAATCGTCGGTGGTATATTAGGATGGCTTGCGAGCTTAATTACTGGAAAGGACGTACCTGGTGGTGTAATTGGTAATATTATTGCTGGTATTATCGGTTCTTGGGTTGGTTCGAAATTACTTGGTAGTTTTGGTCCAGTCATTGGCGGATATGCAATTATTCCAGCTTTAATCGGTGCGATTATTTTAATTTTCATCGTAAGCTTCTTATTACGAGCAATGCGAAAATGAATGTAAGGACTGTTTACATTTGTAAGCAGTCCTTTTTATATGTTATGCTAGTATTATACAATCAGGAGGTGTCAGCATTGAAATCATTTACAGTAAATTTCCATCAAGAAGATAATGCAAAAGCGGCAACAGTACATAAATTAAGTGAAGAGGACTTCAATAAAGCAACTGAAAAAGGTACTCGTCATTTATTTGATTTAGATACAAACGTTGGCTTCTTCGTATTCTTTGATGCAGAAGATGCAGAAGGAAATGATCAATACTTAATGTTACAATATGAAGGGGATCATGAAGAACCAACTGCATGCTACGGATTTGATTTAAAACTATACTATCAATTTTTAGCACTATACTTAAACGATCTTGAATTCCAAGGCGAAACAGATGAGGAAGAGGAAGAATACGGTCCAATTCATCATTTAGCGCATTTACTTTATCATATTGTTGAAGATGGTAAATCAATCGAAGTGTAATATACATATTTGAAGCTGCTCTTTTTGGGCAGCTTTTTTATATGACATTGAAATGGTGTACTGTAAGCTAAATAAGGTGAAATTTTAATCAGTGGGGGTTTTGTTCATTCCCACTGATTATCAGCCCTCACCAATTTAGCTTTTACGGGTAGCAGGGCCCCCACCTAACTTCTTTGTTTCCGCTGAATTTTGAGGTGGGGATCTTACTGCCCGGCAAATAGCGAGATAAATTAATAATAGAAATTTATTTATTACTTTCATGTTAGCGTCGTAAAACACCTGTTATAATGATTGTAATTAAATTCTTGGAGGCTAATTGTATGCTTGTAGATGTAAAAGCTTTTATTAAAGCTGCAGGTTTAACATGTATTTCATCATTAAGTGGAGATAACACGTTTGCTTATAATTTTGAAACAGTAAAAAACACTATCGCTACATTTTTTAAGAAGCTAAGATTTACCGTTTAATTTCATTTCAACCAGTAGGAAAAGAGTAATCACTTCCTACTGGTTTTTTTGTTTCAAGGAGCTGTTGTGACAGTATAGATAGAGGATATTATCATTGAGAAGAGAAGGTTTAAAGAAGGAGATGAATACGATGATTAACAATATAATTCCAAGTTTTTTAAAATTATGGGAAAGTGACGATT
This sequence comes from Bacillus sp. RE35, assembly GCF_052146655.1. Classification (NCBI taxonomy): domain Bacteria; kingdom Bacillati; phylum Bacillota; class Bacilli; order Caryophanales; family Bacillaceae; genus Bacillus; species Bacillus sp. RE35. The sequence continues at coordinate 2,750,040 of NZ_CP197377.1, read as the reverse complement.
TAGAATTAGAAGTCCTTAATTCATACTATACTTCGCATCCGGTTGATTATCGAAATGAATAAAATACAATAGGGGGTAAAAATGATGAAGGTATATTTGAAAATAGTTATGTTATTTCTTGCTTTTACATGCACATTTGCATTAGCAGCATGTAAAGGGACAGACGAAAAAAAGGAAGCAAATCCAGCCTCGGAAAATCATAAAAATGAACAAAGCAATTCTTCAGAAGAAAAGAAAAATCTTGAAGCAAAACCAAGTAATGAAAAAACAACAAAACCATCAGCTGAGCAAGATTCGAAAGATAGAACACTTAATCAAAAATCAATTAACCACGTTAAAGATTTGTTTGAACTAGCAAAAGAAGGAAAGGTACCTAATGTGCCATTTGGAGCCCATACAGGGGATATTGAAGAAATTGAAAAAGCGTGGGGGAAAGCAAATAAAACCGAATATGCAGGGAATGGAATGTACGCAACTTTTACAAATAAAAATGTTGTTTTCGGATTTAATAAAGGGTCACAAGTTTTTGATGTACGCTCATATCATGCAGAACTAAAATTGATTACATTACAAGAAATTGAAAAAGCATTAGGAAAACCATCTTCAGTTAAAGAGAATGGTGAAGATAAAATATATGTATACAAAGTAAATAACCAGTATGAATTGAAATTTGTCATTCCAAAATCGACTGGTAAGGTCAATCATATTTCCGTATTTTCGCCAGAGGATAGTATTAATAAAATGGCAGGATAAGAAATTAAGTGATTTCAAAAACACCTCACTTTCTTGAAGTGAGGTGTTTTTAGTTGTAAACAAGGAACGTCTCCTGTCATATAAAACATACTTTCATATGCGAAATACTTCACTTTTATTTTTTAGCATTTATCCAATAAGAAATGTTGATCTACTGAAAAAGTAGTAACCTATAAATTATGTGTAGGATGGTTCACGATTTTTTTACGTTCCAAACTTTGAACAAATAGCGCTTGAACAATACCTCCAACTAATAAGAAGCTAGCACAAATATAAAACAGCATACTTCCATTTAACTTACTTAATATAACTGCGCCAATAACTGGTCCACACGTTCGAGATATATCCCAGTGTATACCGTAAATTGAAAAATATAAACCACGTTTATCATGAGGTGCAATTTCTGAAACGAATCGTAATAAATGGTTTAGAGCAATACTTTCTCCAATGACTAAAAAGAGTAAGGTGAAGAATAACGACAATATCGTCGTTGAATAACTAAAGCCAACTGCAGCTATTGTATAGCAGGCGTAAGAAATAAGGATGATTTTCGCCATAGAAAATCGTTCAGACCATTTTACGAGGAAGATTTGTAGAATGATTTCCAAAATGGCTTTGCATATTGAAATAAATGCGAGTATGAATACGAGATTAGGAAATACATGTTCTGCAAAAATACGATAATTCGTCTCAGTTTGTGCATAAAAAAAGCTAATAGGAAGTGTAGAAACCATAAGACCGAATATGGCGTAATGTTTAAAAACAAATTGCTTTGGTGAACTTGCCTCAACTGTTTGTTTCGACTTACTTATAGGTGGAACAGTTTCTGGGAGCTGGGTCCAAACAACAACAGCATATATCGTAAGAGTTACACTTTGCACGATAAATAAATATTCTGGGTGAGTATTATAAAAACTTGCACCGATTAAAGGGCCGACTACGGATCCGATTGCTCCCATCGTTTGTAGGAGAGCAAAAATCTCTGCTTGCTGCTCTTGTTTTGTTAAATCAGCAATTTGTGCACGCTGAGCTGGAATGTATAAGGAACGGCCAATACCATTAATGACATATAACAGTGCAAATATAAAAACGGATTGAGCGAAAACGAAACTACCGATTGCAACACCTTGTAGTAATAATCCGAGTAACATAATCTTTTTTCGGCCATATTTATCAGTAATTCCTCCAGCAATAAGTGTAAATAAAATGTCTGAAAGTGGCTGCAGTCCGAAAATCAGCATAGTTATTATTACATTGCCGTTTAACATTTTATTGACGTAAATAATCATAATGAGAGCTAACATAGATTCAGTCGTTCGGGTTAATAATTCACCGCACAGTCTAATAAAAATAGGTTTATTGTAACGAAGTAAGAGATAATTCAATATTAATTCCTCCTTTCTATATTGAAATGATAAGATGAAAGGAGAGTTGGAAAAAGGGTAGAAACAATAGGGAGTATTTTTCACCTTTTAGGGGGAGTATGATGTTTATTTTAGATCAATACATTGAACTATGGATTGCTTATGGAAAAGGGAAAAAAGAGGGAGAACGATTGGAAGTAACAGTGCAAAATATATCTAGAACACTATTTTGTACAGAGCGTAATAGTAAATTAATTATAAAAAAATTAGATGAGTTAAATTGGATTAAGTGGTTTCCAGGTCGCGGCAGAGGAAATCGTTCTAAGTTAATATTTCAAAAGCACCCGATGTCTTTAATTTTAGATAGAGGAAAAGAAATAACGAAAAAAGGGGATGTGAAAAGCGGAAGCATATTTGTGGAACGCTATAGCTCACATTTTCCATCGGTAAAGGGAGAATATCACTCCTGGGTGGATTCAATATTTGGTCATAAGGTTGAAATGACATCTGAAGGGAGAAGAGATGTACTCCGGTTGCAAGTACAAATGAATTTAGATATCACATTAGATCCTGTATACGCTACAATGCGTTCAGAATGCCATATGGTAAAACATATATTCGACACACTCGTGTATGTAGACGGTAATACAAACATTATAGAGCCAAGACTTGCATTTCACTGGGAATATAATGACGCTGAAAAAATATGGACGTTTTACTTACGAAAAGGAGTTCACTTTCATAATGGAAAACAACTTACTGCACATGATGTTATATACTCGTTGAATCGATTTATGAAGCTGGAAAATAATGCACACGCATGGATGTTACAACACGTTGAAAATATCCGTTCAGTGGATGACTACGTTTTCGAAATTCAATTACATACGGAAAATCGAATGTTTTTACATATGCTAAGTGCAGAACAGTGTTCTATCGTGAATGAAGATGAAGCAGGAGGGTTAATTGGAACAGGGCCTTTTCAATTATATAAAAGTAATGAAAATCTGTTCATTTTAGAAGGACATCCTTTATATTTTCGTGAAAGACCTTTTTTAGATCGTATTGAGTTGTGGAATGTAGAACAAGGTGTAAGTACATACGATGTTTTAGTAAAGGCGCAGTATAAAGATAAAGAAAAATATAATAAAGAATTGTCTCGGCTTGAGTCGAACGTGACATATATAACATGTAATCTTACGAAAGAAGGACCAATGCAAGATGCGTTATTTCGGAAAGCGTTATATCAAATCATTCATGGTTATACAATCGTTCAAGAACTCGGCGGAGAACGTGGAGAAGTGGCAAAGAAACTAATATTAGCAAATGAAAGCATAGTAGATATTGACGAAGATATCGAAAGTTTAATTAAAAGGAGTACTTATCATAGTGAAGTGCTACAACTCTACACATTTACAGGACGAGATCATGTTGAAGATGCACAATGGATACAAAAAGAGTGTGCGAAGTACGGGATTCGTGTAGAAAATAATTTTCTTGAGATAGAAGAGCTATTGGAAGTAAGTACGATACAAAAGGCCGATATGATGCATGATAGTGCCACAATAAGTGAACGAATAGAAGATAGTTTATTATATATGTTTCTTACAAAAAATAGTTTTATTCATGGACAAAGCAGCATGGACTTTCATGAAAAGTTGTCTCCTTATTTTAGACAAGAAGAATTAGAGAAAAGAGTTACACTGTTACGCGATATCGAGGATACTTTGTTACGTCAAATTCATATTATTCCTTTATATCGTAATAAACAAGAGGTAAGTACACATGAAAAAGTTCAAAATATAATGATTAATTCACAAGGTTGGATTGATTTTTATAATATTTGGTTTAAATCTTGATATATAAGGGCTTTTGCACATTTTCATAAGATGTGTAAGAGCCTTTTTGTATGTGAGAATAGGTTTGTTTTACACATTGTTACGCTACTTGTGATAAAAGTCTATTTACAGCGTAACAGTGTTATGTTACATTGTTATCAGGAAGGAGTGTTATACAGTTGAGTACAGATTTAATTTCAAAAAAAGATTTATTAGAACTAACTGGTATTTCATACGGACAGTTATATAGGTGGAAAAGAAAAAATTTAATTCCGGAAGATTGGTTTGTACGAAAATCAACGTTTACAGGTCAAGAGACATTTTTTCCGAAAGAAAAGATATTAGAGCGTATCGATAAAATCCAAACGATGAAAGAGGATTTATCACTTGATGAATTAGCGAACATGTTTTCACCGAGTGTGAGAGAAATTCTTTTAACAAAGGAAGAGATTTTACGCAAGGGGATTGCATCAGAACCAGTTTTACAATTTTTCATAGAACAAACGAATAAAACAGCAGAGTTTCAATTTGTAGACATTCTTTATGTGTACATGTTAGAAGAATTACTACAATCAGGAGAGATTAGTTTAGAAGAAGGAAAAATGGTCTTGCAAGTTTTACGTGAAAATTATGAAGCAATGAAACATAAAACTTGTGACTTAATCATTGTCCGAAAGTTAGGTATTTCTACATGTTTATTAGTTTCAAACGTGGACGATTTAATTTTTGAAAAAGGCACCAAAATCGTTTTACGCGAAGCGATTATGAAATATACCGAAGCATTAAAAACTAAATTGTTGTAGTGGAGGAGAAAGTATGCGTACAGATAATTTGATTATAAATGGTTACGGTTCATCGAATGGTGGCGAGTTTCATAAAGTGCAATTAAACGGAAAAGGAACTGTGAATGGAAATGTTGAATGTGAGCAATTTGAATGTAACGGTTACGGTGCAGTTACTGGCGATTTGAAAAGTAGCAGTGCACGAATTAGCGGATCTGGTAAAGTTGATGGCACAGTTCATGCTGAAACGATGCGAATTGATGGAAAAGCAACAATTACGCAAAATGTAAAAGCAAACAGTTTGAAAATTGCAGGAAAAGGTACGATAGGTGGAAATGTCACTGGTGAAGAATTTAAAGTCAATGGTCAAGCTACAATTGACGGTAATTGTGAAGTGGATACTTTTTCTTCAGAAGGACAATTTACAATTGGTGGTTTATTAAGCGCAGATGAAATTAATATAAATATTCACGGTACATGTCGAGCGAAAGAAATTGGTGGTCAAACGATTAAAGTAAGACATAGATCAGGTACATTTAGTAGGCTATTTAAAACAGTATTTGGCTTGCAGTTAGAAGCTGAACTATTAGAAGGCGACAATATCGATATTGATTATGCTCACATAAGAACGGTAAGAGGAAACAATGTTACAGTAGGAGCAAACTGTGAGATTGAACTGATTGAATATACGGGTGTTCTTACTGTTGATAAAAATGCAAATGTAAAAGAAATTAAGCAGGTTTAACGGAAGGGAGAAATCAATATGGAACATCCACATAGTCTCACAGTAAATGGTTCTGGTAATTCAGCAGGCGGAGATTATAATAAAGTGAAGATTCGCGGTGAAGGAACAATTACGAATGATATGAGTTGCAATGAGTTTAAAACGTACGGAACGAGTGATGTACGCGGTAATGTGAAAGTGAAAAACTATGTCGTGTATGGAGATAACGAAGTACAAGGAAATGTAGATGCGGAATATGTAAAAGTATATGGTAATACACAAATTCATGGTGATGCTCATATTGAAAAAACAAAAGTTAGAGGTATGATAGATATTGCAGGAAAGTTTTCAGGTGATTTCGTAGATGTAAAAGGTGCTTTAAATGTGAAGGGAGATATTGAAATAGAAGATTTATCATTAACTGGTGGTCTTGAAAGTGCTGGATTACTTAATGCTGAAAATATTCAAATCTCACTTCGTTATGAAGGCAGTAAGGTAAGAGAAATTGGTGGCAAAAAGATTACTGTTCGTAAAAAAACGAGATTTATTCCTTTTACTAGTCATGCTGGAAACCTCCAAACTTCGATTGTTGAAGGAGATGATATCTATTTAGAACATACGATTGCTGAAGTTGTAAGAGGGAACAACGTCACAATTGGTCCTGGATGTGAAATTAGTGTTGTAGAATATCATACTAGTTTTAATCAAAAAGGTAATGCAGTCGTAAAAGAACATAAACAAATATAAGTAGTATGAGGGAGAGCAAGAGATATGGTTGAGAAGAATAATAAGCTCGGCTTTGTTGTGGCGGGCTTATTGCTAGGTATTTTAATGGCATCGATGGATAATACCATTGTCGTAACGGCGATGGGAACAATCGTTGGTGACTTAGGAGGCCTCGAAAACTTTGTATGGGTCGTTTCTGCCTATATGGTCGCAGAAATGGCAGGCATGCCGATTTTCGGTAAGCTATCAGATATGTATGGTAGAAAGAGATTCTTTATTTTCGGTTTAATTGTCTTTATGATTGGTTCGGCACTTTGTGGTACTGCTGAAAATATTACACAGTTAGGTATTTATCGTGCCATTCAAGGTATTGGCGGCGGGGCATTAGTGCCAATTGCGTTTACTATCGTTTTTGATATTTTCCCACCTGAAAAACGCGGGAAAATGGGTGGCTTATTCGGAGCGGTATTTGGATTATCTAGTATTTTCGGGCCATTACTTGGCGCATATATTACCGATTACATTAGCTGGCACTGGGTATTTTATATTAACTTACCACTTGGCATTTTAGCACTTATTTTTATTACATTCTTTTATAAAGAATCACGCGTTCATAGAAAGCAAAAGATTGATTGGTTTGGTGCAATTACTTTAGTTGGTGCAGTAATTTGTTTAATGTTTGCTTTAGAACTAGGTGGACAAAAATATGATTGGGATTCTAGCTTTATTTTAAGCTTATTTGGTGGATTCGCCATTTTAATCATCGCATTCATTTTTATTGAACGAAAAGTAGAAGAACCAATTATTTCATTTGAGATGTTTAAGCAGCGCTTATTCGGAATGAGTACAATTATTGCTTTATGTTACGGTGCTGCATTTATGTCAGCAACTGTGTACATTCCGTTATTTATTCAAGGTGTATACGGTGGTACCGCAACAAACTCAGGATTATTACTTTTACCGATGATGTTAGGATCAGTCGTAACGGCGCAGTTAGGCGGATTTTTAACAACTAAACTTAGCTACCGAAACATTATGATTATTTCTGCGGTTATTATGCTAATTGGACTATTCTTATTAAGCACGTTAACACCAGAAACAAGTCGTGTATTATTAACAGTTTATATGATTATTATCGGATTTGGAGTCGGTTTCTCATTCTCTGTACTAAGTATGGCAGCTATTCACAACTTCGGTATGGAACAGCGCGGGTCTGCGACTTCAACGAGTAACTTCATTCGTTCGTTAGGAATGACACTAGGCATTACAATCTTCGGAATGATCCAAAGAACAGGTTTCCAAGATCAATTAGAAGAAGCATTTAAAGGGATGAGCGGGGGAATGAATACAAACGCTTTAGGGGATTCAAGAGCTATTCTATCAGAATCGGCAAGATCTCAAATCCCTCCGCAAATATTAGATAAGATTATTGACGCTCTTTCTAGTTCAATTGTTCAAACATTCATGTGGGCATTGGTACCAGCTGGATTAGCATTCATATTCATTTTCTTTATGGGAAATGAGCGCATGGTAATTAAGAAACAACAAACGAATAAAAAGAGTGAAACATCAAAAGCGTAATGAAAAAGCTCCTTTCTAATTGGAAAGGAGCTTTTTCGTATGTACAGATTTAGATTAGCCTTCGATAATTTCGTATTCTTCGTCTGCTAATAGTAAAATTTGTGTTTTCTTACCTTTGTTTTGAACTTCGATTACATCGTAAGCACCTAAGTCTCTTACTTTGCTTTGAGAAGCGTTAACCATAACTTCAATAGAATCAATTAAGATATCTTCTTCAATGTATGATTCAGGCAATGCCATATCTTCAGTATCTAATACACACGCATATAGATTTTGTAAATTTTCAGCAGTTGGGTTTTGTTCCTCAACATCAATGATGTTTTTTACTGCTTCCATATTTTCCTCTTTTGCTTGGTATACTTTAATTTTAGCCATTGTTTTAATCTCCTTTATAACGTAATCGTAGAGGCTACACCTTATTATAACGTTTTTTTCATGAAAGATGAAATTGTTATATGTATTTATAGTAAAAATTATGTTTCCTTACTCAAAAATGGTGTGATTTCCATATAAATGTACGAGTAGGTAACGATATTGCTACGTTAACGTTATATTGTCCAAGCTTTTCTTATTTTCTTCTCATATATATGTAGTAGCCATTCTATATAGAGAAGGGATGGAGTGTAAGTGGGGTGTGAACCGAAACGTGATTGTGGGTGTTGCCAAAATAGTATATGTGAGTTTTTACAGAGTCTAGAACCGTATACAAAAGTTGAAAGTATCATAATAGCAGGAAACGAAATTGCTGTATCTTATTTTCTTTCATTTAATAAGAAAACAGGTATCGTATCATTCGTACAAGAAGACAATGAGGTTATATTTGTCGATTGTTCAAAGATTGATGCAATTCGAATAGGGAAAGTATGTAGTTGCAAAACAAAAGTTAAATATATTGAAGAGGACTTTAGCTTGCTAGGAAATGTTTGCCCGCATTGTTTAACAGAGGGGAGTACAATCTTTTTCGATTTTAACAATCCTGAATTAAATGTGTCTTTCCAAGCAACAACAATTAATCCACCTAGATGTACTGAATTTACAGATGATCTCGGGAATGTAGTAAAGCAAATTACTATAGTAGGTGAGGCGAAAGTTTCTAGAGAGTTTGTTCAAGTACCTGAACTGGTAGGTTTTCGATTACTTTTATCACATCCAGCTGGAGACCCTTTAAACTACGGATTATTATTTATTAATTTTCCTGATACGATTTTTATTTTTATATTGGCATCAAGCGGATACCTTTCCATTTCGAACTGTTTAAAAATAGAGGGCGGAACTGGTGATGCCGAAATAGAAGAGGTGAAAAAAATGATAGAGGATGACGTTAACACGTACAAATCAGTTGTTAAATTGACTAAAGTATATAAGAACGGTGAGACGGAATCTTTTATTTATAAAAATGAGTTATAACACATGTATTTAAATGCACCCTCAAACTATTGTTGAGGGTTGTTACATAATTAATTATGTTGGTCCTTCAAACCGTTTGTTAACGGGTAAGAAATATATTTATTGTTGACTTATTTTATATGTTGATCATTTCATAGTTAGTAGATGTTATAATCATTTTATGTTTACTGATATTTTATAAATATTCGAAGTTTTAATTTAATAGTCAATTGCTTTTATGATGAACAGGTGGGTATGTATATGAATACGAATTATGGAGCGCTCATGAAAATGTTAAGAGTAGTTGATTCTAAAGAAGGCGGGAATGTAAATGATATATGAAGCGAATATACATACAAGAAAAAAACTAATTTCTATGTTTGAGGATTTCAATAACGTTGTTTTACTTTCTTATTTACAAGGGCATATGGGTACTGCTTGGGTAAATGATCTTGAAAATCCAAAAGTAGCACAAGTTACGGTAGGGATTTTTACATTTTACGCTGGAGACCCAAATACGAAAGAAACAGAAGAGTTATTACGTAATATTCCAGAAAGAATTTTAGTTATCGTAAATAGTGAAGAGTGGAAACAACGCTTAGAAACATTCCATGAAAGAAAAATAGATAAGTTTTTACGTTATAAATTCAAACGAAATCCAGAAGTTTTTAATCGTTCAAAATTAAAATCTTTTATATCAGCACTTCCAAAAGAATATGAGTTAAGAAGAATAGACGAGCATATCGCAAATAGCCCTACATTACATAAGATATCTGAAGATTTCACAAGTCAATTTCATTCGGTAGAAGATTATATAAACCGTGGTATAGGTTATAGCATTTTATATAACGGAGAAGTTGTATGCGGTGCATCCTCGTATAGTATTTATAATGATGGGATTGAAATTGAAGTTGCGACTGATCACAATCATAGAAGAGAGGGCTTGGCAACTGTAGTAAGTGCAGCTCTTATATTGGATTGCTTAGAAAATGGAAAGTATCCAAACTGGGACGCAGCGAATACTACATCTGCTAAACTAGCAGAAAAGTTAGGATATGAATTTGATAAGGCATATGATACTTATTTTGTGGATAATAGATGAGTGAAGGAGTTACATACTAAAAAATAAATGCGCCCTAGTACGTAAGTCTAGGGCGCATTTATTAGTTGGTAAATATCTTCATAACAATCATATCATATTTTATCTTTTGAATGTTTGGAATTAAAGATATTTATGTGACTTTTTGAAAAAATAAAAGAGCAGCTAGCAAAAGCCAACTGCTCCTCTCCAAGGGGGAATGGAGAAATACAATCATATTATCTATAGTATTGACGGAACATAGAGTTTTAATCAAAGCCCGATTGGTGAGAGATTTGATTAAAACTCCCACTGATTAAAGTTTCACTTTATTACATTTACAATTTAAATAGTAGAACGTGTTTATCGTAGTTCTCCAAACACCAATTATATTTTTTTAGAATAATTGGATGGACTGCTTCTGTCGTAGTATCGACTTCAGTATATCCATATTTCTTATAAAAGTTTTCTAATTCCTCAAAAGGAAGACAATATACATTTTGTATTTGTGATTTTTTCGCAGTTTCTACTAAAAATGAAACAAGCTCACCAGCTAATTGAAGCCCTCTAAATTGAGGCAGAATAAAAATCCCGCCCATTTCTAAAGTATCTTCATCTATTTGGACTAATCGGCCAACACCTGCATACTCGTTGTTATATGTAATAATTGCAACTTTATCTCTCTTTAAATCACTTCGTACAAATCCTATTGAGTCATATTGACTATTAATCCATTTTAAATCGTTAGATGTGGCCAATTGAATACTCATATATATCCTCCTTCGGAATACTAGCGCTCTCTTCATTATATAGAACATAACATACTATATCAAAGGAACCTTGAGGTAGCCCATTTGTTTAAGTTATTAGTTAAAAGTGTGGGGTTGCTGGCATTGAAATGATGGCTTCATCAAACATAGGATAATAATCTTGTGAATTTAGTGTTACATAGTCAAAATAAAAATTAATTCATGTGTTCGGTAATGCACGATGGTTTAAGTGTAGAGAAGAACATAGGGGTATTTTAATTAGTAGCTACTGTATTCATTGAAGTTATTAAGGAAATGTCGTAATCCCTAGCCTTAGTGATACAAATCATATTAGGGTTTAGTAAAAAAACTCTTCCTGAAAAAGAGGGGGATTAAAGATAAGAGCACTTCGAAAAGTGCCCTTCAGTAAACGACTACTTATTCTAAAAAGAAAGGATGCAATATATTATATGAAGTTTAGTGTATTTAAGTATGGGTCTTTTATATAAAAGTTTTATTTTGTTCCGAATAAAAAGGCGGTTGTTTCCGCAACCACCTTTCAGTAAAACAAAGCACTTTTTATGAAATAAATTATGGATGGTCCCTAAAAAAGGTATAGGATATACCCACATTTTTATAACTAAAGTGACGAACTCAGGTTATAAGGAAGGAACAATTATATTGTATGAAATCTATTCTAGAGTAGTCACAAAGAAAGTTGTCTTCTTATTAGAAGGCAGCTTTTTTTATTAGAAAAAGAAGTAGAAGATTAAGTTACTTGTCCAAACAAATTTAAAAAAAATACATAAAATGCTATTAGTTAGTCAATATTTTAATATTGCTAATTTTTAAGACTAAAAGGGGTGATTTTATGTGTGAATGTGAAGTTTGTAGACGAAAGAAAAATCGGGATCCATTAAACCGGGAGTTTGAGCCGAAAAAACGAGTTCATGAGCCAAAAAAAGAGGATTGTGAGCCAAAAAAAGAAGATTGTGAGCCAAAAAAAGAAGATTGTGAGCCGAAAAAAGAGGATTGCGAGCCAAAAAAAGAAGATTGCGAATCATTAAATGATTATTCGTTTAGTAAAAATGCAAATTTTTTAGAGGCAGCTATACAAACAGATGAAATCGATCAAATTTCTGAGGAATATATTGAAATAGTTGATTCAGCAGATGTACAAGTTACTACTACAGATACAAAAGCTGCGCTATCTATCCAAGCGGCATTACAAGCAGCTATCGTAGTTGTAGTAAGTATTTCTATAGCAGATAGTGAAAAGGCAGATAAAATAACACAAGAATTATTTCAAAAATCAGCTATTAAACAAATTAATAGACAAAAAACATTTATTAAAAATTCTAGAAACGTAACCGTAACAACTACTGATACAGATATTGCAGTGAATATTCAAATTCTCCTTCAAATTTTATTAGCTTTATTAGTTAAACTAAACATTTTATAAAGTGTCTATCCTATTGATATTTAGCTATAAGTTTTCACTCTAAGTAAATGTTTTTTGTTGTAATACGTGGTACAAGCTTGGACTTTTTATTATGACTGAATTAATATTCAAGATTAATGGTAAAGCAAGTGTGGAAAACTACAAATAAAGATAAAATACATGATTTAACAGTAATGAAACTTATATTTATGTGAAGTGAAGGAAAGCTGTCTTCTTATTAGAAGTCAGCTTTTGATTTTATTAGCAAAAAGAAGTGAAAATAGAAGATTAAGTTACTTGTCCAAGCAATTTTTATTTCATTACATATAATGCTCGTAGATATTTAAAATTTTTATAGAAAATTGATTGGAGTGAATATTGTAAATGGATGATTTAAACAAATTTTCTTCCTTTAAGTTTGATAAGGATCAAAAGAATATAATTATAGACCTTTTACTCTCAGATATTTTTAATAGGCATGGGATAAATGAAGAAAAATTAAAAAATTTATCACCAGAAAAAAAGCAGCAAATTAAAAGTATTGTTTCTGAAATACAATCACAAGTTAATAATTATTTAGATTGAAAGGGGGTGAACGCATGGACAAAACATGTCATTCAGATGAAAATAAAAAGTGGAGTGCATTAGATTCCTCAAATCCTCATCCATCTTTTAAAAATGCTAGCGTTTCAGAAGCAGCTGCGCAAGAAAGTAAAACGTATCAAATTTCTGAAGAATCTATTACAATTGTAGATTCAGCAGATGTAGAAGTTACTACTACAGATACAAAAGCTGCTTTATCTATTCAAGCAGCATTACAAGCAGCTATCGTGGTTATAATAAGTATTTCTATAGCAGATAGTGAAAAAGCTGACCGTGTAGCACAAGAATTGTTTCAAAAATCATCTATTAAACAAATTAATAAACAAGAAACTGTTATTAGAAATTCTAGAAATGTTACAGTTACGACTACGGATACAGACATAGCAGTAAATGTTCAAATTCTTCTCCAAATTTTATTAGCTTTACTAGTAAAATTAAATATTTTATAAAATGTTTAACTTGTTTTTATCTAGTGATTCTTACAGGTGAATATTCACTGTTTTAATTATAGTACAGGCTATAAATATTTATCATAACTGGACTAATATTCAACATCACCAAAGTATGAATGTAAACAAACAATTTGATGGAAAATAAAGTTTGGTTATTTTATGAAAATGTAAAAGCCATTTCCTTTATTGGATTTGGCTTTTCAATTTTAAACAGTATGAATTTGAAAAGATTATATTAAGATAAAGAATTAAAATATAATGATACAAAATACTTATAAAATTATTCGTGTTTTAGAAAAATAATAAGAAAAAGGTGTTTAAAATAGAATCATTTTCATTAACAGTTCAAGTTTTGAAGAATAGTGCATACAATATAAAGTGTTTTCCTTTCTTCATTTAAGTTTTACGTATATAATTTAAAAGTACTATTTTTATTTTATTATTTTATATTTATAACAGAATAGAGGTTTAAAAATGGGTGTTAAAATCATTACGGATAGTGCGGCGGATTTACCAGTAGAATTGCTGCAAGCATATGATATTGATTTAATTCCACTCCGTGTATATGATGAAGCAGAAACAGAGTATTTAGATGGAGTAACATTAGAGTCAGTTACATTATTGCAAAAAATGAGAGAAGGCGCTGTTTATAGAACGTCATTGCCTTCACTTGAAACGTTCCAAGAAAAATTTGTTTCTTATGCAAAAGAAGGTAATCCTTGTATATATTTAGCTTTTTCATCTGAACTGTCTGGTACATATCAATCATCAGTTGTCATTAAAGAGGAAGTAAAAGAAACATATGCTAACTTAGATTTAGAAATTATTGATACGAAATGTGCTTCGCTTGGTCAAGGTCTTGTCGTTTTAGAAGCTGCTAAAATGGCAAAAGACGGCGCACCAAAAGAAGATATTTTAAAGCGTGTTGATTTTCTAATGAGCCATATGGAACATATCTTCACTGTAGCTGACTTACAGTACTTAGTGAGAGGTGGACGTTTAAGTAAAGTCGCAGGATTTATCGGTGGTTTACTAAACATTAAACCGATCTTAAACGTGGAAGAAGGAAAACTTGTACCACTTGAAAAGGTACGAGGGAAAAAGAAAGTATTAAGCCGTATTGTTGATATTATGGAAGAACGTGGTAAAGACCTTAAAGGTCAAACAATCGGTATGACTCACGGTGACGATTTAGAAACAGCGGAAGCATTAAAATCATTAATTACGGAAAGATTTGGCTGTGAAGTATTTATCGTAAATACAATTGGTGCAGCAATCGGTGCACATACAGGACCTGGCGTTATAACGTTATTTTTCTTAAATGAAGTAGAGTAAAGGATTGATCTTTTGATCAATCCTTTTTTATTTTTTAATCTGTGATAATCGGTCGATATGGTATTGATGAAGATAAAATCTTTGAAGTTTTCCTATATCAAATGCAATCTTGTAGAGGGATTATTTTTTATATGTGTAATGATACTTAATGGTAGAAGAAAAGAGTATAAATAAGAATATATTTATAGGAATTTAAATATTTGAAGATATCAAAATTTTTCCATTTCATATATAATTGTGTGTGGAGAAATATCTGTAACTATTTGTAAAAATAGGAGGTGGCTATAAAAATGCAAGAAAGTGCTAGATGGGATTTAAATCGCTTGTATTTGAATGAGGATATTCTATTTCCGATTTTGGAGTTGAAAGAGCAATATTTTGTAACAAAAGATGTAGAGATTCTTTCAAAGCTTATACAAGCTATTGAAAAAGCAGAATACTATTTGTACTGTCTATCGGTTGAAGAAAGTGTTCCATCTGACCTTACTAAATTGACCGTGAAAGTGAAGGAACTAAAAAGTGAATTACAGCAAGTAATAAAACATAATGAAGTGGAAACTTCAGATAATACTAAGTTAATAAAAGATGAACTTAATGCGTGGGAAAATATGTACATACAATTACGGGATAGGATAGAAATAGAGCACAATAATAAACTATTATCCTTTGGACAAGCAAATACTATTGCAATGAATAGTGATAATGAAAAGGAAAGATTAGAAGTATTCGATTCATTAACATGTGCTTTACATAAGGAAAAAGAAATCTTTGCTACTGTATTAAATCAAGTAGGGAGATTGCGTAATGCAAAGAGTAATGAAATAGAAGATAGAGAGATTTTAACACAATCTTTTCATGCGAATGGCATTTCAGAAACTGTATTATTCCAAATGTGGAATGTGACAGAAGAAAACCTTGATAAATTAGTAAGTGCTTTAAACGTGTATAAGAAAGGGAAAGCTTCGATTACATGGCATGAACTTATGACAGTAAAGGAAAGTAATGAGGTCATGATTCCTTTTTCAGTAGCAGTACAAAACGTTTATGATGCATGTAAGAATATTGATCAAGAATTAGCAGAATTTGCACGTAATGCGATAGAAAGTGGATGGATAGATGCTGAACCGAGAGAGAATAAACCACCAGGTGGGTTTTGTGCTCCATTTTTCAGTGAGAAAGAATCGAGAATCTCCATGCGTTATGATGGGAGTATAGATAGTGTAAGAGTGCTCGCTCATGAATTAGGACATGCTTGGCATTTTTATAATATGAGTTTTGAACAATCTACATCTTTTTTAGATGATTATTTGCCGATGAGTACGGCTGAATCAGCATCTATTTTCTTTGAAACGGTACTCTTAAATTATCTAATTGAAACAACGGATAGTAAAGATATGAAAAAGTCATTACTTAGCTGGAAAATAAGAAATAGTTTTAATTATGTAATGGCAATACGAGCATCGTATCAGTTTGAAAAAACATTTTATGAAAAATGTAAAGAGGGTCCTTTAAGTGCTGATGAAATTGAGAAATTATCTATAATTGCACAAAAAGAAGCTTATGGAAATGCTTTAAGTGAATACCAGCCGTTTGTATGGATGAAATATATTCAATTTTATATAGCAGATGTTCCTTTTTACAATTATCCATACACGTTTGGATATTTAGTAAGTTTTAGCTTATTAGAAATAGCTCAAGAAGGTAAAAGTACTTTTCATTTGAAATATAAAGAGTTCTTACGAGAAACAGGAAAGGCTCCAGTAGAGGAGCTTATGAAAAAACATTTTGAAATAGATATAAGAAATTATGAATTTTGGAATAAAGCTTTTATTCAAATTTCTAAAGACATTGATGAATATTTGCAGCTTATGTAAGGGGAGAGTACAGTGGATCAGCAATTTATAAAAGGTATACCTTTTTCAACTTTAGAATATGCAAAAGCTATAAGTTTATTAAAAGGTTGGCTACATGAACAACAAGAGAAACCAAGGTTTGTAGTAACTGCAAATCCTGAAATTGTTATGTCTGCAAAGGAAAATACGGAAAAATCAAAGGAGTTTAAAAAGATGTTACTATCTGCGGATTTAATAACAGCGGATGGGATTGGTGTCATAATTGGCTCGAAAATATTAAAAGGAACTTTGAAAGAACGTGTTACTGGGGCGGATTTAACTCACGATTTAATAAAATATTGTAACGACAATGAATATCGTGTCTTTCTTTTTGGAGCTGTGCCAGAAAGTAATAAAAAGGCAATAGAAAAATTAAATGAGCAGTTCCCAGGAGCACAGTTTAAAGGACAGCATGGCTTTGTAAATGGTGAAGAAATAGAAGAAATAAAAATGAAAATTAAGCAATTCAAGCCGCATTTATTACTTGTAGGACTAGGTTCACCAAAACAAGAAGAGTTCATTTATGAAAACATACAAACATTAAACGTTCCGCTATCTATTGGTATCGGAGGAATGATTGATATAATATCTGGTACTGTAAAAAGAGCACCGAAAATAATGAGGGATACTGGAACTGAATGGCTGTATAGGTTACTCTCACAGCCGAAAAGATTAAAGAGACAACTTGTACTTCCGAAATTTTTATTGTCGGTTATGTCAGAGAGGATTAAAGGGATTAATTAATAAAGGGGACTACATACATGAACAGAATCGGCATTATCGGAGCAATGCAAATTGAAATAGATTTACTTTTAGAAAAGCTAGTAATACAAGAAGAACAGACAATAGCGGGAATGCCATTTTATATTGGAGAATTCATGGGAACAGAAGTAATTATTGCACGTTCTGGTGTAGGGAAAGTAAATGCAGCTGCATGTGCGCAAACATTAATTCATAAATTTAATGTAGACTCTATCATCAATACGGGCGTTGCTGGTGGATTACATCCAGATGTAAAAGTTGGTGATGTAGTTATTTCAACTAATGTTACCCATCATGATGTAAGTAAAAATCAAATGAAAAAATTATTCCCGTTTCAAGAGGAGTTTATTGCAAGTAAGGAATTGATAGAGTTAGCACGTAAAGCATGTAACAGTAATAGTTCAAATATTCAAGCTCACGAAGGAAGAATTGTAAGTGGTGAATGTTTTGTTGAAGATTCAAAGTTAAAGGCAAAATTAATAGACGAATACGCACCTCATTGTACAGAAATGGAAGGTGCAGCAATTGGACATGTTGCCTACATAAATGATATACCGTTTCTTGTTATACGATGTATTTCTGACAGTGCAGATGATGAAGCTCAAGTTTCTTATGATGATTTCGCGAAAACTGCTGCAAATTATTGCTCGGAAATTATTATTGAGATTCTTAAAAATATATCTGGTAAAACTATAGTCCAAAAGGAGAGATAAGAATGTTACAAGCATTAATTTTTGATATGGATGGAACATTATTTCAAACAGATAAAATTTTAGAATTATCGTTAGATGATACTTTTGATCACTTAAGATCACTTCAATTATGGGATACGGTAACACCGATTGAAAAATACCGTGAAATTATGGGTGTGCCGCTACCGAAAGTTTGGGAAGCTTTATTACCGGAACATTCTATTGAAATAAGAGAACAAACAGATGCATATTTTTTAGATAGACTAATTGAAAACATAAAAAGCGGAAAAGGCGCTTTATATCCAAATGTAAAAGAAATATTTACATATATAAAAGAAAATAATTGTTCAATTTACATTGCTAGTAATGGTTTGAAAGAATATTTACGAGCAATCGTAACTTATTATGCTTTAGACAAGTGGGTGACTGAAACGTTTAGTATCGAACAAATACAATCGCTAAATAAAGGTGACTTAGTTAAAAGTATTATGAACAAATATGATATAAAAGAGGCAGCCGTAGTTGGTGACCGGCTATCTGATATAAATGCAGCGAAAGACAACGGTTTACTGGCAATTGGATGCAATTTTGATTTTGCGCAAGAAGATGAACTTGCTCAGGCTGATATAGTAATAGATGATTTAATAGATTTAAAGCGGATACTGCCTGCTGTACAGAGATAAATAAAGTGTGTGCATTTTTTTCGAGTCCTATATGTCTTATTTTATGGAGGGGAATATGCTTAAAAATAATTTTAAAATTAGTAATATTCCTGCGGTTTTGTGGGGAGATAAGAGTGAAAAAATTTTTATTGCAGTACATGGAAATATGTCAAATAAGGAAGATGTAGTTATTCAAATATTAGCTGAAGAAGCCGATCGAAAAGGTTATCAAGTATTAAGCTTTGATTTACCTGAGCATGGAGAAAGAAAGAATGATAACACTCCTTGTAAAGTACAGTTTTGTGTTAATGAATTATCTATAATTATGAACTACGCAAAAGAACATTGGAAAGAAATAAACGTGTTTGCATGTAGTATGGGAGCATATTTTAGCCTTTTAGCTTTTCAAAATGATGTGATAGAAAAGGCATTATTTTTATCACCAGTAGTTAATATGGAACGAATTATAGAAAATATGATGAAATGGTTTAATGTAACACCGGAGCTTTTACAAAAAGAAATGACTATAGAGACACCTATTGGTCAAAAGTTATATTGGGATTATTTATGCTATGTAAAAGAGCATCCTATTAGTACATGGAATACAGATACATATATTATGTACGGAGCTAAGGATGAACTGTGCGAATTTGAAACTATTAACTATTTTACAAAAAAACATTGTTGTGAATTAGAAGTTATGGAGACGGGTGAACATTACCTTCATACTGAAGAACAGTTAAAAATATTTGAACAGTGGTTACACAAACATATTGATTAACAAATTACAATTTATCTTGAACCTGTTAGAGAAGAATGGGGAATATATAAACTGATAGTATATTTGAGAGAAAATATAAATGTGAATGTATACACTTAAACAAACAGATGCTTTAGTTAAATAAGAATTAAACAACTATATTATCGATTTATATCTAAAGTGAAGAATACACATACTACGAATTGAATAAGATAACAATCATAAAAATGCTCAGAATCAAAAATTCTAGAGCATTTTTATGTATTTTCATAGTAAGGGGAGATTTACTTGAAAGATATACATATTCAACAAATTGAAGATTTAATGATATACGAACACGATTATCTTGTTCAGGAAAGCAAAGACGAAGGATTTTATTTCCTAATAAAACTAATAAGTGAATATGAAAATAAAATAAACACGTTTAATAAAACTGGTGAATGCTTATATGGGATTTTTCAAGGGGAAAAGTTAATTGGAATAGGAGGGTTAAATGAGGATCCATATACAATAAACAATAAGATTGGTAGGATAAGGAGATTTTATATTGCAAAAAAATACCGAAGGAAAGGATTAGGGAGGTTATTATTAGCGAGAATTATAAACGATGCGAAAAAACATTTTAATATTGTTGTTTTAAATACAGATACAGTACAGGGTGACAAATTTTATACTTCGAGTGGATTTCTGAAAGGGACAAAATATATGGGAGTGAGCCATTATTTGAACTTATATAAAAGGATATAGTGAATTATTGTTTACTTCTCCAACAGAACTTTTGTTCTGTTTCGTGTAGATTGATGTTATAATTTATAAGAATCTAATATTAGAATGGAGAATTGGATGATGGGAGAAAATAAAATTATTAATGATTTCAATGAATATTCAATTTGGATAAATACATTGAAAGGTATGAAAGAGGAATTGTGGGTGGCACCAATATCAGAGGGGAAATGGACTATTGGCGAAATAATATCTCATATTATGAACTGGGATGACTATCTATTACGTGAGACATTATCATCAGTGAGAGATGGGAAGGGAATGGAGTTCCCTGATTTTGATACATATAATAAACTAGCATCTAGTTATGCCAAATCCGGTATATCTAAGATGAAACTTCTTGAAGAAGCAAAAGCTAAAAGAGAGTTACTCGTAAAAGAACTTAGATTACTATCTGCTGGAAATCTAAAGAAACCTTTAACGGCCAATGGAGTATCACATTGTCCTCATACCGGAACGCCATATTCTCTTATATATATTATTAAAGAATTTGTAGATCATGATAACCATCATAAAAGACAGGTTATTCATTTTTTAAATGAAAATCAAATTGTTAATTGATAAAGAAAGATCCCGCAAATCATATTTGTGGGATCTTTCTTACATTATAACTTAACCTTCATGTGTTTCAATAATAATCCTGGTTT
This sequence comes from Bacillus sp. RE35, assembly GCF_052146655.1. Lineage (NCBI taxonomy): Bacteria > Bacillati > Bacillota > Bacilli > Caryophanales > Bacillaceae > Bacillus > Bacillus sp. RE35. Next base: position 2,729,030 of record NZ_CP197377.1, on the reverse strand, counting down.
ACCTTTTACATAATAAAAATGCGGATTATTTTCATCATCATAAAGCATAATATAAGGCTTTTCTTTTAGTGGGAGTAGTATAAGTATTTCGTCTATTGTAGTGTGTAACCATTGATTAGTAATAGAAACCGGCTTAGATAAAGGGATTTTTATCATATAGCCATCTTTTGGAACGACATTTAAGTTTTTAAATGGACCAGTAATTGATTTAGCGTATTGAACTGCTTCTTTTTGGATTACTGGATCTAAAGATTGCTTTTGAATGACCATTTCTTTTTGACAATCAAATACTTCAATTTGTTGATTTGTATTTGCGAACGCATTTGTTGATAATAGAAATAGAAGAAGAGAAATGACCCCGATTTTTTTTATCATAGTACAACACCTCACCATTACTATCCCCTCAAAAGCTTTAAATATTTTTCTGTCACATTCATGTAACAAAGATGTTGTATGATACAATTGGTTTTTGTTTAAAAGCAATGGAGGAAAAAATATGAAAGTTTTAATTGCAGATGACGAACAAGATATGTTAAGGATTTTAAAAGCTTATTTTGAAAAAGAAGGCTTTGAAGTATTATTAGCGAAAGACGGAGAGGAAGCACTTCAAATATTTTATGATGAAAAAATTGATTTAGCTATTTTGGATTGGATGATGCCGAAACATAGTGGTATTACTGTCTGTCAGGAAATAAAAAAGAATTCAAGCGTAAAAGTATTAATGCTTACGGCGAAAAGTGAAAGTGAAGATGAATTAGCAGCGCTTCAAAGTGGGGCAGATGAGTACGTAAAAAAACCATTTCATCCAGGAGTACTAATTACGCGAGCGAAAAAACTTATTCAGCATGATGATATTATTCAAGTACAAGATGTAAAGATAAATTTTGCCAAAAATAAAGTATATAAAAATGATATAGAGTTAGAAATTACAAAAACAGAGCTCGAATTAATAAAATGCTTTTTAAATCATAAAGGAACTATTTTAACTCGTAAAAAATTGTTAGACATTGTATGGGGATTTGACTATTTTGGAGAAGAGAGAACGGTTGATACACATGTAAGAAGGCTGCGTAAAAAAATTGGAGAAAATATTATTAAGACGCATCGTGGGCTGGGTTATAGTTTGGAGGAACAAAGTGAATAAACTTGGGAAAAAGCTATTTCTCAGCATTTCTTTAACCGTTATTCTTATATTTACAATTTCTTTATTATTAATTAACTTTCTCCTGCCGAAATATAATATTTATAAAACACGTGAAAACTTAAATGAATTTACAACTCAAATACAAAATGCGCCAGTCAATGATTTAGAAGATGTTATTCATACAATTGAAAGTGAAAATAACGTTACAATTGTGTATACGCCAATTAATCAGTCAGAAGATGCTATGAACGACGCGTTACGCATGCAACTTACGAAAAAGAAAGTAACGTTAAATAAGCTTTGGATTACGAAAGACGAAGTTATGAAAGTGAAGACGGAAGGGCAATCGAATAAACTGTACGATCAAGGAAAGGTAAAAGCGAGTTTTTTTGCTAAATATATTGCGAAAGATGATACGATAATTTTAATTGGGACTTCCATTGCGAATTCAAATGAAATTATAAATACGTTAAATACATTTTACTTATATATCCTATGTTTCTCGCTCCTTCTTATTATTTTACTTGTGTGGATACTTTCAAAAATAATAACGACACCACTGAAAGAGTTAAGTGATGTGGCTCAGGATATTTCACATTTGCAGTTTAAAAGAACGAAAGTGAAAACGAATGATGAAATAGGAGAGTTGGCCAATAGTATTAATATCATGAGTGAAAAACTACATGAAGCACATCAAGACTTAACTGATCGTAATGAACATTTAAAACGATTTATGGGTGATGTAACGCATGAATTAAAGACACCGATCGCATTAGTAAAAGCATACTCTATGGGGATTAAAGATGGATTAGATGATGGGACTTATGTAGATACAATTATTAAACAAACAGATCAAATATCAAACTTAATTGAAGAACTATTACGATTTTCTAAACTAGAAAGAGATATTTTACAAAAAGAAGAATTCCCCATTGAACCACTGGTTCAGAGTATATTAGATAAGCATCAGATTGAACTGGATTCGAAAGAAATTAACTTGCAAGTAAATTGTAATGCGGGCAATACAATCGTTTATGCAGATTTAAATAAAATGAGAATGGTGTTTCAAAATTTAATTTCTAATGCGATAAAATATACAGCAAATCAAAACATAATAATTACATTAGAAGATAGAAATAAAAGTATATATTTCCAAATAAAAAATGGCATTCCTACGGATAAAATTAAGGATATCGAGAAAATTTGGGAGCCTTTTTATGTACTAGAATCTTCTCGTAGTAAAGAAAAATCAGGTACAGGATTAGGTTTAGCGATAGTGAAAAGTATTTTAGAAAGGCATGGTTTTGAATATGGAGTTTCCTCTATAGATGGAGAAATTCAATTTTATATAAATGTGAAAAAGGACTAATGAAAATATTAGTCCTTTTTGCAGCTTTAGAGATTAGCGATATAGGATGAATCACCATAATTTTCAAAATTGATGTATTAAATGGAGAATTAGCAAATGTTCTACTTTCATTAAATTCACGTGAAGTTCACAGGAAAACGTTATATTTACATAGTTATATTTGAATTTAATGAAGTGAGGTATTCAGATTTGAAAAGAAAGAAATTAGTAATTGGTAGCATTTTAATGGGTATGACGTTATCTTTATCTGCATGTGGTTCATCAGATAATATTGTAACGACAAAATCAGGAAGCATTTCAGAAAGTGATTTTAACAAAAAATTAAAAGAAAACTACGGTAAACAGAATTTATCTGAAATGGTAGTAGAGAAAGTATTAAATGATAAATATAAAGTTACGGATGAAGAGGTAACGAAACAAATAAAAGAATTAAAAGACAAGATGGGCGATAATTTTAATACATATATGGAATCCAATGGTGTGAAAAATGAAGCTCAGTTGAAAGAGAAATTAAAGCTTACTTTTGCTTTTGAAAAAGCTATTAAAGCAACCGTAACGGAAAAAGATATTAAAGATCATTATAAGCCAAAGCTTCAAGTTAGCCATATTTTAGTAAAAGATGAAAAGACAGCAAAAGAAATTAAAGAAAAATTAAATAGTGGCGAAGATTTCGCGGCATTGGCTAAACAATATTCAGAGGATCCAGGTTCTAAAGAAAAAGGTGGGGAACTATCTGAATTTGGACCTGGTATGATGGTGAAAGAATTTGAGGATGCTGCGTATAAGTTAGAAGTTGGTCAATTGAGTGAACCTGTTAAATCCTCTTTCGGATATCATATTATTAAGCTAACGGATAAAAAAGAGCTTAAACCGTATGAGGAAGAGAAAGATAATATTCGTAAAGAATTAGAACAGCAACGTATACAAGATCCTCAATTCCATCAACAAGTTACTAGAGAACTGCTTAAAAATGCAGATATAAAGGTATCGGATAAAGACTTGAAAGATACCTTTAAAGAGTTAGAAAAATAATAAATGGAATGTAAGGCAAGCGATAGAAATATCGGTTGTCTTTTTCTCTATTTATCCCGCTATTTGCCGGGCAGTAAGACCCCACCTCAAAATTCAGCGAAAGCAAAGAAGTGGCCCTGCTGATCGTAAACGCCCAATTGGTGAGGGCTGATTAAAGTTTCACGTTATAAAGAAGGAGGAAGTGGGAAAATAATTTCACACCTCCATTAAATTTTACTTAATAAGAAATCTTTGAGTTTCTCAACTTTTATATAAAAATAAAACTGAATTTTCAGTTATTTTGTTATATAGTAAAAGAGAACGAATAAGGGGAGGGAATATTTTGAGTAAAAAGAAAATGGCAATTACACTGTCAGCAATGCTATCTGCAACAATTATACCTAGCTTTACTATGGATGTGCATGCAGAGAAGAAGGAAGAGACTAAAAATACGAAAATTGAATTAGAAAATGGGATGACAAAACCGATTTATTCTCTCGATGAAGCTATTATCGAAAATTTATATGTAGAGACAGAAGTTGATAGTGATCGAGACGGTAAGAAAGACAGAGTATCGATAAAAGTTATGCGTCCAAAGACAGATCCGAATGTGAAAGTTCCTGTTATTTATGAAATGAGTCCATATCGATCTGGATTAAAAGATGTTCCTGTATATAATGTAGATGAAGAATTGTATGCGTATGAAGGAAAACCGTATGGAGCGATTAATCTTGGTTCGTATGGGAACTATTACGTGCCAAGAGGTTATGCAGTTATTTTAGGCGAAAGTATCGGTACTGGAAAATCAGATGGATGCCCTACAACTGGAGATGAACAAGAGATACTTGGGACAAAATCTGTTATTGATTGGGTAAACGGTCGCGCGAAAGCATTTACAGAACAGGGTGAGGAAGTTCAGGCAAATTGGTCTACAGGCAATGTAGGTATGACTGGAGTTTCTTATAATGGTACATTACCAAATGCTGTTGCGACTACTGGAGTTGAAGGTTTAAAAACAATTATTCCAATCGCAGCAATTAGTAGTTGGTATGATTATTATCGTGCAAATGGTGCAGTCATTGCTCCAGGCGGATATCAAGGAGAAGATACAGATAATATGGCAGAAGCAGTACTGACAAGGGAAAACCCTGAAGTTTGCGGACAAGTTATAAAAGAGTTAACGGCTGGACAAGACCGAAAAACAGGTAATTATAATGATTTTTGGGATAAACGTAACTATGTAAAAGATGCTAAAAATGTAAAAGCGAGTGTATTTGTTGTTCATGGTTTAAACGATTGGAATGTTAAAACGAAACAGTTCGCGCAATGGTGGGAAGCACTTGGAGAAAATAATGTTCCGCGTAAAATGTGGCTACACCAAGGTGGTCATGGTGGGACATCAAGTAATAACTGGCAGCAAACACAAAATAAATGGTTAGATTATTGGTTGTACGGAATTGAAAATGGAATTATGGATGAACCAATGGTTGATGTGCAAAGAGAAAATAAAACGTGGCAAAAGATAAAAAATTGGCCAGATCCAGCAGCTGTACCTTCAAAAATCCGTATGTATTTAAGCAATAAATCAGTCAATTTGCCACTAAGTATGGGATCGGCTAATAAAGTTTTCTCATTCTTAGATGATGCACAAATAAAATCAAACCAATTAGTAGCAAATCCAGAATTAGAAGTAGCAAATCGATTAGTATATACAATGCCTGTACTGCAAAAAGATACGCGTATAAGTGGTACACCAAAGATTTCAATTACAGGAAATATTGATCGATCTGTATCAAATTTAACAGCGTTACTTGTTGACTATGGAGGAGCGAAGCCGGAAATCGTAACGAGAGGCTGGATGGATCCACAAAACGTAAAGAGTATAGAAAATTCAACAGCGATTCAAGCGGGCAAAGATTATACATTTACATGGGATATGCAGCCAGATGATTATGTATTTAAAGTGGGGCATCAAATCGGAGTTGTTTTAATTGCAAGTGATTATGATTATACAATTAGACCGAAAGCTGGCACGAAACTTACAGTGAAATTAAGTGAAGTGACATTGCCGATTGTGAAATAAATATTTTTTCTAAAGAGCTTACTAAAGTAAGCTCTTTAATTTGTAGTCTGAATTTTTAATTTTTATATTTCAAATTGGAAGGGTATGTAATACAATATCATTATATTCTATGGAAAGTGAGTGATATATTATGATAGTCAGCTCTTTCGAAATCTCATTAAAATTAGAGGTACAGGAAGATTAGTTGAATTGAAATCTTCCGTACGTAAAAACGGAGGAGAAAATAAATGTTTAGTTTTTATAGTACACTTTGTACGGAACTGTATGATTACACAAAACCAGTCGGTTATTCTTTAAATGGTGATATTGAGTATTACAAAGAACGTTTAAAAGATTGTAGAGGAAGAATCCTCGAAGCCGCAGTAGGTTCAGGGCGTGTCATCATTCCGCTTCTAGAGGCTGGTTTTAAAGTGGATGGGATAGATTATTCACCTGAAATGCTAGATTCTTGCCGTAAGCGCTGTAAAGAGAGAGGCTTACATCCTAATTTATATGAAGGAAGCTTGCAACAATTTTCACTTCCGCATAAATATGAAGCAATTATCATTCCTACTGGATCTTTTTGTTTAATTGAAAATCGTTTGGATTCTATAAATGCATTAATATGTTTTTATGAACATCTTAATCCAGGTGGACGATTAATCGTGGATATTATGCTCCCGCATAAATGGAAGACTGGGGAAATTCATACATCGACTTTCTCTTTGCCAAGCGGAGACGGAATCACATTAGAAAATAAATCAATTGAAATAGATTGGCTGAACCAAGTTACTGTATCATATTTGAAATATGAAAAGTGGAGTAAAGGACAGTTAGTACAAACAGAATTACAACGCTTTGCGCTGCGCTGGTATGGAATAGAAGAGTTTATACTTCTTTTAGAAAGTATAGGTTTCTCAAACATTACTTGCTCTGCTGAATATGTTTATGAAAAAGAACCGTCAAATGCAAATCAAATGATTACTTTTGAAGCTGTGCGAAAAGAATAGAACTAAAACTATGAATAAAAAATAAGGCAATCGTTTTAAAATCGGCTGTCTTATTTTTTATTTTATGTAATGGTTTATAGAGAAAGATTGGAGGGAAATAAATGAAACTTATATTAATATTTGGCCCACAAGCAGTTGGGAAAATGACAGTGGGGCAAGAATTAGCAACATTAACTGGTTTAAAACTTTTTCATAACCACATGACAATTGATTTAGTAAGTCCAATTTTTGATTACAGTACGAAAGAAGCAAAAAGACTAGTAAGTTTATTTCGTAATGAAATATTTGAAGAAGTATCTAAAAGTGATTTATCTGGAATGATTTTTACGTATATATGGGCATTTGACCTCCAAGAGGATTGGGATTATATACATCATGTAGAAAATATTTTTGAATCAAAAGGTGGGACAGTGTATTTTGTAGAGCTGGAAGCGGAATTAGATGAAAGATTAGAACGAAATAAAAGCCCGAATAGATTAGAACATAAACCGAAAAAAAGAGATATTGAGTGGTCTGAAAATAATTTGAAAGAAACGATGAAAATGCATAGATTAAACTCTCTTCATGGTGAAATTGAAAAAGAAGAGTATATAAAAATTAATAACACGTATTTGAGTGCAAAAGAAGTAGCGGAAATGATTAAAGAGAAGTTTCAATTGTAAAATTCCCGAAGTCTATTTCGTTTCTATTGTCCAAGCATTCTCCTACTAATTACATATACTATTTATGTTAAAATCGGTCACTATTTTAGATGGTGCTATTTTAATATATATAACTATGCAGGGAAGGGGGAGAATAAATTTGGAAAACGTAGAACAAGATAGAATTGAAAATCAAGTGTATTCAAATCGTGTAGTAAGATCAGAATTTGATGCGAATTGGGAAACTTGTATATCAAAGAGTGGTTATGTAATTTATATAGCAACAAGTAATAATGCTGAAGTAATAGTGCTTCTTGCAGATGGTTCAAGTAAATTATTAATTTTCGAAAAAGGTGGTAAAGTAGTAGTAGGTGGCGGTGGAACAAGTCATTACAGTAAGCCACATATTGCAAGAAATATTTAAGGTAAAACATGTTAATTGAGAAGAAGCTGGAAGACGGTTAGTCATTCATATTTAGAGAATGACTAACCGTTTTTAAATGTAGTTTTTGAAGAATTATATAACCAATATAAAAAGCATTTCCTATTTCGGGAAATGCTTTTTATATGTTATAGTATAATAGTGTTTTAAAACAATGTTATTTTAATATATTTCAAATTTTGTTATGTATTATTTTTATATTAAATTAGCACCTAAAGTATTTTTTTATATAAGGAGTAGTAATTAGAGAAATGAAAAATATAGACTTTATACTAGAAAGTGATGAGGCATTAAAACCATCTGAACGATTAGTACTATTATTATTAGAGAAGCATAGAATGTTATATACGAACGATCTATTGGCATTATCAAATTTATCATATAAAACATTAACAGATGCATTAACGGCGCTAGTTTTAAAATCGTATGTGTTAAAGGAAACAGGTAAGGGAAGAAGACAGAATTGCTATAGATTAGTATGATAAGGCAGCTGTTTTAGAAACTTTTACATATGTTTTTTCAATTGTAAGGTGAAATTATATTTTTGTTTTCGAACGAAAAACTTACTATAAGAGGGGCTAAGATAGTAGCGTTTCATTTTTGTAAATATAATTATTTCATCATTGAAAATACAAAAATAAAATAAACCGCATAAAACAGAAATAAAAAACAATCCATTTTTAAAATGGATTGTTTTTTATTGGAATAATATTATTTGATATGTTGAAAGCATAAATAGCAGAATAAACATTACCTGTTTTAGTTCATGCAACTGAACAAATATGATGAAAACTATGTGTATAGTTTTTTGCTTGCTTTTTCAGTCACTCTAATGAAATCATGGTCTTCATTGTTTAAAGGCAGTATTTTTAACATTATTGCTATTCAGCATTAAGCACAAAAAAGTGATATATAATATTATTATGTAAACTTAAGGTTTTAAAAGGAAAATATAATAATGAATAGAACATGTAGAAGGAGATGCTTAAATATTTTGAAGAATGGGAGATTATTATGGAGCATTTACAATCAATAGCACAAGCTGTTATAAGTGGTAATAAGGAAAAAGTAGTGAAGTTTATAAAGGCGAGTCCAAGTATTGTTAACGAATGTAGTGAAGATGGATGGACACCACTTCATTTAGCAGCTTATTTTGGACAGAAAGAAATAGCGAGTTTTCTTTTAGAAAGTGGTGCAGATATACATAGTAGAGCGAAAAACGAAAATGAAAATACGCCTTTGCAAGCAGCAATTGCGAACAAGCAAAGTGAACATGTTGCTTTCTTAATTGAAAAAGGATTAGATGTAAATATTATGCAAAGTGGTGGCTGGACAGGACTTCACGAAGCGGCATTATTAGGAAATGAAGAAATAATTATGTTACTCCTTAAAAATGGAGCTAATAAGATGATAAAGAAAAATGATGGGAAAACAGCGTATGATATTGCATTAGAAAAAGGATATGATCATCTATTACATCATTTGAAACAGGAAGTGAACTTATGATGAATAAATGGAGTGTTGGTATATTTTTATTTAATGAAGTAGAAGTGTTAGACTTTGCAGGGCCATTTGAAGTTTTTTCTGTAACTGAGGTGAATGAGGAAAAACCATTTACTGTTTATACAGTTAGCGAGAATGGGGAAATGATTACAGCAAGGAACGGATTGAAGGTACAGCCAGATTATAGTATTGAAAATTTACCACCAGTGGATATTTTAATAATTCCGGGCGGGCTAGGTGCTAGAGAATATGAAATAAAAAATGAAATAGTAATAAAATGGATTCGCCAACAAATGAAAGAAGTAAAGCTGATGACTTCAGTTTGTACAGGAGCGCTATTACTGGCGAAAGCAGGTTTACTGGAAGGTTTAAAAGCAACAACACATTGGGCTAGTATTGAAAAGTTTAAAAATGAGTTTCAAAATGTTGAAGTTATAGAAAATGTAAAGTTTGTAGATGAAGGACATATTATAACATCTGCCGGAATTTCAGCTGGAATTAATATGGCATTTCATATTGTGAAAAACTTGTTAGGTGTGCATGTTGCGGAGGATACAGCGAAGCGAATGGAGTATGATATTAGTTTCCCAAATTAAAAAGCCCGAATTGGGCTTTTTATATTGAATGAATATAGTTAAGCTCTTCATCACTCAACATAGGGCGAACAGATGCATTTGCATTTTCTTGTGCTTGTATTCCTGTTTTGGCACCAGGAATTACAACACTTACTGCCGGATGAGAGAGTACATAGCGAAGTGCAAGTTGCCCTAAGGTCTGATTTTTATTTGAGAGCAACCGAAGTTTCTCTACAGTTTGTAAGTCTTCTTGAAACCAAGTTTCATTTGGCCAATCTTTGCGTAAATCTCCATCCGGAAAAATTGTTTTATTTGTGAATTTTCCAGTTAAAATGCCCATTTTTAATGGACCACGAATAACAGCTCCTAAATTTTTCTCTTGTAAAAATGGTAATATATCTTTTTCTGGTTTTCGATTTAATATATTGTAATCAAGCTGTACGATATCAATTTCGTTGTTGTTATTGAAATGATGAATGTATTGTAAATCATGAGTCGAAACACCGACTGCTCTTACTTTGCCATCACGTTTTAATATGTCAAATGCACGTAGAAATGCTTCTGTTTCCCTACGATTATGCCACCAAATATGACAAAAATAAAGATCAATATAATCTGTTTGAAGACGTTGTAAACTTGTTTCGAATACGGCGATGATTTTTTCGGGAGTATCATATACAGGAACTCCATTAGGGTCGTAGTGATGCCCGATTAAACCACCTTTCGTTGATAGGATAATATCATTGCGATGTCCTTTAATCGCGGTAGCCACCAACTTTTCGCTATGTCCTAAACCATACACATCCGCAGTATCAATAAAATTCACACCACACTCAATTGCTTTTTTTATAGCGGTTATAGATTGTTTATCGTTAACAGGTCCCCATTCATCACCACCGATTGCCCATGCGCCAAAACCTATTTCAGAAACAGTTATTCCAGTTTTACCTAATGTGCGGTAATGCATATTTCTCCTCCTTGTAAGCATGTTATAACATGGATATGTGGGCAAGGAATTTTTTGTGTGAAAAAACTCTTCTACAATAGTAGAAAAAGAATTACAGAAACTACTATTTTATAGCAGCATGTATAAAAAAAAACGGTGTAAATATGGAAATGTCGTCGAATGCTATCTTTAATTGGTTAATTTATGGGATATTTTTGTGAAGGAGTTTATTTTATAAGAATAGAATTTAATTTAGTAAGAAAACGTGCCGATGGTAGTGAAAAATATGGGTTAGGGGGATTTGAATGAGGAAACTCAAACGAGTAAATGTTCCTAATATACCAGAGCAATTATCACAACCTAGTGACAAGCGTAGGATAAATAAAAAGAAGTTAAGGCGACTTATTTTAATGGTCCTTTTTATTGCGGCAACTACTCTTTACGTTCAATATATTTTAACGAAACAACAAGAAGTAATTGATAAAAAGAAAGATACGATTACGGATCAAAAGAAGCAATTAGTATCTTTAAAGAAAGATAAAGATTCTTTAAAGACTAACATAGAAAATTTAACAGACGATGAGGAAGAAATTTTGAAGTTAGCGAGAAAAGAGTATCAATTTTCTAAGTCAAATGAAACTATATTTGTGATGCCAAAGTAATAAAAACAGTTAGCCATTGAACTGCACCCCCAATTGTTAGACACCGTCTAACAATTGGGGGTGCAGTTTTTTATGTATGAATGTCATGGTACAAGGAACAATCACATATTGTAGAAATAAAGAGTTTAAGCTATTTTCATAAATATGGAATATGCACTAAAATAAATGTTGTTAAAATTCTGTCAATTATATTATAATACAAGGTAAGCGGATACATTTTTTAATCAACGTTGAGTTCCTCGCTCATACGACTATTAAGAAACCCGTTATCCTTGTATAAGAAAGGAAGATAGCTGTGTACGCTTCAAATACAATTTATATCGTAGGGGATGCGAAAGCACCTCAAAATAATCCCATTACTGAAAAGTTTAAAAGCTATTTCGTAGCATTTATACTTGTTAAGGATACAGGGGAAATTGTAGATGCAGACTGCTCAGCGACAATTGCATTAACATCTCAATTTGTTAAATATTTATTTCTACATAAAAATATAAATGACCCGGCGTTAGTAATGGAAGTAAAGAACCGATATTTCGGTTCTTCTCAAAAAGCGTTACTTGTAGCGCTAAAAGATGCACAGAAAAAATATAATCAGATTGCTGCTTTGTCTACTCAATCATAGACAAAATCCAGCCGTAAGAATCATTCTTATGGCTGGATTTTTTTATTTCACATTATCGTCCTACATTAAAAGTAAACGAAAACAAAGTAGAGAGATAGAAGAGTAAATGCCCAATAGGTTTACCCAATAATCCGTGGGTATAAACCTCCGGTGGATTAAAATTTCACTTCATTGGAGAACGAAAGGATGAACAAAATGAAAATTACAGATGTAAAAGTAAATCGTAGACGTGTAAAACTGCATACACCGTTTAAAACCGCGCTTCGTACTGTAACCGAAATTGAAAGTATAGATGTTTATATTCATACAGACGAAGGAGTGATTGGTAAGGGGGCTGCAGCCGCAACGCCAGTTATTACGGGGGATTTCACCAGCGGAATGGAAGAAGCGATTTTAGGGCCGATGCGTTCATGTTTAATTGGTCAAAATATCATTCAATTTCAGCAGTTACTACAGCGCATTCAAATGAGTTGTATTGGAAATTCAAGTGCGAAAGCAGCGGTAGATATCGCTTTATATGATGTATATTGCCAATATCAAAATGTGCCGTTATATGCATTGTTAGGCGGGAAGAAAGAAATTCATACCGATATTACAGTGAGTGTGGATGAGCCTGTATTAATGGCAAAAGAAGCGAAGAAACATATAGAAAAAGGATTTCAAACATTAAAGATTAAAGTGGGTAAAGAGGCGCATTTAGATTTGGAACGTATTGAGGCAATTCGAAATGTGGTACCAAGAAATACGACATTACGTTTAGATGCGAATCAAGGTTGGAGTCCAAAAGAAGCGGTTTCTATCATTCAAGAGATGGAAAATCGTAATTTAAATATAGAATTTATTGAACAACCAGTACACGCGAAAGATTGGGATGGGTTAAAGTACGTCAAAGATCGTGTGCAAACGCCAATTATGGCCGATGAAAGTATATTTTCAGCAAGTGACGCATTAAAGCTCGTTCAAGGAAGATATGCAGATTTTATTAATATTAAATTAATGAAATGTGGTGGCATACGTGAAGCATGGCGTATTGCTGATATCGCAGAAACAGCTGGTGTGAAGTGTATGGTGGGCAGCATGATGGAGTCTTCACTTTCCGTTAGTGCTGTTGCGCATTTAGCGGCAGCGCATCCTAATATTCATTATTTTGATCTTGATGCACCGCTTTGGTTAATGGAAGAGCCAGAAGGAATGACTTATTCTGGATCAAAAGTAAACCTTCAATCGACAGTGAATAGTAAATCTTAGGAGAAGAGACAAGTAAACTATCTTTTAAGGGGGATATATATGAAAAAAGTAGGAACTGCATTTTTAACAACTTTATTTATATTTTCATCGTTTACATCGGCAAATGCTGAAGAAAAGAAGGATAATAAAGCATTTATAGATGTATCTGCTGCAACGTTATGGACAGCACTTGATTCATTAAGACCAATCGATACACCGAGTGCAACAAATCCAGTGGATCTATGGAAATGGACGAAATCAATGACACTTGACGAGAAACTATGGTTAACAAATGCAAATAAATTAGAAACACAAGCTTTACTCGGTCAAGAAGTAACTGTTATTGATAAGAAAGGCGAATGGGTGAAGGTATTAGTGCATGGACAGCCAACACCACGAAATGAAGAAGGTTATCCGGGCTGGATGCCTGAAAAACAATTAACATATAATCAAGAATTTGCAGATAAAACAAATGAACCTTTTGTCTTAATAACTAAACCAACAGCGATTTTATATATAAATCCTTCTGAAAAACATAAATCACTTGAAGTCAGTTATAATACAAGACTGCCGCTATTAAGTGAAGACACAATTTCATACCGTGTATTGTTGCCAAATGGTCAGAAAGCATGGCTACGAAAAAATGATGGAACAGTTTACCGATCTCAAACTGATATTCCAACTCCGGCGGCCAATGATTTAATTAACACAGGGAAAATGTTTTTAGGCTTACCGTATATATGGGCTGGTACAAGTGGTTTTGGATTTGATTGCTCTGGCTTCACACATACGATCTATAAATCGCACGGCATTACAATTCCGCGAGATTCTGGACCGCAATCAAGAGCAGGGGTTGCAGTTGATAAAGAAAATCTACAAAAAGGAGATTTAATTTTCTTTGCACATGATCAAGGGAAAGGTAGTGTCCATCACGTTGCAATGTATATTGGTGATGGCAATATGATTCACTCACCAAGAGCTGAAAGGTCGGTAGAGATTATACCGCTAAATACACCAGGATATATAGAAGAATACGCTGGTGCTCGTCGTTACTTACCTTAAAAATAGAAGGGGGTTTTTAAATGAAAAAAGTTGTTCGTTACTCATTAGTTAGTACTCTATTAGTTTCTTCATTTTTAGTTGGTTGCGCAAAAGAAAAAACTGCAACAAAGCCGAAAGATGAGAAGAAAGTATTACAGTTACTAGAAACAGGTGAAATTCCGTCGTTAAATTCAGGGAAAGTAACAGATGCAGTCTCGTTTAACGTTTTGAATAACGTAATGGAAGGACTATTTCGTCTATCGAAAAATGATGAAGTAATTGAAGCCGGCGCACAAAAATATGAAGTGAGTAAAGATGGAAAAACATATACATTCCAATTACGTGATGCGAAATGGTCTAACGGAGAGCCAGTAACCGCTCATGATTACGTATACGCTTGGAAGCAATTGGTAAATCCAGATACTGCTTCTCAATATGCATACATTGCGTACGATGTAAAAAATGCTGAGAAGATAAATAAAAAACAACTAGGTCTAGATGAATTAGGAGTAAAAGCGAAGGATGATAAAACATTCGTCGTAGAGCTAGAACATCCTGTACCGTATTTTACGAAATTATTAATTTTACCATCCTTCTATCCAATTAACGAAAAATATGCGAAAGAGCAAGGTGATAAATATGGATTAGAAGCAAATAAAGCGGTATATAATGGACCGTTTACATTATCAGAGTGGAAGCATGAAGCTAGCTTTACAATGAAGAAAAACGATAAGTATTGGGATAAAAAAGAAGTGAAGTTAGATGAAGTAAACTATCAAATTGTAAAAGAAATTTCAACTGCGGTAAATTTATATGAAACAGATAAAGTTGATAGAGCTGTTATTTCTACAGAATTCGTAGATAAATATAAAAATAATAAAGAGTTAAAACAATATACAGATCCAGTTATGTACTTCTTCCGATTTAATGAAAATGTACCGATTCTTAAAAATAAAAATGCACGTCTTGCGCTAAGTACAGTTTTTGATAAGAAGGGACTCGCAGATTCATTTTTAAATGATGGATCGGTTGCAGCAAACTATTACGTACCAAAAGGATTTTTAAAGGGCCCAGATAAGAAAGATTTTAGAAGTACGGCTGGTGAGTTTAATAAGACAAATGTAAAACAGGCGAAGGAATATTGGGAGAAAGCAAAACAAGAGACAGGTACAAATGAAGTGACGTTAGAACTATTAAATTATGACTTGGAAAACTTTAAAAAAGTTGGAGAGTACATTAAAGAGCAGCTTGAGAAAAACTTACCAGGATTAAAAGTGAATGTGAAATTACAACCACATACGCAAAAATTAGCACTTGAGAAGAAGAAAGAATATGAAATGTCGTTATCACGCTGGTTACCAGATTATCCAGATCCAATGACTTACTTAGAAGTATTCCTTTCTGGAAGTAGCGTCAATAATACAGAATATGCAAACCCAGAATATGATGCGTTAATTAAGAAGATTAAAACAGAATTAGGTAATGATGAAAAGGCTCGCTGGAAAGCAATGCAAGATGCTGAAAAAATGCTACTTGATGATGCAGTAATTGCACCGGTATTCCAGCGCGGATTATCTTACTTACAAAAACCATATGTGAAAGATTTATATGTACATCAATTTGGTCCAGCTACAAGTTTAAAATGGGCAGATGTACAAAAATAAAAGAATGGAGAAACAGACTTCATGTATGTGATAGTCTGTTTTTCTTATTTAAAGTTAGAAAAATAGTTCATGGTATAATTTATTAGTCTGTAAACAGTATTTGGAGGGGAAATGATGTCTATGTTTGAAGAAGAGAAAGTAATTTATACAAAAAGATTATTTATGAGGAAACCAATTGTAGAAGATATTAATCAGTTTTATAACATATTAAAAAAAGATACTGTTGGCAAATGGTTGGCTAAATCAAGAGGAATGTCGAAGGAAGAAACAAATGATTATATTGGGCAACTTATCTTACATTGGGAACAGTATGACTTCGGGGTATGGTTGTTATTTAATAGTGAAACAGGAAAGCTTTTAGGACATTGTGGTTTAAGAAAGGTAGATGAAACAGGTGCAATAGAAATTATGTATCTCCTTGACCCAGAACATTGGAGGAATGGGTATGCATTAGAAGCAGCAGAGGCTTCCATTAAATATGCAATAGAGACTTTGAATGTAACAAGAATAATTGCTAGAGTTAAAGTAGCAAATGAGAGCTCGAAAAAACTTTTACGAAAGCTCGGGTTTATATATACTCATGAAGTTAATCATAGCGGGCGTTTATTATCATATTTTGAACTTCATACATCATCCGAAGAATTCTAGACATTTCATATGTTTTTTTATTGTTAAAAAATAAAATTATTACTAAAATTCCAGTGTGAAATTTATGTAGAATCTTGTATAATTAACATGTTTCTATGGAAACATTTTCTTGCGCTATTTATATAGGGCTTAATAGAACAAGGAAGGAAATACATACATGTATATAATAGATAAATAGAATGGGACATGTATAGAGACAAAGGAGAGAAAAGATGACGTGTCAAAAACAAGGGTTACAATTTAATAACGATAGAAAGAGGGACAGAAGATGAAAATGAAGCATGCTTTTGGTCCTATAATTTTAGCATGTGTGCTTTTTTTCATTATCATTCTAATCCCATCGAAAAGTTTAGTATCGCTTATTAGTGATAAGAAGGTAGAAGATGCGGCAACTTCTTTACAAAAAGAGAAATTACAAAGTGTTTTCTTACAGCAAAAAATGTTAGAGAATTCACAGTATTTACCGATGTACGGTTCATCAGAATTTTTACGAATGGATGCATATCATCCGTCTAATTATTTCAAAGTAAATCCAGCTGGTTTTACACCGTTTTTAATTGGAACTGGCGGTACACAAAGTTTAGCTCATATTTTAAATATGACATCTACTATGGATGAATTAGAAGGTAAAAAAGTAGTCTTTGTTCTTTCACCACAATGGTTTACAAAGACTGGTGTCTCACAAGGGGATTTCACTAATAATTTCTCCAAACAACAAGCATATCATTTTATTTTTAATGATAAGATAAATCCAGAAATGAAAAAGCAAATCGCGAAACGGCTATTAGATTATAAAGTTGTTCAAGAAGATGATATATTAAAAAATTCATTAGAAGGTATTGTATATAATGATACGAAACATAACATAAAAGCAGGTTTAGTTAAACCACTTGCTTATATGCATCGAAATATTTTAGATCATAGAGATATATTTAACTCTTTATTTAAAATCGAACCGATGAAGGAGAAAACAAATATCGGACTTCGTTCAATTTCTTGGGAAGACGCACGTAAACACGCAGAACAAGAAGGGAAAGCTGAGTCTACTACAAATACATTCGGAATTGAAAATCCGTATTATCATAAGAATAATCTGAAGAAAAAACTAAAAGGTTTAAAAAACTTTAGAGCAAATGAAACATATGATGAATCACCAGAATACGATGATTTACAAATTATTTTAGAGTTATTTAAAGAGAAAAATGTCAAACCACTCTTTATTTCTGTACCTGTAAATGGGCCTTGGTATGATTATACTGGCTTCCCGAAAGAACGCCGTGAAGTGTATTATAAAAAAGTTCGAGAACAGGTTGAGAAAGCAGGATATCCAGTAATTGATTTCTCTGGTCATGAATATGATAAGTATTTCTTAAAAGATACGATTCATTTGGGCTGGAAAGGTTGGATTTATTTTGATGAAGCAGTGCAGAAATTTTATTCTGAGAAATAAAGTATAGAAATCGGAATGGCTATGAGCCGTTCCGATTTTTTTAGTATAGAGGATTTTGGTGAGGACAATTTGGGAATGCATGTATATCTTGAATCTGTCTATAATCATAATGTTTCATTGCAAACTGAGCTTGATAAAGGTATTCATACACATATAATTGACCATCATGCGCTGAACATAATACACCAGAAGTTCCTTGCCCATTTATGAAGGAAATGCCGATAGGGCGTCCGATTAAGTACGGTATTTTTTGCTGCCAATGCATAGGGGAATCACTCCTTTTTGAGATAATATACGAAAGAAATGATCAAATGGTTGCTTATCCATGTAAATGTAGATGGAAAGGTATTATATAATTCCTGAAGATTAATTCATATATAAATAAAAAACCGCTATAATTCCGAATGAATTTATAGCGGTTTTTATTATATTCTTAAGCGAGATTTTTACGCTTTTTTGTCCATTTTTTTATAACGAAGTATAAAAGTATAAGTACGACGCCACCAATTGCGAATGATTTCACATACGGACCAGCAATATCATTTATATTCTCCCAATTTTCACCTAGTTTTTCACCTAAATAAATGAAAATAATAGACCAAGGGATAATCGCAAGTGCTGTTAATGTAGTGAAACGTAGTAATGGCATTTTTGTAATACCAGCAGGAATTGAAATCGCATGACGCACTACTGGAATGAAGCGTGCTGTAAAAATGACGCCAGTTCCGTAACGATTAAACCAATCTTCTGCAGCATCTATTTGTTTTTTATGTATGAAAATATATTTTCCGTAACGTTCTAATATAGGGCGTCCGCCGTATCGTCCAAGCCAATAAATAAAGATTTGAGCAATAACACCGCCAATTGTACCGAATACAACAGCGCCTATAAATGAGATACTTCCATTGAATACTAAGTATCCTGCATAAGCAAGGACAATTTCACTTGGGATAATTTCAATCATAAGTCCAAGCATAATGCCCCAATAACCTAATCCTTCAAAAAACGTTAATACTGAATGAATAAAACTACTTAACATTGTTGCACCTTCTAGTTTATGAATTTTTGAGTATAAGAACCTTTTATTTAATGACGTAAAAGGTTCACTATATGTAGATTATACCTTATTTACATAGGGGATTGCTATTTCAATTCTTTTATGTCTCTCATAATTATTATAGTAAAAGATATAAGCCACGTTTTCATGAAGGGTTAATGAAAAGATTATTAAAAATTTGTCATAAAAAATAGAAGCATTTCTGCTCCTATTTTTTAAGGCTTCACATCTAAGTTCTGTAAAAATAAAGTTGCTGTTACGTAACGTTTTGCTAACATTTGTACATATGCGGTATGTACAGAAAGGGTCGCAATAATAATAGCGTTACGAATTGCTTCGCGTTGTTCGTTATTAATTTGATCGAACTTGCTTGCGATTTTATCAGCTTTTTCTTTTACGATGTTTTCAATTGTATGAACGGTATCTGTTGCATTTAATTGTAAGCAATTCCCTTGATTGAGTTCTTCAAATAGAGAAGAGTATGCTACATATAAATGAACAGGATTGATTAAATCATCACTTCGATCGGCTGGGTCATTTACAATAAGGCGTAATAGCTTACGAATGGATTCAAAATCAAGTGCTGTTTTTAAATCTTCGACAATAAATAGTAAGGCTGCTTGTTCAATTGAATATTTTTTCCCCTTTTGAGGAGAGCCAATCATTTCTTTTATATCTCGTTTCACCCAGTTTTGCATAGCAGTTACAGAGAAACTTGTGTTTTCAATCTGATTGCCAAGCGCAACTATTTCATTTAAAGAAAAACCGACATCAGTATCGTCAATTTTAATCAGCTTTTCAAAAATAGGTGAAAGTGCGGTAGTAATAAAAGCTGTAACGCTTTGTCCGCTTTCAATATCTTTTTTATGTGACTTTGCCCAAGCTTCTTGTAAAATACCGAGAGGCTTTTTCGTATTCCATCCTCTTAGTGATAGAAGAAGGGTAGCCATTTCGTTTCGTGTGAGATGAAATGTTTCCATCTTTTCACCTCCAAAATAATAAAAAGTTCTTATGAACTTATAATATGTTTTGTTTCATTTAAAGTCAATTCTGTTTTGCTTAATTTTTCCTTTGTCACCAAACTGTCGGAAGTAAATAATACTTGCATATTTCGACAAAAGTTCATATAATAAGTTCATAAGAACCTTTAAAATGTTCTTAAAAACAAATCTATCATTCTGAATTTACTAGAAAGATAGATTTCACATATATCTATATAAAAGGAGAATGGATATAATATGTTGAAAAAACTTGTAGCAGTAATGACAGCATTCATGGTTATCTTTGGGGCTAGCAGCTTTATGTTCGTAGATCATGCGGCAGCGAAAAGTTACAAATCTGGTAAAAAATCATTTACACCAAGTTCAGGTCAAAAGTCAAAAGTTGATTTAAACAAAAAAGACTCAAATGTAAATTCTCAAAAAACGACTCCAGATTCAAAAACGAAAGCAACAAATACAGCACCAAAAAGTAATAAAGGAAGCTTTATGAAAGGTTTATTACTAGGTGGTCTTGGTGGTTTACTAATGGGTAGCTTATTTGCAAATATGGGAGCTCTTGGTTCTGTATTAGCGTTTATGGTAAATATGTTAGTAATGGCTGGTATCGTAATGTTAGCAGTTCGTGCATTTAAATACTTCAAAGACCAACGTAAGAAGAAGGCAGATGAAGTAGCATGGAAACAATAAAAATTTCTGAACAAGAGCTTATAAATGCGCTTTGTATATATATCGCTGAAAAAAGACAAGTGGGTCCAGAAGAAGTATTAGTTGAACTTATGTATGATGATGACTACGGTTTCTCTGCGGAAGTAGAGGTAAATGGTCGCCAGCAAATTTTAATTCAAGCAAACTTAATCGAAGCTTTACGCTTATTGCTTGACAGAGAATATAATGTCAATCCATTCGCAGCGAGATTGCAACTTGAATTAGATGATGAAGAAGGAATTTACGCATTAGCGAAATTTAATAACTCAGATGAGTAGAGAAAAGAGCTGTTGAGAATAATCTCAGCAGCTCTTTTTAGTATGTGCATATGTAGAAGAATAATCACGCCAAATTTCATTCATTTTTCGTCTACCGATATCTACCATCGGATTAAACTGAATTGCAGCTTTTTGACGAACAAAGTGAACGTTTTGCATGGCGTGAGATAATTGTTGGTCGACTATATCACGTTTTTTACTTGCATATTTTGCGATAGATAGACCTGCAACTGTTCCTTGCGCCATCGCAATTTTTCCGCTTTCAATGCCTGTAATATTGCCAGCTACAAATAAACCAGGAAGAGGAGTTTCCATTGTTTCGGAATGGAGAGGAACGTGTCCGCCTAATTCTGAAATGTAATGGAAGGGACAACCGGCTACAGCTGCAAGTTCGGCAAGTGGGTATAATCCCCCGGCAATACATACAAAATCTGCTTCATATATTTTCTCTGTTCCATTAATAACATTTCCTTTAGAGTCAATATTAGCAATACGTACACCTTCAACTTGATCTGTTCCGATAATTTCAAGAGCTGCTTTCCGAAGGTGAAGTGGCGTTCCGTTTATTTTCATTCCGTTGTTTGGATAGAATGTTAATCCAGCTTTTCGAATCCAATCAAATTTCATAAAGTGGCTACCTATTCGCAAGAAAGCAGAAGGAGCGAGGTGAGCTACATTTAAAAGAGAGTTTAAAACTTCTTCAGGTTCACCAGCTTTTTGACTTAACTCGCTTTTCTCAGGGAGTACAATATGATCCACTGTAATTCCCGCTAATTGCAATTCACTTAAAATGGCGAAAGACAAAATGTTAGCACCAATAATAATTCCTTTTTTTCCAACTTGCACGCGATGAACATTTGTCATAACTTGAGCTGCTCCAATTGACATCACTCCTGGAAGTGTCCAGCCAGAAAGGGGAATAGCATATTCCGCAGCTCCAGTAGCAAGTAGTACGAAAGGTGTTTCTAACGTACCGATATTAGTATGTACAAACCAATTGTTTTCATCTCTATCTAAATTATAGACCGAAACACCGCACCTGATATGTACTGAAAGTGATTCTGCTTCTTCATGAAGTCGCTTCGATTCTTCTATTCCGTTCCACCATTCTCCAGTAGGCTCTTGATGCAACTGTCCTAACAATCTCCCGCCCGGCTTCATAAATTCATCAATAACGAGCACTTTTAGTCCGAAACGAGCACAAGAGATAGAAGCAGATAATCCCGCTGGCCCTGCACCTATAATAATTACATCACTCATCGCTTTTTCACCATCTCTCTCACGATATTCGGATGCTGTTTCCCGCTTTCAACAACCATGTTTTCTTCTACAACAGTTAAGCATGCGCGTACATTTGTTTGATTATTTACTGTCACGCGGCATTCGGAACAGTGCCCGATATTACAATAAATACCTCGCGGTGTTCCGCTATCTTCATGAACTCTTAATGTCCGTATTCCATTTGCTAACAGGGCAGCAGCTATCGTTTCATGTTCATATGCTTCGTATTGATGACCGTTAAATTGAAAGGTAATACGCTCACTACTTTGTAAAGTACCTAAAATAGGGTGATGTGTAATTCTACTCATTTACTTTCACCTACTGATCCAAAAGTAACTGCACGTATTGGTGGTTGATATTTTAACGGTAGTTCATTAAGAGTTACGTCAGGATTCGCATTTTCAATCATTCGATCTATCATTATTCTGCATGTGCGCCCACCGCAAAATCCCATGCCAGCACGTGTTCTTAGTTTTAATTCTCTTGCCGAGCAGTTATATTCAGCAATTGTCGATTGAAGTTGCCCATATGTAACCTCTTCACAACGACAAACGATTAAGTTGTTTTTATTTGTCATGTGTATTCCTCCTCTAGTTCGATTTTCACAAATTATATATGCAAAAATCATGCCAATATAGAGAGGAGATGGCTACCTGTAAACGCCTGATTGGTGCATAATGATTCTTTATTGAAGTCCAAGTTTCTTTAAACGGTTATATAAAGTAGCCCTTGTTACGCCAAGTTGTTTTGCGCATTCTAATTTATTCCCATTTAAAATTCGTAAAGCCCTTTCAATAACTTTTTTCTCATGCTCATCCATCTCTTCTTGTAAAGAAAGGATTGTATTATTGTTGCTGAGTAATAGGGAATGAGCTGTATGGTTGTCTAAAGTTTCAGTCGTATGAAATGGTAGATATTCTTGTTTTATAATTCCGTCTGTTGCGAATACCACAAGCCGTTCAACAACGTTTCGAAGTTCGCGAATATTACCTGGCCAATTGTAATGAAGCAGTTCATGCATAATGCTTGAAGGTAGGTCACGAATTGGTCGGTTATAGTTGATTGAAAAATCATTTAAGAAAGAATAAGTTAATTCAATAATATCCTCGCGTCTTTCGCGCAGCGGTGGAATATGCAGGCTAACTACATTTAAGCGGTAATATAAATCTTCTCGGAAAGTTCCTTTTCTCATTTCTTCTTGTAAATCACGATTTGTAGCAGCGATAATGCGGAAATCAATATTAATTTCTTTTTCACCACCAACTCGGTAATACTTTCGCTCTTGCAGTACACGTAACAGTTTTACTTGCATATCAAGTGGCATTTCACCTATTTCATCAAGAAATAAAGTACCGCCTTGCGCGAGTTCAATTTTCCCTTTTTTTCCTTTACTATTTGCTCCAGAAAACGCCCCACGCTCGTAACCGAATAATTCACTTTCAAATAACGCTTCTGGAATTGCCCCGCAGTTAATCGAAATGAAAGGCGCCTTCGCTGCCTCACTTGCTTCATGAATTGCTTTCGCAAATACTTCTTTTCCAACTCCGCTTTCCCCAAGTATTAAAACAGTTGATTTTACCGAACAAACTTTTCTAGCTAATTGTATCGTTCTTTGTATAACAGGACTTTTCCCATTCATCGCAAGGAATGGATCGGATTCATCTTTATACTTTGCCACTTCTTGTTCTAAACGGTGCATTTCATGTGACATATTAAATAGTTTTTCATTTAAAGCGACTTGATTTGTAACATCTGTTTCTGAAACGACTGCTCCTATAATTTCATCATTACAATAAACTGGATTTGAATTAATTAATACGAATAAATCGGGACGAGGCTGATGGAACTGAGCGACTATGCTTTTTCCATCATGTAAAGATTGTAAAATTTCCAAGTCTTTATAATCAAAAAAACGAGTAATTGGTTGCCCAATAATCTCATTATGGTTTACTGAAAATATTTTTTCAGCGCCATCTGTCCAAGTTCGAACGTATTCTTTACTATCAATGACTGTAACAGAAGAGTCAGTTGTTTGTATTACAGTGTCATAAAATGACTGTAGTTCATTGTAGGACTTATAAAGAAATGGAATCATTTGCTGAGAAGTTATACAGCATAGCGGCTCATCGTTTTCGTTAAGGATGATAACAGCTAATTCATAAGAAAAAGCGTCAATTAATGCAGTGAATGAGTCATCTACATAAATAATTGCGCAATTATATTCTTCTGTAGTAGAAGGGAGATAATAAAACCTTTCGTTTATTTTCTTAATGCGATCAAGGCTACATGTATGATTGATTAAAGCGCTTTCCAAAAATTCTTGTATAGTCGGAAATGAAAATGCCATAATGTCCTCCTGTTATGTATAAAAATTTTGACAGTGATAAAAAAATAATACACCTATTTACTATAAATTTAAAATATTTTTACAAATAAAAATATTATTTATA
Source organism: Bacillus sp. RE35 (assembly GCF_052146655.1). NCBI lineage: Bacteria > Bacillati > Bacillota > Bacilli > Caryophanales > Bacillaceae > Bacillus > Bacillus sp. RE35. The sequence goes on along the minus strand of NZ_CP197377.1, from coordinate 2,704,241 downwards.
AAAATTGTATATGTACAGAATTGGCACGTCAATTGCATAAAAGAAAGTGAGAGGTTTAGGGAAAGGAGGAGTATAGTGTGAGGCACTGCGACGTTTTAATTATAGGTGGTGGAATAATAGGGTGTTCTATCGCTTATTACACTTCAAAATACGGAAGAGATGTAACAATCATTGAAAAAGGAGAATTTGTCAGCGGGACGTCTTCACGGTGTGATGGGAATATTTTGGCCATTGATAAAGACCCAGGGTTTGATAGTCAAATGTCTTTAGTAAGTCAAAAATTAGTAACTGATTTAAGTGAAGAATTAGAGCATTCATTTGAATATAGGGCACCAGGAAGTATTCTCGTATGTGAGTCAGACGAAGAGATGGAAGCTGCGCAGCAATGGGTAAATCGGCAAAAAGAAGCTGGATTACCGTTTCGAATGCTTGATAGGCAAGATATAAGAGAAGAGTCGCCTTTTTTTGCTGATGATTTATTAGGCGGTTTAGAATGTGCGACGGATTCAACTGTGAATCCATATCTCCTTGCATTCTCGCTTCTGTCAGAGGCACAAAAGTTTGGCACAAAAGCCTTTAAACAGACCGAAGTAAAGAGTATAAACATAGATACGAATGGTTCATTTGTTGTAGAAACTACGAATGGAACTTTTACAGCACAACAAGTTGTAAATGCAGCCGGTGTGTGGGCTCCTAAGATTGGTCAGATGTTAAATATAAATATACCAATCGAACCGAGAAAAGGGCATATTATTGTAGCTTCAAGGCAACAACACGTAGGGTGCCGTAAAGTAATGGAATTCGGTTATTTAATTTCTAAATTTGGCGGAAAACGAAAAGTAGATGCTTTAACTGAAAAATACGGGGTTGCGCTCGTATTTGAGCCTACTGAAAGTCAAAATTTCTTAATTGGAAGTAGCCGTGAATTTGTAGGGTTTCATACGAGAATAAACAATGAAGTCATTAAATGTATTGCAAATAGAGCGATTCGCTTTTATCCGAAAATGGCAGATATGATGGTAATTCGTTCTTACGCTGGTTTACGTCCGTGGACAGAAGATCATTTACCGATTATTTCACGAGTGGAACATATTCCAAATTATTTCATTGCCGCTGGGCATGAAGGGGATGGGATTAGTCTTGCAGCAGTTACTGGGAAAGTAATTGAAGAGTTATTAAATGAAAAAGAGACAATTATTCCTATTGAACCACTTCGTTTGAGTCGTTTTACAGAAAGGGTGTTAAACGGATGAAGTCACAAAGAGTCTTTACGACAATTGATACACATACGGGTGGGAATCCAACGAGGACATTAATTAGTGGACTTCCAAAGTTGATTGGAGAGACGATGGCAGAGAAGATGTTACATATGAAAAAGGAGTATGATTGGATTCGAAAATTGTTAATGAATGAACCGCGTGGTCATGATGTAATGTCAGGGGCATTATTAACAGACCCGTGTCATCCTGAGGCTGATATAGGTGTTATATACATAGAGACAGGTGGATATTTACCGATGTGTGGTCACGATACAATCGGTGTATGTACAGCGTTAGTTGAATCAGGTTTAATTCCGGTAGTTGAACCAATTACTTCTTTAAAACTAGATACACCGGCTGGCTTAGTTGAAGTAGATATTGCTGTTCAAGATGGAAAAGCAAAAGAAGTATCTTTCTGTAACATACCAGCTTTTTTATTAAAAAATATTACTGTACAAGTGAAAGACATTGGAACTATAGAAGCTGATATTGCGTATGGAGGGAATTTTTATGCCATTATTGATGCGAAATCAGTAGATCTAGAATTAGTACCAGAAAATGCATCTACAATCATCGATAAGGCGATTCATATAAGAAACACAATTAATGAGAAGTTTGAAATCACTCATCCAGAGTATTCGTTTATAAGAGGATTAACACATGTTGAATTTTATACAGATCCTACTCATGAATGTGCGCATGTGAAAAATACAGTTGTTGTACCACCAGGCGGAATAGATCGATCTCCATGCGGTACAGGAACATCTGCGAAGCTAGCTGTATTATACGCTCAGAAAGAAATCGAAATTGGTGAAGAGTTCATTCATGAGAGTATCGTTGGTTCTTTATTTAAAGGATATGTCATGAATACGACACATGTTGAAAATATTGAAGCTGTCATAACGAAAATTACGGGATCAGCTTGGCTTATGGGTATGCATAGATTTTTTTACAATGAAATGGATCCACTTAAAGAAGGATTTTTGCTAATTCCGCCGATGGAACATGAAACGGAGGATATAAAATGAACATTCAAAAAATGTATACAGCAGTAGACGTACATGTAAATGGCGAGGCATTTCGTGTAATGAAAGACGTACCATGCAAATACTACTACAGTTTGGAGCAATTAAATGAACAATTTTCAGGTGAATTAGCAGAAGAGATGAAGCTTTTATTAAATGAACCACGTGGTTTTATCGGTTTGAATGGGTGCATTGTCGTTCCATCTATCCATAATGAAGTGGATGCAGCTGTATTATTTTTTAATCATGAAGGTTCGATTCCGCTTCATTATGGAGGCATTGTTGCAGTAATAACGATGTTACTCGAAAGTGGGTATTTAAAAAAGAGAGAGTCCAATCAATACAAAATTGAAACGTTATCTGGAATATTTTTAGTTCATGCGTATGTAGAGAATGATGAAGTTATATCGGTTTCGTTTGAAAGCAAACTATGCTATTTGATTGAGGAAAATTTACAGGTTGGTAATGTAAGTTATTCTCTCATACAAGCAGATAAAGTATATGCAGTTGTAGAAAAAGGTGCGTATTCGCCAGAAATTCGTGTTGAAAACATTTCAGAATTGAAAAGATGGGGAGAAGCTACACTGCAGGCTATACAAAAACAGTCGCTAATAAAAAGGCTTATTTTAGTAGATCCTTCGCAAAAAGAAAAGAACCATATAAAGTCGATTACATTTCATGAAGATAACTTTATCGTACGTTCGCCAGGTTTTGTTTCTACTATCGTTTCCTATGTTCATGCGTTATTTAAAAATGATTATATGGCGGATAAACCTTTTAAAAATGAAAGTATATTTAATAGTTTTATAACTGTGGAAAAAGTGAAGAAGGAGGAACTAGGATACATTTTCCGTTTTGAAAGTAGAGGATTTATTACAGGAATGCAGACGTTTCTATTAGACCCTACGGATCCATTTCCGGCAGGTTTCTTATTAAAATAAAATGTGATAAGGAGAGATAAATATGCAAAAAATTAAAGGGGCATTTCCAGTATTAATAACACCGATGGATGAATTTCAGGAAATTAATTGGGATGGGGTAAAACAAAATGTAAATTACTTTATCGAACAAAAGGTTGCAGGTGTCATCATTAATGGAAGTACAGGAGAGTTTGTAAGTTTATCAAAAGAAGAACGATTTAAAATGGTAGAAACCGTGTTGAAAGAAATTGATGGCCGTATTCCAGTCATTGTTGGAACTGCAGCAGAGACGACGAAAGAAACAATTGAATATACGAAACATGCAGAAGCGCACGGAGCGGATTGTGCATTAATTATAAACTCTTACTATTGTAAACCGAAGGAAGAGGAGATTTATTTTCATTTTAAAGAAATCTCAAATTCTGTAAATATACCAATTATGCTATACAATAACCCATTTACTTCTGGTGTTGATATGAGTACAAAGCTAATGCTCCGTATTGGAAAAGAGTGTGAAAATGTTACACATATTAAAGAATCTAGCGGAGATATTCGAAAAGCGAGAGATTTAGTAAGACAAAGTGAAGGGGCTTTCCAAGTCTTCTGTGGTTCTGAAGATTTAGTTATGGAATCATATTTAGTTGGTGCTTCGGGATGGGTTTCAGTAGCAGGAAATATCGTTCCCGGTCTCGTTACAAAAATGTATGAGCATTTTCAAAATGGTGAATTAGAAAAGGCGTGGGAAATAAACGATGCTATTTTACCACTTTGCGAGTTTCTTGAAGGATCAGGGAAATATGTTCAAATCGTTAAACGTTCCATGGAATTACATGGGCAAGCGGGAGGACCTTCTCGCTATCCAAGACTAGGATTAACTGTTGACGAGGATCAAAAGCTTCAAACGATTTTATCAAATATTGCAGCTCATGTAGCTGTTTAAATAAGGAGGAGAACATAATGTTAAAGACAAATATTGAGCTGAAACCAAAAGTGGAAGCGTTTTTAAATGAAGAAATTAAAATGTTTATTAATGGCGAATTTGTTGCTGCTATTGGGGGAAAGACGTTTGAAACGTATAATCCAGCTACAGAAGATGTTCTAGCTGTCGTATGTGAAGCGCAAGAAGAGGATATTGATGCTGCAGTAAAAGCGGCAAGATCTGCATTTGAATCCGGTCCGTGGGCAGAAATGACTACTGCTGAAAGAGCGCATCTTATTTATAAATTAGCAGATTTAATTGAAGAACATAGAGAAGAATTAGCGCAACTAGAAGCTTTAGATAATGGAAAGCCATATCAAGTAGCACTTGATGATGATATTTCAGCAACTGTAGAAAATTATCGTTATTACGCAGGATGGGCTACAAAAATTATTGGGCAAACAATCCCAATTTCAAAAGATTACTTAAATTACACGAGACATGAACCTGTAGGTGTTGTAGGTCAGATTATTCCGTGGAATTTTCCGCTCGTTATGTCTTCTTGGAAAATGGGAGCTGCACTGGCGACAGGTTGTACGATCGTATTAAAGCCAGCAGAGCAAACGCCTTTATCTTTACTATATACAGCAAAACTTTTTAAAGAGGCTGGATTTCCAAACGGTGTTGTAAACTTTGTACCAGGCTTTGGTCCTGAAGCAGGAGCAGCAATTGTAAATCATCATGACATTGATAAAGTTGCTTTTACAGGATCTACTGTTACAGGAAAGTATATTATGCGTCAGTCTGCAGAAATGATTAAGCATGTAACGTTAGAGCTTGGCGGCAAATCACCAAATATCATTTTAGAAGATGCGGACTTGGAAGAAGCAATTAATGGTGCATTCCAAGGTATTATGTATAATCACGGTCAAAATTGTAGCGCAGGATCACGTGTATTTGTTCATCGTAAACATTATGAAACTGTAGTAGATGCACTTGTGAAAATGGCGAACAACGTAAAGCTTGGAGCAGGTATGGAGAAAGGAACGGAAATGGGTCCACTCGTATCTAAGAAACAACAAGAGCGTGTGTTACATTACATTGAGCAAGGGAAGAAAGAAGGTGCTACAGTTGCGGCTGGTGGCGAACGTGCGCTTGAAAAAGGTTATTTCGTTAAACCAACTGTATTCAAAGATGTTACAGACGATATGACAATCGTTAAGGAAGAAATATTTGGACCAGTTGTTGTTGTACTTCCATTTGATTCGACAGAAGAAGTAATTGAACGAGCGAACAACTCATCCTATGGCCTTGCTGCGGGTGTATGGACGCAAAATATCAAAACGGGTCATCAAGTGGCAAATAAATTAAAAGCAGGAACAGTGTGGATTAATGATTATAACTTAGAAAATGCAGCTGCACCATTTGGTGGATACAAACAATCTGGTATTGGCCGCGAATTAGGTTCATATGCGCTTGATAATTATACAGAAGTGAAAAGTGTTTGGGTAAATATAAAGTAATAGGGTGTTTTACTGACAAAAATTGAGGGATGAAATAATGAAAGATGCGGACAACTAGAAAGTTTGATAATAGTTGTCCGTTTTCTTATATACAAAATTGCTTTTCCAAAGAATGATAAGGGGGATTTGGATGGAGAATTTAGTAGAATGGTTAGTAGGGCAAGTGTGGAGTATCGGTTTAGTTGTTTTTGCATTAGGGGCAGGCGTATATTTCACGATTGCAACACGCTTTTTGCAAATTCGTTATTTTAAAGAGATGATTAAACTATTATTTGAAGGAAAGAGTTCAGAGACGGGAATATCATCTTTTCAGGCATTTTGTTTAGCCTTATCGGGAAGAGTGGGAATTGGTAATATTGCAGGGGTAGCGACAGCAATTGCTTTCGGCGGGCCTGGAGCTGTATTTTGGATGTGGGTAATGGCTTTGTTAGGGGCAGCGAGCGCGTTTGTAGAATCAACATTATCTCAAGTATACAAAAGTAAAGTAGGGAATGAATATCGCGGCGGTACTCCATATTTCATTGAGAGAGGTTTAAAAATGAAATGGTTTGCAGTCATTGTAGCGGTAGTTGTAACACTTTCATATGGCGTGTTATTACCAGGTATTCAATCTAGTAGTATCGCAGTTGGATTCGAAAACTCTAATGGTATTAGCAAATATATAACTGGTATATTTTTAGTCGTGTTACTAGCAGCAATTATTTTTGGTGGTGTAAAGAGAATTGCCGGTGTTTCTCAAATGCTTGTGCCATTTATGGCAATTGGTTATGTAATTGTTACATGTATCATATTAATTGCGAATGTAACGGAGATTCCAAGTATGTTTGCTTTAATTTTCTCTAGTGCATTTGGTGTAAATGAAATGTTTGGTGGAATTGTTGGTGCAGCTATTGCATGGGGCGTAAAACGCGCTGTATTTTCAAACGTTGCTGGTGTCGGAGAAGCGACGTATAGTTCGGCGGCTGCTGAAGTATCGCATCCTGCAAAACAAGGATTAGTTCAAGCGTTTTCCGTATATATCGATACAATTGTCGTATGTACAGCGACAGCTCTTATGATTTTAATAACAGGTATGTATAATGTTATACCTGAAGGGAAAACCGCTATTGTACAAAATATAGGAAATGTGGAAGCTGGTCCAATTTATACACAACAAGCAGTTGAAACTGTGATAACAGGGTTTGGTCCAATATTTATTTCAATTGCGATTTTCTTTTTTGCATTTACAACGTTACTCGCTTATTACTATATCGCTGAAACGACACTTACTTATTTAGATCGTCAATTGAAGTATGGCTGGTTAAAACCAGTTTTAAAATTTGGATTTTTAATTATGGTTTACATCGGTAGTGTTGAATCAGCGTCGCTTTTATGGAATCTCGGAGATTTAGGAATCGGTAGTATGGCATGGTTAAACTTAATCGCGATTCTATTATTAAGTAAAATCGCATTAAAAGTGTTAAAAGACTATGAAAGGCAGAAAAAAGAAGGGAAAGATCCAGTATTTAATCCTAAAAATGCGGGGATTGAAGGATTAACATTTTGGGAAGAAAGAAGTAAAGAGGTTGAAAGAAAAAGTTCTAGAGAAAAAGTTATTGTAGATGATAATTTAAAATTATAACGTAAATTAACTGAAAATTCTTAATTTAAAAGAAGGTATATTGCCTCCATTTCATCACATACTACAATAGGTATGGATAATATGACTGGAGGGAATAAGATGGAACATGAGCAACATAGTTCGATAAATGATATTCTACATCATTATAAAGAAGGTATAGGTAGTTTTACAAATCAAATTCCTGAAATCGCTGAGACATATAATGCGTTCACGCAAGCTTGTTTTCAAGAGGGTGCTTTAACAAAAAGAGAAAAGCAACTTATTGCATTAGGAATTAGTTTAGCAACGCAAGATGAGTATTGTACAATTTATCATACAAAAGGTTGTCTTGATCAAGGATGTTCAGATAAAGAGATTCTGGAAGCATGTGGTGTTTCAGCAGCATTTGCTGGCGGAGCTGCGATGAGTCAAGCGGTAACTTTAGTGCAAGAGTGTTTAACAGAACTGAAAAATCAAAAGCATTGAATAAAAAAACGTTTTAAACTTTATGTTTAAAACGTTTTTTATTTGAAATTAAATTTGTATTCAATTTAATATGCTATATCTTCATAAATAGATTTTTCTACATCAGGAAGAACTGTGTATATACTCTTACCCATTAAAGCTTCTAATTCTTTCTTAATCGCATAAAACCCTTTCCAATGTAAAGATGTATGAGATGTTGTACCATGACGCAAACCAACAGAAATTAATCTTCTTTCCAGCGTAGTAAAGCCACCCGCATCAGCAAGAGCGTCACAAAGAGTAATTACTTTATTGTATAAGTCGTAGTTACAATGTTCATTTAATATTTCAACTAACCGGCTTCTCATATGGTCAGGAACGAGACTCCATTCCGCTGCGATATCTATATGTTCATTTTTGCATGGGAATGAGTGTGTCACACAAATAACAGCGTTTCCTGTATACCCTAAATCATTCATATACATATAACCATCATAGGAATGAATGACCGATTTGGTAAAACCTTTGTATCTTCCGATATCATGCAAAAGGGCAGCGTTATATGCTATGTCAGCATCTAGGTTATACCCATTTTTAATAAGTTCTATAATTATGTTTTCAGTTGCATGAGCAACATGTAGTGAATGTTCAAACCAAGGGCCCGGGTTTTGTTCATATGCCCATTCGAGTAATTCTTTTGCGTACGTTCTATCTAATATATATTTCATATCGTTATCCTTTCACAAAAAATCATATCTTTCTATAAATTCATCTTATTATTTCATTATTCCTTCTTTAAAAATTGTTACAATGAAACAAAAGGGGGAAAAGTAATGCGAAATTTAGTAATTGAAGAAATAAAGCAACTAGAAAATGATATGGAAGAACTTTCGAAACTTTTGAAAATGGTTGTAAATGATGGGGCATCAATTGGTTTTTTGCCTCCACTGGAACAAAAAGACGCAACAAAGTATTGGCAAACAGTATTAGCGCCAGAAGTGATATTGTATGTGGCTAAAATAAACAACGAAGTAGCAGGGAGTATTCAATTACAATTAGTTACTAAGCCTAACGGAATTCATAGAGCCGAGATTTGCAAATTAATGACTCATCCAAACTTTAGACGTAACGGTATTGGACGATCGCTTATGCAAAAAGCAGAGGAACGAGCAAAGCAAGAAAACAGGTCTCTTTTAGTATTAGATACTAGAGAAGGAGATCCTTCCAATAAACTGTACAAATCACTAGACTACCAAGAAGTTGGAACAATACCAGGGTATGCAATTTCTCCGAATGGTAAGTTAGATGCTACGGTTATTTATTATAAAAACATTTAAGGTATAATCAAACGGGGAGAGTGCTTAATTATTAGTAAGTGAATAATAAACGACTATTTTTAACACCGTCTATATTTTTCTGGCGGTGTTAAAATAGTTAATTATAATCTAATTAACGCACTAAATGAATTTGAGAAAGTTTTTAGAGGGTTCTTTTAGTAATGATTCTCGTCTTATAATAAATGTAGAGAAGATGACTAGCCAACTATAGTTATTTTCGCTTTATTATCGGAAGGGGATGAAAGTATGAAAAAGAATAGTTTACAAAAGATGAAGAAAGTTATTTTAAGTGGTGGAGTATTACTTACGGGATTATTAACATTTGGATTTTCAGAAAAGGCTTCAGCTCATGGATATGTAGAATCACCAGCGAGCCGATCTTATTTATGTAAGCAAGGGGTAAATGTAAATTGTGGACCGATTCAATATGAACCACAAAGCGTAGAAGGGATAGGTGGATTTCCGCAACTAGGACCTTCTGATGGACAAATTGCAGGGGCTGGTCATTTTCCCGCTTTAGATGTTCAAACTGTAGATAGGTGGAAGAAAGTTACGTTAAATGGCGGGACGAATACATTCAAGTGGAAACTAACGGCTCCTCATAGTACAAAAGAGTGGAAATATTATATTACGAAAAAAGGTTGGAATCCAAATAAACCTTTAACGCGATCAGATTTAGATTTAGTGCCATTCTATGTGAAAAATGACGGTGGAGCTAGACCAGGGACAACAGTAACGCACGAAGCAAATGTACCAACTGACCGTAGTGGATACCATCTTATTTTAGCTGTTTGGGAAATTGCAGACACTGGAAATGCGTTTTATCAAGTTATAGATGTAAACCTTTTGAATAATGGCTTATCCTCAAATTTCGCTTTTAACAATGTAGTGCAAGCTCCTACACTATTTTAATTGAAACATACATTTCGATCATCTAATTCATTTTAGATGATTTTTTTTATGAAAATGATGAAAAATATAGAAGAAAGTGCAATTATTTATAAAAAAATATGCTTTAAATATTGTCATATTTGCTTCTTTAAGATATCCTTTTCATGAAGAGGTGGAAAACATGGAAAAAGTACTAGTTTTCGGGCATAAAAACCCAGATACAGATGCAATTTGTTCTGCAATTGCTTATGCAGAATTGAAAAAAGAATTAGGAATGAATGCTGAGCCTGTACGTTTAGGCGAAATCAGCGGTGAAACTCAATTTGCGTTAGACTATTTTAAAGTAGAAGGACCGCGTTTTGTTGAGACAGTAGCAAGCGAAGTGGACAACGTTATTTTAGTTGACCATAACGAGCGTCAACAAAGTGCTAACGATATCGAATCAGTTCGTGTGTTAGAAGTTATTGACCATCACCGTATTGCTAACTTTGAAACAAGCGATCCTATATACTATCGTTGTGAGCCAGTTGGCTGTACAGCTACAATCTTAAACAAAATGTACAAAGAAAATGGCGTAACAATTCGTAAAGAAGTTGCAGGTTTAATGTTATCTGCAATCATTTCAGATTCTTTACTATTCAAATCTCCAACTTGCACAGAACAAGACGTAGCAGCTGCTCGTGAATTAGCGCAAATCGCTGGTGTAGATGCAGATAACTACGGCTTAGAAATGTTAAAAGCTGGTGCTGACTTAAGCGGAAAAACAATGGAGCAATTAATCTCTCTTGACGCTAAAGAATTCCAAATGGGTAATGCGAAAGTTGAAATCGCACAAGTAAACGCTGTTGATACAAACGACGTTCTTGTACACCAAGCGGAACTTGAAAAAGTAATCTCTGCAGTAGTAGAAGAAAAAGGTTTAGACCTATTCTTATTCGTTGTAACTGATATCTTAACTAATGATTCTGTCGGTCTTGCGATCGGTAAAGCAGCAAACGTTGTTGAGAAAGCATACAACGTATCACTAGAAAACAACACAGCTACTTTAAAAGGTGTTGTATCTCGTAAAAAACAAATCGTACCAGTATTAACAGAAGCATTCCAAGCTTAATCGTATTGCGTACAGATGAACAGTAAGGACAAGTAGTCAGATTGGCTACTTGTCCTTTTTTATCTCTAAAAAACAGAAAATTAAAAACGGGAGGATTGTGTATGTTTAATGATTTGGAGAGTAAATTACAGTCATTTTTAGAACGAAATATTACGTCGGTTTCAGAATTAGAGAGCTGGCTCTCGGAGGAGCTACGTTTAAACGCTGAAATACAGAAGTTGCGTTTGACTTTTTAGAAGAAAGGATATAAAGTACTGCAAGGGTCATTCTAAATTTGATTAACGAATTAAAATAAGGATAGCGTTAGCTATCCTTATAATCGTTTATTCGTAAGATTTTTTCTTGTTTATATAAAATGTAATTATAGCAGTAATGAAGAAAATAGGTATCGCATACACTTGCCCAACAAATAACTTCCAGCCGACATAATTATAGCCTTCAGATGCTGGGATGATAACGGAAATAACGCAAACAATAAAATAGACTAATAGTGCAGGGATAATATTTTTCATTTTTATGGACCTCCTTCCTAATTTAATTTATAAATCATAATATTTAAATTTAATTATAAAAAATTTGAAGAAAAAAATGCAAAAATTTTTATGGTATTATAATATTTGCAATGAGAGTGATCCATAGTACATATATGGTAAAATGTGTAATTTAAACTTTTCAGAATTATTATATAGTATTTTGAGAGAAAAATGTACAAAATAATGAATTTTATTTACCAAAGTAAAGGGAGTAGAAATATATATGAAAAGGATATGTATAATTCCATGTGGAAAAAAGAAAATTTGGGATAAACATTCAGACTACGGACCGATGGAAGCAAAAGATGTGTATATTAGTCCGTTCGGAAAAGCATGTCAGGCGTACGCAACTATGTTTTTCGAAAACTGGGTTATATTATCGGCGAAACATGGATTTTTAAGACCAAATGATATTGTATTAGAAAACTATGATCTTGCATTTGATTCAAAAAGCGATGAGGTAATAAATATAGAGCAATTACAAAAACAGATGGTAGATAAAAGTTTATTACAGTTTGACGAAATCGTCTTACTAGCAGGGAAGAAGCATAAAAAAGTAGTGACAAAGTTATATCCAGAAGAAATGATTACATATCCGCTAGAGGGGTGTAAAGGGATTGGATATATGTTGCAGAGGTTGAAAGAAGCTGTGAAGGAAGGGGAGGAAATATAGGTGTAGTTTCAGTGATTTTAAACTCTATTTATTTAGAGAGCTGAAAAGTAAAATAGAGTTTTTAGGCATCGCCGAAAGGGTGATGCTTTTTTTTGTTCGTGTCGTCATTCATGTAAAAGTAATTTAGAGAATAAATCATTCGATTTATGAAGCGATAGCTTTTTTATATCGATAACAAATTGCTTCACTTCTAGGAAATGTAGGACATATGGGTACAGTTAAGATTGTAAGTGGGAATAGCAATAAGACAAGTTTTGAATAGGATATTAAGAAAGGAGATGTTGATAAATAATGGCCAGATATAGTTTGCACGGAGGACACAATAGTATTGTTCAAGGTGCTAATTTTGGGAATCGGAAAGAACACGTTTTAGATAGGCAAGTTAAAGATGCTGTGGCGGCTAAGTTAAGATCCCTAGGACACACGGTTTATGACGATACGGACGAGGTAGGGGCAACTCAATCACAAAATTTAAATAATATCATTCGGAATAGCAATTCCCATGCTGTGGATTTAGTTATTTCTTTTCATCTTAATGCAAGTGATGGAAATGGACAGGGTGTTGAGGTTTTGTATTATGATCAGAAAGATTTGGCGGCTAAAATCTCAGCTCAACTAGCAAAAGATATTGGATGGCGTGATCGAGGTGCGAAACAGCGTACAGATTTAGCGGTATTAAATGGGACGAAAGCACCTGCTATTCTTATAGAATTAGGATTTATTGACAATGAATCTGATATGGCAAAATGGAATGTTGATAAAATCGCTAATTCTGTTGTATTTGCTCTTACAGGACAAACTGGAGGAGGTGCAGCGGATTTGCTCAAAGTAAAAACTGGTGGTGTAGCATTTAGTAATTTACAAGCTTTGGCTCAAGCTATGGTAGATGCGGGTATTGATGGACAAATTGTCGTTCAGAAAGATGGCATTGGTTATGCTATAACGAATGGCTATCCGTCTGGAAATATCGATAAATTTACAGCTTGGTTAGATGCACGAAAATGGTACTATGAGTACGTGAGATAAAATGAAAATTAGTTTGATTAAAAACTAAAAATTGTCTTATATTTAGTTAACAAGTATATTAAGTAACTAATAATTATGTAACTATAAAAATATGGACAATGTATATGTAAATTAGTAAACAAAACCACCTGTCAGAAAGGTGGTTTTGTTTATCTAGCTATTTGTGGGCAGTAAAATTCTTATCTCAAAATTCGGATGAAGCTAAGAAATTAAGTGGGAATTTCACTGCTCGTAGCCTCCTACTAATTATAGTTTCACTTTATATAGTTTAGAGCTTTGTAAATCTTTACTTGTTAAACCTGTAATAATATTTTGTTTTCTCAATACATAAGCCGAATTTTAAATTATTACCCAATAATATACTACCTCTCATACTATTTATTAGTTGATAATAGCAAAAAAACAAGCTTTGAATATAATAATGAAAAAGGAGATGTTAAATAATGGGTTATATTGTAGATATTTCGAAATGGAATGGCGACATTAACTGGGATATCGCAGCACCACAATTAGATTTTGTAATTGCACGTGTGCAAGATGGTTCAAATTATGTAGATCCTTTATATAAAAATTATGTACAAGCAATGAAAGCAAGAAATATTCCGTTTGGTAATTATGCGTTCTGTCGTTTCGTTTCAGTAGAGGATGCACAGGTAGAAGCAAGAGACTTTTGGAACCGTGGTGATAAAAATGCAACAGTTTGGGTAGCTGACGTAGAAGTAAGAACAATGAACGATATGAGAGCAGGTACACAAGCTTTTATTGATGAATTACGCAGATTAGGAGCTAAGAAGGCTGGTTTATATATTGCTCATCATATGTATGCTCCATTTGGAATGGCAAATGTCAATTCTGATTTTGTATGGATTCCTCGTTATGGTGGTAACAAACCGGCATATCCATGTGATATTTGGCAATACACAGAAACAGGCAATGTGGCTGGTATCGGCAAATGTGATTTAAATAAGCTGATTGGAAATAAGCCGTTAGCTTGGTTTACAAATCAAATTGTTGAGCCGATAAAAAAACAAGAAGGGGTTGGAATTATAGTGAATAAATATAACAAAGTAGTTACTTATGAATTTGGTGTAAATTTAATTCCTGACATGATTCAAATGATGGATAAGCTTAGATATACTTCTAAAATAATATCTCGTGGAGATAATCAAGGGCTTGTGTATTTCGAAACAGATTATCGTCAAGGGAACGAACTGGACAAAGCAACTGCTTGGTTAGATACGAAAGGAATTAAATATTTTTATACAAAAGAGTAGTTTGCTAAATAAAAAGCCGTCATGTGACGGTTTTTTATTTTTATGTAATCTTTTAACTCTACTTATAATATGGAGAAAATAGACTAATAAACAAGCCTTTGTATACTTTCAAACATAGAATATGATGAATTCTATTAAGGAGGAAGCAGATTCATGGGGAATACTTGTCATTGTGGGCATTCCCAAAATTGTAATACATTTTGGGATAATTTAATGTTTGGGAGATGTAGATGTAAACGCAATGATTTTCACGAATGTTGTTGCAAAGAGAAACCGAAATGTGAATGTGAAAAATGTCATTGTAAAACAAAACCGAAATGCCATTGTATTCATGAAGAGGAAGGGTATTAATAATAAAAAAGAGTACGATACGTACTCTTTTTTTGGGTGATTATATTCCATCTTGAACAGATTTCTTTACAATTACCCATGTGTCTTTCTTTTTAACCGTTATAGCTACATTAGTTCCATTAGATTCCTTATAAAAGATATATCCATTGTTTGAGTTTACATATGTTACTGGTTCGCCTATGCAATCTCGCGAGCAGGATTTGTTGACCAGTTCAATTAGGGATAGTTCACTTGGATCGGTTTTGCTTGCTTCTATAACAGCATCAAGGCTTGTTTTTCGATAACCTTGCAAGTTTATATGAAAAAGCTGCTCTATTTCTCCTGTAATGCTAGTGTTCATTACTTCTACTGAATTCTTTTTTTCTTGAAGAAAGCCGTTTTCATAAAGTAATTTTGTATAGCCAATCCATGCTATTAACACTAGCATGAAAAACATACCCGTCATTTTAAGTATTCGAAGTCGTTTGCTTATAATTGTTTCTGAGTATTTCATTCACTCTAATCCTCCAATGTTTTTAATTTAAAATATGCTTGGATACATACTTTTAGAAGAGGATGAAAGTTAATGAGTTTTCAATAAAAAAGAAAACATCCAGAGTTAGATGCTTTCTTTTTTTGTATTTTTGGCTATCTGTTCGTTACTTGTTTCATAAGTGGTCTTATTTCTTTAACTGGTGGTTTCTTATCATAGGCATCAACGTAAGAAAAGTAGTAGTTTAAGTTTCTTAGAAGACCTTTTCCTATTTTTGCACTTAAGAAAGGAAATACTTGTCCGGTATAATCATCGAGAGATTTACAGTAATATTTTTCATCTAAATATATACTGTATTTACATGTTAGTTCTACTAAAGGATTCCCTTCATCATCAAATACTTCTTTAGAATCAATAATATCTATTAGTGCAAATTTTTCATTTAAGTAAACTTTCTTTTTTTTCTCGTGTTTATTTGTAAGTATAAAAACGAGACCAATTGCGTTAATCAAACTATTTCCTCCTATAAAAAACGGATATTAATAAAATATATCGATATAAGCTAAATGTAAAGAGGAGAGGTGAAATATCATGGAGAGAAAACTAAATAAGCCGATTTATGTTTGGAAACCGACTTATTTTTATCAAGTATTACTTAGTAGTAATACCTACTCTGATTAAAGTTTCACTTTATTGAAATACTTGCGGGAATTGTTTTACGATTGCGTTTGTTATCATGTCGGCCATTTCCAATGCTTCTTTTTCAATTTTATCGTAAAGTTTTACTCCTGCTTCATAATCTTTATTTAGGAAGGCAAGTGCTTCTGCTTTCGTTAGTGCTAAATGTTCATAAAACATTTTTCTAAATTCTTCTTTATCTATATATGGGTTGATACTGTTAAGAAATTCAATAATTTCATCACCATTAGCGTACCATTTTTTCTCTATAGCGGCCGCTGCATTTTGATTACCAGCTTTTGCGGCTTTAACAAGATCCGCTGCAATTACTAAGTGATCTTTAATTAATGCACTATATTTTTTCACTGCATCCTCACCGTAAAATGGTTCAAGTGATAGTCCCATATGTGTTGCGTTTTGTAGAAGTCGTCCAACAGTAACGTTAACATCTGGTAAATTAAAGACTATACTTATAATAGCCAATCTCGTCCAAGCGACGTGTTGTTCCCATAAAGAACGCATATACCCTTTTAAAAAATTCTCATTTTTACTAATTCGGTAGTTCCGTACGGATAAATCATAGTTTACATAAGGGTTATGGTAGGGGGAGTAATACGATTGCCAATAAGAATACATAAATAGTAACACTCCTTTGAACATGTATAACTCAAAGTATGATGAAGATTTATTTTTAGTTACGTGTCCTAGATTATTTTTAGGGAATTTGAAATGGAGAAATTCAATGAATGATGTTGTGGTATATATGAATAAATTGAATATAAAGTAAAAGAGGGTCTGCAAGGGAAGTTGCAGACCCTCAAAAGGGTATTGCCGAGATGTCGGACTCGACTACGTAATGTTATCATAAAATTCTTTTGAAAAAACCTGGTAAATGTGTCCAAATGAAATTAGGACCTTCATACAGTCAAAGGGACCTGCTTCCCGCGGCAGGCCCCAATAACTAGATAATGTCGATGAGCAAAAAACTCATCTGGAGTACTTTTATAGTAACAAGTAAAATGTCTTTTGTGTATTGAGAAAGAAGAATTGCATAATTATATGTGAACAATTTAACTCCCAACAATTCATGATTATCATGAATTGTTGGGAGTTAAATATGGTTATAAAATGGAGAAAAGACTTGGAAGTGAGATCGAGGTACACAGAAGTATGTAATCATGAAAAAGACCTGCTAATATAAGCAGGTCAACTTAAGGGGTTTATCCAACAGATTATTATATATGGTAACAACTGAATTGTAGTAAGTCTATACATTTAATATTGAGAAAAATTCTGTGAATGATATGTTTTTTGCGCATATATTAACGTCTAAAAAGTTGAGAAAGAAAATTAAAAAGCTTTTTATAAGAGAATAATGGCTGATACTTATAGTATGATTCATATTTCCACGCATCATTATTAGAGAATTGGAGTTTTTGTGTTTTCGTTTTCGCTGTGATGGAACTCATATTACGATGCTTCATATAGTAACCTCCTGAATTTATATGTATACGATTAGTAGTATTCAAGAAAGGGAAATAAAATGAACATTTAAATTGAAACTCTTTCTTCTTGTGTACTGGATTTACGTTATAAATGTTGTAAACATATAAAACACGGATGCTAATTCATATTAAATATAGAATAATGAAAAAACAATAAGCGTTTATCCATCCCTTTCAAGTCGCATAAGTGATTGATATAATAGAAGTAGATGAAAGATAAAGAAAAGCAGGTGACTCTTTTTTGTTTACTAAAGCACAAGAACTTTTAGCGTCCTACTTTGGTTATTCTTCGTTTCGAAGAGGACAAGATGAAACAATTAAAAATGTACTAGATGGGAAAGATACAGTTTGTATTATGCCAACGGGTGGCGGTAAGTCAATTTGTTATCAAATTCCGGCATTAGTATTTGAAGGCACGACGTTGGTTATATCTCCTTTAATATCACTTATGAAGGATCAAGTAGATACATTGGTACAGAATGGCATTTCAGCTACATATATTAATAGTTCTATTTCTATTGCTGAAGCAAATCAGCGAATTCAATTAGCGAAACAAGGACATTACAAATTACTTTATGTCGCGCCTGAGCGTCTTGATTCGATGGAGTTTGTTGACCAACTTATCGATATGAAAATCCCTATGATTGCGATTGATGAAGCACACTGTATTTCACAGTGGGGACATGATTTTCGTCCAAGTTATTTACATATACATCGCATATTAGATTATCTTCCAGAAAAGCCGCTCGTATTAGCATTAACAGCAACAGCAACACCGCAAGTACGTGATGATATTTGTAATACACTTGAAATTAATAAAGAAAATACAATTATGACAACGTTTGAGCGTGAGAACTTATCGTTTTCTGTTATTAAAGGGCAAGATCGAAATGCATATTTGGCGGATTATATTCGTCAAAATCAAAAGGAATCTGGGATTATATATGCAGCTACTAGAAAAGTAGTCGATCAGTTATATGAAGATTTAATGAAGGCAGGAGTTTCTGTATCAAAATATCACGCTGGTATGAGTGATATTGATCGAAATGAGCAACAAGAACTCTTTTTACGAGATGAAGTAAGTGTAATGGTAGCAACATCTGCATTCGGGATGGGTATTGATAAATCGAATATTCGTTACGTAATTCATTATCAGCTTCCAAAAAATATGGAAAGTTACTATCAAGAAGCAGGACGTGCTGGTCGTGACGGATTAGATAGTACATGTATATTGTTATATTCTTCTCAAGATGTACAAGTACAGCGTTTTTTAATTGATCAATCAACTGGAGAATCACGTTTTTCAAATGAACTTGAAAAATTGCAAAATATGACCGATTACTGTCATACAGAACAATGTTTACAATCATTCATTTTGCAATACTTTGGAGAAGAACCGAAAGAAGATTGTGGACGCTGTGGTAATTGTACAGACAATCGCGAGAGCATCGATGTGACAAGGGAATCACAAATGGTTTTATCATGCATGATTAGAACGAACCAACGCTTTGGAAAGCAAATGATAGCGCAAGTATTAACTGGGTCGAAGAATAAGAAAGTTATTGAATTTAATTTTCATACTTTACCAACGTATGGGCTTTTATCGAACCGTAGTGTAAAAGAGGTCAGTGAGTTTATTGAGTTTTTAATTTCAGACGAGTTAATTGCAGTTGAGCATGGCACTTATCCGACGTTAAAAGTAACTGAAAAAGGGAAAGAAGTATTACTTGGTAAAGAGAATGTTTTACGAAAAGAAAGAGTAGAGACAAGACAAATTGTTCAAGACCATCCTTTATTTGAAGTGCTTCGTGAAGTACGTAAAGAAATTGCACAAGGAGAAGGTGTACCTCCGTTCGTTATTTTCTCTGACCAAACATTAAAAGATATGTGTGTGAAAATGCCGCAAAGTGATTCCGAATTGTTGACGGTAAAAGGTATCGGAGAACACAAACTTGTGAAATATGGCTCGCACTTCTTACAAGCAGTTCAGCATTTTATTGAGGAAAATCCAAATTATGCTGAAACGATTAAGACAGAAGTAGTTTCAGAGCGTAAAAAGTCAGGAAAAGCGTCCGCAAATTCTCATTTAGAAACGTATGAAATGTATAAACAAGGTATTGATTTGAATGAGATTGCAAAAGAACGTAACTTATCAAGACAAACAATCGAAAACCATTTAATTCGCTGCTATGAGGATGGAATGGAAGTAGATTGGAAAAGCTTTGTTCCAGCAGAGTATGAATCTCTTATTGAAACTGCCGTTCAAAATGCAGATGGTGGTCTGAAATCTATTAAAGAACAGCTTCCGAATGAAGTGAGTTACTTTATGATTCGTGCTTATTTACAAATAAGAAAGTAGAGGCATATAAAGGGGATAAGAATTTATGTATCATGTTTTCGTTTATGGCACGTTAAGAAGAGGACAAACGAATGCTCATTATATGCTAGGTGCAACATGCATCGCAGACAGAGCTTGGACATATGGCAAATTATTTGATACGAACGAAGGATATCCGGCCATGACTTATTCGATTGAAGAACAGGTGTATGGAGAAATTTATGTAGTAAATGATGAGATATTGTGTAAGTTAGATGAACTAGAAGAATATACAGGTAATGCGGAGACTGATTTATATGATCGAATCACGCAAACAGTATATGTTGCTGATAGGGAAATTGAGGCATATGTGTATATCGCTCAAGATAAAAAGATGTTAAAGAAAGTGATAGACTCTGGTGACTGGCTTATGTATCAAAAAATATAATAAGGTAGTTTTAAAAATTGGAAAGCAGATAATGACGAATTCATTATCTGCTTTTTATTGTGTGAATAATTGTCGTTCTCTTTTTATTCTTATAGTTCTTAGTACGATTCCAATTCCGAGAAATAAAACAGTAGCAGCGACCCCGCTAATAGGATTTAACCAAAAATCACTACTGTTTGTAAGGGTAATAATCCCTGTTAGGGTAACTAAAACAGCAGGAACAGCATCCTCAATCGCATGCATGATAACGCATGGCCAGACGGATTTTGTAAGTCTATATATTTCAACATACATAATTGACCAACAAACCATAAGGATACAGCCAGATAGAAGCATATTTAATCTTGAGATAGATTCAAAATATTCATTTGAAGAGCCTCCTTTACTTTTATTTATCCTACTATTTATGGGCAGTAAAACGCCCATTGATTAAAGTCTTTAATTTTTACAATGTTTTTTAATAGATAAATTAAATAGGAGACAAATAGAAAGTAGTATCTTTTGCATGCATCATTATACTATATGTGTATTTGTGTGATTTAGATGTTGCATATTCTTTTTAAATTAGAAAGATGAAAAGTAAGTTTTTTCGGAAAATTTAAATGGAAACTATTGACTTTATGATTGAATTTTTAATACAATGATACTTCGACTGAAAAATTAGAACGGACAGGAGGGAATCGTCGAAATGAGCAACATATTTGAAGATGAGTTACAAAAAATGAAGGATACTTTACATACAATGGATGAGCAATTGGATAAGCTTGAAAAAATCCCAGTTTATTATGGAGAAGATTTTAAAGAGCAAATTCTTGAAAGTATGAGGGAGTCTAATAGACAAAACTTACGTATTGGTGTGCAAGAGCCGTACTTTGGAAGATTAGATTTTCAGGAAGATGGAAAAGAAGAAGTTATGCCGATTTATATCGGAAAAGTAGGGGTTTCGGATATGGACACGATGAAGCCAATCATTATCGATTGGCGGGCACCTGTCGCAAGTATGTTTTATTCATTTACCGGTGGAGACGAATTAGCATTTTATCAATCACCAGATGGATTAGTAGAAGGTGATGTGTATTTAAAACGAAACATTTCCATTCGAAAAAGAGAACTTGAACGTGTTGTTGATACATATGTAAAAGGAAATGAAGATGTATCGCATGCCGATGATTTTCTTCTATATCGATTAGGTGAGAATAAAGATAATAAGCTAAAGGATATTGTTTCAACGATTCAATCGGAACAAAATGATATTATTCGAGCGGAAAGAAATTTACCATTACTTATTCAAGGGGTTGCAGGGAGCGGAAAGACAACAATTGCTTTACATCGCCTTGCTTTTTTAATTTATGAATATCGTGAACAACTAGAAGCAGAAAGAATGATCGTATTTGCGCCGAATAGTCTGTTTTTAGACTATATTTCGAGTGTACTTCCTGAATTAGGTGTAGGGAATATTAATCAAACAACGTTTCCGGATTGGGCATTACGTACGTTAGATGATTCAGTGAAACTAAAGCAGACAGAAGAAAAATTGAAAGAAGCATTTTCAATTAATCGTGATGAAAAGAAGGTAATGCTAGGTAAATTAAAGGGTACGTTGGAATTTAAGACGTTTATTGAAGAGAGAATGATCCAATTTGAAAATGAGTTAGTTCCGACAAAAGATTTTGAGGCGTGGGATAGAGCGATTATTCCAGTAGAAGATATTAAAAAATGGATGCAAGTTGAATATAAACATTATCCTTTACAGAAAAGAAGAGAACGATTAGTAGGACGAATGAAGCGCTGGATTGAAATTGAGCTTAAAAAATTCGGGGAAACAAACGAGAAAAAATTACTAAAAAAAGAAGCGACTAAGAGACTGAACGCATATATGAAGTTTTGGCCGAAAATGAGTGCTCTTTCACTGTATAGTTCAATAGTAAAAAGTAAAGAAATACTTGAGGCATTACCTGAAGAACTTGTTAAAGAAACAGAAAAGAGTTGTCGTAAAAAAGAAGTGTATGTAGAAGATTTACCAGCTTTAATATACATACATCATCGTATAACAGGGATTGAAATCGGGCAGAAGTTTCATCACGTTGTTATTGATGAAGCGCAAGATTTTTCGCCTTTCCAAGTTTATGTATTAAAAGAAATTACATTAGGTAATTCTTTCACTATATTAGGTGATTTATCGCAAGCGATTTATGATTACCAAGGAATTGAAGATTGGAATGCTTTTAAGGAAGTATTCCAAGAAACCGGTTATTATGAATTGACAAGAAGTTATCGTTCTACAAAAGAAATTATTGAATTTGCAAATGAAATAATTAAAAATGCAGAAATCCCAGTAGGACTCGCAACACCAGTCTTCCGCAGTGGAGAAGATGTGAAAGTAATTCATGCAGAAAATCAATTTACTGAAATTGTGAAGACGGTAAAACATTTGCAAAATGCAGATGTGAAAACAATTGCGGTAATCGGAAGAACAGAAGATGAATGCCGTGATATATATGTGAAATTAACAAATGCAGGATTAACGGTCAACGTAATTGAAGCAAACCAAAGTAAATATGAAGGTGGTATATCAGTAGTACCTGTCTATTTAGCGAAAGGTTTAGAATTTGATGCGGTGCTTTTAATTGATGTGGATGAAGAACATTACAAAAACACAAAACATGATGCAAAGTTACTATATGTCGGATGTACGAGATCACTTCATGACTTATGGATTTTCCATAGTGGGGAAGCGTCACCTTTAATTAAAGGATTAAAATAAAGTAAAACTATAATCAGTGGGGAGTTTTACTGCAAGCTAATGTGGGATAAATATAAAAAGAGGATTTCTATTACTGTCTACTTAACAGGGAGATGACCATGAAGATCCTCTTTTTATATTGAAATTAATGTTCAATTTTAAACGAATAAAGCCATTAATATTAAATTTTGGTAGCTATCATCCAATTTTACACCCTTTGCTTTTCTACCCTCTTCAAAGAAGCCTAGATTCTTATATAACTGGATTGCACCTAGATTATCTTCCATTACCTCAAGACAAACTTTTTCAATCTTACTGTTATTTTTAGCCCAATTGATTAACGTTTCTAGAAGAGCTCTTCCGATACCATAATTTCGATATTCAGGTAGTATGGTCATCGCAAAAGCCCCTTGATGACTAATTTTTTCTTTGTTTCCGTTCTTAAAATCTATTGAGCCGACTAACTTACCATCAACTTCAGCAATAAACTGTACATAATTTGGATTTTCATGATAAGCTTTTAACGTTTTTTGAATAGCATCGATACGCACCTTTTTTACATCCTCAACCGTACTTAGCATGTATGGAGCGTTTATTAAAGCTTTTGAAGCAGAATCTAGTATTCTTTCTGCATCCTGTTCTTTAGCTTCTCTAATTAGTATTGTTTTTCCATCCTTAGATTTATAAGTAAAAACATTAGTTGATAAGATACTACACACACCCTTTCGGAATATAATTAGTTGAATTTTTTAACTATCGTACGATTATTAAGTAAGAAAAAGTCGTATCACCTTTTTCTTCAATCGCTCTGCTTCAACTTAATGACGATTATTTCAGATATTTTTAATTTTTACAAGAATTTATTCCGTTATATAGCCCGATTGTTTAATAATATGACTGGCGTTTTTTAAACAATTTTATTATGTTTTAAACAACTTTATTATCTCTGTACAAGATGAACTAACGACTTGAGCTGTTGTGTAAATAATATACAATGACCTTTTCTAATTCCTTAGTTTGTTCTTTTTTCCGTACACGAACAGCATCTACTGGAATTTGTGTATGTTTTAACCAATCTAGAATTAAGTGTAGTTGTTCTTGTATTTGACCAATGTTTTGCTCCTTTATGTTCTTATTCTGAATTCTATTAATTAATTGAAGCATATAGGGAAGTTTTTCTATACATTCGCTTAAATCTCCGCAATAACCTGAAGGGAATTCATGTGTACCAAATTCTAAAGTATGGATGTAATTAGAAACTAGGTATATCATAGCTTCTTGTTCGGTATCACCACCTAATTCAATCGCTTTTCGAAGGAATTTTTCTAAATCGTCATCTTTATTGCTAGAGTCCATATAAATTCCTATCCATCTAAAAGGTCTTGAATCAAATGGGTTGTTTTCTGTCCATCTATATAGAATGTCTATTAGAAAACTATTTAGTGCGAAAGTTAAGACCTCATCTTTTTCGTTTAATGCATCTAAAATAGTAAACAGTGAAATGGCAAACTCTTCTTGATCTTTTGATTCCCATTTCTTTGCATTTGAAATAAATGTCTCTAAATGTTTATAAGCTAATTTTCGAAGTCCCGCTTCGCGATGCTGACAGTAACAAATAAAATCATGCCAATGCTCATTTGTATTCATATGTATAATAATAGTTTGTAATGTAGTGAGAGGTTTATCCATTATAAGTCCCCAATCTATTAAGAACGTGTTGAAAATTTAGTGTTATTATATCATTACATAAATTAAAGTGGGAAGAATTTAAGATGGATTTTATTGGTCACGGGATCCAATCGATTGGTAATGAAGCAGTTCTAACAGGACTCATTATAGACTTTGAAGATGAAACGTAAAAAAAATTATTATGTTTATCTGAATGTTGAGGGAATACAAGAGTTTTATTTATCTAATTTTTAGAAAACATAGACTATAATATTGATAAATGGTATAATTTCCTTGTTATTGGAATTAAAATGAAAATATTAGAAGAAAAAGGATTGGGCTGGTTTTAATGGGGGATTCTGATCACAAAGAAACAAAGGCAATATTAAAGTTATGGTTTATTTATATACCACTTGCATTTGGAGAGTTTGTCTTTTCGAATATCATAGGTTATTTAAAAAAATAAAGATTTTGCATTTGAAAAACAATTAACCTAATTTAATTGTTTTTTTATTTTACTTTAATAAACCAAATAAAAATAGAGATTTTGAACAAGATGAAGTTTATGAAGGAAATAACGTTGATTAGGTGCTGAAAACAGTGTGAAATCAACAGTGCCTAAAGAATAAAACAGGAATCATTCAACCATGGTAATTTGCCGTTTTAATAGCTTCCTATAGTGAGATGTTATGTTCACATCATATGTATACGATATTTGTAACATAGCATTACTAGAACTTCAAAATTAGTAGTTAAGGTGCTACCTTTTAGAGTGCTATAGATATATAACTTAGCTAAAAAAGCAAAAATCATATAATTTGCGCTTTTTATTATCCGTTTTTTGGTAAATGATTATAGTTTTTGTCACATTAATACTGTACGATACATAGTATAAAACACATACTGTATGACATATAGTAATGGAAATGAGGTGAGTGAATGGATACTTTATTAAACTCGTTAATTACTGAGTTAAGAAGAGGGACATTAACGTTAGCTGTTTTAAGTCAATTAAGAACGCCGCAGTACGGATATTCACTTGTCCAGTTATTGGAGCAATCAGGGATTACAATTGATCAAAGTACTTTATATCCGCTACTTCGCCGATTAGAAAAGCAGGAGTTAGTGACGAGTAGTTGGGATAAAACAGAGAGTAGACCTCGTAAGTATTATGTTTTAAGTGAATATGGATTAGAGATATTTTTACAATTGAAAAAGCAGTGGGTAAAGGATTCGAAAGAACTTTATAACTTATTAAAGGAGGAGGACGAAAATGAGTTTGATTGATATGTATGTCCATGAAGTTGCGAAGAGATTGCCTGAACAAAATCGTGAAGATATTACACTTGAACTACGGTCAACAATAGAGGATATGTTACCAGACGATTATAATGAGGAAGATGTGAAGAGCGTACTCGAAAAATTGGGAAGTCCAGTTTCATTGGCTAATGGGTACTTGGATAGACCAATGCATTTAATTGGACCACGTTATTTTGATGTATATACGACGCTATTAAAAATGATTATACCAATTGCAGCTGTTATTGCGCTCATTTCAATGGTTGCAGAAAATTTTATAGGCTATAATGGTGATCAAGCGGTATTAAATGTTATTTTACAATTGATAGGTAAAGGTATAGGGGAAATTTTTGAAGTGGGTCTCCATGTATTTTTCTGGTTGACACTTGTGTTTGTTATTTTAGAAAGAACAGATAAAGACAAAGGTATCGAGCCGTTGACGACAAGTTTAAAAAAATGGACACCAGATGATTTGAAAAACATCTCGTATATCCCAAAGAAAAAAGCAATCTCGAAGTTTGAAGTTTTTGGAGGTTTAATGTGGACGGCAGTTTGGACTACACTTTACTTTTATGCGAATCATCTTGTAGGCGTATATCATGGTACAGAAAACGGATTGAAGTTTGTCGCGCCAACGTTTAATCAAGATGTTTTGCTTCAATACTGGCCCCTAATTTTGGTTATGATCGTTTTCGAAGTAGCTATATCACTTTATAAGTTAGTACAGGGACAATGGACGAAAAGGTTGGCAATTGGAAATGCTATTCTTCAAGTAGTCGGAACAATCATATTCATTGTAATTGTAGTAAATCCACATTTATTAAACGCAGGATTTATTACGTATTTGGCAAATGCATTTACTATTTCCCCAGAGGAGTTTAAAACGTGGCTCATTGGGGGAGGAATTTTCTTCTACATGTTATCTGCTGCAATAAATATACTTGATGGTTTCCGAAAAGCTAGTATTCGTATGTAGATAAAAATCGGAAATTTCGATAAAATAAAACTATTGAAAAGATAGTGAAATAAGATGAACATGATGAAAGGAAGAAAATAATGATAAGGGAAGCAACGAAAAGAGATTTAGCATACATTTTAGATATTTATAACGATGCGATACTTTATACAACAGCTGTATATGCGTATAAACCTGTAACCCTTGAAAATAGAATAGATTGGTATGAACAAAAAAAGGCTGAAGGGTATCCAATTTTCGTATATGAATTAGATAATAAAGTAGTAGGATTTGCGACATTCGGCCCATTTAGAGCGTGGCCTGCTTATAAATATTCAGTTGAACATTCTGTGTATGTAGATAAGGCATATAGAAAAAATGGCATTGGGTCTTCATTAATGAAAGAATTAATCAAAATTGCGAAGGAAAGAGAGTATATGACCTTAATTGCTGGAATTGATGCAGAGAATGAGAAAAGTATTGCCTTGCATCAAAACTATGGATTTATTCATGCAGGAACAATAAAAAAAGCTGGTTATAAGTTTAATAAATGGCTAGATTTAGCTTTTTATCAGCTGGAACTTAACGGTCCTGAAAATCCTATAGAAGAATAAATATTTTTCGGTAGCAAGAAAAAATTCATGCTACCTTTTTCTTATTTAAATAGCTGATATGAGCTGCCGAAAAGTTTTTTTATATTCGATATTGAATTTATTGGTATAATAGGAATGTTTAACGAATTTCCGCTTCTTTATGTGATGGGGGGAAAAGATTTACCGAATCGACGTGAAAATAAAGAGGTAGATGAAGCTTTTGCAGCAGTTTTAAAGTACATATACAAAGAATATAGTGAAAGCATGCTAGGAGTGAGCGATTGAAAAGAAACTTAAAGACTTCAACAATCATTATTTTAATTTTAACGATTATTGCTCTTGAAGTTGGAATCGCACTATATGATCACAATTTGTCATTAGATACAATTTACTTTGCAGCGATCCTTATTTGTATTGTATTGCTTTTTGGCACACGTGTTTCTGGAGAGAAAGAAAGTACATCGCAACGAGGAAGAAGAAAAACAGCTCTTATATTTTGGCCATCTATTTTATTGTCTATCGTTTGTTTTGCGGTTATAAGTTACATAAGGGTAGGATATGTCTCTGTACCAGGTATAATTGGCTTTTCATGCTTTGTTACATATGGTGGATTCGTATGTATTAGTATTTTAAAGAGAAAAAATAAAATGTAGATTACTAAGCTGAAAGGAAGCAATATAAATGAAACATATAAAGAACGGTACACGTACTGAAGGAGAATATATTAAAAATAAAGTTATTCAATATAATATGTCCATCTTAACAGATGAGGCAAGACAGACGATGGAAGAAGTACGCCTCGTAGTAAAAAATGAAGAAGGAAAAATTTTTGGTGGCGTAACAGGTACGATGTATTTTTATCACCTTCATATCGACTTTTTATGGGTTGATGAATCAGTTCGTCATGACGGTTATGGCAGCCAACTTTTACATGAAATTGAAGGGATTGCGAAGGAGAAAGGGTGTAGATTAATATTGCTAGATTCATTTAGTTTTCAAGCACCAGAATTTTATA
This sequence comes from Bacillus sp. RE35, assembly GCF_052146655.1. Lineage (NCBI taxonomy): Bacteria > Bacillati > Bacillota > Bacilli > Caryophanales > Bacillaceae > Bacillus > Bacillus sp. RE35. The sequence goes on along the minus strand of NZ_CP197377.1, from coordinate 2,675,641 downwards.
AAAAGCACGGTTACAGGGAGTATGGTGTCGTTGAAGATCATCCGAAAGGTCATAGTCAGCACTTTTTTGAAAAGAGATTATAATAATATTATGTATACTGTTTGATAGGAGAAAGAATATGTACACGTATAAATTGCAACAAGAACAACCAATCTGTGCAGAAAAAATAAAAAAACTTTATGATTCTGTCGGTTGGTGGCCAGAAAGAAAAGAAGTCGATATTGAAAAAATGTTAAAGAATAGCATAGCCATTGGAGTATGGGAAGAAAATGAATTAGTTGGATTTGCTAGAGTCGTTTCTGATGGTATTTTTTGAGCATACATTGAAGATGTTGTCGTACATGAGAGTGTAAGAAATAAAGGTATTGGAGAGAAGATGCTTACAATGTTACTCGAGGAAATATCTCATATTCATATTGTTAGTCTATTTTGCGGAGAGAAGCTAATAAAGTTTTACGGTGAGCAGCAATTTCAAGCAACGAAGCAAATTGTGATGCATCGTAATCAAACAGGGAAAGAATAAGAGGTGCCAATTAAAATGAATGCAACAAGAGCGTACTGTTTATCGAAAAGAAAAGCGACAGAAGATTCTCCAGATGGTTGGAGTGCAACATGTATGAGGCTTAATAATAAAATATTTGCGATAGTAAATCATGAAGAAGGCGAAAAAGCTACGATTACATTGAAGTGTGATCCAGAAGTCGCATTAAGAATAAGAGAAGATTATCCAGAAACCATTATTCCAGGGTATCATATGAATAAAAAACATTGGAATACTGTTTATATTCATAAGGATATAGAGCAGGAGCAAATTAATAAAATGATTGATTGGTCGTATGATTTAGTACTACAATCATTTTCAAAGAAAAAGCAGCAGGAGTTAATAGATTAATATGTATTAGGAGTGTGTGTAATGAAAGATTCTATTAAAGATACGTATGATAAATTAGCGAGTACATATAAAGAAAATCTAGATTTCGCAAATCCATATAACAGTTATTATGAAAGACCGGCGATGATGGAGCTTATTCCAAAGGAACTAGAAGGAAAAAAGATACTAGATGCTGGATGTGCAGCTGGATGGTATACTTCTCAATTCATAAAAAGAGGAGCAAATGTTACAGCAATTGATGTAAGTCCTGAAATGGTAAAAGCAGCAAAAGAAAATATAGGAGAAGAAGCAACGTTCCTTTGTCATGATCTGCAAGAAACATTGCCATTTAAAGATAATACATATGATGTGATTGTAAGTTCATTAACTCTTCATTATATAGAAAATTGGAATCAAGTATTTCAAGAATTTCGTCGTGTATTGAATCCAGGTGGAGAACTTATATATTCTATTCATCATCCTTTTATGGATTTCACAAAGTTTCCATGTGAAAATTATTTTGAAAAACAGTTATTAATAGATACTTGGGTTAAACCGAATATTACTATTGAAGTCAAGTTTTTTAGAAGATCATTACAAGACATACTAAATGAAACTACAAATTATTTTGTATTAGAAGAGATAGTAGAACCGAAGGCAATTGAAAAAATGAAAGAAGTAGACGAAAAATCATATTATTATCTAAATACGAATCCACATTTTCTTATCATTAAAGCAACTAATAAATAGCTAGTAAAATAACTTTGTTTTACTAGCTATTTACAGTTTTACATTACATATTAGGGGACTTTAAAATGAATACGAAACGAAATAGAGTAGTATATGCACTATTTACTATAGTTATTATTATTTTAGGTCTTAGCTCAAGAAAGTTTTCTTTTGCACTACCACATCTATTAAATGATTACTTAGGCGATGCTTTATGGGCATTAATGATTTTCACTGGCTTTGGATTTTTGTTTCCTAAAACAGAGACGAAGAAGTTGGCTTTTATTAGTTTAATGTTTTGCTACGGGATTGAAGCGAGCCAATTGTATCATGCGGAATGGATAGATAGCATGCGTGCAACGACTTTGGGCGGACTCGTGTTGGGATACGGTTTTTTGTGGAGTGATTTAGTGGCCTATACAATTGGTGTTGGAGTGGGAGTACTGTGTGAGGTTATTTTTCGGAAGACATAAGAATTGTAAAAGGGGTATTTGTAAATGGAACAAGCACTGGAAATTGCAAAGTTTTGGTTTCAAAATGAACATGTCACAGCTACTGTAATGCAACAAAAAGTAGCGAAGGTTATATGCAAGAATAAAGAGTATATTTTAAAGAAAACAGGATCAATAAAGCAACTTCTAGTTGAATTCGATGTTTTGAAGCAACTGTATGAAAAGGGAATTAAAGTACAGAGAGTAGTAAAGACAGAAAATGATGAACAATATGTATTATATAAAGAAAAATATTATTGCTTATATGAGTATGTTGCCGGAAGTGTTTTAGAAATAAAAGATACGAATAAGCTGGAAAGGCTAGCAAGTACAATTGGAGAAGAAATAGCTAATCTGCACAAAGCATTACATTCGGTGAATAGTGACCATGAGTTAATAAAAAGAGATTTATATAGGATGGCATTTGAATGGGCTATACCGATTTTAGAAAAGAATGAGTATGTTCATCGAGAGGTAATTCAAAAGATGGAGCGAATGCACGCAGCTTTCAAGGAAACGGTCCATCCATTACCGAGACAAATTATTCATCGTGATATGCATCTATCAAATGTAATCTTTAAAGATGATAAACTGGAAGGGTTTATAGATTTTGAGATTTTAGAAAATAATGTAAAAATATTTGATTTATGTTATTGCTGTACAAGTATATTAAGCGAGCTATTTAGTGATGAAAGATTAAGAGGGAAATGGTTACATATCGTTAGCAAAGTCTTTGAAGGTTATTATAAACAAAATGATTTAACGAAAGAAGAACTAAAAGCTATTTGGTATGTTATGCTTTCAATTCAAATTATCTTTATTGCTTATTTTGTCCAGTTACCAGATTTATTAAAGTTAAATGAAGAAATGTTCTTCTGGATTTTCGCTAATAAGGAAACTATTGAAGAAGTTATAGAAGGTATCGTAAAGGTATGAAAAAAATAATATTAATTGGTTCTGGTGGTTCAGGAAAATCTACATTAGCAAGGCAGTTAGGAAATAAATTAAATATTAAGGTGCATCATCTTGATGCATTATTTTGGAAACCGAATTGGGAAGGTGTTCCGAGAGAAGAACAAATAACAGTTCAAAATAACTTAATTAAAGATGAGAAATGGATTATTGATGGGAATTATGGCGGGACGATGGGTATAAGACTGAATGCAGCTGATACAATTATCTTCCTTGATATTCATAGAACAATTTGTATTTATCGTGCTTTTAAAAGAATTGTAAAATACCAGAATAAAACAAGACCAGATATGGGCGCGGGATGTGAAGAAAGATTTGATTTGCAATTTTTTAAATGGATATGGGAATATCCTAATGCTAAACGACCTACAATTTTAAAAGGGTTAGAGCAATTGCCGGAAGAGAAAAAGGTTATTGTTTTAAAATCTCCAAATGAGGTTCGGAAATTTTTAGAGCACATATAATTATAGAATGTAACACAAAAATTCTTTGTGAATCTTACCGATTAGTTTAATAAAACTAATCGTTTTTTATTATGAAAAATTTAACGCTTTTTGAAAATTCTATTTTGTAATGAGTATATGACTTTAAGTTCATATAAAATGAACGTTTGGAGGAATAGAAAATGACTAACGATTTAATTCAACTAATCAATTCATTAATGGTCAATATTCCAGCTGGAGAGGTAGTATTAAGAGATGATCGAATAAAAAAAGAATGGCTAGTACAAATTCAACCATTTCTTCTTGCAAAGTATGCTGTAACAATGGAACTATATGATGCTATTACAAATAGTACATTAAATAATTTTGATGAAAATCATAAACCAGTTGTCAATATTTCATGGAACGATGCCATTTCGTTTTGTAATGTACTTTCAAAAAAAGCGGGATTAAAAGAATATTATTCTATTAGTGATGGTGGTCAAATTGTGAAATGTAATTTAGGTTCAAATGGCTACCGATTACCATCTGAGGCGGAGTGGCAATATGCATGTAAAGCAAGTACAACCGGATATACATACGGAAAACTTCATGATATAGCGTGGTATAATGAAAATTCAAATGGAGAGATTCATGACGTTGGCCAAAAAGAACCGAATGCATGGGGACTTTATGATATGCTAGGGAACGTTTGGGAATGGTGTTATGATTTGTATGATGAAACAGTGTACGGATCATACCGTATTTTTCGTGGTGGTAGTTGGGCTGAAACAGCGAGAGGGTGCGGAGCTACTTGTCGTCGTCGAAGCCATCCTACATTTCATATAGATGATCTCGGTTTTAGACTCGCTAGGTCAATTTAGTAGGAACATGATACGAACAGCTAGGAAAAGAGTATGGAGAGAATCCGTACTCTTGCCAACATAGAAATGATTTAACGTAAGGAGTGTTTATTATGGCGCGTGTTTTATTTATTAATGCTGGATCAGAAGGACATATAAATCCAACTTTACAAGTTGTAGATGAATTGATTTCTCGTGGTGAAGAGGTCGTTTATTTTTCAATAGAAGCTTTCAGGGAGCGGATTGAGAAGACGGGTGCTACTGTACGAACGATTGATGATCAAAAATTTATAAAAGCGTTTCTATCTGGAGGCAGAAATTATTTACAGGAAAGAATAAATGGCCTTCTACATACAGCGGATATTGTAATACCTAGCGTTTTAGAACAAATTGAAGGTGAACATTTTGATTACATAATTCATGATTCTATGTTTGGCTGTGGCCATTTAATTGCTCAAATCCTTAAACTTCCAGCCATAAATTCATGCACATCTTTTGCGCAGGATGAAAAATCCTTTGAGCAAATGTTAGGTCATCTATCAAAAAATATCCCAGTAGAAATTTATGATAAAATACAGAATGATTTTCAAAACTTAACGAAGGGAATTGCTGAAAAATATGGTGTTGAAATAAAATCATCGTATGAAGTTTTCTGTAATCCTGCACCCCTTACTATTGTATATACAATTAAGGAGTTCCAGCCTTTTGGTGATACGTTTGATGAAATATATAAATTTGTAGGACCATCTATCTCTGCACAAATGAAAAACAGAGACGTTGATTTTACTTCAATTGAAGAAAAAAGTCCGATTTATATTTCATTAGGTACTGTTTTTAATGAAGCGATTGACTTTTATAAACTGTGTATGAAGGCCTTTGAGAATAGTGAGCATACAATTGTTATGTCTATTGGTAGTAAAACAAAAATAAGTGATCTAGGCGAAATTCCTAAAAACTTCATTGTGAAAAACTATGTACCCCAAACTGAGCTGCTTACATATACGAAACTATTTATTACACACGGCGGGATGAACAGTGCGCATGAAGGACTGTATAACGGGGTTCCGCTCGTTGTAATACCGCAAAGTGCAGATCAGCCAGTAGTCGCAAAGCAAGTGGAGAGTCTTGGAGCAGGAATAAAATTACAAATGCAAGGATTAACTGCGGATCAACTAAGTGAAAGTGTAGAAATGGTATTAAATAATCCGTCATTTAAAGAAGTTGCTTTGAATTTGAAGAAATCTTTCCAAAAATCAGGTGGATATAAGGAAGCTGTTGATGAAATTTTTATATTTGTAGGTCAGTGAAAAAATGAAATTATACATTAGAAAAGCATCTAAATAGGATGCTTTTTATTTAACTTTATAATTCTTATTTTTAATATCTAGTATGGTTAAAACTAAGGCACTGAGAGATATAAGTATAAGAATAAAAGTTAACCAGTTAAATGTATTGTCAATTATGAAGTAAAGATGATAGATAAATATATTCAAATTTTATTTTAAAATGTTAGGACTTAGTTTTACATGTTAGTAATAATTTCACTGTTTCTGCACAACTTCTGCACATACTCAGGTAATTTCTATGTCATGATATATTCATAAAGTGAAATATTACACAAGAAAAATATAATTTCACTGCGGTGTATGCATAATTAACACATACATCGGTACAAGTTTGTCTCTTGTTATTCTTTTACATCAAAGCCCACATTCCACTACAAAGTATAACAAGAAGGAGACATGAACATGAATAATCGATTTTTAAAACAACTACAAAATATGAAAATGAACAAAAAAAGTTTAGGAGCTGTAGCATTAACAGCTGGAATTATTAGTACGACACTTATTCCTCAAAATGCTTATGCGCACGGTTTTGTTGAAAAGCCTGGTAGCCGATCTGCTTTATGTAGTCCAACTTATGGTGCGCTAAATGTAAACTGTGGAAGTGTTATGTATGAACCACAAAGTTTAGAAGCTCCAAAAGGGTTCCCACAAGGTGGTCCAGTAGATGGACAAATTGCTTCAGCAGGCGGAAAATTTGGTAGTATTTTAGATCAACAAACAGCAAATCGTTGGTTTAAAAATACAATCACTGGTGGGGAAAATACATTTACTTGGAAGTATACTGCGCCTCACTTAACGAGTAAGTGGCATTACTATATTACTAAAAAAGGATGGAATCCAAATAAAGCGCTAACAAGAGCAGATTTTGAACCAATTGGAACAGTACAACATGATGGTTCTGCAGCTTCAAATAATTTAACTCATAAAATCAATGTACCTACTGATCGTAGTGGATATCATGTGATTTTAGCAGTATGGGATGTAGCTGATACAGCAAATGCATTCTATAATGTAATTGATGTTAATCTTATTAATGATGTGAAACCAGACATAGAAGCGCCAAGTATTCCAAATGGACTTCAGACGCAAAAAGTAACAGCGAATAGTGTAGAACTAACATGGAACGCTTCTACGGATAATGTAGGGGTAAAAGGATATCAAATCTTCCGTAACGGAGAGATGATTGATACAGTACTAGGCACTCATTTTATTGATAAGAAATTACAACCAAGTACAGAATACTCTTATACTGTAAAAGCAATTGACGCAGCTGGAAATGTATCGAAAGAAAGTGCAGCGCTTACAGTAAAAACGACAGTTGAGACTCCTGATACAGAAGCACCAACACAACCAAAAGGATTACATAGTATGGGAACGACAGCGTCAAGTGTGGATTTAATGTGGAGTCCATCTGACGATAATATTGGTGTAGACCATTATGATATTTATAGAGAAACAGAAGGGGCAATGAAAAAGATTGCAACATCCAATACAACTTCTTATTTGGATAAAAATCTGCTCGCTAATACTACTTATAAATATGTAGTGAAAGCTGTTGATGTAGCTGGAAATGAATCCGTACAGAGTGATATATTCACAATTACTACAAAAACTGAAAACGCTTCATATGAAGCGTGGGATGCAAAAAAAGCATATAAAAAGGGAGATAGAGTTCTGCACGAAGGAAAAGTATATGAAGCAGTCCAGAGTTATCAAGGAAATGGTGATCCAAACTGGATTTATGCATTATCATTATGGAAAACAGTGTAAGCTTTACTTAGGTATGAACTAAGAGATGATGGGCTTTGATGCAAAAGGGAATCTTGAGAATTCACTTTTCTATTAATAAAAAAAGGTAGTGTATGAATACATAAGATTCATACACTACCTTTTTATTATGATAATACTTTCGTCATAAGTATATGTGGAATGCCATCTTCCATAAATATATCAGAAGAAGTTTGATAACCTAGTTTTGTATAAAATCCTTCAGCTTGTGTTTGACCGTGTAGTTTCACTTTTGTAACTTGTTTGTTACGAGCAAGTTCTTCTAACGTTTGAATGATGACTTTACCTAATCCGTATGTACGATAATCTTTTAAAATACAAATACGTTCTAATTTTCCGACACCATCAACAAATCGTATACGCCCTGTGCCTACAGGAAGCTCATGATAATAAACTAAAATATGTTTACATTGCTCTCCGATTTCATCGAATGTATCAAATTCATCTGCAAGAGGGACACCTTGTTCTTTTACAAATACTTCTTTTCGAATATGAAAGGCAGTTTCTAAATCAGCAAGTTCTGTTATAAGTTTGGATTGCAAAATGTTCAGTCCTTTCTAATGTAATCAGCTTGTGTTTTCATAGTATATCATAATAAAGCGCTATAAAGAGAAGAACATACTAAAAAGCCAACTTTAAAAAGTTAGCTTTTATTACAATTCCTTTATCCCATTTTTAGCGCCGATAATTACTTTACTCGTCATACTTATAAATAACCCTGTTTCAACTACACCAGTAATCATTTTTAATTGAGTGTGTAAATGGGCAGGATTAGAAATATGATTAGGGAATATACAATCGATAATCATGTTATTGTTATCGGTTATATAGGTTTCATTATTTTTCAAACGTAATGTTGTTTGACATCCTAAAGACTGAATTTTATTTTCGGTTTGTTTCCATGAAAAAGGGATGATTTCAATAGGTAATGGAAAAGTACCTAAATGTGTTACAAGTTTCGATTCATCAGCAATGATAATTAGTTCTTTAGAGGAAGAGGCAACGATTTTTTCACGAAGTAATGCACCGCCACCGCCTTTTATAAGTTGTAAATTTGAATCAATTTCATCCGCTCCATCAATTGTAAGATCAAGACTTTGTACGTCGTTTAACGAAATTAGGGGGATATTTAGTTGATGTGCTAATGCTTCAGTTTCCTTTGATGTCGGTACAGCTTGAAATGATAATCCTTCTTTTACACGCTCACCTAATTTTTGTATTGTCCAATATACAGTAGAACCTGTACCAAGCCCAATCTTCATGCCATCATTTACAAAGTTAGCGGCATATTCGCCAGCGAGCTGTTTTAAATTCATCGCTTTACTCCGCTGGACGCGGTCCAGCATCAAGACCTGAATTTTCAACTGTAAGTACCGGACGAACGACTATATCTTTATGTACACGCATTTGACAAGATAATCGTAAATGATCTTCAATCCCTTTTTCCGTCATTGCATGTTTCTCATTCGCACTCGCTTCACAGAAATCACCTGCTAGTATTTCTACTCTACAAGTTGTGCAACGTGCATTCCCGCCGCAACGATGAAGAATGTTGACACCGCTATCTTCAATTGCTAATACTAACTTTGTTCCTTCTTTCACATCAAAAGTTCCCGCACCTTCAATTGTTAATTTTGGCAAATTTGTTCCTCCTCACGTAAAATTGTACATAACATATTTATGACCGCGAATTATTGAACATAAACATTATTTTTTTATATCCCCGTAACTTTTTTTAATGTTGAATCGTTTATTAAGTAAGCGCTGAAAAGGAGTGGTTATTTTGTGCACAAAAGTAACTCATGTTTTAAAGAACCATATCGATATGAATCATTCAAATATAAACTTTTTAATTGAACAATATGGAGAGTTAAAAAGATACTGTACTTTTTTAACGAAAAACAAATGGGATGGGGAAGATCTCGCCCAAGAAACAGTGTGTAAAGTGCTTCAAAAATATAGAAATAAAGATATTTGTATGACACTCGTCTATAAAATAGCAAGAAATCGTTGGTTAGATCAGATAAAGTCTAAGTCTGTTCATGAAAAAATAAGAGAACAAATCACTTTTGAAGAACCACATGAGAACATTGCAGATTTGCATGAAATGGTAGGGAAAGTATTGTCTTCATTAAATGTACAGCAATCCGCAATTTTATTATTAAAAGATGTTTTTCAATATAGTATCGCTGATATTGCTAAAGTGTGTTCTGTATCAGAAGGTGCAGTAAAGGCTTCTTTATTTCGGAGTAGAAATAGGCTGAAAACTGTAAGTGAAGAAGGGATTGAGATAGTCGAATTCACAGAGGATATTGAAGTTGTTGTAACATCTATTCGTGAGGAAAGACCAGAATTGTTAACGAAACTTCTTCCGACAATAGATTTTACTAAGTTACCATCTAAACAGCCAGTGTTATTATTTAATGTGAAAAACCCTTCTTCCTACAGTTGTATGCTTTGCGCAGCATAACAATTATTGGAGGAATTTAAAATGAATACAATTCCATATGTAGTAGAACAAACAAAATTAGGAGAACGTTCCTATGATATATATTCAAGGTTATTAAAAGACCGCATTATTATTATCGGCTCAGAAATTAACGATCAAGTAGCGAGTAGTGTCGTAGCGCAATTATTATTTTTAGAAGCAGAAGATGCAGAGAAAGATATATATTTATACATTAATAGCCCAGGAGGTTCAACGACAGCAGGTTTTGCAATATTAGATACGATGAATTTAATTAAACCAGATGTGCAAACGCTATGCATGGGCTTTGCGGCATCATTCGGTGCATTGTTATTATTATCAGGAGCAAAAGGAAAACGGTTTGCGCTTCCTAACAGTGAAATTATGATTCATCAGCCGCTTGGTGGTGCACAAGGGCAAGCAACAGAAATTGAAATAACTGCGAAAAGAATATTAAAGTTAAAGCATGATATTAATAAAATGATTGCAGAAAAAACAGGCCAACCGATTGAAAGAGTAGCACATGATACAGAAAGAGATTATTTTATGACTGCAGAAGAAGCGAAGGCATATGGGATTGTAGATGACGTTGTTACGAAAAAATAAGATGAAAAAGGCTAGAGGATATGTTAATTCTCTAGCCTTTTTATTAATCCTTTACCCATTCATCAACTAATGCTTGATTTTTTTTAATCCATTTTCGCGCAGCCTCTTCAGGATCTTTTGTTTTATTTAACATGACCATTAACGTACCGAGCTGTTCATCGTTCATTTTCCATTTATCAAAGTATTTTATAACATCTGGGTGATCTTTTTCGAAACCTTTACGAACGGAGTAATAAATGTCATCTTTTTCACCATATACTTTCTTAGGGTCTTTTAAATATTTTAAGTCAAATTCTGAAAAACCCCAATGCGGATTCCAAAGCGTAACAGCGATTGGTTTCTTTTTTGTATATGCTTTCTTTAGTTCACTCATCATCGCAGCTTCAGAAGATTGGACAAGTTTTAGTTTTATATCATATTCTTTCATTGCTTTATTCGTTAAATTCATAAGACTACTACCGGGTTCGATACCGACAATTTTATTATCTAGTTCATCTTTATGAGCATTTAAATCTTCGATACTGTTTATGTTTTTCATATAAGAAGGGACGACTAAACCTAGTCCAGTACCTTCGTACCATTTTGATTTTAAGACAATATCATCTTTATAACGATCGTTTAGCGGTTTATCTGTAACTGGTAGCCATACTTCTAAATTCGCATCAACATCGCCACGAGCGACACCAGTCCAAATTGCGGCTTTTTCTAAATACATGAGCTCAACTTTGTAGCCTTTTTCTTCTAATAAAACTTTCCACATGTTTGCAGTTGCAATATTTTCTTTCCAACTTGTTACACCAAGTTTAATTTTTCCTTTCGAATTTGCATTTGTTGCATTACATGAAGTGAAAATCATAGTAATAAATAATGCAAGGCATATAAACCAAATTTTCTTTCGCATCGAAAACCTCCTAAGTAACGTTTGCCTTATAAAATAAATGTATAAGTAAGCATTCTTATTATGAACGGAAACGAGAATTTTAAAGAAATCTTATGAATGTCATTTTTATGTAATATTTCTTTGTAAAATCGCAACACTATGTGAATAGATGGGTAGAAAAGGAGTAGTGACATGGATAATACAAAGGTGCGTGTTGAAAACGTAACAAAAGTATTCGGGAAACATCCGCAAAGAGCCCTTTCCTTATTAAAAGAAGGAAAAAGTAAATCGGAAATTTTAAAAGAGACAGGAATGAACGTTGGGGTGAAAAAAGCAACGTTTGAAGTTTACTCTGGAGAGATTTTCGTTATTATGGGTTTGTCTGGTAGCGGGAAATCTACGCTAGTTCGTATGTTAAATCAATTGATTAAACCAACTGCAGGTCATATATACATAGATGGTGAAGACATCGCAACGATGGGAAAAGAAGAGTTACGGAGAGTAAGAAGAACGAAAATGAGTATGGTATTTCAGAAATTTGCTCTATTTCCGCATCGTACAGTTATACAAAATGTTGCATATGGTTTAGAAATACAAGGAGTTCCGGTTGAAGAGCGAGAGAAAAAAGCGTTAGAATCGCTACAGTTAGTAGGACTCGATCATCATAAAGATAATTATCCAAGTCAACTTAGTGGTGGTATGCAGCAGCGCGTTGGAATCGCAAGGGCACTAACGAATAATCCAGATGTATTACTAATGGACGAGTCATTTAGTGCATTAGATCCACTTATTCGAAAAGAAATGCAAGATGAATTGTTAGAGTTACAAGATAAAATGGAAAAAACGATTATATTTATTACGCATGATTTAGATGAAGCGCTTCGAATTGGAGATCGTATCGCATTAATGAAAGATGGAGAAATCGTCCAAATTGGAACGCCAGAAGAAATTATGATGAGCCCCGCAAATGAATTTGTAGAAAAGTTTGTTGCGGACGTGAATTTAGGAAAAGTAATTACGGCTGAGTCTATTTTAAAACGACCAGAAACTTTATTAATTGATCGTGGACCTCGTGTGGCTCTTCAAATTATGAGGAATGCAGGCGTCTCAACTGTATATGTTGTAAACAAAAAGTATGAGTTTTTAGGTATATTAACTGCGGATGATGCGAGTAAAGCAGTACAAAAACAGTGGCCGATTGCTGATTTATTACTTAATGATATTCCGCATGTGTATTTGGATACTTTACTGGAAGAGACATATGCAAAAATGGCAGAGATGAAATATCCCTTACCAGTAATCGATGAGAAGAAAAGGCTAAGAGGAATTATTAAACGTGAAAGTGTCATTCAAGCTCTTGCAGGAAACATTGAGGAAGAGGTGAAAGACGATGAATAGTATACCACGTATTCCATTAGGGGAATGGGTCGACTCATTTGTTGCAAGTTTATATGAGCACTTTGAAGGCTTATTCCGAGGATTCTCTTATATTATTGGTGGATTCGTTGATTTACTCACTAATTTTTTAACAATAATACCTGCCATATTGATGATTATTATCTTGTGTTTCTTCATTTGGTACACAACGAGGAAATTATCTTTAGTCATTTTTACGCTTATTGGATTATTATTCATTTTGAATATTAACTACTGGGCACAAACGATGCAAACATTAGCACTCGTACTTACGTCTGTTATTATTTCAATTATTGTCGGAATTCCAATTGGTATATTAGCATCTCAAAATGAGCGTTTCTCAAAATTTTTAAAGCCAACATTAGATTTTATGCAAACAATGCCGGCATTCGTATACCTCATTCCAGCGATTACATTTTTCGGAGTTGGTGTAGTACCTGGAATTATTGCATCGGTAATCTTTGCAATGCCACCGACAATTCGTTTTACTGACTTAGGGATTAGACAAGTTCCAGAAGATTTAATTGAAGCAGCGAATGCGTTTGGATCCACAGCATCACAAAAACTATTTAAAGTACAATTACCACTTGCAACCGGAACGATTATGGCTGGTGTGAACCAAAGCATTATGCTTTCGTTATCGATGGTTGTAACAGCATCACTTGTAGGAGCTCCAGGGCTTGGAGTTGATGTATATCGCTCTGTAACACAAGTTAATATCGGAATGGGATTTGAAGCTGGATTAGCTATCGTAGTAATCGCAATTATATTAGACCGAATTACACAAGGGTTCCATACGAAAAGAAAATAATGACCAAAAGACACACTTTTATAATACAAAGTGTGTTTTTTATTGCATCCAAATCACATACGAACGATAACAGAACCTCCAGCTGGTGCGCAAACTTGGTTTTGTTGTTGTTCCATTGATTTGATGAATTGATTATTTTCCTCGATTAATGAGATTAATTTAGTTAATTGATTTTCAAGACTTGCGATACATTGCATCATATATTGTGAATCATGATGCAATGTATTCCTTGCGGGATGGGGGGAATAAACATACTGTTGATTTATATTTGGATTCCAATGAGGATACATTTGAATCGTTCCTCCTTCAATAAATTACGAAGCTTTCTTATAGTAAATGCCTATGTATAATTAATGGTTACTTGAAAATTTTTTAATATAAAAGGAGTATGTACAGAAAATGGAAAATATTATATGTGAAGTTACAGTACATTTTTTAGAAATATTTAAGCGAGATAGTGCGTATATTAATACATTCAAGTAAATGTATGTTATTTAGCGAGAAATGGTAGGAGGAGATGCAATATTGGCTAAAAATAAAAAAAGAAATGATGCTTTGGCAATAGGTGTCGGTATAGGGGTTGTAATTGGTGTATTTCAAGGGCACTTTACAAATAATTTAGTAATCGGAATTGTGATTGGGATTATAATTGGGATTGCGTTTTTGAAGAAATAATGAGGTGTAAATTCATTTCAAAAATTGCTGTATCAAAAGAATGAAAATTCGGAATACAAAACCTGTTTTTCCTTTTTTTGTGATATTATATATGAAAAGGAAGGTGATGAATATGTCAACAAACAATCAAGTAGAACAAAACTGCTTCATTTGCAAAAAGCATAAAGGAAATATTATAGTTCCAGGTGGAGCTATTTACGAAGATGAACTCGTTTACGTTGGACATGTCCACTGGGATAGTGAAGAAACATACCTGGGTTATGTAATGATAGATATAAAAAGACATGTACCTGGACTTGCTGAACTAACAGATGAAGAAGCGAAAGCGTTCGGACTTATAACAAGTAGAGTAAGTAAAGCGCTAAAAGAAAGCGAAGGTGCAGAGCATATTTACACTTTTGTTTCAGGAAATGGTGTACCACATATGCATATGCATATTATTCCGCGTTATCCGAATACACCAAAAGAGTTTTGGTCACCAAGCGAGATAGCGAAATGGACTGGCGCACCATATGGTGACGCAGCGAAAATCAAAAAACTATGCGAAAGAATACGAGAGTATATGGTGAGTGAATATGCATACAAAAAATAATAGACAACATTCATGGGTTGGAAGTAGAGAAATGTGTTTAGACGAAATTTCGGTAAAGCAATATGGTGATATCGTGCTCGGTGCATATGGTGGGAATATTAGTGCCGGAGCAAAAAAGAACGAAGATGGTGCATTAGTTTGGTCAAATGGTGAATGGGAATTTGCAGCTATATTAGATGGACATAATAGTGCAGAAAGTGTTGATTTAGTAGTAAATACAATCAAAAAAGAATATGAAAATATAAGCGTAATTTTGAATGAACCAATTGATACAGTATTTCAGTATGTTGAAAATCATATACTTACAATTTTTCAGTCATCTTCATTTAAGGAAAAGTGCAAAAGAATACAAGGTGAAACAGCTTGCTTACTATGTGTAAGAAAAGAAAATTATATATGGTGGATTTCTATTGGTGATTGTTTAGTGTATGTATTTCATGAAGAGTTACATAAGTTAGGACAATATGCATTAAATCAACGTCATTTTTACGAATGGATTGGAAATGTAAACACATTTGATTTACCTGTTCCTTGTTATTCATCAGGTATTCGTGAATTACGTACTGGAAAGAACCGAATTGTAATGGTGACAGATGGAGTATTAGAATGCGGGGAACGCCGATATGAAACACCTGTAAATTTGTATAATGCTATGAACAGAAATGATAAAACACTTAAAGAAAATATTCACAATGTTTTAGAACACGTGCATCATCAGTTGGGACGTGATAGTGCGACAATTATTAGTTGGGACGTAGAAAATAAAAGGAATGCCACGTATCCGAGTGATCAGCTGGAGAAAAGGTAAAGGAGGAAACATCACTGTTTTGGGTTAAAGGAATTTTATTAATAGTATGGATTATATCCTTAGTTGTTTTTGAAAAAGTAGTGAGGAAAAAACTAAATATACCGAAACAAACAGACTGGAATAGTAAATATGTAAACAACTTTCATAAATGGGGCACTAGGGCTCTTATTATTTCTTATATAATTGTTACGATGATATGTGCTACTTTAAATCCCGTTTATATTAGTAATTTACCCATTTTATTTTTAATAACTTTATACTGCTTTCAATCATTTATGGAGTGGAAATTTGATAAAGAATCGAGGGAATATGTCATTTCTTTAGGAACGGTTCCGCTATTAGTAATAACAGGAATTATGCTTAATCTTTTCTTTTATACCTATTGGATTTAATCCTATGTGGAATGAATGGGGAGACAAAATGAAAAATCCTAAATTACGGGCTAAAGTAATGATTGTAAACGACGAACATTCAAAAGTACTAGTACAATGTGATGAGAATGAATCATTTTATCGTTTTCCAGGTGGCTCTATTGAATTTGGTGAAACGTCAAAAGAAGCAATAATTCGAGAGTTAATAGAAGAATACGATTTGAAAGTTGATGTTCAAGAGTTAGCAATTGTAAATGAACATATTTTTGAGTGGGGCAACGAAAATGGTCATCATTGTACATTGATACATTGGGGGACTGTTGAAAAAATCATTACAAACGAAATAAGGCATAAAGAGCATGAGGATATTATATTAATTTGGAAAAGTCTAGAGGAATTACAGGAGAAGCCGACATATCCTGAAGGCATCATAAGTTATTTAGAAGGGGATAACCGTAATGTAGTCCAATTTATTTCAAGTAATTAAATGAAATAATAGGAGGGGTGAAAATGGGAGCTTCTACTTTTGGGATTATAACTATTGTTTTTTGTATAGCTGTCTACTTTCTCGATAAGTTTTTAAGAAAAAAATTGAATATGCCCAAGGGTGGTTTTTGGGGATATAAAAAACATGTAAATAGTTTACATAAAAAATTGGAAATAGGACTACTTTTTATTTATTTAATAACTAGCTTTATATTTATCTTTAAATTTGAAAGTGTTAATATCGCTTATGTCATTTTTACTTATTTAGGTGGGACGTTAATCTTAAGAGCATTGATGGAATGGAAGTATGATAAAGAATCGCAAGAATATATATTTTCGGTAATTGGGGTATTCACGTTTATTTTTATGACTTCGATACTATTTTACTTCTTTCCACCTGCTTTATAATAAAAATTTGATAGTACAAATAATGAAATAACTAATAAGCAAGAAACCATTTACTACTAAATGGTTTCTTGTTTATTTAAGCATTTATTTTAGTTAATATAGATGTAATGAAATTAGTTTTATCCTCTGCATACTTATGTTTATCAGTAGGATTAGCTTTTGAAAGTTGAATCTTTAACTGTTCATACTGCATGCGTGCAGTTTTATTGTCTATTAAGTAATCACGAAATTGTAATTGTTCTATTAAATATGTATTCCCTTGTTCATACATATGAATTTGATGAGTTCTTGGTTCACCTTTATTAAAATAGTATCTTTCGGGTAATACTTCTTTTCTATATTTATAGTTTAGTAGTTCTAACTTTTTAATACAATGTATACCGTCCGTATAATTTTCTAATTCAATTGCTATATCAATAATTGGCTTTGCACTTAAATATGGAATAGAAGTACTACCAATATGGTGTATCGCTAAAATATGTTCGCCAATTTGTTCCTCAATGATTTGTTTCTCTTTCATAAACTCAATTTCCCATTCTTCAGTCCACGGCACTAAAAACACTTTCCCATACGGTAAACCTAACATTTAATTAGCACCTCTTTCAAAATAGTTTTCAAAAAGTTTATTACATCTTCTTAAAGCTTCTCAAAACAAGGTATTCCCACAATCTCCAAGGAAGAATCTTCTTCGTAAAGATCATAAATTTTACACCTTTTCCAATAGGATATCGTAAAGTAGTACGCTTTGTTTCAGCAATTTCAACGATTTTATTAGCAACATCTATCGGATTACCAAATGTATCACTACCGCTATTAATATGTTTTTGTATTTTATCCATATATTCTTTGTAAGGAGATGTTGTATCAGATTGGTTTTCAGCTAGTTGTTTACCAACCTCCCCTATATTTGTGTTGTAAGAACCAGGTTCAATTAAAGCGACATCTATTCCGAAAGGTTTTAATTCTAAGCGAAGCGATTCACTCCAGCCTTCTAATGCATATTTTGAAGATACATAAGGAGATAAACCAGGGAATCCAACTTGGCCGCTAATGCTGCTTATATTAATGATTTTTCCACTTCTTTGTTTTCTCATATATGGTAAAACAAGCTGGGTAATTGATATAGCTCCAAAAAGGTTCGTTTCAAATTGCTTTCGATATTCGTCTACTTGGATTTCTTCTACAAAGCCCCCATTTGCATATCCTGCATTATTTATAAGGAGATCTATTCTATTAATTTCTTTTAAAAATAATTGGAAATTATGTATAGAATTTTGATCTGTTACATCTAATTGTTGAACTTTTATATTTTGCTGTAAGTTAAGTTGAGTAACTTGGGATAGTAAGGTTCCTTGTTTTTCAAGGTTTCGCATTGTAGCGATAACTAAATAATCTTTTTTTGCGAGTTCGAGTGTAGTTAATAGTCCAAATCCACTTGAGGCTCCAGTAATTATTGCGATTTTTTTATTCATTTTTCGCCAGCTTTCTTTTTCTTTTATCATAACGAGTTATGATAAGAAAATCTATTATTCTTACATTTAGTATGAAATCAATTTGTATGTAAAAAAAGGGGATTATAGGGAATCAGCGTATATAGAGTAGTGTATATTAATATGATAATGAAATGAGGGAAGAAAAATGGTCCATGTAAAAGCTGTATTAGCAGATCAGCTATTAGCGAATGCAAATGATCCCAGTTGGTATATGCCATTTTCAGATGCAGTTAAGGATTTATCCGAGAGGGAAGCTTTCTGGAAACCGAATGAAGAGAGTAATAGTATAGCTGAAATCGTACAACATTTACTGTATTGGAACTCTACGTGGCAAACTAGGTATAAAGAATCAAATGTGAATGCAGTACCCGCTATAGGAGATAATAACAAAAGTTTTATGCTCTCAGATAATCAAACTTTCGATGAATTACGGGAAAAACTACTAGAAAAACTGTTACAATGGCAAAATCTCATAAATGAAGAAAAGGTTGAAAGTGATGTAGTGGGATTTCCTGTTTCTGCAAAGTGGTGGGAAGTGCTAGCGAATGTAACAACTCATAATGCATATCATATTGGTCAAATTATTTACATCCGAAAATTACAGAAGAGCTTTGATAATGAATAAAGTAACAATTCTCTTATTAAGGGAACAAAAGTGGACAAAACGAGACAAACGTCTCATTTTGTCCACTTTTTTATTGTTTAAAGATAGAGAAAACCTATTAAAACAAGGATTCGAAATTGGTACAATACTTGCAATATAAAAGACGAACAAGAAAATAGGAGGGCTGGACATGTTAAAAACAACTGAAAGTAAAGGGAATGAAATTACGAAAGAACAAGCTCGTTGGATGTACGAAAAAATGTTAGAAATTCGTAAGTTTGAAGATAAGGTGCATGAATTGTTCGCGCAAGGCTTTTTGCCAGGTTTCGTTCATTTATACGCAGGTGAAGAAGCGGTAGCAGTTGGTGTATGTGCCCACTTAACGGATAGTGACAATATTACAAGTACACATAGAGGTCATGGACATTGTATCGCAAAAGGTTGTGATTTAAATGGTATGATGGCTGAACTTTTCGGGAAAGCGACAGGATTATGTAAAGGAAAAGGCGGTTCCATGCATATTGCCGATTTAGATAAAGGAATGCTAGGTGCGAATGGCATTGTAGGCGGCGGTTTCCCACTTGCTTGCGGTTCAGCATTAACAGCTAAATATAAAGGAACAAAAGATGTAAGTGTTTGCTTCTTCGGTGACGGAGCAAATAATGAAGGGACATTTCATGAAGGGGTTAATTTAGCGGCGATTTGGAAGTTACCAGTTATTTTTATCGCAGAAAATAACGGTTACGGTGAAGCAACTACATTTGAATATGCTTCAAGTTGTGATTCTATTGCTGATCGTGCAAAAGCTTATAATATTCCAGGTGTTCAAGTAGATGGAAAAGATCTTCTAGCTGTATATAAAGCTGCTGCAGAAGCAGTGGAACGTGCACGTAATGGTGATGGTCCAACAATTATTGAATGTATGACATATCGTAATTATGGTCATTTCGAAGGTGAAGCACAAACATATAAAACATCAGAAGAAAAAGAAGAACATTTAAACGAAAGAGATGCAATTGTGAATTTCCGTAAGCATTTAATTCATGAAGGTTTATTAACGGAATCTGAACTTGTTGATATGGAAAAAGCAGTAGATGATGCAGTACAAAGATCCATTGAATTTAGTGAAAATAGTCCATACCCAGACGATGAAGAATTATTAAAAGATGTATACGTTTCTTACAAATAAGAGGAGGGTGAAAAATTATGACTAGAACAGTAAGTATGTCAACTGCAATTAATGAAGCGATGAAAATCTCAATGCGTCGTGATGAAAATGTAATTTTAATAGGTGAAGATGTTGCAGGCGGTGCACAAGTTGATCACCTGCAAGATGATGAAGCTTGGGGCGGTGTGCTTGGTGTTACGAAAGGACTTGTACAAGAGTTTGGCCGAAATCGTATATTGGATACACCAATTTCTGAAGCGGGTTATATGGGAGCTGCGATGGCCGCTGCTGCAACTGGGTTACGTCCGATAGCTGAGTTAATGTTTAATGATTTTATCGGTAGTTGTCTTGACCAAGTATTAAACCAAGGTGCGAAATTCCGTTATATGTTTGGAGGTAAAGCAAAAGTACCCGTTACAGTACGTACGATGCATGGAGCTGGTTTTAGTGCAGCAGCTCAACATTCACAAAGTTTGTACGCATTATTTACGAGCATACCAGGTATTAAAGTTGTTGTTCCTTCCACACCGTATGATGCAAAAGGCTTATTATTAGCGGCAATTGAAGATGATGATCCAGTAATCTTCTTTGAGGATAAAACACTTTACAATATGAAAGGTGAAGTGCCAGAAGGATACTATACAATTCCATTAGGAAAAGCAGATATTAAACGGGAAGGTTCTGATGTAACAATTGTCGCAATCGGAAAGCAAGTTCATACAGCGCTTGCAGCTGCAAAGCAATTATCGAAAAAGGGGCTTGAAGTAGAAGTAATTGATCCACGATCTTTATCACCACTTGATGAAGATACTATTTTATCATCTGTTGAAAAAACAAATCGTCTTATCGTCATTGACGAAGCGAATCCTAGATGTAGTATTGCAACAGATATTGCGGCAATTGTAGCGGATAAAGGTTTTGATTTGTTAGATGCACCTATTAAACGAATTACAGCACCACATACACCTGTTCCGTTCTCACCACCACTTGAAAAGTTGTATTTGCCAACACCAGAAAAAGTAATTGAAACTGTATCAGAAATGATCGGAGACCAATCTTTATTACATGTGTAATAAAACGATGAGAAGGGAGAG
Source organism: Bacillus sp. RE35 (assembly GCF_052146655.1). Taxonomy (NCBI): domain Bacteria; kingdom Bacillati; phylum Bacillota; class Bacilli; order Caryophanales; family Bacillaceae; genus Bacillus; species Bacillus sp. RE35. The sequence continues at coordinate 2,654,280 of NZ_CP197377.1, read as the reverse complement.
AGAGACATGGCTGTAGAAGTTGTAATGCCGAAGTTAGGTATGGCGATGAAAGAAGGTATTATTACGAGCTGGAATATTAAAGCAGGCGATAATGTAGCAAAAGGAGAACTAATTGCTAGTATTAATTCAGAAAAAATTGAAACGGAAATTGAAGCGCCAGCTGATGGTACGGTACTTGATATAGCTGTAAGTGAAGATGAAGGAGTGCCGCCTGGTACTGTAATTTGCTACATCGGTAAACCGAATGAAAAGGTAGAAATGCAGGAAAGCACACATGTTGTAGAAGAAAAAACATCTAATATAGAAGTACAAAATGTACAAAATCAAGAAGCAAATGGGAAAGAAGTATCGAAGCAAAGAATTAAAATTTCACCTGTAGCCAAGAAAATTGCAAAGTCTGAAAATCTGGATATCAAGGCATTAGTTGGTACAGGTCCTGGCGGAAGGATTACAAAGGCAGATGTATTAAAAGCACTTGAGGTAAGAGGAATCGTTCCGGAAATATCTGAACAAGAAGAAAGTAACGTGATTCCTGTTACTGGTATGCGTAAAGCGATCGCAAATCGTATGCACGCAAGCTTAAAAAATAGCGCACAATTAACGTTAACGATGAAAGTAGATGTAACAGATTTAGTTGCTTTACATAAAGAAATAGCGAAAGTTGTACAAAAAAGATATGATAATAAATTAACCATTACGGATTTTGTCTCGCGTGCTGCTGTATTAGCACTTGGAGAGCATAAAGAAATGAACAGCGCTTATATAGATGATGCAATTCATCAATTTGAACATGTGCATTTAGGCATGGCAGTCGCATTAGAAAAAGGGTTAATCGTTCCAGCTATTCGCTTTGCAAATAATTTATCTTTAGTAGAATTGTCTAAAGAGATTAAGAATGTGGCACAAAAGGCGCGAGCAGGTAGCTTAAGTAGTGATGATATGCACGGAACGACATTTACAATTAGTAATTTAGGTAGCTTTGGTATTGAATATTTCACACCTGTATTAAATACACCTGAGACTGGCATTTTAGGTATTGGCGCAATTGAACATGTTCCTGTATATAAAGGGAAAAAATTAAAAAAAGGTAGTATGTTACCTTTAAGTTTAACATTCGATCATCGTGTACTAGACGGTGCACCAGCAGCTGCATTTTTACGCACAATTAAACATTATTTAGAAGAACCTATAACAATTCTTTTATAAAGAGAAGGTGAGAGAATGAGTAAACTAGTTGTAATTGGAGGCGGACCAGCTGGATATGTAGCGGCAATTACCGCGGCTCAAAATGGCAAAGGTGTCACTCTTATTGATGAAGCTGAACTTGGCGGAACGTGTTTAAATGTTGGTTGTATGCCTACGAAATCACTGTTAGAAAGTGCTGAAATACATGACATTGTGAGAAAAGCGAATGATTATGGAGTTACGCTTAATACAGGAAGTATATCAATTGATTGGGATCAAATACAGGCGAGAAAATCACAAATCGTAATGCAACTCGTCCAAGGAATACAATATTTAATGAAGAAAAATAAAATTAAAGTTGTAAAAGGAAAAGCGAAATTCGAAACGGATCATCGTGTGCGAGTTGTACAAGGAAATAAAGAAGAAGTAGTTGATGGAGAGAGCTTTATTATCGCATCTGGTTCCGAACCTACAGAATTACCATTCGCTCCGTTCGATGGAAAATGGATTTTAAATAGTAGCCATGCCATGTCTCTTGAGAGTGTACCATCTTCATTGTTAATCGTTGGCGGTGGTGTAATAGGATGTGAGTTTGCAAGTATTTATAGTAGACTTGGCACAAAAGTATCGATAGTTGAAATGGCACCGCAATTACTACCTGGTGAAGATGAAGATATCGCGAATATTTTAAGAGAGAAATTAGAAAAAGATGGTGTGAAAATTTTTACAGGAGCAGTTTTAAAAGGATTAAATAACTATAAGAAGCAAGCTTCATTTGAGTACGAGGGAATTACTCACGAAGTAACTCCAGAATTTGTTCTTGTTTCTGTAGGAAGAAAACCACGAGTGCAACAATTAGGATTAGAAAAGGCAGGGGTTCAGTTTTCAAATAAAGGGATTTCTGTGAATGAACATATGCAAACGAACGTATCGCATATTTACGCAGCTGGTGATGTAATCGGTGGAATTCAGCTTGCTCACGTTGCCTTCCATGAAGGAACGACAGCAGCATTACACGCAAGTGGAGAAGACGTGAAAGTAAATTATCACGCTGTGCCTCGATGTATATACACAGCTCCAGAAATAGCTAGTGTCGGGTTAAGTGAAAAAGGTGCAAGAGAACAATATGGTGATATTCTCATCGGAGAATTTCCTTTTACAGCGAACGGAAAAGCTCTTATTTTAGGAGAACAAGTAGGGAAAGTAAAAGTCATTGTGGAACCTAAATACCAAGAAATTGTAGGGATTTCTATTATCGGTCCTTATGCAACTGAACTTATTGGTCAAGGAACCGTAATGATTCATACAGAAGTTACCGCTGATATAATGAGAGATTATATTGCAGCACATCCAACTTTATCTGAGGCGATTCATGAAGCGTTAATGCAAGCGGTAGGACATGCTGTACATGCTTAAATGGAAATATGATAAACCACTATTCTCTAAACGAAAGAGAGAATAGTGGTTTGAATTTTTATAGAAGAAATTAAATATCTTATTACTATTTAATTTCAATCGCTGAAGTAATATCGTTCCAATCAGCAGCTAAATTAGCAGTTTTACCGTACCAATCAGCATGTTTAAATAAAACGCCTTTTCCATATCCTTGTGTTGAAGTGTGCTCCCAAAGTGTCGTTGAATAACTTGCAGAAGGTGACGCTGTACTTACAGAAGAAATTCTGTCATTCCAGCTAGATGGTAAGTTTTTAAAGCCGCTACTCCAGTAAATATATTGGCCACCTTTATCTTTATGTTCATAAAAATCAGTACTACCAGCACCGCTACCTAAAGGATTAATTTTATTTGTAATTGCTTTTTTATCCTTTTCAATATACGCATCTAATGTTTCACGGCTAGTAAAACCATAAGCTAGCCAATCTCCATTTTCATTTTGCTTAGGTAATACCATAGTAATTTGGATATCTTTCTTATCCTGATCACTTAATTTTGCAAATGAATTAACATTTTGTTCATCCACTTTTAAATAATCAAATGACTTAATTGTGTTACTTTTTTCTTCAGCACTTACCGCACCTAGTCCTCCAGTTAGTGCAAAACCCGCTACTAATGTCCCTGCTACTAATTTCTTCAACATATAACCATCCCTTTTTGTTTGAATTTTTGTACAGGTGAATCTTGTACAGCTAAAATGTATTCTAATTTTATACTTTTGTAAATATTCTGAAGTTTTAGAAATAATAGGCGGAATATTTACATTTTTACATTATTTCTTTAGAAAAAATGGTTATTAGAATGATATAATAAGTGGATGTATTGCTTTTACTGGATGTAAAGATATTTTAGGAGAGGTGTCATTGAAATATTTTACAAGAGAATGGTATAAAAAAATGCAAGTTTTAGAATTTGTAAGTTTTATAGAGTCTATAAAAGAATGGTCGGAAATGGATATACAAAGTTTAAAGGAAGAAATAGAGGAAAGGAAAATAGATTTATTAAAATTCCTTCCTGAATCGATATACTCAATTATACAAAACATCACAATTAATTCAGAATATCCATCAGGTGAACTGAAAAAACGTATGCAAGAGTGGACAACAGATTATGAGAAAAGAATGGCACAATTAGATCAATCATACGTAGAATATTTTAATTCCATTGAGAAAAAACTTCCGTCAAATGTCGCTCAGTTACACAAGACATCACTACACGATAGTGTAATTAAAGTAATAAAGAGAGAATCAGAAGATACTTTGTCTATCGTATTAGATTGCAGTGGTACTTTTAGTGAATTTGATAAACTTGAAGTAACCTTTATAGGAGTAACAAATTGTTCTATGCCGGAAAACTTTGAAAATGCTTGGTGGTTATATCATGAAATAGCTCTTACTGAAGATGGTTTTGAACTAGGTGTTTTATTTGACTGTCCATTTAGAGAAGTGACGATTTGTGCGACAGATGTATTACTTGTGAATAAATAATTTTTTATGGAGCATTACAAACGTTTGACATAATAAAAAAATAAAGTTATTGTAGATACATGAAGTCTACAATAGGGGCTGTACTATGAAATATTCTAAAGCTACAAATTATGCTCTTCATACAATACTTTTTCTGGCAAAGGCTACACCAAATAAGTTAGTTAGTGTTCACCAATTAGCAGAAATGCAAAATGTTTCACCAACGTACTTGTCTAAAATACTAACTAAGTTGACGAAGGAAGGGATGATACATTCATCATCTGGTCCAAAGGGCGGTTACTCGCTTAGTAAGAATTGGGAAGATATTTCATTTTTAGATATTATACATGCAATTGAAGGTAAAACATCATTGTTTGAATGTTGTTTACATGACAAACCGGGATGTTTAATTAATGAAGTAATGCTTGCAGCAGAAGAGAAAATGGAAGAAGAGTTACGAAATCAAAAAATCGTAGCTCTTGCGAAAAAAATAAAAGTGGATTTTTAATCTGCTTTTATTTTTAAATTAATTAAGGATAAAAAGACTCTTTGATATCTTTAATTGTAGTTAGAAAATGATATGAAGAAGGAGAGAAGATGATGACTAAATTTTGGAATGATCGATATAAATCAGATGAATATTTTTACGGGGAAGAACCTAATACATTTATTAAAGAACAAGCATTTCGTTTAGCAAATCACAATAAAGTAATAGCTTTCGCGGAGGGAGAAGGTAGAAATGCTGTATTTCTAGCAAGACAAGGGAACGAAGTAACAGCTATTGATTATTCGGAAGATGGATTAGAGAAGACAAAAAAATTGGCAGAGAAGCATAACGTAAACGTGCATACAAAAAAAGTAGATTTATTAGCTGATAGTTTGCCAGAAAATGAATATGATGCAGCAATTATGGTATTTGGACATTTTCATGATGATTATAAAAAAATGATATTAGGTAAAATGATACAAACGATAAAGCCTGGTGGTTTAATTATGTTTGAAGTTTACTCAAAAAAACAAATAAACTATGGTACTGGTGGACCAAAAGATGTTGATATGCTGTATGATCCAATTGATATCCTTACTTGGTGTGAAGAACATAAGGTAATTCATTTCTTTAATGGCGAACAAGAGCGAATTGAAGGGAAAGGGCACACTGGTTTAGCTGATGTTATTCAAGTTGTTATTAGAAAATGAATATAAGTGTTAATGAAAGTTAAATGTATGAATGTAAAAGACCAGTCATGTAAGACTGGTCTTTCTATTTAGATACTAAATTATCAAGCTTCCAATATGTATCTGTTAACGGCGCTGCTTTGCTATCTATGTATAAATACATATTATTTAAATCTTTTGGTGAAGTTTTCAGTTCAAATACAACGTCAGTAGTTAAAGAGAACTCGTGTGGAACATTTTTATAGTGCTCGTCATCTATCGGATGAGCTTCACTTTCATATTTCTCACCAGTTTTTTCATCTTGTATGAAATATTTTATTTCCGAAAGATCAATAGTTTGTCCATCGTCTCGAACATTATTAATCATAACACGAGTAGTAAGGCGCCGCTCTTTGTCTATTTTTTCAAACTTTGCATTCTCAACTGTCGCTCTATAGTATTCGTTTTTAACTATTTCTCCATAGTGCATTGCATTCTTTTCGAGAGCGCTCTTTTCTTGTTTTGATGTAGTATTGCTATTACATCCTGTTAATATTCCAGTAAATAATAATGCTGTACATGTCGTTTTGATTAATGATTTCATAGTAATCCCTTTCTGTATTAAAAAGTAAAACATAGGAATAATTTTACATCAATAGGAAGGTAAATAGAAGTGTTTTTGCGTAATATACAGATATACATTTATTTGGTTGTCAAGTTAACAGGATAGAAAGAGGGAGAAGACTGTATAAAACGGAATAAATAAGAATTGAAAATATTGTAAAACGGAAGAGGCATGCATATAATTAAAATAAAGTTTAAGTTTCTGAACCTTCAATAACGGTGGTGATAACATGTTTACTGAAGAACGTCGAGAGAAAATTTTAGAACGACTTAATACAGATGGAAGAGTAATAGCAAAGGATCTTGCGGAAAGATTTGATATGTCTATTGATTCTATAAGAAGAGATTTGTCTATTATGGAAAAGGATGGTTTATTAAAAAGAACGCACGGAGGTGCAATTGAACTTACGCGAGTGAGAAACTTAGCTGCGGAACCAACTAAACGTTATAGTGATAGCTCAATATATGAGGACACAATTGCAAGAGTTGCGGTATCTTATATACAAGAAGGTGATTCAATTTTTATTGGCGGGGCTCCCGTTCATAATGCGATGCTGAAATATTTACCGGAAGTATCATTTACGGTTATTACGAATTCTATAGAAATAGCTGGTTATCTACGAGAATATAAGAATATTGATACGTATTTAATTGGCGGAAAAGTAAAACCTTCAGGGAATATTACTGATACACTTGCCTCTGAATTGATAAGTAGATTTTCTATTGATCTTTATTTCTCCACAGGTGGAGGCATTTCATTACAAGGTATTAGTACTGCAACACCTGAAGTTGCTTATTTTAGTAAAAGAGTAAGTGAAATTGCTAGAAGAAATATTTGTTTAGTTCCGCATAATAAACTTGGAATAGATTGTTTTATAAGAGGAGAGTCTCTAAAAGAAATTGACATTATTATAACTGACGAAGAGGCTAGTAAAGAAACTGTTCAGGACTTTGAGAAACAAGGTAAACAAGTTGTAATAGCACCATTATATTCATTTGAAAGGAGTTTGACATGATTGTAAAAGAGCAAGAGTTTTATATAAATGGATTAACTTATACAATTCGTTCTGCAGCTGAGAAAGATGCTGAGCAGTTATCGAAAATTAGAGTTCAGATTGATGGAGAAACTGAAAATATGGATAGAGATGCTGGAGAGGGATTTATAGATGACCTAGGGTTTCAAAAAATAATAAAAACAGATAGTGAAGAGACTAAGAATCTCTTTTTAGTTGCAGAAGTGCACAATCGAATCGTTGGATTTTCAAGATGTGAAGGATCAAATTTTAAGAGATTATCTCATAAAGTGGAGTTTGGCGTTTGCATTTTAAAAGAGTTTTGGGGATATAGAATGGGGAAGAGCCTATTACAACAATCTATTAAATGGGCTGACGAAAATGCAGTAAATAAAATATCTTTACAAGTATTAGAGACAAACGAGAAAGCTATTCATCTTTATAAAAAATTAGGTTTTGAAGTAGAAGGCATTTTGAAAAATGACAAAAGACTATCGGATGGAAAGTATTATAATACGGTATTGATGGGAAGATTTACTAATACTTTTCATGAAAGAGGTGAAGAAGTATGTTTTACAGAAGGAAGTACTATGTAGTGAAAAATGAATTTATAGAAGTATTTAATGATCATTTCAATAATACGAACTTACCTAATCAATTAAAGCATGGTTCTAGGCTAATAGGACGCTGGATGAAAGATAATAAGAATGGTACGTCTGAAGTATTTGCCATATGGGAATATGATAGTTATGAACAGTATAATGAAATAGAATCGAAAATTAGAAGTGACGAGAGGCATATTAAAGGAATACATGAATGGTATGAAAACCATGGCGGGAAAGAATATGTTTTACAGGAGTACATAGTAGAGATGAAAAATGAAGAGTTAGTATGTACTGTAAAGTAACAGAGGGGTGAGGGATAATAGAAATTAAAACAAAATTATATTTTAGTTTAGCATCCGCTATTTTATTTGCAATAGCCGTGATTGTTTTCTTTATAAATGGTAATCCACAAAAGTGGTTTTGGTTATGTATTTTGTTTGCGTCCATTATACAAAATATAGTGCTACTAAAAAAGAATAAAGAAGTGCATTAGGATATTCAAATTATTAACATATTTGTGTCGTATTGCTAGTTGTATTGAAAACGCTTTTATTCAGTTTTATAATAAAAGTATGTTTTATAAATCTCCAAAACAATTAAAAGGGAGATGATACAATGTTAGCTTCACCGTTTTACTTACATACATGGAAAAAGTTTGTTAATGAAGGTGTTCTTGATTCGAACCGTATAAATGAAAGAATTTCAGAGTCATGGCATCGATGTAAACAGGCTAATGTTAATCCTCACATGAATAAAGGTCAGAAAGTTTTGTCTTCTAATATTTTTCGAGAACAAAAGAAAAAGAGTGAAATTTTCCTTGATATAGCATTACCCCAAATACAAAATATGAGAAAAACCATTGATGAACTACAAATGATGGCATTATTAATCGATCCAGATGGTTATGTCCTATCCTTAAGTGGAAATAAACAAACGTTAAAGCGAGCGAAACATATTAATTTTATTGAAGGTGTAAAATGGACGGAAGCAGCTGTGGGGACAAACGCAATAGGAACAGCGCTAGAAATTGAAGAAGCTATTATGATAAGTGGTACTGAACATTACTCCGTGGTATCTCATAGCTGGAGTTGTGCGGCTGCTCCCATTCATAACGATGACGGGAAATTAATTGGTATTTTAGATTTCTCCTGTCCAATTGAATTTTCGCATCCATATATGCTCGGTATGGTAACTTCAATTGCACATGCGATTGAACGTGAATGTAGCATAAGAGTTCATCAAAATGAATTACACTTAATCCATCGTTTTTTAGATGTCATTGATAGTGATGAACAAGTAGTTATTTGTAATCATCGTGATGTTATCGTTTCTGCGAGTAAGAGCGTTCGGGAACGAGTAACTAATTGGTCAAGAATGAAACTTGAAGATTTAGTGCACCATGGATTGGAAACTAAATTAGAAATACCAGTATATAGTAATGAAAGAATGATCGGGAAATGTATGTATTTAAAGGAAAACAAACAAATGAATACATATTCTGCTTTCACATTTATAAAAGGAATTACTTTTCCAGGAGTTACCGGGACAAGCAAAGCATTTCAACACACACTAGAAGAAATTAAGCTTGTTTCACCGACTGATGCTAGTGTGTATGTATGTGGTGAGACAGGAGTAGGAAAGGAATATGTCGCGAGAGCGATTCATGAAAATAGTCCAAGAAAAGACGGGCCCTTTATAGCTGTTAATTGTGGTTCTTTGCCTAAAGAATTAATGGAAAGTGAATTGTTCGGTTATGCTGAAGGTGCGTTTACAGGTGCGCGACGTCAAGGGTATAAAGGGAAATTTGAACAAGCGAATGGAGGAACATTATTTTTAGATGAAATTGGTGAAGTACCACCAGAGATGCAAGTAGCATTATTGCGTGTTTTACAAGAACGTACAATAACTCCAATAGGAAGTTCAAAAGAGGTACCAGTAAATATTCGTATTATTACTGCCACACATAAAGATTTACTAAGGTTAGTAGAAGAAGGGAAATTCCGTCAAGATTTATATTATCGTTTACATGTTTATCCACTATATGTTCCATCGTTAATAGAAAGAAAAGAGGATATTCCATATTTTATACAACACTTTTGCGAACGGAAGAATTGGAATGTTGTATTTCCGAAGAGTATTTGTAATCAATTTTTACAACATACATGGCCCGGAAATATTCGAGAACTAGTAAATGCATTAGAACGCATTTACATTTTGTCGCAAGGACGGGAAATATGCGAAAAACAAGTCGCTTTTTTGATACAAACAATGATGGGAAATCAACAACAACTTGAGTTACAAGTTGAAAATAAAACCGAACATACATTGAATTTTCGCGAAAAAATACAGCGTGATAGCATGATTGAAGCATTACAAAAGACAAACGGAAATGTTTCATTAGCTGCAAAACTATTAGATGTACCCCGTAGTACATTTTATAAACGAATGCAAAAATATAAGTTATAAAGTAGATTTTTGTAATCTACTTTTTCTTTGTGGGCTCATGTTCTGTCGGAATGTGCGCTTACCGGGGAAATAATAGAATTGTTAGAAGGGAAATTTCCTAATGGGGGTTAGTGTGTGAAGTACATTGAAATTGGAATCGGGAATAGGTGGTTCGTTCGAACAGAAACCGAAAATAAAGATGGAACTGAATTTGAAGAACGAGGAATTATAAAACCTATTTATTTTGAGTCACTATATGTACGAATGTGGTTTCGGAAAACGTGTTTAATTTTTGATACGAAAGAAGGATTTAAAAAGATTAAGAAGGGGAGGATTGAATATAAATTTATAGTTGGAATTGTAAGTAGACTGAATAAAGAAGAAGTGGGCTAACATACGTAGTTATATTGGACAGGAAATTCTTTTGACTTATATCAAATTCATGAAAAGCACATTTACTAAATATAAATTGTTAATAAAACCACTAAAAATTATTATCAAGACCTAAAAGCTAAAAATCCTAAAAAAATAAAGGTGAGCGCATATTATACATGACTAATATGTACTCACCTTTATTTTATTGTTCAATTAAAGGGCCAGATTGTTGAGGAAACAGGAATAATAAGAATACTCAAAATATTGTTTGTGAAGTGTTACACTTAAACTAACGGGCAGTTTAGCTTAAGTACATTTTTTCACAAATTTAAATGGGGAAATTTCCCCATTTTTTATACCAGCTTAACGTTGATTCGGGAATATTGAACTTCGCTACCTGCTAATTGAATTCTACTTCATCTGGAGACCTTTAAATTAAAATGCTTCCTTTCTTCTGACAGACTTATTAAATTTCGAAAACAATCAATTCAATCATCTTTTCGTATAGAAAAACTTATTAAGAAACATGCACTAGAAAAAATATAAATCATATATAGGAGATATCCCGTTTGAATGCTTGAGGAGGATATTATGAAACCTATGTTACCTAGTGAAAAATATTTCGGTAATTTAGAACTAGTTTATGCATTTTATGGGGCTATGCCTACAGGTGTTACTGTTTCAGAAACCGGTCGTATTTTCATTTGCTTTCCGAAATGGGGAGACGATGTTAAATTTACGGTGGCGGAAATTTTTGAGGATAAATTGCAGCCTTATCCTAATTTACAAACCAATTTGGCTAACCCCGAGAATATCCCAATGACTTTCATCAGTGTCCAAAGTGTAGTTGCTGATGGAAGGGGAACGCTTTGGATATTAGATACAGCGGCACCTAATTTTTCTGAACCTATTAAAAGGGGGGCAAAATTAGTCGCTGTTGATTTAGAAACCAATACAATAAGAAAAGTATATACCTTTACAGAAGATGTGGTCCTGCCTACAACTTATCTGAATGATGTCCGTTTTGATTTTCGTGTTGGAAAAGCAGGTTATGCCTATATAACGGATTCTTCTTCAAGAGGACCAGGAGCTATTATCGTCGTAGATTTATCAAATGGAAACGCGTTTAGAAGGTTAAATGGAGCAAATTCAACTTCACCCGATCCCTATTTTTTACCGAAAGTAGAAGGTCAAATTTTAATGAATCGAAACAAAGACGGTTCAACTTCTCCATTTAGGTTGGCGTCTGATAGTCTTGCAATTTCTCCTGATGGAAAGATATTATTTTTTGCTCCACTAACCAGTCGGCATTTGTTCTCGATCTCAACAGAAGCCTTGAGAGACAGAACGATACCGGACATGAAATTACCTTATCATGTGGAGTATTGGGGAGAAAAAGGTGCGTCTGATGGAATGATCACCGATGCAAAGGGAACTATTTATGCTGGAGATTATGAAAACAACAGTATCCGTAAGATATTGCCAAATGGCATAATGGAAACTATCGCACATGATCCGAGAATTTTGTGGCCGGATACTTTTTCAATTGGTCCGGATCAATATTTGTATGTCATTGTGAACCAATTACATCGACAGCCTAGATTTCATTATGGAAAAGACTTACGACAGAAACCTTATAGTTTACTTCGTATCAAAATTGATGAATTTCCTGCTCCGACCTTTTCATAATAAAAATAGTCAATTAATTGTTTTCATTGATAGAAAATGATCAAACTTTTTTATAAAACCAAAACATAAACCTGCTGGATAAGAATCCATTTTGATCAATCTTTTTCAAAATGGATTCTTTTTATTTACCATAGAATACGGGTTAACACGATATTTTTAATCAAACTTTATTTTAAAATTACGAAGAAACTCATGAATGTTTTAAAAAATATGGTGAAGTAGTAATACCCGAACTTATGAGTGAAATTAATGAAAAGTTAAAATGGGATGTTGTTAGTTATGTAGATCATAAGGAGTATGCTTTATGGCCACATTCTATTTGAAGATTTTTCATTGAAAATCTCAATAGCTCTTTCACATATTTCTTGATTAATACAAAATCTTTCTGTTATCCAATAATTAAGTTCAGAAGATGTAAGGCTTTGTTCTATTTTCTTACCTTGGAAATATCGTTTTAAAACATTATCATTAATAGAAGTTGGAATACCATCGATATAACCGAAAATCTGAATTTTCTTTAATACAGGAGATGTATGCCAATCGTTAGACTTTTTAATGAGTTCTTTCATACTTGATAAATGTATTGAATCTGTATGTAAGATTTTTGCTGGACCTGGATTTCTAGCAATTTTAATCCTATTATTTGAGACTTCATAAGTGAAAGTTTCTCTTACATTACTTACTTGAAATGATTCATAAAGTGGGTAAGCTTGGAATAAAGGTGCACAATAACCAACATCAACATAATAAGGTTGGTCTAAGTTAACCCGTAAGTATAAATGTCCGGGATCCATATACATATAATGAACATTAAAACCAAGATTTGATAATAACCAATGGAATCCAATTGAGTGCGTCCAACAAGTACCCCCGAGACCTTTTGTTGTAATACGGTTTATGTATGTCTCAATGGAAGGAAAATAATTACCTGTTTCATTACCCTTTTCCCAGTCAATTATTTTAGTAAGGGTTTCCCATTTTATTTTTTCTTGATGAGCTTTAATAAGCTCATTTAAAAACTTTAAGCTAGTAGGCTGTTTTGTCGTACCTAAAAATGATAGAAAGCTATTTACTAGTTGTACTTGGGTCATTTTCTTATCCTTTCTATATAGAAATTGCTATTGGTATTATTATACAATAGGTGTCAGAAAATACAGTTGTTTATTATTGGAGTGGGAGAGAATTATATGTCGATGTCGCTATATTATAAAAAAATCCGTGAGCAATTAGGCCATGAACTAATTCTAATACCGAGTGTAGCTGCTGTTATAAAGAATGGGCAGGGAGATATTTTGTTTCAATATCCTGGCGGGGAATACTGGAGTTTGCCAGCTGGAGCAATTGAGCCTGGAGAAACTCCAGAAGAAGCGGTAGTTCGTGAAGTGTGGGAAGAAACGGGTTTGAAAGTGCAAGTAAAAAAACAAAAAGGGGTATTTGGAGGGGAAAGGTTCCGTCATATATATCCGAATGGCGATCAAGTAGAATATATTGTTGTTGTGTTTGAATGTGAAATTACTAGTGGAAAACTGAAATCGATAGATGGTGAATCTTTAAAACTACAATATTTCTCATTTTCTGAAAAGCCTACTTTAGCGCTACCATACCCAGATAATATATTTTTATAGATGTAAAATAACACACCTTACTTATTGAAGGTGTGTTATTTATATAACCCGGTCGTATACATCTCCGTTAACGTATACACAATTTCCTCTAAGTTAATCTTTTTATCATTTTGCGTAATAGTCCAAAGAAACGATTCATTCATCGCGAACCAACCGCGTGCTACAATCTCTTTATTTAAATTAGGTTGTGCTAATCCACTTTCTTGAGAGTAAGTAATATCCTGTTTAATACTTGTTATAAAACGTTCCCGAATCTCATCCCATTTTTGCCGTATTTCTCTTGATAATCCTATCGCTTCCTCTACAACTTGCAAAATAGCGCGTTCTGCATCTGCTAATTGCAGGAATGCTCTAACTTGATTTTGGATCATTATACGTGCTTCCTCTTTTGTTTGTGGAGAAAAAGAGCGCTCAGCAATATTATAAAATTGATTCATAACATCTTCCATTAAACTAATTAGGAGATCATCTTTGTTTTTGAAGTATACATATGCTGTTCCATAACCAGTTTCTGCATGTTTAATAATTTGTGTAATTGTCGTTTTTTGAAATCCATTATTTATAAAAATAGTGTAACCAGAGTGTAATAGTTTCTTCTTCGTTTCTAAGGAGCGGTGTTTTCTTGATGAAAGAGTAGAGTTTTTCAAAGAATCACCTCTTTATACTGAAATATCTGAAAATATAACTGTATTGTAAAAGAAGTTCATATATAAAGTCAACTGACATAATATCATTGACGTTGTATCAATTAAGGTGATATATTTCAATTAGTTAGAATAAAAAGAAAATTAAGAGAAGGTGACACCATGTATAAAGAACCATTTCAACCAACTTATGAGTATGCGCTTGAATGTGATAAACATGATGAACTGAAAGATTTTCAAACTGAATTCTATAAAAAAGAAGGTACTATATATTTAGATGGAAACTCATTAGGGCTACTTTCAAAAAGAGCAGAGAAATCATTACTTACGTTGCTAGATTCGTGGAAAGAGTATGGCATTGACGGCTGGACAGAAGGTGAGCACCCGTGGTTTTTCCTTTCAGAGAAATTAGGTAAACTTACAGCCCCTCTTATTGGTGCTTTACCGGAAGAAACTATTGTAACCGGTTCTACAACTACAAATATACACCAAGTTATTGCGACGTTTTACGAACCAAAAGGAATACGTACAAAAATACTTGCGGATGAATTAACTTTCCCATCAGATATTTATGCACTTCAAAGTCAAATTCGTTTAAAAGGATTAGATCCAGAGGAGCATTTAGTAAGAGTGAAAAGCCGAGATGGTAGAACACTTTCTGAAGAAGATATTATTTATGCGATGGAAGATGATATCGCTTTAATTTTATTACCTTCTGTTTTATATAGAAGTGGTCAAATTCTGGATATGAAACGTTTAACAACGGAAGCTCATAAACGCGGCATTCATATCGGATTTGATTTATGCCATTCAATAGGATCTATTCCGCATCATTTCAAAGATTGGGATGTCGATTTTGCTGTTTGGTGCAATTATAAATATTTAAATGCAGGACCGGGTGGCGTTGCAGGAATTTATGTGAATAATAAACATTTTAATAGACTACCAGGGTTGTCTGGATGGTTTAGTTCTAGAAAAGATAAGCAGTTTGATATGGAGCATACATTAACAGCTGCTGATCATGCAGGTGCTTATCAAATTGGTACACCGCACGTTTTAAGTACAGCACCATTAATTGGTTCACTTGAAATTTTCAAAGATGCTGGTATTGAACGTTTACGTGAAAAATCTTTACATATTACGAGATACATGCTGAATTTAATTGGACATGAATTAAAAGGTTTCGAATTTACAATTGGAAATCCATTAGAGGATGAAAAACGAGGCGGGCACATTTATTTAGAGCATGCAGAAGCAGCACGTATATGTAAAGCACTAAAAGCAAATGGAGTAATTCCAGATTTTAGAGCGCCAAATGGGGTGAGACTTGCGCCGGTCGCTTTATATAACACATACGAAGAAGTGTGGAAATCTGTACAAATATTAAAGAAAATTATGAAAAATGAAGAGTATAAGCAGTTTGAAAATAAGCGAGAGGTTGTGGCATAAATATGAAAACATCAGAGTGGATTGATATTTCACAACCGCTAAATAATAATATTGCAACGTGGCCAGGAGACACACCGTTCTCGTATGAAGTTTCATGGTCAAAAGAAGAAAGTGGCTCAGTAAATGTCGGAAAGTTAACGATGAGTATTCATACAGGCACTCATATTGATGCACCATTTCATTTTGATAATGATGGAAAGAAAGTATTGGATTTAGATGTTCAAGTTTATGTTGGCCCAGCACGGATTATTGACGTTTCTAATCTTGAAAGCATCGGGAAAAAGGAATTAGAAAGCTTTCATTTAGAAGGTGTAGAACGATTATTATTACGTACATCTTCACATGGAAAAGCTGAAGAATTTCCAGAGGTGATCCCTCATTTACGTGCAGACATAGCGTCGTTTCTTTCAGAGAAAGGTATTCGTTTAATCGGAGTAGATGTACCATCAGTTGATCCGCTAGATGATAAAGAATTAGCAGCGCATCATCAATTATTTAAACATGGAATTCATATTTTAGAAAATGTCGTACTAGATCATGTAGCAGACGGTGATTATGAACTTATTGCATTACCACTTGCATTAACTGATGCAGATGGAAGTCCAGTTCGAGCCGTTATTAGACCAATATAAGTAGAATCATATAAAAGGGGCGTTTGGCTAATATGAAAGAAAATGAAAAAGTAATTATGGAAAAAGGGATTCATACGGATTTTAAAGAGAATATGACGTATGGGGAGTATTTACAATTAGATAGTTTACTATCTTCTCAAAAAAGATTATCGGACCATCATGATGAAATGTTATTTATCGTTATTCACCAAGCAAGTGAGCTTTGGATGAAGCTCATTTTACATGAGCTAAATGCGGCGATTGAATCTATTAAACAAGATAAATTACAACCAGCTTTTAAAATGTTAGCACGTGTATCAAAAATTCAGTCTCAAATTATTCAATCTTGGGATATTCTTGCGACATTAACACCATCAGAATATATTGAGTTTCGTGATTCACTCGGTCAAGCTTCAGGTTTTCAATCGTATCAATATCGTATGATTGAGTATGCACTTGGCTATAAAACGCCACACGCATTAAAAATTTATGAAAAGGATCCAGAATTACATGCACGACTTCATAAAGCGCTACATGCACCAAGTCTATATGATGTCGCGATTCAAGCATTAGTAAAAGAAGGATTCCCTATTCATAAAGATGTGTTAAACCGTGATATTACGCAGCCT
Organism: Bacillus sp. RE35; assembly: GCF_052146655.1. NCBI lineage: Bacteria > Bacillati > Bacillota > Bacilli > Caryophanales > Bacillaceae > Bacillus > Bacillus sp. RE35. The sequence goes on along the minus strand of NZ_CP197377.1, from coordinate 2,637,313 downwards.
TATGAAGAAGATGCAACAGTAGAAGCAGCATGGTTGGAAGTGTATGCGGATGTGAAAAAATATTGGAATTTATATCAGCTTGCTGAAAAATTGATTGATATTGAAGACTGGCTACAACAATGGCGTTTCCGTCATATGAAAACAGTAGAAAGAATTATTGGACATAAAATGGGTACAGGTGGATCCTCCGGTGTTTCTTATTTAAAGCGAGTACTTGATCAACAATTCTTCCCAGAGCTTTGGAATGTTCGTACGAAATTATAAAAATAAACCTGTCAGTTCATTATGGCTGACAGGTTTATTTTTATTTGAACACAATTATGTTTAAAATGAAGGAACAAGATATAATAAATGGAGTAACTATTTAAATGGAGGTAAAGTTTTTGGATTTCAAGCAACTAGAAAATAAATTCGAAAAGAAAAAAGTGAATACATTTCTTGTTTATCAAAAAGGGGAATTAACAACGGAGTATTATAAAACACCCGAATGTGCAAATAACTTATATAAAATAAATTCGATTACAAAAAGTATCGTATCTTTATTAATTGGTATTGCAATTGATAAGGGCTATATAAATGATATACATACATCAATTACAGAGTGGATTGAAAATGTACCTGGGGAAAAACATGATTTAACGCTATATCACTTATTAACAATGACTACTGGTGAGGACTGGAAAGAGTTTGGGAATGGAGTAGTATTCCCAAATGACTTTGTAGAATCAGAGAACTGGGTACAGTACATATTAGAAAAGCCAATAATTGAAGAACCTGCTACAAAAATGAATTATAATTCAGGTTCTTCTCATTTACTGAGCTATATTATTCAAGAAGCTACTGGAATGTCGACAGAGCGGTTTGCAAAGAAATATTTATTTGATCCATTAAAAATTAACGAATACGAGTGGCAACAAGATCCGCAGGGTATATATGTAGGTGGCTTCGGTATGAAAATGAAATCTACCGATTTATTAAAATTAGGAAAATTATGTTTGCAAAATGGATATTGGAATGAAAAAGAAATTGTATCAGCGAAATGGTTAAAAGAGTCAAGTAGGGCGCAATTTGAAACATATGAACATGTCGGCGCATATGGATATCACTGGTGGGTATTACATAACGAAAGATTTCACATACCGTATTGTATATATTTCGCTATGGGATACGGCGGACAATACATCGTTATCATTCCTCAATTAGAAGTAGTATCTATTATAAGTAGTCATATGCCAAAACGTGGGCTCGTTCCGTTAAAATTATTTATTGAGCATGTACAGGGAAATTCTAATTATATATAAGAAAAGGAGGGAATGTATGAAGGATGAAAAAATTTTATCTTTATTTAGACTATGTTTAAGCCTTCTAGCATTTAGTGCAATCATTACGCAATTTATAATACGGGCACAAGTGAAACCGTTCAATCCAGTTAACTTTTTTAGTTTCTTCACGATCGAAAGTAACATTTTAGTTGCATGTATTCTCCTTTTAAGTAGTATCGGAACAGCTACATTTGGTCGATCAGAACAGTTTGGTATACTTCGTGGTGCAGCAACGGTATACATACTTACGACTGGACTCATTTATTTTTTATTATTAAGAGGGTTAGAAGAATCACTTCAAACGGCAATACCATGGGTAAATACGGTGTTACATTATATCATGCCAATTGCTATGCTTTTAGATTGGATATTAAATCCACCAAATAAGAAAATCACTTGGAAACAAGCTTCAAGTTGGCTCTTATTCCCGTTTTTTTACGTTGTATATAGCTTAATTCGTGGTCCAATCGTGAATTGGTATCCTTATCCATTTTTAGATCCGAGAATAGGTGGATATGGTAGAGTACTTTTATACAGTATAGGGATAGCAGTTGTAATTGGCACTATTTGTATATTGGTAAGATTTTTAGGGAATCGATATTTTAGAAAAGAATTTTAGAAATGAAAGAAACCCGGCTGTTATGAATCTAAATAGCCGGGTTTCTTTCATTTTATCTACTCGTCTTCTGAAACGACATTTTAATAAATTTCTCCGTCTTCGTTTCAAATTCCACATCAACAAAAACACCATATTCTTTTCCGTCTTCACGTAGCCACAATTTGAATTTTTCAACTGTTATTTGAACGGTTTTTGGTTTTCTACCTATATGAAGGTAATCAATAATCTCTGCTTTTGGGTACTTTTCTTTCGTTTTCTCTACAGCAAGCTTACCCCATTTTGCATACGGCGGCTGCGCATGAACAATTGATGAGCTTGTATATACATTTGAACATGTTGTTAGGAACAGAAGGACGAGTGCGACACGCTTTAACAAATTCTTCATGATGAACTCCTTTTATCCTTTTTTTATATTGTTTACATTTTCTTTCTACGATATTAGTTTGGATTTTTTTGTCTTCTTTACATAAAAGCGAGGCTTTTACAAAACATAACCAAGAAATCATTTACATAATTAAGGAGGGAAAATTATGCGCCAAAAAGTTATGTTTAAAATAGCGGTTTTACTTGCGTTCATAGGACTGTCTTTAATGATCAGTAGTATACAACTAAAGAATGTAGAAGCATTTTCTAATCAAGTCATTCAAAGAGGAGCATCGGGCGAAGATGTCATTGAACTGCAATCTCGTTTAAAATATAACGGATTTTATACGGGAAAAGTAGATGGTGTTTTCGGATGGGGTACATATTGGGCACTTCGGAATTTTCAAGAGAAATTTGGATTACCCGTTGATGGTTTAGCTGGAGCTAAAACGAAGCAAATGCTCGTGAAGGCAACGAAGTATGACAAATCAACTGCTAATAAAGGAACGACAACGAATAAAGGAAATAGTGGTGGCACTGCACAAGAGAATAAACCACCTCAAAATAAAGGGACAAATGTTCCGAACGGTTATTCTCAAAATGATATTCAGCTGATGGCAAACGCAGTATACGGAGAATCACGTGGTGAACCGTATTTAGGACAAGTTGCAGTAGCTGCTGTTATTTTGAACCGTGTTACAAGTGCGTCATTCCCAAATACTGTTTCAGGTGTAATCTTTGAACCTAGAGCATTTACAGCGGTAGCCGATGGACAAATATATTTAACACCAAATGAAACAGCAAAAAAAGCAGTTTTAGATGCGATTAACGGATGGGATCCAACAGGAAATGCTTTATATTATTTCAATCCAGATACTGCGACTAGTAAATGGATTTGGACTCGTCCACAAATTAAAAAAATCGGTAAACATATTTTCTGTAAATAGAGCGGAGGTGGGACAATGTTACGAGGTATTATCATTGTATTGTTAACAGTCGGTGTAGTAGGAACAGGCTATTGGGGCTATAAAGAGCACCAAGAGAAAAATGCGGTTTTAATTCGAGCGGAAAATAGCTATCAACGTGCATTCCATGATTTAGCATACGAAGTCGATTTATTACACGATAAAATTGGCACAACACTTGCGATGAATTCACGATCATCTTTATCACCTGCATTAGCGGATGTATGGCGTTTAACATCTGAAGCTCGCTCAGATGTAGGACAACTACCTTTAACATTAATGCCATTTAATAAAACGGAAGAATTTTTAGCGAATATCGGTGATTTCAGTTACCGTGCAGCCATTCGTGATTTAGAAAAAGAGCCGTTAAATGAGCAAGAATATAAAACGCTACAAACTTTATATTCAAATGCAGGAAATATACAAGATGAACTAAGAAAAGTACAACATCTTGTTTTGAAAAATAATTTACGCTGGATGGATGTAGAAATGGCACTTGCATCAAATCGCGATCCAGCAGATAACACAATTATTGATGGATTGAAAACTGTAGAGAAAAACGTAACATCATATTCTTCTACAAACTTCGGACCGACCTTTACAAGTGCGCAAAAAAATAAAAAAGGTGGATTTGAAGCGGAAGGAAAGGCAATTTCTAAAGATGAAGCGGCGAAAATTGCCAAATCGTTTTTGAATTTAAAAGGAAATGAAAAAGTAGATGTTGAGAAAAGCGGAAAAGGTGCGAAAGAATCCTTCTATAGTGTGAAAATTAAAGATGAAGCAACGAACAATGAGTTCTATATGGATATTACCGGAAAAGGCGGATATCCAATTTGGGTTATGAATAACCGCGAAATTAAAGAACAGAAAGTTAGTTTAAACGATGCAGGTAGTAAAGGTTTGAAATTTTTAAAGGACCATAAGTTTAATAATATGGAGCTTTATGATAGCTCTCAATATGATAATGTTGGTGTATTTACGTATGTAGTAAATGAAAATGGAGTACGAATTTATCCAGAAGCAATCCAAATGAAAATTGCTTTAGATGATGGTTCTATCGTTGGGTTCTCCGCAAAAGAATACTTAGCGTCACATCAAAAGCGAACAGTTCCATCGGCAAAGCTAACTGCAGCAGAAGCAAGAAAGAAAATCAATCCGGATGTAAAAGTCATGGAAGAACGTAAAGCTTTAGTAGTCAATGATTTGCATAATGAAGTGCTTTGCTATGAATTTGTAGGCACTTTAGGAAAAGATACGTACCAAATATTCATTAATGCTAATAGCGGGGCCGAGGAAAAGGTAAAGAAAATGCAAGCTGTTGAAAAAATTTATGATTAAACCTTAATAGTGAAGTGGTGAAAATAATGAAAACTCTAATATATATATTGATGCTTTGCTTCGTTATAACTGGATGCAGTATTGGAAAAAAAGACAATCCAAACGAAAAGCCGGAACAAAAAAATGTTTCAATGAAAAATGTTAATTATACGAATAAATCAAATAAGCCAAATGAAAAAGCAGCAGATCATTTAGCATCTTTAGCAGCAAGTGTGCCAGGTGTGAATGATGCAACAGCGGTCGTTGTTGGAAAATATGCTATTGTAGGTATTGATGTAAAAGCAAAACTTGATCGAACTCGAGTTGAATCAATTAAATACTCTGTTGCAGAAAGTTTAAAAAATGACCCTGACGGTGCTAATGCAGTCGTTGTAGCAGATGTTGATACGTATGAACGCCTCAAACAAATCGGAAAGCAAATTAAAAAAGGAAAAACAGGTGAAGGTATACTAGATGAATTAGCCGCTATTGTGGGCCGAGTAATGCCACAAGTTCCAAATGATATGATAGAAAATAGAGAAACGAATCCAATTAAAGATAATGATAAACAATTACCAAAAGATGAAGAACAAGAGTTAAGAAAAGAACAGGATGATCAATCAAATAATCATTTGAATAAATGAAATTAGCCTCGTACTTAATTGTACGAGGTTTTTAAATATAATATTAAATATTCAGTTTATTTTTAAGGGAATATATGGTTTAATTATCATGGGAGGGACAACTGTTATGATGAAAAAAAGCGCATGTATATTGTTTAGTTTATGCTTAGGTTTCAGTATGACAGCGTGTGAACAGAGAAAAGAAGTGAAAAACCAAACAGCAACTTCTTCTACTGTGATGGAAAGGCAACAGAAAGAGTCTATCAATATAAATCATTTCTCGAGTATAAATGAAGGAATGACTTATACAGAAGTGAAAGATTTAATTGGTTTTGAAGGAGATTTACTTATAGAAGAAGGGGTAGAGCATTCTACACAAATTAAACAAATTTTTGCTTGGAAAGGGAACGATCCAAATTCATTTGTTGAAATTACCTTTTTAGATGGAAGAGTGCATTCAAAAGCACAGCAAGGTATAAGTTAATAAGCTAAAAAATGGGAGAGTTTAGCATGAACATACACACAGGGGAAATTCAATTAGCTCCGTATAAGGAGAAATATAAAGAAGTTATACAAACATTTACTTTACCAAGTGAACAAGTTCAGTTTACATCAGATCCAAGCGCATTACTGGAGAAAGCAAAAAGTGATTATACAAAAAATGTGATTGTTATTTTAGATCACAATGGGGTACCGGTGGGTCTTTTCGCATTGGAAACGGGAGATAGAGTAAAGGAGTTCACAGATAATGAGGATGCTTTACTTTTAACGTCATTTTCTATTAATCACAATAGACAAAGAAAAGGATTCGCTAAAAAGTCATTGTTATTATTAGAAGAGTTTGTAAAACGTTATTTTCCAATAAAAAATGAAGTTGTACTTGCTGTGAATGAAAGAAATATTCCTGCACAAAATTTATATGCAAAAGTTGGTTTCCAAGATAAAGGTTTTAGAAGAATGGGACCAATTGGCCAACAAATAATAATGCATTTACCTATAATGAAATAATGAGATAGAAAACTTACTCTTGAATATTCAAGTAGTAGGTTTTTTTATTTTAACAATATATAATATATGTATATAAAATGAAACAGGAATGAAGGATATAAAAAATGAATCAAGATAGAAAATGGAATATCGTTGGACGAAGAGTGATTAAAACTGGGATTGCAGTTTTTCTTACAGTGTTAGTTTGTGATTTTTTTAACATCCCAACTATTTTTGCTGTAATAACAGCAATTGTTACAATTGAACCAACTGCAACAGACTCAATAAAAAAAGGACTTATTCGCTTTCCGGCCTCAACAATTGGATCGGCATATGCCATGACTTTCACATTTTTCCTAGGCCACCAAGCAATTTCTTATGCATTAGCTGCAATGTTTACGATCGTTACATGTCAAAAACTAAGGTTACATGCGGGAACTTTAGTTGCAACTTTAACTGCCGTAGCAATGATTCCAATTACGGCAAATCATTATTTTACTGCATTTTTAATTCGTTTAGCTACTACATCTACTGGTATTATAGTATCTACTTTAGTGAATTTTTTCATTTTTCCACCCCACTACACGAAAATGATTTTTGGATGTACAGAGGATCTATTTGCTAAAACAGCAAATATTATGGAAGAATGGATTACTGCATTAGTTGCAGGAAAAGGTGTGAAAAAGGAGACTGCTCAGGATTTATCTAAATTGACTTTATTATTGCATAAGGCGATACAATTTGTTCAATATGAGCAGAAAGATTGGAAATATCATCAACATACAAAGAAGGAAATGAGAAGCTTTTTAACGATGCAGAAGCAACTTCATATATTACAGCAAATCATTTACCATATAGATAATTTAGCTCGGGTATCAATTGAGACTTGTGACTGGTCACAAAGTGAAAGAGAAATATTACAACGAACAATTCATTCTATAATTGCTATATTGAGAAACCGTTGTAATGAAATTGATGAGGAACATTTCAAACTTATTGCTGAATTAGACAAGCAATTTTGGAGTTATAAAAATGATTTAAAAGATTATAAACCAAATCATTATCATCACCATTTTTCAAGTGAATCTATTATTTTATTTGAGGTATTATCTATTCATGATATGTTAGAAGAATTAAAACAAATATCCGAGAAATATGAGTGGGAAAACCGATTCAATTGATAAGTTCATTTTACTGTGGGGGGGATAATATGACATTTTATATTGCATTACTAAGAGGAATCAATGTCGGTGGCCATAAAGTAATCAAAATGGCTGATTTAAAACGAGTGTTTGAATCAATAGGGTTAAAACAAGTGAAAACATATATACAAAGTGGTAATATTGTGTTCGAATCTGAGGAAGGTATAAACTTTCTAAAGGACCAAATACAATCTGAAATAAAAAAAGAATTTGATTTCGATGTTCCAGTCATGCTAAGAACACATGATGAATTTATAAATATTATTAAACAATGTCCATATGAAGTTCATTCATTGTTAGAAGGAGAAAGTGTTCATATTGCTTTTTTAGCTAATGTACTTTCTGAAGAAGAGAGTAGTCAATTGCTTACATTTAAAAGTGAACTTGAAGATTGCTATATAGATGAGAAGGTCGTTTATTTATTTTTCAAAAATAGCATTCGAAATTCTAAATTAATGAACCAGTTTCAGAAGTTACATACACCAGCTACAGTTAGGAATTGGCGGACTGTGAATAAATTAAAAGCAATTGTAGAGAGTATGTAAATATAAAAAGATGAGTTCGACAATAGGATAAATAAAGAATGAAGAGCAAATTGCGATGAACAGGGGGAGGTTTTTTACTCCATCTAAATTAGCCCCCATAGAAAATCCTTCGGAGAAGATTAATAAAAGGAACATTACAACTACAAGCACAAAATACGCAATTTTAAAGCTTTTATATGTAATTTGTTGTCCCATCTCATCTTGACTTTCTTCTGACACACCGTGGGGATCTCCCCAAGTAATGTGATTAATTAAATTACTAAGTATTAACGAAATAGCAAAAATCGTACCACCTAAAATAGAACCTTCAGTTATGTATTTATATGTGCCATGTACTAGTATTGCAATTAATGCTAAAACAATGATTATAAAAATAGTTTTTTTAGTATTCAATAAATAATTGCCCCCTCGATTGTAAAAAACCCTTTACAAATATAAGTATAAAATTGGAAAAGCGTCATGTCAAATACTTTTTACACACAATATGTAAGTATGCAATATTTTGTTTTTATGATAAATAAAAAATTACAATACATTTGAATGTAAAAGAATGGGCTCGCATATATTTGGAAGGGATGTCAGATTAATTTAGGGGGTAGTTATGTCTATACTTTTAAAAGCTGGTGCAGATGCAGGAAACAACGGTTTGAAGTTAATGGTGAAAGGGCAAGACCCTATTTTTATTCCGAGTATTTATTCTTTATATATAGGTGAGCCTACAGGACTCTTAGATGAGGTAGATGTTTCATTATCTGAATTAGAAAACCACATTGATGTGACTATAAGTTCGCCATCGTTAATGCTAAATAATGTACGATACATCGTTGGAGAAAAAGTTATTCAAGATCAATTAAAAGGTACTGAGGTAGAGAAGAAATCGAATAAGTCAACGGATGAGTTAATGGTTATTACAATACTATCAGGTTTGGCGGTAAGCGCTATGCGTCAAAGTCCAACTTCTAGCCATATTAATATTCGTTATGATTTATCTGTCGCTCTTCCTATGCAGCTTATTACACAAGAAATAGCTGCTGAAAATGCAAAACGTTATATGGGAAATCATAAGGTTATTTTCCATTATCCGAACGGACGCGATGTGACAATTAATGTTTCAATTGAGTATTGTAAATGCCTGCCTGAGGGCGCTTCTGGTACGTGGGGCATTGTATACGATGAAGAAGGAAATGTTGTGAAACATAAAATAGAATGTGAGCAAAATCAAGTTTCTGAAATTGATTTTGTAGATAAAACTCTACTCTCTTTTGATATTGGTGCAGGGACGACAGAAGAAGTCGTTTCATTAGGGGTGAATTTCCGTCCGCAACTAAGTAAAGGTTTATCTTATGGTGTAAAAGAGACGTTACTACAAATCATTACGAGATGGAACCGGAAGTATCCAACTAAAACGATTGATAGTATTACAGAATTCAATCAAATTTATTTAAATGATAAGCATCCGAGAAATACCTTATTAGTTGAGGAATCACAGCCAGCGCTATTAGGTTTAGCAGCACGTGTTGCAACAGATATTATAAATAAAATTGATGATATGAAAGACGATCCATACGTGTTTATTTATGGCGGGGGTGCAGTAATTATTAAAAATAGTTTAAAAATGATTTTAAAGCAAAAAGGACGACTCAAAAATGTAATCTTTGTAGATAATCCGTTATTTACAAATGCACGAGGATTATTAGTTTATACTTGTTCGCCAAAATATAGAGAGCATAAGCAAAAAGAGTTAGGATTTACAAACTTAACGATAAGTTAGTTGGTGGAAGTATGCGATCTAGGCGATATAAACGTGGTGATCGAGTAAAAATCAATATTCATAAATCGGTATCACCTGAAATGCTTGCGTGGCTGAATAAACAATCAAATCCAACTAATTTCTTCTTTTTTGCTGCGCAGCAACTATTTAAACAAGTTGGAGATATTGACGTTTCAAAAGCTTTACCAAGCAGCCATGTTTTCTCATTATATGTGGAGCCTTCATCCTTATTAAAAGTCGAAGTAAACCCTTTTAAAAACATGACACTAGACACAAATACATCCACCGAAAATGCAAAAAAAAAATTATGGGAATCTGTTGATCAATTAGATTGTCCATTTTTTTAAACATAGAAAAATATAAAAAGTCCCCATCACTATACATACGAATACAGTGATGGGTTTTTGTTTGTAAATAGAAGGGGGCACAATTTGTGCCCCCTTCCATTAGTTATTTATCTAAATTTTAGATGTATATTTAGAAACAGCGTTAATTATGCTTTCCCAGTCATCTGGATGGTTTTCATGGCCTGCCCCTTTAAGAGTTAATAGTACTGAGTTTGGAATTTCATCAATTAGTGCGAGGCCATGTTCAAATGGGAGTGCTGTATCGTCTGTTCCGTGAATAACCAATGTTGGTGCTTGTATGGAGTGAAGTACACCTTCATATGCATCATCACCTTGAAGTAAAGCGTGATTAAACATACTTAATAAATTGTTTGCGCGTTCTATTTCTTGTTTTACTTGTGTATAAACTCTATTTTCATCAAATATTCGTTCTGATCCACATAATAGACGAGATCCTGAAACTAAATATTCTGCCACATCATTTTTATTTGTCCAATCTATACTTGCGCTCTTTACATGATGTGTTAAAATCCTTTCATCCATTGGGGGTAAATCGCGAGTATTATTATCAGATCCTATTACACTAGTCGCTAGTAAAGTTAGCGTCAAAATTCTTTCGGGATGTTTTACAGCGGCAATTTGAGCAATCATACCACCTAATGACATACCAAAAAGATGGGCTTTATCAATATGATAAGCGTCTAATACTCCGATTGCATCTTCAGCCATATCTGTTACTGAATAATTTGAAGTGCCAGGTTCATATGTAACAGAGCGTCCAACATCGCGATTATCAAAGCGAATAACAAATTTTCCTGTGTTCGCCAACTGTTCACAAAATTCTTCATCCCAATATATCATTGAACAAGTAGCTCCCATAATTAATAAAATAGCGGGATCATTAGAGTTACCGAAGCTTTCTGTACATATATCAATACCGTTTATTTTAAATATCTTTTCACTCATAACGTTAGCCCCATTTCTTTTGAATTTAATTAATAATACAGTTTTGAATAATTCTAAGATGTGTGTAAGATTCTTTTTGAAATTCATCCCGCTATTTGCCGGGCAGTAAGAGCCCGATTGGTGAGGAATGATTAAAGTTTCACTTTATAATGCTTTTTGCATAATTACCCCCAAAAATAAGTATATGGTAATTCAAGGCAAAAAATTTTGAGAAATAATTGTATGTTATTAAAATAAACAGCAAGGAGGAGAGGAAATGAAAGCAATCGTTATTGATCGATATGGCAGTGTTGAAGAATTAAAAGAAAGACAAGTTTTAAAACCGGTTGTTAAGAATAATGAGGTATTAATACGTATTTATGCAACATCTGTTAATCCAGTTGATTGGAAAATAAGAAAAGGTGACTTACAAGAACAGTTACGCTTTTCATTTCCAATCACTTTAGGATTAGATGTAGCTGGAGTTATTGAAGAAGTTGGAGAAGATGTAGAGTGTTTCAATATAGGAGATAAAGTGTTTACGAAACCTGAAAATATAGGAAGCGGCTCTTATGCTGAATTCATTGCAGTACAATTAGATTTAGTATCACATATGCCTAATAATATTAGTTACGAAGAAGCAGCTTCTATTCCTCTTGCAGGACTTACAGCGTGGCAAAGTCTTGTAGATTACGCAAAAATAAAAGAGAATGACCGTGTATTCATTCATGCTGGAGCTGGTGGCGTTGGAAGTTTGGCAATCCAAATCGCAAAATCATTTGGAGCTTTTGTTGCCACGACTGCTAGTAGTAAAAATAAAGAATTTTTACAGTCTTTAGGAGCGGATCTCGTTATTGATTATAAAAAAGATAAATTTGAAGAACTAGTATCAGATTTTGATATTGTGTTAGATACAATAGGTGGCGAAGTGCAAGAAAAAAGTTTTCGAATTATTAAACCTGGTGGTGTTCTAGTTTCCATTGTTCATGAACCACTACAAAAAGTAGAAGGAATAAAATCAGGATTTTTATGGCTAAAACCAAATGGAAAACAATTAGAAGAATTATCAGCTTTAATTGTAAACGGAAAAATCAAACCAATCATAAGTAAAGTGGTGCCATTTAATGAAGCAGGAGTTCGAGAAGCTCATATTTTGAGTGAAGGACAACATGTTAGAGGAAAGATTGTAGTTAAAGTGGAATGATAATAAAGATTACAGCTTATAGAGTAACTAGATTTGAATAACGAAAAAGCTCAACAATAGATAATATCCCATACTATACATTTTCATTTGCGGGCATTATTTATTGTTGGCTAATGTGATATTGCTTCTAACAAATACTTTTTCGTATTGTATCATGTAATTTCTCTAATCCAATTTCCATATCTTTCTCGTTTAACATTGAATAGCTAATTCTTAATTGGTTATCATTTGTTTCGTAGTTTAATAGACAAGCTGTTCCTGGTAAAAAAGAGACATCTACTTCATTTGCTTTTTGTAATAAGGTAAAGGGATCTATCGAATCAGGTAGTGTCACCCATAAATTAAAACCTCCATTTGGTATTTCAAAGTGTAGTTCTTTTAATGGCGATAATATATCAATTGTTAAATCACGTCTCATTTGTAAAGCTGTACGTAATTTTTCTAAATGGTTTTTCATACGTTCTGCACGTAAAAACGGTAGAAGTGCCTTTTGTGTTAATAAAGGACTACCGATATCCATTGAACCTTTTACTGCATATAGCCATTCAAAAATAGGACCATCGGCAATAAGCGCCGCGATACGCAGTCCTGGTGCTAACGTTTTACTAAATCCTTTTATATATATTACGTGGCCATCCTTATCAAAACTTTTGATTGGGGGCGGGATTATAGCATCTTCAAAATATATTTCTCCGAAAGAATCATCTTCAATGATAAAAAATTGATATAGCCCCGCTAGTTCTATAAGTTCCATTCTTCGTTCTTTACTCATTACTGTACCTGTCGGGTTTTGGAAGGTCGGATTCGTATACAATAAAACGGGATTTTTACTTTGACAAATATCATCAATTAAGTCGGAGCGAACTCCATGATTATCAAGAGAAACAGGAATGATTTGAACACCTTTATTGATGAAAACATCAAGCGCGGCACTGTAACACGGACTTTCTACTAATACAGTATCTCCAGGTTTTAATAATGTTTGAGCAATTAAATCAATTCCTTGTTGTGCTCCGCTTGTAATTAATAATTGAGATGGGTCCGTCACTAATTTCTGGTGTTCATTTAAGTAATTTGCTATTTCAACTCGCAATTCATAATCGCCTTGAACTGGCCCATAAGTTGCTAACAACATCGGATTTTTATCCAGCAATTTATGCATTTCGTCTGCCAAAAATGGATTTGGTAACAGACGGGGATACAGAATTGCTTGTGAAAAATCATAATATTTACGGTGTTTATTCATTGCATATTGAGAACGCATAACATTAATAGATCTTGATTGTTGCCATTTATACGGTATCGGTTTGAAATCTTTCTTTACACGTTTATATATGTAAGCACCTTTTCCTTGTTCGATGCGTATATACCCTTTCGTTTCTAACTGTTTATAAGCTTTACGAACAGTTAATACATTGATTTGTAAATCTGTGGCCATACAACGTAAAGAAGGAAGGGATTCACCATGTGAAAGCATACCACTTTGTACTCTTTCAACAATTTGCATATATATTTGCTTGTAATACGGTATGTTTGATTCTTTACGCAATACAATCTTCATAGGTTCACCTATTTTTCTTTTTAATTTAATTAAAGCGAAAAATATATAGGGAATCAACTACAACTTGAAGTAACTGTTATATGTACCGATACACTGTTATACACCATAGCCTCTATACTCATTTTAAGAGTAAAAAGGAGGAAGTAAAATGGTCATTTTTAATTACATTTTAGTATGTATTATTTTCGGGACAACATTTTTAACGATTAAAATTGGAATTGAAGCAGGAGCGCCACCGTTGTTTTCAGCAGGAATTCGTTTCTTTTTAGCGGGTATAATCCTTATGATTATTTTTAAATTAAAGCGAAAAGAAATTATGCCACATATATTTTCAAAACGTATTATGTATGCTGGATTTTGTTTAACATTTATGACATTCGCAAGTTTATATTGGTCAGAACAATATATTTCTTCGGGATTAGCTGCTGTTCTTTCTGCTACGGGACCAATGATGATTTTATTAATACAAGCAAAGAGGAATAGGGAGAAATTACAAAAGGAACAACTCGTTGCTTTAGTTATTGCACTAATAGGTGTTATATTTGTTTCTTTACCAGGAATGCATCAACAAGTAAGTTTCATATGGAGTATTGCTTGTATTGTTTTAGTTATAGGGGAGCTATTTTACGGAATAGGCTCTATTCGTTCAAAAGAAATACTTTCAGATTTATCAAATGTATCACCATTTCTTATTAACGGAATTCAAATGTTTTATGGAGGGATTTTACTACTAATCGCATCTATTATTGTAGAACAACCAAATGTAACTGTATTAACTTCATGGAGTGTACAATGGCCTATTTTATATCTCATATTTATCGGATCGATCGGTGGACACGGATTATATTACTGGCTCTTATCAAAAACAAACCCAGTATTTCCATCGACGTGGTTATATGTATCACCATTAATTGCAATAATTGTGGGATATATCATTTTAGGAGAGCCTTTAAATCCTACAATGGGAATGGGGGCTTGTCTTATATTGATTGGTGTATTTTTGGCCAATCGTTCAACGCTACGGACTTATTTCAAAAAAGGGCGGTTATTAGAGAAGGAGATGTAGTTTAATAAAGCAACAGCCCTGTATATTACAGGACTGATAAAATCAAAAACACAGTTGGAAAAATAACCAACTGTGTTTTTGATAATTAATTCACTTTTTTAATAAAGCCTTTATAATGACGTTTTACAAGCTGGCTTTCTAACGTCTTCATAGTTTCTAGTGCTACACCGACAATGATAAGTAAGCTTGTACCACCAATTTGAGCAGAAGGTGGTAACGTAGCAATTTTCGTGAATACGAGCGGTAATATAGAAATAGCACCTAAGAAAATTGCACCGATAAATGTTAAACGGTATAAAATTTTAGTTACATATTGTTCAGTTGCTTTACCAGGACGAATACCAGGAACATATCCATTTTGCTTTTTCAAATTCTCAGCCATTTGTTCAGGATTTACTTGAATAAATGCGTAGAAGTATGTGAAAGCAACGATAAGACCGACATAAAGTGTCATTCCAATTGGATGTGCGAAATCAAGATTTGCAACTAACCATTTTGATACGCTTGAATCAGGGAAGAGCTGCGCAATTGTACGCGGCGTCATTAAAAATGCAGAAGCAAAGATAACTGGTATAACACCAGCACTATTTACTTTAAGCGGTAAATGAGTGTTTTTTGCTCCTTGATATTGATTGTTTCCTGAAACAGCTTTTGCATATTGGATCGGTATTTTACGTACAGCTTGTTGAATGTAAATAACACCAACAACTATCGCTAAAATTACGAGTCCAATTAAAACAATTTTTATTATGTGCATAAATAGCTGATCGCCAGCATTTTGGAATTGTTGTAAATAAATTTGATTTGCAACATTTGGAATCGCGGCAACGAGACCTGCGAAGATAATCATCGAAATACCATTACCAACTCCGTTAGCGGTAATTTGTTCGCCTAACCAAAGTAAAAATGCAGTACCTGCAGTTAAAACTGTCGCAATAAATAAGTATGTAGTCCAGCTTTGATCTGTTATTAATTGTCCACCTGCTATATTATTAAAGCCATAAGACATTCCGATGGCCTGTATGAATGCGAGAATGATTGTAAAGTATCGAGTGAATTGAGCTGATTTCTTACGGCCCATTTCTCCTTGCTTTGCCCATTCCGAAAATTTAGGTATAACATCCATTTGTAGTAACTGTACTATGATGGAAGCTGTAATATATGGTGTAATACCTACAGCAAAGATTGAGAAGTGTTGCAATGCTCCTCCGCCAAATACGTTTAACATACCTAGAACGTTAGCTTGATCTTGTACTTTTAATACCTCTGCGTTAGTATGAGGAACTGGAATAAACGTGCCAATTCGAAAAACGATTAACATCGCTAGTGTAAAAAGGATTTTCCTTCTTATCTCAGCTACTCTCATGAAATTTGAAATCGTACGAAACATTATGTCGCCTCCTATATTTTTATCAGTAAAAAACTGATTATTATACCCTATGAAGTAACCACAAACCTCCTTCCGCACTAAATTCATTTGACAAATGGATTTTCATACACTTTGTAGTTTTCACGGATATAAAAATATAAGGTGTTATATAAGCGACCTATACACTTCACGTAATCATTCAATACCCATAATATATCGAATAAATTAACAAATGTACATACATACGCATTAAAAATGAATAAATAGGGTCATTTTTTACATTTATTTAATGATAAATTGATAGGACATTATTATTCAAGATTGTTATACATGTTATCAATTAAAGTTTATCCCGCATTAACTGGTAGCCCGATTGGTTCAACTAATAATCAGTGGGGATGAACAAAACCATCGCTGATTAAAGTTTCACTTTATATGATTAGAGAATTCTTTTTATTTAAGAAGGAATAAATGTTAAAGAAAGCTAATTAAACAGTGTACATATTTATAGGGGAGAAGATATAAATGAAAGTTGTTATAAAAAAATTACCACCATTAGAAGTAGCGTATATAAGACGAACTGGTAGCTACTTTGAACCGCAAGATCACTGGGGAAAGTTACTGAATTGGTCAATTGAAAATAAACTGTATCCACCAGAGCAATCATTTATCGGAATATCATTGGATAATCCTGAACTTGTTGCAAGTCATAAGTGCCGGCATGATGCATGTGTTACGATTCCTGAAAACTTCGATAAAGAAAAGTATCATGATGTGCAATTTAAAAAATTAGATGGAGGTACATATGGTCTATACCAGTTCTATGATGAACCTCATAAATTAAGTGAAGCGTATCAATACATGTATGTAGAGTGGCTACCAAATAGTGAGTATGATGCAGATTATGATAGAGATAATTTAGAGTTTTGCTTAAATAATGTTGCTGAAGATCTAGACGGAAAGTTAAAGGTTGATTTATTTGTGCCAATTAAAAAGATATAAAAAAACAAATAAGTTCATTTGTGGCTTTAAAATAAAATTGGAATAGTAGTGAAAGAAAAACTTTTTTTGAAGATAATATCTCTAGCGTAGAAATTTAAGTATGTAGGTTGCAATGAAAGGAGAATCCACATGGATACATTTGTAAATGACAAGTTTTATGAAACGAGAGATCAATTATTTGAGGAAATTACTTTGTTGAGTGATGTTCAATTTAATAGGAAACCAGATAAGGATAAATGGAGTATTGCACAAGTTTGTCATCATTTAGTTTTATTAGATGAGAGAGTGATAACAGTTATTTCCTCAGGGTTAAAAAAGTTAGATAGTACCCAAAATGAGCGTAAAGAAATTCACACTATTTTATTAGATAGAACGAAAAAGTTTATAGCTCCAGAAATGATTGAACCAAGTATAGAACCATTTGAAGTGGAGCAAATGCTCAATATGCTAAACGAATCAAGAAAAGAATTGATGCGTTTCCTGAGTACAATAGAAGATGAGTCTATATTAGCGAAAAAATCAGTGATGCATCCAGCTCTTGGAGAATTATCCCTTGATCAGTGGATAGAATTGATCTATTTACATGAACAGCGTCATATTTCACAAATAAAAGAGATAAAATTGCTTTGTGAAATTGAAAAGTAAAAATTATTCCCTATTTATTGATACGTATTATAAACAGGGGAAACGGTTGATTCATATTGATTCAGAAGAAAACAAAAATAGAATGAAATTAGTTGAAAGTGACCAATAAGCTTAAGAAAATATGAAACTATCCGATTTTCTGTATAAGTGTAACCCCGTCTTAAATGAAGAGCGGGGTTATTTTTTTGAAAGTACACTTCACACGCTTAAGGAAGGAGTATTCTGTCAGAAAACGATAAAATACAATTCTGTTAGGGGATGTATGCAATTTATTCTCTTTATTTTTGCAACAGAACCACCTTCAAAATTATCTTTTGTAGTTGAAGTTTCCTGAATAATAAGTTACATTTTTAAAGTTCAAGCAACTTTATGAAAGTACAAAAAGGGGAGAAATATTATTATTATGCAAAAAATGAAATGGAAGAACTATGTATGTTACTTTGTAATTTTATTACTGCTTGGAACGGCAGTAATAGTCAAACCATCTATCTCTAAGGCTGAGGAATCTGAAGTTAATATTACATTGTTAGGTACTGCAGATATTCATGGTAGATTTATGCCTTGGGATTATGCGCTTGATGGAGCAAATATGAGTGGAAGTTTGACGCAGCTTTATACGGTTATAAAGAAGGTCCGTCAAGAAAATCCAAATACCATATTAGTAGATGCCGGGGATACAATTCAAGGAAACTCAGTAGAATTATTCAACGATAAGCCACAATCGCCAATGATGGTAGCGATGAATACAATGGGATATGATGCCTGGGCATTTGGAAATCATGAATTCAACTTTGGATTAGATACATTGAAAAAAGTTAGTGAGCAATATAAGGGAAAAACGTTAGCAGGAAATATTTATAAGGAAAATGGAGAGCGCTTTCTTCCTGCATATACAATTGTAGAAAAAGGTGGAATTAAAGTTGGGATTATTGGTATGAATACACCAATGATTAGTGATTTTGAAAAAGGGACAGATCACTTAAATGGTTTAGTGGTGAAAAATCCGGTAGAAGAGACGAAAAAGGCAATTAAGGAATTAGAAGGTAAAGTAGATGTAATGGTAGGAGTTATGCATATGGGACTAGAAAATGAGAATGGTATCCCTGGTACTGGTGTTCAAGATATTGCAAATGCTTGTCCGGAACTAAGTGCTATTTTTGCGGCTCATATGCATAAACTTGTAAAAAAAGAAGTTGTAAATGGCGTAATTATTACAGAACCAGATAAATATGGAACACATATTTCACGTATTGACCTTACTTTTACAAAGCAAGATGGGAAGTTGGCTTTAAAAAATAAAACTGCTACCGCTATACCTGTAAAAAATGCTGATGGGACAACGATATTATCCGATCCTACACTTGAAGAAACATTAACACCTTTTCACGAATATGCGAGAGGAGATGCAAATGTTGTAGTCGCTCAATTAAAGGGTAGAAATCTTGTTCCTGAAAATGAAATAAAGGGTATTCCAAGTGTTCAGATTCAAGAAACACCTTTATCAGATTTCTTTCATGAAGTTATGCTCTACTACAGTAAAGCAGATGTAGTAGCCCATCAAATTGATAATGATTATGCCCGTTTAGATACAGGCCCTATTAAGAAAAAAGATATTGCGTACAATTACCAATATGCCTTGGGAGAAATTACAGTATATAAGATTTCTGGAAAAGATTTAAAAGACTATATGGAATGGGCAGCAGGATATTTTAACTCATCTCGTGCCGGAGATGTAACCGTTAGCTTTGATAAAACCCGCCGTGCATCTAAATACAGTACGAACGATTTCTTTGGAGGCGTAAAATACGAAATTGACTTAACAAAACCATATGGAAGCAGAATTACAAATTTACGCTCTATTCGTACAAACAAACCAATCAAAATGAGCGATGTTATGACGTTGGGAATGAATGCATATAGAATGGAGGCTCTTCAGGCAAAAGGTGGAGCTTTAGAGGGGCGTAAGTTTGAACAAATTTGGTCATCTAAACAAGAGAATGCATTTGGAGAAACAGGCGGAACCATTCGTAACCTTGCTATTACATATTTAAAAGAGGTAAAGAACGGTGTATACACACCAAAAGTTATGCATAATTGGAAAATTACTGGTGTAGATTTACATTCTTCAGAGCATAAGGCGGTAGTTGATCTTGTGAATAAAGGGATTTTAGAAATTCCAAAAACAGAAGACGGAAAATACACAAATATAGCATCTATAAATACGAAAGACTCAATTTCAAAAGAAGAGATTATATTACTCTCACAAAAAGCAAATATTAATCCAAATCAGTTTAATCATGTAAAGACAAAAGGTGAATTTTACAAAAAACTTAGTAGGATTACTAAAAGAATATAAATTATAAAATTTCTTATAGTAATTGTTATTTTAATAACATTAAACCCACTCTTACAATAGTAAAGAGTGGGTTTTTATGTTGTTATTTAGAGGTAAGTATACTTTTATTACAATGAATATAGATAATTAATAACTAACCAATTGGGTGAGCACCTATAAGGACTCTCTTTTATTCAAATTAATGTACATATGTGTTCCGTTCATTATTTATAATATTGACCACAATTTATGTAATTTTGCATAATGTTACATAAATTGTGTATTTTCTCTTTTTTTAGACATTAATAGACAGTATACTTTGTACAAGCTTTCTATTTCAAAAATTATACGAGGTGAAATAATGAAAAACAAAAAGACATTAACTAAGGTAGCATTAACAACAGGATTAGCTTTAACAGCTGTGGCACCATATGGGGTAGGTCATGCAGAGGAAACAGATCAACTACAAGTTCAAATTCAGGAGGAATCGTTCCGTTCGGGTGAACTTACACAGCCGTCACAAAAGGCACCAGAAAATGTAGTAAAGGATGCACTTAAGGAGAAAACAGAACAAGCTCTGTCCCAAAAACAAGTCAATGGAGAAGCAGGAGTAGATTATAAAGTCCTTCAAAAACGTGGTTCGTATGATGGAACTACACTTGTGCGTATGCAGCAAACATACGAAGGAAAAGAAGTATATGGACATCAATTAACT
The DNA here is from genome assembly GCF_052146655.1 of Bacillus sp. RE35. Classification (NCBI taxonomy): domain Bacteria; kingdom Bacillati; phylum Bacillota; class Bacilli; order Caryophanales; family Bacillaceae; genus Bacillus; species Bacillus sp. RE35. Next base: position 2,616,410 of record NZ_CP197377.1, on the reverse strand, counting down.
GCACACGTAGATAATAAGGGTGTTATTAAAAGTGTTTCAGGTGATAGCGCGCAAAATTTAAAACAAGAAGAATTGAAAAAACCTATTAATCTATCAAAAGATGAAGCAAAACAATATATTTATACGAAATACGGGAACGATATCAAGTTTATTTCTGAGCCAGAAGTTAAAGAGGTTATTTTTGTTGATGAAAATAATGGACAAGCTAGCAATGCATACCAAGTTACCTTCGAAGCTGCAACACCAAACTATGTTTCTGGTACTTATTTAGTAAATGCACAAAATGGTGATATGTTAAAAAATATGGTACAAGAATCTAACTTAAAGGCCAGTGACAAACTAGTTGGAGCTTTAAAGAAAAGTAAACAAAGCAGTCTTACATCATTAACCGGAACAGGAAAAGATGATTTAGGTATTAATCGTTCATTTGGTATCTCTAAACAAAGTAATGGCAAATATGCTCTTGCTGATTATACAAGAGGGCAAGGCATTGAAACATATGATGTGAATTACAGAGATATTACTAAAGAAGAAAGCTATTATCCTGGTACATTAGCGACAAGTACTTCGGCAACATTTAACGATCCAAAAGCAGTAAGTGCTCATTACTTAGCAACAAAAGTATTTGATTTTTATAAAGATAAATACAAGCGTAATAGCTTTGATAATAAGGGACAAAAGGTAGTTTCAGTTGTACACGCTTGGGATTCTGAAGAGACGAATGATCCGAAAAATTGGCAGAATGCATTAAGTGCTAATAATGGAAGTATGCTTGTATATGGCGATCCTATTGTTAAAGCATATGACGTAGCTGGACATGAATTTACACATGCTGTTACTTCTAGCGAATCTAATCTTGAATATTACGGGGAATCCGGTGCGATTAATGAGGCGCTATCTGATATTATGGGAACATCTATTGAGAAATACGTAAATAATGGAAACTTTAACTGGACAATGGGAGAACAAACGGGATCTGTTTTCCGTGATATGGAAAACCCAGCTTCTGTTCCATCTTCACTTGGAGTGCCTTATCCAGATGATTACAGTGAATTTAACGATTTTAATGGATGGGATCAAGGCGGTGTTCATTTTAATTCAAGTATTATTAATAAAGTTGCGTATCTGATTGCAAAAGGCGGAACTCATAACGGAGTAACTGTTAAAGGAATTGGTGAAGATAAAATGTTTGATATTTTCTATTATGCAAATACAGATGAGTTAAACATGACTTCTAATTTCAAAGAATTGAGATCAGCATGTATTCGAGTGGCAACTAATAAATATGGTGCGAATACAGCTGAAGTTCAAGCAGTTCAAAAAGCATTTGATGCAGCAAAAATTAAGTAATTTAGAAATATAGTTATCATTCATATATTAATACATTATGAAAAACAGCTAATGTCATTTTAAGGATATTAGCTGTTTTTTACGTGGCAATGTATCGTTGAAAATAAACTGACTAAGCAATAATGAGGCACTTTATCTGTAAGAAGTTGTGACAAATAAATAAGGTTTAAAATATATAAAAACAGAAAATTAATAATATATTGACCTCTTGATAGAAAGTCTATAAAATGAAAGCGATAACAAACGATTGCTTTAAAATGTTTTCCCTGATCTTTTAGTATTTACAAATATATGAAGGCATAAACAAATCTATTTTTTTAAGTACTAATGCAAACGTTTTCGTATTAAAAGGTCATTGAAATACATACGTGAAAATAGCCGATATGGAGGTGAAGTAAAAGAGATTTCTAGATTAATTTAAGCAGTGTTATTCAGTGTAAGCATAATAAATCGTTAGTAATATTTGAAGAAAGGGTGTATGTGATGCAAATTACAAAAAGATTAATTAACAAAACAGTTTTATTACTTACTTTAATCGTTATGTTATCATCTGTTTTCTCCTTTCAGAGTGTGAAGGCAGTTTCAAATTCGAAAACAACTGAAATTATCATTCATTACAAAGAAAAGCTTGGAAATACAAAAGACTGGAATCTTTGGTTATGGGGAGAAAATGCAAATGGTACATCTTATCAATTTACTGGTGAAGATGAATTTGGAAAATACGCTAAGATAAAAATAGACGGTGACTATAATCGTGTAGGATTTATAGTTCGAACAAATGAATGGGAAAAAGATGGTGGGGATCGTTGGATTGAAAATATAAAGGACGGTCGTGCTGAAGTATGGATCCTTTCGGGTGATGAAAAAGTATATAACTCTAAGCCTTCATCGGATCTCTCAATTCAAAAAGCAACTATTGATGGTTTCCATGAAATTACTGTAACGACTAATGTCCCGTTTAATATTAAGGAAAAGAAAATTGAAATTGAAGGCATTAAAATTAAGAATATTACTCCTTATGATATAAACAGTGGCGATATTACTAATAAGGTCAAAATAATTACGGAACAGAAAATTGATTTAAAACAAACATACAAAGTTAAAATAGAAAACTTAGCTGATACGAATACTGAAATTGGTAAAGTCATTCGTAGCGAAGAATTTGATAATTTATTTTATTATGGTGGTAACGATTTAGGAAATACATATACTCCGCAACATACAAAGTTCCGTTTATGGGCTCCTACTGCAAGCGAAGCGAAGTTAGTTACATATAAAAAATGGAGCGATAAAATAGGTGCTGAAATAAACATGCAACAAGGTGAAAAGGGAACTTGGACATCAGAACTAAAGGGGAACCAAAAAGGGCTCTTTTATACGTATAAGGTCAAAATTGGTGATAAGTGGACTGAAGCGGTTGATCCATATGTGCGTGCTGCTTCTGTAAATGGGGATAAAGGTGCAGTCGTTAATTTAGAAGAAACAAATCCGAAAAAATGGAAAGCAAACAAAAAGCCAAAATTTAAAAATCCGGAAGATGCTATTATTTATGAGTTACATGTACGCGATCTTTCCATTCAACCTGAAAGTGGTATTAAACAGAAAGGGAAGTATTTAGGTGTAACAGAAAAAGGAACAAAAGGGCCAGAAGGTGTAAAAACAGGACTTGATCATATAAAGGATCTCGGTGTTACTCACGTTCAGCTTTTACCGATATTTGATTATGCTTCTGTAAATGAAGAGACTTTAAATGAACCGCAATATAACTGGGGATATGATCCTAAAAATTTCAACGTTCCAGAAGGCTCCTATTCTACAAATCCTTATGAGCCAACTGTGCGAATAACTGAATTAAAGCAAATGGTTCAAACACTACATGATAATAATCTTCGAGTGGTGATGGATGTAGTATATAACCATATGTATAACGCTGCTGAATCTAATTTCCATAAGTTAGTTCCAGGTTATTATTATCGTTACAATGAAGATGGAACATTTGCAAATGGAACTGGAGTAGGAAATGATACTGCTTCAGAAAGAAAAATGATGAGGAAATTTATGATAGATTCCGTCACATATTGGGCAAAAGAATACAATTTAGATGGATTCCGTTTTGATTTAATGGGTATTCATGATTATGAAACGATGAATGAAATACGTAAAGCTGTTAATCAAATTGACCCTTCTATTATACTACACGGAGAAGGATGGGATTTAAATACACCTCTTGCAGCTGAGCTGAAAGCAAATCAAAAAAATGCAGAGAAAATGAAAGGGATTGCTCATTTTAACGATAATATACGTGATGGGTTAAAAGGTAGTGTATTTGAGGAAAAAGAAAATGGTTTTATAAATGGAAAGGAAAATATGGAAGATCGTATTAAAAAAGGTATTACGGCAGGTATTGACTACGATACAAATTCGTCTACCTATCAAGATCCGGAACAGGTGCTAACTTATGTGGAAGCACATGACAATCATACATTATGGGATAAACTTGAGTTAACTAATCCAGGTGACAGCGATGAAGTGCGAACACAAATGCACAAATTGTCTTCTTCGATTTTATTAACATCACAAGGAATTCCATTTTTACATGCAGGGCAAGAGTTTATGCGGACGAAATACGGTGATCATAATAGTTACAAATCTCCAGACTCAATTAACCAGATGGATTGGCTGCGCCGTGCAACGTTTAATAATGAAGTAGATTATATGAAGGGTTTAATAGAATTACGCAAAAAGTACTCAGCTTTTCAAATGACATCTGCAGAGCAAATAAAAACACACGTATCATTTATTGATGCTCCCCAAAATACTGTAGCTTATATAATAGAGGGGAATAAACATGAATACTTTACAGTGGCTCACAATGCAAATAGAGAAGCTGTTGAAATAACACTTCCATCGAAAGGGCCTTGGAAAGTACTAGTAGATGGCAAGCAGGCGGGAAGTAAACCACTTTATGTTGTCCATGACAATAAAATTAAAGTTCCTGCATTAAGTTCATTTGTTTTAAAGTTAAAATAATATAATTTCACATACTGTAATTATATTACAATTCAATAAACAAAAAGAGAAGAACTCACCAAGGTTCTTCTCTTTTTCATGTGAAATTAGGGTTTCCATAATTGTAGATATAAGAGTTCTTGAAAGTAGCAAAAGGCAAGACGATGAACCTATTTACAAAATGACAAGAAAATGACAAAACTGTAAGAATGCATGAATGTTTGTAAGAAAGTTCGATGTTTTCCTTTTTCTTTTTTTATTAAAGTGAAAAAGAAGAAAGTGATGTCATAAGAGGTTGATATTTTTAGATAGATACAATAACCAAAACTATTTATGTAATGAAAGTATATGGAAATCAGTAAAACACCTTACTAAAAAGGAGGGATTTGAAATGTCTTTTTCTCAATTTAATATTGATATATTTCGAGCAATTAATGATTTAGGTAAACAATATTCATTCCTAAACTCAGCCGTGGTATTTTTGGCAGAATATATGGTATATATTTTTGCTTTAATTATTTTAGCTTATTGGTTTACTGGGTCCAGAAAAAGTAGAATGATGGTTATTCAAGCGCTGGTTGCTTTTGTAATTGCTGAGGTAATCGGGAAAATAGCAGGGAAATTTCATTTGAATTATCAACCGTTTGCAGTATTGCCTGATGTTAATAAACTTGTCAATCATGCTATAGATAATTCATTTCCTAGTGACCATACGATTCTCTTTTTTTCGATTTGTTTTTCATTTTGGCTTGTTCGTAAAAAGATTGGGTGGTTATGGCTTATACTTGCATTTTGTGTAGCGATCTCTCGTATTTGGGTAGGAGTTCATTATCCTTTTGATGTTGCAATAGGGGCTTTAATAGGATGTGTTTCAGCGTTATTTTCGTATTGGTTAGTACCGAAATTTTCTTCTATCAAGAAGTTGCTTACTCTATATGAAAGAGTAGAGAAACATGTTTTACCATCAAAAAACAAATCAAAGGGATTTTGAGTATACAAGTATGTGAGTCTTTTGAATTAACAAATGTCATTACATTAAATCGTCTTGGAGGTCATTTTAAAGGAAGAACTGTTTTACACTGGAAAGGTGGAAATTATATTAAGACATTTTGCTAACAGGTGATATTTTTCAAGTGATTGCCAACTGTCAGTGAGTGAGTTTCATGTACAGTTATCTACATCCACTGCTAGTAAAGTAAAATAGCTGACGGATATAGTATAAGGGCTACCATTCAACCGTATTTATAATGCTTTTCATCGAGTCGTGTCAAAGCATGTGGACCTTGCTGTTCAGAAGTCAGCAGATCGATACATAAAAGCACTGCAGGGAACACTTTTTAATACATGGGATGTTTCAATATTATCTATAGATATCTGTAAGAAATAAAAATAAATAGATAAGTTTAGAGCATGTTATTATCATTTGTTTAAAACATGCTCTTTGTATTTAAAGTAACACCAGCATACTGACACGTACAAGTTATCAACAATCTTTATGTTGAAAGAATCTTAGTGTACGAATGTTGGTACTACCCCTTACTTAGTAATCTCACAATTTAAGACCTGTCATTGGATAAATGTGGGGAGTTCAATCGATTCTGAATAAAATTAATAGTATCAGTTGCAATTTTTTTACGTTTAAGAACTATCCCGGCATGCCCACATGTATAAATATATCGTGTAGGCCTTTCCCAAGATTTCCACAAGTAGTCTGTATCCTCAGAATGCACATATAGATCGTGCTTACCTGAAATTAATAAAATATTTTCTTTTTTTACTTTTGGTAATGCTTGACTCGGTTCAGTGATTTTCCAATAATCTATTAAATCATCATACGTTACACCATGATGTTCCAAGTCTTCTCTAATAAATTTACCTGGAGTTGTATTCCAAATTGAATAAGAGAGTCGATTTGCATAGAAAATGGATGCTAACACATCAATTTCTTCTTCAACAAGAGAGGTTAAGTTAGTAATAAATCCACCTAAACTAATTCCTATTAGAATCAGGGGACCATTTTTATTTGCTTTAATCCATTTAATCAAAGCTCGTAAATCAGCTACCGCTTGTCTAGTTGCTTGTACTGTTCGTTCAATATTTGCACTTACCATATACTCTCCACTGAAAAAGGATTGATCGGGTTTTCTTTCAAAATGATAGGGTAGAGTGAAATAATACATATTCCACTTCAGGCTGGTCATATGATCGTGGAATATTCTTTTCACACGTTCGTTAGAATCCATTCTCCAACCGTGAACAAAGATAACATGAGGTGCATTTTCATTTTTATGTAAGAATAATTCCCCAGTTACAGAGTCGTTGCGTGAATCACCGGATTGAACTGAGCTTTTATATTTGAATTGCCCAGCCATGTATTCCTTTTCCTGTTTTGAATGCTTAATGTCAAAATGAATATGTGATGGTTTTACTTTATAAAAAGATTCTATGTCCTTTATATTTAATGAAGTGTTAGAAAGGGAAGTATACTGAAACGCTACACTTCTTTTTTTGTGTAAATCATATAAGGCGTACCGATCAATGAGTTTTGAAAAAATCAAATTAACCTCCTCCAAAATACATATTGTGTAAAACATGGACAAAATTTATGGTGTAAATTAATTGTAAAATATTCTCTTTTCCTAATAGTAGGTGATAAATTTGCATATCATATTATAAAGCTTGCAATAAAATAAAACTATAAATAAATTATACTAAAATCTAAAAAGCAATTTAATATTATTATTCATATAAGAGAATATTAAATTGCTTATTTTCGTATTAAAAGATGCACCTTTTAAAGTGACGTGATTTGTATGAGATACAGTAACTATATTAAAATCCCTATTATAGATATCCAAATAGGTTTCTCTATATTTATTGTATAGAAATTACACAGTAAATATTTTTTGTGCTACATACATTAAATTAATCTTAACCTTTTCTTTTATATAAATTTATTAAACGGAATAACTCCTTACCAATATTCAAAAACGGCTGCGTTTTTGAATTTGTGTTCTAGCTTTTCTGAAACAGGTAAATAACTACACATAAACTCCTTATATCTCTAGTTAAACTACCGATTAGCTCCATATAAACTCTAGATAACCTATATAGAATACAAGATATCAAGGAGGTAAGAAAAAATGAATTTTATGAAACGAGCAATTCTCAGTATGAAAAAAAGGATAGGAACATCATTAATTTTGATGGCAGTTTTTCTGATTGTTACAAATTTGGTTCTTTCAGGTTTTACAATCCAAAATGCGTCAAAAAAAGCAGCGGATGCTGCGAGAAAAAAACTTGGTGCAGATGTTACTTTAGGTCTTGATTTCGACAAATTAGGTCAAAAAGCTAAGGAAACTGGAGAAATGCCAAGTCCGCCGCAGCTCGATACAAAAGAAACAGAACAATTAGCGAAGTCCAAGTATGTAAAAGACTATAATTACATAGCTAACACTTTCGGTATTTCTGATGGACTTAAACTAGTAGGAGCTTCAGAAGGAGAAGAAGGTAAAGGTAAAGCGGGAATAGCGGCTGTGCGAGGCGGTTCAAGCTCTGGTACAGAAATAGATATGAATGCTTCTTTTATGATTGAGGGAGTCCGCAAGACTGCATTACAAGAAAGCTTTAAAAACGGAAAAAGTAAAATCATTGATGGAAAACCAATTACAGAGCAAATGAAGAATCAGAATGTAGCTTTAATGGAAAAACGATTAGCGGAATTAAACAATTTGAAAGTAGGAGACAAAGTTAAAGTACAATCAGGGGATAAGAAGGAAACCCTTGAGGTTGAAATTATCGGTATTTACGAAACCAATGAGCAAGCAATGAGTCAACAGGCTCCTCCTATAATGGATCCGGCTAATAAACTATATATGCCACATTCAACTATGAAAAAATTAGAAGTGGATCAAGGTATAAGTAGTGTTCAAGTCGTGTATTTCTTGAATGACCCACAATATATTGATGCATTTAAAAAAGAAGCAAAAAAATCTAATATTGATTTTAATTATTATAAATTAGATGCGCATGATTCATTGTACAAGCAAATGATTGGTCCTATCGAAAATATCTCTTCGACTTCTCAAATGATTATTTATATTGTATCGATTGCAGGTGCGATTATTTTAGGATTAATCATTATGCTATCAATTAAAGGACGTCGTAAAGAAATGGGAATTCTATTGTCCATTGGAGAGAAAAAGTGGAAACTGATGGCACAGTTCGTAGTAGAAGTAGTATGTGTCGCTATTTTAGCATTTGGATTATCCATAACAACAGGAGCTAAAGTTTCTCAATATATCGGGGATAATTTACTTTCGAATGAAATAGCTACTGCAAGCGAAGAAACAGATACCTCGCAACATGGTACTGTAATGATGGCTGGATCTGGTGGTACTCTACAAAATCAAAAAGAAGATCCGATTGATAAAATTGATGTAAGTGTAACAGGAGAAGATGTAGGGAAAATGGGTGGAATTGGACTAGCTATTGCTATAATAGCAACGCTTCTTCCAGCATTATCTATTCTACGTTTAAACCCAAAACAAATTCTTTTAAAAGATGAATGAGGAGGATCGATATGGAGACGATTTTACAGTTTAAAAATTTGGATTATTATTATGAAAGTAATGGAAAAAATGTAGCGATACTAGATAATGTTAACTTTTCTTTTCAAAAAGGACATTTCTACACGATTTTAGGACCATCTGGATCTGGTAAAACCACAACTCTAAGTTTAGGTTGTGGACTGGATGTCCCTAAAAATGGTTATGTACTGTATAATGGCAAAGATATTAGAAAAATTGGTTTGGATCGATACCGTAATCAAAATGTATCTGTAATTTTCCAATCTTATAACTTAATTACCTATATGACCGCTCTTCAAAACGTCTTAACAGCAATGGAAATTACAGGTGTTAAAGTGCAAAATAAAACAGCAAGAGCATTAGAATTATTAGAGAGGGTAGGACTCACAGAACTTGAAGCGAAACGAAACGTCCTGCAACTAAGCGGTGGACAACAACAGCGTGTAGCAATTGCTCGAGCACTATCGTGTAATGTTGATTTACTAATTGCAGATGAGCCGACAGGAAACCTCGACGAAGAAACCGCAATGGATATAATAGAACTGTTTCAAGAACTTGCACATAAAGAGAATAAATGCATTATTGTTGTGACGCACTCACAGGAGGTTGCTAAAAAATCAGATCGTGCAGTGTATTTAAGTAAGAAGAAGTTGGTCGTAAATGAAATCTAATATAAACATCATAACTGTTCAATTCACATAATTTTCAAAATCTATCTCTTTCAAAAGCTTATATTTGATTTATAATAAAATCAAGCCATAACCAAAATGGTCTCCCTGTACTGAATGTTAAAATAGTTTGTTGTTCCCGTTTTAATAATATTTGAAAAAGAACTTGTATGATATTCTACAAGTTCTTTTTATTATAATTGGTTACCTATATCATGGGATAATCACACATAGTTATTGCAGAATTAAACCTACAATCATAATTAAACTAAATACTATTATCCAACCAAACACACAATAGCCAAAAATTCTAATCCATTTAGGTAATTGATTCATGTTAATTTTATTTGAGGGAACTCCCTGCATAGAAAACATCATTTTTTGATCTCTATCTCTATTATTTTGCTGTTCATACATAATATCATCACCTTTCCAGATATATTGAGTTTGTAGTATATCAACCTAAAGAAATTCATGTACAGAATAAAAGGGGATAGCATATATATTATGTGGTGGACTTTATAAATAAATGCATTTAATCACCATGGTTCTAAGCACTAATCCGTTATAAATACTGAAAAAGAGCCCTACATAAATAGGACTCATTTTCTTCAAATGTTAAGTTGCTGGATATAAATCAGAACCAAGGTAACGTTCTTTTATAATTTGAAGATGATGAAGCTCATGACCAGCAATGATGTATGCTAATGCACGAACTGTAACTTCAGAATTATTCGCATTTCCTCTTTGTGACCAAGCTTCTTTATCTAAGCTTCTAAGTAAATACAGGGTAGATTGGCGAACAACTATTAAATTCTCAAGAAGATCTTGCATAGATTGCTTATCAAAAGCAGCTCTAAGAACATACATATCATCATTATAGCCTGGAAGTTCTGCTGTCTCGCCTCGAGCGATTGATAGCAATCGATACGCCATAATCCGTTCTGTATCTGCTATATGACCCATTACTTCTTTTATACTCCATTTAGTAGGAGCATACCGGAAAAGTCCCTCACTATCAGAAATTTCCTTTAATAAGAGATTCGTTTCCTTCATTTGTTGTTCTAGAATATGTATGATATTTCCGTCTGATACCAAGTTGGTATACGTTGCATAATAGGAGTTATATTCACTTACTTGTGCTCTTATTTGCATACGAATCATCCTTTATGTTTTATGTTTAATCTTTACATATAGCTTACCATAAAAGAATTTTAAATTAATCTGAAAAATGGAGGGAAATATGCATTTTTCATCTTCCTTTTCAGTTTCATAGATGAAATGCATCTCAAATAAGAGAATCTAATTTGCTGCTAAGCGGAATTTCGTTTTTGCTGTTATAGTAAAAGATAAATATGTAAATTGAATACAGTTTGTCACCACTTATGATAATTACCATTTAAGAAGCAATATATATCATTAAACGAAAAGCCTGTTAATAAGTTTATACTTACCACAAAAACAAACAAACTCGTCCTATTTAAAGGAGAGTTTGTTTGTTTTTGTGTTTAGATAATGGAATACTCATGCAAAATTGTACACTATGTTCCATATTTTTTATTGAATACTTTATATCTAGCGTTTCAAGAATTTGTTTAACAATATATAGCCCCAAACCATTTCCTCCAGTATTTCGATTCCTTGATTTTTCAATTCGATAAAATGGTTTGAAAATTTGTTGTATCTCTTCATCTTTAATATTGACACCTGTATTTATAATTTGCATTTCGATTTGACTTTGTTTAGAATCCTCACTTAACTTTATATAGACTTTTTCATTATGTGGTGAATACATAACCGCATTATGGACAATATTTTTACATGCTTTTTCTAAAAGGGCACAATCTGTATAAATAGCAAGGCCAAAGTCAATTTCTTTTATTATTTCGATGTTTTTTTGAGAAGCAAAAAATTCGAGATCTTTTGTAATTGTCCCTATTAATTTTGAAAGATTAACTTTCTCTACTTTTAGTTTGAAGGTGTGTTGTTCTAATTTCGATACGCTTAAAATTTCACGAACTAATTGTTCCATACTTTCAATAATTTGATGATTCTTCTTTAAATATTGATCGCGATTTTGATAAGGGCCAATATTGTATATCATTCCTTCTAAGTATCCTTTCATTACAGTAAGAGGGGACTTTAATTCATGTGCTACAATCGCAAAAAACTCTCTGCGTTTTGTTTCTATTTCTCTTTCTTTTTCAATATCATTTTTTAATTGTTCATTTGCTTTTTTTAAATCAAACATAGCTTGTTGCAAGTTAATAGACATGTCATTCAAACTATTAGATAATTCTCCTAACTCATCTGTAGAGCGAACCTCAATTTTTTCGGAGAAATCTAAATTTGCCATCTTTTGTGCACCTTCATTAATATAAATAAGTGGCTTTGTAATAAACCTGGAATAAAAATAAGCACTCCCTATACCAATAACGAGCACAATGATACTAATATAGGGGAGAAAGCGTACTAAAACCTGTGAAGCTTCATCAATCGGTTGAAATGTAGCAAACACTACAAGCGTTAAACTACCATCTTGAAATTGAATTGGTTTCGTAGCGTTATATGAATTGCTAAGGGTACTTGCATTCTCGAATCGTGTTGCTTTAGTAACTACTGTTTTTTGCGTACCACTTTGAATAAAAGAAAATGAAGGAGAGTAAATAATTACTCCTTCTTTATTTTGAAGATAAAGCATCGCATTATTTTTTTTTGCGTATTCATCAAAAAGTGGTATCGCATCTTGAAACGTAAGATTTTTAGATTTATCAATGATTTCGTTTATCCCTGTTTGAAGTTGATCTGTTTTATATTGCTCATAAAACGTAGGGAGAAAGAAGTATAAAGTTAAATAAATCAATACTGCAAAGGATAACAAAATGAGAGATGTAGTCATAAAGAGTTTGTAAGTAATTTGCTTCATCTTCATGAGTTTCACAATACTATTCATCAATTTTATAACCAATACCCTTTATTGTTTTAATATAAGGGATAGCTAATTTTTTACGTAGATTTTTAATATGTGTATCAATTATTCGTGTTTCTCCAAAATAATCGTACCCCCAAACCTTCTCTACGATATTTTCTCTTGTAAGTACTTTTCTCTCATTTTGAAATAGTAGTTGTAGAATTTCAAACTCTTTTGTCGTTAATATAATTTCAACGTCATTTACATATACTCTATATGCATCCACATCGATACGCACTTCTTTAAATATCAAATGATTATTTACATTTTTATCATAACTTCTTCTAAGTACAGCTTCGACTCGTCTAATCAAAACATGAAATGAAAAGGGCTTTGTTATATAATCATCGATCCCAAGGTCGAATCCTTTCATTTGATCTTCCTCTTCTTCCAACGCAGTTAGCATAATAATTGGTACGTTTGACTGACTTCGAATCATTTTAGAAACTTCAAACCCATTAAGATTGGGCATCATGACATCTAGAAGAATTAAATCAAATGATTGCTTATTAAATTGTGTCATACCCTCTAGTCCATCTGAAGCGACTACCACTGTATAATGCTGTGTCATTAAAAATTGTTTAATTAATTCCTGAATTTCTTGATCGTCCTCTACCACGAGAATATGATAGTTTTTCATAATATCACCTCTGGTAGTCATTATAGCCGTACTATCTGGAGTTTATGTGGAGATACAGTAGTAAACTTCATAGGACGTTTACTACTAAAAAATATTATTAGCTATATTACTTTTTTATGGAGAAATAATTGTTTTAAAAAACTTATCGTATGAATTGATGTACGATTAATATTTACGAAAAACTAATGTATACTAATGTGAATTGTATGTAGCTTCTTAAAATTTGTGAAAATATACTTTTGCTTCTTTACCAAAAGAGGAAAGGGAATTTCAATATAGAAGAAGCTACTGTAATACTAGAGTGTGCGCCGAGAACTTTGGATTTCTTTCATCTAGTTTCTATTTAATCGTTAATCACTACATAACAATGTTCTTGCTGAACCAAAAGTTTAAAGGTACAAACTTGGAAAGATTTATATAATGCTAGAAAGGTTGTGAAATTATTTGATGGGTTATAAAGCGATGCTGTTTGATTTAGATGATACATTACTTGATAGGGATAAAGCAGTAGAGGCATTATTTTTAATTGTTTTAGAAAAGTGTTATGAAAATGTAGATGGTGCGGCTAAAAGCAACATGTTACAGAAATTTAAAAAATACGATAAAAGAGAATATGGCATAAGTAATAAAACGACAGTTTTAGAATCATTGTTTGATGAATTCACGCCGAAGTATAGATTGCCACGCAATTACATTCAAGATTTTTGGAATAATAATTTCCCTAGATGTTTTTCAATAGACAAAAATACTATTCATTTCTTAAATCAAATAAAGAAGCACTTTAAAGTTGGAATTATAACAAATGGCTCAACTCAGAGGCAAAAAGCTAAAATATTTAACACGAATTTAAATAGGTATTTTGAAACAATCATTATTTCTGAAGAAGTGGGATTTAGTAAACCTGATAAACGTATATTCGAACTAGCATTAAATAAGTTAAATTTACAACCGGAAAATACTTTATTTGTTGGGGATGACTTAGAAAAGGATATTGCTGGTCCTCAAAATGCAAATATAAAAGGTGTGTGGTTTAACCCTCAGAAAATCAAGAATACTACTAAAATACAACCATATGCCGAGATTAACACTTTGGATAGTTTGTTAAGTTATGTTACTCCACAATATTTTTATAACAAGTAAAAGTAATTCCATATATATATTCAAAAATACAAAAAAAGAGAAACTATCATTAATTTCATTGACCGTATTAGTAATAAAAAATAGGTATTTACAACAAAAAATAGAGGCCATTTTAATAGCTGTGGCTAATTTAATCTATGATTAATACGAAGTTTTGTAAAACAATTTTACTCATACTGTGTAAATTATAAAGGGGGAGGACTATGGAAATAAAGAAAGTAGTAATCGATGGAATCAATATTGCGGTCATTAGGAACGATAAGGTATTAATATCGGATGTTCAGTCTGCATTAGATACTATGGCAACAGTTCAATATGAGGTAGATGCGAAACATATTATTATCCATAAATCTTTAATAAGTGAAGATTTCTTTGACCTAAAAACACGGCTTGCGGGCGATATCCTTCAAAAGTTTATAAACTACAAGGTAAAGATTGCTATTGTTGGAGATTTCTCTATGTATACTAGTAAAAGCTTAAAAGATTTTATTTATGAATGTAATAAAGGGAATGACATTTTTTACTTAGCAACTGAACAACAAGCAATTGAAAAACTAAGTACATTAAAGTAATAATTATATCCTGCTAAATTCCCCCATTTCACTTAGTTCATAATTATATACGATATAGAAGAACTGATGTTTGTGGTAAACTAAGAGATGAATAAAGGGGGAGTTTTTTTGAACAATTTTAATAATATAATCCAAAATTTAAATAATATAATCCAAAATTTAAATAATATAGTTTACAAACCTAACAACTTAATGATTACGAATCTAAAAGAAGAAAAGCAAAACGCAGAATATGCCGGATGTTTATTCCACTTAAATAACAAAACCATTCGTTTTAGAAAATCAAAAGTTACACCTAATAAAATTGGTCAATTTGTTTCTTTTTGGGAGAAAGATGAAAATATGCGAAATAGAGCTTTCTCTTATGAAGCTGCTCCTGATTTATTAGTAATCACTTGTATTGCTGATAATAAACTAGGGCAATTTATTTTTCCTAAAGAGATTCTTCTTAAAGAAAAAATATTGAGAACACAAAGTCAAACAGGGAAAATGGCAACGAGAATTTATCCTGTTTGGGATACCACTGTTAGTAATCAAGCTAAAAAGAGCCAAACGTGGCAACTTCAATATTTTGTTGATTTAAGTGATAGTAATAATTTGCCTATAGATAAACTATTAAATTTATATTCGTAGCTTTTGATTTGCCCCAAAAAGAAGTGATTACAAAAAACATGTGTAATGACACCTCCTATGTGAATCGTAATTTTTGTACCGGTACAGTTAAATGAAATGTACATTGTTACAGTGCCCCTTAAAATTTACAATCAGCATATATTATTTAAACTTATAAATTTTTAAGGGGTGCTAAATATGACAAGTTTACAAGATCAGCTTTTCACAAGATTAAATCTTAAAAAACGTAATGATGTAACGTTTGAAGAATTACCTACCATACTCTTTTCGTTTGCGCATACTATACCATTTGAGAATTTAGATGTTATAGCACGAAATACGAATCAAATCTCTCTGGAAAACTTACGAGAGAAAATTTTAACTAGTTCCCGTGGTGGACTTTGCTACGAATTAAATACTCTTTTTTACTATTTCTTAAGAGACTGTGGCTATGATGTACAACTGGCATTAGGTACGGTTTATAAAAACGATATAAATGCATGGGCACTTGAGGATGGCCATATAACAATTATTTTAACTTATGATAATGTACAGTATTTAATTGATGTAGGTATAGCTTCGTTAGTACCTCTTGTTCCTGTACCTTTTACTGGCGATTCGGTTTCTTCAAAAAATGGTTCGTACCGGGTGAGACGGAAAGATACGAATAAAGGAAATTATGTTTTAGAAAGAATAGATGCTGCTGGAGAATGGAAAGTTTGTCATGCTTTTTATAAACATATTATTGATGAGATAGTAGTAAATGATGTTCAAAGAAGAGTGATAGAAGATGAGAAGTCTATTTTTAATAAAGGACCAATTGCAGTAAAGTTGACGAACTCTGGCCATATTTCATTAACGAATACAAGTTTAACCGAAATTATTCATGGGGAAAAAACTAAGCGTGAAATTACAGAAGATCAATATAAAGAGTTTTTATATACTTTATTTGCTATTAAGTTATGAATAATAAAGATAGCGGGTTCTTATTCAGAAGCGGCTATCTTTATTATTTTTGGTGTAAATGGTTTTCTTCTAATATGTTTCGGAAACTGCGGTATAGTTAATGTTTTTAATGTTTCCTCAGCTTCTTCATATGTATGAAAAATTGGTTCTTTTCCATCATCCCCTTGTAAAACTAGCCCTTCATCTCGGATTACATATGGCATAAAACCACCCCATCTAGTAAAGAATTATGTTCTTTTGCAGCAGAATAATACGATTTAAAGTTTGATTTTCTTAATACATATAATACACTAGAACAGTACGAAAAAGTATGTACAATGAATTTTGAATGTAAAGGAAGATTATTATGTCAGTTATTGATAAATTGAAACTTAATAAGTATACAAATATGGTCGTTATTAACGAACCAAGTGATTATGACATTTTTACAGGTAAAGAAACTGCATTCTCAAAAGAACACGATGCTATCTTTATATTTGTAGAAACGCTTGATGAAATGGTGAAACAAACGAATTTTATTATTAGTAATGAAGAATTACTAATTGAAAAAGGTTACGTATTCTTCGCATATCCGAAAAAAGGTAATGCTCGTTATAGTACGTTTATTCACCGTGATGAGATGTTTCCGGCATTAAACGTTGGAGAAGATGGTTATGTGGGAGAAAGCGATATTAAATTTGCACGAATGGTAAGTATGGATGAAGTCTTTACTGTTGTTGGTTTAAAACGTGAAAAGAAAAAAACAACAAAAACATCTGCTATGAGTCAATGTGTTGCCGATTATGCAGATCGAATTAAAGATGTTGAAGCATTATTAGCTAATCATCCGAATGAACTTAAGTTTTATCAAAGTTTAACGCCTGGATACCAAAAAGATTGGGCACGTAATCTTTTTTCTGTGAAACAAGAAAAAACACGTGAAAAACGTCTAGAGAAAATGATAGAAATCCTTTCACAAGGCTACAAAACAATTGAATTATTCCGTAAGAAGAAAAAATAATGATTAAGGAAGTCATAATGCTGCAACAATTAATTGTGATGAGTACATTGAAAAAAGCATTCCTTCCATTATACTAAGGAATGTTCTTATATTTATATAATTAGCAAAAGAGAAAAGGTGTTTGAAATGAAATCGTATATTGTAGTTGGATCAGGAATTTTAGGAGCGTCTACTGCTTATCATCTTGCTAAGGCAGGTGCGAATGTTACTATCGTGGATCGCCAACAATTAGGGCAAGCAACCGATGCAGGAGCAGGTATTGTATGTCCATGGCTATCACAGCGCCGTAATAAAGCATGGTATAAAATCGTTAAAGGCGGTGCACGTTACTATTCTTCGTTAATTCAGCAATTAGAAGAAGACGGTGAAACTGACACAGGATATAATCGTGTAGGTGCAATTAGTTTACATACTGACGAGAAAAAGTTAGATCAAATGGAAGAGCGAGCTTATAAACGACGTGAAGATGCCCCGGAGATTGGTGAAATAACTCGCTTATCAGCTGAAGAAACAAAAAAATTATTCCCAGCATTATCAGACGAATATAGTTCTGTTCATATTAGTGGTGCTGCACGAGTAAATGGAAGATTATTACGCAATGCATTAATAAGTGCTGCGAAAAAACATGGTGCAACTTTCATAAAAGGCGATGCTATATTAGTCCGTGAAGGAAATCATATTACGGGAGTTACAGTAAACGATGAAACAATTTTAGCGGAAAAGGTTATTGTAACTGCAGGCGCATGGGCGAATGAAATCTTGAAACCATTAGGAATTAATTTCTTAGTTACATTCCAAAAAGGACAAATTGTTCATCTGCAAATTGAAAATACAGCAACAGAAAATATGCCAGTTGTTATGCCACCAAACGATCAATATATTTTAACGTTTGACAATGGTCATGTCGTAATTGGTGCAACACATGAGAATGATACTGGTTTCGATCATCGTGTAACAGCAGGTGGTTTACATGAAGTATTCCATAAGGCATTAGCAGTTGCACCTGGCTTAGAAAATGCTACAATGCTTGAAACGAGAGTTGGATTCAGACCATTCACACCAGGATTCTTACCTGTTATCGGACCACTACCTAAATTTGAAGGAATTCTCGTTGCGAATGGATTAGGGGCTTCGGGTTTAACAGCTGGTCCATACTTAGGAGCCGAACTTGCTAAACTAGCGCTCGGACAACCGATTGAATTAGATTTAAATGATTATGACGTTGCTGGCGCAATTGAATAATATGGAGTACTGCTAACATTTATGAAAAACCATGCTAAACAAATTCGACAGAGAATAAGTAGTTTTTCCTCTGTTAAGAGTAAGCCTGTTTATGAAAAATAAAATTATTTAAAAATAGAGGGCCGACATTATAAACCTGCATTAATAATGTAGAATTGTGATGGCGGCTCTTTATTCATATTGATTTAAAACTTATTTTCGAGAGGAGGTTAAGTAATGAGAGCGCCATATCAAGTATTGATATTTCCTTATATAAAAACTGCCGATTCTATTCAATATGCCATTTTTAACCGAAGTGATTATGGTTATTGGCAAGGAATAGCTGGTGGCGGAGAAGACGGTGAGATTCCTATTGAATCAGCAAAACGGGAAGCGTTTGAAGAGGCTCGTATTACAAGAGAATGTCCATATATACAATTAGATTCTGTGTCTTCACTATCAGTAGAAGATGTAGTTGGAGGATTCCTTTGGGGAGAAGAGGTTTATGTAATAAAAGAATTTTCTTTTGGAGTTAAAGTCCCTACAAAAAACATATCATTATCTAAAGAACACTTCAATTATAAATGGTTATGCTTTGAGGAAGCAGTAACGTTTTTGAAATGGGATAGCAACAAAACAGCATTGTGGGAATTAAACAAAAGACTATTAAAACAATAAAAGTTTTAGCTAACAAAGATAGTAGTGGAACAAGAATTGAACCATTAACAAACCCTTGCTACACTTCTAAACAATGTTTTATAGATTTGGCATGGGTAATGAACGAACAGAACTTGCACTAAGAAAAGCCCTATACACTTGCCTCTGAAAAAATGAAAATAGTTAGAAATATTTTTATATCGTACGGTTTTTGGCTATGAATAACGGAATAAATATTAAGTATTCAACAGTTTAAATAAAATGAGTTAGCTTTTTATTTTAGGAAGAAAGATGACTCGTTTTATGCTAAAATTCGCTTAGTGTATATTTTCGTTAAAATGTGGGTGGGCCCCCTTTTAGCAAAACCGGAGTGGGAATGATGAGTATAAATAGTTTTGTGGGATTGATAAATGACGAATTATTAAAAGAGGTAAGTATCAGAAGTGAGGATGAATTCGAGCCTGTAGTAGTTAAAGATATTCCTAGACTTTGGAAGTGTTTAGGAACAGGTAATTATGCCGCAGTATTCATGCACAAAGAATACAAAGATTGGGTAGTGAAAGTTTACGTGCGAGAAGGAGAAGGAATTGAAAAAGAGTCAGAAGTATACCGAAGAATCGGAAATCATCCTTCTTATTCAAAGCTTATATATAAAGGAGAAAATTTCATAGTATTGAAACGTTTAAAAGAAATTACCTTATACGATGCTATTCATAAGGGGATTAAAATTCCTAAGCAAGTAATACTTGATATTAATGAGGCTTTAGAGTATGCGAGGGAACAAGGGTTAACTCCTTGTGATGTTCACGGGAAAAATGTGATGATGGAAAAAGGAAGGGGATATGTAGTCGATGTATCTGATTTCTTAAAAACAAAAGAAGATAGTAAGTGGAGAGACCTAGAAAAGGCATATTTCACCTTTTATTTTCCTTTCATATATAAATTGCCTTTCCCTATTAAAGTACCGTATTTTATGTTAAACATTGTTAGACGTTCGTATAGAAAATATAAGAAGCTTAAAAAGAAATTCAAATTGTAAAAGGACCACATATGTTCCTGAAAACGAGTTAAATTCACATAAATAACTTTAGAAAAATTTCAAATTTTGTTTAGGGGCTACTCCAAGACCTTAGCTTGCTGGGCATGTGGTGTTACCTCAAAAAATAAAAAGATTAGGAGTGAATCCTAATCTTTTTATTTATACATATTTTTGTTAGTTATATCACTATCAATTCCAAAACGGGATATTTTGAATAAATGAAACCGTCAAAATAAGTGTTGATGCGGAACCAGCAGTTACTAAAGTTACTATTTTTCGTCCATTCTGTTCTTTTGAAGGTTTTATAAGTTCTGTAATTAACAAAATCCATATTATGATAGATACTATTGAAATAATATTTATAGACATATGTAACACATCCCTTCGTGTTTTTACATAAATATTTCTGCTTTTATAAAATAAAAGCAATTTAACAAGAAAATATGTAACGCATTAAAAATCAATATTTCCTTGTTAAACCACCTTTTTTAAATAGAAATACGACTGATAAAACGATAACAACAGCCTTCAAACTGCCCCAATATGGATAAATAGCATGATTTGTTAGACTAGCATATTGAAAGATATTCTCTAAACCGAAAATTCCTATCATGACTGCTAAAAGGAATGAAGCTGATCCATACGTCCCGTTATGATAGAGAGTAAATAAGTATATGGCACATATAAGTGGTACGATGATTTGTAATAAGAGTGTCATAATTGATTCCCCTAATATATTGATTCTTATATTATATACAAAATTGTAATAAAAAGGAATACGACTTATTTAATACTAACAAAACTACTCTAATCATATTCTTCTATAAAAAAGAAGAAAAAGGGGTGTACAGTTAATTGACAAAAGTTAAAGTTAGTTTACGACCCATTGTTCATAACGTAAATTTACCAACTGTATTGAAAACAACGATACTTCCAGGTGAATCGACCGAAAGACTATTTATCGCAACTCAATTAGGGGAGATTTTTTACATAGGGGACGGAGTTATAAAGACATTTTTAGATATTCGTCACCTAATTATTAAATTAGGTACATTTGAAGAAGGTGTTTCTAGTAGCGGTTATGATGAACGAGGATTGCTTGGACTTGCGTTCCATCCACAATTTTATCAAAACGGTTTATTTTATCTTCATTATTCCGTCGCTGGAACTCAAGGGCCAGGTGCACTTTCTGAGCAATTTAAACCGAATCCTTGTGACCCTAAAACGCTAAATTTAAAGTGGGTTAATAGAAATACGCAATATGATCACATTGATACAGTAGAAGAATGGACTTTACAATCTAATGGTCAAGCTCAAAAGCGACGAACATTACTGAATGTAAGAAGACCATTTTTTAATCATAACGGAGTCAATAGTTTAAACTTTTCACCTGAGACTGGAAAACTTGTTTTTACAAATGGAGATGGCGGATCAGGTTATGATCCATTTAATTTAAGCCAAGATGATTTAGAAATAGCAGGTAAAATAATTGAAATCGATGTAAGTAAAAATACATTTATAAATAACCCTCCTGTAGTTACACGCTTTAATGAACTCCCTTTATCTATACAAGAAACACTTACAGTAATTGCAAAAGGAGTACGTAATATAACCGGCATTTCATTTCAAAGGTTTTATAATCAATATATCAAATACGCCGGAAATGTCGGACAAGATATTGTAGAGTCTATTTTTTCATTTATTCAATATAAACCTATACCGGTTACAGAACTTGTTCAAATGCATTTTATGAGGTTAACTCCCAATCAAGATGGGGTTATCAATTTTGGGTGGCGAGGATGGGAAGGGGATTTACCTACTTCTTTTATACGACATTGTTCTGAGAATCAGACTTTGGATGAGAGAACAATGGTTTATTATGATGAAACAATACAAACTTCAGTGAAGCGTATTCTGCCTCTACTTAGTTATTTTCATCAAGATTCCAGACCCGATAAGTTTGGAGGAACTTCCCTTACAGGAGTTCAGCCATATATGGGAAATGCAATTCCAAATTTAACAGGTAGCGTAGTGTTTACTGACCTTGCTAAGAAAGAAGATTCTCGACCGCCAGTTAAAGGTGTTTTAGCCTATACTAGAGCAGGTACAGACGGTAAACATGCTGACTTTCATGCTATTGAAACCAATTATGATTTTGGTACGCAAGCAGCTTATTATATGAGTTTAGGAACAAATTTGAATCAAACTAAATTATATTTAGGAGTTTACGGTTCTATGAAAGTAACTGATTTTAATAAATGTACCATTTTTGAAATTATTCCCTGATACGATACACACTCGTAGTTTAATAATCCAAGGAATTTATTTTGTTTCAAAACGCACAATTTATCCCCCTAAAAGCCTTTTATTATATAGTAATTCATAACAAGTAGAAAGCAGCTCATAAACCACTAGTGTATGAATAATATAGAAAGTAATGAATGAGGCATCTTTAGGGGGAGATATTGATGAATTGGTTTGTACGTTATTGGTATCAACTGATGATAGAACATGATACGAGCTTTGTTCATAAAAGAAAATTGTCCCTTGCGAATAAGTTAGTACTTACAGCTTTGATGAGTACATTAGCCACCATGTTTCAAGCAGCAGGAAACCTAGTTCCTGGTATAGGTTTGCTCATTAGTCCATTTTCGACATTACCGATTTTTTTTGCTATTTTCTATTCTATTCGTGAGGGAATACTTTCTTATATTCTTACTATTTTTCTATTATTTATTATTGAGCCAAGTGAACTAATTGTCTTTCCTTTTACTACAGGCTTATTAGGTCTAGCCTTAGGAGTATCCTTTTTAAAATTAAAGAGGAGAATTTGGATTGTTTCCTTTTCAGCAACTTGTCTAATTATTGGTATTATGATTGTTCTCGATGTTTTCCGTTTTCCGGTACTTGGTCCTGCTGTTCATACAACTATGGATATAAAAATTATTTTATCAATATCTATAATGAGCTTTCTATACTGTTGGATTTATGCAGGTTTTTGCAGAATAATGATGAATAGATTATATAAAGTGTTGTATTGACAATGGCATAATGAGGATTGGAGATTGAATTCATGACTAACGTTGCAGTTAGAAGACCGAATTTGAATGATGTAGATGAACTATATTTATTTTTCCGTATCGTTATTACGAATACATACAAAAATGAAGGATTGTCACAATCATTGGATGACATAGAAAATGAAATTAACTCAAAAAAGCAGTATTTGAAAAGTGATTTTGATAGTAACGGAGAAGGTCGTTACTTTTTATTAGCAATTGATACAAGTAACGATAAAATCATTGGAACAATCGAAATCGGTCCAGCAAGTACATTGATTAATAGTTGTACAGGTGGTGTACTTAAAAATTTGTATGAAATAGGAACTGTATTCATACTTCCGGAGTATCAGAGAAAGGGAATAGGGAGTTTATTACTACATACAATGTTTCTTACATTACTTAGCAGAGGGATAACAGAATATTGTTTAGATAGTGGATATAAAAATGCGCAAAGTATATGGACGAAAAAGTTTGGAAAACCTAGCTATGTATTGAAAGATTACTGGGGAGAATCCAGCGATCATATGATTTGGAAGAAAAGTTTACATGATACACCTATAATATTTGAATTATAAAATGAAATATGCCTCTGAACATAGCTTTTCTTACTTATGTATGCTATTATTTATCTTTATAATAAAAGAGGACGTGAATGAACTTGATTAAAATTAATATTCCTGAAGCTGATGTTTCAATTACTGAACGTAAACAAGTTATTAAAGGAGACGAGCCAATCATTACTCCAATTAATGGATTTATCGATTTCCACTTGTTCCCTAGAGATAA
This sequence comes from Bacillus sp. RE35, assembly GCF_052146655.1. Taxonomy (NCBI): domain Bacteria; kingdom Bacillati; phylum Bacillota; class Bacilli; order Caryophanales; family Bacillaceae; genus Bacillus; species Bacillus sp. RE35. The sequence continues at coordinate 2,592,128 of NZ_CP197377.1, read as the reverse complement.
AGGCGGCATTTTTATGTTTTACAATATTAATGACGAACTTCTTTTCGTAGGTAAAGCTCGTAAAATTAGACAACGTATTAAGAAGCATTTTGAAGATAATGTTTCACCAATTAAAAATCACCGTGATGAAGTATACCGCATTGATGCATGTATCGTAGAAGATCCAACAGAAAGAGAAATTTACGAAACATATATCATTAATGAATACAAAGCGAAATATAACGTTGATAAAGTATTTTACAAATAATCAACATTAATAAAAAGCAATCCTAGCTAATATGCCAGGATTGTTTTTTATTTAGATTTATTTTTCATATCTTTCTCCTTTTTTCAAATGATTAGCAGCAACAAAACAGATTACACCTATAAATATAAGTACAATACCAACCGTTTTATGTTTTCCCTCAAAGAAAGGAATATCTGAAATAACATTTGTCATACATAGTCCTAAAAATACAAGGATAGGGCCCACCCAAAGTAATACATTACCGAATTTTGTGTGCTTCCACATAATAACCCTCCTTAACCCTCTTTACATATATATCCATAAATGAAAAGTAAATTCATAGAGAAATATAGTTTTTTTCATATCGAAAATTTAACCCTCATATATTGGTACAAGCAAAAGAGAAAGGAGACCATCATGAATTGGTTAGAAGCTTTCATACTAGGTATAATTCAAGGTTTAACAGAATTTTTACCAATCAGTAGTACCGGACATCTTTATTTAGGAAGGCATTTGTTCCGATTAGATGAGGCTGGCTTATTTTTAGATACGATGCTGCATATTGGGACTTTACTTGCGGTTTTTATTTATTACAAAAAAGAATTTATATATTTAATTAAAAACCCATTTTCAAAGCTCATGTTATTACTTATCGTTGGGACAATACCCGCAGTTGTAATTGGTTTATTGTTTAAAGATTTCTTTGAAGATATTTCAAAAACAGGAATCACGATCGGTTGGGAGTTTTTAGTGACCGGATTCTTTCTCTACACGGCAGATAAACAAAAGAATGGTCGTAAAAAAATGGATGACATAACATATAAAGACGCATTAATTATCGGTTCATTTCAAGCTGCTGCTATTTTTCCAGCCATTTCCCGTTCTGGAATGACAATTGTCGCTGCATTATGGAGAAAATTAGACCGTGAAACTGCTGCTTACTTTTCTTTTTTACTATCGACACCAGCCATTGTTGGAGCTATCATTTTGCAATTTATAGACGTTTTTCAAGGGAAAGCAGAATCTATTTCTAGTACATCTTTAATTGTCGGAACGTTATCAGCAGCGTTTTTTGGATACATAGCTGTTTCATGGATGATTCAATATTTAAAACGTCACTCCTTAAAAGTATTCGCGTATTACGTATGGGGATTAGGTATTTTAATTTTAATGTTGCAATTTACTGATGTATTTTAAGTATAATGATAAAGAAGTTAATTAGTTTAAGATCCTGTTTCATTCATACAAGGCAGGATCTCTTTTTATTAAGGGGGAAAATATGTTTAATAAGGCTATCGTTATTGGTGGAAGTATGGCAGGAAAGTTTGCAGCAAAAGCATTATCAACTTCTTTTAAAGAAGTAATCATTATAGAAGCTGGTGAAAGATGGGATGGAAAGTCTTCGAGAAAAAGAGTTCCACAAAGTAATCATCCTCACGTGTTATTAAAAGGTGGAGAAAACGCAATTGAAGAATTGTTTCCTAGTATTACGAATGAATTAATAGAAGCAGGTAGTATCGTAAATAACTTTACTCGTGATTTAAAATGGCATCAATTTGGTTTATGGAAACAGCCATTCATAGGGGAAGTACATATGATTCAACAAAGTCGTCCTTTGCTAGAATGGCATATTCAAAAACGAATACATCAAATTTCAAATATTACTATTAAATATGAAACATTGGTTAAAGGGTTATTGGTAGATGCAAAGCTTAACAAAGTGTGTGGAGTAAAAGTTAAATATCTAGAGACAAACACACAAGAAGAAGTTCATGCGGATCTTGTAGTTGATGCGAGTGGATTTGGCTCAAAAAGTATAGAGTGGCTACGAGAATACGAAATTGAAGTACAAGAAGAGAAAGTTCGTATTGATTTATTTTACGCAACGAAAATGTTCAAACTTAAAGAAAATGAGAAATTAGACTGTTGCAATGTGCTAATGTCTCCGAGTTTCCCTGATAACCCTTATGGCGTTCTTATTCAAACGATAGAAGATAATCGTTATTTTGTTACTTTCAGTGGATACGCAAACGAGAAAGCACCACAAACAGATGATGAGTTTTATGATTTTGCTGAAAATCTATCAATTTCTAATGTTACAGACTTCTTAAATAAGGCTGAGGGAATTACTGATATAAAGACATACAAAATTCCTTATCAAGTACGCCGGCGATTTGATTTAGTGAATAATGTACCAGAAGGATTATTAGTTGTTGGAGATGCGCAATGTCGTTTTGATCCCGTTTTCGGCCAAGGCGTATCAGTTGCTGCTATGGAGGCTCACCAATTGCAATTACTTTTGCAAGATAGAAAACAACTTGATAAAACATTTACACAACAATTTTATAAAAAGGCAGCTACTATAATAGAAACCCCTTGGGATATGACAACAACAGAAATATCACGTCACCCGCAACTAAAGAGAGAATTAACTACAAAACAAAAATTTCAGCTATGGTATACGAAACAAATATATCGACTATCCGCAAGTAATTCTGATGTTTATATTCGGTTAGTACGAGTGATGAATTTAATTCGTAGTCCATTTCATCTTTTTCATCCGAAAGTGCTACTATCTGTATTACTTAATCGAAAGTAATAGCAGGAATATAATTGATTAAAAAAGAATGTATAACAGTTAGTAAATCTAGAAGGAGAATACGGGATGGAAATATACATAGAGCAACTAAAGAAACAAGATGCTAAGGATTTATTTACGTTTGAACTTACGAATAAATATTTTTTTGAAACAATGGTACCAAATCGCGGCTCGAAATATTTTGAATTTGAATATTTCCAAAAACTACTAGACGATTTGTTAATAGAACAAGCAGATGGAGATTCTTATTTTTATTTAATTCGTAATGAAGAAAAAGAAATTATAGGACGAATAAATTTAGTAGATATAGATACAGAAACTCAAATTAGTTCGCTAGGGTATCGGGTCGGAGAAAAATTTACTAAAAAAGGAGTTGCTACAGCAGCCGTAAAATTAATTTTAGATGTAGCGAAAAATAATGAAATTACTGAAGTTCATGCTAAAACAACGACTAATAATCTCGCATCACAAATTGTACTAGAAAAAAGCGGATTTTCTTCTTATCAAAACGAATCAGATACAACTTCTGTAGAATTAAATGGAGAACATGTGAAGTTTGTACACTATATTTGGAGAAATACTTCACGCTTATAATAAGGAGGACTTATTCATGAATGATTTACGTTATCCAATTGGCCAATTTACATACAAACGTCCTATAACTGAAGAAATGATTGATACATGGATTCAAGAAATTGAAGATTTACCAAATGAACTAACAAAGGCAATTAAAGATTTAGATCAGAAGCAGTTAGATACACCATATCGCGTTGGAGGTTGGACTGTACGTCAAGTAGTTCATCACGTCGTTGATAGTCATATGAATAGCTACATACGCTTTAAATTAGCACTGACAGAAAAGAATCCCACTATTAAGCCGTATAAAGAAGAGAAGTGGGCAGAGTTACCCGATTCAAAATTACCGGTAGATGTTTCACTAGTAATGCTAGATTCATTACATAAAAGATGGGTTAACCTTTTATATTCTCTAGAAATTGAAGATTTAGAAAAGACATTTAACCATCCTGAAACTGGTGAAACAAAACTTGCTGTTGCAATAGGACTATACGCATGGCATGGTCGTCATCATACCGCTCATATTACCTCGTTAAGAAAGCGACTTAATTGGTAACATGGAGATTACATTAGAGAAGGCGACAGAAAGTGATGCAGAAGTTATATTTCAAATGCAAATAGACTCATTTAGCCCTTTATTACATAAATATAAAGACTATGAAACAAATCCAGCAAATGAAACTATCGAAAAAACTATTTGTAGAATAAATCATGTAGACGGTGGCTTCTATAAAATAATAGTGGCAATGAATCTTGTTGGAGCGATATGCATTTCACAAAAAGAAACACCCTCTAAATTTTGGATCAGTCCAATGTTTATTCACCCGAGTTATCAAGGAAAAGGAATTGCCCAAAAGGTACTTACATTAATTGAGGAAATGTTTCCTGAAGCAACGAGCTGGGAACTTGCTACTATTTTAGAAGAAGAGAAAAAAAGAAATTAAATGATGAAACTACACTTATTTATTACAAAAAAGAAAGGTAAAGCATATAAAATACGCTTTACCTTTTTATGTTATTTTAGATTAAATATACAAAAACAATGTATGTTCTTCCAAAATACTCGGGTTAGTAATTTTAAAAAATGAATAAAAATACAAAAACCACTACTTTGTCGTAAAGGTTACTAACGCTTTTTGAATGCTTAAAATACTATCGTCACCTTTAAATTCTTTCGTAATTGGATCCTCCATACTAGACACCCAAATTTTAAGTTCTGCATCTAAATCAAAATGCCCAGCCGTTTCGATGCTATATTGTGTAATACTTTTATAAGGAATAGAATGGTATTCTGTTTTTTTGCCAGTTACTCCTTGTTTATCTACTAAAATAAGACGACGATTTGTAAATACGATTAGATCACGAATTAATTTATAAGCATGCTCTACTTTTTCATCATCTAGCATAATCTTCTCTAAATCACGTTCTACACTTTCAGAACTCGTATTTGATGCATTTCCTAAAATACCGCTAAATAAACCCATATTAAATTCCTCCTTTAATATATGTGGAATGAATTACTTATATTGTAACATGTTACTCACAAAGATATTATGACATTACTTTAGTAGTTTCTGGTTATTGTTGTAATTAGTTTATATAACCTCATCTTAAAATCTTATGCTAATATGAAATTAAGAAAAAAGAAGCAGAGGGATATAACATGAAGAATATTGGTTTAGTATTAGAGGGCGGAGGAATGAAAGGTTTATATACTGCAGGTGTACTCGAATATTTCATGGAAAAGAACTTATTCTTTCCGTATGTAGTCGGCGTATCAGCTGGAGCCTGTATGGGAGCAACCTATTTGTCACGTCAAAAAGGTAGAAATAAGAAAGTAAATACAGAGCTAGTATCAGATTACAGGTATATATCTTATCGAAACTTAATTCGAAAACGTGAATTATTCGGAATGGATTTTTTATTTGATGAAGTACCTAATAAAATTGTACCATTTGATTTTCAAACTTTCTTAAAATGTAATGAACAGTTTGTCATAGGGACGACTGATTGCGAATCAGGACAAGCCATTTATTATAATAAAGCAGAACATGGAAATGATATTTTAAAAATCATTCGCGCCTCAAGCTCTGTACCGTTTATAGCACCTGCTGTAGAATATAATAATCGAAAATTATTAGATGGAGGGATTATAGACCCTATACCAGTTTTGAAAGCCCAAAAGGATGGTTATGAAAAGAACGTTGTCATTATGACAAAGCCAGAAGGATATGAGAAGCAGCGAAATAAATTTTCAGGCCTGGCTAAAATTTTATATAGAAAATATCCGAAAATCGCAGAGAATTTAGTAGACCATTATCGTTTTTATAATGAGACGATATCTTATATGAATCGAGAAGAACAAAAAGATAATTTTTATGTAATTCAACCAAGTGTACAGCTTCCTATAAGCGGAATAGAAAGAAATAAGGAAAAGCTCGTTAATCTATATAATCTTGGGTATATCGATGCTCAATATCATTATGAAAACTTATTAAATTGGATAGATAAATAAAGGGGTGGAAAGTTGAAGTTAGGAAAACGAATTATTTTTAAGGAATTGCAGAAAATGCATAGTCCACTTCATAAACCGTTTCCTTATCGTGCTACAGCAAAATTGCAGCGAAACTTAAAAAGTAAATTTACCGAAGATGACTGTATAAACGCTGATTTTAATCATTATTGGATGCATACAGCAGCTACTTTAAATTCTATACTAAATGGAAACGAACAGAACATTACGTTTCAACAAATAAAGTGGTTAAGAAAATCGTTTTTTGAGTGGTTTCCGCAATATCGTTTTCTAGAAACAGAAATTGTGAATTATCCCATTTTGTATAGAGATTTCATAAGTTATGAGAAGACCAGGAAGCTATTACTTTATTACCTTATTGAATAAAAGCGAAAACGTACAGGTTACATTACTTGTACGTTTTTTTGTTCATAAAACATTCAATATTAACAACTAGTTTATATAGGAATTCTAATGAGAAGAAAGAAGTAAAGATAATAGAATGATACAGGGGAGGAGAGAGGAATAGCTGTTTTACTTTAAGTTATTGTCCAACTCGAATACAGTTAGTTATTTATGTTAAAATATTTCGAGTGAAATCAAGCTTTTAAGGATTTCATTAAACATTAAACAAAACAAGTTAGCAACGTAGAAGGGATAACATTAACATGAAAAACGTATCAAATATAGATAAAGTAGAATCAATAAAATCTTTACAGTCAACAATTAGTAAACTTGAAAATGCCTTATCACAGATGACTCAAAAAGGATCAAATACTACTTTAGTGAAAAAAAGACTCAAAGCAGCTAGTATCGGCTTAGCTATGTTAGAAAGTGTTTGGAAGCAAGAAACTCATCATTATACTCAGGAAGATTTAGCAGAAGCTCGTAATGTTCTAATTGGTTTGCTTCCATCAATTGAAAAGATTTACGTTAAGTCAAAGCTTGGGAGTCCTCAAAGAACGCTTTTAGAAAGAAGAATAAAATCATTAGAACTTTCTATTCAGGCAATTGATTATTTTTCTAATAAATAACTTCGCTAAACAAATAACTTACGACTACTTTTATATAGGGATTCTAATGAAAAAAACTACATATAGAATACTACAAAGGAGGAAGAGAGGTGACTACAATAATCAGTCCTAAGTTAGAGAAGCTTAAAAATCAATTAAAGAATGGAAACGAAAAAGCTCTTTATACTTTTTTGCATGAAATAAAGTCAAATCACACACCACTAATAGAACAATGCCCTGCAGATAATCAGTATAAGCTTATAACGTATATATGGTTAGGGGATCAAAACACTGAAAACGTTTATGTATTCGGTAGTTTTCCTGGTTGGGATTTGTCTGTAAATCAATTACAACGATTGTTACAGACAGATATTTGGTATGTTACGTTTAGAACAAATAAGAGTTTTATTTCAACTTATTATTTTACAGTAAATGATTTTTTCGAAAATAATTGGATAAAGCGTAGTGAACAGTATCGATTAGACCCATTTAATAAAAATACATTTGGAGAAGGTACCAATAAAGCGTCTGTGTTAAAAATAAGTATGGACATGCAGTATAGCAGTCGTTTCCCTTCAAATCATTATCCATCTGGGAGAATTGAAACATATTCTTTTCATAGTTCGATTTTAAATAACACACGTAAAATTCATATTTATACGCCTCATGATTATTCTCACACTCCACATCTTCAAGAACTTCTCATTGTATTTGATGGGAATTCATTCAGAGCCTTTCAATTGAAAAAACACTTAATTATTTAATTTACGAAAAAGAAATCCCATCTTGCATTGCTGTTGCTATAGATCCTGTCGATCGATTAGAAGAGCTAACTTATAACGATAAAATGAATGCATTTTTAACGAAGGAATTACTTCCGTGGATTCAAGCTAAGTATCACGTTTATCAAGAAAAGAATCATACAACAATTGCTGGTTTCAGTCTTGGTGGCTTAGCAGCTTTTTATGCAGCACTTCAAAATCCACATATTTTCGGAAATGTGTTGTCAATGTCTGGATCCGTACATTGGAAAAAGGATAATTATGAAAATACAATTCCTTGGATTGAAAATCAAATTTCATCAATAAATTCTAATGCGACTCATCTACATTCTTACATAGCAGTAGGTGAACTCGAAAACGAACCTCTTTTAACGGCTAATAGACGGCTATATAAAGCTTTAGAAGCAAAGAAATACCAAACCACTTACGAAGAGTTTCAAGGTGGACATGATAGCGTATGGTGGCGAGAAAAGCTATTCTATGGATTAAGGGCATTAGAATTTACAAAAACGACATTAGAAAATAAAAAGGAGAGAGAATCTATGAATCAAGAAGAACTAGATAAAAAACTAAAAAAACAAGAGATTTTAGTAAAAGATGAGAAAGTTTGGTCTTATACGTATGAGGATCATATTAGTTCTATCGTTAAACAAGCAGAACAGAAAGGAGCTTTTGATCATTTACCTGGTAAAGGGAAACCTCTTAATCTTGATAAAGATCTTTCGTACAATCCTGAAAAGCAACTTTATAGAACTTTAGCAAATAATCACGTTTTACCTAGGTGGATTGAGCTTTCAAAAGAAATTGATGATTTAAAAGAAAAGCTAAAAGAAAATACAAATACTGCAGAAGCAGCGGATTTAATTCGAACTATTAATAAAAAGGTATTAGAACATAATCTACTTTGTCCACCAAGCGCGCAAAAAATGAGGGTGAAAATGGATTTTTAACGATTTTCAATTAAGCTATCGCTTACTATATAATTAAGTTAGGCATTTTCAATTCATTACTAAAAGGAGGCAAATATAGTGAAGAATACGTATCAACTTCAAATTCCGAAAGAACTAGAACAGTATCGTAGTATTTTAGAAGAAAGTGTGAAACCGTATGTTAAAGTGTCTGGAACATTAGCAGAGACAACGCTTTTTGAAAGTAAGTTTGGTGGATATCCGTATTTACCTATAGATCAAGAGCATCCTAAAGACTCAAACGGACAACCTATGATGCTACTTGCGCAGTTAAACCTTGAAGAAATACCAAACATTGAACATATGCCTCAACATGGAATGTTACAGTTTTTCATAAGTGCTGAAGAAGATCTTTTTGGAGCAGATTTTGATCATCCCACAACCCAAAAAGACTTTCGAATTGTTTATCATTCTACAATCACAGCGGATTTAACTAAGGTGATTACTGATTTTAGTTATTTAAACACTTTAGATTTAGAGAATTTTATCATACCCAAAGCAGCAAAACTAAAGTTTGAGTTGGCATATCAACCAGTAACACCAAGAGATTATCGATTTGAAATGATTTTTAATGATAACATTGATTGGGAAGAAATTGTTGATGAAGAAAATAATACAGAATTAGGCGAACTGTATGATGATTTATGTAAGGATCAAGGACATAAAATTGGTGGTTATCCATTTTTCACACAGACAGATCCAAGGGAATGGGAAGAAAAATACCAGCAACATGACATATTATTGATGCAAATCGATACAGACGATTCATTAAATATTATGTGGGGTGATTCTGGGGTTGCTAATTTCTTTATACGTAAGGAAGATTTGTTAAATCTAGATTTTTCCAATGTCATTTACAATTGGGATTGTTACTAGAAGATATAAATAAAATAATAGCAAACAAAAAATCTTCCTGAAGGTGAGGAGGATTTTTTTATGTTAAAAATAAGCGTTATGTTAACTAGAATAAAAAACAATGAGTGTAATGAAAGTCAAGTCTAAATGACAGAAATAACAACAAATAATGTAAAGTTGTAAAACATGTGCAAATAGCAATTAATTCATTAAGTAAAACATAAAATAAAATTACTAATTTATATTTTGTATAGAAATAATTTTTCTGTATAAAAATTTCTTGCCAATCAAAAATGTTTTTAATTCGTTAAATCTTAAGCGATTATTGATTAAGATTTGCTGTGATGAATTTATAACAAATAAAAACGATAAAAACTGAAGAAATTTGTTTAGATAAGATTTAATGTAAATCTCACCAAAAATCTCCGTTTCGTCTCATTAAGTATAGTTTACTTGGGTTTTGATACCTGGTATTGCTTTGTTTCTATAACTGCCTATAATATATATTATGTTAACTAACTTTAAATAATAAACTTATTATAGGTAAGTTAGTTTTTGTGATTAGCCTCCCCTCGTTCTTTTTAATCATTCTGTGTGATGGATTGTTTAGTTATTTATTTTATAAGTTGTTGATGAAAATGTCTCCAGATATAAATTATATTTAAGACAATAAAAAATGCAATTCGTTTTAACTGAACACATTAAACGAATTGCATTGATATGATTCATAATAAGTTTTTAAAATTAGTTTGCTACAGCAATTGCTTCGATTTCAATTAAAAAGTTATCGTTAATTAACTTTCTAACTTCTACAGCTGAACTTGCTGGTGGATTTTTAGTATCAATGTATTGATCTCGTATATCTCTAACAGTGGCCATTTGAGAAATATCTGTTAGGAAAAATGTTAATTTTACTACATCATTAAATCTTAATTCCGAAGTTTCTAATGCACTTTTAATATTTTCGAAAACTTGTCGCGTTTGTGTAGCTAAATCACCAATGCCAACTATTTGACCATCAGTGTTAATCGCTACTTGTCCAGATATGTAAATTGTTCGTTTAGCGTTACTAACTTCCACTACATGTGAATATCCAGAAGTTGGTGGCATCGTTTCTGAATTGATAAATTTCTTTTGCAAGGTGTCTCTCTCCTTTTTTATCAAGACAATTGTAAAATCTATGTATTTACTATATTCAATCAATAAAATTAAGAATCCTTTATGATTTAAAAATAAAAAACCTTAGAATAGCTATCTTCATACCTATTCTAAGGTTTTTTAGGATTTTATATTTAGTTATCGCTAGTGGACATTGTTAAATTAATCTTTTCATAATCTCTTTTAAATTGATTATCATTTTTTAGCCAACGTTTGAAAGGCGATTCGCTTATTTCTAAATTTGAACAAGTTATAGCATTACATTTATTTTTCATATATTCTTCAAGGAAACTTTGTTTTCTTTGCTTAACAGCAGTTTGAGTTTGTTTTAATTTTCGATCTTGTAATTGATCTAAACTCAGACTTTCTTTCTGAAACACTTCATATTTTCTATGCAAATAAATATCTTTGTCTTTATAAATCCAATTTGAAAATAGTTGTATTGATTTTCTTCCAGATAAAATAACACGATAATGTTTGTTTTGATTTAGTAAATCGGCTCGTAAATTGCGATTTTGAAGAATTTGATGTAAAGAATTCATAAAGTTATATGATCCACCTACGAAATTAACTGTATAAGTTTCATACTTGACGTAACCATCCCCATCAAAATATCCACGAACAAAATGATGTAAATATTCTTCTGGTACTAAAGGAAATTCAATGTTAAAAGATTTACATGGCATGATTCCGTGAATATTCATTAGATCGTCTTTTATTACTTTACTATTAATGTTTAGCATATATACGCCTGTTTTTTTGTTTTGATAAAGTGGCTGGTTTGTTTTTAGTTCTTTTTTTATATCTTCTAAAATATAACTTTCTTTTTGAGATATACTGACACATTGATTTTCTTTCTGTATAACACCATCTGCTGCTATAAACCCTAAAATATAAGCCATATTGTTTGACCACGTTTTAAAATAATCTTCTGTTATGTCATACTTTCTCTTCCAACTCCCTATAGCACGTCTTGGTACGTTATTGTCTGATAAAACCATACGAATATACCTTGCAGACACATTAGCAAGCATGGCGATTTCTGAGGTGCTCTTCCCTTCAGTATACAAATGCATGATTTCAGATTTTGATAGTTTACATTTTGATTTCTTTTTTCGCTCTATGTGCACTTACATCCTCTCCTTCCTTTCTTTTATTAGAGACATATTTTCTTCTATAACATACAACGAAACGTATGTTCTTTGTTGCGTATAAGAAGGAATTTACTAAATAAAAACAATTTACATGTACTTAATATTTGTTTTAGCTGCCACTGTGCAATTTGTACTTTATAGATACAAATAATGAATTTGACGAATTTATGAAACACAAGGCAATTTAGATGAAAGGTAAAATAATATAGTTTAAACTACAAATAGCTACAATAACAACATACATAAATTGTTAATCGTAAAAAGGAGAACGAATGAATAAGAAATATACAAATCAAATTCATACTGATATGAGTTTTAAACCGAAAGATATTATAAGTTTAATGACGGATTACTTTAAAATAAAATCAAAGCTGCGTCCTATAAAGGATTTGCCTATCGTTTTATCAAATAAAGATAATGAATCGTTAGAGAGTGTTACATGGTTTGGCCATTCTGCTTCTCTTTTGAAAATAGAAGGTAAAAAACTATTATTAGACCCTATGTTTGGAGATGCCTCTTCCCCATTTCCTTTGTTTAATAGTAAACGCTATAGTGGTACTTTTTCTTTAGAACGTGATGACCTTCAAGAAATTGATGCGATTATCATTTCTCATAATCACTATGATCATTTGAATTACAAAAGTATTATGCAGTTAAAAGATTGCGCAAAGCACTTTTATGTTCCAACTGGAGTTGCACAATATCTTATTAAATGGGGTGTTTCGCCTAGTAAAATTAGTGAACATAATTGGTGGGACGAAATTACGTTTGATAATATTAAGTTAGTATGTGCGCCTGCAAGGCATTTCTCGGGACGTGGTATGACAGATAGAGATCGTTCATTATGGTGTTCATGGCTTATTCTTGGTCAAGAGACTAAAATTTTCTTTAGTGGTGATAGCGGTTATGCCCCTCACTTTAAGGAAATTGGTGATAAATACGGTCCATTCGATCTTACATTAATGGAATGCGGGCAATATGATCCGAGGTGGTCTGCTATTCATATGTTGCCTGAAGAAACGGTACAAGCTCATATTGATGTTAAAGGAGAATTACTTCTTCCGATTCATTGGGGTGCCTTTACGTTAGCATTACACGAATGGAGTGACCCGATAGAACGTGTTACGAAAGAAGCTAACCGTTTAGGAGTTAAAATTACAACGCCTCAAATTGGTGAATCTATTACGTTAAAATCTACAAATTATCCTTCATCCGCTTGGTGGAAGGAAATTTAATTTTAAAATATAAAAAGAGCGAATCCTCTTATAAAGAATTCGCTCTTTTTTCTGTATTTAAACTTATTTCACAATATTGGATTTCCCACTATCTAAAACTCTATTTGCTGGTACACTGGACATTTCAACCACTGTATTCATACTCTTATCAGTCAGTTCAATGAGTTCGGTTTCATGTTTTATTTTATTTAAATCCCACACCATCCCATGAAATTCATTATACTGACCACTTACTTTTATAATGCTTTTTGTTTTATTTGAAGGCTGTATTTGAAGATTTGTAAATTGATTCCCACTAATTTCATTTGGCGTAGTTACTTGACTATCCATATAAATCATATTTACACAGTCTTCTAAAGAAAAGTTCATAAAACGATTGGCATTTATCCAAGCTTGTCCGGTGCTCGGTTTTTTTGCTACTAATTTTAGTCCGGTTTCCATTCCTACAATTTTAATGTTTTCGAAGTTAACAAACGAAATTTCATTTTCTTTTCCAGCAGAGTATAAAGAAATTCCGGTACCTTTATTCGTTTCCGTCCAATTGATAATATTTATATCTTTTATTTGTGTTTTGTTCCAAGTGTTATAATATTTATTTTTACCGTCTAAATAAATAACTTCAGAGTTAAATTTAGGATCGTCAATAGCTATATACGCTCCTTCAATGGATGCGTTGTTCTCCAGTTCTAGAACTCTAAAGTTTCCCTCAACTACAAATTGGGATCCATAACCAAATAATAATTTCACACCTTTTTTAACAATGATTGGTGACGTAATTTTATACTTCTTATCATCAAGTAATACCGTTTTAATTTTACTAGATTCTGCTTTATTAATAGCAGATTGTATTTTTATTGAATCATTTTCCCCTTTAAAGTTTTCTACATACAAGTTAGTACTTTTAGCTGCATAGTCTTTTTTGTTGTATTGATAAAAAGCAAAAGTAATTAAAACTATACCAATGAGTAAAACAATTATTTTCTTCATCATACTCACCCCATATCGATTAATCTATGGCTTTTATATTGAGGTTATTATTATTTTGCTTTGTATTTCAGATTATCATTGCTGCTTTGTCTATGATTGAATTATATTATGTAGGATTTAGTAAACTGTTTGCTTTACTAATACATCATTCTTATAATGTATTGATTTATGATTTCATAAATCAAAAGTCTGCTTGTACATAATGTAATTCCTTCCTCTATCCCTAATACGCTCTTACTGGTGATATAAGATGTACTGCTGCAGATTGTTCTCCTGCTTCAATCAATATCGGTCTCATAGAACCGCCAAAGCTTAAAGTAATCGTTTCTTCTTTTATTGCTCGTAAAGCATCAACCATAAAATGCCCATCGAAAGATATATTTAATTGTTTTTCACCTTGAATTGCATCTATTTGTTGCGTTTCGGATATTTGCCCAATTTGAGAAGCGTTTGAAGAAATTTTAATTGTGGATTCGTTTATGATTTCTAAGTTAACATTGTTATTGGCCCATTCACTTGCTAATAAACTTGATCGGTCTACACCTTGTAATATCTTTTTTCTATCTACGTTAATAATCGTTTTAAAATCATTTGGAATAAGGTTAGAAATATTAGGATATTTCCCTTCAATTAGTCTTGAATATAATGTAGTTGTTCCAAACGTAAATATAATATGACTCTCCGAAAAGTAGATATATACGAATTCCGAATTGCTGTTCATTAATTTTAGAAGTTCATTAATGGTTGCGCTTGGTACAATACAATTTGCTTTTACATCTGATGAAAGTAGCGTTTCACGTATCGCTAGTCTATGTGAGTCAGTTGCAGCACAAATTAACTTATTATTAGATAACTCTATATGCACCCCAGTAAGAACAGGTCTAGATTCATTTTTTGCTACCGCAAAAACTGTTTGTTTAAATACTTCAATCAATTGCTCTGTCTCTACTTTGATTTCTGCATGATTGTCTATAAGTGGTACATTCGGAAACTCATCTGCAGGAAATCCATTTAAACTTAATGTGATTTCTTCTGATTGTATCTTAATAATTTGCTCATTCTTACTTTTTATTGCTATATCACTTGGCATTTTCTTTATTATTTCAATGAAATACTTTGCAGGTACAACAATAGTTCCTGCCTTTAAAATAGTTGCAATCTTTTCGTCTTCAATTAAAACAGGAATGAATTTTTCAATAAAAATATTCGAGTTACTTGCAATTAAAGTAATTCCAGATTGATCTGCAGTTATTTTTATACCAGATAATATAGGAATTAAAGATTTTGTTGATATTGCTTTGTTGACTTCTGAAAGTGCTTGAGTGAATTGTTTGTGATTAACGATAAACTCCATGTTTTCCCCGCCTTACATGAGATAATATTTTTATGAAGATTGATGAACGATTGTTCCGTTAAAAAAATAAGGTACTGTTTCTTTCTTTTGTAATAAATCTAGTAAATGTTCTGGTATGCGTAAATATGGAGCTGCTATATGTAATTCCATCCAAGTAATCTCTTCAATTTCTTTTGGCCTTGATATATATGTCTCTCCGCCAATTATTTCACCTAGAAAATTAAAGAAAATTGCATGATGATCTCTTTCCTCGAAAAAGGCTTCGCTGATAGAACAAATCCCTTTTACGTTTATATGTAACCCTGTTTCTTCTTTTACTTCTCGAATTACTGCTTCTTCCAATGTTTCTCCTAATTTAACTGCGCCACCTGGTAATGTATAATAAGAACCATTTTCCCCTTTGTTTTTTACCATTAAAATCTTTTCATTAGTTTTATCGTACAAAATCGCGTATGTAACATTAACTTTTTTCATATGTACCTCCTCTATTTTTAATAAAAGGAATTTTCTGTCTCCTATTCATTCTACCATTAACTCCTTTTAATATATATAAGTTAGTTAAGTCTTGCCTTTACCACTATTGGTGGAGTTAATAAGAATAGGCTACTGATATAAAAAAAGAACGTACCTTAGGAAGATTATCCAAAGTACGTTCTTGCAGTTTTAGAATAAAAATTGATTCAATTAATACTGAAATTAATAATAACCTCGCCCTTATTGCATGTGTATTCCAAATACTAATGTTAACAAATTCTATATACTTTTTAGCCGTTTTTCTAAATAATAATGATTATGTCCTTTCGGATGATCTTCACTTACTCCGATTACTTTATATCCATGCTTCTTATAAAAATCAGGCGCCTGAAAACTAAAAGTATCTAAATTAATTAACCTACACCCTTTTTCAATTGCAAATTCTTCAATAAGTTTTATTAACTTGGTTCCATAACCTTCGTGTCTATATTCTTCAGAAACCCACAGGAAATCAACATGTACGTGGTGCCAAAATGTAATTGCAGTTATTCCACCTACAATTTTTCCCTTTTCATTTCTCACTATAAAACTAATTTTTTCTGAAGGCTTTTTCTCTTCATCTGAAATATGTTTTTGGTTATATTCAATTACTTTTTCTCTTATGTAATCACTATCTTCTTGGACCCATTGTTTTACTATTTTCATTTTAATTATCACGCTCCTTTTACGATAGCTATTCAACTTCATAATGCTAATGTCCTGTCTAAATAATAGTCGTAGATCACTAATACAATTGTTTCATTTCACTAAAATAAAAAAAGCCCTACTACATTTCATCTGTAATAAGACTTATATACATTGTGTAGAATCTAATTAATCTCAATGAATATAATTGCTCAAAAAATATTAAAATTGTTCAATTCTTTTTTATGAAAACTTCCGTTATTTCAACACCTTAGGAGAATAGTCCAATTGTACCACTACGAAAAAGAATGAACATTCCTAAACCAATTAGAACAATTGGAACAATAATATGACAGTTTTCCTCAAGTACTTTAGCTAGTATAGGAGCTTTTATCAATTTGTAGCTAATAAAACACCATATCGCTATCATGGAAAAAAAGATAACTAATGTAACGATATTTGTTTCAAGAGTTTGACTAGCAAACATTGGTATATAAATCGAAATATTGTCAGCTCCATTAGCTAATGTAATTGAAGCTACTTTAAATAATGAAACAGTAACGTTATCGATAACTTCATTACTTTTATAAGAACGAAGTGACAATAGTCCTTTAACCCCCATATAAATTGGCACGAATCCTAATAATCCAATCCACGAAACAGGAATGAAAAAAGAGCTTAAAGACCCAATGATACTTAGAAAAATAATCATACTAAATCCTAAATATTGTCCAATAACAATATAAAGTTTTTTTCTCGTAGCTTTTTCGCGGACAGCTCTTCCTTCTTTCCTAATTACTTCTGTTCTTACTTTTGAAAATAAAACAAGTAGTATAAAAATGTCATCAATATTTGTTGTAGCGAATGCCACAACAGAAGAAATTATGGTTGTAATCAATAAAAGCCAACTACTTTCATTGTAAACTGATAAGAAAATAATGGTCTATG
This sequence comes from Bacillus sp. RE35, assembly GCF_052146655.1. Classification (NCBI taxonomy): domain Bacteria; kingdom Bacillati; phylum Bacillota; class Bacilli; order Caryophanales; family Bacillaceae; genus Bacillus; species Bacillus sp. RE35. The sequence goes on along the minus strand of NZ_CP197377.1, from coordinate 2,574,603 downwards.
AATGAAGTGCACGTTCCATCACAAAGTTTGTTAACTGTAATTTTCTAAATGTTTTTAGCAACATGTTAGTTCCTTTATAAAACAATATGAATATTCTAAGTATCTGCTACTCATTTCATTTTAAATTAAATAACTCTATTCTCTCTACACAAAAAATGTTTTGTACTAAAAAGAGCCCTATATTAGGACTCTTTTTAGTATTACGCCACTTTCCGATGTAAATGTTTTAGTTCCTTTTTCTTCTCTGCATTTGGTGGACGGATTAATATTGAAATAATGAAGGAAATAACACTTAAAACACCAATTATAATGAAAGTTGGTTGAAATCCTCCAAGTATCGCTCCAATGAATGATCCTGCAAGCGCACCAAATCCGAAACCTTGGTAGACAATCCCGTAATTTGTACTATGGTTTTTTAATCCAAAGAAATCTCCGACAATAGCTGGGAATATAGTTATATTACCGCCGAAGCAAAAGGCGACACTTGCTACACAAGCAAAATAGATTCCGTAATTTAGCGGAATAAAACTTAAAGTAAAGACTGACAATCCTATAATAATAAACGTTGCAGAGACAATTTTCATTCGCCCGATTTTATCTGATAACGTCCCAAGAATGATTCTACCTACTGTATTAAAGATTGCAATCATAGCAACGGCGTTTGCAGCGGTTGCTGCGCTAAGTCCAACGAGTTGTACACCGATATCTTTTACCATACTGATTAAATACAAACCACCCATACACGAGGTGAATAACATAAAAAATAGCAGATATACTTGTTTCGTTCGCATCATTTCACGCGGAGTATAGTCATTGTGTAATGTTTCAGTTACAGCATTACTTACAATTGCCTCACGTAAGAAGAACGATCCGATTAACACTAAAAGTAACACGATAATACCCCAATATAAGAATGCTTGTGATACACCAAGGTTATCGATAAGATTTCCGTTTATATATCTAAAGATTAAGCTGCCCATTCCATACGCTGATACAGATATACCTGAAATAAGCCCTTTCCGATTTGGAAACCATTTAATTAAATTAGATAGTGATGTAATATAAGCTGTTCCATCCGCATAACCAACAACGACACCAGCTAATAAATATAATAGTGGTAAGGAAGAAACTTGTGAACTAAGTATTAAGCCGAGTCCTAAAACAATTCCTGCAGTAGCAATAAGTTTCCGAAGTCCTAATTTTTTCTGTAACTTTTCTGCAAATAAAGTTGAGAATGATAAAGAAAAACTTGTTATAGAGAAAGTTATCGCTACTGCATTAAGATTCCATCCAAACTTACTTACAAGGGGTTGATTAAATAAACTCCATGTATAAATTGTTCCAAGTCCAATTTGAACAATGATTGTACCTAGAACAATTAGTAACGGATTTATAGAAGTTTGTTTCATACTAACTGTCCCCTTCTTTTATCTTGACATGAATTTTCACAGTTAGTATATCCATCATAAATTGCAAGATACTGTACGGAAAATGGTAATTAAGTTCATATACACAAAAAGACACTTCATAAAGAAGTGCCTTTTGCAGGTTATATCAGATGTTTCTAAAGAAAGCTTTGTTAAGATAAGCCATTTTCAAATGCTTATGTATATATGTTATCAAATAATTTCTTAAATGTGATGAGACTTAAGACGTATTTTTCATTCATCATATAGTCGGATGAAAAATTAATATTCGATTTCATCAAAATCCTTCGGCTGCGGTACAGTTTGCATATTAGCTGCATCTTTAGGATCGCTATAAATCGCATTTTGCTCTGTATTTACATCTTTTATATTTTGTTTTTTATTTTTGTTCACTTTATCTTTCACTTTCAATCACTCCTTTTTGTTATAGGAGTAATTATGCCCTATTACCGTTACTAAATGTATCAGCGACTAAATTACTAAATTCACGTAAATAATATAAGTAATTATCACCGCCGTAGTTATATCTTTTGTTATACATTTTTGCAACAACTACATTATATTCAGGTATTACTAAAATGGTCGGTCCAGTAATCCCTAATATTTGATACGACCCTTTTGGAACACGTTCACCAAGTTCGCTTAATTGCGCAGGCTCATTTTGGATGAACCAAAACAATCCATTTTGTGGTAGCTCTTTGTTTATATATGTTGGACTCTGCAAACTCGTAGCGATTTTTATAACTTCTTTTGGAACAATTTGTTTATCATCTATCCTACCTTGATTTAAATGAAGATTGCCCCACTGCGCAAATTCTCTAGCTGAGACAAACAAATTTTTTTCAGTACCGTCATCTACCGTACCAATTTCACTAATTGCGTCTTCATTTGGATTATTAACAACGTCAACTAAATTTTCATCACGCTGAACTCTCCAACCTGTTTCTTGAAAATTAGCAGACTTAAACACACGCTCCTTTAACAATTCAGGAAAACTTTTGTTATATAGCTGATAAATAAGACGTGTCATCATTCTTACATTAATATCTCTATACGCCCATGATTGCCCCGGTGCAAATTCACGAAAAATTGTCCTGTCATTCGTTTCTTCTAATCCGTGCGAATGTGTTACTAAATGTCTTATCGTCGTTTTACTAAGCAATGCAGGATCAAAGTCTTTAAAATATTTTATCGCTTCATCATCAATAGAGTTTATTTTCCCCTCATAAAGCGCATACGCTATCATTAATCCTAAATAACTTTTTCTAGCAGAAGCAACGTTAAATTGTGAAGATGCTGTTACTCTCTTGGTTGTAGATGTATTTGAGTGATAACCACTATAATGCTCTAGTACGATTTTATTATCTTTTATAATACAAAGTGCTGTAGCAGAACTATGATTTTTTTCTTTTATATCCTCTACCCAAGAAATCAACTTATCATATGTATACAAATAAATCCCCCTTAATACACATCAAAATTACAGCATGAAAGAAAAGTGCAAAATAGTTTTTACACCTTTCTTTCATATAAAATAACTTGAATTTTCTATACTTAAATAATCCACCAGTTCCAGCAATTAAAGCAACTGAAACATCCTGCGCATCCTATGCATCCGCCGCAACGACCTGCACAACCACCACATCTACCGCCACATCCACCGCAACGTCCACCACATCCGCCGCAACGACGTGCATCGTCTTGAATGTAATAGTATGGATATTGACTTTGTTGTTGATCCCAATACACAACATTGCCAGTTTGATAATCATTAAGGTTTAATGATTGTAGTTCTTGTTGAAACTGATTCATTATGAAACCCTCCATTTATAAATGTAAATTCCGTCCAAATATTAAAGTTAATAAATTCTTTTAAACAAAGTAGAAACAAGACTATAGACTAAATGCGTACATCAACAAAATATGAACTTACACTAGGTGATGTACCTTGTTTTTCAGCCTATTTTCTTTATATTCATTCGATGGACGTATTTACTATAAATAAAGTGATTTAAAAATTACTAATCCAACAATTTAGGAGTTCATCATTTAACTTACTTTCTAGTAATTCCTTTACTAAAGGCATTGGCATGATTTCATAATGATTTAAGGCTTCTTGATTATAAGCTATCCAGTGAAATACTAAATGAGACTCGCTAGATTGCGGTGTTAAGTCCGTATGTAAATCTTGTGACTCTACTTCAAAAATGTGGTTAATTTCATGATGAAGAATTTCTTTATCTTGCCATTGATTTTCTATGACGCCTAAAAATTGTTGTATACTACAGTTTACTCCAAGTTCTTCTCTTAACTCTCTTTTTAATGCATTCTCTGCTGATTCTCCAATTTCAACATGGCCACCAGGTAAAAAATAATGATGGCCGATATATTCAGCAACTAATAATTTTTCATCTTTTATCATGACTGCTCGTACAATATGATGAAATTTACTTTTCAATTGATATTCCTCCTAGTTATTTAATGTATAGTTTCTCAAAATAGTCATTTAGTATTGGTATAATATAAATCATAGGTGTTTCATACGGATGAATATCATTAATAACTTCAAGAGCATCTTTTACAAGTTCTCGTTTACACTTTATTTCAACTTTACATTCTTGTCCTTCGCATATTTGACCAATTTCTCCATTAAAAGGAGATGCCTCTTCTAAAGGTCTCCAATATCCTTTCACTGAACTATAGGAAAGACAATGGTCATATTCGCCCGTTTTACATGCTCCAATTTTATTTAATTCATCCCTTAATGTTTCAATATATTCTTCAGGAATGAACACTTCAATTTTCACTTCAGTAAATTGCATATTTCATTTCACACCTTTACTTCTTAATAGTTAAACAAATAAACGGTATACTTGCTCACCATCATACTCCTGTCCTAATGATATGAAACCATATCGTTCATATAATTTCTTTGCAGAGAGATTATCTTTATGTACGGTTAATCTTATTTCTTTACACGATTTAAAAGTATTTTTTATTATATCAATACTTTCTTGTAATGCTGCTTTTCCATAACCATTACCTTGTTGCGATTGATCAATAATAAATCCGTTAATCCAATACATATCCGATGTCTCTATTACAACAGCATGCATAACAAAACCAACCATAAGGTCACCATCGTATATAGCGAATGGTATGTACTCTACATTGTCACCATCTGGTTTTATATATACTTTAGCAAGTGAAACTGCTACAGCGGGGACAAATTTTCTTTGATCTTCTTTAACTTGTAACTTTAATGCATCTTCCCAATTGTCTCTCGTAACAACCTTTAACTGGACATTCAATATTGTAAGCTCCTTTATCTAGAGGATGTATTTTTATATTCAACGCATTGAAATAATTCCCTTTTTCGACAGCAACTTATAACATAATTTTTATAAAATCTTGAATGAATTTTTCTGCATCTATTTCTAAAGCTATACGGGCTCCTTCAGATTTAGAGTTAGGGCGAAAATCAGCAAATGTTTGTCCTTTCGTATCTCCGTATGTATCTACATTTACTGTACGATGCACAAATTCAAAAAAACTTGGATTTACTAATCCGCTTATTGCAACCACATCATGTAGCAAAGGTCCTTCCATAGATGGATTAAGTTTTTGGTATGCGGATAGATAGTAGTCATACATTGGTTTCATTATCATATGAAATGGATTCTTTGCATTAGCTTGAATATAGTTAAATACATTTGGTGTTAACACAGCTTTGTTTGTTACATTTAAAGGGAATATGAATAAATTCTTTGCTTGATGGAAAACAATTTTACTTGCTATCGGATCTCCATACACGTTTGCCTCTGCTAATGGCGTAACGTTTCCTACTTCTAAAAAAACACCACCCATGAAATAGATTCCTTTTACATTTAGCATTAAATCATTCCATAAATTAAAAGCAATTGCTAACGAGGTAGATCTTCCTACATCAACAATCGTTAAATCTTTTCCGTACTTTATAAGAATCGCAGCAATACTGCCGAAATTATATATTGGAATAGATAATATATTTTCTGGAACATGGATGGGCCCTAATCCTTCTGCTCCGTGAATTTCAGGATAGTACGTAGTGATTTCTTCTGTCAGTGGTTTTGTTGCACCACTAATGACAGGAATGTTTTGTCTATTTGCTAACTGTAAAATATACGCTGCATTATGTGCAGCATGTATATGCTCAACATTTCCGTATCCGGTTACAATACCGACAATTTCAATTTCGGGATGCAGTAAACCATACATAATGGCAAATGAGTCATCAATACCTGGATCTCCGAAAAATAATACTTTTTCCAAGAAATACTCTCCCTTCATAAAAACATAGAGTCATCAATAACTATGTATATGAAAAAAGCAAGTATATCTATGCGAATTTTAGAATGGATAATGTTTTACAAAACATTAAAAAGGAACTAGCGAATGCTAATTCCTTTCTTCAGTAACCATTCTCAAATTTAATTAATTATCGTATCCTTCATAAATCGCATCATTTGTTAGATTTTGTGTTTTTTTATCATCAGGTACAGGCTTCCACCAATTTCCTGTAATAAATAACATAGTTAATAAATTATAACTATCACTAAAATAACTTTCTCTCTTATTCTTCATCCAATCCCAACCACTATTTACCCACTTTTGATTATTGCTACTCGTTATACTTGCAGCAATAAACGGTGAAACAAATACAGCAGTTGGATAACTACCAATATTGGATCCATTTAATTGATAACCATCCACAATTTTAGAAGGATTTCCATTCGTTTTATTTTGAATCCATGAAGAGACTTTATCAGAAATGACTTTACTTCGCTTCTCGCCGTACATCGCATAGTCCATTACAATTCTTAAAGGTACTCGACTAGCATTATAATAATATGCATTTGTATATTCTGACTCATCTAAGAAGTCTTTAGGTGCGGGTTGTGGTGGGTTTTTTACAACGAAATCTGAAATAAGTCCTGTATTTGGAGAGTACTTATTACTAAATTGCGTATAAACATCGTACAAATTATTAATAACAGTAAGCCAAGTTTTATCACCTGTAAATTCATAAAATGCTCTAAGGTGTGACATCATCCAATCAGATGGTCTCGTATCAAGTGAACTTTTAGAATCCCAATCTCCTAAATTTAGTCGGTTATTATTTGTAACATTACTAGCTTTAATACCTTTTGTAATCATGTCTTGTGCTTCTTTCAAATAATTAACTGTTCCATTAGATCCCCACTGCTTATGAGCAAGAAGAAGAGAATACGCAATATCTAAATCTCCATCAGTAGCAGAATCAAAATGACCTTGTGCTTTTTTACTATCTGCGACAACCCATCCCATTAAATTAGGATTTTGAGAGCTTTTAAAAGTTCTTGCTGTTTTAAATAATCCGTCATATATTTTTTGAGCATTCGAATCATAACCAGCCATTAATACTGTAATTATCATCCCATACCCTTGACCTTCTGAAGTTCCAAGTGGCTTAAACCCATCCGCATCACCTGTAATCTCTCCTTTTACGTAATAACCACCAGGTAAAGAAGATAAATCATTTTTCAAATATTTCTTTTTCCAATTATCGTAGTAACTTCTTACAGAAGCATTTAAACTTTCCTGTGTAACATGATTCGGTTTTATAACACCTGCATAATTAACTTGCTGGGGAAATGGTTTCATTTCCTTTGCAGCAGCTACTTGTTGATTAACTACGGGAATAGAATTTTGTATTGAATTGTCCGTTACACTTGCTGCGAAACTAGAATTAGAAAAACTAGCTAGTCCGATTCCTACAATAGAAATACATGTAAAAATATTTCTTTTTCCATTCATTATGTTGTCAGCTCCTTTTAAAATGCTTACTGCATAAAATGTAACATACAATATTTAACTGAAATACAAAATATTATATTTATCAACATAAGAAAGAAACTATATAAAAAAGTATCATAAAATTATTATTGAATTACATTATACGGATTGATTATTTGCTAAATTCCTATGTTTTTCTTTTCTTAATATTGGTATATGAGCAATCACAATTCCAAGTATAGTAATTCCTCCGCCAATTATCGAAACTAAAGTTGGCACTTCTCCTAACCATATCCAAGCAATGAAACACGCAGTTATTGGCGTTAAATATAGAGAACTTGTTGCTTCAGAAGCACCAGCACGAGATATAATATAGGCCAATGCAATATACGGGAGTACTGTTGGAAAGACACCTAAATATATAACGCTCAAGTTAACTTCAAGAGGAGCTGCTAGTATTTCTTGATAAACTCCGGGTAAGAAAATAAGCATACATACAGTACTAGACAAAATTGTATATATGGTAAATGGTAAGAAGCCGTATTTTTCTAAGTAAGATGTTTGGAAAACGAAAAATAGACTTTCTGAAATCGCCGCTAATAATATAAATAATCCCCCGCTATTCAATTGAATAGCATCGCCCTGGCTAAATGAAATTAAGGCAATTCCTGCAAAACTAATTACACCACCAAGCCAACCATTTAATTTCATTTTTTCATTCAAAAAAACAGAAGCAAGAATTGCCGTTACTATTGGAGTGACTGAAATTATTAAACTTGCAGATCCAGCATTTACTGTTTTTTCGCCGTAATTTAATGCGATGTGATAAATAGTAAACCCTAAAGCACCAAATATAAAAATTGCTGGGATATCCTTTAAATCCGGTAGTCGTAGTTTGTATATAAATGAAAATAACAAAAGTATAAATGAAGCGATTAATAAGCGTAGTAAAGTAAGGTGTTCAGGCGTATAAGATTCAAGCCCCATACGAATTGCTGGAAAAGCAGTTCCCCATATAAGAATTGTAAAAGCGTGAGCACATATAATGCGTAAATCCCATTTTTTATTATGCATATTTTTTCTCCTTCCCTAAAAAACCAACCATTTTTAAATTACCAATTATTTCTTTTCATCATATTTAATAGTTGATACAATGTCTTCAACCAGTTATTTATCGGAAAAACCAACCACTTTGAATCTTTTAAATAAACGAAGGAGTTTTTTATATGACGACCGATAAAAAAGTGCCCAAATATCAGCAGATAATAGACTATATGAAAGAAAAAATTGAAAACGGAGAATGGCCAATTGGAAGTAAAATCCCTAGTCAGCGGCAGTTAGCAAAATTATTTCATGTAAATCGAAGTACTGTAATTACTGCGCTAGATGAACTTATAGCAGATGGTTTAATTCAAGGACAAATCGGAGCAGGAACAATTGTAATGAATAATACATGGTCATTATTAGCAACTAATCCTCCGCCCGATTGGAGTGAATATGTAAAAGCCGGTATTCATAAACCAAGTAAGTTAATGGTGCGAGAAATAAATGAAGCAGAAGCAAATAAAACGCTTATCCATCTTAGTAAAGGTGAACTTGCACCTCATCTTTTCCCGCTCGAAACTATGCAATCTATAATAAAAAACGTCAGTGAGGAATTAGATTATTTCGGATACGAAGAACAAAAAGGTATTTATCCGTTACGTGAAGCAATAAGCAAATATGTAAGATCATTTGGAATACATGCATCACCGAATTCTATATTAATAGTCTCTGGTGCACTCCAAGCATTACAATTAATATCGATTGGTCTTTTACATAGAAAATCAACTGTTTTACTTGAACAACCTTCTTACTTATATTCACTTCATGTTTTTCAATCAGCAAATATAAATTTATCCGGTATATCAATGGATCATCACGGTATTTTACCTAACGACTTATTAAAACGAATTAAATATAGTCAAAAGAATAATATTTTATATTCAATCCCTTGTTTTCAAAATCCAACGGGGATATTGATGTCCAAAGAGCGAAGAAAAGAAATATTAAAAATATGTGAAAAAGAGCAATTGCCTATCATCGAGGATGATATATACCGAGAGTTATGGCTTGATGAATCACCTCCAGCTCCTTTAAAGTCAATGGATAAACATGGACATGTATTATATATTGGTAGTCTCTCTAAAACACTTAGCCCAGGACTTAGAATTGGATGGATAATCGGACCAGAACCTGTTATTGATAGATTGTCAGATATAAAAATGCAAACAGACTATGGATCCAGCTCTTTATCTCAAAGAGTAGCTGCTGAATGGATAAATGAAGGTTTTTATGAAGAACATGTAGCAAACGTAAGAATGCACCTGAAAGAACGAAGACAAATAATGATACGAGCTTTAAATAAATATTGTGCAGATATTGCATCATGGGATATTCCTAGTGGTGGATTTTTTATATGGCTAAAGGTTATACATAACATTCCGATGAAAAAACTCTTTTCAGAGGCACTATCAAAAGGAATTCTTTTAAATCCGGGACGTATTTATGAAGAAGAATCAGATCAGTACATTCGTTTATCATATGGATATGCTACTCCAGAACAAATGACTAACGGAATTAAATTGCTCAGTGAATTAATTCGGAAGTTAACGGCATAAAAAAATCCTCTTTTGTTTTTGGAGGATTTTTTTATGTATCTTATTTACCACAATTTCATTTCCTGCCCTAATAAAATAAGCTCTTCATAAGGATCTCCGTCAATATTTAATACTTGAGCAAAAGCAGGTTCTGTTTTTAAACCTTGTTCCTTTAAGCGAATAACTTCTTCCCTTATATGGGGATGCTGCATTAATAGCATGTGCTCCACTATCATGTGTCTATATGCATTTTGATTACGCACTGGCTTCGGTTGAGCAAATAATTCAAATTCAAAACCTTCGAATTCAAAATTCACCTTTATCGATTCAGTACCTTTAATTTTTTTCTTTTTTATGTTGAACCCTCCATAAGAACCATATAAAGATCTCATTTCCTGCTCAAAAACATCAAAATTATATACTTCCATTACAATATCTAAGTCAGATTGAGGAGTATCAATTCTTATAGGGATTGTCCCGCAAAGAACTTGATTATATAAAGCTAAATCCTCCATTATGTTTAGGCTATTCAAAACATCATATATTTTTTGTTGTTTCTCATTGCCAGATTGTAAATATGTAATAGATGTAAACATAGAAGTCTCTCCTTCATTTAACATAATAATCATCTCACTAAATATTAAAATCATTGGGTTTTGTTCTAGGAGTACCTTTATTTCAATATATTAAGCCGAACTAACTATATTTTTCAACTTTTCTCCTATACTGCAATACTATAAAAATAAAAAAGGAGGAATTATTATGAGCATTTTCAACATTTTTTTAACCATACACATCCTATTTGGAACAATATGCTTAATCACTGGTATTGTAGCGATGGTTGCCCAAAAGAAGAAAGGAAAACATACCGAATGGGGCGAAATATATCATGCATCCTATGTTGTCATTACCCTTACGGCAATAATATTATCCATTATCAACTGGGATAAAATCGCATATTTATTTTATGTAGCAATCTTCTCTTATTCATTTGCGATTTATGGATACCTTGCACGAAAAAAACGTTGGAAAAATTGGCTCCATCACCACATTAGAGGCATGTTAGGTTCTTATATTGGTGCAGTCACCGCACTTTTAGTAAATGTCGGCATCCATATTCCCATTATAAATTTACTTCCGCCAATATGGTTTTGGTTTTTACCGACCTTAATTGGTATCCCCCTCGTAGCCAGTGTATCAAAAAAATATAAAAAGCGTAGTTGAAATTAATTACATTTTGATTACTTTCTGATTATTAGAATGAAAAATTATACTCTATGTATCACGAATGATATTATAAGTGTTCGCCCTATGAATATTTAAAATAAAGTGCCGCCCAACTGGACGGCTCTTATTTTCACTTTACAAACGTAACATATTCACCAGAAACCCATTGATTTCCACCAACATTATACCAACCATCTTTATATCCAAACGATTGATATTTTTCACCTTGATACACGTTTTTCACAATGCCGTAATTTGTTCCAGGGCCGGTACGAACACGTAATACATCCGCGATTATAGTAACTACACCTACACCATCATTTGATGATTGTGAAGTTGCTGGTACATTTCCTCCCGTATAACGAATGTATGATGGATCGTTATAAACCCACTGATCGCCACCTAGATTTAACCAGCCATTTGATTGTCCAAATACTTTGTAGGACTCTCCTTTCCCTAATTGACGAATAACGCCATATCCAGTACCAGGTCCTTTTCGTAAATTTACATTACTACCGTTAATATAAGCAATCCCTACACTATCATTCGACGGGGGAGGAGTCACTACGTTTTGAGCACCTTTTCCAAAAGTATCTGTTCCATACCCTTTGTAGTTATATTGCAAATGCGGGCTATCCACAAATCCTTTCCAGTCACCGCCCCATTCGAAACCAATTTGTTTAGCATAACGAATTGCTGATGCCCACGGTTCTTTATTATAGCCATTCCAATCTTCTGTACCATTCGACTGAATTGGAACAAAATCTAATGCCTGTCCTACTAAGTGATATGAGCGCATCGTTTGTGATGCTCCTTTACGAACATATTCACGTTGTTGCTCGACCGTACGGATTGTTTCATAAATTAATACTTCAATTCCATTGTCGATACAGTACTGATACCACTTAAAAGCTGCAGCTTTCGTATTATCCGCTAATTTATTCAGATTACTTACATTTCTATTGTGGTATTGCAATATGCAACATCTCCTTTTCTATTATCCTATGCAAAACTCGTCTCACGGGTTGTACATATACCTAGAACGATACGAAGTACAAATACATAGGAAGCCAATTCAGCTAAAAAGGTTTTCACTTCTAGCTTCAAACTTTGTAAGTTGAAATCGAAGCAATAAAAAAACCACAACCTAAGTCTTCAAGTTGCGGTTTTTGGTATTTTCTTTTTATATGCTACATGCCTTCTTGCATTGATAATCCTAATATGCAGATTTTGTAAATTTTTCCTTTATGAATAACACTTCTTATTCATGACTTTTCAAATCCAATAATATTGAATGTAAACGATCCGGATAATTAGTAAACATCCCATCGACTCCCCATGAAAGTAACTTTTTCATATCTTTTTCATTATCTACTGTAAATGGATGAACTTCTAATCCGCTTTTCTTTATTTTCTTTACATAATCTGAATCAATATATTTGTAATTCATACCAAGACCTATGCAGTACGTTTTATACTTTTCTATCTCTAATTCTGTTAATTGAACTGCTTTTTTATAAGGTAATAATTGTACTAAGGATATATTACTATTTAAGCCATGAATCTTTTGTAGACTTTCTTCACTAAACGATTGAATAATAACTTTATCCTGTATTTCGTAGTGATTAATAATTTCTAATAATTTTTCTTCCATTCCTGGATATTCATCAGGTGTTTTTGTTTCGATATAATAGTTCGCGTTATGCCCAAACGTTTCAATAATTTCTGTTAATGTTGGGACTTTTGCATTTTCAAATTCTTTCTTGGCTAAGTTCGGATATTTTTCATTAAAAAAAGAACCTGCATTTAGTTGCTTTACTTCTTCTAATGTATGCTCTTTCACTAGCCCTGTACCATTTGTTGTACGGTTTAAGGTTTCGTCATGCATTGCCACTAAATGCCCATCTTTTGTCATTTGGAGATCAATTTCTATATAATCTCCATTTATTTTTTGTCCTAATTGATATGCTGCTATTGTATGTTCAGGCGCGAACGCAGAAGCACCTCTATGTGCGATATTTTTTATATGATTTGATTGATTCATAGCTTTAGTATACTTATGTTCATTAATTTTCTGAAAAACAAAGATACTTATTATTATAAAGGCACAAATTATTGTAACGAGATATATCTTTTTCATAACGATTTATAAGCTCCTATATAAAGACAATTTAACTTGAATGATTTACTCAATTAAATGTCGATTTTCCAATACAGTCATTTTGCCGATAGCTTGAAATCCCGATTTTTTATAAATATTGATTCCATCGGTTGAAGCTTGTAATACACAATACGTATTTTTAAATTTTTGTGCTTCTTGCAGTAGGAAATTGAACATAGCAGATCCGAACCCTCGTCCTCTCATTCCTTCTTTCGTTGCTATGTCATAAATACCAATACTATCTTTTGAACATATCAATGAACCAACAGTTACGATTTCACCTTCATAAAACCCTAAAAATAGTTTCATATTCTCACTGTTCCATAAATCAAGATTAGAAATTTGATTATAGAATGCTTGTACATGTATACCTTCTTCTGATGTGCCGAATAGATTAGCTAACGTTTCTCCAAATTTTTTTATTAGTCCAGGTGAAGATGCTTGTTGAATTGTAAAACTTACTGGCATGTGTATTGTTGGAGAAATTGTTTTTAAGTCTGCTACCATCGCAATATTTTGCTCCGCTTCTTTTAAACCGATTTTATTTAACCCGCTTTGTATATCCCGCTCTTGCTCCTCATCCCATAACCAAACACTCATTGGAAATTTCTTTTGATTATAGTATTCTACCTCCTTATATAATTTCTCGACCCCTTCCGTTAAATTATTGTTCAGTAGAGTAATGATATTGAATGTATCGGCAGGTAATCCACAATCAACAGCAATATAATCTTTCGTTTCTTTTATACTCATTCCGGGCACAAATTGTGCAACATATGAAGTTTTAAATGCAAAGTTTTCTAGTAGTAGTTGTTTATAATTCATCAATAGTTCTCCTTTTCATAAAAAGTAACACTCGAATTTTTCTATATTAAATATAACATATTAGAAATTTACCATTTTCTATAAAAAGTACCTCTTTAAATTGTGCTCTATAGTTTAAAATAATTAAAAATGATATAACGTTGTCGGAATGAAAAAAGTGGTATATAATAAATATTAACATTACTAGTAATTATTTTAGGTATTCCTAGAATAAAGGAGCGATACATATGAAAATTACTATTTATTTCGGAAGTCATGAAGATCAAGATGTTCGTACTATGGACTGTCATTTAGATGTAGAAGATACAGAAGAGATTGTTTCTGTATCATAATATAAATAGTTAGGGTAAACCCTATCCCTTACAGCGTTTAAGGCACCTTTTATAAGGTGTCTTTTTTGTTATATTTTCATCAAAAACCCTTTACTTTATAGCGTTTTAATAGTAAAATGTAAATATACGAACAAACGTTCTTTTTATTTTAAACGTACATGAAGGGATGATTTTAACAATGGCTCCATTAAAGCGCAGAGGAAGAAAAAAGCAAGCACCTATTATTTCAAATACAGGCTTTATCGGCTCTGTCTTTATTGATACATTGGAGTTACAAAAGAAATCCTATTATTTCGCTCGTAAAAAACTTCAAATTGTTCATCACGTACTAGATGGTCTCTCTGGAGCAACAAGCGCTTTGTTTAAAGAACATAACATTTCAGCATACATGTCATGTGTGTATTTACATAAACAAAAGAAAATTGGTTTTGTTCTTTCAACGAAACCATTTGAACAAAGTGATGGCGTTGCTTATTTTGTAAATTATTTAATCGAAAAGAATTTTTATGGCGGCCATGATGAAGATGTAGAATATCAAGAAGTATTTAATACAGGTTTTATCGGTGTAGTATTCGCTGATTTATCTAGTATAGATCGCTTTAATTTCGAGTTTGAAATGGGTATGCTAACAAAATTAATGAAAGATATGATTATTCCAGTTAAAGAACTCTTTTTACGCCATAATGTACCGGCTTACATCTCCACTTCTCATTTAGAAGAACAAAACAAATTAGGTTTCGTTCTCTCTGTAAAGCCATATGACGAACGCGCTGAAGCAGATTTATATTTTGAAGCATATTTAAAAGAACGAGGATTATTTATTGGTGATGAAGAAGATGAAATTGATAAAATCGTTATTAGAAAAACAGCTGAATTACGATAGAAAAGCGCAGGATGCTAATCCTGCGCTTTTTATAATTTATGAAACTGATTTACCAAATAAACGGTATTAATTTTTTTGTTTTCTGTTTATAGACTGTAAATTGTTCTCCATACTTTTTCTGTAAGTAACCATCAGATTTTGGAATATATTCAAAAACGAATACAAAGAACAGGCCTAGAGGTATAAATAAACTATAAATATTGCTAGCGATAAATGCTAAACCTAACACCCAAAGGCAATCCCCCAGATAATTAATATGAATCGCATATTTAAATAAACCACCTGTATATAGCTTACCTTGATTTACAGGATTGTCTTTAAAGGATTTTCTAAGTAGCTCTGAAACTGTGTTTAACATACTTCCTCCTAAAAACAATATCCAACCTATTGTAAGTAATATTAAATTAGGATCCTGATTACTAGTAATCATTAAGATTGGAAAACCTAAATAATAAATTCCAAAAGCAATACTGTTCATAATGGCTTCTTGCCATGAAATCCCTCTAGGCAACCATATAAACATCATAGCCGTTAATCGTAAAGCGGTGATAATTAAAGCTATAAACAGCCCTATTGAAATGCCTGGTTTGAAATAAGTAATGAAAAGTAAGTAATACGCAATGATTAGATAGATAATCTCAGTAACTAAAATTAATATTTTTTCTTTTATTGTTGGCCGGTTTATACCATACATTGTGATACGCTCCTCCCTTTATTCATTTTATAGGAAAATAAACTTCTATGATATTATTCTCCTCCTGTGTGCTATAAGGATTCGTTTTATAAACTTCAAACGGAGCTCCATTCAGTTTATAGTTATTTTCTTCAATCCAAACGTGTAGCTTTGTATGAATAAAAGGTAATTCTTCGTAAGAACCAATAAGCGTAGCCATTGCGCAAAGACCGGGATTAAACACTTTTGTTTTATTTGTGGCTTCTGCAAGGGGAATCGCAATTTCCACATCATAATTTTCAGGTACATATTCTGAACTATGGAAAATAGCAAGTGGTTTTGCAATAGGTAATAAATTTTCAAATGAAATTTTACTAAACAACTCATTAAAGTGTGTTAGGAAATCAACGGTATTAATTTGTTTTCGCTGAGATGATATATTATAGGTTAAGTGATTTACAAGATTAATCTCAATATGATTTAAGTAACCTATGATACTTTCTTCTTCATCTAATTGTTGAATATCACGCTTTAATTTTTTTAATAAAGAAGAATAATATGTTATCTGCTGTGTTAGATTTTCTTGTTTGGTTTTCATTTTAGAGTTAAGCAATTCAGTTTTCTCCCGATTTTCTAAAATATCCTTAATTTCTTCCAGCGAAAATAAATAAGTTTTTAATCGTGTAATCAATAAAGCTATTTCTAATTGGAAAATATCATAGTAGCGATATCCATTCTTAGGGTCTATGAAAGCTGGTTTTAAAAGCCCAATTTCATCATAATAGCGCAGCGTCTTCATTGTAAGATGAGATATTTTTGAAAACTCTCCAATTGAAAGCATAACACTCACCTCCTGTAATTAATTATTTTAAATATACTGCTTCCTGTAAGGGGAAGGTCAATCAACAAAGTTAAATTTTCTTATTGTATTTAGAACGATATTCATCCCCCTCAACCTACAATTTTAAAGTAGTCTCCAAAACGAATATGTAATCTTTTCAAAATTGTTCATGGGAAATCAGCCGATTTTTTCATTTTATAGTATTTGCATTTCTTATCTTGAAAAATGTAGCAGTATCCATTATATAAATAATCTAAGATCTACTAAGCGCTATAATCTTTCGAATGAACTTCTAATATGAAACAATTCGATGAAACTTTAATTACTATTAAATATAAGATTCCCCCTACAATTGTAATCATGTAGGCTGGAATATAATTTAATAATAGACCGGATAGCGCCATTGCTATAGGAAGCATCATTTTACTTATACTTAATCCAATGCTGAGAACCCTCCCTCTATATTCATCAGGAATCTCTTTTTGCATGAAATAAGCTATAGGTATATCAATAAGCACTATAATTAGTCCTAAAAAGAACATAACAACACAATAGGTAATAACGTATACAAAATCATTTACCTCAAAACTTTTGAATAAAACTGGAATTCCTGAAATAATCATAAAAACCGCCAACATAAAGCTTAACTTTTTCAAAAGATAAGCGTAAGAAAAACGATCGGTTATCTTTTTTACTAAAATCGCACCAATTATCATGCCTACTGGAAAAGTCCCTTGAATCATACCAAATTGTTTAGAACCAAGATCGAGAACTGTATTAATAATGTATGGCAATGGAACAGTTACAGCAAACCCTAAGAAGAAATTAAGTGAAATTAAAATACTGAACGTATTTTTTAAGCTTTTCCGCTCCATTAAGTAAGAGTATCCCTCCTTTATATCTTCAATAAAATTAATTTTTCTAATTGAACATTCCTCATTTATGTTTTGCTCAAACAATTTAAAGTTAATAAATAATATGGAAATAGCCGAAAGGATAAATGAAATACCGTTTATAATTATAAAAATTTTCATATCAAAGACTGCAAAAACAATACCACCTAACATAGGACCTAGAATTAAAGATATAGAATCGATAATTTTACTTATAGAGTTAATACTCATTAGCCTCTCTTTGGAGACGATATTTGGTTTTGCAGCTTCTAATCCTATTCCAAAAAATGTTGTAAATACCGTTATAAGAAAGGTAGTAGCATAAATGGTGAATAAGTCTAATCCATAATTACTGCTAAATATATAAACAGTAATTAATAAGCTTCCACTTAGTAAATCCATACAAATGACCAATTTCTTTTTATCAACTTTATCTGCAATTACACCAGCAAATGGATTCATAACAATCATCGGAATAGTTCCTAAAATAAGCGTAATGGCAAAATTTAATGCTGATCCGGTTATATGTAAAACATATAATCCTAATGCAAAACTATAAATAGAGCTACCAAATATTGATACTGTTTTCCCGAATGAATAGAGACACATATTTCTTAGTTCTTGGTTTCTATTTTTATTTTCTATATGTAATCGTAAACTTCCCATCTTTTTCCCCCCTGCATAACTTTGTATTACGTACATTGTAAGTTCTTGGGTCAACCCAATAGCAATATGTACGATTTGAAAAGTTTTAAGGGAAAATAAATAAAAGATGGAGTTAACCCCATCTTTTTCCGAAAAATGAATATGTATAAATTTCTTCTCCTTGAACAAAGAAATCCTCGTACTTTCCGCCTCGTTTTAAATAATTTGAAGTGCTTTCATCAATCGATTGAAACTGTAAATTTTGGATTTCTTTCGTTACTTTTGCAGATGTAAAATTCCCTCGGAGTCTAGGTGCAATTTGGCTATTTATACTAAATTTATTAAATAAAATAAATGAACTTAATAAATAACAATTGTGTTTAAAAAGGGAATTTAATTCGCGCAATAAGAACTCCTCATGTTCAAAACTATAATTACTTGTACCTGATTGATCGATTACAATATCAATAGAACTACTCTGAATAGGTATGTTTAGAAAGTCGGCACAAATAAATACAATATTTCTTTTCACATTTCTTCTCTCAATTACATCTTTTAAAAGTAAAAGTTTATTCAAATCTCGATCAACAGCAATATATAAACAATCTTCCGGTAGTTCTTCATAAATATTTCGTAAAAAGAACCCAATACCAGACCCTAAATCAAGTAGTATTTTTTCATTTAAATCTAATTGCATTAGTTTCTTTTTCGCCCATTCTCCTCCTCTTTGAACATTTTCCAAAAAAGCAGTATCCGTTTCATGGATATAATCTGAAATAGAATCTTCAAGTGATTTCCTCTTATACACCTCAAATAATTTTCCAGTTGTTAAAACTCCGGAAGTAATCGCGTATTCTTCACCACAATTACAAATTAATTTCCCCTCAACAATTTGATTTTTATTAATAATGCCATCTTCAAGAATTAAATTTCCATTACACTTAACACATTTAAATAAATGAAGTACTTTTAAATCTACCCCTAAAATTGAACTCGAAATTTCAGTTTCTATAGATAAATTATTTAACGTTTTCTTTAATTTATCTTTTCGTTCCTTTAAGGTTTTTATCTCTTGCTCAATCTTTTCATATTTTACTTTAAATAAAGATTGATAAAAATTATCCTTTTCATAGTCTAAGGATTTCCCTAAATTTTTATAAAGAAACAGTTCTTTAATTTCATACAAGCTAAACCCTAGCCATTTGTACTCTAATATAAGTTCTATATCCTTTTGACAATACTCGTCAAAAAAATAGTGACTTCCTTTTTTCTCGGGAATAAGGAGTCCGAGGTCCATATAATGTCTAATCGTATCTACACTTACATTATTTACTTCTGCAAACTTACTGATTTTCATCCTAATCACTACCATTTATATATTTGTTTATACATAATTCTTTATTATTTTACAAAATCCTTTCATCTCCCTATACAAAATTATTTATGCTATGAAAAAGATGTAATTAATTTTAAAGTTCCGCCACATCCCCATTAAGCTAAGCTTATATAAGTTTAGCTCCTCTTTTTTAATCTTGAATTTAAAAAAGAGGCGCAGGTATTACGTTTATGTCTATATATCTAAAAACTGTGAGTTCATGGATGAATTTAAAACTGCGGCGTAAGTACTGCAGTTTCTTCCTTTTTCATTGAGTTGAAATATGTAAAGTTACGTACTTTAACTGTAGCGGACTTGTACTACGCGTTCATATTAATTTTATAGACGTTTAAGGATTTTGTTTTATGGTAAGTATTCTTGCTGTGAAATCAGGATTATAAATATAGATGAACGTGATTCAAATCAAAAAAAGGTACTCCTAGAAGTACCTTTTTTACTATTCTACATGTGCGAACGCTTTCAAAATTATTGGATATAAATTGATGTACGCATTGTATTAAATGGGGCATTTATAGATGTCTTTTGGTACTCAAAAGTTCCTTGTTGGTGTCCAGAAGCATCCCATTTATAATACCAGCCAACGATTGGTCTTCCGCCAATTATAGTGGAATCAATACTTTTTACATTAGAACCATTCATTTTAGCAAATGGGTTTTGGCCATAGCCCATTTCTTTCGTTGTAATATATAAGTATTTTCCCCCGTGGTTACGCGATGTACTGAAGCTGTTCTGATTAATTGTTTCTACCCCGCCTAGCTCAGACTCTACTTGTACGACGTTTAGTGAAGTAAGTGGTGCTGCTGGTCCAGCTAAAGCTTCTGTTGCCATTCCTAATCCGACGAACGCTGTGATTGCTAACGATGAAATCCCTAGTGCTGCTTTTTTAAACATAAAAAACATCCCCTTCCATCTATTGTTTTCTCTTTCATTTTCAATATAATCCTAATAACCTTATATGTAAATAGATTGTAGTTTTATAAATATTAGTGCGAATATTCTATTATATATTTCTACAATTCTATTACTCAATATGAATGATTTACAGTGCAAAACGAAATACATACATGTCAAGTTTGTAGTGTTGACATAAAAATTGTAAACTGGCTTACGCCTCGTATTTATCATATTTTATATCCAATATTCCTAAGCTTCTGTATTCTAGAATGTTTTTACTACAACTATTCATTTTTTCTTTGCAGGAACAACTGTGATAACATCTCCTTTATCATTTAAAGTCAGAGAATGTAGAAATTATAGCTAGCTATTGATATGTTACCTACTACGTACTGGAGCGCAACCTATCTGATAGGTAAATGATTCATGTGAAAAAGGAGACGCTACCAGTTCTATAGCATCTCCTTTTTATTTAATAAGTTAGACAGAAAGAATAGAAATAATGTTTTTCTTGTTTCACTATCCTTTTGTTTGTAAATGAACTGAGTTTTGAAAAACTATCCTATATAGTATGAATCGGGTATAGACATTAAATAATAGAATAGGGCACCTATTACTCCACAAGTAAAAATAGTAACTCCCATATTTCTTATGCCTTTAATTTTTGACCAAAATCCAATAAATCCTGTTATTAACCCACTTAAAGAGAATAGTGAAAAGTTGGAAACGGGTGTAAGAAGAAATTCCGCATTAATCCCTGTCCCCCAACAAACAATAGGTAACACGACAAGGGTAAGACAAAGTAATCCCATTACACTTACAAGTAATTTAAGATATTTGATACCTGCAATAATTAAATAGATTCCACCTATAAATCCACATAACCAGTAAATTGGCATAAAGTAAATCCAAAGAAAATGCAAGATGATCATATGTAATTTCCTCCTATTTATTTTCGCTCATTGTAGTTCTGGTTATTTGATGTTCTGAATTCGTTGCTAATTTATTAAGTTGATTTAGCGTTTCTTCTAAATCAAACGAATTAAACCAACGGTAATCCTGTCTGTCTAGAATACGATAATGCTGACTAATTAGATTTTGTTGTAAGCGAAAATTCCCTTTTTCTTGAATCTGTTTCCACCAGACTTTTCCTCCCAATGTTTTTTCTTTGAAGTTGTTAGTGCTATTGTGGGCCATTGTTTCGATTACTACTAATGGATCATCCCCAAGAGTATTCTGTAAAACTTCACTATCTCTAAACAATGCACAAATAGCAACAGTGTTGGTCCAACCTGCATTCGTTCTCCCTTTCTCAATTTGAACAAGCGTTTTTTTTGATATGCCGAGAACTTCAGCCATTTTATCTTGTGTATATCTTTTTTCAGTGCGTATTAACTTTATTTTCGTTGAAATAAGTTCAATTGCATGCTCCTTATTCACTTTACCTCCCCCTCAAAAAGTAACTAATGTGTTATTTAGTGTAATTTTACACTTTAATCAATTCATTTTCAACTCAATCCTCCTTAAATCTTGTAAGAAATAATTGGATAAGTCATAAAAAAAGCATTCCACAGTTATCTATGAGAAGGTAGCTCGACCATCGATTTCTAACCTCGATGGAGATATGTCGAGATCACATTTCATTTTAATTAAATAAAAAACCCGTGAATTATTCACGGGTTTTACTTTAATAACTAATTGCAATTGTACCTTCACCTGCATGAACCGCAAATGAAATTGGTAATGGATATAATTTGAAATCCATTTCAGGGAATGCTTGTCTAATATCTGCAATCCATTCCTCGGCTCCATCTTTATCATTAGCATGGAACATATGAAGTACTTTTGGTAATTCTTTTTCAAGTTCATTTTTAATATATTCTCGACATTTTTGGATTTTACGAACTTTCTTTTCAAGTAAAAGCTCTCCACCTTTTACTTCTAATATTAAGTTAACACTTAATAAACTTCCAAGTAAAAATTGAATGCCCTTTACACGACCACTTGCATAAAGGCCTTTTAAACTTTTCGGGAATACGTGGAAAGGTCTTCTTTTTTCATCTACTAATGTTTTGTGTATATCTTGTAAAGTCATACCATCATTGTATAACGATTTCGCTTTTCTAATTAGTTCATCCATTGGATAACTTGTTGTTTCACTGTCTAATACCGTTAATGGAAAACCTGCCATTTCTGCAGCTAGCTTCATATTTTGATAGGTTCCACTTACTTTTCCGCTAATAGCAACTGCAAATCCCTCTTCATATTCTTCTTTGCATTTCGAAAATAAATCTACCATTTCCCCTATGTTAGGCTGTGATGTAGTGACAGTTTTACCTTCATTCAAAGCATTATAAACGCGCTCACGCACACCTTCTTCACAATCTTTGTACGACACACCATCAATAATAACTTCAATTGGGATAACAAAGTTATCTCCTTCTGTTTTAAAACTCGCAGTTGTACTATCAGTAATCCAAGCAACACGCTTCATGTTGTTCCTCCCTTAATTCAATTCCTCTTTTCTGACTTTTCTATATATTTATGTTACGAAAAGAGAATATCCCTGTAATAGTAACAGGACTTTATTGTTTTGGCTATAGTAGATGCATATTAATTGTGACTATTTCTTGTCTATTTCACAAATAAAAAAGAAAATCAAGGAATTTGCTCGATTTTCTTCTTATCATATACTATTTAAAAGTTTCATTATCTAAAATTACTACATAATCATTCGTTAATCGTCCAGCTTCTTTTGTATAACTAACAAGCCTTTGTATATTATCACAGCAAATTTTTGCTCCCCATACGAGTAAAGGTACGCCAATAAAATCAATATGGAACCTTCTAGAAAACAGCCCACCGAAAGTCATTGGTAAAGGCACTGTTGGTGATGTGTTAGAAAATATAATCTTTTCATGGCTTTGATAATGTTTTTGCAAGATTTCTCCTAAATGCTTCATCGCTGGTACAACAACTTTTGATGCGCCACATCCAATCGTATATACAGGATGACCATGTTCATCGATTCCATGAAAAATAATTTTTCCCATATCTTCTGTTTTCAATTTATTAAAGTAATCTACATTCAAAATTTCTTCTTTCGTTAACTTACGATCCGTTGGTAATTTATTTAAATGATACGCTGCAGCAAGTGAAGTTGTATGAGTACCGCCGAAGTCTGTGTAAATGTATATCATATTATCATCCCTTGTTGTAAAAGTTCAATGTTAATTAGTATTACCGTTCTTAGCAATGTTAAACAAGGGATGTTATTTGTCCCATATGAATAATGGACTGGATTGTTACAAAGCACAACAAAGCCGGAATGAGCCAAATACGGTTTATTTTCACTTTTCGTTCTTTACTTTGCATCAAAACAATAATAAGAACAACAAGTAAAATATCCATTTAGAATCCTCCTATAAACTTGTTTATCTTTAAAAATTATATTCTCCTCTTTTCATTCCATACTTGAAATACGATAGCTACTTTCAAGTGTAAGATGGAAAATGTGATTTCTCATCAGCCTTAAGCATTATTTATAAAAATAAAAAGACGTACTTTTTACTCGTACGCCTTTAATAACTCGTTTAAACTCCTATTTATCAACTAATTCCACACCTTTAGAATTAGTTTTACCCAACACTCGAATGTTAAATTTATTAATGGCTTTTAAAAAGATATTATAAATAGAATATCCAATAATAGAACCTATAACATTACAGATAACATCATCAATATCAGTAATACGTCCCACTCCACTAAATAAAGACTGAATTAATTGTAGCAATTCAATACTAACTGATATAGTAAATCCTAATAAAATAGTATTTTTGAACTTTTTATATTTATCCCATAAAATTGGTGCTAAAAATCCTAAAGGCATTAATAATAAAATATTCCCGCCTACATTTCTTACAATTAGACCAATCATAAATAGGGCATCCCCATCATAAGCACTACCAATTTGATTGATGTCTTTAATAATTGATGCAAATGGAATTATATTGACCGAGCGATTCAGATTTTCAATATTAGAAGGAAAACCGATTGGTAAAGGGAATAAAGTTACTGCAACAACCATACAAATGTAAACCACGAATAAAAAACTTACTATTTCTTTCCACCAAATCACATGTTTTTTATTTTTGGTACCAATTAATATTCCACGTACAATTAAATAACAAATAACCCCTAAAATAATAAACAAACTACCGTTGATCATATACAAATTGTTAACACATCCTTTCATATGAAGTAATAATTAAAATTTACAATTATATAGTAATGTTTTTTAATTTAAAAATCCATATAATCATATGTAATTGTGCAGAATTACAAAAACCCCTTATTTAATAAATAAAGGGTTCCTCGTTAACTAAAATATTTTTCAAAACAGAAACAAGCATGAACCCGTTTAAATTATTTTCGTATCTCTTCTTTTATATCCATATAATTAAAAAGCTCTTTCTATTTCTGTCATTAATTTTTCGGGTCCTGCCCCTTTATTCGATGGAATAACTAAAGTGATTCCTAATTCTGGATATATAGCCGCGCGAAAACTGACGCCTGGATCATATCCCATTACATGATATTTGAATACCTTGTTTTCTCGTGTTTCAATCCATATTCCATATCCGTAAGATTGTTTATCATTTACTTGAATGTGGGGAGTTAAAAGTAACCTTGTATATTCCTTTCCTAAAATTTCATTATTAAATAGTGCCGCCCAAAATTTCAGCATGTCTGGTGCAGTAACATATGCACCTCCATCAGCTCCTCCTTTTATTGGTATAGAGTAGACGTTTGTTCTCCAATTTTGGTTGGTTTCGTCCTTTATATATCCTAGAGCTGTATGTCTTGGTAATCTATCTAACGAAAAATAGCCAGAATCATTCATACCAACAGGATTAAAAATGTTTGTTTCTATATACTCCGTGAATTTAAGTCTCGTCTGTTCTTCTATTATTAATCCAAGTATAATAAAACCTGCGTTGTTGTAGTGAAATTTATTTCCAGGTGCAAACATCATATTATTGTTTTGAAATAATGGTAAAAAGTCTTTTACGCTCTTTAGTAGATACATAGGTGTTTGTTTCCAAAGGTCTTCGAAGTTATCCATAATACTTTCATCAAAATAATCTGGTATACCAGCACTATGCGTTAGTAGTTGATGTATTGTAATATCTTCATCGAAGTTTGGAAATTTTATCTCTAGACAATCTTTTAATTTTGTATGAAAAGAAATAACACCTTTTTCAACAAGTTGACAGATGCCAATTGCAGTGAAAATTTTACATCCTGAGGCAATGCCGAATCTTGTTTGTATCGTATTGTTTATACATTCACTTTTGTTTGCGTAACCCATTGCTTTTTCATAGATTAAGTCTTTTTCTTTTTTTACTAAAACTACTCCAGAGAAATCTATTGTCTTTTGTATTTCTTTTACAATTCTATTAATTTCATCTTTTGTTTTTATCACGACAACCACCCTTGTCTTTCGGTATTGTTCTTTACCCTTATTAATTTTTCCATATAAAAGAGAAAGAACCCTTTTATTAAATACGATAAATTGTTAATGAGAACACAAAGTTCATTTCGAATGTATTCCGCTATTTGTGGGCAGTAGGACCCCCATCTCAAAATTCAGCGAAAGCAAAGAAGTTAAGTGGGGACCCTGCTGCCCGTAAAAGCCCGATTGGTGAGGGCTGATAATCAGTGGGGGATGCTCCCCTGATTAAAATTTCACTTTATTGACTCAGTAGAATACAACTTAGATTGTGATGGGAATAAAGTAAACACACACAAGACGATAGTAATAAATAACATTATTAATGACCCTACAATAACTACAAGTTGTATAGAAATGAACTGAGTCGCAACACCAGATAGTATTGTAATAAAGATTGTTACTAACGCAATAACAAGTCCATATATGCTCCCGATCCGTCCCATTATATGAACGGGAACATTATTTTGGTAAAATGTATAAAATCCTGTATTTGCATATGCCATAGAGAAAGATAAAATAAAGAATCCAATAGCAGCTATTAAAAATACATTTGAAAAAGCATAAATTAAATAACCAATTGCGATGAATAATGATCCTATTCCAATTAGAAATGAAGGTGCTAATTTTTTTGACAAAATTGTATTTGTTATGGCACCTAAAATAAATCCTGCACCAGCTATACTAACTAGAAAACCGTATTCACTATCTGTTAGTAGTAATACCTCTTTCGCAAACGATAGTTCAAGTGAATCAGTAGCAGTTGCTAATACGAACATACTTTGAAATAAGAAATACACACATACGACATACACATGTTTTCTACTAAAATTTATAACAGTGTTCCAATCTTTTTTTAATACTGTAAGTGATAATGTATTACTAGTTGTATCCGAATCTTCTTTCTTATCAAGATTCGGTAAAAGTAATGTAATGAATCCTGATAAGAGAAATGCTATAGCATTCATATATATAGCAAACTCTGGTGTACCTGCAATTAATAATCCCCCCGCTACTGCTGGTCCAATTAATGATGCACCAGATCCTATTAAAGTACGTAATGAGTTGAAACGTTGTCTTTGCTCTACTGGAATTAATTTCGTCATATACGTCATAGCAGTTGGCTCATAAATTGCACTGGCCATACTTATAAAGAATACGAATACATAAACAATCCAAAGTGACGGAAGTAAAGGTAAAATAGCGATAAATAACGCACGATATATATCGAGGTGAATCATTAATTTCCGTTTATTTAAACGATCAATCATACTCCCAGACCAAGCGTTTGTAAATAAAGTGGCTAATGGTTTTATTACATATAAAGTAGCAACAGCTAAGGCTGAGCCACCCATATTATAGACAAGTACATTCAGTGCTATTAAGTAAATCCATGCCCCTAAATTCGCAATACCAACTCCGGACAATAGTAATAAAGGATATTTCCAATCTTTAAGTAAATTTTTCATTTTTGGCCCCCGCTTTCAAAATTGTTTTACAACAATAAAAAAATCCCACCCCCAAGACTTTTAATCTTAGGGACGAGATTTATCATCGCGGTGCCACCCTAGTTTGTTAATATGTCACCATACTAACCTTATCAGGTACTGCATTCTAATTCATGCTTATACCATAGCTCTATAACGGGAGCTCCCGTCACACCATCCCCTAATAATAGGTTCCGATGTGCTGCTCAGAGGCTTGGTTCAATAAAGAATTTTTACTCCTTTTCAGCTACATGGAGCTCTCTGTGAAAAATTCATTTTATTTACTCTTCTCTTCACTGCATTTATTTTTTCCATATTATCACATATAAATTTAACTGTAAATAAACAATAATCAGATATTTAATAACGTGTCACTGTTAGTTCTTTTATTTATTATTTTTTTAAAAAATTACGGTGCGTGAAATTACTCGCAACTCTAAAGAAAGAGCTATTTGCATATAGCTCTTTCCAAATGCCTGGATTAATTCGTATTCGCCTCTGTTAACGGTTGTAACGGCGGTTCTAATTCTAGTTCTAGTGTATCTCCTTCTTGTAAATCTTGTCCTTTTTCAATACTTTGACTCGTTACATAACCCGTACCAGAAGTTTTCAAATCTAATTTCAAAAGTTTAGAGAAATGCATAACATCACGCATGGACCACCCTTTTACATTTGGCATTTGTGCGTTATTCCCTAATAAAAATATACGATCACGATCACCTTCACTCATTACCTCGCCAGACTGTGGATATTGTTTTATTATTTTTCCTTCTCCTAAAATTACCGGCTGTAGCTTCTCTTTTTCTACACTTTTCTCTATTGTATCCATCGATTGATTTACATAATTTTGTACTTTTAATTGAGATTGTTTCGCTGCATCAGCTATTTGTTTTTCTGTATACGGTTTCACCTTTAAATATTCAAGGCTGTTTTTTATAACAGGTTTAAATATTTCAGCAAGAGGCTGAGCTCCATACTCATCTCCTTTTAACTTTGGCTGCTTAATAGCTAAGTATACGATTAACTCCGGATCGTCAATTGGAGCCATTCCTAAAAAGGAGAAAATGTAATTCTCTTTCCCTTCCATATATCGGCCATTTTCAGGATTCGGGATTTGTGCTGTTCCTGTCTTACCTCCAATTGGATAACCATCCACTTTATACATTGTACCAGTTCCTTTTGAAGATGTTATAACACGCTCCATTAAGCTTCTAACCTTGTCCGCTGTTTCTTTTTTTATCGGATTCCCAATTTCTTTCGGTTGATTTTCCATAATAACTTCTTTGTTTGTTGGATTTACAACTTTATCAACGATATATGGTTGCATCATTTTCCCGTCATTTGCTATAGCAGTAGCCGCTTGGATTAATTGAATCGGAGTTACTGTAGAACCTTGACCGAAAGAAGTTGTAACCTGTTGAATTTGTGTATTTAATAATAAAGTATTTTTCCTTTCTCCAGGTAAATCTATCCCTGTTTTTTGATTGAATCCAAATTTATTCATATATTGCTTAAATTTATTTGGTTTCAGTAACTGATCTTCTAAAATAGAAAAAGCTACGTTTGATGACCTTTCAAATCCTTCATCAAATGTAATTGATCCCCATCCAAATCCACCATTATGGTCTTTTATATCAGATGAACCAACGGAATATTTTCCAGATTGAAAATATTCTTTTCCGTTATATACACCTTCATTAATGGCAGCTGCTAATGTAAAAACTTTCATTGTTGAACCTGGTTCATATGCATTTGCAATCGGGTCATTTAAAAAGTATTCGATATCACCTACATTAGGATTGTAACTAGGCTTACTAGACATCGCTAAAACCTTTCCTGTTTTTGGATCAGCAATAATACCAATTAACATAGAAGGATCATAATGTTCTTGCGCTATATTCATCGCTTCTTCTAAAAAACTATTAATTTGTTTATCAAGCGTTAAATATACGTTATTCCCATTTTTAGCTGGTTCTACTTTACCTATATCATTTGTAAGCGGAATCCCTCTTCGTGTACCCACATATTCTATATTCCCGTTTGTAGAGCGCAAATATTTATCCAAACTCTTTTCAAGCCCAAACTTCCCTTCCGTATTCCCTTTATCATCTGGTCTAGCAAAACCAAGTATATAAGATGCAAAGTCTTCATTCGGATACACTCTTGCTTTTTCCGACATAAAGGATACACCTGGTATTTTTAAATCATTAATTTTTTCCTTCTTTTCCCTAGATAAGTTCCGACCAATTTTCCCAATTTCAACTTGCGTACGCCCTTCATGAAAGTTTTTTAATACTTCTTCTTTATCAATTTCAAGCGCATCGGCTAATTGTTGTGCGGTTTCATCTTTATTTTTCACTTTATCTTTTCCTTTTAAATTCACAACAACTCGATATGTTGTAGAATCTTGTACTAACACCTTTCCTGTTTGGTCATAGATAGTACCACGATTCGCTTCTAAAACACCTTTTTTATTATGTTGTTCATTCGCGAGATCCTTTACATTCACATTATGCACGACTCCTACTGCCTGAATATAGAATATACGCAAAATCATAATAAGAAACAAAACAATAAAAGCAATCATCATATATCGAGCGCCTTTATTCGTTTGAAGTTTTTGCATGCTTATCTCCTCTCTTTTGGAATGGATTCGTACGAAGATGCGTTTTAAAATTTATAGTTTTTGTTTGCGATACTATATGTTTCGAAGTTTTCTTTTTAATTCCTTTAAAACAATGCAAAACTAACTGTTGTTATTTTGTGTTATTATTTTATATATTTAAAATACGGTGCGTGAAATTTCAGAATATTAATTAGTACAACTTGATTACAGAGCACTCTAAACTCTTTTCGTATTTCCTATAAAAAAATTCCCCTCTGGATGTCCAAAGGGGAACTTTTTATAGGAAAATTATGCGATATGGTTATATTTTGCTAAGAAAGGAATTCGTCTCGCTACTAATGCATACATTTTGAATACAAGTTTCGCTATTGGTTCAAACATACGTGTACTTTGCATTACTAAAGCACTCGTAATAAGTGTTAAGAATGCTGCACCAAGTATATCTAAAGGATAATGAACACCTACGTACATACGTGATATACCGACTAGTACTGCCCATAATAGCGCGATATATTTCAGTTTTTCTCCTCTAAGAATAAATACGAAGGCGATTGAAAATACAAGTACAGAATGATCACTAACGAATGATGAATCTGCTGCATGTGGTACTAATTGATGTACATCATGTGATACGAACGGACGCGGATGGTAATATACCGCGTGTATAAGAACATTTACTAATAATGCAATAATAACCGAAAGCGTCGTATATAAAACTGTATATTGTTTTCTAATTGCCTTTTCTTTCTTTCCATTATTAAACCATAAGATAAACATAAATAGAACGGCTACGTATGCAGCGCTATTTGTAATAGCAATCATTAACGTATCTAATAGTTTGGATGAATCAGCAAAATTATTAAACCACTGAAATACTGTGTAATTCATTAAACTCTCTCCTTACATACAAGTGTTCTTGATTTACACAGTATACAATACCATTATGAAAATAGGCTTAAACTTTTTTCATCTAATTCTCATTTTACTATTACTCATGTGACAATTATTAAACAAATTTTATACGCTATTTATGTATAAAGCCGGTAAGCCTTTATAATAAGGCGGTTCGTATTTTTTTCATGTTTGAAATACATAACATATTCATTTAAATATACTAATTGCAAAATCATATTTTTTAATTCATTTGAAGTACAATATTTCCGAATTGTTCCCCATGTTCCATACGGCTTAGTGCTCGAATTGCTTCTTCTAACGAATAAACCTTATCAATAATTGGTTTAATTTGATATTTTTCAATAAACTTTATCATCTCATTAAATTCCTCACGGCTACCCATGGATGTTCCCATAATATCAATTTGATTATAAAATAATGCGCGTAATGGTAATTCAATTTTATCTCCTGAGCTTGCACCAAAATTCACGATTCTTCCATTTGGTTTTAATACATCAAAATATTTCAAGAAAGTTGCCGGGCCTATACTATCTATTATTAAATCTACTTTTTCACCTTGTAAGCTCTCTTCCCAATTTCCGGTACTATTAAAAGAAATATCTGCACCATATTTTTCAGCAAGTTCCCTTTTATTCTCTACCCTTGAAGTAACACTCACTTTTGCGCCGATTGTTTTCGCGAATAACATGGCAAATGTAGCTACACCACCTCCTATTCCCGGAATTAAAACATGTTCACCGCACTTCAATCTACCCTTTGTAAAAAGTGCTCTATATGCAGTTAATGCAGATAAAGATAAAACACCTGATTCTTCCCAAGTAAGATATGACGGCTTTTCTACTACATTTTCAGCTGGTACAATTACATATTCAGCAAACGTTCCATCTTTCGGCCCACCTAGTACTTCCGGTAACTCCGGTACTTCAGTAGCATGTTCCCATCCAATACTAGGATTAATAATAACTTCTGTATGTAGTGTAATATTTGAAACTCCTTCTCCTATTTCTGTAACAATTCCTGAGCCATCTGAACCTATTACTAATGGGAGATCCATTTCTTTTCTATTGTTTATAATAAATAAATCCCTATGATTCAACCCTGCAGCTTTTAACTTTATTTTCACTTCACCTGCATTAGGACTTATCTCAGGTGAAAATTTATATTCTAACCCCTCTAATCCTTTTTCATATTGATGTACAATAGCTTTCATTGCTTAATTCCCCCTTAATATTTCCAATGTACTAGAAATATCAAAATAAATAAAATAGTTTGCCTCCAATAATTAGAAATTATATATTTTATTATGCAAAAAATCCTCTCCCTATAAAAAGTATAGGAAGAGGTTTCAAAACTAGTTAGATAAGAATCTATAAATTTATTGAATTCTAGCCAATTCTAATATTTTTCGAATAAACGGCGCTTTTGCCTTTGTATATGAAACACGATCAAAAGCATATGTAATAGCAAGCCTCTCTTTTAATTCTCTATATTCTTTACGTGCCCATTCATGGCTTATTAGAAAGTCACGAAATAAAATATTGTTTCTCCACTCATCACTATTATAAATATAAATATGCAAATGATGAGTACCCGCTCTCCATTTTCCCTTTCTAAAAAAACGCCAATTCGTTGCATCTTTTGGAACATACTCATATCCAATTTCCGATAGAACTTCAATCCACTTTTCAGCTATTTGCAATTCTGTTACGCCAATCATCATATCAATAAGAGGTTTAGCTCCTAATCCTTCTACTGCTGTGCTCCCTATATGTTCAACAGCAATTATTTCTTGTCCTAACAAGGAACAAAATTTCTCTTTTTCTTTTATATACTCTTCACCCCAGTCTTTTTGATATGCTTTAATAACAATTTGTTGGTCCATTGTATTCACCTCTTTATAAGTATTTATCATTATATTTATAAAATTTTATATTATTAGCATAGGATTTCCATAAAATATGTCGAATAGTGGAATGTACAACTTAATTATATTAAATGTGAGGTAATCTATGAAAGATAATTCAGTCGAAATTCAGTTAAATAACGTAACATTCCAATTAAAAGAATATCATAATTTTGATTGGCTTATTAAATTAGGGACCGTATTTGCAGTTTTTGACCAGCAAGATTCAGGGAATATAAGTTTTGGTGTAGAAAAAGATGGGCATAAGAAATTTATCAAATACGCAGGAGCACAAACAATTGCATATGAAGGAACAACGGGTGATGCTATTAAAAGGCTAAAAAATTCAGTTACTATCTATGAAGATTTAAAGCATGAATCGCTCATAAGACTAATTAATCATTTTCCAGTCCAATCTGGATATGTATTAATTTTCGATTGGTTTGATGGTGAATGTCTTCATTCGCATTGGAGTTTCCCACCTCCTGAAAAATATAAAAATCCAAACTCACCATTTTATAAATTTAGGCATTTATCTGCTATAGAACGAATTCATTCCTTACATTCCATTTTTTCTTTCCATAGTTATGTAGAAAAGAAAAACTATGTAGCAATAGATTTTTATGACGGTAGTATTTTATATAATTTTAATACAAACGAAACAAAAATTTGTGATATAGATTTATACAGTAAAAAACCTTACATAAATAGAATGGGCCGGCTATGGGGTTCCTCCCGTTTTATGTCACCAGAGGAATTTGAACTAAACGCAATAATTGATGAAAGAACAAATGTATTTAATATGGGAGCAATGGCTTTCTCACTTTTAGGCGGCGAAAAAGATCGTTCTTTTCTAAAATGGGAAGCAAGTAAGGAATTATATGAGGTAACGTATCGTGCTGTAAATGCCAATCGAGCAGAACGGTATGCATCAGTTATAGAATTCTATGAAGCGTGGTTAAAAGCGGCTAATGCGGAAAGGATATAACCCTAAATTATTAAAAGAAATATAGAGTTTATACTATTATCATGTATATTAAAAATGGTTTTATGAACGTTTCGTACTAATTATAACTCGAGTTAATGACTATAACATGAATAGAGTTAATAATGATGTGAGAACTCGAAATGTAAATACGACAAATGATTTAAATGATAATCAGAATAAAAATAATAATTGGGATTGGCTTGGTTTATTGGGACTACTAGGATTATTTGGTCTTAGAAAAAAAGACAAAGATCCAGAAACATGTTAATGTAGAACATTGTATTTAATTTTAAAAGATATTTATTTATCAAAAGAATGCAAAATGAACCGCCTTTAATAAGGCGATTTTTTATTTTTTAAAATCAATAACAATCACAAAAAACGGATGCAATTAATCGGAAACAATGAATTTCTTAACTTAATAGTAATAGAGCATTACATCTATTGGACAAACTACGCTCTTTTTTATACCTTTTCTTCACTTACCCATATCTTATATTTTGTGTAACTAATTTAAATGCTACAGCCCTTGATATTCATAGCTTCATAACACTTCCTCTTTTGAGTTACACAACACATTAAAAATGAGTAACTGTATAGAATGGGGTAGAATAACATAGTCATCAAGTTAAAAGTTTAATGTACCAACAATTAGGAAGCTTTGTATGTTAGAGAATTTCAACCTAAAAAAGTCGGATTCCTATACGTTAAGTAAAGTGAATAAAGTCTGTTACACTCTCTTCTTTAGGAACGTTTCCATAATATCCTTCTTGAACCATTCATAATCAAACTGAAAAGCTACATTATGCGTTTTATAGCCTGGATTTGTAACAAAACGAAAGTCTGCAATGCTTTGACCAAATCCTTCCCCTTGATCAGGAATTACTTTAATGGGTACCCTTGAAAGACTAACAGCCTCTTGATTCAGCAAATACCATACCGTTACAAAATCATGCATAGGACTTCCACTTATACCAGGATTAGACTTGGAGTAGAAATTATAATAATAATCTAACATAGGTTTGATGATGAGTCCTGCAAGATCCTGTGTATTCCGATGAAATGCATCAATTTGTTGGACCATTTCGGGTGTAACAATCGCATGTTGAGTCACATTTAAAGGAATAATCGTCAAGTTCTTTGCATGCTGTAAAATTAAGTTTGCTGCATAAGGATCTGCGTAAAAATTAGCTTCAGCCACAGCAGTTACGTTACCTGGATAGAAAAAAGCTCCCCCCATGCAAATGCATTCTCTTACATTTCGCATTGTTTCTAAATTTAATACAAAAGTCGTAGCTAGCGAAGAAAGTCTTCCTAAATTGATAATGGTAAGATCTTCTAAATTTGATTCTATAATTTGATAAATATCATTTAAAGGATAAACTGGATATGAAATTTCAGGTGGAATAATAGGTCCTAATCCAACTTTTCCATGTACCTCAGGGAAATACTGAATTAATATACCTGTCAACGGTACAGAAGCACCAAGGAATACAGGTATTTCTTCTCTTCCCGCAATGTACTTTAAATAGTTTATATTTCTTATTACATTTTCTCTTGATACATTTCCATAATCGGCCACAATTCCTACAAGTTGAATGTCTTTACGAAAAAAGATGTACAGTATAGCAAAGGCATCATCAATCCCTAAATCTGTAAACAGGAGAACCTTTTTTTGCATATCTCTTCCTCCAAAAAATTTATAGAATTCTACTTTCACCAATGATGTATTGATTAGACTACGCTTGTATATATTTTTTTTATGTATTCTTAAAAAATGGATTCTATTCACTTGAAATAGCTTTGCTCATCTAAATTTTATTTTATGTTCTTAAGTCGTTTGGTCTATTGGGAAGTATTTTAAATCCAAAGTCTCAATACCATCTACAGTAAGTTCTCCACCAATTGGCTTACATTGAAAACAATGAGTGATAGTCTGAGCTTTATCTCCGTTCGGAAACTCACCAGAATATTTAGAATAGACACCTATAAGATGTTCAACTTCAACATTTAATCCTGTCTCCTCAAATATTTCTCGTTTAGCGGTTTCTTCAAGAGATTCTCCAAGTTCCATAGCACCAGCTGGAATACCCCATTCATTTCTATCTCCCCGTTTTTGTAAAAGAATTTCATTTCGTTCGTTATAAACAATACCTCCAGCAAAATTAAGAAATATTAAATCATGCCCTACTTTTCCCCGGATATAACGAATGTAGTCCTTATTTGTAGTCATAAATTCCCTCCTAATTTATATATAAAATACAAATTAATTATATATAAATATAGAAGAAAATGGTAACGAAAATGATAATATTCCTTATTCTCATAAGGGATTTTCCCTTTACTTTTTATCAATCTATGCGTTTATTAACCATTTCTATTCTAATACCTTCATTTCCCAAATCCCCTTTCAAAATAAA
Organism: Bacillus sp. RE35; assembly: GCF_052146655.1. NCBI lineage: Bacteria > Bacillati > Bacillota > Bacilli > Caryophanales > Bacillaceae > Bacillus > Bacillus sp. RE35. Next base: position 2,538,102 of record NZ_CP197377.1, on the reverse strand, counting down.
GAGAACACCATTTCTTAAAACAATTTTATCGCAGTTCTAAAAATTGGTGTCCTCTAGTTTTCTAGCCGGACTATATTCTATTTTCAAGCCCATCTCTACCTCCCTATGAATAAAACTCAACGTTCTGTTTATACTACAACTACATCTAGAGACACATCACTGTTTAGAGCGGCTAGGTTTTGTTAGCTGCTCTTTTGTGTTTTACACAAATAAAATCAATAACTCAGCATATAATATCTATGTAGCTAGACTATTACCTCTGTATCGAGCAGTTAGGCTGGGCTAAATGCTCTTTTATTTATGACAAAATAAAACTTTTAAACAAAATTACTTTCGTATAACATTTTCAATCTCGCCTACACTATAACTGTAACTTTAAATTACACATCTATTACTTATAGGGCCTAATTTTCTTTTGTGGAACAGGTGGTTAGCTCATAAAGTTAACCACTTTGTTGCGTTAAATATTTTTTATTTCTCAATACTTAATACCTGGAATTAATTCTAATTTATTGGTATTAAACTATTGACATTGATTTTCCTCATATGCAATTTTTGAAAAGGCCTTTTCTCTCATATCAGGCTCTTTTATTTATTAAAAAAAGATTATTTTATATAGATTACTATAAGCATCCATAAAGCCAAAGCACCAATGATAGCGAGTACTATACGTGTTGATAGTATCCTTACTTCAAAGTCTGTTTTCTTGGAGGGTTCAGGATATGCAATTATGTAAATTCCCTTTAATAATGCAAGCCATGCAATAACCGTTAGGAATCCCTGCCAGTTGAATACCCATACATTATGTAGAATTACAGTACCTAATCCTAGGAAAATCGATAGAAAACCATACATAATACCAAATCCTCTGTCTTCAACCACTAATTTTTTTAAGTCACGTAGCACAGATGGACGGACGAAAAGTATTCCCGATACGATAACCGTCATCCATCCCCAGAACAGCCCTAAAAAAGTACTAGTTTCCATTATTATTTCACTCCCCTCAATTATATTTATATTTCAGATATTCCTTCCTTTAGAACAATTCCAGCACTTTTCACATTTACAATAACTAAATATCCCCATCTTACCAGTTTTAAAATCTTCATTGTCATGACTATTAATAAGTTTATATCTTTGTATACATTTAGGTTATTTTAATTTACCCAACCAATTTCCTAATATAAATTAATTCCTTTCCTCTCGAAGATATTCTTTCTATTCCCACCCTCTTAAGGATATATCGGAAAATATCTCCAATCATTGTAACGTGGTAGCTTGTTTTTCTTTAAACAAAAGGATTATTTTGTCTAAAAATTCATTCCAATTTATAACCACTATATTTTTCTTATATTTTCCATTAAAATTTAATAGCAATATTTTGATAACAAAGGAGCAACCTATGAAGCATAATATAAATCTATGGTCTTTTTTTTCATTAGTTTGCATTGCTTTTTTTCTTTTATATCTTGAAGTATGCACACCTGAAATGAATACGTCGTTTATAAATATCGTTTATTTTCACCCTTTATTTTTTGTACTCATTTTTTCAATAGGAACTTTTTTTGCTGGTATTAAAGGATTCTCTAAAGCAGGTAATTGGATAGCAATGCTTAGAAGCATAGTAACAGTTCTGCTAACATTGTTATTATCAGTGTTTTTAACACTAACTTTAATCGTTGGTTATGCATTAAGTTAAACGTAATTCTTCACGAATAAAACTAAATATTACGTCAATACTATATATGACATTAGATTTTCTCCTTGTTCCCCCTTGGAGAAGAGCAGTTAGCTTTTGCTAACTGCTCTTATTTTCTACAATTGGTTTCATTTACCTGATGTATTTAACGTAATATTAAGTTACAATATAAACGAATAAAATATATTTGGCTGTTATACCATTACCCTAGGAAACTAGGGTTTTTATTTCTATAAAATGAAATTTTTATTGTAATTACTCACCCATAGTTTTATATTTTTCAAATATTCCATTCTTCCGGAGAGTATTTACTAGCTGCCTTATCGTTAATTCCGTTCTTCCTAATGCTAAAGCAATTCCCTTCATCTTTCCGAATCCATAATACTTACATATGTAGGCTAATTCTTTCGTTGTATACGGCTTCTTATGATTCGGATGGTAATCGGTTGGTACTTCATTCGGCCCTGCGCATCATATTGAACTTCCACCTTGATCACTTTCCTTTCAAATGAAGTTTTTATTAAGCTACTTGATAAGCTTTACAAACCCATGATTCATCTTCGTCTGCGTCAATCCGCAAAGAATATTTCTACCTTCAATTTCAAACCATTCTTCATTACGGCCGTCGCCTCAAATACTCCGCTTATATGATCAAATTTCTTGATATCCTCGTCCTCTAACATTCCGAATTCTTCTGGGAGACTATCGTAGAATTTTTCTACTGCATTTTCTAAATCATACTGACTTTTATATGTTTGTTCGTGAATTAACTGGACCTCCATTTTCATCCTCCTTTTCTAATAAAATAGCGTTTTTGTTTAGTTTCACTCTAAAAGTAAAATTTTCATTTTTTCATTCAACCAAGTTCATAACATATTCTTTTCCCCCGATAAAATAATGATTAGGTGTCCCATGCGCATTTTATTCATTGGAAATAATACCTTTCACGTACTTACGTATTAGAAACTTCATTTCTGCTTCTTCTCCACTAGCAATTTTGTTCACTTTTTTGATACATTTATGAAACATTCACATGTTATCTTCAATATGTTCTATTCTTTTTGAAAAACCATGTGAGAATAATACCAAAATAAGAAGCCCTAGAGCCCTAACTCTAGGGTTTCTTGTTTTCAAATAAGGATTTTGCTAAAAAACTACACATTTATTAAGAACATGCATAAAATATAATGTGGTATTCTTTTTCAATATTAATGTTTATCCGAGAGCGCCTTGAATGGCGCTCTTTAATTTCCAAATAACATTTTTAGATAATTACGAGAGCGGATTTTATTATGTTGTACAAGCACTACTTCACTTTATTAAATAGACTATATAGATATTTAAAAGAAGGGAGCTTTAAATTCATATGGCTGATTACTTTTATAAAGATGGTAAAAAATATTATAAAAACCAATCACATTCCAACAATCAAAAAAATAACTGTTTTATTGAAACTCATACGATAGCTGGTTCTGCAGAAAATGAAAATGGAAATATACCTGTGTCAGTTTTCCTTGAAACCACCGCTCCACAAACTGTATTTGAGGATTTTACAAACAATCATAACAAAACATTAATTCAGTTATTCGTTGTCGGTATGAGTGCACCCGTTCAAGTAACTATTCTAACAAGAAGATCTAGCGTACCAATTACTACTACATTACAACCTGTTCAAACAAAAACATTTCAAGTTGAAGATTTTCAAAGTCTTACTCTTACAAAGCAGGAAGGTTCTACTAGTGTAGTTAGTTTATTTGTTCAAAAAACATTTTGTATATGCTGTAACGATAATAACGATTCATGTGATGAATATTACCAAGAATGTAATTGATAGATTAAATCACCAGAAAAACCCTTTATATAAAGGGTTCTTTTCCTTTTACTCCCCCTCATTTTCCCGTTTTTTATTAAAATAACGATTTTATTATGTTTCCTAACTTACAGTAATGTCCTTAAAAAACATTCATATATATTTATCAGATGCACTTTTAAATCCCAGAGTATCAAATACTTTTAAGAGTTGACTGACCAATAATATTCGAATTATCTTTAAAAACTTATTAAAAATAACTTAGATACAAAAAAGCTACGTTTTATATAGGATAAAAAATTATCTTACGTAAAGGAGCTTGATTATTTGTGAATTATCAAAATGATAACAACTCTAACATTCACAAACCTTGTTCTTGTCCATCTCCCACGGCTAACAGTTTAAATGTTGTTCAAACTACCCCATCAATAGTTTCTGTAAACTCTGCGATTCCACTAGATACTGTGGTAAATTCTAATGGCACGGCAATCTCATTCACACCACCAACAACTGTTTTACTTGAAGGTGGAAGAACCTATTTGGCAATCTATGAAGTGCAAGTTATCATTCAACCAGGAGGTAATTCGGCAGGTATCACTATGTATCTGAATAATAATCCAATCATTGGATCAGGTACTTCTCTAGGATATACAGCCGGATTCACTTCTGTATCAGCCCCCGCAATTTTCACTACACCTCCAGGTATAACAAGTACTCTTACTGTTAATGTAGGACCATATTCTAATACATTAAATACGTTGGGCTTAACTCTTGCTGTTGTAGCATTGACATAATAAAATGTAAAACTCTCTACAATGATTTTCTTTGTCCTTTAACTGTTTTTTGGGTTAGCCTCTAGGAACTCAACATAACTACATATAGAAAAAGAACATTATTTGGTTCGATAGTAATAGGTGACTCGGCTAGCAAAATTGCTGAGTCACCTATTTATCTATAACAAAATAAAGCTTTTATTTTATTTAATTTATTACTTGTTCTTTTTAATGCATTATTCTATTACAATTCATTTTCATGTTATAATTACCAACAGTACATATTTTAATAGGCACAACAAATTCCTATTATTTCTAAATGGATTAACAAATAAAATGGATTAACAAATAAAAATACGTGTAGAAGAATTCAGAGTTTCACTGAATTCTTTTTTTATGGATCTTTCAAAATCTTTTACAACTTCCTTCATTCCTTCTTTTTAATAAACTTCAACTTTTATTACAATAACGCTTTTTTTAAATACAATCGTTTTTCTATAAACTTTGTAACCTTCATTTCCTTTCCTATGATTACAATTTCCTCCTAGCAACCAAGTATTGGCTATATCCCCATATGAACACCTCAATTTTATTGGCATATACTTTGAAGGAAAAAACATTTCAATTAAACATATACCTACAAATTCAGTTGCTAATAATTTACCAAAAATTACTTAACATTTAATTTTTTAAAGGAGGTATTTATGAGATATAATCGAAAATCAAATTCGTGTGATAAATTTCAGCAACCCTGCTTTGTTTCTATATCCCCTTGTGATCAAAGTAATTGCTGTACACCTGTTTTTTTCTCGAATGCTCAACAACAAGAATTATTGCAAATAATAAATCAATTAAATCAAGCCATCCTTTCTTTTTTCACAACACCAAATCCAACAACTATACAAATACTCCAATCAGCATTACAGGCATTAAATGATTTATTAATAGCAGTACAACCAAATACACCAAATAGAAATTTAGTTATAAGAACTATAAATCAATTAATTAATTCTTTACCTACCGCATCTCTCACTCAAATCTCAGCATTATTCCAATTTCTATTCCAAAGCTTGTCTTCACTTATAAGTTGTTCAAATATATCGGACCCCTTATTACAGCAAACATTCAACTTAATTTTACAAGGAATCTTAAATAGTTCGCTATTAAGTAACATCGGAACACCGGGGCCGACTGGAGCCACTGGACCTAGAGGATTTCCTGGACCTAGAGGCGCTCAGGGTTCTCAAGGTGTGCAAGGAATTCAGGGGCCGGAAGGACCAGAAGGACCGGAAGGACCTCAAGGTGTGCCAGGGATTCAGGGACCGGAAGGGCCGGAAGGGCCTCAAGGACCTCAAGGTGTAGAAGGACTTCAGGGGCCTGAAGGACCAGAAGGACCGGAAGGACCTCAAGGTGTACAAGGGATTCAAGGACCACCAGGACCACCTGGGCCTACTGGTTCAGGGACCGGAATGGGAATTCCTGGACCACCGGGACCTACTGGGCCTCAGGGTATCCAAGGGATTCAAGGACCGGAAGGACCGGAAGGGCCCACTGGACCTCAGGGTGTACAAGGAATTCAAGGGCCGGAAGGACCGGAAGGAGCCACTGGACTTCAGGGTGTGCCAGGAATTCAAGGGCCGGAAGGACCACCAGGAGCCACTGGACCTCAAGGTGTGCAAGGAATCCAAGGGCCGGAAGGACCACCGGGACCTACCGGAGATTGTGATTGTCCACCGGGACCTACTGGACCGACCGGACCTACTGGGCCAACCGGACCTGCATGTAATTTCCTAGTATATGCTACAAATGCAGGACTCATAGATGACCCTACAAATGATACAGTATCTGTAATTAACACCGGAACAAATATAGTAGTTGATACAATTACTGTAGGTAATGCACCACTTGAAGTAACGGTTTCACCAAATGGAGCTCGTGCCTATGTTACTAATATTTTTTCTGATACCGTTTCCGTTATTGATACTGCTTCGAATACTGTTATCGCTACCATTCCCGTTGGAACTGATCCAATCGGTGTAGCTGTTTCTCCAGATAACACAACTGTTTATGTTGGAAATCATGGTAATAATACTGTTTCTGTTATTAATACAGCTACCAATGCAGTTATCGCTACCATTCCTGTTGGCCTCGCTCCACAAGGAATCACTGTTTCACCAAATGGAACCTTTGCATATGTTGCAAACGAATTAAGCAACACAATTTCTGTTATTAATACTGCTACCAATGCAGTTATCGCTACCATTCCTGTCGGTATTCGTCCTAGAATAATCGTCTTCACACTAGATGGTACTCGTGCTTATGTCACAAATCAAAACAGCAATACTGTTTCTGTTATTAACACCGCTACCAATGCAGTTATTAATACAATTAACGTAGGTATCGAACCTGTTGGTATAGATATTACACCGGGTGGAAATCTTATTTACGTTGTAAATAAAGTTAGTAATAATGTATCTGTAATAAATGTGGCGACAAATACTGTAATTGATACAATTTCTGTTGGTTTATCTCCTGATCAAGTAACCATCATACCTGCTGGCACTCGAGCATATGTTACAAATCAAGCTAGTAATACTGTTTCCGTTATTGATATTGCTACGAATACTATTATCACTACTATCCCAGTAGGTGTCGCTCCAACCGGAATAGCTACTGGAACTATTTGTGAATAAAATAAAGAAATGAAAGCCACAGATAGTTTTTATTAACATTGATAGTATGTGATATTCTTTCTTTAACTACGTTCAAACAACCAGGATAAACCTCTATATTCTGTTAATATTCTTTTCTGTTTTGTCTTACAGAACCTGCCGAGCCGCTAGCTGTTGTTAGCTGCTCTCTTTCTATAAAATCCAAATCAAATACCAATCAATTTACTGAAATTGATTTTTTTGGAATTACATGATAATATTTACCTATAAAATTATTACCCTTATACAAAGAGCTATGAGCCTTTCCACTCATGGCTCTTTTTTATTACGATTTTCACTTCACATCTACACGATCAACTTTACCGTTTATCCAAACCGCGACTTGCTCACCAAATCCACTCATTGGTGGATTGACTACTGTTACATTTCCGCCCTTCACTATTAAAAGTTTGTTGCTACCAACATCAATTTCTACTTTTTTCAAATGTCCATCTCCCTTTTACTACCGCATGTACTCGACAACATCAGTTTTAAAGCCACTTCCCAAATAAACCCTTACTGGAATTATTTCTTTTTTATCCCTCACTGCCTTACACAATTCTTCAGCTGTATCCCAATTGGAAAACTTGTCTACAACTCTTTGAAATCTCCGTGTATTCATTAACTCTTAGGATTTATTCTCATGTTTTACCGAGCATGCAGGAAGAAGGAGTAAAAAATTTTGGTGAAAATATCTTTGGATAGCTAACGTTTGCAGAATGTTTGCATTTTATATCAAAAAGCCAAACAAATCTTGTATTAACAAGGTTTATTCACTTTAACATATGTTATCATGTATAATACATATGTTAAGTAAATTCAGAATAACGAGGCAAATATTATGGACTTTGTTTATATTAATCAAAACGTGTTAAATAATCTTCTATACATTCTATGTAGTATATTTGTTTTTTATTTCATATATGATAGCCGGCACTATTTAAAGAAATATAAAATACTACTGATTACCCTTTGTTCTAGTATTCCGCTTATTTTATGTATGCGATACCCTATCTATATGGATGAAAGTTGTATTCATGATTTAAGACAAATTCCGGTCATAATAGCTACGCTTTATGGTGGATTCCCTGTCGGTATCATATTGTTTACAATTTTATTAATTACAAGATTTATATTTTATGGATTTAATATGCTAACAGTCGTTGTTTACGGAATAATGTTCATCGTTACAGCACTCGCATCTTCAAAATTTAATACATATAATAGAAAACTTAAAGTAGCTTTTTCCATGTTTTTAACCTTTTTCCTAGCAATATTTACAACTTTAATTGTATTAACTTTATCAGATTTTGAAGTGAATAATTTGTATATTATTTATTTCATGGTATTACCGACTACTTTAATGTTATTTATTGTTTATATAAATGAAGTTATAAAGGATGCTGTATTAATGCGCTCTAAATTAATTAAAATGGAAAAAATGGAGATTGTTAGCCAACTCGCTGCAAGTATATCGCACGAAGTAAGGAATCCCTTAACGGTTGTAAAAGGATTTACACAGCTTTTAAAAACACAAAATTTAACTCCTGAATCAAGAGACGAATATATTAAACATATACTTGAAGAGTTAAATCGTGCCCAAGAAATTATCGATGATTACTTAACGTTTGCCAAACCTGCTCCAGAAAAATTAGATCAAATTTCAGTAAAACAAGAGTTAAATCGAGTTATTAATATGATATTGCCATTGTGTAATATGAATACGATACATATTACACAGGATTTTTCTGAGGCAACCATTGTTGGTAATAAACAGCACTTTCAACAATGTTTTTTAAACTTAATAAAAAACAGTATTGAAGCAATGCCTAATGGTGGTACCTTAAATATTTCCTCATCTATCAATAATAGTAAAGTTGAAATACGAATTGAAGATAGCGGAGTTGGAATGTCACAGGAGCAAATACATCGATTCGGTGAACCGTATTTTAGTACAAAAACAAAAGGAACTGGTTTAGGTACAATGGTTGCTGTTAAGATTATTGAGACGATGCATGGAAGTTTAAAAATCCGAAGTATCGTTAGTAAAGGAACGACTTTAACGATTACGTTCCCGAAATATAGTGAGAATACGCATTTAAACAAATAAAAAAGGAGCATAGTTGCTCCTTTTTTATTTGTTTCGATACATAAGTATCTTCAATGTTTTTTTAGTTTACATTTGTGAAGACTAATTAAAAATTAGTATCCTCCGCCCCAGCAGCTGCATCCTACAATTATTAATAGAATGAATAACACAACTAGTAAAGCGAAACCTCCACCAAAACCACAAGAACCACCGTAACTCATATTTTCTCCTCCTTTTGGTTTGAAAACTAATAGGTAGTTGATCATTTTAACTGGTTCGTATTATACATTATGTATATATCCCTTTTTTGAGCATGTCTACATAAAAATAAGTAAAAGCACTCGTTTAAAGAGTGCTTTAAAATGGATACCAAAAGTTTTGAAATACGTTTAATTTTAAATATACCGCAACAATAAATATGAAAATACCGGCAAATAAAGCGATGAAATCTTCACGTTTCGCCTTACTTGTATAAAACCATGTACGTTTATCCTTCTTTCCAAATCCTCTTAAATCCATTGCATTTGAAACCGTATCTATTCTTTCTAGAGAATGAATGATTAGTGGCCAGAAAATTAAAACACGGTTCTTCATACGAACCCATAAACTTGCTTCTCCTTTTTCAAAAGCCACTCCTCTCGCTTCTTGCGCGTGTTTAATAATTTTATACTCAGACTGGATGTCAGGAATATAACGTAGTGCAATATTTATTGCATATGTAATCTTATAATGAATACCAAGTTTACTTAAGCTACTTACAAATTCGCTTGGATCTGTCGTGTAAATAAAAAGAAGTGTAAATGGTAATAACGTAAAATACTTTAATGAAAGTGTAGCTGCATAAAATAATGTTTCATATGTAATCGTTGCATATCCAACATGTAAAAACGCGGTATATGATTCAGTTAATTCAGATCCATGAGTTGGTGTAATAAATAAAATCATGACAGAGTTTAATAAACTAAATGTAAATATGACACTAAAAACAATTAAAATTTTACGAAATGGAATTTTAGCAATGCTGAGTCCGATACACCCAATAATAAATAATATTAGCAACACCCGAAAATCAAAAAACAAAAAAGTAAGCGTCATACAAAAAATAAATAAAAACAATTTCACTACCCCATCCATACGATGAAAATATGTACTATGCACCTTCCTCCCTCCTATTACTGTCTAAATAAAGCTCCATAAATTTTTCTGGACATGCAATCCCACTAAATTTAATAAGCTTGGTTAAAGAACTCTCTCTTAAGTTGGCTCTTTGTAACGTTTCTTGATTGCCTAATACATCAAACACTGTATTATCCGCAATAATTTTCCCTTCATGTAGAACTACTGCACGGTCTGTATATTCTAGCGCGAGATTCATATCGTGAGTGATAACAACAAATGAAATTCCCTTTTTAGCTAGGTTTTTAATAAACGACATAAATTGTTTATAATGATAATAATCTTGTCCCGCTGTCGGTTCATCTAATATGATAAGCTTAGGATTTGTTGTTAATACAGATGCGATTGTTAGTCTCTTTTTTTGCCCATAGCTTAGTGCTTGAATTGGCCAATTACGAAATGGATATAAGCCACAAATTTTTAAAATCCCTTCTACTTTATTCTTAATTTCTTCCTTAGAAAAATTATGTAATGTTAATGTAAATGAAACTTCTTCAAAAACAGTAGGCTGTGTAATCATATGATTTGGATTTTGCATCACGTAAGATATGATTTCCCCACGTTTACGAATAGACCAAGAACTAATATCTTCACCTTTTAACGCAATTTTCCCATTTTTCATTTTGTTTATACCTATAAGACTATGAGCTAATGTTGATTTCCCTGCTCCATTATGTCCTAACAGTGCCACAATTTCTCCTTCATATATTAAAAGGTTTACATTTTCTAATACTTTTTGTTTATTAGGGTATGAAAATGATAAATTCTCCACTTTAAGTAATTCCTTGTTTTTAGCATTCCTTTCTAATATGACTTGTTTCTCCATCCACTCTTTTATAACGTTGCTTACCTTTTCTTTTTGAAGGTTTTCCATTGGATATATTACGTCATTATTACGATCAAAATGTAATCTCTTTAATGCTTCGATGTAAATAGGCTCTCTTAAGCCAATACGTGGTAATATATTTGACGCTAAGATTTCTTTTGGTGTTCCCATCGCAATGACTTTACCTTCATCAATTAATATAACTTTGTCTAAATCCAGTTTTAAAATTTCTTCTATCCTATGTTCGATAATAACAATCGTTTTATTATACTGCTCATGTATATCTTTCATAAGTTCTATCGTATGTATGGCGCTTAGTGGATCTAAGTTCGCTAATGGTTCATCGAACAATAATATATCCGCATTTGTTGTTAATAAACCAGCAAGAGAAACTGTTTGCTTTTGACCTCCTGATAATTCATGTGGACTTTGTTTATGAAACGTATGCATCTTCACCTTTCTTAATGAGTCCGAAACAATCTTTTTCATGTTATCTTGCTTTACACATTCATTTTCTAAATAAAAAGCTACATCTTCTTCTACTGTCAGACCAATAAATTGAGCATCTTGATCTTGTAAAATTGTTCCTACCTGTTTACTTTGTTCAAAAATACTTCCTTCCCTTGGGTCTTTACCGGCAATTAAAACGTTACCTGTGCTATTCCCTTCGTAAGAAAATGGGATTAGCCCATTTATACAATGAGCTAATGTCGACTTTCCTGAACCACTTCGTCCAGCAATTAGCACTTTTTCCCCAGGGTATATATGAAAGGTAATATCACTTAAAGTAGGCTGCGCAGCATGCCCATATTGAAAGGTGAATTGTTCAAACGAAATAATTGGTTGCATGTTAACATCCCTACTTTTCAATTTTTAAATGTGTATGTTTCTTATTGGATTTCGCCAAACCAATTGTAAGTGGCAATCCAAGTACTAAGAAAACAATGACATCGGAAATTGTTGCTCCTAATACTTGTATAACAATTTTGTCAAATGGTTCTCCCATCACAATAATATCGAATGCCCCAGCAAATATAATAGCAATGACAATACCAACTAGCCCAGTAATTGCTAAATAAGAAATATCCCCCTTGTTAAACGACCCGTTTTTCACACTAAAACCAACTCTTTTTTGAATAAGCCCCATTGAAAAACCAATAATTCCTGAACTAATAACCCATCCCCACCAAATACCCCATCCAGCAATCGTATCTGTTACGGTATGACCGATAAGTCCGATTAACAGTCCTGCCACTGGACCAAATAATGCTCCAAAAACAGTTAATATAGCTAATGCTGGTTTAATAAATGTATTCGGTGCAATAGAAAATCCCCAAAGTCCTAATATCCCGTATAATGCTGCTCCAATACCGATTGCTACTACTAACTTTGTTGATAATTTATTCATGACAATTCCCCTCTCATATTAGTCAACTTTTATTACTCTATATTTAATTTAAAAATGAATTATGCATCGACACTCCCTTTCCATACAACAAAAAAATGACCTCTTACATAAGAGGTCATTTTCTTTCACGTTCAAGAATCCTCTTATCTTTCAAAAAACACATCGTGTCCTCTGCGGAATTAGCACCTTCCTATAAAATTGCATAGGGGTTGCTGAGGTTTCTTAGGGCCGTTCCCTCCACCTCTCTGGATAAGTATTAATTTGTAATTCGTATTATGGCACTAAAGAATGTAAATTTCAACACTTTTCTTACTATTTTTATTTTTTATTAAATAGCACGTTTAAATCATTGTATTCTTATCGGAATTATGAAATAATGAATTCAAAATCGTTTCGGGAGGAATGCATTATGAAAGTTATTGGTTTGATTGGAGGATTAAGTTGGGAATCTACATCATTATACTATAAACATATTAATACACTTACACTCTCTCAATACGATCAAAATGCGAAGCTAATTTTATATAGTATGGACTTTGGTGAAGTAACTACTTTATTACAAAACCATCAATATGAAGAAGTGAAAAATGAACTAGTTACAGTTGCAAAGAAAGTTGAAAAATCTGGGGCTGAATGTTTATTAATGTGTTCAAATACTGTACATCTATTTGCCGAGGAGGTAGAACAAGCAATATCTATCCCGCTTCTTCACATTGGTGATGTAAGTGCTAAAGAAATGGTAGAACAGAATATAAAACGTATCGGACTATTAGGAACAAAACAAACGATGGAGCAAGATTTCTATAAATCACGATTAGCGAAATATAACATTGAGACAATTATCCCAAATGACGAGGAAAGAACTTTTATCCACCATGTCATATTAGATGAATTAAGTAGAGGGATCATTTCAGAAACATCTAAAAAAAGGTTATTACAAATTACAAAATCATTAATTCAAAACGGTGCTGAAGGTATATTATTAGGCTGCACTGAAATACCTTTACTCATCTCCCAAAATGATCTTACTGTTCCCGTTTTTGATACTGCTTTTTTACATGCAAATACTGCTGTACAATTTGCTGGATAAGAATACACAAGCATAAAGGTGAGAACCTCTATGCTTGTATACAGTTACGACTATTTATCCCGCTATTTGCAGGCAGTAAAGCCCCACCAATTAAAGTTTTACTTTATTTAAAAGAGATTCAATAACTGCAATCGCTTCTTTTGAACCACCACATTCTAAAAAGCTATCATTAAGTTTTCTTATACCATATTTATACTTTTCATTTGAAAGTACATCTGTTACGGCCTCTTTTAAAGTGTGTACATTAACATGTTCTTTCAATAGTCTATGTGCCGCTTCAAGCTCAGTTAATCTTTGCGCTATCATTGGCTGATCTTTATCATGCGGTATTATTACAAATGGGACATTATAATGAATGGCATCGTGTACACTATTCATACCACCATGTGTAATAAAAACATCTGCTTCATTTAATATTTCTGATTGAGGTACGTATGGAGCAATTATAAAATTATCTGGTGCTTCCTTAATTTTAGAAATATCATTTCTATCACCAATTGCCATTACAACTATCCCATCAAAATCTGAAAAAGTATCAATACAAGTATTAAAGAATGGTTCGAGTCCTTCAAGCAGTGTTCCCATTGAAATATAAATAACTTTCTTTTCTTTAAGTGATCCCAGTGGAAACTTTATATTTGTTTTACGCTTTGAAATACTCGGTCCAATAAAAATGTTATTTTCCCCGAACGATTCGCTATTAGGTTGGAAATAACGACTTGTGTATACGAGACAAACATCACCCTTATTATTCATAAATTGAAGATTATTCTTTGGTTTTACTCCAAATTTATGTTCCATCTGATTTAGTAATTTTTCAGAGATTTCCTCTGGTTGAAATGGCATATCTGCATTTGGATGAAAAGGTAATGTCTTCAAAAATTCTGGCGGAATTAAAAATATAGGTGAGGACACTACACCTGGAACTTGTAAATATTCCTTTACTAACTCTCCTGCGCCAAATATATCATAAATTACGAAATCAAAATTTATACTTTCATATAATTGTTTCGTAATTTCTAATATATATAAAGAAGTTTGAACATGCACATGAAAGAAAGCATTTAACCCAGATGAGGTTTCAGCATCAATAGAAATCTCTTTTAATAGATCCGGATGAGTATGTACAGTAGCTCCTAAATCTTCAATTCTATCCTTAAAGTTTGCCGTTGTAATATAATGTACGTTATCCCCTCGTTCAGTAAAGGCTTTTACTAAATTTAATGTAGGGTTTACATGCCCCTCTGCTGGAAAATTAACTACTAAAATATTTAGCACTTATTCCTCACTCCTTACATTTCACTGTTTTAATTAAGCATACTGTTATTTGTACAAGTAATCTTCCCCTAATAGTCCTAATATGCTTGCTACATTATATTGATAAATAATTTTCAGTCATCAACATAAAAAAAGCATCTACCTATGTAGATGCCTAACCGTGATAAGGAGTGTTCTGTGAGGTTAGAACAAGCGTTTCTGCTTGTCCTATGCTATCAATATATGATTTATTTTATAAAATGTGAATCGTTAATAGAATTATTTTATCCATTTTATATGATCAAATGGATAAAATACCATTTCTACTTTACCTATTATATTTGATTCATCAATAAGTCCAAGTGTATTCCTACTATCTTTACTATGATTACGATTATCACCTAACACAAATAATTTATGCGTAGGAACTTTTATTTCTCTAAAATTTGAAAAACGATTGGATACTTGTGACATATCTAAATGTATATACGACTCATCACGCTTTTTACCGTTAATAAATACCTCATCCTCTTTTAGTTGTATGTTATCCCCCGATAATCCAATAATTCGTTTCACATAGTAAGTAGGCGCGTCTTCTTTTTTTATAATGACAACATCTCCATGATGAAAAGACGATAAACAGACGTTTACCTTATTAACAAGTATATAATCTTTTTCATTCAAAGTAGGTTGCATCGAAATTCCTTCTACCATACAAAATAAAAAGGACTTATTAATAAAAATAACCCCTATTATAATGAATATGTAGCTACATATGTTCCTCCAATATTTTAGAATAAACAGCTTCATATATACCCCATTTCTAATCTATTCCCAGATAAAAACGCCTCTAGTTTACAGGAATGCTAGAGACGTTTCGTACATTTTAATTCTCTTTAGAGGCATCTGTTTTTGGCGCTTCACCAGTTAATCTCTTATTTTTCAAATCAAAATAAGCATCTAAAACTTCTTTTCCAATATCGGAGTTAATGCCCGATTTATCATTTTCAACCCATGGTACTACAACAGAAAATGCTACTTCTGGATCATCATATGGCGCATATCCAGCCAATGTTAAGTTATAACATTCTCTACGATCACCTTTCGCATTTCGCCCAATTTCATTTTCTCCACCATATACAGTTTGTGCGGTCCCTGTTTTACCAGCTGGTTTATATGGTGCTTTTTGGAATGCTCTTACTCCCGTTCCATCTCCCTCTTGAAATACTTTTCTAAATCCTTCTTTTACTTGATTAATATATTCTTGTTTCATATCGATTCTATTTAAAACAACGGGTTCTATTGATTGTACTACTTTACCAACCTCATCTTTTTGAACGGTTTGTTCTCTAATCTCTTGAACAATTTGTGGTTTCATTCGATACCCTCCATTTGCGATAGTCGAAATATATTGTGCAAGCTGAAGTGGTGTATACGTATCATATTGTCCAATAGAATAATCTAATAAGAAACCAGGCTGATTATCTTTTCTTCCAATTTGTCCTGCGGTTTCATTTGGTAAATCAATACCAGTTTGTACGCCTAGTCCAAATTGCCTGAAATAATACCTCATTTTATCAAAATATTCTTGTTTAATATCTAGTGAACTATTTTTCACATAACCCACGCCAGCAATTTTTAATGCTATATTAAACATATAAACGTTTGAAGAAACTTGTAACGCTCTTAGATCGTCTATATCACCAAAATTTTTCCAAGACTTCTTTTCCTTAGTTCCTTTAAATTTCATAGGTGCATCATAAAAATGTGTTCCAGGAGTTATTGCATTTGTTTCAAACCCTGTTAACACTGTCGCACCTTTAACCGTTGATCCAAGCTCATATGAACTTGTCAGCGTGCCTAAAGCATAATCTTCAACTTCCATTTTCCCGTCTTTTTCTACAAGCCTTTTCCCAGCCATTGATAATACTTGGCCATTTTTCGGATTCATCATCACTACGAAAGCACGGTCTAACATTGATTCTGATCCTTTATATTGTTTTAATATTTTTTCTATGCTCTCCTCTACTTTTTTTTGCAATTCCATATCTATTGTTAAAGTTAAATTTTTACCGCTTTTCCCTTCCGAAACCGTTTCCGTTCTAATAGTATTTCCTTGTTTATCAGCAATGCTTCTTACTTCTTTTTTTGTACCATGAAGTACATCTTCGTATTGCTGTTCGATATAACTTTTGCCCACCCTATCATTTCGGCTATAATCACGCACTAAATAATAATCTAATCGTTCACGTGGCAATCCTTCATCAGCATTTGAAACGTTACCAAGGACAGAACGGAATAATCCATCATTTACATAGATTCTCTCCCAATCAACTGATGCGTCTACTCCTGGAAGGTTCGCTAAATTTTCACTAATCACCGCATATTCCTGTTCACTAACGTCCTTTTTAATAATTTGAGGTGCCATTTGAAAACCTGAGGTCATTTTACTTTTAATAGCTAACACTTCTATATCTTTAGCCGTTAGTTCTTGAAGATTTTTATCTGTAACGCGTTTCCTTTTTAAATCTTCTATTTTTTTGTCTAGCTCTTTTCCGGTAATATCCTTATCTCGGAACTTATCTATTTCTGTTTTTGATACTAAGTCTTGAGCAAGTTCTGGATTTAATTGCATCCAAAAGTCTTTCTTATCAGTCTCAGTTAACTTATCTATATCTTCTTGTGGCATTTCAATAATATCTGCAAGTTGTCTTGCTGATTTTAATATTTCTTCTTGTTTTACACCTTTCACCTTTGTATATGTAATCGTACGTAAAGACTTATTATCAACTACTGGATTTCCTTCACGATCAAATATTTTCCCACGTGGTACAGAAAGGCCCACGGTTGCATTTTCTCTCTTCTCTACTTCATTTTTATATGTTTCTCCATCAAAAATTTGCACTTTCCCTAACTGAATAATAATGCCAGAAAATAATAAAAATACACAAAGGAATAAAATATTTAACCGGAGAGGTACTACTCTACCACTTTTCTTCTCTTGCTTTTTCACCTTGTCATAATCTCCTCCTTACAATATTTCAAATAATAATCACATTTCTATATTAAAAGTAATGTACAATTTCTATACATTGCTTTGTACAAATATTAATATAATGTTTAAAACTTAATAGAAATTAAAACAAAGGTAAAGAAAAGGTAAAGTTTACTAAATTAAATATAAAAAATACCCAATAACAAAAAGCTTAGTTTTCACTAATCGCTTTGTTATTGGGTATTAATTGATTTAAGAATTACTACTAGTGCGTATTGCTATACATTTGTCGTCACAATTAGAAAGAGATTGTTTACTTAGTACTTTCGGTAAGTAAATAGTTACTGTTGTCCCGACACCAACCTCGCTCATGATACTAATTGTCCCTCGATGACTTTCAATAATTTTATAACTTAACATTAATCCAATACCAGTCCCTTTTTCTTTCGTACTATAAAAAGGTTCACCTAATCTCTTAATTCTTTCTTCAGGTATTCCTATTCCTTCATCTATTACATGAATGATGACACCATCATCATTTATTTCTTTTATGTGAATTGAAATTTCCCCACCATTTGGCATAGCTTCGATTGAATTTTGCAAAATATTAATAAATACTTGTTTCAATTGATTTTCTGAGCATTCAATAATTATATCTTTGTCATCCGTAAATAGTTCAACTTGAATATTTTTCATAATTGCTTTTGTATTCATTAACGATACGACATTTTTAAAAATTCGATAAATATTTTTCTTTTCTGTATTTATCTCATCTGTTTTAGCGATTGATAGAAATTCTTGCAGGATTGCTTCTATCCTTTCAATTTCAGAAAGCATAAGATCAAAATATCTTTCTTGATCTTCTTTATTAATTTGGAATAACTGTATAAAACCTTTAATTACAGTTAAAGGATTTCTTACTTCATGAGCCACGCCAGCTGCTAATTGACCAATTGCTGCAAGCGTATCTGATTTATTTAGCAATTCTTCTGTTTTTTTTCGCTCTGTAATGTCGCGTACAATAATCATAATTTTATCATGTAATAATGGTAAGCACCTAGCCTCAAAGAAATCAATACTTCCATTAAGTGTGAGTGGATATTCTACAATTACATTCGTTCCTTTTTCCTTCACTTGATTAATGGCTTCCTGAAACTGCTGTGCTACTGACGTTGGTAATACTTCGTAAAACTTTTTTCCCATAAAAGCTTCTGCGGGTACGTAAAACTTTGTAGGAGATCCTGCCTTGTAATCTATAATTGTGCCATCATCTTCTGTTAAGAAACATAAATCTGGTAAAGCTTTAAAAATTAATTCCAGTTCAGATGTTTGTTGTTTTAACTGCTCTTCTATCGCTTTTAAATGTGTAATATCTACACCAACAGCCCAATAACTATATCCTGTTACAGGAAACTGTTCTGATATATTCGACCACATTATTGTTTTGATTTCACCATTTTTACATGTTAAGTGCATTTCCCAATCTCTGAAATTTTTTCCACAAGTTAAAAATTTCTTTTGTATTTGATGGCGATAATTATGATCAGGATACAATAATTGCAGTGCATTGGGATTTCCAATTATTTCTTCAGCGGTATAACCTGTTACAATTTCGCATTCTCGATTCCACAAAACAAAATCTCCATTATAATCAAGCGCATCGACCATAACAGGCATGTTTTGTAAAATCGTATGTAGTTCCTCTTCTTTCCGAGAAAGCAACGTTGTATTTTTACTTTGAAATACTTTTATTGCACCATCTAAAATTAAACTTGAGAGCATTTCAAAGTATTTTTGACAACTGAAAATTTCACTTTTTTTGGACCATACAACAAAAGATCCTAAATGTTGATTGTATAAGAAAATGGGGATTTCAATCTTTGGAAGTTTACTCTTTTTTATCTCATTCATTCCGAATGAAAAAACACACTCTTTTTCAGCATCAAGAAGTTGATGTGATATGTTAGTTAATTTATAAAATTGTTCTGCCATGGTTTCTATTGTACTCACATCAATAAGTTCCATTAGCCGCGAATTCATTCCTTTTTCACCTCAATATGTAAAATTAATACAAATCTAAAATTCATACTTCTCCATTATACGAAGAAAGCTAGTGTAGGTATATAGCTGTAGAATAATTATTCGAACAAATTTTATTTTTCAATTAAAACAAGAAAAGAATATATATACTGAATATACCTTTAATTAGTATATATTTCGTTGATTCCTCACTTATTATCTAGATAACTTGAATTCCTTCTTACATTCACTGAATTTTTACTCGAGAGTCATACACGTTACTAATAGCGATATAAACATGCAATAAGTATAAAGTTCATAAAATATTCACATTTTTTATGAAAAATATAAACATTTATTCCAATATATTCTATATAATAAAATGTAATAAGGCTTCTATGAATCTCATAGAATACCTTACCCCTAATAAAAAAGAAAAAAGAATCCATTTGGATTCTTTTTTCTTTTTTATTTACATTACATATTTATATAAAGCATGTGCCACACCATGTTCTTCATTTGATAACGTTTCGTATTTACACATTGCTTTTATTTCTTCAACTGCATTTCCCATTGCAATTGATATATTCGCTTTTTCCATCATAGAAACATCGTTTAGTCCATCACCTATCGCTACAGTGTTTTCAACCGGAATATTAAGATGTTCTGCTAAAGTATATAATCCATTCCCTTTTTGAGCATCTCGATGATTAATCTCTAAATTGTGCCAATATGAAGATGTAATTGCTAAATCTGTATTATGAAGAAATGTTTCTTTTAGTTTTTTTAATTTCTCAATATCATAAGAAAATGGTAATAGTTTATGCACATGTATATCTGTTTCTACAATTGGTTTACAACTTTCCGCACTATGAAACGCTGTATGCTCAAGATATAATGCTGCGATTGTTTCTAACTCTTTCAAGTCGAAATTTTCTTTTGAATTCTTCACATACTCAATTTCATTACGTACACTCTCTACTCCATAATCCGGTACATACACACCTTTATCAGTATAAAGCTGATAATATAAACCATTCTCTTCAAGATATTCTACAATTTCAAGTGCCTGCATATTTTGAATTGGATATCTCTTCATCATTTTTTTATCTTTATATATAAGAGCCCCATTTTCCGCAATGATTGGACACTCTAAATTAACTTCTAACAATAATCGCTCAATGTCAACAATAGAACGTCCTGTACAAATTGCTACAACATGGCCAGCTTCTTGACATGTTCGAATTGCTTCTGCATTTTCTTTACTTATCATTTTATTCCCCGAAAGAAGAGTTCCATCTAAATCAATTGCGATTAATTTCATTATTTCTTCACCACTTTCTATAAATACACGAGTTCTAATTAATTATTAGGTATCGTTTTCATACAATCCTCGTGAGGTACTTCTTATTTATAATTTATGAAAAGCGTTTCAGGTCAAGAAATAATTAAAAATAAAATCCAAAGCTTTTCTTTTTAAAAAAGCTTTGGATTTTAAACTATGAATTATAACTAATGTATTTTGTCTCACACATGTACACATTTTTTTCTTCAGTTGGGATATATACTTTAAACTTTTCTAGCCGTTTTCCATAGACATGAATCGTAATAACGCTTTCATTTTTGCTAATTTCAAGAATATGACAATCCGCTGGTGGAATTACTTTATCTGTTTCTCCTTCTCCCAAATAAAGATTTCCTGTATGTGTTAAATAAACAAGTGAATTTCCAAGTTGTTTCGTTTGTATAAAGTTCTTCACCATAATCCTTCCTGAAAAAACGCCTTCTACTCCCCATGTGCCGTCATGGTCATGTAAAGGTGTAGATTGTCCATCTTTCCATACGAGAGCTAGTACTTCAAAACGTTTGAGCGGATCTTCATACAATAAATGTCGTGCATATTGAGTCAAATTGGCCTTCTGTTTATCTAACGGAAGCCATGTTTTCTTTTCTAAAAGTTCTTCTAGTAACTTTTCAATGCCACACACTATTTCTTCTTCAAATAAACCGTTTTCCATAAGATTTGTAACACCTTTAATAAACTTTTGAAATGATTTACTTCCATTACAAGTCAACATAAGAATCCTCCTCTACGTTTTATACAATTCCATATTAAGGTAATTACCGAAAACTCACAATTGAGAAACAAAAAAACAAGATGCAAATGTATGCACCTTGTTAAGATTTTTATTTGGCTTTCAATCGAATAGGTAAGTATTTTAATGTTTGTTCATTTTCCAATATACATTTTTCTAAACAGAAAGATGGAGATAGCTCTATTTTTTCAAAAGCATTTATAAAGGTAGTTAATGCAATCTCAGCTTCTAAACGTGCAAGTGGTGCTCCTAAGCAAAAGTGAGGACCTTTCCCAAAGGTTAAATGCTTTTCATTTCCTGTTCGATGTACATTAAATTGAGAGGCTTGTGAAAATTTTTTCTCATCTAAATTCGCTGCACTAACCCACGCAACAATCATCTGATTCTTTTTCATGAAAGGACCAAATATATTTGTATCCTCTGTAATCCTCCGGGCCAATGTAACAGGAAAGCGATAGCGTAATACTTCCTCAATCGCTTTTAAAATTAAGTTAGGTTCTTTTCTTAACTCTTCATAAATTCCAGGTGAATCTACTAAAAAGCAATAAAAGCTATTAATAATTAAATTTGTAGTGGTTTCATTCCCAGCCGCTAGTAAACCTAATGAAAAGGTTACAATTTCTTCATCGGTTAATCTTTCGCCTTCATATTCAGCTCGAATTAAATCAGAAATGATATCATCGGTTAAATGATATCTCTTTTCCTGAACAATCGGTAGAAGGTATGCTTTGAATTCATGTAATGCTATCCCTTTCTCGGCATCCAGATCATTAAACTTTTCTTTACTATACGGCATAAATAAAATATCAGACCATTCTTTCATTTTTTTACGATCTGTTGTTGGGACTCCTAATAAATCGGAAATAACGGTAACAGGTAAAGGTGCAGCAAACTGTTCAACGATATTAACTTCACTACATTTTTCGATATGTTGTACAAGTTCATCTGCGATAGCCTGTATTCGAGGTTTCCACTGTTCTAAACTTCTTGGAGTAAATGCCTTAGAAACAATGGAACGTACATTGCGATGTTCTGGTGGATCTGTAGAGTTTATATTTATTCTAGTTTCTAAAGGAGGGATTGAGAATTGTCTGCGCTCCCTTCTACTTGAAAATAAGCGATAATCTGATAAAACACGATTTACATCATCATATAAAAAAACATTCCATACATCCTGCTCTTCATCATAATGAACTGGGTGATTATCCCTCATCAAACGATACCATTCATATGGATTCCATAATTCTTCTTTTGTTTTCAGCTTTGAAATTTCATGAACTAAAATAACATTTTCAGGTGAAGCCATAGTTCTTTCCTCCCTTTTCTTTTACAATAAAAGTGATAGGTCGGCAGTCCAAAGTTGTATAAACTATCATATGTTATTTTAACATATACCAAAGGGGATTTTTCATTAGAGAACTTGAGAAATATATAAGGGGGATTTTTATGTACGTTGACATTTTACTACTAGCAGAATTAACGACAGGACCAAAACATGGATATGAAATTAAAAAAAATGTTCAAAATCGTTTAGGTGAAAATTTCGAATTAAATCACAACATGCTTTATCCTGCCCTTCGGCGCTTTGAAAATATGGGTGCTATAACGAAAAAAATACATAAACAAATCGGAAAACCAAACCGAAATATGTACGATATAACAGAAACAGGAGAAGAAATTTTTTCTGAAATGTTACGAGAGTTTCCCGAAAAACTTGCGACAAACAATACAGAATTTCTTGTTCGTATTGCGCTATTTGAAAAACTTGACTATGAGGATAGAAAAGAGATTTTGACTGTACGTCAAAACGTACTATATAATCAGCTTACTGCTATTCAGTCTCTAGATGTTACCTCATCTTTTATTACTGAAGTCATTGAATTTAGTAAATCACGAATTGAACATGAATTGAGTTGGATTACATCACTTATGAAAAAAATATGAAAAAATAACAAGAAAAGTTAAAAACAATGAATGAAAATGATATTTATTATCAATACTATAATTAATAAAAGGGCAACCACGATTTGGCTACCCTTCAAACATTTATACTTCTGGATCGAAAGTTTTGCAATCTGTTTCTTCCGTTGTAGATGCATGTTTACCTTTATGACTTACTACGTAAATTGCCTCTGCACTACATTTATTACCGTTCGCCCAAAATTTACAGTTATTTACTTCACATAAAACGTCTTGTGCCATAGTATCACACCTCCTTGTTCTATTATCATTAACAAAATTCGGAGGTATGATACTCTTTGTCATGCATTTTTTATTCCCTTTTTAGCTTTCTTAATGGTTCAATATCTCCTCGTACAATCACATCTATATTTTCAGTTATTTTTTCAATGTCAAAATGCCACCATTGAATTTGTAATAATTCTTCTATTATTTCATTTGAAAATCTCTCTTTTATTTTATTTGCTGGATTTCCACCAACAATTGTATATGGTGCGACGTCTCTAGTCACAACAGATTTAGCTGCAATGATTGCACCATCTCCTATTTTTATTCCGGGCATAATAGTTGTGTCCATACCAATCCAAACGTCATTTCCTATAACTGTATCGCCTTTGTAAGGTAAATCAGACAAACTAGGTGTATACTTCTCCCATCCATTTCCAAAGATATTAAATGGATATGCCGAAAATCCATCCATCCGATGATTCGCTCCGTTCATAATAAAGTTAACTCCAGATGCAATACAACAAAACTTTCCAATAGTAAGGCGATCCCCAAGAAATTCATAATGATGTAATACTCGATTTTCAAATGTTTCTCCATCTTTCGCATCATAATAAGAATAGTCACCAACAAGTATATTAGGTTTTGTTATTGTATTTTTTATAAATTGAACGTTTTGATTTCCTTCAATAGGGTATTTAATATTTGGATTAGGATTCATTTTGTACAGCACTTCCTTTACCACTTATTTCACTTTCTACCGCTATTACTGGCTTTAAATTGTATATAGGTAAAATAAACAATAATCCAATTATAAAAAGTAAAGCCGTCCCTTCATACATCATACTTAATGAAAACATCTCTTTTAATGAGCCAGCTATACTCATCGTTACTACCATTGAACCGGTAAATAGCGGACTTAAAATACCATTTACACGACCTATAAAATCGGTATCGCTATTTTGAATAATAAGCGTATTAATACCAATTTGGATACAAGGAAGAGCTAAGCCACTAAAAAGCTGAGCTGTAAGTGTCACCCATAAATTTGTAGAATATCCTATAATGCCAATACCAATTGCTTGACCAAGCATACCGATAATTAACATCTTTTGCGGAGCAACGTTTTTCGCAAATACCATTGCTAATGCTCCGCCAACAATCATTCCCGCACCATTTACTGTTAGTAGCCACTGTAAACTCTCTTTTGATAATCCTAGCTGCTCAGTCACAATAAATATACCTAATGGTTGAATTAATCCTATACCTAGTCCTGCAGCCATAAAGCAAAGCCCTAGCAAAGTTAATGCTTTTTTCTTTTTGACATACTTAATACCATCCTTCATCTCCTGCAGCAGAGTGATATCTTTCTTTTCTACGTCGTTTTCAAGATCTTTCGGAAGAAATAACAATACAACTGCCGCAAGTAAAAACGAGATACCTGTTATGATGATTGAAATATAAATTCCAAAACTATGAAAGATAAATGTCCCTAGGATTGGTCCTAATACCATAAATATTGCAAATATCGTTTGATATATAGACATCGCTAATTGAATTTGTTCCGTTGATAAATGTTGTTTAAACAACTTCATTCCAGATGGTTGTGAAAACTGTGAAAGGATTGCAGAGATGAGTGTCACAAAAAACACAATTTTCCACGTTCCAAACATAAGCGTAATTAATACAGCGAATACTGAAATGGAACTTAACGTTTCACACCATATCATTGTCTTCTTTGGCTTCCACCTATCAGCAAAGGTACCGCCAATAAATGAAAAAATAAAAATTGGAGCGAATTCAGCAACTGAAATCATAGAAATAGCAAAAGCATCACCTTTTGTCATTTCCATTACATATAGTAATACCGCAAAGTTTCGAACCCATATTCCTATTTGTAAAAATAATGCTGATGCTAAAATCCCTTGAACAAACCGATTTTTTAATACTTGTGATACCCCATTGTTTTGTTTCGTTACTACATTTGTCGACATAAAAAAGCCTCCTATTTCATGTTCTGAACAGGAGGCAGCACAAATCATATAAAAAGACAATATATTCGCAGAGCGAAATACATCCCTTTTCTATAAATGTACAGACTAACCCTATTCAGAAGAATATTTCGTTTTTTAACGAAGATCTCTTACAAATAGAATTAGTTGATCATTGGGATGTCTTCACCCTTCCGTTTCAAATTTAAATAACACATACATACTCTATGTAAATCATTTTCGATGTATGCATGTCTCCTTTTAACTATTCTAGAAAGTTAAAGGCAATTCCTCTAAAGAACGCATTAAATAGTTACCTTGCCATTTAATTTCTTCACGATTCCCTTTTATTTGTAGTTCAGGCATTCGATTAAACAAAGTAGTAATAGCAATCTTTGCTTCTAACCTCGCAAGTGGAGCTCCTAAGCAGAAATGACTACCATGACCAAAGGCAATGTGACGGTTGTTCTCCCGTGTAATATCAAATATTTCTGGATTTTCAAATACTGTTTCATCACGGTTCGCTGAAGCCAATGCAATAATAACCATATCTCCTTTCTGTATTGTTTGATGGTGAATTTGAAAAGGTTCCGCTGCCCATCTTGCAGTTGTAACCTCAACTGGAGAATAATAACGCAATCCTTCCTCAATAGCCGAATCAATTAGTTTTGGATTATCTTTTAATAACTGTAATTGATTTGGATTTTCAAGAAGTGCTAATACCGTATTTGTAATTAAATTCACTGTCGTCTCATGTCCTGCGACAATTAATAGCATTATCATTGAATATAGTTCCCGAGCGCTAAGTTTATGCCCTTCACTCTCTGCAAGTATTAAAGCACTCACCAAGTCTTCTTTTGGCTCTTTTCTTTTAATATCAACTAAATATTGAAGATATGTAATAAATTCAGATAGTTGTTTTTCAGTCTCTTTTATTTCTTCAGGTGTTTCTGGTGATGCAATAACAGCATGAGACCAAATCCTAAATTTCGCTTGATCTTCTTTTGGAATACCGAGCATCTCGCTTATCACAATAATTGGTAATGGAAATGAATAATCATCCACAAGATTTAATATACCTTTTCGCTCTATATCACTTATCAAATCATCTGCTATTCTCTGAATTCTTCCGTCTAATTGTGCAATCATCTTCGGTGTAAAAGCTTTTTGAACTAAAGATCGTAAACGACTGTGGTTAGGTGGATCTGAATTTAGCATATGTGTTGTTAAGTGGTCACTATTATCAACGGAAAGATACATGTTCTTTATATCTTGAGAAAACACATTTGTCCAATCTTTTTTTAAACGATTATCTTTTAAAAGTGGCAGAGCATCTTCATATCTAGTAATGAGCCATTCTTTACCGATTTCAACTTGGTTTACAAATAATATAGGTTGTTTTTTTCGCGATTCTTTATAAATTTCATACGCATCTTCTTTAAACTGAGCTGAAGCTAAATTAATGCCATCCTCTATGCTTAACCCAACTTTGTTTTTCATTGACATTGTATTCCCTCACTCTCATTTGTTTTTGAAAACCAACCAACATATGCATTATACTCTAATAAAAACGTGAAAATTGTAAATTTTTAATCAAAATCTTACTTCGTATATTGAAAAATAAAAAAGTGAGAGAGTACAATCGTTTTACTCTCCCACCTCTCTTTATGCGAAGCACATAAAATTACTAATTTGTTGATAGCGATAACTTACTTTACGACGACGACCACCTTGCCAAGTGTAACCTGATACTCCGTTTCTTCTCACTTCAGTCGGAAAGAACCATAAATCCCTTCCAAAAGGTCCAGGACGATGTAAACGTAAATAGCCCCATCTTCCTAAACAGTTACACATCCATGATTTCATATTGCCTGGTTGTGCCGGAGAAGCAAATGTAGACGGTAACGATGGCGCTTGTGACGGTGGTGGTGACGTTGGAGCATCCTCCGCATCATCTGGTCTGTAATCTTCTTGTTCAATATCTCTCACTTCATTTGTAGGTTCATACCCGTAGTTTTGTGGATTATAATACATCGCTTGATCATATGGATAATTTTGTTGGTTATACATATTAACAAATCACCTTCTTTTCATTCATTACCTTTATCATTCATATGTGATATGCCCTCTCTAGGAAGCTTATGTATAGCCCAAATTCAACTTAAAAAGCTCGTATTATTAAAAATACGAGCCTTTCAAAAATAGAATGTGTTTATTATTTCCTTAACTTCACACTATAAAAACGCATTTCATCTAACGAACCTTCAAATTCAAATACTTCTTGTTTAATTAATTGTTTCAAGCGATATTCTAAGAAGGTATCTCCAACCAATTGTTCAACAAGACCAAGTGCTTCACCAATCACTCTAGGAGCTTTGAGGAACTCTCGATCAGCACCCACACTTTTCGCGCATTCAATTATAAATTGATCAAAATAATCTTCTTGTACAAAATGCACTTCATTTTCTTTCCACACTCTTAAACATTCTATGCTTTCCGATAATCTATCCCACTCATGTTCAAACTTCATGCGCTTCTCTTCAGTTAAATAAGGTAACTTTATAAAACTTTTTTGGAATAGAGCTAAACTTTCAGGTGGTAATTCTCCCGTTCCACGAATATCATACTCTTGTTTTAATATTTCTCTACTTGCTTCAGACGTATTAATAACTCGAATGTTTTTCTTATCCTTTAATTGTGCTATTACAAAACTTAGGCCTACATGTTCATGTGCATTATCAGCCTTCCAAATTGTAATAGGTGTTTCAACAGGAATAGTATGTAGTTCTTCTATAGTTGCTATAAATCTTGATAAATATTCTTCTTCAAAATAACTATCATAAGCAGTTAAGTTATTTATTAACCACTCCTGTCTTGCTAGTTGCCCCTCATTCGTATGCAACCTATATATCGGTCCAATTGAAAAAAATTCCGAAAAAGCAACAACACTCTCTTCAAATAATTCTTCTTGACTTAACATATATTTTAAGCAACCAGCCGTTGAATCATCAAAAGCAATATGTACGTGCGTACTGTCTTTTACATTCCTTTTATAAGTAGGATTACTTGTTAATTGTTTCGGAATATCCATCAAATTTTTAATTGTATCTTCACTATAGTTTTCTTCTAATAAGTTTAACTGTATGAGAATACTTTGAAGTAAATCTTTAGCCTCATCTTCGTACATATCCTCTACAGCATTTTTAATTTTATCTATCACACAAATCCCTCTATTCATTTCAAAAATAACGTAGATTATAGTGTATCATTTTAGTATAGTTCTTTAAAGTCAAATCCAGATTACTACAGCAATCTGGATTTTCAACAAAAGCTCTCCTTATATTTTTGAATTGCTAAATATTTTTACTTTGAAAATCCTTGTATCTAAATGTATAATTATATAAAAACAAAAATATAGGAGCTATATTTATGGATAAAGTACTTACAAATTATAAACATTACTTAAAAAATTGGAGATTTATATTTATTTGCATACTACCTGCTATTGCCTTATTCGTTACTTTCGATGTCATCTTTGAACTACTGTTTCATCAAAATTTCTACTTATCTAACTTAATTTCTGCTATCATATTATTTTTAATATTTATTAACGTTAAAGATAAATTTAAAATTAAAGGCTAAAAAACACTATTTCAAAATAGCCCTTTATTATTGCATCCTACTATAAAATAAGGCTCATAGTAGATTTTCATAAAAAATAAGAGCACCCTGCAATTAGCTGCTCTTATGTGATTAGAGGTTTTTTCTGAGTATTAAGTAGGACACGAAGATCTTGTCCTACTACATAATATATGCTTGTGCTTATTATTTCGTGCATGTATTAAGCAACATGTTCAGGTACTTAATATATGCACAGTCATTGCTAAAAAATCTACTCAAAATTTCACTGCACAATTTCATATTTATAAATTAAAAAACATCCTCAATGGATGTTTTTTATCTAAAGATTTTAAGCTTCCATAAACTTAGCCGGTACACCAATTTTTTCAACTACAGAAGATATATTAGTAGGATTAATCATTACATTTTCAATACATACTAATTTATTTTCTAATATCCCATTCTCTGTAGTAATAAGTTCTTCAAACCGATCTAAAGTCATTGAGAATTTATGTTCACTTCCACCATTCATACTAACTTTTACATACTTCATAGTGTCACCGCCTTTCATAATAATTTACATTTCGACAAGAAGGCGCTTACATCCTTTTTATTTACCTCTTAGATTTCTCACGTTTATATATATTTTGAGAACGGAAACTACTATTATTCACTCACAAAATTATTGCTAATAAGAAAGATAAAGATAAAAATGCACAAAGTGGAATATATAAACCGGTATCCATTCTTGCAAAGTGCGTATCTTTTTGTCGTTTAAAGATACCAAAATAGTTAAATTCACCAATTACTCTAATAGAAAAGACGATCATACAAATCCAGGAACCGACTTGAATAATAACATTAGGAACTGCAAAATGAACAATATTTGCTTGTTGCAACAAAATTATTGCTGCCATACTTAATAATAATGCAATGACCAATGTCATTCCGGCACGAGGTGTAAACGCCTTTTCCCCTGCTTTAGTTGGAATAACACTATTTGTCCCCCAATTACCTCCGAAAGCCCAATATACATGTAAAAAACTAACTAAGAATAATATACAAGCAGATATATATGTAATGATAAGCATTTTATCCTCCCCTTATTTCATTTTGGTTCCCACCTATAAAATATGCTGTTCCCCCCACATTAGCAACCTTCATTTCATTACATAAAAAAACCGTAATGATTTATCAATATTAAGATAAGTCATTACGGGGTTATTAAACCTCATTATGCATTATACCTATTTCTTCGGCGTTCCATCCTTGTTTGACCTTGAACTGCATTTTCTTTGTATGGATCTATTTGCTCTGTCATTTCATATGTTGCAACTGGTTCTTCGTACTTATACTCATGGATCTTTTCTGGCATTTTACTTTTAGATTCTTTCCCACCAAACTTAAATAGTTTCATCTTTAATTTCGGCAATCTTGGAAGTCGAATCTTAATTGATAATCTTTTGCGTTTCTTTTTTGGTCCAAGTAGATTTATATTTTCTTGATTATCTTTCTCTTTGCGGTGAATGAACATCGCAAGTAATCCTCCTAATACAAGTCCTCCAATTAATAGTAATATATATACATAATGGCTTGTCATTAAACTCGTTATGCGTTCAAGTATGACTAACGACTGTACTTCTTTTATATCCCATAGTAAAGCGGCCCATAATGAGAATAAGCCCAAAGTAAGTCCATATGTACGAAAACGGAATAAACATGGAATTAACGCGACACATGCAGCAATTTTCGCATTTGCTATGATTGAGCTTGTTGCAATATCTTGATGCCAAATAACTAACAGTAGTGTTATAAATGGCGCATACGCTATCCAACTGCATATACGTGAATACATCTTTTTAGCAAAATAACTACCGAAACTAGTAAAAAATAAAAGCCCTCCAATATATATAGATTGTTCTAGAGGGATTTGCTTTGTAAGTCCTGCAATTGGAAAGAGGCCGCTCAATAGCATTAAGAGCACATCTAATTTCTTCACAATTCCCCATTCCTTTCAAATTTTTTCAATTAATAAAAATCGTTTTTCCATATGAAATAGTTTTTGTATTTCTAAAAAACATATTAATCCTGTCTGCACATAAAGTAAATATGTAAACGAAAAGATACTTGACAAAGGATATCCTTATTTACATAAAAAAATGACAAATCCTGATCGATATAACGAGCAGGATTTGTTTACTAGTATTTAAAGTAGAATAATTGAATCTTTCTTTTCTACTTTTACTACATCTACATCCAATTCATCATCAAATTCTTTAAACTCTCTTGCATCTATGTCAGTAATATAACTCTTTATTACATTTTCCATATGCATGGAATATGTAATGTGTACATTCTTTTTCGAAAGCATACTAGAATTACAGCACATGTAATGTATCATTTTAGCGATATAATCCCTTTCTACAGGTTTTACACCCAATGGTAAAATTTCAAGTATATATCGCTGAAAAATCCCACTACAATTAAGTGAATATTCACCAGTGCTATAATACATCCCTTTTTGATCTGTATATAAGCCAATGCTATCTAGAGCATCATCAGATTCTATTACACCGTAACTTGGTACATCAAAACCTGTATTTATTCTAATAATATTTAAATTTGGAACCTTTAACACCTCTGGAACAATATCAGGTAAAATATCTGTATTAATTTCTTTATTTTGTAACTCTTTTATCCAATACCTTCTCAAATTTGCATCTACAATGAAATAAACTTGTTCATTTTGTTCTTTTGCATATTGTACAATTTCCATTAATGTTTCGGAAACATATTGTTTAAAAAGAGCTCCCATATCATTTCTCTTTGATGGTTGTGGTAAAAATGCATTATGTTTATTTATATTTAATAATACGTAATCAATCGTTTGCCATTCTGTATTCCCATATAATTTATATAAAATTTCTTTTCCTTTTATTTTTGAAAGAATAGGTAAGAAATCAAATTTCGATATTCGTTCAATTGATAAATTAACATATATACAAGGTAAATTTATCTTATTCCAACTACGCTTCAAAAATCCTTTTTGCTCTAATAAACTAAAAACACTATTTACAATTGTTTTACGAGATACACTTTGGCCTATAAATAAATTAATAAATGTTGAAATACGGTTTGCTCGTGCAAATCCCTCTCTAATGATTTGTTTTGGATCAATTTTTTCTCGTCCATCACAATTTTTCAATGCGATTAATGCTAATGTCGCATCACTGCGCTCGCCCGCGGTAGCATAGACAGCTTTCGTAACATCATCTACAAGATTTGTTTTATATTTTTGGCAATATTGCATTTTATATGGATTTTGTAACACCTTTTCAATATTGTATCTCACAATCTTTAATAACACTGGAAAATCTGTATTCAATACATAAGAATTTTCACCAACTTTAGTCAAAACAATTTGACTCTCAAGTAATGTTTGTTCTATTTCCAGCACTATATCTTCAGACCAAACTTCTAATGTTAATGTCTCTAATCCTTTTGGGGCAAATAAAGGAAATAATTCATTTTTGTTATTTGTAGCTACCTTTTTACATTCTGGAAGTATTGTGAAATAAGAGAATTTACGCTGAAATTCTTTAAATAAATACTCTCTTTCCTTTACTGTTATACCCGGTTCTATTTTAGTACCTTGAACTTTATAAATTCTCTCATTGTATGGAAATAACACCCTTTTATTTTCTCCTACAATATAATCTTTCGGATATTGGAGAATATGGTCTAAATCCACCTCTCCCCCTATTTGAAAATCATCTTTTAAATTTCTAAATATCTTAATCCATTTCATGCCGGTTGTAGCTTGTTGTATTTTTAGTTTTACAAACCGTATTTTTTTATTATTTGACGCAAACTCTGAGGTAGAAATCAATATCATGCCTCGTTTCCGTCTTAAAAGTAAAGGAATATCTGGGTGATTATATTCTTGATATTAAGACTGTTTTTATGAGCATTTTGTATAAGTATGATGTAACTGATTAAAGCTATTTTCAAAGACGACATATCGGCGATAATTTATGTCTATTCTGTATAAGTGTTAGCAAGTTCGTTTGCAAACTTGTTAGCACTTTTTTATTTAAATAACTCATACATTTCTTTTTACTTTACTGATTATATTTACAATTGCGTACTAATATGTAGGTCCGTCTACCTACCATATTTCAGACAAATTAGACGGTACGGATTGACGCCAACAGGGTAATGGCAATATAAATCTTCTTTCTTCTATTATTTTATTTCTAAGTATGTATATCATATTTTTCATTAATAGAATAAGAGAATTTAATGGTAATAACGATGAATTCACATATCTTATTTATATATTTTATGTTATAGTTTCATATGTTAATTAATTACAATGTTTTTCAAAAAGAGTATACATAGTCATATCAATCATGTTATTTGGGATAGGTTTTTCTTTAAATTAGGAATTAAATAAAGAATTATAAAAACGCGCTAGGTACAACTAAGAAAGAAACGGGATAAAGAATAAGTTATTGGGGGAACTAGTAATGAAACATAAAGTGTTATCGGTAGCATTACCAATTTTGCTAATTAGTGGAGTAGGTTGTTCAAAAGAAGATACAGAAAAGAAAAAGACTGATAGTTTACAAGTAGCTGAAGCGGAATCTAATAAAAAGGCCTTAGAGACTGTAAACAAAGAAGTAGATAAACTACGCAAAGAAAAAGATGAATTAGAGAAGAAAGTAGCTGAAGCGGAATCTGATAAAAGGGCTTTAGAGACCGCAAACAAAGAAGTAGATAAACTACGCAAAGAAAAAGATGAATTAGAGAAGAAAATAGTTAAAGAACCAGGAATCAAAGAACAAGAAAGTAAAGAGAAAGACCCCATAACAGATGTCCATAGCCCTATAACGATAAAACAGTATCAAGAAAAGATAGAGACACTTGTTAATCAGTTTTCAAGAGAGCTGCAAGCTACAAAACCGATATTTGCAAAGGATCAAACATTAAAAACAAATCAAGTGGAGTTAAAGAAACAATTTGAAGTAGTCAAGGGAGAACTTAGGAAGTTAAAAGAAGTTGACCCACCTAAGGCTTATGATTATTTCAAAGTGCAACTAAGAGACGATGTTAAAATAATTGAAATATGCATAGAACAAATATTTGTAGGTTTAGATGAAAAAGATAATGAAAAGGTTGATTCAAGTTTAAAAGCTATGTATGGACATATAGATGATATGGGTTTGACACTAAACGAAATAAGAAAATTAGAAGGCTAATCCTTAGAAAAGAGTTATTTGTTAATGAAATATAAATTACTAAATTTATCTACCCCTGTATTTCTTGTACCAGAGGTAGATTTGAGAATGATGATAGCATAAGGTAAGGTATTAAATTTCGTTGAAGTTAAAAAATAATAAATACTATAAAAAAAGAGAGTTACCTATTGGTAACTCTCTTTTTTTATTAGATAAGATTATTTTTCAATACTGTCTAAAATTCAAATTATTATTACTTAAATATCTTTATATAAAACACATGGAAATATTTACTTCGTTTCAAAAACGTTATATTATTATATTTATTAATTATGTATTTTAAATTCAAAAAAGGAGATGAAGTTTTGATTAAAACTAGAACTGTCATATTAGTTGTCTTTATAGCTATAATTTTTTGTTTCTCTATTAAAGTAATATTCGGTGATAAACCGGCATCGAATACAGAGTCATCTACTAAAGTTAAAGATGCTACCTCTGAACCACAAAAAGAAAAACTGTCCGCACAACTAGATACGTTAGATTATAATAAGGAGACAAACAAACTCAAATTATCTTTAACTACCAATATTCCTGATTCTACAAAAGCAACCATAAAAGTATATAGTTCAAAAAAATCAGATGAATACAATTATACTGCTACAAGTAGTGAGGTATTTAAAGATGGCAAATTACAAACAACTATTTCCCCGTCACAAATTGTCGAAAACGGACAATACTATGTGAAAATACTAATTGATGTTTCAACTGCAGAATATACTTCTACAAATAAACATCTCATTGATAAACTTGGAAGTAAATATGAAGTAGAAAAACAATATAGCGGAGATACATTAGTAAAAATTCACAATATTTCTTACGATAAATATAAAATTGATATTGACACAAAAAATATAATATCTATTGAAAACGGCTTTTCTGAACAAGAAGCGCAACAAGAACGAGCTAAAATAAAAAAAGAACAAGAACAACGCGAACAACAAGCAGTACAACAGCCTAAACAAAATGAAGTTCAGACTTCAACTGTTGATGCAAACAGTAAGGGTGAAGCGTGGCTAAAGTTATCCGAAGCAGAGAAACGAACATTAACAAACCGACTAATCAGTAACTGGAAGTCTAATGGCTACACAGTTACAGTTGATGCTGATTGGTTTATCGGAGCTTTAGATGCATTCTATGGAACCCCAGAAACAAACGTAAATACAATCGCGGATGCTATGACTCTATCTGGTGTCGCTGGTGGAGTAGTAAAAAAATAAAAAAATCCGACCGCCTGTAATAGGCGGTCTTTTCTACGTTCATTAAGCGCACATGTTACTTCACATTCACATACGTTGGACTAGCCGTAATATAGTACGTATGCCCTTTCGAATTGTGTGCCTTATACTGCGGATAGCCATTTACATCAACTTTAGCATCGATAGTAAAGCCGAGTCCTGCGTCAACAGTGCCTGCTAGGTATGATCTATTCCATGTAGCTTTCGTATAAAAGTTTAAATCGTTTACTTTCGATACGACACGTTTACCTAATACGTTATTATTTACCGATACATTACCTTTATTATAATGAATATAGGACGAATCATATTTAACCCATTGCTCGCCACCTAAGTTTAACCAATTACCGTTAGGTCCGTTAGACTCAGCGAATACTTTGTACGCTTCGCCTTGTTTTAATTTACGAATCACACTGTAATTAATACCAGGACCTTTTCTTAAATTAACGTTAGTGCCATCGATGTATGCTACACCGTTAGAAGGCGTTACAGTAACGGTAGGTTTCTCGACCTCTGGCTTAGTAGGT
This sequence comes from Bacillus sp. RE35, assembly GCF_052146655.1. NCBI lineage: Bacteria > Bacillati > Bacillota > Bacilli > Caryophanales > Bacillaceae > Bacillus > Bacillus sp. RE35. The sequence continues at coordinate 2,501,295 of NZ_CP197377.1, read as the reverse complement.
TTTTCCGGTACTACAACGGATACTTGACCGTTTTCGTACGCTTTCTTTACATCAGCACGGAATTGAGCGATAGAGATACCGTATGAAGCTAAGTATGCACGTGGGTCTTCGTGATCAGTACCACCTAATTTACGTGTTACATCTTCGTGAGTCCATAAGCCTTGTTCGACTGTTAATTCGTTGTCTTTCAGGATTTTCGCTAGTAACTTAACATAACGCTCATACGAAGATTTAAATTTCGCTGGATTACTAGATTCAGAAAGCTCAACGTGGACAAATCGTTTATTTGCCGCTGGCCCCGCGCCATAAGCGATATAATTCGTATCTGCGATTTGAATCGTTTCGTTCCAATCTACCGCAAAATGAACGAATGCATTTCGCCAAGTCCTAGCTTCATAGTTTCGAATATTAATAGCAGGTGCTTCCGGAGTGGCGGTCGAATGAGCTACAACCCCCTCATAAGCACCTACACCATAACGGTATGGTTGTTTCGGTAAATCAGGAATAATAAGCGTTCTATCAGCAAAAGCACTTGTAGCAAAAGAAATAGCAAGTACTAGAATCATAAGTGACGAGGTAATATGTTTCATTGTCTTTTTCATTTAGCATCAACATCCTTTTTCATAATTTTTGTGTGGTCAAATAATCCACTTGCTGACAGTCCAATGATGATTCCTTGAAATACATTTGTTTTGATATCTCCGTCCAAAAATAAAACGCCTAGCACAATGCCAAGCGTTAAATTTAATAACGGAACATATTTTGTTTGTAATCCAATTGTTTTTCCAATTTGCGAAAGACCAACTACAATTCCAATCATTACAGTAATTTCAAACATTACATACCACCTCCTTTCATTAAGAAAGTGAGAATGCCACCAACAATTCCGCCAACTATAAGTCGCAAAATCCAGGTAGTATTGGCGCTGATTTTATCTAGTTGTTTGTTGATATTGATAATGTCTTTTTCGTTACCTGTTGTCCGCATTTCTAAACTTTTAATCTCTAAGCGAATGTCCTTAATATCTTGCTTGATTTCTTGAACATCACTTCTTACTTCTTGTAACCCTTCCACTTTGACCACCTCATTTCAAAATAAAAAAAGACCAGCTATTGCTGCTCCTGCTCTGTTTGTGTGTTATTTTCAGTTATTACTGGTTCTTGTGGAGGATTTTTGCCTGTAAGTTTAAAATAATCATTTGCACAAATGCGCCTTTTAGCAACTCCTAAATCTAATTCATATAGTCTGGAACCACGACTACATAACTCACATTTTGTTAACACTCTAAAACAAATAGTTCCTCCGTCATCCATTTGCCTCCATACCTCGACTTTACTAGTGTCATTGGCAATTCCAGCATTATCTAACATGTCAGCGGGTATTTGAACAAAAACTCCATTTTCTGTTCGTTTTATGTCTACTATTCTTCCCATATAAGGAAGAGTTGCTCCTTCTTGAAAAGGCATCATATAGTTAATATCGTTCATTTGTATCTTTCCTTTCTATCCAAGTGCGTTAAATTTCCAACCATTTGGAGTATTTACATAAAATCCTGGTCCAAGATTACCATCTGCAAAACGGATATGACCCCAGCCTTGGAACTGATTGCCTCCCATATTTACTCCTTGGACTGCTCGTATATTGGTAAAAAATTTAAACTCTTTGTTGGTAGTGAAATCTACTGTGTATCCATCATCAGATATGCCTATATTCGTATTGGCATCACCTAGCGCAATCCTACGAAACGGCTGAATACCGTCTGCTCTTTCCGCTGCCGTACGATCCCAGTTATACATGCAAGCGTAGTTACCACTAACCAATGTTATCCCGCTCACACAAACAGCTCTGCCCGCAGAAATTTGCGCATTTGCAGCTGTAACTTTAATTACAATCATGTGTTCTTGTGGATTGTAATTGTTAGGAACGGTAAATGTGAAATTATATCTTCTAATGTCACCGTAAAATGTAGATGGCTCTGGAAAATCTTTGTATATTTCGTGCCAAATTTTATAACTTACTTCATCCAATGGCGTAACAAAGCATACATGCAAGCGTGGCTTTGCCGTTACACGTACACCATTAACCTGTGCGGTTCTATAATGGGCTGACAATGTATAAGAGTTTCCTGGATGTATGCCGTTTTGAACTTTTGTTTCTGGGTAATTATACGTGTCGACACGGACTGCATTTACCATTTGTTCATAGTTAAATATAAAAGTGTTATTTTCTATCACTACACCGTTTCCTTGTACTTTCCAAGATAGACCATATCCAGCGCCAAACCCCTGATAATTGGGGTTACCTATGTTCAATTTCGGAACACTAGAAAAATCATGATCGGCTATTAAATTTCGTTTTGGCATAACGGTTGTTTTCGTTCCCCATTCATCTTCAAAAAGGAAGTCTAGCATTTTAACAGTTACACCATTTTTATCGATGGTAATTTTATCGCCATTAACTTTGATGATATTCGTATCAATGCCCTTCGCTGTTAACCATTGCACCATTGTATCAGCATTAATAGCAAGCTTTGAAACACTAATAGTAATCTTTTCAGCTGTCTGGTTGATAGATGAAATAATATCATCTTTTTTAACTGTTGAATTAATTTCATTAGACATTAATGTAATAGAGCTTTCGTGCTTTTCCACCATTGCCTTACTTCCAAATTGACCGTTCGCTTCTGTTTTGGTGTATACATCCGTTTTCTCTGCTTTTAGGTCAATACGATTAGACTGCTGATTGATTGTAGTTTCCATTTTAGAAACTTTACTATCAAAGTCAGCAGTCGCTACTTTCTTGGCAATCTCACCAATAAGTTGGTCATAGTTGGCATAGTCTTTCGGATTCTCCATGAATGTAGAACGAGTAGATCCTTGTTGTAATTGTGGTTGAGATACCCAAATTGTACCGTTCTGCCTAACCCATATATCACCTTGTAAATGCGTTATCGCTACGTTAGGAGAAGTAATTTTAACAGATACTAGTACCCAAGAATTGTTTACTAATAAATCCTTAAACTCTGTTTGTGCAAATGTTGAAACTGCATTTGCACCATTAAAGAATTGAAGTTTAATTGCTCCACCATTATTAAGCGTATTCTTATCCTGGACGTATACCCAAGCCGAGAATACATAATCACCGCCATTTTGTACAGCTGGGACACGTTGCATGATACCAGACCACTTACTAGAAGTTTGACCTGTAGCTGTAATTTTGACAGAATTGTAACCTTCATGATGCCTAGCACATTCAGGAACTATCGTAATACCTGAACCTGTACCTGCAAGGCTCCATTTCGTGGTACTTGGAGTTTTACTTGTTACAACTCCTGTAGAAGCGTTTATTACTCGATCTTCAAATGCAGTATTAAATAGTAAGTTAGTACTTCCTAATCCACCCACATACTCTTGCATTTGAGTATCTGTTACTTTGGATTTGATTTGATTATTCAATTGTGTAATATCACTCGTGTTTTGTTGAATAACCCCTCCTTGTTTACCTTGTGTTTGAGATAGAGTTGTAATGGTCTGTGAATTAGAATCCGTTGTTTGTTTAACTTGATTCAAGGTAGTTTGCATTGTACCTTGATTTTTTTGAACGGTTGATACAGTAGAGGTAACGCCCTCCACACTTTTTTCAATCTCGGTTGTTTTCTTGGTGAATTCATCGGTTGTTACTTGATCTTCTGGCGCTGGTGTCCATCCAGTAGCTTTATTCCCCTTTTCAAGTTTGAAATTTCGAATAATGATTTTTGTTGTTTTAGCATCTATCCCCCAAAATTCCAATCTCGCTTGTCCTGTGTTATTAAGCTGTTCTGTAATTTTTGTAGTGTACGTAACCCGTTGAAATTCGTCCGTAATCCCTGTGAATATTTGTCTAACGAATGTATATTTAGGTGAACCGTTTTCGCCATAGAACTGAACGCGACCTGCCGTTTTATCCGTTGTTGTAATTTTTACATCGAAGCTAAATGTTACAATTTCACCAACTAATTCACTAAATATTTGATTTAAGTTATTCTTAAATACTCCATAAGCTGAATTTGAAGATATTTGCGTCGTTTCCCAATATTTCGTATCTGATATTAAATTACGTACTCCTATTTCTTGCTCATTGAAGTTCTTTTCTACACTTGTTAACTTTTCACTAATCTTTCCTGCTTGTTCTTTAATTTCAGTTGTTGTCTGTTTAAGTGACGTCGTATCAGATTGTATATCAGATATCGTTTTTTTCGTACCTTCCACAGTGGATTCAACCGTATTTAACTTATTACTAATTTCAGTATCTTTTTTTGTTAACGATTCAATAGAAGTTTTAAATCCATTAGAATCCTGTTCAAACTTAGTTACTTTCTTATCAATTTCACCTTGTTTATTTTCGATATTAGAAATTGTACGGCTCACACCTTGTAAACTTTCCTTTACTTCGTTGAATTGTCCTGTGGCCTGATTTTGTGCCTCTTGAACCTTTTGATTTAATTCTGTTTTTGTTGATTCAATATCTTTCTCAACATCTTTAATACTTTGCTGCAATGGTCCTGTATCTGGAACAACAAGTTCCCAAGCTGTACCTGTCCATATTTTCAAAACACCAGGCTTACCATTACTAATATCACGCCATAGTGTTTTATTTGGTTTAAGATTAGTAGTAGGTGGATTAGCTCCTTCTATAATATCTACAAGGTTTTGATCCATATAATTTTTAGTCTCTTTTGCTATATCCTTTGCCGCTTTACTTTCTTTTTGAGCTTGTTCGGCTGTCTCTTTCGCTTCTTCTGCTAACTTTTCTAGTTGTTCTAATAGTTCTTTATTGGCTTTATTACCTAAAGAAGCAAGCACTCTATTGTATAATTTTCGCATTTCTTCATTCGGATCAGTAATTTCACGATAGTCGCCAAATATATATTTATCTTGTGAAGGGTCTGTAAATGATTCATCACCAGCGATTGCCCGTGCTTCTAAATAAAGTTTCGGTGTAAATCCAGTATCTTTAATTCGGATTGTATCACCTTCATTAATTAGCTCGTGAGCTAATCCGAATACACGACCTATACTTTGTGCTTGAACATCGTAAGAAATAGAGGAATTTATCCGTTTTGCTAATTCTGTTTTCATAAGAGTCATTAAACGTTTCGGTGTTATATCACCTTCTGTTTCTGGTGTATAAAAGCCAAATTTATGTTGACCACGTTCGTTCCATCGTTGGAAAGCATCGCTGTCCACAAGATAAGGAATACCATCATTTATGTCGGTGATTGTAATAAATCCTTCCCCTTCTTTTTTGGAGAAACCAAGTAATGCTGTACAAATGTTTTGTGAGTTCTCAACACGTTTAATTCCCACTAAATCTTTGCCAAGTGTTACTTCTTTCCTTGTTTCTTGACCGCGTTTCTTTACCATGTCCACATAGCGACTGACAATTTGAGAACCAACTACTTCAGCACGATATTGGATTTCTAATTCAAATAGAGAAGCAATATCTTTTAGTAATTTCAACGGACTTATAAATTCATCAATTGTCATTGTGTGGAAACCAGCGTATTCTGTTCTTCCTCTTTTCCATTTCGTACCTAAAAGAGCCATATCAATAAACTCATTTACTGTTTTACCTTCCACCTTCTGTGGAGTAATAATGCCAGCTTTCGCAAGTTGAATCCATTCACCAGATGCATAAGCAATGACTGATTTATCATTAGAATCCTTTTCGGTTTCAGTAATAACATACGGAACAATACGCCCGTCACGCACTTCTTTTAATACTAAATTTTGCTGCATGAGTGTAGCTGCATGTTCCGTATTATCAAACACTTTAAATTCTAATGTATCTATGTTGTTCTTAATTTCCCAATGTCGTTTATCATCCCAATAATCTTTTGTTTGTATATTAGAAACGATTTGACTCGTTTTAAAATCAACAACATGTAATGTTCCGCTTGGTGTTCTCATCTAAATCGCTCCCTATACGTTATTTTGGCTATTCCTACATCAGGAGGCATAATCTCAAGTTTGTTCGTTCCTTTTTGAATAACGGGATAATCGCTGAATATATCTTTTAAGTTTATAGCTTTTTTACCATTGATTGATACAAGGCTTCTCTCGGTATCGATAATTACTTTATCTCCAACATCAAAAATATAAGGTGGATTATCTTGGGTATTCATATTGATTTTCCAAATTTTCAAATCATCGATGCTCATGTCTTTACAGAACATGTTATCCGAAAATTGACTGATGCTAATTTGAACTTGTGCTACTTTATCCATATTCACATTGTTTTCATCTTCCCACACGACAAAGCGTTCCGAATCATCCTTTTCGGTATTCCATAAAAACTTAGAAATATAAGCTTCCCATCTATTTCCCGTACGTGCTAACCATAATCGACCACGATATTGATTCCATGTAGTAGGATGATCTCCAGGTTCATTTATAAGCACTCGCTCGCCGTTTGGTTTCTTTTTGTTACCCAGCTTAGCGAACCCTGTATTCTGTTCTGCTTGCCAATGAACATCATTCATAGAAATACGAGCTACATAGTCGCTGTTTTCATCCAATAAACCTATTTCAACACGCCCCATTTGATCGGGGTGAGAGCTTCTTACCCCAACATACGCCTGCATAATAAAATCTTGTAGTGGGCCTTGTGGGATGTTCTTTTTCGCTATGCAACCATGCCATCCTTTTATATTTGTTTCACCTAAATAAACCGGAACTAGGCGTGAGCCTGCATCTACTTTAAAAGCCCCGCCCCCAACCATATCTTCTGCATTCGGAACATCCGTCCAACCTACAGTTGTAGACATTTCATCCCACATTACCCGCTGATTTCTTTCGACAGGTATCTGATTTACGCTAAGTGGCCATCCGATACGAAAATAATTGTCTCCATTCCATACATCAAGAAATGTGGAAGGATTCGTCACGTCAACCTCTATAATTGGATTGGATTCTACACTTCCTTTGTTTTGAACATTTGCTATTAACCCACGCCCATCCATTTCAAATTCTACTGTTTTAGTAGGTCCTAACTTATATGGCATCGGACAAACAAAATTCAAAGTACCTTTACCTAAATTAACAAAATCCTCGGGATCAAAATCTTCATCAATAACCGCCAGGTATGTCCTATCAGGTGTTACATCAAAGACTAATTCAACAGGTTTTTCTGTAATTAACCACTCTGCTATTTCTTCTTTTAATGTTTCTAGGTCAGATCCATCAGGAATAATAATTCCGACTGGAACAGGCAAAACTCGCATTTCAGTTTCTGTCGTTAATAATCTTGCACCTGGATAACCTGGAACACTTAGAAATTTCCGTTTTAACGGCGCCCACGCTGGTTTTTTCCATCCTTTTTCGATTTGAATAAAATCCTTACGTATATTGTTAAATGTAAAAGAGCTCATACTGTCACCCCGTTTCTTTATAAAATAAAAGAAACCCAAACCTAAAAGTCTGAGTTTCTTTTTGCTTCTCTATCCTGATACTCGGTTGTATATCGATAAGTACCCCGTGCAACTTCTCTTCCTTCTAAAATTACAGGCACTTCAATTGCTAGTCCACCACCTGGGATCGCAAATTCAGCATTTCCCCCTTGACCTTGATATAATCCGTTAGCTTGTAATCCTATATTGCCAACATTAACTGTCGGTACTGCTGCTTCGCTCATTGCTTGAGATGCACGGTTTATTATGCCGATTGAGTTTTCCATACCAATCGCAAGACCAGCTCCAATATGCTTACCAACTTGATCTCTCATTAATCTTGATGGACTGTGAATGTCAAAGAATCCAGTAAAACCATCTAAAATACTGCTACCGATGGATTTCACCTTATCTAACACTTTTCCAGCCATACTTCCTAAACCGTCTATCAATCCACTTATTATATCTTTACCTATCTTAAATAAGTCGATCTTTCTTAAAGTATCAACAATCTTCGGTATAATATCAGTCACAATTGTAGAACCCAATTGTCCCACCATACTTACAATACCTTTTATTAATGCCCAAATTAATTGCACACCAGCTTCAAGTATCTTTGGCAAGTTTCTAATTAATTCCCCTGCTAACGTGATAATAAGATTAAGTGCTGCCCCAACTAACTGTGGTAAGACTTGGACAATCCCTGCAATTAACATAAGTAAAATTTTGATACCTGCTTCAAGTATCTTTGGTAAATTCGCAATTAATGTGGATGCAATTTTAACAATCAGATCTAATGCTGCGTTAATAAGCTGTGGCAATACTTGTACTATACCATTAATGATAGCTAACAGTATTTTAACCCCAGCATCAATTATTTTAGGTAAATTTGTAATCAAAGTATCTGCTACTTTTGTAATTAGATTTATTGCTAAATCTATTAATTGAGGTAGCATTTTTATAATTCCATCTATTAAGCTTGTTAAGACTTTAACACCTGCTTCAATAATCATAGGTAAATTTGCAGTAATGGCTTCAATCAAAGTCGTAATGACTGTGATAATCGCTAAAGCAATTATTGGTAAAGCTTGTGTAATCCCTGTAATTAGTGAAACTAATAAATTTATCCCCATTTCAATTAGTTGCGGTAAAAATGACATGATTCCATTAATAATGGTTTGAATAATAGTTACAGCTATTGGGATTAGTTGTGGAATCATCAACATAATTCCATTAATTAAAGTCATAATTAATTGAAGCCCAGTTTCTAAAAGAGTAGGCAATACTTGTACAATTCCAGAAATTAAGGTTTGAATAATTTGGATTCCTGTTTGAACAATCATAGGAAGATAAGTTACAATCATTTGTGAAATCGTATTAATGATTCCAACAATGGCTTCAAGAATAATTGGAGCCGCTACAACCAAACCATTCGCAAAATTTGAAATCATTTGAGATCCCACTTCAAGAAATTGTGGTAAAGCTGTTGTTACAAAATTAGCTATATTAGTAAAGATGTTTGTAATTGTTTCAAGAATAATTCCTGAGTTTGCATTCAAATACTCTGCTATCGCTGGCAAATAACGTGATACCGAGATAAGTACACCGGGAAGCCCACCAATAATCGCCCCTGCTATAGAAGGACCAATTGTCTTAAAAATCTCTCCTAATTGGCTAAAATCTCCCGAAAAAACAGCTTTTACAGCATCAAAAAGTTGAAGACACGCTTCACGTATTTTACTTACTGCCAATCCTATCATTTCAGCTGCATCTTGAAACCCTTTTGGTAAGTGTGTAATCCAATCATTTAAATAATCCCCATCAACAGCCGTATAGAATAGATATTTACCTAATGATACTAAGCTATCGATAAAACTTTGTATTCCACTTATCACACCAGTAATACTATTTTTAAAACCTTCATTTGTTTGCCACAAATTTTTTATTCCGATTACCAATCCTACTATCGCTGCGATGGCGGCTATAAATCCTCCTACCACTAATGCAACTGGACCAGCAACAGCCCCAATACTTACACCTACTATTCCAGCTATACTGGATAAGGTGACAAATACCGGGGCTAAAGCCATGCAAGCTCCGATTAATATTCCTAATGCAACCGTAATCGTGGTTAATGCTGCGGCTAATGCCGGATGTGCTGAAACCCAACTTGCAAATGCTCCAATAATGTTGGCTACTATGCCTAAAAGTGGCTCAAGTGCCATTTTCAAATCTCCCATTGCTTTTTGGAACTTCACAGCTGGACTCGCATCCATTTTTTTGATCATTTCGTTGAGTTGTTCTTGGCTTACATTTAGATCAACAACTTTATCTTTAGCGCCTAGTAAAGTATTTATAATGTTTTGCCCTTGATCTTCGTACATTGTCCCAAAAATTTGAGCGCCAATTAGATTTTTCTTTGTCGCATCGTCTACACCATCTAAAGCTTTAGCGATCTCCACCATAGCTTGCGAGCCGCCTTTACCACCTTCAGCTACAGCTTTACCCCATTTTTGCATTTGATCAGCAGAAATCTTTGTTCCTTCAAGTAAATCTTTAAGAGCTTTAGGAACTTCATTACCAAACTCAGCCGCTTTAATACGGCCTTCTTTCAAACCATCTAAGAGATTATCAATATTCCATGTTCCTGTATCAACACCCGCTGCCATAATTGCTTGTACTTCTTCAGCTGTATAACCAGCTCGCGTTAATTGCCCACCATATTCAGCGATAATATCTAATTGCTCAGGTGGGAATCCCATTTTTAAAAGAGAATTTGTTAATGCTAGAGCACTTTCGTTAGTTACTCCTAACTCATTCCCAATCTCATTTGATTCTTGAATTAATTCTGTAAAATCAATACCAGCATAAGCCGTTGAAATAGCCGCTGCACCTTTTACAATCGAAGTGTTAGCTGTATCGCTTACGGTTTTATTTAAAGCCCATTGTCTACGTGTCCCCTCAAGTGCTTCTTCCACATCTACACCATATGCTTCGATTCCTCGAACTGCTTGTTCAACTGATTTCTTAGATGATGCCGGGACTTCAAAAGATACATCGATTTTTGTTTTTAATTTCGATGTATCAAGCGCTTTTTCAATTACACCTGAGATACCACCAGCCGCCATTGCTCCACCTAACATATTTTCTAAACCGATATCTAACTCTTTGAAGCTTTTACCTGCTCTTTCAGCTTCTCGTGATAGGTCCCTTAAATCATTTCTAACTTGTTGTATTGAATTACCATCATCTACAGAACGAAGCGCACGTTGTAATTTTTCAATATCAGCTTCTGCTCCTAATGCTTCACGACCGATAAGACCAATTGCTTGATCTAACTGCCTACTGGTAGCCGTACCACTTTTAATTGCATTCACAAGACGATTTCCTAACGCTCCTGCAAAATCATCAACACTTTTCCCTGTAGCTCTAAATAATATTTCTAATTGCCTTGTTGAACTTGCTACGCTGTCTTGTTCAGCTTTCATATTTCCAAGCTTATTTTTCAGACCATTAAGTGACCCTTCTGTAAATTCAATTTCACGCCTAAACGCACGATATTGTTCCTCAGAAATCTTTCCATTTTGAAACTGAGCTTGCACTTGTTGTTCTGCTGCTTTCAATTTATCTAGCTTTTGAGTTGTATTTTCAATTGCTTGTGTAAGTAATTGTTGCTTTTGAGCCAACGCTTCGACATTACCAGGGTTGAATTTTAAAAGACGCTCAACATCTTTTAATTCTTTGGTTAAATCATTACTTCGTTTATTTACATCTTTTAAAGCATTTTGTAACGGTTCTGTATTCCCGCCAATTTCTATCGTAATTCCTTTAATTTTCCCTGCCATTTTCTCACCTCTCTTCTTTAGAAACTATTAAAGTCTGCTTGCGTTGCTTTACGTGTTTTTTCTTGTGGTGGTTTCTGCATTTCTAAATATTCATCGATATAATCAAGGCACATACCGATCGTCATATCTTCTAGATCAGCCTTTGTAAGTTTGCATTTATAACACAAAACAAGGAACGTCTCAGTTGTGAATACATCACCCTGATTCGCTCCTTGTTGACTATTATTACTATCTACAACTTTTTTTTAGATTGAATTGTGGAAGCTATCATATCTTGAATATCTTCTAAGATTTCAATGATTGGAAATTCATCAAATGAATCTAACCATACCATCGGTTCTGGTATCTTTGGATCAGCCGTTTTCGCCATAGTCCACACAAGATTATAAAATACTTCAAAATCCACACTATCTAACTTACTTGGATCTAGATTCTCCATATCAATTTTCCCAAGTGGTGCTAACTTGAGAAGTTGTGCAAAATAATCCTTTCCAAATTGTGCTTTAAATCGGACTGGTGTCCCTCCTGTACTTTTTAAACGAATATCTTGACCATCTACTGTAATTGTCTTTTCCATTTACTATTACGCTCCTTTTGGTGCTGCTGTTTTTTTAACGTATACTTCTTTGTACCAATTATCATAAATTGCTTGAGTTGTTTTAGATGTTGTTTTTGTTTTAACCATTGGTCTTCCACCAGGAGCTAAAACCATTGGACTAGAAACAAACTTCAGTTCATTTGTATTTGGTTCGGCTGAATTTGTTTTTGTTTTAGATGCAATTGTTGGACGACTCGCTGCACAGTTATACATAACATGTCGAGTAGCGTTTACATCGCCATCGAATTCAAATAGTAATGCAAATGGTTTCCCTTTAGCATCAGCTAATTCATTTAATACACCATCTGTCTCATCTAATTGTTCGCCTAACGCATCAATAGCAAATTGTTCTGGGATAGTAGCGATGTTCAATGTTCCATCGTAACCTTGGTTATTACTTGCTGCGTAATAAAGCATGTCATCTGCATAGAATTCAATTAAATCACCACGTGGTTCAAATGTTAGTTCAACCCCACCAGGTAATGGAATCGGTGTCGCAAACTTTACTAAAAAATCTTGAATATCAAATGGGACATAATGTACATTCTTCAAACCAAACGTAACTTTATTTTCTTTACTCATTTATATCAACCTCATTTCGTATATTTTCTGGTACATATTTTCAGATTCAATAATCCCTTCAATCGGTGAGTCATAAGGAATCTCATGATCGTCTAGGACTTTTTCGAGTTTAGCTTCTGCAACTAAGTTTTTTCTTGTTGTATAAAGTTCTATATTTACATCATTTATTTTGTGATACACTTTGTTATCTGCCATTAGGTTTGCTGATCCATCAGCAAGAAAACAAATATACGGTGGACTTGGTACATGATTACCTGGCGTTGCTGTGAAATGCGAATAAGCCACAGGATAACCTGTAGCTTCAATAATTTTTGTTAATTCACCTAACGTCATTGTTGAATCGCCCTTTCGATACGTCTTGGCAATTCATCAATTACATACTCTTCAACTGGACGGATATGCACCTGAGCCGGAACACGCCCCCCGCCAACTTTCGCATGTCCTTTTTCTAAAAGATGTGTTAATTGTCCTTGAGTATTATGGATAACAACACCATTGCCTTCTTTTTTCTTACGCCAACCTTTACGGTATGCACCTGTTTTTTTAGGACTTTTCTGCTTTAATTTTTCTACAGCAACATCAGAAACTTCTTCTTGCGCTGTCAGTAATTCTTCTTCCACAACAATCGCATATCTTTGCAATTCTCTAGCAATCTCACTCGCAAAATCATTCATATTAAGTATGCTCCTTTGCGATAATAGTCAATGTTTGAAACATTTCATCATCATTCATTGGCGGTTCGATAATATCAAAGATACGACCTTTCAAATTGATTCGCATTAATTCTGTAATACCTGTTGTATAAGGCATCACAAACCGATAAATTCGTGTAGATTGTGAAGCTGAAGCTGCAATGTACTCCGAACCTTTTACCGTTTTTATCATTGCCCATGCTTTTTTTACTTCTTGCCAATTACCTGTTTCAACTTCTTGATTTAATTCATCTTTTATTACTTCAGGTTGTTCAATGATAATTCGATTTCTACAATCACCTGTATTCAGTGGTTTTTTATACTGAAAAAGACGCATATTAATCACCGTCCAATTTAATTTCTTCTAATGCTTTTGTAATACCAAAACTATTAATTTCAGTTAGAAAATTCTTACTAAAATACTCAAGCGCATCATTATAAACATAACGAGAACGCTCAAAAACTAATTCTTTGAACGTCTCATCTTTGCTTATGTCATACGATCCACACAATTTTATTAAAGCTTCATTGGATGCAAATAGGATGCGCCTTAGGTTATCGTCTTCATCATCATCTAATCGCATCCTATCTTTAAATTGCTGTAATACTTCATTCGAAATTACTGTATTCATTCACATCATCCTTGTGTTGGTGGAGTTACTTCTTCAAGCTTTAATGTGTAAACTTGTGAAGTGTATTTATCCTTCGGTTTACCTGTAGCATATTGTTTAGCAATATAAACAGTTGCATCTTCTAAAGCTAATGTTTCTTCATACTTTTTGATTGGCTCTGTTCCACCCATCGCTGCAATGTATTCCCCTTTAACAAAGAAAACCACTTGTCCTTGAGGTACAAATACAGATTCTGTTGGGATTGGATTAAAAGGTAAGCTCGTTACATATACACCTGCCGCATTTTGAATCGTAGCATTTGCTTGAATATCAAAAGTATCGAATGGATTTGTTACCATAACTACTTTACCAGCAATATTTTTTGGACGATCTGCATCTGTTTTACCATCAGGATTTAATTTTTTAGCCAATAATTTGACCACGCCTTTTAATTCATTAATTGTTTTGCGACCAGGCTCAAAAGTTAAAGTTCCAGCAACTTTTTTATCTGGATATACTCCATTCGTGACACTTCCGCTAGGGTCTTTTAATAATCCAATAGGTTCGTTTTTACCTGTACCAGCTACAAAACCACGTTCTAAACCTACTGACATCGCTTCTGTAATCATAGTACGAACATATCGTTCCACCCATACTGGACCAAGTTTTAACATGTCGTTTGCTAATGGAATAAACGCAGTTAATTTAAGTTGAGTAATAGATTCTTTTCGGAATGTAGCATTTAATTGTCCTTTAATATCACCAAATAACGGTCCCCATACAGCTGCACCCTCTGGATCTCCATAAATAAATTCTGTCACGGCTCCTAAATTCTCTAAACCGATATGCTCTAGTAACGGATGACCTTGAACTAAATCATCAAAAATTCTCTCTTGTGTTGTTTTAGGTAAAGTTTCAGTAGATTTAAAACCACCATCTTCAACAACAGCATTAAAGAACTTCATTTCTTCACTTGTTAGTACATTAGCACCGCGAGATTGCATAATAGAACGATCTACCATTGATTCATTCACTTGATTTAAAATATCTGAACGAACATCTGTAGCAAGTGCTTCAATCATGGAATTTAACGCTGCTGATTGTTCTTCCGCTGTACCTTCTTGTGTTGCTTTCGCGAAAGCTAGTTTCTTCTCTTCAAAATTATTAAACTTAATAACCATATTTTATTTTCCTCCTAAAGTTAAAAAGAGCGTACTCAGATTCTGTTTTGTATTAACAGGCTCTTGAATAGGCTCTTTGGGATTTTGATTATTTGGTTGTTTCATATACTTAGCTACTAAATCTTCTTTAAAATTTTCTACAACTTCCACTTCTTCATCTTCTTGCGTATCATCAATTTCAATTTCATCTGCAATTTCATCAGCTAAACCAAGAGCAACCGCTTCTTCTGCTGTTAGCCAAGTTTCATCTTTTAAAAGTTGTTTTAATTCTTCGTCTGTCCCAACAAAACGTTTTTTATAAGATGCTACTAAAGCTGAATCAATCTTTCGTAAATCTCGTGCTGTTTTTTCAAATAAATCTGCATTTCCATATTCAAAGGTACTTGCTTGATGAATCATTATCATAGTATTACTAGGCATAATGATTTTATCACCTGCCATTGCAATTACAGACGCGGCACTAGCTGCCCAACCATCAATATGAACTATAATTTCTGCACTATGCTGCTTTAATTGATTACAAATTGCTACACCATCAAAAGCGGAACCTCCACCCGAATTAATATGAACGTGAATTTTTTCTGCTTTAACATCTTGAATTTTTCTTCTTACTGCCTCAGCATTGTTTTCACTAAACCATCCACCAATTGACCCATAAACAGTTAATTTGTATTCATTTTCACCTTTAGCTTCAAAACGAATATCTCGTTTTAAGTTCAAAAGCTTATTCATATTCACATGCTCCATCATTTCTCACCCCCTTCAGATTCATTTAATTTTGTATAGTTCTTCGTAATATGATGGATATTTAGATTTGGATCATCCGACTCCTCATAATCTACTTCTGAACGAATTTCATTTCCTGTAAATGCACTTGAAGAAATGAGTTTATCAATACTTGTCGCAAGATCAAATATACTTTGATAGGAAACAACCTTAACCTCAATTTTTCGTCCTAAAAGATATTCACTCATTTCAAAGAATTTAACGTTCGCTTCATCAGATAGCTTTTTTAATAATGGTCGTACTGTGAAAAGCATATAATTTTTCGTTTGCTTTTCTACATCAGCCATTTCTCCATATATCAGAGCTATAGGAATACCAATTGCCATAGCTACTTGATTCAAGAAACCATTTGTTACTTTATTGATTTCTTCCACACTTGGACCATTTGCAACACCATTGTATATCTCGTTATAATTAATACCTTTTTGCTGTGGAACAATAGCTATATCTTTTGAACCGATTGACTTATACATATTGTCTATAAACTCTTGTAGCTTTGCTATTTGTTCCTCTGTTTTAGCACCAATCATATCCATATCAACCGTGCCACGAACTTGATTTTTACGTTTCTGTGAGTTTAGTATCCTACCAAATAAATCACCGTAATCTGCAAACAATCCATCAATAAGTGGAGATAATTTATCATTCCGATACTTCAAATGAATAACTTCGCTTTGCTTAAAACTTCTCTTAAACGTATAATCTTTTACCCTTACATCAGTAAAGATATCTTCAAACACAGCATACTCATTATGTTGGAATCCATCTGCAATAAGTAAATCACCATCATCTGCTTGTATGACTAAACACTCATTATCATAAATAAGTTTGCGAACAAACCTTTCCCAAAAGGTACTTGCGGTCATATTCTTGTTTGGTCTTACATTTAATCGATAATAAAGCTCATCCTTCTTAAATGCTTTACCATTTCTTACTCTAAATTCAGATTGACTAATTGTCCTTCCTAAAAATGAAACGCATGTATCAATCGCCAATCGTTTCATATGAAGCCTGTTTGCTGTATCAGTTATTATGTCCAGATCCAGCATGAATTCTAATTCTTTATTTCTTTTAAATACTGAACCTAACCATCCAATGATTATCACCCCCTTTATTAGAATTTAATGTTACCTATAACAAAGTTAGTTGCTTCTTGTATCTCATCTGCCCGATAAAGAGCATGAACAAAACATTGGAACCCATCTGTTTTTCTACGAACAGGCTCTTTTTTTTCGTATATTTTATTTCCATCACTTTTGATAACAACCAATACATTTTGTGTATACCAACGCATTAGCGGATTATCATCAAAAACAATTTGTTTATTTGCAAACGCCATTTCAATACGTGGAGCTAACAAACTATGAATTGCTTTCGGGTTTCGTATAACCTCTATTTCAAATCCTTCTGCTACCAATAATGGTCTTATTGCTTCCATTCTGAAGTTATCAGCTATAATCTTTTTAATCCCATATTGTTCACGCATTTCTACAAACCAATCAACAATGTGCTGAGGATTAATAGTCGGTTCATCCACAACTGTTAGTAGTCCTTGCTCTTCCCACTCTTTAATTGGAGCAAATTTTTGTTTCTTGAACTCGCCTGCTTTTTTAGAATATCCGTAATAGATATCAACAAATTCTTTTCGTACAAAAGAATGAGTTTTAAAGATATATTCACCATTTTGTCTAAATAAAAGACCACATGCCGCAAAGTCCCGAATACTCGCAAAGTCTAACGCTCCTATGCATTCTTGGGCATATAAATCAGGGAAAGAACGATTTGTAGCAAGGATTTCTGACCATTTCGCAACAGATCTTTCTAAATTTGTAACAGGTAAGTTCATTCGCTTTGTCATGAACTCTTCACGGTTACTTGGATCGTCCTCTAAATCCTCATACTCTTCTTTTATTGTTTCGAGCAAACCTTCAGCATACTCACTTAACGGCTGAGATAACATTGGGTTTGCCATTTCCCAATTATCCGGATCATCAACTTCTTTTTCATCATTCAATTTGCAAATGAACGGAAAGATAGCATTCGGACGTGCTTCACCATTTAATACCTTCATTGCTTTTTCTTTTTGTTTATCTAAGAAACCATCACGAACATATCCATCTGTACCAATGTAAAACTCACGTGGATTTTTCTTTTTCCCTAAACCACTAATGTGGACTCGAACATCTTTATTACTTTCATATTGATGTATTTCATCAAATACGACTGCACCATCACGTAATCCATCTTTTGTATCTCCGTTAGATGTTCTAAACTTTAAAACACTTCCAGTAGCTTTAGAAACCGTTTGAGTTAATGTTGTTTTAAATGCTCTTTGCAATATTTCATTTCGTTTGACGCATTTATGAACTTCATCTGGACTTGTTTTTGCCTGCTCTTCACTGTTTGCAACAACAGAAATGTTATACTCCGGAATACCATGCATTTCACTAATTAAAAAATGAATAATGACTGATATTAATCCGTTTTTACCGCCACCACGTCCAAGCATCCATAGGAACTTCCGATAAAATACACGTCCGTTTTTCTTATAAAATAAAAAAACGAATGCTATTAAGAATTTCTGAAATGATTGTAACGGAAAGTACCATTTCTCTCCAAAGCGAATACACTTCTCAATCATTTCATCATCAAAATACAAATCGTCTCTGTTCAAAACATATTTTTCTAGATAGTCAATTAACAGTTCTCTTTCCTTATTGAACTTTATTTTTCCACTTCTATAAAGTTCAATGTATTCATCTACATACTTTTGCCTAATCATATTAAATCACTTGGACTGTATCCCGTATTAGAAGCACCAACTTTAGGAACAAATTTTATATCTCTTCCTAAAGCAATTAAAGAACTGTTAATTTTGTTTCTCTCACTTATAAGAGGGTGGGCTTTAACAAAAACTTGGGAACCATTTTTTACTGTTACAGACTCGCCTTCTTTATTAATGGTTTTATTTATTTTTCTAAACGCTTTGACCAGATCAATATATCTTTCTACTTTTTCAACTTCGACTAAATCTGTAATATCAATACTATTCATGAGCTGTTCTTTTAACCTTACAATACTAACAGCCATCTACCCACCCCCCTAACGTGCGTAATTTCGAAAAAAACCTGACAGTTAACCCCCTCCTCCGGTGCCCCTTAGAGCATTTTTCGCTGAAATATTTTAAGGGGGGGGATTGTTTCTGATTCATTTTTACCACTTTTCATCATGTTCCCATTTATTTTGTTTCTTTTTAAATGTTCTTCCGTGTTCTTTGTTGTGGCAATCCACACATACTGTTTCTAGATTATCTGTTTCTAATGCAAGTTCTGGATGATGTTCTAGTTCTTTTATATGATGGACGACGAGTTGAATCTTCTTACGCTTTGCACTCTCACTGTACTCATTCGTATCAGTTTGAACGCGACCGTTTCGCTTACACACTTGACATTCATAGTTGTCGCGCTTCTTTACTTGTTCACGTAACTGTTTCCATTCACCACTATCATAGAATTTACGCTTCTGTTGTTTGGATTTGTATTCCTTCATCATTTTCCACCAATCGTTTCTCTTCTAATAAATCATCAAGCAGTTTATTGATTATACTTGCTGTAGCTTCTTTCTTTTCTTTTAGTGTCGTATTATTGCGTAATTCATTTAGCACTTCAATTAATGTTGGCAATTTTTCTAGACTCACGCAATTCTGCATCCCTATTAACGATATGCAGCATTGTGTCAAAGGTAATATTCTTCTCAAGTTTAACTAGTCTTCCATTTATCCTCACTCCTTTTCTCTTCAAAATAAACAGCACCCAAATGGATGCTGTTTATTTTGAATCATGCAATTTTTTTGGAATCAATTTAAGAGTAAACGCACGAAGTACACATATGACCTTAAAAAATTAATAACAACTATATCATTCATAAACTATTCTCCTAAAGTAAAGATATAGCAGAAGGAAATCCCACATTTTTAAATCCCTATTATATTAATATTAAAATTAAAGGTGAAAATATTTTTTTGTCGAATTATAACATATTTAGGAGAACCTTCTTTTAGGAGGTGATTAATAAACCTCAATAATTATTGTACCATCCGTTTTTATCATTATATTGCCAACACAATAAGACTTATTGTGAATTTGTAACACAGTTCCAACAGCTACAACACCATCTTCACGACAAATACTTTGAATTGGATGTTCTCCTAAAAAAGTTGTATTACTAAAAACTTGAGGACACATGTTCTCACCACCTTATGAAAGGAAGATATTATGAACGAAAAGCAACTAGATACATTAGAAAAAATATTACTTTTTTATCCTTACTTGAAAAAGAATACAGTTTCAGAACAACTTAATGAATGTAATAAATTCCCTAACTTCAACTCAACATATGTTAGTATACGAAAAGAAAATAAAGATGATTCAACAGCTGATATTATAGCTAAGACATTGGTTCACGGAATAAAAGAGAAAATTATTGACGAATTAGATTTAGATGATCTCCTCTTTGCGCTTTTAGAAGATTCACTTTTAAATTCTTATTTATTTAAGCTTAATACAAGTGCATTTAATTTAGATGATGTTAATTTTTCCAAACAACTTTTAAAATCTTGGGGTATACCACAGCAACATAAAATTCTAAGTAACATCAATAATCTATCTGTTGATAAAGATTTTGTTATTTGTGGATATAGAGAGTTGAATGATGGAAAGTTAGACACTCTTCGAATTCTTCTATTAGACTCAAAGATAGTTAGTACGAAATTCAAAAACGGTGATTCTAAACAAATTATTTTCCCAACTATTGTAGACATTGATTTTAGAAGAGAATTACTACACATTCGTTTAAGAGATGTAGATAATATAGTAAGTGAGTCCTCCGAACTTAGTACAATGTCCGGACGAGTTGAAAATACCTTGAATTTTTTAGATCATTTTAAGCCAGCAATTAATTATTCAAGAGTTGAAAGCTTCCGAAACAATCTCTTTTCTTTAGAAGAAGCACTATTAAGTAACAAAAGAAAAAAAGCATATGAAAAATTAGAAATACTTGATACAGAAATTGAGAAATTCACAAATATAGTTTGCGAAGAATTTACTCCACCCGATAACACGGATATATCTCCTAAAGATTATATTTCAAATGGCGTGTTATCAATTATCGCAACAACTCTGGATGTTAGTGATTTAGGTGATGTAGTAGGGATAAGATTTCGAAATGCAAAAAGTGATAGAGATTTAAACTATGCTGAGATAAAAATCACTGACAATGGTGATAAATGTATATCTTCTAACAATCTTTATTGGCTAAACCTACCTGTCCTCTTAAACAGAAGGGCAATTGAATATTTAAAAATTATAAAAAGATTAGAGTCTGGAACAGCTATAGTGAACTTAGAATTTTCTCTTAATACCGCAAATATAAGAATTTTGCATAAAAACAAGTCAGAAGAAATTGAAAATAAACAACCAACTCAAGAAAAATATGACGATTTTATCAACTTTATCATGCCCTTTATTAAATAATACCTATTCGTAGGATTATAAAAAAAAGTACAACCTCTTATAAAATAAAGGGGTTGTACTTTTTTATTTTTGATAAATGTACTAATTATAGAACAAAATTGTTTTCCACCACTTCTCACAATACAAATATAACATGATAATTCCAAAACAACCGGCATATTTACTGCCAAAAAGCGGTCACGGCTCTGCCACTATTTTTTTAATTTATTGTTGCCCTAATTCTATTAAATAATTTCTCTTTTAAATCCTCTTCTGTTTCCCAAACGATATGACTATATTGTCTTGTATCAAAGTGGACTTTATCTAAATGGTCATGCCTACATGTCCATATTACGGGTTTACCTAAACCCATCGCATATCCTGCTTCAAAATAAACCCCACCTCTTTGTCCTGTGAAGTCCGCTATTACAAACTTACTTCTTTGAATCTTCGCGATAATTTCATCACATATTTTATTATTATGATCTACCTTATCGATTCGAATAGGATTATATCCAGCCTCTTTTATCGCTACCACAATTGCTTCCTCATAAGCATTTTCAACTTCTGTATCAAACCACATCGCTACAAATGCGTCTTCATTATTTTTAATAGTGTTTCTCTCTAATTCAGCAACTCTATTCCACCCTTTAACTGTAAGTTTCAAAGAAGTAGGCAGTCCAGCTACAGAGCCAGTAATATAGCCATCGTCTTTTAACTGCTGCATTAGAAATTCCACCTCCCCTAAATTTTCACTTTGTACAAAAAATAAAGTTGAATCTGAAATCCCTATATAAATTTCATGTCCTGGATACTCAGAAAGTTTCGCAAGATTAACTAAAGACTGATCAATTCTATCAGATACTTTGTTAGGAAATGCACTCAATAATTCATCTAAAGAGACCATTGGATATCTTTCTTGTAGCCCCTCTTTACTATTACCTTCAACAAATATGCATATCTCCATCCTATTGTTCATACTTCTTTTTCTTAATACAGAGGCTAATTTTATATATTTACTTTTATCCACATTTAACTTCAACTCTGTTCTTATTGGCAGCATAACAAGACCACAGCTTGGGCAATCTATTTCTTTACCTCTGTCTGTAGGATAAATCATTGCATTTTTATTTGAACATATTGGACATTCCTTATTCATTTCTCTTTCACCACTTTCATTATAATAATTAAATATTACCATATCACTGATTAAGTTACCCATATCTTATATTGTGTTTAACTAATCTAAACGCTACAGCCCTTGATATCAATAGCTTCATAGCACTTTCTCTTTTGAGTTACACAACACAATAAAAATGAGTAACTGTATAGAATAGGGTAGCACCACACATCCATCAACTTAAGGAGAATAAACGCTACCAAAACAAAAAAAGCCCCAAATTTTTCTTGAAAATAAGTTGGGGCTTTTGAAACAGAAAAGTATATTTTTAACTATGAAAAATACGATAAATTTTTCCTTTTTTCCTACTTGCTAAATTCAGCAAGTAAAATTTTT
The DNA here is from genome assembly GCF_052146655.1 of Bacillus sp. RE35. Lineage (NCBI taxonomy): Bacteria > Bacillati > Bacillota > Bacilli > Caryophanales > Bacillaceae > Bacillus > Bacillus sp. RE35. The sequence continues at coordinate 2,478,548 of NZ_CP197377.1, read as the reverse complement.
TTAAAAGGATTAGGACTGTCAGTTCTACCCAAACTATTCCAATTGACGACCAACGTATGCTTGCCTCCAAGTTTACCTCCAACAAGAGTTGTAAACCCTAGAATGCCACCTGTGTGTCCCCATATCGAGACACCGCTTGGAAGCTTAGTTTCATAGATTCCAAGACCATATCCATCGATTCCTTCTTTTCCTGTAGGAACTGTAGTAAGCATTTGTTTTAGTTGCTGTTCTTTCAGTAATTTGCCACCGAGCAAGTAAGAGAAAAATTTGTTTAAGTCGTCAGCAGTAGAAATCATATCTCCAGCAGAGCTACCTGCACTTGGGTTATAATAAGTAACGTCTTTTAGCTCACTTGCTCCGTCTGGTTGGACATATCCACGTGCATGGTTAGTGCCTGGAATAACGCTTGAATTGCCTGGTAGGAATGTATTCGACAATTCAAGTGGTTCAATAATTCGATTTTCAACTTCTTCCGCATAGCTGTTTCCAGTTACTTTTTCAATAAGGATACCCAGTAATACGTATCCTGTGTTTGAATAAGACCAGCCCTTTCCTGGAGCAAAGTCTGGGGGAAAAGAAATCCCCATCTTCACTAACTCTTCAGCCGTATACGATTTTTTTGTATCCGTAAAATCAACGTCTTTTGACCTTGAGTATTCAGCGATACCACTTGTATGGTTCAATATCTCCCGGATAGTAATCTTGTTACCATCATATCCATTTCCTTGAATGACACCAGGCAACCAGTCTTCGATGTGGTCGTCTAGCTTCAGGCGATTCTCTCCAACTAATTGAAGTACAACTGTTGCGGTGAACGTCTTCGTCACACTCCCAATGCGAAAGCGAAAATCTGTTTTCATTGGTTTCTTGGTTCTCAGATCCGCTATTCCAGCGGCATACCCCCACGTTTTTCCACCCTCAGAAGTTTTAGCAAGTATCCCCGGGTATCCAAATTGCAATGTATCTCGCATTGCTTGCTTGACGGAAGTACGATCTCGTTGAGTATTTGTTTGTAACGAACTAGATACATTTTGAGTAGGCTCTGCTTTTACAATTGAGGTTGGTGTTGTATATAACAGGGAACTTCCAGCTATTAAAAGGGCCAGACTTGCACATGTAATTTGACTACGTATTTTCATAAGGCATTCCTCTCCTCTATTCATATTGTATAAGTGTTTGCTTACGGATCCTTACTTCCTGAAAAGACTTAGGGAAAGGCCCTCACGCATATAGATTAAAGCCCCAGTACAAAGGTATCTATCAATACCAACAATTTGAGCCAGTTAAATCTCCATCCCTTCTATAACAAAATTATTCAAAGGTATAAAAGCATATTATGTACCCTTAGTTATTGTTAGGATTAACACAACATGAGACATAGCCCCAACCCATATTTTACTTTATTTATCCATGATATGTATTGAGAAAGAATGTAAATTCGAATCCTTTCCGTATCCCAACTATTAATCGTTTTTTTCATCTATTATAATTAGTTATTTTGAATTTCATAATAAAAAACTGTAAAAAAATAACGAGTCCCTTAACGTACAGGAAGCGGTTGAAAAATATGTCTAAACGCACAATTTTCTTTTTTGATATGGTGACCCCATCGCAATCAAGCTAAGGTTTTGAAGTACCCACTAAATGAAATTTCTCTTTCTCTATAGTTAGTTATTTTGAGAAGTCAGCTCATTTTTTGTTTTTTGGGTGTTTACTTTTCTTAAGTTGATGGATGTGGGGGAGCACCACATGGTCATCAACTTAAAGTTTTAATATACCAGAAATCAGGAATATTTTATTCTGTTAGCTTGATAGCGATAGGGTACAGCCAACATTTCGGAAGCTATGTATGTTAGACGAATTTTAACCTAAAAAAGTCGAATTCTTGTACGTGAAGTGCAGTGATATTTCATTCATATAATCCGTATTATCTGAAGTTAATAAAGTCTTTTACACTCTCTTCTTTAAGAACGTTTCCATAATATCCTTCCTGAATCTTTCATAATCAAACTGAAAAGCTACATTATGCGTTTTATAACCTGGATTAGTAACAAAACGAAAGTCTGCAATGCTTTGACCAAACCCTTCCCCTTGATCAGGAATTACTTTAATGGGTACTCTCGAAAGGCTAACAGCCTCTCTATTTAGCAAATACCACACTGTTACAAAATCATGCATAGGACTTCCACTTATACCTGGATTAGACTTGGAGTAAAAATTATAATAATAATCTAACATAGGTTTAATGATGAGTCCTGCAAGATCCTGTGTATTCCGATGAAATGCATCGATTTGCTCGACCATTTCGGGTGTAACAATCGCATGTTGGGTCACATTTAAAGGGATAATTGTCAAGTTCTTTGCATGTTGCAGAATTAAGTTTGCTGCATAAGGGTCTGCGTGAAAATTAGCTTCAGCCACAGCAGTTACGTTACCTGGATAGAAAAAAGCTCCCCCCATGCAAATGCATTCTCTTACATTTCGCATTGTTTCTAAATTTAATACAAAAGTCGTAGCTAGCGAAGAAAGTCTTCCTAAATTAATAATGGTAAGATCTTCTAAATTCGATTCTATAATTTGATAAATATCATTTAAAGGATAAACTGGATATGAAATTTCAGGTGGAATAATAGGTCCTAATCCAACTTTTCCATGTACCTCAGGGAAATACTGAATTAATATACCTGTCAACGGTACAGAAGCACCAAGGAATACAGGTATTTCTTCTCTTCCCGCAATGTACTTTAAATAGTTAATATTTCTTATTACATTTTCTCTTGATACATTTCCATAATCGGCCACAATTCCTACAAGTTGAATGTCTTTACGAAAAAAGGTGTACAGTATAGCAAACGCATCATCAATCCCCAAATCTGTAAACAGGAGAACCTTTTTTTGCATATCTCTTCCTCCAAAATTTATAGAATTCTACTTTCGCCAATGATGTAGTGATTAGACTACGCTTGTATATATATTTTTTATGTATTCTTAAAGAGTGGATTCTATTCACTTGAAATAGCTTTGCTCATCTAAATTTGATTTTATGTTCAAACGTAAGTTTCAGTTCTTAAGTCGATAAGCATGTGTTGCTATCCTTGAACAAAAAAGCAATGATTAGATTTTAAACCTAGTCATTGCTTTATCCATTGCATCTTGGTTTACTCCTATATATCTTAACGTTACTCGCTCACTTGAATGATTGAATATCTCCATCAGCAAAGCTATGTTCTTTGTTTGCATGTACATATGATATCCAAATGTCTTACGTAATGTATGTGTCCCAATCTCTTCTAAACCAAACTTTGCTGCTGTGGTACTAAGTATTTTATATGCCATGCTTCTTCCGATTGGTCGATTCTTTCCTTGTCTGCTCTTAATTATATACTCATAGTCTTCCATATCTTCAATGTACCACTTTAACTCTCTTCTTAATGCTGCAGTAATGTGAATACGTTTCTGCTTACCTGTCTTCATTTCACGCATTGATATATGGCTGCCATTTAAATCTCCAACCTTCAGTTTTAAAATATCACTAATACGTAGCCCTGTATTAATTCCTATTACAAACAAAATATAATTGCGTTCATTCTTTTCTTTTAGATATTCTTTAATTTGTTGTATTTGCTCTGAATCACGTATCGGTTGAACAAAATTCATTATTTATTACCTCCAGTTTCTTCTGTCTCATAAACTTCTAATCCTAGTGCAAAAGCAAGTTTATAAAACGCTTTAGACTTCCAACGTCGATAAGTGCGCTCTGACATCCCTATCTCGTTATAAACCATGTAGTCACACACATCCTCTTCTTCTAAATAACGTTTATAAATAATATCTCTTTGAATACTTCCTGCACGTCCGTTTCCTAATCGATTTAGAAACTGATCAATACTTAATGACATTTTTTCAAGCCACTCTTCTCGTTTGCTTTGTTGAATATTTGCTATAGCAACATCTTCCAATGGTTTTCCAACTGTATGTGTAGGACCATGCTCACGTATTTCATAAGAAGGAGTGACTTTCATTTCTTTACGCATCATCCCAAATTGTCTATGTATACGTACACTTTCCAACACACGTTCTAATTCCTCTTGTGTTGCTGTTCTATCAATTTTTGGTAAGAAAGATAATTGTTTAGTCATGTAAGACCACTCCCTTTTATTTTTAATTATTTTTGTCTTAACGCTCCACGTCTGCGTTCATAACGTGGTCCATGAACTCCCATTAACTCTTCAATTTCACGAGTGCAAAATTTCTCTTTTCTTTTTTTCTTCTTTTTCTTCTTTACGTGATTTGATTGCTTTTTCCATTCACGTAACTGATTCTTTAATCCCTTCATTTCCCCATCTCCCTTTTCAAAATAAAAAGGACACCTATTCCTAAAACAGCTTGAATTGCTGCTTTAATGAATTGGTGTCCTCTAGTTTTCTAGCCGGACTATATTTATTTCATGATAATTGTCTGTATAAACAGATTCCTCCAAGCTTTATCTATTCTATCTTTCTCATATTTTTGTATAACCTTTGTACGACGAGCAATTGCTTTTTTTAGTTTCTTTTTCTTTAAATTATTCAACCCTCTCACTCCTTCTTGTAAAACAGTTTTGTCCATTTTGGGGCGTTTTCATTACTTTAATACCTTATTACATTCAAAAAACTACTCAAATGGAAGTTGTACCTATATAATTTCAAAAGGATTATTTTGTTTAAATTTATACTACATCTTATAAACACATACGAATTATACTTTTTTACTAGTATACAAGCCGTATCTTTTAAAAGAATCACAACATAGAATACAATACAGGACAAGACTTTCAAAAAACTTGTCTAAGTTTATTCTCAAAAAGGGGTGAACATAAATGCCTATCGTTAAGCCTTTTATAGCTGGAAGACGATTTGTAAGTACAGCAGCTACAGGGACTGTCGCTGGAGCAGATTTAACTTTTGCTAACACAGACTTCACCGATGATACTGGTGCTGTAACAACCTTCCCTGCTTCTTATGCTTTTTTAACGCTTTATATTAATGGTGTTATTCAAACAGGTGATACTATTACTGGTGTGACTACTACAGCTGCTACTATTGTAGGAGGTGCCGTACTAGATGGAGGTACTCCTATCGCAATTGAATTTACAATAACGTAAATTTAGTTGTCTTTTTAGGGGTTTCATTAAAAGAAACCCCTAATTTTAAAAAACTGATATTAATTTTAGTAGCAACTACATAACACAGTGCATATACTAGTTTTGAATGATAGGAATTTATACTCACTCTCGAAAAGAGCACCTATAGATAGTGCTCTTTTTTAGCTTCCTCTTTTCTACAAAATAAAATTTTTATATACATAAATACCGGACTAAATGCCTAAAATAATTAAAAATTTAGGCGGTATTCAATGAAAACAGTACTCACAACCCTTAAATATTTATTAATTACACTTGGAATTTCTTGCTTAATTATTTTAGGTTACATATGGTATTTTCCACATTAATTTAAAATGCCTAACGTTCTTTCTGGTGCGTAATACCCAAACATAACGCCCCATGCATCTTTTTCAATACCAAGCCTGATTTTCAGCATTCTTTTTCTCCATTCCGATCCCAATTACAACATTACCTAACATATCCGCTAAATTATGAGCTTCTTCCATGTTTGATGTATGGAACCTAATTACTCTACCGTCAGGAAAATTCATTGAAGCTCCTCGAGATTTTTCTGGTCCGAACGTGCTGCAATAAACTCCAGTTTTACGCCACAAACACTTATTTTTGTCTATGTGACATGCACTACTCATTTCTTTTTTCCTCCCCTGAATAAAACTCAATATTCCGTTAATACTGTAGACAACCCATTAAGTTACTTTCTCCTTGTTCCCCCTTGGAGGACCGAGCAGTTAGCTTTTGCTAGCTGCTCTTTGTATTTTAAATTTTATTTTCACCCCTACTACGGAATTTTCATATGTTATTGTGTAGCCGCATCTTTTCGGTTGTGAGCTCATTCATTTTATTTCTTAAAAACCTTCATGAAGTATCATGTACTAAACACTCTGAGGAATAGCGCTGTTCGAAGGCGCTCTTTTTTTCATCCTAATAATCTTCACAATTCTGTACATACTACTGATAAGCTGCTTTCTTAACAGTGTTTGCAGCCCGGAACCTTTTCTTTGGGAATGGAGCAGTTAGCTTTTGCTAGCTGCTCTTTTTTCCGTATAGGTACCCATTTACTCTAAAATGAATAAACTATCTTGAACCTTATTTTTCAGTCATTTACTGGTTCATGACTTACAAACATAACCCCAATACATGGAATGCTTTTTAAGCGAGCACTCTGGAACAAGTGCTCGTTTTACTTTGGCATTTTTCTACAAAATGAAATTTTTATATTAATCTTCCTCAAGTTCCGTAACAGTTATATAATTCCTAGCATTCTTCCGATTCGCTATTCTCCTTTGATACGCTGGCCTTGTATAAAAACGAACTGTCGCAGGAAGTACGCCCATATAATCAGCGCATTCCTGTATAGTTCCGATACATAGCAATGATTCACCTTTATAAACGACGTACTCCTTTAAGTTCATTTTTTCATTCCCCTTTGCTACAAAATGAAGTTTTTGTTTAGTTTTTAATTAACTCTGGATTTTCGTAAATATTTCCAACAACAACAGGATTCAGCGTTCTTATGAATAAGTTGTCTAAAATACAATTCACTACGTGATCATTGTGGGTCCAAACACTTTTGAATGATGCCTCATCATAAACAATTGTGCTTACAATGCCATCCTCCGACTTGATAATATCCCCTTCATAAATATCCTTACCGTTCTTGTCCTTTAATCCTGTGTATTGCATTAATTCGCATTCATCGCCTAATGCTCGACCGATACCACCTGCACCTTCTTCGGGCAACTCATCTCGCCATGCCATAGGACGCCATTTATCCCATTTAGCGAAATTTTCACCTTGTGTTATTTCAACTTGGGTAGGAGTGAACATAAATTGTTTTTCTTTATCCCACGCACGAAACTTAATTTCTCTCATTTTTATTCTCCTTTTCTAATAAAATAGCGTTTTTGTTTAAATCCACTTTTTTAACTGTGGCTTTACTAACACTTTTGTGCTAGAATCCACTAGGATAGTATTTTGAAATTATTTTTGGAGGCTTTATGAATAATCAAAACAACAATGAAACAAACAACATCAATAGAGTATTGGCAATTTTTCTAATAGTATCACCACTATTAATGCCTATCGTACTACCTACAGCCATAATTGTAGGAATGAAACAATGGATGCCTGATGCCGTTGAATACCCAAGTATAATGTCACTATTGACTTTATGTATTGGATTTTTCATAGTTGGAATCATCTTCTCTTTCTTATTACGCGTATTTAAACTATCTGAAGAAAAGCTAAAAGAATTAGGTTTCTTAGGATTTACAATTTCAATTGTTAGTACATTCCTGTCAATGTATGTCGGATATTTTTGGCTAGCAAAACTTAATTTCACAGCAGTGCAATTATCACCACATGCTGTATTAACCTTTGCAATTTTATCTACAATTCTTTTAGAAGTAATATTTAAGCTGATTGATAAATTTGATACACCTGATACAAAAGAAACAATTGAATAGATATTAAAATGATTATCTTAGAGTACATATCAACATGTGCTCTTTTTTCTTTTTAATCAAATAACGATTTTATTAAGTTTTTTATACAAATTGTACATCCTTTATTACTGCCCATTTCCTCTTATTCTGCATTCCTATAAATAGACAACAGCATAGGATAAACAGGAAATGATAAAATCATGAGAGGAGCTTGGATATGCAATATAATCCACGTTATTATCAATGTCAAAGCTCAATGGATAACATCTGGAATAACAATAATTGGATTTACGGTTGGAATCCTTATTATTACAGTTACAACAATAATGCTTGGGACCACAACCGGAATCCTTGTTGTGAAAATGTTAGATTAACAGATTATGGAGCTAGACCATTTGTATTGAATATTAACCAAGCCACTAAACAAAACAATACTTATCGCACCGCTATCTGGACAGGAAAAAACTTACAAGTAACTTTAATGAGTATTAATGTTGGAGATGACATAGGTTTAGAAGTACACCCTACAACTGATCAATTCATACGTATTGAAGAGGGCCAAGGACTCGTTCAAATGGGTGATAACAAAGATAAATTAGATTTTCAAGAAATGGTCTATGATGACTATGCAATTATGATACCTGCTGGAAAATGGCATAATGTAATCAATATGGGGAATAAACCACTTAAAATTTACTCTATATATGCACCTCCAGAGCATCCCTATGGTACAGTTCATGAAACAAAAGCGATTGCCATGTCTACTGAAGCAAATCGGTATTACTAATGAGAAATTATCTTAGTCTTAAACAAAATTATTGCTTAAATACTTCAAAACCATAAAAAATTTAAAATAACTCTTAGTCAGAGAGCCCCTTAAAAACCGCTCTTTAATTTTTAAATAAAGATTTTATCTAAATCCATTCACTAATCTCATACTTTGACATACAATAATAGTGCCTTTCTATATAATGTGAGCTCGTCACTGTCGTTATAATGAGGTATAAGGAGCGCTCACGATTAGCGCTCTTTTTATTTAAATAAAGATTTTATTTTTAATTACACCTATCTAAAAACATACATACAATATATTGGGTATTCTTTTTCAACATTAGTTCTAGTCAGAGAGCACTTTTAATTTATTTGGATGGATTATGTTTTACATATAATAAACATAAAATGCAAAGAGCAGACAAGACATAATTTTTATATAATCGTGTACATTTTTTGTACGCGATTTTTTAATTAAATAAGGATTTTGTTTAAATTTCATTAACCTTATTGATTCCTTTGCATACAGTATTATCACAAGGAATTCCACAGGTGGCTCTGGTCCAGTTACCTTGAATTTCTTGCACACCTTGTGGGAAGAATCCGTTTATAACAAACGGGTTCTTTTATTTTTGCTCATACAATAAGAATTTTGTTAAAAAACTGCACATTTATTCAGAACATGCATAAAATATAATGTGGTATTCTTTTTCAATATTATTTTTTATCCGAGAGCGGATTTTATTATGTTGTACAAGCACTACTTCGCTTTATTAAATAGACTATATAGACATCTAAAAGAAGGGAGCTTTAAATTCATATGGCTGATTACTTTTATAAAGATGGTAAAAAGTATTATAAAAACCAATCGCATACGGACCACCAAAAAAATAACTGTTTTGTTGAGACTCATACAATTAGTGGTTCAGGAGAAAATTTAAATGGAAATATACCTATATCTATTGACCTCCTAAATACCACTCCACAAACAGTATTTGAAGATTTCACCAACAATCACAATAAAACATTAATTCAGTTATTCGTTGTCGGTATGAGTGCACCCGTTCAAGTAACTATTCTAACAAGAAGATCTAGCATACCAATTACTACTACATTACAACCCGTTCAAACAAAAATATTTCAAGTTGAAGATTTTCAAAGTCTTACTCTTACAAAGCAAGAAGGTCCTGCTAGTGCAGTTAGTTTATTTGTTCAAAAAACATTTTGTATCTGCTGTAACAATAATAACGATTCATGTGATGAATATTACCACGAGTGCAACTAATAGATTAAATCACCGGAAGAACTCTTTATATAAAGGGTTCTTTTCCTTTCACTCCCCTCATTTCCCCGTTTTTTATTAAAATAACTATTTTGTTTAAAATTACCTTAATTTTCATTAACACTTCTTAATGTTCGCATTTACAACTGTATAATATAATTAACTAATTATTAGGAGTGTTAATAATGTTAGAAAACATATTCATCTTGGCATATATTATTTTTGGAGTTAGTTTAATATACGATCTAATAAAGGAACTTCAAAAACCTGAAAAAAAACTCTCTATGGTCGTATTTAATATCCTAATTTTAATAGCTGTTACATACTCTTTATATGAGATATTTATCTAATTCACATAATTAAAATCACATTAAGTCTGTAGCAGATAGGATTACCTACCTGCTTTTTTCTCTAAAATAACGCTTTTGTTTAAAAATTAACGCCTATTAAGTTCATTTATCAGCTTTATTTCTTTCTTCAATCCTGCGAGCTTCAGTTGCTAATTGCAGGGACTTTGTTCGGAGTTTCCCTGCTCTATCGTGATCTCCTTTTAAAGCCGCTTTCTTTGATTTCGTCTCCCAAAGGCCTGCTCTATTTAACAGTTTTTCTACTTCTCTGCTCACAGCCTTACCCACCTACTTTCATACAAAATTCAAATTTTGTCTTACTTTACATCTACACGTGCTTGACTTGCTTCTCGACTAAAACCATCTGGATATCTTTTAGCTAATTTTGCAATATTCATTTCCGCAATATCTTGTAACGTATATCCCAGTTCATGCGCCATAATTGATAAATAATAAAGAATATCTCCAAGCTCTAAGGCTAACTTATAAGTGTTTCCGTCTTCTTCTCCTGGACAATGCGATGGTTGAAAACCATGTCCGTGATAAATTGCTTTTTTAACAATATCGGCAACTTCACCAGCTTCGCCTGTAAGTCCTAAAGCTGCATTTGAAACTCGTCCTCCAAAATCAGTTTTGTTATTCCAAGTTCGTAACGTTGCTTCCTGATAATCATTTAATTCATCAATCGATAAGATACTTGCAATCTGTAAAACTGTAGCTTCATTTATAACTTGATCCTCATTTTTTGCTTCACTCATTAATTTAGTTGCTTCGAATACACCATTTTCCATAATGTTCATTTTTGCTTTCCCCTTCCTATTTAGCAAATTCCTAATCCTATCGGACGATTTTCAATTAAATACTTATCAGCCTGATCTATTACCAGGAGAGCAACCTCGGCTTGATGTCTCCTTAACGCTTTTGCCATCTTTGGTAAACTCATACCTTGACTCCACATTTCACGAAAACGAATTACATCTCTTTCATCCCAAATGAAGTTAGCTTCTTCTAAAGCAATGTATACCTTCAACCGTGATTCCTTCATCACTTTATGATTTCTCGCTACACTCATAAGCGAACCTACTTTCTTAAAATGATTATTTTATCTTTTCAGTAAACTTAGTATCTACACGATCAACTTTACCGTTTATCCAAACAGCAATTTGTTCACCAAAACCACTCTCCGGTGGATTGAATGCTGTAACATTTCCATCCTTTACTATTAAAAGCTTGTTGTTACTAACATCAATTTCTACTTTTTTCATATGTCCATCTCCCTTTTACTACCTCATGTACTCAACAACATCAGGTTTAAAGCCACTTCCTAAATAAACCCTTATCGGAATTATTTCTTTTTTATCCCTTGCTGCCTTACATAACTCTTCCGCTGTTTCCCAACTAAAGAACTTATCTACAGCTCGTTGAAATCTCCAAATTGCCATTACATATTGTTCAAAAATATCATAGCGATCATCTTGTTTAGTTGTGCGTGGTAATTCATCCGTACACTTTGCATTCGTTGGAACCTGGACGCGTACGTCAGCGTATGTAGTGCGTCCAGTTCCTCTCTTCACATTTGCCTTCATTACATCGAACTCACAAATTGCTGGCTCTACATCAAAAATGTTTAGTTGCTTAGGCATCTGCCAGCCCACTCTTCTGAATAAAATTCAGTAATTCACTTGCCCCTTCCTTGCTTAAAAACATTCGGCCACCTAGCAACTCTATGTTGGTTTCAGAAACTTCACCCGTTACAAAGCATGACTTTTCATATTTCCTTAGAACAATGTTTTCCCCATCGACATGAAAATCTAGTGCCGTACCTTCGACAATCCCTAAAGTTCTGCGTAACTCTACTGGAATTACTACACGACCTAGCTCGTCCACTTTTCTTGCAACGCCTGTGTTTTTCATACCTTACTCTCCTTTAGTATTTTTATATTTATTTAGAATCTCATTCAAACGTTTCTTATTATGTTCAAGATCATCGCTTTGAGTTTGCTGTGGCTGCTGTATTGGCTCCTGTTCTTCTTGTTTGCGTAACCAATCCGGTACAACTTCCGTTCGTTTGGAATAACCTTTGCCAGTACGTTTGTTGTTTTTCTTACTCATTTCAAATCGAGTATCTAAAGTAGCAACATCATTTAATGTTTTTACTTTTTCCTTTTCCCAACTACTTAAAATACTGCGAATATATCTCCACTTTGGTACATTTTCATCAATTGCTTTATTTACAGCGTGAATAACTAATTCATTACCGAATCTATCGCAAAACTCACCTAATTCTTGAATTGCAATTTCACTTAACGGAATCCCCTTTTCAAGTAAAAAGTTGTAACTAGTTTTAAATTCTTGATCAATTAATTTCTGAGATGAAGTAGCAGCATCATCATTTATATTTGTAGTAATCTCTGTAGTAATCTCTGTAGTAATATTTGTAGTAATCTCTGTATTTGTCTTACGTTCTAGTGTAGGAGACTCTTCCGTTTTATCGTAGGAGGGTATTGCTTTAGAATGTAAGACCCTCTTGCTTTCTAAAGTAATAGTGCTATTACTTTTCAGTGTAGGAGGGTTACCATTTCCCCAATATATAATAGATATTTTCTGAATCATTTCAGGTACAGGTTCAACATACATAACGTTATTACACCTAGTTCCGTTAACAAAAATCGTCCTAAATTCAATTTTTATAAGTCCACGTTCTTTCAGAAAGTCACATGCTTCTTTTACTTGTCTTTTTGTAAACCCAAATGAATCGGCTAATTGTTGATAACTCTTTTGAAGCGTGTCTGCCTTAAACTTTTGTTTATATTGAACTTGACAAGATTCTTCACTTCTTACTTCAGTAGGTTTATACCAATAAACGATTTCTCCTAAGATAGTAATTGCAACAATATTAGGTTTACCATTATCTAATGTAAGTGTTTTAAACCATCCATGATCTATAACATTGCCACGAAAATTTATTTGCCCTATTTGTAATACCTTGTTGTTCATAGCTTTCACTCCTTTTCATAAAACCAATGTGCTATTTCCATACTTTCCGTGGTATACTTATAACAACTTATTTTTTGAAAAGGACCCACTGCCATGGGTCTTTTTACTTTGCTTCACATCACTCCAAGCCCATTGTTTTATCGGCTCATAAGTTATGTAAAACAACCATGAACCACATGCAATTAATATCGCTAATATAGCTAATGATGTTGTATCTTCCACTAAATCACTTCCTTTTGTGCTTCAAGCCAAGCTTCTAAATCCTTTTGCAAGAAAAGTAATTTACGACCTTCCCTAATCACTGGAAAATGTGGGTGATTTGCTAATTCATACATTCTACAAACTGCTATATTGAGGTAAGCAGCTGCTTCTTTCACCCTCATTACCTTGTTTGGTTGTGATTGTTGTTGGAATGAAGCTAAAGCTGCTTGAATTTCTTCGCGAACAACTTCGCGGATTGACTCTTTAATGATTTGATCTAATCCCATTTTTTTTGCTCCTTTCTAATTTACTTAACCAAACGTAACGTAACTTAACTTAAAGTTAAGTTACGGGCAAAAAATTTTAATTGCATCTAACTTCACTTTAAAAAACTCAGCAATTTTCACAATTAAATCATAATAAGGTCGACGCTTCCCGTTTTCTATATACCAATAATAAACTTCAGTAATACCCACGGCTTCAGCTACTTCCCTACATGTATATCCCTGTTCTACACGTAGCTGCTTTAGAGTTTTCATAAACAACTCCTCTCTTCCGTTTTTGTTGTTAATTACATAATAACTTAACCTAAAGTTAAGTTCAAGTGTTTCCCAAAACTTTTTTCGAAAAAATTACCTTTCCACTTAACTGATAGTTAATATATAATGACAGTGTGACACCATAATAGTAATTAAGAAAAAATAATTTCATATAAAATAAACTTGGGGTGTTTTTTATTATGTTTAGTCATGAGAGATTGAAATCATTAATTGAAAAGAAGAGCATCACCCAACAACAGTTAGCTGATGCAATTGGTGTTAGTCATGTTTCTGTTTATAATTATGTTGAGGGAAAAAAAGCACCCGGTACACGTACACTTCAGAAGATAGCAAATTATTTAAAAGTAACAACAGATTATTTGTTAGGTTTATCTGATTCACCAGATTTAACAGCAGGCGAAGACTTACAGTTAACAAAAGAAGCACACGAAATTCTTCAGATCATTAATGACTTACCTGAAGAACAACGAAAAAAAGCGTTAGAGCAATTAGAGATGTTTGTGAACTACGAAAAATCTAAAGGAAATATGTAGTGTAAAAAGACTATCCAAAAAAGTTAGATAGTCTTTTTTACATAACTTTTTCTTTGTTGGATTCACTCAAACAGATAGAAAATAATTTCTCTTTTGGATTATCCTCTTCTTGCAAAAGTAATAAAGCTTGTTTAATTAGATTAACTTCCCCTTCTTTGCTCTTCATCTTCTTCAATCTCCCTCTTTGTGTTTTTGGATTTTTTTACAATAATTTCTTTTTTCTTCTTTCAGCCAAAAAAGAAATTTCTCCTAAAACTACAAATGACATCGTCAATTAAGACGATGTCATTTGTAATATATATAAACCTTTATTATGTATTTTACCAGCCGCCACCAGGGTCAACCATCATGTGTTGAATTGTAGGTTTTAAATCATTTGTACTAGGTTTTTCTTTTATAGAATCAGTGTTAATGAATAATGTAGCAGCTATTAATAGCGCAGGAATGATTGTAATTATTTTTTTCATTATTTCACCTCTTTCCGAAGACAATTATACCAACTATTCAAATTAAACCCAAGTGTATTTTTGGTAAATTCGAATAAAATATATTCCCTGATTTTTGACACATCAAAAGAGAACGTTTCATTAACTCTTCTTTTTTAATACCTTCATATGTTAAACCTAAATATGCAGTCTGTATGTCTGTTAATCTTCCATTCTTCTCTTTTAATTGAATCAATAGTTTTCTCGCTTCAATCCTCTTACCTTGTTTAATCCTTAAATATGCTAGTTCACCTGGATGAACAACATCTATGCTACTAATTTCTTTATCATGATGAATCTTTAGAAATGATAATGTATGTTGCACCATTTTTCTTTTTCTCTCAATTCCTTTAATCTTACTATCCCCTAGCACTTCAAGAGTCTTTTCCAAATAATATTTTGCCTTCTCATATTCATTCGCTGAAAAAATATACGATTCTCCTAGCTTTAAATATGCATTTACTTTTGGAAAAGAAAAAAAGTTATCCCATTCAAGATCATCTAATAGTTCCATGCTAACATGCCTTGCTTCAATGACTTCACCACCCTGCAACGAAGTAACCGCAATGGCTTCTTTATATCGTAATTTATAACATTCTCGAATGTACCTATTACTTATTTTATTTATTTTTATTTCAAGAGATTTTAATCGCTCATTTAAAGAAGTAAAATTACCCGATTGATATTGCGCTTGACATAATAAAATTTCAATTAACACTTCCATCTCTGAGGTTCTTATTGATTTACTTTCGAGGCTTAATGCCTTATGGTACTGTATAGCATCAATCTCACCTATATATCGTCTATATATAATTCGATACACATTAGCAAATTCTCTATTTTCTGCTACCTTTGATTGTGATTCACTATTTATAATATTAATTAATAGATTAAACTTTCCCCTTAAAGCTAAATCCTCCATTGCCTCACGTAAGTTTTCTGATTTTGGTTTCGTTATATGTATATAATCTGTTAATAAATTTTCTTGAACCTGTATGCCTTTGTTTAATAGGATGACTGTCTTAGAAAGAAAGCCAAAACTCATGTCTGTGTTACCTTTAAAAACTTTTGTAACAGTACTTGGCTTAACTCCCCAATAATTTGCTAGTTTATTTTTCCTTATTCCAGCTGCACATAACTCTTTTTCAATTTGATTTAGAGCTTTCCACATGTTTTGTCCCCCTTATTGGAACAAGACACACTTCCCTATCATGAAAACGCACCTTAATGATGAATTACATCTAAAAGTTGTGTTATACTAGCCGTATATGTTACGCATAGTCGTAACTAAAAGGCTCATGGCAAATGTTTTCCCTACTACAATTAGGGCAAACGGTGTAAAAGTGTTCCCAGCACAATTACACACGCTATGGGTCTTTTTCGTTCCGTCAAATTATATTATTAAGAATATTCTATCACAAATAACCCAAACATCTATTCTCTCATATTCTGAAAATACTTGAGAAAGTTAAAAATATTAATATACTCCTTGTTTTTTAGACTTCCTAAAAAAATATGCAATATTGCATTTAATAATCGGAGTAGACATTTTACTATTTGTTTAACAACAAATGAATCCCCTACACTATAACTGAATTTATTTTTATATGGTAAAATATATCCATCGCTGATATGTCCAAACATGTAATTTTCATAGCAGCAAAATTACAACTAGACTTATACAACATGATTCAAAACAAAATGAAGGAGTGTTTTAAGTGAAAGGACATATTCGAAAAAGAGGAAATAAATATTGCATCGTTATCGATATCGGTCCTGATCCAGAGACAGGAAAAAGAAGACAGAAGTGGTTTTCTGGGTATAAGACCAAAAAAGAAGCACAGGCTGATGTGGCAAAAAAAATTACAGAGTTGAATGAAGGAACTTTTATAGAGCCATCTAAAGTTACGCTAAAAGATTACCTAAATCATTGGCTAGAAATTAAAAGTATGAGCATAGAAAAGAGTACCTTTGCTGGCTATAGGGCATTTATCAACCAACATGTTATACCTAGTATAGGAATGGTCGCGCTTCATAAATTAAATGTTATGCACATTCAAAAATGCTATAAGACTGCGATAGATAAAGGGATTGCAAACAATTCTATTTTGCTTATGCATAGAATTTTAAAGAGTGCTTTAAACCTAGCTGTAAAACAAAATATTATTTCTCGAAATCCAGCAGATTTTGCTGAGATACCTAAAAAAGAAAAACCCCCTATCCAGACTTGGACAGAGGAAGAAGTAAAAAAATTTTTAGCTCATTCACAAGAATCACGATATCACATTGGATATCTACTTGCAATAACTACAGGTATGCGTTTGGGAGAAGTTCTAGGTTTACGATGGCAGGACATTGATTTTGAAAAACATACAGTTACAATAAATCAAACATCTGGTCATGACAATAAAATCAAAAAAACTGCAAAAACAAATTCGTCAAAACGCACAATTCCTGTACCTAATGAAACAATAGCCGCCTTAAAAAAACATAAGGTTTTAATTAATAAAGAGAAATTAAGGTTTGGTTCTGCTTATCTAGATCAAGATTTAATAAATTGTAATGAGTTTGGAAGAATCATAAAAAGAGCACATTTCAGAAAAAGTTTCATTAGGATGACACACAAAGTAGGTATAAAAGAAATTAAATTTCATGATTTAAGACATACACACGCAACTCTACTATTGAAACAAGGAGTTAACCCTAAAATCATCAGTGAGCGATTAGGTCATACAGATATTTCAATGACATTAAGTGTCTATTCTCATGTTTTACCGAATATGCAGGAAGAAGCAGTTAAAAACTTCGGTAAAAGTATCTTTGGATAACCTATGTTTGCAAAATGTTTGCATTTTATTAAAAAACGTCAAACAAACGTTGTCATATCAAGGTTTGTTTGACCTATCATCTTATATTCTTGATAAAATCTCCGAATCCCTATTGAAATATTTAATAATGGAGCGTTCTCACCACCGCGGGTTATGCATTCGAATCGATATACATAGGAGAAAAAATCTTGTGTTTTTTCATCTTTTATCGGCCCTGACATCGCCTCACAAATATTTTGTGATCTAAGAGGGGAAAAATAGATTTCTTCTTCATTTGTATTTTTTAAATATATAGGACGCTCACAAAAAATATGTGAGATTAAAGCGGGCACCCACTTAGAATACGTTTCATTATCATGTAGTACTGGCAAATTAGAAATCAAATCGGATTGCCATTCATATTTTGGTGGTTCTACTAATCTATTTGGTTTCCAATCATGAATAATCTCATACCAACTTTGAAAAATATAATCGAGCTGCTCTTGTCTAATAGGTTCTTTCGATACAATCCATGGTGTATTTTCATTTAATACGTATGGGTTATGCTGAATAAACAATATATCCGAAAACATATCATACAATCTTTCATTCAAACGTTTCAACTTACTCGTTAATAAAAATGTCTTATAATGTATCTCTACCATGTCCAGCCATTCAATAGGAAAGTATATAAATGATACCTTTTCATTTAAAAGGGGTTCTACTATATTTTCAAATGTTAGCAGCCTTAATTTTTTCATAAAATGATTCCTTCCTTTCTTCAGTTGTCTTGATTATCAAAAAGCTAGAACAATAGTTACTTAATCTAATCCATTTAAACCAAGTATTTAAAAGAAACGTAAAAACTGTTTATCTATATAAATTATTATCAAACCAACTCTTTTAAAAATTCAAAGTAATTATCATGTATAACACCTCTACTATATTTGAATTTTGATACATTCGAATTATACATTACACTTAATGCATTGTACTTATCATTTACAATATCTTTACAAAAAAACCAAAAAAGAACACCTTAATTCGGTGCCCTTTTTACAAATATCAACCTTTATGTAATTGAACATATAGATAACAGTAATCCCCCAAATGAAATTGCTCCTAGTAAACCTACTACAACTCCTGTTAAACAAATACAATCAGCAAGACAAATAGAAGACTGCGATAATGGAACAAATGACCTACTTGTACTCGAACCATATTGTTTTATTTTCTCATAATTCACATCTAACATTAGATGTAAACATGTTACACCATCCTCAATAGTATGTAGAGGTTCTTTTTCTAATCGCTCCAATAATTTACTATCAAAAGCAACTGCTAGAGGGTACTGCTTATCCGATTTCATATTTTGATAAATTAGTTGCAAACGAGATAATATATTATTTTTCTTCTTTTCAGATGTTACTGTACATTTCATTTTATTAAATTCATTTAATAACAGTGTCAATTCATCTCTTTTTCCGTATAAATCTTTAGCTATTTTTCTCTTTAGTTTATACGAATGGATAATAGATTTTAGTTCAATCATATTCATACACTTCCTAATTACATAGTATTTACCCGATTATTTTATAGATAAACAGTACTTTTTAATCTTATTTAAATTACACTCAAGCATCTTCATTTACTATCGATTAACATTACATTAACCTTACAAATTTGTAATAAATTCGTTAGCTAGAAGGAAGCAATGCCTAAACTAGACAGATATTTAATGACAAAACCATAAGAAAAAAACAATGATTAGATTTTAAATCTAGTCATTGCTTTATCCATCACATCTTGATTACATCTATATATCTTATTGTTACTCTTTCACTTGAATGATTGAATATATCCATTAAAAATGGCTATATTCTTTGTCGGCACGTACATATAACTAATGTTTTTTTATTGATAAAGTGAAACTTTAATCAGCTCTCACCAATCGGGCTTTTATGGGCAGTCCGCCACCTAACTTCTCTTTGCTCTCGCTGAATTTTTTGGGGGATGTTACTGCCCGCAACTAGCAAGATAGATGTTATCAATATTCATACGTTACAATAGTACCGGTAGTATCAGTAAAACCATCAAAACAGTTAGAGCAACCACCACAGCCGCCACAACCGCCACAGCCTCCGCAACCAAAACAACCGAAGCAACCAATACAACGGAAGCCACCACAACGGAAGCCGCCACAACGACCTCCACCACAACCGCCACAACGACCACAACCGCCACAGCGACGAGCAGCATCTTCAATATAGTAATATGGATATTGGTTTTGCTGGTCCCAATAGACAATATTTCCAGACCGGTAATCATTAAGGCTTAACGCTTGTAGTTCTTGTTGAAACTGATTCATTTTCATAACCTCCGTTTATAAAATACAACCTCATCGATACTTCCCTATATTCCTGTTCGTTACATCTAAGTAGAAATAGCGCTATAAACTAAGTTCAATACGTACACCAACAAAGTATGACTTATCACTAGATGATGCACCTTGTTCATATACCTATTTTTACTATGGGCTCATTTTTATAAAGTGAAACTTTAATCAGTGGGGTTTTGTTCATCCCCTACCTAACTTCTTTGCTTCCGCTGAATTTTGAGGTGGGGGCTTACTGCCCGGCAAATAGCGGGATAAATAAAAATTAAAAAATATGAATTCTAGCGTCATATCTTCATACTTACTAAGTTCAATTAATTTCTCAATAATTATGATGCCATGTCCTATATATTTCCGTCTGCTGCTTAGATTTTTCTGTACTGTAAATGGCTTTCGCTATAACACCTCCAAGTGACCGGTTTCTATGACAGATAAGAAATTCCTACAAAGAAAAAAGCCCTTATTAGGGCTTTTCATTCTATTTCTCCAGCAAAACTCTCTATGAAATTCCTAATAGAAAAAAGACACACTTAGATTGATGCGTCTTTTTGTGATGCCTCTTTTGTGAAATCATATAAAGCAATTGCGCCTAAAAGAACAAGTATACCTTGAGGAACATCTAGCAAAATAGTTTTCCAAATTTCTGGAATTACCCATTTAATATCTGCTGCTGTTTCAAGATATGTTTGGAAATAGCTGATTGTAAAATTAATTATCCCTAAAAATACAAACAACGATAAACCAAATCGAATTAATTTCTTATTTGTAAACATATAACACCTCTCAAAATTCATTGGATATTCCTGCTTTTGCTTCTTTATATTTCCA
This sequence comes from Bacillus sp. RE35, assembly GCF_052146655.1. NCBI lineage: Bacteria > Bacillati > Bacillota > Bacilli > Caryophanales > Bacillaceae > Bacillus > Bacillus sp. RE35. The sequence continues at coordinate 2,457,734 of NZ_CP197377.1, read as the reverse complement.
TATCTCTATATCTAATTTTAACACATAAAGAGCTCAAAAAAATACGATATGCATATTTGCATATCGTATTAACAACACTCCATGATAATTTAGAAATTCCTGCAAAGAAAAAACAACTCCGTTACAGCTAATAGCTCGGGTTTCTTTTCTTATTTAACTTCATACCACCAACATTTACGTTCTTTAATTGTAAAATAAATGTGACAGAAGTTTATCCAGTTAATGCGTAGACAAGTAAATGAGCTAAATTATCGATATTCTATTTCGCCATATCCGTAGCACTAATGACTTTACGCAAATTTGACAAGAAAAAATATATAGATAGGTATGATCCAGACCTATCTATAACATTACTTCTATTCTTTATCCAATTACGTCTTTTACGTCTGCATCCACTGGCCACTTTTCTAATGTATAAGCCATTTCCCAAAATGAATATTCATATTGACTGCTAATAATAAAATGCTGTTTCATACGTTTGCGGTCTGCCTCTGTTACTTTTTCAGCGATAGTATCTAAACGTGTAATTTGTTCTTCAACTAGCGTACGGAACCAATCAGATCCATAAGCAGAAATCCATTCGTTATAAATTGGCTCTTCCGGCTGGCACTCTTTTAAGCGTTCGCCAATTTCATAATACAACCAATAGCAAGGTAAAATTGCTGCAATGATATCTCCTAAATGCCCTTCATACGCAGCACGATACATATGTGAAGTATACGCATATGCAGTTGGCGCAGGAATAAAATTATCTTTTTCTTCTTTCGTTATCCCTAGTTTTTTAGCAAAATTCTCATGTAAAGATAACTCTGCTTCATATGTATTTTGAGCATGATGTGCCATACGAGCTGTCGTCTCTAATTCAAGAGCTTTTGCAGCTCCTAAAGTTTGTACTCTAGCAAAATGACTCAAATAATATGAATCTTGAAGCACATAATAACGAAAACTAGCTAAATCTAACGTTCCTTCACCAAGTTTTTTTACAAAAGGATGGTTAAAACTCGCTTCCCAAATTGAATCTACTTCTTTACGTAATGATTGTGAAAAAGTCATTTAAATCCCTCCAATAATGTATAAAATATAAGTATTTATCCACAATTATTAAAGCTGTAAAATAAAAAAACTTTCTTTACAGGCGTAAAGAAAGTGAAATTGACAGTATTTATTTACTCATTAAATAGCAACGTCTTTCCCACTTCCCTACGCTGGCATTAACCAGATCAGGTACTAAGAGTCTCAAAATCACATTTGATCTCAGCCTATAAAAGGCCCCCCTAGTGGATAAATATTTTGTTTTTATAATGTATTCATCATAGCATACTTCGTGAAACTGTCAAAAGAATTCGTTATATAATCTCCTTAAAACCCTTCTTCATTTCTAACTTTTAATGATGTTTCAATAATCATATCTAATAGTTTGCTATAACTAATTCCCGCTGCTTCTGCACTTTTGGGCAATAGGCTTGATTGTGTCATCCCTGGTAATGTATTAATTTCCATTACATATGGAATTCCGTCCTTCACCATCATATCAACTCTTGCATAAACACTACATTTTAATGCTTTATAACAAGTCAGTGAAGCTTTATTTACACGTTCCTTAATTTCTGCTGGAAGTTCGATAACTTCCTCAACCGTACTAGTATCATCATATTTTGCATTGTAATCAAAGAACTCGGCTGCATGTCGAATTGAAACTATAGGTAACTGTTTTCCATCCAGAATAGAACATGTAATTTCATCACCTTTTATATACTTCTCAATTACTACTTCAGAATCCCATTCGAATACAGTTTCTAGCATTGAGATCAATTCATTTTTATTGTAAACGATTTTCACCCCGACACTCGATCCGCCAGAGTTTGGTTTTACCACTAATGGAAATCCTAACTTATCTAACTCATCAAGATTTAGATCCTCCATTTTTGTAAGTTCAATCCAATCTGGTGTTTCTACACCTTCATAACGTAAAATCTTTTTCGAAATATTTTTATCCATACATATACTGCTAGATAACATATTACTTCCGCTATAAGGAATCCCTAAACTCTCCAGTGTTCCTTGAACTGTCCCATCTTCTCCGTATTTTCCGTGTAATGCGAGCAATGCAAAGTCAATGTCTTTCGCTTTTTCAATTAAATCCATTTTTTCGTTTAATGTAATTGGAACTATTTCATACTTATTTTTATCTAAATGAGCAATCATTTCATTCCCCGTCATAATTGAAACTTGTTTTTCAGACGATACCCCGCCCATAATAACACCGATTTTCATTTTCTCAACTCCAAATTTCATTTTTTAATGTATCACCAATTATTTTAATTCCACGAACTATTTCTTCTTCTTTCAAGCGCGAAAACCCTAATCGGAAAGTGTTTGCTCCTTCTCCATCAGAGTAAAAAACATCTCCAGGTGAAAACGTAACGCCTTTCTCATAACACTTTTGTAAAAGTGTGCGGGCATTCATATGCTCTTCTAGCTCTATAAATAAATGAAGTCCACCATCTCCAGTCATTCTTTTAAAAGGAATGTACTGGTTACATGCCCCGACAGCTAACTCATATTTTTTCTTATAAACAGATCTTGCCTTTTTTAAATATTTTTCAAAATATCCCTCATGTAAATATTGAAACAGAACAGCTTGATCTAGCGTAGATGTGTGAATCGTTCTTGCTCTTTTTACGCTTTCTAAATAATGAATCAGCTCTTTATCTGCAATAATCCAGCCTACACGTAAACCAGGGAAAAGCACCTTTGAAAAGCTACTAATATAAATCACATTATTGCCAGCTCCCGCAAAAGTTAATAATGGAGCTAAATGTGAACCTGAATAACGTAATTCTTCATTAAATCCGTCCTCTATAATAGGAACGTTGTATTTTGAGAATAACCTCATCAATTCCGTTCTTTTCTCTGAACTCGTAACAATACCGGTTGGATTATGATAAGAAGGAATTAAATAAGCAAAATCAAAATCTTTTTCACGCAAACTTTTTTCAACTTCATTCGTATCAATACCATCCTCATGCATATCAATCCCATGAACTTCAAGTCCATGTAAACGGAAAAGCTTAAGTGCAGCATGGTGAGTTGGATTCTCACAAATGACACGACCGGATTTTTTTGATAAAGAAGAGAGTACAATATCCAATCCTTCTGTAAATCCATTTGTAATTAGAATATCTTTATTCGAAATGTCTACACCTTTCATTTCCATGTAATGAAGTAAATAATTCATTAACGGTCTATATCCCTTTGCATATCCGTAGTTCAATACGATGTCCCCTTCAATGGACATACGAGTAAGAAAAGCTCTTTTGAAATTTTCAACATCAAATAGCTTCTCATCCGGGGCTATACTATTAAAAACAATCATTCCCTTTTCCCAACGAACACCATGTTTCATTAAATCTAATTCGTCCGCTAATGCGGTCACTGTATTAAGTTTATTTTTCCAATCTATTTCAACAGACGAAGTGTTAGATATATCCACCTTCGCAACAAAGTTCCCTTTTCCTTTAACTGCATAAATGAGTCCTTCTTGCTCTAAATCTGCATAAGCAGCGAGTACAGTGTTTCTACTCACACTTAGTAATTCACTTAGTTCCCTTGTTGATGGGATTTTTTGATCCCCGAGCAAATGCCCTTTCATAATCATTTTCTTCAAATAATCTTTCAATTGAATATAAACGGGACGTTCTTTAACAACTTTAAAATCCTTAAACAATTTCTTACCCCCTGCAATCATTTTTGCATATTTATTTCATTCTCAAAAGGTCCACGGCATATGTATTTTTTATAAAGGGCGGTACGGTCTTACAAATCTTTTCGATATAAGTTTATTACATCTTTTAAAGCTGCAGCTGCAGCGCCTCTTGGATTAGAAGCTCCACCAATTGTAGTAACTTGTCCCATCGTATCTGTAAAGAACGTAATTCCTTTTTCGGTTCCATTTACTTTTGCTAATGGATGATCTTTTTCTATTTGGCACGGTTCAACATTTAAATTCACATTGCCTCCCTCATCCTTATATGTTGATGCTATTAATTTAATAATTTTATGTTGTTCCTTAGCATTTCGAATTTGCTGTTTTGTAACGTGCTCGATTCCTTTTATATGTATATCAGTAAGTGTTTTCTCTGTTTCCATTAAGCTGTTTGTCAAAAGTAACAATTTACACGCACTATCTGAACCACTTATATCTAATATAGGGTTTGTCTCAGCAATTCCTTTATTTTGTGCTTCTTTCAGTGCTTCTTCAAATGTCATATCTTCCTCATACATTTTCGTAAGAATATAATTAGTTGTTCCATTTAATATTCCTTCTATTTTTTCAATACTGCAACCGGCTAAACTAAATTGTCCGATATCTAGTGTCGGTAGTGCAGCGGCTGTTGCACCGCTATATCGAATTCGTATATTTGCGCCTTTTGCTGCTTCATTTATTTCTCTCCAATTTGTAACGAGCGCACCTTTAGAAATTGCTACTATATCCACCTGTTTCTCAATCGCTTGTTTCATATATTGTTTCCCTGGATTTCCATCTTTAAGATTTGTAACCGTTGATTCTACCAATACAGTACCACTTATGCTAGTTGTTGCACGTTCCTTCGGATGATACTCTAAATATTTTTCAATTGCAGCGGTACCGCCACCATACATCAATAAATGATGAAGAGATAAGCCTTCTTCATTATGTATTGCGATATTTCTCCCTAATACGCCGCTTACAACTAATTGAATCCCATATGTTTCATATATATATGAATATTTTTCATTTAATAATTTTATAAACTCTCTACCTACTGTTCCGTATCCTGATAATACAACTTGAATTTTCATAATATCCCCCCATATTTTTCTACCAAATCCCTCTTTCAATATAATATAAAGCGCTCTCGAATTCCATCGAGAGCGCTTTATTATTACCTATTTCGGTAAACGTGATAGCTTTTCAGCAATTGTTCTATAAAACTCTTGAATGCTAGAAAAACCTAACGAGTCTGAAACACTTAACCCTACCATGTCGAGATGGTCCCAATTCGCTTTCGTTTCGATATGATTCCATTTTCCAATCTGTAATGACTCATTATTATTTACAGTAACATTAGAAGATGGTGCAATCATAGAATTTGTATTTACTACACCATCATTTTGCCACCAAGAAGTATCAACTAGCGGACGGTTTTCTTCATATCTCGCATAAGAACCTAAGAAAAATGCATTTCCCATTAACACTTTATTCATCGTTATATGAGGCAAATGTAAACCTGTTATAGGTGCTGCTTGTGATGCATGTCCACTATAGGATAAATAATACACATCTGGTTGCGTCTTTACCCAATTATTTAACTCCTTTGCACCATCTGTACTTAAATCCCATTGACTTATATCTTTTGTATTTTTCCAAAGTGAACTATTTAGAATACGATTACTATATTGGAAAAAGGACTCTCCAGCATTCTTCTTTATACCCCATTGATCCAATTTAAAATCATATAATGATAAATTATTGTTTCCCCCAAAGCTTGCAGCTGTAATGAGTAAATCTTTAACGAACGGCAGTAGAAGACTACCATCCGCAAGTGTTGTACCGTTGTGAGGGGTTGCTAATGTTGTAACACTATGAACATATGATTTTCCGCCTTCAAATAGTGGTGATATTTTGGTGTCTGGGTGATTTTTCACATAATTCTTTTCTTCAAAACTACCTTCTTTTAATAGCTGTACTAATGTTCTAATCGTTTGTCCACCCATGCTATGTCCAACTAAATGAACTTTATTTGTTTCACTCCAATTCGGCGCAAAACCACTATAAGTTCTGCCAAAACGATTATGTCCATGTTTCTCAGCATGGACTGCACCATAGTCTACTGTCCCACCGCTAATTTGTGCATACAATTCACATGCACGATCCCAGTTACTAGAAACAGGTCCAACAGCTGCGGTATGTACCGTATAACCATTTCGTTTCAAATCTTCCTGTATATCATGAACACCACCCCAATATTTTACGCCAAGCATTTCTTCTCTACCCCATCCAGCAAATCCATTCACTAATATGATAGGATAATTATTTTGTTGCCTCTCTTCAGCGTATGATATTTTCGCTGCGAATGAACATACGGTCACTAATGCAAAAAAACATATTTTTAAAAATAACTTCCCCATACTTTCTCCCCCCTAATAAAACGTTTACATTTTTCTTTTTAACTAATTAACAGAATAATTTAACAACTTAAACATAATGTAAAGTATTTTATATACTTTGTATATATAGAAAACATATACAAATGTTGATAAATATTAATTCAAGTAAATATTTACTTTTTACAATATAACTTGTAAATCTATTTATTTAGATTTATAATTAGATATAGTTTCCTCATGTTAAAAAGATTTAAAAACCATAAGAAAACTAATCTCATTGCTTGAAAAGGAGGAAAAATCATGCAAATCGGATCAAATATTCATACATTGTCTCAACCTACTAAAATAACTCCATCTCATCTTGAGCATAATACTATCTCTTCTACTAAACTTGAAAGTAAGAAAATAAATGATCCTATCAAGTTTGATATTCGTTTATCTGAAAAAGAAATGAAACAGCCTGAGCATAAATTTAATGAATTAGATTTATGGAAGATGCTAAAAGATAAAGGTGTTCCTTTATGGATTATACTTGAAATGCTACAAAAGGCTCGTAAAGAAAAAGAAGCACAAAATAATTCAGTTCAAAATTCAAATGCGATTGAAGAAACGAGTGAGACTCGATTAAATGAAGTAATGTAAGTTATTTAAACGGTATTAAAAAGAGCTCGAGGTTGATAAAGTATCCATCAACCTCGAGCTCTTTTTTAAGATTTTTCTCCAATCGTTACAAACTGAATTGATACCTCATCTCTATAACCTTCAATTAACTTTCTTACTTTTACTTTTTCATTAATCAACGTATTATCTGTCGATATTTTAGGGTTTTCATCACCTAATGACTTTTTCAAGTGTAGAAGTTGCATATTCGTTTCATTTGCTTTTATTTCTTTATACACACTATTTTTCGCCACAACGATATACCATAGTGCTCCATAGTCACGTTTATTGCCAAGCCAAGCATCACTACCATATGTAACAGGTATCTTGTTTCCTTCTATTTCAATACTTTTTATATTCTTTTCTTCTTCATTTATAAATAATAGGGAACTTTCTTTTGGAAAATTCGGCAACGTATCTAACGTTTTAGAAAGGGATGCTTGATCACGTTTACGAAAAAGCTTTGCATTCATCATCGCTTGTGCAGTAGATTCATTTATTATCAGAACCCTTTTTTGGTCAAATCTACCTGTTTTCACTGCAAAAGCTTCCTGTTCTTTCGTGTTTTCCTTATAACGATTCATAATTGCTCCAGTATGATTCTCATCTCCAATGATTAATACACCGTTAGCTGGAAATCTGTTTTCGTTTTTAGAGCATGCACTTACACTTAATAACAATAATATACTTAATATGAAAATAGATAATTGTTTTTTCATCACAGTTCCTTCCATAACTTCAAATTGTTTTTTTACATGCTTTTCTGCAATCTTACTTGCTGATTTTCTCTATTGTTCCATTGTCTTATGAAGCTTTTGTAAATAACGCCAACGAGTTATAAAGAAATATAAAACTTGTATACATATAAATGAAATTAAAATGACGATAGAGCTATTTAGAATAGAAAAATCGACTAATTGTTGTAATGCCATATAAGCGACTACAGTATGTATTACTGCAACGACAATTGGTAAGAAAAACATTAATAATAACTGTCTCGTTACAACTTTCTTTAGCTCCCGTTTACTTAACCCCATTTTCGAAATCATTTTATACTGCTGTTGATCACGATTCAAATCAGTATATAATCGGAAATAAATAAAACTAGCAGCAAATGTGAAGAAAACGATTCCGACTAAAACACTAGCCATAAGTAATAACCCATTCGTTTGTTTTGCACTTAACAACTCTATAGTTAGAGCTCTAAATTCAAAATGTATATCTCTAGGATCTTGATTAAATATATTATTTAATTGGTTTGAAACCTCTTTCGTTTTTATCCAATCATCTACAACAAATCCGTAAGTACGATATTGAATAATATCTTCATTATCTAGACCACTATTAAGTGGAATTCCATCATATACATGATCTTGAATAGCAATATATATCCCTTTCGTATCATGTGGCAAAACTAAATTATCGACAGTTTTTTTCACATGAAATGTCTTTGTCCAATCGCCTTGAATGACTTCAATATTCTTCTTATAATCACCATTTTTAAATTCTTGTTTTTGTGATACCATTCCAGGAATTAATAACATTTCATCTTCTTTTTCAATCGTTTCTTGTTGATACCCTAGTGCTCTCGCAAGTTCGTTATATTCACTTAATTTCATTACATATACATTACTTTCTGTATATATATATGAAGATGAAGCCATTCGATACGGAATATTAGCATCAGCCAGATGGTTTTTTATAATAGAGAGATGTTTATCCGCTATTTTGTTGTTTTCAGGAGCCATGTATAGTAATGTATACGGATTCGTCATCCTTACTAAATCTTTATTTCCAAGAGCAGCTGTCGTGCCAATTGCTGTAAAAGCAACTGCTGATATAATAGATACTATAAAAAACATTGTTGCATTATCTTTCATACGATAAATTAATTCTGAAAATGTTAGTATATTTGTTCTCTTTAAAAAGAAAGTTTCTCTCCTTTTAGCAAGATGCAATATATAAACGCTACACTGTGTATATAAAAAGTACGTTCCAATAATCACCAGGAATACTCCTATTCCTAGCACAATAAAACTATGATTTGGGATAAAGCGAAATACTAAAATATAGCCATACCCTATACTAAATAAAGAAAAAATTGATAATAAAATTGACGATTTTGGTTCAGGTTTTGGCTTTTCTCCTGCTTGAATCAGTTCCACAAGCTCTGTAACTTTTATCATTTTAAATGTAAATAATGAAACAATTAAAAACAAGAAAAGAAATGTAATAACTGTTAATAATACAGCCCGAACTGGTATATAAAAAGGTAAACCATTATTAATCATTAATACACTTGCACTTATCAATAAGACTAGTTTAGAAAATATGAGTCCAATGAAAATCCCTATACAAATTGAACCAAGTCCAATCAACATATTTTCAATTAATAATAATTTCTTAAGCTGTCTCATTGACATACCTTGCATCATTAAAATGCCAAATTCTTTCTTACGCGTCTTTAAAAACGAACTAACTGAATATAAAATGAAGAAAAATGAAAATACAAAAATCAATCCTTGCGAAACTGAAAATCCCAATGTACCAAATGCACTTATTGTTGCACTTGTCGATTTCAACTCACCTTGTAAATCAGGATGAAATAATAAAAGAGCATACGTAAAGAAAATCATAATAGAAAATGCACTACTTAAAAAATGGGCAGCATATGTACGCTTATTGCGAAAAATATTATTAAATGCGAACTGACGAAAAGTCATGCCTTTTCCCTCCTAACAAAGAAAGGACATCCATAATCTTTTGATAAAACGCTTGCCTGCTTTCACCGCAATAAATTTCGTTATATAGTTGACCATCTTTAATAAAGATTACTCGGCTGCAAAAACTCGCTGCATACGGATCATGAGTAACTAACATCATCGTAGCTTTTTCTTCTTTATTTAGAGTATCAAGCATCTCCATTACATCATTTGAAGATTTAGAGTCTAAATTCCCTGTTGGTTCATCTGCAAGTAATAATTGCGGCTTATGAACGATCGCACGAGCGATTGCTGTTCTTTGAGCTTGTCCCCCTGATATTTCAAATGTTCTTTTATTCAAGATATCTGTAATATTTAACTTCTCTGCAATCTCTTCCAATCGCTTGTTCATTTCTTGCACGGAAACACCATCTAAAGTCATCGGCAATACGATGTTTTCTTTTACAGTAAGTGTGCTAAGAAGATTAAATGATTGAAAAACAAATCCTAATTGTTTTCTGCGGAATAACGCTAAATCTTCTGATGATAATTGGAAAGGATTTGTGCCATTTATTAAAATTTCTCCCGATGATGGAGAATCAATAGTAGATACCATATTTAATAACGTTGTTTTTCCACTACCAGATGGCCCCATAATCCCTACAAATTCACCTTCTTGAATTGATAAATCAATATCAACTAATGCTTTATAAGGTACTTTCCCTTTATATACTTTACTAATACTTTTTGCATGTAAAATTTCCATGTATATTCTCCCTTCATTTGCACGTCTCATAACAGAGTGTAAATGAATTGTCTTACAGCTCATATTGATTCGTCTTTCATTTATCTTACACGCTTGTAAGATTTCTAAAAAAACTGATAATAAAACTATTTTCAAACTAAAATTAACGCATAACTATCTTATAATAATTGTATAGTAGTAGGAAATATAATGTATAATAAAGATTTATTATATAAAGGAGTAAAAGACCGATTGCTATCGGTCTTTTACTACCCAACGTTATATTTTTATCCACTCAGATTTTCTCAATATATAATGATTATATATTTGATTTTCTATCCTCTGTTGGGTCTTATAAATAAACCCGCATTTTTCAATAACTTTATTTGATGCTACATTGTTAATTAAAGCAATTGCGTTAAGGACATTTAAATTTGTTTCTTTAAACAAAAAGTCAATTAAACCTTTAGTCGCTTTTGTAGCATAGCCATGATTTTGATGTTCATTTGAGATAGCATACATTATCTCTCTGTTTGGTGAAGGGAGTTCTTCTTTCATACCTGTGCAGCACCATCCAATAAATTCATTTGTGGTTTTCTTAAATATTCCTAGTCTTAATATGTGATCATCTATGTTAGTCGTAGTTCTCACTGCATGAAGAAACGCTTTATTTTCTGGTATTTCATAATTTACAACCCAATTAACCCTTTGTTCTTTCGTCGATTTCCAGTCCGGTAAAAACTTTTCTATTTCCGGTTGATTGGATATGTTATAAATACTCTCTGCATCTTTAGTGGAAAACTCTTGTAAGTAAATTTCACCACAATCTAGCCTAAATAACTTAGCGGAATTTTCTATTTCCATGACCATCCCCCATTGCCATCAACCTAAGCTTTTGAGATACCCCCATACCGAAATTTTCACCTTTTTACAGTTATTTATGAGAATTTAGCTCATTTTTTCGTTTTCGGGAACAATCAATTTCTTAAGTTGATGGGTATGTGATAATGCATCCATTTGAACAAATTTTCCTTTTCCATACCGATCACACACCTTTTGTAGAGTAATAGTATCAGCATATCCCAGTTTAAGAATCTGATTACGAAATATTTAGAATTTTTTCGCGAGAATCCTCCGAAATGTAATACGGACTTTAAATATTTTCATTTATAATTCTCTATTTGTCTATACTTTTCATACCGCTGTTGTATAAGCTCTTCCGAGGATAATAGTATCAATTTTTTCAGAGATGATTCGATTACAGATTCAATCACTTTTGCCTGTGATTTTATATCATTTTGTGCTCCACCTTTAATTTCAGGAATGATTTCATCAATGATTCCTAAATGTTTTAAATCTTTTGCTGAAATTTTCATATGTTCAGCAGCTTCTGGAGCATACTTAGCGTCCTTCCATAGGATAGATGCTGCTCCTTCTGGCGAAATTACCGAGTACCATGAATACTCTAACATATGGATATGGTTACCGACACTAATGCCAAGAGCTCCACCACTTGATGCCTCTCCAATTACAATACAAACAATTGGCACTTTAAGTGTAGCCATTTCAAATAGATTTCGAGCTATCGCTTCAGAAATTCCACGTTCTTCAGACCCTTTCCCTGGATAGGCGCCTATTGTATCAATAAATGTAATAATAGGGCGATTAAATTTATCAGCTTGTTTCATAAGTCTTAGCGCTTTTCTATAACCTTCTGGATGTGCCATTCCAAAATTTCTTTCTATATTTTCCTTTGTATTTCTACCTCTTTGATGACCAATAACCGTAACGGGCATCCCTTTAAATTTTGCAATACCACCTATCATTGCTTTATCATCACCATATAATCGATCACCATGAAGTTCGAGAAAGTTTGTAAACAATAAAGGTATATAGTCCAATGTCGTGGGCCGGTTACGTAGCCTTGCAATTTGAACTCGTTGAAAAGGTGTAATATTAGAATGAATTTTATCTTGCATTTTATTTAAACGTTTTTCTAATACATGAATTTCTGGCGATAAATCTACATTATTTTCTTTCATAATTTTCTTTAATTCATCCAATTTCTCTTTTAATTCAATAATAGGACGTTCAAAATCCAAACTCATTTTACCCTCCAAATGTTATGATTTACCTCACTCTAATCAAAAGACTTAGAAATAGAATCAATAAATAATTCAAAACCATCCACAACTATTTTTTGTTCTGATTCTGATAAATTATTGAGAATACTTTGATAAAATGTAATGGATTGCTCTCTTAAGCAATTAACAGTTATGTGACCTTTTTCTGTGAGGTGCAGAAAAAGTTCTCTTCTATTTTTTTCATTTACTTCACGATAAATAAGCCCCTTTTTTACTAACTTATCTACCAATCTACTTACAGTTGAAGTCTCTAATCTAAGTTTATTGGATAGTTGCCAAACAGTTAATTTTTCCACCTCTAGTTCCTCTAACGCCATCATTTGAGAAGTTGGTAAAGGTTTTTCAAATGGCCCATTGGGCAAATTTTGAGATTCAAAAACCCCAGTTATTATAATCATTTTCTTAATATCTGTTCTTAGTTTTAAGGCATCTTCTCTTTTCAAATAGGTCACCCTCCTACAACTAATGTATCATACATCAATTGTATTATACATGAATATATTTTTTTCACAAGCTTAACGTAAGCCAATATTACAACAATGGTACGTTAAAAAAGCAAACGGAATACATCCAGCTTGATATGACACAAATGCTGTCTGGTCTAATCCCTGGTGAAACGATGGAAATCCCCGAGGCATACATTGGTCAAAACCAGAAACTTCCAGCACGTGTTATTATCCATCGTTTAACCGATGATCAAACGCAAATACGTCTGAAAAACCAAGCAATACGTGAAAAGAAGAAAGGCATTGTCATGAAGGATAAAAGTAAACGTTTAATGAGCATGAATGTATATATCACAAACACGTCGCTAGAAGAAGTACCGACGAACTACGTGCATTCATTATATTCACTTCGTTGGCAGATTGAAATTTTGTTTAAAACGCGGAAGTCATTCTTTGAAATTGATGAATGTAAAAATATAAAAAGAGAACACCTAGAGTGTCATTTATATGGGCAACTCATAGGTATTCTCCTTTGTTCTTCTACAATGTTTCAAATGCGACAGTTTCTGCTTGAAAAGAAAAAGCAGGAACTGAGTGAATACAAAGCGATTTATATGATTAAAGATTACTTTCCTTTACTGTTTCAAGCGATAGCGGTTGGCACAGAAGAACTTTTAAAAATTCTGCATCGCCTTTATCAACTGCTCAAAAAGAACGGTCGTAAATATCATAGACATAAGAATATGACCGTCTTTGATATTCTAGGGATTGTGTATAACACGACGGTGAAGCATAGACAAGCTGCCTAGCGAAAAATCACTTTTTAATAGGCTTCTTTAGCATGCCTACTTTTTTATCACTTACTAGTTTTGAAACAAGAAGCATTTCGTATCTAGTAATTTACTTGATTAGCTTGATGGGAATGTAACCATCCCCCTTAATCACGCTTACAAATACATTATAGTGCCTTAATCTGCTTCGTAAGTTCCATAAACCGTTCATCCAGTGCTTTATATTCTTTGTCGTTAGAAGTTAAAAAGCTTAATTTCCCTAATACTTCTTGTCTCTCTGTTTCTAGCGTTAAACGTAGCTCTTCAATATCATCTCTTGTTTTCGTAGGTTCTTCTAGCTGCTTTTGTATCGTATTGTTTGAAAACACGAGTTTTGTGTTAGTTGTTTTCTCCAGAAAATATCGATCGTGAGATACAATTACTAATGTTCCGTTATACTCAGCTAATGTATTTTCAAGTTGTTCACGTGAAGGTAGATCCAAGTGATTCGTCGGTTCGTCTAAAATGAGTACATCTTTTTCATCTAAAATATAAGCCATTAGCTTACATTTTACTCTTTCTCCCATACTCATATGCTCAATCGGCTCTTTCCATTGAGAAGCTTGGAACCCTAAATGTTTCATTAAATTTTGGACTTTTCCTCTTTCTTCAAACGTCTCTTTAAAAAATAAATTTTCTGGTGTTTTATCAAGCGGTAAATCAAAAACTTCTTGTGTTAAATAGCCGATGTTCGCAGATGGTGAAATCCATATTTCTCCTTCAGCAGTTTCCGTTCCCATAATCATCTTCAGTAATGTTGTTTTCCCACTACCGTTTGGTCCAACAATCGCAACTTTCTCACCGTGCTGAATTGTAAAATTAACGTTTTCAAATAATACTTTCCCATGAAAGTCTTTTTTTAATTGCTTCACTTCTAAAAAACGTTTTCCTACTTTTTTGTTCGCTTGAATAGAAAACTCAACTGAATACTCTTCTTTCACACGTTCTACTTTCGCTTTCTCCAGCTCTTTTTCAAGTCGTTTTCGTTTTGACTTCACTTGTGCATCCATTCGCTTCGCTTTTACACGATAGAATTCTTTCACACCTTCTTGTTTTGTAGACTGCGCGTGTGCCTTTTGTGACCATGAACTCAATTCTTTTATATGTGTTTCTACTTGTTCTATCTTTTTTTGCTGCTTTTCATATTCACGCTGCTGCGACTTTCTTTTTTGCTCACGTGCTTTCATGTAGCTCGTATAATTACCACTATGCTCAATTAATTTTTTGTCCTCAATTGACCATATTTTTGTTGCGACAACATCTAAAAAATATCGATCATGCGATACAACGATAACTGTACCTTTCATGTTTTTTATTTGTTTAATGAGAAATCCCGTACTGATCTCATCTAAATGATTTGTCGGTTCGTCTAATATTAAGACATTAGGATTTTCAGCAAATCCTTTTGCTAATCGAATTTTCAGCTTTTCACCACCACTTAAAGTATGAAAATCGTTCGTTGGCACGCCCCATTTCGCAAGAAGTTCTGCTTCTTTTGCAATTACATCATTACTAATAAAAGATTCTATTTCTTGCTCAACATATGCTGTTGTCATATTCATTTGCATCCATTCAACAGTACCTTTTGAAGGTTCAATCTTCCCATTTATTAATTGAAGTAACGTTGATTTACCAGCACCATTTTTACCGATTAATCCGATAACATCCCCTTGTTTTACTGTCACATTCATTTTCTCTAACAACATATTTTCTTTTATTTCAACATAAACATCATTTAATTTTAATAGTTCTTTCATAAATATCGATCCCTTTCATTAAGGGAGAATAAAAAAATCCTCCCAAATAAATTTGGCAGGATTAGTCATTACATTATTTATACCCAAATAAGCTATTGCGCAATATAAATAGCAATACCGTTGTTTGGAATTGGGCAGACTAATCCTATTTTTTAGAAATTGAAATTTATTGAATTTCAACATTTAAAAATAAGATTAGTTAATCATCGTCCACCCATCATTCCTTTCCGTCATTAATAACCATATTGTACCATACTAGTACTGTATGAGTAAATGCAATTATTTGTGCTGTTAAAAAGATTGCTTTCTTTTAGGCTTATTTATCATTTCTTAGCTTCATATTGAACAAGCACAAATTACATTGATTGTACTACGTCCTTTAGATTTCCCCAATAGTAAACTTCTAAGCACTCTCTCTTATATAAAGTGAAACTTTAATCAGTGGGGGTTTTCTTCATCCACACTGATTATTAGTTGAACCAATCGGACTTTTATGGGCAGCCCGACCCCCACCTAATTTCTTTGCTTTCGCTGAATTTTGAGGTGGGGGTCTTACTGCCCATTAAAGCGGGATAAATTTTGTATAAAAACAAAATATTATTCATTACCCAACAATAAATTATTGTTTATCGATAATTTTTTATTGATTATCCCCTTGTAATAAGCTATTATATTTTTACAGAAAATATTAATGTAAGGATTGATTTTATGGACAGGACATTAAAAATCACAAAGTTAAATATGTTTTTAATGATTTTTCTCATCCCGATTATAGTAGGGATAATTGTTGGTATACTAACTAAATTGGGGCAAAGTATACTTCCTGGACATTGGAATTCATTAGCTAATCTAGGAAGCGTTTGGTTAGTTCCATCCTTTTTTGTGGCTAGCTTTAGTTATTCTAAGCGTACAGCTATACTTTCTGGTATCCTTGCACTATTCGGAATGGTATTAGGCTACTATGGTTATGCAATAGTTATTAAAAATATAGCTCACTCTATTTATTTTATATCTGTATGGATTGTATGTGCATGTATAGGAGGAACTATCTTTGGAATTGCAGGTTTTCTATGGAAAGATACTACAAATCCACTTCATAAATTCGGAAGCTCACTTATTAGTGGAGTTTTTGTAACAGATGGACTTCACATTCTTTTAAATTTTGAAGACTATAGTCACATGTTACCTGTTGGATATACCGAAGTCATAGTCGGGATTATCTTGATTCTTGTATTAGAACGCTCTAATGCTCATCGAATTTCTTCTTTCTTAATGATGATTCCTATCACTATTTTGGGATTAATTGGATATAAATTATTAAGTTTGTTTACTTAATTAAAATTCATAAAGCTAGCTCTTTTAAAGGGCGAGCTTTTTTCTTACAATAAACTATTTATATATTAATAAATTATTAAATCCCTCTCATTTAACAGCCTTATTTATTATTGTGTCATTACACATACTTACACGATCTTTTATTAGAATCATACCAGTCTTGTATATCATTTCATTTAATCCATATAAAGTAAGGCTAAAAAACTTATTTCAAAAGTTCTTTAGCCTGAGTCATTTTACACATTAAAAAATATAATACGTACAACGGTACCTTTACCAACTTCTGAATAGATTTCTACACTATGTCCTAATTGCTTCGTAATTTCATATACGAGATATAGCCCCATTCCAGTTGATTCTTTAAAATCTCTACCGTTTTCTCCTGTAAAGAAAGGTTTGAATACTCTTGGTAAATCTTGCTTCGGTATACCTACACCATTATCAGCAATTTCAAGTATAACATTATTACCTTCCTTACAAGCTTTCACTTTAATTTTCTCTCTACTACCTGATGAATATTTAATCGCATTCGATAGTATTTGTCCGATTAAAAATTGTAACCATTTCGCATCACTTTCTACAGTAATGTCCTTATCAATTTCAAGCTCTGGATATACAAAATTCCGGATAAAGAAACGTTTATGCTCATGTACCGAATCATTCACTATTTTATGTAGTTGTACTCTTTCTACATAAAAATCTTGTGTAAATGCTTCTAAACGTGCGACATACAGAGCCATTTCTAATCCCTTTTTTAATCGATCAGTTTCCTCATTTATACTTTCAAAACGTGAATCTACTTCATCCTGTGTAATTAATTCTATTACAGATAAAGGTGTTTTCATTTGATGAATCCACTGATTCATAAAGGTTAAATGGTCATTATTTTTTCTCTCTTGCATTTGCAGCTGATTTTGATAATGTCGATATTGCACCTCAAGTAGTTCTTGAAGAGCAGCCGATACAGCTGCAAAATCAGATTTTTGAACAGATTCATCCAAAGATTGCATCGGGTTTGCTAGGCGCTCATAAAAAGAACGATGTGTAAAATAACGAAACACTAAATAACTTCCCATAAAGAAAACACCTAGAAACATTGCATATAACGCCGTTGTAATATGATTATGCCCATCAAACCAATATACGAGAAATATAGCTAGTAGTTGAATTATGGTAAAGCAAATAAGTGGTATATGATCACGTATAAACAACCTTATCATTTTTCTATACCATTATCCCAAGTAATATGAAATCTATATCCAACACTACGAATCGTTTCAATCGCACCTTCTATATGCAACGTTTGTAACTTTTTACGCACACGTGTTGTATTTACACTTAATGTATTATCATCAACATAAGATTCACTATCCCATAATTTATTAAGTAACACTTCTCTACTCACAACACGCGGATAATTTTTCATTAATGTCTCTAATAAAATGGCTTCGTTTCTCGTTATATCAATCTCGTCATTTCTAAGTTTCAATACAAGTCTTTCGGGATATAAACAAAGACCTTGTTGTTCAATCATTCGTTCTTCTAATTTCGGTGCATAATCTCCATATGCACGTCTTAAATGACTACGAATTTTCGCCACTACAACTTCATAATGAAAAGGCTTCGGAATAAAATCATCGCCACCGTTTTCTAACGCCATAACTTGATCCATCGTGCCTTCACGGGCCGAAATGAATAGTATCGGACATGTTGAAACTCCCCGAATTTGACGACACCAAAAGTACCCATCAAAACTCGGTAAATTAATATCTAATAAAACTAACTCTGGTTGTTCTTCTAAAAAAATGTTTAATACATTTTGAAAGTCCGATACAATAACTCCTTGATAACCATATTTCGCAACATGTGTCGATAATAGTTCTGCAATTTTCATATCGTCTTCTACAATCATAATTTTGACCATTATTGAACTCCTTTTTAATCCACAATCTCAAATATACTTATATAAAATAAATACTACCTCTTTTCACAAAATCAGTAAATTAAAAAAAGGATGCTTTTATACAAAAGTATCCTTTTTCGTCCCTTATCTATTTAATATGAAATTTACTAAAAGTAAATCCTAGTTTCTCCACATAATCCATTCCTAGTTCCATACGCGCTGTTTTCAGCGGATCCACAACTTGGCAAACTTTTAAATTACCTACTGCCGATAATAAAAGCGTTGCATCAGCTTTAGACATTGCTAATTCTTCATGTAAAAATGTCACCATATTACGTACAGCACGATTTGCTGCATCATCTAACAATTTCTCTGAAGCAATCGTCATCATTTTTTCTTTTTGAATAGCCATTGGTAATGGCCATTGTTTTCCTTTTATAATTTGAACTGTTACCGTTACCTCACCAGCAACCTCTACACCACTAACACCAATTTCACCATCACCCATTGCTGCGTGTAAATCACCTAATGCTAATAGTGCTCCTGGGACATTAACTGGTAGTAGTAATGTTGTTCCTTCTTTAATTTCTTTACAGTCCATATTCCCGCCGTGATCATGCGGTGTGCCACATGAAATGCTCTCTTCTTTCGGTGCAGTACCAATTACCCCAATCATTGGATTAATCGGGATTTGTAGTTCACTTGAAAACAAAACATATTCATTATGTATTGGGACAATTTTCACTGTATTTTCATTTAACTCATCACCCATTACACCAAGGTTTGCACCTGTAGTTAAAACGCCCTGCTCTGCAATTTCAATTTTTTCAATCGTTACGACTAATATATCGCCAGGTTCTGCTCCTTTAACATATACAGGTCCAGTCGCTGGATTAATTCGGTTCCAATCTAATTCTTGTAACACAACATCTTCAGAATCGATTTGATTTTCAAAGCAATCATATGTTTCAAATACAAGACTGCTCCCAATTTCTACTTCCATACACGGCTTATTTTCTGGTGACATTGAGTAAATGATATGGTCTTTATGAATTCGATACATAATACCTCTCCCTTTTATATTTATCTACTATTACTAATTAGCTTTTTTTATACAAGCTCCTCTTAAAATTAAATGTTATTTTTATGTAAAAAAGCACGCAGATTGTTTTATAACATACACTCTTTACTATAACAGAAAGGTGGTATCACTATGCCCCTTATTCCATACAACGAAAGTGATGTTGATTTACTAGCTCGATTAATTCGTGCTGAAGCTGAAGGCGAAGGTCGCCAAGGTGAGGAGTTAGTTGGATGCGTTGTAGTAAACCGTGTATTTTGTGATTGCTTAGATTTTAAACAACTCCGTACCGTACGAGACGCTGTATATCAAAGCCCCGGCGGATTTGAAGCAGTACAATATGGATATTTTTATCAACGCGCTCGTGAATCAGAAAAAGAAATCGCACGAAAAGTTTTACAAGGTCAATGGCGCTGGCCTGCACGATGGGCTCTTTGGTATTTCCGTCCAGTTGGAGCTTGTCCGCCTGAATGGTATAATCAGCCATTTGTAGGACAGTTTAAAAGCCATTGTTTTTATGAACCAAGTGGTGATGAATGTCCGAAAATGTATTCACGATAGTAAAATTTGCAACGCAAGTACTTAGAAATTTTGGTACTTGCGTTGCTTTTAACTGTGTTTTAGAAATCTAATAGTGTGATGAAATTTTCTATGCCTACTACATGTATTAATAATGGTATACGAGGACCATTTGATTGATTCATAATGAGCTTATATATAATAGTGAATAATTGTTTTTGATTTTCTTTCATTATTTTTTTATTTTCATGATGACAAATCGCATATAATTGCTCCATTAAGTTAGAGTAATCTTTATTAGAACGAAGTATTTTACAAACTTCTACTAGCCGTTCTTTCTGCCTTTCATCTAATGTGTAGTAAAACTCTGCATTTTTCTCCTCATTTACCGCGATTAATTTTTCAGATTGAAAGTTTCTTATCCAATACTCTGCGCGATTACTTATCGCTCTCATTTCATCTAATGCATAGCTCCTATCTATTTTCTTTAATATCCCCTGTAAAATAGTTGAATCAAAATTTAATAATGGTAACGTTCCTGCTACTTGATTAAATTTCGGATATTCTTTAATCTCACTATCAACTCTAGAGATTTTAATTGCATCAAATAAATCTTCATTTTTGAGCGTTTTATTTTCATAACTATCTTTCAATCGCTCATACTCTGTATAATTACGAATCACATCTTCATCCAACCCAATATGAAAAGCAGCGCCTGGTTTGTATTTTGCAAACATAAAGAGAATTACTTCTGGTATATACACTTTCAATAAATTGCTTGGTGTAATACTATTCCCTGAAGAACTAGACATTTTTTCATGATTCCCTTTAATACCAATAAAATCGTAAGCAACGTAATGAGGCGCTTCTCGATTGAATATTTTCCTTGCAATTTCTTTTGATACATTATAACTACCCGTTTCTGATGAATGATCTCTACCGCCCGGTTCAAAAATAACATCCTCTATCATCCATCTCATCGGCCAATCGATTTTCCAGTTTAGTTTCATTTTATTTGTATTTAATACGAATAACTCTTTTTCATTTCCGCATTCACATTCATACCGGACTGTTTTTAATACTTCATCAAAATGTGTAATAGTTGTTGTATCTTTTCCGCATCTCTCACAATATAATATAGCTGGATAAAAGCTCTCTCGCTCTTCTTCACTACACTCTCTAGTTTTAAAACCCATTAAAATATCATATATTTCTTTTCGTTTATACAAGGCCTCTAATATATTTTCGTTATACCTTCCGCTTCTATATTCATCATGTTGATAAATAAATTCTACTTCAATTCCAAATGCTTGAAGCGATTTTTCAAACTCTTTTTCAAAATGCTCCGCATACGAGTTATGACATCCATACGGATCTGGAATATCACAGTATGGCATACCAATATACTTTGCAAAAGATGGATCAATATTTTTTGGAACTTTTCTAAACCTATCATAATCATCCCACGAAAATATAAAACGAGTCTTTTTCCCTAAATCTTGAAGTGCTCTTACTACGAAATAAGTCGTTACGATTTCACGAAAGTTCCCAATATGAACAGAACCTGACGGACTAATTCCAGATGCACAAACAAACATTTCTTTATTTGGATGTTTCCTAATTAATTCATGTGCTACTTCATACGCCCAATGCATATATTACTCACCTCAATTATTTTTTGTTTCTCATTTCCAGTTTTATGCAACAAAAAAACTCCCACCCCCAAGATTATTCATCTTGAGGACGAGAGTTGTTAGCTTCGCGGTACCACCTCAGTTTGTTAATATGTCACCATATTAACCTCTTCAGGTACGGCAAAATATGCTTATACCCTATCTCTATAACGGGAGAACCCGTCGCACCATCCCTAAATAAATTAGTTCCTTGCGCAGCTCCAAGTCTTTTTTCATTAAGATGTATACCGCTCTTTCTCAGCTACCAGAGCTCTCTGTACGTATTCTTTCTTAACTACTCTTCTCTTCTATGCCTTAAATATTAGTTTTTTAATATGATAATTTATAACACTTTTATTGTCAAACTTTTCCGAATCGAAATCGTAAAATTATCTAAAAAAATTCTTTATCGCTTCTAATTGAATTTTGTGGCTACACTCATCACAACAATATGCCCCTTTTGGTTTCTCTTTAAATCGCTTATATTTTTCACTGCCTTCGTAAACACGAAATATATTCTTACAAGAAAAGCAAACAATCTCATAAAACATCATATGCATTTTCCTCTCCTTGTTTATACACTTTTTTAATCACTTGAGAAGGTCATTTTTCTACAGTATAAATTTTAATATCCTTTGACTAAAAGGTTTACCTCTATTCTTATCGAATTATATTAATATCTTATAACGCGAGGTGAACATCTTGTTCAGTAATATAGAATTAGTTTTAGATGCTAAAGCAAGTTTAGCTGAAGGACCATGTTGGAATGGAAAAAAGCAACTTTTATATTGGGTTGATATTATGGAGAGAAAATTATGCATATATACTCCTACCGCTAATACGAACCGAGTAATTGTTCTCAATCAACAAATTGGCTGTGTTGTTCCATATTTAGAGGATGTACTACTCTTAGCTATGGAAAACGGCTTTTATTCTATTAATGTAAATACAGAAAAACTGACACATATTTTTGACCCTGAACCACATTTAATAGAAAATCGTTTCAATGATGGAAAATGTGATCCAGCTGGTCGTTTCTGGGCAGGTTCTACAGATACATACGGTATGAATGCTGCAGGTTCCTTGTATTGTTTACATCATAATTTAAGTGTAGAGAAAAAAGTTTCACATGTAAATACATCAAATGGAATTGCTTGGTCACCTGATCATACATACTTTTACTTTATAGATACACCTACTAAAAAAGTGGTTCGCTATCAATATAATATACGTACTGGAGACATTCATAATCCAAGTGATGTAATCAATTTCTCTGAAAATGATGGTCTACCTGATGGTATGACAATTGACGAAGAAGGTTGTTTATGGATTGCACATTGGGGAGGTTCAAAAATAACTAGATGGAATCCCTCTACTGGAGAACAAATATTAAGCATTCCAATTCCCGCGTTATATGTAACATCATGTACATTTGGTGGGCCTAATTTAACAGATTTATATGTTACAACAGCCAGAACAAGAATGAGTGATAACGAATTAAAAGAGTATCCACATGCTGGTGGTATTTTTCGAATTCAAACAAATGTTAAAGGCTGTCCCACCTATTCATTTTGCAATAAAAATATTGGAGCTGAAACAATGTGAACCGTATCGATTACATAAGACAAGAAGAAAAGAAATATCACGACCTTTGCTATGAACAATATAAACTGTTTGAAGCTGGCTCTTGGCTTTTCAAACCAGTTAAAACGGTTATGGACTTGATGAACCACTTTGACGGACAAAACAACTTGCAAGTACTTGACCTTGGCTCTGGCGTTGGGAGAAATAGCGTTCCAATTGCAAAAAAAATAAAAAATACTAGCGGCACCGTTACATGTGTTGATTTACTTAATTCCGCTTTAACAAAGCTACAAATTTATAGCAAAGAACATGATGTATTCGAGGTTATAAAAACAGAAGAAGCAGCAATTGAAAACTATCATATTGACTCTAACGCTTATGATTATATCGTTGCAGTATCAAGTTTAGAACATGTCAGATCAGAAGAAGATTTTAAAAATGTACTCCACTCTATGAAAAGAGGTACAAAAAACGGCGGTATTAATTGTTTAATTATTAACTCTAACATACAAGAAATTGATTCAATAACGAATGAAGAATTAGAAGCTTTAATTGAAATTAATCTTTCAACCGAAGAAATGATAAGTACTTTAAAAAGCATTTATAAAGAATGGAAAGAACTAAAAGTTGAAATAAAAGAATTAGCTTATGATATTGTTCGAAATGAAAGACACATTCAATTAAAAACAAATGCTATATCGTTTGTAGTTCAGAAATAATCGTATAATAAAGATATGATTATTTCTCTCAGATTTATTTTTATTGCACGAAATTTGCAACTATAAATATTTATGAAACAAAAAATAAAAGAGCACTTGTTTCCGCAAGTGCTCTTTTGGGGATTTTGAGATACCCTATTAACGAAAGTTAAGGTTACTTAAAGTTAAAAGGTATTTATATTATATGCTTGTCCTTTTTATTTGTGCATAATCAATATATAAACATCTTTAATCATTCTTAATAACTTTTAGTTATCGTTCTTTCTTACATTTTATCATTAAGAAATTGATTGAAGGTTTATTTGCCATGTTCTTATTTGGTTCATCAATTTCCGAAACTTGTACTAATCTATATTGATTAAAATCTTTTTTTATAGATTCAGAATCATAAAAGAACATTTTTACACCTTCCATTATCTCATAATAATCTTTATCCAACTGTTTTCCTTTTCCGTACATGGGAGCTTTTTTAGAAACAGTTGTAAAAACCATATATCCGCCTGGTTTTAACTGATTATAACAATCTTCAATAAATTTCTCTCTTTCCTGTTCATTCAACAAATGAAGAAGTGCATGACTAAATATCCCATCATACAGTTTATTATCAAAAGGCATTTCGTTTACTGAACCGTGATACATACTAACATCTTCTAGTCCGTTTTCTCTTGCTAAATCGATCGCTGTTTTCGAAATTTCAATACCTGTTACATTTATACTATTTTCGATAAAAACCTTTGCATTTCTTCCATATCCAATACCCGGAACTAATATATTCTTAACGTTCTTTTCAAGAAAAAAATCTTTTGTCAAAATTGCAGATTCTGTAGGTTCAAATCCCCACATCGTTTGTTTTTCGATAAAACTTGATTCCCAAAATTCCATTATGTATCTATCTCCTTATTTTCAATCCATTTTTAGTATCACATTAAAAACTTATAAATTTTAACGCTGCGTCTACCTATGCCAAATTAGTTTTTTACCACATTCACTATAAGTCCATTGAATATAGCACAATTATAAGCCTATATCTATTATAATGATTGGTTTAAAATCCACCCTATTTTATTAATCCTTACGTTTGTAGAAAAATAAAAAAGCCAATACTTCCGTTATAGTATTGGCTTTTTCTCACGAGAAATTATCTTTTTATATTGTACCGATCTAATACTTTTTCTAACATTTCTAAAGTTATTGGTTCTGCTTCTTTTATTAATTGATAACCAATACGACCATTCGGTTCCGCTGTAACTTGCTGTAAACTCTTTACGTCATGAATCCCTTTTTCTCTTAATTGCATATATAGTTGTTGCTCCGACATTTTTGCCTGCATCAAATTCTCTTTTACAACCTCTCCGTTTTCAACAATTATAATACTACTTCCATTTAAAAATTGTTCCACCTTCCTTGATTTCAATTCAAAGAAATGAATGATAAGTAATATGCTTGCAAATATGATAGCCGCGAATATAGATGGGACTACTTTTCTACTTAATACAGGTTCTACAATAATACGGCCAATTGATACAACTATAATGATTTCAGCTCTTGTCATTTGGCTGACAGATGTACTACCTGTCATTTTCAAAACAATTATTCCAGTAAAAGTTAATATAATACTTTCCCAAATTATATTCATAATAACCCAATCCTTTAATGGTGTATTTTACTATCATTCCCATTAAAGGTGTGTTTTACTTACCTATTAAGTTGTTAAATCCTTCAGACCATGATGGAAATAAAGGTATCCAACCATACTCTTTACGTGCTTTATTATTGGAAGCTCCTCTTTCCCAACTATTTTTCCCATCTTGAACTTTAGGCTTAGGTGCCCCTATCGCTGCTGCATATATTGGTAACCATTCTTTACTAGTTGCTGGATAATTATCTACAATATTTACGATTCCTGAAGGCCAATTAAGGGATAGCATAGTAGCTCTTGCAGCATCTTCGACATGTATAAACGAGATTATCCCGTCTGATGCAATAATTTCATTATTACGAACTTGATTTGCTATTAATCCGTTTTCCGCATACCATGTTCCTGGTCCGTATAATGTGCCATAACGAAGTATTACCGATTCAGGTAATTCAGTAACAGCTTCTTCTAATTTCAATATGCCATTAACAGTGACTTGTCGAGGCATGGAAGCAGTAATATGTAGTGAATCTTTTTCAGTCGCAAATGTATCCCCTGGTTCATACGCCCATGAAATACTTTGAGCGATTATTTTCTGTACCCCTACATTTTTAGCTGCATCGACAAGGTTACGAGTGCCTTTTGTTCTAATTTTTGCATTATCCTCAAAATCCCATGAAGATAATGACGTTAATTGATGAATAACTACATCGGGATTTGTTTCTTCTAATACAGAAAATACAGCCTTTCTATTAAATACATCAGCTATTACTGGTATGGCACCAACCTTTTTCATTGCTTCTACTTGCGAAGTATTACGGATCATCGCAAAAACTGTATGCCCATTTTTTATTAACATTGGCAATAAAGAACGTCCTATTACACCCGTTGCACCTGCTACAAATATTTTCATATGTGTTCCTCCTCATTTAATAATCATAAATGTGACGAAACATTTGTAAGGTATGTGACAAATATTTTCTCATTTTTTTCGTTATTCATATGAAACATATACTTTTAATGGTTTAATTATCCCTAAACTCAATTCATCAAAGCATTGTATGAGTGAAGTATAATGTATTTCATGTTGAAAGATCTCTTCTATAAATGGTGTTTTTCCTATTTCTTCAAAAAACCAATCTGCATGCTTTTGATAATCGTATCCATCACTTGATCCAATGATTTGCAATTCTTTCTGATAAAAGTTAGCAGTTAATGTTAGTTCTTCTATATTGCCATCAGACAGTATACATATTTTACCATTAGTTTTAAGAGCTTTTTGCAAAGTATGGAACCCACTATTTGTAGCAGAACATTCGAAACCATAATCATATGTTTCTATTATTTTCTCTTCTGAATCATATATGTTTTTCGTACCAAACTTCTTTGCAAAATCTCTTCTATTTTTATTAGGCTCAACAACATCCACGTGCTCAATGCCTACATAGTATTTTAAGAAATAACAAGCGAGTAAACCAATAACTCCCATTCCAATTATAAGTACTTTTTCATCCTGTCGCGGGTTTAGTTTCAATACTCCTTTAGCGGCATCACATGAAAGAATAGATAATAAAGCAATTTTAGGTTGTATAGAACTAGGCACTCGAATTACTTTATGCGCCTTAACTATCCCTATCGTTTCATGTCCATAAAAAGAAACTACTTTATCACCTACGTTTACATGTGTTACTTGATTACCAACTTCAATCACTTCACCATAACTTTCATATCCAGTTTTTCTTGGATAAAAAGGATGCGGATCTGTAACATCGGATCCATTATACTGTGGTAACTCGGCCCCAATGCTTATCAATCCTGCGATTGTTTTAACGATAATTTCATCGTCCTGTATGTCCTTAATTTCATTTGTTTCCCACTCAAGTTGTTTAGGCCCTTTTACAATTAACTTATATTGTTCCATTTATATCCTCTCTTTTTATAAAGATGTTATAAGTAATATTGTTATCCATCTAAATTTCGACTAAATTTATTTACCTAATAGATGATAAATTACCCTTGCCCACGTTTATACCTTTAATGCTCCTGTACCTTTCTGTTCAGCGTCTAATACTTCAAGATTACTATTCTGATAACATTTTAAGAAAAGTCCTTGCCGCCCAAATGAAATACGCAAGTTGCGTCACGATATACATCGTAATTTCAAAACCTGTAAGCTTTCTTTCCCTTTTTATTTTCTTTAAATATCTATAAAAACAAAATGAACATAAGATCAGTAAAACAATAGACATTTGATATAGATTATCCACTAAAAGAACTGCCATTTATTTCATCACCTTTCCAATAGAAAGCGGGCTATAGTTCAAGCATACCATAAAAAAGGAATTAATTACCATGTAGTCCAGAGCAAATATTACCCAATTAAAACCAGTCACCTTTTTGAATTTATTCAATACAATGTTATGTAATCGACTACACACGATATAATAGGAGATTACTTTCTTTCACTGCAAATGCTTAGGAGGAAGTTGTACATGCAATTGATTCATAACATAAGAAAGGCATTTAATAACCTATGTAACTACGATACGTTCAATTTAATACACACTATTCAATCATTAAATATTTCACTTCATAAAATAGCTCCTTTTATTACTTCACCAGTTAATCTTGAATACGGAAGGAACGTTATCTATCAGTCTGAATTCGTAGAGATTTTAGTATTAAATTTCCCCAGCAAAGCAAAGACCTTTGTGCACGATCATGGAATATCTGTAGGATGTATACTAATAGTCAATGGTACGTTACAAAATATAACGTACGAAAATAATAGCGAGCGGATTGAAGAGTTTACAGAGGGAAATATTTTCACAGTAAAAAAAGATACTGTGCATAAAATGTATAATGCTACAGATTCAGCAGTAATAACTTTCCACGTATATTCCCCACCATTAAAAGATGTCCAAATATATGAATAGTCTTTAGAAGGAGGAAATATGCAAAATTTGAAAGATTACTATATAAAGAGCTTACAAGATGGTCGTAACGTTTGGCTCTATGGACAAAAAGTAGATGTAACTGCAGACAAACATTTTGCAGGAACATTAAGTACCATTTCTAATTTATTTACATTGTTTGATGATCCAATACGAAGAGATTCTGTTGGATATGTTAGTCCAAAAACGAAAGAATTTGTCCATACAGCCTTTTTAGTTCCGAATTCCTATAACGAATTATTAATGAGGAGAACCGCTTTTGAAACGTGGAGTTATGCTACAGACGGTGTAATGAGTAGACTATCTGATTACGCAAGATCGAGACTTACTGGCTGGTACGTATCAAAATATTTTTATAAAAAATTCGATGCACAGTTTCCAGATAAAATTACATCTTATTATGAAGAAGCAAGAGATAATCACTTATTCTTAAGCGTAGTTCAACGTGATCCACAAATAAATCGATCTACAGAATCAATGTTGAATACAAACGACTTAGGATTACTAAGAGTTACGAAAAAAACTTCTGATGGAATTTATTTAAGTGGTGCTAAAATGATTGGTACTGCTTCTCCTTATTCAAATGATTTATTAATCTATCCATTAGCAAAACTGACTGATACTCAAAAAGATTTAGCTCACTTTCTCATCGTGGCAGCCAATTCCCCTGGATTACATATGGTTTGTAGAGAACCATTTGCGAATACACATTCAATTACAGTTGATTCCCCTCTTAGCTCACAGTACGATGAAATGGATGCACTATTAATCTTTGATAATGTATTTGTACCATGGGAACGAGTCTTACTATATAACAACCCTGAAGCGTTATGGGCAATAAAGTCAGATGTAGCTTCTAGTAGTTTAGCTTATCACCAAGCAATTGTACGATTAGTAGTAAAGCTAGAATTTATAACTGCAATTACTTGTGAAATTGCTGAAGCGATCGGTGCTACTACTTATTTGCATGTTCAAGAGAAGCTTGGGGAATTAATTATGCAAATCGAAACAATTCGCGCACTTTTAATTGCTGCAGAAGTTGAAGGTACTACAAATGAAACGAAAACTTATTTGCCGAATTTTAAATATATTGAAACTGCAAGGAATCTTGGTTCCAAATATTATCCCCGTGCAATAGAAATTTTACAATTAATTGGAGCAGGTGGGTTCATTCAACTTCCTTCGAGCTCGAATGACTTCCAAAGTCCGATAGCTAATTTATTGAAAAAGCACTTTAAAGGAACGAATATAGATGCCGAACAACGCACAAAATTATTTAAGTTAGCCTGGGATATCATTGGAAGTCCATTAGGATCTAGACACGAATTGTATGAAAGATTTTATGCCGGAGATCCAATACGAAATACAGCTACGCAATATGTAAATTATGATAAAAATCATTTTAAAAAGATGCTAAGTAAATATTTACATTAATGAAAAAGAGCACTCTTTTCTAAGAGCGCTCTTAAAAAACATATAGTTATTCAGTTACATATATAGTTGCTCCGTCCACAACTGCTACTTTTCTCTGTAATGGTTTCATTTTATTCACCTTTAGTTTTCTTCTTACACATGATTCTTATCATATTTTCTCGTATAGACTTCCCCATTCTGAGTAACTAATTTTAATGCAATTTCACCACAAACTCCATGTGGTATTTCAAATTCACCTTGTGCATTTGAAATACTACGCATCTTACTTTCAATTGAATCTTCATAAATTTTCACATTAGTTATAGGTTCGTTATTTTAATCTACGATAATACCTCTTGAATACTTTGCAACTGCTATGCATTAATCCTCTTTTTTATAATATGTAATCACAACAATTGCACCTGCCACTATAGCGCTACATACAAACAAGAGAATGATTTTGCGCCTCACAACGAACCTCCTAATTCAAATTATTCTTTTCTAAACTGAAAATTAAACTGTCTTAATTGCTTGATTTCCTCAATTACTTTACGAATACCTTCTTCAATCTTATCTTCTTTTACATTCGAAACATTTAACTTTAACAGTTTTTCTTTAGGAAAATTCCTCATATAATTCTTATCAATAGTATCGACACTTATTTGCCTGTCACCTAATTTTTGTATAAGTGTTTCTGTAACTGTGTTTTTCTGCATTTCTAAACAAGTGTGTATTCCAAATGTGTTTTGTCTATTATATGTAAATAATGATGGATCTTCATTTTGCACTTTTTCTAATGTTTCTGCTAGTTTTATTGATCTATTATAGTAGGAAGAATTAATTTTACTTTTATGACGTTCAAACATACCGCTCTTTATATAAATTTCTAAAGCCGCTTGAGAAATCATCGGACTATCAATATCTAGTATCTTTTTGTATGTATAGAACGCATTTGCAATGGATGGTGGAATGACCGCAACTCCAACCCGTAAACCTGGAAAAATAATCTTCGAATAACTTTTCAAATATATGACATGACTACAATTATCCAAGCTATATAATGGATCTGCTTTTGAATCAGTTTCTAAATCTGCTAAATAATCATCTTCCACTATAAATACATTGTATCTCTTAGCCAATAGTGTGATTTTTTCTTTCTCATCTTTAGAATAAGACGTTCCAAGCGGATGATGATATCTCGGTATCGTATAGAAGAATTTTATTTTTCCGGTTTGAAATATTTGCTCCAATTCATTCAAATCGATACCTTCATTCGTACGTTTAATACCGATTACAGGAACTTTATTTATTTCTAGATAATCAATATATAGATGATATGTTGGTTGTTCAATTAATACAGTTTCATTTCCATTCGGAAATGGTATAGAAGTTAATATAGCAAGTGCCTGCTGAACACCTGATGTTATAAAAATATTTTCTTCTTTTGTAAAGACTTGATAATTTGCTAGTTGTTTTTGAATAACTGGTATTAAAGATGGTAAGCCTTTCGGCGTTCCATATACAAACAAATCATTTTTATACGTATCAATAGCCTTATTAATACAATGTTGAAAATCTAAATACGGAAAAACATCTGGATCTGGTGCTGAGGAGGCAAAATCAATTATCTCGTTATTTTCTATAGTACTCTCTGATTTTTTAACAACGTAGTATCCACTTTGAGGGACAGAATATATAATGTGACGCTTTTCTAATTCATGAAGCGCACGTATAACTGTTGCCTTATTACATTCATATTGCGTAACGAGTGACCGTATAGACGGTAATTTCTTTCCTTCTCTTATTTCTCCATTTTGAATCATATTTTCTATGTCGTTTAAAATATGTAAATACTTATACATCTTACACCTCCTTCAGTAATTCTATATTTAATTATATCGATTTTTCATTCATATAGCATTCATTCCTCAATTAGTTAATTTTCCGATCATCTATATCGTAAATCCCAATAGCATATGAATCATTTTCAATCCATTTCTTTACTGCTTCTGTTTTAAGTACAACTTCAACTTCTTTTTCTATTTTCTGTCCAAGTTCTCTCGCCCCTACTTCATCATCGCTAATCTTAGTTTTTATATCAATGGTAACAGGTTGATTCTTTTTATAATTTATTTGCTGAATACCAAACCCTTCATATCCATTTTTTCTGAATACGTCATCAAATATATGTCCAAAAACTTGATTCCATCTACTCTCTGCCTTTACAACTTCTCTATTTCTTTGAGTTATATTGATTTTATAAGACGTTACACCTTGTATCACCAATCTTTTATTAATATCATTTTTTATTTCGTTACTATCTTCGCTATCAGCAATCTCTAAATCTAATATTCTTTCTTTTTCATCTCTTATAGCAGCACTAAAAAAAGATTCCTCCTTTACCGCTGCTGTGGCAATATCCATCACTATAGAATCTTCACTTTTAGCATCTTCAATGTCATTCTCACAGGCACATAATAAAGCAAGTGGAAATAAAAATACAAGTAACTTCTTTCCCTTTCTCATGCAGCACCCCTCCATATATTTTCATTTACGATAAACTTTTTACTTTGACATATAAATACCTTCTTTAATTATTAAATTTAACATTATTTCACATTTACCCCACTTAACAAGGGAATTACAATTAATAAATAGAATATCTCTATGAATAAATAAAAAGTGAGGGATATATAATGCAACATGTAAATACGATTGATATTAGTAATGTACTACAATTGGAAAAAACTCTTTCGACTTTATTAAATAAAATGATTTCTTCAAAACTAGACCTTGAAAATTGGTTAAAAGAGCAGTCAAAAGTAATTTGGGACATCGAAGAACAATTAAGATCACATTACATCGCCTTTCAATGTAATACGGATGATGAAGAAATAAAGGATACTTTTGAACATGATCAACAATTTGTAAAGCCACTTTTAAAGCGGTACCAAAATTTATTGGATAATAAATATTTAGAGTCACCTTTTCGAATGGAATTAGATTCTAACGTATATGGTTTATTAGATACAAAAATAAAAAATGCTCAAAAGTTATTTTGTGAGGAAAATATCGAATTAGAAATAAAGGAAGACAAATTAGTCACAGAGTACTTTGAAATCACTGGAGGATTAAGTGGAATTTGGGACGGAGAAGAAAAAACGATAACAGAATTACAATCCTATTTACAAGATTCGAATCGTGACACCCGTAAAAAGGCAAAAACCATTATTTCTGAACAATTTTTATCTGTTGAAAAAGAACTCCAAAACATATTAAATCAATTAATTGAAATTCGCCATCAAAAAGCAAAAAATATTCAACTAGAGAATTATCGCGATTATATGTTCAAAAAATACGAGCGTTTTGATTATTCAGCGATAGATTGCTATGAACTAGCTGAATCCATACGTAAGTATGTTGTGCCTCTTAAAGATAAAATATTGCTAGAGAAAAAAGATAAACTGCAATTGGATACACTTCGCCCGTGGGATGTATCAGCTGTAACTCCAGATCAAAAAGTACTTAAACCTATTGCAAATGAAAATGATTTAATTGAAAAGAGCACTCATATCTTTAATAAACTAGATGTTGAATTTTCAGCACTTTTAACCCGAATGTATAAACACAATTGTCTTGATTTAACAAGCCGCAAAGGAAAAGCAGCTGGTGGCTTTTGTGAGTACTTACCAGCTTCACAATTATCTTATATTTTTATGAACTTAAATTATACACAAGATGATATTGTCACTTTTATACATGAAATGGGTCATAGTATTCATAACGAACTCATAAAACCATTAAAATTACGACAGTATATAGAAATTCCAGCTGAAACAGCTGAGCTAGCCAGTATGACAATGGAGTTATTCTCGCTTAATTATTGGGATACCTTCTATACAGACAAAAAAGATTTAAAACAAGCAAAAATTAACTTCTTTAAAGATGTTATTTCATATTTACCTATTATGCTTATTGTCGATCAATTTCAACACTGGCTGTATGAAAATCCAAGTCATACTTCTGAAGAAAGAAATGAAAAATACTTACAACTTCAAAAACATTATCAGTCTAGCGTCATACATATTGATGGCTACGAAAACTGGATAGCAACGAGTTGGCTACCTGTACTCCATATTTTTGAAGTACCATTTTATTATATTGAATATGCGATCGCCCAACTTGGTGCATTACAAATGTATAAACAATATAAAGAGGATCCTAAGCAAGCGCTAGAAAATTATAAAAAGGCATTATCACTAGGAAGCTCGCAATCTATAAAAGAAGTGTATGATGCAGCCGGTATTCGTTTTGATTTTTCTGGTGAAACAATTAAAGAACTAATGCTATTTGTAGAAAAAGAATTAGAATTACTTGAGCAATTATAAGAAGAAAGCTGCACCTATATTTTTGGTGTAGCTTTCTTCTTTATTTTATTAATCAGCTCTATGTACTGAGTATCTCCATATCCGATTGTTGGAAAAAGATAAAACAACTTTATTAATAATTCACGAGTTGATAAATCTTTATTTTTAGAGATGAATTTCATTACTGCATTATCTTCTGTTAACATTTCTAAAAATAAGTCTATAGCCTGATACATTACAGGTGGTACCTTATGAGAGGTCTTTTTATGGTTTACTAATACTTCATTGTATATAGAAGAATACTTCCCCAATTCAAGTTCAATTTGATTTACTTTAAATTCATCCTCTCTAAAGCTATTTAAGTATACCTTCCCTTCATAAACAGACTGTTCAAGGTGAGAAAGTATGGTAAGTAGGTTCATTTGACAAAACATATCTTCACCAAACCATAAAACAATACATTTATAATTTTTCGT
Organism: Bacillus sp. RE35; assembly: GCF_052146655.1. Lineage (NCBI taxonomy): Bacteria > Bacillati > Bacillota > Bacilli > Caryophanales > Bacillaceae > Bacillus > Bacillus sp. RE35. Next base: position 2,422,640 of record NZ_CP197377.1, on the reverse strand, counting down.
AAAAAGTTTTTCTAACGGATCTATAACCTTTTTTGTATAACTTTCTACGGAACTGTTATGTCCTTCCGCTCTTGTTTTAATAAAATCCTCATCAAAAACTTGTGTAGTAGCAGGGTTCACACACATTGCCTCATTAAATGGTGCATAATCAGAATCACCCATTAGCTTTTTATTTTTAAATTCTTCATACATAACTTGACCATTTAATATGTTAAGTACCTCTTTATCAAATAGCTCACTCTTCCTATTTCGTAACTGTTCAAACTCTATTTTTCTAGAAATATTCATTTTAAACGCCCCTTCTTTATTTAAATTTAGTTTAACAAATGATTGGATAGGCATTTTGTTAAGTTGATATTCTCTTGGATTCATTCCAAAAACATTTTTACATATTCGATTTAGCCGTTCCTATTTATAGTGCGATAGAATATTCATTTGCTGGAAATGGGAATATCGTTGACTATGAGTATTCTATTACAAAAGCACTATTTGAAGGCTACCAAGAGGAAAATGAGCTACCAAAAGAGATGAAAGACAAGTTTCCGTTATTTATTAAATTAAAGGAGATTTTTGAATATAGCTTAATGCATATGTATTGGGATAAAGAAGAATTAACGGAGGAACAAGTACGGATTATGAACCTTTATAGGATGAAGATCGAAAATAAGAATACCTATATCAATATTTAAGAATGCCGTTGTTTAACTGCAAGGAAACTTTGGTTAAACAACAGCATTTATTAATTAGCTGACAACCTTTTTTATGACTTATAAATACTGATTCAATAATCTTCTCAAATACACTTCATTTTGCGGTGATACTTTTTCAGAAAATCTAGCTGCAATAATTATAGGAGCCCATTGAAAAACTTCATCTCTTGATAAGCCGGTACGACTGCAATATATATGTAAATACATCTCAGCTAATTCTACCGAAGATTGTGAGTACAACAAATATGTTCGAAATACATCTGCGCGAATATCACCTGAACTAGCATCTACCCAATCTATAACTTTCACTTTCTCTTCCTTACTCAAAATCAAATTAAATGGATGAAAATCTCCATGACATAGCCTAAAATCAAATGTAATAAAATCTAATTTTTGTAATATATCCTTCTTTTTGCGTTCATCCAATTTATGCACAGATTTAATTTGACGCTCTAACCTTTCCCTCATTAACTCCATTTCATCTGTATTTACATGTATAGCATGGATCTTTTTTTGCTCATTAACACAAAGGCTGATATAACGCTCTGCCTCATTTAAATTATTAAGCAGAAGATCACCAATGTTGTCCCCTTTTACATGTTCCATAATAATTGCCTGTCTATTTTGTATCTTTTTCACTTCAAATACGTTTGGAACTGGCAACCCACATGAATACGCATATTTTTGTTTTTTTGCTTCATTCATAGACTCTGTATCTGGGAGGTAATCTTTAAATAATTTTACAACCTTATCATCAGTTAAATAAATTTCTGCAGTATTCCCTTTTGCAATTGGATTACCTAGATTCATTTCTCTCCTTAAAATAAATTTGAATAACGCTTAATCCTTTTCTTTGCATTCACTCTAATCATAACGAAAACCTTCTTCACGAAGATATAAAAAACTTACCACTTTCTATCCTTAAATAGAAAGTGGTAAGTTTAGTTCTTTAGGAATATTGGAATGAAACTCTGGTGTATACACAATAGAAAATGAATATCCCTGCTCAATAAATGATACTTCATTATTTTTACATTCAAAGGGAACATTATTTATCTTAAAGTTATTATGGATTCGCTGTAAAAATGCGACGTCTGGTGTTCCGAAAGAAACGTGTACTTTCGGTGATAGAGCTTTCATCGCGATTGGAATCCAAGGTCGCTGCCACCAAGTCGCGACGATATATGCAGTGCCACCTATAACAAAGTTAAAAATATCCCCATCTTCCATCGTTTTCATATTTAGATTTGATTTTAACCATTCCGTAAAAACAGGTACACTCTTAACGGGAAGACCGATTTCCCTTACGTATAAAATGTTTAAAGGTGAATATGGTACTAATACATCTTCTTTAACATAACTATGCGCAATAATTTCGAGTAGATTTCCATCTCCGTCTTTAAAGTATAAATTGAATAGACCATTCTCTTCACCAATTACATTTCCATTTTGCCATTTCACAATGAGTAATCCAGAGTCGTTTAACCACCTTGCTGTTTCATGGAATTTTGAATATGGGATTTCAAAAGCAAAATGTGCAGGTGCGATTGGTTCATACACTTCTTGAAAACTAATTTTTGTATAAGGTGTTACTTCAAATTGAATGAAGGATTCTGTTTCTTTTTTTATTGGAAAAGATAATATGTCCTTATAAACTTGTTTTACCCCTTCTATGGAAACCGTTTGTAGTTTTATATCTGATATATGTGTAATCACTTTACATTCCCCCTCATTTCTTATTATCTATTCGTATTGTATTACAATTATAAATAGATAAAATCAAACGGAAGGATGGATTTTTCATATAGAAACTACAACTTTAGTATGAATATGTTAGCTCCAATTATTTTTTATTTCCGCTATAACAATTTCTGGTTTATCCCAGTGCAACATGTGTGTAGTATCAGGAATTACTTTTACTATACTGTCCGTTTTCTCTTTAAAAATATTTACTGTCTTATCTCTATAATCCGCCCAAACTTGTGGGACTGTAGCTCGAAGTAATACAATATTAGCCGGTAGCTTCTCATATATATCTATTGTTTCATCTTTATGCATACCTCTTATTATATTACTAGCTGTATTTCCCCTGGCATGCCACCATACTTTATTATCCATTTCGATCCCTAGATCCTTTACAGCAACTTCTAACAATGAAGACCACCTAGTATAAGCTTCTTTTTCACTTTTGAAAAATTTGTCCCAATTATTAAAAACGTATTCATCAAAGTCCTTTTCATAATAAGCAATTTCTTCTTCCAACGTTTCTTCTCGAAGCCTTTTTGTTTGATATCCACCATCAATAAGAATACTTCCTTGTACTTTTTCTGGATGATTTAACAAATAAAATAACGCTACAAAACTTCCCCATGAATGTGATAGAAAATAGAAGTATTTGATTCTCAATTCATTTATTATTTCATTTAACCAATTTGCTAAATTGTGCATCTCATAATCTTCTGTTCTTTCAAATGGGGGTGTTTTACCATGTCCAGGTGCATCAACGGAGATAAATCTATACTCTTCTTTTAATTCCTCAGCAATTTCTATAAAACTTAAACTCGTACTACCTAATCCATGTAAACAAAAGATAACGGGCTTCTCATTATTCCCCCATTCAGTAATATGTACATTTATTTTTTCATTGCTAATATAGTAACGTTTCAAAACATTTATCCTCCATATTTTGATTTTTTAATTTACACTTTATTTATTTCTATTATTTTCAAGTATTTCCTGTATTCTTTTCCACACAAAAAGCTGCTTTTCTTTAAATGAAAAGCAGCTTTTACACTAAAATACATTATAATTTAACAGCAATAATCATAAATCTTTTTGAATTAGTACGAATCCCTTTTTCAGAACTATACGTATCAATGAACTTTTGTAAAATAGTAAAATCCTCTTCCTGTTCTCCGAATCTAGGAATAATAGGGGTATGTTTTAATAAGAAAATGAGATCTTCAGACCTACTGTAATAATCAGTAACATCATATTCACGTACTTGCACGAGATCAAATCCTGCACTAATAAGTTCATTCATATAATTTTCTTTTAAAGTACCATCCCGTTCACCTAAGCATTGTCCTCTACCAAATGCTTCTTTCAGGTTTAATTTATCATGCTCACTTACTTGTTGTGTTAAGAAAAAGGCACCCTTTTTCATTACTTTCGCTAACTCAGATGCCAGAAACGGGGCATGACAACTTGAAGCAATATCAAAATGTGCATGTGGAAATGTTAAAGCTTCAGAACCCATTTGAAGAAACTCAACATTTTGTACACCTGATTTTTTCAAGTTAGAATGTGCCGTTGCAATCATGCCGTTAGAATTATCAATTCCAATCAACAATTTAGCTGATGATGCTATGTTAAGTACATTTTCTCCTCCGCCTGTACCAACATCAAGTAAAATATGTGATGGTTTACACCTTTCTTTTACCTCACTATAAAAGTCCCATGTATCTCCTACAGTTTCACATTTTATTTTGCTAAAATCCCATCCATTTAATCTTCCTACTTTATCATAGAAGCTTTTATACTCTAATTCGTTCATCTTATTACTTCCCCTTTGTAAAAATAAATTAAATATGTATAATAACCTACGACACTCTTTAATTATATATTATAAAATACAAATTATTAAAACAACATTTCCCTTCACACTACAATAAGTTTACATAACATTTTTATGGTTTATCTTTATCTATATATTCTAAATGCCCTCTTCCCCAACTACACATACTATCCAAAACAGTACTGACTGTTTTTCCATGTTCAGTTAAGCTATATTCTACTTTAGGTGGTATTTCTTGATAAATTTCGCGTTTTATTAGTTGATCTTGCTCTAATTCACGTAATTGCTTCGCTAACGTCCCTTGAGATATATCTGGTATCAATCGCTTTAATTCACCAAAACGTTTCATTCCATCTGTTAGCAAAATAAACAAAATGAGTGACTTCCATTTCCCACCGATTATTTGTAATGTTGCTATTACCCCTTTTAACTTCGTTTCTTGTAAATCCATTTTTCTCACCTCTCCTCAGATATCATAAAGTGAAACTTTAATCAGTGGGGGTTTTGTTCATCCCACACTGATTATTAGTTGAACCAATCGGGCTTTTACGGGCAATTGATCTCTTACCTAACTTCCTTGCATTTTCCTAACTTTGAGGTGATAGTTTTACTGCCCGTTAATGCGGGATAAACCATATTTAGAAATTTTTCCTATTACTTATCCGCATGTATAGCGATTAGTACGAAATTTGCGACTATGTACATATAAAGTGCGTACTTTTCACTTGCTCCCTTTTAGCGAATAATAAAAGCATAGCACAGTTAGTTATATTCTAAATTTTTTATTAAAGGAGTGGCTAAAATATGTCTATTACTACATTAAAAAATAGCCGTATTGTTATCATTGGCGGGAGTTCTGGTATTGGATTAGCAACAGCAACACAAGCAATTAAACAAGGCGCACATGTTATTATTGCCGGACGCTCGGAAGAAAAATTAAAAGTTGCTCGAGAAGTAATAAATAACAATCATCTTCAAACTTATATATTGGATAATCAAAATAAAGAGCAATTACAAAATTTTTTCAAGATAGTTGGGAACTTTGATCATTTATTCACACCGGGAGCCTCTTACACACTTGGACCGATTACCTCTACAGAGGAAATTGCTGAAAGTAGCTTCATCGGAAAGTTTTGGCCTCAATATTATGCCGTAAAATATGCAATTCCTTTTCTTTCAAACTCTGGATCGATTGTGTTAATGTCTGGTGCATTTAGTCAAAGACCACTTAAAGGCGCTCCTGCTTATGGAGCTTGCAATGGTGCTATTGAAAGTTTAGGGAAGGCTTTAGCTGTGGAATTAGCTCCTATTAGAGTTAATGTGGTTTCTCCTGGAACAATACAAAGAGAAAATGAACAAAATGAAAATAGACTAGTTGCTTACGAAGCTTATAAATCTCTTTCACTTGTACAACGAGCTGGATTTAATGATGAAATTGCACATACTGTCCTATATTTAATGCAAAATAGTTTTACTACGGGTAATGTATTATTTCCTGATGGAGGGTACACATACCATTAAATTATTTAAGAGAAAAGCCCCTTATTCCGGTGGATTTTGTTGCTAATGTAAACATTGCTGAAATTTCCAAAAAGATGGTTGCATTTCTTTATTACCAACAGGTTGGTTTTTAGAAGATTCATTAAAGGAATCCATTATAATCCGCTCATTTTGTACATTTGCAAATTCAATCGTGCTAGTAGTTGACGAATCAAATCAAGAAGTAATTTATCTTGATATTTATGGATAAGTTTATAAAGAAAAAAGACATATAAATAATGCCTTTTTTCTTTATCTTCATTTAACTGGATAACAAACTTCTGTAACCCACTTATTAGGATCCGCTTCCATCGCTGGGCTCACATGGTAAATATTAAACATCGGGCCTGCTAATTTATAACCCTCTGTCTCAATCCATTTTGCCGCAGCCTCATTTACAGCTGTCATCTGTTCATAACTTCCATTAACTGTTATAGAAGCTACATTAGTCGATTCCATATTTTTAAATGTAACGTCTTTTGTATTTTCGTGCTTACCTAGAATACTTAGCTGTATTTCTATATCTACATCATTTTCTTTGTATTCACGATCATGGAAAACCGCAATACTATAACTCGGTTGGGCAATACTAATATTTTTCATTTGAATTTCTTGCATTAATACACTCCATAAATCACCTTCGCAATTATACGATGGAATAATCTTTCTAACACTAGCTACAGTTCTTTCTGGAATTTCTTTTATTGAAACATGATAATTCATCTCAACAACATCCTCTCTCATCGTTTTCATTGAGTCTTCGAGGAGACGTAATTGTTTTTGGAGGTTATTCATGTCTTCTTTAATTTGAGCACTACGATTTAAAAATTGCTCTTTTATGGTATCTATATTATCGCATTCTATTATTTCTTTGATGGTAGCAATATTAAACCCCATAGCTTTTAACGTTTGAATTTGATTTACTTTTTTTAATTGGTCTGCTGAATAAAATCGATATCCACTCTGCTCATCGACTTTTACTGGTTGTAGTAATTCCACTTTATCGTAGTGTCTCAACATTCGTATACTAATGGAAGATAGTTTTGAAAAATCCCCTATTTTAAACATGATTTCCTCCTATAAGTTACATCTACTTTGAAGCTCAACTTTATCTTAAACAATGACATTGTGTGAGGGTCAACTATTTTTAACGATTTAAATAACAATTTAACATGTTATATTTATATAATTAAAAACCTATATTCCTGTTTTTATGACTACTGCAATTGACAATCCATCACTAGTTATTTTTCTCAAGACATTCATAAACCGCCATCATATCTCGGTTATCCAACTCACGTATGCGATTAAAAATTGGTATTTGTCCAACAGCTTCTGTTAATAAGCTTTCATTCACAACATCACTTACTTTTCCAGTTAACCATGTTTGTACATCCACGCCCTCGACAACTTCTTTTAACCCTTCGTCATTAATACCACTTGCATTACAAGTTACACATGGAATTGTTAGTTTAAAGACACCATCATGTAGATTATCTTCGGTTATCACTTTCTTACCTTTACAAAATGGACATGGATTATTCTTTTTAATTTTATTAATTTGGGTAACTAATTTTTTGTATCCAAACGCTTCGTATACATACGTAAGTTTTTTATATTTACCATTTGTGAAATACTTATCTATAATGGTTTCTCTCGTTTCATAAACATTAGGGAAATCACAAACAGTTACCTGATTATTAACACTAATGGATTCGATATTTCCTTTTATTTCGCTCCAGAATGGTAAGACATTTTGTAACACCATTTCATAGTTTGAAAAGCTTGCTTGTTCTAATTCAAACATTTTCAATGCAACTTGTGCTTTTCTTGGCAATAAAGAAACATCTTCTGTCAATACCATATCGCCACCAACAATAGACTTCAATTTAACAAGTGCCGGTAAATCACCAACTGTTTTCAATACTTCATTAATAGGCTGATTGATTATTTCACGAATATCTACGTTACCAAATTTAAGTGGTTTATGATGATTTAAAACCGTCCCCTCGCAAATTGGACATTTCATCATTTTTTTTGAACTTTTAATTTCTTCTTTAATAGGTGCTTTTGAAATAACAATATATCCACCAATAATTGTATTAAACCCTACCCATGTTCTACGTGTCTTTCCTTTTTTATCATAAAATGATTTTTCAAAATATCCGTACCAAAACGTATGCTTTTCTTCTTCTGACATATCATTATAGCTTTTTGACAAATCGTGACCAAGCTCATTTTTTATTTCTTCGAATAGAAATTCTATTTTTTCATGCTGATAAAATTTTAATACCTTCATGATTTCTGGATCGAATAGCCCATCCCAAAATGGAACACTTTTATCTTGAATGGCAATATCTTTATCAAAAACTTCAATTTGAAGACGTCCAGAACAAGATGGACAATGATTGTCCTGTGAATAGAAATCAAAACTTCTCGTATCTTTATTAATTGGATGAGCAGCTACAATATGATTAATTAATCCACCAATCTCATATAAGAAACTATATTGACTATATAAATGTCTTTCAAGATCAATAGCAATAACAGGTGCGATTGTATCAGATTCATATTCACCATAAATTAACCTAGCCATTGATGATAAACTTTTTAAAATACCGCCCTTATAAACATTTTCGGCATTTTTAAAATAGTTAATATGATTTCCTTCTAAATAGTGAACTCCTTTTTTCTGCTTAAGCATTGAAGAGATATTTATTTTCTCTGTGCTATTCACATTACTTTTTTGACGATAGTAATCCTCATGATTAACAACATCCAAATGCTCTACAGATTCATTCTGCCTTTTTCCAAAATCAACTATATAATCAGAGCTTTCTAACATGTAACGATTATGCTCAATCATAATGATAGAAACTGATTCATCTTGCAGAATACCTCTAATACTATCGATAAATTGATTTAAAATATTTTGTGATAAACCTTTTGAAGGCTCATCAAAAATGAATAATGTATGTGGATTTCTAGTGTTTGCAAATAATTCCGAAACTAAATGAACACATTGAAACTCACCTGTCGATAATGTTTGTGTTTTTCTCTCTAATGTTAAATAGCCAAGTCCTAATTTAATTAGTAGGCTCAAACGTTTATAAGCGATATCTTCATTTGGAAGTTCATCAATAATATCCTCAATCGAGCGCTCAAAAATATCATCAATGTCTTCACTATACTTTGTTAGTTTCTTTTTAATATCTAGGAAAGTTGCTACAGTTGATCGACTTGTAATTGATTGATTTCGGTCTTGTCCCACCATAACTAATTTATCTTTTGGATATCTTTTCAAAAAATCTGTAGCTAGACATTCATTGACAAGTGTAGATTTCCCACATCCTGATTCTCCTGTAACCGTTACAATCCTGTTTTTAGGAATTTGAAACTCCTCCATTTGGATATTACGGCAATATAAATCATAGAATGTATAATATTCTGTTGGTATTTCTTTATTTCGATCCCACAGTATTGACTTTGGTCTTGGTGATTCTTTCACAATTTTCCCGCCATATTTTCCGCTACCAGGTCCAAAGAACAATTGCTCATCAGATGTATCTAGTACTGTATCTGAATGATCAATAAGCCAAATTTGATTTTTACACCCTAATCGTTTAATCTCTTCTAAAATTTGTAATAAAGTTTCATGATCAAGTCCAACTGAAATCTCATCAATAATAATTACAGCATTTTCACTTACTGCCATGAATTCGGCCAAATAAAGTCGTGTTAACTCTCCACCTGATAACGTACCCATAATTCGATTTAATGTTAAATAACCAATGTTCATATTAATAATATTTTGCAGTATATGCTGTTTTTCTTCACTAATATTTAACTCTTTTGCTAGTGAAAGAATAGATTCAACACTTAAATCATTAATATTTGAAATTGAATGTGGCTTGGCCAACAAATCAATTTCATGTTGTTCAATTTCTTCACTATAACGTTTTCCCTTACATTTTTTACACTCAACATTTTTTGTAGTACCACGGCCTTTACAACCAGTACACCAGCCTAATTGATTATTAAATGAAAAGACCTCTGGAGAAAGATTAAATACTTCAGCAAGTTTTTCCCGAACCTCTGTAAAAACACCAGTATGAGTACCAATCGTTGAACGCGGATTAGACGAAATCGATGATTTTCCTAGAAAAAGTACTAAAGGCATTTCTTCCATCTTAATGGCACTAAAATTTGTTTCCATAATGTTAGGAAATAAATATTGATATTCAGCCTTTGGTAATAAAGAAACTAATCGTTTTTTTGATTCTTCACCAATTGTTTGGCAAAAAGTTGTTTTACCCGATCCAGATAAACCAGCAATTCCAAACGATTTATTAAACGGTATAGTTGCATCTAATTTATTTATGTTATTAGCAATTAATTGATTTACTTTCATATTAACCTCTATTCTTATTTATTCACAAAAGCATTTTTACAATATAATAATTACATAATTAATATTACCTATTATGCAATTATCCTCTCACTTCATGAATCTTATCCTTGTATATTTCAAACCACTGTTGCCATTCATCTTTAGAAAATTCTTTCTCTTCTCCTTCTAAAACGAAAGAAAAAAGATTTAAACAAATATGCCAACCAGCTACATCTCTCGGTGTATGATCTGTTAATTCATGAATGTACTCTTTAAGAAGTAAAAGAGTACCATTTTCCTCATTATGTATTTCAAATCTGACACGGTCTTTATCCCAAGTAAATTCAAGTACTGAGTTTAGTTGACACTCTAAAATATCAATATTTATGAATGAACCGTCCATCATGTCGAACTTTATTATTCCAGCAGTTTTAAGGCTTTCAATCTGTAAATTCGGCATCCATTTTTTCAGCTTACTGTTTTCTGTTAATACAGACCAAACTTCTTCTGCCGTATATGGAAATTGGCGTTCAAATTTTACAATATATCCATCAGTTAGTTTCCTAATTTCAGCTATCATTTTGATTGTCTCCTTATATAGAATATATGTTCCCATTTCATTTTACACGAATATAAATATAAAATAAATATTTATGTCAACGAAGTGTTAATTTAAAGTGAATGGTGCTGAGAAAAACTTAAATATTTTCTAAATCGAATTATATAATATTGAAAATTAAATATAGATTTATGTACAAATAAAAAAGCCGCATTTGCGACTTATGAAATCATAGGATTAACTCCTTTTTTTGTTGAATGATTAGCGCTTAATCGCATCGACAATTAGCGATGGAAAACCAAGTTTATCGCCTTTATTTCTAGAATCATACCTTTTCGAACGGAAAATAACACCGTCGTTTGCATCCCATTCGTTGTAATAAAACCGACCATTTTCATCACAATATTCAAGTAAAACTACCTCGAATCCAGCAGTTTCAAACATTTTCGTTAATGTTATATAATTATGAACGATTTTATGACTTGCTGCTGGATGATCTTTCGGACCGGGGCCCCCTATTTGAACTATATTTTGATATGCCTCATCCTGAAAGAATGCATCAGGGACTCCGCACCGAATATGACCAGATGGTTTTAAAAATTCATAACAAATTTCAGCTGCTCTTACACCTTCTTCAAAAGTAAGGTGTTCCCATACATGCTCAGCTAAAATAGCTGAAATAGAGTTGTATTCAAATCTTTCTTCCCACGTAGCTTTATCTAGTAAGTTAAGTTCATCTTCTTGCGTTTGAATCCAACCTGGATTATTATTAAACACTCCAGCTCCGACAACTACTTTAATTTCGTCTTGTTTTATTGCCACCATGTTCACCTCTTAAACATTTTAATTCATTAATATATTCTATGTTTACTATTATCCTTCCTCCTTTAACAAATTTAGTACCATGAGTCCAGTACAATACCGAACTCATGTCCTAAAAACTCTCTAACGTAACAATCTGTCTAACTCTATAAAATTAGTTCATAATATACGATTTTTCTTACAGAAATATAGCACACCAAACATTAGCATAATACCAATTACGTAAAAAATTGTTGTTCCGCTCCCACCAGTATTAGGAATTACCCAATTATTCTTCGCATTTTTCACTGTTATTTTTTTTGTCTTTACTGCTTCTGTAATTTCTATTTCTATTGGATCCCTAAGTAACATATATCCGTTTGGCGCTTTTATTTCTTTTATCGTATATTTTCCAAGTACTAATTGACTGGAAATCACCTTTCCTTTTTCATCCGTTGTTAATCTAGCCACTTCTTTACCCTCTTTATCTAAGACTTGAAATATAGCGCCTTGTAGTTTTAAATTGATATCCTTATCATCAACTTTCTCAATTTCAAATTGTCCAGTCGGATCTGGTAATTTCTTATTTCCTATTTTAATTTCTACTACTGCATCTTTTTCTACTTTTACAGTTATTTTTTCTTTTAATAATTCGTAACCTTTAGGTGCTTCTACTTCCACTAAGGTATAATTTCCTATTGGTAAGTCTTTTGATACTACTTCTCCTTCTTCATTTGTTACTAGTTCTCCAACTATTTTTCCTTTTGAATCTTCTATATGAAACTTTGCCCCTGCTAGTTTTTTATTTTTATCACTTATGTCTACTTTCACAAGCTTCATTTTCCCCATTGGATCTGGCAATTTCTTATTTCCTATTTTAATTTCTACTACTGCATCTTTTTCTATTTTTACAGTTATTTTTTCTTTTAATAATTCGTAACCTTTAGGTGCTTCTACTTCCACTAAGGTATAGTTTCCTTTTGGTAAGTCTTTTGATATTACTTCTCCTTCTTCATTTGTTACTAGTTCTCCAACTATTTTTCCTTTTGAATCTTCTATATGAAACTTTGCTCCCACCAATTTTTTATTATCATTATTACTATCAACTTTTTTTATTTTTACTTTTCCAGTACTAGGCTTGTTCCAATGTTGCCAGTTAAATTTGAAATTGTGAAATTCAAATCCACCAGTTTGTTGTACAGCGCCGACAAATGCTTGTCCATTAATCGAGCCGCCTTTTGTTTCTAATACAGCATTTGGGGCAAACACACTCCCAACGACACCATATCCCTCTGTTGTAATTTTTTTCGCATTTGGAAAAACCCAAATCACTTTCCCGTATAGCTCAGTAAACGGGGAATTAGGAGAATATGGTTGTGATGTAGGAATTATATCCGTAGCCCTTCCAATATTGTTCTTGTCATATAGAATAGCCCCATTTTTAAATGTAACCTCTGTTGCATCCGAATACATAACAATAAAATCTTTGTCCTTAGCACTCGGTAAAAATACATCTCTTATATCTAAATTAATTTTCCCTGTCAATTCTGATGAAACATAAATATTAGGATTGTTTATATCTTTTCCGATTCCATGACTCATATTTGGAATTGGGGTATTTGTTTTATATTGACCTGCATTTTTACTGACTTGGTTCACTATATTGCGAAATTCATTAAATTTCGCGTCAATTTCTAGTTTTTCTTTATAAACGATACGATCATAAGAGGATTGTATGATGCGATCTGGATCACTCTCTTTTGTCATTACGACTATTCCGTTTTGAATGATAAAAGATTCTTCTCTTGATTTCTTAAATTTTCCAGACAATAACAAGGACGGATATCCCTCATCAACCCATTTTTCACCTACTATATTAGATGTTCCCGCTGCAGCACCTACAATTGTATACCCCGATGCATCCATATCACCTTGAACTGCAATTGCTCCTTCAATGTCGCCACCTATTGCTTTATGGTTACCAAAGACAACAGCATTATAGCGCGATATATCACCTAGACCTTCTAAGTTTGTCGTGGATCCATATACTTCTTTTGGTACATATATGACAAAACTTACACTTAACATTAACAAAACAATAAAATGAATACTTACCAGCTTTAATCGTAGCCTCAATTCCTTTGTTCCCACCTTTACCGTATTTTTTCTATAGTCGAATAAAATGAAATTTTTATTAATGATGATTTACTTCAATCCCCTATATACCTTCTTTACTTATCTCTGAATTTACGGTCCCACTTCCCATTAATGCAGGATAAATACATACATTCTATCGAGTAAACCTTTTCTTATAAATTACGACTAGAAACACACATAACAATAGGAGTGGAACTATTACAGTCCACTTATTAAACATAAATATCTCTGTACTCACTTTTTGTTTTTCTTTCTCGTTTAACTCCACACGCTCACCTCGAACTAGCAATCTATTGGTGTTTACTCCATAAGGCGTACACGTAATTAAAGTTGTATAATCTTTTTTTTGTACAATTTGTAGATCGTCCGTTTCGTGTGGTAACACTACTTTAATTTGATCTACTTTATAAGCAAGAACTTTGTCTAAAGAATGAATATAAAAAAGATCTCCTTTGCTCAACTTATCTAAATCTGTAAATAATTTTGCTGATGGTAAACCACGATGCCCTGTTAAAATAGTATGCGTACTTTCTCCACCTACCGGGAGCGAAGAAAAATCTAAATGACCTATCCCGCGACCCAATACTTCCTCAGAGGTCCCTTGATAGATTGGCAGTTTTATATTAATTTTCGATATTTCAATATACCCCATTACATCTCCTAAATTTAACACATCAGCATACGCTTGATGATTACTTTTTTTTTCAGAAAATGGATCTGTAAATGTTTTCGCAGAAGTTTGAACTTGTTTATTATATTCGGCTGCTTCTTTTTCCCTACGTTCGACTTCTTTCTTTTGTAATGCTTTAATCTTCTTATCGTAAGAGCTAATCTCAGAATAATGTGCACGGGTCGCCAACCAATTACTAATAGTAGGATATAAAAAAATACCTAATCCAAATAAGAAAATACCTCCCAAAACAAGATTTCGTTTCATATTTCCACCTCTGTATACGCTTAAATATCGAAAAGAGGAAAGCATTTTGCTTCTCCCCTTTTCATATGGTTACATGTTCCTAAAATCTTAATTTCTAGCAAACTTTTTTCTAAAGAAAACAAATGCCGCTGTAAGCATTAAAGTAAGGCCTATTACAGTAAAAAGAGTCGTTCCTATACCACCCGTTACCGGAAGAATCCATCCACTTTTATTATTTTCAATCGTCAATTTAACTGTTTGATTATTTTCACTAATCTTTACATCAATGGGGTCTTTTAATAATTGATAAGATGCTTTTGTACCATCTTCTTTTGTATATGTTGGTGCTTTCGTTTCAAAAATTTGATAGTCTCCATATGGAATGTTAGACCATTTAATAACACCATTTTCATCTGATACACCTGTTACTTCTTTTCCTGCTACGACAACTATTTTTCCATTATTATCTTTAAGTACAAACTCTGCACCTTTTAATTTATTCTTATTAGCACCATCAATTTTTGTTAACTCAATTATTCCAGTTGTCGGAATAACAACTACGGGTTTAGATTCCTTTTCTCCAATTACATCATTTTTATTTGAAAAATGTATTTTTGCTGTATTGAAAATTTCCGAACCAGATGGTACTCCTTCTTTTACTTGAGATTTAATTTGCAAATGAAATTCTTTTTTACCATCTAATTTTGTGAAATCTTTTACTGTAGCTGTTACTTTTTGACCTTCTATAGCTACCTCTACAATGCTTGCATTTACTTCTGCTCCATCAATTTTCACGATTGGCTTTCCTTGAATCACTAAACGATTATCCAAAGTATCTGTTACCACATATTTTTTGTATTCCTTAATGTCTTCTGGAATTAATGTTTTAATATCATAATTATAATTAGTTAACGGATTGATTGGTAACGCTTCCAATTTTCCGTTAATCTTTTTATCAATTGTTGGTTCTTCATAGTTTTTCACTTCTAATTTAACTACTGTACCAGAAGTAATAGTTCCATCTTCATTAATTGTTCCGGAGTTCTTAACAAAAAACTCACGTTTAGTTGGATCTATTACATAGCCTTTCGGAGCTTTTGTTTCTTGGAAATAGTATTCTCCATACACCAATCCTTGCACGCGAATATGACCATTAGCATCTGTTACTAACTCTTTTTTCACTTCTGTACCGTCTTTTTTAAATAAAGAGAATAATGCACCTGCTAATGCTTTTTCATTTACACCAGTTTTTATTAAATCCACTGCACCACGTTTAATCTCATTTTTGGGATACATGTGAACATCATAGTTTAGCACCTTACCCTCTTTATTTGTTAATGGAATATCCACTGTATACGTATTGGGATTTAGATTAACATGTGGAGGTCCTGCCACTTCTTTCACCTCATAACGTCCTAGCGGAAGATCTTTTAATACAGCTTGTCCGTTATCATCTGTTACTACTTGATTTGGAGTGGCTCCCATTACAGGTTTCACGTCTTCTTTTACGATTTTCCCATCGTTTGAAATTTTTTCAAAAGAAGCAACCCTTTTTACTTCAAACGTTACACCTTTTAATGGTTTCACATCCTTTGGCACCTCTTGATTTGCAGAACCGTCACCTTCTAGTCCCTGCGCTCCATCTTTTTCTTGTTCATACTTATGAATCGTTAAAGTACCTTTAGATGGTGAATCTGCCTTTACTAATACACTAGACCATGTAGAAAATGTTAAGAATAACACTAAAAGCACACTAAATATTTTTTTCATTGCTCTTATCCCCTTTACTACTTCTATCATTTTAAAAATTTCTTTATTACTATTACCTTCTTAAAAGCAATAGTGTGCCAAGTATCAGATTTAAACGAATAACATAAAACATAGTCGTCCAACAATCCATTGTTTACAATCACTTATTCACTTTTCTTATCTTCTATTATTACGTTGTCTCTCCACATGATATATGTAATTTTCTCCCCTAAATTACACGTATATCCCTATTTCAAGAATCATTACATTTGTTACATAATAGCTTTCACCGCTAATTTCGACTATTCACTTACTGTCAATCTATTCATTTCTCACTTCCTATCCCTATTTAAAATCCAATCTTAATCATTTTTTAATACATATAAGTAATAACCAACAAATAAGTGTGACGATTCATATTTTACGTTACTGTCCAAAACTATTACCTGTATATTCAAATAATATGTGCTATTCATGTTAAATTATGGTATTATTCTTAGAAGTTTATAACTTTTATTTATATTTTTTTATTGATAAAGGTTTTCCGTATCTACTTATGAAAAAGGAATATATGTTTATTTAACTATTACGCATAACTGTAAGGAGGAAGAATATGACTAAAAAGCTCAGTCTAGTTGAGATAGAGTATATTTGCAATATGTTTTTTCAATCTTTCGAAATTCCAGTTTGTTTTTTAGATTGTAACAAAAATATTCTTTTAGAATTTAAATCAAAAAATGATTCACATTCGTTATATACATCAAAAATAGAAGAGTTACATATGCTTTTTCAGAGAAATGATACATATAATTCCCCCATCTTCAGAACTCACGAATATCTAGGGCACTTTATTTTAATTCACATAAAGAGCGATTATATGGTGAACGGTACTGTTATTATTGGGCCCTTGACACATGTGAATTCTTCTACAAGTAAAGCGGATAGTAACCTTAATTTTATTCCAAATTATAAAAGAACAAGAGACCATTATTTTTCATTGTCAGTCAAAGATCAAAATTTCTTTGTAAATATAGCGATATTGTTCTATAACATTCTCTATAAAAAAAATTCAGATGTAAGCACCTTTTCAAATAACAGTGACTCACTTCATATAAGTCATAGCAGCATCTTAAACGAAGATGTATATATTTCAATGCAAAAAGACGAATCCATTTATCATAATTTATATATAGAGCAGCAACTACTTAGTTCTATAGAACACGGGGATAAAGAAACCGTACTCAAATATTATTACGAATTCCAACAAGAGACTCTTTCATCTTTATCTTCATTCCATCAATTAAGACGTCATAAAAACATTTGTATTTCATCCATCACGCTCGCTACTAGATATGCGATAAAAGGGGGACTTCCATCTGGGATTGCTTACAAAATTTATGATTTACATATTCAAAGAACAGAAGATTTAAAAGACAAAGAATCTGTTTGGGATTTATTAAAAAATGCTTTTTGTACCTTTGCAGACCGTGTAAAGGCACAAAAAACACAGCAACATTCACAGACTATTGCTATTTGCAAAAACTACATTTTTAAAAATATTTACAATCCAATATCTGTTAAACAAGTTGCTAAATTTGCAAATGTGAATTCAGATTATTTATCTATATTATTTAAAAAAGAAGTCGGTATTTCATTAATTGAGTACATTCAACGTGAACGAATCGAAGAAGCAAAGAAATTATTAACTTTCACCACCTATCCTTTATCAGACATATGCGCTTCGCTTAATTTTAGCGATCAAAGTTATTTCACTAAAATTTTTAAAAAATTCACCAATGAAACACCTGGTAAATATCGAAAATCTCATGTTGTCATTTAGAGTGAAACTTCCATTAAAACAAAATGTTTTCAGTAACTCATCAATAGCAGATTAGAAGCACTCCCAGATTCATGAACTATAGGATTTATGCTTTTTCCAAACCAAAAAACACGTTACTATTCTTTTATTTTAATGAGAATAGTAACGTGTTTTTTATGTAATGTAGTTTTGTAGACAGAACATGATCCAACTACAAATTTTTATAGAAGCCAAATGCACCGCTTAACTACTAAAATCTTATTAAGTAAAAAATCCATATTTTGTTTTACTTACTTTCTACTTTATTTCTTTTGAATAATGAACTCTTTTCTTCAAACGAATGATCCCTACTATTATTTTTGTATCTTTCTAAATTTGCGAACAAAAGTGAGTACTGTGCCTGTAATAATCATCAATATGCCGATTGCTGCACTGTTAGTTGTACTTACACCCGTCTTTGGAAGCTCCTTATATGTATATTCTTTTTTATCGCTATTACTGTTGTTTGAGATATTACTCTTATTTTCCTTATTAGCAAGGCCATTAGCTTTGCTAGTTTCTTTATCTTTCACTAATACTTTTTGTATTGCATTTACCTCATTACCCACGGAATCTCTAACACTATATATTATTTCATAAGTACCAGCTTTAGTTGTATCTATAGTTCCTTCATACGCTACTTTAGAAATAAGGTCACCGTCCTCTTTATCAGTAGCTGATACCCCTACCAATGGATCAAATTGATCACCCTCAGTAATTGAAGTTGTAGCAGGTACTTTTAGTATTGGTTTATCATTTTTAACTTCTTCTCTAACTTTGACCGTTACAGTTTGCTTCGCCGTTACTTCATGACCTTTAGAATCTGTAACCGTGTACGTTAATACGTAAGTACCGGCTTTAGTTGTATCTACTTCACCATCAACTTTGATTTTAGAAGTGAGATCACCGTCTTCTTTATCGATAGCTAATACTTCTGCCATTGGAACAAATGAATCTCCAACATGAATTGTCGCTCCAACAGGCACTATTAATTTAGGTTCTAAATCTGATGTTTCTCCATTTCCCTCTACAATTACAGTCTGTCTAGCCGTTGTATTTCTCCCTTGGGAATCAACGACCAAGTATTCCACAATGTATGTACCTGGTTTTGAAGTATCTACATCGCCTTTATGCTTTACTTTATTTGTTAAATCACCATCTTCTTTATCAACAGCTTTTACATTTCTCATTGGATCAAACGTATCACCTACACGTAGTGTAATCGTAAACGGTACAGTTAACTCTGGAGCTTGGTTTTCTGCTGTTTTTTCGTTCTCTTTCACCGTTCCTGTAATTTTTGCCGCATCAAAAGCATTTTGGACTGCTTGAACTTCAATTGAGTTCGCTCCATATTTATTAGTTGCCACTTTAAGGCATGCCAATTTCAATTCAGAGAAATTAGAAGTCATATTTAATTCATCAGTATTTGCATAATAGAAAATATCAAACATTCTATCTTCACCAATACCATTTACATTTACACCGTTATGAGTACCACCTTGTGCCATTAAATACGCAACTTTATTAATAATACTTGAGTTAAAATGAACGCCTCCATAATCCTCTCCATTTAAATCATTATATTTACTATAATCATCCGGATACGGTAGTCCTTCTGAAAAATTAATTGCAGTTGGATTTTTCATATTACGAAAAGTCGATCCAGTTTGTTCTCCTATTGTCCAGTTAAATTCCCCATTATTTATGTATTTCTCTATAGCCGTTCCCATAATATCCGATAATGCCTCGTTAATTGCCCCAGATTCTCCTGAAAATTCAAGGTTAGATTCACTTGATGTAACTGCATGTGTAAATTCATGACCGGCTATATCGAACGCTTTTACCATGGGATCTCCATATAAAAGCATACTAATGTTATTAATATTAGTACTAAATGCATTCTCCCAATTTTCAGGATCATTTGTTCCTCCAGAATCCCATGCATGTACAACTGAAACTACTTTTTTTCCTTTATTATCAAAACTATTACGCTTATATTTTTCTTTATAAAAATCGTATACCTTTGTTGCTAAGAAATGAGCGCTTACCGCCTTTGGATCATTAAATGTTGTTGAAACACTAGTTGTTAGTATACCAGGATAATAACTTTCTTCATTTGTAATATCTCTATAATTTACATCATATGTCTCAATTCCTTGTCCTCTTGTGTAATCAGCAAGCGCATAATTCCCACTGGTCTGTTTAGAAATACCAAATGTACGAGTTACGCCTAAATCATCTTTTCCTGTTCCAGTTAATGATGTAAAATTGCTAGTTTTATTTTCCTTAACGGATTCAACATACTCTTCACTTATTTTCAAACTTGATTCTTGTACCATATCTTTTAACATTTCACCATTATGAGCATTCACTAAATAAGTTCCAGATACATAATTTGGTGTTGTAGCAGCAAATGTAACTTGATATGCATTGCTAGCCTGCCCATGATTTTCATCAACAAAAATAACTGCCTTAACTTCTGGCTCAGAAATAAATTTAGTATCGTTTCCGTACTTTTTATAAATATATTGTTTTGCTTCTTCTTTTGATAAATTAATAGGTTTCTTTAAATCTTCTTGTGTTAAATTTTGTGCGCTAGCTCCTGAAATGCTTTTAATAATACCTTTTTTATCTACGTGAGCAGTCAACTGGTGGCCATATACTTCTTTTCCTTCATATATTTGTTGCATGCGCACAAGTGTAGTTCCATCATAAGAACCACGTTTTTGAAGAACCTTGTAATCTACTCCTGTTTCTGCACTAACTTGTTTTGGAGACAAAGCATGCTCCGTATTTTCCTTAAGTGCATCTTTCACTACATTCTCTGGTGCCTTTTTTGATGGTTGTGTCAGATCACCTGTACGGAACGAATCCTCTTGAATTTCAACTTGCATTTGACCAGGTTCCTCTGCATGCCCTACTCCATATGGTGTTACACTTGTTAAAACGAATCCTGTTGTTAATGCAACTATAGCTATTTCTTTTTTATTTCCCATGATATTTACCTCGTATAAATTTCTATTATTTATATGAAACTGCTAAAATGTATACAATCTATTCCTAACATAAAAAGATGACTTTTGTAATCTACAAAAGCCACCTCTTCAATATGTAATATCCCTAAAATGTTTTTAATACATAATTTCTATACGAACAGAAAAAAGCATTCATTAACGAGCATTTTGCAATACTTTTATTAAGTCATTTATATTTTCAACTTTCTGCTGAAACTGATCAAGTCTGCTATGTAACAATGAAGGATTTTTATCTTCAGTTGAAATAACTTGTTTTAATTCGTTTTCTAATTTATCATACATATCAAAGAAATTATCAAATTCTACACTTACAAGCTCTTCATTTTCGCGATAGAATCTTTTTGCTTCTATATAAGTCATATATGATTTATTTAAAAATCCTAATGAAATTAAATATTTAGAAGTGTTTTCTTGATAAATAGCAATATCACACGCTATTTTAATATCAGAATAAGTCTTTTGAACGAGACAATGCAATTCAAAAATCTTAAACTTTAATCCATTATTCATTTCATCCCCTCCCATCGTATCTATTCTACATAAAATTAGAATATTATACAAAGAAAATTATTAGCATGAAATTGACAATTTAAAAAATAACTTAAGGATAAACAAAATCCCTCTCATTATAAATTATAGTTGCGGAGCATTTACCAACATAACAGCAAAATAAAAAGCGAAAAGAATAAATCTTTCCGCTCTTAGAGTAATAAATACATTTCATATTGCGCTAAAGAATTCTTTTCAAATCCACATTTCTTAAGAAAACCTTCCAGTAAATTATTGTTAGGAAACCCAATTGATAAACTTGATAAATTTAATTCTTCTCTTGCTACTTGTAATAATTTCATCCCAACACCAATATTTCTATAATCTTTGTCTACGAAAATAAAACTAATTTTACCTTGTTTATTTACACATAGAGAGCCTTTTAAGTCATTATCGACATATGCACCATAAAATACATTATTTGTTTTTTTGATATAATCAATATCATTTTGCCAATTTATATGGAAGTTTAACCATTTCTGAATTTCATCTTTAAAAGTTGGAAATTCTAATTGTTTTACTTCAATATCCTTACAATCTTTATTCATTATTTTAGTCAAATCATTTAAATTATAATAAGAAAGATCGTACACTTTTTCATAGCCCAACTTATTATAAAAATGAATCGCTCGGTCATTTCCTACAATGACTTCGAGAAAAAGTTGCTTACATCCATGTTGAATCGCCTCTTCTTTATGCAGTTCAAATAATTTTTGACTCACACCAATACCGCGGTAATTAGGATGAACCGCTAATGTTCCACAGCGCATAGTCTTAATACTTTCATAATCCTTTATACCACCTAGTATTACGCCAACAGGTTTGCCTTCTTCTAAAGCAAGAAAAGAATGTTCTAGCAAATTACCTTCTGGTCCCAAAAAACGTTGTATAAAATCCCCTTTTGAAACTTCCATTTTAATAATGTAATCTGAAAATCCAACTTTAAAAGCTTCATATACTAAATCAATATTTACATCACTACACCTTTTATATTGAATCATAATATAATTATGCCTCCAATTACTTATGTTAAAACCCTCTAACTATCTATTATTTACTACATTAATCTCATAAACACGTAAAAAGGCAATTAAATGCTCACATGCTCTTTCGCATGCTAGCATTTTAAAGATTTTTTGTTCTTCTTTCGTTTTATCATTTGCTTGATCTGAAGCAGCTTTTAAACAGAGAAATGGTTTTTTATTTATTTGACACACATAGGCGAAAGCTGCTACTTCTTGATCAACTGCCAATGCTCCATATACGGTATGGAGTAAATATCTCATTTCTGAACTACGAATACGTTGATCTCCGGATAAAAATGTACCGAAATGTATTGGATCATATGATCGTATTTTTTTTATTCTTCTTACAAGTGATTTTGTAGTTTCAATAGGTGCTGTTCTACCGTTATATAAATTAAAAACATCTTCCCCTGAGCCAGCTGCAGTAACATCGTGTTGTATTGCGTTTAGTGCCACTACAATATGACCGTTTTTCACCTTGTTTGATAAACTTCCGCATATTCCTGTCATAAACAACTCATCTGGCTGAAACTCACTAATTAACAATTGTACACAACTAGCGCAGCTTACTTTACCGACACCAGTAACAACTGATATAATTTCCAGCTCATTAATAGTATGAAAATGAAATTCCCAAGCTGCTCTTTTTTCAACACGTTCACTCGGATAATGTTGATGCAAATACGTCAGTTCTGGTTCCCATGCAGATACAATTGCAATACGTTTCATTACACGCTTCACTTCCCCTATTGTCATTTAAATAAGTTATCTATACTTTCTCGTTCATAATCTGGAATCCATTCTTTGTATTTCTTATATGAATCTCGTATTATTTCTTTATTCTTCGCAATTACTTCACATCCTCTATCATCATACATAAACATCACAATATCTTTCTTTGCATTTATGAGAAATACATCTGGATAAGAGATTTCTTTTTTTCGTCCAAATCGAAGATACAGATCAGAAAAATCCTCATGATTAGCAGCTTGTATCAGCGGTTCATATTTAATATCTTCCGCAAGACATTTAAAAGAAAATTGATATGTACAATATAAAGTGAAACTTTAATCAGTGGGGGGTCTTACTGCCCGGCAAATAGCGGGATAAATCTGCTTCTTCATCTTCAAATAAAAACGGTAACGTTTCTTATCTTATATGAAATCTTAAATCTCTTTTCTTAATATATTTATTGTATATATTTATTTTCTGTGAAGTTTTTATGTTTTCCTTTTTAAATCTATAAACATTTGTCACTACAAACACTACATCTTCTTTTGAAAATATGTCTTCAAAGTTGAGAAAAGTATTCCATATTTAAATCGTCGGTTCCTTCTACAATTTGATATTTATCTTTTCCGAAATCAAAATGTAAATGATTTTCCCACTGAGAATATAAGTAGGGTCCTAATGTAACTCCTGGAAATGTTTGATTCATATATTCTTTTAATTGCATTTCCTTGTCCTTTCTACTGTACAATTCTTTTTAAATCCCAATATGCTTCTTCTAGCCACGGATGTATAACTTTCAATGTATCTTTCCTTTCCCACAAATATGAAATATATACAAAAGCTGCTTTTTCCAAAGATTTTCCCAATTCTTTTTTTATTTCTATTAAATATGGTGGTGTCCCTTTTTGATCCCATTCTATTTTATCTGCAACAAATAATACTAAATCCATCTTCGTTGCATGTTTACGCAACGTTGTATGGCAACAAATTGCATTTAAAATCTCTTCATCTTCGATTTTAAATATTTCTTTTGCGATTACCCTCGATAATTTTTGATGAATAATCATAGGAAACTTTCTTTCCGCTTCCACTATTGCTACACCAAATTCTTCAGCAACTGCAATCCGCTCCTCGTTTGGAAAAATGCCACTAATATCATGTAAATATCCTGCAATTGCTGCTTTTTCTTTATCTACGTGAAACTTTTCTGCAATCTTTTTTGCCTCATTTGCCACACGAATTGAATGTTTATATGTAAACTCTTTATTATATTTTAGTAGAAAAGCTTTAATATCATTGTCTATTTTTCCAGTTGGAGTAAATGAATATATATCATTACATAACATAGAAAATCCCCCTTATAACTAACTTTCATTATAATGTAGAATCTAAATATCCTTGTTATTTTATATTCGTTATTAATCTTTTTACTCCTTTTTAATACGTTACATGAAATTTTATACAGAATCATCGCTACAAGTACATAAATGTTTGATATTATAGTAATGTTGATGATTTGTAAGGAAAGGAACTACACAATGAATAAAAATATATTAATTATTGATGATGATAAAGAAATTGTTGAATTACTTGCTGTTTATTTGCGAAATGAAGGCTATAACATTTATAAAGCTTATGATGGCGATGAAGCATTGCAAAAGGTTTCTACATATGAAGTTGACCTTATGATTTTGGATATTATGATGCCAAAACGAAACGGATTAGAAGTTTGTCAGGAAGTGCGTGAAAATAATACTGTACCAATTCTAATGCTTAGTGCAAAAGCAGAAGATATGGATAAAATATTAGGCCTTATGACAGGTGCTGATGATTATATGATCAAACCATTCAATCCATTAGAATTAGTAGCTAGAGTGAAAGCTTTATTACGAAGATCCTCTTTCCAAAATGCTACTTCGCAAAAGAATGAAGATGGTATTATTCGTATTCGCTCTGTTGAAATACACAAACATAATCATACAGTTAAAGTAAATGGAGAGTACATTAAACTAACCTCTATTGAATTCGATATTTTATATTTACTTGCGAGTAATACAGGAAGAGTATTTAGTTCAGAAGAAATTTTCGAACGCGTTTGGAATGAAGATGGTTATGGTTCAAATAAGACGGTAATGGTCCATATTAGCAACTTACGAGATAAACTTGAAACAGTAATAAATGGAGAAAAATTTATTCATACTGTTTGGGGAGTTGGCTATAAAATTGAGAAATGAAGCATTTGATATATTAAAAGATATTCCTAAATGGAAACTTATTTTTTGGCTTTTATTAGCTATCACACTCACTCCTATTACTGAACTAATTATTTATCGCCTCGTTACGAGTGTAATTGAAAGTTCACTTACTCTAACCGAACTCGGTAAAGAATTCATTCGAATTTTTGGTTATGAAAAGTATAAAGGGATTAAAGAGTCTTTATGGATGATGATTGTATCTTATTTGTTTTTATTTTCTATTTTTTCATCCTATCTTTACATTTTTTATCGTCACGAGAAAAAACTTTATTATGAAACTTGTATAAAAAAAATGATAGAAGAAATTCGTTATATTGCAAATGGAAACTTCAATCATAAAGTTTCTATTGTAAATCATAATTATCTAGAAGAATTAGCAATCGGGGTCAATGAAATTGTTGAACAATTAAAAGTCTCAATTGATGAAGAAAGACAAGCGGAACAAGCAAAAAGTGAACTTATTACAAATGTATCACATGACTTACGCACTCCCCTTACTTCTATAGTTGGATACGTAAATTTAATCCATCATGATAATTATAGAGATGAAGTGGAATTGCGATACTATATTCAAGTCATTTACGATAAAGTAACTCGTCTTAATGCATTAATGAATGACTTGTTCGAATATACACGTGTTCAAAATAAAGAATTAAGCTTGTATTCTGTTCCTATTGATATTGTAGAGTTACTTGGACAATTAACTGTTCAATTCCGCATACAGGTTCAAGAAGCTAATATAGAATGTCGGCCTTCTTTCCCGTCTCAAAAGCTCATGGTATTAGCTGATGGTGACAAATTAGTGCGTGTGTTTGAAAATCTTATTATAAACGCTATCGCTTATGGAAGCGAAGGTCGCTATATTGACCTTACTGCTTATGAAAGTAATAATATGATTACAATTGATATAACAAATTACGGACAACCTATTCCTAGTACGGATTTACCTCATATTTTTGAACGTTTTTATCGCGTTGAGAAATCTCGCTCTACAAACACTGGTGGATCTGGACTTGGATTAGCAATTGCAAAAAGTATAGTCGAATTGCATAAAGGAACAATTGAAGTATATAGTGATGACGAAAAAACAACATTCACTGTAAAACTACTCCCATACAAATGTTAATGTTACAAATAAAAAGTTCAATTTCTTACCATATAAGAAATTGAACTTTTTCCATAATTACCCTAAATTTAATAATCCTTTATAATTCTTTAGAAATTCTTTACCTTTTCTTTCTTCCTAATTAAGCATTCCTTTTTACAATACTATTATTGATGTCATAATAGGAGGATCGCTTATGCAATTCTTAAAGAAATTCGCTATTTTATTATTATCTTTTTTTATTACTGCACTTATCGTTTTATATTTTTATCTTTATGTAAATGGTCCGATTATTCAAGCTAAATCAGCTATTTTAATAAATGCTAATTCAGGTGAAATTGTTTATAAAAAAAATGAAGAAACCCCAGTACAATCAGCTGCTTTATCTAAATTAATGACAGAATATATCGTATTGGAGCAACTAAATGATAAAAAGATACAGTTAGATGACTTCGTACAAATAAGTAACGAAGTTTTCCGAGTAGAAACAAGCCCTATACAAGTAACATCGAATGATAAAACAACGGTTCGTGATTTACTTCATGCATTGCTACTGGCAGGGAATAATCGTTCTGCACTCGCTCTAGCAGAACACATTGCTGGAAATGAAGATAACTTTACAGTATTAATGAATAAAAAAGCAAAAGAACTAAAGTTATTACAACCATCTCCATTTCTAAACTCTACTGGAATTAATAATAATACAAATAAACAATCAACTACAACAGCGATAGACGCAGCTAAACTAGCAGCACGATTAGTAAAAGATTTTCCAGATGTATTGAATATTACGAAACTAACCTCTTACCAATTTACCTTCAAAGATTCCCAGGTTTTCAATACGAATAAAATGATATATTCCCTTAATGAAAACATTAAACTTCAAGGTGTTGATGGCTTACAAACTAGTTTTTCAACTAACGGTAATTATAGTTTTGTCAGTACAGCAAAACTTGGAGATACTAGACTAATTTCAGTAATATTAGATGCAGATGAAGAAAACATTTCATTTATTGAAACAAAAAAGTTGCTACAGTATGGTTTTGATCCTTCCTCGTACTCTGCACTCCAAGCTTTTAAAGACGCCCTTACATCTTGGACAATATTGCTTCAGTTTAAAAATTTAATTATACAAACTATAATGATTTTTTTAATCATTACCACCTTAATGTTTTTACATATACGTCAGAAAAAATCCGAGGATTTCAATTAAGAAATCTTCTTATATATAGAACCGACTTGCGCTTGAGATGCAAGTCGGTTTTTAATTCTATCATCCTCTTCCAAGCAAATTTGCTGAAACTGGTTGCAAGTTTAACTCTCTCGCCCATATAGATAGCTGACCAATATGATAAATTTAATATCCCATTACATGTCTTAAAACCTATGTTTTTTGAGGCATACATCCATCTCTGTTTCCTTTCGTTGTGTTCGTTTGTTTAGTTTAAATGGGTTAATCTATTAATTCTATTAAATCCAACAATTGAACTATTACACTTTAAAGTTCTACTCATATACTATAGTAGATTACTAGAAAGGAGGCTTAACTATGGATAGTTGCGTTGTATTTGTAAACGGACAACCTTTTTTAGTTCTTTCAGTAGCTGGTATTGAAATTGCTAGATTAGAGATTTCCCTTCAAGTAGCATTAGCTCTAAGAGTGCTTGGGATACCAATCTGTGATTAATTACCAAATTAATAAAAAAAGAGGGCATTAGCCCTCTTTTTTTATTTTCTTCTCACCTTTTCTTAAAAACAAACAAAATTTAAATTTTATTTTTTATATTGTAATGAAAATCCGAAAAATTAACCCATTTTATTCAATAAAAAAGAGCTCCACCCATACCTCATTATCCGTTTCTAAAAAATTAGAATTCGATTAATTACAAGAAAATTTAAATATACGAACGTTACATAAAATACTTGTTAGAATAGCTGTCCCTCACACTATTTATTTCGCCGACGTTATATAATCAAAGCACACAATGATTAACTTTTTATACGGCTTATTTTAAGTGTGCTAGCATTCTAGGCTAGATGATCATGACTGCAAAAAAAACTTCAAGTTCTCGTTTATATAAATCAGATAACGCTTTCACTTTTTGAATCGATTGATAATCTTTAAATTGCGGTTCTCTATCTTCTTATCCTTGAAGAGCACTAATCCAACTATACTCTACATCTACAATATGAAATAATGTTTCTAAAATACCCCCAGTTTGCAAAGTAAATCTTCCTCTGAAAGTTGTTCACACCACTTAAACCAATCATCTCTTACTTGCCAATTATATTGAAATAAAGTGTACACATTTATCTCTCTCTTACTTCAATTATCCACCTAACAGCATCTGTTATACATTTAACCATTGACAATCACTTCTCTTCGGCCAAGTTCCTCTACAGCGTGATTAATTATTTCACTTACAGATAAAGAACCATCCAATATGATATCTGAATTCGGCTTAACAGTATGAATTGCCTCTAAATAAGCTTTTCTCGCATATGTCATGTAATGTTCCAAATCATTATGTATTTCATCTATTGTACCTTCCTTAAAATCTCGCAAAATCCTTCTAGCCATCGCAATATCTAAAGGCGTATCAATAAATATAGTTACATCAATGAATTTTCGCATCTCACTATTTAAGTATGCAAAAGGATAATCTACAATAATATAGTCTAAGGTATTATTTTGTATAAGTTGCTCAATATCATGAATTAATGGTGTTAATACCCACTCGTCGTAATTCGCCCCATCATCAATCCATTTACAAATATCAGCAGGAGAGTTATCAAATGTATAACTATCAAAATATAGAGCTTTTGAGTTTTTAAACTTATGCTTTAATCTTTCTGTAATTGTAGTTTTACCTCCTCCCGAAACAGCTGCAATTGAAATTATTTTTGTTTTATTATCCACTATACCCACCAAACCCCTTTATTAACATAATATAATTATAAATTACTATCGTTGCTACTTCTTCCATTCATATTCTAACATACTCATTTCCCATAAATTCCAATACGTTTCTCCTACTCTTTTTGACTCTCTTAATAAGCCTTCTTTTACAAACCCTATTTTTTCGTAACATGAAATGGCCGATGTATTAAAATCATACACACCAAGAGTTACTCTATGTAGTTTTAATTCGTCAAAAGCAATATGAAGTACTGCTTTCATCATATGTTTTCCTATAGAACGTCCTCTCATCTTCGTATTACCAACTAATACTTTTCCAATTCTAGCGGACTTATTAATATTATCTATTTGGCCAAGCGAAATATGTCCAATAACGTCTGAAGTCTCTTCATCTACCACTTTGAAAGCGAGTGTATTTGCACTTTCTATATACTTCTCTAATTGCTGTTCATCTAAAGGAAATGTGAATGCATTTCCTGACCATTGTATTAGAAATTCTTCGGAATTAATCCAATTTATTAATTGTTTAAAATCAGATTTCTTAAAGCTTTCTAGTTTAATCACTTCCTTGCTCCTTTTGTACATCATGCTTTATAACCTCAAACTTATTTCTATATAAAGAATATATTCTCCTTTTATATAAAATTAAAATAAAGCCATTCATGTGAATGGCTTTACAAAAAAGCAGCATAATTATGCTTTGTTTGCTACATCAATAACATTAAAATCAAAGTCAGCAGTAACCGTTGTAACCGGTGGGAAAATTGCTTCAATTTTGCAAATGGAAATAATTACTCCAACCGATCCAGGAATAGCCGCAAGCCTAACTACATCACAACTTACAGACGAAACAGTACCTACATAAGTACGTCCCTCTGTATTAATTTGAACTGTTCGATTAATTAATTTCTTAAGTTCATCTCTAATTCCTTGTACACAAGAATTATCACATTTCTCATGCTGTTCTTTTTTACACTCTTCGAATACTTCCCAACAATCATCTTGTTTACATGTACACTTCTTTTTACAATTATTAAATCGAGAACCCAATACCTCACCCCCTAATCCTTTCTATTAGTAAAGTATGTCCACTAGCTTAAAAGGGTACGAGGCAAACACATAAAAAGAAAAAAACAAACAATTGTACCAAACTTTCTTTTCATTATTCATTATAAAAACAGACTTCTCCTAATTAAAAGCTTTTTAATGAGCGGCCGTGAATTTAGTCCTACTCCATTTAATGTTTAGACACCACTTTCTAAAACAAACCTTTTTTCTTTTAAATAAGACGCCCCTTAAAAACACACTAGATTTCCCCATTAACTCACATATACATAGACTTTATTTGTGGATTTCCCATTTTTCATTGTGAAATATACATTTAAAAAGCGTACTCGAAAATAAGATATTATTTGTAATCAGAACATTTTCTTCAACAAGTGTTTATTGAAAAATACCATAACTAGTAGTAGTTCTCTCCACTTTCTCTTAAAAATTAGCATAGTTTGTATGAATTCTATATCGAGTAGAAGACACTCTATCATATAAAGATAAAATAGTAGGTTAATAAACAAGCCATTTTTTTATTAAAACATAGAATAATATGAACACTATTGAAAGGAGGTAGAAATAAATGTCCTGGAAAAATGATTGCTGGAGTTCTCAGAAAAAGCATTGTTGTGATGATTGGTGGAAATCTAAAGAAAAGCATCATTGTGATGATAATTGGAGTTCTCAGAAAAAGCATTGTAATGATGATTGGTGGAAATCTAAAGAAAAGTGTCATTGTGATGACGATTGGAGTTCTCAGGAAAAACATTGTAATGATGATTGGTGGAAATCTAAAGAAAAGTGTCATCGTGATGATGATTGGAGTTCTAAACGAAATAAGTGTCGTTGTAAATGTTTCTTTATTTGTTGCCATTGTAAAAGAAAAAATTGGTAATATTTTTAATGTCAACGTAAAGGAAAGAATATGTCTTTTGGAACCAATCGGGCTTTTCCGGAAAGTTGATCCCTCACCTACTTCCTTGCTTTTGCTGAATTTTTAGATGGGGGCATTACTGCCCGGCAAATACTAGAATGTAATATATAAAAAGCTGACTGCTTATAGTCAGCTTTTTATATATTAACACGTAAAGGTTTAAACAGACATATAAGCAGTCACGCTTTGTCATCACCTTGTTGTTGTAAATTAGTATTTCTACATTGAATAGACATTCCATAATATCGTATTTTGATTAAAACTAAAAAACATACTTAACACTAATAGTAAAATTTTTCTTCTTCATCAAATTCACTTCTTTTCTTTTTATAAACATAAAAAAAAGGATCTCTATTTATATAGAGATCCTTTCTAACTTTATAATTTACTAGACTGTAACCCCTGAATAAACGGAACTACTTCAGGATTTACAAGCGATGATAAATCACCTAATTCTTTTCCTAAGTAAGCTGCTTTAATAACACGGCGCATTACTTTAGAATTACGTGTTTTCGGTAAATCTTCTACAACGTGGATGTCTTTAGGACACAACGCTTTTCCAATATGAGAGTTTACTAAACTCATTAATTCTTTCTTTAATTCTCCTGTGAATGTTACATGATCTCTTAACACTACAAAACAATGACAAACTTCACCTTTTACTTCGTCAGGTACACCAATTGCAGCAGCTTCGATTACATCGTTATGTTTCACAAGAATAGATTCATATTCAGCAGGTCCAATACGTTTACCTGCAATATTTAACGTATCGTCTGAACGCCCTGTGATGATATATTGTTCACCATCGTAAATGACCCAGTCACCGTGGACCCATTTATTTTCAAAACGCGACCAATATGTGTTTACGTAACGTTCATCATCTTCCCAGAAGCTTTTCGTCATACCTACCCAAGGTTTCTCTAAGCATAATTCTCCGACTTCATCTCGAATTGGTTTACCTTGATCATCCAGTACGACAGCGGCCATTCCTGGTAAAGATGCGTTAAAACTAATCGGTGCTATTGGCTTAATAAGAACATTACCGAAAATCCCACCAGAGATTTCAGTTCCACCTGAGTAGTTACAGATTGGGACATTTCCTTTTCCAACCGTTTCAAACAGCCACATCCATGGATCAGGATTCCAAGGTTCTCCTGTTGATGCGAATACTTCCAAACTCTTTAAAGAATGTTTATTGACATACTCATCACCTTTTGCCATCAATGCTCGGATTAACGTTGGCGAAATACCTAGATGAGTAATCTCATATTTATCAACTGTCTCCCATAACCGGTCTGCTTCTGGGAAGTCTGGAACACCTTCGTACATAACCATCGTTGCTCCATTAATGAGTGAACCGAATAATAGAAACGGCCCCATCATCCAGCCCATATCAGTTACCCATAATACACGATCACCTTGTTTAATATTCATTCCAAATCCTGCATCAAAAGCTGCTTTCAAAGGAAATCCTGCATGCGTGTGTACTGTTCCTTTCGGCTTACCAGTCGTTCCTGATGTATAAATGAGCATTAATGGATCATCACTTTGCATTTCCTCGGCATGTATGAATGGTTTTTCTTTTTCTAGCGTACTCCACGAAAAGTCATAGTTATGTGGTGTAAAATCATTTCCTGCATGACGAACGATAACAACTTTTTCAACAGTTGGGCAATGTTCACAAGCTTTATCTACTTCATCTTTTAAAGAAACAATTTTACCTCGGCGTGAAAATCCATCTGCGGTAATAATCATTTTTGAACCTGCCGCTTGCACACGTGTCATGACTGCATCAGACGCAAAGCCTGAGAATATTGGTGAAATAATTGCTCCGATTTTCATTACAGCTAGCATCGCAACAACTGTTTCTGGAATCATCGGCATATAAATTGTTACACGGTCACCTTTCTCAATACCCGCGTGTTTCAAACCATTTGCAACACGACTTACCCAGTTGTCAAGCTCTTCATATGTAAATGATTTTGAAGTTCCATTTTCCCCTTCGTACTGAAGTGCTGGCTGTATTCTCGTCTCTTCATCCGCAAGCCAGCGGGATAAAGCTGATTCTACAACGTTACATGTTCCGCCATTATACCACTGTGCAAACGGTGTACCATTTTCTAAATCTAACACGTCTGTATAAGGTTTCATCCATTGATAGCCTATTGCCTTTTCTGCCTCTCCCCAAAACCAAGCTGTTTCCTCGATAGATTTATTATAAAAAGTTTCATAATCTTCATATCCCAATGATTTCATCCAACCATATAAACGTGTTTTTTCCTTGTACTCTTCTGTTGGAAACCAAACTGCTTGTTTCAATGTTTTCCCCTCCTTAACTTTTTGAGCAAGAAAGCCCTAAATAGGGCTTTTAAACTGGATATACAGGATGTTTACGATCCGTGAATACTTGATATTTACTCATATACATTTCGAAACGTCCTTTTAATTCTTCACGTAAATTGTTTGGATGAACAATACCATCAATCACCATCTCTGATGCTAAATGATAAATATCAATATCTTTCTTATACTCTTCACGTTTTTCAGCAATGAAGCTAGCACGCTCTTCTTCTGGTAAAGCTGCAATTTTATTTGCATATACAGCATTAACCGCAGCTTCTGGACCCATTACCGCAATAGAGGCTGTCGGTAATGCCAGGCAACAATCTGGTTCAAATGCTGGACCTGCCATCGCATATAAACCAGCACCATATGCTTTACGAACAACGATAGAAATCTTCGGTACAGTTGCTTCACTCATTGCAGAAATCATTTTTGCACCATGGCGAATAATACCAGCACGCTCTACTTTTGTTCCAATCATAAATCCTGGTACATCCGCAAGGAATAATAATGGAATATGATATGCATCACATAAATTAATAAACTTAGCAGCTTTATCAGCTGAATCATGGAATAATACGCCGCCCTTCATACGCGGCTGATTTGCAATAATACCAACAGGCTTACCATCAATACGTGCTAAGCCTGTAATTAGCTCTTGAGCAAATAATTTTTTTACTTCATAGAATGAACCTTCATCAATAACTCTATTAATGAGATCTTTCATATTGAAAGGAGCATTTTGATTTTCTGGAATGATTTGTTCTAACGTTTTATCGAATTGTTTCGGTTCTTGAGGTGTAACCAATGGAGTCTTTTCTAAGTAGTTATTTGGAAAATATGAAATGTATTGTCTTGCTTGTGTAATCGCATCTTCTTCTGTCTTGCATAAAACATCTCCGCATCCTGATACAGAGCAATGCATACGAGCTCCGCCCATCTCTTCTAAAGTTACCTTCTCACCGATAACCATCTCAGCCATACGAGGAGATCCTAAATACATAGATGCATTTCCTTCTACCATCATTACAACGTCGCAAAAGGCTGGAATATAGGCACCACCAGCTGCAGAAGGTCCAAATAATAAGCATACTTGAGGAACTTTACCTGATAATTTCACTTGATTATAGAAGATTCTTCCTGCACCACGGCGCCCTGGGAACATTTCTACTTGATCTGTAATGCGCGCTCCAGCAGAGTCGACTAAATAAAATAACGGAACACGTAGTTTTTCAGCTGTTTCTTGAATACGTAAAATCTTTTCAACTGTGCGTGATCCCCATGATCCAGCTTTTACAGTAGAATCATTGGCCATTACACATGCAGTACGACCATGTATTTTACCCGTTGCCGTTACAACGCCGTCCGCAGGTAAGCCTGTTTGTTCACAGTTAGCAAATAATGCATCTTCTACATATTCGCCATTATCAAATAGAAGCGCTAAACGATCTCGAACAAATAATTTTCCTTTTGCTTTATTTTGTTCATGATACTTTGGTGCGCCGCCTTGTTTAATCGTTTCAACTCGTTCTTCAAATGAATTAGATTGTTGTTTTTGATCTAACATATTTACTCCCCCTTATACGTTGGTGTGCGTTTTTCCTTGAATGCTTGTAATCCTTCTAATCTATCTTTCGTATGGATTACACCTTCATACGCTTGTTTTTCCATTTGTAATCCGGTATGTAAATCAACTTGAATACCATTTGAAATTGCCTCTTTTGCTAATCGAACAGCAATAGGTCCATTACTAGCAATTTTCTCTGCTATTTCAATCGCTTTCTCTTCAAGTAAATTAGCTGGTACAACAAATTCTACTAAACCATATTCTTTTGCTTCTTGCGCTGAAATACGTCTACCTGTATAAATTAATTCTTTCGCTCTACCAACACCAATTAATCTCGGTAAGCGCTGTGTACCACCCGCTCCTGGTATAATTGCAAGTGTCGTTTCAGTAAGACCAAGACTTGCAGATTCAGCAGCAATTCTAAAATCACAAGCTAAACTTAATTCCGTACCACCACCAAGTGCGATTCCATTTATAGCAGCAATAACTGGCTGTGGTAATTGTTCAACCATCTCCATAGTCGTGCGAATCATACTAACAGCATGGCGAACTTGTTCCTCATTCATACCAGCACGTTCTTTTAAATCAGCACCAGCACAAAATGCTTTTTCACCAGCACCTGTTAGAATAACTACACGCGTATTGGACTCTTCACTTATTTGAGTTAATATGTTTTGTAACTCTTCTAATAACGCTAAAGATAATGAGTTTGCTTGTCTTTCACGATATAACGAAATCTTTACAACGTGAGGTGTTACATAATCAACTGAAATGTTTTGTAATTGTAGCATCTTCTCACCTACTTATCGTTTTATGTTGAAGCGCTCTATACACATGACTCGGTAATTGGATATTTAGCTTACTTTGAATAAATTGACTAGCTCGCAATAACTTTTCTTCGTCTATATTCGTTTGAACTCCTAATTTATGGAGCATATGTACTAGGTCATCAGTAGCAACATTACCTGATGCTCCTGGTGCATAAGGGCAGCCCCCGAGTCCACCACAAGAACTATCAAATGTTGTAATACCGTATTCTAATGATTTAACTACATTTGCTAGAGCCATTCCATACGTATTATGAAAATGCATGGCAAACTGCGAAGCATCATACTTCTTTAATAGATGTTCTAATACTTGTTCTACTTGTAATGGATTCGCTACACCGATTGTATCCCCAAGAGAAACTTCATAAATGCCGTATGAAAATAGTTGATTACATAATTCGTCAACTGCTGTGACACTTATATCCCCTTCATAAGGACATCCAAATACAGTAGAAACATAGCCTCTTACCTTTTTCCCTTCGAATAATGCCTGTTTTGTTATATCTTCGATTACAACTAACGCTTCTTTAATCGATTTATTAATATTACTTTTATTATGAGATTCACTTGCTGATAAAAAAACATTCACCTCATCTACATTTTGCAAAAAAGCTCGTTCCAAACCATTTTGGTTCGGAACAAGCGCAGCATATGTAACATTTGGATCTCTTTTCAGCTCAGAAAACACATCATTTGCATCCGCTAATGCTGGGACCCATTTTGGGTGAACGAATGAGGAAACTTCAACATACGACAATCCTGCTTCTGTAAGTAGTTGAATCCATTTTACTTTATCTTTTGTGCCAACAATCTTTTTTTCATTTTGTAAACCATCACGTGGTCCTACTTCTTTAATGACAGCAAAATTAGGTAGTTTCAATTCGCTTCCCCCTATATCTCCCTATTCAATTTCTAATAATACATCTCCTTCATTTACAAAATCGCCTTCTTGCACATTAATTTTCATAACTGTGCCGGCTTCTTCTGAAATGATTGGAATTTCCATTTTCATAGATTCTAAAATGACGACATCCTGCTCTTCCTCTACTGTATCTCCTACTCCTACAACAATCTTCCAAACGTTTCCTGCCATCGATGCGTATACTTTCGTCATCATTTTTTCCCCCTTAATATTGTTAGATCTTATTTTTTAACGAGTTGTTTCGTTACAAAACCCGTTGTATAAATACCCGCTTTGAACACTTCGTCTTCCAAAACTTGCAGTAGCATTGGCGTGTTCGTTTTAATACCTTCTACTTTCAATTCTTCTAGAGCATCATGTAATTTCGAAATTGCTTCTTCACGAGTCTCGCCATGTGCAATGACTTTCGCAATCATTGGATCATAGAAAGGTGTAATCGTTACATGATTTTCTAAGAAGTGATCAATTCGTACATTTGACGGTAATGTTAAATCTGTAATTTTCCCAGGTGACGGGAAGAATGTTTTCGGATCCTCTGCATAAATACGAGCTTCAATGGCATGACCACTACGTTTTACATCATCCTGAGTAAATGATAGTTTCTCTCCACTTGCGATAAGGAGTTGCTGTTCTACAAGGTCTAATCCCGTAATTTCTTCTGTCACTGGATGCTCTACTTGTAATCTCGTATTCATTTCTAAGAAATAGAAATTTTTCTGATTATCTACAAGAAACTCAACTGTACCTGCATTTGTATAGCCAAGTGCTTTGGCAGCTTGTACAGCAACTTCTCCCATCGCCTTTCGTGTACCTTCATCTAAAAATGGTGAAGGTGCTTCTTCGATTACTTTTTGATTTCGGCGCTGTACCGAACATTCACGCTCCCATAAATACACTGTGTTACCATGTGTATCTGCTAAAAGCTGAATTTCAATATGATGCGCATCTGCTATATATCGCTCTAAATACATTTCTCCGTTACCGAAGAAGTTTTGCGCTCTTGTTTTATTACTTTCAAACGCTTTGGTGAGCGTTTGCTCAGTTTCCATCAACTGCATACCAATGCCTCCGCCGCCTGCGGATGCCTTAAGCATTAATGGATAACCAATTTGTTTTGCAATTTCAATTGCTTCTTCAGCAGTTTCAATATTTGTAGTAATACCTGGGACTACTGGGACATCTGCTGCTTGCATTGCGATACGTGATTCAATTTTACTTCCCATCTTCGTAATGATTTCTTCTGAAGGACCGATAAATACGATTCCTTCTTCTTTGCAGCGAACCGGAAAAGACGGATTCTCTGATAATAAACCATAACCCGGATGAATGGCTTCTGCATTTGTCTTCTTAGCTATTTCAATAATTTTTTCAAGGTTTAAATAGCTTTCTTGAACACGCGGTCCACCTACTAAGTAAGCTTCATTTGCCATTTTCACATGAAGGGCATTTTCATCTGCTTCAGAATAAATAGCAACAGTGCGAATGCCAAGTTTTTGACAAGTTTTCATAATACGAACAGCGATTTCCCCGCGATTCGCAATTAATATTTTTTGAAACATAGTGATTCCTCCCTTTTATCTACATCCTAAATGTCTAGCAATTACGAGACGTTGAATTTCAGAAGTTCCTTCACCAATTTCTAATAGTTTCGCATCACGAATATGTCGTTCAACTTCATATTCACGCATATAACCATATCCACCATGAATCTGTACTGCTTGATTCGCAATACGGCTTGCTGCTTCCGATGCAAATAGTTTTGCCATTGCCGCTTCTTTGCCGAAAGGTTTATCGTTATCTTTTAACCAAGCTGCTTTATGTACTAAATTGCGTGCTAGCTCTACTTCAGTCGCCATATCAGCTAATTTAAATTGAATCGCTTGGAAATTAGAGATTGACTTTCCAAATTGTTGACGTTCTTTCGCATATTGTAATGCACGTTCAAAGGCTGATTGCGCAATACCAACTGCCAATGCTGCGATTGAAATACGCCCTCCATCAAGTGTATATAAAAATTGTTTAAAGCCTTTATTTACATCACCAAGAATATTTTCTTTCGGTACACGAACGCCATCAAGTACGATTTCACAAGTATTAGAAGCGCGAACACCCATCTTATCGTAAGAACTTGAAATCGTTAATCCTTCACTCGTAGTAGGCACGATAAATGCAGAAATACGTTTTCTACCATTCTCTTCAATACCGTTGACAGCGGTTACAATAATTGTATTTGCATACTCTGCGTTTGTAATCCAACACTTCTCACCACTGATTACATACTCATCACCATCTAATACCGCTTTCGTTTGAGTACCACCTGCATCTGATCCAGCATTCGGCTCCGTTAATCCGAAGGCACCTAATGTTTTACCTGACGCCATTGGAACTAAATACTTTTGTTTTTGTTCTTCTGTACCGAAATAATAAATTGGAGAAGCACCTAATGAAATTGTTGCAGCATAGCTTAAACCGGTGCCACCACAAGCGCGACCAATTTCTTCAACTGCTAACGCATACGATACCGTATCGCCACCTGAACCTCCATATTCTTCTGGGAATGGGATGCCTAATAATCCTAGTTCGCCCATTTTTTGAAATGTTTCATATGGAAACTCTGCAGTTTTGTCATAATATACAGCTTTCGGTGCGATTTCCTTTTCAGCAAAGTCACGTACCATTTCTTTAATCATTTGTTTTTCGCGAGTTAGAGTAAATTCCATTCCGCTACACACCCCTTATCGAATATTGAGTTTCGACAGCGTGCGAGTTTCTACTACAAACATAACAACTTAAAAGACAAGAATATTAGTTAGACAATTGCTACAATTCTGTCATAACTTAATTTTAAAACAGATTCTGTACTAATGCACAAAAAAATTCCTACATTGTTCTACAACAACATAGGAGATTTTGTGTCGAATTATGTAATTTATTGTTTAATAATCTCTACCTTTTCCCGAATCAGAAATTTCTACTAATGCTTCAGGGTATGGTTCGAAATACGTTTGTCTTAATAAATACTTTTCATCAAATCGAATAGCCCATGATTTTAATATTGTAAGTAAACTACTAAGTGGTATTTTCTTTTCTGCATACTTTTGTAACAGTTCTATAAAATGATCTTTTTCTTGTTTTTTTAACTTTGTTTTAAAATATCCAAAAATGTGCTCGCATACATTTACATTCGATGTATAACGGGGCGCACGCATAAATAATTCATATAAAGTCTTCTCATAGTTTTCAAATACCACTTCAATCTTTTCATTTTTTTGATTTGCAATTATACGACCTAATTCCTTTTGTTTCACCTGATTATATGCCATAAATAAATATTTATTGTCCGACTGAAACGATACAAGTTCTTTCATATTTTTATTGTGTTTAATCATTTTGTAATATGCGATTGTAAATAACCTTGTAAAGAAATGCTCTCTAATAATAAAATTCGACAATCTACCTTCCTCTTCAATAGGAAGATGCGAAAATTTTTTTACTACTGCTCCGCCAAATAAGCCAGCTCCTTTTCCCTTTGCTGGCGCTTTTTCAAAACCAGAATAAATTTTCACATCACGCGTACCACAACTTGGTGAACGATTCTTTAAAATAAAACCATCTACATCCGGTATCGTTTGTAAAAAGTCATTTGAAAACTGCTCCATTTTTTCAGTTACATCTTCTCGTGTCGACGGTTGCACAAGTCTATTCTCACCATTTTCTTCTACAATTCGTATCGTTTCACGAGGAGTCCCCAATCCAATCTCCACTTCT
Organism: Bacillus sp. RE35; assembly: GCF_052146655.1. NCBI lineage: Bacteria > Bacillati > Bacillota > Bacilli > Caryophanales > Bacillaceae > Bacillus > Bacillus sp. RE35. The sequence goes on along the minus strand of NZ_CP197377.1, from coordinate 2,381,352 downwards.
GGACAAACAGGTATAAATGTAACAAATGGCTGCAAATTTCGTATTGTTACATCTGGAATCATCTCTCCATTATAACGACAAGCATCAAATTCTAAACATTTACTTACGACGATTGTAGGTTTTGCAAATTGTCGCATCTTATTACCTCCTTATTGCTAGCCCGTATAATATAAATTGTACTAAGATTAACATTTTAAGCAAAGTTTGATTCAGTTATTTTTATGAGAAATATATATCCAATGATATATTAACAATCATTCAACTCTATTTTCTATAAATGTGCGCCCTATTAATGAGGGTTTAGATATTGTGAAATGAATAATACACACATGCTTCGGAGAAATTAATGATTAAGAAAGGAGGGATTGTTATGAAAAAGAAATTATCATCTATTTTAAGTGTTTTAGCACTATCTATTATGTTTTTAGGTACATCTACGCAAGCTGAATACGATGGAAATAATATGAATAGAGTTAATAACACTGATATTTCAACTCGAGTAAATGACAATAACTTAGACAGAGTTAATAATGATGTAAGAACTCGAAATGTAAATACAACAAATGATTTAAATGATAATCGTGATAAAAATAATAATTGGGCTTGGCTTGGTTTATTAGGACTAGCAGGATTATTAGGTCTTAGAAGAAGAGACAAAGAAACACGCTGATTTAGAATGTTTTTAGTAAACAAGTACTTATTTATCAAAAATATATAATGAAAATAAATCGCCTTTTTAAAGGCGATTTATTTTTACTTAAAAGTAATGTATGTAATTCACACTTCAACGATTAAAATCGTGGAGTTAATCCATACAATATAAATTGAATCGTATTTTCAATTTCCGCTTCATCATTCCATTTTTCTTCAGGCAATAATAAAAATCGTGTTAATAATAAACCTAATACAGCTGATAAAGTAAGACGTAGTACGGAAGATGGTGGTATCTCAATAATTTCCCCTTCTTCTTGAAATTTCACAATCAACTTTTTGAAATGTGAAAACAGTTCTGTTTCTACTAATTGCTGTATTTCATTTTTCAGTTCTGGTTGGAATGGCACCTCTTGAATTAATATTTTTATCATAGGAAAGTGTTTTTGAGCAAATTTAAACCTATTATGAATTACAACCCTTAAAAGTCCTTCGTATGATTCATAATCCGATTTAAATATTTCTTTTGCAAAGGTTTGTACGAAAAATGGTGCAGCGAACTTAGTTAAAGTTGGCATTACGACCGCTAGTAATAAATCTTTTTTTGTTTTATAGTAGCGGAAGATGGTTCCTTCCGCTACACCAGCACGCTTTGCAATTTCACTTGTTGAAGTTGAAGCGTATCCTTTTTCTCCAAACATATCAACAGCCGCCTCTAATATACGCATTTGACGTTCATTTCGTTTATCCGTATTAGTTGCAGCTATTAATTCCTCCAGCCAATCCTTCTGCATTTATAAAGCTCCTTTTTGTCATTATTATATTTTGCGATGTTTCTTTAAAGCAAATACATTTCCTACTGCAAATAATATTGCAAAAAGTAATAACACAGTAAGATCTAATGCAATCTCTGTAAACCCTTGATTCCGAATCATCACTTGTCTCATTGCGTCAGCGCCGTATGTGAGTGGAAATACTTTCCCTAACATTTGTAGCCACTTGTTCATAGATTCCATTGGAAACAATCCAGAAAAGAAGATTTGTGGCACAATAACAAGCGGTATAAATTGAATCATTTGAAACTCATTATTTGCGTATGCCGATAAAAACGTACCTAATGTTAGTGCAGTTAAAGAGAGCATACATGTAATAAGTAACGTTAGCCATATGGAGCCAGCTACGTATAAATCTAAAATATAAACGGAAAAACTTACGATAATAATGGATTGTATAAAGGCAAAGATTCCAAAACCAATAATATAACCTGCGACTATTTCCCATCTTCTTACTGGGGTGGATAATAACCTTTCTAGCGTACCACTTAAACGTTCTCTTACGAAAGATACACCTGATAATATAAATACAAAGAAAAATGTAAAGAAACCAATTAATACAGGACCAAGCCCATCAAACATCGTAAAGTCTTTAGAGCCATGTAAATAATTTACTTCAGGTTTCATAATCGATACATCATTCTTCTCTGTGCTTTTTTGCAATACTTGAAGTACAGCACGATTTTTTGACGAATCACTACCTTCCAACAGAAGTTTCATTTTTCCATTCTCTATTCGAAATACTGCATCTACCTTTTGTTTTTCCAACTCAGAAATCGCCTTTTCCTTACTGTATTCATAAATTGACGCTTCTTGATTTTTCATCACTTTTACTATTTGAGCGGGCATATCAACAACAGCAATTTGCGGTATATAGTCTTTCTGTGTAAACACTAGTGACAAAAGCCAAAGTAATAACATCGGTGCTCCAAACATCATTGCTAACGAACGCTTATCTCGAAAAAATTGACGAATAATACGTATGATTACACCAGTAACTCTCATGATGGCACCACCTCTTCTAGCAAAAAGACATCTTCAATCCGTCCAGATGACACGCGTTTTTTCAATTCTTCAGTTGTTCCAACCGCAACTAGTTTCCCTTCTCTAATTAACCCTAGACGCTCACAAAATTCAGCTTCATCCATAATGTGCGTCGTTACAATAATCGTTGTGCCTTTCTTTTTAAGATCATAAAATTTTTCCCAAATCGTTTTTCTAAGAAGCGGATCTATCCCCACTGTAGGCTCATCTAAAATTAATATTTCTGGTTCGTGAAGGAGCGCTATTGCTAATGATAAGCGTTTTTTCATTCCACCTGAAAATTGTTGTACTTGCTTTTTCATATACTGTGACAATTGTACAAGTTCAAAAACCTCTGCAATTCTTGTCTTTTTACGTTTTCCCTTTAGTCCATACATCGTTGCTATAAAATCTGCATTTTCATATGCTGATAATTCTTCGTATAATGCATCCGCCTGGGCCATATAACCAATTCGTTTCATCTCATTTAAATTAGGCATATTAGTATTATTAACAAGCACTTCACCTTTCGTTGCCTCATTAATACCTGCAATCATTTTAATGAGCGTTGTTTTCCCCGATCCAGAAGGTCCAACAAAACCAAAAATCTCTGCTTTTTCAACTTGCAATGAAAGATTGTGTAACACTTCTTTTTTTCCAAAACTTTTTGATACAGTCCGTAAAATAATTGAAGGTTGTTGCACGTTTCATCCTCCTTTTCTAATAAAAATGAGTGAGTACTCACTTTTATTTTACTCTTGCTTAATTATATGTCAAACTTCGTTGATTAGTATGTATGTTCAATCACCGATATTAAACAATGAAACAGAGTCGACATTAGAATTTCATTTCCTAAAGTCGACTCTGTTTCATTTAAACTATAAATTTCACTTTACGTTTTTAAATTCATATACTTCCGAATTCTAGCAACGTCTAAAGAATATTCGATAACTAATTGCTGTAACGGTAAAATAACTGTGTCAGGATATAAATGTGCATATTGTAATGTTTCTGCATATTTTTCTAACCTTTTTTCTAAATACTTTATTATTTGATCAGGATGACTTACTAATAAACATTTACAATAATAATGGATTTGTTCCTCAATCGCCGTGTATTCTTCAATTTCATATTCTTTATGCATGTGTACACCCCTTTAAGTTTTTTATATGAATTATTTATCACAATTTTCACTCGACAAATTTTAAGTTTTTTGATTATTTACACTATAACAAACACTGAGGGTCAAATTTTGTTACTTTATGTAACGTAGAAAATTTTTAACAAAATTGTAATGTTTACTCCTACAAAATACAGAAAGCCCCTTTACTCATTTTTGTATAAAAAAATCGTACAGCTTAATTTAGCTGCACGACTACAATTTCTGGCCTATTCAAAATCCTTTGCGGAATGATACTATTTCCTAATCCTCTACTCACTACCATTGATGTATTTTGTTCTACATATAAACCCGCTGTATATTTAGGTAAAACACCTTGATTTGGAGCAACTAATCCACCGATAAATGGCAATCTAACTTGCCCTCCATGAGCATGTCCCGATAAAACCAAATCCAACCGCTCATTCGTATATTCCTTTATAAATTCAGGCCTGTGGGATAATAATACATTATATCTATCTGGCTGCATTTCAATTTTTGCTTTTTTAATTTCATCTATTATAATATTTCCTTCATCACGGTTTCCAGTACCAAACTCTGGATCATCAATACCTAGCAAGTTTATCTCTTGCTCACCCTTTCGAATGCCTACATGTTCATTCCTTAAAACATTGACACCATATTTCTTCAACTCTTTTTCTAAACTGTTATACTTTCCAGACCATTGTTCATGGTTTCCTGTCACAAAATATACAGGATATTTCTTTACAATTTCTCGTATTAATTGCATACTAACTTCTGCATCGTATGATTTACTGTCAATTAAATCACCCGTAATCGCAATAATATCTGGGTCTATACTTTTTATTTTTTGAATTAACACATCTTGATTATCGCCAAATTTTTTATTGTGTAAGTCTGAAATTTGTAGAATTTTATACCCTTTAAAAGAGGATGGTATTTTACTAGAGGTTATTTTAACCTCAGTTATACTTATTAAATTGTTCTGTAAATATAAAAAGATTGTAAAACCTACTAATATACAAATAATCATTACAATTCTATTAATCTTCTTTTTCATATTTTCTCCTTTACATTCTCATCAAACACTTCTATATGCTAACTGAATTATATTATACTTTCTTGAAATTTATTTAAATTAATAAAATAATACAGTACATGAAATTTCATATGAGATATGTCATATATATTCGTTATATTTTTACTTTTACCTTTTTAATAATAAGAATACAAAAACGACTCTTATCACACGAAAAGAGTCGTTTTCTAACTTTATACTTTTAATACTTTCATGTTAAAAATGCGAAAACTAAAATACTATTACCTAAGAGCCTTAACTATAACTTTAGTTGCCTCTGCAATGAGTTGATTATCATAAGTTGCCTCTTTCTCATCTTTACTAGATAAAATTGCGATGATAATTGGTGCTCTATTTGGAGGCCAAACGATAGCAATATCATTTCTTGTCCCGTAACTGCCAGCACCTGATTTATCTCCAACTACCCAGTCAGTTGGTACGCCTGCACGAATAAGTTTGTCTCCTGTAGCATTTCCTTTCATCCACTCTGTAAGAATTTTACGTTTTTCAGCAGGAAGTGCATTTCCGACCGTAAAAGCTTTAAGATTCGTAGCAATAGCTTTCGCTGTACTAGTGTCACGAATGTCTCCTGGAATAGCTTCGTTTAATTCTGTTTCAAAGCGATCAGACATAGTAATCCGATCCCCCATATGCCTAAGCGCTTTTTCATATCCTTTAGGTCCTCCTATTTTATTAAATAAAATGTTCCCTGCAGTATTATCACTTGAACGAACAGCTGCCTCAGCAATTTCTCCTAGTTTCATTCCAGTATCTACATGTTTCTCTGTAACAGGTGAATAATCCACTAAGTCTTCTTTCGTATATGTGATTACTTCATTTAATGAATCAATTGAGTTTTGCTGTAGTAATACTCCTGCTGCTAAAGCCTTGTAGGTTGATGCGAAGGCAAATCTTTCGTTAGATCGATAAGAGATTGTTTGATTTGTACCAGTATCAATCGCATATACACCTAATCGAGCATCAAATTTTTTCTCAAGTTGAGAGAACTCTTTATGCGTCGCCTGATTTTTATGTTTCACTTGTCCAGTCTTTTCTTTCGCTTCAACTTGCAGTGCCCCTCCTGTAAAAGCTTCTAGGCTTGTAATACTTAAACCTAATATACCAACGCATATTCCTATTTTTAGCATCCTCTTATTTTTCAAAATCATCATTCCTTCCAAATTTTTAGTACCTTTTTATACGTACACATAATAGACAATCACCGAACCAAATTTGTTCCATAAACTGAAAAAAATTTTATAGCTAGTATGAGAGTTATTAACAAAATAAGAGATAGTAGCTATGATCGCCGCTATCTCTTATTTCACATTTCATTTTTTCTTATAAATGGCTTTATACAAACAGGTTCTCTTCCCTGAGAAAAGTATCTTAATTTTGCTTAGAACTACCTGTACTAGTAGATTCACCATGTATACGTTGCTGTTTCAAATCAAAGTATACATCTAAAACTTCCTTTCCAATTATAGAATTAATTCCATTTTTATCATCATGAAGCCATGGAACTACTACAGAAAATGCTACTTCTGGATTATCATATGGAGCATATCCAATTAACGTTAAGTTGTAACATTCCATACGTTCTCCTTTTGCATTTCTGCCAATCGGGTCATCTCCACCATATACAGTTTGGGCTGTCCCTGTCTTTCCTGCTGGTTTATATGGCGCGTTTTTGAAATACTTCACGCCAGTTCCATCACCTTCTTGGAATACCCATCTAAACCCTTCTTTTATCCGATCAATATGTTCTTTCTTCATATCAATTCGATTTAATACGACAGGCTCTATGGACCGTATAACTTTGCCAACCTCTTCTTTTATTGATTGTTCTCGTATTTCTTGTACAATTTGAGGTTGCATTCTATAACCACCATTCGCAATCGTTGAAATATATTGTGCTAATTGCAACGGCGTATACGTATCATACTGACCGATAGAAAAATCTAGTAAAAAACCAGGTTGACTATCTACTTTTCTCGTTTGTCCAATTATTTCATTCGGTAAATCAATACCTGTTGGGACACCTAAACCAAATTGCTTGAAATAATAGCGCATCGTATCAAATGCTCCTTGTTTAATATCCAATGAGCCATTTGGTACGTAATTAACTCCCGCAATTTTTAAAGCTGTTTGGAACATGTATACATTCGAAGATACTTGTAAAGCCCGTAAATCATTAATATTACCAAATCCGGATACATTCCACGATTTCTTAGCTTGTGTACCTTTAAATTTCATCGGCGCGTCATAAAATTGATCTCCTGGATGTATTGCCCCTGTCTCATATCCAGTTAATAAAGTAGCACCTTTTACAGCTGACCCTAGCTCATACGAAGTTGTCATGTTACCTAATGCCAAATCCTCAACCTCTATTCTTCCTTCTTTTTCTACAATCTTTTTGCCTGCCATTGATAAAATTTGTCCGTTATTTGGATTCGTCATGACAACAAAAGCTCGATCGAGCAGTGGCTCTGAACTCTTAAAAGCTCTCAAGTTTTTCTCTATACTTTCTTCCACTTTCTTTTGTAATTCCATATCAATCGTTAATGTTAAACTATTACCACTTTTTCCTTTAGAGATTATTTCTGTGCTAACAATGTTTCCTGATTTATCAGTAATATTTTTCACTTCTTCTTTTGTGCCGTGTAATACATCTTCATATCGTTGTTCAATATAACTTTTTCCAACACGATCATTACGGTTATATCCACGTACTAAATAAGAATCTAAATTTTCTTTCGGTAATCCTTCTTCACTACTCGTAATATTTCCTAATACAGAACGAAATAAATTACCATTTACATAATTACGTTCCCAATCAACAGTTGCATCTACTCCTGGAAAATTCGCAAGGTTTTCACTTATCCGCGCATACTCTTCATCTGTTACATCTTTTTTAATAATTTGTGGTGTTAGTTGATAACCTGAACTCATTTTACTTTTAATAGCTAACACCTTTAAATCTTGTGCTGTTAATTCTGCTAATTCTACCTCTGTAACACGACCTCGTCTTAAGTCTTCTATTTTTTTATCTAACTCTTTTCCCTCTATACCCTTTTCTTTAAACTTTTCTATATCTTTCTTAGTAATCTTTGTCTCCGCACGTTTCAAATTCAACCGCATCCAAAAATCTTTTTTATCGATATCTGTTAATTTATTTATATCTTGTTCAGGCATTTCAAGTACTTTCGCCAAGTCTTTTGCTGTTTTTAAAATATCTTCACTCGTAATTCCCTTCACCCTTGTATACGTAATTGTGCGAAGAGATTTATTATTAACAACTGTTTTCCCTTCTCGATCTAAAATTTGTCCACGTGGAACTGGAATACTAGTTATTGCATTTTGACTACTTTCCACTTGGTTCTTATAAGCCTCTCCCTCAACGATTTGTACCTTTCCTAGCTGCATAATAATAGCTGAGAATAGTAAAAATATGCAAAGGAACATAATATTTAACCGAATAGATATATATGTCTTCTGTTTCTTTCCTTTTTGTTCTTTCATAAATCCTCCATATAATTCTTCCGGAACTCCTCACTAATACTTAAACGTTCCCTATATATTTGAAACCATTATTCGGTTATAAATAGTGTCTTATCTTTTTTTCTAAATCTTTGTAAGTATTAATTCCTTTTTGTATAGCCGCGTAATTGATAAATCTCCCTTCCTTTTTTCTCACTTGTTTTTTGTCGCTTGCAATGTGACTCATATTATATTTTACACATAGGCTTGCTAGTAACTTTTCATATTGATTATTCCTTTCTTCATGTTGTAATACTTAATAGACAACCTAAACAATACAGTTGTTCCACATTTACAAAAAAAATAATTAAATATAAGATGAAGTAAGCTACATAAGGGAGGGTTATATGTTACATACAAAAAGATGGAGATTATTTGCGGTTCTTTCTATTGTAGGTTTGATTTTACTAATTTTATTAAAAATCAACTTCATTTCAATTACTATCGCAACTTCTTCAGCTGAAAGAGGAAAGATTTTTGATCGAAATGGTGCAATACTAGCTACAAATAAGAAAGCTAAGTCTCTATATTGCACTTCTAATGATGAAAAGCTATCGAAACAAGATACATCAAGCACATTAGCTTTTTTTAATCAATTTTCAAGCGAGTTTCAACATGATATTTCTACAGAGAACATAAAATCTCAATTACAACAATCTTGTAAAAAGCAGACTATGAATGATATACCGTTATACTCTGATATAACTGAGAATGAACTTGCATTCATAAACAAAAACAAACCCAATAATGTAATAATTAAAGATGAATGGATTCGATATTATCCTAAACACGAAATTGGTTCACAAGTAATTGGGTATGTAGAAAATGACCTTAATTCAAAGCATATGGCTGTTGGAAAAAGCGGGATTGAGCTGCAATATGAAAATGATTTAAAAGGAAAACCAGGTAAAACTCTTATTTTTAAATTGAATAATAAAAAGTTCTTATGGAACATTCAAAAAGTACAAAAAGGAAAAGATGTACGGCTAGCTTTAGACTCTGAGTTGCAGCAAAAGGCAGAAGAAGCATTAAGATCGCAAATTAAGAAAACACCTGATGCTAAAGCTGGTTATGCTGTAGTGAGCGATGCAAAAACTGGCGCGATTTTAACTATGGTCAACTCGACAGTTTTTGATCCAAATATATTAAATACACATGTATCTTCTAGAAAAGAAAATATTAAATCTCTTTCGCAAAATAAAGCGATTCAAAAATTAAAGTATGGTGAATCTTATGTAAATATGGCTTCTACTATAAAACCACTTACTATTTTAATTGGATTAAACGAAAAACTTTTTCAACCCGAAGATACTTATTTAGATAAAGGTACTTTTCAGTATGATAATCAAAATAACATTACGAATGCACCTGGAACACCAACAGGTGAGATTACACCGAGGCAGGCTATCATTAATTCATCTAACACATTTATGACAGCAAAAGTAGCTCTACCATTATTTAACCAAAATAATGGAAATGTAGAAAAAGTGGCACATATATGGACAGATTATTTAATGCAATTCGGCCTACGTTCTAAAACCGGGATTGATTTACCCTTTGAAGAAGACGGTCAGTATGAATTCCATCCTTCTAATAAGTTTGAAAATGGAATCTCCGCTTTATTAAATGCCTCGTGGGGCGGAAATGAAGTGCATACTCCTCTTCAACTCGCTCAATATGCAGCAACATTGGCAAGTAAAGGTGATAAATATAAACCTCAAATCGTAAGTGCGATTATTGGTCAAGATGGTAAGGAAACCAAAAAGTTTAAAACCATTTTAGAAAGTTCAAATCGTTACCCGATGAACTTTTGGAGTGTCGTGCAAGGTGGAATGAGTCAAAATATAGAGGAAATTAAAAAGTTGCCCTTTGACGTCGCAGGTAAAACAGGTATTACAGGTTTTCCAAATGAGCAAGAAAGAATGATAAATCATTCTCTTTTCATTGCATATGCTCCTACTGAAGATCCACAAATTGCCGTTTCTGTCGTTATTCCTGGCAGTAATTCCGAAAAAAACATTGCCGCTCTCGTTACATCAGAAATTTTAGAGTACTGGAATACTCTTCAAAAAGAGAATAAAAACAAAGAGGAAGGTTCATTAAAGTGAACCTTCCTCTTTTACCATATAGAATCTATATTTATTATTTTCCATATACCTTCATTATTCTTTTCGAACATAAATGAATATTTAATATCAGTTAAAATGTACTCTTTCTGTACATATCCAGTATTACCGTTAATTGTCGATATTTTTATATATCCATCATTCTGCACTTTTTCTGGAATCCAAGCTTTTACCATTTCATTAGATACTTCATATAAAACTTGTGATTCTCGCTTTGGTTCTGCTAAAATTTTTGTTTTATTTCCAGTAACAGTTGCATATATAAAATGTGCTTGCTTTGGTTGGTTACTTTCCGTCAATCCACTTGGTACTTTATATACTTGCTTTGTATCATTTCCAAACTCTCCCCCCATTGTAAGGGCGACTTGCAACTCATGAAAAATATCTTCATCAAACTTCAGTTCATCCTTCTTATAACTCTTCCCTTTAAATAGAACTTCATCATTTAACGCTTTGTACAGGTCATTTTCATTTTTTGAGTTCGTACTTTGATATAGTTCATTCATAAATTGTTTTAATGATGGATCTTGAGCAGACTCATCTTTTGTTTTAGGCTTAATTTGAGTACTACTTTGTACTGGTGATTTATTATCATCAAGCCAAGGTTGTTGAACAATAAAAAATAACATTGTACAAACTAAAACAACTACAATAGGTAATGCTTTTTTACGAAATGGTCTTTTATGTTTTACAAAATCCACTTCATTATTTTCGTATATAGACTGCTTTATTTTAGAAATAAATTCTTCTTCATCTTTACGATTCTCCATTGGGCCTTTTTTTATTTTTCTATACCAGTCAGGATTTTGTTTATTGTTCATCACTACTACCCTCCCCTATTAATTTTGAAACCTTACTTCTCGCTCTACTTAATCTCGATTTTACAGTTCCAATGGATACTCCTAATGTTTCAGCCATTTCTTCATATGATAATTCATATTTTGCGTCCAATATAATTATTTCACGGTGCTTTTTAGGTAGTTTTAATACAACCTTCCACACCTCATTCATCTCTTCTTGGTTAAAAAATTCTTGTTCTGCTGACAGGGATTGCTTATCGTCACTAAAAAATCCTATTAAAGATATCCTTTTAAAATAGGAGGATTTCAAATAGTTTATTGCCGTATTTCTTGTGATTTTTAAAATCCACGTTTTAATAGATGACTCCTTTCGAAATGAATTCCAATTTTTAAACACCTTTATAAATACATCTTGCGTGATATCATCTGATAAGTGTGGATCTTTCGTAATAATAAATGAATAATTCCATACATCTTGCCAATAGTCTTTTATAACATAGTCCAGCTCATCATGATTACACTTTTCAATAAACGTCTGTTCCATTTCCACACCTCAAACTTATTTGAATAAACATAAAAACTGCCCTCACTTTTATTATGGTTTCAATATATAGACAAGATACAAGTTTCATTTGTTCCATTGTTTATCTTTTTTCAAGCAGAATAATACTACTAAAAAACAAGTAAAGCATACAATGATAAAATTCTACTCATGAAAATCTGTTTTTTGAATTTAACGTAACACTCCACTTGTCCATTTCAACTTGCTATACTCTTCTATTTACCATTAGCAATGCCAACTTTTCAGAAATGAAAATTAAGATAAGGTATTAACTTTCTAGAGTCGCAACAAAAAAGCATTCTCGATTAGAAAGAATGCTTTTTCGAAATTTCATTGCTCTATATTTTCCCCAATTTATATCTTTGAGTTAAGCAAACATGTAATAAATGTAGTCAAAAAATTCACCTTATAATTAAGTATTATTTCTGAAATACATGTTTTACTTTTTCACCTGGAACGTTACTTCCCCCTCTTCCTTTTACATCTTCAATCATCATTGTAACAATCATGTCTGGCGCATTTGCATCGAAAGCTGCGAACCATCCCAGTTCTTTTCCGTCTGCTTCTTTCGACTCTTTCAGTTCTGCTGTACCAGTTTTACCAGCAAGCGTTACACCATCAACCTTTGCAATTCTCCCTGCACCATCAGGGTCATTAATGACTTTGATTAATGCACTCTTTAATATTTCTTGATTCTTTTTAGAAACCACATTTTCTTTCCAATTCCCTGCTACTTTTGCTTCTTTTAAAAGATGTGGCGACGGAATATTCCCTTCATTCACAATCGGTGCATATGTTAATGCTAAATGAAGTGGTGTCATTAATACTTGTCCTTGTCCATAGCCTGTGTCTGCTAGTTGGATATCGTTTCTTATCCCATCTCTTGCAATGATTGAAATAGGAAATTCGTATTCGATTAGTAATTTTTCATGAAAACCGTATTTCTTCAGTTCATTTACATACTGATCTTTTCCTATTTTCAAAGCTTGTTGAGCAAAATAAATATTATCAGAGTACTTCATTGCCTTATCAAAATCAATTGGACTTGCATCCTTTACACGCGTTACATAGTAATTTCCCCAAGATGAATCTTTTGTCCACTTCAATCCTTGAATTTTAAATTCTTCCTTCGGATTTATTGTGTTTGTTTCCAAACCAATTGCACCTGTGATCGTTTTAAATACGGAACCTGGTACAAATGCTTGTGTAAAGCGATTCGTCATTGGTAGTTTCGAGTCGTTACTCCATGCTTCTCGTTGGGCTTTCGATGCTCCTCTAACTATTATATTTGGATTATAAGCAGGGCTACTTACAAGTGCGATTGTTTCACCTGTTTTAGGATTGACCGCTGCACTAGACCCTGCTTCAGTTTTCATCTCATTAAAGATTTTTTCTTGAATTGCAGCATCAATTGTTAACGTAACATTTTCTCCTTCTTTTGCTTCTTTTTTTGCTACGTTTTTAATCTCTTTCCCCTTCTCATCTTCTATAAATACGCGTCCACCCTTTTCACCACGCAATTTATTTTCTAACACTTTCTCTAAACCAGTCTTACCTACTAAATCATCTGCTTGATAACCTTGTTTTTGAAGTGATTTTAACTCCTCCGCATTCACCTTTCCTATATATCCAGTTAAGTGTGCCGCTGCTTCACCTAATGGATACGTACGAATATTTACTGGGTGAGATGAAACTCCTTCTAATTCAATATAATCATTCTGTCTGGTTCCCTCTTTTAAAATGCCAATTGGTACAAAGGAGTCTGGTTTTATCCATTTCGCTGTGAGCTTTTGTTCGACCTCTTCTATAGACATATCAAGTAATTGTGCTACTATTTCTTTCGTTTGCGCTGCTGTTTCGCCTAGTTTCTCTGGAATAATTCCAACCTCAGTCGCTTTACCATTCGTTGCAAGCCCTTTTCCATTTCGATCATATATTTCTCCGCGTTTTCCTTGCTCTATTTGCATACGTACTTTGTAATCTTTTTTCATACCTGGGAAGATGAAGTCTGGTGTCCAATCTATTTCCCAAGACTCTTTATCTTTCACAAGTTTTGCTTCATGGATGAATGAAACTGGTCCTACATCCGTATCCATCTTAACTTCAAAAAGAAAAAGCTCTTTATCTTTCGTATTCTCTCCTTTCATTTTAACTTTTAAATTATTAGCTCCAATCCCCTCATAGATTTTTTGATATTTTTCTGTGAATTCTTTTTTAGAAATCGATTTTTTGGCATGGTCTGATAAATGATCATACATATTTGCAAATTTTCTATCATTCCATAAATTGATATATTCTTCAAATGCTTGTTTTGGTGGTTCGTTTTTATTACATCCTACCAACAAAACTGCGAAACAAACGAAAAGCAGCATCCATAATTTTTTCAATTCAATCTTCTCCCTTAGTTAAAAATGATGATTCCTTTCGTAATTTATTTAATAAAAAATGTTTTAACGCTTAATAGACAGTGTAAGTAATGACATTGTTCCATATTTACAAAAAAATTAATATCTATGTTCATTTTAATACAAAAAAGGCAGGCATAAATATATGCCTGCCTTCCGTTCCCAAAATCAATTACACCCTAAAACAACGTGTGGTTAACCAAATCCAGATACTCTTCTACACCCTATTTTTTACTTTTCTAAAATAATTCCTGCTATTTCATTAGCATATTTTTTAGAGTCAAATCCATCATAGTTACTTAGTACTACAACAGTCAAATATTCTTTTGGAAACCGCATGAAGTATGAACGATAACCTGCCCAGCTACCTGAATGTTCCAAGTATCGACAGTTAAAACCTTCTGCAAGCCTTAGCCCAAAAGCATAATCTTCATTGTCAATAATCGTTTCCCTAGTTGGAGAAATTTCCGGACCTATTTCGCTCATTCTTTTAACAAGTTCTTTTCCGCCAACGGTACCTGTAGTTAAATTTTCTCCCCACTTTACCAGGTCTTCGACTGTTGCATGAACTGCCCCATCACCTGTATGTTCCCAAGGGCTTTCATAGACCATATATGCTCCTTGTTCATTCTTTGAATACCCCCTAGCAATTGATATAGTAGTTGGGTAGCAATCTACAATTGTTGTGTCTTTCATATTTAAAGAATCAAAAATACGTTCTTTTGCAAACTGACGTAAAGACTTCCCGCTTACCTTCTCTACCACCAATGACAATAAAAAATATCCTGTATTGCTATACTCAAATTTTGTGCCAACAGGGAACCTTGCAATTTGATGACCATTAAGGTGTTTTAGCGATTGTTCCACAGTTAATATATCAGTAAATTCAATATTTTCCGCATGAGCCAATTCCATATAATCAACTAGTCCGCCAGTATGATGAATTAGATGCCTCAATGTTACTGGTTCAGCATATGTTCCTATAGAAGGGACAAACTTTACAATTGAATCATCTAAACTCAATCTTCCCTCTTGTTCTAAGAGTAATATAGAAAACGCTGTAAATTGTTTAGAAACTGAGGCGATATTAAAAACGCTCTTTGTGGTTATCGGTAGATTTTCCTCTATAGAAGCTAAGCCAACTGCACCTTTATACGTTACTCCGCTATCAAAACTGGCCATATATGCAAAGCCAGGAACTTTTGGTGAAAACTTTTTTAATAATTGTTTAATCAATGTATGCGTCTTTTCATTATATGTATTATTCACCTTAATCACATCCCCTTCTCTTTGAATGGTTAGGAATACAATAAAAAATACTATATATATAAAATGTCAAATTCTCCTTTCAAAATTTAAACTTTTTAATGCATTATGCCAAGTACTAAAGGAAAGCAAAAATTATTAAAGAAATTAATAGTCTACCTTAGGATTGCTCTTAACAGGTTAAAAGCTTTTACAAACAAATTTTAGCAAACAATGTCTTCCCCCTCTTTTTTTATGACAGTTTTTTGATTGGAATGAAAGCCAATAGAATTAATTATTGAAATATACAAAAAATCTTAATATAAACAATATTTTACAGCGCTTCTTCTATAACGTAAATATTCATTTTACTTTATTTTCCACATAACAAAATATTCTACTTGAGAAATTATTGTTCCATGAAAATTTTTTCCTTTTCACCAAATGGAAGAAGAATCCTGACTGTTAGCGCTTTTCGTATTACTCAAACCTGATAACAAGCATGCGTTCTCCGTCAAGTGTACTTCAGCAAAAGTACTAAATCCTGGAGTGTCACCTGTATGCCTCCCAATCGGAACACAGGTTGGAAGCTTAGTTTCATCCTTATAAATAAAAAAATAGGGGGAGCCTATCGTGACAGACTCCTCCTAAAATACAACTCTCGTATACATATCGGAAATGAATTTATTTTACTAATAGTGAATATTCACCATTTTTATCATCAAATTTATGCACATTCAGATAATATTTCCCTGGTTTCGCTACGAATTTTCCCTTTATAGTATTTCCTTCATCTTCACCACAAGCTACATAATTTTGCATATCTGATTCATGATAAAGTACCCATGTCATCCCAATATTTTGTTCATTTACCACAGAAATCTCTACTTCTTTTGGATCTGTAACATTAAACGTATAAACATCTGTTTGATCAGGAGTAACCAGATTTCCTTTTACAAGCGTATTAAACGGGAGTATCTTCTCTTCTTCAAGGGACCCGCCTGTTTGCGGATCTTGTTTTACAGTAACTTTTGTCTGTTCTATACTTTCTTTTCCTCTACTATCTTTCACAGTTAGTTCCACAGTATATGTTCCTTTTTCTCCATATATGTGGGTAGGATTCGCTTTTGTACTTGTTATACCATCCCCAAAGTTCCATAGATAAGAAATAACTTTTCCATTTTCACTTGTTGTACCATTGCTATGGAATTGAATTTCTTCATTTACTATCCCGCTGTATGGTCCATTCATATTTACTATAGTAGTCGTTTTTTCTTTTTCCTCTGTCGCAACACCATGGAAAACAATATCATATTCAAATTGATTAGCTGCATTCACACGATAGTTTACAAAATAGGCTGTAACTGTTTTATAACCGCTCCACCCTTTTTGGGATAACTGCTCTAAAGTTTGATTTACTTGTTTACTCATCGTTTTCCAATCTTCAGACTCACCTTTTGATATCCCACCAACGTACGTGCCTTCCACGCTAAATGTGTTAAAGAATTGCGACTCATGTTTTGTAATTTTTGCATCTTTTATATTTGCTACATCTACAATTTCGTTTTTCACTTCAGCTAACGGCTTTGGTGCGTGTTGAATTAAATAATCATTTGTTACTTGAGGTACATTATATTTACCTTGATTATCAGTCAACTGCTGCATATATGCTTGATATTCTGCATTCAATTGTGTATTTTTGCTTAATAATTCACGATACGCATCATAATTTTTCACATCGTTTGCACGGATTAAATCTTGAAGCTTATCAAATGTATCAAATTGATGATTATACAAATAAGACTGTAGTGCAAAAGAATACTTATAAAAATCCCAAGATCCATATTTGGCGAACAAAGTTTGCTTTGCTGTATAACGGCTTGCTGGATCAGATGATAAGCCACTTATTATACTTTTACGTGGAACAACATTGTTTGTACGTGTAGATCCTGCAAAAAATTCTGCATTCCCTTCTTGGAACCAAGTTAACCGTTCATTTTGATACATTTCTCCGCTTCCAAATAAACCAGGAACCTCATATCTTCCTTGTAAATAATGAGTGAATTCATGACGGAACAACTCTTCTAAACTATAAATACTCTGCTTTGGCGTACGCTCATATGTAAAGAAAGTCCCCTTCTCTTCAATATAAATTCCACCGTTGTTTGTTTCATATCCATATAATTGTCTATTTAATTGATATTCATCTGGATTATTATAAATTACTATTGTTAGTACATCATCAGCATTACCCGGTTCTAGTGCTTTATCATTTCCAATTACACGGTGATATTGTGCTTTTACTTCCTTGGCTGCCCAATATAATCTCTTAATTTTTTCTTCTGTTACTTTATCTCCCGTCTTAAAGACAATAGATCCGTCATCAAATATAATTTTTTTCAAATACGTAGAAATATGGTTTAACCAGTAATCAATGATCAGATCTTCTTAACTTAAGTAAACCTAAATCTATTTGTCTCCATACAGAAAGAGATAAATAGTTTTGTTCCTATTCATGAAATAGTACAATATATGCAAAATTACATATCTAATTAATTGCTTTTAATGTTATATTTTAATAGCGATGAATGCTATTATTTCATAAGTTGTCAACAAGCGTTATGTATGTATGAGAAAAAGGAAGGAGCCAAATAGGCCCCTTCCTTTTTCTACTAATTAACTAAATTACTCTCTGGTAAAAATTTAAATAGTAATGCTCATTTACAGGCGTCTCATTATGCATTAAACATGCTAACTTAGCTTGCTGTCGGAAAAAATAAAAACGATAGCATTAAGTTATTAAGAGACAAAAATTCATCAACACGAAGACAGATTTGTCTTGGCTAGATAAATTTGGTGATAAATACAGGAAGTAACTCTTACGATTCAATGATTCTTTTTCCTGCCTTCTACCCTTGCCACTTCTGTTTCATGACTTGTAAATAGAGATCTTCAAACTCGTTAAAAGGGACGCGAAAAACACCTAATGTATCGATATAAGCAGAAATCACATCTTTTTCATTAAAATGGATACCTTCCTGTGCTAAGTCATAGCTATCATTAAGGCTGTATAAATCAAAATATTCTTCTTCCCAATACAGGCCTCTATTTACTAGTAATCGAGTAGAGCAAGTAATAGCTTGTTTAATATTCCATTTCTGAGCTACTAACTTTTCATTTAAGACTGAAAGAAGGATGTTTACCGAGGGGTTTTCATCAACTATGCGGCTATATGACAGTAAAGCCGATTCTATATATATCAGCTTTGCTTTAGACATTAAAGATATCTCCATAATTTCATATGGCGGGTGATCATTTGCTTCAATCAACCTATCGCACCATGAAATAACCTCCTCTCTATTCCAAAGTCCGCAGCCTAGTCCTAATGCATACAAGTGGGCTAAAGTTTGATAAGATTTCAATATGGTTCACCTTCAATTTAACTGTATAGTGGTATTGCATTCATTTTGGAAATAATCACGCTTAGTAATAAATATAATAAGCTGCCCAAACGGACAGCTTATTTGCATTAAAAACGCTACACATGAACTTTTTCTTTTTTTCGACGCACAAGCCACCAAACTAAAGATAGCAGTACTAGGGGAAACGGAAATATCTGAATAAACAAAAATACTTCCCAAAAATCGTGCATCGTACTACCAGGGGAATCTGTTGCCATCCCGCCAATAAAAAAAGACAATGGAATGACAAGTATATTTATACCTAAGCTAATCATTAGGAATGATAGATTTTTCTTCCAGATTACTGGTAATGCAGCCGCGATTAATAAAACCAATGCAGTACCCAGTATAAGAAACAGTGCTCCAAATAAAAATACAAAGTATAAAATAGCATTGATTAAAGGTTCCACAATAGCCCTCCTAAGGATTCATTCTATAGAAACACTCATGTTATTTAGAAAGTCAGGATGCTATACCTCTTAGTTGTCTTTCAATTTCTTCATCGCTATAGTCTTCATTTATCTGCTTAGAATACTTAATCTACTTGCTTATATTCTGGACTGCGTTAGGACATATGTTTCTATTGTACAACCAGCTAGCAAGAAACCCACACTTATCCCTGCTAATACGGTACCTTTAAAGGCTCTGTTCATATTCATTTGCCCCTTTTATCTTTTCGTATTTTTTCTCCATCCATAGACAGTCCATTATGAACGTTTTCATTATAAGTATTGTCTGCTCCTTACTATCTGTTTCGGCCCTGATTCTTCTCGTTTACCGTTTCAGTATTACGCTTCAATTCGCATTATCATCACATAAAAAGGACATACCTATTCATATATATACCTTTATTATTTTATATTGAAATAAATAATGGTTCAAAGTTATTTTGTGAAAATTATACAAAAATTAACAATTCATCAATTACCCAACAATAGATAATATGGATAAAGAAAAAATACTAGAGAATATCACATTGTAGTAGTCTCTAGTATCTTTTCATAGTATTTTAGCGGCTATGCAATACGGAGGGATAAAAAAGGACCTCTTACGGAAAGATAAGAGGTCATCAAAAAGATAAAAATGTTGTATTTGAAACACGCGAGTTTCTAATTCACATCATAACACAATATATTTGTATATTCAATATATACATTAAAGATAAAGAATATTACATCATTGAAGATTACGGTGAACCAGGAGATAGTGTTGAAAATGAACCTACTTTGCGCAACATTTTCCCGAAAAAGTATGCGGATGTAGCACCTGCTAAGACATTTTGAATAATCTTTGCAGCTGCTACATCAACGGGTAATTTATTGTATTTCCAATCTAGAGAATCAATTGTCCAATCCCATACTTTTAAAACTAGTGAAATAGATCTTTTTAATTACATACTTAATTTATTTTTTAATGTCCAATATTTTTCTCCATTAGCTTCAAAAGAGAATTCTACCCATCCATTCGGATCTTCACGATAAATAAAGATGGTTGTTCCAGGAGTTACTGTACCAACTTTATTCTCCTCGACAGCTACATCTGGTCTACTTTTAATTTTTAAATTAAATGGATAAGGTACCTGATAGTAAGTAGCTGATGATACAACATTTGAGCTTGAACCGTCTGCATACATTTTATATGGAATTTCATTAGATAACGCGTCGACATCTAATGTTTCAGGATTCTTTGGTAATTTTTTTGCATATGTATAGTCTTCTACACGAAACGGTTTAATACGTTCCATAATACCCGCAATTTTCTTAGCCCAGCCTTTATCTGATGCATATTTCACGTTCATGCCAGTTAATGTTGACCCGTTATAATACATACCACTTTCTTCTAAATATCTTTCTCGTACATAATTAGCGTTATAAGCAATACTATCGCCGTAGCTTGGTAAATATTTCGCATATTTAAACGGATCTCCATCATATGCACGTAGACCGAATAAATTATGTTTTTGATATGCGATTTCTGATTTTCCGTATCCAGATTCTAAAATCGCATGCGCCGCTAAATAATGAGCACTCACGCCATATTGATTTTGCGCATTGATAAAATCTTGTCCATGTCCAACTAAGGGACTATCTGAATGATATTTTGCAATAAAACTATCAATCTCTTGAGCTGTAATTTTCGAAGCCACTGTTAAATTTAAATCTTCATATGAGGTAGCAGTAATAACCTCTTTTTCATCGTTTAAATTTTGTTGTAACATATCTGTTTTTGCAGTAAGTTGAGCAGCTTCAGCACGTGTTATAAATCTATTTGGTTGCCAACCGTTCTCGGTACCATTAGAAATTTTTAAATCTATTAAAATATTGGCATGTTTTTCTCCCCAATGCCCTTTTAAATCTTCAAATCTAACCTGCTCGTTATGATTTGCTGTGCTTTGTAGTTTATATGCATTTACTAGCATGGTAGCCATAGCAGCACGAGTTACTTTTCCGGATGGATTAAAGATTCCATTACCTTCACCTTTAACAATACCAGCTTTTTCAGCAGCAGCAATATAAGGAGTAGCCCAGTGGTTTTGTGAATCTGTAAAAGATGGTTTTGCATTAGGCTCAATTTTTATACCTAAAACTTTTGTCATAATTTTTGTAGCCGAAGCTCTGTCTAAGGAGTCATTTGAACCAAAAGTTCCATCTGGATAACCATTTAATACCTGTTTATCAACTAAATAGTTAACGGATTTATCAGCCCATGTAGGAACATCAGGGAATTTATGAGTATCTGCTAAAATATTAGAAGAATAGGATAATATAGCTCCTGCAAGGATACCTGTTGCAATTAATTTGTGCTTCATTAAAATAAACACCTCTACCATTGTATTTATCAAATTGAGATTTTCTATTTTTATATTTACATGTTTGTAATAATAATAAAATCGTATTATCACGCATTCAATTTGATGTAACGAGTATAGTTACTTATATACACAAGTGTCAATGAATTTCTTTTACAAAAATACATAATATTTACATGATTTTATAATTGACTTATGTATAAATTTTGTAAAGGACCTTTTGATAGATTTTACCTGAAGAAATCTCTTTAGTTGTTAATTTGCCAATCTTTCTCGTTTACTATTAATCAATTAAAAAAAGAATTTTTTGTTTGAAAATCTTAAGTTGATGGATGTGTGAACGTACCGCTACTAAAATTCTTGCTTTTAATTTATTATTACTGTATTATATTTACGTATCAATATAAGGATTATATTATATAAAAAGGAATCAAGTCTATAAGTAAGATTTAAATCCTTTTCCAATTCAAAAAGATTTTGCCAAAATCTAATATAATTTATGCTTATCTTTTTAGTATGTATCTAGTAAAAACATATTTTTTATCCATAGAATTCTGTTTTCAATGATATTAATTAGTGTTCTAAACAAGGAATCCTACAAAGTGATCTGAAAAACCTGAGAGATATTGTATGTAGTTTGCTCATCTCCAGGTACTACAATAAAAGAGCCTTACCTCTCTAGGCAAGACTCTACTAGTTTAGTTGTATACTATTTACATGATAACTAAGAAACAGAAAACATATAACACCAAATAACAGCACCCTATTACTCCTCCTACAGCTAATACCTGTTTAACCCAACTCTTAAATTTTTGATTACTGTAAATCGCTTGCACTCTTTCCATATTTCCTCCTATTAAGGAGAACCCTTAAAGACTCTCACCTCGCTATAGTACCATTAAAAAATGAATAATAGAGATCTAATGTATAAATATGCAATATTGCATACGGAAATGTATTGTTATTATTGTAAGCGCTTACTATAATAAAGTTATAAAGATTTATTACATCTTAATACGAAAAAGAGGAGAGAATAATATGGAAATCGCAATGGCAGTTTTAAAATTTATAGGTGGAGCAATCCCATTAATTCAAGAACTACTAAAAGCATTTATGTAAATTCACTATTTAGCAATTATTTATAAAAATTATTATACAAATGATCTGTATATCAAAAATGAATTGGTTTACAGATCATTTGCGTGATCAAGGTCCCTTTAACATGACTAAGGGGCCTTTTTTAAATTTTTAAATAATTAAGGTTACGTCACATCACCATCAAGTTAGCAAAATAAAACGAAACTTTAACTTGATGGTGATGGGGTAACAGTTGTGATTTAGAGATAAGATCAGATTATACAAAGTTTTGCACGTCAGCGATACCGGAAATAAACTTCGCCTTTAGTAGCAAGAATCCCCAATAAAGATAGTCAACTTGCCTATTTAGGAATAAGAGTGTCAATTTAAATAATGCATTCTGAAACACTACTCTTCTTCTAAAATAGCGTAATAATATTCATCCCACCATTCATTCCCATGTGGTATACACTTCCTGAAATAGCCTTCTCTTCTCATTCCAATCTTCTCCATTACTCGATATGATGGGGTATTTTGTGGCTGACATGTAGCTATAATCCTATGTAATTTCATTTCCTTAAAGCCATATTCCAATGTAGCTTGTGCTGCTTCAGAAGCATATCCTTTATTGAAATATTTAGGATTGAACACCCAACCAATCTCATATGTATGCTCACCAAAATATTTATGAAAAACTATATGACCAATCAGAATATCTTTATGAATTAATACTACAGGAAAGTTCTTAGCGTTTTCACCAATGTTTTCATTCACAAAGTTTCTTGTATTTTCTTCAGTAAAAACCCCTTCAGGTATGTATTTCATAACATTGATATCTGATGTATACTCATGAACAGCTTGCCAATCTTTGAACTCAAATTTCCGTATTAATAATCTTTCTGTTTTTATAAACATTTACTTTTCCCCCTCAAAAAATTGCAACTATATTTTAAATCCACATTTAACCCTTAAAACAAAAAGAACTTGTAGGACTCTCTACAAGTTCTTTTTGTTTTAAGGTGAATATACGAGCCAAACAAACTATCTTACAGATTGACTGTAGAAACTTTAGGGGTAATGCTTTGACAAATATATTATATAACAAATATTAACATCCACAGGATTTATTTTTGAAAATTATGTGAATTAAGAAAGGAAGTAGTTTTTTCTTAGCTATTATTATTATTAACTGACGGTATCATTATATTTTATTCTGCAACTTATTTAGAAGAGCTATGTACATTTCGAAGAAGTTCTTCAATAAGTTTTGTTTTTTCATTTACCTTTGTGGCATATGTGAAATCACCATAACAATATGGATACCTAAAATTATTTTTATTTCCACCACAAGTATACATCGCTGGATTTTGATCAACTTTCATCTTAGAAAACTTTTTGGCTGAATCCTCCGAGTGTTGTTTAACTTCTTGACTAGCAACAAAATCAATATAACCTGGCCCCATATTATAGCTTTGAATAATTGTATCCATGCTAACATCCTTGTCCGTTCCATATTTGTACATTTTAGCAAAGTGTTTTACCCCTTGTTCAATGCTCAAGCTTGTCTCTTGAATTTCATTTGGCTTTAATCCAAGTGATTCAGATGACTGCATAGGATCGTTTCCCTCACCTCTACTCTCTTGATACATAATTCCTAATAAAATTGGTGTTTTCTCTCCTAAATTATATTTTTCTAATTCTTTTTTTAAGGTAGACTCATATTGCAATACACGTTTTTCGGTGGCTTGCGCTTTATTTTGTTGAATATTGGTTTTATGATTAAAATATAGCATTCCAAGTATTATTACTAAGCCTAAAATACTAATAAGGAACACTTTTATAATTTGTTTTTTACTTGTATCCTTCATATATTCCTCCTCGTATAAAAAATTTAATTTTTCAAAGGTAATTGGTTATTTACAAACTATGTAATGAACATCTATCTCCCGCCCTTTTTAGACTCAAACATCAATACTTTAAGGTTTTAAGTTTAATATAAAAATTTAAAGATAAGGTAAAGATAAGATAAAGATAAAATAAAGGGTATTTTTTAGCGTACTTTAAAAGATATTGCTACAAAGGGATATATGGGACAACTTGTTGATATGAATGGATTTAGTGATAATTGAAAGGTTATTGTACAAGTTATTAATTATGGAGACATCATTCCAGAAGATTTAATCCATCTTTTCAATATGCTTTATATAAAAACCACAACATAACATATAATAAAAAACGGCGAACCCTCCACCTAGGAGAATCCACCATCACAAATAACTGATTATTTCACACCTAGTTTTTTTGCTTTCTTAGGGATCCCGTCTTCCAGCACTTCCTCTCAAGCTGTTACACCTGGAATATAATGTGATTGCATTTGAAACAGGGCTTTGGGAAGCAGCAGCTGTTCAGCAAAATTTTGATAACTCAACCGCTACAGAAGCGATGAAACAATCCTTATACTCTGTATGGAAAACTGAGGAACTTGAACAATTATTTACCTATATGAAAGAGCAAAAAGAAAAAGGAAAGCCACTCACATTAGCTGGTTTTGATATGAATTTGTTTTATAGATCTTCATTCCGCTCTTATGCAAAAGAATGGTTGCAAAAAGTAAATCCTGAAGTAAAGAGTGAATTTGATACAGCAGTGTCAGAGTTGATTGAACTGGATAGGTATTACAATAAAAATAAAACATATCCCTATGATCGGTTTAAAATGGAGATACAGCCCGTAATTAACAAGTTTGAAAAGGTTAGAATGTTTATTCAGAATCATAAATCTGAATTGATTCAAGTTACACCACATCCTACGTATGATGTGAAAGTCAGAGGTGGCATCTCCTCACCTAACCTGACAGACTATTCTTTTTATATCCGAGATCAAAAAATGGCACAAAACTTCGCATGGCTAACTGAAATGCAGTATGGAAACAAACTGGCCCCCTTTAACAAGTAATAATTTGTTCTGCACCCATGTTGATAATTCTTCTGGTAATCGGAATGTAACGGAACCATGTTGCTCTTTTATAATGACATAGGGATTGCGGAATTCTTCTTGAATGCCGATTCCAATCACTTGATACAATTTCCTGCACTGACTCGGAAACAATATATTTGGAATGTCTAATGATTCAATTTCATGAAAAGAATGACGGAATCTCACATCCATTGCAAATACCATCACACCAACTCCCAGCTATACGTAAAACACAATTAGTATACCGATGAGATCTATGTTGCGTGCAGAAATCCCTGTTTTCTCCCCAGACTTATCTACAAGAATAAAAAAGGAATCACAAGATATGTTCCCTTTTCACTATTTGTTTTCTACACTTTTAATTCCAATATTTCTAGATGCTGAATAGATCCGCCCCCTGGCAGGTAGACATCTTCCTCCTTCAGCAGGTATACGGAACTTTCCGTTTCTACTAGTGATGGAAGATTGCGCACGCCAAATAATAATACTTTTCCCCTATTGCCCAAATGACGTGGGGTATGCATGGAAATCGTAAGGTTGTTTATGCATGTAATTGTTCCTGTTCTTAAACATTTTCGGGTATCTATTTTTATTATGTTTTGCTTTTGTAGTATTTCTTATTTTTATTGTTTGATTGTTATGACTGGCATTTGCTCGTTTTCGGAAATTTCACTGTAACCAAAATAAAGTAGAAAAAACAATAAAATAATTGTCCAAATAAATATAAACACTTTATAACTATACTTCATATGAAAAACCTCATTTTCCCTATATAAGTGAATGTACATACACCCTATAAATCTAATTACATAAATTATCGGATGTTTTAGTAGTAGAGAATCATTAAGTATTAGGAATTGTTATTCATAAACATATCCAAGAATTCTTCAAAAAAATATCATCTAGGCATTTTAACATTTCATCAAAATGCACAGATGATATTTTGTACGTTTAGCTTGGTAATGCTTTTTATGTAATGAATTCTTATCTCTATTTCGCCTTAATGTTTATATGTACAAGAGTCTGTGTAGCAATTAGACTGTACTTTAAATATGTACTCAATTGTGTGTGGGAAAGGAAGCACATTTTATTTAAAGTGGTTACTTTAAAGCCCTTAATTAGTTGGTAGTCTTCTTCATTCAGACAAAAAGGAAATTTAAAGTGTGCACGTACTTTCAACTCAGACTTTTTACTACACACACTCCTATACACATAACAATATTTATAGTTTTTGTAACATTACGGAAATAACAAGAAATAATACCGAAACACTTATGATATATTGTAACAACTTAGTAATATTACTGTAACATAACGTGTATAATCGCACAATACTTTTTAACTGAAAATCAATAAATTTATGTAAGTACCCATAACATATTACATATTGTTTGTGAAACCTTTTAATGAACAAGTATAAGTGGATGGCGGGAATTGAACCCACATCAGAGGTTCTGGAGGCCCCTGTTTTACCCTTAAATTATACCCCCTCGTGGTCGGAATGACAGGACTTGAACCCGCACATTCAACGGCTACTAGATCCACAATCTAGCAAGTCTAGCATTTCGCCACAAACTCCATAAAAATAGAAAAAGACCACCGAATGTACTCGATTGTCTTTTTGCCATGCATATCTGCACAAGAAGTGTATACTTCAAACCCTTTAATATTTTTAGCTATGAGCATACTTATAAAACTCTAAAAACTATTTGATAATCTTTTAGAATCTAACTTTCTTTTAATACTATTTGCTATTTCTTCAATATTTTCATTTAGAAAGAAATGATTACCTTCAAAAGAATGAAAAGTACACGTTTTACTTGTGTATCGTTCCCATTTTATTACTTGATCATATGTAGTAAATTCATCATTTTTCCCATTAAATATAAGAAAATCAATATCACATGGTTGTGTATTTTTGTCATGAATATACGTCTCAACGATTTTAAAATCTGCTCTTAGAATAGGGAGAAAGATCTCCATTAATTCTTCTGATTGCAGTACCCCAGATGGTGTACCTCCCATTGCAATAACTTCGCTTTTAAATTGCTCATTAGAAAGATTATGTCGGATATTTCTTATTTTACTATTTGGATGATTTCTACCGGACAAAACAAGAAATTCAGGCGATACGTTTTTAGAATCTTTTATTTTTCTGGCTACTTCATAGGCGATCAAACTTCCCATGCTATGCCCGAATAGAATGTAGGGCGAATCATCTATCTGCATAACTATTTTATTGTAGACATCATTTACTGCCTCTTCCATACTTTGGTACAAGTTTTCTTCAATTCTATATCCTCTACCAGCTAACTCTACCGGGACTACCTCAATATATGGATTAAAGTGATTTTTCCATTTTGCGTAACTAAACGCAGATCCCCCAGCATGTGGAAAGCAAAAAAGTTTAGTCTTCTGCATTGATTTTCTCCTTACTTTCAAATTTGTATATAGTTTGGCAAATTGTATAAATGTCTTTAATTATTATCTCTTGAGGAAATTCATCTCTTGTTGCACAAGCAGATAACTTATAATTTGGATCAATGTTATATTGTTTAAAGTAAAAGTTTTTAGGTATATGCTTGTATGAAATTGAAGTTCGTGATTCTTTTTTTATAGAGAATGAATTTAATGGGGTATAAAGCCCTTTTCCAATCGTTTTTATATAGCTTTCTTTTAATGTCCATAAATCATAAAAATAATTAATTTGTTCATCAGAATTCATATTAGATATATCATAAAATTCTTCCGCTGAAAAAAATTCTTTTGCTAATTTAAAAGCCTCTATTTCTGAAACTTTTTCTATATCAATACCCACATTAAAATTAGCAGTAGTACAAACCACCCATTCTCCTGAATGAGACACATTAAAATGAAAGTCAGAAAAGTTTTCAACAAAAGGTTTTCCATACTCATTATATATAAATCTAATTTCTTCATTATTAATTTTATACTTTTGGCAGATTAGAGATCGGATTAGTAAATCCCCTATCAGGGTCCTATTAATGTCGCATGAATTTAATAATCGCTTCATTCGCTCTTTCTTCCCATTTGAAACCAAGTTACTAAGTTTCTTAAACAAATGACTTTCAATATTCTTTGGTATTTTCACAGCGTGAATTTGTATGATAAATCACGTCCTTTTTTAAAGAATGGCTTCATATATGAACGTTACAGAAACTCAAATTAACTTTATTAAATTGCATATACAATAGAAAAGGTGCATATTTACATATCAATGAAAATATGCACCTTCCCTCAGTAATATCATCAGGCATTCGCTTCTATTACAAAGATTTCTATGTCTCTACCAATTACTTTTTACATTATCCCCTTAAAAAGTAATGCTCTTAATATATTCATTATTCCCTACACTTGATATGCAGTTATTGGGCTGCCCTTTTCGTTCATAGCTTTGCATCTTTTATACCCTCTACTTTTCCGTTAATAAAATGGACTTCTCTTTTATTCCTTCAAATTCATTTAGTAGATACATAGCTATTTTTTCAACTGCAGGTGAATCTACTATTTCCTCATGTGATCCAGGGACTGAATACCTATTTACTCTACCTTTTAATAAAGGTCCCCAATCTGTAAACAACTCTTTTCCTTCCTCAGCACTAAAGTAGAGAACTTCTCCAGAGTATGGTATTAAATCATGCTCTGCCATTAAGTTCAGGCATTTCCTATGAGCATTGATAACTTGCTTCAAATTCATAAGATCTGCATCAGGCGGGAGTACTCCCTCCATAATTAATCGCTCCACAAGCATATCTTGTTTATGGATGAGGCCTTCTTCCTGCTCAGTAAAATCTCTAGGAATGAAATGCTCATATATATATGAGCGCATTTCTTCTCTTGTTTTATAGTCCTGCTCTGAAGGTACTTTAGTATCCATTAGTATCAACAACTCAACTTCCTCACCTTGATTCTTTAGTACAGTTGCGATTTTATAAGCAATTGCACCGCCTAAAGACCATCCTCCAAGACGATATGGACCTTCTGGCTGAACACGTTTTATTTCTTCGATGTAAAGTTGAATTACTTCCGGCAAAGTTAACTCGTCAATTTCTTTCTTTTCTATAAGAGGATTCTGTAAACCATAAAATGAACAATGGTTCTTAAGCAATCTTGCTAGTTGAATGTAACAGAATACATTCCCCATAAACGGATGAACGCAGAAGAAAGGTCTTTTCTCTGATTCTTGTAGTGGAACTAGCGCTGATACAGATTTTGTCATATCATGCTTATCACGAATAAGGCATGCGATTCCTTCCACTGTTGGATTCTTAATCATTGTAGACACCTTAATCTCTTTTCCAAACTTCTCCTTAATTTTTGAAATCAATTTAATTACAAGGAGAGAATGTCCCCCTCTATTAAAGAAATCATCATTTACATAGACATCTTCTATCTGTAACACATCCTGCCAGATTTTAATCAACTGATATTCAATTTCATCCCTTGGAATGATTGGTGTAGACAAATTATTTTCTCTTTGAATTGTTAAACTGTTCAATGCCTTTCGATCAACTTTTCCATTCGGTGTAAGAGGAATCTTGTCTACCTTTATAAAGTGTGCGGGAACCATATAATTCGGTACTTGTGTCTTGAGATATTCACGCCAGTCATGCATACTTCCATCTCCAACTACATAAGCAACCAATCTCTGCTCTCCTAATTTATCCTCTGTTACCAAAACTACTGCTTCTTTTACCAATGGATGCTTCTCTATACTCGCTTCAATCTCTTCAAGTTCAATACGAAAGCCCCTAATTTTCACTTGATTATCAATTCTTCTCAAGTAATCTAAATTACCATCAGGTAAATAACGAACCAAATCTCCCGTACGATATAAACGCTCTTCTTCATTAAATGGATGACGGATGAATCGCTCTGTTGTTAATTCTGGACGATTCAAGTATCCTCGCGCTATACCTGCACCACCAATATATAGCTCACCTGTTACACCAACTGGAACAGGTAACAAATTTTTATCTAATACATAAGTTTGAACGTTCGGCAACGGACGTCCAATTGTAACTCTCTTACTATCTGTTTCGATATGATAACACGTTGCATCAACCGTACATTCTGTAGGACCGTATACGTTATAAAAATCAATTTTTTCAGTCTCTACTAGCTGTTTCCATAATGACGGCATGATTGCTTCACCACCGACTAATATCTTACTTGGTACATGAACATCAGCACTTGTTTCTAGTAATCCTCCATCTATAAGTAATTGAAGTAATGAAGGTGTCATATCAAACATTTCCAATTTATTCTCCCTAATATAAGACACAAATCGTTCCGGATTAGTGCGAACTTCACTTGGGATAATATATAAACTTGAACCATACAGCAGCATTTGTAATTGCTGAATAGATACATCAAAGGCAATTGACGCATTCAAACCGACGCGCATATTACTAGGTATGTTATGTGAGAAAACTTCTTTTTGTAAACCATAGGAGAGGTTTATTACAGAATGGTGCTGTACTAAAGCCCCCTTTGGATTCCCTGTCGAACCAGAAGTATAGATAACATACGCTAAGTTTTCCCCTGTTACCTCACATATTGGTGAAAGTTTGCTTTCTTGAGAAAGCATTGCTTGATCCCTATCTAGGCAAACTGTCTTGATGTCTTTAGGTATCCATCCTAGTAATACCTCATTTGTAACTAACACTCTAATTCCCGTGTCTTCTAAAATATATTGCAGGCGGCTTTCCGGATTCGATGGATCTAATGGAACATAGGCTGCTCCAGCCTTCCAAATTCCCATGAGACCAACAACCATCTCAACTGAACGCTCAAAGCAAAGGCCAACT
Organism: Bacillus sp. RE35; assembly: GCF_052146655.1. NCBI lineage: Bacteria > Bacillati > Bacillota > Bacilli > Caryophanales > Bacillaceae > Bacillus > Bacillus sp. RE35. Next base: position 2,349,794 of record NZ_CP197377.1, on the reverse strand, counting down.
AATGACTCTGTCCCAATTCCACATTTCTGTAAATGATGGGCTAATTGATTAGCTCTTTCATTCAGCTCTCGATATGTTAGTTGCTGTTTTTCATCTACCACTGCCAACGCGTCAGGCGTACGATTTACTTGCTCTTCGAATAGTTGATGGATTGCATTCTCACGTGGATAGGATATAGTATTATTATTCCATTCTTCCAATAGCTTTCTTTGTTCAGCTTCCGTAATATATACTAGCTCCGATAGATTTTGATCAATGTTTTTGAGCATTTGCATTAACACTTGGTGTAAATGACCCAGCATTCGTTCAATGGTTACTCTATTAAACTTACTACGGTCATACATTAACTTTAACGATAACTGGATTCCTGGAACTACAGCTAACCCTAATGGGTAGTGGGTTTGTTCTACCCCTTCCAATTCACCAATTTCCAGATTTTCTGAAGACTCCTCTTTCACTGGATAATTTTCAAACACATATAAACTATTGAACAGCGGTATTCCTCTAGGAACTTCACTCCACCCCTGAATCTCTGTCAAAGAAGCATACTCATATTGTCTTCTTTCTATCTCTTCCTCTTGTATCTTCTGCAACCAATCTATTAATTTTATATCATCCATCAATTGAATTCGCGTCGGTGACGTTGTAATGAAAGGACCTACGATGTTTTCAACATCAATAATCTCCGTAGAACGCCCTGAGCTTGTTACACCAAAAACAATGTCATTTTCTCCACTATATCGGCTCATGAGATATGCCCATGCACCTTGAATTACTGTACTCAAAGTAAGTTTATTGCGTTTCGCCCATCCTTGTAACGCTTGAGTCTGCTCTTCTGATAAATACGTAACCTTCTCTGTGTAACCTTTTTCTTCCTCTTTACTTTCTAAGCCCAGCAAAGTTGGCGCAGTAAAACTTTTTAGCTTCTCTCTCCAGAATTGTTCCGCCTGCTCCTTATCTTGTTCTCTTAACCATTGGATATATTTCTTATATGGTGAGGACTTAGGTAACTTCACAGCTTCTCCATTCATTCTCTTCTGATAGACTGTAAGTAATTCATTAAATACTAATGGTAAACTCCATCCATCCAGTAAAATATGGTGATGGGTCCAAACAATCCGATATTCTTCCTCACCTTCTTGAATGACTGTTACCCGCATCAATGGTGCTTCATCAAATTGGAAGGCTTGTTTTCGATCTAATGCCAAAAAGACTTTTCTTTTTTCCTCTATCTCTTCACTTGTCATTGTACGCCAGTCTTCTTTGTTCACTTTAAATGGGATATTTTCATACACCACTTGTACAGGTTCTTCAATTTCGTCCCATACAAATGCTGTACGAAAAATTTCATGCCGCTGAATTACAGATTTCCACGCCTGCTCAAATGTAGAAATATTCATTTTCCCTCGAATCATAAAACTCAATTGCACTATATACGGTGCAACATGTTCATCCCCTTGGTCATGCAATGTGTGGAAAATCATACCTTCTTGCAAAGGTGATAGTGGATATAAATCAGTAATCTGATTGTTCTTTCCGCGATGCATTTTGTTTAGTACATTTGTCAAACCTTCTTGGCTAAGATTAGCCATTGCAAAATCCGAAATGGTCAGTGCAGATTCTCTATCTGAAAATTGAATCAATTTACTCAGTTGATATAGCATATTCTGTGCAATACTTTGAATCGTTGATTTGGCAAATTGTCCAACATTGTATACCCAAGTGAACTGAAGTTTTCCATCCGTTACAACCCCAATTACATCAATTACATGCGATCGCTTGGAACTGGCAGCATGATCTAAACGCTTAAATTCGTTCTCCGGAATAAACATTGCATCGCTAGAAAACATTTGGTCAAATTGTCCAAGATAGTTAAAACTAATAGACGGTGTATATTGGGAGCTTAATGGCTCACACATTGTTGTGTTCATGTAACGCAACACCCCATAATCAACACCCTTATTAGGAATTTTGCGAACTTGTTCTTTAACTGCTTTTAATGCTGCAATTGGGGTATTAGCACTAGTAATATTTAAATGAACTGGGTAAATACTTGTAAACCATCCCACAGTTCTCGATAAATCAACATCTTCAATAATCTCTTCTCGACCATGTCCCTCTAAATCTACGCTCAATATCGGCTGCCCCGTACATGCTGCCGTAGCTTGTACTAATGCTGCTAATAATACTTCATTGATTTGGACACGGTGAATGCTTAAAGTCTCTTGCAATAACATACGGGTCTCATTCTCATTTAACACCACAGTAATTTCCTCAGTTACTGCGCTTACTGGATTACTTATAGTACCATCTACCGGCAATTTAACTACGTCTTGTTCAGCCTGCTCCTCCCAGTAATGTAGCACTTCTTTTGATAGTCCAGTTTCAGCGTAATGATGTAATTTCTCCGACCATTCTTTAAAAGATGTACTCTTCATAGGTAATTGAATTTTCTGACCTTGGACTACTTGCGTATATGCTGTTTGCAAATCTTCCAATAAAATTCGCCAAGAAACACCATCCACGGCTAAATGATGAATTGTCCAAAATAATCGGCCAGCGTGCTCACCTTCATCAAAATACACCATTCTCATTAGCGGACCCTCATGTAAATTCAAACTTTCTTGTGCAACATTAATCTCTTTTTGAATAACCTGATGCCAATCCGCTTCCGGCACTTCGTCTAATGAAATGACAGTAAGCATCAATTGTTCTTCTATTCCTTCATTCCACTGTTTCCAAACCCCATTAGGTAAACGTTCATATCTTAAACGCAGAGCATCATGATGAAGTAGAAGGTTACCTGCCGCCTTTTCCAGTGATCCTATGTCCAATTTCTCTTTCGTTCTGAAGAACATGGATTGATTCCAATGATGTGGGTTAGGATGATTTTGTGCAAAAAACCTTTGCTGAATAGGTGTAAGTATCGTCTCTCCAGTTATAATTCCTTGTTCAGCTTGTACACCTTGTTCTTCTTTGACTACTTGCGCCAACTCAGCAATCGTTTGGTGTTCAAATATTTGTTTTGGTGTCAATTGTAAACCAGCTTGCTTCGCGCGCGCGACAATCTGAATGCTAAGAATTGAATCTCCACCAATTTCAAAGAAGTTATCATTCATACCAATACGTTTTGAACCTAGCACACGTTCCCAAATGATAGAAAGCTTATGTTCACGTTCATTTCTTGGGGCCACGTATCCTTCTTGTGTTCCTTGATAATCTGGTATAGGTAACGATTTCCGATCAATCTTTCCATTTATGGTTAGCGGTAATTCTTTCATTTCGACAAAGTAGGAAGGTATCATATGGATTGGCAGCTTTGTTTTAAGATACTCTCGCCATTCTTCTAAATTGCCTTCGCCCACTACATAAGCTACCAGCCTCTTATCTCCCGACTGATTTTCCCTAACCATTACAACTGCCTCTTTTACCAAGTCATGCTCTTGTAAAGTCGACTCAATCTCTCCAAGTTCAATTCGAAATCCTCTAATCTTCACTTGATTATCCATTCTTCCCAAGTAGTCTATATTACCATCAGGAAGATATCTCACAAGATCACCTGTTCTATATAACCTCTCGCCTTCTTTGAATGGATGAGAAATAAATCGTTCGGATGTTAACTCTGGACGATTCAAGTACCCCCTTGCTAGACCTGCTCCTCCGATATAAAGTTCCCCCATCACACCAACTGGAACTGGCAACCTATTTCTATCTAATACATAAGTTTGGATGTTAGGCAATGGACGCCCAATTGTTACTCTCTTACTATCTTTTTTGATATGATAGTATGTTGCATCAACCGTACATTCTGTAGGACCATATACATTATAAAACTGGATTTTATCAGTCTCTACTAGCTGTTCCCATAATGACGGCATAATTGCTTCACCACCAACCAGTACCTTACTTGGAACATGAACGCAATCGCACGTTTCTAACAATCCGACATCTATAAGTAATTGAAGCAATGAAGGTGTTATATCAAAGATTTCTAACTTGTTCTCCCTAATATAAGCTACAAACTGCTCCGGATCACTTCGTACTTCGCTTGGAATAATATACAAACTTGAACCATAAAGCAGCATTTGTAATTGCTGAATAGATGCATCAAAGGCAATTGACGCATTTAAACCGACATGCATGTTAGATGGTATCTCATGTTCGAAAACCTCTTTTTGTAAACCATGCGACAAGTTTATTACAGAATGATGCTGTATCAAGACACCCTTTGGGTTCCCCGTCGATCCCGAAGTATAGATAACATACGCTAGGTTTTCTCCTGTTACTTCACATTTTGGTGAAAGAATGCTTTCTTTTGAAATCATTGCCTGATCCCTATCTAGACAAACTGCCTTGACTTCTTTGGGGATCCAACCTTCTAATGACTCATTCGTAACTAATACTTGAATTTCAGTGTCCTCCAAAATATATTGTATGCGACTTTCTGGATATGATGGGTCCAATGGAACATATGCTGCTCCAGCCTTCCAGATCCCCATAATACTAACAATCATCTCAACTGAACGCTCAAAGCAAATTCCAACTAATGATTCAGTCCCAATCCCACATTGCTGAAGATAGTGGGCCAATTGATTAGCTTTTTCATTCAGCTCTCGATATGTTAACTGCTGTTTTTCATCTACCACTGCTACCGCATCAGGTGTACGATTTACTTGCTCTTCAAACAACTGATGAATCGTACTTTCCCGTAGATATGCTACAGCATTATTATTCCACTCTTCCAACTGTTTTTGCTGTAATCCTGATAATATAGGCAACTTAGCTAATGATTTATCAGGATTCTCCACGATTACATTCAACCAGTTTCCAAAATGTTCAGCCATGGATTCAATAGTTAAGCTGTCAAATAAATCAGTTCTATAAACAAAAGTAAGTAATAAACCCTCTTCCACTTCTGCAGCTGTTAAACTTAAATCAAACTTAGCGATTGGAGCATTACTTTCCATTACTTCTATATTTCTTCCATGTAGTTCTGGTAGCTTCTGTCCCGTATTTTGCAAAGTAAACATGGTTTGGAAAATCGGAGAATGGCTTGTATTTCGTTCAGGTTGGATAACCTCTACAATTTTCTCAAACGGAACATCTTGATACTCATACGCCTTCAATGCTTTTATCCGTACTTGAGATAACAACTCTTGAAATGCCGGTGCATTACTTAAATCAGCTCGATAAACCAAGGTGTTGACAAAGAAACCAATTAGCCCCTCAATTTCTCGATAATTTCGATTTGCAATTGGGCTGCCAACAATAATATCCGTTTGTCCCGTATAACGAGCAAGGAAACTTTGATACGATGCCAATAAGGTCATGAAAAGTGTGGCCCCTTCTTGACGACTTAGTTCGTTTAATTTATCCAGTAATGAGCGTGACAACAAAACATTATGAGTTAATCCATGATGGGTTTGCACTGGCGGACGCGGACGATCCATTGGCAACATTAAGACTGGTAACTCACCAGATAATTCTTCCTTCCAATATGCAAGTTGTTGATATAGTACTTCATCTTTCAACCATTCTCTTTGCCACTGAGCAAAATCGGCATATTGAACTGGTAGTGGTTCCAGCTCTGCTTGTTTTTCACCAATCGCATTCTCATAAAATGCCATCCATTCTTGAAGTAAGATTTCCATCGACCATCCATCTGAGATAATATGATGCATATTACACAGAAGAACCCATTCTTCTTCTGAAATTCTTATGAGTTTCCCACGGAACAATGGCCCTTGTTCTAAATCAAATGGAGATTCGACTTCAGTTTGAATCCATTGCTCCAACTTTCTTTCTCGCTCCTCTAATGAAAGCTTAGTTAAATCCATTTGGAGAAGCGGACGGAAAACGTACGGTTGAATCTGCTGCACAGGATAGCCATCCTCTTCATAAAATACAGTCCGCAAAGATTCGTGACGCTCTATCAACTGATTCCATCCCAACTCCAATGCTTCAGGTAACCAATTCCCTGTAAGGCGGCATGCCATTGGCATATTATAAAGTGCACTATTAGGTGCAAATTGATCAATAAACCATAAGCGCTGTTGGGCATAAGATAGTGGAATATTATTTCCGCGTTCCATCGGCACCAATGGTGGAATTTCTCGTTTTTCGCTCCCCTTACGTAACTGATCTATTCGTTTCGATAATGCCTCGACCGTTGAATATTCGAACAGTTCACGTACCGGTAATTTGATTTGAAAGACTTCCTGTAAGCGTGAGACCACTTGTGTAGCAAGTAGAGAGTGACCACCGAGCTCAAAGAAAGAATCCTGAACACCAATTTCTTTTATTCCTAGCACTTGACTCCACACTGAAGCGATAAGTTCTTCCAGCGGAGTTCGTGGGTATACAGTATTTTCGACGGATTGTTCACTAAGTATAGGCAATGCCTTCAAATCAAGTTTTCCATTCGGTGTAAGTGGTAAAAATTCCATCTCAATAAAGTTTGTTGGAACCATGTAATTAGGTAAATGTGTTTGTAGATGTTCTCGCCATTCATGTAAACTTCCTTCACCAACTACATAAGCTACTAATCTCTTGTTACCTTGATTATCCTCTCGTACCAATACAACTGCTTCCTTCACAGAAGAATGTGCCTGCAAAACAGCTTCTATTTCTCCCAATTCAATCCGAAAACCACGAATTTTCACTTGGTCATCTATACGTCCATGGAACTGGAGATTACCATCAGAAAGATAACTTGCTTTGTCTCCTGTATAATAGAGACGTTCTCCTGACTTGAAAGGATGTGGAATAAATTTTTCCTTTGTAAGATCCGGACGATTAGCATATCCACGTGCAAGACTCTTCCCTCCAATATAGAGATCTCCAATTACACCAATTGGTACTAGCTGAAGATGAGAATCTAACACATAAACTTCTGTATTCGCAATCGGTCGACCAATCGATGGCGTACCTGTTGTCACTCCTACAGGTACATAACAATCTGTGGTAACAACGGTATTTTCCGATGGACCATACTGATTAATTACCGCAAAAGGAATATCGTTAGATGGGTACTGCGTTAATTGATCCCCACCAGTAATGATAAAACGAAGATCCGTTTTATCTGGCCAAGATAATTTCAAGAGCCTTTCCAGAATAGGCGTAGGTGCAAAGCTAGCTGTTATTCGTGAATCGATGAGCCAGTCCCTTAGTGCTTCTGGATTAATTCTCAGTTCCTCTGTTGACAAGTAGAGTGCTGCACCAGCAGTTAGATACGGCCAAATCTCCTGGACAGCCGAATCAAAAGCAACCCCTGCAATCTGAGTCGCACGATCCTCTGCTGAAATATGATAAACTTCCTGATGCCAAGAAACCATATTCATTAATGAGCGATATTCAACCATGACACCCTTCGGTTTTCCTGTAGAACCAGAGGTATAGACAATATAGGCTAAGTTCTCTGGATTTATTTGACGTGTAGGTGCGATTACGCTTTCCATCGTTAATTCTTCTAACCTCACCATTTCGACGTGTGCGAAATGTCCTTCTTGTCCTTCCGCCGTCACTACAAATTGAATTCCTGCATCTTCAATCATGTATTCTAACCTTGATTTTGGATACAACGGATCTAAAACGACATAAGCTCCACCAGCTTTTAAAATGCCTAGTAAACTTGCCATCAGCTCAGCTGACCTCGAAAGATAAACTCCTACCACTGACTCTGGGGCTACTCCCTTTCGCTGTAAAACATTTGCCAACTGATTTGCTTGTGCATCCAGTTCACCATAAGTCCACTGTTTTGTTTGATCAACTACCGCAATCGCATCCGGACGCCTTGCTACTTGCTCCTCAAATCTGTCGCAAATAAGACCCTGATGAGACATTTCCATTACAGTGTCATTCCATGTTTCTAATAACAAAGTACGCTCGGGTTCTGATAGCATGCTCAGGTCATGCAACGGATTTTGTGGGCGATAAGAAACTTCATGTAGCCATTTCTCAAAGTGTCCTGCCATCCGTTCAATAGTAGTAGCATTGAATAAATCCTTATTATACTCAAAAGTAAAAAGTAATCCCTCTTCCGTCTCAACTGCCATTACACTTAAATCAAACTTTGCAATTGGACTATAGCTTTCTATCATTTCAATACTTCTACTAGACAACACCGGTAATTCTTGTTTCATATTTTGCAAGATGAACATAGTCTGGAAGATTGGCGAATGACTTGTACTTCGTTCCGGTTGCACAACTTCTACAATTTTTTCAAATGGAATATCTTGATATTCATACGCCTTCAATGCCTTTTGACGAACCTGATACAGTACATCTTGAAATGTCGGCCTACCACTCAAATTAGCTCGATAAACCAGCGTGTTAACGAAGAAACCAATTAGTCCTTCAATTTCTCTATAATTTCGATTCGCAATTGGGCTTCCGACCAGAATATCTTCTTGTCCCGTATAACGAGATAGAAAACTTTGATATGCAGCTAAAAGCGTCATGAAGAGTGTAGCCCCTTCTTTTCGACTAAGTTCATTCAATTTATCATGTAGCGTGCTTGGCAGAACCATAGTGTATGTCGACCCGTGATGAGTTTGTATTGCGGGACGCGGGCGATCCACAGGAAGTTGGAGTACAGGAAGCTCCCCAGACAATTCTTCCCTCCAATATTGGAGTTGTTGATCAAGCACCTCCTCCTTTAGCCATCCTTTTTGCCACTGAGCAAAGTCGGCATATTGAACCGGTAATGGTTCAAGTTCCGCTACCTTTCCATCCGTTGCTTTCTCATAAAATGCCATCCATTCTTCAAGTAGGATTCCCATTGACCATCCATCTGAAATGATATGATGTAGAGTACAAAGGAGTATCCATTCTTCCTCTCCCACATGCAAAATACTTGTCCTGATTAATGGACCCTCTGTTAAATCAAATGGCACTTCTGTTTCTTGTTGAATTAAACGTTTAACTTCTTCTTCTTGATCTTCAGAAGAAAGCATAGTTAAATCCGTTTTCGGAATTGATTGAAAAGCATACGGTTCAATTTGCTGTACGGGTTGACCGTTCACTTCGTGAAAGACCGTCCGCAGTGATTCATGACGTTCTATTAGTTGATTCCATCCCGTTTCCAATGCTTCAAGTAGCCAATTCCCTGTAAGGCGACATACCATTGGCATATTGTAAAGGGCACTATTAGGTGTAAATTGATCAATGAACCATAAGCGTTGTTGGGCATAAGATAGTGGGATAGCTTCTCCTCGTTTCATTGGTATTAGCGGCGGAATCTCTCGTTTTTTATCTCCTTTACGTAACTGATCTAATCGCTTTGCCAGTGACTCCACCGTTGTATATTCAAATAGTTCACGTACTGGTAATTCGATTTGAAAAATTCCCTGTAAACGTGACACTACTTGAGTAGCTAGTAGTGAATGACCACCGATTTCAAAAAAGGAATCCTGAACACTAATATTTTTTATTCCTAACACTTGACTCCAAACGGAAACGATAAGCTCCTCCACTGGTGTTCGTGATGAAGTAATATCTTCACTTATGAACTGTTCTTCTAATTCCAGTAAGGCTTTCCGATTCACCTTACCATTTGGAGTGAGTGGCATACCTTCAATTTTGAAAAAGTATGCCGGAACCATATAATGTGGCAGTTGCTTCTTGAGATATTCACGCCACTCTCCAGTATCCCCTTCACCCACTACATAAGCTACTAACTGCTTATCTCCTGGTCGATCTTCCTTCACCAACACGACTGCCTCTTTTACAGATGAGTAATCATGTAAAGCTGCTTCAATTTCTCCCAATTCAATTCGGAATCCTCTAATTTTAACTTGGTTATCTATTCTTCCAATATATTCTAAGTTACGATCATTCATATATCTCACCAAGTCACCCGTTCGATATAATCGTTCCCCGTCCTTAAAAGGATGCGAAATAAAACGTTCAGTAGTTAAATCCGGTCGATTGAAGTAGCCACGTGCCAATCCTACTCCTCCAAGGTAAAGTTCCCCTGCCACACCAATCGGGACGACTTGTTGATATTGATCTAGCACATACAACTCTGTATTATCAATCGGACGACCAATCGGAATAAGCATTGCTTCTTTTTCTAAATCACAATCATAATAAGTCACATCCACAGTTGCTTCAGTAGGACCATACAAGTTAATTAACTTTGTTTGCTGAGCATTGTAAAAGATCCCCTTAAACCGGCGAACCTGCTCAGTGTTTAACGCTTCTCCACTAGTAAAAACTTGAATTAAAGACGAGACATCCCTTTTCGAATTATATAGTTCCATATAATCTAAGAAAGTAGATAACATCGACGGAACAAAGTGCATGGTGGATACACGGTATCGTTCAATATACTCCTCAATCACCGCAGGATCTTTCTCTCCTCCTGGTGGAAGTAAACAAACACGTGCTCCTACAAATGACCACCAAAATAATTCCCAGACAGAAACATCGAACGAAAACGGTGTCTTTTGTAGGATTGTATCCTCCTCGGACAATGGATATTTTTTCTGCATCCACTGTAGGCGATTGATAACGGAATGATGTTCAATCATTACCCCCTTTGGATTTCCCGTCGAACCCGAAGTGTATATGATATAGGCTAAGTTATTTGCTGTTACTCCACTTACCGGAGCTAAATTACTCTCTTTAGAAATCATCACTTGATCCCGGTCTAAACAAATTGCTTGAATATCTTTAGGTAACCAGTCCTGTAGTGTTTCTTTTGTTAACAGCACTTGAATTTGTGAATTCTCCAAAATATATCTCAGGCGGTTTTCGGGATAACTTGGGTCCAGTGGGACATAAGCCCCACCTGCCTTCAAAATCCCAAAGAGACCGATAATCATATCAGGAGAACGTTCAATACATATACCGACCAATGATTCAGGTCCGATACCTCGTTTTTGTAGAAAACGTGCCAATTGATTCGATTTTTCATTAAGTTCTTGATACGTTAGCTTTCCACCCTCATAAACTACCGCCACTGCATCAGGTGTCCGTGCAACTTGCTGCTCAAATAGCTCATGAATCATACAATCATGACCATAAACTACGTCCGTATCATTCCATTCTTCTAGGAGTTGTTTTTGCTCATTATCCGATAACATTGACAGCTTTGTAAATGATTCATCTGGATGATACGTGATTTCATTTAGCCAGTTCTCAAAATGTCCTGCCATACGTGCAATGGTACTACTATCAAATAAATCCGTGTTGTATTCAAATGAGACGAATAGACCTTCTTCCACTTCATAGGCAGTTAAGCTCAAATCAAATTTAGCAATAGACATATTACTTTCTACCATTTCAATACTTCTATCAGGCAAATCTAGTCGTTCTTGTTTTATATTCTGTAGCGTAAACATGGTCTGAAATATAGGGGAATGACTCATGCTTCGTTCAGGTTGCACAGCTTCTACTACTTTTTCAAATGGTATATCTTGATATTCGTAAGCTTTTAACGCCTTTTTCTTTGTTTGGTTCAAAATCTCTCGAAAAGTAGGGGTGCCACTCAAATCTGATCGATAAACCAACGTATTAACAAAGAAACCAATTAATCCTTCTACTCCCTTATGGTTTCGATTTGCAATCGGACTACCAACTAGAATATCTTTTTGTCCCGTATAACGAGCAAGAAAGCTCTGGTATGCGGCCATTAAAGTCATAAATAAAGTAGATCCTTCTTGTCGACTTATATCCTTCAATTGACTGAGCAATTTATAAGGAAAAATTACATGATGCGTAGCCCCAGAGTAAGTCTGTTTAACCGGTCGAGGTCGATCCACTGGCAGTTGTAAGATAGGAAGTTCACCAGACAATTCTTCCTGCCAATACGTAAGCTGACGATTTAGCACATCACCTTGCAACCACTCCTTTTGCCACTTCGCAAAGTCTGCATATTGAATGGATAGTGAACTTAATTTAGCATGATTTCCGCCCGTTTCTTCTTCATAGAAAGCAAGTAATTCATTCATGAATATACCAATGGACCAAGCATCAGAAATAATATGATGCATCGTACACAGTAATAACCATTCATCCTTCTCTAATTGAACAAGCTGATTACGAATTAAAGGACCATTCATTAAATCAAATGGTTCTTGCGCTTCTCTCGCAATTAAACTATCTACCTCTTTTTCTTTTACTTCTAGAGGAAGTTGAGAGTAATATCTTACAGGTAATGCTCTAGGAAGGAATTCGACAATTTGTTGCACGGGTTGTTCTCCTACTTCTTTAAAAACAGTTCGTAATGATTCATGGCGTTCAATGAGTCGATTGAATCCCTTTTCTAATGCTTCAGGTATCCAATTTCCTTTTAGATGCCATACTGTTGGAATATTATATAAAGAACTGTTTGGATTAAATCTGTCCATAAACCACAAGCGTTGTTGTGCATAAGACAACGGGAGTGCTTCTTTATTCTCCTTTTTTTGCATTTGCTTCTGAAGCCATGCTCTCTTCTCAGGAGAAAGTGAACTCAGCTTTGCAAGTAAATCACTTCTCATTTTTTTACCCCTTCCTCAATCAAATTACTCTCGAATATCCCTTGTGCTTCTTCCTCTGATAGCTCCTCTAATTGCTTAAGTAGTTCCAATAATTCTTCATCATTACTGACTTCTGCTTCTTTTTGAACATAGTCTTGAAGACTTACATTCTCCTTACTATCATTCTGCATTTCTTGATTTTTGTTATCGAGCAATTGATCAATCTGTTCTGCCAATTGCTGCACCGTATGAAACATAAATAAATCATGCAATGGTATCTCGATTCCAAAAGCCTCTTTAAGATTGGAAACAGCTTGCGTAGCGAGTAGTGAATGGCCACCAATTTCAAAAAATGAATCTTGAATTCCGATGTTTTCCATACCTAAAACTTCATGCCATATCGAAACGATTGTTTTTTCCGTAGACGTACGAGGAGCAATATAACCACTTGCTATCTCCTGTCTCTCTGGTGCTGGTAAGGCCTTCCTATCAATTTTCCCATTAGGAGTGAGTGGAAATGCATTTAATCCAACAAAATAGGCTGGAATCATATAATTTGGTAGTTGATCCTTGAGATAATCACGCCACTTTTGAGCATCCCCGTCTCCTACAACATAGGCGATCAAACGCGGATCGCCAGGATAATCTTCCTGCACCATCACAATAACTTCGTTAACCAGTGTATGCCTTTGTAATGTCGCTTCAATTTCTCCTAGTTCAATCCGGAACCCACGAATTTTCACTTGATGATCGATTCGTCCAACATACTCCAAATTTCCATCTGGTAAATACCTTACTAGATCTCCAGTCCGGTATACTCGCTCTCCTTCTTTAAACGGATGCGGTATAAAACGATCTTGCGTTAAGTCAGGGCGGTTTAAATATCCACGCGCTAACCCTGATCCACCAATGTATAGCTCACCAACTACACCAATTGGAACCATTTTTTGTTCGGCACTCAGTACATATACTTCTGTATTGAATATTGGTTTACCAATTGGTGGTACCCTATGCATGTCACACTTTTCTAATTCCATATACGTGGAATACGTAGTATCTTCGGACGGTCCATATAGGTTGTACACCTTTTCGATCGTACTTCTCTCGTATAAATCTTGAACAAGCGAATATGGCAATGGTTCTCCAGCCAAATTCATCACCTTTACCGAAGAAGGGATTGTTTTTGCTCGAACCAGTTCCTTCGCTGCCGATGGTACAGTATTAACCAAAGTTACACCTTTGGTAGACAACTTCTCTAGATGTAGAGCATTTTCAGTGACAATCACCTTACCACCCATCGTTAAGGGAACAAATACTTCAAAAACGGATAAATCAAAAGATAGCGAAGTTGAAGCTAACACTCCCGCTAATTCCTTTCGGGAATACGTATGATGCGCCCAATGAATCATTGTTACTGTATTCCTGTGCTCAATCATTACTCCCTTTGGATTTCCAGTGGAACCTGAAGTATAGATAATATAGGCTAAGTTATCGCCCGTCACTTCACTCGTACATACCGTAGTTACTTCTTGTTCTATTTCTGCTCGATTACTATCAATACAAATCACGTTGACGAATTTAGGTATAACCATTTTTTGTTGTAACTTTTCCTGTGTCACCAGTACCTTTATTTGAGCATCTTCTAAAATGTACTGTAGTCGACTTTCCGGATACGCTGGATCAATTGGGACATATGCTCCTCCCGCCTTCATAATTCCTAAGAGACCGACAATCATCTCAGATGAACGTGTGACGCAAATCCCAACTAATGATTCGCATGTTACACCATTTTTTTGTAAATAATGTGCCAACTGATTCGAGCGTTCGTCCAACTCTCGATATGTTAGTTCTTCATCTTCGCACACTACTGCAATTGCTTCTGGTGTTTTTTTCACCTGTTCTTCAAACATTGTATGAATCGTACTTTCTTCCATATCTATAACACGCGATTTATTCCATTCCTCTAGTAGTTGCTTATATTCTACTTTCGATAACATATTCAGTTCTGATAATACACCTTTTGGATGAGAGACAATTTGATTTAACCAATGCTCAAAATGACTTGCCATACGTTCAATGGTTGTATCATCAAACAAATCAGTATTGTATTCAAAGGTTAGTGATAATCCTTCTTCCGTCTCAGTAACAAATAAACTCAAATCAAATTTCGCTACAGAAGCATGGCTTTCCATGAGTTCCATTTGTCTTTCAGATAGCTGAGGAAATTCTTGCTTCGCATTCTGTAAAGTAAACATAGTTTGGAATATTGGTGAATGACTTGTATTCCGTTCCGGCTTTACGGATTCTACCACTTTCTCAAATGGGATGTCCTGATACTCGTATGCTTTTAGTGCTTTTTTTCTTACCTGCGACAAAAGTTCTTGGAACGACGGATTTTCACTGAAATCAGCTCGATAAACCAACGTATTTGCAAAGAAACCTATTAATCCCTCAATCTCTTTCACATTTCGATTAGCGATTGGGCTTCCAACCAAGATGTCATCCTGTCCTGTATAACGAGAAAGGAAGCTTTGATACGCTGCCATCAATGTCATAAATAAAGTGCATCCTTCTTGCAGACTTAAATCTTTGAGCTTTTCCTGTAGGGAATTCGCCACTATTAAGGACTGACTTGCACCACGATGGGTTTGAACTGCAGGTCGAGGACGATCCATCGGTAATTGTAAAACCGGTAGTTCCCCAGATAATTCTTCCTTCCAATATTGAAGGTGCTGATTCAAATTTTCTTCTTTTTGCCATTCCTTCTGCCACATGACAAAATCTGCATATTGGATAGATAATTCCTTCAATTCCGCCGGTTTGCCGCTTAATGCTCCTTCATAAAAAGCCATCCATTCTTCAAGTAAGATTCCCATTGACCATCCATCTGAAATAATATGATGCATCGTACAAATGAGAATCCATTCTTCCCTGTCCACTTTCAATATTCGTGTTCGAATCAGAGGATCTTGTCCAAAATGAAATGGTTCCTCAGCTTCGTTTTGAATGAGCCGTTTCATTTCTCTTTCCCTATCTTCCAAAGAGAGATCTGTTAGATTCGTTTGAGGAATATGTCTGAATACATGAGATTGAACTTGTTGAAAAGGTTCACCCTCTTGTTCTAGAATTATCGTCCTTAATGATTCATGACGCTCCAACAATTGATTCCATCCGGCCTCCAATGCTTCAATTGACCATTCACCTGTTAAGCGACACGCTGCATGAATATTGTACATAGCACTATTTGGCATTAATTGATCAATAAACCATAGACGTTTCTGCGCATAGGAAAGTGGGATAATTTCTTCTCGTTTCATAGGTACAAGGGGAGCAACCTCTCGTTTTTTATCTTCTTTTCGTAACTGATCCACCCGTTTCGCCAATGCTTCCACTGTATCGTGCTTGAAAAGTTCACGTAATGGAATTTTAATTTGGAACAGTTCTTGCAATCGAGAGACAATTTGAGTAGCAAGTAGTGAGTGCCCACCACGTTCAAAGAAGGAATCTTGAATACCAATATTTTCTGTTCCTAACACTTGGCTCCAAACCGAGGCAATAAGCTCTTCCGATGGCGTCCGAGGTAGCACATTTAAATCTTCAATAGCTTGCTCATCAGGTGCTGGCAAGGCCTTTCGGTCAATTTTCCCATTCGGAGTAAGCGGGAAGTGTTCTAACTCTATAAAGTGCGCTGGAATCATATGATTCGGTAATTGGTTTTGTAAATACTCTCTCCACTCTTGGG
Organism: Bacillus sp. RE35; assembly: GCF_052146655.1. NCBI lineage: Bacteria > Bacillati > Bacillota > Bacilli > Caryophanales > Bacillaceae > Bacillus > Bacillus sp. RE35. The sequence goes on along the minus strand of NZ_CP197377.1, from coordinate 2,333,588 downwards.
TATTTCCATCGCTTATTACATATGCAACCAATCGTTGATCACCTGGACGATCTTCTCTAACTAATACGACAGCCTCTTTAATAAACGAACATTTTTCTAAAGTGGCTTCAATTTCTCCTAATTCAATCCTAAAACCACGCATTTTGACTTGATGATCCATTCTACCTATAAATTCTATATTTCCATCAGTTAGATATCTTACTGAATCTCCTGTTCGATATAGTCGTTCCCCCAATCGAAATGGGTGCGAAATGAATTTTTCAGTAGTAAGATTCTGACGATTTAAGTATCCACGCGCTAAACCAGCACCACCAATATATAACTCACCCTCAGTTCCTATTGATTGCAAGCGTTGATTTTGGTCTAATACATATAATTGCGTGTTCTGTATTGGCTGCCCAATAGAAACAAATTCTTGATTAGGCTGAATATCAAATGCATTCACATAAATAGTGGCTTCAGTTGGTCCATAAAAGTTGGTTAATTTCACTTGTCCACTATAATTCCATTTCTGTTGAAATCGTCTAACTAACCCTGAACTTAGTTCTTCTCCACCAGAAAATACATGGCGTACGGACGAACAATTCATGTTCATTTCAATATGATTGAAGTGATCTAAGAAAACAGATAACATCGAAGGTACAAATTGAACTATAGTAACCTGATGTTGTTTAATCACTTCAGCTATAATAGAAGGATCTTTTTCTCCACCTGGAGGTAGGAAAGATACACTTGCACCAACGTGAATGCCCCAAAACAATTCCCAAACAGAGACATCAAATGAGAATGGCGTTTTCTGCAAGACCACATCCTTTTCAGAGAGCGGATATTTATGTTGCATCCATTCTAGATAATTAATTACTGAATGATGCTCAATCATTACTCCCTTTGGATTCCCTGTAGATCCTGAAGTATACATAACATACGCTAAATTTTCTCCTGTTACACCACTTATACATGGGGTTGTTTCTTCTTTTTCAATTGCAGTATAATCTTTATTCATACAAATCGTTTCAATATTTTCAGATACAAACAAATTTTTAGAATTCTCTTCCGTCACTAGTACTTCGATTCCAGCATCCTCTAATATATATCGAAGTCGACTCTCTGGATAAGTAGGGTCAAGTGGAACATACGCTGCTCCTGATTTTAGAATACCTAATAACGCTATCATCATTTGTAATGAACGTTCCATATATACCCCAACTAGAGACTCTGGGCCTACACCATGCTTTTGTAAATAATGAGCTAGCTGATTTGCACGCTTCTCCAACTCTTTATAGGTAATTTGTTCATTTTCGTAACTAGCCGCGATTGCTTCCGGTGTTTTTTTAACTTGCTCCTCAAACATCGTATGAATCATGCCTTCAGCCGAATAATTAACTTGAGTATGATTCCATTCCTCTAGTAACTGTATCTGTTCTTCTTCTGTTAAATGAGTAATTTCAAATAGTTTTGAATCTAGGCTCTTCGTCATCTGAATTAATATTTGCAATAAGTGATTCTGAATCCGATTTATTGCTTCTTCATTAAAATAGCTTCGATCATACATCAACTTTAAAGTAATTTTCTTACCGGGCATTACAATGAGTGTTAAAGGATAATTTGTTTGTTCCGTGCTTGTAACATCTAGTAATCTTAAATCATCATTTCTCTCACCTTGAATTGGATAATTTTCAAACACATACAAGGTATGAAATAAGGAGCTATTTCGCGGAACCTCACTCCAGCCTTGAATATCTATCAACGAATTATACTCATACTGTCTTCGTTCCATTTCTTTCATTTGTATTTTACGAAGCCAATCTACTACTGATGTATTATCCGCTAATCGAATTCTGGTAGGCAATGTGTTAATAAATAGCCCGACCATATTCTCTGCTCCTATTAAATCAGTAGGACGTCCAGCGCTAGTTACGCCAAATACGACGTCACTGTCACCGCTATACCTACTCATCAAATAAGCCCATGCACCTTGTACTAACGTATTCAACGTTAATCGACTATTTCGTACCCACTCTTGTAAATTCTCAGTAAGTTCCTCAGATACTTGATAAGCAAACTCCCCATAACCCTTCTCTTGTCCTTGATCCTTTCTTTCCATTGCTAATGGAGTAGGTGCATAGAACCCTTTTAATTCTTCTTTCCAAAATTCCTCTGCTTGACTTTGATCTTGTTTATTTATCCATTGGATATATTTTTTATAAGGAAGAGATTTAGGAAGATTCAACAATTCTCCCTTTATCATCTTGAGATAAACTTCCATCACTTCACTAAAGACCAATGACACACTCCATCCATCTAGTAAAATATGATGATGTGTCCAAATAATTCTCGTTTCCCCTTCTGCTTCTTTAATCGCAGTGACTCTCATCAATGGTGCTTCATCCAATAAAAATCCTTTGCTACGATCTGCAGTCAAAAACTGGTGTAATTTCTTCTCCTTCTCCTCATGCGAATGGGTACTCCAATCCTCTTGATGAATAGTAAAAGGAAGACGTTCGTAAACTGCTTGTAGAGGTTTTTCTACTTCCTCCCAAACAAATACTGAGCGCAGAACCTCATGTCGTTGAATAACATATTCCCAAGCTTTTTCAAAAGTAGCAACATCCAATTGCCCCCCGAGCAAGAAACCTACTTGTACAATATAGGAAAAAGAATATTCATCATCTTGATCGTATAAAGTATGAAACAGTATTCCTTTTTGCAAAGGTGATAAACCATATATATCAATAACGTCTCCCATTTTTACACCCTCTTCTTTGTTAATTTAAGTAATACTTTGCTCAAGCTTTCTTCCGTAAGATCCTCTGCATCAGCAAAATCTGATACCGTAAAAGCAGACTCTGTTGTTGGTTTATTTATAAGTTGACGAAGATGCCTCAACATACCATCTGCTATCACTTGAATTTTTAATTTAGAAAACTGTTCCCTACTATACAGCCAAATAAAATGTAACTTTTCATCCTTCAACATTCCGATAACATCAATTAGATGAGATGGTTTGGAATCTGGAGCATGATCTAAAAATGTAAATCCTGTCTCTTGCATAAACAAAGAGTCCCTTGAAAACACCTGATCAAATTGGCCCAAATAGTTAAAGCTTATTGAAGGCTTTTGCTGATAAAACGGAAGTAATCCTTTATTCAAGTAACGTAAAATACCATAGTCTACTCCGCGATTTGGGATTCGACGCAATTGTTCTTTGACTGCCTTTAACCCTTCAATAGGTGTCTGAGTTCCTTGAAAATTGAGATGAACGGGATAAATACTCGTGAACCAGCCCACTGTCCTTGATAAATCAATACCTTCAATCATCTCTTCTCTTCCGTGTCCTTCTAGATGAATAGAAACGGTTTGCTGATTTGTACAATCGACGATAGCTTGTCCTAATGCCGTTAATAGTACCTCATCAATCCTTGTCTTATGAGTGACTAGAACTTCGTATAACAATGCTTGTGTTTCTTCTATTCCTAAAGTCCTCGTCACTTGATCAATCGATTCTTCTGTCGTTTCTTGTATTGGATAGTCCATTGGAATTTTCATCGTTTCTTTTTCTACTTGTTCATTCCAATAATCCTTTACTTCTTTTGAAATACCCGAATCACTGTATGTCTGAAGTCGTTCAGACCATTCTTTAAAAGATGTACTTTTCGCAGGTAAGCGAATTTCTTGACCTTGTTTCATCTGGTTATATACCACCTGTAAATCTTCCAATAGAATCCTCCATGACACTCCATCTACTACTAAATGATGTATCACCCAGAATATTCGATCATTTTCAGTCAAGTTATCTTCAAAGTACACTACTTTCATTAACGGACCAGTAATTAAATTGAAACTAGCTTGATGAATATTCATCTCTTCTTGTATTATTTTATTCCACTCTTTTTCATTAACTTGATTCCGTTTTACAACATGGAGTACTGACAGCTCATCAGTCCCTTCATTTCTCTGCCTCCACGTTCCGTTTGGTAACTGTTCGTACCGGAAACGTAAAGCATCATGATGTTTCAGTAAATTTAATATCGCTCCCTCTAGTAATTTCACATCCAATCTTTCTTTTACTCTTAAAAGCATTGATTGATTCCAATGCTCTGTATGTGGATGTTCTTGCTCGAAGAACCAGCACTGAATTGGAGTAAGAGGCACATCACCTATCACAATTCCCTGCTCCGCTTGTACTCCCTGCGTTTCTATAGCCACTTGTGCCAGCTCAGCGATAGTTGGGCATTCAAACATTTGCTTTGGAGTAAGTTTTAACCCCACTTGACTTGCTTGAGATATAATTTGAATACTGAGAATTGAGTCGCCACCAATTTCAAAGAAATTATCATAGATTCCCACCTTTTTAACACCTAATACTCTCTTCCAAATGGTAGTTAGTATCTGTTCGTTACTATTCCGAGGGCCAACACATTCACTATTAATCTGCTTTTCCTCCGGCATAGGTAAGGCCTCACGATCAACTTTACCGTTAGCTGTAAGTGGAATAGCTTCCATCGCCACAAATCCCGAAGGAACCATATAACTTGGTAGTTTCGCTTTAAGATACTCTCTCCACGCATCTACATTTCCATCTCCTACAACATATGCTACTAATCGTTTATCGCCCGGCTGATCTTCTCTTACAATTACAACTGCCTCTTTTACATATGCATATGTATTTAAAGTAGACTCAATTTCCCCAATCTCAATTCGGAAACCACGTATTTTAACCTGATGATCAATTCTTCCACGATAATCTAGATTCCCATCTGGCAAATACCTCGCTAAGTCTCCTGTCCGGTATAATCTTGCTTTCAGATCACTACTAAATGGATGAGATATAAAACGCTCTGCTGTTAATTCAGGTCTATTTAAATACCCACGTGCAAGCCCTGCCCCACCAATATAAAGTTCACCATCAACACCTATAGGAACAGGTTGTTGATAAGCGTCTAGTATATACACTTCTAAATCGGGAATCCGCTTTCCAATATTACTTCTTGAAGCCTGCTGCACATCATCTAAAGTAATTGGATAATATGTAACATGAACTGTAGTTTCTGTAATTCCATACATATTAATTAACTGTGGGTTTTTCTCCCCATACCTTTGAAACCACGGTAACAAGCTAGTAGGTTCTAACGCTTCTCCGCCAAATATGACATAACGCAGCTGCAAATTTTTATTCTTATCTTCTTGTTCACACACTTGTATTAATTGTCGAAATGCGGAAGGTGTCTGATTTAGAACTGTGACTTCTTCCTCCACCAATAATTGATAAAAATCCTTAGGTGATCGACTAATCCAGTACGGAACAACAACTAATTTTCCACCATATAATAACGCTCCCCAAATTTCCCATACTGAGAAATCAAATGCATACGAATGAAAAAGCGTCCAAGTATCTTTTTCATTAAACTGATACCAACAATCCGTCGATTTAAATAACCGAATGACATTGTGATGTTCTATCATAACGCCCTTTGGATTTCCCGTTGATCCCGAAGTATAGATTACATATGCCAGATTTTTGGGACCGACACTAGAAACCGGCAAAGTCTTACTTTCTTTCCCAATCTCATCTTGATCACGATCCAGGCAAATCGACTCAACATTTTCTGGTAACCAGTTCAATTCTTTTAAACTTTCTTGCGTTACGAATAACTGAATGCTAGCATCTTCTAAAATATATTGAAGTCGTTGCTCTGGATATGTTGGATCAAGTGGGACATAAGCCCCACCAGCCTTCAAAATCCCTAAAATACCTACAATCATCTCGTGGGAACGTTCAACGCACAGTCCAACTAAAGTATCAGGTCCTACTCCTTTTTTCTGCAGATAATGAGCTAACTGGTTTGCACGTCCATTAAGCTCCTTATAAGTAATTTTTTCTTTTTCATACGTAACTGCAATAGCATTTGGATAAATCATCGCTTGCCGTTCGAACATTTCATGAATAGTTACTTGAGGTGGGACATCCAGTTTAGGATTGTTGAACTCAACTAAACTTTTTCTTTTATCTTCCTCAGAAATGATTTCTATTTCAGCCACCTTCTGCTTTGGGTTTTCAAAAATATTTTCCAGTATCACTAGCATAACGTTAAAGAATCGTTCTATCTCTTCCTTAGAAAATAGCTCCTCACGATAATCAATATGTACATGTAAAGAGTCTATATCAATTAGATTTTCAATATGAACTGCAAAATCTTGTACTTCTTCACGGTTTGGAATCCATAGTGAGTCACCACTTTCATCACGATCCCTATAATCAATCGTAGTTCCGAAAAGTCTCACATTACTGTTATTCTCTTTATTAATCTGCTTTAATAACAAATCAAATGGATATTTCTGGTGTCTTAATGATTTACTTTGTTTTCTGGACACTCTACTAATAAATGAAAGTACTTCTTCTTCTGGATCAATATCCATTCTTAAAGGAACTGTACTCACCATCATTCCAATCAATTTTCGTTCCATTTTAGTCATACGGTTGCCGTAAGCCATTCCTAAACCAATATCAAGCGATGAGGTCCACCGATACATGGACAACGAAAAAGCAGCAACAAAAAGAGTATATAAACTATTTTTGTAATCTTCAGAAATTTTTTCTATCTTTCTCTTCAAATGTTCCGTTAATATAAACGTCTCACGTGATGCTTTTGTACTAACTTGGTACGTATTATAAGGCTTCAATCCAGTCACAGATGGCAGTGTTTTAAATTCCTCTAACCAAAATTTTTGATCTTTTTGAAAGCGACTACTATTCAAGTATGTTTGTTCGTTGGTCAGAAATTGAACATATGAATTTTTAATTTCGCCTTCCTCATTCTCGTTATGCATGTCATAATAATATTTTGCAATCTGCTCAGTAAATATTTGAATTGATAAACCATCCATAATAATATGATGAACATTTCCAAAGACTGCACATTCGTTATCGTTTAATTTTATTAAAGCAAAATAGTATAAATTCGAATTAAATAATGTAAATGTTTCTTTTGTTTTCTGCTCAATCCATTCCTCAAGCAAATTTGTATTCTCCACATTACTGAAATCAAAAAACTCAAATTCTTGTTCTTCATGTTTAATAAAATATTGTTTCGGTTCCTGATGCCCATTTTCTTTTAACCTAATGCACAGACCGTCATTTTCACTGATAACGCGATTCACAACTTGGTTTAATTTTGAATAATTCATTTTCCGATGAAGTTTAAATAAAAATCTTAAATTACATATTCCTTTATCAGAATGAATAACTTCTGTATACCATATTCTTCGCTGCGGATGGCTTAATGGATAGCATTCCTCATTGGTCATAAAAATCTTCCCTTCAAAAATTATTTGCTCTTATAGGTTCGTGTTTATGTTTAGCCCATAAATATTTCTGCAGTGAAACTCCAATTACTCCAATAATAACAAGTCCAATCCCTCCATAAACATAGAGTTGAGTTACTCCAAACAAATGCACTAATGGACCACTCATAGCAGGAGAAATAATTAGAACTGCGTTTGTTAAACTGCTTTGTATACCAAATACTCTTCCTACTTGATCTTGATCGGATTCTATTTGTAAAATGACTTGATTAGATACAAGCATCAGCCCACTTCCGATACCAGCGATAAAACTAATTAAATAAGCTAAAACGAAGACCGTACCGGGCGTTATCAAACCAATCCCCCCAAAACCAATTCCCATTAAAACCATACCTCCACATACTACCCAGCCATATTGAAATTGTTTTAATTTCTGAGTTAGTAATGCACCAAGTATTCCGCCAAGACCAATAATAGAAATGATATATCCCATTTTACTTTTATCATGTGGGAATAAGCTCTTAAATAAAGTTGGGAATTGTGAGTCTACTAATTGTAATACTGCCATGGCTATTGTAACGAAAATCATGGTTGATAATATTATCCGATTAGATAACACATAACCCCACCCTTGTACCCAAGCGGTCCAAGTACTTTGTTTTTGCTTTTCAACAAATTCTTTCGATATAGTTTCTTTAAATTTTATTGTGGGTATGAGAACTAAGGTAGCTAATAAACAACTTATAGCTCTTATAATGAGGCAGAACTCTGGTTGAAACCAGCTCAGCAACATGCCCCCTATAAGTGGGCCTACTATCTTTGTACCCTGCTCTACTATTCCGTTGATACTTACTGCTTTAGTAAGCAAGTCCGGGGATACAATCTGTCTTGTTAGTGTTTGCTGTGCAGGATAATAGAAAACAATAAAAATAGAACGAATCATTAATGCCACTAAGAGCCAGTGGATATCTTGTACAAATAAAAGAGCAATTGTTATTAGACCAACCATTAGATTACAGAACATCATAATTGGAATTTTTCTAAAACGATCCGCAATAACACCTGCCCATGAGCCAAAAATAATTCCAGGAAGTGCATATGCAACAGGAATCAATCCAATCATAGTAGGATCTACTTCCCATTCAAACCCAACTATAGTCATAATCGCTAACATATCAATAAAAACACCAAGCATAAGCAATGAATAGGCAGAGAAAACTTGTAAATAAACCCTATTTCCTAATAGGCCTTTTGAATCAGTAGTTTTCATAAAAGCAAGCTCCTTAGGTTACTAATATAAACGCTTTTGCGTATAAGGTACCTCTTTATTAAACCTAATTAATCAGTATTGACACCTCACCTAGAATTTAACTTCGTCAAAACTCAAATCAGTCTTATTTTTCGTATATTTAAAATAGTCAGACAAACGAAAGCGTACCTATTCCTTCATTTTTATATCAACTGTTACAAAATATATCTTTACCTTACACTAATAACAGCTAAACGTTGCCTTAATATAACCCTTTACAGTCGTTTACACATTCAATTCACATCCTTTTTAAAGTTGGCTTTTTTCTATCTCAAATACTATCACACAAATATTTCACCTACTATATTCATAAAGTTGAAATATTTGAATCAGAAAATTCGGATAAAAAACCAAATCCACAAATCATAACAAACTATTATTTAGTTATATTTTCATTTTATAGATAGCTTTAACCATAAGGGTATTAAGAATTAAGTTTTTTAATTTTATTAACATAATAGTTTAAAGAGACCGTAAATCCAACTAAACAAAAAAAATATACAATAAAGTATATTTTTTCTAATCCTACATATTTTCTATGCAAATTAATTCCAATAACTAAAGTTGATAATAAAAATATAATATTACCAATCACTAATGTACTCATAACAAGAATTGAATAATATAGTATTAATACTTCTGCAGCTACTACCTATTTTATTTATTGGATATTTATACTTCAAAAAAAATTACACATCATTCACAATTAAGATACATACCCAAAATATGATTTGAACGTTTTATTATATTTTAAGATAATATAAAATCAGTTTTTCTATAAGAGAACTTAATTTTTATGTAGTACGAAACTGTTAGTAATACAGTATATACTAATTTAGTTATAAAAACATTTAAAGACCACCTATTTCCATAAGTGATCTTTCTTTGTGATTCTGTATTTGTGCACTACTGTAGAAATATATCGTAGAAACGCTTTGTTTGCTAAATGTTTAGTTCTTTCTATTTACTAAAAAACATAGCTTCATACAATTAATATCATATTCGTTACATTGCAAACTATTATTTTGTCTTCTGTACAGGCAAACTACTAAAAATTAATTCAGCAACTTTTACATATCCTTTTGAGTTTGGATGAATTAAATCCTTAGACCAAAGCGTATTGTCATTAACTAAATGATGATTCCAAAAATCAACATGATGAAGCTTATACTCTCTGCTCAGTGAATGTATAACTTCATTTGCCTCTAATAATTGTTCTTTTATTACTTGTTTTTTTTCAGAAGCAAAAGGAAGCCTAACTGTAAAATCGGGAAGGTTTGCTATAATAATATCAGCCCCTGCTTTACTTAATGTATCTATCATAAATTCCATATCGTTCTTATATGCATCATGATTCCAACGTCCTTTTAAAACATCGTTTGCCCCTGCAATGAGACTAACCAAATCTGGATTAAAAGTTAGCGCCTTTTCCAATTGCTGCGATTGAATTTCTTTAGTTACTAACCCACGCTTTGCAAAATTGGCATATTCTATATCATTTTCACACAGTTGAACAAAATGATCTACCCAGCTTTTTAATGCAATTCCCTCAACTTCATCCCCTATCCCCTCTGTAAAACTATCGCCAATTGCTACAAATCGCTTCCACATATGTATTCCCCCTTTATTGTTAACCATATCTATACTATACAATAGCTCACACCGTAATTGTTATTTCTAAGTGGTTTTCGATTTCAATTATATTCCACTTTACTATATTTACATTTAGAATCTAAAATTGACCGATTCCTAAGTATACTTAGGAATCGGTCATATTCATATATTTACTAAAGAAATAAAATCTATCTAGGAATTATACTTTTTTCAAAAAATTTATTGTTCTTTGTTTTGCCCAGTTGATACATTTCTTTTCGATTAAATGATATGAAACTATAGAAAAAAGTAGTGTCATTGCAATGCACAAAGTAAGAAGGAAAAAGATAGGTATCTTTGTATACAATAGTTTAAATAGTACCATCATGATTGGAAAATGACACAAATAGATACTGTATGAAATTTCTCCTAAATATACAAATACACTCTTATTTAGAAATGCTTTTACTTTTAGGTTACTCATAGCCATTATAATAAATATACTAACCCCCATTACGACACCCCAATCTTTTAATAAGAAAGTTGTATCATTACGGGAAAAACCATAAATTAAAATGGAATATAAATATAGGATAACCCCTAATGCAATAAGAAATCCTTTTTTAAATTTTTTCATATTCCTATATGAGTAGATAAGTTTTTCCTGATACTTAAAAAGTAACATTCCAACCATAAACATAGATGTAAAATGCAGTGTATCAGCATAACCATTATAAAATCCTTCAGCTTTCCCAATATGCAACATATTAAGAACAACACTAATTAATGAAAAGCTCAAAGCAAATAGTATCGTTTTCTTCCAATTCAGTTTATAAAAAAGAAGGAATAACAAAGGAAACACAATAGATATACGCATTTCTTGAGCCAATGACCAAATAACTGGATTATAATTTTCCGTAAAAAAGTTATTAAGAAGCACAAAGTGGTTTAGAATATCTAATTTTGTTATAGACCCTTGCCACCTATCATAGAACCAATCCCGTAATCCTACCACTTCATACGACGAAAATAAAATAAATAAAACAAAGGTAACGATTATCCAAAAATAATAAGGAATATAGATTCTTACAAATCTCTTAATTAAATATCCCCAATAATTTGTTTTTGAATGATAAAGTGCCATAGATAACACAAAACCACTTAGTACATAAAAAACGATAACAGCTTCCCCACCCGCCCATAAAAACCTAAGCGGGGAAAATTTAATAGAATTAGGCAACGATGGTAGCATTAAACAAAAATGTCCAAATACCACAGTAAGTGCCGCTAACCCTCGTATCGAATCTAATTCTTTTATTCTCTTACTCATAAAATGTTCTCCTTGTAAAATATAAATCTTGCTGTTCATAAAGGCCACTATAAGAATGTAGTGTAGAATTGTACATATTGTTTCTTTAAATTTCTAATATAAGCAGTACAAAGTTAATTTTACCTCCATTTCTTTATATACATAATTTAAAACAAAACATTTAATACAAAGAAAAGATTTTATTAAATTTTTATAAAGTGAAACATTTAGTTGTATCCTATAAAATTAGCTTTTTATTATATCAATCGCACTATCCCACATACCACTAAAAAAAGATCCTGTTTTACGCATAAAACGTGTAAACCACTTTGCTTGTTCCACATCAGATTTTGTTACAAGGTCTATTTGTAATGATTTACCTGATAAGAACCCAGGATCTGTATTATCTTTAGGCGAAATAATCATTTTACTAATTGTTACACCTTTTTTAATAGGCGCTTCTTGTTCTTTATTCAATACTTTAAATTCTTTTTTATAAATGTCTTTATTGCCCTTCGACATTGGAAGTGAAACAGCTTGCTTCGTTTGAACTACTACATCTTTGTCTTTTGCATTTGCCACTCGAACTGTTTCATATCCTTTTATTACTGAATCTTTTCCATAGAAATTCTTCACTTCAAAATTCGCAAATCCATAATCGTATAATTTCTTTGTTTCATCAAAACGTGCCGTATGAGATTTTGCTTTTATCACTACAGAAATTAGGCGCATACCATTTCTTTCTACTGTACCAGTGAAACAATCTCCCGCTTCTGGAGTCGTTCCTGTTTTCAAACCATCTACACCTTCATATTGCTTAATTAAACCTTTTAACATCCAGTTAAAGTTCGCCATATCAATTGGATATTTACCACCCTCTTGGAATGTTTTTTTAGGGATTTTTGCTGTATTTAATATTTGGGGGAAATCTTGAATAAGACGTTGCGCTAAAATTGCACAATCCCTTGCAGACATTTTATTTTTCTCGTCTAGAGTTGTCCCTTCTGAGTGATATCCTTTTAAATCTTGATTTGTTAAGCCTGTAGAGTTTACAAATTTATAATCTTTCATTCCAAACTCTTTCGACTTATCGTTCATCATTTTTACAAAATTGACTTCTTTACCAGCAATCTGTTCAACTAAAGCAATTGTTGCACCATTTGCAGAGTAAATTGCCATTGCCTCATATAACTCTTTTACCGTATAAGAGCCACCATTTTCTAATGGAACGTTTGATAATGAACGATCTTGCGAAATCTTATGTGCATATTCAGAGATTTTAACTTTTTGATCCCATTTAAGTTTTCCTTTATCCACCGCTTCATGAACTAAGTATTCGCTCATCATTTTTGTCATACTAGCAATTGCCAATGATTCATCTGCATTTTTTTCATATAAAATTTTTCCGGAATTTGCTTCTATTAAAATTGCTGATCCCGCTTCAACGTCTATAGCAGAAACTGTTTCCGCTGCTGCTCTTCCAAATGTAACGAACATGCTAAAAAATAGTGTAAGCACTGTTACTATTGCAATAAATCTCTTGCAAAACATACCTTTCACTTCTGTTACCTCCAATACCTTTGTACTCAAAAAAACCGTTATTCTAACATAATCTCAAAAAAATAGACAGTGTTCTCAAATTATATATACATATTAGACGTTAGGATCGCTTTCATATAGACCATCTCATCCGACACTTTTAGGTGCCCTGATACTTTGTACTCCCACACATATCCCTATTTTTAATCCCCTTATATTTTTCAAAATGATTCGCACTTTCATATTTTTTAGGATTACAATTAATAGACAATCTAGATGCTACATTTGTTCCATATTTACAAAAAATAAAGTGAAACTTTAATCAGTGGGAGTCTTACTGCCCGTTAATGCTTTATTAGCTATCAAGGATTTTAATTATTCAATTCAGCTATTTGCTAGACCTATATTAGAGATGAATTTTATTTAGTCTAAACTATTAGTTTTTTGTAATAAAAAAACTACACCCTATACTGGATGTAGTTTTTCTAACTGATTTATTTATTTTTCACTTCATTTTTATAAAAAGCAAATAATGGTTCGATGGATGGACTAGATAACAGCGGAATTGCCTTCTCGATCAATTTCCTATCCCAATCAAACCAACGCATTTCCATTAACATATTTATCTCTATATCAGTGAATCGTTTCTTTATTTCCTTAGCAGGATTTCCACCAACTATTGTATACGGCGGAACATCTTTACTTACGACAGATCCTGCAGCAACAATTGCCCCTTCACCAATAGTAACGCCAGGCATTATTATAGCATTCATTCCAATCCAAGCATCACTTTGAATGACTGTATCGCCCTTTGGTTCATATGATTGTTTGATTTGCTCAGCGAATGGATATACTGTAATCCATTCTGAGTGATGATTATGATTACCACCCATTAAAATGACTACCCCACTTGCAATGCAAACATAATTCCCAATAATGAGTTTATCAAGATGCCATCCCATCTGTTCAATTGGATTGAAAAGTGCTTGAGACTTAGCATCTCCCCACAAATACCTTACACAGCCATCTTCAAAATTTTGATGGCTATAATAGCCTGAATAATAGGAGTACTCTCCTACTTCAATGAGTGGATTTGTTACTATATCTTTTATATACTTTGTTTCTGACCAATGATTAAATAATGGATACTTCATAACTTTATTCCTCGCTTCTAAGTATTATATATTTTGCTATTTACTTAGAAGCTTACTACGACAGCTACATTTTTTAGCTTTCTCAAACGACGAATCATTATCTTCAAGCCTTTCTTTTATACTAAAAAAAGCATAACGCAATACATTACACTAGTCAAATTGTGTAATTTTGAACACATCTTAAACAGCGTAATACTGCAATAAGAACATGAAAACACTCTAACTTTGATCCAAATAATATATTGATTACATTCAGTTTATATTTTGTAAAAAAATTTTAATTGCCATGACAAAGCAAACAATAACCACTATTGGTCGTATTAATGACGTCCCTTTTGTAAGCACCATCTTCGCTCCAATATACGATCCTATAATTTGACCAAGCATCATAATCAACCCAATTGTCCAATCGATTTGGCCAAAAATAATAAAATATAACAAAGCAGCGAAATTACTTGTAAAATTCAAGATTTTAGCATTTGCAGTTGCTCTCGTAGCACTATATCCACATAAAAGAATGAATGCTAAAGCAATTAAACTACCTGTTCCTGGGCCGAAGAAACCATCATAAAATCCAAGGAATGGAGCCACTGTTAACGCAAACAACAACATACTTATTTTTCTCGGTCGATCTTCGTTTGCTATATTTGGAGATAATAGAAAATAAAGACCAATAATAATAAGTAAAAAAGGTAATATCATGATTAAATATTCTGCTCGTATCTGTAAAACAAGCCATCCACCCAAAACTGATCCCAAAAAGGTCATTAAGATGGACAAACGCATTTCTTTAAGATTAATTTCTTTCTTCTTAATAAAAAACACTGTTGCCATGAGAGTTCCGCTACTCCCTTGTAGTTTATTAGTCGCTATCGCTACAGAAGGAGACATACCTACTAATAACATTATCGGGATAGTTATCATACCACCGCCCCCAGCAATCGTATCTATCCATCCTGCTAATACAGCTACTAAAAATAGTAGTATAAGTAATTCAATAGTAAAATCCATACAAAGAATATGGGGAGGCTTGAGCTATTATAACCCAAACCTCCCCATCGTCCCTCCTCTCTTTAAACTAGTTAATTAAATCTGTAAAGTAACTTTCTTTTTGATCACGTAATCGACTGGAAACGTATTGTCTGCAAACAATTCTTCTTCCATATTTATTGTTTCCAATCGGGATTTTATATTCTTCCTCAGATAACCTTTCCCTACCATGAGTTACATTTGTTTGTTTACCATAGTATGAATTTGGTATAAGTAATAAATCTTCAGATGTAAGTGGAACCTTATAAGTAGGCGTTGTTCGTAAGAGTTCTAAAAACATGTCAAATTTCAATTTTTCTTCTTCACTTTCTCCCACATAAATTAATCTATTTTCCGCTCCATTCAAACAAGTTGCAATAATATCACCATTATCATCTAAAAATATAATTTGGTTTATTTCTCCTACAAATCCCGATATTTCACCATCAGCCATTCCTGCGATATGAGCAATAGGCATTTTACTTACCGCCAATATGTCATCTTTACTGAAGTGATTTTCTTCAAGATGCTTTTGCAGTAATTTTGGCGTTCCAATATGAGTTTGAGTTTTTAAATTTAACACTCCTTTTAATAAAAGAGCATCAACTCTAGTAAATTTTCCACAAGTAATTTCAGACACTATTCGTTCCACGGATTTATTAAGTCTATTTGATACAATTTCTAAATTCGTATTGAATGTTTTCAATCTTGCTTCAATATCTGATTGGTCTTTCATATCTGTATACACTGTGGCATCATTATGTTGATAAAAGTTCCCGCCACCGGTGCTTGCACCGACATTTCGCAAAACTTCATCGTTGTTTAAAGGTGAAATAAGATGAAATCTATTTTTCCCTGCATGTTCGGATGGGTGAATTAAAGCATCATAATTAAAAAGTGTGGCAAAAAGCCATGTGACCCATTCTGCATAAAAATATTTTTTCATTCTATCGTGTTCGTCTTCGCCATAATTAAAACCTCTGCGATTTTCCCCAGGTAATAGTGTTTCCATAGGATCACATGGAGTATTTTTAATAAGAGTAGGTGGTACGTTTCCGCCACAATTCGCTATTTTTATTATATGTAGTAGGTTTTTCATATCTGAATTCGGATTTTTCTTTGAATAGTCAATCAAACAATTAAGCCACTCTTTTGAAAAATATGCTGCTATTTCTTGATCACAAGTATAAGGATTATGAGTTTTCAATTCATTTTCTATCAGATTCTTCATTTTATCCTTCAATACATTAGGAATGCTAATTTCTTCAATTTCTGTAATCTGCAGTATTCCTTTATTCATTATAAAACCTCCGTTGTTTTATTTTTTATACCCTATCTTCTATTAAACAAACTATCCATTTCTTTTTTGCTCCTTCGCTTTTCGTCAGAGCTATTAGAACTACCGATTTACAAATAAAAAACGTGGATTATAAGAGATTTCTTCTTAGGTACATTTCCCCGACGAACCTCTATTGAATTGGTAAATTTAATTTAAAAATCTCTTTCATTTTCTAAAGTTTTCCTAATTTTAAAATCAGAATTTTCAATACAACTATGTTAACATTAAAAATATAACACGAAACCAAAAAATGTAAATGAATAGTTTTTTTATAAAAAATAGTCAGATTATTCATGAAGTAATTCGTATTCCATTGAACGAACTACGGCCCCTCAATTTTATTGATAACAATAAAAAAACCCCTAAATTGATAGAGGAATTTTTTTCAAGTATATTCTATTTTAAAGTTCTTACTTACCTTTTACCCCGCTATTTGCCGGGCAGTCCGATTGGTTCAACTAATAATCAGTGGGGATGAACAAAACTCCCCCTGATTAAAGTTTCACTTTATTTTAAAAGATATTGCTGTAACTTCTTTATTAACAGTTCCATCCCGTTTGGACTTACAATAATCTTCCCATTCGCTAACGAAATATTGCTGTCTGAAATATCCCCTGTAAGTGCACAAGCTCTTGGAGATTGATATTTTCGTAAAATAATCTGGTCCTCTTCTATAAACATTTCAAGAGAATCTTTTTCTACAATTCCTAAACTCCGTCTTATTTCCATTGGAATAACAATACGCCCCATGCTATCTGCTTTACGAGTAATTCCTCTTGATTTCATAAAATGCCACCCTTTATATTTATCTAATATTACGGTATTTATTTTAGCAATAAACAACAATTAGGAATAGTTCGTATTACAGTACTTTTTTTAGAAATAAATAACAATTAGGAATAGTTTATGTTAGAATTCTTTCTTGTTTATTCTTGATTTTTAATATATTTTTCCTTGATCATTTTTATATATTGTTTTCTTTCAGTTAGTTCAAATATAAATAATGCTTTTTTTATGTCTGTTAAACCAACTTCATTAGAGTGCTGAACTTTCAATAAAATTGCACCTTTTTCAAAAAATAATTCACCTAATAAGTATAAAGTATTCATATTTATCGCTAATTTTATACCTATTTCACTATACTTTATTGCTTCTTCATATTGATTTGCAAGGTGTAAACATTTTGTTAACGTATGAATGAGTCTTAATTTGATTTCTTTTTCTCTAGGAAATTCTATCTTATTAAAATTAATTAAACTTTGTTTTAATATATTTATACTTTTCTCATACTCTTCATTTTCTGCATGTATTATAGCAATTGAATTCATTATGCTTATTTCTTTTTCTGATAAAAAGTTACTACTACTTAAGGTTTGTTTTAGTGCTCTATTTAAAATGTCAAAGGCATTACTTGTTGCTCCATTTACATAATATATAGCAATCGCTTCATGCCATAATAGAAATTGTTTATCTTCTTTTGATTGAAAATTATTCTCATCTTTCTCTTTTTTTACTATTTCGTAAAGCTCATTATATTGTTTTTGTTTCACACAATCTCTCATTACACATTTTACATTTTCAATATATTTTATTTTTTTATTTTTGGTTAGTGCGAATATATAATTTGGATCAATACCAAGTCTTTCAGATAATTGATACAACAATATGCTAGATGGATAAATAATACCTTTTTCTATCTTACTAATTTGACTTTGTGAACATATTCCATGACATAATTCAGATTGTGACATGTTTTTTTTCTTTCTAAGTTCTTTAATAATAATACCAAGATTGTAGAATTCCATCTTTCCTCCCTCAAATGTAACACTTTATGAGTATAAGAATATTTCCCAACTTTTAATGTAATGTAAAATTAATATAGTTACAATTACTAATTATATGGATTTATAGTTTCTTTTACAAACTTATATCACAATACGAGAAATTATTAAAATATGGTTCACTAATAATTAATGGGAGTTTTATTCCCCCCCACTGATTATTAGTCCACTCCAGGCAGGCTTTTACAGGGAGTTCGACTTCTTTGCCACATCTAAATTTTGAGGTAGGAGTCTTACTATCCGCAAATAGCTTGATTAAAATAAATATGATTTTTCACCTTTATTTCTTTTAATAGTTTCTTTTGATTTTTATATAAATAATTTCGAAGGAGCGTATTTTATGAAAAGAATGTTGACCGAAAGAGAGTTAGAAGTGGCTATTTATGTAGCAAAAGGATTTACAGATGTAGAAATTTCAAAAAAAATATATGTTACCCCTCGAAGAATTTCAACGATAATTAATCATATTAAAGAAAAATGGCATATTAATTCTAGAGTGGAATTAGGTATTTTAGTGTATCATTATGGTTTTATAGATGCACCCTTATTTTCAAATAAAGAAAATCATTTATTCGAAAAGGTTGCACAATAATTGGCCAAGTATAATGTGTTTCATTTACAAATAAAAACAGAAAAGTCGCTGAACTTTTATTATTCAAGGTAATTCTGTATTCTGAAGGTAATGGGCATGTATGACTTGCTAAAAGAAAAAATATAGATTGTATTTAGATATTTTAGTAAGACTAATTGTACCAGAAACTTTTAAAATTCCAATAATAGAGGACTCTTTAGACGGTTTATTGAAGGGCTTCAAACGACTTTTAAAAGGTAAAAACATACCTTAGATAATGTTTCTTCCGTAACAGCAAGTATAGCTTTTAATGTAGAAAATTCATCCATTTTGATTAAGCTTTTTTCAAAAAGGGTGGGTTTCTTCAGTTTATAGGAAAGGTATACTTAACTTATAAAGTGAAACTTTAATCATTCAAGCTGCCCGTTAATGCAGGATAAAAAATACAATAAAATAGGTAAAAACGCCATCGCATCTTTACCTATCCTATGGATAAACAGGTTCTCATAAGAAATAGAAAACTTCCCTAAACACTATAAATATATTATTTTAAATTAATTGGTTGTTGTTGAGTAATACAATGGATCATACCACCATTTTTATAAAGCTCTCTTACATCAACCCCCACGACTTTACGATCAGGATAAAGTTTTTGAATCATCTCATTTGCTATTTTATCATTAGGGTCATTATAGTTAGGAACTAAGATAACTTGATTCGCTATATAATAATTAATATATGAACCTTTATAATCAAGTTCCTTTCCGTTTTTTAATGTAACATTATGCTTGCTTAACGGCAGATATACATACTTGTACTTATTACCCTCAGCATCTTTTGCCTGCAACAACTTGTTAATATCTTTATCAGACGTTCCCCATTCAGCTAAATCTTTTTTGTTTAACGTTATAATAGTAGATTTATCGTGGAATTTTGCAAATCCATCAATATGAAAATCAGTAATATCTAAGTTAGGTACTCCATCTAACCAAATAAAATTTGTTACCCCAAGGTCACTAATATATTTTTCAATATCTTTTTCTGACAATTTTGCATTTCTATTTTTATTCGTCACAGCACTTCTAGTTAGTAAAACAGTTCCATTACCATCTAATTCAAATGCGCCACCTTCAAGAACAAATTTATTCCAATCAATTCTTTCAATTCCTAACTGTTTACTAAGATTCTCACGAAGACGAGCATCTTTCTTATATGGTGTTTTCTTTCCCCATCCGTTAAATCCTGGGTCTAATATCTTTAGATTTTTGTCATTATCATAAACAAAAATTGGTCCAGTATCTCTTGTCCATACATCGTCAGTAGGTGCGATAAAGAAATCAATTTCCCCCATATTCACCCCGTGATCTATTAAAACCTCAGTAATTCTTTCTTTTTCTTCTTGATCATATGCAACAATATGAACTTTTTCGCCTTTGCTTAAAGCATTTGTCATTTGAATCCAAATTGGCTCTACTTCTTGCTGATATTTTTGCCCATATGTAAATTCATGAGGCCATTGTAACCATGTTCCTTCATGTTTGCTTTTTTCATCTGGCATTGTATACTTTCCTACTTGTTTTCGCACCTCTACTTTCTTCATATCTTTTCTTTGCGTTTTTTCAATTTCCTTCGCCTGAACTTTCTCAATCCCCTTCCCTAGAGCATAACCACCGAAAATAGATGTGGTTAGTATAGCACTCATACACAAATTCGTTATTTTTTTCATTTCTTAACCTCCTTTTCTGTCTTACTGTAAACCTTTACATAGTGTGAAGGTCAAGCTTTTCTATTTGAATTATTTAAATATTTTAAATGTGAAGTGCAATTTGATCGAACTCTATACAAAACAAGTAAGAATCAACTCTTCCTACTATAATCATCATTTTTCATAATATCTTACACTCTTTTCTCTTGTTATCCTTTTTATACCATGTACTGTATTATTTTTGAAAATAATACAGTACATGAAATTTCATACTAAATACATATATATTTATTCAGTTTATAATTAACTATTCAAAAGCAGTTACAATTCTCTCTTTCATTTTCTGTAATACTTCACTGCTCAATACTTTTTGACCAGCAGGAAGTTTTAATATGGCAGCGGCACCTTTACTAAGGTATATTTCTTGATCATTATTTTGATTTACTACCAATATTCCTTGCCCTTCAAATTCAAAATAACTAATATCTTTTGTTTCATTTGTATTATTCTTTATTGCTGTATATAATCCATATAAATCTTTACTTCTATTTTCTCCGCCCGTTCGAATCGGTTCAGTATCATTCGCAACAATTAGTCCTTCTGGCTGCTCACCCTTCATAATAAACCACAGCTTTTCATTTGTTGGTAATAGTAAATTCTTAAATTCAGAGCTATTTAAAATTTGCTGTGCTGGAATTGTTGCATAGATTGGTAACGAAAATGGAGATGTTGTTATTTTTTCAAAACTTAAATTTTCAGAAGAACTTCCCTTACTATATTGATAATCTTTTAATGCGATCGATTGTACTGATTCACTTTTATTTTTTGATGCATAACTAATTTTACTAGCGAAAATAATAACGGTCATTAAGCACATGCACAATATCACAAGCTTAAGTAGTTTTCCCATTTATGAACCCCCGCTTTTAATATTATTAGTTTGCATGGATATTATAAACAGTTTCACTCCACCAAAAATTATTATTGTTATGGAACGTACTGAAATTATGATTATAATGATCACCATACCAAGGGTCCATGTACGTTATATAATCTGTTCCATTTGTCCCTTTATAAAACCCATCAAGTACTAGAAAGTGTCCGATGTTAGCTCCATTTTGCCACATAATGAGTGCAATCATCGGCTGATTACTATTAATTTGACTTTTGAACCAATCATAAGATTTTGCTCCAGAACTTATAGCTGAGCTAACACCGTATCCTGATAATCCATATTGTATTTCACGTGAAGTTGCAGGATTATTATATGATCCACCCTTAACATACCTAACGTACTGATCTTGTGAAGGAGTTTTCCCAAAATAATTTAAAACTGAAACCGAAGTGCCTGCCCAACACCAATTTGATCTTTCTTGTAATATGTTAGGTACAAATAATTTACGATCTATTGATGTATTTGGAGGATTTCCATTAATATACGCTGACGTTACATATACTTTTTTTCCATCTTTAAAATAATAAAACCAACGATTATCTAAATTTCCTGTCCAATAATCTTTAACCGTTTCACCATACTCCCATCCTTTAAAAGATACTTTTGTATTTCCGGGAATCACATCTACAATATTTGCATTTAAACTTTTTGCCTCTCTAACATTTACATTCAATGGAGCTGTTGTTCCTGAAAATTCAACTTCTTCTGCTATTATTTTCTGAACACCAATAAAACTAAATGTGAAAAACAATAAAAACATACAAACAATAAAATGCTTTCTTTCCTTCATTTCTCCACCCCTTCATCAGTACTAAAAAACATCAACAATTCATCCTTATTAATTGTTCAAGCTTAATATTACATACTAACGAAAAATGACTTCTCATAAAGTGAAACTTTAATCAGTAGTGGTTTTATTCATCCCCCACTGATTATTAGTTAAACCAATCGGACTGCCCGGCAAATTGCGAGATAAATTCCAATACAAAAAAGGAGCCTATAAATTTTTATAGACTCCTTTTTATTTCTTCGTTATTACTTAGCTAATTCTTTTGTACCCTTCATTACATCAATGAAGAATCCCCAGTTATTCACTACAGAAGAGATACTGATATGTTCATCTGGAGTGTGGACGTTAAAAATGTCTGGTCCGAATGAAATTGCATCTAATTCAGGCATTTTTTGAACGAATGCGCTACACTCAATCCCCGCATGCACAGCGAAGATTTCAATTTCTTTATTGTATTTTTCTTGATGCACTTTTTCAAATAAATTACGAATTTGTGAGTTTGGATTGTATGGCCATTCTGGATACTCTGACTCTATTTCAAATGTAGCACCAACTAATTCAGCAATATATTTGATTTCTTCTGTAACATGTTGTTTTAAACTACTTACAGAACTTCGCACTTCGTTACGTAATTTAATTTCATCTTGCAACGTTTCAATAACGCCTAAATTTGTTGAGCTTTCTACAAGACCTTTAATATCCATGCTCATACTTTGAATGCCATTTGGAATTAAGAATAATGATGAAATAAGCTGCTTTTGTGTCTCTTTAGCAAATACTTTTTCAACTTTTTCATCCAATTTTGTCAGTGTAACATGAACATCTGGATCAACAGCACGCATTTCTTCTTGTAATACACGTGTCCATGATTCTAGTTTTTCTTCTACTTGTCCTACATCTTCTGTACGAATTAAAAGTGTAGCTACACTTTCACGCGGAATTGCATTCGTTTTTAATCCGCCGTGAACTTCACTTATGTTAAACTCCGTATGTGCCGATAAATCACGTAATACTCGTCCTAATACTTTGTTCGCATTACCGCGTTGTTTATCAATTTCCATACCAGAATGTCCGCCTTTTAGACCACCAATATATAGACGGTATGCATCCATATTCGCTGGCGTTTCATCCCAAATTACGGGAATTGTTTCAACAGCTTTCGCACCACCTGCACTACTTACAAGTAATTTATGATCTTCTTCAGAATCAATATTTATAAATATCTTTCCTTCAAAATGATTTGGATCAATAGCAAAAGCCCCGCCCATTGTCGTTTCTTCTTCAGTAGTGATAACGACTTCAAGTGCTGGATGCGTAATTTCTTTTGAATCTAATAAAGCTAATGCATACGCAACTGCAATACCATTATCAGCACCTAAAGTTGTTTGATTTGCATATAACATATCCCCAATGATTCTTAATTCAATTGGATCTTTTTCAAAATCATGTACTGTTGCTTGATTTTTTTCGCAAACCATATCCATATGACCTTGAATAATAATAGCTGGTACATTTTCATAACCAGCTGTTGCTTCTTTTTTAATAATGACATTTAATGCTTCATCTTGAATGACTTCTAAGTTACGCTCTTTTGCAAAGCCCACTAAATAATCACTAATTTCCTTTTCATTACCTGATCCTCTAGGAATCTTTGAAATTTCTGCAAAATGATAAAATACAGGGTGCTTTGTTAATTGTTCTAAAGTAGAATACATTTTTCAAGCTCCTTTCAAAATGAAAAAATAGTATGTAAGTCTTTTATCATTATACCATGATTTATTATTTTACCTTTCTTTTAACTTTTATTGTTCATTTTATGTAAAACACTCTTACAACATTGTAAGGGCATTGTAATCTATATCGATTTTTCTCATTTAATAATAGCCGTATACTTTTTAAAGAAACACATTAAAGGAGATAAAGAAAATGAAAAAGTTTTTAGCAATTATTACACTATGTTTATTATTTTCTAGTTTTACTATTGGCTGTGAGAGAGCGTCACTAAATAGAATTGGTAAAGATGTATATTACATGCAGATAAAAGGCGAAGGAACTATCGAAAAGGTAGATGGTAGAAACTTACGAAACTATACGCTGCCCGCATATGATGAAGATGGCGTCAAAAAACAAATTACATTTAGAAGTACAAAAAAAGAAAACAATCATAAATTAAATGCAGACGCGTTTTTACGCCTTTATGTAGATCAAGATGATAATAATAAAAATGAAATATCATCAATTGAAGTAAAGTCCTATGAAGAGATTCAGAAAGCAGATTTGCCTGAAAAAATAAGAGAAAAGTTTACTATTAAATAAAAAAAAGAAAATGCTCTATGCATTTTCTTTTGTTCTTTTCACCTGTATATATTTTGAACTACTATTATTCATCAGTTTCTCTAACCGATTTATATTCTCCGTTAATGCACCTTTCACAAGAGAGAAATCTGTATTTGATTCTTCTTTTTTTTCTTTAAAAAACGAAGACTTTTGCACATTGACTTCAGCCATCTCTTCTCCCCCTTTTCAAAAAGATACAACCTTTTATTTATATTATATAGCAAATGTAGAAAGAGTGTACACTTATGATTTTCTTTTTAATTCTTCTTCTAATTCTTCTACTTGCTGCAACGTATCCCCTTTTATTAAAGAGAAATCTGTTGTATCTTCGTTACCTTCTTTAAAAAAATCATTGTCATAATCTTTTACCACTACAATCACCTCTACATGCTAGTGTAGGAATGATTGTCCAATTTTATTCAACTTTGTCGGATTTTGTTTTTAATTTATGTATAGAAGAAAAGGACAGAAAAAGATTCTGTCCTTATTTACTAAAATAACTATGATGTATTGTTAAATTATATACATTTTCAAAATCCCGATCTTGCAGGTTATTTTTCTTTCCATCAATAACAATGAAAACGTCACTTACTATTTTTGCTGGTATAATCCCGACATTTTCTACTTGCACCGCTTTCTGCTCATTCAATTGCTCGATATGTTCTAACGGAACGATAATACTAAATTGCGAGCGAATACCACGAAAGTTTGTATTTAATTCCTTCGCGGCTTCAAAAACAACAATTTTCGCGCCAATCTTTTCCCCATATGAATCTAAAAATGCATTTAAGCTCTTTGTATATTCCTCTTCCGTATGCCATTCCATCGTACCGAATACTGCTGGATTAACATTTTGAATAATTGTCGTGTATATTTCCCCTCTCGCTTTAGATGCAATTAATGATCGTTTTATTGATTGAACTGTCTTGCCAATATCGCTAAATTTCGCACCCCATATTTCTGAAATATTAGGCGTTAAAATGAACGCAATATCAACAAAAATAACCATTGCAGTAAACATTAAAAGATTTTTCCAGAGGGTTAAATCAATTCCTTTTATCATGAAATACACGGTGACAGATATGATAAACAAACCATACCAAGTCTTTCTAATACGTTGCTTTTTCTCCTCGTACAACTCCTCATTTTTCCAATAAAAGAAAACAAGGACTACAAAGACAATCGCTAAAACAAATAAGCCAATTCGAATGTTAGAGATCATTAATCACATCACCCTCCATTCAAAAACTACTCACGATATCATTACATGCGCAAGCTGCTCTCTTTATGACAAAAGACGTGGACAAGCTTCTAAAATTAGCTACATCGCATATATATTAGAAAGTACCACGTCTTTTATCCTGTTATTTGTGGGAAATAAGACCCCCACTGATTAAAATTTCACTTTACCATGAGTCTATATTGTATATGTAGACAAGCATTCATTTCAAATTTTCGTATTAAAAAGAAATATGTTTCGGAATTTCCCCTTCAGGTACTTCTCCATCCATACTTAAATAATAATGACGAATCGGACGTAAGTTTTCGTCTAATTCATAAACAAGCGGAATGCTAGTGGGAATATTTAATGAAACTACACCATCACTTGAAAGGTTGTCTAAATATTTTACTAGCGAGCGAATTGTGTTACCGTGTGATGAAATAATTACTTTATTACCACTTTTTAATGTCGGCGCAATTTCTGAATGCCAATAAGCAAGTACTCTCTTCTCCGTATCCTCTAAACATTCAGTTAATGGAAATTCACCTTTTTTGAGTGTTTTATATCTTGGATCGGTCGCTTCATATCGAGGATCGTCTTCAGTGAGAGCCGGTGGTCTTACATCAACACTTCTTCTCCAAATATGAACTTGCTCCTCACCATATTTTTGTGCAGTTTCATCTTTATTCAGCCCTTGCAATGCACCATAATGTCTTTCATTTAGCTTCCAAGATTTATGTATTGGAACCCAAGTAAGATCCATCTCATGAAGTACAATCCATAACGTCCGAATTGCGCGTTTTAATACTGATGTATAAGCCACATCAAAAGTATATCCGTTTTTCTTTAATATTGCTCCTGCTTCTCTCGCTTCACTTAATCCATTCTCTGATAGATCAACATCTGTCCATCCAGTAAAGCGATTTTCAAGATTCCATAAACTTTGTCCGTGACGAATAAGTACAAGTTTTATCATTATAATTCCCCTTTCGGAAATGTGAATTTTATTGTTCCATTGCGTACACGTATAAAGTATCTAGTAATGTATCTTTTTATCCATTCACTCTATGACCAAATCATAGTTGCCAAATGTATGGATAAAATTTGTTCTTTTTCAAACGATAAAAACAGAAGTTTTTTCATTATTTTTGATCGACTGGTAGTTCACGTTTCGTTATCCAAGCATCAAAACCTGATCGGCTATTTGCCATTTCATTCATAACTTGGTGCCAATTGTCCTCACATGATTCACCAAATTTTGAAAAAATAGCACCCATTTGTTGTCTTTGTACATCACTCAGTTTTTTCTCTAAATCTGTACCTTTTTCTGTTAAAGACAACTGTTTCACACGTCGATCATGCTTAGCTTCATTACTCTCAATTAAGCCCTTTTCCACAAGTTGACGTAGCGGTCCGTGGAGAGCTTGTTTACTTATTTCTAATAGTGATAATAACTCATTTACACTTATCCCTGGAAAACGTGCGATAAAAAATAAAATTCGATGATGTACTCGTTGAATGCCATATTCTTTTATAATTTCATCTGGCTTTTCAGTAAATGTTTTATATGCAAAATAAAATAATGCTAATGCCTCATTCATCTGTTCTTCTTTATGTTGTGTCATCTACTTTCCCCCTGTATGTAAATTATACCACAATCTAGTAATGAATATTTTAATCAACGCATTAGAACTTATTTAGTCTATTGAAACATTCATTGCATAATTAGGAGATGATTCATTTGAAAAAACAATATACTGTAAGTACATATTTATTGGATAGACTACATGAATTAGGAATTGAACATATATTTGGGGTTCCTGGTGATTATAATCTTGCCTTTTTAGATGATGTGGTAGCACATGAAAATTTAAAGTGGATTGGCAATTGTAACGAATTAAATGCTGCATATGCAGCAGATGGGTACGCTCGCATAAAAGGAATCGCTGCTCTTATTACTACTTTCGGAGTTGGAGAATTAAGCGCTATTAACGGTATTGCTGGCTCATATGCGGAAAACGTGCCAGTTATAAAAATCACGGGTACGCCACCAACAAAAGTAATGGAAAATGGAGCAATCGTCCATCATACGTTAGGAGATGGAAAGTTCGATCACTTTTCCAATATGTATCGAGAAATCACTGTGGCACAAACAAATGTAAAACCTGAGCATGCAGCTGAGGAAATTGACCGTGTATTACGTGCATGTTGGAATGAAAAACGCCCTGTTCATATTAATTTGCCAATTGATGTGTATAATAAACCAATTAATAAACCGACAGAACCTATTATAAATAAACCTATTTTAAGTAATAAAGAAGCATTAAATAAAATGCTTCTACATGCCATTTCACAAATAAATAGTGCCAAAAAACCTGTTATTTTAGCTGATTTTGAAGTAGATCGATTTCACGCTAAAGAAAATTTACATCAATTCGTAGAAAAAACTGGGTTTCCCATCGCGACGTTAAGTATGGGAAAAGGAATATTCCCAGAAAAACAGCCTCAATTTATAGGGATTTATACTGGTGATGTAAGTTCTCCGTACTTGCGAAAAAGAATTGATGAATCTGATTGTATTATTAGTATTGGTGTGAAGTTAACTGATACTATTACAGGCGGCTTCACACAAGGTTTTACAAAAGAACAAGTTATAGAAATCCATCCCTACACTGTGAAAATTATAGATAAAAAATACGGTCCAGTTGTAATGCAGGATGTTTTACAACATTTAAGTGATTCAATTGAGCATCGTAATAAAGATACCCTTGACGTTAAGCCATTTATTTTAGAATCCTCACCTTTTACTGAAGAGTTCATTCCAAAAGCACAAATGGTCACACAAAAACGTTTTTGGCAGCAAATGTACCATTTCTTACAAGAAAACGACGTCTTAATTGTAGAGCAAGGAACACCTTTCTTTGGTAGTGCTGCTATCCCTCTACCTAATAACACTGCATATGTAGGACAACCGTTATGGGGATCTATCGGCTACACACTGCCTGCTCTACTTGGTACACAGCTCGCCAATTTATCACGGCGCAACATTTTAATTATTGGTGATGGTTCTTTCCAAGTAACTGCCCAAGAGTTATCAACTATATTACGTCAAAATTTAAAACCAATTATATTTTTAATCAATAACAACGGATACACTGTTGAACGTGCCATTCACGGCCAAAACCAACCTTATAATGATATACAAATGTGGGATTACAATAAACTATCAATGGTATTTGTGGCAGAAGAAAAAAGTCTAACATTTAAAGTAGAAAATGAATCAGAATTAGCAGAAGTCTTAACAAATATAACTTTTAATAAGAATCAACTTATCTTTATTGAAGTTATAATGAGCCAAAGCGATCAACCTGAATTGTTAGCTAAACTCGGGAAAAGATTTGGTCAGCAAAATTCTTAATATAAAAGCATAACCTAATTATACAATTGGTAGTGTAAAACTTGTTTTGAGAATAGTTTCGACAATCAAAATACATAAGGAAAAGGATGGAAAACACCATCCTTTTCTATTTTAAGAGCGTTTTTCGACTAACGCCCCGTGCGACAAGCAAAAATTCTTAATCCATCTTTAACTTTATAGCTTTTGTCGCAATAAATGTTTTAATATGCTTATCTAATATCCTTGTTCCACCAAAATCATCCTCATAAAAACCTGTTATAGCAAAACCAGCTTCAATTTGGCCTTGGATTTGGTCTTCTAAAGTATGTGCATATTCTATTGTTTGATTTGAATCGATGTAATCTTGAACTTCATCCTCTGGTAAATAATCCAATGTTGATGAAGGAATTGAATGTTTAACATCAAGAATACCTTTTTGTTCTTGGTTATCATCAAAAATCCATAGTAACGGATTTGTAAATCCAGCAATAAGAATACCCTTATTCTTTAAAACCCTAGAAACTTCATTCCATACAAGATGAACATCTTTTACAAACAAAAATAAGCTACGCTTTTTCTTTTTTATTCAGCAAGAGTTAACTGCCAAGATACACCATACTTATCATTTAACCAGCCAAACTTTTTACTAAACGGATAAGAACCTAAAGGCATAAGAATTGCTCCATCCTGCGCTAGTTTATGAAAGACCGTTTCAATTTCTTCTTCTGTCTCACAAGTTACATAAAGAGACATAGCTGGAGTGAATGTAAAATTATGATTTACATAACTATCAATACACATAAACTCTTGGCCATTTAGCGTAAAAGTTGCATGAATTACAGTTCCCTCTTTACCAGGTCCATTTTCATCGTAGCGAGAAATACTTACAATTTCCGATTGGTCAAATAGCGACGTATAAAAATTCATTGCTTCCTCAGCTTTGCCTTCAAACATTAAAAACGTAGTAATTTTTTGATTTGTGTTACTCATATGGAGACAGCCCCTTGTTATATATTTATGTAAAACATAAGTCGGCAAAAAACCGAACGTACATTCCTATAAGTGTATTGTCTATAAAAACGATGAGTTTGTCAATTATCTACTTTATTATTTCTTCTTAAATAATGCTGTCCAAAGAAATGATTCTCCAAACATTTCTTTCGGTTGTTTCATTTGTTTCATCCTTCTAATCTCAATTACCTCAAATTCTTTAAATATCTCTCTTAACTTTTCTTCCGAGTATGCAAGACCACCTTGTAGACTCCATCCTCTATATACATCCCAATCTGTTATTTCCGATCCATTTCGCTCATCTAAATCGCCTGCCGCAAAACATGTTAATCCGAAATAACCACCCGATTTTAATGAGTTTTTAATTAAATCCACATAATTTATTCTTCTATGCGGTGGAATGTGATGCAAACAGCCCGAATCGTATACAAAATCAAATTCGTTTTGAACCTCTAAATTAAAAATTGAATCACAAATAAAATGAATTGCTACCCCTTTTGCCAATGCCCTTTCTTTAGCCCAATTAATGCCTTCTACAGATAAATCCACTGCTGTTACATCAAATCCTTGAGTCGCTAAATAAATGGCATTTCTACCTGGACCACATCCAAGTTCTAATACCTTCCCTTTTGAAACTCTCTCTTTTTGTATATACGAAACTAGATTCTCATCTGGAATATTTTCAAAAAACGGAACATCCTTTTCTCTATTCTCATAAAACTCATTCCAAAATGGTTCTGCAGGTCTTAATAATGAATCAAGCATTTTTAAAATGTCTTCTTGTGTGTGTAACGTTTCAGTTTTCATTAATACCCCTCCATAAATTAATAGTCAGAAAATTATTATATATCTTTTCGAACTTTCAAACAAAGAAAAAACTCCTATATTCAATAGGAGTTTTTGTCTTTAAAATCCGAGTACAGCTAACCATTTTAACAATTTCTCTTCTCGCGCTTTTAAATCATCATTCCTAAACTTGCCTAGTTGTATTTCACTAACAACTTCTCCGTCCTCCATAAAAAGAACTCTTTCTGTTTTCTCTGCTACCTATACAACATGAGTCACTTAAGAAGGTTACTTTGCTGAAAAATAAAGCCGATTTCGTTAAGGGATATTTTTGCTAACGCCTCTTCTTTCATACATGTTATTTCATACAATCATACTTTTCTAATAAAATAACGCTTTTGTTCACTTTTTTGATACATTTACGAAACATTCATGTGTTACCTTCATTAAGTTCTTTTCTTTTTATAATGTCGTGTGAGATATACCAACAGAGGAAGCCCTAGATCCCCTAATCCTAGGGCTTTTTTATAAGAATTTTATACATTTTATTATTTCCACTAACTCTTTAAATTGTATATACATAATATAAAATTTTCATGTTGTTATATTTTTTGATGGCCTCTTATCTTTCCTTAAAAGGCTTTTTTTCAAATAACGCTTTTATTTAATTTATATTTAAAAAGTTCCTTTTCATAAAGACTTCCCTTATATGCTATACTCATTCTTAAATAATTGTATAAGGAATGTTAAAAATGGATGATAGATCGTCAAGACAATGGAAATTGCGACAAAAGTTAAGAGCACTGAAAACCAAAAACAACAATGACACAAACCCTTTGTTTAGTGAATGCCTTGAATCCCTAGGAAACGAAACTCTCATTTTCTCCCAAGAAAAAAGCCAGCAGATTGCTATTATTTTAATGAATTCATTTCCTATAACTGTCTCGGGAAGAATAGATTGGGAACAGATAGATAACCAATTCATAGCTTCGAACAAAGAACAACTAATTTCCCTTATTAGAGCAAACCAACTAGATTTTGACGAACAGATTTTTATAATATGGGATAACTATGAAATCCCTGTAGTAAGTACAAATCTTGATAAAGTATTCCAATCACTAGTTGACGTTGATGCAGTCAGTTTTTATTACTGGATATTAGACAAAGAATATAGATTCGTAATTGAAATAAATGATAAAGAATTGATTAGGATTGGGTTTCGCTAATACTCTAAGCATATTTCCTCATTCTACTGATCTGCAAAATTTAAATTGTATTATTTATCAAAGACTTAAAATATACGAATGTCACGTAAACCGATTGGTGTTAATCATGTTTATGTTTATAATTACGTTGATTTGGATAACTTGCATTTATAAAATGTAAATGTTTTACAAATTTAAGTTAAACAAACATTGTTATATCAAGGTTTGTTTGACCTAACATGTTATATTCTTGATACTAAGACGGTTTTTATGAGCATTTCGTATAAGTGTGATTTAACTGATTAAGACTATTTTTAAAAACGACATATCAGCGATAATTTATGTCTATTCTGTATAAGTGTTAGCAAGATCGTTTGCAAACTTGTTAGCACTTTTTTAAAACTTAAACCAGAGGAGATTCATACAATTTAGTAACAATGTAAAATTGTATTTATCAAGGATAAACCATTTAACAAATAGTTTGCAGCACTGAATGATTTACAAAAGAATACCCATCGATACACTACGAATAAAAATAATCAGCTAATCGAGGGAATATAATTATTTTTATTTAATTCGCACTTGTACTTCTTGTTCTTGTATTACTTGAATGATTAACTCCAATACAATATTTTGTATTAACTGATGCTCATTATCATGAAGTTTACTTTGTTCTGATATGTATTCAATACATTGATATATATACCCTTCTACCAATAAGCTCCCTTTTTCAACTGTAAGTGTATTTTGCTCATTCTTTTTTACCTTTGGTATTAAAAATTCGGTTTTTGTCAAAATAATCTCCTGTTCAACCTCTTTTATTCCAATGACTTTTTCTTTAAATACAACCTTTTCTCGTAAACTAATTTCACCTTTATATCTTCCTATTTCTATTGGTAGTTTCGCTGTAATAAAATTATTTACGTCTTCCCCATTTTCACTCTCTAATATTATACTGTGAATAGGAATCCATGAAGATGCCTCTACCTTATTCTCTTCTTTATTCCCTTTATTTTTTTGGTTATATAATTCAAAATGAATTCTCTTCTCATGAAGATTTAAAGAAACTAATTTACAATAACTATCCGAATAATATTGTTGCACTGTAGTTAATAACTTACAATCTAATTCACGCCCTTCTACACCTTTTTCATTCCTAAATACAAATGCTTCTTGATTTTTAACATTTATTTTTGGAAATATTTTAAAACTAGTTACTTCTGAAAAAATAGAAAATGGAGTTTTGACCACCAGTGAGCGTATTAAAGGCCCTATTTGTGATCCAGACGCTTTACCTTCTTTCTCTAATTTTGATGCTACATATTCTCCCTTTAATTCAGGTGGTATTTCTTCTTTTCCCCCTCTTTTTTCGTGTAAATTATCTTGTATATTCAGTTTTTTATACTTGTAAATTTCATCCCATATCCCCTTACCAATCCATGGATTTTTCATCACCATCCCCCCGTCTGATGAAATTCAAAAAATTTGTTTTTTGTATGTGACCATTTCATCATTATATATGTTGTATAAAAATAAAAAAGAAATTGTCTTTTTAACAAAGACAATTTCTTTTTATTTTTATAGTGCTACTTGTACTTGTTGTACTTGTAAAACTTTTAAAGTAAGATCTAGTACAATTTTTTCACGAAGCGTATCAAATGGTTCGTTTAGGTTTGTAGGACAAGGTGAAAAGTCTAATTCAAAAAATTGAGCGCTTACTAATTCACAATATGGTTGTTCGTTATAAAAAACTGCATTTTCAAAGAAATATTTGTCTAGACGTGGTAAATCACCGTTTTTAGGATTTATAAAATGAGAAGTAGTGTCCGAAGAAGAAGCTACTAAAGCTAATGATAGAAAATCACCTTCTGTCAGATCTGCAAAACCAGAAAATGGAACATTTGCAATACGATCATATAGAACTCCATTACACTCGTCATTTGCATATTCAATATTTTTACGAATATAGCCTTGTACAAATAATTTCGCTCTTGTAACTCGTCGGTAAGGTGTACCTGGTACTGGTACGAATGCTACAGGCACTAACTTACATTGTGTTAAAAATACGTTTTTTAAGATGCGTTTAATTTCGACTGCTGGAGGCTCTAATGAAATATCGGACTCTACAACAATTTGAAGCGTTCTTTCAGCTAATACAACTGGAATCTTTACAATAGGTGCTCCTGGAGTAACAATTGGTGTTGCAGTCTCATCACTTAATGGTGTTTGGGTTTGTCCCGCTACCTGACATGGTACATTAATTGGACATTGTTCGCTCATGTTTTATGCTCCTCTTTTTATAAGATTTTAGAGTTTATGAAATTTTCAAACTCATAATACTTGTATATGTCTTTCTTCTACTAATGTTTGGGTTCTATAGTAGCCTTTTTAATCATTATCATTAAGTTAGTATAATCTAATCATTTTTATTGAAAATTCTGAAAATTAATATTTTTAGAGGAATACAAATTCTGTTTTCAACGTATCTCGCAGATTCGGTAAAATTATGAAGTCTTTATTACATGAGTTATCTTGAATTTAATTTTGGATATCACGATATGAACATGGTTACCAAATGATGATTTTTATTTTTATCAAGCTATATATTCGTAAAAAATCGCTTTACATATACTGAAGTTTTATTTGTTGTTACATAAAATCTTTTACCTATTCAATTTTGAAATATACATTCAAGACAGTATACTCCAAAATAAGAAATTATTTTAAATTAGAATATTTTCTTTGATAAATGTGTGTTGATTAATTTCATAATCAGTAGTTCTATCCACTCTCCCTTAAAAATTAGCATAGTTTTTATGAATTCTATATCTAGTAGAAAGCTCTCTATCATATAAAAGTATAATAATAGGTTAATAAACAAGCAGTTTTTTTACTAAAACATAGAATAATACTGACCCTAATTGAAGGGAGGCATAAAAGATTTCCTGGAATAATGATTGCTGAAAATTTAAAGACAAGCACCATTGTGATGACGATAAATTTAGATATATTATTTAAATAATTTGTGTTATAGTTTCAAATGTTAATTAATTACAATATTTTCCAAAAAGAGTATACATAGTCATATAAATCATGTTATTTTGGATAGTTTGTTCTTTAAATTAGGAATTAAATAAAGAATTATAAAAACGCGCTAGGTACAACTAAGAAAGAAACAGGATAAAAAATAAGTCATATTACCTGTAGTAATAACACTAAGTGAATTGCACCTCTTATAAGTGACTTGTGTATCTCTTACTGCGTTTGAAGTTAATTGCCAATATTTCGTGTCGTTCTTCTACAAGACATTGCGTAAAACCGTTTGGTTACCAATTCCACCAACGTAATCTTCAACATCTTTCATTCACTTCATTAAATTGTCCTGTTGCTTGATTTTGTGCTTCTTGAACTTTTTTATTCAACTCTGTTTTTGTGGTTTCAATATCTTTGTTGACTTGCTCTAAGGTATCTTCCTTTACTTTGTCCATATCAGGAACAACCGACTCCCAATTGCCATTCTTCCATAATTTGAGGATGCCAGGCTTGCCGTTTGAAATATCTAACCATAAGGTTTTTCCATTTTCTAAACCGATTGTCGGTGGTTTTGCGCTTTCAATAATTTTTGTTTGATAATTTTTAAGGTTTTCTTGTACTTTTTCTGCTAACTTTTTTGCTGCTTCTGATTCCTTTTTCACAACATCAACTTGTTCATTTGTCTCTTTCACAAGTTCTTCCAACTTATCTAACAAGCCTTTATTTGCTTTTCCAGCTAGACTGCCCATAACTTGGGCATACATGTGATCTAACAGACTTCTCGTATCTTCTACTTCTTTAAAATCAACAAAATAATATTTATCATTTGCCGCATTTGTATCACATTCATCCGCTGCGATAAGACGTGCTTCTAAAAACAAAGGTGGCGTAAATTTTGTATCTTTGAAATGGACAATATCGCCCTTATTTACTTTTTCATGAGATAAACCAAATATCTTTTCTAATGCAATTGGAGTTACTTCATACTGTACAGTGCTATTAATACGTTTCTTTAGTTCCGCTTCCGTTAGTTGTTTTAATCTTTCGGCTGACATATTTTGATCTTCTGTTTGTGGACTATAGATGTCATATTTGTGTGAACCATCTTCTGTCCAACGTTGTAAGGCATCTGCATCAGCGACGTATAACTTCCCACCGTTAATCTTTTCAAAAGTTAGATACTCACCTGTTTCTTCGTTTGCTTCAACAGTAAAATCCTGTAGCGGTTCTTTTAAACTTTTCCTAGCCACTCCGCCATGCCATGTACTACCTGCACCAAAGTTATCTATAACAAAGCGCTCACTATCTGACTTTAGAGTTCCTGTGTTTTCACCTTCGTTAGTGTTTGGACCATTTTGATTCCAACCAACCATTGTTTTCATTTCATCGTGCATAACAAGCTGTTCTTTCTCGACTGTTCGTTCTTCCACAGAAACAGGGTATCCCATACGAAAATGTTGAATTTCTTCTTCCTTTTTTCGTGAAATATCAATAAAAGTAGAGGGAGTTTCTACCTTAACTATGAACGTAGGATCAGAATATTTACTCTCATTATTCGATATATTTGTAATTAATCTACTTCCTTGTAATTTGAAATCTATTTTTCTCCTTGGGCCTAGTTTATAAGGCATTGGACAAATGAATTTTAAGGTGCCTTTTCCTAAACTCATAAAATTATCAACATTAAAATCTTCATCAATAACAGCTATATATGTTCTATCTAGTTTTGTATCAAAAGTTAGCTCGGTTGCTTGTTCAGTAATTAACCATGTCGCTATTTCTTCTTTTAACGTTTCTAAATCTGTTCCATCTGGAACGATAATTCCCACAGGGACAGAAAGTCGACGAGGATCTGTTTCCATTCCTAATAATCTTGCGCCTGGATATCCAGGCGTGTTTAAGAATTTACGTTTTAGAGGTTCCCATGTTGGCGGGCTCCATCCTCTTTCTAGTTGGATATATTCTTTTCGTTGATTGTTGAATGTAAAAGAGCTCATTTTGACACTCCGTTTTTTTATAAAATAAAAGAAACCCAAACCTAAAAGGCTGAGTTTCTCTTTTCTTCTCTTTCTTGATACTCGGTTGTATAGCCGATAAGTACCGCGTGCCACGTCTCTTCCTTCTAAATTTACGGGTACTTCAATAAATCTCCACCAAGCATTGGAATAACTCCACCGCCAGATGATCCGAAAGAATTATTAATGACTTGATTTGATACACTATTTGTCATGGCTTGTCTACTGTTTGACATACTTCCATATACACCACTCATGACGGTCTTTAATCCTCCTAATTGGCTTGCGGAAGTAGCCATCATACGGCTCATATTATCCATTAATTGATTTTATAGATTATAAAGGTATATTATGAGTTGTGTTTTCCGCCACTTCTCACAATACAAATATATCATGTTAACTCCAAAACGACCGGCACATTTCCTGCCAAAAAACGGCCATAACCCTTTCACTTTTTATTATCTGATTTACATATAATTACAATGAAAAATGCAATTATGCTCACAAAAGAAGGGATTATTTTTAATCCCTATCTTTTGTGATTGTAGTATTTATGAAATTAGAGCTATCAAAGAGATGTATATCAATAAAGGCTGATGTTAGTTTTCATCTTTATCATTTTCTGATTTCGTAGCAGTATCTTTAAAAAAATCACCTGCTAAATTAAGTAGTTTCTTTCCACCTTCACTATTCAAAAGATTCATTAAAAATACCGGATCTTGAACCTTTTGAATAAGAGCTTGCATAAATACGGATTTAGCAACACCTAATATCTCTGTCGAAGTTATTTTTATATTAAAATAAGGAATATTAATTTGGAATGGCGAATAATCAGATGAATTATTTTTCTGTTTTTTTAATGTTTCATCAGTCGTTCCATTGATTGCTTCATTGGTTGTTTCATTATTCGTTTTGGAAAGTGTAACAGCTTCGGCCGCTATTATTCGACTTTTCTTCTGAGTTACTTCGGTTATTGGAATAGATGAAGTTTGATACGAAACATTTTTATTAAAATATGGGCTAGATCCCATTTTTTTCTCCTTTCATAACGAACACATTATATATTCTAAACATATATTAAACTATATTAATGAAGGATTACTTCACACTACGTGAAGCAACCCTTTATTTATTCTTGGTGATATAAGAAGGTTGTTACTTAAAAACCACCATATCCGCACCAGCTTGCACCAACGATAATAAGCAAGATAAACAATACGATTAGTAATGCAAATCCTCCGCCATAACCACCACAACCACTTCCATATCCTTTTTCTGCAGCCAAGATACACTCCTCCTCTCTAGAAAAAAATGAAGTTCATAAACTAGCAAAAACAAGTTGCACCAACGATAATAAGCAAGATAAACAATACGATTAGTAATGCAAATCCTCCGCCATAACCACCACAACCACTTCCATATCCTTTTTCTGCAGCCAAGATACACTCCTCCTCTCTAGAAAAAAATGAAGTTCATAAACTAGCAAAAACAAGCAGCGCCAACGATAATAAGCAAGATAAACAATACGACTAGTAATGCAAATCCTCCGCCATAACCACAACCACTTCTATATCCTTTTTCTGCAGCCAAGATATTCCCCCCCGATCCTATAACAAAGATGCGTTTCATAATAACTAACAGAAGTTCTATTAATTTAACTCGTAATGAAAACAAGCTAACAGAAAAATAATTTTTCATTGCAGTCATGTTGTACTTGCTTATCACTACACTGACACTATATGTATTGGGCTGTAAACGGTTATGTGCTTTTATATCAACTTTTCCATTTTTGAGGAAAATGTCATTGACCATTTTTAAAATCGTTATATTTATATTAATAATTTTATAACCCACATTTAAATTTAATCATTCGTATCTTTTTCTCTACTTTGACGATTTGAAATCATTATCTTCTTAATCCATACTATTTTCACTAAGTAATTAATATATTATTTCAAGTTCTCTATGACTTACCCATATCTTATATTGTGTGTAACTGAACCCTTTGCTGAATCCCTTGGTATCATTGAATTTATAACACTTTCTTTTTTGAGTTACATAGTACAAAATTTATGAGTAACTGTAAGGAATACCACCACATTGCTACCAAGCTAAGAATATGAATTTTATCAATCCGTGTTTTTCTTTTGCATATTGGCTAGTATAGAACAAAAGGTTATCAAATGCCGAGGGAACTCTCAGCAGATGATAACCCTTTGAACTAGCGTATCAATAATTTAATTAGATAACCTCACAAATATATTATTGAACCACCCCAAATACATTAATTTCAGCGGCACTTGTCCATGGATTGTTGTTTACCTCGCTTAATGCACGTAGTTTAATATAACGACCTGTCTTGTTTACAAAGCTGACCTCTTTCAAGTTAATATTGTTTGCAAAAGCACCTATGGATACCGCTGTTCCCCAGTTTACTCCATCACTACTGACGTAAAACTCATAGTCCTTAATCGTTCCATTTATTTGGCCGTCTTGCCTTGGCAAGTAGCTGAATTTGGAGAGGTTATAAGTTGCACCTAAATCAATTTGAATCTCGTGCGGCATTGGAGCTACGGGGCTCCAGTTTGTATGCCAAAATGTGTCTTTGTTTCCATCAAAGGCATACGTACCTAAATTGTACCAATTATAACTATCTACATATTTTAGTGTCCAGTTTGTTTGCGGAATTAAACTAGCTTCTTTTGTTGTGACTGCTACATTCATAGCAGAATTACTTGTACTTGTCGTTGTAATCGTTACTCCTGATTTTTCTCCCGTGTAGGTATTACTATTCGGATTAGTGTCTGGACCAAAGGTAGCAGCATGATTTTGATTCGTGTAATAGAACGGGTCTTGGTATTCACTGACTGATTGTTCTATATCAATGAAAGGATGCGGATCACTGGAATTATTATTCATGGATTCATCAATATGCCAAACTGCAATACCACCAGAATTTGTTGGTAAGCTCGCATCATACCCAACCTTTGCGCGATTCTCAACTAAAAAATACGTATTATCCTTTAAAGGAATCTTTAACACATTATAATTATTTGGGATAGCATTTAGAGTAAAGTTATTAGTGGTATTTACTACATTTGGTGTTACAAATCCTAATTTTACTTTTGACCAAGCATCCATATGACCCGGTGTAGCTCCATAATCTTCTCCTTGTAGACTATTCCAAGATCCATTACCCATTATACTTAGGCTACCCACACGATTATTATCACCATATAGATCTGGCAGGCCAAAGGAATGACCTAACTCATGAGCAGGGATACCAATTGTTGCCATATGACCATATTGTTTTTCACCCTGCGCCGTATACATGCCTGATACCGTAACACCATCGTGATTTGTATTTGGAGCATACGACTGATGTGCCCAAATATAAGGAAGTGGAGCACCAGGAGCAGCCTGTTCATTACCAGCAAGAAAACTTACAATGTAGAAGCCATCTTTAGAGTCAATGACTTGATCATTATTAGTATCAAGACTAGCAAAATTCACTTGAGAATCAGCTTTAGCGAGTGCATCTGTTATAACCGTACCCATACTTTTTCCCGATGTACTCGGATGAGCGTAATCTAATTTCACTTTAACCACTCCATCATTTTGAGTACCATATGTTTCAGGAGCTGGAGTTATCTGTACTTTTCCGTTACTTACTTCATTATAGTAATTCTTAACTGACTTTTGATTTGTAGAAAAGAATTTGTTACTCCAGTCGTTATCGTTATATGCAATATCAACATCTGTAAACCCAATTAACAAAACAAGTAATTTTTTGGTTCCTACAACTGGAGTGACAGTTCCATCAATATTTTTTGGTGATTCTTTTTGTAATTTATTCATGTGCACCTGTTTTTTCTTTGCTTGAGGGTTGTATTTTTTTATCCACTTATTCAAATTGTCCTCATTTAACGCCATTGAAGGCTTCTTATCGATTTTATATTTTGTACCCGTTGATATCAGTTCATCTGATGTAAGCTCAGCGTAATTCCAATATCCCTTCTGATCTTGTAAAAGTATGTCGCCATCCTTTGTACTTACCCAGTGGAACCATTCATCTCCATGTAACGTGCCTTCAAAAGTTTCGCCTGACGGCTGCTTCATTTTGACAACTCCCTCGTATGCAGGTGCGGCAAAAGCGTTCGTTTGAACATACAAAACACAAATCAAAGAAAAAACGAACATGAACAGGAACTTTAAAATTCTTTGCATAAACATTCCCCCTTTTTCAATTGTGTGTGAAATATTCTGTTGATAGCCAGACTAGATTCATACATGGAATAGATTGAAAGATACATTTGTATAACACTAACAGAATACCTTTAATTATAATTACAGGAAATTGAAAAAATGTTAATTTTTCATCCAGATAAATATTTTCTCAAGATTATCCAATAAAACAGGATTGATAATGGTAGTTCTTCAGAGAACTACTGATTTTCTGCCTAAAATGTGTCTTAACGTAACATGCGAATTTTTTTGATGTGGCGATCCCATCGCAATCAGGCTAAGGTTTTAAACTATCCCAAAAGAAAAAGCAATGATTAAATTTTAAACCTAGTCATTGCCTTATCCATTGCATCTTGATTTACACCTATATAACGTAACGTGACCTTCTCTGACGAGTGATTAAATATCTCCATGAGCAATCTATGTTTTTCGTTTGCATGTACATGTGAGACCCGTATGTTTTTCTCAATGTATGTGTTCCTATTTCATCTAATCCAAACTCTGCCACTGCTCCGCTTAATATCTTATATGCCATACTACGACCAATTGGACGATTCCTACCTTGTCTACTTTGCAATAAATACTCATTATCTTCCCTTTCTTCGATAAACCATTTAAGCTCTCTTTTCAGTGCTGCAGTAATTTGTATTCGTTTCTGTTTCCCAGTTTTCATTTCTCTCATAGATATATGACTACTTTTAACATCTCCTACCTTCAATTTCAAAATGTCCGAGATTCTCAGGCCTGTATTGATTTTCATAATGAAGAGGATGTAATTGCGTAAGCTCTTTTCCTTAAAATACTCTTTAAGCTGCTGTATTTGTTCTGGATCACGTATTGGCTGAACAAAATTCATTATTCATTACCTCCAGTTTCTTCAGTCTCATAAACTTCTAATCTAAGAGCAAAAGCAAGTTTATAAAATACTCTAGCCTTAACACGTCGATAAGTACGCTCACTCATGCCGATTTCGTTATATACCATATAATCACATACATCTTCATCTTCTAGATAACGCTTAATGATGATGTCTCTTTGCTCCCTTCCTGCACGCCCATTACCCAAACGACTAAGAAACTGGTCAATACGAAATGATGTTTGCTTAATCCATTCTTCTCTTTTACTTTGTTGAATATTAGCCATCGCTACATCTTCTAATGGCTTTCCTACATCATTTGTAGATCCGTGATATCTAATTTCATAAGAAGGAGTAACTTTCATTTCTTCACGCATCATTCCAAACTGTCTATATAAATGTACATTTTCGAGAGCACCTTCTAATTTTTTCTGCGTTGCTACTCTATCGATTTTTGGTAAGAAAAATAATTGTTTAGTCATGTAAGACCACTCCTTTTTATTTTTAAATTATTTTTGTCTTAATGCTCCGTGTCTTCGTTCATAACAAGGTCTATGTATTCCCATTAAATCACCAATTTCACGAGTACTTAATTTCTCTTTTTGTTTTTTCTTATTTTTCTTCTTTCCTTGCTTGGATTGCTTTTTCCACTCGCGTAATTGTTCTTTTAGTGCCCTCATATTTCCCCATCCCTCTTTTCAAAATAAAAAGAACACCTATTCCTAAAACAGCTTTAATTGCTGCTTTAATGAATTGGTGCCCTCTAGTTTTCTAGCCGGACTATATTCTGTTTGTTTTACTTTAAAAGGATTATTTTGTTAAAAAATTCATTCTAACTTATAAACACTATCTTTTTCTTATATTTCCCATTAAAATTTAATAGAAATATTCCGATAACAAAGGAGCAACCTATGAAACATAATATAAATCTATGGTCCTTTATTTTTTCATTCGTTTGTATTGCTTGTTTTCTTTTATATCTTGAAGTATGTACACCTGAAATAAATGC
The DNA here is from genome assembly GCF_052146655.1 of Bacillus sp. RE35. NCBI lineage: Bacteria > Bacillati > Bacillota > Bacilli > Caryophanales > Bacillaceae > Bacillus > Bacillus sp. RE35. The sequence goes on along the minus strand of NZ_CP197377.1, from coordinate 2,290,036 downwards.
ATCTTTTATAAACGCCGTTTATTTTCACCCTTTATTTTTCGTACTCATTTTTTCAATAGGAACTTTTTTTGCTGGTATTAAAGGATTCTCTAAAGTAGATAATTGGATATCAATGCTTAGAAGCATAGTAACAGTTCTACTAACAATGTTATTATCAGTGTTTTTAACACTAACTTTGATTGTGGGCTATGCATTAAGTTAATCGTAGTTCTTCACGAATAAAAACCAATATTCCGTCAATACTGTAGACACATGGTTATCTTTCTCCGATTTCCTTATATAAGCAGTTAGCTTTTGCTAGCTGCTCTTTATTTGTACAAGGTACTCAATTGACTGGCGCACATATAATATCCTGAGTTCCTTTCTTTATAAAATAGTCGTTATAAAATGAGACTCGTCACGAGAGCACTTTACTAAGTGCTCTTTTTATATTCCAACTTAATACAAAATGAAAGTTTGATTAAGCTTATTTTTACTACCGCATAACATGTTTAATTCTGCTTATAATATAGTTGTAACTTAAAGTTACATATCATTTACTTGTAGGGCCTAATCTTCTTTTGTACAACAAGCAGTTAGCTAATTAAGCTGGCTGCTTTGTTGTGCAAAATGAAGTTTTTATACGATTTTAAACACATTTAAAAATAAATTCATATGATATTATTCCTCTCTTTTACAAAATGGATTTTGGTCAGAAGAGCACTTTTACAAAGTGCTCTTTTCCCATGGAATTAAAGCTCTACAAAATAGAGTTTTTGTTCAAATTAACGATCATACAATTGGACGGATTTACTAGTATTTTTACCAAAAAATTCATGATATGGTTAATTAGTCAAGTACGTCATTACTTGGCACTTCCCCTTAGAAGCCCCGCGGACAATCGGGGTTTCTTTTATCAATATATATTTGTCAAAATAGTTAGTTGAGTGTTAAAATATCATAGATTCTCCTTAGGGAGTTTTCATGTAATTAAACAAGAGTTTACAAGTTCTCGAATCTTCGCCCCTTGGAGCGCCCTTCAAGGGGCTGAACTAATTAAAATAACGATTTTGTTCACTTTTTTGATACATTTATGAAACATTCACATGTTATCTTCAATATGTTCTATTCTTTTTGAAAAACCATGTGAGAATACCAAAACAAGAAGCCCTAAATCTAGGGCTTCTTGTTTTCAAATAAGGATTTTGTTAAAAACTACACATTTATTAAGAACATGCATAAAATATAATGTGGTATTCTTTTTCAATATTATTTTTTATCCGAGAGCGCCTTGAATGGCGCTCTTTAATTTCTAAATAACATTTTCAGGTAATTACGAGAGCGGATTTTATTATGTCGTACAAGCACTACTTCACTTTATTAAATAGACTATATAGATATCTAAAAGAAGGGAGCTTTAAATTCATATGGCTGATTACTTTTATAAAGATGGTAAAAAATATTATAAAAATCAATCGCATTCCAACAATCAAAAAAACAACTGTTTTATTGAAACTCATACGATAGCTGGTTCTGTAGAAAATGCAAATGGGAATATACCTGTATCTGTTTTCCTTGAAACCACCGCTCCACAAACTGTATTTGAGGATTTTACAAACAATCATAATAAAACATTAATTCAGTTATTCGTTGTCGGTATGAGTGCACCCGTTCAAGTAACTATTCTAACAAGAAGATCTAACGTACCAATTACTACTACATTACAACCTGTTCAAACAAAAATATTTCAAGTTGAAGATTTTCAAAGTCTTACTCTTACAAAGCAAGAAGGTTCTACTAGTGTAGTTAGTTTATTTGTTCAAAAAACATTCTGTATATGCTGTAACGATAATAACGATTCATGTGATAAATATTACCACGAATGTAATTGATAGATTAAATCACCAGAAGAACCCTTTATATAAAGGGTTCTTCTCCTTTAACTCCCCCACATTTTCCGGTTTTTATTAAACTAACTATTTTGTTAAAAATCTTTCTTCATTCTTTTTAGATCAAGTAACATATCTTACTAGATAAGGATATATTCCACAAAATTTTGAAAGGAGGACTTTTTATTAACACTACTTTAATTTCTCATTTTTATAACGAAGAGTATCTGCTTCCGTGGTGGTTAATGCACCACACAAAATTATTTGATCATGGCATTCTTATTAATCGTGGGTCTACTGATCGTTCGGTTGAATTATGCAAATTATTTGCACCTCATTGGGAAATCCGTGAATCAAAGGTACTAGAGTTTGATGCCATTTTAGTTGATCAAGAAGTAATGAACATAGAAAAAGAAATTACGGGATGGAAAATGGTACTAAATACCACTGAATTTCTTTGCTGTGTTGATAAGGAAGCCTTTTTCTCATCTCTTGCCAATTTAGGGCAAAAGATGTATGCTATTAGAACTATTCTGATGGTGGATGACCCTGCTCACGGTTATACCAATCCCAGATACGGAATTCCCCTTGTCAAACAGCGTTATCATGGGAGAATAATCCCTCCTAATCCACCTGCTCCATACTATGGTGGTAGATTAATCCACCATTATTCGCATGGTAACTATTGGGCAGGGCGACATTGGTCACCTCATCCATTTATCGTTTACATGTATCCTGCTTTCATTTTAAAATTCTTTTACAGTCCCTGGAATACTGCTATGAAAAACCGAAAATTACAAATTGGGCCTACTCTTTCTAAACATAGCATCCAGCGTGGCTTAGGTACTCATCATCTGGCAACACTAGATAAATTAGAAAAAAATTATATACACTTTACAACCTCAACTACTGATCTTCGGTTAAACCCGGAATATCAAGTTTTATTTCCAGATTTATGTTTTCCTAACTTACAGTAATGTCCTTAAAAAAACATTCATATATATTTATCAGATGCACTTTGAAATCCCAGAGTATCGAATACTTTTATGAGTCGACTGACCAACAATATTCGATTTATCTTTAAAAATTTATTAAAAATAACTTAGATACAAAAAAGCTACGTTTTATATAGGATAAAAATTTTTTTACGCAAAGGAGCTTGATTATTTGTGAATTTCCAAAATGATAACAACTCTAACATTCACAAACCTTGCACTTGTCCATCCCCCACGGCTAATAGTTTAAATGTTGTTCAAACTACCCCATCAATAGTTTCTGTAAATTCCGCGATTCCACTAGATACCGTGGTAAATTCTAATGGTACAGCAATCTCGTTCACACCACCAACAACTGTTTTACTTGAAGGTGGAAGAACCTATTTGGCAATCTATGAAGTACAAGTTATCATTCAACCAGGAGGTAATTTGGCAGGTATCACTATGTATCTTAATAATAATCCAATCATTGGATCTGGTACTTCTCTGGGATATACTGCAGGATTCACTTCTGTATCAGCACCCGCAATTTTCACTACACCTTCAGGTATAACAAGTACTCTTACTATTAATGTAGGACCATATTCTAATACATTAAATACATTGGGCTTGACTCTTGCTGTTGTAGCATTAACATAGTTAAATCTAATACTTTCTAAAATAAATTTCTTTGTCCTTTAACTGCGGTTTGGAGTTAACCTCTTAGAACTCACTATAACTACATATAGAAAAAGATTATTATCTAAAATCAATAGTATTGGGTGACTCGGCTGACACAATTGCTGAGTCACCCATTTTTTATAATAAATTAACGCTTTTGTTTAGTTCTAATTTTTATAGTTAGATTAGATAAATTTATTTCTTATTATCTCAAAATACAATCACACCCAATTCATATCATGCATCTACTGGATATAATCTGCTATTCTTAGAGAGGATGATATACATATGTCTAGAAAAGACAGATTCAATTCACCTAAAATAAAATCTGAAATTTCAATTTCTCCCGACCTAGTCGGGCCTACTTTCCCACCAATCCCATCATTTACTCTGCCTACTGGAATTACCGGACCTACTGGCAACACTGGGCCTACCGGCGACACTGGACCTACCGGACCCACATTTAACATTAATTTTCGTGCAGAAAAAAATGGTGCACAGTCTTTTACTCCTCCTGCAGATATTCAAGTATCGTATGGTAATATAATATTTAATAATGGTGGAGGGTATTCTTCAGTAACGAATACATTTACAGCCCCTATAAATGGTATCTATTTATTCAGTGCCAATATAGGATTTAATCCAACTTTAGGTACGACTTCTACTCTAAGAATAACTATAAGAAAAAATTTAGTATCCGTTGCTAGCCAAACAATAGATATACAATTTTCTGCAGCAGAAAGCGGAACTTTAACTGTAGGCAGTAGTAATTTTTTTTAGTAGCGCATTATTACCATAATGAAAATCTTAAAATATAATAGCTACAACAAATCTCATACATATAGGAGGACCTTAATGATTCTAGCTCAAGAAAAGAACATAAAATTAATTATGCATTTTCTTACCTTATTATCTTTTTTTATTCTTATTTTCTTTAGCATCACAATTTTTTATATACCGTTGATTTTTTATTTTGTATACAAATCACAAAACATTCAAAAAAAATATCCTTGAAGCTGTGTTTTATCAACTATTCATTTGGATAATTACAGTAATTTGGAATCTCTTCGCAATAAGAATCTTAATGCTATCCTTGTCTAATTTAGACTTGACTTCAAATAATACTTTGATTATTTTCGGCATAGCTCCTTTATATCTAATACTGTTCCTTTTGTTAATTTTCGGGCCTATAAAAGGGATTTTATATGCGCTACAAGAAAAAGAGTTTCATTATCCTATTATTTCTAAATGGATTAACAAATAAAATCACGTGTAGAAGAATTCAGAGTTTTACTGAATTCTTTTTTTATGGACCTTTCAAAGTCTTTTACATATTCCTCCGTTCCTTCTTTTAAATAAAATCCAAATTCTATACCAATTAATTGACTTATATTTAATTTTTTGGGATTTCATAATAATATTTACCTATAAAATCATTACCCTTATATAAGGAGCCATGAGCCTTTCCACTCATGGCTCTTTTTTATTACGATTTTCATTTCACATCTACACGATTTTGACTAGCTTCTCGACTAAATCCGTCTGGATATCTTGTTGCTAATTTAGATATATTCATTTGAGCAATATCTCCTAGGGTATATTCCCTTTCGTGAGACATGATTGAAATGTAGTACAAGATGTCCCCTATCTCTAAAGCGATTTTATGTGTATTTCCTTCTTCTTTTCCTGGACAATAAGCTGGATCAAATCCATGACCATGAAAAATTGCTTTTTTTACAACATCAGCAACCTCACCAACTTCTCCCGTAAGCCCTAATGCTGCATTTAAAACAACTCTACCAAAATCGTTATTTGTATTCCATGTACATAATGTCGCTTCTTGATATTGATCTAATTCACAAATTTGATTGATATTCATTACAGCTTGTCATTCCATTGATTCACTAACTAATCTGGTTGTTTCATATACACCGTTTTCCATAGCGTTCATTTTATTTTCCCCTTTCTATTTAGCAAATTCCTAATCCTTTTTGAGGTAAGTTCGATGACTGGTATAAATCTTCAAATTCATTTATCTAATTTACATCTGTTAACTGAAATTCAATAAGATATTCTCTTTCTCCCAAATTTCGTTTTAATCTTTCTAAGTCTTCATTGCTTATTACAAATCGCTTTGAACTAACGATTGATGGATTCATTTGAACATCACGAACACATGCTGATATCGTAAATTCTTGTTCTATATTATTTTTTATAATCCATATTTCATCTCCAATATGCAGATTGTATTTTTGCATAAAATAAATCGGTACACCTATTTCCCCTTTACTAATCTGTATCACTTTATTATTTAAATCTAATAAAAAATTAAAATTAGCGTTTTGTTTCACGGAACTAATATCTATTACGCTATTATGTTCGCCTTATTTTTATTTTGTATAAAAATGTTATACCCGTTTACTTGTACTTGGATCATCTCTGCCGTTTGCTACTTTTTTACAAAAGGAGTTTTTTCTACAAATGAATCCATTGACTTTTGATTTATTTCTCCGGTATGAATCTGTACGACGTGCGGTGCGCTTGATACTTTAAACAATCGATCATAGATTTATAACGTTACTTGAAGCACTAGCCATTAAAAACTTGATAACTTGATAAACATAAATAAAATGATAATTATCATTTTATTTTTAGAGAAATCTCTTTTTAACATTCTCCTAATCATATGAAGCTAGTTCCCTTCATTTCTTAATATTTTCTTCGTCACTATAGCTATTAATATCATTATGAAACTAATAGCAAATATAGGTAAATAAATTTTCGTACTGAATCCTTCAAACATAAAACCATATACGACTTGCCCAATTGGTGCCATACATTGAGATACCGCTGTTATAATTGCCATCACTTTTCCTAGATTTTCATTTGGTGTTTTCTTTTGGACTACAGTAATCACATAGATGGATACAATTGTCATAATCATTGCGATTAAAAGAGAAGAAAGTATAAAGAGGATAAATGGTGGATAGTATCCTAAATTAAGAATAAACGGTGTAACTGATAGTGCCACTGGCATTACTAATAAAGCTATGATAAGCATCCAATTATATAATGTTTTCATCTGTAACTTTTTAGCAAAGAAACCGATTGACAATGCCCCTAATATGGTTGCAAAATCAATTAATCCCATTCCAATTCCATACATCGTATCGCTACTCTGCATAGTTACTCGTAACATAATAGGTCCCCCAACAACAAATAACGGTGTCAAAATTAAGTTTAGTAAAGCTGCAAGTAACATAGCCTTCAAAATAAAAGGTTGCTTTAAAACATAAAGAAAACCTTCTTTCATATCTTTTACAATTGTCGGTACGATATGGCCTTCCTGTATTCTTTTTATAAATGGTATTGTAATAAACATTTCTAAAATCGCAGATAAAAAGAAAGCAAGACAACTTGTTATTACGAGCATTTTCAAACCAATTATGCCGTATAATATTCCTCCTAGTACAGGTGCAACTATATTAGATAATGCTTGCACACCATTTACGATACCGTTTGCTTGTTCTAACTTTTTCTCTGGAACTAATTGCGGAATACTCGCCATTACAACTGGTGCGTACATTGCACTAATGACTGCTAGTAAAAACATAATTGTTCCAATCAATAAAATAGATACCGATTCAGTTAATAACAAAACTATAAAACTTAATACAATAGCAGCGTTTATAAAATCAAAAATGACCATTACATTACGGCGGTTGAAACGATCTGCTATTGCTCCGCCAAGAGGTGCTAGCAGAAACGGAATACTCGTTACCGCATATAACCCTGCGAATATATCTGCACGCCCTGTTATATCTAGCACATATAGTGAGAGAGCAAAACGTAATAGTGTTGAACCTAAAATAGTAATAATTTGACCACTTACCATTAAGTGAAAATCTTTCAAGGAAGATTGAATACTTGCTGGCATCCTCATCACATCCTTCATTTAGTTAGACCGACTGCTGGTCGATAATACTCAAACAGAAAATCACTATTTCTGTTTAATTAAAACTTCCATCATATAATCAAAAGATTCCTCTTTCGCTCCGACAGATGCTTCCATCATTTTGATATAAGCTTTAGCTCTGTTTATCATTTCTTCCGGTTTCCACTGGAATAAACCATCATCAAATATGACTTGTGCTGAAGAGAGTAATAATTCAATTGTTTCTCGTGGGTATGGAGTAGAAAATATGCCTTCTTCTATTCCTTGCTCTAAAACTTCCGTTAATACAGGAGATAAATGTATAATGGATTGTACTAAACTTTTCTGATGCATTTCTGCATTATTCGGTTGATGGAATTGTTCAATCATTTTTTCTTTTACATCTCCTGATTTTGGTGATTGTTCCATTAAAATTTGAAATAACTTATCTAAAACGGGGATATCGGGATTGGAGACAATCCTTTTCGCCTTAGTGACATCCTCTTTAATAATCCTCATAATGATTTCATCCATTACTTCCTCCTTCGACTTAAAATAATGATAAAACGTCCCCTTTGCTATACCTATTTCTTTTAAAATGTCATTTACGGTTGTTTTCGTATAACCTTTTGTAAGAAACAAACGCTCAGCTGTTTCTAAAATTTCCTTTCTACGCTCCTCATACTCCTTTACAATTCGCATTCAAGTTCTCCTTCCCACCTGACCGACTGTCGGTCTATTAAAATTATATGTTTAGTTTGCAAAAAGTTTCCTATTATTGTATATACAACATCCTACTTTCTATTTCCTTTATAAATTTTTATTTTTTAACGTACGCTCAATTTGTTTAAAACGTATCTCATGTTTTTTATCGTCATCTTTCATTTTAGGAAAAGAACGATGCCCTCCGCTTGATCCTATTTTTCTCGATTCTTCATCCAGACGCACAACACTTTGTAGTTTTTCAGCTCCTTCACCACGAGTCAGCGCATCTCCTTTACATCGATGACTTCAAAAAATGACAATTGATTCATACGACACGGTTCCCCTCCGTTCAATCTATGTTCTTATCAATGGAGTATTTTGTTGAGTTCCAATATGTAATATTGCATATTTTGTACTTTTAATTTTTGCACATGCGATAATTTATTTATAAAAATATAAATTATTAATAAGGGTGATTTATATGAGCAAGTTCCGAAAGAAAATGATTAAATATTTGCAAACATTTTGGGGATGCTTAGCATTTGGTGTATTAATGTTTGCTATCTTCTTAATTACGGATTTAACAGATGCATCTTTAAATACATTAGGCTGGAGAGACTGGCTAGGTTCTGTAGCAGGCGCAACCATTTTATCTGTTGGAATGTTTACTTTAAATAAATTGAATTTAAAATAAATATTCGGTCAATACTGTATGTAGGCTGTATGCCAACATTCATTTAAAGTAGTCTTCTCTGTATCTCCTTGTATTGAGCAGTTAGCTTTTGCTAGCCGCTCTTTTATTTTGTTCCGGTTCTTGCCTCTTAAAGAACTCTTTATCTACTTTCCCCCAATAAGTACACATATCTATTCCCCATTGCTACAAGATGAAATCTTTATTTTGTTTTACGCGTCGCTTCTTCAATCAGCCAAGATACAATATTAAAATCATTAGCTTCACCCTTTAAAGATGTTCCGTTCCAAAAGCATTCTTTCATCACTTCAAGTAATTCTTCAACAGCTTCAATTCATCTCATATTCATTTTCTCTTTCTCCCAAATAACTATTTTGTTTTACTAATTAGCCGATTAATTTCACAAACACCTTTATCAAACATTCCACGTTTCTTCACCCCGTGAATATTTTTCAAATAAAAATACATACTATTTTCAAGCCGCCGTGTCCACGGCTAATACCTCTTTCTTTTGTTACAGCAAAAGCAGGTAGGTTCTTCACTTATCTGCTTTCTCTGTATATTTTTTAAGAAATCGAAAATAATACCAACAAGCTGTTTGAACTAGCAGCTTCACTCTTCTCGCAATGGGGATGCAAATTATCACAATTAGCTAACTCATTGAACTCACTGGCAGACAACCAAAATCGTTGTCTGCTTTTTGTATGAGATTTTTCGTTTTACATATACTACTTTTGAACCTGCAGACCAATACGAGCCATTTTTGTACTTGGGATTTCCCTTCCGGGGGATAAGTATTTTTTACTTATCCCTTTTTTGTATAGACACGTATATTTAGGGTAAAACTAATTACAAGCAGATTTTCTGTTTATGCGTAGTTCTAAATAAGATTACTTTTTCTCCTATTAAAGGACGGCAGGTACGACTGCTAGTCCTTTTTTCTTATTTCGCATATTATCACTACATTACCTTCATCGTCGTAAGCAATTTCCTCATAAGGATGGCAGTGTTGCTTCTCGAGTTCCTCATCGATCAAAACTAACAAATTAGTTTTCCAGTTTCCAACGATCGTACACCAATACGAGTTTAATCCTTCATAAACTTCTCTTGTTCTATTTCGATAATTGCGGAATGTGTAATGAAAATACTCGCTCGCTTCAATACCTTTTTTTAACCAAAGTGTTCTGCTGAATGATAGTAATACCCTCGCTCTAATGGTTTTGGACTATAAAATTTCCTTTATAAATTCCAAATACGGTGAATGAAATTTTTGTTTTTTTCTTGCCATCATCCTTGTTGTATACAAACAAAAAAAGAGCCACAATATTTTGCGACTCTTTTACAATTATAACTATTTAACGGCCACGTCTTTGCTGACCTTGCTTTGTACTACCTTTTTTATTACTTGGCTTATTAAATGATCGGTTATTTTCATTTCTAGAACTATTTCTCGAACTATTTCTTGAATCACTTCTCGAGCTATTTCTCGAATCACGTCTTGATTCACTTCTTGAACCCTCGCGGCTATCTCTTTGACGATTTTGACCTGATTTCTTCGGAGCCGGCTTTGGTACCGGTTTTCCATTTTCATCTACACGTTTTATCTTCGGTTGTTCGATTATTTCTCTTTGTATTGGTGCACCAAGCGTTTTTTCAATTTCTTCTAAATGTTTTTCATCTTTCGCTGCAACGAACGTAATTGCAAGACCTGATCCACCTGCACGTCCTGTTCGGCCAATGCGGTGAATATAACTTTCTACATCTTCAGGGATATCAAAGTTAAATACGTGCGTTACACCATCTACATCAAGTCCACGAGCTGCTACATCCGTTGCGATTAAGTACTGAATTTTAGCTTCGCGGAAACTCTTCATAACTCTTTCACGTTTCGCTTGAGGTATATCACCATGAAGTTCAGCACAATTATAACCTAATCCTTTTAAATTATCATAAAGCTTACTCGCTCTAACCTTTGTACGACAGAAAATAACAGCTAAAAATGGCTGATCACGATCCATAACAAAACGAAGTGCATCTGGCTTTGCACGGTCTGTCGTCTCAATGACACGCTGCTCAATTGTATCAACCGTTACTTCTTCACTTTGTACTTGAATCATTTGCGGTTCATCCATATAACGCTTCGCCAATTTTTTAATATCTTTTGGCATCGTTGCTGAGAATAACATCGTTTGTTTACTACCTGGTGTCTCATCTAAAATATCTTCAATATCATATAAGAAACCAAAATAAAGCATTTGATCCGCTTCATCTAATACAATTGTTGAAAGATTACTTAAATCAATTGTTTCACGGCGTATATGATCCAATAATCGTCCCGGTGTTGCTACAACAATATGTGTATTACCTTTTAATTTTCTCAACTGTTGCGCAACATCTTGTCCACCATATATCGCTAGTACATTAATATCTTCTCTTTGAACAAGCATTTTTTTAATTTCAGTTGTAATTTGCAGGGCTAATTCCCTTGTTGGCGCAACGATTAAAGCCTGGACATCACTACACTCTGGATCAATTTTTTCTAAAATCGGTAACACGAATGCTAACGTTTTACCCGTTCCTGTTTTCGCCTGCCCAATAATATCTTTACCTGACAGAATAACTGGAATTGCCTTCTCTTGAATTGGTGTTGCTTCTGTAATTCCATTTTCACGTAATGTATGATTAAAAGTTTCACTAATTCCTAATTCTAAAAAGTTTTTCAAATAGACCACTTCTTTTCCTTATTTTTCACATTAGCTTTCATTGTACCATTTGTTTCGCCAAATATGAAAAATAAAAAAATTCTTATCTTCTTTTTTTATATTCATCCTGTACTAGATGAACAAATTCTTTTTGCTTTTTCTCAGATTTTATTAATGCTTCCATGTTAGTAGAAGACAAAATATACTTTTTAATTTTTCTATTACTCCAAATTAAACTTGTATACTTCGGATCTTCATGTAGATTTCGAAACCACTCTAATTCACTTAATTTTGCAATATGGTGTTTCAATTTCATGTCATTTCGAGGATAAAACAAAATTATATCCATTATTACATCAAGCAATAAACTCATCTTCTCCCCTCCTATACATATATATTTCAAATTTACGGAAACATAGTTAAAGGGTGATGGAATTGAACACTACATTCATAAAGATATTTTGCATATTTTTCTTACTATATTTTCAGTCGACCTCAATTATTATGGCAAAATCTCGAACAAATGTGATAAGTGAATTTAAACAAGCTTTACTCAAAAATGATAAAAAATTAATGCAGTCATATGTAACAGAAGGAGTTGAACTACCTACTTTCCAAAAGGAAAAACCTATTCATGAAATTAAAATAGTACCATCTCCAAAAGAAGATACTACAATTCTTATTTCTTATTTCTTATTTCAAAGGCACTAATGATGAATTTACTGTCGGTTTCATTTTAGAAATAGTAACAAAAAATAATAAAATATCTCAAATCAATCAAATTTATGATGGGAATCCACTTATGAAAGAAGCTACTATCGTAAAAGAATATGAAGTGAAGTGTAAGGAACATATACTTACTCCTACAAAATTCCCGTTCGAAATTCACGAATTTCAAGGATACATTTATAACGATTACTTAAACCTCCAATACTACAATGAAGATATTAATGGGATTTTTAAAATCACTGTTTCACCAGTTCAAAACAAATTAGGCTTCTATGTACCTAGTGGAGCTAAGTTCTACAGCTTAAAAAATAATATAAAAGCATTATATAATCCTCATTTTGATTCAGCATATGAGCTTATCTTTCAGCAGAATGGTTTTCAATATACAATTGCAATTGGTAACAAACGCTATATACAAGGTAAATATAACGTAAAGGATTTAATTCAAATTGCAGAATCTATGAATCAAAAAACCAATCTTTTCTATATCAAAAAGATTGGTTTTTTATTATTTTATACAGTAAGTTTTCCTCCATGATAGCAATAATACTGTGCTGCTTTAAGACTTTTAATCCTATTTAAAGACTGTTCCGCCCTTTCTATATCTAAACAAAAATTCGGATTAGCTATAACTAATTCTTGATTCTCTTGAACCGCTGCATCTCCTGTAATTACACAGTCTAAATTCGGAAAATATAATGAAATATGCCCCGAGGTATGTCCTGGCGTTGCCACTACTTGACATTCATTATTCAAAATCATTTGACCATCATGTACTTTTTCATCGACGGAAATATGTTTTATATTTTTTAACTGTTGTATAAACCATTTGCCAAATTCTTTTTCTTCATTTGGCATACGTTCTAACATTTCTTCAGCTTGAACTAACCTCTCTGATTTTATATCACCATTAATATAGTTAGATTCAATTTCACTAGCAATAACATTAATATTTGGATATTTCACTTTAAAATCATATACAGCCCCTATATGATCGTCATCATAATGGGTAATAATTATATTCTTTAAGTTTTTCATCTCATATCCATGTTTTAATATTGCATTTTCAATTAAAGGTAAAAAACTTGGATATCCTGTATCAACTAACGTTAATTCATTATGTAATATAATTAAACTTGGATAAATACATTGTTTTTGCCCGTTAAATTCGAATTCAATTGGTAGTTCTATTATTTTCATTTTTCTTCCCCCATACCGCTTATAAAATGCATAATAATAACTAAATCATACACATACATTTTACTGTACATATCACAAATAATTTGAATCCAAATATCCATTTTGTTAGAATTCACGTTTAATGTGTAATTTCTATATAACAAAGAAAAAAGCACCCGTTATGGATACTTCCTTATCTTACCTGCTCAACTACATAAATCAAATTGGGTCTATCCGAAACCTGATATGTATAGTCTTCATTTTTATGCATATATGTTTCTATCCTATTTATCACTTTAAACATTCTGTCTGAATTCGCACTGAAACGAGATACTGAATCACATAAAACTATTGACCCTTTCTTATAAAAATTTATAATTTCATAAATATCTCGTTCTAAACAAACTTCTCCTACTTGCAAACCCTCTTTCGCTTCATAATTATAAATTCCCATTCTCATTTTCCCCTCAAATTGTATTTTTTCTTACAACATCCCCTTGTTACATAAATAATACCACGATAAAATTCTCAAACTCAAACTCATCGGCTTCATTTGAGAAAATAAAAAAGCCATCACCGAAGCGACAACTTTTAAAAAAATGGGAGAAAAGAGAGGAAAAATGGTTCGAACCAAAGTAACACCTGAAATGCTAGATGAAGTGGCTAATCTTGCAATTAATACCAGAATTACATTAGAAGCCTATGAATCACCACCGAGTAAAGAGGCTATTTAAGAATTACAAAAGTTCTCATCAATAAATGCACCCTTAGATTATTTAGAAGTAATTCAATATTGTACGAATGCAGAGATTAATGTAGAAAATGAACTTTAATACGTATTACCACCAAACGTTACCTGCGTAGTACCTTTACTTGGAACGAACACATACTATGTAACGGAACACTGTTCAAAATAATCCACATTATAATATTTTGAACAGGTATTCCCCTATTTTTATGGAAATATATAATTAAGAAAAACAATAAAATTGATTAATCTTTCACTTCTTTGTCCATCCTTTTAAAAAATCTATGTTTTGTAAAAGGAGTGTTTATATGGAGAAACAGACACTTTGGAAAAAGTTCAAAAAAAGCTCTGTAAACCTCGGTAAATCTAGCGTATATGAAAGTATTATTTTATTCTACACAATGAAAAAGAAAGAATTACCTACTAAAGCGAAATTCATAATATTAGCCGCTTTATCTTATTACGTATTAACAATCGATTTCATTCCAGATATAGCTGCTATTATTGGGATTGGCTTATTAGATGATGTTTTAGCAATCGCTGTAGCGCATAAATACGTTATGAGACACGCAGATGCTGAAATTCGAGAAAAGAGCAAAATAAAGATGGAGTCATTATTTACTTCAGCACAAGCATAATGAAACTATCTAGTCATTTACCTACCTTTTTACTTTCAAATAAAGCTAACTGTAATTAATGATAGTTCCACCTCACTGAATATTACTCTTCACCATGAGAGCATAGCAGAATAAATTCCTAAACAAAAGCTTTTCTCTTAGCTCTCAAACCGTAAACAAATAGGGAATCAGCACTTGTTCCTAAGTTCTGACTCCCTTTTATTTATTCTTATATCTATCTGTTATACAGTTTCATGCGTTCCCTTATATAAAACTGCTATTGCCGCTACTATAAGAATCATACCCATAAAAGCAGGTGCGGCATGACCAAGTGATACATAGATTTGTCCTCCAAGAATAGGACCAATCATTCTTGCTAAAGCTTGAATAGATTGGCTTCCACCTTGAATCCTTCCTTGTTCACTAGAACTGACAGACTTTGAAAGCATCCCGTTGAATGAAGGCCCGAAAATTGAATCCCCAAAACCATACATCAGCATCCCAGCGATAAGTAGTGGATAGAGTGAAAACAAAGCTGATGCCGCAATAAAACTGTATCCTATAATCTCCGAAACCATCCCAAGAATTGCTATTTGTTTATCACTAAGCTTGATCAAAAGCTTTGGCATGATAAAACTTTGTGAAACAATGTCTTGAAAGCCCAAAATTGAAAACATAAGTCCGATTAATGCTGGTTTCCAACTGAAAGTATCCATTGTAAATTGCGTGAAAATTGCTTGTAAAGATCCGTTAGGTATCCAAAGTAAAAACGCTGAGACAAGTAACCACTTTAAATTTTTCATGGAAAGTATGTTTGCTAGCTGTACAAAAGGATTTAACCTTACAAACGTAATCTCTTTCAACCTATTATTTTTTTCAAGGCTCTCAGGCATATATTTGATCCCATATACAACATTTATTAACGTTATGATTGCACCAAAATACATAGGTACAGTATCACCAAACTTGGCAAGTACCCCCCCAATGGTTGGGCCAATGATAGTTCCCGCACCTACAACTGCACTCACCCATCCAAAGTATTTCGTTCTCTGCTCTTTTGGAATGATGTCTGCAAAATATGCGAAGATAGTACTTATGCTCCCACCTGTTATACCTTCTATTATGCGTCCAGCAAATAGTACCCATAAAGCTCCTCCTATTCCCAAAACTAAGTACCCAATTGCAGAACCAAATAAGCATATTAAAAGTAATGGACGACGGCCATACTTATCGCTTAAAGCTCCGAGTACTGGTGCAGTTAAAAACACGCAGGCCGCATATACGGAAGTTAGTAGTGTAACAACCAATGCTTGTTCTTCCGGATTACTTGTATATGGCTGTACTAAGAATGGGACTACAGGCATGATGATACTGAAACCTATACCACAAAGAAATACAGAAATAAGTCCGAATAGTAAAGCATGTTTATCTATGCTTTTTTCAGTTCCCCTTTCATTTTTCAATCTAAATATAGACATTTAACTTCTCTCCTAAAAAAATTGTTGCTTTGTCAACAAAATAATAACTCTTTTTTGTTGATTAGTCAACAAAAATAAAATAATAAAAAAGCAGCCTATTCTCATTAGAGTAAGGCTGCCCGTAAAAGCCCGATTGGTGAGGGCTGATAATCAGTGGAGATGAAGCCCCCCCACTGATTAAAGTTTCACTTTATTATTAAAATATATTACGATTTAATATGTATACCTTGTTTCTTTATTTCCGCATCCAAATGTCTACTATACTTTTCCACAAAGCTAATTATACTGTTGAATTCTTCTTCAGTTACTTGTTCAAATACAGCTTTATCTCGCTCTTGAAACTCTTTGTGCAGATTTTCATGGATTTTATAAATTTCTTTCCCTTGTTCGGTAAGCCTAAAATAAATTTCTTTCTTATTTTCTGACTTTTGGTAGCTTTCAACAAGGCCTTTTTGTATGAGCTTCTTAGTCATTCTACTTATAGCACCGCGAGTCACATAAAAAGCCTCTGCGAGTTGTGTCACGTTAGAATCTGCATTGTTTTCAATATATTCAATGCAGTGGACTTCAGAAGACTTAAAACCTTTAAGACCCTCTTCCATCTTATCTTTATTAAGCCAAACCAGCTTATTATATAATTCCCTGAAACCGTTCATGACCTGTTCTTCTTTATTCATGCCCTACCCTCCTCACCGCTCATTAGCACATTAAAACTATTATATTAAATTTCTGCTTACGTTTCGACAATATTGAAATAATTATTATAACATTAAAGATATGTGTAAAAATAGGCGCTTAAATAAAATAATTTTTAAACAGCAAATTTTGCAAGTTTATTTCTACTTACAGTAAACGGTAGACAAAAAGTAAGAGCTAAGATCATTTCTCTTAGCTCTTCTTTCATAAAACTATTTCACTTCATTAGCGACAAAAAAGTGCTCACATACACTTGATATGCGCTGTAAGTCCACGTTCCCACCAGATATAACAGCCACTACTTTTTTCCCTTTTATATAACTATCAACTTTTCCTGCAAGAAGTGCAGCAGTTGCTAATGCACCTGCACCTTCTACAACAGCTTTCCCACGTTGTAATAAATCTTTCATCGCTACTTCCAGCTCTTTTTCTGATACAGTTACAATATCATCTACTAATTCTTTTACAATTTCAAATGTTAATTCACCTGGTATTTTAACTGCGCAACCATCTGCAATAGTAGGCGCCTCATAGTGTTCTACGATTGCTCCTTTATCGTAAGATGCCTTCATTCCATGAACATTATCTGCTTGGACACCAATTATATTAATGGATGGATTAAAAGATTTCAATGCTACAGAAATGCCAGAAATAATTCCGCCTCCACCAATTGGTACAATGACAGTATCTACATCCCACATATCATCAAGAATATCTAATCCAATTGTACCTTGACCAGCCATTACCTCTACATCATCATATGGATGTAAGTATGTTTCACCTGTTTCTCTTATAATTTCTTCACATTTTGCCTTTGCATCATCAAAGGTTTCACCATGTAAAATCACTTCAGATCCATATCCTTTAGTTGCTTCAACTTTCGCCTGCGGTGCAGAAATTGGCATAACAATTTTACTCTTAATACCGAGTAAATGAGCAGATAATGCAACTCCTTGTGCATGATTACCTGCTGAACATGCAATTACACCTCTTTCTTTTTCTTGATCCGTGAGCCGCGACATTTTATTAAATGCGCCACGAAATTTAAAAGAACCCGTTAATTGCATATTTTCTAATTTCAAATGAATTTCTCCACCCGTTTTACTAGTCAAGTAAAAAGATTTTACTAATGGCGTTTTACGAGCATTTCTATCTAGAATTTTGTGAGCTTTTTTAATATCGTCTATATGTAATGGTAGTTTTCTAGTTATCATACTGACACCTCTTCCAATGTTCTATTCCTAAGTTTTCGTAAGTCGTAGCTCCTTTATACGAAAAGAAAAAGTCTTTATATATGTACCCCACTCTGAAATAAACACATTTGCAAACAATTTAACATCCTCTTCATATCGCGTTCTTTATAATGATTTAAACATGCAATTTGGATCCAATTATTCTTTTGTAAATAAGATGACTCATAATGAACGATGTATCCTTGTAATGCTAATGTATCGCCTACTACTTTAGAAGAATAATCTTCGCTCAATACAATAGTAAGTATAATTGGCGCGGCATGTTCTTTAGGTGAAACAAGCCTTAAACCCATATCAGTAATAACTTCTTCAACATAATCATATGTCTCTTTAATTTTTACAAATGCCTTTTCATCTTCAAATCTCTTCAACGCTTCTTGCAATGCATAAATTAAATTCCATGATTGTGAGTATGGAATACTTTCATTTTCTTCATACATGCCAATGTCCATATAGGCCGGCACAGCCTCGTTTATTTTTACAATGTGGTTATGAAAAACGAAAGAAATTCCTGTATATGATTTAATCGCTTTACCGCTAACACCACTTGCAAAATACACATCCTTCAAGTCTAATGGTATTGCTCCAATTGAGCTTATGCAATCTACACACAGTTTCATTTGATTCTCGTTACAAAGAGTATTTAGCTCGTTTAAATCGTTTAACATTCCAGTAGATGTTTCATGATGAACAAACCAAATCCATTCATAATTTCCAGTTGTCATAATTTCTTCTAATTCGGTATAAATAAATGGATCTCCCATTTCCTTTTTATAAGTATCAAAATGTAACCGTGCTCGTTTTGCATGTCCAACTAATCTATTACCAAATTCCCCATTTGTTAATACTAGTCCTTTCCCTTTTAAAGAACGTAACTGTAAAGCAATCGCATCATTTGCTAACGTCCCTGTTCCTAACATAAGCTGTACATGTTTTGCTTTTGTCATGTGAAGTAACCGTTTTTTCACATTGTCCATCATCACTTGAAATGACTTAGAGCGATGGGAAATAGGTCGCGTAGAAAATGCCTTTCGAACGTTCTCTTCAATATCTACTGGACCAGGTAAAAACGTATATTCTTTCGTCATAATCCCCCCAACACTCGACTCTTCAAACATAGCAGGGGTAACATACATTGGCTGGAAGGCTGCTTCTTCTGTACCAACTAACGTATGGAAAAATTTGAATCCCATTTGCTCATATAAAGCTAGTTCACGTGTTGTTGCAGAAATGAGTGCTAATTCATATCCATTTAGAAGCAAATAACGATGTAGAAAACGAATTAATCCTAACAACGCTCTTCCATTTCTATATTCACGTTCTACTGAAAGTAAACGAATTTCATACACTTTTTCTCCATGCTCTTGCAAATAAATATCTAAATTTGAAATTTTATAATCTAACGAGAATGGTCGTTTTCCCCGCACTGCGACCATACCTACTAATCTATCCTCATCTAAACAAATTAAATATGTATTTTCTTTATGAAACCGATCTATACGAAACCGTTCTTTCGTTTCTTCATGTTGTGGTATCTCTTCTACAAAAGTTTTATAATTCAATTTATGTATACTTTCAAATTCCCAATCTTGATCAGCAACTTTATAAATTAACCCCATGCCTTATCTCCTTTATCTATTTAATAAAAAATGATAAGTGGAGATTATCCCCACTTATTAAACACTCATTTTATTCTCGATTTACATATAGAATAAGTACAATAATTATTCCACTTAATATAGTGGTAACAATAGAATAAGAATAAAGAATCATACAAATTGGTAAACAAGCAATCGTAATTAGTCCTGGCTTCGTAAACCCTTTAAATATTAAATAAAATACAATAAAAATGCCTAAGAGGGTAAGCGCTATCAAATAATCAAATGCGATTAGTCCTCCTATAAATGTTGAAATACCTTTACCGCCCTTGCCTTTAAATAAAACTGGATAAATATGTCCAATAATAACGGCCAATAATGTTAACATTACGAATGTAGGATCTTCAAAAAGATATTTTGCTACAGCAACAACGATTGCCCCTTTAATTGCATCACCTAAAAATGTAGCGATGAAATACCCTTTTCCATATACGCGCCCCATATTTCTTGCGCCAGGATTTCCGCTTCCTTCATCCCTAATATCAACGTTATGTCTCAATTTTGTTACTATATAAGCGGTCAATATGTTTCCAATTAAATAAGAAGCCACCAAATATAAAAACTGCATACTATTAATCATGTAATCATTCACTTTCTACATGGGAATACATATACAATATTCAATTACTACGTATATTGTACGTTTTTAACATACATCCCTTTATACATTTTAACATCATATTTTTACAAATCATACAAAAATTCTCATACCTATTTTTAAAAATATATATCCCTCATTAAATAATATGTTCCTTTCACTGCCATTTCTGCTTGTGATACGAATGTAATTTCTTTCATACTTTCTTCACAGCATTTCTTAAATACAGCAAATATTTCAGGAACTAAACGCAATATACTGCCACTTGCTGCAATTGGCGTTGAGTGCTTAAAGTTCAACTTGTTATAAACATTTACTGTAATCCTTGCTAATTCCTTTCCAGCTTGCATCATAATTTCATGCGCATCATCATTGCCATCTCTCGCTTCCTGAATAACTAATGGGGCGATTGCTGCAATTTTATCTTTAGAAGAAGTATATACTAAGCTTTTTATATGAGACGGTGTCAAAAGTTGAAACTGCCTTTGAATATTCAAACTCAATGGACAAAGACTGATTCCTTGATCGAACTGAATTGCCATTTTCTTTAAAGCTTGTAATGCAATCCAATATCCGCTCCCCTCATCTCCTAAAATATGTCCCCATCCACCGCTATACTGATATACTTCTCCTTTCATTCCTATACAAATTGCACCTGTACCACCTATAGTTAATATTCCATCCTTACCTTTTAAAGCAGCTGCATGTGCGATCATTGCATCATTAAAAATTTCAATTTTTGTTCCGTATTTCTTTTTTAAACGTAATGTTAATTCATTTGTATTCGCTCCGCTTATACCAGCTAATCCTAAACAAACACAAACGCAATGCCCATTTATTAAACTCTTCTGGCATTGATTAATTGCTTCCATAATATGCACAAGAGCTTCTTCAAAATCTATTAATATGTTTCCAAAACCACTGGTAGCTCTTACAAGTTCATTTCCGTCTTTATCAAATGCAATTGCCTCGGTCTTCGTTCCCCCGCCATCTACTCCAATCATATACTTCATATGTTCGCCTCATTTTCATCTGCGTATGGAGGGAATGTTATATTCCCTAAAATTACGGAATTCTTAGCACCTGTTGCGCTCGGCACATTACTCGGATTACGATGATACGTTTCGTTTGCTAAAATAGCAAATGCAATTGCTTCTTTCGCTGCTGAAGAATGACCAATATCTTCTTGTATACATATGCTACATTTCTCTTCTCTTAATCCATTCCGTAACATTTCAACAAGTGTATTATTATAACTTCCACCACCACCTAAAATCACCTCATCAATTTCATAATACGGCAAAATAAACGCCTTATAATGATGAACAATTGAACATGCTGTAAACATCGTGACAGTTGCCAATATATTTTCTTTACTATGCTTTTTAAATCGATTCAATAATTCAGTCACAAACGCTTCTCCAAACTGTTCTCTACCTGTTGTTTTTGGTGGTTTCATGTTCAAAAATGGATGGTTCATACAGTATGTTAAAATTTCATCTACAACTACCCCCTGCTTTGCAATCCAACCATTTTGATCATATGGTACATGAAATAATCTTTGACATACTTCATCGATTACCATGTTGCCTGGTCCAGTATCGAAAGCAATAACACTCTCTTTACTTCGTTTACTTGGAACCACTGTAACATTACCAATCCCACCAATATTTTGTAGTAGTCTATTTTTAGTTTGATGCCGATATAAAATAATCTCTGAATATGGTACAAGTGGTGCACCTTGTCCCCCTGCCGCCATGTCCATCGTTCGGAAATTCGAGATAACCATCGTGTTCGTTTCATATGCTATTACTGCTGGTTCCCCAATTTGCAATGTTGAAGAAATAATATTCCCTTCTTGCTTTGGCTGATGATAAATCGTTTGTCCGTGAGAGCCTATTAAATCTAATTGTCTCAAAGGAAAATTGGCCTCTTTACAAACTTCCTTTACAGCATTGGCGAAGCATAAACCAAGTTTAAAATTTAAACTACATATAAGTTGGACATTCGAAGTTTCAATTGATAACGCTTGTTGGATCTCATTTTTCATATCATTACAAAATGGAACAGTAGTAAAATGGATGAGTTGGATTTTAGAATCTACACCACTTCCTTCTATATGAACGAGCGCTACATCTATTCCATCTAATGAAGTACCAGACATTACCCCTGCAATATACATAACGTGCATGACCTCCTATTTACTAAAAAACAATCATGTAAGTAACGAACGTACAACCAATCGAAAACAATATAAATCTAAAAAACAACTGAGCTTTCGATGCAAACGATCCATCAATGAAAGAAACAACTACCGTAAGCAAAACGCTTGCCGCAATACTTGTAACAAGCCAGATACTATGCATTTGTGATAGATTTAGCATGCCTAATAAAGGGACAAAAAGTAAATTTGCACAAATCACTCCAAATAATAATAAAAATACGCCTTTATAACTAAATTTTATATTCATTCTATTTCCCCCTTTCTAGTTTTAATGTGAAAGAAGTGATAGACAAAAAGTCTATCACTCAAAATAACAGCGTGCAGATTAAGGATTAACAGATTCCCCGTCACCATTTTTTTCAATTTCAAGCATATTTTTGTCGTACATTTTAAAGAATGGTAAATAAATAAGGAACGATATTGCTATATTTATAAAAACTAATACAATCGCACGCCAATCTCCACCTGTTGCTAAATATGCACCAATTGGAGCAGGTAGTGTCCATGGCGGCATAATATGCGTTGGTGTTACAAATCCCATCGCAGTTGCTGAATATGCAACAGTTGCTGTTACAAGTGGTGTAATGATAAATGGGATAATTAAAATTGGATTTAGTACAATCGGTAATCCGAATATGACTGGTTCATTAATATTAAAAATACCCGGAACAATACAAGTTCTTGATAATGCTTTCGAATATTTCGATCGACCAAATACAATCATAGCTAATACAAGCCCTAACGTCGCACCAGAACCGCCAATCCATATAAACCATTGATATAACGGCTCTGGTGAAATAAATGGCAACTGATCTGCTCCACTAGCAACTGCTTCACCATTTTTCCCTAGGTATACTTCCCATAATGGCCGAGCAACAGTTCCAACAACCGACACACCATGGATTCCGAATGACCAAAAAAACGTAATTAAAAACACTGGAATCATTACACCGAAGTAACTATCCCCAGCTTTTACTAATGGTGCTGCTAATTTATCAACAACATGGTGTAAATCAATGCTAAAAACGACAGTTACTAGACTCATTATAATAATAACGAATGCTGCAGGTATAAGTGCTTCAAATGAACGCGATACAGATGGCGGTACTTGTTCTGGCATTTTAATCATTACATTTTTCTTCTTACAAAACCTTAAAATCTCTACGGATAAAATAGAAACAATCATCGTCACAAATAATCCATGACCTCCGAGATTTGTCATCGGAAGCATGAATCCTTTTTTATCAATTAACTCAGGCGTTAATGTTAAAAGTAGTGAACATACCGCGAGCTGTGCTCCTGATAAAGCATCTAATTTATAACTTTTCGCTAAATTATATCCTATTCCAAATGCGATATATAAGGACATAATAAACATGGTTAAACGATATGGTATCAATATACTTGTTTGATTCTTTAATGCCCAAACTGATATAAAACTATCTTTCGGCAGTGGTGGAAATGCTACTATTAAAAAGAAGCTTCCTACTATAATAAATGGTAACGCCGAAATAACTCCATCACGGATTGCTTGTAAATGTCTCTGCTCAGAAAGCCTTGCCATCGGTCCAGATAAGTTCTTATCAAGAAACGTGACAAACTTATTCATAACGTTTCCCCCTAACTGATTAATTCATTTACAGTTTTTAATAAAGTCGGGCCGCCAAGCGGTGTGTATGCTTGCGGCGGTATGATGCCACACGGAATAGATTCCTCCTCTGCAATTTTTTTTACAGAGTCAAATCGGTGTCTTATTTGAGGTGCCACCATTACGACATCCCAGCCATTCTTTACTTCTTCCTCTACCTCATTCGTTCCAATTGCATGCACTTCCATGTTCACACCATTTTTCTCCGCTTCTTTTTTTAAAGCGTTTACAACAATTGCACTGGACATTCCTCCAGAACAGACGAACAAAACTTTCATTTATTAATCCTCCTATACTTATAATTTATTACCCTTCAAATGAAAGGAAGTTTCACTTTACTAACAAGCATATGAAGTAGTAAATGAATTTAGTTATAATGAAAGTAAATTTCATTAAAAATATTTTTCCTATTAAATTAATGTTTCAATATGCAATTTTCTCTATTGCAAGGTCAACCTCGCCTCAGATATTATTTTAAATAATCATATGATAGGGAGGCTTATAAATGATCGTTAAACGTTTATTAATGATATGTTGTATCGTTATCTTGTTCATCCCTTTCTCTTTCATTCCCCCTCACTCTACTTATGCTGAAGTAAATACTACGTACAAAAAACATGAATTACGTGCTGTATGGATCGCATCAGTTCTGAATATTGATTGGCCCTCAAAAACTGGCTTACCTATTGAAAAACAGAAGCAAGAATTTATAAGATTATTAGACGATGTAAAAAGCACTGGTATGAATGCAGTTGTTGTACAAATTAAACCAACCGCTGATGCTTTCTATCCTTCAAATTACGGTCCTTGGTCTGAATACATTACAGGAACACAAGGAAAAGATCCTGGTTATGACCCGCTCGCATTTATGATTGAAGAAACTCATAAAAGAAATATAGAATTCCACGCTTGGATTAATCCATACCGAATAACGATGAATCACACCGATATAAATCGATTATCAAATAATCACCCTGCAAGGCAACATCCCGATTGGGTTGTCCCTTATGGCGGAAAGTTATATTACAATCCCGGTATTCCGGAAGTGAAAAAATTTATAACAGAAGGCGCTTTAGAAATCGTACAAAATTACGATATTGATGCGCTGCATATGGATGATTATTTTTACCCATATAAAGTAGCCGGTGAAGAATTTCCAGATCAGAAAACGTACGAAACATATAATAATGGTAGATTTACAAATATAGAAGATTGGCGACGTAACAATGTAAATGAACTTGTAAAAGATTTAAATACTGCTATAAAACAAGAAAAATCATATGTAAAGTTTGGCATTAGTCCGTTCGGCGTATGGCGAAATATAGCTGACGATCCCACTGGCTCTAACACAACCGCAGGCCAAAGAAACTATGATGACCTTTATGCTGACACACGTGAGTGGATACAAAAAGGATATATTGACTACATTACACCGCAAATATATTGGAATATAGGTTTCACCCCAGCTGCATATGACATATTAGTAGATTGGTGGGTTAAAGAAACAAATAAGAAACCGATTCACCTATACATCGGTCAAGCGGCCTATAAAATTAATAATAACTCCGTCCCTGCTTGGTCTGATCCAGAAGAATATCCAAAACAAATTGCATTAAACCGGCTATATCCTGATATAAAAGGTAGTATGCATTTTAGCTTAAAAGATATTAATAACAATCCACTCGGAGTTAAAGATAGACTTTCAAAAAACATATATAAACATCCTGCATTAATCCCGCCTATGCCTTGGCTTGATCATGATCCACCAAAACAACCGACTTTAAAAGGCGCCATTCCAAGAGATGAAGGTATTGCAATCGGTATCATTGACAATAGAGATAATGATTCTGCTTATTACGCTATTTACCGCGTGAATGGGAAAAATGAAGTGGATGTACAAAATCCCAAAAATTTACTTACTACTGTAAGAAAAACAAAACTTGGAGAAATTTATGTAGATAAAACCGCTATTTCCGGAGAAACGTATACCTATGTCGTAACTGCAGTTGATCGATTGCATAATGAAAGTGTGGCTTCTAGTCATACTACCGTTAGTGCAAAATAAAACCTCATAAAAAAAGCGCCTTAAAGCTGTGATACTTAGCTTTTAAGGCGCTTTTTGTTATTTATTCTTAAACTTCTCAGTCGCTGCCCTCATCTTCACATTTAAATCGTGATCAATCGAGTCGCGAATATCTCGCTCTACTACTTCCATTTCTTTTTTGAAATTTTCCAAGTAGATCTTCAGTTCTTCTTCCTTCTCTGGTCTTTGTGAAGGTGGTAATTGTACTACCAACGATAACATGGCCGTTAAATCTTTCATTAAGAATGTTTCAAGTTTATGTTGTTGTTCAAACATGCGTTGCTCTTGATAGTACGGAAGTGCATTTAATACCGAAATTGTAATATCATCAACCGTTCTTTGTAATGAAGGATTTATTGAGCGTTTATACGCTTGAATTGTATTTAATGCGTCTGGATAACGGTCATAAAAATACAATTTGTAAAATGATAAGTCTGTCGGTTTTACAGTTTGCTGCGTTTCTTGTCTTAAGAAATCTTTCACTTTCATCGCAGCCACATCAATATCTTCATTCGTAAGCTTTTTCGTAGTTTTTGCCATTACATGCACTTTTTTCTGCTTTTCTTTCGGTAACATCGAGAAGACTTGCTCTCTCGTACGTTGACCTGATGCACAAAATAGAGTATTTAATGTATTTTGTTCTTTCTTTCCTTCGGTGCGAATCCAGCGATAAAACAGTGGATGTTGTGTAAATTCTTGTAGAAACGGTATTGATTTGTTTGATATCTTATCTAGAGAATCTTGCGCTCTTTTATATGGCTTCGTCCATGAAAAATACAGTTTCCGCCCGAAGTATACGACTAAAACAACGACAGTAAATGCTATTAAAAGCAATGTACCGAGTAGTAATAGTACTGTTTGAATGAAACTCATTTGTTCACCTCCTCTAATAATCCGTTATTTCCTTGGACGCTGAATGAGTTTCTGCTTCATCTCATCATTAAATGTGTCTAGTTCAATAACGAACTTCTTGCTTGACTCAATAATACGTTCTGACGATTTTTCAGATGCTTCAATTGCAGCGAACACATTTTGGAATGATTCACGTAATTTATCCATGCTAATAGCAGGGTTTTCAAGCAATTTCGTCGTTTCTTCTGTATTTTGTTTTAACGCTTGAGAATTACTTAATACCATCGATTCAATTGCTTCATTCGTCGCATTTACGGCATCAATTGTTTTCCGTTGATTCGTTAATGCAAGCTGAATAGCAGCTGAAACTGTTACAACGTTTTGTGTCATCGTAATCGCATTACGTATCGCCTCTGTTAATTTTTCATTATTTTTCTTAATGATGTCTACAGAAGCTATAGATTGTAATAATACACTTTTCGCTTGCTGCATATTACGTGTACGTACAAGTATCTTTTCTAATGCATCGTTAATTAACGGAATATCCCTTTGACGCTCTGGGTTTTGTTTCTCAGCTTCAAGCATGCCAGCAAGCTTTTTCCCTAAGTATACTTGTTTATCAAGAGCATGAATTTTATCGTGCGATTGTTCTTTTAACATTTCAAGACCAACTGTATCCTCTTGTAAGTTATCACGACCAATTAGAAGGGATCTAATAATTTCCTCAATTTGCTTATCTATAGATTGATATTTATGCACGTATGTTTCAAGTGGATTTTTCTTAAATACTTTAAACATAATTTTCTTCATACCACTTGCTTTTAATGAATTCGGATCAAGCTCTGATACTACTTTGCGTAATTCTAACAATGTATTTGGAATTTCTTCATTCTTTCCATTCATCATCGCTGTGACAGGACGTTTTAATGCTGATAACGTTTGTCCTGCTGCTTGTTGTTCTTTATCCCCCAAATCTCCTAGCTGCGACAATACTTTCGATAAATCTGTATTTTGCTCGCTATTTAACTTTTGTACATAAAGATCGGCTTCTTTATTTAATTCATCAAGTTCTTCATCTTTTATAACTGTATCAACTACTACTTCTACATTATTATCTTTCACAATTGATACGGGTTCTTTTTTCTCGAGTTCAGTCAACAAAATCGCTCCTTTATTTATATGTGCGAATTTATGTGCACTATATTTCATCTAATATATTGTATTTCATTTGCAAACAGCCTATATGAAATCAATTTTCAAGAAATACCTGCTTATGCAGTCATTCCCTGTTTCTTACTATAAGTATACCTGCAAACAACATAATTTTCCTCAGACTTAAGACCTAGAGACCGACATGCTGAAGGCGGATTCTTCGTATGTTACGTATATAAATTACGTCCTTCCCATACTACTGCACGCAATCTTTTGACATACACCCTTTTTCAATGTGATAATTATATTACACTCAATCCTATTTCTTCTTACGCGCTACAAATGCTCCCTTTTGAAACGCTAATAACACTGTTTCAAACGTATCATCTTCTTCAATCATTTTTATAAACTCATCTAATTCACTTGCATGAGAAGTTGCATTATCAACAACAAGAAAACCTTTTGGTTGTAACATACGTTTTATATGTTCAAGCCACCACATGTATTGCGTACGCTCTGAATCTAGGAAAATAAAATCAAATGAATCATCTAGTTGTGAATCTAAAAATGCCCCTGCTTCTTGATTGTGAACATCAATCCTTTGTAAAAGGTTTGCCTTTTCAAAATTGATAAGTGCCTCTCCAACTCGTTCTGAAGAAAGCTCTACAGTTGTTACATTTCCATTTGTTTCTTCTACCGCATTAGCCAACCACAATGTAGAATAACCATTAGAAGTTCCAATTTCTAAGATATTTTTTGCATTACACCCTTTTACTAAAATTGATAAAAATTGCCCCATCTCACGAGAAATATTCCGTAATTTTTCTTCCCGTATTTTTTTATTCCGATCATGCTCTTCTCCATATTGTTCAAGTTGAAGTAATAATGAATCTAACGTATCCATTCTTTTCATCGCCTTTCCAAGCAATATGATGAAAAAGCTCTTGCTGCCCGTCTACTTTTATTATATGCGAAACGAAATCCTTTTTCCTGTTATATGACAAAGATTTATAATTTTTTATAGCATATTGTTTCATTTTTTGGTAAAGTTAATTTCTACGTGCAATTATTCCATTCATATTATTTCATATTAAAATTGCAGTTATTAAATTATATAAACCCCATTTAAATGAATCGGTATTTCAAATTCAATTAAGCGCCCTTTTCGGACGCATTTTCTTTGTTTATATATTTCCAGAAGAAAGGATGCTTACAAATGAACGTGATTAGCTTAGATGCTGCTCGAAAACGAAAGCAGCATAAAAAATTAATGATTACTATACCGATTATTACACGTATTTATGAAGAAGACGGGGAAATTAAATTTGAGGTAGCTGGCGAAAAAGATGTACCTCTTGAAATGTTAGAAAAATAATAAAAAAACGCATTTCTAAAGAAATGCGCTTTTTTATATTTTTACATTTAAATGCATAAGTTTTTCAGGATTAACCATCATATAAATATTTGAAATCTTCTCATCCTCAAATGCAAACGAAAGAACATACGTTACTTTATTATTTATTGTAACTATAACTCCTGGTATACCATTTACCATTTTAAAATCAACAGTGTACTCTTCTGTCAATCGTTGTGCAATCCCAAAGAACAAGCGAATAATTCGATCTGCAGAATAAATTGGATTGATCGCAGTCGTAACTTTACCGCCACCATCAGCTTTGAGTATAGCATCTGTTTTTAATACTTCCAACATACCTTCCGTATCCCCACACTGTAATGATGCTACAAACTTTTCAACATAAGAAGCCATTTTCTCCGTGCTTAATTTTGATTGCTTCGGTTTCTCCAACATGCTTTTTCGTGCACGTTGAAAGATCTTCCTGCAGTTCACACTACTCTTATCAACAATTGAAGCTATTTCTTCGTATTCATAACTGAAAACCTCTCTTAATATGAAAACAATCCTTTCTACCTCAGATAGTTGTTGTAAAAGTAATAAATATGCGGTGGAAAGGGATTCTTTCATTATAAATGACTTTGATGGCTCATCACTCTCTTCCACAAGTGGCTCTGGTAACCACATCCCTACATACACGTTACGTTTATGCGCTGCCGATCGTAATTTATCAATTGAACGATTTGTCGCCATCTTACATAAATATGCTTTCATATTTTCTATAGATTGTGGATCTTCTATATTATTTAGCGAGATAAATACATCCTGAACGATATCCTCAGCATCCATAACACTCCCAAGGATTCTGTATGATAACGAAAATAATAATGGTTGATACGCTTCATATAACTGCTCCGTTTCCATGATGAACTGCCTCACTTTCATATTGCTTTAAAATGTGTAACGCTGCACGTTTCCCGCTTGCTACCGCAGCATCAGCTAATATTTCATCATGCCCTGCCCAATCTCCTGCAACATAAACACCTGGCATTTCAGGTATATTAGGACCCGGCTTTTCAACACGGTCAATATGAGGAAAACCATGTACTACTGTTATTTTCGGTAAATACTGCTGTGCAACAACTTCTCTTTTCCAATTTGGATGTAACAACTCCATCGTACTTTCCAACTGTTCTTTATCTTCATGAATATGATTCATCTCTAGCACAGGATTATGGTACTTAATTAGACTCACTGCAATTGATCCGTCTTCACTTAATTTAGCTGCTCTCGATTGATTTGTGAAAAATATAGGTCGATCTAATCCTAATACAAATTGATGTATAGGATTGGGTAATTGTCTCAAGCCAATATCTAATGCACCAACAGTAACCGGTACCGATTGTTCACTCCATTTATGCAAACTTGTTCCTTCTGCACCTTTTATTATTTTACAAGCCTCTTTCGGCGGAGTCGTCACGATGACTGTACCTACTTCAAAAACCTCATCATCAACACAATGTATTCTTTGTTTACCTTCGGAATGCTCAATTTCCACAACATGCTTTTTAGCCAAAAACTGCACCCCGATATCATTCGCTAAATCTCTTAATTTTGTTATTATCGTCTCCCAACCACCATCTACATAAAGCACTCCTTCTTTTATAGAAAGCTGTATTTGCTTTAGTACAGATGATGCTAATTGTATTGTAGGAGCAAACGTATATGTTGTTGTCCGGCATAGCGCATAAAATATATTGCGAACCATTGGATCTTTTATTTCATTTTCTGCCCATGTAGTTAGACTCATTTTCGAAACTTCTCCTACATCTAAATTTCCTAAACGAATCATAAGACGTGAGAATTGTACTTTTGCAGACCAAGAAAGTAGTGGTGTTGATAAAATTGAGCGAAAATCTGTTGGGATGGTGAATATATCCCCTTTCCATATTCCATGTGCTTTTGTAGATGGTATTCCACCTGGAAGAGTCATACCGAGCTCATTAAAAGTTATAAACGCTGCCCCACCTCTATATAAAGCATGTGCACCAAGATTCATGCAGATTCCATTTTTATTTGTAGTCATCCCTCGGCCACCGAATTGACTGGACTTTTCTAATACAATCACTTTCCTTCCAGCTTTCGCTAAATATATAGATGCTGTTAATCCAGCAAGCCCACCGCCAACAATTGCTATATCAAATGTATTCATAATAAAATCCCTCCTTAATCGTTCTACATACAAGACGAACGATTAAGGAGGGATGTGACATAAAAATAAATTTTTATTATCCTACTTTGTTTCTTTACTTTTTAATTCGATCATATTGCATACGAAATAACTCAATTGCAAATGGAATATCCTCTTCACTCTTTAAATAATAACTGACCCATCCTGATTCAGGTAATACGTGATGTGGTTTTACCAATCCTTGCTTCACTAATTCATCTCGCTTTAACTTCGGAAATGGTAAATCAGCTAATTTATCACCATGAAGATGCCCAAGTTCTTTCTTACCATAATTTATTTCAATACCACCAAATCGATGCGGTTTTTCAGAAACACCCGCCCAGCTGAGTACTTCATTTCTAATCATTTCACTAAATGACATGAACATTCACTCCTTATAAATGATTGATGTAATTTTAAATTAACATTTTCATTACTTTTTTCCATCAATCCAAAGTATGAATGGGAATACGAATATAGTTTAATCTTTATACTTTATACTTTATTCTTTATTCTTTATGGAATAAGTGAATTTATTAAGCTACCGACAACAGCACAAAACAAAGATTAGACACATATCCTAATTTTGTAACCTAACTTCCCTATAGAAAGGCGGGTAATATAATTGACTGCAAACATCGACTATACCTCCCCCTCAACCAATTTTACTTATGATGTAAATAAAAGTAATTTTTTTCGGAAAGATGCCCAAAATTATATAAATGTACTTGGTATTAAACAATTAAATACTTTAGAAAATACTTCATTATTAGATATTTATTTAAGTACAGGAAATGTTGTAGAACCACATATTCATCAAAATGCAGCTGAACTTGTTTATTGTATTTCAGGGTCTGCTGTTGTTTCTTTACTTAATCCATTTACGAATCAAATATTAAACTTACCGATAAAACCCGGGCAAGTTGCCAATATTCCACAAGCGTGGTGGCATTATGAAATTGCTACAGCAGATAATACTCATTTATTAGCTATTTTCAATGCCCCAGCGCCAGAAGTTATTTTCGGTTCTGATATTTTAAGATTAACTCCGGCTCATATGATGGCCCATACTTACTGCCTCAATGAACAACAATGGAAACAAGCGGTTTCTCCTATTCAATCAACTACTGTTATTGGCCCTCCGGCAAACTGCAATCAAAACCGTGGAATGAAAAATTACCCAACCCAGCCCCTCCCTCAACAACATAATCCGTATCCCCAAGATTCTTATTACTTTCCTCTTTACTGGGGCTATTAATTTGTAAATTTTTAAAAGAATCATCATTTATCTCCTAGGAAAATACCGAGGAGATTTTTTTATTGTATCTTCTCTTCCTATTAATAATAGTAACAATTGATAGTGTACATACATATAATATTTATATATTAAATTGGAGGTGATAGTACTATGAGTAATTATAACTATCGAAAAAACTACTCTTATAATAAAAATAGTAGCTCTTCAGCATCCTCTCAATCTTCCAATTCTCAATCTTCCAATTCCCAATCGCAAAGAGACTTAGCCGAGCAAGGCTATGTAAAGAAAAAAGGATGTAACTGCAATAAAAATAAATAGTTTATTTTATGGATGAATTCTTTTTTTAAAGAATTCATCTTTTTTTCTGATCGAAAATTTTTAAAGTTACATAACTTATTCCTTAAATGAGAAAGGGTAAATTATACTTTTTTATACGAACTTAACAAAGAGTAATTGTTCAATTGATTTATTACTTATTTTCCAAAAAAATATAGTCCTTCCTAAATTTATTAGGAAGGACTATATACAAACCCCTGTTTAATTTCCTACTAAACATTGTAACAAATTAAACGATATTAATACCTGCACTTACAAATCCAGCAACTGCAGCTATTGGACTTGCTGCTGTTAATGAAACATATAACAGTATTTTATCCCCAGCTGCTACTGGAATAGCTTCAGGTATGATTCCTGATGCTGTAGAACCAATCGCTATTGCGGCAAATGCTGGTGTTAATAAAAGAGGTGCGCCTTGTACTGTAAACGTATTGCTTGCTGCAGGTGCAGTTAATATTTGTATTTGCACTTGAACAGGTGATAATGGAGCTAATGCAGCTGTTGCACTAAAGAAACCTGCTAATGACGTAATAACCCCTGCTCGTGGTGCTACAAATGCATAATCACCTACACCTAATGCTAATGTGATACTTGTTCCACCCGTTAATGCTATACCAGGCTGACTAAATCCAAATCCAAGAAGAGTTCCTGTATTAGCTACTAACGCATTAACTAACGCTGCTGGTGTTGTACCTGAAGCAAACGGAATAATAGCTCCGCCACCAGTTGCACCCGTTGCTCCTGTTAAGCCTGTTGCTCCTGTTAAACCTGTTGCTCCTGTTGGACCTGTTGCTCCTGTTGGACCTGTTGCTCCTGTTGCTCCCGTTGCTCCTGTTAAGCCTGTTGCACCAGTTAAACCTGTTGCTCCCGTTGGGCCTGTTGCTCCCGTTGGGCCTGTTGCTCCTGTTAAACCTGTTGCGCCACCAGTACCTGCTGGACCTGTCGCTCCTGTTGGGCCTGTTGGACCTGTCGCTCCCGTTGGACCTGTTGCTCCTCCTCCTGGACCTGTTGGACCTGTTGGACCTGTTGCTCCTCCTCCTGGACCTGTTGGACCTGTTGGGCCTGTTGGGCCGCCTCCTGGAGTAGCACCAATTAATTGAGTTAATAAGTTTAATAAAAGTTGTAAACTTGCAGGGTCAATAATTAAAGAGAAGAAGAATGGTGCAAGAGCACTGTAGAATTGTTGTAATAAAGAAAGTAATTGACTTAGATTTGGGTTAGGAGATTGTAGTAAATTAATAATACTTTGAATTAATTGTTTTAAGAAATTCCCTTCTGGAGAAGGTGCTAATTCATTTAGTAAGTTCAATAGTTGAGTAAACAAATTGAGTAAAGCTAATCTGTTTGCATCACTTGGATTTGCAAAAAACGCTGCAATAGCCGCTATTAAAGAGTTTAGTAAAGTAATTAATCTACCTAATTGCTCACTGGTAATTGGAACTGTTTGTGGATTGTTACAGCAATCTGGAGTGAAAACAATCGGATTATTGCAGTGGTTATGACCAAAACAATTATTGTTTGTCATTTATGTCCTCCTTACTTGTTTTATATTTGAGTTTTTCCTATTATAAGGATCATAAAGTTGTAAAAAAATATGTTATATATTGACTTAAAATAGGAAACATGAAATATAATTAAACTTACAAACGCTATTTAATTATGTTCATGACTCACATATTAATTATATGTTTTTAATAATTGACTGCTTAGATTAAATACCTAAACTTACGGGTTTATTTTATTTTTCCACGTTTATCTCTTAGGTTTAAATACACATATTAATTTGAATATACTCAACAATTAACAGTGCCATTTTTTTATATAAATATACATTATTTCTTTACTAAGATTGTGTTCTCTTTTTAAACATGAAGCCGTTTGTATTATAGAGAACTCTCATATAATATATTGAAAAATTCATTTTATATTTTATTCCAATACACTGTGAAAAGGATTGAAGTTAAAATCCCTATCATTCAACCATTTATGACAGCTAGAAATTGAATGTACCTTCACTTAATTTTAACTATTTAAATATAAAACAAAAAAAGACAGATTCCTTTTCATTAAGGATCTGTCCTTTTAATTAATAATGATAAATTGTAATATAATTGAAGATCCTTGCGATGGAGGTTGAGTATCCAATAAAGTTAATTTACCAGTACTCACCTCATATAATGGCTGTGGTTGCATTATTCCATTAATAAATAAATTAATATATGAAACTTCACTAGGCGATAATATATTCGTTGTACCATATTGAGGTATCCCATCGGCATCTGTATATATAAGTTTCTCTCCATCTGCAAAAGTATAATATAACAAATTGGTTGTTGTTATAGGGCCAATACCCCCGGTAGGACCTGTTGCTCCGGTTGGGCCCGTTATTCCAATTGGTCCCGTTTCTCCGGTTAGCCCGGTTACTCCAGTTGGGCCCGTTATTCCAGTCGGGCCCGTTTCTCCAGTTGGACCTGTTGCTCCGGTCGGGCCCGTTATTCCGGTTGGGCCTGTTATTCCGGTTGCTCCTGTTATCCCTGTTGCTCCCGTTATTCCGGTTGCTCCTGTTATCCCTGTTACTCCCGTCGGGCCCGTTATTCCGGTTGCTCCTGTTATTCCGGTTGCTCCTGTTATCCCTGTTGCTCCCGTTATTCCGGTTGCTCCTGTTATCCCTGTTACTCCCGTCGGTCCCGTTATTCCGGTTGCTCCTGTTATTCCGGTTGCTCCCGTCGGTCCCGTTATTCCGGTTGCTCCTGTTATCCCTGTTGCTCCCGTTATTCCGGTTGCTCCTGTTATCCCTGTTACTCCCGTCGGTCCCGTTATTCCGGTTGCTCCTGTTATCCCTGTTACTCCCGTCGGTCCCGTTATTCCGGTTGCTCCTGTTATCCCTGTTGCTCCCGTCGGTCCCGTTATTCCTATTGCTCCGGTTACTCCGGTTGCTCCTGTTATTCCGGTCGGTCCCGTTTCTCCGGTTGCTCCTGTTATTCCGGTCGGCCCCGTTATTCCAGTCGGCCCTGTTGCTCCTGTTGGAATATAAATTGGTGGAAGAATCGGAAATGTAGGTCCAATATTTTCTGGTCCTATCATCCCCTTATTCAATGATAAATTGTCATTGCGTTTCAATTTAATACCTCATTCCACATGTTTTTTAATTCATACACATCATTATGACCCTATCATTAAAGAATAACTTTATAACTATTCTCTTTTTCCTTCCCAAAGAATTATTACATATATTAAACATTTTACCGTTGCTATAACCACTTTAATTAATATAATAAATTAATCATTCTATTTAAAAAGATGAGGTGATTTATATTCAAGATAATAATGAAATTAGAAAAAAAGAAATAATGTCAATGGCCCTTGACATTATTTTCCCTTACAGGCTTACTGGACCTACGGGGCCTACTGGAAGTACTGGGCTTACCGGGAGTACTGGGTCTACCGGAAGTACTGGGCCTACCGGAAGTACTGGGCCTACCGGAAGTACTGGGCCTACCGGAAGTACTGGTTCAATCGTTACAACAAACTCTATGTTCGCTAATAATACATCAGGTGGTCCTGTTTCAGTCATATTAGGAGGAACAAACATTCCACTTTCAAATAACCAAAGTCTTGGTAATTTTACAGTTAACGCTTCAAATGACGTATTTACAATTCCTGTAACTGGAAGATATCATTTAACCTATCAAGTTAATACGACAACCGCTCTACTTGCTGGAACTAGACTACTATTAAACGCTTCTACGCCAATTCCTGGCTCTATTTTTTCTCCCGCTTTATCAACTTCAAATTATAGTAATAATTTAATTACTAATTTAAATGCTGGTAATACAATTTCACTACAATTATTTGGTATATTATCCGTCGTGAATTTAGTTGGAGGTGGATCAACAGGTGCCTCTCTTACAATTATACGAATTGATTAAAAAATGATTCATTCTTTTTATAATAAACAATCTAAATACTCAATTGATAAATATTACGATAGTGATTAAGTAATAAAAATAAATTGTACTATATCCATAGTAGAAAACATCTATACTAAATTTTCCGTATATATATTATCAATTTACACTTCCCCCATGTCGATGTTACATTAAAGATGAAGATCGTTTCTTCTTTACAGACCATCTCAATATGTATTTGAGGAACATCTCCAATCCTATACGCGAGAGCAATACTATATTGACACTCAATTGAGTGTCTTTTTTTATATTCAAAAAAATAAAACCATCTCTTATAGATGGTTTTAACAATACACATTTACTTTTACTCTTTATATTATTGCCAGCTTATAAAGCTGGATAATAAATAGTCATACTTAACCGAGTTAATGTTCTTCCTGAATTAGTATAAGTATGCGGTCTATCCGCCTTAAAGCGAATTGAGTCTCCATTATTTAACGTATATTGACAATCATTTATGTCAATTGTCAATTTCCCTTCAAATACCGTTATAAACTCTTCTGTTCCTTCTTTATGCGCTTCTGAACTTAATTTCCCTTCTGTATCAATTTCAACCATATAGATTTCAAAATTCCTATCATCTTGGAAAGGAAATGAGGGATACACCTTATATCTCCCATTGTCTTCAGACAATACTTGAACATCATTTCGTAAAACTACTTTCGTATCAGGCTGTGGATTATTAATTAAAGAGGTAAATGATACTTTCAAACCATTAGCAATTTTCCATATTGTTGTTAGTGTCGGGCTTGAATCTCCTCTTTCTATCTGTCCAATCATTGTTTTACTTACACCTGTTAATTGAGAGACCTTTTCTAAACTTAATTTTTCTTTTTCACGTATTGATTTTAAATTTTTTGCCAGAATAAGTTGAATTTCTTCCATAAAAAACACTCCTACACTGTATACAATATAACGACCGTTATGTATAATAAAAAGCACACGTTATATTGTTCTTTTTGGTCATTATAACACACAAAAAATAGGGGGTTTTGAAATGCCTATATTTTCTTTTTTGTTATTTGTATTTATAAGTAGCTTCACACCTGGTCCCAACAATTTCTTAGCTATGACATACGCAAATCAACATGGATTAAAGAGAAGCATAAACTTTTGCTTTGGAGTAGCATTCGGTTTTTTCATCCTCACTTCTTTATGCAGTTTCTTTAATATTGTATTAATTAATATTATCCCTATAATTGAATTTCCTTTAAAAATTTTAGGTGTCGCGTATATGCTATATTTAGCCTTTAAAATAATTACTAGTAAAGGCGGTGCAGATCACAATGAAAAAAATAATAAAAACTTATTTACAGTGGGTATTTTCATTCAATTTGTTAATCCAAAAGGAATATTATTCGGACTCACAGTAGTCTCTACTTTTATACTCCCCTACTACAATTCATATTCAAGTTTTCTGCTTTTCTCATTATTTCTAGGTATAGTCGGTTTACTGAGTACATTTAGTTGGAGTTTATTTGGTTCAATATTCCAAAAATTATTAGTAAAACATAACCAATTATTCAACATCATTATGGCTGTTTTATTAGTTTTCAGTGCCGTTTCAATCGTTATACACTAATTCGATGCTCATTTTAGATTTTGTACTTTTTAATACCACTCTTTATCAATCAGACTACTTTATATACTAATCCATCCACATACCCTATGTGGTTTAAAACTTTTAAGAGGAAACCTTCTAACAATAGGTTTCCTTCCATATCATATTAAATAAGAAGCAGGTTAAATAAGGAGGTGATTTTGATTAAGACTACTTTAATTTCTCATTTTTACAATGAAGAATATTTACTTCCATGGTGGTTAATGCACCATACAAAGCTATTTGATCATGGCATTCTTATTAACCGTGGATCCACTGATCGTTCAGTTGAAATCTGTAAAACATTCGCTCCTAATTGGGAAATACGAAACTCAAAATCACTCGAATTTGATGCTTATTTAGTTGATCAAGAAGTTATGGAAATTGAAAGAGAAATTACAGGATGGAAAATGGTATTGAATACGACAGAATTCCTGTGCTGTTATAATAAAGAACAATTTTTCAAATCACTTAACACTATGAGCGGCAATATGTTTTCAATAAGAATGATTATGATGATTGATGAACCGACTCATGGCTACACTAATCCAAGATATAGCTCTCCGCTTGTTAAACAACGTTATCACGGCATAATAATTCAACCTAATCCAAACCAACTATATCTTAACGGTAGATTAATTCACAATAATTCGCACGGGAACTATAGAGTCGGGAGACATGGTTCGCATTATCCTTATAGCATTTACATGGAACCTGCTTTTATTTTTAAATTTTTTTATAGTCCATGGAACGATGCAATGAAAAAACGAAAATTACAAATTGGGCCGACTCTTTCTCAACATAGTGTACGACGCGGATTAGGTTCTCATCACTTAACAACAATTGAAAAATTAGAAAAAAAATACAAATACTATGCAACCTTAACTACGGATCTCCGGTTATTCCCAGAATACCAAATTATATTTCCTGATCTTTGTCCTTAATGTCATGAATATTTAGTTTCGACATCCATCCGTTTTTTATTAACATACCAACTCCAACTAAATACTTTTCTCTAGTAGAAATCTGAGCTAGAACTCTTGCTGCACGGAAATTCCTCTTATTTAATCTCGTATCACTAGCCTATAATCTTTCATACCATTTCATTAAGCACTTGATGTTGGATCAGAAATAAAAAATGGTAGTTCATTTGGAAAATTTTCAATTTCAGATTTTATACCTTCTAAAACAAAGAATTCAAACAATAGAACCTAAACTAAGATTTTAAGTTATGGCTTTATTTTTTTCTTATTATTCACTTTAAAATCTTTTTATAATAATATTGAAAAATACGGTATAATATAAATTACTGTTCTTTAGGAGGATCACAATGGCTGATAAGTATAAATTTTTTATTCTCATTGTTACCGCATTTTTTTCATTCTTTTCTTTAATAAAAGATTTTCGCAACACTTCAAAAAGTTTCTTTTGGGGTAGTTTTATCATTCTTACAAGCTTCATGATACTATTAATACATGCTCTAGATTTAACTCAAATACTTTTTTATCCAAAGCAAATTGCGCTTGAATTTATTACAATACCACGTAAATTATTTCTACCATCTGTCACTGAGGCCGCCAGTTTCCCTCCAACACTAAAATAATAATTTGATTAAGAGCTCTTTCTAAAAGAGCTCTCTTTTTTAACATAAACATACCATATACAAAATCCACCCTTAACCACTTAATTACTTATAAGAACCTAACTTATAAAACGCATAATAATTATACTTATTTACTAGTATACAAGCCGTATCTCTTAGTAGAAGCACAGCATAATATACGATACAGGACAAAACTTTCAAAAAACTTGTCTAAGTTAATTCTCAAAAAGGGGTGAATATAAATGCCTATCGTTAAACCTTTTATAGCCGGAAGACGATTTGTAAGTACGGCCGCAACAGGAACTGCTGCTGGTGCAGATTTAACTTTTGCTAACACAGACTTCACTGATGACACTGGTGCTGTAACAACATTCCCTGCTTCTTATGCCTTT
The DNA here is from genome assembly GCF_052146655.1 of Bacillus sp. RE35. NCBI lineage: Bacteria > Bacillati > Bacillota > Bacilli > Caryophanales > Bacillaceae > Bacillus > Bacillus sp. RE35. The sequence goes on along the minus strand of NZ_CP197377.1, from coordinate 2,248,825 downwards.
TTAACACTTTATATTAATGGTGTTATTCAAACAGGTGATACTATTACTGGTGTGACTACTACAGCTGCTACTATTGTAGGAGGAGCAGTCCTAGATGGAGGCACTCCTATCGCAATTGAATTTACTATAACGTAAATTTAGTTGTCTTTTTAGAGGTTTCATTGAAAGAAACCTCTAATTTTAAAAATTCACATCAATTTTAGTAGCAACTACATAATACAGTGCACATACTAGATAGAATGATAGAATTTTATACTCACTCTCAAAAAGAGCACTTATCTATAGCGATCTTTTATATAGCGCAATAATTTTTCGCCTATTTGCTCTTGGAGAACCGACTAAGCAGTTAGTTAAATTAGCTAACTGCTTTTTCCATATAGTATTTATTATTATTCATAGCTTTATCCGTAATAGTAATGCTTGTGCACTATCTACTATAAATTTTCATATATTGTATTATGCTTGTCCAAAATGTGAAGTTAATACTCACGAAATCTAAATACAAGAAAGGAGTGAAAATATGCGCTCATCCATTCGTAAATTCGCTAATTTTAATTGTGAAGCACAAGCACCTAGTTCACTACCTGCCCTAGGTTTTGCCTTCAATGCTACTTCACCTCAATTTGCAACATTATTTACACCACTACTATTACCTAGTACAGGCCCAAATCCTAACATTACTGTCCCTGTAATTAATGATACAATTAGTACTGGAACTGGTATTAAAATTCAGGTAGCTGGTATTTATCAAATTAGCTATACATTAACGATTAGCCTTGATAACGTCCCATTAGCCCCGGAAGCAGCTCGCTTTTTCTTGACATTAAATTCATCGACTAATATTATTGCAGGATCCGGATCCGCAGTCCGTTCTAATATTATCGGAACTGGTGAAGTCGATGTATCAAGTGGGGTCATTCTAATTAACTTAAACCCTGGTGATTTAATTCAAATTGTCCCCGTTGAAGTAATAGGTACAGTAGATATTCGTTCTGCAGCGTTAACAGTTGTGCAAATTCGTTAATAAAGTGAAACTTTAATCAGCCCTCACCAATGGGCTTTTATGAGCAGTCCAGCCCCCACCTAACTTCTTTGCTTCCGCTAAATTTTAAGGTGGGGGTCTTACTGTCCGGCAAATAGCAGGATAAAAACAAAAGACTTAGCTAATTAATATTTATTGTTCCTTATACACAATATCTTTTTATAGATTTGACACACATTTATATTAAACAAGCATATTTTATTGTATGACTATATAGTCATACAAATCTAAAGCGTTCATAAAAGCACACTTATATGTGTGCTTTATTTTTAATTAAAACCTACAACATCCTCACACAATATCCATATATTATCTTGATTCCTCTCTAAATGTATGGTTTGTCTCAGAGCGCTTTTAACAGCGCTCTTTTTATTTAAACTCCGATTTTTAAAGTTCGATTTTATGATTTACGTTATTATACACATGCTACGCTACTTTTGAAACAAGGTATACATCCAAAGACTGTAAGTGAACACTTCAGTTATAAAGATATGTTCATAACATTAAATCGCTATTCACATGTTTTGCCTGGAATGCAGGTGGATGCTGTTAAAATATGTAGTGAAAGACCATTTGGATAGTAATATTTGCAAATATAAAAAATGCGGTTTCTCCTCTCAAGAGAAACCGCAACATATCAATGCTTTTACTATATTTTAAACTGACTCGTATACAAATCAAAATAAAACCCTCTATCTTCCATGAGAGATTCATGATTCCCTCTTTCTAAAATATTTCCATCTTTTATAACAAGAATTTGATCTGCTTTTTCAATTGTTTTAAGTCGATGAGCGATCACAAAACTTGTGCGACCTCTCATTAAATTATTTAGTCCTGCTTGTATTTGTAATTCTGTTCTTGTATCAATATTTGATGTCGCTTCATCGAGAATTAATATATCTGCATCTGCTAAAATTGCTCGTGCAATCGCAAGAAGTTGTTTTTGTCCTTGACTTAAATTCGATCCTTCTGAAGCAATTTCTGTTTCATATTGATTTGGCAAATGCTTAATAAAAGAATGTGCAGATGCTGCCTTAGCTGCAGTGATAACTTCTTCATCACTAGCATCTAAGCGTCCATAACGGATATTATCCATAATCGAACCAGCAAATAAATACGTATCCTGTAAAACTACTCCTATTTTACTTCGTAAAGAATTAATATCATAATCTTTTATATCTTTTCCATCAATATGAATTTGTCCTTGCTGTATATCGTAAAAGCGAGTCAACAAATTAATGATTGTTGTTTTCCCTGATCCAGTCGGACCAACTAAAGCAATTGTCTCTCCTGGCTGCGCTTTAAGACTCACTTCTTTTAAAATCGTTTTATTTTCTGCGTAGCCAAATGAAACATTCTCAAGTGCAACATGCCCTTGTAAATTTTGTACAACGAATGCGTCTTTTTTATTTTGAATTTCTGGTACCTCATCCATAATTTCAAAAACACGTTCTCCACCAGCAACTGCCGCTTGAATTGTATTCATTAAAGTCGCAAATTGACTTAGCGGTCTTGAGAATTGACGAGAATAATTAATAAAAGCCGCAATAACTCCTACTGTTGTCATTCCGTTTAAGACCATAACTGATCCAGTCCCAATGACAAGGCCCATACCTAAATTATTAATAAAGTTCATACTTGGAAAAATAAAAGCTGAAAATGTATCAGCCTTCGTAGCTGAAACTCTTAGCTGTTCATTAATTTTATTGAAATTTTGTACAGTTTCTTTTTCTTTTCCGTACAACGTTGTAACATCCGCACCTGTAATTGCTTCCTCAATAAATCCATTTAATTCACCTAAATCTTTTTGACGCTTCGCAAAGTTTTTACCACTATATGCAACTAGTTTTTTTGTAACGTAAAACATAATAGGTACTGTAATTAAAGTTACAATTGCTAAAATCCAATTTAAGGCGAACATTGCAATCGTTACACCTATAAAAGTTAATGCTGATGAAATAATTTGTACAACGCTTTGTGTCAAAGCTTGATTCAAATTATCTATATCATTTGTCACACGGCTCATTAAATCACCTTGAGAACGCACATCAAAGAACCGTAAAGAAAGCGTTTGGATTTTCTCAAAAATATCTTGTCGTATTTTTTGAATTGTTTTTAATGCAACGTTAATCATGACAAACGTTTGTAACCATGTTAAAAGTACAGTTACACCATAAATCGCGATAAGTAACATACACATTCTTGCTGTACCACTTAAATCTTTCGGTACAATATATTGATCTATAATAACTCCCATAAAATAGGGACCTAATAATCCAAGTAATGTAGTAACAACGACTAGAAATATAACAAACATAAGAGCAGCTTTTTGATAGCCCATATAGTTCCATACCCGCATTACAGTTCCTTGAGCATTTTTAGCTTTTCCCATCTTTGGGGTGTTTCGTCCACCTTTATTAGCAAATTGCCCTTGAAAATTACGCATGTTCTTCCCCACCTTCTTTATCTAAATTACCACCTTGGGAAAGATAAATTTCCTGATAAACCTCACTTTGTTCTAACAATTGTTCATGTGTACCATTGCCAACTAATTCACCATTATCTAATACAAGTATTTTATCCGCATCCATTATGGAAGAAATTTTAGACGCAATTAATAAAGTTGTTGTGCCTTTATATTTTGTTTTTAAAGCTATTTGAATAGTAGCCTCTGATTTTGCATCAACTGCTGATGTAGAATCATCTAATATGAGAATCGGTGGCTTTCTCACAAGTGCCCTTGCAATTGATACACGTTGTTTTTGTCCACCTGATAGATTTGTCGCGCCTTGTGTTAAATTATATTGATAAGATTCTTCGAGCTTATTGATAAACTCAGTCGCACAAGCTGATGCAGCTGCTACTTCCAGCTCGTCATGTGTTGCATCTTCTTTACCATAACGTAAATTTTCTTCTATACTGCCTGAGAACAACAACGCCTTCTGAGGTACAAACCCTATTGAAGCACGGAGTTTTTGCAAATCATATTTTTTAACATCTATTCCATCTATACATATTTCACCATGATCCACATCATATAGACGTGGTAACAGTTTCGCTAAGGTAGATTTACCACTTCCAGTTGATCCAATAATCCCTACTTTTTCACCTTTTTGTATGCTAAACGAAATATCTTTTAAAACGTATTCATTATTTTTCGTATAGCTATAACTAACATTTTTAAATTCGATATTTCCTTCAATTTTCTCAGGTTCGATTGCATTCGCTTCGCTTATTATATCAACCTCGGTATTTAACACTTGCTGTACACGATCCGCAGATGGAAAAGCTCTCGCAATTTGAATAAATACCATGCTAATCGACATAAGTGACATTAAAATGATATTCAAGTAATTAATAAATGCCAAAATCGCTCCTACTTGAAGCGTTCCATTGAATACTTTTTCTCCACCAATCCATAATGTTGCGACAATCCCGCCACTTACAACTAGCATAATGATTGGCATCATTAAAGAAATAAGCTGCACAGCTCGAATATTTATCTTCGTTAAATTTGTATTTACACTTCCAAATTGAGCGATTTCATATTTTTGTCTTACATACGCTTTTATAACACGTACACCAGATAAATTTTCTTGTAACTTTGTATTCACTTTGTCCAATGCCTCTTGCACCTTTTTAAATGTACCACTTGCTTTACTTGCAATTAAAATAATCGCAAGTAATAAAATCGGAACAACTACAAGTAATATTGGAAATAACTCTCTTGCTGTTACAAAAACAATAATTATACTTCCGATAAATAACAGCGGACCACGAACGAGAACACGTAATGTCATCGTCATTGCTGATTGAATGGAAGTGATATCATTCGTCACGATCGTTAATAATTTACCTGTTCCAAATGAATCACGATTATTACTAGAAAATGTTTCTATTTTCGCAAACACATCTTTTCGTATGTCAGTAGCGAAATTAACAGCTGCTTTTGTAGAATACATCATACACCCAAGCCCTCCAACTAAACCGAGTGCTGCTGCTCCTATCATAAGAAGCCCCATTTTTATTACATAATTTAAATCCCGATTTGCAATCCCAACATCAATGATATGTTGCATAATAGTCGGTTGAATTAAGTCCATCGCAACCTCAAGTACCATAAATAGCGGCCCAATAATAGCGAAGAACATGTATGGTTTTAAATACTGTAATAACTTACGAAATGATTTCATACATAATCTCCTTTTCCCATGAAATTACCACTGAATAATTCATATCCTTCCTTATTTAAGCGATATATTTTGTAATTTCTTTATTACTTCTATTATATTATGTAAATTAATATTTAACATTATTAAATGATAAGTATTAATGACTTTCTAGTCAATAAATGTGCTTTATATTATATAAATACAAAAACCGCATTCTTAATAAAAAGAATACGGTTTTTCATCTATATTTCTTCAATTGTAAAATGTAAAAACTCAGTCTCAAATCCCTTATTTTTAGAAGGACTACACGTGTAAAAACCTATTTTAACAGGCTCCTTCCCTATATCCTCCATTAAATGAGCGATTCTTATTTGTTCCCATTGATGGCCCTTTTTCACATATATTGTATAATCACCGCTTTTTCGAATAATTCGAAAACGAAGTTGTTGCTTAGCTGCTTCAGTTGGATAATCTTGCGTTGACCAGTCAGAATATCCATTATTCGTTACGACAGCACCTAAGTGAGATGGCCCTTCAGGGATATATTCTAAAGATGTTTTTAGCCAACAGTTCTCCGAAATCATAACAAAAAGACCTGCTTGATCGAATTTTGAATTTGGATTCATACATAACTGAACTTCAGCTTGAAAGTCTGTCATCATCTCATTATAAAATACATGACCATTCATTACTTCAAAACCATAATGTGTTTTAAGCCAAAAATCAGTTTCTGCTTTCGAACGGACAATAAACGCATGATTATCATTAATTTTATAGTATTCAGGTACATTCATTATAGTGAGTTGCTCAATATGTTCTGGTATATACGATATATTCATAGCTCCTCCATAATAAAGCATTTATATAGACATTTAAAACTCCGCTAATACTGGGAATTTATAACCTTTAAAATCTAACTCTTTATCACTTCGAACCATTAAATACTTGCTAGACTGTACTTCTGTAAACTGTACATCCTCAACCCCTAATTGATCCGGAGAAAAATAAAATTCGATTTCTGTAAACCTTTCATTGATTTCTCCACATAATTCATCTAAAACCGGAAGTACTGGCGCAAATACTCCAAATAATTTCAACTTTTCATTTTCTACTTCATAAACGATTAGAGCATCTAGTTTCTCTGAATAATACAATTTCTCATTCCATTCCGAATCATACATATTCAAATAAAATGAAGGATGGAAGTTTAAAGTTGAAAAACTATTTGAAAGTCTTTGGCTACTATCAATAGTTTCATGTATTAACTGTCTATTCTCTATATTATAGTAATCTAACTTTTTAAGTAGTGAATCGTTATTATTAATATTTTTATCATATGGTATAGTCATCAAATATTCCTGCACAACTTTAAATCCAAATGCTGTATATAGTTCAGGGTTTTCCGTAAACAATAATGCACATTCACATTTCTTATCGATTTCTTCTATCATTTTACCCATTAATTGTGTCATTAACCCTTGTCTACGAAAATTAGGGTGTGTCATTACTGATTGAATACCCGCTGCATTTATTTTTTCACCATTAATTAATAATGGGAGTGAAAATGCCGCAACATTTGCAATCACTTTATCTTCTTGTAAAAATGATAAAGCTTTATATGTATCATCCCAATATCCTTTATCCGAAAAATCATTCAATGTTTGAATTGTAATTCCAAACACTTCTTCAAATAAAGGAAATAACTGCTCTCTTTTCGGTTCTTCTATTAGAAGACTTGCCAATTTTTCAACATTCCCCATGTTGTACCTCCAAATGTTAAATTCCATTAAATTAGATATACTTATATGACCTACTCTTAAAAATAGAGGTCTTACCAATCAATATACTATCACAAAACATAAAAAAAAAGTCTAATTAATTTTATGTTTTGACTATTTGAAAATAAGTCGAATAAAACGATATTAAGATTTCTGGATATTAATTAGTTTATTATACAAAAATAGCGCTTTCTAATTAGCTTTTACTAATAGAAATACACTATTTATAATAAAATATTTTTAGTCTTTTATTCCTTCAAGTCTTTCCTTCGTATTAATTTCTTCTCCACTTATACGCTTTTCAAAAGACTTTCTCCAACTACATGAAAGTGCATTTACTTCTAATATCCTTTTTACCCCTTCAATATTTTGTTTTTCCTTATGCATGATACGATTAGCAAACGCTACTGAAACACCTTTTGGATCAGACTGTAGTTTTTTTAAGGTATCGACTGATGATACCCATCCTTCTTTTAATACACGAAAATAAAATCCTGTATATCCTGTTTCTTGAAAATATAGTGGTAACTTTGGAATATTATATTTTTTTGCTAATTTAAAACAAGGTTGCCTTGGTTGTGTTACCTGTACGATTGCCTGTCCTAGCTCAAACGTATCACCAATACAAACATCCTCTTCGCGCATACCACTAACTGTTATATTTTCTCCGAAAGCCCCATATACAAAATCTTGATTCAATTCTTTTTCCCAATATGGATAGTGATCACCAGTATAAACACAAACTGCTTTATCTACTCCTCCATGATGAACTAAGTCAGCTTGTCCATCCCCATTAAATTTTACAAAGGATAAATATACCGGTTCCTTTACTTGTTTCTTATTTATGCCTGTATGAATTACTTTTCCGCCGTATGTAACCTCTTTTGGTAATCCTATATTTAAAGATAATAATTGATATTCATTAGCCATTCTATTTCCTCCTTTAAAGGTGTTACATGTATTTTCTCTCGATTAATTTTTACAACCCTCTCTGTTATATAAAGATGATTATAAAACCTCTAAAATCATTGTTCAATTCAATTATTTATATAATAATGATAGGTATAACCTATTATTATACTTGAGGTGATTCCAATCGAATTACGACAACTTGAATACTTTTTAGCTGTTTCAAAAGAATTACATTTCACAAAAGCAGCTGAGAAATTAAATATTTCACAGCCTTCACTAAGTCAACAAATACGTGCATTAGAGCATGAAGTAGGAATGCCACTTTTCGATCGAATTGGTAAAAAAATATCATTAACTGAAGCAGGGAAGATTTTATTATCACATAGTAAAACCATTTTTCATGAAGTCGAACAAGCTCGTTCAGCTATTCAAGACCTAAACGGATTACAGCAAGGTTCCTTAACAATAGGGGCTTTGTTAACCGTCGTAAATTATTTACTACCACCAGCTATTTTAAATTTTAACAATTTATATCCTAATATAGAGCTTTCTGTATTAGGGCTTCGTACAGGAGATATTCGTGAAAAATTATTACAAAACGAACTAGATATTGGAATTACATTTCTCCCGGTGCAAGATAAAGAGATTATCTCCATCCCTCTATACAAAAGCGATCTTACATTGGTCGTGCCCACTGGTCATCGATTAGCTGAACGTAATCATGTATCTATTGCTGAATTACAGAACTACCCTTTAATTCTTTTACCTAAAAATTTCTTTTTAACCGAACTAATTACATCTCATTGTCAAAAGTTAAACTTTAAACCAAGGCCAATTTTAGAAATTAGTACGATGGAATCTTTAATCCAAATGGTTTCCAAAGGAATGGGAATTACAGTGTTACCCAAACCATATATAGACTTTTTACAAAATAAAAACATTCAAGCTATTAAAATAGAAAACCCTACTCCAATAATTGAAATAGGGCTAATTTATAGAAAAGATAAATATATGTGTGCTGCAACTCGAGAATTTATTGAGCAACTAAAAATCACAGTACGTTCTTTCCAAAACTAAACAAAAGAGATTATCCTATGAAACCGTTTCACAACAATTTAGTAGAATAATCTCTTTTCAAAACAAAGTAAACATTATATTTAACTCTTATAAACTTTAATGTACCTTTTTAGATATTGGAATATATTTAGTAAAATATGCACCAACTAGCAATAATACAATTGAAAATAACCAAGTAAAAGCACCGCCAAAATGAAACCAATATGCAAACATATTTAAGATTGCAAGTGAAAAGAAGCAAATAGAAGTTACCGCACTTTTCAATCCTTTTATCCCAGACTTTTTTCTCTTTTGATAAGCAATATACATCGCAATAATAAGAAAAAAGATAAGAACAAATGGTAACATAACTTTTAGCATTTGTAATCCCTCCAGTATAAATGCACTCTTTACATCACCATCTTATCCCATTTATCTTTTAGGTATCAATTCATTCTTATCTTCCTTCCAAAAGTCAGTATAAGTTTTATTTTTAAAGTTCACGTTCACCTCAGAAAACGGCATACTTCCTCCAACTTTCAATGAATACCAGTCGTTTAAAAGTGGTGATCCGAAACAAATCTTCATTGTACGATCATGTAAATCGAATAATACAGAATGTAAAGTTCCAAACCATTCTTCATAGTTATGCACAGTAAGTCCAGCAGGATATTCTTCTTCTACTAACTTTTTTAAAGACTCTATGCTTACTTGTTCACATCTATTTAAATGCTCATGTAAAAGGTAATATCTCTTTGTTGATTGTTCTAATTTCCTATTATTTAATTTCTGAATTGATGAACTAACTGCATGGTTTGTTGATACAATAAAAGCTTGTTTTTCATCATCAATCATTATTGTGGATTTATGACCGTCAAATATTTCAATATATGCTGCATTTAAAGGATCAGCTATTATTAAATTAATATTACTAGCAATTGGGATTTCTTCTATTAGTAACTTAGCTTCCTGCACATTTTTACATTTCTCCAACAACAATCGAATTACCGCAAAACATTGTAAACCACTCACCATTGGCTTTCTTAAACCTGCAATATTTCCTACTGGTTGACCACATGCTGAAAATGTAACAGCTAATCCATGCTCGTTTATCCCTTCCGTTCGGCCAAAATATTGAGTAGAAAAGCCACTATGTGCATACGCACCTTCAACATGAGTTGAACAAAAACGCATATCATCTATTACTGGTGACAAATCATAATTCCTTAATACATATGTGTGCTCTAAATCGGTCTTTTTAGGTAATACTGCACAATGACTACAACCTGCTTTCAATAGTGTTTGATAGTAATACATCATATTTTTTGAAGGAATTTTTAACACTTCACAAAACCCCTCAATTTCTTCATTTATGCCTGGACAATGTTTGTTTAGTATATTTCTCGATTCTGTCCAATGGTTATTAGATATTACATTTTCTTCGTGTATAAATTGCGGGATGAGATACGGATTTTGTTTCACGAATTCCCCTTGTTGCTTTCCAATCTCATAATAACTTCCTTTTAATGATGAAAAATACCCCTTTACTTGATACATCAAACTCCCCCTCACATTGGATATATCCATATCGTACCAAATGGATTTCATTCATCCTTGATGTTTTTTACTATCTTTCTTTAACACCATCCCATTTTAATATCTCCACTAATAATTATTTACTAGACAATTAAAGTTTTGTTAATATTGCTGTAATAGCTTTATTTCAAAATAAAGTAGTTTGGATATCAAATGAGCAAAATACTTTGTTAAACCCACTTATAAGCAATCATCTAATTCATGAAATCAAAAAACTTATTTATCAAAATAAAAGGAGAATTTATGTATGATTAATTGCAAACCAATTGATGAATTAACTATTGAAGACCTAAAACAAAACCCCATATGGGAATGGGCAATAGATGAAGAGGAAAATGAAGAACATGACGAAACATGGGTAAAACCAGCAACAACTACTAATTTTACAGAAGAATTAAACGGTTCAATCGTACTAGGCGAATTATTCTTACATAATGGTGAAAAATTCCCTATGATGTGTGAAATTGATATTGAAGGTGACGAGGCCGTAATTCGTTCTGTTGTTTATTATAAGGAAGCAAAAAATGAGTATATTGCTATAGAAGATATTGTGAAAACGGTCGAAATGCCGTTATCGATTATTATTAATCTTACAATTCATGCAGAATCAAAAACCTTACGCTTCACTGCACATAAAGTAGACATTTATAAAAATTCAATAACGACTAATTTAAAGTAAAGTTGGTCGAAATATAGAAAACCATTATGAAATAAAAACTGGGAAATCATTAACGATTCCCCAGTTTTTTAAACTATATTAAAGTATCCCCTTTTCCACTAAAGTCTCTGCAATTTGAACTGAATTCCAAGCCGCACCTTTTAATAGGTTATCGGAAACAATCCAGAGGTGGAATCCGTTTGGCGTATCAGGATCTTTACGTATTCTTCCGACAAATGTATCTATTTTCCCTTCTGCATATAATGGCATTGGATACAGCTGTTCACTAGGGTTATCCTGCAAAATAACACCTGGTGCATCCATTAGTATTCCCTTGATTTCCGCAACGCTTGCTTCTTTTTCCAGTTCTATATAAACCGATTCTGAATGCCCCGATACAACTGGAACACGTACACAAGTAGCTGCCATTTTCAAGTTTTCATCTTCTAATATTTTCTTCGTTTCTTGAATCATTTTGACTTCTTCAAAAGTAAAATCATTGTCTGTAAATATATCTACTTGAGGCAGTACATTAAATGCTATTGGATAATGTTTTTTATCTTTTTTCACCGGTAATATATCACTCTTCACTTCTTCACCTGCAAGTATAGACTTAGCCTGCTCTCGTAATTCATGAATCGCATGAATGCCAGAACCCGATACAGCTTGATATGTTGAAACGATAATTCTTTCTAAACCAAATGATTTTCGAATCGGCTGAAGTGCTGTTACCATCTGTAATGCTGAACAATTTGGAACTGCAATGATACCTTTATGCTGTTTTAAAGTGTGCGCATTCACTTCCGGAACAACGAGCGGTACACCTTGTGCCATTCGGTACTCACTTGTGTTATCAATTACAATCGCACCACTAGAAACTGCATGAGTTACAAATTGTCTAGATACTTCTCCCCCAGCGCTAAAAAAGGCAATATCTACACCTTCAAAGCTAGTTGTTTTTGCCTCTTGTATAATTATCTCTCGTCCTTTGAATCTTACTTTCTTACCAGCGGATCGTTTTGACGAAAGCAATGTAACTTCAACTATATTAAACTTCATTTCATTCTCTAACAGTTCAATAATTTTTTGCCCTACCGCACCTGTAGCCCCAACAACAGCTACATGATAGCCCTTTTTGATCATCTTTTCTCCTCCAATATCACCTGAATGAATATTTCTACAATTTCATTTTATACAGAATTTAATCATTTGGAAAATTAAAATACATGATATAATCATTCACAAATTATGATAATAAAAGAGGGATCGCTTATGGAAATGAGACATGTTAAAACATTTTGCGCCATTGTGAAGTATGGTAATTTTTCTAAAGCTGCGCACGCGCTAGGTTATGCGCAATCTACTGTTACAGCACATATGAAAGCTTTAGAGAACGATTTACATATTCCTCTTTTCGATCGGTTAGGGAAAAAAGTGCTACTTACAAAAGCCGGTCATCAATTTCATCCTTATGCATTAGAATTACTTTCAATATATGAAAAAGCGCAAGAAATCCCCCAAAATACAGATTATTTAGAAGGTACATTAAGTATTACATCTAATGAATCATTAGCGGTATACCGATTACCACAATTATTACGTACTTACAAACAGAAAAATCCGAAAGTAAATATCGTACTTGAAACGAACACAAATGAACAAGCATTACAAAAATTACGTGAAGGAGAAACAGACGTTGTCTTCATAATTGGAGAAAGTATAGAACATAATGATTTTATTACGCGTACTTTTAGTAATGAAACATTTGGATGGATTTTACCAGCTTATTCCGCTGCACATACAAATCCATTCCAGTTATTACAGGAAACCCAGTTCATTTTTACAGAACAAAGCTGCGGCTATAGGACAATGGTAGATTGTTTTTTACGTCAAAGCGGAAATATTCCAGCTAAAACATTTGAAACTTCCAATGTTGAAGTCATTAAACAATCCGTCATGTGTGAGTTAGGCATTTCAATTCTTCCTTATATCGTTGTACAGGAAAGTTGTCAAAAAGAACAACTATGTTTTCAGCCTATCGAAACTCCATCCGTTATTCAAAGTCATGTAATCTATCATAAATCCAGATGGATTTCCCCGGTGTTACAGTCGTTTCTTTCCTTACTTGAACGAGATTAAGATATTAAGAAGTACATTTAAAAAGAGTAATTGCCTAATAAGCAATTACTCTCTTACATTAATTAGTATATTATTTATTAGTCTGTCCGCCACCTGCAATTAATTTACTACCTGAATATGTACCTTTGTTCATAAACACTTGATTAATTAATTCTTTTTGCTCAGCTTCCGACATTACTCCTTTTCCTTCTCCTAAATTCCCACTTTGTAATTTCCAAATCTTATTGTGATCCCCATCAACCTTTTCATATTTTCCTTGTTTCCATCGTTCTAAAATTTCTACATATGTACTTCCCTGCACAAGATCATTACTCTTTACAATATCAATTAAGCTTTCAATCCGCTCTTGTGTAATAAAAATATAGCCCCACTTTTGATCAGCTTTCGCTTTTTGATGTGCCATTTCATGTAATGCTGTCTGTATGTTCTCATCTGTCCATTTAAAATTTTTATTAAAACCACTATTTGGCAATGAATAATTGCCATTTTCTAAAAGCTTTGCATCTTCTGCTTTTACGTTACTATCAGCTAATACTTCTACTGCTGGAGCAGCTGGTGATGCCTTTTTCGCAGCTGGTTTACTATTATTTAAATAATGCAGCATACCATATGTTAAACCTACTCCGATTACCGCCATACCAGCTATAACACCTATTATTTTCAAAAATGTTTTCATCTCGCTTGTTTCCTCCCAAATATCTCTGTTCTGACTACCTAATTATTTCTTATATAAAAACTGTTACTTCATTCAAAATATCGCATCGCATCCCCTATCATATTATTTATATATACTTCCTCATATTGTATTTCTTTTTCTTTAAAATTGAAAGATTATTCTGTTAAATAATGAAAATATTCTACAAATTTTTCCTTTATATTTATAAAGAAACAAAAAAACAACGAGCGCGTTCTACAACACTCGTTGTTTTTACTTTATGCACGATTTTCTTTTAACCACTTCGTAATAGCATCTAACCTCGAAACATCAAAACGTCTTTCTTCACACACATTCAAATTTTTTGAGTTTCTCACTATTTCTAATTCATTATTTCTTACACTTTTCGCCTCAATTAATTTACAATACCCATCTGTAACAGTATTTAAATTTTCATAATAACGCTGAAACGATTTTGATATATGTAAATGTTTTTCAAAGTTTCTTCTTCTTTTCGTCTCATCAGATACTTTCCGCTTTCTAAGTTCTTCATCGTTCGTATATAAATAAAAATATTGATCCGGAAAACCAATTTCCCTATTTATCATCTTTTCTTTATAAAAATTTTCTATTAAAGATAATGGCTGATTAAATATATCAAAATGAAAGCACCAATTATAACTAAGTGGTTGATATATATCCCCATCGAGTATTACTAATTCATATTGCTCTGACTTCTGAACAGCTATATTCCAGCGCTCAACTTGTTTTTCAAAATACCATGTTCTATGTTCATTTTTTGGCCTTTCAAATAAAGAATTCACTTCAGGTATTATATAAGCACCATAATTCTTTTCTAATTCACGGCACGTGGTACTTTTACCAACAGCGCTTGCTCCCTCAAATGCTATTATCCCCATAGTTTCCCCCTCTTTCATTAACTAAAATTTCGTTGTTTCGCTTTTCTTCCCCATAACTTTCTCCATAAAACAATTGAAGCGATAGTGAGCATGATTGTTGTAATGATACTACCTTCAATTCCGAACGTGCCTCCATGCAATGTTTCTGGTCCATTTGTTATAGACTTAAAAATTGGAGTAGAATATACAGTTGTGCCACTAACTGCAAAGCCATATACATTATATTGAGCCCAGTTCCAAATTGAGTGCCATGCACATATTCCCCACAGACCATCTTCTTTCAATACGTATAAAGCTGCGAAAACACCCACTAATATTATATTCGATATAGATAATATTGTAATTCCCGGATTAAGTAGATGAAGAAATCCAAATAAAAATGAAGTTACAATTATTCCAACCCATATACGACTTCTAACAGAAAGAACCGGGAATAACCAACCTCGTACAATAATTTCTTCCGTTGCCCCTTGTATTAAAAATGCAACTAGAGATCCTACTATTCCTACTATTACTGTTGAGGTAATATGTTGTACTTGCAATTTCACACTCCCCATTAATAATAGTAGAATAACTGGCGTTGAAATAAATACAAACCCTATTAACGCACCTTTTAAATACTTTCTCATCCATTTCTCTTTCCAAAAGCCAATGGATGAAAAAGGTCTTTTTTCTACAAAACGAACCCATATAAATAAAATAAATATAGCTCCGCCAAACGTTAACACCATTCTAACATTGTCATAAATACCTTTCATGAATATCGTTTCAGCTTTTGGTAAAAATAACATAAATAACATAAAAAGTTCGCCTAAAGTCAAAAATATAATGGCTAATATTACAGCAAAGACTGGATGCACCTTTTTTCTCCCTGCTTTTGCTGCTTCAATTATTATAAATGAATTATTTTTCACTTTCTTTTCTCCTTTTATAATATTTAACTACTAACAGTTAACAACCATATTTTACCATAAAAAATGCAATATTAATATTTACTCTAAGTTTTTCTTACATGATTTTGCATAAATCCAAATTAGGAATAATATATAAATAAAAGAGGTGCCTTTGTGCCTTTACTATTATCACCCAGATTACTCAGTGGTATTACCAGCACTTGCTATTTCCAACCATTTGTTGTAAGATAGTAATTAAGGTCAATTTAACACTATATTTTCTTTGCATATTATCAAGTATCAATCAGGACATTTTGTATTCCTTATGGGTTTTTGATAATATGTGAACTTTTATTTTCATTCAAATAAGGCCGATCATATTGTAATTTTTCTACTTTTAGGAGGCATTACCATGACATTAACAGGTAAAGTAAAATGGTTTAACAGCGAAAAAGGTTTCGGTTTCATCGAAGTTGCAGACGGTAACGATGTATTCGTTCACTTCTCAGCTATCACTGGCGACGGCTTCAAGTCTCTTGACGAAGGTCAAGAAGTTAGTTTCGAAGTTGAAGAAGGTAACCGCGGACCTCAAGCTAAAAACGTTGTAAAGCTATAATTCAAACAATAAAAAGGTTGTTACCAGCAAGGTTAACAACCTTTTTAATATATAACTAAAATTTTTTACATAAAAGGAGTGGTTACATGTATCGCAATCGAAAGAACGATGTAGCAGAAGTACCACCAGAACAAACCCCTGTTTGGGAATGTGAATCAGAGGATTGTTTAGGATGGATGAGAAAGAACTTTTCATTTGAAGAAGAGCCTAAATGCCCTTTATGTAAAAGTAGCATGAAAAGCGGAGAACGTTTATTACCTAAATTAGGTTAATTTATAATAAAAAAACCTCTTTTAATTAAGAGGTTTTTTTTATTATAAATTTATGTTCTCAATATCAGTTCGTACTATAGAATACAATAATGCATCGTGTTGCTTATTTCCTTGATGAATATATCCACGCAATAGACCTTCCTTTTGGAAGCCAATTTTAGATAACATTCTACAAGAAGTATCATTTTCAGGATATGTAATAGCTCCAATTCTAAACAAACCTAAATCTTTAAATCCATAATCAATAATTTCTCGAGCTGCTTCCGAAGCGTAACCATTTCCCCAATAACGAGGATGCAGATCATATCCAATCTCAGATCGTTTACTCCATAATTGTAAATTGTTTAGTCCAATTGTTCCTATTAAAACGTTCGTTTCTTTTAACACAATTCCCCATCGTATTGCCTTTTTCTCAAAGTAATTTTTTGAAAAAGATTCGATCATACGTGAAGCTTGTCCAAACTCCGTAAAAGAATTCATACCGTAATAACACGTCACTTCATCCAATGAAAAGATTTCATATATTTTTTGACAATAAGATTGTTCTATTTCAACTAAACGTAAGCGTTCTGTTTCTAATATAGGAAATGCCATAGGATCACTCCTTTCTCTCTACTCATTCATTATATCAGAAAAAATATGTATAATTAGTAAAGTCCTTATTGTTCCATAAGTCAAACATTTCTAATGGCGCATTCCCTCTTTATTCTATATACACGAATTGGATACCTTCTGATTGCGACTCAAACATGACGCTATAATTTCCATAAATCAAATTTTAAATTATAAAGAACTGTAAAGAATTTGTTCCTTCATTTTTTCCTTCTAAACAACCACCCTAACCCATACATTTATGGTAAAATATAGTTAATCCATTTTACGCTATGGAGGTGTAAAAATCTATGTATATATTCATCGGCTTATCCCTCTTACTCATATTACTTATTTTTTTATTCGCAAAAAAATTCACACCAAACTCATTCATGATGACTAGCTTTAAAGGCAATAGCTTTAAGACATTTTCAATCGGTATTTTAATCGCTGCCATACTCTCACTTTCATATGGAACTTATCATGCAGTAACATATCAACCTAGTTATTTAGATATTAAATTAAAAAATCAAAACTATACTGTTTTCGGTAATGTAGGCGAATTCGGTTATTTCTCCGAAGAATTATTAAAAAAAGATACAGAAGTACAACTATATTTCGTCTCTTGGAAAAAAATGCAGTTAAAAAATCCGGTAATACTTATAGAATATCCTTCAGGAAAACAAGAAACATGGAAGCCAAATATCGTATCAATACCGGTAAATAAATTACAAGAAAAACTTGATATAAAAGATATTTATCAACTATCACCGTATTCATTTAAAGAGTCTGGAGAAATAATATTAACAATAAAAGAAAACAATGTAAAAAACAATACAATTTCCATTCAAATAAAATAAATAAAAACTGTTCCTCCATTTTGCTGAAGGGACAGTTTTTATTTATTCTACAGTATTATTTATTTAATGTATCCATTATTTCATTGGCTATATTCTTTCCATTTCCAATACACGCACCAATTCCAACACCATAATATGAGGCACCAGCTAAATATACATTTGGATAAAGATTCATCATTTTTTCTTGTAATGCTTGAACCGCTTCATTATGTTCTAAATGATATTTCGGCATTAAATCTTTCCAATTTGTAACTTCAACTACTTCTGGTTCACCTTTAATTCCGAGACTCTTTTCAATATCATATAAAGCGACTCGTACTAATTCTTCTTCATTGTAATCCTTGATTGTTTCATATACCGGATTGGTACTCTTATAAAACATTCTAACTAATAATTTTTGTTTACCCGATGTATGTTTCCACTTTCGACTTGTCCATGTACAAGCATCACAATGTAAATCACTGTTTTCCGTTACAATAAACCCCGTACCGTCAGCTGGTAGTTGTTCATCTAGTATGTCAAATCCTAAATAAATACTAATAAGAGATGAGTTTTTAAATGTATTAAACTGCTCATTTAACTCATTAGACTGTAATAAAGTTTGCGCTATATCATGTGGAGCTGCTAAAACAACATAATCTGCTTGTATTGTTTCATGATTTGCAAAAGAAATCTCATATCGATCTTCTTGTTTACTTACAGCCGTCGTTATAGCACCTTTTTTTACGACAGTTTCAGTCAGCACTTCTTCTAAGCGATTAATTATCGTAGATAGTCCACCCTTAAATGATACGAATTTTTTATTTCCTGCTGATTGAAATTGTTTTTTATTCTCTTCAAAACCTTTAATAATACTTCCATACTTATTTTTATAATCCAGTAAATACGGTAATGTAGATGCCATTGTAAGCTCATTCAATTTACCAGAATATACGCCTGAAAGCACAGGAGCAATTTGTCTTTCCACTAACTCTTTCCCTAAAAAGCTTTCTAAAAATAGAGCAAGTGATGTATCTTTCGTAAACTCTTTATTTTTCGTTATGAAATCTTTTAAAGCTACGATTTTCCCCTTCGTTGAGACTAGCGTACTGCTAAACAACGACTGGGCGCTCATCGGTATCCCAAATATAGTATCAGAAGGAATCGGATGTAACATGTTTTCAGAATATATGTAAGAAATACCCGTTTCATTATATACCATTTCATTTTCTAAATTTAAATCTTTTACAAGTGGCATAACGTGTTCATTACGAGCAACGATTGAATCCGCTCCTGACTCCATAATGAAATCCTTTTCTTCCACACTATGGATTTTACCACCTAAATACTCTTCTTTCTCAATAAGAATTAAATTTAAATCGATATTATAATCCTTTTTTAATTTTTCTAAATAAAACATAGTAGAAAGTCCCGTTATACCTCCACCGATAACAACAACTGTTTTCATATGTGCTGCGCTCCTAACCGATACAATTAATAATTCCTTTTTATTATAACCAAAAGTCCTTATATTCGACTAGCAAGTTGCGCATTCTGTAAGAAATTAGACAATATATTTTAATATATTTTCAAATTACCTAATAAAAAAGAACTATAACATTTACAAACCCCGTCATAGTTCTCTTTATTTTAAAAACATAAAGTAATTGATTAATTTGTCTAGTTCTTGACTCAATGCCAATACTTTTTCATGTTGAATTCCATAATCCGATACTAAATATAAAAGTTCTTCTTTTTTTATTTCAATTACTTTTTCCAATTTCGCTAGTTCCATGTCGTTTTACATCTCTCCAAAAATAAAATGTATGTATTTCAGTATAGCCTACTTACATAATTAGTAAAAGTAAAATACGCATGTAAAATCTTACATATTTGAAAAAATAATATACTACTAACAAAAAAAGAAACTAGATTAAACATCCTTTTACAGATCATTAACGTTCATTAAGAATGAATAACATAACGGAATTTTTCTAATGTGATATCTTTATAATTTGGAGCTCTCTGTATATGATTAAAATAACTATATGAGAATTTAAATACATGACCAAAATCCCAATCGAATTCACTATAGTCTTTTATCCAAAATATATTTTCAGTTGGTAAAATATTTGCACGTTTAGATTGAATTAAAGGTAATCGATCTATAGGTGAGTGTAAAGTTACTTCCGTATTCAGCTTGAGCTTTTGGCTAGCTCTTAGTACGTATACTAGTTTTAACAGCGGACGTATCCCTCGTTGAAATATATCTATATGTCCTAAATCGTACATTATATTAATTGCGTGGGAGTATGTAAGCAAATGCCCAATTAAATCATGATGTGATTCCGCTCGATAAATACTATTAAATTTCGATAACTCATTTAAAATGAACTGAGATACTTGTGTTGGATTACTCAATTCACTTTGTATCTCCTCTTCAAAACTTAATTGTTTTACTTCTTTCGTCGTATAACCAATCCACGATCTACCTGGAATTGTTTTTCGAAATGATAAAATAAGAGTAGTAATCCCTTCAATTGCTTGATTATCACCCCATTTTTGTAGCTCTTTCATAGCTAATAAACTTAATGACGCATAAATGACGTTATGCCCCACCCAATGAAGCTCATCAATCGTTTGTTCTAAAGATTTTATAATCATATTTTCCGCAATTTTAAAATCTATTTCTTTTTTATCATCAATCATCTCACCAATTTTTTTCTTGTTCAGCATCATCCTTGTTTGCGAATACATATTACGAGCTGTTTCTTCATCAATATTATTATCTTTCATAAAAAAATAACTAGCAATTGCAGCTGCTCCAAAATGTGCATGCCAAATATCATTTGTTTCTTTTTTACATTGAGAAATAATTGAAAGACCGCCTTTCAAAATACTTTTTTCCATTTTCTTTCTCCCCTATTAAAAATCACTATATTTTCATCCTAAAGATGGTGTCAGTACAAATAAAATGTGATTCGATTCATCACTTTTATTCAAAAATCGATGCTTCACATTCGGTGGAATACGTACAACATCGCCTTCTTCTAAATAATATTCTTTTCCCTCCAATTCCACATACACTTCCCCTTTCATAATAACAGCAATCTCTTCCTTATCTTCATGGGAATAATGGCTTTCTGTTGTGTTTGCTCGTTTATTTAAATCCATCATTAACATTTCAATACGTGCTTTCATAAAATCAGGTGTTAATACATCATATACAATGTGATCATTGTTTTCCCGATATACTTTTTTTCGATCTTTTTTCTTAGAAATGAGCGAATCTGTATCGATATCATTAATAAAAAGTGTAAACAGCGGTACATTTAATGCTTTTGCAATTAACTCCAAAACATTTAAAGAAGGATTAGCATGTCCTCTTTCAATTTGGCTAATTAGTGATGTACTAATTCCTGCATAATCAGCGAATTCACGAATTGTCATATTATTTTTCTTACGATAACTTAATACTGTTTGTCCAAGCCTATCATGTATCATAGTAAAACTTCCTTTCATCCATCATAATGCATATTTCATTGTCTTTGTGCTGACATACTAAACAAAGGCAAATAATCCTTTCCTATTATCTCCGGGACTTATATACTTACCTTTGTACATTATATCGTATTAAGTTTATTATAATAAACATTCTATAGGAGGGACAAACTTTGAAATCACCTATTCTTTCATATTTCATCTTATTTTTTGGTGTATTCGCCTTATCAACTTCAGCAATTTTTGTAAAATTGGCAGATGCTCCTGCGACAATCATTGCTTTTTACCGATTATTCTTTGCCACACTGATCCTGTTACCGTTATTACTATTTAATAAAAATAGTCGAAATGAGCTAAAAACTTTAACGAAAAAACAATGGACATTCGGATTCATATCTGGGCTATTTTTAGCTGCACATTATGTACTATGGTTTGAATCATTACAATATACTTCTGTAGCAAGCTCTACAGTTATCGTAACGTTACAACCTTTGTTCTCAATGATTGGTGGTTATTTTTTATTTAAGGAAAGATTTACGAAAGGAGCGGTTATTGGTTTCCTCATCGCTATTTCAGGTAGTATCATCATTGGCTGGAAAGATTTCCAAATTAGTGGAGAAGCTTTATATGGAGATATTTTAGCATTTATTGCTGCCGGTATCATTACTGCTTATTTTTTCATTAGCCAACACGTTCGTAAAGATTTGTCACTTATACCCTATTCAGTAATTAGTTATGGAAGTAGTGCTGGCTTTCTTGGCATATTTGCTTTCACGCAACAAGAATCTTTCATCCATTACTCTACACAAACTTGGTTGTGCTTTATTGGATTAGCTTTCATTGCTACAATTTTAGGACAAACCATTTTTAATTGGTTATTAAAATGGATGAGTGCTACTGTAATTTCAATGAGTATTTTAGGTGAAACAATTGGCACTTGTATACTAGCGTACTTTATATTACATGAGACCATTTCTTTACAACAAGGACTAGGAATTACCGTTATTTTTATTGGTTTAGCATTATTTTTATTGCAGCCAAGTTCTAATAAAAAAGCATGACAGTATACTGTCATGCTTTTAACTATTCATTATGTACAATTAAACCATTCGGTCTAAAACGACTCATCATAATTTCATTAATAAACTTTCCATGAGCTTTCAAATTCCCTATCTTTACTCCCTCTTCTACAAATCCAAATTTTTCATATAAAGCTTTTGCTTTTGGATTCGTTTCTAATACACCTAGTTCTACTCTCTCTAACATTAACCAATTATCAGCCAAATCAAGCATCTTCGTAAGAAGTGCTCTCCCAATTCCTTTATTATGATATTCACTGTCTACCCCAATGAATAAATCGCCTGAATGAGATCTTCGGCCCGGACTTTGTGTTAAACCTACAAACCCAACAACTTCTCCATCATATTCTGCAACAAATTCAAATTGATTTGGTGCTAAATTTCGAATTCTATTTTCCATAGCCTCTACACGCATGCTAGGTAAGAAAACCATATACGGTAAAACGTCATCCTGTATACATATACGATGAATTGCTCTAGCATCTTGTATTTCTACTGCTCTAACGTTGATTCCCATCTTTCTCTCCTCCATATAAATAACAATATATTTGTGTGTTATTCTAGAAACGTTCACGAATGACCTTCTCGCCCGGATTTCTTTATGTCATTTTTACATAATTATTTCGATATAATACTTAATTTCCAAAAAGATTAAAGACTATATGGATATGGATTTGATTAACTTTTCACCTTGTTATATAAATCAAGCAAATTTTCAATCAAAATACCATTTAGTTTCATGCCGACTATATCACAATTTTCTATTTCAATATTTTTCAGATTACTATTACTTATAGTGCTACATTCCAAATCACATTTATCGAATACAATAGGTTCCTTCTCATCTCCAAGACTTGTATTTTTAAATTGCACTCCACCTAAAGTCACCAAATTAAATTTACTACCAGAAAGATTTAAATCTGCATATGATGACCATCTAAAATTTATATTTCTAAACTTGGATTGACTTACATTACAATTACTCATATTCATATTCATTATATTGCTACCAACAAATGAACTGTTTTTTAAATTCACTTGATAATACTCTGTATTTGCTAAATTACAGTTTTCGTATTGACTATTTTTCATATCTTTATTTGTAACTACACTCGCTTTGTTTGAGCTTGTTTTTATTCTTTTCACGTAACAATACTCATCTTCCGATTCAAAAATCATTTGGTAACCCATCTTTTTATAAAAGTGATGATTGTTAATTTGTCTACTAGATGTTTCGAGATCCCAAATCTTTATGTTCGGATATTCCTTTTCTATTAATTTCATAACATGTGATCCAATTCCTTTTCCTTGATAAACAGGATCTACAAAAATACGATCAATTCGACCGTACGACTTACCAGAAATCGTAACTATTATCCCTCCGATTATTTCTTTATCCATTACAACTTTGAAAGAATCCAATTCTTCAATGGAATATTCCATCATTTCAACTGAAGAATATCCTGGCGGTTGAATGTTATAATCAATGACATCATCTTGGCCATATAGCCATTGTTTTGCTTCTGCATCAAATGTTCTTTTCATTATTTCTGTTAATTTCTCAGCATCTAAAATTGTAGCTTTTTCTATAGATATTTTCGTCATTTTCGTTTTCCCCTTCATTATTACAAACCAACCATTTTTGTGAATGGCATAATTATCAATTCACTTTATTACCCCCTATTAAAACATTTATATCCTTTTTTTTAAAAAAACAAAGAAAATTAACACTAATCACCCTCTTTACTATTAAACTACAAATCACCCTATATTTTCCACGATTACTTAATATTAATGAATAATAAAAAGAGACCATGTAATATAAACATGTTCTCTTCTTTTATTCATTTTCAATTTTATCCCGCTATTTGCCGGGCAGTAGGACCCCCACCTCAAAATTCAGCGAAAGCAAAGAAGTTAGGTGGGGGTCGGGCTAATAATCAGCGGGGGCTGACACCCCACTGATTAAAGTTTCACTTTATATAATTAAAAATTAGATATTACTTAAGCCACTCGTTGCAAGTATTACTTAACTGCTGTAAATCTTCTATAAATTGACTCGCATCATATCCATCACAAACCGAATGATGTACTTGTAATGAAACTGGTAGCATAACCTTGTTTCCATCGTTAAAATATTTCCCACAAGTTATAATTGGCAATAGAAAATTTTCATCATTATTAATATTAAGATTAAATCCAGTAAAACTAGTCCAAGGTATGCTAGAAATCGGAAATACATTAGGCGGAATATTTTCTTTCGTGAAAAGACCATGAACACTAGCATAGCATCTCATATCGTCTTCATAATTATTATAAAAAGTGCGGAAATCACTTGAATAATCCGTCCATATACTTGAAAAAGACTTATCATCTTTATGAAAGATTGTATAACTCGGTATCATTTCCTCCCAATAGCCTACAACTCCTTCATCGTTAAAACATGTTCGAAATTTTTTATGATTATTTACTACTCTAGAAATTAAATATATAAAAACGGGATAAAATTTTATTCCCTTTTGATATACTTCCCCTAATAACATCGTGATATCAACATTCACAGTCATACTAAATGTACATTTCAACTTAAAATAATGCTCAAAATACCGCTCTCTATTCCAATCTTCTCTATCAATTACATGAAACTTCATTCTAATAGCCTCCTAAAATTTTCTTTTTATTTTAGAAGGCTAATTCCCTTGCTCTTACCATACTTGTTCACTCCTAACAGTTTACAACTCACCCTAATTATTCATTTAATTATATAACATATGTAAGAATCAATTCACATATTTCTGGAAATCCATCCACATACTATAGATAAATCAAATGAAATTTGGAGGATACATACATGAATAACAAAAATATGAATAAAAAAGAAAATGTTACTGAAAACACTACATCTATTCAAAATAATAATACTGCAAATCTTACTATCGAAGAACAAGCAATGAACGGCTTATACGGGATGCCCGAAACAACAATTGAAGATGCTGATCACGCTGCAGCTGATGGTTTGACTTCAAAAAATTAATTAACTACATTGAAAAAAGCCAAGGAAAATATCCTTGGCTTTTTTAACTATGCATCCACCTTTTGTATTTCTTCACTCTTTCTTGAAAGTTTACCTGGCCAAAAAGCAAATCGGCCTAAAACTACTGTAATCGCGGGTACAAGTAACGGTCTTACGATAAACGTATCTAGTAATACGCCAATTGCAGTTACAATGCCAAATTGAACTAATACTTGAATTGGAAGTGTACCTAACACTGCAAAAGTTCCTGCTAAAATTAAACCTGCCGATGTAATAACACTACCTGTTTGTATTACACCATTTTTTACTGCATCCAAGTGATTTTGTGTCTTTCTGTTTTTCCATATTTCTGAAACCATAAAAATATTATAATCTTCACCTAAAGCAACTAAAAATACGAATGCGTACAACGGTATCGCACCTTGAATGGCCGGCGCTCCCATACCGTAATGAAGTAATACCCATCCTGCTCCTAACGCTGAGAAGAATGATAAGACAACAGTTACAATTAAATAAACCATTGCAACAACCGATCGTAAATAGACAAGTAATAGTAAAGCGATAATGCTAATCATTACTGGAATAATTACTGATTCATCACGTTCCGTAATTTGCTTTGTATCATATAATGAAGCTGTTTCTCCACCAATCCACAATTGCTCTTCAGCATTACTAATCCCAGCATCTTTTAATACTTTTTCCACACTGTTTTTCAATTTAGGAATTTGATCTAATGCTTCAATTGCGTATGGATTTTCCGCTAAAGAAACTTCATACATTTGTATTTGCTTATTTTCTTTTCCCTCTTTTGGCTCTTTCACTGTATTTACGAAAGAAAATTTCTCTAGTTCTTGTTTAATAGGAAGCTCTTTGCCTTTCGTATCAACAACAACTTTTATTGGTGCTAGTTCACCAGCTGAGAAATGATCACTAATTAACGTAAACCCTTCACGAGAAGGCATATCCTTTGGAAACGACTCTAATAAGTCATATGTGTATTGAATACGTGGTACGAATGAAGCCAATCCGCCTAATACAAATACAGTTAGCATAATTATTGTCCATGGTCTTCGTACTACAATATCTCCAAGTTTTTTACTAAAGGAGCCTTTTGATTTTTTAACTTTTACAGCCCTCTTTTTCTTTCTTGCAAACTCCTCATTCATTGAATTTGTTCTCGGTATAAACGGGAAAAATGCAATTCTACCGAAAATTAATAATAGTGCTGGTAAAATCGTTAAAGCCGCGATTCCCATTATAAATACAGCAACACTAAATGGTACTGCAAATCGATGAAAGGCACCATAATGAGCAAGTAGTAATGTTCCTAATCCAAGTACAACAGTTAACGCACTCATTATTATTGCACCGCCAGATGCTTTAATCGCAAGTTGCAATGCTTTATATTTACTTTCTTCTTCTAACAAGTACTCTCTATATCTCGAAATTAAAAATAGACAATAGTCCGTTCCAGCGCCAAACAATAATACTGTCATAATTGATATCGCTTGGGCATCTACTTTAATCCATCCGTGATCAGCTAAAAAACCGAGTGTAGGACTAATAATACCGTATGCAAAGCCAACAACAAGTATAGGTAAAATCGCTAAAATTGGTGAACGATACAGTAAAATTAACAAAACTAACACTAGTAGTACAGTAGCCACTAACAATTTCACATCTGCTTGACTAAATAAACTAACTGCATCCGTTTGAATACCTACAGGTCCTGATAATCGAACATGTAAACCAGATTCACTTATTTTTTGTTTAAATGGATCTTCATCCACCTTACTATTCACTATTTTTCTAAACTCTTCAAGATTTCCTTTTAATATATCCGTACCAGCAGATTTATTAAAAAATACCGGTGTAACAAATGATGTACCATCTTTTGACGCACTTTTTGATAATACTTGCTCTGGAATTGTATCAAATGGTGGTAACGTTGATTGTTCTTTTAAAGGACTAGATTTTAACTCTTTATAAACATCTTGTATGAGTTTATAATCCTGTGACTGTAATCCACCATCTCTATACCATACTACTAGCAAAGGATTCCCTGCATTATTCGGAAACTCTTTTTTCATAAGCGCTTCCGCTTGCTGTGACATAGCTGTTTCAGGTAAATTTTTCGGATTCGGTTCTTTCGTACTGTTTACTTGTGGTAACGTAAATGAAAGTAATAATGTAATAAGAACCCACACCGATAAAGTGATCCACTGCGTATTTCTCCCTGCTACAAGCCTCCCTAACATATGTAACGGGTGCTTTTTCATAAAAACCCACCTTCCTTTTTTCCTCCATTATTAATTATATATACTGGTCGGTTAATTAATCAAGAATGATTGAAAATTATGTTATAATTATCTCAATCATAAATGTCAGGAGCGAATGTATTTGGAACAAAAACAACGTCCTCTCGGAAGGCCGCGTCAAAATAAAAATACAAAATCTACAAAAGAAAACATTTTAGAAGTAGCAACCCGCTTATTTCTTACACAAAATTATCAAGTCGTTTCTATGGATGAGGTCGCAAAAGTTTGTGGTGTTACGAAAGCAACTGTCTACTATTACTATTCAACAAAAGCCGATTTATTTACCGCTACTATGATCGAAATGATGGTACGTATACGTGAGAATATGTCTCAAATACTCTCTACAAACAAAACTTTAGAAGAAAGATTATTAGACTTCGCTAAAGTTTACTTACACGCAACGATGGATATTGATATGAAAAATTTTATGAAAGATGCAAAACTGTCGTTATCTGAAGAACAATTGAAACAATTAAAAAATGCTGAAGATAATATGTATGAAGTACTAGAAAAAGCACTCGATAATGCTATGCACATCGGAGAAATTCCGAAAGGAAACGCTAAATTTGCGGCTCATGCTTTCGTATCTTTATTATCTATTGGGAATTTTAAAGATGAAAATCACAATCCTATTCTTGCAAATATAGATGAATTAGCACAAGAAATCGTTTCTTTTTATTGGAACGGATTAGGTCATTCATATTAAACAGATTTCCTTTAATAAAAAAGCATGTTTGAATTTTTTTCAAACATGTTTTTTTATAATTTAGCATCCATTATCTAAAAATTATTATCTTCGACTTTTATAAATTTTGAAGTTGAATCTTTATATTCCCCTTACTTAATCCCCCATGGTAACAAACTACAGATTCAATATCTAGATTTAAATACTTCTTCAAAGACTGCCGTGCTTCCATAATATTTAAAGTTGTTGGGGCATGAACTCCTCCTAACACTCCATTCACACTATACATCGAGTCTCCAGCGACAAGAATTTTACTTTGTTTCAAATATAAACTAATATGCCCCGGAGTATGCCCTGGAGTATGGAGAATTAGTATTCCACCGCAATACGGAAGTTCTTGCCCGTCAATCACAGTGTCACTCACTTTTCCTTTTGGTCGGTTCTCTATATTTCCGTCCTTCAATAAAGGTAAATCCCCCTCGATATATGGCTTATCTAGTTCGTGCGCATAAACTTTAATATTACTTCGACAGCGCTGCAACAATTCCGGAAGACTACCTATATGATCAATATCCTGATGCGTCAAAATCACGAATTTTAACTTATCAAATGATACCCTAACCTTTTCCATCTCTACTTGTATATCTTCAATTTGTCCTGGGAAACCCGTATCTATTAATACTGCCATTTCATCATCCCATAAAAGAATTGGATGAATAACAAATTCTTGAAATTCAAGTTGTAACATTTCTATCCCTTTAGCAATCTGCATACAGCCATTCTCCTTTATGTTGAAGTTTGAAAATATGTACGAGTAAACTGAAAATATAAAGTGAAACTTTAATCAGTGGGGGTTTTACTGCCCGGCAAATAGCGGGATAAAGCGCCTCTATCTTATAATATGTTTTGTCATACCAATAGAGAATGCCTCAAACCCTATAGATTCATAGTAAGATTGCAATTTTTCTACACACATAAGTTGTGGAATAACCTTGTTTTGTTCACAGTGTTGGATTAATCGTCCCACTATTTCTCTCCCAATACCAATGGACTGATATTTTGGCAATACACCAACTCCACAAATAATGCCTGTTATGACTCCATCTGATATGACACGCCCCATCCCTACCAACCTCTTATCATCAAAAACATAAATTGCATACCAACTTTGCTTACACATTCGTTCTAACTCGTTAACCGTTAATTTAAGAGAATTCCATCCTAAAGATTCGTATAAGGATAATAATCCATTAAAATCTGTAGGATGTTCACTTGTGTAGCGTATACTATTTTCCATGTAAATACTCCCTATTCTCTGGCTTGTTTATATTTCATAAAATTCCCTTTACACAAATCTGATCGATGTAAAAATAACTAGAACAAACTTCAATAAGAAAGATAGAATTCCTTCTCAATATAAAATAAAAAGAAGTTACCTCACTTAAGATAACTTCTTTTATATAAGACTCTCATTATATTATTAACCAAAAAATATACAACTGCATACGATTAGCACAAACAAAACTAATAAACCATTTGAGAAATAACCCATAGAATACTACCCCTTTATTTCATTATGTAAAAGATTTTATCATAAAATTATTTACAACATAATAACCGAAAAAGACATTGTATTCATTAGTTATATACGTTTAGTAATATTTTATTTTCGGTTATATTCTCGTTCCCTGAAAGTGCTTATCATACTCTTCTACTTCAGTTCATATAAGTTCAAAATATTAAATAATAAGTAAAAAAGACCTCCACCTTACGAGATCTTTTTTACTTATTTTCCAAATACACTAATTGATTCTTCCTCAATTACAAGTAAACAATTAGCATATTACATAATTTAATATCCCAATAGCCAATTCAACTCTATTAATTCGGTTCGACCTTAATATCCCCCTTTTATTCCAAAAACTCAATAATCGTTTCACATACTTTATCCATCTCCTCGATATCTGGGAAATGTCCACTATTTTCAAATATAACAAGTTTACCATTTTTCAATTGTCTCGTTATTCTATAACTCATTCCTACACCCGTGTTATAGTCATGCGCTCCAACTATGACACACGTATCAATTTCTAAACCTTTAATACGCTCAATAAGCGGTAAAGATGCTTTTGTTCCAAAAATAACTTTGCTCATCTTCCCTGTATTACTTAACTGACTTTCCTCCCAAAGACTCCGATTTAGCTTTGCAAATTCTTCATTTTTAAACAATAGTCGATCTACAGCTTTTGTATCAACTATACTCCAAACTTGATTATACCTTTCTTTTAAAGGAATTTCTGACTTACTTATTATCAATATTTGTTCTTTCATTTCCCCTTTCGTTACTTGTAGAAAACCTTCTATCTGCACAGTATACATATCATTAAAATCATCTAACGATGGTGCTTGTAATACCATTTGTTCAACATTTTTTGGATATTTCAAAGCATACTCTAAACAAATTTGTCCACCAAAAGAATATCCTAACAAATTTATCTTCTCTACATGTAATTGCTTTCTTAATTCCTCTAAATCTTCGACTAGAGTATTGATTGAGTACTCACCGTCATCTTGTGGTGCCTCACTTCGTCCGCAACCTCTTTGTTCGTAATAAACTACAGTCATATTTCCTTCTAACTTCAAACCAAGCGTTCTTTCGAATACATAATGATTACCACCTGGACCACCATGTACTATAATAAGAGGGACTGTATTATGAGCTGTCCCTGCAACTTTACACCAATGCATAATCCCATTGATTTTCAAATAGTGTATACCATCTTGCAACATTAACTGATTCATTTATCCTCTCTCCTCATCGCTCACTTATTACTATCTAAATGTATAAGTTCTGACCATTTACACTTTTCCCCTTTATATTCTTTAGACACTATCCTCATTTATATGAATAGCTTTCTTATTCAAAAATAGATTTTTAAAAATTCCTACTCCCACAATTAATAAACCTATACCAACTAATTTATTTACTTGTAATGGAACACTCTCCATTCCAAATAATCCGAATATATCAATGCATAACGCAACGACCAATTGAGTAATAAGACTAATTAGCACCGTATATGCTGGGCCTAAGCTCTTTATTGCACCCATTATACAAATAATTAACCCGATACCAAACAGTCCACTTACATAAAACAAATAATTTGTAGTATACACTTTAATGTTAATACTGTTTTCTGTAATGATATAAAATAGAATAGAACTAATGAGACCTATTCCAAGGACACATGTAGTTGTTAACCACTGTCCTACATTTTCATTTACTTTTGCATTAAAAACAGATTGTACGCTAATTAATATTCCTGCTAATATAGCTAAACTAAATCCAATCAAAATCTTCCTCTCCCTTTCATTGCTCATATATATTATTTTTAGCGACTTCCTTCATTCTAGAAAAATCTTTAATTACAATAACTCCATTACTCTTTTCAATTAGTTTTTCATTATAAAATCTTTGTAATACCCGAATTACGTGCCTATAACTTACCCCTATAAAATCTGCAATACTCGTTACTGAAGTTGCATCCAAATCCCCTTTATACATATTCCCGTTACTATCTGTTGAAATTGAAAGCAAATAACTAGCTACACGTACTTCTACAGGATAAAGTAAATTAAGAGCAGTAAAACGAGTCGATATTTTTAACGTGTTGGCAATATTTTCAAGCAAGAACTTCATAAATATAGGATCATGTAATAACTTGTTTCTAATAACCGTATTAGAAATAGAGATTGCTACAACATCTGAACAAGCCTCAACGACATTATGTGCTTTGCTATTTTGAATTAATTCAATATCACCAACAATGGCCAATGGATTGATAAAGCGAAGGATTAGTTTCTTCCCTTCAGGTGTAATCGTGTAAACTTTTACTTTACCTTTAACAACAAAATATAAACGATCCATTTCGTCATCTATATTGCAAATAAGCTCGCCTTTTTCAAAGTGATTTAATTGAAAATAAGCTGTATCTATTTCTGAAAAAATCTCGAGCGTTTTATTGGTTCTCAAATAATGCGTAATTAAACCTGATTTATCCTCCATATTCATTTCTCCTTTCATTTACATATTAAATACAACAATACCTATAATCATTACTATTGTTCCCACAATATGATATCTCTCCATCTGTATCTTTTTTATATGAAACAGTCCTTTCATTTCAATAACTGTTGCCGCTAACAATTGAGCAACCATTAGTGTGCCAGCTGTCAATGTAACTCCTAGTGAATATATCGCCATCGTTTCTGCACAAATAATGAATCCACCAAATGCACCCGCTGCTAAATATACTTTTTTCACACTCTTTAAATCTGTTACTTTCTCTTCTTTCTTTAACAAAAATACAGTTGTTGCAATAAGGAATCCAATTAAATGGGTTATAATACTTGTCGACCATATACCGATATGTGAACTAAGTTTCGCATTAAAGGTTCCTTGAAGTGTTATAAATATCCCCGCAAAAACAGCAAATATAATACCTTTCAAAAAATCATCTCCTCATCTTTTATTTCTGACTTAATTAAAAGCTATAATCCTATAATGGCAAAAGGACAAATGTCACATCACTATGAAAATAACTTGGAATGAAAAAAAACACACCTCAAAAATGCGAGATGTGTTTTTGGTTATTTATATATAATGTTTTTCGAATAAAAATTACGCTACATTAAAAGATTTCTTTTTCATAACAAACTTTGCAAATAAGAAACGTACAAGCGGTCCCATAATAATTAATTGTAATGGATATGCCATTATGAAATTTTTAATAAAAATCGAAAAATAAATTGAAACAAATGAATCTCCTTGTAGTCCACCATGTAAATGCATCATAGCCATACCAAAAAATGACATAAAGAACACCATTCCAATTACCATAGTTGTCGCCATTGCAACGATAATATTTATTTTCTTAGATTTATCAAATGGCAACATGAATACAATTTTTTTCGCACAAGGTCCAACTATACACATTTCAATTAATAGCGCAATAATAAAGCCAATTAATAGTTCTAATGCAATCTCTTTAATATAAATTGATCCTCCTGTTTCATTCATTAGTAAATTGTAAAACGTCATTACGATAACCATTCCAAGGCACATCATCATGCCAAATTGGAGGTTTTCCTTTCTTGTTGTTGGCAAATTTCATCATCCTCTCTCTTTGAGTCTTTGTCATTATATCGACATTGGAACCCCCTTCGTAAGTGAACATTTTGTGAACAAATTTAAAACGTTTTCATGTATTTTCTTTACTTTCAACTCAAATTCTCACTTTTACTTATAAAGGTTTTATATATTTCAATGTTGAATTACTAAATTTAACATTGCATTACATTATTACTAGGAGGATAACCATGAATGAAGCAGAATTTTACGCATATCACATCGTAACAAGGAAAAAAATGCATATCGGACAAATGATTCCTTTTAACAAAAATCAACACAATACTCTATATCACTTCTTTTTTGAAAGAGAACAATTAAATGCTAATGGTGAAGATGGCATACAAATTTTAAATAATCACTATAAAAATGACGAATTACATATAAATAATGAAAATGCTAAAGTAGTTATGAGTTATATGGATCAAACAATTAGAGCAGTTAGAGAAACAATAGTAGAAATGGTTAGACTACAAGAATTCCCTGAATACCCTTCCAGGTTATCTTGTTTATACGCTGCTAAAAGCTATGAGGATGCTTTGAAATGGAGAGCGCTATTTGATTCTTACAATCGAGAAGTCTTACAGATTGTTAAACTACGAGTAATCGGAAGTTCTTTTGAAGGTGACGGTAATCTTTTACTGAAAGAAGATGGCATTCCTTTTTCTCAAAAAATCGAACAAGCTAGAGAGTATTGGAAAGGAAATATTAGAAATGAGCTTCCTGAGCTACTGATTAATGGCGAAATTGAAGTTGTGGAAATTATTGATGACTTCTCCTCAATTCATATTTAATTTCTAACTAAATCATATAGGATGGAGATTACAATGAAGAAAAAAGTGTACTTCAATCATGATGGCGGCGTAGATGATTTAATTTCATTATTTTTATTACTTCAAATGGAAAACGTTGAACTTACCGGTGTATCTGTTATCCCAGCAGACTGCTATTTAGAACCCGCAATGTCTGCCAGTCGTAAAATTATCGATCGTTTCGGCAAAGGTAATATTGCCGTAGCCGCTTCAAACTCTCGCGGGCAAAACCCGTTTCCGAAAGACTGGCGGATGCATGCATTTTATGTAGATGCTTTACCAATTTTAAATGAGTCTGGAAAAGTTGTAACACCCGTGGTGGCAAAGCCTGCACATCACCATTTAATAGAAACACTCCTACAAACGGAAGGAAAAACAACTTTATTATTTACCGGGCCCCTAACTGACCTTGCTCGTGCATTATATGAAACTCCCATCATCGAAGATAAAATTGAACGTCTCGTTTGGATGGGTGGTACATTTCTTACAGCAGGCAATGTACATGAACCAGAGCATGATGGAACAGCTGAGTGGAATTCGTTTTGGGACCCTGAAGCAGTGGCTCGTGTATGGGATGCAAAAATTAAAATCGACTTAGTGACACTAGAAAGTACAAACCAAGTTCCGTTAACTATAAACATACGTGAACAATGGGCAAAAGAACGAAAGTATATTGGTATGGATTTCCTTGGTCAATGCTATGCAATGGTTCCCCCTCTCGTTCACTTCTCAACGAACTCTACCTACTATTTATGGGATGTACTAACTACCGCGCTTGTCGGAAACACTAACCTTGCAAAAACTGAAACAATTAATAGTATTGTTCATACATACGGACCAAGCCAAGGACGTACAGAGGAAACTGCTGATGGACGACCTGTAAATGTCGTTTACGATGTAAAACACGATGTTTTCTTTGAATATATTACTAAATTAGCTAAAAAAGCTGCTACTTGAAACCTCAATAACACGAAAAAAATTTATTAAGAATGATATACTTTAATTAATATAACATGAGGTGATAAGATGGATTATGAGTTACTAAAAGAACGAATAGAAATTATAACTTCTAGAATTAAATACATAGGTGGTGAAGTTCAAGAAGTTTGTATAGATGAACCATCTTCCCTTGAACAAATAATCCAAGTAGAAGAAAAATTGGATATTAAACTACCAAATAGCTTCAAAAAAGTACTTTTAGAGTTCTCAGGAAATTTTAGCTTACGCTGGTTTTTACCTGACGATGTAGAGCTACCAAATGAATTTACTGATATTTTTTGCGGAACACCCCACTGGAGTTTAGAAAGTCTTTCTAAATTCGAAAAAGAACGTAAAGACTTGGTTGACGAGTTTTTTTCAAATCTAGATGATGAATATGATGTAGTTTGGCACAACAAATTAGCATTTTGTGAAGTGGGAAATGGAGATTATTTAGCATTTGATATGAAAGATGATATAGATGCTCCAATAATTTACCTAAGCCACGACGATGGAGAAGGACATGGGTATAAGATTGCGAATAATTTCATTGAATTCATTGAGAATTGGTCAAGAGTAGCTTTTGTAGGATGCGAAGATTGGCAGTGGTTACCTTTCACTACCAGTTTTGAAAGTGGTATAAATCCAGATGATGAACCAGCCAAAAAATTTAGAAATTGCTTGGGACTTAATATTTAAAAGAGTATTGAATTAAATTTCAATACTCTTTTTGTGCAATTTAATTATATTTGATTAATGTAGTGTCTTACAGATTATTCATTTCATAACCATTGACAAAATACGTTATTTTTTCTAACTCATCTTCATTTAATTCTCTATCTAGTTCTTGTTTGTACGCTGCCTTTATCTTCTCTTCATCGCCCTTATGAGCTTCTGTATAAGTTCCTACTGCTTTTAACATGCGAATCTCTTGTAAAAACTCCTCTCGATTTATCGCTTCCCCATGAGAAAGAATATATGTCTCAGCATCAAATTTTTCTAATTCATCTATTAATGCAAACGTTCTTTTCGTCGTATAGTTCCACTTCGA
This sequence comes from Bacillus sp. RE35, assembly GCF_052146655.1. Taxonomy (NCBI): domain Bacteria; kingdom Bacillati; phylum Bacillota; class Bacilli; order Caryophanales; family Bacillaceae; genus Bacillus; species Bacillus sp. RE35. The sequence continues at coordinate 2,212,040 of NZ_CP197377.1, read as the reverse complement.
GGAAAAAATATCTGCATATATACAGTCCCCTAAAAACAATATCTTTTCTTCTTTTATGTACATAACAACTGAATCATGTGCATGATCTCCGCCCACATGTTTTAACACGCATGTCACCTCACCAAGATCTAATTCCATTTGATCCTGGAACGTTAAGGCCGGAGGAATAATGTTAATATTTCTCGCTTTTTCTTCAAACTCTTTCTTGATGCAATCCGCACAAAATTCAATTTCAGTACCCTCTTTTACGCGTGCATCCAACGCTTCATCTGTCCATTCATAAGATACTATTGTCTGCATTTCTTTTTTCGTTTCAGCGTGCGAAATAGTTAATGCATTCCGTAATACAGATAATCCAAAAATATGATCCCAATGCCAATGCGTTAGTGCTACAAAATCAGGATTTGATACATTTTGTTCTTTTAACATTTCTAAAAATAATTGTGCATGTTCTTCTGAATTCCCTGCATCGATCATTAACGTTTTTTCTTTTCCAACAACCATTCCTAATATAGGTCTATCTGTTTCAGAAACAGGTGTCATATACCAAAATGAGTTTCCTATTTTTTTAATTTGTTGCATAACCAATTCCCCTTTTCATTTCCTCACTTAAGTTTAATATATAGATTATAACGAATCACTACTTTTTTCTCTATACTCAAACACAATTACTTGGACTAATCTAACTTTTCTTTTCGTAAGCTAAAAATAAGGGAATAGAATCGGAGTGTGATACTATGGAACGTTTATGGATCCCAATGATTGTAACATTTTTTTCGTTCGGTGGATTACTATTAGGCGGTGCTGTTGGAGTAGCAACACGCCAACTCATTGAAGAAAAGATGCATCGTTTATACGCATTATGTGGCGGTATTTTGTTTGGGTTATTGTCACTTGAAATTATTCCTGAAACATTTTCAAGCTATGAAATGATTGGACCTATACTTGGTATAGCTATCGGTATTTTAGTTATGGGCTTATTAGATAACTATTGTCACCATCCAATGATACATAAAAAAGATCAACAAGCATGGCAAACCTTTCTTTTTCTCTCTTTCGCTATATTTATTCATAATATACCGAGTGGATTTGCGTTAGGTACAGCTTTTATAAATCATAATGACTCTGCCATTCCCTTTTTAATAGCAATCGTCGTTCACCATATTCCAGAAGGATTAGCTTTAATTATTCCATTTCTTTTTACAAAACATAAATATATTTCCTTTTTATTAACGACTTTATTACTTTCTCTTATTCTCGGTACTGGCACAGTTTTTGGCATTTTGATGGAAGGAAAAGCTCTTCACCTGCAAGGCCTCATTATGGGAAGTGCTATTGGTTCACTTGGATATGTCACAATTCATGAAATGCTTTGGAAAGCTAAGAAACAGCTCTCTTTCCTTACATTTCTAATGTGGGCAACTAGTGGTTTTTTACTAATAACAGTGTTCACTTTATTCGCTGGTCATCATTAAAGTTGCTAAAGTGAAACTTTTGTTCCTCCCACACTGATTCTTGGATTACAAATAACCAGATAAATTTTCTTATTTGTATATTTTTCCTATTTTTCCAAAACATAATGTTATCTACCTATTATAAGGAGGAACAATTATGTTTGGGAAAACAGCCGGTGAAGCATTAGTTGATTTATTAATTGACTGGGGAGTAGAACACATATACGGCATGCCTGGAGATTCCATTAATTCTATCATTGAAGCTTTAAGAAAAAAACAAGATAAAATTAAATTCATTCAAGTTCGCCATGAAGAAGCTGGTGCATTAGCAGCGGCTGCCTATGCGAAATTAACAGGAAAACTTGGCGTTTGTATGGCAATTGCAGGACCTGGTGCTATTCATTTATTAAATGGTTTATATGATGCGAAACTCGATAAAGCCCCTGTTCTAGCAATTTCAGGTCAAGTAGAAACCGATTTACTTGGAACGGACTTTTTCCAAGAAGTAAATTTAGAAAGAATGTTTGATGATGTTGCGGTTTATAACCAGCGTATTATGTCAGCAGAGCAACTACCTGCCGTAGTGAATCAAGCAATTCGAATGGCTTATACGAAAAAAGGTGTATCCGTTCTTACAATTCCAGATGATGTCCCTAAATTCGAAGTAAAAAATGGTGCCCGTGTTACAAATACTTCTTTTACTTTGCCTGAGTTGTTTCCACAAAAAAACGATTTAGATGCAGCGAAACTCGCAATAAATGAAGCGAAAAGGCCTGTGATTTTAGCTGGAAAAGGAACAAAACATGCGAGAGAATCTTTACTTGCATTGGCAGAACATATTGGTGCTCCAATCGTACTTACATTACCAGCTAAAGGAATTATTCCTGATGAACACCCTCTTTGTATTGGTGGATTAGGATTAATTGGAACGAAACCTTCTTATGAAGCAATGAAGCATGCAGATACTTTAATTATGGTCGGTACTTCTTATCCGTTCACCGGCTTCTTACCTGAAAAAGCAAAAACAATTCATATCGATACAGATCCTGCCCAAATCGGGAAACGTTATGCGACAGATATTGGTTTAGCTGGTGATGCTGATAAAACATTACGATGGTTAATTGAAAATGTTGAAGAACACACAGACCATTCCTTCTTAGAACATCACCAAGAAATGATGAAAAAGTGGGAAGAAAAATTACACGATCAAGAAGAAGACTCTTCCATTCCAATTAAACCACAACGCGTTATGCATGCTCTGCAGCAAGTAGCACATGATGACGCAATTCTATCAGTCGATGTCGGAAATGTAACAGTATGGACCGCAAGACACTTCCGTATGACAAACCAGCAATTTGTCATTTCTAGCTGGCTCGCAACACTTGGTTGCGGTTTACCTGGTGCTCTTGCTGGAAAAATTGCATTCCCGGATAAACAAGTATTTGCAGTTTGTGGTGATGGCGGATTTGGAATGACGATGAATGACTTCGTAACAGCTGTAAAATATAAATTGCCAATCGTTGTCGTCGTATTAAACAATAATAAAATTGCGATGATTAAATTCGAGCAAGAAGTTATGGGTAATATCGAATTCGAAACAGATTTAACGAACCCTGATTTTGCAAAATATGCAGAGGCGTGTGGAGGTATTGGATACCGTGTTGAGAATTTAGATGAACTCCTTCCCGCTTTCGAAAATGCAGTAAAACAAAATAAACCGTGTATTATTGATGTAGTTGTAGATGCTAACGAAGCACCAATGCCAGCAAAAATCACATTTGGTCAAGCCGCTGGTTATACGAAGCATATGATAAAAGAATTATTTGAAGAAGGTAAGATTGATTTACCTCCACTTTAATCGAAAAAAGATAGCTGAAAACAATTTGTCTTCAGCTATCTTTTTTATTTTTGTATCTCTCTATAAAAAGAAAAGTCATTCATAGTTGGTTGTACTTGTTTCTCTACTTGTAATTCTTTACTTTCCCTCTCTAGCTTTCTCACATTTCCTAACTTAATCGCATCTTGCATGCCATTACTAATTAGATTTCCAGCTAAAATTGTCATACTATAAAAAGCAATCGGTATAAGTACAATCCATGTATGAGTAGTTAAATGACGGAAGTTTTGACCAATTAGGCCGGTCCATTCTTTTGTTACACTATCTGCCTCTGTACCAAAGATAATTGTTCCACCAAAAAATAACTCTAACAAGCCAAGATGCAAGAGAAGTAATAAAGTACTCACAAATTGTTGAGCAACAAGTAAAAAAAATGATGGTAATACGTGTGGCCATACGTGATTTTTCACTCTATGCCATTTACTGCCCCCAAGCACAGTTGCTGCCATCATAAATTCTTCTCTTTTTATCCGACGGACTTCCTGCGCTGTATATAACATAATTGTTGGTACCGCTAAACATGTAAGGATAACCATTTGAAATATTACCCTTAAATGAAACGGCTCTGGTACTGTCCCATTTTCAAACACTAAAACTTCCTTTAACACAAAAAAAGAAATCATAACCATAGGTACAATGCTGAACGGATCAAAAAAAGATGCTATAACTGGAAAAGAACGTTTGCTATACATACCAAGAAGCAAACCAATACCTCCTCCAACTATAACTCGTAGAATCGCTATAATTACGCTCGCACCAACTGTCCATTTCGCTCCTTCTATTATTAGCTGGAAAAGATCGCGTCCTTTCTCATCACTACCGAACCAAAATTTATTCGACGGTGAAAACGGAGCAGCCTCTAGTTCTCCTTTTTCGTTATACATCATCGTAAGTTCACGGATATTCCCATCGAAAAATAAAGTATTTCCAATACTAATAATCATAAGTACGCTTAAAAAAGTAACACCAAACCAAAATCTCACATCTCTTTTTACAACTTGCCACATGCTAAACACGCTCCTTTATTACATTTTGTAAAAACGTATGTAATAAACGAAATAGTATAAAAAGCGGTACGTATAATATAATTAAACTTACTGTAAATATTTCTAATTTTGAATTTTCTTTTACAAAAACAAACATACCGTACGTATTAAATATCCATTCAATAATATATAAATTTGATAACATAAATAAAATATTTGTTTTTGCATAATAGATTGTTGTTAACAAAACATTTCTTGAAATATGATTTGTTAAAATATGTCGTAAACTAAGCCCTTTACTTTTAGCAAATATACTATAATCTTTCTCTAATTCTTCTCTGAAACGTAATAGTAGTAGCTTAATAAATAATAGTGTTGTAGGCAAAGTTAGACATATTATTGGCAATAGGTGAGCCCTTTCCTCCCCAATCCCCGCTAGTTTCACTGGCATAAAGCCTGTCTTTTGAAAGATTATTACGACTAGAAGTTGCGATAATAAAATTATTAAAATATCTGGGATGCTTTCAAGTACGACAAAAATCCCATTCCACATTCGTTGCTTTGATTGAGACCGTTGTAATACCCACACAACGAGAACATACGCAATAAGTAATGACAGTAAAAATGCCGAAATAAATACAAACATTGTCTCTAAATAATGAATCCATATTTGCGGAAATAATTTCCTCGAATCTCGAAATCCATATGTAATTTCCCAAGGTTGGAGTAACTTTCCTCCAATAAACACAATCGTGTTCCAAAAACCAATTAAATCAATTTGTAATCCCTTAAATAATCGAGGAAGCGCACCTAAACAGATTATACATAGAATTGCAGCGAATAATTGTAAACAAGTAATCCCACACCACTTAGCAGTTCGCATCAACATAACTATTACCCCCTTTAAAAAGAATATTCAGAAAAAATAAACCTCTTTAACCACACCTTGAATTCTCTTTTTCCCACTTAGTAAAATAGCTTGGAATAAACACGTAACAAAAAATAATCAACCAAACACGATAAATCCCAAAAGTAATTTTTTTAAAGTTTCATTTTGGTATATATACCTAATCCCTTCTTTAAACTCTGTTATTAACATCTTCAAATTAACTTCTTTCCATTTTGTTCTACCATTTGGTAAACGAACTTTTTCTGGAATGGAGATCGTTTGAATCAAAATACCACTCGTAATAAAAGTAAGTATATTTACTAAAATGCTCCCGTAAATTCCAAAAGTCCAGTACACCATCGTTGCAATTCCTACACCAAACAAAGCATACAAACTATTTACCATTTGATTAATACCCGCTGCTGCACCATATTGGTCTGATTCAACTACTCCCTGTATCATCGATTGTTCTGATGGAGAGAAAAATTGTATACATGCATTTTCCAAAAATAAAAATATAAAGACAAGTATAATCATCCCGTAATAAAGCGAAATTAGGATTCCAATATTACAGAGCGAACAACATATGTTACTTACTGTACAAATACGTTGTCTATCAAATCGATCCACTACTGTCCCTACTAATAGAAAAAAGATTAATGCAGGTAATGCAATCATAATTTTTGTCATCGTTGCGTAAACTGGTTGTTTTCCGTATTGATCTAACAAGTAAAACATTAAAGAAATTCCAGCAATCATAGAACCGAGTCGCTCTAAAATATTTGCTAGAAAAAACGTGCATACACTTTGTTGCGAAATAACTGTAGCATTTCTTTCATACTTCGTATCCTTCCTCTCGACAAAATAGTATTATTTTAGTCATTTCTTGGAAGTTACATTATATTTTTCGACCATTATCCAATCTTTTCCTTCTTTATGAAAAACATAAAAAAGAGCCCCTATTTTCAAAACAAGGACTCTTTTCATAAAATAAAACTTTAATCAGCCCTCACCAATCGGGCTGCCTGGCAAATAGCGGGATAAACTATTTAGCTACCTCTTCTTTCGGCATTACCATACCTTTATAAAGTTGAACAGTTATCCAGTAATAGATGAAATAAATGACTAAGAATATCCCAATTGGCACCCACACTTTTACAAACGGGTCAACTAATATAAAGCTGAATAAGTTAAGCCCTACTAAAACGTGAGAAATGCCAATGATTGCTGGGAAGATAAATAAATATGAAATTTCTTTATATATACTTTTCGTTAACATACTGCGTCTCACACCAATTTTTCGTAACATTTCATAACGGCGTATGTCGCGAGAAGCACCTGTTAATATCTTGAACATAAGGGAACTTGCCATCATTGCTAAAAAGGCAATTCCGAGGAAAAATCCCATAAACATTGTTCCGCTCATGAAGCTGTTCATAAACTGATAAATTGTCATTTTCGTAAATAAGTCTACCTTTTCACCTGTTGCTTTTTCAATTTGTGCTTTTTGTCTCTTGTCTATTTCGATCAATAACGGTTTATATTTTTTCATATCATCTACTTTTGCTAATGTTACAGTGTGTTCTGTTCCTTGAATTCCTTTATAATGCTCTTCGTCTGCAATTCTTACTGGTTTTCCGTTAAATTGATTATGCGTAATTTGTATCTCTCTTACAACTGCGTCTTCCCAATCCTTTGGCATACGAGGGAATTTTGCTAATTCAGGAGCCTCTAAAGCTGAATATACAGGTTCTGTTAAAGGTTCAGTCACACGTTTACGAACAGGCTCTTTTAACGTTTTTGTATCAAAATGGTCTGAAACAAGTGGTGGTTTCGCAGTTAAGTCGTTACGTAAATAATAAACCGCTTCTCCATCTACTTTATATTTGTACTTGCTTTCTTCAACAATTTCCATTTCTTTTAAGGCAGCTTTGTCTTGATCATTCGGATCATGAATTACAACATCATATACACGAGAAAAGTCTGTCATAATACCTACATTTTTTTGGAAAGCCATACCTGCCGTCATCGCACCTGCGCCTAATGCAATTAACATCGCTACAGTACCTAATACTCTCGATAAACTATTTACTCGAAAGCGTAGCTGTGCATATGTAAAACTATTTAGACCAGTTTCATTTCGTTTTTTATTCCCCTTAATTTTCATCACAAAAAATGGGAGTAATGAACTAAAGATAAAATATGTTCCAAGTGTTGTAACGATGGTTGCTATAATAAAACCTAATTCAGCATATATTTTTACATTGATCATAAAATAGTACCCTATACTTACTAGTAATACACCAAGTACTGTCATTATAATAATGCGAGTTTTACTTTTCTTTACTTCATCTAGTGTTTCATCTTCACGAATTAACTCTAGTTCAGTTTTACGTAACAATCGGACACTGTTCATTAAGCCAGTAATGAAAAATAGTATTAAGAAGAAAATAGCTGTAACTAAAATTGCTGGTGTGTATACAGATGCATAACTACCTTTTGCTGAAATTTCCATTCCATTCATTAAAAAGTTTCCTGCTACACTTGCAAGTAACATCCCTACTAAAATACCGATAATAATACTGACAATACCCATACCGAATGTTTCAATAAATAATAACTGTGCTACTTTTTTCTTTTTTGCACCAAGCATCATGTACATACCGAGTTCTTTTCTTCTTAACGTGAGTAAGAAAGAGTTGGCATATATAATATAAAATACAGTAATGAAAGATAATAGTATTGCACCTACCCAAAAGACGAGTCTAATACTACTAATTAGGCTATTATCTTTCGTAAATTCGCTATTCATCGCCATCGTTTGGAACATATAGAAAATACTAATACTAATAACGAGGCCAATAAGTAAAACCATATAATCTTTTAACATTTTTTTCATACTATGACGTGATAATTTAAATAACATAGTTTCGCCCCCTACTTAGACTCAGCAGCTGAGCCCATATGAGCGAGCACACCTAAAATGTCTTGATAGAAATTCTCTCTAGTGCCTTGACGATTTAATTCTTTATAAAGAAGACCATCTTGAATAAATAAAATACGCTCACAATAACTTGCACTAAATGCATCATGTGTAACCATCAAAATACTTACATTGTGATTTTCATGTAAATCTTGCATTGCTTCTAATAAACTTTTTGCGTTTTTACTATCAAGCGCACCTGTCGGTTCATCTGCTAATACAATTGCTGGATTATGTACTAAAGCTCTTGCCGCCGCTGTTCTTTGCTTTTGTCCACCAGAAACAGCAGTTGGATATTTTGTTAAAATTTCAGTAATTCCTAATTTCTTCGCAACGTCATTTACCTTTCCAGTAATCTCACTTGATGGTACGCCTTGCAGAGAAAGTGGTAAAGCTATATTTTCATAAATTGATAAGTTTTCTAGTAGATTAAAATCTTGAAAAATGAAACCTAATTTTTGAGAGCGAAAATCAGATAACGCATTGCCCTTCATAGAAGTAATATTTGTACCAGCTATCGTCACACTACCACCTGTCGCTTGGTCAAGTGTACTTATCACATTAAGTAAAGTCGTTTTTCCAGACCCAGAAGGACCCATAATCCCGACAAATTCTCCTTCTTTAATACTTAACGATACACCCCTTAATGCTTTTGACTGATTCTCATTTCTTTTTCCATACGTTTTTTCTACACTTTCTACAGTAACTACATTTGTTGACATCTCTTTCACTCCATCCCTTTTGTATAAAATTAATTTCTCACATATTTCTTATTATTTTGTCATGTAAATCCTTAAGATTTTTTTAATTATTCATTCAATAAGAGTTACACCTGTAACATGAACCTATTTCCTACTTCATATTCTCATTTTTCTACAACTCGTTCCCTCGATTTCGCTTACATTTACCTTACATTTTTGTAAGATAAAAAAGAAAACACACTAATTTCTAATAGTGTGTTTTCTTTACAATCAATATTTTCTATTCTTTATTTCTTCTTCAATAGTTGCCACAAATACATCTAGTGCAATAACTTCTGACTTCTCTTCCCCATATTTACGTACATTTACAGCTCCGTTTTCCATTTCCTTATCTCCAATAACAAGAACATACGGTACTTTTTGCATTTGTGCTTCTCTTATTTTATATCCTAATTTTTCATCTCGTGCATCTTGTTCAACACGAACTCCAGCTTGTGCTAATTTAAGTGCAATCTCATTGGCATATTGTTCATGTACTGCATTTGAAACTGGAATTACTTTCACTTGAACTGGTGCCACCCATGCCGGGAACGCACCTCCAAAGTGCTCAATTAATATTGCTAAGAAGCGATCTAATGACCCTAAAACTGCCCTGTGAATAACAACTGGTCTTTTCTTTTCATTATTTTCATCTATATAATTTAAATCAAATTTCTCTGGCATTTGGAAATCAAGCTGGATTGTTCCGCACTGGTGACTTCTATTTAAAGCATCTTTAATATGAAAATCAATTTTCGGCCCGTAAAATGCACCGTCACCTTCATTTAGTCTATATTTATAATTTAGCGATTGTAATACATTTTCTAATGCTGCTTCTGCTTGCTCCCATAATTTATCATCACCCATTGAGTCTTCTGGACGAGTAGAAAGCTCTACTTCATATTCGAATCCAAAAGTTTTATATACGTAATCAATTTGCGCCATTACGGATTTGATTTCATTTTCAATTTGTTTTGGAGTTACAAATAAATGTGCATCATCTTGGCAGAAAGTACGTACTCTTAATAATCCGTTTAACGCACCACTAAATTCATGGCGATGTACTTGACCAAATTCACACATACGAATCGGTAATTCACGATAAGAATGCAATTTATTTTTAAACATAAGCATGTGCCCTGGGCAGTTCATCGGTTTTAATGCAAAACTTTTATTATCTACTTCAGAGAAATACATATTATCTTTATAATGTCCCCAGTGCCCTGATCTCTCCCATACTTCTTGGTTCATCATGAACGGAGTGCGTACTTCTTGATAATTGTACTCTTTTTGAATTTCTCTTAAAAATGCTTCCAATTCGTTACGAATCATTTGTCCTTTCGGTAAATAAAACGGCATTCCCGGAGCCTCTTCAGAAAACATAAATAACTCAAGCTCATTGCCTAACTTACGATGATTTCTTTTTGTTGCTTCTTCAACGAAATGTAAATACTCTTCTAATTCTTTTTGAGAAGAGAATGCAACACCATATATGCGCTGAAGCACTTGGTTATTACTATCACCTCGCCAATATGCACCGGAAACGTGAGTTAATTGAAATGCTTTCAAATAACCTGTTGATGGTAAATGTGGCCCTCTACATAAATCCACAAATTCACCTTGTTTATATAGTGTTACACTTTCCCCACTAGGAATTGCTTCTAAAAGTTCTAATTTCAAGCGATCGTTCATTTCTTGAAACAGTTTTGCTGCTTCTTCTCGAGAAACCTCAACTCGTTCTATCTTTATATTTTCATTTATAATCTTTTTCATTTCTTTTTCTATTTTCCGTAAATCTTCTACGTTTACACTACTTGGAAGATCCATATCATAATAAAATCCATTTTCAATAACAGGCCCTACTCCAAGATTTATATCACCATACATTCTTTGTACAGCTTGCGCTAAAATATGTGCCGCAGAGTGTCTTGCAATTTCTACACCTTCATTTGAATCTATAGTAATGATTTCTACTTCCGCATTTTCTTCAATCTTTCGGCGTAAATCATATAATCCATCATTTACTTTCCCCGCGACTGCTTTCTTTTTCAAACTACTGCTAATGGATCCCGCAATTTCTTCTAAAGTAATTCCTTTTACAAATTCTTTCACGCTACCATCTGGAAATTTAATTTCAATCATTTGTTCTTTCATTTTTCATCTCTCCATTTCATAATAAAAAGCACACTCATCCCTAACATAGGGACGAGCGTGCTTTTACCCGTGGTTCCACCCAGATTCCCATCACAAAATGCAATGGCTTCTTTTACGGTAACGTCGTTTATACGGCACTAGATACTTAATTTCCCCAGTGCAGCTCTAAGGTGGTAAGTTATTTTTCTGCGTTAGGAAGTTCTCAGCTTTCCTTCCTTCTCTGTATAACCGGGTAAAATAACTCGTGTCCTTTTCTTCGCTTATTATGAAATTGAATGCAAAAAAGCATATTCATCCCTAAATATAGGGACGAATATGCTTATATCCGTGGTTCCACCCAGATTCCCATCACAAAAAACATAATGGCTTCTTTTGCGATAACGTCGCATACACGGCACTAGATACTTAATTTCCCTAGTGCAGCTCTAAGGTGGTAAGTTATTTTTCTGCGTTAGGAAGTTCTCAGCTTTCCTTCCTTCTCTGTATAACCGGGTAAAATAACTCGTGTCCTTTTCTTTGCTTTTTGTAAAACATCCATTTATTGTTATTTAATATATCTTATTCATTTTATTTTTGCAAGTGTTTAAAAAAATTATTTATTTAATTAAAAAAGTGAAACCAAATTTTTTTGGTTTCACTTCACAATTTTACCAATCTTGTGGTTCGTAATTTAAGTCTGCAAATAGACGTCTTTTCTCTTTCTTTGTTAAATCTCTCCACTGCCCAACCGGTAAATTATTCAATTCAATATTCATAATTCTCGTACGTTTTAACGTGTATACTTGATAACCTAAAGCTTCACACATACGGCGAATTTGACGATTTAGCCCTTGTGTTAAAATAATTTGGAACTCATATTTTGATAACTGTGTAACCTCACAAGGAAGCGTTTTTGTTCCTAAAATTTTAACACCCGCTGCCATTTTCTCTAAGAAATCAGGTGTAATTGGCTTATCTACTGAAACGATATATTCTTTCTCATGTTTGTTTTCAGCACGTAAAATTTCATTAACAATATCACCATCATTCGTTAACAAAATTAAACCGTCTGAGTCTTTATCAAGACGTCCAATGTGACTAATTCGTAAAGGATGGTTCACTAAATCGATAATATTACCTTTTACAGCTTTTTCACTCGTACATGTAATACCTACTGGTTTATTTAAAGCGATATATACGTGATCTCGAGCAATTCGAAGCTGCTCTCCATTTACTCGTACATCATCACCTGGGTTCACTTGGTCACCAATTTTTGCAACCTTACCGTTAATAATTACTCTTCTCTCATTAATTAGTTTATCCGCTCCACGTCGAGACGCTTTTCCAGCTTCACTAATAAATTTATTGATACGCAAATTAGGCACATCCTTTTCTAAAAAAATTTCAAGCTCACACTGCTTCTACCGTACAATACAAAAGGGTAAGCCTCCTATTATAACTTAAATATATTAACATGAAAGGGTATATAACGTCTTCTATTAATTACTTGTTTATAAGAAAATATCTTTATTATACATTCATTTATACACTTTTTCAGCGTTTAATATACAAGCCATTCTTCCTTACATACAGCTTGTTTTCCTTTTATCTCTTCTATATCTTCATGAATATTAGCTAATTTATATAAATCTAGGAAAATCTCTTCCACATAATGTTGATGCGTCTGTTCATCTTTCCAATACGTTAACACTATGTAACGATTTTCATTTTTTAAAGACTTCCCAACTACTCCACCTAACATTCCTTTTGCTTTTTCCATTCCTTTATTCCAAATTGTTTCTTGCTTCTGTAAAAAATACTTTTCCTTTTCCACCTTTACATCACATATAGCAACTCTTACGAATGATCCTTCTGTAACAACGTCTTTCAAATGCGTATCAGTTATATCATACAACGTTTGAAATAATTCAATTTCACACGAAAGAAACGTATCCTCTTGATTACTATTTAAATAAATTGTATCGTGAGCACCATTCATAAATGATTGATATGTACTTCTATCTTCCCATAAAGTAAATACACATGCCTCATCTTCATACCATCCACCAAATTGTCCATGAAAACCATCTAGATGCCGTATATCACTCCATTTTTCTTGCGCATTTGAAAACAATTTCTTTTTCTCTTCTTCCACCTTACAGTAGATTGTTTTTAGTAACATTTTTAATTCCCCCTTTAGCATATAATTTATCTTCTTCTCACAATAATTAGTTCACATAATATTTTTATAATCACCCTAATACTCTTTATAGACATATAGAACTAATCATATTTATCACTACATCTATCAAAACATCTATCGAATTTAATTTCAAATGATTCAGAATAAAAAAAGATGTAACTCTTAATGAATTACATCTTTAGCTAATCTCCCTTATTCATCTTTTTCTCAAATAAATAATACGTAATTTCTCCCGGATAATGTACTACTGCTACCTTCCTTTCCCCTTTTTTAAAACTAACAGTATGCCCGTTTTCCCCTAAGTTCTCCCATCCATTTGCCTTTGTAATAGGCATTACACTTATATATTGATAGTCCTCTTCATTATCATCGTTAATATGGATTGCTGACATTGGCACTGGAAAATCTTTAATTTTAGATTCTTTGTCTACATATATGAGTGCAAATAAACCAACTAATAACATAGCCATTGAAATACTTAAAACCAGTTTTCTTCTATTCATTTTCACTAAAAACCCTCTTTTCTCGCATATAGCTTTCATCATTTTACTAAATTTAATTATTCATGTATAGAAAATATATAATTTAAATTATTTCTAACCTATTTTCTCTACTTTAAACAACATTATTGTTATATATTATAATTATAAGTTTTTAAATTTTGGAGGCGTTACATATTGCAGAAATTACTTTTTACTAAATGGACAGTTGTTATTTCTATTTTCATCATTTTCGGTACGATTTTCTATGTTACTAATGTTAAAAATAACAACGAAAAAGCAACTGTAGAAACAGCGGAGACAAAAACTTTCAAAACGAAATTACAACCTAAAATTCATGAATTGACTACTCATTATAATGACATCATCGAAAAAGATTGGTTACCTGCCTGGGAAGAGATTAACACGAATGGAGATTCAGTAGATCGAAATAAACTATTAGTTACAATGAGTGCTGTTTCCAAACAGTACGAAACAATTATGAACGAAATAGACACGCTTAAAATTGAAGAAAACATAACAGATATAGATATACAAAAACAACTACTTCAATTCACAACTCAGTTTAAATCCGCATCAAATTTCATGAAAAATGCAGCAAATTTGATTATAGACGGAGCAAATAACTCTACTCCAACCAATGAAACTATTGAAAAAACAAAACAAGCTTTAGGACTTGCAGATCAACATATTGTCATCGCTTTATCTACTTTAAATGAAGTTGAAGATAAATTAGGACTTACAAAAAAATAAAACTATTTACTATTTTAAAATAAAAAATGATTGCAATTCACAATTTGTATGTCTATAATGTTTTTATTGATTTACAATCAATGTGTTTATAAATTTTATAATTCGGATGAACCATTCAGGAGAAGGTCTATTGATCTACCGACGGGGCAAAAAGTTGTTATACCAACTTTGAAACTCTCAGGTCTTGGTTACAAGTAGAACTGCATGGGGACGAATCTCTGGAGAGACTCCCTCTCGCTTTCATAGAGCGCGGAGGAAAACGAGCACCGAAGGAGCAAATCCGCTACTTTAGCGGATAATCTCTCAGGTAAAAGGACAGAGACAAGCGAAAGAAAAAGCCGATTGTATCGGTTTATTTTTCTATCCCTTGTTTCTCCAGAGACCATTTCATTTACTTGAAGTGGTTTTTATTTTTTCTAAAAAAGGAGAATAAAGATGGAGACAGTAAGTAAAGTATTAGAACAACTAAATCAATACGTGTGGGGATTACCAACTTTGTTGCTACTCGTTGGAACAGGTATCATTCTCACAGTGCGTTTGAAAGGTTTACAGTTTAGTAAACTATTATACGCTCACAAACTAGCGTTTAAAAAATCAGAAGATACTTCTTCTTCTGGAGATATTAGTCACTTCCAAGCACTCATGACAGCTATGGCCGCAACGATTGGTATGGGTAATATAGCCGGTGTTGCAACAGCGGTTACAATTGGTGGTCCTGGTGCAATATTTTGGATGTGGATTACCGCTTTATTCGGTATGGCAACAAAATATGCAGAGGCAATACTTGCAGTGAAATATCGTGTTAGTAATGAAAATGGTGAATATTCAGGTGGACCAATGTATTATTTAGAGCGTGGTTTAGGTAAGAAATGGCTTGCTATATTATTCGCTATATTTGGTACAACTGCTTCTTTCGGTATTGGTAATATGGTGCAATCTAACTCAGTTGCAGAGGCAATGCGAATTAATTTCTCTTTCCCTCCTGCTTTAACTGGTATAGTAATGTCATTTTTAATCGCAATTGTTATTTTAGGCGGTGTAAAAAAAATCGGGAAAGTGACGGGATATGTCGTTCCTATTAAAGCTTTCTTTTATATAATTGCTGGTCTTATAATTATTTTCTATCACTACGACCAAATTCCAGAAGCATTTTCACTTATTTTTTCTGGTGCATTTAATGGTACAGCAGCTGCTGGTGGTTTTATTGGGGCAACAGTTGCATCAGCTATCCAAATCGGAATGGCGCGTGGTGTATTTGCGAACGAAGCTGGTTTAGGGAGTGCACCAATTGCGGCGGCGGCGGCAAAAACCGATTCGCCTGCAAAACAAGCTTTAGTTTCAATGACTGGTACTTTTCTAGATACGTTTATTGTATGTACAATTACAGGACTAGTATTAATTACTACAGGCGCTTGGAAATCAGGTAAAACTGGTGTTGAAGCTACAACACTTGCATTCCAATCTGTATTCGGTACTGCTGGTAGTATGATTCTCGGTATCGCAATTATTTTATTTGCCTACTCTACTATTTTAGGCTGGTCGTATTATGGAGAAAAATGTGTAGCTTATTTATTCGGAGAAAGTGCAGTTAAATATTATAAAGCAATCTTTATTTTCATGATTGCAATTGGTGCTAATTTAAAGCTAGGAATCGTATGGACATTTGCTGATATTGCAAATGGACTTATGGCAATTCCAAACTTGATTGGTCTGATTGGATTAAGTAGTATTGTTGTTGCTGAAACGAATCGCTTTTTACAAGCAGAGAAATTGAAAGAAAATAATAAAAAACAGGCAAGTTAATCTATGAAAAAAGGAATGACTCATACATGATGAGCATTCCTTTTTTCATCCCCTCTTTTACTTAATTACTATCATTAAAAATATATTTATATCAATATTTACTCCTTTTTATTCCTCCAAAAGTTTTTCACATAAATGTCATAAATCGTATGGTCTAACTATATAGTTGAAAAGGAATGCGACATTAAAGTGTCGCTGAAAAACTCATCCAAGAAAAGGGAGGAAAAATCTTTTGAAAAACAAAATCATTGTTTTCCTATCTGTTTTGTCATTTATTATTGGTGGTTTCTTCTTTAACACGAATACTTCAAGTGCTGAAACATCATCTACTGATTACGTTCCTAACCAATTAATCGTTAAGTTCAAACAAAATACATCTTTAAGTAATGTGCAATCTTTTCATAAATCTGTCGGAGCTAATGTCTTATCTAAAGATGATAAGTTAGGTTTTGAAGTCGTACAATTTTCAAAAGGTACTGTAAAAGAAAAAATAAAGAGTTATAAAAATAATCCAGATGTGGAATATGCAGAACCAAATTATTACGTTCACGCCTTTTGGACTCCAAACGACCCATATTTTAATAATCAATATGGATTACAAAAGATTCAAGCTCCACAAGCTTGGGATAGCCAACGAAGTGATCCTGGTGTAAAAGTAGCTATTATTGATACAGGAGTTCAAGGCTCACACCCTGATCTGGCTTCGAAAGTAATTTACGGGCATGATTATGTTGATAACGACAATACATCTGATGATGGTAATGGTCATGGTACACATTGCGCTGGAATTACTGGAGCACTTACGAATAACAGCGTCGGAATTGCTGGTGTTGCCCCACAAACTTCAATTTATGCTGTCCGCGTATTAGATAATCAAGGAAGTGGTACTCTTGATGCTGTAGCGCAAGGTATTCGAGAAGCTGCTGATTCGGGTGCAAAAGTAATTAGTTTAAGTTTAGGAGCTCCAAATGGTGGTACTGCATTACAACAAGCCGTTCAATATGCATGGAATAAAGGCTCTGTTATAGTTGCAGCTGCTGGAAATGCTGGAAATACAAAAGCTAATTACCCTGCTTATTACAGCGAAGTAATTGCAGTTGGTTCTACAGATCAATCAGATAGAAAATCTTCATTCTCTACTTATGGTAGCTGGGTAGATGTTGCAGCACCAGGTTCAAATATATATTCAACATATAAAGGAAGCACGTATCAATCATTAAGTGGTACATCTATGGCAACACCTCATGTTGCAGGAGTCGCTGCTCTTTTAGCAAATCAAGGATATAGTAATACACAAATTCGCCAAATTATTGAGTCAACTTCTGATAAAATTAGTGGTACAGGTACGTACTGGAAAAACGGTAGAGTCAATGCATATAAGGCTGTACAATACGCTAAGCAATTACAAGAAAATAAAGCTTCTTAAGAAAACTTTAATCAGTCGATCTACCATGAATGCGGAATAAAATAGAAGGAGAGACTTCTATAATTAAAGCCTCTCCTTCTTACAAACTATATTACTCTCCCTGCTTTTTAACCATATGTAAATACAGTACAAAATCCATCATTGTCGACGAATGACCAAGTTGACGGATCATCGCTGTTATATTTCCTCTATGATATGTACCATGATTTACGACATGTTGCACTAATTCTAAAATCGAAGTTTCTAATTTCCCTACATATGGATTCTCAATAACAAATACAGCATTCACATCTTGTATTGTAATTAAAAAATCTTTATATTGATTTGCCATGTTTTCAAACATTTTTTCTAATTCATGTAACGATTTAGTTTCAATTTGTTTTCGTAAATCTTCTCGGTCTTGTATTGCTTCATTCATACTTTTACCATGCAATATATGTAACCACACTTGATCTGTAATATAAATATGCACAAAAGTATCCTTAATGGATGGGAATACACTCTGTATCTGCTCATTAAAAATCGTCTCATAGTTTGGTAACTCTTTTAATCGATTGAATAATCTTGTATTGGCCCAAGCATGATAATCACACTGTTTTAATATATAATCTTTCAATTTATATTACCTCCTTATTGTATGAAACGAATGGTTTGTTTCTTCATTTCTGATTCTCTATCAGCCTTTGCAATCCCTTTTTCTTTCATTTCATGCTTATTTATCGTTTTATATTTTACATACGTATAAAATTCCGTTTGAAATGGAAATGGTGTAATCCGAATTGTTTCCTCGTCCACCCATTCAGCTTGAATAAGTTTCTCCTCTTCACTATTAAACATTTCTGTTCCTTCAAAACCATCTTTAAATAAATCAATTTCATCTTTCTTTTTGACACCAGGCTTATTCATACATACGTATAAAGAAATTTCATCACAAAACTTTAATAATTTATAATGTTTATCGAACATCGCAAACTGTTCTTTTGTTAACGTTTTCAAGATTCTTTTTTGTCGTTCTAATTCATGTTTATAAAATGACATCATCTCTTCATCTTCCTCGTTTAGTGGAAATGATAAAAAATGTTTACTACAAAGCAATGCCCCGTATGGATTAGAATTCTCAATTTCATTCAAACCAATCGTATAAAAAACAAAACGTAATGGGCTTGGACAATCCATAAATGTATATGGAATATTTTTAGCATCATTCAAAATTGGTACTTTATCAAGCTCTATCCATCCTCTGTCATGCTCATATATTGCATCAACTGTTTCTTTTAAATATGTTTTACTTTCAAAAAAGTCTTCTTTTATATGTTTTGCAATCTCTCCAGCTAAAAAACCATGGTCATGTTGACGAATTAATATACTTTCCTTTTCATTTTTTTCACGAAAAATCATTCATATACTCCCCCTCATCCTCATACTAAAGCTTTTTATATGCATCGATTCTTAATTAATCCCTAAATAATAGAAGGGATTCAGTCTCTTGCAACGAAATTAACATAATTATATAGTATTCTATCTAATCATAGTGATAGCTTTATCTTTACTATCTATTATACTAAAACATTCATTCCAAAAATTTTTTTATGAGGTGAAAACATGAACAAAACAGAATTAATTAAAAACGTAGCTCAATCAGCTGATATTTCTCAAAAGGACGCTTCTGCAGCTGTACAATCCGTATTTGACACAATTGCTAATGCATTACAATCTGGAGATAAAGTTCAACTAATCGGTTTTGGAACTTTTGAAGTGCGCGAAAGATCTGCTCGTACAGGACGTAATCCGCAAACTGGCGAAGAAATTCAAATCGCCGCTGGTAAAGTTCCTGCATTTAAAGCAGGTAAAGAATTAAAAGAAGCTGTTAAATAAACAAGAAACCAGCCATTTTATAGGCTGGTTTCTTGTTTTTATTTAAGCAATTGCTTTATATTCTCTGCATGATACACTTCACAAATATAAAATACACATTTGCATTTACTTACAATTTGATACTTTCTAGTTGGATACACATTCGCTGTAACAGAACATCCATCAAACAATTCGATAATATTTCCAGATGGCTGATATCCTTCATATAATACATTTCTTCTTACTTCCATCTTTTCTATAAGCTTTTCAACAGGAATATTTCCACTCTCTAATTCACTCTTTATTGCGTCCGGTAAAAACGAAGTGTCTGCAAAAATTAGATTTTCAGATAACACCTTGCCTTTATAACTAACATTAGATACACGGTAAAGAAATGTTCCATCTTTATCAAAGAAATTCTTTGCTTCTTTCGGAATGTACTGTCTACCAAGTGCCTCTTGTTCAAGAACATCAAACTGAACTGTATCATTTAAAAGCTTTTCTAAAGCATGAATGGATGATGTATCTCCAGAAAATAAAATATTTTTAATTGCTTGTACGTTATAAGTGAATTCATTCTTTCTATTTTCCGCTACTAACATGAGGAACACCTCTTCTATAATTTTTTTATTTAAGATTTAAAAGTGCTGCCGCATCTAATTGCGTAATTTCAGTTACTTCCTTACTGAATATTGCAACAGAGGCCCTATAATCTAAACTAGGCTTTACATCTTCCATCATTGTATTATTTAATAACTCTTGTCTATCCTTAAAAACCAACAAGTTTGGAGGATCATTTGGAGCTGATACTGTAATATGTACTGGCGGAATCATTAGTCCTTCACCTGTCGCTTTCAGCACCGCTTCTTTTCGAGTCCAATATGTTAAAAATCCTTCTATTTTCTGTTCATTTGGCAGTTTCATAACTTGCGCTATTTCAATGTCTGTTAATACACCTTCTGCCATTTTCATAACATCTACATTTGGATTCATTTGTTCTACATCTATGCCAACAGGTGCAGATTTTGTAAAAGCAACGACAACCCACTCACCTGAATGCGAAACGGATAATTGCGGCATACCTTCTGGTAATTGTGGTCTTCCATGCTGCACTTTACATACTGAGCACATTCGATCAATTGGTACTTGGACTGGTGACATAGAAAGTATCTTACCGAGAACTAATCTACTTATTACGCAACCTATTATAAAACGAGCTCGATCTGCCGAATGATGATACGAATTTGCTTTCTCTCGCTCTATATCATTTAGTAAATTGTAATGCCATGATTGTAAATCCGAAATTCTTGCCCACCATATTTGACAATCATTCTCATTCAAAGTTGGAATAGAATCTACAACTTTACTTTCTATCATGTAAACTCTCCTTTATTCAACGAATATCAATTTTCATAAGAAAGCATGCGTATATTGTTATTCATTGACAAGTACTTTCTCTTTTTCTGATACAGATAATGTTTTTTCTTTCTTCTTTGACATTACCTCTTTATCGGAAATACGTAAAGAAAATAGTAGTGCTATGAGCAAAAATATTGCTGATCCAATTAATGCTGCTTGATATGGTAAAAAATCGGATTGAGCGTTATTACTTCCAAAACCAGCTAGTATACTAGCTAAAACAGCTACTCCTATTGCTGAACCTAATCGATTTTGCACATTGAATATAGTAGTAGCTCTCCCCATAGAAGGCGGCGTGATATTGTTAAAGGCAGAAAATTGAACCGCACCGACAGATTGACCTAAGAAAATACCTATACCAAACAATAATGCGCGGATTTGCCACGGATTCGTATCGTGATTTACAAAACTTAATAAAACAAAGATAACCACGGTACAAATTAATCCAATAGAAATTACCTTTCGCGCTCCTAATTTTTTATATGACCATGGCACAATTTGTGAAGAAATCATTAATCCAATCGCCTCTGGAAATGTCGTAAGTCCTGATTCCAGCGCGGAAACTCCTATCACATTTTGATACATAAGTGGAAAAACAAATAACATTCCTAGTAAACCAGCTGATGAAAATAATGATATAAGACTCATCTTTCTAAACACTGGTTCTTTTAATAAACGTAAATCTAACATCGGTTGCTTTACTTTCAGTTCTACGATTATAAACAATGTAATGAATACACCCCCAGCTATCCCAGTACTCATAATTTCTGGAGAAATCCACCCTTTTGATGGTCCCTGGCTGAGCGCATATATGAGCATCGCAAATCCTGGTGCTGATAAAATAAAGCCGAGCGAATCAAAGCGACCAGCTGATTTTTCAACATGCTCTGCTAAAAATAGAAGTCCAAATAGCAATGCAACGATTCCAAACGGTAGATTAATATAAAATGCCCAACGCCAAGACATTTGATCTACAAAGAAACCACCGATGATAGGACCAATTGCTGGTGCTACAGCAATTGGAAGTATAATGAACCGAGAAATCTTCGGTCTTTCCTCTGGTGAAAATGTTCGAAATAACATTGCCATTCCAACTGGTGTTAAAAGCCCTCCACCAGCACCTTGAATAATACGGAAAATATTCAATGAAGTAATATCGTTAGCCATTCCGCATAAAGCAGAGGCAATTGTAAATACGAAAAGAGCAATTAAAAATACTCTTTTCGTACCAAATCTATCTCCTAACCAACCAGAAATCGGAAGGAAAACAGCTAAACTAACTAAATACCCAACATTAACCGTCCCCATTGCAGATGCAGGTACTTGTAGTTCTCTACTTATCGTTTGCAGTGCTACATTTACAATCGTTGCGTCCATCGCAGCCATAAACATCGCAGTTATATAAACGATACTTACAACTACTTTTGGATTTAGTTTTTCTTTCATTATCGTTTTCCTGCTAATGTTTTTTCGCGAACTTGATTACTTTTTGGATTCAAATCTTTCCAGTTATATTCAACATATTCTAAGCAGCTCTGCCTACTAGCTTCTTCATATACGATATTCCAGCCAATAGGTACATCGAGAAAAGCAGGCCAGAGAGAATACTGGCCCTCCTCATTTATTAATACTTTATATGTGTAATTATCATTTTCAAATGGATTCGTCATACTCTACTTACCCCTTTCTTATTCTGCAAATATTTCGCTAATACTTGTCCAATTTCCGTAAGCGGACCTGGCTGACATAGATCTTTATGTCTACAATCAATATCGTGCTGCACAATTTGCCCGTCTAAATAATTTAGCCACGTATTTGGAGAAATAGGATCAAACCAGTCTGGTATAACAGTAGATCTAAAGAACAGGATATCTCCGTTATAAACTTTCGGTACATATTTCCCTAACAACCCTACTGAATTTACATATGTTTCTTTCAAGTTCAATATAGTCTCTTCTTCAAGACTTGCTAATGCACTTCCATCTTTACGAAGGATTTCAACTACACTTTCCATTGTAAGTGGTTTACCATCCATGTTATCTGGGTCATATCCGCCTAAAGCAAGTAATGCGATTAACGCTTCCTCTTCAGTAGGCGCTTCCGTATTCGGTAAGAAGTGTCCAGGATAAGAGTCAAGCATAACGAGTAATTCTACTTCTTCCCCTTCATTTTGTAATTGCGCCGCCATTGCATGCACAACATTTCCTCCAAGCGACCAACCTAATAAACGATATGGTCCATGAGGCTGTACTTCACGAACGTGTTTCAAGTAATCCGCCGCCATCTCCTCTAAACTTTTTGGAAGTTCTTCATTTTTAGCAATACCACGTGCTTGCACACCATAAATTGGATAATCTGTTCCTAAAGATTTCATAAGTCCTGCATAGCACCAACTTAATCCACCTGCTGGATGTACACAAAATAGTGGTAATTGATCCCCGCTTGCTCGTAATGGAAGCAACACATCAAGTGCACTTTGACCATTCCCCATCTCAAGTCTTTCAGCTAACCCTGCAACAGTCGGTGCTGCAAATAAAGTACCAATGTTTAGTTCCACTCCAAGCGCCTCTTTCATGCGGCTCATAAGCTGCACTGCAAGGAGTGAATGACCACCAAGATCAAAGAATCCGTCATCAATTCCAATTTGAGGTACACTTAGCACTTCTGTAAACAAGTCACATAACATTTCTTCTTGCGGTGTTCTTGGACCACGACTAGAAGATGATGCGATAAATGCTGGAGCTGGCAATGCCTTTCTATCTAATTTACCGTTTGGAGTTAAAGGTAACTCATTTACTACTACAAAAGCGTATGGAACCATATAATCTGGTAAACTACCACTAGCAAACTGACGCATTTCATTCGTATCAATTGCTTCATTATTTGATGCAACGATATAAGAAACTAACCGTTTATCCCCTGGTTGATCTTCACGTACAATAACGGCTACTTGCTCAGCTTTAGGGTGCTTCATTATGACTGCTTCTATTTCTCCTAATTCAATTCGGAATCCACGAATTTTGATTTGATGATCTGCACGTCCTATATAATCTAGCGTCCCATCATTACGCCAGCGAGCTAAGTCTCCTGTACGATACATTCTTGTACCTGGCTTGCCAAATGGATCTGCGATAAAGCGTTCAGCCGTTAATCCTGCTCTTCCTAAATATCCACGCGCAAGTCCTGCACCTGCAACATACATTTCTCCAACTACTCCAGGTGGGACTGGTTGTAAATAGTTGTCTAACACATACACTTTAAGGTCAGGTATACTGCACCCAATTAAACTATTTGCCCGTAAAGAGACGATAGTTTCATCTAATTCAATATAACTAACATGTACTGTCGTCTCTGTAATACCATACATATTAATAAGCTTTGGTGCGTTATGAGGATGTCGACTATACCAATCTTCTAAGCGACTTAGCTCAAGTGCTTCTCCTCCAAAAACAACATATCGTAAAGATAATTTTTGGCCAATCTCTTCATTTTCACGATCTGCTTGCATCAATTGGTAGAACGCTGATGGAGTTTGGTTTAAAACCGTAACCTTTTCTTTAACAAGAAGCTGTAAAAATTCTTTCGGCGAGCGACTTACAGTATGTGGGACTACAACTAAACGCCCTCCGTATAATAAAGGTCCCCAAATTTCCCAAACCGAGAAATCAAAAGCATATGAATGGAACATCGTCCAAACATCGTTTCCGTCAAACTGGAACCAATGATCAGTTGCTCCTAAAAGTCTCACTACATTTTGATGAGGTATCATAACGCCTTTCGGTCTGCCCGTTGACCCTGACGTATAAATAACGTAAGCAATATGTGATGGAGATAATGGCTTAATTCGTTCCACTTCATCAATATTGTCTTCACTATATTTCTCAACCTCTGCTATTACTTTCACATCATCAACTAAAACTTTTAGTGCCTCATTACATTCAATTTCCACTTCTGAATTCGTTAAAACACATGATGGTTTCGCATCGTGTAGCATAAATGAAATACGGTCTGCTGGGTAATCTGGATCTAACGGAAGGTATCCAGCACCAGCTTTAAGAACAGCTAATAAGCTTACAACCATGTTTAATGATCTTGGCATCGCTAAAGCAACGAGTTGATCAGGACCAATCCCTTTTGCTATTAGGAATCGAGCTATTTTATTTGCTTTTCTATTTAACTCTTCATAAGTTAATTTCTTATCTTCAAAGACAACAGCAATAGAATTTGGATTTATATGAGCCTGCTTTTCAAACAATTGTGGCAATGTCATTTCTGGTGCAATTTGAAAACCACCATTCCACTTTTCTAACACTGTATTTTTCTCTGCTAAAGTTAATATTTCTAATCTGCCAATGGATTGATCTGGATTTGTAGTTGCATCATCTAATAACAAAATGAATCGTTCTATTAGTTTTTGAACCGTTTCACGTTTATATAAATCGGTACTAAACTCTAGTAATCCAT
The DNA here is from genome assembly GCF_052146655.1 of Bacillus sp. RE35. Lineage (NCBI taxonomy): Bacteria > Bacillati > Bacillota > Bacilli > Caryophanales > Bacillaceae > Bacillus > Bacillus sp. RE35. Next base: position 2,186,536 of record NZ_CP197377.1, on the reverse strand, counting down.
GTAAACCGTTCGGAGTACCGTCACCCCCGTTACTCTCACTAATTTCAAATGTTAAATCAAATTTTGCAGAACCGACGCTTTGAATTTCAAGGCTCGCTTCTAAATCTGGTACATGAAACGTTGCTTCTGGTGTATTTTGAAAAGCTAACATAACTTGAAACAACGGGTGGCTGTTTCGAGTACGTACTGGATTTAATACTTCAACAAGTCTTTCAAATGGAACATCTTGATTTTCATAAGCTGCAAGATTTACCTGCTTCACTCTATTTAATAATTCTTTAAAACTTGGATCTCCTGAAGTATTTGTACGTAACACTAATGTATTTACAAATAAACCAACAATATCTGAAAGTACATCATCATTTCTTCCAGCAATCGGACTTCCAATTGGTATATCAGTGCCTGCACCTAATCTTGTAAATAGTGCACTAAGCCCTGCTTGCAATACCATAAACAAACTAACTCCATTTTTACGTGCAAGCTCTACTAACCTACTATGCATACCTTCATCTATATGAAAATGAATTGTTTCCCCGCGGTAACTCGTCTCAATTGGACGCTGGAAATCTGTAGGTAACTCCATTTGGTCTGGTAAACCTTTAAGTTCTTCTTTCCAAAAATCTAATTGTGCTGAAATAAGACTCTCTTGTGTCGTTTCATCACCTAGCAATTGCTGTTGCCAAAGTGCATAATCTGCGTATTGAACTGGAAGTGACTCCAGCTGAACTCTGTCACCTTGACATCGCGCTTTATACGCCGCTGTAAAATCTCTCGTTAACGGCTGTAATGACCAGCCATCACCTACAATATGATGTAATAGAATTAATAATACATGTTCATTTTCACTCACTGCAAAAAGTTGCAAACGAACTGCCGGCTCAAAATCGAGGTTAAAGCTATATCTTACCGCCTCTGAAAGTACACTTTCTAATTCATCTTTACATGTATTAGTTATAACCATTTCTAGATTTAAATTTTCCATATCTAAAATTTTCTGATAGGAACTACCTAATACGTTAGGGAAAATTGTTCTAAGTGTTTCATGTTTCTCAACTACATCATAAAAAGCACCTTGTAATGCTTCCCGATTCAATATTCCATTCATACGAATGACTAGCGGAATATTATAAGTAGGACTTGGACCTTCTAAACAATTTAAGAACCATAACCTGCGCTGTGCAAATGAAAGTGGAACTTCATTTGGCCTACTTGCTTTCTGAATAGCTGGTCTTGCGCTTTTTGCATGGTTTAATTGTTTCGCCAGTTCGGCAACAGTTGGTGATTCAAATAGTTTCCCGATTCCTAATTCCACACTTAACGTTTCACGAATTCTTGCCATTAAACGAGATGCGAGAAGTGAATGTCCACCCATTTCAAAGAAATTATCATCAATGCTAATTCGAGAAACACCAAGTACTTCTGCAAATAAATCACATAATATTTCTTCTTTCGGATTTCTAGCAACTCTCTCATTGTTCATTCCATTAAAATCAGGAGCAGGTAATTTCTTTCTGTCAACCTTACCATTTGGCGTTAATGGTAATTCTTCTAGCACAACAAATGCCGATGGTATCATATAATTCGCTAAACTTTCTGAAACATAAGAACGAATTTCTGAAAGATTAATCGGTTCCTTTTCTTCTGCAACAATATACGCAATGATGCGTTTATCATTTGGACGATCTTCTCGTACCATTACTACCGCTTGTTGAATATTTTCATGTCGTTGTAATACCGTTTCAATTTCAGCTAATTCAATTCGGAATCCACGAATTTTAATTTGATGATCTGCGCGACTAATGTACTCTAACGCACCATCACTACGCCATTTCACAAGATCTCCTGTACGGTACATGCGCTTCCCTGATTCTCCATAAGGATTTGCAACAAACCGTTCAGCTGTTAACTCAGGTTTTCCTAAATATCCGCTTGCAAGTCCTTCCCCTGCAATATATAATTCACCAATAACTCCAGGTGGCACTGGTTGTAGCCCTGCATCCAATACATACACTTCTGTATTGCAAATTGGCTTTCCAATAGTTGGTATACCCTTTTCACCTTCATCAATGTTCATGAAAGTAGACCAAATCGTCGTTTCAGTTGGTCCATATAAATTAGTTATTGAACAACCTAATTCTTTTAATTTATTTGCTAAATGCGCTGGAAGAGCTTCACCACCAACTAGTATGTTTAGCCCTTGTAGCTTTTCTGAATAATCAGTTACTAACGCCTGCCAAAGCGTCGGTGTAGCCTGCATAATGGTCACTCTTTCTTCATGTAAAAGTGTCGTTAATGCAGAAGGCTCTTGTATGTCTTCTTTTTGTGCAATTGTTAAACTTGCACCACTAATAAGAGGTAAATAAATTTCTAGTGCAGAAATATCAAATGCAAACGTTGTAACTGCTAATAAATGATCATTTTCATTTAATGAAAACTTTTGTTGCATAGCCATTAAAAAGTTACTTAAACCTCTCATAGGAACAATTACACCTTTTGGGTTTCCTGTTGAGCCTGAAGTATATATTGTATAGGCTGTGTTTAACAGTGATACATCATTCTTACATGCTATATTCATACGAGAATATGTATGTAACGCTAGTTTCATTTCTTCTTCATCTAATACAATTTTTTTCATATCATTTTCTATAACTAACTTAGATGAAACAGATGAATGTGTTATGATACAAACTGGTTTTGCATCATTTACTATATAATTAACTCTTTCTGCTGGGTATTCTGGATCTATTGGTAAATACGCTGCACCAGCCTTTAAGACTGCTAGCATACTAACTACCATTTCTATTGATCTAGGGAATACTAAAGCTACAAACTGGTTTGGTTGTATTCCTTCTTCTACTAAATAATGTGCTAGTTCATTCGCTCGTTCATTTAGCTCTTTATACGTAAGGTTTACACCGTCACAAGTAATCGCTATTTTATTGGGATTTTTTTGCACTTGTTTTTCAAATGATATAGGCAGACTGATTAATTCATCGCCTTCCTTTGTTTCATTCCATTCCAATAAAACTTTATGATTTTCTTCAGGCAGAGTAATGTTTATTTTTCCAATCGACTCGTTTTTCTCACAATTATTTATTACTAATTCAAATAGATTCATAAATCTTTCTTTATGCAATGCTAGCTCCGCGTCATTATATACTTCGGGATTTGCATCAAAATGAATCATTAGCTCATTTTGATCAAAACGTTTATATACATTTATTGATAAATCATCGACAGGTCCTGCTGATAAGTTATGCGTAATACCACGATTTCCAGCAAAATTTAGCCCGTAATCAAAAGGCATAACATTCACTAACGGTCCAAACAACCTTTGATTTTCACCTAGTAACTTTAAATCTCTTCTTAATTCCTCATGACGGTATTTATAATGGCGACGTACATCTCGGATTTCTTTAGAAACTTGCTGCAATAATTCTGCAAGAGTTATATTTGGAGTTACTGTAATACGAATTGGAACTAAATTCATTACCATACTTGGTGTATGAATAGATACAGAACCTAGACGTCCCATCATCGGTAAACCTAAAACAATATCATTTTCACCTGTTAATTTATGCATATAAATACTTGTTACAGCGACAATGAATTCCGGCCAACTTGTTAACGAAATATTGATATCTTCTAGTAAAGTTTTCGTGCTAGAACTAGATAAATAAGCTGTTTCTCGTGAAAATCCATTTGATGTTCTCGGTGCTCGTTCTGCCAAACTTACAACTTCTGGTCCATCTGCATACTTTTCTAACCAAAAAGTACGATCTTCCTGAAATTGTTTAGACTCACGATACTCAATATCTTCTTGCACAACTTTTGCAAGAGAACCAAATGGCTTTTCATTCTTGTTTGTTTCTTCTATAAGTGATGTATACTCATTCGCTACTTTTTGGCTAAGAAGTGAAAATCCATAGCCATCCATCACAATGTGATGGATGCGCTGATACCAAAAGAAACGATTATTTTCGACTTGAATAAGTGCTTCATTAAATAAAGTATCTTTTTTCAAATTGACTGGCATAGATAAATCATTTTTCATCCATACTTTAGCAGCTTCTTCAGGATTTTCTTCTTTACGAACGTCAATAAAATGCATATGAAACTGTGATTCTTCAATAACTTGCCATGGGCCAATTTCATCCTCTTCGAAGCGAACATGAAGTGCTTCTGTTTCCATTACAACTTTACGTACAGCTAATTCAAAAATGTCTTGATGAATATTTCCGTTTATTTCTACATATTCCCCAGTATTATAAATTGGATTAAGCGGATCTAATTGTTGCGCAAACCACATACCAGACTGCGCAGATGATAACGAATGACGAATCTTTTGACTGTTAGGCATTCTTTACTACCCCTTTATTATGTAGTCTATTTGTTACAGCACCTGTGCTGTTTGTGAAGATAGTAAACTGTACCAACCTGCAACAGTTGGACGTTCTGCTAAATCTGCAAAAGTGATTTCTTTCCCTTCACGACGCCACTTCTCTACTAAACTCATAATTCTGACCGAATCAAGCCCTCTATTTAATAAGTCCTCATCAATATCAATACTCTCTACTGGCTCACGAAGTAGTTGTGCAACTAGTTCATGCACTTCCTGTATAGTGATTCCTTCACCCTCATCACCTTTTACACTTTGTAAATCTTTTAACAGTAGGTTTGTTGATGTCGTTACTGCACATCTATTAGATGCATACTCCAATGCTTGTTTATGATGCTCTAGTGAAAAATCAGCAACTGCATCTGCTACAAAGAACGGCTCTATACCATCCATAAATGCTTCACAAGCTGTTAAAAGACAGCCAATATGCGCATAAATACCGCAAATAATGAGTTGATCTCTTCCTTGTTCATTTAAAATTTCTAATAGATTTGTCTTTTTAAATGCACTATATCTCCATTTTGTTAGGAATATATCATCTTCATCAGGAGTAAGTTCATCAACAATTTTCTTTTTATCTGGTCCAGCAGGTATACCATCACCCCAAAAGTCTTGTAATAAACCTCGTTGTTCTAACGTTTGCCCACCAGGTTGTGCTGTATAAACAACTGGTATACCAAGTTCCTTACATTTTTCTCTTATCATTTTAATATTTGAAATAAGTTCTACTTTTGGTGATTCTTTATCGCTATATGCATCAAGAAAGTATTCTTGCATGTCATGAATTAAAAGTACTGCACGTTTCGGATCTGGTGTCCAATTCACTTTATTTTTTGGTAGTTCTGATTCAATTGGCATTTTATATACTGAAATAGATGGGATGGCCATCTAATCACTTCCTTCCGATTTTTATTATTGTTTTACTGTAATAAGTTTTTCAGCAATGACTTTACGTAGTTCTTTTTTGCTGACTTTTCCGACTCCTGTTTGCGGGAATGATTCAATAAATTCAATTCGATCTGGAATTTTATAAGCCGCTATACCACGTTCTCTTAAAAACATTTTTAATTCACTTACTGCCGGAACTTGTCCGCGAACTATAACAAAAGCACAGGTGCGTTCACCTAAATAATCGTCAGGCATAGATACGATTGCTACGTCATGGATCGCATCGTGTGCTAATAGATGATTTTCAACTTCTTCTGCAGCAACTTTCTCACCACCACGGTTAATTTGATCTTTATCTCTTCCTTCTACAATGATGTATCCTTGTTCATTTACTTTTACAAGATCACCTGTGCGATAAAACCCATCCTTTGTAAATGATCGTGCATTATGCTCTTCGGCTTTATAGTAACCACGAATTGTATATGGACCTCGTGTTAATAAACTACCTACTTCGCCCGGTTGTACATCGTTGTCATTTTCATCAACAACTCGTACTTCATCGAGTGCAGACATTGGTCTACCTTGTGTATGAATAATAATTTCTTCCGGATCGTCTAATCTTGTATAGTTCACTAATCCTTCCGCCATACCGAATACTTGCTGTAACGTACATCCAAATGTAGGGCGTATACGTCTTGCTACCTCAGCACTAAACTTAGCACCACCTACTTGAATAACCTCTAGGCTCGATAAATCGGTATTACGAGAAGATGCAGCATCAAGCCAAATCATTGCTAATGGCGGAACGAGCGCTGTAATTGTAACTTTTTCTTTTTCGATAAGAGCAAATGCCTCATCTGGACTACCACCGGTTGCCAATACCACTTTTCCACCCGCATAGAAAGTTCCAAATGTCCCTGGAGAACTCATTGGGTAATTGTGTGCTACTGGAAGAACTGCCATATAGACGCTTTCTGCATTCAAATTACAAATTTTAGCGCTAACACGTAAACTATAAATATAGTCATCATGTGTTCTAGGAATTAATTTAGAAAGACCTGTTGTGCCTCCTGATAATTGGAGAAACGCAACATCACTTGGCTGAACTTCTGGTAATGAGACGGGATCCATATACAGATCATTTATGTTCACAAACTCTTCTTCTTCTCCCACTACAATTACATGTTGTAAATTTGGCACTTTCTCTTTCACTTCTCTTGCTAGTTTTCGATAATCAAAACCGAGAGCCTTATCTGAAATAACGTAAGCGCTCGCCTCGCCAAAATCACAAAAATAACTAATTTCACTGCTTCGATGTGACGGCAGTGCAAAGACAGGAAGCGCTCCAATTCGAAATAGTGCAAAACATATTTCGAAAAACTCGATAATGTTAGGTAACTGGATTACAACTCTGTCCTCTTTCTTTATTCCTAAATTCAGTAAACCTGCTGCTAAACGATCTACCTTTTTATTAAGTTCACTATATGTTATATGCTTCTTACCACTTACAACCGCGATTTGATCTCCATATTTCTCAGCCCGCTCTCTTAACACTCCTCCAAATGTTTCACCAAGCCAACATCCTTCTTCTCGGTAACGATCGGCAAATTCTTTTGGCCATTCTGTATAACCTACTAGCATTCTTTCTTCCCCCTATTTTTCATTAAGTGAACTATCTCTTAACCCTAAAGCTTTTAGCATTGTTTGGAACTTAGCTGATGTTTCTGCTAACTCATCTTCTGGTTTTGACTCAGCAACAACTCCAGCTCCTGCATATAAACGCAGTGTATTTTCTTGTACTTCAGCACAACGAATTGTAACAATCCATTCTCCATCTCCATTTAAATCGCTCCATCCTAGCATTCCTGTAAAGAACTCGCGGTCAAATGGCTCAATATGCTGTATAGCCTCTCTTGCTTTTTCCATCGGAGTTCCGCAAACTGCTGGCGTAGGATGAAGGGCAATTGCTAATTGTAAAGAAGAAGTATTTGGATCCTTCAGTTCACCTTTCACTTCTGTAGACAAATGCCACATCGCTTCACTATGAATAACTGATGGCTTTTCTGGAACATGTAATGTATGACAATACGGACGAAGTGCAGCGGCAACCGCTTCCACTACTACCGCATGTTCATGTAAATCTTTTGGAGAAGAAAGTAATTCCTCTGCTCTTCTTTTATCTTCTACTGGGTCCTCACTACGTGGCCTTGAACCAGCTAACGGGTTAGAAATAACTTGCATACCATTACGTGAAACAAGTAATTCAGGACTTGCTCCAATTAGCGTCTTACTGTTCTCTTTTTCATCTTTCGGTAAATTCACAGCAAATGTATAACCATGCTTATTATGCTCTGCTAATTCTCGCAGAAGTTTTTGCTTATCAATCTTTTCCGAAGATTTAACATCTAACGATCTAGATAGAACGATTTTCTTTAAATCACCGTCCTGTATTTTTTTAATTCCTTGCTTCACACCATTCACATAAACTTCAGGGTCTGGCATTGGCGTCATTTCAAATGTTACGTTCTCATTTGTTTCAAGCTGATTTGTTGTATCAAATTGTAAACGCTCAGAAATCCTACTATATTCTGGTACGATAAGTTGGACTTCTTTTCTACGATCGAATGGCAAAGCACCCACAACGATAGGATTTGGATTTCCAGCTTGTTTCGCATTACTTAATGTCGCTTGCACAAGCTCTGGGAAATTTTCAATTTCACGATGCTTTACTGTAGTAAACTCTCCTTCTGCTAATATCGTTCGAGTTGGTGAAGCAAAAAAGAATGAAGATTCAGTCTTATAATCTTCTAAAAGTTTTTCTGACAATTCCTTTACAGCTATATGTTCATTCATAATATAATAACCTCCTGAATTTTGATTAAACTCCTAACGTAGCACCGCCATCGACACATAAATTGTGCATTGTAATATGACTTGCTCTATCTGAGGCTAAAAATAACACGGCTTCAGCAACTTCTGAAGGTTGTGCAATTTTTTGTAATGGAATTCCGAGTCTATATGTATTTTGAGAACCAGCAATTATATTTTTAGCTCCATTCTCATCAGCCCATAGTAATCTTTGCATCTCAGTTTCAGTAGAACCTGGAGAAACTAAGTTGCAGCGTATATTGTATGCCGCAAGCTCTAGTCCTAAACATTTCATAAACATCGTCGTTGCAGCCTTTGACGCAGCATACGCAGCCATCTCCATTCTCGGCGTATTTGCCGCATTTGAACCGACTGTAACAATTGCCCCTGATTTTCTTAACATCATATTTTTACTTACCGCTCGGGACATATTGAAAACCCCTGTAGTATTTACAGAGAATGTTTTATTCCAATCTTCATCACTTAACGAATGAATTGGTCCCATACGTAAAACCCCTGCAACATTTATTAAAATATCTATTGGCGCTATTTCATTTGCAATATGATTTACCATGTCTTCAACAGCAGCGCTATTACTCACATCTAAACGAAACGTTTTCATACGTGTTTTATTTAATTCATTTTGATTTAAGAGTACATTTAACCCCTCTTCATTTTGATCAACCGCAATAACTGTGGCTCCTCTTTCTAAAAACATTTTGGCAACAACACTGCCTATGCCTTGTGCTGCACCTGTTACTAAAACTGTTTGCCCATCAAATTCCCCTAAGTTCATTTTCTCTATCCTTTCACATAAACATTAATTTCATTAAGTAACATAAATGATATTGATTTTCATTATCAGTCATGTTGTAAAAAATAATACACTTACTAAACTAATTGGTCAAGTGCGCATTACTTTAAAATCCATTTTATTGATAATGTTTTTCATTTACTATCTTACACCGAAATGATAATGTTTCTCAATAAACTTGTCAATCTTTTTTTATTTTTCAGATAAAGTATTTTAATGCTTCTTAATAAAATCATACCTAAACGCATTAAATGTACTTATATTATAAATAAAATTCAAACTCCTCTTTTTAAAATTGAAGAAGATAAACTAGAGATACGTTCATTTACAATGCTTTATGAAAAACTCAAGTATATATTTTCTCAATATTTTTCTGAAAATATATCTTACAAATACTAATGAATGTCTTCTTTATCATTTAAGATTTAATATATATTTCGAATATGATGTATCAATTTATTATATTCCAAATGGGTATTCCACTCACTTTTACATCTATAAAAATCACAAAAGTAATTTAACCTTGTTAAAATAACTCATAAAAAAGCATCCTAATTAATAGAATAGGATGCTTTTTCGTAATCATAGTGTTATAGAAGATTTGTATACTTATGCTACGCTGCGATACTCTTCTTCTTGTTCTTTTTTCTGTTTAGGTGCTTGAATTAAAATTGCGATAATGAATGACACGACACATAATACACCGATCACCATGAACGTTGGTTTGAATCCACCTAGAAGTGCACCGATAAAGGAACCTGCAAGCGCCCCAAATCCAAATCCTTGATACACAATTCCGTAGTTCTTACTATGGTTTTTCATACCGAAGAAATCACCAACAATAGCTGGGAAAATAGTGATATTTCCACCAAAGCAAAACGCTACACTTGCTACACATACGAAGTAAATACCATAATTTAAATCTACAAAACTTAGAACTAAGACTGAACTCGCCATAACAACAAAAGTACCAGTAACGATTTTTAAACGCCCAATTTTATCCGATAACGGTCCTAAAATGATACGACCTAATGTATTGAAGATTGCAACCATAGCCACCGCATTAGCTGCTGTTGCTGCGCTAAGTCCTACAAGTTGAACACCAATGTCTTTTACCATACCAATTAAGTATAAGCCACTCATACATGATGTAAATAACATGATAAATAATAAGTATACTTGTTTTGTGCCTAACATTTCTTTCGTTGTGTATTCCTTAGTTTTTGTTTCATGAACTGCTCCTTGATCTGCAGCTTGATGGATTAAACAAGCACCAATTACAATCATAGCTGTAACAATTAAACCCCAGTATATAAATGCTTGCGATACACCAACTGATTCAATCAACTGTGCGTTAACGTATTTAAAGATTAAGCTACCTGAACCATATGCAGAGACAGAAATACCAGCAATTAAACCTTTACGCTCTGGAAACCACTTTATTAAATTTGATAGTGAAGTGATATATGCTGTACCATCTGCATAACCTACAACAACTCCTGCTAGTACATAAAGCAATATTAATGAAGACGCTTGTGAACTAAGTATTAACCCTAGTCCTAATGCTAATCCAGCTATCATAATAAGTTTACGAAGTCCCCATTTTTCTTGCAATTTACTCGCAAATAAAGTTGAAAATGCTAAAGAAAGACTAGTAATTGAGAAAGTTATCGCAACAGCGTTAAGACTCCAACCGTATTTACTAACTAAAGGCTGATTGAATAAACTCCATGTATATATCGTCCCAAGCCCCATTTGTACTATAACTGTGCCAAGGACAACAAACCATGGATTAACAGTTGATTTTTTCATACCTTTCCGCCTCCTCTTTCTATTTCAATGCTATTCGCTAAATTTACTTTTTTTATGTTCATTTTGGTCACCTCTTTTGATTTGACACCTTCATTGTATAAGATGTTTTCGTTCATGTAAGCACTTACAAGACAGAGCGTCAAAAACGTAGAATCAGTTACAAAAAACGAAGGATGAAATACAAAAACTACTTATTAAATACGTAACACTTATTTAATAAGTAGTTTTTGTATAAGATCGATTTACATTTATTTTTGAACTCTTTTTTTAAAAGTGAAACAATAAAACCGTCTCTTTACTATTTATTAAAGAGACGGTTTTATTAGGTCAATTCATAAGCCTGACTTTTTTTATACGTTTATAATTGTTTCTTCAAATGTAACAATTGGCTCTACAAATTCCATCATAATGAAAGCATTTTTAATACGTCTTGTTAAAACTTCTTTTAATTCTGCACACATTTCTTCTGTAAGTGATTTTACAAATACAAAGTTGTGATAATAAATCACACTCTTCTCTTTACTTAATGGGTTTAAAAACATCCCCTCTTTTGTAACGAGAGCATTAGAATGCCCCGATAAAGTTGAAAGAAACGTCTCTAAAATTTTTATTTCTCTTTTTGAAAACGATTCTTCACAAACTACTTTAATATTCATTTCTGTTATCATTTATATATTCCCCCAACCATTTTTTCACAAGGGGATACTATAATACTATTAAATTTTCACAAGACTCCCCTTGTCGTTCATAAAATTCACCAGAAAACTAAGTTGACTAACTTGTTTTTTCCCTTTATTCATATAAATCTCTCCTTTCGTATATATTACTTCTCCATTTGTAATTGATTACCTTTTTATATTAAAGTTTTTCTATGTTTTTAATTGGAATTTTACCAATTAGAGATCTTATTAATAAACGTATATTTTTCTTATACTCCTGAAAAAAACTTTACTTATCTACTTTACGTTTTGTGCTACATAGTGTCTGTTTTTTGAATAATTTGCTTCTCTGCAGTATTTACATAGAAATATTGTTTCGCTAATGCTGAAAACAATTTACTTATAATAAAGTGAAACTTTAATCAACCCTCACCAATCGGGCTTTTATGGGCAGCAGGGCCCCCACCTAACTTCTTTGCTTCCACTGAATTTTGAGGTGGGGGTCTTACTGCCCAGCAAATAGCGGGATAAACTTAAATAAAATATAACTTTTAACATAAGAGTACTTTATACTCTTCTATTAGAGAACAAATTTTTTCCCAATAAATAAAACTAAATATTCACTAATATATCTATCCGTGGTTTAATATATATAATAAAAAAATATTTCTGTCTTTAATGAGGAGGTACTATGAAAGCAAACGTAGGGGATACTATACTTTTTCAACGAAATAATTTAAAGATTACAGGATCTGTATTAAAACTTTATACTGAATCGGTCTTAGTTGAAATTACAAATGTAAGCGGTGGTACTTTTGAATTTGATCGAACAATTGTAAATCATAAAAACTATAAAGTTTTAAATACAAATACATAAAACAACACAAAATAGCCCCTGCTCAACAGCAGGGGCTATTTTATATAAAAATATTTCACTAGTTTATATACCCTAAAACATTAACAATCTTACTCGCTTTTAAATTGTTAATATGATAATAAATTTCTAAACCTCTTCTCTCTGCTCGTAACACTTTACCCTTCATTTTTGATAAATGTTGTGAAACAGTAGATTGCGGAATATTCAGTAACTCTGTTAATTGTGTTACATTACAAGTTTTTCTCGTACTTAATTCATTTACAATTTGCAGTCTGATTGGATGCGCCATAATTTTTAAAATATCTACATCTTCTTCTGAAACTAAAGTTTTTCTCATTTCACTCGTATATGTTGTCATAAGACATTCCCCTTTTATATGAATTCCATATTCATAAGATCTATTTCCAAATTTTTTAAAACCCTTGATTAAAACTTTCATATAGAAATAAAAGGATTTTAAATTTTTGAAAACAGAACTTACATTCACTTTATTTATTTATTTATTTGGTACATATACATAATACAATGTTAATATGTGCTCTATGTGAAGTTCACATAAATTTGTGATGAAGATTTACTTAGCCACTCGCATCCTACTCATCTAATTACTCACTGCGTAAAATCATCAGTTATTTTAACACATTTTAGGCGTTTGTATATACTATTTATAAAACAACTTTTATAAAGGAGGATTCATATGCCTACAGCGTTACAAGAAGAAGTCGAAGAAGCACGGGAAACATATGTCAGTCGTATCATCTTAGTTGGAGGATCGACTTTATTTTTAGTAGGCGGGGTTATATCGGCAATTTCAGCTTTTAAAGCTTATAATCGTTTGGAGAATACGCCGCCTTCTACAGATAATTCATAGATATTTTATAAAATAAAACGTCGCCTCTAATATGAAGAGACGACGTTTTATGATTCATACATATGACACTAAAAGTATCGGTAGATTCCCTACTCCATTCTCTAAGCTTACTTCACCACAAACCTAGTCTGACTACACCCATCCTTCTGCTTCGTTACTTCTAATACAGCTGGCATTGCGTTTTTCAGCTCTTGTACGTGTGAAATGACACCGATAAATCGGCCTGATTTTTGTAAGTCAATTAAGGCGTCTACTGCTTTCGTTAATGATTCTTCATCTAATGAACCGAACCCTTCATCGATGAACATCGTTTCGATGGAAATACCACCTTCATATGCTTGAATGACATCTGCCATTCCTAGCGCTAGGCAAAGTGATGCATTAAATTTCTCTCCGCCGGATAGTGTTTTTACATCGCGTGTTTGGCCAGTATATGCATCGTACACATCTAAGCCTAATCCACTTTGACGATTTCTCTTTTCAACTCGTTCACTTCGTTTTAAATAAAATTGTCCGTTTGATAATTTACGTAATCGTTCGTTTGCAATTTGAACAATTTGTTCTAAATACTCAATTAAGATGTAACGTTCAAATGATATACGGCTCTCGTTATCACCTTTCATTACTTCATATAAGTCAACAAGTTCTTGGAAAGCTTTTTCTTCCTCATGAATTTGCTCATCAATACGTCTAATGTTTTCATGTAAATCAGAAATATATGTTACCGCATTTTGCGCACGTTGACGTTTTTCTTTAATGATATCGAGATTAATTTGTAATTCTGTTATGTGTTCACCTAACGCTGTAATATCCATATACTCTTTATCTTTTAATTCAGCTTGTAACTCTTCAATTTGTTTTGCAAGCACTTCAAGCGATGAATAATAACCTTGAATTTCTTTTTGTAACATTTCCATCTCGTGATCGCTTAATTTGGCTTCTTTATACGTGAATTCGTCTGTAAACCCGCTTTGTTCTAGCTCTTTCATAAAGCGTGCGAAAGTCTCTTCTTTCTTTAATTTTGCACTTTCAAATTGATTAGAAGCACCTTTTTGTTCTGCTTGAATACGTATATTTTCATTTTGCCAATGCTGATACGCTTCCTGCACTTTCTTCCATTCGTCCTCCATTAACCTAAGTTCCTGCATAGCTTGGTCAAACTGTGCTTTCCAAGCTTGTACTGTTTGTAAGTTTTCTGGAATATTTCGTTTATCATGTTCATATGACGTACGAAGTTGCATACACTCCATTTCTGTACGGTGCTGCATTGTTTCCACTTCTCGTTTTTGTTTCTGAAGTTCTTCTATTTTTTCTTCTACGCTTTTCATGTTCGCAGCAATCTGCTTACGTGTTTCTTCACTTGCTTTTAACGTATTAACGTCTGCAGCTAATTGTTTTCCTTTTTGAACAAGTGCACTATATGTTTCAGCTAATTTTTCCGAGTTGTAGCCGCGCTTCACAACTTCTTCTATCACTTGTTCATATTGTAGTCGATAGAAATTCCATTTCTCCTCTACTTGCACATGTAATTTTTCAGCAATGTTCTTCTTATCTCTTAAATCGTTTAACTCTTTTTCATCGATCGCATTACTTTGCTCTGTAGCTTTTTGCGGATGATTCGTACTACCACATACCGGACAAGATTCACCGTCATGTAAATGAAGAGCTAATATACCAGCTTGTTCACTTAACCAGCGGCGCTCCATGTTTTCATATGCACGAACTGCCACTTGCATTTTATTATTTGCCGCTTCTTTTTCTTGCTCGAATTTTTGTTTTTCTTGCCAAACATCATATGCTTGCTTTAAAACTTTTGCATCTTCTCGCATATTCGTTAGTTCTTCTACTTTAGCTACATATTGCTCAAGTGCTTGTTCTAATTGCTGCAATTCATCAGACATTCTCTGTTTTTTGTTTGTATGCTCTTCTAGTTGTTGATCTAACTTTTGCATACTTTCTTTTAATTTCCCTATTTGGATTTCGGTATTTTGTAAATTCAGCTTTCTCTCAGCTAATGATTCAATAATCGCTTGTAACTCTTCTAATCTTTGAACAAGTTTTTTAGCCTCTTCTCGCTCAGCTTCTTTATTCTTTACTACTTCATACTTCTCCTGAGCAAGTTCAAAGCTATTCATTATCTGTTCTTGTTTGACGCTTATCTGTTTTAACAAACTTTCAGCTTTCTGCTCATTTTCCATCGCTTCTTCATACCATTGTTCAAATGGTAATAAGCGCTTTGCTTGTTCCGCACGTTTAAAGGATTTTTCTTTCCTTTCAATTGCTGCACGGTTCTCTTGTAAAGTGTTATATTTCTCATCCTTTTGTTGTAAATCTATAAATTTCTCATTTACAGATTTTGCTGCATGAAAACGTGTTTCTGCATCCTTTAATTGCTTCGTTTGAACATCTTGTTCTACTTGTAATTGCTCAACCTCTGCCTTATACACGGTTGTTTCTTGTTCTAACGCTTCTACTACTTGATGCGTATTTACATGTTCTTGTGCCACTAATGTCTCTAATAATGCTCCATCACGGATTGGTAATTTAAAAACATTACGGAAATAGAGCTCTCTCTCTTTTTGTTTTTCTTGCAAGACATCTTTCCATTGTTTTCTCTTTTGATCAAGTAACTCACGCATTAATTTATAACGATCCGTTTTAAAAATACGACGTAAAATCTCTTCTTTGTTTTCCGTCTCAGATGTTAATAGTTTTCGGAATTCCCCTTGGGGTAACATAACAATTTGGCTAAATTGATGTTTACTTAACCCAATTAAATCTTCCACTTTTTTGTTTACGTCTGTTACATGAAAACGATCGACGGCTGGAACGTTTTCTCCATCAATAACTTCATATAATTCTACTGCATGTCCTGTAATGGTCTTATTCCCTTGTTTTTTATGTCCAAGTTGTCGTTTTATTTCATAGCGTTTCCCTTTTAACTGAAAGGTTAATTCAACACTTGTATAAACATTATCATCAGCAAATTGACTTCGAAGCATGCTCGTATCACTACGTTCTTCTCCACTAGCCTCACCATATAACACATAACAAATCGCATCAAAAATCGTTGTTTTTCCAGCTCCCGTATTCCCAGAAATAGCGAAAATACGATGTTCTCCAAGATCTTCAAAATCGATTACTTCTTTCTGTTTATATGGCCCGAATGCTGTCATAATAAGCTGAATCGGTCTCATCCTCGTTCACCTTCCCGTTCTTGCACTGTTTGTAATACATCTATAAATAGGCGTTCTTTCTCTTCTGATAAATCTAACCCTTTCATTTCTTTATAGAAAGCCTTTAAAAGAGATAAATCATCCGTTTTATGTCTTGAAACCGTTACTTCATTTGTATCTGTGAGTTCTCGCCTTTGCATCGCTCTTTCAACGTGCATTGCATTTGGATATACAGATCGTATTTTCTCCATTGGCTGTAAGACAGGGTTTTCGTCTAATAATTTTACAAATACGTAATCTTCACTTACTGGGTGCTGTAATAATTCATCTATTTTCGCTTCTACTGTTCGCATTTTACGACGTGGTGAAAGTAACCTTTTTTCAATTGCTACTTCACCAGTTTCATTCAGTTCTACAATGTAATAACCTTTTTTATGTTTCTCTTCAGAAATTGAATAGGCAAGTGGTGAACCTGAATATCTAATGGTCTCATTACGTACGAAATGCGCTTGATGTAAATGTCCAAGCGCTGTGTAATGAAACTTATCAAAATAATGACTATTTACATATTCAGCACCACCAATTGAAAGTGGTCGTTCTGCATCACTTGTATTCTCCTCCGCTTCTCCTGAAGAAGTTACAAATGCATGTCCAACAAATACATGTCTAGCTTCTTTATCCATCGTTTCAGAGAGCTCATTCATAAAAATGCGCATCGCATCATCATGAGAACGTACGTCTTCATTTTTCAACACGTGTCTAACTATGCTTGGGTCTGCATACGGTATTAGATGGAAGTGAACCTCTCCATATTCATCATTTAGTACAACAGGTTCGTACGGGAATTGAAATTGACCTGCAATATGTAATCCTTGTTTTTTCATTAAACTACTTCCAAAATGGATACGATCCGGACTATCATGATTACCAGCTACTGCAATAACTGGTGTTTGTAAATCAATAACTATTTTTTGCAGCACATCATTTAATAAGTCTACTGCTTCTGTAGGTGGAATTGCTCGGTCATATAAATCCCCTGCAATAATTACAGCATCTGGTTTTTCTTCTTCAACAGCCTGTACAAACTGATCTAATACAATCTTTTGGTCTTCAGTCATATACACGCCATGAACAAGCTTTCCTAAATGCCAATCCGCTGTATGAAATAACTTCATATTTTTCTACTCCTTTTAATTTACTGATTTTAGTGAAACGAGTTGATAGTTTATTGTAGTTTTTCCGTTCTCCCACTCTAGTTTCAATATCGTTGCACTTCCAATTCTTTCTTCATTTGATTTATATAAAGGCAATATTTCTTGAATTGTAAATAAGTGATAACCATCCAATATTAATTGGAATATATTTTCTTCAATATGTAATCTTACTTCTTTTTCATTTGAAATAATTTTTGTGTGCATCTCAAATTTCATGATAGATACAACCCCTTTTTATAATCTCTACATTTTAATAGTATAGTGGCTATGCAAGATTGACAAGTACATACACAGCAAAGTACACACTTTTCTATTGTTATATGCTTTATGTATTTTATATAAAATACGGTATGTGAAATTTTACATTTCCCCCAAAATAAAAATGCCTATTGTGACATCTTTATTTTTGTATAAAGTCTTTCATTACATAATATAAAACGGTAATTAAGACGATTGCGACGAAAAATGAGAACACTGCGACAATGTAGCCATCTTTATTTAATAAAATACAGAATGAAATAGATATTATAAAAATCGGAAATACGAGACGTACTTTATCCTTCACTTCTTCTGTCGTATCTGTATGATGAAAATACTGCGTTATTCCTATCATTAAAAAAGACAAAATAATAACCGACAATAGTAAAGGTCCTGGCATTCCGATTTCTCCTTTCTCTATTTCTAATTCAATGTAAAATTTTTTATTACAATTGTACGATTTATTTTTTCTTCAAACACACTTTTAGAATTGATAATGAACATTTCACACCTATATAATAGCGCTTTTATCATTATAACTTCAAATAATTACACTTACAGTAATGTTGTAATATTCCCCCTCAGTCTCTGAAATCCTGCAAAGATAACTCGTCAAAATATGCAGTGACCAAATTAATATTTACCGTCAACTTTTGACAAAATTTATAAAGGACATTTCAGTACATATCAAGAATTAAGAATAAGAAGATATGTAAGGGAGGATGCATTATGACTGAACAAGTTTTATTTTCTGTTAGTGAAAACGGCGTTGCAACAATTACTTTAAACCGTCCAAAAGCACTTAATTCTTTATCTTATGACATGTTACAACCTATCGGACAAAAACTTAAAGAGTGGGAACACGATGAGCGTATTGCACTTATCGTGTTAAAAGGAGCTGGCACAAAAGGTTTTTGTGCAGGTGGCGACATTAAAACTCTTTATGAAGCGCGTTCCAATGAAGTGGCATTGCAACATGCAGAACGTTTTTTTGAAGAAGAGTATGAAATTGATACATATATTTATCAATATACAAAACCGATTATTGCTTGTTTAGATGGAATTGTAATGGGCGGTGGTGTCGGTCTTACAAATGGTGCGAAGTATCGCATTGTAACTGAGCGTACGAAATGGGCAATGCCAGAGATGAATATCGGCTTCTTCCCAGACGTCGGAGCTGCATATTTCTTAAATAAAGCACCTGGATATACAGGACGCTTCGTTGCTTTAACAGCATCTATTTTAAAAGCTTCTGACGTATTATTTATTAATGCTGCAGATTACTTTATGACATCTGATTCATTACCAGAGTTTCTTACTGAACTTGAAAGTGTAAATTGGCATAAAGAAGATGATGTACATACTAATTTAAAAGAAGTTATTCGTACATTTGCAACTGCTCCAAACTTAGAAAGCGAGCTCGCTCCTTCATTAGAAGTAATCAATTCACATTTTGCTTTCGATACAATTGAAGAAATCATCCATTCATTGGAGAAAGATGAAAGCTCCTTTGCTCTAAAAACGAAAGAAATACTGTTATCAAAATCCCCTATTTCACTAAAAGTAACATTAAAACAGTTTATTGATGGACAAGATAAATCCGTTGAAGAATGTTTCGCTACGGACCTTATACTTGCTAAAAACTTCATGAGGCATGAAGATTTCTTCGAAGGAGTACGCTCCGTTGTCGTTGATAAAGATCAAAATCCGAATTATAAATATAAACAGTTAAGTGACGTTTCAGAAGAAGATGTGAATCGTTTCTTTAACTTACTTAATGCATAAAATGAAATTGTCATGAGGGGATATTTTGTTCATCCCCCACCTAACTTCTTTGCTTCAGCTAAATCTTGTGTGGTGAAAATCTTACTACCCGCAAATAGCGGTATAAAATCGAGGCTATATAGTAGTGTAATTACAGCTACTATATAGCCTTTTTTATTTAATTATTTTTAATAAAATTTAATTTTATTAAATCCATTTTTGTGCTACACTGATTTTAATCAAATATTCTAAAAATAAAAAGGAGGGGCGGCTATGATAGAAAATTATCTTCTTTTCATCATTATGTCTATTTGCCTTATCATTTTACCTGGTCCAGATACAGCAATGGCTACGAAAAATACATTGGTTGCTGGTAAAGTCGGTGGAGTGAAAACAGTGTTTGGTACATGTATTGCACTATTAATTCATACTTTAGCTGCTGTAATTGGTCTTTCTGCACTTATTGTAAAGTCAGCTCTTTTATTTTCTATTTTCAAGTACGTTGGGGCTCTCTATTTAATATATATCGGTATTAAAGCCCTTTTAGCAGTAAGAAACAAAGAAAACTTAGATACAAATGATCTATCTTTGAATAATGAAAACGAACATACTTCTTGCTTTCGCCAAGGATTTCTTACAAATTTATTAAACCCTAAAGTAGCAGTCTTCTTTTTAACTTTTTTACCACAATTTTTAAATCCAAATCATAATACATTTATTCAACTTCTTGTAATGGGCCTTACTTACCTCGTTTTAACAGTCATTTGGTTTGCATTTTATATATTTTTAATTGATAAAATTAGTGCTTTTATGAAAAAACCGAAGACGCAACGTTATATTCAAGGGCTAACAGGAGTCGTCCTAATTGGATTTGGTATTAAACTAGCTTTTGAAAAAAATAATTAACAAGACGAAAACCACCACTATTAATAGTGGTGGTTTTCATCTAATAACTGATTTGGTTGTTTACTCTATATTAAAACCAGCGCTCAGTTACAACTTTTTTACGTGTATAGAATTGAACGCCATCTGTACCATTTGTACCTAAATCACCAAAGAATGAAGCTTTATTTCCTGCAAATGCGAAGAATGCCATTGGTGCTGGAACGTTTACGTTTACACCAATCATACCAGCATCGATATTATCACGGAATGTTTGTGCATGTTTACCATTTGACGTATAAATAACCGCACCATTTGCAAATTTAGATTGATTTGTTAGTTTAATACCTTCTTCTAAATCTTTAACACGTACAATACTTAATACTGGAGCAAAAATTTCATCTTGCCAAATTTTCATTTCTTGATTCACGCCATCAAAGATTGTCGCACCTACAAAGTAACCTTCTCCAACTTCTTCATTAATTTTACGGCCATCTACTAATAAAGTTGCCCCATCTGCTACACCGCTATTAATATAGCCTAAAACGCGCTCTTTATGAGATTCACGGATTAATGGTCCAACATAGTTATCTTCGTTAAAGCCATCGCCTACTTTTAATTTTTTCGTTTCTGCTACTAATACATCAATAAATTCATCAGCAATTTCATCCACTACTGCTACTACTGAGCATGCCATGCAGCGCTCTCCACTACTTGCAAATGCAGATCCAATTACACCTTGTACTGTTTTCTCAAGATTGCAATCTGGCATTACAATCGCATGGTTTTTCGCACCTGCTAATGCTTGTACACGTTTTCCGTGTTTCGTACCTGTTTCATATACGTAACGAGCTACCGGCTCAGAGCCAACGAACGAAACAGCCTGAATATCTTTATTTTCTAAAATGCTATTTACAACATCTTTTCCGCCTTGCACTAAATTTAATACGCCTTTTGGGAAACCTGCTTCATAGAATAATTCTACAAGTCGCTCCGCTAAAAGTGGCGTTCTTTCAGATGTTTTTAATACGAATGTATTACCGCAAGCAATTGCAAGTGGGAACATCCATAACGGAATCATCATCGGGAAGTTAAACGGTGTAATACCAGCAACAACTCCGATTGGGTAGCGCCAAATCGATCCATCAATTCCGCTAGCGATATTCGGAAGTGCTTGACCCATCATTAAATTTGGCGTAGATGTTGCAAGTTCTACCGCTTCAATACCACGCTGTACTTCACCTGTTGCATCCGTTAGCGTCTTACCATTTTCTAGCGTAATGATTTTTGCAAGCTCATCTTTGTTTTCTTGTAATAGCTGTAAATATTTATATAAATTTCTTGAACGATTTGGAACTGGTACTTTAGACCATGTTTCGAATGCTGCTTTTGCCGCTTCAACAGCTTTTTCAACATCTTCTTTTGGAGATAGTGGAACGTAAGCGATAATTTTTCCAGTCGCTGGATTTGGAACTGCTTCTACTTCCGTACCTGTCGATTCAACCCACTCACCGTTAATGTGATTTTTTACTCGTTTAATTTCAGTTGTAATCATTGTATTCTCTCCTTTGTATAATTTATTTTTGATTAGAAATTAATTGCTCGCTAACTTTCTTATATAAAGCAGCCATATCGTTTTCACCATATCCAGCTTGACTCGCTTCGTCATATACGTTTAATAACATTTCGCTTACCGGTAAATGGAGTTCGCTTTCCTTAGCTAAGTCAACTGCAAATCCTAAATCTTTCTTCAATAAGTTCACAGTAAATCCTGGCTCGTAGTTTTCAGGTGCTATAAAACTTTTATAATTACGTTCATAAATTCTACTTTGACCGTAACTTACATTTAAAATATCAAACATTTTATCTAAATCCATATTATTCTTTTTCGCTAATGTTAAAGCTTCACTCACACCAGCTGTATAAAAACCAATTAATAAGTTATTAATTAACTTAACAGTTGTACCACTATCAATCTGCTCACTAACGTGGAAAATGTTCGCGCCTAGTACGCCCATGATAGATTCCGTTTTCTCATATACGTCTTTTGATCCACCAACCATAAACGTTAATGTACGGTTTTCGGCTCCTATTACACCACCGCTCACAGGTGCTGCTAAAAAGTCTACTTTCTTTTCCTTTGCAGCTTCCTCTAACTGTTTGTTTAACTGCGGCGATACCGTACTTGTATCAATGAAAACTACATTCGAGTGACCATTTTCAAATAATCCTTCTGCTCCAAAATATACCGCTTCAACAGCGCGAGGTGAAGGTAAACTTGTAAAAACTACATCACATGTTTCTGCTAGTTTTGAGATTGATAGACCGATAATTCCGCCTTCTTTTTCAAAGGACGCTTCCGCCTCTTTATTTAAGTCCACGCCATATACTGTGTAACCTGATTTAACTAGATTTTTTGACATTGGAAGGCCCATGTTACCTAAACCGATAAAACCAATCTTTTTCATATCGCTTTCCTCCTATTTACACAATATATTTCCCGCGATTTATAATAGCTTTCGCAATTTCTCTCTTCTTCGTAAATACGTTCGTGTATAAAGGCACTAATAATTGACGGATTTCAGCTAAAATCACATGTCTATCTTGTTCTTCTGTGACAGCCGCTGAAAGTACAGAAATCGCCGCTTCTTCTACTTTACGGTATCCTTCTTCACAAATAACATCCGTTATTAATTGCTTCGTACGTTCTTTTTCCTCACCATTTTTACTTACCGCTTTTCTCGTACGTAAAAACGCTGATTCCATGACGTACACGTCCGTCAACATATTTGAAATTACACGTGAATATTCTTGTTCTTGGTCAATTTTTAGACCTAGAGTTTTAGAGAGCGTTTTCAAAGATTGTTTCAACAATTTTTTCGCTAATAAAATGTAACGATGGTTTCTTTCTACATTTGCTACATCACTTTCTACTTCAGTATTTTCTAATTGTTCGATTTGCTTCATTAACATTTTGGCAACTGTTAATCTATTAATTTCGTTCGTTCCTTCAAAAATACGACTAATTCTAGCATCACGATATAATCGTTCTACCTCATACTCTTGCATATAACCGTAACCACCATGAATTTGTACAGCTTCATCTACGATATAAGCAAGTGTTTCAGAAGCATTTACTTTATTCAGTGCACATTCAATTGCAAATTGGGACATTTTCTTCATAAGATCTTCATCGCTCTCATGAATTGCTTCATCGATTACACCTGCCGTACGATAAGCTGCACTTTCGGCTCCATATGTAGCAATGATCATATTTGCAATTTTCTCTTGAATCATCGTAAAGTTTACTAATTCCGTTTGGAACTGTTTTCGCTCTTTTCCATATTGAACCGACAAACCAATTGCTTGTTTTGCTGTTCCAATATTTCCAAAAGCAAGTTTAAGTCTAGCAAAGTTAAGAATATTAAGGGCTACGTGATGCCCTTTCCCAACTTCCCCTAAAACATTTTCAGCAGGGATGACAACATCTTCTAAAATAAGAGTCGCTGTTGAAGAACCTTTAATCCCCATTTTCTTTTCTTCTAATCCAATAGATACACCTTCACATGTTCTTTCGACAATAAACGCTGTCATTCCTTTATTTGTCTTCGCAAAAACAACGTATACATCTGCCATATGAGCATTTGTAATCCATTGCTTCTCACCATTTAACTTCCAAGCTGTTCCCTCTTCATTCAATACGGCGCTTGTTTTTGCACTTAATGCATCCGAACCAGCATTTGGCTCTGTTAAAGCATAAGCCCCAATCCATTCTCCCGATGCGATTTTCGGTAAATATTTTTCTTTTTGCTCTTTCGTTCCATAATATATGTAAGGCAATGTACCGACACCAGCGTGTATATTAAAAGAAACGCTAAACGCACCAGCGTAACCCATTTTCTCTGCTACAAGACCTGAGACAGCCTTTCCTAACTCGAACCCGCCATAATCTTCTGGTACCTCAATGCCTAATAATCCAAGTTCCCCAGCTTTCTCAAATAATTGACGAGAAACTTTATAGTTATGTTGTTCAATATTCTCCATTTGTGGAACAATTTCTTGTTTAACGAATTGTTCTGTCGTTTTTGCGATTAAATCTTCATCACCTGAAAAATCTTCTGGTGTAAAGTAAGTATGATTTATATCTTTATTAAGTGAAAAGAATTCATCCCATGGTAACTTCGTTTTCTCCATATGTATCCCCCTATCATTCGGCTTTCATAGCTTTTTGCTTATGCTCGTCTACGATGAGTGGAATATCTTTTTTGAAAATAGAAGGCGATGATTTTTCACATCAAGCATTTTATTTTGCCAAAGATGTATTTTCATCGCCTTCGCTGCTTTATCTATTGATCTTCTGATAATACTGTTTTTGCAATACCAGTATCTAACTCTTCAAAGTCATGATATGAAATTGTTTCGTATAATTCACTTCTCGTTTGCATATTAGAAAGTGCATCTTTTTGAGAACCTGTTTCTTTAATTAAAGCAAACACATTTTCATACGCTTTCGCTGCAACGCGAAGTGAAGTTACAGGATAAATAACCATTTGGAAACCCATATTCGCAAATTCCTCTGCACTATAATATGGAGTTTTTCCGAATTCAGTCATATTCGCAAGCAAAGGTGCATTTACCTTACTATTAAATAGACGGAATTCTTCCTCTGATTGAAGCGCTTCAGGGAAAATTGCGTCTGCACCTGCTTTTACATATGCATTTGCTCTTTCAATTGCTTCATCTAATCCTTCAACGCCACGAGCATCAGTACGTGCTACAATGTATAAGCTCGGTGCAACTTCTTTAATCGCTTTAATTTTTTGAACCAATTCTTCTGTAGTAACAAGTTTCTTACCATTTAAATGTCCACATTTTTTTGGTAATTGCTGATCTTCAATTTGGACAGCTGCTACTTTCGCTTCCACCATTTCTACAGCTGTTCTCGCCACATTTAGTACACCACCAAATCCTGTATCAATGTCAACAAGAACAGGTAAGTCTGTAGCTCTTACTAAATCTCTTGCTCTCTCAGCCACTTCAGTAGACGTCACGATACCTAAATCTGGTAAACCTTTACTTGCAGTATAAGCAGCTCCTGATAAATAAAGAGCTGAAAAACCTGTATTTTTCGCAACAAGAGCTGCCATTGCATCATGAGCACCTGGAATTTGCAAAATTTCATTTGCTTCTACTAAAGCTCGGAATCGATTCGCAAGCTCCTCTTGTGTTGACTGTTTTTTCACAACCCAAGCCATTCTAAATTCCCCCTATTATTAAATTAAGAATAGATCTACAAATTCGTTTACATTCATATTTTCTAGTTTTTCTTCATTTAAACAAACTTCATGAATTTGTTCTTGTTGCTTACTAGAATAATGACCTGCCATATTTGCAGTGAATTTTTGAACAACTTTTGGTATTGCTTCGTCTCTACGGAAGCGGTGACCAAGCGGATATTCACATTCCACATTTTCTGTTACTGTGCCATCTTTAAAGTGAACTTGAACAGCGTTGGCGATTGAGCGCTTGTTCGGGTCAAGGTAATCTAAACTGTACTGTTTGTTTTCAACAACAACCATCTTATTACGTAATTCATCTACACGTGGATCGTTTGCTACTGCATCTTCATAATCGTCTGCAACGATATCTCCTTTTAATAAACCAATTGCCGTAATGTATTGTAAGCAATGATCACGATCAGCTGGGTTATTTAATGGACCTTCTTTATCAATAATACGAATTGCTGATTCATGAGTTGTAATTGTAATACGGTCAATTTCATCTAATCTCTCTTTAATTTCCGGATGCAACTTCACTGCACATTCTGCAGCCGTTTGTGCATGGAATTCTGCTGGATATGACACTTTAAATAATACATTTTCCATTACATATGACTCTAGTGGTCTTGCTAATTTTAATTCTTGTTTATTGAATAATACATCTTGGAATCCCCATCCTGGCGCAGATAATGCTGTTGGATAACCCATTTCACCTTTTAGAGCAGTCATTGCAAGATGAACACCGCGGCTCGTTGCGTCACCTGCAGCCCATGATTTACGTGAGCCCGTATTTGGAGCATGACGATATGTACGAAGACTAGAATTATCAATCCACGCATGTGATAATGCATTAAAGATTTCTTCACGTGTTCCGCCAAGCATTTTCGCAACTACTGCAGTTGTTGCTACTTTTACATATAATACATGGTCAAGACCAACTCTGTTTAAGCTGTTTTCTAAAGCAAGCACGCCTTGAATTTCATGTGCTTTAATCATCATTTCTAATACTTCACGTACTTTTAAAGCTTCTTTTCCTTCTGAAATACGAACACGGCTAATATAATCTGCAACTGCTAAAATTCCGCCTAGGTTATCAGATGGATGTCCCCACTCTGCTGCAAGCCAAGTATCGTTATAGTCTAACCAACGGATCATACATCCGATATTAAATGCACCTTTTACTGGATCTAGTACATAAGACGTACCTGGTACACGTGTACCATTTGGCACGATTGTTCCTGGCACAACTGGTCCTAGTAATTTCGTACATTCTGGATATTGCAGTGCTAAAATTCCACATCCAAGTGTATCAAGTAATACGTAACGAGCTGTACTGAATGCTTCTGCACTAGTAACCTCTTTATTTAATACATAATCGGTAATCTCTTCTAATAATGCATCTTTTTGCTTAATTTCATTTGTTTTAATCATGCTATTCTTCCCTTTCTGTCGAAAATTCGTTATTATTAATGATGGGTGTCGGTCAAACACCCATCTGGCGGGCGGCGCTAACAACTCCCCAGTTGTTCTTATTTACTAAGTACATGTCGCTCGCCAATATAATTTACACGTGGACGGAACAAACGATTATTTGCATGTTGCTCAATAACGTGCGCACATAACCCCACTGTTCTAGAGCTAAAGAAGATTGGTGTGTAAAGTTGAATTGGAATACCTAGCATCCAATATACTGGAGCTGCATAATAATCAAGATTTGGATAAATTCCTTTTTCTTTTTCCATAATCTTTTCTCCAGCTTCACACATTTCATATAGTGTATAATCACCTTTTACATCACATAACTGTTTTAAAGCTTCCTTCATCATAAGTGCTCTTGGATCCATCTTCTTCATATAAACACGGTGTCCAAAGCCCATAATTTTTTCTTTGTTATATAGTTTCTTCTGTAATAACTCTTCAAATTTCTCAACATTACCAGCTTCTAAAAGCATGTACATAACCGCTTCATTTGCACCGCCATGTAAACTTCCTTTTAAAGATGCAACTGCACCTGTTAAAGCACCGTATAAATCTGATTGTGTTGATGCAATAACGCGAGCTGTAAATGTAGAGTTTGGCATTTCATGCTCACTATATAAAACAAGGGAACGATCAAAGATCTTTTCCTCAAGTTCAGTTGGTTTTTTACCAGTTAACATATAGAAGAAATTCGCACTATAAGATAATTCTTTAAGAGGTTCAATTGGCTCCTCATTATTTAAAATATGATAGCTATTCGCTACAATGTTTGGCACTTTACTTAACAGCTTGTACCCTCGGCTTTTATTCACTTCTAACGAGCGGTTTTCGATATCATTATCGTAACCAGCTAACGCTGACACACCTGTACGTAATCCATCCATGGGATGCGTCTCTTTAGGCAATGCCTTTAGTACGTTGAATACACCTTCTGGTACTGCATATTCTTCTTTTAATTTCTTTTCAAGTGTTACTTTTTCATCTTCATTCGGTAGGTGTTCCTCCAATAAAAGGTGCACAATGTCTAAATACTCTTTTGTTTTTGAGAGTTCGATTAAGTCATACCCTTGAATTACAATTTCACCTTTTACTGTGTCAAGAAACGAGATTTTCGTCTCCGCTGCCACTATACCATCTAATCCCGGGGAAAATTTCTCTTCAGCTTTCATCATTATTTCCTCCAATCCTAATAGATCTTCGTGCACATAACTGTAAGCCTTTACAATATTGTGAAACTACATTTCTATTTCAATGTATCAGAGTTTTTAGAAGATTTCAATTTATTTTATAATGATAAGTTTCCTACACTTTTCTTACTGTAACAATACAATTTTTTGAAAATAATTCTTATATTTTATAAAGAAAGGATAGACTTCTTTGCGTATTTTCAAAAACAAGATATAAAGATTTTTCATATAACACCGCCAAATATACAATTATTCTAATTTTATTTGAGAAATAGAAAAAACGAGCTGTACATAAATACAGCTCGTTACTATATGATATTTATTTCACTATCTCTTAAATATAATTTTTATATAAAACTTATTCATTTTTAATAAAGTTATTATTTTACATAATTAAATTGAATTTCTTCCATTTCCTCATGATAACTTACAAATAAATCATAGTTTTGAAAATACCAAAGATCATCAGAATCTACAAAAAATATAATACCTTCCTTCTCAACTGACACTATTTCGCCATCGGGTTTCTCAGCAACAACCCCTAAAGAATATCCGGGCTGAATTGAACTATCCCCTCCGTACCTTACAGTAAAACGTACAGATTCACCGTGCTTTATACGTAATTCTTCCTGGAACCATTGCAGAGCTTTACGATCAATTGAAATTCTCATCTTTATTCCTCCAGTTTACGCAAACTCTTTTTTTCCTAATCGTTGTTTTACAAAGAAGACGAAAATAATTAAGGCTATCAATGCTGAAATTGCACTCCCTGAAAATAAAATACGATAACCAAACATTTGTGAAACAACTCCAAGTAAAATAGCACCTAACCCGATTCCTAAATCAAACGCTGTAAAAAATGAAGCATTTGCAACTCCTCTTTTACTCGGATCGACAATTGTAAGCATTGCCGCTTGCAAAGCTGGCTGCGCTGAACCAAATCCAATACCGTATAATGTTGCTGCGATAATTACACCTATCAAACCATTTGAAATAGTTAAAACAACTATAGCTAAAATAGTAATACATAATGCTGGAAGTATAATGAATACTTCTCCATACTTATCTAATAGTTTCCCTGAAATTGGTCTTACAATTGTTAATGCAATTGCATATACAAGAAAGAAAGTTCCCGGGTTTACATGAATTGATGATGCAAATAACGGTAAAAAGGTTGTTATTCCTCCATATGCAAACGATAAAAAGAATACTACAATCGTGATTGTTAATACGGATTTCTCAAATAGCTGAATTTTCCCTTTTTCTTTTTGTGGCGTAAATGGGATCTTCGTTATTAATGATAATACGACTGCCATAAAAGATAACAACGTCGCTAATAAAAATAGACCATCAAATGAATAATTTTGCACAACCCATAATCCAATCATAGGTCCGATCGCCATTGCAATTGTCATCGCCATCCCGTACCAACCCATACCTTCACCGCGGCGTGAATCTGGAATAATATCCGTTATTGCTGTTCCAACAGCTGTTGTAGAAACAGCCCATGTTACTCCGTGAATAACACGTAAAACAGCTAAAAGGACAATAGTCGATGCTATATTATAGGAATACATCGTTAAGCCAAAAAAGATGAGTCCGAAAATAATAAAGGATCTTCTACCATATTGATCTAACATTCCTCCAATAATCGGTCGTATTACAACAGCAGCTATTGTAAACATCCCCATCATAAGTCCAACTTGCGATTCATTGCCACCTATCTCTTTAATAAAGAGCGGGAGCGTTGGAACAAGTAAATAAAATCCTGTAAATAAAAATAACATTGCGAAAGTCATTTGAATAAATGATTTCGTCCATAATCGTTCCATAAAAATACCTCCATACACTCGTAAAATATTACGATTAACACCCTCATTGTATATTTTTTTTATCTCTTTTCCCTCCGCAAATAGACGTATCTTTTCATATTAAATAGTCCACCATCAGCTTACATTAGTCTTAAGACTTTGTACGCATATTTTAAACGAAAGTCCTATATATGTACCTTTATACGTGTGAAAAGAATATACTAATTTATTATCACAACTTAGGAGTGATTATTTTATGTGGGTATTATCATCAAGAGTAACTGTCGCGGTTCCTTCGATACCCGAAATACATGCCCCCGCCGTTCATACAGCAAGTTCCGATGTCGGCATTGAACTTCCAGCAATTTGGCAACAATACCAATCACCAGGTCAAGCTACCCCTTCATTTTGGCATCATGGTGCCCATCCAAGTAGCACTACCTTTTATCATCCTAGCCACGCTCCACTACCTCAGGCTCAAGTCTTTTATCATTTCCCATCAATTTATTTTCAAAATTTTTATGGTACGTTTAACATTTAAAACACATCATTTCATAGCTACTACATTTAAACGAAAAAAGCACTTAAGATTGTAATTTTCACAAATCTTAAGTGCTTTTTAATATTTTTTATAAATTTTTCTTATTGCCCATTATTAGCAGGGGTCTCTCCTGCATTACCGCCAGTCTCTGGTTGTGTGGTCGCTGGTGGAGTTGTATTTCCTTGACCTCCTCCGTTATTTGCTGGAGGTGTCGTATTTCCTTGACCTCCTCCATTATTTGCTGGAGGTGTCGTATTTCCTTGACCTCCTCCATTATTTGCTGGAGGTGTCGTATTTCCTTGACCTCCTCCATTATTTGCTGGAGGTGTCATATTTCCTTGACCTCCTCCGTTATTTGCTGGAGGTGTCGTTCCTTGGCCATTTCCATTATTTTGTTCTTCTTGTTTCTTTTGCTCTTCTAGTTTCTTTTGTTCTTCTTGCTTCTTAAGTTCCTCTTGTTTCTTTTGTTCTTCTTGTTTTTTCAGTTCTTCTTGTTTCTTTAATTCTTCTTGCTTTTTCTCTTCTTCAGTTTTTTGCTGTTGATCTTGTTTTGGTTGCTCCGTTGTATCCGGTACGCTAGTATTTGGCGATGAATCACGTTTTTCACCTTTTATACGTAGCTCACTACCTTCTTGAATAACACTACTTGGCATTTTAAAGCGTGATTTATCTGTAGCCATTTCGCTCATCATTTCTTTAAAGATCAACTGTGCAATTTTCGTATTTTTACTACTAATATACTCGTCTTTACCATCTTTCATATACCCAGTCCATACTGCCATCGTATATTGCGGTGTATATCCAGCGAACCAACTATCACGAGTTGCACTTTCTGGAATTTTATATTGAGCTAATTGCTTTGATGAATAGTTTGTCGTACCCGTTTTACCAGCTACATCTAAAGAGCCTACATTTGCCGATGTACCAGTACCTGATGTAACTACAGAACGAAGCATATCAGTAATCATGTATGCTGTAGAATCTGTCATAACTTGTTTTGGTTTTTGTCCAAAACTTTGTGACTTACCGTCTGGATAAACGACTTTCTTAACAAAATGCGGTTTCGTATATTTACCTTCATTACCAAATGCCGCATAAGCACCCGCTATTTCAGTTGGCGATACTTCATTTGTACCAATCGCTGTCGATTCTGTCGGTGCTGTATTAAATGTAATACCTAGTTTCTCAGAGAATTCTTTCGATTTACTAATCCCTACTTCTTTTGCAGTTTTAATTGCAGGAATATTACGCGACATTTTTAATGCTTCACGCATTGTAATTGGACCCATATGACTTCTATCTGCATTTCGTACTTCTTGTCCCGTTGAATACTTAAATGGAGAGTCATCAATTTGATGGTACGTAGCCCATTTTAAATATTCAATTGCAGGAGCGTAGTCGAAAATCGGCTTCATCGTTGAACCAGCTGCACGATCTAATTCAATTGCCATATTATGCCCTTTAAATACAGCTTTATTTTCTCCACGGCCACTACCTATAGCACGAACTTCTCCTGTTTTCGTATCCATAAATGTGAATGCACCTTGGAATTTATCGTTCGGATAATCAATGATATTATTATTTAAAATATTATCAGCAAGTTTCTGTGCTTTCGGATCTAACGTTGTATAAATTTCTAAACCGTCAGAACCGATATTAGCATCTGGTAATTCTTTTTCTACTTCTTTCACAACTGCATCCATAAATGCAGGGTATGGCATTGTTTGTAGTTGAGCTGCAGGCTTAAGCCCCTTTTCTACGTCAACTTTTGATGCTTCTTCCATTTCCTGTTTTGTTATATATCCATGTCGGTTCATTAAACTTAGAACAACATTTCTTCTTTCTGTTGCTTTTTGAACATTTTCTTTTTTCGTTGGATCATAGTTATTCGGTGCTTTCGGTAAACCTGCAAGCATCGCAACTTCTGGTAATGTTAAGTCCTTCAATTCTTTACCATAGTAGTTTTGTGCTGCTGTTGCGATCCCATATGAACGGTTTCCTAAGTTAATTTTATTTAAGTACATCTCTAATATTTCATGTTTTGAATACTGTTGTTCTAGCTTATAAGCTAAATATATTTCTTGCGCCTTACGCTTTGGTGTTTTGTCCATTGATAAGAAGTAGTTTTTTATAACTTGCTGTGTTATCGTACTTCCACCTTGAGAACCATAATCCCCTTTAAGACTTACTAGAACAGCACGGGCAGTACCTTTAAAATCTACTCCGCTATGCTCATAAAAACGTGAATCTTCTGTCGCTAAAAATGCATTTTCTACTAATTTAGGTATTTGCTCATACGTAACATTCGTCCTTTTTTCTTTTCCATATTCATATACCAAATCCCCGTTTTTATCATAAATTTTTGAGGATAACGGATTAACAAGTTTTGCTTTCTCAAGTTTTGGTGCATCCTTAATCATTACGAAAAAGGTAGCAACCCCCGCCACTAAACCAACAATACCAAGTAATAAACAAGTAATTAAAAACTTGCGAAAGAATGATGTTTTACCTTTTGGCTTTTGTGTTTTAGAAGCTGGTTGTTTTTTCTTTTTAACTTGTCGTCGTTCCTCTCGAGAACGATAATTTTCTGACATGTTACTTTCTCCTGCCTTTCAATTCTCCCGTTGATTTACTTAAAAATATTGAGGTCACTTTCTAAAATAAATTTGATTAAGAAAGTATATTGACCTGGAGCATTCAATATTTTCCCAATTCACAGATTATAAATTTTAGAATACTTCTTATACAAACTATTTTCACTTCTATTTTTCCTAATAACGCTGCCCCTTGAAGCATAGAATGTAAAAAGTGAATTTTTAATACCTCGTATAAATAATATACCTTTTTTTCAAATGGTCAATATTTTCTTATTTATAAATCAAAGGTGAAATAAAAATAGCACAACGATATGTACTTCGTGTGAACTTCCTTATAATTACGTATAACAAACATTTAATATATTGCATATAAGTATAATACCTCTTAAATTATAAGGATTTCAACATCACAACCTCAACATCTACAAAAAAGTATTAAAAATGAAAAGTGAGGAGTTGCGTAATGATGAAGCTATCTCCCGTAATTTCAAAAAATATAGTTGCTGTTGGTTATAATCCTTTTTCTATGATTTTGCGAATCCAATTAAAGAATGGTATGTACGATTTCTTTAATGTACCAGAAAGTATTTATACTGGCCTATTACATGCACAATCTAAAAGTTATTATCATAATACTTACATTAAAAATTCTTTCCGCCACACAAAAATCTAAACTTAACACCCACTAAAAAAGAAAGGAGGTTAATCCTCCTTTCTTTTAAAAACATTTTGCAGATGAATTATCTTCGATTCCTCTTATTAATTTCATCATATGCTTGAATTTGTTTTTTCAAACGCCGATCAGCTTTTTTATCATGCACTACAAGAATTGCATGTATAACTCCTGGAACCCAAAATATTAATGTTAATATGAAATTTATGATTGCCTGAATTGGTTTTCCACAAAATAATACAGCAACAGGTGGAAGAAGAATTGCTAATAAATACATCATCCCTTGAAAACTCCTTATTTTGTATTTTATATATCACTTTTCAAAATATACGCAAAAAAACCTACTACCATTTTAATCTTAACCTACCTCTAAAATCAATGTATCTCCTTCTATTTAAATAAGTATTTCAGACTTTTTATTGTTTTCTAGCCTATTTTCTTCCTCTATTGCAGTTACTCCAATTGCAGAAATTAACGTTCCTATCGCTTGTATCCAAATACCAATGAGTGCAATGATTCTCTCATCCTTCTTATCAAAAATACTATCTTCATTTTCTCTCTCATCTTTCAATACATTTGAAACACCTTGATACGCTTGTAATCCAGCCCCTAAACTTTGCATGGAGTTACCCAGTATAATAATTTTCTGTAATACATTTATATCCAACAAAGCTGCTTCTACTCCTAAAAAAGCACCGATCGATTGTAAACTGTTCCCTGTAATGATAAGATAATCATTTTCTTTCAATTGTTCATTTATATTAAAATATGTTCCTATTACATTTGATATATTGCCTAATGCTAATAACTCAATTCCTATTTGATCAAGTAATTTACTTTGATTCTCTAAGCCTATATTTTGATTTTCTCTTTTTTCTTCCCCATCATCATAATTGCTCGCAATGATTTGTAATATATATCCGAGGGCTTGTAATGAGCTTCCTACAATAACAAGATCCGATTCAACTTTCTCTTCTCCAATAAATCCTCTTGTCGTTCCAATAGCAGCTGTAAGATTCCCTCCCACTTGAAACCATGCCCCTGTCACTTTTAAACTGCTTGGATTCATTTTTATCACCTATTTAAATATTTTCTAAAGCTTTCAAAACAAACAAACCTCACCCTTAATCTTTTATTTTATTTTTTAGATGTAATTTTGTGAATGATATAATGTGCTACTAATATAAAAGCACCTTAAAGGTGCTTTTATATGCATGCTGGGCATGTCAATGAATCTCCATTTTTATCTATTGTTATATTCAATATATATTCAATTGCTTTATGTGACCAAGTTTCAGGTGTAGGCGATTCATTTATATATTGTGGCGCACATGACTTCAGCATTGGAGTACTAATACTCCCTCCAGGATCTAAAGCAACTACAGCCATGCCATGGGGTAATTCCAGGGCCATAGATTTAGTGATACCTTCAATGGCAAATTTCGAGGCACAATATGGCGCAAGCTCAGCCTCACCTTCTCTCCCCCAACTAGAACTCATATTAATGATAATTCCTTCTTTCCTAGCTACCATCGCTGGAACAAATGCTCTTATTACATTTACTACACCATTCACGTTTACATTCATTACATTTTCGAATTCTTGAGCCGTAATTTTCCAAAGTTGTGCATTTTGATTTACAATCGATGCATTATTTATTATCATATCGGGAGCTGTATGTGTATTAAGTATATAATTTGCCCAATTGTTAACTTGCTGAGAATCTGAAACATCAATTACTTGGAAATCATGTATTTTACTGTACTGTTTTTTTAGTTCTTCAATTTTATCTTTTGAACGTCCACAACCATATATGTTCCACCCTAATTCATGAAATCGATCAACCATCGCACGCCCTAACCCTTGTGTCACGCCTGTAATAATTACAGATTTACTAATTTCTTTTCGCTTCATTTCTCTCATCCTCCTTCCCTATATCTTACTCTCTTCATTTTTATTCAGCGATTTACTATAGTATTAACTCAACTCATACTTTAGTAATGGTTTTGATATTGTATACATAAACAAAAAAAGTAACCATCATGGTTACTTTTTGCTATATATCTAAAAATTCATTGTTTATTTCATTATTGTTTTTACATTTCAACTTCTCTTTTCCACATTTCTCACACTGGTAAATATAAACTACACCTAATGTACCTTTTTTAAAATCCTCATTATCCTGCATCTTAATAAAAACATATTTATGTTTACAATGCGATTCACCCAAATAATTTTTAAACCACTTTTTCAACACAACACATTCCACCTTGATGATAGAACCTTTATTTAGCTGCTTTATTACATACTTTTATTTAAATGTTCAATCTCATCTTGCAACTTTTTAAATTGCTCAAAATGCATGGTAATAGATTGGCTACTACCATAATCAACATTTTGTTTCACTAATATAACACCCGTATCATGAAAAAGCGCTTCAAGTTCTTTCCTAATAGACACTTTCGCAATATGAGCTGTTTTAATTGCAGATAAAATTGCAATTTCATTAAACTTTAATTTTATTTCATTTGGACAAAATGCGTCTTCAACTAATATAACTTCATTACTATAAATTAGTGCAACAAGATTACTTGATTTGGCATCTGTTAAATCAACTTTTTTCATAATATCTTTCATTACATTTTGCCTCCTTTATTTTCATATATATCAATTATACAAATTTTTTAAAAAAATTACTCAACTTTATTATATTAATTTTAACACACTTTTATTGAAATCCATGCTCCAAACGTTTTACTATTCCACAATTTTTATTATATGAACCATCTGGACTATAACTCCATATAGTAATGTTAACAACTTTTTATAAAGCAGGTGAAAATTATGCCATCAGTTGTAGGAAATTTAGTTGTACAAAATAGTAATGGATCATTTAACTTAGGTGATTTCTACAACGTTTCTCCGAAAGAAAATACGAAAGCTTATAATGGTTCCGGCGCATCAAACGTTGGTTTTGTTGTTAATACTTTTAGCGGTGTTAGCGCGACCAATACATTTGATTCTGACCTTGCAGATCAAAACCAAGTGGGTACAGCCTAATCTTATGTTCAACTTTTTGTATAGAAAATTTTAATTTGTCTATACTATAATCAGGCTGTTTGACAGCTCTTATCGATTTTGGAGTACCCTATCTTTTTCTCCCTTTCCCTGGGGCTCAGCAGCTAGCACAAAGCTAGCTGCTTTTTCTTATATTATTTGTCTCATAAATCAGAAATAAAAAAAGCTGCCATTTAAATATTCAGCTTCTTTTACATTATTTCAATAATATCCATAGCGTTAAATA
Organism: Bacillus sp. RE35; assembly: GCF_052146655.1. Lineage (NCBI taxonomy): Bacteria > Bacillati > Bacillota > Bacilli > Caryophanales > Bacillaceae > Bacillus > Bacillus sp. RE35. The sequence continues at coordinate 2,149,183 of NZ_CP197377.1, read as the reverse complement.
CGTAAGTTTTATAAAAGGCGTCTGTACAAATTACAATTTGTTTTACCGGATTGATATGTACAACAGTCATGTAGCTTGTTAATATGTAACCATCTTCAAAATATGTTACCAATATTTCTTTCTCAGACAGTAATGACGTTAATAATTTATCAGAAATCCTCTCTTTTGCTTCATTTGTTAAAAGCGGTTTTTGTACTTTTAATTTCTCTCCAATAATCTTTCTCATATTTAAAAGTTGTTCGGACATTACTGTAAACGGAACCCACTCTCTTTCTTCTTTTTGTATCTTTACATCGTTCATTTTTTTATCTCCTTGATCATTTATACATTTATTTATTCATGCTATCCCTTAGTTATTTTTAATACTTACTAAACTCGAATTTACTTCTAAACTATAATTAGGTTACCTCTCAAAAGAACATTCGTTCTTATTATACACGAACTTACGTTCCTTTGAGAAGAGCTATACTTATTATTTCTTAACAAAAAACATAATTTTATTTATCTCCATATTTTTTCCTTTATCAAATAAACTTTTCATTTCTTATATAAAATGCATATAAAAACTAAAAGGCGACTTCACACAAAGTGAAATCGCCTTTTTCTAAAAAATATTCAAAGCTTATTTTTCTATCCTAACTAATGTTCTTTCTGGAATACATAATTCATCTATATTAAAATGATTTATTTTTAAGTTCAATTCCCCTACTCGTTCCTTATCTTCATCACCAACCCAACAACTAAATAATTCGAAATAGTCTCCATCTTCCAAATAACTTTCCATAATCTTGCATAAAGTTAAAAGTTTTTCTTTCGCTTCTTTTTTTTCCTTTACATTTTGCCACTCGACAAGTTCAATTCCCTAATTAGTTGAAACCTCATATATGTAATTTGTTTGGAATTGATAATCTTGTACAATTTCAAGCATACTTTCATCTGAAAAACACGGTCCAAAAACAATTACATCATTAGAATCTGGATCCGTTAACGGAATTTCTACATTACAGCCTATGTAACTTGCTAAACTCATTTTATACTCCTCCAATATTCGTATAAAAAATACTTCATAATATATTTATTTACTCAAATATAAAATCCCTGCCTAAACGAAAAAGTTTTAAATTTTTATCGTTTATTAACCATCTATAACTGAAAACATATACTATGATGAACGAACTCACAAAGCATAAGAAAAGAGAGCATTTACAACACTCTCTTTTCTTACATACTCTATGGAACTTTACAAAACTGAATCAGTGATTTTTATTATTATATTTTATTACATATACTTAGGTTGTACTATTATATGTAACTCTCTCTCTGTATCCGCTTTTTTCGGATGACGAAAATAATTAAGTTCGTACTTTAACACTTTATACTCAACCATCCCAATTTTAATCCCTTTCGTTTCTTTTAATATAACTAATAAATCACTTATATTTTCATCATATGACTCAAAAATTTTCGCTCCGCCCTCTCCTTGAAAGATTACTTTCATATATTCTCCCCACCTTAATTTATTGATGTGGTAAATGATGCGTTTAAAACGATTCATTCTTTATCCTAAAATTTTCACAACAAAAAGAACATCCTTTCCAATCGAATGCTCAGCTTTTTACTAATTATCCATGTTAAATATTTATTCAAAAACATTATATGTATTATTTTTTAAATTATGTTCGATATTCATTATTAAAGAGTAAATATATGTAATAAACTTGCATAATGAAAACCGTAGAATATCCACTTTCGTTGAAATAATTATAAACCATAATTTTCCATTGTAATTCTTAATATTTAAATGTAATATTGTATTGTCTTACTATCTATTTATAACTCACACACTAATTAGAAAAGGGAACTCTATATGAGTTCCCTTTTCTAATTATGATTACAGTCATTATTTCTTTTCTAGAAATTTAAATGTATCTTTAAATTCTTTATTATTCACTTTAATATCAGCATCTTTCAATAAATCATTGACTACTTGTTGTTTCCATTTACCTGTCGTATCTTGTAGTCTTTGTTGTTCTATATCTTTACGAATTTTATCCTTTACTTCATCAAATGGCTTCAATTCTTTTTTATCCGTCACTTTAATAATATGGTAACCGTAAGTTGTTTTAACCGGATCACTTACTTGGCCTGCATCTAATTTATACGCAGCTTCCTCAAATTCTTTCACTGTTTGCCCAGGAGCAAAACCAGATATTTCCCCGCCCTGTTCCTTTGAACCAGTATCCTCTGAATACTGTTTTGCTAAGGCAGCAAAATCTTCACCATTATTTACTTTCTCCTTTATTTCTTTAGCCGTTTTTTCATCTTTCACTAAAATGTGACTTACTTTCATTTCTGGTTTATAGTTATTTTTCACATCTTTATCTGTAACTGTTGCTTTAATCGCTTTCTCAAATGCAATTTCTGGCTTCATTTTTTCTTTTAATTCATCTTCGTTTTTCAATCCAAGTTGTTCTAAAGTGGATTTAAAGTTCTCACCCATTTTATCTTTTGCTTCTTCTACTTTCTTTTTTGCTTCCTCATCTGAAACTTTATATTTATCTAACAATGCCTTACTTAACATCATTTGATATAAAGTACTTTCTCCATATTGTTGTCGTAATTCTTTACTTAATTCTTTCTCTGTAACATTCCCTACTTTTGATGTTACTACGTTGTCTGAGGAACCACATGCAGATAATGCTAGCATCACGCATGAAATAATTGTTCCAATAAATATTTTTTTCTTTTTCAATTCAAATACCTCACTTTTATCATTATGCAAATTAACTATACACAGTCATTGTGAAAACAGTGTGTTTTCTACATGTAATTCATTTCATATGAGTAGACTATGTATCATGTATTTTCATTTTTAAACGTAAAGAGTCTTCTTACTATTATGTATAGTAAGAAGACTCTTTACATACTCCTTAAAAACAATACTGCCGCTATAGTTACTTAATAATTACATGTTTTTCAGGTATCCAACTATTCTGCCCGATATCTACCGCATTTCCCACTCTACCCCACACTCGAAAAGATGTCGATCCATCTATATTCCCTTTATAATTCATACATTCAGGCTCTTCATAATAATTTACTCCGTAACCGACAGGATATTTCGAAGTTGCATAAAACCATTTCACATTAAAATGTTTTAAATATGCCCACTGCTTATCGTTCTCTAAACAAATCATATCTTGCTCACCGCCTCCCCAATAACCTGTTAAGATTAAATATGGAATTTTCTGAGTGAGTGCACCTGTAAATTGAGGGGTCATGGGAGTTTCATATAAATTTATTCCGTATCCATCAGGATATTTCGAAACTGCAATACCAATGCCATTCGGTTGCTGTGTATACACTATGTTAGATTGATTTGCTTTGTTGGAATCTATAAACCAAGAAAGTGACTTATTTCCTACTAATCGATTCAGATCACATTTCCCAATCCCAGGAACATTCCCTGAATCCGTATATTGCCACATATCGCATGGATATGCTGGCTTATTCCCTCCATAACGAGGGATCCATACGAAATCAGCTTCAATATTACATGCTCCAAATGATAAATACGTGTGATGCCCTACGTATAATCCTACTTTTTCCGCACCTAAACGGCGTAATTCATCAATAAATGCCTGTGTCCCGCCTTGCATATCTACCATCGTTTGAACTTCTATGTCTGCTACCCAAAACTTAGCAGATTGATCACCACGATTCCAAAAATCTTGTGCCTCTTTCTTTGCATCAGCAATAGATATAAAACGGCAAAAAGCATAATTACCGAATGGGATACTATGCTTTTTCATTTCACTAACATAATTTTGATACATAAAATCCACCGTATTAGAGCCATCTTGAACTCTAGCAATCACTAAATCTAGCTGAGATGCTGCAATATCCCAATTAATAGTTCCATTCCATTTTGAAATATCTACAATATACCCCATACATTCCAGCTCCTTTTGAATGTCTTATTCATAGCTTGTTTTATTGTAAGCCTCCTCTCTCTAAAACTAGCTATCTATAATATAAATAAAAAGAATCTTTACTGTTTTTCAAAATATATTCTCTTTCAGAAATATTTCTATCAACTTTAACATGTATGCCACATAAAACATTCGAAATATACCCTACTATTCATTTATTATGTAATCTCGTCCTATCAATCATTTTTACAGATATTAAAAAAAATCTCCTGTATTATTAAATTATAACTTTCAGTATCGATTTCCTTTCAACTAAAAAATTTCATCCCTCATTTTCTATATATTCTTAAGTCAAAATTACTACCTCTACATGAAATTTGAGATTTAGAAAAATTTTAATTAATTGAATTTTACTCCTATTAAATTGCAATTTTCCAACCTGAACACTATTGGTGCATAAAAAAGACATTTTCTATTACTGAAAATGTCTTTTTACAGTTTAATAAAACAACTTTGGTGCTAAATCTGTATTTTGTAATTGTGAGTTTTCACTGCTCATAACACAACTTGTGGAAAATAGAATTGGGATACCACAAACCTCATCATTCATTACATCACGAAACACATTGGCCGCAACACCTGTAAACGTTTGACATAAGTTAGAAATATCGTCATTGAAAAACTGAATGACTTCCGCAGCGAAAACCGGAAAAACAACATTCGGTCCGCCAGGGAACTGAGGCTGTACCACAACTTGTTCAAAATAAGGATTATTTTCTAGTGCTACTTGAAATAAATGAGCTATTTCAAATGCATCTAGTGGACAAGGAAATGGATTTACAATTTCATTCTCATTATTCGTTACAATAACTGTCACACTTACATTCCCAAATTGTACAAAAGATTTTAAAAGCGTTGCTAATGCTCTCGCTTTTTCGTTGCTTAACCCATGCACTAAAATAATATAATTACCACCAACAGGAATAAGCGGCCCAACTGTAACAGTTGGATCAGCACCTATTGAATTTTTTAATTCATTAAAATATGTGATCCACGGTGGCGAAAGCTGAGCTTGTACATTTTCTTCCACTATTTTATACTACCTCCTTATACCATTCTTACTAACATAATATGTAACAAACAAAAAAATGCATTAGTTATATTAACCATTTGCGTATTTATTGATTATATTAATTAAACATTTTATTTCCCATTCTCAATTTTCTCTTTACATCTTTAAGCACTTTTACTACTATAAAATTCTTTATTATAAGCAAATCCACTGAAATTTCATATTATACTAATACGACTCTATATCCATTAAATTATAATACTCAATATTAGGAGCTGATTTCATGGAAAAAAAACCTATCGTGTTCAAAATCCCACCAAATTCAAAGCTAAAAATTACATTTTTCGGTCCTTGTAACGAAGTAATTACAAATGTGTCTATAATTAATCAACTATGCACCCCTAAATGTCAAACTATCACGCAATACCCAGACTTTAAGAAATATGTAACGGAAGTACGATCGCTATCCCGTTGTTAGTCCGCATAATGCACGATTTTCACAACTTTATTACCTAAAATAACCGAGAAAGAAAATAACTGCATTCCTAGACTAAAATTACTCATGTTATGATATTCCATTGATAATTCATTGATTTTTTACACGTTTTTATGAAAAGAACATATATTATCGTATGGAGATTATCCACTCATAAAACCTATCTTTCTTTGGAGCGTACTTTTTATGTATGCTCTTTTTTTATGTAACCGTCCCCCTTCTAAATTGACCAATAATATATTAAAATTCTTTATATACTCAAGGAGGTCAAATATGTTCAAGTTGCATCCAATACTACTCATCTTAGGATTGATTTTGTTTTTATATAGTGTAATCGCCTTTATGCTATTCTTTTCAGTGTATTAGCATTCCCTACACAAATCTATGTTCAATATATAATTTCTATATAGTAAAGAAAAAACATAATGATACGATCTTTTATGTATTCCGTCTTTCTTGTTCTATAAGAAAACTAGTAAACTTACTAACAATGCGTTTTTACAAGCATGTTACTTATTATTCTGTTTATTATCTGAAGAAGGTTGAAGCCCCTACAAATTAAACTACGCTTTACCTATTTACTTATATATTTTAGAAAAACAATAATAATCCCCCACCATTTGGTAAGGGGATTAACTAAACCTACTAAAAAACATTTAATAATCAGTTTTATTTAGTTGGAGAAGGAAATCTTGCCGCTTCAAAATGAACCGTATTTACACCATTAACATTTTGTACAATTACGCCAGCAATACTACTTTCTGCAAAAACTTCAACTAAATCTCCTGCTTCTAATTGAAGAATAGTAGTTACGGAAACATCATTATTAAAAAATACTCCTGTTCCAAAGAAATCATTATCTATCGCTATTGCCGGATTGCCATTTACACGAATTTCTACTCTAGCTCTGTAATTTACATTAAAATCATTTGGAGAAAATGTTATATTTCCTAATACACTATATACCCCTCTAGTTTTCGGAGTAAAAATCGACGTTACTGGATTATATTCATTCGCTAGATCAAATTGTTCATTTTGAAATAATACTTTAACAGGAGTATTTGCTAGAACAGGTTGATTAACTGTATTCACAGCTCTAAATGCCGATGCCCTTACAAGCTCCTCTTTCTTATCATCACAACACTTCACCTTTACATACTTCCTATCACATTTACTACTTTTCCTATAACAATCATGACTTTCCTTTTTGTAATCTTTACAATACTTACAGTAATAATAAGACATAGTGAGTCCCCCTTTACACTTATTTTTACATAGTATGCTATATAGATTAGAATAGCTTGGACGACCTGTTACTATTTTTAATAGATTAAAAAACCCTCACCATTTCGGTGAGGGTTTACCTTTAAGCTTCTGCAAACTCATTGTTTAATGACTTTATTTAATTGGAGAAGGAAATCTTGCTGCTTCAAAATGTGCACCATCTTCTAAAGGACTTAAAACTCCATCTATACTACTTTGTGCATAAATCTCAACTTCATCCCCTGCATTCAATTGAACAATTGTCGAAACACTTACGACATTTCCAAAACTTATTGGACCAAAAAAGTCATTATCTATAGCTATCGCTGCGTTTCCATTCACACGAATTTCTACACGCGCTCTATAATTTAAAGTTGGATCGTTTGGAAAGAAACCAATCGTTCCAATAATAGAATATACACCTTTAGTCTTCGGCATAAAAATAGATGTTGCTGGATTATACTCATTCGCTAAATCAAATTGTTCATTTTGAAATAACACTTTCACAAAAGTATTAGCAGGAACATTTTGATTCACAGTATTTCTAGCTCTAAATGCCGATGCTCTAACAAGATTGTCCTTGTTATCATGGCACTTACTAGTGTTCTTACAACAATCATGATGCTTCTTTTTATACTCCTTACAATACTTACAGTAGTAATAACAAGACATACTAATTCCCCTTTCAAACTTATTACTACATATTATGTAAGATTGATTTATAAGGTTTGGACTAGCTATTTTTATTATTCATAAGGGCGCTATTAACCTGCACCCTTATTTATATACACCACTGCATTCCTTACTAGTTATAAGTTGTATACAGTTCCATATGGAATAGTAAGAAAAGAACTTCCGTACGGTGTAACATGATGTACTGGGTAAAAATACTCTACGGATGAATAATACGGTTGTACACCTTGCTGCTGCATTTGCAATTGTTGTTGCATTTGCAATGCTTGTTGAATAGCTTGGACTGTACTTTGTGCTCCACTATACGTTATAGATGTACCATACGCTGGTCGCATACCAGTTTCAGAATTAAAATATGAATAAAACATGATTTTCAACTCACTTCCGTATAAGTTATTACAAATTATATTATGATTCTTTATTTCAGTGGGTACTATAAAGCTAGTCCGCTCGCTTATATTCAAATGACAAAATAAAAAAGTAGCTGCTAGACTACTTTGACTCCTTCTTATCACCAAATGAAATGATATACATATTCTCCTGTTACACGCTCATTAATTCCCGCAACCCTAACGAACCTAAGTAAATCCGCTCCTTGAAGGAAATATACCGAAATCGTAACCGGTACTTGTGACCACATGAATTGATAAAGCCCATTCACTCTCTGATTCGTCGTAACGATTAAATCATTTACAGGTCCATGATTCCATGCAGAGGTTTGAACTGAAGTGAAAGAAAGGTCTTTCCCATTAACCACTATTCTTGATACGCTTTGAGTTATGTCCACAATAATCCCCTCCAACATTACAAAAATTGGACCTTTTTTAGTTCATATTATTATAAATATTCTTGACTGTAATAAATGTTTAAGGCAAATCCCTAATAAAGTGAAACTTTAATCAGCTCTCACCAATCGGGCTTTTACTGGCAGCCCGACCCCACCTAACTTCTTTGCTTCCGCTGAATTTTGAGTTGGGGGTATTTACTGCCCGACAAATAGCGGGATAAAATTTTTTTATTCATATCCCTCAATTCCCATTACAACCATATAATTTCTAACCTTATTCAATTTTTGGAATTAATATAAAAAGGCATCTTAATTAGATGCCCTTTACTTATCTTCCACTACAATTCCACTATTAAAATAGCAACGCCAAATCCGATGCAAACCAATCCTATCAATATAAATAGCAATCGGAATCCCCATAAATCACTGATTATTTCTATAATATGCACCAGCACAATAATAATAAACTCTTTAAACCCACTGAAACTATGTTCCTTTGTCTCTCTGATTCCATCAATTACAGTCAGACAAACAATAAAAACACCTAAACCAATTAATATAAAACCTAATACAAGCATTCATATATCCTCTTTTTTCTTTTATCTCCTATTAACGAACATTTTCACATTAAAATTCAGTACATACGAGGAAGTTAGATAAAAAATTAACTACCCGTAAAACCTTATTAGTGTGTACTAATAATTAGAGGGAAGGCCTTCCTCTTCACCTTATATTATCATGAAAGGATATGAGCTTCCGAGTTATTTCTTTATAAAATAAAAAATAGCTAATTCACTACTTAAAAAGTAAAAAAGCATCAGATTGACTAGTATGTAGATGGTTAAATGCATGTAAAATGAGTTTAAATTATCTACTCTTTTTTTAGCTCGGAAGTAACTCTCATCTCGTCCCATCTTTATACACCACTTTCTTAATCACACTGAACGCAATATTCAATTGATGAGTTTGTCATTTCGTTACCTCCAATTAACGCTTTTGTTCAATGTAGTTATTTTCTTGTATAATAAAAGTTAATTAATCTAGAAGGGATTCTGAGAAAGAGCGAAAAATCAGCTGGAAAGCTTATCGATTTAAATATCTATTCGAAATTAATAAGCGATTAATTTTAGTCACTCTGCCCATACTCAATCAAAGTGTGGGCTTCTTTAATTTCTGTATAAAATTCAAAAGTTTGACACAATCCTGGAAAAAGCTTATAAAGAAAAGTGAGGTTCCATTATTTTCACACTTAGTAGCGCAGTCATGTTACATATAATTTTATAAGTGTGAACGAACTACAAAACTAAAAAACAAATAATAAGTTTGCAACATGTTTGCAAATACGAATTTTGCATATAAATTCGTGTGATATTGAAAGGAGTTTTACTTATGAAAGAAATTAAAACAGAACAAGAATTCAAAGACATCATCGCAAGCGAGGAGCCTGTAGTTGTTAAGTTCTTTACTACATGGTGCCCAGATTGCGTACGTATGGACAACTTTATCGGAGATGTAATGGAAGAGTTCAATAAATTTGAATGGTACTCTATCAATAAAGATGAGTTTCCAAGTATCGCTGAAGAGTATCAAGTAATGGGTATTCCAAGTTTACTTGTATACCAAAACGGTGAGAAGCTAGGCCACTTACATAGTGCTAATGCAAAAACAGAAGAGCAAGTTACTGAGTTTTTAGAAGCATACTAAAATGAAAGCCCTCTGGAAAATATTTTTCAGAGGGTTTTCATCTATTTTCACAATTATCTTTTGAAGTTTTTCATGGTTTAATGAATTACACCTTGTCATGATAAGAATAATACGTAGTAAGAAAAGTATTCGTTTCCTCATCCATCTACCCTCCTATCTCTTTAGTAAATAAACTCCAATTAGGTTCACACCTTGACTTTGTACTTTTCAACATATTTTTCCTTTACGAAACTTTGTTATCCCCTTCTTAAAAAGCTATAAAACGTCAACAATGTTTGTATAGACCCACACGACTTTCGTTTGATACTCTATTTATAGAAAGAAATTCCTTTAAAGAAAGGTGAGTGATTAAAATGGATACTCTTTCTCATAAAGAAGCTGATAAAGGTGCTATTGTCAGCATTATGGCCTACATATTTTTATCCTCTATGAAAATCATCATCAGTTATATTACCCTCTCTAGCGCATTACGCGCTGACGGTTTAAATAACTTAACGGATATCGGTGCTTCTTTAGCGATATTAATTGGTCTAAAAATATCTCGTAAACCTCGTGACCCAGATCATCCGTATGGGCATTCGCGTGCCGAACAAATCGCATCACTTGTTGCGTCCTTCATTATGGCAACAGTCGGATTAGAAGTTGTTATTAGTGCCATTCAATCTTTCTTAAATCCGAAACAAGCAGCGCCTAATGTACTCGCTGCATGGGTTGCTTTATTTTCTGCTGTCGTTATGTACTGCGTGTATTTGTATACGAAAAAAATTGCAGCACGAACAAAAAGTAAATCATTAGAAGCCGCTGCAAAGGATAATTTATCAGATGCACTCGTAAGCATTGGTACCGTAGTAGGTATTGTCGGTTCTCAGTTCCAAATGCCTATTTTAGACCCTATTGCCGCTTTAATTGTCGGTCTTATTATTTGTAAAACTGCATGGGAGATTTTCGTAGAATCTTCTCATATGCTAACAGATGGAATTGATCCTGATAAAATGGAAGAATACGCTGATGCTATTGAGCATATTGGCGGTGTGGAAAACATTGTAGATATTCGAGCACGTATGTATGGGAATCAAACGTACGTTGATATTACAATTGAAGTAGATGCTCGCATGGATGTTGGAGAAAGTCACTGTATTACCGACAACATCGAAGCTATGCTGCGCAAAAAATTTGGAATTTACCATGCACACATTCATGTTGAGCCAATGAAAAAAGAACCTATTATGACATAGGTTCTTTTTTTATGAACGTTTTATGGAATATAACACATAAAACGAGCCAGCTACCGCCAGCTGCCCATCCTGCTAATATGTCAGATGGATAGTGCACGCCAAGATATATTCGGCTAACTGAAATAGATAATACAACAAAGCTTGCTATAAGAATAATTAACAATTTTTTATGCAACGAAATACGCTCTTCAGTAATTGTGACGTATGCAATAAATCCTAAAAAAGCAGTAGCATTCATCGTATGACCGCTCGGAAAACTATATCCAGTTGCAGTAACAAGCTGCGTGACATCAGGTCTTGCTCGTTCGTACCATAGTTTAAGCATACTGTTTAAATAACGAGATCCGTAGTAATTAATTGTTAGAAGTAACGCACTAAGTAACTTTTTTCTAACGAGAAAATACATTACAAGAATAATGAGTAATGGAAAATATATTCTTTTGGAACCGATAAAAGACACCCAAGTAAAATAGGTCGTCAAATAATCGTTTCGAAAGCTTTGAATAAAATGTGCGACTATATTGTCAAAGTTCTCAATACAAGCGGTATGATACGAAAGTGATAATACGACAAAACAAATGAGTAACATAAAACTTAGCAAGTATAAATGTCGATATCGTTTCACATACATAACCTCACTATGCAAAAAAATGGAGCGGTTGTTTTAGTTTTCCTCTCCATTTCTTTTTTATGCATAGTTTATTAAAAAATATAATTATTAATTTTTTGCTTCATCTCAGGGATATCTTCTCTTGTTACGGTAAAACGAATCACCTTCTCATCAAGATCAAGCGCCTCAGCGAATAAACCAGCTAATCCACGTGATTTTCTATCTACTTCCATAATAATTTCTAGTCGGTCGTATGCACGTGGCAAGATTAATAATTCTAATTCATCTAATTTCCCATAATGCTCTCCAGAAACCGGAATAAACTCAAATTCTTGTGCGAATGGAACTTGCTTACGTAATCGATGTGGTAATTCTTCACATTCTATATGACGTGCTTTAAACCCTAATTCATTTACACTATCTAAAACACTACTTAATAATGCATTAGGTAACACTTGAACGTAGTCGCGGTCACTTGGGTCTATACTACGTTTAATATCAAGACCTGTATGAATCCAAACCGTTTTCATACCAAGTGTAAGTGGTGCTTCAATTGGCATTGGAAAAGAAAATGGAATTTCAACTTTTTCATTCGGTTCTACAGAAAAAGGTTCTGTTAAGCGTACTCGCTCTAAATCATATGTTGCTGTTACTTTTTTATCATCCACTTCTCGTACATACGACGTCGATAATGTTAAGTAAATGCTTTCAATTTGTTGGCTAACTGAACCTCCAGTTATATGAACCTTTCCAACTATTTCTTCCCCAACAATATACTCATCTTTTTCAAGAACAGTATCTACCTTTGCACTTCCAATACCAACGCTTGCTAAAAACTTTTGAAACATGGAGTCTCCATCCTTTCTAAAGCAGAAGCTACATCTTGTTTTAAATCTTGTACATTCTCATAGTACGGCGTTTTTATTTGTAACATTCGCATAAGCATTTCACGATTATAATGTTCCAAAGTTAATTCTTCGTACCATGGTTTTTCCTGTTTTTCATTAGATTCATATCCTGCATATAATAAAAATAATGAGAAATGACCGAGCGCATAAAAGTCGCTACGAAAGTGAACTTCTCGCATCAAAGCTTGTTCACCTTCGTAAGTTGTAGCTCGCTCATCATCTTCACCTTTCCATTTAGCTAATCCAAAATCGATAATACTAATTTGATTTTCTTTCATTAGTATGTTTGGAATGCGTAAATCTCGATGAATAATGCCTTCACTATGAAACACCGATACAATTTCTAATATTTCATATAAAATCTCAAAAACTTCGCGTTCTGTATATACATACCCATCTATGAAAATATAATCTTCAAAATTTTTACCAGGCATGTACTCCATCACAAAGAAGCTCTTTTTCTCCCATAGGAAATGATCATATAGACTAGGAATTGCATGATGATTTAATGTTTGTAAGATCATTTTCTCTTGTTCAAATGATTTTCTACCAGACTCATATCTTTGTTTACTTTGTCTTAATTGTTTTAAGACTTTATATCTATTTATTTGTAAATCATTAACGACATATGTAACCCCATAACTGCCCATTCCAATTACTGATTCAATTTTATAACGCTCTGCAACAATTGTATTTTTTCGCAGTGGTCTATCAAATAATGCTAGTACACGACGCCATTTCATCAGCTACTTGAAAAGAAGCTACGGCTTTTACGTTTTCTTTTATAATGTTGATGTCCATAACCAGATGAACGTCGTTTATAATCGCTACTTGAATACGAGCGCCCTCTACGACGATAATCACTACTTGAATACGAACGATATTTTTTCTTTCCTAATAAAGAATCAATAATTTTTTTGAACATTCCTTCACCTCTTGAGTAAAATTTCCTTTTCATTATACCAATAATTATTGACTATATTTGTGACAGGTTTGTAAAGAGTAAAAAACGACGAGTTATGCCCGTCGTTACTTTCATTCATCCTCTTCATCAAAAACTTCATCAATCATGCATTTCTCTAATAAATACTCAAATGTAATATCTGCGAGATCTTCAATTTCTTCTCGTTTTGGGACGTACCCTCTTTCAATTAGTTGCTCATAAAAAAACTCCGCAATCTCTTCCGTATCAATCACGACTTCAATTTCCTTCATGAGCATCACTCCTTTATTTCTGTTTTATGAAAAAATCTCAAAATTATGTATATGAGATTAGAAAAATAGATTTTATTTTTTTATAGGTCATAAGCTTTGGACGAGATGCATACGATTGTAGTACAAGCTATTCAAAGGGGGAAATAATAATGGAAAATCAATATGAAGTAGGACAAACAAAAGAAGAGTTCATGCATGAAGATCAATGGGCAGACTCTCTTATAAAGTGGCTTTTTATTTTTTTAATAGTTGTAGGCATACCTTATACTGCATATGTTGTTGTTCAATTTATTCTCTCTTTCTAGTTAACTATTTTTTCTCTGTCAATTTAACTAAATAATTATGAACAACATCCATTACAATTTTATATTCTTCATCTTTAAATGTATCGAACAATAATTGATAATCGTTATAAATATCAAGTAATCCATCAATGATTTCTTGACGATTCGTCTTAACACTCACTTTTTTCGAGTTGTTAATTGACTTTAACTTTCCTAAATCTAATTTATTCATACCTGCTTTATCTTGTTTCATTTTCTTCAAAATTGCATTTGCCGTTTGAGCATTGGCGAGTAACGTTAAATCTGATTCATCCGCTTCTAACCATTCACCATCCGTAATCCGTGACAATTCATAAATTGTATCTTCCCATGCGTCATTCTTATATCTCCATACTTCTGTACGAAAACCAACAATACGGAAAACATCTTTATCATATCCAGTTACTTGCACAAGATCACCAAACGTGAAATTATAATTTAATTCAATCCACTCCGTATCGCCCTTTTTCATATCTTGCTCTGTAACGTGCTGCAATGTTTGCTCTACGTAAAATCCATCGTGATTATTGACTTCGTATACATAAACTCCATCTAAAACCTTCATATTTGTGATTTTCCCAACGGTTCCATATAGCGTAATCACGACTATGTCCCCTACGTTGTATTTAGGTTGTTTTTTTCTTGCCATCTCTATCTCTCCTTTTTTTGACGTCGTGATTTTGATATCAGTATATGCAACCTACATAAAAACGCTTATCACAGAAGCTTATATTCATAAATTTTTTCAATAAAAAATATAATCTTATAAAATTTACATTACACTCAAACAAAAGCTAGTAACTAGACTAGCTTCAAATCAACAAATTTCATAATAAAAAAACATACAGAATACTTCACTTTAAATAAAGTAATGTATTCTGTATGTTTTCAAATAGTTTTTATCTATCTTGTATGTATAAATCCCAGGCTTCATCAAATATAGACATACTTTCTAGCATTCCGCTCAACTCTAAGTATGAACTAATTTCATCATAGTCTTCAGATTGCTTCGGAAAACTTAAATCATCATACATCGCCTCTGCTAAATCTGAAATTTCATTTCTAAATAAAGCTGCACGATGCTTCATCATATAATGGTAAAATGTCTTTTTCAAAAATATTCCCTACCTTTCTAACTTGGGTACATTATACAAGGCAAAAAAGAAAAAAACCAGCATAAAAGCTGGTTAAAAGTCGAAATAATTTCTTTTTAATAGACGCGGTCTTCCCATTAATTCTTCATATGTTAGTTGTTTTGGTAAATCTTTCGTGTAAATTAAGAATAATTGATCTTCAATTTCTTTTACTGTATGGTCTGATTGATAGTCCATCCCGCACGAGGAACAAGAAATACATGGTGTCTCTTGGATTTCAATGGCTTTCGTACCATCTGGTAATTCCCAATATACAGTATTCAAGCTTTCTTTCGCTTCTGTACTGTCACACCACATACAATTCATACTGCATCACCCTCAGTTTTTTTGTCGTTTTCTTCTAATTTAGCCATTTGTGCTTGATATTTTTTATCTTTTAATTGATCGCGCTTATCACGTTTATCTTTTAAAGATGCGTGAGTATCATTATCTTCGTAGTCTTTACGACGGTTCATACGCTGTAAGTCGTCTGGAACGAGGTTAAATTTCTTATCGCTCATAAGACCTGCGATACCAACATCTGAACGTTTTTCTTCGTAGTTCGGATAAATCTCTTTAAAGTATCCTTCCGCTCTTCCTGGAATATAGCTCTCTGGCTCTGGATACGTCGTAATAACACCTTCAAAGTTACGAAGTACAACTTTATCTGCACTTTGTGAGATTAAATAGTTTGGTTGAAGTGCAATTTTACCGCCTCCGCCTGGCGCATCAACAACGAATGTCGGAACAGCATAACCAGATGTGTGTCCACGTAAACCTTCAATAATTTCAAGACCTTTAGATACTGGTGCACGGAAGTGACCGATACCTTCAGATAAGTCACATTGATAAATGTAGTATGGACGTACACGGATTTTTACTAAGTCATGCATAAGTTTTTTCATAATTGGAACGCTGTCGTTAATACCAGCTAAAATTACTGCTTGGTTTCCGACTGGAACACCAGCATTCGCTAACATTTCACATGCCTTTTTCGATTCTTCAGTAATTTCAATAGATGTATTGAAATGTGTATTTAACCATACTGGATGGTATTTTTTAATAATGTTACATAAGTTTTCTGTAATACGTTGTGGGAATACTACTGGTGCTCTCGTTCCGATACGAATAATCTCAACATGCGGAATCTCTCGTAAATTTTTTAATACATATTCTAAAATTTTATCGTTAATTAGAAGTCCGTCACCACCGGAGATTAATACATCTCGTACTTGTGGCGTTTCACGAATATAAGCAATTGCATCATCTAATTGTTTCTTCGGTACACCCATTCCAATTTGTCCACTAAAACGACGACGTGTACAGTAACGACAATACATAGAACATTGATTTGTTACTAAGAATAGTACACGGTCCGGATAGCGATGTGTTAGCCCTGGAACTGGTGAATCTTCGTCTTCGTGAAGTGGGTCTTCTAAATCATATTTTGTTTTATATAACTCTTCCGAAATCGGTACTGATTGCATCCGAATCGGACAGCGTGGATCATCAGGATTCATTAGCCAAGCATAGTACGGTGTAATGTTTAACGGGATCGTTTTCGTTGAAATTTTAACGCCCTCTTCTTCTTCAGGTGTTAAGTTAATTACTTTTCTTAAGTCATCTAACGTTTTGATCGTATTCGTTAATTGCCAAACCCAATCATTCCATTGCTCTTCAGTAACATCTTTCCATAATTCGATATCCTTCCAGTGACGATTTGGTTTGTATACATCATGTAACATTGCTATTCCCCCTTTTTATACGCTCATCCTTTATATAAGCAATAGTTATGCCAACTTTACATTGTTGATAAGTAAATGTGCGGAGAACCCTATTACATAAGCGAAAAAATATTTTTAAGCGTTGTATGAAATCAATACTTAACATCATATTCATTACTTTTTATATATGTAAACGCTCTTTTATTCGTGCAAACACACAAAAACCGCCGATTATTCGGCGGTTTTGTCGTACTTGCTCAGTTTATATTGAAGCGTTTGACGAGGGATACCCAACATTTTTGCGGCTTGTAATATATTCCCTTCCGTTTCAATCAACGCTTGATCTATTAATTCTTTTTCTGTTTGATGAAGTGCTTCTCTAAGTGGCATTATACCCTTCTTCTTCGAAAACTTCTCTTTCCGAAATGTACGTGGTAAACAATTGGCTGTTAATGTATTCCCTTCTGCAATAATAACAGCATGTTCAATCGTATGTTTTAACTCCCGTACATTTCCAGGCCACTGATAAGCTTGCAGTCTATCTTTCGCTTCCTCATCAATTTGAAGTACACCTTTTTTATAACTTTTATTATATTCTTTCAAAAAATAAGATGCTAATAATAGTACATCCTCAGTTCTTTCACGAAGCGGTGGGATATATAATGAAAATACGTTTAAGCGATAATATAAATCAGTGCGAATTTTATTCTCTCGTAAACATATTTCTGGAGGCTGGTTCATCGCGGTAATAACACGAACATCTACTTTTCTCGTCTTATTATCACCAATTCTTCTAATGACTCCATCTTCTAACACTCGTAACATTTTTGCCTGCAAATCAAGAGGCATTGAATTCAGTTCATCTAAAAATAATGTACCACCATCAACAAGTTCAAATAGCCCAGCTCTTTCAATCGCTCCCGTATAGCTTCCTTTTGTCGTTCCAAACAATAAACTTTCTAATAGCGACTCTGGTAAAGCTGCACAGTTTTGTGCAATAAATGGCTTGTTTTTTCTTTTAGAAGCTTCATGAATTGCTTGTACGAACAGTTCTTTTCCTGTTCCTGTTTCACCATATATTAAAACATTCGCGTCTGTTGGTGCTACTTTTTGTGCTAACTCTTTCGTCTGTTTAAACCGCGTATCATTTGTCACTATCGTCTCAAATGCAGCGTGCTTTTTAATCACTTTTTTTCTAGATGATCGCTTTATTTTCGACTGTAAGTCAACAATTGTGTCAGTAAGCTTTTGAATTGTAGAGTAATCCTTTGCAATTTCAACAGCCCCAGCAATATTCCCATCTATAAAAATAGGTAACGTCGTATTTACTGTACAAACATCTTCACCATTTAAATTTTGATAATGTTGTACCTGATGTACGATAGGTTTTTTTGTATCTAGTACTTTCATCAATGTACTCGTTTCCCTTGATAAAGACGGGAACGCTTCTAACAGATGTTTCCCTAACACTTTTTCAATCTTCGATCCATCGTGTTTTGCAGCTACAGAATTATAAAATATTGTAATTCCATTTTCATCTACAGCGTGTATAGCCTCATCAATACTGCCCAAAATCGCTTCAATGACTTCTTGTGTCGAAACTGCTAGCAATGTCATCCCCCCTCTTGCCGAAAATCCAGCAATTACATGCCGAATTTTCGGCACACCTATGTGCGATTGTAAGCATGACGATTCCGTTCTATAATTTTAATCAATTTTATATTTTCATTAGATAACTCGAAACTCTAATTAGTACGGCTTTTTCAAACACCCAGCTCCACCTAACTGTTTTGCTTTACAGCCAAATTTTGAGGCGGAAGTTTTACTGCTTTCGAATAGCTAGATAGATCTTTCACCCATATATTCATATCTTCCAACTTATCGAAAATGTAGCAATTATTCGCCAGTCTTCCTGTATACGTATAGCCTAATTGATGAAAGGCAGCATTCATTCCGAAAGAAAGCGATCGAGCAATTGTATAGGAGCAGAAAATAGATCTTTCTTGAAGTTCTTCCTCTAATTTAATTAGTAAACTTTTCATAAATCCATGTTTACGGTATTCAGGTAAAGTAGCACAATTCGTTAATTCTGCATTCCCTTCCTTTATGTTCATTTCTGCAGATGCTGTACTAATAATTTTCCCCTCAAATTCATACACGTAGTAAATCGTATCGTCTTCTTTCATCGTCTGTAATACATAACTCGCTTCATTTAAAGGTGTCGGATACACTTCAAATACTTTTCCGAATACAGTTGCTAATTCTTCTGCATCTTCTTCAGTCGCTTTTCTCAGCAAAAATTTCTCTGGAACTACTTTTTCTTTTATTTCTTTTCCTTTTACACCGCTTAATATAGTATCTTCCTCAATCCAATGCATACTATTTCGTCTTTCATCATTATTATATTTCACAAAAAAGTATGCATCGTGTCCTTGAAAATAATGAGGTATCGTTGCTTCCAACAAAAAACCGAAAGAGAGCCATGTTGAAACATGCTCTCCCTTTCCTTTAATAATACATTTAGTGAAAGAATGTTTCTCTGCTAGTTCGTCAATTGTCTGTATAATACTTTCAACATTTCCTGTATAGTGATCTACCCGAATACGCTTATTAAAATAATCTAAAACACCTTCTACTGTATAACAATTCGTCTGTTCTCTAAAAGATTCATAGTATTTCATCTTTTCACCTCACACCAATCTAGTAATGTACATGCAATAATTTTTGCGGCAGCTATCATTTTATCAACTTCTATATATTCGTTTGGATAGTGTGCTACTTTCGTCTCTCCTGGACCAAATACTATTGTTGGTACGTTTGCAATTTGTGTAAATAAACCTCCATCAGTCCCCCACGGAGATGCTTCAATAATTGGTTCGTTCCCTTCGATTTCAACAAAGTTGTGATGAAGTGTCGTAATGAGTTCATGATTCTCTTCTAGTTCACCAGGAACCCATCTCGCTCCAAACCATTCTACTTCTACTGGATTTTCAACAAACCAATTGTCCACATCATTTAATTCAGCAATCCAATTCTCAAACTCTTCTTTTGCCGCCTCTATAGTCTCATTCGGCGCAACACCGCATCTTCCTTCTAAAATTAATTCATCGGGAACAGAACTTGGCCAACTCCCTCCTTCAATTTTCCCAATGTTAATTGGAATTGGAATCGGAATTTCTTTAAATAACGGATCTGTAATTCGACTATTTCTTTTCTCCTCTAGCTTTCTTACATGTTCTATAACAAACATACTTTTTTCAATTGCACTAACCCCTTCATAGCGCGTTCCACCGTGTGCAGCTTTCCCTTTTACACGTAGACGAAACCACATGGAACCTTGTTGTTTCGGGAAAAACTTCATATTAGTAGGCTCCGGAATAATGACACCATCTGCCTTATATCCTCGTAATATAGTTGCTAATGTCCCTGCTCCGCCACTTTCCTCTTCTATTACACTTTGAAAATAGATGTCTCCTTTTAATTCAATGTTAGATTCAATAATCGCTTCCATCGCAAGCATAAGTGCGACATTTCCGCCCTTCATATCCGTCGTTCCACGGCCATATATACGATTTCCGATTTTCTCACCGCTATAAGGATGATGTTCCCACTGATTCACATCCCCTTCTGGAACTACATCAATATGCCCATTCAATATCATAGATTTCCCGTCGCCACTTCCTTTTAAAGTTGCTACAATATTTGGGCTATCTGAAAAACTTGTACGGGGTGATACAAAATAAGGATGATCTTTCATTTTAGAAAAAGAAGGCTCCCATATATCGAGCTCTAAACCTAATTCACGTAATTTTTCAATCACAATTGCCTGCGCACCGCTTTCATCACCAGATACGCTCTTTTCTTGAATTAATCGTTTTAAAAATTTCACACTTTCCTCTTCATGGCTCTCAATATAATCACAAACTTGCTTTTTTAATTGCTCCATATATTACATCTCCCTTCATTCAATTACTAGTAAGTTAGAACTAATTTGAAAATCAGCTTCTGTATGTCGTTTTACATCTTCTACTGTGTATGGGCTCATTAATTCTTGTAATATAAGTCCACTCGGAGTTACCTCCATGACTGCCATATCAGTAATAATTAAATCTACACATTTCTTTGAAGTTAATGGCAATGTACACTCTGAAACAATTTTTGCATTTCCGTACTTATCAACATGATTCATCACAACAACGACCCGCTTCGCTTTTTGTGCTAAATCCATTGCTCCACCAATACCTGGAACACGTTTTCCAGGTACAATCCAGTTTGCTAAATCACCATTTTCACTTACTTGTAATGAACCAAGAATCGTTATGTCTAGCAAACCTTTTCGAATCATCCCAAACGCTGTGCAGCTATCGAAATAACTCGCTCCTGTTATAAGAGAAGTTGGTAAACCTGCTGCATTACACAAATTTTCATCTTCATTCCCTTTACTTGGCGTTGGTCCCATGCCGACGATTCCATTTTCCGCATGAAACATAACATTTATATCTTCAGGCAAATGATTTGGTACAAGCGATGGTATGCCAATACCTAAATTTACAATCATACCATTTTGTATTTCTTTCGCCGCACGCCTAGCAATCTTATCCCTCACTTCTACGCCCATACCCATTTCCAGTTCACTCCTTCCGACAGTACAATATAATTTACGAAAAC
This sequence comes from Bacillus sp. RE35, assembly GCF_052146655.1. Classification (NCBI taxonomy): domain Bacteria; kingdom Bacillati; phylum Bacillota; class Bacilli; order Caryophanales; family Bacillaceae; genus Bacillus; species Bacillus sp. RE35. The sequence continues at coordinate 2,127,420 of NZ_CP197377.1, read as the reverse complement.
ACCTGGAACGACAATTTCCTCTGGATCTAAACTTCCAAGCGGGACTATTTCTTCTGCTTCTACAATTGTTATATCCCCAGCCATAGCTACATGGGGATTCATATTTCGTGCACTTTTGTCAAATACAAGGTTACCAAATGGATCTGCCTTTTTCGCATATACAATTGAAACTTCAGCAGTTAATGCTGTTTCAACTAAGTAGGTCTTACCATTCATTTCAACTGTTCGTTTTCCCTCTTCCACAATCGTATCAACACCAACATCAACTAAAACACCACCAAGACCAACGCCACCAGCGCGAATACGCTCTGCTAATGTTCCCTGCGGAGAAAACTCAATTTGTAACCTTCCCTCGTTTAGTTGCCTTCCTGCATTTGGATTGGAGCCAATGTGAGAAGTAATTATTGATTTAACTCTTTCATTTGTAACAAGACGACCGATACCTACATCAGGAAATCCAGTGTCATTTCCAATTAAATTTAAATTTGTAACGCCTTTTTCTAAAATTGCCTGTATTAAAGATGGAGGGGATCCAATCCCTCCAAATCCCCCAAACATCAATGTCATATCATCATGGAACAAAGAAATTACTTCCTCAATTTCTTTTAATTTACCGAATGTATTTGTAATAGTTGTCATGCGATACTATGCCCTCCTTTTTGCATCATCTCTTCCACACTTTTAGAGAAAATTGAAAGTAATTCATCTAACTCGGAATATGTAGTTGTCATTGGCGGTGCTACAAGCAGTGCACTATCTTCTTTTCCTGCTTGCCCTGAAACTGCTTGGTATAACAGCAGACCATTTTTAGCTGCAACTGAAATAAGCTCTGACGCTTTTGTAAACGGTTGCAATTCTACCCCGATTAGCAACCCTTTTCCGCGCACATCAGCAATGATTGTCGATTGTTGCTGAACTTTCTGTAAGCCTTTTATTAAATACTCTCCCTTTTCTGCTGTTTTTTCAGGAAGATTATGTTTCTCCATATATTCAATAACAGCTAAAGCCGTTGCTGCAGACAATGGATTTGCACTTAACGTATGACCACTCATTACTGAACGTGATCCACGTAATATTGGTTCCATAACACGATCACTTACAACTGTCGCTGCCATCGGTGTATATCCCGCTCCTAACCCTTTACCAAGTGTCATAATATCCGGCTCTACGCCCCAATGCTCCATCGCAAACCATGCTCCAGTACGACCAAGCCCAGTCATTACTTCATCCGCAATAAATAAAATATCGTAATGGTCGCAAATCTCTTTAATGACTTTATAATAGTCTTTCGGCGGAACAACCGCGCCTCCAGCTGCTCCGATAATCGGCTCAGCAATAAAAGCAGCAATATGCTCTGCACCAATTCTTTCAATTGATCTTTCTAGTTCAGTCGCACATGCCAGCTGACAAGTTGGATATACTTTTTGAACAGGACATCTGAAACAATATGGAGCTGGTATAGTCGGATAATCTTCCAAAATAGATACGAAACGTTGTCTACGTAGTGGATGCCCAGACATCGATAAAGCACCCATCGTAATACCGTGATAACTCATCCATCTTGATAAAATTTTATGTTTCCCTTGAATACCTCGCTCTTGAAAATGCTGAATTGCAATTTTCATAGCTGTTTCATTCGCTTCCGTGCCACTATTTACAAAAAAACTCCAGTTCAAATCTCCTACACTTAAATCACTTAACTTCTTCGCTAATTTTTCAGCTGGTTCACTCGTAAACTGTGATCTATAAACGAAAGCAATCTCCTCAGCTTGCTTTTTAATAACGTCTGCAATCTCCTTTACGCCATGCCCAATACCTGCCGTAATTGCTCCTGACGAACCATCAAAATATTTATTGCCATTTTGATCATACAAATAAACACCTTTTCCATGTGAAATCATTGGATACGGCTGACCAACAAGTGGTTTAATTAAGTAATCGCGCATAGCGCTCCCCCATTTCTCCAATTTGTATATATATATGAAGAAAATTGACGTTTCTTTCATAAAAAAGAATCCTCTGCAAAAGCAGTGAATTTATCAAAAAACTATTATAAAATATACAAATGAGTGCTTAAAAATTTTTATAAAACAGAAAATTCAGAACTAAAAAACCGAAGACCAACCCTTTTCTATACGCCCAAATAACCCTCCTTTTTATATGAAATGACTACATCACCAAATGTTTTTATAGCATAATGCCAACTGTCCTTAAATGCCGACATTCTGTACACTTCGACGGAACTCCCGTTAAACTCCTTCCTATTATCCTACTTTAAATTGCATATTTTAAAACAAATTTCGACACCCACCTTACTAATCAATTCAGATTCCTATTCATTATGTAAACTTTTCAGTTTTAAACTATAAAAAAAGAACCGATTAACCACACTAATCAGTTCGTCATGACGCTCTCTTATGGGTTAATACTGTCAATTGCTAAAATAAATAGAAAAATGAAGTTTACAAATTCATCCTACAGCCTATAACACAAAACCTTTTCATAACTTCATTCACAATTACTATCGGGATATCCCTATCCCGAAGTGGCACTCCTTTCCTCAGATTCAAAGTATCTTTCCTTTATAATTTATGTAGGACAATTATCACTTTGTATGTGTATTTGCCTATAATTAAAAAAATCCCTAGTTTTCTAGCGATTTTTGGACATGTATTCAATATGTTAATTGAAATGCACTTTCAATTTGGCATTTATTTTACTTTCGTACAGTCATATGTACTGCTTTACTCTGCGAAATTCTCGTAAGCACCAGCACCTCTTTATGAAAACATATTTGTTGTCAATTTTTAATTTTCCCTTTATAAAATCATTTTTTTTGCATAACCGCTTTCTTGCTTCGCATATAGTTTTAATGATGACAAAGGAGGAATGTTCATGTCTCAATCTGAAATCGAAAAATATGGACAAGAAGTTACACAATACGAACAACTCGCACGTTACTATCAGTTTCATAATCCTAAAAAATATATAGAATTATATATGAAATATTACGATGCACTATCAAAACTTGTACAGGCGTATGAAACAAGAGACTCACAAGAAGCTGCTTTACCGTCACATATAAGAATTTTTCATGCCGATCCAAATATACCAGCGGTTGACATTTTAGTAAACGGACAAAAGGTTATTAAAAATATTTCATTTAAGCAATTCAGCCCTTATTTATCATTAGTGCAAGGTAAATACCGTATAGATATTGTTCCTGTCGGAAATGAAACTCCAATCTTTTCAGCGTTGGTACCAATAATGGGAAATCATACTTATACTCTTGCTGCAATAAATAGTGATAATCACCTACAATTACAGCCTATACTTGATAATACACATTTACCAGCTGGTCAAGCCAAAATACGGTTTGCACATTTCTCTCCAGATACCCCTGTTGTAAACGTAGATTTAAAAGATGGGGATCATTTATTTGAAAATGTACTCTTTAAACAAATAACAGATTTTTTGCAAGTTAGCCCTGGTACAGCAGATATTGAAATTTCACTCGCAGATAATAAAAACGTTTTATTGACTATACCGAAATTCAATGTTGAACCAAATGTTATTTATACAATTTCAATAGTAGGTTATTCAACTAAAGATCCTAAATTAGAAGCCGTTATACTCACAAATTAAAACAGTCTACACCATTCATTTGGTGTAGACTGTTTATTTTTGAAATGCAATTTGAAATTCTGTCCAATCGTTATCTGATCGACACATAATGGATCCATTATGTTTTTCCACAATTTGTTTACATACAAATAATCCAATACCAGTTCCTAACTTTTTAGTAGTTACAAATGGTTCAAAAATCGTTTCTACATTTTCAGCTGGAATCATTGGTCCATTATTTTTTATCACAATTCGAATAGCTTGATCTTCTTCAAATACATCAATGATAATTTTTCGTTCTTCTTTCATTGATTCAAGAGCATCAATTGAATTCATTAATATGTTTAAAAATACTTGTCTCACTTCACTCCGATAACCAACAAGCGGAATTGGATACGGTAAATTCTTTTCAATCAAAACATTCGCATTGACCAAACTCGGATATAAGAATTGTATAATGTCTTGAAACAAGTCATTAAGCCAAAACCGTTCCGATTCATTCCACATTTCTTTTTTCGATACGAGTAAAAATTGCGAAATACGAAAATTTAATTGATCTAATTCATGCGAAATAATATCTAAATACGATAAACTCGGATGATCCGCCTTTAATAATTTAACAAACCCCATAATGGAAGTAAGCGGATTACGAAATTCATGTACAAAACTAGCTGACATTTGCCCTAAAATCGTCAGCCTTTCTTTATGTGTTTCGTTAATATATTGCTGTTTTTCCTCTAAATTCTTCGATATAATTTCCGAGTATTTTAAAACGGTATAATAAATTAATTTGTCAAAACAAGTATGTATTTTTGCCATAATTGGTTTCAATTCACGAGCGCTAACATCTAATTCACACATCGCTTCGAAAAGTTCATTTCTTCCCACGTTTGCGTTATAAACAAAATCTCCAATATTCGCATCTGCTCCAGCACGTTCAATAGCAATTTTCTCACATAACGGTTGAAGATAATTTATATCTTTATCTTCCATAGTAAGTTCGATAATTAACTCTAGTAAATCCTCTCCATTTTGAACTACTTCTAGTTTAAATGGATCTTTTTCGGAAATTATCATTTTGTTTTTCCAGTTCTCTACGAATTGGTGCCTATTGTTTTTCAAGTGTGAACAAAATATTTCTTTAATATCCTTATCGATTGGAAAAACCTCCATTCCCTCCATTTCCATACGACGAATACCCTTTATATTTTGAATATTAACACAAAAAATACGATTCGTTAATAGATTTTTGTCACATTTTGTTAATTTCTGTTGATAAAATTATTTTTTCTTTCTTATTTAACTAATTGTATACAAATCCCCTTTTTCCTTCACATATTTTCATTATTTCCGTAGTCAAAACGACTTTTTTTTGCATCATTTTTAATTCTTGCGTACAATAGAAAATGAAAGGTGTGAAAAATATGGTAAATAAAAATGTGGAAGATTATCTCCAAGAAGGCATTTACGGCCAAAAGCAAAACAAACCAGAAGAACGTAATATGTATTTAACTACATTACGTGAGCGTGTGGAAATCGCTTTAACAATCGGTCAAGTAATGCAAAGTAATGTATACTCTGAAGTGGCGGGTAGCATGCGCTCTTCTCAATCATTACAACTCCTCCTAAATGGTGGCATTGCTTACCCACATTTATCAAAATACATTAAATTAGCAAACGAAAAAAATGTTCCTTTTACAATTGTTCAAAATAAAGATACAAAAACACCAATCGGTTTAGTATTAACTCATGCTACTGCTATAGATAAAGAACAAATTTATGTAGAAGATACTATTTTCAAACAAGAAATGAAGTAAAAGTTACACTTAATTAAATAGTTACTAGAAGCGTAAAAAACGAGTATGGAATCGTAAACATTTCCTACTCGTTTTTTAGTGCAAGTTTTAAGTTTTTCCACTTTATTTTTTAATACATACTAATTTCATTTCTGTCATTTCTTCTATTGCATATTTAATTCCTTCGCGTCCCGTGCCACTTTCTTTCACACCACCATAAGGCATATGATCTACTCTGAACGTTGGAATATCATTAATCATGACACCACCAACCTCTAGCTCATCAATTGCACGCATTGCTTTAAATAAATTATTTGTAAATACTCCTGCCTGTAAGCCGTAACGCGAATTATTTACTTGCTCAATCGCTTCATCAAATTCTTTAAATGTATTTACTGTCATGAGTGGACCGAATACTTCTTGGCACTGCACAGATACATGATCTGGAACATTTGTTAATACAGTCGGTTCAAAAATTCTTGCATCCTGCTTCTTACCACCACATAAAACAGTTGCTCCTTCCTTAATTGCTTCTTGAACCCACATATCAATTCGCTCTACATCTTTTTTTGAAATTAAAGCTGATACATCCGTTTCCTCAAGCAATGGATCACCAACAACAACTAATTCCATCGCTTCCTTTAGCTTTGAGAGAAATTCATGTATTTTCGTTTCATGTACAAAAATACGTTGTACTGAAATACAAACTTGCCCATTATTAACAAATGCTCCCCATTTTACACGTTCAATTATTTCATCTGTTAACTCTACATCTTCATCAATAATAACAGCAGCATTTGAGCCTAGTTCTAACGTAACTCGTTTTAGCCCAGCCTTTTGTTTTATTCCGATTCCAACTTTTGGACTTCCGGTAAAAGTAATAGAAGCAACGTAATCATTTTTGACGATTGCCTCACCAACCGTGGGGCCAGGGCCAGAAATGATATTTAAAGCTCCATTTGGCAATCCTGCCTCTTCAAATAACTCAACTAATGCATAAGATGATAATGGCGTTTGATCAGCTGGCTTTAATACAACTGTATTTCCGGCAGCGATTGCTGGTCCAACTTTATGCGCTACTAAATTTAATGGGAAATTAAATGGTGTAATAGCCCCTATAACCCCAATCGGCTTTCGGATTGTATATGCAATACGCCCATCTGCACCAGGTGCGGCGTCTAATGGCAATGTCTCACCATATATACGCTTCGCTTCTTCAGCTGCAAATTTGTACGTTTGAACAGTACGATCTACTTCTCCCCTTGCAGCACGTATTGGTTTTGCAGCTTCTTTTGCAATAATCTCTGCAAATTCTTCTCTTCTTTCATCCATTTTTTGTGCAACTTTCTCTAAAATAGTCGCACGATCATATGCAGATAATGTATTCATTTTTGTCATTGCATTTTTTGCAGCAGTAACAGCCTCTTTTACATCTTCTTCCGTTCCTTGTGCAATTTCCGCTAATGTTTCTTCAGAATATGGTGCGTATAATGGTTTATACGTGTTTACAGATTTCCAATTTCCGTTTATATATAAATGCTTTTTCATACTTCTTCTCCTTCCAAATATATGTATACAACAATACTTCACCTAGTGAAAGGTTCAACTTATGTCATTGTATCATAGCCCCTATCCCTCAAAAAACATTATGCTCAAAAAAACTCTGCTATATAGCAGAGTTTACGAGCTAATTTGCTCTTGTAACGAAATTTGTTTTTCATCTTCTAAAATAACAATCGATTCTACTATCTTTGTAACTTCTAATCTTTTTATATAATGTCCATCTAATTCTTTCACACAAAACTTATAATTTTCAATTTCAATGGAATCCTCTTCAGCAATCTCTATATTCTTCGTTAAAATCCAACCACCGATTGTATCAACACCATCATCATCAATCCCTAAACCAAATAACGTATTCACTTCACTAACAAGTACTTTTCCCTCTAGTATCGTCTTCGTTTCACTAACCTTTTGAATTTCTGGCTGCTCATCCGTATCAAACTCATCCTGAATATCTCCAACAATTTCTTCCAAAATATCTTCAACAGTAACAAGTCCAGATGTCCCACCATATTCATCTATCAATATAGCAATATGTGTTCTTTCTTTTTGCATTTTTAAAAACAAATCATGAATTGGAATAGAATCGATAACTAAAATAATTGGTCTCACATATTGCTCTACTGTCTTCTTATTAACAGCTTTATGTTGTACAAACTCAGTAAAAATATCTTTAAAATTCACAAAACCTATTACGTGGTCTTTGTCGCCATCAACAACTGGATACCTTGTATATTTTTCGCGAGACATTTTTTGCAAAGCTTCTTCAGCAGGCATTTCTTTACTTATAATATTCATTTCAGTTCGAGGTACCATTATTTCTTTTGCAATCCGATCATCAAATTCAAAAATTTTATTTACATATTTATATTCAGATTGATTAATCTCACCATTTTTATAACTTTCTGAAACTAACAACCGTAATTCTTCTTCTGAATGAACCTCATCATGCCCCTTCGGCGGTTTCAGCCCTAGCAGCTTCGTAATGATTCGAGCTGAACCATTTAATAGCCAAATGAATGGGAATGCAATACGATAAAAGAAAATTAACGGCTTAGAAACAAGCAAACTCACTTGTTCAGATTTTTGAATTGCAAATGTTTTTGGGGCCAATTCCCCTATTACAACATGTAAAAAAGTAATTAACAAAAATACTAAAGTTACAGCAAAAATGTCTGCTAGTTGAGTAGAGATATTCCAATTTGCAAAAAGCGTATCAAACATTTGCTTTAACGCAGGTTTACCAAACCACCCAATTCCTAAAGCTGTAACAGTAATTCCTAACTGACAAGCAGATAAATATTCGTCTAAGTTTGTAATGACTGTTTTGACCGATGTTGCACGATTATTTCCTTCTGCAATTAAATAGTCAATTCGTGAACTTCTCACTTTAACAATTGCAAATTCTGCTGCAACGAAAAATGCCGTTAAGGCAATTAAAACAATCACTATACTTATACTATATATGTCCAAATACTTTTCCTTACTTACTTTGTAAGCAAGGAAGCCACCTCCTACTTAATTTTATTCAAGTGAAGTAAGCATTCTAATACTCTAACAAAATTCTACATTAGCAACCACCTTTTTATATATTATATGCATACATAAAAAAGATATTTATCATTATGATAATCTAATTCATTTACACTCGTCAAATTATTCTAAATGTTACGATAAGACATTTTTATTTAAAAGAACTATTCTCCTCAACTCAATTTCGTGAAAAAACACTTTCTTTGCCGATTCCACACTTCTTTTGTCGCACTAGAAGGGAACTTACTTCATAGCTCGAAATCATTCAACAGGATATATATAGGAGGGATTATTTTGGAATATAAAACACCATTTATCGCAAAGAAATTAGGTGTTAGCCCAAAGGCTGTTGTCCGGATCGCGCAACAATTAAATCTTACGATAGAGAAAAACAAATATGGCCACTTTATTTTCACACAAGAGGATGTCGATCAAATGTTAGAACACCATCGATTTCAAATAGAGCAATCTCAAAATTCTCAATCTACTCAAAAGGCTTCCTCAAATGAAGTTGAGGAATTAAAAACTCAAGTTAATACAATTGTTCAAAACATATCATCGAATGATTTTGAGCAATTAGCTAATCAATTAAACACTATTACGAGAAGACTTGATCGAATGGAAGAACAAATGCAAGATAAGGCAAATGATGTCGTCACGTACCAACTTTTACAACACCGTCGTGAAATGGAGGAAATGTTAGAGCGAATTCAAAAGTTAGAAGCTGCCCTAACGAAAGAAGAACCCATTTATATTACTCCGGATTCAAAACCAACATATGAACGAGAAAAGAAACCGAAGCGCCGCAAAATGATTTTTAGTATATTTGGATTATAATTTTTAGACCCTTATTAAAATAATAAGGGTCTTTTTTAATGAAGAGTTATATCCTATACAAATATTATTCTCTTTATTATACATATTCACTTCGCTTTATTTCGTTAACATAATATTTTTACTGTATTCTGTAATTAATGCCTGTGCATGAGCATTCCCTTGAATCACATCACGAAATTCTTTTAAAGAATACAAATGCGTAACCCCTTTTCGAGCATGAATTCTTACTGGTACACCTTGTAAAGTATCATGAAACTGAAAAGGATTATCTATTGGTTCAATTGGAAAACCAAGTGTAAGTAAATACATATACATTCTTTTTGTTACTGCTGCAATGTACCATTCAGCTTTTGTTTCTAACGCATGTATAAATAAAATAGCTGTTAGCCTTTTGAAATGTCCTCTTCCACGAGACGTTTTCGAAATACTTAACTTGCCTATTTCATATACATTCTTCAAATCTTTTACTAAATCATTTTTAGAAAACGGATAGAAAAACTCAGAATTCGATTGTTCAGGTACCGTATACTTAATACATTCTACTGTACCAATAGGATGTTCATCTTCTATTAATAAAAATCGTGATGGATTTAAATTACGTTCTACGAACATTAAGTTTCTTTCTTCACAAAAATCTCCCCATAGTTGCTCGAACCCAAAATGTTCTTCCTTTGTTTGAACACGCTGGAACATATTTAACCGCCTTTCCCATCGCCGCTCTGTTTTTTTGATAACGCTTTCACTATCTATCATATAAGAACAAATCTTCGTATGCAACTAAAAATATTTATGACTTATTATATTCTGCAAAATGAATTAGATTCCAATTTAATCGACTTTTATCCCGCGCTCACATTCCTTTTAATAACACATTTGTAGCACTTTTCAAATCTAAATTACACTACGTTTCTTTTCATACAGCATATAATTCTTCTTAATCTAAAGAAATCCTTTATGAAAAAGGATTTCTTTTACTTCTTAATGCTTTTTAGCCATTTTTCAAAAATTTGTACCATCCCATGTTTTCCAGCTAATTTCTCTTCCCCTTGTTTCGTCTTATATGGATATAACTGCAAGAAAACACCGCATCCAGATTCAATTTTTTTACTATGCATATGGCTTCCTGGATATACACAAATGACTTCATAAATTGACCTTCGATAATAGACTCGCTTTCCATCCTGTTCTTCTACATACTTTATAGACCAGTACTTATACATTTGCTCAGTTGCTTTCGTATTTCCGACGTGCTGAAAAATATTGTACATTGGACTATACTTCACTTCAATAATAATAGAAGATTTATATACGTATTTCCCATCTTCTTTTACATAACAGTCTAAGCGAATATCTGGCTTCTTCGTATCCTCACCATTGTAAAAATTACTACCTTTACTTAATGCAATAAGAGGATGTGTTTCAATTAAGTCATTAAATGCGACATGCACCTTTATATCATCTCGTTCTAAAACTACTGTCGTTCCATCTTGTAATCCATCTACATAAAAATGTTCTTGTATTTGTTCACGGATGGAGTTTCTAGCCTCAAAACCAATTTGCTCTAAAAGTGAAATAACGATAAAAAAAGCGTAATATTCATACACTAAAAACGTTGGCTTATAAACAAATAATAATGATGGAGATTGATCCGTATATTGCGGGAGTACTTCTAAATGATGTAGTAATTGTTGATGTGGTATCGATAAATCATGTAAGTTCATGTTACTTGTTTCAGTAACTTCCCTCCAAAATGAAGAGTGCATTAACATTTGAAAGTATTGTACATTTTCATGCACAATATGCGCCAATATTTTATATTCTTGTATTTTCATTGAGCTCTTTCGTAAATCGGCTTCTTTTAGTAAATGTATATTTTTATATTTTTGCTTCTCTCTATCGGTTACTGATCCATTACGCTCAATTGTTTGTATAATCGTTTTTACAGCTTGAAACTCTTCTGATTTTTTCTTTTTTTCTCTTTCTAATATTTCAATTGTTTGACGTAAAAAACTTTTAGCTTCAATTAAATAATGATAAAATTGCATCGCTTTATATTTAAGAAATGCATTTTCCTTACTATTTTTTTGTTCCATAAACTTACGATTATAATGTTTGGCATAAGGTTTTCGTTCTGCCACTATAGTTCCTTTTCTTGTTGGCTTTCGCTCTTTTCCTTCCCATTTATATTCATTTATAAATTTTGAGCTTGATTCTATTTTCTTAAAGATTTGCTTTATCATTTTCATTTTTTGCGGTAACTTTCTAAGTAACACTAAATAAGAAGAATCCTCAATATCGCTAAGTGCAGAGAAGGTTTTTTTATAGTAACCTCTATCCAAAATCAACTCATTTAAAATTGACTTCACATAGTCTTGAATCATTTCAAATTGATCATCAAAAAAGTTTTTCGGTACGATTTGAAATGCGCCATAATACGTTGTATCTTCTATACGCACTTCAAAATGGTATAGACCACAGCGCCATGGATAAAAGAATTCTGTTTTCCCGTGTTCATATATTAATACTCTTTGTTTTTTTTCATTTATTTCATATTGAGCCTCTTTTATATTTTTCTGTCCCTCATATACTTTATTCCATATAAAAGTAATATTCATTGGGATTTCATAATTGTACTGCAATCTTATTGGTTTTAATTCTTGTACTTTATAAATACATTGAACTAATGCTGTAGTAGATGTACAAAGACGATTTAATAAAATATAATCTCCTTTCCCCTCATTTCCAATGATTAACTTTAATACAAAAGGGAGCGTTTCATTCGTATCAACGATTTTTGTTTCATAACGCCCTTCATTTTGCATATCCATACAACTCCAGTTCTCTACGTTTTTCTCGTATATATGCTAAAGAGTGTTCAAATGTAGATACTCTGTTTGCAAGTGTAGATTGCAAAAGAGGTACTAAGGTCGCCCCCCTTTTTGCTTCTTCAGAAAGTAAAGGCCCAACCATCATTTCGGTCCCTCTGATTTTCGTCAATACACGCTGCTTTATTTGTAAATCAAACCCCTCTTCTCTACTAATCATATAGGTATGGTTATTTTGAAACGGTATGTTTTGCAAATAAGTCGCAATTGCATTTGCACATCGGAAAGAAATCCCCTTAGACGCGTCATGTGATGACAATACGACATGCAACTTATCTAATAGCTCTAATTCTTCTTCAGAAAACACTTCAATCATCGCTTTATTTCTCATCCAATTTATCCGAAATTCTCCCGCCGTTACTTTCAAAGGTGGATGTAATACGACTTTCCCCTGTTCCATGCCCATCTCACAAAACGGAATTTTCTGTAACGTTATTAGGTTCGTTCGGTCTAATAATCGATCAGAGAGCTCTTTCGTTGTTTCATCAAAATTTACAGTACCTACAAATATAATATTTTCTCCAATTTCAATTGTTGATGGAATTGAATTCTCTATGTCCTGTACACCCTCATACAAGTTTAAAATACGATTTTTTGTTTCAAGTTCAAGAACAGATAGAAACGGAGTAAACCAATGCTCAATATGAGACATGTTCATTTCATCAAAAACGATTATATACAGTTGATTTGGATTTTCTTTCGCCTTCATTAACGTCCTAACTAACTTCGCTTCAGATTCAATAAAAGTACCATTTGGATGAAGGTAACCAAGTAAATCATGTGGTTCTTGATACGATGGCGAAATTGGAATCCAAACCAACTCTTCCCCATACTGTAACCCTAATGCTTCTGCATAAGTTTGCACAAAACGTGATTTCCCAACGCCCGGTATACCACCAAGAATCGTTAACATATTTGTTTTTACACTTATATGGAAATTATAAATATCCGTTTCATCCAAATATAACCCTTTATTATGCACCATACTTTGTACATACTGTAAAAAGGACGATTCACGCTCATCCCATTCCCATTCATCTTTTTGTATTTTTATATCCTCTACTTCAACTAGCTTACCTTCTTCATGCATTCGTTTTTTTAATTGCTCATATACATAATCACTTACAAAATATAATTGATCTTCTACCGCTATTTCTACATACTTCGTCCAGTCACTGCAGTTTATATATTTACATTCACGTTTCTGTTCAAAATAGGCGATTGAGCTAATTGATGACTTTAGGGATATGTTTCCGTACAGTCTTCCATCGTGCCACAATAATTCGGGAGGCTCAAAGTCTTTCGGAAATTTTGGCATAAGAAATGATAAATAACCGTTGCTAAGTTTTCGCTCTAAAGATTCTCTTTTTTTATGATTTGTAACTTTAGGTGCCGGAATCATTTTATAGCTGCTTGCTATTTCTTTCGGTTCTTCTGTACATATTAACTCCACGTATACATTTCCTCTTTCATAATAAAGACGAAACATTACTAATTGCTTTTCTAATTTCCTCTTCTTTAATTCCGAAAAGATTTTTTCATTCTTTTTATTGCTACATAACCCTTCAAATACATATGGTTCATTTGTAAATTGTTCCTGTAAAGTGAATGGTATTGGCGATAAGCAGTGTACAAAGAAATTCTCTCCACTCTTCTCTTTCTCAGCTTTTGTAAATTTCCCTAAAAATCTCATATAGTACATTCGTTTTATAAAACTTGGCTGAAGAGCTTTATGTAATTTCACCTTAGTCACCTTCTTTTTTCATACTATTCTTAGTGTATGAAAGAAACGAAAAACTAGAAATAAAAAACCTGACGTTATCCGCCAGGTTCAAAATAAAAACTTATATTAATGAGAAGGAAATGCTTTTTTCTCTTGTAAAATTGCATTATGAGCAATTTTCATTTTCGCAAGTACGTAACGTAATCGATCTTCAGCGTTTTCATCTTTACTTATTTGTAATTCCGCCAAATTTTCAACAGAACTTGCTAAATTTTCAATGACTCCTCTTAGTTCAGGATGATGATTAAAAAAAGATTCTTGCACTAATACTTTCCTTAACTCACTAGCTAAATCAATTATTCTAGACAACTGTTCTTTTTCTTCCATTCTCATCCCTCCTGAATATCTTATGTAGTAAATATTCTCTAAACAAAGAAAAAAGCCCTTTAAATCAAAAGGACTTTTTACATTTTTATATTTCCAGTTAATAACATATATATTGATGTGATAGCCGCAACAATAATTGCCCACATCACATACTTCTCTGCACCTACAAAGCAACGGTTCCCTTGTTCTTTTCTTGCAAACGTGTAAACAATAATTCCAATTCCATACACAATTGAAACGAGTAGTAAATTCTTTAAACCAGCTGCATAAAGAAGCCATACAGAGTAAATAGAAGCAATTAAAGCTAACGCTCCGTTTTTTAATTTAGCGTCTTTTAGTTCGTTTGTAATGACTAATTTAAATTGGAATAACGCTGATAATAAATATGGTAATAAAATTGATGTTGATGCAATGAAATACATAATTTGATATGTTGATTCCGAAAACAAAACGATGATAAATATAATTTGGGCAACACCATTTGAAATCCATAATGCCATGTGCGGTGTTTGCTTCTTATTTGTTTTCGTAAAGACTTTCGGAAATACGCCATCTTTTCCTGCTACATGAGAAATTTCAGAAACAAGTAAAAACCAGCCAATTAATGTACCGACAAGTGAAGCAACTAATCCGATGTTAATCGCAACTGCACCCCATGGACCAACAACGTGCTCTAATACATGTCCCATGGACGGAGTTTCTAACACAGAAAGTTCGCCTCTTGTCATAGCTCCCATTGACAGGACAGAAATTAAAATATAAATGGACATTACTAAAATAAGTCCCAATACTGTTGCCTTACCAACATCTCGACTATTCTTCGCTCTTCCAGATAATACAACCGCTCCTTCAACTCCAATGAAAACCCAAAGTGTTACAAGCATTGTATTTTTCACTTGACCAAGTATAGCGGAAAGTGAGATCGTTCCTTCTCCCCAAAAATCATGTGTAAATGTGTCCCAGCGAAAGGCTGTTACCATTACAACAATAAATAAAACGATTGGAACTAACTTCCCTATTGTTGCGATCACATTCATAATAGAAGCTTCACGGATTCCAAATAAAATTAAAAAATGAAGTGTCCATAATAAAAGTGATGCCCCAACGATAGACGCAACATTATTTCCTCCTTTGAAAATTGGAAAGAAATAACCTAATGTACTAAACAGTAACATAATTGTTGCGACATTACCTAAGATTCCTGCTAGCCAATATCCCCAAGCACTATTAAATCCAATATATTCACCGAAACCAGCACGTGCATAACTATAAATTCCACCTTCAAGTTCCGGTTTTTGTCTTGCTAAAGTTTGATATACGAGCGCAAGTGGAATCATTCCCATCGCTGTAATACACCAGCCAATTATTATTGCACCACTGTTTGCTCCTACTGCTAAATCATGCGGTAAACTAAAAACACCGCCACCAACCATTGTTCCAACTACTAATGCGATTAATGGAAAAAATCCTAACTTCTTTTCTATTTGTACCACCCCATCTGTCATTCTAGGTGTTATGTTCGTTCAACTATTAAAGTCACCTTTTTCTCTAATAGACGTTTCTCTTATATTTTTTCAGGAAAACATTACTTATTCTAAAAGAAAATGAGCAAAAATGGAATACTTTTTTGAAAAAATGTATAAGTATGCACAAAAAAACCGCTCATTTTGTAATGAACGGTCATTTCAAACATATAAATTTGTATATTTCTTGTAAATTTAACGAAGTAACTTCTCTTTTTGTAAAAATTGTTTTGCGACTTCTTCACTACTTTTACCATTTACGTTAACTTCATAATTCATTTTTCGCATTTCTTCATCTGTAATCTTTCCAGATAATTTATTTAATACCTTTTCAAGTTCAGGATATTTCTGTAACGTTTCTTTTCTTAATAATGGTGCTCCTTGATAAGGTGGGAATAACCCTTTATCATCTTTCAGCACTTTCAGTCCGTATTGCTCCAATTCACTATCTGTTGAATATGCATCAATTACGTTAACATCTCCAGATTCAATTGCGCTATAACGCAGCTTCGGCTCCATCGTTTTAACATTCGAGAACTTATAGTTATATAATTTTTGCATTCCTTTATAACCATCTTCACGATCAGCAAATTCCAATGTAAATCCTACTTTGGCTTCCTGTGCAACATTCCCTAAATCAGAAATTGTATTTATATTCTTTTGATCTGCTATTTTTTTCGGCATAGCTAGTGCATATGTATTGTTATACTCCATTGGCTTCAACATAATCATATTATATTTCTTTTCCATTCCAATGCGAGCCTGCTCATATACTTCATCACGATTTGTACTCTTTGGTTCTTCTTTCACGAAAGTAGATAAAGCTGTTCCTGAAAATTCTGGGTATATATCTACTTCCCCTGATTTCAACGCTTCAAATACAAATGCTGTTTTTCCAAGACCTGGTTTTAATTGTACGTGTAAATCTGTATCTTGTTCAATAAGCTGCTTATACATTTGAATTAAAATTTCAGGTTCTGATCCAAGTTTGCCCGCAATAACAATATCTTTCTTTTCTGTACTCCAAAGAAATGGAGAAGCAATCATTATACAAACAATACATATCGTCAATATAACACGCTTAGAAGAGCGTTTCGGTCGTTCAAGTATGCGAAGTACTATATCAAAGAATAAAGCGAGTAACGCGGCTGGTACGGCCCCTAAAATGATAAGTGCATGATCATTTCGATCTATACCTAATAGTATAAGCTTACCGAGCCCACCAGCACCAATGAGAGCTGCTAATGTAGCCGTTCCAACAATTAATACCATCGCTGTACGAATACCGGCCATAATGATAGGCAATGCAAGAGGAAGTTCTACCTTCCACAATCTTCTCCAACTATTCATCCCCATAGCTTTCGCGGCTTCTATTAGAGATTCATCTAATTCCCTTATTCCTGTATATGTATTTCGTAAAATAGGTAATAGTGCATACACAACTAATGCGATAATCGCTGGAAGTTTTCCGATTCCTACTAATGGAATTAATAGTCCGAGTAATGCAAGTGATGGCACTGTCTGCATTACTGCAGAAGTTCCTATTATAAATTCAGCCATTCGTTCTTTTCTTGTTAATAAGATGCCAAGTGGCACCGCTATAATTACTGCAAAAAATAATGAAATAAGCGATATTTGTAAATGCTCACTTAATGCAGTTAGTAATTCTATTTTTCGTTCTTGGAACGTTTGTATAAAATTAGTCACTGTTTAGCCTCTTTCCTTCATTTGTTCAACAATGTAATTGACAATATGACGACTTGTTAACGCTCCAATATATTGACCGTTTTTTTCAACTGGAACGACCTCCTCATCACGCACACGAACTAACGCTTCTTGTAAAGAAGAATGTAATGATAGCGCCTGCCCTTCTAATTGCACACTTTGATCAAGCGGCAATACATCTGCTATACTTTTCCCCTGATACCAAGTTCGTCCGCGATTTCCAATAAACTCCTCTACAAATTCATTTTTCGGATTATGTATAATTCCTTCTGGTGTATCTAGTTGAACAACTTTTCCTTCTTTCATAATACAAATGCGATCTCCAAGTGATAATGCTTCTTGCATATCATGTGTTACAAATACGATTGTTTTTTGAATCTTTTTTTGCAACTGTACAATATCCTTCTGAAGCTGTTCCCTACTTAATGGATCTAACGCACTAAATGGTTCATCCATAAGAACGATTTTCGGGTTTGCAGCTAATGCTCGCACGACACCGACACGTTGTTTTTGTCCTCCTGACAATTCATCAGGCATACGATTTCGATAAATATCCGGATCTAATCCAACCATATGTAACAATTCATCGACGCGTGCTTTAATTTCTTTTTTGCTCCATTGCCTCATTTCAGGAACAATTGCAATATTTTCAGCAATTGTCATATGAGGAAACAAAGCAATCTGTTGCAACACGTATCCTATATCCCAACGTAATTCGTTTATATTATATTGTTGAATATCTTTTCCATCGATTAAAATCGATCCTTCAGTCGTTTCGATTAAACGATTAATCATCTTCATTGTCGTTGTTTTCCCGCATCCACTCGGACCGATGAGAACAAAAAATTCTCCCTTTTTAATTTCTAAATGCAATGAATCCACTGCTTTCGTGCCATCTTCATACGATTTTGACACATGATTAAATTGAATCACAAATACAACTCCTTTAATGTTGTTTCCTTTATTTTGATGGAATATGGCATTCATTTCAAATGATACGCTTTTAAATTAAAAAAGAGCTCACATTTGAGCTCTAACGGTCGAACAATATTGTTTTCATAATAGCAGCATATTCGCGAACATACATTTTTCTCTTAGAACGAATTGGTGTTTCAGCAGCTAGTGCCTCCATCTTCATGCCTAAACGCTTTGCAATTATTTTCGTTCGATATAAATGATACGTATTACTTACAACTACTGCATGTTTCACATTATATAAATCCATACTAAACTTTAAGTTTTCATACGTATTTGTAGATTGATCTTCTATTAAAATACGACTCTCATCTATACCGTGTACCATTAAATAGTTTCTCATGCTGTGAGCTTCCGGTATATCTTCATCTTCTCCTTGACCACCTGAAACAATTACTTTCGCTTCAGGATGGGAAAATAAATACTCCACCGCTACATCCAAACGATTTTGAAGAGATAAAGACGGTCTATCTCCAAATAACTTTGCACCCAGTATAAGAACGTACGGAGAGTGATAGCTCAACTTTTCACGAGCAACTTTGTTCATTCTAAACGTCATATAAATGATGTATAGTGGCGGTAATAATAAAATGATAAGAAAGATCCATTTGTTCATAAATAAGTTTGCACTCCCTTTCTTTTTATTATACAGAAAAAGAAAGGGCGGCAGAAGTGTTTTTTAAACGATTGATTTATTAGAAACATTCGCCGCTACTTTACGTTGTGATAGTACATAATAAATAGCGATTCCTAATGAGAAGATCAATATGCAGCTTAATACGTAAAACGGAAGCATTACTCCGGCTTTAGATACACCCGCCGTAAACAGCATTAATAATACAATTCGTATTCCAGTACCAATTAGGCGAAATAAGCTGTCTACACGTCCCATTACTTCGTTTGGAATTTCCTCCATCATCAATACATTTCTCGCCACTCTTGTACCCGCATTTCCAACTGCATGAAAAATTGCAAGTCCATATAAGAAAATTACGGAAGGTTCAATAATCATTGCGGTAATTGAAATTACATAAATGAACATCGTCATAACGATTGAAACTTCTGTTTTTACATATTTCATTATGAGTGGAATACAGATTCCTGCAACAACCGCTCCGACACCGTACATCGTGCCCTCTATTGCGTATACAGAGGCATTGGCTTTAAGTATATCCGAAATATAAACTGGTATTAAATAATTTGCCATCATAACACCTATAAACGGCATATAAGTGGCCAGTAAGAACCAAAAGAGCTTAGGACGTTTTTTCATAAAGTGAATTCCTTCAAACAATTGCTTCTTAAATGTTATTTTTCTTTTCACTTCTTTTTTCTTTACGTACGGTATACATAAGAAAAGAAAAAATGCTCCAGCAAAAGTTAACATGTCTACTAACAAAATCCACTTCAAAGATACAATTTCAATTAAGAAGCTCGCAGCCGCTCCAGAAATAACTTGTGTTAACTGTCCTTGTATTTCCATCGTTCCACTTAAACTTTTATAATGTTCTGCTTGAAATATCTCTTGGTTGAACGCAAATATTGTAGGATAAAACAATAAATAGTAGAATGATCCGGCTATATAAATAAGAATATAGTGAATAGAATGATAAGGTTGCCCAGCAAATCCCCATATAACCATTATTCCGATTACGGCTATTCCGATTCCTTCGTTACATAGCAATAAAGATTTTCTTGAAAAACGATCAATACTTTGCCCAATGAATGGTGTTAATAAAAACATAATGAGGGTTGCAATGATAGAAACATAACCAAATGTTGTCTCTCCTCCACTCTCTTTAATTAACAGCCAAGGAATCGTTATCATAACAATTCCGGAACCAATAGCAGATAGACTATTGGCTCCTAGAATGTAATACAAGCGAGAATCATGATAAAGTGAGGACATATCATTCCACTCCTAGTTGTTTTTTCACCTCTTTATATACGCTCATATATGCTTTTAATTCTTTAACTACATCATGAATTAATGGTTTTGCATCTTCTCCAAGTTCACCATCTTGCACATGTAATCCATCAAGCACAACTTGTTTTGGAATTGCATTTGCATAAACACCTCTAGCGACCGTTCGCATGCTGTTTAATGCATTTATTCCACCTTTACCGCCACCAGCAACCGCTAACAATGCAACTGGTTTATGAATAAATTCACTACTACTTAAGTAATCTAAAGAGTTTTTCAGCGCACCGCTCATCGCATTATGATATTCTGGTGTACATAATACAACCCCATCCGCAGCTTTCACTAACGTTTTTAATTTTTTTACTGCCTCTAAATCACGTTGTGACTCTTCTCCATTGTATAAAGGTAACTCCTCAATTGCTAAATCATATAATTCCCCTTCAAATTGATCCGCAATATATTTTGCCACCACACGAGTTCGACCAAATTTTCTTGGTGTACCGTTAATAACGACTAGTTTCATGATTATTTCTCCCCTTTGTTTTCAAGTTCTACTTATATATTATCAGAAATTTCTATACAAAACACAATATAAAGAGTTAACTTGTTTCATAAAATAGTATGATAAACAAAAAAGAACTCATACTTTCGTATGAGTTTTGTACAATTACTTTGTTTCATCTCTCATGCTCAATGTACCTAAACTTTCATTTGCTTCAAAATGATTATATGCTTTTTCCGCTAATCTTTTCCGTTCTTCTGGTAATTCTATATATTTCATTACGTTTTCAATTATTTTTTCGTACGGAGTAAACACAATTCCTGGCCACTCTACCTCATCTTCTGGATTACTATTTTCGGAAATAATAAATTTCTTATTTGCGACTGCATAAGACACGCGAGGTGTTTCAAGAATTCCTGATAAATAAAAATGAATATTTAATATAATTTTAGCTCTAGCAATCAATTCATTTCTAACAATTCCCCACGCATTATTTTTAAAAACTATATTTAAATTCGGGGCAATCGCTTTTAGATGATCAAAAATAGCTTGTCGCCTCGGATTAAGAGCACCTATAAACAGAATATCAATATCTTCAATAATTTCATCTTCAAACGCATCTTTTTTTATTTCCAAAGTTGGAGCATAGTTCATTTCTACATGTTTTATTTCTTTTCCTACCCCTTTTTGTTTAAGCCATTCTATATTTTGTTTACTATAATCCCAAATCACTCTATCTTTTAATAATATTAAATAAAGGGGGTGCGCATATGGACTTCCTTCGTATAGCTGTTCTAAATTATAAACAATTGCATCTTTCGGAAGAAGGTTCGGGTTATATGCATATGTATGTGCTCCAAAAACAACTGTATTCTTTACATTTTCCAGTATTGTTTCTGATATAATTACTGTATTTCCCTCCTGCTCCAACCTCCACTTTAAAGCTCGCGCAACATCTATGAAACTACCGTATGTCTTTGGGCATATAAAAAGACAATAATCATATTCTTTATTCAAATAAACTTCCATTAATCTTAAATTATTTTTATATAGATCTACATCCGGATGTTTAAGTACCAACTCATTTGCATGTTTTCTTGCTACTTTATATAATCCAGCATAATAAGCAGCGATGCATCTTCTTAATTCGATTCTTTCCCGGTCCTCATCTAATACATCCATGTTTAAAAGAAGATTTGCGATACAATACGCTTTTAAATGATCACGATCATAATAATAGTCTAGTAGTGGTATCAATTCTTCATACGTATTTCCATGCACCGATTCTCCTAGTTCAATCGCCCATCGTATTAATTCCATGATTACTCCACTACTCCTTTAATCGAAAATGTATTTAATAAAATTTCGCATTATTCTCTACTATATTTGCTATATGAAATGGAATCTTTTCTTTTATCGATTCCAAATACTTTTGCGACACCGCCCCTAAATGCTTTTTATGAGGTATATAGAAAGCACTAATAGAAATTTCATAGTCAAATAAGTAATCATACACATGATAATCTACAAATAGTAGATCATCCTTTGGAAAAGGAATTTCCTTCCCTTGCAGAGCATACATCAAAGCAATATTGTTTTGAGATCGTAATCGATACAACCTTGCAAGTTGGTATAATGGTTCAGCCCGGGTTGGTCTATATTCCCAAGCTTTTTGAAAATAAAAAACAGCTAACGCTAAATATTGCTCTTCTTGCCCTTTAACAGTTTCTTTTTCATCAGCATCTGTCACTTCATTTTGTTTATTTGCTGAACGATTTGCTAACTGCTCATAACAAAATCCTATTCGCAATAACGAATAGAATACCTCTTCAACCCATCCTCCTGCTTCCACACGTTTTTTATACCATTTAATTGAATTCTCAAATTGACTTAAATGAAAATAAGTCTGAGCTAAATAAAATAAATATCTTATATGCAAATCTGGCGTTGTTTCTGGGTCGTTTATTCCCTGTAACAACAACCTCTCATCTCTTTCAAATTTATCAGCTTTGCTCCCGCCATCTCCGGGATCATTCACGACAAGAGTCTCTAACCGAGCTACCCTCGTATTGTAATTCGCTCCAACTTTTGAACGATCTATATCCCAATACTCATGAGTAACACCGACAG
Organism: Bacillus sp. RE35; assembly: GCF_052146655.1. Classification (NCBI taxonomy): domain Bacteria; kingdom Bacillati; phylum Bacillota; class Bacilli; order Caryophanales; family Bacillaceae; genus Bacillus; species Bacillus sp. RE35. The sequence continues at coordinate 2,104,293 of NZ_CP197377.1, read as the reverse complement.
ATTTCCATGGTAAAGAAGCTTTTAAAAGACGTGTAAGCCAATATTTAATATGAACATCATATTGTAATGTAAGATAATGATCTTCCGTTAAGCTCGTTTTATCGAAATTCGGATCAACCTCTAAAATCATATCCGCATCTAATATTAATAAATAATCTGCTTCTGGGTATGTTTTTTGCGCTAACGAAACAGCTAAGCTTCTGTTATAACCAAAGTTTTTAAACGGCTCATGATGAACCGTCCCAGGTATCTCATTTTCCTTACACCAATTTTCAATAATTTCAGGCGTATTATCCGTCGATCCAGTATCACAAATAGAAACAAAGTCTACAATTGATTTTGTTGCATTTAAACATCTTTCCATAATTCTAGACTCATTTTTAACGATCATACAAAGACATAACTTTTTTTCTTCCTTTACAGACTTCACTTGCTCATTTCCCATTTAACCACCTCATATTTTATTAACACGCTCTTCTCATATGTAACAACATTTCTTAGCTATACTGATGACATAAGCACCCTTTTACTATTTATGAAAACTTCATTTTATTTATTCTTACTTTTATGTTGGGACATATTTCATGCTTCGCTTTATATTTGATACAATCAATACAAAAAACATAATACGGGAATCCGTACATTTCAAAGTCTAAGAGGAGGTTATATTTTGTTGGATTACATTTGGCTAGATGACAAATCACCAATTTTAGAACAACTACCAAGAAACTTTAAATCTGCAGCTATATTGCTACATCCTTTTATCCAAATGCCTTTAGGATGGGAAAAGTCTGTGAGAAAAAGACCATATGAGCACATCTATCCTAGCGCTGAAGAAATCATTTATAATGGGAAATCCGTTTCTTGGAAGGAAATGATGTCTTGTAGTGGATTACATTCATACGCAGACCTAGCAATGGCCATGTTGACTTCCATTAGTGCCCTTTCAGAAGAATATAAAAGAGAGGATTTAGCTGAAAAGCTACATTCAAACTTAAAAAAAGATCTTTATTATCCAACAGAAGATTATACGTCTATATTTTTATTACACAAATTACTTAAACTCCTCGGTTCTAAAGGTGCAAAAAATCTATATTTCTCTGAACCAATTCTTGATACAAACGGATTATTACAGGTAAATAATACTACTCCATTAGATATTTGGGACATTAGCAATAATGAGTTAATTATTACTGGCGAAGATAATGAGTATGCGTTTATGAGTATATACGATTCCTTTACAACCTTATTATTAGCTAAAGAAGAAAATATAGAATATATTGTTCATTCAATGAACGTTGAAGCTATCATTTGTGACAAAAAAACGATGATTGATTGGTATTTTTAAATTAGTAATTTCTTAAACTATAAAAAAGAAACTTGCGCTTATACACAAGTTTCTTTTTAAAAACATCCTTATTTTTTCACAACTTCATGTCCACCGAACTGATTACGTAATGCTGAAACTACTTTTCCATGGAATGTATCATCTTCCTGAGAACGATAGCGCATAAATAATGACATAGCGATAACTGGTGCTGCAGCTTGAAGTTCAAGTGCAGTTTCAACAGTCCATTTTCCTTCTCCTGAAGAGTTCATTACACCTTTAATGCCATCTAGTTTCGGATCTTCTGCAAATGCTTTTTCAGTTAAGTCCATTAACCAACCACGGATAACTGATCCGTTAGCCCATACTTTTGCAACATCTTCATAATTGAAATCAAAGTCACTCTTATCTAGTACTTCAAATCCTTCAGCGATTGCTTGCATCATGCCGTACTCAATACCGTTATGAACCATTTTCAAGAAATGACCACTACCAACACGGCCAGCATAAGAATAGCCATTTTCTACTGCTAAATCTTTAAATAAAGGTTCTAATTGGTCGTAAATTTCTTTTTCTCCACCAACCATTAAGCAAGCACCGTATCTAGCTCCTTCTACACCGCCTGATGTACCGATATCTACATAATGTAATCCGAAGCTTTTTGCTTCTTCAGCACGGCGTAACGTATCTTTATAGAATGAATTTCCGCCTTCAATAACGATATCACCTTCATCTAATAATGGATATACATCTTTTAGTACTGACTCTACAACTTCTCCTGCAGGCACCATTACCCAAATTGTACGAGGAGCTTCTAGTTCAGCAATCATTTCTTTTAATGTATGACGTGCAGTAATTCCTAGTTTTCCTGCCTTTTCAACAAGCTCTTTATTTACATCGTATACAACTACTTCATGCTTGTCTTCATATAAGTGTTCAGCTAATGGAAATCCCATTTTTCCTAATCCAATTAAACCTAGTTTCATATTAATCAATCTCCTATTCTATACAAATATATTTAATATCGAAATTAGCCCAAGTGCTACTACAGATAATATAGTCTCCATTGCAGTCCATGTTAATAATGTTTCTTTCACAGTCATTCCGAAATACTCTTTAATCATCCAAAATCCTGAATCATTCACGTGTGATAAAATTAATGACCCTGCACCAGTTGCAAGTGCTAATAATTCAACATTTACACCTGGTGTGCTTGCTGCAATCGGCGCAACAATACCAGCTGCTGTCATCATAGAAACAGTTGCCGATCCAGTTGCAATTCGGATTAGTGCCGCAATTCCCCACCCTAATAATATCGGTGAAATATGTGATTCTTTCGCCATATCTGCAATTGTCGTTCCAATTCCAGAATCTAATAATACTTTATTAAATGCGCCGCCTGCACCAATCACTAACAATATGTTTGCAATAGGTCCAAGGCAATCATTTGTAAATTGTAACACTTTATCTTTTGAGAAACCTTTTGCATATCCAAGACTAAAGAAAGAGTAAATGGTTGCAATTAATAAAGCCACAATCGGATCTCCAATAAAGTGTAATACTTGTGCTAGTTGACTCGTTTTATTTAATGCAACTTCTGCTATTGATGCACCAAGCATAAGAAATACTGGAAGTAAAATTGTAAACAATGTATTCCAAAAGCTAGGAAGCTCTTTTTTATTATCTTTTTCAACAAATTGCTCCGCTATATCTAATGGTACTTCCTTATGTATACGAGCACCAATCCATTTCCCGTAAAGTGGACCTGAAATAATTGCAGTTGGAAGTCCGACAATTAACGCATATAAAATTGTCTTCCCTACATCTGCTTTAAAAATACCAACTGCCGCCATTGCCGCTGGATGCGGTGGAACAAGTCCGTGTACGACTGACAGTCCTGCTACTAGCGGAATACCAATTGTAATAAGTGATACCCCAGTTTCTAACGCAATTGTAAATACTAACGGAATTAATAGTACAAATCCAACTTGGAAAAATACCGGAATCCCTACTAAAAATGCAACGAACATCATCGCCCAGTGAACTCGTTTCTTCCCAAAACGATTAATTAATGTGTTAGCGATACGTTCAGCACCACCAGATTCGGCCATCATTTTTCCAAGCATCGTTCCTAGTGCTAAAACTATTGCTAAAAACCCTAATGTATTACCAAGCCCTAGTTTAATAGAATCAATAATCCCTGGATCTTTTGGTGAAGTTCCAATTAAAGGCATTCCCATTGCTAATCCTACACCAATTGCTGTTAAAATTAATGCGACAAATGGATGCCATTTTACTACCGTAATAAGTAAAAGTAGTATGACAACTGCCGCTAGTACGATCCCAACTACCATTTCTCCCAATCCCCCTATTGTTTACGTTGGAAAGCAGCTATACAATCAAATTCTTCTTTCAAGCGATTGTAAAGTCGTTCATACATATAAAACATTTCTAAATATATAGCCGTATTTTCTTTATTCGGTACATGGTGATGGACAATATCAATCCAATCCTTTACCTCTTCAAGAGAATCAATTTTTCCTACAGCATATAAAGCAACTGCCGCTGCCCCAAGCGCAGATGCTTCATGACTTTCAGGTACAAGCAATTCTTTTCCCATCATATCGGACAACATTTGTCTCCAAAATGCAGATTTTGCAAACCCTCCTGAAACTCGTATTTCAGTAAGTGGCCCTGTACAATCCCTGATTGCGAGTGCTACTGAATATACACTCATACAAACACCTTCCATCACTGCACGTATAAAATGTTCTCGCTTATGTTGAAGATTGATTCCAAAGAATGTACCACGAGCATTTGCATTCCAGTAAGGTGCGCGTTCTCCAGATAAGAAAGGTAAGAACAATAGCCCATCCGCTCCAGCTGGTACGCTTTCTGCATATTTAATTAATAAATCATAAGGATCAATGCCGAGCTTTCTTGCTACTTCTTGCTCTGGACTACCAAATTCATCACGTAACCATCTCAGTAATATTCCGCCGTTATTCGTTGGACCACCGATTACCCAGTGCTCATCTGTTAATGCGTAACAAAACGTTCTCCCTTTCTCATCTGTATTTATATTTGATGAGATTGTTCGAACCGCACCACTCGTTCCAATCGTAATTGCAGCCGCACCCGGTGATATCGCACCAACTCCTACATTTGCAAGAACCCCATCACTTGCTCCGATGACAATTGGTGTTTCTGCACTTATCCCCATCTTCTGTGCTAACTCTGGCTTCATACCTGATAAAATATATGTAGTTGGTACAGGGGTTGATAATTTTTCTGATGACACATGTAACATAGTTAAAACATCTTCATCCCAGTTTAATGTTTCTAAATTAAATAACCCTGTAGCAGAAGCAATCGAATAATCAACTACGTAGCGTGAAAATAATTGGTAAATCACATACTCTTTAATGGAAATGAATTTATAGGCACTTGTATATAACTCTGGTTCCTCTTCTTTCATCCATAACAATTTAGAAAGTGGTGACATCGGATGAATCGGTGTACCTGTACGTCTATAAATTTCATGCCCATTCATTTGTTGTAATAATTTTTCTGATTGCTTCGTACTTCGATTATCTGCCCAAATGATAGAACGCGTTAATGGCGTACCATTTTCATCTACTGCAATTAATGCGTGCATAGCTGTACTAATACCGATTGAAGAAATATCTTCTGGTAATACATTACCTTTTTCTATGGCAACGCTTACACTTTTGTATACAGCGGCACATATTACATCAGGATCTTGCTCAGCCCATCCTACATTCGGTTGAATAATTGGGTAATCGATTGCATGTGATGCAATGACTTTTCCTTTTTCTGTGAACACAACCGTTTTTGTACTTGTGGTACCGATATCAATCCCGATTACTCTCCCCCTTGTTTCCATGCGAATCTTCCCTTCATTACTAGCAAAATACGATTTAGTAAACCGTTTACATGAATTAGTATATAAAATATTTTTTCATTTATCAAGTTATAAAAAGAAAATTTTTTTCATACCAAAAATAAATCCCCTCATTCCATTTCACTTATATACTAAATTTAGCTTTTCCATGCGGTAAAATTACGTTATATTCGTTACGCAATACACTCTTTCCTCTCATTAACAACACATACATAATCCTCCATACGTTCTACTTATTTGCTTGAAGAAAAAGTTGAAAAGCAATATTCATTTTTAGTGGTCACGTAACATCACCATCAAGCCAAGAAAAGTAACTAACCGCAGAATGAGAATTCTGTGCATTCTACTCATATTTATTGTTTTAGGTTCACTAGTCTTTTATCTTGATAAACATAGAGCGTGGCCCCCTACTATCACTTTTTTATCTTGTAAATATATCTTGCATACTATAAAACCGAAAAGTATTTTTATTTTTCAGAAAAATAAAAACAATAACACGAAATTTATTGTATAATGTTGTAAAAAGATGTCGGAGGGATTTAATGTTAAATAAAATATCTCAATTCACAATTAAGCTTTCATCAATTCTTTTATCACTCTTACTATTATTAAATTTACCTTATTTATTTATCACTCAACAAGGATTTACCTTTCAACCAATTTATTTTTTTAATCAGACCGTTACTATGTTAAAACAAGTTTTTTCCCCTGAATCATTAGTGATTATAGGATCAGACCCGAAGTTTGGCCATTTCAAAAAAACACCATTATTTCCAACTGTTTTAGAACCTTACCTATATTCATTTACTATATTATTTTTAGCCTTTTTTCTTGCTCTCTTTTTATCATCTAGCATGGCATTTTTTTATTTTTTAGCAAAAGATTATATAAAAAAATGGATAAACCGAATTGTGTTCATATTAGAAGCTGTCCCTGATATGATGATGATGATCTGTTTGCAAATATTTTTCATATGGGTACTTCAGAAATTTGGGGAATCTCCTGTCACTATTATTTCCTTTAATGAAAATCGAGCTTATTTACTCCCTATTTTATCATTAGCTGTCTTACCTACATTACAAATGTTTCGGATGATGGTGTTATACATAACAGAAGAGCAAGGAAAACATTACGTAGAGGTTGCATATGGAAAAGGCCTTTCATCAAGTTATATACTATGCATTCATTTATTCAAAAATATATCTATCCACTTCTTCCACCATTTAAAAACGATTTTTGTTTTCTTACTTTCTAATTTATTCATTTTAGAATTTGTTTTTAATATGGAAGGCATTATTCAATTTTTATTTAATAAGGCGTTTGTTTCACCTCCAGCTGCATTTATCATACTTGTTATGATTATTTTACCATTTTATGCTATTTTCCAAATAGTCTCATTCATGATGAATAGATGGAAAAAGCAATTGAAAGGAGTATCATTATGAAATCTATTTGGAAATCAAAACGCTTTTTAATCGGCTTTACTTATCTATTCATACTTATTTCAGCTAGTTTTATTTATAGTTGGTTCTTTAAAGATAACATCCCAAAACCTCCTCAGTTACTTTACAATGACAATAACGAATTACTTGGAAAGGCCCCCTTTCCGCCATCGTTAATTCCACCTTTTGGATCTGATCGTTTTGGAGAGTCTGTTTTCTTACAAATTGTAGAAGGAGCAAAATTCACTATTTTATTAGCCATGGCAATTAGCTTCTTTCGAATTTTATGCGGAACATGTATAGGAATCCTCTTAAGTTTATTTGCTCCAAAACTCAAGAGATTTTTCCAGTCATGCTCAGAAGTTTTTTATTACATTCCAACTCTATTTATCGCATTCATACTCATCACGCCCGTTAATATTATAATCACATCAAATGCTGATGGGGTAGATCCAAATATTTCATTTACGTTTTATCAAGTACTCGTACTTATTTTCGTCGCTCTGCCTACACTTTCTTTATACATATCCTCAGAGGTTGATGAATTTATGAAACAAGATTACATCTTAAGTTCACAATTACTGGGGGCTAGTCGTTTTCATATTATAAAAAAACACTTACGAGTCTTATTACTTGACCGCTTATTTGTATTATTTATGGAACATATCGTCCAAACACTCATACTCGTTATCCATTTAGCGTTGCTTAACATTGTAATTGGCGGCATACAAATGCGTGAACTCTATGACGGAGTGCTCAAACCTGTTTCTCTATCTAATGATTGGGCAGGTCTTATTGGATTAAATCGTAATGAAATGAATCTTTCATGGTGGATTATTTTTTATACTCTCGCTTCATTCTTTATTACGATTCTATTTATTAAGCTTATGACCATCGGGATTCAAGATGCACTGAAAGCAAGAGATTCGCAAATTGTAGCAATTCAAAACGTTCCAGATCATAAAAAATTTGTTAAACATAAAGATTCCTTTTCGTTTGCAAATAAAGTAAACCTTTAATCATTTCTCATTAATGAAGTATTAATTGGCATCGATATTAGTAGAAAATAAAGAAGATGATCCCTATTAAATACAGGGATCATCTTCTTATGCTGTCTAACTTTTTTACATGTCCTTTGCTAGACTCATGTTTTTTATATTTAAAGTGAATTATTTGCAATCACAATTATGTTTTTTAAAATCAATTACCATACGCCCTTGAATTCTACCTTGTTCCATTTCTTCGAATACATTTTGTACTTTATCTAGCGAACAAGTTTGAACAACCGGCACTACTTTTCCTTCTGCCCCAAACATAAACGCCTCTTCCAAATCTTTACGAGTACCAACTAGAGAACCAACTACTTCAATTCCATCCAGTACAAGTCGTGGGATGTTTAAGTCCATTGTTTCTACTGGTAGCCCTACTGCAACTACTTTACCGCAAGCACGTACTGCATCAACTGCTGAGTTAAAGGCTACTTTAGAGACTGCTGTTACTACCGCAGCATAAGCGCCACCAAACTTCTCTTGCACAATTTTATCAGCAGGACCTTGAGAAATTGGATTGATAGTCATATCAGCACCAACTTCTTTCGCTAAGGCTAATTTATCGTCATTAATGTCTACTGCGATTACCTTTGCACCAAATACATTTTTAGCATATTGGATAGCTAAGTTACCTAATCCACCGCAGCCATAGATTACAATAGGTTGACTAGGTTTAATATCTGATACTTTAATAGCTTTATATGTAGTTACACCAGCACAAGTAATTGATGATGCTTGAGCAGGATCTAATCCTTCTGGTACTTTTACCGCATAATCAGCTGTAACGATACATTGTTCAGCCATACCACCATCCACTGAATAACCAGCGTTTTTAACTTCACGGCAAAATGTTTCTCTACCAGTTACGCAATATTCACAACGTCCACAAGATTGGAACATCCATGCAATACTTACACGGTCACCTATCTTTAGTGAAGTAACATCATCAGCTATTTTCGTAACAATACCTACACCCTCATGACCAAGAATACGGCCATCAGTGTTACCAAAATCATGATTCGCAACGTGTAAATCAGTGTGGCAAACTCCACAATACTCTACATCTACTAACGCTTCACCTGAGTGTAACGGACGTAATTCTTTTTCAATCACTTCGATGTTTGCTTTGCTGTTTTTATTAACCACTACTGCTTTCATATGTGATCTCCCCTTTAGTGTTTTAGCATTTTAATGAGTTTATCTCACAACTACTTTCTTCACTACTTTGGCTAGTTATTGTACCAAATTTAAGTGTTCAATCATCATTACATCTTCATCATAACATGACACTTCATAAACAATTTGTGAAATTATGAACAATATTTGAATTATTACATAAATCGGTCTTTATTTTAAATTTTTAAAAATGAGAGTTTATCACTGACTATAAGTAAGTCATACATTTCTAAAAGAAAATAAAGTAACAAACTTCTCATCGATAAAAAAGCTCTTCACTCAATATTTTCTATATTTAAACACTTAGTTTCACAGTAATAGCCTTTGCCACCAACATAAACTTTTTCTATTTTATTCTTGGTATTGGTTGCTAATTTAACTAATATTTCGGAAGGCGAGTGTAAAGAATAACCTTGTTCAAATACATAGACTTCTTTTTGCAAATAGTGCTGTTCATAAAGATAGCAAGCTAATGCACCGTTTGAAGTTCCAGTCGCTGCTTCTTCATTAATGTCGTATAGTGGAGCAAAATTTCTGCATATAATTCGATTGTCATTAAAAGTATATAAATGCATCCCGACAACATTATAATACTTGCTGATTTCTTTAATTTTTTCAAAATTAGGTTGCAGTGCATGTAATTGTATTTCGCTTTTTATAGGAATTAAAATATCTTTTAAGCCAGTGGAGACAATTTGAATTGGGTATTTATTGTCTATATCTTTACTATCAAAACAGTCGATGAACTCGTTTGGAGATACAACATCATAGAATCTCGGTTTATTTTGTTCCATGAATATGATGTCATCTTTTATAGTGATAGTAAGAACACCGCTGTTCGTTTCAATCGTATAGCGATTCCTGAAAAGTTTATTTAAATGCATCAGTATCGCGAAAGAGCCAATTGTGGCATGACCACATAAATCAACTTCTTCTTTTGGAGTAAAATACTCAAATTTATAATCAGCAATTTCAGATTCTGATATAAATGCGGTTTCCGCATAACCCAGTTGTTTGGCTATTTCGATTTTTTGAGTAGTGGTCAATGTATTTGTATTCTCAATAAATACCACTCCTGCTTTATTTCCGCCTTTATGCTCCTTGCTAAATGCACTTGCAACATAAACAGATATTTTCATAAGACATCTTCCTCACTTATAGTAAATTATAGTATAGAAAGCACTACATATAAATTCCATTGGATAAATTATCCCTAAAATAAGAAACAAACTATTTTTAGCATTTGAACTCTCCAAAAATAGTTTGTCTACAGTCTGAAAGCTCTTCATTTGAAGAGCTTTTTTTATATTCGCTTCATCGAAATCGTTTCACGTATACTTTGTAAATTTTTTAGAGTTTCCTCTTGTCGCTGCAACGACAACCCTACATACAAAGTATCTAATAAGCTTAACTGTGCTAATCGTGATGAACTTGCTTCTGTGCGGAATTCAGTCTCACGTGTTGATGTATATAACGTTATATCAGCAAGTTGACTTAATGCTGATTTCTTATAGCTCGTAATCGCAATAATTTTGGCTCCTCTTGCTTTCGCTACTTCTAACGCTTCAAGTAATCCTTTATTGCTACCAGAATGAGAAATACCAATAACAACTGAATTTTCCGAGAGTAAACCTGCTCCCATAATTTGAAAATGCGAATCAGTATGAGCGATACAAGAAATACCCGTTCTCATAAACTTATGATACGCATCCATTGCAATAATACCAGAGCCACCATTTCCATAAAACTCAATTCGACTTGCTTCTTGTAAGGCTCGTACAGCCTGCTCAAGTGCCGTTTCATTAAGCAAATGTAAAGTATCTTGCAGTCCTGTAATATGCGAATGAAAAACTTTTTTAGCAACAGTTACCATACTATCTTCTGCTGATACCTCTTCATGAATATTTTGCATCGGTGTATGTACAATTTCACGAGCTAATGTAATCTTTAAATCTTGAAAACCTTGCAAACCAAGGTGTTTACATAAGCGGAATATCGTAGCTTCGGAACTATTCGTAACTTCAGCTAATTCTGTAATAGATTTATGTACAACATCTTGTGGATGTTTCAAAATATGTTCGGCAATACTTCGCAATTTCGGTGATAAACCATTTAACGAAGCCTGAATCTTTCCAATCCCACTTCTTGTACCAGGCATAGCATATCCTCCCCTTCCATCGTAGCTTTATCCTGTAAAAACCGATTAGTTAAACTAATCATCAGTGGGGATGGTCCCCCACTGATTAGAGTTTCACTTTATTGTACCTAATTATCGAAAGAAGAAAAACCTATATTAGGGATTACTATAAATTTTAATTGCTCCTATGTATTCTGTCATACGATATAACAGAATTATTCATGCTTATGAATAATTCTCCCCATGTTTCACTGCGTATAATGCGGCTTGCGTACGATCATCCACTTCCAATTTAGCTAAAACGTTTGAAACGTGTGTTTTCACAGTTTGTTCTGTAATATGAAGTTCTGCTGCAATCTCCTTGTTGCTTCTTCCTTTCGCAATTTCGCGAAGTACCTCTTGCTCTCTTTTCGTTAACATTGAAAAAGGATTTTCTACTTCCTTCTTTACTGCAGAACGCCCCATTAATGCAGGTGTTACTTTCGGGTGAAAATTCGCATTTCCTTGATGTACTGCAATAATAGAAGCGACAAGTTGCTCAGGTTGTACTTCTTTTAATTGATAACCATCTGCTCCAGCTTCAAGTGCTGGTATAACATAATCTTGCTCTGAAAAACTACTTAATATAAGTACCTTTATTGTCTCATCATATTGCTTTAGACGTTTTGTTGCCTCAATTCCATCCATTTTCGGCATCGATACATCCATTAGTACGACATCTGGTCTTTCTTTTTGCATGAAATGTAATGCCTCTTCGCCATTTTCCGCTTCCCCAATAATTTCAAATTCTTCTCTCGTTTTCAAAAAGAATACAAGTCCTCTTCGAACGATATGATGGTCCTCAACTAGTAGCAGTTTAATCTTCAACCTTATTCTCCCCTTCAAATCGGCAATTGAATTTCTATTTTTGTACCCTTTTTCAGCTCTGTTATAATTTGAAACGATCCCTTCATTAACTGAATACGTTCCTTCATACTTTTCAGGCCAAGTGCTGATTCCCTTACTTGTTCTTGTATAAATCCTATTCCATTGTCTTCTATGTAAAAATGTAACTGGTTATTTTCTATTTTCAAAAGAATATGTACCTTTTCACACGAAGCATGCTTTTTACAATTATGTAGCGCCTCTTGGCTAATACGCCATAAAACTTCTTCTATTTCATCCCCAATTGAAACCATCCCATCAATTCGAACTTCCACTTGAACTCCTAATAACTTCCCGTAATTTTGAATTGCTTCTGCTAATCCTTTCTCCAATCCTTCAGGTCTTAATTGCCAAATTAATAGCGTCATCTCTTGTAATGCTTCTTGTGATAATTCCCCAATATAACTTAACATCTCTTGCAATTCTCTATCTTGCGTCATATTCAGAGTACCTTTCGCTGTTAGCATAATAGAAAATAACAATTGTTTTACTGAATCATGTAAATCACGTGCAAGTCGATTTCTTTCCGCTACCACTACATATTTACGTTCTTTCTCAACTAATTGAATACGTTGTATTGTCGTTCCAATTTGAAATGCAATTGATTCTAATAACGCTAACTCTTCCTCAGAAAAATGAGTCTTATGAGGTGCAGCCACATTTAGTAGACCAAATTTTTCTGATCCAGACCTAAGCGGAATTGTCGCATGATGTGTAACATCTTCTGTCTCTCCCCAATTACATTCAATTGCATCTTCTATTCGCTTACATTCAATAATATTAGTCGCTTTTTCCAATCTCCCATTCACAAAACGTTCTACACACCAACAGTTTCCTTCACACATCGGCTTCTTCTTTTGCCACGTAAGAGCCTCTGGTAAATTTTCGTCTACAAGCATGCTGTGCTTTCCACTTTCATCAATAAAGAATATCCACCCTGTTTGTAAATTCATTACTTGTAACAATGTATGCAACACTTTTTCTAACATATCCTGTAAGTTTGTTGCTTCATTTAATAATTCAGCAATTTCTTTTAATGCTTCTAAACGACGCATCTCTTTTTCTTCAAAGTTCATTCTCATCACCAACTACAATTATAACATTAAGAAATTTCTAAATTCTATAAATAAAAAAAGAACCGAATTCCTTCAGCCCTTTCTTTATATCAATCATTTTATTATTGTTATTCTATCCAATGTTGGAAGCAGAATTTTTGTTAACAAACGATTCTACTTTAGCTGTCCGATAAAGATTGTCCACCATGGATATGCTGTAAACCTTCAGTAGTAACAACCATATTCGCTGCTGGCATTTGCACTTGATTCTTATGGAACATAGACATTAATTCAAATCTTACTTGTCTAGAAGTTTCAAAATAATCTTCTGGCTTTATTAAACCTGTAATACAAAATTCATAGCCAACATATTTCAAGTTAGGATTTAAGTCTGTAACACCGACGTATTTAAATGGTTCAACAGCCTCATCCTCTACTCTATAAAGAGTTTGATTCAATTCTTCATTGCATATAACACATACTTCTTCTAACAATTCCTTCACTCTTGTTGGATCTTCCTGATAACTTACCGTGATGCGTTCAATTACACGCATCCATCCTTTATTAAAATTTTGTATCGTTCTAATCTCTCCGTGCGGGATGGTAAGTAGTTTTCCTGACCATTCACGAATTTGCATAAAACGAATACTAATCTCTTCAATAGTTCCTGAATTTGTTCCGTTAAAAGTTACAAAATCACCAACCCGAAATTCTTTGTCCGCTAATCTTGCAAAGCCTAATATAACATCTTTTAGCATCTGTTGTGCAGCAAAACCGATGACAACTCCAGCTATCCCTGCACCTGCAATAATACTTTTTATATCTACAAATTGGCTAATTAAATATATGATAAGACTGATGATAATGATATATCTAAAAATAGATCGAATTACACTTTGAATCGTCTGCTCTACCTCTTCATCAAAAAAGCTTGATTTCCTAAAAAACCAATCAATAATACGGTTTATTACAAAAGAAATAATGATTAAAACTAAAGCAAATAGTAAAAATCTTAAAAGTAAAAACTCTCTTACATAATTAAAAAATTCTTCAGTATACGTTAATAAGCTCATTTAACCACTTCCTTACTAATTAAAAAATTCATAATCGCCTAAGTTTGTTCCAGAAAAATCTATTATCCTAATCTAAAATGCCACTATCCTTACTATGTATTTTGACTCTATTACTAATTCACCTTAAACAGTATGTCTAGGTGTTCTTTTTCCTTTCCCTTTAAATATACCCTTTTTAATAACCTAAGGGGGAGCGAATCGTGAAATTTTTTTATACGTTAAAACTTTATTCATCTCATTACGATTTCAACTCATTTATTCATTAACTACGTAAAAAAAGAGCTGAATTTATCAGCTCTTTTATTCAATATTAATTGTTGTCTTACTACTTTTTTCTTCTTTCAATTTTGGCAATTCAATTGTCAGTACGCCATCTTTATAATTTGCTTTAACATTTTCTTCCTCAACTTGTTTAAAATTAAAGCGTCGAGTTACAGAACCTATAGAACGTTCTTTACGAATATATGTGCCATTCTCATTTTTTTCGTCTACTTCATTATGATTCGTTGCTTGGATCGTTAATATATCTTGTTCAAAATCAACTTGAATGTTTTCTTTTTGAAAACCTGGTAAATCTGCTTTCACAGTATATTTACCAGATTGCTCATGAACATCTACTTTAAAAGTATCCATGTTCAGTGGCTTAAAGAAAGCATCTGTCATCCCTTCTAATAAAGAAGGCCCAAAATCAAAAATGCCATTTTGACGTTTTGTTATCTCTGGAAATAAATTACGCATATTTTTTCCTCCTTATTATTTATGAATGAAAGATTATCTCTTTCTGCCTTTATTATAACATTTGGTCAAAAAAGGTCAAAGTTTTTGTTTGACCTTTTTTGATGTATATTTTACCAAATAAAACAAATAAGTTATATGTCATCTCTCCCCTTATAAAGAGGAATATATTTACATAATAACGAATAGTTTATTTGCTCTTTTTTTTCTTACGGAGGTTACATACAATGGGATATATTGAAGAACTTAGAAAAGTTGTCGGATCAAGACCACTCAATCTAGCAGGAGTTGCTGTAGCTGTTTTCAATGAACATGGACAAATAAAAGAGACCTTTTTTAAAGGCCTCTTTTTTCACTTCACTTCTGCATGTAAGCATGACTTAAGATGTCCAAGTGCATATTCATGCCCTTGTGCATTAAAAGATGCAACCGCCTTTTCATAAACAACAATTTTAAACCCTTTATTATAAGCATCTACTGCTGTATGAAGAACACAAATATCAGTACAAACACCTACAAGATGAACTTCTTCTATTCCTCTTTCTCTTAGCTTCATCTCTAAATCCGTTCCAGCAAACGCACTGTATCGCGTTTTGTCCATATAATATACATTCTCTGCATTTTTATATGTTTCGTACACATCTTGTAATTCACCAAACAAATCTCTTCCACTTGTACCAGCTATATTATGAGGTGGGAATAACTTTGATTCTGGATGATATACATCATTTTCTTCATGTTTATCAATAGCAAAGACAACGTAATCTCCATTTTCAATATATTGCTTCGTTATATGTACAATTTCCTTCTCAATTTCCTGTCCTGGTTTCCCGCAAGTTAAAGCACCCTTTTCCGCTACAAAATCATATGTATAATCAATATTAATAAGAGCTCGTTTCATAACCACTATCTCTCCTTCTTCTGTTTCACAGTAAACAATAGAAAATTTGTTATTACGACATCGTATGTACTATTCGACATTTCAAATGAAATACCTACATTTTTCTTCTGAAACTTACCTTAGTCCGAGTTTATCATATAATAGATAAACAATGGTAAAACAAATAGCTCCTATTAACAAGTCATGAATTTGATAATTGAGCGTTATTTGCATAAACTCTTGTATCGTAAACCAAATTACTGCCATCATTAGGCTAATCAAAATGATACGAATACACCCATTCACGTATTCAACCTCTTTCTCTGTCATAGTAGTAACAAGTGATTACTTCCTATTTAATCGTATTAGAAAATGAAATAAGTTATTCACTCTTGCCCACTTTAGTCCAAACAAAAAAGCACACTACTTTTTGAGTAATGTACTTTTTATTCTTATTAAGACGCAGGTTTTGTCTCAAATGTTGCTTGATTAAAACTAATAACCTTTCCTTTCGGGTCATTGTTTTCATACTGAACTGCAGTAATTGTATGACTACCTGTTTCCAGCGTTTTTTCTTTTAACTGCACTGTTGTCTGCGTTGTACTAGTTACTTGATGTTTATCTGTATACATTTGATCTACAAATACGAATGTTTCTTTATCACTTTGAAAATTAGAAAGTTCTAATTCAACTTGCTGAATTAACGTATCCTTTTTGATGAATACAGTCGGTATATTGCCGTTTTCAGAAGTACCATCTGGAGTAATAACTTTTACTTTCCCTTCTCCAATTGACATTGCTCCGTCAGGAAATACAACCATATTCTCATCACTTGCGTTTACAACTTGTTCTTCCTGTTTTGATTGCGCGTCCTCTTTTTCCTGTGGAGCACCGCAACCAACTAATAACAATACAGACAATCCAGTGATTATGAATTTTTTCAAAATTCATCCCCCCTGTAACTTCATTATAATTTATTATACAAAAATAACTTTTAAATTTTGAGACTACTTTCAACACTTTCATGAACAAATAGAATCTTGCTCACGATTAATGTATCATACTTTCCTTAATAGAACATTAATTTTTTTTATGAAATAAATAGTAATTTCCTCTTATCTATCATTTTAGCCCAACATATGAATTACATACCCTCAAAAATAAAAAGACATTGTTAATTCAATGTCTTTTCTATACAGCAATTAAAAAACAAACGTTGTAATCTCATCTACTTCTTTTCTTGGAAGTTTCTTCGGTTTATCTTTCGGAAATCCGAGTGAAATAACCATATTTATTTGTTTTTCAGGCTCAACTTGTAAATATTGGCGCAGTTCATCTTGAGCTAGCAATACTGGCCCTGTCATTGGACAAGTACCAAGTCCCTTTGCATGTGCAGCTAACATTAAGTTTTGTGCCGCTAAACAGCTACTCTTAATGCCTTCTTCCTCCCAAACTGAATTTGGAACAAAAGCAATTGGATCAAATATCTTTTCACGGAACTTTGATTCATATGGTGTTGCCAAACATACGATTAATACTGGTGCCTCCGAGAAAGCTGTTGCATATGGTCCGAAAGAACGTGTAAGTAATTTCCCTGCTTTCTCTTCTCCATTTTCTGCTGCTTTTGCCGCAAGTTTATGTAATGCATCCCACGTCATTTGTTCAATTTCTTTAATCTTCTCTCGATTCATGATAACTAAGAATTCCCACGTTTGTGAATTCGTATCACTTGGTGCGTAACGAGCACAATCAATTATTTCTTTTATATCATTAGTAGATACTTCTTGATCTGTAAACTTTCTAACACTTCGTCTTCCGTGAATTACTTCTTTAAAATCTTCATAATTCATATATTAAATCCCCTTTTTACAGCGTTTTCAAAACTTGTCCTATGCTTGAATTATATCATGAAAAAAAGCCGGAAGAATACCAGCTTTTTTCTTCATGATTAATTTGTCACTTTAAACAAACGAATACTCTCTTCGTATGCAGCTTGTAGTTTTTTCGTAATTGGTCCTCTTTCACCAGCCCCGAACTGTTCATCACCAATTTGAACGACTGGGAATATTTCAAGTGGCGTCGCTGTAAAGAAGCACTCCTCAGCGTCATATACTTCTTGTAATGAAAACTCTCGTTCCTCTACATCGATATGTAACTCTTTCGCTAATGTAATTACATAGTGACGTGTAATACCATGTAAAATGAAATGATCCGCTGGATGTGTAATCAACTTATTATTCTTCACGATAAAGAAATTGGAATGACACGCTTCAGTCACAATACCATCTCGTACTAATATTGCTTCTTGATACCCTTGTTCATTTATTTTGTTTTTGATCATGATATTAGGAAGCAAATTTAAAGATTTTATATGGCAAAACTTCCACCTGATGTCCTCTTCTACTGTCACCTTAATCCCTGCCTCCATTGAAGCAACTGGTCTTGGGAACGAAACAAGATTTGCAAAATATGTCGGTTGTAAATCTGATTCATATACATGATTGCGCGGTTGTGCACCTCTTGATATTTGTAAATATACATTCCCATCTTCTTGAAATTGATTTTTTTCAATCATTTGATATAACTCTTCTACTAATTCTTCCTTCGTAAATGGTGGAATTAGTTTTATTTCTGCCATAGAGTTAAAGAATCGTTCCAAATGTAAATCTAATAAATGAGGCTTGCCATCGTATAGTCTAAATACTTCATAAATCCCATCACCAAATTGGAAGCCTCTCTCTTCTAATGCTACCATCGGCTGTTCTTCTTTCGTATTAATCATTCTCCCATTAAACAAGATCCAATCTTTATGAGTAGCTTTCATTCTTCCCCACTCCTTTATCACATGATTGATTTTATTGTACAACTTATGACACCCTGAAAGAAGGAATTTTCTGTATTTTCACAAACTAAAAATACATCACTTCGTAAAAGTGATGTATTTTATCATTTATTTAAGGAAATATTTTTCAATATCATCTAACATAAGGTTCGCAGCTTTAATACCGCCTGCTGTATTCCAGATTACCTCATCCACTTGGAATACTTTATTATTTTTAGAAGCCTGTAGTTGCTTAAAGAGTGGATCTTCTGTCCATTCCTTCGCTAACGAATTTCCTTCATTATTCTTATCTGCATCTTTATCAGACGTGAAATAGAATAAGTAGTCTCCGTCCATATTTGGAATCTGCTCTTTTGTAATTCCTTTTATCGCAAAATCATCTTTATCTTGTAATGGTGGTCGTTTAAATCCAATATCATTTAAAACAACGCCCGAGAATGAGTTTTTTTGATAAATACGAACATCACCTGGCACGAAACGAATAATAGAAACTTTAGAATTCAATTTATCGCCTAACTTCTCTTTCATTCCTTCAATGCGTTTTTTATAATCATCAAGAGCTTTTTGCCCTTCTTTTTCTTTATTTACAGCTTTTGTATAAAGTGTAAAGTTTTCTTTCCAATCACCGCGTAATGTTTCTGCATAAACAGTTGGTGCGATTTCTTTTAGCTGATCATATATTTTTTCATGACGCATTTTATTTCCGATAATTAAATCTGGCTTAAGCTTCATTACAGCCTCTAAATTAATATCACGTTCAGTTCCTACAACTTCCGTGTTTTTTAACTCTTTCGCTAAATGAGGATACCATTCATCACCAGCACGTGGTTTCGTAGTCCCCACTGGCGTTACGCCCACAGCTAGGAGAGCCTCTGCGCCTTCATTTGTTAAAACAACAACTTTTTTAGGTGTACCATTTACTGTCGTTTCACCCATTGCATGCTTTACCGTATATGAATCTTTTGCTTTCGCTGATATATTATTTTCTTTTTTCTCTTCTTTACTACATCCTGCAATTACAACCATGAGTATCATAATGCAGAACATAATTAGTTTTTTAGTATGTATCATATGTCCTCCCTAGATGAAATCGATTATCATTAACATTTAAAGATTAATGTATCTTACATACATTGTCAATGTATATCAGAAAACTTTTTTAATATATACTATTTAGATTCTATCCGCTTTTCTAATGTTTCTTTTTAAAACATAGTGTATAAGTATGAAAAAAATGTTGTTATTAAAATGCGTATCCTTGTTATACATAACAAGGATACGCATCCATATTGCACTATCATTTCAATTCCTAATATTGAGTATACTTAATATACGCTGGGTCATTATATACCCACTGATTTCCACCAAGGTTTAACCAACCATTTTCATTTATATATACTAAATAAGATTCTGGAGAATTTAATTGGCGGATAACTGCAGATGTAGTTGATGGACCACTTCTTAAATTTACATTCATCCCTTGTATATATGCAACCCCAATCGGGCTTCCATCACTATTGCTTGTCTTTACAAAATTAATGTAAGAAGAATCATTATACACCCATTGTCCATTCCCCAAATCTAGCCATCCGTTACTTTCTTGATATACAACGTAAGATTCTGGAGAATTTAATTGACGAATAACTGAGGAAGAAGTTGATGGACCATTTCTTAAATTTACATTTTTCCCAAGAACATAAGCGATTCCCTTCGTTTGAGGTACCGGTTGTGGGTTAGGAGGTTGTGGATTTGGAGCTACTCCAAAAATAGCTGCTATTCCATTTGCATACGCTTGACTTAGATCTTCAATAAATTGTGGATTTTTTAATAAATTTGCATCAAAAGCTGTATCAATAAAAGCAGTCTCAGTTAAAATTGCATCCATTGCGGTTTCTCTTAATACCGCATAATTTTCTTTTTTTGCTCCTCGATCACGAAGACCATATTTTGTTAATACAGGATTGACAGCTGTATGCATTTTTTGTTGCTTTGCATATGCAGTGCTGCTATTGGATAACGCATTATAAATATAACTTTCAAAACCTGTACCCCCGCCGCTATTAATATGAAATGAAATAAAATAATCCGCACTGAAAGCATTAGCAATATTAGCACGTTCAGATAAAGAAATAAACACATCACTATCACGTGTCATTTTAATTGTAATTGGGTAATTTACCGTTAAAATGTCTCGAACGCGTCTAGCAATTTGAAGTGTTAAGTTTTTTTCTACTAAACCATTACCAACAGCACCAGAATCATATCCACCATGCCCTGCGTCTATAACAAGTTTCATTTTATTGCCCCGCCCCTTTCTTGTAATATGTTTGCATTTCTACTCGTCCTATTTTATGTGAAATGTACAAATTCTGTTACAATTGCAAATAAAAAAACCGCCTTATGTAAGGCGGTTTCTATCATCTTGCTTTAACCAATTTAAAATAAATATATACGATTGATAGTGAACATAACGTATGCAAAATAAAATAAATAAAAGTGCTATTCCAACACCACTATAAAGTAAACCGAACTTTAAAAAAACATTTACAAGTGGTGGAAAGTTTATTAGATTTTGTAATGTACTAAGCATACAAAACATAATGAAAAAGACAGGGACGTATTGTAATTCATACGGCTTTTTTTTCTTAATCATTCTTTTCCGAATGATTATATGACATAATTCTGCTACTATAAAGCACCCTCCAATTAATACAAGACCAGAAGTCATCGTCATACATCCACCTGCCTTATATTTATTGTATCGCATAAATAATCATCGTTATATTTTCTTTACATACTCTTCTTCTTCTGAAGTAAAACCAAAACTCTCTATGAAAGACTTCGCCTTTTCTGTTAATTTCTCTTGTAGCACTTTTATTTCTTTCACATTTCTTTGTTTCATCATTTCTTCAAATGTAAAATACGTATTTGTACCATAACCGTAACCTTGGTAATCAAAATGAATAATTAGCTGTGATAAAACAGCCCGTTCCTCTTGTACACTATAATCTATTACACCAATATATGTATCATCAACTTTCACACAGTACTGTACCTTTTTCTCACCTAAACTATGCGATTTAAACATTTCTTTAACAACGCTTTCATTTTCTACAGTAACTTTCTCAAACGTAATCATATGTTGTCCATCCTTTTACTATTATTGTATCAATAATACTTCCTATTTATGAAAAAAACCTTAAGACCGTATGCGATCTTAAGGTTTTTCTAATTAAACTAAGCTATACGCACGTTTTGTTTCTTCATGGAACTTATTCGTATCGTATTTATGCTCAACATAAATTTGGTGCCATACCATAAACGCAAGTACAGTCCAAATTTTACGGCTATAATCGCCTTTATCTGCACAATGTGCTTCCAGTAAGTTTAATACATACTGTTTGTCGATTAAATGCTCTGTCTTACTTTCGTTTATAATATTTATAGCCCAATCATGCATTTCGTCTTTTAACCAGTGACGAATTGGTACTGGGAATCCAAGTTTTTTACGATCTAATACGTGATCTGGAACGATTCCGCGTGCTGCTTCACGTAAAATAGCTTTCGTAGTTCCGTTAGCAATCTTAAATTCAGTTGGAATTTTAGATGCAACATCGAATACTTCTTTATCTAAGAACGGTACACGAAGTTCTAATGAGTTTGCCATTGTCATTTTATCAGCTTTTAATAAAATGTCACCGCGTAACCATGTGAACATGTCAATGTACTGCATTTTACTTACATCATCATAATCTTTAATCTCGTTATACAATGGTTTCGTGATATCCATATAGTTAACACTTTCATTGTAATACTTCATTAATTCAGCTTTTTCTTCTTCACGGAAGATTTTAGCATTTCCATAGTAACGCTCTTCAATTGGTGTACATCCACGCTCTAGGAAGCTCTTACCTTTAAATCCTTCTTTAAGAGCACCACTTAATGCTTTTAGAACGCTCTTACCTGGACTAGGGATGTAAGAGAACATTTTTAGTGAGTTTGGCTCACGGTAAATGTTATAACCACCAAATAGCTCGTCTGCGCCTTCACCAGAAAGAACAACTGTTACATGTTTACGTGCTTCTTTCGCAACGAAGTACAATGGTACAGCTGCTGGATCAGCTAAAGGATCATCCATATGCCAAATGATTTTTGGGAACTCATCCATAAATTCTTTCGCTGAAATGAATACGTTATGGTTTTTAACGCCTAATTTCTCAGCAGTTTCTTTCGCAACATCAACTTCACTGAAACCACGTTGCTCAAAACCAACAGAGAATGTTAAAAGATTTGGATTCATTTCTCTTGCGATAGAAGCGATGATAGATGAATCGATACCACCAGATAAGAATGAACCTACTGGTACATCACTACGCATATGCACTTTTACTGAATCATATAACACATCACGAATTGCTTGGATATGCTCCTCTTTCGTTGCACTTGAAGCGTTGAAATAAGGTTTCCAGTAGCGATGGATTTCCATCTCTTTACCGATTTCTTTTACGAAATAATGACCAGGCTCGATTTTATTAACATCAATTGTTAAAGTTTCTGGCTCTGGACCATATTGGTACGTAAAGTAATGTTGTAGTGACGTTGGATTAACGCCTTTATCTTCCATCACATGCATAATACTTTTCTTCTCAGATGCGAAGAATGTAGTATCACCTTGTTGTGCGATGTATAAAGGTTTAATACCGAAGTGATCACGTGCACCGAAAAGTTTCTTTTCTTCACGATCCCAAATCATAAATGCAAACATACCACGAAGGTAATCTACACATTTTTCTTTCATATGTGCATACAATGCAATGATAACTTCTGTATCAGATTGCGTTGCAAACGTTGCACCTTTTTCAAGTAACATTTCACGTAATTCTACATAGTTGTAAATTTCACCATTAAAAATAATTACATATCGATCATTTTCATAAGTTAGCGGCTGATGTCCTGCCTCTAAGTCAATGATGCTTAAACGGCGGAAGCCAAATTGTACATGTTCATCACGAAAATATCCTTCGTCATCTGGACCACGGTGGAAAATCATCGTGTTCATATTTTCAAATTGATGTTTTTCTGTTTCTGAAAACTCTCTAGGGTTTTCACATAAACATCCTACAAAACCACACATACTTCTTACCCTCTTTCAGTTTTCATTCTGTCTCTATACTACTATATCAACCCTATTTATACTAGCATAATCAACTGAATATGGCGACCAAAAACTATAAAAAAATCACTCCATTTCACATTTTTAACAATTTTTTATGAAAACATGAAAACTAGGCACTCACCTTTCTCCGCTTTTGTCATATGATATTGCAAATTGATTTCTAGGAGGGAATACCATGAGTGAAGAAAAAAAAGATTCTTCTCGCCCACCGGTTCGTAATTACTTAAAGCAAATTGATGATTTCTTCGAGCAAACACCTCTTCGCAATGTAATCGCTGATTTAAATCATTTTTTCCAAAAAGGAAACCGTTTATTAACATTCCCTGTAGATTTATATGAAGTTGGTGAAGAACTCGTTGTTACAGCTGAACTACCAGGTATACAAAAAGAACAAATCCAAATTGAAATACAAAGTGAATACTTAAAAGTCTCTGTAAAAGAAGAGATACTTGAAGAGGAAGAAGAACAAACATCCCATAACTATTATCGCCGAGAACGTTCCATTTCAGAAGCATCAAGATTGATTAAATTGCCGTATTCAATTAATAAAAAAGCGGCAAAAGCTTCTTATCAAAACGGCGTATTAGAAATTCGGGCGCCGAAACTTCCCCAGCAACATGACATTTTATCGATAGACTAATGCAAAAAAATAAGGGTGCTATGCACCCTTATTTTCAACCCACTAATCGCTTCATATCACGTATAATGTCTTCGTATGGCGTATTACTAATGCCACTATACTTTTTCATTACTTTTCCGTTTTGATCAATTAAATAAAATGATGTACCATGCATGACCTGACCGTTCTCCGGCTTATCTACAAGTGATTGGAAATTATCTTTTGAAAACTTTGTAATATCTTCTAACGAATACCCCGTTAATAAATTCCAGTTACTAGTATCCTCTGTAAACTTTTGAATAAAAGCTTTCAGATTTTCTGGCTTATCAAGGTCTGGATCTACACTAAATGAAACAAACTGAACGTCTAATTTCTCTTCTTTTGCCATCTTTTGAAGCTTGGCCATATTTGCAGTCATTGGTGGACAAACTGTCTGACAATTTGTGAACATAAAATCTGCAACCCAAACTTTCCCTTTTAAATCTTTTGTACCAAATTGCTTTCCATCTTGATTTGTAAATTGGAAGGTTTCTAAATCCCAATTTAATGGTTTACGAAGCTTTGAACCTGATTCACTACATCCAGCAAGTACAAAGAGACAAAATACAACCATAAGACCAATTATTTTTTGATAACGCTTCATTTATAAACCTCTTTTCTCTATCCTAAATTTAAATAGGTTATGTTTATAATAACAAAAGTTAACACTACGAGAAAATTGTTTACTACATTTGTTCACGAAATCGTACGAATTTACGTATGTTACTTTTTTATTTCAAGCGAATTACTAGACAAAATATATTTTTTTACTATTCTTTCTCTAAATAAAAGTGATAAAACTAATTTTTATTGTTACTTTTGTAAATACCTCTCCCTATTTTTTAACAATTCCTTAAACATTAATCCATGTTTTACACTGTATTCCTTAACAACATTTCGGTACAATACAAATACAACGATTTTAAATGAGGTGATGTTCATGGCAAAGCGCTATGAAAATATGGATAATGTTAGTACAAAAAAATCAATTCGCTCTTTTTTACGCTGGCGTAAAGAACGAAAGCAAAACAAAAAAGATTTTTCTTTCTTAGTAGAACAATCACCCGTTAAACAAAGTGCATTTTTGCAAAGTAATGTTGAAAAAACGACTATCACATGGATTGGGCATTCCACTTTTCTTATCCAAACGAATGGACTTAATATATTAACAGATCCAGTATGGGCTAATAAATTAAAGCTAGTTCCAAGACTTACAGAACCTGGACTCTCTATAGAAGCATTACCTAAAATTGATATTGTCCTTATTTCACATGGTCATTATGATCATTTAGATTTTTCAACTCTTCGTCAGTTGAATGATGATGTTCTATATCTTGTACCTATTGGATTAAAAAAATTATTTACTCGTAAGAAATTTAAACATGTAGAAGAGTATAAATGGTGGGAAAGTACGATAATTAACGAAGTTTCTTTTCACTTCGTACCCTCTCAGCACTGGACGAGAAGATTCTTATTTGATATGAATACGTCTCACTGGGGTGGATGGATTATTGATAATGAAACGACTATGGAAACCATATATTTTTGTGGTGACAGTGGCTATTTCCAAGGTTTCAAAGAAATTGGTGAACGCTTTTTAATTGATATTGCTCTTATGCCCATTGGCGCTTATGAACCAGAATGGTTTATGAAAGTATCTCATGTTTCACCTGAAGAGGCCGTGCAAGCTTATTTAGATTTAAACGCTACGCATTTTATACCAATGCATTACGGAGCTTTTGCACTCGCCGATGAAACACCTCGTGAAGCAATAACTAGACTTCGAAATAATTGGAATTTGCGCATGTTACCGTGGGAACAACTGCATGTACTCTTTTTAGGTCAAACTTTTATTTATAGTAACGCAACAAATAATAAGCAAATAAACGAAAAAATTGAAACTTTACATGTGTAACGTAATGACTGATTTTCTATATCCAGCATATAATATAGAAAATCCTATAGTGAAACTTTAATTAGTGGGTTTTCTTCATCCCCACTGATTATTTGCCTTCACCAATCAAGCTTTTACGGGCAGCCCGCTACCTAACCTCTTTGCTCCAGCTAAATTTGAGGTAGAGAGTTTTACTGTCCACAAATAGCGGGATAAAGGGTGTTTTCTATGAATGAATATTTACAGACTCGCTATATCATTAGCGGTAGTGCCTGTGTAGCTCTTCTTATTTCTTACTTTCTATTTACATAAAAAAGCTACTTGAAATATATTTTCAAGTAGCTTTTTTATTACTCTGCTAAATACATAAATCCGATTGCGCCCGGACCTGTATGAGTACTAATAATAGGCGTTGTATAGAAAATTTCTGATTGAGCAAATCCACTTACTTTTTCAACCGCCGCTTTCATACTTTCAGCTAAAGGAATTGCTTTCGCATGCGGAATTGCAACAGCTTTTACGACTTTTCCAGCCGTATCTTGCTCAAATAACTTAGCTAATGTTTTTACAATTTGGCCTTGGCTACGAACTTTCGTTACAGGATTATAAACACCGTCTTCAAGACTAGCAATTGGCTTTATATTAAGTAGAGAACCGATAAACGCTTTTCCTTTACCGATACGTCCACCCTTCACTAAGTTTTCTAATGTATCCACTACTACATATAAACGAGTATTCTTTCTTACTTCATCTACACGTTTTAAAATTTCTTCTAGTGAGCGTCCGTCATTTGCCATTTTTGCAGCTTCAATTACTTGATATGCTAAAGCATGTGTAATAAATTGAGAATCAACAACTGTTACTTTTGTATCAGTCATTGATGCAGCGCTATTTGCAGTTGCTACAGTACCGCTCATTCCACTTGTCATATGGATAGAAAGGACTTCGCTTCCATCTTCCCCTAGCTTGTCATACATTTCTACAAATGTACCCATAGCTGGTTGTGATGTTTTTGGTAATTCCTCTGATTTAATCATTTCTTCAATAAATTCGTCAGGTTGTAAATCAACGCGATCTAAATATGTTTGTCCATTTACAGAGATTGATAATGGTAAAACATGAATGTCATACTTTTCGATTACGTCTTGTGATAAATCTGCCGTTGAATCTGTTACAATTTTAATTTTTTGCATACTATACTTCTTCCCTTTCCAATACGCTCTCCTTGTTATTATACTAGTATTCCCATTGCTTTCAACAATTTGGAACGAAATTTCATCAAATTAATTATATTTTCATATCTAAAATGAAAAAGACAGAGTTTACTAACCCTGTCCGTACTTCGTATCATGCATTTTTTTCAAGGGTATTTGTTTTATATACATTTAAATAATCATTCCACTTCAAACAATTTTGTAAATATTCACGGAAAGAATACGAAAATCTTGGGTGTTTTTGTTTTTGAATTTTTGCAATAAATAATTGAAGACGAGACTGAATTAGAAACGATAATGGATGCTGTGCCTGTAGGACAGGGATTTCGAATATTTTAATGCAATCCCCTGTTGAATGAGTGAAATAAAAACTTTTCGTAATCACAATATCAATCCTCTTTTTCATTGGATTTTTGAACTTCCTCTACTTTGCGCTGTAACACGTTGTTTAAAGTGGAGTAAAATCAGACTTATATGATTTCTGTAGTCCTTATGGCTAGAAGATTTATACTCTATTCATCTCCACCTAATTCACCTTCCCGCCCTAAATATCTCTGAGACGGGAATCTCATTATCCATCAATTGTTTAATACATTTAGTATAAGCTTATAAAAGCGCAAAGTTTGTCTAAATTTTGGAGATTCTATAATTTTTTTCTTCTATATATTGTATACGTTTATAGCTATAGTATAACAAATAAATAAAAAAGTGCCTTTATAACGAGGCACTTTTCGACTGCATTTCTTCTCTTTTCTTTTTCCTCTTACTAACAACCTTTGATAACGCAATACTTACTTCATAAATACAAATAAGCGGCACTGCAACTAAACTATGAGATAAAAAGTCTGGCGGTGATATACAAGATGCAATGATAATTAATGCTACGTAAGCATACCTTCTTATTTTTATTAAAAATTCCGCCGTAAGTATTCCAATACTAGTTAAAAACATTACAACGACTGGCAATTCAAAAATCACAGCAAATGGAACTGTTAAATTAAGTACAAAATGAAAATACTTTTCTGTCGTAAACATCGTATTAAACATTTCATTACCTATCGTAGTTAAAAAGTGAAATAGAAACGGCATTACAATAAAGTATCCAAAACATAAACCTGCAATAAATAATATAGACAATACCGGTATATACATTATTGTCATCTTTTGTTCATTTGGATGTAAACCCGGTTTTACAAATAACCAAATTTGTATAGCAGCAAAAGGAATTGTACAAACGATAGCAAATACTGTAGCAATCGAGAAAAAAATCCACAATACATCACTTGGACCGAGAACAGTTAATTTCATTGGTAAATCTTTTACAAGCCAAAAATAAATATCCTTTGTAAAAGTAAATCCAATAATTAAAAATAGTACAAAGGATAACACCGTATATATTACTCTTTTTCGAAGCTCAACAATATGTTCTACTACGCTCATTTCCCGATTTTCCATCTCGTTCACCACACTTTATTTATCCATTACAAGGAAAATACACTACATTTTTTCTTTCTTTTCCTTTTCTTGAAATGCGTCATCTGTCAATTCTTTCGTTGATTTTTTAAACTCTTTTAACGTTTCCCCTAAAGCCTTCCCGATTTCCGGCAATTTTTTAGGTCCAAATAAAATGAGTACTGCTACTAAAATTAAAATTAACCCTGGAAAGCCAATATTTGAAAACATTTCCCCATCCCCTTTATTAGTAGTTTCCTTGTCCTACTATTACATAATTTTATTTTGTCAAAAAAGTTTGAAAACGTCAACAAATCCATTGTCTTTTGTCAAAAAAATTCAAAAATATAATCAATTATACAAATTTCATTTTCTATTGCTCTTGTGTATGATATGGTAAGGGAAATGACATATTATTTTATGATAGTAGAAAGGATTTGCATTATGACTGAAAAAATGACACGAATGACCCAATTTGTAAAAGAAGAAATTGCAAATGCAATTACACATGGTATCGGTGCCATTTTAAGCATCCCTGCCTTAATCATATTGATTATTCATGCTTCTAAGCACGGTACCGCATCAGCCGTAGTTGCATTTACTGTTTATGGTGTAAGTATGTTCTTACTGTACTTGTTTTCAACATTGCTACATAGCATTCATCATCCTAAAGTAGAAAAAATATTTACTATTTTAGATCATTCAGCCATTTACTTATTGATTGCTGGCACGTATACTCCTTTTCTACTTATTACACTTCGTGGCCCATTAGGATGGACGTTGCTTGCTATAATATGGACACTAGCAATCGGAGGTATCGTCTTCAAAATTTTCTTTGTACGTCGCTTTATTAAGGCATCAACGCTATGTTATATCATAATGGGATGGCTCATAATCGTTGCTATTAAACCACTTTATGAAAATCTAACTGGACATGGTTTTTCACTACTTTTAGCAGGTGGCATTTTATATTCTGTCGGAGCTATATTCTTCCTTTGGGAAAAGCTACCTTTCAACCATGCCATATGGCACCTGTTCGTTTTAGGTGGTAGTGCGATGATGTTCTTCTGTGTACTCTTTTATGTCTTACCTACAGCATAATAAAAAGGATTCAGCTTACGATAAGCTGAATCCTTTTTTATTACTTATGTAATTGTGATGCAATAACTTCCTGTGTATGCTTCGTTAATTCTTTAATATCCATATTCGCATAATCTTCAGGTGTAATCGGCTTAGAAATTGTTACTGTTGCATGAGCTGGCTTCATACGATTTCCATTCGCTTCAAACATCTTATATGTACCATCTAACGTTACAGGTAAAATTGCTACACCTGACTTTACTGCAAGATGAAAACTACCAGCCTTAAACTCTCCAACTTCGCCACCCTTACTTCTCGTTCCTTCAGGGAAAATTACGATAGAATGTCCATTCTTTAATAGTTCAATTCCATCTTTAATCGCTTGAAGAGATTGACGACGATCGCTACGATCCATAAATACACAATTCATCAGTTCCATCCAAGTTGGTACAACTGGGAACTTTTTAATCTCTGCTTTTGAAACGAATCCAATTGGTTTATTTAAGTAACCTAGTAAAACAGGGATATCCATATTACTTTGGTGATTACTTACAACTAGCACTGGCTTGTCTTTCGGAACATTTTCAAGTCCTTTCACTTCTACTGCCCCTCCAGCTACACGTACCATTTTCTTACCAAACCAATTTGTCGTTTTATACACAGCATTGTCTTTTTCTTTTGGCGCCATCGTATTTACTTGTCTTTTAAGACGCCACATTCTCGGTGTAATCGCAATTACGATTAAAATTAAATAAAAGATTTTAAAAAACGTTTGAATCATACAGAACCCCCACCTATTATCATTCCGACCTTCATTATACTAGACAAACGAAGGAAAAAGAAGAAAAAAAGTCCAAACAGCAAGTGTTCGGACTTTTTAAGCATTCTATATTAGAAACGTTTTGCTAATTCACGAGCATTAGCAATTGCTGCTTCTTTAATTTCTTGTGCTTTTTCAGGGTTTGCATTCATGCCTTCAACTGCAATATATTCAGTATCATTCACACCGACAAATCCTAATACAGTCTTTAAGTGATTACGACCGAAGTCTACAGCTGCGTATGCTCCTTCAGAATATACGCCACCTGTTGCTTGAATGTGAAGTGCTTTTTTACCTTCTAATAAGCCGACTGGACCATTTTCAGTATATTTGAATGTTTTACCTGCGATTGCTACGTTATCTAAGTATGCTTTTACTACTGGTGGATAGCTAAAGTTCCACATTGGAGTTACGAATACATAACGATCTGCATTCATAAATGTTTCTAAGTTTGTGTTCATTGCTGCTACTTTTTGTTGTTGAACTTCAGTTAAAGCTTCAAAGCCTTCACCTACTGCAAATTTACCCCAAGCAGCAAATACATCTGCATCAATTGCTGGTACTGTAGTGTTGAATAAATCAATTGTTACAACTTCGTCTTGTGGATGTTCGTTTTTATAAGCTTCGATGAAAGCTTCCCCTACTGCCATTCCGAAAGAACCTTCTGCTGAATTTGGATTTGCTGTAATAAATAGTACTTTTGTCATTGTATTCTCTCCCTTTTTTCTCTTTATCTTTAATTCAAGATTTGTTTTTTAAAAGTTAATAACTTACCTTATGTAAGTATAATATAAAAAGTTTTAATCAATGTCAATAAAAAATAGCTACTTTTTTTTCGTAAGTTAATGATTTACTTTGTTTCCTTAAAATTTAGTATACAGATATTACAAACTCTTTCATATAAAAAGGCTACCTCTACAACCTATAGAGATAGCCTTCTATTACATATTATTTTTGAAATACATGTTTTACTTTTTCAGCTGGAATATTACTTCCACCTCTACCTTTTACATCTTCAATCATCATTGTAATGACCATATCTGGCGAATTTAAATCAAATGCAGCGAACCAACCTAGTTCTTTTCCTTCGGCCTCTTTTGATACTTTTAATTCCGCTGTACCTGTTTTTCCAGCAAGAGTCATACCATCAATTTTAGCAATTTTCCCTGTACCATCTGGATCATTAATTACTTTCGTCATTGCAGTTTTTAATATATCCTGATTTCCTTTAGAAATTACATTTTCTTTCCAAGCTTTTGGTTGTTTATCTGTTTTAATAATATATGGTGACGGAATCGTTCCATCATTTACAATTGGCGCATACGTTAAAGCTAAATGAAGAGGAGTCATTAATACTTGTCCTTGTCCATATCCCGTATCTGCCATTTGAATATCATTTTTAATGCCGTCATTTGCAATTTTAGAAGCAGGGAATCCATATTCAATTGGTAGTTTCTCATCGAATCCGAATTTTTTTGCTTCACTCATAAACTTGTCTTTTCCGATTTTCAAAGCTTCTTGTGCGAAGTAAATATTATCCGAGTATTTCATCGCCTTATCAAGATCAATCGGATTTGCATCTTTCACACGCGTTACATAGTAATTACCCCAAGAAGAATCTTTTGTCCATTTTAATCCTTCAATTTTCAACTCTTCTTTTGGATCAATTGTTTTCGTTTCAAGACCAATTGCAGCTGTAATAGGTTTAAATACAGAACCTGGTACCGACAATTGTGTAAAGCGATTTGTCATTGGTTTTTTCGGATCATTATTCCAAGCTTCGCGTTGTGCCTTCGATGTCCCTCGTGCAATTATATTAGGATCATATGCTGGACTACTTACTAGTGCAATTGTTTCTCCACTTTTCGGATTAATTGCTGCACTTGAACCAGCTTCGCCCTTCATTTCATTATACGTTTTTTCTTGAACAACACTATCAATAGTTAAAGTTACATTTTCTCCATCAACAGCATCTGTTTTTGCCAAGTTTTTAATTTCTTTTCCTTGCGCATCTTCTACAAAGACACGGCCACCTTTTTTACCGCGTAGCTTTTCCTCTAATACTTGCTCTAAACCAGCTTTACCAACTGGGTCATCAGCTTGATAGCCTTTCTTTTGTAGCGTTTTTAAATCTTCAGCATTTACCTTTCCAATATAACCAGTCAGATGAGCTGCCGCTTCCCCTAACGGATATGTACGAACATTTACAGGTTTTGTTGAAACACCTGGTAAATCAATGTACGTATTTTGTGTTGCCCCTTCAGGCAAAATTCCAATTGGTACGAGATACCCTGGTTTTACCCATTTAGCAGCTAATTTT
This sequence comes from Bacillus sp. RE35, assembly GCF_052146655.1. NCBI lineage: Bacteria > Bacillati > Bacillota > Bacilli > Caryophanales > Bacillaceae > Bacillus > Bacillus sp. RE35. The sequence goes on along the minus strand of NZ_CP197377.1, from coordinate 2,071,114 downwards.
TGATCAATTTCTTCTACAGACATATTTAATAACTTCGCTACTGTTTCTTTCGTTTGCGGAGCAGTATCGCCTAACTTTTCAGGAATCAATCCGATTTCAGAAGCTTTCCCATTCGTTGCAACACCTTTTCCATTACGATCGTATATTTCACCACGTTTTGGCTGTGTTGTCTGCATACGCACTTTACTATCTTTCGTCATGCCTGGGAAAATAAAATCAGGAGTCCAATCTATTTTCCAAGATTCTTTATCTCCATCTTTTTCTTTCACCATTTTTGCTTCATGACCAAATGTAATTTTACCACCAACTGTATCCATGCTTACTTTAAAAGGAACAGGGCCTTCATCTTTTTTATCTTCTTTTACTTCCCCTGTTTCTACCTTTAAGTCTTTCACTTCGATACCAGAATAAATTTTTTCATATTTCTCAGTAAACTCTTTCTTTGAAATATCTTTTTTTGCATTTTTTGATAGTTGATCATACATATCTGCAAATTTTTGTTTATTCCACGCTTTTACATATGTATCAAACGCTTCTTGTGGTTTTTCTTCTTTACCACATCCAACTAACATGAATGTTAAGCAAAGAAAAAGAATCCCCCATATCTTTCTCAATCGATTCTCCTCCTCTTTCTATATTAGTACTTTTGAAAATTTTAGCATTTTTACATGCTACCTATCATTATAGCACTATCGAATCTCATCTATAAACTTATATTGGTGAATATAAATAAAAAGATTGATGCGAATTCTCACATCAATCTTTTTTATTATTGTTGTTTCTCATATACATGGTAATAATACGTATATGGGTTTTTTTCATCCGTTAAACCTTTTTCTACAAAAATCTCTTTCCAATTTGTCATATCTATTTCTGGGAAGAATGTATCTCCTTCAAATGCATGATGGATTTTTGTTATATATAACTTGTCTACATAAGGTAAAAAGAGGTCGTAAATTTGCGCTCCACCAAAAATAAAAATCTCTTCTTCATTTTTACATAGTTCAAACACTTCTTCTACAGAATGAACAACTTCACAACCTTCAACATGATACCCTTCATTACGAGTTACAATAATATTACGTCTTCCAGGCAGTGGTCTACCAATCGCTTCATAGTTCTTTCTTCCCATAATAAGCGGGTGACCCATCGTTGTTTTCTTCACGTATTGTAATTCACTCGGTAAACGCCAAGGTAAATTATTATCTTTACCAATTACTCTATTTTCGTCCATAGCGACCATAAATGAAACAATCATTTTTTCATCTCCTCTACAATTATACTGCAACCGGTGCTTTAATTGCTGGATGCGGATCGTATCCTTCAATCGTTAAATCTTCCATTTCAAAATCGAAAACAGATTTCACATCTGGATTTAATGTAAGTTTCGGGAATGGACGTGGTTCACGTGCCAATTGCTTTTCTACTTGTTCAAAATGATTTGTATAAATGTGTGCATCACCAATTGTATGAACAAATTCTCCCACTTCAAGTCCGCATTCATGTGCAATTAAATGTGTTAGTAGTGAGTAACTTGCAATGTTAAATGGAATTCCAAGGAATATGTCACCACTTCTTTGATATAACTGACAAGAAAGCTTTCCATCTGCTACATAAAACTGGAATAGCGTATGACAAGGCGGTAAGGCCATACTTGGTACATCTTCTGGATTCCAAGCAGAAACGATTAAACGACGTGAGTCTGGTGTTTTTTTAATCATTTCAATTACATCTTTTAATTGATCAAGTGTCTCACCAGCTGTCGTTTTCCAAGCACGCCACTGTTTACCGTAAACGTCTCCTAAATAACCATATTTATTTGAGAACTCATCATCTTCTAAAACGTTCTTTTTAAACAATTCCATTTGCTCGTCGTACTGTACTTTAAATTCTTCATCTTGTTGTGAGCGAAGACCAAAATCAGTCATGTCAGGACCAGTATACTCATCACTTTCTACCCAGCTCTTAAAAGCCCATTCATTCCAAATGTTATTATTATGCTGCAATAAATAGCGAATATTTGTATCACCTTTCATAAACCAAAGCAGTTCACTTGCTACAAGGCGAAACGGTACTCTCTTTGTTGTTAATAAAGGAAAACCTTTACTTAGATCAAAACGCATTTGATATCCAAATACAGATACAGTGCCTGTCCCTGTACGGTCTTCTTTCTTCGTACCATGTTCCATTACATGGCGGCATAAATTTAAGTATTCATTTTCAGCATGTTTCATATGTAGGAAAACCTTCTTTCAATCGTATATGCAATTTATCATAACATGAAAAATGATAAATTTAATAATCCTAATTAATAAAATTTCTTGCGCTAATTCTTACAAAATTATTAACTTTCCAAATATAAAAAGGTTTTCATTTTCTATTACCGAAAGTATAGTGCGGTAGAACAAAATTTATATTTGGAGGTTAGAAGTATGTCTAAAATTGAAACGCCTGTTATGACTTCTTTACAAACAACGGCTGAAAAAATGATGAAGGATTTAAATGTTCCTGGTGCTGCTGTCGCTGTTATAAAAGACGGTGAAGTTATTATTTCAGAAGGTTTCGGCTATCGTAATATAGAAACAAAAGAGGCTGTTACACCGAATACTCGATTCGCAATCGGTTCCTCAACGAAAGCATTTGGCACACTTTCATTAAGCTTGTTAGCACAGCAAAAAAAGTTTAATTGGGATACCCCTATCCAGTCTTATATACCTAACTTTACTTTATCTGAACTACTTGCTAGCTCACAAGTTACAGGACGGGATTTAGCTTCTCATCGAACTGGAGTGAGTCGTCATGAGGCTCTTTGGTACAGTTCTTCCTTATTTCGAAAAGATCTCGTTGAAAAAATAAAACATTTACCACTTGATGCACCGTTCCGAACTGCATTTCTATATAACAATTTAATGTATGCAACAATTAGCTACATTGTTGAAAACATTACAAATCAAACGTGGGAGCAATACACTACAGAACATATTTTAGAACCTTTAAATATGAGACATACAAACTTCTCTGTTAACGATTCACAAACTACAGATGATTACGCTTTACCTTACATTGAAAATGACGGTGAAATAAAAGCAGTTCCATTCCGTAACATCGATACAGTTGGCGCTGCTGGGTGTATTAATTCCACAATTGAAGATATGGCAAATTGGGTACTTCTCCACTTAAATGAAGGAAAATTTGGAGATCATGAATTAATCTCCTCTGAATTATTACAACAAATGTATACACCACACAATTCAATTCCAGACCAACCGGTTTTATCACTCCCTGAATCTCCATTAAATAGTTACGGTCTTGGTTGGTTTATTAGCGCTTATCGTGGTAAAAAAGTGATTCATCATGGCGGTAATATCGATGGATTTTCAGCGCTTGTTTCATTCATACCAACAGAAAACATAGGCCTTGTCATTTTAACGAATGCTGGAGGAACATTACTTCCTACTTATCTCGCTAATCAAATTTATGACGAACTACTTGAATTAGAATCCATTGATTGGCATAAACGTGCTGTAGAAGATACTAAAAAAATGAAGGAAATGATGAAAGAAGCAACTGAATCCCTCCCTGAACAAATTAAAGGGACTACACCTTCGCACAAGTTAGAGGATTATACTGGTACTTTTGAACATCCTGCATACGGAACATTACAAGTATACAAACGAGATGATTCGTTATATGTACAATTTATGGAAATGGATATTCAATTAGGGCATCATCATTACGACATCTTCTCTGCAAAAGTTGACTTATTCCAAATGAAAATGAGCTTATTATTCGCTTATGAAATGAATGTAAGTGGTGAATTCCCATCCCTTCAGTTACATGTACCAGCTACATTAAGTACTCAGCCGCTTACATTTAAGAAAATTAAATAAGTATTTTGATGGTAAAAAATAAAGGTAGGTGCGAATCACACCTACCTTTTCTATTTCATATCAATCTTATCTGATTGAAACCAAATTGGCTTCGATAACTCAAAGTTATTATGATCCTCTAAAACTATAGTAAGGCGCTCTAACATATCATCTAACATATGCGGCGCTGCTCGTAATGTCCAGACAACTGAGGAGAAAACTGTCATACCAACGTACACCGTGTATAATTTCCAGAATTCCTCTGGTATTTTTCTATTAAAGTATCCTTCTATTTGTCCGATTGAATACGGAATACTAATGTCCCTTGCAAACAGTGCAATTTTCACAAAATCATGAAGTGGATCGCCCCAATCGTAGCCATTAAAATCAACAACACCTACATATTTTCCATCCCGTACAATTATATTTTCTAAGTGAAAATCATCGTGTTGAAATCGATTTGGGCGGTTCTTTAAATATATTTCATTTTCTTCAATAAACTTTATGATTTTATCATCATTTTTTATGTTTATTCCACATGTTTTATATGCCTCTAAATATTTACTATGTTTTTTCATTGCTCTTTCATACCATGGAAGTATATTATTAGGAGCTTCATATGTATGCATTTTTGCTAAATCTTTCCCTGCCTCTATACCAATATCATATTGTTCTTTTGGTGAATACGTAGGCAATAACTTCTTCGCATCTTCCCCTTCTAAATACGAAAAGATGCCATAGCATAAACCTTCTTCTGCCAACAAACCTATTTCAATTGGTTTTTGTGCTTGCACACTACGATTTTGCATTTCATTTAAAATTTGAAACTCTATTTTCTTTCTTTCATACTCTTTTATATCGCCTGTCCGCAATAAATATTTATCATTATTCGCACTCGTAATTATATATTTCTTATCAGGTGAAAAACCTTTAGAAATTTCTTTAATATCCACTGCATTTTTTACTATTTGTATATTGTTTTGCCATGCTGTAATTATCTTCATATCTATTCCCCTTACATTTCTGCATTTGGTGTATAGGCAACTTCTACAATAAATCCATTCGGATCGTAAAAATCAATCGTATAGTAACCTTCCGAATAATGATTCATTTCAATTGGACCACGTATTACCTTCACTTTCGTACTAGAAAGAAAATCTGCTACTTCCTCAACTACTTCTCTATGAATAGCTTGATAACAAATATGTCTAGGCCCTAACGTCCTTACAATTTCCTCATCTACTTCTTTAAAGTATATTTCACTTTCTCCTGTGCTATATGCTATTTCATTTAACTTTCTCCACCCAATTATGGAAAACAACTTATTATAAAAAGAAATGGATTCCTCTAAATTTGCTACCCAAAATTCAATATGATGAATGCCTGCTCGCAGTGTATTCATATTAAGAATACGCTCCTTGTACTACTTGCACAATTTCCATCGGCTTATGAACCATGTAATCTGGTGCATCTTTTTTCACTGTTTCAATAACATCATATCCCCAAGATACCCAAATTACGTTCACTCCAGCCTTTTTACACGCTGCTACGTCTCGCTGTTCATCACCGACATATAACATATCTTTCTCTGTTATTTTTTTTGATTTCAAAAATCTTTTTATCATTTTATCTTTACCAAACAAATTTTTAGAACAATACACTTCTTGAATATTTTCGATACCATTCTTGTGTAAAAACGCCCGAATATGCTCTTCTGAGTTCGATGATATGACTGCAATTCCGTAGCCTTTTTTATGTAGTTCATCTAATACTTCTTTCATCCCATGGAACAAAACGAGATTTTTTATAGCAGGCTGATATAATTTATAAAATTCCAACGCTAATATCGGTAGTTTATACAGTGGTACATTAAGTTGTTTACATCTCTCTGGCATCGTTAATTTACGTAAATGTTCAATTTCGTCTTCCTTTACTGCTTTATACCCATGTTTTTCAGCAAGTTGATTATAAATCGGTACAAATATATTTTGTGAATCTACTAATGTGCCATCAAAGTCAAAAACAATATATTTTCGCATTCCCATACTCCCTTTGCTTCTTTTTTCTAAACCTATGTTATTCAACAACATAGTTGTCTGTCCCTTCTATAAAAATAAAAAAGAACAAGATTTTCTCTTGTTCTTTTTAAGACAACCATTTCGGTGGTACATTCGTATTCCAATAAATATTTCCTAACTCATGATGTCCAGAGTATCCATCATCAAAACGGTGGTAATGGAAATTAAAATAATAACCATCTTGCGGTGGATGATCTCTTCTTACATGGAAACGCAATAAATCATTTCCAGATTTCGTATCGTAGACGTGAAAAATCTTCTCATTATTTCCACCAGCTGGTTTTTGAGAAATCGCTAATGATTGTAGTGAATCTTCTGGTACATCACTAGCAAGCTCAGCAATTGCCTCTTCAATTTTCGGTAATATTACATCTTTAAACTCATCTTCAATTACTGGACCAATTTTAGTACCAAACTTTTGCATCGACTGCTTCTCTGCTTCTTGCATTGCATAAGTAATAAAAGTATCGGTGGTTAACCTGTCATTCGTTTCTTCATATGTATAGGACGTGCTCTCCAAACTTTGTTGCCCAGCTGTGCTCGTAGGCTTGTCCGCAGCTTTGGCATTATCAAGTAATATGGAAGGAGGCGTCACTAAACCAAATGTAAACACGGTAATTAATGCGACTAAGGTTTTTCTAAACCAATTTGGCATTTATGTTCCCTCCCCTTTTACTCATTATTTTTTATATAACGGTGGTTTCTTCTATTATACAAAATGATTGTAATTTTTGCACTTTACAATTTTGTTAACGTTCACATATTTTTCACTTGAATATGAAATTGTAAGATTTCATACAATAAAAATACAACAACAATAAGGAGGCGATCAGATGACTTTAGATGTCATTTATTCCGCCGCAAGTATACTCGTTTTAGTATATTTTATTTATCAATGTGTTACAGACTAGAAAAAGAGCCGTCAATGGCTCTTTTTTAATGGTACAAATACAATCCATACAATTAATAAAATAAAAACAACGCTGCCTACCACAGCTGGCAATAAATAAAACTGTGAGAGTATAACTATTCCATATAAAAGTATTGCTGGTAGTAGTAAATAACGATCTGCCTTCCATCTTAACAATAGTAATTTCCCTTCATCACAATATAAACGAAGAAACATCTTATTCGTAAATTCATTCCAATAATCACGTGCATAGCGAGAAATCGCAACTACAGCAAATACGAGAACAATAGCTGCAATCCACCTTGGAGTCATAATTATACTTGCAGTACTGATACATATAATTTGAATATAAAATATTCGTGCAGTACTTGTACGGAAAAATTCTTTCAAAAAAGATTCGACAATACGAGAATCAGCTTTTTTCCCTAAAAGTCTTTTAGAGCGCGGAAACATCCACGGTTTTTTATTTGAACTACTCGGTTTAGCCGCATGACCACCAACTTGCATAATTCCGCTCGTCCAGCGCATGCTTTCCTCCTTTTCTTTCTCGATTTCTTTAAAAAAGAACTTTTTATAATTCATTTTCTCTTTTACTAATACACTACTTAAGAAAATTACTAGACCGATAAATAGAATTGAATACAACGGATTTTTATAAATAAAAAATAAACTAATTCCAAAAAAGGACACGCTCATAGAAAATACTACATTTTTTACAATCCATAAAACCCATCGTTTCCCCACATGTACATGAACAAATCTCGTTAACAACGACAACATAAATCGAAATATAGTAAAGAATACCCAAAATAATAGGACTTGTATCTCTGTTACTTCGATACTTTTCATCAACACTGGTAACATAATAACGACTACTATTATATTCGTTATCGCTATTCGAACAAATGTGTACATCATGCCATACTGGACTAATTTTCGCATATGTGTTGCATACGAAATTAAAAATAAACTATCCGCTTGCTCAAAAAATGAACGAACTCCTCTTGGATATGTTACTAGATAAAATGCGAGTAATCCTAATCCGAAATAAATCGTCTCTTCCGTTGATAATTCATTTATCCATAGCGATCGATAATAGATTCCCATAAATATAAGTGCTGGAATAATAATATATAATGCGACTGTCCAATCTGTTACCGAACGTATAGACTTCCATTTCCGCTCAAGTTCATGGCGTAATCTCTTATAAAATTGTTGTTTAATCATGTTGTTCACGCCTTACAATTACATCAAAGCAGTCTAATAATGAACTACCCGGCATTTCCGCTAATATTTGAATAGATTCTAAATGTCCATCTGCGACTAATGTACCTTGTGAAATGAGTAAAAATCTTTCACAAATTTTTTCAGCAGTATCTAATACGTGCGTACAAAGTAAAATTCCTGCCCCGCGCTCTTTTTCTTTATATAAATAATTTAAAAACTCTTTCGTAGCTACTGGATCTAAACCGATAAAAGGTTCGTCAATGATATAAAAATCTGGCTCAGTTAAAAACGCCAATATTAGCATAGACTTTTGTTTCATGCCTTTTGAAAACTTTGATAAATACTCATGTTTATGCTTATTCATTCGAAAAGTATGTAATAATTGTTCCGCTCGTTCTTCCCAACTTCCCATTTCACTTCCACGAGCTGCCATTAATAATTCAATATGTTCCCAGAGCGTCAAGTAATCATAGTATGTTGGATGTTCTGGTACGTATGCATACGGATTTTTCTTTTCACCGAATGATATTTCACCGTCCATATTTACAAGTAATCCGAGTATCGTTTTAATCGTCGTACTTTTCCCAGCACCATTTGCTCCAATAAGAGCAACTAGTTCACCTTTTTCGATAGAAAAAACTATATCATGAATTGTTTTTTCGCCTATTTCATATCCAGCTGAGCGGATATTTACTTTTAACATGCATTCCCCTTCTTTCCATTTCCAATACAATCAAGGAAAAGAATAACATATAACTATCTATATATCATTATAAAATATTTATTTTCATAGCAGGAAAAAACATTTTTTAACAGAATATTAAATGTTTGATTACATTTTATTGGAGTTGATAATATGTCTTTTCAAATTCGTGAAGCAACGATAGATGATATAGACGCACTTTGTTCTTTAACGAAAGAATTAAAAGGTTCCTCTATTTCCTATGAAGATATGAACAACCGCCTACAATTCGTACAAATGAGTCCGTTTGATTTTTTATATGTTTACGAGGAAGAAGAAGCTATATTTGGATTACTTGGATTTCGTATACGTGAAAATTTAGAAGATGTAACACGTTATGGAGAGATTTCAATTATTAGCGTTGATTCTAACATACGACGGAAAGGCATTGGACAAGTTTTGATGGATTATGCCGAGCAATTAGCAAAGAAACATAATTGCATTGGCACATGGCTAGTTAGTGGAACAAAAAGAGTAGAAGCTCATCCTTTTTACAAAAAATTAGGTTATGAAGTAAATGGCTACCGATTTGTAAAATATTTTTAAACTACTTTATAAAGTGAAGGGACTATAACTATGACAAACATTAAAGCAATTTTCATTGATCGTGACGGTACAATTGGTGGTGACACTACAATACATTATCCAGGATCTTTTACATTATTTCCATTCACAAAAACATCCTTGCAAAAACTAAAAGCTAAAAATATAAAAATTTTCTCTTTCACAAATCAACCCGGTATCGCAGATGGAATAGCAACTGTAGCCGATTTTGTACAAGAATTAGAAGGCTTCGGTTTTGATGATATTTATGTATGTCCTCATAAACACGGTGATGGTTGTGAATGCCGTAAACCAAGTACAGGCATGCTGCTTAAAGCAGCAAAAAAACATGGACTTAATTTAACACAATGTGCTGTAGTTGGTGATCGTTGGACTGATATTGTTGCAGGAGCAAAAGTAAATGCGACTACGATTCTAGTCCGAACAGGCGCTGGGTATGATGCTTTGCATACGTACCGAGACAAATGGGCACATATTGAACCAAACTACATTGCAGATAACTTTGAAGATGCAACAAACTGGGTTTTAAATCAACTATAATACAAATGAAAATTTTGATTCACCCGAAATAATTTAAAACATAGTTAAAATAGCCTTTTGGCAAATAATTGTATTCCACAAAACGGATCACCTCAAAAGGTAGCAAGTTCCCTTTTGATACGCAAACATTGCAATTCAAATTATATTTTTTATTAGTAACAGCAATTAACGTAAAGAAGGAATAGCTTAGTGGCTATCCCTTCTTTATTGACTTCTATTATTTACATTTGTTATCTGTTTTTATTGAGTATTCTCATCGTTTTTATACTCCAAAATATCCCCTGGCTGACACTCCAAAGCTTTACATATCGCTTCTAATGTTGAAAAACGAACCGCTTTTGCTTTCGCATTTTTCAAAATAGAAAGATTCGCCATCGTAATTCCAACCTTCTCTGAAAGCTCCGTTACACTCATTTTTCGTTTTGCTAACATGACGTCAATATTAATAATGATTGTCATATCCGCCACCTCAAACCGTCAAATCATTTTCTGATTTTATGTGAATTGCCTCTTGTAGAAGTCGTTGGAGGATAGCAGCAAAAACGGCGATAACGAGCGAAGCAAAAACGATAATGAGTCCCACTAACCCAATAGGAGGATCCATTTTTTTCGCTATAAAATGAAAAAGTGGCAAACTTAATACATACAAACCACTGATTGTAATTGCACAGCGCTTTATATTCTTTAACGCCTTTACTGATAATTCCGAGAACGCTGTGTTCTCATCAATGTACTGTAAAAGATTGAAAGCCTGATAAAGAGCAACGTAAAAAGGCACAGCTGCTCCATACATTACAATGAAAACAAGATATTTTATCGGAGCAATGTTAGGATACAAATTCGCTGTGAAATCCGCCATTTCCGGCACTAAAAATATGCATAAAGCAAGCACTGAAATTCCAGCAAGAAAAATAATTACTTTTAAGAACATTGTTGAACTTCGTTTAAGATTCATTTACAATACCTCACTTATTTAATGGCAACATAATTTTATCACAACATTTATTGTTTAACAATAAATAAATATCGTTTTATTTTTGTCATGTTTTTTAATTTAGGCAAAAATAAAAAAGAATTTCTCATTACAAAGAAATTCTTTTTCTTGAAAATGCCTCTTTCAACTTAATTTTTTAAAACGTTAATTCGTAATGGAAATAACGATTATCTCTCAAATAGCCATTTTCAGCGTATAATCGTTGTGCTGATAAATTATCAATCTCTGTTTGCAATTTTACACCTTTTGCTCCATTTTCTAATGCGTATTCTTTAGCAGCTTCTAATAATTTTTTACCTGTTCCGGCTCCACGCTTCGCCGCTTGTACAAATAAATCATTTAAAATCCATAATTCTTTCATTGAAATGGAAGAAAATGATGGATATAGTTGCGTGAATCCAATATATTCGTCGTCTTCAACTGCTACGAAAATAACAGACTCTTTTCTCTCAATTCGATTTCGTAAAAATACTTTTGCCCCTTCTAAATCAGAATCTTGTCTATAAAACATGCGATAGTTATTAAAAACTGATGCCAGTCCATCTAAATCTGCAATTGTTGCTTCATATATTCTCATTTTACTACATTCCCCTTCCAATACTGTCTCATTATATCCGTTGCCCATTTAGGCTGGTGTATTTCTTCTGTCGGCATAAACTCTTTCATTATTGGTTTTATATCCAATATAGGAGTGCCATCAATAGCATCTAATCCCTCAACAATAATTGATTTACCTTCTCTTTTGATCACCTTTACAATTGTTACACCTATGCGATTCGGACGATTTTTCCCGCGCTGTGCAAAAATACCTACTTCAGGATAATCCTTATTATTTCTAGGATGTCTAGCAAAATACTGAATTTGCTCGTCAGTTACTTTATGAAAATAAAAAACAACTTCAATATGAGAAAAATCTTCAATCCCTTGTATACTTTTTTCTGCATACATTTCAGTTAAAGTTATACGGGATCTTACTTCTCCCCACTCATCATCTTTTATTTCCTTTCTTTCATTATGTACAAATGCGATTGGTTGAACTGAAAACATACGCATTCCCCCTCAAATGTAACCACTTACATTATAGAGTATTTTCTGAATGTTTTCCAGATATACGAATTAAGTTTACATAATATAATTATAATCTATTTATCTAAAGCTACCTTGACTGCTTCAATTGCATGTATATGGGTCGTATCAAATATCGGGACTGATACGTTTTCTTGCTTTATTAATAAACCTATTTCCGTACAACCTAATATAATTCCTTGTGCTCCTTCTTGTACTAATTCTTCTATAACCCTTTTATAATACTCTCTAGATTGAACTACTATTTTTCCTAAACATAATTCTGTATATATTACTTCGTTTACTTTTTCTCTATTTGTTCCTGATGGTACTATTACTTTTATATCATGCTCTTCAATACGTGACTTATAGAAATCTTGCTCCATTGTATATTTAGTTCCAAGCAGACCAACCTTTTGAATGTCTTTTCTTTTAATTTCTTTTGCAGTTGCATCAGCAATATGTAAGACTGGAATATCAATTTTTTCCTTTATTTTTTCAACTACCTTATGCATTGTATTTGTACAAATGATTATAAAGTCTGCTCCTCCCTTTTGTAATGAATATGCCGCATTCCCTAGAATTTCTCCAGCACCATCCCAATCTCCGCTAGACTGACATCGTTCAATCTCTTCAAAATCCACACTATTAATCAAACATTTTGCTGAATGTAGCCCTCCTAATCTCTCTTTTATTTCTTCATTAATAATTCGATAATATTCAGAAGTTGATTCCCAACTCATGCCACCTATAAGACCTATCGTTTTCATATAAACACCTACCTAAACTATTTTTATAAAACTAATAACAACGTTTTATTGTGTATATTATACATAATAAAACAAGACTTTAAGTTTGGAATATAAAGTCTTGTTTTAACGGAAATATGGAAATAATAAAGAATAATTCTACTTTCATTTCCAAGGAAATTTTTATAGAATATTCTGAAATTAACAATCTGATGTTTTTATAAATTCTTTATACTTATAATTAAAACACTCTCGATACAGCTCTTTGATTTCATCATATGATGGAACACGTGGGTTATTAGCTGGGCTACCACTTTCAATTGCATCTGATGCCATTTTAGAAATAGCATTTTCAAATTCAATTTCATCGATTCCGTATTCTTTTAAATTTGGAATACGAAGATCAAAGCAAAGTTTTTTTATTTCACCAAGTGTGTAGTCTGCTACTTCCTCATCAGAATTCGAATACAAATCCTTATTTAAACTACGTCCAATTTTTGCTAACCTTTTCATTGCACTTGTTTTTGTAAACTCTAACACTGTAGGTAATAGTATGGCATTTGATATTCCATGCGGTACATGAAATAATGCTCCCACTGGCCTTGACATTCCATGAACTAATGTAACTGATGCATTAGAAAATGCAATTCCAGCTTGTAAAGAAGCAATCATCATCGCTTCTCTTGCCTCCATATTACGTCCATCTTCATATGCTATACGTAAATATTTCATAATACTTTCAATAGCTGAAAGAGCAAGTACATCTGTAAGTGGTTGTGAAAATTTAGAAATATAAGCTTCAATCGCATGACATAACGCATCTATTCCTGTTGCTGCCGTAATTTGTGGGGGTAACGAACTTGTCAAAACTGGATCTATAATTGCTACTTTCGGTATAAAACTAGGATGCTTCATCATCATTTTTACATCTGTTTTTTTATTCGTAATTACTGCTACACTTGTAACTTCCGATCCAGTACCAGAAGTTGTTGGAATTGCAATAAGTGGTAGTGGATTGTTTTCTATTTTAATATCCTTTTGGACATAATCCTCAACTTCTCCACCATTTGTATATAAAACCGCTACCGCTTTCGCAGCATCAATACAACTTCCACCACCAATACCGATAATAAAATCGCACTTTTCCTCTTTACAAAGAGATAACGCTTCTAATACGTGTATATTTGTAGGCTCAGCATCCACTTTATTATATGTACTAACAGTAATACCTTTCTTATTTAGTTGTTGCATACACTTTTCAACATATCCTAATTTCTCCATAATTGTATCAGTAACTATAAAAGCTCTTTTCCCTAACTTTTTTGATTGTTCTCCCAGTTTTTCAAGCGAATTCCTTCCATATAATACCGACTTTGGCATACGAAACTCAGAAACCTCTTGCAAGTCCCCCACCCCTTCTTATCCTAATTAATATTTTATAACATAAATTATCGATTTGATGAATCTTTACGATTCAAATTTTTTAATAGAGTCCTGTTAAAGTATAGAATGCGATAACTAAAAATACAGCAACCGTTTTCAAAATTGTAATAGCAAATATATCTTTATATGACTGTTTATGTGTTAATCCTGTTACTGTAAGAATAGTAATAATAGCCCCGTTATGTGGTAGTGTATCCATTCCTCCTGATGCCATTGATACGATACGGTGCATAACTTCTAATGGAATATCAAATTGATTGGCCGCTGCAATAAATTTATCTCCCATTGCACTTAATACTATTCCCATTCCTCCTGATGCCGAGCCTGTAATTCCAGCTAAAATATTCGTCGTTACTGCACCATTCACTAACGGATTTGTGAAAGTAGCAGAGATGCCATCTCTCATAATTGCGAAACCTGGAAGTGCTGCAATGACACCACCGAATCCAAACTCAGCTCCTGTATTCATCGTTGCAAGTAGCGCTCCACCAATACTTGTATTCAATCCAGCTTGGAAACCTGTTACTACTCGCTTCCAATATAATAATAACGTTGTTAAGATCCCTATAATAAGTGCCAATTCTACAGACCAAATTCCTACTACTGCACTTAATTCTACTTTTCCAAATGCTTTCATACCAATTGCAGAAAAATCAAAACCGCTTGGATACCACTTCGGTATCATAATAGTAAACACTTTATTCATTACACCTACTAAAATAAGTGGTATAAATGCAATAAGTTGTTGTGCTCTTGTGATTTCAATGTTATTAGTTAATGGCATATTTTTTTGTTCTACTTGCAAAGATGCTGCCATTTCAGTATTTCCATCATTAAAACCAAAGTATCCTTCACCTTCCGCTTTTGCCTTCTTACGTCTACTCTCTAAATATAGTAAACCTACTGTAAGAACAAAAATTGCTCCTACAATCCCAAGTATCGGTGCAGCATAAATATCCGTTTTAAAAAATGTTGTAGGTATTACATTTTGAATTTGTGGTGATCCAGGTAACGCATCCATTGTAAACGTTACTGCTCCAAGAACAATCGTTCCAGGGATTAAACGCTTTGGAATATTAGCTTGTCGAAACAACTTAGCTGCGAACGGATAAACAGCAAACACTACTACATACACACTAACACCACTATACGTTAAAATAGCCCCCATTAATACAATCGCTAATATAGTACGTTTTTCACCAACTAACTCAATAATTGTTTTTGCGATAGAATCTGCAATTCCTGACATTTCCACTACTTTTCCAAATATTGCTCCTAATAAAAACACAGGAAAATATAATTTTATAAATCCAACCATTTTCTCCATAAAGATATTAGAAAAGAAAGGTAATACATAACTAGGTTCTGTCAAAAATACTGCAAATAATGCAAATATCGGTGCGAATAAAATAACAGAAAAACCTCTGTATGCTACGAACATAAGTAAACTTAGTGCTAATAATATAATAACTAACTCCAATTTTACCCCTCCATTAAACAGAATATTCTAAATTTTATCGATAAATTTCTACTAACCTTTTAATTCTGACATCCCTCCTCTTATTCATACAAATTTTTATGCTAAAAATGTCTAATTATAATTATTCGATTACATATGAAAAATCCCTTTAAACAGAAACGAATTCATCGTCATACGTTATAAAGGGATTGCTAGAATCTATATTTACTGCTGTATTAAATTTTTCTCTACACAAAAATGATACAGTTCTTCAACATCTTTCACTATGTAGGTCGCACTAACTTCAGTCAGTTCTTTTTCACAGCCATAGCCATATAAAACACCAATTGAAGCAATTCCATTCTGATTTGCACCTATTATATCGTGCTTTCTATCACCAATCATTATCATTTCTTCTTTATTTAGCTCTTCATTTTTTTGTAAAATATGAGCAATTATTTCTTCTTTTTTTATTCTCGTACCATCTAAATTACTTCCAATGATGTCTTCGAAATAATTCGTTAATTGAAAATGCTCTATAACTTGTTTCGCAAATACAGTGGGCTTTGAAGTTGCTACAAATATGCGATTCCCTGAACTTTTTAATTGTTGCAAGAGCTTCAGAATCCCCTCGTATACATTATTTTCAAACAATCCACGCTGCTTTAAATACTCACGGAAGTAAAAAACTGCACGTTCAACCTCTCCTTCACTCATATTATATCTCTCTACGAATGATTGCTGAATAGGAGGACCTATAAATGAATCTAACTCACTTATATGTACTTCTTCAATTCCTACTTTTTTTAACGCATACAAAACCGAATTTACAATTCCTTCTTTCGGATCCGTTAAAGTTCCATCTAAATCAAATAGAAATGTTTTATACATGTTTCATTCCTCCACTTAATTTGCTGTATAAATAACTGCTAACATCTCTTCCACTTCTCCCTATTATACTATCATTATCTATTTTTTCGAAAAATCAATTTCCATATGTCACATACTTTCAGTTACAAAATACGATAGATATGATAAAGTAAAAAAGTTACAATTATTTTAATAGAAACTGGTGAAACAAATGTCAATTACGTTAATTTTTATAATGGCTTTCACAATTGTAATCCACGCAGTTGAAACAAGCTCTTATAGTATTCGATTAGCGGGGGTTCGTTTAAAGAAGATTGCTGTCGCATTATCCGTCGTAGGAATCGTATTACTCATTTCAAGAACGTCAAACTTACTACAAGCCTTTTTACTTGGCGGGATTGTGGACGAAGCAAAACTAGATCCTTCTATTGATTTAGAGCATATTATACGTCTTGTACTATTATCTGCTTCTATCGGTACATTGCTTGCGATTATACTGTATCCAACTTTGACAAAACTATTTGGATATGTCATTCAAAACTTTGAAACAGACGGTTCTTTCATTCGAATGATGAAAACGAATAACATTCAAAAATTAAAGTACACAAAAAAATATGTCCGCTTTCCAAAGTTAGAAATGATTCATAGACTGCGTATCGGCGGTATTCCAAAGCGTATAATGCTTATTAACATGTTCGCTACTGCAATTTATACAGCGGGAGTTCTTTCCGCACTATATGCTTCTTTTTTAATTCCAGCTTTCGCAACAAAAGCCACTACAGCTTCTGGTCTTATTAATGGTTTTGCTACTATTTTATTAACAGTGCTACTAGATCCACGTATTGCTCTTTTAACAGAGCGAGCTCTTCAATCAGAAGAAGGTGCTGAAGCAATGAGTAAAATGTATGCTTGGCTAATGATTTCTAGACTTTTTGGTACATTACTTGCTCAACTGTTATTCATACCAGGTGCTTACTGGATTACATGGATTATAAAGCTTATGAATTAAATTTACTCTCTAAAAAAAAGCAGGTGAGATAACAAATGACTATACAAACAGAACAAGATATCATTCGCTTAATAGAAAACGACGAATGGATGATGAATGTATTACAAATGGCAAAATCACTAGAGCTACCTGATTGGTGGATTTGTGCCGGATTTGTTCGTTCTAAAATTTGGGATACTTTACATGACTATGAAGCTAAAACGGCTATGCCTGATGTTGATGTGATTTATTATGATAGTCTACATCAAGATGAGATATACGAACAATCATTAGAAACGAAATTAATGAATATTGATGCTACTATCCCTTGGTCTGTAAAAAATCAAGCTCGTATGCATGTAGTGAATAATATGCCACCATATTCTTCTTCTGTTAATGCTATATCTAAATTCCCTGAAACAGCAACGGCTTTAGGAGTTACACTTGATGAACTAAACAACGTTATCTTAACAGCCCCATGTGGTATTGAAGATGTCCTTTCCTTACAAGTGAAACCAACAGCTCATTTTCTTAAATCGAAAGAACGATTACATATGTACAAAAACAGAGTTATAAAAAAGAATTGGCAAAGTAAGTGGCCTAGCATCACAATCACATATCCAGAAATTTAGAAAGGGTGCCTCTCATTTATAGAAGCACCCTTTTCTTCATTTCAAAAAATGTATGACTGTTTCTGCAAATCTATCTGCTTCCTCATAATGAGGTGAATGACCGCTCTCTTCAAATACGATATACTTGCCGTTTCGGGCATCTTTATTAAATGTTTTAATTTGTTCTTCACACGTTACTACATCATGTTTTCCTACTATTAATAACATTAGATTTTGTACATCTTTTATTTTTGATAATAATGATGTATGACATGCTCCCTCTAATTTTAATCTATCAAAGTGAATTTTGGAGCGATTTGAAAATATTTCCCACTCTTCATCACTGTATAAACTCTCATCTGTCCTATCTTCCTTATTATTGTAAATCTCCATTCTTTTTTCTTCTAATTCAGCGCTTAATCTTATATAAGCTTCTAACAACTCTTCTGAACTAGCATCGCTAGATGAATAAGCAAAGCATTCTTTTGCTATTTCTTCTTTTCCATACTTTTTTAATAAATGCCCTGTTTTTTGTAACAAAGCCCTACTTGTTAATGCAAAATTAAAAGTTGGTCCTTCAAATATTATTTTCTCTATTGAACTTGGATATATCGACGCATAAAGCAATGCTACATATCCACCGAAAGAGTGTCCAATTATAGACCACTTCTCAATTTGTAATACTTTTTTTAATTCCTCACAGTCTTCAATCAAATCATTTAATCCAAAAGCTTCGTCTTCAGTAATTTCTTCTGAGCGACAAACACCTCTTTGATCTATCATAATTACATATAGAGAATCTTTTAAACGTTCCGCTTGATGAAATGAAAAATCATAACAACTTTCTCCTGGTCCACCATGCAAGTATAAGACTGGCTTATTTTTAGGATTTCCATGTGTTTCAACGTATAGCTTTTTCCCTCTAATATTCATGTATTTCCCTGCTTCTATCAAATTTTCCTTTATTATCACCACCCCTTTTTTACTGAATATTATAACATTTAATATTAAATAATTCCTATTACATTTAAGAAGACGATAATTATTGCAAGTGGTGCTACAAATCGAAGTAAAAATGCCCAACAAGTAAATACTTTCTTTCCATAATTTCCACCTACAAAAAACTCTGCTTCTAGTACCTTCTTCTCCATTTTGAATGAAACGAAAATACTAATAAATAGTGCTCCAAGTGGCATTAATATATTACTAGATAAGAAGTCTACTGCATCAAAAATATTCTTTCCGAAAATCGTAATATCACTCCATACTCCAAATGATAACGCTGATGGTATACCTACTAAGAAAATGCCGAAACCGATCAGCCATGATAATTTCGTTCTCTTTTCTTGTTCACCATTTGCTAATGCTGAAACAACAGTTTCTAGTAGAGAAAATGCTGATGTTAATGTCGCAAATGTAAATAGTGCAAGAAATACTGTTAAGAAAAATCCACCGAATGGGATTTGACTAAATACAGATGGTAATACGATAAATAGTAATCCAGGTCCTTCTGTTGGCTCCATTCCTAATGAAAATACGGCTGGAAAAATAGCAAGACCTGCAAATAATGAAACAAATAAATTTAATCCAACAATTGTTATTGCTGATTTTGGTAAACTTTCTTTTTTATTTAAATAGGAACTATACGTAACCATAATTGAAATCCCGATACTAATTGCAAAGAATGATTGCCCCATTGCGAACAAAATACTTTCCGAAGTAATCTTTGAGAAATCTGGTTGTAAGAAAAACTTCACACCTTTCATTGCATCATCAAGTGTTAACGAACGAATAATAAGAGCGACAAATAAAACGAACAATGCTGGCAACATATATTTACTTGCTTTTTCAATTCCGTTTTGTACACCCTTTGATACAACCCATATCGTAATGAACATAAAAGCGAAATGTCCCATAATAGCCCAAGCAGGATTCCCAATTGTTTCAGTAAATAATGTGCCGTAATTTTGTCCTGGCGTAATCAGTTGTCCAGTTATTCCTCTGAATAAATAAATTAATACCCATCCACCTACAACACTATAAAATGAAAGTAGTATAAAACACGTTCCAACACCAAGGCGTCCAATCCAATGCCATCCTGTATTTGGTGCGATGCTTTTAAATGCTCCAACTGCTTGTTTCTGCGTACTGCGTCCAATCATAAATTCAGCTATAAGTAGCGGTAGTCCAATTAAAACAGTAAATAATATAAATATTAAAAAGAACGCTCCTCCCCCACTCTTCCCAGCGATATAAGGGAACTTCCATATCGCACCAAGTCCAATTGCTGATCCGGCTGCCGCCATTATAAAACCTAATTTCGAAGTCCATTGCTCCGTCTGTTTCATCTCATTTTCCTCCTAATTAAATCTTTTTATATAAATAAATAAATTTTATAAACCTATTCAAATAAACCCTCCATTTCTTCTTCCATATAATAAAAAAATGGCCTAGCATCTCTATATAAAGAGACGCTAAGCCATTTACTTAACGCGGTACCACCCTTATTGATTCCATTATGAATCCACCTTAGTAGTAATCGTTTGATTACAAACCTAATATCGAAGGTTAACCGTTAAGATTTACTAAGAATGTAATTCCGTTCCACCTTACTGCTCCTAGGCGAGTTCAGGATGTCATTTGACTATGTCACACCAACCCATAGCTCTCTGTACAAATACATGACCTTACTACTCCTATTCAACACATTGTAATATTTAGAATATATTTTCTTTTGAAATTAATATGAAGTATATCGGTTATATTTGTAACTGTCAAGGGGTATATTGATTTTTTGTCGAAATGGTTCATATTGATAACTCACTTTTACTAAGCTTATTAGCAAAAGAAAGGGTCTATATTTTCATCTTTTCAAACGAACTAAAAAAAAATCTTCGCGATAATCGCAAAGATTCTTTTTATGGTATAAGACGAGTACAATCTCTCGGAAAAGCACTAGCCTCTCGTACATTTGTTAATTCTAATAGTTTATATACAATCCTTTCTAACCCAATTCCGAAACCTCCATGTGGTGGACAACCATATCGGAATGTATTTAAATAAGATTGAAATTTCTCTGGATGTAATCCTTTTTCTTTAAACGAAGCGAGTAACAATTCATAATTATGAATTCGCTGTGCCCCTGACGTTATTTCTAGCCCTTTATATAATAAGTCGAATGAATCAGTAATAGCTGGATTCTCTTTATTTTGCATCGTATACATCGGTCTCGCTTCTTTCGGATAATGTGTAATGAAAACAAATTCACTATTATATGTTTCCTTTACATATTTCCCTAGTAACTTTTCACCTTCTGTATCTAAATCCCCTACAGGAGATTCTTTACGATACTTACTTTTCAAAATTTCTTGTGCTTCTAACAATGTAATTTTAGGTATTTCAGTAATAACAGGTACTTCTATTTGTAATAGTTGTAGTTCTATTTCACATTTTTTCGCTACTTGTTGAAACATATATCGTAAAACATCCGTTTCTAGTTGCATCACTTCATAAAAATCATGAATAAAACCAAGTTCTACGTCTAACGATATATATTCATTCAAATGACGGGAAGAATTATGATGTTCCGCTCTATATACAGGTGCAATTTCAAAAACTCGTTCTAACCCACCTGCCACCATCATTTGCTTATAAAACTGTGGTGATTGTGCTAAATAAGCTTCTTTTTGGAAGTATGGAAGCTTAAAAACATTTGCTCCTCCTTCTGCCCCTTGCGAAACAATTTTCGGCGTAAAGATCCGTGTGAAATCGTTCTCTATAAGAAATTCACTAAAGCTCTGAACGAGTGTAGATTTCACTTTAAAAATCGCTGCGGTTCGCTCATGCCTTAATGATATTACTCGCTCATTAAGTAGTTGATCTAAGCCAACTTGTAACTTCTTTTTATTTATTTCAAATGGAAGTGGCTCTGCACCGTTTATTACTTTCACTTCATGAGCAAGTACTTCAACACCCAATTCTGTTTTCGATGTCTCGACTATCTCACCGATTACATGGACAACACTTTCTACATCAACTTTATATCCGGCCAATTCATTTTCTAATACACATTGAATTACTCCTGTTCTGTCCCGTAATAATAAAAAACTAACATTTCCAAGGTGCCGAATTTTTTTTACCCATCCTTGAAGTAATACAACCTTTCCACTTTGCTTTGTACATTCTTTTGTGAGTGAACGCTTCATTATTGAATCCATTATTTTTCCCTCCAGTAATTTTATATTTATTTACGTTATTGTTGTCATCGTCATCATCCACGGTCACTCACCCCCTTTCAAAGAATACAAAAATCCGCCCCTATAAATAGGGACGGATTTTTTTCCGCGGTACCACCCAAATTGTCATACTGACCATCTTAGCCCTGATAACGGTAGGTACCGTTTGCTTTTACTAATAATCACGTTCAAAGCAACACTCACAGGTGTCTTTCCATCATGCGGTATCGCAACCTTCCCAGCAACCGGCTGCTCTCTGTAGATCTTTGCACCATGTACTTTTCCTGATCATCACTTTTTATATTTACAGAGTATTCTAACTCCTTACTTTATAAAATGCAAGCCTTTTTTAAAACATTCTGATTTTCTAACTCCTAGATTCTTCTAAAGTGTGAAAAGTTAATTTTGTAATACATATTCTTATGTATTAAATCCAAAATTACACCTTTAATATTTTCCAATTTTTACATAAAAACTAATTCATTTACGCATATTAATAAAAATTTTAAAGCGAGGTGTGTTTATGCAAAAAGCAATTAGTTTCTTTCTCCTTTTGTTTTGCTTAATTGTAGTAAACGAAACGTATGCCTATTCACCAAAATCTTTACCAATCTCTCAAAACTCTGATCAATGGCAAGTGAATATTGATAAACCGAAAAAAACAAACAAGAATATGCTTCAAGCTAAAAAAGATGAATTTCAAACATATCATTTTTCAGTAAAGAATGTCGGGAATAATGAAGTATATAATGTAAACGTCGAAGTATTCCGCAACGAACCAAATAAGAAAACGAAATATGAACTCTTTTCCCTAAAGGAAAGTCGTTTGGCAAGTGGAAAAACTGGATTTGAACACGCTAATTTACCTGTTGCTACAAAAGCGGATGAGGTTGATGTAATTATTACATGGCAAGAACACCCTTTCCGCTCCATGAGAAATGGTCAAAAAGTTGAGTCTAGAAAATTTAAAGAGCATTTTGTTTTTAAAGAAGCTAAAAAATAAATGGGATACGGATATATTCACACTATCATTGATATAGCTTTATTTACTAGTACCAGTTCGTAAGCAAATTAAAAAGTCGTGGCTTATAAACGCCACGACTTTTTATATTAATTCGTACTAATGCCTCTCGCTGCCCAAATGCGATCAATATCAGCAGCATGTTGTCCGCCATATAAAAGAGCATCCGCTTGCTTAATCGCTTTCGCTCCATCACTGAATTTAGAGTTTGGTGTTAATGACCAGTGTGATTGTAAAATGATTTTTGTTGCTACATCACGGCCAAAAGCTTGTGCCATTTCGTATTGGCCTTGAGCCCAAATTTCACCATCATCATGCACTTCATTCGTTATATCTTTCGGATATACTTTATTATTATCTAATCGGCGTAAGCATGTTGGATCTGAACTAGAATAAGCTGTCGCATCCCATTCTCCAACACATGCTTTACCATATCCAGTAGTCGATACTGCATCTTCATATGTAGCACCTAAGAAGTCCCCAAATCCTTCTCCCATCGCTCCACCTTCTGCTGAACTACCAAAGCCAGGAACTTGGTTATCTTGAATCGAATGCCCATATTCATGTGCGATAATACCAGCATCTTCTGCATCATCAACACCGCCAGTACCGAAAGTCAAAGCTTTTGTTGATGGAGAATAGAATGAGTTATCATCAGTTGTACCATTAACATTCACTTTTATCGAACGGTTATTAATATTTTTAAAACCTAGACTTTGAATGTAACGTTGCAATGTGTCGATATGATAGTACGACATAACATCTTCAAAGCTATCATTTGCGCGTGTATAGTTAAATTGTAAATTCGTAGATTTTGTTTTCGCTTTTGAAGAAATCGTTACATATTCTCCAATTAAAAATCCTGTTCCATCTAAACCTTTTAACGTAACAGTTTTCAGTTGGTTCGTTAGAGCTGTTGAATCTGCATCGTTATTATCTTTTAAGCCTACTTTACTACCGCTAGATACGACTGGGTTAGGTAAAAATACTTTTCCTGACCCTTCAGCTTTTCGGTTTATATCAACCTTTTTAATTAACTTTCCATTTTCTGCATCAATAAATGTTTCCCATGCACCAAATGGATTATTAGAATGGACTACAACTTTATATACTGGACGAGCAATTCCTTCTTCAACAATATATCCGAACTCTTTATCTGTAGGAGCCCATAAATTTTGCTCACTTGCTTCTCCAACATACGCCATTGATTTTTGTATTGCATCTTTTTCACTAATTTTTGTCGTTACTTCCTTCACACCTGTAACAGGCTGATAATCAGAAACAGCGAGTACTCCCTTTCCCTCTCCGTTAAGAGTAACTGTTATTTGTTTTGAAAATACAGGTGCACCATTAACAACTTGTTGGAACCTAACATATGAAGCTACTGATGTTTCTGTTGTAGAAATATATTGCAAGTCTGAAAGATCTGTTTTCAATCCATACTGCGCAGCATTTTCTTTTAAATATTCAGTTGCTTTTTTCTGTGGCGAATAAGCTTCTAACTTTACTTGCTGTTGTTTTTCCAATGCCGAAACCGTAGAAATCGTCCCCATTACTAACGGCACGGTCATTGCCATTGCCACCATTTTTTTATTAAACATAGAACCACTCCCCCTAATAAAGTAGCTCAACCTTATCCCATTACCACTAGGCAATCATTCCCCGCAAAACGGATGGATAAAAATTGAATCTACGAGTAATTCTCTATGAACACTTCTATTACCTTTCCATTTAGGGTAAGTGAAATTTTCTCAATATTTATGTGTAAAGTGAACACAATACTTTAGAAATATATTTCTAAAGTATTTCCATAACTCTTAACCTTTTTAAATTACTTTGTAAAAAACAGGATATTTTTTACCTAACGGTAGGTTGAAAAAAATATTTATGAATGATACGATTTATATAACCTTTTTGTAGGAGGCTTTATTATGAGCAAAAGTGAAGAAACACTCTCTTCAATTATGGAAGCAAGCTATCGACTGTTTGCCGGACATGGCATTACTAAAACGACCTATTCTATGATTGCTGAAGAAGTCGGAATTGCTAAACCGTCCATTTATTATTACTTTAAATCTAAAGATGCATTAATCGAATGTATTTTCACAGAATTATGTGCTGCGATGCAGTT
Source organism: Bacillus sp. RE35 (assembly GCF_052146655.1). Classification (NCBI taxonomy): domain Bacteria; kingdom Bacillati; phylum Bacillota; class Bacilli; order Caryophanales; family Bacillaceae; genus Bacillus; species Bacillus sp. RE35. The sequence goes on along the minus strand of NZ_CP197377.1, from coordinate 2,045,618 downwards.
TTCTTCCTTCTTCCATACAGAAGAGTTTACGAAAGAAAATTTTATTGAGAAATGCATTGAAATTGGATTCAAAATAATTGATGAACAGCAGAACGATCCTTATTTTAATCGTGTGTTGCAAGAATATGTATTACTATCTTCAAGAAATGATATGTACAAAGATCGATTACTAACTGTGCAAACAGAATATTTACAAGGGTTTGAATCACTCCTTACAAAAGCAAATGAGCTGCAATTAATTGAAAATAAAAATCTAGTTTCAAAAGCTCATATGTTAGCATTAGTGCTTGATAATGTCGGGAATTTTATGATGTTACATGTGGATATAGATTATAGACAAATATGGATGGAAGCTGTAAACAGTATTTTTGAAAGAAGGGATTGAATTGAATACTAAAAAACGAATTATCGGCTTAGACTTTGCTAGGGCCTTGGCGATGTTTGGTATGCTGCTTGTTAATTTTATGGTGATAACAGGTGCAGAAGGAAATGGTCCCCCATTTTTAATAACTTTAATGTCACTTTTTGAAGGTAGAGCTTCTGCCTTGTTTGTTATACTTGCTGGAATTGGAATATCTTTAATGACTAGATCCTCTGTTGCTAGAAATGAAAAAATAAAAATTTCTAATAGCCGAAAGATCATATGGAAACGGGCACTATTCTTATTTATTTTAGGATTACTTTTATACGTAATGGAGTGGACTGGGGATATATTACACTACTATGGTGTTTACCTTTTCGTTGCTGCCTTACTCATTACAGTCCGAAAAAAAGCATTACTCTTCTTATCTATTATTATCCTACTCTTGGCACAATCTCTTCAGCTTACTTTCAATGCTTTCGAAGGTTGGGGAGGCCCTACTCCATTTATAAACTATGTAGACTTCTGGACAGTTAACGGTTTTCTTCGCAATTTATTCTTTAATGGTTATCACCCTTTTTTCCCATGGTTTTCATTCTTCTTAATCGGTATGATAATTGGCAGATTAGATCTTCATAATAAAAAGATTAGAGATAGGTTGCTCTTGCTCGGTATTACATTCACCATACTGATAGAACTTTTATCAAAAGGGCTCACGTACTACTTCATTCCACACATTGGCAAAGCAGCTGCTACATTTTTGTTTAATACAGGACCCGTTTTACCAAATGTATTGTACATTTTATCTGCAACAGGATCTGCTATTGCTATATTAATACTTTGCCTCTATATTACTGAAAAATATGAAAATAATTGGTTTGTTACTTCCATTATACAAACAGGTCAATTAACATTAACTCATTATGTAAGTCATGTATTTATCGGGATTGGGACATTAATTCTATTCAATAGAATGGAACATCAAACACTACTTTTCGTTTTATTATTTGCTACTGTATTTTTCATTTTCAGTATTTTGTTTAGCGTATTATGGAGAAAGAAATTTTCTAGAGGACCTATCGAATGGATTATGAGGAAATTAGCTAGTTAATTTACCTCCATACAAAAAAGGAAGTTGGAATCATTCCAACTTCCTTTTTTCTTTAATTAGCTGCACTTAATTTAATTCTAAGTTTTGTTTCACCTAAAGAAAGTTCATCATCTTCGTTCGTTAAGTGACCAAATGTAAATTGTTTAACGAGTAAGTTTTCTTCCAATAAATCTTTATGGTTCGTTAACGTTCGCTGTAGTTCTTCTTCTGTATCAAGAATAATATCGACTCGTAAATTAACTGGTAAATTCAACTGTTTACGGTATTCTTGAACCGCACGAATGAATTCACGCGCTACTCCTTCTTGTAACAATTCTTCCGTTACATTCGTATCTAACATAACTGTATATTGTCCGTTAGTCGTATTAGAGAATCCTGATTTTGCAACTTTCTCAACTAACACATCTTCACCAGTTACAACTACTTCTCCTTCTGGTGTTGCTTCGTAAACTGCTCTTCCTGTTGATACAAAGTTTTGTACTTCTTCTTGTGATAATTGTTTTAGCCAACCATTCACTGCATTCACATTTTTACCGAATTTTGGCCCCGCTGTTTTAAAATTAAGCTTCAATTGATATGATGTGTATTTTGTTTCATCGAGTTCAACATGGAACGCTTTTACATTTAACTCATCCATAACGATATCACGATAAGATTCCCAATCCATATCATTCTCGTTATGCTCAAGTAATACAAGTTCTGCTAGCGGCTGTTTTACTTTTAAAGAATGCTGATTACGGTTACTTCTTCCAAGTTCAACAACTTGTAAAACAGCATCCATTTCCGCTTCTAATTTTGGTTGAAGTAGTGATTCATTTACAACTGGATAATCGGCTAAATGAACGCTGCTTCCTTCTAAATTTAGATGAATGTCTTCCGCGACAAACGGTGTAAATGGTGCAATTAATTTACTAATTGTTACAAGCACTTCATGAAGTGTCTCATACGCAGCTGCTTTCTCAGCGTTCATACCAGATTCCCAGAAACGATTACGTGAGCGTCTTACATACCAGTTACTCACTTCATCTACAAGTGCTGCAATTTCACGAGCTGCATTCGTAAATTGATAATCATCAAGTGCAGTTCTCACTTTTTTCGTTGTACTATGCAATCTTGATAATACCCATTCGTCTAATTTCGTAAGCTTTACATCATACGTTTCTTTCGGATTATACTCATCTAAATTTGCATATAAAACGTAGAAGCTATACACATTGACTAATGTATCTACAAATTTAGATTTCGCTTCCAGTACTGTTCTTTCAGAAAAACGCTTCGCATTCCACGGGGCACTATCAACAAGTAAAGCCCATCTTAGCGCATCTGCACCAAATTTATCTACTAAATCAACTGGATCTAGTGCATTTCCTTTGCTTTTAGACATTTTCTGCCCTTCTTCATCTAAAACATGCCCTAGTGATAACACTCGTTTATACGGTACTTTTCCTGTATATAGTGCTGATACTGCTAATAAACTATAAAACCAGCCGCGTGTTTGATCAATTCCTTCTGCAATAACATCCGCTGGAAACTGCTCTTCAAATAACTCTTTATTTTCAAATGGGTAATGATATTGTGCAAATGGCATAGAACCACTATCAAACCAAACATCAATCACTTCTGGTGTACGATTCATTGTGCCTCCGCATTTCCCGCAGCAGACTTGCACTTCATCTACATAAGGCTTATGCAATTCCAAATCTTCTGATGTTTCTTTCGTACTATGCTTTCTTAATTCGGCAATGCTTTTCGGTGCGAACTGATGATCACAACTTTCACATTCCCATACATTCAATGGCGTTCCCCAATATCTATTTCGGCTAATATTCCAGTCCACCATATTTTCTAAAAACTTACCAAAGCGCCCATGTTTCATATGATCCGGATACCAAGTAACAGAATCATTATTTTGTAAAAATGTATCTTTAATTGCAGTTGTTCGGATTAACCAACTTTCTCCTGCATAATAAAGTAGTGGTGAATCACAACGCCAGCAATGCGGATAGCTATGTTCATATTTTTCTTTATGATACAGTAAACCTTCCTTCGCTAAATAACGAACGATATCCACGTCACAATCTTTTACAAATTTCCCTTTCAAAAATGGTACTGCCTCTGTATACTCACCTTTTTCATCTACAACGTGCAAGAATGACAATCCTTCACTTTGAACAACTCTATAATCGTCCTCTCCATATGCTGGAGCAATATGAACAAGTCCTGTACCACTATCTCCCGTTACAAAATCTGCTGCAATAACGCGGTAACCATTTGTAACTTCTTTCATCGGAAATGGCGCTGTATAAGATGTGTTTAATAATTCTTCGCCTTTATGAACAGATAATACTTCATAGTTCTCTTTTAATACTTCTTGTACACGTTCTTTCGCAACAATGTATACATGACTTTCTTGTTTTGCTTTAACGTATTCCATATTTGGATGGACAGCAAGCGCAACGTTTGCTGGAAGTGTCCAAGGTGTCGTTGTCCAACCTAAGAAATACTCATTTTCACTATCTTTCACTTTAAACTTCACAGTTGCACTTAAATCTTTTACTGTTTTATACCCTTGCGCAACCTCATGTGAGCTCAATGAGGTTTGGCAGCTTGGGCAGTATGGTGAAACTCTATGTCCTTTATATAACAATCCTTTTTCATGAATTGTCCCCAAAATATGCCATACACTTTCGATATATGGATTCTTTAAAGTTACATATGGATCATCCATATCTACCCAATAACCAATACTTTCAGTGAATTCGCGCCACTGCTTCTCATATGTGAAAACACTCTCTTTACACTTTTGAATAAATGGTTCAATGCCATATTCTTCGATCTCATGTTTACCAGAAATACCAAGTTGCTTCTCAACGCCTAATTCTACAGGTAAACCATGTGTATCCCATCCTGCTTTTCTTAACACTTTATAACCAGCCATCGTTTTATATCTTGCTACTAAGTCTTTAATTGTTCGTCCAAGTGCATGACCTACATGCGGTAGTCCGTTCGCCGTTGGTGGTCCTTCATAAAATACGAAAGACTGTGCGCCTTCTCGATTCTGAATTGATTGTTCGAAAATATTTTGTTCGTTCCACTGTTTGCGAATTCGCATTTCTCTTCCTACAGCTGATTCTTTTACATCTACTTTTTCCATATACAATCACTCCTTTGAATATTTTAAAGCACACAAAAAACCCGTCCCTATAAAGTAGGGACGGGTTTACCCGCGATACCACCCTAATTCTATTAGCTTTTTCACTAATAGCACTTAGCAACGTACTATCATACGTGTTCTTTGTAACGGTAGACATCCGTCCGGGCTTACTTACTTTCAGCCTCGGCTCCTCGGAGATGATTTTCAAATAACGTCTGCACACCGGCTTTCAGCAATATACCGGCTCTCTGGAGAACAGCTCACTATTTTACTCTTTCTCGTCTTCAGATTTGTATACTTTGTTAAAAGTTATTTTATGCCATTTAGCAACTAATTGTCAACTAATTCAAAATATATCCTTATCTTTTTCCCCTATTCTTATACAATTACTTTTCAAATTCTCGCAATGCTGCTAAATTTTCATCATCCTCAATAAGTTCAGCAAAGAATCCCGATTCATCCTCACGAAGGACAAATTCAAGCTCTTCCTTCGCCTCTTCATTTCTATTTAACTGTGCTAAATAACAAGCTCGATCATATCTTGCTAACAAATCACTCGCGTCAATTATTAATACTTCATTTGTTATTTTTTCTGCCTTTATCGTTTGGCCGGCACCATGATATGAAGATGCTAAAGAAAGAAGAATTGCTGTTTCATTTGGATGATGTATAGAAGCATTTTCTAATACATGAATTGCCTCTTCAAACCTTTCTTGACTTTGATATATTTCTCCTAAAGCAAGAAATGCTCTACTTACAAACGGTGTTTGCTCTGTTAATTGTAAGATAATCTTTTCTGCTTTTCTTTCTTCCCCTGTTTTAAAGAATACTTGTGCTTGCAGAAGAAGAGTATCATAATCATCTGGTAGTTCTCGAACCATTTGTTTCGTTAATTCCAAAGCATCTCTTAACATATCTTCTTCCTCGCACTCAACGAAAAGATTTACAAGTTGCTTCGCTACGTCATAATCCCATTTATTTTCTAGTGACGTGTGCAGAATCTCTATTGCTTCTTTATTCATCTCTACATTCTCATAAAATAGCGCAAATCGCTGTGCTGCCATACTATTTTTCGGATTTAACTTTAAAGAGATTTCATATAAATCAATTATCATAGTAACCATTGAAATTTCTTTCGCACGATTTTTCATACGATAAAAAGCTCTCGTAATGATAGATCGTTTTGGCTGTTCATGCAGCTGGCGTTCAATCCATATTTCCGTAACCGCAGCTGCAGCATACATGAATGCTGTACTCCTTTCTGCTTTTTTCACCTTTAACGTATGAAGAAAATCTCGTATGTTAGACAATTTTTTATGTTGCTCTACTGCTTTTACATAAACATCAAATATACGTTCATTATCAAAATCTTTTTGTATTACTTTCATTGCAACTTCAATTGCTTTTACATTTCTTTTTTTCACTAATACTTTTGCATAATGATATAGAACTTCTATATGCTCACCATCTAATTGTAGTGCGTATTCAACCTGTGCTTGTTCTTTATCTATTTCATTCATCGCTCCGTACACATATGCAATCGCATCTAAACGCCATATTTCAGGTACTTCGTCCACTAATTGTTCTAGTTCAGTCAGCAATTCTTCCTGAAGATTCATATCTACTGAAAGCTGTGCTAAATATTCCATATTAATATGCAACGGCTCTTCTTTCATCGCCTGAACCATATGACTTTGTTCTTTAGAACGGTTTTCTTCTTTTTCGTATATTTCCGCAAGCTGTAAATGTACACCTACGAAATTCCCATCAAGCTCTAAACATGTTTCATACGCTTGTTTTGCTTCCGTCAATTGCCCTAATGCCATAAGTGTTTCACCAATTCGGTAATACGGTAATACCGTTTCCATTTGTTCTATCGCCTTATTATATCTTTTCATCGCTTGGCCGTACTGTCCAATAGATTCATATAAAATACCTGCATAACAACCGTACTCACTTACTTCATTTCTTTCTTTGTGTAACGTTCTTAAAAATGCTATACCTCGTTGTACAAATTCCGTTCCTTTAATTCGATTCACATATTCATCTAACGCACTTGCTACATTATAATCACTTTTCTTTATACCATTTTCTAACTTAGATAGTGCTACTTTAAACCCTTCTTCATTTCCACCAAGTTCAATTTCAGCATCCCATAAAACCATTCCTGCATTCATGAGGAAATCTTGGCTCTTTTCAATTTGCTTCTCAAGACCAAGTATATATTCTTTTGCTTCCTTATATTGTTCTCTTGCCATATAAACTTGTGTAAGTCCGAAGTGAGAATAAACATCCTCATCATTTTCTTCTAAAGCACGCTTATACAATACTTCTGCTTCTTCCAAGCTATCATTTTGAAAATGATAATCACCTAATTTTACGTAAAGAGGTGCTTTATCATCACAATTCTCAATACCGTTTAATAAAATTTCTTTCGCACTTTCCTCATCCTTCAAATCAGATTCGTATATTTCCGAAAGTTTCGTATAAATGTAAGGTGCATTACTATCCAAACGAATCGCTACTTTAAGCCCTTTTATTGCTAAATATAATTTCCCTAGTTGATGTGCACATCTCGCTCGTTCATACCATACATGCGCTTCATATTTATACTCTTTTAACAAGTCATTAAAGATTTCATATGCTTCTTCATATCTTTCTAAATCTATTAATATTAAACCGTGATTTGTTAAAGTGAACCTTTCAGGACTACGCTCTAACGCAACTTGAGAGTATTGCAATGCTTTTTCAGATTGATCAATATACATATAGGATAAAGCGAGAAAACTCCAAGCAATAGGCTGATCTGCGTCTAATTGTAACGATGAACGAAAGCTTGAAATCGCTTCTATATAACTTTCCTGCTCAAAAGCATATCTTCCGTTTATTAAATGATATAAAGCACGATTATTTTTCTTCTCAACGCTTGTCAGCATTTGCTCCGCTTTCTCTACTTCTTGAAGACGAATAAAACACTGTGCACCATGCAATTTAACAAAGTCCGAGTTCGGAAACTTTTCCATTAACTTATCGATACAATATAAAATAAATTCTTTATCTACTTCAACATCTAAGTGCTTTATCGTATATAACCACGTATTTGGATTATCACTCGTTTCTTTTAAAAATTGTACTAAGTTACTAATCCCCTCTTTGTCATGTTCATCTAAATGATCCGTAAGAGAAAAAATAGATTTAAAGTAACGATTTTCTTCCTCACTTAGAAACGCTAGTTGCTCCTTCTTTTCTTTCGGAACAAACGTGATTGCTAAACAGCCTGTATAACGATATTTTTCTTGTAATTTACTATATTCCACAAGAACTGGTTCTATAAAGTTTGGATCTTGAACATAGAAAGCTTGCAATGTATCATCATATCCAGATAGAACTTGTACGTGTGAAGCATGCTCAATATCTATACTTAATAAAACAGGAATTCCTTCGTCAATCAGTCTCTTATAATTCTCTTCATTCCCTTTAAAATAACGATATTCATAACCTAATTCTTCTAAATAAGAAACAGTATCTGAAAACTTCGAACCTGTCATATCAAAAATAAACTCTGCTATTTCATCTTGTGTACGTTTCTCTCCCCATATACGCAACATCATCTCTAAACTTGTCGGAACACAATAATTATCCTTTTGTACAATAGGAACTATCGGCAAGTGAACCTTTTTTCCATCCGGATTTTTTTCTAAATTATGATATAAAGATTCTTTTAAACTCTTTTCTTCTTTTAATAGTTTTTGTAAATCTGCAAATTTATTCATTTTGTACAGTGCTTCTGCACGTAAATGTACAAAGTAAGTATTATAGGCATGATACGGCAGCTGAGTATTTATGTTATCTATTACCGCTAACATCTCTTCATATCGCTCTAAATCTAATAAATACTTTATCTTCTCAAAATGAAAATATGGTACTTGTGGGAATTTTACAATTGCATCATCGATTAACTGTATCGCGCGTTTTTGTTCTCCTTTATTCGCATACAATTGTGATAATAAATAGGTAGATAACTCTTCACAATCTTCATGCTGCATGCCAGCAATAAATTGTTCTTCCGCTTTCTCCCATTCACCTGTATGCATATAAACGTAGCCCCATTTATCAAACACTGCGCGTGCACTGTACTCCTCTGCTTTTTGCATATACATTAACGCTTCTTCGTTTCGTTTCATTTCTAAAAGACATCGTACTAACGTAAAATATGTTTTCGCTAAAAAATCTGCATCTATTTCTTCTTTATTACTCTCTTCTAAAGTTTCTTTTAACAGCTGCTCTGCTTCAAGAATTTTCCGCTCATCAATTAACTCATCACAATATAAAGAGAGCGTTCTCATATTTGGGAATTTTTTATAAGCGTAACGAATGAGGAATGAACTGTATTGGTGCATAAGCCCTTCATCAGTAAGACGAATTAATATATCGAACTCCTTATGCGAAGGAATATTGGCAAGCCAATTCTTCACATAGGATAAAGTATTCGTTTCTTTTATATATGCAATTTCATTATTTATTTCCTGTAATCCATCTACAAATCTCTTGTCTTTTAAACAAGTTTCTAACTGCTTAAAATCTAGCATGCATTCACCTCGAATTTATATTTATACTGCTACTTGCTTAGATTTTACACACCATATAGTATGTATTCAACTAAAATCTCTTATAATGGATGGTATTAATTAATATTATTCAAATTTATAACAAAATATAGTAAAAATGATTGTCTTTCTCTGTATTTTGTTTGATTATATAGAATAACGTAACATGTGTATCCTATCTTTTGTTAGTTAAAAACAGTACATGAAATTATATCGACGATTATACGGTGAATATCGACTTACCAACAAAAAATGACATTTTTCTCATTCATTAAATCAGGGTACTCCTTAAATATACAAAACGGATACTCTATTTGACCCGCTATATACTGTGCAACATTTTTCTTTGAATTCAAATTAACACAACTTCTAACCTCCTGTAGAGCAAGAATATGTGGAGAAATAATTCAAATTTCCTCACAAATAGCTTCTAATCTCTCCAACCAAAGACTATTATGGTTCCATATATTGAAGGTAGCAATCCTTAATAAATCACTATCTTTCAACATTCTATTTCACCAAATGTAATTTTCATATTCGGAGCATATACTAAAGAAGAATGAAGATGAAATGCCTTGAAAAATCGTAGTTCAGCTTCATATTGAGCTAGCGCATTATCATATGTTAATCCTCTGGCTATTAAACGTTCTACAAATTGTTGCTTATCACCCGGATCACCTGCAATCCCCTCTTCTTTTAATGATTGATACAAATCGTTTTTATCATTGTGATGCATATTTGAATCTAAAAAGTTCACTTTATCGCTTACTCTACATTCAATATTTTTCACACCTAATTCACTTAAATATATCGGTATTTTAATGCCTATATTGCCATCTTTACCATTTCTTTGCGTATCACTTTCAAATAATTTCTGCAAAACACCTAGCTGAATAAATTCCGATTGTTTCTCCCCATCTAGTAAATAAGAAGCCATATTAGAAATCCAATGTGGTTCAAAACAGATTATTTTTCCACCCTTTTTAACTGAATGTATCATTTTTTGTAGCATTGTTTCTGGAGTAGTCATATGTAATAAGAAAGCATGACAGATTGCTATATCGTATTTATCGTTCAGTTCAATTTCTGTAGCATCTCCTTCAAGAAATTCTGAATCATACGGAAGTAAACGAAACAACTCTCTAGCTTCAGCTAATAATGTTTCTCCACTATCAATACCTGTATACTTTGAACCTTCTGGGAGTAATGGCATTAATACTAACCCTAAATAACCATATCCACAACCGTAATCAACGATATGTACAGCCTTAGTAATCTTCCAAACTGTATTTACTAAAAAGCTTACATAATCGTCGTTGTAATATAAATCTCTCGTGTTTTTTAAATATGTTAGTTTATTGTTCCAATCATATGTTTCCAACATCTAACGCCTCCTTTTATATACAAAACTAAAGTTCTCTATATAATAGCCGTATTCCTACACTTTTCTTAAAATTTCAAAGCAAAAAAGCTAGTGTATTTTTAATAATACACTAGCTTTTTATTTGGAAGAAAAATTTAACAAGTACAATCACAATCAAAACAATCCGTACAGTCTAAATCGTCACAATCTGCTTTTCTCTTTCTTTTGTTTCTTTTAAGATAATAATACAGTAGCCCAAACAATAGTATACAAATAACAAAAGCTATTATTGCTTCTGTATAGTTATTTTGAGTCATAAAACCAATTCCACTTCCGCCTGAAATAAAAATTAGAATTAAGTAAATCCAGAACATCTATGTAAATACCTCCATTACTATATATCTTAAGATAATATCCATATAACACTAGAGGAAATGAATAATCCCATACCATTACCGCTTAATACACCAGTAGTTATTCTTAGCAAATTTGAGCTATTTCTCCATTTCCACTTTTGGGTGAACCCATCGATAAGTAACGGAATTTGAGCGAAAAATGATAGTATGATTGCCAAAAGAAATGAAGGTGTCATATAAAAATAAATTGGAAACATTAAAATACCAATAAGCATGCCTGTACAACGTGCACATAAAGGTATGTACTTTTGTAGTTTAAAAAAACTCCTATCTAATCTTCTATGACAAGGAATTTGTAAAATAAAAGTTCGAATCAATATGAATCACCCTCTCTAAAAAGATTTTAATTGATTTTGCAAAAAAAATATATATCCAATAAAAAAACAAACCAGGTTTATACTAGACCCAGTTTGTCAGTTTACTACTATGTTACATCTCCTCAGGTGCCTCCACCCCAAGTAAACGTAATCCTTCTTTTAATACAACCGTCACAGCATAAACCAATGCGAGTCTGCTGTCTTTTTCTTTGCTCTCTTCTAATATACGAACATTACCGTAATATTTATTGAATGATTGTGCTACATCTAATATATATTTCGAAATAATCGATGGCTCATTTTTATTGAAAGCTGCTCCAATTATTTGCGGGAATTTATTTAGTAATTTTACGACACTCCAGCTATGATCGTCTTTTAAAGCAAATGTACATGTTTCAAATTCTACACTTTCTTTTCTTAAAATAGAACAAGCACGTGCATGTGTGTACTGTACGTACGGGCCTGTTTCTCCTTCAAATTTCAGCATGTTTTCTAATGAGAATTCAATATTGTGCATACGCTCATTTTTTAAATCGTGGAAGATGACTGCACCAACACCGACTTGCTTTGCTACTACTTCTTTTTGTTTTAAGTTTGGATTTTTCTCTTCAATATTTTGTTTTGCAAGTTCGATTGCTTCTTCGAGTACTTCTTCAAGTAAAATAACTCTTCCTTTACGTGTCGACATTTTCTTACCATCTTTTAAAATGAAGCCAAACGGTACGTGTTCCATACCATCAACCCAAGTATAGCCAAATTTTTTTAATACGGTGAAAAATTGATTGAAATGTAAGCTTTGTTCTGGACCAACAACATATAGCGCTTTATCAAACCCATAAGTGTTTTGACGATATAAAGCTGCCGTTAAGTCACGCGTTGCATAAATCGTCGCACCATCTGATTTTCTAATTAAGCAAGGCGGCATTCCTTCTTCTTCTAAATTAATGATTAATGCACCTTCTGATTCTTCAAGCAACTCATGTTCTTCTAAAATCCCAATAAAATCTTCCATTAAATTATTATAAAATGCTTCTCCCTGAAAATTAGTAAATTCTACGCCGAGAAGTTCATAAATGCGAGAAAATTCTTTAAGGGACTCATGACGGAACCAATTCCAAAGTTCTACCGCTTCTTCATCACCTTCTTCTAGTTTCTTAAACCAAGCACGTCCTTCTTCTTCTAGTTCTTCGTCGTCTTTTACCTCTTCATGGAATTGGACATATAACTTAAATAGCTCACGTATTGGATCTTCTTTAACAACTGCTTCATTTCCCCATTTTTTATAAGCCGTAATTAACTTTCCAAACTGTGTTCCCCAATCTCCTATATAATTAATCCCTACAACTTCATAGCCACATTTTTCAGCTATATGTTTCAGCGAATTTCCTATCATTGTAGAACGTAAATGCCCCATCGAAAAAGGTTTCGCGATATTAGGAGAGGAATAATCAATTACTACTGTTTTTTCACAGCCAAAGTGGTTTTGACCGAACTCTTCTTTCTCCGCTAAAACTGTTTTTAATACTGCATCACTTACAGTTTCACGATTGAAAAATACATTTACATAAGGACCAACGGCTTCTACTTCCGTAAAAAACGGATCATTGAATTTCTCAGCAACTTCCTTTGCGATAAGAGCTGGTGCTTTTTTATATTGCTTCGCTAATGAAAAGCATGGGAACGCTGCATCTCCAAATTCATCTTGTTTCGGTGTTTCAATTAAATCTAAAATTTGTTTTTGCGTTAATTCATTCGTGAAAATATTAGATAAACTTTCCGCAAACTGCATTTTATAATCCATGATACAACCTCCTTATTTTTTAAAATACAAAAAACTCGTCTCTAAAAAAGAGACGAGTTTTAACCCGTGGTACCACCCTTGTTGTTCGTTACGAACCACTTTCCCGTTTATAACGAGGACAGGGGGCCTCGGCTTTCTCTACTATTCGTTCAAGAAGCATCTCCGAAGTGCGCTTCATCTTTTTCTTCCGTACTAGGCTCACACCATCCCTAGCTCGCTTTCCTTCTAAAAAAGACTACTCTCTTCATCACAGACAGTATATTTAATTAATTATTGCTTATTATACATCTTTTCAAACAATTAGCAAGGGTCAATTACACCAAAGTGAAACTTAGCACTTTTTCTTTTGTATACATAAAAATTGTGTTTTTCAAATCTAGAACTACGAAAATGATCTTTTAAAACGACACGTTTTCTCGCCACTCGTTTTGCCTCCGCAATTGTTTCGTCAGTAATATCATGATACAAAGCGAAGTGTTTTAATCCTTTAATTCCATCGGATTCTATGACAGTTTCTTCAAACATCGGATCAAGGTAAACGACATCGTAACTATTGTCTTCACATTGCGCTAAAAATGAAAAATGCTCCGTTTGCTTTACTTGGATTCTTTGCATTGCTTCATCAATTTCAGAAACAGATGAAGACCATGTTTTCAAACCATTTTCCATAATATAAGCCATATACTCATTGCCTTCAAGTCCTGTTACTTTTCCGCTTTCCCCAACAACATAACTAGCTACAATACTATCTGATGCCATCCCGAGCGTACAATCTAACACTGTCATTCCGCTCTCTAATTTAGCAGCTTGTACAAACGGATCGTGTTCTCCACGCATTAACCTTTTCACACGAAACATCGCTGAGTTCGGATGAAAGAAAAACGATTCTTCCGTACCTTTTGGATAAATAGCTAATCGGTTCTTCCCTACGACAAGCACATCTTGTTCATACTGCTCATGTAGCTTATGTACCGGTATGTCATTACGTTTAACGAAAGAAGCATTTAATTCTGCTGCTACCTCGTTTGCATAATCTGTCATTTCTTTATTCGTTCTTCCTGCTGTTGTTACGATCATTGTTTCACCTCTATATAAAGAAAAGAGGGAGATTTACTCTCCCCCTTCTTTAGCAATTCTTTTCGAAAGCTTGTTCTAAGTTCGTAATAATTTCGTCCATAGTTGCACCTTCAATTTCATGACGGTGAATGAAGTGAACAACTTCTTTTCCTTTTAATAATGCCATAGATGGTGAAGATGGAGGAATTTCTCCGAAGTATTCACGCATTTTTGCAGTAGCATCTTTATCTTGACCTGCGAATACAGTTACAAGATGATCAGGTTGTTTTTCAGCACGAACAACCGCTTGACCTGCTGATGGACGTGCTAAACCAGCTGCACAACCACAAACAGAGTTTACAACTACTAAAGTTGTACCTGATGTATTTTCCATAAATTCTGTTACAGCTTCTTCTGTAGTTAACTCTTCAAACCCAGAACGCACTAACTCTTGGCGCATTGGGATTACCATTTGGCGCATGTATTCTTCATAAGCATTTGACATCTTGTAATCTCTCCTTCAACTTTCATTCCAAATTCATCATATCACGCTCTATTAATAGGTGCAAAAGAAAGATAACGATGATTTCATTTTTTTGTAGGGATTTCACAAACCCCACCGCGGCAATGTCCCACTGGAACAAGTTTTCTATTATTAGCGATATAATCGTATACTTTACTTCCAAAACCAAGTACGATAGATAGCTTTATAAAAGGAACTGCAAACCAATAAGATGGAACGGCCTTTGCTAATACATCTATGCTCTGAATACCGTCATACCACTTATTATTTTTAAAAATATACAGTCTTTGTTCCATCTTACTTTGTAGTTCTTGAGAAAGCTCATACTTCTCAACTACATCTTCATTTCGAAATGAAACAAATTTCATCTTACCCTTTTTATCTAATTTTTTCGTACGTTCTGCAACGGCCGTACACATCGGACACCAACTATCATAGAAAACAATCATACATTATTCCCCTTTACGTGACTCCGTCATTTGTTTCCATACAGAACCTTTTGCTTCTTCTCCGCCTTCAATACGCTCTAATGCTAGACGTGCTTGCATCGCTACTTCAAACTCTGGATCATCTTGCGCTGCTTTTAATGCTGGAATCGCACTTTCATCTCCAAGTTCAAATAAGAACATCGCTGCACGCCAGCGTACTAATTTACTTGGATCTTTCAGAGATTTAATCATAACGAACATCGCTGCCGGATCACCTACATCTGATAAACAATCTCCTGCAGTACGGCGAA
This sequence comes from Bacillus sp. RE35, assembly GCF_052146655.1. NCBI lineage: Bacteria > Bacillati > Bacillota > Bacilli > Caryophanales > Bacillaceae > Bacillus > Bacillus sp. RE35. The sequence goes on along the minus strand of NZ_CP197377.1, from coordinate 2,030,170 downwards.
CACTTACAGAGCGATCTAACAACGCTTTATATAATAACGGTAATACTTCATCACCTTTTACCATACCTAAATACGCTGTTGCTAAGCGGCGTATTGAAACTTTTTCATCATCTAACGCCATCTTCAACACTGGAATATCTTCTTCAGTAGGATCCATTTGTTCTAATGCTGCAAAACGGTTTTTCCAGTCAGAATCTTTCATCATCTCTTCTGTTACTTTATATGGCTCACGCTTTTGAATCGTTACTTCAACAGCACCCGCTTGATTTAATAATTCTTTAACCGTTTCATTTACACGTTCTTCTGAATAAGCAGCAACAATCTCTTCCACTACTTCTTTCCCAATTTCTTCAAAATTACCGTAACGTGTACTTTGTTCTACCCATTTACGCTCTTTTACAACGTTTGGTGCAGACATTTGCACTTTCATAATTGATTCTTTAAAACGATCTGGTAAACCAACACGTTCTTCCGTCGTTCCATCTGTTAACTTTACTTGCATTGGAATTGTAAAGAACATTTGAACAAACACTTTCACTTCTCCAAAATGAGCAAGTTGTTGTTCTTCACTTTCTTCCAATACTTCTTCGCCGAAAACAGCACGAACTTGTTGTAATAAAACTTTCCAGTCATACTTCGCATTTCGCTCCACTGCTAAAAAGTCGGCTACATGATATACACCTTTAATGCCTTCAATTTTCAAAATTTCTTGCACTTGCATTGGTGCTTGTTCTTTATTTTCATTTGTATAATTATTACGTGCTCCTGATGGTAATACTTCATTCAAAATAACTTTCATTGTATTTGGACTTGGCGTCGGTTCAATTGCTTTAATCTTCACGTAAAAAACTCTCCTTTATTGCATGTTCTTAGCTGTATTGTAACATGTTATCACTCTATACTCCTACTCGGATGCTTAATTTTACTACTTTCTTCCCGCTACCATACTATTTCATTCTTTTTATATTTTAAATTAGGAACGGGATTTTAAAAGCTTTCGTTTCCGATGATTTTTATTTTTTATCCATTAAGTTTATTAAAATACTTTCCACAATTTTTTCCGAAGCTATTACTTAAAATCACCTTTTATTACAATGCCCCCTCCCGCCTTCTCTCCAAAAAGGTAATACTCTCAATCACAACTTCAGTTCTATATATTCTCTTGCCTTGTTCATCATCGTAATTACTAGTCTGAATACGCCCTGTAATCCCAACGAGCGACCCCTTCTTACAATATTCAGTTACATTCTCAGCCGATTTGCGCCAAACGACACAATTAATAAAATCGACTTGTTGTTCACCTAAACTATTTCGAAATCCTCTATTCACCGCAACACATATTCGTGCATAAGCGACGCCTTGTTTTGTGTAGTATAATTCTGGCTCCTTTGTCAATCTACCGATTAATACAACTCGATTCATCATAAGTTATACCACCTCACATGTTTTTCTTCATTGTAAGGAGAAATGTTTGAATGGTAAAAAGCACAAAATGATATATCCGTAAGTAAAAAGTATTATTTTAGACCTTACAAAACAAAAAAAGAAACCATACATAGTTCAAACATGTATGGTTTCAAAATTTATTACACTTCAGTACAAGATATGTAATATCCTCCGCGAGCCATCTTTATTTCAGCACGGTACATTGCATTTTCTAAGTAGAAAGTAATCGGTTTAACTTTACTCTCAAATTTTAGTCTTTCATTGCATTCAGTTGCATATCCTTCAATCGCTGAAGTAATAACTTTTGATGATGGATACGTTAAAGCTTCATCTAGTTCTATGAAAAAACTTTTAGAAAATAGTTTTTTCATAATCCCTTTCTTCTCTTTCATCATATTCCATCTCCTTCACTTCAAGTTGCTATCATCCATATTATACCATACATTCAATATATCTTTGAAAATAAAAAAATCCTGCATTTTTCATGCAGGATTTTTTTATTAGTCATTTTTCGTAAAGTACGAAACGAAACGAAGAATTTCTAAGTATAACCATACTAATGTAAGCATTAATCCCATCGCAGTATACCACTCCATATATTTCGGAGCTTGACTACGTACACCATTTTCGATTAAATCGAAATCTAGTAATAAGTTTAATGCAGCAACTACAATAACAACTGCACTAATAATAATACCGATTGTACCACCTTGGTGAATGTATGGAACAGTTACACCAAACATATTTAGTAGAAATACGACTAAATACATAACCATAATTCCAAGTGTTGCTGCCATCACGCCTGTACGGAATTTATCCGTTACTTTTACTACGCGTGTTGCATATAACACTAACATTGCAAATAGAATTGAGATTGTTAGTAATACAGCATTTAAAACGATAGAATCGCCAAATTTCATTGTATAAACTGCTGAAATACTTCCTAACACAACCCCTTCTACCGCTGCATAGATTGGTGCACCAAAAGGTGAAATACGCGGGAAGAACATAGACGCAAATGCGATGATTGCCGCAACGATTAAAGCACCAATTAATACTGGCATCTTCATCGTCCCCTGCATCATCTGTATGTATGAATAGACAGACGTTGCAAGTAGCAAGATAAGCATAATGAACGTTTTGCCTACTGTTCCGCCAATCGTCATCGCAGAAGCACTTGCTCCCTCTTTACGGAATGCCTCTTTTTTCAACATTGGATTAGATGTTCTCATTTTTTCCCTCCTAAAATAGGTTCTACCAATAGTGTAAAGTTTTTCTCTTTACTTTTCAATATATGCAGCTTGTTTTTATTTTAATCCTTCAACGATGTCTGATAGTTCACTCCATCTTTCCATCTTTTTTTCAAGCTCTTCTTCTGTTTTCTGCTGTGCTTCAGATAATTCTTGTGCCTTTGTGAAGTCAGATCCAACTTTCGCAAGTTCTTCTCCAATTGACTCAATTTTCTCTTCAAGTTCGGCAATTGTATCTTCAATCGTTTCCCATTCACGCTGTTCATTGTATGAAAGTTTACGTTTACGTTGTTGTTTTGGAGCTTCTTCTACAACTTTTTTCTCTTTTTGAACTTCCGCTTTCTCCATAAGTTCTCTCGTTTTTTCCATTTCTAAATAATCTGTATAACTACCTAGAAACTCACGCACTTCGCCTCCGCCAGTAAAGATGAACAGTTCATCTACTACTTTATCTAAGAAGTAACGGTCATGCGATACAGTTAAAACGACACCTGGGAAATCTTCTAAATAATCTTCTAGTACTGTTAATGTTTGTGTATCTAGATCGTTCGTAGGTTCATCAAGTAAAAGTACGTTTGGTTCTCCCATTAAAATACGTAATAAATATAAACGTCTTCTTTCACCACCAGATAGTTTACCAAGTGGTGTACCATGTGAATGCGTCGGGAATAAGAAACGTTCTAACATTTGAGATGCACCAATTACTTTTCCATCTGTCGTATGAATAACTTCTGCAATCTCTTTAATGTATTCAATCATACGCTGATTTAAATTCATCTCTTCATTTTCTTGCGTATAATAAGCAACTTTTACAGTTTGTCCTACTTCCACTTCACCACTATCAGGAGATAACTTACCTGCAAGCATATTTAATAGGGAAGATTTCCCACTTCCATTCGCCCCAATAATTCCGATACGATCACCCGGTTTCACAATATGATTAAAATTATGTAATACCGTCTTATCGCCAAATTTTTTCGTTACATCTTTTAACTCAAGTACTTTCTTTCCTAGACGACTTCCGCTTAGTGCAATATCAACTGACTGTTTTGCAGCTGGTCCTTCTTGTGCCTTTAGCTCATCAAAACGCTGAATACGCGCCTTTTGTTTCGTAGAACGGGCTTTTGCACCACGACGAATCCAAGCAAGTTCACGACGATATAAATTTTGGCGTTTCGATTCTTGTGCCAATTCTTGCTCTTCACGAAGTGCTTTCGCTTCTAAAAATGTACTATAGTTTCCTTCGTAGCTATATAGTTTACCATTATCTAATTCAAAAATACGATTCGTCACACGATCTAAGAAATAACGATCATGGGTTACAAGTAATACCGAACCTGTATATCTCGCTAAATATTCTTCTAACCATTCAACTGTCTCATGGTCAAGATGGTTCGTAGGCTCGTCTAAAATTAATAAATCCGGTGTTTCAATAAAACATTGTGCCATTGCAATACGTTTTTTCTGTCCACCAGATAAATTCCCAACAATTGCAGTGAAGTCCGTAATTCCTAATTTCGTTAAAAGAGACTTCGCATTTGCATTTGCTTCCCATGCACTCATTGCATCCATACGTTGCTGCACTGCAAATAATTGTTCCTGTACTTTTTCATTACTTGGATCTTTTTCAATATTTAATAGTGCTTTTTCATAATCACGAAGAAGACGAATTAAAGGTGTATCACCATGGAACACTTGCTCTAATACTGTCAGTTTTTCATCAAACTCTGGTTGCTGTGATAAATAACTAATTGTATACCCACGTGAATGCGTCATATCACCTGTATCAGGAGCTTCTAATCCTGCAATAATTTTTAATAATGTCGATTTACCAGTTCCGTTTACACCAATAATTCCGACACGTTGTCCTTCTGTAATACTACATGATAATCCATCAAATAACGGCTTTTCTCCATATGATTTTGATAAGTTCTCCACAGTTAACATTTTCATATTTGTGCATTCCACTCTTTCATAAATTGTTCAATAAACTGTTCCATATAACGATGACGAATTTCAGCCTCTTGTTTTGCTGCATTCGTATTCATTAAATCTTTTAATTTCAAAAGTTTTTCATAAAAATGATTTAAAGATGGATCATTATTTTTTCTATACTCTTCTTTCGTCATTTCTTCACGCGGCGGAATAGTTGGGTCATACATTAATCTCCCTTTCGCCCCACCATATGCAAATGTACGAGCAATTCCTATTGCACCAAGAGCATCTAAACGATCCGCATCTTGAACAATTTTCCCTTCAAGTGACTCTACTGTGCCGCCATGGCCACCTTTATAAGACATATTGGCGATGATATGAAGAATATGTTTACTTTCCTCTTCTTCAACACGTAGCTCTTCTAACCAATCAGAAACTTTTTTCATTCCTGCTTCTTCACTTTCATTTAGCTTTTCATCTGCCACATCGTGAAGTAATGCTGCCATTTCAATTATAAAACGATTTCCACCTTCTTGCTCAGATAAAGAAATCGCCATTTTATGTACACGTTCAATATGATACCAATCATGCCCACTCGCATCTTTTTCTAAAATATGTTTTACAAAAGTAATTGTTTTTTGAATTTTTTCTTGTTTTGTCATTTTATCTTCACCCAGTTACTTATTGTAACACGCCCGCATTTTTTCATCACATATTTTCTTGTCCGCCCATACACTAGGTGGTAGGCATCATCATGAAGGAGGAATAAACATGTTCTATAATAATCAACCGCCTTATCCAAGGCAACCATTGTATCCTCAACAACAAGAACAGAGATACACAGAACAATACGAAGAACAAGAGTTACAACAGCAAGAGCAACAATATGACGAAAACCCATATGCAACAACGCAAAACCAAGAAACTGAATTTCAACAAAATCCATATGACACACGTCCAAATTATGAATATCCTCAAAATCCATATGCAGCACCACAAAATCAAGAACAGCGATATCCTCAAAATCCATATGTAATACCACAAAACCAAGAACAACAATATCAACAAAATCCATATGTAGCACCGCAAAACCAAGAACAACAATATCAACAAAATCCATATGCAGCACCACAAAACCCATACACAACTCAACCACAACAACCACAATATCAACAACAAATGTATCAACCAAACTACGACGCACGTGTCTCACCACCTAAACCACCAACAATAGATCCAACTCAGCCACAAATTTTACCGCCCGGACCAACACTAGACATTACACAACCACAAATCTTACCACCTGGACCAATTACTGAACCAACACAACAACAAATTCAACAAGTTGTCGGTACACAGTTTTTACCTTTCAAGAAACCTGTACTAGATTTCGTAAAACCATGGGTAGATTACGGTTTAAATGAAGCAAAACATACATCACACGAACACGCATTAACAGAAGTTGCTGCAATTATGTTTTTAGTTGGTAAAGGCTTCAATCCGACGATTGCTCATTATATCGTTGAATCTTGGGAAAAAAATGAGCAGTTTTAAGGGTGTTTATTTTTAAAACATCAAAAATGCCAAATCCCTTATATCATAAAGGATTTGGCATTTTTAAGTATCTAGAACACTCGCTAAGTTTAAGGAGAACTTAACAGACATGCGTCCGGCATAATGCCATGTCCACACCCAAGGATCGGTTACATAAAATAACATATCTAACATGGGAAGTCTATTGGTCTTTTCCCCTTATAGTAACACTCTCTTCTACTAAGACCTTTTCTTTCTAGGGCCTACAATTAATTTAATCGCTGTTCTTTCTTCATTATTGATAGAAATCTCTTGAAATGCTGGTACGAAGGCTAAGTCAATACCACTTGGAGCGACGAACCCTCTTGCAATCGCAATTGCTTTAATCGCTTGATTTATAGCTCCAGCCCCAATCGCTTGAATTTCCACATTACCACTTGTTCTTAGTACACCCGCTATTGCACCCGCGACTGAATTTGGGCTTGATTTTGAAGATACCTTTAATATATTTTCCATGTAAGTTGCTCCCTCTATTATTTAATCTCTCTTTCGTTACAATTTTAAATATTTTAGCGTATCTTTAATTACTATTCACACCAAAAACAAACGATGCTTCATATGTACATTATTCTATATTTTCTGACTTCTTCCTGCTCAGCTACGCAAATAAAAAAATAAACTGAATAACCTAATATACATACAGTTAAATGCCATAACTTCACCAAATGATAACATCCATACAGCGAAAGATAATATTGCTGTTTGTCAGACGAAATTAATATAGTAAAGTGAAACTTTAATGAGTGGGGGTTTTGTTCATCCCCACCTAACTTCTTTGCTTTCGCTGAACTTTGAGATGGGAGTCTTACTGCTCGGAAAATAGCGGGATAAACGTTTCCTCATTACTTCAATCTATTTAGAAATTCCATTTATTTTTCTATCAAATTATGAACCTTATCATCTTCAAAAGGTGTTACAGGTAATACCCAAATACTACATTTCATCATTTGACCACTTTATATTCCACATCTATCTCCTTTTATAGTACAAGCATACACGCCAATTGTGATTCACCTTCATAAACTACTATGTGGTTTAAATTTATTAAGAATAGGAGGTAATATATTGGGTTCATACTATCATTCTTCAAACTCGTATAAAAAATGTTCATGTGACCATTCACATAAACGAAGCTGTCCTGCATACGGAACTTTTTGGCAAACTGAATTTATAACTGTTCCTTTTGGCGATCCTTTTCCATTTAATCACGTTGGACCTTTAGCAGGAGGCGTTTCCTTACTAAATCCCACTACTATACACTTTAGACAAGCTGGTGATTATAGAGTTTCGTTCATTTCCAGTATTAATACTACTTTAAATCCTGTATTTCCACATATCCCAGTCATAACCATATTTTTAAATAATAATCCACTTGCTAATAGTCAAGGTGACTTCGCTATTCAAATGAATACTTCATCAAATAACGAATGTCTTCAACTTGTTGGCGAAACGATTGTTACAGTGCCTGCTAATTCAACTCTTCAACTTAGAAATAATAGTGGTTTTAATCGTCAAAGTATTGCAACTTGTGACAATGGTATAAATTCAGTTGAATTAACAGTTACAAAACTAAGTTAATATTATTTCTTTACATTCAGATGCTATTTCAGCATCTTTTTTTATTGAATAACAGTTTTCTTCGACTTTTATTATCTTTCATCACGCAAAAAAAGTGCAGAATTCTTTCTAACACAAGATTTCTGCACTTTTTTATTATACTTATTTATTCTTCCTTATTTCTCTACATAAACCGACTTAACAATCGTACGATTATATGATTTTCCTTCTTTATTCATCCCTTTTATATCCATCGTAACGTTATATACTCCCGGTTGTTTTATATCTTTCAAAGCACCTGTAAATGTATTCGTATTAACATTTTGTAATTCATTAAATTCAGAGACTAACTTACCTTCTTTATTAACGACTCTTACTGTTATGGAAAGATCCCCTTTCATTTCAGGTGCTACAGGTGATTTTTTCAGTTTATACTCAGGTTTATTTACTTTAACTTTTGTAGGCATTTGAAGAACAAATGGCGCGCCACCATTGTAATCGCTTACAACTAAATATGCATCTTTCGACTGCTTCGCCATCATTTTGATTTTCCATTCGCCTACTTCCAATTTATCAAACTTAAATGTTCTAATTGTCGCCCCATTAAAGAAAGATTCGCCTTCACTAGTAGTTATAGCGCTATCTTTATTTGCATAGGTTTTTCCTTTTGGAGATACCATTTGTACTTCAACATCAGAAGAAGCAGTTAGTACAGAAACTATTCCTTCAGCCTTTTTATCAACAGAAATACTTTGCTCTATCCACTGATTTTGTGGTAATTCGCCTCCTAAAATATTTTGATTTGAAGTTGTATTTAATTGTTCTAGATTTTCATTTGAACTAGTGCTGGATGCTACTAAAGCTGGTAATCCCACATTTGTCGTACGTAAATATGGTTCAATTCGTGCAAAAACAGCTGATCCTTTTCTTATATTGTCATGATCAAATCTGGAATCTGTAAATAAATGTGTACCGTACGATAGCTTGGCACTCCATTCATTTACTAGTCCATCATTTGAACCGTACGATGATAAATATAACCCACCCATAGATAATGCAGAAAATGTTGGCCCCCAGCTAGTTCCAGTAGCCGTATAGTAACGGTTTAATTTAGCTGCTGGGTTGTTATCTATTATTGAACGAAACTTTGCCATTTCACCTATTTGTAACGAGTACGTACCATCATCTTTTTGACCTAATATAGAAGCAAGCCACCCTGCCCACCAACTATATGACAAATCTGCTAAATTTGAGCCGTGATGCGGTGTAGCAAGTGTAATAACATTTCCAACAAATCGATTCGCACCATATTCAACTAATGCGGCTTGTGTATCAATACCACCTTTACTATGCGCTACAATATTAACTTTTTTACCGAAATGATTATATATTTCTTCCAGTTTTTGTGCTAACAATTTTCCGTTATCCCACTGACTAGCCGAACCTTTCCCCGCAGCATCATACAATTGTATAAACACTGTTTGATAGCCTGCTTTTAAAGCATAATCATACATATCATTTATATCATGATATACTGTCTTTCCATACCAACTATCAGCATTACCATTTCTTCCTTGTACAAAGAGAATTGGCGGTTTATTCTCATCATAATTAGCAGGTTTTTGGCCTAAAAACCATTCTCCAGGTGTGAATACTTCTGTATCAGGAAACCCCTTTCCAAGCTCTTTTACAACTTCTGCCTGTACATTTGTGCTAATCGTTGGAGCCATGATAAAAAATACAATTAGTAAGGCCACACATCTTCTCATCAGTCGCATATTACTCCCCCTATTTTTTTGAAAGAAGGTGTTCTTTATAATATTTTATATTTTCCCTTCCTTAATAATAGCTAATCTTTTATTTTAAAAAGATGTTAGCCCTATTTTTAGAAGGTTACTAGTTGTATACCCTCTTTCTTAACTCTCGTTATTCTCTTTGTTTCTACCTCTTCCTTTTGATAGAATACGACAAAAAAGTTTCTCAATAATTGTTTACTTAGCTACATCCAGATATTTTTTAAATCAATATTGTTTATATAAAGCATACAAATCTTGAAAAAATTTTAGTAAAAAAACATTTTATTACTAGTTAGTTATTTAAAAATATAATAAAGATCTGTACTTTCTTTTCATTAAATACAAACTAATTTTAAAGGAGCTTATATTATAAGACTTTCCTACGATTAAAAATTAAACTGAAATTTCAGAAAAAACAATCGCATTTCCAGAAACATATATTATGATAATTTCCGCGCACTTGAATTAACTTTTTAGAAGTACTAACCTATCGGTGAGCAGAAGAAAATTCTGTAAAAAGAAAGGAGAATACTTTATGATGACCAATTTACAAAAGGAGTTTTTTAAACGCTTAAAAATTCCTGCAAAAGAAATAACATTTGATGATTTAGATGAAATTCTCTTAAAAATGGGAATGATTCTCCCCTATGAAAATCTTGATATTATGGCTGGTACTATTAAAAATATCTCAAAAGATAACTTAATAGAAAAGTTACTTATTCAAAAACGAGGTGGACTTTGTTATGAATTAAACTCCTTATTGTATTATTTTTTAATTGATTGTGGGTTTCAAGTATACAAAGTAGCCGGTACTGTTTATGATCTGTACGATAATAAATGGAAACCCGATGATGGTCATGTCATTATCATATTAAGTCATGAGGATAAAGATTATGTTGTGGATGCAGGTTTTGCATCTCATCTCCCTTTACATCCAGTCCCTTTTAACGGAGAAGTCATCTCCTCTCAAACAGGAGAATATCGAATTCGTAAGCGAAATACTCGAAAAGGTACGCATATTTTAGAAATGAGAAAAGGAGCTAACGGGGAATCTACAAGTTTCTTACAATCTGAACCTTCAAACGAATGGAAAATAGGCTATGCTTTCACTGTAGATCCAATAGATGAGAAAAAAGTGAATAACATTCAAAAAGTGATTGTAGAGCATAAAGAATCTCCTTTTAATAAAGGGGCTATCACTTGTAAATTAACTACTTATGGTCACATATCATTAACAAATAAAAATTATACAGAAACCTTTAAAGGCACTAAAAATAAACGACCAATAGAATCTAAAGATTATGCTCGCATTCTTCGTGAATCTTTTGGAATAACGCAAGAGAAATATGTAGGAAAAACACTAGAAAGAGGTTAGTTGACTACAAGTACTTCATAATAAAGCAGATTCTATATTTAGAATCTGCTTTATTTTATACTTTGTTATAAATTAATTTAATTTTGTTGTTACCCTTTAATTTTCAATTATATATTCATCATCATATTTATCATATTGTAGCCCTTCCCCTATCTTTGACTCCGTAACTTGATCTCTTAAAAACGGTGCAGCTTCCATTTTGCTAGTTGCAATTTCAATTCCATATTTTTTCGTTAAATGAGCTAACTCTATTAAAAACCACTCTCTTCGCAATGTAACTGGAATATCCAATGTTTTTCTTTTCATATATAATAGCACCTCTTTTATTTTCATAACTTAAAAACATCACTGGATGCACTTATTAAAACTACCTTTCACCGCTAACATCCAATGAAACATTATAGTATATGCATGTCCATTTCAAACGTGCTATCACAAATATGATATTTAAGTTTACATAATTATATTATGTAATAGTAGAAAAGGAAGGCATGTCCCTTCCCCTTCTACTATAGAGATTTAAATTAAGAACATCTTGGTACACCTAAAGCTAAAAATAAACCTGCTACTCCCGCAGTAATCGGTACTTTTAACGTAATAACATCGTCTACCTTCGTTACTAAAAAGTAAGCATTACCTTCTTGTAATATACAAGTTACCAACAATTGAAATTCCATTCAAATCTCCTCCTTTCAATCGATATACTATAATTTATGAAATCTCTTTCAAAACGTAATAGGAAATATATCTATTTTTCCTTATATACAAAATAAATGTTTATAAGTCTAGTAAAAATATTAATTTTTTAAATTTATATAAAACGTGTAATATTCAATAAGTTCCTATATAATCAATAAGAAAAATCTTACAAATGGAGGTATGAAAATGGTGATTTTGAGTAATATTGGTGCAGCTCTATTTTTTATTGCTTTTATTCTTTTAATCTTATGTATTATTTCATTCTTTAAGAAAAATGGAAAAGCAAAACAATATGGACGTCCTACCGTTATTTTTTTTATGATTTCTATTATATTAATAACGGCCGGTACAACAAAATCGGAACACCCCGTCGTCGAGTTTTTTTCTACTTTAAGTTTCATTCTATTTATATTCTTCCTTGTTCTAGCAATCTTATCTGTTATTAAGAAAACAGGTGTAGCGAAAAAACAATTTATTATTACAGCCGTATTATTTGTCATTTTTGTTGCGCTATCAGGTATTTCAGATCCTTCTTCTGAAAAAACGACAGCAACTAGTACAAAAGTTGCTTCTAACAATGAGGAACAGAAAGATAGCGAAAAGAAAAAAGATCTAGAAAAAAAAGAGGCGGACGAAAAAACTCAAAAGCAAGAAGATGAGAAGCGTCTAGCCGAAGAACAAGCTCGTAAGCAAGAGGATGAAAAACGCCAGGCTGATGAACAAGCTCGTAAACAACAAGAGGAACAAAAACGTCAGGCTGGTGAACAAGCTCGTAAACAACAAGAAGAGCAAAAACGTCAGGCTGGTGAACAAGCTCGTAAACAACAAGAAGAGCAAAAACGTCAGGCTGATGAACAAGCTCGTAAACAACAAGAAGAGCAAAAACGTCAGGCTGATGAACAAGCTCGTAAACAACAAGAAGAGCAAAAAGCACAGCAAGCTCAAACACAACCCGCTTCAGGAAATACTAGTAGTGCATATTACAAAAATTGTGCCGCAGTTAGAGCTGCCGGGAAAGCTCCTCTATATAAAGGACAACCAGGTTATGACTCACATCTTGATCGTGATGGCGATGGAGTTGCATGTGAAAAATAGTAATAAAAAAGAAGCTTCTTTTTTATTACCGTAAAATATTACTACTTATTACTTTCCCCCTTATTTTAATAACATTCTTCTTATTATTCTCAAAAACGACACAGAATAAGTGATTTCAATCACTACATAGATTTTAATTTATCGCTATTCTTAATTCAGATATTACATTTAAACTTTATGGAGGCATTCATATGGAACATACATTTACTGAAACTTCTATTGTCGGTGAGATTGTTACACAATTTCCGAAAGCTAGTAATCTTTTTAAATCATATAGAATAGACTTTTGTTGTGGTGGTAATAAACCACTTATTGATGCAATTCATGAAAGAAATTTATCAGCAACAGAAGTACTTACAGAATTAAATACACTTTATAATAATACGAAACGATTAAATGAATCTGAAATTGATTGGAAAAATGCTTCTTATCGTGAATTGATTGATTATGTTATAAATAAGCATCATCGCTATTTAAATGAAGAATTACCACAGTTAAGTCCGTATGTGACGAAAGTATTACGCGTCCACGGAGCAAGTCAGCCTCACTTAGCTCAAATTCATAAGCTATTTCACGAATTAAAGATGGAATTAGAACAGCATTTAATTAAAGAAGAAACAGAAGATTTCCCATTAATTTTAGAATTTGAACAAAATCCAATTGACGAAAACTATGTGAAATTACGTAAAGTAGTAGATGAGTTGGAAAATGAACATAACCACGCAGGCAACATTATTAAAGAACTTCGTAAAGTTACAAATGACTTTACTCCTCCAGAAGGAGCTTGCGGTACTTATCGACTTGTTTACCAACGTCTTGAAGCGCTAGAGTCTGATTTATTTGAGCACATTCATTTAGAAAATAATATTTTATTTCCACGTGCCATTACGAGAGCATAAATAAAGAGCAGGACATGAGTATACATACTTATGTCCTGCTCTTTCATTTGGTAAAGACTATACACATCCCTCTCGAATAAATCCGAATTTTAACAATTTGTGAATCATTATAAAAATGTGATAAACATCACATCTCTTCCTTTTTTGATTTTCTATAATAAAAACATAATCCTTTGTTCAACATTTCACAGAAAAAGGGGAAACGAAAATGAAAAAACGTTTAGTTATGATCGGAAATGGTATGGCTGGCATACGCTGTATGGAAGAAATATTAAAACATGATAGTGATTCATATGAGATTACTATTTTTGGAGATGAACCTCATCCAAACTACAACCGTATTATGCTCTCTCATGTTTTACAAGGCAAAACAAATATGCAAGATATCATTATGAATGAATACAGTTGGTATGAAGAAAACGAAATAACTTTGTATACAAATGAAAAAGTTCAAAGTATTAACCGAGAAGAAAAAATTATTATTACAGAAAAGAATCGTACTCTTACATATGACAAACTCATTATCGCAACAGGTTCTAGTGCTTTTATTTTGCCTGTAGAAGGTTCCACTCTCCCTGGTGTAACAGGATTTCGAACAATTGAAGATACACAATTTATGATTGATACCGCTAATGAAAAGAAAAAGGCTGTTGTCATTGGTGGTGGGTTACTTGGTTTAGAAGCCGCAAGAGGTCTTATTGACTTAGGGATGGACGTACATGTTGTTCATTTAATGCCAAACTTAATGGAGCAACAACTAGATACGAAAGCAGCTTCTCTATTACGCGAAGATTTAGAAGCGCAAGGCATGAAATTTCTAATGGAAAAGAAAACTGTAAAAATTCTTGGTACAGACCATGTTGAGGGCATTCAATTTGAAGATGGTGAAGTTGTAGATTGTGATTTAATCGTAATGGCTGTCGGAATACGCCCAAATACGCAAATAGCAAAAGATGCTGGTTTAATTGTAAATCGCGGTATTGTAGTCAATGACTATATGCTAACAAATGATGAGTCCATTTATGCAGTTGGAGAATGTGCAGAGCATGACGGTATCGCATATGGACTTGTTGCTCCTCTTTATGAACAAGGTGCGATACTAGCAAAACATATAACAAATTTACAAACTGATGGATATTCGGGCAGTATCGTCGGTACGCAATTAAAAGTTGCAGGTTGTGATTTATTCTCTGCTGGTCAAATTTATGAAGATGATCAAACGAAAGCAATATCAATCTTTGATGAATGTAAACGTTCCTATAAAAAAGTATTAATTCGTGATAATAAAGTCGTCGGTATCGTTTTATATGGTGACACAGCTGACGGTACACGTCTCTTTAGCATGTTAAAGAAGGAAGAAGATATACAAGAATATACACCAGCTTCCCTTCTTCACAAAGCTGGTGAAGAAAGTGAATTTGACGTTGCTACAATGAGTGCGGATGACACGATTTGTGGATGTAATGGTGTTACGAAAGGTTCAATCGTTCACGCCATTTTAGAACAAGAGTTAACGACTTTTGAAGAAGTTAAAGGCTGTACGAAAGCCGCAGGTTCTTGTGGTAAATGTCGTCCACTTGTGGAACAAGTTTTATCTCATACACTTGGAGATGCTTTTGATGCCTCAGCGCAATCTGCCGGTATGTGTGGATGTACACCTTTATCCCGTGATGAAGTCGTAGCAGCCATTCACGAAAAAGCCTTAAAATCTCCAAAAGAAGTACGAAATGTTCTTGGTTTTGCACATGAAGACGGCTGTTCGAAATGCCGCCCTGCTTTAAACTACTATTTACGTATGGCGATTCCAGAAGAATATGAAGATGATAAATCGTCCCGTTTCGTTAATGAAAGAATGAATGGTAACATCCAGCACGATGGTACATTCTCTGTTATTCCACGTATGTACGGAGGCGTTACAACAGCTGATGATTTAATGAAAATTGCTGAAGTTGCGAAGAAGTATGATGTTCCACTTGTGAAAATTACAGGTGCAAGCCGAATTGGCTTATACGGTGTCAAGAAACAAGATTTACCTAACGTATGGGCTGACTTACATATGACTTCTGGATATGCGTATTCAAAGTCTCTTCGTAATGTAAAATCATGTGTTGGCTCTCGTTTTTGCCGTTTCGGTACGAAAGATTCATTAGGACTTGGTATGCTCCTTGAACAATCATTAGAAATGGTAGATACACCTCATAAAATGAAAATGGGTGTAACCGGTTGTCCGCGTAACTGTGCGGAAGTACTGACGAAAGATTTTGGCGTTGTTTGTGTCGAAAATGGATATCAACTTTATATTGGCGGAAATGGTGGTACAGAAGTACGTGAAGCTGATTTTGTAATGATTGTCCCTACTGAAGATGATGTCCTTCGCATCGCTGCAGCTTACATGCAATATTATCGTGAAACTGGTATTTACGGAGAGCGTACCGCCTACTGGACAGAACGTTTAGGCTTCGATCATATAAAAGAAATACTACAAGATGCAAGTATGGTTACTACGTTAAATGAACGTTTCCAAACAGCTCGTAGAACATATACGGAAGCATGGGGACAAGCACTAGAAACGAAATCATTAAAAGCGATGTATGAAGTAGAAACTGTGAAATAAGGAGCTGTGATCTAAATGATACAAACGAAAGAAAAAATAAAAGTTATGCGTGCGGAAGATCTTGCTATTCAAATCGGTAAAGAAGTGCAAATGAAAGGTATGTCTATCGCTCTATTCCGCCTTTCAAATGGCGATATTCGAGCTGTAGAAAATCGTTGTCCTCATAAAAACGGACCGTTAGCAGAAGGGCTTGTGTCTGGAGAATTCGTCTTTTGTCCACTGCATGATTGGAAGATTTCATTACTAACAGGTGAAGTTCAAAAACCTGATGACGGTTGTATTCAAACGTACGATGTAGAAATTATTAATGGTGATATTTATATAAATATGTAATTTACAAAAGGAAGCCTCCCCCTGGCTTCCTTTTAAATAAAACTAGATGAGGTGCAATTATATGAACGGATATGTATATTTAGTTGGTGCAGGACCTGGTGATGAAGGGCTTATTACAAAGAAAGCGATAGAGTGTTTAAAACGTGCAGATATTGTTTTATATGACCGTTTACTAAACCCTTTCTTCCTTAGCTATACAAAACAAACATGTGAACTTATGTATTGCGGAAAAATGCCAAAGAATCATATTATACGACAAGAAATGATTAACGCCCACCTTCTTCAATTTGCAAAAGAAGGAAAAATTGTTGTCCGATTAAAAGGCGGAGATCCATCTATTTTTGGTCGTGTTGGTGAAGAAGCAGAAACTTTAGCAGCAGCAAATATTCCATATGAAATTGTACCAGGCATTACATCTAGCATCGCCGCTAGTAGCTATGCAGGTATCCCCCTTACCCACCGTAACTACAGTAATAGCGTTACTTTACTAACCGGACATGCAAAAGGTCCTTTAACCGATCATGGAAAATATAATTCATCTCACAATAGCGATACGATTGCCTACTACATGGGTATAAAAAACTTACCTACAATTTGCGAAAACTTACGACAAGCAGGAAAGAAAGAAGATACGCCAGTAGCAGTCATTGAATGGGGTACAACTGGTAAACAGCGCGTTGTCACAGGGACACTGTCTACCATTGTTTCTATTGTTAAAAACGAAAATATTTCTAATCCTTCTATGACAATTGTTGGTGATGTTGTTTCCTTACGTAATCAAATCGCTTGGAAAGAACGTAAACCATTACATGGTAAAAAAGTTTTATTTACATCCTCAACAAATAAAACAAGTGTAATGAAGCAAAGGTTACAAGAAGCTGGTGCAGAAATATATCAAATTCCAACTTTCAAAAAGGAAGAATATACAGTAACCTCTGAACAAATCAATAAGATTTTTAACGTTGATCGTCTTGTATTTTGTTCCGCTGACAGTGTAGACATCTTAATGCAATCATGCAGTAAATATCATAAAGATATTCGTTCCTTACAGGCAGAACTTCAGTATATGAACCTTTCTATTCAAGAAAAGCTCATGCAATATGGATTGTTCAGTAAACCTGCGCAATTTTCTTCGAATTCAACGATTTATTTAGGACGAAACATTAACCGAATTGCTGTTATTCAAGAAAAAATTGGTGCTGGTTCCTATATGATGACTCATGAGTACACAATTGATCATCGCTTCGATGAAATTCATTCACGTATTCTTTCTGAATTCTCATGGGATAGCATTGTATTTGAAGGTCGTGCTTCTATTGATACGTTTCTAGCAGAAATAAAACGCCTTGGCTTTATCAATATTCTTACTCTCCCATTCTCGTATACCGACGTTCCAACTTTACACTATGCAAATAAAGTTGGGTTTCATAACGTAGATCATCAATTACAAGAAACTCTTATGAAGAAAGACATGGTGAGACAATGAAAGGAATTGTATATGTTGGACATGGGAGCCGGCTACAAGAAGGTAATGAACAATTCATTCAATTTATTCAATCTGTTATGAAAGAACGAAACGAAAGAATTCAAAAATTAGCTTTTCTAGAACTAACGACACCTACTATTTCGGATGCAGTTACAGAAACGATAATAGAGGGCGCAACTGAAATAATGATTGTACCTGTTTTATTATTTGCAGCAGCTCACTATAAACGTGATATTCCTTTGGAGATAGCGAAAATGAAAAATCAATATCCACATATCTCATTTTCAGTTGTACAACCTTTTAGTACGCATCCGCATATGGTTGAACTTGTAGTGAAAAGAATACGTGAAACTATGCCAATGCAAGGTAGTAGTGTTTTACTCGTAGGGAGAGGTAGTAGTGATTTCCAGCCGATACATGAGTTACAACAAATCGGAGCAGCTGTCGAACAAAAACTCAGTCTACCAGTATCATGCTCCTTTTTAACGAAAGGAACGCCCTCTTTTACTGCTGAGCTAAAGACTATAACATCAACTGCATCCCATGTATATGTCATGCCCTACCTTCTCTTTACCGGATTATTGCTTCAAAAAATTAAGTTGTATACAAAAAAATACGATCACGTGACGACTTGTAATTGCCTACAGTTTGATACATATATGAAATTAACATTGTTAGAACGAATGGAGGAATACATATATGTATAACATGTACCCTCTTATGTTTAATCTGCAAAATAAAGTGGTCGTTATCATTGGTGGAGGTAAAATTGCATATCGAAAAGCGTCTGGATTAAAAGATACAGGCGCTTTCGTCACCGTTATTAGCCCCGAGATTTGCGAGGAAATGAAAGAACTTCCTTATATTACTTGGAAGCAAAAAACTTTTAGTAATGATGATATTAAAGATGCTCATCTAATTTATGCAGCTACAAATCAACATGCTGTAAATATGATGGTCAAACAGGCCGCTCATGATTTCCAGTGGGTTAACGTTGTAAGTGATGGTACAGCATCATCGTTTCACACACCTGGTGTCATTCGAAATGATGAATATGTTGTCACTATTTCGACTTCAGGTAAGGACCCATCGTTTACGAAGCGTATGAAACAGGAATTAACTTCTGTCCTTCCTAAACTTATAAAAAGACTTTCTCGTACTCATAAAATGTAATCTATCACTTAGCTAAAATAGGAATTAACTGTGAACAAACGTTTTTTAGAGGCGTTTGTTCTTTTTGCTTTAGTTTCGTTTTTTAGGATCAGACAAACAATTGGACAAGAATCTGTGAAGAAAAATAACGGCAACAATTACGGACAAAAAAGCAGTTGCTTGAGAGCAACTGCTTCAATACAGGTTTTATATTGGATATTCATTCAACCAAATTAGCGCTTGTTCATAATCATCAAAAAATCTCACAGGTTCTTTCGTATTAGATTGTTGTAAATAATCCATTATCTCCCCCTCTTCAAGGAGAAATGCAATTGCCTTACTGTTATTCAAAATGATTTCATTGAAGAACTTCTCTTTCCATACTTTTTGAACAGAAAAATGATTTGGCGTGTATCCTTTTCTATCCACCAACAATTTGTATTTCCGCCCTTCAGAAATGAATTGCTGACAAACCCGCTCAAAACCATTAAACCATTCATACACATCATCTGTTTTTATATTGCCAACTAGATGGGTAACAATTATATCTCCTGAAACTGTTGTGCTGATATTCTGTTTACTCAACTTGGAATCCCCCTTAGTTACAATTTTGCGGAAAAACCGCATAAAATCAATAAAGAAAATTTTCTTACTTGACACTCCACCCCACCGCTATCAAACTAAGCTCATGTAACGTCAATTATAAGCGAAATTGTGTCTTTTTTCGCAAGTCTATATGTAGATGCTTTAAAGATTTTCATACGAAATCACCCGCAACGAGTTTCCTTTTTTTGAATTAAGCTACTTGATTATCAGACATGGTACAATTGTAAACGATACCCAATATATCATAGACTGTTTTCTTCTCATATCTATGGGATTTCCGCCATCATTTACCGCCTCAAATCTATTCGTTTTAACACGTATATTCAAAACAAAATATATGACAAATAAATAACGACAGTTACTGTAATAATGCTGAAAAGTGTTGAAAATAAAACGATTTGTGCATGTAATTCAGGCTCTATTTGATATTCCATAGCAATGGTTGATGTATTCCTTGAAGTAGGAAAAGAACTTGCAATAAATAATGATTGTGCAACAATACCATCGATGTTTAGTATGTATATTACGGCAAGTGCTAATAATGGTCCCATCAGTAACCTTCCAATTAAAGCCCATGTTATGACTCGATGGAAAAAATTAAGTTTAATGTTAGATAATTGTGCCCCTAGCAATATGAGTGCTATTGCAACAAAACCATTCGCAAGCTGATTAAGAGGTAGCAAGATAGAATTAGGTATTTGAATTTTAAAAGATTGAAAGAGAACCCCTAATACGAGCGCATGAAATACAGGCAGTCTTAGAAATGATTGAATAATACCTCCGATTGTTTTTGTTGCTGATAGTAAGTTATATATCCCATATGAATAAGTTAAAAGATTCTGGAAAATAACAATAAAAATTTGAATGGAAACCCCCACTGGATTGTGACTGAAAATCAATTGACTTACTGGTAACCCATAATTACCGGAATTCATTAACGAAATGCTATTTTTTAGAGCTGCACTTTCTCCTTTTTCTAACTTTAATATTTTTGAAATGAAATGACTTACTATGATCAGACTCAGACTATAAAGCATTAAATAGTATATTATCTGGAGCAAAAAACCTGTTTCTATACGAATATCATATATATTCACAAATACAGCCGCTGGCATTAAGCAATAAGTAATAAGTGTAGATAGCTGCTTTAAGTTAAATTGGAACTTTCTTTGTAAGATTGCACCAATTAGCATCAATATTAATATCGGTAATATTACGTCTAATATAATAAATACAAACATTTAAAACCTCATTCTAAATATATTTTAGTTGGATTAAACGCTTTACTAAATGTGGACACATTTCATTCATCGGAAAACACCCTTAGTTCTCAATAATCAGAAAACTGAAATCGATAATATGAAAATACTCATCAAAAATTCTTATTTCATTTCCCTCCCCTCTCTTTTCTTTAACATATCAAATATAACTCATAAAGAAAATTATGGATTATTTATACAAATTCATAATTTTATCTTATCGAACTAAACTGTATTCTTTAGTGTAGTACTTTTTTCACAATATCCGTTAGCCTTACCAAAAATTTGGCCCTAAAAAAATCTGATACTGCAGTTACTATGCGAAGAATACTTACATCAATCCCATACTTGTCGCTTAAACCACCTAACACACCTGATGCTTGTTTATCTTGAGTGGACTTATATTTTTTTCATCTAAACATCCCGATTCAATTAAATATTTGCATTCTAAAAATAAGTTCGATCTTTAGAATAGATTTAAGATTTCCTTCACTAATCTACCCTTTAATTGAATAACTTTTGACTTCTATATTTTAAAATAAAATTCCATAAGCCTTCTGTTCTTCATTTTAAAAACACATTCTTATAGAAAACAAGCGTTTATTGAGATATCAATAAAAACATGTTGAAGCCTATTACTAAAAGAACCATCCCAATATACTTTGGGATGGTTCTTTTTCCTTATTAATGATTCTTTAACATCACTAACAATTTCTCTTGGCTATACATCCATACTGTAATGATTAAACAAGCAAGTGCGACTTCTGATAGCGCCATAAATCCAATTGCATAATGACCTGTTAATTGGAATAGTAATGTTAAAATTAGCGGTGGGAAGAATCCTCCTAGTCCACCTAAAGCTGATACGAGACCATTTACAATACCAGCTTGTTCTGAGAAATACATTGGAACGAGTTTGAAGATTGTACCATTACCAATCCCTGCACAAAATGCTACTAGTAAGCAACCAAATGTATACACGTTCATACTTGGCATAAACGATAAAATAATACCTGAAAGTGTTAAACCGATAAATACGAAGATTAATATTTTAAATGGATTAAACTTATCACCGAGCCAACCACCAATCGGGCGCATAATTGTTGCGAGTACGATGAATCCGGCTGTCCGCATACCTGCATCTACTTTCTCTAATCCGAAGTGAGATACTAGAAAGTTTGGTAAGTATACTGTAAATGCGACAAATGATCCGAATGTTAAAAAGTAAAAGATACATAAAAACCAAAGTTTCTCATTTTTATATACACCTTTTATTTGTTCCATTAGTGGTGTATTCACTTTTTTCTCTTTACGATCACCTAATAAAAAGTTCATAAGTGCAAACGCTGCAAGTAAAACTAAATAACATTGTACTGTCGTTCTCCAGCCAACTGAAGTTGCAATGACAGGTGCTAAAAACGAAGTAATTGCTGTTCCGGCGTTACCGACACCGTAAATACCATTTACAAAACCGTGACTCTCTTTCGGAAAGTATTTTGGTAAAGAAGTTACTCCTACAGAGAATACAGCACCACCGATTCCTACAAATAATCCACCAATAATTAAATCCATCATAGAATTGGCAACACTAATATAAAAAACAGGAAATAATAATAGAATAAAACTAATAAAGAATAATTTTCTTGCTCCGAAACGATTCGTCCAATAACCAATTGGAATACGAAGAATAGAGCCTAAAATAACAGGTACTGCTGTGACCATAGAAATTTGTCCCGCAGTTAATGGAATATCCGCTTTAATATAAGGCATTAATGATGATAAAATGACCCATACCATAAAACCGATAATTAGATTAGAAGTTTGTAAACTTAATTGAAAATTAGGACTTTTCATCCTGTTCCCTCCTATGTATGCATAGTTAAATTCATTCTCTCCAGCCCAATCACGTCCTAACATCATTAGGCTGAAAAGAATCAACCACCACTTACTGGCGGAATCATTGCTACGACATCACCAATTTGGATGATGTCATCCTCATTTGCGTATTCTTCATTTATCGCGACCATAATCTCGTTTGAAATTGCTATGTTGTATTTCTTAGTGAGGACTTCCTTTAATTCCGCAACCGTAATATTTTCATAGTCTATATGCAAAGCCGGCTTACTTGCTCCTTCTTGCAAATGTGCAAATAATAGTACTTCAATCATATTCTCATCTCCTTTCCAGGCTGGCCATTACCATATGCTGTTTTCTCTAACTGACCACCAATCCATGATTCACCATCTTCCCAAAACTCTTTTTCCAAATAGGAACAATTTGTTTTATACGCTCCATAATATATTCGTTCGCCTCATATGCAGCTTTCCGATGTGGTGTAGACACAGCGACAACGACAGCAAGATCAGAAATTTGTAATGTACCAATGCGATGTGTAATAGCGACATATGTCCCCGGCCACTTCTCTCCTACTTCAATGCTAATTCTCTCAAGCTGTTTCTCCGCCATTGTCTTATAAGCTACATACTCTAAACAAAGTGTACGTCGACCTTTCGTAAATTCTCTAACAGTACCAATAAAAGTAGTAACCGCACCACACTCACGACGAATTACTTTGTTTGTAACTTCTTCAATTGAAATAGGTGTATCAATTACTTCATAATACGTATGTGTCATTTTGCACCTCTTATCTTTATATAAGTTAGCAATCCCTTTTTCTATTACTTGTATGATCGAAGCGGCTCTTCCCACGGCCACTCACTTCCGTTGTTTGATTCTAATAACAGTACCGAAACAGTAATTCCAGCTTTAAATCCTCTCGTTCCCCCTGGCAAAACGATAAATGCATTCGCTTCTGCAAGTGAAGAAATTGCGCTAGATTTATCTAAACCAACTGGTGTAACTTGTAATTGCCCATCTACAATTTCCACTCTCCCTCTTACAAAACGAGTAAATGGGTTTGCTTTCGGAAAGTCTTTTTGTAAAATTGCCTCTGCACGATATATGTGCGAATCTTCCCTATGCAAGTATTTTCCAATCACTGGTCTAACATATAATTCACAACCGACATAACAAGCAGAAGGATTACCAGATAGACCAAATAGTAATTTTCCTTCTACCTCAGCTACAGTTGTCACACTTCCTGGTCGCATCGCTATTTTGTCAAAAAGTACATTAGCTCGTAATCTCTCATAGATGGCAGGTAAATAGTCATAGTCTCCTACTGAAACACCACCAGTTGTAATTAATATATCAACTTCTTTTATCGCCTTTTTTACAGTGTTATAACACGTCTCAAAATCGTCAGCGAATTGCCCATAATACTGTACAATCCCCCCTGCTCGTTCAATTTGAGCAGCTATCATATAGGAGTTACTATTTCGAATCTTCCCTGGCTTTAATTTTTCATGTACTTCAAGCAGTTCGCTACCCGTCGTTACAATTCCAATCACTGGTTGTTTTATAACATATACCGTACTATAACCAAACGTAGCAAGAAGCGCTGCAACTCCCGGGTTAATAACAGTCCCTTCTTTCACAAGGATAGTATTTTGTTTTACATCTTCACCTTTAAAAGAAATGTTATCACCGGCTGCGAAACAGCGTTTTAATGTCATATAAGTCTTTTCGTTTTTTTCAAATCCTTCCGTTAGTTCTAACATAACAACCGCATTACACCCTCTCGGAATTGCGGCTCCTGTCATAATACGGACAGCTTGAAATGCTTTCACTTCTTCTGTAAAAACAACCCCTGCTCCAATTTCACCAATTACTTCAAACTGAATAGGGTTACTACTACTTGCTTCTTTCGTATCTTCTGCTCGAATCGCAAACCCGTCGTACGGAGAGCGATCAAAATGCGGGACATCATGATCTGCAATAACATCTTCTCCAAGCGTTCTTCCGTAACTTTCTATAAGAGAAACCTCTTCTGTTTCACCTTGATGAGCATATTTCATTACTCGTGCAACTGCTTCTGCCACTGGAATCGGTATACGTTTTGCTAACATTCTTTTTCACCTCGTTTTAATAAGGGGGGAAACTCTCTCTGTTCATCCTATATATTTTGCGTACAATCGTTTTGCTATTTTCACATCATTTGTCCCATGAATAAATGCCCTACCGTCTGTAAATAAAACGAAACGATATTCATCAATTAGAAATGATAGTAAGTACGGCGTTTTTTGGACATGTACAATTTTTTGTAATCTTTTTTGGATTTCGTTTAAATTTAGAACTCTCTTTATTCCTGAACGGATTTGAACTGTATTCCGTCCGCATAGCACCTCCGTTTTCACCTGTGATTCAAATGTTAAACTTGGGTACGTACGTGTATTTCCGCAAGATGGACATGTACTTTTTTTCTGTTTATTTACTTTTAATGAGAGAAATTGATTGTTCCAAATATCAAATGATAACATTGTTCCTCGTAGCGTCTCGAAATCATCCACCAATATTTTCATTGCTTCTGTCACTTGGTGAGCAACAACCATCTGTACAGCTGGCTGAATAATTCCCGCTGTATCACATGTTGCACCGCCCATCGGATGATCCATTAAGCAGCGAAAACATGGTGTTTTTCCTGGAAGACTTGTATACGTTACACCGTAACTTCCAACGCATCCACCGTATATCCAAGGTATATTTTCTTTTTGTGAAATATCATTTATAAGTAGGCGCGTATCGAAGTTGTCAGTGGCATCTATAATGAGATCCACTTCTTTTGTTAACTCTTCTATTTCTTGCATTGTGACATCCATTACAACTGGTACAATTTCCACTTCAGAATTAATCTTTCTTACATGTTCTGCCGCTGCAATTGCTTTTGGTTTGCATTGTTTTGCATCTTCTTCTGTATATAACTGTTGCCGTTGTAAATTACTCCATTCGACATAGTCACGATCGGCAATTGTCAATTTCCCAATTCCCATCCTAGCGAGTGCTTCTGCATTCGCAGCCCCTAGTGCACCCGCACCGATTAGGAGCACATGCTTTTCTCTTATTTTTCTTTGTCCCATTTCACCAATTCCAGAAAACAACACTTGTCTTGAATAACGCTCTTGCATAAGAAATCCTCCTTTCACTATCCACCAATGTAAGACATTTCAACTTTTGGACGTTTACTTGCACTCTCAACCGTTCTTTCATCTGAATATCGATCTGTTCTATATCGCCATGTATGTTGTAAAATTTTTAATAGTGAGGCATCAGAAATATTTTCTCGAAGAAGCGTTCGCAAATCCGTTCCTTTTTCTCCAAATAGGCACGTAAAAAACTTACCATCTGCCGAAATACGTGCTCTCGTACAAGAAGAACAAAATGACTCAGAAACAGAAGTAATAAATCCCACTTCTGCATTACTCCCTACATATCGATACAATTTCGCAACCTCTCCAAAGTAACGAGGCTGAGCGGGCTCAATTGGATATACACGATTAATTTTCTCTATTAATTGTTCCTTCGTAATAACTTGTTCAAAGTTCCAGCCGTTTGTACTGCCCACATCCATAAACTCTATAAAACGGAGCTGAATTTCTTGTTCTTTAAAATAACGAGCCATATGAAGAATTTGACTATCATTCATTCCTTTTTTTACGACCATATTTACCTTTACTTCTAACCCTACCTTCTTTGCTTCTTCAATTCCTTTTAATACAGGTTTTGTACTTACATTTCGTCCATTAATTTTTTTGAAGACATAATCCTCTATCGCATCTAAACTAATATTTACACGCTTTAATCCCACTTCTTTTAACGCCTTTGCTTGTTTTGCTAAATGAATACCGTTTGTTGTGAGTCCAATATCTTGTAAGCCCTCTAGATTTGCAAGTCTTGCAATTAACGTCGGTAAGTGTTTACGCAATAAAGGTTCACCGCCAGTAAGCCTAATTTTATTTACTCCCATACTTATAAATAATCTCGCTAATCTTTCTATTTCATCGAACGTTAATAAAAGCTCTTCCTGTAAAAAAGCATAATCAGGTCCGAACACTTCAGCAGGCATACAGTATGTACACCTAAAATTACAACGATCAATAACTGAAATACGTAAATCTTGAAGTGGCCGCTTTAAAGAATCTTTCATGTTCTCGTGCATCTCTATCCCTTCTTTTCTGCTACAATCCTTAGTAAGCTTTCATTTTTTTATTTGCCTTCATTATAAAAAAGAAGCTACATATTCAATGTGACTTTTCTCACATTACTTTCCCCATTCAAAAATTTTTCACAAATCCGTTCGAATTTTGTTCACATCTTTAATCTCATCTACTTTGTCTATTGAATTTTTCAAACTAAAAACTGAAAATCTCTTCCCCCTTACGGTCATTGAAATTTCAATTTATTTTTAAAATAGCTCTTGCATTTTCATCATATTTACACTCAAAATAGGAAATGTATTGCTTATAAGAAGAAAGGTGATCACTGTGGCAAACAGTATGACATTATCTCAAGATTTAAAAGAATTACTTGCATCTGTTGAATATAAAATGCAAATTAAAAAAGGTAGTTTTATTTTTCAGGAAGGTATGGAGGCAACCGAACTCTATATCATCCACTCAGGAAAAGTACAAATTAGTAAACTTAGTGCTGACGGACAAGAACTAACACTTCGAATTTGTTCGGCATACGACATTATTGGAGAATTAACATTGTTCACGGATAATGCGAAGTATTTATTAAATTCAAAATGCCTTGAAGATGTTGAAGTAGGCGTTATAAAGCGTGAAGCGTTAGAAAAAGAATTACTCCAAAAACCAGCTCTTGTATTTGAATTTATGAAATGGATTAGTGAACATTTAAGAAGAATGCAAACGAAGTTCCGAGATTTAGTATTACATGGCAAAAAAGGTGCCCTATACTCTACTCTCATACGAATGACAAATAGTTATGGTGTTTTAAAGGAAAATGGTATTCTCATCGATTTACCATTAACGAATCAAGAACTTGCTAATTTCTGTGCAACTTCACGTGAAAGTGTAAATCGAATGTTAAATGAATTAAAAAAGCAAGGTACAATTTCTATTCATAAAGGAAAGATTACAATACACGATTTACAATTTTTAAAATGTGAAATTGCTTGTGAAGATTGTTCTGCTTCTGTTTGTAGTATTGATTAGCGTCTTATTTAGATGCTAATCTTTTTTCAATTTAAGCCATTTATTAACGGTTATTCCCTCTGTAAACAAAAACGAGGCCTTCCATATTAGACCTCGTTTCGTTTTAACCATTAGCTCCTATCCGTTTACAGCAGTATTATTTTTTCAATTCATTAGGAATACGTCTTCTGTAAATTACATAACTACGGCTTACATATTTAATTGGGGCACTAAATACATGTACTAGTCTTGTAAATGGCCATACTGCGAATAAACCCATCCCTGCAAGAATATGAATTTTAAACCATACTGGTACTTCCATCATATATTCAACTTTCGGTTGGAAAATAAAGAGGCTTCGGAACCAAGGGCCAATTGTTGTACGATAATCAAATCCTTTTGAATCGATATTTAAAAATGTTGAAGAAAGTCCTGCTAGCATTACGATAAGTAATAAAATAAGCGCAATATAATCTCCCTTTGTACTCGTTGCAATGATACGTTTTACAGTTACGCGGCGGTACGTTAATATAATTAAACCGATGATAGAAGCAACACCTGCCGGAAGCCCAAAACTAATTGCTACTACATGATACATATGCTCAGAAATACCTATTGAACGGTATACAGCTTCTGGAATTAAAATCCCCATAACATGACCGCCAATTACGAACATAATCCCAAAGTGGAATAATAGACTTCCGATTCGGAGCATTTTCTTTTCTAATAGTTCACTAGATTTTGATGTCCATCCAAATTGATCATAGTTGTATCTAAAAATATGTCCACCGATAAAGATTGCAAAAATGATATAGGGAAACAATACCCATAGAAATTGATCCATCATTTTAACAACTCTCCTTTCTAATTTGTCTGTACACCCCATGTATCGATAGCGAGTAGAACAGCCGCAAGAATTGGTTCATACATACTACCTGCTTCTTTTAACTGAACGTGTAATGCTTGTATGTTCTCCTTGTATTTACTCATAATTGGTTCACTGTCTTGCTCATTTGCATTTGCAAAAAACTCAAGCAATAGCGGTAAATAATCAGGTAATTCTTTATCTGTTACTTCAAAACCTGATTTTTTATAATGCTGTTTTAACTCCAGTAATTCAATACCTCTTTCTCTTTGTTCACCAGTGTTCATATAAGTAAGATACATATTTGTTTTCTTACCAAAATCGAATGTATATACGTAACTATCAATCAATTGATCATTCGTTTTATTTAGCGCTTGTTTTATAAATGTTGCAAGTGAAGCTTTAACATCGTCCTGTTCAATCGCTTCAATCTCTTCTAGTAATTCAGTTAAAGCTTCCCTCCACCCTAGTTCAGGATAGGAGAGAAGGAATGAAGAACAAGAAAAAGCAGTTTGTAAACTTTGTTTCATATTTTTCTGCCCCCTTTATTTAAGAAATTGTCATACAAGAGCCTGGACCACCTGCGAATGCTAAACCACAGCTTCCTTGTTCGCTATATAAATCTGCCACTTGTTCACGATGAGTGCCCGGAATGACGAAGCGATCTTTATATTTCGCAATAGCAAGAAGACGATACATATCTTCTACATCCTGTTTTGTTAAACCAAGTTCTTTTAATACAGCTTCATTTGGCTCTTTATTAATTTGCAGCGCTCTCATATGCGTTCGCATAACAGCCATTTTCTTCAATGTAAGACGAATGTGTGATTCATCTCCTGCAGTGAGTAAATTCGCTAAATATTGAATTGGAATACGCATATTATCGATAGCAGGGAAAATCTCTTCTGCTTTCCAGTTACTTCCTTTCCCTTCCACCATATTCATAATTGGGCTAAGCGGCGGGATATACCAAACCATTGGCATTGTACGATACTCTGGGTGAAGAGGTAGAGCAATTTTCCAATCGATAATCATTTTATAGATTGGTGACTCTTGTGCCGCTTTAATCCATTCTTCAGGAATGCCTTGTTTTTTCGCTTCAGCCGCCACTTCTGGATCATTTGGATCTAGGAAAACAGTAAACTGAGATTCATATAAATCTTTTTCGTCTTCAACAGACGCTGCTTCTTTTACTTTATCAGCATCATATAGCATTACCCCAATATATCTGATACGTCCTACACATGTTTCTGAACAAATTGTTGGCATACCAGCCTCAATACGTGGGAAACACATTGTACATTTTTCAGCTTTATTCGTTTGCCAGTTAAAATACACTTTTTTATATGGACAAGATGATACGCAGAATCTCCAAGCACGACATGCATTTTGATCCACAAGTACAATCCCGTCTTCTTCACGTTTATACATTGCACCAGATGGACAAGATGATACGCACGATGGATTCATACAATGTTCGCATATGCGTGGTAAATACATCATAAAGACGTTTTCAAAATCAGTTTTAATTTCTTCTTCCATTTTCTTTACGTTCGGATCTTGTAATCCTGTTATATGTCCGCCTGCTAAATCGTCCTCCCAGTTTGGACCCCATTCAATTTTGTCGATAAATTCGCCTGTAATTGCTGATTTCGGACGAGCAACTGGTTGATGCTTACGCTGTGGGCTATTTGTTAATGTTTCATAATCATAATTCCAAGGTTCAAAGTAATCATCAATTGTTGGTTGATCTGGATTGTGGAAAATGTTCATAAGACGTTTCATTTTCGAACCAGATTTCAGCTGAATTTCACCATTTTTCAATTCCCAGCCGCCTTTATATTTCTCCTGATCTTCCCATTGCTTCGGATAACCAATGCCAGGTTTCGTTTCTACGTTATTGAAATACATATATTCAGCACCTGGACGATTTGTCCAGGTGTTTTTGCACGTTACGCTACAAGTATGGCAACCGATGCATTTATCTAGGTTCATAACCATTCCGACTTGTGCTTTAATCTTCAAGCCAATCTACCTCCTTCAGTTTGCGAATTACAACGTTTAAATCGCGCTGGTTCCCAGTCGGACCATAATAGTTAAATCCATAACTTAATTGACCGTATCCACCAATCATATGTGTTGGTTTAACGTGAATTCGAGTTGGACTATTATGCGTTCCCCCCCGGTTACTTGTTAATTTCGTACCAGGTACGTTAATATGACGATCTTGCGCATGGTGCATAAACGCCATTCCTCTCGGTATACGATGCGTTACAACAGCACGCGCTACAACAACACCGTTACGATTAAAGCACTCAATCCAATCATTATCTGCAACACCCGCTTCAGCAGCGTCCTCTTTATTCATCCAAACAGTTGGACCACCTCTAAATAGCGTTAACATCGGTAATGAATCGAAGTACATACTATGAATCGACCACTTATTATGCGGTGTTAAATAGTTTAGTGTAATCTCTTTCCCTTCTACTTCGGGCCGTGATTTACGGAACGGTTTATGTTGCAGAATTGGTTTAAATGTTGCCATCGTTTCACCAAATTCTTTCATCATGTCATGGTCTAAGTAGAAAGATTGTCGACCAGTTATCGTTCTCCAAGGGATAAGACGTTCCACATTTGTTGTAAACGGTGAGTAACGGCGTCCACCTTTTTCTGAACCTGTAAATGCTGGAGAAGTAATTACTGTTTTCGGCTGTGCTGTAATTTGTTCGAATGTGAAGCATTCCTCTTCACGTTCTTCTGCTAAATCACGTAATTTTAGATCTGTTTGTTTTTCAAGTGCTTCCCATGCTTTTACTGCCATATGACCGTTTGTTGTAGAAGATAGTGTTAATACCGCTTCAGCAGCATTGATTGCTTCTTTGATGTCTGGGCAACCTTTCGCGATAGAATCCGTTCGAACAACTCCTAATTTGCTCTTTAATTGCTCATATTCTTTTTCCGCAGACCAAGAGATCCCTTTCGTACCAATCGGTTGTTTTCCGACATTCGGTCCAAGCGCAGTCATTTTGTCATAAATCGTTTTATAATCTCTTTCGACAACATGAATTTGTGGCATCGTTTTACCCGGGATTGGTTCACATTCACCTTTACTCCAATCTTTAATCTTGCCAAGTGGTTGCGCTAATTCTTGCGGTGTATCATGAAGAAGTGGTGTTGCAACAACTTCTTTCATTGGTTCAAGATCAATTTTCTTCGCTAAATCTGACACAGCTTTAGAAAGTGAAGTGAAAATGTCCCAATCAGAGCGTGCTTCCCACGGTGAACCGATTGCTGGATTAAAAGGATGCACAAATGGATGCATATCTGTACTACTTAAATCATGTTTTTCGTACCAAGTTGAAGCTGGTAATACGATATCAGAATACAGTGCTGTTCCAGCCATACGGAAATCTAAATTAATAAGTAAATCAAGCTTCCCTTCTGGTGCTTCTTCATGCCACTTAATTTCTTCTGGTCGTAATGAATCACTATCGTCATTCATTAATCCGTTTGTTGTACCTAGTAAATGTTTTAAAAAATATTCGTGCCCTTTACCGG
This sequence comes from Bacillus sp. RE35, assembly GCF_052146655.1. Taxonomy (NCBI): domain Bacteria; kingdom Bacillati; phylum Bacillota; class Bacilli; order Caryophanales; family Bacillaceae; genus Bacillus; species Bacillus sp. RE35. The sequence continues at coordinate 1,997,600 of NZ_CP197377.1, read as the reverse complement.
AACTTGAAATTAAGTTCGCACGCCATACGAATAAGTTGCGCGGGAAGTTATTTTTGTTATCTGGATCTTCAATCGCAAATTTCAGTTCTTTTTCTTTTAGTTTTTGTGCAACGTATTTTCCGATTTCTTCTTGTGTTGTTGCACCAGCAGCAACAGCTTCTTTATATAGTTCAATTCCATTTTTCTCAAATGTAGGATAAGAAGGTAACCAACCAAGTCGCGCCGCTAAAACGTTATAATCACCGTGATGTTGATAACGAGAGTTTCCTTCCACTGGTGATGCTAAATGTCCAACTGGTGTATCTTCATAGCGCCATTGATCTGTTACGAAATAGAAGAAAGATGTACCATTTTGTAATTTTGGTGGCCCTTGCCAATCTTTTGCCATCGCGATTGTTTGCCATCCTTCTGCTGGTCGTAATTTTTCTTGCCCAACGTAATGCGCCCAGCCACCGCCGTTTACACCTTGTGCCCCAACGAGAAGTACAAGATTTAAAACGGCGCGATAAATCGTATCAGAGTTAAACCAATGGTTAATACCAGCTCCGACAATAATCATTGAGCGACCGTTCGTATCAACAGCATTTTGTGCGAACTCACGAGCGATTTGAATAATAAGCTCACGTTTTACTCCTGTCATTTTCTCTTGCCATGCAGGTGTAAACGGAACGTCATCATTGAAGTCTTTCGGCTCTTGTCCGCCAAGCCCTCGGTTCACACCGTAATTTGCTAACGTTAAGTCGTATACAGTTGTAACGAACACTTCGCCTTCTTCTGTCATAACCTTTTTCACTGGAATTGTACGTTCTAATACTTTGTTTCCATCATCAGAGAAGTACGGAATTTGTACCGTTCCAATCGATTCTTCCATTCCAAGTAAAGAAAGACGTGGATCAATCTTTTCACCTGTTTCTTCATCTTCTAAACGCAAGTTCCATTTCTTTTCGTTATCCCAACGTGAGCCCATTGTGCCATGAGGTGTTGCAAAATCATTCGTGTTCTCGTTCCAAAGAACAGGTTTCCATTCTTCTAACTTCGTTTCGCGTCCAATATCAGCAGCGTTTAAGAAACGATCAGCAACGAATTGATCTCCTTTTTGTTTCAATGTGACAAAGAAAGGAAAATCAGTATATTGCTTCGCATACTTTGTGAAATATTCCACTTGATTATCTACGTAAAATTCTTGTAAGATCACATGCCCCATTGCCATCGCAAGTGCACCATCTGTACCTTGTTTCACACTAATCCAATCATCTGCAAACTTTGTAGATTCAGCGAAGTCAGGACTGACAGAAACGACTTTCGTTCCTTTATATCGAACCTCTGCTAAAAAGTGAGCATCTGGTGTTCTCGTCATCGGTACATTTGAACCCCATGTCATAATGTAACCAGAGTTATACCAGTCACTACTTTCTGGTACATCTGTTTGATCGCCCCAAATTTGCGGAGAAGCTGGTGGTAAATCTGCGTACCAATCATAGAAACTAAGCATTGGTCCACCCATAAGTTGCATAAAGCGGCTGCCTGCAGCATGACTTAACATCGACATAGCTGGAATTGGTGAAAAACCAACATTTCGGTCTGGACCGTATTTCATTACTGTATATAATAATGAAGCTGAAACGAGTTGTAACACTTCATCCCAATTCGCACGAATGAATCCCCCTTTACCACGTGCCTGCTTATACTTTCGTGCTTTTTCAGGGTTTTCCACAATGCTTTTCCAAGCATCTAATGGTGACTCATTATTTTGTAATTCCTCTTGCCACACACTCCAAAGAACACCACGTACATACGGATATTTCACACGAAGTGGACTATAAATGTACCAAGAAAAACTTGCTCCACGTGGGCAGCCTCGCGGTTCAAAATCTGGCATATCAGGACCTGTCGTTGGATAGTTAAGCTCTTGCCCTTCCCACGTCACAATTCCATCTTTCACATATATATTCCAGCTACATGAACCAGTACAGTTCACGCCGTGTGTAGAACGAATTACTTTATCATGCTGCCAACGCTTTCTGTACACATTTTCCCATTCGCGATCTTCATATGTTTCTTGTGTATGATTATCGTTATAACGATCTATTGGTGAAAAATATTTTAAACGTCTCATTAGTGCTGAAGGTTTTTTCTTCATACTGTTCACTCCTTTAATACGTCTCTCTTACATACCCTTACTATAAGAGAGGTTGTAAAATACAGATGTGACATTTCGCACAGTTCAAGAGATTGTCAAAAATTCAGTAGAAAATAAGTTTGTGAGAAAATCTTGTGTTCCGTTGTGAAGATTATGGTTAATCTTAATTATTAGGAGAATGGTATTTTGAGGTATCGACTATTTTGCAAAAGAAAAAGAGTTTTGATATTATTTCAAAACTGCCATAAGGAAAAGAGTATAAATTGTATGTAAAAATATTTTTCCCAATGTTATTATTTTATATCGAGTCTTATTTTACATAAAACTACAAATCATTATTTACTGTATTGCCCTTAGTTACGGAAACAATTATACTAGATGTAATTGAAATAAATAATCTGAATATTCTCAGAATTTAAGTTAGACCTTTACTATCTACATATAGAATTAGAAATATGTCCACTAAATTGATTAGAAAACGATAATAACATTAGGAGGATTACGATGCCCCAGCTTGATTCATTACATCCCACTGTAGAAAAAATAATCAATAATACTGAAAAAATAATGGTCGGAAAACGAAAAGAAACAATCTTAGCTTTGACAGCTCTCTTAGCTGAAGGTCATGTGCTATTAGAAGATGTTCCTGGTGTCGGGAAAACAATGCTAGTACGTGCTCTTTCTAAATCCATTGATGCTGATTATAAGCGAATTCAATTTACACCTGATTTATTGCCGTCAGATGTAACAGGAGTTTCTATTTATAATCCGAAAGAGCTCCAATTTGAGTTCAAGCCTGGACCAATTATGGGGAATTTTGTACTTGCTGATGAAATTAATCGTACATCTCCAAAGACACAATCTGCTTTACTTGAATGTATGGAAGAAGGCAATATTACAATAGATGGTATTACAAGACCTTTACCAAAGCCGTTCTTTGTCATGGCTACACAAAATCCGGTCGAATATGAAGGAACATATTCTCTACCAGAAGCTCAGCTCGATCGTTTCTTATTGAAACTAAAAATGGGATATCCTACACCAGAAGAAGAATTTGAAATTTTAAATCGGATGGAAAAAACAAATCCACTCTCTCAATTACAAACCATTACTACAATACAAGAATTACTTTATTTACAACAAAGCGTACGGGTAGTAAGTATGGACAAAGCAATTAAGCATTACATTGTAAAGCTTGTTAATCAGACTCGTACGTACAGTTCTATACAGTTAGGTGCAAGTCCACGTGGCTCGATTGCTTTAATGAAAGCTTCACAAGCTTATGCATTTATCCATGGCAGGAATTATGTTATTCCAGACGATGTTAAATTTTTAGCTCCTTACGTTTTAGCACATAGACTCATTCTAAAAATGGAAGCAAAATTTGAAGGAATAACAGGAGAACAAGTTATCGGAAAAATCGTTGCACGAACTACCGTGCCTACTCAAAGGACGATGAACCCTTGATAAAACGAATGCTGCGAGCGCTATATCACGTTATGAAGTTATTGCTACTCCCTTTATGCCTAGTCTTAACATTTATATACGCTATGTTTCAAGGCGGGTTTGTCAGTTGGTTTTTGTTTTACAGCATAATTCCCATTGCTCTTTATTCGCTACTACTCCCCTTCTACGCTTTACGGGACGCTGAAGTAAAGCGAATAACAAACCAGAATGGATATGTAGTAGGAGAACAATTTGTAAGCACGATTACAATAAAAAGAAAATTTCCTTTTCCCTTACTTTATTTAGTTATAGAAGATGAACTGCCACCACAATTTATAAGTTGTAAACAAACAAAGATGAATAAGGTAGTACTCTTCCCAGGATTGAAACGAAATATTTCGTTTCAATATGTTATTGACACAATCCCTAGAGGCGAGCACACTTTTTCAAGCGTTCGTGTCAAAACCGGCGATTTATTCGGCATGATAGAGAAAGAAGTAACTTTTTCAGTTCCAGATACATTTTTAGTCTATCCCCAGTATGTAGATATAGCATATCGACAATTGGAAAATCATTTCGAACAAGGAGCGCTTTTAGCAAATATAAATTCAGCAAAAGACTCTACAATCTCTGTCGGTGTCAGAGACTATAAACCTGGTGATCGCTTTTCATGGATTGATTGGAAAGCAACTGCACGAACAAACAATATTATGACAAAAGAGTTTGAACAGCAGCGCAGCCATAATGTCATGATATTCATAGACAGAACCGAGTCTCCTCTATTCGAATCAGTCGTCACATTTACTGCCTCTATCGTAAGGGCTGTCTTGAAACAAAATTCACCAGCATCATTCGTGTCTATCGGAAAAGAACAAACTATCTTCCCTTTAGACAATGGAGATACGCAGTTACAACAAATCCTTTGTCATTTAGCAAAAGTGCAAGCAGACAGTGTATTCCCGCTCTCCCAGAGTGTAGACATGGAACTAAGAAAAATTTATGAGCCCGTCACGGTTATACTCGTGACCAGTAATCTTTCTCCCGATATTCAAAAGGCGGCTGATTGTGCTGCTATAAAAAATAGAAAATGTATGGTTTTTGTCGTGAAAGAAAAAGCGAATCAACTTTCACACCGAGAAATCAGTATAATAGAAACTCTAAAAAAACGACAAATATTTGTAAACACGGTTTATGAAAACCGGTATACAAACGTGTTTTTTGAGGTGAGCAAATGATAACATTACAAACAAAATACAAGTGGGATACGAACAGATTCTTTATGCATGCATGTGTATTTCTTCTTTTACTAGAATGGCTAAGACCTCTTATAGGCATTACAAATGTAGGTAGATTAGATATTTTCGTAACATTTATAGGAATTTGCTTCGCTCTCTCTTTTTTTCAGACGAGGTGGCAGATTCCAATAAAAATTGTCACAGTCCTATTTATCATTCATTCCCTATATTATAAAAATGCTTTTATAAATCTATCTTGGCTAACAACATTCTTTTCTGATATGTCTCGAAATTCCTCCCTATTTTTCCAAGGGAATTTACTAGATATTTCTCCAGTTTTTCCGACCGTTTTATTTTTTCTCTCATTTTGGTTTTTGAGTTCTTTCACTTCATTTTGGATTATTCATAAAAAACGTGGGTTTCTATTTCTTGTATTGACTATTATTTATATCGCAACTTTTCATAACTTACATTTATACAATGCAAACTACGCTATTATTCGAACTGTTGTCATCGGATTTTTTATGCTTAGTCTTCTTCAAGTAGAACGAATAAAAGAGCGTGAACACTTACAAAATTATGCTAGGGAAATCTCAAAATTACTTAGACCACTTACAATATTTATTGTATTATTAGCAACCATCGCATACTTTGCTCCAAAATTTGGCCCTCAATGGCCAAACCCAATGGATTTTTTAAAATTCAACACATCTGAAGCAAGTAAAGAACAAAAAGTTTCTACAATTGGGTATGGTTTAGATGACTCGCGATTAGGTGGTCCTTTTAAGGCGGATCCTACAATTGTTTTCACAGCACGAACGCAAAACAAACACTATTGGAGAGTAGAAACAAAAGATTTCTATACAGGAAAAGGCTGGGAAATTTCTGAAAATCCGAAAAAGATTTCTTTTAAAAATAAAAACGACGTCGTAAGCTGGTACGAACAAAATACAAAAACGGAAACGACTGAGGCAACAATTACCATGCAAAAAAGTTACCCTCACCTTACCTATCCAGCAGGATTAGTATCAGTTGAGGCTTCTTCTGATGTATCATACAGTGTTGACCCGTTTTCAGAAAAAATTTATACAATGAATGAAGACTCTTCTACTACTTTACATTCGTATAAAGTAACATATGAGATCCCTGAGTTTTCCATAGAAAACTTGAAAGCTGTAAAAACAAATGAAGGTCAAGAAACAAACCCTTATTTTATGACAAAGTACACACAACTTCCCGAGTCATTACCACAGCGCGTAAAAGACTTGGCTGTCAATCTTACAAATGATAAAGACAACCGATATGATAAAGTATTAGCTATTGAAAATTACTTCACAGACAACTCTTTTACATACGAATCAACGAATGTCTTATTCCCTGCCAAAAGCCAAGATTATGTAGATCAATTCCTTTTCGATACAAAAAGCGGCTACTGTAATAATTTTTCGACGTCTATGATTGTACTACTTCGTTCTGCCGGGATTCCTGCTCGCTGGGTAAAAGGCTATACAGAAGGAACTCTTGACAATACACTTGCCTCTGCAGAAGGTGCGGATGTTTATACAATCACGAACGATAACGCACACTCTTGGGTCGAAGTATATTTCCCAGGATACGGATGGATTCCATTCGAACCAACAAAAGGATTTACCAATCCCTATAATTTTATAAATAATACGCCTGCTCCTATTTCACAAAATAGCGAAGCAAATAATTCTAATAACGAGCAAATACAACAACGAAATAATGAAGCAAAACTTAAAAGTTTAATAGAAAATACAGAAGAAGCTTCTACTAAAAAGGTCACAAATTCTAAAACTAGTTTTTCTTGGTGGTACGTATTCCTCTCTACGATACTAATTAGTATTATAGGATACATTCTCTTCACCACTAGAATGAAATGGATGACATTTCTTATTATTCATTTCTATAAATACCGAAAAAATGATGCTGTTTATCAAAAAGCTTACGGTGCACTTTTAAAACAATTTGCGAGAATTGGCATACCACGGAGTGAAAGTCAAACATTCCGAGAATACGCTCTCCATATCGATACACTTTACAACTCGGCCGATATGCAACAACTTACTGCCAGTTATGAGAACGCTATGTATAAACAGGAGCAGGCTGCAGAAGAATGGAAGAAATCTGTACACTTATGGGAAGTGCTTATGAAAAAAGCAGCTTCTCTGCCTAAATCAGATGGCTTTGATACAGTTATTTAATCTTGAAAATGTGAGTTTAAAGAAAACGTCTCAAAGAACTACATTGTTCTTTGAGACGTTTTTTAATAAAGTGAAACTCCTAATTATTCTCCAAGCACCTTCTCAATCTCAACCTCTAAATCTACCGGCTTCGTCTGCGGAGCAAAACGTCCTACTACTTTCCCGTCTTTTCCGATTAAAAACTTCGTAAAATTCCATTTCACTGCTTTCATACCGAGTAAACCTGGTGCTTGTTTTGTCATGTATGTATATAAAGGATGAGCCTTATCACCTTTCACATCCACCTTTGCAAACATCGGGAAGTTTACACCGTAGTTTAATTCACAAAAACTAGTAATGTCCGCTTCTGTACCTGGTTCTTGTCCCCCGAATTGGTTACAAGGAAATCCGAGTATTTCGAGTCCTTGGTCTTTATATTTATCATATACCTCTTGTAATCCTTTATATTGTGGTGTGAAACCACATTTGCTAGCTACATTGACAATAAGAAGTGCTTTTCCTTTGTAATCTTTTAACGATTTTTCTTCACCTGTAATTGTTTTAGCTGAAAAATCATAAACTGTCATTGTCTTTGCCCCTCTCTTCACTATCATTCTATGTTTATACTATACTACATTCGTGAATATACAGCTCTTATTACGTACTTATAAGTTGTAATGATAGCGCTTTATTTCTGTTCGAAAATTCGACACAAACTACTAGACTTTTATGATGGAAAGTTTTACAATTGAAATGTGAACAAAATGTGACAGTTTATATTCCATTATAAAAGAAAAGGATGGTGTTCATTATGAAAACTGCACAACATGAAACGATTTCAAATCGCGAGTTTTATTTCGTACTATATATGATGTTATTGTATGTTACTGGCTGGGTAATCGATGTTAATGGTTTATTCTTAAGCTCCTACTTTAATTTAGCAGGAGAGATTATGCTTCCATTAGTAGGCGGGATTGTTGGACTGTTCATTATGTCTATTAATAAACAACAAACGAAATAATAATATTACAAAAAGGCAGAAGACGAGCTTCGTTTTCTGCCTTTTTTCTATTTTAGCGTATAATAAAAACATGCAGTATATAAGGAGTGGTAACTATGAAAAAAGTAGAGCAATTATCTTCTCACCTATATCTTATTGATGATTTCGATTTACAGCATAATGAACGAACAGGTACGTACGTTTTATTAGATGACGATATTACTTTAATTGAAACTTGTGCAGCCCCTTCTCTTCCGTATATTTTAGACGGCTTACAACAATTACATATTGATTTAAACGATGTTAAAAACATTATCGTTACACATGTGCATTTAGATCACGCTGGCGCAGCTGGTTTAATGATGGAACAGTGTCCAAATGCTACGTTATATGTGCATTCTCGTGGTGCTCGTCATATGATTGATCCAACAAAACTTATTTTAGGTGCAAAAGCTGTCTACAAAGAAGATTTCGATAAACTCTTTGACCCAATTCTTCCAATTGAAGAAGAACGTGTTCATATTGTACAACATGGTGATACGTTAAAAATTGCAAAAGACCGCACCCTTACATTTTATGATACACCAGGACATGCGAAGCACCATATTAGCATTCACGATTCATTAACAAACGGGATTTTTACTGGCGATACAATTGGAATTTATTATAGAGAACTCGCAGACGTTGATGTAGAGTTATATCTACCATCAACGTCCCCTTCACAATTCCAACCAGATGCGATGATTGCTTCTAAAAATCACATTCAAAGCATGAATGTAGATACTATTTATTTCGGTCATTACGGCGCATCCTCTCATGTTACAGAAGTATACAATCAATTGGAACATTGGCTACCTATTTTCGTTCAGACTGGTAAGGAAGTCTTTGACAAGTATAATGATTTCGATGAAGCGACTAAAGCTTTACAAACTTTGTTAATGGATAAAATCTCTTCTCATCTTACAAAGTTAAACGTTCCATCAGATCATTCCGTTTATAATATTTTACATTTAGATATAGAAATTAGCGCAATGGGCATTATTGATTATTTCACGAAGCAAGAAAAAGCAAACTCCACTATTAACTAACAGTAAAAGAAGAGATATACAACAGTAGTTATTGTATATCTCTTCTTTTTTTGAATATATTTTGAGTAAAGGATGGTGGAATATAATGCAAAAATTGATGCTATACCTCTGCTTCACATTATTTATCGTCTTATTATTATTTGTAGGAGTAAAAATTCAATTTTATTTAGATACAGATGCACAAGTGAACTTTAACGTTTATCCAAGATTATTCTACTTTACACTCTTCCCTCTTATAGTTGGCATTTTATTACGATTCCTTCAATCTATTAATCGCGAAACGAGTAAACAAAACTGGAGCTTTCAACCGGATAAATTTATTGCTATTACAGTGCCTACACTATTCATTTCCTTTTCCCCAGCACTACTCTTTTCACCACTTGCCGAATACCTACCTTATTTAGTTAATATTATTCTAATAAATACAACTTTTGTTACGATTATTAGTTTAATAGCTGGTTATTCCCTTTTAGATTGTTTTATACAAAAGGACAATGCAACGATGAAAAAATATAATTGAATGCTCTATTTTCTTTTAATAAAGAAAGCTCAAAGCTAAAGCTTTGAGTTTTTTTACTTATCTCACCTTTTCATCTACATACTCCATAAACTGCTCCGCTTTAATAAATCTTTCTTTGTACGCCTCAGGTACTTCTTCTATTTTTATTGCACCAGTTGATTTTATCTTCACTCGTACTATTTCATGTGTCATTAAAGCTTCCATATAGCGATCAAACTCTTCTTGCGTTAATACTTCTTTACTAGATTTATGACCATTTAATTTATCAAAGTATGGTTGAAGGCCCATACTTACCTTTTTCATTTCTTCTCTTTTTGCTGGTGATAATCCATCATAATCTATATTACCATTCGAATCTCCGTACGCAAGCTTTGCATTAGTTAATTTTTTCAGTTCTTTTGTAAACTCTTCATATTCCTTCGCACCCATTTCATCTTTCGCTTCTGATAATTTTGCATTAAAACGCATATACGTTTCTAATGTCATTGCTCCGGCATGTTTTTTTAAATTCTCAAAAGATCCATATATACCATCCGCCATAATAGATTGGTACGCAAAACCTGTCGTCGGGATTAAAAGAGCTGCTGCAAGTACTCCTGCGATAAGGCGTTTCTTCCTCTTACTCCCGCCGTGCTTCATTTTTATTTGCACGATTACTTTTTCTTTTAAATCCGGCGGGGCAACAATACCCTTTGCTTCTTCTTGTATAGATTCCCTAACTCTACAATCTAAACTCATTTCACATTCCCTACCTCTCCTAAAAAAATTTCTTCTACTTGCTCTTTTTGACGTAGTTTCTTTAATGCCGCATGAATTCTAGATTTCACTGTACCGATTGGAATATGTAATATTTGTGCTACTTCTTCTTGTGAATAATCGTGTAAGTATCTTAAGATAATAACTTGTTTCAATTTATACGGTAATTTATGAATGAGTTCGATTAGTTTTTGGTTTGATATTTTACTTACAACATCGTTAGAAAAATCAATTTGCACTGGCTTTCTTTGCTCTTCTGCTTTTTTTATAATTCGTAGTCGCATCCACCTCTTTCTTCTATAAGAATGAATTTGTTTAATCGCAAGCCCAATTAGCCAAGGGCGAAATGGCTTCTCGCTATCATATTTACGAAGCGATTCATATAGCTGTATGTATACTTCTTGAACGACATCATCTACATCCGTTTTATCTTCAATTAAAAAATGTGCTGTTTTATATACTTCTTGAATCGTTACATCATACAATTCGCTATACGCTTCTTTATTGCCTGATAAAGTTAATTGGATTAAATTTGTATACACTGTTCCATCCTTCACATACCATCCCTCCTTTGTCCTACACTATATATTGGCAAGTAATTCATATTTCGTTCGATTTTTTTAAAGTTTTTTTATATAAATTAATATTATGATTCATTGAGTTCATAAGCTTCACTTATAACCACACATAACTATTATATAATTTTCCAATTTCTGATAAAGATTTAAAATAATTTATATAGTCAAATTTAGGAGGACATATAATGAAAGCTATCGTTGTAACGTCTTTCGGTGGTCCTGAAGTGATGAAATATACAGATTTTGATATACCGGCTATTTCAGAAGATCAAGTTTTAATTCGCGTAGTTGCTACTAGTGTAAATTTCGCTGATATTAAATCACGTTATGGCAAAAAAGGAAATAAAGCACTACCTTTTATTCCAGGTATAGATGCCACTGGTATTGTAGAACGTGTCGGTTCTCATGTGAAAAATATTCACCCTGGACAACGTGTCATTGCTTTTCCTCAAAATGGATCTTACGCAGAATACGTTGTTGCAAATGAAAATCTTACTTTCGTATTACCCCATGAAGTTGACTTTCAAGCTGCAGCCGCTTGTCCAATCGTATCCTTTACAAGCTATAATTTACTCGCAAATGTTGCAAGAATTCAAAAAGGTGAATCTGTACTCATTCATGCAGCTGCTGGCGGGATTGGTACTACCGCAATTCAACTTGCAAAACTATTAGGGGCTAGAACAGTTATCGGTACTATCGGAAGTGAAACGAAAAGAAAAATCGCTTTAGATGCTGGAGCTGATTATGTAATTTGTCATCAAACTGAAGATTTTGTAGAGAAAGTCAATGAGCTGACAAACGGAGAAGGAGTGAATATTATTTTGGACTCTATTTCTGGAACTGTTTCTGAAAGAAGTTTAAACTGCCTTGCTTTTTACGGTCGCCTCGTTCATTTCGGTAATGCTAGCGGTGAAATTGGTAACTTTCAAACGAAAGATTTACATGCAAGTTGCCGCTCTATACTCGGTTTTAGCTTTGGAACCACACGAAAAAAGCGTCCTGAACTGCTCCAAGAAACTGCAAATGAAGTTTTCCGTTATTTGCGTGACGGACGTTTACAAATTAAGGCTACGAAATCTTTTCCACTTCAAGATGCAGGGAAAGCACATGAATGGGTCGAAAGTAGAAAAAGTACAGGGAAAGTAATACTAACTGTTCAGTCCTCTTCCTGAAATGAATACTGGAAACAGAGGTGGCATTCATGGGATCACGAATTATGCATGTTATTATCGCTAACGGTATTGCTGAGAAACTATCTATTCACGATAAGACTTCTTTCTTACTTGGAGCTGTAGCCCCTGATGCTGTTCATTCAAAAAAAGAAAAAGGAACCTCACATTTTTATGCCGGTACAACGAAGAACTATACGAGAAGAATAGATTATGATTCATTTTTTCATAAATATGAATCACATATAGATTCCCCATTTATTTTAGGCTATTATACCCATCTCATTGCCGATGATAATTGGCTAAGTGGATTTTTTCTACCTTGGCTAAAAAATAGAATAGAGAATGACGAAACTATCGCACCCCTGTACTATAACGATTTTAAATTGTTAAATGCAAAGTTGCTTCATCATTACGATCAAGAACAACAGCTTTTCTCTCTTCTCAATCAAGAGGCTCACATTGTGGATATTGAAGAGGTTTCTAAAGAAAACGTTTTAGCTTTTCGAAAGTATCTTTTTGAAGATATGTTGTATCCAAAGCAACATTTGCATGAAGACTTACAGGTATTTACGTTTGACCAAATCGTTGGCTATATTGAGACAGCGATTGAAAAAGGAGTATTTTTTATTAAACAACTCTCTAATGAAAAATCCACTTCAAAAATTTAATCCCCCTCAAATATATTTGAGGGGGATTTTCACATAGCAATATTATTATTGGTTCTTCTCCATAACGGCAAAATAATTCCCTTCGCTATCAGCAAAGTTAAACACTTTACCAGAAGGCATAGTTACCATTTCTCCAACAGTAACATTTTTGTTTGTTAAATCTGTATATAATTGATCAAGATTTTCTGAGAAGAACATTAAGGACGGTGTACCAAGATTCAATTCTGGGCTCATTTTAGAAATAACTTCTTTATTATGTAATATAATGCTCGTTTCTGCACCGTTAGTCGGAGCAATTTCAATCCATCTCATTCCTTGCTTGTTATCTTCCTCTGCTACTACATGAAACCCTACCTTTTCCGTCCAAAAATTTACTGCCTCATCTTGATTATTTACATATAACATAATTTGTCCTACTTTATGGATCATTACATTTCCCCCTAATGGTTTTTATATTCTATGTAGCTTTCTACAAATACTATCGTTATTCCTTTTGAGTTGGTATGTACTTCTTTGCAAAATTTATCGACTGACTCATCCCATCCAGTTCATCAAAATAATCATTTCTTTCAATCATGTTATATCCGTCGAATCCAATTTTATCTAATACTTTGAAGAATATATCGAAATCTACTTCACCATTCCCTGCTGCGACTTCTATATACTTAGTTGAACGATCACTTTTCACTTCTTTACAATCTTTAATATGAGTTTGTACTATATAATCTTTTAATAGTAATAAACCTTCTCCCGGATTTTCATTTACATCACTTATTAAATTTGCTGGGTCAAAGTTAACAGCTAGTCCTTTCGAGTTTGCAGTTTCTAAAAATCGTTTTAATACTATTGCTTTTTCAGATCCCGTCTCAATGGCGAAGAATCCTCCAAATCTGAACGCTAAGTCCCCTATTTCATTACAAACACGTAGCATTTTATCATAGTACTCACTATTTTCATCATCAGGGATTTTCCCAATATGGGCTGTTACTACGTTAGCTCCTAACCCTAACCCTTTATCAGTAATATATTTAAAACTCTCTATTACACATTCAGCTTCAGTTCCTATTATTCCATTTTCTCCGAAGCTAATTGCTAATGACGGGACTTGAATCTCATTAAAAGATAAGTTTTCTTTTAAAGTGTTCCATTGTACCTTTGAAATGTTAGCTAAGTTGAAAGTCGGATTCATAGCATATAATTGAATATATTCTAAATCCCATTCCCTTGCTTTTTGTATTCCTTCGTTTACTTCAATATATTTTGTATTCAAAAACATTCCTAATTTCCTATCCATATGTGTACCTTCTTTTTATTATTTCGTGTCAGTTTAATATTCGACTTTTTTATATTATTTCCTCGTATAAACCAAATAAATAAACTACCCTTTTTTCGATACTCCCAGTAGAAGCATATATATGATAGGCACATTAAAAACACTAATACAATTCCCATTATCACTTGTTTACAAACAAAAAAGACGTAACTACAAATAGTTACGCCTTCTCCATCATTTATCTAGGCTTTTTCTTCCCAGTAAATGCTGGTTTCTTTTTCTTTGGTGCTTTCGGTTTCGTTTCTACAAATGATCCTTTGAACATTTCTTGCTTCGTAAATACGATGCCTAGTTTTTTCGCAAATTGCAGTAATTTGCGCTCTTCTTGTGGTGTTACAAGAGATACGACAGTTCCTTCTTTGCCCATACGTCCAGTACGGCCTGAGCGGTGAATATATTGGTCTACTGTGTCTGGTAACTCTAGATGAATTACATGTGTTAAATCGTCAATATCGATACCGCGCGCTGCAATATCAGTAGCAAGTAGAATTTCTAATTTCCCTCCGCGGAAAGCACGCATTGTTGCTTCACGCTCTTGTTTACTTGCTTCTGCATGAAGAGCCGCCGCTTTCATTTTACGGAATTTCAATTTCTCAGTAATTTCATCTAAACGGAATGGATCGTTTAAGAAAGCAACTGCTTTTACATCGCCCATATGCATAATTCTTCTTACGTAATCATTTTTTTCGCGTCGCTCACAAATGATATACGTATGCTCAACTAAGCTTTTTGATTCTGCACGTGTTACACGTACTAATTGTGGTTCCACTGCTAAATCACGTGCCGCATCTTCTGCCGCTTTTGTCATTGTCGCCGAGAAGAATACTAATTGACGATCGCGCATCGTTGATTTAATTACATCTTGCACTGCGCCCATCATTTTTTGCTTTACAATTTGATCAAACTCATCAAATACAATTGTTTTTACTTCATGCATTTTTAGCTTTTTCATACGAATTAATTCTAAAATACGGCCTGGTGAACCGACAATTACTCTTGGGTGTTTCTTTAATTTTTCAACTTGGCGCTTAATATCTGCACCACCAATTAAAGATGCACCTGAAATTTCAGTTCCTGCTGTAAACTTTTGAACCTCTTCATGAATTTGCATTACAAGTTCACGTGTTGGCGCTAAAACAACAACTTGTGGCTGTTTTACTTCAGGATTAATTTTATGTAAAAGTGGTAATAAGTACGCTAATGTTTTTCCTGTTCCAGTTGGAGATTCAGCTATAACGTCTTGTCCTTCTAAAATAGTTGGAATCGCTTGTTTTTGAATTTCAGTTAACTCTTTAAAACCAGCCTTCTCCCAAGCTTGTTGTAAAAATGGTTGCATATCTTTTATCATTTGTTTTTCTCCTTTATCTCTATTTTTGAAGAAAATGCTGTATTGTTCGCACCGTTTCTATCATGTGTGAAATAACAGCTATTAAATCATCAACATGGTCTTCTGTAATCGCTTTTTGAAATAGAACCTCTACCTTATTATGATATGAAATCGCTTGCTTATTATATTCGTATGAAACTTTCTGCATAATCATTCTTTCTTTTCCCCATATAGAACGCATTAATGTTTCAATTTCTTCACATTTTACTTCTGGTTGTTCTAACGGGAATGAAAATGCTAGCTTCATCTCACAACCTGGTGTAAACTGAGGCACTTCTAGTATTTCACCAGACAAGTTCTTTGCATCCACAGATAATGAAAATGTTGCTTCTACTAATGGTTCAAACGGTTCTGTTAATTGAAATGAGATATGATATATACGACTTAATGAAGCAAGATCCATCATATCTTTTCGATCTGTTACAAGAATATCTCCATGTAGATCAAAATCATACACAGCACCTTCTACGATTACTTTTAAATTGTCAAAAGCAGTTGGATCAAACATAATTTCCTCCAAAAAACAGGCGCCTTTCGATGGAAAGGCGCCACTTGATGTATATATAGTTTACAGATAAACGAGATGAATTACAACCTTTTAGAATAAACCTACTGCTTTTCCATCTTCATTTACATCCATTTGAAGTGCTGCTGGTTGTTTTGGAAGACCTGGCATTGTTAACATTGTACCTGTTAACGCAACGATAAAGCCTGCACCGATAGATGGTTTTAGCTCACGAATTGTAACGATAAAGTCAGATGGACGACCTAATTTTGTTGCATCGTCAGAAAGAGAGTATTGTGTTTTCGCCATACAAACTGGTAGGTTACTCCAACCTTCTCCTTCATATTGAGCTAATTGCTTACGTGCTTTCGGAGCAAATTCAATATCTTTTGCGCCATATACTTTTTGAGCAATTGTACGAATTTTTTCTTCTAATGGTAATTCTAATTCATAAAGTGGTGCGTAGTTGTTTTCACCTTTTTCGATTTCTTTTAGTACTTTTTCAGCAAGGTCAACTCCACCTTGGCCACCCTTCTCCCAAACTTCTGTTAAGGATACTGCATAGCCACGCTCATTACACCACTCTTGTAAGTATGTAACTTCTGCATCTGTATCTGTAATGAATTTATTAATTGCAATTACGAAAGGCACACCGAAGCTTTGAATTGTTTCAACATGCTTCTGTAAGTTTTCCATACCTTTTGCTAATGCATCTACATTTTCTTCTTTTAATTGATCTTTTGCAACGCCACCATGCATTTTAAGCGCACGAATCGTCGCAACAATAACAACTGCTTCTGGTTTAATGCCAGCTGCACGAGCTTTAATATCTAAAAACTTCTCAGCGCCTAAATCAGCACCGAATCCAGCTTCTGTAATAACATAATCACCTAATTTTGCTGCCATTGTTGTAGCGATAACACTGTTACAACCGTGAGCGATATTCGCAAATGGTCCGCCATGAATGATAGCTGGTGTATTTTCTAACGTTTGTACTAAGTTCGGCTTTAATGCGTCTTTTAATAATAGTGTTAACGCACCTTCTACACCTAAATCTTTAACCGTTACAGGTTGATTTACAAAGTTATAGGCAACTACGATGCGAGATAAACGTGCTTTTAAGTCTTGAATATCTGTTGCAAGACAGAACACGGCCATAATTTCAGATGCTACTGTAATGTCAAAACCGTCTTCACGTGGTACACCTTGTACAGGTCCACCAAGACCAATTACTACGTTACGAAGGGCACGATCATTTAAGTCAACGCAGCGTTTCCAAACGATTTTACGCGTATCAATTCCAAGTGTGTTTCCTTGTTGGATATGATTATCAATAAACGCTGCTAATGCGTTATTGGCAGTTGTGATCGCATGGATATCTCCAGTAAAGTGAAGGTTAATGTCTTCCATTGGTACGACTTGTGAAAAACCGCCACCTGCTGCTCCACCTTTTAATCCCATCGTCGGTCCAAGAGATGGTTCACGAAGTGCAATTACTGTTTTCTTACCAATTTTGTTAAAAGCTTGACCTAAACCAACTGTTACTGTTGATTTACCTTCTCCAGCTGGAGTTGGGTTAATCGCTGTTACTAAAACAACTTTACCGTCTTCCTCATCTTGTAAGCGCTTAAAAATATCAAGAGATAACTTACCTTTATAATGCCCGTATGGCTCTAATTCATCTTCTAAAATATTTAAATCAGCTGCAATTTCTTGAATCTTCTTCATACTCGCTTCTTGTGCGATTTCAATATCGGATTTCACTGTTGTAGTAGTTGTCATATACCCTAGTCCCCCTTTAATTGGTTCTGATGATATTGTATCAGTTTTTTGTATTTTCTGCACTTATTTACCTCCTAAAAATTCTTTCATTTCTTTATACGTTTTTTAACATAAATACCCATAAGAATGTTAACGATTGTTGCAACTCTGTAGGTAGTTGACCTAACATCTTCTCATTTACTCCGCGCTTATATACGCCGATGCCATCTACAACTTCAAAACCTTGTTCTTTCGCTAACTGTTCAAATTCCCAAGGCATCATTGTATTACAAACAACGTCTTTTCCGTACAAGCGAGGATAACTGTTCTCTCGTGGCTTTGCTGTCGGTCCTAAAATTGCAATACATGCATATCCATCTTTCTTTAACACACGCTTTATTTCATTTAACGCTCGTAATGGCTCTTCCGTCCATTCTAAAGAATTAATTGCCATAATTGATTCAAATTGCTCATTTTCAAATGGTAATGCAGAAAGATCTCCTTTTATAAAAGATAAATTTGGTCCTTCTCCGCGCTCCTTACCTTTTTGAATCATCACTTCCGATAAATCTACTCCCACTGCTTTATAGCCTGCGCGACTTAATTTATATGTACCGTACCCATCACCGCATCCAACATCGAGCACTTGTGCGTCTTTCTTCACATACTGTTCAAAAAACGGAATAATTGTACTCCTACTCCCGCTGTCCCACATCTCTTGACTATTTTGATTCCAAAACTCCGCACTACTATCCCATTTCTTTTCTGCTGATTCATGCCAATTAAATTTCGTCATACATTCCCCTACCTTCACGCTTTATCACTCATTTCATTCTACATCATTTTCCAAAATTCCTGTTTTATCCCGCTTGCAGTAAGACACCTACCTCAAAATTCAATGGATGCGGATCAGTTAATGGGAGAGAACTGCTCATAAAAATCCAATTGTTGCTGGCTGATAATCAGTCCTAGTGGAAAAAATCCCACACTTTATCTTCAATAGGAGATGGATATGTTAACGATGGAATGCGTATTCTCCAATTTTTGCTTTACTTGGGTTTAACTCATACTCATGCTCTTCTCATTTTGAAAGATACTATAGATACACCCAATTGAAAGAGAGGGATGTACATGCGAAGAAAGAGAAATCATCATTTTAAAAGTGGTGAAAAAAACGAAGAGTATGCAGCTGAAATATCACCAGCTGGCATTCCAATTAGACATAAGCGTAAAGAAATTGCAAATGAGATAGAAGGTACAAATACCGGTGCAATGGTAGGCTATGTCGCTTTATTTCTTTCGTTATTCTCCATTGCTTTTTATCCAGTTACGCTCGGCTCCCTAGCAATTTTAGTTGGCCTATTAGCTGTCAATTTCGGAGCAAGAACACTTGGATATACAGCCATTGGTTTTGGTAGTTTTTCTGTTTTATTTACTTTACTTTATCCGCTTGCTTTGTCAGCGTTTTAAAAAAACACACCAAGTCATACTTGGTGTGTTCATTCATGATACAACATAATATGACCGCATCCACAACAATGTTTCGCTGTAATTTCTTGAAACACTGGATAATTTTCTTCATCTCGATGCTCAATAAATACTTTTTCAAATCGATACATGTTTGGTGCATATGCCCAATCTTGTTTCGTACGTGCATATAACGTTGAGGAAAAAAACTCCTCACCGCCACAAACAATACATGTGTTCTTCATCAATACCCCTCCTATGCTTGTCTTACTTCATCTATATGAACATAAGCATAAAAAAAAGACCTTCTATTACTAGAAAGTCTTCTCTGAAACAAAAAGAAATGTACCAAACATTCCTACTCCGCTATATTCTTTTGAAACACCAGCTTCTGTTTTAAATGTTTGCTTTACAGTCATAAAGAATACACCATTTCGTGCATCTGTACTTTCAAATTGTAGTTTTTCTTTTTTACCATCTACATTTTGCGTGCATTCAAAACTACTCTCATTACAATTCAACGCATACTTATCCTGTACATACACTTTAAAATCTGATTCTTTCGGACAAGTTATAAGTAATATTGCCACGAGAATAATACTTATAATACCCACAATTGTATAATATTTCTTCATTTGTACTCCTTTCAAATGACAAGAAAACTTGACTTCATACGCCAAGTTTTCTTAGTCAACAACCCATTGCCACTCTTGTTCTTTCTTATCAAAAATGAGCCAACCTGTTTCTGTTGCTTCCTCTTTCAATTCATCGATATTATCTAACACCTCATCCGTACTTTCATACGAACCAACTACATATACCGGAATTTCAAGACCTCTTCTTGACTCAATCTTCCCTGCTAAATCTATGTAAAGACCATCTTCCATTAGTGGAATCAGTCCCATAATCAATTCTTTTGAAATCGCTGGGAAAATTTTTGATTTTTGGAAGAAAGAAAAACGTTTCTTACCGAAAGCACCGAGTTTATACGGAATGACTTTACTTAACATTCCTACAAAATCAGCAATTCTACGATAATACACTTTGTTGTACCATCCGTCATCATGTGAAAAATAAACAAATCGATTTTTCAGTAACGGAAAGAATGTTCTTGCAAGTGGTTCTTTTTTGTGAGCCAAATATAATAATTCTGCAATTTCTTTCGGCTCTAATTCATCTAAATCGCTTGCATCATCAAAATCTACCCAACAAAATTCATCAAATTCATCAATCTCTGCTTGAATTAACTTATGTATATTTTCTTCCTCAACATATTCAAATAAAGTATGATAATGAAAATCCGTCCATTCAAAGTTGTGCTTTAAAAGCAACACTTGATGAAGCGGTGAAGGGATGTTACTCGCAAACTCTTTAAACGTAATTCCTGATGTAATAAAACAATGACCTCGACGATTACCATTAATATATATCATATTCTTTACTTGGTCAGATCCTCCAGACAAAGCACCTAGCCACCTTCGTTTTATATGTTTCAATTCTATAGCATATTTTAACATGAAAAATTTTAGAAACATAGAAAAAACTTCAAAAACTATTTACAATTTCATGTGTTTTATTACATAGTGATTACAAGAAAAAACGCCTGCTCATAAGCAGGCGTTTTTAAAGGATTTCATCAGGGTTTTGAGGATGATGATTTCCCTCTTTCTTTTCTTCTTTTTGGAACATCGATTGAATTTTATCAATTGTTTGTGGAGCTAATTCAATCATTTTTTCTGCTAAATGTGTCGCATTTTGTAGATGCAGAATATTTACTCCATCTTTATTCACCACAAGAAATGCTACTGGTGTAATCGAAACACCACCCGCGCTACCGCCACCAAATGCAGGGTTACCGTTCGCTCTTTGTCCATCATTCGTTTGGAAATCAGAACCTCCTGCTCCAAAACCGAACGCTACTTTAGAAACCGTTAACACCACACCACCGTCAGCCGTTTGAACAGGCTCTCCAACAATCGTATTTACATCAACCATTTCTTTTAAATTTTCCATTGCTGCTTTCATTAACCCTTGAATTGGATGATCCACCGTTCATAACCTCCTTTGTCATATCTTTCCTAGTTTTTCCGAAAGTTTGTGAACTAAACATAAAATTTTATATTGATTTCAAAAAACTCAAGTTGTAATATTTAGAAAAATAAAAAAAGAGGTCGATTCGTTATGATGCGAAAATTAACAAAGAAAGATCATGAACAAGTATTCGCTTATCTAAAAGAAGAAGCAGCCCTTAACTTGTTTATTATTGGAGATATTGAAGCTTTCGGTTATGACACAGATTTTCAAGAATTATGGGGAGTATTTAAAGAGAATGGAACATTAAAATCAATTCTACTCCGATTCCACGATTCATTTATACCCTATAGTAAAGAAGAATTTATTACCACTGATTATGAGGCACTTCTTTCCGCATATAAGCCACTTAAACTCTCTGGTAAGTCAACTATCGTAGAACAATTTGAAACTGCTTCAAATATACAACTAGGTACTAAAAATGAAATGTATTTTTGCGAATGTCTAAATGACAACAACTTACCTAGCACACCAATTCATGAAACAATTAAACTTGCCTCACTAGATGATATAGAACGAATTATGAAATTACGAAGTGACATCGCTGAATTTCCGACTACCAATGAATCAGAGAAAATATTAAGGCAGGCTATCGAAACAAATACAGGACGCACATACTATATTGAAAAAGATGGCGTGATCATCGCATCCGCCTCTACTTCCGCTGAAAATTCATTATCCGCTATGGTAGTTGGTGTATGTACACACCCGAATTATCGCGGAAATGGTTACGCTTCACTCATATTACAAAAAATGATCCAAGACTTTACGAAAGAAGACCGAACACTTTGTTTATTTTATAACAATCCAGCTGCTGGACGAATTTATAAACGACTAGGATTTAAAGACATTGGAATGTGGACGATGTATCGATAATAAGAGATACTCTATAAACGAAAATAGTTGTAACTTAGCAATAAAAGCTGATTACACAAAAACCCCACACCGTTATTATGAAGAAACTCCTTGTAAAGCCATGCCCCTAACTAAAACATTTCATGTATTCAAGCTAATTTTAGATAGATAAACGCCCCAATTGTTGCATCTACTCCAGCAATTGGGGCGTTTATCCTCAAATTCTTTCCACTATATTTATGAAACATTTATCACACCTATGTCGCTATTATCTTTACGTGCAAATGCCCTTCTTAATATTACTGCTTCTTATTATACTGTGCTTTAAAATCAATATATTCCTGTTTCGCATCTTGGTTATTGCCTTGGTGACTATCAAAAGATGTATGTATTTGTGATATGTATTTTACTAACTTGCCTTCATCATTTCTTTTCTTATAATTTATTACAATACTTACTTCCAATATCTGCTTTGAACCATTTTTAGAATCAATATGCAATGCGATTGATCCACCACCATATTCATCATATTGTATTTTCAACTTATCATTAATAATATTTTGAAACTCTGATTCAGTTAGTGTATATCCAACAGTACTAGGCTGACCAAACTTTTTTATATCACCTCCTGGCTTCATCTTTAGTTTCCCTATCCCTTTTAAACGATCTACAATTAAGTTCACGTATGAAACATCCAGACTTGAATCTGTACTTTGTACCTGTCCATTCTCATAACTAATATTTGTACTATAATTAACTTCTTCTTTATAATTTTTATTATCTACTTCCGAGGTAATTTCTTGTATTGTATTTCCATATAAACTTTTATCTTTCGTATTATATATGCCTTTCGAAGTTTGATAGATTGTTTTACTGTGCTCTCCATCTTCCTTTTGCTCATATGTACTATATATACCTCTTTGTTTCACATACGCATATCCATCATCACTAGCGGACATTACCTTTTTCATGTCACCTTCATCCAAAGCTTTGACAAATGGCTCATACTCTATCTTCGTCTCCCCAAAACCACATCCACTTAATAAACTTGATACTATTGACAGAACTATCATCATCTTAGATTTCTTCTTTAACTTCATACTGACACCCCGTTGATTTCCCTAGGCATTTTTAAGTTCATTATGTTCCTTTTTGGAAATTAATACATTTCACCTTTACTTACTGCTATTTATTTACTCATGCAGATTATATTGAAGATGCTTTAATTTTTAATAGCATTAATTTATATACAATCCTTAATTGTTTATATATTCTATTCGAATTTTCAGAAACCAAAACTTATTTTATTTCTTTAGTTTTCTTTTTTCCTTCTCTTCATAAAGCTTTAGTCTTTTCTGACGTTCCCTTTCATGTTCCTCCCACGAAATATAAAATGATGGAAATTTAAATCTACAATAGGCTAATAATTGGAACTCTGCTGCACCTATGGCTACCGCGTACATTACAAGGGTTCCTGCCATATACCCCACTAAAACCCCTGTTTCATAATTATTATGAACATAAATTAAGATAAGAAGGGTTAGTACATATATCGTAACACCAATCATTGCATTGCCTTTTGTTTTACTAAAAAATGAAGTTGCTCTTTCATCCATACTAAATGCCCCACTCTCTGCTTGTTTAAAGGTATCAATCGTTGTCACCAGATGAACAAAAACTGCTCCTAGAAACAATAAACCCACATACAATAATGTAATTTGATCAATTGAATAATTCGAAATTGCTGGAAGTATAAACAATGTGAATCCTATAGTTCCTAGCTGAAATGCAAATAATAATATCACAAGTGCTTGCAACTTTTGATATTTGAAACGAGCTTTTGGAATTAGATATAGAATGAAAAAGATTACTTGCAAACCATATAACACTAATTCAATACTAACAATTATTTTGTCAAAGAGAGTCGGATAGTATCCCCAGCCAATCTTAATTAATGCTACCAAAATAAAAAGCATGAATAATGAACTATAAACTATTCCTCCAAACATAAATCCCACAGAGTCTTCTGGGCTTAAGCGATTTCTACATGTTATTTTAAATTCATCTAAATCTTTTTCTTTTATATTCCACATATAATTACACCATCTTTTCTAAAATCATGTAATAACTCTATTTTTGTAGACAAACTGAGAGTAAATAAATGTTTTTGGTATTTCATATTAAACTAGCCTTTTTTACTTTTTCTAATAAACATAACATATAACAATAGCATCGATATTAACCCTATCCCACCGCCCAACACCCCTCCATATTCTTCTAGATATATGCAAAGAAATATACTACCAATAAAAAATATTATTCCGAAGATAACAATCCACTTCCCCAGAAACTCTGCTACTTTATATAGAATTAAAGAGATAAACATAATCCCAACAATAATAGGTGCTATTACACTTTCAAATAAACCTTTTTCTTTTTTTGCAGCTTTAGAATCTTTATTCAAGATATTACATTCCTCCCTTTACTAGTTAATTTATGAATAATGTATTCATTCTATCTTCAATGTAAGTTTACGAGTATCATTTATAACTTTCATTTCAGTTTTTGTTTCGCTTTTGTTCTTTCTCTCTTATTCTTTTTCTATTTGCTATAAATTCTTGGTGTTCCTTTTCATGTTGTTTCCACGTAATATTAAATGATGGAAATTTAAAGCGACAATACACCAATAGGACGAATTCTGCTGATACTACAGCGAATATATATAATATTATTGTTTGTACAACATAAATTGCCATTTGACTAAATGTATAATTAAGATTTAGAAAAATTAATATAAGTAGAACCATTACACCAATTGTCATTCCAATCGATAAATATAATTTTGCGTTAGTAAAAAATGAGACAGCTGGTCCTTCCGATTTATATCCTCCATGTTTTGCCTTTTTAAAAACATCAATTGTAGTTACAATGTGAGTACAAAGCGCCCCTAACATTATTAAACAAATATAAACTAACGTTTTATTATTACTTGGAAAATCAAACATTCCTTCAACCATCATAACGATAAATGGTAATGTTGCTAATTGAAAAGAATAAAATAAAGTCACGATGGCTTGGAGTTTCTGTAATTTAAAAGCAACCTTTGAAGACATGAAAATTATTAAAAAAATCAACTCCAAAATGTATAACTTTACCTCAGATCGTACCAAAAATATTTCAAATGGTGTTAAAGAAATCTTATCACCGTTCAGCAAAACACCTAAAAACATGATGAACATTGGTATAGAAGTATATGCAAAAACTCCTACATAAAAGATTCTTATATAATCCGGACTTAATCGGTTTTTATTTGCAATTTTGAATAAACCTAAATCTTCTTCCTTTATTTTAAGCATCCATCATTCCTCATTTCGACGCAAAACTTATTTCTTTATTTTGTTTGCTTCTTTTCCTTCTCTTCATACATCTTTAGTCTTTTCTGACGTTCTCTTTCATGTTCCTCCCACGAAATATAAAATGACGGAAACTTAAATCTACAATAGACTAATAATTGGAACTCTGCTGCGCCTATGGCTATCGCGTACATGATGAATGTAAATATAAAGTAACCAAACATTATGCTCAATGAGTAATTATTTTGTATATAAATTAAAACGAGAAGAATTAGTACATAAATTACCACACCAAACATTACATTTTTCTTTTCCTTATTAAAAAATGAAGTAGATCTTTCTCCCATACTAAACGCACCTTTACTTGCTTGTTTAAAAGTATCAAATGTTGTTACACCATGAACAAGTATTGCTCCTAATACTAGTAAACCTACATAAATAAGCGTAATAAAATTAATAGAATAATTACTCATCCCTGGAAGAACAAACGCCGTAAGACCTATAGTACCTAACTGAAACGCATATAATAATATCACCAATGTCTGGAGCTTTTGAAATTTAAAACGTACCTTAGGGATCAGATATATAATAAAAAAGATTACTTGTAGGCTATATAACAACAATTCCATTCTGACCATTACTGCGTCAAAAAGAGTCGGATAGTAATCCCAGCCAAATCTAATTAATGCTCCAAAAATAAAAAGCATCAATAACGAACTATAAAGCATTCCACCAAACATAAACAACATAGCTCCTTCAGGGCTTAAACGATGTCTACATGTAATTCTAAATTCATCTAGATCTTCTTCTTTTATGTTCCACATTTGTTAGCTTCACCTTTCCCCGAACTATAGTATATTACCAAAATAAAGATTCAATTTTCTTAGTCACTGATTTTATACCTTTTTATTTTCATCGCCTCTCTTAACTATCTCTTTTGTTGTACTGCGCCTTGTATTTTAAATATTCCTGTCTCGCATCTTGGTTATTATCCTGTTTTCTATTAAAATACGTTATTATTTGGAACATATTTTCTATTAATTTTCCATCCTCATTCTTTTCTTTAAAATCTATATCTATCCTCATTTGCAAAATTTGTTTTGGATTTTTTGAGGCATCCAGGTGCAATACGATTGTTGCTCCATCAAATTCATCGTATTGTATCTTTAATTTATTATTAATAATATCTTTAAATTCAGATTCAGTTAGTCGATATCCAACTGAATTAGGCTGATCAAACTTTTTTATATCATTCTCGGGCTTCATCTTTAGTTTCCCTATCCCATTTAAACGATCTACAATTAAGTTTACGTATGAAACATCTAGATTTGAATCCGAACTTTTCACCTGTCCATTTTCATACTTAACATGAGTACTATAAATAGTTTCTTTTTTATAATTTTCATTTGTCCTTTTCCCCTTGTCTTTTTCTATATCAGTCGCAACTGTTTGTATCGCCTCTCCATATAAACTTTTATCTTTTGTATTATATACACCTTCCGTAGTTTGACGAATTGTCTTACTGTGCTCTCCATCTTCTTTTTGCTCAAACGTACTATAAATACCTCTTTAAGTCACATAAGCATATCCATCATCACTCGCAGACATTACCGTACTCATGTCCTCTTCATCCAATGCCTTTACTAATCTCTCATACTCTATTTTTGTTTCCCCGAAACTGCACGCGCTTAGTAAAAACGTTACAGTCATTACAATAACTATTTTTTAACTAACCTTTTACTCATACCATAACTACACCTTTCCCCTTATTTTATACATTACTTGCTATTTGAATATTGTTTTTCATACTTCTCATATCGGGTTTTAGAAGCTTTATCGTTATCTTCTTTACTATTTAAATAGATTGCTATTTTTTGATCATGCCTTATTAATCGGCCTTCTTTATTCTTTTTTTCATATCCCATTGTGATGCTTATTGTAGTGAATTCCATTGGATTTTCTTTTGAATCTTTCGCCGAACTAAACTCCATTAATAATATTGCTTCATCAAATTTATCGTAGTCCACCTTTAACTTATCATTAATTATTTCTTGAAATTCCGATTCGGTTAAGTAATATGTTACCTTGGATGACTCACTAAATCTTTTTTTATCTTTTTTGGGTCTTAAACTATCTATTCCCTTTAATCTATTAAATATAAATCGAACATTCGAAACATCCAAATTTTGATCTGGACTTTTTGATTGATTATCTTCATATTTAATACTAGTTCTATATACAATCTCTTCTTTTTTTGCTCACTATTTAATGAACTAGCAATTTCTTGCAAAGTTGTTCCATAGAACTTTTTTTCTTTAATATTGTATACTCCTCCTGTTGTTTGATATACAACGCTAATGCGATTATCATTTTCCGCCCCAAACGTGCTATCCCTAACCTCTTCTTTCACATAAGCATACCCATCATCACTCGCAGACATAGCCGTCTTCATATCACCTTCATCCAATGCCTTTACTAATCTCTCATACTCTATCTTCGTCTCCCCAAAACCACATCCACTTAATAAATTTGCTATTATTGACAGAACTATCATCATCTTGGCTTTCTTCTTTAACTTCATACTGACACCCCGTTGATTTCTCTAGGCATTTTTAAGTTCATTATGTTTCTTTTTGGAAAGTAATACATTTCACCTTTACTTACTGATATTTACTTACTCATACAGATTATATTGAAGATACTTTAATTTTTAATAGCATCGATTTCTATACAATCCTTAATTGTTTATATATTCTGTTCGAATTTTCAGAAACCAAAACTTATTTTGCTTTCTTTTCCTCTCTCTTTATAACGCTTTAAGAATTCCTGACGTTCCCTTTCATGTTCCTCCCACGAAATGTAAAATATTGGAAATTTAAATCTACAATAGGCTAATAATTGGAACTCTGCTGCACCTATGGCTACTGAATATAGTATAAGGGTCAATACGGCATACCAACCTATTTGCCCCATCGTATAATCATTATTAATATAAATTAAGATTAAGAGAGTTAATACATATAGTATAGAGGCAATCATTAATAAATCTTTTGTCTTACTAAAAAATGAAACTGAATTTTCCCACTTACTAAATGCGCCTTCGCTAGCTTGCTTAAAGGTATTAATTGTTGTAAAAATATGAATAATAAAAGCTCCTAACAATAATAAGGCTACATAAGTCAATGTAACATGATCATTTGAATAACCGAAAATACTCGAAACAACTACTGTTACAAATCCTATAGTCGCAAGTTGAAGTGCATATAGCAATATAACTATAGCTTGTAACTTTTGAAATTTAAAACGGGCTTTGGGAAATAAATATACAATAAGAAAAATGATTTGTAAGCTATACAAACATAACTCTATTTTAATAATTGTTTCCTCTAGTAAACTAGGATATACTGACCAACCAAATTTCACCAAACCATAAATTACACCTAACATGATTAATGAGGTGTATATGATTGAGCCTAGCATAAAACCTACAGCAGCTTCAGGACTTAAACGGTTTCTACATGTTATTTTAAATGCATCTAAATCTTTTTCTTTTATGTTCCACATATAATGACACCACCTTTTCTAAAAACATGTATTAACTCTATTTTTGTAGACAAACTGAGAGTTAATACATGTTTTTGGTATTTCATATTAAACTAGCTTTTTTACTTTTTCTAATAAACATAAAATACAACAGTAACATTGATATTAACCCTATCCTATCGCCCAATCCCCCTCCATATTCTTCTAGATATATGCAAAGAAATATACTACCAATAAAAAATATTATTCCAAAGATAACAATCCACTTCCCCAGAAACTGTGCTACTTTATATAGAATTAAAAGATAAACATGATCCCGACAATAATAGGTACTATTACACTTTCAAATAAACCTTTTTCTGTTTTTACAGTTTTGGGATCTTTATTCAAGATATTACATCCCTCCCTTTACTAGTTAACTTATGAATAATGCATTTATTCTATATAAGTTTACAATTATCATTTACAACTTTCATTTCAGTTTTTGTTTCGCTTTTGTTCTTTCTCTCTTATTCTTTTTCTATTTGCTATAAATTCGTGGCGTTCCTTTTCATGTTGTTCCCACGTAATACTAGATATTTAGATTCTTATTCAATCAAAAATAGACTTTCCTCTTTCCATGTTGGAAGAGGAAAGTCTATTTATTTCTAAATATATTATAGCCCTTGTTTTATTAATAATTGTTACTTATTATTTTCAGCCTTGTTCTTTATCGTTTTTACAAATTCATTTCGCCATATTTTAAAATTATGAGCAAATTTTCCTTCAATAGAATTTTTATACCCTTCAAATTTCACTTCTAAAATATCAAAGTCATTGAATAATTTATATGTCTCTGCCGTCAAACCTACTGGGTGTAATACCCCACCATAATCATAGAAAGTGTCTTCATCGAGAAGTATTCCTCTTGTAGTAATTACATACTCTACATCTTTTTCTTCCTCAGTACTCAACCTCACTACACTTCCTAAAGGCAAAACTTTCTCCATATAATCTTTCATATTAATTCACCGATCCTTTTAATACGATAATTTTCTCTTCTATTTTTTGTCGCCTTTTTTCTAATTGGCGAATACGATCAATAAAAGCATCACGTGTTTTACCTTGCAAACTATTATCAATACTACTTTCTAATCTTCTAATATCTCCTGTCAAAGATACAGCTGCTTTTTCAAGTTGCATAACAACGTTAATAATTTGATCTCGCCCACCACTGTCCGGAAATGTACTATGAACCCTCGACATTATCATATGTAAATCCATCCTCATACCCCCTTCCTTAACATTTATCAATAATAGGAAACCGAAGCTAACTCTTCATCTTTTGCTATCATAGAAATTACCGCATCTGTTACATCTTGACTTAACTCTTTTAAATCATTTGAAAGTTCGTTCACATCTCTGGAAATCTCTACTAATAATGAACGATTTAATCCTCTACTACCATCATTCATAAAATAGTTTAATAATGATTGGCGATGGCTTCTTACATAATCTCCAGCAATTGAAGCAATATTTGTATCAATTTCAAAGTCACCTTTAAATACATCTAAAATATCTTGAACAAGAGAAGATGCTACTTCTTTTGCAATTGCTATAATTTCATCACGGGATAAATAAAGAATAATGCATCCTACTAAAAAATCTACAGCTGCGTTAAATACTGATTCTAACACTTCAAGTACCTTTTCCTTACATTTTGCTAATTTATTCTCTATCCAATCCACAGCCGCATTCACCTGATTTCTAACTTCTTGTATAACTTCCTTACTAAATTTCAAAGCTTTTTTTCCTGTTTCTACACCTATACTTGCTATTTTTGTTGCTAGAGCACTAGTATCTCCCACTACTGTTATTGCAACTAGAATTGCACTGACTGGGGTTCCATTTACCACTAAATCCACTACAACTTCTTCTGTTGTACTTAATGTTTTTTTTCCAGTGATTCCTTTATATAGGTCCCCAGCAGATTCTGATATTTCTAAAAAACCAAATTTCCAATCAAATCCTGTTTCGCTAACCTTTTTCAATTTATCTATTGCTACATTCCCATTCCTAGAATAAAACTTTGGATCATATAAAAAAGAATGCCCTTCCCCATTTTCCATTTTATAAACCTGTCCAGGTATTACAAAATCTGCGGCCTTAATGGCGCCATACAAAGGATCATATTCATTTATAAGACTGCGGCAATTTTTCATATTGGTCCCGTATCCGTACTTAACCACATCTTTATTTAAAACAGGCGCAGGATTTAAAGCTAATACGTTTATATTATCTTCTTGATGTCTTAATGCAACTGTATTCGCTGCTCCGCCACCTAAGGAGTGCCCTAGTAAAGTTATCTTCTTTCCTTTATTCCCCGCCTTGACTTTTTCATAAAATTTTTCTGCTTGACTATACTGAAATTCTGCTAATGACCCCAATATAGGTGAATTAGTTAAATTATGCAGTCCAATTGCTCCATCGGTTGCTAAATCACCTATTTGGCTCGGTTGGGTTCCAACGTATACAATGAAAATTTCATGCGTGTTTCTATCCTCTAAAGCATACGCCCCAAATCCAGTTACTGAATGAATATCATCAGAAGCTATAATATTAGCATTAAAGTTGTCTTGTAACTTCTGTTTATTTATTATTGGATCAGAATTATTATATTTTTTTTCTTGTGCATTATAATCATAAATATCTTTTGCCGATAATCTTAATTTTCCTACATCACTACTTAATTTATAATCTTCCTCATTCACCATATTCTCCCCCTTATATATTAATGGCTTTCTTTAAATTTCTTTTCATATTGTAAGTAATCTTTTTTTGATTTCCGATTATTTTCTTCTTTATTATGTAAATATGTTGTTATTTCTTGATCATGCCTAATCATATTATTTTCTTCATTTCTTTGTTTATAGCCTATCGAAATTGTTATCTCTGTTATTTCCATCGGATTTTCCTTTGTATCCTTAGCAGAATTAAATTCAATTAGTAGTGTTGCATAACTAAACTTCTCATACTCTAATCCTAAATTCCCATTAAATAGCTCTTTAAATTGAGTTTCTGATAAATTATAGCTTATCGTAGCTGGTTGGCTGAAGCTTTTTTTATTCACATTTGGTTTCAATTCTTTTATTCCTTGCACTCTATTGAGCATTAATTTTATATTAGACATATCTCCCCCTCGATTTGAAGCTTCTAGCTGTCCATTTTCGTATCTTATATCTGACTTGAATACAACTTCTTCTTTATATTGTGGGTTGTCACTATGTTTTTCATCCTCAACTGGAGTATTGACTTTCTTTTGTGCCTCACCAAAAAGAATATTATCTTTAATACTATAAATACCTTGCGTTGTTTGATAAACTACTCCTATTTGCTTATTATTATCCTCAATAAAAGTGCTATCCCTAACCTCTTCTTTCACATACGCATACCCATCATCACTCGCAGACATAACTGTCTTCATGTCCCCTTCATCCAATGCCTCTACTAATCTCTCATACTCTATCTTTGTCTCCCCAAAACCACATCCACTTAATAAACTTGCCATTATTGACACGACTATCATCACCTTAGCTTTCTTCTTTAATTTCATACTGTCACCTCGTTAGTTACTCTAGGCATTTTTAGTTTCATTATGTTCCCTTTTTGATAGTAATACACTTCATCTTTACCTAATGGTGCTTCGTTGCTTATATATTTTATATTGAAGATACTTTGATCATTTAATGGCATTGCGATAATTGCTGCTGTTAGTTTACTTCTCATTTTCATAGGTAGAGCTTCACGATTTCGGTCCATGTAGTCGTGGTGACCTGCTAATACAAAGTAAATACCTACTGTACGAGATAAATCAATTAAAGTCGCTGCATCCTCCATTTCTAAATAAACAAATTTACTAAACTCTTCAACATTTGTCATGATAATGAGTTGTTTTGTGAATGCAGGAATTTCTCTACCTTCTTGTCTTGCTTGTGCTAATTCAAAAGCTCGTTCACGAATTACTTCCATCCAATACTTCGCATGCATATTGATTTCATTTTCGTCTACAATGTAGTGCGTCACATCGTCTTTATATTGAACGAAACTATACTCTGCTGTATCCACCAACGTCACACTTTCAAAATAATCTTTATTCAATTGAGATAGGATGCTAGATACAATTTGTTTTCTCATACTATCATCTACACTATAAATCATTAAATGATCATTCACTGCAATATCATGAGCTACAACTTCTACGTTTGCAAAATCAAGCCCCATTGGAATTCTTGCTGCTTGTAGAGCTTTTGTAACGTCTTTATTTTTACGATAAGTAGCAATATCAATCACTTCTGGCATCATTGGAATTGCCTTCGGACGTTCTCCATCCCATTCTCGATCCATATCATTTGCTTCTTGTTGTAATAATTGAATTTGCTGTAATTCATCTTCTGCTTTCGTAGGTAATGCAACCTGGAATAATGTAGGAGATTCTAGTTTTATTAACGCTCTTCCTGCTGTTTCTTCCACTTTTATATCAGATCTCCCTACAATACTAGCTACTTCACTTTGATCAATCATATATAGGCAAGTTTGGATTTTAATATTATTGTACAATTGAATTCTAAGTGCATTTTGTCGCCCTGCACTAATTAAGGTATGAATTCCTAAACTTGCACCATCTCGGACAATTTGCATAATTAGCATTTCAAAGCTTTCATAGAACTTCGCTTCTTTTACTGCATCATAATTGTCGATTGCAATAATAATATGTGGTATTTCTTTCCCGCTTGCCTTTTCATACATTTCAATATTTGCAACGTCATATTCACTTAATAATCGTTTACGATTTTTCATTTCTTGAGTTAATCTTTCAACAAACTTTAAACATTTTTCAGATTCATCAATCGTAATCGTATCCGCTACATGAGGTAATCCTTTCAAAGGTAGAAGACCATTTGTTCCAAGGTCCACTAAATACACATGCAAATGCTCCGGACTATGCTGACGAGCTACATCCATAATGACTGATTGTAAGAATGTTGATTTTCCGTAGCCTGGGCTTGAGAAGACCGCTACGTGTCCGTCTTTACTAATATCTAATGTTAATGGTGTTTGTGATTGTAATTCAGGCTGATCTAGTAGACCAA
Organism: Bacillus sp. RE35; assembly: GCF_052146655.1. Classification (NCBI taxonomy): domain Bacteria; kingdom Bacillati; phylum Bacillota; class Bacilli; order Caryophanales; family Bacillaceae; genus Bacillus; species Bacillus sp. RE35. The sequence goes on along the minus strand of NZ_CP197377.1, from coordinate 1,963,369 downwards.
CTGTTGCTTGTAATGGTTTCTTTTCTTTCGTCCATGCTTCTTTGAACTGAATTGCATGTAAGTCTTGTAAATATACGCTTTCTGGAAGTGGTGGTAACCACGGTCTAGCTAACGCTTCAATTTCATTTATTTCTGCGTAATCGTGAATGTAGTCAATAACAGCATCCAGTTCAGATGGTACGCTTATTACTTCTTTACTGCTACCAAGGCCACTTAAATCTTCACTTAATATTTCATATTGTCCTAGATCATTTATTGCATAGATTGTTGCGTCTAAATGTTCTTTATCCTCTTTGTTTTCTACATAGTCTGCTCCGCTCCAAGCTGATTGGAATAGTTCATAAATTTCATTATTCCCAACTTGTAAGTAAGCACGTCCTGGTAATGTAATTTCAGCAGCATCTGGCGTTTTTAAGATTTCATTACTATCTGACGTATTTTGAACTTTTAATGCTAGTTTGAATTTCGAGTTACTCCAAATTTGATCATCTACAACACCACTCGGTTTTTGCGTAGCTAATATTAAATGGATCCCGAGTGAACGACCGATACGCGCTGTTGAAACTAACTCTTTCATAAATTCTGGTTGTTCTGACTTCAATTCCGCGAATTCATCACTAATTAAAAATAGATGCGGCATCGGCTCACTTACTAAGCCTTCTTTATACAGTTTTTGATACTGATTAATATGGTTTACATCATTTTCACCAAATAATCGTTGTCTTTTCTGTAATTCAGCTTTAATTGATGCGAGCGCTCTCATACTTTGCGCTCCATCTAAGTTCGTAATTGTTCCTAATAAATGCGGTAAGTTTTTGAATAAATTCGCCATTCCGCCGCCTTTATAGTCAATTAGTAAAAAGGCTACTTCGTACGGGTGGAAATTGACTGCTAGAGATAATATATACGATTGTATAATTTCCGATTTACCTGAACCTGTTGTACCTGCTATTAATCCGTGTGGTCCGTGTGCTTTCTCGTGTAAGTTTAAGTTTACGATATCTTCTTTCCCACGTAATCCAAGTGGTACAGCTAAAGATTTATGCGCTGCATTTTTCTCCCAACGACTTGTGATATTCAGTTCTTTTACTTTTTCAACGCCGTACATTTCTAAAAATGTTACGCTTTCTGGAATACTATTTTTTAAGTTTTGCAAATGATTTAATGGTGCTAATGCCCGCGAAATATCTTCTAAATTGAATCCTTTTGGCACATGATTTAGTTTAAATTGACGGTTAACAAGTTCTCCTTGCTCTAAGATGATGTTCCCTTGTTTTGCATCTCTTATGTCTATTACCGTTTTCACATGCTCCGGTAAACTTTGCATAACATCTTGTACAAATACAAGTGATACACCTAATTGACTCGGATCATCATTAAAGAATTCCATAACAACATGGTCTAATATTAGTTTTTCATCTGTAATGAGAACGACATAGTGCGGTGCAAAGTACATTTTTTCATTAGTAGAACTTTTTTCATCTAGTTTTAATTTTCGTTCTTTCAATATTTGATACAAACTATTTAACACTTGATCACGGCTACGATCATGGTATACAAATCCACGTACATTTATATCGCGAACACTTCCATGAGGTAACCAGCGCATCCAATCCCATTTTTCTTTTTCTTCTTCCGGAAAAATAGTAATAAACTGCAAGTCATAATAACTATGGAATAAAGCCGTTTGTGCAACTAATAATTGTAATTGCTCTAACACTAAAGAGCGTTGACCAATATAACCGACTGGTCCATTCATTAAATCTGTTACAACTGGTACATCTTCCAACGATAGATAACGCTGTCTTAGTTCACGTGCTATATCAATTAATTCATCTTTCGTTTGACTAAATTCTTCTTCATTAAATTGAATTTCAAAACTCGTATTAGCTTGTCCTGTTCCAACGCTAAATGTTAAGAAATCATGATGTAACATTGTTTTTTCATAAATTCGAGGATTTACTTGAACTGCCATATTACGTATTACTTCTACATTTGGATTGTGATAATGTAATGCGTGACGCTGTTTTTCACTTTCTGCATGTAAATCTTTCGTTTTTTGTTTTATATACTCTCTATAGCTTTTATCTCGTTCAACAATATCGACTTTATATTGCTTCAAATTTTTAATATACGATGTGACAGAAACAATGATTGTTACTAATGTCATCGCAATCGATGCGATAATAAACATTCCATATTTCATGAAAATAGCAAGTAATACAGTTACGACAATCATGACAAGTGAAGGTGCAATGATTCTTGCTAAATGCTCCGTTGGTTTTGATGGCATACTTGAAGGCTTTGCAATTGTCATTTTCTCTTCTGGTTCACGGTAAATAATACGTGGTGAACGATGATAGTCTGGATAACCACTTTGATAATTTGTTTCTGATTCTACTAAAATAGGTAACTCAGATTTCACTTTATCTTCTGAAGAAAGTACTTGAATGTCTTCACTACCAATCTCCAATAAAATACCATCAAAATATAATACGTCTCCTGATTCCAACATAACGCTATCTTTTAACTTCGTATAATTATGAAATACATCCCCGCCATACACGTTCACTTTAAAAGAATCGTACAACGTTTCGCGAGATAGCATTAAATCTACACTAGTCCCGGTAATAGAAATATCATCGTAATCGTTTTGACTCACTGTAAGAGAATGTTTCGTTCCGATATCAAACACTTTAGTTGTGCCAACAATAGATATAAAGATTTTCAAGCTCACATCTCTTGTTTTCCCAATCTCAATTTCCTTATTAAATTCTATTAATTGATCCTGTACCATCCAAGCATTTACTTCATTATTCCACTTTAACTCTACTTCTTGTTCTAAACTTGGATTCGTAATATCGTTTGTCCACTCTTTTCCAATCGACACTATTGATTGCTCATTTGGATGTAATGTGCACTTATATATTTTGTCTCCATAAGTCAATACTAATAGTTGCTCCATCCGTGTTCACTGCTCCTTTTCAACTGTCTCATCAAGTGCTTACTCTTTTTTCTCCGTGTCCGACAAATTTTTATCGCTTGATGAATTGCCATATTTCTTTTTATATTCATCTAATTGTTGCTCATATGTTTTTAACTTTTGATCACGTTCTTCCCCTGATAAATCTGGATTATTTTTCAGTGATTCAATTTGTTTAACAAGGCCGTACATAATAAGCTGAGGATCATCAAGTGTCTTAGCTAAATCTAATGATTTATCAAAATTACCTTTTCCGTTATACATCCAATACAGCAAATACTTTTCATCACTTTTCAAACTAATGTTTTTCATAATCGATTTCTTTTGAGCTTCACCTAGTTTTTCAGCTGTAATGTATGCAAATGCTAACTCATATTTAGATGCAATCGGTAATGATTCAAACTCCTCCTCATTCAATTGCGTAATGACTTTGTCATAATCAGTTGCTATGAAACTTGCATTTGCTTCTAACAATTTATTTTGATAAGGAAATTTTATAAAAGTGAAATATATTAAAGGAGCAGCTAAAATAACTGTCGCCGCTATGAAGGAAAAAGCTAAGTATTTAAATGATTTATAGCTTTTTTTAGGTACTAACTGCATATTTTTTTCTGTTTTTGTTTGTTCCTTCTCAAAGCTGTCATCAAGAAACTGCAGTAATGCATCTAAGCTTTCCATTTGAGCAACGGTCTGTTCAAATGTTGTTTCTTTTGCATCTTTTAGTAACCCAGCATACAAATCATCAAAGTTATGTTTTTGGGAGAATAAAGCAATAATTAGACACTTATATTGTGTTAAAAATTGCTCTTCTAATAACGGGGTTGGCGGAACAATATCTCGAATTCCTCTATGTATAATACTTGGTATTAAATTAGCATTAAAAACTATATTGTCTGGATGTAAAAAGAACGTGATTCGTTTATTTAAATATTTACGAAACTGCGCAACATTCCGAAGTAGTCTTAATTTCTCATTTCTTCCAAAACGGCTAAGATCGTCCCACTTATATAATTTTTTATCTACTTGATATAGAAACGTAAACATATCATCCGTTTCTTCTATTGTTAATGGTACAAATTCAGATGATTCGCCCGTAATTATATCGAATTGACGGAAGTCTTTTATACGTGTTTGAGATTTGGTCATCTCCAATTTCCAATTTTCTTTTTCTATTTGAAATTGATAGTTCATTGCATCAATTTGAATTATTTTTTCCGTCATGTTTATCCTCTTCTCCTTTTCTTTATAACCCGTAATAACTTATTTTCAAATAACTAAAAGTAAAAAATATTCTTTATAAAACTTGCAAAATATCTCCATCTGTTATTTGGTGATCAATTAAACGATCATTATCTGTTAAAACAATTGACTTATTTTTCACTTTAATTACAAAATGTGAACCTTCATGATTATCAATCTTTAGCGTATCTAATAAGTTTTTTAATAAATATTTAATAGATTGATGATTCGGAATACGCAAATCATATGTATTTCCATTCCATTTACTAAAATCTACTGTCACATTGATATGTGTTTGTATTGCCATCGCTTTACCTCCAACTTTTACGAAGAACCGTATAAATACCGATGCAAATAAGTAGAATGCCGCCGCCAAATAATAATATTATTGTTATACTAATTGGCTCTTCATTCATTGTTTCATTACTCGCTACTTCATCTGCACTTTTTCTGACAATGTATTCACTACTAAATAAACTATTTTTCGTATCTTTAACACTATTATTCTCTTTTGGTTTTGTAAAAAGAGAATCTCGCAAAGCTTCCATATCTTTTTGTTCTTTCTTTTTCTTTTTCTCAATTTCTTCCTCTATATCTTTGTTAAATAACTCAATCGATGCTTTATCTAATTCTGTTTCTTTATGTTCCTTTTTATTTTTTTCTTGGTCGCTTTCTTCAAGTCGATCCACTTTAAACTTAATCTTCCCATCATCACCAAGATAACTGTCAGCCGCGCTCCTTATCGGTAGCGCGACAAACAGTAAAAGGATAGAGAGAAATGATAACTTAACCACTATGCTCCATTGTTTGATCATTTACTTCTTTTTCCTCCCATTTCTTATGCCATACAAATAGATTACTAACCAATCCAATAATGGCAATTACAAACAATACGACAAAAATAACTTTCCCAGTATCTTTACCACTAATAAAATCATTTAGAAAACTTTCTATATACTGAAGCGGTGAGAATTGACGTATCTTTCCGACAGAGGACATTTGATCTACTTTACTTCCAACTGCCTCAGTTAAAAATAGGTACATGCTTAAAAATACTAATAGTATAAACATACCTACCATTTTTATTTGTCGTAATAAGTAAGTTGAGACCAATACAAACGCCATCATAATAAATGTGATGAACGCAATCCATAGTAAACTTTGATCCTGACCAAACTTTAAAAGACGCCCAGAAATGATACCTATACTAATCCCTTCCACAATTGATATACCGAAAGCTACTACTGTAGTTGGTACATTCATATCAATTAATGAGAATTTCTCTTCAAAATGATCTGATTGCATTCGTTTCTTTTCTTGATTCGCAATTGCGTATGCTGTAAATAATGCAACAATGAAACAAGTTAATACAATTAAGTACGGTGTAAAAGCATTACCTGCTACAATTACTCCATCATTTTGCTTTTGAACTGGACTAGCTAAAAAGTCATATAGCATTTCATTTTGACGATCTCCAATACGACTATTCGCTAAAATTTTCGTAAAGTTTTTGGAGAATGATTTATCATCTTCCATTTTCTTCGTAAAGTCGTTTAATAATAAATCAGCTTTTGAAACAATTGTCGTTCCGCTGTCTTGAATTTCTTTTGCTTGTCCATTGATTTGATCAAATGTTTTATATACATCGTCTGAAGTTGCTAAACTATGCTTCGAACTTTCGACCAATGACTGACTTTGCATCATTAATGATTTAATACCAGAATCTAACGATAAAACAGCTGTTTGCTCACCAGCATGATTTGTTGTTAATACTTGCTGCTCTTCAACTAGCTTTAAGCTATTCTCACGCCATTTCGCTAAACCTTTTACATACTCTCCTAAATTTTCATTCATACTAGTTGCTTGTTGCGTCGTTCCATTTAATTTCTCCGCTAGTAGCATAGAATTTTGATCCGCACTAGTAATAGATTGTTGATAAGAGTTTATTTTTTGTTTTAAACCTGACATATCTTGCTTTATTTCTGTAGTAATACTTGATGAAACAAGATTTGAAATTAAATCAATTAAGCTTTGTTTATTTAATACGTAGTACAAAGATTGATCCGTCGCAATTGCATCTAAACTTCCCTCTTCTAACTTAGGACCTACATCTTTCGTTCTTAAATCAATCCCATAATACATTTCGTAAAGGCTCATTAAACCTTGATAACTTTCGACTGTATCTACTGCTTCTTTAATTAATAAACTAGATATATTTTTTGTTAATACTTCTGCTTTTTGATGTATAACTTGATTCGTTGTACTTTCAATAGTTTTTGAATTGCTACCGTTATCTGTCCCAGTGTCTGGCTTCTCTCCTGTGTCAGGTTTTCCTCCCGTGTCTGGATTTCCTCCTGTATCAGGTTTTCCTCCTGTGTCTGGATTTCCTCCTGTATCAGGTTTCCCTCCTGTGTCTGGATTTCCTCCTGTATCAGGTTTTCCTCCTGTGTCTGGATTTCCTCCTGTATCAGGTTTTCCTCCTGTGTCTGGATTTCCTCCTGTATCAGGTTTTCCTCCTGTATCAGGTTTTCCTCCTGTATCAGGTTTTCCTCCTGTATCAGGTTTTCCTCCTGTATCAGGTTTTCCTCCTGTATCAGGTTTTCCTCCTGCATCAGGTTTTCCTCCTGCATCAGGTTTTCCTCCTGCATCAGGTTTTCCTCCTGCATCAGGTTTTCCTCCCGTATCAGGTTTTCCTCCTGTGTCTGGATTCCCTCCTGTATCAGGTTTTCCTCCTGCATCAGGCTTTACACTGTCACCATTATTACTCTGTTCTGTTTTTTGAATAATAGGCGTTTTAGCATTGTGTACTAACGGCATTATGCCATACTGTGATTTATGAACCACATTTTCCACCTTGCTATTTTCCGTTTGTGTTCCTTTATCTTCTTTGTTAGGTTTTTCTTTTTCAGGACTAGTTTCTTTTGTATGAGTCCCACTCAATTCCCACTGCCACATTACAGGAGAGAAAACATCTATATTGATGTTTGGATCTTTTAACTTCACATGCAGATCAATCTTTATATCCCCTTCATTACGAGGAGCTATTGTAATTTCTCCTGCTTCGCTTTGAAGAAAGTCACTTGTACGATCCACATCATCAATATGTAAGAATCCTGTACTTCCATCTAGTTTAAATTCTTCTGGAATCTTTATCTTCAAAATTTGCGGAGATTCCATTTTAATTACTTTAGCAGTATCACTAAATGTAATTCCCTCTGTATAAAGTCTATCCTTTACTTCTTTAATTGCGTTTCCTAAAGATATTTTATTTACAGGATCATAATAAAAATTATTTTCTTTATTATATTTTTTTGTAAATTGAATTACATTTTGCAGTTGTAATTTCGTTGTATCTGGCAAATCACTTTGACCGATTTCTTCCATGTTTAAACTAGGTAATTTCGCAATTAAATTCTCGATTTGTTTCTTTATTCGAGCATCTGGTTGTTTCATTAATGTATTTATGAAGATCTCTTGCTTTCCATCATTCGACATAGATTGCTTTAACTTCTTAATTACCGTCTCTTGAATATCACTTTCTAACTTCCCTGCAAGTTCTGTATCATATTCAGACACTTGTTTTTTTACATCTGCTAAATATTTTTGAATTGCTGAAGCATCAGTTAAAATATTTGGTTCTTTCTCTGAAAACGTAAATTGATTTGAAATACTTTTATTAGCTGATTCCAATGCACTTAATTGCTTTAAAGCATCGCCTGTATTCATATCATTCATATATTGATTGAATTGATTTGTGAAATTATTCGCTAACAAATTGTTATCAGTTTGCATTTTTTGAAAGTTATTAAAACCATCTAAGTACGTACTGTTAGATTTATTCCCTTCATCTAACGCTTGACCGAAACCTTTTAAAACATCCTGAAATCCTTTGAAACTATTAACAGAAACACCTGTATAATCTTGTACTGTTTTAAATTGATTTGTGTAATTTGCTAACGGACTATGTATATCTTTTTTATACATAGTTGTTTGAACGTTTCCTTTTTCAATTATTTTACCTATATTATCTTGTGCACCTTGTAGCTTACCGATAATACTCGCAAAATAAACGTCGATTATTTGCTTATTGAAATCTTCTAAAATAACAGAAGCTGTATTTTCTGCCTCAGCTTTCAAATCCTTATTCCCAGTTGCATTTACTTTGTAGTTTAACGTTAATTTCTCTGGAATCTCTGAATCAATCGCAACTGCCTTCCTAGAAAAATCATTTGGAATAACAATCATCATATTGTAATTATTATTTTTCAATCCATTTTCCGCTACCCCGCGGCTAACTACGTACCATTCTTGTTTCGTATTTTTATTTACATTTTTAACAAATTGATCTCCAAACGCTATTTTATTGCCCTCAAATACAGTGCCCTGATCTTCATTTACCAACGCAACTGTCATTTTTGGTGTAGTATTCTCATTAGCTTTCTTAACATTTTGATTTAATGCTAAATAGGAGACCCCTGTTGATAGTACAAGAGCTAAAATAATAAACAACAAGATGCTCCATTTGAACTTTTTCACTACTTATCACTCCTGCGACTGCGAGTCTATCTAATGAAAGACTTCGTATCTTACTCTAGTTTTAAAGTAATTTAGCCATACAACGTATGGTTGCATGGCTAAATTATATATTTCTTTTTATCTGTCTTATTGTAGACCGAAATTACGAGAAAGATCTTCGTCATGTCTAGCAACAGCTTCTGCAGTTTTATTAAGCTGCATATTGATTTCTTGTAATAGCTGTGCGAAGTTTTGTACTTTTGGCTTTAATTGATTGAACTGTTGGTCAAAACCTTCGAAAGCACGACCTTCCCATTCTCCTCTTAATTCATTTTGTAAGTTTTGTAGTTGACGTAAAATGTCCTCAATTTGATTTGCACCTTGTCCATATCGAGTCGCTTTCGATTTAAGCTCCTCTGGTGACATACGAATTTGTCCTGCCATTATTAAATCCCCCTTAAAATTTAAAAATAGTAAAATTAACCAATAATCAATTCTACAAATTGATTATATCAATAATTTAAAAATTTCTAAACAAAAAAATGATATTTTTCCAAAATTTCTCTTTTACTATAATAACGATATATTGTATAATACTAATTTATTTGTTTTTTAAGCACACTCTATAAATCTACTATAAAATAAAGGCAAACCATCTATTTTATATATTTATAAGGACTTATTCACTTTAAATCCCAGCGAGAAAGTAGCCACTAAATCATTATTTCCCTCCCATTCAGACTATAATACTCACTTCAAAGTCATAATTACCTGCCTTTCAACAAACCCAAACTCTTCGTACATCTCTTTTGCAAAATTCCCAGCAAATACATTCAACCGAATTTCTGAATACTTCTCCTTTAATTCCTTAATACTAGCTTCCATCAGTTCTCGCGATAATCCTCTCCCGCGATATTCTGGGAAAACGTACAATTCATATATAAATCCAAGTTTTTCACGAGAAAAATAGTCTGTATTTTCCCCTATTAATATCCATCCCATTACTTTATTTTCTTCTTTAACAATTAAATAGTATGCTCCTTTTTCTACAATCGGCTTTGTAATCTCAATTGCTTTCTCGGTACTTAATTGACAATTCCCTCTCGTCCCCTCAAAAAGCGATTGGGCCGCATATTTTAATATTTCATTGGTATCTTCTTGATTCGCCTTAACAATCATTTTTCACAACTCCCCTTGAATAATAGGCATTACTATCGCTTGTTCAAGATTCTCCGCTTCCATAACAATTGCTGTTAATCCGTGTTCTGTACTTGTTTCATGGAGCTCTCCCTTTTTCCAAAACACAGCTTGTCCCGCCTCTACCTTTATCTTTTCTTTATTTACCCCACATACATATCCTGCTCCTTCCACAATAAGAAGCAGTTGAGATACAACTGCTTCATGATTACCGATGATTCCATTCTCGTGTAAATGCATAGCACCGATATGTATATTTCCTTGATGGTTTAATATTTTTGACATGATGAAATTAGATTGAAATACTGATAGGTGCTTTCCTACTTTTTCACTAAAATCAAAAATTTTCATTACTAGTCCTCCTTATACGTATAAAACCATCCTTACTGTCTGCATCATATGTCCTTCAAAGTCTTCTTCAAATTGCTCTAATTCAGCAAAACCTTTCGCTTCATAAAAGCGTTTTCCTTTTTCATTTGCTGCTTCTACATGTATGTACAATTTCCGTATCCCATTTAATGCTTTAATTCCTTTTTGTAATAAAGCACTTCCGATCCCTTTTCCTTGCTGATCTGGTAACAAATAAATCGCACCTAATTCCGCTTCGTTTTGTAGTCTAACAGGTGAAAAGTTCGCAAACCCTATTACTTCACCCTCTTCTTCCGCAACGAATAAATGCGTATTTTTAAGACGATATTTCATTTTTTCATCAGAATATGCCTCGTCTAAAAAACTATCTTGAATTTCTCTCGGAATAATGCCTTCATATGTATCATGCCAAGCTATTTTTGCTACTGATTGTACAGCGTGAATGTCTTCTTGCTTCATTTCTCTAATTATATATGTCATCTCGATGTCTCCATTCTCTTTAAATTATATTCTGCTAATATACTAGAAGAAACGGCAAAACCATTTTCATAATTCACCTTAATTAATTTTAATTTCTCAATTGAAGCTGTTGCAAAATTAAACTTTCCATAAATATATTCCATTACACTTAAAAACTGCTTTGTATGTAATCTATTTGCAATTGTACAATGCGGAACCCATTTTCCCGGTACGTAATATGAATTTGGGTTGTCATGAAAAGTTTTAAAATAATCATGATAAGAATAATGAAGTTTTAACAATTCATCGGTAACGGTCGGCGCTAGAAAGACCGTTCCATTAGTAGGAAAAATTCCAACAGAAGGAAAAGTTACTGCGTCTATATTTTCTTGAATGGCTACAAACTCCCCTAGTTTCTCCGTATACAAATGAACATCTAACTCATTATAATCCGCAATCGTTATATGAGGTTCTACTCCAGCTAATTGATTTGTTCCAATTACATTTGTTAATTCATTTTGCAGTTCTGTAATTTTATGAGTAAACACACGATCAAATGTAGCAATAATAGCGTACAATCTTTCTCACCCCTTCGTTACACATAGCGCTTCCCATTCTTCACGAATCATGCCCATTCGAATAGAATCATAGTATGTTCCGTTATAATAACGACACTTTCGCATTCTACCTTCTAAGCTCATTCCTATTTTCTCCGCTACTTTCATCATTCGTTCATTACCAGACCAAGTCGTGAGCCCTACTCTACCAATTTCCATCTTTTCAAATAATAAATCTCGATATAACGTTAACGCTTCTGTACCGTATCCACCATTCCAGTAAGTTGGATTATAAATAACAATTCCCATCTCCAGCCAACGCGTCGGTTTATGCTCCCAATAAAATCCGACCTTCCCTATAATTTGACCGTTATTTTCTATAATTAAATTTGACAGTGGTTCTTCTTGCAAACGAGTTTGCACCTTCTCTTTATAGGAAGAGTATTCTTGCATTGAGAACGGGAAATATGGTGCATCCCATTTCTTCCATTCTGGGCTTTCTTCTTTAAATACGATATTCCATAATGTTTTTATATCTGATTCTTCTATTGTACGAATTGTAACTTTCTTCCCCTTTAATATAACGTTTTGCATAATTCCCTCCTGCATTCCTCTTCATTTCATATATAATTATAATGTTTTTTCAGAAAAATCAAAACTAATATCATTTATTATATTGTATAATTTTGTTATTAGATACCAATTATTGATTTAGAAAGCTGGTGATTTAGTGAATAATCGATTTAGTATTGCTTTATTTCTCACTATTATTACGACAAATATTATTCTATATTTCTTCTTACCATCAAATATTGTTACGAAATGGGACTTCAATGGAACGCCTACATCAACAATGGATAAAAGCACTTTTGTAATCGTAAATATAATTATATGTTCCTTCTTATTCTTTGTATTTTTAGCTTTATCTAAAGCAGCGAATAACCAGAAATTTCTCCATTGGATCGGCAACACAATGTTACTATTCTTATTTTTTGTCGATATTGTCATCGCCCTCATTGCTCTTGGCTTTTCACTTCCTCTTGATCATTTCATATTTTTAGCATTAGGGCTTTTATTTATATTAATAGGTTATTTCAGTTCCAAAATTGATACGACTAAATCAACCGTTTCATTAGAATGGAATGATAAGTACCTTGAAAAAAGAGCTTCAAATATTAGTAGTATTTCAATGATGATAGCAGGTATTTTTTTAGCGATACTTCCTTTTATCGTTTCTGCTCCCTATAGAGGTTATGCTATACTAGCAATTCTTTTAGGAATGACGCTTATCATTCTGCCGAGTACGATTTATTTACTTATTAAAGACAGCAAGCAATATACTCCTTAAAAAAATAGGAGGTTATATCCCTCCTATTTCAGCTTAATGTTTTATTTTCCACTTTTTCTATCTCAACTAAAATCCCTTTCTCTATCCAACCCTCTACGCCATCTTTTTTAATTAAATCATATCCTGAACAGCTACCATCAATGAGAGAAACGATATCTCCCTTCCTAACGCTTATTTGCGCACAAGAAATATCGGTTTTCACTGTATATTCACCTGACTCAAGTTGTTTTATATATTCATTTTTTACAGTGAGTAAATTATTCGTTTCCTTTTGTTTACATACGGTGTAGTCTTGCATCTTCTCGATAGGCTCTATGTAATAATACGGATATGTCACTCCGCCCTGCATTTCTGAATTCGCATTAAAATCCGCTATTACTTCATACTCTGGAAAATAGTCTACATATGTATAAGAAAACGTATCGCCCGTTTGTTTCCTCTGAATAATAAATGCATTTAATTGTCCTGCTTCTTTAATTGCATTTCCTCCATCAATTGCAATAATTTTTTTCTCCTTATCAATAACTGGATTGTTAGACGGTGCTTCTTCAGAATAGTTCACGACAGGCCAATGACCAACTATTACATACTTATTTGCTTTATGTGATTTATTAAAAAACTCTGGCATTGCTATCGCATTTTTGCGCTCTGTTTCTTTCCAATCTACTCTATCTTCTAGACCGGCATGCACAATAATATAATCTTCTGTTTCAATCGCTGTTGGCAAGTCTGTTAGCCAATATAGTTCTTGTGAAAATTCACTTAACAATGCTTCTTTCACTTCACGAATTGAAGTGCCCTCATGAACTGAAAAACCTAATTGCTCTAGCCATTCATTAAAAATCGAGTGCTTTCTCATACATAAATAATTAATAAGATCAGGATTTTCATTTAGAAGAGCATCAACTAAAACTTCACAATTCCCTTCAACAACGTGAACCTTTGAATTGTTCTTTACAAGATTCATAACGTAGTTTACTACGCCTACGCTATCTCGTCCTTTCTCGCAAGGATCTCCATTAATAATTAAATAATCTTCATCTTTAAAGTTAACTTTATGTAGTGCTTCTTTTAAAAGATTTAATTCTCCATGAATATCAGATATGACGATAACTCTAGCATCATTAGGGATTGATAGTTTCTTTATTTTTTTCAAGTATAAGCGCTCCAATCATTCTCTTTATTAAATTAAAACAATTCGACAAAATACACTATATAACCTTTTCAAATACATATACCATAACTTACAACCTATTTACGGTTTAATAATAACTTAAAAAATAAGAAGAAGCTGTTCCAAACTTTTGCGGGACAACTTCTTCTTATTTTTTATAATTCTTTATGAAAAGAATAACTCACCTTATCATACCCTTCTCTTTCATAAAAACGATGAGCATCAATTCTTGAAAATGCTGACGTGAGGACGATAGACTCACATTCGTTTTCCTTTCCCCAGTTCTCTATATACGAAAGTAATACTTTCCCATGTCTTTTTGAACGATGTGCTTCTGCTGTTACAAGGTCATATACGAAAACGTGTTTCTTATTATAAAAGTTCGTACAAATTGCTACACCTGCAAGGCTAACAACTTCATCATCCTCATTACGCAGCGAAAATAGTTTATAATTTTCTTCTTTCATATTTCGAAATAAAGAGCTTGTTTCCTCTTTTGAAAGTTTCGTTCTTAATTGCTGTAAAACAGGTAATACTTCATGTAATTGCTCTTCTGTTACTACTTCTTTAACATTCATTTTTAACTCTCCCTTTACTATTTAAATAATTTTCTAAATGTTATATCATTATTATAGAAAGCAACTGCCCTTTACTTAAGCGGCAGTTTAAGTGTTTTTTATAAGGCCAGTTTTAAAGGAGAGTTTTATATGGATTTTACTATCCCATTGCAATTACAAAGTAACACACCTATTTACTTGCAAATTTACGAATATATAAAAGCTGAAATTATACAAGGGACTATTTCTGTTGGCACACGTCTACCCTCACACAGAAATTTAGCATCACAACTTAATATTAGCCGCATTACTGTTGAATCAGCTTATCAACAGTTATTAGCTGAAGGTTATGCAGAAAGTAAACCGAAACGTGGTATTTTTGTAGCAAATTTCGATATTGACATTATCCCAAATAAAAAACGAAATGCAGCAAAGAAGACGAACAATTTGATAGAAGAAAAATTTGAATATGATTGTAGCCAAGGGCTTATTGATCAAAATGCATTTCCGATTACAAATTGGAAACGAGCATTACAAGAATCCATACTTACATACGAAAATGCACTATTTGCCAAAGAAGATCCTCAAGGTGAATTCGCTCTTCGAGAGCATATATCAACATATTTATATCATTCTCGCGGTGTACATTCTTCACCTGATCAAATTGTGATCGGCGCCGGAACACAGCCACTTCTCTGGCTACTACTTCAACTGCTTGGCCCTACAAAAGAATACGGCATTGAAAACCCTGGATTTCACCGTATACACGCAATTATTAAAAGCTGTGATAGACAAATTCATCCCATACCATTGGATGAAAAAGGGATTGATATTTCTAGTTTATACAATACAAATTCCAATGTCGCATACGTTACACCATCACACCAATTTCCACTCGGGATTATTATGCCTTTATCTAGAAGATTAGAATTGTTAAAGTGGGCTAATGATTGCAATGGATACATTATTGAAGATGACTATGACGGAGAGTTTCGCTACGCTGGTAAGCCGATTCCTTCTTTACAAAGTCTTGATTCAAATGAACGCGTTATTTATATGGGAACTTTCTCAAAATCTTTTTTACCTTCTTTACGAATGGGATATGTTGTTTTACCACCACACCTTTTAAAGATATACCAAGAACTGCATGGAATTTTCAAACAAACAGTCGCTACAATACAACAACTTGCTTTTGCTAACTTTATACAAAATGGGAATTGGGAACGTCACCTTAATCGAAGTCGTACACTTTATAAAAGAAAACATCATGCATTAGTAAAATCCATTATGAAAGAAATGGGGGCTAATGTTCAAATTCTTGGCGAACAGTCCGGACTTCATATTGTTTTATGTGTAAATAACAGTATGAATGAAAATGAACTGATTGAATCCGCTAAAAAACAAAGCGTTAAATTATACCCACTTTCTCCATATGATTTCGTGAATGATTTACGTAAGGAATCATACGTATTACTCGGCTTTGGTAGTATTCCGGAAAATAAAATTGAAACGTTGGCTATATTATTGAAAGATGCTTGGTTTCCTAGTTGCAAGGAAACTTGTTAACAGTGGGTTTAACTTGTAACATGTTAACAATTCAACAAAATAAAAAAGAAGGCTGTTCCAAAATAACTTTTTGGACAGCCTTCTTCTAGTTATTCACCTGACCTAGCTTTCCTTCCCGGACGTTTCACACCAGTCGTTTCTGTTGAATAGGAAGCTTCAATTATAGCCGTTGGATCTACAGAGAGAACGAGATCTTTCATTTTCGGATAAATGAATCGGTTTGTAATGCAATAAATGATTCTCTTATGCTCCCCTAAAAAACCACCTTCTCCATGTAGATACGTAACAGATAGTTGCAATTCTTTCATAAGTAAATCGCCTATTTCTTTATTCTTACCAGAAATAATCATAACGCTCTTACCTTGATTAATACCATCTAGTATAAAATCAATCATCTTCGTAACAATATAGAAAATTGCTAACGAGAACATCGCTTGTTCGATTGAAAATAAAATGGCAACAAAAATGAAAATAACTGCATTTACTGCAAGTAAAAATGTACTAATCGGTACATTAAAGTGTTTATTCATCCAAACTGCCAACATTTCCGAACCGTCAATTGCTCCACCCATTTTAACAACAATCCCAACACCAATTCCAAACAGTACTCCACCATAAAGTACAATTAATAACTCAGAAGTCGTAATTGCTGGAAATGGTTTTAAATAAATTAATCCGAGTGTTGTAACTACATTCGCATAAGATGTACGGATAAAAAACTTCTTTCCCATTACTTTTGCAGTAAATAATAAAATTGGGATATTAATTCCTAAGAACACACCATAAAGCGGCAATCCTGCGACTTTATTTGCCATAATAGCAATAGCCGTTACCCCGCCATCTACTAATCCATTAGGTGCTAAAATAAGCTCTAATGAACCTGCTACTATAATTGAGCCAATTGTTAATAATACGTATTCAAATACTTTCTTCATTCATTACCCCCAAAACTTATATATTTTCTTAGTATTATTTTAACGTAATTTTACTACTAATTCAAAGGTATCGATTTATATACAGAAAAGTTTCACCTTTATCGCTATTTTTATGTAATACATGTAACGCGTAATACTAAAAACACACTTACAAATTAAAAGTAAGTGTGTTTTTAACATCTATTTAATCTTTACGTACGGCTTCATTTTTAATTTGAATATTTCCTCAACTGCCCTTTGATATCCACCAGCATTTCTAAGCGACTCTCCCACTTTACGACTATTTTCCTTAAACGTCACATCATCCATTACTTTCTTTACAGTCTCACGTAACAATTCAGAAGTTAACTCGTTACGATTAAGTGTTATGCCTGCCCCTACTTCAGTCAATCGTTTTGCAACGAATGGCTGATCTCCTGTTACCGGAATTACAACTAATGGAACACCGTAATATAACGCTTCACTCGAACTATTCATACCACCATGTGTCACGAATACATCAGCATGCTGTAAAACTTCTAATTGCGGGACATAATTATACAATTTAAAATTTTTCGGGATATTTTCAAATTGACTTATATTTATCTTCTTGCCAACGACTAATACGACTGTCGCATCTACATCTTTAAACGCTTCAAAACATTTTTCATACAAAGCAGGTTGTTCATTAAAAACTGTTCCCATAGAAATGAAAATCACTTTTTCATTTTTTAAATCTTCGGTAGGAAAACTCCCCACTTCTTTTCGAGTAGCAATTGATGGACCTACAAATTTATACGATTCATCAAATACCTCTGAACGTGGCTGATATTTTTTTGAAGTATATACAATCGTAATATCACCAGGATGGTTCATAATATCATACATACTATTACATTTCATTCCATACTGCTTATTCCATCTTTCCATTCCCGCTAAACAAGATTGATATAATGGATCCATTTCATCTACTTGTCTCAATTCTTGCTCATCATGAAAATTAATGTACTGATTAACAGCAAACGTTGTACAGGATGAAACGCTTGGTAATTGTAAAATATTCGCTATAATACGTCCTACTGGAAAATGATTATCATATATTAAATAATCATATTTTTCCTCTTTTGTTTCTTCTACAATTTGAGTAACAATACGCTCTGATGCTTCAATCATATGAGATAGCATCGTCAAAGGGCTCCCACCTTCATTTACTCGTTCCATAATATTAATTTGAGAGAGAAAATTCTCAAACACTCGGAATTCCGCACCTGTTGCTTCAACCTTCTTTCTATAATCTTCAATACAATAAGAAACAACTGTTTCCCCTCGCTGAATTAACTCACTTACAACAGCTAAAGTCGGATTAATATGACCTTCCCCAGGAAAATTTATTACGAGTACATTTGCCATAACATTCTCTCCTATCCAATTAATATAATAAAATTAACAATTAATTATATTAATTAATTTAAGTCTATTATAAATGAATGCATTCTACTTCTTCATGCTTTTCTCTTCATTCTATTATTGAGAAATATTTTCTATAGTCTACATTATTGTGATTCACAATCTTATAAATGAATGCTTACTTTTACTCTTCATAAATTTAAAGATACGAGTCTTACATTCAAGTATTACCACTATTATTTTTAGACAATTCATACAAAAATAGAGAAATATAATATTTTTAATGAGTTTTCACTATAAATGTAAGTATGCTGTCTATCTTTTTATCTTTATCCTCATAACACATCATCTGTTATATAATGAATTTATGGAATTTACAGAAAAAGAAGCACATGCCTTTAAAAGTGGTTACGAAACAATTATGTCTATTCCTCACTTAGAAGAATATAGACAGCCTTATCGTTATTTATACCGACTGTTATCTGTGCAAGGTAATGTGGAATTTAAAAAATGGTTAAGTCACCCATCCTATTTTTAAATACGAATGAGAGGGAGTATACAATGGATATTCAGAAAAAGCGTTCTGTAACAGAAAGTGAAATACAGCAAATGAAGGATTTGGCTTATATTTGCGGGCAACAAGATAACCTTGATTACTCTTCAGATTTACATATCAACTTTTTAAAAAATCGAAATGAAGATTATATAAACGATTTTCTTCTTTATAACGGTACTCAATTAATTGGCGCTTTAAATATGTATGATTTCGAAAGACCAACAAAGCTTGAACTAATAGGCTTTGTACATCCTCATTTTAGAAAACAAAGTTTCGGAACTATCCTTTTACAAACTGCAATGAAAGAAATACAAAATAGAGAGACAGATGAAGCTCTTCTTATTATTAATGGGGATTCTATTTCTGGGAATGAATTTGTAAAACATATGAAGTTACCATATTTATATAGTGAATATAGTATGGAGTTCAAAACAAACGAAATTCAAAAAACAACAGATAATAATATACAGCTTACTCTTGCACCTTCAGAATCACTTCTTGACCTTATTAAAATTTCTAGTAAAGCTTTTGGTGATTCAGTAGAAAATACGGCTACATGGTTACAAAAAATGATGAATTCATCTTCCCATCAAGTTTACAGTGTCCTTATTGCTGAAAAAGTGATAGGAACAATTACAGTTTCTAAACAAGAGCAATCTACTACACTATCAGGATTCGCCGTTCATCCTTCTTATCAAGGTAAAGGATACGGAAAAGATATTCTTTGTAATATAGTACATACCCTTATTACAGAAGGAGTTTCAACAATTGAGTTAGACGTCGAAACGAAAAATATCCACGCTTTAAAACTATATACACAATGTGGTTTTGAAATTAAAACGAGGCATGACTATTATAATTTAATGAATTTTTAGGTGAATACATATGTTAAAAAAACAATTTATTCTAATTATGATATTTTAGCAAACATCTATAATAAACATTGGAGACATTTTGTTGAATCCTCCTACCCAGCCTCGTTTTACAAGATGCTCTTCCCTACTCTCGTATATTAGATCTTTGTTGCGGGACTGGTCATCTCTGCCGGTGATAGTTTAATTTAGATGAACTAAAAAGTGTGTTTCACAAAGTTTACTCCGTATTACATAACGAGGGTATATTCGCATTTGATATGAATAAAAAAACTGAATCGAAATGATTCAGTTTTTTCTTAATATATTTACAACTGCAGTTGTTTCGTCATTTTCTTTATAGACACGCGGAATTCTTCTATCTAGCATACATGTAACTTCATAGTTTATTGTACCTAACATATCCGCTATTTCTTCTACTGCGATATTTTCTTCACCTTGTTTACCGTAGAATACTACTTCGTCTCCTACTTGTACTGGCATCGCTTTTGAAACATCCAACATTAACTGGTCCATACAAACACGGCCAATAACAGGTACTCGAACCCCGTTAATTAACGCATAGCCTTTATTAGATAATTGACGATTATAACCATCAGCATAACCAATTGGTACAGTCGCAATCCATTCTTCACCAGTTGTTACATACGTATTCCCATAACTTACACCACGATTCTTCTTCGCATGTTTAATATGAGCTACTTTTGATTTTAACGACAACGCAGGCTGTAAAGAAACGACTGAATGATCCACTTCTTTTGACGGATACATACCGTACACTCCTATTCCAACGCGTACCATATTTTGAAATGTGTTACTTAATTCCATTGATCCCGCACTATTTGAACTATGAATATATGGTATTTGAATTCCTAATTCTTTCGCTGTATTAACAGCTTTTTCAAATAAACTTGTTTGCATATTCGTATATGATTTATCGATTTCATCTGCCGTAGAGTAATGCGTAAATATCCCTACTACCTCTACATACTCCATACGGTTTAATTCTTCTAAAAATGGTTTAACTTCTTCTTCTTGTAAACCGATACGACTCATTCCTGTATCAATTTTCACTTGAATTTGTACTTTCTTTTGAAGACGGTTTGCAATTTCATTTATACCATGTAAATCTTCTACTCTATAAACAGTCATCATAACGTCATATTGAATTACATCTTCTACAGCCGCTACTGGTGTGTATCCTAAAATTAAAATCGGCACAGTAATTCCTGCTTCTCTTAATTCTATTGCTTCATCTACAAATGCAACTGCAAGTTGATGTATTCCTGCTTCAATTGCAGCTTTGGCAACTTCAACTGCCCCATGGCCATACCCATTCGCTTTTACAGCAGCCATCATCTTAATTTCTTCATCATTTACATGTTTTTTAAATTCTTTTACATTATGTTTTACAGCATTTAAGTCAATTTCTACAATTGTATCTCTTCCATATTTCAAACTCATTGGTCTAACTCCTAACTCAATAATTGCATTCCATTCTATTTCACGTTTCATATGACCTTTTACAATATAATACTTTTCATTATGCTAGTCAAACTACTAGAATTTTCGGAATTTTGAGTATGATATAATATCCTCAAGAAACTATTATATACGGAGACGAGGAGAATTACAATGTTTGTTCAATCTGCATTGCATCAACTAAAAGTTGCTATTGATACTTCTATTGATATGCTTAACCAATATAGTGAAAACAATTTAAAAATACAACCGATTCACTCAAAACGATCATTATTTGAAATGTGTGCACATCTTTCTCTTATTTGTCATGCTGATTTACTCATTTTAAATGGTATTCCAGAAAAAGAATTACATACCTTTTATATAGAACGTACCCCCGTAACAGTTGCTCACATGCAACAAACGATGATTGAAGGTTACAACCTTCTCTCTAAAACATTTCTTTCCTACTCCCAAATAGAATTAGCAGACGTTATGACTGCCTATTGGGGTATTTCTTATTCGCGCTTTGAATGGTTACTTGAAATCGTTGCACACTTTTATCATCATCGTGGACAAATTTATATTTTATTATGCGAGCATATGAAAGATCCTCGCATTCCTTTATTTGAGTGATTTTCCACTCATTCATTAATTATAAATAGAGAAGCTACAAAACCAATAAAAAGTATCATTCCTAATAAAATAAATGTTTGAGCATAACCTCCTATTTTCATAAGATAAATAGAAATGATAGGTCCTATACTAGTACCTAAAAATAAAATAAAAGTATAAATAGATACTGCTATTCCCCTTGCTCTCCCTCCTAATTGACCTACAAGAGAAACTAAAGACGGAACGGATATAGCAATACCTATTACAAAACAGACACTCATCATTACAAGTAGAGATAGATACGAAACAAAGCCCATTGAACTTAGACTAAAAATAGCAATCAACAATCCTCCTTGAAGAACTTTCCTTACTTCAAACCTCTTTGTTAAACGACCTGCAAGTGGTGACAGCAACATACCAAACAGCCCTGCTAAGCGAAAATAAAGGATTTGTTCTGCAGTTAAATTGTAAGTAGGGGAGCTCAAATAATTCCCTAAAACAGTATACATATTAACAAAAGCCATTAATAAAACGAATGCAATTATATAGCTTAATACTAAGCTTTTATTTGTAAAAACTTTACCCATCTGTTTAATTGGTCCCAAAATATCAGTATAGGATTGAGACGTCTCTCCTTTCGGAAGAGAATAATAAATCCATATAGCAGTACTTATATAGACAATGCTAAGAAGAAAGAAAACCATATGCCATCCAAAATGCTGACTAACAGCAGTACTTATTACCTGCCCTACAATTCCAGCTACTAAAAAACCGGTACTAACAAACCCTATTGTTGTAACCCTTTTTTCTACTGGGAACATTTCTACAACGTAGGCTAACGCTACTGGAGAAAATGTAGCTGCGGCTATCCCCTGTATACCTCTAAAAATAACAAGCCAAAATAAACTATCTACAAACCCTAAGCAAAAAGAAACTATCGACAGTGCAAGCAATCCAATAAAAATCACTTTTTTTCGTCCATATTTATCAGAGATTGCCCCAAATAACAAACACCCTATAGCAAAGCCAACAGAAAATATACTTCCTGTAGCTGCCGAGTGTGTTAATGACGTATTAAAAATGTTTGAAAATAGAGCGATTAAAGGTATTGTTACATATAGGCTAGACATAACTACCATACCGGACCAACATAATACAGCTGTCATTATTGTATAATTCTTTTCACTATTTACTTCCTTTCCTATTTCCATCATAAACTCTCTCCCTTATTACGATTTGTTTTTATTAGTTTAAAATCTCTAAATCACTAAAATAGCATTCCTTTAACTCTTATTTTAATTACATAGCAAAAATTATTACCGTACATAAAGTTAGTTAAACATATAATAAGGCAAACTAATTATGTGTCCAAATAAATAAGTTGATCTTCATAATCAACTTATTTACCTACCTTCTCCTAATTTCACCTGCATAGTTGCTTGCATTTTATTTAATAGCTTTTCTAAAACTTGACGCTCTTCTTGATTAAAGCCATCAACTAACGAAGCGCAAGATAACCAAAAAGTTGGTAAAGAATGTGTAACTAGTTCTTTTCCTTTCGGAGTAATTTTCACCTTTAATCTTCTTCGATCTTCAGAATGGTGGAATCTTACGATTAACTCTCGTTTCTCCATCCAATCTAATAAGCCAGTGACAGAAGCACGTGTAATCCCTAATCGACTCGCAATATCCGAAGGACTCATGTTCACCTCTTCCCCATTCGCTTCCATTTCACGCAAAATAAACAATAGTAAAAAATCTAATTTACTCTCTGAAATACCAAGCGGAGCTAAATCTACGTCAACAGCATCAAGAACATTATCAGACGTCCATAACATTAACAAACCAAGTTTTGCTGCAATTTGATCCGTATCCGCTGATGCTGTCTTTTTGATTAACTCTGCGTACGGCTCAATCCCTAAAGGAAGAGAGTCTTTTCTTGAATCCATTCATCTTCACTCTCCTTTCCCACTAATTAATTAGCTTACCTAATCACTTTCTCATTATACTCATATTTTTCCTTTTATTGCAAGCACATTGTTAAACAAAAAATCCTATTATTAAAACAGGATTTTTCACACTCACTAACTATTAGTTTTAAATAATGCGCAACTTCTTTAAGGCATAAGAAATTCCGCCTTCACTCGCCTTCGTTGTAACGAAATCAGCCCTTCTCTTCAACTCCTCTCCACCATTTCCCATCGCAACTCCTAATCCTACATACTGCAACATCTCAATATCATTTCCACCATCGCCAAAAGCAATGGCTTCTAATTTACTAATGTTTAAATGTTCCAATACTTTTTGAATTGCAGTTAGCTTCGATACTTTACTATCTTCCAATACATTTATAACGTAACCATGAAAACGCTCAAACGTAAGTGCTGGATATCTTTCAATGAATTTTTGAGCTTCTGTATCATCAGCATACAGACATATGCAATAAATCTCATCTGATAAGTTTCTAACTTTGTCAGGATACTGCTCTAAATTTAAGGTTTCATTTAACGCTCGCATGACACGTTCATCTGTGGAAGCAATATTATTCATTGCAAATTCTTCTGTAAAGTAAGAAACACTGTGACCATGTAATTCAGCAAAATTTGAAATATCATGAACGATTTCGCTTGAAAGTACTGATTTATGTATAACTTCTTTCCCACATTTTATATGTGCACCATTTGCTGAAATAAACGTATTTATACCTAGTTCCTTAAATTGTGAGCATAAACTATATGGTCTTCCAGTTGTAACAACTACGTGAATTCCTTTATCTATTAATCTTTGTACCGCTTCTTTTGTACTTTCGTGCATGCTTCTATCAATCTCACTTAATAACGTACCGTCAACATCGAAAAATACAACTTTGTACATAAGTCTTTACATCCCGTCCAAATGATTCGTATCATTAATGAAATGCACCGTTTTTTGTTCACCCTCAATTTCAATTAAACTTATTCCCGTATCTCCCATTTTGAAATAGTAGTCCATTGAAATTGGCATTTTGAAAAATGCACGTAATAGACTATTAATTACGCCCCCATGGGCAACAATTGCAATTCGGTCATATGTATTCTCTGTCAAGATTTTAGAAAAGATTCCTTCTATTCTCATTCGAAACTCAATAAACGATTCCCCGTTTTCAAAACGATCATGAAGAAACTTTGGCTCTGGATATTTCTTTGCTTCTTCAAATGATAAGCCTGCTTGCACTCCATTATTAAACTCCATTAATTCCTCTTCTAATTGAATTGGACAACCAATTGCTTCTGCTAATGTTTCACCCGTTTCACGAGCGCGTTTTAATGTGCTTGCCCAAATGAAATCTGGTGCAAAATCTTTCTTCACTTTCTGTACAAGTCTTTGTACTTGTTGTCTCCCTTTGTCAGTTAACTCAAAATCAGCTCGACCTTCATGCACATGTAAAATATCAGCTTCTGATTCTCCGTGGCGTATTAGTAGTATTTGCATGTTTCTCTCTCCCTTTATTTAACATTCATAAAATTCCATTATATCACATTTTAAGATTCCAAAATAAAAAAGGAACGGTCTCCCGTCCCTCATCCATTCACTTTTTCCGCATCATTCCAATAATATTTACTAAACGCTTCTGTTAACACATCAATTGTGTTATATAATTCATCTAACGTATTATCAACACCACCAACTTCAATTAACATCGCATTTTTCGATAAATCTTGGTTATAAACGCCATTTCCATCTTTTTTATACTTTGGAAAAATCCCTCTACTTAATCCGTAATAGTTTTCATCTAAATAACTATTGATCGCTCTTGCAATTTTTTCATTTTCAGCACGGCCTTCATTTTCCATCCCAATTATAAAATATAATCTTGCATACGATTTTCCGTTAATTACTTTTGTTGTTACTTTCTTACGCTGATCGTCACGGTGTATATCAATCGGAAACGCAATTTTATTATTTTGTGCTAATGCTTCTTTTACATATTCATGAGACGCTTTATATGACTGATACCATACCCACTTTTTACTCGCTAATAAATCACCCATATTCGTTTTATCATGAACTACCGGAATTCCTTGTCCTTCAAGTTGCTCTTTCATACGTTTTCCTAGTAAAGACACATTTACATCTGGGCTAGATGGATCAGTTGCCCCTGGTAATAATGGAAAGAAGGATTCCCAGCTATGTGTATGATAAATATATACTGCACTTTCACCTTTTTTCGCTCCGTTCTTTTTCTGAACCGGATTATTCTTTTCCGCTTCTGTAACTTTATCTTTTGCTATTTCCCGTTCTTTCGTTACTTCTTCAATCGGTACACTAGATTCATTTGGGATATTTGTCAAGTTTGTCCCTTCCCCAGCTACGATAATATTAGAATAATACTTTGACATACCAGGTACTTCTTTACCGACGAATGTTCTTAAATCTTTAATTTTCAAATCTGTCGCGATAGAGAACATTAAATTCCCAACTGACTCTCTTTTATTCTTCTTAAAATAATCACATCCGTAATAGCGATTCTCACTTTCTATCATTTGAACAAAACCTTGCATCGATACTTTTCCAAACCATTGATTTGCATAATTCGATTTCATTGTATGTAAAAATGACGTCAAAATCGACGCTATCATAATTACTATTAGCGCATATAAAAGGAGTAACGAAATCAGCTTCTTCCCATGTATTCGAGTTGCATACTTTTTCACTGCATCACCTTCTTTATACATGGATATGTACAAGCTTTTCAGAATATACGCACAAAAAAAGAGAAATGGTATACCATTTCTCTTCCTCACTTTTATTGTTCTTTTCCTGTATCATTTGAAGGTAGTTTCTTCGCTTGTTTTTCTTTAAATATTTCTCCAATTGCCCCAAGAGTACCAAGTGTTTCAATTGCATTAGACGGAATAAAGACTTTATTTGCTGGTCCTTTTGCAACTTCAGCTAATGACTCAAATGATTTGTAAGCAAGTATACGCTCATCCAAATTCGCTTCACGAAGCAATTCAATACGATTTTGTTCTGCTTTTGCAATTTCTTCAATTGCTCGTGCTTCCCCTTGTGCTTCTAATTCTTTTGCTTCTTTTATACCTTCAGCTTCGCGAATACGCGCTTCTTTATCCCCTTCAGCCATCAAGATTTTACTTTGCTTTTCTCCTTCAGCGCGAAGGACTTTATCTTGTTTTGCTGCTTCAGCTTCTAAAATAATCGCACGTTTATTACGCTCAGCCTTCATTTGTTTTTCCATTGATGCTTGCACATCTTTTGGCGGGTTAATATCAACAACTTCGACACGTTCAATACGTACGCCCCATTTTTCTGTTGCTTCATCAAGCGCTAAGCGGATTTCTGTTGAAATCTTTTCACGACCAGATAACGTTTCATCCAGTTCCATTTTACCGATGATTTGACGCATCGTTGCTGACGTAATATTACGAACACCATATTCATAGTTTGAAATACCATATGTCGCAAGTTCTGGTTCAACAATTTGATAGAAAATAATTGTATCAATTTCTACTTGAACATTATCTTTCGTAATTACCTTTTGCGGTGGTACATTCGTTTGTTGAATGCGTAAGTCATGATATACACGAACACGATCTACAATTGGTATTAAAATATTTAACCCTGGGTGCATTATACGTTGAAACTTACCAAATCTTTCAACAACCCCAACTTTTTGCTGAGGAATAATTTTAATTGTTAATGCGATAAATGTAACTACAATTAGTGCGAATATAATCGTTAACGTTAATGCTACCATATTTATTCACTCTCCTTTTTCACTTGTAATATAGTACTATGCCTCTTTATAACAACGACTTTTTCTCCAGCATCAATTGAAGAATCTGCAATAGCTGTCCAAGTATCTCCATCCACCTTCACAATACCATTCGCTTCATTTGTAATCGCTTGCATAACAATCCCTCTTTTACCAACAAGCATATCTACTGTATCAGTAAAACCTTTTGCTTCTCGAAAGTTTTTTGAAATTCTTTTCGTAAAGAATGTCAAAGTTAAACTTACAATTGCACCAACAGTAACTTGTAACAGTAGTGCATCAGGAGCAAACAAAGCAATAAGACCTCCGACAACAGCTCCAATTCCAAGCCAAAGCATGTAAAATGTAATCGACAACATTTCCGCGATAAATAAAATACCAGCTATTATAAACCAAATTACCCAAGCAGCCATATGCAACCCTCACTTTCTTTCTCATTTTCTATATGTATATGAAGAAAAGAATGGTTTATCCGCCCTTTCTTACACTTGGGCGTTTGCTACAAGCTATTGTACATATTCACTGTTACAATGATCATTAATATAATACTATATCAATATATTCTTCATTATACATGAAAATCCCTTTCAAAAAGTGACAAAAAATTAAATTCTTTAAAAATTTTAATTTTTAAATTACAATTATTACAATTACTAAATACTTTTTTTATAGAGGTGATATTCTTATTGAGAAACCTGTCACTAATCTACTATTTAGGTTCCAAAATATGCATTACTCTCGCTGACATCGTATATGTAATGATTATTACAACTCATATTTATATAGCAACTAAATCAGCTACTATTACTGCTCTTTTTCCATTATTACAAGTTATCACAAATCTAATTGCTAACATCTCTGCACCACTTATGATAAATCGTTTTCCATCTTATACGCTGTTATATACGCTCCAATGGTTGAAAACAGTCTTTTTACTATTATTAATGATTTTGTTCCCGGTCTTATCCACAAACATTATAGCTCTATTAACTTTTATTTTTGTCATTTCATTATGTAGCGGGTGGAGTGCTCCATTATTATACGGTATTCTTCCGCGCCTTACACCGAAAGAAAAATTAGTAAAAGTAAATAGTATCTTTTCCTTTTCAACACAAATTGTGCAAGCCGTTGCTTATTCATTTACGAGTATTGTCGTTCTTCTCATTGGCGCTACTTCTACACTCATGATTAATAACATTTTAATGATTTTCGGATGCATTGCATTACATTTTTCATTACGTTCCATACATACTGAAAGAATAGCAGATTCTCCCTCTTCCAAAATTACTGTTTTATTGGAAGGTTGGAAACTCCTATTTCAAAATCCTTCTCTCCGTACCGTTACATATATGGACTTAATCGAAACTTTCGCAGGGACAATATGGATTGGTGCTATTACGATGGCATACGTTACGACTATCCTTCATAAGGGCGAAGAATGGTGGGGATATATTAATACAAGTTATTATGTTGGCACGTTAATCGGTGGTCTATTAGCATGGAAAATGAGTTCCTATATTCAAAACAATTTAATACGATCTATGTCGATTAGCTCTCTTATATTTAGCATTCTTACATTTTTATATGGTATGACGAGCAGTGGATTTATTGCGCTTTTTCTATGTGTTCTAATGGGACCATGTTATCAAATTAGAGATATTTCCCAAACGACTGTTTTACAATCAAGTGTTGCCCCTGCTTTATTATCAAAAATGTATACAGCACATGGCGCACTTCTTTCAACAGCCTCTGGACTATCTATGCTTAGCATTGGCATTATTACTGATATGTTCGGTGTTCGTACAATTTATATCATCGCTTCTATTCTTATTTTATGTTCCGCTTGTTTATCTTTTAGTTTATTAAAATATCATAAGACAGAGCAGAACGATATTTCACTTTAATCACTAAAACAAAGAGGACAGGGATCCCTGTCCTCTTTGTTTATTCTATTCATGATAAGTTGGGGATTTTTCTATGCTTTGTCGCTTGTTCAAAAGCATAAGCTAATTTAATTAATATCCCTTCACTAAATGCAGTGCTTGCAATGGTAATTCCAAAAGGCCTCCCGCTTTCCATATACCCTGCCGGTATTGCTATAGACGGATAACCCGCTTTCGCACATATAGTAGAACCTATATAGGAAGGAAACAGTATCGCATCAAGATTATATTTTTCCAATGCAAAATCAATGCCTTGTTCTTGAGAAAAATATATATCTTCTAATCTCGCATTTAAATATTCTGGATTTCGTAACGTATTAGGAAAATCTTTTCTTCCCTCTAACTTAGTTTGTCCATATTTTAAAGCTCTTTCTGCTATGTTTTTATTAAACTCCATTAACTCCGAAATAGAATGTACCGGGATAGTAGAAGGTAATTTAGAAAGATAGTTATCTAAACTATGCTTCAGCTCATAAAGCGGAACTCCCCAGCTCCATTCTCTATGAAAAGAAGGAATATCAATATTTTCTACTACTGTCGCTCCTTCATTACGTAATACTTGGATCGTTTCCTTAAACAAGATTTCATCATACTCACCATTTTCGTAATAATCTTTTGGTGCATCGTTAAACACACCAATCTTCGCTCCATTTAAACCATTTGCATCAAGGTAAGATGTATAATCCCGATATGCCCTACCGTCACTTTTGTGAGTAACTACATCTTTCTCATCCACTCCAGTTAAACTCCCTAGCAAAATAGTAGCATCGGTTACCGTTCTAGCAAATGGTCCAGCTGTATCTTGCGAATAAGTAAATGGAATAATTCCTCTACGACTAATTAAACCGACAGTCGGTTTAATACCTACTACAGAATTTTGAACAGCAGGGCTCAAAATAGAAGCATCGGTTTCTGTCCCAACAGATACTACTGTAAAGTTAGCAGCAACTGCTATTGCAGATCCTGTACTAGATCCGCCAACAAACATATGATCCTTGCCCGTTCCATATGGATTGATTGTTTGACCACCTCTTGCACTATATCCAGCCCACATTTCAAAAGACATTGCATTTGCTAATTCTGTCATATTCGTTTTTCCTATTATCACTGCCCCTGCTTCTCGCAGTTTAGTAACGAGAAATGCATCTTCACTGCTTATATTTTGTTCTAGAGCTATTGTACCTGCACTTGTATGCATGAAGTCATTCGTTTCAATATTATCCTTAAGCAAAACAGGTATTCCATGCAATGGTCCCCTTACGCCGTTTGTCTTTCTTTCATAATCTAACGCTTCTGCAATAAAAATAGCATCTGGATTGATTTCTAAAATTGAATTGATTTTCGGCCCGTCTTGATCATACTTTGCGATTCTATAGAGATAATACATCACTAGCTCTTTTGAAGTTAGCTTTCCAGATTCCATTTCATTTTGAATATCTTGAATTGTTAATTCCTTTTTTAAGATTGAATTAAACTGAATTTCCATTTATATTCTCCCTTATATGAACTTTTTTAACATATACCCCTTACTTTTTCAATTTTTCATCTCAACACATCCTAAATTAATATCCCTTTAAAGAAATTCAATACTCTTATTTAAACACCTTTAATTTCCCGAAAAATAAAAAAAGTCTGAAACGGATTAACCTTCGCTTCAGACTCTTACATTACTGTGCGTATACTTCATCTAATAAATGTAAAAACTCACCTTGTTTCCCAGCTAATTCAGGGCATTTTGCAATATCAACCCATTCATAGCAAAATACTAATCCTTTATCTTCCTCACCAGCACTTACAATATGTTCCCAAGTATCCTTTACATCTGTTAGTAAAGTTACATGGAAAAAGTGGCGTTTTTCATACTCCTGTTTTTCTTTCATATGTATAATGTAATCTGCTAAAAACCGCTCTATGCATAAATGACGCAATCCGGATTCTTCCTGTACTTCACGCAATATAGCAGCTTCTAACGTTTCACCTTCATCAACCGTTCCCCCTGGCACTTGAATACCAGCTTCATGTATATCACGATGTTTAAAAACAAGTAATTGCATAACCCCCTCTTGTTCTCTTGTAATATATGCATGTACTTTTTTCTTATATAACATCGTCATTGTACATCTCTCCCCTCAATTGTTCACTCTGTTACTTCTTCAAGCGTCAGTTGATTATCATACAAATATGTAGCTTGTGGATTTCCCACATACCTTACGTGCCATGGTTCATACCGATAGCCCGTAATCGTTTCTTTCGCTTTTGTGTATCGAACCACAAAACCAAATTTATGGGCATTTTCAGAAAGCCACTGACCTTCTTTCGTTTCCCCAAAAACTGTCTCTAACTGAAATTTAGCAGATTGAGACGTAATATCCATAGCTAGTCCAGTTTGATGCTCACTTGTGCCAGGAACCGCGCTAGACATTGCTGTTTTTGCTTCCCCGTCTTGTTTTTTATACATCGTATTTAATGCTTTTTGTCGATCAAAAGATCTAAATCCAGAAACTGCAAAAAGAAAAATACGCTCGTTGTCAGCCTGCTGAAACATATCCTCAAGCGCCCTCGCTGCCTCTTTTCTCATCTTTTTCTTTTCGTGATCACCTTCACTAGAGTAGCGCACTTTCGGAATAACTAAATCTGGCGGTCTATACCCATCTGGTAAACGCCTACTTTTATTTACAAGTACAAGCATTGAATTCGGATTATTAATTACCGCAATATCCCCATCCATATTAGCAATCGTTTCTTTCGCTTTCGGAAATATGCTATTTACACTTACTTCCCGCGCCTGCTTATCCTTATACATTTTATAATTGATTCCTGCTACTCCAATAATAATTATTGCAGCTACAATACCAAGTAGTGCCCATCTTTTTTTCATATAACGACCTCTTATTTTAATAATTTGGCCATTTCATACTCATCGATGCCCTTTCCATCGATAATAAGAGCAGCTTTTTTGACACCTTCTTTCTCAAATCCAGCTTTTTTATATAGTGCCTGAGCTCTTGTATTGTGGGCCATTACTGTTAATTCTAAACGCCATACATCATGTAATTTTGCCCACTTCTCAACCTCTTTAAACAATCTCGTCCCAATACCTCGCCCGTTATACTCTTGCAAAATACCAATTACAATGGTTGCCACATGCCTCTTTCTTTGAATGTTATTTCCATTCACTAATATAAAACCTACTATCCTCTCATCTTCAACTGCTACAAATATTGTTGCATATTCATTTTCTATAAAGCGATGGATCATTTTTTCTTGTTGCTCAGCTGTAGTTTTTCTTTCTCCTGGTTCATATAACATAAACTTCGTTTCTTCATCTAATTGCTTACTTAATTGCAAAAATGATGATGCATCTTCTATTTCGATCTCCCTAATCACTTCAATCACCCTACCAGTTTCATAATAAAAAGTTTTCCTTATAAAAAGATTTTCTCTACTTTCCTGAAAATCCCTTTGTAAATCTCCTGCTATAAATTGACAAATTTCGATATTACTATAACAACGACAAATTATGTCTATTCTGTGACGTCTCATCATTACAAAGAAAAAACGCAAGCATTACACTTACGTTTTTTCAAAAATACTGTGAATTCCTCCTCATCAGGTGAGGTCTCTCACCAATTTAAATTTCACTTTATCCATTCACTTTTTCTGCCTGCCAAAAATATTCACCAAATGCTTTAGCAAGTGCATCAATTGATCGATTCAATTCTTCCTCTGTATTATCTACACCACCAACTTCTATTAATATCGCTTGTCCTGATAGGTCTTGATTATAGATTCCATTTCCTGTCTGGAACCCTTTTTGAATGACCCCACGGCTCACTCCTGGATATTTCTTATTAATCGCCTCATGTAAAGCTGTCGCTAATTGTAAGTTTTTTTCATAGTTTTTATTTCCTTTCCCTACTACAAATGCAAGCTTTGCATATGATTTATCTCCAATTGTTTTTGTCGTTACATTCTTTCGGGCACTATCACGATGCAAATCAAAAAAGTATTGAAGATCTTTATTTCCAGCCATAGCTTGCTGCACAATTTCTCGTGACATTTTATACGAACTATTACTGTTTAAACCTTTACTTATTAACTTTTGACCAACATCACTCTTATCGTTAGTAGCTCCAATCCCTTCACCTTCTAGTTGTTCACGGAAACGATCTCCTAATATAGAAATATTCGACACAGAACTCGTTGCTTTATTCGGATTCGGGTCATTCGTTAAGTTAAGTAAAGGTAAATAAGATTCCCAGCTATGTGTATGATAAATAAACGCAACTTGTCTCTTCCCAGTCGTTTGGGACGGCTGTTTTTTCTCTTTATTCGTATCTTGTTTAGGTGCTTGTCCAGTTCCACTAGTCCGTTCCTTCACTACTTCTTCAAGAGGAACACTCGACTCTATCGGTAAGTTAGAATAATTTGTACCCTCACCCGCAATAACAATTTCTGTATCGTACTTACCAAATCCCGGGAGCTCTTTCCCGACAAAACTGCGTACATCATTAAAGCGAATATTTGTAGCCATAGAAAAGAGAAAAGAAGAAATTGAAAAATCTTGATTCAAATTTCGATACTCCTGTGTAAAATAATGATTCTCTTTTCCAAGTACATACATGTAACCATTCATCGATAACTCATTTAACCAATTATATAAATACGTTGACTTTGTCTCTTTCATAGAGGTTACCATCAGACTAATAAGAAAAAAAGTCGCTAGCACTGTAGTAATAACAAATAAAACTAACTTACGCATATTTGTAAACTTCATAAAAAAAAAGCCCCGATTCATACTATCACCTCTCTATTTCAAGTTATGTACAAGCCCTAGAGAATAGACCGTTAAAATTTCGGCTATATTGTTAATGAGGTGAAATGAATTGAAGCTATTAATAGGAATATTACCAATCGCTCTATCATTCATTTTTTATTTGTCCGCTAAGCAACCAAAAATCTCTATTGTGCTACATATTTCTGCGTACTTGGCACTATATGTACTTGGTACAATTATTTCCATTAATATATACGATGTTTTAATACAAGATTTAGTTTTCATGACGAGCATTCATGGAATTTTACTGAATCCATTTTTCCTTATTGCAGGAGCGTATATAGGAACATACACTTTGTACCTACTTTTGTCTCACATTATTATGAAAATAAAAAATGGAGCGTAATGAAATGCAACCACCATTTATCTGTCATACATGCAAAAAAAGAATTGTGAGAAAGAAAGACCTTATTACAGCCACATGGTACTTCCGCTTTTATTTATTTCACAGTGATTGTTTTAAACGACAGCAAGTGTTTATCTCACGATTTCTCCCTGTGAATACACTTTTCAATTTCTTTCTTATTATATATGGACTTATTTTTGGCAGTATTCTTATGATTACAGAACCATCTATTATTTGGCTGACTTTCTTTTTTCCTATTTTTTATCGGTTTCTTTCTTATTATTATGTTGAACGTTTTTTCTCTACATAACGCGCAGACTGACCTCTCGGAATACTTAAACATTCCCACTCATTTTCTTTTAACATCTTCCCAATGTAAATAATCTGACCAATATGCAATGCATAATGAGAAATTTGCCTTTCAATTGCTTGCATGACAGTATGTGCTTCACCGCGAATGTATACCGTCTTCAATAAGTGTTCCGGCGTTAAAGTATTCATCGTATTAAAAACATATTTCCATCCTTCTTGCCAAGCTATAAGGGTTTCTTCTTTTGAATGATAGCATCCTTCAAATTCACCATCTCGATTACGATCTGTTTTTTCACCATCAGACGTTAAAAAATCCGTCCATCTAGAACGCATATTACCGTGCAGATGCTTAATAATAATCGCTATACTATTTGTTTCTTCATGAGAAGACCATTGTATTTGTTCATATGATAATTGAGAAAGTGCCCGTTCCCCTTGTTTCTTTGTTGCTTTAAAGTTCGAAATCGCACATTGCAAATATTCACGTCCGATATCCATATTAGCCCCTACCTTCACCCTAGCTAATTTTTGTTCCATTTGGCAATTCCATATTAGGCTGAAGTAACACAACATCATCAGCTTCAGGAACACCACCAAGCACAAGCACTTCTGATTTGAATCCAGCTACACGCTTTGGTGGAAAGTTTACAACAGCAACGATTTGTTGACCGATTAAATCTTCTGGAATATACCTTTTCGTAATTTGAGCACTTGACTGCTTTATCCCGATTTCTCCAAAATCTATTGCTAGTTTAATCGCTGGTACTCTCGCTTCTTTAAATTCCTCTGCATGTATTACAGTTCCAATTCTCAAATCCAAA
Source organism: Bacillus sp. RE35 (assembly GCF_052146655.1). Taxonomy (NCBI): domain Bacteria; kingdom Bacillati; phylum Bacillota; class Bacilli; order Caryophanales; family Bacillaceae; genus Bacillus; species Bacillus sp. RE35. The sequence continues at coordinate 1,927,548 of NZ_CP197377.1, read as the reverse complement.
TTTAAAAAATCTTCAAAATTAGCCATTTATCATTCCCCCCAATTATTACTTAGACAAAATACAAAAATCCCCTTCAAAAAAAGAAAGGTGCCTAAGCACCTTTCTTTTGTAATTCACTTGATTCATTTGATTTATAGAAGAAGAAACCAAGAATCCCGCCAATACATGATGGAATTAACCATCCGATTCCTTCGTTATATAACGGTAACATTTGTAGTACATTAGAAATCGCGTCAATTTTAATTTTCGCACTTTCTAAACCGTTAAAGAAACTAATTAACAATGCACCTAAAATAGCTCCAATATAAATTGTATTACGCTTCCCAATCCACTTATGGAAATACGAAAGTACGATTAATACAATTGCAACTGGATAAATGATCATTAACACAGGTAATGTTACTGCGATTAATTGTGTTAAACCTAGGTTAGATACAATTAAACTAAATACACATACCATTGTTACAATCGTTTTATGCGAAAGTTTTGGGAATAAGTTTGTAAAGAAACCTGCACACGCAGATGTTAACCCAACAGAAGTTGTTAAACAAGCGAGTATAATAACAAGCCCTAATAAAATTTTACCACTCGTCCCATATAGCTCATTTACAACATTCGTTAAAATAAGGCCACCGTTTTCTGAGATACCAAGTGATGTACTTGTTGAACCAAGATAAGCAAGTGATAAATAAATTAACGTTAAACCAAGTACAGCAATAATACCTGATACTACTGTTATTTTTGCAATTTGACTACTCTCTTTTATCCCTTTAGAGCGGATAACTTGTACAACGACAATTCCGAATACGAGCGCGCTAATTGCATCCATCGTTAAATATCCTTGAATAAATCCACCAAAGAAAGCATTTTCTTTGTAAGCAGCTAACGGCGCAGCTGGCTCTCCAATTGGATCAATAATTGCCTTTCCGACAATAACAGCGACAATTAATACTAATAATGGTGTAAGAAACTTTCCGAACCAATCCACTAATTTAGATGGATTTAATGATAAATACCACGTTATTCCGAAGAAAACTATCGTGAAAAGAAATAGCATGTACCACTCTGAAACCATTGCCTCTGATAAAAACGGCTTCATACCCATTTCAAACGAAACAGCTCCAGTACGAGGAATCGCGAAAAATGGTCCAATTGCTAAATAACTAATCAATGGGAAAATAAACGCAAATATAGGGTGAACTCTAGAAGATAGCGCTTTCAAGTCCCCCTCTACAAACGCGACAGCTGTTACAGCTAGTAGGGGTAATCCGACTCCCGTTACAAGGAATCCTATTGTAGCAATCCAAACATTCTCTCCTGCTTGTTGACCTAAAACTGGCGGAAAAATTAAATTTCCTGCTCCTAAAAATAATGCAAATAGCATTAAACCAATTGCTACCGTATCACCTGGCCTTAAACGTCCCTTCATGCTCTTCATTTGCATAGCACTTTTTCACTGTTTATCTCTATATTTTACAATATGCTATGCATCCTCCTCTCTGCTCAAGATGATAAAATATGCCCCTTACAAAGCAGTGTCTTTCTCCATAATTTCTCCATTCCCCTTATTTTTACTCTAATCATTAATACAATTATTATTTTTAATTTTGATTTTTTTGAATTTTCAAATCATTAGAGTGTTATTACGTGGAGTGTAGATGTCAGACCTCTTTGTTTTTATCACACATATAGTAACATATTTAGTTGCAAAATAAAAACATATTTTCAAATTGATTTTTTTGAAAATCGAAATTATCTACATTTTTTATTCTCTTACACAAATATTGTTACAATCTCACCTATTATTCGATTGTTATTTTCAAATAACTTTATACACGTAACATACAAAAGCCATCTAATATATGAAGTGCACCCCAATTGTTAGACACAGTCTAACAATTGGAGGTGCATTTTTTATGGTTAAATTTTCTTCAAAAGAAAAAATCCAAGCGGTGAAACGATATTTAGATGGTACAGAAAGTGGAAAAATAATTGCTAAATCTATAGGAGTTAACCCTAGCGTACTTCGTGAGTGGATTAGACGATATGAGTCTTCAGGTGAAAAGGCCTTTGAAAAGTGCTATACATTCTACCCAGCCCAGTATAAACTAGATGTACTTTATTATATGAATGAACACGGGACATCTATCAGAGAAACAGCGGCACTTTTCAATATACCGTCTTATGAAACACTTCGGAAATGGAAAATAGCTTATGAAACAGGAGGATTGGATGCCCTACAATCAAAGAAAAAGGGGCGTCCAACCATGAAAGATAAAAAAATAAAACCAGTAGATGAAGGATCAATCGAAGCCTTACAAGCGGAAAATGAGCGTTTACGTATGGAAAATGCATATTTAAAAAAGTTGAATGCCTTAGTTCAAAACAAAGAAAAATCACCAAACAAGACAAAGCGCAAGTAATCTACGAGTTAAGGCATGAATTTCCTATCAAGGAGTTACTTCAACTCGCAAACATTCCACGTAGTACGTACTATTACTGGATGAAACATTTTAATCGTCCTGATCCAAATACGGAGGTAAAAGAACTGATTCAAGCTATTTATAATGAACACGATGGGTGTTATGGTTATCGTCGTATTCGTGATGAACTTATGAATCGTGGACACAAAGTAAATCATAAAAAAGTATATCGCCTTATGAAAGAATTAGGGTTAAAATGTCTGGTTCGTATGAAAAAATATCGCTCTTACAAAGGGACAGTTGGGAAAATTGCGCCAAATATTTTAAATCGCAACTTCCAAGCTGAAAAACCAAATGAAAAGTGGGTTACAGATATTACGGAGTTTAAGTTATTTGGGGAGAAGTTATACCTATCACCAATGTTGGATTTATTTAATGGTGAAATTATCACGTATACAATTAGTTCCAGACCGACCTATTCCCTTGTTTCAACGATGTTGGACCAAGCCCTTTATTGTGTAACCGATCCGGATAAACTCCTCATTCACTCTGATCAAGGTTGGCACTATCAAATGAAACAATACCGCCATTCTCTTAAGAATTGTGGCATAACTCAAAGTATGTCTCGCAAAGGAAACTGTTATGACAATGCCGTTATTGAAAATTTCTTCGGTATTATGAAATCGGAATTTCTGTATCGAAAAGAATTTGAAAGTATAACACATTTCAAACAAGAATTAGCAAAGTATATAGAATACTATAATCATAAAAGAATTAAGGCAAAATTAAAGGGTATGAGCCCAGTACAATACTGGGCTCATACCCTAGAGGCTGCCTAATGAAACGACCTGTCTAACTTTCGGGGGTCACTTCATATATAATTAGATGGCTTTTGTATGTTACTCTATGGTTTCAACTTCACGTGGATTTTTCATCTCTTCCACATACACAACTCTAAATCCGTGATCTTCTAAATCTTTCAATAATGTCTCTAATTCACCGTCGTTAAACTCTTCTCCTAATGTAAACATAATTCTACGAACTAATAAGGCATCATTATCAAAAGTCATCAAACTTTGAATACCAGTGTATTTCTTTAAAACTGTCGATAATTTTTGGATTGCTCCATTATAGTCTTGCGTTCCAATCATGACAGAGTATTTACTAGAGTGAACGCCCCATGCATCCTCTAATAACTCAAAAACTTTTTTATGCGTTAAAATTCCAAGGAAAACCCCTTTTTCATCAACTACTGATAAATAAGGCAATTTTTTTATTGTAAAAAATACTTTAAAGAAAGATGAATCTTCTCTCACAAATCCTTCTTTATCGTTTAATAATTGTATTACACTCTCATCAAGTGATCCTTTATATTCTAAAATATCTACTTTATATATATTCCCTAAAAATTTCTCTTTTTTTTCATCTAAAACTGGTACACAACGATACCCCGTTTTATTTAAATGCTCTAACGCTTCCCCAATCGTAATCGAACTTGAGCACAGTAAAACTTCCCTTTTCGGCACGTAATTCCCTTTAATCCTCATAAAAAGCCTCCTTATGTTAAAATACTTTCTGTGCCATAACTATATTATATTTTCAGAAAAAAATAAATGATTTATTTTATTTTTCTGAAAATTATTCATTTTCTTGTCATAATTTATTCATGAATCCTTCACTTGTATATTTTTGCTATCAAATCTTCTCTCTGAATTACTAAATGAAAAATATATTGTAACTTCTTTCAAAAAAAGCTAAAATAAGAATAAGAATTTTCTGAATATTCTAAGAGTAGGTGGTTATATGTCCTTATTACGCTCACATATATGTAAATTTATAATTGGTGTTATTTTTATTTTTGCCATAAGTCCTATTCCAGCTCTTTTTATTACACACAATTACTCCTATCAAAATGGATTTATTAGCATTTTTCAAAACTTCGCACAGCTTTCTTCTATATCAATTCCAAAGGTTGATTGGATGCATGAATCTATCTTTTTCTCAGCAAACCAAATGATACATACTTCTAATCATTCAACACCATTATTCCCTTACATATGGGAAATATATTTTATATCGATTGTTCGTTTTACTTTTACCCTTGCGATCGGATTTTTCATAAGTTTGGGTATCGGCCATTTATTTTTCAAAGTACCTAACTCGTTTAAAAAGTTTACTACTGTATTGAAATGGATACCTTACTCTTTTTGCACTGTAGTATTACAATGTTCAGTCTTATTACTACTTCTATACATCGCACAATTTATAAACCTTCCTTACTACTCATCATTTATCATCGTATGTAGTACTTCCATGATTATCGTTATGCAAGCAGTAAAAAAATGGATTCCTTTCTTAAAAAACACAAATGAATATGAAATAAAACATGATTCTTTTCTTGTAGACACATTGTTTTTAGCGCTTACTTCAAATCATAAATCAATTTTAGGTTCCATTATTCTTTCATTCGTTTTTATGGAATGCGTTTTTCATGCAAATGGACTGTTACAATTTATCGTTCAATTTGGCGGAAATTCACCTATAATTGTTACAATCGGCTTATTACTACTCTATATCCCATATAGCATACTTTCTTTCCTTCAAACACTATGGACCACAAACTACTCCAAGCAACAGTCATACACTTTAACGAGAAGTGTTCCAAAACCTTAATTTAAAATAACCCTCTATAATCTAAAAGTAGGGGGTTATTCCTTTTGTATAGCGGACAAAATAACAGCAAATTCAAAAACTATTACAGAAACATACCAATATTTACCCTTTTCCTTTGACTATTCTTTTCATTTGGATTTATTATAAAAGTATAACATAATTGCAGGAGGTGACATCTTTATTCCAGACCTTGGAATGGAGAACACGCTTGGACATATTAAATATTTTTCTCATCTTTGTACTTATTCTTATTTCTGGTTTTTTCGTTGCATCAGAATTCGCTGTTGTAAAAGTACGAAAAAGTCGAATTGACCAACTTGCAAATGAAGGTAATAAACAAGCTTTAGCTGCAAGAAGCGTCCTATCTAATTTAGATGTTTATTTATCAGCTTGTCAGCTCGGAATTACAATCACTTCTTTAGGGCTTGGTTGGCTTGGTGAACCGACTGTGGAACATATACTACGACCGCTCTTTGAAAAAATTAATATTACTGGAACAATGGCTAACACTTTATCTTTTGTTATTGCTTTTAGTGTTATTACATTTTTCCACGTTGTATTAGGTGAATTAGTTCCAAAGTCTTTCGCAATTCAAAAAGCAGAAGCAATCACACTCAAATTTGCAAGACCGCTTATTTTATTTGATAAAATTATGTATCCATTCATTTGGCTACTCAATAGTACAGCTATATTTTTCACAAAACTACTCGGATTAGAACCTGCGAAGGAAAGTGAACTTGCTCATTCTGAAGAGGAATTGCGACTCATTTTAGGTGAAAGTTTTAAAAGCGGTGAAATAAACCAAACCGAATATAAATATGTAAATAACATTTTTGAATTTGATGATCGAGTTGCGAAAGAAATTATGGTTCCTCGTACCGAAATGATTTGCTTGTCTACTGAAAATACGTTAGAAGAAAATATGGATATCGTCGCTACTGAAAAATATACACGCTATCCAATCATTGAAAAAGATAAAGATGATATCATTGGGATGATCAATACGAAAGAAGTATTCCATGATCAAACGAAAGGTATTTATAAACCACTTGAATCTTATATACATCCTGTTCTAACTGTATTTGAAACAGTTCCAATTCGTAAAACGTTAGTCCACCTTCAAAAAAATCGCGTTCAGATGGCAATCGTTATGGATGAATATGGTGGTACTGCCGGACTTTTAACGATGGAAGATATTCTTGAAGAAATCATTGGAGAAATTCAAGATGAATTCGATGCTGATGAATCACCTATGATTGAAAAGCGTACACCTAAGCTTACTGTTTTAGATGGAAAGGTGCTTATTTCTGAAGTAAATGATATGTTTGGCCTACATATTGATGATAGTGATTTAGATACAATCGGAGGATGGCTTCTCTCTCAAGCAGTTGACTTAAATATTGAAGCTGGCTATTCCATTGAATATGCTGGTTTTCAATTTAAAGTATTAGAACTTGATGGACATCAAGTCAAAAAAGTTGCTGTACATAAACTAGATATTAAAAAGGAGCTATAAAGTGACTGTTTTATTAACAATTTGTATCATTGCCTGTTTCGTTGTTTCATTTCTCGCCTTTATTTATCCAATTATCCCTGGCATACTAGCTGTCTGGGCTGGATATTTGATTTACCATTTCGGTATAAATGGAGGCGAATTAACAACTTCTTTTTGGATTATTCAAGTCATTTTCACTCTTTTCATTTTCGTTGCTGATTTTATTGCAAATGGATATTTCTTAAAAAAATACGGTAGTTCTAAATGGGGTGAACGTGTCGGAATGATTTCTATCATTGTCGGCTCGTTCTTCTTCCCACCATTCGGACTTATTATCATACCGTTCTTATCAGTATTTATAACAGAACTAGTACATAAAAAATCGCCAAAAGATGCTTTTCTAGTTGGAGTCGCTACTGTAGTTGGTTTTTTAAGCAGTACAGTAGCGAAAGCAATTCTCCAAATCATTATGATTATCATCTTCTTGTGTTATATCATCTTTTAACCATCCCGACTTCGGGATGGTTTTTTAATATGCAATACCTACTCGACTATTTTCATATATATTTTTCTTACATAGATCCCATGCAAAGTGTGCTGTATCACCCACTGTAATTTTTGATCCACCCTCTGGCAATATATCTTTTTCAGTTCGATATACCTCTGTCGCCTCACCATCTATTAAATGTGTCGGACAAACAACTGTCCAACATAAATTATTACTATTACTTAGTACCTTATATGCAGCCAAATGATCTTCCGCTGCCGTTGTCGTTTTCCTTTTTGATTCCGTTGATTGAAAACGATATAAATTTAGATCTGTTCTTGCTTGTAAAATACCAGCTGTTCCTATTGTTATGATCCTACGAACCCCATCTTCTTCCATTTTCTTTATAATTTGTGGCATACTCTTCGCTAATGTTCCATTTTGATCCGTTCCAAGTGCACTAATTACTATATCACTTCCTTCTATCGCTTTCTTTATATCATTTTCGTTCAATACATTCCCTTCTATCACTCTTAACCTTTCATGTTGTATTTCTATTCTATTTAAATCACGCGCTAATGCAGTCACTTCAGCTGAATCCTTTAATGCTAAATTAATTATGTTTGAACCTACTCGTCCTGTTGCTCCCAATATACATACTTTCATTTGTTTTCCCCCTCTTTCATTCTCTTTCTATTTTTCAATAATCTCAGTCAATTTACAACAAAAAAGCTTCCTCATATATAAGAGGAAGCTTTATTATTACTTTATTTCTTTTCTTTAGAATCAGTAGACTTCTCGGTTCCGCTTGTTTCTTTATCCTTTTTGTCCTCTTGTTGTGTTGTTGTGTCGTCTTCTTTCTTCTTGTCCTCACCTTTACTACAACCTACCATTAATAAAGAACTTGCAAGTGCCATAGCAGTTAATGATTTAACCCATTTGTTCATTTGCGTTTCCTCCTTGTGATAGAATATGTACAACCTCATATTACTCTCTATTTTTAAAGGAGAGATTGAAAAACAGTAAATATACGGTAAATTTTTGTAAATTTTCCGATAACAAAACCTAATTTTAATTTATATATTTCATTTCCAATCGATACACAATAAAACTAGTTTTTTCTCTCAATGGACGTAAAAAAACTAAGGCGCATACCATTTCGCCTTAGTTTCTCATGCAAATTTTTCATTTTCATATAGATGTGTAATCTTATATTCCTTCTTCATAACATATTGCCACACACTATAAGCGTAACGGTTCATTTTCAGGAAACAATTTTCCAAAAATGAGCGAAACTCTGGGTTAGCAACTTCCACTGCAACTTGAGCAAACTTTAAAGCTAATCGTTTCAAATGCGCAATATAACTGGTTGCAATATGAATATCCCCTGTATATTTACTAACTGTTTCCTTTCCCATTTCATGCAAATCAAACTCCATTGTTTCACAGGTTATATGCTGCACATTCTCTCCTTCTTGAAAATTTACTTGTTCATTATATGCTTGTAACATATATGGTAAATGGTGCTGTAATAGATTTTTTAATTCTTCGTCTCTGACCTTTCCAGCATACTCTCCAACCTTGTATATTAGCATATAACTATATTTCATTAATTCTTTCATACAGTCCATTAAAGCGCCTCCCTTCTCTTTTGTCCATATACTATAAATATGATGCTAAAACATTCGCTATTCTCGCTAAAAACCAATCCCATCTACTAATTTTCTCAAAATCTTCTTCAGAAAATCGTTTTGATTTATGAAAGTCTACCTGTAATCGACTCCATACTTCATCAACAACTGTTTTATCATATATGATACAGTTAGACTCACAATTTAAATAAAAACTTCTATTATCAAAATTCGCTGTCCCAATATCAACAATTTCTCCATCAATAATTGTTACTTTCCCATGAAAAAATCCATTTCGATATTGATAAATCTCCGCTCCAGCATGTAACATATCTTTCAAATATGGATAGGCAGCTTGTTTTAACAATATGGCATCACTTTTAAATGGCACGAGAATTTTCACATTAACACCACGATTTAATGCAGCTTTTAACTCTTTCACCATTTCTTTACTTGGTACAAAATATGGTGTAGCGATAATTAAAGACTTTTTAGCCTTTTTTAAAAGTGCCCCATACTTTTCCCATAAGCCTTTTCCATTTGAAAATAAATATTGATATTTCACATTCCCTAATGTAGGTATACTTTCATGTATAGGCATTTTTTCTCCTGTATCTTCTTTCCAATCTTCGGCGAACTTTCTTTCCATATCCGCTGCACCCTCACCATGGATGCGCACGTGATAATCACGCCATGGCCCAAACTTTGGATTTTGTCCAAGGTACTCCTTTCCGATATTAAAACCACCGACGTATGATACCTTTCCATCTATCGTAACAATACGTCTATGATTCCGTTGATGCAAAGAATAGAACACATTTTTCAGTTTCGGTTTTTTACTAAATGTAAACTTCACACCGTTTTCCTTTAATCGGCTAATTACCTTTTTCTTCAGCTTATATCCACCTATCCGATCGACTGACAATTTCACTTCTACTCCGCTAGATGCTTTTTTCTCTAATAACTGTAAAAACTCTTGGCTTATTTCATCTTTTCCTACAATATAAAAATGGATATATATATACTTTTCTGCATCGTTTATATCCTCAAATAATTTTCTATATAACTCTTCACCGTTCGTATATAATTGAAATTCACCTAATCGAACTTGTCCTAATTCATATTCACTAGCCATTTCCTTCCCCATTTCCACATCGATGTTCATCCAAATGAATACACCTATTAAACAAAGGATTATAGCGAAAAAGTGCTTCATGGATAAATTCCTTTCTCCACTTACTGTTATTTCTATATCTTCCCTTTTTTATTACATTATCATTCAAGAAAATATGTCATTGCATGATATATGTCCATATCAAACAATAGCTCATTTGCATATTGTATGTTGTATCTTAAAATAAAAGGAGGAAATAACAATGGGCTTCGCACATGGTAATGGATTTGCGCTATTAGTCGTATTATTTATCCTCTTAATCATCGTCGGTGCTGCTTGCTTCTGCTAAGTAGCTACTGTCATATGATATGTGGATGAAAAAACTATAAAAGCGGACACCTATTTTTAGGTGTCCGCTTTTCATTTTAAAACCATTTCCGACTGCTATAGTAACTTAAATGGCTAAATATTCATCTCAAAAGGTTAACAATGTGGCTACTTTCTTACTCTCTGCCTTACGTATATGACGCTGTTCTGCACGTAACACAGCAATACGATGTAATTCTTTCTCTTCTTCTGTTTCAGGGATAACACGCGGTACTGGAACTGGATTATTTTCCTTACTAAGTGCCACAAAAGTAACGAATGACGTTGCCGCTATACGCTTCTCACCTGAAATTAAATCTTCAGCTACTACCTTCACAAACACTTCCATCGAAGTTCTTCCCGTCCAAATTACGAAAGATTCATAACTAACACAATCTGAAGAACGAACAGGATGTAAGAAATCGACCCAGTCCATAGATGCTGTGACACATTCCTTTCTCGAATGTCTGGATGCTGAAATAGAAGCAACCATATCCATCTCCGCTAATATCTTCCCACCAAATAGCGTGTTATGATCATTTAAATCTGTTGGGAATACTCGGCTCGTTTTGAACACCCTTGACTCATTGGCTGTTTTCCCCTTTACTTCTGTCATTGTTATCACCCCTTTAATGATTTATCCCTAATATTTCAATAATCACTATACTAAATGAACTACACGTTTAATATTAACAACATTCAGAACTTTTAGTCCACAAAAAAGAACCGATTTTATCAATCGGCTCCTCTAAATACATATTGTTCTTTCGGCTGTTCAACTTTATTCCATTTTGTTACTTCTAATACAGGAATATTCGCATGAAACGGCTGATAAAACTCAGTAGTTATCTCTCCTTCTACTTGAATCCAGTCATCATTATTCCACTCTACGCCTTCTGGCTTTTTCACTAACATACCATACACACCAGAATCTGCTACGCAATGTATAATACCGAAACGGAATAAGAAGTATTGTTCTTTTTTAGAAGAATCATCCCTAAAAACAAACCCTTTAAAAGATAATTTTTTCCCAGTAAACTCGCCAGGATAATTATAAATTGTTTCCATACCCTTTAGGAAGTCTTCATCTTTCAAATTAATATTGTCTTTCGTAACAAACTCTTTCTTCCCTTTTTCCATTACACCACGGTATCCTTCTTTCCCGTAATAAATGCTCGTATCAGGTCTTAGAAATTGTCTTGTCATAAATGGATCCTTACTTTCTGCTTGTGCAACAGGAAAGTGAAATCCTTTCGCTTTAACAATATCCGAATCTAACGTCGCAATTGGGAAAAATAACCCTGAGATAATTGGAAAACAAAACAAGGAGTACGAAAATGCTTTTTTCCACCATGTATTCTCATCTTTTGAATGATCATGCCCGCAATGGCTATGGTCACAACTGCAATCATTTTTCTCTTTTTCCTTTTGGTGCTCTTTTTGGAAAACGACGATAATTTGTATAATCGTTAAGAAACCTAAAATAATTGCTGCTGTTGTTGATAAATAGGCATACTTCATATTGATATACTTCGTAATGTTACCGGAAATATGAAGCTGCGCAATTAATATTGTAAAACCTAATAATATATATGCTCGAAACATAACCTACCACCCCATCGCATAAATGAGTAGTGAGCTTGCATAAACAACAAGAGTAACTGTAACTATAACAACAATTACAAATTTAGTTTTAAATGTCGCAAGCATCATAAACATATTTTTAATATCCACCATCGGTCCGTAAACGAGGAACGCGACAAGTGAAGCTGTTGAAAACGTACTTTGGAACGAAGAAGCGATAAATGCATCTGCCTCTGAACAAAGTGATAATATATAAGCAAGTCCCATCATAACAGCTGATGAAGAAAACGGACCTTGTCCAATAGCAAGAAGTGTTGAAGTTTGTACAAACGTTTGTACCGCTGCTGCAATTAACGCACCTAGTACTAAATATTTTCCCATTGAGAAGAATTCCTCAACAGCGTGTGTACATACATCCCACATTTTTTTACGCAGTGGACGCTTATTATTCACTTCTGGGAAGTGATCATCTCTTAATTGATGTTCTTTAAACATAAAGGATAATATAATTCCAACGATAATGGCTACGATAATCGCTACAATAGAACGATACCATACCATGTGCATACTACTCCCAAAGGCAACATAAGTAGCAAATAATACAACTGGATTAATAATAGGTCCAGTTAACATAAATGCAATCCCTGCGTATGGTGGAACGCCTTTTCCAATTAATCGTCTTACAATCGGAACAATTCCACATTCACAACCTGGAAACAACATACCTAAAAAAGTAGCTAATAAAACAGACAGAAATCGGTTCTTCGGCATCCATTTTGCCACCATATCTTCTGTCACGAACATTTGAATGAATCCTGAAATAAATACACCAATGAGCACGAAAGGAAGTGCTTCGATCAATATGGAGATAAAAATTGTATTCATTTGCAGGAATGCTTTCGGTAATTGAAACAATTCCATGATGTATTTCCCCCAACTTTTCATTAACAATATGTAATTTTAACCCCATTTCATTAATTGAACAAGGTTTATATGGCATACATACCCTTTATATACATTACATTGTACAAGTTATATTCTATTCAAAATTTGAGATTTCATAGCAAAAAAGCTGCTCTAGCGTAGTTATATAACTATGCTAGAGCAGCTTTCTTATCGTTAAAAGTAACGTTTCTTCCAAAAAACAAAAGCTAACGTGAAAGATAGTGTTACACATATGATGAGTACAATTACAAAACCGTGGGCTTCCCCTTCAAACGGAACCTTTACGTTCATTCCAAAGAAACTAGAAACCATCGTCGGTAAAGATAAAATGATCGTAATTGACGTTAACAGTTTCATAACACTATTTAAATTATTTGATATAACGGAGCTAAAAGTATTCATCATTCCACTTAAAATGTGACTATATATTTCCGCCATTTCAATAGCCTGTTTATTTTCAATTAATACATCTTCTAATAAATCTTGATCGTCTTCATACATTTTTAAAAATGTACTATTACGCATTAACTTTTGAATTACAATTTTATTAGCCTTTAATGACGTTGTAAAGTATACTAAACTTTTCTCAAGGCCTAACAATGTGAAAATCTCTTTATTTTTCATTGACTGATTTAATTGATGCTCTAAATCAATTGTTTTTCGATTTATTTGCTTTAAGTATCTTAAATAATAAGTAGAAATCGTATATAAGAGCTGAAGTGCAAAGCGCGTCTTCTTAAACGTATAAAATTCTTTAATACGTTGATTAATAAAACGTTCAAAAATTGGATTCTCTTCTAAGCAGATTGTAACAAAACAATCCGGCATCACAATCATACCTATTGGAATCGTGTCATAAATCGAATTTCCTTCTTCGTCATGTCTAACTGTCGGAATATCCACGATAATTAAAGTATTATTGTCTTCCTTTTCAATACGAGAGCGTTCTTCATCATCCAAAGGGTCTTTAATGAAATCTAAGTCTACATTTAAAGTTTGTACTAGATATTGAATTTCTTCTTCTGTTGGATGAAGTACATTAATCCAGCACCCCTTTTGCATTTCCTCAATCTCTTGTAGTTTTCCGTTTCGGTCTGTTAAATATATATTTAACATACTATCACCCCGATTCTTTTTACATGTAGGAATCTACCTCTCTTAAATCACAGTTTTTAAACCGCCATTCTCAGCATATGAAACATACGTTTAAATTTCAATAGAAAAATTATTTTGAAAACGTTTTTATAAGAAAAATATTATAAAGTGAAACTTTAATCAGTGGGGGGCTTCATCCTCACCAATTATTAGCCCTTACAAATCGGGCTTTTACGGGTTATCCGCCCCCAACCAAACTTCTTTTTTTCGCTGAATTGTGCGGTGAGGGTCTCACTGCCCGTTAAAGCGGGATAAACATAGAAAAAGACAGAGTGCTCTCTGCCTTAAAAGCTTATGTTGCCTTTATAACATATTTAGAAAGCATCCACAAGTTAAACCCGACTGAAATCGTATAGCCCGCGTATGTTGAAATGATAAAACTTACATAATCGAAATACGGAAGCAATACAATATTTAAAACTATCTTCACAATAATTCCAATCACTAGTCCTAGCACCGTCTTCTGCTGTTGATTGATTCCTTGTAGCATAGCAGCCGTTACTGTAAAAAGAGAAAATAGTATGCAAGCAGGAGCATAATACTGTAAAATGATTCTCCCCATCTCTGGATCATTTCCAGCACCGAATAAAAGAGTATATACAGGTTTGGCTAACACCATCATTCCAATTGCCGCCGGTACCGTAATTGCTACTACTAATACATTTGTTCTCGTAAAATGTTTGTACAATAGCTTCGTATTTCCTGCTGTGTAAGCTTTCGTCATCTCTGGTACGAGAGACATACTAAAAGCTGTCGCAACGGATACCGGGATAAGCACAACCATTTGAACAAGACCAATTATCGCATTAATTTTTTCCGCTTCTCCTTGCATATACCCTATTTGTATAAGTAGTTTATTAATTGTAAATGTATCAATCGTCTGATACAACGGAATTGCTAAGCCCACCACAACAAAAGGAATAGAATATGTAAAGAGCTCCTTATACAATGAGAAAAAAGATTTCGTTGTTTGTGGTATACTTTCCATCTCTTTTTTCTTTAAGTGCCTTCTCCTTCTTATATAATACGCACTTAAAACAGTTAATCCACCTACAGCTCCCATAAATGCACCGAACGTTGAAATACCAACCGCTAGCGAAACAGAAGCTTTTAAAACATATAAAACGACAAAGCTTCCTATTAAAATGGTTAAAACCCGAAAAAATTGCTCTACAACTACACTTAATGCAGAAGGCCCCATCGATTGGAATCCTTGAAAGAAGCCCCTTAATAAACTCATTACTGGCACAAGTATTAACGCAAAACTTACAATTCGAATATTAATAGTAACCGCTCCTACACTATTCCCCGTTTGATCATTCCCATCGATGACAAGTTTAGCTAAATGCGGAGCTAGCATATATAACGTAAAACACGAAATGACTCCCATTATAAACATAAACACGATTCCACTTTTCAACACTCTCTTAACCGTATGATAATCATTCAGTTGATCATATTTTGATACCATCTTTGAAACAGCTAGCGGTAATCCCATTGTTGCTATACTGAGCATGATGGTATAAGGACGATATGCATATGTGTATAGAACGTAACCACTCGTACCGACCATCGCTGTAAATGGTATAACATATATAAACCCTAACATTTTTGATATCATCGTTGCCATCGTTAAAAATATCGTTCCACGTATAAACGGTGACCCTTTCATCACATTCCTCCGCTACGCTTTATTATTACACATTATGGACAACTCCTTTTCTTTAGAACCGAAACAAACAAAAAAAGCCAATGAAAAATCATTGACTTTAACGCGCTGCTTTTTTCTTTTTGAAATACTTTAAACCAAAGTATAGAGCAATAAAAAGAACAGCTCCTATAATTATGTAATGTGTGTAATCAGATGCATACTCTTTAATTTGTCGCCAATTCCCACCAAGTTTTTCACCTAAGTATATAAATAGAATTGACCATGGAATGATCGCTACAACCGTATAAAGTGTAAATAGTTTTAATGGCATCTTAGCTAGCCCTGCTGGAATAGAGATCGCATGACGTACTACTGGGATAAAGCGCGCAGAAAATATTACGCCTGCTCCATAACGCTTAAACCAACCTTCCGCTATGTCTAAATGATGTTTATTAATAAGTAGATATTTCCCATATTTCTCTACAACCGGACGCCCTCCGTAGTATCCAAGCCAGTATAAAAAGATTTGCGCTAAAGTACCACCAATCGTTCCGGCGATAACTGCACCCACAAAACTAATTTTACCATTCGCTACTAAAAAGCCAGCATACGAAAGTACAATTTCACTCGGGATTACTTCAATCATTAAAGCAAGAGCTACTCCAAAGTAACCTAAGCTTGCAAAAAATTGCAATAACTGATCTATTATGTTTGCTAACATGTTCTTTTTTATCTCCTTTTTTCTTCACATACCATCCCATTATTACATAAAGGCTGCAATCTGCCAATATCTTCATTTTAACAATATGTACAATTCAAGCAGGATTAATCTATTAATTTCTCTTTCTGCGGGTCTTTCATGTAGGCAAACATCTCTTTAATTTGGTTTTCTGTATTTCTAGCAATTGATAAATTAGGCAATTCATTTTCACCAAAAAACTCCACCTCTTCTGTTTCAATGCTAGTTTTCTTTTCTCCACCAATAATCTCGCATCCAATGAAAATCTTATATACATGCGTCGCCGATGGAGATGGTTGATGTTTTTCTTTATCAAATATAGCTAGTAACTTAAAATGATCTACCTCATAACCTGTCTCTTCGAAAACTTCTTTTGCTGCAACTTCGGTTGGCGTATAACCGACATCAGCCCATCCACCTGGCAATGCCCATTTCCCATCGCTTTTTTCTTTCACAAATAATAACTTTTCATTTTGAAAAACAACCGCTCTTATATCAACTTTAGGTGTTTGATAGCCTGTCTCACTTGCAAATAATTTCTCTACGACTTCCCAATCTGTTTTCGTATAATGTGACATCATTGAAATAGAAATATCTCGTAATTGCTGGAAACGCTCAATATCATACACATCCTTAGAATACGTTAAACCCGCTTGAGCTATAGATTGTATTTGTTTTACCCAATCAATCCATTTAATCGTCATATATCCGCATCCCCATTCTCTATCAAATATATTACTTCATTTTTATTGATACATCTTTATTATACAAAAAAAAGAGATTGATAACGTTTCAATCTCTTTCAAAATTAATCCAATTCATGTAAGTGGTCTTGTATATACTTTCTTCTTTTATTTATATATTCATAAATCATATCAGCCTCTTGATCAAATGTTTCTAATTTTTCTTTCATGTATGGATCTTGTAGTAAATATGGGCGAATCAATTCACACAACCCTTCTACTTTCGGCCTCATAAACGAAACTGTGAATTGATTTTCTAATATTTCTTCCAAAATACTTCGATACTGCTTTCTAAATACAGGTATGTCTAGCAATCTTGCACTTAACGTATTATACCCTTGAATGCGAATATATTCATGATTAAGTGGTCTCCCTTGTACATCTCGCCCCCAAGTCGCATCATAATCCCACGGTATAACTTCAAATAAATTTGTTTCATCGTTATGATATAGTGCATAGTTATGAACGAAACCATCAAAGTTTTGCGTAAAAATAACTCCTGCTAACCATCGTAAATATTTATCTACATGTAGAAACTTCCCAATTTCTTTTTCATAGGCTTCCCTCGTCAAAGTATTCGCTTGAAATACAAATTCACTCAGTTGTTCTTCACTATTTTTATTCGAATATTTAAATTCATAACCCGCAAAGAGCTCTGTCTTAACATCTTTATCTCGTTCACTCATTAATGAAAAATTCGCATCATCATCTATCGCATAATAAATAGAACCACTCGGTAATCCTCTATTTTTTAAAAAATTTTCATCAACCGATTCTAACTGTAAGTACACACCTTGAATTTGACCATTAATTTTTATAAATACATGTTGTGATTTTGGCGAAAGTACACCAATATCATGAAAAAAATCTAAAGATAATTTATTTCGTATGAGAGACGGATCCATAAACTCCGAATTCAAATGAAACTCTTTCGCACCTTGAAATTTTTTAGGCTTATAAAACATAACATGATAAGACTTTTTCTCAAATTCGCGAATATGAGCTCCTCGGTATACGATATCAATATCATACTTCTTTTTTCCATAAGTTAATTTCGCTGGCACTGGACTATCTGACCAAATGTCCTTTTTCAATTCCACTAAGTACATTGGATGAACAAAAAAATCATATGAAGGCAGCATGTTTTCTCATCCCTTCTCAGTTCTCTTCCTTCAATGTATGCGCCTTTTCTTGTCCATACATCCGCAATCATCTATTTATATAAAATTACACTCTTGTCCTGTTCAGAAAGATGCCTACATACATATCATGTTAAGGAAAAAGAATACCTTTTCACTTTAATACATGATAAGGAGGATTTCTATGAAACGTGATATTAGAAAAGCTGTCGAAGAAATCAAAAGTGCTGGGATGGAGGATTTCTTACACCAAGATCCAAGTACTTTTGAATGCGATGATGATAAATTCACTCATCATCATTGTACAACTGGATGTAAATGTACAACTGGGGGTAAATGTCCAAGAACAAGATGTACTCGCGTGAAACATTGTACGTTCGTTACAAAATGTACGCACGTAAAAAAATGGACATTTGTTACGAAATGTACACGTGTACGTGTTCAAAAATGGACGTTCGTTACGAAAGTAACGCGTAGAAAAGAATGCGTATTAGTTACAAAACGTACTCGCAGAAAACATTGTACATTCATTACAAAATGCATACGCTTTGAAAAGAAATTTTTCTGGACAAAACGAAGTTTCTGTAAAAAATGCGAATTCTTCCCTAACAGACACGGTCACTCTTGCGATGATTCATGTGATCATGGTAAAGACTGTCACGATAGCGGACACAAATGGAATGATTGCAAAGGCGGACATAAATTCCCATCTTGCAAAAATAAGAAATTCGATCACTTCTGGTATAAAAAACGTAACTGCTAGTTTTTATACCACCCAAAAAAGGCCGTTTTGCGGCCTTTTTTACATTTATTGAAAGTGACTTATATCTGCAAATTGTTTCACTTTACCAATACCCTCTTCAAATTCTATTATGCTCAAACTGGCACTATGCATAAATGGATCATCCCACACATTTTCTATTTCCATTCCCGCGAAATACCCTATAAGTAATTTTGCTGCTGCCGCATGAGAAACAATCAATATGTTTTGTCCTTTATGCTTCTCTAAAAGAAGCTGCATCCCTTCAATTACTCTTTCATAAACGGCCTCAAAATTTTCGCCTGATGTTGACTGAAAAAGATGTGGCTCATTCCAAAACAGATGTACTTCTTCTGGAAATTGCTTTTCTATATCCGTGATTGTTTGTCCTTCCCATATACCCATGTTAATTTCATAGAAATGCTCATCCGCTATAATGGGTATATCACGTTCCCCTTTTATTAACTCTGCCGTATGAAGTGTTCTTTCGCTCGGACTACTATAGATCGCATGGATTGGTAAATCTTTCATTCGATTCCCTAATTGTTTCGCCTGAACTATACCATTTTCAGTTAAAGCAGAATTTTTCCGTCCCTGCATTCGCTTCGCTACATTCCACTCTGTTTCACCATGCCTTGTTACATATATAGTTGTTTTCATTTCTTACTCCCCCTCACCATGTTGGTCGTAATTCCCACGGTTCAACTCTCCCTACAATCCACTCCGCTCGTTTACTTTCAATCCCTTTTATAACTCCATCAGCTATCTCTTCATGAGTAAGCCATCTTCCATATGTATCTTCTAAAATAAAACATAAAATAATTCTATGATAAATACATCGCGTACTCCCTATTTTTTGTGCAGGCATACGTGATGCTTTACTACCTAAAATATGAAATAAACTATATGTTTTAGACGACAAATCTAGTTCTTTACAAATATTTGATAGTACATGCTTTGCACTTGTGTGTACCCATGCAACAACTAATGTGATTGGGCCATTTTTCTTAATTGTACTTTTAATAGCTAGCTTTACATCTTCATCATTATGATAATCTAACGAAAGGCATGTAATATTTTCTAGTGCAGAACTCATTCGCTTAACATTTTCTAATTTCACTTCATCTCGCCCGATAATAGAAACATAAAATCCTTTCTCACAAAGCCACATAGAAACTTTCTTTAGCATTCCTGTTCCACCAATTACAAGTGCATGCAAATACTATCCCTCCCTAATAAAATGTCATATGAGGTTTCTCATCTCTATAATAATTTAAACGGTCTTGCAGTGTCCCTGAGTGAAATTCAAATTTATGACCGTCAGGATCAACAAAGTATATAGATTCGCAATCTCTTACATCACGTTCTCTTCCTTGTAAAATATGAACATCATTTTCTTCTAATCGCTGTATTAGAGATTTAAAGTCTTCTTGTTCAACAGAAAATGCAATGTGCGTATAAGATTGATGAATCTCATTTCTCGGAATATGCGTCTCTTCATTAAGCGCTATCCATACTCCACATATGTTAAAATAAGCCAATTCCCTTCCTTTAACTAATAATTCTCCTTCTAATACTTTTTCATAAAACATAATAGAGTTTTCTAAATTAGATACCGAAAAACAAATATGATTGATTCCCCTTAACAACTATAATTCCTCCTTATACAAATAAAAGATGAGCGAAAATTCACTCATCTTTTATTATACTATTTTTTTGTAATATATGCCCATTTATAACTGAAGTCCCCGCCAAACGTATGGTTAGCAATGCCTTTTACAAACGGCTTCTCTAAATAAGCTGTACTTTGTTGGTACGTAGGAGAAATTGCTGCGTCTTGACCAATTAAGATTTTTTCAGCTTCCGCAAGTGCATTCCAGCGTGCTTTATCATCTTTTAATAGCTCTCCTTTTGATTTCGCTACTAAATCATCATACTTCGGATTAGAATAATCCATTTCATTAAATGAGCTTCCAGTAACAAACATATCAATATAAGTCATTGGATCCGGATAATCAGGACTCCATGCAGATAATGAGAATTCATATTGGAATTTCTTTTCTAAATCTAGCTTCTGCTTGTATGGTTGCTGTTTCAAATTCACTTTAATACCAGGCAAGTTTTTCTCTAGTTCTTCCTTAATAAAGTCGCCCACTTTTTTACGGCTACCGTTATCATCGTTTAGTAATTCAACCGTAATTGTATCTTGACCAAGCTCTTTCTTCGCTTCTTCCCATAATTTTTTTGCTTTCTCTGCATTATCTTTACTATCACGGAAGTTTTTATTTACAGAGCGGAAATCTTTTCCATCCGGACCTGTCGTGAATTTTTCAGGTACTAAGAAATATGCTGGCAATGAACCGTCATTTAGAATGACATCAGCAATTCCTTTTTTATCGTATGCTAAATCAATCGCTTCACGTACTTTTTGGTTTTTAAATGTTGCATTTTTTTGGTTAAAACGTAAGAAATATATGCGTGGATCTAACTTCGTTTTAAATTCATCTGGCTTATTCTTTTTATATTTATCAACAAATTCAGAAGTTAAAATAACTCGATCTGCTTGATCACTATCATATAAATTTACTCCCGTGCTTGTTTCCTTCACAATACTTACATTAATTTCGTCTAATTTTACAGTATCTTTATCCCAATAATTAGGATTTTTCTTCAACTGATAATTTTGTTCATGTTTCCATTGACTCATTGTAAATGGTCCATTATATAATAATTTATCTGCTTCTAATCCGTATTTATCTCCTTGCTCTTTCACATATTTTTCATTTAATGGGAAAAATGTAGGGAACGACGTAAGCTCAAGAAAATAAGGTGCTGGTTGCTCTAATTCTACTACCAACGTTTTATCATCCTTCGCTTTAACACCCAATTGATCTGCTGGTAATTCACCTTTATTTACTTTCTGTGCATTTTTCACATCAAATAAAATGAATGCATATTCTGCCGCTAATGCTTTATCTAATGTACGTTGCCATGCATATACAAAATCTTGTGCTCGAACTGGATCACCATTTGACCATTTCGCATCACGTAATTCAAATGTATATGTCTTTTTATCTTCACTAATCTTCACATCTTTTGCCATACCTGGTGTTGGTTTATTATCTTTATCTAGACGATATAAACCTTCCATTGCATTTACAAATACACGGAAAGATACAGAATCTGTTGATTTAGATGTATCCATTGAAGGAATTTCAGCTGTTTCTAGCAAATTTAAAACTTGTTTATCGGCCATTCCCTTATTCGATTCTTTCTTCGTTGTCGAAGCCTTCTCACCATTCCCACATCCTGCAACCAATACACTCGTCGTTAACGCAAGTGCAGCAATTGTTGTTGTCTTTCTCTTCATTCTTCCTTCCCCCAATCTATATGTATAAGTTAAATCCTATATAATATATTTCATTATACAAAAGATTCTGATTATTTTAAATATTTATTTTAACAAACATAGAAAAAAGCGATCGGAAATTTCTTTCCAGCCGCTTTCTTGAATAGCATTTACTTGTAATCCATCCTCTATATCAAATGGATTTTGAACTTTAAATATTTCTTCCATCAGCTTCAAAAACTCTTCTTCAGTTTTAGATTCACCATTAACCATAAGTGAGTATGGTTCCACTTCACCTAATTTATAATCGACAACAAATTGAATCTTCACCTTTTGTCTTGGCGTTCCGGTGTTATACCCTTGGAATTCTACTAATTCTAACCCTTCCGTTCCACGATAATATATCCAACCTGAATTTTGAAAATAATTTTCGAAAGATTCACCTATTGAAAAGAAAGGATATTCATAAAGCGAGCTTGTACGAACCTTTTGAATAACGTCTCGATCAGTCGGAAAAAAGAAATGGCTAAAAAATATGCTAGCAACTGCTAAAATAGTAACAATTGTCGCTCCCATTTTGCTCGTTCCGCCGCTATCATTGATTAGATAGTTTTCAACTGATTTATCTTTTATTTCTCTTGCTTTTATTCGGTATATACGTCTTTCCACAAATTGATAGTATAATCCATTTGCAAAAATCCCCATTCCAAACAGAATAAAAATGAGTAATAAAAACGTAAGAGGCACCATATTAATGATTGGCAACGCTACATTAAATCCCATATAATACGAAAATGCATCACACGCTACTAATAACAACATAAATAAAGCAGCTGGTACATAATACTTACGATATCCTAGCCAGCCTATATTGAAAATAGCAGCCCAACCATTCCAGCTCCACCTAGCAATCCGCTTATTCTCAAGATTCCATTTCCTTTTGTAATACGGATATTGTCTCCCTACATATACTTCCAGTTCTTTATCTATTAACGAGCTACCTTCCTCTTGTTCATTATCCAAGTTTCGCTGACAACTTGCACAATTTAACTGTTCCTCCTCGCAAGGTTGCCCACAATTTATACATTTCAAAACAATCCCTCTTCCCATCCATACGTCATTTCAAAATACCTTCGTGTTTTAATAACCACTCTTTCCTCCATAAACCACCAGCATATCCAACAAGCTTTCCACTCTTTCCTATTACACGGTGACATGGAACAATTATTGAAATTGGATTCCGACTATTTGCCCCTCCTATTGCCCGTACAGCTTTTATATTTCCAACTTTCTCTGCAATATCTAAATATGAAGCACTTACGCCGTATGGAATAGTATAAAGTGCATCCCATACATTTTTTTGAAATGCTGTTCCCTCCGCAGACAGCGGGACCGTAAACTCTTTTCTTTTCCCTTTAAAATATTCATCTAACTCATTTATACATTGTTCTATCATTTCATTTTTATTTTCTTCTTGTCGTTCATCAACAAATATAACAGACGTAATTCCTTCTTGATTCGCTGTAATTTCAAGCAAACCTACTTCGCTTTCATAATAAGCCTGGTACATATGCCATCCTCCAATTCAGTTCATATTAGTCATTGTAACACGAATATACAAAATTTTTCGTATAAGCGTTTTATTAGAGAAACAAAAAAGAGAATGGTAAAATATAAGAAAATTCAATCAAGGAGGCTATTTGATGAATTCCAAGCTTTTTTCACCTTATACAATTAAGAACGTTACACTAAAAAATCGTATCGTTATGTCGCCTATGTGTATGTATTCATCGGGGAATGAGGATGGCAGCGTTACGAATTTTCATCTCATTCATTATGGAACTCGCGCTGCTGGCCAAGTAGGTTTAGTTATGGTTGAAGCAACTGCGGTGTTAGCTGAAGGACGAATTTCTAACAAAGACTTAGGTATTTGGGATGACAACCTAATTGAAGGCTTACATAAAACGACTACTTTTATACATGATAACGGCGCAAAAGCTGCCATTCAACTCGCTCACGCCGGAAGAAAAGCAGAATTAGAAACAGATGCGTTAGCTCCTTCAGCCATTCCATTTAATGAAACAATGAAAATGCCAATAGAAATGAGCAAACACCAAATTAAAAATACTGTATTAGCTTTTCAGCAAGCTGCAGTACGATCAAAACAAGCTGGATTTGATGTTATTGAAATACATGGCGCTCACGGTTACCTTATCAATGAATTCCTATCACCACTTACTAATAAACGGACGGATGAATACGGCGGCTCACCTGAAAACCGCTATCGTTTCTTACGCGAAATCATTGACTCGATAAATGAAGTTTGGAACGGACCGTTATTTGTCCGTATTTCAGCAAATGATTATCATCCTGAAGGGTTAACAGTTCAAGATTATGTTCAGTATACAAAATGGATGAAAGAACAAGGAGTAGATTTAATCGATTGTAGCTCTGGAGCTGTTGTCCCTGCACGTATCGATGTTTATCCTGGGTATCAAGTACAATATGCTAAACATATTAAAGAGCATGCTAACATTGCAACTGGTGCAGTTGGATTGATTACGACCGGAGTACAAGCAGAGCAAATTTTAAACAATAACGAAGCAGATTTAATTTTTATCGGACGTGAGTTACTTCGCAATCCTTACTTTCCACGAATAGCCGCCAATGAACTTGGCTTTGAGTTAGAAGAACCGTATCAATATGAGCGAGCGCCAGGGAAAATTCATACGAATAAATAAAACCGAGAAGTCATTCTTCTCGGTTTTATTTATTCTATCGTTGTAATTTCATTTGAATTATAAGTATGGATACCCGATTCTTCTCGCAGCGCGGTTATATACATCCCTTTCGCCACATCTTTAGCTGAAATTGGTTTATACTTTTTGAAAGCCCCTTTAAAGATAAAAGGAATAATACGAGATAACTTTTCAGCCATTTGTTCGCCGAAACGAAATTCTTGTCGATTTCCTACTAATAATGATGGTCTAAAAATGTGAATACCACCGATCACTAACTTTTGCAATTCTTCTTCCATTTTCCCTTTCACTTGTGAATAAAAGAAAAATGATTTAGGATTCGCTCCCATAGAAGACACGACAAGAAAATTTTGTACCCCTTGTTTTTCAGCTAAACAAGCAGCTCGTAACGTATATTCATAATCTACTTTTTTAAAATTTGCTTTTGTTTTTGCTTTTTTTATTGTTGTTCCTAAGCAACTAAAAACATCATCCACAGCAAAGAACTCTTTATATTCCTCTAATACCAAAAAATCAACTTGTTTCTGCTGTAACTTCTCATGTTGCAATTGCATTGGCTCTCTTACAAAAATAGTAACCGAATCGTAGTAATCTGATTCAAGTAATAGACGCGTTATCTCTTGTCCAACTAAACCACTTGCACCAAGTATTAACGCTGTTCGCTTATTCATATATGCATATACCTCTTATTTTACTTTTCTCTCCTTCAGTAAAATACAACCTTTAGGAGTTTCCTGCTCTTATTTTACCACAAGTAAAACACTATGCGTACGCATAGTGCTTTACTCACTCTTTTTTCTCATCTCTCTCTTGTAATTTCGTTATTGTTGTAGCGTCCCCTAAATTACTTATTAATCTTCTTAAAAAAATTAATACGAAAGATAATGGCAATACTACCGCTAATATTAATAAAATAGCTTCCATTAAGTAACCCAAGCGCTCATCCCCCTCTTTACCTCCTTTTCAATATATGAAAACAGCGTTGTCACATATGCATGCATTTGCAAAAATAATACACCTATATTTGACAAATTTATAACAAAAACAAATCGGAATGATTATTATTTATTGCAACTTTATTAAAGATGTATTATACTAAGTTCGCAAACTAAAACGTAATTATTCCGTTTTGTATTAAAATGATATTTTTCTTCTATAATTGGGGAAAATATATCCGTAAAAAAGAAAAGAGGAGAACTTCATGCCTAAAAGATTGACTATATTTTCATTCTTACTTATTTTTACCTTAATTTTCGCTGGCTGCTCAAATAAAAAAGAAAGTAATGCCAAGAAAGATGGAAAGCTAACAGTTTATACAACGATTTTCCCACTTGCTGATTTCGCAAAGAAAATTGGTGGCGACTATGTAAATGTTGAAGCAATTTACCCACCTGGTGCAGATTCACATACATTTGAACCAAGTCAAAAACAAACAGTACAAGTTGCAAAAGCCGATTTATTTGTTTATAACGGCGCTGAATTAGAACCATTTGCTGAAAAAATGGAAAAAACATTACAAAAAGAAAATGTTAAAATTGTAAATGCATCTAAAGGTATTGAGCTTCGTGCTTCTACTGAAGAAGAGCATCATGATCATGGAGATGGCCATAAAGAAGATGAACATCATCACGATAAAGACCCACATGTTTGGTTAGATCCTACTCTAGCAATGAAACAAGCAGAAAAAATTAAAAATGCACTTGTAGAATTACAACCTGAACATAAAAAAGAATTCGAAAAAAACTTTGCAGCACTTCAAACTAAATTTACTGATTTAGACGATGGATTTAAGGCAGCTGTAGCGAACGCAAAAACGAAAGAAATTTTAGTTTCTCATGCTGCCTATGGTTACTGGGAACAACGATACGGCCTAAAACAAATTCCTATCGCTGGAATTTCAGCTTCTGATGAACCATCTCAAAAGCAGCTTGCTGACATTACAAAAACAGTAAAAGAACATAATCTAAAATATATTTTATTCGAAACGTTCTCTACTCCAAAAGTAGCATCCGTAATTCAAAAAGAAACTGGTACAAAAGTTTTACGCTTAAATCACTTAGCTACTATTTCTGAAGATGATGCAAAAAATAATAAAGATTACTTCACTTTAATGGAAGAAAACGTAAATACATTGAAAGAAGCAACAAACTAATCCATTATATTTTCTAGGCAGCTGAATCTGTTATTCAGCTGCCTTTTTATGTATTTATCCTTGACTTGACCAAAATAACAAGTAAAATTATCCATATTAGCTTGAAAGCTATATTAATTTAGAAGGTGAGTTGGAATTATGAATCTTCACATTTGTGAAGTAACAGCAAAAAATTGGCGTTCAGTAGTTGCTTTAGACGTCGCAAAAGATCAGCAACAATTTATTGAAAGTAACGCGTTTTCTTTAGCAGAATCATTATATGAAGGAAACGGAACGTCAGTAGGTTTATATGATAGCGAAACACTTGTAGGATACGCAATGTATGGATGGTATTCAGTAAAACATAAAAGTGTATGGCTCGATCGCTTTATGATTGACCAACAATATCAAGGAAAAGGATACGCAAAACGTTTCCTTCGCTTACTTATTCAATTCTTACAAGAAAAATTTGAATGTAAAATAATTTACTTAAGTTTACATCCAGACAACAAACTTGCAATGGGACTGTATGAATCATTTGGTTTCCGCTTAAATGGGGATATTGATGATGAAGGTCCAGTTGTAGGTGTTGTAATGGAGTTACTAATAGACGAAAATACAAGCCTGTGAAAACAGGCTTTTTATTATACAGTCATCAATTTTTAGTTTCTTTCCCTTATTTAATTCTGTTTTGCAATCTAATAGAATACTCATAAAAAATAAGCCTACAATTTACGCAGACTTATTTCACACACTCCTCGAAATGTTCTTGGAACCACTCTTTATTAATATCTCTTCCGATAAAAACTACTTCACTTACTCGCTCTTCGCCCTCTTGCCACTCTCTATCGTACGAAGCAGCAAATAACGTATGTACACCTTGGAAAACGATACGTTTATCTACTCCGTCTATCGATAAAATTCCTTTGTAACGATATAAATATTCCCCTAGCTCTTGCACGACAGCTGACATCCACTCATTAAGCTTTTGTAAATCCAGCGGACGTTCTTCACGTAATACAAATGATTTCACACCTTCTAAGTGGTTATGTTCTTTATGAGGGTAAATTTGCAACGTATCTTTCGTTTTAAACGTTTGGATTTGTAATAAAGATGGTATATCTACCTCACAGTTAGTCGCCTCAATTAACTTTGCAGTCGGGTTAATTCCTTGAATTTCATGCAAGAGATTTTCTTTCTCATTCTCTTCAATTAAATCTAATTTATTTACTAAAACAACATCAGCAAACGCAATTTGCTCTTTTGCTTCTAATCCTTTTTCAAAATGTTTATGTATATGATAACTATCTACCACCGTTACAACACCGTTAATTTGGTAAGCAGATTGGATGACTGGATCTAAAAAGAATGTTTGAATAATCGGGCCTGGATTTGCAAGGCCAGTCGTTTCAATTACTAAACCATCAAAATCCATTTTCCCTTCTGCTTTTACGTCCAATAACTGTTTTAAAGCAACAAGTAAGTCTTCACGTACAGTACAGCATAAACAGCCATTTGTCATTTCCATAATTTCTTCTTCCACATTCATAATCAACTGATTATCAATGCCAATTTGCCCTATTTCATTTACAATCACCGCTAATTTCTTACCGTGATTTTCTGATAAAATACGATTTAATAATGTCGTTTTCCCCGATCCAAGAAAACCAGTTAATATTGTTACTGGAATCATTTCGTACATCTCCTTATAGCTATATGTTTCTACATTATAACATATAGAGAAAATCGTTTTTGTAGCAAAACATATTTATTGTCTGTACACCTAATTAACTATATAATAATATGTAGTAAGAAAGCCTTTTCAAAACATTATTATTCATCAAGGGGGTACTTATAATGGAGCGAGTTCAAATGGCTGAAACGCTAGAATTTTCTCGTATTATTCAAGGATTTTGGCGTTTAGCAGAATGGAATATGACAAAACAAGAATTACTTTCTTTCATTGAAGATTGTATGGATATGGGAATTACTACTTTTGATCACGCTGATATTTACGGCGCATATACGTGTGAAGGGTTATTTGGCGAAGCTTTACAATTAAAGCCTTCCTTACGAGAAAACATGCAAATTATTACAAAGTGTGGAATCGCTCCCCCATCACCGAAATTTCCAGAACGATATGTTGCTCACTACAATACTAGTACAGAGCATATTATGCAAAGTGTAGAAGCATCACTTAAAAATTTACATACAGATTATATTGACGTATTACTTATTCATCGTCCCGATCCTTTTATGGATCCAAATGAAGTGGCAAAAGCCTTTTCACAATTAAAACAAGAAGGAAAAGTTCGTCACTTCGGTGTATCTAACTTCTTACCTTCACAATTTAATATGTTAAATTCGTACTTAGATTTTCCACTTATTACGAACCAAATTGAAGTTTCTGCATTGCAGCTTGAGCATTTTGAAAAAGGAACAATTGACTTATGCCAAGAAAAACGAATCAATCCAATGATTTGGTCACCTCTTGCTGGTGGTGAGATCTTTACTGGTCAATCAGAACGTGCTGTACGTGTACGCGAAACTGTGCAAAAAGTTGCTACTGAGCTAGGTGTTTCTAATATCGATACGGTTATGTATGCTTGGTTACTTGCTCATCCAGCTAATATGATGCCAATCGTTGGCTCTGGTAAATTAGATCGCGTAAAAACTGCCGCTCTTGCTACAAAAGTTAACTTAGACCGTCAACAATGGTTTACAATTTTCGAAAGCTCTAATGGACATCCTGTACCATAATGCATAAAAAGAAGAGCTATTTTCTTACAGCTCTTCTTTTTCATATGTATTTCTAGTCATGGCAAATACACACATATCCCTTAATCCGTTTCCATCTACCGCAACACTCGCACTTTCTAACGTACCTTCTAACTTAAAACCTAATTTCTCAGGTATCGCTCTACTCTTCTTATTTAAAGAATCACAACGAATTTCTACACGGTTTGCTTTCAATTCAGAAAAAGCGTAATCCGTTATACCTTTCGCAGCCTCTACCATATAGCCTTTTCCGCTAAACCTTGTATCAATCCAATATCCGATTTCAAATTGAGGTATATCCCAATTAATACGATGCAATCCGGCTGAAGCAATAAATTCACCTGTTTCTTTCGAAAATACTAGTAATCTTAAATCCTCACGTTGCAAAAATTGAATATGTGATTTTCTAATACTTTCTTCTACTTCTTGCTCTGTTTGCTCTTTTTGTGCAAACACCATCCAAGGTTTTAGTTCTTCTATTGAAGCCTGAATTGCATCATATACAACTTTACCATCTCCTGGTTTCGGCATTCGAATAAAAAGCCTGTCAGTATAAAATTCAGAAGGAAAATCGAATAATAACAGATTCACTGTAAACACTCCCTATATTTCTTTTATATATAATAATATCCATCTCAAGTTATATAGTAAAGAATTTTCTGAATTGAAAACCTTTTACTCATTCACTTCCACCGCTACACGAATTCCAGATTCAATCGCACCTTGAATCCATCCGTGATATAGCGTTGTATGATCTCCAGCGAAGAATATTCTCCCCTCTGGTTTGACAATCGCTG
The DNA here is from genome assembly GCF_052146655.1 of Bacillus sp. RE35. Classification (NCBI taxonomy): domain Bacteria; kingdom Bacillati; phylum Bacillota; class Bacilli; order Caryophanales; family Bacillaceae; genus Bacillus; species Bacillus sp. RE35. Next base: position 1,896,829 of record NZ_CP197377.1, on the reverse strand, counting down.
GTTGCAACTCAGATTCTTGACCTGCTTGAAAAAGTGCAAATCCTCCAAGCGCATACGGATCCAATGTCCAGCTTTTTGATATTCCAGATATGAACTCATCATACACTTGACCACCTAATATTGTTGCTAAGTTGTGTAATGCGTAATAAATACGATCACCTTTTGATAAACCATCCCATAACAACGCGTCATAAGACCATGTATAGCTACCTAACATCATAGCCGGTCCTTTCTGCCCAATTCCATAACTTGGATAATAGGCATAACGAATTGGCAAATCTGTTATAATTCTGCCGCCTAATTGTCCTTGTTCTTCCCAAAATCGGCTTTTAAATTGAATTCCTATTTTCGTCGCAGGCATATAATGTAATTCACGAATTGCTTTCCATTTTTCATGAGATATAGAATCAAACGGATCTACTTCTACAAAACGCATTGTCGAAAACGGAATGGTAACAATAACTAAATCTCCTGTAATACTACTATATTCAAAAGTTTCCTCGTTCCGATAGAAAGCTGTCACACCATTATCGTGTTGATGTAGCTTCATTAATTTTTGATTATATATAATATTCTCTTCTAATTGCGGTAAAAATGACTTTGGCAATCTATCGTTCCCGCCCACAATTTCACAAAATCCGCTCTCCTCTTGCATAATGTATAGAAAGCGTAAAGTCTCTACAAACGATCGTTCCAAAAAACCTTCTAAATCTAATAGAACACCAATCATCTCAATTGTTACTGGCGAAAAGTAAGTATTATACTGATAAGGATGATACTTTAAAAATTGCCCCGTAGAGTATCTTCCAAAATCCTTTACTACAACGTCCCAATTTTTTTCTGGGTTCTTTTTTATAAAATTTATAATGGGCTGTACCGCTAACAATAATAATTCCTCTGACGTTTTTCCAACTTCATTCATTTCCACAGGATATCTTAGAATACTTGGATCTTTTTCATATTGTTTTAACGTCGTTTTCCGTCCATTTACGTATATAATATCCGTCTCATTCCTATTAATAAAAGGTCTCACCTGTAGCCCAAATTTTCTTATATATGTCATCGTTAATGTATGCGAATATGGAATCCTCATTGCTCCAACATCTAAATATAATCCGGTATCTTCCATTCTAACCGTTTCTATACGGCCACCTACCCGGTTATTTGCTTCAAAAATTTTCACATCATGTCCTGCAGCCTTTAATAAAGAGGCTGAAACTAACCCAGCCATACCAGCTCCCACTACAATAATCTGTTTTGGGCTTGTCGTCTTATTCAATCCTTTATCTATAACTTTTAACGCTTCATCCATTTCAGTGTTATACATTATATCTTTCTGCACAATTCCACCCCTTACTTCATCAAATGGACGTTAGTGGTTTAGTGCATTTTATTCATAAATCCCCATAAACATAACACCATTGCAATTTGAATATTCACTAAAAGTACATAAGAGACAGATTTCATATTTCTTTATGCCTCGTATAATATAACAACCGCAACGAAGGAGTGACTAAAAAATGAAACATACTTATGATTACCACGCTACAAAAAAGCATTTAGAATTAAAGAAACAAAACTTATGTAAAAAACTTAGCAATATGACACTATCTGAAAAAGAACGTGAACAACTAAAACGTGAAATTGACAACTATGAATATATTTTAAATCTAGTCGAAATGAATCATTATGAACGCGGATTTTCTCGTTAAAAGCGGAAATAAGATTATCCGCTTTTCATTTTGAGCATTTCACTACGCATTTTTCATAAGTAAATATATAATAGGATGTACATTAAGATTGAGAGGTATATTCTATGATCAAGTTAAGTGTATTAGACCAATCACCTATTTCAGATGGTAGCACAGCAGCCCAAGCTTTTTCACATACAGTTACGCTTGCACAAGAAGTTGAAAAACTCGGATTCACACGTTTTTGGGTATCCGAACATCATAATTCCGTAAGCTTAGCTGGTTCAAGTCCAGAAATACTTATTTCTCATATTGCCGCTAAAACGGACCGTATTAGAGTCGGTTCAGGTGGTGTTATGTTACCGCATTATAGCCCATATAAAGTTGCTGAGAATTTCCGTGTTCTAGAAGCATTGTATCCGAACCGCATCGATCTCGGTGTTGGTAGAGCTCCTGGTGGTATGCCAATAGCAACTCGCGCACTTCAAGAAGGGAAAATGGTCTCACTTGATCAATATCCAGAACAAATTGCAGACGTTGCAATGTACTTACATGATCAAGTACCAGAAAACCATCACTATGCAAACTTAAAAGCCACTCCAGTTATCCCAACGTCTCCTGAAATGTGGATGCTCGGTTCTAGCGGAGAGAGCGCTAAAATTGCTGCAAACAACGGAGCTTCTTTCGCATTTGCACAATTTATTAACGGCTTCGGAGGCCCTGAAGTTATGAGGGCTTACCAAGAACAATATCAGCCTTCATTTTTAGGAGATAAGCCTAATTCAATCGTTGCCATCTTTGTTATATGCGGAGAAACAAATGAAGAAGCGGAAAAAATTGCTTCTAGTTTAGATTTATCAATCTTATTATTAGAGCAAGGAAAACGAACTACTGGTACACCTTCTATTGAAACTGCTCAAAATTATTCATACAGCGCTTATGATTTATTCCGTATAAAAGAAAATCGTCAACGTATGATTGTTGGTGATCCGTCTTCTGTAAAAGAAAAAATAATAAACTTAAGCAAAGCATACAATACTGACGAATTTATGATTGTCACGATTACTCATCAATTTGAACATAAATTAAAGTCTTATCGCTTATTAGCAAATGCTTTTAATTTATAATTCTAAAAAGAGATGCATCACATATGATGCATCTCTTTTTCTTACTACTTATTGTTTTCATTTCCTATATATTCAATAGCTTCTTTTAATAGCTCTTCAAAGTTAATAGGATAATCATGATCTAAGTCAGGCACAACTTTATACTTATGTTCTATATTCTTCTCTCTTAATAGTTGTACAAATTGCTGCGTGGATTCGAAACAATCTTCATCTTGATCCCCGCATACTATATATCCTTTTATATGTTTATCCTGCAGCACTCTTAGCAACTCATCCCATTCTTCAATCTCGGGAAGCCATGGTGCCATAAAAACAAAACCATCAACCTCTATATCTTTTTGCAAAATCGTATATAAAGCTACTCTTGCCCCTGCAGAAAAACCACCAATGATTACATTTTCTACTGTATGGTTTTCTATAAACTTATTGTAATGCCCTTTTAATTCTTCTTTCCCTCTCTCTATATCATCCCAAACAAATCCATCTGAAAACTGAATTTGTGAAGACTGTGGTAAAGCTAACGTGTAATCTTGTGTCAAAACTGATTTCCAATATGGCTCTACTATTTGAATATTTTCTTGGTCACCGTGCAATGTAAGTAGTAGATTTCCTTCTTTCTTGCTGTATATATATTTCACATCTGGTCTTTCCTTTTTATGTGCTAATTCTTCTCTTTCTTTACATAATTGCACCATTGTATGAAATTCTTCAAATTTATGTAGTGATTTTAAATCTTCGTCGGAAATTAAATACTCATTTCCATACCAGAATCCCTTTTCTATAATGGCCTCTCTCATTAAATGTAATGCTTCTTTTTCAAGTCCCGATGCACTTGCGAGTGCATACTTAAAATTATATATTTGCGCCTCATTCCCTATTACACCTGTAGCGTTTTCCATTATATAATTGTACGCTTCAAAACTTCCTTTATTTGCATAACAACGTAACGTTTCATTTAATAATTGAATGTAAGTCATGCTATTTTTCATGTACCAATTCCCCCGAAACCTTTTATAATATTTTTTGCGAATCTTTATACCACTTTGTATAACCCACGCTAACAATACCTTATTCTCAAAATGATGCTTAATAGTTACTCTTCCCTGTCCAATACATTTAGTATAAATAATAATAGACTGAAAAATCAATATTTTAACAAACAAAAAAAGACAACAATATATGTATTGTTGTTTTCATTACATCTACCCGCTCTTTTGTTTTTTTCTATCTGGTTTACTTGAAACTAAATAATGTTTTTCTGAAATATATAAGTCTCTTTTTAAGCTACGATTTAAGTAAGGTCCTAGCTTCATTCCGCATATGAGGCGATCTTCGCTACCTTCAACAATTGGGAACATTTCTTTTTCTGTTACGTATTGGTCTACTGCTTTTTGTACGACATCAATTTCTTTCACTAGGCTTAAATTTTCTGCTGTATGTTCAAATACCTCAAGCGTTTCCTTCGTTATGAGAAAATCATTTGTTGGAAATGCAGGTAAATACGGTTTTAACAAATCATAATTTACTGTATAATCTTCATTTACTAATACTGTATAAACGATATTAGCATTCGTTTCTAAAAACTGAGCCATCGCTTGTTCTAATTCATCTTTCGTAATTTCCCGCTCTTCTTTTCCAGTTCTGAAAAAGCGAAACATCGCATCGCCTCCTTTTTACTATATTATAGCATAAAAGAAAACTGAAAAATCATAAAAAAACCCATTGAAATAATTTTTCAATGGGTTTCTATTATATTTATCGTTATTTTAAGAATGCACTTAGCATCCATACATGCTGTTCTAATGTTGTATGAATTGCTAACAGCATGTCAGCTGATGTTTCATCACCAGCTTCACCTGCAACTTCCATACCTTCTTTTAATTCTTGAATAAGTGCAGAATAATCATTCACTAATGTTTGCACCATTTCTTCTGCAGATTCTTTGCTTGTCCCTTCGCTGACACTAGATGTTGCGAGATATTCTTTCATTGTCGCTAATGGTTTACCTTCTAAAGCTAAAATACGTTCTGCTAACTCATCAATATACGTTCCAGCCTCATTATAAAACTCTTCAAATTTCTCATGTAATGTAAAGAAGTGTGGCCCTGTCACATACCAGTGATAATTATGTAGTTTAACATATAACACATTCCAGTTTGCTACCTGCTTGTTTAATACTTCAACAACATTTGTTTTCGTACTCATACAATCACTCCTCTTATCATTTTGTAATGTTTATCTTTTAATAACCTAATTACATTTTACCATACATTCCCTTTCCTTTCGAACAATTGGCTTATATGTAACAAAGTTTTAACACCTTTAATGCTTCCCTAATATCATTAAATTCATGTATTTTTTCAAACACTTCATACGTCTAATTGTCCAAGCTCATACATATGCATAATAGTACATCAAGCTCATCATAGTAGAAAGAGGGATAACATGGACAATCAACAATGGCAAGTAGCAAAGAAAGTAGCCGCTACTTATATCGGAACTGTCGTTGGAGCTGGATTTGCTACTGGACGAGAAATTGTTGAATTTTTCACAGTGAATGGATTATACGGGACAATTGGCATATGTGTAAGTGGATTTTTTTTTATTTGGCTTGGCACAAAGATGATGTTACTTTCATCACAAATCGGGGCATTTTCAGCGCAAGAATTTAACAAATATTTATTTGGGGATGTATTTGGGAATGTTGTAAACACATTATTATTACTCGTTTTATTCGGCGTAACGAGCGTTATGTTATCAGGGGCTGGTGCAGTATTTGAAGAGCAACTTCGCTTACCAAGACAACTCGGTATTCTTATTACAGTTATCGCTTGTCTTATTATAAGTAGCCGCGGATTACAAGGTGTTTTTGAAGTAAATACACTTGTCGTACCTATTATGATGATTTTTATTATCGGACTTGCTATTACAACCTTTTTTCACGGTACACCTTCCATTAATAACACTATTCCTGCAGAGAACTGGAATATGAAATGGATTACTAGCCCTATTACATATGTCGCCTTAAATCTTTCTCTCGCCCAAAGTGTTCTCGTCCCATTAGCCAGTGAAGTAAAGGACCGAAAAGCTATTTTTTGGGGTGGGATTTTAGGTGGTGCTGGACTTTCTTTAATTTTATTATGCAGCCATTTAGCAATCTTATCAGTCGATCAATTTTACCAATATAACATCCCAATGGCTGAAGTCATAAGAAGATTTAATGCAACTTTTCACTTCTTTTTCGTTCTCATTATTTTCGGTGAAGTTTTCACAACTTTAGTTGGTAATGTGTTCGGAATGACAAAACAGATGCAATCTATTACTGGGTGGAAAAATAACAATATTATTTTCTTCATTTTACTAATTAGTTATTGCTTTAGCTACATCGGTTACAGTGACTTACTTCACATTCTATATCCTATCATCGGATGGGTAAGTATTGTTATACTGCCAATCATTGCGTTTAAACAACTTCAAAAAACATAAAAAAGCATCCATGTTATTGGATGCTTTTTTATGCTCATTCACAATCATCACATACTTCCCAGTACGGTCCCATTTCTAATGCTAAATATGGCTTTAACTGCAACCGAATCATTCGACTAGGCATGCGCTCTAAAACAAATTGAATACCTTCTTCATCTTCGTCTAATTCAACTTTTGAAATCGCAATTCTTTGCATAGTCGTAATGGGAATTCCATCTTTATATAAAGTGATTTTCACCTCATCGTATTCATTAAAATATAATTCGACACTCATTTGATTTTTCAGTATTTCATCAACAATTTTAAATGTATTATTTTGTTCTTGGATTATATATTTCCATCCGCCTCTATCTTCTTTCGGAGCTGTTTGAAATAATGTCTCCAAATCCTCGTATAGCATAAGATAACCCCTCTCTTACTAAAAAACGATGAGTATTTTATATACCCTTTATCTCTATCACTATCCATAGCTATTGTACCATATATCAACGTTCTTACCGTATTCATTTGCTTCATACATACTTATAAAATAACTAATTCTATCTCCATTATTATGTATATTACCTCATTACTCCATACACTCTTACAAGTTCAAATAACGACAGACTTTAATCCATGCAAATATTGTCTACTCTCTGCTTTTATTAGCTCACAGCATTCACACTTTTATATATAGTAAGACTACCACAAATAAAAAAGGAGAGTGACTTATACCACTCCCCTCAAAAGACCTTCCCTATAGCTGCTAAAACTAATACGATTATTAAAATTGCAAATAATAATGAGACAATGAAACTAAAAATAGGTAACGCTTTCTTTTCATTCTTCTTAAATAGTAACTTTAAACTAAGAAAAATATTTACTGGTACAAATATAAAATAAAAATATTTAACAATTTGCACCGAGCTATTCGAAAGTGTTTTTAATATAAACACTTCAATTAGAAAAACAATAAAAAATGAAATACTTAGCCAAAATGAGACGTAACTAAGCCAAGAATGTCTTTTTGTCCCCCAATACACTCCCATAATACTCTCCTTTTATTTGTATTCTATACGTTAATAATTATACACAAAGCTAACAAATACCTCTATTTTTCGACAAACATTATGCAAAATACCATTTTAAACGTCATAAAGGAAGTTTACATCTCCATTTGATTTTACACAATAAAACAGACTACCCTCTATTGGCATAATGCTACTAGGGGATAGTCTGTTCTCTATTAGACTTTAAATCTGTCAATTAGTCCTTGCAACTCTTCAGCCATTTGAGATAACGTGCCTGCTGCAGATCCAATTTCCTCCATCGAAGCTAGCTGTTCTTCAGCTGAAGCCGCAACATTTTGTGTGCTTGTCGCATTATTTTGTGCTGTCATTGCAATTTGTCCTACCGAAATAGATACTTCATTTGCCCCTTTTGACATTCCATTAGCCGTTTCAACCATCGTCTTAATTTGATTAGCTATTTCATTTGTAGATTGTAAGATTTCAGCAAAGTTTTGCTTCGTTTCATTTGCGATAACAAGTCCAGATTGAACTTCCTCATTTACATGATTCATAGATTTGACTGTCTTACCCATATCATCTTGTATTTCACATATTAATTTACTAATTTCACTAGAAGATACGCTAGACTGCTCTGCCAATTTACGCACTTCATCTGCAACAATTGCGAAACCTCTTCCATGCTCACCGGCTCTTGCGGCTTCAATCGCCGCATTTAGAGCTAGAAGGTTTGTTTGATCTGCAATATTTTGAATTACTTCTAAAATATCACCAATTTGTTTTGATTTATTATTTAGTAATTGTATAACTGCATCTGATTGTGAAACCGATTCTGCAATAGACTGCATCTGGTTTACTGTTCTTCCTACTAGTTTCCCACCATCTTCTGCTTTTTCACGAGTATGTGCAGAAGCCGTATTAATAGATGATGAACTATTTGCTACATGTTGAATTCCTTCCGTTACATCAAACAGTAACATAGCGCCATTTTCTACGCTTGTTGTTTGCGTCGTTGCCCCACTTGATATTTCATCCATTGCGATTGTGATTTGCTCAGTCGCTTCACTTGCTTGCCTTACACTTGCAGTTAACTCTTCTGATGCCGCTGCAACATGCCCAGCTGAATCGTTAATTCTTCCAATTAACGTCCGTAACGAATTCGTCATCTCATTAAAACCTTTAGCAAGTTGGCCGATTTCATCATTAGAATGAATTTCAATTGTTTGCGTTAAATCCCCTTCGCTTATTTCTTTAGAGGTAACAACTAATCTCTTTAAAGGCTTCGTAATTGAAAGTGTTACAAAATAAATAAGTGCCCCGCCTACTACTAATGAGATAAGCATAACAATTAACATATTATAAAATACAGGTTGAGCAGCTTCAATTACTTCACTTGAGTACATCGTCCCACCAATTTTCCAACCTGTTTTTACATTTGTAGCAAATACCATATTCTTTTCACTACCGCCATAAGAATATGAAAAAGCACCGTGATTATCTTCATAAATTTTCTTTGCCCAAGAATCAGCCGCTTTTTCCCCTGATTTTTCTTGTGGATGAGCAATTATTTTTTGCTTTCCATCTAAAATGAAGGCATATCCTTTTTTACCAATATTAATTAACTTTGATGTTTTTAATAAATTATCTAAACTTAAATCTAGCGCAACAACTCCATTTTTATCTTCTGTTTGTTTTGCGATTGTTACGACAATATGTCCATTTCCTTTTGCCTTATATGGCTCAGTAACAACAATACCACCTTGTTTTGCAACCGCATCTTTATACCAAGAACGCTCTGTTGGATCATAGTCTGCTGCCATTTGTATATTTGGTTCTTGTACAAATTTTTTATCATTTCCGGCAACATATACTTGTTCAATATCTTTATTTAAATTTATATATTGAGATAACATTTTTCTTAATTCATCCTGATTATCTCCTTGATACATATTCCCCTGAATCACCCGTGCAAAATTATTCACATCATTAAATTTTGCATCAATCATTTGATTGATTAAATTATCCAGTATTTTTATATTGTCGTTGGCACTACTCTTAATTTGCGATTCAAAATTCTTTTTGGCTGTTTGATAAGACATGCCTCCGATAATAGACACAGCCGCAATTAAAATTACAAAGAATGAAATTAATAGCTTTTTTGCTACTTTCATATCACGAAACAAATTTAATAGTTTACCCATTATGAACCTCCTAATTTTCAAATTTAAAAGTTAAATTGAGTTAATTATGAATATTTCCCAATCCCTAATTATTATTTTCATAACCTATTATGATGAATACTTTGTAAAGTTTAAACAATTAACTTCCCTTTGTCTATATATATAAATAATATTATTATAAAATTTACAAATAGAAAAAACCAAAGGGTGCCCCTTTGGTTTTTACATTTTTTTATGTTGTTTAGAAAGCTTTTTCCACTTATCACGCTCTGCTCTGGCAAGGATTGCATCTTGTTTTCTTATAAAATACGCCAGTTCTCTTTGTAATTTTTTATAGCTTTTCAAACGATTTATCGTAATAAGTCCGTTTTCAATTGCACTATACACCGCGCACCCTGGTTCATTCTCATGCTTACAATCACGGAAACGGCATGTTGTCGCAAGTTCTTCAATATCAGAGAATGTTGTTTGAATCGCTTCGCTTCCTTCCCAAAGTTGCAATTCCCTCATACCGGGAGTATCAATTACGAGAGCGCCACTTGGCAATTGGAATAACTCTCGATGCGTTGTCGTATGCCTTCCCCTACTATCCTCCTCACGTATATCTCCCGTTTTTGCTACCTCAATTCCTATTAGCGCATTTAACAAAGTTGACTTTCCTACCCCTGATGACCCAACTAAAGCAATTGTTTTCCCTGAAGAAACGAATTGTTTCAACGAATCAATACCTGTATGCTCTAAACTATCAACAACAAAAATAGGAACACCAATTGCTATAGCTTCCGTTTCTACAATTTTTTGTTCTATATCATTACATATACTACTCTTTGTTAAAACAATAACTGGCATAGCGCCACTTTCATACGCTAATAATAAATAACGTTCCATCCTTCTAACATTAAAATCATGATTAAGTGCATTCACTAAAAATAAATAATCTACATTTGCTGCTATAATCTGTTCTTCTGTTCTTGTTCCAGCCTCTTGTCTTGAGAAAGAGCTTCTTCGCTGGAAAATACGATGAATAATCGCTTTCTTTTCATCTTCTATTTTCTTTATATACACCCAATCACCAACTGCTGGATAATCGCCTTTCGTAACTGCTTCATGCCGAAACTTCCCAGACAGTTCTGCCATATACTCACCATCATTACAAATAATTCGATATATATGCTTATGCTCGAGTAAAATTCGTCCTACTTCAAAGTTCTCAACAGCTTGTTCCTCAAAAAAAGAATCCCAGCCGAACGATTCTAAAATATTTTGATTCAAATTGATATCCTCCCTAGTGTAAGCTAAGCGGAAGGATCGTGCGCTCACTTATATAGTCTCGCCCTTTCCATCCACCTTTGTATTTGGTTTATTATTCATATAAGTTATTTTCGCCATAATACATCACCCCGTTCTTCTTTTAATTACTCTCATTATATGGAATTCTCCTATAAAAAGCTACATTATTTAACGTAATTTTCAAACAACTTTCTTTTGAGCATTCTAATTTGTCCTCGGTGACTAATTTCATCTTCTAGCACATGATACCAAAGATAGTGCTGGTTATATATTACACCGTTAGGCCACTTTCTTTCTGACATGAGCCACTCATCACTTTGTTCACTTAAATACTTCAGAGATTCTTCTCGAACACTTTGTAGAAGTTGTACATAATACTGTATTTCATGACCACGGATCGCTCTACCTGCTTCCCCTAAATACAGTGCATCTTCCCATATTTCTAATTCTTCTTTTGTAAAGTCACGATTTTGAAATGAAATAAGCTGATGAACTTTTTCAATAGCTGCTATATGCTTTAATAAGGCGCCAATTGAATTTCCGCTGCTCTGCATAATTAAATCTAATTGCTCAACTAATAAATTTTTTACTTCGCCTAATGTTACAGCCCTCGTATGCTCCAGCATGCTTACTAATTCCCCTATAGTTTTTGTATAACCATCTACACTTCTTATTCGATAACCTATCTTCATATCACGCACCCCTTTCTGCATTCATATTATTGTAAAAATGATTCATATAATAGACTGAAACCTTTCGAAATTTTCTGTTATAATTAAATTGAATACAAAATATACCCAAACAAACTTTCTCAATATGCTTATATGAAATATTAAAAGGAATCAATATAAAATAATCGAATCTTATTCACTAAAAGGAGTGGATTCGATGGAAATGTATCAATGGCTAACCGCTGTTCTCGTTGGTGGCATTACCGGCTTCGTTTCCCATCTAATCAATAACCAAGGTAAGTTATTGCTTCCACGCCGTTTGAAAACATTTTTTCATTTTGGATTTTTAACTGACATTTTTACTGGTAGCCTAGCCGCACTTCTTGGGCTCGTTTTATTCGATGTCACCGCAATAAAAGAAATTATAAAAGTATCCATTGTAACTGCTATTTCCGGTCAAACTTTCTTACTACATCAAGCTCTTGGTGGCGAACAGGCTAAAAATACGCAAATTGGGAAAGCTGATGAGAAGATTCAAGAAATTGACAAATTATTGCGACGTTAGTGTATACTTTCTTTTAAAATTATTGTTATAATGAGAAATAAATATTTTCTATTGCGTCGTTTGTCAGGAGAAAGGGTGTTTCGTATGACAAAAAAGAAAATAGAAGATTTCTTAACAAACTCCGAAAAAGAGGAACTGCTAGAAAACTATAAATGTTTACGAGAAGCCCGCACAAAAAGCGAAGCTAACTATTTTGGTGAAGCAGTAAACCATCTATTAAATAAAGCAAAACAACGAATTATTAAAGATGCAGGTATACATGATGAAAATGCTGCAACTGTTCAATCAAAGAGAAAAGCACTGTTTTAGCTACATTAGCTAAAACAGTGCTTTTTATTTAGAATTTTTTTCTTTCCATGCTATATTCTCTCTGCCTTTATCTTTCCATTTTTACAGTTTCAAAAGTCATCTAGACCTAAAGATCAACCTAATAATATTAGCCCACGCAAACCATTTTAATAATAGATAAAATAATTGAACTAGTAATGCTACAAACTAAATAAGTTTATTAAATCGCTTCTTTTAAATCTGAATGCGGATTTGGTCCGTATTGATTGTCATTTTCTTCACTTTCAATGATAAAAAATACAAGTAAAACAACGCTACCAAACGGTACAAAATTTAATAGTTGCCACCATCCCGTTTTCCCAATATCATGTAATCGTCGTGCACCAACCGAAAAACTTGGTATAATCATTACTAACATAAATAGCAACGCAATAATAGCAACTAACACCTCTGAAAATGATGATAAAAATAACAGTAGCCAAAAAATTACGATATTGGATAAACTAAAAATCCAGTACTCTTTTCGCGTAGCTCTACCACTAAAATTCCCATAATTCTTTAGAGCTTTCAAATACCATTGCATTTAAACCTCTCCCTTTTATCCCCAATAAAATTAAAATATGTAATTATTAACAGATAAGTAGAAATATAACACAACATTTATGTAAAATCCATATCCCCATCTAAATTGCCCCCTATTTAAATAGTTTTTTCCTTCGGCATTTTTCACATTACTTTCACATCTATTTCACAAATATAAGTAGTCCGATATGCTAAACTAAGTATATCCTTTTCCAAGGAACTATATGCCGATATATAAATCCCTATCTTTATAGGGATTTTTATTTTTTGATTCCTCATAACTTTGTTACAATACATTTCTTCTACTATTTCTATACTTTTAGTAACTACTTTAATTAAAAGCACATTCATGTATTCACACTCTTATTAATTCTGATTTGCGAAATATTTATACAAGCTTTATGATGCAATTCCTGTTTCACTACTTTCAGTAAGTTTTTCACTTTTTCTAAACAAAAATAAAGCTCCTATATATAGTAAAGTAGTAAAACTACCTATAAGTATAAAATTGTGAGATACTGCAAATAACATTCCTGCTATTGCCGCACCAATCATTTGACCAATATACATAGAAGCATTTGCAAGCGCGGCTCCTGTTCCTCTTGCTACACTAGATATGTTTTGTAAGTGCCTCATCATTAATACAAACAAAATTCCTGTCACAAAAAATAAAACAAAGAAAAAGTATTCAACAAAAATAAGACTCTTTAAATAGGGAAGTATTATATACGACAGAACCATACTAAAAAAACATTTCATATGAATATGAAATGTTTTTTTAGTATTCTCTATTCTTTTAATAAATCTAATAATCCATTACCTTCGGATGTACGTTCATACCCTAAAGGTACAGTTCTTTTAATAAGTTGTGCATATATTTCCGGCTCTGATAACTTTCGACCGTATTCTTGCTCACACTGTTTAATGAGCAAGGCAAGCGCTCCAGCAACATGCGGCGTCGCCATGGAAGTTCCACTTAACACTGCATATTTCCCATCTGGATACGTAGATAATATTTCATCACCTGGCGCTACTAGATCAATTTCTTGATTTGAATTACTAAAACATGTGATTTTCCGTTCTAAATTGACAGCGCCGACTTCAATTACTTCCGAGTAAGCACCTGGGTAATCTAGTTCCTCTGTATTATCATTACAATCTCCATTATTCCCAGCAGCACATACGACGAGAACATCCTGCTTTACCGCATTTTGAATTGCTTCATGTAATTCTGGAACATCTTGCGGACCACCAAGTGACATTGAAATAATTCTCACTTTCTCTTGATTCGGCCCTCTCCAATTTACAGCATAATGAATTGCCTCAATAATTTGCTCGTAACTTCCAGAACCATCTCCCGCTAAAACTTTTAATACTAACATTTTAGCAAGTGGTGCAACTCCTAATACACCGACACCATTTTCAGTTGCTGCAATCGTCCCCGCGACATGAGTACCATGTCCGTTATTATCAAGATACACATTTGGATCAGCTTCATAATCTTTTGTGAAATTTCTTCCCCCGATAATACGATCTTTTAAATCTATATGATTAGTATCACACCCTGTATCTAATACGGCAACGACTACATCTTGCCCCTTCACACTCTTTCCCCATACTTGCGGAGCGTGAATCAGTTGTACACCTGGTGGAATTTCATTTACTTGTTCTACAACCTTATTTACGGTAAATGGAATCAATTGTATACCTTTTTGTTTATTCACTGTACTACTCATCGTAATCCCTCCTGAAAATGTATTATTTTCATTTCAGACCACTTTTGAATACGTGTAAATGTAACATTCGTTTTATTCTTTTTGTTTTCCTTCTTTTCAAATATTTCTCAACATCATTTACTAACTCTATACTACTTTTGTATTTCCCCTATGATTTATAGGAAATAACAGCCTGGGTCATTCAACTAATAACCAAAATAAAAGGACCAATTAATGGTCCTCTTACAGTCTTTTAAAAGAATGATATGTAATTTGAAAAATAATATAAATTAAGACTAAACCTCACTCTTGTTTAAAAACTTTTCTATTTCTTTTACTAAATATTCCGCTCCCTCTATCCCAACAGTAATATTTCCATTTGCTAATGATATGTTCTGCTCTGAAACATCACCTGTGATTTGGCAAGCATTGTAAGGTTGATATTTTTGTAAAATGATTTTATCTGCTTCTACAAAAATTTCAAGCGGTGATTTGATTTGTATTCCCAATACATCGCGTAATTCTTTAGGGATAACAATTCGTCCTAATTCGTCTACTTTTCGAATAACTCCTGTTGCTTTCATATTTCTCCCCCCTTTCTCTCTATTAATTTTTTTCACCTCGCTTTTTCCATTTTATCACTTTTTGGCAATACTTGCCTCTTTTTAGAAAATTTTGTACTCGAGTTAAAAAAACACATTTAATGCATACGTAATCTCTCTTTCAATTGTTTTACATAACGGGATCTTATAAGTAAGAAGTATACAACTTGAATACCTATGAAAATACTTAATACAACTGTATTTTCTTTAAACAATGAGTACTCAAACATTTGCCCTAACGCCGTTAAGGCTACTGCCCCATGTAATGTTGCAACACCAATTGGAACGAAGAATAAAAGCGCCAATCGAATTGTAACTACCTTCGATAATTCCCTACTCGTCAATCCAACTTTTCGAATCATTTCGAACAAGCGAACATCATCCTCCAAATCGGAGAATAAACGGAAGTAAAGGAAACTTCCTGCGCAAACGAAAAATACTATACCAATAAAGAAACCTACAAATAAAATCGGTCCTGCAATTTGTAAACTTTGGTTTTGTTCGTACTCTTCCGCACTAAACGTTGACTGTTCTTGATACGGTTTAATTTGATGAGTAAGCTCTTTACCAATTTCAATCTCATCTTTCGTTCTTTCAGTTTTATACATATAATCTTTTGTCTCTATAAATCCATCTTGTAATGAATCATATTGATTATTAGAGATTACATAAACATTTCCTCTTAATATTTTCCCCAATGAAGATGAAGTAACTTTTTTCACCTTTAAACTTTCATTCATATTGGGTAAAGTAATTTCTTTTCTTTCTTTCATCGCTGGCCCTGGTATATCAGCTGACAAAAATACAACCTCTTTATTTGCTACAGTATTAAATGGTTCTCCTGTTAACTTTGCATATTCCTTATAATCTGATTCTTTTATAAAAGTGGCGCTTCTTAACGACTGTTCCTCCGTTTTCTTTGTCGAAATATTAGTTTTTGAAGCTGCTATATTATGTTTCTTTAATCCTTTGTCAATCATTTGTATATGTTGTGATTCGTTACTATTCCCTTGCTTAGAATGGTAATGAAACGCAATTGGTCTCTCCATTATCCCTTTCGTCATGGATGCGAAGCCGACTAATGTCCCTATTGCGGAAAATGCTACAGTAGAAATAATGGTTACAATAAAGAACATTCTTGCGTTATCTCTCATGCGATACGCTAAATCTGATAACGTAATAATATTAGTCTGTGTCCAATAGAAACGTTTACTTTTTTTACATAATCGAATAATAAAGACACTCAGCTGCTTGTACAACAAATACGTCCCAATAATAACTACCGTTGTAACAGGAATCATCATAATAAATACCATTGCGCCATGCGATAGAAGAGCTCCTACATAGCCAGCACTAAGCAATACTACTGCTAATATTGAAGAAATGATTGATGCTTTCGGTTCCGGTTTTGCCTCTGCTGATCCTCTAAACAACTTCATAATTTTATTTTTACGAATCATTCCTGCACTAAACAATGATATGATCATAAATAATATGAAAAACATAATACTTGTTACAACAATTGCTTTCATCGGTATGTAATAGGATAAGGAGATATCTAGTTTTAATATCATCGGGGCGACAAATAGTAATACCCCTGAAAATAACATACCTGAAAGAATACCAAAAATAATTGCCCCTATTCCAATCATAATATTTTCAAAAAAGATAAGACGCTTTAATTGATATTTCGTCATACCTAGCATCATTAAAATTCCTAGTTCACGCTTTCTCGTTTTTAAAAACATTCCCATCGAATATAAAATAAAGAATAATGTAAATAAGTAAATAATAGACTGTGCAAAAGACATACTTACGAATACGTACTGACCTAATTCTCCTGCACTTAATGCCGGATGAAACGCAAAAAATGAATACACAAAAAAGGCCATAATTGCAAATGCACTACTCAAAAAATAGGCTGAGTATGTCCGTCTATTTCGGGTTACATTCCGATATGCTAGTTCTCTAATGTTCATATTACTTCTCCGCCCTTCTACTATCTATGTTTTTATATTAGTAAAGTGCGGAAATACCTTCCATCGATTCAAATGACAAAAACCTTACATTTTTGAAAGGTTTAAAAAAATTGCTTATACGTAGTACTTTATTTATAATGACTACATTCATATTCATACACACATCCTATTGTATATTCGTTAGTTTTGCGAAATAATAAAGGATAGAAGTATGTACCATTATACATATAAACTTATTTACCGCTTTAATATGAATAGGAGGAAAACATAATGACATTACAAGAACAGATTATGAAAGCATTACATGTTCAGCCTGTAATTGATCCAAAAGTTGAAATTCGTAAACGAGTTGATTTCTTAAAGGATTATGTAAAAAAAACAGGCGCAAAAGGATTTGTACTTGGTATTAGCGGCGGCCAAGACTCTACATTAGCAGGACGCTTAGCACAACTTGCAGTTGAAGAAATTCGTAACGAAGGTGGTAATGTAACGTTTATTGCCGTGCGTCTTCCTTATAAAGTACAAAAAGATGAAGATGATGCACAATTAGCATTACAATTCATTCAAGCAGATCAATCTGTTGCATTTGATATTGCTTCAACTGTTGATGCTTTTTCAAATCAATATGAAAACTTATTGGGTGAGTCATTAACAGATTTCAATAAAGGTAACGTGAAAGCACGTATCCGTATGGTTACTCAATATGCAATTGGTGGACAAAAAGGGTTACTTGTTATCGGAACAGATCACGCTGCAGAAGCTGTAACAGGGTTCTTTACAAAATTCGGAGATGGTGGTGCAGATTTATTACCATTAACGGGATTAACGAAGCGCCAAGGACGTGCATTATTACAAGAGTTAGGTGCAGACGAGCGACTTTACTTAAAAATGCCAACAGCTGATTTATTAGATGAAAAACCAGGTCAAGCTGACGAAACAGAGTTAGGTATTACTTATGATCAATTAGATGATTATTTAGAAGGTAAAGCAGTTCCAGCTGACGTTGCAGAGAAAATTGAAAAACGTTACACAGTGAGTGAGCATAAAAGACAAGTACCAGCGTCAATGTTTGATGATTGGTGGAAATAAATAAAACATAAAAAAGAAGCTAATCTTCATTTAGCTTCTTTTTTATATGTTAACGATATACCCCTACTCTTTTCTCCAATAAATCTTGCAAGCAATCTTCATGTTGTTTACAAAATAACGGTGGCATGTCGTCTAACGGGAAAAACTTCAAATCCAACGTTTCATCACCATCTACTTTTTTGTCACCTCCAACTATTGAGAATGAAAAGAACATCACAATTGACTGGGCCTTGTCTCCATTTGGATATGATTGAAAATATTTTGTATACACTCCAATAAGCTCATTTATTTCTACATCATACCCGGTTTCTTCTTTTATTTCCCGGATTGCAGTTTCCGCAGCTGATTCTCCTATCTCCATTGCACCACCTGGAAATCCCCAAGCGTTAAAGTCTCCTCTTTTTTGCAGTAATACTTCTCCATCTTTATTAAATACACAACCACCGGCAAAGTTTAAGAAAACATAATCATGTCCTACTTTTTCACGTAATTCTTTTATATAATTCGCCATTCTCTTTCCCCTTTTCATACTTCTTCTATCGCTATTTTTTATCTTTTTCAAGCAATTCAATGATTCGATCTAGCTTCTGGTTCATATTAATCACGTGGTGTTTCTTTGCAACGCTGCTTTGTAATACTCTTCTAATAAACAAAGTAAATGATATGAAAAACAAAACGATAAGTCCGATTACTAAACAAGTATATATCAATGTGAAAATATTACTTTCGAACAAGTTCATTCAGCATTCACATCCTCTCCTTTTTATTTTATCACATAATTCCCAATATTTTAAAGTGATCAACAAATATAAAAAGAGCATCTTTTACAGATGCTCTTTCTCATTGCTTAATACGTAAATGTAATTGTCGCCAATGAATAACCAGCCAATGCACTATAAGGCGCTACTTGATAAGACACACGCTTTGCACCTTTTGGCCAATTTATTTCATTTAATACTTTCTTTATATCTTGCATCGTCCCATCCATGGACTGCTTATATCGTACTTCTACTTTTTCTGGTTTGGCTGCAAACTGTTGCTGCAACTTTTGCTTAAATTCATTATAATTTTCTGCTCCGTATTCTGCAGATAAGTATTGTAAATTTGTTTCTTTTAACATCTGCTCATATACGACAGTCTTTGAGCTACCAGCTTTTATTTTATTTGTTAATTCACCAAAATAACTTGTAGTTGCCGCTGGATATTTGCTACGATCCCATTCATGATCTTTACTTAACTGTTCGTCAGACATATTAAAATATGAGTAAGTTACACGCCCTGCTTTATCTGGTACTGGATCATCAAATGTAGTATCTAGGTGATACCATTTGTTTTCAATGTTCACTAAATTCCACGCGTGAGCTTGTCCATTTCCTGTGCCTGTTACAATATGATTTTGAATACCTGCCTCTTTTAACAACTCATACGTTAATAATGTATATCCTTGGCAAACGGCAGAACGATTCGCTAATGCTTCATATGCTGTATACGCTTGATAAGACGTATCATAAGACACATGCTTAACAACGTAATCGTGAATAGCTTTTACTTTCTCATGCTCATCCATCCCTGGTTTTACAATTGATCCAACAATTGATTTCGCCTGAGCTTTTACATATTGAGTTTGTTCTTTTGATTCACGGTATTTTACTTGCAGTGTAAACGTATAGTCCCCTGGCATTCCTTTAATAGAATATCTAGTAGACGCTACATTATATTTTACATACTCATCAGCATCTACAATTTTATTAAACTCACCATACAATTGATCCATAATATTTCTAGCATTTCTATCTTTTGTTTTATATGTGATTGTAATATTTTCTTCTCGATTATCAATCTGTTTTTTTAATTCTTTTCTGAAATCATCTAATAACTTTACATCTGATTGTGCTGTCACTGTAGTCGGATTTGTAGCTGCATAAGATACAGATGATGCTTGTAAGCCTCCCATTACTATAGTTGAACAAAGTGCGGCAGCTGTCACATACTTACTTGTCTTTCCCATCTTGTCACTCCTTATATTCTATAACTATACGAAAAAGTATCGTATAGTTTCAGAGTATACAATACTTTTTCGTATAGGTCATATGAGATTATGCATATTAACTAATTCACATAAAAAGGTTGTTCTTTTTAAAAGAACAACCTTTTTTCATTAGCATGTTTGTAATACACAGCATGTATTTTCAAAACGTTGATTTTTCAAATCTTCATTATTAATACAGAAATATAGCATCCCTAGTTCTCCCCAAACCATATTACAATTTTTATGATCTGAATCAATTTGGAATAAAAGAGTCATTTGCTGCGGGTCTACTCCCATATATTCTCCTGTCTCATATAACACTTCTTCTTGTACAGAGAATGGCTCACCAAACATTTGATGGTTATCGTAGTTATCTGGAATTAGCTCTTCAAGTAATTGCAAGAAACGATCTGAATCAGCCTCATCTTCAATGAAAAGTTCTGGTAATTTGTATGTCAGTTCAAAAGTAATTGCACACTGGTTATATTTCGCTTGTATTTCATTTTCTCTTCGTAATTGCTCTACAGGAACATCATAATAAAGTACACGCCCAGCTTCTGTTAGATTCACATTTTCTTCAAAATAATTTTCAATGCAAAAGAAATACAGCATCCCCGTCTTAGGAAGATTGTGATCCATACCAACGTTTTGTAAATCACTTAAGTTAAATTGCGCGATAAATTGTAGTGGATTTCCTTTATGCTTTGGATATTCAAATAAAGCTGGTAGATCAGGAACTCCTCCCATTTTCGAACTACCTATCGCAACAGTTCCCTGCTGCTTTGGCACAACTTTTATACAAGGAAATACAGTATTAATAAGTTCTTCTTTCAAGTGTGTTAGTTCATATTTATCAATTAATACTTCAATTTTTTTATTCATAAATTCTCCTTACATTTACATACTTATTTATATCATAGTACAAAGATTATACTTCATTCTTTACAAAATCAACAAGCCTCCCAAAAACGGGCTTATCCTTCGTACGCGAACAAGTTTAAAAAAGCATACTATACATTGTTCCTACAAACATGATAATTCTTTAGTTCTTCCAGTACATTTTCCCCTCGTTCATTTTTAAATATAAGGAGGAATTCCACATGGGTTACGGATATAGTTGCTGTGGTTACGGATACGGTGGCGGCGGTTGTGGTTACGGAGGTTTCGCTTTATTAATCGTTTTATTTATCCTTCTAATCATCATCGGAGCTAGCTGTTGGGGCGGCTTTGTAGGCTGCTAGTAAACTAAAAAACTATTGTAAAAAAGCACGTACAATACGTGCTTTTTTGCCATTTCTAAATCTTTCATTCGAAAGGAAGTATGTTTAATGAAGATTGATGGTGTTTTTGAAGGAGGCGGTGTGCGCGGTATTGCGCATGTCGGGGCAATTTGCGCGTTAGCCGAAAAAGGTTATGAATGGGAACGTGTAGCTGGTACATCGGCTGGTTCGATTATTGCAGCGCTCCTAGCGGCAGGATATTCTTGTTCAGAGTTAAAAACGATTATAACTGATATTGATTATAATAAATTTACGAAAAGAACTTTTATTGATAGAATTCCTTTTATCGGCAAGGGACTCAGTGCATGGACTACTCTAGGTATATATTCTAATGTATTTATAGAAGAATGGATTGAAGAATTACTTCGAAAAAAAGGTGTTCATTTATTTACTGATTTACCGGATCTAAACAAACTCAAAATCATCGCCTCTGATATTAGTAATGGTAAAATGGTTGTCTTTCCTGACGACTTACCAAACTACGGATTTTTAAATTATCGCTTCTCTATCGCTAAAGCGGTAAGAATGAGTAGTACAATCCCCTTCTTCTTTGAACCGGTAAAATGGAGAACTCCAAAATGGAAACAGCCTTGTTATATGGTTGATGGAGGAATTCTAAGTAATTATCCAATTTGGATCTTCGATTCACCTACCGCTCCTCGCTGGCCGACTTTCGGATTTCATTTTGTAAAAGATGAGATTCAAGCTGATCCTGCTCACTATAACGAGCCTATTTCCATGTTAAAAGGACTATTTAAAACAATGATGCAAGCTCATGATTTACGTCATTTAGATAAGGAATCAAAAGCAAGAACGATTACAATTCCAACAGGAACGATTACAAGTACTAATTTTGAACTGACAAAGGAAGAAAAAGAATGGCTTTACAATTCTGGTTATAACTCTGCTAATAAATTTTTACAAGCTTGGAACTTTAGGCAATATATCGATGAATATAGAAAAGGAAATCAAGACCGAAAGACAAATCGATTTTTTCGTCAACTTGACTCATAATATTATTACTTTGCTTATAAATACGAGAACGTTTAACAACTTAATAATAAATAAGCCTAGTAATTTCTTATATTACTAGACTTATTTATTATTATATAATCTCGTACATTGTTTAAGGATACGTTAACCCTTCGGCTTCCTCTGCAGTAATAACTATGTAACGATTTCCCGTTCTTAATCCTAACAGTTCTGCTTTTTCAATCGCTTCTTGCTTCGTCTCTGCATAAGCAGCTAAATATTTTTCTCCATTGATCATTTGGCAAATTACATATTGTTTCATTACTTTCTCCTCTTACTTTTTCATTAGTTGTGCAAGTTTTTTTATACCTATTTCAATTTCTTCTAACGTTGCGTATGAATACGATAGGCGCAAAAATTGATTTGCACTTCTATCATATAAAGTACCTGGGTTTAATAAAACCTTTTCTTGCAGAGTTTTATCAAATAAACTGCGATATGAAATGGGTACTTTTATATGTACCCATATATAAAATCCCCCTGTTGGTTCATGCCAAGTTGCTATTTCACGAAGATATTTATCTAACATTAGTAACATAAAATCTCTTCGTTTTTTCAATTCACTTCTTACAAAGCGCAAATGCTCATCATATAGACCATTTGTAAACCACTCTGCTGCAATTTGCTGGGATATAGTGCTTGAACCATAATCTGTTTGCATTTTTATGTCTGACAATCTTTGAATTACTGGCTCAGGTCCAACAATCCATCCAATTCTTAACCCTGGACTAATTACTTTGGACATGCTTCCAATATGTAGTACGATTCCATTTTTATCATAGGCTTTTAAAGGTTTCGAACAAGGTGCATCAAACCATAAGTCTTGATACACTGCGTCCTCTATAATAGGTAATCCAATTTCATTACATATTTCCATCACTTCTATTCGTTTCTTCGCATTCATACTAAAGTTCGTTGGATTATGAAAAGACGGGATTGTATATAAAATAGATGCATTAAATTGCTTCTTATATTTTGTAATATATGATGTATTTAAACCGTTCTCATCCATTGGTATTCCAATGAAACGCATTCCTGCGGATTGAAAAACATTAAGCGAGTATAAATAGGATGGTTTCTCTAATAAGATGGATGCCCCTTTTGGAAGAAGCCCCATAGAGATAAGTTGCAGCGCTTGAATTGCTCCTGAAACAATTAATATAGAGTCAGGAGATACACATATACCATGCCCCTTTAAGTATTCGGAAATCTTTTCCCTTAAATAAAAATTTCCTTTCGGCTCTTCATACCCAAGCGTCACATTTGACTTTAAAAGCTTATTCATAATTTCTTTCATCTTTTTCTCAGGTAAGAGACTCGGCGCGAGCTCACCTGTTCCTAATCGAATTACATGTGGATAAAATTCAGCTTGATTAATCTCCTGAATAGCTGGGAGATTCGGATAATGAAGTCCTGTTTCTACATAAGACTGCCAATTAGGCGGGGGTGCGTAAGTTGAAGCATTCTCATTATTATTTACAACAATTGTTCCTTTCCTGCCATTCCCTTCTATGTATCCCTTTGCAACTAGTTCACCGAAAGCCATTACAATTGTGCTTCGATTCACACCAAATGTATGTGCCAAATCTCTTTGTGAAGGTAATTTCGTTCCAACGGTCCATTCTCCATTAACGATCCTTTCTTTTATATACGTTTCTATTTGTTTATACAGAGGAGTCGCTAGAGACATATTCGGTTTCCAAACGAATCTTTCCATTATATCACCTTATATTCTTTTTGGTTGGTAACCTCCCCAACCATATGGATGGATACAAATTTTCATTTCTTCTATACAATATACACTATCATAATGAATTAAAATAGGAGGTAATATGATGAGTGAAGCAATTATTCATGGTATCATTCTTGCATTTGGACTTATCATTCCATTAGGTGTACAAAATGTTTTTGTCTTTAACCAAGGTGCGAGCCAACCAAACATTTGGAGGGCAGCCCCTGTAGTATTAACTGCCTCTATATGTGATACGTTACTCATATTGATTGCAGTGCAAGGTGTCTCCCTTGTACTCCTTACTTTTTCTTGGCTAACTAACTCGTTATATATAATTGGATTTTTCTTTCTCCTATACATGGGCTTTGTTATTTGGAGAAGTAACCCTTCCAACGATGTAAAACAAGAAAAAAGTATGCCCTTAAAAAAGCAAATCCTTTTCGCAGCATCCGTTTCGTTATTAAATCCACATGCTATTTTAGACACAATCGGTGTAATTGGAACAAATTCTATTCAATACATAGGAAGTGAAAAATGGGCTTTCACACTTGCAACTATTATCGTTTCTTGGATTTGGTTTATAAGCTTAGCGTTAGCGGGGAAATTTCTAAAAAGACTAGACTCAACCGGAAAGACAATTTTATTATTAAATAAATTTTCTGGTCTCATCATATGGGGTGTCGCGCTTTATATGTTAAAACAAGTTATTTATTCTTAATGAACGAAAGAGAATTGCATGTTACTCAAAACATCATGCAATTCTCTTACAAATTATGAAGTAGGCTCTGGTTTCTGTTTTACCGTCTTTGCATCCTTTGCTGGTTTAATCCAAATGATTGCTATGATAGCACCAATGGCAGCGAAAATACTTGTCAAATAAAACACTTCATGGTCCGCCCCTTTCATGAAAAAAGAATATAAAGGTGGTCCAGCTGCTACACCGATAAATCGCATTGAACTATAAAATGACGTAACCGTTCCCCTTTGCTCCTTTTCAATTCCTTGTGTAATGAGGGCATCTAAACATGGGAGTGCCATACCAATCCCTATCCCCATAATAACGAGACAAAGAAGTAGTAAATAAATCCCTTTTATAAATAAAGGAATGATGACTGATGCAGCTGCCATTAAAAAACCAATATAAATACACTTCTTCATAACATTTTGATTATCTCCAATTTTTTTACCGGCCATATATGAACTAAGTGACAGTACAAGTAACGGGATAGCAAGCACACACCCTTTCCATATACCATGAATGTCATACTTTGATTCCAGTATAGTCGACAAATAAAAGAGAATTCCGAATAAAATAAGCATAATAATTGCACCTAATGCAAAAATGGCAATTAACCATCTTCCTTTTTCTCGAAACGTAGACAGAATAGATTTTATAAACTCTTTAAGTGGTGGTACTTCTCCTTCTTGTTTCTTTGCCTTTACTAGAACAAGCAACAAAACAATTGATATGACACATAAAACTGGAATCGCCCAAAATGGTAAGAACCATACAATGGCAGCAAGAGCAGATCCTAAAATAGGGCTCAGCACTTTTCCAAATGTATTGGATGTCTCAATAATTCCCAGGCCTGTACTAACTTGTTTTTCGTCTTTGTATAAATCACCAACACACGGTATAACAACCGGCATTGCCCCAGCAGCACCAATACCTTGAATCGCTCTACCGATTAATATCCAAGTGTAGGGATTATCAACTTTCCAAGATACCCAACCAGTTATAGCTCCTCCTATAGCCGCAATCAGCAAACTCGGAACCATTACCATCTTTCGTCCCCATCTATCTGATAAATAACCAGCAATCGGTATAAGTAAAATGGCTACGATAGAGTAAATTGTAATAATCATGGATACTTGAAACGATGAAATATGTAATTTCTTTTCAATTGTCGGCAAGATTGGAATGAGCATTGAATTCCCTAATGTCATGACAAGTGGAACTGATGCAAGCGCAATTAAACAACAGTTTTCTTTTTTTAACATGTTGATTTCGGAACCTTTCATCATATATTTCTTACCATATAATAGCCCTGCTGGAACATAATTTTCATTCCACCAGGGCTATTACATCTTTAATACTTCCCATTCACAACAAAAGAAATTGGGTAAAATATAGTATTACTTTTATTCTTTGAATTCTGTTCGCAATATATTCATACCAATTAATTGAAAAAAAAAAGAAAGGAAGAATCCTTCCTTTCTCCTATAACCTTCTACATTTAGCGAGTATATCCGCCACCAAGCTGTTGTTCTGCCATCGCTACTAGGCGTTTTGTGATTTCACCGCCTACAGAACCGTTTGCACGTGAAGAAGTATCAGCTCCAAGTTGTACACCGAACTCTTGTGCAATTTCATACTTCATTTGATCTAAAGCTGCTTGTGCTCCATGTGATGCTAATTGATTAGAATTACGATTTCTAGCCATTACCAATCACCTCCTTATTTATATATAAATTGTGTTAAATTCAAATTAAAATACATGGAAATTTTTGGTTATTTTTTACCATAAAAAAAGAGCCTCTAAAACGAGACTCTCACATCATTTCACATTACGAACTTACTACTTCTAATTTTCTATTTATTAATACTTTCATTTCTTCTTTTAATATCTCTTTTGAATTATGTCCAAACCATTCTAAGGAAGCAAAAAGATCCGTACCTCTCACTTCCTGAATAATCTCATCATAATTTACAATACCTTCAAATAACGGAACCATACCAATACGACTTCCTGCTGCAGCATATACATTATTAGGTTCAAACACATGCAAATAATCCGCTGAAGATATATTCTTAAAATGGTAATGTAGTGTCCACGGCTTTAATCGATGGAAACTGTCTATTGGATCTGCGCCAGACTCCCATATATGAAGAAAATCAAGATTTATTTTTAAATTCGGATGGTTTACTTCTTCTAATAGTTCTATAGTAGAAGGCAATGTGTCCGTTAGTGTATTGGGATGTGTTTCTAACAGCACATACATATTGTGCTGAGCAAATACATCACAAATCTTACGTATTCGCTTTACATACTCTTTTCTCTCTTGTTCCGAGAAGTCCTTGCTCCCTTTTTGCCCAGCAAACGTGCGAATTTTATTCGTATTAAACCAATTAGCTAGTACTACAAGTTGTTCACTTTTCTCTATCGTTTTTTCAAAATCTGCTGATAATGATATATCTAAGTAATCACTTATCATCGTAATTTCTAAGTTTTTATCCTTTAGAAAATTCAATTCTCGTTCTGTCGTTTCACGTTCTTGCATGTACAAATTTTGTGCATGCGTCCCCCATAATTCAATTCCTTCAAAACCGTTTTCATATGCAAATTGAACAATATCAGTAAATGAAATTAATTGATGACGAAATGAAATGGTACATAGCGAATATTTCATAGCATTAAACTCCCCTATCTTAAATTCAGTTAGCTTATTAAAGAGTTGCGACAGATTGATTTGTTTTCATACCTTTCCATGATAGAAACTGTCTCTCTAATTCCTTCTTAATTTGCAGTTCAATTGCATTCATTTCATCCAGTTTTTCAATAATCGATACTAGCATACCTTTATTATTCGTCATTGCCATTTTAATTGCACGATACTGTACATTTGTAAATCCTTGTACAATATCCTCTACCCGATCACACCAATAATCAAATTCTTGCTCCGAATATTGCAACGTTTCACGGAAGTATGCAAAGGCATGCTCATAACTATATTTACGAATTGCAAGTACTGGTATTTGTTTTACTGCTGCTACAAGTCCAGAAAGCGCATATCCTTCTTCCTCATTTGCCATTTTTACAATTAAATTTTTCAGTTCCATAGTCAGTTCATTGTCGTTCTTTTTGAATGTTTCTGTGAAATAACTAGCTACTGTTTCTTGCGTTGGCTCCCCAATTCCTTCTATATCAATGAAATAACCTCCACCAAATGGGTTATCTTGAATAGAGTGAAGTACTTTTTCTCTTTCCATATTTCCTTCCCAACGAAAATCAGGATCTAGCATGAACCACTCTTCTTCTTTCTCTGTTTTTGATATCATTAAATAATGTGGAAACGGTTTTTGATGAAATTTATTTTCCCTCTCTGGTAATAGAGACATATCAACCATTACAATGACATAACGATTTTCCGGCTTGTTTTCTACTAATTCTAAAAACGTTTCTACATTGCTATCTTTATCTTTTGCATGATCATACCATTCGTTTACTTTAATACCGTACAATTTTTCAAACCAAAGTAAATAATGATCATGGTTAATGTTTTCAGAGTGATATGAAATAATTCCGCCTTCTGTTATATCAAAATCTCCATCCCATAGTCCAAAATAAAATGGACGAAAATCAATGTCGCTACGCCTTTTTATAATTTCACAAAAACAACTCACTAAACAGTGCACTTTAATTGAAGTCATACTCTCATCCACTTTCCTAAAGGTTAGTTATTCACATTTACTTCCTGTAACGGCTCTAACTCCTCCATAAAATCAAGCAAAGATCCTACAGTAAGAAATGCCTTTGGATCTACCTCATCCTCTGGAACGCATAGCTTTACATCCATTTCTATGTATACAATAAGCTGTAACATCATTACCGAATCTATATATAAATCTTGATTTAAGCGCATCGTTTCTTCTAAATGCGTTACATTTTTCAGTTCCATTTTTTCTATCATAATTTTTAACACGGCATTCTTTAACGCTTCCCGTCTCATGTTGTAACCTCTCCCATCTCTAGTAACTTTCTACTTACTTTTCCGGTTTTATTTTTAGGAATTTCATTTACACTTTCAATTTCATACGGAACTTTATAAGAAGGTAAGTGCTGAATACACCATTCTCTTATTTTCACTGGATCAACATGAGAGATCACTTTCGCTTTAACTATTTCGCCCATCACAGGATGTTTCCCTCGATATACAATTGCCTCTTGCACACCTTCCAATCGAAGCATCGTTTCTTCTACCTCTATAGGAAAGACTTTTAATCCTGAAACATTAATTACATCGTCCATACGCCCCATAAAATGAATGCCACGCTCAGATTTATAACCTAAATCTTTCGTGAAAATTTCCTTATCATTCATTTTCACGACGATTTCTTCCGGTGCATTTTCATCTGAACCTATGCTTATACTCGCATGAGGTAGAGGGTTTCCTAAATCTAAATGGCTCTTCATATCATGACATATACTAATACAACCTGCTTCAGAACAACCGTATTGCTGCATCATATATGTTGTCATTTCTTTTAGTTTATAAAATAGTGCTTCTGGCAAAGGCGATCCTGATGTCATAATTTTATGAAACTGGAACGTTCCTAATGGAAAACTCCCCATAATGTGTAACATAAGTGGTACTGCATATATGATATGTTTTTCTGTATTGCGAACTATATTTAATGCGAATTTAGGATTTTTGTTCGTAATGATTACAGGTTTGCTCCCCCTCGTAATTGCTGATAACGTACCACATATTAGTCCGTATGAATGTGAAACAGGAGCCATAACGATTGGCACTTCATCTACTTCACAGTTTAAAGCTTCATTATAGGCAGTAATTTCTGTATCAACTTCCGTCCATGCTCTACGAATCAGTTTCGGTTCTCCCGTAGTTCCCGAACTATATTGCAATAAAGAAGGCTCTTCTAGTAAAAAGTTCCCTACTTCTAATTTTGTAAAATCGCCATATTCTCCATATAAAACTCCTACACAATTTGCACGCTTTGCCATTTCAATAGCCGTTTCTTTTGGCGTATCTTCATGTATAAGTAATACTGATGATTTCTTTTCTTTTAAGAAAAACACAAGCGTAATAATATCGAATGGATCTTTCAGACAAAGTGCAAATCTATTTCCTTCTGCTTCTTGAAATTGTTCCATTTCCTCATAAACTTGTAATCTCAAATTAAAATTACTTTTGCTATACTCTTGTTTATTAACGATTAGCATAATTTCCCCCTGTAACAATTGATTTTTGTTTCATAAGTTTTCTTACTCTATACAATGGATTTGGAACTTCATGAACAAGCGATTCCACATCCATATATAATCGACGTTTCGTTAATTGTTCAGCATAGAATGTAGGTGCATATAATTGAATATTTTCAAATCTACCTTTCAAATGTGGATATATTCTTAAATGATCTTCAATTTCTTCAACAACCATCATCCAAAAATGTTCTTCTTTCAATCCATATTCATCCGCAAGTACGAATGCTAATTCTCCTAAATTAAACAGGAATAGTGCATCTAACACCATCTCTTGCAAACATTCAATGCCATCCATTTCAAAGAAATCATTCATTTTTCCATTCGCATATGTTTTATGCATTTTAGTAAAGTCGGGACATTTGTCAACTTCTTTCAAATATGGACGATAAAACTCAAGCCCTTCATGAAAATCCTTTAACGCAATACGAACAGGCACCCCTTCTTTATGGACTAGAATCATATTTTGTCCATGTGATTCCAGTGCGATGCCATGCTCTACAACAAGATGTATAACTGGTATTATCGCTTTTTGAATAAGTAATTGTAGCCAATCCTTCATTCCATATTTATTCAACCACACATCAATAATTGGTGTACCATCTTTCTCTTTAGCGTATAAACCATTAAAAGGAATTGCATCCTCTTGTGCATCTAAATACTTATGAACGCTTTCGCGCCAAATACATCCTAATGAACCATATATAGCTTTCTTATTCGTGTCATACGTTACACTTGAAAACTCACTTAACAAGATTAAACGTGCTTCATCCATTAAATAGGCGTCATTATTTACAACATCATTTAACCAATTTGATATTACTGGTGCACTCACAACAGAGTATGGTTTCAGCGTACGAAGTGTTGAAGTGTTGAGTAAATTCATCGATAATTTAACGTACGGTTTCTTTGGACTCGTAATATTTCTTAACGTTCTCATTGACTGTTGCGCGCAATAATCGTCCTCTGATGTTCCTAAATAAATAATAAATTTACCCTGTATATGATCCGCATAATTTGAAATGATGAAATTCTCCCACTGCCATGGGTGAACAGGTATAAACACGTACTGTTTTGGATTACATCCCTTATTACGAATTCGTTCCATAAACTCTTCTAATTTACGATCGCCAATCTCCTCTTTTAAAAGGTTGTTATACATCACTTCATTCTCATAACCTACAGTCGCATAATTCTTATGTGCTGCAATCCATATGAGTTTTATTGGCTGCATAAATTCATAACCATATTGAAAATTGTCACGATATTGAAATCCAACACGTGCTTTATAACTAGGATGGTATGGATGGCCATCTATTAATTGGCTTTCAAACTCATCGTAAGATTTTTGAGTATATTCTCTCTTATTATTTCTTTCATATTGTGCAATCGTGTCTTTAAATATTGTTTGTTCTAATTCTTGCATAAAAGAATCTAATTTAGCTTGTTCTACACTAGTAACCCGAAAAACTTCTTCTAGAAATTGCGAGACAGACTGTATTTCTTGCTGTTCATCTTGAACTCTTACTATTAATGAGTCTAACGAAATACGTCCAAATGTCATCCGTTCCCTGCCATAGCATTTGTACGTGACACTTTTGTCTTCTTCATCAAGTCCTTGTATTAGAAAAAGAAGTTGTTCTTCTTTTTCTATGCGAACCGGTGTAATAATCCCCTCATAAATTAACGATTCTACTAATTGACGTAGCACTCTTCTTCGTACTGAAATGTAATCTTCTGATTCGAGCGCCTTCAATACTTTCGTATGATACATGTCCACTCTCATAAAACCCTCCACCTTATGACAAAATACCATTATTTGTATTACGTGAAATTTTAACGTTATTTATGAACGAACAGCCACTTCTCTAACGAGTGGATTATGTACTTGCACATAAATAGCTTGCTCCAATGGATTACTTAACTCATCGACATCGAAAAATCTCGTTAGTAAATTTGCTTTACACGCTAACTTATCTTCGTCCAATAATTCTCTTAAAAATGTAGAAGGTTCCCGGTTATATGGAAGAAATGATTCAAGTACAGACCTTAATTCCGAGAGAAGAATTTCCTCCTTAATTAATCCTGCTGTGCCAAAACCATTAATGATGCCAAACATATGATTGAAAATTAAGTAGTAACGAAATCTCTCATCCACAATATAGTCGTCATATAAATTTCCAGTACGTTCTCCAATACCAGCTAATTCATTATTAAGCATCTCTTTCATTGAGTTACAGAAATAAAATCCTTGATTATCACGGAAATAATATTTGATCGGATAACCATCTTTTAGCTGAACAACGCTATTTTGCTGATGAGCTTCTAATGCAACACCATACTGTAAATACATCCATACCATTGGCTTTAAAGAAATATTCATATATCGTCTAAACCACTCTAAGCTTACTTCTTCACAGCTTTTACTTTCTAAATCTGCTAGGCGATGAATAATATTCGATAACCGCGTACGCTCCCCAGGTATAGCGTCTTGAACTAGCCCAGCAATTAATGTTGCGTCGTTTGCATGTTCACTATAAAAAGGATTCTCACGAATAATCACTTCAAATCCAGATTCTTGTGTTCCATAATTTAATGTAATAAAGGCTGGATCACAAATAAAATCAAATCCTGGAAATCTTTCTCGTACTTCACCAATAGCCGTATTTAACATTTCCTTCCCTTCAAGACCACTCTCAAGTTCTTTCAGTTTATTAATACGCATTGAATTCGTTACTTTCACCGGAAATGAAAACTTAAGCATATACTTCGAATTGGGATGATATAGCGTCCTTAGTGATGATGTTGCCATATAATACTTACCTACAGGACCAATATACTCAAGCAATTCTTGAACTATCCAATCTTGTACGTAAGCTTGATGCAAGAGCCATTCTGCCTGAAGCGGATGAATTGGAATTAATGCATATTGATCTTCCTTACAGTACTTCGCTATAAATTCCTTACTAACCATCTCATCATTACTTAATTCTTCTTTTATAATCATTGTTGTAGAATCTGATAATAATGATTTTTCATTTACTATACTTTTATGTGCCCGAAAATAATGAAGCTGACATTCTCCTTTTAATTCTGGAGAATACATTGCACTTTTCCAATCCAATATCCCCTGTCTACTCTTTGGTGTAGGATGAGTTAAATGCCCAAATAATAAAGACTGCTCCGCTTCTATAAAAGTTGTATGAAAACCGTATAATGCGGATGTATCTTCTATTCTCTCTTTTGTAAATTCCTCAATATTTTGACAACTACGGATGACTCGAAGCATAAGTTCCGCAGGATTCGTTCCTTCTCCGTAGTTGATAGACATCTCTTTTATTAAAAATGTAATAACTGTAACATAATCTGCTGTAATAACAGAATGACTATCTCCAATTTGATAATAAAATTGTTCTCCAAACAAATGGCGATCTGTTGATGATTTATATATAACTTCTCCATACAAAGTAACGTTCTGTGCCGATAGCCGACAACATAAATATGTGGGGACTGTATCTCTATTCAACGTATTACTGAAGATACTCTTCATTCTTTCATCCTCTGTAATCCATTCTCCACTCCCTGTTTCTCTTAAATAACAGTTTAAAAAGCTTTGTAATGTTGCATGTTCTGCGATTTGTTTCGCATGCTGCATGTTGGTCCTCCTCTTTATATTAACGCTATGAGAATTTCATATTACAATTGATAATTGAATATCGTTATCAACTATGATTCTAATTGATAATGATATTCAATTCAATAGTATATTTCAGAATTTTTTTATCAAATTAAATTTTTCTTTTTTTCTTTCTTTTCTTTAATCTAGTTAAAAGTCCACTAGAAAAATTCTTGCTTTCAAACTAATTACCTACTATTTTTTATTAATCCACCTTTTGATGGATTAATAAAAAGGTACACCAAATGAGGTATACCTTTCTATACGATATGTTTACATAATATTATTATATGCATCAATCTATATAGCTGTTTGTTTTTGTAACAAATTCAAATCTCTCCAACAATACGCTGTTTCTTCTACCCTTACTCTCTCTAAAAATTTCGTATCAATTTTTTCAGGGTTGAATTTTTCATAAAACTTTTTAGAAGGATTATTCGTAACAACCCAAACTAAAAGTGATTGCATATCATTATTTATACAATCCGATAATAAAGCTTGAAATAACTTTTGTCCTATTTTCATTCCTTGATACTCTTGTAAAAGGTAGATTGCATATAATTCTCCATCACAATTATATGTACCAGTTCTTTCTACTCCCCCATCGATGAATCCAACTATTTCTCCATTTAAATTCTCTGCTACAAATCTAAATTGATGATTACCCTCTTTTTGAAAAATATCTTCCCATTGTTTTTCTCGTTTCTCATATGCTATATTATCTAGAATTTCGTCAGCAAATATCCCTTTATACGTTGTTTTCCAACTATCAACATGCACCTTTGCTATACCTTGTATATCATCCTTTATTGCTCTTCTAATATGTATTCCCATCATTTCTCCCTCCTTGTTACTCATCATTATATCAATTTCATTCCTTAAGAATCCAAATAAAAAAGAGTGAATTCACTTCACTCTTTTTTATCACAATTATCTACTTTCCACTTCAACTGAAACTACTCGATCTATCTCTTTCAGGGAACTATATAACTCTGTTGTATATAAATCTTCTGGAGCTAAAATAACCATCTCTAGTTGCTGAAATGCTCCACTATCTATATCTTTAATTTTCACGCGTTTCACATGCATGCCTAAATTTTTAATTTGCTTAAATATACCATCTAACTCATGATGCTCTTTAACAGTAATTTTTATAGATAAATCCTTTTGTCTTAATGAATACGGTCCTGCAATTTTCACAAGTTGCGGAAGTACATTAATCGCTAAAATAATTAAAACCATCGCAACTGTCGCTTGTAAATAAAATCCCGCACCAATTGCGATCCCTAAAGCTGAAGCAGCCCACACCATAGAAGCTGTTGTTAATCCAGAAATAACGTCATTACTTCTTCGTAAAATGACACCCGCGCCAAGAAAACCAATTCCACTAACAATTTGAGCGGCCAGTCGCATCGGATCCATATTTGTATGTCCTGGAACAGAATATACATGTACAGATTCAATTGAAACCATCGTAATTAAACAACTTGCTACAGAAATAACCATACTTGTTTTCACACCAAGTGGTTTATTCTTTAGCTGCCTATCTATCCCGATGAATAATCCTAAAAAGAGTGCTAAACCTAATTTGAGTAAAAATTCATATGACATATTCCCATTCTCCTTACTTTACAATGTTTCCCTTAGAATAACTCACTATAACTCTTTTATGATATCAATTCCAGTCTTTTCTATTCATTTAACGTAAAAAACCGAAAAAACATTTATAACGATGTTTCTCCGGCTTTTTATTACACTTTAGATTCTTCTTTATTTCTGATCTTTAATCTTAATTTCTGCATCTTTGTAGAATGCTAATTTACTGTCATTATACTCTTTTGTAAATTTGTTAAACTGCTCTTTCGACTTTTGTGCTTCCACATTTAATTCATTAACAGTTTTAACTTTTTCACCGATTTCTTTTAATTTCGTTTCTTTTACTTTTAATTTTTCATACAGTTCTTTTTCAGTCGCTAACACTTTCGTGTAATTTTCATTCATCTTTTGGAATGCATCATAACGATTCTTATACGACTCTTCTACTGCTTTTGCTTGTTTTTGTAACTTCTTATCTTCAATCTTCTCTATATTACTTTGAACAGACTTCGTTTCCTTCTGTGCTTTTTCTAGCATTTCTTTCTCACTTTTCAATACTTTTTCACGATCGTCTACATTTGCAGTAGCTTGCTCTATTTTCTTCACAACTGCTTCATTATGATCTTTACCTTCTTGCAAAATTTGAGCATATAATTCTTGCCCTTGTTTCTCTAACTGCTCTAATTTTTTTGCTTCATCCACTAAAGATTTTTCTTGTGTTGCTGCTGTTTCAAAAGCTGTATATAGATTTTCTTCTGGCTTTTCACCGAAACAACCTGTTAAAAGTCCTACTGATAATGCTCCAACTACTGCTACTTTTCCATACTTCAACGTTCATTCCTCCATTACATACGGTTATCATGCCAGAAGTTCACTGGGAAGTGACTCTCTTCATGATAAGCTTCAAACTCATAACCTTTTTCTTTTAGCCCCTTTAAAATTGCTGGCACAGCAGCAACTGATTGCGGGTGAATATCATGCATTAAAATTACTTCTTGTGGTTTTGTTGCGTTTGTTAATACGTTTTGAGCAATTTGTGCTGCAGCTGCATCAACTGGCATTTTATTGTATCTCCAATCTAATGAATCAATTGTCCAATCCCATACTTTAAATCCGCCTTCTACCACTTTATTTCGAAGACCTTCATTCAATCCAGGCATCGAACCATATGGAGGACGTGTTAATTTAGGTGATTTCCCAATAATATTAGCGATTAAACCTTGATCTTC
Source organism: Bacillus sp. RE35 (assembly GCF_052146655.1). NCBI lineage: Bacteria > Bacillati > Bacillota > Bacilli > Caryophanales > Bacillaceae > Bacillus > Bacillus sp. RE35. Next base: position 1,859,978 of record NZ_CP197377.1, on the reverse strand, counting down.
TTTCATCTCATTTACATACTCGCCATTTTTATATAACTTTGCGAAATTATGTGTCATACTATGCATGCCTACATAATGACCCTCAGCATTTTCACGTTTCACTAAATCAGGAAATTCTTTTACATTCGCTCCAATTAAAAAGAACGTCGCCTTCGCATCATGTTGTTTTAGCGTATTTAATAATTCAGCCGTATATTTCCCTGGCCCATCGTCAAATGTAAGATAAGCAACTTTTCTTTCTTTTCCATTAAAACGACTTGGTGCCGTTTTATTCATTTCAACTTTCGGCTGTTCACTTGCAAGCTGCACTACATTTTCTTGTTTCGCAACAGCTTTTGCTGGTGAAGTAATTGATTGAAACATGTAATACCCAATAGCTACTGCGGCAATCGCTATTAAAACGACTACTATTTGTTTAATTTTTAAAGCTTTTTCCATTCTATCGAATTCCTCTCCCTATTAATCTTATATATAAATCGCCCAATATAATTATACATCTATTTATTTTTATTTCACCATATAAATAGATTTTATTTGTATTATAATGGGAGTTTTATCAAAATTGTTGTTCCTATTCCTTCTTTGCTTGTAACACTAAGCACACCGCCATGAAGCTCTACCATTTTTTTAACGATAGCTAAACCAATACCTGCACCTGCAGCATGATTATTAATTTGGTAAAATGATTGCTCAATATATGGTAAATGTTCTTTAGCAATTCCAATCCCTTCGTCTCTTACCTTAATCACTGCTTGTCCTTCTATTTTAGTCGCTTCAATGTGTATTGTACTTTTTTTATGTGAATACTTAATTGCATTTTGAACAATATTCAAGAAAACTTGCTTTAACCTATTTCGATCTCCCATCAATTCAATTCGGTCTATAGTAGTAATAAATTGAATTTCCTTCTCTTCCGATTTAGGAGTTAATTGCCAAATCGTCTCCTCTAGTATATCGTACAACTGCACCTTTTGTTTATATAAATTAAAATGATTTGATTGTAATCTTGAAAAATCTAGCAATTCTTCTACTAAATGAATCAATCTATCTGTCTCACCTGAAATAATGCCCATACCTTGCTTTATTTCTTCTTCTGTTAAATGATCTACTGTTTTTAACGTCTCACTCCAACCTTTAATTCCTGTTAAAGGCGTTCGTATTTCGTGCGAAATAGAAGCAATGAATTCATTTTTCATCTGCTCAGCCTTATCTATTTTATAGGCCATATAATTTAAACTATGTGCCAATTCACCTAATTCTCCAGGATAATCTTCTTTAATTTTTTGCTTTAATGTGCCTTCTGCAATTTGTGAAGAGGCTTGAATAATGGATTCAATTGGCTCAACAAATGAATTTGCCAAACGTCTACTAATTAAGAAGGCGACTCCCGAAATAACAATACCTACAGAAATAGTAAACGTAATAATTTCAATAATCTTTTTATTTACATTTGTTAAAACAGTCGTATATTTTAAAACACCAATAGTTTGTCCTTGATGTATAAGTGGGCTTAGCACCTCTAGTTGTTTTTTATTACCTTTCGTAGTAACTTGATTATACATTTCACCTTCTAATAATGATTGTGGAATATTCACTTTACCTTTTACCTTTTCACCACTTGAAGATTGTATAACCGAGCCGTGACGATCAATTAACTGTAATTCTGTTCCTTCTAATTGAAAGCTACTAATTATGTCACCACTATATTCTTGTAATCGAATAAAGTATAGTGAATTGTATTCTGAAAAAAAACGTGTACTCGTTTTCGCATGAGACTCTATATATTGCACAATACCATTATAATAGTATCGATAAATTGAGACTGAAAATACAACTTCAAATAATACAAGCATAAGTGTAATGACCGTCATAAAATATAAAGTCACTTTCCGTTTCATCTCATACTTTCCTTCCACACATATCCTTTTCCCCACACCGTAAGAATAAATTCAGGTTCTGATGGATTACATTCTATCTTTTGACGTAACCGTCTCATATTTACATCTACTACTTTCGTCTCACCTACGTAATTGGTTCCCCAAATCATATTTAAAATTTCATCACGCGAAACTGGCTTTGAAGCCTGATTCATTAAATACTGTAATATCATATACTCTGTAGGTGTTAAATCGACTAATTGTCCATCTTTATACAATCTTTCTTCTATAATATTTAACGAAAATGGACCTGACGTAACAATATTCGTTTTTTCTTCATGTACTTCTATTCTTCTTAATAAAGACTGTATACGTGCAGTTAATACTACTGGACTAAACGGTTTTGCAATATAATCATCTGCACCTATTCCTAGTCCTTGCACCTTATCTTCATCTTGTACACGTGCGGTTAACATAATAATACCCATTTTTTTATTTTCTTTCCTGATAGCCTTACAAACTTCTAAACCATCAATCCCCGGTAACATTACATCCAGCAGTGCTATATCAACAGTTTGTTCACTCAAAATCTGTAACCCTTCTTCTCCAGTAGTAGCTTCTATTACATAAAATCCAGCACGTTTTAAATTTAAAACAATAAAGCTACGGATCGTTAATTCATCTTCTAAAACTAAAATTTTTGACATAATTCCCACCTCCTACTCTTGTTGATAATCCGCTAGCGGTGTTATATATGCTTTCACTTTTTCAAATTCCGATTGCTTCGGTACTGCATATACGTGAGAAGCCGTTTTAATTGCTGCGCTGTAGCCTTTTATATTGAACCATTCTTTCCGCTTAAAAATATGAACTTCAAGCCATATTTTATTTGTTCTTGTATCCAAAAACTTTTGAGAATTTGATTCTTTTTGCTGATCTGGTATTGTAATTTTCCCTATTAACTCTTTAGGAATTTTCACATAATACCCTTTTTCTATATCTATATATCGTTCTTCAATTGGTTTAATTCCAGATTCACTCCACTGTATGTAACGTTCAAAAAGCGGACTATCACCATGTGATTTATCCTCCCAACCTTTTGGACGTACAGTACGAACAAATTCAATAATGCCGTCTTCATTAACATCTTTACTTTCTACAACATATTCATTAAATAAATCTTCTTTCCCACCTATAGGTAATACTTCATAATGATCCTGATCAAATTTTGCTACATAAGTTATACCTGAATGAGCGCCAACTCCTGCATCAATTACTACCGCCTTTAGTGATTTAGATATACGACCCATTTGTATTCTTTGAATACTATTTATAAATGGATCGTATGACACTTCAGATAAAGTCTTAAATTGTTCCATGAACTCAACTGTCAGCTTCTCATCTTTTTCAAATGTAACAAGGCTTATATCTTTCAGTCCATTTTCATTTAGATCCTCTATGAATAACTTCGTATAACTTCGATTATATATTTCCTTCATCTCTTCATTTTCTTCCGAAAAAACATACATAACATGTTCTAACGATTCACGATTTACAGAGATTCCGATTAACAACTCTCTCTTCCCGTTCCCTGTAAAATCACCGACTTCAACGATATCTACATCTCCACCATCAAATTTATGTGTGGACTTTATTCTCCAGCCATTTCCGATTTCTTCATATACGGCTAAATATACGCTATGATCTTCATTCGGCAATTTATAAAATAAGATGGCTTCTTTCTTATTATCTTGTTTAAAATTCATTGACCAAATCATCTGTTTATCTTTGTTAGACATTGGAGTAAGTAAGCGATAATTAACAGGTAAATCTTTATCAATTTGTTCCTTTAATTCATTAATCCATTTTTCATTTGTAGGAGCTTCCATTAGACTTGTTGGAGCTTCAGACATTTTACATCCAGTCAATATAAAGATAATTCCCATCATGCTTAACCATTTCTGCATATGATATCTTTCCTTACCACAAATTTTGAATATGTCCTTTTACTTTTTTACCTATCCATTATACTCATACATATGAGTATAATTTTTCTAAACTAAAAAATCGTTACAGAAAAGTTACAAATACATTCCAAAAAAAAAGATTGGCAAAAGCCAATCTTTTTTTATTATTCGTTTCGGACTGATTTTGGCGTTACACCTAAATGATCATTTAATTTTTTTGAAATATCTTTTACATTTTTTTCATTTGGAATGTAATAATAAATACCACCGATACGTTTATCTGTACCTTCTATTTGCAATTTTTCCATTTCCAAACTAGATCCTGCCATATTTTTTGTAATGGCAAGCATATCGTCAAATGTTAAGTTCGTTTTCATATTTTTATCAACCGCATCTAGTAAAGAGCCCATTTTGCTAATTGATTGAACAGACATCGCTTTTTTGGCAATTGCTTCTATTACAAGTTGCTGTCTCTGTCCACGCATTGCGTCACTATCAATTTTACGCGTTCTTGCAAGTGCAAGTGCTTGTTCTCCATTTAAATGTTGGTAACCTTTTTCTAAATGAATCATACCAGCTTGGTCTTTACTATCTTGTTCAGTGAAAGTAACTGGTACATCAATATCAATACCACCAATTGAATCGACAATTTGTACGAATGATTCAAAGTTAAACTTCACATAATAATCAACAGGGACATTCAAAAATCTTTCCACTGTATCGCGTGTGCTTTCTACGCCACCAAATACGTGAGCATGAGTAATTTTATCTAATTTTTTTCTAGTTGGAATGTAAACACGTGAATCACGTGGAATACTTACTAGCTTAACAGACTTATCATCTTTATTAATTGTTGCTAATAAAAGTGCATCTGTTCGAACTGCTTCGCCATATTGGCTTTTTCTCATTTCACTTCCATCTACACCCATGATTAATATTGAAATATTATCCTTTAAAGGTTCAACTTCTTTATCACGCTTTGATGACTTTTCAATTTTCGCATACGCATCATTTACAACAGCTTTTGCTTTATTATATATAAACGAACCATATCCTACTCCTCCAAAAATAAGTAGGAAAAATGGAATTAATATGAACCATTTTATTGACTTTCTTTTAGAACGCTTTTTATTACTTCTCGTATTTTGTTCTAATTCAGAGCTCATACCCATTCGCCTCTCTTTCTCTTTACCAAGTATAATGTAAGTCTATTTATCTTCATATTGAATTTCCTTTCATTAACCTTACAATTTTGTAAGGTTACTACTAAAACCCAATATGTATTCCATTTCACATTATACTCTCGTACTTATTTTTGGCAAGTCACTATTTACCAATTTCAAAAATTTAGCACTTCGCAACATGCAAATTTATAAATTCATTAACTCTTTCATTTTAAATTAGGATATCTTTTTCCAGATAAACGATATGAATAAAGAGTCCAGCTAATGATAAAACCTCTATGAATACAGTATATTTCACGTTATTATTTCTCAAACGGCGTATACATGCTTTTCTTCCCCTGATTATCAATAAAAGCCGACTTTGCTTTTATTTTCGTTTTTTCTACTTCCATGTCTTCATTTGAGAAGTTCACAATGATTTTAATATTTTTTCCATAAGAAACAAATTGTACTAGCTTATCTTCTGACAAATACGCAAAATTCGTCATCTCTTCTTTTACTGCTTTTTCATGAACTTCATTCCAAACTTTTAGATGCTCTGTAATTTCTTTTTTATGCTTATTCCACTCTACTTCATCTAAATGGTACAACGGAGGAACATTATACAATAATTCAGACAGCATTCGATTTCCAACTTCATCTTTTACCTTTAAACTTCCCCATTCCCAATGGTGCGTTGTAATAACGGAATCATTGTATACTAATTTATATAATGGTACCGAATATACTGGGTTTAAATACACTTGTTTATATTCTTCTTTCAATGGTACTTGTTTTGCATATTTTTCGGGAACATTTTGATTTGGTGACCAATATCCACCGACATAATACGGACTTGTTTTATTTTTCCGCATATCTTCATCGTCCCATTTAATAACAGGTGTTTCAATTCCGTGTGCAAATGCAATCGTACTACTAGCAAAATCATTTCCACCTTCAGAACCAACGACCATACCCTTTTCTTGCGCAATGTAGTCCATTCGTTTTAAACGTGCTTTTAAATCTTGCTCTTGTGTCGTTATATGTTTCGCTGAATAGTCATCGTAAATTTCACCTGTCGCATCACAATCAATAAACCATGAATTATATTTAGGACCATTTTGTAATATATCATTCATGCGTTCCTTTACACTAGGCAGCGATAAAGTCGGGTTTAACTTGCGACCTCTGCCTAAAAAGCCTTGCACCTTTTCTCCGTTTTTCTTCGTTACAGTAGCCTCTTCATATAATGATGGGTCATTAAAGGATGCTGTGTTCCAATTTTTATCACTTTTTTCGTGAATGGAATGATATGAATCATACGGACCAACTAAATACCCCATTTCCTTCGCTTTTGTCACGAAATTAGGTTGCATAAATCCTTGTTCCCAGTTCGGCAGACCAATCCACGCTTTTTCTATTCCTACCTCTTTCATTTCCTTTAGTATGTCCGTTCCATCTGCATTACCCCATTTACTTACCTCTTCAACCGCATCACCAAGTAGCGACTTTAATAAATGCTTATTTAAGCTATACAATTCTGTGTTCGTTAAGTGACCTACACCTTTCTTTAATAGCACACTAGCTTCCTGATCAACGTTTTGAAAAATATCCTCTTTATAAAATTCCTTCATGGATAATACTTCGTTTATATAACGTAAAATAACATTTTTTTGATACTTATCAATGAAATCTTGTTTACTTACTTGATCTAATACATTCAGTTCCCCAGGCTCTGAACTATTCTTTTGAATAAGTTCTTTTATATGACTAAACAGCGGGCTATTTATTTGCTCCCTTAGTTTTGGCCAATTTATATTATTTTCTGATAGACCATTTTGATTCCAAAAATAAAAATGCGCCGCTCCATATAACTTTTCGATTTCTTTATTTTTTCTAGCCTTTTCTTGTAATGTTTTAAATTCACCTTTTCGAACAATATCATCCTTATACAGTTTAGCAATGCTTACCGCATCATTATTTGTCACATATAATTGAAATCCATATGTTTTATTTTTATTTATGCTCGGAAATTCATGTGTAAAATCAAATCCTATTTTCGGATCCGAATGAAACTTCAATTCATTATTAAACATATTGTTTGCAATATATACAATTGAATATTTCGAACCATTTAATGCGAAAAACTTCATAGAAAATGATTCAGCAAATGAATATGCATCATCCTTTAAAAACTTCTTCCAATTCTCATCATTGCTCGGAATTTGCTTACCCTCCCATAACGGAAGTGTATAATTTTCAGCTTCTACTTTCGGCCATGTAAAGCTTTCTGCACCAGTCGATTCCACTTCAATGTTTAAGTGGTCTTTTTTCTTTTCTAATTTTATTTTTACTTTTTGATCTGGATATTCCCACGATGTACGATCCTTTTCTTTTTTTACATTCGATACCTTCATTTTCGGTAGGGGTCGTGATGCCTGTTCCTTTACCCCCTCATGTTCTACAGTTAATGTGAATGTTTCTGGATTTACATCATAAGTAAAATCTTTATACGTCGATTTCTTTATTTTAGACTCTTGTACAGCATTACTACCTTTTACGTCACAACCGACTAAAGTCGAAAATGGCATAGTTGTTAGAAGACATATCGCTATCATTTTTTTCATCCTCTGCACCTCCACCAATGAATATACAGGTGGTTTGTTACAGGAATGTGGCAAAAAATAATAGAGCTAGCATTTTGCTAGCTCTATTTGGAGTATTAAAAGTTGATATGAACAACTATAACTTGCTTAGAAGATATGTAATACAGTAACTGCGTTTTTTTCTCAATAATTATGAAACTAAACAAATCAAAATTTTAACAAGCATTCTTCAACTGAAAAAATAAGTGTATACAATGTATCCTAAAAATAGTACTAAAATGATTATTCCTGTGCCTTTCCAATTCATACCGCCTGCTATATCAACTGGACTACCTGTTTCCGCTCTATTGAGTCCGTCATGTAAAGAACCCGTAGGATTACTTTTTAATTCACTTTGTCTCATACGCTCTCTTTTTTCTTCTGGTGACTCTTTATTCATTTAATCACCTCCAAAATGAATGCACTCTTTACTTACATTATTCAAAATCAACATTTGTTTTATATTTTTTTCCGAAAAAAACCTAATTTAAAATAGGTTTGCAACGTAAAGAAAGCTAGCCATGCCAGCTTTCTTTACGATCCAATATGCTCTTCCTTATTTACAATAATACCTTTATGGTCGATTTCAAGCTCACATACTTTCATATCTGTAAATACTCTCGCTAATTGCTCAGCGATTTCTTGACGTTTCTCATATGGCGTTAATATAAAAATAGATGGTCCCGCACCGCTAAGTGCTGTACCGTACGCACCAAATTCTTTTGCGCATTTACGAATAGATGGTAATAACGGTACGAGTTCTAAACGATATGGTTCGTGAAAATGGTCTCTCTCCATCATTTCACCTACAACTTCCCACCGCTTTTGACATAATGCAGCTACTAATACGTTACTTATCGCACTAGCTTTAACTGCCTCATGAAACGGAAACATCTTTGGTAATACAGATCGACTTTCATCTGTATTTAATTCTTCATTCGGAATGAGAGAAACTACACCTAATTCCTTGCTCTCAATTCTTACGACGGAAATATCCTTTCCATCAAGTGCTCCGATTACAGTTCCACCTAATATAGAAGCAGCAACATTATCAGGATGTCCTTCAAAATTTGTAGCAATTTGAACTTTTTGATCAGCAGTTAAGTTCAAATTGCCTAGTTGATTCGCAAGTTCTATCCCAGCTACAATCGCTGATGCACTACTTCCTAGCCCTCTTGTTAATGGGATATTACTAGTAACTTCTATTATATGGGGTGATATAGAAGGACAGACTTTACATGCCGTGCTAACGATTAAATTTTTATCGTCTGTCGGAATTGATTCTTCAAAGGAATGGATTACTTGCCATTTATCAGCTTTTTCTTTAACCACCACATCTAAATACAATGACAAAGCTATTCCAACTGAATCAAATCCAGGACCAACATTTGCCGTACTAGCAGGGACACGAACACTTAATGGTATCACGACATAATCACCCCTTTAATATGATCTTTAATCTGTTCTATATCATTTGACAAACTTGCGATGTCTAGTTGATTTGAAGAAATAGCGATATCAGGATCCTTCAAACCATTTCCAGTTAATACTGCAACAACTGTTTCTCCCTTTTTGATTTTTCCAGATTTAACATGTTTAATTACGCCAGCTAATGAAGCATTTGATCCTGGTTCAGCGAAAACTCCTTCAGTTTTTGCTAATAACCTATACGCATGTAAAATTTCTTCATCTGATACCATATCTATTTCACCACAAGACTGCTCGGCAGCCTCTACTGCATACGACCAACTTGCTGGGTTACCGATGCGAATCGCTGTTGCAATTGTTTCAGGTTCTTCAATTACATGCCCTTTTACAATTGCAGCTGCTCCTTCTGCTTCAAAACCATGAATTCTTGGCTTCTTATAACCTTTTTCTTTCTCATATTCACAGAACCCTTTCCAATATGCTGTAATATTCCCTGCGTTCCCAACAGGGATAGCTAGAACATCTGGTGCATTTTGCAATTGGTCACAAATTTCAAATGCTGCCGTTTTTTGCCCTTCAATTCGATAAGGATTCACTGAATTTACTAACGTAATCGGCTCTTCTGCAGCAATATTTCTTACAGCCTTAAGTGCATCATCGAAATTCCCTTCTATTGAAATAATTTCAGCTCCATAAGCGACCGCTTGCGCTAATTTTCCATGTGCAATCTTTCCTTCTGGTATTACGATAATACATTTCATCCCAAGACGTGCCGCATATGCTGCAGCTGATGCTGATGTATTACCTGTTGATGCACAAATGATTGCTTCTGAACCTTCTTCTTTCGCCTTAGCAACTGCCATGACCATACCACGATCTTTAAAAGAACCTGTCGGATTCGCTCCTTCGTACTTACCGTATAGCTGAATCCCTAATTGTTTTGATATGTTTAATAATGGAATAAGTGGTGTGTTTCCTTCCATTAAGCTGACATCAGGTGTATTTTCATTCACCGGTAAATAAGAAGCATACTGTTTTAATAGTCCTTTATACATATTGTTTTTCCTCCTCAATAATGTAGTAACTGTTTATTTCACTTGCGACAGCTTCTATCGCTCCTAAAACTCGTTCAAATTGATACTTGGAAGTTCGATGTGTCACAACAACGACTTCTGCCAGTTCACGGTTTAAAGGTAATTGAATAACCTCTTTTAAACTTACAGAATAATTAACGAAACATTCTGTTATTTTTTGTAACATCCCAGGCTCATCTCGTAATGAAATGCGTAAGAAATATTTCGAAACTACTTCTTCATCACCTTGTAATTCATAAGGAACTGGTTCTTTTAACGCACTTTTATTTTTCGGAACTTGATTCATATTTTTAACGATGGAAATAATATCACTTACTACAGCAGAACCAGTCGGTAACTTCCCAGCTCCGGGTCCATAAAACATCACTTCTCCTACCGCTTGGCCATGAACATACACCGCATTAAATTCATTATTCACATTTGATAATGGATGCTGGCTCGGTAAAAGCGTCGGTTCTACACTTAAATGAATGGCTGGTCCTTGTTTTTCAGCCTTACCAATTAACTTCATAGTAAATCCTAACTTTTCAGCCATTTGTAAATCTTCTTTTTCGACCTTTCGAATCCCTCTTACTTGCACATCATCTAATGAAACATTCATCGAAAAACCTAAGTTTGCAAGAATTGCTACTTTTCTTGCCGCATCTAGTCCATCTACATCTGCTGTCGGATCCGATTCTGCAAAGCCTAATTTTTGTGCTTCCTGTAAAGCCTCTTCATAAGACCATCCATTTTGACTCATTTTTGTTAACATATAATTTGTTGTACCATTTACAATTCCCATTATTTTTTCAATTTGATCTGATGCTAGCCCGTCAGTTAGTCCTCTTAACACTGGAATACCGCCTGCTACGCTCGCTTCATAACATAAATCACAATCATTATCGTTCGCCAGTTGAAGAAGCTCTGCACCGTATACAGCCATTAAATCTTTATTTGCTGTCACGACATGTTTCTTATTTCGTAAAGCCTTAACAATATGCTGCTTCGCTTCTTCAATTCCGCCCATTACCTCTACTACAATATCAATATTCGAATCATTTAGAACTTCATCTGCATGACTTGTTACTGCAATCCCGTCAATACAAACATCGCGTTCTTTTTCCAAATCACGTACAACGACTGTTTTCACTTTCACTTCGTATCCTGTATCAAGAGCGATTTTTTTATAATGTTCTTTCAAAATATGAACAACACCACTTCCGACCGTACCTAAACCTAATACTCCAACATTTATAACGTTATTCATCTTCTAATCTCCTCCTAAAAGTTTAATTGTTACACCTATAAATCACCTTATTCTGCTTTTTTGTCATGCAGGTGGTGGTTATTTCCGTACTTATAAATCGTTTCATGTTACCGCACCTCCCTTCAAAGTAATAAAAAAAACACACCCATCCCTAGGAAAGGGACGAATGTGTTTTCGTGGTTCCACCCTTGTTCCAATCTAGACGTATTTCTCCCTAGATTGCTCAAGTTCAGATAACGGCTGATACCGTCAATAATTACTAGATTACTCGTTCACTATTGAAGTTCAAAGGTGGTAAAATCATTTCTCGTGTTAGGAAGCTCACACCCTTGGCTTCCCTCTCTGTAAACCGTAAAAATGATTTCTTGTCCTTATCGTTACTTTTTCGTTCATGTTTATTTGTTAACTCATTATACTCGCATAAAAAACAAAATCAATACTATTTTTAAATTATTTTAAATTTTCAATCTCTAAATCCGTAAAAAAACACACTCATCCCTAGGAAAGGGACGAATGTGTTTTCGTGGTTCCACCCTTGTTCCAATCTAGACGTATTTCTCCCTAGATTGCTCAAGTTCAGATAACGGCTGATACCGTCAATAATTACTAGATTACTCGTTCACTATTGAAGTTCAAAGGTGGTAAAATCATTTCTCGTGTTAGGAAGCTCACACCCTTGGCTTCCCTCTCTGTAAACCGTAAAAATGATTTCTTGTCCTTATCGTTACTTTTTCGTTCATGTCTATTTGTTAATTCATTATAGTTATCAACTTTTTAAAAAGCAAGCCTATTTTTACTAACTATTTTCAAGAATTTTTTTTATTATATTTCACAATATCATTATGCAACCGCCACTCAATTTACCTATTTTGTTATTTCTCCAGTTTATAAATCAACGGTTCATATATAAAGTGAAACTTTAATCAGTGGGGATTTTGTTCATCCCCACTGATTATTAGCCTTCACCAATCGGGCTTTTACGGGCAGTTGATCCCCACCTGACTTCTTTGTTTTCGCTGAATTTTGAGGTAGGGGTCTTACTGCCCGTTAATGTGGGATAAATTCCCCATTCTAAAAACCGTACATATCCGCTCTACAAAACTATATTAATAAAATTTTTAATACAATCTTTTTGTATAACTTTCTTCTAAAGAACGTGCAACATCTTCTTCTGAAGTATTCACTTTCGCATGCTCCAGCAACATTTTTGCTGCTGATGGTAACTCTTTTTTATTTAACCAAGATTCTGGATCCCACATCTTAGAACGAATAAACGCTTTTGCACAATGAATATAACACTCTTCTATTTCAACAACAATTCCAAGCAACGGATTGCGTCCATTCGCCTGCATTTCTTTCAAAATTTCTTCGTCGTTTGTAATATACGCTCGGCCATTTATTCTGAGTGTCTCCCCAAGACCTGGAATAAAAAAGATTAGTCCTACACGTGGATTTGAAATAATATTCAAAATGGAGTCTATACGACGATTTCCTGGTCTTTCTGGAATGATAATTTTATTATTATTGAGTACGTATACAAATCCAGGTGCATCTCCTCGCGGCGAGGCGTCACACTCCCCCAACTTATTTCCAGTGGATAATACTAGAAAAGGAGATTTAGAAAGAAAATCTACGCAATGGTGGTCTAATGATGAAATGACTTTTTTCAACGCTCGCTCACTTGGTTGCCCCAATATTTTCCGTAACTCTTCCTCTGTTGAAATAATCGATTTTATTTCCGTACGCTCTATCCCCACTTATAACCACTCCTTTTTCTTTATTTTCCCAAAATTCAATACAAATATTGTATAATAAAATTTGAGGAAAGGGGAATTAAAATGACAGAGTGGTTAACAATATTTGATCCTGAAAGAAATACACTTGGGAAGAAATTACGTGATGAAGTGCATCGTGACGGCGATTGGCACGAAACATTTCATTGCTGGTTTGTAGAAAAAGATAATGAAGATATGTTTTTATATTTCCAATTACGCTCTAAAAATAAAAAAGAAGCTCCATGTATATGGGATATTACTTCAGCTGGACATATTATGCATGATGAAGATGTACAAATTGGTGGTCTTCGTGAAATTGAGGAAGAATTAGGGCTTTCCTTTCAAACTAATGATTTAACATACAAGGGAATCTTTAAAATAGATTATGAAATTTCAAATCTTACTGATCGCGAGTTTTGTCATATGTATTTTCACAACGTCATCAATCCACTTCCATTCGCACCAGGTGAAGAAGTAGACGATGTGATGAAAGTACATGCAACTTCTTTTCTACAACTATTAAAAGGAGAGATTTCATCTTTAACGACTATTTCAGTCTTAAACAATACACCGATTACGATAACATTTGAAGATATTTATCCGTATGATCTTGCATACTATGAATTTGTTATAGAGCAAGGAAAAGAATTATTAAAAAATAATAGTTTATAAATAAAATAGGACTCCTAGCATAATATTGCGTAGAGTCCTATTTTTTATTATTGTTCAAGGATTTTTAATCTACTCTCTACTTGTATAAATAAACGAATCATTAATAACAGCATAACCACTATAATCACTATTATTGTATGTGGATATCTAAACAGTATACTAATAACACTTCCAATTAACATCATGATAAATCCGTTTTGCTTCATCACTTCTGCACTATACCTGTTACCCGCATCCCATAATTCCTTATTTTTCATAGATCGTTTCGTACGATAACCATATGCCGCATTAATATCGGTCGGTGGATTTTTTTGAAGAATAATTGCCGCAAGTATAAAAATAATACCAATCAATATGCTTATTCCTATGTTTACTAGTGCATCAATCAATTATATCCCCCCCTAACTTACACTTTCATTATACGACACAACCCTTATTTTTCCAATTTATAACACATTCACTTTCTTTCTTTTGATGTCTGGAACATACTTGGAAGTGTTACAAAACGTGCCCCTTTCGTTTTTAACTGCGGAATGATTTTGTCTAGTGCATCAACAGATCCTTGTAAATGCCCACCTGGAGTAGAATGCTGCAGTATGACACTACCTGGAAATGAATTCCCTAACACATTATTTGTAATCGTATCGGCACTTACACCTTTCCAATCAACTGTATCAACACTCCACTGTACAATCATAAAATTTTGCTCAGTTGCCCAATTCAATTGATTTTCAAGTATTTCACCATACGGTGGACGTATAAATTTAGGGGCATAGCCGGCTAAACGTTTTAATATTTCTTCCGTTTTTATAATTTGATTACGGTACTCAGCGTCATTTACTTTCGCTAAATTCGGATGACTGTACGTATGATTACCAATTACATGCCCTTCATTTGCAATACGCTTTACTACATTCGGAAATTTTTCTGCGTTTTCACCAAGTAAGAAAAAAGTAGCTTTTACATTATGTTGTTTTAACTTATCTAATATTTTTGGCGTGAATTCTGAATCTGGTCCATCATCAAATGTAAGAGCTACTTCCGCTTTATTATACGGTCCTGAAAATGCGTACGCATATTTTTCAACCCATGTAAATGGTGTCCACGATCCACGATCATCTGCTTTCATTTGTACTTCATAGCTTTGAGGGATATATGCGTATGGCAATGCGCTTATATAATCTCCATAATAAAATGAGTTATATGGCATATAAGCATACGAAACATCTCGTTCTAGTCCCCATTGATATGGAGCAAACATTTCTGGCGAATAAAAATAATACATGATAAAAAACCTCCCTAAATTTTCATATGTGATTCATCTGCACTTTGTTAGAGAAATTGTTATTCATAAACAAAAATAAGACTGTCCTTAATTAGGACAGCCTTACTACTTTATATTATTAATAAATTGATGTACTATCTTTTGGCAAAGCTTTCACATGTTTTAAATAGTTCGTCACTTTATCATCATCTTCTTGCGGATATTGATATTCATACGTGTTAGCGATTTCGTTCGCCACTTCCCTAAATAAATCACTCATGACAAAGAATGACTCCCATATGTTTTCATATTCAGCATTAGAAAATGTCCTTTTAAATTGCTCCCACATATCTTCTTCAATATATTGCTCGAAATGCTTTCCAAACTTCCCTGTATTAACTGTAAAGTCTGTTTTCATACCAATATGCCATTCTAGCATTACGATGAACATATCTCGCACTGGTCCTTCAAGCATTCCTTTTGCATAAGAAAGTTCCTCTCTCCATACCCCTTTTGCCACATTTGTACTACACCACCAAAATTCATTACAGCAATCCAAAAACTCTTTTTCTGTAGGCTTTTTTATTAAGTAATCCTTATCGCTTGCTGGCGGGAATCCTTCTATACAATTATCTTTATCAAGAAGCAGTTTACTTAAACTATCTTGTCCAACGAACTTTTTTATTAACTCAACTGGAACTAGCGTTAAATCAATCCGATTCCCATCCATGAACTGCATTAAATATGGAAACTTCCCATCTTCATCTGGTTGAACTAACGACATTTCTTCTGGCATTTGTACTATCATTATTTCTCCAAATCTATGAACCCAATTATGATTAGACGTAAAAGATTGTATATCATTTACAACATACATAATATCATAGTCTTGAAAACAATCTCTTTTCACATTTGGATTTACACGCGATCCATTCATGATAACTGCTCGAATTCTTTCATCCTCTTTTGCTATATTTATAATTACGTCTAACATTTCTTTTTCAGTTCTCATCTATTTATATCCTCCAATTTTTTAATATATAATATAGTGTTATGTATATTGGAGGTCCACGAGCTAATCTCGTTATACACGATACATGTTATAATTTTTGAAACTTCTTTTTCATCCCTTGTTCCTCCTTACATCACTCTTTTACAACTGCCATCCCTTTCAATTTCCCAATGCTTTCTACCATTCACTTTTAATTATACCGAAAATTCTGTCTCGAATACAAAAAATAAAGAAAGGACATCTACCCCTTACAGAATAGATATCCCTTCTTTTAAAGTTAAATTTAATTCCTATGGATTAGTAGACCAAAGCCCAGCAGATTTAATAAATGTACGTTTATTTAATTTCAGCTGCGCTACGATAAATTCTGCAATATCTTCTGCTTGCATTACTTTATCAGGGTTTCCATCAGTTAATCCTAAATCTACAGCCATATCAGTTGCTACTGTACTTGGAGTTAAAGCTGTTACACGAATGTTATGTTTGCGAACTTCCATCGCTAACGATTCTGTTAAGCCAAGGACACCAAATTTAGAAGCACTATATGCACTTGTTACAGGTGCACCTTTTTGTCCTGCTGTAGATGAAATGTTAATGATATCACCAGATTGTTGTTCAATCATGCTCGGTAAAGCTGCACGAGTTGCATAGTATACACCCATTAAGTTTACTTGAATGATTTTTTCCCAATCAGCAACGTCTAGTTCTAAAAACTTACCGAATTTAGAAATACCAGCGTTATTAATTAAAATATCGATAGATCCTAAACCATTTTTTAACGTTTCAATCGCAGTTGTTACTTCTTCATATGAAGAAACATCAGCAGTTGCAATAACAGCTTTTACACCTTCTGCTTCTACTTCTTTTGCTACAGCTTTTAAGTTTTCTTCTGAACGAGCTAATAAGCCTACATTTACGCCTTCTTTCGCTAATGCGATTGCTACAGCGCGACCAATCCCTCTACCTGCTCCTGTAATTAAAGCATTTTTACCTTGTAATAATTCTGCCAAGTATAACACTCCTTAATCATCTCAGTTATGTATTATATTAAAATTGTATCTATGTTTATGTAAAAAGGCAATGATGCACTTTCATGTGCGTAGGTTACTTGTAGGTAACTATAGAAAGTTTTTATTTATAAGTTTCATTTTTTTACCATTATTCATGTAAAATAAAAACAAATCCAGCATAGGGGAGTGTATGAGTATGAAAAGCGAAGGAAAAGCTTTTCAATATAATTGCAGTAACGGTAAATGCATTTTTAAAGAGAAATAGTGTTAGAAGGTTCTCCTTCTAACACTATTTCTCTTCATGATTCGGCATACGCACAATAAATTCAGTACCTTTTCCTTCCTCACTCTCCACTTTTATCTCTCCTTGATGAAGGTCGAGTACTTTCTTTACAATAGCTAAACCTAAGCCACTTCCTCCATAGGCACGATTTCGTGAAGAATCCGCTTTATAAAAACGCTCAAAAATATGTTGTTTCTGTTCTTCTGATATACCAATTCCTGAATCACGGATACGCACTTCCACTACTGTCTCATGTTCCTTTAACTGAATAGTAATCGTACCACCGCTTGGAGTAAATTTAATACTATTATGAATTAAATTAATCCACACTTGACTCATACTTTCTTGGTCAGCAATAACATATACTTTTTCTAAATCTAGTTCTAACTCAATTTCTTTTTCAGCCCAGAGTGGTTCACTATTTAACACAATTTGCTTTAATTGTTGATCTAATCGATAGCTCACTCTTTCTGGTGTATACTCTTCTGATTCTAAAAGAGTTAGCTTTAGTAAATTTTGACTTAGTTTAGATAATCTCGTTGTTTCAGTTTCAATAATGGTAAGATAATGCTTTCTTTTTTCCTCAGAAAGATTATCGTCTTGTAGTGCTCTAGCAAATCCTTTTATAGAAGTTAACGGTGACTGTATTTCATGAGAAACATTCGATACAAACTCTTGTCTCATTTTCTCCATCGTATTCAGTTCATCTGTCATATCATTTATACTTTTTACGAGCACGCCAATTTCACCATCATACTTTTCTTCATTTCTTATTTTTACGGAGAAGTCTCCTTTTGCAATTTTTTGTATCGGTTCAATAATAGTCCAAATCATCGCCTCTCGTTTTGGTCTCATTAATATTCCAATCAATGTCCAAATAAGAATAATAAAGACAAAACCGACCATATCACTAATTAGAAAAGCAACAAACGGCGATACGTTTACGTCAAAAGCATTCAATATACTAGTTGCTACATAAAATGCGATAGACCAAATTATAGTAAGAAAAGAAAAGAGCGCTAATACCGCTCCAAATACTTTCAGCATCTTCAACTTACTCATTCGTTTTCTTTTTCTCATTTACTTACCTCTAAGCGATACCCTAATCCTCTTATTGTTTTAATACTAAATTTCGACTGCTCTTCTTGAAACTTCTCACGTAACCGATTAATATGAACGTCTAGTGTACGTTCATTACCTTCAAAATCATATCCCCATATTTCTTCAATTAATTGCTCTCTCGAACAAGTTCTTCCCGATTTAGACCCTAAAGTAAAGAGCAGCTCAAATTCTTTTAACGGTAATGTAACCGTTTGTTCTCCAGATGTAACTTCGAATGTTTTACGATTTAATAATACATTTCCAACTTGAATCGATTGGGAAACTGTAATTTGGTAACGTTTCAATAATGCCTTTACTCTCACTACTAATTCTATAGGGTCAAATGGTTTTACAAGATAATCATCTGTCCCAAGGTGAAATCCTTTTACTTTTTGTGATGTTTCCCCTTTGGCAGTTAGCATCAGAACCGGGATATCATAGTATTTTCTTAATTCAAAACATACATCAAATCCATCCATATTTGGCATCATGATATCAAGAATAACCATATCGACTTTTACGTCATCCATTTTCTGAAGTGCATCTACTCCATCAATTGCCTCATATGTTTGAAAACCTTCTCGTTCTAAAAATACCGAAACGAGTTCTCTAATGTGTGGATCGTCATCTACTATTAAAATTTTAGGTATCAAAGGAACCATTTCCTTTCTACTTAGCATCTAATATATTTTTTAAAAATGAATCATCAGTGGAGTAAACTTCCCGCTGATGATTCATTTTATAATGCACCCTCTTTAATTTTCAATTGTTGCGTTGCAAACTCACGATACATATCATGCGTCTGTAATAATTCATCATGCGTACCACTACCTGTAAGATTCCCTTTTTCAATAAAGACAATTTTATCTGCATCTACAACAGTAGAAAGTCTATGCGCAATCACTAACGTTGTTCTGCCTTTCATTAAGTTATTTAACGCTTTTTGAACGACAGACTCAGATTTACTATCTAAGCTTGAAGTCGCCTCATCTAGCATAAGAATTTGCGGATTTCGAAGCAACGCTCGGGCAATGGCAATTCGCTGTCTTTGTCCCCCAGAAAGCTTCACACCGCGTTCTCCAACTTCTGTTGCATAACCGTTTGGTAAGTCATGAATAAATGCATCAACATATGCCATTGCTGCTACTTTTTCAATTTCTTCATCTGTTACTTCGCCCTCAACGCCGTAACAAATATTATCACGAATCGTTCCATCAATTAACGGACTATCTTGTGATACGTAACCGATTTGACGTCGCCATGACTCTAATGAATAACTCGTAATTAATTCTTTTCCTAATTTAATGGCACCACTAGTTGGCTCATAAAAACGTTCCAGTAATGAGAATAACGTTGTTTTCCCACTACCACTTGGTCCTACAATTGCTGTCACTTTTCCAGATTCAATTGTGAAATCAATATTTTTCAAAACTTGCTCTTCTTCGTTATACTCAAAATGTACATTTTCAAGAACGATCGGTTGCTTAGCATTTGTCACTTTCACACCAGTTTCATGATCTTCTACTTCATATTCTAAAATCGTACTAATTCTTTCCGTTGCACCAATTGCCTTTTGGAATTGTGTAAAGAACATAGATAATTGACTCATTGGCATTACAATTTGAACTAAATACAAAATAAACGCTACAAGTTCACCGGTTGTTAATGCACCGCTAGAAACTCGCATCCCGCCATACCCTACGATAATAACAAGTAGTGCCATTAAAACAAACGACATAACTGGCGAAATTAATGCTTGCACTTTTCCTTCTTTCAAACCAAATTGTAATAACTTTTGTATACCTGTATTACCCGTTTCATATTCTTTCTTTTCTGTATTTGAAGATTTCACTAAACGAATTTCTGATAACACTTGCGTTAACACACTTGTAAAAGATGCAGTTTCATCTTGAAGCGCTTTTGAAATCTTATACATTTTTCGTCCAAGTGGAACTAAAATTAACACAGACAACGGAATAACCGTTAAAAGTAACGCAGTCATTTTCCAATCTAAAACAAATAATACAATTAACGATCCAACAATTGAAATACCACCTGTTAATAAGTTTGACAAATGCTCAGAAATTAACGTTTTCACAACACCTGTATCATTCGTCATACGGCTAATCGTATCACCTGTTCTATTTTGATCGTAATAAGATACCGGCAAGATAAGTACCTTTTTCCACAAACGTTCTCTTAGTCCCGCTACAATCTTCTGCCCAATATAATTTAGTAAATATATAGACAACCCTGCCGCAATAGTTTGCATTACAAAGAAAGCAATTAACCCAACAATTTGTCCTACACTAATTGAAGAAAGCGAAAAATTATCTACTAATCCTTTTGTCAGCATAGGAATAAATAAACTCGCTCCCGTAGAAAGCAAACTCATTAACAACGCAAAAACTAAAATTCCTTTCGGAGGATTTGTATCTTGAATAAGGCGTAAAAACTGCCTCCAACTCCCTTTTTTCTTTATTTCATTTCTAACTTCCATTCCTGTTCATCTCCTCATGTTAAACAAAACTGTTCTTTCTAAAATTAGAATACGATACAAATGTAAACTGAATGTAAACACACTTTTTCTATTTTTACAAAATATACATAAAAACTCATCTTTACAACAGATATAAACATCTGATATTATTACCTGGTACTTAATATTATTCTATGTAAATTATAGATAAATAATTTAAAACACGATATAAATCTCCAGTTAGTGAAAGGAGTATCCTTTTTGCAAACAAATATACATTCTGAAAAGGAAACAATTATTTTTATTCATGGATTAGTTGGCAATCGTCGTGCCTTCAAAAAAGAGCAAAAACGATTTTCTGCCTCCTACAACATTATAACTTATGACTTATTAGGTCACGGTGATGATAAAGGAGAAGCAATCGACTTTTCATTACAGCGCCTCGTAGATCAATTATTAAACTTATATGAACAAGAAGGTATTAAAAAAGCACATATTTGTGCGCTAAGTTACGGCTGTTACATCTCTACAATTTTTGCACAAATGCATCCAGAAAAAGTATTAAGTATTTGTCATATTGGAGGACATTACAATAACCCTTCTCGTTTATATAATGTATTTCAAAATTTTTGGGAGAAGCGAGGAGATGAATACTCTAAATGGCTCTCTCAATACGCAAATACTATTTTTCCAAGCGGTATATTAAAAGCAAATCCGTTCGCAGTCATTTCAAGAAATATTTACTACCGTTTCGGATTACAATTACATTCATCCATAATTGCCCAGTCATTACGACATCGGTTAGAATTCGATTTAAAATCTAAATTAAAATCACTTCCTCACCCTATACTATGGGTAATGGGAGAGCATGATCATCTCTATAAATCTTGTCTATTTGATTTGAAATCTATTTTGCCTAACGTTCTATATAAGGAAATACCGTTAGCGGGACATGCAGCGAACTTATTTCGTCCTAACTATTTCCATGACTTATATGATCGATTTTTAAATGGAAAGTTAAAATAAAAACTATTAAACTTCCAATTTATTCAACTATAAAAAGGCTTCCCAAGTTTCCTTGGAAAGCCTTTTCTCTATACGAAAAGTATATAAAACTACTTTTTCTTAGTATGCTTTTGTGTAACCTAATAGGTGCTTGCTCCAGTAAGAGTTACTTACAGAACTAATACGTACACCAGTTGCATCTGTTTCTGCACTAATGAACTGACCGTTTCCTAAGTAAACACCCATGTGAGAAGGACCTGATTTATAAGTATTTTGGAAGTATACTAAATCACCTGGTTGTGGATTGCTAGTTTTTGTTTTAGAGCTCCAGTATCCAGCAACTGTTTGACGAGCGCCTTTATGACCAGTTTGATTTAATACGTAGTGAATGAATCCACTGCAGTCAAAACCAGCAGGTGTTGTACCAGCAGTTCTGTATGGTGAACCATTTAAAGATCTAGCGAATCCAGCGATTGAAGATGTATCTCCACCTGTTGTTGGTTTTTGTACGTCTTTACCTGGTTGTTGAACGTTATTTGTAACATTATTGTTATTTGTAACGTTGTTTACTCCGCCTTTTACAAACTTAACGAAGTCTGCACTTACGTAACCTGTGCGGCCGTTATGGTTAATTTTGTACCAACCATTTTCAGCACCAGTAACGTTTAATACTTTACCATTTGTTACTCCACCGATTACAGCGTTGTATGTAGCTGGGCCTGTACGTACTTTTAAAGCACCAGTGTTAACAACATAAGAACCACCAGTTTGAACTGTTGTAGTATTGTTGTTTGTAGTTGGTTGTTGTGTTTCGTTAGATACAGCAGAACCACCTTTTGTTACGAAGTCTTTGCTTACGTATCCAGTTCCACCATTGAAGTTGATTTTAAACCAATCTTGTACTTCACCTACAACTTGTACTGTTTTACCTTTGTTTACAGAACCTAATACTGTATGAGATGTACTTGGGCCTGTACGTACGTTAAGTGAAGAAACGTTTACTGTGTAAGTACCTGTTCCTTGTTGAACAGTCGTTCCTGTTTTGCCACCAGTCGTTACGAAGTCACCACTTACATAACCTGTTTGACCATTTACGTTTACTTTGAACCAACCATTTTCTTGTCCAACTACTTGTAGCACTTGGCCTGATTTTACTTTAGAAATAACGTTATGTCCTGTACCAGCACCTGAACGAACATTTAATACATCAGCAGTTACTGTGTATTTTAATTCAGAAGTTGTTTCTACAGTTTTTGTTTCAGTTACAGTCGTTTGAGTTTGAGTTTGAGTTTGTCCATTAATTTCTTTTAGCGCTTCATTTGAAACTTGTGCATGAGCAGAATCCATTCCTGGAACTGCAACGCCAGCTACAGAAGCTGCTGCTAAACCTGCAATTACTTTTTTCATAAGTTGTCTTTACTTCCTTTCCCTACTATCCTCTTAAAAAAAACTAAAACTTTAATACTTTACAATATTATCAAAGTAAAATATTCATCCAGTTCCATTTTTTAGCAAGAGTTTTATTTTTCACACAGAGTTCATTTTAAATGAACAAAGTGAAATCCGTGTGAACTTCATGTGAACTTTATCATTAAACACAGTGTTTTTGCAATGGTTTTTTCAAATTTCTTATATATCGCATGAAAATTCGACATTCCATTTAATATTTTAATATAAAATATCCCTTTTCTATCTATTATAAAAAATTCTATTAACCTAATACAAACTCAAGTATGTATTTCCTTATAAAGCTCCTTACATGAAGTATACTTTCATCATGACAAAAATCACTCTATTTATCAATAGTATAATATTTTTAGAAAACTAAATTTCTATACTATCTACAATTTTGAAATAATTTGACGAATTGTAAGATTTATTTCACAAAAGCCATTTCTCCTTTAAAGAAAACACACACTATATCAACTGTTCTCTTTTTCTTATAATGGAATTTATAGGATATTTATAGTATTATATACATATCTTAATAAACAAGAATTTTAGCGAATTGATTAAAGTTTCATTCCCTTATAAAATGAAACTTTAATCAGGAAGGGTTTTATACATCCTCCGCTAATTATTAACCCTCACCACTCGGGCTGCCCATTAATGCGGAGTTTTATTGGAATAAAAAGAGGAGGCATATTTGTGAGAAATATAATAGATGATCCAATACAAAAAAACATAGAGCTATACTATGCTTTTATTCAATTCGTTTCAATGATAACATTACAAAAAGTATCAGCTATTGAAACACGTAAAAACGAATTAAAAAATCAGATGAAAAATGCCGGACAAAAAAACCCTTATTACGTATAAAAAAAGGTGAACAGGTTATATTCCTGTTCACCTTTTTAAATTATTTATAAATTTTCACACGGTCCTCTAGCGGTTGGAATTCTTTTTCACCAGCATGTACTACCGGTTTACCAAATGGCATTTGCGCAATAAGTTTCCAATTCTCTGGAACATCCCACTCTTTTCTCACTTCTTCATCAATTAGCGGATTGTAATGCTGTAACGTAGCACCAAACCCTTCAATTTCTAAAGCTGTCCAAATTGCAAATTGTAACATTCCTGATGATTGCTGAGACCAAGTTGGGAAATTATCTTTATATAATGCAAAGTTTGCTTGAAGGCTTTCCACTACTTCACTGTCTTCAAAATATAAAACCGTTCCATAACCACTTTTAAATGCATTCATTTTTTCTTCAGTAGGTGCAAAGTTATTTTCAGGTACAATTTTTCGTAACGTTTCTTTCGTAATATCCCATAATTTATCATGTTGTTCTCCTAATAAAACAACAACGCGAGCACTTTGAGAATTAAAAGCTGAAGGTGTATGTTTTACAGCATGATAAATCACTTCTTGAATTTTCTCATCAGAAACTACTTGCTCTTTACTAATTGCATAAATAGATCTTCTGTCTTCAATTGCTGAGTAAAAATCTTTTGCCATCATAATTCCCTCCAATTTTCAATTGAGGCTATTTCATATGTATATATCATATTACGCCCCTCAAACTTATTATTAATAAGCTTATAACTTTATAATATCACAGCAACAAATAAACTCAAATGATAACACTTGTATTTAGAAGCTTTTTCCTTTTTAAAATAAAAATAAAAATAAAAATAAAAAGACTGTTTGTTGTTATCTAAAATTAGTAACAACAAACAGTCTTACTTATGTAGCGATCTAGATTCGTATTTTACTTACTTAATTAACTAATCCAAATGCATACGACATTAACTTATTTGTCTCTGTAAAACGTTTTGTTTTACTTGATGTCCCCATGACCACTGTAATAATTCGATTATCACCTTGCTTTGCAGTCCCAGTAAAACAGTATCCTGCACTATCTGTAAATCCAGTCTTTAGTCCGTCCATTCCTTCTATATATAAACTTTTATTATTTTTATTTAACATGTCGTTTGTGCTTATAACATTAATATTATTAAATGCTAGCTGACTTTGGCGTAAGTGAGTCACTTCTAATATTTCCGGATAATCTTTTATAAGATGATATGCCAATTGCGCTACATCAGCAGCCGTCATTTTTGTTTCACTTCCATCTGGCTCTTGTAATCCAGAAGCATTTGCAAATTTAGCATGTTCCGACATTTTTAACTGTTTCGCTTTTGCATCCATAAGCTGAACGAAATCTTTCTCCGATTTTGCCATATGTTCTGCTAAAGCCACAGCTGAATTATTAGCTGACTCAATCATTAATGCATGATATAAATCTTTAACAGTTAATGTATCATTAACTTGTACTGGGATTCTCGCTCCCTCTGTTTGTGCCGCCTTCGCACTCATTTTTACTGGATCTTCCCAGCGAACTTTCCCGTTATGTATACTCTCTAGTAAGAGATACGCTGTCATCATCTTAGACATACTAGCCGGTGCAAAAGCTTCATTTTCATTATATTGATAAATAATATCTCCATCACTCGCATCGATAATCATAGCTGCTTTTGCGTTAATTTCTGGTGGGATGTACTTTGGCGGGACTACTTTTTCAGTAAATCCTGCTTTAGGTAGTTCTGCCACTTGCAAAGGTTGTCCCTCTACATTCGCTATGCTCTTTTGATTTCCTTGGAATAAGAACCAACATATCCCTAAAATAATGACTAATAGGACTGTCATCCTTCCCCATTTTAACCGATTCATTTCAAAACTCCTTTAGCAAACCTTTTATACACTCACATTTAACCTTATCAACAATTCCTTTATACAGTCAAGGTAAAAGGTATATTTATTCATAGTACAGCAATGATTATTTTAATTTATTTATGTTAAACTTACAATATTGAAACGTAAGAAAATTTAATAATAAAATCTCGTAAATAAAGCGAAACTTTAATCAGCCCCACCAATCAGGCTACCCGTCAAATAGCGAGATAAACTATTTAATAGAAGGGATTCATACAAATGCTACTTCCAAAATCATTAAAATACGGAGACACAGTTGGGATTTACTCCCCTTCTTCACCAGTAACCTACACTTCACCAAAGAGATTTGAACGAGCAAAATCTTACTTACAACAGAAAGGGTTTCATATATTAGAAGGTTCATTAACAGGTCGATATGATTTTTATCGTTCTGGTAGTATACAAGAGCGGGCCGAGGAGCTAAATGTCTTAATAAGAAATCCTAATATTTCTTGTATTATGTCAACAATTGGTGGGATGAATTCAAATTCAATATTACCTTATATTGATTATGATGCTTTTCTAAAGAACCCTAAAATAATGATTGGATATTCAGATGCAACTGCTTTATTACTAGCAATTTACACCAAAACAGGAATCCCTACATTTTATGGACCAGCTCTCGTCCCTTCCTTTGGCGAATTTGAACCTTTTGTTGATTGCACATACAAATATTTTGCTGAAACTTTACTACATGATCATTCTCTTCCTTATCATATAAAACAACCATTATTTTGGTCAGATGAATTTATTAATTGGGAAGAAAAGACAAAGGAGAAAGAACTTCGACCAAACGATTGGATTTCAGTAATTGATGGAAAAGCTACTGGGCGTATTATTGGCGGGAATTTAAACACGATACAAGGAATTTGGGGTAGCCCCTATATGCCACATATTCAAGAAGGCGACATTCTCTTCATTGAGGACAGTTCAAAAGATGCAGCTACTATTGAAAGAAGCTTTTCATTACTTAAAATTAACGGTGTATTCGATAAAATTTCAGGTATCATTCTTGGAAAACATGAGCAATTTGATGATTGTGGTACAAATCGAAAACCTTTTGAAATACTATTAGAAGTACTTCAAAATCAAAGAATTCCTTTTCTAGCTGACTTCGATTGTTGTCATACACATCCCATGATTACCATGCCTATCGGTGTTCAAGTAGAGTTGGATGCAACAAATAAAACGATACATATTGTAGAACCTTGGAAAAAATGAATGCATAGCTTCTATTGTTTTACAATAAAAGCCATGATACTATATAATTTGGAATGTGAAAGATTAAACAAAATACGTTCCAATATATATCATTAGAAAAATTAGGTATAAATATATATTTATATGCAAAAGAGAGTGAATAAATGAAACCAACTATTAAAAATTACGTATTTTTACATGTAGCTTTTTTGATATATTCTATCATTATGGTTTACATGAAATGGGCAGCTAAATTCCCCATTGCTTCCATCTCATTTTTTGTTGCTTATTTCGGACTAGTTATACTTTTATTCGGATATGCAATTTTATGGCAACAAGTAATTAAACATTTCGAAATTTCAAAAGCATATTCACATCGCGGAATTATTATACTGTGGTCAATGCTTTGGTCAGTATTTCTATTTGGAGATACTATTCAGTGGAATCATTTACTTGGTGCAGCTATTATTATCGTCGGGATTGTGGTGGTGACAAAAGATGAATAGTTATATGTTATTATTTATTTTCGGGATAATTTTAGCTAATTACTCACAAATATTATTAAAAAAAGCTACTTTGCAACAATACGATTCTAGAATAAAAGAATATGTGAATCCTTATGTTATTATCGGCTACTCTTTATTTGTAATTAACGCCGGATTAAATGTTATCGCCATGAAGGGCATGGCATTAAAACAAGCATCAGCATTAGAATCCTTAAGTTATATCATCATATTAATTTTTGGTTGGTATTTCCTAGGAGAAAAAATAACGAAACGTAAACTCATCGGCAACATGATTATTATCGTTGGTGTAATCGTTTATTGTATCCAATAGTAAAAAGCTCCGTTTATCACAAACGGAGCTTTTTACTATTGACCTAAATTTTGCACTTTATCTTTCAAATCTCGAACTTGATCTACCGTCTGCATAAGCTCAGAGTTTTTAAATTGCTCTACATCCACTTTTCCTTCTTCTATCTTTGTCATCGCCGTATCAATTAACGTATTTAACTTTTCGTTATATCCGACGATTTGTTGATGAATATCCTTTGCTACATCAGGTGGCGTTAATTCATTGAATGCGGGTATATCTTGTTTAATTTCACTAAGCTTCGTTTCTAATTCTTTTCGAGCCTCGCTATCATTAACGGCCTTTTCTGCTAATGCTGGTGCATCATTTGCAAATGCACTTATTTCATTTACATAGTCTGTCGCCTTTTGAGCATAATCTATGGAGTTCTTTCCTTCTTCCACTATTGAACATCCCATTAAACCAATTGAAACTATAAATACTAATAAAATTGATTTTATTTTCATTTTAGACTCCCTTCGTCTTTATCATTGTCTGTAATTTTCTCTATACATAACTTCTAGCTAAATTGTTTATAACCTTTTTCAAATAGCTATTTATCCTCTTACATGCCCTATTATCGTTACAACATCTATTTCTATATGTACGCTTATAATATCTTCAATTATATCCATATATCCTTGTCCTATAGCTGTTCCATAGTGTAATGTAAGCCCCTTCTTTTCATACACTGACTTTGGCACTGAAAAAATAAATCTCCTCAAGTTTCTTTCATCAGTTGGTTCCATAATTAAAACAATCCCATCTTCATCAAACATATACGCTCGCCCTCCAACTTTACATTCACTATGGCTCAGTATTGCCTTGGTCAGCAAAATTTAAAACATAATAAGTTAAGATACACTCCGCTCTATCATAAAGTGAAACTTTAATTAGCCCTCACCAGTCGAATCTTTATCGGCAAATAGCGAGATAAAAATAAAAAGCATTCATTCTTTTTTGTTAAGAATGGATGCTTTTTAAAAAATCAATTTCTAACTCTAGCATCTTTTTTTGACGAGGTTTTACTTTTCTTACGGGAACTCCAGCGTAAATATACCAATCATCTAAACTCTCTTTTACCATACTCATCGCACCGACTGCCGTACCTTCTCCTACCGTTACATTTGGAAAAATAATAGAATTAGCACCAATAATCACATGTTTTTTTAAAATAACTTTTTCTGCTTTCACATTCCTATATTGATTCGGGACGGTTGGCCCCATTAATGTATTTCCACTGAAATCATCAAGTACTGCATATACGATTGTTTTAGCTGAGATGTTTGCAAAATCATGCATTTTAATCCCAACTTCCCCTCCATATAACGCTGTATACGCTGATATGTGCGAATAACTTCCAATTGTGATTTTACCACTTAAAATGCAAAAATCATCAATTCTTACATGATTGCCAACTGATATAGCACTCGGATTATATATACTTGCTTTTTTACTAACCAATACATTTTTCCCAACAGATAAAAATCCAATTTGCTTTAGTTCTTCTTGACTATAAAAACTATTCATCTACCGACACCACCTTCTGCTCTAAACAGATTACAATTTGCTCTACTAGTTCTTTCGTCATTCCTTCCCATAAAGGTAAACTTACGATTCGTTTTGCTATTTTATTCGTCTTTGTTAAATCTGTAGACTTATAGTTTTTAAAAAGAACTTGTTGGTGGCAAGATGGTGAAAAGTATAATCTAGCTTCTATTTTCTGTTTTTTCAGTTCTTCTATTACTTGTATATTGCGAACTTCTTCTGGACAAATGATAGGCATAAATTGGTGAATAACCGCTTCTGTCTTTTGGACTTTCCACCCTTTTTTCATTAACCCAGTATTTTGTAACAACTGTTTATACCATTCAGAAATACGGCTGCGTTCTTTTAATTTTTGATCCCACTTTTTTATAGTCGCTATCCCAATAGCTGCTGCGTATTCAGACATTTTACAATTAAACCCCATCATCGTACATTCACGATTTTTATCAAATCCGAAATTCCCCATTCTTTTAATACGTTGTATATCTTCTTCGTTTTTACTATATATGAGCCCTCCTTCACCAATTCCGAACGGCTTTGTTGCATGAAAGCTATATACAATCATTCCACTAAAATCTTGACCGTAATGCATCCCTCCATTCATTAATCCAAATCCCGGCGCCGCATCTACGACAACCGGAATCCCCTTCTTCTCTAGTTCTTCATATTTTTCTAAGTTCATCCATGATCCAAAAGTGGCGTACGGGATAACAATCGCAACCTCTTCTTTTAATTCTTCTATTTTATCCAAAAGTACGGTTTTATCCATATACCAATCATCTATTGAAATATCAATAAAGTACGGTTCCAATCCACACCAAATAGCGGCTAAGGCAGTCGCAGGGAATGTAAAGCTAGGCATGAGAGCATACTTTCCCTTTCTTCTTTTCTTTAGTTGAATAGCCGCCATTAACCCTAACGTTGCGTTTGCTACTGTTGTAACAGCTCCCCTGTTTTGAAAAAATGACGACATAATTGTTTCCTCAAAACGTTGATTTATAGGTCCATAATTCGTATATATGTGAGATGTATCAATTTCCTTCAATTCGTCCAAATACTCACTTACAGGTACAGTTGAAGCACGTAAAAAAGGAATATTCTCCATATCTATCTATTCCTTCCTATCATTTTCGGACAATATAGAGCATATCTGTTTCAGTTAATCCAAACTTCCTAGCACTTTTCATTCCTTGTTTTTCCGCTATGTTATATAATTCTACCTTAAATCCTGCATTCATTAATCGTTGAATAAATCCCGATTGATTGTAAATTCTCACATGATCTTCTTGACCAAAAGCTAATTTCCTCAATTGTGGTGTTACAATTAATTCATTCTCTATAATAAAATCTACATTCATTACGATCGGTACTTGAATAATTCCCCATCCATTTGGCTTTAACACTCTATATAACTCTCGCATTGCTTTGTCATCATCAGGAACGTGTTCTAACACATGACTACATAATATTACATCAAAAGTATTACTATCATATGTAATCCTTGTAACATCAATTTCCTTCATTAATGGATCCTTTGGTTCTAAGTCACCACATACATACGTAATATTTTTATACTCGTTAAACCAATCTCTTAACTTCGCTTCAGGTGCAATATGAAGCATTGTATAGTTTCTATTTAACAAGTCCGTTTCCGTTTCAATGTACGCACGATACAATCTTTCACGATCCATCGAATTGCAAACTGGACATATCCCTGTATCTTTATTCCACATCTCAAATTTATATTTCGGAAAATCATAATGCGCTGGCCAAGGTGAAAATTTTTCAAATTGTTGATTGCAATATTGACAATAACAAGATTCTTTCTCAAACATATGAGCAACTAACTTGTTTAACCCTTTTTTTATCTTTTCATTATAAATTTGATCTAGTTCGCCATTTCTTACTGCATCCTTAACTATAAATCCCGCATTTTCTAAACAATAAGATAAACTCTCTTTATACTCACTTTCGGAGCTTAAAAATCCACTATTATATGCATCTATAATTAATTCAATCCACTCTTCAATTGTCATTAAAATAAAATGCATTTGTTTTTGATTTTGTCCACTATGTTGTCTAAAATAACTAAGAGGTTCTTGCATATAAACTACTTTTCCTTTCCTCATCATATCTAGCCAAGTTGCAATGTCATTAATAGCAGAATAAGCCTTTCCTTTAAAATATCCAAACTTCCCGTCAAACAAATCCCGATTAAACAAAACAGTTGTCGGCTCACCAACTACATTTTTTAAGTTTTTTAACATATAATTTCCTAATTCTTTTCCTTCAAAAAGTGTAGTTTCTTTCGCGATTTTCATATTTAATGTTGAAGGTGGTAATATCTCTCCATTCTCATCAATCAGTTCACGATATGACGTCACAAATGAAATATTTTCTAACGTCAAAAAGTATTTCATCATTCTCTCGATCTTTTCATGATGAAATAAATCATCATCTAATAAAAAGTTTATATAGTCCCCATTCGCAAGTTCTACACACTTATTAAAGTTTTCGGCAACTAACGGCGTTTCATTTTTAACATATGTAATACACTTATATTCACGTAAGTACGGTTGAATCATAGCATTGACTTCATTATTTGTACTATCGTCAGAAATAATAATTTCAATATTTTCATATGTTTGATTCAAAGCGCTGTTGAGTGCTAATTCCAAGTAATAAGGTCTATTGTATGCAGGAATAAGTATACTTACTTTCGGTAATGAAGAATTATTATTTATATGTTGTTTTTTCTTTTCTATGTTTATTTTCTTCGCTCTAATTTTTTGGTAATAGTCTAATGTATATAATATTGATGATGGAACTATCCTTCTTGCATAATCTAGAAAATTAGTTATCGCTTTGTCTAACTCTTTTTCGGTGGATAAGAAACCATATTGTTCTCCTGCTATAATACTGTGTGAAAAATCTTCTAACCCATCCATCATTTTATTAGATTCATTTAACTGTTGATCTGGATGTAATCGAAAGTAACTCAGTGTCTCTGCTATATATACTGCTTTTCCTTTACTTAATAAAGATAACCATGAAGCTATATCTACGTTACATAAATACCGCCTCTTATCAAAAATCCCATATGGTTCTTGTAAATCATTTTTACGAAATAAAACTGTTGTCGGTTCTCCAATATAATTTTTTTGATCCACAATTACCTTATTTCCTAATTCTGTTCCCTCTATAATGGTATCCTCTTCAAATAAACGGACAGTCGAATAAATATGTCGCAGTTCTTTCCCTTTATCATCAATGACTTGACGATGAGATGTTACAAGCTTAATTTCATTATCTAAATCATTGAAAAAATACTTCATCATTTTTTCAATTTTATTCACATGAAATACATCATCATCCATTAAAAAATTTATATACTCACCGTTCGCTTCATTAAATAACATTAACGCATTTTCAAATTGTCCGAGAGTTGACCTATTTTTTATATAAATAATATTTGAATGATCACATAAGTATTTTTGTAACAATTTTTCTGTTTCATCATTCGTGCTGTCATCTCCAACTATAATTTCTATATTAGGGTACGTTTGTTCTAACACACTACATAACGCCTTTTCAAAGTAACTAGGACGATTATACGTAGGAATTAATACACTTACCAACGGAAGTTGCTCTACCATTTCTTCAGTTCTTTCAATACGAGTTCTCATTTTAACTCTCTCACCTCTTCGCATATTATTTATATACGCGACACAAAAATCACATTACTTTAACTGTATGGAGCCTATATACTTTTATGCAAACATGAAACAAAATATCATACTTTTCGTTCCTGAATAAACATATTTAATAATGCGGACATTTTATTTGCACCTTTTTTATTCATATGATCACTATCATAAAAATCATCGTCACAAAATAATGGCGAATCAAATAGATCTATAATTTGAAAAGAATATTGAGTTTGAAAATCATTTATAACTTTATAAAAATCTTCTTTTAATTTCTTACTACTACAATTGAAATAATGTGAAGTAACAGGGAACACAACAATTAATGGCTTTATATCGTTTTTTAACAGTAATTCTAAATATTTCTTAAAAATCATTTTATTTTCATCTAAAGTATGAGGATACGCCAATTTAGCATGTGAAGCTGCTCTTATTTTCCCGTGTTCTTCAAAAGGAATATGAAGAGAAGTAGTATTCCATTCAGCATTTATCCAAGGCAGCGTCAATGATTCATCTTTTAGTTCGTCTAATAAAATATATTCAAAATGCAAATTAAAAATAGAAAGAAGTGGTTTCGGAGTATTTAGATGTGAGAATCCATCAGTGGGTAGAGGAGAATGAACTACAGTATGATGACCATCTTGAAACAATGGATAATATACTTTGTGAATTCTATATGATTCAGATGATAACGACATATCAAAGTAAAACGAGAAATAGGCTATTCCTATTAAACAATATTGAAATGAATGATTGTTTGATAAAAGTTGTGACGCTATTAAATAATCATAGTATAGATCTTGCGATGGAAGTGTTAATTTTATTGACTTTTTTGAGAGAAGCTCCGTACTTATGCCACAATGTGGATAAGACAAACCGGTAGCAAACAATTCATACGTCGGATCACTCTTTGCTTTTTTCATAGAAATGTATAAAGACATAAGATCCGGATTTATTTGATAGATAGAAATTAATTTATCCTTCCATTCATACATGTATTTTGTTAAATTAATAATTTTTGAACTTTGCACGCCCCTATTTATCAAGTCATTTGTAAGTTTTTCTGCGTCCCCTCTCCAAATGACTATATATTGAAAAGAACTTTCTATACGAACAACATCTGAAACGTCTACAACATGAACTATTGTTTTACATTTATTTTTGTCTAACGTATTTCGAATCCTCTCCCCTGATAACTCATCACTTAAAACAATGATTTTATATTGCTCCTTCATGTACATCCCCTCCACTATATGTATAATATGAAATTCATTTTTAATTCGTAACAATCATATACACCTGCAATCTAACAAAAAAATAGCTCCACCATTAGGCGTAGCTATTTTTACAATTATTGCTTATTCAAATCATATTCCTTTATCTAACTCATAAAGTTTACGATACTTTTCATTTTCTTTCAGAAGTTGTTTATGACTACCTTGCATGACAATTTGGCCACGATCAAGGAATATAACTTCGTCTACATGTTCTATTCCTACAAGATGGTGCGTAATCCAAATAACCGTCTTTTCTTCCGTTGCAGAAAACATTGTTTCGATTAAAGACAATTCTGTTTTTGGATCTAAACCGATAGTCGGTTCATCAAGTACAATAATTGGTGTTTCTTGCATAAGAGTTCTAGCAAAAGCAACCCTTTGTCTTTCCCCACCAGAAAACCGCTTTCCCATTTCATGCATTTTTGTTTGTAATCCGTCTGGAAGAGAAGTAACATGTGAAGCTAATTGTGCTTTCTCTAAAGCTTTCCATATCTCTTCATCCGTCGCCTCCGGTTTGCCAATTCGTACATTATTTCCAATTGTCGTATCAAACAAATGCGGCTTTTGATTTAATACAGAAATATATTTAGCTAAAAGATTCGTATGAGCTCGTTCACCATTCAATACAACTTGTCCATTTACTGGGCTTAACGCCCCTGTTAACAATTTTAGTAAAGTAGATTTCCCTGTCCCACTTCTCCCTAAAATAGCAATTTTCTTCCCTGCTTTTATTTGTAATGATACATCTTTTAATACAATCTCATTACTATCTGGATAACTATACGATACGTGATTCAGTTCAATATCTACATGTTTTGGTTCAATATAATCTTTCTCTCCATGCAAATCCGTTTCATCATGTAAAACACTATCACTTTCTACGCCATTAAGACGATGGGTAGATTCTACGTACGACGGTATTCGATCGATGGCATCTGCAATAGGAATAAGCGCGTTTGTTACAGATAAAGTCATTAATACGAAAGCTGCGATAACTGTAGGAGCAATTTGTTCACTTGCCGCTTCATTCCCAGTCCATATGATCATCGAAATAACTACAATACCTACTACTAATTGAATGATACTGTCCCGAATATGATACCAGCGTTTCACTCTCTTTTCGATTTTTAACAACTGATCATTTTGTTTTACATACTCATTAATAAATTCATCTTTACGACCACTTGCTTGCCAATCAGATAATCCAAAAACAGCATCTGTCAGTTGTTGATACAAACGGTTTCTTCCTTGCTTTAAAGTAACATGATGTTTCTTCATCAAAAGTAATGATACAAACGGAAGAAGAAAAACGATAATAGCTAACATACAACCTACAATAAGTGCAAAAACAAAATCAAATGCACCGATAACAAGTACGAAGATACTATAAACAACTAGCGCTAATATGCTAGGAAATATTGTACGTAAATATAGGTTTTGCAAATGCTCTATATCTTCGGATAACACTCCTAACATATCACCCGTTTGAAATCGAGAACGGAAAAATAACGCCTGTGGTTCTACTATTCTATATAGCCTCGTTCTCATTTTTTCTAATATACGTAGTACGACATCATGTCCGACTAGGCGCTCTATATAATGAAATACAGCTTGCCCTATACTAAACGCTCTTGTTGCAACAATAGGAACATATACAGCCATTACATTTTCTGGTCTAAGGGCAGATTTTGAGATCAAATAACCTGAAATAAAAAGTAACATCGCTCCTGAACTAACTCCAAGAAGACCAAGGAAAATAGTTAAAGTCATTCTACCTTTATTTTGTTTTATATAAGGTTTAACCCAGTTACTCATTTCTCTCCCCTCTCTTCCCTATGAAAATGTAATGTCTCATTCTCTAAAAGTTCTTCATACGTCCCACTTTCTTTCATTTCCCCTTTATTTAGAATAAGAATATGGTCCATTTGTTTCATCCAATGTAGACGGTGAGTTGCTAAAAATACTAACTTTCCATTAAATAGACGTAACATCGCTTGCTTTATTTCAAATTCGGTTTCAATATCAAGATGTGCCGTAGGCTCATCTAATAAAATGATTGGTTTTTTACTTAAAAGCGCACGCGCCATAGCAACACGCTGTTCTTGTCCGCCACTTAGCATACGTCCACCTTCTCCAATTCTTTCGTGTATCCCATTTGGAAGTGATGTAACGAGTGAACGAAGGCCGACTTCATTAATAACTCTTTCAACTTCTTCATCTGTTGCATTTGTTTCATAAAAACGAATATTATCCTTTAATGAAAGCGGAAAAATATAAGGTTGCTGCGGAATATAAGCAATATTTTTTTGCCAATCTTCACGAGTAGATCCATCAACTTCTACACCATTTACTAACATCTTTCCACTCGAAGGAGATAAAAAACCTGCTAATACGTCGATT
The DNA here is from genome assembly GCF_052146655.1 of Bacillus sp. RE35. NCBI lineage: Bacteria > Bacillati > Bacillota > Bacilli > Caryophanales > Bacillaceae > Bacillus > Bacillus sp. RE35. The sequence continues at coordinate 1,822,754 of NZ_CP197377.1, read as the reverse complement.
AACGTCGATTTCCCTGCACCACTTTCACCAATAACACCAATAGCACCGTTACCTTCCCAAGTAAAATTAATTCCTTCTAATATAGCCTTTTCAGATTCAGTATTATTAACTTTGATATCTTGTAATTTCAAGCTACTAGAGGCATTCCATACTATATCTTCATTTAAATCTTTCTTTTGTATTCCTTTTTGTTGTTGCAAAATCTCTTCTATTTGCTCCATCGCAATTTGTCCATCTAATGTCGCATGATAATTTGCTCCCACTTGTTTAATCGGCAGAAAATATTCCGGAGCTAAAATCAAAATTGTAAGGGCTGGTAATAGTATAATCGTTCCATCTATTAAACGTATCCCTAATCCAACTGCCACAAACGCAATTGATAAACTCGTAAAGAAATCTAATGCAAAAGAAGAAAGAAAAGCAACTCGCAAAGTACGCATCGTTGCTTTTCTATATCTTTTACTTACTTTTTCAATCTTTCCTTCGTGCTGTTCACTTTTCCCTAAATACTTTAATGTTTCTAAACCTTTTAACGTATCTACAAAATGATTCGAAAGTACACGATATATCTCATACTGACTATCTGCCATTTTTTGCGCTGCTAATCCGAGAAGAATCATAAATATGATCACGATAGGAATCGTTACAACTAAAATGATTCCAGACTCAATATCTAGCGTAAAAACATATAGTACAATTAGACCTGGAACGATACTACTTCTAATCATTTTAGGAATCGTTAATTCAATATATGTTTTAAATTTCTCAATCCCCTCAATTGATAAGGTAACCAGATGACCAGTTCCAACAGTTTGAACATACCTTGGACCTAATGTGAAATATGCCTCTATCAATTGTTTTCTTAGTAACGACCCTGTTTTTTCAGCAAAACGTTCCACTAATATTTGTGATGTTCGAACTACTATGTTACGCGCTGCAAACGCGATACCAAAATAAACAACTTCACTTAATATTGTTTGTACTGTCTCTCCATGAAATAAAAACGTAATAGCTCGTGCTAAAAAGATTGTTTGCGCAATAATACTAAAAGCTTCTAAAATACTAATAATCGTTAACGCTACATATAAAATACGGCTACCGGGATAAGACGGAAGTCCTCTTTTTCTTTTCATTAGTACTCCAAATCGTTGTCTGACTTAACAGGTTGTCTAAATACATAATAACTCCATATTTGACTTCCGATAACGAAAGGCAAAATAGCAATCGCAAAGTAAGTCATAAGTTTTAATGCATAAGCTCCTGATGCTGCGTTGTAAATTGTCAAATCATTCATTGCTCCTAAAGAGCTAATCATAACACGTGGGAACATACCGATAAATACACTCGCACTTAGTAAAATGATCGTTAAACTCGTCATAAAGAAAGCCCAACCATCTCTTCTTCTTTTATTTAATAAAGTGGACACTAATAGTGCTACAAAAGCTCCGATTGGTACCATAATCCATTCTGTTCCATGAGCAGTGAAAATGTCGGTTTTCCATAACCCCACACCAGCAAAAACAAGAAGTGTAAGTAATGAAAATGGTGCAATTTTTATTGCAGCAATTCGTGCACGTTCTCTCAATTTACCAGTTGTACGTATCGTAAGAAATTGTAATCCGTGAACAATACATAGTAGGAGAAACATTACTCCTCCAAGTAACGCAAATGGATGAAGTAATTGCAAGAATCCACCTACAACATTTTTACTCTCATCAATAGGTACACCTACCATAAAGTTTGCAATCGCAACTCCCCAAAGGATAGGAGGTAACATACTTCCAATAAACATCCCCCAATCCCATGCACTCTTCCATTTATGATTATCTATTTTCGCACGAAATTTAAAGGAAACACCTCTTAAAATTAAAGCAAGAAGCATAAATACAAATGGAATATAAAAACCACTAAATAAAGTTGCATACCAGTGCGGAAATGCCGCAAACATGGCTCCACCAGCACAAACAAGCCATACTTCATTCGCGTGCCAGAACGGTCCTATTGTATTTAAGTAAACTCGTTTTTCAAAATCATTCTTTCCTAAAAACCTCGAAACCATTCCTACACCAAAATCGAAACCTTCCAGTACGAAGAATCCAACAAACAAGATTGCAATAACTAAAAACCACAACTCATTAAGAGATAACATACTCTTCCTCCTTATCAAATGGATCATGGCTTTGATAATCCTTTTTCGTTTTCTTATTCGTGTGGCCCTTAATGGTACGAACGAATAAGTACACACAAATTCCACCCATAATTAAATACATTGATGTGAATGAAATAAGTGAGAATAATACTTCACCGAATGTTACATTTGGTGATACAGCATCTTCTGTTTTCATTACACCAAATACTACCCAAGGTTGACGACCCATTTCAGTCATAATCCACCCTACTGTATTACCGATGAATGGAAGAGAAATTGCATACACCATTAATTTTAAATACCACGTTTTTTCAGCTAAACGATCTTTTCTTGATAAGAACCATCCGTAAGCTCCTAGAAGAAGCATGAATGTTCCACTCATTACCATCGCTCTAAAACTCCAAAACATTGTATGCACTGGAGGAATATAATCTCCAGGTCCATATTTTTCCTCATATTGTTTTTGAATTTGATTCATCCCTTCAACTTGACCGCTAAACTTATCATACGATAATAGACTTAGCATATAAGGGATTTGAATTTCAAACGAATTTTCTTTCTTCTCTGTATCAATTTTCGAAAATACTGTAAATGGTGCTGGATCCTCACTTGTATTCCATAGCGCTTCAGCTGCCGCCATCTTCATTGGATGTGTCTTAATTAATTGTTGCGCTTGTGCATGACCAAAGAATAATACAAGCGCCGTTGTAATTGTTCCAACAATGATAGAAATTCGGAAAGATTTTTTAAATACTACAGTTTCTTGTCCTTTTGTAATTTTCCATGCACTTACACCAGCAATAAAGAATGCACCTGTTGCAATTGCCGCTGTAATTGTATGCGGGAATTGTACCCATAGTTGTGGGTTTTGAATAATGGCTAAGAAATCATTCATTTGCGCACGACCATCAGCTGCCATTTCATACCCGACAGGTGACTGCATAAATGCACTTGCAGTTAAAATCCAGAATGCTGATAACATCGTTCCAATTGAAAGGAGCCAAATACACATTAAGTGAATTCGCTTCGGTAATTTGTCCTCACCGAATACCCATAAACCTAGGAATGTAGACTCAATGAAAAATGCCAGTAATCCTTCAATTGCAAGCGAGGGACCAAATACATCACCTACAAAACGTGAATACGTTGACCAGTTCATACCAAACTGAAATTCTTGTAAAATACCTGTTACTACACCTACTGCAAAGTTAATAAGGAATAATTGCGTCCAAAACTTTGCCATCTTCTTATATACCTCTTGCCCTTTTACCACATACAACGTTTGCATGATCGCAATAATAAAAGCTAAACCAATTGACAGCGGAACAAAAAAGTAATGGAAAATCGTTGTTGATGCGAACTGTATTCGTGCCAATTCGAGCGTTTCCATACTAAAATCACTTCCTTCATAGTTTTTATAATAAAAGTTAATTGAGCAATCTTATCAAACTCAATTATTAAGAAATACGAAAAGACAAAAACATTTTGTATGTATTGTCGAAAAATATGAAGTTTCAGTTTTTCAAACTATTGTAATGCTATTTTTTACCTTTTCACTATTTCTGTAGTGTTTTATTCGTTAATCGAATTGTATAATATACCTGCATAGTAAATTCAGGTTATTTTTGACGTATTATTGACATCATTTTGTCTGAAATATGTCTTTTGTCATTTTTTTGAATCAGATTTTTCTCATTAGCAAAATGTGTTTTTTCAATATACTTCTTACTTTTATATCTATAAAACAATCGTTTTTTCTTCATACGCTTGACTTTTACTCGGAAAAATGTCCTCGAAAGCACCCACGATAAATGCTTATTTTTTGTCAAGAGAAAAATGTATTTTCAAAATTCAAACTCGAAATAATGTTATTCAAAAATAGAAAACAACTTCCCTCTTCCTCGACTAAAAGTTCATTTTTTTGTCATTTTTCCAGAACAAATAAAAAAACTGAGAGTCGATTAAACTCTCAGTTTTTTTATTTATTTTGCTGTATGTTTTCTAACGGCTGGTAAAATTTCAGTAGCAATTAATTCAATATTTTTCTCAATTTTATCAAATGGTACACCGCCAAAATCAATTTGTGCCATAAAGCGTTGTTGGCCAAACAATTCATATTGGTAAAGCATTTTCTCAATGATTTGTTGTGGGCTACCAACCATTAAAGCATCACGGTAATCTATTGCATTTGTAAATTGCTGTTTCGGATACCCATCACCGCGCAGTGTAAGCATACCAGCATTAATGTGAGGGTAATATTCACTAAGTGCATCTTGTGAATTTTTTGCCGTATAAAATAAACTCGTTGTCGCAACTGGTAAACTAGCTGGATCAAATCCGCTTTGCTGAGCAGCCTCGCGGTAAGCATCTACTGACACTTTAAAGTTAATTGCTGGACCACCAAGTGTTGTTATCATCATTGGCACACCTGCACGTCCTGCTTTAATTGCACTAGCTGGTGGACCTCCAACTGCACGCCAAATTGGTAAGTTATTATTTTTCGCTCTTGGAATCACCGATGCATGTGCGAGCGGTGCTCTGAACTGTCCATTCCATGTTACATGTTCCTCGTTATTAATTTTTAATAAAAGATCCATCTTCTCTTCAAATAATTCTTCATAATCATTCACGTCATAACCAAGTAAACTATATCCTCCAATACGAGATCCACGACCAGCCACAATTTCTGCACGTCCATTAGAAATCAAGTCAATGGTAGCGAAATCCTCATATACTCGAACTGGATCAGATGTACTTAATATCGTTGCGGAACTTGCAATTTTTATATTTTTCGTAGCTTGCGCGACCGCACCTAAAATAACTGTATGAGCTTGCGTTGTAAAATGTGTTTGATGACTTTCGCCGACAGCAAACACATCAAGTCCTGCCTCATCTGCTAACTTAGCTGTTTCAATTAGTTCGTGAATTCTTTTCTCTGGCGTAATTTTGTCCCCATTATGTGGATTTAAAACATGATCACCAATTGAATATAATCCAAACTCAATTCCTTTTCTTGTATCTATACGGTATTTTTCCATAGTTACTCTCCCCTTTAATAAAGTAGTATTAGTTTTTTTCTAAAAACGTTGGTAAGTCAAGTTTATCTCCGTATTACCTACACCATCACTTGATTAGTCAATTGATGGTGTAAAAAAAATTACTCTTGCGGTAATTCTTTTTTTTCACTATGCTTATGAACTTTCGTCATCAGCTCATATAATATTTTCTGCTCTTCTTCATTTAATACATCATCAAAAAACGAAGATTGAAATGCAAGTTGCTCTGGCAATGCTCTCTCTAAAGCTGCTTCTCCTTGCTCTGTAAGACTAATTGTTTTCGTTTTCCAATCTTGTTTTCGTACAATATATCCTTCTTTTTCAAGACGAGTTAACATTCGAGAAATGCCACCTTGTGTAACAGTTACCTTTTCAGCTAACTCCATTTGTGTTAGTGGTTGATACGTACGTATTTGCAAAAGCACATCAAATTGAGCTGTCGTTAAATCAAAACGTTTTAAAAACTCATTTGACATTTGATTACTTTGGTTCGTAAATCGTATTAAACGTAACCATATTAATGATCCTATCGTATTATCACGCATGTTTTGTCACTTCCTAGCGTTCATCTTACTATCACTTTACTACGCAAGTGATAAAAAAGCAAGAAAAAATGTAATAAATATATCGATAGAGTATTGCATAAATAATGATAAGTAAGAATTCATATAAACATGAATTCTTACTTATCATTATTCTTAACTTTTCCTTTCATTCATTACTATATTTAAAGCTGCCATAGCTTTTGGCCAACCAACGTAAAAAGCCATATGTGTTATTAATGCAACCAATTCATTCTCCTTAATCCCATTTTGTTTAGCTAGCTTCAGATGAAATTGTAATTGTTCTGTATTACCGAGACTGATTAGTGCTGACACAGTACACAAACTTCTTTCCCTTAATGTTAAAGTGGCATCCCGCCACACTTCCTCAAATAATATCTTTTCACTATAATGAGCAAATGCAGGTGCCATTTCTCTCATTTTCTTTTTAATATGTACTTCAATAAGTTCATTTTTCATTTTTTTCTCCCTTTATTTTCATCATTTGTGCTATTCCTTGACCAAATGACCAGTTTTCAGCAGCTGTCTCATTTAGTGTAATAAAAATATTCGAAGTTTTAACGTCGGAATATTCCGTAATTTTTAAAGATATCGATTGATACAAATCTTTTTTCTGTTGCACCGTTCTTCCCGGTCCACATGTAATAGAAACATATATCATATTCTCTGTTCTCTTTTCTCCTCTTTCCAACAAATAATATGGATTATATAAAAATTTATTTTGTTGGTAAGGTAAGAACATTTGAAAATAATCATTTTCAGGGATGTTAAAATGTTCAATTAACGAAAGATGGATACATTCACCCATTTTTTCCAACTCTTCTTCATTTAATATGTTTTCAGGATAATAAATCTTCACAAAAGGCATAGACTTTCATTCCTTTTCTTATTTTTAATATACAACAAAATTTCATCGTGAAATGTGTAAAATCTCATATACTGTAGCACCTTTATTTACTATAATATCAGGCTTCTCTTCATAAAACTCAAACCTACTATATCCCCATTTATCCGGATTATAAACGATTACATTCCCTAAACACTTTTCATTGTTTTGTACATTTTCATTCATCATGTTTAATTGAGTCCCAATCAGCGTTTTACTTTGAGCAATACTTCCTGCATATTCAACAACATATCTACTTTTCTTAAATCCATCACTTAGATTAACAACTAATGGAACACCTATATGTATTTGTTGCCAACCAAACGATTGTAAAATATTATCGTAATACCCTTCAAAGATAAATTTATTCATCCCTTCATGCCCATTCCAAATATATAAAGGTGCATAGGAGTTATAAAAATTCCCGTCTTTCTCCGTTTCCGTAATTAAATAAGCTTTAAAATTTAGTGCTTGGAAACCATCAGTTTTATAACCATTATCCTTTACCCTTTTCTTAATAATTTCCATGTCATAATCCTTTGGCAAAATGACCTTATATTGCATTCCAATCATGTTTATCACTCGCTTTCAATCTTATATACATTATGATAAATCGATAAGTAGCTAACGTAAAATAGGTATAAATTATGTTTGGTATCATTTATAATGATAGTGCATAAGGGGCTGAGATATATGGAAATAAATGATCTTATTATATTCAAAACTGTAGCCAGTGAGGGTTCTATTAGTAAAGCTGCTAAAGAGTTAGGTTATGTTCAACCGAACGTAACTGAAAGAATCAAAAAATTAGAACAAGAATTAGAAACACCCTTACTACATAGAGATAACAAAGGCGTTTCCTTATTACCTTCTGGTGACATTTTATTAGATTACACGAATCAAATATTAACTCTATTAGAAGAAGCGAAAGATAAAATTAAAACAAGTGGGTCTTCTTATATAATCGCGACGTCACAATCGATTTTGACTAATTATTTAAGTAAGCGTATTAAAGAAAATTTCATGAATTATCAAATATATGTAGAAAATAGTAGTCATTTGCCAAAATTACTGCAGCAACAAAAAGTTGATATGGTCATCACTTATGAGGATGATTCTGGTGCAGGTTTTAAAAAAGTATTTACTACTTCAATTTCTATAGGCTTACTAAAAGATCAAGAAAAATGTATCATTGACTATTCAAAGGAACTCTTCTTCGTTAGCAATGACAAAAAGTGCCCTTTTAGAAATAAGACGATACAATTTCTAAAAGAAAATAATTTATCTCAGCGTCAACTTCAACAATTAGATTCTTATTCGCTTATGGAAGAGTTTATTCAGGACGGAAAAGGGATAGCCTTTTTGCCGATTAAAAATGATAAATTGGTACCAATTGAAGATGTTCCAGTTGAAAAATTAGCTGTTCATTTTTTTACAAATCAAAACTCTTTCAAACAAATCCCTGATGAACTATTCGGTTAATAAAAAATCCCTCCTTTATGAATCTAAAAGAGGGATTTTCATATTCTATACAATTGATTTTTCACACATTTTGCTCCACTTCTGCACTTTTCTCCTTCTTATTCCGTTTCATATTCTTCAGTCCCTTAACCGTGCCAACTAATCCTTTCGGGAAAACTAGCAATACGATAATGTACAATAAACCAAGAATAATCGTCCATCGTTCAAAGATCGGATACTCTGTAGCTAGTTCTGATAAATAATATTTTAGAGATTCAATAATTCCAGCTCCTGCAATTGCTCCAATTAACGTTCCAACCCCACCAATCATCGTCATCAATAATGCATTTAATGTCATTTCAATTGAAAATACAGTCGTATTAACAAAACGCAATGTGATAACAAATAAACCACCGCTAATCGCAGCTACTACTCCTGCAACAATGCTAGCAATAATTTTATAATGAAGCACTTTATATCCTAGTGCTTCAACACGTTGCTCATTTTGGGAAATTGCCTTTAATACTTTTCCAATAGAAGATTTGGTGAAAAGACGTAACAGAACAAAAATGATAAGTAAACATATAAGTGTTACATAATAAAACGTAAAACGATCACGGAATACGTCTGGTACACCAAATGTAAAACCATCTCCTCCGTGAGTAAGCCCACGCCATTTTTCAGCAAGTACAAAAAATAACTGTGAAATAGCAAGTGTTAACATTGCATAAAAATGACTTTTCAATCGTAAAGAAAGCAAACCAATTATATAACTAACGATTGCTGAAACGATAATTGCAGCTACTATTCCAATTAAAAAGTTCGTTATTGATACGCCTTGTCGATCAAATAAAAGTGCTACCCCATATGCTCCTATCCCAAAGAACATACAATGACCGAACGATACAATTCCTGTATACCCAAGCAATACATCAAAACTCATTGCAAAAATAGCAAAGATGAAGATTTGAGTGAACAAAATTAACAGGCTCCGTGAATCATTTACGAACGGAAATACACTTAAACAAATGAGCATACATACTCCGAAGTATACTTTAATTCGGTCCGATGTGTTGTTCACCATTTCACCCCTTTTCACCAACAAGTCCAGTTGGCTTCACTATTAAGAAAAATAGTAACATTAACATATTAATTGCAAGTGATAAATCTGGTATAAAATACGCTGTAAAAGCACCAGCTAATCCGACAATTAAAGAAGCAATAGCTGAACCTTGAACGCTTCCTAATCCACCGATAATTACTACTATAAAAGCTAAAATTGCATACTGCATGCCCATCTCGGCGAAAATAACGCCCGAATACGGTGCTAATAAGAATCCTCCCAAAGCTGCCATCCCTGCCCCTAATAAAAAGACGAAAGAAAATATCGCTTTTACATTAATACCAAGCGCTTGAACCATTTCTTTATCCATTACACCTGCACGGATCATAAGACCTATCTTCGTCTTTTTGAGTAATAGTAGTAGTGCAATGTAAATAATTATCCCAATCAAAATAACAAATAGACGATATTTAATTAATATAATACCTCCGAATGTAAAACTTCCTTGTAACCATAACGGTAATTTTGCACTAATAGGGTTTGGCCCCCAAAATATTTTAATACACTCACTAAGAACGAGCATTCCTCCAAGCGTAACGAGCAGCTGTCGAACATGATTTCCATATACCGGCCTAATAAGAAACCTTTCTAAAATAAATCCTAGGAACATTCCCATGGCTACTGCTCCAACTAAAGCTAATATATAACTTCCTGTCACATTAAATAACCAAACACCTGTAAATGCTCCCCATGCAAATAAACCACCGTGTGCAAAGTTTAAAACGCTCATTAAACCGAAAATAAGTGAAAGACCTGATGCTAACAAAAAAATGAGCATCCCTGTTGAAATCCCATTTACAAATAAATTGATTAACACATCCATCCTTTTCACCTCGGATTCATGTTAAGAGATTCCTAAATATTTATGACACATTTCCTTATCCTTTTTTAATTCATTCATAAAACCGTTATGAACAATTCGTCCGTTATCCATAATGTAAAAATAATCGCCAATTTGACTGGCCATCATAAAATTTTGCTCAACAAGTAAAACTGTTGTTTTCTCTTTCATCTTCAAAATAGCTACCATTAATTTCTCCACCATTATCGGGGATAGCCCTTTGCTCGGTTCATCAATAAGTAATAATCCATCACTATTAATAAACGCTCTTGAAATAGCCAACATTTGCTTTTGCCCTCCGCTCAAGAGCCCACTTTTCTTATTCCAAAACTGCTTTAAATCCGGAAATAGTTCCAGCATCCACTCTATTTTCCCTTCTACTTCCTCACCTTTTCCCCTAGCAAGAGCGAAAGTTTCTTCTACTGTCAAATCATGAAAAATACCTTGATTTTCTGGTACATACCCTATTCCTTTCCTTGAAATTAAATGTGTAGGTAATCCACTCACTTTTGCACTATCATAATAAATTTCACCATCTGCAATGCGGTGAAACCCCATCACTGAACGTAATGTCGTTGTTTTCCCTGCCCCATTTCTACCAAACAGTACAGTAATCGTCCCTTTCTCAACAGCAAGAGATACTCCTTGCAAAATATGAAACTGATCTAAATACGTTTCTATATTATTCACTTGTAATAGTGCCACTATATAATCCCCCTAAATAAGCACTTTGTACACGCTCATCTTTCATAATTTCTTCTGGCAATCCTTCAGCCAATAACTCTCCATGAAATAAAACGATAAGATGATCTGACAAACCTAGTATCATATCCATTTTGTGTTCGATAAGTACAATTGTGCTCTCTGGATGTTTCTTAATATTTTCAATCACTTGTAATATAGCAGGGACTTCCTCAACCGAAATACCTGCCGTCGGCTCATCAAGTAATAACACATCCGTTTTTAAAGCTAATAACATCGCAAGTTCTAGCTTCCTTTTCTCTCCATGTGCCAAATCTTTCGCTAATACGTTCTCTTTTTCATGAAGTAATACTGTTTTTAAGAAACGTCTCGCCTCTCCAACTTGTTGCTTTAATTTTGCTGAACTCGGGAAAAAACTATAGTAATCTTGTACGAATGATTGAACACTTAAACGGACATTTTCAAGTACCGTTAATTCTGGGAATATGTTTGTAAGCTGAAAAGAGCGACCGATTCCTAAGCGTGTTCGATCTGAAATCGATAGTTTTGTAATATCTTGCCCTTTAAAATACACTTCACCTGTTGTGGGTGAAATCTGTCCACTTAGTAAATTAAATAACGTTGTCTTCCCCGCACCATTTGGCCCAATAATAGAAATGAGCTTTCCTTTTTGGACAGTTAAATTTACATCTTTAATAACTTGATGTTCACCAAAAGATACACTAAGATTTTTCGTCTCTAGCAAATGTGTCACGAAATCCCTCCCTTTAAAGCCGTGAGTATGAAAGAAATTTGTATAAAGAGGGTCCCCCCTCTTTATACAAAAACAACAGAAAATTCAGTCTATTTATTTTGAACTGGTGGTTCTGTTTCTTTCATCGTTAATTCTCGCTCTAACACTGGCACCGGATAATCAACACCGTCTTGCTTTTTCAATGTGATAGAATACAGTGTCTGCATCGCTTGGTGGTCCTTCTCTCTAAACTTCATCTTTCCTTTCGGTGTATCAAATTCCATTCCTTCCATTTTCTTAATCAAGGTATCTACATCTGTATCACCTTTTGTTTTCTTTAAGGCTTCTACAATAGAAATTGCTGCTGACATTCCTCCTGCTGTAAACAAATCTGGCACTGCACCATTAAAACGTTTTTTATGCTCTTCAACTAGCCAATCATTCACTTTATTTTTTGGAAGTGTGTGATAATATACAGAAAAACCTTGCATACCTACTAATGCATCCATTGTTTTTAATGCTGGTATATCTGGCGCACCTGTAGAAATTTTAATACCTTGCGCTTCCACATTCATATCTTTCAACTGTTTCCAAGGTGAATTTGCCCCTGCCCAAACGATAAATAAATAATCTGGTTTTGAACTAATGATATTTTGAATATTCGCTGTAAAATCTGTTGAATTTGTATCCGCGTATTGCTCATTCACAATGTTCGCACCTAATTTTTTCGCACCCGCTTTAAATGCAGCAATCCCTTCACGACCAAAAGCGTTATCTGGGGCAAATGTTGCAATCTTTACATCTTTTTTCGCAATTGCTGCTGCTCCTGCAATCGCATCTTGTGAGGAACTTCTTCCAGTTCTAAAAATATATTTATTCCAGTTCTTCCCGGTAATACTATCCGCAACTGCCGGTTCTACAACCATAATCTTTTCATATTCTTCAGCCAGTGGTAAAACCGCTAACGTATCACTTGAACTAGACGATCCAACTAAAAAATCAACTTTCTCTTCTTCTAATAACTTCGTAGCTTTTTTAACTGCTACATCCGCTTTCGTTTCTGTATCTTCTACAACAAACTTAATCTTTTTCCCATCTACTTTCCCAGTTCCACCAGTTGCATAATTTAACCCTAATTCAAATCCGTTCACTGTTTGTTTTCCATACGATTCTAGCGGTCCTGTTAAAGAAGCAAGGACTCCTACCTTAATCGTTTTTTCATCCTCTGTACTTGTTTTCTTTCCTGAACAAGCTGCCGTTATTAATAACGAACCTAAAACACAACCAGTAAACATTGTTTTTAGCCACTTACGTTTTTTCATCGACATTGTGATCCTCCCCATACTTTACTTTCTGATAGAATCAAACACGCCAAAATCCCCTGTCCGTAATCATGACTAACTAATTCGATAGATAATGGAAAACTCTTGTAGTACCCTCTACATTCGGCACAAATATATAATCACCTTCCTATGTAATGGAAACGGACATACAATCAATATATATTCTGCAATCCAATTGAAAATACTGTTTCATTTCAGTAATGACCATACAAAAAGACTAACTTATTTTTAAGTTAGTCTTTTCCCCTTAATTAGAGTTAAGTTCTACTTTCTCTAACCCTTCAGCCAATTGTTTCTTATCTAGTCCTTCTCCTATTACTACTAAGTTTGTCGGGAAACCGAAGTCTTGTTCTAATAAAGTTGGTACTCCGAACGAATATTGGAATAGGTGAGGGTATTTATCTCCATGGAATTTCACAAAACCTTTCACTCGATAAATACTATCTGGTAAATTCGAAAGCCATTCATATAATGTGTCTTGATCAATCGGTTTCGTAAATTGATATGTCATTGTTTGTATATGTAAATGCTGTTTGACATGTAGTGTCTCGTGTTCCTCATCATTTGGAAATTCTGCTTCTTCTATATCTTTTAAAGATATATTACAATACTTTGTCTCATACATTTTCGCATGATCATTTATTGCCTTTACTTCTTCAAATACTGTATTCTTATCTTCATCTGTTAGTAAATCTGCTTTATTAACAAGAATGTGACTACCAAATTTCAGTTGCTCATGCAATAGCTGTTGTACATTTGCACTTAATATACTTCGATTTAACCACCTTACTGCATCTAAAACGACTACAATTGATTTCACTTCCAGAAAAGGAGCTAAAATTGGCGAGACACACGCGTCTAACACTTCAATTGGATGCGCAACACCTGTCGTTTCTATATAAATTACATCTGGTCTTTCTTGTTGGTATAACGAATGTAATTGTATTTCAAGCTCTTCTTTTAACGTACAACAAATACATCCTTTAAGAAGTTCTCTTAAAACATTCTCTTTTCCAATAATATCTGTATCTACTGAGTATTCACCAATTTCATTCATTAATACTGCAACTTTTCTATTCTTCTTTTTCTCTGCTAACAATAAATTTTGTAATAATGTTGATTTTCCACTACCTAAAAAACCACCTAATATATGAATCTCCACTTTATTCATTCAACCGACCATCCATTTCTTTACTTCAAATGTATTCAAAGCGTAATAATTACGATTTATATTTATCATTTTATTAAAAGAATGACCATTTGTAAATATAAGAGATTCACTGTTCATTTACTTCATATGCAACTCTAACTCCAGACTCAATTGCCCCTTGCATCCATCCATGTGTTAATGTCGTATGCTCTCCTGCAAAATGTACTTTTCCAGATGGTGGTGTAATATACGGAAATAACTCGAGCTCTTGGCCTGGTTCGAAAGCTGTAAATGCACCGCAAGAATACGGATTTTTACTCCAGCTAAAAGATGTTCCAGTGACAAACTCACTATAGACGATGTCACCGTATATTTCCGCTAAATTTTTTAATGCGTAACGAATACGATCTCTTTGCGGGAGACTATCCCATGTTAACGCCTCATCTGCCCACGTATAACTTGCTATAACGATAGCTGGTCCTGGAGTATGAATGCCATAACTCGGATAGTATGTAAACCGTATCGGTAAATCAGTAATAGATTTACCGCCACACTGTCCCGCTTTCTCCCAAAATCTACTTTTAAACTCTATTGCAATTTTAGTTGCAGCAATATAATTTAATTCACGAATTGCTCTTTTTTTAAAATAAGAGAATAAATAGTATGGCTGAACTTCTACAAATCTTAACGCTGAAAATGGAATTGTAATAATAGCAAAATCACTTGTTATTGTAAATTGCTCTAACGTTTGTTCATGATTTCCTTGTAACATTACTTTATTATCTTCTTGTATAATTTTATCAACCTTATACGGCATTAAAATATGTTCCCTTAATTGTGGTAAGAATGCATTCGATAACTTATCCATTCCACCAGTTATTTCATAATATTTCGTTGTTGAAGTAAAGAAAATCATTTCACGTAATACTTCAATTAAGGACATTCCCATATAAGCTTCCATATCAAGAAGTACCCCAATCATATCTATCGCACCATCTGAATAATACTCCATTAAAAATGAACCAAGCGAATACGTTTTATACTTTTTTTCAACGATAAGCCAGTTTTTATCAGGATCCTTCTTAATGTAATTTAGTATTGGTTCTAATACTTCAATCATTAGCTCTTCTGCCGTTTTTCCTCTTTCTTTATCCAAAACCGGATATTCAAGTACACTTGGATCATTTTCAAACACATTCAATCTCGTTTGAATGTTATTCGTATAAATGATATCTGCAAAAGTTTTATTTATAAAAAGGTTTAAAGGTAGTTTAAATTTATGAATATACGCTAAGGTTAACTTATGGGTGTCAGGGATTCTCATCGGTCCCGCATTAAAATATAAACCCACACTAAATGGTTCCCGAATCGTATACACTCTGCCACCTATTCTGTTATTTGCTTCTATAATCGTTACTTCGTGCCCAGCCTCTTTTAATAAAGAACCTGCAACTAATCCAGAAATCCCTGCACCTGCAATCGTAATCCGTTTTGGGTTATTCTTTTTAACAAGCCCTGCATGAATAATATGAAGCATTTCTTCCATTGCTAATGGATTCCCCATGCCATTTCCCCTTTTACAAAGGATTTTACTGAATTATATTCGGTTCACTGAATTCCTATGTTTTGTTCGCGGGTTTGCACGGATACATTTTCAAATACTTGAATATCTTTTATAAAATGTAATAAACTAGATATGACTCTATAGAAGTAAGACGTATTATCTTACATAATAAAATCAATGAAATTGCGAGGAATTTTGAAATGAAAAAAGGTATTAACCGTGTTGTATTAGTAGGAACAGGAGCAGTTGGATGTAGTTATGCTTACTGCATGATTAACCAGGCTGTAGCTGAAGAATTTGTTTTAGTCGATGTAAATGAGGCAAAAGCTGAAGGGGAAGCAATGGACTTAAGTCATGCTGTTCCATTCGCACCAGCTCCAACTAGAGTATGGAAAGGCAGCTACGAAGATTGTAAAGATGCTGACCTTGTAGTTATTACAGCTGGATTACCACAAAAACCAGGCGAAACACGTTTAGATTTAGTTGAGAAAAACGCTAAAATCTTCAAACAAATCGTTCGCAGTATTATGGATAGCGGATTTGATGGCATCTTCTTAATCGCAACAAACCCTGTAGATATTTTAACTTACGTAACTTGGAAAGAATCTGGTTTACCGAAAGAACGTGTAATCGGTTCTGGTACAACGCTTGATTCTGCTCGTTTCCGCTATATGTTAGGTGAGTACTTCGATATTGGTCCACACAACATTCACGCTTATATTATCGGAGAACACGGCGATACTGAACTTCCAGTTTGGAGCCATGTTTCCGTTGGTATCCAAAAACTACAAACACTGCTTGAAAAAGACAACACGTATAATCAAGAAGATTTAGACAAAATTTTCATAAACGTCCGTGATGCAGCTTACCATATTATTGAGCGTAAAGGCGCAACTTATTATGGTATCGGTATGTCACTTCTACGTGTTACAAAAGCAATTTTAAACGACGAAAATAGTGTATTAACTGTATCAGCTTACTTAGAAGGTCAATACGGTCAAAAAGATGTTTATATCGGGGTACCTGCTGTTTTAAATCGCGGCGGTGTTCGTGAAATTTTAGAGGTTGAATTAAGTGAAGATGAAGAATTAAAATTCGACCACTCTGTTCAAGTATTGAAAGAAACAATGGCTCCAGTTCTTTAATTAAGATAAAAAGCAATCCAATTTATTTTGGATTGCTTTTTATTTTCATTATCTCCTATGACTTTTTAGTGATTTTCTATCATTTCTTATTTTTTAGTCGCATTCTCATTATTTATATCAAGTACATCTAATAAAAAGATAAAGATTGGTATCCCGATAATAAGCCCCCATATTCCAAGGAAATGCTCTGAGAAGATGAGAATCATAAATGTGTAGAATATTGGTAAATTTGTTTTTGCAGACATAAACTTCGGATTTAAAAAATAACTTTCAAGAGCATGGATTACTGTTATGAATACGAGTATGTATACTACGTATATAACTCCGCCTACGTTGTAAGCAATGATACAAAGTGGAAACAAAGAAATAATTACACCTGCAACAGGAATCAACCCTAGTAAGAAAATCATAACAGCTAATACAAGTAGCTGTGGAAATCCTAAAACGATTAATGCAATGACAGTAAGAATACAATTTACAACGGCAATTAAAAACTGAGCCTCAATTACTTTGCCGAACGATCTTGCAAATCTTTCACCAAAATATGCAATTTCTTCATAAAAGATTTTTAACTTACTATCTTTAAACTTTGATGTAAATGTAATAATACGCTCTTTTTCTAATAAGAAAAATAAGCTTAAAATTAGAGATAATAATATTTGTAAACTTACCTTCCCTATATTTGCTATTGATTGATATATGACGTCTACACCTTGTTCTATATATTTTGATACTTCCATCCCATTAATTGTCGAAAGTGCATATTTAACGATTTCATTATCAGGTGGATTTTGAAAAAACAGTTTAAATTGATAAATTAATTGTGAAATTTGTATCGTCAGCACAGGTAAATATTTATATAATGTTGTGCCTATAAAGGAAACTAGTATTATATATAAACATGCAATAACAATTTTCCGGTTTACTTTCAATTTTCTTGAAATAAAACGTTGAAATCGATCCATTAAAAACGTCAGTATAAACGTAATTAATATTAAATTAATCATACTTTTTAATGCGTATAATACAAGCGCTACTATTATTAAAACGAGAAACCGTTGAAACCCTCTACTTCGAAAAAAACTCTTTACTTCATTCATTAAGAATTAACCTCCCCCTTCAATGGATGGAAATTGAATATATTACATTTTATGAACTCCTATAGACAATCTTTCTTACTAATTGAGAAGAATCCTTTTTTTCTTTTCATATTGTTAGATTCGTTTAACTGGAATCCACCAACATAATTTCGGTGGCAGTTATTTTTCATATAATCTTTTATAAACTAGGTGATTTTCTATTTTTGGACTGCTGTTCATACGCATATCCAATATTGAAAAGCTCTTTTTCACCAAACTGTTTCCCTACAAACACTACACCGATTGGTTCTCCATTTTTATCATATCCAGCAGGAACCGCTAATTCCGGATAACCAGCTACAGCTGATAGAAGGACTTCATCGTTATTAATCATAACTAGAGCATCCAAACCTTTTTCTACTAAATACCTATCTAGCTCTTTTCTTGCATTTTCTTGACTCGTTTGCACTACGTTTTCAAACTCTTCTTTCGTTATAGCAGATTTTTCAGACCCTTCAATTAATGTTTGTCCGTATTTTATTCGTCTTTTACTATCCTTTTTATTAAACGCTATAATCTCTTCTAACGATTTTACCGGTACATTCTTTTGCTGTGAAAGATAGTCGTTTACATTATGCTTGAACTCATATTCTAATGTTTGCAAATTATCTACACCCTCAGCACTTAACTGGATATTATCAGTTAATATCGCACCTGCATCTTGAAGGTCTTTTCTAATTTTTTCTACTACTACTTTTCTATTTTCATCTTGTTGGTCTACAGAAAAAAGAAGCCCTATCTTTTTCCCTTTTAATCCATCTATTGATAAATCCTTTGTATAATCAATTCTTTCTTTATCTTTCATTTTTTCTGTCATAACATCTTTTTCGTCATAACCTATCATTGCATTAAATAACGTTGCTACATCTTTTACTGTTCTTGCCATAGGTCCTGCTGTATCAAGAGTTTCAGCTAATGGAATAATTCCTGTTCTACTTACCATACCTAAAGATGGACGTAACCCAACTACTGATTGCTGCGCCGCTGGTGCAACAATCGATCCCGTCGTTTCTGTTCCAATTGCAAGCGGCGCAAAATCTGCTGCAACTACTGTAGCAGATCCTGAACTTGATCCTGAAGTATCGAATGTAATCGGACCGTACGGGTTTAAATTTTGTCCTTTCTTCCCGCTATACCCGCTTGGCATTGTAAAAGATAAATAGTTCGCCCACTCAGACATATTCGCTTTTCCTAAAACAAATGCTCCTTCTTCTTTCAACTGCTTCACAATTGTTGCGTCTTGATCTGCAATCCAATCTTTTAATACATAAGTTCCTGCACTAGTCGGCATCACTTTTTCCGTCTGTACATTATCTTTTACAACGACAGGAATACCATATAAATTCGAATTTTTGTTTCTACCCCGCTCTTGATCTAACTTTCTTGCTTCTTCCATCGCATTAGGATTTATCTCTGTAACAGAATTTAATGTTATTCCATTTTGATCATGTTCTTGTATTCTAAAGAGATAAATACTCGTTAATTCTTCATATGACAACTTTCCATCATCAATCATTTTTTGAAGCTCATCTACAGTCGCATTTACGACTTCTCTTTCTTTTATCTTTACATTTTCTATATTGATTCCTTTAAGCTGATTATGTATCGGTTGTAGCACTCTTTCTTTATCATATACAATACGCTCAGGTTCCTTTGGAAAATAATTTTTATACACGTAATATCCGCCGGCACACGCTAATAAGACAATGCCTCCAGTGATAGACAGCGTTACCTTTACCCATTTCTTCATGTTGCTTCCTCCACTCTATAAGATGCTTAGCTATACAAAAAAGAGAGTTACCTTTTACTTAACTCTCTCCAATCAAAATGCTAAATGAAAAAATGAAAGATTTCAATCTAATTACTTCTTTTTTTGCATTTGCTTTGCTAACATTTCTTTCACTTGATTATACGTTAACCCTGAATTTTTATTTAAACGCTTTACTTCCTCAACATCAGTACCTACCACTGTATATTTTTTCTCATCATTCATTTTTCTAATTCCCTTCTCACCGTATTATTTCTTATATTTCTTCCCTAAATGCGCATAAATTAACACCACTACAAAAAAGGAAGCTGTTTTTAAGCACAGCTTCCTTCTCGTTACATATTGTATTTCTTAATAAAATTTCACTACATCTTCAGTAGGCAAGAACGTTCTTTCTGCTGGTTGTTCGTTTGGTTCACCAAATGGCATTTGACCTACTAAGCTCCACTCTGCCGGAATGTTCCAAGTTTCTTTCACTTCAGCATCTACGATTGGGTTGTAATGTTGTAATGACGCCCCAATTCCTTCAGCAGATAATAGCATCCACACAGTATGTTGTAACATCGCATTTCCTTGATGAGACCAGAATGGAAACTGATCTTTGTATAATGGGGCATTTTCTTGCATTTTTTCTACAGTTGCTTGATCTTCAAAGAATAGAACTGTTCCTACACCTGCATGGAAGCCTTTTAGTCTTTCTACAGTCGCTTCAAAGTTTTCTGCTGGTACGCGTGCTCTTAGTGTTTCTTTAACGATATCCCAAAACTTTTCATGCTCTCCATCCATTAATACAACCATACGACCACTTTGCATATTGAAAGATGTTGGTGCGTGTAAAGCTGTTTTTAACACTTCTTCAATTCTTTCTTTCGTAATTGCATCGTTTTTTGTTACTTTACGAATTGAACGGCGGTTCACGATTGCTTCTTTTAAGTTTGTTGTAGTTGCTGACATTTTAATTCCTCCAAATGTTTGTTTTATCATTTATTTTGTTATTTCATAACAAGCGAATTAGCAATATCCATCGGTATTACATTGCATACCTTCAAATGAATTTGTTTTATCCTTTTCAATTTCTTTATCAATGACCCTTTCTAGTGTTTCTTTACTAGCAAGTCCTTGAATGACTTCATCTCCAATCATGACAGTTGGAACAGCCATAATATTCGCTTCATCATATGCGTGTTGAATTGCTTCTTGATGCTTTTCTTTATATTTACGAGTTACTAAAGCATCTTTAAATTCCGCCTCAGGAAGTCCTACTTCTACCGCTAATTTTGTTAACACATCAATATCTTCAATGTTTTGCTCTTCTTGGAAAAATGCTGTGAATACGCGGTGATGATACTCATTACCTAGTCCACGTTCTTTCGCAAATTGACATCCTTCGAAAGCTAAATGTGTATATGGATGTGGTGAAACACGTGGCAAGCGCATATCAATTCCTAACTTCTTCGCTGTCGGAAGAATGAAAGCATCCCATGAACCTAATTTTTCTGGTTCATTCCATGGATCTATTTTTGAATATGGACTTGGACGTAATTCAAATGGCATCCATTCAATCTCTACATCTTTCTCTTTCGCTACCTCATCTAATGGACCTTTTGCTAAAAAACAAAACGGACATATAAAATCTGAGTATACTTTCATTTTTACAGTCATAACTTTTACACCTTACCTTATCGTTGTAATCAAATCAGTTACATTGATGATAAAAAAATATAAATATTATTTAAGCATTCATTTTTTCTTGCAAAGTTTCAAACAACTGCCCCATCGTAATATTTCTCAAAACTTCTTCCATCGCGGATTGTGCTTGAATTAAAATAATTTCTAACACCGCTTGAATATTCGCCCCAATTGGACAATCTGGATTCGGTTGCTCGTGAATATGAAATAGCTTGTCTTCTTCGACTACGTTCACTGCATGATACACATCTAACAATGTGATTTCATGTAAATCCTTTAGTAATCCCGCGCCACCCGGTCCACGATTTACGTAAACAAAGCCAGCTTGTTTCAAGTACGACATGATTTTACGAATGACTACTGGATTTGTATTGACACTCTCAGCCATATAGTCTGAAGTACAAAGTGAAGATGGATTGTTTTTCAAAATAGATAAAATATGAACAGCTATGGAAAAGCGGCTACTAATTTTCATCGTAATCACCACCTCGATGTAATCATTATAGTTACAACTAAAAAATAAGTCAATCCTTTTCATAGATTTTTTATAAGCAAATTAAAAAGTGCCCCATTATGATATATGAGACACCCCTTTTTATTCTGCAAATAGCGCTTGAAATTCTTCAATAAATAGCTGTACAGCGATTGAAGAATCCTTTAATGAAGGAACAGCTAAAGCAATTTCTCTCCATACTTGCGGCTCCAATTCTCTCGTTTGCACATTCTGTGGTAAATTCGTTAAAGATAATTCAGCTAATATTGCAATGCCTAATCCTTCTTGAATCATATTTAAAGCTGTAGTAACGGTAGAAATTACATACTCAGCCCGAAGTGGTACGTTGGCTTGTTTAAACATATCAATGATGGGTGGTTCGTATCCGCCCTTACATAATATGATCGGTTCATTCTCCAAATCACGAATTGTAATAGAGTCCTTCTTACAAAGAGGATGATCCTCTCTTAAGATAGCAACCATTTTTCCCTTCGTTAACGGGACAATCTCCATCTCTTTATTAGGCAAAATAACAATTCCTATATCAACAACCCTCGATATTAACCAATCTTCAACTTCTTTAATTGTTCCTTCACAAAGAACGACCTCTAAGCTCGGATACTTCTCCTTAAAATGGTTTATCATTTTCGGTAAGAAATGTGCAGAAGCACTCGGAAAACTCCCAATTCGAATCGTCCCCACTTCGTGTCCTTTCTCCATCGCAACTTCTTGTTCAATCTTCTCTACACCGTTCAAAATCTCTCTAATATGTACAAGAATTCTGTTTCCTACATCCGTAACGAGTAATCCTTGTCGTTTATCACGTATAAGAATCGTAACTCCTAACTCTGACTCAATACTTGAAATTGCATGACTTACAGCTGGCTGCGTCATATTTAACACCCTGGCAGCCTTCGTAAAACTGCCTAACTCAATAGTTTTTATTAATAGTTGCAGTTGTGTAATAGTCATAACTAATCACTTATACTCCTTATAAAAAAGATTCATTTTATTTATTACATTCGATATCATATCATAGTGAAATGAATAACAACAAGGAGGTCTTACCGTGACACAGCTTTCTCGAACTAAGACGGCCATAATCCTTACCTTTCTCGTTTTCATGTGGGGAATCAATTGGCCTTTATCTAAGTTTGCCCTGCATTATACACCACCCGTTTTATTTGCAGGCGTTCGAACTTTAATTGGAGGATTCATTTTACTCCTTTTCGCTCTACCCAAATATAAAGAATTACATTTAAAAGAAACGTGGCATTTATACGTTATTTCTTCTTTACTTAACATCATTATATTTTACGGGTTACAAACTGTTGGTCTTCAATATATGCCTGCTGGGTTATTTTCCGCCATTGTATTTCTACAACCAGTTTTACTCGGTATTTTCTCGTGGATATGGCTTGAAGAATCAATGTACGGCTTGAAAATTTTCGGGCTTGTTCTCGGATTTATTGGTGTAGGTGTTATTAGCTCAAGCAGTTTAACAGGACATATTTCTGTTATTGGAATCCTTCTCGCGTTAGGATGCGCTATTGGCTGGGCACTTGGCACAGTATTCATTAAGAAGACTGGTCACCGCGTTAATGCCATTTGGATGGTAACAATTCAGCTTCTTATCGGTGGTCTTTGTTTAATCGGATTTGGCTCAGAATTTGAAAGTTGGTCTAGTATTGCTTGGAGTATGCCATTTGTTAGTGTACTACTCTTTATTTCATTCTTTGTTATTGCAATGGGGTGGCTTGCATACTTCACACTCGTTGGAGCTGGTGAAGCGAGTAAAGTAGGGGCTTATACATTCCTTATTCCCCTTATCGCTATTATTGTAAGTTCAATCTTCTTACATGAAGCCATTACAATGAGCTTATTTATTGGCCTATTATTTATTGTTGTGAGCATTTGTTTTGTAAATATAAAGCCGAAAACACTTGCTGTAGGGCAGCAGGTTGAAGTGAAATAAATATGAGAAAGAGCCTACTATTTGTAGGCTCTTTTTTATATCTTATTTTTTACGACGCACTACAAAAACACACGCACCTACCGAAGATACAATTGCCAAAATAGATAAAACAATTGCTATCAACTGCATATTACTAGTACCTTCATTCTTTTCTACATTAGATACTTCACCATGTTCTCCTGTTAATGACGTACCTTTTGCAATTGTAGTAAGTGAATGCGGTTTTTCAGCTTTCTCATCGCCTGTCCATTCAACAATTTCTCCGTCTTTATATTGTTGATATGCATCCCAAGCTATTTTTTGTTCTTTATCCGGATTTTTAGCGACGAAAGTAAATCGCTGGAACTGACCGGGTAAAATCCCTTCTCCTATTGCTTCCCATACTACAGTTTTCACTTTTCCGGCATTATCTTTCTGCTCTTCCATTTTCCACCCTGGCACTGGTTCATACTGTTGGAATTCCACACCAGACGGTATTTTCAGTGTAACTTTTGTTGTTGCTATATTCTTTTCAACTGGTACTTTTATCGTGTAAGTCTCCCAAGAACCGATGTCAGAAGTTGCTGGCTTCACAGTAACGTGCGCACTAACAGGTAACGAAAACATTCCCATTGTAATTGCTGTTGCGATCATTGTTGTTCCTAATTTTTTTATACGTTCCATTTTCAATTAGCTCCTTTTTATCTATACCTACTCTTTATCCCGCTATTCGCCGGGTAGCCCAATTGATGAGGGCTGCTTAAAGTTTCACTTTATCTGCCACCTACAATAAATTTATAATCCGTATCGAAGCTATCAAGCGATTTCGTTAATCCGTGTACTTGTATATTCCAGTTTCCTGTCATATTAATATACATACCTTCTGCTTCATATTCTCCCGGTGAAACTGCCGAAACTTTAAATGATCCTTTTCCCATATTCATATCTAACGATTGAGTCGTTAATATAATTTGTTCCATATCAGTAACGGGTTGTCCGTTCTCATCCTTTAAAGTAATATGGAATATATTTTGTCCTACTCTATTAGGACTTACATTTAGCGTCATTTCATATCCATTATCTAATTGTTTACTCTCTGTAAAAGGTCCAGTAGGAGGCATCGGTGGTGTTTGTACGTTTGTCATAAAAGCTACGATGACGAAAATGATAATTCCAATGATAAACTCTACTTTCACCGTAGCACCTAATCCTTGCTCCGCTCTCATTTTCCCTTTCACATAATGAATAATTCCCAATATCCCCATGAAAACGAATAAAAGTATCTTTGCTAGTAAAGCTAATCCATACTTCGTATCAAATAACGAGTGGATTGTTGGAATAAAAAATGTACTGTTAAAAAGACCTGTTATTAAAATCACAATGACAGCGCATGTTGCCCACGGTGAAAAACGCTTAATCATATCCCAATACATATTCCATTTGTTATCCTCTTTACGTAACAGAAGAATAATAGACGATAAACCACCAATCCATAATGAAGCTGCGAATAAATGTAAAAAATCCATAACAACAGCAATATCTTTAAACTTTAAACCATATGCGTGACTATTAAATGCTTTCATAACAAGTATTCCAATAAACAGCACTATTGGAATACTCCATACTTTAAAAGACGATAGCTTCTCACGCCTCATCGCAAAATACGTAACGATTATAAGCGAACTAATGAGAACCATTTGAGTAATCCAAACATAACTAAAAACAGAAAGCTGTAACGTTTCTTTTAATAGTAAAGGATTGAATGCTTCTAGCCATGAAACATCAGCATTTATTTTCGCTTGCAGTGGTAGATTGAATAACAAGCTAGTAAATATCCCTAATAAGGAAATCCATATTATGTTCTTACTCCTTGATCGAACCGAGGTTGCATTCCCTTTATACATAATAAGATTAAAGAATAGCACTCCTATAAATAGTGAGAAACTTGTATATAAAATTCCACGTTCCATGATCATATCAATTTGCGGAACATACCCCATCTCTTCCACTTGTACATCGTCTGTTTCCGCTTCCGCTAATCCAATACGGAATGGAATAACCCCTTGAATTGGATGTCCATCAGCTGAAATAGCTTTCCACTGAATAGAGTAGAGACCATTTTTGAGGTTTTCTTTTAATCCGGCTTCTAATAGTTTTTTATTTTTTTTATCAATATGAGCATCTTTTAAATCGACCCTTTTACCTGATGTATCTCTCACGTACAATGTATTAAAACGTGAAACTTGTATGTCCTCATCGAATTCGATTTTTACAACAGATGGTGCTTTCTTCAATGTTTCATTTTCAGTAGGGTTTGATTTCACAACGTACGCATGAGCAGATGCACTTTGCGGGATCAATATGATAAGCACACACACAAGTAATAACAATGTCCCTAACCTTTTCATTACTTTCACACTCATTTCACTTCTTTCTTCCTCATTGCTCTATTTTCATTACTTTAACTTCCAATGTTTGATTCTGGGCAAAATATTAACCTGATTAAATATAAACTTCTAGAAAGTATAACTCTTTATTTCTCTTCCACCTCTAAACTTCCAATATAATAGTAACTATTATGATAGATACAACTTACATTTTTAAAGCCGATTGTTATTATATCATAAAATATATTTATGTAAGTTATCAAAGAAGAAAAGTTATCGTGAATCATTTGTGAAGAAAATGTGAAATACATAAATAAAAAGGTATTACGTTATTACGTAACACCTTTAAAAAAATATCCCTCTTCTATTTCTCTTCCGGATAATCACAATACTCGATAATCGTTCCTTCAGTATCCGCTGGGTTAAGATAAATTAACCTTCTACCGTGCTTATTAATGCGTAGTGTATGCTCTAATGTCCGAATACCTTGTTCTTTTAACTCTTCTAGAGCCACATCTAAATCATCGACACGATACGCAACGTGATGAACACCTTTACCTTTTTGTTTAATAAAACGGGCAATTGGAGATGTCGTATTATTCGTCGGTGCAAGTAATTCAATTCTATCTCCATCCACTTCAAGAATGGCTACTTCGCTTTCCACACCAGGAGCTTCACTTACGTAACGATCTATTAAAGTTCCTAGTAACACATTTTCATAAAAACGTATCGTACTATCTATATCACGAACTGCGATTCCGATATGATCAATTGTTTTTTTCATTTTATTTCCCCTACTACTTTATTTTTTCTCATTATTAATAGTAACAAAAAAAGCTATAGAAACAAGTTCTATAACTTTTTTTATTTAACCTATTTTCTTATCCGCTCTAGTTGCTGGTTGAACTTGGTTTTTCACTTTTAAAATGCTAAGTCCATATCCGATAAATCCACCGATAATCGCTGGGAAGATCCAGCCTAATCCTACTTCCTGCATCGGAAGGAATTTAGTGAACACTTGGCTTACTACTTCAATGTTAACTCCAGCTGCACTTAATCCATCGAATAAGCTGATGATAAATGTTACGATTAAGCTCACTTGATAAACTTCAGCTCTTCCTTTGAATAATGAATGGAAGAATGTTAAGAAAATCAATACGATTGCTAGTGGATAAATTGCTGTTAATACTGGAACAGAAACTGCGATTAACTGTGTTAATCCTACATTTGCAACAATTGCACTAAATACACATAGCGTGATTGCAATTGCTTTGTAAGGAACATTTGGGAATAACTTATGGAAGAATGAAGAACATGCTGATACAAGTCCCACACTAGTTGTTAAACAAGCTACTGTAATCATTAATCCTAATAATACTCCGCCATATGATCCGAAATAGTAGTTAGAAACTTTCGCTAATACTTCTCCGCCGTTCTCTAAATGTCCAAGCTTTGCAACACTTGAAGCACCCATATAAGAAAGTGCTGTATAGATAATTGCTAAAATAGATGCTGCAATAATTGTCGCTTTTGCACAAACGACCATAATTTGTGTTTTCGTTTTCGCACCTTTTTCTTTAATAGCATTGATAATGATAATCCCGAATACGAATGATGCAAGCGTATCCATCGTTAAGTATCCTTCTTGGAATCCTTTAAAGAATGCATGTGATGTATAAGCTTCCACTGGTGCTTGCATATCTCCAATCGGATGTATAAAAGCAACGATTACTAAAATACCGATGAAAGTCAACTTAATTGGTGTTAAGATTTTTCCAACAATATCGACAATTTTCGCGGGATTTAGCGAAAAAAAACAAGTGATACTAAAGAATATAATTGTGAAAAGAATTAAAGGTGTAGAACCTACTCCTTCTGGCATAAACGGTTTAAGACCAATTTCATAAGAAACATTTCCTGTTCTCGGTATTGCAAATAACGGACCAATCGCTAAGTATAAAACTGTTGTAAACACAATCCCAAACACTGGGTGAGCACGACTAGCTAACGACTGCAAATCATCTTTACCTGAAAAACCAAATGCTAGCACACCTAGTAATGGTAATCCAACACCAGTTACTAAAAATCCAGCGTTAGCAATCCATACATTCTCTCCTGCTGATTGACCAAGCATCGCTGGGAAAATTAAATTTCCCGCTCCAAAAAATAGTGCAAATAACATTAATCCAATAACTACTATGAACGAAAACGGTACTTTATTCGCCATAATATAACCCCCATTCAAGTTTCCTTATCTCATTTTCCAATTTTAACTAATTGAATTTTCTGAATATTTAATTTAAGTATCAACTATTCTTGAACTCATTATAGTTTGCTATATAATATTTTGCAATACTATTTTCGAACTTTTCTTTTATTTTATAAATATACATTTTTTAACATGAAAAATAGACTAAAAAACCAACATGGTCATCCATGTTGGTTTTTCCATTTACTATCATGAATTAAAATTTTGCTGCTACTTTTTTAACGTTTTCTAGACCTTCTTCAACAATTTGTTGTGAACGATCTGGATATTGATTGTGTCCTTCAATTACAACTGTCTCTGGATTTGTAATTCCCCAGAATCCAAGTACCGTTGTTACGTAATTAACTGCCATTTCCATAGGAGCCATTTGCTCTGAAGAGTAATCTGAACCACGAGCACCTAACACAACTACTTTTTTACCACCAACTAAACCTTCTGGGCCATTTGCTGTATATTTAAACGTTTTTCCAGCTTGAGATAAGTATGAAATATATGTGATTAATGGCGCTGGTACTGTAAAGTTCCATAATGGGAATGCAAATACAACCTTATCAGCTTCTAAAAACTGATTTAAATATTGATCTACTGTAGCAACTGCCTTCTCTTCTTCAGCAGTTAACTCCATGCCTTGGCTACGTTTATATCCACCTGAAATCGCGATATTTCCGTAATAAGGAAGATCTAATGCAAATAAATCTAATTCCGTAATTTCTGTATTTGGATTTGCTTCTTTATAAGTACTTACAAATGTTTCATACATTTTTGAACTAACTGCTTGCTCCGCTGGACGATCGTTTGCTTTTACAAATAATACTTTTGACATTTTTTTATTCCCCTCTACATTCGTATTTTCTTCTTTTTTACCAAATAATGAGCTAAATAGTCCCATTTTCTTCACCTAATCTTTCTTTTCATATTCATTATTCATCATCATAAAAATTCTTATTCTAAGAAAAAGTTCCAATAGATACCTTAAGTTACGCTATCACAACTTTTTATTATTTAATTACCTTATGTAAGTGATTGTAATATAGTCACTTACTTTAGTCAAGTAACTTTTAATAAAAAATAAAATCTCAATTTAAAAATATTAACTAAAATACAATTGAACACCAAATACATCTTTATTACTTATATAATAAACTTTGAGAGGAAAATTCATATATAGAAAGGATTTATTCATGAGCACTATAGAAAAGATTCAAACTTTTATTATTCTTTTTGCTGTTACATGCGGCATCGTACTCGGACAATTTAATATGATACATACGTATTCAGACAAATTTATTGTCCCCTTCTTATTTTTCATGCTATATGGATTATTCCTCAGCATTCCATTAAAAGAAATAAAAAACGGATTTCGCAATTTAAAATTTGCTGGAACAAGTCTTACTATTAACTTCTTATGGACACCTTTACTCGCTTGGGGGTTAGGAGCACTATTTCTTTCCGATCATCCAGCACTTTGGGTTGGATTTATAATGTTAATGGTTACTCCATGTACAGATTGGTACTTAATCTTTACTGAAATAGCGAAAGGTAATGTAGCACTTTCTACTGCAATTTTACCTGTAAATTTAATTTTGCAAGTACTGCTCCTTCCCATTTATTTATTTTTATTTGCTGGTGTCATGAAAACTGTAGCGATTTCTGTTTTAGTAGAAAGTATTGTTATCGTAATCGTCTTACCATTTATACTTGCACACGCTACAAAGTTCATTATGAATAAAATGAAAAAAGCTGAAACTCTCGAGAATAAACTCATTCCGTTTTTCAGCTCTGCTCAAATTGTATTTTTAAGTTTAGCAATAGTAGCGATGTTTGCATCACAAGGTAAATATTTACTGCAAAATATGAATGTCGTTTTATTATTACTCGTTCCTGTTCTATTGTTCTTCATCATTAATTTCTTACTAGGACAATTTATCGGGCGCATGATGCATTTATCTTACAAAGATACAGTAAGTCTAAGCTTAACAACGTTAGCAAGAAACTCACCTGTTGCACTCGCTATCGCTGTAACAGCTTTTCCAGACGAGCCTCTTATCGCACTTGCACTCGTTATTGGACCGTTGATTGAGTTACCGGTACTAGCTTTTGTTTCACAAGTTTTGTTGCTTATTAAGAAAAAACGGCAATACGCATAATAAAAGCCGTCCCATTTTGGGACGGTTTTTATTATGGAAAGATTACATACAACACTTGCTTCTTATTTATCAATACAAATGAAATTACCGAAACTACAAACGTAATAATACCAATTGTAATAAAGTGAAACTTTAATCATTGGGGGTTTTGTTCATCCCCCAATGATTATTAGCCCTCACCACTCCCGCATTAACAGATCCTTTCTAATTAAAAATGATAGGAAACGTAAATATAACGAAAGCTGCCCAAAGTCCGTATATTGGCAAATACTTCGTAACGGCATCTTGGATAGCTTTTAGTCCTGATTTATTTTGCAAGAAACGCATATAGGCAAACATAATCCAAATGAGATTTGCCCAAATCAGTATGTTTACTCCTAAAACAGCAAGTCTATTAGGTGTAATCCCGTAAGAAGAAAGTCTGAATACTATGGCTGACAATGCGACAGTGTCAATAATAAGCGCCAGAACAATTAAGGAAAAATTTATATAATCTGAAATGTTCTTTTTCTCGTCCGAGTCACTCTCAACGATAGAAAATATAGTAACAGCCAATACGCCAAGCAGTATTCCGTTGAAGGCCATTAGGAAATTGCGATCCAAGAATGGATTTTTCCCGACCCAAATTACCGTTATAAGATAGATAAGCAAGGTAATCAGGACGAGAGGACTAAAAATTTTAGATATGTATGGTGTAATATTTTTAGCAAGCTTAAGATTCATTGATACTAAGTATGCAGTCACAATAGCGAGAGCCGCTGCTCCAAATAAAACAACATTACTAAAATAGAATTCTCCTATATCTAAGTCAACAAAGCTAAATAAACGCATGGTGAATACCGCAAGTATCATTCCGCTCACTGCCATGCTCCCGTAGAGAAGGCAATATTCTAAATTAAATTTAATATAGGCTAATCTTGTACTGCCTTTTGAATATTCATTTCCTGTAAATGCAAGCCCTACTAAGACCCATAAAAATATAGGAAGATGTAAATACGCAAGTATGGTACTGTCTTTATAATTTACTGGCAGCGTATTAAGATAATACCCGGAAATTAGGAACAACGCTGCAAGGGAATAAATAATACTTTTTTTCGGAGTATTATTGTAAACAAAATAAGCAGCAATAAAGGGAATTACACCAAAAGCCAAGTTAATTGGAGCAATTGCTTCCTGCTCAACAAAGTGGAAAATGATCCTGGTGCTTATGCCGGCCAGAATAGCTAAAAGGCCCATGAATAAGAAACCTTTTTGAAACAAAGATGTTTTTTCTTTATTTACTTTCTCCTTGAAATGCAACCTTTCATACCAAGCACCTAGAACTTGAGAATCAGGGTTTTGGTCCCATGCTTGTGAGAATGCTTTTTTAAAAGCTTTCGGATCTTTTCTATACATCTTCTCCAACTCATGGGGGTTATCCATATTTTTAACAATCAAATTGTTAATGTTCATAGTTATACCTCCTCTAATTTTAAAAATAAGGTTGTTACCTTTTAACAAAAGCACCTCACTCATTTATTATGATTTTGATTTTAATACAAGTTTTATCGTTTTACAATAAAAAATTATTATTTAAAGGATTTTTTTTATCGTTAAATTTTATATAAAAGAAAAACAAAAGAGCATGACAGTTTTATGTCATGCTCTTTTAACAAATTAATTCTCAAATACAAAATTAATCTTATTATCTTTCCACTCTAATTTCGCATCAAACGTTTTCTCGCCCTTTTTAAAGCCTTTAATTAAATCAGTCTTTTCACCTTTTAAGAGCTTTGTCATATTCTTTTGCGAAATTGTTTTACTTAATATCTTCTTTGAAATGGTGAAATCACATTGCGTTGTATTATAGTTAGAACAACCGTAAAACGTTGACTTATCAATTACATCGCCATCACATTTTTTACAGCTACCAACCTTTTTACCCGTTGTAAATTTCGATCCTTTTCGTTCAATCGATTCAACATGTAGTCCAGTGAAATCCCACTTCTCAGACATTTCCACTGCATCTTCAATAATTTTAGCTGATAGCTTTTTCGTCTGTTCCATAAATGTAGCTGGTGAAGCTGTACCTTCACCAATTTCCGCAAGACGTTGTTCCCATTTCGCAGTCATTTCTGGTGAAGCTAGTATTTTATCACCAATTGCGGTAATTAATACTTTTCCTTTATCAGTCGCATACACTTGGTTTTTCTTTACATCTATATACTTACGGTCTTTCAGCATCGTAATAATACCTGCGCGAGTCGCTTCCGTACCTAAACCTTCTGTTTTCTTTAATACTTTCTCCAGCTCTTCATTCTCTAAATACTTACCAGCTGTTTTCATTAACGTAATAAGTTGTCCTTCTGTATAGCGCTTCGGTGGCTGTGTTTTTCCTTCTTTCACTTTCACCTTTACAACTTTTCCTTCTTCGCCTTCAGCTACAATTGGAAGAATGGTTTCGTCATCTTTATCGTCTTGGAAAATAACTTTACGCCAACCTTCTTGAATTTGCTGTTTTCCTTTTGAAATGAATTCAGCACGTTCATCTACAAGCGTTACAATCGTTGTATAGTCAAAGATTGCAACTTCATAATGAGCTGCAATAAGCCTTCTTACGATCATATCGTATATTTTCTTTTCATCACCTGATAGTCTGCTTGGGTTTGTAACTTGCTCTGTCGGAATAATTGCGTAGTGATCTGTTACTTTCTTTTCATTTACATAACGCTTGTTATTCATAATGGATTCAACCGGAGCCGGTAATAAGCCTTTATATTCATCAAACTGACTTAACTTCTGTAAAATATCAGGGAACGTCGCTGCTTCTCCTTGTGTAACATAGTTAGAATCTGAACGTGGATAAGAAACAATCCCTTTTTGATATAGTGCTTGCGTTATATCAAGCGTCTTTTTCGGTGAAAACTTAAAGGCTTTATTTGCCGTTGCTTGCAGTGATGATAAGTTAAATAAAAGTGGCGGCTGAAACTCTTTACGCTCCGTTTTCATTTCCTTCACAACAGCCGGTTTCCCTTGGCAAAATGCCGCAATTTTATTCGCCATATCAGGGTCTTTTAAGCGGGATTCATTATCCTTTTCCCATTTTCCGTCATATTTCTTTCCTTCTATATTAAAGGTTGCAAACACTTCCCAGAAAGGCTCTGACTTAAAGTTTTCAATTTCTTTCTCTCGCTTTACAATCAATGCTAACGTTGGTGTCTGGACACGACCAGCAGAAAATACATCATTCATTCCTTTTTTCTTTAGCAAAATACTAAAGACACGTGATGCATTCATACCAACAACCCAGTCAGCACAAGATCTTGTGTATGCTTCGTAATACGTATTAATTGTATCTGATTCATCAAGTAGATTTTTAAACCCTTGGTAAATAGCTTGCTTCGTTAAAGACGAAATCCATAGACGCTTCATCGGCTTTTGCACGTTACAAAGATTAATAATATTTCGTACGATCAGTTCCCCTTCACGCCCAGCATCGCCTGCGTGAATAATTTCTGTTACCTGTGGATTATGTAACAGCTGTTTCACAACGTTAAACTGTTTATACTTTGACTTTGTTACTTCAAATTGAAAACGCTCTGGAATCATCGGTAACGTATTAAGTGACCATTTTTTCCACTCTGCGTGATAATGCTCTGGATTACATAACTGCGTCAAATGACCAATTGCCCATGTACAGTACGCTCCATTTGGAAATAACTCATTCGCTTCTACCTCTAAATATCCATCTTTCCGGCGATATTTAAACTGTGAAACAAGAGCCAACCCTTGATCTGGTTTCTCGGCAATAATTAATTTCATTTTATAACTCCCTATCTGTATTCCAGTGTTACTTTCATTGTCTATATGTTTAGAAGCGATGATAAAACAACAATCTTATTTATCATTCGCGGTTTGTCTCGCAAATGTGAGACCTATAATATTATACGCTTATTCTTTATGGCTTCACAATAGAAACTCATAATATAACAATTTCTTTCACATGCTTATAATTAAAAAAGACGCCCTAAAAAATCAAACGTCTCTTTGCCTACATCTATGAAATTGTGCAGATAATATGCAGATATTAATAAGCATAAGTACCCTCCATATAAACATATGATGAAATGAACGATAGGACAAGGAGGTATCATAATGTTTGCTTATACGTTAACTACCTTAACACTTTGCTGTACTTCGATTCTTATTACATCCTATATTTCCAAACGTAAGGGTACCCTAATGGAGTATATGGTATTTATTATGTCTTTTAGTATGAGTATCGGTTTAAGTATTGGTTTTTACTTAGGCATTCTCTTTAAGGAGGAATTACTATATTCTACTTTGCTTGCTATTTCAATTAGTGGTTTTATCGGCTTTTTAATCGGTCTACGTTTTCACCTATATACCGCTTTAGAAGGAATGTTCTCTGGATTAATGGCAAGTATGATGGGAGCAATGATTACAGAAATGTTAAACGCTCAACAAGCTCATAGTATATTGTTCATTAGCCTTTTACTTACTATAACGATTACTATGTCCTGTGTGATTCAATTATTATCGGAGAACTTTTCTACTTTTATCCAACAGCGTTTTTTGTCATTACTTTCAATTAGTGTAGTAATTATCGTTGCCGTATTCGCGACATTCCCAGATCATACTCCCTCACCTACATCCGGGCATGATCAACACATACATTAGTACTTGCAACAAAAATGAATAAGCAGCTATCCATAGGATAACTGCTTAATATTACTCTGGCTTATTAGGAATGTTTCGGTTTGGAACATAATCCGATTTGTAATCTGTATATTTTACTTCTGTTACCATCCCAGCTGAAGCATGGTGTAAATCATGACAGTGGAACATCCAATCGCCCGGATTATCTGCTACAAAGGCTACTTCATATTCTTCTCCCGGTTTTAAGTTCAATGTATCTTTCACAATTGGAGAACCTTCTATCGGTTTTCCACCTTTACTCAATAACTGGAAGAAGTGACCATGTAAATGCATTGGATGATCGTCCATTTTAGAACCATTTACTAATTTTACTTTTACTAAATCACCCTTTTTTACTTGAATTGGGTCAATATCTGGAAATACCTTTCCGTTAATTGTATATACCATTTCATTTCCATTCATTTGCGTATTTAAGTCCATATTATATGTGGCAGTATACTCTTGATTTAACGTGAAACTACCTAATTTTTTAGCACCATATTTCGTCATATCTAATTTCGGTAATTTTTCTTTTTCGTCTGTTTTATCTTTCATCTCTTTGCTGCCATCATACTCAATAACAGCTTTCATTCCTTTTGCACCTTTATTTTTCGAATGGTCTTCAACATACCATTTCCCCGAATTGTTAGCAGTAAATTCAATATCATAACGTTCACCCGGTGCGATTGAAATTACTTTATCCTTTATAACTTTTGGATCGTTTATTGGTTGACCATCTGTCGCAATTACTTTTATATCATGGCCATGAACATGTATATCATGTGATAGATAACCAGCATTGACGAGTCTAAGACGAACGTTATCTCCCTTATTCACTTTTAATGGCGCTACTAAATCACCGCTTTTTCCATTGATTGTGAATAAATCGTACATACTCATATCATGACCTTCCATCTTCATATTTCCATGGTCCATTCCTCCCATATTACTAGAGTCTTTTTTATCACTGCCCATGTTCATATCAGAATGAGCCATGCCGTTCTTATCATCATTCTTTTCCCCATTTTCATTACCTTTAGATTTATTACCTATTTGCCCTTTTGTCATTTCTTTTAACTGCTTATTCATTTCTTCTTTATCTGTAACCCATTCATCCAACATTAATGTGTAATCTTTATCATATTTTTCCTTTGTATCTTCTACAATGAGCGCTCCATACAAACCTCTATCTAATTGATTTACAGAATCTTGATGCGAGTGATACCAGTACGTTCCTGGTACGTTCGCTTCAAATTCGTAAGTGAAACTTTTTCCTGGTTCAACTGCATCTTGTGTCACGCCTGGAATTCCATCCATGTTATTTGGGACAGGATATCCATGCCAATGAATAGATACTGGTGCAGATAATTCATTTTTTAATGTCACTTTCACCTTTTCACCTTTTTTCACCCGAATTTCTGAACCAGGAGATGAGCCATTAAATGTCCAG
Source organism: Bacillus sp. RE35 (assembly GCF_052146655.1). Lineage (NCBI taxonomy): Bacteria > Bacillati > Bacillota > Bacilli > Caryophanales > Bacillaceae > Bacillus > Bacillus sp. RE35. The sequence goes on along the minus strand of NZ_CP197377.1, from coordinate 1,786,044 downwards.
ACTGGAACAATAACACCGTTACTTAATTTTTGCTTTTCTTCTTTCGCTATTAAAGTAACTTCTGGTCCTTTTTCAACTTTCAATGGTGTTGTAGCTGTTTCAGTCTGTAGTGTTTTTTTATCATTCATATTTTTATGATCATTTGTTATATTTGTCGTCACAGAACAGGCAGCAATTAAAAATATTACAGAGACTGTAACGGCTGTTAATACAAATCGCTTCATGGAAAATCCCTCCTTTTTCTTTTTCAAAATCATTATAGAAGTTGATTTTCAAGAAAATAAGGAGATGTAATTAGATCTTACGTAAGCTAATTGGAAGATTACTAAAAGCGGAGACATTACAAGAGGCGAATATTTTAGAAATACAAAATATTTTCCTTGTAGCGACTATACTAGCCGTTCTCGTATTTGTTTTGACGTTATTTCTTAAGAAACAATAACACTGCTATTATTAAATAAGAAAAATGTAGCTAAAATGCTCTTCACAAAAGAACTTACATTTTTGTATAATAAGAACTAATGTTCCTTACAAGAAGACAATAGACTCAAATTACACAAATATATCAAATAGAAGAGGATTGATATACGATGAAAATTGATAGACCAAAAATTTCACCAGAGTTATCTTCAAAGAATTTTCAAGATATTTTTTATGAAGAAGATCCAACATTGGAAGTGTGTGAAATTATAGACTCCACTTTCGAAAATGAATCTGTAGATAGAGTGCGATTATATGATGCGGTGATAAAAAACTGTAAGTTTACTAATACAGACTTTAGCAATATTGATATTACAGATGTTTGTTTTGAAAACTGTGATTTATCAAATGTTAATTTAAGCAATTCTTCTGTTCACAGAGTCGAATTTAAAAACAGTAAATTAATCGGAGTAAATTTCACAGAATCTAGCTTAGGAAATGTTAAATTTGAGAATTCAATTTTGAATTTAGCGGCATTTGGAAATTCCAAACTAGAAAAAATCATCTTCAATGAAACTTCATTAAATAATGCAGATTTTTTTGACTGTAAACTTAAAAAAGTTGAATTCCAATTATGTAGTCTTGATGAAGCTAATTTTGATCAGACATCACTGAAGGGGATAGATATTAGTTCTTCTACCTTTGATACACTTACAGTTTCAGTGAACGATTTAAGAGGATGTAAAGTATCAACATATCAAGCTGTTCAGTTTGCTACTTTATTAGGATTAATAATTAAAGATTAGTATTTCGAAGAAAAGAACCCTATCCCGAATCATGGATTTTTTAATTGTCCACGGTTCGAGATAAAGTTCAAATAAATTAGTGATGACTCTTTTATTATTTAACTACAGCTTGGTTTCCTTTTACATGTTCATTATTTACACTCATAAATTCTTCAATTTCTTCAACTTCCCTAATGATATCTTTTGACAAGTTTTCATACCCGTCTTTCGTTACAAGAATGTCATCTTCAATACGAATTCCAATTGATTCTCCTTCAATATAAAGACCAGGTTCAATTGTTATAACCATACCTTCTTCTAACACTCTATCTTTATATGTTCCTACATCATGTGTATCTAAACCAAGGAAATGGCTGACACCATGATAATAGTATTTTGATAACTCTTCATCTTCTTGAATTAAACCAATTGCTTTACACTCTTCTGCCAGTACCTTTTTTGTATGCTCATTTAATGCAGCGAACTTTAATCCTGGCTTAATAAGCGCTGTTGTTTCTTTTAATGCTTTTAATACAATATTATAAATTTGTTTTTGACGACTAGAGAATGTTCCATTTGCCGGGAATGTATAACTAATATCAGCGTTATAGTAGTCTTTTTGAGCACCTAAATCTAGTAATACTAAGTCACCATTTTGAATTTGTGCATCATTATCTTCATAATGAAGAACTGTAGCATTTTTCCCACTCGCCAAAATTGTATTGAACGCATGGTGCTTAATGCCAGATGATTTCAGTGTAAAATCAAATTGAGCTTCTAATTCATACTCCATCATGCCTGCTTTTGCATTTTTTAACACATTGTAAATACCATCTTTCGTTACAGCAATCGCTTCTTTAATAATTTCAATTTCTTCCTCTGTTTTAAATACTCGTAATTCACAAATGTTCGGATATACATTACCAATTGTTACGTGTGGGTATTTTTCTCTTACATGTTTAGCAAATGCTAATGTTTTTGTCTCCGTACCATTCCAATCACGACGTTCTATATCTAAATATAGATGCTTCGCATTTTCTGTAAAAAGTATATTTGACATTGTCTTTTCAAAGCTATCTAAATATACAACTTTCTTTATACCTGAAATTCCCTCTGCTTCTTCGCTAGAAACTGTCTTCCCAATCCATTTTTCCATTACTGGATCTGATTTTTCAATGAAAAGTGTCTCTTCTACACTATTCCCAAACTTTTTCAGCATAAAAATAACATTTGGTTCATCGATTCCCGTTAAGTAGTAAAAATTACGATTCGGTACAAATTTATAATGGGCATCAGCTGACATATGCGGTGCTCGTCCCGCAAATAAAATCGTAACGGATTCATCAGGTAATGTTTTCGTTAGTCTTTCTCTATTTTGAGCAAAAAATGTTGATTTCATAATAATCCCCCTAGTGTTCTATGTATGCTTATGAAACTAATCATCAATACAATTTATTCTATTATTGTTATAATTTTTCGTCAATTAATTATACTCATAGCGAAAGGAGAATTTTCATTACTCGGGCCTCTTCCACGCTAAATTATGCATACCACTCCACAATTTCTTGATATTTATTCCATATACTTAAAATCTCATATATAGGAAAGGAGCCATAACTTTGAAACATTATGTAGCAACAGGGTTAGCAATTACTTCTTTATTAATAATTTCAGGATGTTCTAGCAACGTCGAAACAGCACCAGTGAAAAAAGAAACGGCGCAATCTCAACCAAAAAATATAGAAACAGCAAATACGAGTCCGCAAGACTTCTATAAAGAAATTACATCTGGAAAAATCGAGCACATTCACGGAATTGGCTATGCAGGAAATATGTCTGGGGTTTCTATCGCCACTCATAGCGGGATAAAAGTTTATCAAAATGGCAAATGGCTTGAAGCTAAAACTGGACTACATGATTATATGGGCTTTCAGGCAACGAAGAACGGGTTCTTTGCCAGCGGTCATCCTGAACCAGGAGCAAATTTAAAAAATCCTTTAGGATTAATGAAAAGTTCTGATGGTGGTAATACTCTCGAAAAGCTAGCTTTTTATGGAGAATCTGATTTTCATAACCTTGCTGTCGGATATAATACGGAAACAATTTATTTATACAATGAACGTCCAAATTCTAAATTGCAACAAGGTTTTTACTTTAGTACGAACAATGGACAAGAATGGAAAACTAGTAAATTGAAGGGGCTTTCAAGTGCAATCCACTCCTTTTCAGTACATCCAGATCAATCTAGTGTAGTCGCGGTAAGTACTAAAGATGGTGTTTACTTATCTACAGATTACGGAAATACATTTGAACTATTCTCTAAATCACTTGAATCGACCGCAATTACATTAAGTAATGAAGATGTTATTTACGCCCCTATTAATAAGCAAATCGTAACGAAGAAATCAATTGCTACAAATGAAGAAACAAACATACAAATTCCACCTTTAGATTCTAAAGATGCAATTATGTATATTTCACAAAACCCTCAAAATTCAGCCGAAATCGTATTTGCTACAATGAAATCAAATGTATTCCTCTCTACAGATGAGGGTAATACGTGGAAGCAGATTGCTAATGAAGGAACATTCCAATTTAAGTAGAAGGGTGAATATAACGTGTTTTCAACAATTAGTGAATGGAGCTATCAACTCATGTCTCCTTTAATGGATGCCGCGAATGCTACGAAATCTGTACCTCTTTTATTTTCGTTTTTATTAGGCATAGTAGGTACCCTTGCTCCTTGCCAATTAACAGGAAACATTAGTGCTATTACACTTTATAGCAACCAATCTTTACAAAAGGAACATGTATGGAAACATATACTTTTATTCATTTTAGGAAAAATAATGGCTTTTACGACGCTTGGACTATTAGTATGGTTTTTAGGAAAAGAGATTCAGCAAATATTGACTTTGTATTTTCCATGGTTACGAAAAATGATGGGACCCTTATTAATTTTAATGGGGCTACTGTTGTCAGGTATTATAAAAAGAAGATATTTCTTCTCGATTAAATTTATACGAAATCAAAATGAAGTTGGTTCATTTTTACTCGGATTCTTCTTTTCCTTAGCTTTTTGTCCGACTATGTTCGTTCTATTTTTTGGAACGTTAATCCCTTTATCTTTATCATTTAATTACGGGTACTTGTTTCCAACGTTCTTTTCGATAGGAACTGCTCTTCCTATCGTCGTATTAATGTCCTTCATCTCCTATCTGGGATTAAACGGGGCATTACTAAAGAAGAGCAGGAAAATAGGAAATAGCATTCAGCGTATAGCTGGTTTTCTCCTTATTTTAATCGGATTTTATGATACTGCTCTTTATTGGTAATACATACAAAAGATAAGCTCTAGTGAAATGAGCTTATCTTTTGTAATATTATATTCATTTTTTCTTTTGCTGTAGTTGAGCTAATAAATTCTTAACAAACGCGAGAAACAGCGGGTCATTCTCTTTTTTAGGTGACCATTGCATAATAAGTTGTCGTGGAATTGTAATTTCTATCGGCTGTACAATGAAGTCATGAATAATTTGCTTATGTAGTCCTGATAACGGAACGATTGTTATGCCATTAACTTGTATAGTAAGTGCTAATGCTGAACTAATTGATTCTGACTCCATCACTTTATTAACTGTTATTTCATTTTTCATCAAATACGGTTCGAGCACTTCTTTGCAACCAGAAAGCGGCATAATAAAAGGATAATTTTTTATATCATTAATAGTAAGGTTAGGCGGAACTTTTTTTGAAGAAACCATAACATACGGATCTTCACCAATGACATCATAATGAAATCCTTGTATTAAATTTTCTTTTATAGAAATAGAAAAATCTGCACTACCTGATGATAGCCAATCTAACACTTCTTGATAGCTTCCTTCTCGAACTGCAAGTACATATTGACTATGATCAATATTCCCTAGTTGAATACACTCCGCCAAACAATATACAGTAACGGAAGGATACGTAGCTAGTACAATTTTATACAAGCTTTTATTCTTCAACTGGAAAGCTGTTTCCTCAAGTTTTTCATACTCCATTAGAAGTCGATTCACACCAACTAAAAATTCTTTGCCATTTTCAGTTAGAATCGTTCCTTGTCTAGAGCGATCAAATAACGTTATAGCATATCGTTTCTCTAATTTGTTAATAATATGGGTTATTGCTGGCTGTGTCATATGTAATTCCTTTGCTGCCAGACTAATACTATTTAAACGAGCCACATATGTAAAGACTTTAAAATCAAAAACATTCATTCTGTTCTCCTTATATAAAATATATTTATATCATCTATAAATAACCTTCATTATATTTATGAAACCACTTCATTTACACTGAGTATACATCATCAATATTACAAATAGATGAAACTTATATACCCTAGAGGAGTGTTGATTAAATGAGTACTTACATTTTAGTACATGGAGCATGGCAAGGTGAATGGGCATGGGAATTAGTAAAACCTCAACTAGAGGCTTTAGGTCACACTGTTATTACACTAGACTTACCTGGAAGTGGGAAAGATACAACTCCTTCACAAAATATAACGTTAGATTCCTATGTTGATGCAGTAACAGCTAATATAAATCAACAAAATGAAAAGGTTATTCTTGTTGGACATAGTATGGGTGGAGTCGTTATTACTCAAACTGCTGAACTTATACCAAATAAAATCGATAAATTAGTATATCTTTGTGCTTTCTTACCACGAAATGGAGAAAGTCTTGGTAGTAAATTAGACGGAGAAGATGGCCCGCAATTCACTATAAATGAAAATGACTTGACTGCTGAACTTATACCTAATCTAATTGAACAAACATTTTTAAATGCTACAGAAGACGGTTCTATTAAAGAAGCATCTTTTAATCAAATGCGTCCTCAACCACTAGGACCCTTCCAACAAGAGCTGAAAATATCTGAAGAAAACTTTGGAGCCATAGATCGCATTTATATTGAAACGACTCTAGATAGAGCGATTCCAATTGATTTTCAACGCCTAATGAATACAGAAACACCTTGCAAGAAAATTATTACTTTAGAAGCTGATCATTCTCCATTTTTCTCTAAAGCATCGGAACTTGTTCATTACTTAAATGAATTAAACTAAATTTTTCATAAAATAAATAGACACTCACAGGTGTCTATTTATTTTACTAATTAAAAGCTATCTTTACTCTATCTACATTGCCATGCCCTTTTGCTTCATCTCCCACTTTTTATACAGTAGTACTGCACCAAATAAAAATACTCCCGCAACAAATGAAGCTACTGGTAACATCTTTATCATTCCATCTGGAAATACGAGCGGCAATAATGGAAATGCATACACTGCTGGAATACGTACACCAACAATTTTTAATAAAATAAGCATTAATATCATATTTAATAAAGTGACTACAATCCATGAATCAATCGCAAAGTACAATATTGTTCCAACAGTTGCAGATGCAGTTAATACGACTATTTGTTTAAAAGCCATTTTTTCATTGTACATCGGCTTTTGAAGTGATTCATACACGACAACTAATATTGGTGGAATAACTACTAATTGTTCATAACCAGTTATCCAGCATAAACTAATCCATACGAAATTTAGTATTAGAAATACAGTCATATATTTATACTGTATTTGCACTTTTCGCTCAATACCGTTGTTCAATTTAAATATAAGAACACCTATCATTAAAATAAATGTTAAAGCAAATACCGCGATAACAAATGACCATTCCGTCGCATTTGTTACTAACGGTAATAAACCTGTCGCAATGGATGGTGCTAAATTGGATTGAATAACACATAAAAACAACATCATTAATATAAGTGTTAAGCTAACTTTTCCTATATAGAAAATATCCATTTGATTCACTGCAAAACCAATAACAGCTGTTATTGACGGTGCAATAAAGATTTTTTCTGGTTGTCTTAACCATCCTGGTTCACGATACGCCCATAAAGCAATTGCCATCGCTGCTATTTCCGGCAAAATGACTTCCGGATCATTTAATAACACACCAGCTGTTACCATAGCTAAAATAAATAAAATAGCAATCGTATATGAGATGATTGTTTCTTTCTTTGAAATTACTGCATTCATTATTGCATACTCCTTTTTACTTATTACTTTCATAATGTAAAACAACAACTCTTTATACCCTACCGTAGTATTGTATATTGGCATCTTTTCTATTTCAAGTATTAGTATTCATTTACATCCTCTCTCATCCATACACATACAAAACAAAGCATTTTATAGACATTGACACTTATTAAAAGATAGGTTACAATAACTATACATTAGTAAGTAGCTAATGTAATTAAATTTAACTAGAGGTGAAACAAATGAAAAACATTTTATTCCGTATTAACGAATTGTCAAAAAAAGAAAAAGCGAATGGATTAACAGTTGATGAAAAACAAGAACAACAAATGTTGCGCCAAAACTATACACAAACATTTCGTGGAAGCTTAGATTCCATTTTATTAAACACAAAAATTGTTGATCAAAATGGTCTTAACGTTACACCTGCTGCATTACAAGATGCTCAAATACGTTTAAAATTAAGCAAATGAGTTCCGAGCTAAAGAATTCTAATAAAACATAAAAAGAGCTGGATTTCCTATATAGAAATTCCAGCTCTTTTTATTGTCTTTTTTAATTTAGTAAACGAGCGATACATCGCAATTCTCCACGACACAATCATCGCAAATGCAAGTAAGAAAAACATTCCGCTTAACTCTGCCAAATCAATTGATTGGCTTAAATATGACTTTAATGCCACGCGTACAGCTAATAAGCCTACTAAAATGAATATGAATGCTTTTGACGGTTTCATAAATATATGTTCGCCTTTTATTTCGAACTTAGTTGTTTTAATAAGAAAAATAGAGAAAATAATCCCTATACTAATTGCCTCGACTATTTCTAACGATGTTAATCGAAAATCTGGTAAAAAGTACATCATCGCGCCTGTACTCATAAAAATTGGTGGTAATATAATTTTCTTTTTCGTTATCGGCTTTTTCGCTGCTTTAAAACGTAGAAACATTACCCCAACAGCCATACAAACCGCTATGACACTTGATAAAAGTGCTATCATACTTTCCACTCCTATCTATTTAAATGACTTTTTTAGCAAAATCATAAACCAATAAGTAACTACATGCCGCATTATAGAATTTCTTCATTATATTCCTCCTGCTGTAAACTTTCCATATTCGCTGCAATCATTTTACGCAAAGTTTATGAACGGAATATGAACAAAAAAACCATTCTGCAATTAATAATTGCAAAATGGCTTTTTAACTTATTTTAAATCGTCAATTGTGAAAGCACCTGGAAGTAATTGCTCAACAGTCACTTCTTTTTCATCACCTTTTACATTCGTTAGTAATACAGGCATTTTCGGATCACAGAATTCAGCAATTACTTGTCTACACGCACCACATGGTGAAATCGGTCCATCAGTTTCTCCTGTAATAACTAAGTAACTAAAATCGCGCTCCCCTTCTGATACCGCTTTAAATATTGCTGTTCTTTCTGCACAGTTACATAAACCATAAGAAGCATTTTCTATATTACAACCAGTATAGATTTTCCCTTCTTTCGTAACTAACGCTGCGCCAACAGGAAATTTAGAATACGGAATATACGCTTTCGATAACATCTTGTTTGCTTCTTCAATATATTTTTTCTTATCCATATTATTTCCCCCTCAAAGTAAATGAAATGATGATTAGTCAGTAATAACTGTATGAACTAATTTAGGAGCCACTGCTGTTTCAGCTATAGAAATATTCTCATAAATTTTTGCTTTTACATCTTCTACATTTTCACGGTTTGCGTAGATTGTTACGAAAGGCTCGCCTTCTTTTACTGCATCGCCAACTTTTTTACGTAACATTAATCCTACTGCTAAATCGATTTCATCTTCCTTCGTTGCACGACCTGCACCAAGTAACATAGCTGCAATACCAATCTCATCTGCAACAATGTTAGAAATAACACCTGAAGTTTTTGCAGGTACATCAATTACATACTTTGCTTGTGGCATTTTTTCTGGATTGTCTACAATTGAGCTATCTCCGCCTTGATTGCTTAAGAACTCTTTAAATTTCGCAGTTGCTTTTCCGTTTTTCATCACTTCAATTAGCATTTCACGAGCTTCTTCTAACGTATTTGCTTTTTTCGCAAGTACGACCATTTGACTTCCTAATACAAGTACTAATTCTGTTAAATCTTCTGGACCTTCACCTTTTAACGTATCAATCGCTTCTTTCACTTCTAGAGCATTACCAATCGCAAATCCAAGAGGTTGTGACATATCTGAAATAACTGCCATTGTTTGACGTCCTACGTTATTTCCGATACGTACCATTGCATGTGCTAATTCTTTTGCATCTTCTTCTGTTTTCATAAATGCACCAGCACCTGTTTTTACATCAAGTACGATTGCGTCAGCACCAGCTGCAATTTTTTTACTCATAATTGAACTTGCGATTAAAGGAATTGAGTTAACAGTTCCTGTTACGTCGCGTAATGCATAAATCTTTTTATCTGCAGGTGTTAAGTTTCCTGTTTGTCCAATAACAGCTACTTTGTCACGGTTTACAATATCAATGAATTGTTCTTTCGTAATTTCAACGTGGAATCCTTCTACCGCTTCTAATTTATCAATTGTTCCGCCTGTATGTCCTAAACCACGACCAGACATTTTTGCTACTGGTACATCTAAAGCAGCTACTAACGGTCCTAATACTAATGTTGTTGTATCACCAACACCGCCAGTTGAATGTTTGTCTACTTTAATTCCTTCAATTGCTGATAAGTCGATCGTTTCTCCAGACTCAACCATCGCCATCGTTAAATCTGCACGTTCGCGATCTGTCATATCTTTAAAGAAGATTGCCATTGCAAGCGCACTCACTTGATAATCAGGAATACTTCCGTCTGTATATCCATTAATAAAGAATTTGATTTCTTCAGTCGTTAATTCTTTGCCGTCACGTTTTTTTGCAATAATATCTACCATTCTCATTACAATCACCATTCCTTTTTATATTATATAAATCTATTAAAATAATAAGCCAACGATTGTTGCTGATAAGAAACTTACTAATGTTGCACCGAATAGTAATTTCAAACCAAATCTTGCGACTACATTCCCTTGCTTTTCATTTAAGCTCTTAACTGCCCCTGCAATAATCCCAATTGAAGAGAAGTTTGCAAATGAAACTAAGAATACAGAGATAATCGCTGTCGTTCTATCTGAGAAATTAAAGTTTCCTTGTGCTAAATCTGTCATAGCGACAAATTCATTTGATACTAATTTTGTTGCCATAATATTTCCGGCATTAACTGCTTCATGCCAAGGTACACCCATAATAAATGCAAATGGTGCAAATGCATAACCAAGAATTTCTTGGAATGAAATACCGATTACACCTTTAAATACTGCATTAATGAATGCGATAAGAGCAACGAAACCGACTAACATAGCTGCTACTGTAATCGCAACTTTAAATCCATCAATAATGTATTCCCCTAATACTTCAAAGAAGGTCTTCTTCTCTTCTTCTTGTACTTCTAACATATCTTCTTCCTCAGTAACTTCATATGGGTTAATGATAGAAGCAATGATGAAACCACCGAATAAGTTAAGCACTAAAGCGGTTACAACATATTGTGGTTTTAATAACACCATATATGATCCAACGATAGACATAGAAACTGTAGACATTGCTGATGCACATAATGTATACATTCTTTTCTCTGGCAATAACCCTAGTTGTTTCTTAACTGAAATAAATACTTCAGATTGTCCTAAAATCGCAGATGCAACAGCGTTATATGATTCTAGTTTCCCCATTCCATTTACTTTACTTAATGCTAGACCGATAGATTTCACAATAATAGGTAATACTTTAATATGTTGCAAAATACCTATTAAGGCTGATATAAATACGATTGGCATTAATACACTTAAAAAGAACGAAAACTCTTTTTGATTTACTAATCCACCAAATACGAAATTCACACCGTCAGCGGCATATTTTAATAGCTCTCCAAAACCATCTGCTATTCCGCTAATTAATATATTCCCTACACTTGTATTTAATAATAGAAACCCCAAAATGAATTGTAATATAACCATCGTTATGATTGGACGATATTTGACTTTCTTTCTATCATTACTAGCAAGCCAAGCGATACCTAAAATCAATACGAGGCCAAAAACACCGATTAAGTATTTCATAAGCCGTTTCCTCCCATTCGTATCCGCTTACATTTTTTTCAATTATTAAAGCAATAGATATACTTTAAACGTATATCTATTGCTTTAAGCTTTTATCGATTAGTAGTTATCTGTAGCACCTTTTGCATCATTTAATACGATTGCAACACTAGCACTTGCTCCAACGCGAGAAGCTCCAGCAGCTACCATTTTGTCTGCATCTTCACGTGTACGAACACCGCCAGATGCTTTTACACCAACGTTTGGTCCTACTGTTTTACGCATTAATGCGATATCTTCAGCAGTTGCTCCGCCAGTTGAGAATCCAGTTGAAGTTTTTACGAAATCAGCACCAGCTTTTACTGATAATTCACAAGCACGTACTTTCTCTTCATCTGTTAATAGGCAAGTTTCAATGATTACTTTTACAAGAGCTTTTCCTTTTGCTGCTTGTACTACTTCATAAATGTCTTTTTCAACAAATTCGTTATCGCCATCTTTTAAAGCGCCTACGTTGATTACCATATCAACTTCAGTTGCACCTTTTGCGATAGCATCTTTTGTTTCAAATGCTTTTGTTTCAGTAGTGCTTGCTCCTAATGGGAAACCGATTACAGTACAAACGTCTACATCATGTCCAGCTAGTTCATCAGCCGCTAATTTTACCCATGCTGGGTTAATACAAACAGAAGCGAATTTATATTCCTTTGCTTCTTCGATTACTTTCATAACATCTTCTTTAGTAGTATTAGCTTTTAAAATTGTATGGTCAATTAACTTTGCAATGTTCATTATCTTCACTCCTCATATCTTTTAACAACTTCATTCTAACTCTTAGTTGAACAAATGTAAATACACTTTTGAAATTTTGTTCATTCTTTTTTAAAAAGCATTTTCTTGTAGTAAATAAAGCGCATTCTAACAAAGAACAGTTCATATATAATCAAATTTTCTATGTTAACAATGGTAGTATGTATCTCCATATCCATAATTATTTTTAAAAAGGCAAATTGTGTTCAAAAAAGACTCCTATCATTCATACATAACAAAATAAAAGGAGTTCTCAATATGTTAATTTTGAGAACTCCTTTTATTTCTAACCTTTTTGATAATGTAACAGTTCTTTTGCTGTATGCTGATCGATAATTAATACATTTGCATACCCGCCACGTAACGCACCATCAATTGCTTTTATTTTTCTATTACCACCTGCAACTAAAATAGAGCGTTTCTTTAATTTCAGTTCCTCTAACTCAATTCCAATGGTACGCTTATTGATTTCTTCACTACTAATATTTCCGTCTCCATCAAAGAAACGTGAACAAATGTCACCGACCGATTGTTTTTTGAGTAAATTTGTTTCATCCTTATCGAAATAACCTAATCGGAATAATAGCGCTTCGTCTCGCACTGTTCCTACAGTGAAAATTGCAATATTCGCTTGTTTTCCCATTTCGATAATGTGATGAATATGTCGATCCTGTTCCACTAATTCTTTTGTCACTGCATTATCAAATATAACCGGAAGAGGTAGATTTCTTGGCGTCGTTTGAAAAGCATCTGCAAATAAAGCTATCGTCTCATTCGCATATGTATTTACACTTGAATGACTAATACCACCTTTTAGCTGGACAACCTCTACCCCTTTTACATGTTGCGGTACGATTTTTCTAGCGATTTCATACATAGTCATGCCCCAGCTTACACCAACAATATCACCGTTTTTAACCGTCTTTTCCATATACTCAGCAGCATATTTACTTATATACTCTGTAATCGTTGCATATTCCGGCACTGGAGAAAATACCACATGTGCCTCTAACAAGTTGTACTTTTCTTTCAGTAAATTCCCGACGTTATCTAAATCAGCAAATGGATCAGCGATGCTAATTTGAACAAACCCTTTTTCTTTCGCGTACTTTAACAATCTAGAAATCGTCGGTCTTGAAATATTTAATTTATTAGCAATTTCTTGCTGACTATAATCTGATTGATAATATAATCTTGCAACTTCAACGCTTAATTGTTGTTTATCTTTTTCCATAGTAACTCATTACAAATCCCTTCCTGTATTTCCCTTTCGTTACAAGCATTATACAGCTTTATGCAAAAAAATTCGACTACCGAATTTTATCTAACTGAACTTCTATTCCACTTATTATATACAATGAAACCTTATTGTGTAGATTTACAAACCCAATATAGAAACACTTAAAACATATAAATCGGTTTATATGTAATTCTTTATTGCTTTTCCTGTAGTAACGATAACAAAGCCGTTCAATAAGAAACATGAAACATCGTCTAAAAGCTATTCAAATACCCCTCATAAACAAAAGATACTGTTCATAAGGGGTATGTATTCAATTTAAGTTTATAAAAATCGGATGGAAACACTGCAAGTTCTCACTTATTTAGAATAAGAGAAAAGATGATGTTTTATTTGTTCAATAAAATAATGATGGTGTATATTATCGTTAGATACGCGACTTGCCATAATAGCTCCCTCCATTGAAGATGCAAGAAAAGAAGCGAGCGATATAATATCTATATCTTCTTTAAGTTCTTGTTTCTCTATTCCTTCTTTTATGAGAGAAGCCATTAACATTACTGTATCATCATAACCTTTTGCTGCTGCTTTTTGTAATTCTGGAAATACTCCAGTACTTTCAATTGCGCTATTAAGTAATGGACAGCCTCCAGCAATAGGAGGATTATTAGCTGCATCTTGATATACAAGGAAAATTGCAAGGATTTTATCGATTGCTGTCTTTTTATTTTCCATTGCTTTATGAAAATGACTCCACATAATCTCACCACTTTTGTCATAGGCAGCAAGGACAATTTCTTCTTTACTTTTGAATCTACGATAAATAGATCCTTTAGGTAGTTCAGTAGCTGTCATTATATCCTGTATGGATGTGCGAGTTATCCCATTAGTATTAAATAAATATAAAGATGTTTCAATAATTTTTTCTTTAATCTTATCAACTTTAGTCATACTTTGTAATCCTCCTAATAAAAACGAGCTTAATATTCCAGGTGATATTTACCATCCATTTTCTTGAATTTTTTTGTAAGTATAAATAAGTTTGGAACAAAAATATATTATCCATCCCTATATTATGTGAACCTCAAACAATACAGTTTGAAAAGAGGTAATCAAATTGTATTATCTATATCATTCAAATAAATTTTCTGTCAAAATTAACATGTCCAATTATTTAATTCAGTCCTGTTATACAACTAATTTCACCTACAATTGTAGAAGGTGTAAAAATATATAGTTAATTTTAACGTATAGACTATGATTATTATATATAATTTTTATTAATATGTTTAGCTAAAGTGTTTGAACCACCCCACTCTCACTTCATTCTATAAAAAATTAATCATTAATGATTATTGGAATTAAATTGTAACAAAGCAACTGAGATATAAATATATTTGCTTTTTACCATTTTGATTTCGTTAAAAGGGTTTAAAAAACTAGAAACTTGTAGTATCATTAGATTTCGATTCAGACCGAACCGTCCGGTTTTTTAATATAAATATATTTAGAAGGAGAACGTTATGCAGAAAGAAAAATCAAAGATTATAGGTAATTTAATTACGGGGGCAATAAAGTGAACTTTATAAAAATGAATAAAAAAGAAATTATTATGTTAATAGTTTATACAATGTTTGCACTACTCCAAATTGGCTTGTTCATATTATTTGGCCTATCACTTTTAACTAACAGTAATTTAGTTGAATCAGAATTTGCTCTTAGTGCCATCGGTTTGACTGTACCTGCTATTGTAGGAATAATTTTCTTTAGGAAAGAAATTATTGAAAGTTTTACTTATTTTAAAGAGAAAACAATTTTGAAAATAGTAAGCATTCCTATGGTGGTTTTACTTATGGTAATTGTGGAAAATTCTATTATGCATTTTCTAAACATAGGTCAGCCAGAGAACCAAGAACAGGTCCTTACAAGGGGCGCAGAGGTGCCTATTATATTCACATTACTTCTATTTGGGATTATAGGGCCAATAATTGAAGAAATCATATTTCGTCATATATTAGTGAATCGTTTTTCGGAATATGTTGGTACTGCTATTGCATCCATCGTTTCGATTATAATTTTTGCAGGTCTTCATTCAAATCAACTTTCGGATCTTACTATATATTTACCTGGCACGGTGATGCTTACTGCGGCTTATCTTATTTCTAATAGATCCCTTGCATATGTTATAGCGATACATATGTTAAACAATTTTATTCCTTTTATTTAATTGCATATGTCATAACAAGACATATGTAATTGAAGGTTTTGATGCAAAAATACTCTATGTTTCTATCGAGTATTTTTGGTACCAGAACCACTTTTTCTAAGGCATAAGAAATCTTATCAAAACTACAACTTATTAGGAGAGTGTCGGTCATGATTGTAACAACAACTTCTGGAATTCAAGGTAAAGAAATTATTGAGTATATTGATATTGTAAATGGTGAAGCTATTATGGGTGCAAACATTGTCCGCGATTTATTCGCTTCAGTTCGTGATGTTGTCGGTGGCCGTGCTGGTGCTTATGAAAGTAAGCTAAAAGACGCTCGTGATATTGCAATGGACGAAATGAAAGAACTTGCAAAACAAAAAGGTGCGAACGCTATCGTTGGTATTGACGTAGATTACGAAGTTGTACGTGATGGAATGTTAATGGTTGCTGTCAGTGGTACAGCTGTACGTATATAAGTAAATAAAAAAACGGTTCCTCCCTTGGAATTTATACTTTGAGGAGGGGCCTGGTTCTGTTGCAGATTTTAAAGAATAAAAAGAGATGTTGATAAAGCATTATACGTCGAAAAAACACAGTTTGAGTGTAAACTGTGTTTTTTTATATAGAAGCCTCATCCCATCACTATCAAGCTAAAATTTTGTGTTAACTTGTAAAAAATGTACATTTTTTACTTTGGGGTAATTTTGAATCCTTAAGCTTATGGGCATGTGCTGGTACCCTCTAATACTGTACAAATTTTTTATAAATGGTTGTAAGGTTCTACGTTTTTGACCATTCTGTACAACGATAACTTTGGTTTATTGATTTCACCTGTAATCTGGTAGCCTATCCTCTGATACAATTTAATGGCAAGTTGGTTCTCTTTCTTTACCGTCAGAGAGCATTTGGCAAAGCCTTGCAGCGAAGCTTGTTCCTCAGCAAACTCAATTAATCTGGTACCTATCCCTAGTCCTCGACTTTCGGGCAGTAAGGCAATTGTTCCGATGTGAAACTCGTCATCTTCTCCCTCCTTCAAGGTAAACATGGAATAAAGCATTTTGATATTCAGAATGTTATAAACAACAAAACCCAGCTTTCGGAACGAAAGCAGCTGTTTAAAAGTGGGCCAGGCAAGACGATTTAAAACGGGTATGGGATAGCAAGTAATCATCCCTAAAGTTTTCCCGTCCATTTGAGCTTCATAGGCGTATTGATGACTAAAACGGTTGTTCTCCTGCCGCCATAGCTTATAAAATGTCCAATCGACTGTGTTCTTCTCCTCAGATCCTGCAAGTGGAAACGCCATGTATTCCAATGCCATTACATTTAGCTGGGCGCCGACCATGGATTGATGAACAGCCTTTACAATAGAGATTTTATTCATTATCCTATTGCTCCTTTTCACTTTCTATATTATTAATATTAATTATCATGGATTTGAATCAGTTCACTTCCCTCTCAATTCATCCTTAGCTTTGAAACCATAATAAAATGTATTTAAAACAAGCTCTGCAGCAGATTTTTTAGCCACATTTCCTTCATGTACCTGTTCCCAGGTATGGAAAAGCAGAGCATAAAGCGTATTCAAAATCCATTCACTGCTAACTGTTTGCTGAAAGTAACCTCTTTGTTGTAGCAATTCAATAACGCGTCTTAAGGGTTCCCTCAGCTTCTCTTCTGCTTCACCTAATTCTTTGTTGTTAAATACAGATGCATCATGACCTAGAAAATAGATTTTGTCACCTAAAGGGATTAACGCTTCAATGAGTTCCGGGATATAGTTTTCGCTTCTTTCCTCATCCAGTGGAATCTGGTTTACAGTATCACTTACCAGTTTTATAGCCCGATGGCCCAAGAACAGCATCAATTTCTCCCTGCTTTCGACGTAGCGATGGAGTGTAGCAATTCCAATTCCCGCATATTCCGCAATTTCATTCATCGAAGCAGTAGGATTTTCAACAAGCAATATAGTAGCTGAATCAAGAATTGCATTAAATCTCGCTTCCTTCAACGCTGACAAGTCTTTCTTCATCGTCAATCTCTCCCTTTTTCTATATAAAGTCGTCATTTTTGATAGATAAATATATCATTTGATATTATAATAAACAATCTCAAATAAAGTGTCCAGCTGCTTAATGTAGCTTTTCAAAAAGAATTATATTCCTGAAACTGATAGTACTTTGAATGTTTCATTTTTAGTATTTCATTATTTAGATAACGATGAAGAAATTAAATTCTTTAATGTAATAAATACAAGAGCCAAAGGAAATGGTACGAGTTACTTTCTGCATAAAGTTATCGGTTTATTTTAAAATTCACTTCCGGGTATTGGGTTATCAGCCTTTTAAGGGTTGAGCCGTCATCCTTCTGTTTTACATACTGGTCAAAAAATGCCAGGCTGAATTCGTTAATAATACGATGAACTTCCTTTGGATTTTCACCTGGGCTTTGCAACAGAGGTGAGAACAAATGTAAATCGGTAAAGCTTGTATGATCCGTATGAGGAATGACCATTGACATACCACCGCCAGCTAACCCGCGTCCGTATCGCTCCCTCACTTCAAAGGGATCTGCTTCATCAGGCTCTTCTGCATTCATGAGCAGAAATGGTTTTCCAATGCCACTTTCAGGCAAGATTTCACCATACAATGTACCATCCATATTGATAGCTGCTTTGACACGAGAATCTTTTGCAAGTATTTGTGCTGCGGTAGCTCCACCGTAAGAGTGGCCAAACATTCCAATTCGCGAGGTATCCAGTCTTCCTGTAAAGAAACCGGTCTCATCGTTTTCGTTAAGTTTCTCTATCTGATTAAGGACAAAGCTGACATCTTCCTCCCATAATTTTATGTGACTATCTCCTTCATCAGTTAAATTGATGGGCTGTACGTAAGCAGTTCGACCACCTGGAAAGACGGTAGCTGCAGCATCAAAGGTATGATCGATACTTAGAACAATATATCCTTGACTAGCCAACTCCTCAACTTGAAACGTGTTTTGATTACGAAAACCATTAAAACCATGAGAGAAGAGTAATATGGGATAGTGATTCTCTGAGTCTGAGAGTTGTAAATCCATAAACGAATGAGACTTTACCAATTCCATGTGGCTGAATGCAAATGCAGGAATAGACAATGTTTTTTCCAATCCCTTGGAGAGCTCATTTATGTTACGAATATAAGGTTCTGGATCCCCCTTGCTTTTTTCAGCTGCAGGATACCAAATTTGCACCATCAGTTCGCGCCGATCGTTTGGATTTTTTGAATATGATTCATTTCTCTGATGATCAACCCAATGATATAGCTTCGTACCGACCCTATGTGGACCAGTTGGTTCTTCAAATGAAAATACTGGCATAAGTAAGGGTAGCGCAACTGCTACAGACAAATAGATACATAGTAACGAAGTCTTAACTATGAATATACCCGAACTTCTAAAGCCCTTTTTCCGCCCAGCTAATAAATAGCATAAAATTAAGATAACTGGGGATACATATGCCGGAATCATCTGCCACCTAAAACCTTCTGCCAATAACTGAACTGTAACCATTACAACGGCAATCAAAGTAGCTAATTTAGACCACTTTTTCGTTTCTCTGCCTATTAACAGTATCCAACTCAATAGACTAAAATTCACTACTATCAAAACAACTTCCCAGAAATTCATTGGCCTATCTCCTTTGCATGCATTTTACTTCTAATTAAAGAGGTAGTTTTCAGCCTAAGCAAAAGCAGATGAAACACCTATATAGTTGCACCAATTATGCTTAGTAACCGTTTCATCCACTCTACTCCTTTATTCAAATTAAAAACTTAAAATGCCCAGCTACCTTTACGAAAAATTGGTTCTACAGTTCCATCTGGTAGAATACCGTCAATGTCCATCTCACTGCTGCCAATCATAAAGTCCTCATGTGTTACTGAAATATTTGCCCCTAACGTTTCAAGCTGATCGTTTTCTAAATCTCTTCCACCCTCTAAGCAAGTTGGATAAGCTTTACCAATCGCTAAATGGTTCGATGCATTTTCATCAAACAATGTATTAAAATATAAAATTCCCGATGCTGAAATTGGTGATTCATGTGGTACAAGTGCTACTTCACCTAAATAGCAAGAGCCTTCATCCACATTAATAAGCTCTTGTAATAAATCATGTCCTACCTGTGCTTCAGCTTTAACAATTTTTCCTTCTTCAAATGTCAGTTTAAAGCCATCGATAATATTCCCTTGATAAACTAATGGTTTTGTATTGCTTACATAGCCATTTACACCTTGTTTCATCGGTAACGTATAAACCTCTTCTGTCGGCATATTAGCCATAAAGATAGTATCATCAGGAGTTTTACCACCTCCAGTAACCCATTTATGCTGTGGTGCTAATGCAATTGTTAAATCAGTACCTGGCGCTGTATAGTGAAGCTTCATATATTTTTTATCGTTCAGTAGGACCGCACGAGATTCTAAATTTGTTACATGTTCACGCCATTTTTCAATAGCACTGCCGTCACCAATACGAACAGCTTTAAAAATAGCCTCCCATAATGCTGGTACTTGATCCTCAGTTGCTAAACCTGGGAACACCTTCGATGCCCACTTTGGTGAAGGAACTGCTACCATCGACCAAGCTATTGAATCCTTCATTACGGCGTTGCGATTGTTTCTCAGAGCAGCTCCTGCTACCTTTTGATAGGTAGCTAGACGATCAGATGAAATACCTGTAAATTTATCAGGATCTGTAGCATCTATCATTAATAGTGCTCCTTTACGTTCGATCAGCTCATCATTCATTTTGACTATCCACTCTGGGAAGCGATTAAATTCTTCATCTGAGGCATAATCAAAGTAAGCACGTTCCATTTCTTCATCCGAAAAATTAACATGAACAAGCCCTGCCCCAGCCTTATAAGCCTCTTTCACAACTATACGGGCGAAATCCAATGCATCCACTGATGTATTGACTAATAAGTATTGCCCTGGTTGAATATTGACACCGATTTTCACCGTAAGTTCTGCATATGCTTGTAATTTTTCTTCAAAAGTCATATTATTTACCTCGCTTTTATTAAATTGGTTTTGAATTCCCCTCACTAACTTACTTTCTGAACAGGTTTTCTCAGAATTTCCATTTCCCATTTTTTATTAGAACATGATAACAACTAATGGATTTTTTCTACTACTCATATATTTAATTTCTAAACTTTGATTCAATTAATATTGATTTGTTTTTCAAAAAATCTAATCGAAGGGTATCAAACACTACATAAAGTTATAGAGTTCTTTATTGTGAAAGCTCACTCAGTTCTTCCCAATCTTTTCAATGCTGCTGTACCTAAAGACTTACCATCAATGGGGCGTTTAACATTCTCAATCACTCCTTTATCTTTACAAAAGCATTTTTGATAGATAAACATATCATTTGACATAAGATTAAATCATTTTAAATGAATTATCAAGCCATAAAATTTAATTTTTAAAAAATTCGGTAAAAAACCATATAAAAATAGATTCTATCAAAGGGAGCGATAACGGAAAAATTTTTACGCACACATGGATACGAAATTACTGCTCAAAAATACCCTCTTACATTTATCTGCAAGGGGGTTTTCTTTTTATTCATTTTGCAAATAAACAAACGTGTTTCCACTTTACCTATTTTTTCATGTTTACATTATCCTATCTAGATGAAGCTATCTCCTAGAGGTAACGCCACATGCCCATCAAGTTAAGAGTTAAATTGCCCCCATAGAAAGGAAAACTGAATCGGATTGTATGAATAATTATGAAGAGATAGAATTTTCGTTTTGGAGATATTTCAAAAGTTTAGCTTGATGGGTATGTGAATCTCCTCTCTATAACAAATATTTTTTAGTAAATGTTAAAAATTTTACGAGAATGTAATTTTTTAACATTTTAATTTTTCTCAATTGTATAACTTTATTTTTGAACTATACTTAATTCGTAATCCCAAAATTAGGAAAGGAGCTTTGAGATAGGACATTTATCTTAATTGTTTACTTAGAGGAGTGATTTAAGAAATCAATGAAGGTAATGTGTTTCTAAATTAATCAGGAAGGGAACTTGAAGTGTTACTATGCTTTTTTTTACTCATCTAAAAATATCATCAACATTTTTTTATAAGTGTGAATTTAAAAAATCCACTTTCGGCATTAGTGAAAAAACTGATATTTCGTATGTAAGTAATAATGAATTTTAACGAAGGGACTGATCTATATGAACAGAAGAAAGAATTGTAGATTACAAAAAACTATAAAGGTGTTTGCAACATCTGCTATTTTAGCAACCACGTTATTTACACCTATTATGTCAAACAATTTAGATGTACATGCTGAAACTGCACAAACTGCAACTCAATTTGAACAAAGAGAGTTTGACCTTCCAGGTACAGGAAGTTTTTGGGATGAAGCAAAAAGAGAAAAAAGAAGTGAGCAAAAAAATTATATGCCAACAGGCATATATGTGAAACCTAATGAACAGGTTACAATTACAGTATCAGGAACGCAAAAGATTAGAGCCATTATTGGGACACATCAATATGATAAAGAATGGGGAAAAGAAATTGATCTTTCACCTGGCTCTAATACCATCTCTTCACCAAACGGCGGCGTATTAGGGTTAGATAATTTTCAAAGCACAGGAACAGTTAAGGTGCAAGTAACGCAAGGCGGTAGCCCTATTCCTTTCTTTGTATTAGGGAAACACACAAAAGCAGACTGGATTGCCATGATGAACAACTATCCAAATGCACATGCAGTACAATTGAAATCAGAACGAGCGGTGCTAACTGTAACTCGTGATAGTGCCAATAAATATATTGTAAATCAAGATCCTGTGCCCCTATTAAATAAATATGATGAAATGATTCGAGCGCAAGACAAGTTAGCAGGGCTATCTGAAACAGATCCTAATCCTTTACATCGTTCAACTCGTCGTATTTGGGCCTTTGTAGAAAATCCTAACGCACAAAGTTGGGGCATGTATGCAAGTTGGGATGGAGCCGTCTTTACGACTGCTGGTGAAGCTATCAAAAGTACTTTAAATGTCAATGAGTTTGGGTGGGGACAAATGCATGAAGCGGGACATGCACGACAACAATATCCATGGACGTGGAATGATTTAAGAGGTATGGGTGAAGTAACTAATAATCTATATTCTTTAGCTGCATTCAAGAAAATATACCCAAATATACCAACACGTTTAGATACAGAGGGAGATTATAATAGAGCTTTTGCGTATTTAAAACAAACAAATAAGGAATATAAAAATATTGACGACCTGTTTGTAAAACTTGTTATGCTTTGGCAACTTCATTTGGCATATGGGGATGATTTTTATCCAAATCTCCACAAATTATATCGTGAGATACCAGAGGATCAACTTCCCAAAACAGACGAGGATAAAATACAGGCATTTATTTACAATACATCGAAAATAGCAAAACAAAATGTACTGCCATTCTTTGATAAATGGGGATTGAAAGCAACACAAGAAACGAGACAAAAAGTAGAAGCTTTAAACAATCCAACATTAATTGCACCTATATGGGAAGCGACGGATGCTAAACCTGTTAAACCACTTGCTGTATTGTCAAAAAAAATAATGAAGGCAAGTGCAAATAGTGAGGAATCAACGGGCTCAGCTAGTAAGGCGATAGATGGAAAAACAGATACATTTTGGCATAGTACTTGGACACCAAATCAATATCCTTACAATTTGACACTAGAACTTGGTGATACACGTACCATTTCACAATTGGCATATCTTCCAAGGCAAGATTGGTCAGAAAATGGCCGTATTTTAACTTACAATATTTATACGAGTGTAGATGGCATTACGTATGACAAAATATCATCAGGAACATGGGAAAATAATAGTGATAAGAAAACGGCAACATTTACCCCAGTTACTGCAAAGTATGTAAAAGTGGAAGTAACGAAAGGACAGAATGGATTTGCTTCAGCAGCTGAAATAGATATTTTAGGGTATTAATTATTTTCACTTGTAAATGAGTATATGATCACAGGGTGGATTTTGAAATATTTTGAGGATCTGCCCTGTGATATTTTTTGCGTATTTCATGTTCTGTTTTCACTTTATAATTTCTGATAGGAAATTAAGTGAATAAGTTTCAGTTAATACTAATAAAGTAAAAGTCTATAATGATTCTTCAAAAATTTCTTCCTCAAAAAATCTTTTTTGTTTCAACATTTTTCTGACTACTTAGTTTTTCAAACACTGCTTCTGCTTCTTGACCATAATCTCTAAATGTACCTCCAGCAACAGAATCAATTTCTAAATATTTTTCCTTTGAAATCAGATTAGGAGTTAAGGAACCCATATTCTCATCTCCTACTAAAGACATGCACATAAATATAAGTAGAAATATAAGTAGAAATATAACTAATAATCCTAATGTTATTTTCCCTATTTATTGTCTCCTGTTCTAAAAAAACAGTTTCTGTCTATCATACCAACAATAGGGAATGTCCTTTTAGAATTTATAAAAAATATAAAAATACATGACAAACTTATATATAATTGCAAGTTCAACCCTTACAAAAAAACAAGATAAAAAAATAAACAGCAGAACTAGTCCACTGTTTACTTCGCCACGCCTTCATGTAATTTTTCTGTATAATCTTTTACATCTTTCCAGCTATCTTTCGCTGTATGTAAATCTTCTTTTATAAACGTAAACTCTTCCGGACTAATTCCTTTTACGTTTTGTAGTAAATTATTATATTTTGCACCTACTGTATACCATTGATTTGATATGTTTTGTAGTGCTGTAATTGCTGCATCAATTGTTTCTGTCATGTTTGTTGTTTTATTTTTTACATCAGTCAAAATTAAGACTTCTGCTTGCGCTCCTGAAATTCTATCTTTTAAATTAGCGATTTCTCTTTCTGCATTTGCGATATCTTTTTTCGCAACCGCGATCATTGGCCCGCCAGCAAGACATGTTATTAATGCTACACAAAGTACGCCACCAGCAATGACCATATCATTACTCTTTTTAATCGAATCGTTATATGTATTTATTTGTTGCTCTAGAGCTGGAATACCAGCATTCGTACTTGCCAATATCGCTGTTAACTGATTTGTATCTTCTTTGAAACTATTTGTATCTTTCGCCATTCTATTGCGAAAAGCTTTCAAATTTCCTAATAATCCATCTACCTCATTTTGATTCTTTACAATATCTGCATACAACTTTTCTAAATCCGCTTTTAATTTTCCGCTATCCTTTTGATCAATCGCTATTAACATGTCATTATAATACGATTGAAAAGTATTATTGTAATTTATAATATTTTGATCTGTTTTCATAATTTGAGGCTTCATATTATTTAACCAATATGCTGCATTAATTTTTGCATCTCTTTGATGCTGAATCATATTTCCTTTAAATTCACTATTAATCGAACTTATTTTACTTAAATCCGTCTCTTGTTGATTTTGAATTAATTTTGCATATGAATCCATTGCAAATATGCTTGATGTCGTTTGTGCCATTACATCTTGGAATCCTGCTGGTCCAAGAGAATAGTTTTTCACATTTTCTTGTAGCACCGTTACATTTTGTTCTGCTGCAAAAGGATGTAAAGGAAATGCGTTACTCGTTGCCACCCCAGCAATCATTACCGCTAAAAGACATTTTTTATAAAATCGTTTCTGCATATTTTTCACCTATTCTCTTTATAAGGATATCAAAAGCTCCTGCTCACAACTGAACAGGAGCTTCAAATCATTCATCAACACTTAACGCCCTAACGATTCGTATTCGATTATGCTTTTTTCGTATCTACTACTTTAATATCTTCAGCATAAATCTTTTCTGCATAGTCTTTAATGTTTTTCCAGCTATCTTTCGCAATGTTTAAATCTTCTTTAATGAAAACAAGATCGTTTGGACTAATTGAATCCACATTTTGAAGTAAAGAATTGTATTTTGATCCCATTGTGTACCATTGGTTTGAAATATTTTGTAACGCTGTAATTGCAGTATCAATTGTATTTGTTAAATACTCTGTTTGTGTTTTAATGTTCGTTAATCCTGCTACTTCTAATTGCGCAGTTGTAACTTGTCCTGTTATCTTTTGAATTTCTGCTTGTGCATTATCAAGCTCTTTCTTCGCTAATACGATTCCAGCTGTACCACCGCCTACAGCTGCTGCACCACCTGCAATTAATGCTACTCCTAGCGGTGTTCCTGCACCCGTAGCAATAACTACTGCACCACCGATAATTGCAATTGGTCCTAGAGCTGTCGCAACAGATGAACCGATAATAATTGCATTATATTTACTAATCGCTTCATTGTACGTTGTAATTTGATTTTGCAGAAGCGGAATTCCTGCATCTTGACTAGCTAATATAGATGTAATTTGATTTGCATCACCCTTGAAGTTTTGCGTATCCGAAGTCATTTTATTTCGGAATTTCTTCAAGTCTTCTACTAACTGATCCACTTGCGCTTTATTTTCATTAATACTACTTGATAATCTAGTTAAGCCTTTCGTAAGAGTCGCTTTATCCTTTGCATCAACTGCAGCAACTAAAGTATCATAATAGTTTTGGAATTTCGTATTGTAGTTAATGATGTTTTGATTCGTTGAAATAAGCTGTGGCTTTAATACATCTAACCATTGCTTCGCATTTCCTCTAGCTGTATCTTGATGCTGAATCACCTTTCCTTTTAAAGCTGCATCAACAGTCGATACATTTCCAAAGTTAACATTACCTTGTTTAATAATTGTTAAAGCATACAGATCCATTACTAAAGCATTTGAACCTGTTCTTTCCATTGCATCTTTCAAGCCTTCTGGTCCTAATGAATATTCTTCATAGTCATTATAAGCTTTTGCTACCGCATGAACTGGAGCTTGTTTCACTGTACTTTCAGCTGCATACGTATGAGCCGGCATAATATTTCCTGCTGCAAATACTGCCATCAGTGCTGATAGAGCCATTACTTTATAAGGTTTTTTTGTCATTTTTCTTCTCTCCCTATATCGCTAATTATTTTTCTGTTTAATGTACTTCAACGTTTGTAACGTAATCTTCAAATTGATTTGTTTGCTTATTCATTTCATCACTTACTTTTTTAATTTGATTGAAATGTTTTTGAAGTAAACTACTGTCTGTATACGTGCCTTCTTCAACATTCGTTTGAATTTGGATCATATTATTATTTAAAACTTTCCAATCCGTTAATAACGTTTCTAAAGTTGTAATTTGACGATCAATTAATTCTGTAAAGCTATTTACTTGATCTTCAACGAATGTAATTTGAGTCGCCTCTGCTTCAGTTTGTGATAACTTTTGAATAAGTGGTAATAACTCTTTTTGCTTTTGTTGAATGCGAAGAGCTGCTTCTCTCGTTTGACTATCTGCAGCATTTACAATTTCATTACTTAAAGTACCGATAGAAACAAAATCAATTGTTTTCGTTTGTGCAGTTTGATTTGTGATTGTAAATACTTGTTTACCGATATTAATAGAACCTTTAATGATTTCTTGAGGTCTATTCAAAATAGTAGTTAGTTCAGCTTGAATTTCTCCTTGAATTCTTTTAATATCTTCTCTTAATTTCACAATATCTCCACTTGATCCTTGTAGTGTTTTTATTGCTTCATCGGCTTTAATTGATAAGTTGTTACTATCTTTGTCTAATACTGTTTTAAATCGATTTAACTCTAATAAATCTTGCTCCATACTCTCTTGGATGCTTTGTACTTGCAATTGTAATTTTCCATATGCACTCATAAAATCTGCTTTTGCTTGCTGATCTTCATTTACGTTTCCTGCTAGTTCATAGAGCTTACTATAATAGCTATTAAATCTAGTGCTGTATCTCATCATCTCTTGATTTAAGTCAATTAGCTTCGGATTATATTCATCAATCCACTCTCGTACATTCGCCTTTGCAAACTTTTGATGATTCGTTAAGCTACTCATCGCATTTACCTTAATGTCTGGCTGTTGCAAAATAATTAATCCGTATGCTTGAATAAGCGGTGATTGTGATCCTAACATTCTAATTGAATTGGATAATGTATTTGGAGCAATTACATTTTGCGCATATACTGTTTTCACTTCCGTTTGCCCCTCCTTAGCGTAAGCGCTTACAGGAATGAAGCAACTCGTAGATACTGCTGTAACCAATAACCCTGTAATTAAAGTCTTTTTCACTTTAACTCCTCCTATGTATTAGCAACTATTACTATCGCATTTTATTATTCTATTTTCTTGCCCATAATTTGAGATGGTTAAAATAGAGAACGTTCTCACCGTGATCTATGTATGAACCATCTCTCCCAACTGTTATTGCTACAGTACTTACTTATTTTTATAAAACTTTTCATATGTGTTTAGTATGAATAATATTGTATAAATTTTCTATTTCATCGAAATTCCCACATTCACACAGTGAATATATTACATAAAAATATTATTCATTTTAAACTAAACAACATACGTAAATATGAAATTTCGTTTTGTTTTCATATAAGTTTTGTACTGTAAGGTCATTTAAACACAGCTGTTTATATAACGTAAAGAAGTATTTTCATTCCCTTTATTTTCAAGCTTTCATGTCCTTATTTCAAAATATAATCCGATTCACTTTATCGATTGAAATATCTACATATCACAACAGAAAACACTACTTGCAAACAACCGGTAAAATTATATTGATATAATTTTTAACCCCGTATGCAATTATGCATAGCATATACACAAAAAGGATAGCTTCATTTTCACGAAACTATCCTTAAAAAATCTTCTTATTTTTTCAAATGATATGGAACTGTCGTAATAACAACATTTCTTTTATAAAGTAAATACGCACGTATGAGTAAACTGGATTGATTATGAAGAATGTTATGCCAACCTTTTTTCGGAATGAACTGTGGTATAACGACCGTAACGCGGTAATTCGATTCACTTGCCTTATATTGCACTGTATCAATGAACTTCGTTAACGGCTGAATAATACTTCTATAATGAGAATGTAATGTAACAAGCCTTACTTCAGGTTGCCACACCTTCCATTTCTCTTCAAATTTCTTTTCCTCTTCTCTGTCAAAAGCAACATATACAGCGATAACTTGATCTGCAGAAAGAGATTTCGCATAGTTCAATGAATTTTCTACTACATGCGTCATACCTGCTACAGGAACGACAATTACATTCCCCTCAATTGGAATAAGAGGTTCACAAGTTTTTAAACTTAATTGATCACCCACTGCATCATAATGCTTCTTAATTCGATGAAACAAGAAGATAATAGCAGGTAAGAAAATAAGAATCGACCAAACTTGTGCAAATTTAGTTAAAAAGAACATGCTCATTACGATAAAACTAATAACTGCACCAATTAAATTAACCGTTAATTTTAAAACCCATCCTTCAGGTTTTTCGCGAAGCCACTTTAATACCATCCCTGTTTGAGAAAGTGTAAATGGAATAAATACCCCTACTGCATATAACGGAATTAAATGTTCTGTTTGTCCTTGGAAAGCTACAATTAAAATAATCGAAGCAACTCCAAGTATTATAATACCGTTTGAGTAACCTAGACGGTCTCCTCTAATCGTAAACATTCTCGGTATGAATTTATCTTTTGCGAGGTTAACCGCTAATAAAGGAAATGCAGAATAGCCTGTATTAGCTGCGAGAATTAATATTAAAGCTGTTGTACCTTGTATGAAATAGTACATGAAATTACGTCCAAATGTTTGTTCAGCAATTTGAGAAACAACTGTTACTTCTTTACTCGGCGTCACTCCGTAATAATAAGCTAAAAATACAATTCCTGAAAATAACACAGCAAGTAATGCACCCATTGCAAGCAATGTTTTTGCAGCATTGTTTGGCGCAGGATCTTTAAAGTTCGGAATTGCGTTTGAAATTGCTTCAACACCTGTTAAAGCAGAACTACCTGATGCAAATGCTCTTAACAGTAAAAACAAACTAATACCCGCAACCGGCGTTCCGATCGGCGTGTGTAAAGTTGGTGAAACGTGACCAGTCAAAATATTATATATGCCTACACCAATTAATATAAATAGGGCTAAAACAAATAAATAAACAGGATATGCTAAAACAGAAGCCGATTCCGTTACTCCTCTTAAATTTAAGATCGTAATAAATATAACAAATATAATCGCAATGATTACATTATGTGCATGTAAACTAGGAAAAGCAGATGTTAGCGCATCTGTACCTGCAGATACACTTACTGCAACAGTTAAAATATAGTCGACTAATAAAGATCCTCCAGCAATTAAGCCTGGATTCATCCCTAAATTTTCTTTTGATACAACATACGCTCCCCCGCCATGCGGATAAGCAAAAATAATTTGACGATAAGATAAAATAAGGGCTGTCAATAATACTAATACCCCAACAGCGATCGGAATGGAATACCAATAAGCGATCGCTCCCACACCTGCTAAAGCAATTAAAATTTGTTCTGGACCGTAAGCAACTGATGACAATGCGTCAGAAGATAAAATAGCTAAAGCTTTCGTTTTATTAAGCTTTTGTTCTCCAAGCTCTGTTGATTTTAACGGTCTTCCAATTAAAAATCTTTTAATAGATGAAACCAATGCTGTCCACTCTCCAATAATTTTGTACGAACTTTTCTGCTTGTTACAGCCAGTAAACGATTTCCTCAGAAAACAAAAAATGTCTACAAGCCATAGCGAAATAGACTTGTAGACATTATTTTTTTTGTCGCACAAGCTCCACCTTCCTTCTCAATATAACGCTTACGAGGTTAGCTGTCGGATTCGGGCCTATGAGTAGCCCTACCTTTTTCAAGGATTCACCCCATCGGATTATGTACTAATCCGTAAAAACGGGTCCCCCGTACCATGCGGTTTCAGCGATTTAGAAAATTGAAACTGTGGATTATAATACTCCTTTATTTTCAAAAAGTAAACAAAAATTTTTAATAAGAAAAAAATTAAAATGATTGCGCATAATCCGCTGAGAAATATACATAATGAATATTAAAAATCCGCAAAGGAGACCCATATGTCTAAAGAAAAGAAGCCTATTTTTTCCGATTCATATTTAGATGCAGTAGCAAATGAAATTAATCAGTTATATGGTAAACGTGAACAGGAAATAAATTTGACAGATAGAACGAAAAGAAATAAATAATTTGTCATACAAAAAATAAAAAAGATAGCAATACACTTATATATTGCTATCTTTTTTATTTTTTCATACATCTAATTCTATTACAGATTTGTTAAAGGTCATCTCTTCATACACCTTTAAATTTTGATATATAGATTCTAATAATGGTGCCGCTATAGAAAATTTCTCTGCTACATCCAGTAAATATCCTTGCAAGTGCTTCCCTTCAATAAACGAACCCTTTTCCATATCACGTTGCATTGATGACTTCATATCATACGAAATTTTATCAATCGTTTTCATATGTTCCTGGGCAATATTAGCCTTTACTGGAGCTCCTAATACTCTCATGATTTGTACAGATTCCTCAAACACATTACGGATAAAATCACGGCCGCCTTCACTTTCACGGATTGGTCCAATTGGTGCACGCATTAACGTTGTCACACCTGACATTACAGTAATAAATAAATAT
Source organism: Bacillus sp. RE35 (assembly GCF_052146655.1). Classification (NCBI taxonomy): domain Bacteria; kingdom Bacillati; phylum Bacillota; class Bacilli; order Caryophanales; family Bacillaceae; genus Bacillus; species Bacillus sp. RE35. Next base: position 1,754,694 of record NZ_CP197377.1, on the reverse strand, counting down.
TTATGCCACATATCTTGCGTAATATTTTCACTTAAAACAAAACTAGACTTCGTACCTGAAAATGCTTTAGAAATATGCTTTACTCTCTCTGAATTTTGAGACTTAATTTCTCCAAACACAAGTCTGTTGGCAGCGCTAGTTTGTACAATTTCTCCTTGATCGTTTAACGTCGTCTCGATAAAGCATAAACCGCCAATTACTTTTTCTTCGCCGAATTCTTTTTGTAGTAGTGATAAATGAGCGATACCATTTAACAATGGAATGATTACAGTATTATCGCCAACAAACGGCTTCAAATCTTGAATAGCCTCGTTTAAGTGATACGCTTTTGTTGAAAATAAAATAACATCAAATGGAGAAGTTCTCTCTTCTTTCGTTATTAATTTCGGTTGGAAGGAAAAATCCCCGTTAACACTTCGGATTACAAGTCCTCTTTCCTCTAATTGTTTTTTCCGTTTACTACGAACAAGAAACGTGACATCTTCTCCCTTCTCGACTAATCTGCCACCAAAAAATCCTCCGACTCCACCAGCGCCTAATACTAAAATCCTCATACAGCATGCCCCTTTTCAAAATACAATTTTATAACTTTTAGTATACATAACATTATACATGTCCTCTACTAAATAAGCTGAATTTTCACTCTCAATTGAGTATAAAAGAGTGGTTATTTTCAAATAAATTTGGGCATGTTGTTTCTATAGCATATATGGAAAGGAAACAATGTAGATGGAGGCAATACAAGCAATTGAGGAAAAAGGTGTAGCAACAGCTATATTTCAATTTTTGTTCCCGTTTTCGTTTAAAGCTGGATATGAACAAGATATGTTCCCTTTCTTACAAAAAAACGATTTTCGTCCTTTTCGGCTCGATCATCTCGATGATGAAAATACATATTATGGGGAGTTTAAAGTTTCACATCAAAATATGGAAGCATACTATCTTTCATTTACAAATAAAATTCTCTTTCCTCATTCAGAGCATCAAAAGGGCTTGCAACGTTATTCAAAGGACCTTAACTTAACTGGACATTTAACAACAAACCTTATTTCAATCCCATTCAAGATACACTCTATCGATGTAACACTTTGTCCTTATGAACTTGGCTTCTTAACAATTCGAACAGAAGTAAACACTGCTCCAAACATGACTTTATCTGAAGCAATCGAATTCGCTGCTCGCTTCCGTGTACTTGAAACTAAAAATGATACAAATGAGACTATTTGTATTGAATGTAACGGAAAAAAGTATTCCCAAGTTGAAAAATTCATTTTTGGTTATTTATTTCATGGTGTAACTGATTTCTTTGAAAAGAAGAGATTAAGAAGTTCATACTTTCAAACCTTCCCTTTCTTCGAAGACCAAAGAATGTACGTCCAAACTTTATTGTCACTAAAAGAAGGTATGGAGCTTAATGAAGTGGATGTTTATCGTACTTCTAGTCTTTCCGGATTAACAAGTGATGGTAAGCCATATGTGAGCGCAAATAACCTTCCTTACATTCATGACTATTTAAAAAAACACGCTTACCAGAGATGGGCTCCAAATCGTTATTTCATAATGGAAGAACATATTTTTACATGTGTAACAAATGAAGGAGAACGTAAAATCGCTAAACTTGCTAGTCAAATGTACGGAGAATTTTATTACGCTTTATTATTAAACCTATTCCATAAAATTGTTTTATTAAAAATGGCTAACGCCTATGCTGAGCTAAACATTGAACAAGATACTAATGAAATAGAGAAATTAATTTATTCGATCAATTCCTTCACTGCTAATTATTTTTCTTTAGAATTAGTATCCCAATCACAAAGTGAAGATATTTTCTTTCGTTTAAGAAAACTTTTTAATATTGAGGTTCTATACTCGAACGCGAAACAAAATCTTGATAGTTTGTTTAAATATCAAGAAAATGTCGCCTCTAAAAAAGATAGCCTCTTATTATTAATTTTAACGCTCTACTCTGTAGTGGGCCAAATGTTAGGGTTTACTATGATTGACCTTTTAAGAAACACCGATTCAAACAAAATATCGTCACCTCTTGAATTTTTCGCTCTATTAATTGCGATTAGCGGCATTGTCATTTCACTTATTTTAGGAGCCCAAAGTTTATACCAATGGGGTCTACAGCATAAACGAAGAAAAGCTTGGGTAAAACAAACTGTACTTTCTGCCGTTAAAGAGAAAGAAGATAAAAATTAAAAAAGGTTATTTTCAAATTCTTGGCGCGCTGCATTAAGTGAAATTTTTATGAGCGATTTTCCGATTATATCGGCGCAACTCGAAATATATCAGCGATTTTTTTAATATATCGACTTACCGACAAATGACAGGACCGGATAATAAAAAAAGGGTGCTCCAAAATAAAACTTGGAGTACCCCTTTTATTATACGAATTCAGTTTACTTCCCTGCTTCGATTTGCTCTAATGCAGCAGCTACTTGCTCTTCCGTTAATTCATGTTGTATTACGTAGCGGTTACGTGGACTTACACGACATTCATGAGAACATGCACGTAAATATTTCGCTTCGTTTTCTTCAGAACATAAAATTTTCTTATTACATTCTGGATTTGAACAGTTTACATAGCGCTCACAAGGTTCACCTGTAAAGTGGTCTTTACCAACGATAACATGTTCTTTTTGGTTTACTGGTACAGCAATACGCTCATCGAACACGTAACATTGTCCATCCCAAAGCTCACCTTGTACCTCTGGGTCTTTTCCGTACGTTACAATTCCGCCGTGAAGCTGACTTACATCTTCATAGCCTTCACGAACTAACCAACCAGAAAACTTCTCACAACGAATTCCGCCTGTACAATAAGTTAAAATCTTTTTACCTTCAAGTACTTCTTTATTTTCACGAATCCAATCTGGTAATTCACGGAATGATTCGATATCAGGTTTAATCGCACCTTTGAAGTGACCTAAATCAAACTCATAATCATTTCGTGCATCAATGATAACTGTATCTTCTTGTTTCATTGCTTCATAAAAATCTTTTGGCTCTAAATACTTCCCAGTTATTTCGTGTGGGTTAATGTCATCTTCTAGACGAAGTGTAACTAACTCTGGACGAGGACGCACGTGCATTTTCTTGAATGCATGACCATCAGCTTCATCTATTTTAAATACGATACCGTCAAAACGTGGATCATTGTTCATTGCTTCCATGTATTTCTCTGTTTGTTCTACAGTTCCAGAACAAGTTCCGTTAATACCTTCTTTCGCTACAAGAATTCTTCCTTTTAATTCAAGTGAATTACAAAATTCTAAATGCTCTGCCGCGAATTCTTCTGGGTTTTCAATTGTTGTGTACATGTAATATAGTAATACTCTGTATGGTTTTGTAGTTGCCAATGTATTTCTACCACCTATCTAATTTTTAAAATCATGTATAAGTTAACGTTCATATCAAAACATATATAATAAGAAAATGAATCCCATTTTCTTTTCTTTATACTATTTTCTATCAGTTAACAAAAATAAAAAACAAGATTACACATCAAAACACTATGGTTATGTTGTAATCCCAATATATTATATATCATACAAATGCAATTCCATCAATTAATATGCTGGATTATCGGCTTTATGTTCACATAAATTTCAAAATTGACCCTTTAATTTATTATGTTTCCCCACGTCATCACACCATAAACTCCCAATTTATTTTACGTTATCACACCATCCATTGCATAAAGGCATATAATTTGCATTAAGGAAACTTTCGTGTTCAAATGAAATTATCATATAACATATCTAAATGTATTGAAATAATGAGTAAGAATAAATACAATAATTTCATCAAGTTAACATTTTAAAGGGGAAAACTACTATGAATAAAGATATAACAAAAGATGAACATCTCCCTTCTGAAAGTACAACCGTACAATCAGCTCACTTAGCTTTAAGTGGAGAAACAAAAGGCTGGAAAAGACTGTTACCATTTTTAGGACCCGCTTTTATAGCGTCCGTTGCTTATATTGATCCTGGCAACTTTGCTACAAATATCGCAGCTGGTTCACAATATGGATATTTACTATTATGGGTTATACTCGCCTCTAACTTAATGGCTGTATTAATCCAAACTTTATCAGCTAAATTAGGAATTGCTACAGGAAACAATTTACCCGAAATAGCTCGTGAAAACTTTCCAAAGCCTGTGTCTATCGGTTTATGGATACAAGGTGAACTAGTTATTATGGCTACAGATTTAGCGGAATTTATTGGAGCTGCATTGGGGCTTTACTTACTATTTGGAATCCCGATGCTACCTGCCGCTTTAATTACAGCAGCCGGATCATTTATTATCCTTGAATTTCAACGTAGAGGATTTCGTCCACTAGAAGCTATTATTACAGGAATGATTTTCATTGTAGTAATTGCTTTTGGGATTCAAGTTTTTTATGCAAAACCAGAATTAAGTCCCCTTCTTTCAGGACTATTTATTCCAAAATTCCAAGGTGTAGACAGTATATTACTTGCAGCAGGGATTTTAGGTGCGACAGTTATGCCACATGCAATATACTTGCATTCTGCATTAACACAACGCCGTGTGGTCGGAACAACTGACGAACAAAAGAAAAAGATTTTTCGTTTCGAATTTATCGATATTATTATTGCAATGGTTATTGCTGGAGCAATTAATGCAAGTATGTTAATTGTTGCTGCTGCACTATTCTTTAAAAACGGCTTGCACGTTGAAGATTTAGATGTTGCTTACACTCAATTTACCAACTTAGTAGGTCCTGTATCAGCTGCTTTGTTTGGAATTGGGCTCTTATCAGCAGGACTATCTAGCTCTTCTGTCGGTACAATGTCGGGTGATATTATTATGCAAGGTTTCATTCGCATGCATATTCCGTTATACTTACGCCGATTTATTACAATGATTCCACCATTAGTTATTATCGCTTTAGGTGTAAATCCAACTTACGCTCTAGTCATGAGCCAAGTCGTCTTATCATTCGGTATTGCATTTGCACTAGTGCCACTTATTATGTTTACAAGTAACAAAAAGATTATGGGTGCACTCGTTAACCACCGTATAACAACATTTATCGCTTGGATAATTGCAGCACTCGTTATCGTTTTAAATATCTTCTTACTGTATCAAACATTTATAGGGTAATGAAAAAAGGGTATTCCAATTTTAATTTGGAGTACCCTTTTTGGATGAAATGATTTTCTTCTAGTTACCACTTATGTATGTCCCTCTTTCCGGCATCATGACACCATTTTCAGTTCGAAAGTAAAGTGGCAATCCTTCCGCAAAAAACATACTTACCTTGGACGGATCTTGCCTTTGATGATGAATATGTAAATGCGGCTCACTTGAACTTCCTGAGTTACCGACTTGAGCAAGAAATTCTCCTTCATTTACATGTTGTCCTTCTCTCACATTAATTGATCCTTTCTTTAAATGGGCAAGAATTAAAAATGTGCCCGTTTCATCTAGTCGTAAATAAATATGATTCCCAGCCATTGACTGAAAATTATCCGATCCCGGAACTAAATCTTGTTCATTATTATTAATTGATACAACCGTCCCAGAAGCTGGTGCCATTACTTTCGCTCCATATATTCCGTAATCCTCTAACTTACTACTTTTCACTTCAGCAGGTGGAATGAGAATATCATATGCCCACCTTTCATTTGGTTTTATAACGTGATAGTTCATTTCTAACCGATCACCACCCCAACCTATTAATGCTCGCTCATTCAAAGGAAAACGAACTACTGCTTTAGGACTCATAGATTGTATATCTGCTGGATAAGCAATTCTACCTATATTAGCAAACCAACCGACAGGCCAAGCTCCAATGATAGAAAACAGAATGATTAAAAATAGCGTTCTATCTATCCGCTTTCTAAAAATGCCTTTCCAAAAAAATATTATTACTGATCCTACCAAGAGGAAAACTGAAATAAAACTAAAAGCCTGTATACTCCACCAAACAAAAACTGATGTAACACCATTAGCTACATAAACTAAGATCCAACTTATAATTAAAAAAGAAACTATAATTACTAATAAAAATGCCTTCCACATGTCGCGTCCCTACTCTCATATCCTTTTTCTCAATGATACAAAGTAAAAATTACGACATATAAAAGAAATACTTACGACTTTCTTACTTTTTTATACTGCGGTAATTTCACAGTAAAAACTGTTTCTTTATCGTTACTACGTACAGTGATATCCCCTTGATGGAGATCGGCTATACTTTTTGAAATTGCAAGTCCTATTCCTTTCCCGCCCGTATGAGAACTACGTGATTTTTCACTACGATAAAATTTCTCAAAAACGTAAGGAAGGTCCTCTTTCGGAATGCATTGTCCAAAATTTTTAATTTCTACTTCAACATTCATTGTTTTATTGGAAATTTCAATTGCAATTTCCTTTCCATCTTTTCCATACATAATACTATTACCTATTACATTTTCAAATAGTCTCACTATAAGTGCTACATCAACTTCTACATGCAGCACTTCATCACTTTTAATATAAAAGCTCATATTAGCATCATCTAATTGTGGTACAAAGTCAATCATGATTTGTTCAATTAATGCTTTCATATCTACTTCATCTTTATGTAATTCAATCTCTCTATAATTTATTTGACAGTATTCTAATAAATCATCTATTTGATGTTTTAATTCATAACTTTTTCGCTTTAATATACTTACATACTGTTCACATTCCTCTCCATTCGAATGAAGTTTATTTCCTAACAGGTCCGCATAACCGATTAAAGATGTTACTGGCGTTCGTAAATCATGAGAAATATTACTAATCATTTCATTTTTCATTTCCTGTGATTTTTTTTCATTCTCGATAGACTCTTTTAAGCTTTTCGCCATTCTATTAACATTTGCCGCTAGTTCACCAATCTCGTCATTTTTCAAAATAGGTATATGTATTTCAAAATTACCGTCACTTATTTCCTTCAGGTTCTTGTTAATTTGAGACAACCTTTTCATCAGTGTTTTTGTCATACATGCAAAGTATGTTGTAGTAAAAATCAAAAAAACTATAAAATATAAAAATGAATATTTTTCCTCTAAAACATTAACCTGACTATATATATTTCCAACTAAAATTTGAAACACTATTATACTTACAGTCGCTAACAAGATGCTACATATGAATGCGATAAAAAACTTAGCTCTAATGCCTTGTAATGATTTAATCTTCAATTTTATATCCGACTCCCCAAACATTTTGAATAAACTTCGGTTCTTTTGGATTCTCTTCAATTTTATTTCTCAATCTTGCAATATGAACCATTACTGTATTATTACTTTCATAGGCTCTTTCGTTCCAAACGCTCTCATATATTTCTTCAATTGTGAACACACGATTCCTTGCAGCTGCCATTAAGTGTAAAATATCATATTCAGTTTTCGTAAGATTGATTCTTTCTCCATATAACATTACTGTTCTCGACACTTCATCTATTTCTAAACCTCTAATATTTATTTTCTTTTCCATTACTTGGGGAGCATTTTGATTGAAATATGTATACCTTCTTAATTGAGCTTTCACTCTTGCGATAAATTCAATTGTACTGAACGGCTTCACAATATAATCATCTGCCCCAGTACTAAATCCAATTACCTTATCTACATCCGATGATTTCGCGCTTAAAAACATAATTGGTAAACTATGTTTCTCTCTAATCCTTCTACAAAGTTCTATACCATCCATTTGAGGCATCATAATATCCAAAATAGCAAGTTGAATACTGTTATTATTTATTATTTCTAAAGCCTCTTCTCCGTTATGAGCACTAAAAACTTTAAAACCTTCTTGTTTTAAATTCACATTAATAAATTGAATAATATCTTTATCGTCATCTACAATTAATATCGAATTTTTTTCCATTTCCAAACCTCTTTTTTGAAATATATTCCACATCTAAGTTTATCATAAATCAAATCTACCCTTACACCTTGAATAATCTTTATTTTCAGATTAAATTATATAATAACAAATACATTCTATTTTCATGTGAAAAGGAGCGAAAATATGTTTCCTTTATTAAAAACTGAAAGACTCATTTTAAGAGAACTTACCGAAAAAGATGCACCACGTATACTACAATGCTTTTCTAATACTAATGTACTGCGCTATTATGGCCAAAAACCGTTACAAGATGTTGATCAAGTGAAACAAATCATTCATAATTTTAAGTTGAGCTACAATGCAAGAAGCGGTATAAAATGGGGAATCGAATTAAAAGACAAGAAAGAACTCATCGGTACCATTGGTTTTCACGATTGGTCTTCTGAGCATAAACGAGCCAATATAAGTTATGCCTTTTTGCCTGAACACTGGGGAAAAGGATATGCGACTGAAGCTGTTTCTGAGGTTATATCATACGGTTTCCATACGATTCATTTAAAGCGGATCGGGGCAATTGTATTTCTTGAAAATGAAGCTTCTAATAAAGTACTATTAAAATTAGGCTTTGAAAAAGAAGGTGTTCTAAAAAATTATATGTATCAAGATGATATCCCATATGATACGAATTTTTACGCTTTATTAAAATCAGTTTAATAGAATTTATGTGTAAAAAACCTTACTTTTAAAAAGTAAGGTTTTTTGTATTTATTCATTAGCAATATAAGCATTCTTATAAGTATAAATACCACCAAATTGATGTTTTTCAATTCCTTTTACATAATCCTTTTGTACATATGCTGAGCCAATATGATAAAGCGGTGCCACAGCTGCATCTTCTAATAATACCTGCTCGGCTTCTCGCAACGCTTTCCATCGATTTTCCGTATCTAGTACAAAATCCGTTTTCGCTTTCTTTATTAATTCATCGTAACGAACATTAGAATAATTCATTTTATTATTCGGATTCCCTGTCGTAAATAACTCTAAATAACTAATTGGGTCTTTATAGTCAGGTCCCCAATTTGCCATAGTTATATCGTAATCACCTATTTGTTCTAACTGTAATTTTTGCTTAAATGGCTGTTGTTTAATTTGTATCGTTAACCCTTGCAAATTCTTCTCTAAATCACCTTTTATATATTCTGCCATACGTATTGCATTATCTTGTTCGAACGTTAAGAACTCTAGGTTTACTTGTTCTACCCCAAGCTCTTTTTTCGCTTCTTCCCAAAGTTTTTTTGCATTTTGCAAATCATATGAGGAAATATCTCCATTTTCTTTTCTAAAATCTTTACCAGTCACTTCATTTACATGACCAACTGGTACAAGTCCACTTGCAGGTTTTGCTCCGTTATTAATAAAGTGAGCAACGAAATCATCTTTATTTAACGCTAATGAAATAGATTGACGCACCTTTTTATTTGCTAACGCGGTATTTTTTTCATTAAAACGAAGCATAGCAATTCCAGGATCACTCGACATATGTAATTCCTTATTCCCTTTATACTTGTCTACAACTTGCGAATTAATAGGTACTCGATCTAAATCTCCGGCTTCATATAAATTTACAGCTGTCATTGTATCCTTTACGATATGAAAGTTTATTTCGTCTAATTTCACTTTCTTTCGATCCCAATATGTAGCATTCTTCTTTAATTGAAACTCTTGTTCATGCTTCCATTTTTCTAATACAAATGGACCGTTATATATGAGATTACTAGGTTCCAATGCATAATTGTTTCCTTGTTCTTTCAAAAATGATTCATGCTGTGGTAAGTATATAGGTAGTGCTAACAACTGTAAAAAATACGGAACTGGCTGTTCGAGTTCAACTTCTAACGTATAATTATTTATTGCTTTAACCCCAAGTGCATCAAGAGGCATTGTTCCCTTATTAATCTCTTTCGCATTTTTCACATAAAAGAGCATGTATGCATATTGAGATGCCGTTTCAGGATTAATTGCACGTTTCCATGCAAATATAAAATCATTTGCTGTCACACTGTCTCCATTTGACCATTTTGCATCTTTACGCAAATCAAATGTATATTTCTTACCATCTTCACTTCTTTTAAACGATCTTGCTACTGCTGGAATAGGCTGATCTTGATCATTTAATACATATAACCCCTCAAATATATTCTGCATAACGTGGGCTGATGTACCATCCATTGTTTTCGCAGTGTCCAGAGAAGGAATTTCTTCTGATACTGTTACATTTAACACTTGTTTTTTAACCTCTGTATCACTTTTATTCGCTTTATTATTACAAGCTGTTAATAATAAAGATGTAACAAGTGCCATTACCATTAAATGGCTCTTTTTTCGCTTCATGAGTTGTTCTCCTTAAATATAAAATATTATAAAGCGTAATATATTATAGCAGAAATACTAACAGAAAGATGCGACATTCTTTTGAATATTTATTCGTTCAAGAAAAAAGCTATCCTTTTAAAAGGATAGCTTTTTCAACTGTCACATAATTATCTATCTTTGCAGACCTCGTTTATAACGACGTGCTTCAAATATAATACGCTCTTCATCTAACGTTTTACATTCGCCATTCCAAACGACACGTTTTCCGTTAATAATTACATCGCTTATATCTTTACCACTCGCAGCATATACAAGGTGTGATAACACTTCATCTGCTGGTTGTAGATGCGGCTTGTTAGACGGGTCAATCGTAATAAAATCAGCACACTTACCAGCTTCTAGTGACCCTGTTTGTTTCATCCCGATTACTTCCGCAGCTCCTTTTGTCGCAAGAGAAAGAGCTGTTTCAACTGGTAATGCTGTTGCATCTTGGTGAATACCTTTTTGTAATAAAGTCGCTATGCGCATTTCTTCAAACATGTCTAAATTATTGTTAGATGCAACACTATCTGTTGCAATTCCTACTTTTATTCCTGCTTCTAGCATCGCTTTTACATTCGCTATACCAGAACCTAGTTTTAAATTACTATTTGGGTTATGTGCTACTCGAACATCATGTTCTGCTAAAAATGCACGCTCATCGTCATTTAATACTACACCGTGTGCAATAACTGTTGGGCGTTTAAACAATCCGCAGCTCGCTGCATATTCTACTGGACGTTTTCCATACTGTGCTTCAATATCACGTACTTCACGCTCTGTTTCAGAAAGATGGATATGAACCATCGTTTGATTCTCTACTGCAATCCGTGCGCACTCTTCTAACAATTCTGTACTACATGTATATGGACTATGTGGTGCAACCATCGTAGTTAACATGCCACTTTCGTTATAGTAACGCTTCACATATTTCTCAGCTTCTTCAATCGCTTTCTTTTCATCGTCTTTCGTTCCGAAGCTAAATAAAGTCCTTGAAACAGCAGCTCGCATCCCGCTCCTTGATACCGTTTCCATAATTGCGTCTTGATCTACTCCAATTGGATTAAACATGTCAGAGAATGATGTTGTACCACTTTTCACCATCTCAAGTAATCCTAATTCCGTACTAGCGACCGCAATTTGGGGAGTAAATTGACTTTCCAGTGGCCAAATTCTCGTCTCAAGCCATGGCTGTAATAACATATCATCTCCAATACCTCTTAGGAGACTCATTACAACGTGTGTATGTGTATTTACAAGCCCTGGTAAAACCCACTTTCCTTTCATGTCAATTACTTCATCTACTTCAAATTCATTAGCGAATTCTCCGCTCTTTACATCTATAATTTGATCATTTTCTACAATGATATATCCATTTTCTATCACTTCGTTTTGTTCATTCATCGTTACAATTGTAGCGTTTACATAAGTTGTTTTCAAAAGTATTTCCCCTTTCAACTCTATGAAGTTCCCTTTAATAAGTTACCACCATTATAGTAACTTATTAAAGATTAAGAGTCAAAAGATAATTTTAATTCTTTCGTTATTTTTCCCTTCAAAATGTTATATTGCTTTTCATTTGTATCTGCAAATGCTTCTTCCCGATTTGACTTTTCATCCATATAATTCAATTTCCCATTGAATTGAGTCTCTGTAAAATCAAATCTCTGCCCATCTATAAAGTTATAAAAGTGCCATACCTCTCTTACTTTTGTCTTTTTAATTTCTCCTCCGTATATGTCTTGAACGACAAGAGCTGTAACACCACATTGTCCCTTTGCTGGGTTTTCAATTGTCCACTTTGAACTCGTTTCAATCGACCACGATTTTATTAGTGCTTCATATATTCTTTTTTCCTTTACATCATCCATTCTAATCTTCCCCTACTATTAATAGTTTTACACATCATATTTCAAAAGAGGCAGTACACGCCCCTTAAAGATAGTTGATGGTGTCTCTCCTATTAACTGTGCTCCCATTTTCAAGTAATATCCTTTTGCATTCGGATCACTATCAATTGTAAAACTTTTTAATCCTAGTTCATTGGCTTTTTCTATTACATACTCCCAAAGTATTTTCCCGTAACCTTTTCCTTTGTAATGAGGATGAATGTACAAGAAATCGAGAGCTTTATCATTACGTAAAAATGAGAAAAAACCAATCTTCGCATTATCGTTTACTAAAACATATACAAAATTATTTTTTATGTACTCTTCCGTAATTGTTAAATCTTCCTTACAAGCAAGTATGAATTCTTCACTATAATTCCACGTTGCTTTTGAATGTAGTGCGAGTTCACTTAATTCATTTGCTTCACTTAATAATGCTTCTCTTATCTTCATGATTCTTTTTCCTCACTTTCAATATGTACACTACTAAATTGATTCGGAAAGCACTTCAAAAAAACCTTCAATTTCCATAAAATAGAAATTGATTTTATAAATCTTTATTATAATCAGTACGACTTTCAACAATTTTTTTAAAGAAAAAGAACGCCATCCCTAAAAGTTGGCGTTCTCTTTTTCTAAAATTTAATCTTCAAGCTCACTCATTCGTTTTACTATTTCGTACGATACAAACCTATACAGTTTCTACTACCGCTTCAAGCATTGTTCCATTTTTAGCATAGTTCGTATGCCAAGAAAAAGCTTTTTCTAAAATATGAGGAGTTTGTCCACCTCTTATTTTTGCTTCTTCGTAATAAGCTCGTAGCTGTTCACGATACATTGGATGTGCGCAATTCTCAATAATAAGTTCCACTCTTTCTCTTGGCGCAAGTCCCCTTAAGTCGGCATATCCCTGTTCAGTGACGATAACATCTACATCATGTTCAGTATGGTCTACATGAGAAACGAAAGGAACGATACTTGAAATGTTACCACCTTTCGCAATCGATTTAGTAACAAAGATAGCTAGGCGAGCATTTCTTGCAAAATCGCCAGACCCACCAATACCATTCATCATTTTTGTACCTAAAACGTGAGTAGAGTTAACATTTCCGTATATATCTAATTCTAATGCAGTATTAATTGAGATTAATCCAAGGCGACGAATAATTTCAGGATGATTGGAAATCTCTTGTGGACGCATCATTAATTTGTCACGATATTTTTCAAAGTTAGAAAATACTTGTTGCATTTTCTCTTCAGAAAGCGTGATAGAACAACAAGAAGCAAAATTGACTTTTCCAGCATCCATAAGATCAAAAACTGCATCTTGTAAAACCTCGGAATATACTTCTAAATCTTCAAATTCTGAATCTAACATTCCATGCAATACGGCGTTAGCCACTGAACCAATTCCTGATTGTAACGGCGCTAAACGATTTGTTAATCGGCCTACTTTGACTTCTTCTCGAAGGAATTCTATTAAATGCTGTGCCATAATAACAGTTTCTTCATCCGGAGGAACAATTGTCGATGGCGAATCCAATTGATTCGTAAACACAATTCCCTTTACTTTTTCAGGATCAATTGGAATACCGATTGTTCCAATTCGGTCATCTGTTTTCACAAGCGGAATTGGAAGCCTCTCCCCTTGTTTACCTGGTTCATATAGATCATGTAGCCCCTCTAATTGCGCGGATTGAGCCATATTCATTTCAATAATAATAGACTTAGCATTTAAGGAAAACGCTAAGGAATTTCCAATTGAAGTGGTTGGAATAATCATTCCGTCCTCTGTAATCGCAACCGCTTCCAAAATAGCGAAATCTATATCCAGAACGTCAGCACGGAGTAACTCTGCTGTATGAGACAAGTGTTGATCCACAAATAAAAAGTCTCCGTTATTAATTCCTTTTCGCATAGTAGCGTCAGCTTGGAAAGGTAATCTTTTCCCTAAAATTCCTGCCTCAGCAAATAATTTGTCTACATCCGATCCTAAAGAAGCCCCAGTATAAACATTTACTTTAAAAGATTCATCATTCTTAACTCGATTTACAAGCGCAAATGGGACTGCTTTTACATCACCTGCACGTGTAAACCCACTTAAGCCTAAAGTCATTCCACTTTGAATCCAGGAAGCTGCTTCTTCAGGTGTAACTACCCGATCTTTTAGACGTTGATCTCTGATTCTATCTAAATTGTTCTCCATATGTAATCCCTCTCTCATTGAATATTCATAATTATTTTACACATTAACACTATCAAAATAGGGATTTTAGTATACAATGCCGAAAATTCAGACAGAACAGCAAATCTAGGTTCTAAAGCAGAAAAATTTAGAATCCTAGAAGTTTACGGAAATAACTAGCGTATGATTGACTAACTGGTACTCTCTCACCATTATCCATCGAAAGTACAAAAGTAGAATGGGTATCAGGATAAATCGCTTTAATATGATTAACATTTACAATAAACGAACGGTGACATCTAATAAATGAATCTTTCGGAAGCAAGTATTCGAATTCTTGCAGAGAGTATTTATGTGTTCCTGATAACTCTTCTGAATTCACATACGTCTTTTTATCTTTAGCCTCTAAATACATAACCTTTGAAAAAGGAACCGGAATCCAGCCGTCTGTTGTTTTTAAAGTAACAACTGACTTTCCATCCGTTAAAGCTGGATAAATTGCCGTCACGCACCCTTCAAGCTTTCCATTGTTTGAAAATGGTACAGCCATTCCATGATAAGGAATACCAAAAACATCCCGATTCATAAACTCAGATGTTTTTTGATTCATCACCATCGCTTTATGAGCAATCGTTCCTTCCTTTATAGGATCCCCGACACTAATCTTTAAATCAATTCGTTTACTTGGCCGATAGTAAATATATTCTTTCGTATTCGAAACAGCAATTGAAATTTCATCTGAAAATAGTTCCCCAACAACATCTAGTAATAAACCTAACGTTCTATCTTCCATTCTATTAACACCTCATTCACTATTATACTACTATTATGAACGAGCATCTGTTGCTTTATAAAAAGTTTAATTTTAAATTACTTTTAAAATTAGTTTTATTCACTATTACTTCGTTACTACAAAAAACCTCACTTCAGAAAAGTGAGGTTTCCTCTCATACAATATTTTTTTATTTTTTATTAAGTAAAGTGAATTTAAGAATTTATTGCCCCTATTTCTGTATAATAAATAATCCCAAACTACAAACAGTTTGGGATTATCTTTCTCATTTATTATGCGCATCTAACCACGAAATTAAATCTTTAAATACTTCATCCTTATTTACTTCATGAAACATTTCATGTCTACCATTTTCATATAAACGTAGTGTCACGTCTTTCACACCACATTTTTTATAGTTTTCATATACTTCTTTTACACCTTTCCCCATATCGCCAACAGGATCACGATCACCAGAGAATATATGTATTGGAAGATTCTTTGGCGTCTTCTTGTATTCTTCTAGTTTATTTACTTCTAATACTCCAGAAAATAATTCTCGGTAAAAACTCGTCGTACAAATGAAACCACATAACGGATCCGCAATATATTTATCAACTTGATTATTATCTGAAGATAACCAATCAAATTTTGTACGATTTGGCTTAAAGTTCGAATTGAAGTTTCCGAAAGATAAAAAGTTTAACATTGGACTTTTCGTTTTTGCCCCGCGCAATTTCATTTCGATTGTTGCTACTTTATGACCAATAGCTCCTAAAAGCCCTGGATTTCCACCTGTTCCTGAAATCAGAAATCCATCATATAATTCGCCTCTAAGTTGTACAGCACGTCTTGATAAAAAAGAACCCATACTATGTCCAAGTAAAAACAAAGGACTTGACTGCTCTTCTTTTATCTTTTCTGAAACAAAGATAACATCCGATACAACTTGATTCCACCCTATATTTGGTTCAAAATGACCATAGTCTTCTTCTTTTTTTACTGTTTTCCCATGTCCTTTATGATCATGCGCATAAACACCATACCCTGCTTCCAATAAAGCATCTACAAATTCTGTATACACCCCTGCATGCTCTGTCATGCCATGTGCAATTTGAATAATTCCTCTCGGATCTCCTTCTGGTAACCACTTACGCAAATAAATTTCCGATCCATCCAATGCCGTAACGAAACTTTCCTGTACATTCATTTCGTCAGCCCCCAACTCTATTATGTATAGCTTTAAGAAAATGAATATCCATTCACTTTTCTTATTTTATATTATATGTAATTGCTTTCATTATGACAAATGATGTATTTTTCAGACTTGCTTTTAAACTAATTTCTTGACGAATTCAAAATAAAATTATATAGTTACTTACATAAAGTAACTATATAATTTTTAGGAGGTTCCTACTATTATGATGCCATCATTATTTTTAGCACATGGTTCGCCTATGCTCGCTATTCAAGATACAGACTATACACGATTTTTAAAAACACTTGGAGAAACATATAAACCGAAAGCAATTGTTATTTTCACTGCTCATTGGGAAAGTGAAGTATTAACGATTTCCTCATCAGATAACGAGTATGAAACAATTTATGATTTTGGAGGTTTTCCCCCTGAGTTATACGAAATCAAATATCGTGCGAAAGGCTCTTCTCATATTGCATCTATTTTAGAAACAAAATTTAAGAACAAAGGTATTTCAGTCCATCATAATATGACGAGAGGTTTAGATCATGGTTCATGGACACTCCTGCACCGCATGTATCCAGAAGCAAATATTCCTGTCGTGCAAATATCAGTCAATCCATTCCTTTCTGCAAAAGAACAATTTGAAATTGGAGAAGCACTTAAAGGACTCGGACAAGAAGATATTTTAGTAATCGGGAGTGGCGTTACCGTTCATAATTTACGAGCACTGAAATGGAATCAAACTACACCTGAAAAATGGGCAATTGAATTTGATGATTGGATTATTAAACATATGCAGAATAACGATAAAGATGCATTGTTTAATTGGGAGAAAAATGCTCCTCATGCACAATTAGCAGTACCAAGAGCAGAACATTTTGTTCCTTTATTTATCGCTATGGGAAGTGGTGAAAATAGCGGTGAAGTCATTCACCGTAGTTACGAGCTTGGTACATTAAGTTATCTTTGTCTTCGATTTTAAAGAAAAGGATGAAGCACATGCTGCTTCATCCTTTTTCTTTTTCATTCACTTAGTTAACTAACTTCCAAATGTCGTTTCTCTGATACCTCTTCGTTCTTATTATGAAAATAAACCCAAATACACGCAATAAATAATAGTGAAGATGTAGAGAGGAAAACATATTGGAAACCTGCATGCGCTGCAATTTGTCCCCCGAGCACTGGACCAATCATATTTCCTAAAAACTGAAATGATTGATTATATCCAAATATTCGTCCCGTAACATGGGTTGGTGTATGTTGTTTTAGTAGAGTTTGTACGGAAGGTAATAATCCTGCTTGTGCGATACCTAATAAAAATCGAAGAATTAATAGTTGCCAAGCTGACGTTACAAATGCTTGCGGGATAAAAATAATTCCTGCAGCAAATAACGCTACAACTAACGTTTTTTGAGGACCGATATGATCTGATAATCTTCCTAGTCTTGGTGCTGCCAAAATAACTGCTAATCCTGTCGCTGACATAACTGCACCCGCAATTGTTTCAATATGTGCAGTATGAGGACCTACTAAATTTTTCACGTACAATGTAACAATTGGTTGAACTGACATATTAGCAAGTTGAATAATAAATGTTGTTACAAATAAACTAATAATTAAATGCTTCGCTGGGACCATCGTCCATACTTTTTTCGGCTGTGTTTTTTTTGCTTGAGCAGAGTGATTTTCTTCATGCAGGAAGAAAAAAACGATGAGAAAGGAAAGGAATAAAAAAGCTCCCGTAACAAGAAAGACATGACGCATTCCAATTAACTCAGACAAATAACCGCCAAGTAACGGGCCAAGTAACGAACCGCTCACACCACCAGTTGAAATTGTGGAAATCGCCCAACCTGAATGTTCTTTCGGAGTTTCTGCTGCAATAAATGTCATCGCTGTTGAAAGGAAACCAGATACTGCTCCCATTAAAAATCTTAGTGCGACTAGTTGATACACATCCGTTACAAACCCCATAAGCGTCATAATAATCGCCATACCGAGGCTAGCACGAATAAGCATCAATTTCCGTCCATGTATATCACCAAGCTTTCCCCATATTGGCGATACGATCGCACCCATTAAAAATGTTACACCAAATGCAAGTCCCGACCACTGTGCAATGCTTGAAGTGCCAGTTACTCCTAATTCCTCAATATAAAAAGATAAGAAAGGAATTACTAAACTCATACCGGCTGCAGTGGTAAAACAACCTAGCCAACAAATCATTAAATTCCGTTTCCAGCTGGCCATTTTCACACCTTCTTTCTTTAGATACCCATTCTACACCCTTTCTTGTAAAAAGTTTAGTAATTTGCTTTATATGCAAGATTTACTACAAAACCCGCTATTTTCTAGTAAAAAACACTACATCTCTACATCATTTTCATAATAAAACCAACTCCTCTATATGAAGTTGGTTACTTATTATCTATCGGTATTAAACGAGCATTACAATTTCTCTCGTAAAACTCAATGGGACCTGCTTGTCCAATAATCGCATATTCATATCCATCTTGCTTCATATTATATAAACAATGATGCAATAATTCTTTTCCTACACCTTTCACACGATTTTGTTTCGCTATGCCCATTGGACCAAACAAGCCTTTCTTTCCTCTCACTACATCGTAACAGGCGAAACCAACTATTACTTCCTCCTGCTGTGCAATATAGATAGGTAACTTTTCGTTATATGTCCGAAATCCATAATCAACCGACTGTAACCACCGTTCACCAAATTCATCCACTACAAATCGTGATAACTTATCAAAATCAGAAGGACTAACTCTTCTTACATGACAAAATAATGTATTATAAATAGATTTAAAACTATTTAAATCAACCGCTAAGTCTCTCGGTGCAGCTGTAATACGTAATATATCTTCTTGCATTTGTGTATGTATAAATCCACCAATATTTGTATCTACATGAAATAATGCATACATAACATGTCCTTCATTTACTACTACTTGCTGAAAGCGTTCCATACGTTTCTTCGCTATTTGTAAAA
This sequence comes from Bacillus sp. RE35, assembly GCF_052146655.1. Classification (NCBI taxonomy): domain Bacteria; kingdom Bacillati; phylum Bacillota; class Bacilli; order Caryophanales; family Bacillaceae; genus Bacillus; species Bacillus sp. RE35. Next base: position 1,735,365 of record NZ_CP197377.1, on the reverse strand, counting down.
TTTCTATCGCCTTATAAGATAGTTTATATTGCCCTATTTTTTTATACTCTTGATTATGTAAATCGAATTGTTTTCGTAACGAAAGTTTTTCTAAAAAATCTGGACCGACTTTGTGAAACAAATACATAAATAACTCAGCGCAAACTCCTGTACCTTCTTTACACATACCTATAAACAGATGGACTGGGTGAATTATGTTATACTCACTCTCTTTTGCTGCAATCTCCAATATTTTATGCACACGTTTTGTAAATTGAAATTCCTCCATATGTGTTTCCATCCTCTACTAATTTACTAACAAACCGTAACCATAAATAATTGAAACAATTACACCCACTACCAATATACCTGGAAGTAAATTTGCCACCTTGATTTTAATAATACTAAGCAAGTTCAATCCAATAGCAGATATCATAATGCCGCCCGTAGCCGTCATCTCCACTATAAATTGGTTCATTAATTCTTTCGGGACAAAACTATTAATTTGTGTTGCAAAAACTGCAATACCACCTTCATATAAAACAACTGGAATTGCCGAAAATACTACGCCAATTCCTAGAGTTGTCGTTAATATAATAGAAATAAATCCATCGATAATCGCCTTTGTAAATAAAATATCATGATTTCCGCGAATCCCACTGTCAAGTGCACCAAGTATCCCCATCGCGCCAATTGCAAAAATTAAAGTAGCTGTTACAAAACCTTCTGATATGCTACCTTTCCCTTTCGATCCAACTTTATTTTCTAGCCAATCCCCTAAATGTTTTAACTTTTCTTCTAATTGTAACCATTCTCCAATTACCGTACCAATCACTAAACTCAGTATGACAACAAGAAAGTTTTCACTTTTTAATGCCATTTGAAGCCCAAGCACAGTAACCGCTAAACCGATTGCGTGCATTATCGTCCCTTTCATACTTTCTGGAATCCTACTAAATAATTTACCAAGTAAAGTACCAAATATAATACAAATTCCATTTACAACTGCTCCTAATATAACCATTTCTCATTCTTCACCCTTCGAATTCTTTATTTCTATATTTTGGTTTATACATTGATTTACAGGTTATCTATATGTTAACTTAATATTGAGAATATTAACAAATGTTTTCCACTACATAACCCGCTATTTTTTGTAACTTTAATTACCTTTAATAGATTCAGTGTTAATTTAATTGCGAGATAATATTAAAAGGGAAGGTATATATGAAAACTTTACTAAAACGATTTTTGTTAATAGCCTTTTTCATTACACCGATTGTTTTATTAATCAATTACTCTTTTATTTCAAAAGCAAAAGACAAACCCGATTTGCAAAACAAATCTAGTAAAACCGCTTCAAAAAGCGAAAAGAAAATAGAAGACCAAGAAATCACACTCACCTTCTCTGGTGATACAATGTTTGATTGGCAATTACGTCCTATAATCGAAAAGAATGGGGCTGATTACCCATTCCAACATGTAAAAGAAGAAATAAAAAAAGCTGATATTTCTTTTGTGAATTTAGAGTCGGCATTTACAACGAAAGAAAAGAAAGCACCTGGGCAACTGTTTTGGATTAAAAGTGATCCATCTACACTACAAGCTATTAAAAACACTGGATATGACATCGTAAATATTGGGAATAACCACACACTTGATTATGGGCAAGATGGATTATTAGATACGATTTCTCACGTAGAAAAATTAAAGTTCCCTTACATTGGAGCCGGAAAAAATGCGAAAGATGCATATACAGCACGAGAAATGACCGTAAAAGGGAAAAAGTTTAAATTTCTTTCCTTCGTTCGATTTATGCCTGATTCTAATTGGGTAGCTGGTGAGAATAAACCTGGCGTTGCGAATGGCTATGATTTAAATCTTGTAACAAAAACAATTAAAGAACAAAAGAAAGATGCAGACTATTTAATCGTCTATATGCATTGGGGCGTTGAAAAATCAAATCGTCCGGTAGAATACCAAAAGCAATATGTACCTAAAATGGTTGAAGCAGGAGCTAACGCAATTGTCGGGAGCCATCCACATTGGTTACAAGGGTTTGAGTATTATAATAAAGTTCCTATCGCTTACTCATTAGGTAACTTTTTATTCCCGAGTTATGTGAATGGGAAAAGCGCTGAAACTGGCGTATTAACTTTAACTTTTAAAGGAAAGGATGTCCAAATGTCATTCAATCCTTATATCATTCGCAACAACCAAGTTTCCCCTGTAAATGAAGGAGAAAAGAAAAAAGCTCTTCAATATTTACAAACAATTTCAACTGATGTAGAAATTGATGATACAGGGAAAATAAAAAACAAACGAAACTAGACAGCTCAAGATCTATTTCTCTGTAATATACTTTACAGAATAGGTGATAAACATGCTGAAAGAGTTATTAGAAAATATAAACCTCTTAGAAAACATCTATAAAATGTCTATAGCAATCCTGCTTTTATGTTCCTTTTATTCTGTGAGACTATTTAAAAAAATAAAGCGAGAGAGAAATCTTACTCCTTTTGAATTTACAATGTATGTAATCATTCGTATTGCGATACTCTTTTGGTTAGCTAGCTTTATTCTTCTTGAATTTAATGAGTACCTAGTTTAACTATAAAAAAGATAGAACAAGCACTATATTCCCTCGCTTGTATCTATCTTTTTTATTTACATTCTAACTCTTTCCTTCTATTAAATAAGCAAATCAAACAAAACAGGGTTTTTATTAAGTTCCATAAATTGAATATTATTTTCTTTAAAGCGAGTAATTAATTGCTCATAATCTTCTTTATGTTTTAATTCTACGCCGACTAATGCTGGACCATTTTCTTTATTATGTTTCTTAATATACTCAAAGCGCGTAATGTCATCTTCTGGTCCTAATCCTTTATCAAGAAATTCTCTTAGCGCACCTGAACGCTGCGGAAATTCAATGATAAAGTAATGTTTCAGTCCTTCATAAATGAGCGAACGCTCTTTCATTTCTTGCATTCTATCAATATCATTATTTCCACCACTTAGCGTACATACAACTGTTTTACCTTTTATTTCATCTCTATATAAATCAAGCGCTGCAATAGAGAGTGCACCAGCCGGTTCAGCTACAATCGCATTTTTCTTATACAGTTCTAAAATCGTCGTACAAACTTTCCCCTCTGGTACTAAAATAATATCGTCAATTACATCTTTACAAGTTTCAAATGTTAACTTTCCTACTTTTTTAACAGCTGCCCCATCAACAAAGCTATCTATTTTCTCCAATGCTACATTTTCATTTTGAAGAAAAGCCTCTTTCATAGATGCAGCTCCCATTGGCTCTACACCAATAACCTTTGTAGTAGGACTAACACCTTTTACATATGTACCAACTCCTGATGCTAATCCACCACCACCGATTGCTGTAAAGATATAATCAACCGGTTTCTCCATATCATGCATAATTTCAACTGCCACTGTCCCTTGACCAGCAACTACATACGGATCATCAAACGGATGAACAAATGTCATTCTATTTTCTTCACAATAACACTGTGCTTCTTGGAAAGAGCTATCGAATGTATCACCAACTAATACAATCTCTGCGAAATCACCACCGAAAAATTGTACTTGTGATACTTTTTGTTTCGGTGTTGTTGTGGGCATAAATATTTTTGACGGAATCTTCAATAAATTACACGTGTAAGCAACTCCTTGCGCATGATTACCAGCACTTGCACAAACAACACCGTTTTGTAACTTTTCTTTCGGTAAACTTTGAATCAAATTGTATGCACCACGAATTTTGAAAGAGCGAATTAATTGTAAGTCTTCTCGTTTTACATAAACGTCACAATCATATTTCTCAGATAAAACTGTATCACGTTGTAACGGTGTTTTAATAACGATATCTTTCATGCAATTATGGGCCATTAAGATATCTTCAATTTTCACTCTCTCCTTTACCTTTTGCACCATTATATATCATCCTTATCTCTTTTAAATTGGCTCAATCAAAATGTGGGATTTTCAGAACAGCCCCTGTATTCGCCGATGTTACCATTTGTGCATAACGTCCAAGCCAGCCAGTTTTCACTTTTGGTTCTGGTCGTTTCCATTCTTTTTTACGCTTTTCTAATTCCTCATCACTCACCCTTACTTCTAGCAAGCGTTCTTCAACATCAATACATACAATATCCCCTTGTTCAAGAAGTGCAATCATCCCGCCCGCTGCTGCTTCTGGTGAAATATGTCCTACTGAAATTCCACGTGAAGCTCCAGAAAAACGTCCATCTGTTAATAATGCAACCTCAGCACCTAATCCCATTCCAGCAATTGCTGATGTTGGGGCTAACATTTCTGGCATACCAGGGCCACCTCTTGGTCCTTCATAACGAATGACAACTACATCTCCTTTTTTCACTTTCCCAAGCATAATGCCCGCAAGTGCCTCATCTTGTGAATTAAAAATAACGCAAGGCCCTTCAAAACGCTTTACCTCTGTTGCACCGCTTTTAATAACCGCTCCATCTTTAGCAAGATTTCCTTTTAATATACGTAAGCCCCCCTCTTCACTATGAGGGTTTTCGAGAGAGTGAATAACCTCCTTATCTTTAATCTCTGCCTCAGCGATATTTTCTCTTAATGTTTGCCCAGTAGCAGTTATTCGATCAAGATGAAGTACTCCTTCTTTCCGGCTCATCTCTTTCAAAATTGCACTAATCCCGCCCGCACGATCAATATCTTCCATATGCCAATTTGAGGCTGGACTTACTTTACATAAATGAGGTACACGTCTTGAAACTGCATCAATACGGTTCATATCATAATCTAGTCCTGCCTCTTGTGCGAGTGCTAGCGTATGTAATACTGTATTCGTTGATCCACCCATCGCCATATCAAGTGCAAAAGCATCGTCAATTGCTTCTTCTGTTACAATATCACGCGGCTTAATATCTCTTTCAATTAAAATTTTCAATTTCTCTGCTGCTTGTTTAATTAACTCTTCACGTCTTGGATCAATTGCTAAAATACTCCCGTTACCAGGAAGAGCTAAACCTAATACTTCACATAAACAATTCATAGAGTTCGCGGTAAACATACCCGAACAAGAGCCACAAGATGGACAGCCATGATCTTCAATATCTTTTAATTCTTCTTCTGAAATTTTCCCAGATTGATAAGCTCCTACCCCTTCAAAAACAGAGCTTAAATCAACAACTTCTCCTTTTGACGTTTTTCCAGCCGCCATCGGGCCGCCTGAAACAAACACAGTCGGAATATTAATACGTAGTGCAGCCATCATCATACCTGGTGTAATTTTGTCACAGTTTGGGATACAAATCATGCCGTCAAACCAGTGTGCATTTACAACCGTTTCTACTGAATCTGCAATAATTTCACGACTCGGAAGAGAATAACGCATACCGATATGTCCCATCGCAATACCATCGTCAACTCCAATTGTATTGAATTCGAATGGTACCATACCTGCCGCGCGAACTGCCTCTTTTACAAGTTTCCCAAACTCGTTCAAGTGTTTATGCCCTGGAATAATTTCAATAAAAGAATTACAAATCGCTATGAAAGGTTTATCAAAATCTTCATCTTTCAAACCAGTTGCTTTTAATAAACTACGGTGCGGTGCTTTATCAAAACCTTTTTTAATCATGTCACTTCTCATCTTGTCAAATCCCCTCTTACATATTTTTCATTTATACTCTCTTACTCTATTTCTTTACTAATTCTTTCGGTGCATGAATCCAGCTCATCATTTCACGAAGCTCTGCTCCCACTTTTTCTAATTGATGATTTTGTTCTGCTTTTTTCATTGCGTTATACGTCGGACGCCCTGCTTGATTTTCTAAAATCCATTTCTTCGCAAATTCACCTTGCTGAATTTCTGTCAGAACACGCTTCATTTCCTTCTTCGTTTCATCTGTAACAATTCTCGATCCTGTTACATAATCTCCAAACTCTGCCGTATCTGAAATAGAATGGCGCATAGTCGTTAATCCACCTTCGTACATTAAGTCGACAATTAGCTTTAATTCATGCAAACATTCAAAGTATGCAATTTCAGGACGATATCCACCTTCCGTTAACGTTTCGAACCCGGCCTTCACAAGTGCAGTTACCCCGCCGCAAAGTACAGCTTGCTCACCGAATAAATCCGTTTCGGTTTCTTCTTGGAATGTCGTTTCAATTACCCCCGCACGTGTACACCCTACACCTTTTGCATACGCCAGTGCTACATGTAGCGCTGTTCCCGTCGCATCTTGATGCACTGCGACTAATGCTGGAACACCATTTCCTTCTTGAAATACACGGCGAACGAGATGACCTGGACTTTTTGGCGCGACCATCGCTACATCTACGTAACTTGGCGGATTAATTTGTCCGAAGTGAATGTTAAATCCATGTGAGAAAAGTAACATTTGTCCTTCACGAAGATTCTCTTCTACCTCTGCTTTATACACATGAGCTTGCTGTTCATCTGGCAATAACATTTGTACAACTTGTGCGGTTCGAACCGCTTCTGAAACAGACATTACTTCAAATCCATCCGCTTTCGCTACTTCATACGACTTACCAGGACGAACACCAACTACAACCTCTACACCAGAATCACGTAAATTTTGTGCTTGCGCATGACCTTGTGATCCATAACCAACTACTGCAACAGTTTTTCCTTGTAATAACTCTACATTTGCATCTTTTTCATAATATGTTTTCATATTCCATACACTCCTTATAATTTATTTACTTGCAGAACATCAATTATTTTTTTTAACTGACTAACAAGTAATGTCGCTTCATTTTCAGTACAAACTGCTGTGAGTTTCATTTCAGAAACACCACTAGTATCTCTTTCTTTTAAATGTAAAGAAGAAATATAATAACCACGCCGAGCAAAAATCCCACTTATACGTAATAAGACGCTTGGCTCGTTATGAATAACGAGTGAAAAAGTATGACTCATTCTTCCCACCTCTTCATAATCATTTCGTTATTCCCTTTGTTTGGCGGAACCATCGGAAATACGTTTTCACCTTCTTCTACACAAAAATCAACTACAACAGGACCTTCATAAGCAAATGCTTCTAACATCACTTGTTTTGCCTCGGTTGAATTTGTTGCTCTTAATCCCTTTACTCCATAAGCTTCTGCTACTTTCACAAAATCTGGTGATCCAATTTTTGATTCTGATAAACGATTTTCATAAAACATTTCTTGCCATTGCCTTACCATCCCTAAAAATTTGTTATTTATGATAAATACTTTTACAGGGATGTTATTTTCAGCAATTGTTTGTAGTTCTTGAATGTTCATTTGAAAAGAAGCGTCACCTGCAATACAAATGACAAGTTCTTCTTTTTTAGCTAGCTGAGCACCAATTGCTGCTGGAAAACCAAACCCCATCGTTCCTAATCCTCCAGAGGTAAGGAACGTCCGAGGTTTTCTTGCTTTATAGAAGTGAGCAGCCCACATTTGATGCTGACCTACTTCTGTTGTGACAATCGCTTCACCATTCGTTAATTCACTTACTAAGTTGATCACATGCTGTGGTTTTAACTCAGATTCTTTTTGCTTATAAGAAAGTGGATATTCTTCTTTCCATGTCTTTACTTTCTGAAGCCATTCGTCTGTTTGTGTATAAATAGACATATGTAACAGCATGTGTAACGCTTTTTTTACATCACCAACAATCGGATGTTCTACAGTTACATTTTTATGAAACTCAGAAGAATCAATATCAATATGTACTTTTTTCGAGTTTGGAGAAAAAAGTTCTAATTTTCCTGTTACACGATCATCGAAGCGAACACCTAATGCAAGTAGTAAATCACATTCTGTTACCGCCATATTAGCAGCGTATGTCCCATGCATACCAAGCATCCCTAGAAACAATGAATCATCCGGTGGATATGCACCAAGTCCCATTAAAGTTGAAACGACTGGAATACGGTTCTCCCTTGCGAATTCGAAGAGTTCATCGGATCCACCTGAATGAATGACACCTCCTCCAATATAAAGAAGTGGACGCTTAGATTTTGAAATTGCTTTAGCCACCTCTCTAAGTTTCATGCTGTCTGGTACAAATTCTGGTTTGTACCCCGGAATATCAACTTCTTCATTAAAGAAACTGGTGACTTTTGCATTTTGAACATCTTTTGGAATATCAATTAATACTGGTCCCGGGCGCCCGCTTTTGGCGATGTAAAAAGCTTCTTGCACAATTCGTGATACATGATTCACATCACGAACCTGGTAATTATGCTTCGTAACAGGTACTGTAATTCCGACAACATCCGCTTCTTGAAATCCATCTTTACCAATTAAAGGCGTTGCAACTTGCCCGGTAATGACAACTAAAGGAATCGAATCCATATAAGCGTCTGCTAAGCCCGTAACTAAATTTGTCGCCCCTGGGCCAGAGGTAGCAAAGACTACCCCGACCTTTCCAGAAGCTCTCGCATATCCTTCAGCCGCATGAATGGCAGCTTGCTCATGACGAGTTAAAACATGTTTCAAACCACTTTCGTATAACGCATCGTATACTGGTAAAATCGCTCCGCCTGGATAGCCGAAAACGGTCGTTACACCCAATTTCTTCAAACATTGAATCACGTGCCCAGCGCCTGTCATTTCTTCATACTGTAACTTCTCATACGCTGTATACTGCTGCTTCATTTCCATTAACTCCTCTCCTTATTTATGCTAAGCTTTCCGTCAGCCTGGGAACACGTACTCCTCTTTCTCTCGTTAATTTTTTAAATTCTTCGGTCAATTGTTTCGTTACACTTCCTGGTTTCCCATCTCCAATTTCTCTGGAATCAACTTTTACAACTGGAATTAACTCCGCTGCTGTTCCTGTTAAAAATACTTCATCCGCTACATATACATCATGGCGAGTGAACGGTCTTTCCTCACACGGAATACTCAGTCGCTCACATAGCTCGATAACACTATTTCTCGTAATACCTTCTAATGCTCCTAAATAGGATGGCGGGGTTAATACTTTTCCATCTTTCACAACGAAAACATTATCACCAGAACCTTCACAAACATATCCTTGTTGATTTAACATAAGAGCCTCTAACACTCCTGCTTGTGCTGCTTCAATTTTTACAAGTACGTTATTTAAATAATTCATTGACTTAATACGTGGATCTAACGCATCTGGCGTATTACGTCTTGATGCAACAGATACAACGCTTAGCCCATTATCATAAAATTCTTGTGGGAATAACTTTAATTGTTCTGCAATGATAATTACGCTCGGCTTCACACAACTTCTCGGATCGAGCCCTAAGTCACCTTTTCCTCTTGAGACAATTAAGCGAATGTAAGCATCAGTATATTCGTTTTTTTGGAGTGTATGTAAAACTGCTTCTTCCATTTCTTCTACCGTCATTGGAATTGTTAGTAAAATAGATTTCGCTGATTCATACAATCGTTTCACATGTTCTTTTAAACAAAATACATTTCCTCCGTAACTACGAATCCCTTCAAATACACCGTCTCCGTATAAAAAACCGTGATCATATACTGAAACAACTGCCTTTTCTTTTTCTACAAATTCCCCATTCATGTAAATGTACTGGTTTCCCATCTCACATCGCTCCTCTTTTTTTCTCTATTTTTTGCAATCTATTTCTACATCGATTGCTGAGATGAGTATTTTTAACAGAATATTAAGTATATAAACCTTAAAAATATACTCGTCTCAACAATCGATTACTTACATACTTGTAGCAATCCATTGCTGAGACGAGGGAATCGTGGTACCACTCAGCTTCCTTATACTTCTCACGAAATATAAGCTCTGCAAGTCCAATTAGACTTTTGTTTTTCTATCGGGAACAACCCCGCTACTTTTTACTAGTTTTCAAAAGTAGTGCTCCAAGGTGATTTTCAATGAGTGAATTGTTACCACCCTCACAGCCTCGGGGCAGCTCTCTGAAACAATCTTTATCATTTACTCTCCTCTTCTACGCATTCTCTTCTTCTATTTTTAAAAATAAAAACTCTCGCCTCAGCAATCAACTACTACAATTTAGTAGCTTTGATTGCTGAGGCGAGAGTTTCGCGTTACCACTCAGCTTCCTTATACTTCTCACGAAATATAAGCTTTGTAGGTCCAATCAGACCTCCGTCCTTTTACCGGAGACGATGCCGCCGCCCTCTACTCAGTTTCCCTTTCGCAAGCGATGCTCCGAGGTGATCTTCAATGATTCGATTGTTACTACCCTCACAGCCTTGGAGTAGCTCTCTGAAACGATCATAATCATCTACTTTCCTCTTCTTTGCATATACAACATATAAAGTTAGAAAATTCTTAATTAACTTTTATTTGTTACACGTATTATAGGACGTTGTTCTTTTCGTTGTCAATATGTTTTTTTCAAAAAAATCAAAATTCATTCTATTTATTTTTTCTCAAATCAAAATTGGAATGCATTACTTACATACACTCATATATTACTTAAGTATGTTTGCATTACTACATAAAGAAAAACTTATAAAGTTTATGAGGAGATGAGGAAACTATGTTAAAAGGGAAAGTAGCGTTAGTTACAGGAGCAAGCCGAGGAATTGGACGAGCGATCGCTAAACGTTTAGCAAATGACGGTGCATTGGTTGCTGTTCATTACGGTAGTCGAAAAGATGACGCTGAAGAAACTGTTCATGAAATTCGATCAGATGGTGGCCAAGCTTTTTCTATCGGCGCAAATCTAGAATCCTTACACGGTGTAGAAAACCTTTATAACGCTTTAGATACTGAATTACAAAAGCGCACTGGTGAAACACAATTTGATATTTTAATAAACAATGCTGGCATTGGTCCTGGTGCTTTTATTGAAGAAACGACTGAACAGTTTTTTGATAGAATGGTTTCAGTAAATGCAAAAGCTCCATTCTTTATCATTCAACTAGCACTACCACGTTTACGTGACAATAGCCGAATTATTAATATTTCATCCGCTGCCACCCGCATTTCTTTACCTGATTTTGTTGCATATAGTATGACGAAAGGCGCTATTAATACAATGACTTTTACGCTAGCAAAACAGCTTGGAGCACGAGGAATAACGGTGAATGCAATACTTCCAGGATTTATTAAAACAGATATGAATGCAGAACTCTTGAGCGACCCGATGATGAAGCAGTACGCTACTACTATTTCCGCTTTCAATCGCTTAGGTGAAGTAGAAGACATTGCCGATACTGCTGCATTCCTTGCTTCTCCAGACAGCCGCTGGGTTACTGGACAATTAATTGATGTGAGCGGAGGATCTTGTTTGTAAAAAACATATATTTTCAAATCTTTTTTATTGCGCAATAAAACAATTTATATAATACTATATAAAACATATACATTTAGGAGGATTACAGCAATGTCCGAAAAAACATACGAACTCGCAACCTTCGCAGGCGGTTGCTTTTGGTGCATGGTAAAACCATTTGATGAACTTCCTGGTATTCATAAAGTACTTTCTGGCTATGCAGGAGGTCATGTAGAAAACCCAACATATGAACAAGTAAAAGCTGGAACATCTGGACATTTAGAAGTTGTTCAAATTACATTCGATCCTTCTATTTTTCCTTATCAGAAATTACTAGACTTATATTGGCCACAAATCGATCCAACTGATGATGGCGGACAATTTTTTGACCGTGGTCCATCTTATCGTACCGCTATTTTTTATCATAACGAAACACAAAAAGGGCTTGCTGAAAAATCAAAACAAGCTCTTGCAGAAAGCGGTATGTTTAAAGATCCAATCGTGACTGAAATTCGTCCTGCTGCACCTTTTTACGAAGCAGAGGAATACCACCAACATTTCTATAAAAAGAATCCAGAGAAATATGCTACTGAGCAAAAAGAATCTGGGCGTGAAGACTTTATAAAAGAAAATTGGCAAAAAAAATAATAAAAACGCATCGTGCTTTTTTAGTACGTTGCGTTTTTATTTTTGATAAAAGTACCATACAATTAACAGAACAATTGCTGTTAGTGACCAAAGTACTATCTCGTTTTTCACTCTATTCTTTTTCTTAGTCATTTCATTCCCTCCTAATAACTATTAAACATATTCAATTTTTTCTTTGTTTAATTGTCCATCTTATATACGTGAATACATCCTTACAAATTCTAATAGCAAGACCACCAATAATTCCGATTGCAATGGAAATTACTAGCATCTGTCCAAAACTAAAAGAATTTGTGTACATTATGTAGAGAACGATACATATAAGTAAAACATCCGGTAAAGAAAGTAAAAACCTTTTAAGCATTCCTTTATCTCCTCTATACTTTTTAATTTATATCTTCTACTGTAATTTTGAAATAAAATTTGTTCAAAAATTCCATTTACACCCTCATTTTATGAAAAATAATAAGAATCCCTTTTCAAAAGAGATTCTTATTCAGCAGATTTAAGTTTAATTATTTTCTACATATCCTATTCCATAATTACTCCTAAAATAGAATAATATTACTAATGATTTATTGTAAATTGACTATTTGCCAGGTAACCGAATGTCGCGCCAGCTACCTACATCGCATTGGCCAAATTCATTATTACCTACCGCGATCACCGTGCCGTCTGATTTTAGTCCGACTGTATGTGCACAACCAGCCGCTATCGCTACAATATCTCTCCAATCACTTACGTTACATTGGCCATACTCATTCCAACCCACTGCGACCACGGTACCGTTTGATTTAAGTCCGATTGTATGATTCGTACCAGCCGCTATTGCTACAATATCTCGCCAGCCACTTACATCACACTGGTTATGTTTATCATTTCCCACTGCTGTCACCGTACCGTCTCGTTTAAGACCAACAGTATGAAGATACCCAGCCTTGACCGCTACAATACCTCGCCAGCTACTTACATTGCATTGACCATATCGATTATTCCCCACAGTCGTCAATGTGCCGTCCAATTTAAGACCGACTGTATGCCAGTCACCCGCTGTGACTGCCACAATACCTTGCCAACTGCTTACATTGCATTCTCCTTCTTTATTTCGGCCCACCGCTACTACCGTGCCATCCGATTTCAGGCCAATAGTACGACGCCACCCTGCCGCAACCGCTACAATATTATGCCAATCGTTTACATCACATTGTTCATGCTTATTCCAACCCAGTGCTACCGCAGTACTGTCACATGTAAGACCGATTGTATGAGCATTACCCGTGTTCGTTGCCATATGAACATTGCCCACTGCGACTGCTTCAATATCTCGCCAGCCACTTACATTACATTCCCCTTCTTTATTCCGGCCCACCGCTACTACCGTGCCATCCGATTTCAGGCCAACTGTATGACAACGCCCCGCCGCTATCATATCTTTGGGCCATCGCTTCACTTTTTCTTTCGATAAAAGGTAATCCATGTTTTACCTCCTTGCATATAAGCAACTGTATCATAATAGATATTTTTATCAAATTTCATTATAAATCTACATTTACAAAGAAAGCTTATTTTACTTCTTCAAAAAATAAAAACCTCCAGTTTAAATACTAGAGGTTTTCTCGTTATTTCTTCAATCGCTCAATAAAATCATGTAATTTATCAAGTGACTTCATATTCTGATTGCAAGCTACACCATCTTTGCAAATGTAGTTTCCCTTTTTAACGAAAGTTCCTGGTACATCGCCTTTAATTTCAACTAAAAACATTCCTACTTCTTCATGTCCATGACATAACGAACAAATGCTTTTTTTATTTAAACTTTGGAACGTTCCTTGCAGACCAACAAATTTATTTTTATCATTTTTCGCTATAATAAATTTCCTGCTTGACCCCTTATCAATCCAGCTTAAATAAGATATTTCTTTCATATCCATTTCTTCCATATCAGGAAGTTTTAACTTTTTCGCTTTAGGAAATAATTTTTTTAATGTTTGTGCTGTAACTTCTTGAAACGGAATTACATACGGATTTATTTTCATTAAAAATGATTCTGCATCTTCTCTATTTTGAACTGTTAATACCGTATCAATTAACTCTTTCTGTTCATCCGTTAAATTCTCAAATACATGTATTATCTTTTCAATAGCAAGCGATTTTAACGCTTGAATTACACCTCTATCATTTGCCGTTGCATGCCCGTTTGCTAAAATATAAGCTTGTGATTTTATAAAATTATATTGATCACTTCTAATAAACGCTTCCATCTTTATCACTCCATACAAATTGTTGATCTAGTTTTATTGTATACAATGATTACATTTTTTGATATGTAAAAGATAACTTAGAAACAAACATTACATATATCACTTATTCTCTACCGCTGCATTTCCTGACAAAAGAAGCCATCATCTGTTTTCCATTCCGCATATAATACGTCTTCAAATTTAGTAATTCCTTTTTGCTTTATTTGTTTATAAAGCCATCCTTCATCAAATCCCGCTTCCCTCAAATTATCCTTAACTACTTTTCCATCACTAATTAATGAAATTGGTAAGTATACAGGCTTATGTTTTAAACTTAAATCATTTATAGTAGGAGATTCGTATTTACTTTTTTTCAGAACGCTTATGTTTCCGTTCGGTTCCAATATCATATATTCAACTTCTCGGATTGAAAATATATCTTTTTGTTGCCTAAGCATTTGTTGTAATTGGTTTATATCCAAATGATTTACGCTTAATTGTTCACGATCAATCTTTCCGTTACGAATAATAATTGAAGGATACCCTTCAAAAAACCTTCTTGTTCCTCTTACTTTTTGTGTTATCACTTCTATAGTATAAATTAAAATTACCCAAACAAATACTGAATATAAAATAGACCATACTTTAATTTTAGGATCATATATTGAATTTCCAACGAGCTCACCTAGGACGATTGCAGAAATAAAATCAAATGGCGTTAGCTGAGATATTTGTGTTTTCCCTAATATTTTTGTAGCAATTAATAGAACAAAAAAACCAACTAAAAGCTCTATCGTTATTTGTCCAATATGATTCATATATGTTCACCTTTCTACTTTTCAAGTGCTCTGTATACCATTTAGTAAAAAAACGGCACATTTTTTCTATTATCATGCCCGTTCACACCTCATATATCCAATACACATAAAACAAAAAGAGTCTGATTCAAAGTAATATATGAATCAGACTCTTTTCCTCTTATTTAGAATACACAATCTTTTTAATCGTTTCCCCAGAAAGAAAATATTCTTCTGCAAGTTGATGAATAGCAATCCCACTTTTAAACGCTTCTTTAATTGCTTTATTTCTTTCATCTAGTTGTTTTCTTCCGCCAGATCGTGTACCCCATTTATAATGTTTCGTTTCTTGTTTCGGAATGTAAATTGTTTCACCTTGTATATACTTTTGAATTTCAGTAATTAAACTCTCTGGTAAAACAGCATTAGCTTTTACGTATTTCATTTCTGCTCGCCCCTTATTTTTTATGGTTCATTTCAATAAGGTGCAAAGCCAAATATAAAAAATGATACGAGCTCATATAGGCGATTGTATATTACTTGTCTACCTCACGCAAAGTATCGCCATTTCCATACTTGGCTTTGCATGAGGCGTTGCAGTGTCTGGCAATTGAATTATAATCGCCATATAAACACCTCCTAATATACCTTTTGCATTTTATTATATGATAAATTCCTTCTCCTTGCATCCACACCCTTCTTAAAGCACGAAATTACTTAGTTTGATATAATACTTTTTAACTGAATTAAAAATCATTGTGAGGTTACATTATGAAGAAAAAAATTATCATTACAATCGTTACACTATTCTTTATTATCACGGCATTATTCGGAACATACAAATTGATGAACGCAAGAAGCTTTCAATTATTTGGAGATTTAACACAACGCGTAGAAACAAATGAAAAAGTGATTGCTTTAACTTTTGATGATGGCCCTACTAACAATGTAAAACAAATATTACCGCTACTAGATAAATACAACGCTAAAGCTACTTTCTTTTTAATTGGAAATGAATTAGAGCAAAATTTATCGTTAGGAGAAGCTATCGCGCAATCTGGACACCAACTTGGAAACCATACATATTCTCATAATAGAATGGTTTTCAAAACACCTTCTTTTATTAAAGATGAAATAGAAAAAACGAATTCATTAATCCGCCAAACAGGATTTACAGACGAAATTGATTTTAGGCCCCCTAACGGTAAGAAGTTAATAGGGCTGCCATATTATTTAAATAAAAACAATATCGAAACAATCACATGGGATCTTGAGCCCGATACTTTTTATAAATCTGCGGCTGATAAAATTAAATACGTTAATAAAAATGTAAAACCAGGTTCTATCATTTTACTGCACTCTATGTATGATGAGTCTAATGAAAATTTACAAACGATTGAAGGTATTTTAGATTCTTTATCTAAGAAGGGCTATCAGTTCGTAACAGTAAATGAATTGCAAAAAAGAGCAAAATAAAAAGGTAGCGTATCTTTGTATGATACGCTACCTTTCTTTTTATATGATGCCAAGTACATTTAAGAATACGATAATAATCGCAATTGGTGCGATATAACGAAGTAAGAATAACCATAATACGAATAGTTTATAACCTTTATTTTTACTTACACCTAGCTCTTTCATTAATACATCTTTCTTCATTTTTAAAGGAACAAAGATAGAAACTAATAATACACCAAGTGGCATTAATACGTTACTTACTGCATAGTCCGCTAAATCAAAGACTGTCTTCCCGAAAATCTTCAGATCACTTAATATACCGAATGATAATGCTGATGGTACCCCAACAACGAAGATTAATAACCCTACGATTAAGGCCATTTTTTCACGTTTCCCTTTACCTTTTGATGTTAACGATGCAACACTAATTTCTAACATCGAAATTGCTGATGTAATCGTAGCGAAGAAGAATAGTAATAAGAAAACGATGAAGAATAATTTTCCGAATGCCATTTTACTGAAAATAGCTGGCAATACGATAAATAATAGTCCTGGTCCTTGAGATGGTTCCATCCCAAATGCGAACACAACTGGGAAAATTGCAAGTCCTGCAAGTAATGTAATAACAAGAGTTAAGGCTACGATAGAAAATGCTGAACGTGGTAAGCTTTCTTCTTTCGGTAAGTATGAGCTATACGTTACCATAACGGCTACCCCAACAGATAATGAGAAGAACGATTGCCCCATTGCGTATAAAATGACTTCTGATGTTACATGTGAGAAATCAGGTTGTAAGAAGAAACGAACGCCTTCTCCAGCACCATCTAACGTAAGTGCACGAACGATTAATACAAAGAATAAAACGAATAGTGCTGGCATGAAATATTTATTTACTTTTTCAACACCATTTTGTACACCTTTACTTACGATGAAAATAGTAATAAGGATGAATAATAGCTGTGATCCAACTGCTAAATATGGATTGGAAATGATTTCACCAAACGTAGCTTCGTATGCTCCATTTCCTTCCCATAGTCTACCTGTAATTGCATTCCATAAATATAATAAAATCCAGCCTCCTACAACACTGTAGAAAGAAAGTAATATGAAACATGTTACAATTCCTAATTTACCTAACCAAGGCCATAACGTTTTAGGAGCAATCTCTCTATATGCATCGACAGCCTCTTTTTGTGTACTTCTTCCAATAACAAATTCAGCTAATAATAGCGGTAAACCAATTAATAATGTGAAACCGATGAAAATTAGGAAGAACGCTCCGCCTCCTCCAATGCCGGCCATATATGGGAATTTCCAAATCGCCCCAAGACCAATTGCCGAACCTGCTGCAGCTAATACGAAACCTAATTTCGATGTCCATTGCTGTGAATTCATTTGTTAATCTCCTCTCTATCTCTTTTTCTTTGTTACAATTCGGTATTTATATTGTTCTATCAATACTCTTTTCTAATACGTTCACTTCCTCTCTAATAATAAAAAAACGCCCCTACGTAAATACGTAGGGACGACAAAATTATCGCGGTACCACCCTAGTTGTGAAGAACACTAAGAAACCACCTAAATAAAAACGCCCCTACGCAAAAACGTAGGGACGATAAAATATCGCGGTACCACCCTAGTTATGAAGCCACACCAAAGTTAGGACCTAAATAAAAAACGTCCCTACGTAAATACGTAGGGACGATAAATATCGCGGTACCACCCTAGTTGTGAAAAAATCTTCACCACTTTATTTGATAACGGTATAAACTACCGTCTTTCATTTCCTCAAAATATGAGATTTATGAAAGATGCTCCAGGACGAACTTCATGAATAATCTATATACTGATTCACACCAACCATCAGCTCTCTGAAATAGGGAGATATTCACTACTATACCCTTTCATTGCCCAAATATTATTTTCCGAATTGATTACTATCATTTTTATCACACATTAAAAATAGTGTCAACTTATATTTCGAATTTTTATGTATTACAATCTATTTAAAAATTCGAAATATAAGTTTTAGTTTAGAAAACAAGTAGCTTAGTACATAACGAATTCTAACAGGCAATAGAAAAAGAATTACGTATTATTGATACTTATTCAATAATACAAATCATCTAGAAACATAACCTGTCTCTCTGTATTCATTTTTTAAGAGTTTGATGGATACCAAGAAAATTTCGCATCACTATCCAGTGGTCTATTTTTCGTTTCTTCTTTAATTACACGAAACCATTCATTTAGAATTTGATTTTTGGGCAATTGAGCAGCAAGGCTATCTTCCCAAATTATATGTGAGAACCAGGCTTTCGTTTCCCATTCAAACTGCAATTGTGCGAACGAAATTATAGGGTGATCAGCTCCACGAAATTGCTCATTTACTGCATTTGAAACTTCTGGAGCTTGCGGTAACAACTCGTTCTGAATTCTATTTCTTATCGTCTCATTTTCTAGCTGATCCCAGAAATACAATTGCCCATTTATTTGATAAAAAATATCAAATGAAGCCTCACCTTTCTTCAAATTCAATAACACGAAGGCACGTTCCACATCATTGTCAGCCGCTTTTACAGCATTAACAATTATATTTTGTGCCATTGATACCCAGTAACTAGTCGCTTCCTCTACCGGTGATTCAACATACAATTCTTCACTTAATTCATGAAGAGTAGCTTCTTGCTCATTTACTTTTTCAACTTTTTTAAAAAACCTATTAAAAAACCCCATAACTTCCCCCTTATTACTATTTTCTATTTCACAAAATAAAAAATAGATTTTTCTTGCTCATCCACATTTACTCCTGGCGCGTATGTATGAACTTGTTGCAACACTTCTTCTATTAGCAACTCTAACTCCTGCACACTTTTTTCTGGATTCCCTATTAATGTGTCCGCCATACGTTCATATAATTTTTCAGGTTTAATAGTCATTCGTTCCACATTATTAGGCATCCATTTAAACGCTGGATGATGTACGTACATTTTATTCAAACCAAATAAAACACCGAATATGTTCCTTTGTACTTCGCAAATAACGTCATAAAGCATAAGCCAATCTTTCCGTTTTAAAAGCGCCTTTCGATTGTGCCAACGATTACTTAACCATAGATTTTCTGAAATCATCCGTTTTGCTAGTTCATCTGAATATGCCGCTACTTTTTCTTTTAATTCATTCACTTTCCCTTCTCCATACAAACTAACACCATCATGAATGGATGATACAATACATTGTTTTTCATAACTTATATCATATTGATCCACCACATCCGAAATCACTTTCTCTACTGTCTCTGTTAAAAAGTTACTAATCTCTAATTTAATTCCCTCTTTCGTTAAATACGTTTCCGACCATTCTTCTTCCTCATACGGATGATACGATAATATTGTCCCATCAATATGATGAATAGGGGCCCTACGATCCTCATCTTCTGGCGGTGTTGACCATAAAATATGTAATTCTATATCTGAATGTTCATCTTCAAGCTTTCTAGCTACTGAACCCGCTAAAATAATAGCT
Source organism: Bacillus sp. RE35 (assembly GCF_052146655.1). Lineage (NCBI taxonomy): Bacteria > Bacillati > Bacillota > Bacilli > Caryophanales > Bacillaceae > Bacillus > Bacillus sp. RE35. The sequence continues at coordinate 1,715,451 of NZ_CP197377.1, read as the reverse complement.
TCTACTTTCGGATTTTTCCTATAAATCTCTGACATCTCTATCGCTTTCTCTTTTAATCCCATTTCATTTCCCCCTAAAATTGCAGTAATCCCCTATATTTCATTTATCTATTTCGATATTACAGCTTGCATTACCTTTTCAAATTCCTACTTAATCATATTTGTATCCAATAGCGCTGAATAACTTCACCAGTACGAGAAGAAACTACTTCATTTTCTAACACACCTCCAACCTTTTGAATCGTTTTAGCAGAACCGATATTGGATTTATCGCAAGTTATTAATACTTTCTGCAATCCTAATTTTTGCGCTTCAGCTAATGCAAGTTGTAGTTGTTTCGTAGCGTAACCGTGGCGACGTTTATTCGGATGGACACTATATCCAATATGACCGCTTTCCCGTAATAATTCTGGATTTAATCTATGTCTAATATTCACAAAACCTATAAGTTCCCCTTTTTCAAAACTTAAAAACTGACTAGACGGCACTCGATTAGCTAGTAAATTTTCTCCTAGTTCTTGTTTACTCACTTTTTCAAACCATTCATCAAGAGAATCAAAGTTTTGTAAAGAACTACTTCCATGTGGTTGTTCCCCTGAGTGTAAAAACGCTTGTCTATACGCCGTAATATGCTCACTATATTCATGGATTGGTTTTAATAGTTTCATTGTTCTTCTCCCCCTCTTCATTCCATAAAACAAACACCTTAATAGCAGCTACTCACTATTAAGGTGTTTCTATCCTTTTTATTCAAATAACCCCATGCTTAAATAACGTTCACCTGTATCAGGCGCAATACATAAAACTTTTTTACCAACGCCTAGGCGTTTCGCTATCATGATTGCAGCGTAAACAGATGCTCCAGAAGATGGCCCAACTAATAATCCTTCTTGTCTAGCTAAGTTTCTCATTGTCGTTAAAGCCTCTTCATCTGCAATTTGAATAATTTCGTTATACACTTCTGTATTTAAGTTTTTCGGAATAAATCCTGGGCTTGTTCCTACTAGTTTATGAGGACCTGGTACACCACCGGATAAAACGGGAGATCCTTTCGGTTCCACTACTGCAATATATAAGTTTGGCAATTTCTCTTTTAACGTTTCACCAGTCCCTGTAATCGTTCCGCCTGTTCCTGCCGTTGCAACAAAAGCATCAAGCTCTCCATCCATTTGTTCGTAAATTTCAAGTGCAGTCGTATAACGGTGAATATTCGGATTAGCTGGATTTTCAAATTGTTGCGGGATAAAACTATTAGGTATTTGTTTTTGCAGTTCTAACGCCTTCGCAATTGCTCCTGGCATTCTTTGTTCTGCTGGTGTTAAAACTACTTCTGCTCCGTATGCTTTCAATAAATTAATACGCTCTTTTGACATATTATCTGGCATAATTAAAATCGCTTTATACCCTTTAGCTGCTGCATTCATCGCTAAACCAATCCCTGTATTCCCGCTTGTCGGTTCAATAATTGTATCTCCTGGTTTGATGAGACCATTTTCTTCTGCAACGTGAAGTAAATTATAAGCAGCACGGTCTTTCACACTGCGCGATGGATTAAACATTTCTAGTTTCACATACACATCTGCTGCGTCTTCCGGAATAAATTTAGATAATCGGACGACAGGTGTATCTCCTATTAATTCCGTAACGTTTTCACACAATTTCATAGCGCATCCCCTATTCTATCGTTTTCTTATCACTTGGCAGTAACCATGAAGTGAGTCCAATTAATGGTAGACAACTACATAATAGCATAATAAATTGCAGGCTATATATATCTGCTAATTTCCCAAGAACTACAGCACCTAATGCTCCAAGTCCAAATGCAAGACCTACGATTAATCCTGACACCATTCCCACTTTTCCAGGCACAAGCTCTTGTGCATATACAACAATTACACTAAAACTACTTGAACTAATAAAACCGATACATAAAAATAACGGTACGACCCACACAAGTGAGACATGTGGTAATAACAGTGCAAGTGGCGCTGAACCTAACATTGAAAATACGATGATATTTTTCTTACCAAATCGATCTGCTAACGGTCCTCCGAAGAAAGTGCCTAACACACCAGCAATCATAAATGCGAATACGAAATACTGGGCATTTTTTATAGATAAACCGTAATGCTCTATTAAGTAAAATTGATAGAAATTCCCGATACCAGCACCGTACCAAGAGCGTACAAAAGTAAGAAAAACAAGAAGTATAATAACGAATTTAATGTGTGTACTTACAATTGCATTTTCCGCCTCAAGTGCAGCCCTCTTCTTCCTTCTTACAGCACCGGTTGCTAATTCATTTTTGTACCAATTCGATACGAAAATTAATAATGCAATTCCTACTGCTGCAAATGCTGTAAAACCTAATGAACCAATTTGACCGAGTGGAACGAAAATTAGCGCTGTAAAAATAGGAGCTAAAGAATTCCCCGTGTTTCCCCCAACTTGATAAATCGCTTGCGCTAACCCTCGTTTTGCACCTGCCGCCATATACGCAACACGAGCGCCTTCTGGATGAAAGACTGCGGAACCTAAACCAATAAATAAAACAGAAATAATAACAATAATAAAGTTTGGTGCAAACGCGAGTCCAATCATTCCAAGCATACTTGAAAACATGCCGAGTGGTAATAAAAATGGTGACGGCTTCTTATCTGAATACATACCAAACACCGGTTGCATAATCGATGACGTCATATTTAACGCAAACGCAATCCACCCTACTTGCATATAGGATAAATTCATCGTTTTTTCCAAAATAGGAAACAACGCCGGCACAACTGCTTGCATCGAATCATTTAAAAAATGCCCAAAGCTAATCGCAAATAAAATTCGATATATTGTCGGTGTTTCTACAGTTTTTTTGTGTGAAACTGCCTGCATATGTGAATCTCCCCTTTCTGTACAAAATATATATTTATTACAGTAGGTGTAATAAATTCTGACTTTTGAAACATTTCTATTCTATACTGCTTTCATTTCTTTTTCCAGAAATATAACTTAACTCCCGTCATTGGCTTGCATCCTTGTAACTTTCAGCGGTAAAACAGTACAAAAAAAAAGACAACCCAATCACATACTGGGTTGCCTCTTACATTAAATTGCAAAATGCTTATACTTCTCGTAATCACTCGTCTTACATTCTATTTGTAATTTGGTACCTTCGTTTTCGTAACTCGTAGATAAAACGTGTGCATGATTATTGAAATACGAAACTACCTGTCCTTGATCATATGGAATTAACATTTCACACTTCGTATATTCTTTATAGATGTGTGAGCGAATCATTTCTACAAGTTCTTCAATTCCAACATGTTTCTTCGCTGATAAATAAACGCGATCTTCTTGCACTTTCGGAATTTCAACATCTACCATATCTGATTTATTATAAGCATAGATCGTTGGAATATTTTCTACTCCAATTTTCTTTAACGTTTCATTTGTAATATCAATTAATTGTTCATAATTTGGATTTGCGTAATCTACAACGTGAATAAGTAGGTCTGCTTCCGCTACTTCTTCTAACGTTGAACGGAACGCCTTCACAAGATGATGTGGTAATTTACTTACAAATCCAACTGTATCTGTTAATAAAAATGATTTATTATCTGGCAAATCAATATTTCGTACAGATGTTTCTAACGTCGCGAATAACATATCTTTTTCAAATACTTGTTTTTCTTCTGTACCATTATAAATTTCAAGCATTGCATTCATCGTCGTTGACTTTCCTGCATTCGTATAACCTACTAATGCTACAACAGGTATTTCATTTTTCTTACGCTGCTTTCGCTGCGTTTGACGCTGGGCAACGAGCGCTTCTAAATCTTTATTCAAAACTGAAATTTGTTCTTCAATTTTACGACGGTCTAACTCTAACTTCTTTTCACCGACACCTTTATTTTTCGTACCAACGCCGCCGCTCTGTCTCCCTAACGATTCACGAAGACCGATTAAACGAGGCATCATATACTGAAGGTGTGCTACTTCTACTTGTAGCTGTGCTTCTTTCGTTTTCGCACGTTGCGCAAAAATATCTAAAATTAAAATGGTACGATCAATTACCTTACAATCTAAATCCTCTTCTAAATTTCGAATTTGTGAAGGAGATAATTCATCATTAAAGATAACCATATTCGCATCTATTTCTTGTACATACGCTGCAACTTCTTCAATCTTTCCTTTTCCGATATAATGCGATGGATTTACTCGTTGTAAATTTTGCGTTACTTGCCCAATTACCTCTACATCACAAGCTTCCGCAAGATTTGTTAACTCTTCCATCGAATATGCAAAATCATCTTCATTACCTACATTTACTCCAACTAAAACTGCTCTTTGTAATACTTCTTCCATATATTTATTCCTCCATTTCGATTACGTAAAATAAAAAACACAGGTCGCTGCCTGTGTTTTCGTAAACGGATAAGGGTTCACCAAAGAAATAGAAGAAAGCTATGCTTTCATCCTATTTTATAGTCAAAAAGTCCCAAGATTGTATACGTATCCACAGTAAGTGTTCACTTATACAACCCCATTCTATTTATAAAGGCAAAACAAAAAGAGGGCGTATTCGTCCCTCCCTCTTTTTCACATATAAGCTTAATAAAGGGTTCCTTTAAAATAGGCAGACCAATCCCGTTCACTCTGTACACAGACAGAGCCTTTGAGCGCTATTCAATTATTGGCACAAAGTATTGAGACGTAATCTGATTAAGATCAAAGGAAGCCCCTCCGTTCATTTTAAGTTACATAAAGTGTAGCATAAGTAATTCGCTTTCACAAGGTTTAACAACCTATATCACACGAAAGAAAATCTTTATATTTTTACTTTAATCGTCATTTTTTGCGAGTTTTTCTCACAATAAAAATAACAAAAGCAATTATCAAATTTAGAAACTTCTCGTATATTATTTTTACAGCACTCGCCAAATTCCTTCATAGTAAGTTAAGTATTATCGTTTTAATACAACAAAAATCTTTATTGACATTTTTATAACCTAATATTAGTATCAGGTTATAAAAATAAAAGTTAGGAGATGTTCCTATGCATTCTAAATCTCGTATTACTGCAATTGGTACTTATGTTCCAGATCAAATATTGTCTAATAACGATTTAGAAAAGATGGTCCATACGAATGATGAATGGATTGTACAAAGAACAGGAATGAAGGAAAGAAGAATCGCTAGCGACGAAGAATACTCCTCAAACTTAGCCATTAAAGCAATTGAAAATTTATGTACAACATATAAGAAAAACTTAGAAGATGTCGACTGTATCATTGTCGCTACTACTACTGCTGATTACGTTTTCCCTAGTGTTGCTTGCCAAATACAACAATACTTCAACATACCTCATACACTAGCTTTTGATTTAAATGCAACTTGTGCTGGTTTTACATATGGACTACACGTCGGTAATAGCTTAATCACTTCTGGATCACATGAAAAAGTACTTGTCGTAGCGACAGAGACATTATCTAAAGTTACTGATTATACCGATAGAACGACCTGTATTTTATTCGGTGATGGTGCTGGAGCTATTTTATTAGAAAGAGATGAAAACACCCCAAGCTTTATCGCTGCTCACATGGGAACAAACGGTGATGGCGGCATTCATCTATATAGAACAAACTTATCTACTACTATGAATGGCACACCACTGCAAACAAATGAAAAAATCGTTCAAAATGGAAGAGAAGTATATAAATGGGCAACACGCACGGTACCAAAAGGCATAAAAAATTTATTACATACCGTAAATATGCAAGTAGATGATATAGACTGGTTCATACCCCACAGCGCTAACTTACGAATGATCGAATCTATTTGCGAAAAGTCTCAAATTCCAATACAAAAAACATTAACGAGCGTGGAATATATGGGGAATACCTCTTCAGTCACCATTCCACTCGCTTTAAATTTAGCTATAAAAGAAGGGAAATTAAATAACGGAGACACACTTTTACTATACGGATTTGGTGGCGGACTTACGCATTTAGGGCTTATTGTAGAGTGGAATTTAATTTAAGTGTATAAAAAGAGGCTCTAGCCAGTAACTAGAACCTCTTTTTCATTTAATTTCTTGCCCCTTTTCGAGACCATATCACAACAGGAATAAGTAATAACGCTAACACGCCTCCAGCCAATGACAATGCCGCATAACTTGAATTCGCTACTACCATACCTGACATTGCTCCACCAGAAGCTCCAGCTAGCGCAATAAAAACATCTATTTTCCCTTGTGTTTTAGCACGTGTAGACGGTGTTGTGGAATCAACGATTTGTGCTGTACCACTTATCAATCCGAGGTTCCATCCTAGCCCAAGTAAAGACAGAGCAACGATTAATAATAATAAAGAATCACTTGGCGCTATCGCAGCTATGACACCCGCTGCAAGTAAAATCACTCCACCAGCTATGCTCATTGTAGTTCGGCCAATTTTATCAATTAACATTCCTGTAACGAGAGATGGAAGATACATTGCACCTACATGAAAACCTATCACAAGTCCTACTGCACTTAAACCGTGACCGTGGTGTCCCATATGAACTGGCGTCATCGTCATAATCGCAACCATCACGATTTGCGTAAGTATCATTACGATTGCTCCAACTGTAATACCTCGTTTATTTTCTTTCGCTTCTTCTGTTATTGGTTGTCCTTTATATGTATGTTCCTGTTTATATCTTTCTATTATGTTAGCAATAATCAAAGGATCTGGACGAAGCATAACAAAAAGAACTAGACCCGCCAGTATAAATGCTGCTGCCGATAGTATGAACGGACCTGCAAGTTTAGGAACTCCAATTGAATGAGCAAAACTTCCCATTACCCCTACTAAATTTGGTCCTGCAACTGCACCGAAAGTCGTCATTACCATCGTAATACTAACAGCCGTTGCTCTCTGCTTCTTATCTGCTAAATCTGTACCTGCATAACGAGCTTGTAGATTCGTGGCTGTACCAGCACCATATATAAGTAAAGAAATAAGTAAAAGAATAATACTATTTGTTAAAGCTGCCATTACAACACCAATTGCTCCAAATCCACCTACTATAAACCCTGTTGCAAGACCTATCCGGCGTCCATATCGTTGCGAAAGCTTCCCTACTATGAAAGCTGCTAATGCCGATCCTAATGTAAACATAGCAGTTGGTAATCCTGCAAACGCATCTGTTCCAAGCATTTGCTGCGCAAGAAGTGCGCCCACTGTAATACCAGCAGCTAGTCCTGCACCGCCAAACATTTGTGAAATGCTGACGATTATTAACGTTCGTTTGTATAGTTTTTGTTGCTCTTCTTCTGTGTACACATGATTATCTATTAAAGCCCCTGCCTTATCTAGCAATTCCCCATCCTCCTTTTAAAATTAATCCCTCTTGTTAATGTACTATGTATAACGTTACATATTCAATGGCATTTTCCATTCCTTCCTTTCATTCTAAAAAACTTTCTAATCATACTCGACTTATCCCATGCTATATTAAAAATACTACTATTCACAATAGGCAAGGAGGAAACAATGAAAAAAACAGTAGAATTATGTGAAGCTTGCAAACATGATCCAGTATATAAAATAGAAGAATCCGATCAAGCAAATCAACCTTATAAATTATGTAACCAATGTCATGAGCGTCTTATTTCGTTATCTTTACATCCTAAAGAATGGTACCATCTTGTAATGATTCACTCACCTTATAAATATTATTTGCATGATAGTTTTTATGAAGAAGATGGTAAAGCGAAGCAACCAAAATTAGAGATGAATGAGCACAAACTTACACCCGTGCCCACTTTAGAAGAAGTTCGCTCTAGTTTAGAGGAATTACTTGATTACACCATGACTAGATGGTTTCTTCAAGAAGCAGAAATTGAAGCTCTTAATAGGTACGATCAAAACGAAGTACTAGATGCTGTTATAAACCGCTTTTCAAACACAATGAATGGTGTAATTAAAACTAGATTACTTGAAATTGTTATATGTATACTAGGAGAATTCGCCTCAGATTGGATAAGAAAACTGTGGAAGGCATTTGATGAAGATTTACTTGCACCTCTTTCTCACGCTGCAGCTTATTGTTTACCATTTGAAGAAGCCTTTCCTTTAGTAATAGAAAGGCTAAAAACAGTATTAAAAAGTGAGCTTCCGACCACTTCCTTCATTTGTCTGCATTCTTTTCAATCCTCAGAAACATTAGATTGGATAGAGGGAACATGCAGTATCATTTCATAACGATTGGGCGCGATTAGCTGCAGTATCACAACTAACTTGGAGACGAATTAAGTCTTGGCTAACAAAAGGACACCCTTTAAGTTTAATAGCACTTGATGCAATGGTTAGCTGTATACCTGCAAATGAAGATGTACTACATGAAATGGATCCAAAAATTTTATTAGCAGATCCGTCAGAAATAAAGTCAACCTTAATAGCTTACAAACAAAGAGACAATGTTCCAACTGTCAAAAGAAGTGTTGAAACTATTTTAGAAAACAAGACAGAAATATTTCAATACATGAATCCTTTACAAATATCTATCAAAAAGAAACCACAAAACTTTTTAGTTATGGATGGCACAGTACAAATCCATGAAAACAGACTGGATGAATACGTAGACTTCATTAATACAAACAACTTTACTGATGTTTACATTAATGACCTTAGGTATAGTTTGCACCATATTAATTTTCTTGAACACTGCCCGCAAATTGAAAGCTTACACATTAGTAGTATATATATTACTGATTATTCAGCCCTATATAAATTAAAAAACTTAAAATCTTTATCACTAGAAGAACCACAAGTTCCACTAAACTTAACAGAGCTAGAAAGCTTTACAAATTTAGAGGAACTTCACATAAAGTGTAATAAAAACATTAAAGGCTTCGAATCTTGTCCTAACTTAAAAGAACTGTACATTTGGAAATACAAACCGAAACAAAAGAACCTTGAAGAATTAATGTCTTTACAAAAAATTGAAAAACTAAGCATTACACAAGGGAACATTAATTCATTAAAAGGATGTAGGTCATTACCTAAATTAAAGCATTTAGAACTCAATTATTTAAGAAATTTAGAGCATATTGATGAAATTGAAAACAATGCTTCAACTTTAAAACACATCGAATTCGACCATTGCAGTAAGCTTAAAAACCACGAATATTTGCGCTATTTAACGGAATTAGAAACTCTCATCTTATCAAGTTGTGGTAACATACGAAATCTACAATTCATTAAAGAACTACAAAAATTAAAACATTTAAGCTTCGTGGATTCTACGATTGTAGACGGAAATTTAGAATCTTGCGTCGGAATTGATTTTGTTGGTTTTAATAATAAAAGGCATTATAGTCATAAATTTAAAGAATTAAATCCAGATTTTTCATACTAACGTAAGGAAAACAGGCTAATAGCAGCCTGTTTTCCTTTACGCTTCTTCTACTATCCTTCCCTTTCTCTTTTTACTCAAAGCTTTCCCTTCCCAAAACAACAAACTTACGAAAGCACAAATTAAAATAATTGGCACACTTGCTTTATATAAATCTGTAAAACTCATAGCCATCTGATTCTTGGCATAATGATTCACATCATTTGAAAATGTGAGTACCTCTTTCTTTATACTTTCCTCTTGTTTTTCAACTTCTTTTGTCACTTTCCTCATAACTTCTTCTCTTTTTACATCTCTATATTCTACTGGAACTTTTCTTAATATTTCATCCGTCTTGTCGCGAATCAATTCTTCCTTTTTCTCTTTACTTAATCCCATTGTCATTGCATTTTGTTTCTTATTTATATTCGACTCTAAACTTTGATTCTCTATTTTCTCTTTAGTCATTTGTAAAATTTCAGTTTGCTCAGTACTATTCACATGAATAGTACGCACCTTTTCTTCTGCATAACGATATACTTTTTCTTTATTTACAGTTAAATTGTGAGTTAAGTTAGAGACAAATATTGCGACTGCCAATACAATTCCAACTTGTCGTAACATTGATACAACACTTTGAGAAGCAGTTAACAATTCTCCTTCAAACGAAGACGCACTTAAAACTGTAATTGGCCCCACTACTAAACCATATCCAACACCTAATATCATACATGGAATAATAATTTCTATATTTGTTGAATGAACATCAATCATTTGCAACCAATAGTAGGAAAGCCCCATAACAAGAAATCCTGACAAAATAATAGTTACTTTTCCGAGTTTTTTAATTAAAGTTGCTGCAACTGGTGAGACAAAAAATATCATTGCTGAAATAGGTGTCACTAAAAAAGCCGCTTCAATTTCCGTTCGATCCTGTAGTTTCGTCAAGAACGTTGGAAGCAATACAGTAACTCCAATTAAAAATAAATTACTCAATATAACAACGATCGACGCTCCGACAAACATTCGATCTTGAAATAACTTTAAATTCACCATTGGGTTATGAATCTTTCGTTCTACTAAAATAAATAGAATAAGAGAAATAGTGCTAATTGCATAACAAGACAAAGCAATATTACTTTGCCATCCCCATGTATTACCTTTTACTAATATGAGAGTAAATGAAAAAATTGCTGTGCTACTTAATAGTAGTCCTATCCAATCTATTTTTGAGATAATACGTTCTTCATTTTTTATTTGTAGCATGATGCAACATAACACGATTCCTATTATACAAACCGGAACATTAACGAAGAACACCCATCTCCATCCTAAATTTTGCGTAATAATTCCACCTATTACTGGTCCCATAGCAGCTGACAATCCTTGTGTTACTCCTAAAATTGCAAGCGCAACATGCCTCTTAGCTAATGGCATAGCTGATACACCAATTACCATACTTGTTGGAAATAAAATCGCTGCCCCAATACTTTGTATAAAACGAGAAAAAATAAGAAAATCACCTGTATTAGCAAAAGCGCAAAGTACCGATCCACCACCAAAAATCACCAGACCCAGAATATACATCTTTGCTTTTCCAAAGATATCAGCTATCCGCCCTAACGGAATGGCAAGTACTGCAATCGTCATTGTATAAACATTTAATACCCAAGACATCTTTTCTAACGAAGTATTTACACTCGATTGTATTGCCGGTAAAGCTATATTCATAATTGTCGTATCAATCATACAAAGAAAGATACCTAGACACATTAAAAAGACAATCTTAATACCCTTTGATTGCTCCATCTTTATATACCCCTTTATTTATTGTGAACGCGTTTTTCATTCTTCTGTTTTATTGTTTTCTTTCGCCTCTAACTCTTCTAATTTTTTCTTCAAAGTCTCCACTTGTGCACTATAAGATGCAATACCTACATCTAGTGAAATTTCTTCGACGAAAGTAATACCTACTCTCCACTTTTCATATTTCAATCGAAGATCTGCAATGTACGCTTCTTTTCTTTCAATTTCATCTTTAATCCATTTTTTTATTGTTACATCATCACTATAGTTACCAAAATACATTCTCATTAAAAAATCCGAACGTAAAACATCCTTCTCTACAGGCGTCTGCATGTATTGATAAAACTCTTCACGTCCTTCATCTGTAATAAAGTACATCTTCTTATTCGGTTTCCCCTCTTGCATGACAACCTCTTTTTTTATTTTCCCTTCATTCTCCAATTGTCGTAACGTTGGATAAATCATTCCAAAACTTCCATCAAAAAAATGAGTAAATACGTCTTCAAACACAATTTTAATATCGTAACCAGACAATTCCTTTTCCATTAATAAACCTAAAACAACATCTCTTCCCTTCAAAGTAAAACCCCCACACATTATATAATCAATAATCATATTAACATTGTTAATATGATTATTGATTATATACCTTATTCTGTTAATTGTAAAATGTTTCTAAATAAAAAAGCCCCATAATTTGGTTTCACCAATTCACAGGGCCATTTTCTTTTTTACTCTTTCACACCTACATCTTGCAAAACTTCAATATCCTCTTTCATTTCATAATAATAAGAAGGCAATTCTATACCATGTTCTAAGAAATAATCCTCAATGAATGAAATAATAATTTTTAACGTTTTCACACGAGCATACAATTTATCGTTACTTTCAATAATATGCCACTTCGCATTTGGCTTACTTGTTTTTTCAAACATGTCTTCCATCGCTTCAACATATTCATCCCATTTTTCACGATTACGCCAATCTTCGTCTGTAATTTTCCATCTTTTCAAAGGATTTTTCTCTCTATCTTTAAATCTCTTTAACTGTTCCTCTTTACTTATATGGTAGAAGAACTTCCCCATTATGTAATGGTCATCTGTTAGTAGTTTTTCAAAATCATTAATCTCATCATATGCTCTCATCCACTCTTCCTTTGTAGCAAAACCTTCAACACGCTCAACTAACACACGACCGTACCATGAGCGATCAAAAATAGTAATTTGCCCGTACTGTGGAATTTTGCGCCAGAAACGTTGCAAATAATGGTAACGTTTTTCATGAGGTGCAGGCGCTCCAATTGGATCTACTTGGAACCCACGAGGGTCAAGATGTTCCGTCACCCGCTTAATTGCCCCACCTTTACCAGCCGCATCCCATCCTTCCATAACAAGCATAACCGCGATTTTTTCTTCTTTCAAAATTTGTTGTAATGCTAATAAGCGCCTTTGATATTTTTCGAGTTTCTTATTGTACTTAGATTTTGATTCAATTTTTTTCGTTAAGTCTACTTTAGCAAGATGTCCATTTTCCATAAAACAAATCCCCCTTGTTGTATGACAATGTTATTTTAACATATTTTTGGCAATTTTTTCATATCCTAAAAAGCTGTGTAGAAACATCTCTACACAGCTTCCCTCTCTAATTTCACATATACAAGCACATTTAACTACATTAAAATAAATAATTTATACGGAACTCTTAGTATATTCTTTTTATTAAAACATAAAAATAGCCCTTTTAAAAAGGGTAGCAATCTAAGTATAGAAAAAACAAATTTATTCTTTCTTACTACATACGTAATTATGCCAGCTATAAGAGTAGTGAATAATATATTAATTCACTACTCACAATAACCACTTTACATTATATGGTATATTTACTCGTGAAAAGAAGATAATAACAAGTAAATCCATTAAAGAATGGGAGCTCTAAAAAAAATGAAACGAAAAATATTAACTCTCTTTACGCTTATATGTTTAGCACTACCAATGCAAGCTAGTGCTTACACATTTCAGTCACTACCGATTGCGTCAAAGTCTAAACAATGGTATGTCGAAATTGATAAATCTCATAACTCAAACAAGCAAGCAATCCAGCCGAAACAAGGTGTATTTGATACGTATAGTTTACTCGTAAAAAACATCGGTCATGATGTATCAAACGTATCTGTGGAAATACTTGATAACAATCCTACCTCTAAGGCTACCTTTAAACCTACTACACCTAATGAAAATATTTCTAAAAGTCATACAAGCTTTGACTACATGGTATTCCCATTAGACTTTAATAGTCATAATTTTAAAGTTGTAATCACTTGGGAAGAAAAGAATTTCTCTTATAACGGCCATCCGGTAAATGAAGGTAAAAAAATGAAACAAACATTTGTATTTAATGAAGACTAAGTCCTAATTTCTTTAGGGCTTAGTCTTCTTTTTTGAAACCTGCTTGTATCGCTTCCGTCACTTCTTTTGTGATTTCTAATTTTGTTGCTTCCATACTAATTTTTTTGTGCCAAATGTGTATGGAAGGCTTTTCATTACAAAGATGTTTTATTAATACTAGTTGATTATATGCTAAGTTATTTTCTATATAGGTCTAGCCCTCTTTTCCCATATAATCAATTAAATCGACGAATACTCGGTACAGACAATGCTATTCCAATTGTTAAAATTACTAAACTAGCTAGTGTTATAATAGTTATCTCGCCACCTATGACAGTAGCTAACCAGCCTACAACTACGTATCCTAATGGCAATAAAGCAAAAGAACCCAACATATCAAGGCTTGCCACTCTTCCGAATGCTTCTTCTGGTACAAGCTCCTGTAAACTCGTTTCCCAAATGAGTCCAAATATCATCATGCCAAATCCTTCAATTGCCATTAAGAATATTAAAGCGGGTGCCCAAGAAATGAATGGCATAATTAATAAAGCAATGCCACTCATTAAAACACCTCCATAAGCCAGTAATCCTCTCTTATGCCACAGCTCTTTCCCACCAAATATTAATGCGGCAATTACAGCCCCACCACCAGAAAAGGCCATGCCAAGTCCATACACGTAAGCTTCAAAATGATGATGAACATTAAATAACCATGGAATTAATACGACGATAATACCGGCATAACAAATATTTATAAAAGAAAAAACTAAAATTGTAATCCACAGCCACGGATGACTTTTTAAAACTAAAACACCTTCCATAAACTCTTGTTTGTAATTAAGCTTACTCTTTTCAATGGGTTTTACTTTTTTAAACTTAATTTCTTTTAAAAATAATAAACATAAAAATGATAATAAGTACGTTGCTGCATCTAGTCCGAAACCTATCCCTGCAGATGCAACCGATACGATTAACCCACCAAGTGCTGGCCCAATTAATCGTATACCTTGATTACTCATTTGAGTGAGTGCGTTAGCTGCATTACGAATTTCAGGGACGAATACTTTCGCCCTTACAGCAGAATATGCTGGTTGGAATATCCCTTCCATAAGTCCGTATAAGGCAACGAGAATATATAAAATTGTAATTGTTAATAAATCCATAAATATAAGCGATGCAAGTAATAGCATTAATATACAGCGGATTATATCCGTAAATAACATTAATTTAACCCGATCAATTCGGTCTACAACTAAACCCGCAAACGGTAAGGCAAGAATATTAGGTAGCATGTACATTGCCATCGTCATCCCCATTACAACTGTTGAACCAGTTAATGAATACACAACAACTGGGAGTATGACCATAGTTATCGAACTACCTAAGACCGAGAGTAATTGTCCAATCCATAAAAATTTAAAGTGTGGTGATACTTTAACCGGTAATAATAATTTACCAACATAACCTAAACTTTTCTCCTTTTGTATTTCTCCTTGCATGTCTCTCCCCTCTTTTCGAATGACTATAGAATTTATAATATATAACTGAAAATTTATAACATTCCATTTCTAATTATATAAGAAACAATTATGTTATGGTAAAATTATCAAAAAAATATAAAGGAGAATACATCATTATGCCTCCAAATTCACATAACATCGAACATCAGATCTATACAATGTGTATGATCCAACGTAACAATGAAATTTTACTCATAAAACACCCCAGCCATCGAGGTTTCCCTGGCTACATCGCTCCTGGCGGCAAAGTAGATTTTCCCAAAAGTATCGTTCAAGCCGCTATAAGAGAAGTAAAAGAAGAAACTGGATTACTTGTTTCCAATTTAACTTTTAAAGGATTAGATGAATATGTCAATCCGAAAGGTAATGTTCGATATATGGTATTTAACTATTGGACAGACTCATTTGAAGGTGAACTTCTTTTGAATCCTCCTGAGGGTGAATTATTATGGATACCAATCGATACAGCACTAAAGCTACCTATGCAAACTTGGTTTAAAGAAAGATTCCCATTATTTTTTGAAACAGGCACTTTTGAAATTCAACGTGTTTGGGATAATGAGCTAAATAAACAAATTTCTATGACAATTACCCATACATAAAAAAGCTTGGAAACCCATCCAAGCCTTTCTTACTTCTGTGCAATTTTTGCAATCTTATAATGAATATGTAAAAATTCAAGTCCAAATAGCCACATGCTATGATGAGCTGTTAACATTTTATCCTTACCCTCTGTAATGATGAAAGTCTCTGCTAACGGTAAACGGATTGTTAAGAACCGAGTATGTAAATAAATTCCCTCATCTCCCTGGCCATTTTCTCTTAACTTACTAGTAATGATTAAATCATGATTATCATTATATAGTTTCAAAATACCAGTCATATTCGAATAAGGTAAAGGTAAGGCGATATTCATATATGTCTCATTCTTATTTGTATGCTTTGAATAAAGAGCTACAAAAATAGATTCACCTGCTTCATTTTTCCTTATCCAAGCCCTTACATTCTCTCTTCCATCTTTCTCATCTATTACACTAATGATAGAGCCATGCATCGTTTCCCAATTGCCGCCCATCCCTAAATGTATTTGTCCTACATGCTTGCTCATTTTCTCATAACAAAATGCAAATAGGCGGAACCAACGAGCCCATTTAATATTTGATTGCAACTCATACTCTGTTGTATTTTCATAAAAACGAATAATACTTAAAGGTACCTTCGTCACGTCAAATGACTCACTATGAAAGTCATTTACTTTATCGACTAAACCGTTGTATTCCTTACTGTCTACTAAATTGCCGCTATATAAAAAAGCCTCACCAATTGCCACACTTCCTCTTAATTTACTCATTGGTTTCCCATAGTATTTATAATTCGGAACACTCTTTTCGATCATCCAGCCGACAAATGCCGGTAACGCTACTCCAATTCCGTTGACAACACCGTGAATCCAAACCATTTGAGCAATTGTAATCGTCATTACATGCTTCAAATTTCCGTATGAATATATAAGTGAGAACATAATTGTAACCATGAGTGTACTAGACGAAACGATTAGAAGAATCTTTGCACTGATAGCATTAAATTTTGCTCTCCAAACGTAAAATCCATACCCATAAATGGCACATAAATATAGGAGCACTGCAAAAAATTCAAATATTCTCGAGTATGTAATTCCTATTGCAACTGTCATAGGTGAAATCATGATGATAAACATAATAGCATCATATACTTTACTTCTCTTTTCTCTTTTTCTCCCTATTAAACCAGCTGATAATGGCAATAGAAACGCCGAGTAATGAAAATGTGCAGCTGTGAGTAAAACAATGTCAGAGCTAAAATGCATAATTGAAAGTTTTGCTACTGAAGCAAAAAACCAAAAACCACCTAAAAACAAATAAATAAACGCACTATCTATGGCGATCTCTTCTAACGGCTTCCATCCTCTTTCTAGCAATCTACTTACACCAAATAACGCAACAATTCCTGTATATACAAACCAAACTAGCGCAAATACATTGTAATTTGTGACGAAAGCTAGCATTGCACAAATTGCTGCGATTGGATATAAAAACGATACGAATTTATAAAATAATAAATACGATCCATCTCTTTTTCTTTTATCAATAATACAAAGTGACATTGGTATAAATAATAAAACAGACAATAATATAATTGCTTCAACAGGATTTATATTCGACCACTCATATATTAGAAAAACAACATAACAAGCAAGCCCAAATATTATATTTTTCATATCGTTTATTTCCTTTCCACAAATGTTCCCTTATATGAAAAAAGCGAGCCAATTAACGGGTTTCGTACTTGTACATGAATTCGAAAACACTGTAGTGTTGCATCATAACTTTCAACAATTTTTGCTTCACCATACAAAAATTTTGGTAACGGCATTTTTCTTCCAAACATATAAAACCATTGTTTCTTTGAAGAAATATGCATTGCCCCTAACTCATCGATATGAAAATGCAGTGTAGAAACGAGTAAATGTGGTTCGCCAAAATAATCTACAATTTCATTTTCGTTTCCATCCAATTGCATAACTGCATTAAAATATCTTTTCTTATTATGAAAATAAAAAGTACGGTTCCACCTTACTAATTCTTGTCCATATTCATCTCGCTCAGCTATGTTTTGTATCGTAAATGGAATTTCCTCTCCTCGTTCCGAGAAAAACATTCGAAACTTCGATGCAATTTTTAATATAAATTTCACGAAAAAAGAGCCACCGTAAATTTCATCCATCTTTCCTTCACCTGTAAAACTATTCTCTTCTGTAATCGCATAACGCTTCTGCAATTCAGGATGAAGATTTTTATAGGTATCCCCTAATAATCGTTCATATATATTAACCATACACTTATCCCTTTCTCGCCCTATTGCAATTTTTCGCTCTTGGTAAATCGCAACTATTTATATAACCGACAATTGATAACCCCATTAGAAGAACATTTAATGTAATCGGATTAAACGGCTCTGTAAAGCTTGCAATATTCGTAAATCCTGCCGCTAATGTTAAAACTAGTAATACAATAATATACAGTATAAATAATTTTCGTTTTGTTATTGGCAACAGCCATACAACACCGAAAATTATTTCTAACACCCCAATTATTTTAAGTATATATACACTATTTTCATTTGAACCGATTAATACAGAAAGCATCTTTACTTCTTCTAAATGAGTAAAAAGTAGTTTTGGCACTATCCCTTGATATATCCATACAAAAGCAAATAAAAAACATACGAGCCAATACGTCATTGTTCTTCTAATTAGTAACCTAGGATGAAGCCCCTTTTCTAACCATAATTTTAAGGCATCAAAACTCCAAGCAGTCGCCCAACCTAATAACGGACGAAAAATATAGGAATCTATCACATTTCCTATACGACCAAATCTTGTATCATAATCATATTGTGTCTCAAAATGGATGTATTCTTTATTCGGCGTATACTTCCAATAACCACGTCCTATTTGAATAAGAGATAATGTATTATCCGTCCAAAATTTTAAAGAGGAAATTCTTTCACCAGTTTCTTTTCTTATTTCACCTATTGATTCCCCTTCTCCAGCTATTTCAAACCCAAATCCAATCTTTGTTTTATACAAAAACTTCTGTGGTTCTCCTTCTTTTTTCTCTAAATACGAAATTTCAGTAAAGCGAGCATCCCACTCTGTATGTATAGCTGGTTCTTGCGTATATTCCCATAATTTTCCCATCGTCGTGTTCATTTTTGTCGCAACATAAATAGGCTGTTTCCTTTTCATTCTCCCACCTCCTATGCACTATAAGTTTAATGTACATGCAATGAATTTATTTTGCTACATTTTTCACAAACTTCCTCAGAAAAAAGAAAGAATTTTTAAAATATATATAAAACACTTGATTCCCCGAAAAATTTAAATTATTATAAAACAAATGTTACCAACAACTTCATAAATCAAACACTCTCGCCTAAAACGTGAGATAGAGGTTGCGATACTTATGAGTATTCTAATGGAGACACAGAGATGTCTATGAACTTAGATGAAAGGAAGTATTGCCGAAATTGATAAGTTTCTCTGCATTTATCAATTGGGGCTGTTTTCGAATAGAAACAGAACTGTCATATGTACAGACGTGTACGTATGAAGAGCTATCTACAAAAAAGAGATATCATTTTTTATGATATTCCTTTTTTGGCGGTTTTTTTATTAGCTCCGTTTTCTGTTTCCCTTTTCCTGTAACAGCACCATCCTCACTTATTTGAGATGGTGTTTTTTGTTTGTCTTTCTGGTAACTACAGGAGTATTGGGATTTATATATTTCCTAATCTATTCTTAAAAATAGACGAAAGAAGGAATCTGTAATGGAAACAATTGTTCAAAAATTCGGTGGCACTTCTGTCGGAAGCGTCGAACGCATTCAACATGTAGCAAATTTAATTATTGAAGAATATGAACGAGGTCATAGCATTGTCTCTGTCGTTTCAGCAATGGGAAAAAGCACAGATGAACTTGTCGCACTCGCTAACGCTATCACAGAAAATCCAAGTAAACGTGAAATGGATATGCTTCTATCTACAGGAGAACAAGTAACTATTTCATTATTAACAATGGCACTGCAAGCAAAAGGCTATCATGCAATTTCATTAACAGGGTGGCAAGCTGGTATTACGACAGAATCTGTACATAGTAGTGCACGGATTACTGACATTCATACAGATCGTATTCAATCTTATCTTGCTGAAGGTACGATTGTTATTGTAGCTGGTTTCCAAGGAGTCAGTGAAGATTTTGAAATTACAACGCTTGGACGAGGCGGTTCTGATACAACTGCTGTCGCATTAGCTGCTGCACTAAACGCAAAAAAATGTGATATTTACACAGATGTGACCGGCGTATATACGACGGATCCACGAGTTGTAAAAGATGCTTATAAATTAGATGAAATTTCTTATGACGAAATGTTAGAACTTGCAAACCTCGGTGCTGGCGTATTACACCCGCGTGCTGTTGAGTTTGCTAAAAATCATAACGTAGTTTTAGAAGTTCGCTCAAGTATGGAACAAGAAAACGGAACAATTGTAAAAGGAGAATGTAACATGGAACAACAATCAATCGTTAAAGGTATTGCATTTGAAGATAATATTACACGCATCACAGTGAAAGGATTAGAACAAGGTTCACTTTCAACTGTTTTCTCTACATTATCAGCGGCACATATTAATGTAGATATCATCATTCAAAGTATTACAAATGAAGGAACTGTTCATCTCTCCTTCTCCATTCACTCGAATGATTTAAGAGAAACATTAGAAGTATTGGAACAAAATCAAGAAACTCTTCACTACGAATCTGTAGAACATGAAAATCACTTAGCAAAAGTATCAATCGTAGGATCTGGCATGGTATCTAACCCAGGTGTCGCTGCAAATATGTTCACTACTTTAAAAGAAGAAGATATTCATATTAAAATGGTAAGTACATCAGAAATTAAAGTGTCTGTCGTTATTGACCGCCTTCATTTAGTAACAGGCGTTGAGGCGCTGCATCAATCATTTATGGCGAAAATTGAGCCTTTCGTGCAAATGAGCTAATTTGATATGTTTAGTAACGCTTATAAAAAAAACATATTAATCTACTTCCTTCCTATTAAATAAAAAGCTATTCGTTAACAAGATGCTATATGATATATTAAAAAACACCTTGTCACATTTTCCTATACTGTGACAAGGTGTTTTTGACTGAAAGGAATTTGTAACTACTTAGTAGTATAATTATGAGGATAATTAAATAATAAACTTTTATACATAAGGAGATAAGACTATGGCAAAAAACAAATTACTACGAATGGACAATGTCAGCATCGTTGTAGAATCCCTTGATAACGCAATCTCTTTCTTTGAGGAGATTGGCTTGAATCTCGAAGGTCGAGCAAATGTCGAAGGTGAATGGGCTGGTCGCGTAACTGGACTCGGTTCTCAGTGCGTAGAGATTGCTATGATGGTCACTCCAGATGGCCACAGCCGAATTGAACTTTCGCGATTTCTCACCCCTCCTACTATAGCAGATCACCGAACAGCTCCTGTAAACGCCCTCGGTTATCTACGCGTCATGTTCACTGTCGAGGATATTGACGAAATGGTATCGAGACTCACTAAGCATGGTGCAGAGCTCGTTGGCGAAGTAGTTCAGTACGAGAACTCGTATCGTCTCTGCTACATTCGTGGAGTCGAAGGAATTTTAATCGGTTTAGCAGAAGAACTCGGTAATAAATAAGTAATGTTTTATAAAAAAGAGGGAATAGCTCTATATTTAAGCTATTCCCTTACTTCTATTAAAACAGATGAATGTTTTCTTTCTTGCAAGCTTCACGTAAATCGTCAGGCCATACAGAAGATTGAACTTCACCGATATGTGCTTTACGTAAGAAGTACATGCACATTCTTGATTGTCCAATGCCACCGCCGATTGTTAATGGTAGTACGTCTTCTAGTATACCTTTATGGAAATCATACTCACGTTTGAAGTCTTCACCAGTTTTCGTTAACTGCTCATCAAGTGATTTACTATCAACACGAATTCCCATTGATGATAACTCAAATGAAGATTGTAGTACTGGGTGCCAGAATAAAATGTCACCGTTTAATTTCCAATCGTCATAATCAGCTGCGCGTCCGTCATGCTTTTCACCTGAACGAAGTGCATCACCAATTCCGATAATGAAGACTGCACCGTGTTCTTTTGCAATTGCATGTTCACGATCTTTCGGTGTTAATTCTGGATATTTATCTTCTAATTCTTGAGAAGTAACGAAAACAATTTCTTCCGGTAAATACTTTCCAAGGAACGGATATTTTTCAAATAAGTGATCTTCTAAATCTTTGAATATTCCATAAATTGTTTGTACTGTTTTTTGTAAGTATTCAACAGTACGCCATTCTTTTTGAACGATTTTTTCCCAATCCCATTGGTCAACATAAATGGAATGCGTTGCATCAAGTTCTTCATCACGACGAATCGCGTTCATGTTTGTATATAAACCTTCACCAGCTTCATATCCGTATTCATGTAATGCAAATCGTTTCCATTTCGCTAGTGAATGAACAATTTCTAATTCTTCTCCTGAATGTAACATATCAAATTCAATTGGACGTTCTACACCGTTTAGGTGATCGTTTAATCCTGATTTTTTCGTTACGAATAATGGTGCAGATACGCGGAATAGTTCAAGGCGTTTTGCTAATTGGTCCTCGAAAAATGTTTTAACTTCCTTAATTGCAATTTGAGTCTCTCTTACTGTCATTAATGATTGATACATGGTGGTTTCCTCCTAAAATGTTTGGATGTTGTGAAAAGAAGCCAACAAAAAAAGCCCTTCTTTCCCAAAAAACTGGGACGAAAGGCTTTGGTTCCGCGGTACCACCCAAATTAGCAACAGAGGTTGCTCACTTATACAATACGGAGATGAAATATCTCGATACTGTTCTTCTTGTAACGGCGAAGTTCCCGGCTAAGTCTACTTTCCTATAAAGGATTTCGGTTAGCAACTCCAGGAGGTTCTTCATAATAGGCTTCGTATCAGGCTCACACCACCCCTGACTCGCTTAAACTACGTCCTACTACTACTCGTCCTTTCATAGTCGTTTTGTTGTCACATCTCTGAAACATTTTATTAATGATTATTCTATACAAAAAATAAAGAAAGTCAACAAAAAGTTTTAAAATATTTTTCAATTCTTTATTTTACGGCTTTATTGATTGTTGTTAATTTAACATCTTTACTTTTTCTGCCTCGTCATTCCCAAAAATGTTTCACTGACCGAAACTAACGTATACACAATAATTAATGTGATCGTTCGGAATATAGAATCCGCAGTATTTCTTATTATTTTCATTTTCTTTATAATTCCTTTCAGTTTACTTGCAATTTCATGATATACTATAGCATTCAAGCAGTTTGTTTTTACTTAAAACAAACATAGTCATTTATCCAGAATATTTTTCTAAAACATTGGCTATTATTAAATAAGATTTTTTATATAACGGAGTGATCATATGAGTAAAACGAAAGCAAAACCGAAAAAAGGTGTAGGACAAGGTACAGGAAGTAAAGGATGGAACCGTTGGCAATCAAGTGCAAAGAAAAAGGCAGCTGCCAAACCCTACAAAAGTAAAGGTACAAAGAAGTAATTTAAATAACATTTGATTTCTTTACTTTGTACAAAACAAAATATAATTATTACAACAAAAAAGCTATGCCCTCATAAATTTGAAGGCATAGCTTTTTTATATTAAATCATTAAAATATCTCGAATTTCTTCCTCTGTGATTGAGGACAATTTCTCTTCTCCCGGCTCAATCACTTCAGCGATTAAATTTTTCTTACTTTCTTGCAGTTCATGCATTTTCTCCTCAATTGTTCCCTGAGCTACTAGCTTTATAACTTGCACTGTATTTTTTTGTCCCATTCGATACGCCCTATCGGCCGCTTGTTGTTCAACAGCTGGATTCCACCATAAATCATATAATATTACTGTATCTGCACCAGTTAAATTAAGTCCGGTACCACCAGCTTTTAAAGAAATGAGAAATAGATCTCCTTCTCCTTCGTTAAACCGATCGCACAGCTCTACACGATCCTGCGCTGGTGTACTCCCGTCTAAATAAAAGTATGGAATTGCTTGTCGATTTAACTCACGACCAATAATGGAAAGCATCTTCGTAAATTGAGAAAAAATTAATATTCTCTTCCCTGTACTTCTACATTCCTCTAAAATCTCTAACAGTTGTTCAAATTTAGCTGAACTTCCTTTGTAATCATCAACAAATAAAGCAGGATGGCAACAAATTTGTCGCAATCTCGTTAAACCAGCTAAAATTCTAATTTTATTTTTACGTAACGTATCTTTGTCTAAATGCTTTAACGTTTCTTCCCTTAGCTTCGCTAAATAAGCAGCATAAAGACTCTTTTGATCGGGTAATAGCTCCGATGATTGTAAGTGCTCTATTTTCTCTGGCAACTCATTTAATACGTCCCCTTTTAATCGTCTTAATACGAATGGTTTCACTCGCTTCGCTATATCTTCACGCCTTAAATCACCGAACTCTTTTCTTCCTGGTAATAATTCCGGGAAGACGACATGGAAGATAGACCATAGCTCTTCTAATGAATTTTCTACAGGTGTACCAGTTAGTCCGAAACGGTATTCAGCTTGAATTGTTTTCACAGCTCTTGCCGTTTGCGTTGTAGGGTTTTTAAACGCCTGTGCTTCATCAAGAAATAGTGTATGAAATGGTCTTGCATATAATCTTATATCTCTTCTCAGTAATGGATATGACGTGATTACGACATCAAATTCCGTTATATCTTTCAAAATTTTCCGGCGCTCTGCTTGGTTTCCATCTGCAATAACTGCTCTAATATGCGGGGCGAATTTTTTCAATTCACTAAACCAATTATAAACAAGAGATGATGGTGAAACGACTAATATTGGCAGTTTCTTTTCTCGAATCTCAGTCAAAACAGAATCTATAAAAGCAATGCTTTGCAACGTTTTTCCAAGTCCCATATCATCTGCTAAAATACCGCCAAAACGGTAATGAGCAAGTGTTTTCATCCATTCGAACCCATATACTTGATACTTTCTCATTTCTGCATTTAAAGTATTTGGCACAGCAAACTTTAATTTTTTCGGGTTTTGAATGTTTTCTACTAACTCTTGAACAGAATCATCCAAACTTAAAACATTGCCTTCATGAAGTCCGTTCATCCATTTTACACTTCGAATAAGCGGAACATTTACCTCTTCTCCATGTAAAAATTCTTTCCGAATACCTGATTCTTTTATAAACTGATTAATTTCATTAAACTCTTTACTCTCTAGCGATAAAAACGAACCATTCGCCAATCGATAATATTTACGTTTCTCTTCAAGGGCCGCTAATACACCTTTAATTTCTGCTTCTGGTATTCCTTTTATATCAAAACGAAATGACAACCAATCAATTCTTTCTTTTCTTCTCACTCTAATAAGAGGAACTGCATCCCCTTTACTAATTCGCAATTTGATTGCTGTAGTCGCATAAATATCAACTAAACCTTTTAATGTTGGCACAACGTGATATAAAAAATTATACTCAGCTTCTTCATTATGCATAAAGTAACCGCCTTCTGTTTTTGCAAAAGCACTTTCACTCATAATGTCTAAAATCTCTTTTTCCTTTTTCTCATCACGATTAAAAACAGACGGCTGTCCATCCTCTTCTAGCGGATTAATCATGACGTTCCCATAGTGAAATTCAAGACCTGCTAATAAGCGATTTTTCACGCGGTCTAAATACAATTTCGCTTTTAGCGAAGGTGTTTCAACACGATCCGATATTACTTCATCAATGTGTACAGTTCCGAGCTTCATTAATCCTGGTACAACTTTCGTGACGAAATGTTCCATCTTACTTTCTGGAATATAAAACTGATTACTATTTGAGCGACTCATCATCTTTTGTAATTCAATAAGTCGCATACAATCTTCAATGTGTAAGTGATATAATTTCCCATCGTAAAGTGCATTGTTATACATATCCATAACTTGTACACGATTTAAACCCTCTATATGAAGTGTAAATCCGCCATTATTTCCCTTCGTAAATTCAAAGTGTAACGGCAACAACCCTTTTGAAACTTGTAATCCCTGAAACAGTTGTTCATTTTGTTTCAGCTGTACATATTCAGCTTTAGAAAGTGAAAAGAGCATATCTTTCCATGAAGCTGGTGGTATAAATATCATACTTTCATCTTGTTTCGCGTGTACTTCTAGCGTATCTTCATACATTTTTTCGTTATGATACATTTTAATGAGCTGCTGAATAATCGCATCCGTTTCTTGTTTAAAACTATGTACATCTGGTGTATATGTAAATTCATTTGAACAATGCAAAGACTCTCTTTTCTCCACCTTAGAAAGAAATTCTCTAATATGATTTATGAAATACACTTTGGCAAGTTTCAATTGAATTCCAAGAAGAGCCCCACCACTTCTCGTAGCAACTGGTGTACATATAAACTCAATATCTAATATTTCACGTGTATCAAAACGGTGTTGTTTACTTTTTGGCCTCAGTGGTTTGTCTGCAAACAGCTGAAACATACCACTTGTCAATTGATCATTTCTGCTACTAGTGGAGCTCATTCCACCTGTTTGTTGATTATAGTTTATTTGTATTAATACTGCTGCAACATGTTGACAGTACGTTTGAAAAGACGCTAATGAAGGACAACTACATTTTGCAACAACATCACCCTTTTTGGCTTTTGCTACTGTAACATGGAAATCCTCGTTCCCTTTTACTGTCGCCTCACAAATTTCTTTATTTTCATCGTAATGATCTATTATCACTTTATTTGATTTATAATAGGCTTCACCTCTTTTATATGAGGTCTCTCCGCACACTTCTTTAATAATCGATTTATTCAATGTGAAACTCATCGCTTTGACACTTCCTTAATATAAAACCATTTTCTCTTACTTAACATTTTACATGCTCCACGAGAAAATATAAAATGTTGATTTAACAAAAGAAGATGCTTATTTATAAGCATCTTCTTCACTCTATCTCCATCAACCTCTTCGCCTCAAAATACAACACTTGAATAAACTTCTTCGTATTAATTCGCGTATGACCAGAAGATGCGAGTTCATCTTTCGTCATTTCTGTCATCCGTTTTCTAACTACGGTAAAATCGAAAAATTTTGGAGCATAGCTTTCAAATTTTGGATTTGAAAAGTCTGTTAATCCTAAAGAAGCCAAATGATTTAACGACTGATAAATAGCTCGACGTACTCTTTGTTCAGACGCTTTTTTCTCTTTATCAATATCCGCCTCTAAAGCTAGATCCCCTAATTTCCTTATCGTAATATGATGAAAAATTTCTTTTAACGCAGGAAAGCCAAACTCAAATGTCTGTGCCTTTTCTTGACCATATAAATATTCCAGCATACTAAGTAAATCTTTACTTCCATTCTCTCCCGCAATACCGAGTTCTGATAGTAAAAAGCGTCCTAAATCCCCTATCTTTTTTCCTTCTTGCACTGGTTCAGTACGCAATTGCGGCTTTTCCCACTGAAACACGTTATTCAATGATTTTTGAATATCATGTATAGAACGCTCCAATCTAATACGCTCCATCACTTTGCGTACAACAGATACAACTTCGATTTTGTTTAATGGTTTTGTAATATAATATTCTACACCAAGTGTATATGCCTCACCTATAAGCTGCTTCGATTCCACTTGAGAAATCATAATGATTTTCCCCGTGAAAGTTGACGCAATGTGACGAACTGTTTCAATTCCGTCCCTCATCGGCATCAACAAATCAATAAATAAAATATCTACTTTTTTAAAATTTAGTTGATCCGCTTCAATAAAAGCTCCGTCATCCGCCTCACCAATTACTTCTCCAAGATCTCCATCTTCAATAATTTGCGAAAGCATCGAACGGAAAACTTCATCATCGTCTACGATATAATAAAACAAATCTATTCCCCTTCCTGCTTTAAACTATCCTCTGGTAAACAAACGATAAACTTACATCCTCTTTTATTTTCTCGGTCTTCTAATTTCACTTCTCCGCCTAGCTCTGTTACCATTTCATTTATGTAAGAAAGCCCAATACCAGTTGACGGTGTTCCCGTTTGATCATACTTGGAAGTAAATCCTGGCTTAAATACTAATTTCTTATACTTTTGTGTAATACCAGGTCCATCGTCAATTACTTCAAAAAATATATGCTGATTTCTTTTATATAGCTTAATAATAACGAAACCTTTATCTTCAATTGCTTCAACTGCATTTGCAACTAAGTTATTAAAAATTGATAGCACTGTATACACGTGGTATGCAGCATGCTCACCTTCTATATGTTTAGAAAAACGTATATCCTTTTCTAGCATTTCAGCATACTTCTCGTTTATTCTAACAATCATCTCTGCTAACTCATGTCCTTCTACATATTCAGCCACATTTTTATCTAATAACAGTTTAGATAATCCTGCAAATATCCTTTGATTATCCTTTTTTATTTCATGCACTTCCCCCGCTATTTTCAATGCTGTTTTACTACTTGAATCAGCGCTTACTTGTAAATTTCGATATAGTTGATATGCTTCTTGTGTAATTAACTCCGCATTTTGTAACGTCTTTTTCAAATGAACAGATTCCACATATAAATTAGAAAGATGCATTAACATATTTTCATTTTCTTTTCGAACTTGCGATTCTTTTAATTTCGTTTCATATAAATTCATCATATTTAAAAAACCAAGTGCAAAGAAACTACGAAAAATAGCAATAATAATAAGTTTATTCACTTCAGAAATCGTTATTGTTGTACCTAGTACTAACATGTGATAAAACGCAAGTTCTGACATACTTGCAACAATTTCAATTGAAATTCCAAGGCATCCAATAATGATTGGTTTCTGATGGAACTTATTTACCCTACAAAGCGAAAAAAAACTGCCATAAATAAAATAATAGAAGAACACAGGATAACGCAAATAAAATGATTCTGTCATATGAAATGAACCTTGCATGATCCAGTCAAGACATACTCGGAATAAGACTACAGATATACCAACAAGAATACCTGCAACTCCTGCTGGTACTCTTCTTAAAAATAATAATAAAAAGAAGAATAGCGGTGTACCGAAGCTAACTCGAAACGTATCATTAAAGGGATGAAAGTTCAGCTCCCCAGCAATCGGAACAACGACCATTAATATAATTAAAAGGGACATATCTTTCTTCCATAATTGATTCCAATTCAAAGGTGACACTTCCTATACTTTTTTTCAGTAGTAAAAGTGAAAGCCCGCTTATTGTTATAAACGGGCTTTTTTTCTATATTCTAACCTTTTCTACCGCTTTTATTTGGCGATACTCTGGCTTCCACATTGCTTCTTGCACTGCCATCTTGATATCGTTATCACTTAAGTTCACTCTTGCAACACCTTCTGCAACTGCAACTTTCGCTACTTCAATTGCAACCATTTCTGAGATATTACGTAATTCTTCGACCTCTGGTAAAATAGGTGCTCCTGGCTGACTTGTATCTACCATACTTGCAACTGCTTCAGCAGCCGCTGCGAACATTCCATCCGTCATGACGCTTGCTCGTACTACAATTGTTCCAAGACCAAGCCCTGGGAAAATAAGTGCATTATTTGATTGTCCAATCACATACGTTACACCGTTATATGTAACTGGTTCAAATGGACTTCCTGTTGCAACTAACGCTCTTCCTTCTGTCCACTCGATTAAATCTGCTGGTTTTGCTTCAGCAAGTGGCGTCGGATTCGACATTGGTAAAATGATTGGTCTTTCTATGTGAGAAGCCATTTCTTTAATAATCTCTTCTTTAAATGCACCTGCAACAGTTGATGTACCAATTAAAATTGTCGGTTTTACATGTTTCACAACTTCAGCAAGTCCGATCACATCATTTTGCTTCCACTCACTTACTTCTGCTTCTTTTCTTGCGTACGGAATTTGGAAATCAAGAAGATCTTCCATATTATCTGTAACTAACCCGTTACGATCAATACACCAGAAACGCTTATATGATTCTTCTTCAGATACGCCTACGCGGACCATCGCATCTCTAACTTGATCTGCGATACCGATTCCAGCCGTACCAGCACCAAATACAACAACGCGGTGTTCACTTAGCGGTACACCAGAAGCTTTCACTGCCGATAATACTGCCGCAAGTGAAACTGCACCTGTACCTTGAATATCATCATTAAACGTACAAACGTCATGACGGTATTTATCTAAAATTTTTCGTGCGTTACGAGAGCTAAAGTCTTCCCAATGTAAAAGTGCTTTCGGGAATTGTTTATTTACCGCTTGTACAAACGTATCAATAAATTCATCGTAAGCTTCACCTGTTATACGAGGGTGACGATTTCCAATATAAAATGGATTGTTTAATAGTTCCTCACGGTTTGTACCTACATCTAAAATTACCGGTAATACGCGGCTAGGATCGATTCCAACTGCGGCCGTATAAACAGCTAATTTTCCGATTGCAATGTTAATACCACCAACGCCCCAGTCACCAATTCCTAATATGCCTTCTCCATCTGTTACAACGACTAAATCAATGTTCTCAGCTGTTGCACCAATATTGGTGAATGCTTCTTCAATACCTGATGGATCGTTAATCGATAAATAAACACCACGTGGTTTACGATATTCATGACTATATCTTTGAATTGCTACACCGACAGTTGGTGTATATACAATCGGTAACATTTCACGTAAATGATCTGTTAATATACGATAAAATAATACTTCATTTCGATCATGTAACGCAGTTAAGTATACATTCTTTAATAAATCATCCGGCTGAGAACTAAATTGTTCGTATGCTCGGCGTGCCTGTTCTTCTAACGTTAAAACCGCTGGCGGTAATAACCCTTTTAAACCTAACTCTTCTCTTTCATTTTGTGTGAAAGCTACCCCTTTATTTAAAAGTGGTGTTGATAATACTTCTGCTCCTCTTAATGTTGTTTCTAATGCACCATTAGAAGCTACTGTA
Source organism: Bacillus sp. RE35 (assembly GCF_052146655.1). NCBI lineage: Bacteria > Bacillati > Bacillota > Bacilli > Caryophanales > Bacillaceae > Bacillus > Bacillus sp. RE35. Next base: position 1,684,762 of record NZ_CP197377.1, on the reverse strand, counting down.
AACTTGCTCATAACATCCCTACCTCTATTCATATATAGCATTTCTATATTGTAAACAAAAAAGAGGGGCTTGTCCCCCCTCTTCTTTTAATTTTTCTTTAAAAGAGTTGCTCCTGCAATCCCTGGGTGCGTCATTTCGAATGGATCTAGAATTAACTCTAAGTCTTCTTGTGACAGTACACCATTTTTCACACAAAGTTCTCGAACGGATTGCCCTGTCGCGATTGCTTCTTTCGCAACGCGAGCTGCAGCTTCATAACCGATATGAGGGTTCACGGCTGTAATAATTCCTACACTCTTCTCAACATACTCTTTTAAGCGATCTTCATTCGCTTCAATTCCTTTTAAGCAATTATCTGTAAAGGCACGGAAACCGTTATTCATAATGCTAATTGATTGAAGTAAGTTGAAAACAAGTACTGGTTCCATAACGTTTAATTCTAATTGTCCTGCTTCTGAAGCAAGGCAAATTGTATGGTCATTACCAATTACTTGGAACGCAATTTGGTTAATAACTTCTGGCATAACAGGGTTTACTTTCCCTGGCATAATAGATGAACCTGGCTGACGAGCTGGTAACATAATTTCCGCTAAACCAACACGTGGACCTGATGCCATTAAGCGAAGGTCATTCGCAATTTTAGACATATTCATCATACATACTTTAAGTGCTGCTGATACTTCTGTGTATGCATCCGTATTTTGCGTTGCATCTACTAAGTCTTCTGCACCAACAAGTGGCAGTTCACTAATTGCAGCTAAATGTTTTACAACCGCTTCAATATATTCTGGATCTGCATTTAAGCCTGTACCAACTGCAGTTGCTCCCATGTTCACTTCATATAAGTGTTGACGTGATTGCTGAATTCGTTTCATATCACGTTCAAGTACACGAGAGTACGCTTTAAATTCTTGTCCAAGGCGAATTGGCACAGCGTCTTGTAAATGTGTACGACCCATTTTAATAACATGGTCAAACTGTTCTGCTTTTATTTCAAATACATCATGCATATAACCCATCGTTTGTAATAAGCCTTCTAATGCGTTTAATGTAGCGATATGAATCGCCGTTGGGAATGCATCGTTTGTTGATTGCGCCATGTTTACATGACTATTTGGACTAATATAATGATAGTCTCCCTTTTCCATCCCTAATAATTCAAGAGCACGATTGGCAATGACTTCATTTGCATTCATGTTCATTGAAGTACCCGCTCCGCCTTGGATTGGATCTACGATGAAATGATCATGCCATTTTCCATCAAGAATTTCTTGAGCAGCCTCTGCGATCGCACCGCCCTTGTTCAATTCCAATCTTCCTACATCTGTATTCGCAAGCGCTGCTGCTTTTTTTACAATTGCGAACGCTCTAATTAAACCTTCATGGATTTTGTATCCTGTAATTGGGAAATTTTCAACTGCACGCATTGTTTGTACGCCATAGTATGCATAGTTTGGTACTTCTTTTTCACCTAAAAAATCTTTTTCAATTCGAACACCATTTTTAACTTCAGTTAATGTTGCCATGATTATTCACTCCTTAACGATTTCTTATGCTGCTTTTGTTTCTTTGACTGTTTCTACATATTGTTTTGCTTTCTCATTATCGAATTCGCCTTCCCACTTCGACATAACAATGGCCGCTAATGCATTTCCTAATACATTGACAGATGAGCGAATCATATCTAAAATGCGGTCAATTCCCGCAATTAACGCGATACCTTCTAGTGGTAGCCCCATTGAACCTAACGTTGCTAATACAACAACGAACGATGCACCTGGAACTCCCGCCATACCTTTGGATGTTAACATGAGAACGAATAATAACGTTATTTGCTCCGTTAGTGACATGTGCACACCGTACATTTGTGCAACAAACAATGCCGCTAACGCTTGATAAATAGCCGATCCAGTCAAGTTAAATGTATAACCTGTCGGAATTACGAAAGAGGCAACTGCCTTTGGACAACCGAACTCTTCCATTTTTCTCATTATATTAGGTAAAACAGCTTCTGAACTTGCTGTCGTAAACGAAAGAATCAATTCTTCTTTTAAAATTTTCATTAATGTAAAAATGTTTACTCCAACCATTCGTGCATTAATACCTAATACAATCACAACGAATAGTATAACAGTTACGTATACAGCTAGCACTAGTTTTCCTAGCGGAAGTAATGTCGCTACACCAAATTTTGCAACCGTAACGGCAATTAATGCGAATACACCAAATGGTGCAAATTTCATAACTTGATTTGTAACCCAAAACATGGCTTCGAGTACGCCTTCAAAAAAGTTAAAAACAGGCTTTCCTTTTTCCCCAATTGCCGCAACTCCTAAGCCGAACAATACTGAGAAGAATATAATCGGTAATAGGTCACCTTGTGCAATCGATTCAAATACGTTTTTCGGTACAATGTGAACAATTGTCTCAGCAAAACCTTTCTTCTCTGTTGCATCTGCAGTCTGTTTATAAGAAGAAATATCACTTTGCTGTAAATTACTCATATCAACGCCAGTACCTGGTTGGAATATATTCGCTGCAAGTAATCCCATTAAAATAGCAATCGTCGTAATAATTTCGAAATAAAGAATTGTCTTACCGCCTAGTTTCCCAAGCTTTTTCATATCTCCTACACCAGCTACTGCAACAATTAATGCTGAAATAACAATTGGTACTACAATCATCTTAATTAAGTGAATAAATATATCCCCAATTGGTGTGATATAAGAAATCGCCGTTTTATTGCCATAAAAGACTGCCCCTACTACAATCCCTAAAACAAGCGCGACAAAAATTTGTGTTGCCAATCCGAATTTTTTCATTTATGTTCATCCCCTTCATGCGAACGCTTTCAATTTGAATTTATAAAAGCTACTCACACATCTTATAAGCGAACCTACAAAATCATACAAAAACCTACAAGTTCGTCACAAAAAATTCAAATATTTTTCTTCTTTTTTTCATTGACACCATTTTGTTAAAAAACGATAAAATAAACTTGATAAGCAATCAGATTATTGCGTATAATCAAAAAGATATATACTTACAACAAATCAAAATGAAAAGGAGTGGATGTTATGAAAAACTATACAAAGCAATTCGTTCTATCTTCTTCTTTTCTTTTTCATTTTCTTAAAAAGGAACAAAGGCATTCGCCTTTGTTCCTTTTTTATTGCGATCTATATAGGGGGAATTGTTATGAGACCATATAAACGTGTTTTAATTAAATTAAGCGGCGGTGCACTTGCCGATCAAACTGGAAATAGCTTTAACTCCAAACGATTAGAACATATCGCAAACGAAATTTTATCCATTGTTGATTTAGGTATAGAAGTATCCATCGTCATCGGTGGCGGTAACATTTTTAGGGGGCATCTAGCTGAAGAATGGGGAATCGATCGAGTAGAAGCTGATAATATCGGTACGTTAGGTACAATCATTAACAGCTTAATGCTTCGCGGTGTTTTAACAAGTAAAACAAATAGAGAAGTACGCGTTATGACTTCCATTCCATTTAATGCAGTAGCTGAACCATACATTCGCTTGCGTGCAGTCCACCATTTAGATAACGGTTATATCGTTATCTTTGGAGGCGGAAACGGCCAACCGTTCGTGACGACAGATTATCCAAGTGTACAAAGAGCCATCGAGATGAATAGTGATGCCATATTAGTCGCAAAACAAGGGGTCGATGGCGTCTTTACAAGTGATCCAAAGCATAATAAATCAGCAAAAATGTACAGCAAACTAAACTATAATGATGTCGTTAGACAAAATATACAAGTCATGGATCAAGCGGCATTACTGCTTGCCCGGGACTACAATTTACCAGCACACGTCTTTAACTTTGATGAGCCTGGTGTCATGAAGAAAATATGTTTAGGCGAACATGTGGGGACGTTGATTAATGATGATGTTACGATGCTGGTGCATGAAAAATAATGATTTCCCACCAAAAAAGGGTGCCTTTTGTAGGCACCCTTTCCTAATTCATCATCACAAATAGAAGTCAACCAATCCCGCCACTTTCTCCTTACAACGCTCCCAAAAAGATAACTTTTCAAAAAACTCTTTCGTCATTTCTTTCGAATCATGAAAATCCTCTGTTAACGCCTTATTAACTTGTCCTACAATAGGACCACCATAAATATAAAAATTCATTTCATCATTTATATTGAAGCTACGCGAAGTAAAGTTTGTTGTACCAATAACGGTTAATTCATTATCAATAAGCATTAATTTACCATGGAACATTCCTTTTTTATAACCATATACAGTAATCCCATTATTAACAGCTTGACGTATGTATGGATACGCCGCTTCTTTTATAAGAGGTAGATCCGGTTTATATGACCAAAGTATTTTTACTGTAACACCACGCTTTTGCGCCGCGATTAAAGCATTCATAGATTCTTTATTTTTCGCTATAAAATACGGTGTTGCAATTACAATGGAGTGCTGAGCTTGTTTTATGAGCTCTATATATTTTTCAGCAACGTAATGCCCATTGTAACTAGTCATAGTATGTAATGTATTCCCTTTACTAGCTTTATTCGTACTTCTCTTTATCTCTTCTTTCGTATCTCGTTTCCAGTCTAAAGCGAATTGCTGTTCTAAATCTTTTGCTCCTTCTCCTTTAAGTCGTACATGATAATCACGCCAATATCCAAATCGCTTATCTTTCCCTAAGTACTCATCTCCTATATTAAATCCGCCTGTATAGCCAATCTCCCCATCAATCGTCGTAATACGGCGATGATTACGATGATGAAGAGAATAAAAGCCGAATGGTAATTCAGGTTTTCTACTATATGTAAAATGCACACCATTTTCCTGCAATTCATTTTTCATCTTTCTTTCAAATGATAAATCATTAATGCGATCAACGGATAAATAGACGTTTACTCCTTCTTTTGCCTTCTCTTTTAATAAGTTTAAAAAAGTATGGCTACTTTTATCATCCGACAAAATGAAGAAATACGTGTAAATGGAGCTTTTCGCTTCTCTTATATCAGTAAATAATTGTTTATAAAAAGACTTCCCTTCTACATATAATTGAAAGTCACTATAATGAGGCGCATACTCTGTCGGCATGTTTTTCCAAGCTTCCATTTTCCTACCTAAGGTAACATCGATATGCATCCATATTAAAATAAAAACGAAAATAGCAATAACAATAGAAGTAACTCGCAATATTTTTTTAATCATTTTGATTTCCTTCCGATCATTTTCTTTCCACCTTTCTATTTTGTCATTCAAGTTTAGATTTCATGCTTCATACAAAAAAGGATGTGACTTAACGTCACATCCTTTTCACATTAAACAAAATTCCTCGCATCATTATTTCTTCCAAACTTATAAATCGCAATTAAGAAGAATGCAATCGCGAAAGCGAATAAAATTAAAATGTTTAAATACAACTCAGAGAATGGAATTCCTTGCTGTAGTTTCGATACTGTGTCTAACAACCAGCGCTGTGGAAGAAAATTAGCTACTTTTTGTACTGCACTTGGCATAATGTCATATGGGAAATAACAACCCGCTAGTAAGCATGTTGGTACAATGACCATGTTTTGCATCGCATTTGCCGATGCTGAGTTTTTCGAAAAAGCTACAAGGACTAATGATATTCCAATTGCGATTAATGCAAATAGCATTAGTACGCCCATCATCACTATGAAAGGCATATTGATATTCGTATGAAAAACATTCGTTAGGAATAGGATTGTAATCAAAATTTGTACTGTTAGTATTATCATATTTACCCCGACATTAGATAATATGAACTTCTTCCCATCTATCGGCGTTGATAATAGTCTAAAGTACGTTCTATTCTCTTTTTCTTTTAAAATATGACCTGATAAGTTCGCTGCTGAAAACAGCATAAACATAATAAGGTAACCCATCGTTTGATTTGTCATATCTTTATTTTTCGAAGTATCTTCTAGCGTCTCCGTTTTCATTTTAAATGAACTTTTTTGATACCCTGCGTACATATTGTCGAATGTACTTTGATCTGTTCCTGCTACTTTACTAATAGCTGCTATATTATCAACATAATTATATAAATATGATTTTATAAATCCTGTTACTTGATCACCTTTAATCGATGAAATTTCAATATGCTCTGGTTTCCCTTCTCGAACACTTTTTGAAAAACCAGAAGCTAATGTAATAACTCCATCAAGTTTTTTGGAAGTGAGTTTATCTTCTACTTCAGACTCCTTAACCTTACTCACATTCACATGATTTAATCCTTCTAAAAACTTTATCGTATCATTCGCTATTGGCTCATTTTCTTTATTTACAATCCCGATATTTAACGTTCCTTGCCCTGCATTTCCATATATCGAGAAGGAAATGAGCGTCCCTATTATCGGCAAGCTAATTATAATGAGTAAACTTTTTTTATTTTTCAAAAGCACAGATAACGTTTTTTGTATGAGCCATAAAATATCCTTCATGCTATAGCCCCTCCCGTCTACGTAATGCAATAATTGCAATTAATAAAAAGAGTACTGAAATTCCAAGGTTTAAAGAAATGACTGGTAGTGCTGCCCCTACATCATTTGCATAAATAATTTTCATAACAGCTGTATTTGCCCAAGTTAATGGCGATAAATTCGTAACGAAATTTTCTTCTACTACGAAATATGCACCTCCAAAAATAGAAGCTAATTGCACAACAACCATAATAATTGCCCTAGACGCTTCAGCTGTTTTCGTGATATATCCGATTCCTAAACCGAAGCTAATTGCTAGAAAGACTTGTGTTAATAAAATAAGAAATATGATTCCAAGATGGTCGCCCCAATTCGCTTGAAAAACAAATTTACTAAATAACATGACGAGTAATATGCACAGGGCATTTGCTACTAGGCTACCAAGTACTTTTCCAATGAATATTTCAGCTTTACTTATAGGTGCAGCAATGAGACGATCTCCTGTTTTACGTATTCGTTCTCCTCGAATTAAAGAACTCGCTCCCATCGCAGCATATAGTGCAATCATCGTTGTCATTACAACCGCATAGTAATCCATAGAACCTGGTTTTTTCGCAGCTTGTAAAGATGTTTCTTTTATATAATCATTATGATTTCCGTTTGAAATAACCGTACTAACCTTAGTAGGATCTACTTTTGCAACTTCGACCGCTACATTGTACTTATCAACAAATGTTGTAAGCATTCCTTCCACAATACTTCCCTCAATACTACTTTTGTCACTCCCATAAAATTTTGCACCATCTTTATTTAACTCTACATAAGCGGCATATTTATTTTGCTTCACTTCTTCTTTCCCATCTATACTGCCGGAAGCTTTTTTAAAATGAATACCTGATTTATCCACTTCTTTCGTAAATGCTTCAAATGATTGAGAAAACGTGCTACTCGCTTCATCTTTATATAGCACTTGTATATCTTTAATAGCATGACTATCACTATTAAATGCGTTGGTTAACGCTGTTCCTAACACAAGCATAAGCACAATCGGAAATGCTAACATAAAAACTAAAGTTCTTACATCTCTGAAATCTCTTTTAATATGCATAATTGCAATATTGAAGATGTTCAATTGATGAACCTCCCTTTACCTTTTCTTCATTTACTTTTTATTTATCTCGTAAGTTTCTTCCCGTCAATGTAAGGAATACTGTTTCTAAGTTGGGAGCCTGCTCCTCTAATGAACGAATTTCAATATCATGATTGATACAGTGTTGAATGATTTTATTTAAATTATTTAATCCCGCATCAGAATTCACTTTAATTACGTTTTCTTCAATTTGAACTGCTTTCACACCGTTTATCTCTTTTAATTTTTCTACATCTAAATTCTCTACCGATTTCACTTCAATCCAAATATCTTTCGTGTCAGTAATAATTGCTTTTAACTGTTCTTTCGTACCTTCTGCAATTACTTTACCGTGATCTACTATCGCTATTTTCGTACAAATCTCTTCTACCTCTTCCATGTAGTGACTCGTATAAATAATTGTACTTCCCATTTCATTTAATTTACGTACTGACTGCAAAATGTAGTTTCTTGACTGTGGATCAATTCCAACTGTCGGCTCATCCATAATAATTAACTTCGGTCTATGAGCAATTGCACAAGCGATATTCAGTCTTCGCTTCATCCCACCAGAAAAGTTCTTCGGATAGCTTTTCTGTTTATCACTAAGTCCTACAAATTTAAGAGCTTCCTCTACCCTAGCTTTTAATTCGGCTCCTCGTAACCCGTACAATCCAGCAAAGAATTTCACATTTTCATAGGCAGTTAACTCTTCATAAATCGCAATATCTTGCGGAACAATACCAATATTCATTTTCGCAAATCGATTATGTTTCTTTACATTTTTTCCTAGTATGCTAATCTCACCTTCATTACTTCTTAACAAACCAGCAATCATATTTATCGTTGTACTCTTACCAGCACCATTTGATCCTAAAAAGCCAAATATTTCTCCTTCTTTAATAGATAAAGACATATTATCAACTGCGATGAAATCACCAAATTTTTTCGTTAAATTTTTAATTTCTAATGTATTCATCATTTTCACCCCTATTTCGGTTTCTCTGCTTTTAGTATAAACAAAAAGAATGAACCTGCTCAGTGCAGAAGTTCATTCTTTTCACATGAGAATATTCACTTTTTTCATATGAGATGGTTCATCCTCGTACCATTCTCTTTATATTGGCAACAACATCGTTACTGAAAAACCACTTGTCCCATCTACAATAATTTTTCCGTTTACAGACGCCGTTCGCTCCTCCATCCCCATAATACCGAGACCTTTTTTAACAAGAGCTACCCCTTTTCCGTTATCCTTCACTTGCACCTTAACCATCTTGTTAAGTACATGAATATCTATAGAAATAACTGTCGCATCAGCATATTTCATTGCGTTTGTTAGTGCTTCTGTAACATTCTCACCGATAATTTTCCACTGAATGGGAGAAATCATATCTAAGTTCCCTTTGTATACAAAAGGAATATTCACATCATTCTTACCGGCAAATTCCTCTATGAATAATTTCATACGATGAATGCCAATTTGCTCAGTTGGAGGCTTCATATTTTTTAATGTAATGCGAATACTTTCAATTCCATCTTTTGAAATGTGAATTGCATTTTGTAATAACTCCGCAGATTTTTCTTTATCTATTTCCATTAACCTTTTTGCTGCTTCCATTTGAATAAGTGCACCCGTCATCGAGTGACCAATTTTATCATGAATTTCTTGCGATAACCGATTTCTCTCTTCTAGCTTAAATGTGTATTCAGATTGTCTTATGTACTCTTTATTTTCATGTAAGCTTTTCGTAAGTCGTTGCATATCTTTTCGCATCTTATCATTTTGCGATTCAAGCTTTACTACACGCGATATATATCGATCTGCTATAGTTAAAACGAGAAAAGAAAATGCAACAATTAATCCATAAGTCATTCGAATACTTTCATCTGCAATCGTAATTGGGAGCATCATAACAACAAAGCGTGGCCAATTCTTTTCTATGTAATGGAATGTAATTTCGTATAAGTTCAAAGGTAAAAACAAAATAAAAAATGGATGAACCCTCCATGTAAATAACATAATTATGCCAATTGACATACAGATTAATAATTTTTTATACGTATCTTTTTTAAATATAGAAATCATTACGTTTACAGAGAGGTAAATAAGTAAAGTAAATATAACCCAAGGTAAATTTACTACATTTGCGTAAATATAACTAAACACAATATATAAAAAGACAATTAATTTACTTACAGTTAGCCAAAATTCCATATCACTAATCTACTTTCCCTGTTAAGTAATAAATCGCAATTTGTGTGCGATGTTCAAGTCCAGTTTTCCCTAAAACTGACGTAATATAATTTGCAATTGTTCCTTCAGATATAAAAAGCTGTTTCGAAATTTCTTTATTCGAGAAACCTTTTGCAATTAATGCGATAATACTAAGCTCCCTTTCTGTGAAAAGGCTCTTATCAATTTTACATTCTTCCTCTTTACTTTCCATTAAATTAGACTTAATTTTATCGAGGACAACATCTTGCATAACAGTTTGACCGTTATATACTCCTTTTATCGCATCACGAATACGCTCCGGATCGTTATTTTTTAACAAATAACCTTTCGCTCCGTTTTTTACTGCATCCAAAATATATTCATCATCATCAAACGTCGTTAAAATAAGCGGTTTTGTTTTCGTCTCTTCACAAATGAACTTCGTCGCCTCTACCCCGTTCATATTTGGCATGCGAACATCTAAAAGAGCAATATCAACTTCATGCTTTTTACAATATGCTACAGCTTCTTCCCCATCATTTACAGTATCTACTACTTCGAACTCTTCGTATGTATTTAAAATAATTTTCATGCCCTCTCTAATAAAAGAGTTATCATCCGCTATTAATATTTTAATTTTCATGTTTGTTAGTATGGCCCTTCCCCTACTAACATTCACATCCTTTCTCCGTGTAACATTTCCTACTTGCTCATTATATACTTCTCTTTACCATTTTTTCACACCTTTTTTCATCTAGCTCTCCTGCAAAAAATATATTATTCTTTTTTTACAATATGTGTAGGGTGACTTATCATTCTTTACGTCTATATAATAGAATGCGTCAAAAAGGAGGGAGCGACCCATTGAGGAAAAACAATTAATTGAAAAAGCACAGCAAGGAAGCGAGCATGCTTTTCGTATCCTTGTACAAACATATCGTCATTATATTTTTCAAGTTATCTTTTCTATTTTAAGACATGAAGAAGATGCGAAAGATGTTACACAAGAAGTATTCGTAAAAATTCACACCTCTCTCCCAAATTATCAATTTCGCGGATTAAAAACGTGGATGGCGCGTATTGCCACCAATCACGCTATTGATTATAAGAGGAAGAAAGCTAGAGAAAGTGAAGAACTCTCCTTATGTAAAGAAGCTGAGGAAAATATAAAGTCCTCTCATAATATTGAGGCTTTATTATTGACGAAAGAGCAGAAATTACTCATTGCTCAAAAACTGAGAGAACTTCCCGAAAATTACCGTGACGTCGTTCTCGCACATTACTTAGAAGAAAAAAGTTATCAAGAAATTGCTTTACAGGAAAACATCGAAGTAAAAACAGTCGAAATGAAACTGTATCGGGCACGAAAATGGATTAAAAAACATTGGAAGGAGGAAGAGTTTCTATGATGCATTATTCAAAAGAAGATTGGCGCAATTATACATTAGATTTTATAGAAAACAATAAACGTGAATCTATGGAAGAACATCTTTACGAATGTGATCATTGTTTAACACTTTATATGGAAAGTATTGATGAACAACATGAAAACCTTCCAATGATAAATGATGATTCATTTACGAACGAAGTTATGACGCAAATTAATTTTGAAACGCTACAACCTAATGAAAATATAAAAACAAACTCACTAAAACGCACAATTATTCACTACATAATTGCGACTGCAGCTACAATTATTTTTATGGTAAGTGGTTTATTCCAATATATTTTTACAGCGACATCAAATTTCGAGAAATCTTCAAAACATAACGAGTCTTCTATCTCACAACAAATTGTAAACAAATCGGTAGATACATCAAAAAAGGACGGAGGTTTAAAGCATGAATAAAAACCCCTTTTTAGCACTTGTATTAGGGCTAATTCCTGGGCTTGGACATTTATACTTAAAAAAGCTAGGACGGTTTATTTTATATAGCGGAGGATCTTTATTTCTATTCTCCTTTGCAGTATTTTGTACCATAGTAGTAAGAGAACGTGATATTGCTTTTCTTTCTCTATTTTTACTAGCTGTTCTATGGGTAATTAACTTACTAGATTTAGTTATCACCATTATAAAACAAACGAAAAAACAAGAAGCTGGAGAATTGATAAATTCCTCTAAAGAGAGCGAACGATTTTATATCATTCTCCTATCCATCATCCCTGGACTTGGCCATTTCCAATTAGGACTTATGCAACGCGGTCTTACGTTTTTAGTCGCTTGCGCTGGCTTAGGCAGCATGATTATATTTGTAACATTATTAACATCTCAAGGAAGTTTCCTTATCTTTCTTATTACGTTACCTGTTTTATGGATTTATAATTTCTTTGACGTTGTTCAGCAACTACAGAAAAAAGAACGCGACGAGCAATTAATTGACCGTACTATTTTCGAAGATTTTGAAGAACATCGAGAGCAAGGAAAGAAAAGTAAAACATTTGCTTCTATTTTAGCGATGTTCCCTGGAGCAGGTCATATGTATTTAGGTTTACAACGCCGTGGTCTTCAGCTTATGGCAGCCTTTTTACTATCTATTTATTTACTCGACTTATTAAGACTTTCTGCGTTTTTATTTTTAGTACCAATCATTTGGTTCTATAGCTTTTTTGATGCGTTACAGCAAACAGCAAAATACGGAAAAGAACGAGTACAAGACGAACCCATTATCGATTATTTTATAAATCATCAAAGATGGATCGGTATCGGATTAATTACACTCGGTGGTTATTATTTATTAAATCAAACAGTCCTTCCTATTTTGAATGATTATTTTGTAACTATATTTAATATTCATCTTAGTGAACTATATTATCGCTATTTCCAGACATCTATCGTTGCGCTCCTTTTAATTGGCGGCGGCTTTAAATTGTTACTTGGAAATAAAGAAAACAAAGGTGGGACAAGCGAATGAGGACTTGGCGTGTTGGAACATTCTCAATGGGGCTTTCTATTATATCGTTAGGGTGCTTTTTACTATTTTCAGTCGTAAAAGGAATTCAAGTATTAGATACACTAACTGCATGGTGGCCAGTTTTACTTATCATACTTGGAGCTGAAGTTTTACTATACCTTCTATTTTCTAAGAAGGAACAATCATTTATTAAATATGATATTTTTAGTATTTTCTTTATCGGTGTTTTAGGAAGCGTCGGAATTGCTTTTTACTGTTTATTATCAACTGGATTACTAGAAGAAGTTCGTCACTCTATTAACACAACGAGGCAAACGAGTAATATTCCAGACGGACAATTTGATATACCTGAATCTATCAAAAAAATCGTAGTAGATGCAGGCCATCAACCTCTAACGATAGAGGGAAATAATACAAATCAAATTCATCTTTTGGGAACTTATGAAATGACAACGAAAGCAAATGAAAAACTCAATTTAAAACGAGATGATTTCCTTTCAGTTCAAACGGCTGGAGAAACGATGTATATCACTTTAAAATCATTACCTGTTCAGCATACGTTATTTAATTCAGCACCACAGGTGAAACCAACGCTTGTTCTTCCGCAAAATAAAAATGTGGAAATCCGTGCTTCAAATAACGAACTATCTCTTTATCCAGGTCAATTACAAAATAATTGGTTTGTACAGGAAAGCTCAAGAGTGTCTGTCCATCTTGCAAAAGAAAGTGATGTATCTTTAACAGCAGTAACGAATCAAAAAGAAACACATGGAAGTACACCTTGGGAACAAGTAGAAGATTTAACGAAAAACGAAAATACTTCTTCAGAAGAACATCCAGAATTAAACACCCAAGAACATTGGTATAAAAATTCGATTAAAACTGGAAATGGGACGTACAAGTTAAATATTGAGAAAGCTTATAATTTGAATATGAGTGTTCTCGAAAAATAAAAAACCTTCCGCAATTGCGGAAGGTTTTTCTCATATAATCGCTTTAATTCCTTCTAACACTAATCCAATCATAAATCCGCAAACCGCCCCGTTTACTCGGATCCACTGTAAATCTTTACCGACGTTATTTTCAATCATTTCGATTAACGTCTTATCATCTAACTTATCAAGATTTTCTTGTACAAGCTTACCAATTTTCGAATGGTTCTTCTCAACAAGACTTACAACTTGTTTTTGTAACCAATCTTCTATTTTTTGAACTGTCTGTTCATCTTCTTTTATTTTATTCATTTGTTTTTGTAAAAATGGAATAACATATTTATCAGCAAATTCTTCATTATTTACAAAAGCAACTGCTCTTTGCTGTACTTGCTCTAGCATCTCTTTTATTTTGTCAGTAGCATTCCAATTGGCAATCCATTTTTCTTTCCAATTTTCTAATTCTTGTAGTAACGCTTCATTTTCTTTTACATTTATAATTTCTTGACGAATTTTCGCTAATATAAGTTGTCTCGTGCTATTATCTGCATCTTGTAAGCTGTTAATATTGCTAATAATAAACTTCTGCAAAATGCCGCCAATTTTATCTTCATCTACAATATTCATAAACGATTTCAATGTAAACTGTAAGAATCCATCTACTTTTATATTTTCCATCGCCTTCATACCTAAACTACCGAGCTGGTAGCGTGCTTCATCTTGCGCTGTCCAATCTTTCACTTTTACTAAAATGTAATCAAGTGTCTTTTCATCATATTCTTGCACAACTAATTGATCAACAAGCACTTGTAAAATGTTACTTGTATTAATTGTATGCAAATATGTTTTTAATTCTTTTTCAATAATAACAGCTAACTTTTCTGTATCTATTGTAACAATTGCTTTCTCTGCAATCGTTACAATCCCCTTTTTCACAGCATCAGACTGCATTTCTCTCTCAGCAATTTGCAGTACCATTTGTGCTAACTGCATCTCTTTTACTTTATTCGTAATACTTTCTTTCGTCAGCCATTCATTTTCTAACGTATTGATGAGCCCTTTCGTTACTCGTTTACGATTTTTAGGTAACAAAGCTGTATGCGGAATTGGTATTCCCATCGGGTGACGGAATAATGCTGTAACTGCGAACCAATCTGCAAGCCCGCCAACTAACCCAGCTTCAAATCCCCCTTGTATAATCTCTCCAGCTATCGTTCCTTGAAAAGGGATAGAAGCCGCAAAGCCGACACCCATAACCCCAAGCGAAATACCCGCTATATATTTAGTCTGTAATGACATCGTATACACATCCTCTTATTATGTAAAATAAAGCTTTTTGTTGTATTTATTCAATATTAGTTATCCTTTATATATACTATAAAGAACTATTGTGAAAATAACAAAGATTTTTATGTACATGAAAAAATGAGGCTACAACTAGCCTCATTTTTCTTATATCGTTAATTCCAAACCTTTCCTATAATATTCATCCATTATATCGTTTGGAACCATACTTCCACCCGTTCCCCACACAATATGAGTACCTTTTTTCACCTTCTCTGTTAACTGTTGCTTTTGTAAATACTCATCTTCTTTACATACTTTCACTGGCCCTATCATACCTGCTAGTGCAGAAGGCTCTAAATAAATATTCTCCGTATCAGCTAGCTCTTTTAACAATCTATATAACTCTTCATCGCTTACTGTGTAATTCCCACTCAAAAATGGTTCCATCGTTTTACCGACAAATCCAGATGGCCTTCCTACCGCAAGTCCATCCGCATCTGTTACATTATCAATTCCGATATCTTGAACGGAAATTTTGTCATGAAGGCCTGTCATTAAGCCGAGTAACATACAAGGAGAATGTGTTGGCTCTGCAAAGTAACAATGAACATTATCTTTATACAATAACTTTAAACCGAATGCTACTCCGCCAGGTCCTCCTCCTACTCCGCACGGAAGATAAACAAATAAAGGATGATTTTCATCTACTACAACCTCTAACTCTTCTAATTGCTTTTGTAATCGTGATGCTGCTACTGCGTATCCTAAAAATAAATCATGCGAGTTTTCATCGTCTACAAAATAACAGCTAGGATCCGCATCCGCTTGTCTTCTTCCTTCTTCTACTGCTTTGCTATAATCATCTTCATATTCAATAACGTTTACACCTTTACTTCTTAATAAATCTTTCTTCCATTCTTTTGCGTCTGCTGACATATGAACAGTTACATTAAAACCTAGATTCGCACTCATAATCCCTATGCTAAGTCCTAAATTCCCTGTAGAACCTACTGCAATTGAATATTTCGAGAAAAACTCTCTACATGTATCACTATCTAAAACGGAATAATTATCTTCTTCTGTTACCATTCCGTGCTGCAATGCTAGTTGCTCAGCATGTTTCAACACTTCATAAATACCGCCCCTAGCTTTAATTGATCCTGATATTGGAAGATGACTATCACATTTTAATAATAATTCTCCTAAAATAGGTTGCTCATATTTTCTCTCTAAAGCTTCTTTCATAGAAGGTATTTTCACTAAAGGTGATTCGATTATGCCGTTCGCCCCTTTCGTTTCAGGAAAAACTTTCGCAATATATGGTGCAAAACGCTTTAATCTCTCTTCCGCATCTTTTACATTCTCTTCATTAAGTGGTGAATCTTTTATTGCTGTTTCATACTTTTCTATGTTTGGATTTATCCAAAATACTTCTTCTGTTGCAATAAGCTTATTCACTAATGGATATTCTGCTTGTAATGCCCCTATTTCTTTCATTTTGTTTCCTCCTTATATCCTTGTAGCTCACCATACAATAAATTATAATTAAATTAATTTTAATATAGTTTAACACAAATAATCCCATTAAGTTAATTTTAATTTAATTTATTTAAATATAATTTAATAATTATTAAGGAGATTTTCATTATGGAAAATATAGATATTGGTAAAAAAATTGAAAAACAAAGAAAAGAAAAAGGTTTAACTAGTAAAGAACTAGCAAAGATGGCCGATATTACACCATCAATGTTAAGTCAAATTGAGCGCGGGTCCGCTAACCCTTCTATCCAAACATTAAAAGTGCTTGCTAAAGCTCTTGATGTGCCAACATTTAGCTTTTTACTTGAAGATACAAATACAGACGATTTAATTGTACGTTCCCATAAACGAAAGAAAATGATTATTGATAATTTATCATATGAAATGCTTTCACCTGATTTCACTGGAAATTTAGCAACAGCAATTATGACCGTCCCACCTAATACAGCTTCATCAGAAAATGTGCTAGAACATAAAGGAGAAGAATTAGCATTTGTCTTAGATGGGAAAATCACATTATATTTAAATGAGGAAGAATACGTATTAGAAACTGGCGACAGTGTAAAAATACCTGCTTATTTAAAGCATAAATGGGTGAATCATTTTGAAAAAAACGCGATAGTCTTATTTTCTGTTACTCCGCCGATTTTTTAATATATCAATAAAAACAGGATGATTCTTATAAAGTGAGGATTATCCTGTTTTTATTAAATAAGAAAGTGAAATTTTTGTTAAAAACTTAACAGTTGGACCCAATCCGAACAATCCTCCTAAAAACATATTTACAAGTAAAACTATCCCTCCCATTGATGCTAACGTATCATGAGTCAGATTCATCCCACCACTACCAGAGGCACTTGTAATATTCACATAAAAATAAGAAATATGTAAAAATTAATTAATTTTTCAGAATTTTGTTGAAAAATATGGTAAAATCACTCTTATACTTCTTCTATTTTGCTATTATAGAAATAATTAAATTAGGATACTTTTATCGAATGGGGGAATATATAATGAGTGTGTTATTAAAAGGGCATGAACAGATTGTCAACGAATTAAACATTTTATATCAAGTAATGGTAGCGGAGCAATTAATTGAAGCGAAACAATTAAAAGAAAAAATAGAGAAACAGATTAATAAAATTGAAGCTGATCAAACTCTATCGCTTTACTACTCCCTACTAAACTTTAAATATAAGGTCCTAACCGATTGGACAAACATTAAGTATGATACTTTTAGTCAAATTGTTCGTTTAGACAATCCAATAACTGAAGACTTTATTACTTATTATTATCACTTTTTTAAAGCTGAACATGCTACCATTATTGGAAATTATGATGAAGCAAAAAAAGAATACGAAAAAGCTGAATCCCTTTTAAAACATGTACCAGGCGAACTAGAAGAAGCTGAATATAAATATAAATTTGCTATATTTAATCACCATACAAACAAACCACTTACAGCAATCAATTATGCAAATCAAGCTAAAGAGATTTTCTCAAAATATCCACGTTATGAAATTAAAATAGCTCTATGCGAAAACATTTTAGGCTCATGTTCTGTTTATTTAAAACAATTCGAACAAGCCGAAGAGAACTATAATTCAGCAATCAATATTTTACAAAAGCTGAAAGACGATACACTAATCTTAAAAGTTCGAAATAACTTAGGTTGGCTCTACTCTTCTCAAAATCTATCAACCCTTGCTATTAGACATCTTACAATAGTTACAAACAAATTACCTAAACACCTAAAAGCCAATTTTCTACAAGCCAAAGAACATTTTAGTTTAAATGAAAAAGAACTTGCAAACGATTGGGTTCAAAAAGGCTTAGAAATTTGTAATGAATTAAATAATCAAGAATATAAACACCATTTCACTATCTTAAAAACACAACACACTGGTATTCTAGACGACTTAGAAAACGCAATCATTGCAGGCACTACATATTTTAACAGTAAAGAATTATACGATTATGTACAAGAATATTACGAATTATTAGCAGTAGAATTTCATAAAGTGAATAAAATAGAGAAATCTCAAAAATATTTTTTCAAAACTTACGAAGCAAAACAAAAATTATTAACTAAGGAGGCACTAAGATAATGAAAAAGATTAGTTTAGCTATTTTAACCTTTACATGCATACTTGCTTTTGGATTTAATAATTTTACTGAAAGTCAACAAGCAAAACAACTTCCAAAATGGGATACAGATAAACAAGAAACACATGCAGACCTATAGAAACCTAAAAACCCCTAATAAAGGGGTTTTTAGATTTCTACAATATAATGATTTAGCATATGATGAAGAAATATGCTTATAAAAGATAGCCATACAGATACTCTCTGTACATGGCTATCTTTTATTTTTTCGGCACCAACAAAATCCCTAAACTAATAATACAAAAGCTCATTATTTGCTCTGCTGATAGACCAAACAGAACCGAATTTTGTTCACTAACAAGCGAAATAATAATATGAGCAAACCCCTCAACAATTAGAAAAATACTTATATTCTTTCCATTTCCGAGCCTTTCATTTTTCATCCATAACAAGCCCATTATACAAAGAGCAAGGCTGATCTCATATACGAAAATAGGGTGATATAAAAGTTTAGATTCATATATTTTCATTCCCCATGGTAGTGTCGTTTGTGCACCTACTTCATGATGGAATAGAAAATAAAAGATAATACTCACACACAGACCAAAAGGCAATGCATCAAGTAAAATACGAAGCGAAAATTGCTCCTTTTTACTTTTCCAAACAATGTATACACTCGCAATTACGCATCCTACTACAATATGTTGCATACTTCCAATAGCTAATATTGCTTGCACTGGTGCCCCAAAAGCCCATACAGGATTTAAAATTGCTGGTGCAAACTTCCATACAAATACGATGATAAGAAAAGCATTCGTTACGGCATCCATCATTTTTTCATATGATACATTTTGATACTTCATCTTTCGTTTCATCAACATAAAACCAAATAGACTTCCAATTATAAGAGATATGGGTTGTAACCTCACAATCCACTCCATCGTCACCAAATCTCCTTTTAATTCTCAATCAATTTCTTAAATTTCTTTTCTAATTGATCTGGTGGTAATACACCTCGTACATGATCTACTATAATTCCATCTTTATTAACAAAAAATGTCGTCGGTAAAGAGAATACTTTATAATCTAGTCCAGCTATTCCGTCCATATCTAGTAGAACAGGAAACTCAAAACCATAACGATTAGCAAATGCGCTTGCTTCTTGTACTGGGTCACTAACAGTTGCATTCACCGCAAAAATTTCAACATCCTTTTTATATTTATCATACATATGAACTAAGTCAGGTGCCTCCATTTCACACGGCCCACACCATGATGCCCAAAAATTAATAATATACGGTTTTCCCTTTGCATCATTTAACGACTGTAACTTTCCGTCTAATCCTTTTAATGTGATGCTAGGTGCTTTAAAACCGACTTGTGGTAATACTTCTTTCTCCTGTAACTCTGCTTGCTTTGCTTTTCTTTCCTTTTCTTCTTTCTTTGAATTATAAAAGTTAACCCCCGCCCAAGCGAGAGCACCTACTAGTATAATAGCAATTAGTTTCTTCACTTTTCTTCCTCCTCATTTTTAAAAACCTGTAAATCCACCGAATAGACGAATAAAGAATGCTGTAATTTTCGTCATTTGATTTGTATACAATAAAATACCTGTTACAATCATCATTCCACCGCCAATTTTCATCATGACATTGGCATATGTAACAATCCATTTTACCTTCCCAATAAAGAATGCCATCACGAAAAATGGAACCGCAAACCCAAGAGTATACGCTGTAATATAAAGAAGCGCCCCTTCAGGATTCGTCGCGCCAAGCATGAGTACAGCTGAAAATATCGGTCCAACACATGGCGTCCAACCTGCTGCATATGTCATACCGACTAAAATCGAGCGAATATATCCAGTCGATTTACTTCTATACTGCACCTTTTTCTCTGCCATAAGCCACTTAGGCTGAAACAAGCCCGTCATAAATAGCCCCATTAAAACAATAAAAATCCCACCAATTTGTTGAATCAATTTTTGGTTAGATGAAAATGTTATTCCAATCCAGCTTACCGATAAACCTAACGCGTAAAATATAACCGAAAATCCGATCATAAAAAATACTGTATGTATAATCGCTGATTTTTGCATAATCCCACGATTTTCTTTTAAATCTTGGATAGACACACCTGTAATATAAGATAAATAAGATGGATATAGCGGTAAAGAGCACGGTGATATAAATGACAATACTCCCGCCCCAGCCACAAGCCAAATTGTTAAATCTGCTGCATTCATTTTATTCCCCCTTAAACACTACGATGAGTAGTGTTTATTCTTAAAAAAAGAGGCTATATGCACTCTCCGACAATAAGTACAACCGACATACAGAATAAACCTACTGTTACATATACCGAATTCGTATGTAACGGAATAGTAAGCTTAACAACCTTTTCATTTAACACTTGCTCGATTCGTAAATTTATTGCTGTTTTTGCAAATGAAGCTGTAACACATCGATTTTCCATTGTCTTTATTTTAATTAATTTTAATAACGCGCTACCTAACTCAAATGAAGATTCCATTTTTTGCATCGCATATTTATCAGCAGCTAGCTCCTGATACGTATGATATCGCTGTAACAACCCTTTTAATATCGGTATGTACATCATTCCTTCTGCTAATAGCGTAAAACAAAATAATTTTAGCGGATCCCAATTCTTTTGATGATATTCTTCATGGAAAATAATCGCATCAATTTCTTCATCTGAAAATGTTTGAAGCAACCCTTCCGACATGACAACTTTCGGACGAAATAGCCCAATTGTAAATGCCGCAACTTCCGTAGTCGGCAATATATATATTTGTTTTCTTTTTCGGACGAAAGGGATAAGTACTTTTTGTAATTTTTTACTATAGAAAAATTGTCGCCAAATTCTTTTGCACACGATTAATACAGTAAGTAGTAATAATCCAGCGATTATAATACGAATCAGCGATAATTCTTTCATATGTTTTTCTAACTGGAACAAACAAAAATTTGAAAGAAGGAACATCTTATTTTGAAACAGAAATGGATATGTAACGTAATACACTAACATACTGAAAAAGAGGATACTAACAATTACTGCTAACAATACGATTTTACGCATTTGCCATTTCATTTCATTAATCCTCTCTTTTTAACTGACTCAATTTGTCTTCTAACTTTTTTATTAAAGTCGGATCAGCCTGCTCTAACTCATCTAACATATGATTTACAACTAAATCTCCAAATTCCCCCATCAATTCCTGTGTCATTTTCTTCGTTTGATTGGATAAGAATTCTTCTTTTGTTTGTACAGCACGATATATACCACTTCTTTTCACAGTCTGTTTTTCTAAGTGTAATTTCTCTACTAACCTGTTCATAACTGTCATAACAGTGTTAAAATTCACAGGTGATTCTTCACTTAATTTCTGCTGCACTTCTTTAATAGTAATACCATCGCTAGACCAAACAATCTCCATAATTTTCGCTTCAAGCGGTCCAAAGAAATGATTTAACCCGTGCTCATTTAACTTATAGTTTTGAGTAAACATTGTACAACTCCTTTCACACTACGAATTGTAGTATAAATTAAATGAAAGGTCAAACGTAAATGATATATGAAAATTAACTACCCATAAATACATAGGCTATTCCATTCATTTTAAACCTAATTTTTCTCCAAATGTATCAAAAAGATACTGCTCTAATATTTGTACACTAAACTTCTCATTACGTCCAAGTGCAAATAATTCCCGATCTTTCGCTACGATAGTATCTAACGGAATAGCTACATTATCCACTATTTTTGTAATTTCAATTATATTACTTTTTACATTTACTTCTGTTTTAAATTCAACGTTTTCTAACACTATATGTGAACGTCTTCCTGATGCAAAAAAAGTAAAATTAGGATTTTTAACAACGCCAATTTCAGTCTCTAACGCATATAAATAGTGAAAAATTACATCTCTGTGTCCATCTTTTATTATTTTTTCATCCTTCTCATCGTCTAAGTATTCTTTCAGCTTCGTTGTAAATTCAAATCGAAAATCCACTTTTTTCACTCTCCTTCTTTGTATTTCATATTAAATAAATATATTGAAATAATTTTAACATATTGTAATACAACTTCCTATTAAAAGTAAAAACTGTTTTAAAAAATCGCTATTATTTCCGATACCCTTTTAAAATATAAGTATAAATTCAATATGAATCAATGCGTCATTATATCTATTTAAACATATTTTTTCCATATTTTGAAACATTAGTATGAAATATTATATATCAATGTATGGTTTCTAATGCATTGGTATATATAGTCAGTAGTTTCTTTACTATTCCGATATACTTAAGCTACATTTTCTAATTATTGATTACATTACGGAAGGAATGTAACTCTCTTCTATCGAATTTTTATATAACAAAAATAATTAGGTGGTGCTTTACTATGAAATTAGCTGTCATTGGTGGCGGTGATTTACAAGATTCAAATCACTTGCCTATTAATGAACGCCTTATAGAATTAACAAATAAACAGTACCCAAAAATATTGTTTATTCCAACGGCTAGTCATGATGATGAAAGCTATATAAAATTATTTTTAGACACTTTTGAAAAACAATTACATTGTGAAGTACAAATTTTACGTACTACAACAGATTCACCTTCAAAGTATGAAATAGACGAGATGATTCATTCAGCCGATTTAATTTATTTAGGTGGCGGGAACTATATTCACATGCTTACGCAATGGAAAGAACATAGACTCGATGAAAAATTATTATTGGCTCTGCAGCAAGGAACACTTATTGCTGGTTATAGCGCTGGTGCTATGTGTTGGTTCACGTCTAGTATCCGATCAGATTATGAAGGTTCTGGTTATATAGAGAGTAACGGATGGGGTATTGTTAATAAAAGATTTTGTCCACATTATAATCAATTAAACAGAATGAACGCCTTCCATTCCTTTTTACAAAATCATCAAGGGAATATAGAAGGAATTGCACTGGAGGATAATTGCGCTTTATATATTACAGAGGAATCCTTTGAGATTATCGGTGAACCGGAAAGAGCGTGGGAGTTTTATATGAGTGATAAAACACTCATTAGACAACATTTTGATATAACTTTAAAAAGCTATTTATAAACCTGAACTTACGAAAAAATGTCCCTAAGTCTAATAACTTAGGGACATTTTTCTATTTAACTAACTAATCGTGTAATTCGTTTCTTTTGCCATGAAAGCTTATAATATGCATACTGTAATATTAAGCTGACAATAAATGCTGCTGGATACCCGATCCAAATGCCTTCTATTCCAAGACTTGTATGGTAAGAAAGATAATATGCTACGGGTACTTCTACAAGCCAAATTGAAACAACTCCAATAACAGTTGGCCAAAGTACTGTACCGCTCGCTCGCATTGTCGCACTAATAATTTGTGCATGACCGAAAATTAAATAACTCCATAATGTAATCATAACTAAGCTATGAGCAATTTCAATTGTAGTTTGACTCGTTAAAAATAGTGATAAAATGTCTCTTGAGAATACGTAAATAAGAGATATTAACACACCACCGATGACGTAGTTCATAATAATTCCGGCCTTCACAACTTTCTGTAATCGATCAAATTGATTCGCACCAATCGATTGTGCCGCAAAAATGGAAACTGTAATACCAAGGCTAACTGCTGGCATTTGTACATAACTTGCAACTTGATTCACAACGCCGTAAGCAGCTGTTGCATCCGAACCGTAACGATTTACAAATGCGATTACGGCAATTTCAGATAATGAAACTAATATCATATTAATACTCGCTGGAATACCGAGCCTTAGTAATAGCTTTAATAACTCCCCATCCATTCGAAGGTATTTTCTAACCGTTCCATCTAGTTGTAATGGGTGATTTTTCTTCTTTAAATACACAAGCATGACAATAAACGTAATAACTGTAGATATAACAGATGCATAGGCCGCTCCATACACATCTAATTTCGGAGCTCCTAACCATCCAAAAATAAGAATCGGTAATAAGATCATATTTAGCGCTGTACTTACAATTAAAAAGTAAAATGGCGTTTTAGAATCTCCTGTACCTCTCATAAATGTTGTATATGCGAAATATAAAAATAATACTGGCATCGATATAAATAAAATCCGTGCATAATGTACACTTATTTCAATAATATTTTCTGGCGTTCCCATTAGACGCATAATATCCATCGCAAAAATACTGCCTATTATCGCCAATACAACTCCAATAATAAAGGTAAACGTCAACGTCGTACCAACGATAGCTTTTAAACGATCTTCGTTTTTAGCACCAAACGCCTGACCAATTAAAATAGAGCTTCCTGAACCGATACCAATTACAAATGAAACGAGCAAGAAAAATAATGGGAAGAATGCTGATATAGCCGCTAAATCATTAACTCCAAGCCATCTTCCTACTACTACCATACCAAATAATTGTCCAACTGATTGTAGTACATTACTTAATAATAACGGTACTAAAAACATCGACATCGATTTCCAAATCGGTTTACTCTCACTTTCCAACTTATGTGACTCCGCACCTTCTTTATTGTTATCTGCAGGTGGTTTCAAATTTCATTTCTCCTTTTATTAAACATCTATTTTCAATCTCTATCTCTTTGTATAGTTGTTATAATACTGTGCTTCTATTCATTTTCTTTTCGTATGATTATAACTTCACCCAATATTGACTTCCATCGGCTGTTCGATCTAAAAATCCATATTCGATTAAATATCTTCTTAAAGTTACAAAATCAGGGTATACATTTTCTATCACTGTATTTACTTCTTTTTCAGTATACTTTTTATTACTATCAAACTTCTTCACTAAATGGCGCAATATAATTAATTTACGCTTTTGTTTCTTCGGAAATTTAGAGAGAGGTCCATCTAATCCTTCTGTAAAATGAGCTTTTAATACTTCATCATTTTCTTCTTCCGTAATATTGTATCGATCATCCACCATCGTTGCTGTTCTATGAATTGGCACAAATTTCGTTTGTACTTTTGATTTTTCTTCTGATAATTCCATTAGCGCTAAAAATACTTTTGCTTGCTTCATTTTCTCTCGCAGTGTAAATCGATGATTACGAATTGTTGATGTACTTCCGCCATCCATCTCTTTTACAATTTCTTTATCATTCAGTCCCATATGGAAAAACTGAACCATTTTCTTTTGTAAATCCGTTAAACCAGTAAATTTCTTATCCATATTTAACAAATAATCAAACATAGACGTATGCTCATTTTGAATATGCAATTGGACGAACTTCTCTGCTTCATACAAAATTTGGTTATCTTGATAAATAACACCTTTAATAAATGTTTCACCACAAGCTAAGCAAATGTACTCCTCTTTTTCTTCATCAAACACATACCCTTTCTTTAATTCCTCTATTGACGCATCCCAAAACTTCTCTGAAATATCGCCCATACTAAACACTCCTTCAAAATGTTTATTTAAAACCAAACAAATCAATATATCGTTTATTATCACTTCATCATCTTATCACAACACAAACAAATATTTCAACGTTTCGTTTGCCCATTTTATAAACTTTTATAAAAACATCTAACAAAAGGGTTTAATACAACGAAAAGCGAATATGTTTATACAAATTCATTTTATAGGATGTGAAATAGAACATAAATATTCTTTAAGACCCTTAGTTTACCGTTAAACAAATTGCACAGAATACATATGCGATTAGTGAATATGGAACTGGTATTCACTCATTCCAAAACTTCAGTATTCAATTTTAACTACAAAAAAGATGTTTTCGTATAAGAAAACATCCTTTACTTTTTATATATTCTATTTACAGTCTCTACTAAAACCTTACTTGCTTGTACAAATGTATGCTTTCGATTTCTATCTTCAACAAATTTATTAGCACAACTACTCATAATGATCATACAACTAATTATGACTAACGCTATCTTTCTATTCTTGTAAGTCACTTTATGCCACTCCACTATTACAAAACTTCTTTTGAATTTATCCCATCAAGAAATTTTACATGAATAATAAAACGCGCGAATATGCAATTCTGCATATTCACACGTTTTATCACAATGTTATGATTTAATTTAGTTAAAGAACAAGTATACCGAGGTGACTAACTTGAAATTTAAAGCGAAAAAAAATCCATTCCACGTCATTTTCATTACATTATTTATAATTATTTTTTTCGTTTCGTTATTCTTCCAAAATGAAAATTCTATTTTTTTCACTCTCATGATGCTATTAAATATCGTGAATCTTTCTTCATTCTATTTCTCTCACTACAACATAACGGAATCATCTCTTGTTGTAAAACACGGTTTCATTTTTCATACTGAAATTCCATTTGAAGATATTCGTCACGTTAAATACTCTGGTAAAAAACTTCATTCAAAAAAATGGACTAGACAACAATTAGAAATCCATTACAATTTATTTGACTCAGTGACCACTTTCGTACCACTAGAAGAAGAAAAATTCATTTCACTCTTAAAAGAGAACTGCCCACAGATGAAAGTAATGAATACGCCTGCTAACAAATAATATATTTTGAAGCTTGTAGTATTGCAAGTAGATGAAACATAAAAATGAACATCAAAAAAGCCAAGATTCTATACTAAGAACCTTGGCTTTCTCTATTACTCTTTTGGAGCAATCATTTTCTTTGGATCTACAATTTCATCAAATTGCTCTTCTGTTAGTAGCCCAGATTGCAATGCTGCTTCTTTTAAAGTTAACCCTTCTTTATGAGCATGCTTCGCAATTTTCGCTGCATTTTCATATCCGATATGTGGGTTTAGCGCTGTTACAAG
Organism: Bacillus sp. RE35; assembly: GCF_052146655.1. Classification (NCBI taxonomy): domain Bacteria; kingdom Bacillati; phylum Bacillota; class Bacilli; order Caryophanales; family Bacillaceae; genus Bacillus; species Bacillus sp. RE35. Next base: position 1,657,362 of record NZ_CP197377.1, on the reverse strand, counting down.
CATTAGTGAACGATTCACATTTTCATTAATTACTTCTTCATCTGCTTCAATACCAACTGCACAATTGTCATTAAACGAAACAATTGCATCCGCTAATAAGTGAGCTGATTGTAAGAAGTTATAAGCAATAACAGGTTTAAATACATTTAACTCAAAGTTACCTTGGCTCGCAGCAAATCCGATTGTTGCATCATTCCCCATCACTTGCGCTACAACCATCGTTAATGCTTCACTTTGCGTTGGATTTACTTTCCCTGGCATAATAGAGCTTCCCGGTTCATTTGCTGGAATAATAATTTCTCCAAGACCACTACGTGGACCACTTGCAAGCCAACGTACATCGTTAGCGATTTTCATTAAATCCGCAGCTAATGCTTTTAATGCACCGTGAGTATATACAACTTCATCATGGCTCGTTAATGCATGGAACTTATTTGGTGCAGAAACAAATTGTTTACCTGTAAATTGACTAATTTCCTCTGATACCATCTCACCAAATTTAGGATGAGCATTGATACCTGTTCCAACCGCAGTTCCACCAATTGCTAACTCTTTCATATATGTATTGCTCTCTGCAATCATACGCTCTGTTTTTTCAAGCATACGGTGCCATCCGCTAATTTCTTGCCCTAAAGTTAACGGCGTTGCATCTTGTAAATGTGTACGACCAATTTTTATAATATGTTCAAATGCAGTTACTTTTTCTGCTAAAGTTTCTTTTAATTTCGTAATTGCTGGTAATACGTGATTTTCTACTGCGATTACACAAGCTACATGAAGCGCCGTTGGAAATGTATCATTTGAACTTTGTGACATGTTCACATCATCATTCGGATGAATATGTACGTCAGATCCCTTCTCTTTCAAAATTTGATTCCCACGATTTGCAATTACTTCATTCACATTCATGTTTGACTGTGTACCACTACCTGTTTGCCATACGACAAGCGGAAAATGTTCATTCCATTTCCCTGCAATCACTTCATCCGCAGCTTCTACAATTGCTTCTGCTTTTTCTTCTGATAGCTTTCCTAATTTTTGATTGCTAAGCGCTGCACTCTTCTTTAAAATTGCAAATGCTTTTACAATTTCAAGTGGCATTTGCTCTGTTCCAATTGGAAAGTTTTCTTTACTACGTTGTGTTTGTGCTGCCCATAATTTATCAGCTGGAACTTTTATTTCTCCTAATGTATCTCTTTCAATTCTGTACTCCATGTTTTCATCCCCTTGAAAATATAATACCTACATCTCTTATAATAACAGACTTTCTCTTAAATGATAAGAATTCTCACTCTTATATATAGATATTCTATATTTATTTTAAAAAATTCCTCTTGACCTAAACTTAAGTTTAGGCTGTATCCTTTCCATTGTAACCTACTATAACACTACTGGAGGAATTCAATATGAAAAAATATGCTTTTATAACAGGTGCAAATAAAGGAATTGGATATGAACTTGTTCGTCAATTAGCAGAAAAAGATTATCACGTATTTTTAGGTGCTCGTAATGAACAACTTGGACAACAAGCCGTAGAATCTTTAAATGTTTCAAACGTTTCCTATATTCAAGTAGATATTTCAAATTCACAATCCATTCAAGAAGCAATAAAGAAAATTTACGAAATGACTGACCACTTACATTTATTAATTAATAACGCAGGCATAGCGCTAGACTTCAATACACTACCTAGTGAATTAAATATTGAAACTTTACGCCAAGGATTTGAAGTTAATTTTTTTGGAACTTTCCAAATGATGCAAGCCTTTTTACCATTATTAAAGAATTCAAGCAACAGTAAAATCATAAATGTAACAACTGACATGGCCTCACTAACAATGTTTGCTAATGGTGAAACACATCCAATTAATACACTAGGATATAATTCTTCCAAAACAGCTATTAATGCTTTAACATTAGCTTTTAGTAAAGAATTTGCCACTAACGGTCCAGAAGTATTTGGGGTAACTCCTGGTTTTACAACTACGGATCTTAATGGAAATTCCCCTGGTGGCCATACAACCACTGAAAGTGCTAAAATTATTATTAAATATGCATTAAGTGAAACAAACTATAATGGTAAAATACTTAACAAAGATGGCATTATACCTTGGTAATAAAAGGATGAATGATATGTATTATACAATTGGGCAAGTCGCCAAAATGCAACATTTAACTATTTCTCAAATACGTTATTACGATAAACAAGGACTGTTTCCTTTTCTGCAAAGAAACGAAAAAGGAGATCGAGTTTTTGATGAAGAAGCACTGAAATATTTAGAAATGATTTTGTGTTTAAAAAACACCAGTATGCCAATTCAAAAAATAAAACAATTTATCGACTGGTCTATGGAAGGAGAATCTACCATCCTTCAAAGGTTAGCATTAATGAAACAACAGGAGACCAATGTCTTACAGCTCATGCAAGACACTGAAAAAAACTTAAAAAAGATACAACAAAAAATTGCTAAATATGAGAATGAAATAACTTCAGCAAATGCTATTAAAAAATAAAAAAATCACCTTCTACATATTGTAGAAGGTGATTTTTATTTTATGATGCTTGCTTTCCTTTATCTGCATCATCTACATACCAGATGAATTTGCCTGTATATCCGTAAATAACTGCTAAAATTAACGATACGAAGCTTAACCACATAAACGGAACGTATGAGAACGTTGCTACACCTAAAATACCCGCCATAAAAATACCATTATCAGACCATGGAACCATACCTGAAGTTAACGTTCCACCTACTTCTGAGTTACGCGCTAATACACGACGGTCTATTTTTAATTTATCATAGCTATCTTCCATAATTTTTGGTGTTAAAATTAGTGATACATACATCGCACAACCAAATATATTAGCTAAGAATGCCACGATTAATGTAGACAATGTTACATTACCTGCAGAATTTAATTTCTTCTCAAATTTTGATACGATTACTTTTAAAACACCTAGTTTTTCAAGTAATCCACCAAATCCTAAACCGAAAATAATAACGGCTACTGAGCCAAGCATGCCGTTAATTCCACCACGGTTTAATAACTTGTCAACAAACTCAACACCAGATTGAATTGAGAATCCGTTATAAGCTGTTCCAATCGCCTCTCCAAAGTTCATCCCTTGGAAAAGAGTTGCCCAAATTGCACCAATTAAAGCTCCCATTGCAATTGTTGGCATAGACGGTTTCTTCATCGCTAATAGAACGATAACAATGACCGCCGGAACAAGCATCCATATTTTAATATCAAATTGCTTTAATAAAGCTTCTTTTAAAAATTCTACTCGATTCAAATCTACATTATCGCCGCCATACATCCAACCAGCTACAGTAAACATAATACTAGTAATAATATAAGCCGGAACATCTAATACGAGCATAGCTCGAACGTGAGCAATAACATCTACTTTCGCCATAGAAGCTGCAAGAACTGTGCTATCAGAAAGTGGTGATAATTTGTCGCCGAAATAAGCTCCTGAAAGAACTGCACCAGCAACAAGCGGAAGTGGTAAACCAAGTCCTTCACCAATCGCCATCATAGCAATACCTGCTGTTCCCACTGTTCCCCAAGACGTTCCTGTTGCGATAGAAGTTATAGAACAAATAATTAATGTTGCTAATAGGAATATGCTAGGGTGAATAAATTCTAATCCATAATAGATTAATGTTGGTACTACCCCACCAGCAATCCACGTTCCAATTAAAGCACCTACTGCAACTAAAATCAGTATTGCTTCTAATCCGTTAGAAATCCCTTTCGTAATTGCATCTTGCAATTCTTGATAACGAAATCCTAATCTTAATCCAAGCGCAATTACTAAAAACCATGAAATAAATAGCGCTAATTGAATTGGGAGATCAAAAATCGTTTGGAAGGAAAAGACAACAGCAAGAAATAGTAATAAAAGAACTATGATTTCTAGCATCGATGGTAATCTTACACTTTTCATTTTTTTCTCTCCTTACAAGTCGATAACATGACGTATGTCGTCTTACATGTATGTAATATACAATTAGCGAAGACAAAACAAAATTTTCATATTATTTCGATTTATTTTTCCAGTATAATATATTCACAACCCTTTCTATTGTAAAAGTAGATTACGTTTTTCGCAATGAAAAATATAAAAAATGTTGTATTTTTATTTATCCCGATATTTTCGGCCAATAAGACCTCCGCCTTAAAATTCAGTAAGTGCAAAGCACTTAGGTAAGAAATTAACTACTGTAAAATTCCGAATCGATATGAACATATTAAAGCTTCACTTTATTTACAAGGAACAATCCCATACTAACTTTTTTAATATTTGCTGCAACAAAACTTTTTACAACTATCTTAACTTTTTAATTCACACCATTATTTTCTACGCAAAAAATAGGGCACACATCCTTAAAATGATGTATGCCCTATCTTTATTTATACATATTTTGTATTTCTTCTTTATTTTTAAGTATTTCCTCAAACTTATCACTACAACCCTTCGGAAATAACACTCCCAGTCCATATGAATGCGCAAATTGAAAATGAGGGCACTTCGCTTTTACCTCATCCCAAAACTTATACACGCCGAAATCACCACTTCTAACTTCAATATCATGAAATAATACAATACCGTTTTTCGCGACTTTCGGTAGCCATGTATTATAATCGTGAGAAACAGCTTCATACGTATGATAGCCATCAATATGCAAAAGATTTATCGTTTCATCTTGAAACCGGTCTACAGCATCATCAAAAGTAGATCGAATTAAATTTCCTATATTAAGGTAGTTATCGCTCACTACTTTTTCTACTATTTGAAAAACCCCTTCTCCATATGGACCTGTATGCCCATCTCCAGCCCAAGTATCTACTGCAAAGCATTTAGTCGATAACCCTCCATCTTTTACTCCTTGACAAAAACTGAAGAAAGAAGCACCTAGATGTGTACCTAACTCAACTAAAGTTTCCGGTTTTTCAAATCGTACTAAGTCATATGCAAAATCTAAATGTCCACTCCACGCAGATTGTGACCGAATAATAGGACTAAATGTTTCAAATTCAAATGATGGTTTATGAGTAACCCAGTTCATCGCATAACTCCTTCTGCACATATTTTTAACAAACCAAATTACTCTTATCTTTATTTTTTTATTGCCATGATTATGATTCTATTTCATGAAAATATGAAGAATTTATTCTTTTCTATTGAGGTAAAGCATCATATACATATGGGTCAGTTGGCTTATTAATTTTCTCGATTTTGTTTACTTTTACAAGTGGAAAGACTGTTCCTTTATATGTCGTTTCATCTAATAATCCTGTTATTTTCACCCATGTTTCTTCTGGAATTTTTTCAATATTTTTCCCGGTAACAATCATCCCCCAGACTGATGCATCCGCAATACAACAAGTTATACCATATCGAGCCACTACTGCTTTATTACCCGTCACATCTTTATCCTTATATATAAACCCTAAGAATGTAATTTCTTTCCCTTTAAACCAATTGACATTTTGACCAATTACATTCATTGTTTGAACATAATCCTTATCCTTTACTTGTAGTTTACGCTGTCCTAACATACTTTTTACTACTTGCTCTTCCGTTTTATAAGTCGTTGCTAAATTTGATGTTTCTTCTGGATCAACTGATACTTCTCGCCCATCAAACTTAACCTGTTTCCCCTCTTTTTCGTTCCTTTCTAGACTTCTCGACTGTACACTTTGATTCATACCCCTTTTTCCTGCTAAACTTCCATCAATTGTTACACTTCCAAAGAGAAAAGCACTAACTATCGGAACGACAAATAAAACATATACAAAGAAACTTTTTATCCCTGATTTTGATGTTGTATGATGTTTACAACAATTACAATCATGCTGTTTTTCTCTTCCATCTCTCCAAACTTGTACAATACCAAAAATTAAAATTACTACAAAAGCTATATACGTAAATTTGATCATTTTTGGAGCGATAAAATTATAAATATTCCCTGTTACAAGTAGTTTAAATAAGAGCATTGCTAAACCAATTAAAATAATGCCACGAATATAGCAATGATATGCTTTCTGCTCCTCTTTCCCCATTCTTTCTCACCTCCTATAACATTATGATTTGCAGGATGGTATACACAGATATAATGACAATTCCTATCAAAAAGAATACAAATCTCTTTTGAAAATATGCAAATAGCATTAACGTATTTTTCATATCAAGCATAGGCCCAAACACAAGAAATGCGAGAAGTGCCTTTACCGAGAAAACATGTCCAAAAGATGCCGCTATAAAAGCATCGGCTGCAGAGCAAATTGATAAAACATAACCAAATCCCATCATAATAAAGGGGGCAATTACTTCGTTATGTGCTACTGCATCCAGTACATTCCGATCAAAAAACGTTTGAAATACACTTGCTAAAAAAGCACCAATCAATAAATACTTACCAGTATCAAAAAACTCATCTACAATGTGATTCATAACATCTTTCCAACTCTTTTTATTGCTTGTTTGAACTGAAACCTCTACATCTTTTAAAACATTTCTTTCGCGATAGCAATAATACACAATTAGACCTATGAATAGAGCAACTAAAATTGTTATCCCAAAGCGTGCATATACAACGTAATCATTTTTTGGAAACGCATATACAGTAGATAAAAGAACAACTGGATTCATAATGGGTGCACTCAGTAAAATAACAATGCCTACATGAAGTGGTAACCCCTTTTGAATGAGCCTTCTTACAATTGGTATAATGACACATTCACACATTGGAAAAAGAACTCCCACAAATACTGCCGGAATCATTGCAACAATCGGAGATTTCGGCAGTACTTTTTGAATCATATCTTCCGTCACAAACACTTGAATACATGAAGAAACAATTACCCCTAATAAAATAAAGGGTATTGCTTCAAAAATGATACTTAAAAATACTGTATTCACATTCAACCATTCCTGTGGCATATTTTTGTGCAAATTTGCTAGACTTGTAAAATCTACAAAAAATAATAAAAAGAGAAACATAGCGATAAGAGCTATGCCTACTAATTCTTTTGAAACTCTATTAAAGACCAAGCTTCTCGCCTCCATTTTATTTATATGTAAACATGTGCTTGTCCAAATGCTCCATACTACAGCACAAATTTTATAGTCTATTTCTATTCTTAAATCGTAATCATTATGATTTATTCTTGCTTTTTCTTTTCCTATCGTTTAACATAAAACGTAATCATTACGATTTAAAGGAGAGATCATTTCATGAAAAAAGTACCTATCACTGTATTAAGTGGTTTTTTAGGATCTGGAAAAACTACCTTACTACATCACATTTTGACTAATAAGAATAACTTAAAAGTAGCTGTTATCGTTAATGATATGAGCGAAGTAAACATTGATGCATCTCTTATAAAAAAGGGTGGTTTTTCACGTACGGAGGAAAAACTAGTAAAAATTCAAAATGGCTGTATTTGTTGTACACTACGAGAAGATTTAATGATAGAAGTGAATCGTCTTGTGGAAAATGGTGATATTGACTATATTATTATTGAATCTTCTGGTATAAGTGAGCCTATTCCAGTTGCTCAAACGTTTACTTATACAGACGAAGTTCTTAACATTGATTTAACGAAAAATTGTCGCCTCGATACGATGGTTACAGTTGTAGATGCAAACAGATTTTGGGATGATTTTGCAGATGGAGAAAGTTTATTAGACCGAAAACAAGCAATCGATGAGAATGATACCCGGGAAGTTATTGATTTATTAATAGATCAAATTGAGTTTGCAAACGTAATTATTCTTAATAAGATAGATTTGCTAGAAAAAGAAGATGTGATAGAGCTTCATCATTTACTAAAAAAATTAAATCCTAATGCAAAAGTTCTTGAATCTTCGTTTAGCAAAGTACCATTACAAGAAATTTTAAACACAAATCTATTTAATTATGAAGAAGCCAGTCAATCGGCCGGCTGGATACAAGAATTAAATAGTGACTATCATACACCGGAAACGGAAGAATACAGTATCAATTCCTTTGTTTACCGCCGCAAATATCCTTTCCATCCCGAGCGCCTTATGAATTGGCTAGAAAAATGGCCTTTAGATGTTGTAAGAGCGAAAGGATTCTTCTGGCTGGCATCTCGTAATAATATGATAGGGCTTCTATCTCAAGCAGGTTCCTCTATTACAATTCAAGGAGCCGGTGAATGGATAGCCGCATTACCTGAAACTGAAAGAAATCAAATGATTGCAGAAGAACCAGAAGTATTAAAAAACTGGGACGAGCGATATGGAGATCGAATAACTGAGCTCGTATTTATCGGTATTGATATGAATCGTTCTGTGATTGAACAATCATTAGATGATTGTCTATTAACAGAAAAGGAAATGGGACAAAAGTGGAATACATTTATTGATCCTATTCCGGCTTTTACTTATACTTCATAATAATTAATAAAAGGCTTCAGTAGAATGAAGCCTTTTTACTTTATAGCACTCTTATTTAATAGGTTTGCTTTAATTATGAATACAATTGTACCTAAAACAATTAATATAGCATATACGATACCAACTACATTACCTATTTTTTCTAAGCCAAGCGGTAATATTATAGTAGCAACTCCAACTATATAAGAAAATGCTCCTGAAAGCTTCGCTAATTTATTTTTATCTCCAACAAACGTTTCTTCTTGATATCCTGCTAACAAAAACAACCTCTTTTTCACATGTATTTGATACCCTAAAAAAATGATAAGTAACCCAACAAATAAACAAACTAAAAATCCAGCTAACATATACTCCCCCTCCTCTACAATATTTTACTATACATAAAAAAAATAAAATTAGAAATTTCAGTTTATTAACGAGTTATTCTGTGATATATTGCATATTGTATTCAATTTATATTTTTAGAAAGGAGAATTTTAAATCATATGGATTCAAATCGATTAAAAGGAATTATAATGGTCATAATCGGTGCTTGTTTATGGGGCTTGTCTGGTACAGCTGCACAACAGCTTTTTCAATATGACAATGTTTCAACCGAATGGTTAGTTACGATCCGCTTACTTATATCTGGAATTATTTTGCTCATTATTTCCTCATTCGGAACGAGAAAAAAAGAGATATTTGGCATTTGGAAACAAAAATCTGATGCTATTAAAATGATTTTGTTTGGTCTATTCGGTATGCTTGCTGTACAGTATACGTATTTCGCTTCAATTAAAGAGGGAAATGCTGCCGTGGCAACATTATTACAATATTTAGCTCCTATATTCATCACTGTATACTTACTTTTCAAATGGAACGTTCGTCCATCAAAAATTGATTTCATTTCAATTACCCTTTCATTAGTAGGCACTTTTCTCTTACTAACAAACGGGTCTGTTCATAACTTGGCTGTTTCTACACCAGCTATTATTTGGGGTATTTTATCTGGATTATCTCTCGCTTTTTATAGTTTATATTCAAAGGAATTGTTAGAAAAATGGTCTTCCTCCGTTATCGTTGGATGGGGCATGATTATTGGGGGTATTGGTGTAACGATTGTACACTTTATTTCTACAAACGAATTCATTTTATTATCAACTATGAAATATGTAAAACTAAGTACCCTACCGCTCATCATATTTGTCGTCATTTTCGGGACACTTATTGCCTTTTATTTATACTTAGACAGCATACGATACCTGACTCCGAAAGAAACAACATTATTTGGTTGCACAGAACCACTCGCAGCTATTATTTCTTCTGTACTTATATTGCACGTGCCATTTCAATCTTTTCAGTTATTAGGCGCTTTTTGTGTCATTGTAATGGTGCTCATCTTAAGCCAAAAACCGGATGAAGGGAAACAAAAATTAAAGCTTGTTCATGCAAAAAAGGAAAATATACAATGAAAGGATTGAATTCACTATGCCTGTCCCTCAAAATTATAAAAAACCAGGAAGAATTTCAGCAAAATCACTCGTTTTAAATCAACTACAAAATTGGATTATTGAAGGTGTACTGAAGCCCAATGAAAAAATTAATGATGGGGAATTGGCTGAGGCACTAGGAGTAAGCAGAACACCTGTAAGGGAAGCACTTCAAATATTAGAGCTTTCTGGATTAGTGGAAATGGTACCAGGGCAAAAAACGAAAATTGCTCCTATTAAGTTAGACGACGTATCTATCATTTATGAAACGATGGCTGGTCTTCACTCTATTATAGGAAAGCAAGCTCTTCAAAACATTACAGACGCTGATATTCAAATACTTTCTGAAATAAATGATCATTTTCAGCACTCTATAGAGAAAAAAAACGCAAAACAAGCTTTAAAATTAGATATACAATTCCACAATACAATTTCTTCTATTGCTAAAAACCAATATATTGAACCCTTTCTAGAAAATATGCAACTTCACGTTTTACGTCTTGAATATTTGTTTTTCCAAAACTTTGTTCCAGCAAGTCAATCTATTGAAGAACATCACTCTATCATTCAAGCATTACAGAAGCAGGACGAAAAACAAATGGAACAAATAATGACCCAAAACTGGCTCCGTCCCATGAAAGAAATACAAAAAATAATTTCTACGAAATAAAAAGAGAGCTGGTTACACAAAATCGTAACCAGCTCTCCTTTTACTAATCTATATAGCTACGCCTGAATATTTGCATAATCTTCCATATCTTCGTACTCTTTTTCCAATTCCTCTAAAGACAGCTCGTATAATTGTCGGTCGCGAATCTTAAACACACCTGCTCCAATTAACTCATCAATTAAATGCCTCTTACGATTTTCAACAGCAAAACGGAGTTGACTACTCATCTTTTAAAAAACTCCTTTCTACGATCATTGAAAATGATAATCTTTATCAATTACCACTTTTGATTATAAAAGATGACTCTTTATAAGTAAAGTAATTTCATGAAATATTTACCTTGCAAAGTATTTGTGGCCACATTATATATATGTATGCCGTGCGAAAAATGTTATGACACTTTTTCTTATCCTTTTTCTTTCATACTTTGCAAGTTGTCTCATCGTGATGAAATTCACCATCTATTTCTACTTGAATGGTGACATGTTCTACATGAAACTTCTCCTTTAATACATACGTAGCCTCTTTTAATACACTTTGCGTTTCATTCCCTTTAATAATCAAGTGGCAAGTTAATACTTGAAAATCCGATGTGACAGACCATATGTGCAAATCATGAACTTCTTTGACAATCGGAATATTTAATAATGTACTTTTTACCTCTTCAACATTTATGTGCTGTGGTGCACCTTCCATTAATATATGAACCGTATCACGTGTTACACGCCATCCACTAATAATGACTAAAATAGACACAAGAATACTAGCAATCGCATCTGCAGCAGTCCATCCGAAAAATTTAATAAGTAACGCAGCAATAATCGCTCCGACGGAACCCAATAGATCGCCTAGTACGTGCAGGAAAGCACTTCTTAAATTCAAATTACCTTTCACATCTCCGCCTCTCATTAATATCCAAGCTGATAAAATATTAATAAGCAGACCAAGGACTGCAATAATGAGCATCCCATTACTAGCAATCTCAACTGGTTCTTTAAAACGACGGATTGCTTCAATAAAAATGTATACCGAAATGACAATAAGAACGACACCGTTACATAATGCTGCTAACATTTCGACTCGCTTATACCCGTATGTTTTCGCAGTTGTTGCTGTTTTTTCTCCGAGTTTAAACGCAAGTAAACTTAAAGCTAAAGATACTGCATCACTTAGCATATGCCCCGCGTCAGATAGTAGTGCTAAGCTATTTGTTACAAATCCCCCAACAACTTCTGCAATCATAAAACTTGTTGTTAGTAGGAAGGCAATTAGTAACGCCTTTTTATTTTTTGAATGACCATGATCATGCGAATGTCCCATACTTATACTCCTTTAAGTACAATATCTGTATGTTAGTATGAAACAAACTCCCCGTGTTTATCCCGAATCGACTGATTGTAAACGCCCGCTTCCTCTGTATACACACTTCGCTATTTTTTAAACAATCCCTTTTTCTCAAATAAAACAAGACTACTTCTTTTTTATTTTCATATTGTTTACTAATGAAAGAATTTTTAAGGAGGTTACTTAAATGAAACGTTTATTTCTCTGTATGGAACGTGAACTTGTTGTAGTGAAAGAACACAATGATAACTATGAAACGACTTATCACTTACAAAATATGCAACCTACCTGTATCGCTGTTGATCCATTTCAAAAGAATCGTGTATATTGCGGAACATTTGGACGAGGTCTATGGTTAAGTGACGATAGTGGGGATTCATGGAGACCAATTGGAGATTCTTATCGTTACTTTGATTTCCCTAAAGAAGATGGTATTTTGCACTCCTCTATCACTTCCATAACAATAAGCTCAAATGAACAAGTTAACGGATATGGGGTCGTTTATGTCGGCACAGAACCGAGCGCTTTATTTCGCTCTGAAAATGGTGGTGAAACGTGGACTGAACTTAAAAATATGAAATCATTATTATCTTCTTATACATGGGCTTTCCCGCCTAGACCTTTTACCCATCACGTACGCTGGATTACAGTTGATCCAAACAACCCTAATACAATACACGTTTCAATCGAAGCTGGTGCTGTTATTCAAAGTAATGATAAAGGGCATACATGGATTGATAAAAAATTCGGTGCTCCTATCGATGCTCATCAATTACTTATGCACCCTGAAGCACCAAATCGCCTTTATGCATCATGTGGTGACGGATTTATGGGCGGACCTGATCGTGCTTATCTTGAGAGTTATAACAATGGAAACAGCTGGATCTCATGTAGTGCAGGACTTGAACATCATTATTTATACAGCATGGCTATTGATCCAGCTGATTGTGATACGATTCTCGTTTCTGCCGCGCCAAGTGCTGATCTCGCTCATCATCGTATCCCTTATGAGTCTTATATTTATCGAAAAACGAAAGATACTCCTTTCCAGCAAGTACAACAAGGACTACCATCTGCAATCGGTACAGTCATTTCGATGTTTGCTACAAACGAAGCCGAACCACATACGTTTTACACGTTAAATAACAATGGCGTCTTTCAATCCAATGATAGCGGCGAATCGTGGGAACAACTAAACATTCCGTGGAAAGATGAGTATAAAACGCAGCATCCGCATGCACTATTCGTCACTAGTTCTTAACGAAAAAAGACTGCCTAAATGATTTTAGGCAGTCTCTCTTTTATTTCTTTAAATCAATGACAATATCATCTAACACAATATCTTTGCTCTTCGCTTCTTTTTTCGGCACTTCTATTTTCTTCTCTTTCCCATTCACATACTCTACTCCACCATGATTTTCAGGTGTATGTACTCGCAAGTGCACGCGAGGTGTAACGATAAGCTTTGTTGCATTTTCGTTTAGTTTTTGGAAGGTGGCACTCCAATGGATATTGTAAGGATCGTTGCCACTTCCCCCATTTCCTTCACCCGAATAAATATTCCCTAAATCATCCTTAACCGTCAATTCAACATCTACACTATCCCATTCTTTCCTCGCGCCCTTAGAAACCTCTTGATTGTAATAAAGAATAAATGAAACTGGCGATATTGCGACCTTTTCCATATTTGCTTTTATACCTTCTTTTTCCGAACTCCCACCAATTGTTCTCTCTTTACTATCCACTGATTTTACAGTTAACGCGAAATTCCAATTACCTTGTATTGATTTTTTCCTATCTGGCATCTCTATTCTCTCTATATTCCATCTAAAGTTTACTTTGTCCTTTTTATTGCTATCATGATGCGTCGTTGTTACCATACCTACATACTTTTTTTCAGTAACTTTAGTCATTTTACCACTGCCTGAACTACCATGAGCGTCCATTATATCCAATCCACCTAATATGATAGGATCCTCCCCTAAGTCCTGCTCACTTTCCAGTGAATACGTTATAGATAATGTTCTGCCATCAGAAATTACATCATTAATTGTAACCTTAACCCCATTACTCTCTTTTGTCATATTCAACTCAGTCGAAAATTCCTTATAATTTTCATATAACCCCGTTCTACCATTATCTAAAAATCGGAATATGTCACCTACAATTGGCAATCCCCCGGCATATGTAGGAAAACCGATACCAAGAGTTGCAACCGATAACCCTACTAAAATTGATGCAGCAGCGACACCCTTCTTCCAACTTTTCATCTTTTTCTTCGTACGTATCGATTGTTTTACATTTCGTTTTACTTTTTCCTTTTCAATTTCAGAAGCCTCAATTTCTTCTAGTTCTTTTTCATCTATATCAATATCATTTAATAGTTCATAAATGTCTTTCATATTGCACTACCTCCAAAACTAATATTCGTAGCATTTTGTTGTAGTTTCTTTTTCCCCCGGTACACTCGATTATCAATTGCTGCCCGAGTTAATCCTAACTTGTCACCTATTTCCTCTGTCTTCATACCAAGTAAATATTTCATAATGAACACCTTTTGATCTAGCGGTTCTAATTGATTAATGAGCTTCAATAATTCTTCCCTATCTTCCATAACGATTAATTCGTCTTCTGCTGATTTTTCTGTACTGATATGAAACTCATCTGAAATGATTTCTACTGTTTTAGTCGATTTCCGGTAATAATCAATTGCTTTAAACTTCGCAATCGCTGCAATCCACTTTTTAAAATCACTCGGCTCTCCATGGAATTTATTTGCGTTATTCCAAATGGAAAGAAATATATCGTTTATACATTCCTCTATGAGTCCATCATTTTGAATGGGAAGTAGAACTTTATGTGTGATCCCCTTTATGAGTGGTAAGTATGTATCGACAACGAATTCTAACGCGTCTTCTTTTTGCCGCTGTAATCTTTTTATAAACTTTTTCTCATTTGATTTCATGTAGCGATTCCCCTTATTGTTTTGTAAAAGCTTTTACACCCTATATAACGTCTGAGAAATTTTTTTCTCTCATCTTTTTTATTTTTTGGAATACTTTCCCTTAACCATTGTCTCACATAACTATGCGTTCAAAGAAAATTTTCTCAAGTCTGTAATTTAATTCATGTAGTACACTATTTATATAGTCACTTTTTAACTTGGTGTACATTTTATTTCATTAATCTACTATTTTAATTTAGGAGATGAGATGTGTATGTGTGGAATTACAGGTTGGGTAGATTGGAAAGAAGACCTTTCAAATCAACATGTTATTTTAAAAAAGATGGCAAATAGTATTCAGCATCGTGGTCCGGATGCTGAAGGATTTTGGTTTTCACCTCATGCGGCCTTTGCACACCGGCGTTTAATTGTAATTGATCCAGAAGGCGGGACACAGCCTAAGACATTTCGTGCTGGTGATTATACGTATGCTCTTACTTATAATGGAGAAATTTATAATTTCCGTGAACTGAGAGAGCAGCTTCAAAAATGTGGGCATGCATTTGAAACCCATTCAGATACAGAAGTATTACTACATGCTTATTTAGAATGGAAAGAAGACTGCGTACGACATTTAAACGGAATTTTCGCTTTTGCCTTATGGGATGATCAGAAGCAACAATTGTTTTTAGCACGAGATCATTTAGGTGTAAAACCACTCTTTTTTACAGAAAGAAATGGCAGTATTATTTTCGGCTCTGAAATTAAAGCATTATTAGCGCATCCATCTGTCCCTGCTGAAATTGATGCGAATGGAATAAATGAAATATTTGGATTAGGCTTATTTCGCACTCCAGGATGTGGCGTCTTTAAACATATTCAAGAAGTACGTGCTGGACATTCTATAACATTTACACGTCATAAAAAAGTAGTTACGAAGTATTGGAATTTAGAAAGTAAGTTCCATACAGACTCTATAGAAGATACATCTTCGCATATTTTATCTATTTTACAAGATACAGTAAAAAGACAATTAATTGCCGATGTTCCTCTCGTTTGTATGTTATCAGGCGGATTAGACTCTAGCGGTATTACTGCACTTGCGGGTAAAGAATTTGCTGCTGAAAATAAAACACTTCATACGTATTCTGTTGACTTTGTAAATAGCGCAAAAGATTTCGAACTGACATTTGCTCGCACTGGTTTAGACGCTCCTTGGGTAAAACGCGTTTCTGAACATGTCGGGACAGCGCATCATGATATTATTGTGAATGCTGAAGAATTAGCAAATCACTTATTCGTTCCCCTTCATGCAAAAGATTTACCGAGTGCTGGTGAAATGGAAACTTCACTATATTTACTATTTTGCGAAATGAAAAAAGATGCGACCGTAGCTTTATCCGGCGAATCGGCTGATGAAGTATTCGGTGGATATCCTTGGTTTCATCAAGAAGAACTACTATATGTAGATAAGTTTCCTTGGCTAACAAATTGGAAAAATACATCTCCTCTTCTACTAAATGAAGTAAGCAACCAATGTAATTTAGAAGACTATATTGATACACGATTCCAAGAGGCGATACTTGAAGTACCTACCCTTGAAGGCGAAAGTAAAAAATTCGCGAAACAACGTCAAATGTTTTATTTATTTTTAACAAGATTCCTTCCTTTCTTACTTGACCGTAAAGATCGCATGAGTATGGCTGTTGGATTTGAAGTTCGTGTACCGTTTTGTGATTATAGATTAGTTGAATATTTATGGAATGTTCCTTTCAACATAAAAAGTATTGATAATATTGAAAAAGGCATTTTACGTAGAGCACTACAACCAGCTTTACCTGACGATGTACGCAATAGAAGAAAAAGCGCTTATCCAACTTCACAAGATCCACTCTACTTACAAACAATCCGTAATTTAACACTTGATATGTGTAACAATAAAAACAATCCTATTTTCTCACTTATTAACCATTCCATCTTACTTTCAATTGCTGATCAAAGTAATAAAGAGATTAACAATTTTGAGGCAAGAAGTGCCATGGAGTATATGCTACAAGTAAATGAATGGTTAAAAACATATCACATCCATATTGCTTAACAAAAAGGAGTTCAAGGATAAAAACCTTGAACTCCTTTTATATTAATTAGCACATTGTTTATTATCAGTATCAATAGACCATCCAATAATCGTGGCACAGTCTCTACCTTTCCACTGCAGTACATTTGTTAATACGGGCTCAATCTGCAAGCTATTTCCGTCGTGCAATATTTCTACTAAAGATTGATCATCATCAAATCTTCGTTTGTCACACTCTAAAATACCGTCCGTTGCCATTACAATGTGATTCATTCCTTTTTCTAATCCTCTTACACCTGACGTAAAGCAAGGTGTATTTGCTGCAAAAATATTTTTCCTGCCAATATATTCGTAATTCTTCCGTTTATTTAATCGTCCTTTTCCATTTTTCGTTTTCTCAGAATGGAATAAATACGCGAAACAATCACCAACTGATAACCAATATAAAAATTCGCCTTTTCGTAAACAAATTAAGCAAGCGAGTTCCTCATCATCTTGATCACACTTTTTAATAAATAACTCATCTGTAAATAACGCTAATAAGTACATATGTGTATGATGGAAAGCTAAATGTATTGGATATGAGAATAACTCTTTTAGTTTTTCTTTTCTTTCCGAAATCGCTTCTATTATATAATCTATATTTTTTGTTTTGTGATGTGTATCAAAAATCATAACAAATTCAAATTGTAATTCAGGATCCCACCAAGCCAGCACCGCATCTCCTCGTTCATATGCATCACTCTCTTGATTTCCCCCATATACGCCGACTGAAAGAGGACCACATTTTTCAACATGTATTTCATCTACATACATCTGTTCATGACTAATCCATTTGAATGTATTCACAGCTATCATCCTCTCTCTTGCTAAATGTATACCTTTACACATAGATTACCTTATATTTCAATAAAAATAAACTTTTTCAACATTTTTTATCCAAATAAAAGGGTTTTATTTCTAAAATGACGAATATATCTTACTATACGATATAAAAAGGAGATTTATTATTATGAACAACATTAATCAACATTGGGAGAGCATTTATTATCACTTACGATACGAATACGAGGACAACCTTTCCCACCAAGCAATTCGTATTTTACAAATCGTTTCTCGTGAGAAAGATATAACAATTGGAAAAGTCGCTACTGAGCTTAGTCTTTCTCATAACACAGCGTCTGAACACATAAAGCGCCTTATTCAAAAGGGTTTCATCGTTAAAGAGAGAAATAAAAAAGATGAAAGAGTGGTAAACCTTACATTAACAATTGAAGGAATTGAAGGATTAGAAAAACATACTTTACTAGATAAAGAAAAGATAAAAATATTAGAATCACAGTTATCAAAAGAAGAACAACAATTAATTGAAAAAGCATTTTCGTTATTAGCGAAGGAGGCAAAATATGCATTTCCTCGTTAAAGTAATCGTTTCGGCACTTATTATTGGCATTATCACTGAAGTCGCTAAACATTACAGTACGATAGGTGGCTTTATTGCTGCCCTTCCTCTCGTGAGTTTACTTAGTTTATTTTGGATTTCATTCGAAGGCGGAAATAAACAAGAATTGAGTCAATTTGCTTTAGGGGTATTATATGGATTCCCCGCATCAGCACTACTATTATTTATTGTCTATATTGGTTTAAAAAATTCATTTACACTTAGTACATCTGTCCTACTTGGTATAGGTGTTTGGTGTATCGTTTTTGCTTGTCAAAAATTATTTCAAGCTTAGGAGGAATTAACATTCATAAATTTGTAGAAATAATGGGGCAAAATATAGAAGTACATATAAAAGGAGATGGTAAACAAACTGTAGTCATTCAAACCGGAATGACTTGCTCATTTTATGATTGGTTTCCTATTATAGAAAAGCTTTCAGAGCACTTTACAGTTGTTTCATACCATCGCCCAGGTTACGGAAAAAGTGATTTAGGCAATCAGCCGCGTACAATAAGGCACGTTACAAAAGAGCTACATATGTTACTAAACAAACTAGCTATTCAAGAACCATTTATTCTAATCGGTCATTCCTATGGAGGATTATGTGCACAACATTTTGCGATGTTACATGAAGATAAGCTGCAAGCACTTATTTTAGTTGATTCTACTTCGATGAACTTACACCGTTTAGATGAACTTCATTTACCAATTTCTGATCAAACTGATTCTGATGATGTTTGGTTTCAAAAATATAATATATATTCCAAAATGGATGTAGACACACTTTATAATGAACTAAAACCTATTCTCACCGATCAATCAAAACAGCAAATTGAATTCTCTACCTCGCCTTCATTATATAAAGCGACAGCTTCTGAACTATCGGAGTGGAAAAACTGTGCTCTCTTACTAAAAGAGCTATGTAAAACATTAGAAATACCATTAATCGTTATCGGTAGAGATCCTCAATATTCTATTACTCAATTGACTAATGGTGGCATGCCAAAAGAGGAAGCAACACAACTTGAAGCAATGTGGCAAGAACTAATTCACGAACAATTACACCTCTCAACTAACAGCCAATATATTCTTGCCGAACATGCTAGTCACGGTATAGAAAATGATCGACCAGATATTATTATTGAGGCGATTCATTTCTTACAAATAAAAAAAGGAAGCAACTAAAGCTGCTTCCTTACTTATCTATTCATAATCTTCTTCATCATCGATTTCTTCGTAATATGAACTTCCATTACTTACATATATAGGGCCATTCGCAACATCAATACGTAGTACCCACGCCCATGGCACAGCTAAACGTTTATGTATCGCTCGCCAAAAGCTCATTGATTTTCTTTCGTACTCCTGGAACTCCTGAAGTAACTCTTTGTAGGAGGAACCGTCTAACTGAATATTTGCTTCTAACAAACGAGAATGGGCATAGTACTGTAACTCTAGTTCAGCAGCAATTTCCATTTCTTCTTCCGTTGCCATACCAATGATTGTTCCATCTTCTGGTGCAATTTCATATACGTTTTGAACTTCAATAAGCCCTTCTTTCTCTTTCTCAAACATGTAAACAGCCTCCTTTAACATATATTTTTTATGTTACAAAGTCATACTTCTACAATAACTTCTCTCTTTCCTCTTTTTTTGATAAACTTTTACAAAATATTTAACCGATGACCTGTTTTCTCTATTCTTTCAGCAGAAATGAAACGATTTTTATCAAAATTTAATTTATACACATCAGGCATATGAAGTGTTTTCCAAAACTCAAAATCATATTTCGAATTAAAATAATTCATGAGTAATACCATAATATTTCCATGCGTACCTATTACAATATTCTTACCTTCATATTGTTTTAATATATTTTGCATACATATTACAGCGCGCCTTTGTGCGATATCATTCGATTCTCCGCCTTCGTATGCAAAACTCCAATCTTCCCACACATTCTGCATAGCATCATTAAAATTTGATACTGGCTCTGTGCTCAATAATCTTTCACGCAAATCTTCTTCTGTTTGTATTGATAATTTATATGTATTCGCAATTCCTTGTACAGTTTGGATTGCTCTTTTGTACGGACTAGAAATAACAACATCAATATGTTTATCTTTTAATAAATGTGTTACATTCTCTGCATCACAGTGCCCTTTTTCAGATAAAGGTCGTTCCCGTTCTTCTTTTGTATATGTAGAATGGGCATGGCGAACGAAATATATTGTTGTCATTTTTCAACCTCCTTTCTTATTTTCAATTTATATTCAATAATAAGATTGGAAAATCCTGTATTACAAAAGAGCACTTTTCATAAGTGCCCCTTTGTTTACATAATAAAATTATTTCATTGTAATTTATTTCTGAATTCCTCACTTATGACAATATCTCGAATAAAGTAATCCATATTACTTAGAAGCTTTTCAAATGCTTTTTCACTCAAATTGTTCATCATAAAGACAATCTCAATCTTATTCCCTTTTTTATCAGTACCATAGAAACTATTTGTTAATACAAATGCAGTAGAACCACCTTTCTGTCCAGCAAATTCGAACATACCCTCTCCTACGGTTCCTTTAAATATATTCTCAATCTCACCTTGCATTTGTGGTGTAAAATAATTTCTGCTATTTATCTTTTCCAGTAAACTCATGTAATCCTTCGCATTTGCACCTATAAACCGATCTGACCAAATACGCTGAAAGTCCATATCGGCTTTTAAAGATATCTCGCGTTTTGTCCATTCTTTCTCGTCTTTCATCCATTCATGTATTTGCCATACATGCTTAACATATTCATCATTAGACATATTACGTAGCTTGTCCAATGCTTTATTTTGAGGAATATGCAGTTCTTTTTCAACATAGCCCCTCATATATAATGCCCCTGTATACGTTGGATAAAATTCATCGTGACTATTTAAGCCTAACTCTTTCAAACTTTCATTTATCCGCGCTGCTCCAAGCTTGTCTAATAAATATGATGCATTCGCATTCGAACTATAATGGATCATTCCTTTCACTACTTCTTCTAAAGAAGTTTGACCACCCTTCACTAACTCTTTAACTTTTACATCATCTAGCCATGCAGGGTGTGCACCACCATCAGTATTTTTCACATAGTATTTTTCTAATTCTTTCAATGAAATTTGCTCGTCTTTTCTTATTTTCCCTTCAGCTACTTGCTTAGCATATTCAATTGCTATAATGATTTTCGACATACTTGCTAGCGGTAGTTTTTCTTTTTCATTTATTGATGTCAATGTTTCACCATTTCTTTTAACAATTAAAGAAGTTGTTTTATCATCCTTATGTTCTTTTATGTAATTTAGCACATAATTAGAGTCTTCTTTGGAATTGACATATTCCTTCACTGAAAAGAAAGCTATACAGCCTACTATAGTAATTCCAGCTATAATTCCAACAACTTTTAATCCCCTCATGATACTCCCCCTAAAATAAACATATTATATATTATACTAAATAATTTTCCCTTTTTAAGTAATAATTAGATTATTTATACAAAAATACATCTTTTCTTAAACAACAAAAAAACATGCCTTCATTAGGAAAGCATGCTTTGTGATATCCTTCACATTTTTTGGTTAAAAAATAAATGTTTACTTACCATGATGTAACATTAAATCACTAAGTTCTTCTTCAATGTGATTTAATTTCGCAACGCCTTCTTTCCATTTATGAATATAACGTGAAACCCCAACAAAAAACAAAACAATAATTGTGGAAAGAATAATACCATATACGATTGCTACAGTACTCATAGTTACACTTCCTTATAATTAGTAATGTGGTTATTAGTTATATTTTTATTATAAACCTTTTTCTTTTAAAATACTTCGATTTCAACTTTTTGTAACAAAATTGATTTTTCTAACATTTCGTTCGTGAAAATGGCATATTTTTCACAAATTATACAAAATTTCACCATATGTACTATTACCATATGAGTTATATTATTAAATAGAATAAAGGGGATGATTACTATGACGACTTGGTTTATTGTAATGTTAGTTGTATTTGGAGCATTTAAAATTATCGTTTCTAGCCTTCCTAACACTGTTATTGAATCCATTATTAGCAAGTACGAAACACATCCAAAACTTGAAGAAGAGAATGTGACTATTACAATTCACGGAAATAACGTAGAAGGCGAACAGAAATCAAAAATTATTCATGATTTTAACGAAGGTTTATTTTTAGATCGCTATTATGCACCACCCCATAATGAAGGCACTCCTTTAATTATCCATACAAAACGTGGTAAAAAAGATTTCACATTTTATATTTACAGTCATGAAGAGCATGTTGATGTTGTAAAACAATATAAAAAGAAGGTAGTTGCTTATAGTTTACGCTCTAAAAATCTTCAAAATAGTGATATGTTCGTGTCAGCTGATTTAGCTTAATACTCATATATAAAAAGGAATCCATGGCATATGGATTCCTTTTTACTATTTACTGAAAAATAAGCTCTGTCTTCAAACTATCTTTCGGTAACAACCAGCCTTTTTTCTCTAAACTCGCCATTAATAATTCCCTTTGTTTTGTCGCAATACTTTCTTCATTTGTTTTAAATGACACTTCTATTACGAAGTCATCTTCTAATTTTCCTGTATTACTTAATGGCCAAATTTCAATATTTGCTTTTATGTTTTCAAACTCTCCTGTATATCGTTTCATTAATACAGGACCGTAAATACGGGAATTCTTTAACATCTCTTCTCCCCAATTTGTATACAACCATTTGTTCATTTTCCCTGGTAATTTTTCTATTAACATGTTTTGAGCAGCTTGTTTATTTGGTAAATCAAGTATTCCATATCCTTTAGCACTGTAACTTTTCTTATTTGAAATGCTTAATGTTTTCTTCTCAAATCCCCAATCTATTTCCGCCTCATAACTATCCGTATTACTATCGAATCCTTCTTTTTTAGCTACTTCTAGTGCATCTTGAATTACACCATTTGGAATAGGATATCTTTTTTTATATGTTAGTTCAAAATCTTTACTAAATTCTTTCTTTCGAATTCTAGCAAACCAACCTTCCTCGCTTAAACTTTTATTCGCAGTATCTAAAAATTGCACTTGTATTCTTTCATATTTTGTACCAGCCTGGAAATGTTCTAACACCTCTTGCTTCATCTCTTTGTTATCACCTAATACTTGTTCTGGCTTCAATAATAACTTTACTTCAAAGCTAGGTTTCATTGGACTAGCAGCAAACCCTTCCTTAACGTTATAAAGGAAACAACAAAAGAAAATGCTTACGAATACAAATACTTTTTTCATATACCTATCCCCTTTGCATTTTAAATGACTTCTATACGTTCCATTGCAAGTGAATATACATTTTCATATCCTGCTGTACTTAGCTTTTGTTGTAATCGATCTGTATCCTCTTTCAAAGCGTGCACTAGCACCGTATGTTCTGGTAATAATGTATTTAACATCTCTTTAACGTCTCTTATACTTTGATGAACTTTATACGCAACTCGATTCACCCTACATGTATTCCTTACATGCTCTTTCATAACTTTTTCTGCAAAACTCCCTTTCGCAATATGCCCAGTAAAAATAACGGCATTCCGTTTTTCATTCCGAAGTTGTTCATAATATAACTGCGCTCGTTTCGTTTGCATATTCGCATCACTCATTACAACTATTCCGTAACTATTTTGCATACTAATATCATTATCCATCACTATTATGTTTCTTTTTAAACTCTCCATAACCCATTTAAGTTCTTCATTATTTTTTATCCAATCTTTATATACGAACATCTCTTCAAACCCAGCCAAAATTTCTTTATCTACTATAAGCGGAAATTCTTTATATCGTTCATATAAATACAATACTATATCTTGTGCCCTACCAAGTTGTGGCAGCGGTAATAATGCTATTCCTTTATTTTGCATAACTCGTTCAATTTCTGCACATAGATCGTCTAATCTTTCATTTTGCGAAACATCCTCTGTGTGATAAGCGGCATCTACAATTGCAACTTTTATATTGTGGCCCAATTTCTCAGGTAAATTAGCTCGTAGTATATTAGACTCTGCTGAATAGTCGCCTGAATAAAATACGTATGTATTACACATATCAACTAAAAACCAAACAGCTCCTAATACATGCCCACTATATCCCCATTGAAACCGCAATGTAGGAGTAATTTGTACCCATTCATTTGGATTGCTAATCTCATCAATACATACATAATTTAAATCTTTTATATGTTGGTCGCTATAAGGTAAATTCCACCCTTGCAGCACATTATAGTTTCTCCATTTTTCATAATATAACGGCAGTTGCTCCTTCGTATAACGAGTCGTCCAAATTTTTTTCTTATAGCCATACTTCGCTAATAAAGGTAAACCCATCGTATGATCCTCATGAATATGTGATAAAAATACCGCATCTAAAAATGGAACAGCTTCTCTCTCTATTTTTGGATAACTATCCTCATAAGATCGATTAATACCACAATCAAATAATATTTTCGTCTCTTTATTTTTTACAAAATAGCAGGAGCGACCGTATTCTCCTGCTCCTCCCCATACTTCCACTCTCATCATGCTACCCCTTTTCGTTTTTGCTCCATATGTTGTAGCAGTAATAAGCATATTGTTGTAAGCCCAACAGAAACAACGGCCATCGCCATGCCTATAGATACTTCACCCTGTTCAAATTGAGCAAAAATAAACGTTGCTGACGTTTCTACTGATGGAGGTAATACGAGAAGCGATGCTACTAACTCTCTTATCGAAATTGTAAATGTCATCGCCCATCCAGCAAGAATGCCTGGGATAATAAGAGGCAATATTATTTTTCTAAAAATATAAATATAATTTCCAGAAAAAACACTTCCTGCCTGCATGAGAGAATCATCAATTTGTCCGAGTGATGATTTTACATATTGCACCGTGTAAGGTAAAAACAGCACAACATACGTTACGATAACCATGACTGGTGTATTGTAAATTGACATAGGCATATATGGTGAATTCCAAAATAGAATAAGACCTACAACCATAACGATTCCTGGTACCATATTCGGTAACATACCGCACATATCAAGCCATTTTTCAGAGGTTTTTTTCCCCTTTCGAATCATAAGTGCCAAAAAGACTCCAATCATTACCGCTATAATCGCTGTTACGAGTGAAAAAAGAAAACTATTCCATAAAGCCTCTAATCCCGGAGATCCCATTGTAAACAATGCCTCATAATGGCTTGTTGTAAAGTTATTTACATGTAAACCGCCGCCTCTTAATTTTGACAAAGAAGCAATAAGTATAGAAAAGTATGGAATTCCAATTGATACGATTAATAAACCAATTACATACATCCATGCTACAACGCGCGTAAATATAGACAAAGTATATCTTTTAGATTTCACACCTTTTCCACTAACTATTGCATATGAATACTTTCGATTCAATACATTTTGCATATACCAAATAAGCATACAAGCACTAAGTAATAAAGAAGATAATGCTGTTGCACTACTAAAATCAATTGGCCAACTCGAAATAAATTTATGGATTTCTGATGTTAACACGTGGAATCCTATTCTACGTCCGAATGTAGCCGGTGTTCCAAATTCAGCAATCGTCTTTACGAAAATGAGTAAAGCACCCATTACATAACTTGATACTAATAACGGCAATATTATTTTTCTTAAACGATAGAAAAAACTTCCGCCATGAACTGCTGCAGCTTCTTCTTTACTACTCCCAATCTGAAGTAACGTGTTTTTCAGCATGAAATAAAGAAATGGGAATAAATGCAGACTCATAATTAAGACCATACCTCCTAAACTAAAAAACGATGATGAAACTGTCTTTAGCATAGGAAAAAATTGTTCAAAATAGCCGTTAGGTTGCATGAACAAAATCCAGCCCATCGATCCAATATACGGCGGTGTCATAAATGGAATCATAAAAACAATATCTAACTTACTATACTTTCCTACATCTGTTTTGCTCATAATAAATGCCAATGGAAATGCAAATATTGTAGCTCCTATTACAACGAGTACACCTAGAAGCATCGAATTTAGAAAAATCCCAGCTAATCCACCACTCTGTATCACTTCAAAAGGCTTTAAAAAATTCCAACTGCTATTTTCATATACACTAGAAAATAAAATAAGAAAAAGTGGAATGACGATTAACATCGCCACAAGTAATAATGCTACCGTCATTCCAACTTGTCTTACTGATACGAATCGATTTACCATGGAATCACCATCTTATTGAAATACTTTCTTAAATTGTTTTCCTATTTCATCTTGCTCTTTCTCAACTGTTTTCCAATCAATATTTAATACTGGAATCTCTTCTACATTTGGTCTATTTTCAGCTT
This sequence comes from Bacillus sp. RE35, assembly GCF_052146655.1. NCBI lineage: Bacteria > Bacillati > Bacillota > Bacilli > Caryophanales > Bacillaceae > Bacillus > Bacillus sp. RE35. Next base: position 1,630,584 of record NZ_CP197377.1, on the reverse strand, counting down.
TTATATCTGTTCTACCAGGCAATAAATACGCTTTAGAAACTTGTTTTTGTACATCATCGGATAATAAATAATCAATAAACTCTTTTGCACCTTCAACATTTTTACTATCCTTCATAATCCCAGCTGCACGTGGGCTAATAACTGTTCCGCTTTTTGGATATACAATATCAACAGGTTCACCCTTTGCTTTTGCGCTATACGTCATATAATCAACACCCGCAATGACCATATCTTTCGCACCTGTTACAACTGGGTCTAACGCTTCCTGATTTGCTCCTGCTACTGTAACTTCATTTTTCTTAAGCTGCTCAAATAAATTCCATCCATCTTGTCCATTCTTTTTCACGTATCCTGTTACAAAGTCTAAAGCTGAACCTGAAAGTGCTGGATCTGGAAGATTCACTTTCCCTTTCCATTCTCCTTTCGTTATATCGCTCCAATCTTCAGGCGCTGTCTTCACATTTTTTGTATTGTACACAATCCCTAATGCTGAAGCACTATACCCGAAATAATGTCCTTTATCATCTGACCATTCAGAACGCAGCTTATCAGCTTGTTTCGCTTCTTTATAAGCTAACGTTTGACCCTCTTTCTTTAATCCTTCCATCGCTGGTAATGATGCAAGTACGACTACATCAACGACTGGATTTTTCTTTTCAGCTTCCATTCTCGCTAAAATTTTACCAGTTGTCCCTTGAAACATTTCCACCTTTATACCAGTTTTCTTTTGAAAGTCTTTTTGAATTTTTTCTGCTAACCCTTTTGGCCCTGCACTATATACAACAATTTTCTTTTCAGTCGTATTTTTACTTTTCGCATCTGCATTGCCTGTCTTTGAACTACACCCTGTTACTACAGCCGAAAATAATAAAGTACATACAAATAAAGACTTAAGCGAACTGAATTTCTTCATACGATTCTCCCCCTATATGATGAATACATTTTTTTGGCACATATAACGATACTGGTTTACCGATGCTTAGCTTACTATTGTGATAGGCTGTCCAGATGCCTAAAGTCCCCATATTTACTTTCACTTCATAACGTTCTCCTACATATGTAACGTGCTGAATTTCACCTGTATACATTTCGCACACATCATTTTTTGTCCAACTCACATGCTCTGGACGAATCATTTTTTCACCCTCTACAAGCCAATTCGCCTTACCAACAAATTTGGCAACAAATTCATGAGACGGTTTCACATAAATATCTTCCGGTGTTCCTTTTTGTAATACTTCTCCTTGTTTCATGACAATAATTTGATCTGACATTGACATTGCTTCTGTTTGGTCGTGAGTGACATACAGTGCAGTTAAACCAATGGAATGAACGATATCCATAAGCTCTATTCTCATTTCTTCTCGCAAAATTGCATCGAGTGCACTTAGCGGTTCATCAAACAAAATAAAATGAGGTTTTGTTACAATTGCTCTAGCGAATGCGACACGTTGTTGCTGTCCACCAGAAAGTTCGTGTGGATACCGTTTCTCCATACCTTGCAGGCGAACTCGCTTTATCGCATCTTCTACTTTTTCTCGTAAATGATTCGTTTGCTTTGTAGCCCTTAAACCAAATGCAACATTTTCAAAAACAGTCATGTGCGGCCATAAAGCAAAATCTTGAAATACCATACCGATATTCCGTTCATGAGGAGATGTCTTTATCTTTTTTGCAGCAGAATACATGCACTGGTCTCCAAAATATATTTCTCCCTTATCCGGTTCCTCAAGCCCTGCTATCATTCTAAGTAAAGTCGTTTTCCCACACCCCGAAGGCCCTAAAAGTGTAGTAAATTCCCCTTGTTTCATTACAATCTGCAACGGCTTTAACGCCTGTGTTTTTCCAAATGTCTTTTCTAATCCACTAATTTTAATATCCATTGCTTCACCTCTCTCCCCTCATTCTTAACCTGCTTTCATTCTATATGGAAGATTTATACTGAATGTTAATGTACTGTAAAGATTAAATTAAAAAACTTCTAATAAACTATTTATTTCTATAGATTTTTTCTATATTTAAAATAAAAAAGGCGGCAATTCATAATGAATCTCTTAAAATTAGAAATTGTAGTACTTATTAAGAAATACAAAAAGCTTACAATCGTTGCAGAAAAACTTGGCGTTAAACAACCAACTATTACATTTCATATAAAAAGCTTAGAAGAAGAACTCGGTGTGTCTTTATTTGAATTACGTTCTGGAAGGTATTTCTTAACAGAGGCTGGTGAGGCTTTGCACCATTATGCTTGTAAAATAGATGCGCTTATGAAAGAAGCTAGACGTGTCACGCAAGAGTTTAAAGATTTTCATAAAGGTGCTATAACAATCGGCGCTAGTTATGTACCAGCGACTTATCTTTTGCCAGAAGTCGTTCATCAATTTCAATGCGAATTTCCCAATATAAAAATAACGCTACTAGTGAAAACAGCCCCTGAAATTCGAATGATGCTACAAAATCACGAAATCGATCTTGGGATAATTTCCGCTGCTCCATTTGATGAACCACTTTTAAAACAAACGAATATAATGCCCGATACACTTGTTCTTGCCTTTTCCAAAGAACATCATTTTTCAAAGAAAGACAATGTATCGTTACAAAATATCGAAAAGGAACGCATACTATTGCATCGTAATCCATCTACAACGAGAGATTTACTTACACAATGGACGTTGGCGCACAACATTACATTCCAATCTGAAATTGAATTAGACTCATTAGAAACGATGAAACAAATTTTAAAATATGGTAATGGAATTGCCTTTATTTCTAAACTTGCTATCGAGCAAGAAATACAACGAAATGAGCTATGCTATATACCAATCCCTGAATTTGAATTTCAGCGTAATATTTATACGATTCATCATGAGGACAGATGGAATTCTAAAATCATTTCTTTTTTACTACAAAGCATCACTTCATTTACAACAAAAAATTAAAAGGCTGTCGTTATGCACGACAGCCTTTTAAACTATAAATCTATTTATTTTTCTTTGCCTCAATTTTTGCTTGCGCCTCTTCAGCCTTATCTAATGCTTCTGATACTTTCTTCTCTTTTTCTTTCACTTCATCTATACTATCGACAGCTTTAATAAGTTTATCGATTCCTTCTTCTTCTACCTTTCTACGCTTTGCCACTCTTTCATTTACTTTCTCTTCCACATCTTTTGCTTTTTGAAGCATATTCTCTGCATTTGATGTTACAGCTTTTTCAAGTTCATCATCTTTTTTCTTTTGTAACACTTCATTTGCAATGTCTTTCGCTTCTAAATACTTACCGTCTTTTAATGCTGTTGCTCCATGATCCATTTTCTCAGCAACTTCTTTATATGATTTCGCTTCGTTTCCTGATTTTTCTTTTTCTGCTTTTTCGAACCACATTGTTGCATCACTATACTTTTCATCTTTCAATGATTGCATACCTGTTTCAATATATGTGTCATAATTGCTACATCCAGCCATTACGACTAATAGAAAAAGCATAACAAAACTTAATTTTTTCATGCTGTTGTCTCCTTTTCTTTGCAAGCTCACTTTACTTTAACATACATGAAAAAGAGTTTCAAAAACTAAAATACTAATTTAGTCATTTTTATAATGATAAGTCAAATTTTTATTATTTTCTTATTTTTAAGCGGACACATCTACTTGTTTTTTCGCCATATGTTGCTTTACTCCAACTAATACAACTAACAATAACCCTCCACCTATTGTCATCATAACAATGCTAGTTGGCAACATATCTAATAGTAGTCCATATACAATCATACCAAGCGGTGCGATTGCAGTTGCAATTGTTTCAAGTAGGCCAAACACACGCCCTAGGTAGCTCGGATCTGTCGTTTTTTGCATATGTACTTGCATTGGAATGTTTACAATCATAATTGCTATACCAGTTAACATCATAAAAGCAATATAGTAAATAAAACTTGCTACTTTTGGAATGATAACTAACAACGGAAAGGCTGTACATAAACTTAAACCTGCAAACAAAAACAGTCCAGTATAAATAGAACGAAACGGATTATTCACTTCTTTACGCACTGATAAAGCAATCGCTCCCATTAGCATCCCGACTGCTAACATTCCCTCTACAGTACCGAGTTGCTTTGAAGATAAATGCAATGTATGGACGATAATGTACGGAAGTGCAACTGTTAGACCACACGCAAAAAAGTTTACCCACAATGCTATTTTCATTAGACCATATATTTCACGTTGTCTTTTTACATATAAAAAACCTTCTTTTATACTCGTCAAGAAATGCTCTGTACTTTCAGCCACTTCTTTTTTATATAAATCAAATACGATAAATAATTGCAAAATAACCGCTAAAAAGAACGTAATGCTATTTAATAGGAAAAACGATTTAATTGAAAAGAAACCATATACAACTCCGCCAATAATCGGGCCTAAAATATTTGATAAAGAAGCCGCCGTTTGATTTAAAGCACTCGCTTTTTGAATACGTCCTTCATCTACTAAACTCGGAATAGACGAAGTTAATGCAACAGAATAAAAACTTGCACAAATTGATAATAATGCTGCTGAAATATAAATAAAAAGAAGTGATGGCCCAAATATAGTAGCAAGAATAAACATACTAAGCATCGTTAAACTACTTAATAAATCAGTACCAATGACAAGCCATTTTCGATTCACACGGTCTGCTACAGCACCAGCAATTGGGCCACAGATCATCCTTGGAAGTGATCCGCAAACGAGCGTAATTGCAAAACCCATCCCTGAACCAGTAGTCTTTAATACATATAATCCCATTACGAACGTATAAATACCTGCACCTAATAAAGACGTCATTTTTCCAATCATCATTAAAATGATATTTCTAGTTGCAATCTTCATTCTTGAATCATGTTTTCCTATACTTATATCTCCCATTTTTGACTCTCTCCCCTTAAAAGTTAAATTGTGTTAAACTTATTATATAATCAACTTTCTAATTTTCACAACAAAAAGTTAAATACAATTAAACTTTTTAAATATAAAGGAGCAATAATATGGCAACTCTCGGTGAAAAAATTAAAGCATTACGAAAAGAAAAAAAGCTTACGCAAACAGCACTGGCAGGTTCGGAACTGACAAAAAGTATGCTTAGTCAAATTGAAAATGGAAAAGCTACACCTTCTATGAAAACATTACAATATATTGCGGAAAAACTTGAATGTGAAACGAGCTTTTTATTAGAAGAAGATGAAGAAGAAATTGTGGAACTCATTCAAAAAATGGAGCCATTAATAAAATCAAATAAATGCGATGAAGTATACAAGACTTTACTACCTATCGTTCAAAAAGAACTACCCCTTACTTTAAACACAGCACGTTTATATAAACAGTTCATAACTGGAGCGGCCATTATGAACGATTACAATATTGAATATTACGTTGAAACAGCTGTTTCTATATTTGAAAAATATACTTTGTATCGTGAAAGTACTGAAACGAAACTACTGTTTTACTATATGCTCTACAAACGGAAAAAATATAAAGAATGTTTACAGTTGATTACCAAAATTCGCGATGAATATAAAACGAAGAATTTAGAAATGGATCTTATTACACATATACAATTATATTTAAAAGAAGCAATTATTTTACTCGCATACGGTAATTATGAAAAATGTGAAAAAATCATTTTAGATGCACTTGCATTTTCAAAAAAACATCAAGTGTATTATAAAACAGATGAATTTTACCGTATTTTATCTTATCAAAAAATCATTACAACCGATAAAGAACGATATTTATATTACATAAAAAAATCGGAGCAATTTGCCATTTTTACAGAAGATACTCTATCCGCTGCAAATATAGATATATTAAAAGCTTATTACTACAATACCGTTACAAATGAATATACAATTGCATTAGAACATTTAGAACAATTCCGAGAAAAACTAAAAGATGTACCGATTTTTCAAGAAGATGGATTGTATTATCTTGAAAAAGGAAAATCTCTGTATGGTTTAAAACGTTACGAGGAAGCTTTGGAAACATTAAAACGTGCTAATATTCCAGATTATATGAGTCATCCACTTGATCAGTCATGGTTATTAACAGCTGGCTCTTATCGTGCCCTGTGTCATATAAAACTTCAAGATAAACCAGCTGCTCTGAAAGAAGCAAAAGAAGCAGTTCAAACGATAGATGGTTATCCTGATTCCATCTTTTCTTCATTTATTAAAGAAACATTACAAATAATACAAAAACTTTAAGAATGTCTCTAAATGGTATATTATTCCTCTTTTTTAGCAAAGATAATAATGATGGGAGGAATATAAATGAATATACAACGTGCAAAAGAGCTTTCTGTGTCAGCAGAGCAAGCTAATGTTAGTTTTCAAGGCATGCCTGTTATGATTCAACACGTCGATGAAAGCAATGAAACCGCCCGCATATATGAAGTAAAAAACCCAGGACGCGAATTAACTGTTCCAGTTAATAGCTTAGAGGAAATATAAGAAATGCCACTTCTCTTTTGAAGTGGCATTTTTCTTCTTTCAGATTACTTACTATAAATTTCTTCAACCCTTTATTTTACATGAGCTGAAAAAATAAGAATTTTCTACTTCTTTTCTTTTTGTGACCTGCTAAAATACAAACTATGGATTAATTATTCGTACTATACATTAAGGAGGAAAAATAATGGCATCTACTTTAGAAAAAAACAAGCCTTATTATGCAGTTATATTCACTTCTAATTTATCAAATGATACAACAGACTATAATACCGTTGCCGAAGAAATGGAGAAACTTGCAAAGCAACAACCTGGATTTTTAGGTGTAGAAAGTGCAAGAGGTAATTCTGGACTCGGAATAACAATTTCTTATTGGGAATCACTTGATGCGATTGAAAATTGGAAGAAGAACACCTTACATAAAGAAGCGAAAAAAAGAGGTCGTGAGCAATGGTATGAAAACTTCCATCTGCGTATTTGCCTTGTTGAGAAAGAATTTAAGTTTCATAGAGGTACTTTATAACTATGAAGGAAAAATTAGCTCTCGTTATTGTTCATGAAATATATGGTGTGAACGACCATATGCATCACGTTACCCAGCACTTTACTTCATCTCATATAGATGTATTCTGTCCTAATCTTCTACAATCACAACACGCATTTCATTATCGTGATGAAGAAAAAGCATATGAACATTTTGTAAATCATATTGGATTTGATGATGGAAAAAAGCAAATTGAAGAATTCATTTCTCATCTTTCTAGTAGTTATACACATATTGGACTTATCGGCTTTAGTGTTGGAGCTACCATCTCATGGCTATGTAGTAACAATCCGAAAATAGATTTTATTATCGGATGTTACGGTTCTCGTATACGCGACTATGTTCACATAAAGCCTACATGCGCTACATTACTTATATTCCCAGAAAAAGAATCTAGTTTTTCAGTATCCTCTTTCATTCACACATTGCAGCAACAAAAGAATCCTTTATTAGAAATCAAACAACTACACGGTGAACATGGATTTCTAAATCCGTACACTGAAAAATATAACGGGCACTCTACAAAACAAGCATATAATGTAATAGATTCATTTCTTGTAAAAAACACTCTTATAAAGGAGATGTAAATGACACTTACATTACTCTTACTTATTTTCATATTCATTGCCTTTTTCTCAGTGCTAACTATTATTTTCGTAACCGTAAAAAAGGGGGAGTTTTCCAAACGGCCCTACTTACAATCTATTATCGTTTGCATTTTATTTTTTACAAATTGGATTTTATATTTATCAACTTTTTATGCGTTACTTCCCGAAAAGATTAGTGAGTTCCTATTCCTACCCATTTGGTTTTTCCTTTGTATATTAGGTTTTATCACTTTCTGGCGCGAATGGAGAAACAATCGTGTGTTCTCCATATGTATCGGTTTTCTTTCCTTTATTAGTTTTTTATTTGGGCTGTTTTTGTTAGTTCTTTCGGGGATGTAATAGAAGAAGGAAGAAAAGCCAACTTTCAACTTTTCTTCCTTCTATGTTTACCTTTAGTTTTCACTGTCACTGATTCACAAGGTGTATAATATATTTGAGGTGTCGCCTTATCAACAAACATCATAAACGTAACGAAACCGATAGTAAAGAAAATAAACAACGTTAACAAAATTGCTCCTATCGTTAAAAGTATCATAACACCACCCCTATATTTTTCATGTTATTACACTTTTCGCTATTATATGAGCGTAATCCTTTTTAGAAAAAGAAACGTAACAAAATAATCACAACCACTCCCGTTAATACTGTACCTAATAAACTACGAGTATATATCGCTACAAGAAATGTTGGAATTGCTGCAATAAGATAATCCCACTGCATCGTCTCGTGCATAAATAAAACTTGTGCTAAAAGTGCTGCTAATATTGCAATTGGTATGTAATTTAACCATTTTAAACCCCAGTCTGGAATTTGTAGTTTGCTAAATACGAGTAGAGGTAAAATACGTGGCACGAGTGTAACAGCTCCTGCTGCTAGTAAAAGTAATAATACATCTAATCTCATTTCCATTTTTCAATCACCACTCCAATCGTCGCAGCTAGTAATGTTGCGATAATAACCGCTATACTATCTGGCATAATTAAGTGTGAAACGTATGCAAGTATAATCGCTACAATTGCAACACTTAAATGAATTGCTAGCTTTGGTTTACTACTTATGAGCTGAAGTACAAATAATCCGATAAACATCGCTGGTAATGCATAATCCATCCCGTATGTATGTGGATCTGGTATCCACTCACCAAATAGCCCGCCAATGATAGTAGCAAGAATCCAGTTTAAATAAGCCGTTACATTTAGCCCAATCATCCATCTTTCGCCTAAATATCCTTTTTGCGCTGCATGCTGCACTGCGACGCCGAACGTTTCATCTGTAATTTGCGAACCAATAATGACGTTTTTTAATAGAGGTAGTTTCGTAAAGTACGGCGCGAGGGCAGCACTCATTAATAAATGGCGTAAATTAACAAAAAACACAGTAAAAATAATTGCGGAAGCAGGAGCACCGGCTGCATACATACCAGCTAATATAAATTGGGCAGAACCTGCATAAATTAAAGTCGACATAAATGCAATTTCAATGATAGAAAAACCTGCTGTTTTTGCAATTACACCAGCTGCTATACCGATGCTCAAATAACCAAATACAGTTGGTAAACAATCTTTTACTCCTTGCTGAAATGTATCATCGCTCTGCAAAGCTACATGTGCCTGAGCTTTACTCATCTCTATCATCCTCCATTCCTTCTAAAGTTCGTTTTCCTGTTACGACATGAACTAAATCTATATTTTCACGCCATAACGTATCTAACTTATCAGCTCCAAATTCCTTTGTGATTTCTTCAACCATAATATCGTGCCGCACATACTCTGTAGCAACGAGAACTAGCGCTGGGTCATACGTTGTAACGGCCCATGAAGTGCTATCATTTGAGAAGTTCGCAATTAATACTTCCTCTCCATCACGAGCAATAACAGTTAAATGACCCCCCATTCTCTTTTCAACAACGTGGGGCGTCATATAATTATGGTGAAATGTCGCTCCTATTTTTGTTTCTGGAGCTCCAAATAAGATTGAAAATATATGTACGCCTTCCTCTTCCTTTTGATGAATGTATGGTTCAATTTCATGCACTTGTTCTTCCCATACAGAAACCCATAACTCTTCCTTAGCTCTACTAATTATATTGCATATTTCTTTCAAAACACGATCATTTGAACGAATATGCGAAATTACATCTATTTGTCGCTCTTGTTCTAAACAATTTAATTTCTCATCTAAAAATTCAAAGGACTTTTCAAAGTCTTTTCGCATTCGATTCATTAATTCGGTAGCTGGTACTGGTACATATTTAACTGGTTCAGAAGGTACAATATGCACTGCTCCTTTATCCATTAACTTACCGAGTACCTCGTAAATCATAGAACGAGGTACTCCTGTTTGTTTACTCACTTCATAGCCTGTTACTGGGGAATGTTTTAGTAGTCCAATATACGCTTTACATTCATACTGGGAAAATCCTAACTTTTGTAATTCCTTTATAATTTTATCCATCGGTAACCCCTCACAATCTAAATCGCCCTTACTTCAAAACGACGATTTTGCTTCCCTTTACTTTTTACTTTATCAATAACAAGTGTTCCTATTTCACTCGTATTTTTCACATGTGTGCCTCCACAAGCTTGTTCGTCTAAATTTTCAATTGTAACAATGCGGATTTCTTGGATGGTAGTTGGTAGGAGATTTATTGCTGTTTTAATCATTCCTACAGCATTTTCTGCTTCTTCGCGGCTCATATAACGAGTGGAAATTTCTTTATTTTGCTTAATAAGTTTATTCACTTCCTCAACAATTTCTTCTACTTCCACGCTCGATAACTCTTGTAACTCATTAAAATCGATACGTGCTTTATCAGGATAAATTTGATTTCCAGTGCATAGAGCTCCATACTTTTCATAAACAACAGCTCCGATAAGATGCAGTAAAGAGTGATGACGCATTAAATTATGACGTCTTTCCCAATTTATCTCTAATTTAACTGGACCTAACTTTACTTGTGCTTCGTCTTTTATATAGTGAACTATTTCTCCTTGCTCCTTCTTTACTTTTTCAACTTCAAATACAGACCCATCTTGTACAATGACACCCGTATCACATTCTTGCCCTCCACCAGTTGGATAAAAAACTGTTTCCTTTACAAATACTTTATTCCCTTCTACTTTTATCACTTCTGTTTCGCAACTCGTTTTGTATGCATCTTCTAAATATAATGCCGTTGTCATACTCTCACCTCTTTAGTAGTTATAGTTATACCTACTAATATAAAAAAGAAGCTCCTTAAAGTCAAATGATAATTCTGAAATTTACAATTAATAAAAGACTCCTTTATTAGGAGTCCACTATCTCAATATTTCATTCGCTTCTTTTTCATAAATTTTATCAAATGAAGTCATAACGCGCTGTGATGCTTGAATCATCTTTTGATCTGTCATAAGATCCGCCATCTCTTTCGTCATATCTACATTTGAATTTTCTAGCATATGATTTTTTACTATTCCTGTTCCGTTCGGTAAATTAGCAATGTTTCCTTCTGCTAGTGTAAAGCTTTTGTTTTCACGTTGCACGAGACGTGCATTCGTTTCTGCATCTACTGTTTTTGTTTGCAAACGAGCAATATTATTTTGTGTTACTTCATCATATAATGTACCGTCTGCTTGTACAGCAACCTTTGCTCCTTCTGGAATACGAATACGCTCATTATTCTCTCCCATTACGAAAGCACCTGAAGATGTTTGTAAATATCGATCACTATTTAATGTGAAACTACCATCTCTCGTTAAAAACGTTTCATCATTTTTAGAAGTAACAAAAAATGATGTTGTACCGGCCGCGCCGTCATCTAAAAAGAAATCTGTAGCGCTATTTGTCATTTGTATATTTCCTTGTACTAAATTCACATGCGTTGCAGCTGGTACTACAGCGTAATCGACCGAACCGATATTTGTTACCGCCCCATCTCCGCGGCGATATGTGTCTTGTACATCAAATACTTTAGACGTCATATTTTCTGCTTTAAATCCTGTCGTTTGAGCATTTGCAACGTTATTCGAATGAACATTAATGCGCTGCATGTAATTCATCATGCCCATAGAACCTATATAAAGACCGTTCATATTCGTTTGAATAAGGCAAGCGCCTTATTCTTCACCTCTTTTCTACGATGTTTGTAACATTTGTTTTGCTAAATGTTCAGCTGTAGCGATATGTATATTTTTCTTTATGTCTTGGCCATCTGTCATTAATACAATAGGAGCTGATGATACTGCTGGAATTTTCAACAATTCGCCACTACTTGCTGTTTCATCAAATTTCGTAAACACAATACCATCTATATGAATATCTTTAAAGTTTGTAATGATTTCAATCATATCTTTACTTTTCATAGAAGCTGATAACGTTAAACAAATATAATCTGGTTCTACTTGTCCCATCGTTTCAATCATTTCTTCCACTGTTTCTGACGTACGATAATTTTTCCCTGCTGTATCAATTAAAATATAATCGACGCGTGCTTCTTCTTTAAAATACGTAAGCGCTCTTGTCATTGCAGCTTCATCACGCACAGCAATTACTTCAGATCCAATTGTCTTTACGTTATCTTGCAATTGCTGCACTGTCCCTATGCGCGAATGATCGGTCGTTATAAAACCAACTGTTTTTTTCTTACCGTGAAATTGCCATGCCATTTTCGCCAGTGTCGTCGTTTTACCAACGCCAGTTGGACCGATTAATGCAATTGTTTGTACTTCTTTTTCAAAGACGTTTTCCGTATTAAAATGAGATTTCATATCTTCCAATATGTACCTGATAACTTCTTCTTCCGTAATCATCGTTGCATTTTCAAACTTTATTTTTAACTTTTCAGCATATGCATGAATGAAATATTGTTCCACATCGTTTTGTTCTAGCATCCGAATTACTTTTTGAATAATAAACGGTACAGATTCTTGATTTTCTTTCTTTGGAGCTACTTCTTCTTTCTTTACTGGAACGACTTGTTTCACAACTTTTTTCTTTTTCGTTACTTTCGTTACTTCCGTTTCTTTCATCGGTTTCACAACGACGATTCCTTTTTCAAACAGCTTTAATAGTTTCTCTTTTTTTCTTGCCCATTCTTCACTATTTCCTGTTTGCATCGCCGCGTATGACATAGAAGTCGTTACGTTTTCTAAATTGTGCAGTACTGATTGAATTCCATTCGCCTTCACAATTTGTTCTGAAGGATCATTCACAACATCCATTAATTGTTCATGAAATTGAGCTGTACCTTCATTCACTTCTTCCTGTTTTTCTTCTGGAAATGCAACTAACATTTCATAATCCTTTTTCCAAAAAAACGGTATATTTCGTTTTACACTTTCATCGACAACGTAATAATAATCTGTACCATATTGGTCAAATAACTTTCGATACAATTCATTTTTCGAAGCTGCTTTTATTCGCATTAACGCTTCTTTCTTTTCTGTACTTTCCATTACTTCACCCCCTACTATTCAATATAGGCAATTTGATCCACAACAATTTCTGGTGCTAATTCGCTAATACAAAGTACTTGTGCTTCCACTTGATAACGTTCTAGCAGTCTTACAATCGCAAATCTAAAATCTTTTCTACGTGTTAATAACACTGGTTCTCTTCCCATTAAACGTGCTTGTTTAAAGACACGCTGCACTTGCTCAACGACACGTGTTTCTAAATCTAAATCCCAGTTTAATAAGTAACCTTGATATGAATTATTCACAACATCTGCATCTAACTCAATTGAATCAGAGAAGAGCGCTGCATATATTTTTCCGTCCGGATTTTTCGCATTTTCACAAATAACTTTTGAAATACATTCACGAACAAATGATGTCACACCATCAACGTGGTTTTGATAAATTTCTTTGCCGTCAATAATACCTTCAATAATGGTTGGTAAATCACGAATAGAAATACCTTCTTTTAGAAGTTGTTTAATAACATTTTGAACGAGTGATAAATCAATTTCTTTCTTCTTAATCTCTTCTAATAGAACGCCATTATCATTTTCAAGTGAGTTAATTAAGTCTTTTACATGTTGGCGCTGAATTAATTCGTGAAGATTACGTCTAACGACAACATCTAAATGTGTAATTAATATGCTAAGTGGCTCTAACACTTGATAGCCTTTCATTTGTGCATCTTGCACCATATGCTCTAAAATCCAATACCCATCTTCACCGAAAATTGGATCTTTCGCTGGCTCTGCATCTAAATCAGCCATTACGTTTGGTGTTTTCAGTGCTAATAAATAACCTGATTTTAAAACACCTTCAGCCGCCTTCGCACCTTTAATTCGAATAATGTAACGTCCGCGTGGTCTAAAACTCGTATTATCTTTAAAGTTAATTCCAGGAACATTAATACCGAGGTCAGTAATAATTGACTTCCTCATAAGAACAACTTTATCACGAGCTGTTTCTCCGTTAATTTTCTGCTTTACAAGTGCTGCTAAATCTAAACCGAGTTCTACTATAATTGGATATTTATCTGTAAATACTCCAAATGAATCTTCTACTTGTTGCAGTTGCTCATCTTCGCCTTGGATCATTTCTATTTCTTTTTGAAGCTCGTCTTCTTTTTCTTTCTTTATTCGATTTTTATTACGAATGCCTAAGAGGATAATTGTTCCGCCAACGAGTGCGAATGGTAGAAACGGTAGCGGAGTAAAAATACCCATTGCGATAAATAAACCACCGAGCGCATATACAACGACTTCATGCGCTAATAACTCTTTAAAGATACCTTCTGTTACTGTATCCGGTGAGCCGTCAAATACACGCGTTACGATAATACCTGTTGAAATTGCAAGCATTAATGAACCGATTTGGTTTACGATTCCGTCACCGACAGTTAACTGTGTATAATGAAGAGCTGCATCTGCAAAGCTCATTCCTTGCTGCATCATTCCGACAATTAAACCGAAAATAATGTTTACAAATAAAATGACAATCCCGAAAATAACGTCCCCTTTAATGAACTTCCCGGCACCATCCATCGCTCCGTAAAACTCTGTTTCCATATTTAATTTTTTACGTTTTGCTTGTGCATCTTTTTCTGAAATAATACGCTGGTTTAAATCAGCATCGATAGACATTTGTTTCCCTGGTAAAGAATCAAGTGTAAAACGAGCTGCTACTTCAGCTGTACGAGATGCACCGTTTGCAACGATAAACTGGAATATGATTAATACTGTAAAAATAACGATACCAATTAATAAGTTTCCGCCAATTACGAACTGGCCGAACTCTTCAATAACATGACCGGCATTTCCATCTGTCAAAATCGCTCGCGTCGTCGAAACGTTAATCGATACGCGGAAAATCCCGATTAATAACAACATCGTTGGAAATGACTTTAATTCATCCCACTCGTTAATACTTGTCGCTCGCATATAAATAAGCACTGACATACTTAGTAGAAAAACGATAATAATATCAAGTATAAATGGTGGAAGTGGAATTAAGAGCGCCACTACGAATGACGCTGCTAAAAAGATAGAAAAATAGGTTCTTGCAGAATCTATCTTAAACAAAGAGATCTCCTCCAAACGCGCTATTATACTTCAAGTTCATTCGTCTGAATTAAATAGCGCATAACTTCAATTACAGCTACATATAAATCTTCTGGAATCGCCTCATCTTCCTCGACTTGATAATATAAAGAACGAGCAAGCGGACGGTTTTCCACCATTGGTATTTCTTGTTCACGGGCAAGCGTTCGTATATATAATGCGAGCTCATCTTCCCCTTTTGCAACGACAATTGGTGCTGCATCAACGTGTTTATTGTAACGAAGTACGACCGAAATATGAGTCGGGTTATTTACAATAAATGTTGCGCCATCCATCTTCTTCGCAATTGTTCCTTGCAAGATTGCATGCATAAAGTTTTTTCGTTTCCCTTTTACTTGCGGGTCCCCTTCATTATCTTTATGCTCTTGTTTCACTTCTTCTTTTTTCATCTTAATATCTTGTTCGTACTCCCATTTTTGATAAATAAAATCAATAATAGAAAGAACGATTAAAATAATTAAAATTGCTAAGAAAATAAATTTAATTTCCCTAATAATTTCAGTAAGTGATGCAGTCCAGTTAAATCCAATCATACTGACGATTTTCTCTAAATTCTTTTTAAAAAGAACATAAGCGACGTAACCGATTAATCCCATATAAAATAGTGATTTCAAAATATCAACTAAACTTTTACGACTAAACAGTCTCGTAAAATAGTTTTTCGGATTAATACGTGACGCCTTCGGTTTAATGACTTTAGAAGAAAATAGGAAACCGACTTGAATCATATAATTGAATAAATGAAAAGCGTATACGAGTATTAATATCGGAGCCGATACTTTCAGTAATAAAATCCCCATTAAATAAAAATACTCGGTTGAATCTGTATTTTTTCCAATTTGATCAAACAGCACCGCTACGGAATTCGCAATCTCATACCCTAGCCAATCTCCGAAGAAATAAACGACAACTGCTAATACGAGAATGGAAAATAAATTATTTAAATCTTTACTCCGGGCAATATTCCCTTCTTCACGCGATTTTTTACGCTTCTGCGGGGTGGCCTTTTCTGTTTTATTATCCTTTGCCATGCGCGTCCCCCTACTTCGTTAAGAAAAAGTTAAATAGTTTCGTATATTCTTCAAGTAATACATCCGTCATATTTTTAAACACATAACCGAGCATCGGTACACTCATCGCAATAAACAAAATACCACATGTAATTTTAATTACGTATGCATTCATAAAAACGTTTAATTGCGGAGCGTTTTTTGCAATTAAAATTAGAACAAAGTTAATGATGAATAAACTTCCCATCAGCGGCAGAGCAATTTCAACCGCTGATGTGATCGCAAATAATAGCGTTGCGAGTAGACTATCTAAAAAACTAGTCGTCAGCAATTTTGAAATCGCCTCTGTATATTGAAACGACTTTAAAATAGTGGCAACGAAATAATTAATGCCGCCAAGTGAAATAAAAATAATGAGGAAGAACATATCAAAAAGTGTTGAAAGTAAAGTAGACTGTGATCCTGCATTCACATCAAACAAACTTGCCTGTGATAAACCGATATCAAAGTCTAAAATATGTCCAGCCATTTTCGGAATGTTCCACAGCATTTCTACAATTTTTGAAAGAGATAATCCAATTACAATTTGCGTCGCTGCATAAGCAGCTACATCCCAAACCGTCTTTATGTGAGAAACATCAACTTGATCGGCAACTGTAATCGACAGACCGAGCCCAAATGTAACCTTCGCCATAGCTGGAATGGATCGTCCTGAGAAAAACGGTAAAAAATATAAAAA
The DNA here is from genome assembly GCF_052146655.1 of Bacillus sp. RE35. NCBI lineage: Bacteria > Bacillati > Bacillota > Bacilli > Caryophanales > Bacillaceae > Bacillus > Bacillus sp. RE35. The sequence continues at coordinate 1,613,652 of NZ_CP197377.1, read as the reverse complement.
TGAAGTAATGCGGCAAAACGCAAAAAACGTCGCCGCCCATAATTCCATATTCATTTCAGTTCACCTATCTTAGTACGAACGCAATAGCGATGGGATTTTATCAAATAAATCTAAAATAAGCGTCGTTAACTCTTGGAACATCCACGGACCTAAAATGATAATAACGAGGACGATACTCGCCATTTTCGGTAAAAACGTCAGCGTTTGCTCTTGAATTTGCATCATCGCCATAATGACAGCGATGATAATAACGACAATCATACTTACGCCGGCAACCGGCATTAAAATCATAACCCCTTTATAAAAAAAGGTTTGAAAAATATCTATAATTGGTGACGTATTCATTTATATGACTCCTATCACATAGCATCAAACGCTTCAGGCGACCGTTTTAAACATAATGTCGACGATTTTTGTATATCCACCTAAATATACGAAAACGAGTATTTTAAACGGTAAACTTAAAATCATCGGCGGTACCATCATCATCCCGAGGTACATTAAAAGTGTACTAATAATCAAATCTATAAATACAAACGCTAAATAAATGAACATCCCTGTTAGTAAACCTTTTTGAATTTGCGTTAACGTAAAGGATGGTACGAGCGTAAATAGTGAAAGATCCTTTAAATCTTTCGGCAACTCTTCTCCGCGTACTTTCAACATCATTTTTAAATCATGCTTATACGTATGCTTTGACATATATTCTTTCATAATAGGAGCTGTCGTTTCCGCAGCTTGACTTACTGTTATTTTCTCTTTCGTCATCGGATCCCACACATCACTCTTCAGTTGCCCAAGTACAGGCTGCATCGTAAAGAGTGATAAAAATAATGCAAGTCCAACAAGCACTTGGTTTGGTGGTAAATTCATTACCCCAAGTCCTTGACGTGTAATCCCTAGAACGATCATAAAATAAGTAAAATGTGTAAATAATAGAACGATAGAAGATGATAATGATAAAAGGGTAACGAGCGCAAATAGTTGTACACTTGAATTACTCGTAAACTCTTTTCCATTTTCGAAATTAATAAAACCGTTCGGGGCTGCATACGCTGGATTTACAAAAATAATTGAAAAAACGATAGAAAATACGAAAATAACGGCTAATAATGATAACTGTTTCTTTATTCTCATGATGGATCCTCTACTTTTTTCGTTTCACTCTTCACCGCGTCTTCTAGTGCTTGTTGAAACTGATTTCCTGTTCCGGTTAATTGCACAGACTGTACACCGTTATTACTAATAACAGTGAACACTTGCTTGCCGTCCACTTCAAATAAAAAGGCACTCGTTTGATGATTTAAATAAACGCCGTCTTTTACTTGTATATGGCCATTTTCACCCTGCTTAAAAAACTGCTGTTTGCGCGTCTTTTTCGTCATATAATATGCACCGTAACCGAGCGCACCAAACAGTAAAACGACTTGAAATAAGGTCGTCATATACGACATATGACTCCTCCTCTACTCTTTATCTTGCATTTGACTTTGCGCTTTCATAAGCGCCGCTTGTTTCTTATCAGCTTCAATTTCAGAAATGATAATACCGAATTTCTCGTCCATTACGATTGCTTCACCGATGCCGACTTTCATATTACTTAAATACACATCTACTTTATGTCCTAAGTTTTTCTCTACTTCAAGAACATCGCCAACTTTTAACTGCTTCACATCACCAAGCGTAATAGATGACTTTCCAAGCTTTACACCAAGTTCAATCGAAATATCTGAAACAGTATCAATATGTGCTTTACCTGCTTCATTTCGCTTTCCTGCAAAATCTTCTAATCCCATTAATGACACAGGAGATACTTCATGCTTCATATGGATCCTCCTACTCTACAAAACTTTTAAATAGGAGCGCCTTACGCGTTCCATCTTTTCCAATAAAACAATTAAATTTATGCTTTCCATCTACATAACCAAGTAATTCATCCGAAACTTTCGTATGAAGCGGAATAATATCGCCTTCTTCAATTTGTTCAATTTCACTCATTGTCATTTTCTGCTCACCAATTGCAACGTGAACAGGTTTGTACACTTGATTTACTTTCACTTCCACTTCAGACGTATACTTTTTGCGCTTGTCTGAAGAATGTTCGACAATATTTTCAGACGTTAACTTATCCATAATTTCTTCAACAGATAAGAATGGAATCCCGATACGCACCGTCGTATTCCAAAAATCTGTCTTCATATTTACGTTAAGTAATGAAATGATATCGCTCGCTGTCGTAATCTTTAGTGCATTCGGATCTGTTTCTGTCGTTACAAATTTCGGTTCAATCGCAACAACACTTTCAAATGATTGCTCTAAATTTTTACAAAGAAGCAAGAATATATTATCAAGCGTTAAAAACTCAAACGCTGTTAACGGTCTGCGCATCGTAAAGTTACGCTTACTATCTCCGCCAAGCCAACATTCATGAATATAAATAACGAATGCTAAATCAATCTCAATAACAATTTCTCCAAGCTCTGGTAAACCGAGATCAATTACGCAATATAAATAATAATCTTTCGGCATCTTCTCCACATACTCACTCGTAAATGGAACTTGCTCAACTGTTGAAGGCTCTAGTTCAATCGGAATACGCATACGCGCTGATAACGTCTGTGACGTCTGCTTTCCAAACGTAGAAGCAATCGCTTGCAAACTACGTAAATGCTCAACACCGAACTTCTCTGGTCTATTAAAATCATACTCTTGAAATTTCTCTTGCTTTCCTGCTTCTTGTGCGAAAGCTGGCATTTCCTCGCCTTCATTTACCGCCTTCAGCAGGGCATCAATTTGCTCTTGGCTTAATTTTTCGCCACTCATGACAATCCCCTTCCCTACCTTTTCAATTCAACGATTTCAACGTACATTTTTCCATTCTTCGTTAAAATCTTTCCGGTTCCAATCTCTTCATTCTCAAGCATAAGACGCACCGTATTTTTCGTTGAATTTTCAAGACGATACAATGTACCTTTCGTAATATGAAGCAGATCTTCAATTTTCTTTTTCGTATTTCCGATTTCAAAATAAATTGTTAACGGAATATCATCTTGTAATTTCAAATCTAGCCAACTCCCATATCATGTTCACGAAAATTTCATGTTCTCTCTATATATGAAACTTCTTATTTTGAAACGTCGATATTTAATATTTTTTTAATATATCCTTGCGTTTCTTTAAATGGCGGCACGCCTCCGTACTTTTTCACATTGCCAGGACCAGCATTGTAAGAAGCAAGTGCCAATACTAAGTCACCGTTATTTTTCTTTAAATAACCACTTAACTCTTTCACGCCACCTTCAATACTTTCAGCTGGTGAAAAGGGATTCTTCACACCCATCTCCTTCACATTCGCTGGCATAAGCTGCATAAGACCCATCGCACCGGCATGTGACACCGTTTTCGGATTAAAATTAGACTCTACTTCAATCATTTTTTGAATTAACGTTTTTGGAATTCCATATGTACGACTTACACGATCAATAATATCCTCATACTTCCCTTCATTGGAAGAACGTATTTTTTGAATATTATACTTCTTCGTTAATTCCCACGTATCAGCAGCCTCATTTTTCGTTTCTGGGAAACGTCGTTCAAACTCTTTTTGCGCAACTTGCACTTCATCTGCTTTCTTCGTTTCAGCCTTTTCTTCAGGCTTACTCGCTTCCTCTACTTTATTAATAGTTTCTACGGGTTTATTAACAACCGCTTCTATTTTCGTAGATTGTACCGGCTGCGTAGTAGCCTTCGTCTCCTTCGCAGGTTCACTCTGCAACTTCTCTTGAAAACGACTACTAACGAATGCTTGTGGGCTACTTAGCTTTTGCTGAATTTGCCCTTTCTTATATGCAAGCACTTCTTTTACTATATTTCCAACTATCATAATATCACCTTTTCGGTAAACAAAGATAATCTAATATTAGAGTTTTTTTTTAAAGTTTGCAATAATCCTTTTAATAATTATGTAATAAAAAAATGAATATATTGTTAAACTGTTATTTTTTTATATTTATTAATTCGAATTTTTAGTTGACACCCGTTGTGGCAAGGATTACAATAAATCTCGAAATTGATTTTTTCGCATATTACCGTTTTTCAATTTGCAGAAAAGTCAATATAAAAAAATGGGGGTTTCTTAACATGAGAATTAATACAAACATTAACAGCATGCGTACGCAAGAGTACATGCGCCAAAACCAAGCAAAAATGAGCAATTCTATGGACCGTTTATCAAGTGGTAAACGTATCAACAGCGCAGCTGACGATGCAGCGGGTCTTGCAATCGCAACTCGTATGAAAGCTCGTGAAGGCGGCTTAAACGTTGCTGCTCGTAACACACAAGATGGTATGTCATTAATCCGTACTGCAGATTCAGCTTTAAACTCTGTATCTAACATCTTACTTCGTATGCGTGACCTTGCAAACCAATCTGCAACTGGTACAAATACTACAAAAAACCAAGTTGCTTTAAACAAGGAGTTTGCTGCATTAAAAGAGCAAATCACTTACATTGCTGACAATACTCAATTCAACGACAAAAATCTATTAAAGTCTACACAAGAAATTAAAATCCAAACTCTAGACTCTGATGCAGCAGCTCAACAGATTGGAATTAAATTAGAGGGTGCAAGCCTTACAGATCTAGGTATCGCAGACTTAGCAATTGAACCTCCTTTAACAGATGATGCAAAAAAATCTAATGATGCTTATAAAACATTACAAGAAGAAATGGCAGCAGCAGGTACAGATGTGGATGCGCAAAAAGCAGCTGTAGCTAAATTTGGAACTGCTTTTAAAGCAGCTGGATTTGAAAGTGCAGATGCAAGTAAAGTTGGAGCAGCAGCTACTGCTTTTGCAACAGCTGCAACAAATGAAACAACAGCAGCTACTGCTTACGCTAACATTGTAAAAGCATTTGATGCAATTAAAGATACTGCAAAAATAGATACTACAAAACCATCAGCTTTAACTGCAGTTGGGCAACTTGATGCCGCTCTTACAAAAGTGGCTGATAACCGAGCTACTCTAGGTGCTACATTAAATCGTCTTGACTTTAATGTAAACAACCTTAAGAGCCAAGAAAACTCTATGGCAGCTTCAGCTTCTCAAATCGAAGACGCTGACATGGCGAAAGAAATGTCTGAAATGACTAAGTTCAAAATCTTGAACGAAGCTGGTATCAGCATGCTTTCTCAAGCAAACCAAACTCCACAAATGGTTTCTAAATTATTACAATAAGCCATTTGAGTTAGTTTCCTAAATAAACCTCTCTGCTTGCAGAGAGGTTTATTTTTTCTATATAGATAGATTATTTATAAAACTTTCTTTTTTGATGTAAGAGAGCATCTGCGGTGCATAGAAGCGGTTAGTGCTTATCTTACCCCCCTCTTATGTGAAAACACAAATAGCAAATAAGCATAAGCCTTTTTATCTTTTCATAACCCTTTATTAGCTTCAGAACACTAACTATATTAATCTATAAGGAGTGTCTATTATGCGTATTGGTACGAATGTTTTAAGTATGAATGCTAGGCAGTCGTTGTATGAGAATGAGAAGTGTATGAATGTGGCGATGGAGCATTTGGCGACTGGTAAGAAGTTGAACAACGCTTCGGATAATCCAGCGAATGTTGCAATTGTTACTCGGATGCATGCCAGAGCAATTGGTATGCGCGTGGCGATTCGTAATAATGAGGATGCGATATCGATGCTTCACACGGCGGAAGCTGCCCTTCAAACTGTGACAAATATTTTACAGCGTATGCGTGATTTAGCCGTTCAATCTGCGAACGGTACAAATTCAAATAAAAACCGTCATTCGCTGAATAAAGAGTTTCAGTCTTTAACAGAACAAATTGGCTATATTGGCGAGACGACTGAGTTTAATGATTTATCTGTATTTGACGGTCAAAACCGCCCTATTACACTAGACGATATCGGTCATACGGTAAATATGACGAAACATATTCCCCCTTCCCCTACACAACATGACATCAAGATTCCAACGGAACAAGAAGCAAGAACGGCAATTCGTAAAATCGAAGAGGCTTTGCAAAGTGTGTCACTTCATCGTGCCGACCTTGGTGCAATCATAAATCGTTTACAGTTTAATATTGAAAATTTAAATAATCAAAGTATGGCGTTAACAGATGCTGCATCTCGAATTGAAGATGCAGACATGGCGCAGGAGATGAGTGATTTTTTTAAGTTCAAATTATTAACTGAAGTTGCCCTTAGTATGGTTTCACAAGCGAACCAAATTCCGCAAATGGTCTCTAAACTACTACAATTATAAAAATTAATCTTCCATCTTTGGAACGATTCCATACAAAACAAAAGGGAAATACATATAAACTATGTATCTCCCTTTTGTTTTGTACCCAAATTTTATTACTGTGTTACCGTCATAACTTGTCCGCTACGGTCAACCATTATTTTCATTTTTCCGTCTTGTGCATTATATAGACCTAGTTTATGTAATTCCATTTTACAATCTTGTACGAAAGTTGGTAATTTACGTATTTGATCAATATCAGAACTTGTAATGAAATGAATTAAAAGCTGCGTCATACCTTTAATATCTTGTACAAGCTCTTCTTTCTCTCGTTTTAGCCTTTCATTTTCCAGTTGTAACGACTGCAATTCACCTTCTAGACTACGTGTATTCTTTGCTTCTCTAGAACGCCCTGCTGCCATGCTAGAAAGCTTATAAATACCTTCCATAAACTGATGTAGTTCGTCTTCTTTCCTTTCACTACATTGATTAATTGTTTCAAAGTTATCAACGATACCAGATATAACTGTTACAAGATTTTTTTCATCCTCTTTATGCTGGATTTCTTCTTTTAATTCGTACTCATTTTTTTGTTTTCTTGCAACGATTGTCTCTTTTACTGGTATATATTTTCGCTTTCGTCCTGGTTTTTGTTTTTCAATATTTTCAAACGGTATTTCACGTTTTTTCAATTTATAATACGTATTTTGCAATTGACTTTCTGTTTTTGGAAAAAGATTTAGTTCATTTTTACTTACGTATTTTGAAATATTTAAAATGTTTAAACCGTGACGTTGACAAAATTGATACACTTCATACAGTAGCTCTAGTTCAGACTTCAGCCATGTAATTGCTGATTTTTCATATGCTCGCATCCCGCCATTTTTTTCTATATCTATTTGAAATAATACCATTCTATTATGTAAATCAACTAATTCTTCATACTTTACTTGGAATTCTTTTTCTATTTTTTTAAATTCCACCTCTAGTTGCATATCGTTCATTTTATTATTTGACATGTTTTGTAAAAGACCTAATACATTAATTGCTGTGTGGTGATACATAATCTGTGCCACTCCCCCTCATCCTTTCACAATTCTCATCTGACTCCCATGTCTTTTAAGAAAATAGCAATTTTTACATATCCATATTATAACAGTTCGAAATTATCTGTCAAATAATTAACATACAAAAATGTATAGAAAGTATAAAAATTTGGAAAATGTTTTTTTATTAATATGTAAAATTGCATATTAATTACATTTAATTATATTATATGGTATTTTGAATATTTTTTCACCGAAAAAATTTGCGTTACCACGAAATGTTACTAAAATAACCTTCGAAAATACGTTTGCTTATATTTTCAAATCAAAAATCTTCATTTGAAGATTTTTTCATACATACAGCGCCAAACATCTCAGAAACCTTTCATTTTTCTGCCAGGTTAGAGTATAGAATACCAAAAAGGAATTAGCCAATGCTACATATGGCTAATTCCTTCCTCTCTCTAACAGAATAGAGTTATAAACCCAATCTTCAAATCCTCAATCAAAGTCTCACTTCTTCTTACCTAAAACTACTTCATACCTCTGAACTCACATCGCATGAGACTCTATTAATCACTGAAAACTTACTTACATAAGTAGTTTCCCCTATTCCTACTAAATAGAAAAATGTTATACACCAGCTCTTCTAGTTACCTATATCTCAACATCGCATAGGGCTCTATTAAGCACTGACCGCTCAACACTTAGCTAGAGCTTCTATTCTGGCTAAATAGAAGCTTTTAAAGCACTAACTTATCAACTAAACCAATTAGCTCTTGAATATCTGGCTTACTTACTTGAGCATTTGCTCCTACAGCTTCACCTTTATGGAATAATTCATTTGTAATTAATGAAGAGAAAATAATGACTGGTAAACGATTCATTACTTCACTATCCTTAACCACTTTCGTTAAATGATGTCCATCCATTTTTGGCATTTCAATATCCGTAATTAGCAGGTGAATATGTTCAAACATTTTTTCACCTTGCTCTTTCGCTAATTTTTCAATTTGTGCTAACGCTTCTGCACCATTGCTGAAGAAGTTCATTTTCGTATATCCAGCTGATGATAATGTTTCTTCTAATATTTGGCGAAGCATCGCTGAATCTTCTGCAATATAAATTACTTTTTCAGCTCGATCTGTTTTTTGTTCTAACCCTGCAATTGATTTATTGTCATAACCAGTGCCGCTAATTTCACATACAATTTTTTCATAATCTAATAGTAAGATGATTTTGCCATCTAGTTTTACAATACCAGATGTCGTTTCTTCTAGTCCCATAGATAATGAAGCTGGTTCATCAATTTGTTCCCACGAAATACGTTGAATACGATGCACTTCATCAACGCGGAAAATAACTTTCATTTGGTTTAATTCTGAGATGATAAATTTCGTTTGATCAAGTGGCTTTGTTGACTTTAAATTAAGAGCCATTGCCAAGTTAATAACAGGTAAAATTTCACCACGTACTTGAACAACACCTTCAACTGCATGATGAGATTCTGGCACAGTTGTAACAGGGAATGGATTAATGATTTCACGTACTTTCATAACATTAATACTAAATAGGTTTTCACCAACAGTATACGTAACAATCTCTAATTCATTTGTTCCGCTTTCTAATAAAATACTTTGTGCTTGTGACATAAAGGTGTCGCTCCCCTTCCATTAATTCCGTATATCTAATTATTAAGCTTTATAAAAGAGAAAAAGTCAACTACCTATATAAAAAATATAGATAGTCGAACGATTCATTTTATTAAAAAACAATTAATCTTGTATAAACGAAGCAAGTGCTTCTAACAACACTTCTTGCGCTCCTACAATTTCTGTCGGCATTGCTTCCCATTTTTTCGAAAGCTCCGTCTCTACTCTTATTCTCAGCTCAGAATTCATTTCTGCTAGCACATATTCTTTCGTTGCTATATCAACATCAAGTAGCGCGAGTGCATATAATTCCGGGTCATTTATTTTTTCGAATAATCGTTTTAATACTACCGGTGCTATATGTTTTAATTTTTCAATATGAATTTCCTTATCCGAAAATAGTAACTCATATTGAATAAACGTAACATTTTCTTTAATCACTTTAAAATAACAATTATTTTTTTTATCATTCACAAAATAACCGTTTGGATCGGCAATAATACTCTCTACTTTACGGATTAAATCTGGCAAACTATTCGCCGCCATTACAGTCCGCTGCTCAACCTCACTCGGCGAAATGAATGTAACGCGATACTTATTTTGCGCCATCCTCCTCACCTCTCCTTTTATAGAAATTCAGTCTAATTGTATATACAACTACCTTAAATTAACTTAAAACTATTTTATATTACCACTTCTTACACTACCACACTACTCTAGTAACGCTACATATCTCTGGTCTTACACATCGGTCGGGACTCTATTAGGCACTAACCGCTCCAAAACATCGCCAGGTCCTCTCTCAAAACCTAAAAAGTGCTTTTAAGAACCTTTCAATAACTCTATGTTATTAAACCAAAACGCTATCTGCTGATCCGTAATGTTTGGCAACATAACAAAAAACTCACGACACTTCATCTCATCCTTAAACAGTTGATACTTCCAAACGCTATCGCTACCAACACTTATGAAATAAAACTCATGGATACGGCCAATGATTGCTTGTTTTTCACCAAATGAATACGGAGGCACTTGCTTAATTTCAAATTGATCTGGTAAATATACATGCTCTTCTCGTTCTATTTTTAATACTTGCTCGGCAAGTTCACGTTTATTTTCGAAAAAAGGCAATTGTAAAATTCGCTCTTGTCTTGTCATACGAATAAAAAACCCTTTCTACTCCATTACATTTTTTCTTTACGATATATTATCGAATTAAGTTTACAACTTCATTTAATACTTCATCTGAAACTTTAATTACTTTCGCATTTCCTTGGAATCCGCGTTGGTATAACATTAAGTCAACGAACTCTACAGATAAATCTACGTTTGCACCTTCTTGTGCACCACCGCGTACTTTACCTGCACCGTTTTGACCAGATGCACCAAGAGCTAAAATACCTGTTGTATTCGTCGCTGTATAGTTACCATTACCTGTTTTCATTAGTCCGCCTTCGTTCGGGAACATCGCAACAGCTAATTGACCAGCTGATTTCATACTTCCATCAGAATATTTTACCATTACATATCCACCGTCAGCAATGAAGCAATCTTTAACCGTCGCTGCTGCTCTACCATCTACGTCTGTTACTGATAATGTTTTATCTGTTGGATGATTTGTTAATTTACTAAAATCTAAATTTACTGTTCCACCAATAAACGGAATATTCGCTCCTTGTTGCGGCGGAGTTGGATTTCCCACATTATCAAATTTCAATGTACCTGTTGATCCTGCACCTGTAACATCTTTAAATGTTGTTTCTTTTTTTGAATCATTACGCATTTGTACTTTATATGTATACTCATGTTCATTAGTTTTCGTAAATTCTACACGCATCGTCCACGTATTACCAGCATTATCATAAACAGGTAAATCTTGTGTGATTTTATTTTCACTAACCGGAATATTCCCTTTAATTGTCCCTTTCGTTGTTTGAATACCACCAATTGCTGTTCCCATTGGAATTTGCAACGGTCCTGGAATTCCAGATAAATCAACTTCACCAGTTGCCTCATTTGCAGGGTATGCAAATACGTATTGACCTTCAGTATTCGTAATATAGTAATCTGAAGATATCGCAAACGTACCTTTACGAGTAAATTCCATATTTCCGCCATTTGAATCACCTACAACGAAGAAACCATTACCTTCCATTGCTGCTTGTGTTTTACCACCTGTTAACGTAATTGTACCATCACTATAATCCGTAACCGTACCACTCATTTTCACACCGTTACCAATACTTTTCGGATTTGTTCCGGCGTATTTACCGTCACCTTTTGCACCAATCGAATTGTTATATAATAAATCATCAAACATTGCTTTTTGTTTTTTATAACCTACTGTTTGTGCATTGGCAATATTATTTGAAGTTACACTTAATGCATTTTGTGTTGCATTCATTCCTGTAATACTTGTATATAACGCTTTAATCATAACGTATGGACACTCCTTATGAATTTGTAGTTTTTACTTCTTCAGTTACTTTTTGATCGTCTTTCTTTGCGTCTTCTGGATTCGTTTCTCCAATCGGTTTATCAGACACTCTCTCAACGAAACGAAGAGATACAACTTTATTATTAATAACGAGCTGCACATCGTTATTTTCTGCAAGGCGAACTGTCTCTACTTGACCAGTTACTTTGTTTCCTTCGCCGTCAACACCTCTTACGTATTTCCCTAAAAACTTCATTCCACCATCAAGTGCTGTTGAATACATCGTTGATTGCAGCTTATCTACTGCTTTCGTCATATTCTGTACTTGTTCCATAAGAGATAACTGCGCTGTCTGATTCATCATTTGATTCATATCCATCGCATTAAATGGATCTTGATGTTGGAAACTTGATAAAAATAATTTTAGGAAATCATCTTTCCCCATTACCCCAGGAGTCTTTTGCGCTCCTGCCGAAACTCCATTACTTTGTTGCACTGGCGGTTGTACACCATTAACAGGTATATTACTTTTTTGCGCTCCTGCTTGTAACGGAATATGATTTGTACTCGTTGTATTTAATCCAACTGTTGGCACGCTTTATTCCTCCAATAATCCCGCAAATTCTGTTGATTGTTGTTTTTCATGATTTGTATTTGCTAATTTTTGTTTTTGCCTTTGCTCTTGTTCTCGCTGTTCTTTACGATTTTCATCTTTATCTGAATAGCTAATTTGAATATTGATTTCTTTTTCTTTTAACTTTAATCTCAATTCATCAAAAATGATTTCAACACGTTTTTTCGCATCGTGTTTTTCCATTTCTACGTGAACGTCAATTTGATCTCCGTGTTTTTTCATAAACACTGTTAATGTACCAAGTTTTTCTGGATTTAACTGGAATAAAACACGTTCTTGTTTCACTACAAATTTTTGCAGCGCTTCTACTTGCGCTTCCATTTTCTTTCCTAAGTCAGGTAATGAAACTTTCTCAGCACCACTATTTGATTTCCCTACTTGTTCGGTACTCGTCGTTTTATTTAATAATTCTGCACCTGCAGAGCTCGAATCGTTTAATGCATCAACTTCTGGCAACTCTACCTTTGCATCATCGCTCTCAAGTTTCGGAAGATCTACCTCTTTAGACTCTTCTTGTACCTTTGCAATATTACAAGTTTCTGTTTCTACAACCTTCAATGCTTGCATCATTTGCTCTGGCATCTTCATTTTGTCTAATACCATTTGCATTGTATCTTCTAAACATATAGCATTTTTGATATTCATATTTGAAAGAAGTTCTTGTAATTGTTGTAATTCAGCTGCAGGTAATTCATTAAGTTTAATATTGCCATATTCTTTATATAGCTCTTGTATTTTTTGTATGTATTGATATAACAATTCCGGCTGCACATGTAATTGCTCAATTGCAACCATTTGCTCAGATACAGCTAATAACAACTGTTCTGTCTCTTTTTTTTCTTCTTTCTTTACAATTGGTTCTTCTTTCGTTACCGATGGTTTAGAAAGGTTATATTCTTTTTTCTCTTCTTTTGGTGCTTCTTCTCGTTTCGTTTTCTCCGTTTTCGGCTGCTTTTTATTTTCGATTCTCATCGTACGATCGAATGAAGAATCTTCATTTTTCGATTGTACTTCTAGCCCTTTTTCTTTTTGCGGAGGTAAACTTTGTTGCACCGGTAATACAGACTGTATCACTACATTCACCTCATCCATTCATACACATTTTCAAATCCAGAAGCATTTTTTCTTCCAGCTTTTCTTGTGCTTTCGCAAGCTTTCTGCAATCTTCTTGATACATCTCATCAATGACACGTTCTTTTTCTTTTACTTGCTCTAAAAGGCTTTCATTTTTTTGAATAAAACCTTCTGTTTTTTTAATTTTTCGATTCCATTCTTCTATTCTTTCAGGTGAAAACGTATGTGAAGAAAGCATGCCAGCCATAATACGTTGCCCAGTTTGTACGACTTTACTACGCGATTTCACAACATATAAATCATATTCTTTTTTTTGTTCTATTTTTCTTTTTTCAGCTGTTAATTCATACACTTCTTTTAAAATATGCTCTTTTTCTTGATTTATTTGCAATTTTATTGTGTCGTACTGCTGTTTATCCACCTGTTTTCATAGCCCCTTCCTATTATAACGTTCTCTTTTTCTATTATATAGTTTTTTTCCAAAAAAATCTGTGAAATATTAAAAAACAAAAAAATAAGACCTCTTGGGCAGAGGCCTTATACTATATGGTGTATCGCTTCAACGATATCATCAAATGGGAAACTATCCGATCGGCCTTGCTTTAAAAATGTATTTATGCCTTCTACTTTATTTTTACATTCAAAAATATAAGCATTTTCTTCATTTTCTTGAATCGTTCCTAACTTAAAATACAATTCATTTTCTTTATAAATTGATAAAATCTTTCTCATTTCATTTGCAAGTTGCCAATGATGTGGTGAAACGATTTCTTCCATAATCCTACTTACTGAATCTAATACTGAAATTGCAGGATAATGACTAAGCGTTGCAAGCTCACGCTTTAATACGATATGTCCATCTAAAATACCACGTGCTAAATCTGGTACAGGACCATTTAAATCGTCCCCATCAACAAGTACCGTATAAATACCTGTTATAGATCCCTTTTGTGTTTTACCGGACCGCTCTAACAGCTTCTTCATATAACTTTCCATTAATAGTGTTTTACCACCAATCGGTAACTCTTTAACAGCAATATCAACACTTCTTCGTGCATCGGCAAAACGAGTAACAGAGTCCATCATAAGTAATACGTTATTACCTTGATCACGGAAGTATTCAGCAATAGACGTTGCGAGTTTCGCTGCACGAAGTTGCATAAGATGACTTTCATCTGACGTCGCTACAACAACGACGCTTTTTCGCATACCTTCCTCGCCTAACTCTTTTCGAATAAAGTCTTTTACTTCCCGGCCACGTTCTCCTACTAAACTAATAACGTTTATATCAGCTTTTGCATTTTTTGCTATCATTCCAAGTAAAGTAGATTTACCAACACCTGACCCAGCAAAAATACCAATCTTTTGACCGATACCAATTGTTAGCATAGAATCAATTGATTTTATTCCTGTTTCAAATACATCGGTAATCTCTTCACGTTCAAATGCATGTATAGGCGGTGCATCTAGTTTTATTTTCTGTAATGGAATGTTTTCAGCTTTCTCATTTAACACTTCACCATTTGCACTTAACACTTTTCCGAGCAAGTGATTACCACGTGGTACAACAACATCTTCTGAAACTAGTGTCACTGAATCTCCATAACATACTTTTTCTGTCTGTTCAAATGGAAGTAGCATATTATTTTCTTTTTCAATAGCAATCACTTCACATAAGACGTTATGTTCTCCAACGAAGCAAACATCTCCGATCTTCGCTTTCGGCCCTTTTGCTACGAAAAACTGTTCTTGTACACTATGAACTTTACCTACTTTCGTATACAGCGGTGTTTCAATGAACTTATTCCATTTTTCGTTCTCATTCATTAACAGGCGGCTCATACATTTTGCTCCTCAAATAACTTCTCTTCTTCCCATTTCTGACGAAGTTTCGCAAATATAGGTGCAAATTTAAATTCAAAGAACTCTTTCTCTTCTTCCAGAACAAATTCACCAAACTGCAGGGAGAAATCATATTTCCATTCTACTAATTGTAGTAACCAATATTCTTTCGTATTCTCCTTCTCTTCTTGAATACGTTCAAACGTTTCTGGATGTACTGTAATGATTAATTTTTCAAACGAAGTTGGCAATGTTTGCACGATGCCAGTTAAAATAGGTAGCACATCAAGCAATCGTGAATCTACCGCTTGATTCACGATTTTTTCTGCTAAATGAAATGATTGATCCCATAATAACTCTGTCCATTCATATGCTATTTCTTGTTGTTCTTTTTGAAACTGCACACGCGCTGCTTCCATCTGTTCCATTTGTTCATGAATATGCATTTGAAATTGTTCTTTATCTTGTAATAACTGCTGACGCTCTCGTTCTAGCATTTGCTGCTCTTGCCTTAGCTGATTCATTTCCATATGTAATGATTCTTGCTGGGCGCGAAGCTCTGCATGATCTGCTTGTAATTCTTCCTCTTCTATTTGGACTGAAGCTGGTTTTGGAAATTGTAATTCATACGTTTCTTCAGAAAAAGAAACAGAATTCTTCGGAATTCTGTTTTTAAATAAGGACATCCTCTTCACCTCTTTGAACGATAATTCTTCCTTCTTTCTCTAGCTTTTTCACTGTACCAGTGATCGTTTGCTGCGCTTTTTCAGCATCCGTCATCTTAAGCGGTCCTAAGCCATCTAATTCTTCTAGAATCATCTCTTTACGGTTTGAAGACATACATGTAAATAATTTCTCTTTAATTTCTTCTTTTGCAATTTTAAGTGCTTTCGCAAGAACACCGTTATCTGTAATTTCTTCTAATACACGGCGAAGCGCAAGATCTTCAAGACCAAGTAAGTCTTCAAAGACAAACATATTTTCTTTAATTTTCTCAGATAACTCATAATCGACTTCATCCAGTTTTTGAAAGACTGTTTTTTCAACACCTCGTGAAACATTATTTAAAATGTTTACGATTGTTTTCAAGCCATCAGTTTTATTAATTGCACTAAATGCCATATTATTTAATTTCGTTTTTAACAACTCACCAATTTGATTAATTAATTCACCATCAACTTGTTCTAGTTTCGCAATACCCATTACCGTTTCTACTCGCTTATGATCTGGCAATCTCTCAATTAATTGAGACGCAAGTTGCGGTTTAATATAAGAAGCGATAATTGCAATTGTTTGTGGTGACTCATCATTAAGCACTGTAAGAAGTGGTTCTAAATCTGTAAGTGAATTTAAGAATTCAAATGGATTATCTTTGTTATACCAAAGGTCTTCCAATAATTTTTCCAGTTCGTCTTCTGGCATGTTTTTAAATATACGACGAATATACTCTTTATCTGGAGTGACTAAGTTCAATTCTTTTACATTTAGTTCATATAAGAACTCTCCTAGTACATTCTCTAACGTTTCTGGTTTATATACACGAAACTTCGCAATTTCACGAAGTAATACTTCTTTTTCCTCAGCTGTCATATATTCAATGACTTTTGCTGCCACCCCTTCGTCTAATGTACGAATGAGGATGGCAGCTTTTTCTTTGGAGGAGATTTCATCTAACATCGTTGTTCCTCCCTTACTGTCCGTTTAACCATTTTTTAATTACTTTTGCAGTACCTTCTACATGTTCTTTCGTAGCATCCTGCACTTGTTCATCTAACGTTGGTTCTTTCGGTTCTTCTGGTTCAGGTTTTGGCTCTGGCACTATTTTTTCTTCAGGAATTTCCAAGATACTTTCATTACTTGCAGCAATTTCATCTTCTGCTAAGTATTCTTCATATTCCTCTTCTTCTTTCTTTCTCTTACGTCTTGCTAATAAGAACCATACTAGACCACCGATTGCTAATAAGCCAGCTGTAATTCCACCGAATAACCACCAGTTCATACCACTTTTTTCTGGCTCTTTCTCTTTTTCAGCTTTCGGCTGATCGAACTGAACAGTTACAACGTTAACTTGACCATTTATAAAGTTACCGTTCGGATCAGCTTGAAGTCCTGCCGCTGTTCCAATTGCTTCTTTGAAAGTAGTCATATCAATTCTTCGTTTTACTAACGTATCATTATCTACCCATACAACAACATTTGTTTTCGTTAATTCTGGGTGTTTCTTAATTGTTTCAACTGTTTTATCTATCTCATAGTTTTCGATTTTGTTGCCATTTTTATTATCGTAGACAACTTTACCATTTTGATTATTGTTCGTACCGTAGTTTGGCACTTCACCGTTCGCTGTAATACCAGCACCTTGCTTCGTATCTGCCCCTTCTTGCGCAGTAGAGCTTTCTTCTTGCTCTTGTTTACTACGAAGTACACCTTTATCACCATACTTCTCTGACTGACGTGTAACTTCATCGTAGTTTACAGATACTTTCGTATTCACTTTATATTCATTCGGTTTAAACATCGTCATTAACGTTGCATCAATATCTTGCTTTAATTTACCTTCAAGTTGGTGCTGCATCTCTACTTCTTTCTCATAAGAAGAGGAACTACTAGAATGTGCTTCATCTGCTCCTTTTGAGATAACACCTTTTTTACTATCAATAACACTTACTTCTTCTGCTTTCACACCAGGAACCGCTGCACTAATCATTTGCTGTATACCTGCAACTTGATCAGCCGTTAACAATTGTCCACGTTTCACTCCAACCGTAATCGCCGCTGTTCCTTTCGCTTTTTCTTCATCAAAAATTGTCTCTTTTTCAGGCAATGTAATTTGAACATTTGCCGTTTCAACTGTCGCAAAGTTTCTTACAATATCTTGTTCCAATTGCTTCTTCGTACCGACAATTTGCTTCATTTTTTTATCTTGTTCACTTGAACCGAGAGAGCTTTCTAATAAAATTTCTTCACCGCTTTTCGAATTAAACGGTAAGCCCATCCCATTCATTTCTTTTCGAACCCATGGAGCATCATTCTTTTGCACACGAATTGAACCATCGGCCGCTAATTGGTAATCGACACCTAACTTCGATAATTCTGCTGTAATCTCTTGTTTATCTGCATCATTTAAATTTTGATATACAACAACATATTTATCTGGCAAGGTGAAGTATAAAAGCGCTCCTGTTACAATCGCTAAAAGCGCAGCACCGATTACTAACTTATGCCACGTTTTTAACGATTGGATAACATTTTTCATCTTTTCCATTTAAACACACCCGTCCACTTTCCTAAATTTGCATATTAATTAGTGACTTATAATTTTCAATAAGATTATCACGTACGAGAGCAGCCGTTTTCATTTGAGACTCAGCTTTCTTTTGCTGAATTAAAACGTCATGTGTTTCTCCTACCCCTTTAGTTAGTAAATCATATACTGCTGTTTGTGCATTGTTTTGCGTTTGATTCATATCTTCCAATAAATCAATAAACTTTTTCTCCGGAGCTACCGATGTTTGAGAAGTTTTCGGTGCACCAATTGATTGAATTGCTCCAAATGGTTGTGTATGTAACATTGGTTGAATTTTCATATTACGATTTTCCCCCTTATCCTCGGCCGATTTCTAAATCTTTATCAAGCATTTTTTTATTCGCATTTAATACACTCGTATTCGCTTCATACATTTTTTGAGCAACCATTACATTCGTCATTTCAGCAGTTACATCAATATTTGGATAACGTACATATCCTTCTTCATTTGCGTGCGGATGCGTCGGATCATACACTAAATTTTCCGTTTTGTCTGCTTCAATACTTTTTATTTTTACTCCATTAGTAGGAGCCCCATCTAACATACTTGCAAAACTATTGTTTGATTCTAACACCACACTACGACGCTCATATAAATCTGCCCCCGGAGCCGCCGTCGTATTTGCATTTACAATATTGTTAGAAGTAACTTCCATCCACTTTCTCGCTGTCGTTAGCCCTGAGCCACTTGCATTAATTGCCTGAAACATCCGTTGTCTCTCCTTCTACTTTTAACGTCCGCGTGCCGCTTGGTTAATTGCATATTGTGTATTAATTGCGTTTATTGAAATACCGTATAACTGATTTGCTTTCATTAAATCTAGCATTTCTGTCGTTACATCCACACTATTTCCGTCTTTATTCGTTTGCATTGATTTCGTTTGAATCTTTGCATATGTATTTTTCGTATTTACTGTCGGTAAGTGCATTTCATTCGTTTGATATAAATCTGGATTGCTCTTTAAATCAGCCGCATTATTTTTATATAAGGCACTACTTTTATTCATCTGCTCAGCAAATGTTACATCTTGTGCTTTATAGCCAGGTGTATTCGCATTTGCAATATTACTAGAAACAGTATTTCGTTTCGTCACTAAATAATTCATATAATGGCTTACATCACTCACTAAATCTGGCATATTCCACACCCTTCCTTTTCTAACGTAATGATCCACTGATAGAAGTTTCACTTCATTATTTATTTTCTTATATGCGTTTATTAAAATATTTACTATTATGTACCCTTACATATTTTATTCCATTTTTTCATTGTTGTCTTTAGAAAAATACAAAAATATAAAAAAGAATGCAAAAAACTGTATACACATAGTAATCTATAGAACATTTCAATATATAAACTACAAACTAAAGTCCATTTTTCTATTATTTAGATTACTATTATTTTTTCATCACAGTCATAAAATGAAACCTCAATCAGCGGAGTTCTTTATGTAAACGAAGGAATAGACCCCCTTTTAAAAGGGGAATCTGTTTCCAAACGTTATTATTAATATTTACCGTAAAATGAATTAGCCTTCATTCGCCCATCATTTGTCATAATCATTTCTTCCAAAATCTTTTGCTTATCCCGAATATGCTGAGCTGCCTTAATAATGAACGGGCTTACTTCTGCTGCAACTTGCGCACGCGTTTCTTCATCCAATGTCATCATCCAGCGATTTAACATCTCACTCTTCTCAGCAAACTCTCTGTCTGACACTTGCAATTCACCGATTTCATTAAAACAGCTGACAAACGTCCGATAAATATCATTGTTCATTTTCAAGTGCTCCGCGGTAACCGTCTATTAAATCTTGTAACACTTTCACAATTGCATCAATATCTTTCGCTTCACGCGTTACTTTCATCGTTTGAATTTGAATGCTAATCCAATCATATAAACCATAGAGACTATCATATAAATCTTTCGTAATTTCAGGATTTAATTGAAGCTTTAGCTCTTCAAAAATACGTTCTAATTTTTCAAGAAGTGCGTCCCCTTCTTGTAGTTTAAAAGTATGTAAAAGTTCTTCTAAATTACGAAACTCTACAATACATCTTTCATAAATAAAAATTGTATTTTTAATCGGATTACTCGTCATAATATCATTTTGCATATAACGTTGCCATGCTTGCATACGATCACTTCCTCAACTTTCATTAATCATCACTTTTTTGTTTTGTCATTGCTTTAATTGTTTTTAGTTGGCTATCAAGCGCCGCTAATGTACTCTCTAACTTTTGATACTTCTTCACAATTTCATCTTGCTTTTGCAAGTTTTGCGTTTCAATATCTTTAATCTTTTTATCTAAATCACTTACACGTGAATCAATATTTTTCACACGTTCTCCAACTACACCTTTATCACCGAATATTTTATCAAGTGGTTCTTCCATCATTTTTCCTAAACCGTTAGAACTAAAGAAAAATTGCTTCGCTGCATCAGGTTTTTCTTTTAATGCTTGTGTTAATTTTTCATCATTAACTTCCATCGTTCCATCTTGCTTTAATTGAATACCGAATGTGAATAAATAATTACCATCTTGAGAAAATGTTGCAACATTGTTCATCGCTTGACGTACGCTTTGCATAATTACCTGCCCTTGGAAAACTCCATCTTTCCCAGCAAAAAGGTCAACTGTAGAAACAGCTTTATTATACTCTGCTACCATCTTTTTAATAATATTGGCTGTGTCTGTTACATTAGAATCACTTACCGTAAATTTTAATTCTACACCTTTTGTTTTTGGATCTGTTGTTGTACCGGCATCTGGTGTCCCTTCTACTTTCGGCTCAGTTACTTTTAACAATTCAATTTTCACACCCGGAAGAGCCTCAATTGTATTAGTAAAACTTTCAGCTTCAATACCATTAATACTATATTTGGCATTTTGTGCTTCATTGATTGTATTAAGCGCTGTGCCATCCGCATTAGCTAAACCAATATCTTGAAATAGTGTAGATGTGTTCCCCTCAAACTTAATTACTCCATCTGTTCCTTCTTTTTTCGAGGTCATGAAAATTTTATTTCCAAGTGTATAAGCTGATACGCCATAATCTCCATCATTAATCTTATTAATTAAATCTTTATATGTCATATCAGTTGTTACTTTTAGTTCTTTACCGCCTAGTTTTAATGTTTCATCTTTAGGAAGCTTCGCATTTATATCTTTAATGTCATTTGAAGCTATTTGATGACGCTGCGCAAGCTGTGTAATTGTCATATTAAAAGTTCCTGCAATCGCCCCACCATCAGCTTTCACATTAATGTAGCCGTCTTGTGTTGTCGTTACTTTTTTCTCATTCCCTTTAAAAGCTGCTAAATCTTTAAACACTTGAGTAAAAGGAGTAAATTGTGTCTTTAAACTTGCATATACTTGTTTATCTTGCGTAAGTTTTTGCTTCTCAGTAGTATACGGTGTTTTTCTCATATCTAACGCTTGCATCTCTAATTCTACTAGGTTAGAAGTATCGATCATATTATTTCCGAGGTTCCAAATTTGTTGTCTACCACCAATACCTGTCATCGTTGTTCCTGCCATTTTTCTCACTCCTTATAGATTACATGTAGTCTAAAATACTTGTTTTACTCATCGTACTAACCGCTTTAAGCGTCGCTTCATACGTTGCATTTATATATGCCAAGTCAGAAATCGCGACCGCTAAATCGACATCCTCAATTTCTTTACGGTTTTCTTGAAGCGCTAAGTTTTGCTCGCTTAAAATTGTTTTAAACGTCTCCATCGTGTTCATTGTTGAACCAACTTCAGTTGTACGGTTAATGATGCCATCTAAGTTTTTCTTATTTTCCCCTAATAACGGTTGTAACGCTTTTTGGTCACCTTTTTGCATCGCTTCGCTCATCTGTTTTAACGTTTTTATAACCGGGGATAATAATGCTTCTCCGTTACGGAACGCCTTGAATTCATAACCGTCATTTAGTTGCCAGTTCACATCATTTTTTCCGCCCTGGTACGTACCATCTTCTGTAAATGGTGGATTCTCTGCACTATCACCACCGAAAATATAACGACCTTGCTCTTTCGTATTCGCTAAATATACAACTTGTTTTAAAATTTGATCAATCTCTGCACCGATTGCTTTCAATTCTTTTTCACCATTTTGCTCACTTAATGCTTGTACTGTTAATTGATCTGCTCTCGTTAAAGATTTCAAAACACCTTGTAAAGTATTTTCAGTTTGTGTTAGTACATTTTTCGAATCCGCTATATCTTTTTGCATTTGCTCCATATTTGCCAATGAATGTTGAATCGCAAATGATTTACTTGCTGCAAGTGGGTCTTCACTCATAAGAAGATTTTTCTTCCCTGAAGTTACTTGGTTTCTATGGTATTGTTGTTGCACATTCAAATCCATTAACTGATTCTTTGCCCAGTTTGCATTTTGAAATGTAGATACTCTCATTTCTATCTCCTCCTTATATATTTCCAATCAATTATTATCACTTATCGAATAATCGAAAATAGACTATCAAACACTTCATTCATCGTAGTAATAGCTTTAGAGTTTGCGACGAAATATTTTTGGAAGGCCATTAAATTTACCATTTCCTCTTCCATATTTACACCTTCAACGCTCATTTTTTCTTGTTGAATACCTTCTAGTAAGTCGCCATGAATTTTTTGATAACCATTTACTGCACTTTTATCAGATGCAACACGAACTATAAATTGGTCTAATGCTTGTTTATAAGAAAGACCTTCTTTATAATCGTCATCTGTAACTGCTGCTAGTTTATTTGCTGTTTCAGCAGACATTTTCATTTTCGAAACATCTTTTTGGAATTCTGGATTTAACTTCATCTCTTTCGCATAATCTCCAACGAAGAAATCTTTTCCCATCACTGTATTCACTTGATTTTTCATCGAACTCATTAAGTCTTCGAGATTTTTTTTATAATCAACAATCTTCGCTTTTGTATCAATCGCTGATTTTATCGCCCCGCTAGTTACAGAGATTTCTGAACCGTAAATCTCAACTGACATTGGGTCTTTTTCTTTATTTAATTGAAGTGGATATGTATCTTGTCCATTTACTGTTAAAATACCATTCATTCTAACACTCGCGATATTAGGATTCATAGATTCATAAGATACTTCGATGTTTGCATACTTAGACATCTCTGTAACGATGCGATCTCTTTCGTCTAAAAGTTGATTCGGCACTTGTGTACCTGCTTGTCCAATTTTATGATTCGCTTCTGCTAAACTAGCAGCAAGACGATTAAATTCATTAACATGCGCCTCAATATCTTCTGCTGTCTGTGCTTCCACTGTATCTAAGTTTTTCGCAAGACGATTCACTTGACTTGTGAACTTCCCAGTTTCAGAAATTAATGTATCGTAGTAGTTTGGTTGTTCTGGATTTTTTGCCACTTCACGAAAGGCATTAAAGAAACCGTCCATTAAACTAGATAATGAATTCTTTCCTGTCGTTCCAACCATAGACTCTACACGTGATAAAGTCGAATTCATGTAGTTATAGTAAGAGAGTTGAGATAATTGATCATTAAACTGCTTCGTCTTTACCTCATCAGTAATACGGTCAACACCTAGCGTTTGTACACCGTAACCAATTCTCTGTTCTGGCGTATGACCATTGCTTGCTCCAACAGATCCGTAATTCACCATTTGACGCACATAACCCGGTGTATGAATGTTAGACAAGTTTTGTTTCGTTGTTTGTAACCCCATTTGAGCCGCTAACATGCCCGATAGCGGTGTATTATAATCAGATAATCTCATAAAGCTTCACTTCTCCTTTACAATAGTTCGTTCATAAAGATTTGCGAATTATTGTTTCGCTCTAAATTATATTCAGAAACAGAATCCACAATACTTTCTGTAGTTTTTAATAGTACGTTTAAGTAATATTGATTTTTCAAAAGAATCATTTTTACATTCTCTTCTAATCCAGTTACGTTTTTTTGTAATTCTTTCATTTTTTCAATTTCTTCTTGAGAAAAATACGAAAATAACGCACTTACACGAAACGATTCAACTCCTTGTTCTTTACAGAACTGAACAACCATTTCTTCAAATGAGCTTGATAACCCTTTTAAACCGTCAATGTACTGCAATTGCTCTACTTGCAACTTTTGAACTGCATTTACATTTTTATTTTTTAAATTCTCATATATTTGCTCTCCAAGCGCTTGAATATTTTCATACGCTTTTTGAATAATAACGAGTTTTTCATATAATTGTATGTACATATAGCTTCCTTCCTTTTACAAGACTAAATTCACAATTAAACCATGGATTTCTCCAATTTGATTTAACATTTCTAAATGTCCTGTTTTCGTATTAATTAAGTTCATCACATCTTCTAATTCATTCAATCCCATTTCTGCCTGTTTCACAATCGTCATTTTCTGTGAATATCCGTAACGTGGGTGACGAGACATGACATCTTTATACTGCAATACATTATCAACGTAAAAATTCAAAAATGATTTTACTGTATTTTTGTATTCCATTACATTATCAAGCGTTAATTCCATTTCAATTTTCTCTTTAATTTCTCCAATATTATCGACAAACGCTTCCATTTGTTCTAGTAATTTATCTTTTTTCGGATCTGCATGCAAATTATCCGAAAATGCAAGTCCTGTCCTGACATTTGCTTCTTTCGGCATTTGAGTAGCAGGTGGTATATGCGATAAAATTGGATTATGCGAGATAGAACGTAGCATATATATCACCTATTTATTTTTTTATTTCTTCCTAAACTTAATCGTAAAATCCAGTTATTTATAATTATACTCTGAACAGTAATATTTTGCAGTTATTTTTTATAAAAGATATGTTACAATTTAGCATGAGGTGGCACAATTCTATGAATATTTTCCTTTGTGGTTCAAATCAATTAACAGCATTAGATCAAGAAGAAATTAAAAAATTTTTAACTGACTATGCTCACAAACATAAAATTTACATATTATGTTATAAATCTATTGAAAATGAGGTTCTTCGTTTTTTCGTTGAGAATGAAAGACTCGCTCAAAATTTATGCCTTTACACGCTGCAACCATTGCAAGCAATTACAGATGAATTCCAAGAAGTCGTTGATTACTTAAAAAAACACGGAGCCGAATATGTTGCTTTTGATCATCCTTCTGACTCCATTTACCGATCAGATTATATGTTTTTTGTTAAACAAATTATTGAAGACACTGATTTAGTTCTCTGTTTTTATAATGGGGACAAACATACATCTGTCATCCCTGTCGATGTTGCAAAAGAAGCAGGTATTGATGCTGTCATTTATGATTTACCAGGATTACATGAAAAGCAAATGAAAAAAAGCTTTGAACAAAAAATTCGTATGATGTAAAGGGGGAGGCACAATATCATTATTGTGCCCATTGTAAATATGATAATTGAACAAGATTATGATCATTTTATCGCGAGTTTTAAACAACAATTCAATATGGACATCGCTTCATATAAACAAGATAGAATGCGCCGTAGAATCGATGCTTTCATTTCGAGAAAAGGCTTCGAAAACTACACTAATTTCTTAAACAAATTACGCGCTGATCAAAATTTATTTTTAAATTTTATTGACTATATTACAATTAACGTTTCAGAGTTTTTTAGAAATAAAGAACGATGGCAAACTTTAGAGTCGAAAGCACTACCAAAATTACTCGAACAAAATAGCGGAAAATTAAAGGTATGGAGTGCCGCCTGCGCTGCTGGTGAAGAACCGTATACACTCTCTTTAATTTTATCGAAGCATCTTGCTCCATTTCGTTTTGAAATTCAAGCAACAGATCTTGATTTTCATATTCTAGAAACCGCAAAACGCGGTCAATATACAGAACGTTCTTTAAAGGAATTACCTACTGATTTGAAAGAACGTCATTTCACAAAAGAGAATGATCTATATTCATTGCATCAAAACATTAAACAAAACGTCTCGTTTAAACAACATGACCTTTTAATGCAGTCATTCGATACAAATTATGATTTGATTATTTGTCGCAATGTAATGATATATTTCACAGAAGAAGCAAGAGTAAAACTTTACGAAAAATTTAGTCGTTCTTTACGAAAAGGCGGTGTACTATTTGTTGGTAGTACGGAACAAATTTTAACACCCGAGCGTTACAATCTTCAGCGATTTGATACATTCTTCTACGAAAAAATATAAAAGAGGTCGTCACAATGGAGTGACGACCTTTTTACATAACTCGAATTAAAATAATACCGACAATCCATATAAAGAGAAAAAGAAGCGTCATAGACCATTTATGTTCTTGCATCGTTTGTTTCAATGCCTGTGATAATTGTGTCATGTTCATTTCCGCAAGCGCTCTCCATACACTTACATCCCGATCTTTAGCAATGCGGTCTGTAACACTAATTAAAATTGTTTCGTTAGACAATTTCGTTATATAAGCAGTAATAACCGTTACCATCAAATTTATATTTCCTTCTGAAGAATCACTTTCCACTCTAGAGATAAGTGCACTCACATCTAGTAACGGAATATGTACTTTTCTACCAAATGATAGTTGTACTTCAGCGAAATCATATGTTCCATCTAACAAAGGAAGTTCTTTTATATGCGCCTGCTTAACAAGCCCTTGTAGGCTTCTAATTACTTGTTCAAATATTTTTTCTGTTTGCTTACCTTCTCCAGATAACGTATGTAACTTTTTAAAAAGTTGTAACACTGTATCCATCTCTTTAGAAAGCATTTCCTTCATAATCTTTCCATCACTTAAACTTGCAAGTAAAATACCTATTTCATTATTTTTCGAAATAATTTTAGACTGTCCAGTAAACACTAAATTGCTACGCTTTCGTTCTTTCTGGATTTCATGCTCTGAAATAGCTGCAGGCTGTTTTAATGGTTGTAACGCCTTATCTTCAATTGTCGTACGTTTAATCTCCATTTAAGCGCCTCCACTACTATGAAATAATTAGCCCCATTCTTTATTACTCTTTAAAACTAAAAACAGTACGAATAAACCTGACATGATAGTAAACACATCAGAAGCTTGCACTCCCTGTTCACCTTTTTCTTCTTTCTTGTCTTTCGGTTCTTCTTTTTGTTCTTTCTTTTTAGAGGCAACTTGTTTGTTATTTTTCTCTTTTTGGTCCTTCCCCTTATGTACTTCCTTGTTGTCTTCGAACGGCTCTTTTATAACGTAAGTAAATTCCTCTTTCTCTTCCAACGGTTCTTTTATAAACTTATTTACTTTCTCATCTCGCTTCGGAATTTGAACAACTGGCAAATTTTCTTCTGGAACCGGGTTTTTGACTTTGGAATCTTCTTGCTTCTCATTTTCTTTCTTATCTTCTAATTCATTTTCTAGTTTATTATCTAATTTATCTTCTTTCTCTTCTATCTTTTTATCATCTTCATTTTTTGGCACCAAAACAGAAATGGTATATTCACTTTCCTCAACAAGTTTATTACCTGCTGCATCTATTATCTCTACAAGTAATTCGTATGGCCCAGCCGGCAATGCTTCTGTTATTTCAAATACTTTTTGCCAATCCATATCATGCTTGTTGTAGTCTAATAAAAACGAAAGCTCTTTATTTTCTTTCCCTTTTAATGTAACGCGCACTTCTTTTACAACCGATTCTATATCTGATGCTTTTACTCGTATATGTATAGAATCTCCCTGTTTTCGTTCAACTAAGTTCTCTTTTACTTCATCAATAGTAACTTTCTGTAACTTTGGCAATTCTTTATCTATAGTTGGCGTTTCATTTTTAATACGAATGAGCGGGACTTTCACTTCATTTTTTATGAGCTCTTCTTTCTCATTCTCTTTGTAACTTTGAACGAGCTGAAGATTCCAATCACCTTGCAAATCAAAATCCCCTGCTTTATAGTTAGCAACCCAGCTCTTCGTCTCTTCATCATACTCAAAAGATAACATTCTTTCTTGCGCATATTGCTCCCCATTTTTTTGTAACTGCAATATACCTTTCATACTTTGAATGTTTTTCCCATTTGGTTCTACAGCAATTCGCACCTCTTCGCCAACTTTAAGCTCCGGCTTATTTACTGTAATAATTCCCTGTTCTGTTTCTATCTTTCTTTCACTCAATTGTTTATTTACTACTTCTTGTTGTTCTGCTTCTTTTTGTTTCTCTTCATCTTGCTTCGTTTCCACTTGCTCTGACGATTCTTGAGATTCCTTATTTTCTTCTTGTACATTCACTTCATTTATTTTTTGATCTGACTCAATTTGTTCCTCAGCCTGACTTTGCAAGGGGAAGAACAAGCATACATGTATGCATAGCCAACTCATTAGAAAAAACTTTACGTTTTTCATCTACTAGTTCAAACTCCTATTTCAATGCCTTATAGTGATTTCGTCACTTTTACTCCGAAAAATCCATCTACATTTACAAGTTCACCATACGCCACTAATACATCATTTACATAAATACGAATTGGTTCATCAATATCCTCATCTAGCACAACTGCTTCATTTTCTTGTAAACTTAATATATCTTGAATCGTTTTCACTGTACTTCCAAATACAAATTTCACGTTCATTTCTACATTTTGTAGAATGGACGTGTCCATATATACTGGTTCCATTTGTTTTACTTCTTTAAATTCAATAGGTTGCACAACTGGTTCTACAATTTTTTCTTCTTCAATTTCTTCTGTGGCAATCTCTTCTTCTTCCACCATTGGATACAGAAGTCGCCTTACCATTTCTTTCGCTTCAGAAATTGGCAAAATTTGATACATTTTCGATTGAAGCAGATCACCAATTTCAAGATTGAACGTAATTTGAACGAGTTCGTCCACTTCCATTGACTCTCCCAAATACTCCATTTCTTCTTTTAACGTTACAAATTTAACATTTGGCGGCGTCATGTCCATTTTTTCTTGGAACATTTCTGACATCGCCGTAGCAGCATGACCCATCATTTGGTTCATAATTTCTTTAATACCGCTCAGTTCTAATTCAGTAAGCTCTTTTTCCGGATCAACTTCCCCTGTTCCCATCATCATTAAATCTACCATTGTTAAGGCGACATCTTTCGTAAATACGAATACATTCTCATTCTTTAGCCCTTCAACAAAGTCAACATTTAAAATAACAAATGGCACTGGTACTCCATCATAATGACGAACATTGATTGCTTCCACATTTGGTGTACTAATTGTAACTGGCTGATTTAAAAGCGTTGACAATACTGTTGAAGCGGAACCAATTGAAATATTTGCAATTTCACCAAGTACATCTTTCTCTTCTTGTGTTAAATGCTCTTTTTCAACTTGTTCTTCTACAATCTCAGTTTCCACTACTTCTGCTGGTTCGACTGTTTCTTCTACTTCACCAGATAATTGCATTAATTTATTTACCATTTGTTTCGCATGATCAACTGAAACAATTTGTACAAGTTTAGAGTTTACAAGATTATCTATCTTTAAATCAAAAGACACTTTAACAATCGTATGATTCCCATCAATTTCAGAGATTTTCTCCATTTCTTCTGATAACTTTACAACTTTAATCGTCGGCGGAGACATATCTACTGTATCTTGGAAGAATTCCGACATAGATGTAGCTGCGAATCCCATCATTTGATTCATCGCTTCTTGTACAGCACTTAGCTCTAATTCACCAAGTTCTTTTCCGTCCTCGATTTCACCTGTTCCCATCATCATTAAATCAGCAATGGACAATGCAACATCTTGCTTAAGGACAAGAAGGTTTTCCATATCTAATCCTTTTGTAAAATGAATGTTTAATACAACATGTGGAACTTCGACATCTCTTGAATCATATAAATCTACCAACTCTATGCGAGGAGCAGTAATGCTTACTTGCCTATTTAAAATTGTTGATAATACAGTCGAAGCTGAACCAAATGATATATTTGCAATTTCGCCAAGAATATCGCATTCTTGAGGCGTTAAATGCTCATTTTCTTTTTCTAGCACAATCGTGCTCGTATCCCCTTTTGTGTGTTGCTCAGGCATTTTCCCTGCCTCCTCATTTCTGTTTTTCTATCAAATAATATAAACTCTTATTTTATTTTAGCAAACTCATTAGTATAAAACGTTACTATGTATCCCATTATTAGATTCGTAGCAATTAGCCAAAAAGCTCCCCAATTGTATACAAGTGGGGAGCTTTCCTTCATTCCTATTATAAACCTTCTGGGTTTAAAATGAGGACCACTCGTCCATCACCGAGAATCGTCGCACCAGAGAAATAGTTAGAACTCTCTGCAAAGAAGTCACCTAATGACTTTAAGACTATTTCTCTTTGACCGATAATTGTGTTTACAATAAGTCCATAGCTGCGATGTGTATTACGAACAATTAACACAGGAACCATTTGACCATCATATGACGCAAACGCCTCATCTACTGTTTTTTCACCAAATACAGTACTTAAATGTTTCACTTCAATAATTTGATTACGATAATTTAACACATCTTTCCCTTGTAAGGATTGGATGTCTTCTCTCTTAATTCGAATTGCTTCAACGATATTTCCAAGAGGTAAAGCATAACGCTTATCATTCGTTTGAACAAGCATAGATTGAATAATAGACAACGTTAATGGAAGTTCAATTCTAAATGTACTTCCCTTTCCTTCCTCAGAATCAATAATTAAATGTCCACCTAAACTATGAATCGTATGTTTTACAACATCTAATCCGACACCGCGTCCAGAAAGATCTGATACAACTTCAGCTGTACTAAATCCTGGTTGGAAAATAAGATCAAACACTTCACGATCTGTTAATCTATTCGCATCTGCTTCAGTTACAACGCCATTTTTAATCGCTTTTTCTAATACTTTCCCTTTATTAATACCGTTTCCATCATCCGTAATTTGAATAACGACATGATTTCCACTATGAAAGGCTTCTAATTTAATCGTACCTGTCTCATTTTTACCTGCATCACGTCGTTTTTCAACAGTTTCAACACCGTGATCGATTGCATTTCGAATTAAATGAACGAGCGGATCACCGATTTCATCAATAACAATTTTATCTACTTCAGTATCTTCACCTGTAATTTGTAAATCGATTTTTTTCCCTAAATCTTTCGCTAACATACGTACCATACGCGGGAAACGATTGAACACAGTTTCAATCGGCACCATACGCATATTTAATAGTACATTTTGAATATCTTTTGAAATATCGCCTAATCGATTTAAATGTTCAATTAGCTCCTTGTTTTGAATCGTTTGAGCCAATTCATCAATGCGCCCACGTTCAATTACACTTTCTTCAAACATATTCATTAATCTTTCGATTTTCTCTAATTGAACACGAATTGAACGATTCTCCACTTTAGCATTTTTCGTTTTTGTAGTACTTTTAGCTGGCATAGCACTTGAAGGTTGATTCGTTGCCTCTATTGGTGATTCTACCTGCGTAGCCACAGCTGGTTGTAGCTTTTCTTCTACTTGCACAACTTCTTGTGTAACGACTTTTTTAGAAGCTACTTCCTTCGATATAGGTTCTCCTTGCTTTACTTCCACTTTCTCAATTTCAGAAACATGAAGTACTACTTGTTTCAATTCTTCTATACTACAATCCGTATCCATAAATACTGTAAATTCAAATCCGAAAGCATCTGCTTCAATTTCTTCAATACTCGGAGCTGTTTTTTGTATATTCCCTACATTTTGCAATGCTTCAATACACATAATGGCACGTACTGCTTTTAAAATCGCTTGCTGTTCAACTGTTATATGCACTTCATGCGAAACTGCATCATCGGTGTCTATATGATTTTGCTCTATATGTTCCGTAGGAGTTTCTACATTGCCGTTCAATAATGCTTCTAATTTCTGTTTAGTTGAGGCTACATCAATATTGCCCATTCCACCTTGTTGCACATCTGCAACCATCTTCTCCAAATTATCAATGCACTCAAAAATCACATCAATAATATCCGCATTTACAACTATATTTCCATGACGAATTTCATCTAACACATTTTCCATCTTATGCGTTAAATCAGCCATTTCCGTAAATTCCATGCTCGCAGACATACCTTTGAATGTATGAGCGGATCGGAATATTTCTCCTACAACATCCATATCAGCAGGATTTTGTTCTAACACTAGCACATTTTCATTTAGCGACTGTAAATGTTCTTCTGACTCTTCGAAAAATATATTTAATAGATCTGTTTGCATTTTTATCCCCTACCTGTCTAACAAACATTTCATTTATGTATAACAATTTAGTGTTTTACAATGAGAAAAAAGGGGGCCACCCGTCGATCCGCTATCACTGTTTTGATTCCTTGTGGCACCCCTTCTATATTAACTATTTGCTACTTTTGTTAAAGCTTCAATTACACGATCCGCTTGGAATGGCTTTACAATAAAGTCTTTTGCCCCGCCCTTAATTGCATCTAATACCATACCTTGTTGTCCCATTGCAGAACAAATAACAACCTTTGCACTTGAATCAATTTTAATAATTTCTTTTAATGCTTCAAGCCCGTCCATTTCTGGCATAGTAATATCTAATGTTACAATATCAGGTTGAAGTTCTTTATACTTTTGAATTGCTTCTACCCCATTCTCTGCTTCGCCAATAACTTCAAATTCAGCATTACTTTTTAATAAGTTTTTAATCATCGTTCGCATAAACATCGCATCGTCTACTACTAAAATTTTATGTGCCATTCTTTTTAATTCTCTCCTTCTATGTATAAATATATCTTAATATTTCACCTTATCATTCTCACTCATTATACAAAATAAAATGATAAAATTTAATATTTTTTTAAAAGAATTTTCGTATTTTTATTATTTTATTATTAAAATAACAATATACTACTCTTTTATATAAATAACAACGCGACGGTTCTTTTCCCAGTTTTGCGGTGAATCATTTGGTACAATTGGCTTTGTGTCTGCATATCCTACCGCAGCTAGCCTTTTATCGTCCACATTATACACTTCAATTAAATGGTGAATCATATTTGCCGCTCGTGCTGAAGATAACTCCCAATTAGAAGGGAATTTCTCGTTATGAATAGGTCTACTATCTGTATGTCCCTCTACAACAATTGGGTTAGGTACGGATTGAAAAAATCCAACTAATTGACTTATTATCCCTTTCGCTTCGGGCTTAACGTTCGCATCGCCTGTATCAAATATTAAATTATCTACTATAACGACGCTTACCCCTGTATCCTCTCGATATACATTCACTTGACTAATACCGTTATTATCTACATACGCTTTTAACTTCTTATATAATTCATCCATTCTCTTTTTTGAAATCATTTTTTCATCATTTTTTTCATGTGAAATATCCGGTATTGTATTTTCCATTACTTTTGCATCTACTTGCTCCGTATCACTAAACTTTTCAAGCATCTTTGACAATTTTACTGCATCTTGCTTTGATGTAGCAACTAGTAATACAAAGAAAGTTAATAATAACATCGTTAAATCTGTAAAAGTCGTCATCCAACGAGGCGATCCCTTTTGCGGTCCTTTACTCATCATACCACTCCTTGAAATATTAGGCTGCTCCTTTTACCTTTTTTACCTTTGTTTCGTATACGTATGTATCCAGTTTCAACTTTAATTTAGAAGGGATTTGTCCACGATACAATTCTGAAATAGCTTCTATTACAAACTTCTTCTCTGTATATAAATCTTCAATACCACGATATACTTTTTCCGCAAGAGGGATTGCAATCATATTCGCAAGTACAGACCCATATAATGTCGTTAACATCGCAACTGCCATTCCTGTACCAATTTGCGATGTATCTTGTAAGTTTTGGAGCATAATGATAAGACCGATTAACGTACCAATCATTCCCCAAGCTGGAGCAAAATCACCAATTTTATCTAATAATGCTGCTCCTTTTCTTAACTCATACACTTCCGTTTCAATATCTTTCAATAACACTTCTTTTAATTCATCTTCATCGTAACCGCTTAACATTAATCGAATTCCTTTTTGAATAAAAGGATTGTCTACTTGCTCTCCATCTACCTCTAAAGAAAGCAAGCCGTGCTTTTTAGACTTTTTCGAAAAATCGACAAACAAATCCGTTAACTGTTCTAAATCTTCTTCTCTTCTATGTAAAACAGTAAAAATGCTTTTCGTATATTTTTTTATTTCTCCAAATCGATATGCCACAACAATTGTCGCTGTTGTTCCCCCTATGACAATTAAAATAGATGAAACATCTAAAAAGTTTTTGAAAGCTTTTATTCCACCGCCGCCAAGCATAATTGCCGCTATCACTATAATGAAACCTACTATAATGCCCACTGGGCTAGAAATATCAAACTTCCTTTTTCTTCTTTGTGGTCTAGCTAATACTTGATTTTTCTCTCCCATATTTCTGCCCTTTCCTTTCCATTTTTATATAACATTTTTTTATTTTAATAATACGTTTTCACATATAACATGTATTATACGCTTATCATCTGTTTATCGCAATATACTCATGAAATTGACACATTTCATTTCTATATTAGAATTATGGTATGAATAAATGAGGAGGATCACGATGGAACACAACATTTTACAAGTCATTGCATTAGCAGAAAAACTAAAATATGAAATGCGACATAGCTGGCTTTCCAACGGACGTCAAGAAAGTGTTGCCGAACATACATGGCGTATGTCTCTAATGGCCATTTTAGTTGAACCTTATTTGGATCAAAAAGTAAATATTGAGAAATTACTTAAAATGGTTATTATTCACGACCTAGTCGAAGCCGAAGCTGGTGATATCCCTGCATTTGATACAATGAATAGTTATGAATTACAGCTACAAAAACAAAAAAATGAACTAGAAGCTATTTTAAATATTAAACAAACATTAACAGGTTCTCTCGGTGAGGAATTATATGACTTATGGATGGAGTTTGAAGCGAAAGAAACGTACGAAGCAAAAGTTGCTAATGCACTCGATAAACTTGAGGTGAAAATCCAGCATAACGAAGCTGATATTGATACGTGGCTACCAATTGAACATAAAATGACGTTCCAAGTAGCAAAGCATACAAACTTTGATTCTTTCCTATCTAAATTACAAAAAATTATTGAAGAAGATGGAGAAAAGAAGTTAATTGCTGCCGGCATTGATGTTGAGGCATGCAAGCAATAATGAAATAAGACACTCAACAAGAGTGTCTTATTTCATTATTGTTGATATAGCCTGCTTATAAATAAGCTGTTGTTTTCCATCCACTAAGATTAAAACTGTAAATTTATCCACTCCAACAACTTCTCCTACTATTCTAACGCCACTCTTTAAGAAAATTGTAACTGTACCTTTTTCTTCTTTTATTTGTTTATACAATTCTTCCTGTAAATGTTCCAATTACTGTCCTCTCCTTTCTGTGAAACATCTTAATATAAAAAACTATAAATTTTTTATTTATGCACTTTGTCTTTTATGTTCATAAACTTATTAATAAGTATATCTAAATCACGACTAAATAACAAAACTTTATCATGATCCAATCCGTGTCTCGCAACAAGTTGAATTAACTCTTTCTTTTTGTTTTCTATTTTATTTTTTAATTGTCCCATCTCCATCTCTATACTAAAACTCCCTTTTCCCATAATATTACTTGTAAAATTATAGTACATATTCTCTCATAAAAAAATAAGAAAATGGTTTTTTTTACAATTTTTTATTTTTTATGCCTAAATTATGAATTACGTAAAGGTTTATTTACAAATCACTAACATGCAATCCTAATGAATCTACAGGCATTTGTCTAATTATAAATGAGACTGGCTCGTTTTCTATACAAAAAACATACTGTATATAGTAGTCCATGAACCATATAGATTAACTTACTAAAAAGGAGGAAAACATATGAGTTATGGTGGAAGTTGCGCTGGTTTCGGCGGTGGATTTGCTTTGCTTATCGTACTATTCATCCTTCTAATCATCATCGGATGTAGCTGTTGGGGTGGCGGCGGATACGGATATTAATATATCCTATCCTTGAAAAATGAATTAAAAACTATAGAAAAACAGCTCAAATATGAGCTGTTTTTTTTCATACTTTCGTATGAATTTATATCCCTCTTATTTGCGATTTCAACTAGCAACATATTGTTTACTATGGAATAAGAACCATTTTACTAAGGAGGATTACGATGATTAAAGGTCTTTACGAAGCACATTTACCTGTCCGCAACTTAAAAGTATCAATACCTTTTTATGAATCACTAGGGCTAAAATTATATAAAAAAGGAGATAATATTGCTTTCTTTTGGATTAAAGAAAATGAGAGTTGGCTCGGCCTTTGGGAAGGCACAGAATACAAAGTGAATTATCACCCCTCTTTACGACATATCGCCTTTCAAGTAAGTTTACATGATTTAGAAAATGCGATTCATTGGCTAAATCAAAAAGGAATTTCAGCACGAAAAGACTTTGGAATGGAACCAATTGAACCGATTGTTTTTCCGGAATTAGCACGTGCAGCCGTATACTTTAACGACCCTGATGGAAATAGTTTAGAATTGATTGCACAATTACCTGTTGGACTTCCTACAGCGGAAAAAGTGTATTTAAGTGAGTGGAAAGAACAAATTCAAACATCGTCATTACATAAGGAGTAATCTATTTATGTCAGTTTCTTATTCCACACTTCTTAAAACAAATAAAAACTTCAATAAACTATTTTATGGGCAAACATTAAGTGTACTTGGAGATTGGTTCCATACGGTAGCTTTATTAACATTTGTCTACAGCATAACGGAATCGCCGTTTATGATCGCACTTACTTTTATAAGTAAAAGTTTACCACAGCTTCTTCTTAGTCCATTCATAGGCGGAATTGTAGATCGTTTCTCTAAAAAGAATATTATGATTTTCACCGATATTACACGGGGAATTCTAGTCCTTACATACTTACTCGCAGGCTATAAAATTGAGATTATTTTCATTGCCAATATATGTTTATCCGTACTTTCTTGTGTATTTGAGCCGGCTAAACAAGCAGCCTTAAAAAATATCGTACACCAAAACCATTTCGTAACTGCTAACTCTCTTTCTAGTACAATTACTGGTTTTATGTCTATTATAGGTGCTTCTTTGGGCGGGATACTTACACAATCTTTACATATTGAGTTCGCTTTTTTAGTAAATAGCCTATCATACTTTATTTCAGCCTATTTTATTTATAACATGAGTATTCCTGCTCATGATACTTGTAACAAGAACAAAGCATTTTTCACTGATATAAAAGGTGGTTATACATACATATTACAAACAAAAATCATTTTAACATTAATTCTTGTCGGCATTTCATGGGGCATTATTGGAGGCGCTTATCAACTACTTCTAACGATCTATGCCGAAAAAATTTTCCATACGAACATTGGGATTTTATATACGGTTCAAGGGGCTGGGCTTATGATAGGAAGCCTTCTCGTTAATCTTTATATATCCCATAATAAAGAAAAAATGAAAAAAGTATTCGGTTGGGCCTACTTATTACAAGGAATTTTCTTTCTCGGATTCATTCTATCCGATCAACTTATTATCGGTATCATTACTTTATTCTGTATGCGTATAGCAGGAGGAATCATCGTTCCACTTGATACGACATTACTTCAAACTTACACACACGAAAATATGATAGGTAAAGTTTTTTCATTCCATTATTCTATTTACGGATCTCTTATTCAGTTATCGATGTTTTTTGCAGGAGGGCTGTTAGAAATTCTTTCTCCTCAAATGATTGGCAGTTTATTAGCTACATGCTGTATTTTTGTAAGTTTTATATGGCTGTTCTTGTTTTATCGCGGGGATCTCAGTGAATAATTTAATGATAATCAATACATTTTGATCCCATTCATTATTTGTTTCCCCATAATAAAATTGTTTCAAAATGTAAGTCGGATTTTTTAGTTAAAGAGCCTTATATGGCAATACTATTTGAGAAAAAACTAGATATTTATGTTAAAATACAAATGAGTTTGTGAAATATTGCACTTAAATAATAGACTTTAACTAGTTAAACTTGATTAAATAGGAGGGCTGTTTTGGGTATCACATTCATTTTCGTATGTATTATATTAGTGGCTTCTATTCTGCAAGCAAGTACAGGTTTTGGCTTTTCCATAATGGCAACCCCTTTCTTACTTATGTTATTTCTACCACAAGAAGCTATACAAATAAACATTATTTTATCTTTAATTATTTCCATTTCACTCATTTGGAAAATAAGAATGGACGTTGATTTTGTTCTACTGAAAAGGTTTATTTTTGGAAGTATAGTTGGTGTTCCTTTTGGCATTTTAATTTTCATTTCCGTTAACATAAACACTTTTAAATTAGCAGTTAGCATCCTACTCTTACTATTAACATTATTGCTAATATGCAACGTTAAGGTTAGATCAACACAATCTAGAGATTTCATAGTTGGTGGATTATCTGGTCTTTTAACGACAAGTATCGGTATGCCCGGTCCACCCCTGTTACTTTATTTTACAGGAACTGATACTGAAAAAGAGAAGTTAAGAGCAACTACATTAGCTTTTTATTTGTTTATATATTTCATTAGCCTAGTAACTCAAATACTCTTTACTGGCACAAACAAAACCATTTGGGAATCAAGTTTTTATGCCATTCCAATTGTATTTTTAGGTTTGTTTATAGGTCAAATTATTTTTAAATGGCTTAATCAACGGATTTTTAAAATATTTACGTACATTCTTTTAAGTTGTACAGGGGGTTATCTTCTTATTGAAAGTTTGAACTTGTTATAGAAGATGCTTTAGATTGTGCCATAACAGATATGTTCAAACAAAATTATTGCTGTATTTTCCGGCAGGGTATTCCATATCAAAACTTAAATAACTTTATTGACAGTTTACAATTAGCAATAATCTTTCTTTCATAAGATAAACATTTCAAATCAAATACTAAATAAAACGATAAAAAGCGGCTATTATGCCACTTTTACTTACTATTGGCATTTCATTCTCATTTTCTATCACTTTTGTAAAAAATTATTAATTTTTATTTCTATGTATATGATAACAAACAAAATACCTAAGTTCAGAAAGAATAAACAACTTTCTGGCCTTAGGTATTTCTCCTTCCCAAAAAGACAAACCTACATCACAGGTTTGCCTCTTTACTCACTTCTTATTTAATCCTTTTTCACTTAAGAACTCTTTCATATGCATTCTTTTTTCTTTAGACATAAACGAACTCATTGATTCCGTCCATGTTACGTTTTTCTTGTTTGATGATCTTTCTTTATAATACGCATTCATCGTTTCATCATATTCGTTTAGTAATTCATCATATTTTTGTTCATCATATCCATTTTCATGAAGAACTGCTGCTACCGGTAAACGTGGTTTCACTCCATGATCTTCATCTGGTACGCCGACTGTCATTCCGAATACAGGATATACTTTATCAGGTAAATGAAGCAGTTCACTCACTTCTCTCGGATTATTACGAATACCACCAATATAACAAATACCGTATCCTAACGATTCTGCTGCTAGCGCTAAGTTTTGCGCAAAAAGTGCAGCATCTACCGTCGCAACGATAAAGTCTTCTACTCCCTCATGCTTTATCTCTGTACTATGTTTTTCACATGCAATTTCAAGTCGTTTTAAATCTGCACAACAAACAAAAAATGCTGCACAGTCCTTCACATGACGATTTCCGGATAGCTCTGCTAGTTTAGCCTTTAATTCCTGATCTGTTACATATATAACAGAATACGCCTGTACAAAATGTGATGAAGCTGCATGTTGCGCAGCGTGCACCATCTTTTCTACTACATCTTTCGGAATTGATTCTTCTTTATATTTACGAACTGAAACATGTTGCTCCATCTTATGTATGATCTCATTCATGAAAATCACTCCTTTTTTCTCTTCATAATGAAAAATTAACATATCTTTTTCAATTTTCACAACTTATAAGCACAAAAAGAGCAATTCTTTTTGAACTGCTCTTTTTTAAAACGTTTATCGATACGGTAAATGAAATTATACTTATCATATTACGCCGTTTTCAAAACTTTAATACCTTTTACGATATTCCAAATGAAGTAGTAAATTCCTACAAGAATGAACACTGCATATGTGATAGCCATTCCAATTCCAGCACCGTCAGATTGATTGAAACCTAAACCGTACATACCTGATACTGCTAGTCCTCCAAATAAGATTGCGTATGGGAAAACATGTGACCAAAATGCTTTTTTCGCGTGATACTTCACTTCATCTTCTGCAACAAAGTACACGATAATTGGTAGTAAAAATGGTGCAAAAAAGATACTAAAGTAACATAACGAAGATAAAATATTATTTCCTTTCATCCGATTCACCTCTAAATAGTTTTTGTTACCTTCATTATGTCAGGAAATCATTCTAGAAACTATCGCTTTACCTTTCACGAACGTGACATATTTGTAAGATTTTCCTCAAACTAAATCCCGCCTGAAGTTTCAGCCGGGATCACTTTCACTATATTCGATTCATAAACCAGTACTGTGTGATTGCTAAATATTCTCGTACATTCGATGGAATGATGATTGGTTTCGGTGTTTTTGCCGGAAGACCTTCTAATTGTAAACCTTGTTTTGCCGCTATTTTTTTCGCTCTAAACATGTGAAAATCGTTTGTTACAATCATACCTTTTTTCATATCGGCTGGAATTAACGGTTTTGAGAATGTAATATTCTCATCTGTACTCGTAGATTTGTCCTCCATTATAATGCGATCTTCTGCGATATTTTGTTTTATTAGTCCTTGTTTCATTGCTAATGCTTCTGAAATGTCTTCACCTTTTCCTTGTCCTCCAGATACGATAGCGATTGTTTTCTCATGTGATTTTAAATATTCAACTGCTTTATCAATACGATATTGCAATGAATAAGATGGTTTCGTCCCATTTACTTTCGATCCTAGTACAATTATGTAATCAGCATCGTAGGTTGCATTCATATGCCCATGCTTATAAATGTGATATTGTAAAAACCCCGCATACACGGCGCAAATCATTATAACAACTAAAATACCCTTCATTATTTTCTTCTTTCTCATATTCATATACTCCTATTTTCTTTTACTTCCTTCATGATAATATCCATTTATTTGTTTGTATACAGACAGATTCCAATAAACCCTAATTTATCCTCTGAAAGGTAATATTTATATTACTTTCGGGAATAGTAAGTACAACTTTACACGAAGGAGTGTCTCTATTGCTTCTCTTTTTATGTAACGTGTCGTTCTTTTTTATCTTATTTTTACTATCGCTTAAGTTACTCGGTAAATCCGCGTTAGCACAACTAACTCCTCATGATTTTGGGGCTATAATCTTTTTATCTTATTTAGCTTTCCAAGCCATACCCGTCTCTGGTGCTTTACAAGCATTTCTCGGTATGGTTATTATCACATGTTTACATTTACTCCTTACAAAATTAAGCCTATTCAACAAACTAAATCGTTTTATTCTCGGACACCCTATCATTTTAATTAAACATGGTGATATTATTTTTGAGAACTTACAAAAAAGTAGATACCCCATTGCAGAACTGCTTTCTAATCTTCGCGTTGCAGGATATCCAAGTGTTCATGAAATTGAATACGCTATTTTAGAAGCGAACGGCGCTATTAGTATTTTACCAAAAAGAGAACTTGTACCATTAACTCCAAAAGATTTAAACATAGAAGTTAAGTATGCTGGATTACCAATTGCACTTATCGTCGATTCACAAATTCAATATGATAACTTAAAGTTAATACATAAAGATGAAAAATGGTTATATAAAGAATT
Source organism: Bacillus sp. RE35 (assembly GCF_052146655.1). Classification (NCBI taxonomy): domain Bacteria; kingdom Bacillati; phylum Bacillota; class Bacilli; order Caryophanales; family Bacillaceae; genus Bacillus; species Bacillus sp. RE35. The sequence continues at coordinate 1,571,580 of NZ_CP197377.1, read as the reverse complement.
AAAGGAAAAAGGAATTACAAATATTAAAAACGTTGCCTTTGCTTCTGTTCAAGAAACGGATGGATCTTTTGCGATTAGTTTAAAGGAATAAAAAAATCCCCTTAATTGCTTAAGGGGATTTTCTTCATCATATCGCTTCTTTCTCTCCTGCCATATTTAATGGAACAGGATGTTTCATACGATTCATCGTAAATACGATAATCGCTGTCATTACTTCTGCAACTGGCATAACGAGCCAAATTCCGTTTATCCCAAATAATTTCGGCATAATCCATAACAATGGAATAATAAATAGTAATCCTCTGCTCATTATAATAAGTACTGATTTCTTCGTTTGTCGCACTGATTGGAAGTACTCTCCATACACAATATTATAACCTAAAAATACGTATTGGATAAAGAATAAGCTAATACCTGTTAAGGTTAACTCCAATAATTCTGGAGATTGGACATCAAATAAACCAATGATATATTTCCCGAAGAATAATCCGACAATTATCGCAATGCCTCCGAGGACAACTGCAATTTTCACAGCAAACTTCAATCCTTCACGAAGTCTCTCTGATAAATTTGCCCCGTAATGGAAACTAGCAATTGGCTGTAATGCTGCTCCAACACCAAAGAATAATAGTAATGTCATTGCATGAATACTATTCACCATCGCATAGGAAGCTACTCCTACTTCTCCTGCATATTGAACGAATGCGATATTAAAACCAATCGTTACGATTGCAACCGTACTTTCTGCTGTAAAACTTGGGAAACCAATCACCATAATTTGTTTGACAGTATCCCATTCAAAATGGAATTTCGTCCACTTTAAAATACTACTTTTTCTAAAGAAATGAGTTAATAATACAAGGAAACCAATCGCTGCCGAAAGAATAGTCGCTGAGGCAGCACCTGTTACGCCCCATCCAAAGATAAAAATAAAGATATAGTCAAACACTATATTTAATACAGCTGTTACAACAAGACCAGCCATTGCTAAATTAGGATTTCCATCATTTCGTATGAATGTACTTAAAATATTTTCTAAAACGTATATCATTCCAAATGTTAATAATACGTGTAAATAGTCTAACGCATATGGTAGAATTACTTCATTTGCACCAAATAAGTATGCTAAATCTTCTATTCTCCATAAGCAAATAGCCGCTAAAACACCTACGATAACAACTGCTACCGTCATGGATTGAGTAAAAATAGACCTTGCTCTCTCTCGTTTATTTTCACCTAATGCAATGGAGTATAACGTTGCCCCGCCCATTCCGATCCATAATGAAATAGAGAAGAAAATCGAAAATGCTGGAATAGCCACGTTCACTCCTGCTAAACCGTTCGCCCCAACTCCTCTACTAATCATGACCGCATCAATTACAATATTCACTGACATTAATACCATTCCAAGAACGGCTGGTATTAAATAAGAAATAAATAAGCTTTTTATCGGTTTTTCTCTTAATTTTTCTGTTGCTTCCATACTCTAATATGCTCCTTTTTTTCAACTCTCTTTTCTTAGTTTAAACCTTCAAGTAACTTGAAGGTCAAGAGAGAATTAAAAAAACAGGTAACTGACTTATACTAATGAATGTAAATTTGTAATCAATTCAAAGGTTTTCATCTTATTTTTTTACTACAGGAATTTGAATTTCTGTTACTTGCTCCTCTGGATTTTCTGTTACAGACCAATCAATCAATCCAATCTCAATCGAATCTCCATGTACTTCGTAACCTTCTTTATCAATGTATGTAAGTAACTCCTTGTACGTTGCATCTGTTTCTTCATACGGTCCATGATGATAAGAGCAAGCATATAAACCTTCTTTAATTTCATCTGAAGTATGCACTTCATACGGCATATAATCCAAAAGAATAAATACACTGCTATATGCTTGAAACTCATTTTGCATTAATCCTTTTTTCGCAACAGTTACACCAATATCTCCAGAAAATAAACTATCATCCATTTGCCTCATATTTTTTTGTAACGAATGAATGTAGTACTCAAACATATCATCCGTCGTATTTGGAGCAACCGCAATTGCTGTAATTTTTCGCTGCGGAATCTCTTTAATTACCATTTGTTCAGCTTTTGCTTTTGTTGCTTTCTTAATTAAATGAATTCTATGCTCCATTTTCGCCAAAGCATACTCAATTTCTCTTTGTTTCTTCAGCATCATCTCTTGTTGTTTTTCCAGTAAATTGAGTGCGTATGCTGGATTTCTTTCATCAATATATTTCTTAATTTCCTTTAACGGAATATTTAACTGGCGTAAAAATTTAATCGTATCTAACAGTGAAAATTGATCGATTGTATAATAACGATAATTCGTTTGAGGATCCACAATGGACGGATGAAAAATTCCTTTTTCATCATAATACCTTAATGTAGATTCTGCGATATTATGCATTTTCGCCATTTCTCCAATTGTAAAACGTTTATTTAATAACATCTTTTATTTCCTTCCATTTCTATTTATTTCATTATATGTTCATTTTCTCTTCAAAACAAAAAAGAATTCCCATACGAGAATTCTTTTTTACTATTAAACCTCTATTATTATAGGAAGAATCATCGGCTTTCGTTTTGTATTTGTATATATATACTTCCCTAATGCTTCTCTTACCTCCCTTTTCAAAATACCCCAGCTATTCACATTCTCTTTCTTTAAATTATTAATCGTAATAACAGCTAATTTATTTAATTCTCTTAGAAATTCTTCTGAATCACGGACATAGACAAATCCACGAGAAATAATATCTGGACCTGAAATTATTTCTCCATCCACTTTATTAAAAGTAATAACTATAACGAGCATTCCATCTTCTGAAAGTTGTTTACGATCACGTAATAATGCATTTCCAACATCTCCAATTCCTAATCCATCTACATATATATTTCCTGCCTGTATTCTTCTAGATTGAATTGCCACTTCATTACTTATATCTACAACATCTCCATTACGTACAATAAAGATATTTTCCTTTTCAATACCAATTGATTCTGCTAACAAACTATGGTGGTGTAGCATTCTAAACTCTCCATGAATTGGAATAAAATATTTTGGCTTCATTAATGTAAGCATTAACTTCAACTCTTCTTGATATGCATGACCGGATACATGCACTCCAGTAGAACTACCTGATCCGTAAATCACCTTTGCTCCTAATGCAAATAAATTATCGATAATTCGAGAAACGTTACGTTCATTTCCTGGGATAGGGGTCGCGGCTATAATAACCGTATCTTCTGGTAAAATATCCACTTGTCTATAGTTTCCACTAGCTAAACGCGCTAAAGCTGCCATTGGTTCTCCTTGACTTCCTGTACAAAGTATTGCAACCTGCTTTGGATCTAAACGATTTACCTCATTTGCTTCAATTAACATACCTTCTGGAATATGTAAATAACCTTTCTCTAGAGCAACCTCTACTACATTTACCATACTTCTCCCTAGCAAAGCTAGTTTTCGATTTGTTTTTATACATGCTTCAACTATTTGCTGAACACGATTCACATTAGAAGCAAACGTAGAAATAATTACTTTTCTATTTGCTTTCATAAATATTTCCTCTATCCGTTCTCCTACTGACCTTTCTGATGGAGTAAAACCTGGACGTTCTGCATTTGTGCTTTCAGATAATAAAGCTAGTACACCTTCACTTCCTATTTTAGCCATTTTATGAATATCAGGATGTTGATTATTTACTGGTGTTAAATCAAATTTAAAATCACCTGTATGTACTACAGTACCTTCTGGTGTATGAAAAACAATACCGAGACAATCCGGAATACTGTGGTTCGTTTTAAAAAAAGTTGCCTTAATAGAACCACAATCAATTTCTGATTCTGAATGAATAACGATTAATTCCGTATCATTTTGAAGATTGTGTTCCTTTAATTTAATTTCAATTAAACCTAACGTTAACTTTGTTGCATAGATTGGTACATTTAGTTGTTTTAAAAAATATGGTATTCCGCCAATATGGTCCTCATGCCCGTGCGTTACTATTAAACCGCGAATTTTTTCTTTATTTTCTTGCAAATATGTGACGTCTGGAATTATTAAATCAATCCCTAATAAACTTTCATCTGGAAATTTAGATCCACAATCAATGACGACAATATCATTTTCATATTGGATAGCATACATATTTTTTCCTATTTCATTTACTCCACCTAAAGCAACAATAGACAAGTTATTTTTTAATGCCTTCAAATTATAAATCCTCCCTTTCACAGTTATAGTTCGTGAAATAGTATGTAGAATTTATTATTTGTAATGGAAAAGGACTTCATACTATTTTATACATATAAAATTCACACACTACTCTTACACCTATATCCCAATAAGACAGCTTCTTCCTCAAAAAGCTCCCATTTTTTCATTGATTTTTTATAAAATCTATTATATATTAATTACAGGTTCAAATTACGAGTTCAAAAGAACTTGTAATCAGACCCTTTTGTTTAATGGGTTTTACATATTTTCATTAGGCAAATTCCGAGAAATCGTATGATAAAATTAAAAATGACGAGGAGAGGATCAGATGGAATTCGAATTTTTCTTTCAAATTGCACTTATTTTATTAAGTACAAAGCTTGCTGGTGATCTTAGTGTTAGATTAGGTCAACCTTCTGTACTAGGTAAATTAATTGTCGGTATCGTTATCGGTCCAGCTGTATTAGGTTGGATTGAAAATTCAGAGCTTCTAACTCAATTAAGTAATGTCGGAGTTATTCTTTTAATGTTTATGGCTGGACTTGAAACAGACTTAGAAGAATTAAACGCAAATCGTAATTCTTCTTTAGCAGTTGCACTCGGAGGTATCATTCTTCCATTCGTAGGTGGTTACGTTTCCGGTCTTGTGATGGGAATGGAACAAGGAAACGCTGTATTCTTAGGATTACTTCTATGTGCGACAAGTGTTAGTATTTCCGTACAAACACTTCGTGATTTAGGTAAAATGAAAACACGTGAAAGTACGACGATGCTTGGAGCCGCTGTATTTGATGACATTCTTGTTGTTATTTTATTAGCATTTGCAATGAGCTTCTTAGGTACTGATGATGTTAACTTAACAATGGTTATCTTGAAGAAAGTAGTATTCTTCGCTTCTATTATTTTAATCGGATGGAAAGGTGTTCCTGCGATTATGCGCTGGTTATCACCACTGCGCGTATCTGAGTCTATCGTGAGCGCGGCTCTTATCATCTGTTTCTCATTCGCATATTTCGGCGAATTATTAGGAATTGCTGGTATTATCGGTGCTTTCGCTGCTGGTATTGCAATTTCTCAAACAAACTACAAACATGAAGTAGAAAAGAAAGTAGAACCAATTGCTTACGCTATGTTCGTTCCAGTATTCTTCGTTAGTATCGGTATGAATATTACATTTGACGGTATCGGCAATCAAATTTGGTTCATCTTAGCATTAACTGTTATCGCTGTATTAACGAAATTAATCGGCTGTGGATTCGGTGCACGAATGACTGGATTTGACGCTAAGTCTTCTGCAATTATCGGTGCTGGAATGGTTTCTCGTGGTGAAGTTGCACTTATCATTGCAGGAACAGGACTTTCTTCAGGTCTATTGGCACAAGATTACTTTACAGCAATCGTTATTGTCGTTATTTTAACTACAATGATTACACCACCAATGTTAAAATACACTTTTGGTGCAAAAGATAAAGCAATGAAAGCAAGTAAATAAATTTACTATAATAAAAGGAGATTGCTATTTTATAAGATAGCAATCTCCTTTTTGTTTTATCTTTAAACAATCCCGTTCTTTTTTAACCATTTTTCAAAAATAATTCGTGCTTCATCATCATCAATATCATTCCCAAATGAATACACCATAATGCCATAATCATCTATATATTTACCTAGCTTCATTCCCTCCACTTTCTTATAAAAATCGTCTGCCTCATAGTGCGGAGTATAAGCATCCCAAACTGGTTCATTTATTCTTTTGTACGCCGTCACTTCTAAATCATATCCGTCTTCATAATATCCGATGTGATAATGTTTGTTAGGATCATATTTCTCCATTAAAAGTCCCCTCCTACTAAACAAGAGCGAGCCTTATATTACAGCTCGCTCCTCTCTCTATTTATTAAATACGCTCCATCGCTGTCTTCAACGTTCCAACAACGAAAGCAATCTCTTCACTTGAAATAACAAGAGGCGGCGCTAATGTTAAAACGTTATTATATCCTGCTGTTGTCATACCGTTTCGTCCTATAATTAAGCCCTTTTCTTTACAAGCATTTACAACACTTGCAATTTTGTCGTTATCAATTGGCTCTTTCGTCTCTTTATCATTTACTAATTCAATTCCAACTAATAGACCTTTTCCTCTAATATTCCCAACAAGCGGATGTTCCCCAATTTCATCTTTTAGTTGCTCTAATAAAAGGGAACCCATTTGCGCAGATCGCTCGATTAAATTTTCATTTTCCATAATCTCTAAGTTTTTAAGTGCTAATGCACAAGCTGCTGGATTTCCACCAAATGTATTAATATGGCGGAAGAATTCATATTCTCCTTTACCTTTAAAAGCCTCATATATTTCTTTTTTCACAGCTGTTGCAGATAATGGTAAATATGCGCTCGTAATGCCCTTTGCCATTGTAATAATATCTGGCTTCACATCATAATTCATAAACCCAAATGCTTTTCCTGTACGACCGAAACCGCAAATTACTTCATCACTAATAAGCAAGGCACCGTGTTTTTGACACGTCTCATGAACAGCTTTCATATAGTCTTGTGGTGGCATTAATATGCCCCCGCCTGTAATAATTGGTTCCATAATAAAAGCGGCAATTGTTTCACTTAATTCCCACGTCATAACACGATCGACTTCTTTCACACATTCTACATCATAAATATGCTGCCCTTCAATTTCAGGCATACGGTAACAATCCGGTGGTGTTACGTGTAAAAAACCTGAAGCAAACGGCTCATACTGATATCTACGCTGCGCTTGTCCCGTCGCTGCCATTGTCGCCATTGTATTCCCGTGATACCCACGGTAACGTGACATAAATTTATAACGATGTGGTTCACCTTTTTGAGCATAGTATTGCCTTGCTATTTTAAAAGCTGTTTCGTTCGCTTCTGAACCACTATTTGAGAAGAAAATAACATACTCTCCCCCAAGCCACTCATTTAACTTTTCAGCAAGCTTTATAGCTGGCTCATGGGATTGTGACATTGGAAAGTATGATAATGTTTGTAATTGCTTATAAGCCGCTTCTGCGAGCTCTTTTCTTCCATATCCACTATTGACACACCAAAGGCCACTCATACCATCTAAATATCTTTTTCCTTGTATATCTTCAACCCAGCACCCTTCAGCTTTTGCCCCTACCATTGTACTATTTGGACTAAAGGGACGCATTCCGTGCCAAACATATTGCTCATCTTTTGCTAATAATTCATCAGTTTGCTTCGTTTTCATCATTACTTCCACCTTCCATAACAACTTATTTTTCACAAAAGCTGCGCTGGTGCCATGATGACTTAAATTTCTCCCTGCTATTTTCATTCCACAAAATTAAGACAAATCCTACTTACAAATCAGTAATATTTACAAGAAAATGACAAAAGAAAAAAGAGCTTTTCTTATCTATCGAAAAGCTCCTCTTTTATTTAATGTGAAGACGCATCGCTAATGCCATGACCAGTATTAGATTTCACTAGAATTTCATCAAATTTCGCTTCATCTTCTTTCTTACTAGATAAAACCGTTCCTAAATATGCTGCAAGAAATCCGAGTGGAATTGAAATAATTCCTGGTGTCGTATATGGGAATAACGCTTCCCCAACAAAAATAGCTTTTCCAGCTACAGGGTTCCAAACATTCGGACTCAACGCTACGAGAACAATTGCTGATACGAGACCTACAATCATACCCGAAATAGCACCCGTTGTATTAAAACGCTTCCAATATATTGTAAATAAAATTACTGGTAGATTTGCACTCGCTGCAACTGCAAATGCTAATGATACTAAAAATGCTACGTTTAATGTTTGGGCAAATAATGCAAGTATGATAGATAGTATCGCTACTCCAATAGATGCATAACGAGCCATGGATACTTGCTCTTTTTCCGTTGATTTTCCTTTACGAATGATTTCATTATAAAAATCATGAGCGAATGCTGATGCTGCTGTTAATACAAGACCTGCCACTACAGCCAAAATCGTTGCAAAAGCAATTGCTGATACGAAAGCAAATAAGAAGTCTCCACCTAACGCTTTGGCTAATAAAGGTGCCGCCATATTACCAGCTGGGTTTGCTTTAATAATCGCTTCATTTCCTACAAACGCTGCCGCACCAAATCCTAAGAAAATCGTCATAATATAAAATGCACCAATTAACCACGTCGCATATACGACAGATTGACGTGCAGTTTTTGCATCACGTACTGTAAAAAAGCGGACAAGTATATGTGGTAATCCAGCTGTACCAAGTACTAGTCCTAAATTTAAAGAAAGTGTATCAAGACCATCCTTATACTTTACACCTGGATTTAAAAATGAATCTTTTAAAGGTGTAGCTGTTTTCATTTGAGCGAACATTTCAGTCACGCTGAAGTTGAATTTTGCGAAAACGATAACAGAAATAATAAACGTACCAGCCATAAGTAATACAGCCTTTACGATTTGTACCCAGCTCGTTGCTGTCATACCTCCAAAAATAACATACACCGTCATAAGTGTTCCAACGATTAATACAGATGTCGTATATTCAATCCCTAATAATAATTTAATAAGTGCACCCGCGCCAACTAATTGTGCAATCATATAAAAGATAGAAATCGTCATCGTATTAAGAGCTGCAACTCCGCGAACTTTTTTCGCATCAAAGCGTGCTGCAATCATATCCGCCAAAGTGTACTTTCCTAAATTTCTAAGCGGTTCTGCAACAAGATATAGTACAACTAGATAAGCAACTAAAAAACCGATACTATAAAAGAATCCATCAAACCCAGTTAATGCGATTGCTCCAGCTATACCGAGAAATGAAGCAGCAGACATGTAATCTCCAGCAATGGCCAGACCATTTTGCCAACCAGTTAATCCCCCTCCAGCCGTATAAAATTCACTCGCATTTTTCGTTTTTTTCGATGCAAAATAGGTTATGACGAGCGTACCAAGAACAATAATTAAAAATAGTGCAAATGCAGTAGTATTCAAGTTCAGCCCCTCCCTTTTTGCATATCTTGCAGAATTTTTCGGGAGATTTCATCAAATGATTCTGCTTTTTTGCTATAAATCATACATAGTGCCCATGTCATGATAAATTGGGAAAAAGCAAATACCCACGCCCATGTAACGTCTCCAAATGCAGGTGTATTAAGCACCTTTGAATACGATGTTAGAATAGGTAATGCGATAAAAAAACTAAAAAAGAAAATACTCATTGGAATGATAAACTTCTTTTTCGTATTTAATAACAATTGAAATTCTTCCGACTGAACGACCTCTGTATAATTCACCTCATTTTGCAACTTACGTGCTGACGTATCGTCTCGTTTCATTAACCGATCCCCTCTCTTACTTGAAATACACTTCCCCCTTGCATACCTAAAGACTAAATTTTATAAATATTCAGAAACTTATATTCATTTTAGACAATCCATGCATTCATGCAAAGATTTTTTGATAGACATTTTTCGGCAATTTCCCCTAAATTTTTAATATACTTTTTCAAAATAAAGTGACACTTTACTTATTTATCCTCATTAAGACAAAAGCAGTGCTTAACGCACTACTTTTGTCTTTTTTTCCTTTTCTAAATTACGAGCCGTTTCGCTTAGCTCAACATCTTTTCCGTCTTTCAGTGTTCCAAATATAAAATCGAATACTGGATTTGAAACACCAAACCAAAACTTTTCATTTTTATAATGGTGTAATATATGTTGTTTTTTTAGCCATCTTCCAAACTTAGTGACGGGACGAATCGGTCTATGAGCAATATAATGTTTCCATTCGTAAACGAGCAGCATAATAATCATTCCGATTCCAAATGAAAGTGTAATAGTAACACTTTTTGTAATACCATATGCTATAAGTAAATATATAGTAAAACTAGGTATACTAAACCATACAGGTAAAAACAAAAGTTTTAAATCATCTGGATATACGTGGTGATCATAATGCAATCTTCTTAACATTTTTAATAGAAATGTGTTTTTAGGTGGCTTTATATGGAATAAAAAACGATGTGTCATATATTCATTAAGTGTATAGAAAACAATCCCAAACATACATGCTAACATGCCAAACCACGTAAAAAATTGCATTTTTAAAATAATAATGAAAACAAATAGAATGCTATACATAATAACGATATCATGTTGTAAAAAGAACTCTTTCCCCACTTTCTTCATCTTGTTTCCCCCTTTTCCAAAAAAACAGCCGCAACATATCGTTACGACTATTTCTTTTCTATTCTTATTCTATTCACTTTACAAATTTGCCTGCTGTTCTATTGTCGAGAAAAAATTGTTTGGTCCAAATATATTTTGCTTCGGAATAATATGTTCCACTGCAAACACTGTTACTTCTCCTCTTTGCACTTCTCCAATAATGAGCCCAAATATTTCATGATTTACTGCAAACGTCGGTTGCTTTGTTTGTAACAATCTTGCAGCATTATGAAATACCGCTTCATATAGTGGATTTCTATCAGTAATTTCTTTTCGGATTTTTGGCGCTAACGTAATTATAATTTCTTTTCCGTCAATAGTGGTTCGATACATAAAAATCTCCCCTTCAATCTTATGTGAACAACTGTAAAGCTTTGTATGCAAAATGTATAGAGTAACCTACTAAAATAATACCTGCTCCGGCTGTTATGTAGCCAAGCGCTTTTGGTTTTAATAAAGTTCTTCCAAAATGTACAGAAAAAGCAATATTTAAATTCCATAAAATAATACCAACAATAATGCAAAGACTGTACAAAAAAGCCTCTTGTTTCGTTACCTTCGTAAGTAATGAGCTAAGTGTACTTCCGTATATACCAAACCAAAAAACAAGATTTAATGGATTGGATATCGCAATTAAAAATCCTGCCATAAACGATTGCTTAAGGCCACCTACCTCTTCTTTTTTATATTCCATATTCGAGTCGAAAATTCCTTGTTTTACACTTTGAAATCCTAAATAAAATAACAAGAAAAAACCCGTGCAATACATGAAGGCTTGTACATATGTATACATAAACACAGAAGATAAACCGAAATAAATGAGAAGCATAAATAAAACATCTGCAGTCATTCCACCAATTCCAACAACCCAAGCGTGCCAAAACCCACGTTCAATTCCTCGTTTTAACATTTCAATATTAATCGGCCCTACTGGCGCAGCTAATGATATACCTAATACGATTTGCTGTATAATTGCTCCAAACATCGCTCTATCCTTTCTACTCTCTTTACTACTAGTTAATGATGTAATTTGAAAAAATAGACTAGCTTTCATAATAAAATACCCTTTTTTATCCAAAATATACAAAAGAGCCATCTAGGTGATGGCTCTTACTTTTCTATCCTATGAATAAAAGGACATTTCCCTTTTATTGGCTCTACATCGTCTCCTATGAAATATTGTTTCCATTCACGATGCTCTGGGTCACCATAATGACTAATGTTAGGATGTTTCGGCAATTGATCCCACTTTTCAACTCGCTCACGAACCATTTGTCTTGAATATGCTCCTTTAGGACGATCTCCCTCTAATCCATCAAAAATAGTGCGTGGCTGAAACCCAATAACGAGAGAATTCCCTAAATGTCTAGTTTTTCGTTGTTTATAAGCTGGCGCATTTCCAAATGCGAATATTGGCTCACCACCAAATGAAAATTCCCATAAATAATGGTCTGGATCTTCAGGAATTTGCTTTGGCCATGCTTGATTATCGTTTTCATGTAAATACTGTAACACTTTCCAAAAGGAATCACGGTAATATTCGAGTGGCTGTTCTTCACATTCCGGTTCTACAAAAAGGAAAAAGCCCCTTCTTACAATCGGCCTCTCTTTCATTAACTCTAAAAAAGATAACATTGTATGTGGTAAATGACTCCAATCATTATGAGAAAGAAATGAATAACGAAGTTCATTCTTTTTCAAAGCTGTTAAACCGAAATAACATGGAAAAGTTGGTTCTAACACAACATTTGAAAAAATCTCAAATTCTTTTGCAACCCAATCCGGTATGTCGGTTCTCGTTCTCATTCCTTCATTATCTAATAAGTAAGACTTATTCATTCTTTCACCTCATTATGTATAGCATTCAATTAAGAATATTATATACTCAGCCTGTCCTATACCTATTTAAAAATTTGACTGAAAAATTATTTAAAAATACAAAAAAATAAAATCGCTTACTTGACTAAATTCTCCCAATTCGTGTATATTTAAATTAATCATTTAGCAGAATATTCAAGAATATAGCATTTTTAGTTTATATTATTTTTTTAAAATGAATTTCACTAAATGAAAATAGTAAACGCTTTTAGGAGGAATTGTAACATGCAAGGAAAAGTAAAATGGTTTAACAACGAAAAAGGTTTTGGATTTATCGAAATGGAAGGCGCTGACGATGTATTCGTACATTTCTCTGCTATTCAAGGCGACGGCTACAAAGCTTTAGAAGAAGGTCAAGAAGTATCTTTCGACATTACTGAAGGTAACCGCGGACCTCAAGCTGCTAACGTAGTAAAACTTTAATCCAACATATAACAGGAGGTTACCTTACTTGGTAACCTCCTTTGTTATTCCTTTGTATATTTCCGTTTTACAGAGCAAAAACTATGTGAAATGCGCACTATACAAAGGAGGAATTATTAATGGGATCAGAAGTAAATGATTTTGAAGAAGTGAAATTCCGTGTAGAAACAGCACAAAAAATGGTAGGATCAGCAACAATTTCAATGGATCCAGATACATTAGAACATGCTACTACTGCTGTAGAAGCAGCTCGCTCTCAGCTTGAAATTATGAAATCTGTTGCAACTGATTTAGATGAGCCATTTTTAATGAATGAGGAAAAAAAATTAAATAAATGTGAGCATCAACTAAACGAAGCAAGACACTAAAAAACATCCAGAGAATTTTCTCTGGATGTTTTTTCATGACAACTGTTCCCCATACTTTTTCAATGTTTCTCCCACTGTACATTGCCTTATACAAAATGAATGAGCGTAATACTTACTATTTGTCTTTCGATTATGTTCTCGCAAGAAACATCCTTCACAATACGTTTCTAATAAGTCATTTACCTCTGTAATGAGTTGCTTTTTATCCACCTTTGCACCTCTCTATTCGGTTATTTCTTTATGACTATCAATAACTGTTCCTTCTAATGCTTGCGTTGCTAATTGATGTGCTTCTTTATTTTGTTTTCTAGATATCGGCTCACATACAAGTTTTAATTTCATTTGCTTCGCCTTTTGTTCAATTTGATCTAAATAATGATTTAAATGTTCATCGTAACAAGGCCATTCTCCGGCTAATTGCTGCAGTACCACTTGTGAGTCTCCGCGAAGTGTAACTGCTTCATACTTAATCCCTAGTTCCTCGAGTATATTCATACCGTATAATAATGATGCATATTCCGCTTCATTATTATCATATATACCTTCTATATATGCATTGCGGCGAATGCGGTAGTTTGTATTTCCTTTTTTATAATACACACATATACCAACGCCAGCTTCTTTCGTTTGCACATCATACCCCCCATCAAAATAAACGAGTATTTCTTGGGGCTCTTCCTCTACTTGCTTACTTAACTTTTTCATCTCTTTTAATGACCATTCTGCGTCCATTTCATCGTAAAATAAAAGTTCCTTAGCTCTTCCTGTTTTCTCAAAATCCTCTGCAAATTGAAGTACTTCTTCTATGTTCATATACTCTGTTGTTAATTCCGTCTGCAATCCACGCTTCGTTTTATACAACCAATGAATTTTATATTTCATACTACATTCCCCTTATGTAAGACTTCTTATATATATCCGGCTAATTGAAGCCTCACTTTATTTTATTATATTTTATCTAGAGTCACAGCATTATATTCAATATGATTACATACAAAAAGAGCTATCCCTATAGGAATAGCTCTTTCATCTATTACATAAATCTTTCAAATTGTACTCGCTTATTAATCCAGTACATTACAGGCATACCGATCGCCATGACAACAAATTCACCGATTGCACAAGTTAACCAAGACAACATAAATGGTAAACCCAATGCAAGATGAAGTTCAATTGCAATCATAAACATTGTAATCGTAAAGATAACTGTATTAAAAATCATACGAGCCCAAACACCTTTAATAAATCGCATAGAAATAATCGTTGCAACTAATGCAAGAATAGATTGACCTACTCCAAATACTAAATCATAAGCGATCATAGGTGAGAACAAGAGATTCGTTAAAAATACACCTAATACAATTCCGTAAATTGCTTTCTTGTTAAATACAACGAGATGATTAAACATCTCTGAAATACGAAATTGTACATTCGTAAAGCCAAATGGCTGAATAAGCATAGAAACAGCAATATATAATGCCGCTAAAATACCATTACCGACTAAAGTTCTAATATTCATGACAAAATCTCCTTAGTTTTTTTACGTGGGATGGTTTCGAACCACGTTATTCGTTTTTTAAGCAACAAGATTATATTTTACGTCGTAGCCCCTCTTTCGTCAATAGATTCCTATCATAAACTACCTTTTTCCTTTTAGACAACGTATAATGAAACATATGAAAGATTTAGGAGGTTTCACTTCATGACAGCAACAATTCAAAATGAAAAAGTGATCGTTTCCATTTCTGACAAAGGTGCAGAATTACAGAGCGTTCGCTTAAAAGAAGACAACACAGAATATTTATGGCAAGGTGATTCTACTTATTGGGGACGCCGTGCACCAATTTTGTTCCCAATTGTCGGCCGATTAGTAGATAATACATACTACGTAGACGGTAAACCATATTCATTAACACAACACGGTCTCGCTCGTGATCTTACTTTCTCTGTGAAAGAACAAAGCGAAACAAAAATCACTTATATCGTTACTAGTAATGAAGAAACATTAAAAAAATACCCATACGAATTCGAATTACTCGTTTCTTATGAGCTAAATGGACAAAGCGTTCATATAACATATGAAGTAAACAATCCTACTTCAAAAGAGATGTTCTTCTCAATCGGAGCACATCCTGGATTCAACTTCCCTTTATTGGACGGTGAATCATTTACAGATTATCACTTATCGTTTAATGGTTCGGAACGCTTAGAAACAAGCGTATTAGAAGGACCTTATCTTTCAAACAAAAAGCAATTAATCGCTGAAAATACGACTGAATTGCCACTTACATATGATTTATTCAAAAATGATGCACTTATTTTTGAACATATGAATACGAATGAAATTTCGATTCGTTCTCATAAACATAATAAATTTGTAAAAGTAGAATTTGATGGATTCCCATTTGTTGGCGTATGGACACCAGGGGATAACGCACCTTTCTTATGTATTGAACCTTGGTATGGCATCGCTGATGAAGTAAATCCAGCAAAAGATTTCAAGAACAAAAAGGGAATTCAATCTTTACAAGCGAATGAAACATTTACATGTCGTTACAGCATCACAATCGGATAACTACTCTATCCCCTACTTCAAAAAAATATTTAAGTAGGGGATCATCTTATAATTTGGAGGTTTCTCATTTTGATTGAAGTATATATTGATGGTGCATCAAAAGGAAATCCTGGTCCTTCTGGTGCAGGAGTGTTTATTAAAGGCGTTCAGCCACCTGTACAATTATCAGTACCACTTGGAACAATGTCCAATCATGAAGCAGAATACCGCGCTTTACTTTTAGCATTAAAATATTGCATCGAGCATAATTATAGCACTGTCTCTTTTCGTACAGATTCGCAGCTTGTTGAGCGGGCTGTTGAAAAGGAATACGCAAAAAATAAAATATTTGCACCTCTTTTAGATGAAGCACTGCAGTACATAAAAAACTTCGATCTCTTTTTTATTAAGTGGATTCCAAGTAGTCAAAATAAAGTAGCTGATGAATTAGCTAGAAAAGCTATCTTACAAAATTAACGGGGGTATGAGTGTGAAAAAAGAGTGGATTGCTCCTCTTGCTTTATTATTTGTCTCTTTTATTTGGGGAGCTACGTTTGTTGTCGTTCAAAACGCTATGTCTTTCGTTGGTCCATTTACGTTTAATGGTATTCGCTTTTTATTCGCTGGAATTATTTTATTATTCGTTCAAATTATTTTCTCACAGAAAACTTCAAAACAAGAATTAAAACATAGTAGTTTAGCTGGATTAATGGTTGGGTTCTTCTTATTTGTCGGCTATTTATTACAAACATTTGGCTTACTCTATACAACTTCTTCAAAAGCAGGTTTCTTAACTGGGCTAAGCATTGTTATGGTCCCAATCTTATCATTTATCTTTTTAAAACAAAAAGCCACCATTTTCATCATACTTGGTATTGCTGTAGCTACAACAGGTTTGTACTTATTAACAGCTGCTGATTCTTTCCAATTAAATATAGGAGATATACTTGTTCTTGGTTGTGCAGTCGCTTTCGCTGTCCATATTCTTATTAACGGCTTCTTTTCTAAAAAAATATCACCTTTATTATTAAGCACATCTCAAGTATTAGCTGTTGGTATATTTTCTTCTATTTGCGCTTTCTTGTTTGAAGATTGGGAAAAGTTATTTTCAGTATCACTATGGACGAATCAATCCTTTTTATTCGCACTCTTTCTAACTGCCCTGTTTGCAACATCTATTGCTTTTTTCATTCAAACATCGGCACAAAAACACACTTCTCCAACGAGAGTAGCAATTATTTTCGCAATGGAGCCCGTTTTTGCTGCATTAACAGGCGTTCTCGTTGCAAATGAACAACTTTCTATTTCTGCTATTATCGGATGTCTATGTATTTTTCTAGGCATGATTTTTGTTGAATTACCTTCCAAAACAAAAAAAGAAGCGCAGGCTGCGTGAAGTTACGCTTGTAACTTCCGCATAAAAGCCTTAGCGCTTTTTTTATCTGTAATTTCTTCCTCTTTCAATCGTTCTAATAACGCAACGAAATAACTACCATCAAACTGCAATTGATGTTTAATTGTGGCTTCTATTGCTGCGTTCACAATCCCATCAGACGCACCAGTATATCCTTGTCCAAACATAATAAACCCTTGTGCTTCCTCTGATAATTTAAATCCTTTCGTATGTAAGAATGAAAGATAATCTTCTACTGTTTGCATGTTATTCCCACCTACTCAAAAATTCTCCATCTCCTATCATACATGTTTTTACACGCTATGAGAATGAAATTTCTTTGACAACTTTGTAAATCAATCTTCTACTTCTCTTACAATGGAGGATTTTCTAACAATCTGAAGGAATATGTACAGTGGAACTTATTTCATATTAAAGGGGAGACACGATGAAACAAGCACTATTAATTATCGACGCTCAGCAAGAATTAATTGATGGAAATGAGCAAGAAAATGAAGTTTTTCGTAAAACTGAGCTATTATCTACACTAAATATAGCCCTGCAGAAAGCAATAGATTCAAATGCCCTTATTGTTTTCGTAAGAGATATCGATGTTGCTTCTGGTAGTGGCGAAGGATTTGAAGTACATAATCAAATTCAAATACCTCAGTCTGCAATCTTTATTAATAAAGCAGCAACCAATTCATTCTACGGCACTTCTTTACTTGAACTTTTAAAAGAAGAAAACATTAATCATATTGTTATAGGCGGATGTAAAACAGAACATTGCATTGACACTGCAGTTAGAGCAGCAACTGTACAAGGATTTGACGTTACATTAATTAAAAACGGTCATTCAACAACTGATTCTAACGTATTGTCTGCAGAACAAATTATTAGTCATCACAATAAAACTTTACACGGTCATTATAACGTTGATCATTTTTCTATGGTGAGAGATATCGAGGAAGACCTCTTTCAGCCGACTCATGATCAATATCGTGATTAGCGAAAAAGAATCCTTCATTCAGAAGGATTCTTTTTCACCCAAAAATTTGTGCTGCAATGCTATATAACTCATTATTCCTTTTTAATAATTGATCGCTATTTTTCATCATAATTGGTGGTGTATTCACCTTTTTAAAACCAGCAATCTCTAATACTTTCATGAAATCTTTCTTTCCTTCTAGTACATCAATTCTTAATTTACCATTATGCCCTTTTGCTAAATCATGTACAATTCTCATTGCCATCTCATCATTTTTAGCAACAACCGGCCCTATTATCTTATTTTCTGGTGTTTGTATGCTTAAACCGTAACCTAATACATTTTGTTCCTTGTCCTTTACAACGATACACTGTTCACTTTGCATAATTCTTTTCTTTAAAAACTCTTTTCTATTTGTTCCAAACGCATATTCATCTATTTTTATTATTTTTTCTAAATCACCCTCTTCATAATTCATCACATAATCTTCATTTCTTACACAATAATGTTTCGCATTGTATGAGTTACATATGTATTTAGAAACATAACTTACTGCCCTAAATCCTAACTTTTCATATAAAGGTTTCCCTTCATCCGTAGCAATAAGCATAATTGGAGTATGAGCTGATACGCTTTTAACGCACGCTTCCGTTATTATCTTTCCAATCCCTCTCCCCTTATAATCTGGATGTACAATCACCATTCCGATAG
The DNA here is from genome assembly GCF_052146655.1 of Bacillus sp. RE35. Taxonomy (NCBI): domain Bacteria; kingdom Bacillati; phylum Bacillota; class Bacilli; order Caryophanales; family Bacillaceae; genus Bacillus; species Bacillus sp. RE35. The sequence goes on along the minus strand of NZ_CP197377.1, from coordinate 1,552,815 downwards.
ATGCTAATTTCTCCCCATATAATATTATTGCTGCGCTAGCAATTAGTTCCTCTTTCTCATTCCAAACACCGTATACAATCCCTGCGTTAAAAATAGTCTCAATTTCTTCTCTGTTATAATCCCAACCAATATAAGAAGATAATGATACAATATCGCCTATTTGTTCTTCCCTAAGACGCTCCAACCTAATTTCTAATTCACTCATACTCCATCCCCTTATCTAGACATTTAAATCATTATTACGAAATCAACTTGTACATGTTTCCCTTTATTTGTCACACACATATGTTATTTTGACCAAGACTATATTGTAAATGAGGTGACAACATGCCCATTACGAATCGATTTTCTACCACCACTAACGGCGCACTCGCTATTACAGGTAATACTTTAGGCTTAAGTAAAATCAGCAATCAAAACCGTGCTGGTACAATCGGGGCAATTGGTGCATTCGCAACTACGAATACTGCTTTACAAGTAACTACTTTTCCTGCTGGTACAACATTAAACTATACACAAAATAGTTCTACCGCTATTTTAAATATCCCTGCTGGTAGTACTATTCTTTACGCAGAACTCGTTTGGGGTGGAAACTATTTATCTCGTGATCAAAACATTACGAGTGTATTAGGAAACCCAGTTTCTTTTACAACACCTGTTTCAACATACTCGATTACTCCTTCAGCTGTTACGGCTTCAAATCAAACTTTCGTTTCAAACTCTATTACATTTGGCTTTTACACTCGTTCAGCAGACGTAACAACTCTTATTCAAGCGGGAGGTGCTGGTTCCTATACTACAGGAGCGGTTCCTGGACTTGTAGATCCTATAGATGCTTCTAATGGAACAATTAATTCGGCTGGATGGACGCTTATCGTCGCTTATCAAAACGGGACATTGCCAGCAAGAAACTTAACCATTTATGTAGCTGGTAACCGTGTTTCTGCAGAAACTGGTAGTGCCGATGTATCTGTTTCTGGATTTTTAACACCTTCAGGAGGACCAGTAAGCGGGAGATTATTTTTAAGTTCTACCGAAGGAGATGCAGATTTAACCGGGGATCAAGCTTTATTTGGACCAAATTTCAGTTCATTAAATGCTTTATCTGGACCAAATAATGCCATAAATAATTTCTTCGGTTCTCAAGTTAATAATGCTGCAGGAAACTTAGATACAACTGGGACATTTGGAACGCGAAATCAAAGTGCTTCTACAGGTACAAACATTTCCGCAGGAAGACAGGGCTGGGATATTACTTCTATTGATATTTCTCCTTATTTAACAAACTCACAAGTATCCGCTGCAATCCGTTTAACTACTAACGGAGATGCATATATGTTAAATACAGTCGGCTTACAAATTAATATAAACTCCCCAAATATACAAGCAACGAAAAGCGTAAATAAAAGTGTTGCTGCAATTGGAGATATTCTCACTTATACAGTTACTATCCCTAACACCGGGCTTCTTCCTGCCAATAACGCTATTTTTATAGATAGTCTCCCTAATGGTACTTCTTTTATACCCGGCACTGTAACAGTAGATAACGTACCACAAACAAATGCAAATCCTGCGGCTGGTATATCTCTTGGAACAATTAATAATGGTGCTTCTCGTATAGTAACTTTCCAAGCTACTGTCGTTTCTCTTCCAAGTCAAAATCCTATCTCTAACACTGCTAATATTACATTTCAATATACACCAATCGCCGGAGGAACAACTTTTAATGGTCTTGCAACAAGTAACTCTGCTGGAACACAAATTAACCTTGCAGATATTAATGGAACAAAATCAGTTAACAAACTTTTTACCGATATTGGTGAAACATTAACTTACAGTATTGCCTTAGCTAATATAGGAAATATCGCTGCAACGAATGTGATATATACGGATCCGATTCCTAGCGGGACTACTTTCATTCCAGGGAGTGTAACTGTGAACGGAGTTACTCAAGCTGGCGCAAATCCCGCTAATGGTATAACAATTGGTTCAATTGCCGCAAATTCCACTACTACTATTTCATTCCAAGTGCTCGTTCCTTCTATCCCTCAAACAAACCCAATATTAAATAGTGGAACAACAACATATCAATACATTCCTGTACCTAATCAACCAGCAGTAAGTGGGACTGATACGACAAATATTGTCTCCACTCAAGTGAATAATGCTACTGTAACAATGACGAAAGCAGTAGATAAAAATTTTGCAGATATTGGTGATACACTAACGTACACCGTTTCCTTTACAGGTACAGGTAATACAAATGCGAACAATGTTATTTTTACAGATGTCATCCCTACTGGAACAACTTTCGTTCTAAACAGTTTAACAATAGATGGCACGACACAAGTGGGTGCAAATCCCGCTACCGGCGTGAACATTGGATCCATAACAAGCGGCACAACAAAAAATGTTGCATTTCAAGTAGTAGTAAACACAATACCCACGTCAAATGTCGTATCTAACGGATCAAGCGCTTCTTATCAATATACTGTCAATCCTAGCCAATCACCTGTTACAAAAAATATTTCTTCGAATCTCGTTTCCACTCAAATTAACAATGCGAATGTAACATTAACAAAATCAACAAATAAACAATTTGCTACAATTGGCGAAACAATAAGTTATACAATCCTTATTACAAACAGTGGAAATACAGCCGCTAATAACGTGCAACTAACAGATCCACTTCCAAACGGAACGATATTGACTCCTGGTACTGTAACACTAAACGGAGTTTTACAAAATGTAGATTCTCTCGTTGCTTTACCTATCGGCACAATTCCTGGTGGGTCTACTGTTACCCTTTCTTTCCAAGTAACAGTCATCAATATTACGACCCAAAATCCTATCATTAATAACGCCTTCGCTTCTTATCTATATACTGTAAATCCAAGTTTGCCACCGACTTCAAAAACAGCAAATTCTAATTCTGTTACATCAACAATTAGACTAGCAAATCTCCGTGCTAATAAATCTGTAGATAAAACGTTTGCGGAAGTTGGCGATGTATTAACTTACACCTTCGCTCTTACGAACGATGGGAATGTTGCAGCAAACAATGTATTACTATCTGATTTAATTGCGAATGGAACCGCCTTTGTCCCAAACAGCGTTATAGTTAACAGTGTTACTCAGCCAGGCGTTACACCAGCTAGCATCAATATTGGTAGCATCAATGCTAATACTACAATTACAGCTTCATTCCAAGTAGTAATAACTAGCATTCCAAATCCAAACCCTATTTCAAATAGCGCTTCCATCTCCTATAACTTTATCGTTGATCCAAACGCTTCACCTGTAAGTAAGAACACTACTTCAACTACTACATTTACTCAAGTAAACGATGCAAATGTCATTTCAGCCAAAACAGTGGACCGAGCGTTCGCTACCGTAGGGGATATATTAACTTATACTGTTACTTTGACGAATGCAGGAAGTGTTTCTGCTGATAGTCCTACTTTCGTAGATACGAATCCAGACGGTACTACCTTTATCCCAAACACTTTTCTTATTAATGGTGTACTCCAAAATAACGCAGATCCAAATATAGGTGTTCCACTACCTTCCATTGCTGCTAATGGCTCACTTACTGTCTCTTATCAAGTAACCGTCACCTCTTTACCAACACAAAACCCAACATTAAATTCATCTAGTACACAGTATAGCTTTATTCTAAATCCGGGCGATCCACCAACTATAGAAACATCTGTAAGTAATACTGTAAGTACACAAATTAATTTAGCAAATGTAGTGATTGTCAAAGAAGTAGATTTAACTATCGCCGATGTCGGGCAACCAATCACATATACAATTTCTTTAGCTAATCTTGGCAATACTACAGCAAATAATGTTATTGTTACCGATATAATCCCTAATGGCTCCACTATCGTACCAAATAGTATTTTTATAGGTGGTACTTTACAACAAAGTGCAGACCCTAGTATTGGTCTTCAAGTCGGCTCCATTCCTTCAGGTGGTTTTACAACGATTGTTTTTCAAATAAGTGCAAATGGGCTACCTTCACCAAACCCAATTCAAAACAGCGCTTCACTTCAATATAGCTTTATCGCTGATCCAAACTTACCTGCTCTCGTTAGAAACACTGCTAGCAATATAGTAACTACACAAATTAATACTGCTAATATCGTTGCTACAAAACTCACAAGCACAAACTTCGCTGATGTTGGTGATGTCATACTATATGCAACTATTTTAACAAATAACGGGAATATCTCTGCTGCTAATGTAACGTTTACAGATATCATTCCAGCGGGTACCCTCTTCATTCCTAATACTGTAACGATTAATAATGTCCCTGTAGCTAACGCAAATCCTGCCACTGGCATTTCAATTGGTACGATAGGAGCGAATTCATCACGCACCGTTGCATTTCAAGTTTTTGTACCAACTATCCCTGCTGTAAACCCAATTACAAATCAATCAAGCACAACATTCCAATATACGTATGATCCATCCAAACCTGCTGTGATGCAGATGGTTGCTTCTAACACTGTACAGACAACTATTAATAACGCCTCAATTGCCGCTACTAAATCTGCAGATAAACAGTTTGCTAACGTAAATGATATTATTACGTACACGACTACTTTAACGAATAACGGGAACACACTTGCATCAAATGTAATATTTACAGATGTAATTCCAAACGGAACATCGTTTATTCCTAATAGTGTTACTGTAAATGGGAATACACTGCCTAATGTCAATCCAGCAAGCGGAATTGCAATCGACCCAATAAATCCGAATGCAAATACAATCATCTCATTCCAAGTACAAGTAAATTCTATCCCGAATCCAAATCCAATCCCGAACCAAAATAATACAACGTACCAGTATGTCGTAGATCCTAACTTACCTCCAGCATCCGCCAATACGTTAAGTAACGTAATAACAACTCAAATTAATAACGCTACTATTGTCGCTACTAAGTCTGTGAATACACCGACAGCTGCAATTGGTGATATTGTTACTTATACGATTGCAGTAACAAATACAGGTAATATCCCTGCTAGTGCAACTGTTTTAACAGATGGGCTTGGCGCAGGAGCTTCATTTATCCAAAACTCCGTAACGATCAATAATGTTCCACAACCAGGATTAGATCCATCACTTGGTGTTCACTTGGCAGATATTTCGCCAGGAGATACTGTATTCATTACTTTTCAAGCACAAATTTTAGCGATACCACCTAGTGGCACATTAACAAATAATGCTCTTGTAAATTATGAATATACCGTAAATCCAAACCAATCTCCTGCTGTTGGTAGCACTGTAACAAATACAACAGTTACACCAATTATTGACGCTACTTTAGTAATAAATAAAAGCGCTAGTACAACTTTCGCTACAATTGGTGATACAATTACATTCACTTCAGCTGTTACAAACAACGGAAATACTACTGCGAACAACATTATTTTTACTGATACAATTCCAAACGGTACTACCTTTATCCCAAATAGCTTTAAGATAAATGGTGTAACCGTTCCGAATGCAAATCCACAAAACGGTATCAATATTGGTAACTTGAATTCAAATGCATCTGCTACACTCAGTTTTCAAGTAAACATTACAACACTTCCAAACCCTAATCCAATCCCGAATAAATCATCGCTTCAATATAGCTTTATTGTAGATATAAATGAACCGCCAGTTTCACGAACAGTTCAATCTAATAAAACCTTTACACAAGTAAATACTGCTTCTGTTATCGCAACAAAAACTGCAAGCAGTGCTTTTGCTGCTGTTGGAGATACAATTACGTATACAACTACCCTCACCAATAGCGGAAATACTGCCGCAAACACACCTGTTTTTATCGATATATTACCACCTGAACTTTCATTCGTTCCTGATAGCGTACAAATTAATACCATCCCACAACTTGGATTTAGACCAGATAGCGGGATTTCTTTAGACTCAATTCCAGTTGGAGGAACGACAACAATTAGCTTTCAAGCTATCGTTGGCTCAATACCAGTTACAAATCCAACTTTGAACCAGTCTAGCACGACATACTCGATCATTGTTGATCCTACCCAGCCGCCGGTGACAGAAACAGCTACAAGTAATCCAACTTTAGTTCAAATTAACGAAGCGATTATTCAAGCAACGAAAAGTGTGGATCGGCTATTTTCTGACATAGCACCTGGAAATTCATTTTTAACGTATACAGTTTTATTAGAAAATGTAGGAAACACAACTGCTACGAATATCATTTTTACAGATCCGATTCCAAATAACACAGTATTTATAGAAGATAGCGTTCGAGTAGGCGGAGTTTTATTACCTGGAGTAAATCCAGCTAACGGGATACCAATTGGAGATATTATTGCAGGAGATTTTATAAATGTTACCTTCCGTGTGCAAGTAGTTAGCATTCCAAATCCAATTTTCACAATTGGACCAGGCGGACCAAACTCACCGGTTGTAAACGGCGCTTCTATTGATTATAAATTTATGACAGGACCTAATTTACCACTTGTTTCACGAAATACGACATCTAATTCTGTTTCGACACAAATAAATTCTGGGGAAATTGTGGCAATCAAATCTGCAGATAAAACTTTCGCAACGATTGGTGATACAATTTCTTATACAATTACATTAAGTAACCCTGGAAATGTCACTTCACAAAATATAATTTTCACGGATACTTTACCTGATGGGACGACATTCATATCTGGCACTCTTACAAACGATTCTGGTACACAGCAAATCGGAAATCCATCTAAAGGGATTCAGATTGGAAATATAAACCCAAATGGAACGGCCGTGATTACTCTCAACGTACTTGTTACAAACATTCCAAGTATAAACCCAATTTCTAATTTTAGTTCTGTACAATTTGCACATGTAGTTGATCCTAGCCAACCTGCCGTAACACAAACGAACGTATCTAATGCTGTTTCGACAACAATTAATAGTGCAATATTAACGACCCAAAAAAGCGTTGATAAATCTATCATTTCTGTTGGAGATACGATTACGTATACAACAACTATTACAAATACAGGAAATACGACTGCAACGAATATAACGTTCACGAGCGCAATTCCAGCTAACACTACATTTATACCAAACTCAGTCAAAATAAATGGGGTTCAGCAATCTGGTGCGCAACCAGCACTTGGAGTAACTATACCAAATATTGCTCCTGGTGAAACAGTAACCGTTACTTTCCAAGCAAATGTTCTTTCTGTTCCCCCTTCAAGTTCAATTATGGGTAATGACACAATTTTATATTCTTATACTGTCGATCCAAACGGAACTCCTATTACAACTTCTACTTCCACGAATATCGTTACAAACCCGGTACTAGATGCTATGATAACGATGGTAAAATCGGTCGATCAAACAATTGTAACACTAGGTGATACCATTACCTATACAACCATTTTAACGAATAATGGCAATACAAATGCAACGAATATTACTTTCACTGATCTTATTCCAGACGGCACAACGTTCATTCCGAATAGTGTCACAATCAATGGCAGTACACACATCGAACTCGATCCTAATACAGGTATAACAATCGGATCAATTGCTCCTAACAACTCAATATCTATCGCATTTCAAGTTACTGCTACTTCTACACCAAACCAAAATCCTGTAGCCAATTCCGCTACTGCTTCTTACACATTTATCGCTGATCCAAATGCACCGATCGTTTCAAGAAACGTTACTTCAAACACAGTGTTTACTACGATTAATACAGCTAACATTCTTTCATTAAAACAAGTCGATAAATCCTTTAGTCGTATTGGAGACACACTCACTTATACTGTCGTTTTAACAAACAATGGAAACTCATCTGCACAAAATGTTATATTTACAGATACAGTGCCAAGCGTCACTACATTTATTGCAAACACATTTTCTATTAATGGAGTTCCTCAAAGTGGGGCGGATCCATCGAACGGTGTGAATATTGGGACAATAACAGCCGGGACTACAGTAACAGTTTCGTTCCAAGTTACTGTAACATCATTACCAAACCAAAACCCAATTGTAAATTTCTCATCAACATCGTATCAATTAGTCTCACCGCCTGATGCAGAAACTTCAATTAGTAATCCTGTTTCAACCCAAATTAACGAAGCAATATTGTCTATGACGAAAAATGAAAGTGTATCCTTTGCAGATATCGGGCAAACTGCTTTTTATACTACTTCTATTACCAATGTAGGCAATACCGATGCAACTAATATTGTATTCACAGATGCATTACCAAGTGGACTCACATTTGTTCCTAACACATTAACTATCGATGGCGTTTTACAACCTAACGCGGATCCAAATACAGGTGTATTACTTGTAACACTTCCACCAAATGAAATATATAGTATCGTCTTTCAAGTTACAGTAAACAATATTCCCCTTAGTAACCCAGCACCAAATACAGCATCAACGACGTATGAATTTACTGTTGATCCTGTTAATTCTCCCGTTTCAAGTGCAGCTACTTCCAACACTACACTCCTTCAAATAAACAACGCAACTATTATTAGCACCAAAACAGCAGATCTTACTTTTGCGGATGTTGGTAATACAATAACATTTACACTTAACCTTCCTAATACCGGAAATGTGACCGCAACTGATGTAACTATTATCGATATTCTTGATAGCAATTTAAGTTTCGTTCCAAATAGTTTCACAGCTAATGGGCAAACCATTCCAAACGCCGATTTATCAACTGGTGTAAATATTGGTTCCATTAATGGTGGTAATACGGCAATCGTTACATTCCAAGCAACTGTTATTACACTTCCAACACTTAATCCCATTTCTAACTCTGCTTCTACCACATATCATTATGTCGTTGATCCTAGCCAGCCACTTATTACAACTTCCAATCAATCTAATACAACGACCACACAAATTAATAGCGCTATCCTTACTGCACAAAAAAATTCAAATGTATCTACGGTAGATATCGGGCAGGATATTACCTACACCGTTACAATTACAAATAGCGGAAATGTAAGTGCAACGAATGTTATTTTTACCGACCTTATTCCAGACGGAACTTCCTTTGAACCGAATAGCTTTACACTGAACGGAACTAGCATCCCAAATGCAGATATCATTACAGGCGTTCCAATCGGTGATATCGCGCCAAACGAATCTGTCATCGTAGCATTTAACATTATCGCCAATGAAATTCCGCCTATAAATCCAATTACTAATCAAGCTAGCGTTAGCTTTCAACATATCGTTAATCCAGCTAATCCCCCAGTTTCAAAAAACATTATTTCTAACAACGTTACAACAAAAATTGAAAGTGCTATTTTAAATACTATTAAAATAGGAGATAAAACTTTTGCAACGATTGGTGATACGATTACGTATACAACGACTATTACGAACACAGGCAATATTCCTGCTAACAACGCTATATTCTCAGACCCTTTACCATCGTGGACACAATTTGTTGCAGAATCAGTTATTGTTGATGGCACTCCATTACCATCCGCTTCGATTATTAACGGTGTTGGCATAAATACAATCAATCCAAATCAAACTGTTACAATCATATTCCAAGTACAAATCGTAAGTAATCCAACAACGTTCACACCTGAACTCCAAAACTTAGGATTTGTTAACTTCCAATATAACGTAGGCAATGCATTACTGGCTCAACCTGGCAATGTGGAAACGAATGTCTTCGTTACTTCTATTAATACAGCAATACTTTCAGCTGTAAAAACTGCTAATACAGCCTTTGCAAATATTGGAGATACGATCACTTATACAGTTTTGATTCAAAATAGCGGCAATACAAACGCTACGAATATAAATTTCTCAGACCCAGTTCCAGCAGGAACAACCTTTGTTGAAAATAGTTTTGCTGTAAATGGAAGTACCATTCCAGGTGCAAATCCAAATAACGGAGTGAATATCGGAACAATTAGCTCGGATAGTTCCTTAACCGTTACTTTCCAAGTCATAGTTACATCAACTCCACCTTCAAATCCGATTACAAACGTAGCATCTATTCAATACACATTCATCGTTGATCCGGCCTCTCCTCCTGTTACAGGCACGATAAATTCTAATAGCGCTTCAACACAAATTAATAACGCGACTGTTACAACTGTTTTACAAGCAAATCGTTCAATTGTGTCTATCGGGGATATAATTACGTATACAGCAACATTAACGAATACTGGAAACTTCCCTGCAAACTCTGTATTACTCATTAATGGAGTTCCTGAAGGAGCATTATTTGTTTCAAATAGTGTTACGCTCAACGGGATTTCACTTCCAGATGCAAGTCCAACTCTCGGTATTCCCGTTGGTATTATCGCACCAGGTGATTCCGCTACTATTACGTTCCAATTTCTTGCAAGTTCTATTCCACCACAAGGAGCAATTATAAATCAAGCACTTACAAGTTACACGTATATTGTCGATCCAAGTCAACCTCCTGTTACAGCAACATCCTCGTCTAATACGGTTAATACAGCTGTTGTTGATGCATCATTATCCGTAATTAAAAGTACAGATTCTCTCGTACAATCTACTGACGGTACAATCACTTACACAGTAGTCGTTCAAAATAACGGAAATACTACTGCAAATACAGTTACTTTAACAGATTTGGTCCCCGAAGGAACTGCCTTTATTCCGAATAGCGTAACTATTAATAGCGTTTCCGTTCCAGATGCTGATCCTAACGTAGGAATACCATTAAACTCCATCACACCGTCAGAAATCGTCACTGTAACATTCCAGGTTATCGTTCAATCTATTCCAAGCGTAAACCCAATTTCTAATACAGCCCGTATTGACTATACTTTTATCGCCGATCCAACTGCTCCTATCATCTCTCGAACAATTACGTCTAATCCTGCTTTCACACAAATTTCGGATGCGACTATCCTTTCTTTAAAAGCAGTCAATGCACAGCAAGCAACAACAGGTGATATTTTGACTTACACAATAACACTAGAAAATACAGGAAATATTCCAGCTACTAATCTCATATTTTCAGATACGATCCCCCAAGATACTACATTCGTAGAAAATAGTTTTACACTTAACGGAACAACTATACTTGATGCCAATCCAAATGTAGGTGTTACTTTACCTACTTTAGCAGCAAACGCTACTCACCTTATTTCGTTCCAAATTCTTATTAACGATTCATTCTCCCAAGAATCGATTACAAATCAATCCAATACAACATATACAATCCAACCAGACCCAGGGCAACCGCCTATTACTGAAACATCTACTAGTAATATCGTTATTACAAATTTCGTGCAAGCACAATTGGCAATTACAAAAACATCCAATCCAACAACTGTAGATATCGGTGGAACTATACTTTATATTTCTGAAGTGAAAAATATCGGTAATGTTGACGCAATAAATATTAATTTCACAGATTCTATCCCTGCTGGGACTACATTCGTTCCCGATAGTGTCACAATTAATGGTGTCCTTCAGCCAGGTGTAAATCCTGAAAACGGAATACCGATTGGAACAATTCCAGCAAACAGTTCCAAAACGATACTATTTCAAGTGCAAACAAATAATCCACCGAATGAAACTGAAATTGTAAATCAATCTTCAGCAACTTACCAATATGTAAGTATTCCTACAGCCCCACCAGTAAATCGCTCTGCAAATTCTAACATTGTTACAACATCACTTCAAAATGCAAATATTATTTCTGTTAAAAGTGCGGATGTAAATTTCGTATCAATCGGGCAAATGATTACCTACACAAATACACTTCAAAATATAGGAACCGTTCCGGCTAACAATATCGTGTTCATTGATAACATTCCAGAAGATACTATATTCATTGAAGATAGCTTAGCAATAAATAATGTAATTCAGCCTGGCGTGAATCCTGAAAACGGAGTAACTCTCGGCACGATACAACCAAATGAAACAGTCACTATTTCATTCCAAGTACAACTTACAAATATACCAGAGGGCAATACAGTCATTAATATTTCAGACACTTCGTACGAATACCAAATTGACCCTAGTTCTCCAATTATTCAGCGTAGATCGTTATCAAATGCAGTAAATACTGAAGTGCGAACGGCAAATGTTAGTGCAATTAAATCCGCTAACAGATCCATTACACGTATCGGTCAAATCATCACATATACAGTCGCAGTTACAAACGCCGGTACAATACCTATTACAAATACTCTCCTACTTGACGCAATTGCTTCTGGCACCACATTCGTTCCAAATAGCATTCTTGTAGATGGCGTACCAAGACCTAACGAAAATCCAATTACCGGTATCAATCTTGATATAATTCTTCCAAATAATACGATTATTGTTACGTTCCAAGTAAGCGTAGTTTCTATACCGCCACAAAATAACATTAATAATATCGCCGTCATTCACTATGAGTATCGACCAGACCCAAGCACACCACCAATTTCAGAAACGACCTCTTCCAATGCTACAAACATACAATTTATTGATGCTATTCTTATTGCTACAAAATCTGCTAATACTGTATTAGCTACTATTGATGAAACCATTGAATATACAGTATTCATTCAAAATAATGGATCGGCTACAACTAACTCCATCTTTTTTACAGATACTATAGCAGATGGAACAGTATTTATTCCAGGAAGTGTAATAGTTAATAATACTGTACTTCCTGCAGCAGATCCGAATATCGGCTTTTCCATTCCTAATGTCGCAGCAGGTCAAATGGCTACAATAACATTCCAAGTTTCCGTTACGAATTTACCTACTGTAAATCCAACACCTAATACTGCAAACATCGCCTACGACTTTATTTTCAATCCTGACTTTGCACCAATTCAAAAATCTACTACTTCCAATACTACTTTCGTTCAAATTAATGATGCTGATATCGTTTCACTTAAAACTGTTGATTTAACCTCTGTAACGATTGGTGACATTTTAACTTATACAACAACTTTAACGAATACAGGGAATACGGATGCCACTGCTGTTGTATTTACAGACAATATACCTGATGGAACAACCTTTATTGACGGTAGCGTTTTAGTAAATAACATTCCTCAGCTTAACGCCAACCCAAGTGTAGGTATACTTGTGGGAACGATTGCTCCTAACATTTCTATCCCAGTCACATTTTCTGTTACCGTCGTAGCTCTTCCTGCTAGCGGTCATGTTCAAAATCAATCAACTTCTCGTTATACAATAAACGTGGAAGAACAAATATCGACTAGCAATATTACCTTCACTGAAGTTATTTCCGCTAATGTAATTGCGACAAAAACAACACCTATCCAATATGCTGACTTACAAACTATCATCCCTTATACAATTTCCATCATAAATAACGGAAATATACAAGTCGAAAACATTATTGTTACAGATATTATCCCAGCAAATACGAGCTTTATAGAGAATAGTGTTATCGTGAACGGCAACGCTCGGCCAAATGACAATCCTCTTAACGGTATACAAATTGATACCATTCCACCTAATACGACAGCAACTATTCTATTCCAAGTAAGGGTTACTTCGATTCCACAAACAAATCCAATCTCTAACACGAGTACAATTGAATATGAATACACGTTACCAGATCGACCACCTATTACCGAAACTATTATTTCATCAGCTGCCGCAACAGAAATTAATCACGCAAATTTGAATAGTAATAAAGCTGTTGACCTTGCATTTGCAACGGTTGGTGATACGTTAACGTATACGATTACACTAAATCAAACCGGTAATGTTGCAGTAAATGATGTAATCATTCAAGATATTATTCCTCAAGGTACTACGTTTATAGAAAATAGCGTCATTGTAAACGGAGAAACTCTTCCAGGAGTGAATCCAGTAAGCGGCATACCAATTGGTACTATAACTATTGGTGAAGATGCTATCGTTTCATTCCAAGTAACTGTGACTTCTATTCCAACACCAAATGAACTAAACAACAACGCAATTACTACTTTTAACTATATAGTCAACCCAAATAACGTACCTGTTACAAATACGACTACAACAAACACCGTCACAACTACTGTCCAAAATGATAATGTCATTGCGATAAAAGCTGTTGATTTCACAAGTGCCTTACCCGGTCAAACTTTAACGTATACCATCACGATTACTAATAATGGTAATATCATTATCGAAGACCTTCTTTTAGTAGACACAGCACCAGCAGATACGACATTTGTTATTGGTAGTGTTACGATTAACGGAATCAATCAACCTAATGCGAATCCGGAAAATGGTATTACGTTAGGAAATCTTGCTCCAAATGAATCTGTTATTATTACATTCCAAGTGACAATTTCTTCTTCTACTCTTCAATCTACAATCAATAACGATGCTACTATTTCCTATACGCCTATTGTCGGTCCAATCCAACCACCTATTACGATTACAAAGCAATTAAATACAGTTACAAAGCAAACAAATACCGTTACAACGACAGTCGTTGATCCGATGGTTGACATTGAAAAAACAGCTGACAAATCTATTGTCGTTATAGGAGATATCATTACATTCACATTAGCGGTATTTAATCACTCCCCAATTCCGACAATCAGTACTTCTGTTATAGACAGCATTCCAGCTGGTACAACATTTATAGAAAACAGCGTAACAATTAACGGTACTCCCGTTACAAATGTTCGTCCAGACACTGGTATTAATATCGGCTCTTTACCTGCAGATTCAGTAGCAACTATAACATTTCAAGTTCTCGTAACTTCTATTCCTTCAAACAGTACAATTATAAATTCTGCAACAGTTACCGCTGCCTTTCAATTGACACCACAGGATCCAATTATTACTTTCATTGTTAATTCAAATATTGTTCGTATACCAATTCAATTTATAACTGCAACAGTCACGAAAAATGCTTCCGTCAGCTCAGCTTATTTAAATCAATATTTTGATTACACAGTACGTATTACCAATAATTCCAAAATTTCACTCTCAAATATTTCTTTACAAGATACCATTCCAGCAGGTTTACAATTTATAAACGGCACTGTCTTTATTAACGGTGAACGCTCTCCACTAGCGAATCCGAATATCGGTTTCCTAGTTGCCACTAATTTGGAACCAAACGAAACAATTATCGTATTATTCACAGTACAAGTAATAAGTCCACCTGTTAATAATGAATTTAAAAATACGGCCAATATTTCGTTACAACTTCAAGTCTCGCCTACCGACCCACCAATTACAGTAACCGTTACAAGTAACGAAAACATCGTCACTTTTTTTCCAGAAAATCCAGATGAAACACTTCCAAATTTAAATTGCTTCTTTGACGGTGAACGCTTCATTCGCATTACTCCTCGAAATATACGAAATTACCTTTGGACTTGGATTTGGTGGAAGTAATTGAAACAAAAAAGAGATTGTAGTTTGGTTGAAACCAAATTACAATCTCTTTTTCATTACCTATATCCCACTACGTTGTAACTCGTCCAAGGATATACAATTAAACAACATCTCAAGTTATCTTAGTCGTAATAAGTTGGCCAGCTTCATTAATAGTAACTTTCCATTTCACTCCACTAGCAGTCTTCATGATTATACCTTTACTTGCCTCTATTTCAATATCTCCAAACATTCTTCCGCCAGTTGTCGCTAACCAAGCGTTCCCATTTTCCATAGAAGACCTTGCAAAAATACGATTAATTCGAAAACGCTTATGATCTTGAGAATAACCACTTAATGTAATTCTAACTTTATATAACTGACTCGCCTTCATATTCGATATAATTGTATCGCCAACATTTAATGGAACATCCAACGCGATAACCCAACTTCCAGTTGCGCTTAATGCATATTCAATTTTAATTTTCTTTGGGCTCTCTCCCCACCCAAAATACATTCCAAAACAATTTAACATTTGTATTGGTTTTTTCGTAAAATCCAGTTCAATTACAACTGGATTACTATCTGGAACGTCAATATAGTTTACACTTTGTTCATCTATTAAATTAAAGCAATTTGCGAGATTCCCCCCGTAAGGCACTTTCCCACTTACTTGCTTAATCGTATACTTCTGCTGAGCATTTACTAAAATATCATCTTGATTCCCTATTAAATGTGGTTTATTTAACGTAATCGGTAACTGAATTCGAAGAGATTCTTCATAGGTAGACTTACAAACATTGTATTGTCCTTTATCTACAATAGTTGTAGAAAGTAAATTTGAAAAAAGGTAGTTACGATGCGAATTAGAAGAAAATTCAATGACAATTTGTTCACTACTCATCCGGTACGTATCCCAAATCATACAATCAAATGTATTATACGCACCTGAGCAACGAATTGCTTTTTTCGTTTGTTGTCTACATTGCACTTGAATATCATGAAACGTATTTCCTGAACTTTCATTTGGCAAATCACTATTTCCATCTACTTCAATCCCATACACACATCCATCAATAAATATTGATTGAAATACATTGGCATTAATCCAGCAAGGTGTATTGATATCATCTATATACTCTGTTTTCAAATATATTGCAGTTTGAAAGTTTTTAATTTGAATAAATTTAACTTGAAAGAAACTAATATAATCCCATGCCTTTTGACAATAAAAATGTATAGCTTTTCCTTTATACGATGGAGTTGTATTTATTATATTTATATTTGATATAACAGATTGATTAGGTACTTCGATTTGTTGTGAACCAGAAACATAAATGACAGCCGATTGAAACAACGGATTTATAACTTGAATAGTACCACCAACTATCGAAGCGTTACTTTGTAGCTCAAATGCATTAAAATCCCCATCAATTTGCAGCGTTACGGTAGGATCTAACTCTAATCTTACGTTTGATTTAATAACAATCGGCTTGACAATTTTGTACGTATTTACCCCTGTAATTCTAACCGTCGAAATTCGATTCGCTACACAATAATCAATAGCTTGCTGAATTGCTAATGAGCTATCATTTCCCGAGTTTGGAACTGCGCCAAAACAATCAATGTGAACGCTACTTTCTGGCGCACAATCTTCTTGGGAAGAAATATATTCTGACAAAATAAATTCACTCCTCATATTACCTTTTTTCATATAATATGTGAGTTCTCTCTTAAAAGTTTCTATAATAAAAAAAACAAACGACCTACCCGGTCATTTGTTTAACTCATATATATTTTTCGTTTCTTCTATCATTTTAGCTAACGAGAAATACCTCACTGCTTTCTCTCGTGCTTTCAATCTAATATCATTTACCCTTTGTTCATCCCCTTGTAGTTCTTCAAGTGCACTTGCGAATTCAGATTCGCAATATTCAGATATTAAAACACCTGATTCTCCATCTATTACCGCTTCATGTATTCCACCAACATCTATTGAAACAATTGGTGTCCCTGTAGCCATCGCTTCAATTACTACCATTGGAAACACTTCACGAAAAGATAATAAAAGTAAAGCATCCATATTCCCTATAAACTCATGCGGCTCTGAAATATTCCCTAGCATCTTCACCCTTTGCTGTAATCCATATTTTTCTATTTCTTTCATAATCGATTCTTTCTCTGGTCCATCACCAGCAATATAAAACATAAAATCATTTCTCTTTTTCAACACATTTGCAATTTTGACAAATAGTTGATGGTTTTTCTCTTTGGATAATCTAGCTAATATCCCTATTTTATATGTAGATTCTTTCTTTTTCTGCTGGAATAAAAACTTTTCAATATCGACACCGTTATAAATTGTATTTATTTTTTCTTCTGCTACATGAATTGAAATTAAATTATTCTTCTCAAACTCACTTACTGTAATAATATTGTTCACATATTTATTCATGAAATAACGAAAAAGCGTTGGCATTTTCTTTTCTAATATCGTTACATTATGTTTCGTATAAACAATTTTCATCTTTTTTTTAATAAACTTTTGAATTAGAAAAGCATATAATACCATTCGCAAACTATTTGCATGAATAAGCTCTATCTTTCGTTTACAAATTTCGTTTCGTAAATAATAAATATTTCTCAAATGATTCCATCGACTAAGTAATATAAAATTTTCTTTTCTAGTAAGAGATTCATATAGTTCTCCATCACCTGCAGCTGTATAAATCTTAAAATCATCATAACGCAAATTACTTTCCAATTTACAAAAATAGCTCTCGGCTCCGCCAGTTATCAATTTATCTGTCATCAACAGTATATTCATAATTGCGTCTTCCCAACTACATTGATTTTATTTTTTTTATAAGCATGATAAGCATACTTACTAAAATAGTAAAAAATTTGCACCGAATTCAGTCGTTCTTGTTCCCTTAACAATTTCCAATACCGGAAAGCTGCTCTAATTTTATTTCTAGAAACAGAATTTGTAACAATTCTATATTTTGCTAACACTTGCTGTATCCCTTTTGCTTCATACCCTTCATGTAATAAGTTCAGCCATAACGCTGTATCTTCCGGCTGTATACTAGGCATTTCGACATATGGAATTTTTTCACGATCAATCATCACTGTTAAACAACCGATAATTGTATTTCCTACTAAATAATGATAGTCAACAGATTTTGGTGCACTCACTTCACGATTTAATTCATTACCGTTTTCATCAATTAAACTATACGACGCATATGAAAAAGCAATATTCATTTCTTCCATAAATAACAATTGTGTCTTCAATTTATGCGGCAACCATATATCATCGCTATCTAAAAAGGCAATGTACCTTCCTCTCGCCTCTTGGATCGCTAAATTCCGAGCTTTAGCAGCACCAACATTTTGTTTTAATGATAATAACCTAATACGTGAGTCTCCTTCTATTATATCTTTAATTTTTGTGGCAGATTGGTCGGTTGAACCGTCATCAACGATAAGCATTTCCCAGTTTTCATACGATTGATTCTGTACAGATAAAATTGTCTCACCTATAAATCGTATACTATTATAAGAAGGTGTTATTACAGAAACATAAGGCGGCTCGTTATGTGCTGATAGACATTTTACCATCTATCTTTCCCCTTCCTTCATATATTGAAATATACTTCACAACAACTGCTAAAAATAAAAAGAATGCTTCGTTAATAATGAGTGACAATGACATCATCTGAAATATAAATGCAATCATAGTCAATAGAAGATATGGTTTTTCACGAAACAAAGTATGCTGCGCTAGCTTGAACATTAATATGAATAAAAACGCGCTATATAGAAGAAAACCAATTGTACCCGATTCAGACAAGATTTCTAAAAATGTATTGTGTACATATAATTTTTCATTAAATTGATACTCATAATAATTCGAAAAGTTAAAAGCACCGATTCCGATATATGGATTGGATAAATAATATTTAAAAGCAGCTTCCCATAATGTAAATCTACCACTTCCATTATCATGGGAAAAATCAGAAATTCGTTTATTTAATATGTCATCTAATTGCCCCCCCATTACACTATTCGATAAACTAAAAATAACTACACTAAACAATACTAAACTTATAATTATTTTTATTTTTTTAGCGAAACTAGACATACATATATATACAAAAACGACAAGCACAAGCGCTAGTATACCACCCCTTGAAAAAGTTAATAAACTCGTCGTAACACATAAAATTAACCCTAGAATGTTAGTGATATTTTGTAAATTCGTCATATAGTACATAAAAAATATTGTATTATAGAAAATAAAGATGTTAGGATCATCTAGCAATCCAATTAACCGTGGATATCCTCTATCCACTAATAAACCAGCAAAAATTTCTCTCTCTTCTCCACCGTATAAACTAAAGTATTGTAAACCGATTATATAGAGTATTAGACTTACAACATTAAATACTACTCCTACATAAGCAATAGATGATTCAAGTACCACTATTTCAGTATTCCCCAATAAATTTCTCATTATAAAATAGCATCCTAAAACGAGTAGCACGCCAAAAATCATACGAATACTAGCATTTAAATACATAGAAAGAATTCCACTTAAACAATAAATGAAATAAAACAGTAAAAATATAACTTCATGAAAATATAATTTTTGAATATGAAAGTCTTTAATTGTTAAACAAAAATATATGACTAAAAAAATCATATATATCTTCAATGAAAATCCAATATATAAATTGTATTTACTTAACATAACAAATAATATTAGAAGAATAATCCATCCCATCGATACTTTCATATTATTTTCCATAGGCTATATCCCCTGTTTCGTAATATAATCCTTTTTGCGTATTTTTCTTATAAAAGAAAGAAGAAGTTTTTTTAGCTCATAATCATATAGGAATATGGCAGCTAGTACAATTAGTATATTAAGAACAAGCGCAATTAAATGATATGTATGCAATATATATTGCACTCCAATAAAGGTTACACCAAAATAAATTGTATACGGTATTACAATTTGGAATACAATTTTTTTCTTCACTACACTCACTGCTATATATCCCACTAAAGCGACTATTTCAAATAAAACCATAGCGTATGCTGCTCCTATCACTTCACCAAGACTACTAAAGCTATAAAGCATAACCCCACCTATCACCAATGCTACACACTGCACAACAGTTCTCTTATTTTGACATCCACTCGTCGTTAAACCGTCAGCAATGGCAATATTTAAACTTTGTAGCACAATAAGAAATGATAATATTTGGAGTGGCTCTACTGCATTGCTCCATTCTTCATGAAAAAATATAGAAATAAAGTATGGTGCTAAATGATATAAACCGATCGTCATACATATTCCTACAATCGCCATTGATTTAATTTGAAGTAAATTTAATTTCGTATGCTCTTCTATATTATTCTGGTTATAATGCTTAAAGAGCACTGGAAAAAATGCACCTGCAATTACCCCTGGTACTTGATATAAAGCTGCCGGCATCCGGTACGCCACTGCAAAAACACCTACCATACTTAATGGCAATGTATAGTTAAGCAAGATAGGTGCTAATTGTGGCGTACTCATTATTAAAAAACCGCTAATAATAAAGGGAGTTAATTGCCAAAATAACGCTTT
Organism: Bacillus sp. RE35; assembly: GCF_052146655.1. Taxonomy (NCBI): domain Bacteria; kingdom Bacillati; phylum Bacillota; class Bacilli; order Caryophanales; family Bacillaceae; genus Bacillus; species Bacillus sp. RE35. The sequence goes on along the minus strand of NZ_CP197377.1, from coordinate 1,531,814 downwards.
ATGAATTACGACTTTCATATTCATTTTCGTCTTTTTTCTCATGATATATATACTGAATAAACCACCGATCATATACCCAAAAGCATATAAACGAGCCGTTACATACACCGGTAACTCTCCGAAAATACAAAAACATGTAATTATAATGACAACTGATGCTGATACAACTTTTATGAGCGCTATATACTTCATACGTTCCGTCAGTTGAAAATAGGCAATCCCTATGTTTTGCCAAGTTAATCCTATTAACATGAAAAACATTACGTTTATCATCATATAAATTAAATTTTTATCCGCATACATATAATGAATAGCAATATAACCGATTATAGAAATAAGAATAAGTAGAATCATCCTTATTTTTATATACGATGATAAAATCTTCTCTAAATCTGCTCCATCCTTTGCCCCTTCTCGAAGAAACGTATTACTAAGTCCTAAGTCTGTAAAAAATAACATAACAAACGTCACTGCTATGGCAACACTAAACATCCCATAATGTTGTGCGTTAAAAAAGTTTGCTAAAACAATTAAACTGACGGCCTGAAGAAGGTTAGCTAAAATCGTACTATAAAATAGATGGATAATATTGTTTAGAATAGATCTACCCATACAAGTTCTCCTTTGCAAGTAACCTACTTACATATGTTGTTTGTTTACATATATATTTATCTTGCACCATTACCGTTCAATACAATTAAAACGGTTTTACATAAAATACGGATGTCCATCCGAAATGTTTTCATTTCAATATACTCCATGTCCAGCCTCAACTTTTCCTTTGGATCAAGATTATATCCTCCATTTATTTGTGCCCATCCTGTTAGTCCTGGTTTTACTATTAAACGTTCCTTAAATTCTGGAATATACGCATCAAATTCATTATAAAAAAACTCTCTCTCTGGTCTAGGACCTACAAAAGACATATCTCCTCTTAAAATATTTAAAAGTTGTGGTAATTCATCAATTCTCGTTTTTCTTATAAACAATCCAACTTTTGTAATTCTTGAATCATGTTCTTTTGCCCATTGTGGGCCATTTATTTCAGCATCCTTTACCATTGATCTTAATTTAAATACATTAAACTTCTTCCCGTTTATACCTAAACGTTCTTGAAAGTAAATTGGAGCCCCTGATGTTTCTAAAGTAATCATAATACAAAAGAACAACATAATTGGTATCGTTAATAGTAACAATATGATTGAAAATATAATATCAAACAAGCGTTTTACACTTCGATTCAATATGCTAGGCTTTTCTTGAGCCGGAATCGTATACAACTTGGCTTGATTTGTTTCACGAATCATGGATCGTTACCCCCACATTCAAGAATATAAAATTATACCTATTAATTCACATTCTTTCCTATTTATATCCGCTATTACTTTTTGCACTGTACGTAGTGAATCTTTTCGCTTTTTAACTGCTAACACCACTCCATCGCATTTCTCTGCAATAATGTGCGTAGCAGGAAGATCAAATACTTCAGAAGAATAAAAGAAAATGTAATCAAAATCTTCTTTCCACTTAGCAATCGCATTATCAAATTCATCCATAGCAACTAAGGGCGTCCCTGTGTGTACTGTTTTTTTTGCAGGAATACAATATAAGTATTTAGACAAATTACTAGAAAAAGATTCATAATTGCAGGGGGAAGAGCTTATTATATCGTTTACGGTTATCATGTGATCACTTTGCAATAATACATGTAATTGAGGGTCAGAAAAATTCACATCAATAAGTAACACCTTTTTCTTCATTTCCGCAAACACTAGACCCATATTTACTATAAGCGAGGCAACAACCCCTCTGTCCTTCGTTGAACTAACTGTGAACAGTTGTTTCCCAGATTTTTTCAGCTCGTGATACACCGTATAAAACTGCTCTTTCATCAGATCATCATGCAAATCGGATGGCAGCTGTTTCTTTGTCCTAAACATCGACATGTTCACCTCGATATATAGATGATTGTTGATCAACCTCTGTAGGTTTCTTTTTTCTATTCGGTTTCATATTTATGTGACCAATAACAGAGACTGTTGTTATTTTCTCTAAATCTTGTTCCGTGTATATACGTTCATCAAAATAATCTTGAAATACAGCTAAACCTATCCCAACAAAAAAACTAACAATTAAAGAAATAGGAATGATCAGTTGAAATTTTGGAAACATTTTTTCAGCCTGTTCCTGTAACTCAGGATCCGTCAACACTTTCACACCTTGTACATTTGTGTACTGTTGAAAACTTTGTTGTGATTGCTCTGCCAATGTCTTTACAATGTCTTTCACGACTTTCGGATTGGAATCTTTTACTGTAACAGTTACAATTTGTGAGTTGTCTGTATTCACCACCGAGATTTTTTGTGCTAATTCATAACTTGATTGCTCTAATTTCAAAGTTTTTTTGACTGTTGATATAATTAATGGGCTTTTTAAAATATCAACATACGATGTTACTAGTTGCTTATTTTCTTGTGTTTTATTTGTTGAATTTTCCTTATTAAACTCATCTAAATTCCCAACAAGAATTTGCGTTGAATATTGATATGACGGCTTTAAAACATACATAGAGATAAGAACTAAAGAAGCGGTTAAACAACACATCGTTAAAATAATCGTTACGAATCTTCTTTTCAATAATTGTTGAAAATCTTTTATACTCATTTCTTGCTTCAATTATTTCACCGCCCTTTTCTGAATAACATCCTGCAAGTCACTCTTTACAGATACCCCTCTCTTCTTTCTATCCACTTGTTTTGTTACATACTTTCCGACTCTGAATGCAAATTTTTCTACATATATATACGAAAGTATTGCAAGTATAAACGAAAAAACAAGTGAAAAAATTAAAATAATAGGCAACGGTAATATTTCATGGAGCATGTATATAAGGGAAAACAACGATATAATATGGTATAAATAAAGACTGTAAGAAATCTTCCCCAAATATAACAAGTATTTATTGCGTAGCAAGGATGACAAAGTTGATATTGACAAGCTTAATATGACAAATAGACTTGCACTTATCGCTACTACGTAGTCTCGAAATATGAAATTATTGAGCACTTTCATTTCTCCAATAAGTCCTTCGTACATAAAAAGTAAAATCGCAAATAAAAACCATGCAATTTTCGTGTTTTTAGTACAATTACTATAAAAAACTATTAATTTATTTTTATACTTCGCAATTAGTGCCCCTAGTAAAAACAGCACCGTATAATGCAACGTTAATGCATAGCTTGTTAATGTTAAGCCCGAGCGAAACAAAAATAATATTACGACAGAACATATACTAAGACTAAACAATAATAGTAATGAACACCTCAACGTTTTTCGTAAGCAAATCATCAAAATTAGCGGAAAAATTATTGATATTCGCATTTCATGGACAAGTGACCAAATCACACCGTTATATGCATCTGTATTATATTTCCCAACCAATAAAATATGTTGCGCTATTAAACTTGAAGAACTTTCAATCGTCCACGAGCGATTAAACCATTCACTTAAATAAGAAATACCATATCCACTAATTGTAGTCTGGCATATAATAGCTATAATTAGTGCTACAATATAGGGAATGTATATTCTGCATATACGTTTTAAAAGGTATGATCCATAACTACTATAGGTTTTTTGAATAGATTCATACAAAACAAATCCGCTCAAAACAAAAAAGATAATAACAGATTCATTACCACTACTAAAAATTAGACGAGCAGGCGTTTCTTTTAATAGATACACAACAAATGGTTTATTATCTTCATAACTGTAATTTTGAAATGCTGAAAAAATCATTAAATGATGACCGATCATTACTATTAATGAAGAAATCCCTCTTATAGAATCCAATTCCTCGTATCTCTTCATCTTTACATCAACTCCTAATGAAATGATAATAATCATTTCAAAGCAACATCTTTATTCATATTCCTCTCCTTTCTTTTCATTCCAATTTTTCATATTAAAATGATTTTATAGTATAAATTTGAGTGTATTGTAACATTTTTTGTAATATTATGAATAGTGAATCTCAAAAATTGGTATATACCAATTTCAACCTCGAAAAATGAGTAATATTGATAGAAAAACGCTATAAAAATATCTTGCAAATTTACATAAATTAAAGAGATGAATAGCGTTTTTTCAATATAAAATAAAAAAGATAGCCTGCATAGGCTATCTTTTTTATTTTATTTAATTACTAGCACCACTATATGCTACATGTCGTTTCTCAATTCTCTCTTCAATTTCCTTCATATTTTCTTTATTATTTAATAGTGATTGTTTATTTTCAATTAATAATTGTTTAAAAGATTTTCTCACTTTTTTTCTCATTTTCATTGTCCTCCTTGGGGGATGGTTTATATAAAAGATAAAGAATTATCTGTGTGTCCTTATAATAATTGATTGTTGTGAATTCTATTTGAACTTCATATGAAAATTCCGTTTATTTTCTGACAACTTTGTGAACACGAAAAAAAAGACTCTCTAAAACTATGTTGAAATTAATTCACTTCATTATAAAAATTACTATTTTCATCAACTTTTATCATTATATCTTGTCGAAACATTTATATATTTAAAATTGAGTTCGACATAATTTTATTTACTATCATACTGTTTACAAAAACAAAAAGAAGGTGTCACCAAGTCAAAGTTCGACTTATGCAACATCCCTCTTTCCAAACTATTTATAGCATATTTATTAATATTTCAGGTCTTCCCCAATTCATTTCTTCACAAACAAATCTAAGTTTTTCTTCATCCATTGTGTGTAATCCCTCTTCTAGTAAACATGAAATTGGAACTTCACAGTGAATTTGTGCTAATTGCAACGAAATATTTAAGTTCTCTAAATCACTTTCAATCTTCGTACGCTGCGCTTTTGTTAATGATTCTACATTTTCTAGTACAGCGGATACTGTTCCGTGCTCTTGAATAAGCTTATACGCTGTTTTTTCACCGATACCTTTTACACCTGGATAATTATCACTTGTATCTCCCATGAAAGCTTTTGCATGGACGATTTGCCACGGCTCTACACCTTTTTCTTCCATGATTCTCTCCGGTGTGTAATATTCGTAATTTCCAATTCCTTTACGCAGAAGCATAACTGTAACGTTCTTATCAACAAGTTGAAGTAAATCTGTATCACCAGTTAAAATATAAACTTCAGCTTCATTGCAGTATTGTTTTGCAAGCGTACCGATACAATCGTCCGCTTCGTAGCCTTTCATACCGATAACTGGAATGGATAATTTCGCAGTCATTTCTTGCACTAAATCAAATTGAGGAATTAATTCTTCTGGTGGCGCTGCACGATTTGCTTTATAATTCGAGAACGATTCTGTTCTAAATGTCGTACTTCCCATATCCCAGCATGTAACGATATGTGTTGGTTCGATCGCTTGCGTAGCTGTTAACAAGTGTTTCATATAACCATGAATCCCGTTCGTAGGGGTTCCATCTTGTCGTTTCATAAATTGTCCGTAGACACTTGTTGCGTAAAAAGCACGAAATAATAGTGCCATACCATCAACTAATAGTACTTTTTTCATAATTCCTCTCCTATTAAAAAAATAATAACCTCACGTTATCACGTAAGGTTATATAAATAGATTACCATTCTACGTTTTTGCTCAACTTTGTCTATTATACATTGTTTTTGTATATTTAGCACCATTAACACATTAAGACGTTCTACTACAACAAGTATGCAATATGCCTGAATACGTATTTTTTCCAGTAGAAACAACGATAGCTTTTGCATTTCCACTAACGATATGCGAACCTTTAAAACATACATTTTCAAGCTCAAGTGGATTATAATCTTTCATCCGTTTTAATGGAATAAATCGTTTACGTTCAAGGTGATAGCAGCTCTCAAACTTCTCTATATTCGCTTCGTTTCCCGTTAACACAGACTCATTCACTAATAAATCATCTGCATAAATAATACGTACATCAGCTGGCACAGCATCTCCAGCCGAAAGAAAAATCATATCTCCAGGTACAAGTTCTTGCACTGGTATCTCCATCATTTTCAGTTCACTATTTAACCCTGTACTACTAGAACATTCTACTCTAGATACAGTAATCGTTTCACGTTGTAATTCATCACACACACGTTGTTTTGAAAAACCTGGAATCATGCCACCAAGCTTCATCATTACTTCTGCGAGAAGTGCTCTTTTTGAAGTTAGTTCATTTCGGCCATATACTTGAATACGTTTTTGCGCCTCTTTCATTGATAGTCCGTCTCTTGTTGTTTTAAAATATGCAAATACAGATTTTACATCTCTTGTTGCAATTTCAATTAATAAATCTTTATTTTTTTGGAGCATTGTTTGTTCTTTTATTGATTTTTTACTTAGTTTATATGACGTGTTACCCACAGTTTTGTTTGCATACAACATATTATCGTCTCCTCCTTTACAACATAGGAAGAAACGCTTTGTTTCTCAATTTATCCACTTTACTGTGAAAGTGTCTCGCGTTTTATAAACGCTACATTATGATAAATATAGAGGGAGGAACAAATCGTTTCCTGCCTACATCATATATTTTTGATTTGAAGTATATGGGTAACGGAACCGAGTCAGAATTTGACATGCTCCTCACCTCCTCGTTTAATTTTATAGTTTATACTATGAAATTACTCATAGCTTGGTAACAAAAAAGGCCCCTACCCTTAAGAGAGTAGCGGCCATTACATACACAAATAAACGATTTCTAATATAATTAGAAATCTACGGACCTCTCCCTCACCGAGTTTTAGCACTGTATAGCATAGGTACATTACCAGCTACGTTAAGAAAAACCTTAATTCGATCATTCCTGTTGACCCATTGGCGTCTCTCGACATTTTTGGGCAGTAGCATTTCTCTATACAGGAGCCTCACCTAACAGAGACTTATTTTCATTACATTGAAAATGTTACTCTTATTTAAAATAGATGTCAACCGTAGCCTACAATTTTTTCAAAAGGTATGGCAAACTAACATATATAAAGTGTAACTTTAATCAGTGGAGGTTTTGTTCATCCCCCACTGATTATTAGCCCTCACCAATCGGGCTTTTACGGGATAAAATAAAAAACTTTACGTTTAAACGTAAAGTTTTTAATAAGTTATACAACCAGCAATTACAATCCCAATTGAAATTGATAAAAACATAAGAAAAAGACCGACTGCTTGATTATCTTCTTCGAGACTTTTGTTTATATTAAAGCGTGGTGTAAGCCACTCAGCTAAATAAAAGACGATAATTTGAGCCAAAATCCCAACTGCTCCCCACGAAATCATATCAAGAAGTGAAATTGAATTAGCTGCTGTCGAATATAAAACAACAGCTAACCCAAGTAATCGTCCTCCAAGCACATAGCTTACCGCCTTATTTCCTTGAGCCATTAACTTAAATTCCTTTACTTTCGTTGTCACTTCCATCAAGAACAGACCTATACATAAAAGGCCGAGTGTTACTACTAAATATAATAAAAAATTAATCATTTTTCCCCCTCCTTTTTATACCTACCGGTAAATAGTACGATTCATTTCCTGTAATCTTTTCTCCCGCACGAATACCGATACTACTCGCTTTTCCAGCAATTAAAAACGAACCAAACACATATGACAGTTTCTCGATCCCTTTTTCTGTTTCCAAGGATACGACTGGCAGTTCGATATACTTTTGAAATATCGGCAGTGACGCTTTATATGTTTGGTGTGCATTTTGAAGCATAATATTTTCGTCTTTATCGCGAATCGTAATTGTATCTCCTTCTCTCCCAAATGAAGGTTTTTGAACGAAAGAACCTTTTCCTAAAAATAAATCTGGTTCTAAATATGTAGGTAACATATATTCTTTAATCCACTGTTGTTCCTCATTTGTATAAAAGGCCTCTTCTTCTGCTAACCCCCAAATAAGACACTGAATTGATTTTGGCTGAAGTAAAAATGCTGACAAAGGATTTATTATAAAAAGCTTTCCGGCTTTTACAAGTTGTAACAATTCCACACCTACCAAATCTCCTGTTTCAGGATCTTGATCCTCAATTAAATCTTCTATCGGATATGTTTGGCGATATAAAACATCAATCTTCGCCCCATCTTTATCGACTAGAGCATCCTTTGTAATTCTAAGTTCTGACATTGGCACTACTTTATTTTCAACATGGCATAGCTGACTTAAATACATAGTGGTATTCCAATCCTCGATATGTTCATGATGTGCTGTAAAAACAACATTTGGATTATCTAATCCCTTTGTCGCTTCCATTACTGCTTTCGTTACACCAGAAGATAGCAATCGTTCTTGATCCGAGTTTGGATCATCATAGCCTAGATTTCCACATACTTTCCCATTCATTTGAAAACATTCCACAATAAAAGTTGGTGTATCACTATTAAACTCAAGCATTTTGATTTTGTTATCCTCTGTTACAGCAAAATCAAATCGCGAAATTACAGATTCAGGATAGAGCCCTTTCATTCTAATGAAAGATAAACTCGCGGATGGAAAGCCAAGATCTAGAAGCTGTTCGTCACTTAAATTACGCAGCAGTCTAGCAGTCTTAAAAAATATTTTCCCCATTCGTTCAGTCGCTAAGTGTAATTGGTCCAAAGTCTGATTTGTTATAGAAAAAACATGAAACAAACTATACTCACATTCATATAAATCCGACCAAAAATCCGGATATTTTAAATAAAATTCTTTTCGATCCCTTATGTATTGCGACATATTTTAGCCCCCAAATCCTCCCTTTGAACCGCTTCCAATTCCACCTTTAAATTCAGCAGACGATTGATACGATTTAAACGCCGATGAATTTTTAAAAGTGGATTTATTTTGATAGTATCGCCCACCATAGAAATAATGCCCACGATAACCTGAACTACTATCATCACACTGCCATACCCCAAGTTCATCATCCCAATCCCAATCAGAACAACTATTATCATTTGGTTTTGGGGGAAGATCTTGTGCGCAACCAAATAAAGTGCCAGTCATTAAAGACGTTACGATACCACCTACTAGCCATTTCGTTTTTGTCACCTTCGCACTCCCCTTTTTAAATTCTATTCCTATTATATAGGATGGCATGATAAAGTAGAAGAAAAAGGAAGAAGAGGGATTAAATGCGCTTAGAATATCGACTTAATGATGAAACGAAAGGGTATCCTGCTTTATGGAACTACGCCAATATTTCTAATTCTGAAATTATCGCACGCATGACTTGTGAATATTTTATTAAAGAGAAAAATACTTATGTTGTTACTGCAACTTCGGTTGATCCAGACGGAACAGCAGTTATTTATATTCAAAAAGAAGTTTTCGCAAATGACCCTTCAGACCCTACATACTCCTACATCGGTTTTGAAATTAGAGAACTAAGTGAAACGAGTTCAAACATAGTAGATAGTCAAGATGTATGGAACTATGAAGAAATTTTACCATCTCTTCATTCAGATATTATATATATTCAGCGAGACGGCATGTCTATGGAGTTCTCCTTAGATTCAAGAGAGATTGATGAAGACAGAAAGTGCTACATTTATTACGGAAACTTCACAGGTGAATCAAGATAATATTGATATATCTATGCAACAAAAAAACCTTACGTATAAAACGTAAGGTTTTTATATAGCCCCACATATGCCGTTCTCTCTAGATGTCCATAAACCTGCTCTCACAGGTGGATGCTCTCACAAATGTTTGTAACTTCCTTCTTAAAAAGATGGCATGTTAGCTACATTTAAATATTGAACTTCCATATTAAACTTATTGGTTTAAGACATGCATAAGCTACGTACACCGTAGGAATTTTATATAAGGTTAGTTGAAATAAGACCCCCGCACGTGCCGCTCCTCGTAAATGTCCAAAAACCCGCTACTCGCAGGTGGATGCCCTCACAGTTACCGTACATCTTCCTCCACAAGGAAGGCTTGATGATGGTCGCTAAATATTGAGCTTCCGTATAACTAACATCGGTTTTAGACATAAATAAGTTACGTACACCGCAGGATGTATTATTTACTTGTCGTTATATTATCACATTGTTTCCAATGTGTAAAATACAAAGTTTTTCGAGCAATCTCTTGCTTGTGACCTTATTTTAATACAAATTATTTTTGCATGCAAGTGATTAATCTTCTTCTTTTGCAATTTGATTTTCTGGATAAGAAATCCAATCACTCCAGCTACCTGCATACAATTTAACATTTTGGAATCCAGCTAATTTTAATGCAACGATATTTGGGCACGCTGTAACACCAGAACCACAATATACAATGGTTTCCTTATCTTTCGAAAGATTTTGGAAGCGTTCTTGTTGCCCAGCTCCATTCTTAAATTGTCCTGATTGCAACATTCCATCCTTCCAAAAATGGTTTACCGCTGTCGGAATATGACCTGCTTTATGATCGACAAGTTCCTCTACACCAGCATAACGTTTCGGCTCTCTTGAATCAATTAATGTAACATCCGCACCTGCACGGATATTCTCTCTGACCGTTTCCATCGTTACAAGCATATGATCTTGTATGTTTGTTTTGAATGTTTTTCGTATAACAACAGGAATTTCCGTTGTTGTCGGTAGTCCATTCTCTTTCCAAGCCGGGAAACCACCATCTAATATATATACTTTCTCATGTCCTACATAGTTACATAACCACCATAAACGAGCAGCATTTGCACCGGCTTGACTGTCATACGCAATTACTTTCGTATGTTCATCAATACCAGCCTCCGAAAGCTTGTCTGCAAACTCCTCAATATTTGGTAAAGGATGGCGGCCACCATGTTCTGCTATAGGACTTGATAAATCTAAATTCAAATCAAAATATAACGCATGAGGAATATGTCCTTCTTCATACTTTTCTCTACCCCAATTAGGATTCGCTAAATCAAAACGACAATCGATTATACGGACATTCTCATCTTCTATATGCTCACGTAACCATTCGACTGTAACTATCATCTTTAACGACCTTCTTTCTCTTTCAAACGACTTACATACTCCATAACCATTTCTTCTGTAACATATTTACGCTGCAAGGTAACACCATTTTTTGCAAGATCATTAATTTGCTTCGTTACAACATTAATGACATCAACCGAAAATTCTTTCCCATTTGACGCAAGAGATACGGCAGCTTCAATAGCTGCTTCACGCTGTGCATCTAATTGTAAACATGCTTTTACACTTTCATTTTGTTTACGAGAATGTGCTGTAATTGCTTTATGTACTTCCATCTTCTCTTCCCCCTAAATAGTTATACGTTTTTATTCAATTCCATTGCAAGCCGGATCATATCACGACATACAATCCCATTTTCAATAATCTCTTCTTCATAATGCTTCGAAAAGTAATCAAAATCAATAGAAAAAATACGAAATCCACATTTTTGATATAAAGCAAGTTGTGAAACACTAGAATTGCCTGTACCAACTTCAAGTTTTGACATACCATATCCTTTAGCAGTTTCTACAGCATGCCTTAATAGCTTCTTCCCAATCCCTTTTCCTTGTAAATGCTCTGCAACCGCAATATTCATGATTTCCATCGTCTTTGGCCTTGTTTCCAAAAGAACATATACACCGATAACGCTCCCCCCCTGCTTAGCTACGTATGTTAATCCTCTTTGTACATATGTAGCTATTTGCCGTTCACTTGGATCAGCAAGTAGCAATAAAGACTTCGGTATAGCCTCTTTTGGAATACGTTCTATTACAACAGACATAAAAAATTCCCCCTTCTCTATTGTTCTAAACCCTCCTTGTCTACCATAAGTAATAGAAAGGAGGGATTCACCATGGACAACAATGAGAAAAAATGCAACGTCATCTCTATTGATGGAAAGAAGAAGAAAAGCGACACGTATTCCTATCCAAAATTAGTAGTTGAAAACAAAACATATGAATTTTCTTCATTCGTCTTATGCGGTGAAACACCAGATGGCAGACGACTCGTTCTTACTCATATGATTTCTACCGATGAATTTGCTGGATTTGTAAAATCTTTAGATACTGTACTGCAAAAGAAAATTGAACGAATCTTTTTCTCATAACAACTATATAACATAAATTTCTTTTTCAATCTCTACTAACTGCTTTTGCAATTGTTCTTTACTTTGTTCATATAGAGATACATCGATCGTTTCAGCCAATGCAAACAATATACTTTCATAATAGTTCATCACATCTTGCTGCATCACTTTTTGGAATAAGTTCCACTTCATATCCCACTCTTGCTTATAATGATGAACAAATAAATCTTTTTCATCAGCTACATAGTTTGATACGAACGGTTCTAATACAGATTTAGCGTCTTCTTGCATAAAAGCTTTGTCATTCTTTTCAAAAAAGCTTTTCTCATTTTTAAAATGTGCCAGTGCTTTTTTGAAATCTTTTATTTCAACTGAAGGGAACGGTTCTTTATGTGTAATATCTTTATATTCATACTCCACTGTTCCATTCATAGAAATTGATTCATTTTCTACTTTACAGTTCACTACAATTTCGTCCTTTGCACGCTTCATCGCTTCGTCTATCCATTTTTCAAGGCGTAATGATGTCGCACGCATTTCTTGCAATAAATCATGCTGAATAAATGCTACTAATTCCATAACACACTGTTGCAATTGTGTTTTCACATTTCCATCCGTTCGAAGTGACGCCGGATTAATAAATTCAGTAAACACATCGTTATAGCGTAGGAATAGACGCTGTTGCACGTAATAAAGCAACTCTTTCACTTCATTTTGCATCGCCTGTTCTTCAGCAAGTACACTATATGATGAAATGATATGAAGTAGTTGATCACGCTCTGCTTCATATTTTTTCGTTTGCTTCTCTTTCTCTTCATTCCCCTGTTTTGCACCCTTTATCATGTTTACTAAAAGCTGATCTGCCCCTTGCAAAGCACCATATAGAGCATGCACAGAAACAAGCATTAAATCTCTCATCATAAAGGACGTAAATGATTCCTCAAACTTCGTAATCCCAGAGTTTTGTAAAATACCATACTTCTCTTTTTCAACATTCTTTCCTTGTTTCTCTTCAAGCGCACATAAACTTGAAATTGCAAATAAACGCGGATTTCTAATACCGTATTGCAGCAGCTGATCTGCGATATAACCTTTTACCATTTCAAGTTCTTCTTCAGACTCTGCTAAATCCGCCGCATTAATTAAGAAGAACATTTTATCAAGGGCAAAAGTATCCTTTACACGACCAAGCTGAATTAAAAATTCACGGTCAGCACGAGAGAATACATGATTATAATATGTTACAAATAAAATAGCATCTGCGTTTTTAATATACTGGAATGCAACATCCGTATGGCGAGCATTAATAGAATCCGCTCCAGGTGTGTCTACAAGCGCTACTCCCTGCCTTGTTAAAGCACAATCATAATAAAGTTCCATATACTCAACGAAGCATGATTTCTCTTCATTCGCTACATAATCAGAGAACTCTTCTAATGTAACTTGTACTTGTTCTCCTAAATAAGTAGAAACTGCATCATATCCTTTTTGTACCGCTCGTAAAAAGCTAAATGTTGTTTTTTGCTTCCCAGTTGGTGAAGGATATTTCATAACTTTATCAATTTGTGCTAACGCTTCATCTAACGTAGCAATCTCATAATGAAACAGCTTATAAACAGCTTTCATATCTTCTAATAACGCTTGCTTTGATTTAAACTGAACAATTACTGTTCCGTGTGGTTTTTCCTCTGTAACCGGCAAAATTTGATTAATCGTTGCCGTCGTCGGGTTTGGTGATACAGGAAGTACTTTCTCACCGAGTAAGGCATTGGCAAATGATGATTTTCCAGCACTAAATGCCCCGAATAACGCTACTGTAAATTGTTTTGTTTCCACACGTCTTCTTTTCTCTATTACCTCTTGCTGTACATGTTTCAGCGCTGGCAATGGCTCTAATATCGTTTCAGCTTTTTTCACTTTCTCTAATATCCGCTGAATATTTAAAGCCGCCGCTCCTTTCAGCTCTTCTTCATGAACCGCTACGTTATCGCTTACGCTTTCCTGCTCTTGTAGTGTAAATTTCTCACTAACAATTTGCTTTTCCCTTTGCAATATCTCATCTATTTGCAGCCCTTCAGGCGTAGCAACATGATCGTGCCAAACATTTCGTAAATAGTCTTCATATGCCTCCAAATTGTTACTGTATTGTAATTGTGTTTCTTTCGCCGTTTGCAGCATCGTATATGTTTCAATCTCTTCTTCAATACGAGCAACTGCTTCTCTCACCTTTTGCTTTAAAACGACCGCACTTTTATCAAAAATTTGCTGCGCTTTTATAAAATAACGTTTCTTCAGTTCATTCGCTACATCCGCTGTATAAAGAAGTAAGTAATCACCTGTGAAACCTGCGCCTTGTTTAATTACTTCAGCCAACATTTCTGGTCCGAAAGCAATTTCTAACCCATATATGTCTTTCCCAATTTCCTCCGTGAACAATCCTTCTTCTTTTAAGAAGGCTACAATAAATTCCTTCACATGAAAATCAAGCTGCGTTTCAACAGTCTTTTGAAGGGCAGAATAAAACGCCTCTACACGTCTTTGTTTTTCTTGCTCCGTCTTTCCTTTCGCAAATAGCAAACCGACCTTAAATTTTGTTAATTTCGTTTCTAAATATGCATTTGCCAATTCTCTCATTTCAAACGGCATTAAATATGCGTTATCTAATATAGCTTGTAAACCTTTTATAAATTCATTTCTCACATAAGATTCTTTACTTGCCTCACGATTTTTCGCTTCCGTTAACTCTTCCTTCTTTTCAACTACCTCTGAAATAGAAAGTGGTGATGCTAACTCTTCCTCATATTTCAAGAGAGCTTTTTCATTTTCAGAAACAATAAACGAGAAATGTTCCCCCATTAAATATTCTGTTTCTCGCTCCATTCCAGTCCTTACATACTGCTCTTTTTCTTTCATAATAGAAGTAATTAACGCTTCTAAGCTTCTAATTTCATTATGTGGATGGTTCATCATTCGTAATGACGTATAATAAACACCATCTACTTCAATATCCCAGTTAGAGAATGATTGTTTTACACTATCTTTATAATTCTCAAACGATAATTCATTTTCTTTATGTTTATCTATTTGATTTACAACGAGATAAACCGTTTTATTACGTTGTTTCAATTCTTTAACAAATTGTAAATTCACTTCCGATTGGACGTGATTATAATCCATCATATAAAAAATGACATCTGCCAGATGAAGTGTCGACTCTGTCGCTAATTGATGGGCATCATCTGTTGAATCAATCCCTGGTGTATCAACTAACATAACCCCTTCAGGAATCGGCGCGTCGTTTCGATAAATATGAACACCAATTACTTCATCGCCGTCTTTACAAATTTGTTTTAATTCTTCTGCTGAATATGCACCGTCATATTCGTACTGCTCTCCAGATTTAACCGTTACAACAACACGATCCATTCCTTTTTCAATTTTGACAACGTTAGCGCTTGTCGGAATTGGACTTGTCGGTAACAACTGCGCTTTATATAGATGATTCATCATCGTTGATTTCCCTGCAGAGAAGTGACCGCAGAACGCTATCATAAGCTGTTCTTGTTTATATTTTTGAATTACCTCAAACAACTTTAAACTATTCTCTGCATCGCCGTGTTTTTGCCACTCTTCATAAAAACAAACAAGTTTTTTCATACCGTTTGTCTGTACTATGTTTGTCATCCCCTTGTTCCCCTTTATCCAAGATGTATATACTTTTCCCCGCTATTTGCGAGCTCATAACCAGTGAGAGTTACACCTACCCATTGATTACAGTTTCACTTTACTATCATACTAAATTTTCAGCATATTCTCATTAAAAATAAAAAATCCCTTTCATTCTTTTTACAAATGAAAGGGATTTTATGTCATATCACTCATTTTGCTGTTCCTACTCCATTTAAAACATACTTCGCAATAACTGCATATACAGCGACTGTACCTGCTACTAATGCATATACCATACTTACGCACCAACCTTTTTTTGATAATGATTATCACTTTTGAATACAGTTTATCATTAAAGAGAATCATTATCAACACTTTTCATAAAGAAAGCTCCTTATAAGAAGGAGCTTTACTGCCTGTTTTGAAAAAGGTTAAAACTTGTTGTGCACTCTTATTATATCTCATCCTACATAACTTAACAGTTTAAAAAAATGGAAATATCCCCTATCCCCTCCACCTTACATTTCGTATAATAAAAGGGAATTACTTAACAAGGAGGAAAAAAATGACACAAAATCTCACACAAGGCGAGAGGATACACTCCATTGATATTATTAGAGGAATAGCTGTACTAGGTATTTTTCTTGTGAATTGGCCTGTTATCGCCGGGGTTGACTCACGTGATCTTTCAGGAATTTACGAAGGGATAGACAGCTACATTCGCCTATTTTACGATATGTTTATTCAAACGAAATTTTATACAATTTTTTCGTTTTTATTCGGATTAGGTTTTTATATTTTTATGAGTCGTGCTGAAGCGAAAACAGATCATCCAAAAATTTTATTTGTTCGCCGCTTACTTATTTTATTATTATTCGGTTTCTTACATTACGTTCTTTTATGGGACGGAGACATTTTACATACTTATGCGATTGCTGGATTTTTCTTATTTTTATTTTATAAGAGAGAACCTCGTACTATTTTAATATGGGCTATCGTTTTATTGAGTATTTTTCAATTCATTATGCTAATGGCTGGTATTACGGTTGCATTGGTACCAAAGGAAGAGCTAGGTTTTTCCTTACCTATCATGCCATTAGAAGACTGGCTGTCACAAATACAAAATCGTTTCCATGCATTTTACGCTGATGGAATTGGATTAAATTTACTTATGCTCCCAGAAACAGTTGGGCTGTTTTTACTTGGTTTATACGCCGGCAAAAAGGATATTTTCCGCCGCACGAAAGAGTTAGATCCAAAGCTTAAAAAATGGCAAATTATTATGTTCCTTTTTACATTACCAATGTGGTTCTTCATGGTTCGTTACTTCTTATCAAAACCATTTTATGAACCAATTTATATGCAGGTCTTTACAATGTTTAGCGGAAAAACGTTATTCATATTCTACATTTTCACACTAATGCGTTTATTACAAAAAGAAAAATGGCAAACGTTATTACGTCCATTCCAATACGTTGGACGAATGGCATTAACAAATTACATCTCGCATACAATTGTTACATTACTTGTATTTGGTCTATTTCTTAAAAATTATTATCCTGCTCCATTATGGGTTGGACCAATATTCTGCATTAGTTTCTACACGTTACAAATCTTTATTAGCCGCTGGTGGCTTTCACATTACCAATACGGGCCACTTGAGTACATTTGGCGTCTTGGTACTTACGGGAAAATGATGCCACTTAAAAAGAAAAGCAAGGTCTCATAACGAGACCTTGCTTTTTTACGCTTCTCTTACTGCACTTTGCATAGATACTGGCTCTTCTTCTACTTTCACTTTGCGCTGCGGCACCATATTAAATACGATATTTAAAAGTACTGCTGACGCACTTCCAAGTACAATTCCGTTATCTGTTAAAATACGAATGCTTTCTGGGAGTTGTGAAAATAATGTAGGAACGACTGTTACGCCAAGCCCAATTCCGACAGAACATGCAACGATTAATAAGTTTTCCTGTCTTCCGAAGTCAACGCTACTTAACATTTTAATACCATATGCCATAACCATACCGAACATCGCTAACATCGCACCGCCCAGTACTGATTTCGGAATAATTGTTGTAATAGCTGCGATTTTAGGAATGAAACCAAGTACGATTAACATACCACCGCAAGTATAAATAATAACGCGATTTCTTACTCCAGTTAATTGAACAAGTCCTACGTTTTGAGAGTATGTTGTATATGGGAACGCGTTGAAAATGCCACCTAACACCATCGCTAATCCTTCTGCGCGATAGCCTTTTGTTAATTCTTTTTCACCGATTTTTTTATTGCAAATATCAGATAATGCAAAGTATACACCCGTTGCTTCTACAATCCCTACACAAGCAACGAGAATCATCGTAATAATTGGTGTTAATTCAAATGTTGGTGTACCAAAGTAAAATGGTTGAATACCGTGGAACCAATCCGCCTCTCCAACCGCTTGCAAACTTACTTTCCCCATAAACGCTGCAACGATAGTACCGAACAATAGACCTAGTAAAATAGAGATTGAACGAATAAATCCATCAAAGAAACGATACATAATGATGATAAATAATAACACACCAAATGCTAATGCTAAATTTTCAAGACTACCGAAATCCTTACTTCCTACTCCTCCAGCCATATCATTAATTGCTGCTGGAACAAGTGTAACTCCAATTACAGTAACAACAGATCCTGTTACAACAGGTGGAAACAGTTTTACAAGTTTTCCAAATAATTTCGCAAAAATAACAACGAATAACCCAGCAGCAATAATTGCTCCATAAATTGAAGACACACCGTATTGTTTTCCAATCGCAATCATCGGTCCAACGGCTGTAAATGTACAACCAAGTACAACGGGAAGTCCTATACCGAAAAAGCGATTTGATAATGCTTGTAAAATTGTCGCAACGCCGCACATTAATAAATCAATTGAGACTAAATATGTTAACTCTTTTTGATTTAAACCAAGTCCACCGCCCACAATAAGCGGAACGATAATTGCTCCAGCATACATTGCAAGCATATGCTGCATACCAAGCGATGCAATTTTAAATGGATGCTGCTTCATCGTTTATTTCACCTCCGCAGTTTCTTGCTGTACAAATGTAACTGTGCCGTTATCAAGTGATGCAATTTCTGCTAGTGATTCAACACGAACGCCTTGTTCACGAAGCTTCTTTCCTCCATCTTGAAATGCTTTTTCAATAACAATTCCAATTCCTGCAATACTCGCTCCAGCTTGCTCTACTAAACTCATTAAACCTAAAGCAGCCTGACCGTTTGCTAAAAAGTCATCGATGATTAATACACGATCATTTTCATCGATATGATTTCGAGATAATGAAATTTCATTTGTTTCTTGTTTTGTAAATGAATATACGTTTGCAACGTACATATTATCTTGTAACGTTAACGATTTACGTTTTCGTGCAAAAATTACTTTTACACCAAGCTCTAATGCAGCCATAACTGCTGGTGCAATGCCTGAAGATTCAATCGTCACGATTTTTGTAATGTTCTCTTCTTTAAAACGTTTAGCAAATTCTTTTCCGATTTCTTGCATAAGTACTGGATCAATTTGATGATTTAAAAAAGCATCTACCTTTAATACGTCACCAGATAAAACCTTTCCTTCGTTCAAAATCTTTTCTTGTAATACTTTCATGTTTGTTCCCCCTCTTATGCAATAAAAAAACTCCAAAAGCCACCACCACTCGTTACAAGTGAGAGACGCGCTTTTGGAGTTTCGCAAAAAAAGAATGCTAAACAAGCAATTATATTCGTCCTCACTCATAGTCAAAGTATTTACGGTACTTCGGTAGAAACTTGCAGGCCATATCCCCGCGATTATATGAGTGTAGCTAACTATTTATTTTATAGAAGGATTATAACGTACTTTTTATGCTTTGAAAAGCATTTATCGAAAAAACACGTACAAATTTTTAAAAACTACTATTTTTGTTCGAGTTTTGCAAACTCTTTCATTTCCAATTACAACTTCGTTAAAATGATTGGCCCATCTTTTGTAATCGCAATTGTATGCTCATATTGAGCTGATAATTTCCCGTCCATCGTTCGTGCAGTCCACCCATTTAAATCTACTTTAGAATATCGCATACCTATATTTACAATCGGTTCAATTGTAATTACCATTCCTTCTTGTAACTGAGGTCCTTGTCCTTGTTTCCCAAAATGAAAAATTGCTGGTTCTTCATGAATCTCTTTACCGATTCCATGTCCCGTAAAGTCTCTTGCAACAGAAAAACCTTCATTTGTTACATAACTTTCAATTGCATAGCCAATATCTCCTACATGGTTATCGATTATCGCCTGGTCAATTCCTTTATACAAAGCATTCTCAGCTACTAACAACAACTTTTCTGCTTCATCAGAAACTTTTCCAACTCTATACGTCCAAGCAGAATCTGAAAGACCTCCATTTAAGTTTACTACCGTGTCAATTGTTACAATATCACCCTCAGTTAAAGGAACATCGGCCGGAAACGCATGACACATTTCATCGTTTACAGATGCACATATCGCATATGGATATCCGTTGTACCCTTTCTGCTCAGACGTTGCACCATGCTGTTCTAAATATGCTTCAACAAACGTATTAATTTCTTTTGTAGTAATACCTGGTTTCATCATCTTCGCAATTTCTCTATGACATGAAGCAAGTAATTTTCCAGATTTATGCATTAACTCTATTTCATTTTTCGTTTTAATTATACTCATGCTGTCTCTCCTTACTAAACTTGCTATTTACTATTAAACTTCAATCATACACATCCTCTTCCAAAATTTCAAAACTTCCAATTACAAAAAGTATGATTTATTTCTGCATAAAAAAACAGAAGGAGATTCTTCTGTTTTTTAATCATTTTTACATATATAATTCATTTTCAAAAACTCAAAACAACTACCATTTGTTTTCTGTATAAACGTTCCAACTACTTCAAACCCTGCCCTTTTATACACTTTAATCGCTCTCTCATTAAATATAGCTACTGATAGTGTTATATACTTGCATCCATATTTTTCTTTACTAAAAGCTAGTATAGCGTTTAAGAACTGTAAACCAAATCCGTTCCCAGTTATATTAGGTCTCATTCCAAGACCAATATCAACCGTTCCGTCATTTATTTTACAAACAGTAAAATAACCAATGAGAGTGCCATTTTCCTTCACAGAAAATGTATGATTCCCTCTACTTTCATCATGTAAAAATTCAGCTAAATCTTCTTCATCTGCCTCTATATCGTAAAAGGAATATTTCCCTTCATAATGCCAGTTGTATGCAATTTCTTCTGCTTCTTCTTGCGTCATTACTGTATATGTATAGTCCATTCTCCCATCCCCCTTTAAAAAAGAGCTGCAATTAAGCAGCTCTTTTTTTACAACTCATAAATCTCTTTATATTTCGCTTCTAAATAATCGGCTAAGTAGTTTGCATTTAAGCCTTCACCTGTTACATCTTCTAAAATTTCAAGCGGCTTTTTCGTTTTACCATATTGGTGAATATGTTCTGTTAACCATTCACGAATCGGTGTTACGTTTCCTTCTTCTAATAATGCATCAAAGTTCGGAATGTCTTTTAACATTCTTTGCTTAAATTGCGCTGCATACATGTAACCAAGCGCATAAGATGGGAAGTATCCAAATGAGCCACCAGCCCAGTGAACATCTTGCAATACACCTTGTGCATCATTTTCCGGACGAATTCCTAAATATGCTTCCATCTTATCATTCCAAGCTGCTGGTAAGTCCTTCACTTGTAATGTACCATCAAATAATTCTTTCTCTAATTCATAACGCACCATAACATGAAGCGGGTATGTAAGCTCATCTGCTTCTATACGAATGAATGACGGCTTCGATTCGTTAATTGCATCATAAAATTCATCGACTGACATATCATCAAATTGACCATTGCTATACTCTTTTAATAAATCATAATTTTTCTTCCAGAATGATTTATTACGGCCGATAAAGTTCTCAAAGAATAATGATTGTGATTCGTGAATACCCATAGATGTACCACTGCAAAGTGGTGTACCTTCAAATTGTTCTGCAATATTTTGTTCATATACTGCATGACCACATTCATGAATTGTTCCAAATACAGCCATACGGAAATCTTTTTCATCATAGCGTGTCGTAATACGAACATCCCCTCTATTTAATGTAATTTCGAAAGGATGTACTGTTTCATCAAGACGACCTGCTTCAAAGTCATAATTCAATTGCTTTAATAGTTCTAATGTAAAGTTCTTTTGTTTTTCTTTTGAAAACTGTTCCGATAAAGCACTTGTTTTTAATCCTTTTTTAGACTCAGAGATTTCTTTTACAAGCGGCACGATGCGCTCACGAAGTTGACCAAATACGTGATCTAAAACTTCTACTGTAATACCTGGCTCATACATGTCTAATAATGTATTATATTTATATGTTTCATAACCCCAATATGTAATAAATTTCTTTTTAAATTCAACAATTTTTTCTAAGTACGGGCGGAACATTTCGAAATCAGATTTTTCGCGAGCTTCTTCCCACACACTCTCTGCTTTCGCTTCTAATTTCACATAAGCCTCATATTCAGCTTGTGGAATTTTTTTATTTCTATCATATTCTTTCCGACACTCTTCAACCATTTTCTTTGTCGTTTCAGAAAGTTTATCTTCACGTATTAAAGCTTCAAGTTCTGTTAAATAGTTTCCCATCTCATCTGAAGTCGACATAGCAAACACTTCTGACGAAAGCATACCAATTACTTCTGAACGCTGATCTACACCTTTTTTTGGTGCACCTGTTCTTAAATCCCAAAACATTAAACTTAATGCTTCTCCGTAATTCTGTATCTTCTTCACGTATGTTAAAAATTGTTTTTCTACCTCATATGTAGCAACTGTCATCGTATAAAAGCCTCCTTTTTCTACCTCAAATTTAATTCGACACAGAAACATAAATTCCTTTTATAATAGAAAAAAAGCTTGGCAAGCGCCAAGCTTTCTCCTTATAATTCTTTACCTTCTACTGGCAGTACATTTTTCACAGCTGCAACTACTTTCTCATCTTCTGAATCAGATAAGAAAATTGATATAGCACCTTTATCTTCACTTGTACGAATTAAACGCCCAATTCCTTGACGAAGTCGTAAAATCATATATGGTACATCTACATCCCAGAATGGATCATTTACGTGCTTACGTTTCGCTTCAAACACAGGATCGTTTGGAGGGAATGGTAAAGACCAAATAATAACGTGCGATAATGATGAACCAGGAATATCTAAACCTTCCCATAAATGAACCGCACAAAGTACAGTCTCTTCTTCATTTTGGAAACGAGAAACGAGCTGGCTAATTTCCTGATCTCCTTCATATAAGAACGGAACCGACATTTGCTCTTTACTTACATACTCTTTGAACGCTGCAAGCTCTTGCGTTGTACGGAATAATACAAGCGTACGTCCATTTGTTTTTTGTATATTTTCAAGTGTATATTGACACTTTCTTTCCCATTCATTTTCTTTCGTATGTGATAGTAAGTTTACTGTCATTTGCTCTTCGTAATCAAACGGTGAAGCAACTGAGAATGACAAGTAATCTTTTACCCCTAGGCTATTAGCTGTGAAAGCGAATGAATCGTTGTTCGATAATGTCGCAGAAGAGAAAATATACGGTATTTTCTTCGAGAATACTTTCTCTTGTAACACTTCTTCAACTGCACGTGGCATAATAACTAACGTGAAGGCACCATCACCTTCTTCACCCCAAGTAATTACATTTTTCTCGTGCATGAACAGACGAAGTGAATGTTCTAATACATCTAAATGCTCATCAACAATATTTAAATCATACGTGTTTACTGTATGCATTTCACTTTCGAATACTAATGCATCTCCAACTTCACCGATTTTTGCATAAAGTCGTTTCGCTTCAGCTGTTACTTTTTCTGTCACAGTAATTTCTAGACGATCAGAACCGGCAATTTCCTTTTTATTCTCTTGTAACACATCAAAGAATCGTTCAGTTTGCCAAATTGTTTCTTCTACTAAATGTGCAAACTCCTCACGAATATCGTTTTGTAGCAATCTCGTTAATAGTTGCTCCATCATCGTTTGCTTTAAACGGTATGTTAAAGCTTTTTGAGCTGCATATTCTACAAGATGTCCTTCATCGAATACAACGCAGCTACTTTCTGGTAATAATGGAATTTGCCCTTCACGCTTACGAGCATCGTACGTCCAAATATGATCCATATAGAAATCTTGAGAACAAATAATTAAATCTGCTGCTTTACGATAATGTTCACGAGAAAGAGTTTGTCCACAACGATGACGAGAATCACAAGTAAAGCAATCTTGGAAGTAATCCCAATTTACTTTTGACCATTCTTCGTCATTTAAAAGTGGAAATTCTTTTCTGTCACCATAGTGAGTAAAGTTTTGCATCGTACCATGATCGAATACAAACTGTGGTAACTCGTAATATACGTCTTCAATTACTTCTGGAGCTCGTCCACTCATAACATCTTCAAGTTTACGTAAGCATAAATAATTATCCATTGATTTTGCAAGCCTTACATCAACAGATAGCCCTAATGCTTCAGATAACTTAGCGATGTCCCCTTCTTCTTTCACAAGCTGCTCAATTAACGTTTCATCTGCACAAGCAATAATAGCTGGTTTCCCAGTATAACGCGCGTAACAAATTGCATATAGAAGATATACAATTGTTTTCCCTGTTCCTACACCAGCTTCTGCGAACATAACTTTCTTTTCTTGGAAAGCGCGTTCTAACTGAAACGCCATAAAAATTTGTTCATCACGCTCTTCAAAGCCTTTTTCCGGAAGGATGTCGTAAAACACATCTCCAATCCACTCATTCAACTTATCATAAAAATTATCTTGTTTTCCTACTTCAAATGGTAATCTCTTCTCAGTAAACATCCTTAGCCTCCAACCAAAAAGTTTTTCTATAAAAAGATAATAGCAACTGCTACGCATATGTGTGCAGCCACTTTCCCCTGTTGCAATACATAGAAATTCACGAAAAAAAATTTTCCTTTCGAAAAAGGAAAATTTTCTTCTATATTAATGACTTTAAATACCGTTTATCAATCGCTGTTTCATGTGAAAGAGCTGACAAATATTCTTCTTGTGCTTTTTGTATTTCATCTACAATCGCACCTTGACTATCCACTTCTTTTCCGAGCTCATCATACGTACGGTGAATAGCTTTTTGAATCATTGATAATTGAAAATTATCCATATGACTTCCTCCTTTACGCATTACATAATAGCCAGTATATGCGCGCTAGAGGAGTTTTATACTATGAATTACGCGGTGGACGTTTTCCGAAGTATTGGTAGTAATCTGTACGGATAAATCCGTTAAACAGCTTACGCTTCTTCGACGCATCTTTTCCGTAACACTTCTCAAATGCTTCGTAGCTTGTTAATACATACGCTGACCATGTATCTAATGGGCGGAATACTTGTCCCATTTCTTTATACAGTTGTTCAACGAGTGCTTTTTCACTTAAACGTTCTCCGTATGGAGGATTCGTTACAACGTAGCCATAATCCTCTTTTGTTGTGAAATCTTTTACTTGCATTTGTTTAAATGTAATTAAATCGCCTAAGCCTACTTCTTCTGCGTTATCTTGAGCAACTCGAATCATACGATGATCAATATCTGATCCAATGATTTGTAATCGTTGATCATAGTTCGCTAAATCTTCAGCTTCTTGACGAGCTTCACGCCAGTTTTGTTTACCTACCCAGCCCCACTCGTCAGATGCGAAACCACGGTTAAATCCTGGTGCAATGTTTTGTCCAATTAATGCTGCTTCAATCGGAATTGTACCTGATCCACAGAATGGATCAACAAATGGACGATCTGGCTTCCAGTTTGTTAATTTAATTAAAGACGCAGCTAATGTTTCTTTTAACGGAGCTTCCCCTTGATCCATACGGTATCCACGTTTATGAAGCCCAACACCGCTCGCATCAATTGTTAATGTTGCAATATCCTTGAGCATTGCAATCTCGATACGGAATAACGGACCATCTTCTTCAAACCAAGTTGTACGTTTATATGTTGTTTTTAATTTTTCAACGACAGCTTTTTTAACGATACGTTGGCAATCCGAAACACTGAATAATTCAGATTTTAAAGATTTACCGATAACAGGGAATTCACCATTCTCTGGAATATAATCTCCCCAGTTTAATGCTTTCGTTTTTTCAAATAGCTCATCAAATGTCGTTGCTTTAAATTCGCCAACTTTAATTTTTACACGGTCCGCAGTACGTAACCATAAGTTCGTACGACAAATCGCCTTTTCATCTGCTTCAAATGTTACTTTGCTGTTTTCTACTTGACATTCATAACCAAGATCGCGAACTTCTCGGGCAACTAACGCTTCAATACCCATTGCCGCTGTTGCAATTAAAGTAACTTTTCCCATTTGCATTCACCTCTTATGTATATTCAAACAATAATTAATAGCAATTGGTCCTATTAATTATTACATTTTACGAAAAATTTTCTCATTAACCATTTTAACTCATACTTTATAACTTCATACAAATAAAAAGCCCTCCTCTAACAAAGGAGAGCTGAGTTATTTCATAGTTGGTTCATAACGTTCTGTAAGCCATGTTCTGTTCCTTTGTACTACAAACGGCCCACGCCTCGTACTCCGGTGGCAATCATCTATCTACAGGTTATAAAACCTGTCCTTTCCCGTCGTTCATTTCCTTGGAAAAGATTCCCCTACCATTATTTGGGTTTCTCGCTCGTGGGGTTTACCTCGTTCCACTCCTATCATTTCTTCAAGGACTTCGTCACTGTGGCACTTTAAAGGTAGTCAAACCATATCCGAAAGGACTTAGGTTTTTTCCCTGCCGTTAAACCAGCCTTACAGCCAGAATACCCTAGCTTATGAATTGGCTAGGCACGAACACTACAGCCATCTCAGGCCGTGCGAGCATGGACTTTCCTCTACAACGTTGGCGTTGCAGCGATTACCCAAACGTTATGACATCCATTAGTATAGTGGAAACAAAAAGATTTTGCAACGTTTTTTTCTATGTAAAATGCTTAAACCTTTTCCCACCTTACATCATTCGTATAACTTACTTCCAAATACAGCTTTTTCTAAGTTAGATAAGCGTTTTAAAATATCCGTATTCGTGTTGTTATAAACCGGTTGTGCAACTGGTGTTTGTACAGGTTGTTGTGGAACTTGCGTTACTGCTAGTTTTTGTTCCTCTAATTCACGCTTTAAACGAGCATTTTGTTGCTTTAATTGCTCAAACTCTTTGTGGAAAGCTTCATAGTCTTTAATGATCATATCAAGAAACTTGTCTACTTCTTCTTGCTGATAACCTCTCATACCTGTTTTAAATTCTTTTTCTAAAATATCTTTCGCTGTTAATTTAATTTTATCCGAAATCATTTTCTTCACCTCAAATTTTTACCAAAACTTTCATTAACTAAATTTTTTCAGAAACAATGCTTTTTGTCAATCATATATACGAGTACTATATTACATATTACTCTGCATTATTCCACTGTTCCTCTTCTATTATATCTTGTAAATCAGAAAAAAGAATGAAATAACTGTGATAATTTTCTATTTCCCCTTTTTTCTTTGCTGATTCTACAATATATTTGGGACTTCCTGGTTTTTCTTCATCGTATACCGCTAAAAGCGCATCACTTTTTTCAATAAAAAATTGATTTTTTAATTTAAATTGCTCTGGGCTTTCATACTTCCGTTTCGTGATACTATCAACATGGTCTGCTTGAGAAAGAATAAATTCGTAATATTCACGATTATCTTCTTTCCAATTTTCTTCTTGTTCTAAAAACGGAGTGAATACCGCTAATTTTAAATCAGGATATTCTACTTGCATTTCAAAAACAACTTCAGCAGCCCATAATTCTACACCTAATTGGCCGCTTATTATAACCCATTCTAAACCATCTTCTACAAAAGTGATTAATTTACGGTGTAATGCTTTCTTTATACACTCCACTCCTGGATGATCATTTTTAAATATTCCAAGTTCAAATGGCTTATATCCTGTTACTGCAATAACTTTCATATCAACACTCCAATTACAAAAAAAGAACTAGCATTTCGCTAGTTCTAACATATCATTTACTTTTTAAATATTCCACCAACGTTTGGTCCGATATTTGGACCTACTGGTGATACATTGTTTGGTAAAAACGGTGATACATTTGGTCCTGGTCCAAACGGTGATACATTCGGTCCTGGCCCAAATGGAGATATTTGATGACCGTGGTGATGATGATGATGACCATGGCCACACGGTCCACATCCGCCACCGAATCCTGGGTCGATTGGGTCCACAACATTTACATTTGAATTTGTTTGCGGGAAGAAGTTTTGGTTTTTAATTTGTTGATGATGTACATGTGTTGTATGTGTTGGGAAAATGTGTGGCACCACCGTTGTTGAAAAAGAGTGTGTTACGCATTGTTTCGTCGGATGAATGACAGGAGCAGTCGTACAAATAGGTCCTGTAGGCTTATGCCCTCCAAAGCAAGGATGACAATGATGCATAGTTTTTTCTCTCCTCTCTCGTTAAAAAAATCTGATTACACTTTACAGTATGAGAAAAGAGAGAAAGCCGTTTGTTATATATACCCATTTATTACAAGGAAATTTGTCTAGTCCTTTATTTCATTTACATTGTTTTTATAGACAATTCTTCAACATCACTTACCAAAAAAGCCTCCAACTTGCTTTACAATACCTGTCACTTGATTCATCGCATTCATCATTTGTCCAGCTGTATTCATCATTTTATTTACATCATAGTTACCATCTGATGTTTTAAATTGAGAAACAAAACTAGAAAACTGACTTGGCTGTTGTTGCTTTTGCTTACCCTGCGTCGGGTACGGTTGTTTTGGTGGATAAAACATCGCTTGTTGATTAGCATACGGAGATGGTGGTGGCATATAATATTGCGAATTCATATAAGGCTGCTGCTGTGGTTGATTCATGTATGGTTGCTGAGCTTGTGATTGTTGAGCTTGATTCACATAAGGTTGCTGCTGTTGTGGTTGTTGAGCTTGATTCACATAAGGTTGCTGCTGTTGTGGTTGTTGAGCTTGATTCATAAAGGACACTTCAAACGGTTGATAATAATTTTGATTTCCATAATAAGGCTCGAAAGGATACATATTATACCGTAAATATGTATCCGTATTATATTGGTACATATTTTGCTGTGCATATGGATTCGTTTGCTGATATAAGTTAGGTTGTTGAAACATGCATTCTCTCCTCCTTCACATAAGTTTCTACATATATAATATGTACCTATAAAATAATATGTGTGATGGAGTATCTGTCTATTTTTGTCGGAAGTTTAAATTTTTAAAAAATTAAAAAAGAAAACCCTTCCATGCTATGATAATGAAGAAGAAGATTCTCATGGGGGAGGAATCAACATGGTATTAGGGGATTTAAAACAAGCGTTTTCTCAAAAAAAGGGGTATTGCACAGAGAATGCAAATGAATTATTAGACTTTGCGAGACATTGGTATCTCGAAGGAAAAATATGCATATCAGATTATCGAACATTAATAAAAGAATTAGAAATAAACGGCGCAACAAAACCTACAACAATGACAGAAGCATAAAAATAACAAGAGGGCTCTCCCTCTTGTTATTTACATTGCTCAACTATATTTTGCAAAGTATACGAAATGGCTTGGTGTGTTTCAAAGAATCGTTTACCTTTACCTTTATTTACAAAGCATTGCAACACATTCGTTTGTAAATTATCATATACTTGATCAATTTGCTGTACATGTATATATTTTGGCTTTTCTTCTTTAATCCACTTATAAGCTAATTCTTTCCACTTCTTTAATTCCTCATCTACCATATCTACAAACGGTTTCATATCCTTATAAAAGTCGTATTCGGTTAGTTCTCTCTTTTTTACATTCGCTTCATTATTATACTGCATGAGTTTTTCTGAAGACTGTATTAATGCTTCATTCTTCATTTCTTTCCCACCTTATTATGCACTCACTACGACGTTTTGAAATGTCTTTACCCAATTCCCTTTCTCTTCGTGATGCACTAATTTATTTTCCATATGTTCAATATGCATTTCTGTTATTTCTATCTTATTGCATATTTTTTCACTCGCATCCTTTAATGCATGATTCATTCTAATACCTATATTCATTTCCAGCAAATCGAGAGAACTTAACATTTGATCCATTTTTTTCATTACATCTTCCTTCTGAACCATCGCCATATACAAAACGCCTCCTTCTTTGCTTTTCCTTTGTCATGTAATTTCGCCGAATGATTCACCACTCCTGCCCACATGACAAAACTAGTTGTTATTCGTCAAAGAAATCATTTCGTATGTCATTTATAGAAATGGTAACAATACAAAAAGGAGGTGTATTACAATGGCAAAGAACAAAAATGAAAAAAAGAAAAACCAAAACAAACAACAAAATAAACCCGAGACTGGCAATCCAAAGCTAGATGGTCCAAACTTCCCTGCTACATAAAGCGAGACTTTATTACGAACAGTTAAATTTCAAGTCACCCTTAATCTCCTACTAGCATTACGTTTTGAGATTAAAGTTGTAGCACACATAGCAGGATTGTTTCAAATTAAGAAGTCCCGTCTTCAAAATGGAAGACGGGACTTCTTTTTTATTATATCATGAACTCATCCATCCTTTTAGCAAAACGATTTGCCATAGATAGCCTATAGATTTGTTCTCTCTTTCTTCTATACCATTCTGTTATATTAACTTCCCCTTTAGGTTCTTCAGGTACAAATAGCACATTCATTTTCATATTTGCACAAAACCAATCTCTCATTTTTATTTCTTCATGTAAAATAACAGGATAAATATCTCTAAGTGTTGGCGTATAAGACTTTCGAGTTTCCTTTGCGTAAACTTCATAATCTTCTCTAGACCCAGTATGTGTAGTTTGCAATGCAAACTTATAAAACGAACCATTATAAATTGGATGAAACAATAACCATGCTAATTTTTTTCCTAGTTCTATACGCTGTTGTAACGTTTCAAATTGATAAACCGAAAATCCATACATTCTCCCTTCAATTGTTGGGAAGATAACTGCACTAATATGAAGTCTTTCTTGTACTTTAAAAAGTGCAGTATGGAATACATGTTTTTTAAAATATGTGTTCTCAATGACTGGTTTTTGAATTTTATTTTGCTCATTTATAATAAGCGCTGTCATAAGCCTATTCATATCTCTTCTTTCCCAGAAAAGTAACCATTCTTTTTCCATAAAAATTGATACGTTGAAATATTGCAACAAATGAAAGAGAGGTGCACGTCTCTTCTTACTTTCCTCATACAATAATAGCTGAGGAAATGCATCTAAAAAAATAATCCAATTAGCCTGTTCGTACAGAATAAATAAATGTTTTTTTACCGTTCTAGGTAAAACAGTAGCATAATATCTCCCTTCTAAATCAGTCATATTCCAGCCCGCATTTCTCGAAACCATACTCGCTAAAAAGGCCCACCTGATTTCACTATTTCTTAAATAATATTCTTGATAAGATTGTGTCCGAGAAATATTGTCCACATTAGCTATTTCTGTTTTCTTTTTAATATTGTGAATGATTGCTTTTTCTTCCTCTGTACAAAAATTTTTTTCTCGATTTTGTTTCATTTTCATATAATCATTCCATGTAAACATAAATAAGTCATCATACCTTTCATCAAAAAGGTCACATCTTTTTTCATTTTTTGATATAATCACCTTTGTAAGTAATTCTTAGCAAGTTGGGGGTGGACACACTATGACCATTCGTTACCCAAATGGAAAAAGGTATAATCAAGCTTCACAACCTCAAAAAACACCTATAAAAACACATACTTATAGTAATAGAGGTATGTCCCTTGAAGAGGAATTGAATGAAACAAATCAATATTACTTAACCCATAATATTGCATGTGTACATAAAAAGCCTACACCTCTTCAAATTGTAAAAGTAGATTACCCCGCTCGAAGTGCTGCAGTGGTAAAAGAAGCGTATTTTAAACAACCTTCTACAACAGATTACAACGGTGTATACAAAGGGAAATACATCGATTTTGAAGCAAAGGAAACAAAAAATAAAACTAGTTTCCCACTTCAAAACTTCCACCTTCATCAAATTGAACATATGAAGCAAGTGGTTGCTCATAATGGAATTGCATTTGTTATTATTAAATTTACACTTTTTGATGAATTTTATTTACTAGATGCAAAACATATTATTGCATTTTGGAATCGTCAAAATACTGGTGGACGCAAGTCGATTACGAAAGAAGAAATAGAAGAGCATGGATCCTTATTATCATGCGGTTATCACCCTCGGATTGACTATATCCGTGTACTAGACATGGTTTATTTTTCGTGATAGAGTCATCACTAAGGCTCTTTTTTCGACTTTTGGGGGAGAGAATGAAAGGTAGGAGAAAGTATAATGTCAGATAATTATCGTTCTCGTACAGAACGAAATCATGTGAAAAATCAAGAGAAAAAAACACATAAAGAAGAAAAACCAAAGAAAAAAGGCTCCTTTTTCAAGAAATTTCTTATAGGTTGTCTACTTCTTGGTATCGTTGGTCTTGTAGCCGGCGTTTCCGCTTTCTTTGTTATGGTAAAGGATGCTCCAAAATTAGACAAAGCCAAACTTGTTAATCCTTTATCAACAAAGTTTCTTGATAAAAACGGGAATTTCTTCTATGAATACGGTGCTGAAAAACGAACACACGTTACTTATGATCAAATTCCAAAAGTAGTTGAAAATGCATTCCTTGCAACTGAGGATTCGCGTTTCTATGATCATAATGGAATTGATTTTAAACGAACTACAAAAGCAGTTATGGAAAATGTCACTGGTGGTTTCGGTTCCCAAGGTGGTAGTACGATTACACAGCAAGTCGTTAAAAACTACTTTCTAACGATGGACAAAACTGCTAAAAGAAAAGTACAAGAATGGTACTTATCTTACAAATTAGAGCAACAATACTCTAAACATGAGATTTTAGAAATGTACTTAAATAAGATTAATTTAGGTAACCGTTCATACGGTATTGCGACAGCAGCGCAAAAATATTATGGTAAAGATTTAAAAGACTTGCAATTACATGAAGCTGCTATGCTCGCTGGTTTACCCCAAGGTCCAAACATTTATGATCCAACAAAAAAGGAAAATGTTGAACGAGCAACAAATCGTCGTAATGTCGTATTATCATTAATGAATCGACATGGTTATATAACAAAAGAAGAAATGAATAACGCCGTTAAGATCCCAGTAACTGAGGGCCTTCAACCGTCTTCAGAAGTAACTGAGATGAAGTATCAAGCATTTTTAGATGCGGTTGTAAAAGAAGTTGAAAAAGAATATCCTGATGTAAATATCGGTTCAGATGGTTTAACGATTCATACAACACTTGATCAAGATGCTCAAGATTACGCTGAAAAAATTATGGATGGTAATCTTATTAAGTATCCAAACGATCAATTCCAAGGATCATTTGTATTTATGGATACACAATCTGGAGAAGTTCGAGCAATTGGTGCTGGACGTAAAGAAAATAAGTCCACTTTCAAAGGTCATAATATGGCAACTGATTTAAAACGCCAAGTTGGTTCAACAATGAAACCAATTTTCGACTACGGTCCAGCGATTGAGAATCTTCAATGGTCTACTTACCATCAATTAAATGACTCTGAATATACTTATTCGGATGGCACAAAGATTAAAAATGCTACAGGGAGTTTTAAAGGTGACGTTTCACTTCGTGAAGCATTGAAGAAGTCATTAAACATCCCGGCTTTAAAGACAGCTCAAACAGTTGGACTTAATAAATCAAAAGAGTTTGCTGAAGGTTTAGGCATGACATTTGAAAATGGAGTACATGAATCTACTGCAATTGGTAGTAACGATAGTTCTCCATTAGCAGTAGCAGGTGCATATGCAACCTTCGGTAATAGTGGTAACTATAATAAACCACACTTCGTAAAAGAAGTAACCTTCCCGGACGGGAAAAAGAAAAGCTTTAAACCGAAAGAACAACGCGCTATGCAAGACTATACAGCTTACATGGTAACTGACGTTCTTCGTGACGTAGTAAAACCTGGTTCTGGTGGTACAGGACCAACAGCATATGTTTCAGGTGTTGACGTAGCGGGTAAAACTGGAACGCAAAACTTTGATGCAAAAGATTTAAAGAAATACGGCATTCCAGCTGATGCAAACAGGGATAGCTGGTTCGCTGGATATACACCACAATATACGATGGCTGTATGGACTGGTTACGTAAAGAATGGTCCAGAAAACTACATTAGTGATCGTTATACTAAAATTGCACAGCAAATGTTCCAAGTAATGATGAGCAAATTCGCTACAGATAAATCTCGCTTTGAACGTCCTTCTTCTGTACAAGAAATAAACGGAGAATTATACGTAAAAGGTGCGAAAAAAGATGCAATTAAACAAATTAAAGTAGATGCCCCTAGTGGTCTGAATGTCACTTTTGATGGCGCTAGCACAGTTACACTAAACTGGTCTGGACCAGCAGAAGTCGATGCATATGCAGCCAGCTATAAAGCAACTGATGGTTCAAGTGGTAGCCTATCAATAAGTGGTACGACAGCTACTCTTGGTGGTATTAAACCAGGTGTTACTTACAGCTTCTCTGTAGTAGCGAAAAAAGGCACTGGAACAAGCCCAGCAGTTGGTGCATCCTTCACTGCGCCTGGCGGAACTCCAGGTGCGAAAAAAGCTGAAGAAGAGGCTAAGAAAAAGGCCGATGAAGAAGCTAAGAAAAAAGCTGATGAAGAAGCCCAGAAAAAGGCTAATGAAGATAAAGTAAAACAAGACGAAGCTAAGAAAAAGGCTGAAGAAGAGGCTAAGAAACAACAAGAACAACAGCAAGAACAACAACGTAAACAGCAAGAAGAAGCTCAAAAGAAAGCTGATGAGGAAGCTAGAAGAAAAGCTGAAGAAGAAGCTAAGAAAAAAGCTGATGAAGAAGCTAAGAAGAAAGCTGAAGAAGAGGCCAAGAAAAAAGCTGAAGAAGAGGCTAAGAAACAACAAGAAC
This sequence comes from Bacillus sp. RE35, assembly GCF_052146655.1. NCBI lineage: Bacteria > Bacillati > Bacillota > Bacilli > Caryophanales > Bacillaceae > Bacillus > Bacillus sp. RE35. Next base: position 1,496,931 of record NZ_CP197377.1, on the reverse strand, counting down.
AGCAACACCAAAATACCGGAGGAGATACACCTCACGCAGACGGTGCTGTTGTTACAACAGAGTCCTAATATACAAAAAAAGAAGTCAGTTTCTCTTAACGAGAAGCGGACTTCTTTTTTGTTATCATTTTCTTTACATACAGCTTTTCTATTTCGATATACAACTGCGCTAATTGAATATAAGAATGATAATTACTCGGTTTCTTTATAATGAATGAATATCTTTCCATAAAATTAACAGGTTGCACTTTTAATTTATTCGTATTTATTTGCATTTCATTCAAACTATGAACAGGTTGTTCATTTAGCCAATAGACAACCGATAACAAGTGAGCTGCAAAAAGAATCATTGGTCCCTCAGCCTCTTGCTTATTTCTATTTCGAAACAGTATAGCAATGTCTTCATGCTTATTTTTCCATACATTCAACATCGCTGGAATGCTGTTTTCAATTTCCTTCCACGGCTCATACTGTCTTTCAATATCAAATATAAAGTAAGTATTTTGTATTATCTCTTCAAAAGAATTGTCTGTATGATACTTAATTAAATTTACACTTTCTTTAAAAAATGGTAAACAGTGAAATTCTTTCGGTATTTCTATAACTCGCTCCATCCTTTATTTCACCTTCATTCGCTTCTTTCCTTCACGACATACTTCTAACAGTCTGCACTCCTCACATTGCGGTCGTTGTGCTTTACAGTGATAACGTCCAAAGAAAATCATACGATGATGTGTAACTCCCCACTCATCCATCGGTACTTTCTTCATTAATGTTTTTTCTACTTCTAACACCGAATCTTTCCATCTACAAATCGCTAACCGTTTACTCACTCTTTCTACATGCGTATCAACAGCAATTGCCGGGATGCCATACGCTACCGAAACAACTACATTTGCTGTTTTTCTCCCTACTCCTGGTAATTTCGTCAACTCGTCACGGTCTTCTGGAACTTTTCCATTGTAATCATCCAGCAACATCTGACACAATTTTTGAATGTTTTTTGCTTTATTTCTATACAACCCAATAGAACGTATATCTTGTTGTAACTCTTCCAAAGATACACTTAAATAATCTTCTGGTGTTTTATATTTTTGAAATAAATTTTTCGTCACTTTATTTACAAGTGCATCTGTACATTGTGCAGATAGTGCCACCGCGATTACTAATTCAAAAGGATTCTCATGAATTAATTCACAATGTGCTTCTGGATACATATCCGCCATTGTGTCTAAACAATAGCGAATTTGCGTTTTATTTAACATATACTTCCTCCTATATTACTGCTCCAACCAATTATAAAAAGGCACTTTTCCAGTAAATTTCGTCTCTTGTTTTGTCATTTGTTGTGCTCTTTGTTGATTCGCTCTAAATTTTTGACCTTGATTTTGAGCCTGATCTACCGTTTTAATTCCATTCTTTTTCCACTCAAATAAAATACGATCAATATATCGGAAATTTAGTTTTCCACTCATTACAGCTTCTCTAAGAGCCGCTTGAATTAAATTTGGATGATGTTGATCTTGGTCCTCCCACATTCCTAACGTTTCACATTCGAACGGCGAAAGTGGTCTTCCAAATTCTTTTTCAAATACTGTATATAAATTTACTTGCAGCTGTTTTTTTTCTTTTTGCTCTTCCTCTATTGATTCATCCATTAAGAAATGTAATATTTTTTCCCATAACGGTTGTAAAGAATAACTTTCGCACATCATCGCTTCTGATCTTTGTCCACCTTCTAGTGATAAAAACCCTTTTTGAATCAATGCTTGAATTACTTCCATACATTTCATTTCCGTTATCGTCATCCGTTCAGAAATCTCTGATGGAGTCGGAAACGAATTACCTGATTCTAAAAATGTGTGTACATGAAGTACGACCATAAATTCCGTCTCATTTAAACCTAATTTTTTATAATGCATCATAAGTAATTTTGGAATTGCAATGCTTCCCTGCTCAAACCACTGTAACATCATTTTCTTTTTCATCACCAAACACCTCGCTCTCTAGTATAACACACCTTTAGCTATTTCTTTTTGCCACAATTCGTCAAAAAAACCTCCCTATTAATGGGGAGGTTTTTTATATTACATGAATGAAATATAAAATTAAGCTTGCACTTTACTTTTCATAAATGTATGGATACGCTCTAATGCTTTCTCTACTTGTTCAAGAGATGTCGCATATGATAAGCGAACATTATTTGGAGCACCAAATCCTGTACCTGGTACAAGAGCCACTTTTTCCTCTTCTAATAGAGCTTTTGCCCAATCATCAACTGTTGCATATCCTGATAAAGCTACAGCTTCTTTTACGTTAGGGAATAAGTAAAATGCACCTTGCGGTTTAATGCAAGTAAAGCCAGGGATTTGAATTAATTTATCATAAATGATGTTTAATCTCTCTTCAAAGGCTTGACGCATTGTTTCCACAGGTTCTTGTGAGCCTGCATATGCCGCAATTGCGCCGTATTGAGCGATTGAAGTAGGGTTTGACGTACTATGACTCGCTAAGTTCGTCATCGCTTTAATAAGCTGCTTATTTCCTGCAGCATATCCAATACGCCATCCTGTCATAGAATGAGATTTAGATACACCATTAATAATAAGTGTTTGTTCTTTTAATGCATTAGAAAGCTGGGCAATTGAAGTATATTCTACGCCACCATAAATTAATTTTTCATAAATTTCATCAGAAACGATTAAAATATCATGTTCTAAACATACTTCTCCAAGCTGTTGTAATTCTTCTTTGCTATAAATCATTCCTGTTGGATTGCTCGGTGAATTAATAATAACTGCTTTCGTTTTCTCTGTAATTGCCTCACGCAGCTGCTTTGCTGTAATTTTGTACTCATTGTCTTCTAAACCTTCTACATAAACCGGCTTACCGCCAGCAAGCTTTACTTGCTCTGGATAGCTTACCCAGTAAGGAGTTGGGATGATAACTTCATCTCCCTCATCAAGTAATACTTGGAATAATGTATACAATGCATGCTTTGCACCATTACATACAATAATTTCAGATGGATCATACGCAATACCTTGATCGCGAGTAAATTTCTTCACAATTTCTTGTTTTAACGATTGTAATCCACCTGTTGGTGTATACTTCGTATGCCCTTCTAACATCGCTTTATGTGCAGCATCCATAATATGCTCTGGTGTATTAAAGTCAGGTTCCCCTGCCCCTAATGCAATTACATCATGACCCTCTGCTTTTAATGCTTGTGCCTTTGCTGTAATTTCTAAAGTTGAAGACGGTGTTAAAGCAGCTACTCGCTTTGCTAATTTCATTTGTAGTTCCCCCTACATCTATTTTTCAATGCTATATCGTCTTAAAAATTTTCCATCTTTAAATTCAAGATAGTAATAACTATAACGATTGTCATCATCAATATATGTAACTTCCCATAGTGGTACATCATTTTCAAAGCCTAATTTCACTTTCATAATCTCTTTCGGCTTACTTTTTGATTCCTTACTTTCATTGCCGACTTGCTCTATTGTTCTTTGTATAGCCTCTTTTTCAGAAATACCTTCGCTCTTTTTCCTTACTACAGTATCCCCTTTTTTCTCAGGCACCCAAACGATAAGTTGTTCTCCCTTTTCATCTGTACCTTGCACGACTATATATGCAGATTTTCCGTTGTAATAATCAACAGATTTCACCTTTGTAAGCTTTGCTTTTTCTTTAGCAATTTCTACAAATTTCGACTCTTTTGGAATTTTCTTTCCCATCGCTTTATTATAAACATACGCCCCATATATTCCGCTAGCAACGATAACAATAATGATTGCAAAGATCCACTTTTTCATTGTATCACTACGTTCTGTAAATCGTAAATACAGCTGTTTCTTTATCTTTTTCGTCTAATGCTAGTCCGAACATGAGGTCCTGCTCTTTTAACGTACGATTTAAACTATCAACAATTTTATACAAATCCGACGAATATTTAATACGCGTCGTTGATAGTACTTCGATTTTCTTCTCCATGAAAAAACTCCTCCGTTACACAAAAATTTCTAATTATAGAAGAACGCAATGCGGTTACAATAAGAGTACATTCTTTACAACCCCTGCTTCATCACCCATCTATTATAGCAGGACATGTACAGCAAAAAAAGGTTTCAAGTCGAAAACCAACACATTTTGTATACAAGAAGTAAGAAAAATAAAATTCCTCCTACCCACATTTTTTACGCCTGAAGTTTATAAGTACTTCAGGCGTATTTTTCTTCCATTTTTATTCATTTGGTGGTTCTTCTAATTGTACTAACAATTCTTCTAATGGCCCTTCATAAAGAGGTACGTTAGGAATCGATTGTAGAAATCTTTTTCCATAGGAAGAACTCGTCAAACGACGATCTAACACTACTACCGTTCCTGTATCTGTATTCGTTCGAATTAAGCGGCCGAATCCTTGTTTGAAACGTAATATTGCTTGTGGAAGCGCTAATTTAGCAAATACATCTTCACCTTGATTTTTTAGCCACTCACCTTTCGCTTCCATCATCGGCTGATGAGGAGGTGTAAATGGTAGACGGACTATAACAAGACAACTTAAGGCATCTCCCGGAATATCTATTCCTTCCCAGAAACTGCTCGTCCCTAATAAAATTGATTTGTCGAATTCTTGAAACTTTCGAATTAAGCGGCTTCGACTTCTATTATTCACACTTTGGGTCAGTAATAAATACCCCTCTAATTCATCATTATTTTTTAAATTCGCATACGCTTCTTTTAACATTTCATACGAAGTGAATAAAACGAGCATTCTGCCTTTTGTGGCTTTCGCTATCTTTGCAATATGTTCCGATACAGATTCAATATATCGCTCATTACTTACTTGCTTAATAAAAGGTACATCCGTTGACACCATTAATTTCATCTGTTCATCATAACGAAATGGCGACGGAACCTTTAAAGTATTTGGAGCGAAATCATGTAAACCAAGTTCCTCTTTTATATAATCAAACGTATCGTTAACTGTTAGTGTTGCGGATGTAAAAATAACACTCTTTTTTTCTGTTAAAAATTCATCAGCAAATCTTTCACCAATATGAACAGGCTGTGCATATAGAACTGTTGAATGAATCGTCCCTTTCGTTTCAGTCTCCATCCAAGTTACATACGAATTCTTTTCTAATACGAGTAACTGTAATGATTCTGCCATCTTTCTCAGCAACTCAATTAAATGCATAAATTCACCTGTTACAACATGCATCTCCCATTCTAACTTACTTTGCAATATATCCACTTGCTTCTCAAGAGCAGTTACTACCCTTCTTAATTCATATATAAAACGATTTGTTAATTCGACGATACTATCCCACAACTTACCTTTTTCTAGTTCTGCGTTATACCTATAGATGAGCGGCATATTATTCGTTCCTTGCTCTTGCTTTGTTTGTTTAAATATAAAAGTACGTAACATTTGGAAGAGTTCATCCGCATCAAACTTAAGTTCCTTCAAACTATAACTTATCATACGGAAAGTTGAACGAGATGCTTGCTCTGATTTTTTCATCATTTTATATACTTTGGAGAGTACATCTTCTGTTTCTAGTGTCCCAAGACGAGATATAACCAATTGAAAATACATACAAGAGAACTGTTCACCCAATGTTCTACTCGCGGCTTCTTCAATATGGTGAGCTTCATCAAAAATAATATGTTCGCATGAAGCAAACAACGGTTCTTCACTTGAAAAATCTTGAAATAATAACGCATGATTTGTAATAACGATATCTGCAAATAAAGCTTTATTCTTCGCTCGCTGGTAAAAACAACGACTAAACCAATTACTTTGCATACCGCCTGGACTATACGCATCGCTACAAATACGATTCCAAAGTAACTTTCCGCCCTCAGGAATATTTAATTCGTCTCGATCACCTGTTTCAGTTTGCAATAGCCAAACTAAAATCTTCGCCTTTGTAAGTGCCATATCATAATTTTTTTCTTCCTCTTGCAAAGCATACTCAAATTTATGTAAGCATAAATAATGCTTTCTTCCTTTTAGAAGAGCTACCTCAAATGAAAATGGCATTATTTTTTGTAATAACGGAATTTCTTTTTCTAATATTTGTTGTTGGAGTTGTACCGTTTGTGTACTTATAATGACAGGTTCTTCTTTTCTCTTTGCAAAATAAAGACTAGGAAGCAAATAAGCGAGAGTCTTTCCTGTTCCTGTACCGGCTTCAATTAGTGAAAAACGAGAATCTCTTAACGCCGTATATATCTCTTTCATCATCAGTTGTTGACTTTCTCTTCTTTCAAACTTTGGCATATGTGATTCCAATTTATCCATCGTTTTATTCAAGAAAGCATCAAACTTTGATGAACACGTTTCTCCAAGGTTTAAGGAATAGTTCCGCTTTTTCAGCGCAATATTTCGATGTATTTCATACTCCGCTATATCTTCTTTACCGTGCATTACTTTCTTTAAAATATTTTCAGAAAGCACATCAGCTATATCGCTTTGGAACACATCACTTAATTCATAAAGCGATTGCAACGTGACAAGTGGTAACTTTACAATTTCATTTAAAAATTGTAAAAATAATTCCGCTGTTGCAAGAGCATCACTATCCGCACGATGTGGTTGATCGTGCTCTAGTTCATGCTTTTTAGCTAAATCACGTAATTTATAACTATCGGCTGTCGGCAAAAGAATTTGAGCCAATTCAACCGTGTCGATTTTCGGACAATGTATTTCTGTATATCCAGCTTGCCTTAATTCTTCATTTAAAAAATTCCAATCAAAGTGAACATTATGCGCAACGAAAGCCGCACCTTGTAATAGCTCAACAATCATCGGGGCTACATCTTGAAATAACGGGGCTTGTTTTACAAGACTTTCATCAATCCCTGTTAATTCTGTAATAAATGGTGGGATCTCTCTCTTTGGATTAACAAAAGACGAAAAAATCTCCAATATCTCTCCATCTTCTACTACAACAGCTGCAATTTGGGTAATTTTATCCTTCCCATCTTTCCAGGAGTTCCCTGTCGTCTCTAAATCAACAACGACATAACGCTTACTCATATATGTAACACCTCAATTTCTTACCTTTCAAACAACAATAATTTATATAATGTTACTATACCACGTTTTATCTCATCTTAATGAAAAGATGCACAAAAAAGCTATCTCCGCAATGGAGATAGCCTTTCTACTTATAATATCGTACCCGCTTTTTCAGCACCTAACATTTCAATAATTTGATTATTATCGTCTAGTACTGCAATTTTTGGTTCTTGTGTATGAATCTCTTCTTCCGTAACTAGCCCATAACAAATAATAATTACTTTGTCCCCTGGTTGTACAAGTCTTGCCGCCGCACCGTTTAAACAAACAACACCACTACCGCGTTCCCCTTTAATAACGTATGTCTCTAAGCGAGCACCATTATTATTATTTACAATTTGGACTTTTTCGTTTTCTACAATATTTACTGCATCCATTAAGTCTTCATCAATTGTAATACTACCTACATAATTTAAATTTGCCTCCGTTACAGTTGCACGATGTAACTTTGCTCTCATCATTGTGCGAAACATAGATGCTCCCCCTTATTTAACCGTTAATGTTATATTGTCAATTAATCTTACATTTTCAAACTTAACTGCAATAGCTAAAATGATTCTTCCTTCGACTTTCTCTACCATTGTTAATGACGGATATGCATATAAATCCGCATAATCTACAGTGCCTTTCGTATGCGTCTCAATATAATCTTTCACAAGATTTGTAATGATTTCCGGATTACGTTCACCTGCCTCAATTCTTTCTTTCGCTATACATAGGCTGCGGTATAAATGAAGAGCTTCTTCACGTTCATCTTGTGATAGGTACACGTTACGAGAACTTTTCGCTAAACCATCTTCTTCCCTTACAATATCAACTGGTACGATTGTAACTGGAATATTGAAATCAGTTACAAATCCTTCAATTACTGCAACTTGTTGAGCATCTTTCATACCGAAATAAGCACGCGTTGGCACCGTAATATTAAATAGTTTCATCAGTACAGTTGCAACACCAGCGAAATGACCAGGTCTTTGTTGACCGCATAATACGTCCGTGCGCTTCACAACTTCTACTGTTGTTGTTTGTTCTGCTGGATACATTTCTTCTACACTCGGATAAAATAAATAATCTACACCGTTTTCTTTTGCTACATTTTCATCTCTATCAATATCACGAGGATATCGATCTAAATCTTCATTTGGGCCGAATTGTAGCGGGTTTACAAATACACTTAAAACTACAATTTCATTTTCTTCTCTTGCCTTACGTAATAAAGTAGCATGGCCTTCATGTAAATAACCCATTGTTGGAACAAAACCAATACTCTTTCCACTTGCACGAAGTTCGCTTGTAATTTGCTGCATCTCTTGCACTGTAGTTACGATTTTCATTATTGTTTTCCTCCGTATAACGCTAAGCATTCTTCCTCTTTCATTGTGAACGAATGTTTTTCTTCAGGAAATTGCCTTGTCTTTACTTCAGTAACATATTGTGAAATCCCACGCACAATCTCCTCTTGAACAGACGTATATTGCTTCACAAATTTCGGAACACGATTTACGCCGTATGAGATAAGATCATGATAAACAAGCACTTGCCCATCTACTTTTTGTCCTGCACCAATCCCAATTGTTGGTATTGTTAGTTGCTCTGAAATAAGTTCTGCTAACTGCATTGGTACACATTCTAACACAAGCGCTATTGCACCAGCTTCTTCACATTTCTTTGCATCTTCTATTAATTTTTTTGCACTCTCCGCATCTTTTCCTTGCACTTTATATCCACCCAACACTCCTACAGATTGAGGGGTTAAACCTAAATGCGCTACAACAGGAATTCCTGCGTTCGTCAAATATTGAATCGTCGATATAACTTCTCCAGCACCTTCTACCTTCAGTGCGTGTGCCCCGCTCTCTTGAACGATGCGACGTGCATTCACCATCGTTTCTTGTAATGATACGTGATACGACATAAATGGCATATCAGTTACAATAAACGTCTCTTTCGCTCCACGGCGTACAGCTTTCGTATGATGAATCATATCCTCTACTGTTACAGGTACTGTTGAATCGTATCCGAGTACAACCATTCCAAGAGAATCTCCAACTAGAATCATATCAACTTCAGCTTCTTCTGCTAATTTAGCAGATGGATAATCATACGCCGTTAGCATTGTAATCGGCTCACCTTGCTCTTTCATCTTCAAAAAATCTGTTTTTGTTTTCAAAAACTACTCCTCCTTTATGCAGGAGAGAGGAGATGGCCGAAATCATATAAAAAACCCCTCTGACCATAAAAGGGCAGAAGGGTTGTGTGTTAGTCGGCATTATTCATCCCTCTGTCCCAGTCCGTTATTGGATCAAGGCAGAATCCAAGTTATTATTTTTCGTATGACTTCGAATCATGGTGCAGTTCGCTCTGATACTGCCCACATTCGAACTAATTATAGCAAACTACAAAAAGGAATTACTACATTTTTTTGAAAAAATAATTTTTTATTCTTATTACGGTATATGAAATTTAACACGAGAGTATATATGCTATACAGTTTTTATGGAGAATTCAATCCTGAAAAGATACATGTTTTTTCAACGCATGCTAAAAAAGTCCAAGTTAATTTTTTCTGTAATCCATTTAACTGTATAGTATAACTCTTAAACTAATGATGCAGGTTAATTGAGGAAAGTACTTAACAAAGGAGAATTGCAGATGTCTATGAACAGGTGGTTATTTCGATTCAGCAGTTTGCTTGTAATGATTGTATGGTGGATGTCTTTAGGATCCTCCCATGTATTTGCCTCAGTTACTGTCGTAACACCCCCCACCGATTTAACGAAAGTGATTGAGGTTGAACTAAATGATGATTACTTTAATCCAAATGTTATCACGATTCCGCTTGAAGGATCAACAACATTACTATTGAAAAATAAAGGTAAAAACGAGCACACCTTTACAGTGAAAAAACTCGGCATTGACGTCGTAATCGAGTCAGGAAAAGAAAAGCATATTACCGTGAAACCTAAAAATACTGGTACATATGAATTAATATGTCGATACCATCTTCTTAAAGGAATGGCAGGCAAAGTAATCGTCAAATAACATGCCCTGCCAACTAGGCGGAAGATATTTTGAAATGAACTTTAAATATGAAAAAAATTTATTATCATGTTACAAATTCAACTCAAAACTATTGAAATAAAAAGAAGTTCCAAAAGAGGAACTTCTTTTACTTAATTTCAATATCTGCAGAATGAATATGATGTACTTTCCCCTCATGATCCTCCAGAAGTAATACACCATCCTCTGTGATTCCTTTTGCTAACCCCGTAATTGTCTCTCTCATCGTTCGAGCGGTAATTTCTTTCCCGATGCTCACAGCGTAACTTTCCCAAAGAATTTTAATGACAGAGAAACCATTTTGTAAATACTCTTCATATAATTTTTCTAGTTGTAAATAGATTTGTTGCATAAGTTCTGCACGAACAATCGGCTTACCTGATTCAATCGCTAATGAAGTAGCAATGTGCTGAATTTCTTCATCAAAATGTTCTTGCTTTTGATTCGCATTAATACCGATGCCCATAATGACAGCATTAATTTTATCAGGATCCGCTTGCATTTCTGTTAATATACCTACAGCCTTTTTACCTTGAATTAAAATATCATTTGGCCATTTTATTCCTACGTTTACACCCGTGCATTTTTCAATTGCCTGTGCAACACTAACGGCCGCTAACAAAGTAAGTTGCGGTGCATGATGAACTGGGATTGATGGGCGTAAAATAATACTCATCCAAATCCCTGTTCCTTTTGGTGAATGCCATTTTCTGCTTAAACGACCTCTTCCCGCTGTTTGTTCTTCTGCTACAACGACTGTTCCTTCTTCTGCACCTTCATAAGCAAGTTTTGCTGCAATGTGCTGCGTTGATTCAACAGTTTCTTCAAAATACACTGTTCTACCAATCCGCTTCGTTTGTAGCCCTAACTGAATTTCATTAGCGGTCACTTTGTCTGGCTTACTTGCAATTCGGTAACCTAATCGACGCACAGCTTCAAGTTCATATCCCTCACTCCGCAGATCCTCCATATGTTTCCACACAGCAGTTCTTGAACAACCAAGTTTATCACTAATTGTTTGGCCGGATACAAACTCGCCATCCGCTTCAGAAAAAACTTGCAATAACTGCTTTCTTATAGTAGATTGCATCCTTGTAGCCACTCCCTTATACGCTCTTTCTCATTAACTACGTTTCCTTGTACGATTGCTTCTTCGATTTTCTGAAGCATCTCAGCAACCCACGGACCAGGCTTTTTGTTTGCCCAGTTTAATAAATCATTACCAGTCACATTCATTTCTTGACGCTCCTGGATTGGCAATGCATGAAACATTAATTGTACTCGTTCAACAGATGTAGGGTCATAGCGTTCAATCATCGCTTCATATACTCTCTCTGCCATTTCAGCGATATGAATTCCCGTTTTATAAAGAAGGACTGTATCCCAATCCTTCTCCTTTCTAGTACGGATTGTCAATAAAACTGCAACAATATCTTTTATTTTTTTATTCGAAAACTTCCATTGACGTAAAAAGACAGATGGATGTTCTTCTCCGATACAATATAAGAAAAATGCCCACGCCTCAATATCCGTTTCGAAAGAATCCCATTTATACTGCGTAGCTTTTAACAGTCTCTCTTCTGACATTTGTAAATATGGCAAATGAGAAAATAGCTTCGTCTCTACTAATTCTTTGAGACCTTTCACACAATATGTACCAGTTAACAGTTTCTCAAACTCTACTGTAATACGCTCAATTGCTATATGTTCTAGCAAATGCCCATACGTTTCAATCGCTTGCTTCGTTTTCATTTCTAATGAAAAACCTAACGTGCTTACAAACCGAATACCACGCATCATTCGCAGGGCATCTTCTTGAAAACGATCCGCAGCATTTCCAACTGTCACAATTTCTCTCTGTTGAATGGCTTCCTGTCCAGCAAATAAATCGACCATTTCGCCTTCTTCTGTCATAGCAATTGCATTCATCGTGAAATCACGACGTTTTAAATCCTCTTCTAATGAACGAACAAATTGAACACTACTAGGTCTTCGAAAATCTTCATATTCGCTTTCTGTTCGAAAAGTAGTTACCTCATAGGGCTCACCATTTTCTACAACAATTACAGTTCCATGCTCAAGACCAACAGGAACATTTCTTGGGAATATAGCCATCACTTCTTCTGGTAGAGCAGATGTCGCAATATCAATATCTCCAATCGGCCTATCGATAATAAGATCTCGTACGCTCCCACCAACAAAGTAAGCCTCATGTCCTTGTTGCTTTAATGTCTCAATAATAGAACTAGCTTTTTTAAATCTTTCCATTTTTGTCATCCCTTAGTACGTCATAGTAAATCGTTTCATATTGTGAAACAATTTTTTCTGAGCGAAATTGCTCATAAACACTTTCTCTTGCTCGTTCTCCCATATTACGGTGAAGTTCCTCGTCCTTTAATAGCTGAATAGCTTGATTTGCCACTCCTGTTGTATCGCCAACTTCACATAAATATCCTGTTTCCCCGTGTTGAATAACCTCTGGAATACCTCCAACCCGTGTTCCGATACAAGGTACACCACACGCCATTGCTTCTAATAAAACAAGACCAAAACTTTCCTTCTCTGATAGAAGCAACATTAAATCACTCATCGCAAGTAGTTCTGCAACATTATCTTGCTTCCCTAGGAATAAAACGCGATCTTCAATATGTAAATTCTTCACTATCTGTAAAATCGTACAGAATTCTGGTCCGTCTCCAACAAGAAGCAACTTCGCATCTACTTCTTTAACAATTTTAGCAAATGCCTGAACAACATCCTGCACACGTTTCACTTTACGGAAATTCGAAATATGAATAAGTACTTTTTCACTCTCACTTATACCATATTCTTTCTTTAATTGAGACATATTACGCTTGAAATATACACGTTCGTCTATAAAGTTATATACCGTTTGAATTTCTTTACTTGGTTTTACAAGCTCATGTGTTTCGTTAATTAATGAATGCGAGACAGCAGTAACAACATCCGATTGCTCAATACCAAAACGAATTAAATTATTTAACGAAGGGTCGGAACCTAACACAGTAATATCTGTTCCATGTAAGGTTGTAACAATTTTAATACGCTCTCCGATCATTTGTTTTGCTAAATATGCACAAATTGCATGTGGTATTGCGTAATGCACATGTAAAATGTCTAAGTTTTCTCTTTGTGCAACCTCGGCCATTTTACTTGCTAACGCTAAATCGTATGGTGGATATTGAAATACAGAGTATTGATTTACCGTCACTTCATGAAAATAAATGTTTGGATATACTTTATTTAACCGGAATGGTAAACCCGATGTAATAAAGTGAATTTCATGCCCACGTTCCGCCAATTGCTTTCCTAATTCTGTTCCAACAACTCCAGAACCACCTACAGAAGGATAACATGTAATACCTATTTTTAATTTCATTTACATCCCCCTAATAAATCAGCATGTAATAAAACCGGTTTCTTACTCATAAATCCTTCGGCATACAAGACTCCAACTTCTTTTCCAAACATCTTCTCACGAGCAATCACAGTTTCAACGTAACCTTCTGTTAACGGTGTCTTAACACCATCACTCCCTGTTGAAAACTGACTTTCATACGCTTCTAATGCTTCCACCTTTATAGAGAGGTACTCACTTATATCTATACAAAAATTCGGTTTATGAAAACCATTAATCATATAATTATAAAAAGACTCCACACGATGTGGTGAAAGTTCCGGCATATATTTACGGATTCCTGCTGAAAAAATAGCCTCTTCCACAAGCTTTGCACAATTTGCATGATCTGGATGGCGATCTTCATAGTACGGCGCAAAAACTAGTTTTGGTTTATATGTACGGATCACCTTGACAATTTCACGTATATACTCTTCTTTCATATACAAACCACGGTCTGGCATCGCTAAATTCAGCCTCGTTTTTACTCCCACTATACGAGCTGCGACCTTCGCTTCTTCTTTTCTCAACTCTATCGTTCCATTTGAAGAAAGATCAGCTTCTGTTAAATCACAAATACCTACTTCATACCCTTGCTTTGTATATTTAGCGATGGTACCAGCCATGCCGATTTCAACATCATCGGCATGAGCACCAAACGCTAATATATGTAATCCACTCATAATTGTTCCCCTCATTTTCTTAACTTACGATAATCTAAATCTCCTCGCTCTAATGCGTGCATTAACATTTCAGCACTTGCCATATTCGTTGCAAGTGGAATCGCATATACATCACATAAACGAAGTAATGCATTCACATCCGGTTCATGCGGCTGTGCTGTTAATGGATCGCGGAAGAAAATCACCATATCTAAATCGTTCTTTGCAATCATTGCACCAATTTCTTGATCTCCACCAAGAGGGCCAGATTGATATCTTGTTACAACTAATCCAGTCGCTTCCATAATGCGAAGCCCTGTCGTTCCTGTTGCAAATAATTCATGTTGTTCAAAAATTGGTTTATATGCGTATGCAAACGAAACCATATCATTTTTCTTTTTGTCATGTGCGATTAAGGCAATTTTCATCCGTTGTCTCCCCTTTAGTCGATAATATTTTCTAAACCGTACACAAGATGATCAAGGTTCATTACTGTCTCAATTGATAGTTTTACACCTGACATAAATGATGCACGATTGAATGAATCATGACGAACTGTTAACATTTGTCCATCTCCACCAAACATTACTTCTTGGTGTGCAATAAGCCCTGGCAAACGTACACTATGAATGTGAATACCGTCTACATTTGCACCTCGTGCACCTGCTAGTTGCTCTACTTCATTTGGATGACCTTGCTGCTTTGATTCACGATTTTGGCGAATTAACTCTACCGTTTTTACAGCTGTACCAGATGGTGCGTCTAATTTTTGATCATGATGTAATTCAATTACCTCAACATCTTGGAAATATTTCGCTGCCATTTGTGAGAATTTCATCATAAGAACTGCACCAATTGCAAAGTTTGGAGCAATAATTGTTCCTACTGCTTTTTCTTTTGCATTCTCTGTTAAACGTGTCAATTCTTCTTCTGTAAATCCAGTTGTACCAATAACCGAACGAAGTCCACGCTCAACTGCAAGTGTAACGTGTTGTTTCCCCACTTCTGGTGTTGTTAAATCTAACAACACATCTGCTTCTACTTCATCTAAACAAGTATGTAAATCAGCGTAAATCGGCGCATGTAATGCTGGCATGCCAGGTAAATCAGAAATCTTCTCACCACCATGCTTATAATCCACTGCTGCTACTAAATTAAAATGTTCCGTTCTTTCCATAAGAAGGACTGCTTCATGTCCCATACGTCCTCTTGGTCCGGCGATAATTACTTTAATTTCTTTCATTATTCTTTCTCTCCCTCATCAATACGTGTCCAGCGATCTTTATCACGTGTATTAAATTTATTCATTACAATGTTATGTGCTGTCTCTAAATCAATATTTAAACTATTTGCCATACAAATCATAACAAATAATACATCTCCAAGCTCTTCTTCAATACTTCTTTCTTTTTCAGTTGTTTTCTTCGGTTTCTCACCATAATAATGATTTACCTCTCTTGCAAGCTCTCCCATTTCTTCCGTTAAACGAGCCATCATTGCAAGCGGACTGAAATAACCTTCTTTAAACTGACCAATATATGCATCTACTTCTTTCTGCATATCTTTCATCGTTTTTGCTTCCATACTATTCACCTCTAATCCTTCCTCTTTCATGTTAGCCAATTCATCGCGATTTGACAAATATTATTCCCCGCCAAACACCTATTTGCGACCCATTTTTGGATAGACTATAATAAAGTGAAACTTCTTTTGTGATTTTTTTGCAAAAGATTAGTTGAACTAATCGGGTTCCTACGGCTGGTTTGCCTTTCTTCAGAGGTTTATCTCCTACCAGCCGTTGGTACGGGGTAAAGTGAAACTTCTTTTGCGATTTTTGCAAAAGATCAGCCCACACCAATCGGGTTCCTACGGCTGGTTTGCCCCTCTTCTTTGCTTCATCTCCTATCAGCCTTTAGAGCGGGATAAAGTGAAACTTTCTTTTGCACTTTTCACAAAAAATCAGCCCACATCAATCAGGTTCTTACTATTTTCACTAGCAACTAGAAATTACTTATTATTATGTTTTACCGTTTCAGCGGAGCAATGCAATCATTACATAATTAGGGGGATTTCTATATGACATCAAAATTGAAGATGCGAAATATTATTTTTATTTTAATTGGTTCCGCTATATTTTCTTTCGGTATTGTCAATATCAATATTGAAAACCACCTTGCAGAGGGTGGGTTTACTGGTATTACACTATTATTGTATTTTTTATTTAAGTTTGATCCTTCCTACTCAAACTTAATTTTAAATATCCCTATATTTTTTATTGGCTGGAGGTTACTTGGCAGAACGACATTTTTATATACATTAATTGGAACCTTTAGCGTATCTTTATTTCTATGGATTTTCCAGCGTTACGAAGTACTCAACTTACATTTAAACTTGCAAAATGATATGACACTCGCAGCTTTATTCGCCGGGGCATTTATCGGTATCGGCCTTGGAATAATATTTAAATATGGCGGGACTACTGGCGGTGTAGATATTATCGCACGACTAGCGCACAAATATGTTGGCTGGAGTATGGGGAAAACAATGTTTATGTTTGATGCTGTCGTTATCGTCGTCTCTATTCTTACCTATTTATCATACCGTGAGGGCATGTATACGCTAGTTGCTGTTTTTATCGGTGCTAAAGTCATTGATTTTATGCAAGAAGGAGCTTATGCTGCCAAAGGAGCGACTATTATCTCAGAGAAAAACGATGAAATTGCTGCCAAAATTTTATCTGAAATGGAGCGCGGAGCAACCTTTTTAAAAGCTGTTGGATCGTATACAAAAGTGGAACGTAATGTATTGTATTGCGTTGTTGCTAAAAATGAAATCGTGAAATTAAAGAATATCATTACTTCTGTAGATCCTCATGCTTTTGTCGCTGTAAGTGATGTACATGATGTAGTTGGTGAAGGGTTTACGTTAGATGAAAATAAAAACCCTTTACATAATTAAATATAACTAGAAAAGCGCCTTAGCTTTTCTAGTTTTTTATTACAAGTCTTTTAAGCTTCTCAAAATCCTCATGAATAAGCTCCAATAAACTCCGATTATAAAAAATGGAAGCTGGATGAAAAGTCGGAAAAACATGATATTCTTTCTCTGACCATGTAAACTCTGCACTTTGCATATCCTTTAATTTTTGAATGGGCTGTTTTAATAATTGCCCGTGTACATCTGTGATTTTTTTATTTTTTCCTGTTAAACGTTGAAGACCGATATTTCCAAGCGTGACGATAAGCTTCGGATGTATTTTCTCTAATTCATAATCTAACAAAGGCGCATGGGCAACTATTTCTCCCTGATTTGGCGTTCTATTATACTTTTTTTGTATGATTTCACCATTTCGTTCTTTTTTCTCTCGCCATTTATAAGGTCTACTCCGAACAGCGCTCGTAATATATACTTCTTCCCTTGTAACGTGGATACGCTCTAAAAAAACCATTAATTGTTTTCCCGCCCTCCCGCTAAACGGAATCCCATTATGAATTTCTGTTTCACCAGGTGCTTCTCCTAACAACATAAATTTGGGATTTTCAGGACCTTGTCCACTTAAAAAACCTTCTAGTTGATAAGGAGCACTACGCTCTTGTACTTGTTTTACTAAATGGTCTGGATATTTCATTTCCCCCACCACCTTTCCGCATTACTTCTATTATTTCTATTTGCAATACATTATATAATTCAATCCACACAACAAAAAAAGACTATCAAAATTGATAGTCTTTAGTCGTCGCTACGCTGCATACCAGTATACATTAATACGAGACGTAATAATTCAAATACCGCTACAGCTGCAGCTGCTACATATGTTAATGCTGCCGCATTTAATACTTTACGAGCTTGCCCATATTCATCTGTTGATACAATACCTAACGCTTCAATTTGTTGCATTGCGCGCTTTGACGCATCAAACTCAACTGGCAATGTAACGAGCTGGAACACAACACCTGCTGCCATTAAAATGATACCTAATAACAATAGTTTTGACATTGTCGCAAATATACCAATCATAATAAATACCCATGATATATTCGATCCAAAATTAGCCACAGGAACTAACGAATGACGAATACGCATAAAGTTATAATCTTGTGCATCTTGAATTGCGTGTCCTACTTCGTGTGCTGCAACTGCTGTACCAGCAACTGAATGTCCATAATAGTTATCTGTTGATAATCGAACCGTCTTAGCGGTTGGATCATAATGGTCTGATAAATGACCTGGTGTTTCTTCGACAGCTACGTTGTATAATCCATTTTCATCTAAAATTTTTCGAGCCACTTCCGCTCCTGTCATACCTGATGTTGAATAAACTTGTGAATACTTGCTATAGGCACTACGTACTCTTGACTGTGCATACAACGGTATGATCATTATGATCGCGAAGTAAATTAAATAAAACATCATGAACCTCCATTGAAGTTTTAATTATAGTACTTCTCATTCTATTTTCTTCTGCCACTATTGTCAATGAATAAACCTTACAATCCATATCTTTATTTATTGCATTATCTATTTTTAGAATGTACATTACTTTTTCTTTTTTCTCTCTCTCCTTTATACTTTCTCCATCCAACATAAGTTAATGTGAATAAAATAAGTCCCCCAGTAATTGTCATAAACCAAATGAGAGAGGGTGCAATTTCATCTTTTTTTACTGTGTGAAATATCTTTTGCAAATCCCCTTTAATAATCCCTAATTGCATTTGGCCGCCTTTCGTTTTTAACATAACGTTACGAAATTCATCTAAATAAGATAAATGAACATTTACACGCTGGACCTCGTTTTCTGGCAAAGCAATCATTAAGCTTGGATAAATAATATTGAATTCATTTAAAAACGTATTTAACGTTTGTTGAAACTGCCCAGCATCTTCTTTTTCCATCGCTTTTTCCATTTGAGAAAAGGCATCCATTACTTTCCTTTCTCTTTCCATCCAAAGTGGTTGATATTTCGATACTTGTGCATCAACAGCAAGTTGTAATGCCAGCACATTATCAATTTTAGCTTGCTTACCTAAACCTTCTTCAGAGAGCGATTGTTGCGCCTTATCGTAAGCTAAAGAAATAACTCTAACTTGATCTGGTGTTACTTCCTGCTTCTTTTCATTCCCCTTTATTAAAAACTGCTCCGAGAAATGTTGTAATACTTGTACCGCTTTTTCATCTTCATTACGCTTCACTAACTGTAACGAGTCGTCTAACAACCCTGTTAGCTCATTCCACTCTTCAGCATATATACGTAACGGAAACATTATAATTAGAAATGCTATCAATCCAATTAATGTTCTCTTCATCCCGGTCCCCCCTTAACTACTAGTACAAAATATGTTAATTTGGACAAGAATAGAACAGAACTAGACCGAAAAATATATTATCGTTTTACAAAGAAAAAAATTCTCTTTAAGCAGAGAATTTTTTCTGTGACATCCTTTTCTTTTTTACGAGATATCTATATAAGCTGTAACAAAGTATACTCCCACCTAAAATGAATAATAAAATAGCACACGCAGCATGCATAAAGAACTCTTCTGGTAACATTAATATAATTGGATCCTTTTCAGGATCAAAAACCCAATAATCATTACTAAATAAAAGTTTATGGAATAATACAAAACTCTTTTCAAAATTAATAGCAATTGGTAACATAAGCGCTATCGGAAAAATGATTGTTAAAATCGATCCGTGCAGTAAAAACTTTTCATTTTTCTTTTTTAATAAATAAATTCCGCCTATCACTGCAATCATAATTGTCGCATACATCACATATTGAATCTTTACTAAAATATTTTTAACATCTACAAAATGAATACGGCCATTTGTGGACATATCTAATGTGGGCAAATGTAATGCTCCGTCATAAAACGGGGATAAATATGTAATAAGCACATCGTAATTTCTTTTAATTTCATCCTTCGTCATATCCGCTAAATCAGCAATATTTAAAAAATCAATTTCAAAATAATACAACCATTTTCCATATACAACTGCCGTTGTTGCGAGTGCAAAAATAGAAAATGCTATGCTATATGAAACAACTAAAGTAATTAATCGATCCAATATTTTTGTACCACTCTTATTTTTCTCCATGTTCTCCCCCTAAATGTTCTAACCATCATAAAGAAAATTGTTTTCTTTGCTCACGTAAGCAACAATAATATGTAATACATAGTACAGCAATACTTAACCAAAACGTAAAATAACCAATTTCCTCTACAAACAAATGCATAATTCCATATCGCGGCATTTGCCAAAATAAATAATCAATTGCATCGTTATGCAACGTCCACACAGCTGCTACTATAAAATGCCATTTTTTTATACGATAGAATGGAGCATATAAAAATCCTTGTATTGCCATCGCGAAGTGCGAAAGCATTAACATGTAGCCCATAAGGCCTATAGGCCCTTTTACGTAAATCATAATCGCGTTTACAACAACAGCCCAAATACCATATTTTATTAAAGTTACAATCGCTAACGCTTCTATTAATCCCCAGTTTCTCTTTGCCAAAAAAGCAATTAAAACAAAGACAAAAAAGAGAGTCGCCATAGGACTATCTGGTACAAACGGCCAAAATATAGGTGACGTTTCTTTCAATTGATTTCCGTACCATATAAATCCATAAATTGTACCTAATAAGTTAACAATTAATAAAAATAATAATACCGAGCGTTGTCTTAACATTGCATACAAGTACACCAATCCGTATGTCCAACACCTTTCAAGCAAAGTAATTCATTCACTAAATCCTACTCTATTATAACAAACTTCATCCAACTAAATAGAAAAGCTGACTACAAATTTTGTAGTCAGCTTTTTTATTATTTTTTATTATACTTTGCAACGAATTCCGAAAGCTTCTTCAGTTCCTCATCCGTACCTTTAAATACACCTTTAGGCATTGAACCTTTTCCCTCTTTCGCAATTTTAGCAATTTCTTCTGGCTTTAAAGTTAAGTTTTGCAGTGCCGGTGCTGCTGCCCCGCCTTGTAAATTGTCACCATGACATGTTAAACAAGTATTTTTTTGCATTAATTTATAGCCATCATCATTTTTATCAACTGGCGCTGTTTTTACAATTGCTCCTTGTTTTTTTGCAGCTTCCCAGTCGTGGTGTGCTACAGATTCCCAAGTTAAAAAGATAATCGATGCAATTGCTAAAAGCATAAATCCAGTTGCCACAGGACGCTTCAATGGACGTCTTTCTGGACCTCGATCAAGAAATGGAGCTAACAGTAATGCTCCAAACGCAATCCCTGGCATAATAAATGCTCCAATTACAGTAAATGAACCGGAAGCATACGAATACTTTAATAACTGATACAAGAATAAGAAATACCAATCTGGAAGTGGTATATATCCAGCATCTGTTGGGTCCGCCATTCTCTCAAGCGGCGACGGATGCGCCACTGTTAAACATAAATAACCGATTAAAAAAACTGCACCAACCATCCATTCTTTTAACAAGAAGTTCGGCCAAAATGCTTCTGTTTTCCCTGGGTATTCAGAATAGTCTTTTGGAATATTTGGTTTCCGAGCTACTGGTACCCGAGAATCTCCTACAAACTTCATCCCTTTGCCGCGATGCATAATCTCCCTCCTTTAGTTCTTTCCCCTTTAATTTAGCAATCTCTTATAGTGGACCGGAAATACCTTGTTTGCGAATCATGATGAAGTGGAAGGCCATTAAACCTAGAAGTGCTGCTGGTAAGAAGAAGACGTGAATAGCAAAGAAGCGAGTTAATGTTTGAGCGCCAACAATTTCGGAATGACCAGCGAGTAATGTTTTAATATAAGGACCAATGAGCGGTGTTTGCTCTGCAATTTGAATCCCTACTTTTGTAGCAAATAAAGCTTTCATATCCCACGGTAATAAATATCCGGTAAAACCAAGACCTAACATAACAAAGAAAATAAGAACACCAACAATCCAGTTTAACTCACGGGGCTTTTTATACGCACCTTGGAAGAAAACTCTGAGTGTATGTAAAAACATCATTACAATTACGAGACTAGCACCCCAGTGGTGCATACCACGAACAATTTGCCCATAAGCAACTTCATTTTGTAAATAGTAAACTGATTCCCAAGCATTTTTAATATCAGGCACATAATACATCGTCAAAAACATTCCAGATAAAATTTGAATTACAGTAACGAAAAAGGTAAGTCCTCCAAAGCAATAGACGAATGCAGAAAAGTGATGTGCCGGGTTTACATGTTCAGGTACTTCATGATCAGCGATATCACGCCATATTGGTGTAATATCTAATCTTTCATCCACCCAATCATAAATTTTATTTAACATCTACTTTGCACCCCCTCTTGGCTTCGCTTTTCCTAGATACAGCGTTCCATCTTTCACTTTAGACTCGTACACATCAAGCGGAGCAAGGGGTGGCGTACCTTTAATGTTAATCCCATCTTTTGTATAACGACCCCCGTGACATGGGCAAAAGAATTGATTCGGATGTGCTTTGTCCGAATTCCAGTTAACTGTACATCCTAAATGTTTACATACTGGAGAGAACGCAACAATGTCTCCGCTTTCATCTTTATGAACCCAAGCTGATTTTGGTTCTTCAGACTTGTACCAACCATCAACCTGCTTCACTTTAAAATCGAAACGCTTCGGCTCTGTTGTAATATCCTTTACTTGCGCAACAGCAACCATATCCGTTCCCGCTTCTTTTCTTAACACCGGATCAAGCGCAAATCGCGTCATCGGCATTAAAATACCGGCAGCCATAAAGCCTCCTACCCCTGTGAGTGTGTAATTTAAAAATTGTCTTCTTGACACGCGATGTTCTTTCTCGCTCACGAAAATTTCCCCCCTCTATCAGAAATTGTCCCCTCGTGATAAATTATATAAAAAATAAAAACTAGGACACTATCATGATATAATACGCTCATGCACAGGTCAATATCATACTACTCATAATAATAAGAACTTTCTGTTTATTATGAGTTTCCCCATTTCTCTTCCAACATCACCATTATATTTTTTATATGTGCATGAATAACTTCTCTTTTTGCTTGATCACTAAATTGTTCTAATGCTAATGAAGGAAACCAAAACAAATCTCCCTGTAACTCTTGCATATCCTCTTTCCATGAAAAATCACTTGTAACATAAGCAATATGCTTAAAACCTTCACTTCGTAAATGATTTGTCCATTCTTGCAAACGACCTTTTTCATTCTTTTGACTTTCTACCAAATACGTAAACGCAGGCAGTAAAAGCACTCTTCCCTTATACTCTCTTTCCAATTCCGTGCTCAACAATTCGATAAATTCACCTTGTTCTACAACCATTTTCATTTCTTTTGCTGCCGAAATTGATAACAGCGGTATTACTCCTGTATCAACATACTCTCTTGCTTGCTCAAACTGTTCCACATCTTTTACAATCCACTTCAAATTCCTTCCCTCCTTCACTTACAAATGACAGAACTTTCACTTTATATATATTAAACCATACTAAAAGAGGTAAAAAAAGAAAAACTACCCAATATAGGTAGTTTTTCTTGATGAAAGTCTGAAATTTGTAAAAATTTATTAATCCAAATAAATTCTATAAAGTTTTTAACTCTGCCGTTAATCTATGAAACGCTTCCTTATCTTGCTTATCTAACGCTTCATCAATTTGTTTCAAAAGGCGTTCTCTCCTAAACGAAAATACACTTTCTTCCAAAAACCTTTCTGCAAGTAAACGATCTTTTTCATTTACTTCAATATGCTTTGGTAGATATGGGTTTTCTTCTAATACAGCTACATAATTCGCATTTTGAAACGATGATTTAAAGTTGAGTTGAATATAAATATCCTCATCTCGATTTAAACGAATATCATGAAACGATTTTTCAGCATCTGTTGTCATAACATTTTGTTTAAAAAAGTGAAACGGTGTGTCTTTCACACAATTTGCTGACATCACTAAGCCACGCGGACAATATTTTGCATGCTCTACGAAGTGGACTTTATGCATCAATTGGTCGTGACTCATTAAATAATTCAGAATCCATACACATTCACGCTGTTTCAGTTGGTAATTATTCAAAAACCATTTTACAAAATCCTTCTTCTCGTTTACAGAAACAGGGGTATTCATAGCAATTAAGTCCCTCCTCTGTCTTTCTCTTTTCTTTTTAGATTCAAGAAGCGGCATTCAGTTTCCTTCCAACTTATGAAAAATCCTCTAAATTATATAACAACTCTTCAATATGAATTTGTGTCGGGTCTAGTTGTAATAACTGGGTAAATACTTCTTTCGCCTCTTTTCGTTTTCCTTCTTCCAATAAGAAATAACCGTACTCTTCTAAGAAGTCTGGATGATTCTTAAAAGAAGTATATGCACTTTCATAGTGTTTTAATGCATCCGAATACATTTCTAATTGTTTTTTTGCATACGCAAGATCCCAAAGTAGTTGTGTATCTGGTTCTCCACTATCAATAGCACGCTCTACAATTGCAATTAACTCTTCGTACTTTTCTTGTTCTTTTAAGATATATGCATATTTTAATGTTGCACCTAAATGCCCTGGATCTAACTCAAGCGCTTTTTGAAGAACTTCCTCTGCTTCTACTATTTTTCCTAATTTCGCCGCAATGTTCGCTAACTCTACATAAAATGGAACTGAAAGCTCATCTACTTTAATTCCTTCATGAAGCGTTTCATAGCTTTCTTGAAGCATTCCTTCTTTTTCATAGCTTTTCGCTAAATACATGTACAGTGATGCGTACTCAGGGTCTAATTCTTTTAGTTCTTGCCAAGCACCAATTGCTCTCTGATATTCTTCACCTTGGTATAATGTGAAGGCATATCCAAATAATGAGTGAATATCTTTTTGTTCCTCTAGGCCTGCTTCATAATAAGAAATCGCTTCTTCCCAGTTTCCGATCGCGCTTAACGTTTCTGCGAGG
Organism: Bacillus sp. RE35; assembly: GCF_052146655.1. Lineage (NCBI taxonomy): Bacteria > Bacillati > Bacillota > Bacilli > Caryophanales > Bacillaceae > Bacillus > Bacillus sp. RE35. The sequence goes on along the minus strand of NZ_CP197377.1, from coordinate 1,471,767 downwards.
CGAAGTGCGATCACAACACCACCCATTACTTTATGTTCCGCTAATAGCGATTCATAATAAGTAATTGCCTTTTGTTCTTCACCTTTACTACTATATAATTCTGCTAACCCAAACGTAATAACAGGTTCATCAGGCATCATTTCTTTCGCCTTTAATAGTTTTTGCTCTGCTACATCATCAAAACCTTGCATTTGGAATAAATCTGCAACAAGTAATAACGATTGAACATATAAATCGTCATTTTCTGGAATATCATGAAGCACTTCAATCGCTTCATCTTCTTTATCTAGATCAATATATAATTCTGCTAAAAATACAGTGAATTCACTTTCTTCTGGATACAGTAAACGTAAGTCTTCAGTAATTGCTAATGCCTCATCTGTAAATCCAAGTGTATGATAGTAACGAGCGATATCATACTTCTCTTCATCATTCGCAATTTTTAATTGTTCTTTTAATAATTGTAATCCTTTTTCTGCTTCACCATTTTCAATATATGAAACAGCTTGTTCAAACTTTTGCATAAACGTCTCCTTTAATTCTAAAAAATATTCTCTTCTGTTCATTTATCATAAGCAACTCACTGTTAGAACGCAACCTTTAGAATGAGCATGCTTCTTCTTATACTTCTTCCTACAGAGTAGTTAATTGTTCAAAAGGTTCGGATATGACACCGATACCTTATCATCATCTTCTATTGTACCGCTTTCTTTTATGACCGTGCAAATAACTTCTCTCACTAATTATCAAGCCATACAAACCGTGGTTTACAGAATAACTTAATTAGCAGTCTTCAACCTTTATTTTGAATGCGATAAAAAAGGCTCCTATAATAGGAGCCTCCACAATCTCTTAAGAATATGTTTCTTCTTTCTGTACTTGCTCATTTACAAGCTCTTTCAGTAACTCTATAATTTCATCATTTTCTTCCTTCAAACCGACAGTAATACGAATACCATCATCGATACCAAATGCAGCACCAGAACGAACGATATATCCTTTTTTCATTAATCGTTCGAAAGCTTCATTACCTGGTATACCGAGTTTTAAGAAAATGAAATTTGTTTGAGATGGATAATAGAATACGTTATATTCTTTACAAAATGCATAATACTGATTTAAACCTTCAGCATTCTTTTGCACACACTCTTGTAAAAAAGCTTGATCTTCTAATGCAGCGAGTGCTACAGATTGGGCTACAGTTGATGTATTGAATGGTAACCTAGCTACTTCTAGCTGTCCGATTAACTTCGCATCCCCAATCGCATATCCGATACGAAAAGCAGCTAAACCATATGCTTTTGAAAACGTGCGTAAAACCATAAGATTTTCATACTTTTCAAGAAGTGGTAATGTTTGCGGATAGTCTTCTGCTTCCGCGTATTCATAATATGCTTCGTCCATAATAACGAGAGCCGACTTAGGAACTGATTCTAAAAATGAAAGTAATTTTTGTTTCTCAACATATGTACCTGTTGGATTATTCGGATTACAAATCCATACAATTTTCGTTTTCTCATCTACTTGCTCTAGCATTGCATCTAAATCGTGAATACCATCTTTAAGTGATACTTCACGAACTTCTGCTCCTTCAATAACAGCATGGTGATGATATTGTGAAAACGTAGGATTCGCCATTACAACGTTTGTTCCTTCATGTAGTAACGCTCGGCTAATCATTTGAATGACTTCATCTAATCCACTACCAAATAGTAGTTGTTCTGCTTTTACACCTAAATGTTCCGCTACTTTTGTCCGAAGTTCAAAGGCATATCCATCTGGATAAAGGGCATATTGGCTCGCTAAAGAAGTTAATGCTTCTGTCACACGTGCTGAGCAACCGAATGGATTTTCGTTGGATGCTAATTTCACAATTTTTGATAAACCATATTCTCTTTTTACTTCTTCAATGTTTTTCCCAGGCACATACGCTCTCAAAGTTAACAATTGCTCTTTCACTCTCATTTTTCTTCCCCCAGTCATTTCATTCAATTTGATTACAATACGGTTATAGCCCCTTACTGTAATCTTTTGTCATAACCGTCACTATTACGAGAATACCTCTAAATGAGCACTTCACAGCACTTCGCTATCATTTTAAACCATATCTTTTTGAAATGCCTCTAACGCAATATGAACAGTCTCATCTGAAATAGATACGACATTCACTACCCCATATTCCTGCATAAGCACCATATGAATTGCTCCTGCATTTGCTTTCTTATCTTGTTTCATCAATTGAACGAGGCGCTCTACATTCAAATCTCCTGGCATTTTTGGATAGCCGTATTTCAAGAACCACTGCTTCATATCTTCATAAGCAAGATCAACCTTGTACACTTGCTCACTTAAAAATATGGCGAATAACATTCCAACCGCTACACCGTCACCGTGAGTAATATTTCCATACCCTAGCTCTTTTTCAAGAGCATGTCCTAACGTATGTCCAAAATTCAAATGAGCACGTACACCCTTCTCTGTTTCATCTTGTGACACAACATTTGCCTTTACAGGAATCGCCTTCGTTAATATATGGATTAACTTCTCATCATGAAGATCCGCTAATGTTTGCACTTCTTCTTTTAACCAATGGTATAGCTCCACATCACCGATAAGAGCATGCTTTATCACCTCTGCATAACCTGAACGCCACTCTTTTTCAGGAAGAGACTGTAAAAACGGTGTATGATATACAACTGCTTCTGGCTGATGGAATGCACCAATCATATTTTTACCTAACGGATGGTTAATCGCTACTTTCCCACCCACTGCGCTATCGTGCGCTAATAAAGTTGTCGGAACCTGCACAAAGCGAATACCACGCATAAACGATGCAGCAACAAAACCAGCTAAATCTCCAATCATTCCGCCTCCAAGTGCAAGAATTAAAGAATTTCTATCTAATTTATTTTCAAGAGCTGACGTATGAGCCGCATAGAAATTTTCGAAAGACTTCTCTTTTTCGCCACTTGGTACAACAAACGAAAACACGTGCTGCTCTACTTGTAATGCATCGATAACTGTCTGTAAATGTAGTGATGCAACAGCTTCATCTGAAATAATCATTACGTTAGATACCGCTGGCTGCATATTTTGAACGATCGTTGTTAAGTTTGACAACACTTCTTTACCAACATGTACATCATATTCTTTTGATTTCGTTTGAATATGTATGTTTCCCATTAAAATCCCCTCGCATATTCATTATGTTTCTCAATATTTTCACGAATTAGTTCCATACGATCTAATCCGAATTGTTCTATTAAAGCTGTCGCTAATTCCCAAGCCACAACCGCTTCTGCAACGACACTAGCTGCTGGCACTGCACAACTATCTGAACGTTCAATGCTCGCTGTAAAAGGCTCTTTCGTATCAATATCTACACTTTGAAGAGGTTTATAAAGTGTAGGTATCGGTTTCATCACACCGCGCACAACAATTGGCATTCCAGTCGTCATACCGCCTTCTAATCCACCTGCATTATTTGTTCTTCGTGTATATCCATGCTCCTCATTCCACAGAATTTCATCATGAACTTCACTTCCTGGTCTATGCGCTGCTTCAAAACCAATTCCAATCTCGACACCTTTAAAAGCATTAATACTCATAATTGCAGCTGCTAATTTCGCATCCAGTTTTCGATCATAATGCACGTAGCTACCTACTCCAATTGGCATCCCTTCCACAATTACTTCAACGATTCCACCAATTGAATCACCATTTGCTTTCGCATCATCAATCGCTTTCATCATTTGGTTACCAGCTTCGTCATCTAAGCAACGTACAGGAGATGCTTCGGTAATACTCTTTAATTCTTCAATTGAACTATACGTAATCTCCTTAGCTTGTACACCGCCAATTTCAATTACATGGCCCGCTACTTTAATACCAAGTTCTGCTAACACCTTTTTAGCAACCGCACCAGCAGCAACACGCACCGTCGTTTCGCGCGCTGACGAACGTTCCAGTACATTCCTCATATCTCTATGACCATATTTAATCGCACCATTTAAATCAGCATGCCCAGGCCTTGGTTTTGTCACTTTCCTTTTCATCTCTTTTTCTTCTTGCTCAGTTAAAGGCTCCGCCCCCATAATTTTTGTCCAGTGTGCAAAATCACGATTTTCAACAACAAGTGCAATAGGGGAACCTAATGTTTCTCCATGTCTAACACCACTTAAAATTTGCACTTGATCCGTTTCAATTTGCATGCGTCTACCGCGCCCATATCCCTTTTGCCTTCTAGCTAACTCTTCGTTTATATCATCTGCTACTAAAGACAATCCTGCCGGAACACCTTCTATAATCGTTGTAAGTTGTGGACCATGAGATTCACCAGCTGTAATATATCGCATACGTTATTCCTCTTTTCGTATATGTATTTATCTCACTATATTAACTTTTATCATTCTAAAAATATTAAAGAAATTATATCATAAATCGACCATTTTCTTATTCTATATTTCCGATAGTCCTAATTTAAATATCAACATATCATAACAGTTCAAACTTCGTAACTAACTGAAAATAAAAAAAGTGCAAGAAGAATACCCCTATTCTCCTTGCACTTTTTACTATTATCACAGTGATTAAAGCGTTTACAAATTATTTCAAAATAATTAGTAAATCCATTCATTCATTATTTTTGAGTAGTCAACTAATTCTTCTTCTTTAAAGAAAATAGCAATCTCGCGCTCTGCGCTTTCTAAAGAATCAGAACCATGGATAATGTTTTTCGCAACAGTTACACCGAAATCTCCACGAATTGTTCCAGGAGCTGCTTCATGTGGTCTTGTTTTCCCCATCATGTTACGAGCTGTATCTACTACACCTTCACCTTGCCATACCATTGCGAATACAGGTCCAGATGTAATAAAGTCTACTAACTCACCAAAGAAAGGTTTTTCCTTATGCTCAGCGTAGTGTTGTCCAGCAATTTCTGGAGTGACTTGCATTAATTTTGCACCAACTAATTGAAAGCCTTTTTTCTCAAAACGAGCTACAATTTCCCCAATGAAGGCACGTTGTACACCGTCTGGTTTTACCATTAGAAATGTTTTTTCCATAAAAAATCTCTCCACTTCTGAATTATGTATGTAATTGTATATCCCCACACACATATTATCACCCTTATCACAATTGTGCAATAGTTTTGAAATAGAGAGATTATTTTATTTTTTAGAATAAACCTTAAAATTTTCGTTTTCCAATATACTTTGCAACATTTTGTAATGCGTACTTTGCTTTTCCACGTGGGAGTGGTTTTATTATTTCTAAAGCTTTATGTAAATAACGTTCACTAAACGCAAATGCTTGATCAATTGCTGTACTATTTTTTACAGCATCAATAATTTCTTGCATTTCACTTGCTGTTGAATTTTCATGTACAGATGTGATTTTCTGACGAAGTACGGGATCTTCCATCGCATATAAAGCAGGAAGTGTAATATTCCCTTGTAGTAAATCCCCACCAGCAGGTTTTCCAAGTTTCTCTTCTGTAGAAACGAAGTCTAAAATGTCATCAATAATTTGATAAGACATTCCTACAAAATACCCATACCAAAATAGACGATTTACCGTATCACGATTAGCACCAGCAGCAATCGCTCCCAATTGACAACTCGCGGCAATTAATAATGCTGTTTTTCGCTTTATTCTTCTTAAATACGTTCTTAAATTTTGGTCATAATTGTATTTATCTTTAATTTGTTCAATTTCACCTTTACAGACTTCTAAAATAGTATGTGATAACGCTTGATGTGCCTCTGGAATTTCGATATTGGTTATACATTCAAGAGACTTAGCGAACAGATAGTCCCCTGTATACATCGCAATACGATCTCCCCATTTCGCATTCACAGTCGCACTGCCGCGTCGTAAAAATGCAGCATCAATAACATCATCGTGAACAAGAGAAGCCATATGAATAAGTTCTAACGCAACAGCAACATGCTTAATCGCATCTAACTTATAATCTCCAAATTTCCCTGCAAGCAACACAAATACAGGACGAATTCGTTTCCCACCAGCTTCAATAAGCTGTAATGCTGCCTCTTCTACTAATGGCTGTTCAGAAGCGACTGTCTTTTTTAATTCTTTTTCTATCACATTAATATCCGATCGTAAAAAAGAGTACATAAGTTGTAACTTCATATTGTTCACCTTAACCTAAAACTTCTTTTTTCTATTTTGATTCTGGTTTAATTCCTAAATGCATTGCTGCTACCCCAAAAGTAAATGGTTTCACTTGCACACGTTCAAGTCCAGCTTGCTCAAACATTTGAGCCAATTCTTTCATCCCTGGGAACGTACTAGCAGATTCTTGAAGCCATGAATATTCTTTATAACTTTTCGCAAACATCTTTCCAAATAACGGCATGATATATTTAAAGTATAAAATATACCCTTGTCGAAAACCAATCATTGTTGGTTGAGATGTTTCTAAACAGATTACTTTTCCACCTGGTTTTACTACACGCGTCATTTCTTTTAATACGTGCATATAATCCGGTACGTTACGTAAACCAAACCCAATCGTCACATAATCAAACGTATTATCTTCAAACGGAAGTTCCATTGCATTCCCATGTAGAAGTTCTACTTGTTTTAATTGTAACGCCTCTACCTTTTGCTTACCAACAGATAACATATTTTCACTGAAGTCTAAGCCAACAACCTTTCCTTGCTCACCTACGGCTCCAGCTAGCGCAATTGTCCAATCTGCGGTTCCACAGCATACATCAAGCGCTTGACTGCCTGGTTGTACATCCATAATTCGCATCGTTTCTTTCCGCCACGCTTTATGTCTTTGAAAACTAATTACAGAATTCATCACATCGTATTTATCAGAAATCTTTTCAAATACGTCATGTACTCTTTCTTCTTTTGATTGTTGCATGCTCGTACCTTCTTCCAATGTAAAATTGCTTATGTCTTCTATTTATTCCTTAACACAGAATTTATTTCATTTATGTCTGTGTGATTTTCTAAAAATTGTTTTTCTTTCTTTCTCAATTCCTTCATCCAACCATTAATCACTACTTCTGCTTTATCCCCTAAAGCATCTTGCATAGCTTGAAAAACAGGTGAATGTTGCTTATCAGCATACAATTGAATTTCTTTTTGAAGGCGATTTCCACCTAATACGTATGTGATAAATGGCTTCCAATGTGATAACTGAAAATGATCACATGTTTTTTGAAGGAGCGCAGACTCAATCGTTACTATGCTTTTCATTATGTCATCCGTCGTTTCATGCGCTTTTTGGTATAACATAATTTTGTGTTCATTTATCTCTTTAATTCCTTCAGCAAGTGCACGAATTAAAACAATATCACGATTCATAGACAATAAATAATAATATAGTCCACTATAGTAATCGCCTGCAAGTACTGTTAATTGACGACATTTATGGAATTCAATCTCTTCCTCGCCTGCTTTATTTGATACCCTTTCATGCGTATCAAGCGCAATTTGTACAAGCATAATTGTTACTACGTAATGCTCAATTTGTTCTATATGTAAGTTTGCACTCTTTAAAGCACCATATAACAATGCTATCTTTTCTTCATCAATAAATGGTTCTTCAATATAGTTTATAAAATAAGGATGGCGTAATTTCTCCATCAATTTTTCTTTTATACCCGCATACCCTCCGTAGATGTCACACACAAAAAATCACCCTTGTTTTCTAATTCATAAAACTTATTATAACACATACACTCTATTTTCTATAACCAAAACTTGGCTACACCTACCATTCATGTAAGCAATCTTTCTAATCTCACTCTGTCTAGTTAAAACTATATCATTTATTTACTAAAAAAAAAAAAGAAAAGCAGTTTCCCGCTTTTCTTTACTTCGTTTTAATAAACGATAAAATTTCACTGCGCGCTGCAGCATCATTTTCAAGCACACCACGCACTGCTGTCGTTACTGTTTTCGCACCTGGTTTTTTCACACCACGCATCGTCATACACATATGTTCTGCTTCTACTACTACCATTACACCATGAGGCTCTAGTACTTCCATAATAGAGTTCGCTACTGTTGATGTAATACGTTCTTGCAGTTGTGGGCGACGTGCAATTGTATCTACGGTACGAGCTAATTTACTTAACCCTGTTACCTTTCCACCTTGCGGAATATATGCAACGTGAGCAACTCCATAGAATGGTACTAAATGATGCTCACACATCGAATAAAATGGTATATCTTTTACTAGTACAAGCTCTTCGTGATCTTCTCCGAATACTTTATGCAAATGCTCTTTCGGATCTTCATGCATACCTGAGAACACTTCTGCGTACATTTTTGCAACACGCTTTGGTGTATCAAGTACTCCCTCACGATTTGGGTCATCCCCAATCGCCTCTAAAATAAGGCGTACTGCATGTTCAATTTGTTCTAAATTAACTTTTGCCATCCGCTAGCCCTCCCGAAAACCTAAAAGTGATACGAACACATTCTAGCATATTTATGTTTTTAAAAGCAAAAAGAAGAGTTCCCAAAAAGGAAACTCTTCTTCCCTGTTAATATGTAAGGATTATTTAACCGCATCTTTTAACGCTTTACCAGGTTTGAATGCAGGTACTTTACTTGCAGCGATTTCAATCTCCTCACCTGTTTGTGGGTTACGACCTTTACGAGCCGCACGCTCACGAACTTCGAAGTTACCGAATCCGATCAGTTGTACTTTATCACCTTGTTTTAAAGCTTCTAAGATAGAATCAAAAACAGCGTCTACTGCTTTTGTTGCGTCCTTTTTAGAAAGGGAACTTGCTTCTGCAACAGCATTGATTAAATCTGTCTTGTTCATGCCATTCACCTCCTCCCAAAGATAAGACTGTATAATGATCATAAAATGAGTCTTACTTTCATTTGTAGGCAATTTTTGCAAATTCTATACTACAAAGATGTAGATAAATCATTATCAACGCCTATATTATACGATTCTCCTTTATAATTCAATATTTTTAAGGAAATTGTTACTCTTAAAATGTGAAAATCTGATGAAACTTGACAATTTACAACAATGTATTAGATAATGACTATTTATTTTTCTATTTTATAATCAAAAAAAACAAAAAATCCCTCTACAATGAGAGGGATTTTTTCTTATAGTATAATCGCAATTAATCCGCCAGATCCTTCATTAATAATTCTTTCTAGCGTTTCTTTTAATTTATATCTAGCATTTTCTGGCATTAAAGATAATTTCGCCTGAATTCCTTCTCGAACAATCGAGCTAAGTGAACGTCCAAATATATCAGAATTCCAAATTGATAACGGGTCATCTTCAAAATCTTGCATTAAATAACGAACTAATTCTTCACTTTGCTTTTCAGTACCAATAATCGGCTCAAACGTTGACTCTACATCTACTTTAATCATATGAATAGATGGCGCTACCGCTTTTAACTTCACACCAAACCTTGAACCGTGACGAATAATTTCTGGCTCATCTAAGCTCATATCCGCTAATGCAGGTGCTGCTACACCATATCCTGTTTGCTTAACCATACGCAGTGCATCCGCCACTTGATCGTACTCTATTTTCGCATGAGATAAATCGAGCATAAGCTTTAACAAATGATCTTTCCCTCGAATTTCTACTCCTACTACTTCTTTTAAAATCTGATCATATAATTCATCTGGCGCATATAAATCAATCTCCGCCACACCTTGCCCCATATCAATGCCAGCTAGGCTCGCTCGATCAATAAATTCATATTGACTAAACTGCCAAACAACGCGATCCACATCACGAAGACGTTTTATATCCTTCACAGTTTCTTGAACTGCTTCTTGATAACTTTGACGCAACCAATGCCCTTCATTTAGCACCATTACCCAACTCGGAAGGTTCACATTCACTTCTAATACAGGGAATTCAAATAGCGCTTCACGAAGTACATTATATACATCTGTTTCTCTTAAACTCTCCACACTCATTGCAATAACCGGGATATCATATTCTTCTGATAAACTTTGGCGTAATTGCTCTGTATCTGGATGATACGGCTGTACCGTATTAATTATCATAATGAAAGGTTTTCCTACTTCTTTCAACTCATTTACAACGCGTTCTTCTGCCTCTATATAATCTCTTCTTGGAATTTCACCAATTGTTCCATCTGTTGTAATTACAACACCAATTGTTGAATGTTCTTGAATTACTTTACGCGTGCCGATTTCTGCAGCTTCATGGAATGGAATAGGTTCTTCATACCAAGGGGTATTAATCATACGCGGGCCATTCTCATCTTCATAGCCCTTCGCTCCAGGAACCGTATATCCAACACAATCTACTAATCGAATATTCACTTCAAGTCCTTCATCTACTTCGATAGAAACCGCTTGGTTTGGAACAAACTTCGGTTCCGTCGTCATAATTGTACGACCAGCAGCACTTTGAGGCAATTCATCCTGCGCTCTTTGACGGTCAGACTCATTCTCAATATTTGGAATAACTACAAGTTCCATAAATTTTTTAATGAATGTTGATTTCCCTGTTCGAACAGCTCCTACAACTCCAAAATAAATATCACCGCCTGTTCGTTCTGCAATATCTTTAAAAATATCTACCTTTTCCAAGTGATTCCCTCCCTCAAAATTTTTGGGAATAATTCCACGTTTATAGTCAACTAATACCTTCTCTAACGTTGCCTATAATATCTGATATAATATAATGGTATTCTAGAAGTTCGGACAATATATCATATAATTTTGTCCAATTTCATATGACTATTAAAAAATATCTTTTGTTTGCATCGTAAGTTGTATAACATAAAAAACCTTTCTTCTAGAACTTATTCACTAAAAGAAAGGTTCATGACTTATCATTTTAAAAAAATTGGTTCTCCGTCCTTTACTGTGTACGGTAAAGAATAAGCTGGTACAAACGGGGAACCTTTCGAAAGTATATTTCGAATATCTTCTCCCTCTGTAAACTGCCCTTCATTTTTTTTCAAAGCGTCATATAGGTCGATTCTATAATCAACAAAAACTTCTCCTTTTTCATTAATTACAAAAGGAAGTCCTTTACCAGAATATGGACTTGTCACTTGTGGCACATCTTTATATCCTAGTTTTTTGAAATCCAATTCATATACACCATCTGAAATTACTTTTTTAAAAGGTGGATATTGATGTTCATCACGATACATCCTAAGCTTTAAAGATAGTTCCTGAATTTGTTCAGCCATCCTAACATCAATTAACTTTACTGTCGGATTTGTTTCAACGTCTATTAATACGTATTGATATACTCCTCCACTTTCATACGCATTCCCTGGCGCTTCTTGTATGTAACGCGGGGCAATCTGTTGAAAATCGATTGGATACTTTTGATAAATAGGTGTACTCATATCCCTCGTCTTAATTGGCAATATCCCATCATTTTGCTCCTTAAATGTCACAACAGCTTTTTGAACAACCTGTAGCTGATCTTCATAAGGAACCGCATTTTGCTTCATATTTTCTTTCGGATACAGACACCCCGTTAAAAGGCTCATACAACAAAATATTAAAATAATATGGAATTTTTTCACTAGCATCACCTTTTCATACTAATCTAATTTGCTCCGTATGTAGTATTTTCGAGACCATTCCATTTACTGCTGTACAGGTCCACTAAATACAACAAGAAAAATAACAATTCCTGACACAATCATAAGGGTGTACGCTACTAACGCTGTAATCCCTTTCAAAAATTTATTCTTTATTCTATGTCTACTTAATAAAATAAAACTTACTGCAAAAAACATAAATCCAATTGCCCCTAAAGCCAGCCACATTTTCATAAGCCCTTCTGACATATACACACCCCCTTTTATTAATCTATTTTTATACTATTTTAACAAATTAAAATCTTTAAACAAATACAAAAAGAACATTTTACTACAAATCGCGAGTATGTAACTTTAATCAATAGGTTTTCCAGCATTTCTCACCAATCTAGGCAAAAATAAAACCGAAGCGATTGTATCTCTCGCTTCGGTTGACCAAATATGCCCAAAAACAGCTCTATTCCCATTCTTTCATGGCTATCATATGCAATCTCCAAACTCTTTGTTTCTCATAATTTATTTTTTAAACATTTTGCTTAACGAACCAAAATCTGTTGGCATATTATTATTAATAATCGCTTTTACAATTTGATCCTCTTGCTCTTTCGGCACTTCACGTCCCGCCATAAGAGCCACTTGATGAATTAATTGACGAAGTACAGTTTCATCACGTAAATTCGCATTTTGCACGGATGATGCTAATTTAAAAATATCCTCTTTATTTACTTTCGCTTCCTTCTCAATATTATTAAAAATATTATTATCCATTCTTTTCACCCTCTCCTCAAGTTACTCTTCATCCTATGCAAAAATGAAAAAATGGTGAAAAGACCCAAAAAATAAAAAAGCGACAGAAGTACAAATGTACTTCTGTCGCTTTTCTTTACAGTAAATCAGGTATAGCTTCCACTTCATGTTTTCGAACACGTCCCATCAATGAGCCTACTGCATCTTTTACGTTATTCCCATTGAACAGCACGTCATATAAAGCAGCTGTAATCGGCATTTCAACTTCCATTTTCTCTGCCAATTCATGAGCAGCTTTCGTTGTTCTTACACCTTCCACAACCATACCCATACTTTCTAACACTTCTTCTAAAGAGTGTCCTTTTCCAAGCATATTTCCAGCGCGCCAATTTCGGCTATGAACACTTGTACAAGTTACAATTAAGTCTCCCATACCAGTTAGACCAGCAAACGTTAACGGATTCCCGCCCATTTTTCTTCCTAAACGAGCAATCTCTGTTAAACCACGTGTCATCAATGCCGCCTTTGCATTATCACCTAATCCAAGACCATCAGTTATACCAGCAGCTAATGCGATAATATTTTTTAACGCACCACCAAGTTCAACTCCAACGATATCTGGATTTGTGTATACACGAAAATAACTATTCATAAATAAATCTTGTACTTCCTCAGCCGCTTCCATACGCTTTGCTGCAGACGTAACTGTTGTCGCTTGTCGTAAACCGACTTCTTCAGCATGACTCGGTCCAGACAGTACAACAACATCTTTAATTAAGTGCTCTGGAATTTCTTCCTCAATCACTTCCGAAATACGTTTTGACGTACCAGGTTCAATTCCTTTGCTCGCATGAATCCAAGTAATTGGTTCAGTAACAATTTCTTTCATCTCTTGTAATACATCTCTGTACGCTTTCGTTGGTACTACTAGCAGTACTGTATTTACATCTACTAATGCTTCTTCTAAAGAAGAGTAGGCTACGATTGTGCTTGGCAATGTAATGCCTGGGAGATATCGACTATTCTCATGTTTCGTATTAATTTCATCCATAAGTTCTGGGCGATTTCCCCAAATACGTACATCATGTCCATTGTCAGCTAATACCATCGCTAACGCTGTTCCCCAGCTACCTGCTCCTACTACTGTGATTTTTGTCATAAAATCACATCCTCTCCATTAGTCTCTTGCTCTAGCGATAATGTGAATCGGCGTTCCTACGAAGCCAAATGATTCACGTAAGCGATTCTTTAAGAAACGCTCATATGAGAAGTGCAATAATTCTGGATCGTTTACAAACACAACAAATGTCGGTGGTTTTACCGCAACTTGTGTTGCATAGAAAATTTTCAGACGGCTACCATTATGAGTTGGCGTCGGATTCATCGCTACCGCATCCATAATTACATCGTTTAATACGTTCGTTTGAATACGGATACTATGACTTTCATTTACCTCATCGATAACCGGTATTAATGTTTGTGTACGTTTTCTCGTTTTTGCAGATAAGAAAACAATTGGTGCGTATTCTAAGAATTGGAAATGAGCACGGATATTTTCTTCAAATGCTTTCATTGTTTTTTCGTCTTTTTTCACTGCATCCCATTTATTTACAACGATAACAACAGCTCGCCCTGAATCATGAGCATATCCAGCGATTTTTTTATCTTGCTCAATAATTCCTTCTTCACCATCTAAAACGACTAAAACAACGTCAGAACGTTCAATCGCTCTTAGCGCACGAAGTACACTATATTTTTCTGTACTTTCATACACTTTTCCTTTTTTACGCATACCAGCTGTATCAATAATTACATAATCTTTTCCATCTTTACTATATGGTGTATCGACAGCATCACGAGTTGTTCCTGCTACATTACTAACAATTACACGCTCTTGACCAAGAAGAGCATTTACAAGTGATGATTTCCCTACGTTTGGACGTCCAATTAAAGAGAAACGAATTGTGTCTTCATCATATCCGTCTTCTTCAATCTTTGGAAAATGTTGTGCAGCTTCGTCTAGTAAGTCACCTAACCCTAATCCGTGTGTACCTGAAATTGGGAATGGTTCGCCAAATCCTAATGCATAAAAGTCATAAATGTCACTGCGCATTTCCGGATTGTCTACTTTATTTACTGCAAGTACAACCGGTTTATTTGAACGATATAAAATTTTTGCAACTTCTTCATCAGCTGCTGTTACACCGTCACGACCGTTTGTCATAAAAATGATAACATCCGCTTCATCAATTGCTACTTCAGCTTGTTGACGAATTTGTGTCAAAAACGGCTCGTCTCCAATATCAATTCCGCCCGTATCAATAATGTTAAATTCATGATTTAACCATTCTCCAGCGCTATAAATACGATCGCGCGTTACACCTGGAATATCTTCTACGATTGAAACTCTTTCTCCAACAATTCTATTGAAAATAGTAGATTTCCCTACGTTCGGGCGACCTACTATCGCTATTACTGGTTTCGGCATATACTTTCATCCTTTCAACTTGCTTCTGTTTATTATGTAAAAAACCCTTCTTTGTGCAAGAAGGGATTTGCATTCCAGAATATTTCTCAACGTATCAAAACACCTCACATTATAACACACGTTGCTAATGTTTCACAATAATATATACATTCTCTTGTAAGCGATGTGCTATACCATCTAAAATTGCTTCTAAATTATTTGCAACAAATTCTAGTTCCTCCGTCGATTCGCAAACGAATAAAGGAGCACCACCTGCAAATTTTTCTGGAGTCGTTGTTATAACTGCCAGAATAACACTTTCTAACATCATCTCTTATCTCCCCTTCCTTTTGGGGCTTCCGATGACATATGGACAGCACTTTCTAACGTTGGTACATTTCCTATGACACCTATCGCTTTCTCTGCATCTTGATCTTGCGGCAGGACAAAAATCCCAACCCTGCCATCCTCTAAATCACGCTTTGCTAACGGTACAAGCGCTGGTGTACCAGAATCTCTATAAATCCCTAACGCTACTGAAACATCGTGTAAAATAGCTTGTCGTTGCCCTAAATTTGAGATTGTAACCATCGCATCAATTGATTTCGGCTTTAAAATAAAACCCATACCATATTTCATAATTTCTTCTTGTCTTGCTGGCAATCCAATATTCATAATGTAAATATTGTCAATATAAAGCCCTGCTCCTTCAAAACGAAGCGGAACGTGCTCAATTTCAACAAGATCATGTAGCCTTTTACCAGACATTAATTTTTTCGCGATAAAAAATGCGATTATAGCCATAATTACTCCTGCAATCCATGAACGGAATCCTATATACGCAAACGTCGTTGCAAACGACGTTAACATTGCCAAATAGTTGCGACTTTCAAAAACCAATGCAATTCCTTCAATGTATGTATTTCCACGCGGTACGAGCTCATACCCATCTAATTGTTGAAGCGTATTTCTTTCCATATTACGTACATCACGAAATTGTGTCGCTGCTAATGTAAGAAATGTAATGGCAGAAAAATCTTTTTTCAAAATAGACGGGATTGCAATCGCTCCTAAAGCAGCTGCAATTAACCCCATTGCAATATGAATAATTTTCCCATGTAGCCTCGTCGGATATTGCCGCGTATCCGTCCGAAGCATTAGCACCCTTGTAACTGTCCCCGCTATTACGCCGCATAAAATGGCTGGTGTATATTCAGTCATGTATTACCCTCGCCTTTCTTTTACGTGTTTTTCTCTTAAACCGTTCCATGTATACTGATGCTTTTGCAATCCAAAACAATATTGCCATGAATAATGTAGAAATGGCGACGATATCAAAAAATGCTAAACTACCGTAATCATATGGAAAATTCAATTTCCTAAAAATAAATGTCACTAGCAGCTCTCCTTGTAACATCCCTACATATAGAGAACATAATCGTAATATGCGATCCCCATGCAATAACACCGATGCATACACAAGAGCACTACTTAGCAGAAACACTCTATCCACCACAATCCAAATCGGATCATATATTTCTAACAGATGAAAACTTGTATATAACATTGCAATAATAAGTGCTGAAAGTAAGCTATACAATTTTTTCCAGACGGAATATAGCGTGATCCCTATAAAAGAAATAATACAAAGTAAAAGAGCATTTACTGATACCACGAATGAGGCAATCGTTACATGTAACGGAGAGCAAATTATAAAAATCAGTATACAAGCGCCTAACTTCCACCGGATAGGGTCCTTTTTCATAAAAAAGGTTACAATGATCCACCCTATCCAAGCTACAAAATAAAAAGTACTTCCATCCATCAACTTCACCTCCTATGTTTTCCATTATGGGAACTTTTTATGAAAGTTAATCCACTTTATTTACGCATAGTTTTTTCTTATAACAGCAACACTTTTAACAAGGAGGTGTTATTCATTATGGGTAAAGATCGCCAAGAACGAAAACTACGAGAATCACGCCGCGTTGAATCCGATCGTGATCAATCACTACAATATCCAGGTGCAACTGGACTTGATACACCAGAACAGGCTCGAAAACAAAACCAGCACTAATTAATACAAAAAGACGGTTTCTATATTGTACGAAACCGTCTTTTACATAATCAGTTTAATGATTTCTATTTATATCGAAATAATATTTCGCATACTATATCTTCCCATTACTTCTTTTTACCTTCACCTATTCCCATTAAAAATTAAGTTCTCTCCAGTAATTCGACAACACACCATCTACATTTTTCAACCCTTTTTCAATTACAATTTTTACGAAATTATATTTTTATATAATACTAATTCCATTCTCCACTTTATATTACGAAAAAGAATAGAACAAAAAAAATCAACCGAATGGTTGATTTTTTATCTCCTACTATAATGCGCAGTATCAATACCACGCTGCATTAACCAATGATATGTTTCACCCTTTACAACAAGAGGTACAGATTGCAACTCTTCTATCGTCTTCGCACCAAGAGCTGTCATTATAAATTTCAAATCTGTATGTAGAAGCTCAATTTCATCTACTAACTTCTCGATACCATCTTGCATTAAAATACGTAAAAAATAACCAGCAAACGCAGTTGTATTCGCCCCTAATGCGATTGCTTTCGCTACGTCAAGCGCTGTTTGTATACCCCCAGATGCAATAAAAGAGAGGTTATTATTTGTAGAGGTTGCTTCAATAATCGAGGTTGCTGTTTGTATGCCCCAGTTATTAAAATAAGAAAGCATTCGCTGTCTTCTTTCGTTTTCAACAGCAGCAAAATTCGTACCACCTTGCCCACCAATATCAATTGCTGTTACACCTACGTTCACTAACTGTTGCATTGTTTCCTTACTCATCCCAAATCCAACTTCTTTTACAATGATAGGAACTTTACTATTTAAAACAATTTTCTCAATGCGCTGAAGTACTCCAGTAAAATCACGGTCTCCTTCTGGCATCGTTAACTCTTGTATGACATTTAAATGAATTTGTAATGCATTCGCTTCAATCATATCAACGGCGCGCTCTGCCTGCTCGATAGTTGCCTCACTACCTAAATTAGCAAAGAAAATACCATTTGGGTTTACCTTTCTAATCACCTTATAAGAAGCAGCTTCACTTTCATCTTTTAACGCCGCCATTTGCGAACCTACAGCCATAGCAAGGTTATGATGTTTCGCTACATATGCTAATTGCTCATTAATATGTAACGTTTTCTCTCCCCCACCACCAGTCATCGCATTGATAAAAATCGGCGAACTTAGTGAAAGTTCGCCGATTTTTGTTTCACATGTTATTGTGTCATAATTTGAATTTGGCAAGCTTTGATGCACAAAATCAATATCATGAAAGCCATGCGTACGAGACTGACCAGTAGAAAGAGCGTATTCAATATGATCTAATTTACGTTTTGCCCTTACCACTTGTACCCCTCATTATTTCTTTAATTTTTTCAGTTGTTCACCAATAATATCACTTAATTGGAAAGTAGCAGAATCAGCATTTGGCTCATACTGACTATAATCTTCAGTTACATTATTTTCCTCAAGCGCTTCTTTTATACTTAAAGAAATACGTTTCTCTGCTACGTGAACTTCAAGTACTTTCACTTTTACTTCTTGTCCCATTTCCAATACTTCATTCGGATTTTTCACGTGACGATTTGCAATTTGAGATACGTGTACAAGCCCTTCAACGCCCGGTAAAATCTCAACGAATGCACCAAATGTAACAAGGCGTT
Source organism: Bacillus sp. RE35 (assembly GCF_052146655.1). Lineage (NCBI taxonomy): Bacteria > Bacillati > Bacillota > Bacilli > Caryophanales > Bacillaceae > Bacillus > Bacillus sp. RE35. The sequence goes on along the minus strand of NZ_CP197377.1, from coordinate 1,453,233 downwards.
TTACTACTCCCTCACGAATATCTCCAGCTTTTATTTCGCCAGCAACGTTTTCCCAAGGTCCTGGTTGAGCTGCTTTAATTGATAAAGAAATACGTTGTGTATCAGCATCAACAGATAACACCTTTACCTTAACCTTTTGACCTTGCTCTAACACTTCAGAAGGTTGCTCTACACGTTCGTGTGAAATTTGTGAAATGTGAACTAAACCGTCCACTCCACCAACGTTAACGAATGCGCCAAAGTCAGTTAATCGTTGTACTGTTCCTTCAACAACGTCCCCTTCTTTTAATGAAGAAATTGCTTCTTTTTTCTTAGAATCTAGTTCTAATTCTACTACCGCTTTATGCGAAAGGATTACACGATTTTTTTCACGGTCTAATTCAACAATTTTCACCGCTAATGTTTTACCTTTATAGTCAGTAAAGTCTTCTACATAATGTACTTCTACAAGTGAAGCTGGAATAAAACCGCGAACACCAAGGTCCACAACTAATCCGCCATTCACAATATCTTTTACAGTAACATCAAATACATGACCAGAAGTAAATTTCTCTTGTAGTTCTACCCAAGCTTTTTCTGCATCAACAGCACGTTTAGATAAGACAAGATCATCTTCTTCTAATTTAATAATTTTCAACTCTAGTGTTTGATCTAATTCTACAACATCGCTTGCTTTTTCAATATGAACGTTAGCTAATTCACTAATTGGAATTACGCCATCTGTTTTGTATCCAACATTTACAAGCACTTGTTTCTCTTCAACCTTCGTTACAGAACCTGTAACAACGTCACCAACTTGTAATTCTTTTGAATCCATAACTTCTTCATTCATTTTCTCTACCATGGAAATACCTCCCTACAGAATTGACAAAGCATTTTTTATGTATATACGAAATGAAAACAAAGTTTTCATTTGCATGTTTAAGAATTTCTCATCACATACTCTTTTTCAATAACATTCACAAGAAAATATATTAAACCTATATAAATAGTATACAGCAAAACCAGCTTGAAAAAAGTATGTTTTGAAATATAATAGCGAATATATTCTGACAGTTTTATTCCTCTTTAACTAACTTCTTACAAATCAGCTCATTTGTCAAGGAAAGAGACTCACAATTCACGTATCCTTTACATTTCTATTTAAACAAAAAAAGAAAGAGGACTATCCCCTTTCTTTATTTCGCAAACACTCCAGAAACAATGCTCATAATTTTTTGGACAACTTCTTCAATTGATAAAGAAGTCGTATCTAATTCCAATGCATCATCAGCCTTTTTTAGTGGAGAAACTTCGCGTTCTGAATCTAATTTATCACGCTGAGCAATTTCTTCTTTTAGCTGCTCTAAATTAGAATCGAAACCTTTATTTAAATTTTCTAAATGTCTTCTTTCCGCTCTTTCTTCAACAGAAGCAAGCATAAAGATTTTCACTTCAGCATCCGGTAATACATGTGTACCAATATCACGGCCGTCCATTACAACGCCGCCTTTTTTCGCTAACTCTTGCTGACGACGTACCATTTCTTCACGAACAAGGCGATGTTTCGCTACAATAGATACTCGATTCGTCACATCAGGTGTACGAATTACTTCAGAAACATCTTGTCCATTTAAAAATACAAGCTGTGTATTTTCTCCTTGCTGAAACTCAATATTTACATTCTTTACAACTTCCATTAACTGCTCTTCATTTTCAATGTCTACTTTTTGTTCAAGGGCTGCATATGTAAGCGTACGGTACATTGCGCCTGTATCAATATAAACGTAAGAAAGTTCCTTCGCAACAACTTTTGCCACTGTACTTTTCCCAGCAGCTGCTGGACCATCTATAGCAATTGAAATTCGTTTATCCATTGTAACACCTCATTTTTTCACTTATAAAACAAAACGAAAAGCAGGTGTTCACCCTGCTTCTTCTCATTTGCTTCACGTCATTAAATCCTCAATTATTGTAGCATAATCCTTCATAGAAGAAAATGAAAACTACCTATTCACCTGCAAGATTTCCACTTTGTTTTTTACCATGACACCCTCATAATAAACAATTTTAGATAAATATTTCACTGATGACTTATGTATAAATAACAATTGCACAACAGAAAGACAAATGAATTGTATTATTAATATACGAATAAAAATTCTTTCCATCTTTTTCACCGGAATTCTTCCCTCCTATACTATATTTGCACATTTCGTTTCATGATTTTATACATCGTACATATAGCAGTTAATTTTATTGTCATTTTCGAGGCATACTTTTATACATTTCCATTGTCGAATTTACTCAAAACATGTTATGTTCTAAATGTATTTTTTTACTTGAAAGGGGTATAAGCATTGAAAAGAATCCTAGTTTTACACACAGGTGGAACAATTGCAATGGAGGAAGATAAAGAAACTGGGGTCGTACAACCAGGTGAAAAAAATCCTCTTTTAAAATTCATTCCTGATTTAGAAGGCGATGTTGATTTAATCGTTGAAGATGTGTTCCACCTACCATCTCCTCATATGACACCGAGCGAAATGTTACAATTACAAGTCATCATTGATGAAAGAGTAAAACAAGACAACATTCATGGCGTAGTCATTACGCATGGCACGGATACATTAGAAGAAACAGCTTATTTCTTAGATTTAACAGTACAAGCAACTATTCCGATCGTAGTGACAGGTGCAATGCGCTCTAGCAATGAGTTAGGTGCTGATGGTCTATATAACTTCTTATCAGCTGTAAAAGTTGCTAGTTGTGATGAAGCTGCAGAAAAAGGTGTTTTAGTCGTATTAAACGACGAAATTCATTGCGCTACAAATGTAACGAAAACACATACAAGTAATGTTGCAACATTCCAAAGCCCACAATACGGACCAATTGGAATGGTAACAAAACGCGGCGTTGTCTTCCATCACGCTTTAGTACATCACGAAACATATACGATAAACAAAGTGTCTAAAAATGTAGTTGTTCTAAAAGCATATGCTGGCATGGATGATACATTATTAGCAGCAATCGAAAATCTTCCTGTAGACGGCATTGTTATCGAAGCTCTTGGACAAGGTAATCTCCCTCCAAGAACACTACCTAGTCTAGAAAGATTATTAAATAGAGGTATTCCTGTCGTATTAGTTTCTCGCTGTTTCAACGGTATCGTTCAAGACGTATATTCGTATGAAGGTGGCGGTAAACACTTAAAAGATATGGGCATTGTATTCACATACGGCTTAAATGCACAAAAAGCACGCATTAAATTACTTGTTGCATTAGAGAATACAAATTCTCATGAATCCATTCAAAATATGTTTATGCACGAATAAAAAGGAGCTGTCGAGGTTTTCCCGACAGCTCCTTTTTATTTTTCTCTTGATGCAATGGTTTGCGCAATCGCATCTCCATGAAATCTTCCGTTCTCGATAAATATTTCATTTGCATTATTTCCAGCAGCAATGACACCTGCAATGAAAATATTTTCAGCATTCGTTTCCATTCTATCCTCTGTATAAATTGGACGTCCTGTTTCTTCATCAATCTGAACACCCATCTTCGTTAAGAAGCTATGATCAGGATGATAACCAGTCATCGCAAATACAAAATCGTTTTTGATTGTAAGAGCTTCACCATCAACTGTAAACGTTAATGTATGCTCAGTAATTTCTTTCACATGAGCCCCAAAATGCATTTGAATTGTACCATTTCGTACTAACGCCTCAAATTCCGGCAAAATCCAAGGCTTTACGCTTGGTGAATACTCACTTCCACGATACAGTACCGTTACACGTGCACCAGATTTAACAAGTTCTAACGCGGCATCTACACTCGAGTTTTTCCCACCTATAACTACTACATCTCGATCAAAATAAGGATGCCCCTCTTTAAAATAGTGAGCTACTTTCTTCAATTCCTCACCTGGAACATTCATATAATTTGGATTATCATAATATCCAGTTGCTACAACAATATATTTCGCTATATATATTTCCTTACTTCCGTCACGCTTTGTCGTCTCAACCTGAAAAGCTTCTCCATCTTTTTGAACTTTCTCCACTCGCTCAAAAGCATTTACACGTACAGATTTACGTCTTACTACTTCACGATAATACGCAAGCGCTTGATTTCGAACTGGCTTACGATTTTCTGTAATAAAAGCTACATCACCAATTTCTAATTTTTCACTAGAAGAGAAAAATGTTTGATGAGTTGGATAATTATAAATGGCATTTACAATGTTTCCTTTTTCAATTACTAACGGATTTATCCCTACCTTTTGCAACGAAATTGCAGCCGCTAATCCGCACGGACCGCCTCCGATTATAATAACTGTTTCTTTCTGCATACTCGTCCACTCCTAGTCTTCTACCAATACACTATTTATAAAAACAAGAAAAAACCTACTTACAGCAGTAGGCACCTATCTTTATTGTATTCATTTTTCATATATTTGTCATCTAAACGAAACGTACATACGATAGACATCTGCTAAAAACTGCTGAAATTTAATACCTTGTTTCCCTAATACATTCTCAGGATCAATCTTTCTAGCTGGATCAAGCGTTTTATGTGACACGATATCTTTTTTCGGATTTAAGCCAAAGTTTTGGCATAAATACGCATGATACCATGTAAAACGATTATATGCTTCCCAAAAGTTAACATCACCACCATAACAAAGTTCCACTCCAATGGCCGCCTTATTCGCGTCATAGCCATATAAGTCATTATCCGTCGGCACACCATATCGAACATGATACGCAACTTCATTTATAGGAATAATCTCCAATATTGTTTTATCATCTATAAATGTATGCGCCGAAGCTTTCGGTTGTAATTCATTAAAGTAATCTCGATTCCCTATCGCATTGCTTCCAGGATTCCCCGTATCATGGCTTACAATAAATCTCACTTTAGTCAGAGGAATCCCCGGTCGTGAACTTCCATATCCAATATAGTTGCGCTCTATAGGAAACATCGCCATTGCTACCAACTCCCGCTCTAGAAGATTACCTTACTTCCTTATATATGTATTCGGTAGCAATGTCCTTATCGCATATTTCTTACGCGAAGAGAAAATCGAAAATATTTGAAGTGAACACCATAAACAACAAGATACTTACAGCCACTCCATAAAAACCGTAAAACCAAACACAATCTTCTTTCGTATCTAAACCGAAAAATTTATTTACCGATTGTAATAATGTGCCACGCTTGCTTTGTTTGTTTCGTAATACTTCCACTCGCTCTACAACATCTGCTGGCATCATAAATCTTTGGTCTACTGTCATTTTCATCATTTATCTCTCCTTAAAATCATTTCCGTTTTGTTTATCTAAGGAGAGTATAGCACGTTTGTTCGCATAGAACAAGCGTTCTTTTTATTTTTATTTTATTTTATTTTTCAGCAAGCCAAGTAAAAAATTTAGATTACAACGGCAATAATCGGCCCTACTACAACCACACCAAATACCAAAAACAGTAGCCCTTCCCCGAACATCCGAACGGTACTTATTTTTCGAGCTTTCATCGTTCTTGCAAGTTCTCCCTCTAACCTCTTAACCTTCTCTTCTAATTGTTCTACTCGTTCCAGCATTTCATTCTCCATATACAACACCTCATTTAATACTTCAACAAAAAAACGTGATTCCCTCGAAAGGAAATCACGTTTTCTCAAGATATAATATTTTATACCCAACCTCTGAAGCGGCTTGCTTCAGCCATTTTACGAACACCAACCATGTACGCCGCTAAGCGCATGTTCACTTTACGAACTTGTGCTGTTTCATAAATAGAATCAAATGATCTTACCATTACTTTTTCTAAACGTTGTTCTACTTCTTCTTCAGTCCAGTAGTAACCTTGGTTGTTTTGTACCCACTCAAAGTAAGATACTGTTACACCACCAGCACTTGCTAACACGTCTGGAACAAGCAAAATTCCGCGATCTGTTAAAATTTTAGTCGCTTCTAATGTTGTTGGACCATTTGCAGCTTCAACAACGATTTTTGCTTTAATATCATTAGCATTTTCTTCTGTAATTTGGTTCTCAATTGCAGCTGGTACTAAAATATCGCAATCAAGTTCTAACAATTCTTTGTTTGAAATTGTATTGTTAAATAGCTTTGTTACTGTACCGAAGCTATCACGACGGTCTAATAAATAATCAATATCTAATCCGTTTGGATCATGTAACGCGCCGTAAGCATCTGAGATTGCAATAACTTTCGCACCTGCATCATGCATAAATTTAGCTAAGAAGCTACCAGCATTACCGAATCCTTGAACAACAACGCGTGCACCCTTAATATCAATACCACGTTTTTTAGCAGCTTCGCGAATACAAATTGTTACACCTTTCGCTGTTGCTGTTTCACGTCCATGTGATCCACCTAATACAAGCGGTTTACCTGTAATAAATCCTGGTGAATTAAATTCATCAATACGGCTATACTCATCCATCATCCACGCCATAATTTGAGAGTTTGTGAATACATCTGGAGCTGGAATATCTTTCGTCGGACCTACGATTTGGCTAATTGCTCGTACATAACCGCGGCTTAATCTTTCTAACTCACGGAATGACATTTCACGTGGATCACAGATAATTCCACCCTTACCTCCACCATATGGTAAATCAACAATACCACATTTTAAACTCATCCAGATTGAAAGTGCTTTCACTTCATTTTCTGTTACATTCGGATGGAAGCGAATTCCACCTTTCGTTGGACCAACAGCATCATTATGTTGCGCACGATATCCTGTAAATATTTTAACAGTCCCGTCATCCATACGAACTGGTATTTTCACTGTCATCATACGAATTGGTTCTTTTAATAATTCATATACTTCGTTTGGATAACCCAATTTTTCTAACGCTTCACTAATAACAATTTGTGTTGAATTCAATAGTTCAAAATGTTGTTCCCTTTGTTGTTGTGTTTTTGTTTGAGTTCCCTTTTCGGCTACCATAGTAAGTAAACCCCCTGTAATTTCACTTGTTTAGTAAACCTTCATTGCCTAGTATACACCCTTAAATTTGGAATGCAATAGAAAACGCTAACAAATATATACAAACTATTTTCTGTTGCAAGCGTTTTCACTATTATTATAGTCCTTTTATTACTTTTAGAAAAGTAAAATACTTAAATATTTAAATATTTTTTATTTTCATCAACCACACTCCCATAAAACTGCATATTTTATTTTCAAAAAGTATGTTCGAGTATTTACAATCATCCCTTCCCTTCTCCAAATAAAAACAAAACCTCAGCTATGTTGTATTAGCTGAGGTTTTGTTTTTTCACAAAGTAATTGTGTATTTGTTCTATCGCGTTAACATCCATTAATTCTTTACCGTACTCCATGATGCGATAAATGGTTGCTGTAGACGGATTACCGTATTCCGCTAAAATAGCTATAAAATCCGCCTTTAACAATTGAATTTGTTCCTCTTCTTCCACCCAAAGATAGAAGCGCTCATCCCACGTATATAGCTTTCCGCCAGTTACACCAAGGTTATATAAGCGATTCGACAGGTTAATTACGTCATCTAGCGTAGCAAACTCATATAATATATGCTCACTTTCATCTAGAGTCACTTGCATTTCAATAAACTCGTCACGGAACTCATCATCTGTATCCATTTCTTGATTTTCTTTCGTTACAATTACAACCATCCCTTGTGCTTGTAGAGAAAACACTTCAACTGCAATCGGACCATCTGCTTCAAACCCTAATTCCTTATTTGCTTCTTGCATCATATCACGAAATAATTGCTGTACTTTCGGTGCATTTCTCCATAAATCTTCTTTCGTTAATCCTCGTTCAGATAAATCATCAAATGTTAGAAAAATTTTTATCTTATTGTAATTTAATCGTTCCAGCCTCATCTCATACCCTCCCTACGTAACCAATGCATCTAATTTTTATTATATGAAATAGAAAATAGATGGTTCTTTTCGAACAACTATTCCGACATTTTTAACCATCCATCCCATTCTTCTTTCGTATCACCAATTAAGATTGTTTCAATGTCCAACTGGTTTAGAACGCCTAGCTTTCCGATAAATCCAACAGAAAGAGATTCCCTTTTTTCTTGTAATAAATTTATAAAGTTCATCGTCTTTTTCATTTCTTGTTCGTCAGCAAAAGATATAAATACATATTTCGGCTGTATTTCCTCTACCGCTGATAACATACCATCTTCAGCTAAGCTTGTCCTAATATATATCGCCTCATATCCTTTTAAGCGTAAATAAGTTGAAAAAATAAATCCTTTCAATGCATCCTTTTCTAACACAATAACTTTGTATAAAGAGGAAAACATTGAGGCATTGTGATACACCATCCCTAGACGCGTTTGTAAAAATGATAGTGCATATTGAAATTGCACCATTGAAATCTCATTATTATTTTTTGACGTTAATAATTTGTCTGTCACTCGAAGAACGATACTGGCAACAACCTTTTCTGTTGAATATATACTAAAAGCTTCGTTTAATAATGCAGCAATTGTAATTTCATCAAATTTTAACAAAGCTTGTAGCAAATCGTCCACTAAAACAACTTCTTTATCGAAATGTATCTCTTTTTGAACTGTACTCTGCAAACGATTCTCTTCTAATAACTGAACTGCTTGTCCAATCATCATACCGGAAGAAACTTTTTCCATTAACCATTTTAAAATTTGAATATGCTCTTCTGTATATAAGCGATGCCCAGCTTGATTCCGCTTTGGGGCAATAATTTGATATCGTCTTTCCCATGCACGAAGCGTACTCGGCTGAACTCCAATTATATTCGAAACGGCTTTTATATTATATTTCCCACTAAGAGTTGGCATCATTTCCCTCCGCACAATGTAATGATATGTGTTTGAGCAGGTGCTCGGAAACGAAGTGGTATCAATGTTGTTCCATACCCATTACTAACAAAGAGAATCGTATTCAAATGGTTATATACGCCACCTTTTAAATATTTTTTAGATGGGAATAATCGGATTTGTCCTCCATGCGTATGTCCACTTAACACAAGTGAAATCTGTTCATTTCCAGACATTTTTTTTATTATATCAGGGTTGTGACTAACTAGGATACGAAAACCCTCTTCTTTACAATCCGCCAATGCCAAATCTAGACGATCACGGTGCAATCCAACATCATCTATACCGAGCAAACAAATTTTCTCTCCTAATTCAGACTCAAATACCACTCTTGTATTATCTAAAACTTTTACGTTATTTTCTAATAATAACGCATCTAATTCATGATATTCTATCTCATAATCATTGTTTCCCCACACAAAATATACAGGACCTATCTCTCTTAACTTTTGAATATTCGCAGAGATTTTTGATAAAGAGACACCTTTCTCTGCTAAATCTCCTCCGATAATTACGAGATCTACTTTTCCTTTTACTTGTTCAATTAACAAATTCGAAATGACCCTTCTATGAATATCAGAAATAAAAAACACATTTACTTTTTGAAAACTTTTCGGAAATTCTTTAAATACTAAAGTATGTTCCAACACCGTATTACGCATCGCTTCTTTATACATCACAAAAAGTAATAAAATCCCCATGCCTATGAGAGTACTGAATAATATAATCCATATCATATTTTTGACTCCCTCCTCATAAAGATAATCCTAGGCTTTTATAACAAACTGTGATCGCTTAACTCGCTAGCTTTCTTGCTTTGTGGACTTATCTTTTATCGGAATTTTTAATTCTTGACCTGCACTCACTTCATCTTCCTGCAAGTTATTATACTTTTTAATTACTTCAATTCCATTTCCATCTGAAAAATATTGCTTCGCTATACTTTCTAAAGTTTCTCCCTCTTTCACAGTATGCGTTATTAATTTTTCAGAATGTTTCTGCGACTCAGATTTAGCTGAATCAAAGAAGATTACTTCAAACGCACTTTTTCCAGCATTATTACTATCACCCTTCACCTGAATATATTTATCCGTGTACCACAAAATACTAATCGGCAGAAGAATGAATAGAAATGTTAAAACCCGGACGAAAATGTGATTTATTTTAAACTTTTGTTTTTTCTCTTTATTTCTATGAATTTCACTACGCGGCGGTAAACTTTCTTTTTCTTCCACTCGCTCAACTTCTAATTCCTCTTCAAAATCAGGAATTCGTTTCCTCATGTTGTTCACCACCACCTTCCATTTATTTTCTTAATTGGAGTCCCATTATAAAATCAACAAGAAAGTGTGCAAAGATTGTTATAAACAAATTTCCTGTCCATTCAAATACATAACCAAAGACAAAACTAATGAAACAGACGAAACAAAATAAAAATGGCTTTGTTATATAACGAATATGTAACACTGCAAATACGAAGCTCGCAATTACAATTCCAAAATGAGTCTGTACTACACCTCTAAATAAAAATTCTTCTGCAAAACCAATCAAGAACGTAATAACGAGTAAGTGTAGAACGGACATTCCTCGAAACATCTTATCGTTAATACCACCATCATCAAACCATGACTCCGGAAACACTCGCATTGCAACATAATCTAATAACACAATACCAATCGCTAACAAACCACCTATAATAAGTATAGATACTGGTTCCCATTTCCATAAATTAAAGACTTCTTTTACATCTTGAAATAATATATATGCCAGTAAACAGCCAATACCGATAATAATTAACTGTGTTATATATAGATTCAGCCTTATTTCCTGCGGACTCATATCTTCAACATTATGCCTTTGAATGTTCATCATTCCTCCATCTTTTCTAGGCCGAAAAGCTTTTGTAACTCTGTTTCCCAATTATAGTCGAAATCCGATTGTTGCGCTCGTCTTTTTTTATAATCTTCTTTGGTAATACCGCAATAATCGCAGCAATTAATTAACTCTTGCTCTTTCCTATAACCGAACTGTTGCAGCACATATTCACGTCTACACCCTTTAACTTGTATCCATGACTTCATATTTTCTAGCTCACTATATTTATTACGCAACCTTATTTCTACTTCAGCTATTAATCGGTTCATGATTTCATCTGACAAACCTTCTAATAATAATCTTCGTTGTTGTATAATTCCAACCTGTTCGAGATGATAACGAACGAAACGCCAATATTGCTCATTAAATCTTGCTGCATTATAACAAATTTCTTCTACATCTTCTATTGGTAATTCCTTCGTTTGAAATATTCTTTCTTGTAGTAAAGAAAATAAAAATTTTATTTGTGACTTACTTGGCAATTCATCCTCAATGATTGAAATTGGTAAATCATGATCCAACGGACTACATAATAAAATAGCTATACTCGGTTCGCCATCTCTTCCAGCTCTTCCGATTTCTTGTAAGTAAGAGGCTATATTAGTTGGATAATGAAAATGAATAATATATCGCGTATTCGCCTTATTTACCCCCATACCAAATGCACTTGTGCATATTACAAGTTGCAATTGATCGTTCATAAACTGCTGTTGAATTAACATACGCTCTTCATGTTCCATACCACCATGATAAAAAGCTACACCAGTAACACCTTTCCCTCTCAAGTATTCCGTTAACCTTTCTGTCCACGCTCTACTTGAGCAATATACAATCCCCGGCCCTTGTAAATACATCACCTGCTCTAAAAGCGCCACTTTCTTTTCTTCTATCGTCTCTACAAATTGCACATCCATTGCAATATTAGGACGATCAATAGAGTATACATGTTCCGCGGCACCCTTTAAATTTAAACTATCTGCGATATCCTGCAGTACCCCTTTTGTCGCTGTGGCTGTCAATGCTAATACTGTAGGAGAACCAATATTTTCAATAACTACATTTAGTTTTTTATAGTCCGGTCTAAAATCATAACCCCATTGAGAAATACAATGAGCCTCATCAACAACAAATAATGAAATATGAATTTTCTTCAATTCCCTAATTAATAACTCCGACTGCAACATCTCTGGTGAAACAAAAATAAATTTATATGAAGATAATTTTTTCATCGCTTCTCTTTTTTCATTTAATGTCCGAAAACTATTAAATGCTATCACTCGGTTTTTCACAACATACTTTAATTGTGTCACTTGATCTTCCATTAAAGATAATAACGGTGATACAACAAGCACTGTTCCTTCTCGCATAAGCCCCGGAAACTGATAGCACATAGATTTCCCTCTTCCAGTCGGAAGCATTGCTATCACATCTTTTCCTTCTAATAAATCTGTAATTACTCCTTTTTGACCTGGACGAAATTCAGAATATCCAAACCACTTATATAAATATTCTTCAAGTTTCATTTACACCCTCCATCCGCGCTAATACAAGACGAACTTCAAAATAAGAGATATCTTCTCCAACCGCTTGTTTCAAAACACGTAACTTCCGCGTTTGCAATGCTTCAATTACTTTTATTACTTTGTCTATCTTTTCTTTTTCCATAAACATTTCAATAGAAAAATCTTTTTCTCGCAAAGCAATTTCAACAAAATGATCTTCTATCGTTGCAACCTTTAAATTCCGAATCGTCGCTATTTCTTCTAAAGAACGTCCTTGTCTCCAAAAATTATATGTTTTTTTCGTGGATAAACTAAATAATTCAGCTCTCTCATTTGGATAAGATATAATTTCAGCTAATAGTGGAAATTCATTTTCTTTATCACGAACTTCTTGTATAAAGAAATGTATTGTACCCCAAAATAAAAAATACACCCTGAATATATCTTGTTTCGTAATTTCTGCTAATTGTTGCAATGTACAACCAATGCGTTCATAACCCGTTAATCGATATGTTACAATCGTCGCTTCTATCGCATTACTCTTTTCTAAAAGATTATGTACTTCCGTCCATAGTTTTCTCGCCAACTCACTTCTCTTATATGGCCTTCCTGTTAGAAAACGTTTCACCCACATCATTATTTCTGTATCTTGCTGAATTGGAATAAATCTCGTATTATTCTGTTGTAAATTTGATATGGTTTGAATAATTAATGATAATCTTTTCCAAAATGTTTCACCTAATTCACCATAATGTAAACCATGCAAATGCGCCGGAAAAGCATAAACTTCCTCCCATTTATGTAACTGCATTTTACCCGTAGGTGTTAACACATATGTATTTTCATGTATTTCTTGAATAAAATCCGCTTGCAACAACTTTGCAACTTCACCATCATAGTCATTTCTATTTAATGATTTATATATTCCGAACAAAAAAGAAATTCGGAACATATTTCCATCTTGTAAAGTTTGCGAAGAACGTTTGCCCTTTAGTAAATAATAAATAGAAGAAACGGTTCTTTCACCATTCAATTGTTTTAAACAATGCAACAAAGTATATTGTATTTGCATGACCGCTTCCACCTTCCAATCTTAACTTCATTCTTTTCAGTACAATTACACTATCTACTGTCGCTCATTAAACTTATCATATAAGAACTATATACTTGTATATATTCTATTGTATCAAACGAAATCATATTTACGTATTTTGAAAATCTTATGACATAATTCAAAAATAAGTTGACACTCTAATTGATAAGCATTATCATTATAATTTTATGTTGAAAAGTTTTACAAACCGTTTTACAATAAGGTTATAATTTTTATGGCGAGCTTTTCACATACATATTATCAGGAGGGAAAAAAGATGGCAAAATATACAATCGTTGATAAAGATACTTGTATTGCATGTGGTGCTTGTGGCGCTGCTGCACCAGACATTTATGACTATGATGATGAAGGTATTGCATTTGTAACATTAGATGATAACCAAGGTATCGTTGAAATTCCAGATGTATTAATTGAAGATATGATGGATGCATTCGAAGGCTGTCCAACTGACTCAATTAAAGTTGCTGACGAATCATTCGACGGAGACGCTTTAAAATTCGAATAGTCTTTTATTAACTTCAAAAAACGCCCCTCCTATTGATGAGGGGCGTTTTTTGTATCTAAATTTTATTTTCCTTAATAAAAAACCATTAGTAGTTTCACACTACTAATGGTTTTAGTATATATTATGCATTTTTCATTTTTGCAAACACCCATACTTTCAGGCGTGAAAATAATGCTACAAATACAATTGTTACAACAATCCCTTTAATTAAATTAAATGGTAAGATTGCCGTTACAACCGTTGTTTTTATAGCTTCGCTAGACATAGCTGGTGAATTTAAAAACCAAGTGTACGCCGGGAATATGATGATGTAGTTTAATACACTCATAATAAGTGCCATTGTAATTGTCCCTAGCATTAATCCTGTAGTTAAACTCTTCACAGTACGATACTTTCTAAATAAGAAAGCTGCTGGCCCAATAAATAAACATCCTGCAATAAAGTTTGCAATTTCTCCAACTGGTACTCCCGTTAAACTTCCTTGAATCCCGTAATGTAAAATGTTCTTTATCGCCTCTACAATCACTCCTGCTACTGGTCCAAAGATAATTGCCGCAATTAGAGCTGGTACATCACTAAAATCAATTTTCAAAAATGGCGGAAGCCCTGGGAACGGGAAATCCAACATCATTAGTAAATATGCAATACTACTTAGCATCGCTACACTCACCATCTGCACTACACTGTTTTTTTGTTTCATCTTTCTCTCTCCTTTTCCATCGATCATCTCATGGAAAGTGGAAAGGTTCTGCTATGCCTATTTTTTCATAGAACGAAAAAACCCTTTGTGTTTTACACAAAGGGAGAATTTAAGGCACATCAAACAGACGTTCAAATCCATATCTTTTTTGAACGCTTGAACCTCCATCTTCTCCCATCCAGACTATACTGTCGGCTTTGGAATCACACCAAATCCTGCCTTAACGGCTCGCGGGCTTAGAACAAAATCATAAATAGTTCATCACCGCCGGTCGGGATTTTCACCCTGCCCCGAAGATAGACCGATATTCTATTTTCCCCTTCATTATACAACAACCTCATAACATTGTGAACTAAAAAATTGTAACTTATTTAAAATTAGTTATTTATTTTTCGTAACAACAAATAAATTGCGAGATATTTTACAATACAATCCATATTTTTTATTATTCGGCATTTCTCTTTTGAATTACCTAGTCATATATAATTAAAAGTGATAAGATATTGAATTGTTAAGATAAGAACATTTTCTGAGTTATGGAGGAAATGTCATGAAAAAAGACAAGAGACATTCTATTCGAGAAGCAATGAAAAAAAACTTAAGAAAAGAATACTTTTACTTAAAAAAAGAATTACTTTTCTACTGCCCAATTGATTTAGGCACATTCTCAAACGAGACATACTATGCTACTTTCGATGAAGATGGCATCAGTATTTATCAGTATGATAAAAAAACAGAAAGTAAATTAAAATTGTGTGAGCGTCATCCGTGGAAGAGTTGGAATAAAGTGAAGATTGATCACTATTTGACAACTTCTCAATTTATTTTTCAGGGTGAGCGAAATTGGATCTTATCTCTTTTTCAAAAAGGAAAAGAAGCTCAAAAAATTATTGAAGAGCATACATCTTTACAAACAGAAGTTGTTTCCCGCTCTTTCTTAAAAAAACTTCCTGGTTTTCGTTCTAATACACCACTGAATAAATACATCGGTAGTATTTGTTACACTGCACTTATTGCATTTTTATTAAAATGGATGATTCCATTTCAAGCACCACAAATCGCCCTGTATTCTATCTCGATTGGTTGTATGCTTCTTGGCCTACTTTGTTTGACAATCGGTTTAATTGAACCGACTATCGTACTGTTTCGAACAAAAGAGAAAACAAGAACAAAAGTTTTTTACTTATATAGCTATTTAGCTATTTCTGGATTTATATGTGTCTTTATTTTTTGGTAAAAGAAGCCGTCCCAAAATAAATTTTGGGACGGTTTTCTTTTAGATATAGATGCTCTGATTCACTCAATTGTTCTAGCAAAAGCGCCCATATAATTTCATTTACATTGAATCTTATTTAAGAAGAACATAAATTTGTTCAAAGTTTAATTTTTGAAGCGTTTCCTTTACTTAACATATAATTGTTGATTAGGATAAATTAGCTCTTGCTGCAATCCATTTTTTTCTTTAATTTCCTTAAGTGTCATACTAAATTTCCGTGCAATACTAACTAAAGTATCCCCTTTTTGTACGACATATAATGACGAAGAAACAACTTCATTTCTTTGTTCACTTAAAACAAGCAATGGGTTCATCGCATTCTTTTTCGCCATCGTCCATCTTCCTTGATGAAGTTCTAGATGTAAGTGCGCACCTCGCGATTCTCCCGTGTTCCCTACTTCTCCAATTTTTTCTCCTTTGGAAATATAATCTCCTTGATCCACATATCTCTTATTTAAATGTGCATATACAGCCTCATATTCTCCGTGTTTAATAAATACAACATTTCCATAACTACTTGAATAATAAGATCTCGTTACCTTACCATCTTGGATAGCTGCCACAGGCGTTCCAATCGGCGCAGCTACATCAATACCGTAGTGTTTTCCATGCCTTGTCCCAAAATAATCACTTATCTGACCTTCAACAGGCCATGTCCATCGATTTTCTTCTGCATAAACATGTAATTGAGATACAAACAGTATACTCAATAACATGACACCGCATTTTAAAACTTTCATATACATCCTCCGTTTTCTAATTACCACCATACCTTCTCTATTTTGGTATATTACAGAAAAAAGTATACAAAAAAAGAAAGTGAATTACTCCACTTCCTTCTCTTTCTTATCACGAAAAACTAATGCACTACGGTTATACTCCACATCTTTCACTTGTAATCGGGCATTTATTACTCGAGCTACCGCAAACAAATAATCAGATAATCTATTTACATACTTTAATACAACTTCATTTATTTTCACTTCTTTTTGCAATGATACTATAGAGCGTTCTGCTCTCCTTACAACAGTACGTGCAATATGAATAGTAGCCGCTGCCTCGCTACCACCTGGCAAAATAAAGCGTTCTAGTGGCGGGGCTTCTTCTATATATAAATCAATCTTTCTTTCTAAACTTTCAACCATCACAATTGTCACTTTATAAGGAATTTTTTGTTCCACTATTGCCAAGTCTCCTCCGCAATCAAATAGTTCATGTTGAATATTTTCGAGCTCATTGTAAATATCTATAAAAGCCCCGCCTTGAAGCTTAGTCATTGCATATCCAATATGAGAATTTGCCTCGTCTATTGTTCCATACGCTTCCACACGGATATCATCTTTATCAACCCTGCCACCTATTACACTTGTCGTTCCTTTATCTCCTGTTTTTGTATATAATTTCATTTCTTCACAGCACCTCTCTTGTTATTCTTTATTCGAGCAACATAGAAAAAAGTTCTACCATTCTTTATTTAATTGAGTTTACAAAAAAATAAAAAACAGCAGAACTTTATTCATTATCAACTTTAAAAACGCATATCTAAATTATACGATTCGGTAAATATACAGAGAATGTAGTTCCTTCTCCAACAACACTTGATACAGAAATTTTACCATCATGGCCTTGCACAATATTTTTCGCAATCGCAAGCCCGAGTCCTGTTCCACCCTTTTTCCCACGTGTTCTTGCTTTATCAGCTTTATAGAAACGATCAAATAAAAATGGAATATCTTCTTCTGGAATGCCTGCACCCGAATCTTGTACTTCAAAAATAAGACCGTTATTTTTCGTATCAATTACAAGCGTTACATGTCCGCCTGCATTCGTATGACGTATTGCGTTATCAATTAAATTCGTCAATACTTGTTCCATACGATCTGCATCAAACGGGTATTGTTCAATTGGACCTTTGAAATCAACCGTTAACGCGACCTCTTTATCCTTTGCAATCCCTTGGAATTTACGACCAATTTTTTCAACAAACGGATGTATATCCACTTCACCAATATGTAACTCTACATGACCGCTTTCCATACGAGCTAAATCTAACAATTCATTTACAAGTTTACCTAAACGAACAGATTCATCATAAATAATTTGAACAAACTCATCTATTTCCTCTTTCGTTTGCACAATATCATCTAAAATCGCTTCACTATACCCTTGCAGCATGACCATTGGTGTACGAAGTTCATGTGATACATTCGCAATAAAATCTTGACGCATCTTTTCAAGACGACGTTCTTCCGTCATATCTCGCAGCACTGCTACAGCTCCACGAATTTTCGTTTGATTGTAAAGCGGCGTCATAAGAACTACATAGTTTCCTTTTTGTAAATTAATTTCAACAACTTGTTGTTGTTCGCTTTCTACAACGAGATGGAATAATTCCACAAGTTCAGAAGGTAGTTTTTTACTGAGCTCTATCTCTTTTTCTTCTTGCCAAACTTGTAAGAAATGTTCGGCCGGCGGATTGATTACAACGACTTCACCTTCTTGATTTAACGTAATAACCCCATCTGCCATACTACTCAAAATACTTGCTAACTGCTCTTTTTCTTGTTGCAAGGCGTTCATATTAAACTTCAACTGTTTTCCCATTTGATTTAAGGCCGTTGCAAGCTCACCAATCTCATCCTGAGATACCATAGGAGCCTTTGCATCAAACTTCCCACGTGACACTTCAAAAGCAACCTCACGCATTTTACGAAGCGGTGCTGTAATCCGAGTAGATAAGAAGAACGCAAAGAAAGTTGTTAATATAATCGCAATTCCAGCCGATAAGAAAATAAAATCAGTTGTTCTTTCCATACCTTGTATCGGTACTTGTAAAGATTCATATACGAACACTGCACTTTGATTTTTTGATTGCACTGGTTTTCCGACGATCATAATATCATTTTCGGTGTTTTTATTCTTCCTACTATTAGACGCTTTTCTAATATTATTCTTAATTTCTTTTTTGTCTGTAAACACAGCCGCTAATTCTTTATCTTCTTTTAAGTCATCCATTGTAAGAGTGACTAACCCTTCTTGTTTCGGTGAAGAAGAGATTTCTTTACCATCTTCTACAATAATAATCCTTGAAAGTGGGTCAGAGAATTTGTAAGCGATATTCTCAATCGTTTTTACATCGGCACCTTCTTCAATTAACTCTGAAACACTTGTTGCAACTTTTTGAAGCCTAGCTTCACTCATATCAACATAATACGTTCTAAAAAACTGTGAAAGTAAAATCGCAACAAATCCAAGAACAAACGAAACGAGAAGTAATATGGTCATCCATAACTTCCCTACTACACTTCTCCAAAGCATCAGTCGTTCACAACCTCAAATTTGTAACCTACACCCCAAACAGTAACGATCATTTTCGCTGCATCTGGTGATTTTTTGCTTAACTTCTCACGTAAACGCTTTACATGTGTATCAACTGTACGTAAATCTCCGAAGAATTCATATTGCCATACTTCTTTTAACAGTTGCTCACGATCGAATACTTTATCAGGAGCTTTCGCTAAAAATAATAGTAACTCATATTCTTTCGGCGTTAAGTTTACTTCATTACCATCTGCAGTAACACGGTGTGCATCGTTATCAATTGTTAAGTGCGGGAATACAGTAACATCTTTTGTCGTTGTATCTTGTGTAAAGAATGTTGTTGGTACAGCACGACGTAATACCGCTTTCACACGTAGTACGACCTCACGTGGACTAAATGGCTTTACAATATAATCATCTGTTCCAACTTCAAATCCTTGTACTCTATTTACTTCTTCACCTTTTGCTGTCAGCATAATAATTGGTGTCGCTTTCTTCTCACGAACCCCTTTACATACTTCAATGCCATCTTTACCAGGCATCATAAGATCTAATAAGATTAAATCGTAATCATTTTGCAACGCCATTTCTAAAGCTGTATCACCATTATCTGCTTCTTCAATCGTATATTGTTCTCTTTCTAAGTACATTTTCAATAAACGACGAATACGATCCTCATCATCTACAATTAAAATTCTTGATTCATTTTCCATCTCTACCCGCTGCGCACTCTCACCTCAGCGGTTCACACCTACCCTTCTTTAACTATTATGTTGCGCTATTCTCGTTTATTTAAGCAATCTTCTAAATGTTTCACTTCCCATATTATGCTTCACAAGAATAATAAATTTTGTTCAATTTTTTTCCAAAACTATGTATTTTTTTTGAACAGCATATAATGTCCTCGACATCATTTTACAAAATCAACCGCTACTTTGTCATGTTTTTCTCAAAAAAGAAGAAAAGTTGACAAAAATAAAATAGGAAAGTGACATGCACTCCCCTATTTTATTTCTCTATGCATATGAATGTAAACCGGCAATAATTAAGTTTACTACAATAAAGTTAAACATAATGATTGCAAAACCAATTACTGCAAGCCAAGCTGACTTCTCTCCATGCCATCCTTTTGATAGGCGTAAATGTAATACTGCCGCATAAAAGAGCCAAGTGATAAGTGCCCAAACCTCTTTTGGATCCCAGCCCCAAAAACGTGTCCACGCTATTTGTGCCCAAATCATCGCAAAAATTAATGCACCTAATGTGAACACTGGGAATCCAATTGCAATAGATCGATATCCGATTTCATCTAGTAAATCACTATTCGTATTCTTTACTAACGGCTGAAGTGCCGCCGATACTCGCTTCCGTAAAACAAGTCTTAATACAATATACAGTAATGTTCCAACTAACACTGACCAAATAACAGTATTTAATTTTTTCGCATTTACAATCGCTGGAACTTCAACTGCCGGTTCTAATTTATTTTCTGTCAGTAACTTCCCTTCGTGCGGTCCAACTAAAGCCGGAAGATTGTATTTCATTTCCACTTGTTGTTCATTTTTATCAATCCATTGAAACTTCGCTTCATATTTCATACTAGAAAATACCGTTGTTACTCCAATAAATCCAACTGTACAAACAAGTGTAAATACTACCGTCTCTAGCCAAAATGTACGTTTACTTCTCGTCGATTGATCTACATTTTTCAATAAATACATAACACCTGTAATAAAACTAATCGCTAAAATGGCTTGTCCTGCTGCTGCCGTCGTCACGTGAATATGTAACCAATTACTTTTTAAAGATGGAATAAGCGGAGATATTTCCCTCGGAAACATACTTGCATAGGCAATTAATAAAAGCGCAACTGGTAATGCAAATAGTCCGATTATGCTTACACGGTACATAAAATACATGACAATAAATGCTCCTACAAGCATCATGCCGAAAAATGTACCGAATTCAAAAAAGTTACTAACTGGCGCATGTCCTGATGCAATCCACCTTGTAACAAAATATACTGTTTGTGCAATAAACCCTAAAATTGTAATCGTTATTCCTACATTTGCCCATTTATGACCCTTTTCTTTAATTGCTCCCCCGAAAAATAGAGTGGCAATTAAATATAAAATAAATGCGGTAAAGAGAAAGTTACTACTTATTTGCACCATATCGTTTCCCCACCTTAACTAATTTTTTTATCAATTACTTTATCATTTGGCTGTGGAATTGCTGTACCTTCTAGTACTCTTTCAATATCTTTCTTTAAACCGAACCAATTTTTATTTGTATGCCCTGCAATCCACCATTCATCATTAACACGTTGTATCCAAATACGGCGATGATTCCAATACATACCTTGAATGACACCAACCATAAATATAAATCCTCCAATGCCGAGAATCCAAAGCGTTAAATCTTTTCTTACAGTAAGTGCTGTTGCATTTTGCATTTCAACACCTGCAAACGACATTTTATATTTGTTGTTTCCATCTGGTTCTATATTTTGCTGAATACCAACAAAACTCACTTCACCATCTGGTGTTTCAGGTGTAAACATTTTAAATACAAATGCAGGATTGTTTGGTAATTTCGTTTTTGTATTTGGTTTTCCATTCTCATCAAAATAAAAATCAGGAAAATAGCTTAATAGTTCTAGAGAATAACCATTTCCTAAATCATATTTTTCCTTAGGATTCGTTAAATCTACTTTAATTGGTCCCCACTTTTGATTATTTTCTTTATTTTGCAAGTTAAAGGACATACTTTTAAATTCACTTTCTTTATAATCCACTTGATACACTGCAAATTGATCAAATTTCAGTGGTTCATTCACTCGAATTTCCGCTTCTTTTACTTTTTCTAATTTCGGTTTTTGTCCTGCTATATTTTCTCCTACTGCTTTATATAATACGGCATTCGTTTGGAAGTTTTTCGCAATCATTTTATCGCCTACACGATCAATCGCTTCATCAAAAACTTCCTTGTCCTTACTTTTATCATAAACTTCTTTTATAAATTTCTCGTTTTTTAAGTAGTATTGTCCATCCGTCCCTGGTATTTCTTTCGTTTCACCGTCACGTAACCAAAGTGCTTCGTCTACGTACATACTCGGTAAAAAACGAAGCATCGCACCGAATAAAAAGATAATAAGACCGATATGATTTACATATGGACCCCAACGCGAGAAGCGTCCCTTTTCTGCTAAAACGTTTCCGTCTTCCACTTTCACGTTATAGTTTCTTTTCTTTAAATTCTCTTGCACTCTTTCCAGGTCACCTTCTTGCGGTATACCAGTCCCATATAATCTCTGTCTCTTTAAAAAACTAGGATGTCTTTTTACGCCTTGCTTTTTTAAAGCTTTATAAAGTGGAATAACGCGGTCTAAACTACATATCACAAGTGAAATACCGATAGAAGCAATCAAAATCATATACCACCATGAACCGTATAAATTATTAAACCCTAATTGATAGTATAATTGTCCTAAAAATCCATATTCTTGTTTATAATATTCAGCTGGTGCAATACCTGGAGTTATGTACATTTCTTGCGGAAATATAGTTCCTATCGCTGATGCAGCTAAAGTTATTACGATTAGCCATACACCTACTTTTACAGAAGAGAAAAAGCTCCAAATTTTATCGACTATCGTTTTTGTCTGCGTGAGAGATCTCCGTGCACTCCCCTCATAGCGCATATCCAATAGTTTTGCATTTTCATTGCTTTCAAATGGTTTCCCGCAAGCTTCACAAAAAACAGTTCCTATCGGATTAACATGTCCACATTCACATTTAATTTCTTTCAACACTCTCACCGCCCCTGTATCTATATGTACTATTGTATATTCTAACCTCAAGTTACCGCAATACTCAGAATTTTTAAACCAGAGGCACTATAAACACGCACCCCTTATGTAAAGGCTTTCTTTATTACGGAGTAATTTTCTTTAAATACCCTTCTAACTGTTCTTTCGTTTGTTCCCCTATAATTTGCTCCACTACTTTTCCATCTTTATCAATCAAAAAGCTTGTCGGTAAAGGACCTACTCCATATGTTCCTATAATCTTTTGTCCTTTATCAATGGCAACTGGGAATTTCAAACCATATTGGTTCACAAAGTTCTTTACTGCAATATCCGTTTCATCTGCATCTAACGCTATGATTTCAACGCCTTTTTCTTTATACTTTGGATATAATTCATTCATATAAGGCATTTCTTTTTCACAAGGTTTACACCACGTGCCCCAAAAGTTTAAAAATACACCTTTTCCCTTTAAATCTTTTAGTTCAATTTTCTTTCCTTCTAAATCCGTCACAATAAAGTTAGGTGCTTCTTTTCCGATTTGCATTTTCTCTTTATTAGCAAAGAATCCTTGATAAAGGGTAAATCCTACAGCACCACATAAAATGAGTAGAATAATAACGCGAAATAATAAGCGATTTTTCTTCATATTACCTCTCCTCTCCTCGGTAAATGTTATGTATTATCTTCTGTAAATGTTGTATTGAATAAATCACCAGCAGAGCACTCCACTGGTGAATTTTTAACTCTATAGCTTATCTTGGCTTTGTAGAAGCAAGCGCGCGTAATTGTTTCACCTCATGTGGTGTCAATTCTCTCGCATCACCAGGTCGCAGGCTTCCTACTTCTAAGAAAGCATAACGTTCACGTTTTAATTTCACTACTTTACAGTCTAACGCTTCAAACATACGACGTACTTGACGATTACGTCCTTCATGAATTGTTAATTGTACAATAGCCATCTCTTTACGCTTGTCCCAAGAAATAATTTTCACACGTGCTGGTGCTGTTTTACCGTCTTCTAACGTAACACCGCGTTCTAACATGCGAATTTTCTCACCTGTTAATGGCCCTTTTATTTTTGCAACATATGTTTTTTCAACTTTATATCTAGGATGCATTAATACGTTTGCGAAGTCCCCATCGTTTGTCATTAATAATACGCCAGACGTATCATAATCTAAGCGTCCGATTGGGAATAAACGTTGTGTAATTTCCGGGAAAAAGTCCGTTACAACACTTCTTCCTTTATCGTCTGATACACTTGAAATTACGCCAGTTGGTTTATATAGTAAAAAATAAACAGGTTCTTCTTTTTCAAGAGGGATATTATTTACTTCTACTTTATCTTGAGGAGTTACTTTTGTCCCTAACTCTTTCACTATTTTTCCATTAACTTTCACTTTTCCTTGCTGAATTAATTCCTCAGCCTTTCTTCTCGATGCAATACCTGCTTGCGCAATCACTTTTTGTAATCGTTCCATTTCTTTTTTTCACCTCGAATTTATCTTACCTTACATTAGAAAGACTTGGCAACCGCATACGCTTTACGGCTATTCGCTTCATCTTACTTAAACAACATAGCGATGATAATAAACATATAAAGGTCAAATCATGTTTTTACCCTTTATTATTGTCCATATTTTTCATATTTCTCACAATAAAAGTTCATCATTTTGTCAAAAATACCACATAAAAAAACCACTATTAAGCTACACCTTAATAGTGGTCGTATACGTATTATAAGCGAAATAGCGTAAAAAATGAATAGTATTACTGAAACAATAAAGAAACGAACACAATTGAGCATATAATCCCGATTAAATCTGCAAAAAGTCCTACTTTTAGTGCATCCCCCATTTTTCTAATCCCAACCGCTCCAAAATATACAGTTAAAATATAGAAAGTCGTATCTGTGCTCCCTTGCATCGTAGAAGCCAATCTCCCAATAAACGAATCTGGCCCATATGTTGCAATTAAATCGGTCGTAATACTTAAACCAGCAGAGCCTGAAATAGGGCGTATAAGTGCTAAGGGTACAATTTCTGCTGGAACATGGATCAAATCTAACATTGGCTTCATTACCGATATCATTGCATCTAACGCACCTGAAGACCGGAATATAGAAATAGACACAAGCATTCCAACCATAAACGGTAAGATGGAAATTGCAATTTGAATCCCTTCTTTTCCTCCCTCAACGAACGATTCATACGTCGGCACTTTCTTTATTGTGCCATATAAAAGGATAAAACCAATTACACAAGGGATTACCCATAAGGAAATTGTATTTACAATGCTCATTTTTTCCGCCCCTTTCTACTCCTTCTTCGGTAAAAATAGCGGTCAATCCAAATTGCCCCAATCATAGAAAGTACTTGTGCAATAAATGTTACCCCAACAATTTCAGTAGGATTCGCTGATTCATACGTCATTCGAATGGAAATGACTGTCGTAGGAATTAATGTAATAGCTGATGTATTTAATGCTAGAAACGTCACCATAGAACGGCTCGCCGAATCCTTTCCTCCATTTAACTCTTTCAGTTGTTCCATCGCTTTAATACCAAGAGGGGTCGCTGCATTACCTAGACCAAAAAAGTTTGCCATCATATTTGATAGAATAAATCCCATAGACGGATGATCCTTTGGTATTTCTGGAAACAACCTTTTTACTATCGGCATAAAAAGTGTAACTAATTTTTTTAACAATCCGGCTTCCTCTGCAATTTTCATTAAACCGAGCCAAAATACTAAAACACTAATAAGTCCTATACAAATCGTTACCGCATCTTTTGCTCCGTCAAATACAGCTTTATTCACTTCTTCCATCGTTCCATTTATCATGGCGTATACAATCCCAATGACAGCCATCGCTACCCATACGAGATTAACCATCGTTCCCAACACCTATCATGTAAGAAAAAATTTCTTTCACATTATTCCAGTAAAGTCCCGTTGTAGCTACTAACTTTCGTTTACTATAAAATAAATTCCGTTCTCCAACTTTTTCATTACCAACATAAATGTCTGTCTTCCCAACCTTTACTCCATCCGTAAGTTTTGTACTTTTATCGAGTTCAACTTTTAATACTACGTTCTTTTTTTCTTCTTCAGTTAACGGTACCGAAAAACTATTTTTCGTATAAACATGGTTGGCATACTTCTTTTCATTTATTTCAGCAATTGCTCCTTGTCCTAAAACCTTCGTTTGTTTGAAACGGTCAAAACCTTTATCAAACAAATTCATATGATCATCCCAATCACTAGAGGCACTCAAAGTTACGACAATTAAATCTAGTCCACCTTTTGATGCCGTTGTAACAAGCGTTCGCCCAGCTTTCTTCGTAAAGCCTGTTTTTCCCCCTGTTGCAAATTCATAATAAGACGTTACCAGCTTATGTTTATTTTTCCACGGGTAATCCCAAGAATCTGATTTATATGTTTTGGTTCCAAAGATTTTCTTAAATGTCTCGTTTCCCATTGCATATTTCGTTAATAATGCCATATCGTAAGCCGACGAATAATGTGATCCATCTCCATCTAAGCCATGAGGGTTTGAGAAGTGCGTATCTTTCATTCCAATTTCTTTCGCTTTTTGATTCATTAAATATACGAATCCATCTATACTCCCACCCACACTTTCAGCAATTACTTGCGCTGCGTCATTACCAGATCTAAGCATGAGTCCGTATACTAAATCTTCTAACTTCACTTTTTGTCCAGGCTTTAAATAGATTGCCGATCCTTCCACCCTCACCGCTTCATTACTAACTGATACCATTTCTTTCATCTTCCCTGATTCAGCAGCTAATAAGGCGGTCATAATTTTTGTTATACTAGCAATTTTTTGAGGCTCATGTTCTGCCTTTCCGTATAATACACGACCAGACTGTTGCTCCATTAATACAGCATTTCGAGCACTAACATTGCTGTTCATCTTTGCATATGTAGGAATCGGCATAACGCTTGCATACATCATAAGAAGCGTAATGATTACACAAATTCGTCTCATATTTCCCCCCACGTCCTTTTGGCACTTTTTGTACAAGTGTATGCTTGGCCTTTTAAAATATGAACGAAATCTTCCTTCTACTTCCATTAAAAAAGACGCAGAGAATTTGCGTCTAATATGGTGTCCATTCAATTTGTTTCGCAGTTTCAAACCTTTTTTCTACATCAGGCCAATTTACAACATTCCACCAGTTTTTAATATATTCATCTTTTCGATTTTGGTATTGTAAATAATACGCATGTTCCCAGACATCTAGTACAAGGAGCGGTATCGTATCCCATTGTGTAAATAATTGATGAAGTGTACTTTGCAAAATTTCTAACCTTCCAGATCGGGGTACCCAAACGAGAATTGCCCAGCCTGAACCTTCTACTTTAGAGGCTGCTTCTGTAAAATGTTTTTGGAAACGTAAAAAGCTCCCAAAATCTTGTTCAATTTGTTGTGAAAAAGTTCCTCTTGGACTTCCACCACCGTCTTTTTTCATGTTATTCCAAAATATCGTGTGTAAGTAATGACCTGACCCATGAAAAGCCGCTTCCCTTTCCCAATGCTTAATTAAATCAAATTTATTTGTTTTTCTCGCTTCTTCCATCATCTTCTCTGCTTTATTTAATCCTTCCACGTAACTCCGATGATGTTTATCATGGTGTAACATCATAATTTCTTTAGAAATATACGGTTCTAACGCATTATATGGATAAGGTAATGGCGGGAGTGTATGTCCTCCAATTGGGACAGCTCGTTCACTATCCCCTCTTTCATATAATTCATATTCCTCTTCTTCTTGCATAAATACTTCCTGCAAGTGATGCTGAATATGTTCTACATCATCGCTTATTTCATACATAAACTCTGCATCTGTTTCATACTCATGCTCTTTCATACGCTCTAATAACGTCTGAATTTTATAAGCAAGCATATGGACATCATACACTTCCATTGCGCGACTATCTAATACGTGAAGAACACTTTCACACCAATTTTCTACTTCATGAAAGTAATCTGTAAATACACCTTGCTGATTCATGTTGCACCTCCCTAATGCTATCCACTTAACTATATTCAATGAAAATCCCTTATATAACTGTACAAAAGGAAAAGAAGCTAAGTCACCTTAGCTTCTTTTCCTCAATCAATATTTGTGTAACATCTTTGTCTGATAATCCGTCTCATAATATTCTAGTTCTTCACGCATCAATTGAAATTTACCTTCTAAACTCTTCATCACTTGCTCTAAAGATGCAGGTGGTGTTTGTTGAAAAACGATAGAATTTTTCCCTGTATATGCAGACCGACTATTTTCATACCAATGATCACTCTTCGGTGAAAAAAACTCTGCAATTACTTGATGGTAAATCTTATATAAAATTTTTTCAGCTGCTGTTTTTCGAAATGGCTGGCTATTCAACAAAACAAAACATGCATCCTGTCCTTCTTCGCAAAAAACGAGAAGTCGTCTCATTGATGCTAATAACCCTTTATAATATCGCTCATTCCCTGCTGGTGTTTCCTCTAATAAAGAAGGTAACGTATGATAATTTACATAATTGGTTATCAAATTAATAGCATCTTCTAAAAATATAGAAACTTGTTCTGTTTGATTTTCAACCATAAAATTAGACATTTTTTCTCTCTCCTTTGCCATTTCACGCTATTTCTACTCTTTTATTTTTATGTAATTCAGCCAATATTTCTTGTACTTTCGACACCGTTCCCTCATCAAAATATTGTTGAAATTCTTCCATATTATTTAAATACAAACGTTTTTGCGCACGAAGCTCCTTATCTTTCATTAAACAACATATCGCTACAATATCGCGCAAATATATGTTTTGTTCTTCTACTTTATACACTGGATTTCCTTCAAAAGGAGTAATTTCTTGTAAAACTTCTTCAAAATATCGAACGTATAAAACCGAAAAAGTTTTCTCTTTACCATTTAATATATATGTCACTTCAGATCTGTTAAAAAAATCTTCTGATGTATTAGGTTTCTCTTTTTCTAACTCATATCCTACGTAACCTTTTATAATCATATACTCCCCCCTCAACCTTCTTTCACCTTATTCTAACTTAATTTTCTGATAAACAAAATATTCTTTTAAATATACCTATATAAAAAATAGCTCCCCTATACAGGAAATTACCTTTTTATTTTTCTTGAAGTTTGTCATAATAATATTATTGTCTCAGTTTTCTTATACAAGGAGAGTTGTATTTATGTCGTTTTCATGGAAACGTTTCTTACAAATCGGGAAAATTATCTTCCCATTTGTTGTATTAACAATTGTATTCTTTCAAGCAAAAAAAGAATTAGCGGGCATTTCTTTTTTAGAAGCGATTGATACAATTAAAAACATTCCAACTGGAGGAGTTTTTTTAGCAATTACACTTGGTGCATTCGCTGTATCAACAATGTTCTTTTATGACTATGTTATGCTTCGTTACTTAAAAGCTGACATTCCTGTCCAAAAGATTTTCCGTATCTCGTGGATTGCTAATACTTTAAATGGATTTATCGGGTTTGGTGGTCTTGTTGGAGCCGGCGTACGCACAATGCTTTATCGTCCATATATAAAAGAAAATGGAAAACTTATTAAAAGTATCGCTTGGATGACAACTGCCTTTATTAATGGATTAGCCATTCTTTCATTTCTTGGTCTTATCGGAATATTAGACACGAGATTTATTTTGCATGAAAAACCATGGCTATGGCCTGTTCTTATCTTCTTCGCTCTTTTCGTCCCTATATATATCGGATTTTCTAAATTAAAAAATAGAAAAGCGACGCAAACAGAGGAACAAGAAGAAGAGGAGAGAAACCCAACTGTTTTATACTCATTAGTTTCATTAGTCGAATGGGTATCTGCTGGTATTGTTATGTACGTCATATTACTATTATTTGGCATTGAAATCGAATTCCAAAAGTTTTTAGGCGTATATGTTATTGCTGCTTTAGCTGGTGTCGTTAGTCTTGTTCCTGGTGGCCTTGGATCATTTGATCTTGTCTTCTTAACTGGGCTTGGGCAATACGGCATCGATACAGGTGTTTTACTCCCTGCTATGTTATTATATCGTCTCGTCTATTACATCTTGCCCTTCTGCCTTGGTCTCATTTTTGCAGCTTTTGAAATGACAGGAGTAGCCATTAAAAAGTTTGAAGATAAACCTTTTATTGCGCCTGCATTAGAGACAACTGGTGTTATATGGACTTTGCAGCGTGACTTTCTAGGAAAGTTAGGTTCTTGGGCATCTGCTGCTTTAACAGTATTTGCTGGCTTAATGGTTATTTTATCAACCATTCTACCGACAAGTATAAATCGGGCACACGCCTTACATATTCTAGCTCCAAAACATCTTATTCAATTTTCTTTTAGCTTATCGCTAACATTCGGTATTCTCCTCCTCATTCTTTCGCGGGGGATATATTACGGAACAAAACGTTCTTATTATATGACGATTGTATCTTTAATTGGAGCGGCTATTTTTAACACACTAAAAGGAATTGATGTTGAAGAAACTTTTATTTTATTAATCGTACTCGCTGTATTGTATATGCTTCGTAAAAGGTTTGTACGTGAGAAAATGGAAGTCTCACTTTCCGATATCGTAAAAGTTTTTATATTCCTACTTGTAACGTTATATTTATATAAAAACTTAGGTATTTTATTTGCAGGTGCAAAAGAAGCTTTCAAACCTGATTTTGTCGTTCGTAATATTACACAAGTAAAACGAAGTGCATTAGCAGCTGCCTTTTTTGTTCCTACTTTTTTACTAATTGGTTCACTCATTGCAAATCGTTATCGAAATGAATTTCCCGGACAACCAGCTAATGATAAACGATTACAAAACTTCTTAGATGAACATGGTGGAAATGTACTTAGTCATTTAGGTTTTTTAGGAGATAAACAGTTCTTTTTCAGTAGTGATGGAAAAGCACTCATTCTCTTCTCAATAACTGGAAAACGACTTATTGTACTGGGTGATCCAATTGGGGACCCTTCCTCCTATCGTACTGTATTGCAAGAGTTTTTAGCTGAGGCTGATCGATTTGGATACATTTGTGTATTCTATCAAATTGAAAGTAAATGGATGAGTTTATACCACGATTTTGGTTATAACTTCTTTAAGCTTGGTGAAGAAGCTGTTGTTGATTTAAATACCTTTACAATAACAGGAAAGAAACGCGCTGGCATGCGAGCTACTTTCAACCGTTTTGAAAGAGAAGGCTATACATTCTCTATTCATGAGCCATCTTTCTCCGACGAATTATATGAAGAGTTAAGAAAAGTTTCAGATGCATGGCTTGGTGGAAAAAAAGAGAAAGGTTTTTCACTCGGATACTTCGATCGTGAATATATTAGTCGCGCTCCTATCGCAACATTATCTGATGCGGATGGAAAAATTATTGCATTCACAACATTCATGCCTGTATATCAAAACGGATCATTATCTGTCGATTTAATGCGATATTATCCAGATGCGCCTAGCGGCATTATGGACGCAATTTTCATCCACTTATTCCAGTGGGCAAAAGAAAATGAATACCACTCCTTTAATATCGGTATGGCACCACTTTCAAATGTTGGTTTATCCACACAGTCTTTCTGGTCTGAACGAGTGGCTGCTGCAATCTTTAATAACGTTCGTTATACGTATAGTTTCAGCGGATTACGACATTTTAAAGAAAAATATAAACCAGCATGGAGCGGTAAATATTTAGCATTTAGGAAGAATCATTCTTTACCAATTACAATGCTCTCTGTAACAAAATTAATAGGAAAAAGAAAAAACAGCTAAATTCTTAGCTGTTTTTTCTTTTTTGAACTTGTACAATAAATTCTTTTTCATACTTCTTACCATTTATATAGAAATTCCCCCACATTTTATACGTGCCCTCGGCAGGAAATGTAATTCGGTATTGTAATTGCTCATCCGTATCTACAGGCATAGCGTATAAAAAATTCTCCTTCGTTTCATCCACTATATAGAGTGACTCTACTTCTCCTCTCTCTGAATGCAATTTCAATTTTTCACCCTTTTTCGCTTGAAACTGAAATGTTAACGTAACTGGTTCATTCGGATGTAATGCGCCAAATAAAAGAGAAACTTCATACTCTCCTATTTTTTTTGTAAGTACACTGTCGATTGGAAATTTCACTTTTTTCTTATTGTTCTCCTCTTTCGTTCTACCAAAATTCTTCCTAGCGAATGACTCTACGGACTTATTTTTGTCTTCGTATAAAAATATTGTATATTCTTCGTCTTTTGCTATTTTGGAAGATAACTTATATGACCCGTTCCCTGCAAATGTGGGTTTAATTTGTTGTATGTTTTTTAACTGTCCATCTACAATCACTGCCCGCATTTGATCATTTACACCACGAATTTCATTATTCTTGTTGTTTAACAACTGAAATACAATATCTACTTTCTCATTTCCCTTTCCATTTGAAACATCCCACTTTACTTCCTGAACATCTCCTACAGTCTCTTCGTTTTCTTGATATTTTTTTATGTAAAATCCTCCTGCCACAATAAGTACTAACGCAATAAGCCCAATGACAAGATTTTTCAAAACATCACCTACCATTTTTATTGTCTCTATTCATACAAAACTTCTTAAGATATATATTCTAGATTATGATTTATGAAATCCTCCTATTTTGCACATATTACAAATAATAAAAAGATTTTAATTGAAAGGATTCGTAGTGTATAATGCAAATGATATTGATTTCTATCAATACATTATAAGGAGGACTTTTTTATGAGTGTACATATCGAAGCAAAACAAGGCGAAATCGCTGAATCTATTCTATTACCTGGTGATCCATTACGTGCAAAATATATCGCTGAAACATTTCTAGAGGACGTTACTTGCTATAATAATGTGCGTGGTATGTTAGGTTTCACTGGAACTTATAAAGGAAAACGTGTATCTGTTCAAGGTACAGGTATGGGTGTTCCTTCTATTTCTATTTATGTAAACGAATTAATCCAAAGCTACGGAGTTAAAAATTTAATTCGCGTTGGAACTTGCGGTGCAATTCAAAAAGATGTAAAAGTTCGTGATGTTATTATCGCAATGACGGCTTGTACTGATTCTAATATGAACCGTTTAACATTCCCAGGATTTGATTTTGCACCAGCTGCAAACTTTGACCTTTTAAAGAAAGCTTATGATGCTGGAACTGAAAAAGGATTACACGTTCGTGTCGGTAACGTTTTAACAGCAGATGTGTTTTATCGTGAAAGCATGGACATAGTTAAAAAACTTGGAGATTACGGTGTATTAGCAGTAGAAATGGAAACAACTGCTCTTTACACATTAGCAGCGAAATACGGTGTAAATGCATTATCTGTATTAACAGTTAGCGATCACATCTTCACTGGCGAAGAAACAACATCTGAAGAGCGTCAAACTACATTTAACGAAATGATTGAAATCGCTTTAGATGCAGCAATTCAACAATAATACACTAAAGAACTTGTCATACGTCTGGCGAGTTCTTTTTATGTGACTTTTTATAAATAACTACTTTATAAAGAGACAGATTTCTCCCCTCTACTTTCTTGTAACGTTTGTTATAATGAAGTGAAACTTTAATCAGTGGAGGTTTTTTCCATCCCCCACTGATTATTAGTTGAACCAATCGGATTTAACGGGATAAAGAAATCATTTACAGTATTTCTCATAAGAGGTGACGCAGTGAAAAACAGAAGTATTGTCTTTAAACTATTTTTATTAACATCCACTTTATTTACAATCATATTCCTACTTTTTTTCCTAGGACAATCTCTATTTTTAGAGAAATTTTATATTAATAAGAAAGTAAAAACAGTCCAAACTGCTTTTGAAAAATTCGTAGATAATTATGATAAAAGTGATAAAAGTTATGAGCAGGTTAGAAAACTAAAACAAGAATTTCATGATAAAACAAATGCCGATATGCAGTTTTTGGATTCTAACGGTATTATTAAAAGTGATAACAATTACTATATCGATGTATTTAATCCCAATAATAATAAACAGTATTCCATTCCACTCAACAATCTTTTAACACCAGAAGAATATAATAAATTCGAAAATTTAGGTTTAAAAAAAGATGTAATAATCAATGTTGATGGAGTCGTACAAGAGAATAATATAATCACACCACAAAAATTAGGAACGAATTATAATCAATGGCAGAACGAACATTTCTATTCGGATTTTCAGTCAATTAATGGTAATCCTTCTAAGAACAGACTTGCAAGCCGATACAAATCTACAACTCGAATCGTCTTTACAGGTGTTATAACTAAGTTACAGCTCCCATCCAAAGCGGAGGTTCGTCTTGCAAATGATATTGAAACATTACAAGCCGTTCAATATTTTGCAGATATGATTAGAGAGGGAACTTCTAACTCGAACCAATTAAGTACTTTCATATTAGATGGCGGAGAAAATATAAAAAATAGTATCTTTGTAAAACCGATTATAGAAAATGGAAGGATTACAGAATACGCTTTTGCGATAGCATCTTTGCAGCCTGTTAATGAAGCGATGCTCGTTTTAAAAGATTATTATGTCTATGCCTTAATCATCGTGTTTCTCGTAATTATTTTGTTATCCTTCTACTACTCAAAAATCATTGTTAAGCCATTAATTAAAATAAATCGTGTTACAAAAAAAATGGCTAATTTTGATTTCAGCGAGAAATTACCTGTTACAGCTGACGATGAAATTGGCGGGCTTTCTGGCAGTATCAATACATTATCTGTAAATTTAAAAGATCGAATCGATCGATTAAATGTTGCTAATACAAAGTTACAACAAGATATTGAACGTGAACGTCAATTAGAAAAAACAAGAAAAGAATTCATTTCTGGCGTATCACACGAATTAAAAACACCGCTAAGTGTAATTAGAAGTTTTGCAGAAGGAATTAAAGATGGTGTTAGTAAGGATACTTCGTATTATACTGATGTTATTTTAGAAGAAACAGAAAATATGAACAGGCTGATTGTTGAAATGTTAGAATTAGCAAAGTTGGAATCTGGTACTTACAAACTAGATATGACGACGTTCTCAATCGGTGAATTAACGCAACAAGTCTACACAAAATTATTATTTAGCATGGAAGAAAAACATTTACAAGTGAACATCGATGCAGACCCTTCTATACTTGTTAAAGCAAATCGCAGTCGCATTGAGCAAGTAGTTGTGAACTTACTAAGTAATGCAATCCGTTATACGCCAGAGGGAGAAAAAATACAAGTCTCCATTATAGAAGCAGAAGATACCGTAAAAGTCGAAATCGAGAATACAGGAAACCCTATCCCTGAAGAAAGTCTTGAAAAAATTTGGGATCGCTTCTATCGTCTAGATGCATCACGTAGCCGTCACACTGGAGGTACCGGTCTCGGATTATCTATTGTAAAAAACATTTTAGACCTCCATCATGCCGAATACGGTGTGTATAATACGACTAACAGTGTTGTATTCTATTTCAATTTACAAAAAGTAAAAGAAGTCAAATAATTTGTCTTAATTTCACTAGGAGTTCACATGAAATTCACACTCTCCCTTTATAGTAAGAAACAAGTTAATCCTTTCCTTTACACATATAAAAGAGGAGAGTGCGTGAAATGAAACAAGCAGGACAACCTATTCAAAATGAAAAACAATTAGAAACTATCAAAAATATACTTTTACAATCTTCGAAACGTGATGGCTTATTATTCGTATTAGCTGTAAATTCTGGCTTAAAAGTAAGTGAAATCTTACAATTAAAAGTTAGTGATGTAATCGATGAAAATGAAAATGTTCGCCATTCCATTTTATTTTACAATGAAAAAGTGAAGAAACATAAATGGTTTGCTGTAAATGAAGACTTACAGCACGCAATCGAAGACTACATGAAAGAACGTAAAACTTGGAAACGTAATGAACCATTGTTAAAATCTCAAAAAGGAACAAAATCTATTACGAGACAACATGCATGGTACATTTTAAACAAAGCTGCAAAAGAAGTTGGATTAGAAGGGATTAGCTCACATACACTTCGAAAAACTTGGGGTTATTGTGCATACAAATCAGGTGTTGATATTGCATTTTTACAACACTTCTTTGATCACAGTACTCCATCAAAAACTTTAAAGTATATCGGTATTGCTTAATAACTCTTATACATAAAAAAGGTTACCATTTGAAAATTTGGTAACCTTTTTTATATTTCATATTCTCTTTTCTTGTCTCTCCTATACTGTAGTGGTACTCTAATAATAAGGGGGAGAAATTATGAACACACTTACAATTGAATTACCAAAAGAAACGGCTGAAAAACTTGATTTATTAAAACAAGCTTATGAAAAGAAAACAGGTGCTTCTATCTCTGAGAGCACTCTCGTTCAAACACTTATCTCAAAAGAATTTATCCAGGCGATAACTCCTTTTGATTTACAACAATTCGTCAACGGAAAAGAACAGCATTAATGCTGTTCTTTTTTATCTCTATTTAAAATATACAAAGTTTTTTATATATTTTTAGAAAAACCATTGACAATGATAATGATAACCATTATCATTTATTATGAAGCCAACAATTGATGAATCAACCAAACGCTCAGTAACATTGTTACCCCTCTTTTTCATATAGAAAGGCACTGTACATTCCCCCTGTTTGTACAGTGCCTTTCTTGTTTATTATCATTCAAAAAAATTTAATTGCTCCGGCTTCGGCTCACCATATGTAATGTTCATCATTTTCATAAGCTGTTTCGCATTATCTGCTGCATCCCCACCTGAATTGTTGTTAAACAGTACGTATATATCCTTTGTTTTCTTTTTTAATTGCTCTAATCGTTCAACCCATTCTTCCAGTTCTTTATTGTTGTAGCGATATAAACAGCGAACTGCTCTCCAGTTTTCCCCTTTATCAAGCCAACCATGAACATTTCGACCGTGAAAACGTATTAATGCCATGTCTGAATTCGTAACCTCTAACACGAGTGGCACAGAACCTATCCCAGCCTGTGGTTCATCACAAATTGTATGAATCCATTTCTCTTGTTCTAGAAACTGTAACGTCCTATCTCTCATTTCTGGATAAAACCATGTTTGATTTCGAAATTCTATTGCACATGGTAAACCTTCCATTTTTTCTTTCGTATATCGAAGAAACTCTACATTTTTCTTTTTACAATCAAACCATGGTGGATATTGAAATAAAATCGTTTTTAATTTACCAGCTTCAATTAAAGGAAGAATAGATTGTTTATATACATCAAACATCTCATCGAACGTAGAAAAAGGAATTTCACCTTTCATATGTCCTGTCATTCCTTGATATGCTTTTACGATAAAAGAAAAATCTTTCGGTGTTTCCATTGCCCATTTTGTATAGTTTCGTGCAGGTTGCATCGCATAAAATGAGCTATCCACTTCTACTATAGGAAAATACTCGCTGTATGTTCGTAATTTATTTCTATTTTCATAGGGATTTATGTATAAAGAATCATGATCTCCCCATCCTGTCACTCCAATAAACAGCACATATACCCCTCCCTTTTTAACTTCATCTTCTATTCACTTTCCAAACACTTTGCATCATGTAGCCTTTTCTTTAAGAGTATCCTTATAAAAATATGATATACTATATGGAAGAATTTTTAAAATGAGGGGTTATTTATTTATGCTTCCAAACGATGCTACTGTATCTCATGAAAAACGAATTGAAGAACTAGAAAATAAAGTACGTTTTTATGAAGAACTTGTGAATCAATTACCACATCATTTCACATACAAAAATCCACATATTGGTTTACGAATAAAGAAAACTAGAACAACCCATTCCATTCAAGAAATACCAAAAGAGAATAAAGAGGCTCATTTTCAACTTACTTGTGATTCATTATTTTTATTTGAACAACTCGAAAAACACTTTGTACATATTTTTGATGCCTTTTCACATCATGTAACTTTTGTCGATAATAAAGGGAATATTACTTTATGTAATCAAGTTGCTGCAGATGATTTCGGTGTAATACGAAATGATATTATCGGAAAACCGATTCAACAATTACTAAACTTGCCGGAAGAAAAAATTAAAGCGATTGAAACATTAAAAACGGGAACAGAAATATATAATGAAGAAGTTTTAGACAAAAACTATGGCATTATAAATAACCGAATTATTCGTGATTATAACGGGGAGATTTTTAGAGTTATTAGTGTCTTTCATTATTTAAATACAGAACGTGATGCAGAGAAGTTTTCGTTAGCAGGGCGAATCGCAGCTGGAATTGCACACGAAGTACGAAATCCTCTTACAACAGTACGAGGATACTTACAATTTTTACAAGAAAGTGTTTCTCCATCTAATAAAGAACTATTTAAAAATTTACTTATTCCTGAATTAGATCGAGCAAATAGTATCATTACAAAATTTTTATCTCTTTCAAAAACACGTGAATTTAAAAGAGAACCCTTTCCCATTAATACATTTTTACGTGAGTATATTCAACAGTTACTAGTTAGTGAAGTTTCCTTGCATAATATTTCAATTGATTATAACTTCTCTAATGAATTAGATGATATTTTAGTCAATATTGATCGACATGAACTTGTTCAAGTGTTTTTAAATCTATTTCAAAATGCCGTCGATGCTCAAGGCGACAAACCTCTTTCTATTCAAATTACTAGTTATCGCCTTGATAACTTCGTTCGGATTACTTTCACAGATAATGGAATTGGTATTCCTCCAGCTATTCAAGAATATATCTTTGATCCATTCTTCTCAACGAAGGATTCGGGAACAGGACTAGGCTTGTCAGTAACAAAAAAAATCATCCAAAATCATAACGGCACGCTCAAAATGACTAGTGCTTCAAACGGTACAACTTTCACTATTTCTATTCCAATCTTACCTAAAACAACCCTTGAAAAATTAAATCAATGTAAATAAAGGACTAATGCACGAACTACATGCCAATTGTTAAACACTCCCAACAATTAGCATGTAGTTTTTTATGTTGCACTTTTCTTCTTTACATTATATAAACCTTTCTCTATATCTTACTTATTTCTTTCTAGGTGGGCCAATTTCTTATTTTTTTAGAAATGGTAGTTTGTCCATCACGAATTTAGTATAAATTTCATTTTAATATATAGTAATGACTAATGATTCTATGAAAGAAAAGAATGAAAAGATGAACAATAAAAATAAAGGAAAAGTATTTTATGGTAATGATTGTTGTGAAGTCAGAACTTGCAGTCACATTAACATCTCTAAGTCCGAACTTACAGAATTCGTTAGACTTCTTCAAGCTCTTGGCCAAGCTATTCAAGCTGTCTTTCAAAACCCTTCTCAAAATAATATCAATAACTTGATCGCTGCCCTAAATAACTTACAAAAATTCCTCAATTGCTTAGATTTATCTCCAGCACAAAAACAAATTGGAAATTCTATTATTGCTAATCTATTAACTATTTTAAGAACAACACCTTTCTCGTGCGGAGCATTGTACGTTGAGCTACAAAGCTTGCTTAATTATTTATTGTATATCGCTAAGTTATTCAAAGTAGATTGTTGTACGATCGACAAACTAGTTAGACTCATAACAGAGATCCAAACTATCCTAGTTCAATACGGATCAGGTTGTCTTGGAGGTGGAGGAGCAACAGGCGCTACTGGTGCTACTGGTGCTACTGGTGCTACTGGCGCTACTGGACCAAGCGGGTACGCCAATTCCTGTAACGATCGCAGCAATCGGAAACTCCAATGCTCAAACAATATCGCCTGGAATGGATATCCAATTTAACCAAGTTTTCGAAATAAATAATATCGATTTCAATGACACTACAGATACTCTAACAGTTTTAGAAACAGGCGTATATGATATTAGTTTCTCAGCATCTACAACTTTCCCAGGATCTTCACCGTTTGGATTCGGTATTTCATTCAACGGCCAACCACCTACTCGTAATTTCTCAACTAACGTTATCGGTAGTGCTGTATCGTTCTCTACAATCGTTACTTTACAAGCTGGTACAACAATTTCTGTACAACCTACAGCAAACACTATTTCTATTCCAAACACGGGCGATACAACTGCAACACTATCTGTATTCCGAATTTACTAATTTTCACTTGAAAAATATATTTATAATAATATGTATCGTTTAACCGTGCATTAAATCTCTCTTTATATAGAAAGGAGCACTTATTTGGGAGGATAAGTGCTCCTTCTTTACGTTTCTTTACCTCAAATTTACTCTATCTTAATCCTCTTTTTGTATGATAAATAATGAAGTCAAAGATATGAAAGAGGGATGAAAATGAGAGTTATGTCACTAATACGCATTTGGTTTGCTCTTATGGTATGCATTATTTTATGTGTAGGATTTTTTTTAACTCTAAAATATTCCACTATATCAAAAGCAGAGAGAAAAACTGTTCCATACAAACTTTTGTATACAAAACAAAGCAACATCCCTTATTCCAATGCAACAAATAATGAAAAAAAAGTTATAAAAGGAATGCTTATTACGAAAGCTTCTAGTTCCGAGGCGTTACTCCAAATTGCTGAAACGATTAAAGATCAGTATACAAATAAAAAAATCGATGAAATTACACTTTCTATCCACAATGAAAATAATGGTAATTACGAAGAAGAATTGCCTTACGAACCTATTAGTAAAGGCAAAATAATCGTCACATACGATTCCGAATCCTTTGGCAGTACGAATATTGTACTTAATGAGTAATATCATGTATCTCAACGGATATGGATTAATAGCTAATTAAGATAGACAAAAATCTCTACCGATTAA
The DNA here is from genome assembly GCF_052146655.1 of Bacillus sp. RE35. NCBI lineage: Bacteria > Bacillati > Bacillota > Bacilli > Caryophanales > Bacillaceae > Bacillus > Bacillus sp. RE35. The sequence goes on along the minus strand of NZ_CP197377.1, from coordinate 1,412,427 downwards.
AATTTTATTTTGTTTTCATACAAAAAAGAGGCGAATTTTTTTATTCGCCTCTTTCTTTTACCAAAATGAAGGAATCCATTCTTTCACTTTATCAAGCCACTCTTGTTGCTCTTGTTTTCGTTGTTGTTCCTCTTCTTTCCTTCTCTTCTCTTCTTCTTTTCTTCGTTTTTCCTCTTCTATTGTAGTCAATTGTTTTTTATAATCAGCCTCAGATATGAGCGATAACTGGAATGCTTTTTGAGCTGGATTTGCGTTTGCTTTTTTCATAATATCCCGGAACATTGTCGTCGTAATTTGACTACCACCCGGAACATAATGATCGCTATCTGTTTTATCATATCCTACCCAAATCGCACCTACCAAATCTGGCGTGTATCCAACAAACCATGAATCCTTTGCACCGGTGCTCGGGCCATTTACAATTTGAGTAGTTCCTGTCTTACCTGCCGTATCAACATTATTAACTTTCGCCTTTTCGCCCGTTCCCTTTTCGACAACACCTTTTAATAAATATGTCATCTTTTGAGAAATTTTCTCGCTCGTCACTCGTGTCTCTTTCTTATACCACTTTCCAAGCGTTTCACCTTCAGCATTTTGTACCTCCCTAATTGCATGAGCTTCCACTTGGACTCCATCATTTGCAAATGTACTGTATGCTTGAGCCATTACAAATGGAGATGTCCCCACATGCATACCGCCTAAAGCAATCGGATACGTACGATCTTCTGGCACTAATGGGATACCAAATCGCTCTAAAGATTTCAATCCTTTATCTAATCCAATTTGTTCTAATAGCCACACAGCTGAAACATTGTACGACTTTGCCACAGCTTCATACATTGTCACATCACCGTGAAAAGTATGATCGCTATTTTGTGGTTTATATTCTTTAATGTTAAATGGTTCATCTTTTAATATATCGTATACTTCATATCCTTGTTCTAACGCTGGTACATATACAGCCAAAGGCTTTAACGTTGAGCCAGGTTGTCTTTTTAATTGGGTTGCATGGTTAAACTGTAAAAACTGATACGGCCCTCTGCCTCCAACTAGAGCTGGTACACCACCTGTTTTTGGGTTCATAAGAACTACACCCGTTTGCATAAGTTGGTCTGAGCCACTATCTTTGAAATAACTATCATTATTCACAACGTCTTCTACAGCCTGTTGTTTTTTCGGGTCAAGCTCTGTATAAATTCGATAACCACCCGCTAAAATTTCATTTTGTGTTAATTCGTACTTTTCCATCGCCTCTCTAACAATATAGTCTACATATTGAGAGTATTTTCCCTTGTATTTATCATCAACGCCACGTTTTAACACAAGTCCGCTCTCTTTTTCTTTATTATACTGTTCGTCAGAAATATACCCTTGCTCTTTCATTAAACTTAATACAACATTACGTCTTTCAATTGACTTGTTAAAGTTTTTATAAGGTGAATACGCAGATGGTGCTTTAATCAAGCCCGCAATCGTTGCAGCTTCTGAAATTGTTAAATCTTTTACATCTTTATCAAAATAAGATTTAGCTGCCCTTTTTATACCCCAAGCACCTTCACCAAAATAAATTTGGTTCATATACATTTCAATGATTTCATCTTTCGTATACGTGCGCTCTATTTTTTTCGTTAAAAAATATTCCTTTATTTTTCGGGAGTATGTGCGGTCTTGTGTCAGAAATACATTTTTCGCAAGTTGTTGTGTTATTGTACTTCCCCCTGCTACAACTTCTCCTGCTGTAATATTTTTAAAAACCGCACTTATAATTCCACTATAATAAATACCATGATGGTTAAAAAATTCCTTATCTTCTACTGCAACAATTGCCTGAACCATAATATCAGGAATATCTTTTCTTTTAACGCCTTCTGTTTTCGAAGAAGCTAATTTAGTTGCGACCTCATTATTTGCATCATAAATTAAAGTCGGTTGTGGAACAGCTTGTTTTAATTCAGATATGTCTTGAATGGAAATTATTATATTTACAGCAATAAATAGAGTAACGAATACACTTCCCAATACAATTAATGAATTACGAAGTTTCTTCCTCTTATTGAACCACTCAAGCATTTTTTTAAAATGAGTGTTCTTCAATTTCATTCGTTCACTTCCTTCATTTATTTACACTCTTCTTTTTAAAAGGAAGAATATACCGCCTTTTAAATTTATTATAATAACGTAGTCATTCCTATAGTGTAAAGCTTTTCTTTTGCATTCATACTTTTTGCAAGAAAAGGACATTCTACAAGTAAGATATTCACTATTGGATATTAATATTATTAATAGAACAACGAGAGTTATGTTAAGTTTTTGTAAACTTTTCGATAAAATGTTTTAAAAAACGACAGTTTTTTGTTAGAATTGATTAGCCAATATATTTTACATATATTACTTTTGTGGGGGTAACAATAATGGTCTTTAAATCAAAAAAAGATAAATTTTCTGAAATGTTAATGAATGTTTCCGAAAATTTAAAAGAAGGCGCGCAGTTTTTCGTGGAGTATAAAATTAAAAATGCTAGCGATTTAAAAGAGTTTTCTATGCGCATGAAAGAGTATGAGTCAAAAGGTGACTCATTTATTCACGAAATCATTATGGAGTTAAACAAAGCGTTTATCACTCCGATTGAGCGTGAGGACATCCTACAACTTGCAATGAGTATGGATGATGTATTAGACGGATTAGATCACAGTGCTGGTCTGTTCGAAATGTATTCTATTACAGAAGCTGATGAATACATGATTAAATTCGTAGAAGCAATTAATCAATGTGCGATTGAGATTGCAAACTCTGTTGAATTAATGTCTAACAAAAAATTAGTCGACATTCGTACAAATGCGATTAAAATTAAGGATTATGAATCACAGTGTGATGATATTCGCCGTCATGCGATTAAGAACTTATTCTCTCGTGAAAAAGATCCGATTAAGATTATTCAATTTAAAGAGATTTACGAAGAGCTTGAAGAAGTAGCTGATAGCTGTCAAAGCGTTGCAAACGTATTAGAAACAATTATTATGAAGAACGCGTAAGGAGTTTGATCATGGATACACTCTTGATACTGACCGTTTTAGTAGTCATTTGCGCTTTAGCTTTTGACTTTATCAATGGATTTCACGATACAGCAAACGCTATTGCAACGGCTGTTTCAACGAAAGCTCTAAAGCCTAGACATGCCATTATTATGGCGGCTATTATGAACTTTTTAGGCGCAATGACATTTACAGGTGTAGCAAAAACGATTACAAAAGATATCGTTGATCCATTCGCCTTACAAAATGGTTCTCTTGTAATTTTAGCTGCTTTGCTTGCGGCGATAGCTTGGAACTTAATTACTTGGTACTACGGTATTCCAAGTAGTTCTTCGCATGCAATTATCGGCTCAATCGCAGGTGCAGCAATTGCGGCCGCTGGGATTAGCTCGCTAAATCTTAAAGGATTTATTAAAATTATTGAAGCTTTAATCATTTCACCGATTATCGCTTTCGTTATTGGTTATATCGTATACAGTATTTTTAAAGTAGTATTTAAAAACTTTAACTTAACAAAAACGAATAAGAACTTCCGTATATTCCAGATTTTCACTGCAGCATTACAAGCCTACACACACGGTACGAATGATGCACAAAAAGCAATGGGAATCATTACGATGGCTCTTATGGCTAATAACTATCATACTTCTAGCGATATCCCGTTCTGGGTACAATTATCTTGTGCTATCGCAATGGGGCTTGGTACTTCTGTCGGTGGATGGAAAATTATTAAAACTGTCGGTGGACAAATTATGAAAATTCGTCCTGTAAATGGTGTAGCTGCCGATTTATCATCATCACTTGTTATTTTCGGTGCAACATTCATTCACTTACCGGTTAGTACGACGCACGTTATCTCTTCTTCTATTTTAGGGGTTGGTGCTTCTCACCGTGTGAAAGGGGTAAAATGGGGAACTGCAAAACGTATGTTAATTACATGGGTTATTACACTTCCTATTTCAGCTTCTTTAGCTGCTCTGTTTTACTACCTATTACATTTTGTTTTCTAATTAAAAGTCGTCTTCCTTATTTTTCTAGGAAGACGACTTTTTTGTGAACAAGCCTATTTCTCATTAAAAAGCGTGTATAATAATTGATGGATAAGTTATTTAGAGGAGTTGGCAATTTTGGAATACATCATGTTACTTTTCATCGGACTAATCGCCGGAACAGTCGGCAGCCTAGTTGGGCTTGGAGGCGGAATTATTATTGTTCCGTTATTAATTGGATTACACAGTTTATCACCACAACTTGCAGTAGGGACTTCTATGGTAACAGTCGTTTTCACAGGACTATCTTCCACCCTTACTTACATGAAGCATAAGCGAGTAGATTATAAAAGTGGACTTATTTTATTTATCGGAAGCGGCCCTGGTGGTATTATCGGATCATGGGCAAATAAATTTTTAAACCAAGACACATTTTCTTTATACTTTGGGATTTTCCTTATATTCGTCTCAATTCTACTTATGCTTCGAGACAAATTAAAACCTCTTTCCCTCTCAAATACGTCTGTAATTAAGCGTTCTTTTACAGATAATGATGGAAATACTGTACACTACCAATTCCCACCGTTTCTTGCTATCTTTATCGCTTTTATAGTTGGGTTTATATCTGGATTATTTGGAATTGGTGGCGGTGCCTTACTTGTTCCAGCAATGATGCTTCTTTTTGCATTCCCAGCACATATTGCAGTAGCAACTTCAATGTTCATCGTATTTCTATCAGCAATTGTAAGTTCTGCAACTCACATCTCACTTGGAAATGTCAGCTGGATTTATGCATTAATCCTGATTCCGGGTGCATGGATTGGCGGAAAAATCGGGGCTTACATTAATACAAAACTAAGTGGTAACGCCGTAATTAATTTATTGCGTATTACGTTAATTATTCTTGGAACTAGATTAATCATTATTTCCCTTTTATAACGTATTCTTTTTAGAATGCGTTTTTCTTATACACATGAATATAAAAATCCTCCGAGGAGAACAAATAAAATTAAACAAACACATAATAACATATAATTTGAAATATGTACTTTCTTCAAGTTGACCACTCCTATAACTGCGACTGTTATCTTTATGATAGCGAAAAAATAGTTCACTTGCAGTTACAGAGTGCTAACAATGCAAAATCAATTATTACAAATTTTATCCTTATATTTCATTTCTTTGTATATTCTATCGATTTAATAAAAAAAGATGTCATATTGACATCTTTTTTAGTGAAGAAGTGACCATCCCATGAAGTCTTCATGTACTTGGCACGCCCTCTTATCCTTTCGATCATATAATTCAGCATAACTATCTGTTTCTTCATCATAAGCCATCGTATAAATAATTTGGCCGTCTACTTCAACGGATAAAACGACTCCACCTTTCATCTCTTCTACATGAATGATAGCATTCGCCGGAATTCTCATATCCGTCATTCTCATCGCATCTAACAATATACTAAACCCCCTACAGCGTATTCATTGCTAGTACTATTACACACTAAATAGTATACTACTGTAATAGCATACATTTCGTCAATGAAATTGCTGTTGAAATAGCATATTGTCTATATACATATACGCTAAAATAGAAGAAATAGAAACATATTAATGGGGGGCTAACATTGATTCTACACAAAGGAGATGTACTATTCCGTCAAGGCGAGGACGGTCCTTTATACTTTATAAAAACAGGCTTATTAAAAGTAGTTCGGCTAGAAGAAAACGGAACACCATTTTTATTCAACATTATCGTTCCAGGTGAAACGATACCTCATCATTCTTTAATTTCACCGAAAGAATATCACGGTACAGCTATCGCTTTAATAAAAACAGAAGTGGAACCGATCACTAGTAGTGAATGGTATGAGAGACTTCAAGCAAATCCCGAATCGTATGCTAACATTGCTATGCAATTGCAATCTAAATTAAGAATGATGCAACAACGAATTGATCAATTGACAACCGTCTCCCCGAAAGAACGTCTTCATCGTTTACAAGAATGGTTCACCCTATATTTAGGTGACATTCCTATATATGAAATATTAACACAAACCGAAATTGGCCAACTGATAGGTATACGCCGTGAAACAGTAAACCGTTTATTACGAGAACAAATAAAAAACGAGGTAAAATAAATACCTCGTTTTTTTGCTTATTGTAAGCTTGTTGCTGGGCCGAAAAATTCATAATGAATATGCTCTTGTTTCACACTTAAATCAGTTAGTGCAGCATTTATATGCTTCATAAATGCTACTGGACCACAGAAATAGAACTCTGCTTCAGTTGTCGGAATAATAGTTTTTAACCATTCACTTTCAATGAAACCTTCTTTATCAAAGTTCTTCATTTCTAAATCTTTTTCAGTCGGTGCAGAATAACAAGTATATGCTTTAACTTGTTCATATTCATTTTCTACTGCCTTAACGTGTTCTTTCATTGCATGTGTATTACTATTTATTGCTGCATGAACAAAATATACATTACGTTTTGAATCTTGTTCAATTAACGTATTTAACATACTCATCATCGGTGTAATCCCTACTCCACCACTAATTAGTACAACTGGTAATGTTGAATCCATATTTAACACGAAATCTCCCGCTGGTGCACTTACTGGTAAAACATCTCCTTCTTTTACATGTCCATGTAAGTAATTAGACACTTTACCGTCTGGTGTATCTACACCTTTTTCTTTTTTTACACTAATACGATAATATTCTTTCCCAGGAGCATCGGATAAACTGTATTGACGATTATGTGTATATGTCTCACCTTCAATATTGATTTGAATCGTTACATATTGACCTGGGATGAATGAAGAAACTTTCCCTCCATCTTCAGGTTTCAAATAAAATGACGTAATAACATCGCTTTCCTTCACTTTTTTTACAATCACAAAGTTGCGGAAGTCTTTCCATCCACCTTCTTTATGTGCAGCTTCTTCATACATCTCTGCTTCAATGCTAATGAATGCATCAGCAATTACACCATATGCTTCTCCCCATGCATTTAAAACTTCATCAGGTGCACCTGCGACCTCTTTAATGGCACGTAGTAAACATGTACCTACAATCGGATAATGCTCAGCTTTAATCCCTAAACTTCTATGCTTATGACCAATTTGTTTTACAACTGGAATAATTGCTTCTAAATTATCAATGTACGTTGCAGCTGCATAAACAGCATTCGCTAACGCTTGTTGTTGTCTTCCCTTTTTCTGATTCGTATGGTTGAAAATATTCAACAATTCCGGATGTTCCGAAAATAAAATTTGATAGAATCTCGTTGTAATTTCAACACCTTTTTCTTGTAATAATGGTACTGTTGACTTTACGATTTCAATTGTTTTTGCACTTAACATTGTATCCCACTCCTCTATTTCCTTAACTGTTTTTAGTTTAACTGAATCTTATAATGCAGATTGTGATTTTAATCACTATTAACACGGTGTTTTTGTGAATAATATATGAACATTGCATTTACAAAAGAAAATAAGCTAACTAGAATTCTAGCTAGCTTATTATTTTGTTTGTATAGCTTGTTCGATTACTTTTATATCTTTCCCATCGCCAAACTCCGTATACCCCCAGATATTCGTTTCACCTCTATATTTATTTACGATAATATCCAAGTCATGATATACACGGTGGGCATACACTACATACTCAATATTTTGAAGTTCCACACCTTTTTTTACAATTTCATAGCTTCTATTTACATCGCGTTTTATTTTTTCATTCTTTATTTCCGTATGTATATTTTTTAAAGATTGTTCTTGTTGTTGAAACCATTGCTTAAATTGATTCCAATCCCCGTCTGTATAATTCTCTGCTTTACCATAATTTAAGAAATTATTATAGCTTTCATGTGTCATTCGAATAAAATCTAGCACTTTTGTCTCTTCTTGCACATCTTCTATTTGAGCTATTGTATTTACCTCAGCAGGCTTATTCGCATAATGTAACAGCACTTTCATAAGACTATAACTCGCAATGATCATCACGATAATAATACCTAATACATTTAACAATTTCTTCATACACAGAACTCCTTCTCTACTAAAAATATTACAACGTATGACTATACTTGTAACATTCTCTCGTAGAAATATAATTCCTGTATTAATTCTTCCTATCATTTCGACAATATTTTTCTATACATTTCTCGTTGGCAAATGTTCTTGTAAAACAATATATCCTTCATAAGCTGTGTAACCGAGTATAATCATTAATCCGATATAACAAGCAAATACTGTCCATTTCGTTTTCGCATCCACTTTATAATAGTTTTCTTGTTGTTCCTTTTCTGTTTTCCATTCATTTAATTTTCTTTCTGACGCTTCAAATGCTTCCCTTATGTGAATTGTATACTCATCTTTTTCATCTTCATATGGAACATAATCTAACGGTTCGAACTTCGGTAAAAGATACTCTAACACTTCCATTTTTTGAAGTTCACCTATTTGTAACTCTTTTTCCCGTTCTCTTTGTCTTAATGCATTCATCTCATGATGCATCACGTATATAGTCCGATGTACAGCACCCGTTTCTTTTAATTCCTCTTCAAGCCTAGTAATATATTCCTTCATCCCATCAATTTTATGCCCTAATTCCTTAATCGGCTCATCTCTCTTTATTACTCTATATAACTCCATACAACCGATAATAACAATAAATCCTCCCAAAATACTTTTAAAGTAAATTGAATAGCCAAGTAATAAAATAAGGCCTGCTCCCCAAATTTTAGTACTGACAACTGAAATAATTCTCCCACCATCTAGCGGCGAAACGGGAATTAAATTAAAGAAATTAATCATACTTCCAAGCAAAATAACAAGCGCCCAAAATGGCTCTTTCGTCATTATATAAAGCGGTATCGCCGGTAAAAATGACAGAAGTCCGAAAAGCGGCCCCATATAGGCAATGTAAGCTTCATCTTTCGCATTTTTCGGCATCTCTTTCATTCCAATAAGGGCCCCCATAAATGGAATAAAGATTGCTGGCGATGTCGGGATCCCCTTTCTTTTCGCAGCCCATAAATGGCCCATTTCATGAACAAACAACAAATAAATGAGCGCTACTCCAAATTTCCAACCATATAGAACTGCGTATGCGCCAAGCGATAGAAACATACTAAATACCGTTGAAAACTTTGCTAATTTAAAAATTGCAAATACCCACTTTAACTTAGACAGTAAAAATAGACCTACCGCAACAATAATTCCCCATAATCCTTTTTTATTATTTTTCATATTCCTCTCCTTTATCTCTCATTAATGAATCATATTCATTCATCAAAGCTTGTTCTTTTCTCTATTATGACATATTTTTTTCTATTGTTAGAAATAATGTTTATATAATCCATTTTCAGCCAAAAATATAAATAAAAGGAGGTGTACACAAATGAATTTACAATCTCTTATAATAGGTGCTCTATCGTTTTTAGCTTCAACTCTTATTTTTTATACCGTTAGTTACGTATTATTATTAGATTTGTTGCCCAATCACGTATTTATTGCCCTTGTCATCCTTTCCGCTCTTATGATTTCTTTTCTTATTACACGAAAATCAATGAATGAGCCATCTGCAAAAGCAAAGTAATAGAGAGGGGTGCTTTCCCCTCTCTATTATCATTTCCTAGGAAAGGCCATATAGATTTGACGAGTTTACATTCATTCCAATCCGTAAGGGCTAATTAAAGGCTCACTTTATCTTTGAAAATTCATTTTTTCACCATAATCTTTAACAATCTGAATTATATTTTGAAACACACCTATTTTTTCTTTTTCACTGTTTAATATTTTCAAATCATAATTTTCGTAATATGTTTCTAATGATTTTAATTGTGATTGTGAAGCGCTTTTTATCAGAACAGTAGCATGCAATTCATATTGCTTATACCCTTCCTTTACTTTTTCACCTAAAATTATTTCACTCTCTTTTGCTCCAATTAATTTTTGAACTTTTTCTGGAAAATTGAGTTGCAAATAATATTCTTGCTCCTTCACTAACTTATTGTATAGTGATTGTGAAATCGTATACCGTACCGTATAATTCACGTTTTGATCGCCTGTTTTAATATGAAATGCGGTAATCTGTAAATCTTTTTTTGTTACTTCTGTTAAAGGGCTTACCTGCATCTCATCTTCTTTTTGTTCTGAGACATTTGGAAATATATCCAAAAGCTTTTCCGTATCTTTTTCATGCAACATATACATAGCTTTCTTATATTGCACCCATCCTCGTCTATCTTCTCCTCTTAACCATGCATAATAAGTTTCTTTTTTCCCATCTCTACTAATTTGTATTTCATATTCAGGTTCACCGAAGCTTCCTGTTATTTCTTGTTTCTCAGCTTTATTCAAAATGTCTATTACTAACTTCGCTTCTGATTCCTGCAACTTTTTCTCTTTATGTTTTTTTTGTATAACGGTTACCCCTATTGTTTCTTTCACTTCATTCACCGTCTCTTCTACTTTTTTTGTTTCTTTTTTCGGCTCAACTTGACCACAAGCTGCTAGTAACATAACAAACAACAACACCAATACATATTTCCCTTTCAAATTAATCCTCCTCTTACGATAAGAAATCCTTATAATCTTCATACATAAAACAAAAACGTGACATCCTATTAAATACGCTATACTAATCATTGAAAGGAGGTCTTTATCATGTCCATTAATTTTCATGATGAAAATAATAAGTACACATATGCAACAAGAAACGCTCATATTTCTTGGGCTGAAATGGTAAAAAACATTACAGAAATACAAAACAAGCAAATAATTGATATCGGCTGTGGTGGTGGGATTTATACGAAAGAACTCGCTCTTATGGGAGCCAAAAATGTTGTGGGACTTGATTTTTCAAAAGAAATATTACAAGCTGCAAAAGAAAATTGTAACAACTTTTCAAACATTTCATTCATCCACGGTGATGCACATAATATCCCATACCCTAATGAAACATTCGACATAGTTATTTCGCGTGCAGTTATTCATCATTTACAAGACATTCCTACATTTTTACGTGAAGCTTCTCGTATATTAAATAAAAACGGTGTACTTATTTTACAAGATCGAACAATTGAAGATTGTACAATTCCAGGAAGTCCCGAACACATTCGCGGATATTTTTTCTCTCTATTTCCAAAACTTATTGAAATAGAGTCAAAAAGACGTCCAAAAACCAACACTATACAGACAGAATTACAAAAACATTCTCTTCATGTACTTCCCGCACAAACACAATGGGAAATACGAAAAATACATGATTCTGTAGAAGCATTATTGCAAGATTTATCTCCTCGAACAGGTCGATCCATTCTATATGAGTTAACAGATGATGAACTTTCTCAACTTCTACAACATATACAGACCGCATTACAAAACGTCTCTCCTATTATTGAAAGAGATCGATGGACAATTTGGAGCGCCATGAAGTTGTAAGGAAGGAAGCCTCACAAAATAATGTGAGGCTTCCTTTCTTTCATAATCTAATTTTGCAACACTCTTGATATCCTCCACTTCTGGCCTGTGCACTTCCACACTTCGGACATACTAAATATCTAGACTGATTTGTCAATAAACTACCTTTTTGAAAGAGTAAAACTTCTGCTTGTTTAAACGAACGCGAATAATATAACCACATAAAACCAATTATAGCAATAATGCCAAATAATACTCCCATCGCAAGCATTTCAGTCACCTCTTTTGGTTTGTTCTTTCCAGCAAGTGGATTGTTGTATTATTCTCTGTAAATTCAAACAATCCCTTCTTTACTCCTATAAATATCAACTTTCTCTATAAATTTTACAATTCTCCGCAAATTTTTACTCCTATTTTACAATTCATTATTCCTTTTGCAACAACGAATATCACTTTCGATATTTCCATATATAAATATATCTTCCAAAAAACATATTGACTTTCTAAAAAAAACATGCAACAATACTGTCAGAATACTTGAATAAAAATTCATTGACGAGAACGAGTACGTTATAGAACTGTTCCCCAGAGAGTTGGCGATTTGCTGAAAGCCAACGTTCAGTGCGTAACCGAAAATCATCTCCGAGAAGTAGAACCGAATGTTACAGTAAGTTCTTACCGGCCGTCCCCCGTTACAAGGAACACGTATCATGTTGTACGTTGCAAAGCCGTATACATATAGATTTATTTCTACATGTGTAAATTAGGGTGGTATCGCGGGTAAATATAACTCGTCCCTTTCTTTAGGGACGAGTTTTTTGTGTTCTTACAAATGAATGAAAAAGGAGGAAAAACAATGAACACTGTATCAAAAAAACATATTTTTTTCACGGGTCTTATGCTATTTTCTTTATTTTTTGGGGCAGGTAATTTAATTTTCCCTCCCATGCTTGGGCAAAACGCAGGTGAAAACTTTTGGCCAGCAATGATTGGATTTTTACTAACAGGAGTTGGCTTACCACTACTTACTGTTATCGCAATTTCTCTATCAGGAAATGGAATGCAGCAACTTGCAAGTCATGCCCATCCATTATTCGGAATTTTCTTTACAGTAGTTGTATACATTGCCATCGGTCCATCCATGGGCATCCCACGTGTTGCAAATGTCGCTTATGAAATGGGGGTTAGTTCTTTCTTGCCAGAAACAATCCGCTCTAGCAGCCTAGTGCTATTTGTATATACAATCATCTTCTTTACTATCGTATTTTGGCTGAGTTTGAATCCATCTAAACTTGTTGATCGTATTGGGAATGTATTAACACCTATTTTATTACTCTCTATTTTCTTATTATTTGTTAAAAGTGTATTTACACCACTTGGGCAATCAGGACCAGCGATGCAAGAGTATCAAACTTCTCCAATCTTCAAAGGCTTTATGGAAGGCTACTTAACAATGGACACTATTTCAGCACTTGCATTCGGAATTATCGTTGTAAATGCAATTCGCTCTAAAGGTGTGAATGATCGTAAGTCCATTGCCATCGCCACAGCAAAAGCAGGGCTTATTGCCGCTACAGGGCTCGTACTTGTATACGGTGCACTCGGCTGGCTTGGGGCAACTAGCGTCTCGCTCGGATATGCAAAAAATGGCGGACAGCTACTTACTGTTATCGTACAACAATTATTCGGTCCATACGGTTTGCTCCTATTATCTCTTATCGTTACACTCGCTTGTTTAACGACATGCGTTGGACTCGTATCTGCGTGCAGCCAATATTTTTCAACATTATTGACTACATTTTCATACAAAACGTTCGCGAGTATCATTTGCGCATTAGGATTACTAGTTGCCAACTTAGGTTTAACGAAAATTATCGCAATCTCTGTTCCAATTCTACTTGTTGTGTATCCAATTGCGATTGTACTCGTACTACTATCATTACTTCATAAATACTTCGGTGGATATCGCTCTGTTTATGTAGGTGCTTTAATTGGAGCAGCTGTAGTGAGCGTATTTGATGGATTAAAACAAGGTGGTATTTCAGTTTCATTTATCACACCATATTTTGAATTTATCCCTTTATATAATGAAGGAATCGGCTGGCTAATACCAGCATTAGTAGGAGGTCTTATTGGTCTTGCAACGGCTAGGTTAAGCGGTACGAAAAAAGTTCCATTAGTAACCGAATCTCACGAAGTAAAAGCCTCCTAAAAAAACTCCCAAAAGGGAGTTTTTTTACATTTGATACGCAGCATGATTAAAACTGCTTATTTTATAAGCCTTCGTATAATATTCAATATTTGTATCAACTGTTTCTACCTTGACAACATCATAGCGCTCTTCTTGCTTTACTAAAAATAAATAGTATTCCTCTGTTGCCTCAATAATCGCAATTTTATCTGTTTCAACATTATATTGTTCACAAAGCGCTTGTAATGCGTTCACATAATCCCCTAATTTTTTAGACTTATCCATTCCGAATATAGTTTGAACTAACATATACATTCTCCCCTTTATATGTACTGTTAACACCTCAATGATAACGCTTACATTATTTATCGTCAATAAAAACATTCAATTGTTTTAATGCCAAATCTATATTGTATCGAGCCAATAATCAGCGAGGAATTCCCCTCCAATTAAAGCTTCGCATTAACTGCCCGTAAAAGCCCGATTGGTGAGGGCTGATAATCAGTGGGAGAGGAACAACCTCCCCACTGATTAAAGTTTCACTTTATCACTTCGTTAATTGATGCCTAAATGCATAAATAACCGCCTGAGTACGGTCACTTACATTCAATTTATTTAATATATTACTCACATGTGTCTTTACCGTTTTCAGTGCAATAAATAACTCGTCCGCAATCTCTTGATTACTTTTTCCCTCTGCAATTAATAACAAAATCTCAAACTCTCTTTCCGTTAAATCATCATGCAAAGGTTGCTCTTTCTTTTGACGCATACGGGACATCATTTTCCCGGTAACTTTCGGCTCTAATACTGTTTCTCCATCATAAGTAGCTCGTACAGCATCAGCAATATCACTTGCTCTTGATGTTTTTAATAAGTAACTGGTCGCCCCAGCCTCAATAACAGGATACAATTTTTCGTCATCTAAAAAGCTTGTTACAACTACAATTTTTGCTTCTGGCCATTCTTGAATAATAGCACGTGTTGCTTCGACACCATCCATCTCATCCATAACAAGGTCCATTAAAATAATATCCGGCCTTAATTGCAATGCTAATTCTGATCCTTTTCTTCCATTCTCAGCTTCCCCTACTACTTCAATATCTGGCTGTGTAGATAAATATGCCGATACACCCATACGAACCATTTCATGATCATCGACAAGCAATACTTTTATCATGCTTCTCCCCCTCTCTCAATCATAATCGGTACTTTTACTTCTATTTGTGTACCTTTGGCCGGGAAACTAAGTACCTTAAGTGTCCCACCAATTTCATGAACACGCTCTTGCATCGATCTTAGGCCATATGAACCAGCCTTATTAACCCCTACTTCAAACCCAACGCCGTCATCAATGATTTTTAAAATCGCATATTGATCAATTTTTCGAAGGCGCACTTCTGTTTTCTTTGCCTTCGCGTGTCGCAACGTGTTTGATAGCGCTTCTTGCACAATACGGAATAAATGATCTTCTACACCTTTTTTTAATTCTATTGGCTCAATAAGCCATTCAATTTTCATATGTTGTTTTCGCGATAATTCCGTTAATAATTCCTCTATACCTTCTGTCAGTTTCTTACCTTCCAATTGTACAGGACGTAAATGAAGGAGCAATGCTCTCATTTCTGATTGAGCATTTACAACCATATTTTCAACAAGTTGCAATTGTTTTTTTGTCACCTCTGGAAATTCAGTTATTTGTTCATTAATCGCTGACATCATCATCGACATTGCGAAAAGCTGCTGACTTACTGAATCATGCAACTCCCTTGCTAAACGATGCCTTTCTTGAGAAATCGCTTCTTGTCTCATCTCTTCATTCCAATGAGCTCGTTCATTCGTTACTTTTTGAAAGAGTCCAGCTTGCTCCTCTAATCGACGAGCCAGAACGATTACTTTTCGTTCCACTTCATGAAATTCATCATCTGCAGTAAACGAAACATCGCTCGGAAAATTCCCTCGCTCTACTTCAAATAGAAAAGTATTTAATCCTTGTATACGCTGCTCTATATAATAACCGATTGCATATCCTACAATTCCCCCGATAAGTAAACTTGTAGTCATAATAAACAAGCCAATTGGAACAGAAGCGATGGATTCCTTCCATAATAAATCATACACTTGTTGCTCGCTTTTCCATACATATACAATTGTACAAATGAGTGCGATACTAACAGAGGACAACATAGAATAACGAATATACATCCACGAAATATTTTTTTGTTTCTTCATTATACTTTCCTCACTTCCGTGTCGCCTACGACAAGCGAAGAAATAATTTTAATACGACGAGGAGCCTCTTTATACTGCTCTGTTCTAAATGTAACATTGCGGTTAAACCCTGTCTCTTCATGACCTGGCAAGAGCACACGTCCGACAATAACAGAATGATTTAAAGAAAGTTCAATATCATATGGCACATATAAACGAATATTACCAACGACACCCCGAATAACAATTACCGTTTCCCCTTCTGGAATCATAGCAGTTGTTAAATCTATTTCCACATCACAAGCACCATATTGAACATTAATATCCTCAAGTTCATAAATATGATCCATCATTCGTACATTGCCTACAAACATATTTTTCAAATATGTTTCTGTACGATATATTTGCTTCTCTTCGTCTATAATCCCTTTTTCTTTAATTTCAACCTTCATTGCTTTTTGCTGATGCCCTTGTTGAATCAATTGATAACCAATTAAAGCTAAACAAGCAAATACGACAAGAACAAATGCTGCTGATGAAAATAAGAAAAATAAAAATACGATACCACCAACAAATAAAAATACATTTCCCCGTACATAACGATTCTTTTTACGATAATGCCTTCCAAACATAAGCATAATAAATGCAAAAATGAGACCACCTGGTTCAAAATGTCCAAGTATCATATCAAGAAAAAGACCGAATCCAAATATGATGAGGAGCATCCCCATTAATTGTGTCTTTGAAAAATGTTTCTTCATTTCAGCTCCCCCCTTCTTGTCACATATACATAGAAGAAAAGGCATTGCTTTCCAACACCTTTTCTCCTATCACTATATCATAAGCCTGTTTTATAATATACTACTATTATTTTGTTAACTCTTTCGTTAACGATACATCATTCTTTTCTTTCATTTCACGCTCAAGTTTTGCAATTTTCATATCAAACGTGTCACGCTCATGCTCTTCATTCATACGAGTTTCTAAGTCACGAATATGATCTTCAATCTCTTCAAATCGTAAGAACGGATTATTTTCATCCATTTTATGCATCGCAGTATTCATACGACGATTTGCATGTGCCATATTTTCACGTGCCATTAGTTCCATGCGCTTTGCGTGCATTTCTTTTAATTTATTTTTCATTTCAGAAAGACGACGCTCTAACTCATCAATTTGCTCTACAACACCTGCATACATTTCTTCTAATCGAGTTACTTGCCCTTCATAATAAGCTACCTCTTCTAACGCACGTTCGTGCAATTGTAATTCGTCTGCTTCTTGAGCAATGATAGCTTGCTTTGATCTTTTATTAACGAAATAACGTGCTTGCTCAAGCTCACGAGCAAAATTAGATTTTAATGTTTTATGACGCTCAATTAACTTCTCAATTTTTGTTATTTCACGCTCACTATCACGTAAATATTGGTTTAACATCGCAATTGGATTTTTTCTTTCCTTCTCATCTAACACGTTATGAAAATCAGCTAAAATTGCATCGCGTACACGTCCGAATAAAGATTGTTTCATTATAAATCTTCCTCTCTTCTACTTTATTTATAATTTGATTTATTGTTTTAATTTTTCATTAATTTGTTCCACTCATCTTCAAAGTTACTATATGGTTTAGAACTTTCTGGAGCAGATTCAACAACTACATCTTTTTCTTTTTTCCACTCACGGTATCCGTAGTATAAAACCACTAAAGCAGCGATACCGATTAATGCTGGCGAATGAGAAAGTGCAATGGATAAACCGATTAAACCCACAATACCCCAAGCTAACTTTCCAAAAAATGATTTAGCTCGCACAAATGATTTATAGCTCCAATATACAACTCCTGCTCCGATTGCGAATCCTACAATACCAGCAAGACTACCAAGAGCAATTAAAGCCAAAATACCGGCTGCGATAAACGCTAGAAATTGTTTCATCTTGTGCTTGCCTCCCTTCGATTTGATACTCTTATCTTAACTATTTTTTCATCTTTCCATAACGAGCTTAAGAACCGTTTTTAACTCAGACTTAAGACCGAGTCATATTCAGCCCTTTACGCAAAAAAACGTGCAGAGTCTATTCTCTGCACGTTTTTTAATTACTAACATTCATATTAAATTAAGCTGTTTTATGATACTCTTTTTTCTCAGCTACTTTCGAAAACCTTGGAAACCCAATTAAAATAGAAACAATACCACATACTCCAACTAAGATTGGATAAAATGCATATGGCAACAATTCAACCGGAGATAACGCTGCAAATCCTGCTGCCGTTAACATTTGGGCACCGTACGGAATTAATCCTTGCACACAACATGAGAAAAGATCTAATACACTCGCTGATTTACGAGGGTCTATTTCATATTGATCTGCAATATTTTTTGCAAGCGGGCCTGTAAAGATAATTGAAATCGTATTATTCGCTGTACACATATTCGTCATACTCACTAAACCAGCAATACCAAATTCCGCTCCTTTTTTCGAACGAATATTACGTGTTAATACATTCATTAAATATTGAATACCACCATTATATTGGATTAATTCAACCATACCGCCAATTAATATAGCAAGTAATACTAACTCCATCATACCGCCCATTCCAGTCGTTACACTTTTAAAGAAACTTTCTAACGTGTAACTTCCATCTATAAGGCCGATAACACCAGATAGTACAGTTCCACCAGTTAATACAATAAGTACATTCCAGCCAAGTAGCGCTGTAATAAGTACTCCTGCGTACGGTAAAATCTTTATCCAATCAAAGCTATGTGCTTTAATCTGCGTGTCACTTCCTGAAGTAACTATTACTAATAGTACAATTGTAATAATAGCCGCTGGTAACACAATTAAAAAGTTCGTTTTAAACTTATCTTTCATTTCTGTTCCTTGTGAACGAACAGCTGCGATTGTTGTATCTGAAATAAATGATAAATTATCACCAAACATCGCTCCGCCAACAACAGTAGCCATTGCAAGCGCAATTGAGATATCAGTTTGACCACTAATACCTACAGCAATCGGCGCTAATGCTGCAATTGTTCCCATTGAAGTTCCCATCGCTAATGAAATAAATGCACCAATAACAAAGATTCCAGCTACGATAAATCCTGGCGGTAAAATAGTTAACGCTAAATTAACAGTTGAGTCTACTCCGCCCATTCCTTTAGCAGTTTCAGAAAACGCACCTGCAAGCACAAAAATTAATACCATAATCATAATATCCGGATTTCCTGCACCTTTAGCGAACCGCTCTACTTTCACATTAAAACTTTCTTTACGATTCATCACTAAAGCGACCCCTACAGCAATTGAAATCGCTACAAGTATCGGCAATTTATAGAAATCACCTGTAATAATTCCAGAACCAATAAATAGCGCCAAAAATATCCCAAGTGGTAATAAAGCTAAACCATTTCCTCTCGTTTCTTTCAAAGTACCATCTCTCCCTAGTTTCAACCTTTTTCTAATAAATAACAAAAGACCTCTTCCGATGAGAAGAGGTCTTATACATCTATAAGAAACACTCTTCTCATCTTTCAAGCACACGCTTGCTGGATTTGGCACAGCACTCTGAAATCGAGTCCGCTGCCGAGGCATCGTAGGGCCAGTCCCTCCGCCTCTCTTTATAAGAAGGTTTCATATTTATTTTTTAATAATAATTTCTTCCCTAACTTTACTCGCTTACAAAACAAAAGTCAATTATTTTTTGTATAGATTTTTTTGGTAATTATACAAAAATTTGAATACAACAATCATTTTAACTTTTCGATTTCTTCTTCCAATATTGAAATCCAATAAAATTCACTATTTTTTATTGTTGCTAATATCCATTTCGTAGTGTGCCAAGCTAGCTCATACTCTTCCTTCGTGACATCACCACTTTTATAAGCATCCTCTAGCTCCTCTTCATCTAATACATACACCTTACCGCTAGATAATAATACTACATCTAAATATAAATCATCAAAATACGGTAAACCACGATCGTCTATTTTATATTCTTTCGCCACATCGATATAATATTGCACTAATTTTTTCTGATCATCTAACATAGCGGTAATCGCAAAGTTTTTCCCGTCTATGAAATATTGAATCCACGTATACTGATCTGCTGCAATACAAAGTTCTTCACCATCATATTCTTTACAACTAGGCTCTCTCACCTTTTTTATATCCAGTATTCCGAGCATTCCCTCTTCCACTTGCTTAACCGTATAACTCTTTTCTATTAGTCTCTTCCACGAAGAACCGTCACCATATTTTCGTTTCATTATGTCTGCTCCTCTTCTATATACAGAAAAGCTCCCACATATTATGTGAGAGCTTGTTCATATTATAATTAAGCCGCTTGACCCTTTTCAGAAATCTCTTTTAAATAAGCTTGTCCTTTTTCAGCGTCATATTGACCTTCCCACTTAGACATAACTACAGCTGCTAAAGAGTTTCCTACAACGTTAACTGCTGTACGAGCCATATCTAAAATACGGTCAATACCAGCAATGAACGCTAAGCCTTCAGGTGGAATACCTACTGTACCAAGTGTCGCTAATAATACAACGAATGATACGCCCGGTACACCTGCGATCCCTTTTGATGTAACCATTAATACAAGCAACAATGTAATTTGTTGTGTAATAGATAAATCAATACCGTACATTTGCGCTAAGAAAATAGCCGCAATTGCTTGATATAAAGTTGATCCATCTAAGTTAAATGAGTAACCTGTCGGAATAACGAAAGATGTAATTGCTTTCGGACAACCGAATTTCTCCATTTTCTCCATGATTTTTGGTAAAACTGTTTCTGAGCTTGCTGTAGAATACGCTAAGATCAGCTCGTCTTTTAAAATCTTAAAGAATTGGAAAATGTTAATTCCAAATATTTTCGCTGTAAGTCCTAAGACAACTACGACGAAGAAAATCATTGCTCCATATACGACAATTAGTAATTTCCCTAATGGAATTAATGAAGCAAGACCAAATGTAGAAACTGTAACACCAATTAGTGCAAATACACCAAATGGTGCAAATTTCATAACTTGGTTTGTTACGTAAAACATTGCGTCAGCCACACCTTGGAAAAATTGAAGAACTGGTCTTCCTCTTTCACCAATTGCTGCTACACCTAAACCAAATAGTACAGAGAAGAAGATAATAGCTAGCATATCTCCGTCAGCTAACGACTTCATAATGTTCGTTGGAACAATATTTACAAATGTATCTGCAAATGAATGACTTTGTACTTGCTCTGTCGTATGTGTATATTTCGAAATATCTGTCTTTGTTAACTGCTCCATATTTACGCCTTTTCCTGGTTGGAAAATATTCGCTATTAATAGACCGACAATAATTGCAATTGTTGTAATGATTTCAAAGTAAATAATTGTTTTTCCGCCTAGTCGACCTAATTTTTTAACATCGCCAACACCAGCAACCCCAACAACAATACTTGCTACAACAATTGGCACAACGATCATTTTAATTAATCGGATGAAAATATCACCAATTGGTTGTAAATAACTCACCACTGCTGGATTGCCAAAGAAAATCGCCCCAACCGCAATACCAAGCGCAAGTCCTATTAATATTTGCCATGCTAGTCCTATTCTTTTCATATTTGTTGTAACCCCCTCTTCGATGTGTCACTCTATCTCTCATTCTATCTCTATAAAACTAAGAAATTAAGAGTATTACATATTATTCGACAATTCACTACATTTTGTCCCTGTTAAAAATCATAAATCAAAAATTTAAATCTGACAACAAAATAACTTTGCCCGAACGCAAATAATTTTCTTGACAAAAAGTAGACCCATGTCAGAAAACCTCACATGAGAACGATTCCTCACTAGTGTTTTATTAGCTTTCCAAGTAATATTTCACCTCATAAAAACGAGTACTTTCCTCCTTCATTTTACAGGAAAATTCCAAAATATACCTTTTTTACACATATGAATAAAATGTAAGCACTATGACAATTACAGTTGAAAAATGATAAATTCCGACAAAACTTAGCAATTTTATAAAATTTCCTTTACATTATGATTACAACGATAGACACCCTTCTTCTTATGATATATAACATTCATAGGGAAAGGAGTCAGACAACAATGAAAAAGAAATTTGCAGCGTTTAGTGTTTTAGCAGCAGGAACGATTTTTGCTTCCCCGTTACTTTCACCCGTATACGCTGAAACGAATCAAGATAAATTATCTAACATTCAATCTGAATTAGAAGGCAAACAAAGTGACTTACAAAATAAATCAGTCGAGAAAGAACAAATAGAAAAAGAAATTCAAGAATTACAGAAGAAAATCGATGAATTAACTACTTCCATTAATAAAAATGAGACTGAATTAAACGATACAAAAAAAGAAATTAGCAAAACACAACAAGTAATTACTGACAAAAAGAAACATATAGAACAATTACAAACAAACATAGATACACGTCAGGAAGTTATTAAACAACGATTACAATCTATGCAAGAAAAACCGCGTACAAATATCATTACAGAAGTATTAACAAACTCTACAAACATTGCTGATCTTGTTGATAATATGTACTCCGTAAGTTTAATATTAAACAACGATACAGATATTGTAAAAAAACAAACATCTGATCAAAATGCTGTAACGACAGAAAAAGAGGCTGTTGAGAAAAAAGAACAACAACTGAAAGACTCTGAACAAAAACTAGAACAAAAACAACAAGAATTACAAAATAACCAACAGCAGCAACAAACTCTTATTAACGATCTACATACGAAAGTAGCAAAAGTAGATTCAGAGATTGAAGGATTAGAAGAATCCAAGGGCATTTTAGAAAATCAACGTCAAGCTGTTCAAAAAGCAATTGAAGAAGAAAAACGGGCGGAAGAAGCTCGTAAAGCGGAAGAAGCCCGCCAGGCAGAAGAGGCTCGCAAACAACAAGCTACTAAATCTGCTCAAGCGGCCCCAACACCACATGATACAAATATCGGTGGTTTTATCAAACCAGCAGCTGGATCAAAAACTTCCGGATTTGGTGTACGTTCTTTAGATAACCATAAAGGAATTGACATCGCTGCTTCGGGAACGGTTCCAATTATCGCTGCTGCAGATGGCGTTGTTATTCGCTCAGAATTATCATCTAGTTACGGAAACGTAGTGTATTTATCTCACCGTATAAACGGAAAAACATATACGACAGTATATGCTCATATGAATAGTCGTTCTGTATCGAATGGACAAACTGTAAAACAAGGCGATCAGCTTGGATTTATGGGGAATACGGGCCAATCATACGGACAACATTTACACTTCGAACTTCATCTTGGAGAATGGAATGTCGGCAAGACAAACGCAGTTGACCCATCTCCTTATATCGGATTATAAAAAACCTCGGTGCCTACCGAGGTTTTTCATTTACACTTCACACACTATAGGCATTCTACATAGACTATAACTAAATGCCTATAGTTTACGAGGTGATCCATATGAATACGCAATTACAACAAAAAATAGAAGAAGCTAGAGAAACGTATATTGGCCGGATATTTACATTTGGCGGCTCAGTTTTATTTTTAATCGGTTCATTCCTCGCAGTCACCACAGCCTATAAAGCGTATAATCGTCTATTACATTCATCAACATAAAAAAAGACGGGAGATCCCCGCCTTTTTTTATGCAAACATTTTAAATACACCTATCGCATTTAAAAATACAATTATTACAGTTACCGGAATAACATAACGAAGTAAGAAGAACCAAATGTTAAATAACGTTTTCCCTTTCGTTTCCGTCACTTCTAATTCTTTCATCAACAACTCTTTACTCATTTTATTTGGTACAAATAATGAAATAGCTAGTACTCCTAACGGCAGCAATACGTTACTTACCGAAAAGTCGACTAAATCAAAGAATGTTTTCCCAAATATTTTCACGTCACTCATAATCCCAAATGATAACGCTGATGGAATACCGACTGCAAAAATAAGAATACCAATTAATAATGATGCTGACGGACGCTTCTTCTCATTACCTTTCGCAACAGATGCTACTACAATTTCAAGCATTGAAATTGCTGATGTTAAAGTCGCAAAGAAGAATAAAATTAAAAACATAATAAAGAAAAATTGACCAAATGGTATTTTTGCAAATACTGCTGGAAGGACGATAAACAGTAATCCCGGTCCTTCAGTCGGTTTAACTCCTAATGCGAAAATCGCTGGGAAAATTGCTAATCCTGCAAGTACTGTAACAAAAACAGTTAAACTTACAATAGATGTTGCCGATTTCGCTAAATGTTCCTCTTTCTTTAAATACGAACTATACGTTACCATTACCGAGGCACCTACAGTTAGCGAGAAGAAAGATTGTCCCATCGCATATAAAATTGTATCTGCTGTAAGCTTTGAAAAATCTGGTTTTAAGAAGAACTCTACTCCAGCAAAAGCACCATCGAGTGTTAACGCACGAACAATAATCGCAATAAATAAAATAAATAATAGCGGCATCATGTACTTACTTGCCTTTTCTATACCTTTCTCTACACCTTTACTTACAACAAAAATCGTACAAAGCATAAAGATAAATTGTGCTCCAATCGCACTTAATGGATTTGAAATCGTTTCACCGAACAATTGTCCATAATCAGCTGCACCATTCCAGAAACTTCCTGTCACACTATAATATAAATAAAGTAAAATCCATCCACCTACAACACTATAAAAAGATAGTACACTAAAACAAGTAACAACTCCCATACGACCAATCCAAGGATATAATTTGCTATTTGGCACTAGTACTTTATAAGCTGTAACCGCCTCTTTTTGCGTGCTACGTCCAATAACAAACTCCGCTATTAGAAGAGGCATACCTATAAATAAAGTTAATAGTAAAAATACAAGGAAGAATGCGCCTCCCCCGCCATTACCTGCAACATATGGAAATTTCCATATCGCACCAAGACCTACTGCGGCTCCGGCTGCTGCGAGTACAAAGCCTATTTTCGACGTCCATTGCTGTGTTTCTTTCATCATAACTTCTCCTTTTCTGAATATTTAAACTTTTGTTAATTATACACTTTCATTTCATACTCGCACACCTCCTTTAGAAAATAAAAAAGTCCCCTACACGCAAATATGCATGTAGAGGACGATATATGTAATATAAATACCGTGGTACCACCTCAATTGGATTGATAAATCCCACTTGTTCAAGTACAGGAATAATTCCGATACTCTATCCTTTTAACGGCGGAACCCGGGTTGCCTACTACAATGTTCAACATACCTCTCGCAAGCCCATTCTGTATATTTTATCGTACCGGGCTCCCACCTAACCCCAGCTCTCTGAACGCATCAAATATACGTACTCTTCTTGCTCATCGATTTCATCTATTGAAGTTACTTGTGATTATAAATTATATTTTTATATTTGTAAAGCGCACTTTATCTTTTATTATTTTAAAAACTTTTCCTCTAACTCACGTAAAAAACTTTCTCTTTTCCCCTCATTTTGCACATATACTGATTTCAACACTTCTTGGAGCAATATATTTCGTTCCCTCTTTTCTAACTGTAAATCTTTTAACTTCAACCTTACTTCATATAAAAAATCTAAATACGATTCATATGTCTCATCATATCTATTTGCAATATCATCTCGAATTTTTTTTGCGAGCTTCGGGCTCGCTCCCCCAGTAGAAACTGCTATATTAAGTAAACCACGATGAATCGCTGCCGGAAAATGAACATTACCACTTTCCGGATTTGTAATAACATTTACTAATTGATTCTCAGCGGCATCTTCAGCAACTTGTTCATTTAATATTGAATCACTACTCGCTGCAACAACTAAAAAAGCACTTTTAATATCACTTTTTTCATATTCTCTTTGATACCAACGAATTTTCTTTTCTTCCACAAGTTTTACTAAATTCGCATCTAATTCTGGACTTATCACAACTATATCCGCACCCTGTTTGAGTAAAGGAATAATTTTAAATCCTGCAACTTTTCCCCCGCCAATAACAACAACGCGTTTCTCATTAACTCGCACTGTAAGTGGATACATACTGATCTCCTTTCAATAACTCCGTCGTTTTCTGAATTAACATATCTTGAAACGCTTCATTCTTCCCTAAATATGGACTAATTTTTATCTCTTCCACTTCATATTGGCGCACTTCTTTCTCAATATGTTTCATAAGTAAACCTGTAAATAACAAGTAAGGCAGTACAACGATGTTCTTTTCTTTTCGTTCTACAACTTCCTTTAACTTCTCCTCAAATTTTGGCTCTGCAGCCGCTAAATAACAAACTTCTACTTTTTTAACCTTCTCTTTTGTTTGAAATAAAGAAGCAATCCAGTTTATATCTCTTAATACTTCAGGATCACTGCTCCCTCTTGCAACAAGAAGTAACGTCACTTCATTTTTATCTTCCTGTTCGATGCCACTTCCGCTATACACCGATTTAACAAGTGTTTCTGATACACCAAACGGATTACCATAGGTAACTTTAACATCCGAAAATTGATTGGTTAACTTTTCCAATTCAAAAGGGATATCTTTTTTTACATGACCTGCCGCTAATAAAAAAACAGGGATAGCAATAATCTCAGTGGCCCCACGCTTCACACATGTACGAAAACCATCTTCAATAGAAGGATTCGCTAACTCTAAAAAACAAACTTCTTGAATAGTCGCTTCTATACGGCTCATGCACGATGTAATAAATTGAATCGCCTCTTCTTTCGCTGTCTTCAAACGACTTCCATGACATATATATAAGACGGCTTTCATTTTACAACACTCCACTTACTTGATAAGCATTTTCTGTCTGCTTCTCAAACCAATGAATTTTTTCTCTAAAACGGACAACCTCTCCAATTACAATCATACTCGGATTTTGAATTTGCTCTTTTTTCGCAACATCTACAATTGTCCCTAACGTTCCAACAACTGTGCGTTGCATAGACGTCGTCCCCTGCTCAATAATAGCAGTTGGCGTACTTTTATCTTTTCCATGCTTCATAAGTTGCTCACATATGTAGGGCAAATTACTAACCCCCATATATACCGCTAAAGTCTCTACACCTTTCGCTAAACTTTCCCATTTCACTTCTTCTTCAGCACCTTCTTTCCTATGCCCAGTCACAATAGCAAAACTTGCACTTGCATCACGGTGCGTCACTGGAATGCCCGCATAAGCAGGAGCAGCTATTCCAGCTGAAATACCAGGAATGATTTCAAATGGTACACCTTGCTTTGCTAATGCTTCAGCTTCTTCTCCCCCTCTACCAAACACAAATGGATCGCCGCCCTTGAGCCTCGTTACAACTTTTCCTTTTTTCGCATACTTAATAAGAAACGTGTTAATTGTCTCTTGCTTCATCGTGTGATAATTCGGGAGTTTTCCACAATAAATTAAATCCGCGTCAGGCTTTGCGTATGAAAGCAGCTCTTTATTCACAAGTCGGTCGTATAAAATAACATCTGCCTTCTCAATACATTTCAACCCTTTAACAGTAATTAAATCTGGATCGCCAGGACCCGCTCCAACAATATAAACCTTCCCCATCATCTCTCCTCATTTCTACTATTAAAATGAAACTTCCATTCGTATATAAGAATGGAAGTTTTTATTTTTTCGTATTACTGATCTCTACTCATGGATAACAAATGCCCCACCTTTTCGAATCTTCTTTTTTTCAAACAAAGAAATCTCTTTTACCTCTGGCAACGGTAAAAAATGCTTTTCAAGCTCAATCTCCGCAAGCTTAAATGCCTGTTCTTCACTTTGAGCAACAACAACAATCGGAACAATACTATTTACTAACACAGCTTCAAATCGATATAAATCCATATCGTCCCTCCTAAGACGCTATTACTTCTTCTAGCACGTTATTTAACGCTATTTGTAATGTATCTACACCAACACGACCTACAAAATCATAAAATGTTTCGGCTGGTAATTTATTCTCTTTGAAATAACTTATAAATGATGCGAGTACATCAGGTAGATCCTCGCCATCTATTTTTCCTTTTAACTTTTGATTGTAGGCACCGCCATCTAACAATGTTCCACCTACGTATATTTCAAACGCTTCAACAATACCTTTTTCCTTCGTTTTCATTTTCACCCCTTGTAGCCCAATGTCAGCAATTTGACGTTGACCACATGAATTTGGGCAGCCTACCATATGAATTCGAACTGGAACATCGAGTGCAATTTGTGTATCTAAGTATTCTGCAATTTTTCGTAATCTTTCTTTCGTTTCTACTAGTGCAAGATTACAATATTCAATACCGGTACATGAAACCGCATGACCAATAAATGATTTCGGGCTAGCAGATATCGCTTCAAACAGCGGTTCACTAAGTAATCCTTTTACATTTTCCGGAGGAACGTTCGGAATAATGAAGTTTTGCGAGTTACATGTACGAATTTGTCCATTTCCATATTGCTTTGCGATTCTTGCAATCTCAAACATTTCTTCTGCATGTAAACGACCTACCGGTACATTAAAACCTACATATTTTAATCCCTTTTGTTTTTGGTCTTGAACACCATAAAAATAGCCTGCATTCCATCCTTTGAGTGCACTTTCCCCTTTACTTTGTAAAGGCCCTGTATACTCTATTAGTTTCTCTTTAAATTTCTCTGCTCCCCAGTCCGCAACAAGAAATTTCAACCGAGCTAAATGACGTTTTTCACGATATCCAAAATCACGGAATATAGTAGCAATCGCAATCGCCACCGCCTTCACTTCTTCTGGTAAAACGAATACATCTAATTCATCAGCTAAATACGGTCGAGCTGATAATCCTCCACCTACTTTTATATGAAAACCAACTTTTTTCTCACCATCTATTTCTTTCGTTGCAGGCGTAAATGCAACACAGTTAATTTCTGCGTTTGCTGAATTATAAATATTAGAACTAATAGACATTTTAAATTTACGTGGCAAGTTAGAAAACTCTTCATTATGTTGGAAGTAATCATATACTTCTTTTACAATATGCGTTGTATCGAATAGTTCATTTGCATCAATGCCAGCAAGCGGATTACCTGTAATATTCCGCGTTATATCACCACAAGCCCCCGCTGAAGATAACCCCACTCTTGCTAATCTTTTAAAAATATCTGGAATTTGCTGAATTTCTAACCAGTGAAACTGAATCGCCTGTCTCGTCGTAATATCTATTACATTACGTCCATAATCTTCAGCGATAGAAGCAAGTACTTCTGCCTGTGCATTTGTAATAATCCCTGACGGAATATTTACCCGCATCATAAAATAACCAGCTTCTTTCGGTCTTTGTAAATACAAGCCTGCCCATTTAAAGGCATCCCACTCTTCTTTCGGAATAGATTCGAAACCATTTTCCGCATAGTAAGGAATATCATTAAAAATTTCTAAGCCATCTTTTTCTAATTTATTTTTCTCGGTCTGATTTAATTTTTCATTGTTAGCCCATACTTTTTCATAACTCATTGTTTATCCCCCTATATAAAACTACGCTCTTGTAAGTACTTCACGATTTGTTCTGCACATTCTTCAATAGAATATTTGTGCGTTTCTACAATTAATTCCGCTTGCTCTGGCTCTTCATAAGGCGAATCAATACCTGTGAAATCCTTAATATCACCTTTTCTTGCCTTTTTATAAAGTCCTTTCGGATCACGTTTCTCACACTCTTCAATCGGACACTTCACAAAAATTTCAATAAATTCATCTGCCGCTAATAAATCTCTTACTTGTTTGCGGTCTACTCGAAATGGTGAAATAAATGCTGTAAGGACAACTGCTCCTTGGTCTACAAATAACTTTGCCACTTCGCCAATACGTCTTATATTTTCCATGCGATCACTTTCAGAAAATCCTAAGTCTTTATTTAAACCGTGGCGAATGTTATCCCCATCCAGCACATAATTTCCAATATTCTTTTCAAACAGTTTACGAGCGACCGCATTCGCTACTGTAGATTTACCCGAAGCTGATAAACCAGTAAACCAAATTACAAAACTATGATGTCCATTCTTCACTCTTCTCTCATCTTTTGAAACCGAAGCTGTATGCCAAGTAATATTCGTATCCATCTCGTTCTCTCCCTATTCTGTTACTACTTCTGTTTTCAAGCCTTTAATTAGCACTTCCACTACTTCTTTACGACTAAATGTACTTGGCGGAATCTCACCGTTTCTTAATAATTCCCTTACTTTTGTACCCGATAAAATAACATGATCTTCTTTTCCGTGCGGACATGTTTTCGTTGAAGCCATCGCTTCACATTTCGTGCAGTAAAAACTATGCTCAAAGAATAGTGGTGTAATTCCTAACTCTTCTATCGTAAAATTTGTGAAGATTTCTTGCGCTTCATACGTTCCGTAATAATCTCCTACTCCAGCATGATCACGCCCTACTATAAAGTGGGTACATCCAAAATTCTTTCTTACTAACGCATGAAATATCGCTTCCCTTGGTCCTGCGTAACGCATGGCAGCAGGAAATACACTTAAAAAGACACGATTTTTCGGATAATAGTTTTGAAGAAGTACTTCATAGCTTTCCATTCTTACATCAGCAGGAATATCATCCGATTTCGTTTCTCCAACGAGCGGATTTAAAAAGAGACCATCTACAATTTCAAGAGCAGATTTTTGAATATACTCATGGGCACGATGTACCGGGTTTCTCGTTTGAAATCCGACCACTGTTTTCCACCCACGTTTTTTAAATGCTTCCCTCGTTTCAATTGGGTCTAAATGATAAGAAGGAAATTGATTATTTTCAAAGCGTTTTGTTAGAATAATAGTTCCTCCAACGTAAACGTTTGGTCGTTCATATAATTTTTTCACTCCTGGATGAGCCTCATCCGTTGTTTTATATACAAGTAACGCTTCTTTTTCTTTATCTGGTACAAAAATATCTTCTATTTGAATGACACCGTATATATTTCCATTGTTGACAAGCTTTACTTCCTCTCCAGCCTTCAGGCTTTCTGCGACTTTTTCTGTTACCGGTAATGTAATCGGTATACTCCACACACTACCATTTGCTAAACGAAGCGTTTCTACAACAGAATCATAATCTTCCTTCCCTAAAAAACCAGTAAGGGGGCTATATCCACCTGTCGCCAATAGTTCTAAATCACTTAACGCAATATTGTCTAATTTAATTTCTTTTTCAATTTGTGATACGTCATATGTCTCATCTATACGGTTTACTAATTCGTTTACTATGCTCATTTTTCTATATCCTCTCTTAGCTTTATTTCAAGATTCATCTTATTGGTAATGAAGACCACATTCAGTTTTCACTTTTCCAGCCCATCTACCATCTCTTGAATCGCCACCATCCCCTACAGGTAACGTACATTTCTCACACCCAATACTTGGATAGCCAACATCATGCAACGGGTTATACGGCAAGCTATGTTTGTATACATATCGCCAAACTTCTTTCCACGTCCAATGAATGAGTGGACAAACTTTAATAGATTGAAAACGATGATCTTGATTTATAAACTTTGTATGCTTACGTGTTTCTGATTGTTCCCTTCTTAAGCCCGATATCCATGCTTTTTCCACGACTAATGATTTTTCTAAAGGTAAAATTTTTCTAATCTTACAACAAAGATTCGGATTGCTCTCCCACAGTTTTTCACCATGCAACTTCGCCTGTTCATCAAGTGTAAGTTCTGGCTGTTTTTCTATAATATTCAATGAAGGAAATCGTTCCCGCACTTTTCGAATTAATTCATACGTTTCTTGAAAATGAACATTTGTATCCAAAAATACAACTTTAGCAGATGGATTTACTTGGTTTATAATGTGCAGCAATACCATACCTTCCACCCCAAAGCTACATGCGTAGACAACCTCATCTTTATATTCTTTATAAGCCCAATTTAATACTGATAACGCACCTTTTGTTTCATCTTCTTCCGAAAACGAAACAACATTTTCTTCCCACGTTTCATACGTCAACATGTTTTTTCCCCCTGTAAAAGCAAAAAGACGGTTTTAACCTAATGAAAATAGGTTAAAACCGCCTCTAGTTTTTCTAGTCAGCGCTTTTCACTTTAAACGTACTTTTTCACTTTTCTCTAACTGAATTACTTTCCCATCTTGCACAACAATTGTAATTGAACCATATTTCATATCAGCAAGCATCGCTTCAATCTTCTCGGATACTTCATCAAAATGTTCCCGTACACTCACGCGAACAGCCCCCCTTTTTATTCATAAAAAAAATCTTTCCCATTTCGAAAAGACTGTTCGGTAATATATTTTACCTTATCTTTCAAAATGGATCCCATTTTGCTGGATTTAGCACCTTGCTTTCTATAAGCAGGTTGCCGAGCTTCTTCGGGCCAGTTCCCTCCGCTTCTCTTGATAAGCTTTGTATTTGTATTTTATCACAATTCTGATTTTTTTCAATCCTAGTTTTCCGATATATTTTAATTATTTTATTTTATAAAAAAGGAATTGCCCATTCGAACAACTCCTTTTCCTATTTAGACAAGCTCTTTAATACGTATGCGATCGTTCCCAATAATATTTTCATATGTTTCGCGTTCCACAACTACTTGCGATGTTCCGCCTTTTGCAAAGACAACGGCTGGTCTTCGAATCCGATTGTAATTATTCGCCATCGAGTACCCGTATGCTCCTGTACAGGAAACTGCTAGTAAATCAGAAGCAGCGACTTTCGGTAAATGAATATCCCAAATCAACATGTCTCCACTCTCACAGCATTTCCCGGCAATCGAAACGAGTTCCTCATTCTCATCATTCGCTCGATTCGCTAACATCGCTTCATAACGCGCATTATATAAAGCAGGTCTTAAATTATCTGTCATTCCACCATCGACTGATACATATTTCCGAATACCAGGAATATCTTTCACAGATCCAACTGTATAAATTGTTGTCCCAGCATCACCTACAATGCTACGGCCTGGCTCAATCCATATTTCTGGCAATGGATATTCACATACAGTAAATTGTTCTCTCACTGCACTTGTTACAGCTCGCACATATGTCTCAAGAGTTAATGGTGTATCTGACTCTGTGTAACGTATTCCAAATCCCCCGCCTACATTTAACACTTTTACTACATAGTTTGTTTGCTCTCTCACTTCTTCTAAAAATTGGCGAAGAACTTCAATTGCTCGAACAAAACCAGCTGTTTCAAATATTTGCGACCCAATATGTGAATGGATTCCTAGCACATTATAATTGGATTTTTGTAAAGCAAATCCAATTGCCTGCATTGCTTGACCGTTTGAAACACCAAATCCAAATTTCGAATCATCTTGACCTGTTGTAATATATTCATGTGTGTGCGCCTCTACTCCAGGCGTTACACGAATTAATATGTTCACAAATTTCCCATGTTGCATCGCTAAATCGTGTAAAACTTCTAATTCAAAGAAATTATCTACGACAAAACAACCGATATTCGCCTGAAGAGCCATCACTATTTCTTCTTCTGTTTTATTATTTCCATGAAAATGAATACGTGATGCCGGAAATCCTGCTTGGAGCGCAGTATATAATTCTCCCCCAGAAACAACGTCTAATGACATATTCTCTTCACGAGCTACTCGGCACATCTCCATGCACAAGAACGCCTTGCTTGCATATGCTACTTGATAAGAGAAACCACTTTCTTTAAAAGCACGATGAAATGCTCGGCATTTTCCTCGAATAGACTCTTCATCGTATACATAAAGTGGTGTTCCGTATTGCTTTGCTAGCTGCGTCGTATCGCACCCTCCAATTTCTAAGTGTCCTTGCCCATTAATTCGGCTTGTGCCGTGTAAATACATTTAAATTCCTCCCTTATTTCCTCTAAAACTCATAACCCCAATCTTCTATTCATTGCAGCACGCTTTTAGATAGACAAAAAACGCGCGGAACAATGTTCACACGCGTTTCTTATTAGGAAAAATATATATTGAAAAAATAAACGAGTTGTTATCTCCTCAAAATAAGAAACCGCATCAACATCTCCAAATAGCTCTCCATAAAATAAATCTTATGACAGTACTACATTTATTCAATGCAGTCCCAATATATGAATAAGATGGTTATTCTTATATTTCGGCAATAGTCCCTTTCAACCTATGATCACAGATTCCATTAAATCTCCCATAGCTTACTCTTTCCTATCGCGGCCTCTA
Organism: Bacillus sp. RE35; assembly: GCF_052146655.1. Classification (NCBI taxonomy): domain Bacteria; kingdom Bacillati; phylum Bacillota; class Bacilli; order Caryophanales; family Bacillaceae; genus Bacillus; species Bacillus sp. RE35. Next base: position 1,378,391 of record NZ_CP197377.1, on the reverse strand, counting down.
CCTTTGAGAGTAGATGAGGTAAGTCTATTTAATTTTCAAACATCTAATTGTTGCTATTAACAATACCAAAGGACCATTTTATTTGTCAAACAATTTTTTATATTGTTTTTTTACAGTTTAGTTTCGTATCATTTGGTAAGCGCTTTACTGAAATCTTTGTCACTTCCCATTCGCCTTCTTCGTTATTAAATGTAATCGTTACCTTCTCAAATGGTGGAGCAATTTTCCCAGCAACACGTTCATACTTTGTCACTTCAATACTTGCTTGAAATAAATATGTACCGCTATACACTTTTTTTAAACTAATAATTTTAGGACATTGATAAGGTTTCAAACTTCCATATTGTTTTTCAATTGCTTTATTTATTTTTGGAAATAAAACAGAATAAAGTGCATCTTCCATAAGAGGTGCATCATATTGGGCTACCGACACACTCGGTGAAGTAAAAAGTATAACACTACTGCATGCTATAAAATATAATAATTTTCGCATTATAACCTCCGTATTATCACGCGATTCTTTCTGCGTACAATAATTATCATACATAGAAATTCTGTTTTATTGTCTCCCACCACTCTTTTTCTACTCGATTATTATAAAAAAGCCCACAACCTTCTTTTATTTTCGTATAATGATACTCATAGTATAATAATCATAATAACAAAGGACTGTTCGTATATATAAAATGAGTCGTTAAGCAAACTGACTCACAAGAACTGTCATGCTTTTTAGGAGAGGAGTCTATTATGCTACAACATCTGTTTCCAAAACTGCGATTTGCACTCGTTGCAGTCGTTTTACTATGGATTAAAACATATATTGTGTACAAGCTAGCATTTGATATTAAAATTGATAATTTCTTTGAAGAATTCATGCTTTTTATCAATCCACTAGCTGCGTTACTTTTATTTTTCGGCTTAGCTTTACTTGCATCTAAGCACCGAAACCGAATTATAATTGGAATCAGTTTTATACTGTCATTTATTTTATTTGGAAACGCAATGTTTTATGGGTTCTATAACGATTTCGTTACTTTCCCTGTTTTATTCCAAACAAACAATATGGCTGATTTAGGGACAAGTATAAAAGAACTCTTTACGTACAAAACATTACTTTTATTTGCAGATGCAATTATTTTAATGTTTATTTCACGTAAATTCCCATCATTTGGCGACAAAACACCACTTTCCCGCTCAGAGAAGCGAACTTTCTTTAGCGGTGTAACAGCTTTATTAGCACTACAAATTGTTGTATCAGTTATTTATAAACCACAAATGTTCTCGCGCTCATTTGACCGTCAAACTGTCGTGAAGAATTTAGGTTTATACACATACCATCTATTTGACATTACGCTTCAATCCAAGTCTTCAGCTGAGCGTGTATTTGCAAGTGGAGATGGGTTTTCTGAAATTAAAAACTATACAGACTCAAAAGACAAACAAGTTGATAAAAACTTATTTGGAGCTGCAAAAGGTAAAAATGTAATTTTAATTTCAATGGAATCTACACAAAACTTTGTTATTAATAAAAAAATAAATGGAAAAGAAATTACACCATTTTTAAATGAATTTATTAAGGATAGTTTCTATTTCGATAACTTCTATCATCAAACTGGACAAGGCAAAACTTCTGATGCTGAATTTATCGTTGAAAACTCACTTTATCCGCTAGATCGTGGTTCTGTATTCTTTACTCATGCAACAAATGAATACACAGCGACACCAGAACAATTAAAGAAATACGGATATTCTTCTGCCGTCTTCCATTCAAACGATAAAACGTTTTGGAATCGGGATGTAATGTATCCTGCGCTTGGATATGATCGTTATTTTAATTTAAATGATTACGCAGGAACGGAGCAAATGTCTGTCGGTTGGGGATTAAAAGATAAAGAGTTCTTTGAACAATCTATTCCAAAGTTAAAATCTTTACCGCAACCGTTCTATACAAAATTTATTACATTAACAAATCATTTTCCGTTTCTTCTAAATCCGGAAGATCAATATGTTGATGAATTCAACTCGGAAAGTGGTGTTGTAAACCGCTACTTCCCAACTGTTCGTTACACAGATGAAGCTCTTAAATTATTTATTCAACAATTAAAAGAAGAAGGATTATATGATAATTCCGTTATTGTCATTTATGGTGATCATTACGGTATTTCCGAAAACCATAACGCAGCTATGGCACAGTTCCTAGGAAAAGATACTATTACACCATTCGATTCTATGCAATTACAACGAGTCCCTCTTATTATTCATGTGCCTGGCCAAGAAGGAAAAGTTGTTTCTAAAGTATCCGGTCAAATTGATATTAAGCCAACGCTCCTTCATTTACTTGGTATTAAAACAAATAAATCCGTTGAATTTGGAACTGACTTATTTATTAAAGAGAAAGACCCGCTTATGGTAATGCGTGATGGTAGCTTTGTTTCTGAAGAGTATGTTTATACAAAAAATATGTGCTACAAAAGAAGTACGGGTGAAGAAGCTGACATGACGTTATGTCAGCCGTATATTGAAAAAGCAAAAACAGAATTAAAACTCTCCGATAAATTAATTTATGGAGATTTATTACGCTTCGATCCTAATAATCGATATAAAACCGGAACGATGACAACGAAATTTGAATAGTAAAGGAAGCAACTTTATACAAGTTGCTTCCTCTTTTTATTTCCACTTAATTTTCGAACCATCCTTCTATGAAATCTTTCACAAATTGGTAATTTCTTTCGTATGAGGAATAAATTTATGGTATGATAAAATAAGTAAACTTTCATACACTAATTAAGAATTTATTACAGAAAGCAAGGGATCAGATTTTGTATAGAGCAGCTATTCCAAACTTATTTACGCTCGGAAATTTATATAGCGGATTTTTATCAATCGGCTATGCATCTTTAGGATATTATAAATCAGCTGCTATTTTAGTACTTATCGGGATGATGTTAGATAGTCTTGATGGTCGTGTTGCTCGTTTATTACGTGTTGATTCACAAATGGGAAAAGAGCTCGACTCGCTTGCAGATGTCGTAACATTTGGTGCAGCACCAGCTGTTTTAATGTATTACACATCTTTCTCAAACTACGGAATCATCGGATTATACATAGCGGGATTATTCCCTCTTTTCGGAGCATATCGTTTAGCACGATTTAATGTAACACCATCTTCTACTTCAATGAAATATTTCACTGGAGTACCGATTACAGCAGCGGGAGGGCTTGTTGCTTTCTTAACATTATTTTCACATACCATTCCAAAAATCGTTCTTATTACCGTATTTGTAACGTTCGCATTTTTAATGGTGAGCCGCATTCGTATCCCGAGTTTAAAAGATGTACCAATTCCACGATATAGCATCATTATTACACTATTTTTAGTTGGAATCATTATTACAATGTATCAAACAGGATTTGGAAATTTTTCTGTTTTCTTATTCATTGCCATTCCACTATATATTTTGTACATGTTATCTCAATTCATTAGACAAAGACCGTCTAAAAAAGCCAATAAAGAAAAATAAGAAAACCTTCCGAGTCCGGAAGGTTTCTTTTTATTTTGTAACTAATACCTTTTGATTTACAGGTGTTACTGGCTCTTCGCCGTTTAATACAGCTAAAATATTTCTGACAGCCATTTCAGCCATCGCATCACGAGTTTCAAATGTTGCATTCCCTACGTGTGGAGCAAGTACTACATTCTTTAATTCTTTTAGCTCTTCTGTAATTTTCGGTTCAAATTCAAACACGTCAAGAGCTGCTCCTTCAATTTCATTCGTTTTTAATGCATGAGCAAGTGCTGTTTCATTCATAATTGGTCCACGTGAAGCATTTACAATATACGCTGTTTTCCTCATCATTTTAAACTGCTCTTCATCAATCATATGATGTAATTTCGGATTATAAGCACAGTTAATTGTAATAAAGTCTGCTGTTTGTAATAATTCTTCCAACGTCACATACGTTGCTCCCAGTTCACTTTCAGCTTCAAGCTTACGATTTGGCCCTGTATATAAAACATCCATTCCAAATGCTTTCGCACGTTTTGCAACAGCCTTCCCGATTTCTCCAAGACCTATAATTCCGATTGTCTTACCATGGACTTCTCGTCCTAAGAAAAATAACGGTGCCCATCCGTTAAATCCAGTCGTACGACATAACGTATCCCCTTCAGGAATTCTACGCGCCGCTGCTAAAAGAAGTGCAAATGTTAATTCTGCAGTCGCTTCCGTTGATACTTTCGGTGTATTCGTAACTGCAATTCCTTTTTCGCCCGCATACGTGTAATCAATATTGTCGTAACCAGCACCATAGTTTGCAATAATCTTTAAATGAGGCGCTGCATCAATAACTTCTTTTGGCACCTTTGTCGAAAGTAAACTTAACAATGCATCTTTATCTTTTACACGCTCTGTTAATTCATCTATAGAAATTAACTCCTCTTTATTGTACATTTCTACATTATGATCTTTTAATAGTTCTAATCCAATTTCCGGAATTTTTCCCGCTACTAATATTTTTGCCACTACTAACACCTCTTCTATAGAAAATAAGACATCTCTTATATTTCATTGTAAGAAATCCACATATAAAAACCAAGGAATTTGATTATAGTTTTGAAAATCGACACTTTTCCATGAAAAAAGAGGAGATGCAACTCTCCCCTCTTCTTACGCTTTTTCCTGCGATTCTTTTCCAAGCTTCACATCAATAGTTCCTTCTGCAACCGTATCGCTAATTTGCTCCTCAATAACCGATTGAGATGCAGCATTCGTTTCAGAAGTATAAGCTTGTTGCTGTGCACCTTGTACATTTTGTTTGTTTTGTTGTTTCGCCATTTCTTACCCTCCTTTTCATTCTTTCTTATTTTGAACAAAAAGGACAGTTTTCATCAAAAAATTGCGTTTCATTTTGAATTTGTTACTTCTTCTTCAAGCGACCTCATTACTCTTGCTCGCTTCGTAAATGTTGCAACCTGAGTAACACCGTGAGCTCGTAATGTTTGTATATTTTCTTGTACATAATTCCCTAAATCATTTGGGTAATGGGCATCCGAAGAAATCGTAATTGGAACACCATACTTAGCTAATACTTGTAAATATAGTGGACTTGGGCACATTTCACGAACAGGATAACGATAGTATAATCCTGCATTTATTTCTGTTGCCGTATTCGTTTCTACTAATGCACAGGCAATTTCTTCATAATAAGAAAGCTGTTCATTCTCATCCAATCGATAATTAAATACCTTTATATTATCAAGATGAGCGATAATATCAAATAACTCGGTACGAATCGCACTCTCAACTGTTTTAAAAAACATATCATATAATGCGCGTAGGTCATGCACCTCAAAATATTCTTTCGTATCTGGATTATCAAATCCCCAGCCATTTAGAAAATGAACGGAACCAATTACATAATCAAAGTCTCCTAGCGCTAATAATTCTTTTAACTCTCCTTCACAACCAATAAAATAATCCGCTTCAATTCCAAGTTTAAGTGTGACACCTCTTTTCCCCCATCGTTCTTTCGCCTCTTCAATTGCCTTTGTAAAATCATACAGTGAAACTACCCTTACTTGATCTAACCATTCTTTCTGTATACGACCGAGCTTAGAATCACTAATATCTACATATTTTTCATAATATCCTTTTGCTTCATGAAAACGATATAGATGATCAACAATTCCCACTTCTTTTATTCCTTTTCGCACAGCTTCTTCTAAATATAGATCTATCCATTCTGTTGTAAATGGCCCTTCCTTCACACGCTTTTGCAAACGCTCTTGTGTTTTCATAAGCCAATCAATAGAATGTCTTTCTTGAAGCGGTTCATAACATTCCAACGCTTCATTTATTTTAGCAAGCCATCCTATTGAATACGGTCCTTCTTCTAAGTGAAGATGATAATCTACTTTCATATACATTCCCCCTTATAATGTATCTATTTCCCTTCTATCCCCAACTCTCGAAAGCTTTCCATTTCGTTCTTTCACCTCTCGCATCACATCTTCCAATGCAATATTTTTTTCAGCTAATAAAACAAAACAGTGATAAAATACATCAACCATTTCTTTCACTACTTCTTCTTTATCATTATTTTTACATGCGATAATTACTTCAGCACACTCTTCACCAATCTTCTTTAAAATTTTATCTTCTCCTTTTGAAAATAAATAATTTGTATACGATTCAGGAAGTGGGCTTCCCTTTCGTTCTTCAATTGTTTTATACAGCAACTTAAAGGCATTTTCCATATGTATCCCCCTATATAATTTGATAGTGAAAACATGTCTTCTCTCCCGTATGACAAGCAGGTCCTACTTGTTTCACATTCACAACAATTGAATCTTGATCACAATCTAAATATAAAGATTGCACATATTGAACATTCCCTGATGTTTCCCCCTTATTCCATAACGACTGCCTCGAACGAGAATAAAACCATGTTCTTTTCGTCTCTAACGTTTTTTTATATGCTTCTTCATTCATATAAGCTAGCATTAAAACGTCTTTCGTACCTTCTTCGATGACAATTGCCGGTATTAATCCTTTTGAAAAATTAGGTTTCATAACCGCACCTCAATATTTGCATCTCTTAATTTTCGCTTTACACTCTGCACTGTCGCCTCACCATAATGAAAGATGGATGCCGCTAACGCTGCATCAACCGTTGTCTTTTGAAAAACTTCTATAATATGATCCGTATGACCACAGCCTCCTGATGCGATGACTGGAATAGAAACACTTTTTGAAATTTCTTCTGTTAAACGAAGGTCATATCCGCTTTTCGTTCCATCTGCATCCATACTCGTTAACAAAATTTCACCTGCCCCAAGTTTAACAACACGCTTCGCCCATTCTATGGCATCCATTCCTGTGTCAACTCTTCCGCCGTTGACATATACGTTCCATTTACCTTCTGCTACTTTTCTAGCATCAATTGCCACGACAATACATTGTGATCCAAAGTGTTCTGCCCCTTCTTCTATTAACTTCGGGTTTCGCACTGCCGCTGAGTTTATTGAAACTTTGTCTGCCCCAGCTCTTAGTAAATTGTACATATCTTTCACACTTGATATCCCCCCGCCAACCGTAAGAGGAATAAATACTTTTGCTGCTGTTTTTTCTACAACATCTATAATCGTTTTTCTTCCTTCATGAGTCGCCGTAATATCTAAAAATACGATTTCATCTGCCCCTGCCTCGTTATATGCTTCAGCTATTTCAACCGGATCACCGACATCTTGTAATCCTATAAAATTTACACCCTTTACGACTCGCCCTTCTTTCACATCTAGACATGGAATAATTCGTTTCGCTAACATAACTTCGTTACCTGTAATACTTCTTCTAAATCAATCGTTTTCTCGTAAAGCGCCTTTCCAATTATGACACCATATATATTCATATCATTTAACTTTTTCACATCTTGAATAGATGCCACTCCTCCAGAAGCGATGAGACGAATGCCCACACTTTTTTGAAGTATCGCTAATTGTTCAAAATTTGGACCTGCAAGCGTCCCGTCTTTCGAAATGTCTGTAAACACAATCGTTTGAACACCTAAACTTTCCATTTGTTTCGCTAAACTAACGTAAGAAATTTCAGATAGATCAAGCCAACCTCTCGTTGCTACGAAACCATTTTTCGCATCAATTCCAACAATGATTTTCTCTTTATATAGACGAACTGCTTCCTCTAAAAATGACTTATCATAAAGAGCTGCTGTTCCTAAAATCACTTTTTCTACACCTGCTGACAATAACTTCTCCACCGTTACAAGTGAACGAATTCCTCCTCCCACTTGCACAGGAATACGTACCGCCTTGCAGATTTTTTCAATGACGGGCAAATTTAAAGACTCGCCAGCAATTGCACCGTCTAAATCAACAATGTGTAGTATTTCCGCTCCAAGCTTTTCAAATATGATCGCCTGCGCTACTGGATCTTCATTCATCACCGTTTCTTTACTAAACTCTCCTTGATAAAGTCTAACGCATCGTCCTTCTTTTAAATCGATAGCTGGGAAGATTTCCATGCTTCTACCACCCCTTGAAAATTTTTTAATATTTGCATGCCAATTTCGCCACTTTTTTCTGGATGAAACTGTGCACCAAATACATTTCCTTTCGCGACAAACCCTGGTACTTGCATTCCATAATCACTTACTCCGCATACAATTTCATCTGGACAATCCGCGTAATATGAGTGAACATAATACACGAAAGAACCATCCACTAATCCATTCCAAAGCGGAAATTCTCTTTCCTTCCTTAATTCATTCCATCCCATATGAGGAATTTTATACGAAACTTTTAACTTACGAATTTCCCCTGGTAGTAAACCTAACCCGCTACAATCTTTTAGTTCCTCACTTCGTTCAAATAAAAGCTGCATGCCCAAACATATACCGAGGAGTGGTTTTCCTATATCACAAACCTCTTTTAGTACACACACTAAATCTCTTTCTTCTAATACGTCCATCGCTTTCGGAAATGCACCTACTCCCGGTAAAATCACGCCATCGCTTCTCAATATCTCTTTTTTATCACTCGTTACAATGTACTCTGCGCCAATATATTTTAATGCTTGCTCTACACTGCGAATATTCCCCATTCCATAATCTATAATGGCAATCAATTACAACATTCCTTTCGTTGAATTTACACCAGTAATGTTGGCATTTTTTTCGACCGCTTCTCTAAGCGCTCTACCAAAAGCTTTAAATAATGCTTCAATTTTGTGATGTGTATTACTTCCGTATAGAACGCGCGCATGTAATGTAATATTGGCAGCATGTGCAACTGCTCTAAAAAATTCTTCCGTCAATTCTGTATCAAAATCCCCGAGCTTCGGATTTGTTAATTCCCCTTGAAATACACAATATGAGCGTCCACTTATATCAATTGCGACAAATCCTAAAGATTCATCCATCGGTACATACGCAGAACCGTAACGATTAATTCCCTCTTTGTTTTGCAATGCTTCTTTCAAGCAATTTCCGAGTACAATTCCAACATCTTCAACGGTGTGATGTGCATCGACAAATACATCACCTTCTGCTTCAACCTGCAATCCAAATCTTCCATGTCTAGCAAATAAAGTAAGCATATGATCGAAAAAACCAACCCCTGTTTGAATAGATACATTTGTACTTTCATCAAGCTGCAAATTTAATTTAATTTTTGTTTCTGTCGTCTCACGTGCTTGACTGGACTGACGCATTATTTTTCCTCCTCAAACCTTATTTGGATTGCTCTCGCATGTGCATGTAACCCTTCTTTATTTGCAAGCTCTACAATATGATGCTGTACATTTTTTAATGCTTCCTCCGTATAAGAAATAAAACTTGATTTTTTCACGAAATCATCGACTGATAACGGAGAAAAAAATCTTGCCGTTCCGCTCGTTGGTAATACATGATTCGGTCCCGCTAAATAATCCCCGAGCGGTTCAGGTGAATATGGCCCAAGGAAAATAGAGCCTGCATGTTTCACATAATCTAGAGCATTCATTGGTTCTTTTATATGTAACTCTAAATGTTCTGGAGCAATTTCATTTGATAACTTTAGCGCCTCCTCTAAAGAAGGAACGATAAAGATGGCTCCATTTCTATTTATTGATTCACGTGCAATTTCACTTCTTGGTAACGTTTCTAACTGTCTTTCTACCTCTTTTTCTACTTCTTTAGCTAGTTCCATATTCGTTGTAATACAAATCGCCGTTGCTCTCTCATCATGCTCTGCTTGCGATAATAAATCCGCTGCGATATATTTTGCATTACCTGTTTCATCCGCGACAACTACAATTTCTGATGGACCAGCAATCATATCAATATTTACTATTCCGTATACTTCTCGTTTCGCTAGAGCGACGTACAAATTTCCCGGTCCAACTATTTTATCCACTTTCGGAATCGATTCCGTCCCGTATGCTAAAGCAGCAATTGCTTGTGCGCCACCTATCGTATAAATTTCATCTACTCCCGCAAGATCTGCAGCAGCTAATATATGCGGATCAATTCCTCCTTTCCTCGGCGGTGTTACCATTACAATCTTTTTCACACCTGCGAGTTTCGCCGGCAATACATTCATTAATACTGAAGAAGGATATGAGGCTGTCCCACCCGGTACATATACACCTACATTTTCTAACGGCCGAATGAGTTGCCCTCTAATTATCCCTTTACTTTCACAATCGAATATTGAGTGCTTCTTTTGCTTTTCGTGATACGAAACAACGTTTTTCTTCGCCTCTTTTAAAGCTTCTAAAAATGAATTCTCTACAAACATACTCGCTTGCTGTATTTCTTCTTCACTTACACGAAAATTTTTCATCTCTACACCATCAAACTTTTTTGTATAGAAAGATAAAGCCTCATCTTTCCCTTCCCTTACATGTCTAATGATTTCTCTTACACTTCTTTGAACAGTTTCTTCTATTATATTAGCGTTTTCTCTTAGCACTTTTATTTTAGATAATGCCTCCTTAAATTCTTCATAAATGATTTCCATTTTAAATCCTCCTATTTCCCTGATAAGATTTCTTGCTCCATCATATTTATAATGCTGAATATTTCATCTTTTTTAGTTTTTAAGGCTGCCTTATTTACAATCATCCGAGCCGATATAAAGTACATTTCCTCAAATACAATGAGTCCATTCTCTTGTAATGTTTTTCCTGTTTCAACAATATCTACAATCGCATCTGCCAATCCAAGAAGAGGAGCGATTTCTACAGAACCTTCTATCTTAATAATTTCTACATCCTCTCCCTTATCATGAAAATAAGTAGAAGTAATATGGGGGTATTTCGTAGCGATTCTTTTCTTCCGGTAACTCTTCGGATTATACGTAGGAATAGAAGCAACACAAAACTTACAAATCCCCACTCCTAAATCCAGCATTTCATAAATATCTTTCTCGTTTTCCATTAAAATATCTTTTCCAACGATGCCAATATCAGCTACCCCATGTTCTACATAAGTAGCAACATCAACCGCTTTTACTAAAATAAATGAAACATTTGTATTTTTACTTTGAAATACAAGCTTCCGACCTTTATTTTTGAGCTCGGAACAATCAATTCCAATCTGCTCAAAAAGTGGAATGACATGTTTTTCCAATCTTCCTTTCGTTAACGCAATTTGAATGTTACGCATGAAGCCTCTCCTTCTTTCTGGACTACCCATTTCTCATTCCATACATATTCCACTAAGTATTCATTCTTTGCCTCAACGACCGTTCCTATTTTATTTTTTCTTGCAAATTGAAAGGTATCGCTTAAATTAGAGAATAGAGATAACCAAGCATTTTTCCCATCCTTTCGAAGTAAATTTCGTAACCTTTCTGCTTCCGCTAATCTATTTAACTCATAATGAATCACAATATCAATTTGATTTCGTTCATATGGTTCTTGCTGCTCTTGCAGCGCCTTCACAATTTGATTTACTTGTACCGCGAGTCCAACAGCTGGCAGCATTTCTCCAAAATTCCCAATTAGCTCATCGTATCTTCCGCCACTAACGATTTCTTCTCCAATTTCATATATATATCCTTTGAAAATAACACCCGTATAGTAATCTAAGTGTTGAATCATGCCCAAATCAATTGATATGTAAGAACCATATCCTAACGTTTCAATTGTTTCATACATTTCTTTTACTCTTGCAATTGCCATTTTCATTTCATTACTTGAAGCAAGCTTTTCTGCTTCCTCAATAACTTCTAAATTTCCAAATAGCCTTGGCAATTTCTCAAGTAATCTTACTGTCTCATCGCATCGATCTAATTTCTTTTCTCCGATAAAATTTGAGAGGGCTGCATAATTTTTACTTTCTATATACGTTCTAAGTACCCTTTCTTCTTCATCCTGGATGGAGAGTTTTTTTACAATACATTTATATAACTGTACTTGCCCAATCTCAATTGTAAAAGATTGCACCTTCAACTTTTGAAGTGCTTGAATGACACTTATTACACATTCAATTTCAGCTCTTACATTATCAATCCCGATAACTTCAATACCACTTTGTACGATTTCATTATATTTTCCAGAATGGGATTCATTCGCTCGAAATACATTCCCGCTATACGTCACTTTAAGTGGCGTATCCCATCTCTGTGTTCCAATAACTCTCGCTAAAGGAATTGTCATATCTGGACGTAAAACGATAATCCTTCCCTTTTCATCAAAAAATTTATACATCTTCTCTTCATCTATCGGTCTATTTTGAAATGCAAAAACATCATAAAATTCAATTGTAGGTGTTCTTATTTCCTCATAACCTCTCTCTAAAAAAGTAAGCCTTAATTTTTGTTCTACTTCTTCAATTAACGTACATTCTTCGAATAAATAATCTCTCGTTCCATTCGGGTTTGCTCGTTTCCATTTTGTCATCTAAATTTTCACACCTTTCCCCTTCTAATGTATGCCTATTTCATTCCCCTAAGCCGAAAATAAAAAGAGCCTTGTAGACAAAATACCTACAAGGCTCTTCAGTAGAGTGTAGGTACAACGGGAATAACCCTTGTACCTACACGTTTTCACGCTAGGTTCAAGGGTTTCATGTATGATGATGTAGTTGTGTAAGCATTGTAATAGATTGCACGATATTCATAATACTTACTCCCTTTCTCCTCTGATTTTCACATAGTATATAACAGTTAATTTTGAATGTAAATACATTTTTAATATTCCGTCATTTTTTTTAATGTAAAGCCACTTTTCTTTCATACTCTTTTATTTCTTGTTCATATTGCATTGTAATACTAATTTCATCTAAACCATTTAATAACTTCTCTTTCCACATTTTCTCGATCGTAAAATGGAATCTATGCGTATTCGTTGTCATTATTTCATTTTCTAAATCAACTGTAATTTGTTCCCTCGCATCTGTTTTAGCAAGTTGTTCACGCATATCTTTATCCATTACAATCGGTAACATGCCATTCTTCATACAATTCATATAAAAGATATCGGCAAATCCTCCAGCGATAATAACACGGAAACCATAATCAGCAAGTGCCCATGGAGCATGTTCTCTTGACGAGCCACATCCAAAATTATCACCTGTGATTAATATGCTGGCTCCTTTTCTTTCTTGTGCATTAAGCGGGAAATTAGGGTTTTCTTGGCGATTATTATCATATCGCCACTCATCAAATAAAAACTTCCCAAACCCAGTTCTTTCAATTCTCTTTAAATATTGCTTCGGAATAATTTGATCTGTATCAATGTTATCATTCATCAGTACTGCGGCAGTACCTTTATGAATACGAAATGGCTCCATCATAACTCTCCTTTCTAATATCAACAAAATGACCATATAACGCAGCCGCTGCCGCCATTGCCGGGCTAACTAAATGCGTTCGTGCTCCCTTTCCTTGTCTTCCTTCAAAATTGCGATTGGACGTAGAGGCACAATGATCTCCTTCAGGCACTTGATCTGGATTCATACCTAGACACATTGAGCATCCGGGCTCTCTCCATTCAAATCCAGCTTCTTCAAATATGCGATGTAATCCTTTATGCATCGCTGCTTCTCTTACCCTTTGAGATCCAGGTACAACAAGTGCTCGCACACCTTCTTTTACTTTTTTACCTTTCACGACAGATGCAGCAATTTCTAAGTCAGAAAGCCTAGAATTTGTACAAGATCCAATGAAAACATGTTGAACTGGAATGTCATACGTACTTTGTCCGGGACTCAATCCCATATAAGAAAACGCTCTTTCGTCATTTGCATCATGCTTTTCTGGCAATTTCTCATCGATCCGAACACCCATACTAGGATTTGTTCCCCACGTAACGTACGGCGCTAAATCCGTAACATCTACTAGAATATGTAAATCATAAACTGCATCTAAATCTGTATAAAGTTCTGACCATTTTTTCTTAATAGATTCATAGTCTTTCGGTGCATATTTACGCCCTTTTACGTAAGCAAACGTTTTTTCATCTGGTGCAATAATGCCAGCCTTTGCTCCCCCTTCAATTGCCATATTGCAAAGCGTCATCCTCTCTTCCATATCCATAGCATGAATGGCCTCTCCGTAAAATTCCATTACGTAACCTGTTCCAACTGCTACTCCGTACTTTGAAAGAAGGTGTAAAATAATATCTTTCGCATAGACACCTTGCGGTAACTTTCCTTTTAACTCAATGCCCATCGCTTTCGGCTTTCGTTGCCATAACGTTTGCGTTGCCAATACATGTTCCACTTCACTCGTACCAATACCAAACGCTAGTGCGCCAAAAGCACCATGTGTTGCTGTATGACTATCACCACAAACAATCGTTTTTCCTGGCTGTGTGAGTCCAAGTTCTGGTCCTATTACATGAACGATCCCTTGCTCTTCATCTCCGATATCCGCTAATGGCACCTGAAATTGTTTACAGTTTTGCCGAAGTGTATCTAGTTGCTGCTTCGCAATGCGGTCGGTAATATTCCAAACATCTTTCGTTGGAATATTATGATCCATCGTTGCAAATGTTAAATCTGGTCTGCGGACTGTTCGATTTGTAAGCCGCAAGCCTTCAAAGGCTTGCGGTGACGTTACTTCATGAACAAGATGTAGATCGATATATAATAAATCCAATCCATTTTCATTAGTCGCAACTACATGTCTTTCCCAAAGCTTATCTAGTAACCTTTTTCCCATTATCTTCCTCTCCCTACTAACGCTTGCTCTTCCATTTCTTGAATAACTGCCTTTGTAAATGAAGTTGTCGTTTCAGTCCCCCCGATATCTGCTGTACATTTCCCTGATTTAAGGACTGCAGAAACTGCTTCTTCAATTGCATATCCTTCTCTCGTTAATCCGAACGATTGCCCAAGCATCATTGCAACAGAACGCATCATCGCAATTGGATTCGCCTTATTTTTCCCCGCAATATCCGGTGCTGATCCGTGAATAGGCTCATATAATGAAGGTCCCTTTTCAGCGTGACTTGCTGATGGAAGCATTCCTAATGATCCAGCTAATACTGAAGCCTCATCACTTAAAATATCACCAAATAAATTTTCCGTTACAATAACGTCAAATCTTCCTGGATTCCGAATTAATTCCATAGCTGCTGCATCTACTAAAATGTGTTCTACTTCCACATTTGGGTAGCGAAGTGCTACTTCTTCTGTCACAGTTCTCCATAATTTACTAGACTCTAAAACATTCGCTTTATCAATAGATGTTACTTTTTTCTTCCGCTTATTTGCTAATTGAAAAGCATACGAAACGATACGTTCAATTTCATGGCGATGATACGTAAGTGTATCTGTCGCCACTTCTTCCGTTCGCTCTTTCGGATAAGAAAAATAAATTCCGCCTGTTAATTCACGAACGACAACGAAATCAATTTCATCAGCGTTTTTTAATGGTGATAAATGTGCAGTTGCACTTTCTACCGTTACAGGGCGAACATTCGCAAATACACCGAGTCCTTTTCTTAATGCTAATAATCCTTTCTCAGGCCTTTCTTTCGCACTATCCCACCTTGGTCCACCTACTGCTCCAAGTAAAACCGCATCACTCGCTAAACAGGCGGCAAGTGTTCGCTGTGGTAATGGTTGCCCAGTTAAATCGATAGCAATACCACCAAAGTACTCATCTTGCAAATGAAAATGATGTCCATATAGCCTTTCTACCATATGCAATACTTCCTTCGCACTCTCCATTACTTCTGGACCGACACCATCACCAGCTAAACAAACGATACGTTTTTCCATTTTTAACACTCCTTTTAACTGAATTTTCAGAACTTTAATTTGATAGGTGAGGAAAGCTTCTCTCACCTATCAATTATTTATTTCACAAGCGCTATAAGAGATTTTAATTTCCCTGCTGCATGGACATAAGCCCTCGCCGACGCTTCCAATACGTCTTGCGCAACTCCGAAACCTGATATTTGGTGACTACCTTCTTTTAATTCAACATGAACGTGAGCAAGTGCATCTTGACCTTGTGTAATAGATTGTATGCGATAATCTGCCAATTCACATTCTAATCCTAAAATTCTTTGAATCGCATTGTATATCGCTTCAATACTACCAGAACCAGTGGCTGCATCTTCATATATATTTCCTTCCTCATCCTCCAGCACAACTGTTGCGCATTGTGTACTATTTGATACGAAATGCACTTGTAATTGCGTAATGTTATATTGCTGAGCTGCAAATGCTGCTTCACCAAGCATAAGTGCGCGTAAATCTTCTTCAGTAATTTCCTTTTTACGATCAGCCAATTTTTTAAATGCTTCGAATGCCGCATCTCGCTCTTCATTTGTAAATTCATAACCAAGCTCTTTCATTTTTTCCGTAAACGCATGACGGCCAGAGTGTTTCCCAAGTACAAAGAGATTTTGAGATTCTCCTATAAGCGCTGGTTCGATAATTTCATAAGTTGTTACTTCTTTTAAAACCCCGTCTTGGTGGATGCCCGATTCATGAGCAAATGCATTCGCTCCAACGATTGCTTTATTTTTCGGTACAACCATACCCGTTAACCTGCTTACTAATGTACTCGTCGCCTTAATTTCTTTTAAAGTCATCGAAGGCTCTGCTTTATAAAAATCTTTTCTAATATGAAGAGCTACTGCAACTTCTTCTAACGCTGCATTCCCTGCTCTTTCTCCAATGCCATTAATCGTTCCTTCTACTTGCAATGCTCCCCCTTCAACCGCAGCTAACGAATTTGCTACTGCCATACCAAGATCATCGTGACAATGACAAGAAAAAATCGCTTTTTCATATGATGGAACGGATTCTTGTAAGTATTTAAAAAGAGAATAATACTCTTCCGGATTTGTATATCCAACTGTATCCGGAATATTAATTACATTCGCTCCTGCTCGAATCGCAATTTCTACTGCTTCAGCTAAAAATGCTCTCGATGTTCTTGTCGCATCTTCTGCAGAAAATTGTACTGTCGGAAATAATGATTTTCCGAGCGTAACCGAGCGATGAATACTATTTAACACATCTTCTTTTGACATACAAAGTTTATATTTCATATGAATATCACTCGTAGCTAGAAATACGTGTAGACGAGGAGATACAGCGCCTCTCACAGCTTCATACGCTCTTCGAATGTCACTTTCTTTCGCTCTAGCTAAACTCATAACCGTAGCGTTTTGAATTGTATTCGCGATGCGTTTTACCGATTGGAAGTCACCTTCGGAAGCTGCTGCGAATCCAGCTTCCATTACATGAATACCAAGCCTCTCTAATTGCCTAGCAATTTGTAACTTCTCTTGTTCATTTAAATTTACTCCTGGTGATTGTTCGCCATCACGAAGCGTTGTATCCATGAACAAAATCTGCTTCATATTATTTAATCCCTACCTTTACTCGCGGCTGTACGAAAGGCATCATTTCACGTAATTTACGTCCTACTACTTCGATTTCATGTTCATTCTCTTTCTCATTTGTCGCGTGGAAATTTGGTCTTCCTGCTTTATGCTCTGCAATCCAGCCTCTTGCAAATGTACCATCTTGAATTTCTGCTAATACTGCCCCCATCGCTTTCTTCGTATCTTCAGTAACAACGCGTGGTCCTGATACGAAGTCTCCCCACTGCGCTGTATCTGAAACTGAATATCTCATATTTTCAAGTCCACCTTCATACATAAGGTCAACGATTAGCTTCAGTTCATGTAAACATTCAAAATATGCAAGTTCAGGCTGGTATCCCGCATCAACTAACGTTTCAAATCCTGCTTTTACAAGTGCAGTCACTCCGCCGCAGAGTACAGCTTGCTCTCCAAATAAATCTGTTTCTGTTTCTTCTTTAAACGTCGTTTCTAATACACCAGCTCTCGTTGCTCCAATTCCGTCAGCATAAGAAAGTGCTTTTTCAGTCGCAACTCCTGTTGCATCTTGATATACTGCAAATAATGCAGGAACAGCCCCTCCCTCGGCGAACGTACGGCGTACGAGATGCCCCGGTCCTTTTGGCGCTACTAGAAATACATCTACATTCGCTGGTGGTTTTACTTGATCAAAGTGAACATTAAATCCATGTGCGAACACGAGAGAGTTTCCAGCCTGTAAATTTGGTGCAATTTCAGCTTCATATACTTCTGGTTGTAATTCATCAGGTAATAGAATCATTACTACATCAGCTTTTTCCGCTGCTTCTGCTACTGTATATACAGAAAACCCATCTTCATTCGCTTTATCCCAAGACTTACCTTTTCTTAAACCTACTACTACATCAAATCCGTTATCACGTAAATTTTGCGCATGCGCATGACCTTGCGAGCCATATCCGATGATTGCTACTTTCTTTTCCTTTAATACATTTACTGTTACATCTTTCTCATAATAAACTTTTGCCATTTTCATTTCCCCCTATATTTAAATGATTATTGAATTAACATAACTTGCTTATCTTGTTTTTTCATACTACGTGTAAATGCTGTTACACCTGTTCTAGCAATTTCTTTTAAACCGTATGGACGAAGTAATTCAATTAACGCTTCTACTTTATCTTGCGTACCTGTTACTTGCACAACTATGGAATCCTTCCCAACATCTATTACAGCGGCTCGAAATGGTTCAATTAAACTATATAATTCTGCCCTCGCTACAGAAGTTGCTACTTTAATAAGAGCAAGCTCTCTAGCAATCATTGCTTCTTCTGTAATATCTGATACTTTCAGAACATCGATTTGCTTATGAAGTTGTTTAATTAACTGCTCAACTTGCTGTTCACTTTCAACGTGTACAACAATCGTCATTCGCGATATATCTGATGATTCTGTATGACCTACTGAAATACTTTCAATATTAAAATGTCTTCGTGTCATAACCCCTGTAATTCGGTTTAACACACCACTTTGATTTCGAACTGTCGCTGTAACAATTCTCTTCACCCTTTTTTCACTCCCTCCATTTGGTGAACACCTTTTCCTGGTGCAACCATCGGCATAACCTTCTCTGATTGAAGTACACGACAATCGATTACGACTGGCTCTTGTAATTCGATCGCATGCTGGATTTGCTTCTTTGCAAGAAGTGGATCGTCAATACGAACACCTTTTATACCATACGCATTCGCAAGAGCGACGAAATCTGGTTGGCATGGCAATAAAGAATGTGAATATCTTTGATTGTAAAATTCATCTTGCCATTGTCTTACCATTCCTAAAGCTTCATTATTTAAAATAAATACTTTAACGGGTAAAGCGTGTTCTTTTAATACACTTAATTCTTGCAGAGTCATTTGAAACCCAGCATCACCAACAATTGCAATAACTAGTTCATCTCTCTTTGCAATTTGCGCACCGATTGCTGCTGGAAATCCGAACCCCATCGTTCCTAATCCGCCAGAAGTTACCCATTTATCTGGATTTTTCAACGGATAGTATTGTGCTGCCCACATTTGATGTTGCCCAACGTCTGTTGTTACAATCGCTTCTCCTTTCGTGATTTCATATAGCATATCAATCGCGTATTGAGGTTTAATACTTTCAGAATTTCGTTTATAAGAGAATGGATACTTTTCTTTTCTACTCTTTAATAAAGAGAGCCATTCATGATGATTTTCTTTCTTTCCTTCTGATTGAAGCAATACTTCTAACGCCCGCTTAGCACTTGCAACAATAGGAATCTCTGTTGGCACATTTTTCCCGATTTCTGCTGGATCAATATCGATATGTGCAACAGTCGCCCCTTTAGCAAAAAAAGCTAAATTCCCAGTAAGACGATCGTCAAATCTCGCACCTATATTAATGAGTAAGTCGCATTCATATAACGCCATATTGGCTGTGTAAGAACCGTGCATTCCCCCCATCCCTAGAAATAGCCCATCATCTGGCGGAAAACCACCAAGTCCGAGTAACGTATGCACAACAGGGATTTCATATTTACGGGCAAAACTTGTCAATTCTTTCGAAGCTTTCGCATGCAGTATACCTGCTCCAGCTAAAATTAACGGTTTTTTTGCGGTTTCAATTGCTTGTAGTAATTTGTTTATTTGAAGTAGATTCGGTTCATAATTAGGGTTATATCCTGGTAAATCCATTTGTACATTGCTACATCGCTCACCTTTCTCGACTACCATATCTTTCGGAAGGTCAATAACGACTGGTCCTGGTCTTCCTGTTTTAGCAATATGAAATGCTTCTTTAATAATTCGAGGTAAATCTGAGGCCTTTCGCACTTGATAGTTATGTTTTGTCACTGGCATCGTAAGTCCCATAATATCCGCCTCTTGAAAAGCATCGCTCCCAATTAACGTTGTTGCTACTTGGCCTGTAAATACAACAAGTGGCAATGAATCAATCATCGCATCCGCTAGACCCGTAATTACATTTGTAGCACCTGGTCCACTCGTTGCAATTACAACCCCTGGGTTCCCTGTAATTCTGGCATACCCTTCAGCAGCGTGAATTGCCCCTTGCTCATGCCTTGTTAAAATATGCGGAATTTCACAATCATACAGTGCATCATAGAGAGGTAAAACGGCACCACCCGGATAACCGAAAATCACTTTTACGCCTTCCTTTTCTAGCGCTTCTAACAATAGCTGTGCACCAGTTGCCAGTTTCTCTTCCGTTTTTGAAGACATTGTTCTTATAAGCCCCCTTTTTCAAACTTTTATACAATAAAAAAATCCTACGTCCACACTCCAGCTATGTGCTGAAGGGACGAAAGATTTCGCGGTACCACCCTTCTTTGCAAGAATACTCTTGCCTCAGTGATCCATAAATGGATCTAGCTAATAACGGAGCTACCGTCTAAGCCTAGACAAATGCTTTAGCTTAGCACTCAAGGGCGATGTTCGTCGACGTGAACCATCGGTTTTCAGCAACCACCGACTCTCTGTGAGGCTTCACAATCAACTACTCCTCCCTATCAACGCTTTCTTATGTTAAAAAAGTTGTTATCCAACTTTATTTTCTTCGTAAATTTTCTCTCCATCTTCTACAACTAACTTACGAAACTCTTCTAATAAACGGTTCGTATGTGGACCTGTTTGCCCTAAGCCAATCGTTCTACCATCTACTGTCGTAACAGCAATAACTTCAGCAGCTGTTCCTGTTAAAAACACTTCATCAGCTACATATACATCATGTCTTGTAAATAACTCTTCTCTTACGTCATATCCAAGTTTTTCGCCGATTTCTAAAATGGCGTTTCGTGTAATACCTTCTAACGCTCCAGCAGAACTTGGTGGTGTAATTAATTTATTTCCTTTAACAATAAACACGTTATCTCCTGAGCCTTCAGCTACATATCCTTGATCATTTAACATAAGTGCTTCTTGTACTCCAGCTAATTTCGCTTCAATACGAACTAAAATATTGTTTAAGTAATTTAAAGATTTTACTTGAGGGGATAAAACATCGGGACGATTTCGGCGCGTTGCAACTGTTACAACTGGAATCCCTTTCTCATAATATTCTTGTGGGAATAAAGATAATTGTTCTGCAATTACTACTACATTCGGCTTCTTACATGAATCGGGATCCAATCCAAGATTTCCTGCTCCTCTTGATACAACAAGGCGAATGTATCCATTAGATAATTTATTTTGTCGAATCGTCTCAACAACAATATTTGTTACTTCATCTAATGAATATGGAATTTCTAAAAGGATTGATTTTGCTGATTCATACAACCGGACAAGGTGCTCTCTCAAACGGAAAACATTACCGCTATAAACTCTAATTCCTTCAAACACTCCATCGCCATATAAATAGCCATGATCATATACTGAAACTTTTGCCTCATCTTTTGGAACAAATTCTCCATTTAAGAAAATCCATTGCTCATTCACTAGAAGCGCCTCCTATGTTCTATGAATTTTTTATTGTTTCCTAGTTTACTCTCCTTTCTAAATAAATCAAGTGAATTTTTAGAAAATTTATAATTTTTAATCGTACGTACTTCTTTACTTATATTGATTTAACAACATTGTTAACGTTTACAAAAAGTCAAAAAATTTTTTTGCCAATTTCCACTAAAAAAATATTTGTTTAAAAGAAGGATTTTCATCAATTGATGCGAATCTATTGTATTCAATAAACGGACGTCCGATTTTATAAATCCGGGAATATATAACGACTTTTGCTGAAAAAGGGGGAAAATAACAAAAATAGCGCTGTCTAAAAATAACATTCATATTTTTCATTTCGTAATCATAATCCTATTTTTAAAAAACAATTTGTCAAAATGAAGGAGGAAATAAATATGGCGTGTGTACAAATTAAAGGAACGAGACAAGAGGTAGTAGAAATGCTGCAATTATTTGATCTAATGGATACGAAAGGTTTTTGTAAATTCGATAATTACGTAGAGGTAGAACCAAATACGCAAGAACATAATCATTTTATTGCTTCAATCGACATCCATTCAAATACTTCTTCTGCCCAAGATACATTAAACGATCAATTCGTTAGTCAAATGCTTACTGGCGTATATAACGACTAAACAAAGATTTACTTCCTACCGTCTTTTCATAAATGCAGTGAACTTGAGCATACTAGCAATTAGATGGTAGGAGGTGAGAATTATGGCTAGAATTGGCGTTGAAAACTCATTAACAGACGTTCAACAAGCTCTTCAGCAACAAGGTCATGAAGTTGTTACACTTAACTCAGAACAGGATGCACAAGGGTGTGATTGTTGCGTTGTAACTGGGCAAGATTCTAATGTGATGGGCATTGCAGATACATCAATTAAAGGATCAGTCATTACAGCTCACGGTTTAACAACGGATGAAATTTGTCAACAAGTTGAAAGTCGCACTTGAAAAATGAAAGAGGACTCCTTTTAAAAGGAGTCCTCTTTTTTATATTCACCTAACGGGAAAGTAACATATACTGGATGAAAGCCCTACCTCTCTCTCATCATTACGGTTCCACTGACCGCTCCTTGATTCACTAGTATACATATATAGCTTACAAATACAATTTATAGGGTTTGTTCACAAAAGTTGTTGATAAAATTACCCGATCTTTCGCAAACTTTTCGTATTGCATTCATAAGAGATATTTACTTTACACTAGCTGTAACCGAGACACGAATTAAAATTTTAACACCAATACAATAACTTGTCAACTTTTTTCCGCAAATTAAAAACAGACATTAACGGTTTGTCTGTTTTAGAATGGAGCTTTTTCTTTTATTACATATACAACAAAGCCGCTTACTAACATAAATAAGCCAACTACTAAGTTTTTGATATTAATCATAAATTCCTCTCCCTTATTCCACACATCATATATATTTACATTTCAATTATTCCGATCATCCTAAAGCGCACTTTTTCTAATATATCATAATTCCTAAAAAATGCAAGTTCACTTTTGACGACCATTCACAAATTTATCTACAGTGCTTGGTACAGTATTTAAAGCCTTTTCAATTAAATGTGTACTGCTGTTGAGATGTAATACTTGCACCCCATTAGAACCAACTACTAAAAAAGCTACTGGACTAATGGAAACCCCAGCCCCGCTTCCTCCTCCAAATGGATGCCCTTGTTTGTTCTCTTTATGCTGATTTTGCCCACCGTTATGTTTTTCAGTAATGAAATCCCCTTTAAAATCACTTCCACCAGCTCCAAAACCAAAAGCCACTTGAGATACTGTTAATACTACATTTCCGTCAGCTGTTGAAACCGGGCTCCCAACAATTGTATTTACATCTACCATCTCTTTTAAATTTGTCATTGCCGTTTTCATTAAATTTTCAATTGGATGTTCCATTATGTATTGCACCCTTTCCTCATTATTCCTTTTTATATTTTCCAAAATAGAGGAAGTCATACTAACTTTTCCTATTTCAAGAAAACATTTTCCTCCTTTTAAAAGATACTACTCCCTGTACATGCTCCGGTATAGTGAAACTTTAATCAGTGGGATGTGTACATTGCTCGACTCCCACAAATAGCGGGATAAAAAAGAAAAAGAGATACATACTACTATTGAACCTTGTTATGAAAGGAGTCATGACTTTGACTGAGAAATTTGATGATTATAAAAGAAGAGATAGAATAGATAGTGATTATAGTGACTATAAAGAAGAGTACGCCGCTGAGGTTGCACCACAACGCATTGATTATGATTACGATGATAAAGACGATAAAGATGTTGTAAAATCGTCCGCTGCTGGATCAACTGCTGGTTTTATCGCTCTTGCGCTATCTATCTTATCGCTATTTACATTTCCAACACTATTTGGTCTTGTTTCTGTTTTACTCGGTATTTACGCTTATAATCGCGGAGCTACTGTAACTGGCGGTATCGCTGCAGTTGTCGGTGGAATTGCTGCACTTATCGCAATTTTATTCCGAGTAGCACTTATTGGTCTATTGTTCTCCCTGTTCTAAAAAAGAAAAAGGTATCTCGCTTAACGCGGGATACCTTATCCTGTAAACACATCTTCCGATGGATATTTTATTTTTTGTTTTGCTGGTCGCGCTAAAGAGAACACAAGTGTTAATGGTCCAATTAATCCGCAGAACATAACAAACATAATAATACATTTTCCGAATGCCGATAGCTTTGCAGTAATTCCCATCGTTAATCCGACTGTGCCAAACGCTGATATTGTCTCAAATAATAATTGAATAAAGCTGAAGTTTTCTGTAAGCATTAATATGAATACCGCTGCTAAAATAAGTATTTGACTGGCAACAGCAATCGCTAAGGCCCTCGTTACTGTCGACATTTTAATTGTACGCTGAAATAAAACAATTTCCTCCTTTTTTCTAAAGAAAGAAAGGACAGATGTAATTAAGATAACAAACGTCGTTAATTTAATTCCTCCACCTGTCGATACACTTCCTGCACCAATAAACATTAAAATCATCGTAAATAATATAGATGATTCTTCCATACCTCCATAGTCAACCGTATTAAATCCAGCTGTCCGCGGAGTAATACCTTGAAAGAAGGAAGCCCATAGTTTTTCATTTAAAGATAAATTACCTAACGTCTTCACATTATTATATTCCAATACAAAAATTACAATCATTGCTATAACATTTAGCACTACTGTTCCAATAATCATTATTTTTGAGTGAAGTGATAATTTTCGAAAACTGCGGCTATACCATATATCAATTAATACGGTAAAACCGAGTCCCCCAATTACAATTAAAGAGCAAATCCCAATATTAATAATAGGATCCCCTACATATCTTGTTAAATTATCTGGCCATAAAGCAAATCCTGCATTATTATAAGATGCAATTACATGAAAAATACTATAGTATAAACCTTTTCCAAAACCAAACTCTGGAATAAAGCGAAACGATAAAAAGATGACCCCAATAAGTTCAATACAAATCGAAAATATAAAGACACGCTTTACTAATTTTACAAGACCACCTATATTTGTTTGATTAAATGCTTCTCCAATTAATAAACGATGGCGTAATCCGATTTTTTTACCTAGTACCCAAACAATTAAAATGGCAATTGTCATAAGGCCTAGACCGCCTGTTTGAATTAAAAACATAATAACAATTTCGCCAAACATCGTAAATGTACTTGCTGTATCCACTACTCCCAAACCAGTTACGGTCGCTGCTGATGTTGCTGTAAAGAAAGCATCTACCCAACTAATATGTACTTTCGTTGCGAATGGTAATTTTAATAACAAACCGCCAACCACAATTAAGCAGAAAAAGCCTAATGCTAATATTTGTGGTGGGTTTAATCGTATAAGACGATTATACAGCCCTTGTTTTTTTGTTACGTCCATATCACTAACTCCCTTATTAAAGTGAAGCTTTCCCCTCATACAATAAAAAGCTTTTTAAAAGCCCTTAAATAATTGGGACAAACCTTATATTCTCATAATATAGTTGAGCATAATCCTTTTTTTCATAGATTACAACTTTTATTTATATTCAGATTCCTTTTCGTTTTATGCTGGAAAACTCTATATCCTAACTCAATATTGCTAGCAATAACAATTTCATATGTACTATTTTTCAAATCCCCATATCTTTCACTCTATGTTCACATAGAGGTCACATCCACCTTTTATAGTATATGTATCGAAGCTGTTCCTCCCTAATTTATAAGACATTCCCCAGTGTCTTTGAATAGCTTCCATCCCTAATTAAATTGACATAAATTGTCCCCTTCCTTGACCATCTTATATATGATGGTCTTATTTTTTTGTTTTCTCTATCTTTTATTCCACTATTTGTGGGCAATAAACGCCCGATTGGTTAAGGCTAATAATCAACAGGGGATGAACAAAAAACACTCATTAAATTTTCATTTTATTTAAAACTCCCTCTCTCTTTCACTCTATATTCACACAGAGGTCACATCCACCTTTTATAGTATATGTATCGAAGTTGTTCCTCCCTAATTTATAAGACATTCCCCAGTGTCTTTGAACAGCTTCCATCCCTAATTAAATTGACATAAATTGTCCCCTTCCTTGACCATCTTATATATGATGGTCTTATTTTTTTGTCTTTCTATCTTTTATTTAAAACTCCCTCTCTCTTTCACTCTATGTTCACACAGAGGTCACATCTACCTTTTATAGTATATGTATCGAAGTTGTTCCTCCCTAATTTATAAGACATTCCCCAGTGTCTTTGAACAGCTTCCATCCCTAATTAAATTGACATAAATTGTCCCCTTCCTTGACCATCTTATATATGATGGTCTTATTTTTTTGTCTTTCTATCTTTTATTTAAAACTCCCCCTCTCTTTCACCCTATGTTCACATGAGAGTCACACCTACCTTTTATAGTATATGTATCGAAGTTGTTCCTCCCTAATTTATAAGACATTCCCCAGTGTCTTAAAGCAACTTCCATCCCT
Organism: Bacillus sp. RE35; assembly: GCF_052146655.1. Lineage (NCBI taxonomy): Bacteria > Bacillati > Bacillota > Bacilli > Caryophanales > Bacillaceae > Bacillus > Bacillus sp. RE35. The sequence continues at coordinate 1,351,583 of NZ_CP197377.1, read as the reverse complement.
AATTAAATTGACATAAATTGTCCCCTTCCCTTGACCATCCTATGTGGTGGTCTATTTTATTTTCCAAACACAAAATCAGTCTATCTACACTTAAACAAAAAAACGAAAAATTCAGAAAATATTGTCAAATTAGGTATTTTTTCGGTATAATTACTTTAGAAAGAAATTTCACAAAAACAAAAGGGGGGATTTTATTGAAACAAACAAAAGCAATCTTAATCGCATTATTTCTAGGTCTAGTTGTTGGACTCACTCTAAATTTAGCTGCTCCATCTATCTTTGAGCCACTAAATCAATATGTGTTCAACCCAATTGGTCAATTGTTTATTCGACTTATTAAAATGCTAGTTGTTCCTGTTGTGTTCATTTCTATCGTACTTGGTGCTGCCGGCCTTGGAGATCCGAAACAACTTGGAAGAATCGGTTTAAAATCAATTTCATTCTTTCTCATAACAACTGCGGTTGCCATCTCTATAGCGGTTACATTTGCACTTATTATAAAACCAGGAGCTGGCGGTAATTTTAAAACAGAAGGTCTTAAGTATGAAGGTGCAAAAACTGAAACATCTTTCGTCGACACATTGCTAAATATCGTACCAGATAACCCAGCAAAAGCGATGGCTGACGGAAACATGTTACAAATCATTGCCTTTGCCGTATTGATTGGACTCGGTATAGCTATTTTAGGAAAACGAGTTCAAGGTATCCATTCATTACTTGAACAGGGCAACGAATTAATGATGTATCTTGTTAATCTCGTTATGAAATTAGCCCCAATTGGAACATTCGGTTTGCTCGCTTCATCCGTTGGTAAAATGGGGCTTGCAGGCGTCGCTGCGATGTTCAAGTATATGATTGTCGTTATGTTAGTACTCATTATTCACGGGGTCTTTGTATATGGCGGCTTATTAAAGGTATTAGCAAAAGAAAGTATTGTTCGTTTCTTTAAACATTTCGGACCAGTAATGGCAATTGGATTTAGTACATCTAGCTCTAATGCATCGCTTCCATTTGCAATGAAAACAGCACAAGATAAGCTTGGCGTTCCAAAAGCGATAAGCTCATTTGTACAACCACTAGGGGCAACTATTAATATGGATGGTACTGCCATTATGCAAGGGGTAGCCACTGTATTTATCGCTCAAGTATACGGAGTTGAACTTACATTACCGCAATTAGCTATGGTCGTATTAACTGCTGTACTAGCTAGTATCGGTACTGCTGGTGTACCTGGTGTTGGACTTGTAATGCTTACAATGGTTTTAAATCAAGTAAATCTACCAGTAGAAGGTATCGCTTTAATTATCGGTATTGACCGTATTTTAGATATGTCTAGAACAGCTGTAAACATTTCTGGTGATGCAATTTGCGCAATGATTGTCGCAAAATCAGAAGAAAAATATAATACGGATCAATCGGCAGCATCTTAAATCAAAAAAGGAGTGATGAATTTCACTCCTTTTTTGATTTACTCCCTTTTTTAGAACGATATTCTTTTCCTTTATTATCATTACCAGTTTCAAATTCAGTGCTAAATTCCTGATTAAACTGGCCGGACTTTGGTGATCCTTGATTACCGCTCCCTTTACTACCGTTACGATTCGTCATATTTCTCCCTCCCTTCCTTGTATTAGTAGTATGGCGCTCTATCTTTTTTCATACACATTTTATTTTTTAACATCTATTACACATGAAAGAAGACCTTCCATATATAAGGAAGATCTTCTCTTTCATCACGTAAGCGTTTTCTTGTTTATAATCACTTAAATAAGTTTTTTGGAAATCGAAATCATTACATTCATTTCATCTTCTGAAAGTGTAGAGAATCTTTCTTGTAAATATTGTTTTTTCGCATCTTCCATTTTCGCAACTAAATCTTTCCCTTGTTCTGTAATCTCTAAATACACAACTCGGCGATCTGATGTAGAACGTGAACGAGTTACAAAACCTTTATTAATTAATTTTTCTGTAACAGCTGTAATATGACTATTCGACACATTTAATTCATTTGCTACACGCGATACCATTTCTTTATTCGTACGATTTAATATTCTCAGGACGATGAATTCATTCCACGGTATGTAACCACCGAATATTTTTCCGATATCATTACGCAATGTGCGAAACATAGCAAACACATTTGTCGATAGTTCTTCCATTAATTGCTCTCGATTTTGAGACAACTTTGACAGCTCCTTTTATTTCATTTAGTTAAATAAAAACCTTATTAATAATTTTACATGAAATCTTACTTTTTGTCACCTTATTTTCCCATAATTCGTAGTTTTTTAATATGTATTTCATGATAAAATGAAGTTAAATTCCAGAAAAAGGGAGTATCTTAATGCAAGAGGAGGAGAAATTCTCAAATCTCAGCCTAAAAGATAAAACGATTATCATTAGTATTATTGCTCTTTTTCTCATTATAATTTTTGCATTTATATTTTTTTGTATATGTAGGAATCTTTCAAATTACAGGTATAGAGTATAGTTCACGTATTGCGTTACTTCTCTTTTTTTTATTAATCACTTTCTTAGACAGTATTACATTTTTCATCTTCAGTTTCTTCAAAGCGCTGCTATATCCACTGACACAAAACATGCCAAATTGGATTTCTATTACTCTTTTCTCATTCATTGAAATTACACTAGATTGGTTCGTCATTCATACTGCTGATGATTGGATAGAAAGCGTACAAATGTCCAACTTAACTGAATGATGTGTCGTACTATTCTTTTTTCTATTAAATAAATTATTAAGTGACGAGAAAGAGTAAGAATACAAGCTTTTCTATATAAAAATTGGTACAATGAAAGCAAATCTTACTAAAGAGGTGTTAATTATGAACTTACAACAATGGGCTGATAAAGGTATGTCCTTTGATACATATGTGAATGAAATGCAAGTAAACCAATACGAGCTACTACACATTTACAATAACTTTTTAATTCCAAATGAATTACTTCCTGTATTAGAAGAACGTCAAAATGACGGCTGGCGTGTTATCGTATTAACTGCTGATTGGTGTGGCGATGCTCTTTTATGCGTACCTGTTATGAAACGAATTTCTGAAGTTGCAAATATTGAAATGAGTTTATTAATTCGCGACGAAAACTTAGAATTAATGGATCAATATTTAACAAATGGAACAGCACGTGCGATTCCAATCTTTATTTTCATTGATAAAGATGGAAATGAACAAGCCGTCTTTGGACCACGCGCTCCAAAAGTACAAGAATTAGTAACTTCAATGCGCGCTACATTACCCGAAAAAGAAGATCCAACATTCGAAGAAAAACAAAAAGAAATGTATGCTAATTTCCGTGCTACATTAGCTGATGATACTTCTCTTTGGGAGCATGTAATGGAAAATATGGTGGAAAAAATAGTAAAATAAAAAAACCTGCCGAGCTCGGCAGGTTTTTTTATTACATAATGAAGAAATAGAATACCGCAGCTAAAATGAAACGATAATAAGCGAACGGTGTTAGTTTCACACGAGATAATAATTTCAAGAATGAAACAATTGCAAGCATCGCAACAACGAATGCAGTTACAAATCCTGTTACAAATAGCGTTATATCTGCTGAGCTTAATACATCCCAGCTTTTAATTAAATCTAATCCACTTGCAGCTACCATCATCGGTACCGCTAAAATGAACGTATATTCAGCTGCCGCTGTATGCGACACGCGAGCTAATAAACCACCACTGATTGTAGAACCAGAACGAGAAAATCCTGGCCAAAGAGCTAAACATTGAAACATTCCAATTGTAAATGCCTGTTTATATGTGATTTCATCTAACGTTCTTGCTGTACTTGGTTTCGAAAACTTCTCAGCAACAATCATTAAAATACCACCGGCTACTAAGCTAATAACAACTGGTCCTGGACCAAATAAAACCTCTTTAATAGTGCTATGGAATAACACGCCAAGTATCCCAGCAGGAATCATCCCGATAATAATATGTAATAAATTTAACGATGGTCCGTCTGTTACTTTACCTATTCCAACTAACGACCATAGACGCTTCCAAAATATAACAACAACTGCTAAAATCGATCCCAATTGGATAACAACTTCAAAAACTTTCGCTCTCTCATCGTCAAATCCAATTAAATGTCCTGTTAAAATCATATGTCCTGTTGATGATACTGGTAGAAACTCTGTTAACCCTTCAACAGCACCCATGATTAAACCAATTAACCAATCAGCCACAAGTAGTGCCTCCTTAATAACAAATAATATGTAATTTTTTCACACCTTATCATAATACCTTATCCCTTTTCAAAGTGCATCCTTTTTTTATTGGCTTCATATGTTATAGGCGCGTATTTCTTTTCTAATCTTTGATTAAATTGTATGATAGTAAGAGTTTGTTTTTTTATACAGAAAGGGGATTTTATGAAAGAAACTACTTCATTCTCACAAAATTTAAAGCAATTTGTATTACTATTTTTTCCGATTTTCGTAACACAAATGTCATTATTTGCGATGAGTTTTTTTGATACAACGATGTCAGGACATGCAAGTCCAACTGATTTAGCAGGTGTTGCAATTGGAACAAGTATATGGATTCCAGTTAGTACGGGGTTAACAGGAATTTTAATGGCTACTACTCCCATTGTTGCACAGCTCGTTGGATCCAAGAAAAAAGAGGACGTTCCCCACGTTGTCATACAAGCTGTTTATTTAGCAATTTGTGCTAGCTTCGTTGTTATCCTCATCGGTTTTTTCGTCGTTTCACCTATTTTAAATGGCATGCGCTTAGAAGAACCTGTGGAACGTATTGCAGCGCAATTTTTAAGTATTATCGCAATAGGAATTATACCTTTATTCACTTACACTGTTTTACGTGGATTTATTGATGCATTAGGAAAAACTCGAACAACGATGATTATTACATTATTATCATTACCAATTAACGTAATATTAAATTACCTATTAATTTTTGGTAACTTCGGTTTCCCAAAGCTTGGTGGTGTCGGAGCAGCAATTGCTTCCACTGCAACATATTGGTGCATTTTAATTATTACAGTCATTATTATTCAGACGAAAGAGCCTTTTGCCTCTTTCAACATTTTCAAACAATTATACCGACCTTCTCTTTCGAGTTGGAAAGCATTCTTAAAACTTGGCGTCCCTATCGGATTTGCTATCTTTTTTGAAACGAGTATTTTCGCTGCGGTAACGCTCATGATGAGTAATTTTAGTACGACAACTATTGCAGCTCACCAAGCAGCTATGAACTTTGCTTCCTTGTTATATATGACTCCGCTAAGTTTAGCAATGGCAATGACTATTGCGGTCGGATTCGAAGTTGGAGCAAAACGTTACGATAATGCAAAACAATACGGATTGATTGGAATTGGATTAGCCCTTGCCTTTGCTTTATTATATTCGATTCTTCTCTACTTCTTTGATGATCAAATTGCTTCTATTTATACGACAGATGCAAAAGTTCATCATTTAGCAAAAGAATTTCTTATCTTTGCAATTTTATTTCAAATTTCAGATGCAATTGCAACCCCTGTACAAGGAGCTTTGCGTGGTTATAAAGATGTAAATGTTGCTCTAATTATGACTTTAATTGCTTATTGGATAATAGGTCTACCACTAGGTTACATATTAGCGACGTATACAGAATGGGCCGCGAAAGGCTATTGGATCGGTCTTATTATCGGTCTAGCATTTGGCGCTGTCTTCCTACTTATCCGTCTCTTTCAAGTACAACGAAAATATACAACACAAAACAGCCGCTAATAATAAAGCGGCTGTTTTCTTTATGCATATTTTTTCTTGTAACGTATAATATAATGAAAAAGAAAGGTGGGTACATATGGACGACAAAGAAAAAAAGCAATCATTCGATGAAGAATTTGCCCCTGAAATTTCACCTGGATATCGGCAAGATGTACATAAGCCACCTAAATATAAAAACACTTCGTTTTTAATGGGCATTACCATTTTCGCTGCTGTATTACTCATACTTATCATTTTCGTTTATTTTTGATGAAAGGTGGCCTATTATATGAAGAAACAAGATTCCAATCGTTCAAAAAGAACTGTTAAAACACAAAAAGGATATGCAGGAGATTCTGTTCATACTCTTAAACAAGTCGAGCAAGGGAATTTATATATTGCTCAAAAAGAACTTGGTCAACAAAATGAAAATCTTTAAAGGCCCTTTATTCCTTGAGGGCCTTTTTATTCCGCATTAAGTAATACACCCTCAAATGTTCTATTGGGCAATGAATTTCCTTTATTGTACGCGCTGCTTTTGTTCTAGCACCATAAAAATATTATTAACCTTTACAATTTTCACTTCATAATTCAATTTCATTTCGCTTCTCTTACCATTTTCAGTACCCGCAACGTACGCTACAGCTTGATAAAGAAAACTCTCATCGGTCTCTTCACGTATCTCCTCGCTTGTAAATTTATACTCTAAATCTCGAAAACGATTTGGATAATAATTTTCCATTAATTGTTCATACCCTCTATTTAAAAATATTTCTTCACCTTTTCGTTTCACATCTTCTTTATTATTAAACTCAAACACTGATAGTTGTTCAGTCACAAAATGCTCTCCTACCTTTTTCATTTCATTATGAGTTAAATTTTCTATACTTTTGTTCTTTAATTCCTTATTTAACTCGTACTGATCAATCGGTTTAAAGGTAGCAAAAACCTCCTCTTTATATGACCAAAACAATACAAAAGCGATACATAGAGAAATGATTAACAGTCTTTTTTTCGTAATACTCCCGCCCTTCTTCATAATAATAGATATATTTTAACATATAGAAAGAAAATTCTGATATCATAAAATAGAATAACTTAACTCAGAAACGAGGAACAATTATGGACTCTTACAAACATTATATAAAAGAAGCTTTGCCTAATCTTTCTATACATTCATATAAACAAAATGAAGAAGGATGGGATAATGTAGCAGTTATAGTAAATGATGAGCTACTGTTTCGTTTCCCGCGAAAACAGGAATATGCGATGCGAATTCCGTTAGAAAAAGAACTATGCGCAATTCTCTCTTGTTCACTACATGAAATTAAAGTTCCAAAGTATCACCTATTCTATAAAAAGGAGACTGATGCTATTCCGCTTTGTAGTTACTATACTCTCATTCATGGTGAACCTTTAAAAACAGAAATAGTTACTACACTAGAAAAACAAGAACGAAAAGCACTTATTACACAATTAGCAACTTTCCTTGCTGCTCTACATAGTATTCCTCTAAAAAGTGTTACAGCGTTAGGATTCCCTATTGAAAAAACACTTACCTACTGGAAAGAGCTACAAACTAAATTAAATCAGTATGTTACTAACAATCTTACTTCGTTCCAGAAATCAGCCTTAAATCGTTTATTCGAGAATTTCTTTGCCTGTCTAACTACATCTAAATTTCAAAATACAATCATTCACGCTGATTTTACACATCATCACATTTTATTTAACAAGCAGAACAAACGCATTTCAGGTGTTATCGATTTTGGTGATGCGCAAATTGGCGATCCTGCTTTTGATTTTGCAGGACTATATTATGATTTCGGAAATGAGTTTACTACATCTGTATATGAACAGTACAGTACACTTATTTCTCATCATGATCCATTACTCATTCATCGTATTACTACCTTTTATCAATACAGTCCTTTACTACATAATATTATTTATAACTTTGAGTCAGAGAATGAACTCGAATTCATTACAGGCACAGAACAGCTAAAAACGATATTACAGGGATGAGATTACATTCTCTCCCTATATACTCTCTCCTCATACATCATTAACTTTTTATCCATTTCAACAATAACTTTATACAATTGAAACGCCTGTAAAATTTGCAGTTGAATTTCAAAAGGAGCATTTTGTTCTTTTAACCATTGAAATACTTTTGTTTCATCTTTCATTGATTATTCCTCCCTTTATTCTGCTATTTGTGGGTAGCCCGATTAATGAGGGCTGATAATCAGTGGGTGATTGACAAAACCCCCACTGATTAAAGTTTCACTTTATTAAAATCTGCTACAAATATACCGTAAATGATGAAAAGCTTTTCATGTCAATAACAAAAAAGGATGCAAAGTTGCATCCTTTAATGAACTATATTTTTCTTCTGTTTCGCTTCTGTCTTTACTTCTTCCCCTTGGCATTCACTACGAAACGCACAACTTATACACTCAGAACGAAAATGACGCTCTGTATAATGCTCAGGTTGCTCTAACATTTCTTTCATTCTAGATAAATCAGCCATTCCAGTTATAATATCTTCCTGTTTCGGAATGTACTCATACTTAGTTCCTTCTATTAAATTAATAACTTCAATTTTTCCTGGAAGAACTCCGAAAGCTTTATAACTGAATACTGTCATTAGCTTCTGACAAAGAGCAAGCATTTCCTCATCTGCATCGACAACATACTTTTTAATTACAAACGACTCAGCACTCCACTCACCAACTTCAAATGTCAATGACATGTGGACACCTAACTCTTCCATATATGTTTGAAACTTCTCGTATAAAAACAATGGTGGTGTCTGACTATCATCCTTTTCAACGAACTGTAATAAGTGATCCGTTAGCTTCGCTAATACAATATAGTACTCCGTCTTCGAAGCAAACATATTAATCCTTACTTTTTTCCAATACTTTTCTATTAATATTAAAAGTACAATTTTCGTTTGTTGACCCGCAGGTAGCGTGTAATACTCGTTAATAATTTGATTGACAATCATTTGTGCTATTTGTTGCCATTCAAATGAAGAAGGTTCTCTTCTTTTTATGTGACGAAAATAAAATTTATGCGGACAACGCATAAAATCATACAAATGATAATCTGTCATCGTTTTGATTGAGATTTTCTCATGCACTTGCTCTTCATCTCCCTTCTGCCATTAAGAAAGGTGTTTTACAAATTCAGCTCCAAACTGTAAACATTTTTCTACATCTTCATCTTCTGGCGTTAATTCTACTTTTAGTCCTTCTAACACAACTGCTGCCCCGCGCTCTTGTAGCTTTTCTATTAAAATGTCAACTGCCACTCCGTATTTCGGATAAGCCGAATCACATGATCCGAATACTGCCGCTTTTTTCCCAGTTAAATCAATAGAATCCATTGCATCATAAAAATCTAAGAAATCATCAGGAAGATCGCCATCTCCCCAAGTGTATGCACCTAAAATAATTCCATCATACTGTTCTAATATAGAAGCTTCTGGTGAATCCATAATATCAATAACTTCAATTTCATTTTCTGTTTCACGAATTACGCCGGCAATATGGTCAGCCATTTCCTCTGTATTTCCACTCATACTTGCAAAAATCATTACTAACTTACTCAACTGAACCTCTCCCTTTACTTTGTATCTCTTTTTCTGTTTGAATGCTCTTCTTCTCATCTACATATTCAGACCGAATTACATTTCTTTGCCATTCCATATGCTGATCAACATCTTTATTTTTATCTTTTAATCCCCTCCGCAGAAGGTGAAAATTCTTTCTCATTAACATGTCGCATCCATCCTATTGATAATAATTATCAATTCCAACTATATTTAGATTAATTGACATTGATTATCAATGTCAATAACTATTTTTAAAAAAATGATTAAAATGTACAAGCTTGTCCGTTAGCTATTCATATACTATGAATGAGCATAGTTCTTTCTCAGCCCTCTCTGACGGAAAGAAATAAAAGCAACTGCAATAGAGTGCAGTTGCCTTTTTTTGTTTTTCTATGATTTTAGTAATCTTATAGTCGTCTCTAAAAATAGCTCCACTCCACAAATTAATGCTGATTCATCCAAGTCAAATTTCGGATGATGATGTGGATAACAAGTATATATATTTTCATTACCTGTTCCTAATTTAATGAAACAACCAGGTGCTTTTCTTAAATATGCTGAAAAATCTTCTCCACCCATAGAAGGTTCAAGCTTCACAACACGCTCATTCCCAAACAAATGTAGTGCACTTTCTTCTACTATTTTCGTAATATATTCATCATTAATAACCGGATCATATCCATATCGATACGTATATGTATACGATCCTCCATGTGCTTCTGTAATTCCTTTCACAATTTTCTCGATTTTCCCTTCTGCTTCCACCCTCAATGCTTGATTAAATGAACGAACAGTTCCCATTAAAGTTGCTGTACTAGGAATAATATTGTCAGCCGTTCCCCCATGAAATTGTGTAACTGAAACAACCCTTTGCATAAAAGCACTTGTATTTCTTGATACGATATGTTGTAGATTTGTAATAATCTGTGCTCCGATAGCAATAGGATCTATCGTTTCTTCTGGTCGCGCCGCATGTCCTCCTTTGCCTTGAATCTCAACTGTAAATACGTCTGGAGCTGCCATCATCGGTCCATATGCAATTCCTATCTTTCCACTCTCAAGTCCTGACATAACATGTAAACCTATTACATAATCAACACCGTCCATTACACCTGCCTCAACCATTTCTTGTCCCCCGCCTGGATACACCTCTTCTGCGTGCTGAAAGAATAGACGAATCTCACCTGCAAAATCTTCCTTTATATTTGATAACACCTCTGCTGTGCTTAATAAAATAGCTGCGTGAGCATCGTGCCCACATGCATGCATCATTCCTTTATTCACAGATGTATAAGATTTACTTGTCTCCTCTTGAATTGGCAAAGCGTCTATATCAGCTCGAATCGCAATTACTTTCCCTTGCTTCACACCTCTTTTAATTGCTAGTACACTATATTTCGTCGGTCTCGTTACTTCAAAAGAAGAAAATGAGCATAATGTATCATATATAAATTGCGAAGTTTCTTTTTCATGAAATGATAATTCCGGATACTTATGGAAATGCCTTCTCCATTTCACGATATTTTCTTCCGAAATTAGATTCTTCCACACTCTATTCATGATAATTTCCTCCTTTTCAAAAGAACTAGAAATTTAAAAGTTTACTCCGTCTTAAATGATTAATAAAAACAAACACTGTATTTTTACGTATTCTTATAGTCCACTTTTATGTATTCACACAATCCACTTTCTATTTACATGTCAAACCCATTACAAATTCATGCTGAATGTAATATAATTGCTAAGTTAGGGATTTTCTTTTTTAGTATTTAGTGCTAATATCAGAAAAGAGCCTTTTGACTTATTTTTACCTAAAATGTGGGATTTTGTTTTTTTCACAATAATGTAGGACATGATACCTACAAAGAGCTATTATTTCATTAAGAGAGGGAAAGACATGGAAAGATTAAAAGAGATATGGTCTCGACCACTCACACAATGGGTTGCAAAGACGGTTTATTATCTTGCAATTTTATTTGCATTACTTTGGTTGTATGGATTCCATGATACAAACACAAGTACATTTATTTACAATGAATTCTAGGGTGGGAACGTTATGAAGTTATTAGAACAAATTGAAAAGTGGGCTGCAGAAACGCCTGATCAAACCGCTTTTGTTTGGCGAGATGCGAAAATTACGTACAAACAATTAAAGGAAGATTCTGATGCGTTAGCACATTGGATTTCTTCTGAGTATCCAGACGATCGTTCACCAATTATGGTGTATGGCCATATGCAACCTGAAATGATTATTAACTTTTTAGGATGTGTAAAAGCTGGACATGCTTACATTCCTGTAGATTTATCTATCCCAGCTGATCGTGTACAACGTATTGCTGAAAATTCTGGTGCGAAATTACTTTTATCGGCAACAGCAGTAACTGTAACTGATTTACCAGTTCGCATCGTAAGTGAAGACAACTTAAAAGATATTTTCTTTACTCATAAAGGGAACACTCCAAATCCTGAACATGCGGTAAAAGGTGATGAGAATTTCTACATTATTTACACATCAGGAAGCACAGGTAATCCGAAAGGGGTTCAGATTACTTATAACTGCCTTGTTAGCTTTACAAAATGGGCTGTAGAAGATTTCAACTTACAAACAGGGCAAGTATTCTTAAACCAAGCACCTTTCTCATTCGATTTATCTGTAATGGATATTTACCCATCATTAGTAACAGGTGGTACACTTTGGGCAATCGATAAAGATATGATTGCGCGTCCAAAAGACTTGTTTGCTTCTTTAGAGCAATCGGATATTCAAGTATGGACTTCCACACCTTCTTTCGCTGAAATGTGTTTAATGGAAGCATCTTTCTCTGAGAGTATGCTACCGAACATGAAAACATTCTTATTCTGCGGCGAAGTGTTACCAAATGAAGTGGCTAGAAAATTAATTGAACGTTTCCCTAAAGCAACAATTATGAATACGTATGGTCCAACAGAAGCTACTGTCGCTGTAACAGGTATTCACGTTACAGAAGAAGTGCTTGATCAATACAAATCACTTCCAGTTGGCTATTGTAAATCAGACTGTCGCCTTCTTATTATGAAAGAAGATGGCACGATCGCACCTGATGGTGAAAAAGGTGAAATCGTAATTGTCGGTCCAAGCGTAAGCGTTGGATATTTAGGAAGCCCTGAATTAACAGAAAAAGCATTTACTATGATTGACGGTGAGCGCGCCTATAAAACAGGCGATGCTGGCTATGTTAAAAATGGTCTTCTATTCTATAATGGTCGTCTTGATTTCCAAATTAAGCTGCATGGTTATCGAATGGAATTAGAAGAAATTGAGCATCACCTTCGTGCGTGTTCTTACGTAGAAGGAGCAGTTATCGTTCCAATTAAAAAAGGTGAGAAATACGATTATTTATTAGCGGTTGTTGTTCCTGGAGAACATTCATTTGAAAAAGAATTCAAATTAACATCTGCAATCAAAAAAGAACTCAATGAGCGATTACCAAACTACATGATTCCACGTAAATTCATGTATCAATCTTCTATTCCAATGACACCAAATGGAAAGGTAGATCGCAAAAAATTATTGAGTGAGGTTACAGCATGACCGCATATGGATCATTTTATTTTTTCGCTATAGTGGGCATTTTATTAATACCTACTATCATAGCTGGATTAAAAGGTAAAATGTTGCGCAAATATAATGCCGTTTTAACATTAGTCATGATTGCTATTATCTTCTCAGATAAACCAAAGCAAGCAATGATGCTAGCTGCATTTATTATTTGGCAATATGTCCTTATTAAAGGCTATTTAATTTTAAGAAAACAAAATAATAGTACATTCACATTTTGCATAGCTGTTATTTTATCGATTTTGCCTCTTATTTTGGCAAAAATCGCGCCGTTTGCATCGTTTTTACCTGAGTTAAAACTTGTTGTTTTCCTAGGTATATCTTACGTAACATTCAGAGCAGTTCAAATGGTATTTGAAGTTCGTGATGGTTTAATTAAAGAGCTTTCTTTCTTTAACTTCTGGGAATTCGTTTTATTCTTCCCTGCGATTTCAACAGGACCTATCGATCGTTACCGAAGATTCCAAAAAGATATTCAAAAGCCACCTAGCGCTGAAGAATATCAAAATTTACTATATACAGGACTAAATCGTATTTTCCAAGGTTTCTTGTATAAATTTATTATTGCTTACTTAATAAAGCAATATTGTATGGATCCAGCATTCGCTCAACACGATACAATATTTTCAAATATGATTTACATGTATAGCTATAGCTTATATCTATTCTTTGATTTTGCTGGTTATAGCTCTTTTGTAATTGGTGTAAGTTATATGATGGGAATTAAAACGCCAGAAAACTTCAATAAGCCATTCCTTAGTCGTAATATTAAAGACTTCTGGAACCGCTGGCACATGAGTTTATCATTCTGGTTCCGTGATTTTATTTACATGCGTTTCGTCTTTTTTGCAACGAAGAAAAAGTTAATTAAGAACCGTTACACTATTTCGTATATCGGTGCATTTTTAAACTTCTTCATTATGGGAATTTGGCACATCCAAGGAAGCGCTGTTGCGCAGTATGTTATTTATGGTCTATACCATGCCGCACTGTTTATTTTATTCGATATTTTTGAACGAAAAAACAAGAAGCATAAGTTTTGGCCAAACAATAAATTTACACACATCCTTGCGATTGTAATTACGTTCCACGTTGTATGTTTCGGTTTCCTAATCTTCTCTGGACACCTTAACAGATACTTTTAATGCACCCTTCTTATTCCATTAAGAAGTTGCACATATAATATATTTCGGATATAAAGGAGATTTTAAAAATGGCAGAATTCAAAGAGCAAGTATTAGATATTTTAGAAGAAGTATGTGAAAACGATATTGTGAAAGAAAACTTAGATGTTCAATTATTTGAAGAAGGTATCCTTGATTCTTTCGCTGTAGTATCTTTATTAGTTGAATTCCAAGAGCGTTTAGATATTGAAGTTTCTATTTCTGATTTTGACCGTGACGAGTGGGCTACACCAAACATGGTTATTAAAAAGTTGGAAGAAATCCGATGAACAAAGCAAAATTTGGTCCGATGCTTTTAGCATTGGCCCTTTTTGCTGTATTCTTACTTATTCCAACGCGCTTCCTACTTCCACTTTTAAGTGATGAAAAAGTAGAACAAGCTGCTACTTCTTTAAAAGAAGAAAAAATTCAAAGTATGATTTTACAGCAAAAGATGTTAGCAGATCCAAAATATCTTCCGATGTACGGTTCATCGGAATTCGCACGTATGGATGCTTTCCATCCATCTAATTATTTTAAAGTAAAGCCTGAAGGATTTACGCCATTCCTTCTTGGACGCGGCGGAACACAAGACCTTGTACATGTATTAAACTTCGCATCTACAATGGATCAATTGAAAGATAAGAAAATGGTATTCGTTCTTTCTCCGCAATGGTTTGTACCACAAGGTATTGACGAAACGCACTTTGCACCTAACTTTTCAAAACAACAAGGTTACCACTTCATTTTCAACAATGATTTAAAACCTGAAATGAAAAAACAAATTGCAAAGCGTTTATTAAACTTTGAGATTGTAAAAAAAGAAACTTTATTAAAAATTTCGCTTGAAGGTATCGCTTATGATGATACGAAGTATAAAGTAAAAGCACTTGCTGCTAAACCTTTCGCTTATATTTACCGTAACATTTTAGATCGTAAAGATTTATTTACAGCTATGTTTAATATTAAACCGCACAAAGAGAAGCTCGATCCTTCATTAAAACAAATGAACTGGGAAGAGGCTCGTAAACATGCGGATCAAATAGGTGCAGCAGAATCTGGATCTAATGAATATGGTATCGAAGATGGTTACTTCAATAGCAAAATTAAGAAAAAATTAAAGCAACGTGAAGGTTACTTAAAAAATGATGCTTATGACCAATCGCCAGAATATGAAGATTTACAAATTGTACTTGATTTATTAAAACAATCTGGTGCAAAACCACTCTTCATTTCTGTTCCTGTCAAAGGTCCTTGGTACGACTACGCTGGCTTCCCGAAAGAACGCCGCGAAGCATACTATAAGAAAGTTCATGAGCAAATTGAAAAAGCTGGTTATCCAATTGCCGACTTCTCAAATCATGAATACGATAAATACTTCTTAAAAGATCATATGCACTTAGGTTGGAAAGGCTGGGTTTACATCGACGAAGCCATCCAACAATTTTATAAAGCAAACTAACGAAAAGACCGCTTGAATTACTCAAGTGGTCTTTTTGTATATATTTTGTAATTGCTCGATTGCATTCGCCGCTTCTTTCATAACTCGCTCCACTACATGCTGAGCTGATTCGATTCGTGCCAATGATGCTGCCTGTCCTGCCCAAAGTGACATATATTCTTCCTTATTTTGCTTCGCTGCCTCTTGGCGTATTTTAGAAGTTAATACGTTTTGCACTGGATATACCGGAAGCCCTTCTTCTTTTCCTTCATGTCTTTCTATAAATTCATTCCGAATACCGCGTGCATATTTCCCGGAAAACGCACGAGTTACAGTTGTGCTCGTATCTGTACTATGTAAAACCGCTTCTTTATACACATCGTGCGTAATACTCTCTTCACTTGTTAAAAAGGCTGATCCCATTTGAACACCTTCTGCTCCTAGTGCCAATGCCGCAACAAGCCCTTGTCCGTTCATTACACCACCTGCTGCGACAATTGGGATATGCGGAATAACCCCTACTAACTGAGGTATTAACGCAAAAGTACCAATCATAGCATCTCGTTCTTTCCCAATAAACGTTCCTCTATGCCCTCCTGCTTCGCTACCTTGCCCAATAATAATATCTACTCCTAGTTCAGCAAGTACTTTCGCTTCCTTCACATGGGTAGCTGTTCCGATAACTTTTATTCCACTTCTTTTTAAATCATTTATTTCTTCTTTTTCTAACGTTTGAAATGCAAAGCTAACGACCGGTACTTTTTCATCTAATAGCACTTGTAATTGTTCCTTATAGCTTTTTGGAAGCTTTAACGTTCCTTCTACTTCTATACCTAATTCTCTATTCACTCCGCTTAGTAATACTTTCGCCTCATTTACCTTCTCTTCTTCTATTTCTATCTCTTTCGTTACAAGTAAATTAACACCGAAAGGCTTATCTGTTAGTTCTCTTATTCTATAAATCGCTTCACGAATTTGTTCTGGGCTCATATAGCCGGCTCCAAGCGTCCCTAATCCTCCACTATTACTTACTGCTGCAACAAGTTCTGGCGTCGTAATCGCGCCTGCCATACCAGCTTGAACAACGGGATACTCAATTTTTAATATGTCTGTTACTCGACTTGTAA
The DNA here is from genome assembly GCF_052146655.1 of Bacillus sp. RE35. Classification (NCBI taxonomy): domain Bacteria; kingdom Bacillati; phylum Bacillota; class Bacilli; order Caryophanales; family Bacillaceae; genus Bacillus; species Bacillus sp. RE35. Next base: position 1,334,887 of record NZ_CP197377.1, on the reverse strand, counting down.
ACATCATTTCCCCTCCTATTTCCTTTATATCTTCTTTATTTGATAAGCTTTCCCCTGCTTTTGCAAGGGTTGAACTTCATATGAAGCGAATATATTGAAAGAGAAGGAGGCTGAGCTTAATGATTTATCCAAATGCATTAAAACAAGGTGATACAGTAATGATTATTGCACCATCTGGTCCACCTACAATCGAAAGTGTATTAAAAGGTGTGAATGTATTACAAGAGATGGGGTTATCCGTAATAATCGGGAAGAGTGTTTACGAGAAATATGGATTTTTAGCCGGAAGTGATCAAGTTCGGCTTGACGATATACATGAAGCATTTACAAATAATGAAGTGAAGGCAATTTTTTGTGCACGAGGTGGTTATGGAAGTGCTCGTCTTCTTCCTCACATTCAATATGAAGTTATTAGGCAAAATCCAAAAATCTTTTGGGGATATAGCGATATTACAGCTTTACATACTGCTGTTTCACGTTATGCAAAGCTTATAACATTTCATGGTCCGATGATTGAAGAACTAGGAAAAGGTATTGATTCCCTATCTTTATCCTCTTTTAATCAGCTATTCCATCCGTATTCAACCATTTTATCTGCATCAGAATGTATCGTACCTAGCTCTCACAGTACAGTTACAAGTACGTTAGTTGGAGGAAATTTAGCTGTGTTAACAAGTATAATTGGCTCGCCCTACGAGATAATTACGAACAATACACTTTTATTACTTGAAGACATTGGTGAAGAACCGTACCGCATTGACCGTATGTTAAATCAGCTACTTTTATCTGGAAAGTTTAATGAATGCAGGGGCGTTATTTTCACAAGTTGTCACGACTGCACTCCTTCAAAGCCCTCTCAATCATTGCAAACAATATTATATGAATATTTCGCGCCATATCATATACCTGTCCTATTCGATTTACCAATTGGACATATAAGTCCAAACATCGGTATTCCACTTGGAGCTACAGCGACAATAAACACGAATAATAAAACAGTCTCTATTTCTTCTGGTATAGCCACTTCATATTCAAATTAAAAAGTAAAAGGAAAAGCGATTACGCTTTTCCTTTTACTTATAATAATTAAAAATTCGTCCAGATGCGATATCTGCAATTTCTTCTGGAATAAATGTTTTACTTATATCAGTGCCAACATTTAATACAGCTGTAGCATCTTTCTCAATGCTACCAAATAACTCTTTCCCACGTATCGTAATAAGGGGCGTTCCTTCTGGCAACACATCTTTTACAAATTCCATTTGTGTAAAGAACGGAACGATCCATCTACCTTCTCCTTGGAAATGACGCAAACGAAGTATTCCTTCTGTTGCCCCGTCCTCTGCTTCTAGTGAACCAGCAACATAAAACTCAGTAGATAAGAGCAATTCATAAAATTCCTTTTGCTTCTGTTTATCATCCCCTGCTACAACAAGTACCTCTTCTAATTTCTTTACTGAAATTTGCTCCATATGATGCCACCCCTATTTTCAAAATGATTGTACTTAGATTATACGAAATATTCTTATTTTTTTCTACATAATTCGCAATTATTTTCTTGAAATAATTTTAACACTTCTTTTGTCGTCACAATCGTAGCAAACTCTTCATGTAAATTTACAAGTGTCATATTGTGAATATCCTCTGCACTATACTCCTTACCATCTAAACCTTTACGGTTAAACGTAGCCGTTGCATCACTCACTAAATATGTTGTAAATCCTAAATTCCCTGCCATTCGTGTCGTAGTTTCCACGCAATGATTTGTCGTTAATCCTACAACCACTGCTGCATTACATTTGTTCTTTCTTAATTGCTCTTCTAAATTTGTCCCAATGAACGCGCTGTTAACGAATTTCTGAATAACCACTTCATCAAGTAGTGGTTGCACTTCTTCTTTAAAGTTTACCGTTTCCGCTCTCTCATAAAACATTGACTGAGCATTTTCTTTATTTACATGTTGAATATGAAAAACTGGTCGTTCCCTTTTTCTCCATTCTTCTAACAAAATTCTCATGTTTTCTTCAGCAAAAATATTATTTCTCTCGCCCCAATCTGGTAATTGAAATGCCTTTTGTACATCGATTATGATAAGTGCTATTTGATTTGTCATCATTTCCCCCTTAATTTGGCTGTAATTGAAATAGAAAACCAAGTTGTTGTGACGCAGTAATAAAGCAAACATAGGCGCAAAGCTCTACAATTTCTTTTTCTGTCCAATATTGTTTTAATACGTGAAACATATTATCATCTATTGCTTTTCGGTCATGAACAAATGTATGCGCAAAAGTAACAGCTACACCAATCTCCTCTGCCTTTTGCACATCATCAGGTCTTCCCTTTGCCATACAGTACGGACATTCATTCCCATACGCTAATGTTCTTCTCACTTGCTCCTTCAACTCTGCTGAAAGAGTTCCTTTATTGTACAGTGTATCTTCTAACGTACTCCACGAGTGTAATATATCCGAATTATGCCCTAATAACTTTTGAAACTTTGTATCTCCTACATTTGATAATGAAATTCTCTCCATCATTTCCCCTCCTATTTCCTTCTGTTTTATTGTAAAATAAATAACGTTCACTTTACATTTCATATGAATCTTAATTTATATTTTTCCTTTACAAAAATCATTATTTTACTGGAGGTATATTTACAAATGCAACTAGACCGTGTTGATCGAAAAATTTTAAATGAATTATATAATGATAGTCGCCTTTCTATGCGTGAATTGGCGAAACGAGTAAACTTATCTGCTCCGTCTACTGCAGAACGTGTTCGTAAACTTGAAAGTGAAGGCGTTATTCAAAAATATACAATCGATATCGACTATAAAAAAGCAGGACTAGTTTTAGATTGTATTTTAGAAATCACTTTAAAAAATGGTGATACAACACGTATGCAACAGTTTATTCAGTCTTATCCATCTGCAAGTTTTTGTTACCGAGTAACAGGAAGCTTATGCTACATTGTAAAAATTTCTGTTCCTTCACTCGTTGAACTTGAAGAATTTATCAATGATGTTTCTTCATATGCAACGACAGTTTCTCATATCGTATTATCAGAAGTATCTCTTACTCCTGATATTGAACATATCTTCCCAGAAGATTAATTTATTTTTATTCATAAATTATAAAAAAACCCCTTACAATAAGAATAAAAATAATATATTATGTATTAAAATACATAAAATTCGAGAAAGGGGCTTTACATTGAAAATCTGGTTTTATGAAAAAACGGCACAATTAGATGACTTGCTTGGTATTTGGGACAATGTTCCGACCATCCCGCGAATTGGTGAAAAAGTGGAGATTTTAAAGACAGTCCGCACTGTTACAGATATTAAATATGTCAAGAACGGTAATAATTTTCGTGTAGAAATTATTACAAATTAAAAAGTAGCTCCTAAGAGCTACTTTTTAATTATCTATTATGTGCTTTCTTTATAACGATTTTATCTTCTTCTACAGCTACTGTTACATAATCATTTTCTTCTAACCGAAGCTTATTTACAGCCTCATCTGGTAACTCTATGGCCATCAATCTATCGGTTACGATCACTTGACTATACACTTCATTTTCTTGTGATGAATTCACTACTTTTTGCTCATTTATAAAACGTACTGGTGGCACGCCAACTTCTTTTACTGTACGCCATTGTTTCCAAACATACGGAATTAACCATAGTAATCCAACAACTGTAAGACCGATACCAATCCATAAATTACTTTGCGCTTGTAATTCAGTAATTGAGATTGTACCACTTTCTTCTCCACCGAAAAATTGCATACTTGTTGCAATCAAATTATTTAGAGCGTGCACAGCTATATTCGTCCATATATTTTTTGTCTTTATGTATAAAAGACACATAACGACACCAAACATGAACGCACCAATAACATCAAAATGTCCTAGGCCAAAAATAATTGAAGATATAATTACAGCTTTTTTAATTCCCCATTTATGAGCCATTCGCTGTAAGAAAAATCCCCTAAAAATAACCTCTTCCATAATAGGTGCTAACACACATGCTGAAATGAAAGTAAATATCGTCATATATACGTTACTCGTATTAATAACATTTCCGTCTTCTAGCATAGTAACTAAGAAATTCGGTAACGTATGTGCTAATATGTAAAATTGAATATGAGATATGCCAACTGAAAAAATCATCCCCATTATCGTTGCTAATACAATTAATCCCCAAGATAAACGTCCTGGCTTATCAAAAAAACTGTTAAATACAATATTATTTTTATTTGTTTTTACGTATAGCCAAAGTAATGGAAATACAAAAAATACAGTTATTTGTGAAATAACCTCCATCGTATTCTCAGAAACATTTGCTAGACCTAATGGTATCATTATAAGGAACACCCCTATAATCATCCATCCAAAAAAGCTACGTAGCCTTATACGTGAAAATGCATAGTGCATATAGAACACCTCCAAAGATAGTAAAAGTAAATGGTCGGATAACTACATTATAATATGAATATAGTTGAAACTCTTCCTATTTTTCTCAATTACTTTCAAACAACATAGCTCTTAAAATATCATATCGCTGTTCTTCAAGTTGCAATCCAAGTGAAATTTATGTAATAAAAATCCCCGTTTTTACAAGCGGGGATTTCTTTTATTATAATACGTCACGTTTTTGGAATAATGCACTTGATGCTACAAGTAACACAACAAAGTATGCAGCTACAAGTAATAATGAAGTTGTAAACGTAAATTCTGTAAATGTTGGTTCCATTCCACCATTGATTAATTTATTACTATCGTAAGCTCTTAAATCCAAATGGTTGAATACTACAAACTTCGCTACACCTTTTGCAAACATTATTAATACCATATTAATTGCACCTTGTAAGAAGAATAGGAACATCGTAATAATTAATGGTAATACAGATTTTCTAAAGACATTTGCTAGGAAAAATGCAAGTGTTGCAAAAAAGAACGGTGAAAGTAGTTGATATAAAGTGGACTTCATAACGATTCCTAATGTTAATTCTGTTTTACTACCATCCATTACAATACCGCCAATAATCATTGCAATTAGCATACCAGCTAATACGATAAATAACATTGCTAATAACACTGTAATATATTTAGAAAATAAAACTGCAAGTCTTTTTCTTGGACGGATTAACAATTGTTTAATTGTACCTTTTTGGAACTCATCAGTAAGAGTACGGGCAGCAAGTGTAATCCCAAAAATCGTTGTAAATAAAACAATTAAGCCAATCTCTGAGTTTGCATAATCTAAATATGATCCCTTAAACTCATCACCTTTTCCCCACTTCAACATTGCTAAAGTACCTAAAATTTCGAGTGCCGCAATGACACCAATTAAAATATACATACCTTTTTTCGCATGCAACTTTAAAAATTCATTTTGAATTAATTTAAACATTACGCTTTCACTCCCCCAGTAATCGCTAAGAACTCATCCTCTAACGTTTTATTTTGAACAGTAACTCCGTATACAAGCACATCAGCATGAACAAGTTTTTTTACAAGTTGCGGAATGTTGTCTTTTGTTACAGATGCTACAATTACATTCCCTTTTGCTTTACCTTTAATGATTTCATTTGCTTTCTGAACTTTATCTACTTCAAACGCTACAACGACTGCCTCATCATGTTTCACTTTTTCATGTAAGTTGTACTCTTGTACAAACTCACCTTGTTTAATAATAACGACGCGATCACACATTAATTCAATTTCACTCAATAAGTGACTTGATACGATTACAGCAATATTCTCTTCTTTCGCTAAACGTTGTAAATAATCACGAATTTGGCGAATACCAGCTGGATCTAATCCATTTGTCGGTTCATCTAAAATTAAGATTTTCGGCTGATGAAGTAATGCCTGTGCAATTCCTAAACGTTGTTTCATACCAAGTGAATATGTTTTCACCTTTTTATGAATCGCATGCTCTAATTCAACAAGCTTTACAATCTCAGCAATGCGCTCTTTACTAATTGGTGTAATGGCCATGTTCGCAAAATGCTTTAAGTTTTGCATTCCTGTCATATAATCATATAGTTCAGGATTTTCTACAATCGCTCCAATTTGCTCTAGTGCCTTTTCACGCTCCGAGCGAATACTATGTCCACAAATTGTAATATCGCCCTCTGTCATTGAAATAAGACCTGTCATCATACGGATCGTCGTCGTCTTACCGCTACCGTTCGGTCCAAGGAATCCGTATACTTCTCCTTCACGAACCTCAAATGATAAACCACGAATAATTTCCGTTCCACCAATCTTTTTTCGAACATTCTCTAACTTTACTACTACGTTTCCCAATGGTGATTCCTCCTTTAGACTTCTAGTTTTTTATCGACTATGTGACCTGTAACTACTAGTAATATAATTGTTAATAAACAATTAAAAAATAGATTTAAAATTGTAACCTCTGTACCAGAATAAAATGATGTATTTAAAAAACCATTTTGATCTATAAATCCAATATTATTTATAGCAAACACATACTTTTCTATTTGCTGAAAAATATACGTTATTCCTCCATTAAATGCGGTAAAAATGACGAATAAAACTAAACAAGCAACTTTATTCATAGATGATTTCACATTTAATAGTTTTACAATTACTATAATGAAATAAATAGAAACTAGCATATTAAGAAAATCTAGTCCCCATAAGAAAATAGATAACATATGATGTAATATTCCATAATTATATAAACTGTGTATTGCTTGCTGAATACCTAAATTAGTTTTTCCATTGTAAATATTTAAAGAAAAATAGTATAGAAAAATGATTCCTATTCCTAGCAAAATCATAAAGAGTAGTACACAGAATAAACTATTTGCACATATATACTTTTTTGCTGAAATAGAAGTATAACGTAGCATAGAGTTTTTTAACATTTTCCGAAAAGACGATATACCTGTTAAAAGAATTGCAAATCCATTTATACCTAGTACGATAAAGAATATAATAATAATTATATCTTGCCTACCTGAAATTCTAACTCCTGAAACTCCTTTCATATTAAATAAAAGAATTAATGAAACTGTAATAAAACCAAAGTAAATAATGGCTATCTTTCTCTTATTACAATTATATAGATAAAGAAAAAGCTGACTCATTTCTCATAGGCCTCCTTAAACAGCTCATGTACTGCTTTACCCTTTTGAAATCGTAGTTCTTCCACATTTTCATGCAATATTATTTCTCCATCTTTCAAAAAGATTACTTCATCGAATATATTTTCGATTTCTCTTATTAAATGAGTCGATATAAGTAGCGTACAATCTTCACGATAAAATTTAAGTATTAACTCAAGTACATGTTCTCTAGAAACAAGATCAATCCCGCCCAATGGCTCATCCAGTACATATAGCTTCGCTTTTCGAGAAAACGTTAAAATAATCTGCAGCTTCTCAACCATACCTTTTGACAATGCTGTAATTTTTTCTTCTAACGGTATTTTAAATTCTGCAATCGTATCTACCGCTTTTTGAATATCGAAGTCTTTATAAAAATCTCGGTAGAAAAATAAAGCGTCTTTTACAGTCATCCAATCATCAAAGATTGGCTTATCGGACATAAATGAAACAATTTCTTTCGTCTGTAACCCTACCTTTTTACCGTCTATTGTAATACTACCTTCAGAAGGGTGTTGCAAGCCTGCAATCATTTTCAATAACGTCGTTTTCCCGCTCCCGTTATCTCCAACAAGCCCAACGATTTTCCCTTCCGTAATCTCTATGTTTAATTCACGGATCACTGCTTTTAATCCGTATCTCTTCCATAAGTTTTCTATTTTCAATAGCTCTGTCATTGGCTCTCCTCCCTCTTATCATGTAATGAAGAACGAAGAATTGTAAGAATTTCTTCTTCTGAAAAACCTAAATTGTCCATTCCATCTATAAAAGAATGAAGTAATTCTTTCGCCATCTCTTTTCGCAGCTCCATAATTTTCTCCCCTTCATTCGTTACATACCGTCCCATTCCTCTACGTGTGACAACAACTCCATCCCGTTCTAGCTCTTGAAATGTACGCTGAATCGTATTTGGATTCACTTGTAATTCACTCGCTAATTCACGGACAGAGGGAATTTTATCACCAGGTAATAAATGTCCTGTTACGATCTCTTTTTTTATGTATTCCATTACCTGAATGTAAATTGGTGTATTTGGAGAAAACTCTATTTTCATTTCTTCCCTCCTTTTGTATCAGTGTACTAGTTAAATAATACACCGATACAAAAAGTTTGTAAATACCCATTTAATTACAAAAAAGTTCTATCCGTTAAACGAATAGAACTTCCCAAATATAAATCGCTATACAAAAATAATAGTGTTATGTAAACAAAATTATAAAGAAAAACTGTCTTATCAATGAATAAGACAGTTTTTCTTTATAATCCTATATTAAAAGTTAAACACGAAGTCATCGTCAGCTAACTTTTCAACGTTCGTTGCTTTTACGTAACCATTTCCTTTTACAGAGAAGAAATCATGGTTTTTCGTATCTGTACGTAAACCATTTAAAACGATTGGGTTAATTTCTTCTTCTTCAAACTTCGGCTCAAGTCCTAAGTTCATAAGCCCTTTATTCGCATTGTAACGAACGAAACGATTTACATCTTCTACAAGACCGATAGAAGTGTAAATTTCTTCTGTATAGGCCATTTCAATTTCATATAGTTCCATTAATAACTCTTGTGTTTCTTTTTGCACTTCTTGTTGCTCTTCTGCAGAAAGTTCTGCGAAGATTTGTTGTGCTAAAATACCGACGAATACGCCGTGAATTGACTCATCACGAATTATCAAGTTGATAATCTCACCACTTGCTGTTAGTTTTCCTTGACCAGCTAAGTAAAGTGGATAGAAGAATCCGCTATAGAATAAGTAACTTTCTAAGAACACACTTGCTACCATTGCCATGTATAACTCTTTTTTTGTTACTTCAGGCTTTAATAAACGACGATAGTAACTAGTAATAATACCAGCTTTTTTCTCAAGTAACGGATGATTGTCTACCCAGTCAAAAATATCATCAATCTCTTCTTCTGTAGCTAATGTTGTGAAAATGTGACTATAACTTTTCGCATGTACTTCTTCCATAGCTCCCATGAAAGCTAATACACTTTTCGCTTGTAAATTTTCAAGATGAACCAGTACAAGTGGCATTCCTTCGCCACCTTGTTTCGTATCTAAAAGTGTTAAACCACCTAATACACGCTTATAAGCAATTTGCTCTTCTTTCGATAATTGCACCCAAGTATTTTTGTCAGACGAAACCGCAATTTCTTCTTCTGTCCAAAACTGAGCGATGTTTTGCTTCCAAAACATTAAACTAAAATCATCTTCTTTTTTGTTCCAGTTTACCGCACGCATTAAATCGCCCCTTCTCTAAATATGATAACTAAGCATGAGCAGGGTTCAGAAAACCCTGCTCATCATGTCTCACTTTTTATATTAAACGGTACAAGCCACACACTCTTCCACGCTTAATTTACGTGTTCTCGTATAATACAGACTCTTTAAGCCTTTTTTATGTGCATAGATGTAGTAACGTGCTAATTCACGTGTTGAAATATCACTATTAACGTAAAGAATTGTACTAATTCCTTGGTCAATATGTTCTTGAATTTCTGCGATTAAATCAATTAATTTAAACTGATTCATATCGTAAGAAGATTTATAGTACCAGAACGTATCTTTTGATAAATACGGCATTGGATAATATGTTGTCGCATTCGCATATGTTCTTGATTCGATTTGACTTACGATCGGCATTACGCTTGAAGTTGCATTTTGAACGTAACTGATTGATTGTGTTGGAGCAATGGCAAGACGATATGAGTTGTATAAACCATTCTTCTGCACTTGCTCTTTTAAACTTGTCCAATCTTCTTTTGTTGGAATATGAATTCCTTCAAATAGTTGCTGAACTTTTTCAGTTACTGGGCTGTAATCTGTCGTTTCATACTTTTCGAAGTATGTGCCATTCGCATAATCAGATTTATCGAAGTCCTTAAATGTCTCGCCTTTTTCTGTAGCGATTTCCATACTTTTCTCAATAGAGTAGTAATTTAACATCATAAAGAATGTACGAGCGAATTCTTTCGCTTCTGCACTTTCATAAGCGATTTTATTTTTTGCTAAATATCCGTGTAAGTTCATTGCTCCAAGTCCAACTGAATGAAGCTCGTCATTTGCTTTTTTCACAGTTGGTGCATTCGGAATAATCGTCATATCAGAAACAGCTGTTAAAGCTTCCATTCCCGCATGAACTGCTTCACGAATTTCTTTATTTTCCATTACGTTTACGATATTTAACGATCCTAAGTTACAGTTAATATCACGACGGATAATGTCATCTGTACCGTAATCATTTATTTCTGAAGTTTCTTGAAGCTGGAAGATTTCTGTACATAAGTTCGACATCTTCACAGTTCCAATATCCTTCAATGGATGTTGATTATTTGCATTTGATTTAAACATTAAGTATGGGTAACCAGACTCAAGCTGAATCATAGCGATTTTAATAAGCATATCACGTGCACTAATATCTAGTGGCTTCTTCTTCACTTTCGGATTGCTCATTAATTCATCGTACATTTCATCGATATCAATGTCATCTAAATGCTTTCCGTATTCTTTATACACCGTGTAAGGCGCGAAAACATGGAAAGGTTCGTTTTTCTCAGCAAGCTCAAAGAACTTACTTGGAACGATAATTCCGATTGATAGAGACTGAATACGGCTCTTCTCATCGGCATTTATTTTTTTGGTCAACTCGTCTTCATATTTCTATGAAGGTTGGACTATATCATCAACCTGTAACTGGTTGCCTTGCACTTCGACTGGTACCTATTTCCAGCCTACTCTACTAGCTTTCGTCTAATGACGCGCGTTCGATAGTCTCTACACCTTCTTGAAAGTATTGATAATTAGGAAAGTTATTGGATAGTACTCTATATTTTATCGTATTAGCAGGTACATTAAACACTCGTCCGGCTTCTGCTAAAGACTCATAGTAAATGTCATTTATAACAATTGGCTTTTTTTGTTTTTCTCTACCTGAATTATATTGATTTTTTTGAGCTTTACTTATCTTCATACATGTTTCTTTTGTATGCTTTTTACCTTTACGAGATCTAGACATTTTTTCTTTTGTTTCATCAGTATGTTTTCTACCATGAAATCGTTTAGTAATCTTAGATCTCATATTCTCCATATGTTGAGGTTTATCATACCAATAATTATTAGGCCCAGTATTAATTTCAGAAAGAAACTTTTTTACTTCCTTTGAGTGGGTTTTCCCATACATATGGTTCTTTTCCCCACTCAACGCCCCACCTCTAGCGATAGGATGTCCGTTGTAGCAATACTGTTTCCCATAATATTGACTTAATAAACTTTGCTCTATCTTATGAAGAATGTCCTTATCATCTGGTAATTCAATTATCCCTTTAAACTCAAATTTATTCTCACCATATAAATTCCAGGCTGCTTGTAAATGTTTACTATGATGCCGATTAGCATTCAATTGATTTCTATGAGTTTTAAATCGTACTTTAAAATTATTAGAACTACCAATATAAAACTTCCTGTTTTCCTTATTAATTATCAAATAAATTCCACAGTTCATGGAATCTCGCCTCCGGTGAATATAAGATTCCACTTCACCCAAGTAATATTTCTTTCAAGCTTGGCACGGTATTACCTGCTATCCACTTGCATGGACCGTAGGCTCTCTTAGTCAGCTTCTTCGCGGGTTCTTTTTCTTTTACCCCTTATTCAACTGATACCGTTAGCCGCTAATGCGACACCCTATTGGTTAGGTTCACAAGGTTTTCTCATACACATTACTGTGTAGAGGGACTACCAATTAATCCAGGAATTCAATAATATCCCAATGGAAAATGTTTAAATATACTGCACCGGCACCTTTTCGTTGGCCAAGCTGATTCGCATATGAAAACGAATCTTCAAGCAATTTCATAACAGGTACTACGCCACTTGCAGCGTTGTCGATACCTTTAATTTGCTCACCGCGTGCGCGTAGCTTAGATAAGTTTAAAGCTACTCCCCCGCCGATTTTCGATAATTGCATCGCAGTATTAATGTTAAAGCCGATCGAATTTAAGCTATCGTCCATCTCTAACAAGAAACAAGACACCATTTCTCCTCTTCTGCTTCTTCCCGCATTTAAAAAGGTTGGTGTCGCTGGTTGGTAGTTTTGTTTTACAATCATGCTTGCGAATTGTCTTGCCTTCGAAACATCACCGCGTCCTAAGTATAATGAAACAATTGCTACACGATCTTCATAGCTTTCTAAGTATTGTTTTTGATCATTCGTTTTTAACGCATAATCTTTGTAGAACTTAGATGCTGCCATATAAGATTGGAACTCGAAGTTTTCACCATAAGCGATGTTATATACTTCCTCTACTTCCTCCAAGCTATACTCGTCCAGAACGTTGTAATAGTAATCATGTTCTTTCATATACTCCATTCGCTCTGCCACGCTATTAAAAGGAACGGTATTCTCTCTAGCTTCTTCCATAAAGACTTCTAATGCCTCTTTATCTTTATGAAGCTGATAAAAACCGTCCTGCATTTGCGTGATTTCATTATTCAGTTCAATGTGTCGCAATCTCCCGCACCCTTTCCTTAAAATATTCTACATCGTTATTTGTTCCAGATAACTCAAATTTTGATACAATAGGCACTTCATATTTAGTAGAAATCTTGTCAGCACTTGCACCGAACATGTCTCCCCAGTTACGATTGCCGCTTGCAGATACGCCTTTTAATTTTTCATTATTGCGCTCTAAAAAGTCTAAAACACGTTCTGGTACATTGCCAAAACCTGTTGTATACGTAATAAGAATAAAGTCTTCATCTATTACTAGATCTTCATCAATTTGAACGGCCGGCATATTTAATTTGTGAATGAAACGCTTCACGTTTCCTGTCATAGAATCATATGCAACTAACATTTCCGACCCTCCCTCTCAAATCTATATTCTCTATATGTTGTTCTTGATTTCTCTATATATTGTATTACGTTTCAAAATAAGACACAAGATATATGTATAAATTCTTTCTTTTTTTAACTTTTACTTTTCGACATGATAGCCGTTTTTTTTCAATACAATGACTATGAAACAACATTCTAAAACTCATGTCAATAAAGTGCTTTTCAAAAAAGTTGTCAACGAATTTAACCTTATTTTTAAAAAAGTTAACAATATATTTTGTCATAAAACGTTAGATGCTGAAGAAATATATTTCTCCAGCATCACGCAAAAAAGAACAGATATGAAACTATAATCTGCTCTAAAAAACGATTACATTTATCAAATTTACCTTATTAAATATATTATACATATACTTTCGTTTCTCGTTACATACTAAAAGATAACTATTATAGAAAAAGATTATTATTATGGAACTTCAATTTATTTATGAAAAGTTTATTCAGAGTGCTCAATGCGCAAAATATCTTTTACAAATATATGATGCGGATTTTCATCTTTATCAATCATTGTACATACCGGAGCCTCTTCATCAAAGTATACAATCATTCCTTCTACGTACTGATATGTATGTCGAACTTGTACAGTTACTTTAATTTCTACTGCTTCTTCATATGCTCTTTTTATTTTCTGAAGCATTTTTGCTGAACATTTTCGTTTCTCTGGATACATAACCATTCCCATAAATCGATTGCCGGCTCTATCTTTCCACATATAATCCCAATGTGGTAAAATGCCTTGTTTAAAATCGCCCATAATTCCCCTCTCCTTTATCTTTTATTTATCCCGCATTAAACGTCCGATTGGTGAAAGGCTACTAATCAGTGAGAGATGCCCTGCTGATCAAAATTCCTCTTTATGAACGTGGCGTTTCTGAATATGTATAAATCACTTGCCCGCCTCGCTGTGCGTTACCAATGAAATGCTTAAAGTCTTCTCTATTTACAACAACTTCTCTGAACGTATAAAATACATCTTTCGTAACAACATACTCCTTTATTTCACCATTTTTTAGCTGATCTAAAATTGTATTTGCTAATTCTTTATCCATGTATTTCACCTCTCTGCAATATTTTATTTTATCGTATATTCTATAGGTCAACAACTGTAAATTTATCCCGCTATTTGCAGGTAGTGCGATTGGTGTTGACTACTAATCAGTCGTGGAATGAACAAAAAATCTTACTGATTAACGTTTCACTTTATCTCGTTGTTATGTCATGATTTTATTTTCGTTATTTCGCAAACAATATCGTTTTACTATATGTCCACTAAATATCATATACTAACATAGCTACTTCTCTATATCAAACATTTCGGCATTCAATTATGCAAAGTTCCATACCACTATGCTACAATATACAAATAGAACTAGGAGGGATACTATGATTCGGAAAGCAAAAAAGACAGATGCAATGGCAATAGCTCCTTTATTGTATAATGCTCTGCATGAAATTGCTGAAAAAATCACAGGTAGCACAGATGAAGTAGAAGTATTACTAGGACTTGAGACATGGTTCTCAAAAGAAAATAACCGTCTGAGCTACGAAAACTGTTTTGTCTATGAACAAGACGAGAGTGCAGTTGGAGTTATTGTCGCTTATCACGGTAGTGAAGCAACACAGCTTGACGCACCAATTGTACATCACTTAAGAGAATTACATAAAGATGAATCAATTACGTTAGAAAAAGAAGCTGAGCTTGATGAGTATTACATTGATACACTATCAGTTTCAAGTGCACACGGCGGAAAAGGTATCGGTTCTAAATTAATTGAAGCTGCCGAAATCTATGCAACTGAAAAAGGGCATGAAAAAATCGCTTTACTTGTTAATTTAGAAAACACACGCGCCTATTCACTATACGAAAAGTTAGGTTATAAAAAAGATGAAATTGTTATGCTAGTAGGCGAACCTTATGCTCATCTCGTAAAACCATTAAACGTCAAAATTTCTGTATCTTAAAAAGAAAGCACACGATTTATATAAATCGTGTGCTTTTATGTTAAATTCGTATTTAATATATTTCCATCCATCGCCTCGTGAAACGTATATGTTGTACATCCCCATGGCTTTCTATGCAAAATAGGCGAACCAAACCATCCCATTGCCCTCAGCTCCGTTCCAATCATCGAATTAAAATAATTATGACCTACAAGAGCAATACTTCCATGTACGAGAGCATAACGATGTAATACGTAAGCTGCTTGCCTTGCCCTCTCTCTTACTTCCTTATAAGATTCAACATTTTTATGGTAACCAAGTATCCATAATGCTCGTCCAATACACATCCATACGTTAAGTTTACACTTCAACCATTTTGGCGCATAAAAGCTCGCCGGAACTGCCGCTTCCCTAAAAAGAGAATTTTGTATAAAACATAAAGAATCCATTAATTCAGTTGCTGACTGTACAGCACACTTTTGATCACTCGTTACAATCAATTTCGCTACTTCAACCGCTTCTCTTGTTTCCAATGGTATAGGTTGTTTTTCTGTTATAGTATGTAAGTCATATCCTTTTATCCATTCATGAAAGGATGTAACCGTCATTGGTTCTATAGTACAATCTAAGCGACCATGACGAATAAAAGAAATCTTCATTCTTTTCACTCTCCATTCATCACTTATGAACTCTATTATGCACTAGTTCTAAACATCATACCACGCAAGAAAATAAAGTTATATACCTTTACATCTCCCCACCACTATCATGTGTTATCGAAGCATGGATACCATCCATCCCATCAAAATATGTACTCGTATCATATTGACGAATCTTTTTTAAATGCATATAAGAAAATAAAAATAAAATTAAAGCTATAACACTCCCCACAAATTCAAACATCATTTTACCGCCTCTAATTTCTCCCACTTCAGCAGGTTATTCTACTTTTTCATTATACCTCGATATAAAGATTCTCGCATTTTTGCTATTTTTTTCAAAAAACATGGATTTTCTACATATTTTCTTACAAAAAGTGAATATTTTTCGAATTTTTACTTTGGAAACATTTACAAAGTAGGAAATATGGTTCAAAATAGGAGGAAATAAAAAAACCCAAATTTATTCTTTTTTTGGGAAAACTGTAACAAGGAGAGTTGCTTATGCAGATCGCAGAAACTGGAGATATCATCGAATTTAAAGGTGGAATGCAAGGCCGTGTTCAAAAAGTAAATCAAAACTCTGTTATTGTTGATATAACAATTATGAAGAATTTTAGAGAACTAGATATGGAACCTCTTACAGTTGTAAGTCATAAAAACTATACTGTCATTAATCAAAATGCATAATATAATAGAAAGAAAGGGCCTGTATAGTATACAGGCCCTTTCTTTCTATTAACGATTATCAATTGTTTCCGGATATAGATCGTGGTTCATCATGCGGTAATCAGCCATTTGTTCATACTTCGTCCCTGGGCGCCCGTAGTTGCAGTATGGATCAATTGAAATGCCACCACGTGGTGTGAATTTCCCCCATACCTCAATATAACGTGGATCCATTAATTTAATTAAATCGTTCATAATAACGTTCATGCAATCTTCATGGAAATCACCATGATTGCGGAAACTAAATAAATACAACTTTAAAGATTTACTCTCTACCATTTTTTGCTCTGGAATATAGCTAATATAAATTGTTGCAAAATCTGGTTGTCCTGTTTTCGGGCATAAACTTGTAAATTCAGGACAATTGAATTTTACAAAATAATCACGGTTTGGATGATTATTATCAAATACCTCTAATATTTCTGGGCTATATTCAAATAAATATTTTGTATTTTGATTCCCTAGTAATGTTACATCTTTTAAATCTTCATCTAATCTTCCTGTCATTTTAAACATCCCTTCTCGTTATACGCCGCGCTTATTTCCCCATACTAACGCATGAAGCTGAGGCAATACTTTTGCATCATTCATCTCTTTACAATTTACAGCTTTATCAATCAGCCATTCATACTTATCTAATAATTTTTTTATAAGCATCGCATCATCCACTGTTTTTGTATCATCGTTTCCTACTTGTAAGAAAAATGGTACCTTTGGATAACGTTCGTGCATCTTAACTGCATATTCAAAATCATGATCATCGAATACTACTACTTTTAAACTAATATCTTTTCCTGCTAGTTTCTGAATAATAGCATCTAACCTCTGAAAATCTGTTTTCATCGTTGAACTTGGTGGTTTTGGAGAAATTGTTATCTCATCAATTTGAAGTAACCAATCTTGCCATTTACTCCCTTGCGTTTCAATTGCCGTTCGCATTCCATTTTCCTTTAATATAGAAAGAAGAAACTCAATATTTTTCAATAATGCCGGATTTCCACCTGAAATCGTAACATGAGAAAAATTTTCTCCTCCAATTGCAACAAGCTCATCCCAAATATCTTCTGGTGTCATCTGTCTAATTTGATCTTTAGCTGATCCATCCCACGTAAAAGCAGAATCACACCAAGCACAGCTATAATCACAACCAGCTGTACGGATAAACATTGTCTTTTGCCCTACAACCATTCCTTCACCTTGAATAGTCGGACCGAATATTTCTAAGACAGGGATTTTACTCATCAAGCATCCACTCCCGTCTTACTTCCGCATAACTAGTCGGCGTCTCAAATAAACGAACAAATTCAACGCGAGCTCCTTTATATTCGTTCACTCGATTCTCTTTTGTTAGTGCTTCTGCCATCTTTTCATAAATCCAAACGACCATATTTTCAGCAGTCGTATTCATTGCAGGTAACGTTTCGTTTAAATAACGATGATCTAGATAAATTTCTATTTCATTCTTCCAAATTTCTTTTATATCTCCAAAGTCAATTGCAAGACCTATTTCATTTACATATCCACTAATTCCAAATACAACTTTATATGTGTGACCATGTAAGTTTTTACATTTCCCTTCATAACAGTGTAAATGGTGTGCTGCATCAAATGTAAATTCCTTGCTGACCATTACCCTTTTATTATGGTATTTGAGTTGTTTACGCTGAATATCCTTGTCCATTTTTTGCAAATTCTCTACGATGCGAAATCCAAAAAAGTTATCCATTAGTTGTTCGCTCCTTCGCGTTCTTGTAGGTACGTATCTAATCCTGCTTTACGAAGTTGACATGCTGGACATTCACCGCAACCATCACCAATGATTCCGTTATAACATGTTAATGTTTTTTCTCGAACAAACTCAAATGCTCCAAGTTCATCTGATAATTTCCATGTTTCAGCCTTATCAATCCACATAAGTGGCGTGTGAATGACAAACGGGTAATCCATAGATAAATTTAAAGTAACATTTAACGATTTCACAAACACGTCACGGCAGTCTGGATAACCACTGAAATCAGTTTCACATACACCCGTTACAATATGACGTGCTCCAACTTGTTTTGCTAATACAGCAGCAAATGATAAGAAGAGTAAATTTCGTCCATCTACAAATGTCGATGGCAATTCACCTTCTTCATGTGTAATCTCCATATCCGTTCTCGTTAACGCATTTGGAGCAAGTTGATTTAATAAACTCATATCTAGTACCGTATGCTTTATTCCTAGTTCTTTTGCAATTTCCGCTGCACAATCAATTTCTAGCTTATGACGTTGATTGTAATTAAACGTTACAGCTTCTACCTCTGCAAACTGCTCTATTGCCCAAAATAAACATGTCGTACTATCTTGTCCTCCACTAAAAACAACAACTGCTTTTTCTTTTTTCATTTCACTCATTCTCCTTCTCTACTATAAATAAGAAGAAAGAACGTTCTTGAACTGTCACAATAAAAAAACAAAACAATACCTAAGGATATTGTTGTTTCCATAGTTTTTTATAGAGGGAGTTCGCGAACCTCTCCCGCGCGGTGCACGGAATTTCTTCTTTCATTGACATAGCTTATTGTAACATATTGTATACTAGCGTAAAAATTTCTGATTTTTCCGCTATTTATTATTTCATTTCTTTCATTTTATAGTATGATTAATTTAATATAAGAAGAGAGGAGGCATCCCACTGAAATCCTTTATTATTTATCTCTTTTTAAATATATTATTCATCCTGATTACAATGCTCGTATATCATTTATTTTGGAATCAAAAAGGGAAACGCTCTCCTAAATTAAATTCAGCTATATTCATTGTACTCTGTTGCCTCGCTACCGTACTCTGTATTACATTTGCAGCAAAAACAAATAATGGTTTTCAATTTGATATGCGCCATATTGTATTAATTGTCGGTACATTAACGGGAGGGCCTATTGCTGGTGGTTCTATCTTAGTTGTATTAAACATATATCGCTTATTATTAGGTGGGGTAGGTGTTTTCCCATCTCTTATCGGTTCTGTTCTTCTATTTATTGTTCTATTATTAACATATAAATTTTTCAATCGAACTTCTAATCGTATAAAAATAACACTTGCTATTATCTACAGTCTCACATACGGATTTAGTTGGATACCCTTCTTCCTTTCAAAGGTTACAAATAAGACTGATTATATACCGCATATTATTGTGTATGAATTATGTTCAATGCTTGGTACGATTCTAATTTTATATTTACTACACATATTACAAACTCAAGTTCGTCTCCAAAATGAACTTATAAATGCTGAAAAGTTTCATTTAATTGGTGAAATGGCAGCGTCTATCTCTCATGAAATTCGCAATCCATTAACTTCAACGAAAGGTTTTTTACAACTGTTACAATCAGATACATGCACTGAGCAGGAACGAAAATTATATATCGACATTGCCATTAATGGCATCGAACAAGCAAATCATGTTCTTACAGATTATTTAACCTTTGCTAAACCAAGCATTGAAAAAGAACAAATATTACAGTTAGAAGAAGAATTACTACATGCATTGTCGCTAATTACACCACTTGCTAATTTAACAAATGTACGTACTCATTATATAAAGCAAAGCACTTCTTTTTTTATCGCTGGAGAAAAGCAAAAACTAAATCAATGTTTATTAAATATTTTAAAAAATTGCATTGAGGCTATGCCAAAAGGCGGTGATCTTTATTTCACATTAGTTCCTGATCATAAGCATATTCAGTTATATATAAAAGATACAGGAGTCGGTATGGATTCAGAACAAGTAAAACGTCTTGGTTCGCCCTTTTATTCAACGAAAGAAAAAGGTACTGGACTTGGAATGATGGTCGTATTCAGTGTTGTTCAAGCTATGAATGGAAAAATTGATATTATAAGTGAAAAAGGAATCGGTACAACCTTTTTATTAACTTTTCCACTCATACAAAAAACGTGATGAAATACTCATCACGTTTTTTCTGTTCCTTCAACTAATTCAGCAAAAGCTTTCACTTTTCCGTGCGGTTGTTGATTTTCTTTACGTGCTTTCCAGGCGCGCTCTTCTTCTCGCTTCTTCTTAGACATGTTTTTTTCAACTCCTTCTTTTCTTTCTTATTTCTCCATGTAGTATTCCAAAATAAGAAAGAAAACTATGCACGTATCAAAAAAGAAGTGGTTTCCCACTTCTTCCACTTTAGCGTTGCAAAATTGCATGTTTCGCCTCTTTTAACTGCGTAAGATGTCTTTGTTCATGCAAATCAAGAAATTGAACCCATTGATACAAATTCAGATCATTAAAAACAGGATGCTTTAATCCATTTTCAAATAGATCTTTTTCATCTATAACACTATGAAGCGCGTGTAATAGTTCTTGGCGTGAATGTTCTAGCAATTGAATTCCTTGCTGTTTTTTCACTAAAGTTTCTGTTGGTTGCATTTGCTGAGGAGCTTCTCGTTTATCTGTGCGATCAAGCGTAAGTTGGAGGTCTTTAAATGGAGTCATGTTTCTTTCATTTTTTTGTAAAGCATATACAAGGGCAGACGTGACAGATTGTTCAACTAAATGCAAGTGGTGTAAAATTTGAATAATACTCCATTTATCACGGCGTGGCTTTACATTCACTTCTGTGTCATTTAACATTTCAATTTCTGATAATAGCGTGCTTCGAGTAGCCTGTAATGAGTTTACTAAACTTTCTAAACTTACATCCATATTAGATTGAAGCATACTTGTTCCCCCCTTTTGTTGGTGAAAAGAGGTGCTCCTTATTAGAAACACCCCTTTAGTATTCTGAATTTTCTTTTATTATCTCATCATTTTCCCATTATGTCGATGTTAAACATGTGAAAAAAAGCGCATGTTTTTTACAATTTTGTGTCGTCAATCGCATGTAACCATGCTTCAATTTCTGTAATAACACTTTTCACACAGCCTTCAGCAAATGGTGATGTTAAATTTGCAACCTCTACTAATTCTAAGAACGATTTACTTCCACCTTGTTGGCACAGATTCACATAATCTTCCCACGCCTCTTGTCTATTATCTCTTGCACGTTTCCAAAATTGTAGCGCACAAATTTGAGCAAGCGTGTAATCAATATAATAGAACGGTGAGCTATAAATATGCCCTTGACGTTGCCAAAAACCACCGCGCTCTAAATAATCATTCTCCTCATAATCACGATGTGGTAAATATTTCTTCTCTATGTTACGCCATGCTGTCTTACGCTCTTCAGGTGATGCTTCAGGATTTTCATATACATAATGTTGATATTCATCAACAGATACACCATAAGGTAAAAACAGAAGTGCTGAACTTAAGTGAGAGAAGTAATATTTATCTGCATCTTCTTCAAAGAATAGCTTCATCCATGGCCATGTAAAGAATTCCATACTCATAGAGTGGATTTCACACGCCTCATATGTTGGCCAATTATATTCTGGAATTTCAAATTTACGACTTTCATATACTTGGAAAGCATGACCTGCTTCATGTGTTAATACATCAATGTCACCAGATGTTCCATTGAAGTTTGAGAAAATAAATGGCGCTTTATAATTCTCAATATATGTACAATATCCGCCACCAGCTTTTCCTTTTTTCGCAACTAAATCTAATAAATCATTATCTAGCATGAAATTGAAAAATTCATCTGTTTCAGCCGATAACTCTTTATACATTGTCTTTCCATGATCAACAATCCAATCCGCATCTCCTTTTGGAGTTGGGTTACCTGTAGCAAACTCAAAGTTTTCGTCGTAATAAGCTAACTTCTCTACACCGATACGTGCTTGTTGTCGCTTTCTTAATTCCGTTGTAACGGGAACGATATAATCTAGCACTTGCTGACGGTAATTAGCCACCATCTCCGCATTATAATCTGTACGGTACATTCTTGCATATCCAAGTTCAACAAAGTTTTTGAAACCTAAAGATTTTGCGATTTTCGTTCTCACTTTAACAAGCTCATCATAAATACGATCTAGTTCTTCCTCATTTCCAGCTAAAAATCCGTAGTATGCTTCACTTGCTGCTTTACGTTCGCTTCTTTCTTTTCCTTGCATAAACGGAATCAGTTGCGATAACGTTCTTTCTTCTCCAGCAAAGTCAATTTTTGCAGATGCTAATAACTGTGTATATTGCGATGATAATTTATTTTCTAATTGTAAATCTTTCACGACTTCATCTGAATATGTTTTTAAATCACATTCTGCTAGAGCAAATAATTGTTTTCCATAATACGCCTCTAATTCTTCACGAAATGGAGAATTAATGAGTGCCTTATAATATTTTGTACCATATCCTTGTACAACTGGAGAGAATTCATCAAAGAAATCCTGCTCCTCCTTATAAAAAGTATCCGTCGTATCAACAGAATGGCGAATGTAACAAAGGTTTCCCATTGTACCAAAATCGTTGCGAATCTCATTAATTGAATGAATGACTTGTTTTTGTTCTTCTACAGTTTTTGCGTTATCAAACTTCTCTAAAGCAACAGTAAATTTCTCTTTTAACTCTTCAATATTTGGGCGTTTATATTCATAGTCTTTAAATGACATGAACGAGCCTCCTCTCCATTACATACCTTTATTATAATTCAATACGTATTCTTGAATTTCCTCTTAATTTTCAACAAATTTCGGCAGTGATTGCCCTGAGCTCATTACAAATAAAAAAGCCTTGGATTTATTTATCCAAAGCTCCTTTGGAACATATTATTTTTCATACTTCCCAATTTTTTTTAATAAATCAAGTAATTCATCTTTTTCATCTTTCGTTAACATTTCAAAAGACTGATGTATAACTTTCTCATGCCCCGGAAAAATAGAAGCAATAAAGTTCTCGCCAGACTCAGTTAATTGCGCGTAAATAACACGTCTGTCATTCGGACATGGAATTCTCTTTACTAATCCCTTTTTCTCCAGCTTATCTACAACATATGTAATGCTGCCACTAGCTATTAAAATACGCTCACCAATTTGCTGAAGTGGTTGACCGCCTTTATGATATAGCAGTTCTAATACAGCAAATTCAGTTGGATTTAACCCGTTACTTTGTATAGATTTATTTGTAGTATCCATAACAGAACGATGTACACGAGATAATGCAATAAATACTTTTAAAGATTGAGAAATATCTTCTCGTTCATTATTTGATGTCATACAAATTTCAACCCTTCACTTAAATTCTCAGCAATAAAAAGAAAATGCCAGTTCATACTTCCTGTAAATTCCGAATGAGCATTCACTCATCCATTTCCTCTCCCCTAATATATTAAGAATCATTCTTGAATAAAAACATGACAATTTTAACATAGTTTATATATAATGATAATAAAAAAGAAGGAGTACCACATTTGAAAGTCAAATTCCAAAGCATAATTGTATATATATTGCTTGTTATCCTACCGACAATAGGGATTGGTGCTACATTTTATTCGTATCATACATATAAAATGAAACAGGAAAACAAATTATCTGCTCATACAGTTCTCTTTTTATATAGAGATTATTTGGATCATCATCTTGGTGAAGCAATTTCTGCTTTAGACATGCTTGCAAAAGTTGTAGGCACCGAGACTGGTAATATAAATGGTATTAAACAAATTGTACATGATACAGATGGAAACGATGCACGCTTTTCTGGTCTATATTACGCTACACCAGAAGGAGTCATTACAATCGCATCTGAAGATGAATCAAAGCCTATAGATGTTTCAGACCGTAAATATATTCAAGACGCGCTCCAAACTAAAAAAACCACTGTATCATCAGTCATTACTGATCGCGTTCTTGGACATAAAGCTATTATGATTGCTGCCCCCATATTTAATAAACAGAAGGAGCTCTCAGGATTATTATTAGCTAGTTTACGCTTTGATTACATTTCATCTTCTTTAAATGCCATTAAACCACAATACCATTTTGAGGTAACTGATAAACATGATGTAGTTTTTCTAACCGATGATAATAACGACACAAGTGATACGCATTCTAATATGCTTACTACCCCACTCCAAAGATTAAATTGGAAGGTCTCTGTTTCTCCATTACCTATTCATCAAAAAACCTTATACCAGTGGGTTGCAATAGAGTGTATAGCTACTTTATTTTTAATGTCTATTTTATTTTTACTTGCTCAATATATGTTGTTAAAACGTCAAACAAAAATTGAAAGGCAACAAAATGAACTACAAAAAATTGAATTAGTTGGAACTTTTGCAGCGAGTACAGCACACGAAATCCGTAATCCTCTTACTGGAATTAAAGGACTCGTCGCTCTATTAAAAGAGAAATATAAAGATGAGCAAGATCAGTTCTACTTTTCCGTAATTGAACAAGAAATAGAGCGAATCAATGAAATTGTAAGTGAATTTCTTATTCTCGGAAAGCCAACCGCCATCATCGAACAAACGTATGATGTAAGAAAAATTCTAAATGAGGTAGCATTAATTATTCAATCTGAGGCGAATTTACATAACATTGTATTCCATTTACATTTGCCAGACCATCCTGTTCATATCCGTTGTTCGAAAGACCATATGAAACAAGTGGTTTTAAACATTACAAAAAATGCAATTGAGGCCATGACTTCTAGTGATACACTAACCATTGTAGTAAAAAACAATGAAACACACGCACAATTGCAGATTATAGATACTGGAAAAGGGATTCCGCAACATATTCAAAAACACCTCTTTCATCCGTTCTTTACTAATAAAGATACTGGAACAGGTCTTGGACTTGTCATATGTAAACGAATTGTAGAGATGTATAATGGGCATATTTTTATTGACAGTACAGAAAACGAAGGAACAGCAGTTCATATCGAAATTCCGTTACACATAGTATAATTATCCTTATCCTATAAGGGTAATTATACTTATTTCATAAAACCAGCCACAAGCATTCGCCAAAAATTATTTGATTTTCCTTCATACCCGATTTGGAAAATAGGTATTTTTATAATTGAAAACCATTTCGGTGTTTGTTTTTCTTTATAACATTGATATTGTAAAATAAGCTTGTCCAATTCTTGACTAACTTGAATTGTCTCCCTACTATTTAGCCCACTTGTTAATCCTAGTTGAATCATTTCTTCACGTTTCATATGAATATCACGTGAAAGCTTTTCTAATGTGTACTTCCTTTTTACAGTAAACATCCATATCCCCCTTATTATACTTCCATGCTCTTAACTTCACTTCTCCATTGACTTTTTTAACTACTTAATCATATGCAAATTTGAAGAATCAGAAATTTTAACATTTTCTCCCTGTAATTTACAAATCTTTACCCTCACTTTGAGAATTATTACAAATTATTCTATCTTTGTAAATACATTCGCAATAATAGACATTTTTTTCATCTTGTTTTTTTATAAATGCTACGTAAACCGTGGATTCTTAATTTTCCACCTACTTTTCTTCGACATTTTTTGTTTAATTTATATAAAAAAGCAAAACATAATGATGATTGATAAAGTGAAACTTTAATCAGTGTTTTTTGTTCAGCCCCCACTGATTATTAGCATTCACCAATCGGGTAGGCAGTGAATCTCCCACCTATCCAGCCCAATGTTGAGGTGGGAGTCTTACTCCCCACAAATAGCGGGATAACAATAGAAAGGAAATATTTATATGCGAAAATATACGATTGCATTATTCATCATTGTTTTGTTTTTACCGTCCTTCTTATTTCCTATTCAAGCAAATGCTCATACGAATAAAGTTGCTATTGTCATTGATGATTTCGGAAATAATATGAAGGGGACTAATCAAATGTTATCACTTCCCATTCCACTCACTGTTGCTGTTATGCCTTTTCTTCCTTCCACAAAAGAAGATGCAATAGCTGCCCATAAGAAAGGCCATGAAGTTATTATACATATGCCGATGGAACCTATAAAAGGTAAAAAAGAATGGCTTGGGCCGAAAGCAATTACAACTGATTTAAGCGATGAAGAAATAAACAACCGACTTGAACAAGCGATTCAAGAAGTACCGCATGCAATTGGAATGAACAATCATATGGGGTCAAAAGTAACAGCGGATGAAAGAATTGTTCGCCTTATACTTGCTGCTTGTAAAAAACACGGTTTATTTTACTTAGATAGTAAAACGAATCCTAATAGTGTCGTCCCAAAAATCGGAAAAGAATTAGGAGTTCCTATTATTGAAAACCAACTATTTTTTGATGATGTGTATACAGCAGGACATATTTCAAAACAAGCCCAATTACTCATCAAAAAAATTCAAGAAAAACCTATTATGGTAGCTATCGGGCATGTGGGCCCTCCAGGTGAAATTACATCACGCGTTATTGAAACTTCTATCCCTAAAATTCGTGAGCATGCAGACTTTATTTTCTTATCTGATCTAGCATTATCCCCGCCTCCTGTTTCAAAATAAAGTTCATTACTCACATAAAGTGAAACTTTAATCAGCCCTCACCAATTGGGCTTTTATGGGCAATCCGTCCCCCCACTTAACTTCTTTACTTGCGCTGAATTTTGAGGCTCGGATTTTACTGCCCACAAATGACGGGACAAAAAAGTACCTATCTATATATAACAGATAGGTACTTTTTTTAACTTAAATATAATCTACATGACTCACTCTGAATCCTTTTTTCTCTATTTTTCCGATTAATTGCTTTAATCTTGTTTCATCTAACTCATCTGATATATTTACAATAACGCGGCGGATATATTGATCACCGTTATCTAACGTAAATAGGCCACCGATATTATATGCTTTTAACAATGTCCCAAGCTCTTTAATCGTTCCCTTACAATCTTGTGTTGCAATTGTTAATATATAACCACCTGTTCGCATACCAAATGAATCTTCAATAACATCAAATATATTCGAATGCGTTAACATACCGACAAATTCATTATAATCATTTAGCACGGCTAAAAACGGAAGCCGACGAATTACATAAAAAGCTCTGAAGAATGAATCCTTTTCAAAAATAAATGCATTGGAATCATCAAGCATATCCCCTGCACTTACATGCTCTAATCCGCTATTGCATTTTTTTTCTAATAAATCTACTTTATAAATAATCCCCGTGAATTTCTTCTCATCTTCTGCTAATACCGGGATGGCTCGAAATCCCGTTTCGTTCATCATTTGCAGTGCCTCTTCACCAGAATCATTTATCTTGCAAAATGTTACTTGCTGCTTTGGCAGAAAATGATATTTAACTCGCAAAATATGTTCCTCCTTACATGTCAACATGTAATCTATATATAATAAGGAGACCTATATTTTATGAGTGAAATTATTTTTAAAACGCTTTCATTTGTTTATTAACTTGTAGCCATATCACATCCATTTTTATATAACAGAGCTCCTTGCACCCTTAATCATTAATAACTTTACATGATAGTTCATTAAATATTCTATACCCTCTAGCCATTTTTTCGCTTCTTCTGGCGTTTTTCCCCACACAATCATGCCGTAATTATGAACAAGAACTACTCCTCCACCTTCAATGAAATTCGGAACATTGCTTTCTAATAAATCAGCGAATTTTTTTTCATCTTCTACAATTGGAATTGTCATTTCTGTTATACCTTCTTTTCCGAAAACACGCTCCACACTGCGTTTATCGAACGTTACTTCTCCTTCTTCCCCATATAACTCTGATATTAAATGACTATCTACAGTCTGCACTTGTAAAATACATCCTGCACTACTTTTTTTATAAATATCCGCATGCATAAATGACTCTGCAGCTGGTTTTTCTTCATTTTCAAATACTGACTCGCACATGCAATTTACGACAATAAAATCTTCTTCCGAAAATAGCCCTTTATCTCTTCCCTCAACATTTACTAAAAATGTTAACGGCTCTTTTGACGTACATAGCGATAAGCTAATTTTGGTACCATAAAACCAATCACGAAGTGCCAATTCAGATTTCACATCTTTTAATTCATTCCATTTCTTCAGAAAAAATAACATTTCGTCACCCCCGGCATAATATTCATATAAGGTTCGAATCCTTTCTATGTAAAAGGAATATTTTTTGATTATTCTAAAAATTTAATTGAATTATCACATGAGAACGCTTTTTTGTCAATATAGTTTCGTGGTTCTTCTTTAAAATAGGCTATTCATATGTCTATACTCCTATCTATTTCATTTTGCACATAAAAAATACGCTATTCTTTAATTAAAGAATAGCGTATTTTCCTCATTTTTTATTCCGCATTAACGGGCAGCCCGATTGGTGAGGGCTACTAATCAGTGGGGAATGAACAAAACCCCCACTGAATAAAGTTTCACTTTATTTCTTTATTGCATTATACAAAAACTGCGCGTATTGTTCACGTGTTACGAAATTATCTCCTAAAAAATTCCCTTCCCCGTCGCCTTTTGATATTTTATTATCCACTAAAGCTTTCACATATCCTTTCGCCCAATGGCCATTTGGTACATCTTTAAAATTCTCTGCACTATTTTCATTTTCTTTTAACTGAAATACTCTTTGTAGTACTACTGACATTTCATATCGAGTTAATACTCCATCCGGACGGAACATACCATTTCCATAGCCTGTCATAATTCCAGCTTGAACCACTGCATCAATAGCCGTTTCATACATATTTCCTTTCGTATCTATAAATGCCGTTTTTTGTTCTAGATTATTTTCTAATTTTAAATACCTTTGTATTAGAAGTGCTACTTGTCCACGAGTAATGTTATCACCAAATCCAAATTCACCATTTCCATAGCCTATAAATAATTTTTCTTTCGCTAAGTAATTAATTGCTTCTTCTGACCAATGTCCCTTTGGTACATCTTTAAATTCTACCACTTCTGTTTTCTCATCTTCTTTAGATGTATTACCGTCTTTACTTTCTACTACATTTTGAATAACAGATCCTGTAAAGAAGATTCCTGTATCCGCGAATGGATCTTTCACACCAAATTCATATACTTTCTCACCTGGTGTACTCCATTTCACTACACCATTACTATACGTACCATTATCGCTCTTCAGACGGATTTTCGTAGAAATCTCACCATCTTTTTCATATATAGGTACTTTTACTTCTTTATTTACTTCTGTTTCCTCTAAAAATACTTTTTGATTTTGGACATTAATATAAGCCGTCTTACTTAGTTCTATAACTGGTCGGACATCACGGATTTCATTTGCAACAAAACTTAGAAATACTAATTTTTTTAAATTACTAACTGGTGATAAGTCTGAAATATAATTCGCTTCTAAATCAAGCTTTTGTAAGTTTACTAAACTTGATAATGGAGTAATATCCTTTAACTCATTGTTAGGTAAGTGTAATTGTTTTAACTGTGTCATCTTACTTAGAGGAGTAACATCTTTTATTTCATTTTTCCCGATCCACAATTCTTCTAATTGCTTCATTTGCTCAATGCCGGATAAATCTTTAACTTTATTACGTGTTAATACTAAGTCTGTTAAAGGTAATGAATATAACGCTTTAATATCTTCAATTTGATTACCTGCTAAAGTTAAGTATGTTACATTTTTCAAAGCGCTTAATGGAGCAACGTTCGTAATTTTATTATTTGCTAAATTCAAGTAATCTAGTTGTTCCATTTTCGCTAATGCTGTTACATCTTCTATTTGGTTGCCTGATAGATATAAACTTTTTACATTTTTCATTTCAGTTAGTGGTGCAACGTTTGTAATTTTATTATTACTTAAATCAAGAGATTCTAAATTATCCATCTTAACAAGTGGCGTTACATCTGCAAATTCATTACCACGCAAAGCTAAATGATTTAATTGCTTTAAGTTCGCAAAGAACGACGGGTCTTTTATCTTCGCATTCGCAACTGTTAAAGATTTTAAATTTGGCATATATTTTAATGCACTATAATCAAGTATCTCATTTGTATTTAAAAATAAATCCTTTACTTGTAATAACTCTTCTTTCGTAATTGGTGTATTTAAATCTTTTCTATTAAATACTTTTTTATTCACAAGTTCTCTTAATTTGTTATCTGTTATCATATTTTGATTATCAACTGGATTATCCGTTTCCGTATTTCCTGAATTAGAGTTATCATCTGGTTTCTCTGTTTCTTTGTTACCTACAGTTGGATCTTTAATTTCAAATTGAACTTGATATTTGTGATCATATCCAATAGCTGGAATAAGTATATGCATTTGCATATTGTGCTTCTTCTCAAACTCGCCAATTTCAAATTGAACTACCTTCGTTCCATTCTTCCTCTTATCTTCTGACAAAACCTTCACATCATGAAATACACCAGGCTGGTTTTTATCTTCTATTCTAAGATATTGAAAATAATCGCTATCTTGCATTGTTACAGTGACAATTTTTTTGCCAGCTGCAATCGTTACTTTAGGATCTTTTATATATTGAGAAACCATAGATGGCTCATCTTTTTGGTCCTTATATATTTTAATCTCAGTATCATACGTGCGATCACTCGCTGCTGCTACCGATTGATTTGCTTCAACTTTTAATGCCGCTAATGCTGGAGTAGAATACGTAGCAAATGGAATTGCTAATGTTGTCGCTACTACTAGCGCCTTCATATAATTTTTTTTCAAAATAATATCCCCTATCATATACAATTTTTATAATTGATAACCCTTATCAATTACCCACAAATAAATGATAATGAATATCATTATCATTGTCAATGAGAATATTACATTAAATTTATATTTTTAAAGATAAAAAATAAAAAGCCCTTTATTCAAAGGGCTTTTTTACCTATCGTATGAAGAATTTCACTTTTTTCCTTCTCATTGATGACACCAATTTTTTGCAAAATATTCGCGTACAATACAAGTTTATTATATATTCGTTCTGACATGTTCTCCCTTCTTTCCTTCGACCAACTTTTTTTGTATTGGTAAATTATATGAAAGAGATGAGAAAATGTGTCCACTTTTTGCATAAATGCAAATCTTTTATTTTACGATTTGCAGACAATAAAACTCCCTCCTAAAAATTAGGCGGGAGTTTAGGCACTTTCACTTTATTTAACAAACTGTCCACTGAATATTATGCTTCATAAGTTCTTCTTCAAAACTATATGGCATTTTTTTATCACAAATTACATGTTGAATACGTGAAAATGCTGCTATACGATAATTCCCTTTCACGCCTACCTTCGTATGATCACATAAAATATATGTCTTCTCAGCTAATTTCATCATCGCCTCTGACAATTTCGCTTTCTCTAATTCAAAGCTGGAAACTCCAAAACTAGGTAATAACCCATCAATCGAAACGAACGCTTTATGAAAATGGAATTGCTGTATTACTTGCTGAGAAATAGACCCTGATACACGCGAATGCTTTGGAGATACTTTTCCACCTATAAATAAAACTTCACCGTGAAACATCTTTTTATTAATAGAAGAAATTAATTGTGTTGCGACTGGAAATGAACTTGTTACAATCGTTAAGTTTTTACGATGAACAAGGTATGGAACCATTTGAAGCGGTGTACTTCCATCATCAATTGCAATGACATCACCATCTTCTACAAATGTCGCTGCTTTATAACCAATTCTTTTCTTCTCTTCTATATGTAGCATTTCTCTTTCTAACATTGGCGCCTCTACCCCAGCGCCTGGAAGTTGAACAGCTCCACCATACACTTTTTTCAGCTTCTTTTCACGATCTAATTCTTCTAAATATCGACGAATCGTTTCTGTTGATACAGCAAATTCTCTCGCTAATTCTGAAACCTTTACTTTTCCTTTAAATTCTACCTTTTCAAGAATGGTTCGCTTTCTTTCTTCTCCTACTACAGACATAGATTCACCTCATTTATATCTCCCTCATAAGCTTCCTTACTTATACAAAGTTATAATTTTCTTTGTAAGTAGAAACTTCTTCATGAATATGAATACCGCGCTTTGCTAGTTCATCAAAAATTAATTGTGGATTTTCAAAAGCTTCTTCAGGCGTAACAACACCCACCCTACTTGCATTTCCAGTTGCAATTAACTCTGCAGCAATCCCAAATGGAATACCGACGTTTCTCGTATACGCCCTTAATTTTTCCCATCCTACAACAGAACCATCAGATAACGGATGTGTATGATATAACACATGTCTTTGCTTCTCATTATTTTTCATACCTATTACTTCTACATGAAGTGCATAACCATAAAGCTCTGTTTCTTGTCCTTCTTTCGATTGCAATAAATACTGCGAAATACAATCCATAATGCCTATTTCTTTCCCGTTTATTTCAATCTGATCATTACGCAATATGCCGTAATCATATAAAGCACGTACAAGTTGCATATTTTGCTTCGGCCAAGTTCCTCTCGTCTCTATCAGTTTGACACCTTTATTTTCTAGTGCCTTTGCTAACGTAATCGTTTCAGAATGCGGAATGATATACTGCGTTTCCTTACCATAAGGCGCTGGCAATTCTATTTCTCTCGGACGCGCAAACGGAAGTACTTGTTTAAATTCACCATCTTCATACACTGTACGCGATGGTAAATGTGGATCATATTCATATGTCGTTGTCTCTGTAATTGAAGCAGAAAAAGCAATCGGACGATACGAACCGTGACTTACGCGGACAGACTCTACAGTATCCAGTTGATTTGCTGCATGCATTGCCATCATTTGCGTTACACCTGGCGTCATACCAAACCCAGGCAAACATGTTTTTTCATTTTGAACAAATATAGCATGCGATTCATTTTCTTCACCAAATCCATTTAAGTTCACACCGTGACAGCCTGCTTCTGCAATACAGCGAGTCGACAATCCATTTAGCTTTATCGTCGTACCGTCCATTACAATGTCATAACCTTTCATTTTTGCAACCGTATCCTCGTGATTTGTTACATCTACTTTTACAAAATCAACACGAGGATCGTTGAGCCATTCTACTACTTTACGGCCCTCTTCCTCGTTAAAATCGGCCACAGTAATCGTCTCAAAAGATGAAAATTGAACTAAATCCAAAATAGCTTCACGACAAATTTTACCTGCTCCACCTAAGCAAAATACTTTCACCCAATAACAACTCCTTTAGCAATACTATCAACTAAGCGATTAATATCTTCTTCATGTACATCACCGATATTTCCAATGCGGAACGTATCTACTTTCGAAATTTTCCCAGGGTAAATAACAAATCCATAACGCTTTAATTCGTTATATAACTGTTGAAACTCAAACCCCTCTTTTGGATAAATGAAAGATGTAATAATAGGAGATTGATATTTCTTATCTACTAGTGGCTTAAATCCGATTTCTTCCATTCTATTCACTAGTAGTTTTTGATTGTTGTAATATCGATTGTAACGTGCTCTTACTCCACCTTCTTTTTCTAACTCAAGTAGCGCTTGATAAAAAGCATGTACAACATGTGTAGGTGAAGTAAAACGCCATTTCCCATTTTGTTTTTCCATCGTTTCCCACTGATCATATAAATCAAGAGATAAAGAGCGTCCTTGCCCTTTACACTTCAATAATTCATCACGTTTTGCGATTACAAATCCGAATCCAGGAACCCCTTGAATACACTTATTCGCACTACTAATTAAAAAATCAATTTGTAAATCAGCAATGTCTATTTCAATCCCGCCGAAACTACTCATCGCATCAACAATTGTAACCTTTCCATACTGCTTTCCTAATTTACATACATCTACAATTGGATTTATAATGCCTGTCGTTGTTTCACAATGAACAACTGCAATATGCGTAATCTCTTTATCTTCTTCCAATAACTTTTCTACTTCTACAATATTAGTAGGTTCCCACTCTTCTGTTTGGCTGACCACTACATCAATCTGTAACATCTCTGCCATTTGTACAATGCGCTTACCGTACGCACCATTTGTACAAACGAGAAGCTTCCCATTTCCCTGAATAACAGAGCCAATTACTGCTTCAACTGAAAACGTACCGCTTCCTTGCATTAACACTGTTGTATATTTCTCTTCTTCCTTCGTCGCTAACGATACAAGTTTAGCTCTTACTTCTTGCACCATCGTATTATATTCAACATCCCACGTACACCAATCGTATAGCATAACTTCTTTTACTGATTTTGTTGTCGTTAATGGTCCTGGTGTTAATAATAAGTAGTGATTTTCATTCATGATCCCGTACCCCTTTTATGAAATAATAAGTTCTTGTTTCTCGATATGTTCCATTACGTTTTCGAGCTCCTGCATCGTTTCAATCGTAAAATGAGCCCCATTTTCAACAAACCGATTACGAACTATTTCTATTTTTTCACGAAGCTCTACCGAATCCATACTCTCCACTTCCTCTTCCGTTAAACCGAGCTCACTACTTCCAAGAATTACACCAACTGTCCACATTCCAGCATTTCTACCTTCTTTCATATCTGATACTGTGTCCCCTACCTTTATCATATGGTTCATCGGATACACACCAAGTTCCATTGCATTTTTATAGCACATCCATGGGTATGGGCGGCCTGCTGGAACATCATCTGGCGTAACAAGAAAATCAGGTTTATATCCTTGTAACGCTGCTTCCTTTGCTACAATTTCCATCATTTCTCTCGTATAGCCCGTTGTTGAACCGATTTTAATGCCTCTCTCACGTAAAGAAGCGATTACTTCTTTTACCTCATCAATCGGCGTAGCATAACTTGGTAAAATAGAAAAGAGAATTTCTTCAAACTCTTCATACATCTCATGGATGTCTGCTTCTGTTGGTAATTGACCGAAGACACGCTTCCACTCATCCGCAATACGAGGCATTTCTGTTAGTGCCCTTACATGATCTATTTTTAATAATCCCATTGGCTTACGTGCTTCTGCTGCTGTAATTTCAACGCCACGTTTTTGAAAAATCTTCATGAATACTTCTAGCGGTGCAAAACATCCGTAATCAACCGTCGTACCTGCCCAATCAAAAATAACTGCTTCAATTTTCATTCTGTCCATCACCCTTCTTACTTATCTTTTTTGCCATTGTGAAGTTCGGTTACGAAGTGCTTTCGTTCCCCATTCATATACAACTCTCACTACAATATTTGTAACAACAATAAGTACACTCATTGCAGCTGCTGGTGCTACATTTCCTGCATCATCCATATTTACGATTGATACGGCAGCTAGTTTAAAATCAGCTGCATATAGGAATACAACTGCCGATACAGTTACCATTGAATTTACGAAGTAGTACATTACCATTTCTAAAATTGCTGGTAAACACATTGGTACTGTTACTCGGAAGAATGTTTTATAAAACGGAATACCCATCGACTGCGAAACAAGCTCAAACTCTCGGTCTAATTTCTTTAAGGCAGTCGTTGCCGTGACAAATGTTACAGAATAAAAATGAATGATATTTACTAGTACTAATACAGCAATTGTTCCGTATAAAGAATGAAACGGATTCGTTACTGATAGTCCAAGAATTTGAATCGTTGGTTGACTAAAGAAAAAGACATATCCTAATCCGAGTACTAAACCTGGTATCGCTAACGGCACTATAGAGAAAAAGTAACCTGTTTTTCTGAAAAATTGTAGCTGGTCTATTTTCTCAATTGCATATGCGAATACAAATGTTAAAATCGCCCCAATAACTGCTGTAACTGCTGAAACAATTACGCTATTTTTAAATGCTTCAAGTCCATCTCCTGTTAAACTTGAAAAATTAAAATGCTCAAATGTAAAACTCATATTATATGGCCATACTTTCACACTTGCAGCAATACCAACTGCAACAAATAATAGAATGATCATAAGTGTAATCACACTACAATATATGAATGAGATTACATCTCTTTTCTTATTAGCTATTATTCTGTATGGTACTGCTTTTGAAGATAAGAAATTCGCCTGCTTTCTTTGCGTAATACGATCAACTACAAATGCGAATATAGCTGGGATTAATAAAATCATTCCGACAGTTGCACCCATCGGCATATTTTGCTGTCCAATTACTTGTTTGTATACGTCAGTAGCAAGCACATTATATTGACCACCAACAATTTTTGGTGCCCCAAAATCAGTAAAACTAAGTGTAAACACAACAAACATTGCACTAATTAATCCGTACTTTACACTAGGTAAAGTAACCGTGAAAAATTGCTTTGTTTTACTCGCCCCTAACATATTAGAAGCTTCATATAAACGATAATCAGATCCTTGGAAGGCAATTAGCAATATAAGAAAGGCTTGTGGAAATGTATACATAACTTCAGCTATTACAATTCCTACTGGTCCATATAAAGGGATTTGTATACCTTCAAATAAACCAAACATTCCTTTCGTTACTAGCCCTTGATTACCAAATAAATATGTAAGTGCTATACCGTGCATCATCGTTGGTGCGAACAATGGTAATAACGCTACATACTGAAATACACGCTTTCCAAAAACATTCGTACGGGCAATTGCATATGCGTAAACGAATGCGATTGCAACTGAAATAATTGTTGTTGCGCCCGAAATCCATACTGTATTTTGTAAAGACTGAACTAAAGTTGGTGTTGTGAAATATTTACTGAAATTCGCTAAACCAACGAAAACTCCATCTTTATTATAAAAAGCCTGTGTAAATAGTTGTAATAGCGGTAATACAAGTATGATAAGGAAAGAAAAAATCATACCGATAATTACGAGCCGTTGGATCCATTCCTCTTTCCCTATACTTCTCTTAATCTTTTTTTTCGTACTTTCTACCTTATAGTTTTCTAACATCTCCATCTATACAATGACCTTCTTTCCATATGACAACATATGATTTTCTGAGAAAGAGATTTGAATCGGCTTTCCTTTTCTAATAGCCGTTGCTTCTACTTCTGATGCTAATATATCCACTACAATTTTCTCATTATAAAGGTGTGTGTTTTCTTCTAAGACTCGCACTTCCGTCCGATATACAGATCCGCGAAATTCCATACTTTCCACAACTGTTTTAATACCGTCCTTTTGTACAATTGTTACATGTTCAGGACGAATTGCATGTTCTTCGTTATTTTTCGAAAAGAAATTAATAGAACCAATAAAATCTGCCACAAACGGATTGGCTGGTCTTTGATAAATCTCCTCTGGTGTTCCAATCTGCATAATTTCCGCATGATTCATTACAACAATTTTATCAGCCATTGTTAATGCCTCTTCTTGATCATGCGTTACCATAATCGTCGTTACTCCTATTTTCTCTTGCAAATCACGCATTTCCCTACGTAATTTTTCACGCACTTTTGCATCTAAAGCTGATAACGGCTCATCGAGTAACAAAATATCTGGAGACAGAGCGAGCGCACGTGCAAGTGCTACTCGCTGCTGTTGTCCACCAGACATTTGAGCAGGATATTTATCTTTTACATTCAGCAAATCTACAAGTTTTAACGCATCTAGCGCTTTCTCTTTCACTTCTGCTTTCCCATATTTTTTTGTCTTTAAGCCGTATTCAATATTTTCAAGTGCTGTTAAATTCGGAAATAAAGCATACGATTGGAAAACCATTCCGAAGTTTCTCTTTCCAGGAGGCAATGCTGTAATATCTTTTCCATTCACAGCTATACTGCCAGTCGTTGGTTCCTCTAGTCCCGCTAAAATGCGAAGCAACGTCGTTTTCCCACAGCCACTCGGGCCTAATAAACAAACAAACTCATTTTTGTTCACAGTAAAAGAAATATCTTTTAACGCTGTAAATGCATCAAACTGTTTTTGAATGTGTTGAATTGATAAATATTCGCTCATTTTTCTCTCTCCCACTCACTTACTTTTTCGGTTCTGCTTTTTGGCCAAACTCTTTTTCCCATTTTTCTAAAATTTTGTCACGATTTTCTGCTGCCCATTTAAAGTCATTCTTTTTATATAATTTTTCAGTAACATCTTTCGGGAATCCCTCTGGAAGTTTATAATCATTTTTAATTGTCGCAAATCCATTTTTCTCAAAGTATAACTTCATTACATCATCAGTAATTGCCCAATCTAAAAATGCTTGTGCTAATTTATCATTTTTCGCATTATCTTTCTTAATAAGTGCGTTCGCTTCTACTTCCCACCCTAATCCTTCTTTCGGCAGTACAACTTCAACTGGTGCACCTTTTTGTTTCTCTTTTAAAGCACTATAAACCATTGATACACCGACTGGATATTCACCTGCTCCTGCTAATTTCGCTGGTTTTGATCCTGAATGCGTATAACTTGCCATATTATCATGAAGTTTCTTCATGTAATCCCAGCCTTTATCTTCACCCATGATTTGTAGCCATGCAGAAACTGTTAAAAATCCTGTTCCAGATGATGCTGGATGTGGCATAACAAGTGTTCCTTTATACTCTGGTTTCGTTAAATCTTCATATGATTCTGGCATCGGTAAATTTTTCTTCTTTAACTCTTCTTTATTTACAGCAATCCCCGTCATAAATGCAGTATTTCCTACCCATTTTTCAGGTTGCTTATCATCTTTAAATTGTGGAAGAACACGATCTGCTCCTTTTGGAGAGTATCCTTTTAACATATCTTTTTTATCTAAAGCTAATAGACTTGATGCCGCAGTTCCCCATACAACATCTGCTTGTGTATTTTTCCCTTCAGCTAGCAATTTCGCAGTAATAACTCCTGTTGAATCACGTACAATGTTCAATTTCACATCAGGATATTTCTTTTTAAAGGAATCAAGATAAATTGGTACAAGCTCTTCTTCAATTGCTGTGTAAACAGTTAATGATCCAGATAATTTGTCATCTTTCACTTTCGCTCCAGCACTTTCTTCCTTCTTTGCACCACACCCCATTAATAACGAAAATACCATTCCAGTCGCTACAGCTTTAAAGATTGTTTTTTTCACTGTTTCTCTCTCCTTTTACAAATCTTATGTACAACTCAAATATAAACAACTAGTGTAAAAGCAGTATTAAACCAACATTAATCTTTTGTTTGTTGTTTGTTTTTGTGTAATACGTTGCTACTTCTATGTTTTTTCGCATTTTTCTGCTAATAGAAAACACTAAATTTACAAATAATTAAAAAAACCTTTATAATCCCACAAAAAAATGAGGCGTTTGTAAAAAACGCCTCATTTTTGTTTCCCTTTTTTTGAATTACGATTAGCATACTTTGCGCTATTTTCTCCTTCATACTCTAATGCAAATTCTGCATCTGGTAAGCTTTCTTTCGGAGTTTTATTATTATTGATTGCCGCATTTTGTTTCACTTTTCTTTTTACCAATACATTCACCTGCTCTCAAGAAATCACTTTCTACTCTAGTTTGAAACAACTTAAAATAATTATTACTGGCAAGTGTTAACAAGTACATAAGAGGCGTTAGATGGAAATACTACGTATGAAGAAATCATTATAAAAAGGAGCGATAATTTTGAAGAAAAAAGAAAAGATTCAATCACCAATTTTAGACGAAACGCTCCCGCATCAAATGAATTTTCCATCTTTTAAAGGAACAGGAAAAACGATGCAACAACCTTTTGTGAATCAATATGATGTTGTAATTGGAGACAGTAAATATAATTCCGAGAACAGTCCACTTAACAATTGGAGTGATAAAATAGATCCTGCCATTATGGCTGGCGATGAGTGGATCCATCCTACAAATGATATTGGGTGGATTTCAGAAGAAAATCAAGAGTTGCTAAAAAACGAAGCGGATAATAAAAATGAAGCTTTTATGCATCCACAATTTGGAATTAACGACTAAAAAACCATTCTACCTAACGTAGGTAGAATGGTTTCATACTATCCAATAATAATCCGCTCTTTCGGGTATTTATAGCGAGGTGGTTGTTCCCTTCCACCACTAGCTAAAATAAATGTTAAAATACCAACGCGTCCGATAAACATAAGCACAATAAGTACAAGTTTCCCAACAGTTGTTAAATCAGGCGTAACACCTGTTGATAGTCCCGTCGTTCCGAAAGCAGAACAAACTTCAACAATTAAGCTCATAAGCGGTACATTTTCCGTAATAGATAAAATGAATAGCGCAGTAGCACATAACAAAATCCCCATCGTCATAACGACAGATGCTTTCAGTACATCCTCTTCATGTAGCTGACGTTTGAAGACTCTAACTGTTCTACCACCCCTTGCAAAGGTATATAGTGACAATATACTAACAGCAAATGTTGTTGTACGTATTCCGCCCCCAACCGAACTTGGAGATGCCCCTATAAACATTAATATACTCATAAATAAAAGCGTCGGTTGTGACAATTCACGTATATCCATCGTAGCAAGTCCACCACTTCTCGTCGTCACAGATTGGAATAATGTATAAAATACAGTTTCATGCCATGACTTTCCTACTAAAAAATGATTTCTCTCCAGTAAAAAAATCATAATTGTACCAACAACAACGAGTGCAAAAAATGTTGTTGTCGTCAGTTTTGTAAATAATGAAAAACGGAATAATTGTTGTCTCCTTTTACTAAGGAATTGTTTCACTTCCATTAGCACAGGGAAACCAATCGCTCCTAAAATAATTAGTAACATATGAATCATTTGAACAATATAATCTTTTTTATAAGGAATTAATGATTGTCCTGTTAAATCAAATCCGCCGTTCGTAGTCGCACTAACAGCTGCAAAGAAACCGTGAAAATAAGCTTCTTTCCAAGTCGGAAAGTAAAGTAAAAATCTTGTACCTAATAGGATTGCTCCAATAAGTTCTATTGAAATAATTACAATCAAAATAGAACGCATCAATTCTACAAGACCCGATAAATTCCCTTGATTATGGTCTGCCATAATTAATCTTCTTCTTTGCAAACCAATCTTTTTCCCCGTAATGATCCAAACAAATGTACCAAGCGCCATAATTCCTAAGCCGCCTAATTGTAGAATAAGGGCTAAAACAATAATTCCTGCTGTAGTAAACGTATCTGAAATCGTAATAACAGACAGTCCCGTAACGCTTACCGCACTAACCGATGTAAAAAGCGCATCTATAAATGTCCATTTCACACCAGGCTTCGTAACAAACGGTAAACTAAGCAATATCACCGATACAACTACTGCTAACAAATAAAACAAAACGATGAGTTGTACAGGACGTAATTTTTGTAAAAACTTTTTTATATCTCTCATTCCATCACTTCGCTACCTTTTTTCTATCGATTAAATAAAGAAAAATCTTTACTTTCTTTATTTGTAAATAACTGCTCAAATAATTTGGCAAAGACCATTCCATATACAGTTCCATTACCTCCATACGGCAATGCGTAAAACAAATTATGTATCTTTTCGTCTTCTTTTAAAATGGGGAGACCATCATGAGTACCACCAAATGCGGCTGCCCAATAGTAGTCTGCCTGTATATTTTTATACTGCGGGAACATCTCTTTTACAATATTAATAAGGATATCACGCTTATGCAATAATTTCGTATCACCAATTGTTTGAATTTGCAGCGCTTCATCTAATCC
Organism: Bacillus sp. RE35; assembly: GCF_052146655.1. Classification (NCBI taxonomy): domain Bacteria; kingdom Bacillati; phylum Bacillota; class Bacilli; order Caryophanales; family Bacillaceae; genus Bacillus; species Bacillus sp. RE35. Next base: position 1,293,138 of record NZ_CP197377.1, on the reverse strand, counting down.
GCCTACTATAATGCGGCTTCGATACGTTCGAAAATATAAGTAGGGCCGTGCCGTTTCCCAAATTAACGATCGCTCATGCCAGCCTTCAAACTGATCTATTTCATTTGTTACAATTGCATAAGAGGTGTCTACTGTTGTATTTTTTCTTTCTTTCTTTCCAAAAAGCGCTTCATAACCTGTCGCCATAATAATATTCTTTGCTACAATTTGATTTCCTATTTTCGTGTAACAAATTAAATCATTTTTACGTTTTTTTATATGTATTGCCTCTGTATGTTCATATATATTAGCTCCCATTTGATTTGCTTTATGCAAAAGACTGTGCGCTAATAAATACGGATTCACCTCGGCATCACCGTGTGTATATAATGCCGCTTGTTTTATGAAAGGATAACGTTTCTTAATATCAGATTCTGTAAAATACTCAACAGGAAATCCATAATTCTGTAACGTATTGTACTCCTCTTGTAAAAATGAGACATCCTCACTTTTACTTGCATAATATAAACTACTTCTCAGAATAAAATAGGGATCAATATCGAGAGTAGGTACCACTTTCTCCATTGTCCGTAACGCTTCGTAACACAGTTTATATGCTCGTACCCCTTTTTCTTCACCAAATGTATGGATAAGTGAGGTTAACGATTTATCATGAAGAAACTGTAATACACCTACATTTGCAAATGTACTACCACATGCAATTTCTCTTTTTTCAATAAGCATTACACTCATACCTATTTTCGCTAAAGAATACGCTATATGGGCACCTGCTTCGCCACTTCCGACTACAAGCACATCACATATCATATCATTTCCTAACGGTGGATAACAAGGTACTGAAACTCCTGTATTCCAAAACAACTTACCTGTCATAAGTTTCATAATTATACTCCTAAAATATAAATTTCTCCTTTCTATGTTTTGTTATTTTTCATAAAAAAATCCAACTAACATAGGCTAGTTGGATTTTTTATTTTTAATTAGAACGCTCTTCAAGCCAATTTCCAATCGTCGGATATGTTTGTTTTACAGCTGTTCCACCGTAAACGATAGACATATGCCCTGTTGGTAAACATACATATTGTTTATCTGTGCTAGAAATATGGTCTAGTAATGCTTCTACTTGACATGGCAAAGCGATATGATCACGTTTCCCGGAAATATTTAAGACATTCGCCTTAATATTTGCAAGATCTACCTTTTGTCCGCGAATAACGAGTTCACCCTTAACCAATTTATTATTTTGATAAAAATCACGAATCCACTGTCTGTATGATTCACCTGGGAACGGAATACCATCACCAACCCACTTTTGAACCAATCTCCAGCTTTCGACGAAGCGTTCATTCTCTGAACGATCTACTAGAGCAACATATGGACCAACAAAGTTCGTAATTGGCTTTAACATTTTGTTTCCGAAATCAATCATTTCTGGCGGAATATTTCCAAATGTATCAACCGCTTTATCTAAATTGAAGTATTTCTCATCTAATAAAGGACCATACAATCCTGTTTCAGAGAAATCAAAAGGACTTGTCATGAAAATTAAATTACGAATTGGCATGTGCGGATGAAGCGCTGCATAAATAGAAGTTAGCGTTCCACCCATGCAATAACCAAGTAAAGAAATCTCGTCCGATTTTGCAGTTCGCATTACTTTTTTTACTGCTTTTGCAATATAATCAAACACGAAATCATCAAATTTCAAATGACTATCTTCTAAACCAAATGTGCCCCAATCAAGCATATATACATCAAAACCACGATCCACTAGATATTCCACTAAACTATTTCCAGGAGTTAAATCCATAATATATGGTTTATTAATAAGAGCATATATTAACAGAATTGGAACTCTTTGTGTTTTTTCTTGTTTTGGAATGTAGCGATAAAGCTTCGTCTTATTCTTCGTCCAAATAACCTTTTTCGGCGTTAATCCGACTTGCGGCTCTGGTTCACGTAATAAAATTTCACTCGCCCTTTTCACTCGGCGGTATGCTTTTCGGTACTCTTCTGGGTATAGCTCTAATTGCTTTTCCCATTCTGTTGCGAATGTAGTCATTTTTCTATCTCCTTTTTGGTCGATTTCCTTCTTAAAAAAAAAGAAGTGCATTCCTGCTATGGATATGCACTTTTTTCTTACTTCATTACATATATAATCCGCCGTTAATGTTTAATTGTTGACCTGTGATATACGCACCGTCACGGCATAGGTATACTACACCTTTTGCAATTTCATCAGCTTGACCAAAACGTTTTTTCGGGATTTTTGCAACGATTTTTTGACGTACTTCTTCTGGTACTTCTGCTACCATTTCAGTATCAATAAATCCTGGGCAAATAGCATTTACAGTGACATTTGTTTTTGCAAGTTCTAACGCTAATGATTTTGTAAATCCTAACATACCCGCTTTTGCTGCTGAGTAGTTTGTTTGGCCAAATCCACCTGCTTGACCAATAATAGAAGAAATGCTAATAATTCTTCCTTCTTCTGCTTCCGTTATGTATGGAAGAACCGCACTTGTCGTATTAAATACGCTGCTTAAATTCACGTCAATTACGCGCTCCCAATCTTCACGATTTAACTTTTTGAATGTACGGTCTCTTGTAATACCAGCATTATTAACAAGAATATCAACTTTACCAAAATGATTCACAGTTTCTTCTACAAGTCGGTTTGCATCTTCTACTTTAGAAACATCCGCTTGCACTGCATAAACGTCATGTCCTTCTTTTCCTAATTCATTTACTAAATTTTCAGCTGCTTCTTTACTGCTATTATAGTTAATAACTACTTTCGCTCCCTCTTGTGCTAATGCTACTGTAATTGCTTTTCCAATTCCTTTTGCTCCACCTGTTACGATTGCTACTTTTCCATTTAATTGAACCATTTCTTTTCCCCCTTAAATGAATTTGTGAACGATTGTTATGAATCATTTTGGTACTCATACTATAGAGTCCATATATAATTATGTTTCGCTGTTTATACGTGAAAAGAGATTCTCCCTCTCTCTTTTATCTGTTATAAACAAGCGCTTTTATCATTTTTTATTTTCTGGTTTATTCGCAGGCTTTACCTCTTCTTTTACAGGTACTTGTAGTTTAGCTAGTACTGCATTTTGCTTTTCTAGCAATTCTAAAATTTGATCTACTTTTGTTTCAAGCGTACGAATATCTTGTTTTACTTTCGTTACATCACGCTTTAATGTAGGAGCTTGCCCTAAAGAATCTACTTTCTCCTCTAGAAACTCCTCAATGTTATCTACTTTATTTTCTAAGTTAATAACAAGCGTAGCCACTCTTGCGATATCCTCTTTCGTCGGCACATTTACTTGTTCTAAATAGTTTTTTGTCGTATCATTTAATGCTTTTTGATAAAACAAATTCAAATCTAGAACGCTGCCCATCCAAGCAGAATATTCTTCTGTTTTAATTGTTTCATTGAGCGCTTTTCCCCAAAATGTTTCGGTTTGTTCATAAGCATTTTTCCATGCTTGTAGTGGATCGAATTTTTGATCAATCACTTTACCTACACTCCCTTTTTCGTTTTTGAAACAATTCAACCTATTCACTATTTTCTAATATTCTGAATAAAACTTCAAGTCTATATTTTATTTTTTTCTATTTTCTAACAAATGTGTTGACTTTAAAAACAGATAGGTGTAAATTGCACTTATAAGCAAAAAATTCCATCTAACTGATTCATGAGGTGATGCACAATCATGCTACAAAATGAACCAGAACAACGCGAAAGTTTGGAGAGCAACCAAGCGAAACAACCAAACTCCATGCCAAAAAACTTCTTAGTTCCCTTCTTACTTCTCTGTCTAAAAGACTGGAGTCTTCATGGTTACAAACTTATTCAAATGCTAATGGATATCGGCTTTTCTTCTGTTGACCAAGGTAATGTTTATAGAACACTACGCAAATTAGAAAAAGAAAACCTTATTTCTTCTACTTGGGATACAAGCGATGGAGGGCCGGCAAAAAGAATTTATTCTTTAACTGAATATGGAGAGCAATATTTAACAACATGTGCGACTTCTTTTGAACATTATCAAAATATGTTGCGAACGTTTTTCACGTTATACACCAATGCATTCTTTCCATTTTCTACTTCTCCAGAAAAGGATGAAAAGGATTCTTCATCTTCACCTGGTGGTACAGCAGAGTAATCTGCGTTCACAATATGCAAAAAAACATTTGGGGGTCAAACAATGGAAACTAAACCATACGAATTAGTCGATGCATTTTGGAAAAACTGGTCTCAATCACTTTCCCTTTTCTCTTCAGCTGGGAAGCAATTAGAGCAACTTACTTTAGAAACATTAAAACAACAACAAGACGCTTTGCATAAATTAACATCAGGAGTAGATGAACTAGAAAAAGAACTACAACAACTCACTGCTCAGTTCAATAACCAATATACAGATTACGTGAAACAATTAACTGGAAACTCCTTAAATGATCAAATTAACGAGTGGCAGGACAAATGGAAGGAACTTTCTGCTCATATGCATCAGCTTACTGTTTCTCCTACAAAAACATCATTGTCAATTCTTACCCAAACAAGCGGCCAATTTGAAGAAACAACAAAACAATTTATTGAGCAACAACAATTACAACGTGAAGAGGCTCAAAAACAGTTAGAGGGTTTTTTGGAAGAGTTCAAGTCAAAACAGTTGGAACTCGCAAAAAAGTTCGAGGAAAACTCAAAAAATCTATTTACTTCCATCAAGTAAGAAAAATGTGGGAGCTAACCGCAGCACAAACAAAACTCTTTCTTCCTCCTACTACATCAAGATGGCTAACATTTTTCGATATGGAAAAGAAGGAGGACAAAATGAATCCATTTCAAGAAGCACAAACTGTTCCGGAGCTTCGCTATGATGAGATTCAAGTCGGTGATCAAGCATCCCTTACAAAAACAATTACAGATGAAGATGTTATCAATTTTGCAAAATTGACTGGGGATGTGAATCCTATTCACATTTTAGATTCTTTTGCAAAAACGACAATGTTTAAAGAACGTATTGCTCACGGTATGCTCGTTTCGAGTTTTATTTCTACCATCCTTGGAACGAAACTCCCAGGCAAAAATACGATTTATTTATCCCAAAATGTTTCATTCCGTGCCCCTGTCAAAATCGGTGATACACTTCGCGTTGTGGCAGAGGTTATTAAAAAGCGTGATGATAAAAAAATCATTACGCTGCAAACAAACATATATAATCAATCAGATGATATTGTCGTGGAAGGAACAGCGACAATACTAAAAAAAGAGTAGCAAATTTGCTACTCTTTTTTCTATCCAAGAACTTCTAATCGCACCGATTACTTCCGCGTATGAGTACGTCGTTTCCACATAAAATAACGTTACCAGTTTAGATAAGAACTTAGCTGAACTGGACTACTCATAAGGATGTGTATCAACATGGTAAAAACAAACAAATTATTAGTTCCAGGTGCAGAACAAGCACTTGAACAATTTAAATATGAAATTGCACAAGAATTTGGTGTAAGCTTAGGATCTAATACAGCATCTCGTTCTAACGGTTCAGTTGGCGGTGAAGTAACAAAACGTCTTGTTGCTTTAGCTCAACAACAATTACGTGGATAATAATATAACATATGGCTTAGAGGCAGATATTCTCTGCCTCTTTCTATTTTCAACATACATAATGGTGCTTTTTCACATACTAATCAAAACGAAAGGAGCGATCTGTAAAATGAAACGGATTAATATTAGCATGAGCCCTCCCCGCGTTCTTACTTTGTCTTTTCTTGTATTATCAGTTGTCGGCACATGTTTATTAAAACTACCCATTGCTACGACAACGTCCATTTCATGGCTCGATGCCTTATTTACAACCGTTTCCGCTTGTACTGTTACTGGGCTTGGTGTTGTAGATACTGGAAAAGTATTTACTTTGTTTGGACAATGTGTCATTTTAACGCTTATACAAGTTGGCGGGCTTGGCATTATGAGCTTTGCTGTCTTAATTGCGATTATGCTCGGAAGAAAAATCGGTCTTCAAAATCGAATTTTACTGCAACAAGCATTAAATCAAACGAATATCGGCGGCATCATCCGTCTTGCCAAAGCATTATTTTTATTCTCTTTTACAGTCGAATGTATCGCTACTATAATTCTTTCTTTTGAATGGGTACCAAAATATGGGGTTATGAAAGGGATCTATTATAGTTTTTTCCATTCAATCTCAGCCTTTAACAATGCTGGCTTTTCTGTGTGGAGCGATAATTTAATGTCCCATTCTCATAGCATTCTTGTCAATCTCGTCATTTCCTCTCTCATCATCTTAGGTGGAATTGGTTTTACAGTAATCGTAGACATAAAAAGAAAGAAAAACTTTAAAAACCTTACACTACATTCAAAACTTATGCTCTCTTCTACTCTAATCGTCAACATTATTGCTACCCTTTTTATTTTTATATTCGAGTTCCATAACTCCCTTTCTATGAGAGGTTTTACCCCATTTGAAGAAGGATTGGCCTCTTATTTTCAAGCAATTTCAACGCGAACTGCCGGGTTTAATACTGTTGATATTTCTACATTGTCAAAACCTTCTCTCCTATTAATGATGCTCCTTATGTTTATTGGTGCTGGTAGCGCTTCAACTGGTGGTGGGATTAAGTTAACAACATTTTTAATCATATTTTTTGGCGTATTTAAATTTTTACAAGAACAAGAGGATATTGTCGTATTTAAAAAATCCATTAAAGATACTCTCATTGTCAAATCATTAACCATTACTATTATTTCCATTTCATTTATCTTTTTTGCTATTTTAATTTTGAGTATTACTGAGCGAGTTCCTCTATTGATGAGTGCTTTCGAAGTATTTTCAGCATTTGGGACTGTTGGCCTCAGTATGAATTTAACACCCCACTTAACTATAATCGGAAAAGCTATTATTATCTTTATGATGTTTTTCGGGAAAATGGGTCCTTTAACATTGGCTTTTTCATTTGCTCGTAAAAAGAACCTGAAAATAAAATATCCGAATGAAGATATTTTAACAGGTTGACAACCGTATAAATTATCCATATAATGAGAATACAATAACATATCTCCAAAGGGGAGTAGCGTCCAAGAATATTTCTTGGAAACAAAGTCGTCATTACGTAGAACTTAGTTCTTCCGGCTTTGTTGGCATTTTTTATTACATATGTCTAGCAAGACCTTTGCCTATTAACGGCAGAGGTCTTTTTTGCATTCACTTCCAGATTTTTCCAAAGTTAATAGGCAGGAGTATGGGGAAACTAAATAGTGGGGAAATTCTTCACTTATTTAGAACTTATAGAAATGAGAGGAGAATGTACATGGATGTATCATTATTATTGGAGTATGGTTGGGTATTACTCATCCTAATTGCACTTGAAGGGATTTTAGCGGCTGATAACGCTCTTGTTCTTGCAATTATGGTAAAACATTTACCAGAAGAAAAACGAAAGAAAGCACTATTTTATGGATTAGCGGGGGCATTTGTTTTCCGATTTGGATCGTTATTTATGATTTCGTTCTTAGTCGATGTATGGCAAGTGCAAGCAATCGGTGCCATCTACCTTATGTTTATCGCTGGTAATCACTTATTTAAAACATATGTTAAAAAGAATACAGATGAAGAAACAGAAGAAAAAGAAGCAAAGAAAAAACAAGAGAACTTTTGGTGGACTGTATTTAAAGTTGAGGTTGCTGATATCGCCTTCGCAGTTGATTCAATTTTAGCTGCTGTTGCACTAGCAATGACTTTACCAAAAACAGGATTAGGTACAATTGGTAGTCTTGATACTGGGCAATTCGCTGTTATCTTTGTAGGTGGACTTATCGGATTAATCATTATGCGATTTGCAGCAACTGCTTTCGTACAAATCTTAAAACGTAAACCAGGACTTGAAACCGCAGCATTCTTAATTGTAGGTTGGGTTGGTGTGAAGCTAGCAGTTTATACATTAGCACACCCTGCATTAAATGTAATTCCACATTCATTCCCAGAATCCACTCCGTGGAAGCTTACATTCTGGATCGTATTAGTCGGAATCGCAGTTGGTGGTTGGTTCTTCTCAAAAGAAGTAGAAGTAAAAGTAGAAAAGAATTTAGACGAAAAAGCGCTGTAATTACAGCGCTTTTTCTTTTTTCTTTCTTCCTCTCAATGTCCAGAAAAAATTACATTATACTACCTTTTGTAAACGTTTTCTTAATGTATGTATGTCCTTTTTGTGAAACATTGCACAAACTTATTGAAAGTGAGAACAATTCCATGTACTTTATTCATATAAGGAGTATTTATAGAAGATTTACTAAAGGAGCGTATTACTCATGCTAGAACAAGGACTAGATTATGTTGTCAAACTGGCTAAAAGCAAAAAGAAAATACTAGATACAAACCCAATGCAATATTTCATTCGTGCTGCACTTGCGGGTATTTATATCGGTTTTATTATTGTACTATGTTTTAAATTAGGTAACTTTTTTCACATTGCAGATTCACCAGCAACTTATTTAGCTGCTTCTATGTTTTTCGGGATTGCTCTCGTACTTATTATATATGGCGGTGCTGAATTGTTTACTGGGAACACAATGTACTTTACTGTAGCAACTTTAAGAAAAGAAACAACGATTTCTGATACACTACGTAACTGGGTTGCTTGTTATGCAGGTAACTTAGCCGGCGCGTTATTCTTTGCCTTACTATTTTACGCAACTGGAATTTTTGAAGCAATTGATCACGGTCACTTAATGAATAAAGTCGTTGAAGGAAAGATGAACACACCTACAATGCAGTTATTCTTTAAAGCCATTTTATGTAACTGGCTCGTATGTCTTGCTTGTTTCTTACCTTCTCAGGTTAAAGGTGACACAGCAAAAATAATAGTCATGATGCTACTTGTTTTCACATTCTTCTTATCTGGTTACGAACATAGTATTGCAAACTTATCACTCTTTGCTTTATCTTTAGTTTCACCGCATCCTGAGACAATTTCTTTTTCAGGTGCTATTCATAACTTAATTCCTGTTACAATCGGTAACATTATTGGCGGATCAGTATTTGTCGGTATGGTATACCACTACTTAACAAAGAAAACACCTGAAGTTCAACAGGAAGAAACTGAAATCGCAGTAGCTCAACAAGAAGAGATTATTCCTTTACAAGCACATATGAAACACTAAAAACTCCAAAGTTTTACTTTGGAGTTTTTAGCTTCCCACGTATTTAACAACAAGGTGAGGATTAATTTCTCCTTCTTCCTTTCCCTTATCCATTCTCTGTTTCATCTTGTGCATACCGATGACATCATTCGTATGAAGGTGAATTTCATTTACATATAATCCCTCTGTACAAAAAGCTTCTACAAAATCTAGTCCATTTTTTGCTCCCCAGCCCATATTATAATCAAGGGAAAGAATATTCACATCATAATCCCGAACCATTTGCAAGGCACATTCTACTGTAGTTGCGGACACATACCCGAACGGGCAACTTCTTTGATCATCCATATATACGTTCATTTTCGATTCCCTCTCTAATTTGAATAAACAGCTAATACATAGCACATTGCCCCAAGACTAATAAAAGGACCAAATGGAATTGGCTTTCGTACTTCTATACGTTTTAATCCGATACCAATCCCGAAAAAACAAAGACTAAAACAAGATGCTAAAAATAAAACGATAAAAACTCCCTTCACTCCTACTATAAAACCAAGTAACGAAAGTAGTTTTATATCTCCTCCGCCAAGCCCTTCTGGATATATCTTTTGCATGCAATATAACAAAAGGAATATAACACCACTACCAACTATACTATCTGTCCAAGTAACTAATTGTACAAAAACACTTTCGAGAATGAGTAAAACCGCAAACGAAATTAAAATACAATCAGGAATTAACATATATAAGTAATCTGTAACTGAAATAATAAGAAGTAGCGAAAAAAGGGATAAAATGATAATAAGTTCTCGTTCTATTCCAATCATATACACGGTAAGAAGAAATATACTTCCTGTTATACATTCAAATGCTACATATATAATTGGAATTTTCCTCTTACAATTCGTACAACAGCCTCTTTGTATATAAAATGAAATGATGGGGATTAGTTCTTTTGGCCTTAGCACATATTTGCAATAATAACAATGTGAACGCGGGGTAATAATAGACGCACCTAATGGAACCCTCACCGCAACTAACATAAAAAAAGAACCAAACACCATCCCTGCTAACAGTGCATATAAATAAGTGAACATCCCTTCCTCTCCTTTCCCAAAAAACATAGCAAAAAAAGGAGAGAACTTCTACTTCATATTATCCTTTATTCTACTAAAAAAGCAGGCCATTTTCCGGCCTGCTTTCCCCTCTTTTATACGATGAAATATACTGCTTTTAATGGTCCATGTACTCCGACAACAAGATTCATCTCAATGTCAGCCGAGTTACTTGGCCCTGTAATAAAGTTAATACAAGATGCCGCTGTCTCCCCATTTTCTACGCGTGAGTTCATATCCTGAACTGCTTGTGTAATACGAGGCACAAGTGTTTCACGTGGAATAATAGCAAAATATACAGTCGGTAAAAAGTGTAAAGAACGTCCCTGCCCTTTATGACTTTGTACAACAATTGTACCAGATTCGGCTAATGTATAATCACTAAATGCAATACCAATATTCGCTTTTTCAGCTAAACGCATATTTTCGTCTTTTCTCTCTGGATCCCATACGTTTACTTCAACGTCTCGCTTTGGAAGTTCTTCTTTAAATAAAGATGTTAAACCATATGCATCAAAACGATCATCTGCTGATAATAAAATAGGTCCCCCGCCGTTTTCCATGATTACTTTTTGAAGTTCTTCACCTAAACGGTCATTTGTCGTTTCTACTACAGTTGTATGAATGTTTGTACATTGCTTTTTAAACACTTCTAGTAATTCTTCTTGTGAATAATCTTTTAACGTTTCTATATTCACATTACTTTTCCATACTGGACGCTCTACACCTTCTGTTTTACGTGCGCGCCCAAGTTCTTTTGCAATGTTATCTAGAAAGGCATCACGGTTTTGAATTAATCCTGTCATTATTTATCCCCGCCTTTCTTATGATCTTTATACCAATCACGGAATCGTTCTTTACTTGGAGCTGGGAATTCACGAATATCCGTCCAGTTTTTAAGTGGTCCAACACCTTTTGATACACGATTACCAGATGTAAATGGACTCATTGCCGCTGGTGCCATTTTTGAACCCATTTTATATAAAGCAGCTGAAGAAGCACCCATACTAAACATTTTCATCGCTAGTTTTTCTGCAAGTGGTGCACGACCTTCTTGCTCAACGATGACTTGACGATGTTTTAATAATAAATCATGCAATGGAATTTTTACTGGACAAGCTTCTGTACATGCTCCGCATAAACTAGATGCATAAGGAAGCTCTTTGTAATCATCATATCCACCTAGAAGCGGTGTTAATACCGCACCGATTGGTCCTGAGTAAATCGATCCATATGAATGTCCACCAACGTGACGATATACAGGACATACGTTAACACAAGCAGCGCAACGAATACATTGTAATACGGAACGGAATTCAGATCCAAGAATTTGAGAGCGACCATTATCAACAACCACTAAATGGAATTCTTCAGGTCCATCAACTTCCTCTTCTTGAATTGGTCCTGCTACTGTTACATAACTTGTTAATTTTTGACCTACTGCACTACGACATAGTAAACCAACTAAAACATCTAATTCTTCCATTGTCGGAACCATACGTTCCATACCCATTACCGCAATTTGTGTTTTAGGAATTGACATAACAAGATCTGCATTACCTTCATTCGTTACTAAACAAAGAGATCCAGTATTGGCAACAGCAAAGTTACAACCAGTTACACCAATTTCTGCATCCATAAATTTCTCACGAAGTTGTTTACGAACAAACTTTGTCATTTCATATGGGTCATCAGAATTTTCATAGCCTAGCTTTTCTTTAAATACATCGCGAATTTGCGTTCTATTTTTATGAAGTGCAGGTGCAATAATATGTGAAGGTGGATCATTATCTACTTGCAAGATATACTCTCCTAAGTCACTCTCTAATACTTCACAGCCAATCTCTTCAAGCGCATGATTCATACTAATTTCTTCTGTTACCATCGACTTTGATTTTACTACTTTTTTCGCTTGTTTCTTTTTGGCAACGTCTTGAATATACTTTGCAGCTTCCTCTTTCGTCTTCGCAAAGTACACGTGTCCGCCTCTTTTTGATACATTTTCACTTAACTGCATTAAGTAATAATCCAGATTTTCTAACGTATGTTGACGAATTTGTTCACCTAGTTCACGCCACTCTTCCCAGTTTCCTAATTCATCTGCAGCTTTTAAGCGATTCGTATATAAACGCGTTTGTGCAGAAGATACTGCTCCGCGCATAAACGAATCTTGAATTCCATCACCAACGCGATCATTAAATTTTTTCTCACTGATTTTCATAGACATAGCTTATGTTCCCCCTTCATGAGCGACTATTCAGTACCTCAGCAATATGCATTACTTTTACTTCTTTTCCTAAACGCTCAATACGTCCGCCAATGTTTAACAAACACCCACAATCTGCACCGATTAAATAATCTGCACCTGTTTCCATGACACTATCTACTTTTTCGTCTACCATTTGCTCAGAAATTGGAGTCATCTTAACTGAAAACGTTCCCCCAAACCCGCAACAATTTTGCACGTTTGGCAAATCTCTCACAGTTAATCCTTTTACATTTGATAATAAAATTCCTGGTGCTTCTTTTACTCCAAGCATACGCGTCATATGACATGATTTATGAATAGTAGCTATCCCTGGTAAACTTGCACCAACATCTGTAACTTTTAAAACATCTACAATAAACTGTGTAAATTCATAAGTTTTATCAGCAACTTTTTGTGCACGTTTAGCCCACTTTGGATCATCTTTGAAAACATGCGGATACTCATGAAACATTGTCGCACAAGAACCAGATGGCGTAACAATATATTCTGCATCTTCAAAAGTTTCAATCATATGTTTCATCGCTTCTTTTGCTGCTTCTACATGGCCGCTATTATAAGCAGGCTGCCCACAACAAACTTGTGCTTCTGGAAATTCAATTTCACAACCTAAACGCTCCAACACTTCAACTGTTGCTTTGCCGACATTTGTTTCAAACATATCGACTAAACAAGTAACAAATAAAGTAACTTTCATAACTATTACTCCCCCTTTTTACAACTTCACCAACAAACATATGGTCATCAGATGACTTAGTAGAGAAGAAATAGGCTCAACCATGGCCTATCCTCTCCCTCTTCTAAAGAAAACGCTTACTTAATCTTTCTCTATTTTATCAGAAAATTAAATTTTTAAAAGATTAAATTACGAATTTATATCGTTTTTACCTGTGACAATATGTTCTACATTTGTTAAATGATCTAGCATTGCTTGCTGCGCTAATTCTACATCTTGTTTTAACACCGCATCATATATAACTTGATGCTCTTCTATAAGTCGTTCTGATGTCGTTTGTTCACCATATAAAATAATGCGTCTTGATTCACCAATTGTTTCAGCAATCATCTCTGAAACATGATTCATGAGTTCAAGCAAAATGTTATTATGCGAAGACTCTGCAATTCCCATATGAAATTGAAAATCGGCTTTTTCGCCAGCCTTTTCATCTCCAATGCTCTTTGCCATTTCATCTAACCAATGTTTCATATTTTGTAAGTTATCTTCCGTACGTTTTGCCGCCGCTACTCGAACTGCCCCCACTTCAAGCACCTTTCGTACTTCTAATAAATTCAAAATATCTTCTTTCTTCATTAATAATCTATTGTTTAATGATTTCGTTAATGAAGAAGAATCGAAGTTCTTCACATATGTACCTTCTCCTTGTTTCATCTCAATTAAGCCCATCGCTCTTAGCGCACTTAGCGCTTCACGAACAGCAGATCTGCCAACTTGAAACTGCTCAGCTAATTGATGCACAGGGAGTAGTTTGTCACCAGGTTTTAACGTACCATTTTTAATCATTGTTAAAATAGCTTCAGATACTTCTTCGTAAATTTTTTTCGGTTTAATAGATTTGTACTCCAGTTAAATCACCTCAGTATCTTCCAAACAACAATTGAAACGATTTATAAGAACTTTGCATCATAACTATTTTAGACCGAATTGATAAGAAGTACAAATGTTTTGTTCATAAAATAGTCAAATTTTCGATATTTATTACATATTAATTTATATTTTTACGTATAAAGTGAAACTTTAATCAGTGGAGGTTTTGTTCATCGCCCACTGATTATTAGCTCTCACCAATCGGGCTTTTACGGGCAGCAGGGCCTCCACCTAACTTCTTTGCTTCCGTTGAATTTTGAGGTGAGTGTCTTACTGCCCGGCGAATAGCGGGATAAATATTTTCTTCAATATAAAGAACATGTCCTAAAAATTAGAACATGCTCCCCTCATCCTGTACATTCAGTTTAATAATAACCGTTGTTCCCTTATCTTTTTCACTTTCAATTTTCCACTGTCCACCATGTATATGAACAATTTGTTTCACAATAGCAAGGCCTAAACCTGTTCCACCGTGTTGACGACTTCTCGCTTTATCAACTCGGTAAAAGCGTTCTCCAAGATTCTCCAAATGTTCTATATCAATACCAATTCCTGTATCTTTTATTTTTAATTCACAGTAATCATCGATTTGCTCTAAAGTTATAACGATATTTCCTTTTTGATTTGTATACCGTATCGCATTATCTAACACATTATGAAGCACTTGTTGCATACGATCCTCATCAATCATGACAATGACCTCTGGATTTAAATTGGTTGAAATATGAATTTCCTTTTCTATAAACTTAATCTCATACGTATCTAATACGTCTTCAATCAGCTGTGAAAAAACGATAGGTTGCTTCTTTAACGGAAAGTGCTCACCTTCTAATTGTGCTAAGTCTAACAAGTCATGAACGAGACGCTGCATACGACCTGCTTCTTTATGAATTAGCTGCGTTACTTTTTCCTGCTGCGGTCCCTTTGCAACACCATCTAAAATAGCCTCGCTATACCCTTTTATATAACTAAGTGGTGTTCTAAGTTCATGCGAAACATTTGCTAAAAATTCCTTACGCTTTACATCTTCTGTTTCTAATGAATTTGCCATTTTATTAAATGCTTTTCCTAATCGTCCAATTTCATCCTCTGAAGAAACTGTAATCCGCTCCGAAAAATCTCCCGTAGCCAAATGATTTGCAACCCGCTCCATTTGCGAAAGTGGCTTCGTAATTGCAATTATAATTTTCCTTCCAACCCATATCGTAATTAAAATCATAGCAATTGCTAACGGTGCTAAAATAAGACCCATATCATAGATTAAATCTTTTATACTTTTTAAAGGAATATACGAATAGACAATTCCGACTAATTTTTTATTTTCCAATACAGGGATGACAACCCCCATAATATTACGGTCAAAATGTTCTTCATATCCTATTTTTGTCACAGTTTTCCCGTCTAATAGCGTTTGCCTATCTCCTTCACTTATAAGAGAATGATGATGCACATCAAAAGGCAAACATGCGCTTAAATCACGCGGATTAGACACGAAAATAACGTCTGAACTAGATATTTGATCAAACGATCTTACTTTCTCTTCAAAAGTTGATATTCCTTCACGCTTATCATATTGAGCAGCAAGACTTTTTCCTTCCATTACTAACGAAGCTTTTAAATTATCAACGTATAATTTTTCATACGAGTATAAAGATACGAAATAAAGAAAGGACACTGTTACACATACTGCACATACTACTGTAAGCCAAAGTTTTTGTACCATCGTAAACATACGTTACACCTCAAATTTATAGCCTACACCCCAAACAGTTTGAATGTAGTTTCCACTTTCTCCAAGCTTCAAGCGCATCGTTTTCACATGCGTATCTACCGTTCTTGTACTTCCGGCATAATCATATCCCCATACCTTTTCAAGTAATTGCTCCCGGCTAAATACTTGTCCTGTATGTTGGCAAAGAAAATATAATAAATCAAACTCTTTTACAGTAAGAGAAATCGGCTCACCACCCGCCTCTATTCGTCTACTTTTTTCATTGATAAGAATTGGTCCAAATTGAATCTCTTCTTGCTGTTCTTGCTTTGTATATCTTCTTAGCACAGCTTCCATACGGGCAACCAATTCACCAGGACTAAACGGTTTTACAATATAGTCATCTGCTCCCATACGTAAGCCGTTCACCCTATTCCACTCTTCACCTTTTGCCGTTAAAAATATAATCGGCACATCTGACGTTTTTCTAATTTCTTTACAAACTGAAAGTCCATCCATTTCTGGCATCATTATATCTAATACAACGAAATCATAATGATCCGTTTCTAGTTTTTTAAGAGCCTCTTTTCCATTCTCAGCTTCTCCCCACTCATATCCAAAGTTATCCAAATACATTCCAACAAGCTGTCTCATATCACTTTCATCATCTACAACTAGCACTCTATATTTATTCATTGTCCTTCCCTTCCCTCTCTATGAGTTGAAACGGTCCTTTTCCGACTTTAATTGTTTGTTTTATTTTCAAATTCTTCATATCTATAACGCACACTTCATCACTATCATAACTGGCTACATACCCTTCTGCTCCGCTCTCAAAAAATGCAAATGGATTCGACCCTACTTCTACAGAAGCTATTTCTTTATATGTGCTAATATCAAACTTTCTAAGTGTATTCGATCCATGACTGAGTGCATATACGTACTTACTATCCTTCGTTATATTCACAGGCATAAATGGAGCGTGTAAAGAACGCACCATTTCTCCACTCTGTAAAGAATACACTAACACTTTCTCATTTACTTGATTTCCATCACCATGTCCGCCAATCCATATTTCTTTCCCATCAGGACTAATCGTCGCTCCTGTTGATGCTGGCGGAATCATAAAGGATTGAATAACTTCTTTTTTCTTCGTATCAATTGTCGTTAGTTTCGTATCATAAAAGTTTAGTACAGATAACCGATTCTGATACTCTACCATCGTTATAGGCCCTTTTCCTGTTGAAACACTTCCTGTCTCTTTCCCATTTATCGTAAAGAACCTTACCTTTTGAACATTTTGATCAGCAGCAAATAATTGTTTTTTATCTGCTGATACCACCACATTTACAATGCCCTTTCCAGTTTTATATTTTCCCACTTGCCTTCCTTCCGCTAGTGAATATACATACATATATTCTAATTGCTTACCGTATACAAGTATTTCATCGCCATTTGGAAGCAGTGTGATTCCGGCCATTGGCTCATTTAGTTCCCATGTCGTAATTAACTTTTTATCTTTTTTATCAATAAAACTAATGCTGCCTTCTTTTATATTCGTAGTTATAATAACATTTTTATCTTTAGCAATTGGTGTATATGAACTTCCTTGACACCCTACTAGTAGAAATAAAAAACAGAGAAGAAAAACATACTTTCTCAAAAGATTCCCTCCATCTTCGGATGATTTCGTTATAATTGTAAAATAACAAATAAATGTGTGGAAAGTGTGAAATTTCCCTTTCTTACTCAATTTACATATATAATGTACAACAAATAGAATTTGAGGTGTGTCAATTATGCTATTTCCTGATTTAGCGAATAAAATTGTACGAGAAGTACGCAGACTAATTACAGAAAATATTATTATCATTAATATAGAAGGCGTTATTATCGCAAGTACAGATACAGAAAGAATTGGTCAATTTCATGAAGGTGCACTCCGCTGCGCCAAACAAAAGAAAACCGTCATCATTACAAAAGAAGATGAAAGGCGATTGCAAGGTGTAAAGGCTGGGATGAATCTTCCTTTATTATTTCATGATGAAGTAATTGGTGTCATTGGGATTACAGGAGAACCTGAAAATATTTCACGCTACGGAGAAATATTGCGTAAGATGACCGAATTATTAATTCATGAAAACTACTTTTTAGAGCAACTAGAACTTGAGCACCGTTCTTATGAAGCTTTTGTCTTTGATTGGCTTCAAAATACAGAGTGGTCCCCGAGTTTTCTTGATCGCGCCAAAACACTTGGCATTGATTTATATAAGAAAAAACAACTTATTTTGTTTTCTATTGGCAAAAATGACACGATGCTCCAGCGTAAAATATGGCAACACATACGTAATATTTTAACAAAAGAGCATCTATTTGTTCGTTGGGGAAATGATCGTTTTATTTTATTTACAGCAACGAGCTCAAAAGAGCAAACTTATCAATTTTTAAAACGGTTAAAACAAGACTGCGAAAC
Source organism: Bacillus sp. RE35 (assembly GCF_052146655.1). NCBI lineage: Bacteria > Bacillati > Bacillota > Bacilli > Caryophanales > Bacillaceae > Bacillus > Bacillus sp. RE35. The sequence continues at coordinate 1,274,795 of NZ_CP197377.1, read as the reverse complement.
TTTATTTTCTATTTCTTTATATATCGGGATTGGACAAACAGTTACCTCAAACAATATGAACATATGTTACGAACAAGCATTACGCGCTCTTTCTGTATCATTGGAAACGAAAAAAATTGTATTTAATGAAGATTTACGTTTAGAAATGTGTTTACAAGATATTTCTGCCGAAACGCGTGAACAATTTCTAGAGCGTACCATCGAAAACTTATTATCATTTCCTGAGCTTATACATACTTTGCGCTTATTTATCGATTATAACCAATCTTATAAACAGACGGCTAAACAATTACATATACACATTAACACATTACATTACAGGCTAAAAAAGATTGAAGAACATACAGGACTTGATCCAAAACAATTCAAAGACTTAAACGTTTTATACTTCGCACTCCTCCTATTAGATGATCATACAAAAAAGAACGATAAAACAGATTAATCTTTAGATGATTATACATAGAAAGAATCCCTCGACTTTTTTATCATTATAATGAAAGCACTGTTACCACGTTGTTTATTATAACTAAACACGTTAACAGTTTGAGGGGGATTTCCAATGTTAGAAAAACAAATTATTCATTCATTCGTATCTATTGTTGGCGAAGATAATGTAGATACATCCAATATGGGGCGTTTAACTTATAGTTATGATGCCACTCCAAACTTCCAAGCAATGCCTGATGCAGTCATTGCTCCTCGTAATACAAATGAAGTAGCTGAAGTATTAAAAGTATGTAACACTCACAAAATTCCTGTGTATGTGCGCGGGTCTGGAACAAATCTTTGCGCAGGAACATGTCCACTTGAAGGCGGTATCGTCCTTATTTTCCGCCATATGAACAATATTTTAGAAATTGATGAAGAAAACTTAACAATTACTGTACAAGCTGGTGTCATTACACTTGATATTATTAAAGCGGTAGAAGAAAAAGGTTTATTTTATCCACCAGATCCAAGCTCGATGAAAATTTCTACAATCGGCGGTAATATTAATGAAAACTCAGGTGGATTACGCGGTTTGAAATACGGCGTAACACGTGATTATGTAATGGGGCTTGAACTTGTCTTACCAAATGGCGATATTATTCGCACTGGTGGTAAATTAGCAAAAGATGTAGCTGGTTACGATTTAACTCGTTTATTTATCGGTTCTGAAGGAACACTTGGCGTGGTAACAGAAGCTATATTAAAACTTGTTCCTATGCCTGAAACAAAGAAAACAATGCTTGCACTATATGAAGATATTAATGAAGCTGCACGTGCTGTTTCTTCTATTATTGCAAATAAAATCATTCCAGCAACACTGGAGTTCTTAGACCAACCGACAATTGAAGTAGTAGAAGAGTTTGCGCAAATCGGTTTACCTACAGATGTAAAAGCAATTTTATTAATTGAACAAGACGGCCCTCCCGAAGTAGTCAATCGAGATATTGAAAACATGGCTAATGTTTGCCGCTCTATGAATGCAGTTGATGTTCGTATTGCAAAAGACGAAACAGAAGCAGATGCGCTTCGTACCGCTCGCCGTAGTGCTCTATCAGCGCTCGCACGATTAAAACCTACTACAATATTAGAAGATGCGACTGTACCACGTTCACAAATCGCTCCGATGGTTGAAGCTATTAATGCCATTGCAAAAAAATATAATATTCCTATTTGTACGTTTGGACACGCTGGTGATGGTAATTTACATCCAACTTGTATGACAGACGCTCGTAATGCAGAAGAAATGCACCGAGCTGAACAAGCTTTTGCTGAAATATTTGCGAAAGCAATTGAACTTGGTGGCACAATTACTGGTGAACATGGTGTTGGTGCAATGAAAGCTCCATATTTAGAAATGAAATTAGGTAAAGAAGGTATTGCAGCTATGCAAGGAATAAAGCAAGCTTTCGATCCAAATAACATTATGAATCCTGGAAAAATGTTCGCGAAAGACACTCGAAAAAGAGTGGTGGTTGAGCAATGACCACATTAAATAAAGAAAATATTCAAAAAGAATTTAAAGAACGATTAAGTGAAGATGAATTACTAAACTGTATGCGATGCGGTTTTTGTTTACCTACTTGTCCTACCTACATTCAATCCGGATATAAAGAGTCACATTCACCACGCGGACGTATTGCATTAATGAAAGCAGTCGTTGATGGTTTAATCGAACCAGATGAAGATGTTGAACATACATTAAACGTTTGTCTTGGTTGCCGTGCTTGTGAACCTGTTTGTCCATCTGGTGTAAATTATGGACATTTATTAGAAGAAGCTCGTGATATTATTAATCAAAATAAAAAATTCTCAGTGCCAGTGAAAGCTGTTCGAAAAGCCGTTTTTGAAGGACTATTCCCCCATCAAAATCGAATGAGAACATTAACTGGACTAATCGGATTTTATCAACGTTCTGGTTTACAAACGCTAACACATAAAACAGGGATTATGAAGTTATTCCCTGAAACACTTGCAACGATGGATCTCGTTTTACCAAAAGTCCCTAAAATGAAAGCCATGAAAGATCGTCCTTCATTTTTACCTGCAGAAAGCACAAAGAAAAAACAAGTTGCATTCTTCACAGGCTGCTTAATGGATACGATGTTTTTAGAAACAAATAACGCAACGATGAAACTTCTTCAATTAGCTGGTTGTGATATCGTTATTCCAAAAACACAAAGTTGCTGCGGTGCATTGCATGGACATGCTGGTGAAAAGAGTGGAGCAAAAGAATTAGCAAAGCGAAATATAAAAGCATTCGAAGATTTAAACATCGACTATATTATTACGAATGCAGGTGGTTGCGGGGCTTATCTCGTAGACTATGATTATCTTTTAAAAGATGATCCGGATTGGGCTGAACGTGCTAAGCAGTTTGTTTCTAAAATTAAAGATATTACTGCTATACTAGTAGAACTAGACTTCCATAAGCGAACTGACTTACGACTCACGCCGCAAGTTATTACGTATCAAGACTCTTGTCATTTACGCAATGTTATGCGCACATCTTCTGAACCTCGTATGTTACTAGAGGCTATCCAAGGTGCAACATATCGAGAAATGAAAGATGCCGACCGCTGCTGTGGCTCTGCTGGTATTTACAATATTGTTCATTCAGAGTTATCAATGGAATTTCTAGATTACAAAATGGACCGTGTGCATGAAACAGAAGCAGCAACCATTGTTACTGCAAATCCAGGTTGTTTATTACAAATGAAATTGGGTATTGAGCGAGAAGGGCTTTCTCATAAAATGAGAGGAATTCACATTGTGGATTTATTATTAGAAGCAATTGAAACTAACTCGTAACATACGTAATAATAGGAAAACGGCTATCTCCTTCGTCTATGTAAAGAGATAGCCGCTTTTTTGTCTGCTACAACATTAAAAATATGTTACTTTATTATAAAAAAGAACAACAGAAACATTACAGTTTTGTAAAAATCAATCCATTATATTCCTCAAAAAAACGTTCAAACCATTGATACAATAGGATTCTTCATTTTCTATTTAGGTAACTTTATCCAAAAACCCCCTCTTAAAACCAAGTATAAAAACACTATAAATTCCTTTTATACTCTATATTTCTCTTATTTTTGCTCCCTTCTTCTCTTAGGATAAATTAGGTAATTTTAAAGTCTATGAATTTTTTTCCATCTTTTTTCTCGCAAATTGTATGCTACGATGAATTTGTCAGTCAGACAGGCTGTCAAAAACAAATCGTGTGAAAACAAATTAAAACTTTATATAGGGGGACACACATCATGAAAAAGCGTGTTTTATTATCTGTAGCTGCTGCAACAGCTCTTACTTTAGGAGTATCTTCTCTAGATGCACAAGCTGCAACAGTACAACCATCTAACGTAAAGGTTCAAAATATTCAGCATTCAAAAGTAATGATGAAACAAATGAGCCAACAAGAATTACAAGCATTCTTACAATCTATGGGAGTTGAATCATTAGCACAATGGCAACAAGGAAACTTCCAACCAAACTGCTTCATTCCTGGTCAACAACCTACTGAAAATGTTGTAACTGAGCAACCAACAGCTAAGCCAGAAACTCAAAAGCCAGTTGAGCAAAAACCTGCCGAGCAAAAGCCTGCTGAAGAAGTTCAAAAACCAGAAGCTCAAAAGCCTGCTGAAAACAACAATACTCAAAAACCTGCTGAACAAAAACCAGCTGAGCAAAAGCCTGCTGAAGAAGCAAAATCTTTAAGCGAGTTTGAACAACGTGTTGTTGAATTAACAAACGCTGAGCGTGCAAAACAAGGCTTACCAGCACTAAAAATCGATACTGAATTAAGCAAAGTAGCACGTATTAAGTCTGAAGATATGCAAAAAAACAACTACTTTGATCATAACAGCCCTACATACGGGTCTCCGTTTGACATGATGAAGAAATTTGGTATTTCTTATACATCTGCAGGTGAAAACATCGCTCAAGGTCAACGTACACCTGAAGAAGTAGTACAAGCTTGGATGAACAGCGCTGGACACCGTGCAAACATCTTAAATAACGGCTTCACTCACATCGGTGTTGGTTATGTAGAAAGCGGCAACTACTGGACACAACAATTTATTACGAAGTAAATAGATTAAAAGAGTCTTCTCATAATGAGAAGACTCTTTTTTAAGTTTCATAGCTTTCTATTATGTATGAATAGAAAATATATAACATAAACAACATAGATCCACAGCTTATTACACTAAGCAATACATAAAATCCCCACTCTAAGTTCAAAAACAATGAAAACAATATGCCACATGCCATCACTTGAAAAATCCGTCTACTCACTAAACAAATTTTTTGTAATTTAATTGGATCTTTTTCTTTTTCTTTGCCTTTTATTTTCTTAAATTCTTTACTCAGCATAAAAAGAAACATACTAATCCCAATCGTTAATCCTGTTTGAAAGGATATCAAATCCCCAAAATTAATAAAGAGGATAAGCGTATGAATAAACAACATAAATAACGTAATTTTCTTTATAAATCCGCCTATAATACCATGCTCTCTTTCATTAAACTTAAATATATTATGTGAAATAATATACAAAAATCCATATGAAAAAATAATAAAACAGGGAATAAATGCTACAACGACTTGTTTACTCATAAACTCGTTTGGCTGACCATTTACATTCCAATGTACTGCCATACGATTTGGTAAATAGGGATAGAGAAATAGAGTAAGTAAAAGACAAGCGAAAAATATTCCCAGTACATACTTATATTTAATCAAGTGATTCTCACCTCTCTTTTCTCTTAACGGCTTCGCTTCTTTTAGAGAAATCCCTGCAAAAATCTACTTTTTTCAAGTTAAAACTTATACTTTACGCATTTTCTTTTTGAAATTCTTTTATTTTATTATTTAACTTTGTAGGAAACGGCACATCAACTTCAATCGCTTCTTTCGTAATTGGATGCAAGAAATGTATCTTCATCGCATGCAATGCTTGACTGGACATATATTTTGTTTGTCCACCATATAATACATCCCCAACTAATGGATTACCATTATGACTCATATGAACACGAATTTGATGTGTTCTACCCGTTTCTAATTGTAACGTTACGAGAGTCGTGTTTTGCTTCTTAAAATACTTTTCTACTTTATAATATGTGATAGCTTGGTCACCTTTTGGAGAAATACGACGCCTTGTAGCATGATGGCGATCCCTTCCGATAGCAGCATCAATCTTTCCTTGTTTCTTCTTTACTTTCCCTTCAACGAGCGCTGCGTACGTTCTTTTAATTTTTCTTTCCATTAATAAGCGATCCATAATTGAACCAGCAATTCTATGCTTAGCAAACACGACACCACCTGTCGTATCTTTATCTAAACGATGAATATGACGCACCTTCGTCTCTAAACCTTGCATTTGAAAATGAAAAGCAACAAGATTTGCAAGCGTCCCGGTTCCACCTTTTTCAGCAGGGTGTGTGTCCATTTGCTCTGGTTTATTTACGATAAGTACGTGATCATCTTCGTATACTACATGTAATTCACCATATTCTGGATCTACACCGTACTCTTCCTCCGCAAACATATGGACTTGTAACTTATCGTTCTCTTTTAAAAGCTCATTCCATCTTCTTTGTTCCCCGTTAACCGTAACACCTTTTTCCATACGAAGCTGATGTAATAGCTTTTTCGGTATTTCCCATTCTACTTTTAATACCGATTCAATACTTATACCATTCCATTTAGCTGGAACGGTAATTTCACACCATTTACCCTTTTTGTTTGTTTCCATACTGTTTATCACCTTATTTCTATTGATTCTCTCATTGTAACGGAAAACACACTTTGATGCACCGTCAAAAATAGAGGACAGTCTTATAATAGACTGCCCCTCAAGCTCTAAGTCTTTTCATTTCTAACAATACTTCTTCAGCTTTTTGTTCATACGATAAATCCTTAAAGAAATCCGCCAACCTTTTATAATCATTGTAAGCATCTAATAAATCGTCCATCTTTTCTATTTTCATCACTTGTTGTTTTTGTTTCATTTTTACTGGATAGCGATAACCTGATACTTCTTGTATTTTGTAATACTCATCCTCTACTTGAACGACCTTTACAAGTTCTTCCTCTTCTGCATCCATCGTATACCCGTCAAATTCTCTAAGTAGTTCATAAATGATATGAGTCCATTCATCTTTTGGATAAAATCCTTTTTCTAACCGATAACCGACAATGCGATACATATGCCCATCGTTCTCGGCAAACTGTACTGTATCATTTAACTTAAACTTAAAATAACGAAACATTGCCTTCACCTACTTATTATGTAATGTTCTTATCACATACTATTTGCAAAATGTAGGCTTTGCTATTCATAAAAAATGCTCATCATATTGATGAGCATTTTTTACGATGATTTTTCTCGTTTTTTTCGAAATGGTAACCACCAGTTCCAGTCTCCAAATAACTTCATTAAGCTTGGTACGAGCATAAGACGAATAATTGTTGCATCAAGAAATATTGCTAATGCAACGCCAAGACCCATCTGCTTTACTGGTAAAATATCAGTAAATGCGAATGCACCAGTTACAACAATCATTATTAAAGCAGCTGATGTAATGATTCTACTTGTTGAAACGAGCCCTTCTAACGTTGCTTGATCGTTATCTCCTGTTTCTTCATAGAGCTCATGAATACGTGAAATAAGAAATACTTCATAATCCATACTAAGCCCAAATACGAGGCCAAAAATGAAGATTGGTAAGACAAACAGAACCGGACTTGCTTCTAAACCGAAATGACCACCTTCAAATAACCAAACAACAATTCCAATGGTTGCACTTAAACTAAGTATATTCATAACAATTGCCTTAATTGGAATGAGTATAGATCGGAATGCAAATAATAATATAACAAAGGTCGATCCAAATATAACAGACATACCAATTACAACTTTATCTTTAATTTCATCTTCTAATTCTTGTTGAAACGTCGTCATTCCGCCTAGATAATACGTAACATCCGTTTCTTTATAGTTCTTTTTAAAGTCACGTACCCACTGTTTTGCAGTCTCTGTACGTGGTTTTGTTTTCAAAAATATTTCTATCGTCGTCTTATTCCCTTGCGTGTATGCTTCAAATACAGGAGTTAGTTTCGCTGATTCTGGCGACTGCAACATTCCAACAACTTGATCTGCTTTCATTCCAGTTAACCCGTCGTATAAACTTCTTACTTCATGTACTTTCTTATCACCTTTTAACTTTTGAACGACTTCTTCTATCTTTTGTAGACTTTCTTTTTCTTTCATATCTTTTTCCGTCTCTACAACTAACGTAACATCAGCGTGTGTTTTGACAGTTTCATTAAATGCTTCTTCATACTTTTCATATGCAATCCTTGTATCACTCTTTTCAGGTAAAGCTTCAACACCAGGGAACTGCAAATTAGCTGTACGTAACGGTAATAAGCAAATAACAATAAATGTTGTAACAACAATAATCATTGCAATTGGATGTTTCATCACAAATTTTGCAAATTTACGCCATGCTTTTGCCGGCGTATGTGCTACTTGATTCTTTTTTAATATTCTTTTACCGATTAACGATAATAGTGCTGGAAGAAGTGTGAGTGAGAATAAAATACTCATAATGACAACAATCATTCCGCTAATCGCGACAGATTGAATATAATCTATCTTAAAGAAAAACAAACCGGATAACCCAACAAATACGCATAATCCTGAAAATACAATCGCACGTCCTGCCGTTTGATATGTAATTGCTATCGCTTCTTTTACCGTTCGTTTAGCAACTTCCTCTCGAAAACGGTTCACAAATAATAGCGCAAAATCAATAGATAATGCAAGTCCAATCATCGGTGCAACGTTTAACACGAAAATAGATAGTTCTTTATCAACACCGATGAAATACAATATACCCATCGTACTAATAACACTAAGCGCCCCATTCAAAATCGGTAAAATTGATGCCAAAAGACTACCAAACGAAAATAGTAATACAAGAAACGCAATTGGTAATCCAATCATCTCTGCTACTTTTAAATCATTTTGCGTTCTTTCATTAATCTCTTTATTAATTTTCGGAAACCCTGTAGGTGTTACTTTTAATGCTATATTACTTTCTTTCTCAATCTCATCAGCAAATTGTAATGTCTTTTTCATTCGTTCCTTATTTGTTTTCCCCGAAAATAAAATTGTCGCATAGCCGATGTCATCTTGTAGCATTTCTTTATTTTGGATTGGGTGATGGAAAGATTCATAGTTCTCTTTCTCTTGAACATTCTTTACAATTTCATTTATTCGCTTTTTAAATTCCTCATGCGAAGCATCTTTATTTTTCTCAAAAACGAGCAGCAGCGTATCTTGAGACTTCTTAAAATCTTTATCTAAAATTTCTTTCGTTTTTTGATAGTCGCCTTCGGTTTGGAAACCGTCACCACCTAATACTCCCGGTAACTTTGGAGCAAAAATCCCAAGTGCGATTGCGAGCAACAGTAACGCTACAATTACTGTATAACGAAACTGATACAAAAAGGCTCCTAACTTCCCCCACTTATCAACTTTATGTACATTTGTCTTCACACATTTTCACCTACTTTACATAATTCAATTGTCACTTATACTGTATCACATCTTGATATAAACAAAAAACGTCTGGAAAAACTATAATAATAGTTTTTCCAGACGTTTTTCTATCTCTCTTTATTAAGCCCTAATCTCTCAGTAAGTAAACGATGGTAGTAAATCGCGATAATTAACAAAATACCACCTACGCAGTAACCAGCTAAAATATCAGTTGGGTAATGTACATTTAAAATGACTCTACTTAATCCAATCGATAGAATTACTATACCCATCAAAATCGTTGTGACACATTTCCCAGCTACGCTTTTCAAATTAGCAGCAATGATATAAGTAAGAAATCCAAATGTCATAATTGATAGCATTGCATGTCCACTAGGAAAACTATATCCAAGTGCATCTAGCGCTTCATTTAATGACGGACGTTCTCTCTTTACAATCTCTTTTATCCCTTTATTCACAAGATGTGTTACTAAAATTCCCATTGGATATACAATCATCGCAGCATAATAACGCTTCTTCCAAAAAACAAGCAAACTTATAACGAGCGTAGCGACTATCCCAATTGCTGATCCCAATTTTGTAAAGTACGAGAAAAATGTAAGAGAACTTTCCGTTTGTAGCCCTCTTACTAATCCACGGACATATGTATCCATCACTGTAACGCCACCTGCATGTACGCGCCAAGCAACAATACCAAATACAGCAAATAACAAACCGATACACATTACCTCATACTGATGTAACTTCTTCTTCAAACGATTTCCTCCTACTATGAAAAAATGCGATTTCTACTTTAGAAACCGCATTTCCTTGCTTATTTACCTTTTGTTTTTAGCTCTGTCCAGTAACGATCATAGTCTTTTAACTTATCGTCTACATCAACAAGCCATTCTGTACGATCTAACTCTTCTTTCGTTAAGAAAATCATGTGATTATCACGGTATTCTTTACTATGAAGAGGATGAGCTTTTTCATTTGGATTACTGTAACCAATTGACTCGTAGTTTTTCACACTTACTTTTTCATCTAGTAAGTAGTTCATAAATTTCTCAGCAAGCTCTTTATGTTTTGCACCTTTTGGAATTGCTAACGTATCAGCCCAAATTGTGCCGCCTTCTTTTGGTACAACATATTCTACATCTTTATTATCTTTTGCGATAAATGCTGCATCTCCAGACCAAACTGTTCCGATCCAAGCATCTTCTGTAATGAATTTTTGTTTAATGTTATCTGTATCAAATGCTAATAAGTTTGGAAGCAGCTTCTTTAAATCATCTGCTGCTGTCTTTAATTGTGCATCGTCTTTCGTACTGTTTGAGAACCCGTGCTTCTTAAGACCCACTCCTAATACTTCACGAGAATCGTTCAGTAACGTTACATGTCCTTTATATTTCTCATTCCATAAGTCCGCCCAGCTTGTAGGTGCTTCTTTCACATACTTTTTATTGTATGCAATCCCTGTTACACCCCAAGTGTACACTAAAGAATATTTATTCTCTGGATCAAACGCAGGTGTTTTAAAATTAGAAACCATATTTTCGATATTCGGGATATTCTTTTTATCTAACGGCGCTAATAAGTCCATTTTCGCCATTGTTTTAACCATGTAATCCGACGGCTGAATTAAGTCATACTTTGCGCCACCAGCTTGTAATTTCGCAAGCATTTCTTCATTACTTGCGTACTTGTCATAGTTAATTTTCACATTATACTTCTTTTCAAAATCTTTTAGCACTTGCTCATCAAAATTGTCAGCCCAACTATAAATATTTAATTCTTCTTTCTTTTCACCACAACCAGCAAGCACACCAGCAACAAGGCTAAAGCTAATTGCTGCGCCAGCTATTCTTTTCATTAATTTCATCGGTTTATTACCCCCTTGTACTTTCTATATCGTTCGTATTATAAAGGAAGGTGTCCTCCAGAGTTTTCTTCACCATCTGCACCTTTGTTCCGGAAGATTTCAGATAGAACCATTAATCCTACGATAGCAACAATTAAAATTGTAGAAAGAGCATTAATTTCTGGTGATACTCCGCGCTTAACCATACTGTAAATGTATAGTGGCAATGTTGTTGATCCTGGTCCTGATACGAAGAAACTAATTACAAAATCATCAATTGATAATGTGAATGTTAATAATGCTGCCGAAATAACTCCCGGTGCAATTGCTGGGAACGTTACATAACGAAACGTTTGCCAAGGCGTTGCTCCTAGATCATTTGCAGCTTCTTCTAAGTCACGTCCCATACTTGAAAGACGCGCAGCTAAAATAACAACAACAAACGAAATGCTAAATGTAATATGTGCAATAATAATCGTTGTTTGTCCAAGTTCCATTCCTAACTGACTGAAAAGAATTAGTAAAGATAATCCCATTAAAATATCAGGAATTAAAATTGGTAAATATACAAGGCCATTAATAGCCCCTTCGAAACGATATTTATAACGATGTAAAGCAATTGCAAAGAATACACCAAGTACCGTTGTCACAATCGTTGTTATAACTGCAATCGTAATACTATTTACAAATGCATCAATAACATCTTGTTTTTGAAATAAATCTGTATACCAATGGAATGTAAAACCTTCCCACTCCGCATTAATGCGAGAGTCGTTGAAAGAATAGACCATTAAAACCATCATTGGAAAATACAAGAATAACAAAATTAACCAAGAATAAGAAACTAAAAACTTCTTCATCTTTGCCTATTCCCCTCCGTTCTCATTATATTTATATACTTTCGTTGCACGATAATATAAGTAAATTAACAGAACAGAGAATAGAACAACGATAATCGATAACGCAGATCCAAACGGCCAGTCACGTGCACCTAAGAATTGATTTTGAATAACGTTTCCGATTAATGCTACTTTCGATCCGCCCATCACGTCTGATACAACAAACATTCCGATAGAAGAAACGAATACTAAAATAGAACCAGTCGCAATTCCTGACATCGTCATCGGCACTGTTATATTCCAAAATGCCTTTATTGGTGTTGCTCCTAAATCATAAGCCGCTTCTAGCTTACGCTTATCCAGCTGCTCAATTGCTGCATACACTGGTAAAATCATAAATGGTAATAAAGAATAGACCATTCCGAGTATTACAGAAGGAGTATTATATAATAAATTTAACGGTTCACTAATAATGCCAAGCTTTAATAACAACGTATTCACAAGACCTTGTGAACGTAAAATAACAATCCATGCGTATGAACGAACAAGAAAGTTAATCCAAAACGGGATCGTTGCCAATAATAAAAGAATAGAGCGGTATTTGCGGTCAACAATTGTAATTGTATACGCAAACGGATAACCAATTAATAAACATATTACTGTTGTAATAACTGCGATCTTAACAGTTTCCCATAACGTTCCTAAGTACAATGGATCAAATACACGGGATATATTCTCCAGCGTAAATTGCATTTCTACTGTCCCGTAAGCTCCGCGCTGCATGAAGGCGAATCCTAATACGAATACGAGCGGGATTAGGAAGAAAATTAGCAGCCACGCGACTGTAGGTAGTGCGAGTAATTTCCCTTTTTTCAATTTAAGGTCACCTCGTCCTCTTGCTCCCAGCCTACATATACATTATCTCCAATGCTCCACTGCGCTGCCTCTTCAGCAGTTTGATATGCCATTAGTAATTCTGATGTTTTCTCATCACGTACATAAAGCTTCTCCATATTTCCGACAAACTCAATATCTTCAATATGTCCAAGATGGTATTCTTTTAAAATTGGTTCTTCAACCGAACGTACTTTTACATTTTCAGGGCGAATTGCTACATAGCCTTCCCCGTTCTTCACAATATTATTTTCACCGATGAATGTCGCAACGAACAATGTTTTCGGCTTATTATAAATTTCTTTCGGCGTTCCGATTTGTTCGATATGTCCTTTATTCATAACGACAATACGATCGCTCATGCTCATTGCTTCTTCTTGATCGTGCGTTACGTATATGAACGTAATTCCTAAATTACGTTGTAAGTTTTTCAATTCACGTTGCAAGTCTTTTCGTAACTTAAAGTCAAGCGCTCCAAGTGGCTCATCTAATAGTAATACACGCGGATTATTTACAATCGCTCTTGCAATTGCAACACGCTGCTGTTGTCCACCAGAAAGCTTCGCAGGTTTACGATTACGGAACTCAAGTAACTGCGTTAAACGCATTGCCTCTTCAGCACGCTCTTTCTGCTCTGCTGCTGATACTTTCTGCATTTTCATACCAAAACAAATATTCTTCTCTACTGTCATATGTGGGAATAGTGCGTAATGTTGGAACACTAGGTTCATATGACGCTTATATGGCGGCAAATCGTTAATTCTTTCATCATCTAATAAAAGATTCCCTTTAGTTGGAGTTTCAAATCCTGCGATCATACGAAGTAAAGTCGTTTTCCCGCAGCCACTCGGCCCTAAAATTGTTAAAAACTCTCCCTCTTTAATATCTAAAGAAAGAGGTGGGATAATCACTTGATTTCCAAAATGTTTTTCAACTGCTTCAACTTTAATAATCTTTTTCATTTTCCCGTCCTATCTACCTTAAATTTTAAATTTTTATATTCATGAATAAATATTTATGTTCTATAGACTATTTTTTGTTTCGATCCAAACAAAAATGGTTATTTAACAAGCGTTCGTTTCTATTCTTTATGTAGTATGTTTGATTCATTTTCGCATGATACATAACGTCGAACAGAAAAACCCCTTCCATTGCGAAGGGGCTATTATCATACGGCTACGCCTACTGATAAACACCATCATCATTTTAACAACTTTCGTATGAATTTTAAAGCACTTTTTGTAGAAGAGTAACGAATTTTCATGTCGAATGCTGTAGATTGGGCTAAAATGCTTTTATAATGTGAAAAAGTCCGAAAACTTTCTTTCCCATGATAACCCCCTAATCCACTACTTCCAACACCCCCAAAAGGTAAATATGGCGTGGCAAGATGATAGACAACATCATTAATACAGCCTCCACCATATGAAATATTACTCGTCACTTTCTTTTGTACTTCTTTATCTTCAGAAAATACATATAACGCTAACGGCTTCGGATGTTGCTGGATTGTGCCAATTACATCTTCTATGTTGTCGTACTCTATGATTGGTAAAATCGGACCAAAAATTTCGTCTTCCATAACAGTATCTTTCCATGTAATATTCGCTAGTACTGTCGGTTCAATATGTAATGTATCTTTCTTATAGTTTCCACCAATTACGACTTGACCATCTTGTAAAAATCCACATAATCTTTCGAAATGACGCTCACTTACAATACGCACATAATTTTCATTTTGCAAAGGTTCTTTACTATACTGCTCTATAATTTCATGTCGCAGTGCCTCAATTAGCTTTTCTTTCACGGAAGAATGCACATACATATAATCAGGCGCTACACACGTCTGCCCTGCATTTAAAAACTTACCCCAAACAATTCTTCTTGCTGTCATCTCTATCTTTGCATCTTTATGTACAATACAAGGACTTTTCCCGCCAAGTTCTAAAGTGAGCGGCGTCAACTGTTTCGCTGCTGCTTCCATTACAACTTTTCCAACGCCAACACTACCAGTAAAGAAAATATAATCAAATGGTTCCCTCAGCAAAGATGTACTCTCTTCAACGCCACCTTCTACTACCGCTACAAGCTCTTCTGGGAATAATTCATCTAACATTCTCTTAAGCACTTTTGAAACGCTTGGTGTTAACTCTGACGGCTTTAAAACGATTGTATTTCCAGCTGCCAGTGCTCCTACAAGTGGTGCAATTGCTAATTGAAAAGGATAGTTCCACGGTGCAATAATAAGTGTCACACCATACGGTTCTGGCACTACTTTTCCTTTTGATCCAAAATGAGTAAGTGCTGTTCGAACTCGTTTCGGTTTACTCCACGATGACATATGTTTCAATTGAAAGGAAATTTCTTTTAATACATATCCAACTTCCGTTGTAAACGACTCGTGAACTGACTTATTTAAATCTAATTTCAATGCCTGAAATATTTCTTCTTCAAAATGCTGAATGCCTTCATAAAGCTTCTTCAAATTATTCTTTCGCATTTCGATGCTTCTCGTATGCCCTTTTAAAAAATATTCCTTTTGCCTACTTACAATAGAGGAAATACTCATTCACTCACCTTCTCCCACTATTTTTATCCAATTCTTTCATTATTTATATAGACTTCATATATAACAAATTTCTATTCTTAAGGTTACATTATATATGACTTTTTCAGCTATATAAAATTCATTGCTCACAAAAAAACTACCGAAAGAAAATCTCTCGGTAGTTTTACAGTATTAACGATATAAACGAACAGCACCTGCAGAATTATCATCAGCTTGTCCTACTACTTCAAACTTCAGACCAAGCTTCGGTAAAATACGTCCTGCATCTGGAATCTGTTGATTAATATACGTTTTAGAATCATCAAACTTCGGTACACCTGCTAAACCATCATACGTATACGTTCCACGCGTTGGAGATACAACTTTCCAAGCTGGCGTTTTATCGAATGAGAACGCCGCATCTGCGATTTGGAATCGCGTACTACTTTCCACTGTCGGTTTACCATTTAAAGTTCCTACAATTGCTTCTGGATGAGAATCAACTACACCTAGGAAACCGTGTCCTGGATGTACACCTACCCAGTTATCTGTGTAAGCTGAATCTGCATACCATACAACCATACCAGCGTTATATACTGGACCACGTGCAAATTTTAACGCGTTATCTGAACCAGCATAGTTTCTCCACTCAACATAGTAGTTATGGCTTTTCTTCTCTGTTCCGTTAGAAACAGCAAAACCATCTAATTTGAATTGTGGCGTACCTTCTGCGTCATCAGAGAATACTACTTTATCATCTACTGTTAATGAAGCATTATCAAGTAAGAAACCATTTAATGCTAAACCACCATCAGTAATGTAATCAAATGTTAATTTTACTTTCTTACCTTTGAACTGGCTTAAATCATATGATTTATCAATCCATTTTCCATTTGTCGAATCTGCATTTCCACTATTTGCTTTCTCACCAAGTCTTTCAATTAACGTTTGTTGACCATCTTCCGTTACAGCGTGTACTTCAAGGAAATCATACTCTGCTTCAATTTCATATAATGATTTGAAGTCAAATTTTGCAGTCGTTGCATTTGTTAAATCGAACAGTGGTGTTTCCATCTTCGTATGAAGATCATCACCTTTTGTGCTGTAGTAATACTGTTTTCCGAATGCCGGCTCAATTGTTTTTATATCTTTGTCTGGTAAGTTAACACGAATCATACCTGGACGGTTAGATTTCGTAACACTTTGGTCTAAATATGTTGCTAGGCCGATACCTTTATTTAATTTCTCGTAATCTACTTCTACGATATTTGCCCAGTTACCACCGATTGTTTTTTGGAAAAACTCTTTATTTTGTGGTGATAAGCTCGTTGGTGTTGTACCTGCAATTTTACCAGCCCAGCTTCCGCCACTCATGATAGACCAAGCTTGAATTGGCTCACCAGCACCGCTATATTGTGTATCATACTCATCTGGTAAACCTAAATCATGACCATATTCATGCGCGAATACACCAACTGCTCCATCTTCTGGTTCAATTGTGTAGTCGAACGCTGCCATCTTTCCACCCCAATATGGAACTTTCGCTTGTGTACCTTCAATTGCGAATGGTTTTGGTCCAACTGTCCAGCGATGTGACCAAATTGCATCATCACCTAATTTACCACCACCTGCTTCTTGCCCAACACCTGCATGAATAATCATTAAGTGATCAATTAAACCATCCGGTTGATTTTTATTTCCATCACCATTTACATCATATTGATCAAATTGATCAAACTCTGATAGATCAAGACCGCTATCTACAGCTGCTTTTAATGCATCTTTTACTAAATCACGTGGGCCTTTTGGTCCTTTATTATCATGACCGCCGCTAGCAGCATCTGCACCGTAATCAGCAGCTTTACCAGGAACTGTTAACCATTTTGTAACTGTTCCGTCCACTGTGTAACTACCACCAGATTGCTCTTCGTAATATTGTTTAAACGTTTCAATTTTACTTCCATCATCTAATGTAAACGGCTCGTTGCCGAATAACATTTTTTCATAATGTTCTTTATTAAAATCGTTAGAATACATATATCCAGGCTCTTTGTCGATATTATTATGTTTAAAGTCAGCGTACTCTACAAGTAAAACGAGTACTTTATCTTTACGTACATCACCGTTATAGTCTTTTTGTTTCGCTGGAGAAGTTGGTACTTTACCATTTAGACCGCCTTTAACTGGGCCTGTCGCTGCAGGTGTTCCTGTTGCAGGGTTATCTAATTTTTCTTTCGTGTCTGCTTTCGCATCTTTCACTTTCTTTAAAAAATCAGATGCTTCTTTCGTAAGTTGATCCCCATTTGGTACTTCTTTCCCAGGATTTTCACCCTTTTTGTTCTCTACATACTTTTCGACAGCTTTCTTTGTTTCTTTCTCTGAAGCTGACGAATCAATTACCCCACGTTTTTTTAGAGCATCTGCTAAACGTTCTTCCGGAATTAAGTGATCATCAACTGGGCTCGTAGCTGTTTTATTCGCAGGCGTTTCAGCATATGCAGATTGAGTGCCAGCTCCGAATGAAAGGCCTAATACAGCTGTTAAAGCGATTGATGACAAAACTTTGAACGGTTTCTTGTTCATCCCTTATTTCCTCCCCTAATAAATAATATGTATTACAAATTGAATTTTATTAAAAATTCAATATTTTTTCAATATTTAGTCATATTATGTAATATTTTTAATATATTTGTAAAAATTTCATAGTTAGCATACGAATATATCACAATTCAACAATGTTTTCTGAAAATATTGAAAGTTTTTATCGAACAATTTATAATTTCCATAGAGGGAGTTTAATGGGGATTTTATCTTTGTTTCATCTACACAATATTTGATAATTCACTATATAAAACACAAAATCCGATTGCATTATCATGTATTCTGTAGCAGCAATTATGACCGATAATTAGGGAGGAATTACATTTGTACAAAGATAAGACAGACGCACTGGATCAAGAATGGATTGATTTAATACTTGAAGCTCTAGATGCTGGTATCGCCATGCAAGACATCGAGCAATTTTTCCAACGTATGAAGCCATCCAGTCAGGCTCAATAGGTTTGTTCTTTTTAACGAAGTTTATGTTATAATAATGACATCATAAGACAACTACATATTGATAGAAAGGTGCGCAAATATGATTGGAGAACGTATAAAACGCCTTCGTTTACAAAAAGGGATTTCATTAACTGAACTTGCCGAAAAAGCTGGCGTTGCTAAATCTTACATTAGTTCTATAGAACGAAATTTACAAAAAAACCCTTCCATTCAGTTTCTTGAAAAGATCGCAGCAGTTCTACAAATTCCAGTTGATACTTTACTTCATGATGAAACAACAAAGGAAACTAACCTAGACTCCGAATGGACACAACTCGTTAAAGATGCAATGAACTCTGGTGTCTCCAAAGAACAATTTCGTGAATTTCTTGAATTTACAAAGTGGAAGCAAAATCAAAAATAATAATAGAAAGAAGTGCTTACAACCAGCACTTCTTTTTCTTTATAAAAAAAAGCGGGAATACCCGCTTTTTTATTATTTTTCTTCCCCAGCTTCTTGGTTGGCATTGAATGTCCATTCTAAATTCAATGTATCACCTTGGAAGATATTTTGGTCTTTTCCATCATCTACGAATTCAAATTGTACCCATAGATAATCCTCTGTACCAGCTGCTAATCCACCCTTTTCTCCCCACTCAGGAGCAAAGATATCTTTAGCTAAAAGATCTGGATCAACTTTTTGTAAGTCTGCTAAAGTTGTTTCATATACAGGCTCACTTTGTTTATCCCAGTTCCAAAGGAATTTTACTTTAACGTGCTTACCAAAGTCTTCACCAGCATTATCACCTTTTGCATCTTTAACAGTATACTTTGTTGCTAATTTAACGTCTTTAATAGTTAACGAACCGCTGTTTTGTAATAAGAACTCTTTCTTAACAGAATCCCCTGGTTTTAAATCTTTAATATCTACAAGCGTCTTAGGGTTTAATGTAAGGTCTAACGTCCCAGCTGCAAATGTATTGTTTGATACTTCTTTATCGCTAAAGAATGCAAATGTTCCTCCACCAATTAAAGCTAACCCCAATGCTGCTGATGCAACTCCCATACCTAATTTCTTTTTCAGACTCACAATCAATTCCCCCTAGCTTTTTTTTATATTTTTATCACTTATTTTTCAATAAGAGATGTAAAGAAAACTATATTAGCTTAGCTAATATGCGTTCTTTTTTAAAAACCTTATGTTCATTATAACGAACAACTCTATATAAACACAACACATATTTATTAATATTTTCAGTTATTTTTATTTCTCAATATTTTTTAGACTTTTCAGAAAAATAATGATAATTTATAACTTTTTTCACACTCAAATCATTTAATACTATAAGAAAAAAGAAAAACAAAGAGGTGAGGGCTAACGTTCCCTCACACTCGTATAAATATTACTAGTCTTGCTTATTCGTTCACTCTCTCTTACACCACATTCTTGTTTTCTGGCTGTTTCACTAAAGCAGTTACTCCGCTTTCTTCTGCTCTTCTAGCTTTTTCTGTTCTTCCACTTTCTTTTGCTCTTCTACTTTTTTCTGTTCTTCTACTTTCTTCTGTTCTTCTACTTTCTTTTGTTCTTCGGCTTTCTTCTGTTCTTCTACTTTCTTTTGTTCTTCGGCTTTCTTTTGTTCCTCTGCTTTCTTTTGTTCCTCTGCTTTCTTTTGTTCTTCTACTTTCTTCTGTTCCTCTGCTTTCTTTTGTTCTTCTACTTTCTTCTGTTCCTCTGCTTTCTTTTGTTCTTCTACTTTCTTTTGTCCTTCCGCTTCAATTGCAACGTTTAATTGTTGCTGAAGAGCCTGAATTTGCTCATCAATAGCTTTCAAGCTAATTTCTTTCTCAATATAGTCACGCTTCTCTTTGATACTGCGAAAGCCTTCATTTACATATACGGACACTTGCTGCATCGACTCATCTTTATTTACCTTTAATTCTTCTTGTATTTGATTGTAAGGAGCTTCTATTTCAGTATATACATTTTGCAGAGCTTCCTTCTCAGCAACAATTTTCTCACGCCCTTGTTGCCATACAGAAATCGCCTGTTTTATTTCTTCAATAGAAGTTGCTTTCAATTTCCCCTTCATCGTTCCATACTCACGCTCAATAAACTGTTTATGTTTCTCAGATTGCTCTTTTAACGTATTAACTGTTTTCGGAAATATAATTGCTGTAGAAAGCGTCGCTTCTACTTTCGTTTCATGAATGAACGCCGCTTCTGTATGCGTCATAATTTGAGATCCTAAATAAAACGTAATAGAACACATACACGGCAATATAAGCATCTTTTTAAAATTACGCGGTCTTTTCAGCATCTTAATCTCTCCCATCGAACATTACGTTCTTTATACAGAACATTATCTATATTATAGTAAAGAACTATTAAAATTGATAGACAAATACTAGAAAAATAGAAAAAGGGCTATCCATGTGATAGCCCTTTTTATTATTATCTTTCTTCACCTGCTGTTTGTTGTGCATCAAACGTCCAATTTAATTGTAACTTATCGCCTTGGAATTGATTTTGATCTTTTCCATTATCAACGAACTCAAATTTCACTTTGAATTTATCAGATTTACCTGCTGAAATACCTTTTTCATCCCAGAACCAAGCCGATAAATCATTATCTACAGCTGTAAGTGTGTCACCTTTTAATTTATCTAAAGTAGTTTGTTTCACAATTGTCTCATGCTTATCTACATTTTTTAAGAATGTTACTTTAATATGTTTACCAAAATCATCTTTATTATCTTTCTTTACATCTTCTACATTATAATCTGTTTTCAGTAGAACCTTTTTAATATCTAAAGAACCTTTATTTTCTAGTTTAAATTCTTTTTCAATTGTATCCCCAGGTTTTAAATTCGATACGTTAACAACTGTTGATGGATTTAATGCTAAATCCAGTGTTCCAGCCGCAAATGTATTGTTTGACACTTCTTTATCACTGAAAAATGCAAATGTTCCTCCACCAACTAAAGCTGCTCCTAATACTGCTGATGTAATACCCATTCCTAATTTTTTCTTTAAAGTCATGTCCATATCCCCTTAATATATATTTGTTAACTTCCTAAACGGAAAGTATAACCAAACGAACTAGACGGATTGTTCTACTTTTTTATCTTTCTTTTCTCCGTCAATGCTACGAATAGCACCAAAAATAGAAATAGCGGAATAACCAAGCAAAAAGACTCCTGGAATAATAAGAAGCAATGCTGCTCCCGCTTTTGAATTCGCATAATTCAGTAAATAACCAACATACGGAACTGTAATATCTGCATACTTTCCAACTACATTTTCTGCAAGTACTGGCTCTAAATCTGGTCCATTGTTGTTATCCCCTTTTGTTTCATACATTACTTTTCCATTTGTATCTTTCACACCGATAATACGGTGAGTGATAATTTTTTGATCTTTCTCTTTAAAGGTAATAACATCACCTTTTTGATATTGAGAACCATCTTTGTTTGGTTCTATTGCAATGATTGATCCTGTTAAAAACGTCGGCTCCATTGATCCTGAAAGAACGCTCTTAAATTGATATCCCATCACTGTCGGATCACCACCGCTTGCTTTTGAAGAAATAACTACAAAAGCTAAAAAAACCATCAATGCAAATAAAACAAATGAGATCGCGTTGCTAATTATCTTCCATATTAATTTCATCGTCTCTCTCCCTCTCCGTTGTTTTATATTATTTGAAGTATGCAATATCCACTTTGTTCTTTAACAAGAACACAAGTAAATGATATAACGAACTTTAAGTTATTGCAATAAGAAAATTTACAATTATTAGTTATTTAAAATATAGAAAAAAGACTGTGCCAAAATTTTACACAGTCTTTTTATTAGTAATTTATTTACCTTCTGATTTCATTCCTTTTGTATTTCGGCGCAACACTACATATAAAATTGCTCCAAATAATATAATCGCACCTATCCCAACACTTATTACTTTCACATTTGAGTCTTTTACTTCAGGCATAGTTGTATCTTTTTTAGGCATCGTAAAAGTGACATCTTCTGTTGAAAGAACATTTACCGTCGCAATTGTTTGATTATTTTTCGTAATATCAACTGCACCAACTACCTCACCACGATGTATTCCTTTATGATATAAAGATTCTTTATCTAATGAAGCCGCCCGGAAAATAGTTTTCACATTTTTCCCTTCATCTTTCTTAAGCATAAGCTCCACACTTTGTTCCAACTCAGAATTAACATCTTTATTTAAATATGTTGTTTTTTGATGCCAATTATGTTTATCAAGCACCATTTGCTTCGTAAATTGACCGAAAGAATATTCCGCCATCTGCTTCAAATCTTCATAAATTTCAGGTCTTTGAGAAGCCATTACTACGCTTATAATACGATTTCCATCTTTCTCATTTAATAAAACAAGTGTATTACGTGCTTCATTCGTAAACCCTGTCTTACCGCCAATGCTATATGGATTTTCAAAAAAATTAGATTTATTAAAAATAGACACCGTCTGCCTAGACGTCGTAACTGTCGTTCTTTTCGTATTCATCGCTTGTAAAATTTCAGGATACTTTTGCACACCCTTCGTAATCATAGCCATATCATACGGCGTCGTATAATGGTTCGGATCATGCAATCCATTCGGTGTTACAAAGTGGCTATCTTTCGCTCCTAATTGCTTCGCTTTCTCATTCATCATATTAGCGAAATTCTCAACACTCCCGCCAATCCGCTCCGCAATCGCATACGACACATCATTCGCACTCAGCACCATTAAAATCATAAGCGCAGTATTTCTATTAATTGTCTCTCCAGGTTGAAACTCAATTTGATAATTACTCTTCTCTTGATCTAATGCCAATTGTGAAAATGTAAATTGATCCTCTGGCTTTGTATGCTCCATGAGTAAAATCGCTGTTAACACCTTCGTCGTACTAGCAGGATATGCTCGGTGATATGCGTTTTTATCATACAAAACATCTCCTGTTTTCGCATCAATTGTCGTTGCAAACTGACTAAAAACATTCGGTCCTTCCGCAGGTGGTGGTGCAACTTGTTCTGGATTTACTCCAATATTCGTCTCAGCACGCAATGTTATGGGCGTCAAAAAAAACGAACAAATAACTGTAATAAAAACCAAAATTTTCTTAAAATTTACCATATGACTCTCCCTTTTCCATTTACTCCTTAACAAAATAATAAATCTACCAATCATATGTAATTTGTATTATATTGGAAGAAATTTCACTATTTTTTACTATATCATACTTTTACGATAAAGAACATAAATATACAATAAAAATAAGAAGGAATTACTCTTTCTTATCCTTCTCATCAATCAACGAATCTATTAACTTTTGACTAGCTTCCTCGGGCGTAATCTCATCTGTTATTCCCATAAACGACCAACCTTTAGAATCAACCCACTCAACAAACTCTTGTAAAAATTCATCATGTGTAACATCCACATCAAGAATCGATCCATTAATCGAAATCGTTCTATTTTTAGACACGCGCATCTTGAACGTTTTTCTTACCATTACAACTTTTCTCCCTCTACTTCTGAATATTTATAAAGTGAAACTTTCATCAACCCTCACGAATCGGACTTTTACGGGCATTCCGACCCGAACCTAACTTCTTTACTTTTGCTGAATTTCGAGGTAAGGGATCTTACTGCCCGCAAATAGCGAGATAAAATAATCATGTATCTCTGTTATACATGATTTTCAGTAAATTGTAAAAAGGATATATTGGCCAATTTAAATAGCAAAAATGAAAATCTCTTACCCACGTAAACGTAATACGGCATACAATTGCTCATAAATTATTAAATAAATTCATAAAAATATACACTTTAAAACATAATTGAGTAAGCCATTATAGTCTTTTGGAAGATATTATCTAAAATAGTATACTAAACGGATAAAGGATATTTGAATAAAGAAACTGAGGCTTTCTATTTAGCTGGACTCTTAAGTTGTAGACTTAGAGACTGATGCCGGAATTCATATTTAATTTCTATTTCTGTACATCATATCGTAAGAAAGAAGGTAGTACTGTGAAAACAACAGAAAATTTTACTGACAGGGCCGATATATATGCAAAATATCGCCCTAGTTATCCTAATGAATATATTGATTACTTGCTTTCAGCTAACCAACTGAAAGGGAATCGGATTGTGGCTGATATTGGTTCAGGTACGGGGATATTTAGCCACCAGCTGCTTGAAAGTGGTTTACATGTTATTGGAGTTGAACCAAATGATGATATGAGGATGATCGCTGAGCAATCGTTAAAACTATATTCTCGTTTTCAATCCATAAAAGCAACTGCTGAACATACCACTTTAAAAGAAAATAGTGTAGATTTAGTAACTGTTGCCCAAGCATTTCATTGGTTTAATAAAGAGGCTTTCAAAATCGAATGCCAACGAATTTTAAAACAAAAAGCAAATGTTGCACTTGTTTGGAATAGTAGAGATTTAACTAGTCCACTTATTAAAGAGAATGCAGAAATTTGCCAGAAAACCTGTCCAAACTTTAAAGGCTTTAGCGGTGGAATAGATGAAACTCCAGAAGTATTTAACAACTTTTTTAAAGATGGAAAGTATGATTTTAAAGAATATCAAAATGATTTACTTTTTGATTATGAAGGGTTTTTGGGAAGGAATTTATCAGCATCTTATGCTCCGAAAGAAAATGACGAACAGTATAAAAATTTTATTTTTCTCCTATCAGAGCTATTCGAAAAATACAGTAAAGATGGAAAAATTATTCTCCCGAATTTAACACGAAGCTATCTAGGCAATGTATAAACAGCCTGATACAAAGAGACTTTGAACGGAATTAAAACAAGCTTAACCCCTCCCTGAATGTAGAAGGAGGTTAGGCTTGTTTTGCATTTTACCACATCAAATTCAAATGACTTTCGTACAATAAAGTAGAATATATTAGAAAACACCTTAAACTAAGGAGGAACTCAATGGCGCGTTGTACGTATTGTAAAACGAAGTGGAAAGTAAAAGATGTATGGTCAATACTCGTGGCATTTGAAAAAGATTGTCCGTATTGTTTGGGGAGGCAATATCTATCAAAGAAAACAGTGAACGCTATGCCAGAACTTATAAGCTTACCTTTACACTTCTTGTTCCCTTTTCTTGTTGATTTGAGTGATGAAGGTCCTTTGGATTGGTATCGGAAATAATATAACCTCTACATCCAAAGACTACTTTCTACTAAATTCGCTTCTCATCATTATCCCTTCATACATTACTCTCATAATCGCTTATACTTTCCCTTTTAAAGATCCCATAGCTCAACAGGAAGAGCGTCCCCTGAACAAGATTTATCAATTATGACTTTAATTAACGATGATATATTGTATACTGTTAAACATAAAAAGTTAGCATTAAGTTCCAATTAAATATTAATTGAAACCCAACACTACTTGTATTCTGTAATTCAGAATACAAGTAGTGTTTTTTATTATGCATTTTTGCATACAGTATGATTTTTTCTTGTAAATAGATAATAATGGTATATAATAAAATCAACATTTTACCAATAAAAGGTAATAAAAAGTAGTGGAATAAGCAAATAACCAAAACGTATTAACAGATTTGTTCTATGTAAATCATGATACATATATGGAATCAAAACTATGAAATTTTATGTAGGGATTAGATTACTACAAGATGAAAGATTCATAGCGAATGCACTCGAGGAAAAAAGTGTTCGATTAGATTAATCTTATAAAACTATTTAATGTGACGCCTATCGAACGAATTGAGAATATACTTAGGGGGAATTTCAAGTGAAGGCATTTAGTAAAGTATTATTAACTGGCGCATTAGCTTTAGGCGGTTTAACGGTTATGAACATTGAAACACCAAAAGCACATGCTGACGCAGCAAGCGAGTTCTGTCGTTATATTTGTGGTCCTAGCGAAACGTTGAACGGTGTTACAGTTCAAGTACACGCTACAGAGTACAGCTACGGCCAAAATATGATTGCAAAAATCACAAATGATAGAGCTGAAGATGTGCGCTATCGTGTAACTATTGAAAAGAAATGGGCAAGTGGCTGGGGTTACTATGAAACTGACTTCAATTTCGGCTCCGAATTACCAGCTGGAACAAACGAAGAATTTTACAATACAACTGGTTGGGGTGGACAACTTTCAGAAAACGGGGAATATCGTTACAAAGTTGAAATTAAAAATGTTGACGGTTCTGTAGATACAATTTATACAGCTTCAATGACACTTACAGGAAGATAATTCATGAACAAGCTCCATTATTTATACTTGTATTTTTGATGATATCATTGATAATTGCGGTGATATTATTATTGAAATAAGCTCTTCGGGGCTTATTTTTTATATACAAATTAGAATGATAATATTCAGAAAATTACATCTTTACACTACTAAAGTTTGTTGCTATTATAGGAATACATCAAATGTTACAATATTCAACAGATTATACAAATCCCCCGATTACACGAATGAAATGAAAACACATTGCTGATGGTAACATTTATAGTTGGGATCCCGTAGCTCAGCAGGGAGAGCGCCACCTTGACAGGGTGGAGGTCGTGAGTTCGAGCCTCTCCGGGGTCATATGAAAACCCCCTTGATAGTTAAGGAGTTTTCTTTATGTAGCAAATAAATGATTATTATTAAAACTAAATTTTTTCCCTACTTCTTTTCTCCATTTTGGAGAAAGACATAAATTATATTAATCATCGCTCTGCGTTGTTCGCTAGAACTCGATTCTTTACTCTCTTTTGAGAGCTTTTTAAAATTCTCTTTGAAAAATAGCCTAATACGGCAATTTTTATATTTATTTATATAAATTTCTCAACAAAAAAGATCTACACAGTTTAACTATGCAGATCTTTGTAAATTTAAGTTTAAAAATGAATAGACGAATCCTATTTTTGCCCTAACTTGATTGCCTTTTTGATATTACTAAATGCACCTTTACCATATATTAATACGCCACCGCGGTAAACACGACTCGTTAAACCAATCATTATACATATTGTTGCGATTAGAATCCCTAATGCTAGCGCAATCTCCCATACTGGAATATTAAGGAATCCAATTCGTACAAGCATAACTATAGGAGTAAAGAAAGGTACATAACTAGTAATGGTAACAACCATGCTGCTTGGATTTGACATTCCATAAATTGCGATATACAAAGCAGCAAGTAACATAAACATCAGCGGCATAACAGCTTGAGAAGATTCCTCTATACGCGTAATGATAGAGCCAAATAGACAAGATAATGAGCCATATAATAAGAATCCTAATGTGAAGAATAGAATCCCATAAAACACTAGAGTTGGAGCAACAGAATTTAAATCAATACTATTTAAAATATCATTTTTCGAATCATTAATTGCTGTTTTATATCCAACAGTTGCGACCAAGCCCCAAATTATGATTTGCGTAATACCAGCCAATAATGTCGAGAATAGCTTCGCATATAAATGTTTGGTAGGCGAAATACTTGAAACAACTAACTCCATAACACGAGAAGATTTCTCTGTTGCAACATCTGTTGCTAATTGTGCAGCATACATTAATATCATTAGATAATTTAGCATGATAAAGACATTAATTAAAATTCCTACACCCTCAGTATGTTCTCCATCTTTAACCTTATCTGAAACCGTTTTGGTATGAATTTCTACTGGCGTTGTTAACACCTTTAATTCATCTTGCGATAGACTCAAATGCTGGGCGAAGTTAGAAGATTGTATTTGAGATAAAATCGTTTGAACCTTGCTAACATCTTGCTGATTTACATCCGTCTCAGTTATATACGTAGCCTTTAATTGTTTATTATTCAATTCCTCTACAACGATTGCATATGTATAATCACCATTTTTAACACCTGATTCTGCTTTTTGTTTATCCGTGCTACGTTTAACTTGTATCTTACTATCGACATTTTTAAACACTTGATGAATGGTTGAATATAATTCTTCTTTTTCTGTAACAACAACAACTTGATCGTCCTCGTTACCTGCAAACAAGTTATAAATCTTGTCAAAATTCATCAATCCTATAATTAACATAGAAACTATTATTGTAATAGCAAAATATGATTTTGATTTCACTTTAGATTTATAGTTTTGTAAAAAAATTGTCCAGAAACTACTCATTTTGTGCACCTACTTTCGCAATAAAGATATCATTTAATGTAGGCTCTTCTACTGCAAACTTTTTAACATACCCTAATTTTGTTATCTCTTTAAATAAAACATGTGACACTTCTTCATATGAAATTTTAAGAGTAACTGCATTTTTACGTTTCTTCATACTTTCTACACCTTTTATTTCTTTCAAATGGTCAAAGTCATGATCGCCAACTATTACAACGTTCTTTTTACCAAAATCACTTTTAATTTTGGCAATGTCACCCTGAACAACAGGTACACCTTTGTGCATAATACAAATGTGTTGGCATAATTCTTCCACATGTTCCATACGATGTGAACTAAAAAGAATTGACGACCCTTGTTTTTGCATATCAAGAACAGCGTCTTTTAACATTTCAACATTTACTGGGTCTAAACCACTAAATGGTTCATCTAAAATTAAGAGTTCAGGCTTATGTATAATCGCTGTTATCAGCTGGATTTTTTGCTGATTCCCTTTAGAAAGTTCTCCTACCTTTTTGTTCAGATGCTCAGTAATATTAAAACGCTCCAGCCAATAGTGAAGTTCTTTTTCTGCATCTTTACTTTTCATGTTCTTTAGTTTTGCAAAAAAGTTAACTTGTTCTTTGACAGTCATTTTCGCATAAAGACCACGTTCTTCTGGCAAATACCCAATTTTATCTGTAACACCATAATTTATAGGTTTACCATTCCATGAAATGGTCCCACTTGATTTCGATAAAAGTCCAAGTATCATTCGAAATGTAGTCGTTTTACCTGCTCCATTCCCGCCCAAGAATCCAAATATTTCACCTTTTGGTATCTCGATATTCAAATTATTCACTGCAACATGCTCGTCAAATTTCTTTGTTAAATCTTTAATTAGTAAACTCATTATCCGCACCCTTAATTCCCAAGATGATTTATTTATACAATTGTATATCCATAGTCAACCACAATATTTTGCCCTCTAATGGCATCGCTTTTATCAGACATTAAAAATAAAATGACATTTGTTACATCTGAAATTTCAACAAATTCCCTATATGGAATTTTTTCCAATAACTTATTTCCTTCAAAGGACTTCAAATAGCTTTCGTTATTATTGTTTATGCTATAGGACAGTGAATTGTATACCACTGTAATGATTAATTTTTTATCTTTCAAAAATTAATTATTACCAACAAATGTTATATTTCGCATTATAAGGTTAGCATAAGATTTAAAATATTTAATATGCAATTTTGCATATTTTAACACTCTCAATTATTTACATAGCGTTGACCATCTCTATTTAAAGCGGCCTCCAACATTCACAAAATTCACTTAAAACAAGAATTTGTTTATCCATACTTTTTCTTTAATTTTTCATGGAAGAACTGAAATTAATTAGTACCCCTGTTAAACACCTAAATCTGATACTTAAACTAACTAATCTTCCTCTAATAAATTGTTGTCTTATTTAACTTCACAATTAATAGTATTCAGCAGACATAGTCACAACATCTTCGTACACCTCCTCATTAAAACTGAAGGAAAACTAATTAAAATCTGGTCCAGAAATTTTACCTTTCTACGCTATAGGATCCGCATAAGAAAACATAGAATACAGTACCTCCTCTGCTACAACTAGCTTTATGTCTTAAATTAAAAAATCATAATATCGAATTTATATAATTATTTTCGTGAGTTCAAACCTCTTCAGGTTCATAAAAAAAAGAGACACCATATCAACCTTCTACGTGATATAGTGTCTCTTTTTTATCTCATTCAATTACTTCCCACCAAACATCTTCTCCAAAGACTTTGCATTGGCAAACAATACTTCTTTCAAGTTATCGTCAGCAACGATTTTATAGTCACCATCTTTGTCTTTCTTTAAGTTCAAGGTAACTTCGCGAGTTGCCATTGCTGCATCTTTATCTGCTAAGTTTTTGACGATAGTTGAGGTCATTGTTTTTTCGATAGCTTTTTCAGATTGTTCTTTGTCTTCACTAAAGGCACTAGCGAACGCCATTGGCATAACTTCTCCCACTGCTTTTGTTACAGCAACGGATAGATCAGCAGATGTAATTTTCACTTTCACTTCTGCTTTGTCATCCTTTTTCGATACTTCTTCTATCTTTTCAAATTTAAAGTTCTTTGTAATTGCACTTAGCATTGCTTTTGCCTCAGCATCATCTGTTTTTTCATTTAGTTTATTAAATTCTTTGTCACTCTCAACAAATGTACGAGCCTTTTCTACATCACCTTTTTGTATCGCTGTTAAAAATTCTTCTGTAGTATCTTTCGGATTTGCACACCCTGCTAAAACACCTGCTGTTAATCCTACTACCATCATTAATAGCAATAATCTCTTTATCTTTTGCACGCTCATTCTCCTCTTATCTTTTCTAGTAAGTCAGCATCATACAATATTATGAAACTGACATTACAAACATTTTTTAGTATAGCATTTATATGATTCGTTTTCTATTAATTCCCAAAAGATAAAGGGCCTTGCAGCATTCCTACAAGGTCCCTCTTCTATCAATCTGTATCCGTAGCACAAATGAACCACATTTTCTGTTCCCTACTATCTAACACCATCCAAGTAACATCCCACGCAACATCGTAAAACCAATCTGTCCAAGGGCGATAGCTTTCGAACACTTTAATATCTTCGTATCGATCTTGGAACATATATTGACATACATTGACTGCTAATTGTTTTGCGATAACTGGTCGTTCCTTAAACCCTTCATATGCTCCGCCCCACAAAATTTGCGCAGCAATGCTACCATCAAGCATAACTGCCAGCTGCTCTTTAAAACGAAACTTATATTTGTCTGATGTATGTATTTTTAACTCTTCTAAGTTATTGATTATGTCTAAAGAGTTGAAGATTCTTCTAAAGAAGTGCTCATGTCCATCTTTCGAATGTGGTATTTCTTTTAAAAAAATTTCGTTATGCACTTTAAAACAGCTTATTATTGTTCCACCAATTAAGTTTTGTTCCTTAAACGTGTTTATAAGTTTCTCAACAGATGAGTCATTCGTGTCTATTTTTTCAAACGTTCCCTCTTTCCATCTCATAACGCCCACTACTCTCTATTAAAAATTTGTTTCTTCATTATAAATAGCAAAATAAAAACCAGCAACTTTAAGGTTGCTGGCTTAGCTCTTATTCATATTCGAAAAAACAATAACAACTGCTCCAATTATATAATGCCCTACTACCATCCACATACTCCAATCAAAAATCATAAACGATAACCAAAGCGATATATTCATAGCAGTAAATAATAAATATAAAATGAAATCTCTCTTTTGCATTGCTCCTCTATTCATCAAAATGTAAACGGCACCGATAGGAGGAAAAGACAAATATTTTTCTTAACGACCACGAATACTAAATTACTGTCTACAAAAGATTCTCCTTTTCATCACAATACCTGCTTCGACATCGGCCTCACTACCCTATATTCATCACTATAAGCTTCCTTTATGATTAAAGGCGGATATTCACTTTTTTCTTCCTCAATCATTGTGAATACTTCTGTTTTCTCTTGTAATGTATTAGATTCTCTATTTTTAGTAGGTTTTTTACTTGTTTTAATTTCCCTTGTTACTTCGCCAAGTTTTCGCCCAACTTCTTCTACTTTGGCAGGTTCATTCGTAACATAATATTCTTGTTCGTCCCATACTAATATAGGTGGCACTTGTTCTCTTTTTTTACATATTATATAAGTAGTACTAGCTACAAGTAGTAGACAAGTTAATAAATAGAAGATAGTTTTTTTATTCATATACTACACTCCTTATCTATCATTTCATTGGATTATATAATACAAGTCATTTATAGTAAATGGATTTAGTGGTAATTTTTAGGTTGAACAATAAAGAAAAAACCTTACCGAAGTAAGGTTCCGTTTTTACATTCTATAGTGACTGACTTATTAAAACAATCATTACAATAATCGCTATAAGCATAACAACTAAACAGGCGATTAATTTATAAAATCCTCGTTTCGTTAACGTCCCGCCTTGAACGTCTTTACGAATAAATAAGAATACGGCTAAAAATAATACAAGCCCAATGCCAAAAGCATACATCATTTGCATATGTTAATCTTCCTTTCTCTCTTCCATCTTAATATCTTTTTGATAAAACAACAAATGAGATAAAAACTGTACTCATTGTAAGTGCCATAAGTATATTTAATAATTCAGTAGCAGATAGTGTAAGTATTTTTAAGTTTAAGCCGATAGAGAAAAGAAGATAATATGCCGTTAACGCAAAAAAGGTTACAAACATTCCTTTATAACGAATAAGTTTCATTCGCTCATCTTTTTCTTTAAATTGCGGGTGCAAGTAGCTTAGACAGAAACTCATAATCATCATCCCAAGCAATGGATACGTTATGGCTGGCGGTGCAGAATGCGTCATTATACCTGTTAATATCATAAATCCACTCATAAATAGAAAAATAATCCCCATAATTACAAAGTACTTTTGTGAATAATTCATCCCTATTCCCCCTCTTCTTTTCCTTTATAAATAAATACATGTTCTATTGTTGTCTGAAATGTTTTCGCTATTTCAAATGCTAGCGGAAGTGATGGATCGTATTTCCCTTTTTCAATTGAGATAATGGTTTGTCTGGAAACTCCAAGTTTCTCAGCCAACTTTTCTTGAGATAGTCCAAATTTTTTTCGGTATTCGACCATTTTATTTTCCAAGGAAATTTCTCCCTCCTTCCATATACCGAGTATATATGTAAAGGAAACTTTACGTCAAGTTCCCTTTACATATATTTTGATTATTATTCACGCTATTTATATAGAAGAAACTTTTTTTCAATTTCAGCACGTCTATTTTGAAGCGAAACACGGAACACTGTAAATAACTGTTACTATATCTCCTCACTTCTTTTTTTAAAATTTAATATCTCCATATTTGTTTTATCCTTTTAAAACATTTCATTTATTTCTTTATTTCACGAAATACGTTATTTGTTTTACGGTGTTTTTCGTCATATTTATAGAAACTAACTGTTTATGGAGCATTTTTTATGTTTAGCAACTTTTTTTGTAGAAATCCTTCACTTTCCTTTCAATATTTAACACTATCTAAATAAAGTTTACGATAAATTCATAATTTTTTATTTTTTATACTATATTCCGTTATATTGTTGTATAATATC
Source organism: Bacillus sp. RE35 (assembly GCF_052146655.1). NCBI lineage: Bacteria > Bacillati > Bacillota > Bacilli > Caryophanales > Bacillaceae > Bacillus > Bacillus sp. RE35. The sequence goes on along the minus strand of NZ_CP197377.1, from coordinate 1,241,224 downwards.
TATGAAAGCGCTTATTATTTCAATATACATAATTCAAACTAATTTTATCGAAACATTCTAACTATTATACCTATATTTAAATGCAACAATTATAGCTATTAGTATAGGCATACCAAATATATCCACCCCATTTTTCTGTAAAATTACTTTATAACATGAAAGATTAACTTGGGTGATAAGTTATTGTGAATGTTTTTTTACAAAACAGATAAGTAATAGTGTTTGGTATTATGTAAATTATTGTAATAACATAAGAGTAAAGAAAACATTTACATTGATTATTGATTCATTACTTATTGAAAAAGAGCAAAATGCACCTTTGTATGGAAAAGGATTATATGCATTGGGAGGTTTAAACAAATGACGAGGAAGAATACAACGACAAACCCTTGGGCCAAGTTCCACGGTCCGAACCTTGGTTATGTTATTGAACAGTATGATCTTTACGTAACTGGAGCAGGTTCTGTTGATCCGGAATTACAAGAGCTTTTTGAAATTTTTGGAGCTCCTTCGTTTCAAGATGATGTCGTAACAGGGGACAACACAGCAACACATTTTTCTCCTCAAAACACAGGTAACATTGAAAAAATTCTTAAAGTCGTTCAACTTGTTGAGCAGATTCGTTCTTTCGGGCACACGTTGGCTCACATCAACCCGATGGAAGATGCTGCAAATGGACAATCTCTTCTTGAGAAAGCATTGAACGAACTGAGCGATGCTGACTTGAAAGCGATTCCAGCGAAAACAGTATGGCCAGATGCACCAGAAGGTATTCACACTGCACTTGATGTAATTCATAGATTAAAAGACGTTTATACAAAATCTTTAGCTTATGAATTTTCTCATATACAAGATAGTGAAGAACGCGCGTGGTTGCATCAAATGGTGGAATCAAATTCATTGCGTCAACCACTATCAAATAAAAAACGAACTGCTCTTTTAAAACGTTTAACAGCTGTTGAAGGTTTCGAGCAATTCTTGCATAAAACATTCGTTGGGCAAAAACGTTTCTCTATCGAGGGCGTTGATATGCTTGTACCTGTTTTAGATGAAATTGTTCTAGAAGGTGCTAAAAACGGCGTTGAGGATGTCATGATTGGTATGGCTCACCGCGGTCGCCTAAGCGTACTTGCTCACGTATTAGAAAAACCATATAGCCACATGTTTGCTGAGTTCAAACATGCAAAAATAGAAGGCGCAGTGGCTAATTCTGGCTGGACTGGCGATGTGAAATACCACCTAGGTAGAGAACAAGTCGTTAGTAACGAAGAAGTTAGCACTCGCGTGACATTAGCAAATAACCCGAGTCATCTTGAGTTCGTGAATCCTGTAGTAGAAGGTTTCGCACGTGCTGCTCAAGAGAATCGTAAAAAATCTGGTCTTCCAGATCAAGATACTTCAAAATCATTCGTAATTTTAGTTCATGGTGATGCTGCATTCCCTGGTCAAGGTATTGTATCTGAGACACTCAACTTAAGCAGATTGAACGCGTATCAAACAGGCGGAACGATTCATGTTATCGCAAACAATGCAGTTGGTTTTACGACTGATAGCTATGATTCTCGTTCTACGAAATATTCTAGTGACCTTGCAAAAGGTTTCGATATTCCGATTGTTCACGTGAACGCTGATGATCCGGAAGCTTGTCTTGCAGCTGCTAACCTTGCGATTCAATATCGCATGTTGTTCAAAAAAGATTTCTTAATCGATTTAATTGGTTACCGCCGCTACGGTCATAACGAAATGGATGATCCAGCAGTTACGCAACCACAAGTGTACAAAAAAATTAAAAACCATCCAACTGTAAGGGCAATTTATGCAGATCAATTACAAGCTGCTGGTGTTCTAAATGCAGATGAGGTTGAAACAATTACACAGTTTACACAAGAGCAATTAAAATCCGACTATGCACAAGTACCACCAGCTGATACGAGCGACGCAACAATTCACGTTAAAGTACCAGATGTTGTTGCAAAAGGTATTCAACCAATTGATACTGGTGTTGAGATTGACTCACTTCGTGCAATTAATGAAGGTCTACTATCTTGGCCAGAAGGATTTAACGTATATCCGAAAGTGAAGAAAATTCTTGAGCGCCGTAAAGATGCTCTTGAAGAGAACGGTAAAATTGAATGGGCACTTGCTGAATCGTTAGCATTCGCTTCTATTTTACAAGAAGGTACGCCAATTCGTTTAACTGGTCAAGATTCACAGCGTGGTACATTCGCACACCGTCATATCGTATTACACGATACTGATACAAATGAAACATATTCACCGTTACATCGCTTACCAAACATTAATGCATCGTTCTCTGTTCATAACAGTCCGTTATCAGAGGCTGCTGTTGTTGGTTACGAATATGGTTATAACGTATTCGCTCCAGAAACTCTTGTTATGTGGGAAGCGCAATATGGTGACTTCTCAAATACTGCGCAAGCATTATTTGATCAATATGTTTCAGCTGGAAGAGCAAAATGGGGTCAAAAATCTGGCTTAGTTCTTCTATTACCACACGGTTATGAAGGTCAAGGACCAGAGCACTCTAGTGCACGTCCAGAGCGTTTCTTACAGTTAGCTGCTGAGAATAACTGGACAGTTGCAAACTTAACGAGCGCGGCTCAATACTTCCATATCCTGCGTCGTCAAGCATCTATCTTAGGAACAGAAGCTGTTCGACCATTAGTATTGATGACGCCGAAGAGTTTATTACGTCACCCACTTACGCTTTCAACTGCTAGTCAGTTAAGCGAAGGACGTTTCCAACCTGCTTTAGAACAAGAAAACCTTGGCATGAAACCAAATAAAGTAAAACGTCTTGTTTTAAGCACAGGTAAAATGGCGATTGACTTAGCAGCAGAAATCGAGTCGGGTAAACATGAGTACAACTTAGACGAAGTTCATGTCGTTCGTATTGAGCAATTGTACCCATTCCCTGCTGAGAAAGTTCAATCTATTATTAAACACTTTAAAAACTTAGAAGAAATCATTTGGGTTCAAGAAGAACCTCGTAATATGGGTGCATGGCATTACATGGCTCCAATTCTATTCGAACTTGCTGGAGATAAAGTGAAAACAGGCTACATTGGACGTCCTGATCGCTCTAGTCCATCTGGCGGCGATCCATTCGCTCACAAAGCTGAGCAAGAGCTAATTGTTGCACATGCTTTAGATGTGAAGTATAACTTCCGTCAAGATAAACAAGAAATTGAAGTTTACAGCAACTAAAAAGTAACAATGAAGGTTTCTAGCTTGTTCCTTGGGCAGATATCTGCCCAAGTCCAGGCTAACAAATGGAGATTACCGAAGACAAAAGAAGAAAAAACACACCGTTAGGCAAATAAGGGGAGGACATTTAAAATGATCGAAATTAAAGTACCTGAGCTTGCAGAATCTATTACTGAAGGAACTATTTCACAATGGCTTATCAACGTAGGCGACAAAGTTGAGAAAGGTGGCAGCGTTGTTGAGCTTGAAACTGATAAAGTCAATGTAGAAATCATTGCAGAAGATTCAGGTATTGTATCGAAGTTACTAGGCGAACCTGGGGATACAGTTGAAGTTGGCGCAACTATCGCAATTTTAGATGCTAATGGAGCACCAGTTGCAGTAAGTACACCTGCACCGGCTGCTGAGCAACCAAAACAAGAAACAGCTGAAGCACCGAAAGCTGCGGCACCAAGTGCTGAGCAAACTACAACACTACAAGGGTTACCAAATACAAACCGTCCTATCGCATCACCAGCTGCTAGAAAGATGGCTCGTGAATTAGGAATCGACTTAAACGACGTACGTAGTACAGATCCACTTGGACGCGTGAGACCACATGATGTACAAGCTCATGCTGCAGCACCAAAAGAAGCACCAGCTGCTCCAAAGAGTCCAGCTCCTGCTCCAGTTGCAAAAACGGAATTCGAAAAACCAGTTGAGCGCGTGAAAATGTCCCGCCGCCGTCAAACAATTGCAAAACGTCTTGTAGAAGTTCAACAAACATCTGCAATGTTAACAACATTTAACGAAGTTGATATGAGTGCGATCATGGAATTACGTAAAGAACGCAAAGATGCTTTCGAGAAAAAACATGATGTACGTCTTGGCTTCATGTCATTCTTCACAAAAGCAGTTGTTGCAGCATTAAAACAATTCCCATTATTAAATGCTGAAATTCAAGGTGACGAGCTTATCATTAAAAAATTCTATGATATCGGTATTGCAGTAGCAGCTCCAGATGGATTAGTTGTTCCAGTTGTACGCGATGCTAACCAATTAAACTTCGCTGAAATCGAAAGCGAAATTCGTGAATTAGGTAAAAAAGCACGCGATAACAAACTTTCATTAAAAGAACTACAAGGTGGTACATTTACAATTACAAACGGTGGTGTATTCGGTTCTCTAATGTCAACACCGATCCTAAATAGCCCTCAAGTTGGTATTTTAGGAATGCATAAAATCCAAGTACGCCCAGTTGCAATTGATAACGAGCGTATGGAAAACCGCCCAATGATGTACATTGCTTTATCTTACGATCACCGTATTGTTGATGGTAAAGAAGCAGTTAGCTTCCTTGTTGCTGTTAAAGATATGCTTGAAGATCCAAAGTCATTATTATTAGAAGGTTGATAGATTAAAAATCTATTAAAGGCTGTAGAATGATTCATTCTACAGCCTTTTTTTATTGTGTTCATACGGGACAAATTTCATGACATAAGGTAATAATGTATGCCTAAACGTAAGGAGGATTAAAATGAATAACCTTCCAATTCATGCAAAACTTAAAGTAAATAAGGATACTTTCTTCCTCCCCGATTCAAACGGGGGTGTCTATTTTCGAAATAACGCCAGTTCATTTCGCATGGACGGTGATGGAATTTATGACTGGATTGAAAAATTAATGCCAATGTTTAACGGGAATTATTCTTTAGCAGAAATAACCGATGGCCTCCCTCTCCCCTATCAAAACCGTGTATTTGAAATTGGAGAGATTTTATATGAAAATGGTTTCGTGCGTGATGCAAATCAAGATGCACCTCATGAATTAAACAGTACATTACTCGACAGATATGCTTCACAAATTGAATTTTTAGAAGCTGATTCTCATTCAGGTGCTTTAAAATTTGAAACGTACCGCGGGGCAAATGTCCTTGTACTTGGTTCTGGGGATATGCTTACTTCCTTAGTTTCTTCTTTATTAGAATCTGGTTTACCTACATTTCATTACCTCGTTACAGATCGAGATGAAACAAACTATGACAGAATACATGAGCTAATAGAACGTGCATATGAAGTTGATAACAGTGTACTCCTTCAAGAAATCGATACTACAATTGACCGTCCCTTGCATGAAGTATTCGAACCTTTTGATTGGATTTTATATATTTCTCAAAACGGAGACATTGACGGTTTAAAAACAGTTCACACTATTTGTAGAGAAACGAAAAAGAATTTTATACCAGCTATTTGTTTATCTACACTCGGTATAGCTGGGCCTGTCGTAACGGAAAATCGTGATGAATGCTGGGAATCCGCATGGCATCGGCTACATGAAACGACTTTGCAAAATGAAAATTCATCTAATTCCTTCTCACAAATTACATCTGCCATGTTAGCAAATGTAATCGTTTTTGAATTATTTAAGCATGTCGCAGATGATTCTTATCGGGAAAAAGAAGCACAATTCTTTTTATTAAACTATGAAACACTTGAAGGAACGTGGCATTCTTTTATAAAACATCCTCTTGCAACTGATGAAAGTTTTACAATTGATACGATAGAAAATCTTTCTGAAAAACTTGAGCATCGGTATGGCCAACATACTTCAACTGATATATTCCGCTTTTTCGACTCATTAACTTCTAAAGAAGCCGGTATATTCCATGTATGGGATGAACAAGATTCATATCAATTACCGTTATCACAGTGCTATATTCAAGTAGCCACTCCACTATCAGATGGCCCAGCTCCCCTTCTGCCTCTTATGACTTGCAGTGGATTGACTCATAATGAAGCACGCCGAGAAGCCGGTTTAACAGGAATTGAAACATATGTAGCAGAAATCATTCACCGCCTTATTCCTGAACATAACGATATCGGTATCGGTGCTGGAGAAACGATGACAGAAGGATTTTACCGGGCACTACAACAACATTTAAACAATAAACTGTATGAGCGGCAGTCACATATGCTAGAAGAACTTACAACGATTGATTTAACTGATATTCACGATAAACATTGTAGATTTTATTACGATGCTCTTGCTACAATTCATGAAACACCTAAAATTGCAATGAGTGAAGAGATTCTCAGTTTTCCAGTCATTTGGGTTGGTATAAATGATAGATGGTACGGTGCATCTAATATTAATATGACGTTAGCCTTACGGAACGCACTACAACTATCACTGCTCCACATTCAAAGTGAAGAGACTCCTTACAGAGCTAATATCTTGCCTGAATCATCTATTATTTTATATGACACGGATTCTTTTAGAGTGGAAATACAAGCGGAAGAAGAAATTCCAAGTGTGCAATCTTTACAGCTTGCCTTACAGCATTTAGAAGAACATAATTTTTATCCCTTCGTGTTTGATTTAGCAATCGAACCATTTTTGAAAGAAAACTTAGACGGTGTGTATGGGGTATTAATTGCAAAGGAGGACGGTCTATGACTCAAAATATATTGCTTATAGGAGATGGCCTTCTTGCAGACTATGTACATGATCAATTATGCAAACAATATTCCATCATTCGTCAGCATACCCTTCCAGAAGTACTTCCTGAAAATATTCATCTCGCTCTCGTATTACATGACGGATCTCCTTCTACTATTCATCATGACGCTGAGCTAATTTTTCGGTCAAATCATATTCCATGGCTACGTGGTTTTACTTCATTTGGCGAAGGTATTATCGGTCCTTACATTCATCCTCTTACGCCCGGATGTTCCCATTGTTCTGATGGACGCCGTTTTATCGCTGGCTTTGACCAAAAAGAAATGTGGGAACTACAGCGGAAATATGCCTTTAAAGCAGATGATGTAACGAGGCGTGATGTACGTGCCACCCAAAATGGAATGTTACAAATGTGCCATCTTATTTGCGCAGAAACAGAAAAAATATTAACTCATAACCATTCTTCTTTAGAAAATGAACTTATTTTACTAAACTTACAAACATTACAATGTACGCGGCATTCTTTTCTTCCAGATCCTCTCTGTCCTGTATGTAGTAATTTACCTAATGATACTGCGGATGCGGCGGAAATTTCTTTACAACCGAGTTTAAAAGTAAGCACCGAAACGTATCGCTGCCGTTCCATTCATGAATTAAACACATTTTTAACGAGAGACTATTTAGATTATCGGGTCGGTATGTTGAACGGCAAAATGCAGCATTCATTATTACCATTCGCTGACGTCATTATAAACATGCCATTAATGTTCGGAAATGAAGGTGTTGCAGGCCGAACTCATTCATTTGCAGTGAGTGAAGCAACTGCTATTTTAGAAGGTTTAGAACGATATTGCGGGATGTCGCCTCGCGGGAAAAAGACAAATGTGCATGGTAGTTTTCATGATTTAGAAGAACACGCACTAAATCCCCTCTCGCTCGGTGTACATACAAATGAACATTACAATCGTGATAATTTTCCATTTAAACCGTTTGATCCTGATTATGAGCAAAACTGGGTATGGGGATATTCTTTATCACAAAACAGACCGCTTTTAGTTCCTGAATCAATTGCTTATTATAGCCTCGGTCATCGAGACGCTTTCGTGTATGAAACATCAAATGGATGTGCAATTGGCGGTAGTTTAGAAGAAGCGATTTTTCACGGCATTTTAGAAATTGTAGAGCGTGATGCCTTCTTACTCACTTGGTATGCCGAATTACCTCTTCCCCGCCTTGATCTTAATTCAGCAAATGATACAGAATTACAATTAATGATCCAGCGGTTACGTACGATTACCGGATATGAATTACACGCTTTTAACGCGACGATGGAACACGGCATCCCGAGCTTATGGGTAATTGCAAAAAATACGCGTGAAAATGGAATGAACGTTGTTTGTGCGGGAGGCGCTCATTTAGATCCTATTCGAGCTTTAAAAAGTGCCATTCAAGAAATAGCAGGCATGTTACTTATAACAGACGATGAGCTCGAGCACAAAAGAGAATACTACGAAAAATGCTTACAAGATCCTTATTTCGTTAATAAAATGGAAGACCATAGTATGCTGTACGGATTGAAAGAAACGGAAGAACGTCTTCACTTCCTTTTACGAGAAGATGCACCGGTGCAAACGTTCCAAGAAATAAATGTATCACAATCATTTGATATGGATTTAACATCCGATCTCCACCAACTTTTAAATCGTTTGCATCAATCTGACCTTGAAGTAATCGTTGTAGATCAAACCGTTCCCCTTATAGAAAAGAACGGACTACACTGTGTAAAAGTTATTATTCCAGGTATGTTACCGATGACGTTCGGACACCATCTTACTCGGGTTACAGGACTGGACCGGATATATACCGTACCGATGACACTTGGATATACAGACGAACCTTTAACAAATGAAAGATTAAATCCACATCCACATCCGTTTCCATAGTAAAGGAGGGATTTCATGCAGCTAAATACTTTTTTACATCATCTCCATTTCTCTATCGATGAAATTATGCCAAATCATGAGGTGGACTGGAAAGACGCACCGCTTCCTTATAAATTATATCGAAATGTACCTACCATCCCGCTCTCCTTAGAAATCCCGTTATCTTTATCGAACTCTTCTACTACACCTACTCTAAATGAGATTGGTCACTACCTTTGGTATTCATTTGGTGTAACACAATTATGTCAGCTAAATAGCGGGAGAAATGTATTACGTAGATCCATTCCTTCAGGCGGTGCCTTATACCCTAATGAATTGTATATCTATTTAAAGATTGACGATTATCCAGACGGCATTTACCATTATGACGCCGCGCATCACCGGCTTATTTTACTTCGCGAAGGAAATTTCGATTCTTATTTAGCAGACGCACTCGGTAACCGCTGTAATATAGATGATTGTTTCGGTGCTGCATTCGTATCCACTATGTTTTGGAAAAACTTCTTTAAATACAATAACTTTTCATATCGCCTTCAAGGATTAGATAGCGGGGTTCTCATTGGACAATTACTAGAATGTGCAAAACAGTTCGGTTATACGAACGGCGTATACTTTCAATTTCTAGACCGTGCACTGAACCATTTACTCGGATTGTCAGAAGGTGAAGAAAGTGTGTATGCCGTTATTCCTTTAAGTACAGAGCCAGAAACTAATTGGTTTCACAATGATTACCATGAAAATAAAACATTTACTTCTCGTGAGTTGTTGCAACAAATTCCGCCGCTCGCACATGAACATTTCGTTCGCTCAAAACATGTAGATGAATATCCGATGATAACAAAAATAAATGAAGCTTCTATGATCGAATCGACAGCACACTTCCAAACACTAGCTCATGAAGAGCACTATCAATATCATGAGCATGCTGTACAACTGCCGAAAGTAGAGCGTTTATCTTATGATTTCTTGCAACTTTGCAGAAAACGGTATTCCCCTGATGCTGACTTTACTTTAACGAAATGGGATGCAGCCGAGCTCGCTACTTTACTACAAGAAGCGAGTCTCTCCTTCCCCTATTACAACGATCTTGACGGTAAGTATACAAATGAAAATACAAGCGTCTCCTTATATGGATGTTTTTATAACGTGAAAAATATTAAAAACGGGGCTTACGCTTATAACAGTAAAACACATTCCATACAACCAATTCGATATGGAGACCTTCGCTACTCACTTCAGTCTAGTATGACGATGGATAACGTGAACCTTTTTCAAGTACCACTTTGCTTACATGTAGTCGGAAAGAAAGATTACTATACAAATGCATTAGGCTATAGAGGGTACCGTATTCATCAAATGGAAGCAGGTATACTCGTTCATAAACTCGTTTTTGCAGCGACCGCGATGGGGATGGGCGGGCATCCTTTACTTAGTTTTGATACAAATTCATGTGATCAATTGTACGGAATAGATGCTGGGAATGAAACATCTCTTATTCAAGTTCCAGTTGGGGCATATCGGGCGCGGAATTGGTTAAAAGGGGATTTGCATTGTTAGAAGCACGCCGTCTATCGGCGTGCTTTTTTACTAGATTAACTTAAAAATACTCTTAATTTGTCTAGCAAATAACCAATTTTTCGTACCGTAGTTATCATTTAAACTATCTAAATTGATAGATTGTCCGTTAGCAAACTTTAATTCTAACGTAGTATTTTTGTCATTTGTTTTTAAGTTACTATTTGTAATGGCATCATACTTTAATTTTTCAATCTCAACATATTCGTCTTTTTCTTGTCCAATCACGACATGGTCTTGGAAGAAGAAAAATACTTCTACTTTTTTACCGAAACAAAATACATTTTTCGTATAAATTAATGTCGCGTTATCAAGTCCGACACATACTTCTTTCATTTCTTCCACAACGTGTCCAAAGTCTTCTTCATGTCTTGCATTTGATTCAGCAATCCATTCTTCGATTGTTTTCATGTTAATTGCCATACTGCGCCCCCTGGTTCGTTCATTGCTTCGTTTAAAAAATAAATACTATATGAAAATATAAGCGATACGTAATATGTTTTCAAGGGGAAACGGTATATTCAAAATAAAGTGAAACTTTAATCAGTGGGAGCTTACTGCCCGCAAATAGCGGGATAAAGTTAAATTTCAAATTAATATAAAAGGAACACCAATTTCATTAAATTTTAAACGTTTGAACGAGACATTCTTCATCATCAATTAGCTGCGCTCTCTCATCAAATTCAATGTTTAGTTCTTTATATACTTTCTTCCAAAACGACAATGCTGGTACATTTTTTACAAGTTCGATAACGAAATATTGTCCTCTTTTCTCTTCTAGTAAATTCTCAACAGCTTGTTTACCGATTCCTTTTCCTTTATGTTGATTCAATATGAAAATATCATTAATACCAAAATCATTTTCCTTCTTCAAAAACGGACGTTCCAGTAGTAATAAGAATCCTACAATACTCTGATCAACTTTTATAAAATACGGCGTGATTCCGTCATTTTTCCAAAACATATGCAAATCTTCGTATTCAAAAATCCGTTCGCTCCGATAGTTATATTCATAGTGAACTTAGAAAGGTCATGAAGATATAAAGCGTACAAATTACGTAATATTTCTTTTTCTGATTCTTGAACTTTTTGAAGTGCTACAATCATAAAAAAACTCCCCTTCCACATATGTAACTATTTCCCGATCCTCTTCATTCGACAAAAATGATAATTCCCCTTTAACAAAAAAATAGCACTTTAAAAAGTGCTATTCTGCTCTCCTTGCCGCTTGCTGAATTGGATCCCAAACGCTGTTATATGGTGGTGCGTAACTTAAGTCAACGTCTTCTAAATCGTGAATGCTCATTTTATTGAAGAGTGCCATTGCGATTACATCAATCCGTTTATCTACACCTTCTTCTCCAATTACTTGTCCGCCTAATAATTGTTTCGTGTCGGAACGGTATAGTAATTTCAAGTAAAGTGGTTTCGCATTTGGATAATAGCCCGCCATATTAGTCGAATCTACTTTGACTGTTTTATACGGGATGTGTAGCCCTTTCGCTTCTTTTTCATTTAATCCTGTTCTTGCAAGCGTCAAATCCATAAATTTAATAATACCTGTACCTAACGTACCTTTAAAGGCTCTTCGTTTATCAAGCATATTCAGTCCAGCAAGTCGCCCTTGTTTATTGGCTGTCGTTCCGAGCGGGATATGATCATGAATTTCCTTTATAACGTGGTAATGTGTTGCGCAATCACCAGCTGCATATACGTCTTGCACATTCGTTTGCATATATGCATTTACTTCAATTGCCCCTTTATGATTTGTACGTATATTTGTTCCTTCAAGAAAATCAGTATTTGGCTTCACTCCGACAGATACTAAAACAAGATCCGCTTTATACGTACCTTTATCCGTTTCAACTGCTTCTACTCGTTCATTCCCTTTAAACGCTTTTACATTTTCATTCGTTAAAATTTCAATATGATGCTTATCTGCTTCTTTATGTATGTACTCTGCCATATCTGCATCATAAATCGTACCGATATGATCATTTCGCTCAATCATTCTTACTTTCTTACCAAGTTCGACGAATGTTTCTGCCATCTCCAGTCCGATTGCGCCACCGCCAATAATCGTTACATCTTCAACTTTATTCGTTTCTAGCGTTTTTAATATGCGCTCAGCATCAGGAATTGTTTTTAAAAGATGAACGCCTTGTAATTCCCGTCCTTCCCATTCTGGCATAACAGGACGCACTCCAGTCGCAATTAATAATCGATCGTACGGAAATTCAAAGACATCTTTCGTCTTCGTATGCTCTGCGTACACCATTTTCTTTTCCGTATCTACTTTCGTTACTTCATGACGCACTTTTGCATCAATTCCATATTTCTCACGAAACGTCTTTACGTTACGCGCGATTAACTTTTCAGTTGAAGCGATAGCACCACTAATGACATACGGTAATCCACACTGAGCGTATGAATAAATTTCACCTTTTTCTAAAGTTACAACATTTGCATTTTCATCGTTTCTAACAATTTGCATAGCTGCACTCATACCAGCTGCATCTCCGCCAATAATGACATAGTTCACTTTACCACTCCTTCTTTTTTACATACTCTTTACGTTTTCCATATTTTATAGAAATAACACCTACTTCTATTGTAAAGAAAGAGAATTTCATCTTCAAATTTTGTGCACAAACCTATGCTTGAATAGGTAACTGTCGTGTCTTATAAACAATATGTTTAATATGCTATAACAGTCACAATTGAAAGTAGGTGAAACATACATGTGCGCCGGCCTTCTCGCTCAAACTCCAGAGGAACCGAAAGAACCAAAACCCGCCTTGTCGCTTGATCAAGAATTCTCTATTAACGCAACCATCTATAGTGCTCGTGCTTGGTTATCTAATGATGAGACTTTCCCACAAACGATTTGGAAAGGCTCTCGCTTCGCTTCAGCATCACACGCTGGCAAGTCCATCTTACCAATCGGCACTGTAAAAATTTTGAACTTATCTGATGATACAATAACAGTTACTGCATCATCAGAATCAGATGATAATCTCAAAATAGTCGTACCCCCTCATTCTGAAGGTGTTTTAACATCTAATGGTTTATCTGATGTGCAAGCAAGTACATCAGGAGGAGCAAGTAAAGTCACATTTCTCTTTCATATCTTTTTCTCAAGGGATCCTGGTTCAGATAAAAAACCATAAAAAAGGTACAGTTATGCACTGTACCTTTTTTCATGTGTTCTATTCTCTTGATTTGATTAGTTCAATATTATAAGTTTCGATATCTGTTAACTTTCCTTTAAAATAAGGATTTTCTCTATACCAAGACTGTTTTGCAAAATACGCTTGCATATCTTTCGTTTGAAAAATATGTCCATGCCTTGCATATATTTCATTTCTAGCAATTTTCAACTGCTCTTTCGATAAATATGTTAAATCTGCGCTCGTTAATTTTCGAATATCACTATCAGGAAAGATGAAACCATTATATACATACCCAGTCGCGGGCGTTGGAGTAACATTATAAACAACTGTTTTTTCTGTATTTTTCTTTTGGAATGGAAGATTATAAGACAAAAGTGCCGTTACCGTCTCTACTTGTGTCGTTTCCCGTCCACTTTCTCCATTTCGTTCTAAATAAATCGTCGCACTTCCATCAGTCGCTACAGGCCCCCATGTAATTTCTTCTCCTGCCAGCGCTGTAACCGGTTTTTGATTTACGTACAATGTTGCACCAGGCGCGTTCGTTTGAACTGTAATATATTGACCTTGCAACGTTAAATCTATCGTTACGTTATTTTGGCTTTGTTTCATAAGTACAACCTTTTCCTCACGAGATAATTTTACATAGTCATTTTTATAATCTGATTGAAACACTTGATTTCCCGGAAGAAATGGCCCATATTGCTTCTCAAACTTTTTGTCATCTGTCTTATCAATTTCTTTTCCGTTCATTTTTAACGATACGCCTTTTTCATTTGTAAGCAAAGTTGTATAGTACGTCTTCGCTTTCAATTTATATCGATCAAATATAAAGAAATACTTTCCGTCTTTCGTTAATGAAAAATCAGCTCTTTCTATTCCGTCCCGTTGTTTTTCACCTTGTCTCAAATATCCTTGTAATTCATTTACGTAAGATGGATTTTCTTTTATATATGAAAATAGAGGCGTTAAACTCTCTCTCGTTATCATAACCGATGGATCATCTGCCGTAACGATCTCAGCTAATTTCTCTCCGTCCCTCTCTTGTAAAATCGTAATCATCCGGTCTACTTGTGCCACCTGCGTATAATACGATGCTCCGTACAAATACAATCCAATAATCACTATAACAAATAGTGCTAACAGTGTAATGCCAACTTTTGTACCACCGCTCATGTTCTTCTTTACTACAGGACGTCCCCTCTTCGACCCGCAGTTTTGACAAAATTGCACACCATCTTCAAACTGAGCTCCGCACTTTGTACATACATTCATTCAGTCAACCACCTTTTCATTAGAAGCCAGTTATTCCCTTTGTTAAGGCTTGAATTATCGTACTAATGTAAGACCAAAGTACAATGAACGTTGCAATTCCAATTAAAACATTTGCAATAATAAGTGTGTAAACAAGATCTAATCCGCCATTGTCTAGCTTTAATACGGCTACAGTTATACTAATCCCTATATAAGTTGCAGCTACGGATAATAATATAGGTAAGAAAAAGATTAATAAGAAACTAAAAAGAAAAGAAAGGACTAATATGACAATAGTCGGCGTCGCTATCGTTCCCCATATACCAAATACTTCAAGAAACGAAAAAGACGATTTCATCATCTTACCACTTACAAAAATAATAAATCCGACAAATAAAGTTAAAATTAATAAAAAGAAAAAGACCGTTATAGATTCTCCAAAAAACGTGGGAGTAGATATATCTGGTGCAAATGTTCTCGTAACTGCTGATGCTGCACTCATCATTCTATAAAAAATACATGCTCCTAAAAAACAAATAAGAACAAGGCTTACAATTCCATTTCGCACTTCAATAGCGCCGCTTTTCATAATCGCTGTCGGTGCTTGTAATGCATGTTTAAAAAATTGAAAATAGCCGCTCGCGAACCGCTTCGCTTGCTCTACCGTTTCATTTGGCCGAGCTTCCTTTGCTTGTGCCGCACGTGCTTGTTCCGGCCCTTCTTCTTGGCCACTACTTGCCACTACTTCTTCCGTTAACGAATGTCCACAATTCCCGCAAAACTTTGCCTCCGCTGCATTTTCTGTATGACATGACGGACATTTCATTCTCTTATCCCTCCTTAAGCATATACCATATAGGGTGTTACAAGTTCAATATATGACTTTGGACATAAAACATGACTACAAGAAAAAGATTCTGAAATCCTTCTTCCGAAAGAAAATATATGTGCTAGTAATCTTGAAAAAAAATGCTATTATGAAACAGAATAAATAATATTTTTAACAGATTGGATGACTGGCAATGGAATTGGTAAACTCAATTTTTCAAATACTCCTTACAAGCGTAATCCAATTATTATCTTTAATTGGCGTTATCATTGTAATTGGATTTCTATTAGGCTATTTAGAATCTCTCACACGCATGTATTGGTCGAGAGCTTTTGGAAGAAAAGGATTCCTATTAACGGCTTGGATCGGTGTTCCGATTCATGAACTTGGACATGCCATTATGTGCGTACTGTTCCGTCATAAAATTGTGGCGACTCAGTTCTTCCCAACAGATACAAGTCAAGGGGCTTTAGGTTACGTACAACATCAATACAATCAAAAAAGTGTGTATCAACGAATCGGGAATTTCTTCATCGGCATTGGGCCTATTATTTCTGGTATTACTGCACTAATCCTTTTAATGCGCTATTTCGTACCAGAATCATATTTTTTATTTAATACAACTCTCGAAAAAACGATTGCTTCTACTTCTATTAATATAGAAATGATCCAAAACATGCTCTTGTCGACGTTTGTATTATTGAAAAGCTTATTTACAATCGGTAATTTATTGAATCCTTCCTTTTGGTTATTTTTATTTATCGCCATTTGCATTTCCGCACATATCGCTTTAAGTAAACCAGACATTAAAGGATCAATAGACGGAGTTATCGTCATGTTTATCGTTTTATTTTTATTCAACATCATAGCGGGACTGTTCCAATACGACAGTAACCAGCTAATTGGACAGGTTATGAAATATAATATGTATCTCATTGCGTTTTCTAGTGTAGCACTGCTTTTCTCTTGTATTTCTACACTTGTTAGTTTTTCGTTTTATAAAATAAGAAGAGGGCGTTCTTTTTGAACTCCCTCTTCTTATTTTATATTCCCCTTATAATCACAATGCTCAACAGGCACACGAGCATGCCCTTCTTCATCGGTACACCATGACTGTGATTGGAATGCCAGAAAGATACCAATCCATTCTTCTTCCTTTTCAAAGTGAATGAGTATTCCTCCGTCTTGCCATATGCCATCATCACCTTGCCATTTTTCTACATTCCCTTGATTCATATGAATATCATGTATACCGTTTCCTGGTTTGAAATGAAAATAGGAATCTGGTGTATTTTCTTCTGGTCCCCATCTTTCACCAAATGCGTAAATAATTGCTTTTTCTTCTATCGCTCGTTTTATATAACGTTCTATTTTTTCATTTAAATCATTATCTGCTCCTGCTTTTTCGGGAGGTAAAGGAATCATTTGATTTGAGTCAAATAGATTTCCTCTTATATAATCTAAAGCTACTTTCGGTTCATTGTTTTTTATTTCTGTAAAACCGAATGGTAATGTCGGTAAAATATGAATCGCCTCTGACTTAATATTGTTACTCGCAAAATATAAAACTTCTGACGGATAACTTTGCGATTTTACGTTAATTGCAATACGATAATCTACTTCTGCTTCATCTTGTAAATGAACTTGATAATGAGGAGTTTTCCCTTTTCCCATCTTTGATTGTATAACTGTACCTTTTAACACGCCGTAATTTTTTAAGGGCATACATTTCATCTCCTAT
Source organism: Bacillus sp. RE35 (assembly GCF_052146655.1). NCBI lineage: Bacteria > Bacillati > Bacillota > Bacilli > Caryophanales > Bacillaceae > Bacillus > Bacillus sp. RE35. The sequence continues at coordinate 1,224,045 of NZ_CP197377.1, read as the reverse complement.
TCATCTAGTAGAAGCTTTTCATATTTAAAACATTATCCATTCATAAAAAAAATCCTCCTATGTTAGGAGGATTTTTAATTTCTCAACATATACCAAACAATAACCTCTACCACTACAAGCAAAACCGCACCAAAGATCATTAACGTCGTCTTCTTTAATAGTTCATTTTCACGGTAAGGGATATTACATAAGTAAGCACCTAGTGTAATCCGTGATGGACAAGCGATTGTCGCTACTGATGATGCGGTGTTTTGAAGTGTTGTGACATATTGCCACGGGAGTGCTACGTTTTGTGCGGTTTGCATTTGTAGTTTTATAAACATTGCATTTGATCCTGCGTTACTACCTGTTAAAAATCCACCAATAGCGCCAATAAACGGCGCAACGAAAACGAAAAATGTTCCAAATGTATCACCAGCTGTCTTTGCGAGTAATGAATGCATGCCTGATGCACCCATTAGTTCTGAAATGGCGATAAACATTGTCGTCGTAATCGCAAAAGGAATCCATTGTTTGATCGTTTGTGAGAGTGATTGTTTAATAATATTAGACGGGATGCGGAAGAAAATAATAGTAAATAAGCAAGTCATACCGAGCCAAAATCCTGGTGAATATAGTAACTCTAGTTTGTAAGAGTATGATTTCAAATCAAGAACCGCATATGATCTGAACAAATCATGTAATGCTGGAACGAGGCGAGAAAGTAAAATACAAACTGTTAGAAATATATAAGGGCTAATAATTTTTATAATGGATACTTCTCTCTCCGTTGCAGCGGCATGTTCTGTTATAAGATTTTGCCCACTTTTTCCTTTTAATTTAATGATAAGAAAGCCAAATGTAATCGTAACGATAGAACTTAATATCCCTGCTAGTTCAACACTTACGTACGCATTAGAAAGATAGATTCCGAGAGAAAATAATAGAAAGAATCCTACCCCTTCTTTCCACTTTTCTATAACCGCTTGCCAGCCGCCAACAACGTGTAAAGAAAGAATAACAAAGTAAGCAAACATCGGAATACTTAATAGCGCTGTATTTGTGCCAAGTGTTGTAAGAGGCATATTTATTAGCTGCGAACCGATAATCGTACCAGTTGCCATTGCGCCCCATGAACTAGCTAGTAAGCCGATGAATGAGAGTAGTACAGCTTGAAATGGTTTATATCCTAGTGAAAGAAAAATAGGTGCTGCAACCATGAAGCCGATACCGAATCCACTTACTGATTCAATAAGCGGGCAAATGCCAAAACACATAAGCAGCATTTGTAATAAGCGATCTTGCGTCACTGCTTCTAGAAAACGTGCCACTTGATCGATGTACCCCATTTTGTTCATGAGGTGAAATAAAAAAATACCGAAAAATAAAACGTACCCGACAATAAAACAAATTAACCACCCTTTAATCGTTGCGTGCACAGTTTCACTTATCCCTAATTGAAACGTTGGCGAGAGTAAAACGATTCCAACACATACAGCATAAGAAATTAACGAAGACCTTAATGACGTTTGTTTAAATAAAAATAAACAAATGAAAATCATCATAATTGGGATAAGTGCCAACAATATGGCCATGTTATCATCTCATTTCGTTTAAAATACAATTTTTAACTATTATATAACAGATGCTATAATTTTCAATTGTTTTTAAAACAGATTCAAAAAAGGAACCAAACGGCTCCTTTTCATTCACTCCCATTTTCTATTATCCTGAAAAACTGTCTGCTTTCCGACTATTTCTTTCAACACAACAAACACAATGTAAGTACATATTGCTTGCAATATAATATTCCAAAATTTCATTAATGTAAATGAATGAATCCGTAGAAATAATTCGTTTAATAATACAATCGAAACGATACTAAATAATTCTATACTAATCGAAAATAGACATATTTCTAAAATAGACTGTTCTTGAATGCGATTTAAGTTGGAAAAGATGAATACATACCCTAAAAATAGAGCCATTAACTCTATTTTCGTCATGCTAATGAGCCAAGCGTATAATGGTACAGTTAAAAATAGATATAGTAATTTACGTCTTAGCATGCCTTCTCCCCCTCTAATTTATATGTATTTTCTGTATATTTTAACATTTATTACGCAAAACAAAAAGAAGAGACTATGCCTCTTCTTTTTGTTTTGTTGCATATATTAATTCACATATTTCTTCTCGCTTTTCATTTTCTAAAAGCTCAATGACCTTACTTCCAACGACAACTCCGTCGCATATTGTAACCATTTCTTCTACATGTTCTTTTGTTGAGATGCCGAATCCAGCGACTACTGGTAAGTTGACGTGTGATTTTACTTTTTCTAAGTAACTATGAATCTCCTCTTTAAAGTTTTGACGTACTCCCGTTACGCCCGCTACTGTAACAGCATAAACGAACCCTTCTGATTCACTCGTAATTTTTTCAATTCTTTCAATAGGACTCGTTACGGTAACGAGTGGAATAAGCGCAATGTTTACCTCTCGAAGTAACGGCGCAATAATATTTTGTTCTTCATACGGTAAGTCTGGAACGATGATGCCGTCTACACCTGCTTCTATACAGTTCTCAATGAATCTCTCTTTTCCGAATGCAAGTACCGGATTTAAATATGTCATAAGAACAAAAGGCATTTGTACTTCTTTCCTTACCTCTGCTAACGCTTGAAAAATGCCTTTTAATGTTACGCCGCTATCTAGCGCTCGTTTCCCTGCTCTTTGAATCGTTGGGCCATCTGCAACTGGATCTGAAAACGGAATACCAATTTCAACGATGCTTGCTCCAGCCTCATCTAGAAAACGAATTCTTTCTTTTAATTTTTCAAGGCCACCATCTCCGCCCATTACGTACGGAATAAATGCTTTCTTGCCATTTTCAAACGCTGCTTTAATTTTTTCTACTCCCATTTTTTACACCTCTTCCATATAACGTTTTATACTCTCTACATCTTTATCACCACGGCCAGATAAACAAATAACAAGTCCTTCATCTTCCTTCATTTTCGGAGCTAATTTTAATGCGTATGCGACAGCATGCGAGCTTTCTAACGCCGGGATAATGCCTTCTTTTTTCGTTAATAATTGAAATGCTTCTAATGCTTCTTCGTCTGTTATCGAATGATAAGAAACGCGGCCAATATCTTTTAGCAAGCTATGTTCTGGACCAACACCTGGATAATCAAGTCCTGCTGAAATAGAGTGTGCTTCTTGAATTTGTCCTTCTTCGTTTTGCAGAAGATACATCATTGATCCGTGGAGAACGCCAACGCTTCCTTTCGTTAAAGTTGCTGCATGCTTTTCTGTATGAACGCCTTTTCCAGCTGCTTCTACGCCGTAAAGAGCAACTTCTTCATCGTGTACGAACGGATAAAACATCCCCATCGCATTACTACCACCGCCAATACAAGCAACGACTGCTTCTGGTAACTTTCCTTCTAACGCCTCATATTGTTTTTTCGTTTCATTTCCAATTACACTTTGGAAATCACGGACAATTTGCGGGAATGGATGTGGTCCGAGAACAGATCCCATAATGTAGTGCGTATCATGCACATGTGAAACCCAGTAACGAAGCGCCTCGTTTACCGCATCTTTTAATGTACCGCTACCTGCCGCTACACTTTCTACTTTCGCTCCGAGTAATTCCATTCGGAACACATTTAATTTTTGACGTCTTACATCTTCTTCTCCCATAAAAATGACGCATTCTAATCCGAGAAGAGCACATACAGTAGCTGTTGCAACTCCGTGTTGTCCAGCTCCTGTTTCAGCGACAACTTTTTTCTTGCCCATTCGCACTGCAAGTAGTGCCTGACCGATTGTATTGTTAATTTTATGAGCTCCTGTATGATTCAAATCTTCACGTTTTAAATAAATCTTTGCACCACCGCAATACTTCGTCATATTTTCAGCATAATATAGCGGTGTTTCTCTTCCGACGTACGTTTTTAAATAATGATTTAATTCCTTTTGAAATGCTTCATCTTGCATCGCTTCTTTATATGCTTCTTCTAGTTCTAGTACAGATTGCATTAACGTTTCTGGAACATATCGTCCTCCGTATATACCGTAATGTCCTTTTTCATCTGGATATGCGTAGTTCATTTGGAACACTCCTTCGCTTTTATAATAAATTGTTTTATTTTCTCTACATCTTTCTTTCCTTCTGTCTCTACTCCACTGCTCACATCGACCATGTATGGCCGAACAGTTCGAATTGCTTCTTCTATATTAAGAGCGTTTAATCCACCAGCTAATATCATTTTCTTTCGCAATTCTTTTGGCATATCTCTAAGTAGTTCCCATGAAAATGTCTTTCCATTTCCTCCATGAAACTTTTCTTTCGGGCTATCAAATAATATATAATCCGCTTCATACCCTTGGGCGTTTTTCATATCACTCTCTGAAGTTACTCCTAGTGACTTTATAGACGGAATATTCAATCTTCTAATTTGATAATTGTCTTCATCCCCATGTAGTTGTACATGTGTTAACCCGCACTCATCTGCAATTTTCTGGATCACTTCTACTGATTCATTTACGAAAACACCGATTTTTAACACGTTGGCTGGAAGCTCCTGAATGATTTCTTCCGCTCTCTTTGGAGTGATTTCCCGCTTACTTTCTGCAAAAACAAATCCGAGTGCATCTGCGCCATATTCGCACGCACTTTTCGCTGTTTCCACATCAGTGATGCCGCAAATTTTCACTTTCATATATTCACCTTACAATCTTCAAAAAAACTACTAATAGAAGATGATGTCATAAGCGCCTCTCCAACTAATACACCTTTGGCTCCAGCTCTTTTAACACGAATAATATCTTCTTTTGAATGAATGCCACTTTCACTAATCCAAAGTAGTTTCTCCTCATTCAATCTTTTTCCAAGCTTTTCAGTTTGGCTTAAATCTACTTCGAACGTTTTTAAATTACGATTATTAATGCCAATAACGTGCGGATTTAATACAATCGCAGTTTCTAATTCCTGTTCATCATGAACTTCAACAATCGCTTCTAATCCTTTTTCTAACACGTAGCTATACAGCTCTTTTAACTTCTCTTTCGTTAACGCTGCTACAATTAGTAAAATAATATCTGCTCCCGCTTCATACGCTCTATCGATTTGAATCTTATCGATTATGAAATCTTTACATAAAAGCGGAATGTTACTTTCTTCTCTTGCTGTTTGTAAATCGTGAAACGATCCTTTAAAAAATTGACCATCTGTTAAAACAGATACTGCTCCTGCACCACATTTCTCATATGTTCCCACTTGTTTTCGTACGTCAACGTGTAAATTGATATCTCCTTTTGATGGTGATGCTCGCTTTACTTCTGCAATGACAGTAAACTGCTGTAACGCTTCTACAAGTGACTGTGTCTTTCTTTTTGTTTTTACTGGTGTATATATTTCATATAACTCCGCAACTTCCTTTTTCTTCTGTTCTACAATTTTATCTAAAATCGTCCCCACTTTAGTTCACCCTTTCTAATTTTTCGTTGCTTGCTACAATTAATAAGTTTAATTTGGCTAATGCTTTTCCAGAGTCAATGCTATGTGCCGCGAGTTTAATTCCTTCTTCAATCGTTTCCGTTTTTCCATTTGCGAAAAGAGCTAGACCTGCATTTAATAAAACGGTATCGCGATAAACACTCTTTTCTCCGCTCAATACTTCAAGCGTAATCTTTGCATTTTCTTTTGAATTCCCTCCTCTAATCTCTTCATTTTTCACTCTTGAAAAACCATACTTTTCTGGATCAATACTCATTTCTACTATTTCATTATCTTTTAAAATGACAACATGATTCTCTCCTTGTAATGATGCTTCATCTAAAAATCCACTTCCGTTTACGACAAGCGCTTGTTTTCTTCCCAGCTTCTGTAATACTTGCGCAACTGGTAGTAACATATCTCGTTTATAAATGCCGACAAATTGTGTTTCTAAATTTACCGGATTTGTTAAAGGACCAATTAAATTAAAGATCGTCGGCACGTTTAACTCTTTTCTTATTTTCATAATGCGCGTTAGTGCTGGATGCATCGCTGGTGCAAATAAAAATGCAATGCCCACATGCTCTAGTAAATAATCAATTTCGCTTGGCGTACTGCTAATATTTACACCTAATTCTTCTAATAAGTCCGCACTTCCTGTTTTACTAGAAACAGCACGATTACCATGTTTTGCAACCTTTACGCCAGCTCCTGCCAGTACAAATGCCGATGTTGTACTAATATTAAACGTTTGAGCACCGTCACCACCCGTTCCGCAATTGTCCATCGCTCCTTGTATATGGTTCGAAAATGGTAGTGCCTTTTCGCGAAGAGCTCGAACAAGGCCGTATATTTCTTCTGCAGTTTCACCTTTCGCTTTCAGTAAGACTAAAAAAGCTGCAATTTCACTTTCCAATATGTTTTCATTTAATAAAAGAAGCCCTGCTCTATACATTTCCTCTTCTGTTAAATGTTTCCCCTCCACTAATTTACGAAGATAGCTATTCATACTCTTTCCTCCTCCTTCACTTCTGTTAAAAAGGCACGTATTAACTTTCCGCCTTCTTCTGTCGCGATTGATTCCGGATGAAACTGTAATCCGAATAGCGGATAATAATTGTGACGAACTGCCATAATTTCTCCATCGTCCATCGCTGTCGCTAGTATGTCAAAACACTCTGGCAAGCTCGTTTGCGCTGCAACAAGGGAATGGTAGCGCATCGCTGTTAACGGCTGTGTAACGTATGAAAAAATTGACGTTCCATTATGTTTCACGCGTGATGTTTTCCCATGTTTAATACGTTCTGCTCTAACAATGTCTCCTCCAAATGCTGATATAATCGCCTGATGACCAAGGCAAATACCTAATATGGGAACGTTCTTATAAAAATGACGAATCACTTCGATACAAATACCAGCATCCTCTGGTTTTCCTGGTCCTGGTGAAAGCACAATTCCTGTTGGATTCATCTCTTCTAGCTGTTCTATCGTTATTTGATCATTTCTTACGACTACAATATCTTCTTCGTATTCACCTAACAGTTGATACAAGTTATAAGTAAATGAATCATAATTATCAATTAGTACAATCATTTCATTACCTCCAATAGTGCTCTCGCTTTATTTAACGTTTCTTCATATTCAGCTACTGGGTCTGAATCATAAACAATTCCCGCTCCTGCCTGAACGTATGCTTTTTCATCCTTTACGACCATCGTTCGAATAGCGAGCGCCATATCAAGATTTCCTGAAAAACTAACGTATCCAACTGCACCCGCGTATACATTTCTTTTTTCATTCTCTAGCTCATTTATAATTTCCATCGCTCTAATTTTCGGAGCCCCAGAAACCGTTCCTGCTGGTAGGCAATACGCTAATGCATCAAATCCGCTCATTTGTTTTCGCAATGTTCCGTAAACTTCAGATACAATGTGCATAACGTGAGAGTATTTTTCTACTTTCATATATTTATCTATCGTAACCGAGCCGATTTCGCTCACTCTACCAATATCGTTTCGCCCAAGATCTACAAGCATCATATGCTCTGCTCGCTCTTTCTCATTGTCTAACAGTTCTTTTGCGATTTCCTCATCTTCCCTCTTCGTTTTCCCTCTCGGTCTTGTACCAGCAATTGGATTCGTCATTACTTTATCCTCCCTTACTGATAGCAAACTTTCCGGCGAAGAACCGAGTACAACATAATCTTGAAAATCGATATAGAACATATATGGTGATGGATTTGCAATTCGAAGTTTTCGGTATAACGCGAATGGATCACCAATACATTCACTTTGTAAACGCTGTGACAGTACGACTTGGAATATGTCTCCGGCTCTTATATGTTCTTTCGCCATTTCTACCATCCCACAAAACTCTTTTTCCGTTATAGAAGAAGTGAATGATAATGTGGATTGTATTGCATTTACTTCAGTTTCTTCTCCTTGTAGCACTTTCTCTTTGTATACTCGTAGCCTTTCGTATACTTCCTCATAATCTGCTGAATCATCTTCCCTGCATACATATACAAACGACAACTTTTGGCGTAAATGATCGTAAACGATAAACTCACGATATAGTAAGAGGTGTACTTCCGGAATATTTAATGGGTCGTGTAAATCCGCTCCAATGTTTTCATACTGCCGAATGACATCATATCCAATATAACCAACTGCTCCTCCGCAAAATGGAAATGGACTGTCTACTTGTGATGGTGCAATTACTTCTTCTAACACTTGTAGTACGTTACCTTGTAACTTTTCTGCCCGGCCGAAAATCTTTCGTTCCACTTCCGTACCAACGCTTTTCACTTCTCCATAAGGATTACATCCTAAGTAAGAATAACGCCCTTTATCTTGATGAAGCTGTGAACTTTCTAATAAGAATTTCTTCTTCCCTTTCATACGTCTATATAAAGAAATTGGCGTAATGCCATCTCCTTCTTCTTCATCGATTACTAAAAATGTCTTTCTCTCTCTTTTTTGTTTTATAAATTCTTCTTTCGTCATCATGTCCTTCACCTCGCTCTGAAAAATAAAAAAGTCCTCTACATATCGAAAATATGTAGAGGACGATAAATATACCGCGGTACCACCTCGTGTTGGATGCAAAAGCATCCCGCTTTGTTCAGGTACAAAATTTATACCTTATCCTTGTAACGGCGGAACCCGGGTTGCCTACTGAATATAATTGTTCAGCATACCTCTCGTAAGCCCATTCCGTATATGGCACCGTACCGGGCTCCCACCTATTCCCGGCTCTCTGTAACGTCTCCAATATACGTACTCTTCTTACTTAAACGATTTCATTTATTTAATTTTTTATACACAAAAAGGGAGTACTCATCCTATAGAAAGGACGGGTACTCCCGTGGTGCCACCTTAATTCGTTACAAATGTAACGCACTTTACCGTATCAAAAACAATACGTGTCTCTTGTATCGATGAGATCATGTCGCCAAAGCCTACTTCTTTCGTTTCGGTTTGGAAGCTCCGAAGCCCATTCCACATCAATTCCATACTGATTCGCACCAACCATCAGCTCTCTGACATGTTCATCATGTGTACTCTTCTTCATCAACGCTTGCATTTTTTTAAGTTGCACTCATTATAGACCTGACTTTTTTCACAAGTCAATACTTTTTTAAAAATTTTATTTTTCTTTCCTTTCAATATTATATTGACAAAACAACCTCTTTTTATGTAAATATAATAAATACTCTATTAAAAATAAGGTTTTTTGTATGAATATTATATATTAAAAAAGTAAAATGACATCAAAAAACGCTTACATTTCTGAAAATTCATATTTCTATATGGATTTTTCAGAATAATCATGATAGATTATAAATATGCATAACGCATCAAAAGACATGACAAAAGGAAGGGGAACTACATGAGTACGCAGATGTTAACTTTAACTTCGATCTCTATCTACATGCTCGGGATGTTAGTAATTGGCTATTTCGCCTACAAACGAACGTCCAACTTAACAGATTATATGCTTGGCGGGCGTACACTAGGCCCCGCAGTAACAGCATTAAGTGCTGGAGCATCCGATATGAGTGGTTGGCTTTTAATGGGATTACCCGGTGCAATGTTTAGCGTTGGATTAAGTAGTAGTTGGATTGCGATCGGCCTAACACTAGGCGCATACGCAAACTGGCTTTATGTCGCTCCTCGCTTACGTACCTACTCAGAAATTGCAAATAACTCTATTACTATCCCAGAATTTTTGGAACACCGTTTCCACGACAAATCTCATATGCTACGTTTAGTATCTGGACTTGTTATTATGATTTTCTTTACTTTCTATGTAGCTTCAGGATTAGTTTCAGGCGCTGTATTATTTGAAAATTCATTTGGCATGAACTATCATGTTGGATTATTCATTGTAGCAGGCGTTGTTGTAGCTTACACATTATTTGGTGGTTTCTTAGCAGTAAGTTGGACAGACTTCGTGCAAGGAATCATTATGGTAGTTGCTCTTATTCTTGTTCCTATCGTAACAATTATGAATTCGAACGGACTTGGACCTGCATTTGATACAATTCGATCTGTAGATCCAACACGTCTAGATATTTTTAAAGGTGCCTCTACTTTAGGAATGATTTCTCTATTCGCATGGGGCCTTGGTTATGTCGGACAACCTCATATTATCGTACGCTTTATGGCAATCGCTTCTGTAAAAGAACTTAAAAGCGCACGAAGAATTGGTATGAGCTGGATGATTTTCTCTGTTGTCGGAGCTATGTTTACTGGTCTTATTGGTATTGCTTACTATTCACAACAAGAGTTAACATTATCTAACCCAGAAACAATTTTCCTTGAACTTGGGAAAATTTTATTCCACCCACTTATTACTGGATTTTTATTAGCCGCTATTTTAGCAGCGATTATGAGCACAATCTCATCTCAGTTACTCGTTACTTCTAGTGCCGTAACGGAAGACTTATATCGTACATTCTTCAAACGTTCTGCATCTGATAAAGAACTTGTATTTGTCGGTCGTATGGCTGTACTTGTTATTGCATTAGTTGGGTGCGCTTTAGCGTTTAAACAAAATGATACGATTTTAGCTCTTGTTGGATACGCTTGGGCTGGTTTTGGTTCTTCATTCGGACCTGCTATTTTATTAAGCTTATATTGGAAGCGTATGACGAAATGGGGCGCGCTTGCTGGTATGATTTCTGGTGCCGCTACTGTTATTATCTGGACTCAATTCAAATTCTTAAAAGATTTCTTATATGAAATGATTCCAGGTTTCGCTATTAGTTTACTAGCCATCGTAATTGTTAGTTTACTAACACAACCTTCAAAAGAAGTTGAAGAGCAATTTGAGGATTTCGAAAAACAACATCGTCATAATTTATAAAAAAATCTCTGCTGTTATCGTAACAGCAGAGATTTTTTACAGTTCGACAATCTTCTTATCAAATTTAACAAATTCTTTATGTTTCGTTAAATTTAACATAACACTACTCCTTTATAGTATGAGTATCAGCACTTATACAGAAAGGGGACTCCAACATGTTAGCAGCTTTCCAGCAACAACAAACACGAAAATTTTCACCTATCACAAATACTTCTGCGTCTTGTTTAAACATGCAACCTAACCCGCCTAAAATTTCAATTGCTCCTTCTGTTATTTCAGTCATCGGTGTTCATATGGAAAAACATAAATTAAAAATAAAAACGGGACAAAACATTGTGTTAGCAGCTTCTACTTTGCCAATACAAGCAACGAATAAAGAGCTTATTTGGTCAAATATGAATTCTGATATCATCACCATATATCCAAAAGGTGACACCGTGACGATTACTGGAAAAAGTGCAGGTAAAGCAGTCGTAATTGTCACAACTGCTGAAGGCAAATTCCGTGACCTATGTGTCATTCACGTACAACCTTATATGACAAACCCAAAGTAAAAGAGTGGCTTCGTAGCCACTCTTTTACTTTGTTTCAATATTTGAGTTTTTACTTTTTACAAGGTTAATAAATTGTTCTTTATTTCTTGGAGAAATAATTTCTGTTTTTATGTGTATCGTAAACAATTTCAAGTCGTTCAAATGATAATGCATGAGCTACTATTGGATTTTTCGTATTTGAAATTTGTTTTATATCTCGTATAAATATACGTTTTGTAACGAGACCCGATCTAATCGTAATTGTTTCTTTCCCGGCAATATATTTTGCCAAAAATCAACTCCAACTAAACAACATTGCTAATGGAATTGTAAAAAGCAAAAGGAAATATTCTCTCCCTGCAAATATAGGAGCAAAACAGGCGCCTACAACAATAAAAAAAATTGGATGTAACCATACATCTTTTTTTGATGGAAATTCCATTTTCCTCCCCCTTCTACACCCGTATTTCTATAAAAAAACAAAAAGAGAAGTATCACAACTTCTCTTTTCTCCCCTAACACTATAATTCCTGTGTATACACCGGCTCGTTTACGACATTTTTTGCTGTACGTTTTTGTTGCTGCAGTAAGAAAACAGATACACCAAACAATACGAGCATGCTACCGATAATTTGCATTGCATTTAATTTTTCTCCAAGTAAGAAGAACGCAAGTATAGATGCTCCAACAGGTTCTCCTAAAATACTCATTGAAATTGTCGTTGCATTTACATAATTTAATAGCCAGTTATTAATTACATGTGACACTGTTGGCACAATTGCAAGTAAAAGAAAAACAGTCCAATCCCACCTCGTATAACCTGTAAAGGGAACTTGTAATATGACATTATAAATCCCCATAAAAAGACCTGCGAACGCAAAGACTGTAAAGCTATAAATCCAGTGCGATACTTTCTTCACTGTCGTTTGCCCGATAAATAAATAACCGACAACCGCTATTACACTTAGAAAGGATAATATGTCACCATAAATTGCTTGCTTACTTAAACCTAAATCTCCCCAACCAATGCACATTACTCCCAAAATAGCGATTCCCATCGTTGCAATGGCTGAATATGTTGTTCTTTCTTTAAATAGAAAAAAACCTCCAACTAAAGATACGATTGGTTGAAGCGCCAAAATAATTGTTGAACTAGCAACTGTTGTATGCTTTAAAGATTCAAACCATAAAAGAAAATGAAGTGCTAAAAAGAAACCAGATCCAATTAAAAAGCCCCAATCTTTCATTTGAATCCTATTAAATTCCTCTCTTTTTTTCCATACGATAGGCAGCATAATAAGTACGATAATCCATAAGCGGTACATACTTAATATTGAAGATGGTGCTGAGGACATCTTTACAAAAACTGCTGCAAAGGAAATGGCAATTATAGAAATAGCCAATGGTAGTGCGATTGATTTTTCTTGTTTCAAATCCTGTCTCCCCTCTCACCTGTCAAAAATCCCACTTCATTATATCCGTTTTCTTTCGTAACTTAAATACTAATTTTTTAGATTCTTCGTACCATTATGGTAAAATAGAAATTAAGGCACCAATTAGTGAATATTTCTTTCCTTTTCACTACAAGCGTCGCTCTTACAATCGTTACAGTAAATTTTTATTTAGGGGGATCTACATGAGTCAAACAATAGGGAGAATTGAAGAAATTTCATTTTATAGCGCATCACTTCAAGAAGATGTTACACTTCTCGTTTATTTACCAGTAAATTACACACCACTGCACAAACATACAGTTGTAATTGCACAAGATGGTAGAGATTATTTTCAGCTCGGTAAAGCGCACCGTGTAATTGAGCGCCTTCGTGAAACCGAAGAAATTGACCGTACAATTATTGTCGGTATTCCATATAAAAATGTACATGATCGTAAAGAAAAATATTTCCCAAATGAAGTGAAAAATGCTGCATATATTCGTTTCCTTGCTCATGAACTTGCACCATATATTGATGAAAATTATCCAACGTATCAAATGGGAAAAGGTCGTGTTTTAATTGGTGATTCTCTTGGCGGAACAGTTTCCTTTATGACTGCACTTATGTATCCGCATACATTCGGTAAAGTCGTTATGCAATCACCATTTGTGGATGAGACAGTGATGAACTTAGCAAAAGAATTCAAAGATCCACAGGCGTTAGAACTGTATCACGTCATCGGTACAGAAGAAACGGCTGTAAAGCGTACTGATGGACAAGTATCTGATTTCGTAGGGCCGAACCGTGAGTTAAATACGCTTCTTACAGATAGAAACTTCATCACGCATTACGAGGAATTTGAAGGCAATCATACTTGGAAATATTGGCAGACTGATTTACCGAAAGCCTTCTCTCATATTCTATCAATGAAATAATAGAGAGCAGTATTCAGAATAATTTGATATAATAGATAAAGAGATTTATTTATCTCAAAATCTAACTAGACTTACAAAGGGAGGAATTGGAACATGAAATTAGGCATTGTAATTTTTCCATCTAAAATGATTCAAGATAAAGCGAACGGATTGCGTAAACGTTATGACCCGCACTACGCATTAGTTCCGCCACATATTACATTGAAAACACCCTTTGAGGCGCAAGATGAACAATTAGAGTCGATTGTAAACGAGTTACATACAATCGCAAGTAAAACGAACCCTTTCACCCTTCATGTTGGGAAAGTTGGTTCTTTCGCACCTGTTAATAACGTCCTTTACTTTAAAGTAGAAAAAACACCTGAACTTACTTTCTTAAATGAAGAAATGCATAGCGGGTTATTCACGCAAGAACGCGAATATGCTTTCGTACCTCATTTAACAATCGGACAAGGCTTATCAGATGCAGAGCATGCTGATGTGTTGGGCCGATTACGTATGAAAGATTTCTATTACGAACAACCAATTGATCGTTTCCATCTTCTATATCAATTAGAAAATGGAACATGGACTGTACACGAAACATTCCGTCTTGGAAAGGGGAACAACTAATTTGCACGCACAGATTGTACAAACGGACGAACAACTAAGAGATGCATTCTCTGTACGTAAACAAGTGTTTGTAAATGAACAACGTGTCTCTGCTGAAGAAGAGTACGATGAGTTTGAAGAAACTTCAACACACGTTGTTATATATGACAATGATGTTCCAGTTGGTGCTGGACGTTTTCGCATCCTTGATGGTATAGGAAAAATGGAACGCATTTGCGTGCTAAATTCCCATCGCAAAAAAGGGATTGGAAAAATTGTTATGGATTCTCTTGAAGCGTATGCAAAAGAAAATTCGCTACCAAAATTGAAACTTCACGCTCAAACACATGCTGAAGATTTCTATAAAAAACTTGGATATGTAACAAGTTCTGATGTATTTATGGAAGCAAATATCCCGCACGTTGTAATGATAAAAAAATTGTAATTTGAAAACAGGAGGTGACCCCTCCTGTTTTTTTACATTGCTATTTTCTTTTTCTTCCGCTAAAGTTAAATGTTGATGCTATAGTTTTGAAGGTGAACATATGACACAAGAAAAATTTTCACAAAAATCGTTAACACACGCTGATATTCCGCGTGCGACATATCATATTCCGAAAACATCTACCCATTTAATTATGGAAGAAGATGTAGACGCGGCTTATTTCCGCGCTCTTGAACAACAAAATGTTTTTTTAAACGAAAAACAATTAGAAGCCGTGCGCACAACAGAAGGTCCTGTTCTTACACTAGCTGGTGCTGGAAGCGGGAAAACATCGGTTTTAACAACTCGCGTTGGTTATTTAGTAAATGTAAAACAAGTTCATCCACGAAATATTTTATTACTTACATTTACACAAAAAGCAGCTGAAGAAATCCGAAGTCGTGTTGCGAAGTTACCAGGTATGAATCATGCAGCAAGTAGCTACGTTGTTGCTGGTACATTCCACTCTGTTTTCTTAAAATTACTTCGTAGTCAAGGTTATAATCAGCAAATTTTAGCAAATGAAAAACATAAACAAATTATGATAAAGAAAATCTTAAAAGAATTGCGTTTAAAAGACGATTATGATGCGGAAACGATGCTCGCGATGATTTCACTTGAGAAAAACAAATTAAATCGTCCGAAAGATGTAAAAGCGAAAACACCAGTGGAACAAGAATTTAAAGAAGTATATGAACGTTTTGAAGAGGTAAAACAACGATACAATTATATTGATTTCGATGACATCTTATTGGAAACATATTACATGTTAGAAAATAATGCTCCTTTACTAACTCAATTACAACAACGGTTTCACTACATTGAAGTAGATGAGTTTCAAGATACATCCTATGCACAATATGAAATTGTAAAATTGTTAGCCACGCCAAGAAATAATTTGTTCATCGCAGGTGATGATGATCAAGCAATTTATGGCTGGCGAGGGGCAAGTCACCAAATTATTTTATCTTTTCCAAAAGAATTTGATAACACAACAATCATTGCACTAAATACGAATTATCGATCCAATCCCTTTATCGTCGGGCTTGGAAATGAAGTTATAAAATTAAATCAAGAACGTTTTGATAAAGAGCTATACTCCGTTCGTGAGGAAGGTGTACAACCTTTTTATGCAAGACCTGCTACGACTCTTGATGAAGCAAATCAAATTTTGCAGCTCATTCAAGAAAAAGTAGATAGCGGTGACCGAAACTATAAAGATTTTTGTTTACTGTATCGCACACATTCTGTAAGTCGTTCGTTACTTGATCAGCTTACCATTCATAAAATCCCGTTTATTAAACACGGGGCGAGCCAATCATTTTATGAACATTCTTTAATTAAGCCTGTATTAGATCATTTAAGACTCGTGATTGAGCCGTTTCGACTAGAATCACTTTCAAACATATTGCCGACGATGTATATCGGACGTGATGATTGTATTTCATTTATTGAACGTGAACAATGGAAATATGGTGAGGGGCGCTTCCCTTCTCTTCTTCATTTCTTACTATTAAATCCAAGCTTAAAACCTTTTCAAGTGAAAAAGGTAAATGAGCGCATCGATTTTATTAAGTTTATTAAAGAATTAGAACCGAAAAAAGCATTAAAAGAAATCATTCATGGTAAAGGAAAATATTTAGAGTACTTACAAAGTAACGATCGTTCTTCCTTTACGATGCATAAAGACATACAAGAAGAAATGTTGGAAGAATTACTGGAGTCTGCAACTCGTTTCACCGATATTCCAGCTTATTTACAATTTATTGACGAGGCGATTCAAGGTCAAAAAGAAATGGAAGCATTAAAAACAATGCCGCAAAAAGATGCCGTTTCACTTATGTCAATCCATAACGCAAAAGGCCTTGAATTTCCATGTGTCTTTTTACTTGGAGCGAGTGATGGAATCCTGCCCCACACTTCTTCTTTAAAAGATGCAAATGATCGTGTTACGGAAACTTCTGAAGCGTTAGAAGAAGAACGCCGATTACTGTATGTCGCCATTACACGTGCGAAAGAAGAACTTTATATTTCTTCTCCGCAATTTTTCAGAGGAAAGAAATTAGATATATCTCGTTTTTTATATACTGTGCGAAAAGATTTACCTGAAAAGACATCCACTAAATAAGGATGTCTTTTTTTTATATCACGTTATGTACATCCCTCCTATATAAATTCCTTGTTTTTATCGTGAGAATTAACGTAATATCAGCCATATTCCACTCATATTGTAATAGTGTATGTCAGAACTCACGAGAAGGAGTGAACATAATGAGCTGCAATTGTAATGAAGATCATCAACATGAGTGTGATTTCAACTGTGTATCGAATGTTGTTCGTTTTATACATGAACTACAAGAATGTGCAACGACAACATGTGGATCTGGTTGCGAAGTTCCATTTTTAGGTGCACATAACAATGCATCAGTAGCGAATACACGTCCTTTTATTTTATACACAAAAACTGGAGAACCTTTTGAAGCATTTGCACCATCTTCAAGCCTTACTAGCTGCAGATCTCCCATTTTCCGCGTAGAAAGTATAGATGATGATGACTGTGCTGTATTGCGTGTATTAACTGTAGTTTTAGGTGATGGTACCGCTGTACCACCTGGTGACGACCCAATCTGTACGTTTTTAGCTGTACCAAATGCAAGACTAATATCAACCTCCACTTGCATTACTGTTGATTTAAGTTGCTTCTGCGCTATTCAATGCTTACGCGATGTTTCTATTTAAAACTAAATAATGAGTTAAGCATGGATTGGGTGGCAGATAATTCTGCCACCCAATCCATGCTTAAAGAGTATTCTTATGTAAATTTCTTAAAATTGGGAACTTGTCTAGAACATAGAACCTGTCCTTTTCATTAACTGAAAGTAGAAACAGATAAAGGAGTGAAAAACATGTTCTCTTCTGATTGCGAATTTACTAAAATCGATTGCGAGGCGAAGCCAGCTAGTACACTACCTGCCTTTGGTTTTGCTTTCAACGCGTCTGCACCTCAGTTTGCTTCACTATTTACACCACTATTATTACCTAGCGTAAGTCCAAACCCAAATATTACTGTTCCTGTAATAAATGATACAGTAAGTGTCGGAGATGGCATTCGAATTCTACGAGCTGGTATTTATCAAATCAGTTATACATTAACAATTAGTCTTGATAACTCACCTGTTGCACCAGAAGCTGGTCGTTTCTTCTTATCATTAAATACACCAGCTAACATTATTCCTGGATCAGGTACAGCAGTTCGTTCTAACGTTATTGGTACTGGTGAAGTAGACGTATCCAGCGGTGTTATTCTTATTAACTTAAATCCTGGTGACTTAATTCAAATTGTGCCAGTTCAGTTAATTGGAACTGTAGACATTCGTGCTGCAGCATTAACAGTTGCACAAATTAGCTAGTAAAAAGCGGTATTTCTAATACAGAAATACCGCTTTTTATATATAATAAAAAACACTCATAGTAGCATGAGTGTTTCATTCTTCATATTGTTTTATTGTGTTCTTCTTTTTCCCACAATTGCATCCCTTTTTCTTCACAAATCCTTGTTGTTGTAATTGTTCTTGATATGCCTGTTGTTGTGCTTGGTGTTGTTGCTGTATATGATACCACTGCTGCAGGTCATATGAATTTTGCCTTGGATTATTGCTCACAGCAAACATCTCCTCTACTGTCAATTCTGTCTATTTACTATATGAACAACTCTTTATTTCCGTTCCCTCATTCTTTTAAACTCCGCTTTTTCTCGTATTATGAAAATATATTATTCTCCCATAAAATATCCTGTAATCGTTTCAATGATTGCTGCTGCTCCTGCAATAGCTAATAATGCAAGTAACGGTTCTGCAACGATAGGAATCCAATTATATAAGACTAATAAAAAAGCACTAACCCATACACCTGTACACCAATAACAGCTTAACAATTCGCCAATCCACTTTCTTAATCCTTTACCTTTCACTTTTGTAAACGTTGATACACTTCCATCCGGCTCCGTAATCTCTAATTCATCAATAAATGGTCTTCGCAAAAAGGCTGTAATTTTATCATAAACAATTAAACGAGTGAGCCTAAAAGCAGCTAACGCAAAAATAAAAAATAAAAGCCAGCTTGTAAACAGCATGATTCCACCTTCCCTTATCCTCTTTCGCCTATTTAAAAAAAAAGGTCTTGAGATTGTGACCAAATCTCCTCGACTCCAATATCTTATTAATGTAAATACAAACAAGAAGATAAGGAGTGACATTAATGAGTTGTAACGAAAATAAACACCATGGCTCTTCTCATTGTGTAGTTGACGTTGTAAAATTCATCAATGAATTACAAGATTGTTCTACAACAACATGTGGATCTGGTTGTGAAATCCCATTCTTAGGTGCACACAATACTGCATCAGTAGCTAATACACGCCCTTTTATTTTATACACAAAAACTGGAGAACCTTTTGAAGCATTTGCACCATCATCAAGCCTTACTAGCTGCCGTTCTCCAATTTTCCGTGTGGAAAGTGTAGATGACGATAGCTGTGCTGTACTACGTGTATTAACTGTAGTTTTAGGTGACAGTTCTCCGGTACCACCTGGTGACGATCCAATTTGTACGTTTTTAGCTGTACCAAATGCAAGATTAATATCTACAACTACTTGCATTACTGTTGATTTAAGCTGTTTCTGTGCGATTCAATGCTTACGCGACGTTTCTATCGTAAAGTAAACTAAAAAACTATTGGGGTGGTAGAAGCTTTCTACCACCTTTACATATTTAAAAACCGGCCATACTAATCGATTGGATATCATCTATAGACAGCCTAATATCTCTCATACTATTTTGCGGCATAATAGATACAATACCATTTCGATACGATATGATCGATCCAACATATGAGACTGTAGCTGTTTTTATTCTGCACCTTACTTTCGGAATGTAATGAGGGCGGTTTAGTAAAAAATGAATTTTTTCATCATTATTCATATCCTTAAATGATTTATTATACGGGACAGTTCTTACTGGTTCTGGTTCTTGCTCTTCTTGCTCTTCTTGTTCTTCTTGTTCTTCTATTTTTTCTTCCACTTGCTGCTCTTCTTGTTGTTCTTGTTCTATTACCTCTTCCACAGCACTACTTACAATATTTTCTTGTCTATTACTTTTCTCTTTTTGATCTTCATTTTCAAAGTTTGTCAGGATAATCCTTTTTATTTTCGGTGCAGCAAGTTCTAAACTTACTTGCGTGATATATAACAACGGTTTTCCAACTGTTGAACTTTTATTTTTATTCTTCACACTCGTCCCTCCCACTTCCATACGTAGCTAAATAAATCGTGTACTATTATAGTTATATTCATCACGTGGTAAGAACTTTCGTTAAAAATCGTTCTTTCTCAGAACAAATAAAAAGGACAATCTCAGCATTTAGAGATTGTCCTTTAAAAATTAATATTATATTTATCCTAGGATATGATACCCTGAATCAACATGAATGTTTTCTCCTGTTACACCGCGTGCTAAATCACTGAATAGGAATACTGCTGTATCGCCAACTTCTTCTTGCGTTGTTGTACGACGAAGTGGTGCGCGCTCCTCAATTTCTCTTAAGATTGAGTTGAAATCGCCTACACCTTTTGCAGATAACGTACGAATTGGTCCTGCAGAAATAGCGTTAACACGAATACCGTGTTGACCTAAATCGTTCGCTAAATATTTCACGCTCGCTTCTAATGAAGCTTTCGCAACACCCATAACGTTATAATTTTTCACAACGCGCTCGCCGCCAAGGTATGTTAACGTTAAAATATTTCCGCCTTCTGTCATTACTTTTTTTGCTTCTCTTGCTACAGCTGTTAAAGAGAATGCACTAATATTTTGTGCAAGTAAAAATCCATCGCGAGAAGTATCTACAAATTCACCTTTTAAGTCATCGCGATTTGCAAAAGCAATACAATGTGCTACACCGTGAATAGTACCTACTTCTTGTTTAATTGTTTCAAAGCAAGCTGTAAGTTCCTCATCATTCGTTACATCACAAGGTAATACAAGTGATTCTTGTCCTTCTAATGTGTCCGCTAATTCACGAACGTTTCTTTCTAAACGTTCTCCTGCATATGTGAATATTAATTTTGCACCTGCATTATGCAAAGAGCGAGCTATTCCCCATGCAATACTTCTTTGGTTCGCAACGCCCATAACAACAAATGTTTTCCCTTGTAATAGTTCCATGATATATCCTCCCAGAAATACTTATACTTGTTATTAGTACCTGATACTATAATTATAGTACCATAAAACCGCTTAAAGGCAAACAAAAAAGTCATTAACAGAAATTTGTTAATGACTTTTGGTTTCTATAAAAAACCGCTCTAATCCTTCTTCCCAAGACGGCATTTGTGAAAAACCATTTAATCTTAGCATGTTATGTTGAAAAATAGAATATTTGGGCCTCGCAGCCGCAGCCCCGAATTCTTCCGTTGAAACAGGTAATACATTCACTTTCATATTGGCGTACGAAAATATCTTTTGTGCAAATTCAAACCAAGAGCATGAGCCTCTGTTTGATACGTGGTATGTACCGTATAAAGAAGTATGAATGAGCTTATTAATAACCATATTCAAATCCGCCACATACGTAGGAGAGCCAACTTGATCCGCTACAACAGATATTTCATCTCTTTCTTTTCCTAATCGCATCATCGTTTTCACGAAATTATTCCCATATTTACCATATAGCCACGATGTGCGAACGATAAAATATTTATTATGTAACTCTTTGACGAACTGCTCCCCCGCATACTTAGAGGCCCCATATATATTTATCGGCGCTGGACTATGAAATTCGTCGTATCCATCTGGTCTGGCGCCTTGAAATACATAATCAGTACTAAGATAAACTAGCTTCGCCCCTACTAATTGTGAAGCAACCGCTACATTTCGAGCTCCGATTGCATTTATTCTATATGCAAGATCCTGTTCTTTCTCCGCATGATCTACTTTCGTATAGGCAGCACAATGAATAATTATATGTGGTTTTATTTCTTGTACCACTTGTTGTATTCGGGATATATTTGTCACATCTAATAACTTTTTATCAAATGGATATATATCATATTCTTCAGAGTCTAACTCTTCAAATAGTTGCTTTCCTAATTGACCGTTTGCTCCTGTTATGATAACCCTCTCTTTCATTTAACATGCCCCTTACTGGTCTTTTAGTGGTTTCCACCATTCCTTATTCTTTTCATACCATTTCACCGTCTCTTGTAATCCTTGTTCAAACGTATATTTCGGTTCCCAATCAAATTCATTCTTCATTTTCTCTGCATCAATCGCATAACGACGATCGTGCCCTAAACGATCTGTAACATATTCAATGTCTTTTTTTGTTTTTCCTAAAAGAGTAATAATTTGTTCCACAACTTCTACATTTGTTTTTTCATTATTTCCACCTATATTATATACTTCTCCTACACGTCCCTTATGCAAAACAACGTCAATCGCACTGCAATGATCCGTTACATGTAACCAATCTCTTACATTTAACCCATCACCATATAACGGTAGTTTTTTTCCTTCCAGTGCATTCGTAACCATTAACGGAATTAATTTTTCGGGATACTGGTACGGCCCATAATTGTTAGAACAACGCGTTACTATAACCGGTAATTGATATGTTTTATAGTAAGATAGAGCTATCATGTCCGCGCTCGCCTTACTTGAAGAATATGGACTATTTGGAGCTAACGGCGTTTTCTCTGTGAACTTCCCTGTTTTTCCTAAAGAGCCATACACTTCATCCGTTGATACTTGCACAAGTTTTATATGCGAATATTTTTTAACTAGTTCTAATAAAGTGACCGTCCCAATTACATTTGTATCATAAAAAGGAATCGGATTTTCAATACTACGGTCCACATGTGATTCAGCTGCAAAATTTACAATCACTTGTACATCCCGCTCTTTTATAACGTGTTCTAATAGCTCTCCATTTTGAATTTCTCCCTTTACAAAAGAGTAATTCGGGTGATCCTGAAGAGATTTTACGTTATTTAAATTCCCGCTATATGTTAATGCATCGTAATTAATAATTTTATACGTTTCATAACTTTGTAGCATGTAATGAACGAAATTACTTCCAATAAATCCAGCCCCACCTGTTACTAATATATTCATAAACAACGCTCCTACTTAAAAACTATCTTCATATTCCTCTAATAATGGTAATATCTGATCCTTATCGGACAATATAGGATCGGTTACTGGCCAAGGAATTGCTAAATCTTTATCTTCCCAAAGTAATCCTGAGTCATGCTCTGCGCTATAATATTCATCTACTTTATACATAACGATAGTATGCGGAACAAGCGTGCAAAATCCATGCGCAAACCCTTTTGGCACTAGTAATTGCCGATGGTTATCTGCACTTAAAATATATCCTTTCCATTGTTTAAATGTTGGTGATTTTTTTCGTAAATCAACGATAACATCATAAATTGCCCCTTGCATAACTTGAATGAGTTTCGTTTGTGCTTTCGGTTTTTTTTGAAAGTGTAGTCCCCGAATCGTTCCTGCCTTAGCCGAATAAGATACGTTATCCTGTACAAATGAATACGTTATCCCTAATGTTTCTAGCACCTGCTTATTATAACTCTCTGAAAAAAAGCCACGCTCGTCTCCAAACAACCTCGGTTCTAACAATTTTGCATCGGTAAAATTTGTTTCTACAACTTTCATATTCTCACCTATTCTCCGTTAAACTGTTTCCCAAAATTAATATCACGCGCTAACGTATTCGCCTTTTGAAGCGAAGCATGAGTTCCCGCATCAGTCCACCAGCCGTTCATTTCATTATAAGTAAGTACCCCTCGTTTTAAATACCAATTATTTATATCTGTAATTTCAAGTTCTCCCCGTGCAGAAGGTTTTAATTCTTTAATATAAGAAAAGACTTTCGAATCATACAAATAAATTCCCGTAACCGCATAAGAACTTTTCGGCTCTTTCGGCTTTTCTTCAATTTCAACTATTTTTCGGTTTTGAATATGTGCTACGCCAAATCTTTCGGGATCTTCTACAGATTGCAATAGCACTTTCGCACCTTCTTTTTGATTTGCAAACTCTTCAACATACGGAAGAATATCATCTGAAAAAATATTATCCCCTAATATAACTACCATACGATCATTCCCGACGAAATCTTCACAAAGCCCTAACGCCTGTGCGATCCCGCCCGCTTTATCTTGCACACGATACGTAAAGGAAACCCCAAATTCATGACCACTCCCTAAAAAGCTAACAACATCCCCCATATGCTCTTTACCTGTAATAATCATAATATCTGTAATATCGCATTGTTTTAGCTTATATACCGCATGATAAATCATTGGATACCGACCAACAGGAAGTAAATGTTTATTCGTTACTTTCGTTATTGGATATAATCTCGATCCAGTACCACCTGCTAAAATAATTCCTTTCACTTTGCATCTCTCCTTTATGATGGAGATAATATATCTTTGTAATGTTCTACAAACACTTTCCGGTACTTCTCATATGTATCCGCATCAAACTCATCCCCGTTGTAATGAATACACCATAAATTTGCTTGATTTGGGATACCAATTAAATAACCAGCCCTTTGAAACTCTAAAGACTGTGACACATCATAAAAGTGAAACCCTTGAAACAAATCTTCTCGCCACGGAATATCATACTGCGTTGCCATGAATAAACCATCAATTGCCTGAACTGACAAAAATGGTTGATTACCATAAAAAACCTGATCTAAATTTAATAGTTGATAATTCTGTCTTCTATACTCAATCACTTTCCCTACTAAATTTTTTCCTTCCCACCATATCCCGTTATTCGGTAAAAACTGAGCCCCAGCGACTCCTATTAAACCAAGCTTTTCATTTTCTTTAAAAAGAGATATAAGTGTAGAAAACATGTCTCGATTAATAAGATATGTATCTTGATGTATATACACTTTGTATTTCGCTGGATATGAAAGAGCTCGGTTGTATGCACTTGCCATACTTTGCGCATCTCGTATCGGAAAAATTTGCACGACATAACCAGGGGGAACAAAAATGTTTCTTATTTGGCTCTCACATTGTTTGAAAAGCTCCTCATTATTTACACAAACAACGACTAATATTGTATGATCTTTCATTTTTGTCCCCCCTTTTATTCTTCCTTATTTACATCTGACATATAGTGTTCCACAAATATTTTCCGATACTTTTCATAGTTCGTCATATTCACATCAAAATGATAATGGATACACCAAGCATCGCGCTGTACAGGTACACCGACTGTATATCCTGCTTTTCTAAATTCAAATGATTGAGATACATCATAAAAATCAAATCCGTCAAATAAGTCTTCTCGCCACGGAACATCATATTGTGTCGCCATTAATAAACCATCAATACATTCTACAGGAATAAATGTTTTTGATTCATGATACGGTTGTTCTAAACTTGCCATATAAAACAAATCATTCATATAACCAATGACTTTCCCTACAATTCCACGCCCTTCGTTCCATACGCCAGTCGGAGGAACATATTGCGCTCCAACCATCCCAATCATCCCAAGGTTTTCATGTTCCTCAAATAATTGAAGTAATCCGTATAAAAAAGCCCTATTTATAATAAAAACATCTTGATGTAAATACACTTTATACTTCGCTGGATGCGAAATGGCTTGATTGTATCCACTCGTCATACTTTTCGCATTTCGAATCGGCATAAATTGGACAATATACCCTGGCGGTACTAACAATTGCAATATATGTCGCACGCAGTTTGCATACAATTTCCGATCATTTATACATGTAACAAATAATATTGTTTTGTCTGCAGCACTCATAATTGTGATTTTTCAGCTTCAATAATATACTGAAATACAACTGTCTCAGCCATGAAGCCACTTCCAAGACGATATTTTTTACAAATTCCATATAACTCCTCAATAAGCGGCTCATACATTTTATGATCAACATATACACGATCTACTTTACTAATTGAATATCCTGCTTTTAAAAACATTCTTAGCATTTCATTGAATGTAAAGAAACGAATATGTGTTTTATCTAATAAACCATATTCTGTATACGTCCAATTTCCAGCAAGTAAGGGAGCTAATACTGAAATATGAGCAACGTTTGGTATACTTGCTAAAATCACACCATTTTGCTTTATATATGGCTTAACCTTTTCAATCACAGCCCACGGATCAAATAAATGCTCTAATACATCCCCAAATAGGACGCAATCAAATTGCCCCTCCTCATAAGGAAGATCTATTTTTTCTATATCCCCTAAAATAACATGATCTAGTCTTTCCTTCGCTTTTTCTGCCGCCTCTGGAAATGCCTCTATTCCTGATACACGTGTACCGTTTTCTTTAATAGCTGCTCCCAATGCACCGCTCGAACAACCAATATCAAGAACTTCTTTCCATTCCTTTTTTATATGCTTTAATAAATTCGGATTCGCTGCATTATAATAATGCTCGGATTTTTCTTCATATAAAGAACTTTTTTCGCGATTCATTTCACACACTCCTTATGCAAATTGAATTAGAAATATAAATCTCATATGAATTCTATAAAGTGCAGATTTTGTTCATCCCCCAATGATTATTAGCCCGCAAATAGCAGTATAAAATCTTTTATTTATATTGGTTACGTTACTGATACTCTAATATATAACCAATCTATTAGAGTTAGAATAGCGATAAATCATTTCTAAAAAACGAAACCTATTACACTTTATATGGTTTATCAAAAACTCCCCGAAAATATTTACGGTTATATTCAATTGCAGCATTATTCGGAACATAAGAAGCTGCTAATTCATTGTAATAATACGCTTTATCCTGCTCCCCTAACCTGCTATAACAAATACACATTTGTAAATAGGGTAGCCATGTGTAGCTAGCTGGACTATGGAAAGGACTTTCCGTTGCCATTGGTACTTCCGTAGCAAGTTTAAACCAAAATATCGCTTCATTATATTTTTCTTGTTCCATATATATATATCCTATTCTTGTACAATTCTCTCCTCTAGGGACGTCATACCGAAACGACTTCACACAAGATTCGATTGCCTTCTCCCACATTCCGAGCTTTGCATAGCAATCTCCTAACTTACCACATGCATAAATTTTCTCTTCATACCATCCTTCGTCTTGATTAAGAAATGTTTCATATAGAAGAACTGCATCATCATATTTTTGGTTATCCGTAGATTCATTTGCGTAATAAAATAAATCTCTCGGACTTAATTCTTCACCTGCCGCTACAGTATTTTGAAAAATTTTCAAATTACGATTTGTTACTTTTTTTTCTTTTTTATGTGTAATAGCAACATTACTACTAAAAACCTCACCAGAAATAGCTAAATACTCATGAACCTTTCCAAACCATTGAAATTGTTTTTCACGCTTTACAAGTCGATTTCTTTTTGTACAATATAAAGGTTTCCCGTTAGAATCCATTGCAAGATGATAAGGCATCGAAACAGCATCAATTTTAGGATCTAATTCTCTTTTTAAAAGTTTCAATGCTTCTTGAGCATCTTCTAATAAGACATCATCTGCATCTAGCCACAATATATACTCTTGCGTCGCTTTTGAAAAAGAAAAATTTCTTGCTGCTGCAAAATCATCAATCCACTGGAAATCATATATGTTAGAAGTGTATTTCTCTACGATTTCTTTCGTTCGATCGACGGAACCTGTATCAACTACTATAATTTCATCCACAATTTTTTCAACTGTTTCTAAACAACGGGCTATTGTCTCCTCCTCATCTCGAACAATCATACATAAACTAATTGTAATTCCTTGCTTGTTCAACATAATCACCCTCTTCCAAATCAATCATATGTTATACATATACTAAACTTTCCATTTTTTTAAATTGTTCAAGTAGTTTAAGATTTCTTTTCAATAATTCAAATGTCCGTGTCATTTTCTTTCGGTTTTGCATCTACTATATAATGAACGCTTTATGGAGGTGAATTTATGTCAAATAATAATTATTCAAATGGATTAAATCCCGATGAATCTTTATCAGCTAGTGCATTTGACCCTAATCTTGTAGGACCTACATTACCACCGATACCACCGTTTACCCTTCCGACTGGACCGACTGGACCTACGGGGCCGACTGGACCTACAGGGCCAACTGGACCTACGGGGCCGACTGGACCGACAGGGCCGACTGGACCGACTGGACCGACTGGACCGACTGGTGGCACTGGGACTACTGGACCTACGGGGCCGACTGGTGACACTGGGGCTACTGGACCTACGGGGCCGACTGGTGACACTGGGGCTACTGGACCTACGGGGCCGACTGGTGACACTGGGGCTACTGGACCTACGGGGCCGACTGGTGACACTGGGGCTACTGGACCTACAGGGCCGACTGGTGACACTGGAGCTACTGGAGCTACTGGACCGACTGGGGCTACTGGACCGACTGGACCGACTGGACCATCCGGACTAGGACTTCCAGCAGGATTGTATGCATTTAACTCCGCTGGAATTTCTTTAGATCTTGGACTAAATGCTCCAGTACCATTTAATACTGTTGGATCTCAGTTTGGTACAGCAATTTCTCAATTAGATGCTGATACTTTCGTTATTGCTGAAACTGGATTCTATAAAATCACTGTTATCGTATATACTGCGGCAATAAGTGTATTAGGGGGGCTTACAATCCAAGTAAATGGGGTATCTGTACCAGGTACTGGGGCTACTTTAATCTCAGTTGGAGCACCTATCGTTGTTCAAGCAATTACGCAAATTACGACAACTCCATCATTAGTTGAAGTAATCGTTACAGGACTTGGGCTATCATTAGCTCTTGGTACAAATGCATCTATTATTATTGAAAAAATCGCTTAATTTTTTACTTAGCAGTAAAACTGATATCAGTTTTACTGCTTTTTCAATTTCAAATTCAATCATGAAACATTCGCTATCTACATAATCATATTGTTGTATGACATTTTGCAGGAGGCACAAATATGGAAAGTAAATCTGCTGTTCAGCTTTATCTCGAATTGCTAAAGAAGACCATTTTATTTGAAATATGGTTAGAATATGAGGCATACTTACCCGCATCTCTACATATTTCAAAAGAACTAGAATTCGAACCAGTTACAGTCCCCCTCCCTTTATTCATTAAGCAATATGCTGAAAACCATAACTTAAAAATTGTAAAACCAAATGTTTCTAAAAGTGAACGTCATGATGGAATGGATTGGCCAAGAGCAGCACATAGCATGATTGGTCGAGAACGTATGAACCAATTACAAGAGGCGATGGAAACCGTTGTTCGTGAAAATATAGAAGGTGATTTTATTGAAACAGGTGTATGGCGCGGAGGATCATGCATTTTTATGAATGGTTTTTTACAAGCAAACAACATTACGGATCGTAATGTGTGGGTTGCAGATTCATTTGAAGGTTTGCCAGCACCGAATCTAGAACAATATCCAAAAGATTACGGTGATTATTTACACACATTCGATTACTTACGCGTCTCTTTAGAACAAGTACAAGAGAATTTCAAAAAATATGATTTACTAAATGATCAAGTGAAATTTTTAAAAGGTTGGTTTAAAGATACTTTACCAACAGCACCAATTGAAAAAATAGCAATTGCACGGCTTGATGGTGATATGTACGAATCCACAATGGATGGTCTCGTGAACTTATATGATAAAGTTTCTAAAGGTGGCTATATAATTATCGATGACTACGGGCTACCGCCATGCGCTGAGGCTGTGACAGACTTTAGAAACCAACGAAATTTAAAAGCCCCTATTACTAAAATTGATGTATTTGGCGTTTATTGGAGAAAAGAATAAAAAAAGATTTAATCTATAGGAGATTCCATTTTCACTCATTCTTCTCTCACTTCTAATCCAATTAAGTATTCTTTTTCGGAATCTCCTTACATATAACAATTGTTTTCCTGTATTCTCTCACTACAAATTGAAAATTTTATTAATAGATTTACTGCATCTTCTCATACAAGAAAGGGGTATACTCATGAGTGAACTTAACAAAGAAATGACTTTACTCCCCCCTCCTGAACTCGTCCAATATGTAGGTGGCGACTTCAAAAAGGTTGGAAAAGAGTTCCTAAAGCATTTTATTCAAATTGGTGCTTTAAAATCAAATGAAAAAGTATTAGATGTAGGCTGCGGTGTCGGCCGAATGGCTGTACCATTAATGAATTACTTAAATGATGATGGAGCGTATTATGGATTTGATTTGTTTAAAGATGGAATTACTTGGTGTCAAAATAACATTTCAACTATGCGTAATAATTTTCACTTTGAACATGTTGACATATACAATCAATTCTATAATCCGGAAGGAAAAGAAGATGCCTCTCAATATCGTTTTCCCTATGAAGACGGAACATTCGATTTTATCTTTTTAACTTCTGTATTTACACATCTTCTCCCAAAAGAATTAGAACATTACGTATCTGAAATTGTACGTGTATTAAAAAAAGACGGGAGATGTTTCATTACATTCTTTCTTATAAACCCTGAATCATCCTATTATTTAAATGCAGGACAAAGTACATTAGGTTTTTATCATCGAATCGAAAATTGCTACGTTGTAAATAAAGATATTCCGAATTTCGCAGTTGCTTATCCTGAGACAGATATTTGCAATCTATTGAATAAGTACGGCCTAGAAATAATCAATAAGCCGCATTACGGTTTATGGTGCGGCAGACATGAATATACAAGTTACCAAGATATTGTTCTAACAAAAAAAAGCTTCTGAAAGGAAGTTATGTATGATGAATGAAAAAAACCCACCTCTCGTTTCCATCCTTATTCCTACTTATAATCGGCCTCATTATTTCAAAATTGCTCTAGAAAGTGCATTGGCACAAACTTATTCAAATATTGAAATCATCATCGGAGATGATAGTACAAATGATGAAACAGCAACTTTAATACGCGAACAATACTTACCAAATTATAAAAATATAACATACATTCGAAATACCCCTACTCTAGGACAATTTCACAATGACCTTATGCTCATAGAAAAATCAAATGGTGAGTATATAAATTTTTTAATGGACGATGACGTGTTTTATAAGCATAAAATACAAAAAATGATGACCTATTTTGAGCAAGATCCCAATAAAAATCTTGCTCTTGTTACTTCTTATCGAGTACGCATTGATGATCATGGAAATCTAATAGGTGATTCCCATCCAACACAAAGGTTATATAGTGAAGACACCCCATTAAACGGGATATTTTTAGGTAATTGGATGTTAAAGGGCGGACACAACATTATCGGTGAGCCTACAACTACTTTGTTCCGAAAGGAATTGCTCACTGAACCTTTTGGCACCCTTAAAGAGCGACAATATTCTTGTAGTGTTGATATGGCCTCATGGATTTCTTTACTTTCTAAAGGAAATGCAATATACATTTCTGAGCCTTTAAGTCAATTTCGCTACCATGCTGGACAACAAATACACAATAAGCTCCTTCAAGGTTGTGAAGATTTCACACACCTTGTTATAACAGCAAAAGAATATGGCTTTTTACAAAATACTACGGACTATAGAGCAGCTCTACTTAGTGCTTACCAATGGTGTAAAAGTTCCTTAAAATACTATCTTCATCAACTAGATATTTTTCCTGACGCACATGTACGTCTCTCTCATTGTTTGGATATAATTATTAAAGAGCTAAACAATTAAACTACTCTGCAAAATTAAAAGTGTATGGACTATATGTGAATCATTCGTATAGTTCATACATTCTTTCTCATACTATAAAGTGAAACTTTAATCAGCTCTCACCAATCGGGCTTTTACGGGCAGTTGATCCCCCACCTAACTTCTTCGCTTTCGCTGAATTTTGAGGTGGGGGTCTTACTGCCCATTAATGCGGGATAAAATCCATTACTATAAAGAGCAGTAGAAAGGAATACCTACATTGAAAGATCCAAATTCTCAATATCAAATAGACTACGTATTACTATTTATTTTATTTGCCATTGGGATTGTTAGTTGTTGTGCTATTGCAAGTGCGCAAGCCTCTTTACCGCCATTTTTACAAAACGTCAATTTTGTACTAAAGCAAATCCAATGGTATTTCATTGGATTTATAGCCATTGGTGTTATTATGATTATCGACTTCGATCGTTATCAAAAAATTGCTTGGTATTTGTACAGCTTTGCAATGGTACTACTTATTGGACTAGAACTTCAAGTACCAGGTGCCGTTACAATTAAAGGCGCTACCGCTTGGTACAGGCTCCCAGGCATCGGAAATTTTCAGCCTTCTGAAATTATGAAATTGTTTTTAATTATCGTCATTGGACGAATTATAGCAAATCATAATGAGAAATATTTTTCCCAAACGATACATGACGATTTTTTACTACTTGGAAAAATATTTGCGACAAGCTTGCCACCACTACTACTTATTGCAAAAGAACCAGATTTAGGAAACACAATGGTCATTTCAGCGATGCTTGCAGCAATGATACTAGTTTCTGGCATACGATGGCGTTTTATTTTTGGATTAGTTTCAGGTACTTTCGTTGCTGGATCTACATTAATATATATTTTTTTTACTCACACAGATTTCTTTAAAGCACACATTTTAAAAGAGTATCAATTAAATCGCTTCTACGGATGGTTAGCACCTTACAAATATGATGCACAAGGCTATCAATTAAGACAAGCATTCTTAGCGACTGGATCCGGAGAAATGCAAGGAAAAGGGTGGGAAAATGGACAAGTATATTTTCC
Source organism: Bacillus sp. RE35 (assembly GCF_052146655.1). Taxonomy (NCBI): domain Bacteria; kingdom Bacillati; phylum Bacillota; class Bacilli; order Caryophanales; family Bacillaceae; genus Bacillus; species Bacillus sp. RE35. Next base: position 1,191,393 of record NZ_CP197377.1, on the reverse strand, counting down.
AGAACCACATACAGATTTTATTTTCACTAATGTCGCTGAACAATTTGGCTTTCTAGGCGCAAGTGTCATTATTTCTCTTTTTTTCTTACTCATTTTTCGAATGATTCATATTGCTTTAGAAAGTAATGACCCTTTCGGTAGTTACATTTGCGCTGGTACAATCGGAATGTTTACTTTCCAAGTATTCCAAAATATCGGGATGACAATCGGATTACTTCCCATTACAGGGATAACATTACCTCTTATGAGTTACGGAGGAAGTTCACTGCTTACATACATGATTGCGATTGGATTCATTTTAAATGTTCGCTCAAGAACGAAAATCTTTATGTTTAAATGAACAACACAAAAACGCTATATTTTTATCTCTATCCTTTTTTAGATATACTAATGAAAAATACGATGGAGGTTTAAATATGAAATATGACATTATAGGAGATATTCATGGATGCTTCCAAGAGTTTCAAAATTTAACAGAGAAGCTAGGATATAACTGGAGTAGCGGTCTACCGGTTCACCCTGACCAACGTAAACTTGCATTCGTTGGCGATATTACAGACCGTGGTCCTCATTCATTACGTATGATTGAAATTGTATGGGAACTTGTCATACATAAAAAAGAAGCTTATTACGCTCCTGGAAATCACTGTAATAAACTATATCGATTTTTTCTTGGGCGTAATGTAACAGTCGCTCACGGACTTGAAACAACTGTTGCTGAATATGAGGCACTCCCTTCTCATAAGCAAAACATTATAAAAGAAAAGTTTATCACTCTTTATGAACAATCACCGCTCTACCACATACTAGATGAAAAAAGAGTAATCGTATGTCACGCTGGGATTCGGCAAGATTACATAGGAAGACGAGATAAAAAAGTACAAACCTTTGTATTATATGGCGATATTACAGGAGAAAAGCATGCCGATGGCTCACCTGTCCGTCGCGATTGGGCGCAAGAGTACAAGGGGCAAGCTTGGATTGTATATGGACATACACCAGTAGCAGAACCTCGATTCGTCAATCAGACAGTCAATATTGATACTGGTGCTGTATTTGGTGGCAAATTAACCGGATTACGTTATCCTGAAATGGAGACTATCTCTGTTCCTTCTTCTTTACCTTTTGTCGCTGAGAAATTCCGTCCAATTTCATAACTACCTTACTTAGCGAAAGATTACCGTATTATTTAGGCAGATCTCATATAAAACTAGGTAAAGTAATTAAAAAAAGATGCAATAAAGTGCATCTTTTTTTAATTACACTACATATAATGTCGCAGGAGGTGACAGAATGAAGAAAAAATCTTCTAAACAAAAAAGAAAATTTCCCCCTTTATATCTGCCCATGTACGGAATTAACAACTGGTGTAGTATTCGGGCTGCAGCGATAGAAGAACTGGAAGAACAAGAGTCATCAAAAAAAAGCAAAGTAAAACCAACATATGTCTCTTTAGAAAATGCTGTGATGAGCCGCATAATCGATCGCAGAAAAATAAAGATGCAACAAAAAAATAAACAGCTCTCAAATCAAGATGAACAGGTAATACATTCTAATCAAACAGAAGAAAAGACGGAAGAAAATATTTCTGTAGCAATAAATAAAAAAGTGGAACCAGAAATTCCAGCTGCTATTATAAACAAAGTAAAAAAAATAAAAGAGGCATTGGCTTCATCGAATGATATACAAACTGAAAAACCACTCATAATTGAGACACCTACACCTGAAAATACAAAAGTTAAAAGGGGCGGCCGATATGCATATGCGGAAGGGCTTCACTCTCATGCGGAGGGCATGGCAGCACATGCGGAAGGCTTATTAACACACGCAAAAGGTTCTTTCTCTCATGCAGAGGGATCAAACTCAAAAGCAACTGGACATAGTTCGCATAGTGAGGGAAGTGAAACGACAGCAGGCGGAGCTTATTCTCATGCAGAGGGTAAACAGACGATTGCTTTAGGCGAAGCAGCACACGCAGAAGGAACCGCAACTATCGCTAACGGATCCTCTTCTCATGCGGAAGGTCATCATACATCAACAGCTCATTTTGCAGGTAGCCATATTATGGGGCGCTTCGGCACTGCAGAAGAAGCTTATTCTTGGTTTATTGCAAATGGTGTAAGCGACACCGACCATAATATCGGGGCTAAATGGCTTGCCCATAATGGAGAAATGTACATTGAGGGTGCGTCTTACAATGCAAGTGGAACGGATTTTGCACAAATGTTTGAAACCGAAGATCATAAACCTATTGATGTCGGTTATTTCGTTACATTTAGTAGCGAAGAAAAAATTCGGATAGCTACTTCACACGACTCGTTCATTTTAGGAATATCTAGTGCAACCCCTGCCCTTATAGGAAATAGCGGGGCTTTAAGTTGGGAAAAACGTTATAAAACAGATAACTTTGGAAAACGCCAATATGTATGGACGGAAACCGAAGAAATACAACCTCTTTTAAATACAGAATGGGATCCAACTCGCAAATATGTAGCAAGAAAAGATCGCGCCGAGTGGCTTCCTGTCGGATTAATTGGACAAATGTTAGTACGTGATGACGGCACTTGCGAAGCACATGGATTTTGTCTTCCAAATGACAATGGCATTGCTACAAAAGCCGAAAATGGATTTTTCGTTATAAAGCGTACGGGTGAAAACCAAATTTTAATATTATTCCGCTAAGAAAAAAGGGAACAAAATTCTTTATAATATAAGAATTTTGTTCCCTTTTTAAGTATGCCGCAACACTTCTTGCATATCGCTTGGAAGCTTTATAGTGAAAGACATCTCTTTCTCTAAAATAGGATGATAAAACGTCAAAGATTTACTATGAAGTGCTTGCCGTTTCATTTCATCCCTTCTCCCTCCATATAAGCTATCACCAAGTAATGGATGTCCTATATGAGCCATATGCACACGAATTTGATGCGTTCTTCCTGTCTCAAGCTCAAGCGCTACATGTGTCTTATGATATGTACTATCAATTACTTTAAAATGAGTAACTGCCCTTTGTCCATCCTCACAAACCATTCGCTCAATAATGCTATCAGATTTTCGACCAATTGGTGCATCAATCATTCCTTCTCGTTCTACAATCTTTCCGTGAACAATTGCTTCATACGTTCGTTTCACAGCTTTTTGTTGATGCTGCTTCGATAAAAGATGATGCACGAAACGATTTTTTGCAATAAGCATAAGCCCCGAAGTATCACGATCTAAACGTGTTACGATGTGCACTGTACTTGCAAGATGCTGCTTATCATAATGAGATAACAGCGCATTGGCAACACTTCCTGCCGGATGTTCTCTAGACGGAATCGTTGACATATTCGCCTCTTTATTAATGATAAGAACCGCGTCATCTTCATATATAATGCATAAAGGAATATCTTCTGCCATCATCCCTTCACTTCTTTCCTCCACTGGAAAAAAGACACGTAATTCTTCACCAGCACGCAACTGATGACGAACACTCGCATGTTGACCATTTACTTCAATTGCTCCGCCATGAAACTTTATATCCGTTAAAGCGGCTTTAGAAATACCTTTCGTTTTCAAAAATTCCCTAACTAAAGTTCCCTCTTCAGCCGGCCCTATATCCCATTTCAATGTAAATCTGTTCAAATATATAACCCTTTCTATTTATCTGCAACAAACGAGTCACGAACTCGTTTCCAGAACGGGAATGGGCGGAAACGAACAAATCGTACTTTCTCGTTTGCGACGCGATACTGGATTGATTTCACATCTTGATGAACCATCGTTAAATGATCCACTGTAATTTGTAAGTTCATTCCTGCAGCTGGCTTTAACACACATGTATGATGCTTCGGCAATACGAGTGGCGATCCTACAGTACGAAATACACGATTGTTAATGGACGCCATTTCTGCAATTTGAATCGCTTCAATAGATGGGTGAATAATTGCTCCGCCAAGCGCTTTATTATACGCGGTACTTCCTGAAGGAGTAGAGATACAAAGGCCATCTCCGCGGAATGTTTCAAAATATTCTCCGCGTATTTCTACTTCTGTTACTAATGTACCTTCTGCACTTTTTACAGTCGCCTCATTCATCGCTAAATACTGTGACTCTTTACTTCCATTCACATAGCGAATAATAACTTCTAAAAGCGGATATTCCACCACTTGGAATGGTGTTTTCGCAATCGCAATTACTAATTTCTCTACTTCTGTTGGTAACCAATCTGCATAGAAACCTAGATGTCCTGTATGTACACCAACAAATGCTGTTTCATCCAATCGATTATAATAACGATGAAACGCATATAAAAGCGTTCCATCTCCCCCAACAGAAATTACAATATCGGGTTCCTTTTCATCCATTATAAATCCAAAATCTAGCAAGTACTCTTTCATCGTGCTTGCCAGTGTATCTGATGATTGATCTCCCTTTGACATAATTGTAAATTTCATCGCCCAACACCCTTTAGTTTATGATTCGGAATCTTTCGTTTCTTGCTTTCTTGAAAAAGCCTTTTGCGCTTCTTGAATTTCAAGACGAATAGAAGACATTTCTTCATCTAATAAAAACGCCGCTTCAGCTGCACGTTGCAATCGTATTTTAATATCTTCAGGAAAACGTCCACTATATTTATAATTTAAAGAATGCTCAATTGTTGCCCAAAAGTTCATTGCTAGCGTGCGTATTTGGATTTCTACCAATACTTTTTGTTCACCTTGAATCGTTTGAACAGGATAACTAATGACAACATGATAAGAACGATAACCGCTATCTTTCTTTTGCGTGACATAATCACGTTCTTCCACGATTTCAAAGTCATTTCGTTTTCGAAGATATTCTACAACAGGCTTAATCTCATCAACAAATTGACACATCATTCTAAGCCCAGCAATATCCTGCATATCTTCTCTCAATCGGTCTAGCGGTACATTTCTCTTCTCCGCTTTATCAATAATACTTGCAACCGACTTTACCCTTCCTGTTACAAACTCAATTGGAGAATGCTCTGTTAACATTGCAAATTGAGTACGCATTCCTTTTAGTTTCACTTTTAGCTCTGCCACCGCTTGGTGGTAAGGTGCTAAAAATTCTTCCCAATTTCGATTCATTTCAACCACCACCAAAATCAATCCATTTGCTTATAGAAATACTTTTTCTACAGCAGTTACTAATTCTTCTCCGTAATTTGCATTACCTTCAATATTTTCAACTAAATATTCTACTTCTTCTTTTAATCCTTCTAATTCCATTTCAATGTCATTCACGCGAACGAACATAACCACATCGTTATTCATCGCTTCATGCATTGCTTCCCAGCATGTGTGCGGAATACTTACATAAATGAAAGATGATTCATTTTCTAAGATATATAAAAATGATAAATTGTCTGAGTCTACAAGTACGTGATTACGCGCACTTAACTCCTTTACCTCTATTTCACTATTTTCCGCACAAAAAATAAGAGCATTCTCTCTCTTTTCTACGCTCTTAACTTGGATTTTATTTTGCATGCTCTAACTCCTCCATCTCAACTTCCTGTCTTACTTAACAGTATTATTGTATCATAACATGGACGCAAACAAATAAAACATTGAACCAAATTTATGAAAAAGCGATAATGTGTAAAGAATTATTTTTCAAAAGGAGATTATACAATGACACAAGAAATTGAAATTGAATTCAAAAATATCGTTACAAAAGAAGAATTCGATACATTATGTAAATCGTTTTCTATTGAAGCATTTACAAAACAAGTGAATCACTACTTTGAAACACCTGACTTCTCGTTAAAAGAAGCTGGCTCTGCACTTCGTATTCGTCATAAAGGAGAAACTTATACGTTAACGTTGAAACAACCTGCAGAAATCGGTTTATTAGAAACGCATCAAGTCGTAACAGAAGACGAAGCAAAAATGATGATGGAAACAAACACAATCATTCAAGGAGCAGTAGTAGATCAATTACACAAATTACAAATTCCTGTTTCTGCTTTAACATATATGGGTAGTTTAACAACAGAAAGAGCAGAAACATTATTTAAAGGCGGAACGCTTGTCTTTGATCATAGTTTCTATTACAATCACGATGATTATGAAATTGAATTTGAAGTGCAAGATGAAGAAACAGGAAAAGCTGCATTTATTCATTTATTAACGCAACATAACATACCTGTTCGCCATACAAATAACAAAGTAAAACGCTTTTTCCTTGCCAAACAAAAAAAAGCACGCTAAAGTGAAAATTCCACTAGTGAATATGTTTCACTAGTGGATACATCTCACTAAAAAAGTTTACACCCGTAGAATAAGCAAAGAATCTTTGAGAAAGCTGTTTATTTGCCCTCTCGAACATTCCATTGCTACAATAGATATACATTTCATGGAAAAAGGAGTTTATAAAGGATGAGCAAGCAACCGATGACACCATTTGAAGGAATTGGCGGTGAACAATGCATTGCAATATTAGTAGATACATTTTATTCCTATGTCAGTAAACACCCTGACTTATCTCCCATCTTCCCGGAAGATTTAACAGAAACCGCTAGGAAGCAGAAGCAATTTTTAACACAATATTTAGGTGGTCCTAATTTGTACACTGAAGAACATGGTCATCCTATGTTAAGGGCACGCCATCTTCCGTTTGAGATTACTCCAAAACGAGCAGAAGCTTGGCTATCATGTATGGAGCAAGCAATGGATGATACTGGAGTTCATGGTCATATAAGAGAGTTTGTTTTTGAACGTTTAGCATTAACCGCTCAGCATATGGTTAATACTCCAAACGAAACAGGTGAAGTGTAATGGATAAGCAGGAAGCAAAGCATATAAATATGCCATCTCCTTCCGCATGCGAGCATAAGTCTGTAGAAGCATATTTATTTATTGATCCACTTTGTAAAGATTGCTGGGAAATTGAGCCTTTTATTATTAAACTATGGCTTGAATACGGGAAATACTTCTCTATTCGTCATATCGTAACAGGAAAAGTGGATGGAACGAACGCTTCCTCACACAAATGGAATAAACCTGCTAATATTCGATTTGTGTGGGAAAAGACAACCAGTTTACAAGGTTTTTCATGTGATGGAAAGGTACATATGCAAGAAGCATCGTCAACACCATATTTAGTTTCGATGGCAATTAAGGCAGCGGAGTTGCAAGGCCGAAAAGCAGGTTCGAAGTTTTTGCGAAAACTCCAAGAATACATTTTCCTTGAAAATGTATCAAACCCTGACTGCGAACTATTACTTGCATGTGCGAAAGATAGCAATATTGATGTAGAAGAATTTAAAAAAGATCTACATTCTGCTAGTGCAAAAAAAGCTTTCCAATGTGACTTGAAATTCACGAATGAAATGCATATTACAGAAATACCTTCCCTCGTCTTTTTTCATGCGAACTCAGATGAAGAAGGTATTAAAATCGCTGGAAATTATTCCTACGATGTATACGTACAATTATTGAAAGAACTTGTAAAATGTGAAATTGAGCCAGAACCATTACCACCTTTAGAAGTGTTACTAGAAGCAACACAATTTATATCTTCAAAAGAAGTAGCATTTATTTATGATTGTCCGCAACAAGAAATTGAACGCGAACTAAAAAAATTACAACTGAAACGAAAAGTACAAATGATAGAAGTAAAATGCGAACGTTATTGGAAATGGATAGCAAAAGAAAAAGACCTGGTGTAAACACCAGGTCTTCTTCTTTACGGCTTATAAAAATATTAAAGGGGATGGGAGAAATTTTCACGTTCAAACAAAGGGGTATATGTTTGTATGTGAATTCGTTCACGCTTATTATATTACAAGATTCGACGTCAGATGACAACCCCTTTTGTCGAATTTCACACTTTTGTCACATTCTAAACGTTTTCATTTTTGAATAAGCTATAAAAAAGGTCATTTAGGGGGTTTATTTATGAAAAAATCTTATATTGCTCTTCTCTTTCTAGCTGTCATCGTTTCTTTTTTCTTGTACATCCTCTCTCTACTACAAGCTTTTCCTAAAATTATTGCCTTACCTCTTTTATTCGGAATCATCGTTATCACTCTCTCTTATTTCAATTATAAAAAACGATTCAAAGGGTTTTAATTTTAAAAATCAGTCGTAAAACTATCCTTTCAGTTAGAAAAACAAAGAAATTCACCTTTCTCTCCGACAAATATCGACATTGAATCTATTCAACAAAAAGACGAGGATACAATCCCTCGTCTTTTTTCATTACTTTTCTTCAAATAATAATGCTTCTAATTCATTTAATTTCTCTTCAAATACTTGTAGTGCCTCTTTTACTGGTTCAGGAGATGCCATATCTACTCCTGCTTTTTTCAGCACTTCAATTGGATAATCAGAGCTTCCTGCTTTTAAGAACTCGTTAATATAACGTTCTACTGCTGGTTGTCCTTCTTCTAAAATCTGTTTAGATAGAGCTGTCGCTGCACTAAATCCTGTTGCGTATTGATATACGTAATAGTTGTAGTAGAAGTGTGGGATACGAGACCATTCTAAACCAATCTCTTCGTCGATTACTAAAGCGTCACCGAAATATTTCTTATTTAAATCATAGTAAATTTCCGTTAACATGTCTGGCGTAACAGCATGTCCTTCTTGTACTTTCTTATGAATAATATGTTCAAACTCTGCAAACATCGTTTGACGGAATACAGTACCACGGAACCCTTCTAAATAATGATTTAATAAATATAGACGCTCTTTCTTATCTTCTGTCGTTTTTAATAAATAATCATTTAGAAGTGCTTCATTACAAGTAGATGCCACTTCTGCTACGAAGATGGAATAATCACCATATACGTGCGGTTGTGTTTTTCTTGTATAGTAACTATGCACCGAATGACCAAACTCATGAGCAAGTGTAAATAAATTATTTACATTATCATGCCAGTTCATTAAAATATACGGATTTGTTCCATATGCACCAGATGAATATGCCCCGCTTCGTTTTCCTTTATTCTCATACACATCTACCCAGCGATTTTCATATGCCTCTTTCAAAATATCAACATATTCATCACCAAGTACGTTTAAAGATTTTAATAAAAGGTCTTGCGCTTCTTCGTATTTCACATTCATTTTCACTTCTGGTACAAGTGGTGTATATAAATCATACATATGAAGCTCATCAAGTCCTAGTGCACGCTTACGAATATCGATGTAACGGTGTAATAAATGTAAGTTGTCATTTACTGTTTCAACGAGTTGATCGTATACTGCTTCTGGAATATTATTATTGCTCAGTGCAGCTTGGCGAGCAGAATCATATTTACGAACACGCGCATTGAAATTATTACGTTTTACTGCTCCGCTTAACGTACTTGCGAATGTGTTTTTAAATTTTCCGTACGTTTCATATACAGCTTTAAATGCATCTTTGCGAACACGAGGATCATCACTTTCTAAAAACTGAATGTAACGGCCATGTGTAATTTCTATTTCTTCTCCGTCTTCCCCTTTAATAGATGGGAATTTTAAATCCGCGTTATTCAACATACCGAATGTATTGCTTGATGAACTCATTACTTCAGATGCTTCCGCTAATAAAGCTTCCTCAGCTTCTGATAATACGTGCGGGCGTTGACGTGTAATTTCTTCTAATGCATGTTCATATACACTTAAATCTCTATTTTCCTTCAAGAATGTTTGCAATGTACCTTCTGAAATCGATAAAATTTCAGGCACAATATACGCTGTGCTACTAGATACTTGTGAATATAAATTTGTTGCACGATCATTTAATGCTTGATATACAGAGTTTGTTGTATCTTGATCGTAACGCATATGAGCATATGTATATAACTTACCTAATCGCATTGATATTTCATCTTCATATTGCAATGCCTCAAGTAAATTGTCCGCAGAGTCACCAAGTTTCCCTTTAAATTCAGTTAACTTCGGTAATAGCTCTTTAATAGCTTGGAATTCTTTTTCCCATTCTGCATCCGTTTGGAAAATATCTTCTAATCGCCACGTACTTGCTTCTTCAATCTCGTTGCGATCTGGTAATGCTTTCGCTTTGTTTTGTTCAGACATTCTTTAAGCCCTCCTTTAAATATCTCTACTTAAGTACAATTCGTTTTTTCTTATGTAATTCCTTCACAATCATTCTTTATTATATCCGCTTTTCCTCCTCTCATGTTAAAATTTGCCTCAAATAAAGATAGCGCATGTATTAAGCAAATCTCATCATGTTTCATAATTTCCTCCTCTGTTTTTAACATCACGGCATCCCTTATTTTTCGGTACGTATAAGTTCCCACTTTACGTAAAACACCTATATAGCATAAAAATGTCATATATTCAGTAACTGCCATTTTCCATATGTGCTGCGAAAAGTACGGAAGTATCCGCCTTTTCGTATACCTTTTTACATAACTACACACGTATTGAAGAGAAATACACTCTCCCACTGCAAGCTCTCCTATACACTTCATATATAGAAAAGCTTGCCATATAAATGGGTTTGTTTGAAAAGCAAATCCAGAAGGGAGTGGAACACCAATTTCAGAAGGAAAGCTCGCTGGGGTACATTTAAATTGATATAAGAGGCGTAATAATGACTTATAATTATAATTCCAAATCGGTAAGGCATTTTGGCGAAAGTTTTTCTTTCTCTTCTTCCACTCTTCACCCAATCTTTCTTTCCCGAAAGGAACAGGAGAAAAAAGCATTTCAAAAGTAGTCGCATCAGTTGGTAAATATATAGTATGTGAGAAAAAAACATTTGTAGAAAAGGGAGTGACAAATGCACATTTCATAAATGATTTTTGTTTCGGACAGAAGAAAATAAGAAGTGGCTGAGGATAAGATTGTAAGGAGAAAGCCATAAGTGAGGAAAATTTCATCCAATATGCAGATTGCTTTTTCAATTGATTTCCACCAACGATCCAAATGACCTGTATACCAGCTTGCCAATACGAATATGTTCTTTTGTACAGCTGCTCTATAGCGAGGTTTGCACACTGGTATTCAATTGCAATTTTTCTACCCGCCCTCTCTACAAAAACATCTGGTCGCTGCTTAATTTCTGGGAGGTAGTACTCTATATCCACCTGAAAGTTTTGACGTTTGAACCATCTATATAACAATTCTTTGCCATGCATATGATACTTTGATTCCGCTTCATAAAAGGCAAGACATGAATCCACTTTTTTATGAGCAAAATGCCAACTTTTTTGTTTCCCTAATTTCATTTGCACTTCCTTTCCGCAAGCTACACAAAAGAATCGTTCCTGTTGGCGCATACGGCGCAAAAGCTCTTCATTACAATTATAGAGTAAATGAATTTTTTCTCCGTTTTCTCTTTTAGCTATAAATATCGGAATCACACCCTTTCAGCTCCTTATATTCTACAATTTATTACAAATTCCTTTTAAAAAAGAGATGTCCCAATTTCGGACATCTCTTTTTATAATAATGGCGATAATAACCGGTACGTTGATTCAACAATTCGTCTATGCAGACGCCTTTTATGAAAACGATCGACGTGAATTTCACTGGATTCTTCTAAATCGTCTTTAAAGTCTTGAACAAGTCTTTTAATGCTATCTGTATCATATAAAAAGGCATTTACTTCAAAATTCAAATGAAAACTTCTCATATCCATATTAGCTGTCCCAATTGAAGCTAAATCAGAATCAACGATGACAATTTTACTATGAAGAAAACCTTTTTCGTATTCATATATCTTTACTCCTGCGTCTAAAAGCTCTGGGAAGTACGATCTCGATGCGTAAAAGACAGTGCGCTTATCAGGTTTACTCGGCATTAATAAACGAACATCAATACCAGCAAGTGCAGCAACCTTTAATGCGGATAAAATATCATCATCCGGAATAAAATACGGCGTTGCAATCCAAATAGATTTCCGAGCAGAAGCGATCATTGCGAAATATAAATGCTTAATCGTTTCCCACTTATTATCGGGGCCACCTGCAACTAGCTGCACTCCTCCCCAATGATCACCCTCAACTGCTTTTGCTTGTAAATATTCAGGGGCTAGCACAGCCTCTCCAGTCATATAAAACCAGTCTTGAAGGAAAATAAGTTGTAAACTTTGAACCGCTTCACCACGTAAATACAAATGCGTATCTCGCCAAAAGCCAAAATATTTATTTTTCCCTAAATACTCATCACCGATATTTAATCCGCCTACAAATCCTTCGTTCCCATCAATCACAACAATTTTCCTATGATTTCGATAATTAATCTTATCGTTTAAAATCGGAAAGCGCACAGGAAAGAATGGAATCATTTCTACACCTGCATCGTTTAATTCTTCAATATACGATTTCGATAACTTAAAACTTCCAACCGCATCATATAAAAAGCGAACAACAACGCCTTCTTTCGATTTTTGTATTAAAATATCTTTAATTTCTGTTCCTAATTTATCATCACGCACAATGTAATATTCCATATGAATGTGATGTTTCGCTCGTTTTAACCCATTTAAAATAGCCCGAAACGTTTCATCTCCATTTGTTAATGTCCTCGTTTCAGTTTGAAATGAAATATTTAAAGCTCCTAATCGATCCGCTAAACGAAATAACAGTTCTTGATGCTTATGATTGCGTAAAATTCGTTCTTCGTAATCTTCATGCCCTTTATATTGTAAAAACGCCTGTTCATCAAGTAACGCCTTCTTTTGGAACATTCTTTTTCTTCGAAAATTTTGTCCGAATAATAAATAAGCAAAGAAACCAAATACCGGAAAAATTCCTAAAACAATTAACCATGTAAGTGTTTTAGATGGATGTCGATTTTCTAAGAAAATAACGCAACCAATTAAAAACGCAGATACTGTAAATAAAATACTAATAATACCTAAAATCGAAACATCTTTTATCCCAATCACATCTGAATAAAATGCTACATCAATAAACATACGTAACGAAACAAATAATGCGAACAATAGCAGTATAAAGAAAATCAGCTTTAACGTATTTTTCATCTCTTACCTCCTAACTAAGAAAGCTTTCCTATTCTTCATATAAAAAGCCGATTTCATACTACAGAAATCGGCCTACGTTTTAGCAGGAAAATTATTGCGAATCGTTTCAAGCGCATGCTCTTTCACAATTTGTTTTCCATACTCACTTACACGATGAATTGTTAAAGTTGATTCTTCTCCATATTCTAAAATAATACTTAAAATACGATCGATTTCTTCTTCATCATGTAGCACTTCATCGAATTCCACATATACATAATAGCGGTCCTCAAATGAATACAGCTCATCTTTTATATCTTCAAAGATAAGACGATGACTTAATGAAATGACATCTTCAAAATCATTAAATTTAATTAAAAAGCCAAACGTACCATCTTCATTAAAGTTTGTTCCTGTTTGTTCTTCTACCTCTTCGACTAATTCTTGTTGGAATAATGATTCGATGCCTTCATCTAGAGGAATATCTATAATTTTGTCTACCCCTATCGGTAGTTCCAGCTTTTGTCCGTCCTTTGAAAGCTCTGCTTTCGTGACAAGTACTTCAATCCCTTTATCGACTGCTTGCACTTGAATCCATAACGGTCCATCAATAAAGAAATCGTCATGATCACGAGCTTCGTCCATCATCTCCCAAAAGAGCTCTTCACTTCGTTCGCGATCATACCAAATTTCTTCACGATTAAATCCTCTATCCTCTATATCAATGTACGTAATAAAAAATTTCATCGTATGATCATTAATTCTTTCAATATCCAAAATACAACTCTCCCTTCCTGCTTAGAATTGTTATGAAGGGATTCCCCACTCATATGACAAATCAATAGATTCTTGTACTCTCATTTTATGATAAGATTCTCCAGAATGGAAATAAAATCGATTTATTTTACAAAAATAGTTATATGCCTATCTTTACTCGATAAACTACATAAATATATTATTATAGCGATTTCTTACTTACAAAAAATTTGGACATACATTTCCACATTCCCCCGTACACTGTAATAAAGTGAAACTTCTATTAGAAGAGATTATTTAACAACAACTTTCTTCATCACATACATATAGTTCGCTTATTAAAACATCATAAATGGAGGCAGACGAATGGACTTAGAGTTTTTAACATCCGTACTAATGATTGTCGGTATCGATGTTGTATTAGGTGGTGACAATGCAATCGTCATCGCACTAGCTAGCCGAAATTTACCTGAATCGAAACGAAATAAGGCTATTTTGATCGGTACTCTTTTAGCGATTGTACTAAGAATCATCCTTACTATACTAGCTGTCTATTTACTCGACATTCCATTTCTACAATTGATTGGCGGGGTTTTACTTACATTAATTGCAGTCAATTTATTAACCGATAATAGCAACGATCTTTCTTCTATTCAAGGAAAAACAACTTTATTTCAAGCTGTGCGGACAATTGTTTTCGCGGATCTCGTTATGGGGTTTGATAATGTTATTGCCATTGCAGGTGCAGCTCACGGGAGATTTTTACTCGTCATAATCGGCTTACTCATTTCTATCCCGATTATTATTTGGGGCAGCAAACTTATTTTAATACTTATGGAACGATTTCCATTCCTCATTTATTGCGGTGCAGCGATTCTTGCCTATACTGCAGGAAAAATGGTTACACATGAAGACAGACTTGCAACCTTTTTTCATAACAATCCAAGTTTCACTACAAGCATTCCTTATTTGTTCATTTTCACTATTTTATGCATCGGCTTTATCGTACAACAAGTTCGATTACGCAATGTGAAACATTAAAAAAAACCTTCTACTATATAATAGGTAGAAGGTTTTCATATTATTATAATTAATTTACAAGACGTTGTGCTTCACGTAATTGGAACGTTCTTACTGTACGTGGTAAGAAACGACGAATTTCGTCTTCGTTGTAACCAACTTGAAGGCGTTTCTCGTCAATCATAATTGGACGACGTAAAATCCCTGGATAGTCACGAATCATCTTATATAAATCTTGAAGTGGTAAAGACTCTAAGTTTACATTCAATTCTTGGAAAACTTTCGAACGAGTAGAAATAATCTCATCCGTTCCGCTTTCTGTCATACGTAAAATCTCTTTAATTTCCTCAATCGTTAATGGATCTGAGAAGATATTACGTTCTGTATAGGGAATATGATTTTCCTCTAGCCATAATTTCGCCTTTCTACAAGACGTACAGCTTGGAGAACTATATAATGTTACCATACAAAGCTCACTCTCCTTAAAGAGTACAAATTCTGTACTAAATACAGTTTTAATTTCTAACTTCAGCAATTTTTCGCGATAACTTGTCTTATTGAAAAGTACAAAAATCGCATTTCATGTAAGCAACAACTTATAATAAACAACAATTACTTTTAATAAGTAACTTCTATAATCATTATACAATAGATTTTGCAAGAAATATACAGTAAATTTCCTGCTAGTTGAGAAAACTCTTCCGTGTATTTCACTGCTATGTAACATGATTACGCTCACTTCAGCTGTACTTTAACAATAACTTTCAATCCTTTTACTACTCACTTCTCATAGATTTTTCATATAATATATAGTTATTTATCTATAATCTTCCCTATGAAAAAGAGAACGTTTTCTTACTTTTTCTTGATAAATCAATTAAGAAATGTAAGACTATACAAATGAGAATAAAAAGGAACATTTGTTCTTATTTTAACAAATATCCTCCCTCCTGTCTACACGATTTCTAAAGTAAATTAAATATTTTTCTGACATTTCTTTCTTTTTCATTTTTTATCTCATACAATAAACATACAGACAGGCAAAGGGGGAGTTTTCAAATGATTGCTTTTTTTATTGATTTTATTACGGTTGCTGCCCTCATCATCGGAATAACAGCATTGATTGGTGTCATTACAAATAGCATCGGCGAAAAGCTCTTTGGTGGAAAAGAAAAAATGAAGTTTGTTAACAAAAGTTTGGATGTACAATCTGGCTGGAACCAAGTTGGCGGAAAAGGCATTTATAAGAAACGAACGTATTAAAAAAAAGCAGGCGATCACCTGCTTTTTTTCTTACTTCTCTACTGACGCCCATTTAAAGCTTAAATCGCCGCCATATTTATGGTTATACATATTTTTAATTGAATCTCTTTGTAAATATGCTCTACCACGTTGATATACTGGAACGATCGCAGCATCATCAAGTAACATTTTTTCTGCTTCTAATAAGTTCTTCCAACGAGCATTTACATCGCTTCCATCTTTTTTCGCCTTCATAATGATTTCATCGTATTTTGGATTAGAGTACTTCATCTTATTTTGTGACCCATCTGTTACAAACATATCAAGATATGTAATTGGATCTGGGAAGTCCGCACTCCATCCAGAGAATGACATGACATAATCGCCCGCATCTTCTAATTTTAGTTTTTGTGCGAATGGTTGTTGTTTAATTTTTACTGTTAAACCTGGTAAATTCTTTTCTAATTCACCTTTTAAATATTCACCAGTTTTCTTTGATAACTCTACATCTTCATTTAATAATTCTAATTCGATTTCATTTTTACCAAGTTCTTTTTTACCAGCTTCCCAATATTTCTTCGCTTCTTTCACGTTTGGTTTTACAATATCCCCGTTTACAGCACGGAAATCTTTTTTATCTGGTCCTTTAATGAAGTTATCAGGAATTAATCCTGTTGCTGGCTTAGAACCGTTATTTAATAATGTATCCACGAATGGCTTACGGTCAAAAGCAAGTGAAATTGCTTTACGAATATTTTTATTTGCTAAAGCTGGATCTTTTTGATTTAAACGAAGGAAGAATACAGATGTATCTTCTACTGTTTGGAAATCTGGTTTTCCTTTATATTTATCAATAAACTCCGCTAATAACGACGCTCGATCAATTGCATTTGTTTCATATAAGTTAATTGGCGTAGATGTATCTTTTACAATATTAAAGTTTACTTCTTCAATCTTCACTTCTTTATTGTCCCAATATGACGCGCTCTTTGTCATTTTAAAGCTACGTTCATGTTGCCAATCACTTAATGTAAATGGTCCGTTATAAAGCGTTGTATTCGCTTCCAAACCAAACTTCGTACCTTGCTCTTTCACAAACTTTTCATTCACAGGATAGAAGATTGGATATACCATTAAATCTACAAGGTATGGAATTGAATTATCTAATTCCACTTCTAATGTATAATCATCAATCGCCTTTACCCCTAATTGATCCGGACTCATCTCTTTTTTATTAATTTTCTCTGCATTTTTTATATCATACATAATGTACGCTGATTTCGCAGCTGTATCTGGGTTAATCGCTCTTTGCCATGCGTATACGAAATCTTTTGCCGTCACAGGATCACCATTTGACCATTTTGCGTCTTCACGTAATTTAAATGTATATTTTTTACCATCTTCTGATTTTTGGAATTCCTTCGCTACACCAGGAACTAGCTTATCATCTTTTCCTAAACTGTATAAGCCTTCCATCGTATTACCCATTACTCTTGAAGAAACTGCATCAGCTGATAACGCTGGATCCATCGTTGGAATTTCTTGCGTTTCAATTAAGTTAATAACTTGCTTCGCACCGCTTTTCCCGCTATCCCCTTTTGCGTTCGCTTGCGGTTCATCTTTTTGGTAGCTACATGCCCCTAACATCATGCTCATTGCTACTGTTGATACTACAAAAACTGGCATCTTTTTTTTCATACTTCCACCCTCCATAAAAATGTTAGCCCTTTCATTTTCAAACAGAAAGAAATATATATATGTTCTAATAATTCATATTATACACACAAATATATTTTTTGTATATTTATATTTCTATTTCATTAAAATTTCCTGTTAAAAAATAAATCTTTGTAAACGTTTCATATTGCTGATTATTCTTACTAAAGTGTTAAAAACAATATTTTTTTATACTTTTCTAAATTATCAGAGAAAAATGAATTTTATATCTCATAATACTTTATGTATAATTATCCTTTTGTTTTTATCATAAAATAGCACTCTCTTCATAATAAAAATATGTAGGCTAAAATGAGTGCAAAGGTTAAGAAAGTATGTTACGATACATTTTGCTAAAAATAGATATCGGTAAAGAGGGGACGGACATGGCAGCAATTCAGGCAAAAAACGGGCCTACTGAGAAATTAAGTTTATTCTTATTAACATGGCCTATTTTTCTAGAAGTTTTTCTTTTTATGTTAATGGGGATCGCTGATACTTTCATGTTAAGTGCATTATCAGACGATGCTGTATCTGGGGTTGGTGCAGCGAATCAATACCTCCATATCGCTATTTTGGTACTAGAAGTCATCGGGAACGGCGCAGCTATCGTCGTATCTCAATACCTCGGTTCCAAACGCTTTATGGAAGCATCTAAAATATCAGCATTAGCCGTCACATTAAATTTAATAGTTGGGCTCGTTATAAGCGCTGGTTTTCTTTTATTTTCGAAACATATGATGCTCGCAATGAACTTACAAGGCGATGTACTAACGTATGCGCAAAACTACTTATCTATCGTCGGAGGAGCCATCTTCCTACAAGCTATTATTAACTCATTAGCCGCAATTATCCGTGTACACGGTTTCACAAAGCAAGCGATGTTTATTTCACTCGGAATGAATATGATTCATATCGCTGGAAACTATGTACTCATTTTCGGGAAATTTGGTTTCCCTGAGCTCGGTGTACAAGGGGCTGCCATTTCTTCTGCTGTCAGCCGACTTATAGCGCTTATTGTTTTCTTCTGGTTACTATACCGCGTTATGGAATATCGTGTAAAATTACAATATTATTTCACCTTATCAAAAGAATATATCGGGAAAATTTTAAAAATCGGGATTCCATCTGCTTTTGAGCAAGTTATGTATCAAGCTTGTCAAATTGTCTTCTTATACTATGCAACATATTTAGGAACGGAATCGTTAGCGGCTAGACAATACGCTACGAACATTTCTATGTTCACTTATTTATTCGCTATTGCAATTGGTATGGGAACAGCCATTATTATTGGCCGCCTCGTTGGTGGTGGCGAAAAAGATGAAGCATACGAACGCTTGTGGAAAAGTGTAAAATGGGCGATTGGTGTAACTTTATGTATGGTCGCTCTCGTTATTACATTCCGTACACAATTAATGGGACTGTTTACAGATAATCCGTACATTATCGGGTTAGGCGCAAGTGTTCTTTTACTAAGTGTACTACTTGAAACGGGACGTACGATGAATATCGTCATCATTAATTCGCTTCGTGCAGCTGGTGATGCAAAATATCCTGTTTTAATCGGTGCATTCTCTATGGTGTTAATGAGTTTACCACTAGGTTACTTTTTCGCCTTTCATTTAGATATGGGGCTCGTTGGTATTTGGCTAGCAATCGCCATCGACGAATGGACACGTGCCATTATTATGTTCTTCCGCTGGAAAAGTAGAGCGTGGGAGCGTTATGCACTTGTTAAACCTGAAGAACAAGAGGAGAATGTTTCTGTTCAAGTTCAGTAATTTTGCATATGGATATCACTAATGATACATGAGATTTATATCGGCGATTCTTTAAATATATCGACTGACCGACAAATGTATACAATTCTTTTATATAGTAGAAAAAGAGCCATCCTTCCATAACAGAAGAATGGCTCTTTTTCTTATTGATAAATCTCTTTATATTTCTTGTACTCCGCTTCCGAACATAGTACGAAATGTCCCGGGCGAATTTCACGCATTGTTGGTGCTTCACTACCATAATTATGTTGTGATGGATCATATACGATACGTTTACGATTGCGCTCATAATCTGGATCTGGAAGTGGAATCGCTGATAATAGTGATTTCGTATATGGATGAATTGGATTCGCATATAATTCATCACTTGTTGTTAACTCAACGATTTGGCCACGGTACATTACACCAATACGATCACTAATGTATTTTACCATTGATAAATCATGGGCGATGAATAAGTATGTTAAACCTTTTTCTTTTTGTAACTTTTTCAGTAAGTTTACAACTTGCGCCTGAATCGATACGTCAAGTGCTGAGATCGGCTCATCGGCAATGATAAATTCTGGGTCTACAGCAAGCGCTCGAGCGATACCGATACGCTGACGTTGTCCACCTGAGAATTCGTGTGGGAAACGGTTTGCGTGCTCTTTATTTAAACCAACTGTGTTTAATAGTTCATGAACACGGTCCATGCGCTCTTTTTTACTTTTCGCTAATCCGTGAATATCAATACCTTCTGCGATAATATCCCCTACTGTCATACGAGGATTTAATGATGCGTATGGATCTTGGAAAATCATTTGCATTTTACGGTTGAATTTCTTCAGTTCTGCGCGTGATTTCTTACCATGTACGTTTTCACCATCGAACAATACTTCACCAGCAGTTGCATCATATAAACGAATAATCGTTCTTCCAGTTGTCGATTTACCACAACCTGATTCTCCTACAAGACCAAATGTTTCTCCGCGGTAAATATCAAATGAAATATCATTAACCGCTTTGACAACACCACCACTCACGTCGAAGTGCTGCTTTACATTTTTTACTTCAATTAATTTCTCACGTTGTTTAGTCATGTTGTTCACCTGCTTTCATTTGAAGAATGCGTTTTTCAACGACTGCTGGCGGTTTTACTTCTGGAGCTTGCTCGTGAAGTAACCAAGTTGCCGCATAGTGCGTATCACTTACTTTAAATAAAGGTGGGTCCATTTCAAAATCAATTTTCAGTGCCTGTGGGTTACGTGGTGCAAAAGCATCTCCCTTTGGCGGCTTCAATAAATCTGGAGGCGTTCCAGGGATTGCATATAACTCTTCTTCTGAACCATCTAAACTTGGCATAGATGCGATTAAACCCCAAGTATATGGATGTTTCGGATTGTAGAAAATTTCATCTACAGTTCCAATTTCAACAACTTTACCAGCGTACATAACTGCCACTCGGTCCGCAACGTTTGCTACTACACCTAAGTCATGCGTAATGAAAATGATTGCTGCTTCTGTTTTTTGCTGAATGTCTTTCATAAGTTCTAAAATTTGCGCCTGAATCGTAACGTCTAGCGCTGTTGTCGGCTCATCGGCAATTAATAATTTCGGGTTACAAGCTAACGCCATCGCAATAACTACACGCTGTCTCATACCACCTGAGAATTGGTGAGGATATTGTTTTAAACGAGCTTCTGGATTTGGAATACCTACAAGGTCAATTAATTCTAAAGCAACTTTACGTGCATCTGCTTTACTCATCCCTTGGTGTTTAATTAGACCTTCCATAATTTGATTTCCAATTGTCATCGTTGGGTTTAATGATGTCATTGGATCTTGGAAAATCATCGCGATATCTTTACCGCGTACTTGCTGCATTTCTTTTTCTGTTAATTTCGTTAAGTCACGACCTTCAAATACGATTTCACCATTTTTAATGCGTCCAGGAGGATTCGGAATTAATCCCATTAACGCTTTAGAAGTAACTGATTTCCCTGAACCAGATTCTCCTACAATCGCCAATGTTTCTCCTTTTTTCAAATCAAAAGTAACGCCGCGTACAGCTTGTACTTCACCTGCATGTGTATCAAAGGAGACTTGTAAATCTTTTACCTCTAACAATGTTTTCATCTTTGCCTCTCCCCTCTTTTACTTACGCATTTTTGGATCTAACGCGTCGCGTAATCCGTCTGCCATTAAGTTAAACGCTAAAATTAATATACTGATGACAACCGCAGGGATGAACATCATATGCGGATACGTTTGAATAGATTTATAACCATCATTTACAAGAGAACCTAGTGACGCAAATGGCGGCTGAATTCCTAAACCGATGAAACTTAAGAACGCTTCACCAAACACCGCTGATGGAATTGTAAACATTGTCATTACGATAATAGGTCCCATTACGTTTGGAATTAAATGTTTCACAATTAATTGTGTATTTGTTGCACCTAATGTACGAGATGCTAATACATATTCTTGGTTTTTTAACTTTAAGATTTGTCCACGAACAATACGCGACATCCCTATCCAACCTGTAATCGCCATCGCGAGTGTAATTGACCAAATACCAGATCCCATAATGATTACCATTAAAATAACGATGATTAAGTATGGAATACCGTTAATAATCTCCATAATACGTTGCATAATGTTATCTACTCTACCGCCGTAGAATGCTGAAATACCTCCGTATGCAACCCCAATTACTAAGTCAATTGCTGCTGCTAAAAGAGCGATATATAATGATACGCGTGTACCTTCCCATGTTCTTGTCCATAAGTCACGGCCAAGATCATCTGTACCAAACCAGAAGTACTCTTTAATATCACGTTTTTCATATTGGTCAACACCATATTGATCTGTACCGTCAAATGGTAACCAATGAACATTTTCAATAACTGGAATTTTTGGTGGTAATTTCGCTCGACCTAAATCTTGCTCTTTATACGAGTGTTTACTTACCATCGGTCCAAAAATCGCTAATAGTGCAATGATAACTAATAATACAAGGCCAAGCATCGCACCTTTATGTTGGAATAAACGTCTTCTTACATCTTGCCAAAACGTTAGGCTTGGACGGGCAATGACTTCATTATCAACATTATTTTGATTGGCTTGTTGAAATAAATCTGGAGATAATTTTTGTACATCTTTCATCATTTTTTCCCTCCCGCTAAACGAATACGAGGATCAATAATTCCGTATAAAATATCGACAATGAAAATAACTAAAATGAAGATTGCACTATAGAAAATCGTAGTTCCCATAATAACTGTATAGTCATTTAAAGTAATCGATTTAACGAATTGTTCCCCAAGTCCTGGTACAGCATAAATTTGCTCGATAACAAGTGTTCCTGTAATTAATGCCGCAACCATTGGTCCTAAAATTGTTACAACTGGAATTAACGCATTACGAAGTGCATGTTTGACAATAATAACGCCTTGGCTAATTCCTTTCGCTTTCGCTGTTAAAATGTAATCGGCTTGCATAACTTCAATTAATTCTGCACGAGAGAAACGTGCGATTGTTGCGATAACTCCCATCGATAATGCAATTGTAGGCATTACAGTAAACTCTGGTCCTTTCCAGAATGCTACTGGGAACCAGCCAAGTTTTACCCCTACGAAATATTGCAGTAATGCGGCGAATACGAATGATGGTACCGACATTCCGAGTACCGAAATAACTGTTGCACTATAATCTACCCACGTATTATTACGAAGTGCGGCAACAATACCTAAAATTAAACCGATAAATGTTCCTAATATAATCGCTTGTAAACCTAATTGGGCTGATGGTCCAATACGATCCACAATCATGTCTGTTACTGGGCGGTTATCATATTGGAATGATACCCCTAAATCACCTTTTGCTAGGTTACCTAAGTAACGTGCGTATTGAACTGGTACCGGATCATTCAATCCGTATTTTTCAAGAATGATTTCTTTTTGTGCCGGTGATAGCTTCTCCTGGTTTTTAAGCGGAGAACCCGGAAGTAATTTCATCAAAAAGAAAGTCAGTGTAGTAATTAAAAATAATGTCAAAGCCATGTACACGAAACGTTTTAATACATAACGTCCCATATCAAGCACCTCCCCGTTTTTCTCAAAAGCAATAAGATAGTTTAAAATATTCTTACTTTTATTTTTTTAAAATAAGAGCATATGCCCATCATAGGCATATACCCTTGTAAACGATGGAAAAAAAGATTATTTTTGTTCAACAGATGCCCATTTGTAAGTTAATTTACCACCATAGTTAATTGGGATAATATCTTTTACGGCACCTTTTACTACATACGCTGAACCTTTTTGGAAGATTGGAGTGATAACTGCATCCTCTTTAATTAACATCTTCTCTACTTCTAGAAGGTTGTCCCAGCGAGCTTGTAAATCTTTTGTATCTGTTTTAGCTTTTAGGATTAACTCATCATATTTCTGATTAGAATACCCTGTTTTATTTTGAGAACCATTCGTAACAAACATATCTAAATATGAGATTGGATCTGGGAAATCTGGTCCCCAAATACCAAACGCAATATCATATTGCTGAGAATCTTCTAATTTATTTTTTTGTGCGAATGGTTGCTGTTTAATTTTAATTGATAAACCTGGTAAGTTCTTTTCCATCTCACCTTTTAAGAATTCCCCAACTTTTTTAGCATCTTCATTATCAAAGTTTAAGAATTCTAGTTCGATTTTATCAGTTCCAAGCTCTTTCTTCGCTGTTTCCCAAAGCTTTTTCGCTTCTTTTGGATTTGTTTCAACTAGCTTTCCATTTTCAGCTCGGAAATCTTTTTTATTCGGACCTTCAGCGAAATCTTTTCCAACAAATCCGTAAGCTCCAATTGCACCGTTATTTAAAATAACTTTTGCAATGTTATCACGGTCAAAGGACATTGAAATTGCTTTTCTTAAGTTTTTATTACTTAAGTACTGATTACTTTGATTAAATCTTAAGTAAGCAACCCCTGCTTCTTTTCTTGTTTGGAACTCTGGGCTTTTTCTAAACTTATCAACAAATTCAGACGTTAAAGCCGCTCGATCAATCGCGTTTGTCTCATATAAATTTACATCAGTTGCTGTATTTTTTACAATATTAAAGTTGATTTCTTCGATTTTAACCGTTTTATTATCCCAATATGAAGGATTCTTCTTGAATTGGAAACTTTGTTCATGTTTCCAATCACTCATAACGAATGGACCGTTATATAATGTTGTATTTGCCTCTAAACCAAATTTATCCCCTTGTGCTTTTACAAAGTTTTCATTTAGTGGGTAAAATACTGGATAAACTGTTAAATCGATAAAGTAAGGAACGGGATTGTCTAATTCTACTTCTAATGTATAATCATCAATCGCTTTTACACCTAATTGGTCAGCAGGTAATTCTTTTTTATGAATTTTCTCTGCATTTTTAATATCGAACATAATGTACGAATACGTTGCTTTTGTATCTGGATTTACTGCTCTTTTCCATGAATACACAAAATCTTTAGCTGTTACAGGTTCCCCATTCGACCATTTCGCATCTTTTCTTAATTTAAATATGTATTTCTTCCCATCATCTAGCTTTTCGACATCTTCTGCAACTCCAGGCATTCTCTTTTGATCTTTGCCAATACGATATAAACCTTCCATCGTATTATTTAATGCTGTAGAAGATGAAGAATCAGATGCCAATGATGCATCCATTGACGGAATTTCAGATAACTCTGTTAAATTAAGAATCTGTTTTCCGTTACTACTACTCGTAGCGTTCTCTTTCCCTTTTGCTTTTGCGTCATCTTTTTGGTAGCTACACGCGCTAAGCAACATACTTGCAGTTAAAGTTGATGCAAGTAATAACGGTATCTTTTTCTTCATGTTGTGTTGCCTCCCCTAATTGCACTTCCTGTACCCTCACTTGTTAAAAAGTAGAATTGAAAGAATAATCTTCAAGTTTCTACAATTTTCATTATACATATAATATAACAATTGTGAATATAGTTTTTTGTTTTTTTGTTAAAATTTTTAATAAAATATTTATATTTTTAATTTTTCGTAAAGGGATACATTAACATTGCTACCATCATCTTAAAATCAGACCTTTAATTGCGTATAATTTTCAAAAAATTAATCCTAGTACTTATTATAGCTTTTATAGTATAATAATTCTAGTAATATTTTGACGGAGGGGAATATTTTGAATAAAGTTTTTTTTCATACTTGTATACTAATTTTTATAGCGATGATTGCTTCTAGTATTGGTGCATTCCTCATTTCATCTCAATTTTTGTTGAACTTTGTCAACATTTTGTTTTATATTGCACTGTTTTTTATTCTTATCGGCGGTTTTTTATACATATTTCAAAATGGTTTTTTCAATGTAACCATTTACGCATTCCAAAGAGTATTTGGTACGAACAAAAAGATTGACTCTTTAATTGAAGAAGTCGAGGAACCTACAGATAAGAAAGAACGTATTTATAAAACATATTCATTCAAATGGACATATCCAATTTGTATTACAGGTATCTTCCTTGGGTTGTTCTCGACCCTCATTAGCTTTACTATTTTGATGTAGTTTGCAAACACTATCCCATATGATATAATAATCAGCAAAACATTTTGTTATAAAACTTTAGTTCTTTCATATTAAAAGAGCTCAAGTAACAATAAATAAATTTATATGTATGCGATGATAAAGAAGAGTACATATTGAGGCAATTTCAGAGAGCTTGTGGTTGGTGTGAACAAGTAATTGTACAGTATGGAATGGGCTTTTGAGCACCAAACCGAACCGAAAGTAGTAGGCTTTGGCGTTATATCCAAACGTTATTATGGATTAGAGAGATTTCACAGTAGTGAAATAATTAGGGTGGTACCACGGTCCATTCGTCCCTATAGTTTTTGGGATGAATGGGCTTTTTTGTTTGCCTTCTCTTCCCCACATCACGCATTCTATTTTAGGAGGAATTACTTATGTCAGTTATCTTTTCTGGTATTCAACCAAGTGGAACGATTACACTTGGAAACTATTTAGGAGCAATGAAGCAGTTTACAGAGCTTCAAAATGAACACGACTGTTATTTCTGTATTGTAAACCAACATGCGATTACAGTACCTCAAGATCCCGTCGGGCTTCGTAAAAACATCCGCAGTCTTGCTGCACTTTATGTAGCATGCGGCATCGATCCTGAAAAAGCTACTTTATTTGTACAATCAGAAGTACCAGCACACGCTCAACTAGGATGGATCATGCAATCTGTTGCTTACGTTGGAGAATTAGAACGTATGACGCAATATAAAGATAAAGCTTCTGGTAGAGATTCAGTTCCAGCTGGATTACTTACGTATCCACCATTAATGGCTGCTGATATTTTACTTTACAACACTGAAATCGTGCCGGTTGGTGATGACCAAAAGCAACATATCGAATTAACACGTGACTTAGCAGAGCGTTTCAACAAACGTTACCGCGAAATCTTCACAATGCCTGAAATTCGCATTCCAAAAGTAGGAGCTCGCGTTATGTCATTAACAGAGCCTACGAAAAAAATGAGTAAATCTGATCCGAATCCAAAATCAATGATTAGTATGCTTGATGAGCCAAAAACAATTGAAAAGAAAATTAAGAGTGCTGTAACTGACTCTGAAGGTATTGTGAAATTTGATAAGGAAAACAAACCTGGTATCTCTAATTTATTAACAATCTACTCTTCATTCTCTGGAAAAACAGTTGAAGAAATCGAAGCAATGTACGAAGGAAAAGGATACGGCGACTTCAAAGGCGACCTAGCGCAAGTAGTCGTAGAAGCTATTCGTCCAATCCAAGACAAATATAACGAACTAATCAACTCACCAGAACTAGACGAAATCCTAGACAAAGGTGCAGAAAAAGCAAACCGCGTTGCATTCAAACAACTACGCAAAGTAGAAAACGCAATGGGACTAAGCAGAAAACGTAGGTAACATATAAAGCGGAGGCAGCTCGTTCAGCTCTGACTGGATAAGGTTCTTTCGCATAGAAGACGCTTTTTGTCTTCTTATGCGGAAGGTTCTTAGACACGAAGAGCTCGCTGCCGGAGCTGGATTTCTACAAAAAGCGGAGGCGACTGCTTAGCCCTGACGGCTAAGGTTCTTTCCCACAGAAGGTGCTTTTTACCTTCTTGTGGGGAAGGTTCTTAGACGCGAAGAGCTCGTTTAGAATGTGAGGGGGATGGAGCTCCTGACGTAGAGGCGCTTTTTGCCTCGCAGGGAGGCGCGAAGCCACAGAACATTCTTGCCGCTGGAACTAGATTTCTACAAAATTAAAAAACCGCCAATTGGCGGTTTTTTAATTTACCTTTTGCTCATTTTCCATTTCCCATAACTTTTCAAAAAATGGCTGTCCTTTTACGAGACGCTCGCATAATTGTTCGTGCTTATCAGACCAGCCAGCTTTCGCTTCATCATACAGCTTAGCCCAAATATCTTCAAATTCCATATGTTGAACCATTCCATATGCTGATGGATCCCACTCTGTGAACCAATAGCGAATTTCTGCTGTGTTTTTCGTTGTATGTAATTGATCTAACGCCATAAATAATAATTGTTTTAGCTGTCTTTCTTTACGAGTCAAGCCATTCATAATGAAAGGCGATGGTGATAAAATATGATGTTCTTTTTCTGTTTCTTCTACTTGGAACTCATACTTTTCTGCTTGTACGTTTTCTACCATCTCATATACCATCTGCTCTTGGCGTGGTATAAGTCTACTTTTGCGAATTGGTACATTGTAACCAATTGTGTCAATGGCAATAATGCCTTTCCCATCTGTAACAACAAAGCAATACTCTTGCTGCAAACGTTCATGATTTTTACGAATATAAGCCTTATGATGTACGTCTTCCAGCATTTTTTGCGGAAGCTCTAACAATTCGTTCTCGATGTAATGATATAATGTGGCATCTACTTTTAATAATGGCACTTGATCTAATAGCTCAATCGTATCATCTTTCCGCCATTCGTAAAAATGACAAACGTTATACCCATTCTCTTCACCTTCAAACCAATTTACCCATACATCATGTAGATATAACATTCACTACCCCTCACTTCACTACTGTTTGTACCAATCATTATGTTCATTTTTGCTTAACTTTATTCCACTTGAGGAAATATATTCTAATTATTATTTTTTCTTCTATTAATACTAAAAAAACAGGAAATAGAATTCCTGTTTTTTTATATATGAAATGTATTTGCTTTATTCAATATTTCTTTTGCATCTATAGATAATAAAGAAAGTGTATCTTCTCCTTCCAAAGTTACACAATCTTTGACAATATGAAATCCAAGCGCATAGCCAAGCATCTTCGGATAAGAGTGAAAGCCATTTAATAAGATGTCATGTTCCCTTGTTCCTCGTTTTATACTTATTCTTTCATGTACAACATTTTTCCAATAATAAACAGCCTCTTCTTTTGAAAGATACGCCGTCCACGGTGCATTGTTTTTTTCTGTATACCTTTCTGTTACTGCTTGTTCCGCTAGCCCTTCCATAATCATCGTATCAAGTAATGTATATTCTGTTTCTTTCGTCTCAATTTGATGTAACCTGCATATGTGATGATATTCATGCGCCAATAACACTTTTAATTCTTCTACCGAATTCCGCCCACATACGAATAAGAAAATAACATGACGCATAGATAATCCAGCCCTACCGTTATACTCTTCTTGTACAGTTCGATTATAGGAATCTGATAATAAAATAAAGACAGGGACATCTGGACCTTTTAACCAATTTTTCAGTTTATCATACTCCAGGCTCAATTCTTTCCAAATTTCCTTTTCCTCTAATTCTTTAATTTCCTTTTCTCCGCGCATGATCGGGCGATACATCCCTTTTGAAATTAAAAAGCGATACAACCTTTCTTTTGGCAACGGAATATACTTCGTAAATTTCTCACAAAGTTTTTCTGGCCGTCCATAATATAAATGTAGCCATTCAGCTGTTTCAACAATCCCCATCTTTATCCCTCCTTTTTCTTATGTATATGCTACAGGAGAAAAAGGCGTAAAAATAAATAAGGAGTTTTTTCGCAATCTATTGCGAAAAAACTCCTTATTTCATCGATTATTTATACGATTTAAATACTAACACTGCGTTATGACCACCGAATCCTAATGAGTTACTTAATACTGCATTTACTTCTTGGTGTCTCGCTTGATTTGGTACGTAATCTAAGTCACATTCTGGATCTGGTGTCTCATAGTTAATTGTTGGAGGAATTACTCCGTCTGTAATTGATTTAATAGAGAAAATCGCTTCAACAGCACCAGCTGCTCCTAATAAGTGACCTGTCATTGATTTCGTTGAGCTAATCGCTACTTTATACGCGTGCTCGCCGAAAGTTTCTTTAATTGCCATCGTTTCATATTTTTCATTCGCATCAGTACTTGTACCGTGCGCATTAATGTAATCAATATCTTCTGGCTGTAGGCCTGCATCAGCTAAAGCTTGACGCATTGCACGCACTCCGCCTTCCCCACCAGGAGCAGGCATTGTAATATGGAACGCATCTCCAGTTGCACCATAACCAGCAATTTCCGCGTAAATGTGAGCACCGCGTGCTAATGCGTGCTCTAATTCTTCAAGAATTAGAATACCTGAACCTTCACCCATTACGAAACCGCTACGGTTTTTATCAAATGGACGGCAAGCCGTTGCTGGGTCTTCATTAAATGTTAATGCTTTCGCTGAGCTAAATCCTGCGAATGCCATACTTGTTAGCGGTGCTTCTGCTCCGCCTGTAATCATTGCATCAGCATCACCACGCTGAATTGCTTTAAATGCATCACCAATTGAGTTTGCACCAGATGCACAAGCCGTTACAGAACAAGTGTTAATTCCTTTTGCTCCTGTTGCGATTGATACTTGACCTGCTGCCATATCTGGAATCATCATCGGCACGAAGAATGGGCTCACGCGGCGTGGGCCTTTCTCAGTAAAAATCTTAAATTGTTCTTCGTATGTTTCCATACCGCCAATACCAGATCCAATCCATACACCAATTCGAGGTCCGTTTTCTTCTGTAATTTCAAGCTTTGCATCTGCAACTGCCATTTTCGCTGCTGCTACTGCATATTGTGTAAAGCGATCCATACGGCGCGCTTCTTTTTTATCAATATATTTCTCGACTTCAAAGTCGTTAATTTCCGCTGCTACTTTTGCTGGAAATAGTTCTGGATCAATTCTTGTAAGTCGCCCGATTCCAGATACACCCTTTTTAATGTTTTCCCACGCTGTTTCAACATCTGTTCCGACCGGTGTAACAGCTCCTAGTCCTGTAATTACGACCCTCTTTTTTTCCATACAAAATACACTCCTTTTTTTCTCTCAGTCCTTATTTACCCCAACGAAGAGCGACTGCTCCCCATGTTAATCCGCCGCCAAAACCAACAAGTATAATTAAATCACCGTCTTGAATACGTCCGTTTTGCAATTCCTCTACCATTGCAATCGGAATTGAAGAAGCTGATGTATTACCGAACTTCTCAATCGTCATACTCATTTTTTCTTGTGGTAAATTTAACCTCTCTCTTGCAGATTCCATAATACGAATGTTTGCTTGATGCGGTACTAAGAAATCCACATCTTCTTTCGTAAGACCAGCTTTATCTAAAACGCGAAGACAAGAATCACCAAGTTGACGAACGGCAAATTTAAACACTTCTCTGCCATTCATCATAACATACTCGTCTTGATAAAGGTGCTTGCCGCCACTTCCGTCTGCTCCTAATTCAAAAGATAGAACGCCTTTACCTTCTGAAACAGCTCCCATTACGACAGCACCGGCTCCGTCTCCAAATAGTACTGCTGTATTTCGATCGTTCCAGTCTACAATTTTAGATAGTTTATCACTACCAACTACTAATACATTTTTATACGTTCCTGTTTGAATAAATTGCTGCGCTGTAATCATTCCGTACATAAAACCAGCACATGCTGCACTTAAATCCATTGCGGCTGCATGTTTCGCTCCTATTGCTTCTTGAATTACACAAGCAACTGCTGGAAAAGCACGATCTGGTGTTACTGTTGCTACTAAAATAAGATCGATATCCTCTCCGCTAATTCCTGCATCTTCAAGTGCTTTTTTAGAAGCCTCTACGGCCATATATGAAGTATCTATTGTATCATCGGCAATGCGTCTTTCTGCAATTCCCGTTCTCGTACGAATCCATTCATCGGATGTTTCCATTATTTTCTCTAAATCGTGATTTGTGACTACTTTTTCTGGCACATATCTTCCGATCCCTAAAATGCCCACGTTCACATCGCAGCCCTCCGTTTTATATCAATTATTATGACTTGGTACTAATTTTAAAACATAAATGTATTTTTGTCTAGAATATATTTCGCATAAAACAGAAAGCTAACGCATTATTCACGTTATTTTTCATTAAAAGAAACAGAAACATACCTCTCAAATATAAAAAGACTCAAACCGCTTCTATTTACAGTTCGATCCTCTCTTTCATCTAAAAAGATGCTTTTTTATTCTTTATCTGCTTTCCTTCTAAACTAGAGAGTTCTCCTCACTACTTTTCCTTTATCCTCTTCATATCTCTGGTTTTCCACCAGGCAAGAATAAAAAAGGCCCTGACCGCTTCTATCCACGGTTCGGGCCTCTCTTCCATCTTAAAAAGATGCTTTTTATTCTTTATCTGCTTTCCTTCTAAACTAGAGAGTTCTCCTCACTACTTTTCCTTTATCCTCTTCATATCTCTGGTTTTCTCCCAGGCAAGAATAAAAAAGGCCCTGACCGCTTCTATCCACGGTTCGGGCCTCTCTTCCATCTTAAAAAGATGCTTTTTATTCTTTATCTGCTTTCCTTCTAAACTAGAGAGTTCTCCTCACTACTTTTCCTTTATCCTCTTCATATCTCTGGTTTTCCCCCAGGCGAGAACAAAAAAGGCCCTGACCGCTTCTATCCACGGTTCGGGCCTCTCTTCCATCTTAAAAAGATGCTTTTTATTCTTTATCTGCTTTCCCGAGCTCATAGGCCTCGTTCATAACTTTCATTAACAACTCTAACACCGGCTGTGCCTTCTCCATATCAAGTGCAATTCCATTATCATCTAAAATTGCCTTTGCTTCCGGTAAATGCTTCATTGCGATTTGTAAAAACTGCATGCTTTTTTCGTTCATATTATGCTCTTCCTCTCCATTAAAACTTTCACATACAATAGTGTAACACGCGTACTACCCTTCGTATAACTCTTTATATTTTTTCATGTGTGCCAGTTGCTTATTTAAACCGTATTCTAACGGAGTATTTCTTTTTATTGAAATTACCTTGATAGCCTCATCTCTTACTTCGTTATTATTTTTATTTACTTTATCATCCGCGCGTAAAAGATTCATACCTTTTTCCCATAATGACTGTTTACCACTAAGTAAATTGTATATACCAAGATGCGCCCCGTTCGTTCCATTTTCCCATAAGTATTCACATACATCTTCAACGTAAAGTAAATCATTCCCCTTTTCCTCAATCGTACAACGGCACTCTTTTTCACCTAATTCTGATAAAATAAGCTGATGAAACATCATAAAGGACGGTTGCCACGGTCCATATAATGTTGGAACTCGAAATACACTATATTGTAAATTCCCTTTTTTCAATCCTTCTTCTACTTTCAAAAATAGTCGCTTATTTTCGGATTCATCTGTACTGCCTACTTCAATAGAAGAAATTAAATTTAACTTCACTTTTTGTTCTTCACACATTCTTATAATTCGCTTTAAATATTGTAATATGACTCTTTCATTCCGAAATCCACTTTGCTGATTTGGCTCATATAAGCAAAAGTAAACAGTATCGAATCTCTCTTCCTCAACCGATCTCCATCCATCTTCATCTCTTATCGAATAATACGTAAATAATGCATTTCGCCCAATTAATAATAACTTCTCTTCATTAATTTTCGTCATACTATCGAATTCATCAAAATCAAGACCATATACTTCCACTTCTTCTGCAATCATTTTATTTACAAGGTGATAACCTACAAACGTAAGTGCACCTACAATTAGCACGCGTTCCATACCACCAACCCTTTCCCTCTGAAACAAATAGCTCCTCATTTATGTATATGGGAGCTTCATAATTCTTCTTCATATTTTTTAAAGAAATCGGTCGTTTGCCTAACCATTTTATATTTCACATCTTGCAGATGGAACAAGACAGAAGTATCACATTGATTTAGTTGCCTCATTTTCTCATATCTACGCAACTGCTGTTTTCTTCCTCTTTTTTCTTGTGTTGATACGAAAATTTTAACAGGTACACAAGATGGAAGAAGCGTAAATGATTTCTTATTTATTTTTGATTCTAATTCTTCTTCTTTGGCATCATACGCCAAACTTAATTCCTTCACGAGTCTCTTGTAAAAAAACTTATGCTCTTTCTCAAACTCCACATATTCTGGTAAATCTAAACACGGATTTAACATAATGACAGAGCGTATACACTCAGGGTATTTGTTCATCATTTCGAGTGCTACAAGTGCTCCCATACCATCTGCCATAATGTGTATTTTCGCATTCAATGTCTCTTTTCTCAACACAACGTCATATAAACGTTTCGCTAGACGAACAGATTGGTCGTTTCCCCAATGTCTTCCGTATAAATTAGAAGAAAAGACTGTGTAGCCTTGCTCAATAAGGCCATGTAAAAAATAAGATCTACCCGCATGCTGTGTCCATAAACTTGTACCATTCTCAATAAAGTAGTTATAATCACCGAGGAGCATAACAGAAAATCCATTTGGCTTCTCCGGTAAATAAATGACACATGGTTCTTTTTCTAAGTAAAAAAAACGTTCCGTAATACTCATTTTTCCCCCGCCTTATTTTCTAAACATATAAAACCACTCTTTTATAATGTATGAACGGAATGCAAATTTGCGTTGAAAAATCTACAAATATTTTTCTATATTCTTTTTTCAATTGTGTTACAATAAGGACAGATTGAACGAATAGAGGTGTAAAATATGCGTTTCATTTGGGCATTAATTTGGTCGTTCTTACTTGTACATATGATGAGCTATGTAATCGGCTCTATGACTGGCGGTACATACGACTTTAACCAAGCGTCTATTTTCTCAGTTGTTCTTGCTGTGTTAGTACTAGCAATTTCAGCTGCAATTCCAAACGAGCCAGTAGAACAACACTAAAAAAAGAGTCCGGATTTTATCCGAACTCTTTTTTATTTTTATTTCACATGAACGACTAACTCGTTATTTTCTACATCAACAACTACGTGACTATTATCAGTAATTGTTCCTGCAATTAATTCTCGTGCTAATTTCGTTTCCACTTGACGCTGTACGTATCGTTTTAATGGACGAGCTCCGTACATTGGGTCGAAACCTGCTTCCACAACAAATTCTTTTGCTGCATCTGTTAATTCTACTGTAATGTGACGGTCAGCTAGACGACCTTGTAGTTCTTTTACAATTTTATCAACAATGCCTTTAATTTCATTCGT
The DNA here is from genome assembly GCF_052146655.1 of Bacillus sp. RE35. Taxonomy (NCBI): domain Bacteria; kingdom Bacillati; phylum Bacillota; class Bacilli; order Caryophanales; family Bacillaceae; genus Bacillus; species Bacillus sp. RE35. The sequence goes on along the minus strand of NZ_CP197377.1, from coordinate 1,156,425 downwards.
TGTAAGAGGTTTGAATAAAATAATTTCATCCACACGGTTTAAAAATTCAGGGCGGAAATGTCCTCTTAATTGCCCCATTACAAGGTCTCTTGATTCCTCTTTAATGGAACCATCTTCTTCTAATCCATCTAGTAAATGAGCAGATCCAATATTTGAAGTCATAATAATAACTGTATTTTTAAAGTCCACTGTACGGCCCTGTGAATCTGTAATGCGTCCATCATCTAACATTTGTAATAAAATGTTGAATACTTCTGGATGTGCTTTTTCAATTTCATCTAATAAAACAACGGAATATGGTTTACGTCTTACCGCTTCTGTTAATTGACCGCCTTCTTCATATCCTACATATCCAGGAGGTGCACCAATTAAGCGAGACACGGCGTGTTTTTCCATATACTCAGACATGTCAATGCGAATCATTTGCTCTTCACTATCGAATAAAGACTGGGCTAACGTTTTTGCAAGTTCTGTTTTACCAACACCTGTTGGTCCTAAGAAGATGAAAGAACCAATCGGGCGGTTCGGATCTTTAATACCAGCGCGAGCACGAAGAACTGCGTCTGACACTAAGCTTACTGCTTCCTCTTGTCCGATGACACGCTCTGATAAGATTTGCTCTAAGCGTAATAATTTCTCGCGTTCACCTTCCACGAGTTTCGCAACAGGAATACCAGTCCAGCGTGAAACAATATCTGCAATTTCTTCTTCACTTACTTCCTCACGTAATAAACGATTTTCTTGTTTATTATGCGCGCCCATTTCTTCCGCTTCTTTTAACTCTTTTTCAATTGCGGGAATTTTCCCGTGACGAAGTTCGGCTGCTTTATTTAAATCGTAATTGCCTTCTGCTTCTTCTAATTCACGACGCAAACGTTCTAAATGTTCACGTAAGTCACGAACTTTGTGAATGTCTTCTTTTTCTTTCTCCCATTTCGCTCTCATGCCACTTGCAACTTCTTTTAAATCCGATAATTCACGTTGCAATGTTTTTAGACGCTCTTGGCTACCACGATCCGTTTCTTTCCCAAGAGCTGCTTCTTCAATTTCCAGCTGCATAATGCGGCGCGTTACTTCATCTAATTCTGTTGGCATAGAATCAATTTCTGTACGAATTGTTGCACACGCTTCATCAACAAGGTCAATTGCTTTATCAGGTAAGAAGCGATCTGAAATATATCGATCTGATAAAACTGACGCTGCTACAATCGCACGGTCATGAATATTTACACCGTGATAAATTTCAAAGCGTTCTTTTAATCCACGTAAAATGGAAATTGTATCTTCAACAGTTGGTTCTTCTGCTAATACTTGTTGGAAACGTCTTTCTAGCGCTGGATCTTTCTCAATATATTTGCGATATTCATCGAGCGTCGTCGCCCCGATACAATGCAGTTCACCGCGCGCAAGCATCGGTTTTAACATATTTCCTGCATCCATGGCTCCCTCTGTTTTACCAGCTCCAACTATTGTATGAAGTTCATCAATGAATAGTAAAATGCGTCCTTCACTCTTTTTAATTTCATTTAATACAGCTTGCAGACGCTCTTCGAACTCACCACGGAATTTCGCACCTGCTACGAGCGCACTCATATCTAACGCAAAAATCGTTCTATCTTTCAATCCTTCAGGTACATCCTTTTTCACGATACGCTGTGCTAGCCCTTCAACGATTGCTGTTTTACCAACACCTGGCTCCCCAATTAAAACAGGATTGTTTTTCGTTTTACGTGAAAGAATACGAATTACACGTCGTATTTCACTATCACGGCCGATTACAGGATCGATTTTCCCTGCTCTCACTTCCGCCACTAAATCACGGCCATATTTTTCTAACGCTTCATAAGTTGCTTCTGGATTTTGACTCGTCACTCTTTGATTCCCCCGAACTGTCATTAAAGACTGTAATAAGTTATCTTTCGTAATATGCAATCTTGTAAATAATTGATTTATATCGCCTTTTTCTTCAGAAAAAGCAAGCAATACATGTTCTACTGAAATGTAATCATCCTGCAGTTTTTCTGCTTCTTTTCCTGCTCTTACAAGAAGTTGTTGCAGAGCGCTCGTTACATACAATTTTCCAACTTCTGCACCGCTCCCCGTTACAGAAGGTTTCTTTTTAATTAAACTTTCAGCACCTTGCTTTAATGCTTCTATATCAACATTCATTTTTTGAAATATACGTACTGCTAATCCATCTTGCTCTTCTAATAATGCAAGTAATAGATGAACAGTATCCACCTCTTGGTGATGATGAGATACCGCTAAAGATTGGGCACTCATAATCGCCTCTTGTGTTTTTGTTGTCATTTGATTTAAGTCCATCTTTACAGCCCTCCAAAAGTTTGACTTTCTTTGACCTTTGATTTGATTATACGCCAACTTACTTTTTTATACAATAATTTTGCCTATGTATTTTCAAACTTATTATTTGAAAAAGAAAAAGAGAGCATTCATTATACTGCTAAAAAATACGGTAAATGAAATTACAATGTGTAACGACAAAAAAGCCGCAATAATGATTGCGGCTTCTGTTACGGTTTTCTTTTATATGTCCACTGGCGGTTATGATTCGTGTTATCCGGAAACTTTTCACCGGCAGTTAATTTCACCATTTGCGGATCTTTCACCATACTTCCCGTTTCACCAATTTCTACGTAAATGCCATCATTCGGCGCTTTTTGTCCAGAACGAAACCTGCGATTTTGTCCCATCTTCATTCTCCTTCCATGACGTCTTGCCTCATTAGTATATCCATTTTAAAAGAAAGCTTTTCTGTCATGTTTAGGAAACAGTACTACATCTCATTCTTGTACATATATATGAATGACACAAGCGTAAGCAGGGATTTCTTTCCTACCTGTAGAAAAAAAAAGAAACCAACCTACTCTAGGCTAGTTTCAAAGGAGAGTCAAACATATACGAGAAGATTACATGTTCATTATATGCCTCATCACACGAGCAATGTAACCCTTTTCACAATTTGTACATAATGAAAGAAACATTGTTTGAACTTTCTAAAAAGATGTTGACTTTTCTTAATTTCCAACGATAAATAGTAGACACCACAGCACTTTGAGACGTAAGATGGATATATAGTGAAATTTCCATCTATGGTGATTTCACCGAGTCTAACCTCTTATTTCTGCATATTAAAAACGGAAATACAGATAGATACAAAAAAATTATTATAAGAGGTGAAATTATGAACAAACAACATTTAATCGCATTAGACTTAGACGGCACTTTATTAACAGACAACAAAATAATTTCCACTCGAACGAAACATACAATTGCAAAAGCAAAGGAACAGGGACATATTGTCGTTATTTCAACAGGACGTCCATTCCGTGCTAGTTATGATTACTATAAAGAACTTGATCTTAACACACCTATCGTAAACTTTAACGGCGCTTACGTACATCATCCTCTTGATTCAAACTGGGGAACACATCACTCTCCTCTTGAGCTAGCAACAGCGCAAGAAATTGTCCGAGCTTGCTTTGATTTTGGCGTAAAAAATATATACGCGGAAGTAATGGACGATGTGTATGTTCGTGAAATTGATGAAGATAAAAAACATATTTTCGAATTCGGCTCTCCTAAGATTTTTACGGGAGACTTATTAAATATTTTAAACGATCATCCAACTTGCTTATTAATTGACGCACATGACGAGCATTCTACTGCAATTCGTCAACATTTAACCGATATGCATGCGGAAGTAATCGACCATAGAAAATGGGGCGCACCTTGGCCGATTATTGAAATTGTGAAAAGCGGATTAAATAAAGCAGTTGGATTACAAAAAATTTCTAGTCATTACAACATTCCACAAGAGCGCATTATCGCTTTCGGTGATGAAGATAATGATTTTGAAATGATTGAATTTGCTGGTCACGGCATCGCAATGGGAAATGCCATCCCTGAATTAAAATCACTCGCAAACCATACGACGTTAACGAACGAAGAAGATGGTATTGCTTTATATTTAGAAGAGGTTCTTGGGTTGTAATCTAAAAATTCCCTACTTATAGTTTCCTGCCAAATGTCCATACTATAAGTAGACGCATGAGACATTGCGTCGATTGTTTTCAGCTAAATAAAGGGGGTTTTTCGAATGGGTAAAAAGAACAAATCAAAACGTTTTATCCAACAAGGAGCCGATGCTGTTATGAAGCATGATGCAAGATTCCCGTACAGAGGTACATTAGCTGAGGCAGAAAAAGCAAGAAGTAACTCTTCTTTTGGAGGGGTTTAAATGGGGAACTTACTATTCCAACAAGCTAGAGACGCTGTTGAAAATGCCGTATCTTGTTCAAGCGGTACTGAGCAACAAGATCTCGTGTATAGAGCAAAAAATGCTTTGCAATCCGCTTACGCAAACTCTTCAACTGCTGAAAAAGTTCAGCTCCGTGAAATGCAAGAGCAATTGCAAAACATTACGAATTTACATTAAAAAAGAGGACCAACTTTGGTCCTCTTTAATCTTTCCGAAACAATCCGAATACCCCAACTGTTTGCAGTATATTTGTAAATGCACCTGGGTCCACTTGTTTAATAATCCTCTCTAATTCGTATAACTCATAACGGGTAATAACCATCATTAACATTTCTTTATTTTCATTTGTATAAGCACCTGTTGCTGGTATCGTTGTAATCCCTCTTACTAATCGCGAGTGAATCGCCTTTCTTACGTCTGCCCCATTCTTCGTAACAATTAATGCTGTAATCTTTACATGACGAGTATGAATTGCATCAATAATTCTCGTTGATACATATAAAGTCACTAGCGTATATAACGCTTTTTCCCATCCATATACATAGCCAGCAGCGATAATGATAATTGCATTAAAAAAGAAAAAGTATGTACCGACAGGCTTATCTTTTATTTTTGATAAAATCATGGCGATAATATCTAATCCACCTGTAGAAGCACCCCACTTTAAAGCAATCCCTACTCCAATTGCCGAAATAATCCCGCCAAAAATCGCATTTAATATGATATCATTCGAAACCGCTCTAACAGGGATGATTTCTAGAAACAAAGTCATAAATATAACACAAAGAAAACTAAAAAAGGTGAAGGCCTTTCCAACCTTTTTCCACGCTAAAATAACGACAGGAATATTAAATAAGCTAAACAATACTCCCGTAGATATGTGAATCGATAAAAAATCACCTAATATTTGTGATAATAATTGAGACAATCCAGCAAAGCCGCTCGCATACACTTTTGCTGGCGTTAAAAATAAATTCATCCCAATCGCGTTTAATAAACCTGCGATGATTACAACGATTAACTTCTTTATAAGTTCAGTATAATTCAACTTCAAATCCATTTCGAATCCACCTTTACCCTTCATAAATGCACCGCTATACATAGTCTTTACGAAAAAGGAAATGATAAACGTACAACGTTTAGAAATGGAGTTGATACATATGCCACATACGAGTGATAACGACAAAAAAGCACGTGATAATAACGCAAAACGCACACAAAAAAATGAGCAAGAGCAAAAAAATATTCAGCAAGGTAAACGTGCATACTCTAAAAAGACCGATCACCTTTGATTCCATCGTACATCAACAATTATGTTGATGTACTTTTTTACATTTTAAAGGAAAAAACATTAAAAATTCACTTCATGTTCACTTCTATATTCTACAATAGCGATAACATATTTGGATGAGGTGTTGGCATGAGAGGGAAACATATTTTCATTATTACTGCACTAATAAGTATATTGATGCTATCTGCTTGCGGACAAAAGAATGGCTCAGCTACAGTCGCTACAGCAACAGACTCCACCATTACAAAGGATAACTTCGAAAAACAATTGAAAGATCGTTACGGAAAAGACATGCTATACGAAATGATGGCACAAGACATCATCACAAAAAAATATAAAGTACCTGATGAAGAGGTAAATAAAGAAGTAGAAAAAGTAAAAAAACAATATGGAGATCAATTCAAAAAAGTATTAGAAAATTATGGTTTAAAAGATGAAGAGGATTTCAAAAATCAAATTAAGTTCAAACTTGCTATGAATGAAGCGATTAAGAAAAGCATTACAGAAAAAGACGTAAAAGACCATTATAAGCCAGAAATTAAAGCGAGTCACATTTTAGTAAGTGACGAAAATGAAGCGAAAGAAATAAAGAGTAAACTAGATGCTGGTGCTTCATTTGAAGAATTAGCAAAACAAGAATCACAAGATCTGCTATCAAAAGATAAAGGTGGAGACCTTGGATACTTCAATTCAGGTACAATGGCCCCTGAATTCGAAACCGCTGCCTACAAACTAAATGTTGGACAAATTAGCAATCCCGTAAAATCATCAAACGGTTATCACGTTATTAAATTAACTGATAAAAAAGCTTTAAAGCCTTATGATGAAGTGAAAGACTCTATTCGCAAAAACTTAGAGGAAGAACGTACTGCTGATCCTGTATTCAGCAAAAAATTGTTACAAGAGGAATTAAAAAAGGCAAATATTAAAATAAATGATAGTGATTTGAAAGATACGTTTACTCTTACGCGTGAGCAGGAGAATTAAAAGGAAGCACGACCTTATTTAAAAATAAGATCGTGCTTTTTAATCTTCCATCACTATTTCTAATTTTTTCTTTATTTTATAATGCTAATGAAAAAATGAATTATTTAAAATAAAAAATGCATCCCGAAACATTAACGATTTATTTCCAAACTTGACAAACTGGATTCCTTTGTTAAATATATGTCCTTTACAAATAGTACATATTTATTTACATTCCCTTATTTTTCATTTCATCCTTTTAATCTAGTAAAATTATAACGCTTATTTAATATATCATTAATTATTTCTTGATCTTTTGTTACTAAAATTGTACAAAATTCATTACAAGTTATTAAGACAGTTTCCTCATCATTTTTTAATAATATACCTGTTCCACATTCGGAAGTATAGAGTACTTTCTTTAAAGATAAATCTGTATATTTTTCTTCTTCCACTAATAGTTCACACTGAACATTTCCCCTTATCCTCAAAAACTTTTCGAAAACTAGTATATTTTTAGGATTTCCATCGGTTATATTGGGAACATTTCTTTCCACTATTACCTGAAGGTGCTCTACTTCATCTTCAAATTTCATCTCTGACCTAGCAACAGAAACATTTAAATATAAATTATCTTTTAGTTGAATGGCTATTTCTGAACTGATTATAGTATTATCATCTTTTTGCATTATAGGTGTTAAACTTAATATCTTGATCTCCGCTTCTTTCATTAAAGCATCTATAGCTTTTGGATGAACTTGCACCGGAACTATATAATGTGGCATTCCTATCAATCTTCTTCACTCCTAATTAAAATTTCAGTATTATATACTTAAAAATGAATATCTTCGTATATTCTTTTTCTTTTAATATCTAAATTAACTTTCCACGTGCCATCTTTACGTTTTACCATTCTAATTTGAATTCGATTGTCTTTAGTATGTCTTCTAACTGAATTTCCTTTTCTATGATTTATCACCTTTTGCCCTTTTGTATAATGTCTAAAAATACTTTTTGCAACAGCTTTTCCACCTGGCAAATCCTTATTAATTCTTGATTTATGCGCTCTTGCATTTTTTCCTAATAACTTTGTAAAATAAACCGGTTTTGTAATTGTTTTTGTTAGTTTTAATTTTCCTCCGCCAATTGCGCCTATAGCTGCAGCTTTTGCTACCCCTTTCCAACCCTTTCCTGATTTATAAGCTTTATAGCCATCATAAGCTGCAAAACCAGCATTTACTGCAAACCACACCCAATGCCCATCTGGATCCACCATCATCACTGGATTATTATCACCATACGTATACCCATTCTGCGTCACTGGATCATCTTCATCACCCGGATCAGGATCCACCGATAAAAACACATCATGTTCTGGATTATAGTATCTCGCAATCAGGTAATACATGCCAATCTCTTTATCATACATGTATCCCGCATATCCAAATGGATTGTCCGCTGCGATTCCTTTTGCTTCACTCTTTAATACGTTACCCCATGCATCATATTCATAGCTTGCGACTATTTGTCCATCTTTGTCGGTCATTGCTAGGCGGACACCGTCTTTGTTGTAAACGTACTGACGAAGGACTTTTCCGTTTCCTTCTGTTTCGTATAACGGGTTACTTGTCCGTTTACGTTCTTTTCACCTTTGCTCATTAAGGCAACAAGTTGATTTATCTCGTCCTATATAAGTAAGTAAGGACATAAAGTTATGTCCCTACTTACTATCATCGTACTTCCAATCAACTACACAATTTCTATTAATAAAAGAAATCACCTAGTTTTATAAAACACAAATGAGCAACAAACAGCCAGCGCAAAAAAGAATAAAATCAAAATTTTAATACCCCAACTTAAAAAGTTAAAATATGGAGTGAAGATTATAACTATTATATATACGAGCCATATTACTGTAATAGTAAACGGAATGTATTCTCTTGATTTTAAGAACATTATTGACAAATATAAAATCCAACCTATCCCTATAATCCATGTAATAATTGCTCCACCTTCAATAAAAATCATCTCCTATCTTCTGAGGGTTATAATTTTTATAGGCTTTTATACACCTTGATTCATAAAGAAGCTTCCTACATCTCCATCATCTTACCTCAATGAAATAGAACATAATGGACACTATTATAAAAGATAATCCAAATATCAATAAACGGATCTATATAGAAATTGATGATAGAGGCGTAAAATACAATACTTAGAGAACAACAAATGGGATGAAAAACATAGCTAATGAATACACCTTACTCCGAATAATAAACTCAATAAACTTTACTCCGAAAAAGGCCATTACCATGATTCCATACACCCATATTAATCGCTCATCGAATTCATTCATCCTGTCACTCCTCTTTAAATCCCTTTCCGAAACCTATAAACATCTAGCATCCAGCTAATTCGCCTTACATAAACTTTCTTACTGTCGCCATAGTAGAAGGAAGGTGTTATTTTAAATAAAAAAGTGTATCCCAAAATTAAACTAACTGTTTAAATCTTGAGATACACTGAATCAACTTTACTTTATTTTTCTTTTTCAAATATACTAGCTAAGAAGAAAATAATACCCAGAAAAATTACAATTAACGTGTTAATTGTGTAACCAAAGAACGACATATATGAAGTAAAACTTACTAGAATTGTATATATGAGACATACTACTAACACTATTACAGCTCGATAGTTTTTCCTTTTTAACATAAACACCGATGCAGCTATAATAAAAACAACATTATATATACCAATTATTATATGTGTCGTCTCCATTTTACTAATCTATCTCCTTCTTTTCTTAGAATTAGTTTTTTTCGGTCTATACTCCGTATACCCTTTTTTATATCCTTTATAATATCCATCTACATAAACTACCAAGTCCGGGATCAGCCCTATTCCCCCAACAGCTTTACTGCCAACAAAAAATGCTCCTTTAACCGCTGATTTCACTGTATTTTTTATGATTTGCTGTTTTGCAACACGCTGTCCAGGAGATAAGTTTGCAATTTTCTTTTTCGAGTTATTTTTAGATGTTTTCCATCCATAATTTGCCCCCACACCAAAAGTTAGCAACTTATTCATTACATTTCCAAACCCAACAAATCCTGCATAACTATCTCTTACCGCAATCAACCCAGACTTAACTCCCTTAACATGTGCATATGCTGTCCGATTATTATGATACGGCATCGGCGTCGTACCCCAAAAGCGATATGCCCAATGCCCATCCGGATCCACCATCATCACCGGATTATTATCACCATACGTATACCCATTCTGCGTCACTGGATCATCACTATCACCCGGATCTGGATCCACCGATAAGAACACACCATGCTCCGGATTATAGTATCTCGCAATCAAGTAATACATGCCAATTTCTTTATCATACATGTATCCTGCATATCCAAACGGATTGTCTGCTGCGATTCCTTTTGCTTCGCTCTTTAAGACGTTACCCCATGCGTCATATTCATAGCTTGCGACTATTTGTCCATCTTTGTCGGTCATTGCTAGGCGGACACCGTCTTTGTTGTAAACGTATATGCCCCATCCTAACTTTCTATCTGTAAAAAACTTTGCAACAGAGCCATCTGCTTCATTCCATGTGTATAGAAAAGGAAGAAGACATTTTCTCGCCTCTTCCCTTAATTTTATAATCTATTAATGTTTCAATTTACTCTGTTTCCATTCGTGTTAATCCATAGGCCAATAATAAATTCAAGAGAAAACTATTTACTTACGCAAAAGCACATCAATATCTTCCTTGAATTTCAAAATACAAATTATTAATAAAACAAGTAAAGTAGCTATATTAAGAACATTAAAGATATACCAAAAAAACAACACTCCTATCAGTACATCAGATATAAATCCTTCCCTGACATTTTTTAAATATTGATTGAATTTTTTTGAAGACAGCATAACTTTCTCTAGTATAAATATGGTAATGCCAGCAAGAAAGAAGACTATCTTTTTCAAATCCGAAGGCTGATCTACTAAAACATAAGCTACTATATATATAAATAGCAAATCAATAATTCTGAACCTTTTAAGCATATTATTCACTTTTACCATTTGGCTTTCTTCCATTTCCCTTTTGATTTACCTTCGTCATATTTTAAATACCACTGTTTAGAATTCAATTTTTTTCTATAAGTTAAAGTAATTTTAGTACCCGGTTCTGGGACTGGCTTTATAAATTTTTCCCCAACATAATAGCCCCCTACTATCTCTAAACTCTTCTGTCGACTTGGAGCTTTTATATATTTTAAACCAATGTTCTTAACTACATTACCAGCATTAAAACTGACAACTGCTCTCGCAATTTGTCCTGAATAATAATTAAATTTAGTTTGCTTATAACTTCTTTGGTAATATTCATGCTTACCTTTTTTCCAATATTTATATCCACTTACAACTTTTTTTGCCTTATACCCATCCGGATCCACCATCATCACCGGATTATTATCACCATACGTATACCCATTCTGCGTCACTGGATCATCACTATCACCCGGATCTGGATCCACCGATAAGAACACACCATGGTCTGGGTTATAGTATCTCGCGATCAAGTAATACATACCAATCTCTTTATCATACATGTATCCCGCATATCCGAATGGGTTGTCTGCTGCGATTCCTTTTGCTTCGCTCTTTAAGACGTTACCCCATGCATCATATTCATAGCTTGCGACTATTTGTCCATCTTTGTCGGTCATTGCTATTACGTCACCGCGCGGGTTGTAATGGTAGTATACCGATTGATCTTGTATTTTCATTGCTAGGCGGACGCCGTCTTTGTTGTAAACGTATTGTCGGAGGACTTTTCCGTTCCCGTCTGTTTCATATAGCGGGTTGATGCTGTCACCATCGTAGAAGTAACGGGTTACTTGTCCGTTTACGTTCTTTTCAATACGACGGTTTTCGTTGTCGTATTTATATGTTGCGAACGGTTTGCCTTCCCCTTTTTTCGTTACAGCAACAAGTTGGTCTGCTTCGTTCCATGTGTATGTGTATTTCCCATCAGATGTACGGTTACCATTTGCGTCATACGTTAACGATTCGTTTCCGAATTTTAGAAGTTGATTTCCTTCGTTAAATGTTGCGATTACTGATTTCGTTTCTTTTCCATTCTCTGTTACTTTCACACTCGTACGATTGCCAAATCCATCATACATGTAGTCTCTAACTGTTCCATTTGGTGTAGATTCTTTTAATAATTGATTAATTGGATCATAAACATAATTTGTTTCCGTTATTTTCCCATCAAGACTTTCATGTTTAATCTTCGTACGGTTTCCTGTTTTGTCATACTCATATTTCTCTAATAGTAGCATTTGCTTTGGTGTTGCAATAGCTAAATCCGATAGTTTCCCTGTTTGGTCATAATTATACGTTGCACTAGCATCATTCGGTGCGATATACGTACGTACGTGGCCGTTCTCATCATAATGGAAATTATAATGTGCCCACATTTCATCCCAAACAGATGTGTTTTGATCTAAAGCATTATATTCATATTTTATTTTACTGTTATACCCACCGTGTGTAATTGACTGTTCTTTTAACTTTTCGGTTTTGCTATTTGCTTTATCATGATATGCCCAATCAATTTTCCCACCTCGGCTATCCGTTATACTCGTGATCCGATCTGCTGTATCATATGTTTTGCTTTTTTCAACCCCATTTACATGATCTTTCACTTTCGTTTCTTGTCCATTAGCATCGCGTTCGAATGTAAAGGCATCTTTTCCATTTCGCTTTTCACCCATAATGCGATCCGCTGTATCATAACTCCATTCAATCAGTGAGCCATTTGGCATTTTCGTTTTTGTCTTATTTGCATTTGCATCATATTCATATTCAATGCGACGATTTAACGCATCGATATACGTTGTAATTTTATTATCTACATCATACTCATATTTGTGTGTTTGTGTTTTCCCACCAAACATTATAGATTTTTCAGTTGTATTGCCATTATGATCATAATTATAACCAACAGAAGTTCCATTTTTTAATGTCACTTTTTTAAGTTGATTATCTTTATTGTAATCGAAAGATTTTGTATTCCCTCTCTCATCGGTTTCTGACTTTTTATTTCCGACTCCATCATAAGAAAAGGCTATTTTATTTCCTTCTTCATCATACGAAGCTGTTACATTTCCATCGTTGTCATATTCATTTTTGACAAGCACATTCCCTTCTAATAACCGAATATCATCAAACCATACTTTTCCTTTGTTTTCATTTCTAAATAACAAATAAGTATCGATATGTTTAATCGGCTTTGTCGCTGGAATGAATACCGCACTACGATTCCAATCATTCGTTCCATTCGGAAACATAGCTGTAAAATTGGCAGTACTACCATCTTGATACGTTACATCTGCTCGTACTGCATAATCTTTCGATAATTTCTCTCCTGCACTATTCTCTACTTTCTCGGATTTTGACATAGCAGTTAAAGTTAAGTTTTGTGCTTGTTTTTGATTTAGTACAATACGACTTTGGTAACTAATGTCCTTCTGATTATATTGTAAGTTTTCTAATACAATAGAAGAACCACCATGAAATCCTTCTGTTGCTATATCTTTTCGATTACAATTTTCTGGACAATTTCTAGTCCAATTCGGAACAGATCCAGTTTCCGAATACTCTTCAAAACTACTATTTACAATTGGATTAAAACTAGATGATACATCTCCTTTTTCAAGCTGCAACTTATCAAACCAAGCTGCTCCACTTACAGATTCTCTTTCATGTTCAATGACTAAATGTATTTTTGCTTTACTTGCCTTATCTGTCGTTTTAAACGTCAATTGACGATTCGACCATCCATTTTCTGATTTTAAATTATTTGAGCGATTGTCGGACCAATCCGTTCCACCAGTCGGATTTCCATTTTCATCTAAGAACATGACATTAAAATAGGCATCTGCATTTTTCAGTGTAGTTTTCACCATACCCGTTAATGTATAGTTCGTACTAGGTTCTACTTCTACTTCCTGTGCTATTGCTGTATATCCCCAAGAACTAGCACCAGTTATTTGCGCAGTTAACTTCAATGAACCTGAGCCACCAAGCCCTCCCGGTGCTCCTTCCGCATCCTTTGTCATAGAGCCCTTACTATCTTTATTCACCATTGTCCAATTTTGTAATGTGTCCATTTCAAAGCTTGGATTTTTTAGAAGGTTTCCTCCTACACCAATATTTTTACTCGTTTGAATGACATTCCCAAATTTATCATACTGTTTTACTTCAGCTGTTTCGGAGGCATGATTTGTTTCTGAAACAGCTGCATTTGCTTGTTGATACGCTATAGTAGTTTTCCGATCTTCTACATCTGTCGCTTTAATAACATCATTATTTTTATTATATTCAAACTTTTCAGTCCCTGTTGGATCTGTTACAGAAGTCACATTACCATTGTTATCATATGTGACTGTTTCCACTTGATTTTTAGGCGTTGTCGTTTTCTCCAAGTGATTCGCTTTATATTCATATGTTGTCGTTAACTTTAAATGCTCTGCATCTACAACTATTTTTGCTGGATTACCAGCTTGATTATAGCTATGCACCGTTTTACGAGCTTTAGCATCCGTCAACGTTACCTCTTTAGCTGCATCGTTATAAGATAATACAGATTCCTTTCCTAGCGGGTCTGTTACCTTTACTAATTTATTATTTTCATACGTATATGTCGTTTTATATGGTTTTGTTTCCGTATGTTTCGGATCAAACGTATAACGTAGTTTTCCATTCTCATAGCCATAACGATACTTCTTTCCTTCTGGTGTCGTAGATCCTACTAACTGATCATTTTCGTATTCGAACGTTACAGTGCTATTTTCTGGCCCTATAAATTGAGAAACAAATTTCCCTGTATACGTAATAGTAATAGTAATAGTACGTCCTGATGCATCTGTAATCTTAATCGGCCTTTGATTTGTATCATATTCATACTTCACAACATTTCCAAAGCTATCTTTCTCTTGTTGTACTTTTCCTTGCTTTGAAAATGTTATAACGGATTGATCTTTATCTTTTAATTCAAATCCATCAGCTATTTTCTTTACTTCTAAATGAACACCATTAGGTGCTTGATATTGATTATCACCTGTTTTAGTAAATAGTAATGTGGATTTGTCTCTCGTTGTATATAAAATATTTCCAGAAGATTCTTCTTTCATCACTTCTTCTAATGAACTATGCCAGCCTTTCCCGAATAAACCAGTTCCGGTATCTTGACTATTATACGTTCGATCAATAGATACATTCGGGCCTTTTCCAGACAGATTAAAATCCGTCTCATCCATAACAAAATTCCCATTAATAGCAGTAACCTTTCCACCAATTACATTCACTGCTGCCCAATAATCTTTCGTGCCAAGCCAAGAAACGTCATTCGAAAAAGTTGGTGTAAACTCTTGTGAAATTTCACTTTCTGCATGACCCGCTTTACTATACGCTGTTACTCGGAACCAATAGTTTTTGGAACCACCATATATACCACCAGAATTGCGGTAGACTGGAGATGGATCTAACGAAAGCTCATTTCCTTTTTGGTCATGATGAAGTTGATATTTTCCACTAGAAATTTCCGCTTCTGTCGGCCAAATATTTTGTCCTTGCGTTGTCCATGTTGTTGTATTACCAACATCAAATGCTTCATAGTCTTTCCCGTTATAAATCCATACTTTATAACCACTTGCCTCTGGAACAGGATCCCACTTTACTGATACATATCCTGTATTACTACCTGGCCCATTTGTATAAGCTGATCCAGCTGGCCTCTTTACTTGTTCTAGCGGAACATAGGAAACTGTTTCATCAGACAACGGACTATCACCGTATGGATATTCCGCTACGATTCGAATCCAGTACCCACGAGCTGAACTATAATCCCCATATGGGCTACCTGCCAAATAAGCATTTTTGTACATTGGGCCAGGGCTTACGGAAAAATCCGTCCCCTTTCCATCTTTATGAAACTCAAATTTCCCTGCATTTATTTCATCTTGTGTAGGGAAGATTTTCTTATCTTTCGTACTCCAACTTGTTACATTTCCGACAGGAATATATTCATAGTCATATCCATTAAAAATGGCAACTTTATATCCTTTTGCACCTTGAACTGCGTCCCATTGTATATTGAAATGCCCTGCTTCACTTCCAGTTCCATTCGAATACGCTTGTACCCTCGGTTTATTCAATTTTTCATATGAATAATTAACCGCTAAATATGGCGCATTCGAACCATTTTGAGCTGCGACAAACTTCTTCCAATGCGTCTGTCCATTTCCGTTAGCATGTAATTTGAAGCCGTAATTCGGTCTCGTTCCATCTACCCACGCTTTTACTGTATTTGTTACATTAAATTGCGCCCACTTCCCGCGACCTACATTTGCTTGAGCAATATTATTTGATCCTGGCTTATTACTCCAATTAATATTAGAAACATTCCAATTTCCCGTTACTTCATCAAGCCATACACCATTTGGGCTATCTCCGTAATAATGCCATATAGCATACGTATGAAATGTTGCACTTTGAATTGTTGCACCTTTTAAATTAGAAATATCAGATTTAATAAAAGCATCATTTGTGCCTGTTCCTGCATTAAAATAACCGACTTTTAACGTATATGCCTTTTGTCCTTCATCCCATAAACTACCGCCTGAATAATTAATATTAGGATCTGCGCTTGATGCATACGCATTTTCAAATCCCCTTACCGTAACCGAAGGATCTATAAAAACAGGATACTTACGTTCGGCTGATTCTAACCATTTTGGATCTGCAGTAACTGTTAAATTGTATTTCTTCCCCCCAGCAGGAGTTATCTCATATTTCACATCTTGAGATGTAACAGCTTCTCCGGATTCTTGATTAATATTTGAGTCAGCCATATAAGGCTTTGGTAGTACAAATACATTCTCCTTTTTTTCATTTTGAAAAATAATAGAACCATCTTCTTTTAAACTCGGCTGTAAATCTGTCTGTAATTCGAATGAAAAAATGTGATGCCCTGTATATTGATGGAGTACAAAGTCTTCCTTTACATTTTCATTAAATGTTGTACTTTTTAAATCAATACTTGGAAAAATCCCTTTATACCATACTGTATTCTCTTCATGCGACGCTGTAACAGCTGTCGGTTTTAATTCACCCTTTTCACCACGTGCGCCTGTCAATTCATACTGAATCGTATGTCCATCCACTTCGAATTGAACATACTTTCCATCCTTTACTACTTTCTCAAACTTCGGCTTTAATGCTGTATTTTCTGTTACGATTTTTTATCTGGTGATTCTACTAAATTAGTAGAAACCTCTTCTAATTTCCCATTCTTTTCTGCATGAATTGGTTCAGTATATATTTTTTTAGTAAACGTACCATCTTGATTATCAAAAACCTTTTCTGTCTCCGTCCGTTCTTCTACAACTTCAGTCGGCTTAGCTTTTGCATTGGCATTTTTTTGTTTTATCTGATCTGGATGTGGAGCTGGTAATTCCTTCTCGTCTTTCTGTTCTACTTGTGGACTTGGTTCTGAATTTGGCGACGGTGTAAACGGCGGTGCCGTTTCCGCCAGTCCATTCATCGGTATAGAAGTAACAATTAATGCAACTACCATAAGCTGTATGAAGTACCTATACCAATTTTTCTTAACTTGCTTCTTTTCCATACATTCACCCCTAATTCGTATCGGTTTTATTCTTACAATTAACAATTTAAAGAATTTTCCGAGGGGGTTCAACATAAAAATGACAATATTGTGACATTTTTTCTAAAAATGTATATTTTCCGACAATTTACCATTTTATATTCCTTTTTCCTTATAAATACAGTAAAATATTTGTAGATTAAACGTTTTATTACACTTTATTTACTTTTTATCTACTTTATAATAAAAAAGAACTATCTCTTCTCTTAAAAATTCAGAGAAAGAATAGTTCTTTTTTCATTTACTTTATTTCTTAAAGTAAGTCCAGCCTTCTTCTTGGTAAACCTTTTCTTCTTTCATCAACTTACCAAGTGCGCGCTTAAATGCAGCTTTACTCATGTTAAAGCGTTCTTTAATATCTTCCGGATGGCTCTTATCCCAAAACGGCATTGCTCCGCCTCGTTCTTCCATATATGCATAAATTACTGCAGCATCGTCTTCCATTCCTTCTTCTTTACGAGGAAGAAGTGAAATGTTAATTGTACCGTCATCTTTTACGTCAATAATACGTCCTGTTACACGCTGACCGATGCGGACTTGTTCTTTTCTTTCTGTATGGTGTAAGAAAGCACGGAAATGCTCATCAGTTAGTACGAATGAACCGACTTGAAGCGAACGATATACACGTCCATTTACGTTTTTATTACGCATAGATGGCGTTGCATCTACGATAATTTCTTGCATATCACTGTCTCTTGCCGGAAGAGCAATTAAACGATCACGATTCGTTAATTTTAACGTACAATATAATTCGTCGCCTACTTCTGGCCATACTGGCATATAAATCGGGAACTCATCAGCTGGAATTAGTATATCTTTTGACACACCAATATCAACAAACACACCTAAACTAGGAATAACTTCTACAACCTTTACCCAGTTCCAATCATAAGTTGTAATAATCGGTTCCTTCATTGTTGCTGAAATACGATTTTGGTGATCAAGGTATAAGAATACATCAATCGTATCGCCTTCTTCAATTTCTCCAGCTACTTCGTTTTTATGTAGGAAAATTTCCTCTTCTTCATTCCCAACCATATATCCGATTTCCGTTTCGCGTAAAACAGTTACCTGTTCAATCGATCCTATTTGCAAATACATATTTTTTAATTCCCTTCTATATATATAAAATTATCTTTTTTATCATTCCAAACAAAAGTTAATTATAACATGATTTTTCCTGTATTTGTCCAACTGCCCAAAATTCACTATAATAAAATGAGGTTACATGAATATAAGTACGAAAACACTTAAGTCTAGACTCGTTTTCAGCTATACTTTAGTATGTACAGTACATAACAAGATTAGAAATTTATTTGGAGGTGCTAACTATGGCAAAAGATAGTTCTTTTGACATCGTTTCGAAAGTAGAATTACCTGAAGTAACAAACGCAATTAATATCGCATTAAAAGAAATACAAAACCGATATGACTTTAAAGGAAGTAAAAGTGATATTAAATTAGAAAAAGAAGTACTTGTTTTAACTTCTGATGACGAGTTTAAATTAGAGCAAGTAAAAGACGTTCTTATCTCTAAACTTGTAAAACGTAACGTTCCAATTAAGAACTTAGATTACGGAAAAGTTGAAGCTGCAACTGGCAACACTGTTCGCCAACGCGCAACACTTCAACAAGGTATCGATAAAGATAACGCTAAAAAAATTAACAACATCATTAAAGAAATGAAATTAAAAGTAAAAACACAAGTACAAGATGATCAAGTACGTGTTACAGCGAAAAGCCGTGATGACTTACAAGCAGTAATCGCAGCTGTTCGTAGCGCTGATTTACCAATCGACGTACAGTTCATTAACTACCGCTAAAAAGAAAACTCCTCTTAATTAGAGGAGTTTTTTGTTTTGTAGAGACAATATTCCGAGAACAAACCATAGAAAAATGGTGTATGCGGTGAAAATCACTAAGTGAACAGAGTCTAACCATACGAATACTTTACAAGTGAGCGCATGATTAAACTAGGCCTTATTGTAGAATTTGTTTTATACATGTATTTAGCAGACCTTATTGAAAATAAGAAAAATATACCTTAAGACGTTTCCCCTTCAATTTGAATTACTTTTCTTAATAACCACATCCTGGGCCAAAGTCATCTTAAAAATCGCTGTAACTCATAATTCCTCTCCCCGCCAAAACGTAACAATTTATGAGTATAAGAATATTTCCCAACCTTTAATGTAATGTAAAATTAGTAAGGATCTAAAAAATGTTAATTAAAAAAGAGTTAGAAGTGGTTTTTTGAAGAAATTAATATTATGGTTTTTATTAGCCACATTCTCCCTAAATACTGTAGGATGTTCTAATAATACGAATACACTAACGGATAAATCTAACTGTATCAACAAAGCTTGGTACAAAAAAAATATGTCATGTAATCATTTAAAAAACATTAAATAGTTAATGATAAAGATCTAAAGAAAAGACACCCCAAAGTACCTTCCTCCGACTTGAACCAATAATATTCGGATGGATTTAAAAAGAAGCCTACATCTTTAATAAAGATGCAGGCTTCAAAATAAAAAAGTACGCTAAAGCGCTAAGTAAACTCTTATTCAAAAATTTATATTAAGCACTAATATTTTAGAAGCAAGTTTATAAGTATAAAACCTACAGAGATTTCCCCTGTAGGTTTTATTATATTTCAAGTGATTTCCAAATGAATTATGAGTGACTTTTTTCAGTTTGGTTTTCAAAATATTTTTCTTTAACCATTTTTATCAGATTTTCTTTTTCTGTTAGTTCAAATATAAATAATGCTTTTTTCATGTTATTTGCAACATCTTCTTCATTAGGTTGTTTAAGTTTCAATAAATTCCAAGCTTTTCCATAGTATAATTCACCTAGTAAATATAAAGTATTTAGATTAATAGCTAGTTTGATACCCATATCATTGTATTTTACTGCCTCTTCATGTTGATTTGCATGACCTAAAATTTTTGCTAAATTAAAAATAATTTTCAATTTAATTTCTTTATCTCTAGGAAAATCTAACTTATTAAAATTAGTTAAACACCTTCTTAATATATTAATACTTTTTTCATATTCTTTATTTTCCCCATGGAATATAGCAATTGTCTGCATAATATCTATTTCTCTTTCTGATAAAAAATCAGAATTAGTTACAGTTAATTTTAATGCATTATTTAAAAAATCTAAAGCAGTTTTTATTGATTTATCCACCATAAATATAGCAATCGCTTCATGCCATATTAAAAATTGTTTATCTTCTGTTGATTGGAAGTTATTTTCGTTTTTCTCTTTTTTCACTATTTCATAAAGTTCTTTGTATTGTTTTTGCTTTAAGCAATCTTTTATTACGCATTTTACATTTTCTACATATTTTAATTTTTTGTTTTGAGTTAATGCAAATATATTATTTGGGTCAATACCAAGTCTTTCTGATAATTGATATAACAATATACTAGATGGATAAATCACACCTTTTTCTATTTTGCTAATTTGACTTTGCGAACATATTCCATGACATAATTCGGATTGTGATATATTTTTTTTAATTCTAAGCTCTTTAATGGTAATACCCAAATCGTAAAACTCCATTTTCCCACCTACTATTTAGCACTGTATTAGTATAAGAGTATTCTCTAACTTTTAATGTAATATAAAATTAATATAGTTGCAATTATTGATTGCTTCAAAGATTCTTCCCTATCGGTGCTAACACAAAAAACAAGTTAGGAAGAAAATCCTCTTCCTAACCTAGCCCTCCTCTCACTAGGGACGTTTTCATTCTCACGTCGTTTCTCTTAAGAAATTTCATATCAACAGAATAACACTATTGCCCCACCGAACAAACTTACAAATACAATAAGAAGACATGAACATAGAGCGAGTAATTTCTCATCTCATCTACGCTTCCTTTTAACTGCAATTAGAAACGCAATAAATAATACATTCACACCGATTATTAAGGAGATAAATAACCAATTCACACCTGTTTCTCCGTTAACTTTATACACATTTGATTCTTCACGTTTTAAAACGAGATAAAACTTTCCGTTTTCCTCTCTTATAATTTCATCCTGTAACAATCCTCTTAACTCTTGTTTTTCACCAATTGCACTTGCAGGTAAGGAGACTTTTTGTGTTTCTTTCGTATTATTAATTGCTACTAAAGTTACTTCATCTTTATATTTTCGTTTTAGTATGCTCATCCCGCTCTTATCATACAGAAGCTCAAACGTACCGCGTCGTAAAGACGGTCTCGCCTGCCTAATTTCACCTAGTTTTGTTATGTGCTGCATAAATTTTTCGTCTGACTTAAAATCCATTAATCGTCTATTATCGGGTACACTTCCTCCATCTAATGCAATTTCCGTTCCGTAATAAAAATTCGGAATCCCAGGTGATGTTAACAAATAAGTAAGCGCCAGTTTTAAACGTGATGGCGGATAATACATATTTTCTTTTGCAATACGCGCATATCTTTTTGTTTCTTGATCATCTAAAAACGTAACAAATTCCCCTTCTTTTTTACTCACATCGTATAACGATTTCACCGATACATCCGCTTCGGAAAACGATTCTACGATTTTTTCGTTGTATTCGCTATCCTCCTTTGTCATAATACGAAAATCTTTCTTTATCACTTGCATATCTTTTTGCGCGTTATCCCAAAAGGAACGCGGATTTTTTTCACTATGTATAACATAACTTCCGTCTAAATCAACTTCTTTTATCCACCATTTCATTGCGTCAATTACCTGTCGTTCGTTTTCTCCAAGCGGAAATTGAAATACAACTTTCATTCCTTTTGCATGAGCTTCTTTTACAAGTTCTTTCACATCATTGTCTGTCCCGAAATGTTCATTTACCTTTTTAAAATTTCGCACGTCTAATCCATCGTACTTTCCACTTTCAAAAAGCGGCGAAAGCATAACGGTAGTAAAACCCATTTCTTTTATGTAATCCAACCTTTTTATAATTCCTCTTATATCCCCGCCTTGATACCCTTCTAAATTACCAACTTCTAATTGTTTGTCATTTTTCGGTTCTCCATTATTGAAGCGATCAATCATAATGGAGTATATAACTTCATCTTTCCACTCTCTTTTTTCGTCTGCAAAAGTATGTATTGGTACAAACAAAACAAAAGCTAAGCAAAAACAAATGAATAGTTTCCTAGTCCGTATTTTTCCCACACGCATCCCCCAAGTTTTTAATTGTAAGAATATTATACCAATTATCCGAGAGAAACGCATATGTCGATTTCAATCCTCACAAAATAATCTATGTTATATTTTCTAACATCATGTATATATTTTTCTGAATTTTTAGTTGATTTTTAGTTCTTTTTCGAATATGATATGAAACATAACAAAACGATGTTATTTTTTCTAACATTATAGGAGGAGAGCTCATGAATATGGGAGATACAGTTTTTATGTTTGTGACGACAGTAATGGTCATGTTGATGACACCAGGATTGGCACTTTTTTATGGAGGTATGGTTCGCAGCAAAAATGTACTCAGTACAACGATGCATAGTTATAGTGCAATGGCTATCGTTTCGATTCAATGGATTGTTATCGGCTATTCTTTATCATTCGGACCAGATTGGCACGGGCTTATCGGTACACTTGATTGGTTCGGTCTAAACGGAGTTACCTACGCACCAAATCCAGACTACTCATCTACTATTCCTCACAATTTATTCATGATGTTTCAACTCATGTTCGCCATTTTAACTCCAGCTTTAATTTCAGGTGCATTTGCTGAAAGAATGCGCTTTTCTGCCTTTCTTATTTTTATCCTTTTATGGACAACGATTGTTTACAATCCTGTCGCTCATTGGGTATGGGGCGTCGGCGGGTGGCTAAGGGAACTTGGTGCACTAGACTTCGCTGGCGGAAACGTCGTTCACATCACTTCCGGAGTTGCTGGTCTTGTATTAGCTATTTTCCTCGGAAAACGAAAAAACATAAATGGTTCTTCTCCTCACCATTTGCCATTTACAATGTTAGGCGCAGGCTTATTATGGTTTGGCTGGTTCGGTTTTAACGTCGGCAGCGCATTATCCTTAAACGACGTAGCTTTAACTGCATTTATTAATACAAATATAGCCGCTGCTGCCTCAGCATTAACTTGGATGCTTTCAGAGTGGTTCTTCCAATCAAAACCGACTGCGATGGGAGCTGCTTGTGGCGCCGTTTCCGGTCTAGTCGCTATTACACCAGCTTGCGGGTTCGTTACACCTTTCTCAGCTCTTCTTATCGGAGCAATTGGCGGCGTATTATGCTTCGGAGCGGTCTTTTTCTTAAAAACAAAATTCGGATACGACGATACACTCGATGCATTCGGATGTCACGGCATCGGTGGAACTTGGGGCGGTATTGCGACAGGATTATTTGCAACTACTGCCGTAAACGGCGATGGCGCTAACGGATTATTTTACGGAAACGCCTCGCTGCTGTTGAAACAACTTGTAGCGATCGGCGCAACATATGCATTCACAATTATAATGACGTATGCCATTATTAAAGCAATCAACTTCTTCCTCCCTGTCCGGGTAGATGAGCACGAGGAACATATGGGACTTGATATTTCGATGCATGGGGAGAAAGCTTATGAGTATACTGAGCGAGTGAACTAAAAAAAGAGATGCAATCTATTAGTAATAGATTGCATCTCTTTTTTGCGCACCGGGCAACATACCCCACCTAGTATAAATGGAAATATATTAACGGTTTTTTGGATATATCAACGATTTTTCAAATATATCGATTGTTCCTTTCAATATATCAACGTTTCGACACAAGATATCGATTTACCAACAAATTCCGACATAACGAAACTGAAGAATACCCGCGTGTAACTTTACACAAAAAAAGACGACCGTTTCATAACAGTCGTCTTTTCCGATTTATTTCGGAGCATTTCCTACATATTGCGTAATATCAACATTTAATGCCTGCGCTAAACGCATACCGTATTCTTGATCTGCACGGAAGAAGTTACAAACAGCTAGTAATTTCGTGCGTTCATTTACGTCTTTTAAGTCATTTGTTAAGTTTGCAATTAAGTTATCTTGCTCTTCTTTAGAGAATGAACGGTAACGCTCACCTGCTTGTTTGAAGTCATTTGGTTTGTCAATTTTTTCACGAGATACATAGCCTTCTACTTTCATAGTGGAATCGCGGTAAGCTGGGTCTTCAACTGGATTTTCAGCATGACGGCTCGGTTCGTAGTTGATTGTAGATGGGTTTTGATTTACTTGCATCGCACCATCACGTTGTTGATTATGAACAGCTGCGTATGGGCAGTTTACAGGAATTTGTAAGTAATTTGCACCAAGACGATAACGTTGTGTATCTGGGTAAGAGAATAAACGACCTTGTAATAATTTATCTTCCGATGGCTCAATACCATTTACAGTTGCACTTGGAGAGAACGCTACTTGTTCTACTTCTGCAAAGAAGTTTTTCGGATTACGATTTAACGTCATTGTCCCTACTTCCATTAATGGGAAGCGATCTTCTGGCCATACTTTCGTTGGATCTAGTGGATCAAAGTCTAAAGAGTCCATTTCATCTAATTGCATAACTTGTACGTGTAAATCCCATTTTGGGTGATTTCCTTTTTCGATTGCATCGAACAAGTCACGAGTTGCATGATTGAAGTCTTTCCCTTGTACTTCTTGCACTTCTTTCGCATTTAGGTTACGTACACCTTGCTGTGGTTTCCAGTGGTATTTTATATAAACAATTTTACCTTCTTCATTAATCCATTTAAATGAATGGACGCCGAAACCCTCCATTTCACGATAGCTTGCTGGTGTACCGTAATCAGAAAATACCCATGTCATCATATGTGTAGATTCTGGACTTAACGTCATGAAATCCCAATAACGATCTGGCGTTTGAATATTCGTATCAGGTGCTGGTTTTAAGGAATGTACCATATCTGGGAATTTAATTGCATCACGAATGAAGAAAACTGGTAAATGGTTACCTACGATATCGTAGTTTCCTTCTTCTGTATAAAATTTAACAGCGAACCCACGTGGGTCACGTGCTGTTTCAGGAGAACCTTGACCATGAATAACCGTTGAAAAACGAACAAATACAGGCGTTTCAGTTCCTTCATTTTGTAAAAATGCAGCTTTCGTATATTGCTTCATACTATTTTTCGTTACGAATACACCGTGAGCACCTGCACCACGTGCATGCACAACACGCTCCGGAATACGTTCACGATCAAAGTGCGCAAGTTTTTCTACTAAATGATAGTCTTCTAATAATACTGGTCCACGACGACCGGCTGTACGAGAATTTTGGTTGTCTCCAACTGGAGCACCTTGGTTTGTTGTTAAGCGATTATTTGGATTCATCTAGGGGGATCCTCCTCTTTATTTCGTAGTAATTATTATTTATTTAAAATTATTATAAATTAATTATTATTCAAAACTAAATCTTTGTCAACTATTTCCTTCACTTTTTTGGAAACAATTTCAGCCAAACAGTCGATAAATGCTGATTGTGCATTCGGCATATTTGGTCTAAAATATTTGGCATTTAATTCATCAGTTACAACTTTACATTCATAATCGTTGTCATATAAAACTTCTAAATGCTCCGCTACAAAACCAACTGGGCAATATATGAAAGATTCGTACCCATGCTCTTCATATAAATCTTTCGTTAAATCTTGCACATCTGGACCAATCCACGGATCTGGAGTATTCCCAGCACTTTGCCAACCGATTGTATAGTTTTGAATATTTGCAGCTTCTGCAATTAAATCTGCCGTATGCTTTAGTTGTTCTACATAAGGGTCTCCTGCTGCAATAATTTTTTCTGGCAAACTATGCGCTGAAAAAATTACGACTGCTTTCTCTTTATTTATAATATTAGTAAACGTCTCTTTTATTTGGTCTGCCCAATACGAAATAAACTTCGGTTCATCGTACCATTGTTCAATTGGTTCAATAACAGGACCACCGATTTCTTTTGAAAGACGAATAGCACGGTCATTATACGCTTTAATGCTAAATGTAGAGTAATGTGGCGCTAATACGATACTAATCGCTTGCTCGATCCCATCACGCTTCATTTCTTCTACCGCATCTTCTATAAATGGTGCAATATGTTTTAAACCTAAGTAACAAGTAAATTGATACTCTGTAAATATGTTATTCATTGAATCTGTTAATTTATGCGCCTGTTCTTTCGTAATTTTTGCAAGCGGCGAAATTCCACCAATCGCTTTATAGCGACCAATTAAATCTTCAAGCGCTTCTTCTGATGGCGTACGCCCGTGACGGATATGTGTATAATATGCCTCTACATCGTCTAATGATTCTGGTGTTCCATACGCCATTACGAGTAAACCTATTTTTTTCTTTGTCATCTATATAACACCTCAATTTTATAAATGAGAATACTTTTCAGAACATTTGTTTCCAATTATAACAAACAATAATAAGTACGTCAAAATAATAATTCTAATTAAATATTGTTTATAAGGTGATTTTAAATTTTATATGAAAACTTCTTTAATAAAAAGCGACTTACATAATTGTAAGCCGCTTTTCCCTTATTCCTTAATATTTACCCCATATTCTTTAAACCAAACGTGAATTTGTGCTAAATGAGCTAAAAGCTGTGGCCCAGTCATTAATTGACCAAACCATGGTGTTTGAAATGCACTGCCGCCAGACTGAATCAATCCGCTCAACTGCTCTTTATCAAACAGTTCGTGTAAAATTGAACCTTTATCCGTTAATAGATTTTGAAGCCATACTGTTACTGCTTTTGTATAGTGCGGATTGTGCGTTTTCGGATAAGGACTCTTCTTTCTATATAAGATGTCATGTGGAAGTACACCTTCTAACGCTTTACGTAATAGACCTTTTTCGCGGTTTTTATACATTTTCATTTCCCAAGGAATATTCCACGCATATTCGACAAGACGATGATCTGCAAATGGAACACGTACTTCTAAGCTCGCTCCCATACTCATGCGGTCTTTTCTGTCTAATAATGTTGTCATAAACCATACCATATTTAAATAAAATAATTGGCGTCTTTTTGCTTCTAGCGGACTTTCCCCCTCTAAAATAGGAACTTCTTGAATCGACTCTTCATAGCGCCTTTGTACATATTGTTGTAAATTTAATTTATTTCTCCATTCTTTTTTTAGAAGTTGTTCACGTGCCTCTGTAGAACGCATCCACGGAAATGCACTCGATTGTAAATCATCTTCTCTATAAAACCACGGATATCCACCAAATATTTCATCTGCACATTCTCCAGATAAGCCAACGACAAAATCTTGTTTAATTTCTCGGCAAAACCATAATAATGACGAATCGATATCTGCCATACCAGGCAAATCACGAACGAGTACTGCTTCAGTTAAATACTCTGCTAATTTTTCATTCGAAATGACGCAGCGATGATGGGTTGTTTGAAATGTCTCAGTCATTAAATTAATAAACGGAGCATCTGAATTTGGCTGGAATGCATTCGCTTTAAAGTATTTGTCATTATCTTCGTAATCAATAGAATACGTGTGTAATTGCCCTTTTCCTGATCTCTCATATTCTTTCGCTGCAATAGCTGTAATAGCGCTCGAATCTACACCACCCGATAAAAAAGTACATAGTGGTACATCAGAAACAAGCTGTCTTGTAATAGCATCTTGTAATAAAAAGCGCGTTTTCTCTACTGTTTCTTCAAAAGAGTCTTCATGTTTTTTACTTTCTACATTCCAATATCTCCATATACATAAACCGTTCTTTGAAAATGTCATTGCATGACCTGGACGCAATTCTTTTATACCAGCATAAATACCGTGGCCAGGCGTTCTTGACGGTCCGAGCCCGAATATTTCTGATAATCCTTCTAACGTTACTTCCGCCTTCACATCTGGATGCGACAATATCGCTTTTAACTCCGAACCAAATAGTAAGCGTCCGCTATCATATTTATAAAAAAGTGGCTTTACACCTAATCGATCTCTCGCAATAAATACTTGTTCTTTCTGTTCGTCCCATACTGCAAACGCATATATACCGTTTAAATGATCGACACATTCTTCTTTCCATTCAATATAAGAAGCTAATAATACTTCTGTATCAGAATGACCTTTGAACGTATATCCTCTTCTTAATAATTCCTTTCGAATGTCTTCTGTGTTATAAAGTTCACCGTTATAGCAAATGGCGTAATTCGTTTCACCTTTTAAACAAGTCATCGGCTGTTTACCGCCCTCAGGATCCACAACGATTAACCGCTTATGCCCAAATGCGACATTTCCTTTAATCCAAACTTTATTATCATCCGGCCCCCGTTTCGCTAACGTCTCAGCCATCTTCGTAACGACATCTCTTTCTCCTTCTAATGAGCGTTTATAATCCACCCATCCTGTAATCCCGCACATATAAATCATCCTTCCATCTTATTTCTTTTCTTGAACGTGCAGTAATCCCCACCCTAAGAGTGCGGATCAAAAAAATGAAAAACTTGACGATAACCTACTATCCACATATGGAATAGCATTTTCACTCAGTAAAACGTGTTTTATTGTATGCCCACCTATGTCTATATGTGTCTAGTTATAAAGAATGCACGAACTGTCTATAACAGGAATAACTACTTTTCATAAAGGAGAAATCGTGTATGATACAACGTAAACATATTTTATATAATCAGCCCCGTGCTCATACAGTCGGTAATGTAGAATATATAAACAATGAGTGGGTATTCTTTGATGATGAAAATGATGAAGCGTTTTTATTAGAAGATATTGCCGAAGATGGGTTTGAAATTTTGTATAATAACAATTGGCTACCAGCCCGTTTCTATGAACAAGATGTATTACAAATCGCCAACGAGCAACACCATTTGCAAAATGGTGAAATGATACGTATTCGAAAAAAGTTACTTCTTAGCTATAATGAATGGCTGGAGGAATTACCTGACTCTGTCTTCACATTATTAACCGAATCATTGCAATCACTTCACTACTCTTTATATGATTGCATGTATTGTCATAATTATTTATCTTTCTTACCGCAAGAAGAGTCACGCGAAGGAGTAAATATTCTTTTGTTTGATAACGAAGAAATGATCTGTACACTGCAGCACCATTTCGTCCGTCACACTACGTCAAATAAAAATATGTTCCGTTTTACGAAAGTAAATGGAGAAGAGTTGCATATCGATGCGACATAAAGTGAAACTTTAATCAGTGGGGTAGCCCACTGATTATTAGCCTTCACCAATCTGATGTTTACGGGATAAAGTAAAAAACCACCTTATAATCTCCCAAGTCTTTGAGATCATAAGGTGGCTTTATTTTTTATTAGAATACTTTCCAGCCAATCGGTAATTTCAGCCCAAGGTAAAATACTGCTACTAGCGCAACAATAAATAAGCCCCAAACCGCCCCTGTTGGTTTGTTTTTGCTCATTTTCACAAGAACCATTTCCATTCCACCGATAACTAAAATACCAGCTAACATTTTTAAGCCATACCACATGTGCATGCTACCTGTTGCTGTCTTCACAATACTCATGTACAACATGAAGCCTGTCACAATAATAATGATATACATTAGGCGAAGCCCCATATGTACACCTTTCCCTTTTCTTCCTGCTGAATAAAGTGAATACGCAACGAAGAATAAAATTAAACCTAACGCCCATGCTGTAATATGCATATGTACCATCGTATCCCTTACCTCCTCTTTTCACACTTTTTCACTCTATATGATAACATGTTCATTTATTTTCAGGAAATGTTTCGCTTTTTTACATTTAAATGCTATAATATTTAGAGTATTTACAAACTTCTTGTAATAACAAAAGGGGGAACAATCATGATTCAAACTAAGGATATTATCGAACTTACAGACACATACGGAGCAAATAACTATCACCCACTTCCAATCGTTATTTCTAAAGCAGAAGGTGTTTGGGTAGAAGATCCTGAAGGAAACCGCTATATGGACTTATTAAGTGCATATTCTGCAGTAAACCAAGGTCATCGTCACCCGAAAATTATTAACGCTTTAATTGACCAAGCTAATCGTGTTACGTTAACTTCTCGTGCTTTCCATAGCGATCAATTAGGTCCTTGGTACGAAAAAGTTGCGAAACTAACTAATAAAGAAATGGTACTTCCAATGAATACAGGTGCTGAAGCTGTTGAAACTGCAATTAAAACAGTTCGTCGCTGGGCTTATGATGTGAAGAAAGTGGAAGCAAACCGTGCTGAAATCATCGTTTGTGAAGATAACTTCCACGGACGTACAATGGGTTCTGTTTCTATGTCTTCAAATGAAGAGTACAAGCGTGGATTCGGTCCAATGCTTCCTGGCATCGTTGTAATTCCTTACGGTGATTTAGAAGCATTAAAAGCCGCAATTACACCAAACACAGCAGCATTCATTTTAGAGCCAATTCAAGGTGAAGCAGGAATTAATATCCCACCAGCTGGTTACTTAAAAGAAGCTTTTGAAGTATGTAAAAAAGAAAACGTTTTATTTGTAGCAGATGAAATCCAAACTGGCTTAGGCCGTACTGGTAAAGTATTTGCTTGTGACTGGGACAATGTAACTCCTGACATGTACATACTTGGTAAAGCACTTGGCGGCGGTGTGTTCCCAATCTCTTGCGTAGCAGCAAACCGCGACATTTTAGGTGTATTTGAGCCAGGTTCTCACGGTTCTACATTCGGTGGTAATCCACTTGCATGTGCTGTTTCTATCGCGGCTCTTGAAGTGTTAGAAGAAGAAAAATTAACAGAGCGTTCTCTTCAATTAGGTGAAAAATTAGTTGGGCAATTAAAAGAGATTGATAACCCAATGATCACTGAAGTTCGTGGTAAAGGTTTATTCATCGGTATCGAATTAAACGAGCCAGCTCGTCCTTACTGTGAACAACTAAAAGCAGCTGGTCTATTATGTAAAGAAACACACGAAAATGTAATTCGTATCGCACCACCTCTAGTAATCTCTGAAGAAGATTTAGAGTGGGCATTCCAAAAAATTAAAGCTGTATTATCGTAATGATAGAGAGGTTGTCCGACATGTTGGGACAACCTCTTTCTTTTTATATTCATTTATATTAAGATAAAATTGTAATTTTCTGTATTTTAAAATCATAAAGGAGGTGCGACATGCTATTAAGATATGGTAAACATATTAACTATTTAGCTACAGCTTTTATTTTAGTTACATTCTTTGGTTTCCTACTTTCCACAACATGGCTTCATTACTCAACTCCTACTACACTCACACTACTGAAAGCATCATTTTGGACTGCTGTTATTCTTACTATCATTGGTTTTGGACGAGAAAAAAGCGCACTTACGGTTATACTATTTGGCATTTGTACACTTGCATTCATTGGTCTTTACACTTTTGCCGTTATCGATTACCTCTATAACCCAAGGCCATAAAAAAAGAGCTATCTTTTAACAAGATAGCTCTTTTCTTTATTTCACTACATTTCGTAAAGTACCAATTCCTTCTACTGTAATGACCACTTCATCACCAGCATGTAAAAACTTCGGTGGTGTAAAACCTTTTCCGACACCAGCCGGCGTTCCTGTTGCGATAATATCGCCTGGTTCTAAAGTCATTCCTTTACTTATCGTTGAAATAATTTCTTCTATTGAAAAAATCATTTTATTTGTGTTAGAAGTTTGCCTTACTTCTCCATTTACTACCGTTTCAATGTGTAATGCATTCGGCGCATTAACCACCGATTTATGAATTAAATACGGTCCCATCGGACAAAATGTATCGAAGCTTTTCCCAAGGAAAAACTGTTTATGTTTTCTTTGAATGTCTCGAGCTGTTACATCATTTATAATCGTATAACCAAAAACATGCTCAAGCGCTTTTTCTTTTTTTATTTGCTTCCCTCGCTTACCAATAATGATAGCTAATTCTCCTTCGTAATCTAGTTCGTCCGTTGCATGAGGGTGACCATTAATTTGCTCATTTATGCCAATAACTGTTGTTGGTGCTTTCGTAAAGATCATTATATTTTCTGGAATAGACTCTACTCCGCCCATTTCTACCGCATGCTCACGATAGTTTTTTCCAACGCACAAAATATTCTTTCTTGGCCTTGGAATCGGCGCTAATATTTTCACCTCTGTTAACGGATAATACGCCGCTTCCCCGTTCTCTTTTGCCCAATTTACAATTTCACATACTTTCTCAAAGCATTCAGTCCCTCTTTCAATACACTCTAACATTGTAATAGGGATTGTAACCTTTTCCCCTTTTTGTCTTTGCGCTTCTCTTAAGTGTAATACCTTTTCTTCTTCTTCATCTACAATACCTACAAATACCTTTTCTTCTTTCTTCGCCGTTACAAAACGCAATATTTCCACTCTCCATCCTAAAACTCATACCCTTTAATTGTATTCGCATCCGCAAGAAAAAAACCTTCTCATGCACGCTAATTTTTACAATATTCTTCTCATCCCCTATTCGTTACCCCTTTATCATTTGGCATAAAATGTAGAAATTTTACTTTTTTTAGCGAATGCATTTCTTTTTTATGAAGTTTTTGTATAATATGTACTACATATATACTAAAAATTTCATTTAGAGATGGAGCCGATTTCAATGTTTGAGCAAGCGATTGAAAAAAAACGTGAAAAAATGATTTATTTTGCTGAACGCTATGGAATGACTTCTCAAAAAACAGTGGATTGTAGCCAAGAACTGGACAGGCTCTTAAATGTAATTTGTCATGTACATACGGATTTACACCCTAATCAAACATTCAAAACACACACGCAATAATGCGTGTGTTTCTTTTATTTCAAAAAAATACACATTTTATTGGAAACGCCCATACAATAGTAGAAAAGAAAATTTTAAAAACGAAGGGTGTTTTGTATGCCAGCTATGGTCGGACATATTCGTATCGTCAATATTGGATCAAGTGGTATTTTTCATATTGGAGATGTATTTGCGATTAGGCCTATTAGTTACTCACGTGCTTTCGCCGGGGCCGGCTCTTTCAACGTTGGAGATAATGTTTCTGTCTACAATTATCAAAGTGCAACGACTGTCAACGATTCAGATGTAATCGATCAAGCGATAATTGGCTCAACTTAAAGGAGGCAATTGCATTGAATTTTTATGTAAACCAAAGTATCATCATCAACAGTATTAAAATTGATAGCATTACAACCTCTTCTGTGTTCCAAATTGGTACTGCCGGAAGTATTAAAGCCCTATCTAAATTTTCAAATACGGGCGGATTTACGGAGCCGCTTCGCCCATTACAGGCGAAAGGACAAATTATTTCTATCAAACCATCAACTAGTTCTTCTTAAGACATCCTTGTCATAAATATATAGCAGGAATATTTTTACCCTCCCTATTGAAAAGGAGGTTTCACAAATGAATCAAGATATATATACTTACTTACACCAACTTCAACAAGCTCTTCAAACACAACAAGCAGCCATCTTGAATTTAGAAGATCAAGTGCGTCAACTCCAAGAAGAGCTTAACGAATTAAAAAATCGCCCCTCCTCTTCTGTAGGAAAAGTGGAATACAAATTCGATCAATTAAAAGTCGAAAATTTAAATGGTACTTTAAATATTGGTTTAAACCCATTTTCAGCAAAAGGACAACAAATTGAAGATTTTCAAGTGGATACAGAAACATTGAAGGTAAACCCTGAAACCGAAACAAACCCAGACTTTTATCAAGGTATCCTCCAAGAAATGCATCGATACTTAGATGAAGAAGCATATAATCGTATTCTCCATTTTGAACAAGAAGAGAGAACACCGCTTGATGAAATGTATCGACAAATGATGGTGGATGACATAAAAAAACAGATGGAGCATCGACTCCCTTATTATTTATCACAAGCGCAATCATATGAAGGTATTTCAACAGATCCAGATTATTTACGAGATATCATTATTCAGGCAATGAAACAAGATATTGACAAAGCCTTTCTCTCCTTTATTCAGCACATACCGGGAAATTTTCGAAAGGAGTAAGTATGTATGAACCTTAACGTTGTAAACCGTGAGTTAAAAGTCGGACAGATTAAAATGAACGGTGTATCGTCGTCCGCACTCTTTTTAATTGGAGATGCAAATCTCCTCATTCTATCTTCTATTCTCGATACACCATTTGAAACAGTTACAGAGGGTCCATTTGTACCATTAGTAACAGATGTCCCTCCTACTCCAGGTTAAGGAGACTGAAAAATTATGTTGCATCATGTGTCCATTGTCCAAAATGTTTCTATTATTTCTTTAGGGATTACTGCCGTATTTCAAGTTGGAGATGCAAACCAAATGGAATTAAAAAGTAGAGCTATTGCCGTCCACCGTGAAATTCCTTGTTATATACGGGGAGAAGGTCGCTTTGATGCTTTTGAAATCTTTACAGATGAACACATTACAATTCCAAAACGAACGACAGATGTAAAATTAAATATTGTAAATGAATGCCCTTTTATTGAAGTGAATAACGTTGAATTGCGGACACTTTTAAATTCTGGTTGCTTTCAAATTGGAAATGTTGATTATGGTTTTAATAACTCTCGTATTATACAAATCCGCCAATATATTACGGATGAACCTTCCGCACAATAATTCATATAGTAATTAAAAAGCTTAGTAAAGTAGGTGGATGGTATGCCTTCAGTTGTAGGAAATCTCGTCGTGCAAAACAGTAACGGCTCTTTCAACTTAGGAGATTTTTATAACGTATCTCCGAAAGAAAACACGAAAGCCTATAACGGATCTGGAGCTTCCAATGTTGGGTTTGTCGTGAATACGTTTAACGGTGTTAGTGCAACGAATACATTTGATTCTGATGTGGCAGATCAAGATCAGATTGGAACAGCGTAAAAAAAGTAGGAGATATTCTCCTACTTTTTTCTTTTATGTAATTCAAAATTATTAAAATGAAATTTTAATAAGCAAGAGCTTCACTGTCCACAAATAGTGGTATAAACACGTAAGTAGTGAAGAGGCACTATTTCATTTTATTTAAATGATAACCCACTCTCCTCCAAAGCCTTCCTAAGCTTCGGCAAAGACGCAGGTCCCATACCATGCAGTTTTAAAATTTCTTTTTCACTATATTTTGAGAGTTCTTCTACAGTTTGAATTCCACGGTGCTCTAATGCCCTTCTTGCTGGCGCTGAAAGAAGAGAGAGAAAACCTTCTTTTGGTTTTCTCTCTTTCTCACAGACTGGGCAAGTTGGACAATCGCTACTTTTATAGTACTCGTGTCCCTGTTCACAAGTTCTTAACGTTTTTTCCGTTACCATTTTCAAGCCCCTCTATTCTTCAATATTTACAACGTGATTCCCATCAAAGAAGTATAAACATTTCTCTTTTACAGGATGTTGTAAGCTTTTCTCCAGCGCTTTTGCATATAACGAAAGCTGCACTTTATATCGATCCTCTAAAATTGGTTTCGCTTGATCGAATCCGCCTGGGAATTTCCCTTCAATCGTATCTGTTTTGAAGTCGATTAACGTAATGCCATCTTCCTCTTCAATCATGCAGTCGATAACCCCTTGGACAAGAATCGTTTCTTCACTCTTCCCTTGCCAATCTTGATATGCTTCTTCTGCTGCAAGCATCATCGTAAATGGTACTTCACGCTCAACACTTTTCGCCGCTAATACCCTTTTACCTAAGTCACTGTCAAAGAATGAAATTACTTTTTCAATCGCTATTTCTTCCGCCTGCTCGAATGTTAATAATTCCTTATTTACCATTCCAGCAATTTGCTCTTGAAGAACTTCAACCGTAATCGGCTTCTTCAAATCAACATGCTGCATAACGGCATGGACTGCTGTTCCGCGCTCTGCGTACGTTAACCCTTTTTTCTCCATAAAGCGCGGGCGTGTTTTAATTGGTGCACGTAGTTTTTTAATAAAGGCGTTATCGCTACCTTCTTCAGATTGATAATTTCTCTTTATTTCTGTAACAGATTGCTTCGCACGATGAGATGTCGCATCCTCATATCCGTACTTCCACATTAATCTGTCGTACACTTCTTCTTTCCGTTCACTTTGCAGGGGAACAGCCTTTTTCTCACGAAGCGCTTCTAACAATTCTTGTTTCTCTTCTTGAACTGGCTCTGGTGCAAGTAGTGTGTTACCGTCCACAACTTCTACTTTCCAGCTAGTGTCATATCCGTAAATTTCATCTGGAATACTTCCTTGTCCTAATTCAAGAAGCATTTCACTATCACGGTGTCTATATAATGAAGGTGCAATCCAGTCTAAATAACAAGACGCCCCGGCACGTATGTGATCTGGTAATAACCATTCACTATGTTCCCTCGCATCAAGCCATTTTTCCATTTCCTTATTTGCATCCTTAACTGTTCCGATTAAAATTAACTTCTCTTTCGCACGCGTCAATGCTACGTATAGTACGCGCATTTCTTCCGCAATTAATTCCATTTTCATTTTACGCTTAATCGCAAGCTGTGATAATGTTGTATATTTAATTCGTTTACGCGGATCGATAAATTGCGAACCGAAACCGAAATCTTTATGCAGTAAGAAACGCTTCATTAAGTCTTGTGTATTAAAACGACGACCGAGTCCAGCTACAAATACGACCGGGAACTCTAGCCCTTTACTTTTATGAATCGTCATAATGCGAACAACGTCTTCTTGTTCACCTAGGGCTCTCGCCGTACCCATATCATCACCGCGTTCTAAAATACGTTCAATAAAACGTAAGAAGCGGAATAATCCTCTAAATGATGTTGCTTCATATTGTCTTGCGCGGTCATATAGTACGCGTAAGTTTGCCTGCCTTTGCTTTCCAGCTGGTAAACCGCCAACGAAGTCGTAATAACCTGTCTCACCGTACACTTTCCAAATTAAATCAGAAAGTGATTGTTGACGGGCGAATTCACGCCATCCTTGCAATAAGTTATAAAACCACTCTAATTTATCATGAAGTTCTTGCTCCTCTTCAAGCGGTGCCCCTTTTAAGAATGAGCTCATTACTTCATAAAACGAGCCTTTCTTTCCATGAGCACGAAGCGTTGCAAGTTCTTCATCGCTCAATCCAACGATTGGGGAACGAAGTACAGCGGCAAGCGGAATATCTTGCATCGGATTATCAATAACGCGGAATACGTTCATCATAATATTTACTTCCGTCGCTTCAAAATAACCAGTCGCGAGGTCAGCGTATACTGGAATTCCTTGTAATTTTAACTCTTCCATAATTTGCGGGGCCCACGGCATGGAGCGAAGTAAAATAACGAAATCGCGATATTGCACCGGACGCATACTATCATTTTTACGGTCATACACTTCATAACCGGAATCAACCATCGCTTTAATGCGCTGCGCCATAAGGCGAGCTTCAAGCTGTGCTTTTTCGACTTCTGCACCTTCTTCACCGTCTATTACTTCTTCTTCCGTTTGCTGAATACATAATAATTCTGCTGCTACATCTTCACCTTCTGGATAGGTAGCACCTAGCTTTAGTTCAGCGTCAGCATCGTAGTCAATTTCCCCAACTTCTTCGCCCATAATTTGTTTAAAAATAAAGTTCGTACCTGCTAGTACTTCATGACGACTACGGAAGTTTTTCGCTAAGTCAATCTTCATTCCGCCGCCCAATCCTTCTTGTGTGAAACGTTTATACTTTCCTAGGAATAAGCCTGGCTCGGCTAGTCGGAAACGATAAATCGACTGCTTTACGTCACCAACCATGAACAAGTTTCCTTCACTCTCAGAATCTTTCGTTACGAATTTAATAATGGATTCCTGTACAAAGTTCGTGTCTTGATATTCATCGACTAATACTTCAGCAAATTTATTACGATATTGGAGCGCCACTGCTGACGGATTCATTTCACCATTTTCACTTTGTTCACTTAAAATTTGTAAACAGAAATGCTCTAAATCCGTGAAATCGACCATTCCTTTATCTCGCTTCATCGCTTGGAAACGCTCTGTAAATACTTTTACAAGTTGAACAAGCTTTTCTAATACTGGGTGCATATCTTGAAAATCTCGTAAGAAACTTTCAGGTTTGCGGCTAAATAACTCTTCTTGTAATTTCTTCACTTCATCTTTCGCTTTATTACGAAGAGAGTCTACTTGTTTTACAACATCTTCATTGTAATCACTTTTCTTAATACGCTTTAACGTTTGCCACGATACGTTTTGCATCGCTTCATACACACTTGTCCACGACTCACGAGCAGCTGATGATAGCGTTCCAAGTAATGCTACATCTGCTTGCAGGGTTTCAATGCGAGGCGCTGGACCGTCAGGAAGCATTGCGAGTTCAGTTGCCTTACGAATATGCTGTTCCGCTGTTTCAAGCTGGAATTTCACATCTTCTAATAAATAAGAAGCATATACTAAATCTTCAATTGTCTTTCCTTCTACGTCATATGCTTCTACTAATTTATCAAGCCATTTTTCCGGATTTGGATGCGCTCTTGACTCTGTATGAAGCGCTAAAATCATACGTTGCAAGTCATCATCACTACGGTCACTCGTATAACGATCAACAAGTTCAAAGAAGATTGTATTATCTTCGATTCCGTACTCTTCTTCTAATATGTCATCTAGCACTTCTTCTTTTAACAATTCATTTTCTGTTTGATTCGCAATACGGAAACGAGGATCAACATCAAGCATGTAGTAATATCCTCTAATTACTTGTAAACAGAATGAGTGAATTGTTGAAATGGAAGCTTTATTTAATAGGCTCAGCTGCTTTCTTACGTGTTGAGAGCCTGGTTCATCAATTAATACCTTTTCTAACGCTTCCCCGATTCGGTTTTTCATCTCTTGCGCTGCTGCATTCGTAAATGTTACAACGAGCAGGCGGTCGACATCGACTGGATTCTCTTCATTAATAATCTTTTTAATAATACGTTCAACTAATACTGCTGTTTTACCTGATCCAGCTGCAGCAGCAACTAAAATATCACGTCCGTTCGCTACAACAGCTTTCCACTGGTCATCTGTCCATTGACTACCTTCTGGTTTTTTAGGCCAATTTTCTATCATTCTCCGCCAACCTCCTCTCTTATTTTCTCCATCGCTTCGCTATCTTTCATATCTTTTAACGATCGGAACTGATTATCTTCCAGTGACTCATCAAACTGACAAACAGATTTGAAGTTACAGAACGTACATGCTGCTTTATTCCCCATTTTATAAGGAGCAATATTGATAACACCTTCTGTAATATCTTTTCCGATATTTTCAAACGTATGGTGTACATATTTTTGCAGTACGTTAAACTCTTGCTCACTTGCAATACTTGAACGCGCACTAAAGCTACCGTCTTTTTTCAGGCCAGCAGAAATAATATCTGAGCTTCCTGTTGAAAGTTTGTTATCCATTAAACGAACAACGTCAGCATCTCCTAATACGAGTCCTTTCATTTTAAATTTCTTTAAAATTTCTTTTTCAATTTCAGCTTCCGTTGCGTCACCTTTCATCTCAACGATTGGGTTATGAATATGGAAATACAATACACCAGCTGGTGATGCTGCGTGGCCTTTTTTCATCCACGTCTGTGCATTCGAAGTAACAACATCTAAATACGTTAACATTTGAAGTGCTAATCCGTAATACACTTCCGTTAAATCTAACGCTTTTGAACTTGATTTATAATCAATAATACGTAAGAACGTCCCATTTTCATCTTCTGCCTTATCAACACGGTCAATACGGCCGACTACTTCCATCTTTACACCATTTGGTAATGAGAATTCCATCGGCGGAAGTGACCCTGTACCTCCCATACCGAACGGCACCTCTAAATCAACTGGTACGAATCCGCTTGACTTCGCATGTTCACGAAGAATGATTGACGTACGGAAAATGATTTGTTGTAGTTTTTGTTTTAAATAGAAATGACGGTTTGAACTTAATAAAATTTGTCGTTGTAATAACGGCGCAATTTCTTCTATTACTAAAACAGAAAGATGCTCACACTCTTTTATGGATAAATCCGCCCAAGTGCGGTTTTCACGCAATAACTTGTCCGCAATTTTCTTTAATGCCGCATGGAATAATTCGCCGATGTCTGGCGCATCAAGCTTGAAAATATCACGCTCTCTAAGCGATAAACCGTGCTGCGCAAAATGAGCGTATGCACAACGATTAAATAGTTCCATACGAGAGACGCTTCCTTTAATTATATCTCCGTATAAATCTCTACTTACTGCTGTACTTAGTTTCTTCGCACGATTTCGATAGAATAAACTTGATAAGACGCGGCTACTTTTTTGTTTCCATTCATCTGAAGTTACGTAGAAATTATATACGTCCCACCAAAAGTCTAAATTCCCTTCAAATCCGTATCGCTTCCACGTTTGTAGTTGCTGCATAACGTAAGATAACGTTACTTCTGGCGTTGCTACATATGAAATTTGTTCTGAACGTGATAAATCATTTACGTCATTCGTAATAAATGAATCTTTCACATTAGGGAACATTCTTTTTATTTTCTTAATAAAGCTAGACGCAAGTAACGTCTTTCCTTCTTCATCTGCAAGCGGGCATGAAATGTATAACTTCTCAGATGCTCTCGTTACCATTTGATACATAACGAACTGTTCTTCTAACAAAGTTTGTCTCGTCGTTGGCGCTAATTCAATCCCTGCCGCACCAAGAACTTCTCTTTCCTCATCAGAAAGCATACCTTCATCCATAGGTGCTGCTGGAATGACACCCTCATTTACACCTATAATAAACGTTGCTCTCACATCAGATAATCTGGAGTGATCAATATTAGCAATTAACACTTGGTCTAATGACGGCGGAATGTTAGCAAATTGAAGTGCCTCAAGACCAGTCGACATAACGTCAGTAAACATAGAAAGAGACATTTTCTCTTCCCCAAGCATCTCTACAAATGTATCAAGAAGGCTCATTACTTCTTCCCATACTTGTTCATGATCTGTCGCAAATAAGAAATCTCCACTTTCTTCTGCACGTATACG
This sequence comes from Bacillus sp. RE35, assembly GCF_052146655.1. Taxonomy (NCBI): domain Bacteria; kingdom Bacillati; phylum Bacillota; class Bacilli; order Caryophanales; family Bacillaceae; genus Bacillus; species Bacillus sp. RE35. The sequence goes on along the minus strand of NZ_CP197377.1, from coordinate 1,115,153 downwards.
TAATTCTTCTAGTTTTTTCGGAACATCCAGTTCTTCTAAAAACAAGTAAACTGCTTCACACATTTGCATAACTGTTCCTGCACGCTTTAACCTTTTTTGCATGCGAATAACAGGTGTTCTTACAACGTCACGTAGCCTATTTATTTTCTCTTCCATTTCACGTTCACTGTCTGTAATCATCCCGTTCGTATCATCAAGAGAACGATAACGGCGATACATCCATGGATCTTCAGCAGTCCATCTCTTTCCTTGTACACCGTACGCTAAACAGTAATTTTCAAATTCATCCATTTCTTCACGCATCGCTTCTTTTCTTACGTCTAATGGATATAAAAGCTCTGTTTTCACGCAGCGGAACACCGCATCATAACGCCAATTCCCACTAATAATCTCGAGTACAGAACGAATACATTCTACTAATGGGTGATGTGACATCGGGCGCTTTTCATCGATGAAGTGCGGGATATTATAATCTGTAAATAACGTTCGCATCACATCGTAATAACTTTCCCCATTACGAAGAAGCACTGCAATATCCCGGTAACGATATTTTTCGTCCGCAACAAGTTTACGAATTTCACGAGCAACCCCTTCTACCTCCGCTCGTAAATTCGCAGCTGTACTAATCGTTACACTCGCTTCACCGTTAAATTTTTCATTCGGACGCGCTTCATAATGAGCTTCTAAATGCGCTAATGCCGGAGAATGAAAACGCGGCTGTTCCATAAGTGGAATTGTTTTTTCAATTTCTATTTTCTCTTCACGCGCTACTTGTTTTATTTTTTCATACGTTAACGTCGTTTCATAAAATAAATCGAGTTCATTTACTGGCTGCGCTAACGTTTTTTCATCTATCGTTAACGTGATCGTAACTCTCGCTCCGCAAATCATAAGCTGTCTTACAATCTCTAACTCTTGCGGGGAGAATGAATGAAATCCGTCTATATAAATTTCCGCACCATTTACATATTCAGACTGCGGAAGCTTTTCCACTAGCAATTGCAGGTAGTCTTCTGAATCTAAATATTTTCCAATTAAAGCACGTTCAAAATCATCGTATAACAGCTGTAAATCATACACTTTATTCGCTAGTAACTTTTGTTCGGCACTGCTACTATGCGCATCTAATTGTTGCCACATTTCATATACGTTAGATGGCGTTACATTGTAACGTTTAAACTCTGCAATCATACTACCAAGATGTTCAAAGAAACCGTTTTGCTCCGCTGCTTTTTGGAACACCGATAATCCATCTTTACGAGACTCTACAATTTTACGGAGTAACATATGTACACCAGCTTCATCAATATGAAGACGACTCGCTCCGCCAACTTCTTGCAGTACCTTCCACGCTAATCGTGAAAAACTAAAAACTTGTGCCCGAATAGAACCTCTTACATCCTCACTTCCAATTAACGCCTGCTGCGTCTGGAATGTCATCTGTTCTGGCACAAGATATAATATTGTTTTCCCTCTCGGGCGTTGTTTTAACTCTTCTTGCACTTCGCGTAAACAAAGTGTACTTTTTCCACTTCCCGCTCTACCAATCACAAATCGAAGTGACATGTAACCCCACCTTTCACTTACATAACGAACGTTAGTTTGCTACTATAATTGTATTATAGGACACGAAAAAAGACAAACTGAGTTGTTTGCCTTTTTCTATACTTCTATCTATTATATCAACCTTTTGAAAAATTCGTTTGCACCTCTTGAATTGGCCAATATCGCAAATCAACTTTACCGACGACTGTATCAGCTTTTACAAAGCCAAAGTGTCTACTATCCCAACTCCCGAGCCGGTTATCACCTACTACAAAAATAAACCCAGGTGGCACCAGTTTTTCTTTCGTTAACTCTTCTAATGTAAAGTCGCCTGTTAGTTGCCTTCCGTTTATCTCTTTCTTATACTTCTCTAAATACGGCTCATCAATAAATTGACCGTTTATATATAACTTATCCTGCTTATATTCAATATGATCTCCAGGTAAACCGATAATCCGCTTTACATAGTCCTCTTTTTTATTCGCATGAAATACCACAACGTCAAATCTGTTCAAGTCCCCAACTTGATAACTCACCTTATTTACAACTAGCATATTGCCATCTTGCAATGTCGGCATCATTGACTTCCCCTCTACAACATACGTTGAAAAGAAAAACGTTCGAAAAAATACAGCTAATAATACACCAATTAAAATTGTTCGTATCCACTCCATGCCTTCTTTTTTCAAAGTTTTCTTCATCTGCTTCTCCCCTTATCCTTTAATACTGAAGCTTTCCTTTACAAAGAAGACTATTCTTAATGTAGTTCTAACTTTACTTCGATTTTCTTACCGACATACCATAAAATAAAAATACCAATCGCTACAATAACTGATTTCACCGGATTATGAATAAATGACATTAAATCATGACCGATATACGTTAAAATAAAAATCATCACAAGTTTTCCGAATGCTAACGCTAGACCAAACTGTTTTACACTAATTCGGGATAAACCAGCGACAACATTTATGAGCGCTGACGGTGTAAACGGAAAACAAAATATAACAAAAATCGGTGCGAATCCTTTCCTTTCAATCCACCCCATTGCTTTTCGTACTCTCTCATGCTTATTTACAAACGAAAAGAAACGACTGCGACCAAAATGGCGGATGATGAAAAAGACAAGTAATGCACCCATTACTGATCCAAGCCATGAATAAAGAAAACCGAGCCAAAAGCCAAATGCAACAGCATTCGCCAGTACAAATACGATAAGCGGTAATGCTGGAATCAACGCCTCTATCATCGGTAAACCAATACCAAGAAGTGGTCCGAACGCTTTATAACTCTCAACAATATGATCCATATTTTCTGGTGAAAAATACTCTTTGATTGTCTGAAAATCCATTCTACACTTTACCCCTTTACTCTAAATACTATCCCTACTGTATCATTGCTTATATGAAAGAGGAAATGGTAGATACGACATATGGAGATGTATTTATTAAAGTTTCCATATCTTTCATAAGAATTCCTTCATTATTTAGCTATGATAATCTATCAATATTCGACAGGACGTGTCATTCGTTTTGTTATTTAGATTGTTTTTTTGATTTTTTCGGTAAATGAAATTACAATGGTGATTTTCTAAATATAACAATTACAACTCGGTTTTTCTAATATATCGCCTTACCTACAAAGACTGATAAAGTGAAACTTTAATCAGTGGGGATTTTGTTGATCCCCCGCTTAACTTCTTTGCTTTCGCTGAATTTTGAGGCGGGGGTCTTACTGCCCACAAATAACAGGATAAACAAAAAAGAATGGGGATTCCCCCATCCTTTCACACTTCGCCTTCCTTCACAAAATACACACTCTCATAAGCGGGTCTTAATGTTGATTCCTCTTTTTTATCAACCTCTTTAAAACAAGGATTCCCTTGTTTTTTCCTACGATCTTCATATTCAGTACGTAATTTCGCTGTACGATTTTGTTGATTTTCAAAACTAGTTTTTGATATCTCTAATTTCACAGCAAAGCCATTTATAAATCTAATAATAAGATTTCCATCTTTTAATTCTTTATTACTTTCAATATAAAAATGAGACAACCAAGCACACTCTTTTCTAGAGTAAGAATAGGTAGGGAAAAAATAAAGTTGATCTGCTGGACTAATCGCAATCGGTGCTTTATGTGTAATATGAGTTAACTCTTTCGTTCCTTCTTTTCTGCCTAAGAAACTAGAGCCATGCTTGCGGCAACTTCTTTCTATAATATCTAGAGGTTTTTGAAATACGAAAAAAGAATCATTCATTTCAACGACTCGCGTAACAATTTTCTTTTCACTTAGAATAACAGGAAGTAAGGCCATCGTATTTTTCGTTACAACATAATTTTCGACATAGCGTTCCACTTTACTTTCCATACTCCATTATCTCCTTTTTTCCATTTATATTAGCAGCTGCATATATAATTTTAGCATCTATGAAAAGGAAATAGCTTACAAGTTCCGCTTTTTTACAATTTTTTATCATTTATCAAACATTTGTTAAATAAAAAAATCACAATATAGTAATGTTTTAATTTTAAAGTTATAAAAACAGCATTTATACTACCTATAAATATTTATTATCCCTTCCTATTTTCACATCATGAAAACAATTAACTTTGCTATAATTAAAATGTAAATCCAATATATGGAGGGCCACTATGGAGGAAAAAGAGATCCAACCATCGATTCAAATGAAAAATAGTAGCGTCATTATCGTGAAAAACTCAGCTAGTATTATATTTGGTTTATTTTTCATTCTGCTATTCTTTGCTAAACCGTTTCGTAAATCAAGATGTCCAGAATGTAAAAAACGTGAGAAGAAAAAATTAGAGCAAGAACAATAAAAGGCCTTCCTTTATGGATTGCCTTTTTACATTTGTAGCATCATTTTATTTATTCTTCTCCCTAAAAAAACAACTATATTTTCTCCCAAGGTTCTCTACATCTTTTTTGATTTGTAATATGATCCTTATATAAAACATGAGAAAGAGTATTACTTGTTACCCGCTTTTAATTTTTATTAAACACTTCAAATTTGTACATCTTTATCCATCACTAACAATTCGTTAATTAGTTAACTTTGTAATATAAGTTTTGTATATAATGTCATTCAAAAACACAATATATACAAGTAGCTATTTATAATTACATTGCTTTTTATCGAATTCCAAAAAGGAGCTGTATACTATGGACAAAGAAAATCTATTAAGCCAGCAGGTTAATAGCATCCCCTCAGATGCTCTGAATACCCCTAGTAAGGAACAAGAACAACTGTTAGAAACATCATCTCAAAACGTACAAAATTCCAACAACAATGCTAACAAAAAAGATGTTACTCAAGGTCTATCTGGAAAAGATTCCCCTATTTCAATAGAGAATACCAATTTATAGTTATTTACTATCATACGCAGCAAATGCTCTTGCTGAACTAATTCTTCTACAGAAACTAATACGCATTCCAGATAATTTTTCACCAGTTGTAACATAGAAAAAGAGATTTAGATATAAAAACAAGCTCTGGGAAAACTTTCTCCACAACCTAAAAAAAGGATGGCATTAGCCATCCTTTTTTCCATCATCAACTATAAAATTATAGTTTGATTACGTTTTTAGCTTGAGGTCCACGGTTACCTTCTTCGATTTCGAAGCTAACTTTTTGGCCTTCTTCTAGAGATTTGAAACCTTCAGTTTCGATTGCAGAGAAGTGTACGAATACGTCGTTTTCGCCTGGAACTTCGATGAAACCGAAGCCTTTTTCGTTGTTAAACCATTTTACTTGTCCTGTTACTGCCATGATTATTTCCTCCTAAGAAAATACAAATTTAATTTTTTTAGTCTTCCTGTCTAAAAAAAGAATCCACACATTATCAAATACGAAACATAAACTAGTTCTCACATACTTTTTCTCGTTCGTTTTCAGCACTTGATAACATATGGATTGCTTAATTTAACTATTCAACTGACATCATCATAGCACATTAAAATAAAATGTACAATCTTTTTCGAAAATAGAATTTCTAATTTTTAGTATTTCTTATAAAATATAATTATCTCTATTCTAAATAAGGAGGAGTTTATGACCAATAAAATTCCTAGAAAAACATTAAAAAGAATTGAGGAGGATATTGAAAATAATAATCTTGGAAAAGCAAGAGATAGATTGCATGGCCTCATCTTTACATACCCAAATGAATTACATCTTCGAAAAAAACTCGGAGATATTTATTATACATTACAATATCCAGAAATGGCTGGACGTTACTGGTATCTAGAGGAGCATAAAGTGAAACTTTAATCAGTGGGGGTTTTGTTTATTCCCCACTGATTATTAGTTGAACCAATCGGGCTTTTACGGGCAGTTGATCCCTCACCTAACTTCTTCGCTTTCGCTAAATTTTGAGGTGGGGGTCTTACTGCCCGTTAATGCGGGATAAAACAGACATTATGCATGAATCATGTTTATTATTTGAAAAATCAATGGGAAATAGTCCTCATCATATTGCACGTGCTTTAAAGTTTAAAGGCGATTCTAACCATATAAAAGGTTTGTATAAAGATCAACCTTTATCTTCAGTGCAGAAGAAAGTAGCAGAGGAGTTAATTTATGAGTATAAAGAAACATGGCAAGATAAGCTAGTTCCTTTTTGCTGTCTAGCATTGCTTGCTTCCCTTCTCTTTTCTGCCGTTGTTGGTCTATTTACTATTTGGAATTGGATTTTTTAATCACAGGGGGAATTTTCACATGTCAAACTACGCTAAAGAAGAAAGGCTAACAGGGGGAAACGTCTCAAGCGTATATCGTTCTGAAAATACTGTTCGGCGAGAGTTAAAGTCAAATAGTGAAAAGATTCATAAGTTATTGCAACATTTAGAAAATAAATAATTTCATTATGCTCCAAAGTTTTTAGGTGTAGATGAAAAGGATAGAGAGATTTTATCCTTTATTGAAGGAGAAGCTGGCAATTATCCTTTAAAAGAATATATGCGATCTAATAATGTATTAAAAGAAATAGCAAAGATGCTCCGCCTTTACCATGATGCTGTAAGTGATTTTCTGTTATTAGATGATTGGAAACCGATGGATCACACTCCAAATAACATTGAGGTTTTATGTCACAATGATTTTGCCATATATAACATTATTTTTAATAATGAGAAGCCAGTAGGGATTATTGATTTCGATGTTGCTGCTCCTGGTCCAAGACTATGGGATATCGCTTATACACTTTATACTTGTGTGCCTTTAAGTAGAGTGTATTATACAGAATCCGGTGAAGCTGTTCATTATGACTCATCGCAACATGCAGATCGCATTAAAGAGAGAATGAATTTGTTCGTTCAGTCCTATGATAAAAATATGGATGAAGATTACTTAGGAATGGTGTTGCTTCGATTAGAAGGATTATGTACATATATGAAACGAAAAGCGCAAGAAGGCGACTTGAATTTCCAAAGAATGATTGATGAAGGACATCTAGAGCATTATGAGAAAGATATGAAGTTTATTCGTGATCATAGGGCTGAGTGGAGTTGATTTAGTAATAAAGAAAAGGAAGTATCGTTTTTTGCCGACAACTCAATCTCTCTTTTCGAATCGTTTAGAAAATAACAAGGGGCACCTTTCAAAAAAGGTGCCCCTTCCTTTTATTTCGTAAACTGTGCTTCTTCTGTAGATCCTTTTAACGCTGTCGTTGATGAAGTTCCGCCTGTAATCACTTGTGCCACTTCATCAAAGTAACCTGTTCCTACTTCGCGTTGATGACGTGTTGCAGAGTAGCCGTGTTTTTCAGCTGCGAATTCTGCTTGTTGTAGTTCAGAGTATGCTGCCATGCCGCGCTCTTTATAGCCACGTGCTAGTTCAAACATACCGTAATTTAATGAATGGAATCCAGCAAGTGTTACGAATTGGAACTTGTAACCGTAAGATGCGATTTCCTTTTGGAAGCTTGCAATTGTTTTTTCATCTAGTTTTTGTTTCCAGTTGAATGAAGGTGAGCAGTTATATGCAAGTAGCTTCCCTGGATGCTCCTTATGAATTGCGTCCGCAAATCGTTTTGCATCTTCTAAATTTGGTTCTGACGTTTCACACCAAACGAGGTCTGCGTACGGTGCATACGCTAAACCGCGCGCAATTGCTTGATCAAGACCTGCATTCGTACGGTAAAATCCTTCTGGTGTTCTTTCTCCTGTAATAAATGCTTTATCAACAGGATCGATATCGCTCGTAATTAAATCAGCTGCATCCGCATCTGTTCTTGCAACGATAATTGTCGGCACTCCCATTACATCTGCTGCAAGGCGTGCAGAAATTAAATTGCGTACTGCTGTTTGCGTTGGTAGTAGTACTTTTCCACCTAAATGGCCACATTTTTTCTCTGAAGATAATTGATCTTCAAAATGCACACCTGATGCACCTGCTTCAATCATACCTTTCATCAGTTCGAATACATTTAATTGCCCACCAAATCCAGCTTCTGCATCTGCTACAATCGGTACGAAATAGTCTGTATCATCGCTTCCTTCCATATGCTGAATTTGATCCGCACGTTGAAGCGTTTGATTAATTCGTTTTACTACAGCAGGTACGCTGTTCGCTGGATATAAACTTTGGTCTGGATACATATGTCCAGAAAGGTTTGCATCAGCTGCTACTTGCCAACCACTTAAGTAAATCGCTTTTAACCCAGCTTTTACTTGTTGCATCGCTTGGTTTCCTGTTAATGCGCCAAGTGCGTTAATATAGTCTTCTGTATGAAGCGATGTCCAAAGCTTCTCAGCACCGCGACGCGCTAACGTATGTTCAATATCAATTGACCCGCGCAGGCGAATTACATCTTCTGCCGAATATGGACGTGTGATCCCTTTCCAACGCTCATCTAATTCCCAGCTTTCTTGCAACTTCTCGATTCTTTCGTTTTTCATTTGTTCCATCCCCTTTTCATTTTTTATAAAATTTCATAACCCGGTAATGTTAAAAATGGTACGAATTCATCATTTCGAACGAGATTTGTAAACAACGTTGTCGCCTCTTGGAATCTCCCTTTCTTAAAGGCTTCCTTACCAATCTCTCTTTCTATTTTTGCTAATTCTTCTTCTTTTAGCCCTTCCATTAATTCAAGCGTAATATTACGACCATCATTTAGTTTTCCACCTTCATGACGAATCCATTGCCATACTTGTGCTCTTGAAATTTCAGCTGTTGCCGCATCTTCCATTAAATTATAAATGGGTGCTGCTCCCCGTCCGCTTAACCAAGATGCAATATATTGAATACCTACGCTAATATTCATGCGAAGGCCCTCTTCTGTAATCGTTCCCACCGGTACCTCTAGTAAATCGTTTTCTGTTACACATATTTCTTCACGTTTTCTAAAAATTTGATTTGGTGTTTTCATAATGTGATTAAACACTTCCATTGCAACCGGTACAAGTCCAGGGTGGGCGACCCAAGTCCCGTCATGACCGTCTAAAGCTTCGCGTTCCTTATCAGCACGCACTTTTTCAAAAGCTGCTTCATTTGCTTCTGGATTATTTTTAATCGGAATTTGTGCCGCCATTCCTCCAATTGCTGGTGCATTACGGCGGTGGCATGTTTGAATTACTTTCAAAGAATACGAACGCATAAATGGCGCCGTCATCGTGACTTGTGCTCTATCTGGTAATAAGAATTTATTATGATTACGGAAACTCTTTAAAAAGCTAAAAATATAATCCCATCTTCCGCAATTTAAGCCAGCAGAATGATCTTTTAGCTCATATAAAATTTCATCCATTTCAAACGAAGCGTGAATCGTTTCTAGTAACACAGTTGCTTTAATCGTTCCGTTTGGAATGCCGATATATTTTTGAGCAAATACGAATACATCATTCCATAATCTCGCTTCTAAATAACTTTCCATTTTCGGTAAGTAAAAGTATGGGCCGCTCCCTTTTGCTAAAAGAGCTTTCGCATTATGGAAAAAATACAAGCCGAAATCTACTAAACTACCCGACATATTTTTCCCATCAACTTGCATATGCTTTTCCTCTAAATGCCATCCTCTTGGACGTACAATGAGTACAGCTGTTTTCTCATTTAATCTATATTCTTTCCCTTTATCATTTTTATGTGAAATCGTTCCCTTTACTGCATCTCGTAAATTGATTTGCCCTTCAACTGCGTTTTCCCAAGTTGGTGCATTCGAATCTTCAAAATCCGCCATAAAAAGATGCGCTCCTGAATTTAAAGCGTTAATGACCATCTTTCTATCTACCGGTCCAGTAATCTCTACGCGGCGATCCTCTAAGTCTTTTGGCAGCTTGGCAATTGTCCAATCCGCTTCACGTATGTGTTTTGTTTCTTCTAGAAACTTCGGAAACTCCCCTGCATCAATTCTCTTTTGTTTTTCTACACGTTTTTGTAAAAGTTCTATGCGGCGCTCATTAAAATTCTCATGTAGTTCCTTCAAAAAACTAAGCACCTCAGGTGTCAATATTTCGTTGTACGCTGGTAACATTTCTCCAACGAGTGTAACCCGTGAAGTTTGCGTCGACATATTAGCATCCCCTTCTTAAACTGTTTTATAACAGATTTGATTTCATGTTTTATATTATATAACAAATCTTCAGAAAAGGAAGTTTTTTTTGAAAATTCATTTCATTTTTTTTCAAAACGCCATTCTTTCGCGCTTTATTTCATACAAAAAAGGCCGCTGTTATACAACAACGACCTTTTTGTATTATTTTTAAATTTCACTTTGACTAGTTAAACTTTATTACTGCCCTTGTTCCATATCATGCAATATTGCTCTATATAAAAACTGTGCGTATTGTTCTCTCGTTACCTTCATAGACGGACCGAATTTACCTTCTCCGATTCCCATTGTAATACCATTTGTTTGTACTGCACTAATTGCATTCGTTGCCCATGAATTTGTTGAAACATCATTAAAGTTATGAGATCCCTTTGCCTGTAAGTCAAAAGCATTCGTAAGAACTTGTGCCATTTCCGCACGCGTTAACGTTGCCTTCGGTCTAAAGTTTCCATTCTCGTCTCCCTGGAAAATTCCCATTTCCGTTAAAGCCAATATCTCCTCGATAAAGCTTGTTGAATTTTCATCAATATCTCCATATGGGTTTTCATATTCATCTTGTTCTTCCATATCAAACACACGGTAAATTAAAGCTGCAACTTGCTCACGTGTTACATTATCCCCAAAACCGAATATTCCATCGCCATATCCCAAAATAATTTCTTGTTCCGCTAATTCATGAATTGCCTCATATGCCCAATGCCCTTTTGGTACATCTTTAAATACAATTGTATTTGTTTTTTGCAACGGTGCACTTTCCGCTTTTACACTGTTACTCTCTGCTGAGAATAACACCCCACCCATAATTGTTAATGCTGTAGCTGTTTTTAATAATTTTTTGCTCATCAAATTATCTCCCCAATATGTATATGTTTTTTTAAAAATATACAGAATAAATGGTATAGTGACAATATATTTTTCGACACATTTCGTGACGGTTTTGTGAATCATATTAAACATCATGTCTTTTTCATCGGGTTGATTATAAAGCTTGTGTATAACCATAAAAATACATAAATACGAATAATAATTCTTTTTTAAACAAACAAAAAAGCACAAATATTTCTATTTGTGCTTTCATATTTCACTCTACTTCCAATCCTCTTTCAAATGATAATTAATAATCGCATTATTAATAAACTGAGCATATTGTTCTCTAGGTACAGGGCGATTTAATTCATACATGTCATTCCCAGTTCCTCTCACAACATTATTAGATTGTAACGCACTAATTGCATCTTCTGCCCAGTGGCCTTTTGGAATATCTTTAAATGTATGTTTTTGTTTCGTTTCAAAATGAAATGCTCGTTTTAAAATGACAGCCATTTCCGCTCTAGAGATTGGTGCTTTCGGCCTAAAATTCCCTTGGCCATCCCCTGAAAAAACACCACGTTTTGTTAACGCCAAAATTTCCTTTTTAAAAGTTGTTGTACTATCAGAAACATCTTTATATGGATTCGCTACTGGCCCTTCTTCTTTTATCTCAAGTGTTCTGTAAATAGTCCCAGCTACTTGTTCACGTGTTATAAGATCGCCAACACCATACTTCCCGTTTCCATACCCTAATATAATTTTATGATATGCTAAGTCCATAATAGCATCATATGCCCAAAATCCGTATGGAACATCTTCAAACACAATCATTTGTGGATACTCTTCCGCTTTTACAGGCGTCACATTCGTCCCTGCAAATATACCTCCTGCCATTGTCGCAATCATCATTACACCCAATATTTTTTTCTTCATTGTCCTCTCTCCCTATTTCATTCAAATAAAATGAACTTCATTGTTTCAGGAGTATTATTTTTTGGTGAATGTAAGATAAAATGTAAATCTTCTAGAAGAAATATTTCCACTACCTTTCTGCTTTATACTCCCTTCTTTCTTTTTCAAAAAGGAAGTTGTCACATCTAAGGTGTTATATACTAAAACATTCTACAATCTCTTTATAAACTCCTTTTCACTTTACAACTTCCCTTTATTGGCACCTAAAGGAGATACCTAGTGGAGGCTACTATATTCATGGTTTATATTTCAGAGGTAGCATTCCCCTTCACTGATAACTCGTTTTCGCTGAATTTTGAGGTGGGGGGTCTTACTGTCCAGCAAATAGCGGGATAAAAAAATCATCCTTTTTTCTTAAAAGAGGATGATTTTTTATCTTTATTAACACTCAAATATGCTACTACTTTTGAAGAGTAAATTGGGCAACTATTTGTTTTAGTTTTCCTGCTGCGTTATGCATATGTTCAATTGAAATCGAAATCTCTTGAACAGATTTTTCTTGCTGTTGAATAGACTCTTTTACCCTATCAGTTCGGTCAGATGATCTTTGAGAAATTTGAGCCATGTCTTCTGCAGAAGCCGAGATTTCCTCACTACTCGCTGCAATTTCATCTGTAGACATAGATACCGTTTGAATTTGCTCAGATACTTGCTGTACTTTTTCTGTAATTGTTCCAAATACTTTTTCTGTATGCATTACTACTTGTGTACCTGCCTGTACCTCATTATCTACTTTCCCCATCATATGTACTGTATGGTTCGTTGTTCCCATAACTTGAGTAATAAGATTCTCAATTTGTTTTGCAGAATCACTAGATTGTTCTGCTAATTTCCGCACTTCATCTGCCACAATTGCAAATCCTCTACCACTTTCACCAGCACGTGCAGCCTCAATTGCGGCGTTTAATGCTAATAAGTTAATCTGGGAGGTAATACCTTGCATAACATCAATGATTTTAACAATTTCTTCTGATTGTTCTTTCATAGTCTCTACTTGTTTCACACCGCTATGTACCGAATTTTGGATTGTATCCATCTGTTGAATCATTTGTTTCATTAATTTGTTACCACTCTCTGCATCTAATGCTGATTGAGCAGATAATTCATTTACAGAGGATGATGTATTGACTATACTCTGCATTCCTTGTGTCAACTCTTCCATCGCACCCGCAGTTTGTTCCATTGCTTGCATTTGACTCTCTGCACCATTTGCGACTTCTTCAATATCCATAGTGATTTTTTTGGCTGCACTACTAGATACTTCTGACGCAGATGCTACTCCGTCTGCATATTGGAATAGAAGCTGAATATTATTCTCTACTTCTTGCATATTTGTTCTTAGCCCTGCAATCATCTCATTAAAATTACTTACTAATACACCTAATTCATCCTTAGCAGTATAATCACCATGTACAGTTAAATCTCCTTCTTTCGCTCTTTCCATCATACGACTAACCGTTTGTAAAGGAGCAACTATAAGCTTGCTAATAATATAACTTACTATACATATAACGATTGTAGTAACTACTACAAGAATGATAAAGGTAATAACGGAACGATCAATCATTTTTTGCGAATCTTTAAATACTTGGTCAGCTAAATTTGAAACATACGATTCTAAATCCACTGCATAACCAGCTAACTCTATTCCCTTCGGTTTTAATTCCTTCTGAAATTCATTTACCATTTGCGGCTCGTTTGTTGCCTTCGCCTTTTCAAATAATTTCTTATATGTATCTTTATAACTTGGCAAAGATTTCTTCATCTTCTGAAACAGTTCATCCTCTTGCTTACTTAAATTAAAACCATCATCATATTCTTTTAATAAAGAATCATATTTTTTAAGATCCTTTTCAATATTATTAATTATTCCCTCTTTATTTGCCACTTCATTTTGTGATGCCGTAATTAACTCTAATAAGTTATATTCTAGTGAATTTTGTGTGCGAAGCATTCCTTCTAATAAAATTGCAGAATATTGATAATCATCTACTACAACCTCTGTATCGTGCTTAATCTTATTAATAGAATGAATTGCTACACTGCTTATAATTACCATACCTAAAACTGCTAATGAAATAAGCGCTAATAATTTATATTTCACTTTTAAATTTTGTAAAAAATACATTTTTTCACCTTTATTCCTTTATATATAGATTTTTAGAATTTTATAGCTTATTATTTACAAAATCGCAATAAAAAGCAATGATAAATATTCCCAATATGAAACTTATATCTCTATAAAAAAAAGTAGCATAATAGCTACTCCTTTTTTCTTTGTTTCTCATATTGTTCAAACGTATGAATTCTTTCAAAAATTGGTGGGTGCGTGTATAAGAAAAATTTCACTAACGCAGGCGGATTCACTTGGCTTAAACTTGTTTTTGATAAATATTGAAAAGTTTTCACACCAGATTTTCCGTCCTTCGTCATATTTAAAGCATATTGATCTGCCGCTCTTTCTTCTATACGTGAAACATAGTTTGTTGCTGGTTGTACTGCAAATGAGAGTATAGAAGAAATTAAGAAAAATAAAGGTAAAATGGAGAAACATGCCACTTTTGAAATTTGCAATGTATCTCCCCATTTGCGAATACACATATTTATAATACGACTAATTAAAAACATACCTATAAACGATAGCAATACATAACTTGCAACGCCAAAATATATATGTTTCATAACATAATGCCCCATTTCATGGGCCATTATAAATAAAATCTCTTTATCTTTTAACTGCTTAAGCGTTGTATCCCACATTACAATACGGGCGTTAGGGCCAATTCCTGTTACGTAAGCATTTAATGCATTCGTTTTTTCTGACATATTTACTTCATATACGTGTTTAGCAGGAATGTCCGCTTTGTCTGCTATCGCTAAAATTTTCGTTTCTAATTCTTTATTTTTCAGCGTCGAGAAGTCGTTATAAAGCGGATCAATAACGACAGGCTGTATGAATGTTAAAAAGATTGTAAATGGAACAGAGAGCGCCCATCCTGCTAGCCACCATCTCTTCGGAAATTTACGGATAAGCCATAATAGAACGGTAACTACGATTAACATAGTCGCATAACTTTCCCAAAAACCGATAACATGATCTTTTATCCAGCTTTGTGTACTTTGCGTTGAAATGCCGT
Organism: Bacillus sp. RE35; assembly: GCF_052146655.1. NCBI lineage: Bacteria > Bacillati > Bacillota > Bacilli > Caryophanales > Bacillaceae > Bacillus > Bacillus sp. RE35. Next base: position 1,100,121 of record NZ_CP197377.1, on the reverse strand, counting down.
AATCAACGGACACTTTCCGGCCAATCCATTGCATCGGTAAGGCAAGCACTGTTGTCAATAATGATAAATAAAAGAAATAAATCGCAACTTGCAAAACACTTATTTTAGTCGTTTCCTTCGACCATTTCTCAAACTTTCTTGAAATACCTAGCACAAGTACAAATAATAAAATAATCCATTCAAGAGGCGTCGCTAAAAAGTATAGTAAATTTTTCACGCGCGAATAATCTTGGCTTAGCGTAAGCTCTCTAGCACTCATAAACGTTTCTGGATCTGCACTCGTTCCCTTATACATGTCCGGAATAAGTTCATGATTCCATCCAAATAAATACCAATATATAAGTAACGCAAATCCAACGTACAAAAAAAGCGACCAACCGATAACCTTCCTCACGCTATTCCCTCCTCTATGCTGCCTGTCTATTATTATTGTAAGTTCGTACACGCTAAATTAGAACAAGCTTATTATGTGAATTGCTCTGGATCTTTTTATTTACATAAAAAAACTCTTCTACATAAGAAGAGTTTTACCTATCTTTAAACACTTTCTTCGGTTCATAATCCGGAATAAGAATCGCACTTACAAACCAGCACGTACCCTACTTGCTTTTTAGATAACATAAAAAGCCTCTTTAAGGAAGTACATCTATTAATAAACTAAAATCTTGTAAAGAGAAAGAACTATATTTCATAATACCCTGTACAGCTAAAAGTAAAACAAGACCGATCACACACATATAGTTAACGCTTTCTTCATTCTTTTTTTCAGTAACGACTCCACCACTTATACATAAAATCCCCAACAAATGGAGCGCTAAATACATGAAAAAGTAAGCTTCCTCCCAGCGCAAAATAACATTCACTGTCGTTATTAACACTAGACTAAGTAAAATCAAATAAAAAAACTTATTTGATGATATCGTTTCATTCATATAATTTTATACATCCCTTTCAAATTTCGAATTAATGATGTTTCAAAGCTATAAAGTAAATGATTGTTTTCATACCATAAAACAAAAGGAAAGCCACCATTACTTTCTCGAATACTTTATGAATCCACATATACTTCTCTTCATTCTTTTTGAAGATGCGCTTCATCATTTCTTCTACAATTAGACCAAATATTAGTAAAACCCCGAACACAATAAGAAGAGAAATAATATTTTCTTTTAAATGAGTACTAGAAAATACGTAATACTCTGGAAACACAATCGTATCTACTACAGGTTGAAGCCAATGACAAACGCTTTTATCACACATATCTGTAATAGACGTAGAATCTATAATGTCTTTTAATATTTTTTCAACCGTCTTCTTCATCTTATTTACTCCCGACTACATCTGAAAAGCTCTTTTTCTGCTCTGCATATATAACTGGCACTTCTTTACTCCAATATTTGCGATTAACAAATAAAAAGATAAGTACTAAGTTTAATCCTGTTATAAAAATAATAAGTCCAGGAAAGAATGTCGTATAACTTGAGAAATCGGCAAAACTCATAATTTTTTCTCTACTTATTAGAAAAGACGCACCTATTACAAATGCATTGTTTAACATATGTATTGCAATTGGCATGAGTAAACTTTTCGTACGAATATATACGATTGACAATACGATGCTGAATATGGCTGCACCGAGGAAATCAACATGTAACAACGCAAACAATATTGCTACAACGATGGTCGCTATGCTCGTTCCCCATTTTGTTGCAAAACGTTGAAGTAAAAATCCGCGAAAAACAAATTCCCCGATAATTGGTGCGATGAATACGACCCTAATGACTTGAGATACATATCCCCCAGTACTATCTACAATTGGTTCATGCAGGGCGTTCATAATAAAGTCCGGTGTAATCCATGCAAAACTATACATATACAAAATAAGATACCCGTAACTAAACATGCATAACATAACCGTAATGTATAAAACTTGTACCAAGTTAAATGTTTCATTTTTATTAACAAATAATGAAAATGAAATGTGGTGCTTTCTATACTCATAAGAAATCCATACCATCGGAAGGATATAGAATATAAGGATATTTATAAAAGAAGAATTTTGTATATGAAATATACTTGTTAGCAAATCGCCACTACTTCTCGCTATTAAAATTAATAGTGCAAATACAATTAAAAAATATCTAGCTCGCATCACTTGAAACGGGTTCACACTCATCTCCTCCCCTATGTTACTTTTATCATATCATTTGATTCTTAATTTTTTGCGAAAGAAAACCTTAAAATTTCCTTAAAAATTCCATAAGTTACAAAATGATGATATGATATTCGAGAAAATTAGGAGGGATGTTTATGTACCAAGCAAATATTTTACTCGTTGATGATGAAACAGCAATTTTACAATTACTAACTACCATTCTTGAAAAAGAAGGCTTTTCTCATATTACAACTGCAACATCAGCTGAAATGGCTTTATCTCTAACTAAGCAAAACAATTACGATTTAATTATTTTAGATGTAATGCTTCCTGGACAATCTGGTTTTGATATTTGTCCAATCATTCGCCAACAAACAGATTGTCCAATTTTCTTCCTATCAGCAAAAGCATCTGATTTAGATAAAATATCCGGATTTTCATACGGTGCAGATGATTATATTACGAAACCATTTAATCCATTAGAAGTAGTAGCACGCATGAAAGCACAGCTTCGGAGACATATGAAACAAACCGTACCACACGAACAAAAATCACACTCGATTTCATTTGGAAGATTTGAAATTGATCAGCACTCTGCAGAACTAACAGTAGATGGGCACATTGTCGAATGCTCCGCTCAACTCTTTCAACTACTACTCTTCTTTTGCGAGAATCCGAACTACGTATTTTCGAAAGAGGAAATATACGAAAAAGTTTGGGGAGCACCTGCCTATAATGGCGATGACAACACTGTTATGGTCCACATTCGAAAACTACGTGAAAAAATTGAACATGATCCAAGTAAACCAGAATATATAAAAACCGTTCGCGGGCTTGGTTATAAGTTCGTTACAAAGTAGGGTGACGATATGAATTTTAATAAACGACTTATTATTCAATTTATCATGCAACACGTTTTTGTTTTAGTTACATTACTTATCGCTGTAGTTGCTGCTTTTACTTATTTAATTTTTCTTCTTACTAGTACTTTATACGAACCTAATATTCCAGATTCTGATAGTTTTACAATTTCAAGATACATCTCTTCAGAAGATGGGCATATTTCGTTACAATCTGAAGTGCAAGATTTAATAAAGGAGAAAAATGATTGGCTCCAAGTTGTAGATGAAAACGGAAAAATCCTCTACAACTTTAATACACCAAATGATGTTCCGAATGCTTATACGAAGACATCTTTAGTCGCATATATACAACATCATATCGAAAGTAATTATAAATTTACATATTGGGAAATTGAATTAGAAGAAAAGAAAGTACTTGTTATTTATGGTGGTATGTTAAAAAGCAATGCGTTACTGACAGCAATTCAAAAGGATCACTCCTCTTTAACGATGGATTCGTTCACATTAACAGATCAAGAAAAACAGTTACTGTCTAAAGAAAAAGCAGCACTTCAAATATTTAATCAAAATGGCGAAGAGGTTTTTGCCTATCCAGCTGGAAAGAAAAAAACATTTTCAGCAATACAAATCGCCCTTAATGAAAAAGAACCGTGGAATCATAAAGAAAATACGTCTAGCTTTTACGATGCAAATAGTGGCAACCTTCTCGTTGTAACTGCAAAAAATGAGCACTACTATCCAGGTGACGAAATTGAAGATGTATTTACTAAGAAGTTTCTCATCGGATGCGGATTAATCCTTCTTATCGTATTTGTTTATTTAGTCATTCTTTCTATTTGGTACGGTAATAAATTCGGGAAACCGTTATTACATGCGATGCGCTGGCTTAAAAATATCGCTGGTGGAAAGTATGAAGAACCTATTAGTAAAAAAGGAAAACCCGTCAGGTTCCGGCGATCTGGTAAAGAAAAATGGTCATTCCGTTTGTTTAGAGATGTAACAAGTTCACTAGAACACCTTTCTATTACACTCAAAAAAAATGATGCGATGAGGCAAGTCCTCCAGCAAACACGAGAAGAATGGATTACCGGTCTAACACACGACTTAAAAACACCACTTAGCTCTATATATGGCTACGCATTATTACTCGAATCGAATCAATATAACTGGACTGATCGTGATATTCAGCAATTTGGTAGTGTTATGAAAGAGAAATCTCAATATATGACAACATTAATTGATGATTTAAGCTTAACGTATCAATTAAAAAATAACAGCCTTCCTGCCCAACACGTAAACGTTGAAATCAATCAGTTCGTTCAAAAAGTGTTATTGCAATTTATTAACAATCCAACACTCCAAAATCAAAATATTGAATTCGTACCGAGCTCAAATAAAATTCAATATTTCATTGAAGAAAAATGGTTCCAGCGTATTATCGAAAACTTACTCGTAAATGCTGTAAAACATAATAATGAAACAACTACTGTCATCGTAAAACTATCACAAAACGCTAATTCCTTTACACTCTCCATTTCAGATGATGGAAAAGGAATGGATGAAAAAACGAAAGAACTTCTATTTGAACGATATTACCGCGGAACAAACACAGAAGAAAGCAACATCGGAACTGGACTTGGCCTAGCCATTACAAAACAGCTCGTTCATGCTCATAACGGAACAATTTCCGTTGATAGTGCACTCGGAAAAGGAACGACGATTATTCTTGTATTTCCGTTTCGTTCGTAGGAAAGACGCTATGTGGCGTCTTTTTTCTTTTCTGGGATGATTTTACAGTAATTGAAATTATGTGGATCGTTTTTTTGAGGTGTTTTATCGGTATATGAAATTATATCGGCGCAACTCGAATTATATCAGCGATTTTCTAGATATATCGACTTACCGACAAAAACCGACAATACTAACCTACTTCCTCTACTACTATACAAATTAAAAATAACCCTTCATAACTCACTATGAAAGGTCACTCCATATTTCAGCTATTTCCCTACTAACACAAACACATTCTCATCAGGTGCTTCCATTACTGCAACATGTCCTGATTCTGTTGGAAATGGTTCGCGAATCCATTTTACATCTTTATTATCTTTTAAACTTTCATACGTTTGTTGTACATCTTCTACTAATACTTCGACTTCCGTAAAATTAATATCCGGATGATTGCTTATTACTAACTCCGAACTTTTCTCATCTGGAAACTTCAATCCTATTAACGTCCAAATGACCCCTTCTTCTAATTCTCTTTCTATCATCCAGTTTTGCTTCATTCCCATTTCTTTATAGAAAGAAACTGATCTTTCTATATCTTTCGTATGTATAGATACACATTCTAGTTTTTTGAACATTTTCCCATTTCCCCCTTTATGAAAAAGCGAACCATCTCCCAACGATTCGCTCTTACCCTATTATTTTTTCTTCACCGGTATCCAAAGCTCTACTTGTGCAAACTCACTCTTATCTTCGTGGCAACGCTCATCGTACAGTTCAAACTCCGTAACACCGCAATGTTCATATCCTGAATGTGGGAACCATTCTGAGAATACTGCATTCCAAGTTTGGTGAATAGACGATACCATTTCTTCATGAGGAACTTTCGACGTTGTAAATACTGCATATGTTGCTGCCGGGAAAGTACGCTTCGCAATTTCATTTGGTACATTTTCAAAGTCTGTAACTTCCATTCCGATAATGTAAGTGAAGTCCCCTGTTTCTAAATTAAAATCAGTACATAATCCAAGCTCTACCCATTGGCTCGTATCTTTACGATTCGGAATTGTTGTCCCAAGATCTTTTTGTAAATATTCTTGCCAAAATGCTGGAATGTCTTGATGGTTTTTCCCTTCTTTACTTGTCGTCTTCAATTCATAACCCGCCACTAAAAATTCTGGTTTATTTACAATACGATATTCCATTTGTATGCCCCCTAAATACGGATTTAATTTTCTTTGCTTTACATTCACTCTGTAATACATCGGTGTTTCGATTTCTTGTTTTCGATATTCACTCGGTGTCATTTGAAATAATTTTTTAAAGGCTCTCGTGAACGTTTCGTGAGATTGAAAGCCATGTTCAAACGCGATATCAATAACTTTTTCATCCGTATGAGAAAGTTGATAAGCTGCCCGGGCTAACCTCCTCTTTCGAACATACTCCATTACTGTATCACCTACTAATGCCTGAAATACACGATGAAAATGCGACTCAGAAAAACCTGCAATGCGAGCTAAATTACGCAGCGTTTGTTTTTCCATTACATCTTCCTCAATATAATCAATTGACCTTTGAATTTGTGTTTCATAGCTTTCCATCTCTGTTCACCCGCCTTATATGTATTATGATAAAAAAGAACGCAATCCAATTCTTGACGTTTTTTACTATAATTCCATAAAAAATTGTAACTTTTTTATATGTATTTCGTTGTTATATATGAAGGGAGGGAAATGTAGTGAAACGCAAACAATCATTAGAAGAAATTTACTCAGAGCATATGCAAGATTTATTTCGCTATCTTCTCTCCCTAACCGGAGATTCCCACTATGCGGAAGATCTCATGCAAGAAACATTTTACCGAATGCTCGTCCATATTGACTATTATAAAGGAGAAGAAATTAGGCCGTGGTTATTTACAATTGCCTACAATGCCTTTATCGATTGGTATCGAAAAGAAAAAAAGTATAAAACAACTACAGTGGAAGAATTCCATTTACCAAACGTGCCAAGTACAGAACATGAATATTTCGTAAAACATGAGATTGCTAGTTGGTTAGACAGTTTATACGCTCTTCCGCTCGAAAGACGAAATGTCCTACTACTACGAGATTACTATGGATTCTCCTATAAGGAAATAGCAGAAATGACTGGTCTCTCATTAGCGAAAGTGAAAATTGAATTACACAGGGGACGGAAAGACACGAAAAGCATAAAGGAGTGATACGGATGGGTTGTACAGAATTTAAAAAACTATGGAAGAAGTATGAAAATGGAACGCTCACGCATGATGAACAAGAACTGTTAGAAAATCATATTGAGTCATGTGAAGAGTGTGAAGCTTACTTAGATGAGCTGTTAACAAAAACAGAACCAATTAAGAAAAAGTTACCTCCAAAAAATCTTAAAATTCCTTTTTGGAGAATTAAGTGGAAACATCGTTTACAAACGTTTGGTTTTATATTATCAATTTGCATCGTTATCTATATAATCGGCGGGGTATTATCAGCCTTTTATTTTCAAGCTAATAATGATAAAAGGCTAGAAGAAATTAGAGAGGTTCCTTCGCTTGCACTTGAAGCAACGATCCCAAATAGCCGTGTTATAGGAGGCGGAACAAGTGTAGAAGCTTTTTTCCGTACGAATAGCCAATTTGATTTAGTACGAACCGTCGGTAAAAAAGAAATGCCCCTCGGTACAATAGAAACAAAAAGCTTCTTATCATCTGTAGATGTTACGAAGCGAACTTGGATGAATCCGTTCTATCAACCAAAACTCTTCTTTGTTCATCCAAAAACAGAGCAGGGGGATTATTTAAAGGATTCATCAAAAAAAGTATGGGATACACTTGCAAAAGTACATGATGGAACCGTTGCAGAAGTAGCAATTTCTTTTGATAAAGCTTACACTTTAAAAGAATTAGAACCGCTTTTATATAGCACATTCGAGGCACAAGAACTCCCTCCAACTCCTTTATGGTACGCTTTAGATACAGGACAAGAAAGAAAAAATGTAGATGACTATATCCTACATGGCGGAGAAGCTATAGGGTTTCCAGAACATGTAAGATTCCTCGATAATGAAACCGACGGGCAGAAAACGCAAGAAGACAAAGTAACCGAAATGATGCGCGTCCTTTCTATCCATAAAAAAACGGTAAGCAAAATAGCAGCGCTTTCTGAGAAAGAACTAAACTTAGATAAACGTTATGAATATGTAAAAGAGAATGGCGTAAAAGTATACGGCATTGTCATTACTGGCCCGTCGAAAGAGTTATTAAAATTACAAAACTCCCCGCACGTACGTTATGCGACTCTTGGAGATATTGAGATTTGGAATTGGTTTGATCATTAATAAAAAAGAAGTAGCGCTCTAAAAACGATGCGCTACTTCTTTTTTAATTCGAAATCACTTTCACATACATCCCTCTCACCGCTTTTTCATAAGCAATATCACTCATCTGTCTTATGTTTTCTGACATAACAGATGCTGGAATAACTTCACCTTCACGAAGTAACGGAGGATCAATAAGACGGACTTTATTTTTCTGATACAAATCGTAATCGTCTCTATCTTCTTTTACTTTTACATTGGGATGAACTTTTCTTAATAAAGCATGGACTTCTGAATCATTACATTGCTGCAATTTCGAAATAAGCTCAGCATCTTCAAGAAGGAAATCATCTGCATGAATAACCTTTTTATGAAGAGCTAACTTTAACGTTTTCACTAACATATCATTTCCGTAAATATTCATTGGTTTCATAAAGAAATCGATTACTTCTTTGTAATACGTTTCTGTAAACCACTCTGCCATTTCGATACTTTGAAGGACCATTTTCCCCTCTACTGCGATAATATCCTCTAAAAATCTATGAACCTCTTCTAAAGAAATATATCCGTATGTATACATATCTCGTAACGTATAATCCACTCGATCTGCACATAATTCGGGCGCTGACCTTTCCAGTAATGTCCACTTCGAATCATCTAATAAAATATCTTCATAGTTATAACCATGCTTCGCAAGGATCGCTGGAATTTCTGAGTTTTTCACAACAGAACTAAATATCTCTTCATGATAACTTTCATCTTCATTATCAAAAACGTAATCAATCACGTGGGAAAAAGCAGTATGCGATACGTCATGCAGTAAACTAGCGATCTGTTGTTCTACTGAACCACCTAGTTTTTTAACTAATAACATAACACCAACTGAATGATCAAAGCGCGTTACATTCCATTTCTCGTTCACTAAGTAACTTGCGCCATTTTGATGAATTCCCTTTAGTCTTTGCATAGACTTACTTGAAATTAATTCTTCTACTACTTGATCCACTTCAAATTCTCCGTATAGTACATCTGATATGATCACTTACAATCCCCCTTTATTTTAATCGAGTCTTATAATCGTATCTCTTTTATGAAATTAGCACCAACATAAATATTTATTTTTATTTGTTTTTATTAAAAAAAATAGAGAGCCATCAACTCTCTATTTCATAACCCCTATTCAAACGTAACTTCTACCTGCACAATCTCCGACCTACTACCAAGTCTAAGCGGGGGTCCCCAAAATCCAAATCCAGAAGAAACAATTGCGTGGAACGCACCTTTTTGTGCGTATCCCCAGTCTAGCTCGTACATTCTTCTCGTTACAATATGATTGGGCGCCATTTGTCCGCGGTGCGTATGACCGGATAATAATAAATCTACACCTGCCGCTGCTGCTTGTTTCAACTCAAATGGCTGGTGATCCATTGCGATAACAGGCATCGATTTATCTACCGTACTCATTAATTGTTCAAAGCTTTGACGATCTCGCTCTGTTTTATCTCTTCTTCCAACGAGATAAAAGTCATCTTCAATTGTAATTACTTCATCTAAAAGAATACGAATATCAATCTTATCCATCTCTTGTAAAAACTCTGGAACTGCTCTGCCGTAATATTCATGGTTTCCTAATACGCCATATACGCCTAATGGTGCTTTCATTTGTTTCATGATTGGTCCCATATTCTTTTGAATGAACACACCTGGATGATCATCGATAATATCACCTGGTAGCAAAATAATATCGGGCTCCATCTCATTTACATGACGAACAAGTCTTTTTAAATGCGAAACGCCAGACAGTTTACCGAAATGCATATCAGAAGCCATCGCAATGCGTAAACTTTTACGCCCCTCTACCTTTTTCGGTATGTGCACCTCGTACTTTCTTACTACCGGGCTATACGCATTAAATACTCCATACGCAAAGATAAAGATAAATGCAGCTATCACAGCCGCCCCTGTCCAAATAATTGCCGCTTCTTTCTCTACTGAAAACTGTAAAAGAAAGACCATAATATTAGCTAATGGCAACAACATAAGCGCGTATTGTATGACCGCGAACCAAATTGAACCGATCGTTCGTAGAAATGGCAAAAACTTAAACACTTGCACGAGAATGTACGCATATGAAATAAATGCGACTATGAAAGCATAATATCCCCAAGATTCCCAGCCAAATACCGCATGAAGCCAAACCCATCCGTTCCAGCCGATGTAAAACATAAGTAGTGTGTATATAATTAATATGGTAAATATATTGAGATAACGAAGATTCTTCACAGCCAGCCTCCTTATTGATTTCTTTTATTATAACTTGTTATGCACTTATAACGTAAATATTAAGCGCTTCAATCTTCAGAATAAGAACATTGATAAACATATTGTCTTAAAATTTTTAAGAACGGCTGTAATGGACATTTTCGAGTCTTAAGTGTTGGATGAAATTCTATTATCTTTATCCTTCAAAACTCATCTATGCAATTATGCATAACCATCCATTACGTTTTATTTTCATGTTACGATATAAATGTAATACGACATATATCGACAAAGATAAAAGGAAGTGATTGTATGAAACGTTCTAAAACCTACTTAAAATGTTTAGCATTATCCGCTGTTTTTGCTAGTAGTGCTGTAACTCTTTCAACACCTGCTACTTACGCTCAAACGACGTCACAAGTTGTAACAGATATCGGGCAAAATGCAAAAACACATACGAGCTATAATACATTTAATAATGATCAAGCTGATAATATGACAATGTCTTTAAAGGTAACTTTTATCGATGACCCAAGCGCTGATAAACAGATTGCCGTTATTAATACAACTGGTAGTTTTCTAAAAGCAAATCCTACTATAAGTGATGCACCTATTGATAACTACCCAATCCCTGGCGCTAGTGCAACATTACGTTATCCTTCACAATATGATGTTGCATTTAACCTTCAAGATAACAGCGCTCGTTTCTTTAACGTAGCACCTACAAATGCTGTAGAAGAAACGACTGTAACATCTAGCGTATCTTATCAACTTGGTGGCTCTGTTAAAGCTTCTGTAACGCCTAATGGACCTAGCGGTGAAGCTGGTGCAACTGGTCAAGTCACTTGGTCTGACTCTGTAAGCTATAAACAAACTAGTTATAAAACAAATTTAATTGACCAAACAAACAAAAACGTAAAATGGAACGTATTCTTTAACGGATATAACAATCAAAACTGGGGTATTTACACACGTGACTCCTATCATTCTTTATATGGAAACCAACTTTTCATGTACTCTCGCACATACCTATATGAATCTGATGCAAAAGGTAATTTAATACCGATGGATCAACTTCCAGCATTAACAAATAGCGGTTTCTCTCCTGGTATGATTGCTGTTGTTATCTCTGAAAAAAATACAGATCAATCTAACTTACAAGTCGCTTATACAAAACACGCCGATGACTACCAACTTCGTCCAGGCTTCACATTCGGAACTGCAAACTGGGTTGGAAACAACGTAAAAGACGTTGATCAAAAAACATTTAATAAATTGTTCACACTAGATTGGAAGAATAAGAAATTGGTAGAGAAAAAATAAGTAAAAAAACGAAGGGACTATTTAGACTCTTCGTTTTTTTACTTATTCATAATAAGATCCCGCGAGTAATACCGTCGCTATGAAATTCCATGATATATTTTTAGGCATCTCTTTACCTTTATTTTGAAAAGCATCCATTAAAATATCAATGCTTTCATCACTTATAATCAATTTATCCCCTTTTATTTCCTCTTTATAAAAAGACATATTTTCTCTCCTTTACTCTCTTATACATATCCCTTGAAGACTCTCTTTTTCTTTCTATCACACTAAACCACGCACCACTTCTTCTAATAATAAATTCAACCATTCATCCAATTTGTTTTAAAACACTCTAATACACTCAGCTTTCTTTCCATAGTACTATCTCGACATTATACTCATTCTTTAGAAAAGAAAAAGCACTTCTCATTGCTTCATCTACTACAATAAGGCTAGAATAAATTAATCCTCTTTGAGCATCGTCATATCCAATGAAATGTAATACTTCTTTTGTATATAACATGAAATCTTCTAATTCTAATTGCACACCAAAGTCCCAATTTTCATGTGCATACCATACAATAATCTTCTTAGACAATACACTAGTTAATTCACGTTCAAATTCTTTTATTTCATTGATAACTTGTTCAGCATTTAATTCACTCATAACTTTGATAGGATTCGGTGTTTCATCAATTAAAAAGTTTACTAATGAAGCAATTTTCTTCCCGCTAATAATCTCAAATTCTTTTATAGACGGACATAACATTAAAAACTTTTCTCTAGTAGCCTTTTCCTCTACCTTTTCTCTTAACATTGCAATTTTCTTTAAACGTTCATTCACATTTATCACCTCATACATTCAGTAAATTAACATAATAAAGCGTATCATCCGTTTGAAAATACATAACCGATCCGCGGCTATAATAATTAACAAATTGAATCGGCTCTCCAAAATGTTCATAGTATTTTTTCTGAATGTCACTTAATTTATTTTTTCGAAAAAAATTCATTTATGCTCTACACCCCTCTTTCTACTATACAACCTTGTTATTAAAGATAGATTTCTTCTTTCCAACTACTGGATTTAGATTGAACTACTATTAGATTTTCACTTTCCCATTTTAATGTACCCAAAAATCTTGCATACACCATTTCATTCCCTACCTCTTCTACCAATAGTTGATTTCGAATCTTTAATCCCTTTTCATCATACACTTCACATCGTAGCTGGAAACCTTTAACACGATGAATTCCTTTTAATATCGCTATCTTCTTACGGCTTGGGCTTTTCTTAGGTGTCTTCCCAACTAAAAATATTCCTTCATAGTTTTGCTTCACAATTTCATCTAAAGATTCCTCTATATACCCTTTAACAACAGATGATGAAAGAGTAGAGTTTTCTTCAAGTCCAAGGACAACATATTGGCGTACTAATTTGCAAAACTCTTTATATTTCTCTTCAACTGAATTTAATGCTAAAAAGTCCATAAAATCATATGGAACATATATACGAATTTCACCCAAAGCTCTATTCACTTCATATGAAATATCAGTGTTTTCGTTAGCTAAACAAAAGACAGTTACTTTTTCAATCTCTCTTAATCCCATCTCAAACTCGCTAACTTTCTTTGAGAAAATTAGCTCAAAAATTCTAATTTCATGTACAAGCAAATAATGTTTTTTAGGACGTTTCTTTTTCCAATCGTAAAACTTTACTTCAAGCAATATAATTCACTCCTTTAAATTTATCACCATGCATCGGGGACCTATGATACCTTTTATTAATTTATTAAACTGTACTCCTTTTTCATTCTACCTTATCTATATTTTTAATATCCTCTACTCACAATGCACGCGGTGACATAACAGCCATAAATATATCACTTCTCTCACCTGGTGCCATATACATTCCTTCTGCATCTAAATATTCAATGGAAAAGGCTGCTAGCTCATACGCCATTTCTTGATCGCATTCAAAAAGTGGATTTATAAAAACCTCACTTCCTGTAATCTTTTGTAAACCTTTCAAACAGTTAGACTTACTTCTTGCATAATCAGCCGCATTCTCATTAGACCAGGACCACATCCAACTGTTACTCTTTTCAGACCAAGAACCTATAAAAACAACACTAAATTCAAGTAATACTTGATCATTTTTTTTAAACTGTAATATACATCGATCTTGATCATACCAATACTCATCAAAGTTATAGATATTATAAACCGAAATGAATTTTTGCTGTTTACTTTCTAATTTGTCATAACACATAACAAGATAATTCTCGAATTGTTCATCCGTCATTGCCAATTATCACACGCTCCCTTCATTCAAGATTTCCGCTACAAACAATATATCTTACTCTCTCAAAACCTATATAAAGTAAAACTTTAATTAGTCCTTACCAATCGGGCTTTTACCGGTAGCCCCCCGCCCACATATCATATACCTTTCTACCACTAAGATATCTTAATATATACAAAGAAAGAAGAACTTATATAAGCCCTTCTTTCCATAAATAGTTTCTTTACTACATCTAATTTATTTTATCACGATAATTAAATTCACTATTACACAAATACACCCCAACCATCTGTATATCCACTAAACTCTTCACCGAGTTTATTCAATTCCTTTTGCATCTCTACGATATCCTCATAAATTAAGAACATTTCTTTAGAACAAGTACATGTCCAATCTTCAAATTCTTCATTAAAGCTACCAAATTCTATCCCTTTACAGACACTAAAATCATCATCTACAACATTACTTTCTGCAAAAGAGAACTACTTTAATCTACACAATGTTTCTATAAAACTTATTGTAATTACATCCCCACAACTAAAAATATTTAGGACCTCTAAATATTAAATAGCAGAAAAATCTTCAATTAGACCTTGCAGTAGCTTTAATTTTAATTCTTTTTTGTTCATATAATTCCTTCCCGTTCTCTATTTTGATTTATCCCACGAGGATTAGATACATGTCCTATCCTATATATAAAGAAAAAAGAGCCTATATTCGCTCTTCCTTCATACAAACATTTAACAAATGCATCTTTCTAACCACTAACTTTTCTGGTGATATATTAATAGCCTCTAAAAGCAAACTGAATATACATGTATGTACCAACACCATAAACAACAAAAGCAACTATAGTAATTAGCCAATTTTCACGAGTTTTTTGTACATACTTCGAGCATGCCCAAAAAAGAAGTAAAATAATTAATTGAATTGCAGTCACTTTTGAGACAGCAATTATAGTAGTTTCTGTAACATATAATATCCACACTCCTAGAGACATACGTATGATTGGAATAATAAACAAAAACCTATTCTTACTAATACTTTCTTTAATATCAAACAGATAATTTTCTTGAAAAAAAACGACCAATGTTAATATAAGACTTAAACTCAAAACTATAATAAACTCTAAAAATTCTAGAAACGCTATCCACATCAACAATTCCCTCTTTCTTTTCCTATAGCATAAGGTTCATTGTAAATTTTTAATGCAGCTATTCTATTTTTACTAGAAAGATTCAACAATCGTTTTGCATTCACATCATACTAATATGTAACATTACCATGCATCTTAAACTACCATTAATTTGTTATCAAGATTATATCGAATTGTTTATAAAATACATATAGAAAAAAGTAGAGCCAACACTAGCTCTTCTGCATCAATACGAAGTATCCCCGCTCATGGAGATACTAATTACTTATATACGTCTCTCCAAAACTCGATGGATTTCCTTTCAAATTTCACTAACGCTTTTATAATTCATCTTCTACATAAAATACTACATTTTGAAAACTGCTTTTAAATTTCTCTATGCTATAGTCATCATCACTGGCAAACATTAAAATTGATGTATCAAAAAAACCAAACTCCATTAATGATCCTGGCAACGTTAAATTGTACTCATCTTTCCAATACTCTCTATTTTCTGTAATAATTGGAGTGTCTGGAATACTTTCAAGGAGTTTTTCATTTCCTTTCTCCACAGCAATCACCACTCCAAATATAAGTAAAACTTTATACTCTTTCAAAAAGCTATAAAGATTTTCACCTGAAATATAAAATTTTTCTTGCTCAAATATGGTATCCATCACTTCCGCTCCGCCTTTAAATACGTGCGGCACCATATCTGCAAATATCCAATCATACTTGCTCATATCCTCAAACATAAATGAGAGCATTTCGTTTATATATTCTGAATTATCTGCTACATGCAATCTCATAGTATCACCATTTCTTTCCTAGAGAGTACCATACAGTATGTTCTGCTTTTCCTTTTTCCAGTTAAAATAATGTTTTATGAGGAACTACAGGGTGTTCCTTAGTATTTTCGTACTACATAATATTCACCTGTAAAATGTCCCACTATATCAATTCTTTGATATTAAAAACTTGTAAAATATCTTGCTCTAACTTTATTGCATTAAAGTCCGACGTAGCCTTTTCCCCTAACAGTCTAATAGATTGAACAATATTTCCAATTATCAATATTTTCCTCGTAGCATAATCTGCAGATAAAAATGCTTCATAGTCAATCCTTAATCTAAAATCTGCTTCTTTACTCTTCCTTTTAAAGAGCTTTCTTTCTTTATGAAAACCCGCATCTTCATATTCCGGAGTTATGTTAACTACTATAGGGATTATAGCTATTTCTTCTACTTCGCTACCATAATTATTACTATTTAATTTTTCAAAGTCACTACCGATTTCTGAAATTATATTTATAAATTCCTCAGCAATGTCACCTTCTAATTCACCACTCAAAAAAAACCTCATAATCACTCATCCTTTTCAATTATTACTTTTATTTAGCGGGGGACGCTTTCTATCTGTTTCATATAATGGATTGATAGTGCCACTCTTTCTCCTACCTTATATATCTTTTTATAGGGATATACTTTTAAATTTTACGTAGAATATATCTTTCAGGCGGGCCGCTCCCCTGCTCAGCTTGAAAATATAATAATTTACTCGGTATGCATGAAATTAAACAAGGTAAACCACACCAAATAACTTTTTCTATTGCACATTCTAATCCCATAAAACTCCCATCAATTTCACTAATAAGGGACATTACGTAACAAGAATCCTTTGCTCCATATTTTTTTAATTGCGTTGATATTCCTTCAGCATACACCATATTTTTTGGGATAGATTCAAAATACATAGAATTTAAGATAGTGTCATGGTTATGCGCCAAACGCCCTAATGCCTTCACTCTTTTTTTAGGTGAAGTTAGTTCAAAAATAATTCTATCCTGGATTTTTTTTTGAAAAAAACTCCTAACTATGAGTTCTTCATATTCTTTATCCATGTATCTTTTATCCTCCTATATTCTTAAAGTTACCTTTTCTGAAAAATATAAGTGGTGCGACATATATATATTAATTAACTTTGGATATCTCCAGTATCTCCTTGCGCTAAAAAAATCATTTAATTACCTCTTATTATTTTCATGTTGCATAAATATCGAAATTATTACTAGCAATTGTTAAAAGCGCACCATCATATTGAATAAATGCACACGCCGATGATGGAACTAATTCGATTTGTGGTACAACACATTCTCCCATTAAACACTTCATCAATTTACTTTGATTTATTTCCTCTAGTTTAATACCAACGCTATTTCCTAAACTGATAATAGCAAAAGTATTTTCTATACTTACACCATAAAAATACTTGATTATATATGATACTTCTGTCCTTGGTATAGAATCAAAAACAAAGAAAATGTTCCTTCTTCCCGAATCAAAAACTGTGTAGGAAATGTTTTTAGACTCTATTTCTTCTTTCACATTTTTTTCCTCAGATTTATCTACATGTACAATAAACTGATTAATCCTCTCTTGAACAAGTAAACTTAAATTATCAACATTACGATTATAATCATCAAATAAATCTGTTTCATAAATATCAGTTATATTACTAACACGGTATATATTTGCATCTTCAATACGTTGAACCTTTTCGAATGTAAACTCCATAGTACACCTTCTTTTCTCTCAAAGTTATATTTATCCCTATTCCATCCTACTATTCTCATTTAATAATATTAAGTTTATCTATTCCTATTTGTTTTTATAAATCAATAATAATCTAATTCTCCTCACAGAGAATCCGCTTTTCACCTTATAATACGCTACTTGTAGAGTATGCATACCATTCCCTTTTCCATATCTGTTTCGTATAACGGATTAATGTTGTCTCCATTTAAATCAAAATTCCGAATTATAGGCATTTAAATCCCTAGCTTCTTTAAAGTAATTTCTAAATTTATCATCAATATTTATATCGTTACTTAATAACAACATCAAACTGGAATCCCAACAAACAATTTCAAGTTTTGCTTGAGGGTGCTGAATATTTGGACTTGGTACCCAGAGCCCTTCGTTTCCATTTGCATAGGGCTCTACAAGCAAATTATTAATATCAATGTTTATAGACTTATCAAACGCAGATAGTACGCCCCAAATAAATTGAGGATTATATTTCTTTACGAGATTTGAAAGATCTTCACCTGCTATCCAAACTATTGGATACGACATTTTAGGATAATCTCGGATAAGTTTCTCTTCCTGATGTGCGACAATCTCCATGTCTGTTATAAGCCAATTAAACTCTTTTTCCCTACCTTCAAATGAGTCAAAAACGGAAGCCAAAACTGTATGTTTAGATCCATGTAAAATGAAGTTCATCCAATCCCTCCAATTAGTAACAATCGATAAGTTAGCCTTCTTGAACTTATTATGTGTAGATAATTAAACAAATACCAATGAATACTGTTACTATACACAATATAATAGTTGTTGCAGTATCTAGCAAAATGCTTACGGCTAGGAAAATTATTGATTTAAGAGCAAAAGAAGGCCCTTTTTCTTTCCATTGCCGATAGATTTGTATCATTGCATAAATTAATGGAATCATACCACCTATAATCAGAATAATCCCTATTATTTTCCCCATGTTTCCCCTCCTTTTAAAGATTCGAATCAATAAATATACTATATAATCATAGGCCCTCAGAATATATCCTTATATTTTTGGAGTTATTCTACACATGCAAAACTCTGTAATCATAGCTACGCTCGTATTAAGTGCATTGTTAGGAGTTATATAATCTTTCATTCTGTAATTAACGGAACTTTCCATCAGCTAAAAACTTTACAATACAGCTTAACATTTTCTAGGGTATTAAATTTCCTAAGATATCAATTAGCTCTTCTAATGCTCTTCCCAAATCGTTTATATTGTCTCATTCATCAAAACCTTTTTCCATTAATTCATCTACTATAATATCTCTCAATTTATTTATTTTTTCAGTTTCTATCATACTTAAGTCTTCATAAACATTTAACCATAGTAAATGTTTATTTTGTGATTCTAATGTCTGTTTCAATAAAATCTGCATCTCTTTATTTAATTTAAACAACCTTATCTTCTCCTTTCCCAGTTTATTTTGAACCCTTAGCAAAAGTTGTAATTACTTTACCTTTTTTATTTAAAACTACTACAGCCTGTTTACTAGTAGATTTAGCTCTACCACCACTTTGTATAACTTTTTCGCCAGTTTTAACGGCATTTAAAATGGCCTTAGATGATACTCCTACACCATTACGACTAATTGCCTATACCATTTCTTTTCTTTCATAAACTCACCTCGCTGAAATATTTTTTAACACAATAATGTTACATATCCAAATCTAAATAAAATAAAGAGTAAAGTAAATACAGTTTAAAAATAAATACATCTATCATAAAAAAGAAAAGACGATTTCTTTTCTCATTAATGCTTGTAGTATCCCAATCCATTTAACGATTGATAAAATAAGACAAGGGCTTTTTTGGAATCATCGGTTAAACTTGTAATTTAGTTGAAGAAGGAACAAACTGATGATGCGGAAAAACGTAGTATATAGAAGACTATGTAAGGAGTTTGTCATATGATTGATAACAGAATTTCGAAAGATTATGATCATGAAATAGATGATTCTTTAAAAGAAATTACAGATACAACCATCTTACTTAATTTTCAAAAAGCGATTGTAAGTTTATATCCTCATCTAATACCAATTCATGCTTTTGCCTATGACGCATGGGATGATATTGTAATGCCATTGTTTTATGAGATGGTATATAAAACTTTTGCTTTTAAATACGGGATAGATATTAACTTTAAAGAAACTCATACCTATATGTTTTCACTTAATAGTTATAAAGGGATACATCACATCGAGTGTGTTCCAAAGTGCACAACATTTAAGATTTATATTAACGAAGAATGGATTGAAATGGATAATAAAAGTTTGAAAGAAAATGTATTTGTATTTAAGTCATTTGGGGATGGATTGCATTTTCTAACTGGTGGAATTGAAATTGAAGATGCTTATCGTGTAGGATTTGACCTTGTTGAGGTTGATATTGTTTCTACCATAACAGGTCTTCCATCTAAAACAAGTATTTTTATTGATAAAGAGCATGTAGACTTTGTGTTTGTCGCAGAAACATATGATACAAATATCCAAAATTAAAAATTTTATGTAAGAACGTAGGAAGAATATCTTCATTACTACTCGTACCAAATAGTTGTGTGAACACGCTCCGCTATTATATATGCAAACTTCCGACTACATTTCATATGAGAAAAAGTTATTACGATAAACAAAGAAAAGGTCTCCTAAAATATCTTTTAGGAGACCTTTTCTTATTAATAGATTTTGTAATTTAAGAGTGAACACTCTTAAATTACAAAATCCTCCGGAATAAACACTTTCACTTCTTTCGGCTGTACGTATACGAAATCACCCGCTTGAATGTTCAGCTGCTTGAACTGTTCTTTCGTAATTTCTGCTTCTAAATATTCATCTGTTCCGTCTCGTTTTAATTCTACATATACGATATTTCCGACTGCGTGAGAATAAGATACTTTTGCCGGGATTGCATCTATGCTCTGTTTCGTACGAGAGATTGATAAGTCATGCGGCCTTACGTAGGCTATTCCGTCTACGTTGGAAACGTGCTTATGCTCTGGTGCTTCTAGTTCGACCGATCCTACATTTAGCTTTCCTTTATGAACGCGGCCGTGAAATAAATTTACATTTCCTAAAAAATCGTAAACGAACGGGCTTGCTGGGTTTTCATATACTTCTTCCGGTGTTCCCATTTGTTCAATGCGACCTTCATTCATTACAACGATACGGTCTGCAACGTCTAACGCTTCTTCTTGATCATGCGTTACGAATACGCTCGTAATTTGAAATTCGTCATGTAATTTTCGGAGCCATCTTCGTAATTCTTTTCTCACCTTTGCATCGAGTGCACCGAACGGTTCATCAAGTAATAAAATTTTCGGTTCGACTGCAAGTGCCCGGGCTAGTGCAATACGTTGACGTTGTCCACCAGATAATTGCGCTGGATAACGTTTAGCAAAGCCATCCATTTTTACGAGCTTTAATAATTCTGTTACCTTTTCTTCTATCGCTTCTGCTGACGGTCTTAAGCTTTTCTTTCTTACTTTTAAACCGAAAGCGACATTCTCAAATACATTCATATGTTTAAAGAGCGCATAGTGCTGAAAGACGAAACCGACTTGCCTGTTTTTCACGTGAATGTCTGTTAGATCTTCCCCATCAAATGAAACAGAGCCTCCATCCGCTTCTTCTAATCCTGCAATAATGCGTAATAACGTCGTTTTCCCAGAACCTGACGGGCCTAATAAGGCAACAAGTTCACCTTTTGGAATATCCAAATGAATGTCTGTTAGTGCTTGAAATGTACCATATTGTTTTGATACACCTTGAATTTGAATACTCACCGTAATCCCCCTCTTATTGTCGTTTTTCCATTCGCCATTCAATCCAGTTTTTTATAACGAGTGTAAACACTGCAATTAATGACATTAACGTCGCTACTGCAAATGCTGCTGAAAATTGATATTCATTGTACAAAATTTCAATATGGAGCGGCATCGTATTCGTAATACCGCGCACGTGACCTGATACGACAGAAACGGCTCCAAACTCACCGATAGCACGGGCATTACATAGAATCATGCCGTACAAAAGACCCCATTTTATATTTGGAAGCGTAACACGCCAAAACATTTTCCAGCCACTTGCGCCAAGTGATAAAGCTGCCTCTTCTTCACTTTTCCCTTGCGCCTGCATAATGGGAATTAATTCACGTGCAACGAACGGGAAGGTTACAAAGATTGTTGCGATAATAATGCCTGGTACAGAGAAAATGAGTTTCACTCCATGTTCAAGTAACCATTCGCCAAGAGCACCCCTCGGTGTGAAAAGTAAAACGAATACTAATCCTGCGATAACTGGTGACACAGCAAACGGCAGTTCAATAAGAGAGAGTAATACTTGTTTTCCTTTAAACTGAAACTTTGTAATAAGCCATGCGGCCGCTACCCCAAATATCGTATTAAGCGGCACAACGATTAACGCAACGAGAAGCGTTAATCTAATTGCTGAAAATGCTTCTTGATCTGTAATAGCGGCAATGTATACATCCATCCCTCTTTCAAAGGCTTTTAGAAAAATAGTTATGAGTGGCAGTAATAGAAAGAGAGATAAAAATAAAACTGTAATCGTAATTAATATGCCTGGTACAAGCTTAGATTCTTTTTTAGCTGATACGCTTTTTACTATTTTCTTTTCTAATAATGTTGGTTCCATTTTCTCTCCTCCTATTCACTTTTTAGTTCATGCCTTCTACTCCAGCTTTGAATCATATTAATAAGAAGAAGGAAAAGGAGAGAAATAATAAGCATCACGGTCGCTACAGCTGTTGCCCCCGCATAATCATATTGTTCTAGTTTCGTCATAATCATCAGTGGCGCAATTTCTGTTTTCATCGGCATATTACCTGCGATGAAAACGACAGATCCGTATTCTCCTAATGCTCTTGCAAATGCGAGTGAAAAACCTGCAAGAAGAGCGGGAAAGATCTCTGGTAAAATGATTTTCACAAATATTTGCAAGCGGGATGCACCTAAACTCGAAGCCGCCTCTTCTACTTCTTTATCAATATTTTGCAGCACTGGTTGCACCATTCGAACGACAAATGGTAAACCGATAAAAGTAAGCGCAACGATAATTCCGAGTGGTGTAAAAGCTACTTTTATATGCAACAGGCCAAATATTTTCCCAATCCATCCATTTTCCGCATAAAGCGTTGTAAGTGTAATACCAGCTACAGCTGTCGGAAGTGCAAACGGTAAATCAATGAGTCCATCTAATAGTCGTTTCCCTGGAAATTTGTAGCGTACGAGCACCCAAGCTATTAATAAACCGAAAATGGCATTTACAATAGCCGCTACCAATGAAGTTGTAAAACTAACTTGATAGGAATGCAACACACGCTCGTTCGTTATAACCCCAGCGAACTTCTTCCAACCTAACTGTGAAGTTTGAATAAATACGATAGAAAGTGGTATAAGTACGAA
Organism: Bacillus sp. RE35; assembly: GCF_052146655.1. Classification (NCBI taxonomy): domain Bacteria; kingdom Bacillati; phylum Bacillota; class Bacilli; order Caryophanales; family Bacillaceae; genus Bacillus; species Bacillus sp. RE35. Next base: position 1,076,994 of record NZ_CP197377.1, on the reverse strand, counting down.
TAAGCTCATGTACAACATTGTAAATCCAAGCGATAATCCAAACCCTGGTAAAACACGCTTCTTCCTCATCCTCTTTCACCTCATCCCCCTTTAGCAGTACGCATTATTTTTGATAAATTTTATCGAATACGCCGCCGTCATTAAAGTGTTTTTCTTGTGCTTTTTTCCAGCCACCAAATAGTTCATCTACTGTAAATAATTGAACTTTCGGAAATTGAGATGCATATTTTTCTGCTACTTTTTCATTACGCGGACGATAAAAGTTTTTCGCCGCAATTTCCTGTCCTTTTTCTGAGTACAAATATTCAAGATACCCTTCTGCTACTTTTTTCGTTCCTTTTTTATCAACGACTTTATCTACAACCGCTACTGGTGGTTCTGCAAGTACACTAATAGAAGGGGTTACAATTTCAAATTTATCTTTTCCAAGCTCTTTTTGGGATAATAACGCTTCATTTTCCCATGCGATTAATACGTCACCAATTCCTTTTTCAACAAATGTTGTCGTTGCTCCGCGCGCTCCTGAATCTAATACTTCTACGTTTTTATAAATTTGGCTAACAAACTCTTTCGCCTTATCTTCACTATGATTATATTTTTTCAATGCGTATCCCCACGCCGCTAAATAGTTCCAACGTGCTCCGCCTGATGTTTTTGGGTTTGGTGTAATGACAGACACACCTTTTTTCGTTAAGTCATCCCAGTCTTTAATGCCTTTCGGGTTTCCTTTTCGAACAAGAAATACAATTGTTGACGTGTATGGAGTGGAATTATTCGCAAGTCGCTTCTGCCAATCTTCTGCTAATTGTTTTTTCTTGCTAATGGCATCAATATCATAAGCAAGTGCTAGTGTAACAACGTCTGCTTCTAAGCCATCAATAACAGAACGCGCCTGACTTCCAGATCCCCCGTGTGATTGTTTTACATTTACTGTTTGCCCGTGCTTCTCTTTCCAATACTTCGCAAAATCTTTATTAAAATCTTGATATAACTCCCTAGTTGGATCATAAGAAACATTTAAAAGCTCAACTGTTTTTTTATCCCCACTTCCTTCAGAATTACTAGTGGATGTTGCCGAACCACACCCTGATAAAAGTACAACTGCTGATAATAAAACACCTGTACTTTTCATAAACGCTGCCTTACCCCACTTTTTCATCGTTAAGCCCCCTTAGTTTATACAATAGAAAAAGGCACACAATATATTCACAAATGTGAACATTGTGCGCCTTCAGTTTATCTGATTAGCTTCTAATGTATTGTATTCGATTTCTTTTCATTTTAATTCTGTAATTCATATGTGTCAACTTGGATTTTAAATTTTCTTGCTAAACTAAAATATTGGCATACTTCGAGCCCAATGATTTTTCAAATCAGCAAATTCTTTTGGTAACTTACTATTTTCATTCCATTCTAATTTATATGCATTTACTAACACCGTAGCCATTGATTCACGGTTCATTACTCCATTTTGATTAAAATTACCGTTCTTATCATTTTCAGAGTTCATCCATAATTTCACAAATAAGATATTGCACTCGCCGTAAGCGTTAATCCCTTCTGTTCTATGTATATCTCCTCCTTGTTGGTCATATGAAGCTTTAAATATATGGCACCACAGCTTAATCAATGCACAAAAAAATGAGGCAACCACCTTCAAAGATGGTTGCCTCATTTTTACACTTGCATCGCTTTCTCTCTCAATGCTCTTCTTAACAACTTACCAGTCGTATTCTTCGGTAATTCTATTAAAAACTCAATGCTTTTCGGCACTTTATATTTCGCTAAATGTAACGTGCAGTAATGCATTAGTTCTTCTTCTGTTACGTTTGCTTGCTTCAAAACGACGTACGCCCGCACAGCTTCTCCTAAGTTTTCATCAGGAACACCGATTACAACAACTTCCGCTACTGATTCGTGCGTATATAATACTTCTTCTACTTCACGAGGATATACGTTATAACCGCCAACTAAGACGATATCTTTTTTACGATCAACGATATAGAAGTAACCTTCTTCATCCATTTTCGCCAAGTCACCTGTATATAGCCAGCCGTCTTTCAATGTCGCAGCTGTATCTTCTGGTGCATTATAGTATCCTTTCATAACGTTAGGTCCGCGAACGATTAATTCGCCGACTGCGCCGACAGGTACTTCTTCCCCAAGTTCATTTACAATTTTATTTTCTACATGCCAAATATTTGTGCCAATCGACCCTGGTTTACGAGGACGATCTAGCGGATTGAAACAAGTAACTGGTGATGCTTCTGATAAACCGTATCCTTCTGAAACAATAACGTTAAAACGTTTTTCAAAGTTTTGTAGAAGAGCAACAGGCATCGATGCGCCACCGGAAATACAAAGACGAAGCGTCTTCACATCTTCTGCGCTTGCTTCTTCAAATAAATATAAATAATTGTACATCGTCGGTACGCCAGCAAAGATCGTTGGTTCGTACGTACGACAAATACGGAATACTTCTTTCGGACTAAATTTCGGTAACATTAAAATCGTTGCCCCGTTCACAATCGGTGCATTTACCGCAACTGTTAAACAGAATACATGGAACATAGGCAGTGCCGCAACAACACGGTCATCAGCCGTATATTGTAAATACGAAGCCACATCGCTCGCATTACTATATAAATTTTTATGTGTTAACATAGCGCCTTTCGGTTTTCCAGTTGTGCCCGAAGTGTATAGAATAACCGCTACATCTTCTTCATCTAGTTCAGGACCTTCGTAAGTTGTATCTCCAGTCCCCACAAAACTAGTAAACGTTTTCATTTTTTCGGTTTCTGTATGGTTAAAATCTGATGAGGTTTCGCATATGATGATGTTTTCTAATGAAGGAAGTCTTGTTGTAAGAGATTGTATAACAGGTAGAAGGACGTCGAGTACGATGATTGTTTTTACATCTCCATTTTGTAAAATATAATGCATTTCGTCTGCTGTATAAATTGGATTAACTGGAATAACAGTTGCTCCGGCTTTCATTGTTCCGTATAAACCGACCAAAAAATGTGGTGAGTTCCCAACAACTAATGCGACATTGTCCCCTTTTCCAATGCCCATTTCTGCTAAATTGCCAGAAAACCTTGTGACCATTTTGTTTAATTGGTCATATGAGACCGACTGATCCATAAATATATAAGCCGGTTTATCCCCCTTCTTTTTTGCCGTTTCAGCCAAAGATTGAACGAGATTCACAAAAACCCCACCTTTATAAAATTTAGAATATTTAAAAATTCTAAATTAATTATATTAAAAGAAAATTAAAGTAGCAAGTGATATTCTATTAACTGCATATAGACAGACCACCTACTCTTAGTTTACTTTGGAAGAATAAGGGGATTTTATTTGTAAGTAATTTATGAAACTAGACCAGAAATCATTTTAGGATAATATGCATTCATCTTTTCTCTAAGTTTATTAAGTTCCTCTTTATTTAACGTCGTATGCTCGCCGTGCAAGTTAAGAGCGTCCGCTCCATCTTCATGAAAATACACCGTAACATATAACGTCGGTAACCCTTTGTTGTTTTCATCTATTGATAAGACGACATCTGGCGTTTTATTAACAGTGCTGAATGTTTCATTTCTTTTCCACTTCTTATTTTGAAACATGTCTTGTATATCATGTATCTTTCGTTTGTTATCTGTATGCGTAAAATATATAACATTATCCTCAGCCGGTTTTCCGATAGACAAAATTGTACGACTTGAGGGCAATCCACTGTTACACGCTGTCATTCCGATGACGAAGCTGAGCAATAATATAACGTACATTACTCTTTTCATTTCGATTCGCCTCCTTTTCATATATATATTCCTTTATAAGAGGCAGATGTCCTGTAAGTATACATTTTGTGGTAAATGGAATTATATCGACAAAACTACAAAAAGAAAGAGGCTGCCTTTATGGCAGCCTCCCTCATTTTTAGAAGAATAAATGTAAGAAATCTTCTGTTGTAATGTTACCGAAGTAGCGTGCGATATCTACGCCTTCTAAAGCTGCAGTGAATGCATCTTTATCGAACTGAACGCCTGTTAGACGCTCTTCGATATCATGAACATCTAGTGAACCGAAGAAGTCGCCGTAAATTTTACATTCTGTTACTGTTCCTTTTTTCACTTCAAGACGAACATCAACTTGTCCAACTGGGAAGCGGTGTGAATGTTGTAAGTTGAACTTCGGTGATTTTCCGTAGTTCCAATCCCAATTTTGGTAACGTTCTTCAGAAAGTTTGTGGATCTCTTTCCAATCATTTTCTGTTAATTCATACGTTGGGATTTCTGTTTCTCCTTCGAAAATTGTTTCTAGAAGAAGTTGTCTAAACTCCTCTGTCGTCATTTCTTCGTTTAGGAACTCTGTAATGTTCGCAACGCGGCTACGGATTGATTTAATACCTTTTGATTGGATTTTATCCATTTTTACTTTTAACGCTGATACGACGTGATCGATTTCAGAGTCAAATAGTAACGTACCGTGACTGAACATACGACCTTTCGTTGAGAACTGCGCATTACCTGAAATTTTTCTACCTTCAGCTAAAATGTCGTTACGACCACTTAGTTCTGCATTTACGCCTAATTTACTAAGCGCTTTCGTTACAGGCTCTGTGAATTTTTTGAAGTTGCTGAAACTGTCTCCATCATCTTTCGTAATAAAGCTGAAGTTTAAGTTTCCTAAATCATGATATACTGCGCCTCCGCCTGATAGACGACGAACGACATGAATACCTTTTTCTTTTACGTAATCTGCATTAATTTCTTCTACTGTGTTTTGGTTTTTACCAATGATAATCGAAGGCTCATTAATGTAAAACAGTAAATATGTTTCGTTAATATCTAAATTCTTCACACAATATTCTTCAATCGCTAAGTTTATTCTAGGGTCTGTAATTCCTTTATTATCAATAAATAACATCGTATCACCTCATGAGTTCCATACGTAGCCACTATGCGCTAGCGTAATATGGCCACTGAAAATTTGTTTTGCTTCTGTTACTAAATCAGATGGGTTGCCTGTATGCGGTAAGTGCGTTAATAAAAGTTCTTTTACATTCGCATCTTTTGCAATACTTGCTACTTCTGTACTATTCATATGCCCTGCTTTTGCAGCCTCTTGATGTGCATACATATTACACTCACAAATGAAAAGATCAGCATCTTTCGTGAATGGAATAAACTCAGGAATATAACTGGAATCAGCGCTGTATACTACGATATCACTACCTGCTGTAATGCGCATCGCAAAGCATGTAACAGGATGAACAGTTTTTAAGAATGAAATCGAGAACGGTCCAATTTGAAGTGTTTCTTCTGGATTGTACGCGATTCCTTTCGTATGCGGTTCATGTGTTAAAGAATGGAAACCATTCTCATCAAACGTATGACCGTATATTGGTAGTTCTGGTAGTTGCCTTGTTGTCGCGCTCGTAATTAATCTCGCATATTGCAATACCCCAATATCTGCAACATGATCGTGATGATAGTGCGATAGTACAACTGCATCTATATCAGATGGTGTTATATATTTTTGAAGCTGTGCTAGTACACCACTACCACAGTCTACAAGTAAACGAAAACCATCGTGTTCAAACAAATACCCCGACGTTGCTTCTCCCGCTTCTGGAAAGCCGCCCCAAAAGCCGACAACAGTCATTTTCATATGTATCCATCCTTTCTAAAACCGAGTAGGAATGCAGTTTTTCTCCGTACTTGAGAAAGTTTTTTACTTACATCCTACATTGTTAACTATAATCCATTTCCTAAACTTTTTCATTAATTTTCAATTTTGTTATAAAACAGTTGTTGACTTTTATTTTTTGTACTAATACAATGATAGTAAGAAATGGAAATGGAGGGATTGACATGATCGATCAACCAATGGAGTTTTTCAGAAATTTACCGACGAAAACTTGTGCGCACTGTGGGAAAGAAATTGATGAGCAACACGAAGCATACCATAACAAATGTGACGATTGCGTTCACGAAGAATAGTAGTTTGTGAACAGAAAAAAACCTAGCAGACATAGTCTACTAGGCTAATAACATCTTATCCTTCATCGTTGAACCTTTCACCAAGAGCTCCAGTTCAAACTCATACAATTCTTTTTTTCGATAATTTTTCGTATGGATTTTATCCATCATTAGGTCGACAACTTTTCGGGCCATTTCATCAATTGGCTGTTCAATTGTCGTAATACCTGGTTCTGTAATCTGCGATAATATTTGATTATCAAAACCGATAACAGCGAGATCATCTGGAATGCTCCAGTTATGGCGTTTCGCCTCTGAGATAATTCCAGCTGCTACCTCATCGCCTCCTGCCAAAATCGCGGTAGGATTTTTTTTGTCCTTTAATACTTCATGGAATATTCGTTTTCCATCTTCCCAAGAGAAAGCGTTTTCAAGAAAGTCAATCGCTTCTACTTGGCGGCTCTTCTCAGTTATTGCACGTAAAAAGCCCATTTTTCGCTGCTGGCTAACAACTTTGGTTTCGTTACCACGGCAAAAAATAAGATTACGATATCCTTGATCTAACACATGCTTCGCAGCTATGTATGCTCCTTGCGCATGATCAAACTTCACTGTTGGAATATTTGCTTCCTCAATATATTCATTACACAACACGATTGGACCGTGCTGTAAGTATGGCTCTACATCTTCCCACGGATTTTCTAGTGAACATAGAATAATCCCATCTACTTGCTTCGTAGATAATAATTGTAAATACTCCATCTCTTTTTCCGGTAAATATCTTGTTTGACAAATAATCAGTTTATATTTATGTTCAGAAGCAGCAATCTCGATTGCTTCGATAAATCTACTGAAGAAAGGATTTGTAATCCTTGGAACTAGCACCGCAATTGTTTCCGTTTTTTGTTTACGAAGCCTTCTCGCCGCAGAATTAGGAACGAAGCCTAAATGCTTCATTGCTAATTGAACCCTTTTTTTCTTCTCATCTGAAACATATGGATGATTATTAATCACCCTAGAAACCGTTGTCCTTGATAACCCCGCTAATTTCGCCACGTCCTCTATAGTCGACACGAAATTCTCCCCCTTTGCATGAAAACGTTTTCTTAAATTGATTATATAGTATATTATTGGAAACTGCAATATCGGTTGTTATGATTTTACTATATTAATATTATACATAGGAAAAAGTCTGTTAATGCAGGGGCAATATACTACTTTTAGAAATTTACGTTATGTACATTCCTTTTCTTAATACCATATATCCTTTATTCAATATAAAACCCCATCAATACGTCATCTCCATATGATCCATCTTCATACTTTATTTGCTTTCTTTGTCTTCCTTCTTCTACAAAACCCATACGTTTGTACACTTTAATTGCCCGATCATTAACAGAAACTACACCTAAGCAAATTTTCTCTAAACCTTTCTGCCCTTTCGCCCAACTAATAAGAAATTCAATTAATTTCGTGCCGATGCCTTGATTACAATACGCCTCTTTAATCCCCATTCCCATTGTGCCTGCGTGTTGTAACCGTTCTAGTTCATATCGGTTGAAAATTAAAAAGCCAACTACCTTCCCATCTACTTCATACACGATATAAAGATTACCTTTCTCATTACTTTTCCGTATCTTTTCTCTTTCTGCATTCATATCATTCGGTAACTTCTTTGGGGATACTATGAAAAATTTTGTAGTAGTTTCCGATAATATAATTTCTTTTCTAATATTCATAATTGCTTCTGCATCAGTCTCTTTTACTAACCGTATCATTGAATCACCTCGTACTTTTTCTTTTTAAAAATAATATTACAACTATAAAACGGCCAATATGCAATATTACATATTGAGAATCTTTTTACTCTTGATACAATATTCATATATCAAAATACAAGGAATGTATACAATGAATCCAATCTTAACAGCTGCAAAACAACTATTACATAAAGAAGAAAAAATTTTATCTACTTTAAAATGTTCACTTACTGGCTATATGATTACGCATAAAGTCCCGTATCCTGGCATGTTACTTGCTACTAATCAAAGACTTCTCTTTTTTAGCCAATATAAAAACACATTCATTGCCGAATTTGATTATGAAAAAATTCTATCCATAGAAACGAAGAGAAGAATCTTTGACAAAAAAATAATATTTTACTATGAAGATGAATATATAACGCTTGGATACATTACAAGTTCGAATGTTGAAGCGTTCATAGACTTACTACATAGAACGTAAGTATTCCAAATGCATCTTTCATACTTGTATATACTTCTTTATCAAACAATATAGGTGAAAGGGCATAAACAAGAAAGATTATTAGCGGATTTACGATAAAATAATAAGTAAGATTGCCTTTCATCATATCAACTCCTCTACCCTATGTTTCTCTGTAAATTGTTGTAATTCCTGTCCTTTTATTTAGCTATACATGAAATATGATGAAATTAAGGAGAAAAAGGGATACAAAACAACCATTACATTATGAAGAAAATATTTTATCCACTTTAAGTACAGTTGTACAACTTTCTTACAACTGTATTTCTTTTTCATTTTTACTCCTCTCATCTACACTTCTCTTAATGTATTTATTACTTTTACGTCTGTAACTTTTTATTCAAATTAATAAATTCATTATGGTAAATTATGTTATAATTTAATTATACATACTTTGGAGGGGAAATAGTGAAAAAAGCTATTATCGTATTCAGCATCCTATATCTTATTTTAACCGTACATACAGGAGCTGTTCTTTTAGGAAAAGAGGATTATAAAGGGACTATCAATACATTAAAGAAAACAAAGGAAACCACTTCCTTTCAATCTGCAAAAGACGGTGTGATTTTATTAAAAGGAACATTAACTACCGCGCAACCTATTACAGAGGAAAAACTTCAAAATAAAGAATTCGCACTCCTTGAAATTAATACATATAAACGACGAAAAGCAAATTGGATAAACATTAATACTGAGCAGCATATTGCAAAGCAACTCTTACTAAACAATGAGACTCTTCCTGCATTAAAAGAAATCCGCTTCTCAATGGAACCAATTACACTGTCAGGCAAAGATATTTCTGCCGAAGACTATTCACTAAAAAAGGATGATACCCAATTAACAATTAAAGGTAAAGGATACCGATACACCGGAATAGAAAACAAATCAGACGTTCTTATTTTTGGCATAAAAAAGGAGATACACTTGAAGGTTATAGTGGCTCTGAAATTCTAATAGGAAAAACAAAAGAGGACATTTCCAGTAACATGAAACTATATACTTTTGCTGAAAAATATGGTCCATTTGTTTGGATTGTAGCTACAATTATCCTTATAAGTATTGCTATATACTTCTTCCGTAAAAATAGAAAAACAAATGAAATTTCTCAGCCTATAAAGTGAAACTTTAATCAGTAGGTGTTTTGTTCAGCCTCACTGATTATTAGCCCACACTAATCAGGCGTTTATTGGCAGTCTATCTCCCACCTAACTTCTTTTCTCTAGCCAAATTTTGAGGTGGGAGCCTTACTGCCCACAAATAGCGTGATAAAAAAAGACCAATAAAAAAGGCACCATTTCGGTACCTTTTTTATGTTCCTTATTTACGCTTCAACCGATTGATTTTCAGCAATATTTCTAAATTGTCGTTTATGCATCCAAGTTAATGAAGCGATTGTTCCAAGTGATAATACAACAATGAAGATCATGAGCATTCCAATGTTTTGCCACATGAAGTTAAAGTCTCCGCTTGATACAACTGCCTTCAATCCAGATACAGAGTATGTCATCGGTAACCAAGCATTGAATGGTTGTAAAAACTTCGGAATCAATTCTAGTGGGAATGTTCCGGCACTCGTTGTAAGCTGAATAATTAATGTGATGATGGCGATGAAACGGCCTGCATCACCGAATGCTGTTACTAAACATTGAATTAATGCGATAAATGCTAAACTTGTAATGATACTAAAGAGTATGAAGTATGGAATGCTTTGTACTTCTACACCCAATCCGAACAGTAATATAACATCTGCTACTATCGCTTGAATAATACCAACTGATAGTAGTACGCCGAACTTACTAATAAACCAACTAAACCCTGATTTCGGAACGCCGACTGTATCACGTAATGGATATACGATTGATAATAGTAATGCCCCAACGAATAAACCGAGTGATAAGAAGTACGGCGTAAATCCAGTTCCGTAGTTTGGAACTTCCGCCATTTTCTCCGTCTTCACTTTTACAGGACTTGCAAACATATCATACGTTTTATCCGTCCCTTTTACTTCACCAGTTTTTTCTGCTCCTTCGCCAAGTTTCTCTGCAAGTTCACCTGAACCATCGTTTACTTTTACGAGACCATCCGTTACTTTTCCTGATCCGTCTGCTAGTTTATTTACTCCGTCGATTAGCTGGGTTGAGCCATTTGATAATGTGCCTAAGCCTGTTGTTACTTGACCGGAGCCATCTGCTAATTGATTTACTCCACCTGCCATTTGATTTGCTCCTACAGATAATGTTCCTAAACCGCCTGTTACTTGGCTTGAACCATCTGCTAATTTGGATACCCCTGCTGATAATGTTCCTAAACCGCCTGTTACTTGACCGGAGCCATCTGCTAATTGGGACACCCCTACAGATAATGTTCCTAAACCGCCTGTTACTTGGCTTGAACCATCTGCTAATTTGGATACCCCTGCTAATAATGTTCCTAAACCGCCTGTTACTTGGCTTGAGCCATCTGCTAATTGATTTACTCCACCTGCCATTTGGTTTGCTTCTGCAGACAATGTTCCTAAACCGCCTGTTACTTGACTTGAGCCATCTGCTAATTGATGTACACCACCTGCCATTTGATTTGCTCCTGCAGATAATGTTCCTAAACCGCCTGTTACTTGACCAGAGCCATCTGCTAATTGATTTATCGCATCAATTAATTGACCGGATTCATTTTTAAATTTATTTGCGCCTTCTTTTGCTACATTTAAATTTTTACCAAACCCTTGGAAATTTTCAACAAATCCTTTTTGTGCACTGGCTAATTTCTCAATACCCTCTGTTAAAGAGTCCAATTTCGCTGTATTCGGTAGTTTGTTTTGTGCATCACTTGTTTTTTGATTTATTTCGCCTTTTAATTGTTTTACTTCTTCATTTAATTTATTTGTTCCACCTGCTACTCCGGCAGCTTTTTGTTGAACTGTAGCTGTACTTTTTACAGCACTTGTTATAAATGGTTGTAACTGCTCTTGATATTCTTTCGGTAAACTCTCGATTTGCTTTTGTAAATTCGCTACATCTTGCGCTGCATTTTTTGCATCTCCTGCTGTTGATTGCGTAAGTTCATTTAACTGATTTACATTCGCCCCAGCTCCATCTATTTTCTCATTTACTGTATTCAATATAGAAGGGCCTTTCGACTGTATTTCCTCTAAACCTGCAGCAGAACTTTTCACTTTACTATTTAAATCTTGCAAACCCTTTTCAATTTTTTGAGAAGCTACCTCTAATTGTTTTTGTCCCCCAACCAGTTGTTCCATACCATTTGATAGATCAGTTGTTCCTGTTTTTAATTCACCGGATTTACTTACTAACTTGTTCAAACCACCGGTCACTTTCTCAGATCCATCACGCAATTCGCCAATACCTTTTTGCATTTCACCCGTTTTGTTATTTAACGTATTTAAACCGTCTGTTACTTTTCCTGACCCATCTACTAATTTTCCGATACCTGTTTGCATCTCACTTGTTTTACTATTTAACGTATTTAAACCGTTCGTTACTTTTCCTGATCCATCTACTAATTTCCCGATACCTGTATTGCTATTTAGTGCATGTAAACCATCTGTTACTTTTCCTGACCCATCTACTAATTTTCCGATACCTGCATTGCTATTTAGTGCATGTAAACCGTCTGTTACTTTTCCTGACCCATCTACTAATTTTCCGATACCTACATTGCTATTTAATACATGTAAACCATCTGTTACTTTTCCTGACCCATCTACTAATTTCCCGATACCTATTTGCATTTCACCGGTTTTGCTATTTAACGTATTTAAACCTGCTGTCACTTTCCCAGATCCATCAAATAGTTTCCCAACTCCATCCTTCATCTCCCCAGACTTCCCTTGAAGTGTATGAAGGCCATCCGTCACTTTACTTGAACCATCATGCAATTCACTTGATCCGTCGTGTAGTTTACTTGCCCCTTCTGATCCATCTGCTAATCCTTTTGAGACGTCTTTAATAGAATCGAACATTTTCTCTGCATATGTTTTCGTTAACGTGCTTGATACTTCAGTTTTAATCTTTTCAATGGCTGTTCCTCCAATTTGTGAAGATAAGAAGTTTAAACTTTCGTTTGGAATGTACTCTAAGTTTAATGGCTTTGGATTGTCTTTTAGTAACGTTGTAGCGTTACTGGAGAAGTCATCTGGAATGCGCACTAACATGTAATACTTTCTACCTTCCATTCCTTTCTTCGCTTCTTTTTCACTTACGAACTCCCATTTAAAACTTTTATTATCTTTTAAATTATCAACGAGCCCTTTTCCAACCTCAATTGGTTTCCCATCAAATACTGCGCCTTTATCTAAATTGACTACTGCAACTGGTAAGTCATCTAACTGTTTATACGGATCCCAAAAGGCCCACAAAAACATCCCTGCATATAAAATCGGTACGAATAAGACCGCAATAATTGGAATTAATATTTTTTTACTTTTTATAATTTCCGTGAACTCTTTCCGAAGTAACTGATTCCCTTTCATAATTCCTCCCCCTTTTATAAAATGACCAAAATGTTCATATAGTCATTTTTACCCAAACAAAAAGGCTATACTTGTTCATACATATGCCTTATTCCCGAATTTATTACTATGCAACTTTTTCTCATTATGATTATAATTTTTCTATATCCCCCCTTAACTTAAATATATGACCATATTGTTCATTTGGTCATTTTTTATAAAATTAAAAGGATTATCTTAGTTTGACAATCCTTTTAGTAAATAAAGTTCAAATAACTCTGCAATTTTTTCTTTTTCTAGCGGTTCATGATTTTTTTCCCAATCAAAAATAAGCGATACATATAGACGAAGCATAATAAATGCTGTAATTTCTGGATCACATTTGCTAATTTCACCTTTTTCAATCGCAATCTTTAAATACGATTGAATAACAGAAACGATTTCCACATCAACTTGTTGCATAACTTCTTGTACTTCTTTCGTTCCCATATCGCGCTCTTCTTGAATTAATTTAATCATAAGCTGATGTTCTTTTCTAAATTCCAAGATGCTATATAATGCTCTATGTACATTTTCAAAAAATGAAACATCTGAACGAATTGCACTTTCTGCAACTTGCTTCATTTCTGTAATTAAATTAGAAATAATTTCACCAAATAGCTCTTCTTTATTTTTGAAAAAAGTATAAATCGTTCCTTTTCCTACATTCGCTAACTTCGCTACTTGATCCATCGTTGTTGCTTTATAACCGAACGCTGAAAAAGACTTTGTTGCAGCTTCAATAATAGAACGTTTTCGATCTATCGCCACATTGTCACCTCCAAAAATGACCAATTGGATAATATAGTCAATCAGTACATCTTTGATATTACCACACGCTTACATTCTATACAAGTTCTCTTTTTATTATTTCCAGTATAAAAAAATTTCAGTCAAGTTATATCATACTGTCCATAGTTTATCAAAAAGTATACTTGTATGGAAAGCTAGAATATATTCGTAAATAATTGCTGACTAGATCCCACTAGAAACTTAATAAAATAGACAGTGTTCTTAAAACCAAAGTTTTAAGAACACTGTCTATTATTTTGACATAGAAAGTAATATTTTCTCCATCTCTTTCTTAGTTAGATCATCATCAATTATCTCTTCGTATATCTTTGTATCTCTTGTAAAAATATCATTTACTATGACAATTTGATAATCACTATTCTTACCTTGTGCTGGTACAAACATTTTGAGTCCTTTTAACTTACTCTCTCCTTGAGAATATTTATTATATACCATTTCTTTCCCGTCTAAACTATAACTTTCTAGATTCTCTTCTCCAGGCATCATGTAGTGTAGTGGATCCTTACCACCATTAACATTACCATCCATATACATCCTTGACTGGTAAATTGTAAAACCATATTTCCCTTTTGTATATTCTGATTTAATAACTAATTCTACATCTCTTCCAAAATATGAATCAGCCCATTCTCTCTTTAATTCATAACCTTCAGGTATATAAGTTGGCTCCTTAATTTGATACGGTACATGTTCTTTTGCTTCTTCTATAGTATATGTTAAAGACTTCTGCAATTTATCATTAAAAGGGTTTAATTTCTTCTGAATACTAGCTAATTTTTCTTGATTAGTTTTATTCAAACGTTCAAGATTAATTTCCTTTGTATCTCCATCATAATTCTCAGGCACATTTTTCTTAACCATTGCTTGTTTCTGAATTTCGCTAGCCTCTTTAAATAATTGGACATATTGTTCAAATTCTTTTTTTGTAAAATTCTTTTCTGCCAAATACAAAAGATCTGTATCTCTTTTATATGACTTTATCGACATACCCCATTCTCTACTTGCATTCTCTGGTGTACCATATACTGTTTCTATCGCTTTTTCAAATGCCGCTTTAGATTGCTTATTTTCTACAACCTTTTCCTTCTGTCTTTCATCTCCCTCGGTTATCCTTGCATTTAATAAAAATCCGCCTGCTATAGCTGCTATCGCAATCACTCCAAGTAAAGAAAGACGATACGATTTCTTTTGGAATTTTTTAATCATAATGATTCTCCTTTTTAGTGTTCGTTTATTTCTACTTAAATTTGCTAGGCTTGGTACTTGATAGGAATAGTGTTGTAGAAGGGTAATAATTGTATGACCGTATGCAATTTGTTCCTCTTTATCTATAAAAGTAAGTGCATATGCATCACAGGCTAATTCTTGATCTTCTCGCATACAAAAATAGGCGTACCAAAGAATCGGATTGAACCAATTTAATAGGATTAAACTGTACATAATCCAATTTACAGCTACATCGTTTCTCTTAATATGAGCTAACTCATGGTAAAAGACATATTGTAATTGTTGTTCATTTAATACTTTCATATGTTTTTTTGATAGTAATACTTTCGGGCGAAAGAAACTAAAAACCGTTGGACTTGCAATCTTTCCTGCAAGACGTAATGAAACTGCCTTCTTCATTTTCATAGATTGCTTACAGCGATTAAACACTGTAGCGACCTGTTCATCCGTAATATCCGGTTGTTTCTTTATGTACGAATATAAACGTCTATTTGTAAGAAACGTTATGACTGCTAATACGATTACCCCAGCTAGCCAAACATACAAAGCAAGTTGGTATAAAGAAAATGTAGTCTGTTTTTCCGAACTGACTTTTACTTCCGGTTCGCTAGTTTTTGTCACCATTTTAGAATTTGATTCCAATTCCACTTTACGGTCGCTTTCTATGTTTACTATATTCTCAGTAGCCGGCATATTTTTTGGAATAACTTCCGATACGCTAGAACTATAAGAAAGTAATGAGTAAATGCTATAAGAGCTATCTGGCGACCACGGTAAAAGGAGTCTTATCATTAATACGATCCACAGCATATATTGCCACCGGGGGGGTAATTTATTTCTAAATAGAACTTTTATACATAAAATAAATCCGACTAATATGCTAGCCATAAGTGACGTTTCTATAAGCCAATCAAAAAAATGAGGAAGGTATACATTTATAAGCGTGTTTATCATTTTTATCGATCCTTCCTCTTATTCTCCTCTGTCTTCTCATCTAAAATGCGTTTTAATTCATTAATATCTTCTGAAGATAATTTCTCCTCTTTTAAGAAATTAACAAGTAATGGCTTAAACGCTGCACCGCAAAAACGTTTTAGTAAAGATTTCGTTTCCACTTGCAAATAATTATGTTGTGATACTAACGGATAATAAGCGTACATACGCCCTTTATCTTGATGGTAAGAAACGGCTTCCTTTTGTACTAATCGATTAATTAATGTGCGGATTGTTTTCGGTTTCCAGTCCATTGCATCTTCCAGTTCTTCTATAATTTCATTCGCTGTTTGCGGAGAACTCGACCAAAGTACTTTCATAATTTCTAATTCCGCTTCAGATATTTTAGGTAATTGATTTGTCATCGTATGTTTCACTCCTAAGTATTACATTTGTAATCTACAATTAAGATTACAAATGTAATACTTAATTGTCAACCATATTTTAGAAAAATTAATTTCAGCTAAACCTTACTTCACAACAACAAAATTCCTCTTTTTCAAATAATCAAATAAAAAAACAAGAAAATCTTTACAATTAATAGTAATATAGAAAATAGACAAGTTTATCAAAATAGTGGAGGCTTTTTCAGTCATGATGCGTGCGCTTCGTTTAAATATAAAGCAAGCTTTTTGTAATCGTGTTTCTTTAATTATTATGTTTAGTGGATTTGTTCTTATTTGTATTTATCATTATTATTATGTAATTCGTTATTTAGGAGACGCTGCGAATGGACCTATATCGACGGATATTAAATGGATTGGATTTCGTGGAAATGAAATGGATGTTTATTTATTATTAATGCCAGTTATTGCAAGTCTTCCCTTTAGTACAAGTTATAACTCGGATAAGTCCGATGGTTTTAAACCGTTTGTCAGTAAAGAAATTTCTTTATTTTCTTATTCAGTAACGAAATATATCGTTACATTTTTTTGCGGCGGACTTCTTTATACATTTCCATTCATCTTATCGTTATTATTTTGCAAATTAACCATTCCAGACGGAGTACCAACGGCTGGTTCAGGCATTATAAATGATAACGGGATGTTCGCAAACTTATATGAAACTTCTCCCATCACTTACATTGCTGTATATATCGGAATTAATTTTTTATTTGCAGGTTTGATGGCTCTTTTAGGACTTGCTGCATCTGCATGGTCCCAAAAGGACTATATGGCGCTTCTATTTCCATTTGCAACTACCTCTATTCCTTACGTCCTGCTAAATACGGTACTCCCTACAATAGGCGGAGCACCTATTCATTTATATGATCCAAGGCAGCCGCTGCATGGCATGTCACCATATATTTTGACAATACAATGTGCCTTCTTCCTCCTCGTTAGCTTAATCATGTATATACAAGGAGTAAAACGTGATAGAAAAAAATATAGAAGAAGGTTGCAAAAAAGAGAGCGGTGTAGAAAGGCGTTTCAAGTATAATAAAACCCTAATTTCCTTACTATATTGGAAATTAGGGTTTTATTTACTATTCACTTACGGTGTACCAGCCAATCCCCATAAAATAACAACCGCTACAAAATAAATCGCTTTAATCACTACTACTAAACATAATGAAACAATTGCATATTTACTTAATTCTCTTCTTGCACCTATTAAAGTGAAAATAACCGCCAAACTAAATGTTATATAAGAAGTTGCTGTATGTATTAAGTTATACGTAATATCTAGATTGCTTGTAAGTCCTGTTATATCAGCTACAAACTGAAGCATGACGATCGTACTAAAAAAAATTGCAAACTGATTCATTACCTTTCCATTTATTTGTAACTGCATTGTTGTCCTCCTTATTAAAAAACTAAATATTCAATCAATTTTATCATTAGATTACAAAAAAAGGAATCATCTCTTTATACTATTCTATAACGATGCAAAAAAAGAACGCTTAGTCACCTAAGCGTTCCTTTCTTTAAGAAGCTTTCTTCAAATCAATTTGAGCAAGTACTGGGTCATGGTCGCTTACACGTCCATGCTCTTTCATTATATTTGAGTTTAAGTGCACTGGATCTACAATTGTGTGTGGTGCGATATTATTTGTTACTAAAATATGATCTAACACTTGTGCATTTCCTTCGTGAATGTACGTGTAACGATTCTCTTTTGGCACTGTGTTTAACATATCTTTTAAGATTGTTCCCTCTAGTGTTTTTAGTGGTTTAGAGAATTCGAAATCGTTCATATCACCTAACACGACAACTGGTGCATTCGTATTCTTTTTCTGAATTCCTTGCACGAAATGATTTACCTCTTGTGCTAACTGAATTCGTTTGTCTTCACTTCTTAATACGAGCGGCTGCACTTTTCCAAATGGCGTTGCATCTCCTAGTTTTGAGTTTAAGTGATTTGCAACGACAACAATGTTTTGTCCTTGGAACGTAAATTCTGCCGCTAACGGTTTACGTGTACTTTCAAATAATGGATTTTCGTCTCCAATACGAACAACATTTTTATCAAGTAACTTTGGTACCGTCGCTAATTTCACGCGTGATGGATTATAGAAGAAGCCGACGCGAATATTCGCTCCTGGTGCTCCTCCGTCTTGATTATTGTTTGGAGCGATTTCTACATACTCATACTTCGGTCCACGAATTTCTAGAACTGCATCAATGATACGTTTTGCGCTTAATGACGCATCTGTTGTACCGTCATTAATTGATCCGTTATTATCTTGCATTTCCTCTACACCGATAATATCTGGCATTTTTAAGTTGTATTTAATAGAATACGCTAACGCTTTTACCTTTTCATCTGTTGTTTCTTTTTTATTCGCTGAGAAGTTTTCAATGTTATATGTAGCAACCGTTAACTTATCAAGACGAGGCTGAATATTTGCGCCTACTTGCTTAAATCCGCCATCCACTACAGCTGGCAGTTCTGTTATTGGCGAAATACGGAAAGAACCGTAATCATATCCTACTACCCCTGTTATATCTCCAGTGAAAGTATCTCCTACTTTTGCTACATAATCGCGAGGTACTTTTACAGAAAGGCGCTCTGGGTTTAATTGATTTTCATCTAATAGAGGTGTGCCATATTGTGTTACTATTTTATCTCCACCATTTTTTACTGTTACATATAAATTTCCGTTTTTCTGAGGTGTAATAATTTTTGGTGTTGGCATCGTAACACGCATACCTTCTATACTTTCATAGAGGTCGATTGCATCTTCATTTGGATCAAATAAACTAAATGCATCATTATCAATAATCTGGTCTGGGATTTTCACACCGTTTTCCCCAAGTACAATCGGTGCCGGCAAAGATTGATCTTTTGCGATTACAGCAACGCGACTCGCCTTAATTTCTGTCGTCGTTAAGTCTGTTTCAAATCGCTCTGCATAGCCTGGTCCAACATATTCTTCTACTACTCCATCAACTTGAATAAGATCTCCTACTGCTACATTCGCATCTTTTTTATATACGTACATACCTTCTGAAGTAGCTGGATCATTATCTGGCTGATTATCTTCTATATAAAAACCATTTTTATCAAGCGCTGTGACAACGCCTTCCACATTGTTTACTTTCTTCCCGTTGTAAGGAGACATATGTGATTTTCCTTGAATGTCATGAATACGAACCTGTTCATTATTTACGATAATAAATGAAAATGTCGAAATTGCTGAAGAAGTAAGTCCTTCTTTTTCTGCGATTGCTTTCACTACACTATTTTCATTCACTATAATCTGTCCATTATAACGAACACTTTTATTAGTAGGATTAGAGCCATCTAACGTATAGTAAATTGTTGCACCTTCTGTATTCGTCGTTAATGTTACCGCTGTTCCTTTAGCAACTTCTCCGCCGTTCGGTGAAGCTACTACATCGCTAACACGGTTTTGTCCTTCACCTTGAAACTTATAAGCTGTTACTGATTTTAGACCTGGGTTACTAAAATATAATTCAAGAGTCCCAGTCAAACTAACTTTCTTCCCGATATTTTCAGGGTGATCTTTTACATTCACTGCCGTTCTCACATCACCTTTTGGCAACTGAACGGGCATGATTTTGTCTGGATTCGTTTCGTTTGGCGAATCTGCAATTGCTACGTTTGTATCATCAAACTTAGCTGGATCCTTCGTATATTTAGAAGAACTTTGCGTATATCCGACAATATAGCCTTCCACAATCCCCTTCGTTTTCCCTTGCTGCTTAAATACTTGAATTGCTTTTTCTACTGACATAGAAGCAGTTTCTTCTGCTTGCGCTAAAGTTCCAGTAAATGAAAGCAATAGCAAGAATGATAAAAAGACGCTTAACAATTTCTTCACAGCCATTTTCCTCTCCCTATTTCATATTTTCTCAGCATTTCTATCATAACAAATGATTCGTTATATAGAACTATTTTTCGACAAATTTTACAAAAGATTTATTTAATTTACAAGCTTTCAAACTATAATACAAAATAATAATTTTACACCTTCTACAAATGCACTCTATAATGTTAGGGAGAGAAAACAGAAAATATCGACATTTGATTGGCATGTAAAATGGATTCATTTGAATAGGAGTGATTGGATGGAAGTGCAAACAGAAACATACCGCGCAGCTATGAATGGAACATTAGAACGTCATTTTTCAGATATGATTGCTGTTATACCAACTAGAATTACAATTGAGCAGTTAAAACACCGACTAGAAATTATCGCTACTAAAGTTGATGAGTTAAAAATTGTTTATAGTGATGAGACAAGCCTTATTGTTGAATTACATATGGGTGAAACAGTCATACCGTATGAACTGCATATTGATGAGGCGAACGACCCAGAAGAATATAAAATGTACAATAGACAAGATTCTACAATTGTAGATCGTAATTTTGAAGATGTGGCTTTCGGCACTGAAATTTTCACTCGTACGCTATTTGTAGGCGATGTACTGGACTGCTTTTTCCAGCAGTTACAGTTTTTATGGAATCTCGCCCCAGATTTGTTATTTGTAATCGATTCAAGTGCAGCAATGAAAGTGATATCTAGAAGCTATATTGAATATCACGTTGAAAATGAATTATTACCTGACATTCCTGACTTGTACGTTATTCATTCTGTTTATGAAGACGATAAAGATGATGAGCCTACGCAATATTGGTTTCATACACATGGTCTTTTAAGAGCAGGCGTAACTGAAATAGAGTTAATTATTCCAAATCGCATTTCTTCCTACTACGGCATTGGCGATCTCTTTCAAACATTTGCTAATAATGCCGTTGAGAATGGACAAGTCCCTATGAATGAGCCTATCGTTATCGCGCATAGTCAGCAAGGTTCTATACATACAGTCGCTGTTCCGTGGGAAAAAGGATTATCTTATATAGGGCATAAAACGAGTATGGACCAATTATCTTCAATCGAGGATGAAGAAGTGAAACTACAACCAATAGATGCACAAAATACATTCTTAGGCGGAATGGATGCCCGAGATGAATACCATCAATCTCCATCCGTTCTCTTATTCAAATTTAATACTTCAGAAGAATATATTGAAAGTTTTTTCAAAGAACACGAGGAAGCTACAGGGCTCATGTTCTATAAAACAAATAGTGAAACGGCTCGTATGGCTTACAATGCGAAAAATACTTTCGGGTATTTCAGCAACATTTTTCATATTGAACAATCAAATGAAGATTTTCGTTTCCTTGCTAAGTTTGGTGTCTCCTACGAAGAAGGAAAAAGTGAACATATGTGGTTTGAAATGCAAAACATTACGGAAGATTTCATTCAAGGAATACTCATTAATGAACCATATTTTATAGAAGATATGAGTGAAGGAAATAGTTATCATTTAGATTTTGATAACTTAACAGAGTGGGTTATTTATGCAGGAGATGCTGTTATAAAGCCAAATAACTTATATATGTTTATTGGCGAATAAGTATTTTATATAATAAACGAAACGCCTTCAATATGATTGAAGGCGTTTCTTATAATTTATTGTGCGATTAATTCAGCATCTATTACTTTCTCCAAATGAGATAATACACGCTTTGCAGCTTCCTCACCTTGATTCATACAGTCTGGAAGTCCAGCACCAGCATAGGAGCTACCTGCCAAGTATATACCTGGCAACTCTTTCTCCATAAATGTTGTGAGCTTTTTCATTCGCTCGTTATGGCCCACTGTATATTGAGGCATCGCTTCTTTCCAGCGACTTACGATTGTAAACTCTGGATCCTCTGTAATATCCATCGTCTTCCTTAAATCTTCTAGTACGAGCTGAACGAGTTCTTCTTCAGTTTGTTCTACAACCGCTTCATCACCAGCACGTCCAACGTAACAGCGAAGGAGTGTTTTTCCTTCTGGCGTTGTATGTGGCCATTTTTTATGCGTCCACGTACATGCTGTAATGGTGTAATCGCTATTTCGTGATACGACAAATCCTGTACCATTAATATCGCGCTGGATTGCAGACTTTTGGAAAGCAAGTGCCACATTCGCAACGGATGTGGCTGGAATATTACGGAAGAAACGAAACTGCTTGTACTGAGCAAACATGGATGGCAATACTTTATGCGAAGTTGCCACTACGATGGCGTCCGCTTCTATTTCTTTTCCGTTACTAAGAGTAATCGTATAACCATCACCCTGTTTCGCAACTTTTTCAATGCGAGTTCCCTTTATTATCGTACCTTCATGCATCTTTGCTTCGAGAGATTTTACGATAGATTCTAAACCTGTTTTCACTGTTTGGAACATTCCCTTTTTCGGTTCAGCTTTCTCTTCTTTCGGAGCGAGCGTACGCATACCGAGTGAAATACTGCGATGTTTCTGCTCAATTTGATACATTTGCGGGAATGTTGACATTAAGCTCATTTCATCAATATCCCCTGCATAAATACCCGATAGTAACGGCTCTATTAAGTTTTCAACCACTTCGTTTCCAAGACGATGTCTGAAAAATTGTCCGAGTGATTGGTCAGATACTGGCTTTGACCTCGGCATTAATAGATCAAAGCCAGCTCTTAGTTTACCAATTGGGGAGAACAGCCCGGAAAATAGAAACGGCGTAATTTGCGTTGGAATTCCCATCATTGATCCATTCGGCATTTTATGTAACCGATTGTTTACAAGGATAAATGATTGACCGGGTTGATTATTTACAAGTTCATCGCCAAGACCTAATTCTTTCACTAATCTAGCTGCACTTTCTTTTCGTGCTAAGAAAGAATCTGGTCCGCGCTCAATTGTAAATCCATCTTTTCGAACGGTTTGAATTTTTCCGCCAAGTTTACCCGATGCTTCTATAAGTAATGTATCAATCGGCAAGTTTTTTTCATGCATATTTTTTTGTAAGTTATACATTGCTGTTAATCCAGTGATGCCTCCGCCGACGATCACAACTTTTTTCCTCAAGCAGGCTCCTCCTTTCTTCTTACAGTACAGATTCTTTTTTCTTTAATACAACATCTGTTAAACAATCAATAAATGCGTCCGATGCATTTGGCATTTCTGGACGATAATATTTTGCACCAATTTCATCCGTTACAACTTTACACTCAAAGTCGTTGTCATATAAAACTTCTAAATGTTCCGCAACAAATCCAACTGGTGCATATACGAATGAAGTATAACCGTGCTTTTCATTTAGTTCTCTCGTTAAATCTTGTACATCTGGACCAATCCAAGGATCTGGTGTGTTTCCTGCACTTTGCCAGCCTACTGCATAGTTTGCTACTTCAGCTCCGCGCGCGATATAGTCCGCTGTTTCATTTAATTGATCTGGATATGGATCGCCCATTGCAATAATTTTCTCTGGTAAGCTATGCGCAGATACGATTAATACTGCTTTTTCACGCTCTGCATCTGACATACCGTTATATATACCTTTCACTGCATCGACCCAGTACTGGATGAATTTCGGCTCTTTATACCAGCTATCAATGCCATGAATTGTTAAGTTTCCAAGTTTCTCAGCTTCTTCTTGTGCTCGTCCAATGTATGATTTCACGCTAAACGTAGAATAGTGAGGTGCAAGAACAAGTGCGATTGCATCTTGTATTCCGTCGTTATGCATATCTTTCACTGCATCTTCAATAAACGGTTCAATATGTTTTAAGCCAAGATACATATGATACTCTACTTCATCTTGTACTTCATTTAAACGCTGTTCTAACTTCTTAGCTTGCTCTAATGTAATAGTAGCTAAAGGAGAAATACCACCAATTGCACGGTAACGCTCTGTTAAATCTTCCAGCATTTCAGGACTTGGCTTTCTTCCTCTGCGAATATGTGTATAGTAACGTTCAATATCTTCTTCTTTATATGGCGTTCCGTATGCCATTACAAGCAAACCAATTTTCTTTTTCATACAGCAATTCTCCTTTACTTCGCTAACTGCCCTTTAGAGTATTCATGAATAAATGTAGTTAAACGTTTTAATGTATCTGGATTTACTTCTGGGAATACACCGTGACCTAAGTTAAAGATATAACCCGGCTGTTTCATCCCTTGATCTAAAATACCTTTTACATGTTCTTCAATAACAGACCATGGTGCAAGTAAGAATGAAGGGTCCATATTACCTTGTACCGCCTTATGAATACCGCGTGCACGTGCTTCTTCAATCGGTAAGCGCCAGTCTAAGCCGACTACATCAAGCGGTAAGTCGTGCCACTCATTCACTAAGTGTGCAGCTCCTACGCCGTGCATAATCATCGGTACACCCATCTTACGAACTTCTGCAAAAATACGCTCCATTGCTGGTTTAATAAATACGCGATAATCTGCTACATTTACTGTTCCAACCCAAGAATCGAAAATTTGAACTGCTTTTGCTCCTGCGTTAATTTGCGCTTTTAAATATGTAATAACCATATCTGCTAGTTTATCCATTAAAGCGAACCAAGCTTTTGGCTCTGCATACATGAACGCTTTCGTATTATGGTAGTTACGAGATGGACCGCCTTCAATCATATAGCTCGCTAATGTAAATGGAGCTCCTGAAAAACCGATTAACGGTACGTCTAACATTTCTGTCGTTAATAAACGAATTGTATCTAGTATGTACGGTACGTCATCTTCTGGATTGATTTCCCCTAGTTTTTCTACATCTTGTAAAGAACGGATTGGGTTATCGATAACTGGGCCAATACCTGATTTAATTTCTACATCCACACCAATTGCAGGTAGTGGTGACATAATATCTTTATAAAGAATTGCTGCGTCTACGTTATACTGATCAACCGGCAATTTTGTAACGTAAGCACATAACTCTGGATTGTGTGTAATTTCAAATAAAGAATACTTTTCTTTAATCTTTCTATATTCCGGCTGTGAACGACCTGCCTGACGCATATACCATGCTGGTACATAATCGGTACGTTCCCCCCTACATGCTTTTAAAAATGTCTCATTTATAGTTCTTACCAAGACCCTTGCTCCCTTCCTTACCAATGCTTCGAATACGTTCGATATTTATCTTTTTTTACTATACAGCTTGTAAAAACAAAATGCATAATATTATGTACGTTGTTCATTAAATTGACACAAACATTCTTAAAAACGCTTACCATTTTCACAACATTCTTATTATAACACAGAGAAAAACTATGGTTTAGCTACTTTTGACTTTTCTCCTTCACGATTCGTTTGTGTATTATATGGTACAACGTAAAAGCTCGGTTTTGAAAATATGTTAACGAACTTTTCCTCATATTCCCCAGCACCATTTACAGTGCTAACATGCGTATGAATTCCATTCTCCACTCTATAGATTCGGTACATAATTCTGTTATCTGGAAGTGGTGTCCAGCTTAATTTTGCTTTAAATAAACCGAAAGGGCTAAATGATAATTTCATTTTTACATCTTCAATTTTGCGCAGCCGAATCGGAGCGCCGATTGTTTCCACACCTTCAGGCTTCATAAACTTCTCTTTATGTTCTACATTAGCCTTCGTTAAAATTTTCTTAAACAATTTTGTCGCAGATGCACTTTCTCCTTGCAACTGATGCTCCTTATCCGTGCGGTCATAACCAATCCAAACAGCGCCTACTAAGTTTGGTGTATAGCCGACGAACCACATATCTCTTGCTCCCTTATCGTCATTTGGCAATGAAGTTGTACCTGTTTTCCCAGCTAACGCACCGTTATATACACCAACTCTCGCTGTTCCTTCCTTCACAACTCCTTCTAACATTTTCGTCATATACCATGCTGTCTGCTTCGAGAAGATTTTTGTCTCTACTTTTGGAGATTCCCCAATGACTGCACCGTGTCTATTTAATACTTTATCAATAACGTGCGGCTCGATAATATTTCCATTTGCTAAAAATGAACGATACATTTTTACAAGATCAAATGTTGAAACGCCATTTTTCAATCCGCCAAGCGCTGTACTTAAACCAGCATCTGCAATATGAACATTTCCTTTTTCTAAATATTGCTTTCCTTCTTCTACCCCTAACTCATTTAATAAAGAAACTGCCGGTACATTTGCCGACTCTAAAATCGCATCATACATCGTCATTTCTTTTGAATACTCATGATTATAATTTCGAGGTTCATACCCTTCAAAAGAATTTCTTTCATTCGTTAATAAAGAATACGGATTATACTTTTTCGTTTCTAGTGCTGGTGCATAAACGATAAGTGGTTTTAAAACAGATCCAGGCTGCCTTTTGGCAAAAACACGATTAAATCCTCTCGGGACGTACTTTCTTCCCCCAATCGCCGCTTTAATCCCTCCCGTACGATTATCCATTAATAAGAAAGCACCTTGCGCCCCCTCTTCTTTCCCAGGGAAATTCCTTGCATCTTGAAACTGGTTATATGCTACCTTTTGAATCTTTTCATCCATAGGTACGACAAACGTATATCCTCCGCGAAGTACTTCTTGATGAGACAATCCGTATAAACGAGCGGCTTCATCTATGACCATATCAATATACGGCATATATGCAAGCTCATTCTCATCTAAATTTTTATATAGAGCAATTGTCTTCCCTTGATAACGAACGCTTTCTTCTGCAGTCAAATAGCCTTGTTTATGCATAAGTGACAACACTAGATCACGGCGTTCCTTACTCTTCTCTGCAGAATAGTACGGTGAATATCCGTTTGGTGACTTCGGAAGGCCTGCAAGCATTGCCCCTTCCTCTACTGTTAAATCCTCAACATTTTTATTAAAATACAACTTTGCTGCCGCTTGAATGCCGTAAGCCCCATGACCAAAATAAATATGATTCATATACATTTCAAGAATTTGTTGCTTCGTATATTTTTGCTCTAATTGAAGAGAAATTGCGACTTCCTTCAATTTGCGCGTAAATGTTTTTTCACGAGTTAAAAAGACGTTTTTAGCGAGTTGCTGCGTAATGGTACTACCGCCCTCTACCTTCTCTCTAGCTAACGTATCTTTATAAAGAGCACGGAATATAGACGGATAATCAATCCCTTGATGCTCATAAAAACGAGAATCTTCCACCGCAACAAACGCCTGCTGCACATACTTCGGAATTTGCTCGATTGGTACGAGCTCTCTATTTTCTACGTATAATTTCGTAATTTCTTTCCCTTTCTGGTCAACGATACGTGATGAAGAGTGGAAAACGAGCTGCTTTTCATCCATCATATAGCCACCAGCTAACACGATAAGTTTATAGATTACAATCGCTACTACGAACGTTGCGACGCCGCCTAATAAAGTCCACTTTACTTTCTTCATACATCGTCCTTCTTTCCAAATGATGGTACATTTATTATTTGAAAAAGAAGTATCTTTATGTATATAATCTTCGAAGTTTTTTAAGAGAGTTGATATAATAGAAACAAACTATTAAGGGGGCATTAAAATGAAGGCTATTATTTCATACGAAACACCTCTAGAACAAGCACATTTCACTGCAAAAAATGATGAAAAAAATATGTTTTATAAAGAAAATACAGAAGAATCTATAGAAGGCTCACTTCAGTATGACGTACTAGATGCTGTCGGTGAATTTAAAGGACAACCTGGCTATATCGTTTGTAACAACATTTCTGTCACAGACGAAGGTCGCCCAGTATTTGAAAACCGCTTTAAAAACCGCGCAGGCCTTATTGAAAACGAACCAGGATTCCAAGCGATCCGTGTTCTACGTCCATTAAGTAACGATACATACGTCATCTTAACGATGTGGGAAACAGAGCAAAACTTTAAAGACTGGACAGAATCACGTTCATTCGAAAACGCTCATAAGAAACGCCCTGTACAAGCAGAAGGACAAGCTCCAGCTCATCCACATGCGGAACAGCAAAAGAGTATTTTCTCTCGTCCGTCGTTCGTGACTACTTTTGATGTGTTAGTTTAATTAAAACATAATACAACACTAACAGTACGTGAAATTATATTAACGATTTTCCGAATATATCTATCATATCTTTGAATATATCAACGATTTTCCGAATATATCTATCACATCTTGAAATATATCAACGATTTTCCGAATATATCTATCATATCTTGAAATATATCAACGATTCGACTAAAGATATCCATTTAATAACAAAAAGGAAACACCATTACACACCGGTGTTTCCTTTTTCTTTGTACCAATTATATATACGAAGTGAATCTTTTTTTCTCATATGCTTTACTTCATAACCGCGCCCAGCTACCGCTACAAGAGTTGTACATAATTCATCTTTTCTTTGAAAATACGATTGATTATAACCTACTGCTTGAACATGTCTTCTTCGCATTATTCCTGTATATTTCGAAAAATTACGATATACAACCGTTAGTTGATTTTCTCTTAATTCATAACCGCCACTTTTATATCTAGCATACGCAAGTAACGAAAACACGATAAATAACGGTAAAATAACAAACAACGCAATATATTGTTTAAAATATATACTCACGCTGGCAATTAGAACTGTGAGTATGATACTTATTAACCAGCCCATAATGAAATAACGACGCAACGCTGTTTTTGGTAAGTGAACGATCTCCGCTTCGATTTCATATGGTAACTCTAAATATGTGATCAGGTGCTGTACATCTTTTTTCTTCATAAATGGATGCAACATTACTTCGTTACTTGCTGCTCCAATACTTTGAATTGCTTCCACTTCAACAGCACAATAGCCAAACGGCTGGCGAAGCATACCTTCTTTTACAGTAATCGCTTGAATGCGGTGCAATTTTAAGACAAACTCTTTCTTTTCAAATAATCCTTGAACGATACGAATCTCTTCCCCTTTTCGCTCAATTTTAAAGTTTGCATATTTCAACACATATCCAGCCGTGGAAATAATCCACGAAATTGCCATTAAAATTAATGCAATTACAATTAGTTTATAAACACCGTTTCCCATCACATACGCTTCTACTTTACTTGTGAATCCTTCAGGAAGAACAAAATCAAACTTTGTGTAAAGAAGTACCAGTCCAGAGAACACTAGTCCGAACCGACCAGATGTAATCGCTGCGGCTAAAACCTCTTTCGCTGTTAACTGATAAACCGTCTTGCTTTCTTCCTCTTCTATTTCTTCTTTTACAGTAGTTTCTTTCTTATGTAATAAAGAAATTAAATGTTTTGCCTCGTCTTCTTTAATACCAGCCAACATCACTTCTGGTTCATTACCACCACCGGCTACTTCTATATTTAACTTCATAAGTCCGAGCATTTGATAAATGATGTTAGAAGACGTACTAATATTTTGTACACGCTCTTTATTTAAATAGCTTTCCTTCTTTACAAAAACACCGTGCTTTATATGTAAAATATTATTCTCAATCCAGTACACTTTAAAATACCATTTAATTGCTGAAAAAATAGCCATGATGAATAAAACAACCAGAAGAAAAAGATAAAATAAATACCAAGGTTCCACTTGTTCATCAGGTTTAAATAAAACAAGAATAATAAGTGGCAACAAACTCGCAATCCTAATACCTAACAATATCGTAATCGGATGTTGCCTCTTATACATCCTTATCACTCACTTTCGCAAGTTCTCCAATTTGTCTTTTCAGCTGTTCTGCTTCTTCTTTCGTTAAACCTGGAATACTATGAGAAGTTGCGGCTGTTGAAATATGTAATTCTGCTAAATTATACTTTCTCATGATCGGCCCTTGCTCAATCGTTACGTGCTGCACACGGATCATCGGAATAAGTACGCGTTTTACAACAAACATTCCCTTTTGAATCTCAATCTCTTCTTCATTTAATCTGTAACTATAATAGCGTTGACGTAAATTTGGAAACACAAAATAATCAAGGGGAATAAATGTAATAGCTCCTGTTACTAATAGTCCGAACAACCAGCCCCACCAGTTAAAGTTAATCATAAAAAAGAAATACGCAATTACGACTGTTAGTATAACTACCGCCCCAATTAAAGCGTGCATCCTCCACACTTTCAGCATATTAGAATGAATCTCCCTTTCTAACGGCTGCATCTCATCACTCCAATTCTATGAATTTATTACTTATATATTATCAAAAAATAAGATTTTATATACATTTTTGTAAATTTATAGTCAAATGAAAATAGTTGAATCAAAAGCATATTAAAGAAACACATACCTCAGTTTTGAAAATTATGTATTATAAATATGAATTATATTGAACTAAAATAAACCTTACATGATTCATGCAAGGTTTATCGTTTTATACACAATATATTTCATTATTGTTGAGATATACTAGCATCGCTTTCAATTCGCTTTTCTTTTTGGCTTAGTTTTTTATCTTTAGATTTTTTTAATGTTAAAGTCATGCCAATAAAAATAAAAAGAATTCCTGTTATTTGCATTAAAGTTGGACGGAATCCAGTAAGTACAGTATCTAATAATATTGCCACTGCCGGATCTAAAAAAACTAATATTGAGATGGTTTTTGTAGATAAATAGCGTAAACTATCAAAAAACAGATAATATACTATCCCTGTGTGAATAAAACCAGTAGCTATAATATATGTCCAATTACTTTGAGTGAGGCCACTAAAAGCATCTAAATCTATAAATGGTATTAAAAGAAATATCCCCAAGAATGTTTGTAAAAATGTCATTGCATACGCACTCATTTTGTTAATCCCTTTACCAAATAAAGTTGTAAATGCATAAAAGAGAGCCGCAAGAAATCCCCATATCATACCTGAAGACATTAATGAGCCGACAGAGAAGCTTCCATCAATACCAGCAATTAATAAAGCTCCTGCAAAACACACAATTATTGAAATGATAGATATGAATGTTAATTTTTCTTTAAAGACGATACTTCCAATTAACAGTACAATTACTGGTGCAAGATGATAAACTGAGATAGCAATGGTAACTGACATATTTTCAAAGGCTTTAAATAAGAAAACCCAATTAAATACTAAGAAAAAACCACATATTAAAACTTGAATAACTTCTTTTCGTTCCCATTTATCTTGTTTATATTGCCCTGTAAGCAACCAGCATACACTTAAAAATATTGTCGCAAAAATACACCTTACAAACACTAATTCAAACGAAGGTAAGTTTGTTTGAACAGAAAAAAATCCAACTGATCCAAAGATAACCATTGATGCTATCATCTTTAAGGCCGGTACCGTTTTCTCTTGCTTAAAACTCTTTTGAAGCAAATTAATCCCCCTCCAATAAAAACTCGGTTTATAGTGAGAAAAACACCAGCCTAAAAAAAGGACAGGTGCTTTTCCTCAAAAACACTCAATTATAAATTTTTCCCAGCAGTCCAACCACCATCAATTACAAAATTAGAACCAGTAATAAAGCGGGCCTGATCAGAAATCAAGTACTCAATACATGAAACAATATCCTGCGGCAACCCCCAAGTATCTAAAGATTGATTACTTTTTATCATAGACATCAAGGCTTTATTACTAAAGTATTCTTCTGTAAGTTCGGTTCTAATAACACCGGGAGAAATGCTATTTACCCTTATATTTTGCTTCCCAAATTCCATAGCCATCTGTTTAGTCAATCCGATTAAAGCATGCTTTGATGCAACATAAGCAGCTCGCTCTGGTTCAGCCATTAATCCAGAAACCGATGCTATATTCACAATACAACCTTTTATTTTCGATTCACACCATCGCTTAGCTACTTCCCTAGAAAGGATAAATGGGGCTACTAAATTTACATCAATTACTTTTTTAAACATATCATCGGATAAATGTAAAACAGGTGTTATCTCTCGAATACCAGCTGCATTTATTAATATATCAGGAGAAAGCTTTTCTAAATCTAATTGAGTAAAAAGATTATGAATCGCTTCGCTATTACTTAAATCAATTTGCACTACTTTCAAAGGCATATCTGTTTTCATATAATCTATTAAATTATTATTATGAATATCAAGCGCTATTACATAAAATGATTTTTCTAAAAAGTATTTTATACAAGCATGACCTATACCGCTATTGGCTCCAGAAATCATAATTATTTTATTCTCTCTCATTTTGTCTCCTTATAAGAAAATGTTACTAATAAAATATCACGAAAAGCCTCCGTACTACATTCTGTTCCAAGTGGCGTTACGGCATGGAAGACCTTTTGTCCAAATACTAAAGTTTCTAAAGGCTCCTTCAAACTTATAAACTGATTAATTTCTCGAGGAGAATTAGCTATTAAATTATCTCCACCAATAGCTGTATTACTTAAATTCATAAGGTGTAAAAATACTACTGGTTCATCATCTTTATGTAACCAAATAGGTGAACTAAAAGATGGTCTTTCTTTAGTAGCTTTATATCTTACTTGATGTAAACCTATAATTAAGTCTTTACTTGTATCTATTATATTTGTTTTAAATGCAAATTCAGTATCGAAACGCACGATATTCTGAATTAAAGGATTGCATAAAAAGCTATCATTTATGCTATTGAACTGTCTAACTTTCCCGCCATCGTCATAGTTATATTCTTTAGATTGGAAGTAATCATTACTATTATCTAAAATATAATCTGGTGAATCAACATACTTTATATACCTTGAATAAGATCTAGCACGGCATTCACCGTACGCATCATCTTCCAAATTATAATAATCTAACTGTGCTTGTGTTAATAAACGATGATTCTCTTCCTCTTGTAAAAAGATTTCATTTGAGATTTCAAGGAATCCTTTAGATTCAAATTCATGTACCTTTTCTTCTATGCTAAACCCATTCATTTTACTAAGAACAAACGTCATTATAAAAACCTCCACACTATTGTATTTTTCTATCTCACCCTATGTTAGAAATGCAATAAGTAACCGAGATTCTTGCTTAATAAAATTTAAAATTATGATATTCAATTAATACACCAAATGAAATATATGTAATTCATTAAAATTATTTATTAAGCAATATTATATATCCTTTTGGGTATTTTTTCTAATTATCTGAAGATTTATCAACATTAGTCTTAATATTCGAAATTAAAGAAATGGATTTTTCAGAAAGATAAAACTGCGCGTATTGCAATTATTTATGTATATAACTTTTTTAAAAATTATATTTTAAATATAGCTAGTTTTTTATAAATTTTTTGATATAATTACATACGGGAAAAGGGAAGAATTTTGTCTTCCCTTGTGTTTTTATTTGCATCTAGTACTTTTGCTAGATGCTTTTTTTTATGCTAAAAAAGGTATCCTCAAATACTTTGAGGATACCTTTTCACCTTTATTATCTCTGCTGTTTTCTACCTAATACGAGTAACCCAAAACTCATCATTACAAGAAGTGCTCCCATATATGGTTCCACAGGCATTTTCTGCCCTGTCTTCGGTAATTCTTTTTCAGGTTTCTCTGGATTCGGTGTCCCTGGCTTTTCTGGATCTGGTGTTCCAGGTTTTTCTGGATCTGGTGTTCCAGGTTTTTCTGGATTCGGTGTTCCAGGTTTCTCCGGATCCGGTGTTCCAGGCTTTTCTGGATCTGGTGTTCCAGGTTTTTCTGGATCTGGTGTTCCAGGCTTTTCTGGATCTGGTGTTTCTGGACCTGGTGGTGCTAAATGATTCAATTTGTTTAATACTTCTAATTGAACTGCATTTATCATTCCATTTGTAATTTCAAATGGAATTGGATTAGTTAATTTTTCATATCCCTTTGGTGCTTCTACTTCTACTAGTGTGTAGTTACCTACAGATAGATCTGTGATTTTTGCCTTGCCATCTTTATCTGTTGTTACTTTCACTACTACTTTTCCCTTTTCATCATGAACTTCAAACACAGCTCCTGATAAGACTTCCTTGCTTTCAGCGGCCATTTTTGTAATCTCCACTGAACCTTTGTCTAACTGTTCGTTCTCTACTTTCAATGATAAGACTTTTGTCATACCTTTTGTAATTTCGAATGATACTGGTTCCGTTAACTTTTTGTAACCTGGTAAGCTCTTCGTCTCTACTAATTTGTATTTTCCTACTGATAGATCTGAAACGTTTGCTTTTCCTTCTTTATCCGTCGTTACTTTCACAACTACTTTGCCTTTTGAGTCACGTACTTCAAATACAACATTTTCTAATGGTGCTTTACTGTCTTTATCTATTTTTGTGATTTCTACATTCCCCGTATCTACCATTTCATTTTCTACAGTGAACGCTAAAGATTTTGTCATACCTTTTGTAATTTCAAATGGTACAGGCTTTTCTAATTTTTTGTAGCCTGGTAAACTCTCTACTTCTACTAGCTTGTACTTTCCTACTGATAAATCTGAAACTGTTGCTTTTCCAGCTTTATCTGTCGTTAATTTCGTTACTACCTTGCCTTTGTCGTCTTGTACTTCAAAGACTACACCTGCTAACGGTGCCTTATTATCTTTATCTATTTTTGTAATTTCTACATTTCCCGTATCTACCATTTCATTTTCTATTTTTAATGATAGAACTTCTGTCATACCTTTTGTAATTTCAAACGATACTGGTTCTGTTAATTGTTTGTAACCTGGTAAGCTTTCTTTCTCTACTAATTTGTACTTTCCTACAGATAAGTCTGAGATTTTTACTTTACCATTTTTATCTGTTTGTACTTCTGTTACTACTTTTCCTTTGTCGTCTTGTACTTCGAAGACTACGCCTTCTAATACTTTTTGACTATCTTTATCTACTTTTGTGATTTCTACTGAACCTTTGTCTAACTGTTCATTCTCTACTTTTAATGATAAGACTTCTGTCATACCCTTTTTAATTTCGAATGATACTGGCTCTGTTAGCTTTTTGTAGCCTGGTAAGCTTTCTTTCTCTACTAATTTGTACTTTCCTACAGATAAGTCTGAGATTTTTGCTTTACCATTTTTATCTGTTTTTACTTCTGTTACTACTTTTCCTTTGTCGTCTTGTACTTCGAAGACTACGCCTTCTAATACTTTTTGACTATCTTTATCTACTTTTGTAATTTCTACTGAGCCTTTATCTACTAATTCATTCTCTACTTTTAGTGATAAAACTTCTGTCATACCTTTTTTGATTTCGAATGATACTGGTTTCACTAGTTTTTTATATCCTGGTAAGCTTTCTACCTCTACTAGCTTATATTTTCCTACTGGTAAATCTGAAATTGTTGCTTGTCCTTCTTTATCTGTCGTTACTTTTGTTACTACTTTGCCTTTTTCATCTTGCACTTCGAATGTTACGCCCGCTAATACTGCGCCACTTTCTTTGTCCACTTTTGTAATCTCTACTGAACCTTTATCTAACTGTTCGTTCTCTACTTTCAATGATAAAACTTTCGTCATACCTTTTTTGATCTCGAATGATACTGGTTCTGTTAATTGTTTGTAGCCTGGTAAGCTTTCTTTCTCTACTAATTTGTACTTTCCTACAGATAAGTCTGAGATTTTTGCTTTACCATTTTTATCTGTTTGTACTTCTGTTACTACTTTTCCTTGCTCATCTTGTACTTCGAAGACTACGCCTTCTAATACTTTTTGACTATCTTTATCTACTTTTGTAATTTCTACTGAACCTTTGTCTAACTGTTCATTCTCTACTTTTAATGATAAGACTTCTATCATACCCTTTTTAATTTCGAATGATACTGGCTCTGTTAGCTTTTTGTAGCCTGGTAAGCTTTCTACTTCTACTAGTTTGTAATTCCCTACAGATAGATCTGAAATTTTCGCTTTTCCTTCTTTATCTGTTGTTACTTTTGTTACTACTTTGCCTTGCTCATCTTGCACTTCGAATGTTACACCTTTTAATAACGCGCCACTTTCTTTGTCCACTTTTGTAATTTCTACTGAACCTTTATCTACTAGCTCATTCTCTACTTTTAGTGATAAAACTTCTGTCATACCTTTTTTGATTTCGAATGATACTGGTTTCACTAGTTTTTTATATCCTGGTAAGCTTTCTACCTCTACTAGCTTATATTTTCCTACTGGTAAATCTGAAATTGTTGCTTGTCCTTCTTTATCTGTCGTTACTTTTGTTACTACTTTGCCTTTTTCATCTTGCACTTCGAATGTTACGCCCGCTAATACTGCGCCACTTTCTTTGTCCACTTTTGTAATCTCTACTGAACCTTTATCTAACTGTTCGTTCTCTACTTTCAATGATAAAACTTTCGTCATACCTTTTTTGATCTCGAATGATACTGGTTCTGTTAATTGTTTGTAGCCTGGTAAGCTTTCTTTCTCTACTAATTTGTACTTTCCTACAGATAAGTCTGAGATTTTTGCTTTACCATTTTTATCTGTTTGTACTTCTGTTACTACTTTGCCTTTGTCGTCTTGTACTTCGAAGACTACGCCTTCTAATACTTTTTGACTATCTTTATCTACTTTTGTGATTTCTACTGAACCTTTGTCTAACTGTTCATTCTCTACTTTTAATGATAAGACTTCTGTCATACCCTTTTTAATTTCGAATGATACTGGCTCTGTTAATTGTTTGTAACCTGGTAAGCTTTCTTTCTCTACTAATTTGTACTTTCCTACAGATAAGTCTGAGATTTTTGCTTTACCATTTTTATCTGTTTGTACTTCTGTTACTACTTTGCCTTGCTCATCTTGTACTTCGAAGACTACGCCTTCTAATACTTTTTGACTATCTTTATCTACTTTTGTTACTTCCACATTTCCCTTGTCTAACATTTCGTTTTCTACTGTTAAAGCAAGAGATTTTGTCATACCTTTTTCAATTTGGAAAGTAATCGGATCTACTAATTGTTTATATCCTTTTGGTGCTTTTACTTCTACTAACTTGTATGTGCCGACTGATAAATTAGTAACTTGTGCTTGTCCTTTTTTATCTGTCGTTATTTTAGCGACTACTTGTCCTGCTTCATCTTGAATTTCAAAGACTGCATCAGCTAAAGCATCTTTATTTTCTTTATCTACTTTTGTAATTTCTACATTTCCTGTATCCACTAATTCATTTTCTACAGTCAATTGTAATGCTGTTACTCTACCCTTTTCAATTTCGAATGAAATTGGCTTTTCTAGTGGTTTGTATCCTGCCGGTGTTTCTACTTCTACCAACTCATACTTTCCAATAGATAAATCTGAAACGTTTGCTTTTCCTTCTTTATCCGTTTTTACTTTCGCAACTACTTTTCCTTTTGAATCACGTACTTCAAATACAACATTTTCTAATGGAGCTTTACTATCTTTATCTATTTTTGTTATCTCTACATTCCCTGTATCCACCATTTCATTTTCTACTTTTAATGATAGAACCTCAGTCATGCCTTTTTTAATTTCAAATGATACTGGTTTTTCTAACTTTTTATAACCAGGTAAACTTTCTACCTCTACTAATTCATACTTTCCTACAGGTAAATCTGAAACATTTGCTTTTCCTTCTTTATCTGTCGTTACTTTCGTAACTTCCTTACCCTTTTCATCTTGTACGATGAATGTTACTCCCGCTAACGGTGCTTTATTATCTTTATCTATCTTTGTTATCTCTATATTTCCCGTATCTACCATTTCATTTTCTATTTTTAATGATAAGATCTCGGTCATACCTTTTGTAATTTCAAACGATACTGGCTCTGTTAATTTCTTATAGCCTGGTAAACTTTCTTTCTCTACTAATTTGTACTTTCCTACTGATAGATCTGAGATTTTTGCTTTACCATCTTTATCTGTTTTTACTTCCTTTACTACTGTTCCAGCTTCATCTTGCACTTCAAAGACTACGCCTTTTAATGCTTTTTTGCTGTCTTTATCTATTTTTGTAATTTCTACTGAACCTTTATCTAACTGTTCATTTTCTACTTTCAACGATAGGACTGTTGTCATACCTTTTGTAATTTCGAATGATACTGAATCTGTTAGCTTTTTGTAGCCTGGTAAACTTTTCGTCTCTACTAATTTGTACTTCCCTACTGATAAATCAGAGATTTTTGCTTTACCATCTTTATCTGTTTTTACTTCTGTTACTACTTTGCCTTGCTCATCTTGCACTTCGAAGACTACGCCTTCTAATACTTTTTGACTATCTTTATCTATTTTTGTAATTTCTACTGAGCCTTTGTCTAACTGCTCATTTTCTACTTTTATTGCTAAAGCTTTTGTCATACCTTTTTTTATTTCAAATGGTACTGGTTCTGTTAGCTTTTTATAACCTGGTAAGCTTTTTGTCTCTACTAATTTGTACTTTCCTACTGATAGATCTGAAACGTTTGCTTTTCCATCTTTATCTGTTACTACTTTTCTTACTACTTCATCTTTCTCATCTTGGACTTCAAATTCGACACCCGCTAATACTGCTCCGTTTTCTTTGTCCACTTTTGTAATTTCTATATTACCTTTGTCTACCATTGCATTTTCCACTTGTATTGGGAATATGCCGTCCCCTGTTACATTTACTTCGAACTCTGCTTCTTTTAATTGGTAGCCTTCAGGCGCTTTCGTTTCTTTTAAAATATATTTCCCTGGTGCTAACGGTTTAGAGATTGCCTTACCATCTTTATCTGTAACAATATGTTCGACTACTACACCGTCTTTTACTATATCAAACTCTGCATTTGCTAATGGTTTCTCACCATTTTCCGAATCAATTTTCTTTACTTCAATTTGACCCTTTTGCATAGTATTTTTAATTTCAATTGTTTTTGTTTCTCCAGCTTGAAGTGTAACCTCTACTGGACTTGTTAATTTTTGATATCCTTCTGGTGCTACTGTTTCATATACTTTATACGTCCCAGGAGCTAAAGGTTGAGGTACTGAAAAACCTTTTTCGTCCGTTTTCAGTTTTGCAACAACTTCATTTGCACTATTTCGGACTTCAAATTCGGCACCTTTTAACCCTTTGTTCGGATTCTCAGAATCTATTTTATGAAGCGATACTGTACCATCTTTTGGAGCTTCAGGCGGCGTAATAGTTACTTCTTTTGATGTTAATGTTTTATCATCAAAATGTAATTCCGCTTTATTAGGAATCTTCTTATCTACGTAAGAAGATAAGTCTGCATCATTTTTAATTTTCGCCTTGATACTAAGATTAATTATCTGGTCTTCATACGACTTATAGTCAAAACTCTCACCAAACGTAAATGTTACTTCACTTCTTTGTTTATCTATATTTAACGTTCCTTTAGAAGTAATATCTTGGCCATTTTGATCATACACTTTTGCCTCTAATACTTCTAAAACATCTTCTAAATCATCACGAATTACCATAGATGTGTATTTAGGAGGATCGTTCGGTATATGTGTACCAACTTGGTATTGAATCACTTGATCCATTTTTGTTAACTGCTCATTCTCTACAAGCTTGCCATTCTCATCAACTATATTTTTTTCAATGCTAGGTGGATTATTGTCACCTGAACCGGATCCTCCCCCACCACTTACAAATACTTGTCCTACTTTTTCTTCAGTTTTAATATTTTTACCTTCTAATTTCACAGTATTTTTATGAGGCTTCGCAGCAGGATTTGTAACCTTTGTTTTATATCTTAAAATATAGCCTTTTGAACTGTCTGGAAACTCAATTGTAAATCCAGCCTTTGTTGCATTAATTTTAATGTTAGATAAATCTGCTGGCTTAATATTTGTTGGTGCATAACCATCTTCAAATACAGCCTCTTCTAATACTACGCTGTCTGTAATTAACTCATGCCCAGGTCCTAATGTATCTGTTAATTTAAGATCTTGCATTTCTGTTCCAGTTGCATTTACATATACAAGCCAATCAGCAATCGAAGGATCTTCTTGATTATAAGAACCCCATTTCAATAGATTATCTGTATTGGGCTGTGGCTTCGGTCTCTCTGTCGTATTACTTACATTTACTTCTTTATTGACGATTTGACCATCAACGTTAAATTCTAATGGAATTTCTTTAACACCATCATATGCTTCTAGACCAAAGTAGAATTCTACGAATAAAGAACCTTTAATGTTATTCTTTCCTTCTACGTAATCACCCATAGTACACGTTAATAGACCCTTTTTCATCTCACATGTACCAACTGTTTTTCCTTCAGCATCTTTTAAAGGAAAACTCATATTCATAAGGTCTTTTCGAAACTCTTTTGGCATATCAATTGTGAATTGATCTCCACTTTTTATTTTTTCTTTAGCTGACCACTTCACTTCTACTTTCATACCATCTGAGGCTTGATACGGTTCAGATGTCGTGCCATCAGTACGGGAAATATTAATTTCGTCCACTGGACTTTTCATCACAGCAGCTTGAATAACTGGAGCCCACACATTCAGCACTGAAAATAATACTAGAAAAACTAATGAAACCATTGAAATATGTCTTTTAGTACTTTTCATTTGCATAGTTCCCTCCTATTTTTTATATTTATATAACAAAAAAAGACCGTCCGGTTGCATCAAAAATGTGCAACCAGACGATCTTAGTAACCAATATGTATTACCGTAGACT
This sequence comes from Bacillus sp. RE35, assembly GCF_052146655.1. Lineage (NCBI taxonomy): Bacteria > Bacillati > Bacillota > Bacilli > Caryophanales > Bacillaceae > Bacillus > Bacillus sp. RE35. The sequence goes on along the minus strand of NZ_CP197377.1, from coordinate 1,036,413 downwards.
CTAAGCTTTGCGGCCTATCCTTTCGAATAGTGTGCTAAAAATATCTTTTATTCTTTTTTTGTTTCATTTTCCTCTTAAACCAAATATTACTATACCGTCTGGACGGTTATAATTCAATACTCTATAAAATTGTTCTATTTTTCTAATAAAAAAAACAATTCACCACTACATTAAAGAAGCAATGGTGAATTGTTTTCGCATTATATAGTTCGTATATTCTATTTATATGAATTACTAATAAGAGCTTGAATCACTTTTTCTCTTAACTCGGGGCTTAGTCTGCCAACCCCTAAATATTCCGAATACCATAATCCATCTGCTGCTAATCTAATAATTGTTGCACAAACTGAATCTATCTCATCGTTTTCTATATTCTTTTGCAGTTGCTGAAATGATTGTTGTAATGGCTCAAGTAATTCAGGTTTTAACATGAATGCTGCCATCATACTACTAGACAACTCTTCTGTTCTTCTCTCATTATTTAATCTTTCCTCTACAAAAGAGCGAACCCATCTCCCTTTCCTCTCTGAGTCTTCCGCTACTTTATTGTAAATGGCTCCCTCATAATCCTCTACCCCTCTGACTATCATACCTTCTATTAAAGCTTCTTTATTTGAAAAGTGATACAATAATCCACCTTTACTTACACCCGCCTCTTTTGCCACTGCTTCTAAGGTTAATTTAGCAACCCCTTTACATTGCACAATTTGAGAAGCGGCCGCCAAAATCTTTTGCCGCGTTATGCTTATACTCATTCCTTTTTAAAACCCCATTTCTACTAAATTTATATAAATACGAATCTTATTTTTAATATTGTTGATTACTACTAAGTATTTTCTTTATACAACAAAAGCTTCATTACCTTTGAATTTTTAGTTACTTATTCTATTAAAAATTTCCATATCATTCAATATGATAACATTAAACACACAAAGCTGACTATACATCTATACTTTTGTATTTATTGAAAATATATCCATTAATAAAATTTACCAATTTAGTCCTTCTTATTACTTTATAAGACGGCAGTAATTCTTTCAGCACTAAATAAAAAATGTTATTACTCCCATTGAATTGAGTAATAACATTTTACTTAACAAATTCGCTGCCAACTAGCATCCTTCACATCTTCACTAGTCGGTTTTCTAACTAATCCAACAAAACATTCCTCGCAAGCACCAAATGCAATAAAATTTTTCTGTGCTTGTCTTAACGAGACTTCATTTGCACCGCCTTCAAAGTCAGGATCGTTAAACTGTACCTCATCATCTTCCCAGTAACATATATTACAAATTTCATATGTACCTGGTGGTTCTTCTTCTATTGTTCTATACCCGCAGCACGGACATGTATATTTCATTCTGTTACTCCATTATTCATTTCTTTTTTCTCCCATATATTCCGGCCCATAAAGAATGTAACAGCGCAAATCATAGTTATTACCATGAAGGTAGTATTAGAATCCTCATATGTAGTTGGAATTCCAACCGTTACAGAAACAATACTAAAAGCTAAAAGTAAATATAATAATAAAGATAGAATATAGCTTAGTCTAAATCGTAAAATGATACCTCTAAACAATAGCTCACCAAGTAGACAGCCACCTAAAATAATAGGTACTCCGAAATACAATGTAAGGACTCCCATTTGCGCAGTAGATTGAATTATCTTTCCAATTATGTTCGGCGAAACCAGCTCACTATTGTTTCCCATCCTATCATATAAATCAAGTGCTGTTGCTGAAATAAAGAAACTTAATATAGAAAATGAATACGGTATTAAAAATTTGCTCACTCTCATTCACCTCGCTTGTTTCTTTACATATATTATTCATTATTTTCGCATAAAAAAATAGCCCGTCTTCCGCGAAAGGCGAGCCGTTCCACTTAATTCTCACTTAACTTCTTCTTATACCAATCCTGCATTCTCTCCGCATCTTCTACTCTCGTATGCTCTATTTTGTAACTAGATGATGCACTCGAAAACTTATACGTACATAAATCCGCACGGCGCTGGAAATATGATTGTGTCTTCTCCATTGATTGGACGTGTCTTCTTCTAATAAGTCCTGTATATTTTCCGACGCTACGATAGACAAGTGTAATTTGTTCTCCGTTAACACTGTAACCATTTGTTTTAAATGTTGCGTATCCAAGTGTAAAGATAAGGATTGCGAGCGGTAGTAATGCCCACATGATGTAATACTTTTCAAAGTATATGCCTATTCCAGTAAGCGGGATTGCGAGCATAGCGAAAAAGATGAAACTATCAATGAGATAGCGGCGCAATGCTGCTTTTGGTAACGAAGTAATATTTGCATTCAGTTCGTATGGTAATTGTAAATGGGCGAGTAACTGTTGTACTCGATCTTTTCGAATGATTGGGTGCAGTGTAACCTTTTCTTTTTCGTCACCCATTCCTTTACTTTGAATGACTTCTACTTGCACAGCACAATAACCGAATGGTTGGCGTAAAATACTTTCTTTTATCGTAATACCTTGAATACGATGCAATTTTAGTACGAGCTCTTTTTTCTCAAGTAATCCTTGCGAAATGCGAACTTCGTCATTTCTTCGATTCACTGTGAAATCGCCATGTTTTAACGCGTAACCGATTGTAGATATAATCCAAGAAAGAACGAGTAACATGGCTACCATGAAAATCCAGCCATATATATCATGTTCCATTACATACGACTTTACGCCATTCTCTATCCATTTCGGAATGTACTCATCTACTTGGTGATAGACGAAAAAGATTAAAGAGAATAATAGTCCAAATTGACCAGATGTAACAGATGCTAATAAAATCTCTTTCCAAGTTAATTTATATTCTGTCGTTTGTTTTTCCTCTGTAACAATTGCTTTTTCTACTACATTTTCTGCTGCTTCGTCTAACGTTTTTTCTGCTTTCACTTCTGGAGTTGGCTCATTTAGCAAAGTAATAAGCTCCGCCGCTTCTTCTGCCGTAATTCCAGCTAAGCTAACTTCTGCTTCATCGCCCCCGCCAGCTGTTTCAATCTGAATTTTTTTCAAACCGAGCATTTGATATAGTACGTTAGAACTTGTATTAATCGTTTGAACACGTTCTTTATTTAAGTAGCTCTCCTTTTTCACAAAGAGACCTTGTTTCACATGTAATACGTTATTTTCAACCCAGTATGTTGTGTAATACCATTTTTCAAACGCTGAAAAAACGGTGAGTAAACCAAATGCAGCGGGAATTAAATACCAAAACGGGAACTTTCCGTTTAAGCTAAACATGAAAATAATGAGTGGTATAAAGTCTGTTATTTTTAACTCTAATAACATCGTGATTGGATGCTGCCTTTTATACATCCTCATCACTCACTTTCGCTAATTCTGCTATTTTCGTTTTCAACATTTCAGCTTCATACATCGTTAAACCTGGGATGCTATGAGAAGTTGCTGCTGTTGAAATGTGTAATTCTGCTAAGCCATATTTTCTCATAATTGGTCCTTGTTCAATCGTTACGTGCTGTACACGAATCATCGGCACTAATACACGCTTAACAACGAAAAGGCCATGCTGAATTTCAAGTTCTTCTTCATTTAGTTGGTAGCTGTAATAACGTTGACGTAGTTTCGGAAACGTAAAGTAATCAAACGGTGTATATACGATTGTTAATCCGATGAGCACATAGAAAATCCAAGCCCACCAATTAAACTTAATCATAAAGAAAAGATATGCAAAAATGACTATAATACTGATTCCTAGCTCAATTAAAGAACGCGCTTTCCACACCTTGACCATGTCAGGGTGAATTTCATTTTTCAATGAATCCATGTAACCACTCCAAATCTAGTAATCTAATATATGAATACTCTTAATCTACATTTTACATAACTTTACAGAAAATTGAAATTTAATCTTCTTTCTTCTCAGGAATAAAATATCCGAACCAAAGTAACCAAATGAAACCGATTAACTTCATCCAACTTCCATCCGCTTGAAAAGCTTCAATCATACCTGGTATTTTATAAATCCCAATAAATCCAAGAAAACCGAGCCACCAGTTTTTTTGCATTTTCATCTTTACTCCTCCTTCATGACGTTTTTCACATTTCGAATCCAAATTTCTTTATACTTTAAATGGAATCCCATGAGCATATAGTTGCTCATATTATCGATCACAAGCGCTAGCGTATGAGCATTTTCTTCCGTTTCATGTTGTGACACAACGCCCAGTCTCGCGCCTTTCTTCAATAAATCGTGGAAACCATGCAAAAAATCCTCTTGTATTTCAAATAAACGTTTCTGATACTTTTCATTTCGTGATGCAGTTACGATAAATTCATTGATAACGCGTAGTATTCCTTCTTGCCCTTCATACTCAGAGAGCATATGTAAACCATCTGCGATTAGCTTTTCTGCAAAGTTTTCTTTCGTATACCGCTCTTCATTAAAGTACTTTGTAAAATGATAATCAGAAAAAATCTCTTCAAATAAAAAATCAACTAACGCTTCTTTAGAAGAAAAATGATAGTAAATAGCCGGTTTTGAAATACCTACCTCTTTCGCAATCATGGAAAGACTCATCTTCTCAATGCCGTGTTCTGCCATAAGTTTAAATGATGCCTCTACAATGTTCTGCGATGTTTGTAAATTCTTCGTCATACTGTACCTCACTTATTTTTACTTACCGGTCGGTAAGTAAATTATAAAACAAAACGAAATGATTTTCAATTTAGTTAGCACTACAGAAGGTATTTATTGGAAAATACAGAAAGTTATAAAGTAAAAGCAACATATAACAATAAGGAGGATATCATATGGGACTTGGTGGTAATGGCGGTAGTGGTGGTAATGGCGGCGGTGAAGCGGGACAAGCTGGTAAGAGCGGATTTTCATTAATCATTGTACTTTTTATCGTATTGATTATAGCTGGAATTAGCTATATCGGACTTAGCTTCTAAGAAAAGGCGTCCTACATTACATATGTAGGACGCCTTGTTTTTAATCTCTATTCAGCAATCGCATACGATAACAATTCATCGTCACTTCTCCAAGCCTTTGCAGTAATTGATAGTTCGCATATGCGCCGACCGGGGCGCCGATTACCGGGACGAGCTGAAGCATTTTTGCTAAATCGATATAGTCTCGGTATTCTGTTTGGAACTTTTCCCAGTCCATATGATTTTCTTTTTCTGTATCCCACGTTTCGATTGCTTTCCATATTTCTTTTCTGTGATCGTCACTTGAAAAGGCAAGTTGGAAAACATGAAGGATAAAAAGACGCTCTTCTTGTTTACTCGTATCAAATCCGTACAATGTCGCTGCATCGAATAAAAATTTAATTTTAATTGTAAGTAAAAGCGGAAAGTCAGCAAGACCGAGGAGAATACCACCAGCTCCAGTCCCTGCTCCTTCTGCCGCTGCTATTTTTTTGTACTCATCCATTTTTTTACGAACTTCATCGTCACGTCTTTGCAGTGACCATGTCGTCTCTTTTAGCTTCGGCTTTATAAAGTTTGACCCGGCGCTAATCGTTTGCACCATCATACGAATCGTCTCTGTTAGTACCTTTTGTACTTTCGCCGGAATGAGCTGTTGCACCTTCGTCTGCACTTTTTTGGAGAACCGTGTCATCATAGAAGAATCTTTCATGAATGTAGCTTTCCACTGCTCCAATTCTTTTATAACCTTCTCTTCGTATGTAATCATAGGTTCATTCCTTTCAATTTAAACGCTCAATGCGCTTCGCCCCGTATTGGTAAACGAAACCGATACTAAATAATATGCTTACGATAAGTAAAATTCCTGTCATCATGAAATCTTTCGTTGCTAGTGCAAATATAATTGTAAATATAACGCTACCTGTAATAAGAATTGCATTTAATAAAGTAAGAAAATCTTTCTTCTTCTCTTCTCCGCCTACTGGGTACAAATCAAGCCAAATTTTCATGCGGTGATGTTTCCATAAAGTTAATAGCTGATAACCGATTAAGTATAGGAAGATAAGGCTTACGATAAATCGTCCATATAAAAACGGAATGAAGTAAAGAATAACTCCGCCTAGAGCGAGCAGGCGCACATATAATCCAAAATAGTTACCTGATCTTAAAAATGTTCTCGTATATAAGTATAAATATGTACGCTTTTCGCCTATCATCGACAGAATGAAATCTAGCCATTTTCTGCGGGCTACTCTTTCTTTTAATGCTGGTACATCAACGAACATATTCGCAATGCGGTACAGCAGCATCATCTTCTTACCTTCTTCGGAAATTAAATACTCCCAGTTTAGTGGCTTTCCTTTGACCATTTGATGCATGATAGCAAGGTATAACACCATGAGAAGGACGATTCCACCAATGAAAAGAACTGAAGTACGTTCTACAAGGAAATATACAAATAAACCGTTTAGGATAAAACGAATAAACCAATCAGCCCTTTGTATATTTTGATCTGTTAAAAATGACTTTTCCCACGCTACAAATAAATTCCACGCTTTTACAATGACAAATGCGAGTACGATCCATATGTAGCCAGCTCCTGTTTGCTTCATTTGTTGGAAGTATAACGGAGCAAGCGCAGCTGCTACGATTGCGATTATGTATAACTGAATCATAAATGTAAAAAGAAATGCCTTTGTGAAGTAAGGTTTTAACTTTTCTTCAACTGGCAGTAAGTAAACGAGATCCGCTTCTTTTAATAACGTTTGAATGGATCCAGCCGTTAACACGAGTCCAATTAATACTGCCATTACGAGCGCAGTTGGAAACGAAGTTGTTAACGTTTGTAACCATTGCTGGTAATAATACGCTCCCGCACCGATGATGAACACGAAAATAAATTTCAAATGATCATTAAATACGTATTTACTATATGTACGAACTTCTTTTAGAAATTGACGAAATCGTTCTTTCCATAACGCTGTGCTATTCATAATCTTCTTCCTTCGTTAATGCAATGTAAATATCATCTAACGTTGCACCTGGCATATTAAACTGTGATTGCAGTTCAGATAGCGTTCCCTTCGCTCTTACTTCACCTTGATGCAAAATAATGAACGAATCACAATAACGCTCTGCCGTCGCTAAAATATGTGTGCTCATTAAAATACCGGCACCACTCTTTTTCATTTGGTCCATCATTTGAAGAAGGGATTGAATCGCTAACGGATCTAATCCAACGAAAGGTTCATCTACTATGTAAAGAGATGGCTCCACTAAAAATGCGCTCATAATCATTACTTTTTGTTTCATCCCTTTTGAGAAATGAGATGGAAACCATTTTAAACGATTTTTCATACGAAACTCTTGTAGTAGTTGTCCTACACGTTCTTCATATTGTTTTTCATCCACGCCATACGCCATAGCTGTTAATTTCAAATGCTCTTCTAACGTTAATTCATCATATAATACCGGCGTTTCCGGAATAAATGAAAAGCTAGAACGGTACGCTGTCATATCATCACGAATTGTTTTCCCATTAATTGTGACAGTTCCTTTTTTCGGTTCCATTAAACCGATAATATGTTTAATCGTCGTACTTTTACCAGCTCCATTTAAACCGATTAAGCCGACAAGTTCGCCTTTATTAACAGAGAACGAAACGTCTTTTAATACAGGTCGTTTCGTATATCCTCCTGTAACATTTTCTACACGCAATAACTCGCTCATACGACACCACTTTCTTCATTAGTATTCATTCTATATTCATCTTACCAAAAATTATGCTGTACTACATAGTATCCATGTACTCAAAAAAAATTTTAAAATTTATTAGCATATAATTTCCCGAAAGCGGACATCATAATTATTGAAGAAGGAACACATTGAAAAAGCAACCACCAATTGATGAGTACAACAACATAGTGAAGTCATCATGAAATGGGGTGTCCAAGTTGGACAATGAAATTTACACATAACCAGATCATTTGTTTCATTTTCGAAACGGGGTGTCTCTGAAAGAGCATATACTGTTTTAAAAAATAAACAATTTCATTTTAAAAAAGATTGCAATTCATTTCACTTGAAAATGGGGTGTCTACGGCAGAAACTTTAGCCGATTTACCGTGCATTTCTTAAATAAATGAGGTGTCTGCGAAACGTAAATTACGATAATGCTTTTTCAATCCCTCTTCAGAAAACAGGAAGCTGAGTCAGCTTCCTGTTTTTCGTGTTTGTTCTCTTATGTAATTATGGTAAAATACGGCTAAGGATATTTGAAAGGATGAGATCAATGAATCATACAGCAGACAATTGTATTTTTTGTAAAATCATTGACGGGCAAATCCCTTGCTCAAAAGTATACGAAGATGAACATGTGCTTGCATTTTTAGATATTAGTCAAGTAACAAAAGGACATACTCTTGTTATTCCGAAAGTTCACAAACAAGACATTTTTGCGTTAACGCCAGAAATCGCATCACATATTTTTTCTGTCGTTCCAAAAATCGCAAATGCGATTAAAACAGAGTTTAATCCAGTTGGCTTTAACCTACTTAACAATAACGGTGAAAAAGCTGGACAAACTGTGTTCCACTTCCACCTTCATTTAATTCCACGCTACGGTGAAAAAGATGGTTTCGGTGCTGTTTGGAAATCACACCAAAATGAATACACTATGGAAAATTTACAAAACATCGCAAGTACAATTGCAAATAGTGTGAAATAATGACACTATAAGAAGGCGTAATACATAACAAGCCACTTCCCTGAAGTCATCAAATTCCGCATGGCTTGTTTCTTCACCTAAAATGCTCAGGGATGATTGTTTGTGCATAGCACATATAAGAAAGATATGCATATTTTTTCACATCATGAATACGAACAAAAAATAAGGAGGTCTCCTTTTATGTCAAAAGCTAAATCCTTTATTACAGGTGTTATTTGCGGCGGAGCAGTTGCTGGACTAGCCGTTCTTTTCTCAACTCCTTCTTCTGGTAAAGACATGCGCGGCAAGTTAAAAGAAAAAGGAAATGATATTAAAAAGACTTTAGCTGATATTACAGCTGATACGAAATTATTAAAGCGTCAAATTGTTGAAACTGCTTCAGAAGGTAAAGAAGTGTTTCAAGAACTAAAAGATGACATGCAAGACACGCTTTCTAATTGGAAACAAGATATTTCTCAAAACAAGCGCCATATTGAGAAAGAAATTTTGGACATCCAAAAGTCAATTGAGAAACTGCAAGAAGCTGTTCCAGAAAAAGCGTAAACAAATTCCTGCTTAGTTTTTTGCATATAACAAATATTTTTTATATAAATTGACCTTGACACGGCATATCGTATAGATATGCCGTGTTTTTATGCATTTACAATATATGTTATCAATTAACATGTAAGGACAACGCATGTATTCACGACTCATAAAACGCTTCCATAGTTATGCATGATTTGTATAGAATGTCATTTTGTTAAAAAATTTTCACAATTCTTACAAAAAGACTTTATTAATTTTTATTTTACTGGCATAATAGATAGTAATGAAAAAGAATGTTAAAGTGGGTGAGTAAATGAAAAGTGGAGAAAAAGATTACTCGGTAAAAGAAGCGATGATTTTCAGCCAACGCATTGCTCAATTATCGAAAGCGTTATGGAAATGTGTAGAGAAAGATTGGCAGCAGTGGATTAAACCTTACGATTTAAATATTAATGAACATCATATTTTAACAATCGCTTATCATTTAAAAGGGGCTTCTATTTCTGAGATTGCTAAGTTTGGAGTTATGCACGTATCAACGGCATTTAACTTCTCTAAAAAGCTAGAAGAACGCGGCTATCTTGTATTCTCAAAAAAAGAAGATGATAAACGAAATACGTACATTGAAATTACAGACAAAGGGGAAGAATTACTACTTCGCTTAATGGAGGAGTATGATCCTGAAAATAATTCAGTGTTTAATGGGGCTCTTGCACTTCGTAATTTTTATGGGAAGTTCCCAGAAAATATCGAACTGATTGCAATCCTGCGTAATATTTACGGACAAGACTTTATCGATATTTTTGAGAAATCATTAGAAGATATTGAAGAGAACTTTACAGAATCCGATCAAAAGTTAGTTAAGAAATAATCTATTTATTTTTTCGCAATCATGCTTAAGAATTCATTCATAAGCGGCTTAAATAAACCCTGTTTTGCTAGCGCTTCCGCAGTTTCGTGTACTTCGAGCTGATGTGGAAGCGCTTTTTCAAATTGATCTAACAGCGCATCGAACAAAAGAAGCCCTTCTGCTTTCTCCACTACATATTGCTCGTTCAGTTTTTCACAAAGATTTAGTATACGTTCAATATCTTTTTTACGAGCTTTTTTCTTTATGATCAAAGAATAAAATGGACACTTCTCTTCATCAATCATTTTAAATAGTAGGTCTACATAGTATTCAGCTTGTTCTAATCTTCTAACAACGTCCATTTTCTCCCTCACTTTCTAACACAAAGTCTTCTATTTCTGAATTTTGTAACACGAACAAAATATCGTGTGATACAATATATGTATATGTATTTTAGCCAAAAGGAGGTCTCGCCTCATGACACTTATAACAGTTGTTTTTGTCGCATTTGCACTTCTTGTTATATTTTACACGAATTTCATGACACATACACTGTGTGAACGAAAACAAATAGCTGCGAGCCGCCAGCCCGGTGTCTTTCGGGTTATTAATGTATGTATAACAATTTTATTAATTTCTAGTTATATAGAAATTATATTTCATGGAAAGTGAGGAAGGAAAGCCCCTTCCTCACTTTTTTCCTCTATAAGCAAATTATACCTACAATAACCAATAAAATAAACAGTACAAGTAATAAAATAAGTTGAGAATTCATCCCCATCCCCTCCTCTATTCTGTATATGCGGCATACGCCCAATATGGCACACTTTCAAAATCTGACACGTGCTGGTTAATTTTTCTTTATCAATATGAAAACGGTTCGAAATATGATATATTAAATTTTGTACATATTGCTTATACTATAGAACAAAACATTCATCAAAACTTTATCCTCAGCCTCGGTAAGCCCTGTTAAGCGCGCTTTACCAATATAAAAAAGCAAAAGTATCAGTGAGACTTAATCGGGCTCTTATGAATCAAAATTCATTGGTGTAGGATAAATTAAAAATACATAATAGTAGGAGTGTTTATCGAATGAAGAAAGCTATGCTTGCCTTAGCCGCAACAAGTGTAATCGCATTATCAGCATGTGGAACATCATCATCAGACAAAATTGTTACATCTAAAGCTGGTGACATTACAAAAGAAGAATTCTACGATCAAATGAAGACACAAGCTGGTAAACAAGTACTAAACAACATGGTTATGGAAAAAGTACTTATTAAAAACTACAAAGTTGAAGACAAAGATGTAGACAAAAAGTTCGATGAAATGAAAAAACAATACGGTGATCAATTCGATACACTATTAAAACAACAAGGTATTAAAGAAGAAACTATAAAAACTGGTGTGCGTGCTCAATTAGCTCAAGAAAAAGCTATCGAGAAAACAATCACTGATAAAGAACTAAAAGAAAACTACAAGCCTGAAATTAAAGCAAGCCACATTCTTGTAAAAGATGAAGCTACTGCGAAAAAGGTAAAAGAAGAACTTGGACAAGGTAAATCTTTCGAAGAGTTAGCGAAACAATACTCTGAAGATACTGGTTCAAAAGAAAAAGGCGGAGACCTTGGCTACTTTACTGCTGGTAAAATGGTTAAAGAATTCGAAGATGCTGCTTACAAGCTGAAAAAAGATGAAGTAAGCGAACCTGTGAAATCACAATTCGGTTACCACATCATTAAAGTAACAGACATTAAAGAACAAAAACCATTTGATGAAGTAAAAGGCGACATCAAAAAAGATCTAGTTCAGAAGAAAGCACAAGATGCTGCATTCATGAATGATCTTATGATGAAAGAAATCAAAAAAGCTGACGTAAAAGTTGACGATAAAGATTTAAAAGATCTTTTCGAAGAGAAAAAAGCTGACGATAAAAAAGAAGAAAAGAAATAATGAAGTAAAAAGCTTGGGCTTAGGCCCGAGCTTTTTTATGTATCCTCTTCGTTAACGAAAGTTTATTTTTTCATTCGTTTAACTAAAACCATCTTTTATGCATTTCACTTAAAAACATTTCTGTAATTTTAAATCCAGAACTTTCTCCTATAATAGAGTCAATCCCGCAATGCGGACAAACTGCTGTGTTATCATCATCCCACCACTCTGTAATTTTTTTTGGATGAAAAATTTCTAAACAATAGAAACAACCACATATAACATCCTTTTCTAAGTGCTTTCTATTACGAGAACAAAAACGATGCGCTTCCTCAAAATATTTTTGCATCAGTATCCCCCTATTCCTGATTTTCTTCTTTGCTTTACTTACATTCTCCTCAATAAAATTGCAATTCTTCCTTAAAGAAAAACACAAAAAAACCTTGATCCACGCCACGCAGAACCAAGGTTTATCTTATTATCATTGATTAAATTCAAAAACTATGTTAAATTAGTACAGAAACACGTTTTCTAAAATGAAAGGAACGTATTTATCCGTATTTTAATTGTACACCAAAACACATCTTCAGTCAACCTCTATTTTTCACTTTTAAAGGAGTGCTTACCGTATGAACAAAAAACTTGATTTAGAGCAAAAAAGATTGGATACCGTAATCGAGACAATTACGGAGCAAATTGATAAACTGGAAAACGAAACTGGCAGACGCCGGGCAGAAGTAATCAATATTCGTAAACACTTTTGGGATGATGTGAAAGTGAACACGGATACTTTTGATGATTATCTTGAAACAGTTATCAACTTAAGACAACAAGCTCAGTCACTAGCTGTCACACAAATTACCCATAAGCATACCTTTAATCGACTTGCCGCATTAAGACGCATGCATAAAGCACCTTATTTTGGACGAATTGATTTCAAAGAAGAAGGAGAATCTGCTGCGGATCAAATTTATATCGGTGTTGCTACACTTACGGATGCTAGCGGAGAAAACTTTCTTATATATGACTGGCGCGCACCTATTTCGAGTGTATACTACGATTATCCACCAGGACCAGCTGAGTACAGTACACCAGGAGGCGTAATCCACGGTAATGTGGAGAAAAAATTACAATACATTATTCAAAATGGCGAGATTGATTCTATGTTCGATACGAGCCTTACAATTGGCGATGAAATCTTGCAACAAGCGCTCGGAAAAGGTACGAACAAACATATGCAAAGTATCGTCGCTACAATTCAGCGTGAACAAAATGAAATTATTCGTCACGATGAAGGCCGACTCCTTATCGTGCAAGGAGCTGCTGGTAGTGGTAAAACGTCAGCTGCCCTGCAGCGAATCGCCTACTTACTATATAAATATCGCGAATGGCTAAAAGCGGATCAAATTATTCTCTTCTCCCCTAACTCTATGTTCAATAGCTACGTTTCTAACGTACTACCTGAACTCGGTGAAGAAAATATGCAGCAAGTGACATTCCAAGAATATTTAAATCATAGACTGAGTAAGTCATTTGACGTTGAAGACCCTTATGAGCAATTAGAATATATGCTAACTGAAACGAATAGCCCTACCTATAAAACGAGAAATGCGAGCATTCGATTTAAAGCATCCACTCAATTTTTCGAGATGATTAGAGCGTACAGACAATCTCTTGAATCTTCAGGCATGCTATTTAGAGGAATGAAATTTAGAGGAAAACTGATTGCCTCAGCTAAAGAAATTACAGAGCAATTTTACAATACAGACTCCTCCCTTCGTTTCAATAATAGAATTGAAAAGTTAACGGATTGGCTAAATAAACAAATAGATGCACTTGAAAAAGCAGAACTGAAAAAGCCTTGGGTAGAAGAGGAAATTGAATTACTTAGTAAAGATGAATACCAAAAGGCTTATAAATATTTACAGAAAAAAGGCGAGTTTGACGACAACTCCTTTCAAGACTTTGAGAAAGAAACAAGAGTACTTGGGCGTATGATTGTCCGTAAAAAAATGAAGCCGCTTCGTAAAGGCGTTCAAACATTGCGTTTCATCAATTTCACAGGCATATATAAACAGCTCTTCACAGATGCATCATGGGTTCCTGGGGAAAAACCGAAAGAGTGGGATGACATTTGCTCATTAACAGTAAACATGCTTGATGAAGGAAAGCTATATTACGAGGATGCGACTCCATTTTTACTTTTAAAAGAATTAATTGAAGGCTTCCAAACGAACAGATCGATTAAACACGTACTCGTAGATGAAGCGCAAGATTACTCTCCGTTCCAGTTCGAGTTTTTAAAACGTCTCTTCCCTGCTGCAAGAATGACGGTACTCGGAGACTTTAACCAAGCGATATTTGCCCATGCGAGTGAAACGGTGAATTTCGATACACTTACGAATTTATACGGGCCAGACGAAACAAACGGCATTAACTTAACTCGTAGCTATCGCTCAACAAAACCGATTATTGAATTTACACGTGCTCTCGTACCGGAAGGGAAGAACATTCACGCCTTTGAACGTGACGGCGCGAAACCTACAGTGACGAAAGTAGCTAATCACAACGAACTACACGAACATATTACTGCTAAAGTTGCTGCACTACAAACAGAGCAGCACAATACGATCGCAATCATCTGTAAATCCGCAGCTGAAAGCGCCGCTGCCTATGAAGCACTTAATCATATCGAGAATATTAAACTTGTGAAAAGTAACTCAGCCGAGTATGAGCAAGGTATTGTCGTGATCCCTGCTTACTTAGCGAAAGGTATCGAATTTGATGCTGTTATTATTTACGATGCATCTAAAGATGTGTACAGTGATGAGAGCGTTCGTAGATTGTTCTACACTGCTTGTACGCGAGCGATGCATGAATTGCACCTTTATAGTGTTGGCGAGATTAGTCCTTTTGTGCTTGGGGCTGATTCGGATAGTTTTGAACTCATAACGAAAACACCTTGATAATCATCAAGGTGTTTTTCTCATTCTAAAAGGAATATCTTTACGTCGATATACACTTAACACAATTCCCATTATAAATGCATGAAACAGAGTTGGTATCAATCCGTAGCTAATAAAAGGTAATGGTATAGAAACACGTGGTAATATCCCGAGGGTCATGCCAACGTTACAAATAAAATGGATTACAAAAAGAGTCACTCCGCCAACGAGAAGCAATTTACCATAACCATCATTTATTTTATAAGCTATGTTCATTATTCTTACTGCAAAAAGAGAAAGAATCACGACAAGAACTAGCGCAAGTACATATCCATAATAATAATTCAAACTTGCAAATACAAAATCAGTATGGGCAGCACGGATAGACTTTATATTTTCATATGTACCGAACCAACCTGCTGAAGACATCGCCTCTTTTAAACGTAAATACCATAGATCATGCTCTGGGTTTAACATTCCTAAAACTCTGGCCATACGGTATTCTTTTACAGCAGACCAGGAAAGTAGATCCCTAATAATCAATGGTACAATAGGTAAAATCGTAATGAGCCATGCCGTTTTCTTTCCTAACTTACTCCACCAAAGCATAACAAATACCATCGTAATGTAGATGAAAACGGGTAAAAGAATTGATATAGTTGAAAATAAATATAAAGAAAATACGTACAACATGAGAAGATGTATAAACTTTAACCTACTATTATTGAAAAAAGAAGCCCAAGCTAGAAAGAAGAATGGTATCGTCATTAAACAGTCAATTTTGATGGGGCCAATTTTTATTATCGCTTCCCCAATCACGTAACCAGTCGGAAAACATTTTATAGCTAACAAGATAAGTATTCCAATTGTATAAAACAGCCACCCGAGTCTTTCTAGCTTCCGGTAATCAAGCAGCATCATCCCAACAGCTGTTGCAATGCCGAGAATTACAAAAATTACTTTGTTCATTAGTAAATCGTTCGTATGCCCAAGAGCGATTATTGGTAAAAACCCTAACCCCATAGCAGCTACTAATAAAATAAGTAAGAACCAATCCACCTTTGGCTTATGAAGTTTGTTAAGTTCCCGGCCAAGTTTAATCGGACTCCCCATTTGTTCAACAGCCTTATCTTCAGCAACTTCCTCACTTAATCCTTTATCCATCCACATATTCTTCGCCTGTTTCAAGTGAAAATTTAGTTCAGCTGCTACTAAGTCCTTCGCTTCTTTTGATTTAATATGGTTCGTAACTTCTTTTAAAAAACGCTCCCCTTTTTTGTTCAATTTTTTCTCACTCCTGTACTAAGCCTTTTAATATAAATCGTGCCTTCGTAGCATTCTTCTCTGCCTTTCGCAGCATCTTGTTTCCTTTATCATTTAATTGATAATATTTAGCTCCTGCGTGATCCCAGCTAGATTGGATAAAGCGATTCCGTTCTAAACGATGTAATAAAGTGTATAGAGACCCTTCATCACCTTCGAATTTTTGAATCCCTCTCCCTCTTAGCAACTGCATCAATTCATAACCTGTTTTTTCATTCATAAGAAGTTGTAACACTGCTAAAAGGATATCTTCTTCCTTTTCGGACGATTGCTTAATTTTTTCGCGCACCTGCTTCTGGTGTTGATCAGAAAAACTCAAATGTTTAAACGTTGTGTTCTCCATTGATTTTCGCAAGCCTTTTAATCGATCTTCCATTTGATTATTCCTCCAATCCTTCCTTCAAAAGTTCCTTCGCTTTTTTCAGTCTCGTTTTTATCGTATTTTCCTTTACGTCTATTACCATAGCAATCTCTTTAATTGATAATTCTTCATAATAAAATAGATAAATGACTTCTCGATATTTTATCGGTAAATTCATTACTGCAGAAGCTAACCTACTATCCTCAGAATTTTGAATGACAGTTTGTTCGACACTATCATTTTGAATCCCAATATACGCAAATTCATCCTCTGTAACGATTACCTTTTTGTTATACCAACTTTTTATATAGTCCTTACATTGATTGATCGCAATTCTCCATAACCACGTTTTCACATTCGATTTCCCTTTGTATGTATGAAGAGATTTATAACATTTCACAAATATATCTTGCGTTACATCCTCCGCAACCTCTTTATTATTCACATATGAATACACAAGCTGTAGGACTTCTTGTCCATACTTGTTCATTATTTCGTCGATAAGGTCCTCCTTATCTTCTATTTCAAACGCTTCTATCGTTAATTCATCCACATCATTTCCTCCTTCCCATATATTAGACGACGCACTGTATGGAAAAGTTTTATAAATACATAAAAAAATACGGATGGTAATGTCCATACCGTTTTTTTATGTATATTTATTTACTTCTTGTCCCCTGACACTAATGCTCTGCTTAAAAACAGGAATTTTCATCCATATATCTTGTTCCCTATTTTAAAACATAATACAATTAAAATGTAACTTAATAAGCTATAACTAGTAGGTGTGGCAATCATCTCTTCCATTTTGAAAAAAGGGGGGAGGTGATAATATGATCGCGATGTTTGTAATTAAATTAGTGTATGGTATCCTAACCGGAGCTGGCGTTGTCATCGGTAGAAGATACGTCGGTCCGTGGCTAATTTCTGTATACAAAAAAGCGAGAACCACCCTGCTTCGTGGAAAAGGTAAGGGCGGTTCTCGGCTAAAACGTTAATGTAATTGTCTTATAACCGCACCTACTACCACCACAATAGCAAGTTAGGTTACACAAGGCAGAAGTTTCTCAGGCTTCTGTCTTTTTTATTTTATGCAAAATTCACACTAAATACTCTATCATCATTGTAACACATTTTATTTATTCTTAGTCAAGAGAAAAACCACCTAAAGGGTTCCCCTTCAGGTGGTTCTCTATTTTACGCTAACACAGCTGCCTGTTCTTGTTGTTCTAGACTTTTTCTAGTTCAGCTGTGCCGCTCTCATCATTTATAGCACCAATAAAGACGGATTATGTACCCGCTTCATAACAGTAGGATTAAACAAGGAACAACACCTATTACGAATATAAAAAATCCTCTCACTACATAGTACCTATGTTTTCAGCGATACTCTATTACCATCAAATTAAATTTGTATAATTTAAACTACAGAATAGCGAGCTAATTTTCAAATATCTTCTTTCGCATAACCCTAAATTTATTATCCAGTTGCATTATGCTTATAAATAAAAGATATCCTACCGACGCACCGAGCATATTTATAGCAATCCGCCACACATCAAAAACATCAGACAAAGTTAGTAAATGTAATATCTCCCAAACAAGAAAGGTCATAACATACCACTTACGAGCTTTCTTATAGTTAGTCACTTTATTAATGAGCACTGGAACGAAAAATCCGAATGGAACTACTAATATTATATGTTGTAAAACGCTTAACCAATAAGTTGAGTTTCCCCAAGGACCTGGATGTGCAATAAAATCTTTAACTTGCCAAAGTGTTATTCCAAAAAGTTGTAATAACGTTTCTAAATCAGATATATGTAAAAATTGCTGCCAAAATTCAATGGGATGATAGACAGTCCCACCACCTGTCAAACTGCGAACAGAGTCAAATGTAGAAGTTGAAATAAACGTTCCTAAAAAGACAATAAAACAAATGATTATATAAGGAATACATAAAATTTTTGATAATACCTTTAATGGCCTAGGAACTTCGTATACCGATTTATTAATCTCTACGCCAATAACTTTTGATTCTCCAAAACTTTGAATCGCTTTATAAATCGCTTCTTTTTCATTCATACCTTGTTCCATATATTCTTCTTTCAAGCTGTTCAAGTGATCATACATTTCTAGAAATAACTCATCCTGTTCAATATCACTAAGTTCTGAATAGGCTAAAATAGACTTAATATACTCGTCAAATTCACTCATAAATAACTCCTTTCTGACAAGCTTGAATTAATGCTGTTACACTCTCCCAAGAGTTCACTTTCTTCTGCAATTCTTTTTTCCCTTTATCTGTAATAGTATAGAATTTCCTTTTCATCCCATTCTCAGATTCATTCCAATAAGATTCAAGAAACTCCTTTTTCTCTAATCTCTTTAAAGCAGGATATAAAGTTCCCTGTCCCATACTATACAAATCTTCACTTGCATCCTTTAAACTTTGAGCTATTTCGTATCCGTATGTATCACGTTTTGCAATGATAGAAAGTAATAAAATATCTATACTTCCCTTCAAGATTTCTTTGTCCAACAATACCACCACCTTATATACATAGTATAACAACATATGTCGTTATGCAACATAGTTAGAAAAATACCCCATAAAAAAACCACCTAAAGGCTCCCCTTCAGGTGGTTCTCTATTTTATGCTAACGCAGCTGCCTGTTCTTGTTGATCTACAGGAATTACAGCATCTGTTAATGCTTTTTCTAGTTCAGCTGTATATTTCATTTGTTCTTCTTTGCTCCAGCCTAGTTTCGCAGCCATGTAGTTGGTTACTGCTTCTTTCCACTCGTATACCCAGTGGATGTTGAAGAACACAGCGCCTCTGCGGCGTACGAAGAAGTCAACTGGTTTTGCTGTCATTTCGTAATCCATTGCGTATACAAGCGGGATTAGAACGTCTAGTGGCATGTTGTATTCTTTCGCTTCGTCTTTATGTTTTTTCGCTAAATCAAATAGTACGTCAACGTTAGAGCCGTAGAATTTCGCGAATTCTTCTGCTTGTGCTGTTGTTAAACCATATTTCGTACCTTCGCCAGCTTTTTTCGCAACGAATGCTGGGAATCCGTGTGAACCATCTACATGTCCACCAGAGATTGGCATATGTTTCGTGTCGCTCTTCGGATATGCGCTATGACCTTCTTTTTGTAGTAAGTTCGTTACGTAGTCTACTACCATTTCAGCCATTTTGCGGTATCCAGTTAATTTACCACCTGCGATTGTAATTAAACCAGATTCAGAAGTCCAAATTTCGTCTTTACGAGAAATTTCAGATGCGCTCTTACCTTCTTCATAAATTAACGGACGAACACCAGCCCAGCTTGATTCAATGTCTTTCTCTGTAATTTTCACGCTTGGGAACATGTAGTTAATCGCATTAATGATGTATGTGCGATCTTCTGTTGTCATTTGTGGTACAGCTGCGTCTTTATCATAGAACGTATCTGTTGTACCTACGTATGTTTTTCCTCCGCGAGGAATCGCGAACACCATACGTTTATCTGGTGTATCGAAGTAAATCGCTTGACCTAATGGGAAACGTTTTTGATCAATTACTAAGTGAACACCTTTTGATAACTGAAGTACTTTTCCTTTTTTCGAGTTATCTTTTTCACGAAGTGTATCTACCCAAGGACCAGCTGCGTTTACAATTTTCTTACCGTAAACTTCGTACACTTCACCGTCTAGTAAATCGATTACACGTACACCGCATACTTTTCCATCTTTATATAAGAAACTGTCTACTTTTGTGTAGTTAACAGCTTTCGCACCATGCTCAATTGCTTCTTTCATTACTTCAATTGTAAGACGCGCATCGTCTGTACGATATTCTACGTAGTAACCGCCGCCTTTTAATCCTTCTTTTTTTACAAGAGGCTCTTTGTTTAATGTTTCTTCACGGTTAAACATCTTTCTGCGCTCGCTTCGTTTTACACCTGCTAAGAAGTCGTATACACGAAGACCAATTGATGTACTAAATGATCCGAACGTACCGCCTGTATGGAACGGAAGTAACATCCACTCTGGTGTTGTTACATGGGGACCGTTCTCATATACGATCGCGCGCTCTTTACCCACCTCTGCTACCATTTTCACTTCAAGTTGTTTTAAATAACGTAGACCACCGTGTACAAGCTTCGTTGAACGACTTGATGTACCTGCTGCAAAGTCCTGCATTTCAAACACAATTGTTGATAACCCGCGTGTTGCTCCATCTAATGCAATACCAGAACCAGTAATACCTCCACCAATTACGATCACATCTAACTCTTGTTTATTTACTCCGTTTAATACGTCTTTACGTTGTTTACTTGAAAATTTCATGGTAATTCCTCCCTTTGATAACGAAAAAAGAGACCACAAACTCCGCTATAGATTTCGCCTCTATAGCGCGTTGTGGTCTCTCCAAATCTCCTACCGAATTATTAACTTGTCACCATTATAACACTGTTTATGATTATTTGAAAGCTTTTGTTGCTTCAATTGCTTTTTTCCATCCAGCATATAGCTCTTCGCTTGTTTTCGCTTCCATCGTTGGCTCAAAGCGTTTGTCCATATGCCACTGTTCTTTAATTTCATCTTGGTTTTTCCAATATCCAACCGCAAGACCAGCTAAGTATGCTGCACCTAGAGCCGTTGTTTCATTGATCACTGGACGCTCTACAGGAACATCTAAAATATCACTTTGGAACTTCATTAAGAAGTTATTTTTAACTGCTCCGCCATCAACGCGTAATGTTTTCAGCTCAATACCTGAATCTGCTTCCATTGCGCATAATACATCTTTCGTTTGGTAAGCTAAAGATTCTAGCGTTGCACGAATGAAATGCTCTTTCGTCGTACCGCGCGTTACACCAAACATAGCGCCGCGTACTTCACTATCCCAATAAGGTGTTCCTAGTCCAACGAATGCTGGTACAACGTATACACCGTCAGTTGATTCAACGCGACTCGCATACACTTCACTCTCACTTGCATCTTTAAACATGCGCATTCCGTCACGTAACCATTGAATTGCAGAACCCGCTACGAAAATACTTCCTTCTAATGCGTAGTTTACTTTACCATCTATTCCCCATGCAATTGTTGTTAATAGACCGTGCTCAGAAGCTACTGCTTTTTCACCAGTGTTCATTAACATGAAACAACCAGTTCCGTAAGTATTTTTCGCCATACCTTCACCGAAACAAGCTTGTCCAAATAATGCTGCTTGTTGGTCACCAGCTACACCTGCAATCGGTACATTTTGGCCGAAGAAGTGATAATCAATTGTTTCTCCGTAAATTTCAGATGATGGACGCACTTCTGGAAGCATGCTCTTTGGTACTGTTAACATTTCTAGAAGCTCATCATCCCACTGTAAGTCGTGAATGTTAAACATTAACGTACGTGATGCGTTTGAGTAATCTGTTACGTGTGCTTTACCACCAGATAGTTTCCATACAAGCCACGAATCAATTGTTCCGAATAATAGATCGCCGTTTTCTGCTTTTTCTCTTGCACCTTCAACGTTATCTAAAATCCATTTTACTTTCGTACCAGAGAAGTATGCATCAATTAAAAGACCTGTTTTTTCGCGAACCATTTCGCTATAACCTTTTTCTTTTAACTCATCACAAATTTCAGCTGTTTGGCGAGATTGCCATACGATTGCGTTGTAAATTGGTTTACTAGTTGTTTTATCCCATACAACCGTTGTTTCACGTTGGTTCGTAATACCGATACCAGCGATTTGTTCTGGTTTTACATCCGCTTCGCTTAAGCAAGTTGCGATAACTGCTAAAATAGATCCCCAAATTTCTTGTGCATTATGCTCTACCCAGCCTGGCTTTGGAAAATGTTGTGTAAACTCTTTTTGAGCTGAATGAACAATTTCACCTTTTTTATTGAAAAGAATTGCGCGTGAGCTTGTTGTTCCTTGGTCTAATGAAAGAATATATTTTTTCATATCGGTTTCCCCCTTATGCTACTTTTCTACTATTTGTATTGCTTCCGCTTTTTTTACTTGTCATATAAGAGATTGCTAGTACAATCACAGTTGCGATAATCACATAAATAAGTGCTGAATTTTGTTTTCCTTCAAATACAACTTGATGGAATAAACCTGCAAGTGATCCACCTAAAATTGGACCAACTACTGGAATCCATGCATACTTCCAGTTTGAACCGCCTTTTCCTGCAATCGGAAGGAAGAAGTGTGCGATACGCGGACCTAAATCACGCGCTGGGTTAATTGCGTATCCTGTTGTCCCACCTAATGATAAACCAATACTTACAATTAAGAAACCTACGATAAATGGATTTAATCCATCTGCAAATTTATTTGCACCAATTGCTAATATACCAAATACTAAAACGAATGTTCCAATCATTTCACTTAAAAGGTTTGCAAATGTGTTCGGAATTGCTGGACCTGTTGCAAATACACCTAACTTTGTTCCTGGATCTTCTGTTTCTTTCCAGTGTGGTAAGTAATGTAAATATACGATAACTGCCCCGATAATTGCCCCAATCATTTGTGCTACGATATAACCTGGTACGTCGCTCCATGGGAACGCTCCCTTAAATGCTAATCCTATCGTTAAAGCTGGATTCAAATGTGCCCCACTAATTGATCCAACCGCATACGCTGCAACCGCTACTGCTAAGCCCCAGCCCATTGTAATAACAATCCAACCTGAATCTTTCGCAAACGATTTCTTTAAACTTACACCAGCACAAACGCCGCCACCAAGTACGATTAACAACGCAGTCCCTATTAACTCTCCTAAAAATGCTGACATAGTATCCCTCCACAATCAATTTAAACGCTTTCAAATGTGATAGAGGTAAAATGAATGGCCATTCGTTTTTGTCAAAAGAAAAAGACCCACAGCTTGCACGCTTCTATATAAATTTATATAGAAACAATGAAATGTGGATCTCTACTTTTCTCCGTCACGTTTATTAACTTGTCTATAATGTTAACCGTAAATGAAAGCGGTGTCAACGAAAAAATTCACATTTTCGTCACTTTTTTTGGTAATGTTTCCATAGTTCACGTTTTGATGTCGTAATTGCTGTCGCACCAGCATTTAATGCTCTTTCCACATCTTCTACAGTACGAATAAAACCACCTGCTAAAATCGGTACACCAGTACGCTCTTTCACTTCAGCGATAACATCCGTTAATGCTCCAGGAAGTACCTCAATATAATCCGGTTTCGTCTTATCTAAAAGATTGCAGCTCTTCTCCATCGCACTCGAATCGATTAAAAAGATGCGTTGTATGGCCACAACACCTTTTTGCTTCGCCTTCATAATAACGCTCGCCTTTGTTGAAAGTAAGCCGTACGGTCTAAACTCCTGACATAAATATTCCGTCGCATGCCCATCACTCTGCAAACCATGAATTAAATCCACATGTAAAAATACCTTTTTACAATATTGCTTCGCAAGTGATATAACACTCTTCAATTGGCCGACATGAATATCTAAAATAACGATATATTCATACGAACTATGTAATAGCTTTTCCAAATCTTTAATTTGCCTCACTGCCGGCAAAATTTTCTGTTCATGAAATTCCATTCTATACGTCCCCTTCTTTATGTCATCCTATCCTTTATAGTACACAATTTAAGTGAAAAGAACAGCTAGTGTCGGGGATTTCTTTCAAATCTTTCTCTTATCTATATATTTTCTTCAACTTATCAGAACCTATACCACCTATAATCATGAATACAAGGGGCAAAAGATTCATTACATATGGCGCATCTGCTACAATTGTAATACTTGCTCCAGCAAACTTATTTAGCATCCATACAACGATTTTTGCAATAAACAAAAATACTCCTATCATAAATAGACTATCAAAAAACACCTTCCATTTTGGATACGCCAATTGCTTACTATCTTCAATTATTTTCTGCGTCAATTCTTCATCACTCCTTAGCAGTTCATCAATTGTAATACCGAACAGATCACTTAAATGAATAATAATTTCAATGCTCGGATAGTTCTTTCCCGTCTCCCATTTCGAAACAGATTGCCTGCTCACATGAAGTTTTTCAGCCAAATCATTTTGCGACCAATTTCTTTTTTCCCTTTCTTCTTTTAAACGCTCACTAAAAATCATACTGTGTTTATCACCTCTCTATGCCCATTATGTTCAAATAAATGATGAAGAGTAAAGCGAGTTATTGTTGCATTTCCTGCACAACTTATACGTTACAGCTTATAATGGCGCTCTTTTATATGTATCTTCCCTATACTATGCTCCAATAATAATTTCCCGAACAATAATACAAGGGACGGATACTAATAAAGTGAAACTTTAATCAGCCCTCACTAATCGGGCTTTTACGGACAGCCCGCGCCCCACCTAACTTCTTTGATTCCGCTGAATTTTGAGGTAGGTCTTACTGCCCGGCAAATAGCGGGATAAAGACTAGATTAGGCATAAAAAATACGCCATCCCTTCTTATCAGTCTCCAGAAAGAATAACGCAAATTTTCATTTTTACTCATCATTTTTCGGACTATATGAAAACCCCGGATATTTCACAACAGGCCACTTCTCCTTACGCAGAGAATCCATTACTTGCGGGCCAACATGTATATTACTCTCCACTATTTCTTTAGGAGTCAGTGCCATCCATTGATTTAACGATACATCTTCAAAACGATTGCTTCTGAACATCTCTAAAAACCATAATGTTTCGGTACCTGTATTTTGAATATAATGCCCCGTCGCAAACGGTACATATCCGACATCGCCAGCTCTATAATCAAATGTACGAGCGGTACCATTTCCAAGAAACACAGTCATTCTCGCTTCCCCTGTCAAATAATATTGCCATTCATCATTATTCGGGTGCCAATGAAGTTCTCTCATTCCACCAGGCTCAACCTCAACGAGCGCTGCTGCGATTGTTTTGGAAATAGGGAAATTTGTGGAATCTACAATTCGAACGCTACCACCAGGCGTCTTAATCGGCTTTTGTTTTAACAATTCATGTTTAAATGTTAAAGGAACTTCTCCTTTCGGTGATTGAACTTCCTGACTTTCAAGGGAACCTGGCACCTCTCCTTGATAAATATAAACTTGATCTGAAGGGATAGAACGAAAAGCACTCTCAGGTACTCCAAAATTAGCCGACAACACCTCTTTTGGCGTATGCGCAAACCAATCAGAAATAGCTAAAGTAGATAAATCAGAAAAATGCCCATCATCGAAAACGAGTAGAAATTCACAATGTTCCAATCCTTGAATGGAATGCGGAATACCAGGCGGAAAATACCAAAGATCACCTGGTCCAACATCAGCAATAAAATTCCGTCCATTTTGATCAACAGCCGTTATGCGTGCCCGTCCTAAAAGCATATACGCCCATTCCGCTTCTTTATGCCAATGTAGTTCTCGTACTCCACCGGCCGTTAAACTCATATTTACTCCTGCAATCGTCGTCGAAACCGGTAGTTCTCGAACAGTAATCTCCCGAGACCACCCCCCTTGTTTCAAAATCATAGAAGTGTCCGAGAATGAAAACTTCAAGTTAGGAACTAACCCTGCATCCGTTATAGGCGGAACAAGCATATTCGGATTTTGAATATCCCGCATAACATTACGAGGTCCAGAATCAATCGCCCCTGCTCCGTCGCTGCGGATTGGTTGTGGCACATTCCCTCCTGCTTCATTAACAGTACGTTTCTTCATGATTACACTCCTTTTTCATCCGGTTATGAAGTAAAAAGCCTCCATCATAGTGTATGAATTGGGCTTTGAATGGTTACTTTTACTATAGATTCGGCAATTTTCGCTCTAACAGTCTACTACCCATTACTATTTAAAACAGAAGATGGACAACAAAAACTTTAAGTAAAATGCAAAAAACGCCCTCTGTTTCAGAAAGATTAACAGAGGGCGTTTTCTTTTTTTTACGTAAAGTGTCCAAAAGTCTTTCCTTTGTCATACTGATTACACCCTTTTTTAGAGGGCCAATATTAACACTCTCTTTTTAAAATTCCATATCAAAATCCCTTATATTATTAACAGCGACAAAAAGGAATACCATTCTATCCAAATAGAACAGCATTCCTTTTTATAAACAGTATTTAAAAATTATTATTTAAGGTATTTCCCCAAATCATCTAAGTTTCTCGTATGATTTAGAATGATTACATACTCAACTTCAACTTCTGTTACTACCATTTCTAGTACTTGATGGACTTCAATATAATCATTTTCATATTCTTTTGCCGAAGATACAATCTCTTCTAAGGTTCTTACAAATGTTTCAGCACTCCAGTCTTTTGTTGACAACGCCACATAGGTTTGAAATTTTTTTGTATTCATGTTAGTTCTTTAAGTACAATGGGAATTGTGTACTTCTTGATGAGTCAGAATGATTGATTATAACCCTATGATGACTTGTTGATGAATCAGAAGTGCTTATATTACCATCAAATTGTTTAGCATAAGTTGTTGTTCTGTTACCCTTGTTATCCGTTTGACTCCACTTATTTTCATAATTATGCATTGTTTCCTCCCTTAACTTCTTCACGTCAACATCTCGACCATACTGAGTTTTGCTAGAAGTAGATTTTTCTTTTGGATTATATTTATGTCTATTATAAGCGTGTTCGTTAATAAAGTTAGATTTATTTGTTCCACCATTTAATTTATATGGTACCTTTGGACTCGAACCTTTCCCTGGTTTCCCTGGTTTTTTCTTTTTAACTAGAGAATCAACTAGGTTGTCATGTGTAGTGACTTCGTTTACGGAAGTTATATTTCCTCTAGCATCTGTTCGAACAGATAGATCAATTGCTTCCTCTATACCTTGTGTATTTTTCCAATAAAAAGTTACCTGATTTTCAGTGTTTTTTGTAAATGTATCTTGAATTTGATTTAGTTGATACATATCAATTTTTTCAGATGTAACTTTATCTAAACTAATTTGTTTTGGACTGAAATTTTCTTCAGTAGCGGCGGATACAGCTCCTGTGAATAAAAGGCTTAAACTTAGTGTGGCGGCCGTTGTTAAATTAAGAAATTTACTTTTTTTCATAATACATCCCTCCTAATAATATTAAAACTATATATTATATTATTTAAATATAAATTACTCTCTAGTAAAAATCAATTACATTTTCATTTTTACGTTAATCTATTTGATTATCTAAAAATACACATATTCAAGAAAACCAAAGTACATATAAAAACAGGCCATAATATAGATTTTTTCTATATTATGGCCTGTCTTTGTCTCCATTCGCATATGCACATTGGCTTTTTGTGATAGCTAACAGCATCCATTTGGTTCTTCCTCTACTAAATGAAATGCTTTTAAAACGATCTCATAATTCTTCAATATTACTACTTCGTAATTAATCTAAATTCACTATAAAAAATGAAGTTAGGGTTTCTTTTCTATATGTAGTAAAAATATATTAAGTAGCAGGCGAGTTTGAAATAAAGTCACGATATTAACAATGTAACTGAAACTGCAGCAGCTATTAGTTTCTTCACTTTCATACCTCATACCCCTTACATTAATGTATTCTTAGTTAGTTTTACTACCGATACTCTTCGCTGCCTCTTCAAACAGTTTCGAACCTTCTTGTGCTTTACTTACTGATTGATGCATTTTACTTTCGTCTTCTTGGTCCAATGCATCAAAGAGAAGTTGAAAACAATCCGCATACAGTTCCATCGATTGCTTTATCTTCGCCTGTTCTCCCTGTAACTCAGGGGGCGCTTGTAAATTCTTCAGTTTCTTCGTTGTTGCCTTTGCTCCACCTAAACTTAGTTGTACTTCACTTTTCTTTTGTTTGTATGATTTTACGTCTGAATCTGCTATTCCTTCAATTAATTTCATTGTATCTTCAATTTGAGTAGCACTATTTATGATATCTGCCTTGTACCTTTCAACATCTGAACCAGTTACCTTACCAGGTGAAGAAGTTGAAGAAGAACTTGGTTGACTACTTGATGAACTACTGTTTGTACCTTCACCTTTCGCTACAGATAAGCTATCCTCTTTCTTGCTATCAGTTGACTTACTCTCTTTTTCAGAAGTCTTATTCTCTTTCTCTACCTTTTGCGTCTCTTCTTTCTTTGTTTCAGCTTTCTTACCATCAGTTTCAATTGTAATACAACCGCTCAATAACATAACTGGTAATGCTAAACTTACTAATTTCTTTGCCTTCATGATTACTACTACCCCTTTAGTTGTAAAATTTAATGTAAAAAAGTTAATATACTTAATTAATAAATTTCCCCCGAGTAATTTATTAAAATCTACTACCCATAGATTTCCTGTATATTCATAATCTTTCCATATATAACATTTTACAAAGAATTACATATTTGGTCAAAAGGATTTATGTAGTCCTTAAAAGAAAATTTTAATCACAAAGAAAAGAAGCTAACAATAAATTGTTAACTTCTCAGCTTAAGGAAAAATAGTATCTTTCCTTATCTTCTAATATCTAGATTGTGGATGAACCATATACCGCTCCCTCAAAAGAAAAAAGCTACCACCTAGGCAATAATTTCTACTAAGTGGTAACCTTTCAAAATTTCTATTAAAGCAATACAGAATCCTTATCACTATCCTGATTACGTTTCTCGCGCTCTTCTTCTAAGCGCTTCATATATACTTCGCCTTCTTTTTCGATAAACTCATTATCCATATCTTGCTCTTTTTTCGAAGTATATAAAACCATGTAGCCACTTAGTACAATCCCGACAATTACAAGATACACCCACCATGGTAAAGTTTCCAAATCACTTCATTCCTTTCCTTAGACAAGCCTTATTAGTTTCACTCTATGAGGAAAGAAGTGGATTTATGCTTAAAATTTTTATTGTGGATGCTTCGCGAAAAATGCTTGTACATATTCCATAAACTCAATTGGTTCTTGACGAAACGGTGCGTGGTATCCTTTTTCAATAATATGAAACGTACTATTCGCAAATAGCCCATGATACAGTTCACCATTTTTCCAAGAAACACTCTTATCATGTCGTCCCCATATAATTAAAGTCGGTACCTTAATTTTATCTGCTTCCATCGCAATGCGGCGCTCTCTCATTTTCGTAAGCTGATCATAATGCTCTTTATCATCACGACTATTTTTCACTTCATTTTTATTATACTTCGCAATCTCAGTTACAGTTTGTAAGTCCGTCGATAGCGGTGGTACTTCATAACTTTCTTTTTGCTGGAAAGACTCTATCCCTGTAGCATCCGCCAAGATGAGATGCGTCACTGCATCCGGATATAAATACGCTAAATTAAGGGACATCTCTCCGCCCATTGAATGGCCGAGCACTGCAAACTGATCGTATCCGAGCTTCTTCATTAACTTATAATATAAATTCACTTGCGCAGGAAACGAATACTGAAAATCAACTGGCTTAGAAGAACGCCCAAACCCTAAAATATCAACCGCAATAATCGTATGGTCTCGCGCTAGTTCCGGATAAATATCACTAAACCCATCAGAAGAACCACCAAACCCATGCAGCATAAGTAAAGGAGGTTTCCCCTCACCAATTTGTTTAAAATAAATCGTCTGCCCATCAATTTGCGCCATACTCTCTTTCGTATTCAGCTTCATCATAACAGTATCTTTCACTTCTCCAACCTTCGCAATCGGCTTATCAACGAAGTTACAAACAATTAACAAAACGAGCACAATACCGCTAATCATATAAAACTTAAACCGTTTCAAAGTTCCCGTCTCCTTTCTCTTGTTGCTATTTAAAAGTTTTTACATTTTTTGGTTGTTTTATGTTCTCTTTTTAATTGTAACCAAAACAGTTACAATCAAACTAAAAAAATATAACTCATTTCTATTACTAATGGTTATTATGTAACTATTATAGTTACATATTTAAAGTAAGTCAATTGTTTTACAACTAAAAAGAAAAAAGAGACCTCATTGTGAGATCCCTTTTTCTCTTTTAGCCACCATAATCACCATGTTCAGCTTTCATTAGTGTTGGACTTTTTTGATGATCTGTTGAACTATACACCCCTAAAGTCAGTGTAAATACTGTTACAATCCCTAATAATTTAATTACCACTTTTTTCATTTTAAAGCCCCCTTATCAAAAAGTTTTTCTCTTGCTTTTTTACTAAAATAAAAATACTTACTTGCCTCTTCCCAAAGGTTTTCTTCATAAAATTTTACTGCTAACTTTTCCTGATACTCCTGAGTATAATCATATAACTCTTCTCTTTCAAAATACGTAATTCCTCTAAGAATAATGTCCTCTAATTCTTCCGCTTTTACACCTTGATTTAATGCATTTAAAATTTCATAATGGTGTTGATATCCTTCAATTTTCGAATCTCTACAAATCTTCAATCCTTTTTCTATAAGCTTATTTGCAATCTCATGCTCTTTTAACTTGTAATGCTCTTTTGCTTTTACATAAAGAGCTTTATAATGTTGGGGAGATTTTTCTACTACTTCAGTAAGATAACGAATTGCCAATGCAGATAAATTTTGCGTAGAATACATCCATCCTAAATTATGACGAACCATAATAATAAATTTTTCTTCACCAATTTTTTGGAATTGATCCATAGCAGCTGTGAAATGCTCTTCAGCTAATTCCCATTCCTTTAAGTTCATACAGGCTAAGCCTAAAATATTATCACAAAAAGCTACATTTAATTCATATCTATCATGATTTAAATACATATCCTTTACCTTCGTTGCATGTTTAATAGATACCAAAGCTTGTTGTGTATCATAATGAAATGTAGCTAACTTATAATAAAATTCAGCCTTTTCTAATTGATCAGGAACATACTTCAAAAAACTTTCAGCCTTTTCGTAATGTTCTTTAGCGAGATGAAAATTTCCTAACTCACTAGCATGTATTGCTTTAAAAAAGTGATAATAATAAGTTAAAAAATTATCTGTTGGTTGATCAAACGAATCTATCTTGTTAAAACTCTCTTGAGATAAGCCTAGATTATCTATTAAATAGTTATATCGAAATTCTAGCAAATAATAATAAAGTAATAGATTTTGGTCCTGCAAACCTTCTCCAGTCTCTTTTTTTAGTTTAGTAAATTTAAAATCAATTTCTTGTTTTAGACGTTCTGCATTACTTATACGTCTAGATCTAATCTCTAGATACCATTCATTCAATAGCTGCGTCAGTTTTTCGTTTGTAGTAGATGTAATCATGAAACCCCTCCTAATCATTTGTTATGTACTCTTCTACAAATAATAACAGAAAATTCAAATATCTATTCCGGTCATCCTACAAATAAATATTTCTCAATAATTAACTGACAATTCATTAATTATTTTATGAAGATTATCCACTTTGATAATTACCCAAATAAAAAAGCAAGCAGTTCCAGCACTCCGCTAAAACTACTTGCTCTCCTACTTACTATCTCTATTTTTACTCTTTAATAAATTCCTTCGTACTTCTCACTGTATCAATTGGACGAACTAATTTTTCAATTTCTTCACGTTTTGGCTCTAGGAATGGAGGTAAAGATAATTTTTCGCCAAGTGTTTCGTATGACTCATCTCCCATAAATCCTGGGCCGTCTGTTGCAAATTCAAATAAGATTTGTGGTGCAACTCTTGCGTATAATGATTCGAAGAAGTGACGGTTTACATAGCCAGATGAAGGAAGTCCTACGCTACTGATTCTCTCAATCCATTCTTCTAATACAGCGCGATCTTCTACGCGGAATGCAGCATGGTGCACTGTACCAAAACCTTGTTGTGCTTCAGGAAGAACTGTATTATGTTCTACGATGACAGAGGCACCGTTTCCGCCTTTGTTCACTTCAAATAAATAGAATTCTCCTTCTTGCGCAATCTCTTTAAATAATAAAACTTTTTCTAACACTTCTTTAAAGAAGCTAAAGTTTGCGATACGAATGAATACAGGTCCTAAACCAGTAATTGCGTATTCTAATGGTACTGGCCCGTTTTGCCATGGTGTACCTGATTCGATTCCTTTATCAAGTTCATCTGAGATTAATTGATAGTGTTGATCATCAAAGTCAACGAAAGAAAGAGTTTTCTTACCAAATTGCTCTTTAATTCCTGTATGTTCTACTTCAAGACGGTCAAAACGTTTTACCCAATATGCTAACGCTGCATCAGTTGGAACACGGAATGAAGTTTTTGAAATTTCATTTGTACCGTGTACTCCTTTCGGAACACCCGGGAAATCAAAAAATGTCATATCTGTTCCGGCACTACCTTTATCATCTGCAAAGAATAAATGATATGTTTGAATGTCATCTTGGTTTACTGTTTTTTTAACTAAACGCATTCCTAAAACGTGAGTGAAAAACTCATAGTTTTTTTCTGCACTACTTGTAATCGCTGTAACGTGGTGAATTCCTTTTAATTGGTTCATTTTATATTCCTCCAATGGGTTTCATTTATATGTTAAAGTTGTATATTTTCTTCTATTACTTCTCTTCAATCGGTGCTAAATTCGCTTCAATTTCTGCACGCTGATCTTCTAAGAATGGTGGTAAATCAAGCTTTTCTCCTAGATGTTCCACATCTCCATCAACTGTAAATCCTGGTCCATCTGTCGCAATTTCAAATAGGATTCCGTTTGATTCGCGGAAATATAAGCTTTTAAAATAGAAACGATCAATGATTCCTGAAGACTGGAAGCCTCTTTGTTTCACCTGTTCTTCCCAATAAGCAAGCTCTGCATCGTTTTTCACACGAATTGCTAAATGGTGAATGCTACCGCGGCCCGGCTTTTCAGTAGGACCATCTAAATATTTCACAACGATTTCTCCAAAAGCCTCTCCTTTAATGGACTGGAAAATTGCTTCTTGATCATTTCGGCTAACCTCTGTATAACCGAATATCTCTGTAAGTGTACTCGCCATTTTATCAAGTCTACGCACTGTCAGTTCTACAGAACCCATTCCTTGAATTTGATGCTTTGCAGGAACTTCTGATTTCTCCCAAGTTTCCCAGTGCTCCACTTTTTCCCCGTTTGAAACGAGTAGTACTAAGCGAAGACCTTCAGCATCCTCAAATTGCAAAGCAGGACGATTTGCATATGTTGTCATTTCACTATGTTTCACATCAAATTTTTCAAAGCGTTCTTTCCAGTAATGCAAGCTATCCTCTGAAGGAACAAGTAATCCAATTCGAGTAATCGCATTCGTACCGCGATATGTTCTTCCTACTAATGGAATTTCAAAAAATGATAATTCCGTACCTGGACTTCCTGTTTTATCTCCATAAAATAAGTGGTACATTGACGGATCATCTTGGTTTACTGTCATTTTCACACGACGTAAGCCAAGCACGTTTTTATAAAAGTGATTATTTTCATTTGCATTTTTCGTAACCATTGAAATGTGATGATGCCCTTTAATTTCATACATTGGTTATTCCTCCGTTTCGTTTTACTAGTCAAGTGACAACTAAAAAAATAACATTTCCCACAACTAATATGGTTTTTAGCTTTTCAATTTATTCTTAATTATGTTTTTGTAAATTCATCTTAGTTTTTACTGTATAAGTTACTTTGTTTTTAATCGAAAACAACTGAGTGTATGTTTTTCATATGACTCAATCGCTTTCGTTACTATCACTTTACACCTCAAGTGATTAAAAAGCAAGTGATTTATCTCAAATTCGAGATATTTTTTTGTTAAATAACATTTAGGGTGTAAAATCATTAATTTCTGGATAGCGTCACATCACTATCAAGCTAAAGACTCAAAGCTCTCCATGCCCATCAAGCTACCAAGAATACACTACCCCAAAACGATAAAAATGAACTTCGTTGCTATAAAAGACAACTTTTTTGTTCCGAGGGAATTATAGAATTTTATATCTTTACAATTATTTATGGGGAGTTAATTCGTTTTTTTCAAGAATAAGTAATTTCTTAAATAGAAGTTCACGTACCTCTTCCTTATGATAATTAATTTTTGTTGATTGATAAGAAATTTAATGAATGATTATTCGAATATGCTTTCGTAAATGTTAAATGTAGTTTTTGGATAATGTTTGGTCAAGTTGATACTAATACCCTCGATAAACGAAAGAAAATTAAGAGTGTTCCGAGAAAAAGTAATTAAAAAACGCTCATTTACAGAAGAACATTATTCAAGTGAAGCCCTCTATAATTCAATTACAACTCCTTGAAAGTTTATGATACTATCCTGATCACACTTTTTATATTTAATGTTTTAAGGAAAAAAGCTATACTATAAGCGAAACTAAAAATCAGAAAGGAAATACCATAACATGGAAAACTATATGCTATTTATCCTTACAGCACTCCTTATTATAATGATGCCTGGTCCCGGTTTTGCTTTAGTTACAAAAAACACTATCTCTCATGGTAGAAATGGTGGGATAAAGACCGTCTTAGGAACGGTATCTGGAATGATGATTCATACAATAATGGCTACACTAGGACTCTCTGCTATCTTAATGAAATTTGCTATGCTATTTACATTAATAAAATATGCTGGGGCATTTTATTTAATTTATTTAGCTGTAAAGTCAATTAAAAGTGCCTTTTCTAAAAAAGAAGATATGTCAAGTTCAGTGGAAATAAACTTTAAGGATATTGGAACGGTTAAAAGTTTTAGACAAGGATTTACCACGGCAATCTTAAACCCAAAAACGGCTGTATTTTTCCTTAGTTTTCTACCCCAATTTATTGTGAGTAATCAAAGTCATTTCTTCCAATTTCTTTTGTTGGGATTCACATTTACGACTTTGACAGCAATATGGTATTTACTTTATATCTCTCTAATACGTCAATTAAGAACTTTTTTAAGAAAAGAAAAGGTGAACCGTACAATAGAGGGTATTACTGGCACAGTATTATTAGTATTTGGAGTTAGGCTATTTTTCCAAAAATAAATATGTAATAGAGAGCGTTTAAAACTTTCGGTTTTTCCAATAAATGAATCAATATAAAAAGTATGGCTTTCAAACAGTAAAAAAGTGAACAAACGGGTGTGTTTGTGGAATAAGCTTCAATAAAATAACCAAACTTTTTATAAAGAAATGAATCGATTATATTAAAATTGATATAAAGGCGTTATCCTTTCCTATGATTTCTCAGAAAGAATAACGCCTTGCTCTTTTTAGAGGGTATTTTGTCTAGTTAGCTTGATAGCGATGTGGTTCTATCCCTTATAAATGTTACAAAAACATTTATAATAGCTCTAACTTGCACAATGCTTCCCGTTAATATAATACGCTGATTCTGTGAAAACCGTAAATACAACCTCTACTTCTGGAAGTCCAAAATCCATTACATATGTAGTAATGGCCTTGGCAAATCGATTACGAATTTCCTGTCCACGCTCGAACCATTTCACTTCAATAAGAGGAAACGCTTCTATTTCTTGTCCATTGAATACATACGTAGAACTTGGTAGTTCCAACGTAAAATTATCCGTACCACACTCACAAATCTCTGCGAGCTCTTCTACTAATGGCTTGCTTATGTGTTTTAATTGTTCAGTAGTAATTCCACGAAACACAATATGCGGCATGTAAATCCCTCCTTTAGATAGTTTTATATTTGCCCACATCATAGCACAATTCTCCCACCTTTTAACAAAAATAGATGCTAAACAAGTTTCAACTCTTATTTTTAGGCCTGTTATACAGGCTGAAGCGATTCTAAGTATCTGCCATATTAAAGTTGATATGCTCCCATTCTAGTGGTGAGATATGTTTTAATCGTTCTTCGTTAACCCCATGCGTACTTCTTAACTATTTCATTTAATTTTTAATAAAGAAAACAGCCTCACTAAGCTTTTAAAACTTAATAAGGCCACTTTATTCACACTTTTAATTATGGAACGACGGCTTATAGAACGAACGATTATCAAGCGCAAAGACACGCTCTGTATATTCGCCTGGTTTTGTGCGTCCTAATGCGCGGTCCATCATGTTCATTTTTGCATCTAAGTTATCGATGTAATGCAGAATTTCTGCTTCTTTTACTAATGGTGGTTTTGGACTACCCCATTCTGCTTTTCCGTGGTGAGAAAGGACGATGTGTTGAAGAATTAATACTTCTTCTGCATCGATTTGCAATTCGTCTGCCGCTTTACCAATTTCGTTCACCATAATCGAAATGTGGCCTAGTAAATTTCCTTCTAACGTATACGTTGTAGAAATTGGGCCAGATAGTTCGATTACTTTACCAAGGTCATGTAAAATAACGCCTGCATATAGTAAGTCTTTATCTAACGATGGGTATAGATTTGAGATAGCTTTCGCTAAATCAAGCATTGATACGACGTGATAAGCTAGTCCAGATACGAACTCGTGATGGTTCTTTGTCGCTGCTGGATAGTCTAAAAATTCGTTTTGATGCTTATTTAATAAATGTCTTGTTAGACGTTGAATGTTCGGGTTTCTCATTTCAAATATGTATTGCGTAATTTTCTCAACCATATCTTCTTTTTTCACTGGTGCTTTTTCTACGAAGTCTGAGATGTCTGTTACTTCATTTTCATTCGCAACACGGATTTGTTTCACACGTAATTGAATACGTCCTTTGTAGTTTAAAATATCTCCAGCTACTTTCACGATTGTTTCCGCTACATATTGTTTCTCAACTTCTGGTGATACGTCCCATAACTTCGCTTCAATATCTCCACTTGGATCTTGTAAGATTACTGTTAAAAATGGCTTTCCATTGCTTGCGATACCTTTTGTCGCTGTTTTAATTAACAAGAAAATATCGACTTGTTCACCAACTTCATACTCTGCAATTTTCTTTTTCATTCGAATTCCTCCACCAAATCAGTTACTTTTAGTATAGCACACTACAACTCATTTTCTTTACGCATATGTGTTAATTTTATAATCTGTTTTTCTGTAAAATAGGCGAGTAAATGCGCATGACATGTAAAGAATATGACTTGTCTATCCTTTGCAATTTCCTTTATAAGTTCAATCGTTCGATTCGTCCTTACCGCATCAAAGTGCACGAAACTATCATCAATAATAAATGGGTAATCATGCTCAAATGTTTTTGCTAGTGCAAATCTCAGCGATAAATATAACTGCTCCGCTGTCGCTTGGCTTAGTTCATGACTGTAAAAACGCATACCATCGTTACGCTCTACAATAAACGGCTCTGACTCTGACGGTGAAAAGATTTTACTATATCGTCCGCCTGTTAAATAGACGAAATACTCTTCTGACTTTTGTAAAATACGAGGAAGATGTACTTCATGATAATATTGCTTCGTTTTCGTTAACACCGTTTTTGCGGCCGCATAAGCAGCCCACTTCTTCACTTGTTCACGCACTTGCGCTTTTTTCATTTCCCATTCATGCATTAAATCGCCGTACGTACTACCTTCTTCTAAATTCGCAATTTCCATACGATGTTTCGCAATACGCTCTGTCAGTTCTTTCTCTTGCACCAGACAGTTTTGCACGACTGTCAGTTCTTGCTTTAATTTTCCGTCATAACCGTCAGCTTCGTAATGTTCAGCTAATGATAAACTCGTTAAACGTTGTTCTAACAGATCAATTTGCGGTAATAAACGCCCCACTTGTTTCTCTGCATCTTCACGGTTTTCCGCTAGTTTACCCGCTTCTAAAAACATCTCTTCATCTGTAGACGCTGCAATATGCCATAAACCATCTCGTTCTATTAGTAATTTCTTTAATTGTTCTTGCATAAACTCATATTCTTCTTGCCATTCCGCCAGTTTTTCTTTTAACTGCTTACAAGTTTGGCGCTTCTCTTTCTCATTTTGCATACGGCTTTGTGCCTCGTGTAGCTTACTATACTCCGCACTACCGATAACAGTTTCTAGTTTATGTTCAAATTGCGAAATCATTTCATATAATGAAGATTTTCGCGTGCCTTGTTTCTCTAATTCACGATATAATTGCTGCATTTTTTCAATACGCTCAAACGCCGGCAATATGTGTGCATACGTATAAAATTCAGGAAACATATAGCGCGCTTTATATGCATCGACTTGTTCTCCCGCCTGGAACGTTTCTCTCTCCCATTCCTCATACGATGAAACGACTTTATCATACGCTCGTTCCAACTGCTGTAACTTATAAGACTCGCGCTCAAATAATTTACGTATCTCTTCATCTTTTTCTAACTGATAGCGAACAGACATCGCTTCTTCACTTTGTCTCCCGCCGGCACTTTGCTGAAGTGTAAGGAGCTCTTCTTGTAATCCACTTGACGGATCTTTATATAAAATGAGGGCAAGAACAATCCCTACAAAAACAATGACACTAATAAATAAGAGCGGGCGATTGTCTATAAATAAGCTCGTGAATAAAACGACTGTGTTAATAAGAAGTAACAGAAGACAAACTCTTTGCCACTGCTTTTTCTTTTGCTTAGCTACTCCTGCTTTTTCCTCATACTTGCGCTTCATTCTCTCTGCGCCCATACCGATAAACGCCGCATCTTGGAACGATTTCTCTTTCTCAACTAACACATTTCTCTCTTCATCCACTAACATTTGTTTCTTAATCTGTCTTATATTTTCTTCTTGTTCTTCTAATTGCTCTTGCGCTACTTTAAAACGATCATCGAGCTGTGCTTTTTGCGTTTCTAATTCGCGCGCCTTTTGCACTGTTTGCGTAATTAACTCTTTCGTTGCCAAACTCATATCAAATGAAAGAACTGTTTCCTTTTCAAAAGTAGTACCAATTTGTTGTTCTAGTTCTGCGATTTCTTCTTTTATATTCGTAATATTCCCGCTCATATCACGCATTTCTTGGCGTGCATTTTCGTAAGACATATGCTGCATACGAAGTTCTTCTACATAACTTTCTTTTTGTAAAAACTCTTCATCTATTTGAATCGAGGCAATTTCCGATTGCACTGTCTCAATTTTCTTGTGGAGCGAATCAACTTGTAATTGAAGCGGCTCCATCTTCGCCTTCATTGCTTCATAACGCGCCATTCCGTTTACAGGAAACTGCCCGCTCTCGTTCTCTAACACTTTCTCATGCGCACGTTTTTCAATAACGAGTGGCTCAAGCGCTGCTAATATTTCATAATCTTGCTTTCGCTTTTCTGCACTCTCTTTCTCCACGCGAACAGAAGCAAGCTTCTCTTCACTTTCTTTTAACTGCTCTACTTGTTTTTCATACGTGCCAATTTTTCCTTGCCACTCTTTCATCTTCTCTTCAAGTTTCTTCATCTCTTGCAGTGACACGTTAATTTCTGGTTTACGCCCGCTCGGCTTAAAGCGCTGATCCATTTCTTTTTCTAGCTTTTTATCTAACTGCAATAGCGCATCACTTCCGACTGCACTTGCCGAAAATAAATAATTGCCAATATCCGCTTCGCCTAGCTGATGAATATTTTGAAGACCATGCATATCAAATGAAAAGACAGATTCAAATAAACTTTCATTCATCCCGCTTAATATATCATTTAAAATTTCTTCTCCGCCCGTTTTCCCGTCTTCAAAATAAACGGTCACCTCGCCAGCTGCCGTCTTTGGCAATCGCTCAATTTTCAAACGACCATACTGCTCTGTTTGCACAGTCATCGCGCCGCCATACTTCCCGCCTTCTTTCGGCTCATAACGGCGCTGTCCTCTCGTCGGAAAACCGAACAAAATACTTTTCATAAATGAGCGAATTGTCGATTTCCCCGCTTCATTTTCACCGTATAACACCGTCAGCAATGAAAGATCCATTTCCACATTTTCTAATTTTCCGTACCCATAAATATGGAGTTTTTCAATTCTCATTTTTTATCCCTCTCTTGCTGGAATAATTGCTCTAAAATAATATTTTCTGCTTCCTTTTGAATCTCTTTCTTCTCTTCTTCTGTAAAAGATTCAATACTATTACGCGCTACAGGAGATGTCCAAATGGTGCGCAATACGCCGTCCATATTGCTGAAAGCTTCTAACTCTTTTAGCACACTACCGACGAAATGATTTTCTGCTTTCAAACGTTCGATTTCTGCAAAAGAAACCGTCTCATTTTTCCACTTCATTGCATATACGAAATCTTTTCGCTCTTCGCCAGATGCTAAAATGTGAAAAATCTCTTCCACACGCTTTTCGTCACGCAAATAAGGAGAAAGTGGGCCCTGCCCTGTGAATACGACAGTTAAAAGCATCCCTTCCTCTTCTCTTCTGCATTCATTCATCGCAGTAGATAGGCTCGTCATAAGTTCATCAACGGTTTCAAGTCCATCAATACAAACTTCAATCTCATCCCATACAACATCTGCCGTATGGAAAAATGAACATTGCGTTCCTTGTTTCGTAAGTTCAATAAGGTACGCACCCTTCTCGCCTGTTTCCTTACGATGACGACCTTGTATGTTCCCTGGATAAATCATATACGGCTCTTCTGATAAAATTTCACGTTTATGTATATGGCCAAGAGCCCAATAGTCAAACAGTTTTTCTTTCAACTCACGAATTTGAAACGGTGCATAGCGATTATGCTCTGCATCTCCTTCCACACTTCCGTGAAGCATGCCAATATGAAAAGGCGCATCACTCATTTTCGTATACTGCGCTGTCATATTATCCGTTACCGCTTGCTGCAAATAACTAAACCCATAAATAGAAGCTAATAGCTCACCATTTTTATAAAATGATTTCTCTTCTACATAAGGCTCAGTAAATACATGAACATTTTCCGGAAACTCAATTGCTGCCCAGCTTCCTCCTAAATGATCATGGTTACCGTGAATAATAAAAACAGGGATATCGTACTGCGAAAGTCTCTTCATTTGCTCACGCACAAACACTTGCGCCCTCAAACTTCTCGTCTCCGCATCATACAAATCCCCAGCTAGTAATACGAAATCAACGCGCTCTTGAATCGCTTTATCAACAATACGCTCAAATGATTCAAACGTACTTTGCTTCATTCTCTTCCAAACAGACTGCGCAACATTCATCTCCATTCCTTTAAACGGACTATCCAAATGCAAATCAGCCGCATGTATAAACTTTACTTGTTTCACAAATAACGATCCTTTCTATCTTTCAAAAGTTTCATTTTATTAAAATTAACATCGCTGAAAACTAATAATCATCGAGAATGAAAATATTCTCGATGAGTAAAGTTTCATTCTATTTTACCACGCAATGTCATATATTTCTTTGCATATTGTAGCGTTTTATGTCAAAATAATTATAAGATTCTGATTTTAATTATTGGAGGGAATTTTCATGGGAGTATACGTTCTAACAGTCTTTGAAAAAGATGGTTCAAAAGCATTAGACGAATCATTCGAGGCGGCAACTGAAAAAGAAGCAAAAGCAAAAGGTGAATCTATCTTACAAGAAAAAGGATTGTATGAAAAAACACATCGCTGTACATCTACTGCAGGTAAGCTCGTTTTATTCCAGCGCTAAAAAAAAGAAGCGTCATCCGCTTCTTTTTCACTCTACTATATCTTCGTCACACCACGTAAACACCACATCTAGAATGCGATTACCGATACGTACGCGTTTATTCCATTTTCCTGTTTGGATCTGATGTTGCAATTCAGCTTTCATCTTTTCCGTCCAGTCGTGAATCGTTTCACTACCGTCGTACGGATATACGCCCTGAAACTCTTTCTGCAGTAGATGCAAGCTCTCTGCATCAAAATGAAAATGGAAGAAGTAGTTTGCTGTAAGCGATGGTTCTTGCAATCGTAAAAAATGATCATCAATTTGCTTTCTATTTCTATAGAAAGTAAAGATATTCACTTT
This sequence comes from Bacillus sp. RE35, assembly GCF_052146655.1. Taxonomy (NCBI): domain Bacteria; kingdom Bacillati; phylum Bacillota; class Bacilli; order Caryophanales; family Bacillaceae; genus Bacillus; species Bacillus sp. RE35. The sequence goes on along the minus strand of NZ_CP197377.1, from coordinate 994,092 downwards.
ACCGCTAGTAATTTGGTCAATTTGAATTTCGTGCTTCTCTATAATCACGTCTTGTCCACCTCGTTGTATACTATCTTTAGTATATATGTCTTTTGCAACAAAGTTAACCATTTTCGCGCGAAATTCATTTCCTTCATTATAATTCCTGTACCTCCATATGCAATCAGGATAAATAAAAACAAAGTTGAAGGGGAGCGATCACATGTATTTCGGAAGCAAAGGTTGGTATGTAAAAGAACTTAAAAAATTAGGTATCCGTACTTATGAAGGTAAAAAACTAGAATCTTATCGTACGCATGTGTTGTCTAGTTTACTTGAGAGAATGAAGAGAGCTTCGGCTTAATAGAATAGCAAGAAGTAAACCTGAATATTGGTAAATGATAAAAAACACCTCCTAAATTCGCATACTAAGTATGCAAATTAAATGGAGGTGTTTTTATTAGTCTCACTTTTTCAGGGGCGCTTCAGTTTTCATAAAATATTTTTTGTTTCCGCTGAAACGGATACGTTTTAATCTCAGCTGTATCTAAATCTTCATTGAATAAATGAATGGCTATAATTTGTCTACAATCGTAAGTATGGTAATAATATGTTCCAGACTCCATACACATTGCACTTGTATAGATCGTATTATCTAATATACCGTCTTCTGTTATTACTGCCCCCTTAGGAACCTCACAATTCGATAAAATATGAAAAATAGCCGATATACCCTCTTCTTCGTTCTCTATACCTTGAATGTTTTGTTTGCCATACGCTGCCCGTACAAATCTTGATGGCGGTGTGAAATCTCCAGGAAGTCCCATCGATCCTGAACCTTGGCCAAAAGCACTTAATGGTACATCGCCCCACTCCGTTGGCGCAAATGGCTGCGATTTAAGACCAATATATTGTCTTAAATTTTGTAAATGCCAACTAAACTCCGGACTATTAGTCATCACTCCTATTGGATTGTCATACACTTTTATTCCATCAGCTGTCGGCTCAAGTACAATACATTCTCCCGATTTATCTGCTAAAATCCAATGTAGCGGTGGAGTAACCCCTAAAATTGGTAATGGCACATCTATAAAGGCAATGCTATCAATAGATTTTCTTAATTCTTCAACAGAATTGAACTGCGTGAGGCTCCAAGTCACAAAATCAAATGGTGCTACATTCGTTTTATTGCTATCTACATGACTACTATAAGTAGCGAATCCTGGGAAATAGAGAGTTGCACATGTCATACCAGCTTCATTTACTCCATCTGCCATCATGACCCTTCCTCCAAAATTAATTCCCATTCCGACAACAGCCTTTTTCGTTCGGATTGTTTCACCAGTTATATTGTTCCACTGATAACGCCGAGGAATGATTATTACTTCCTGATTCATATCTAATGTGAAATCCATTGTTCTCGCAAAAAGATGTTGGAAATTTTTAGTTTGTAACGTCAAACTAGTACACATGAAGAAATCTCCCCCATTTCATAGTTATATACACATTTTATAAAATTCTGATAAATACGTAAATTAAAAACCCTATTTATCACTAACAAAATAACCACCCAAACTAAAAATGCTATAATAAACCCAATGAAACTAAGGGGGCAAATTACTTTGCTTGGAACATGCATTCAATTTCATAAGTTTGGCAATCCAAAAGACGTATTACAAGTTGAATATAAAAATATAGAACCACTGAAAGATAATGAAGTTTTCGTCCGTATGCTAGTTAGACCGATTAATCCATCTGACTTAATTCCAATAACCGGAGCGTACGCACATAGAATCCCTTTACCTAACATACCTGGTTATGAAGGTGTTGGTATTGTAGAAGATGTAGGAGCTTTTGTTTCTAGAGACCTCATCGGTAAACGTGTGTTACCGTTACGCGGGGAAGGTACTTGGCAAGAATATGTGAAAACATCGGCTGATTTTGTAGTCCCTATTCCCGATTCTATCGATGATTTTACCGCGGCACAAATGTATATTAATCCCCTTACGGCTTGGGTTACATGTACGGAAACGCTAAACTTACAACGGAATGATGTTTTGTTAGTGAATGCTTGTGGATCCGCTATCGGGCATCTTTTTGCGCAGTTATCGCAAATTTTAAATTTCCAACTCATTGCCGTGACAAGAAATAGTAAACATACAGACGAATTACTTCAGCTTGGCGCTCATCATATAATTGATACTTCGACTGCCCCGCTTTATGAAACAGTTATGACATTAACAAACGGCAGAGGTGCAGACGCTGCGATTGATTCTATTGGGGGACCGGATGGAAATGAATTAGCTTTCTCCTTACGTCCCAATGGGCACTTTTTAACTATAGGACTTCTGTCGGGAATACAAGTAAACTGGGCAGAGATTGTCACGAAAGCAAAAGTGCACGCGAACATATTTCATTTACGACATTGGAATAAAGAAGTGTCACCTTATAAATGGCAAGAAACGTTTCGTCATTTAATTCGCTTAGTAGAAAATGAGCAATTACGTTTTATGAAAGTACATTCTACATATGACTTAGTGGATGTAAGAGCTGCGGTTGATATTGTGCAGTCTGCTGAAAAAACGAAAGGGAAAGTTTTTTTAACGAATTATTAAATTGAGTACATTCAACTATCAATCCATTTAGTAGCATAGAATTTTAAGTAGCTTATGTAATTTAATTAAAAAAGCGAAAGGAGATTCTAACATGTGGTTACTCACGGCAATTGCGCCTGTTTTAATAGTCGGGGGAATTGTAGTCTATGTAATTGGAAGGCTTAAACATAAATATGACAACGGCACATTAGGTAAGAAAAAATCAAAAGAGGCTCAACTGTTATTAGACAGTTTAATACCTATAGGAATGCTTGTTGGCTGTATGATCGGTTTGATTTTCGGTATATTTTTCCCGAACTTCGCCCTGCTTTCAGTTAGTTTAGGAGCTGGAATAGGCTATTTATTTGGATATTTCGCCTATGAATTTTACAGCAAGACAGGAAACAATTTTTCCTAATCCAAAAGGAATAAGCGGGACAGTACATAGTAATCATATGAAATATGTAACTGTCCTTTATTTTTGCATCAATGTTATCACCTTACCTTTCGCCTACTATACACCTCTTTTATTGATTTTTCTCTCCTCCCCTTTTTGCATATCCGCTTTTTTATTTTCATTGGATCTATATCCAAAGTAAAGTAGCGCACATGTAATAATAGAACCTACAATGTATCCTAAAAAACATCCTAACCAAAACATAGTGTAACCGCCTCCATTCATAATAAATTTTATGTAATATAACTCTTTACATACTCCATCGTTTATTTCTATTAACTATACACTTTCTAAAATTATTCATACCACTAATTCTCTTCGTACCTCAAATAGCAATTTTATTATTTGTCATAAAATTAACACCTTCTTTAAATACAAAAACTTCCATTTATTTGCTTTTTCTTAAGAAATAATATACTACATTTGAAATAAGCGAGCTAGTACATCGGCCCTTCTCTATTTTAACTTTAGTCATGAACAAAAGAAAAATAAAAAACCCCCTCAAAGCATAAACTTCAAGGGGTGAGCCTGTTTTTTATTTACTTATATACGTACAGCTGTACCACTTACAGCAACCATTAACATTCCATCACGAACTACTTCGTAATCTACGTCAACACCAACGATAGCGTTCGCACCTTTTTGTTTTGCAAGTTCTTTCATTTCGTCCATTGCGATATCACGAGCTTCTTTTAGCTTACTTTCATAAGAACCAGCACGACCACCGACAACATCACGAACAGAAGCGAATAAATCGCGGACAATATTTGCACCCATAATAGCTTCACCATTTACAATATCGATATACTCAATAATTTCTTTACCTTGAATTCCAGACGTTGTTGTTACAATCATGACTGACACTCTCCTAATAAGTTGTAGTTTTAATTAGCTTTCTTATGTCTTTATTATGACATGGAACAAACAACTAATCTATTGAATTACCTTACAGGAATGTGACAGTTTTGTAAGAATGAAACGCGCATTATGTTTCATTTTAATAAAGCGCTTTAAAATTAGGATACATAAACGACTCTTTATTTTCTTTCCAGTCCTTTTCTACTTCTTTGAAAGTTGGTCGTCCTAATTTTTCATTGTTCTCATGTTTACGAAACCATTTCTTTACATACTTATCCCCATTTTTATTTTGAATCGTGCAAAGGAAACTATCGCTACTATCCTTTAATATTTTTACAATCACGAAAAGACACCTCTTCCCTTTTAAATAGCATGATAGAACTTGATCTTTTACTATAAGCCCTTCCTCTCTTATAGTCATACGACTCCTCGGCCGCGCCAAATTTGTAAGATCAAAAAACGATATTTACTTTGTTTACATTTTATTTAAAGAAATCAGAGTTATAAGCATGATGCTTATCAAAGATTTTATAGATTTCTAACTTATTATCTAATTTTGCATCTACTAAAATTAATATATTTCCATCGTAAATATATTCTTCATACTTTTTAGCATGTTCTTCTGGAATTCCTAATCCTATAAATGCTCCTATTAAACTTCCAGCTCCTCCGCCAATACCAGCTCCTCCAATTGCTGCTGCGATCGGTCCCGCTGCTACGATTGGACCCATTCCAGAAACGGCAAGTATACCAAGACCTGTTAATAAACCACCGAGTCCACCTGCTACAAGCCCTGTTGCTGAAAAGATATCTGCTTTATGTGCAGTTTCGCTATTCACTTTTTCACCCGATTTTTCTTCCAGATGTTCAATTTCCTTCTGATCTTTTGCAATAGCTGAAATGTTATCTGCTGAGTATCCTTTTTCATTTAATTCATTAATAACGAGTGCCGCATCATCAATTGTTCTAAAAACACCTACTATTTTTCTATCTACATTCATAACTATTAACCTCCTAAAGTTTTATATAATGTATCTTTATTTTTCTTCATTTCTGTATACACTAATCTTCTTATTAACATAACCATTTACGAAAAAAGCGAATAGTATAAGCACTACAAGTGAACTACTTAACAAGTAAATTAAATCAAATGTAATATTAATCATCATTTCATTCATGTATACCAGGCTCCTTTTTATTTAAAGTAAAAGTATATTTTGATAGACTAATCTACTAAACATAGACATCTTACAATTCATCTTCAGTTAATCTCTTTGTAGTATATGTATACCCTTCCTAACCTTTTCTAAACGTAAAAAACTATAATTATATTTTTTCTTATTTATATGTTTAACATTTTTTTAAACGGGTATGTTTATATTGTTATGCTTACTATATGGAAAGGAATATTACGATGAACGCCATTCACTCTACTACTATTTCTTATAATGAAACACCTACAATAACGCAGATTCATCATTTTTATGCTTTAATGACAACATTTCAAACGAATGTATTTATAAGTAAACACGGAACACTTACTTCTATTAAAAACTTAAGCACTCTAGTATCCTTTTTCCTTACTGTAAAAAAGAGAGATCTTGTATTATTTATTTTTGAAGGAATAGATGCAAAAAGAGCTTTAAAAACACTCTTCCCTTCTTAGAATGTTTGTTATCCTCTATTCCCTCGTCTACTACCTTTCATATATGTTTTTATATTTCAAAATGATTTCCTCTATTAAAAAAGAACCCCCTAATACAATAGGGGGATTTCTAGTTTGACCTTATGAAAACTGATATAATATATATTACGTTTTTCATTCTTTAAAATAGAAAAGTTTTAATAACCTTGAAGGTAGGAATTTTTAATGAACTCGAAAGCAAAATTTAGTATTCGCTACAAAATTATGGCTGGTTATTTAGTTATCATTTTGTTCTTACTTGTTTCTTTCATTATGTTAAACAATGAGATTTCCAGCTTACAAAAATCTCGTAATTTTATTATTGATCACGATTTCAAAGTTCTCAATTTAACGAATCAAGTGGAGAAAGAGTTACTAACAATTGAAAATAAAGCGAAAGGGTTTATCATTTCTAATAACCCTACTTACGTGCAATCCCTTAACTCTGCGGAAAAGGATTACGAAAAACATTATCAAGATCTTTTTGCTTTATTAGAGGATAATCCCTCTCAGCAAGAAAAATTAAAACAGATTAACGAAAACATTACTAGTTGGATTAATAAAGAGATTCACCCACTCATTACAAATAATAATAGTAATAATGTACAAACAATCGACACGACTCAAATTCAATCATTACAATCGCAGGTAACTAACTTCCGGAGCACTGAGGAGCAACTAACGAAAAAAAGAGCTGCACAATTAGATACTGAAAATAATAAATTAGAGATTTGGTTATACAGTTTATTGTTCTTACTTTCTTGTATTTCTATTATCGTTTCACTCTATATTTCGAATGCCATTACAAAAACGATTAAAAATGTAATTCAAGCTATTAAATCCATTTCTTCTAAAGAAAAAATTACGGAAAGAATTCATGTAAATACACATGATGAAATAAAAGATCTTGCTCATACAACAAATCACCTACTAGACGAAATATCAAAAAGAGAGTGGTTACAAACTGAGCTTGCAGAATTAATTTTAATGTATCAAGGTGTATCTTCTATTGAGATGTTAGGTAAAAAAATTCTTAGTGGCATCATACAAAAAACGCAAACTTCTTGCGGTGCATTTTATGTACGTGAAGAATATGAAGAAACTGTCTACTATGTGAAAAAAGCTTCTTTCGCCGATCAAGGTGCTGATGTTGGAAAACAATCCATTAAAATGGGTGAAGGTTTCATTGGACAGTCTGCTTTAGAAAAGAAAAGTTTTATTCTGAGGGACATACCTGAAGAGTTTCGTTACGTTACTACTGGATTATTAGAAATACGTCCTAAAAATATACTAGTCATCCCTGTCTTATTTGAAGATGAAGTGATTGCAGTAATGGAGTTAGTAAGTGTAACTGAGATTTCAGATTTACATCAAGATTTAATTCACCAAACTGTTGATAATTTAGGTTTAACAATCCATAGTATTATGGGACGTATGCGAATTCAAACTCTTTTACATGAATCACAAGCAATGACAGAAGAGTTGCAAGTTCAATCAGAAGAATTGCAAACACAAGCGGAAGAACTACAAATGCAAGCCGAAGAATTACGAACAACGAATGAACAATTAGAGTCTAGAACTGAAGAGGCTGAGCAGAAGACAGCTGACTTACAAATTACTAAATTAGAATTAGAAGAAAAAGCAAGCGAGTTGTTACGCAGCTCAAAATACAAATCTGAGTTCCTAGCAAATATGTCACATGAATTACGCACACCATTAAATAGTATTTTACTATTATCTGAAATGTTAAGAGAAAATCATGATAACAATTTATCCGACGATGAGATTGAATTAGCAACTGTCATTCATTCATCAGGGAAAGACTTACTTACTTTAATTAATGACATACTAGATTTATCTAAAGTAGAAGCAGGCAAACTAGACATCATTTTTGAGGCAACGAACATAAGTGACATGGCAGCCAATATGCATCAAAACTTTTTACATATAGCTGCACAAAAAAATGTCGAATTTACTATTGAGGACAGTGATACGATTCCTGATCTGTTTTATACAGATGCAAAACGGATTGAGCAAATTATTAAAAACTTATTATCCAATGCATTTAAATTCACAGAAAAAGGATCCGTTTCTTTACATTTTGATTCGATAGAAACAACCAATTTAAGTCATGATATGCAGTCTATCAGTAAAGATTGGATTACAATTTCAGTAAAAGATACTGGTATTGGTATCGCTAAAGAACAGCATCAACTTATTTTCGAAGCCTTTCAACAGGCAGATGGAGCAACGATTCGAAAGTATGGTGGTACAGGATTAGGTTTATCTATTTGTAAAGAGTTTGCGAGATTATTAGGTGGTTGGATTACGTTAGAGAGTAATGTAGGAGAAGGTAGTACTTTCACCGTATATATTCCTAACCTTCCAAATGGATTACATGATATACAGTTATCCAATTTAGAAGTCGCAGCAACGATAGAAGATGTTATTCCTGCTGAAGTTGTTGAAGAAACTATCGTTACTCCAGAAACAAATAACGTCTTCCAAGAGAAAAACATTTTAATTGTCGATGATGATCATCGAAATATATTTGCGTTACAAAATGCATTAAAAAAACAAAATGCCAACATTATTACTGCCCAAAACGGCATAGAGTGTTTAGAAATACTAAAAAGCAATACAAATATTGACCTTATTTTAATGGATATTATGATGCCGAATATGGACGGTTATGAAACGATGGAAAATATCCGAATGAACTTAGGGCTAAATGAAATACCTATTATCGCATTAACTGCTAAAGCAATGCCAAATGATAAGGAAAAATGTTTATCTGCTGGCGCTTCAGATTATATAAGTAAACCATTAAATCTACATCAACTCTATTCGGTAATGAGTGTATGGTTAATAAAATAAGTGAGGTTTAGTTGGAGTGGAAAATAAGTATTATAATTTTGATCCATCAGTAGATACGGATGAGCGCACGAACTTAGAAATTGAATTACTATTGGAAGCGGTATTTAAACTATCAGGATTTGATTTTCGTCAATATGCTCGCACATCTATTTATAGAAGGATTTGTAATCGAATGCAGCTCTCTAATATCCCAACCATTTCAAAATTAATTGAAAAAGTAATTCACGAGGAAGGGGTTTTAGAACAGTTATTAAATGATTTCTCGATTAATGTAACTGAGATGTTCCGTAACCCTGCCTTTTTTAAAGCGCTTAGAGAGCATGTTATTCCTGAATTGAAAAAGCAACCTGAAATTAGAATTTGGCATGCTGGATGCGCAACTGGTGAAGAAGTATTATCAATGTCCATCTTACTTCACGAAGAAGGATTAAGTGAAAAGTCGGTTATTTACGCAACAGATATGAATACAAATGTGTTAGAAAAAGCAAAACAAGGTATCCTCCCGTTAAATAAAATGCAAACTTATACGAAAAACTATTTACAAGCTGGCGGTACACAAGCGTTTTCTAACTATTATTCAACAGATAATCGTTTTGCTTATTTTAATCCATCACTTTTACAAAACATTATTTTTGCACAGCATAATTTAGTAACCGATCAATCTTTTAACGAGTTTCATATTATACTTTGTCGTAACGTCTTAATTTACTTTACAAGTAAACTTCAAAATCAAGTGCAGCAACTATTTTATGAAAGTTTAAGTCACAATGGATTTCTATGTTTAGGAAATAAAGAAACTCTTCGTTTTTCAAATATAATGCCGCATTATACGCAATTTAATCCTAGTGAACAAATTTATCAAAAAATACAATAAAAAGCGTATGAAATCCTCTGTTTGGATTTCATACGCTTTTTATTTCGCATTCGTTTGTATCATAATGAGACACATATCATCTGATTGCGCTTTCTTTTGTTCTTCCTTGTAAAACCCTTCTATCTCGCCTTCTAAATCTCCCCATTTTCTTTCTGTAAAAGTACGTAATTTCTCTTCAGACTCAAATTCATCATTTGCAATTGCTTCAAGAACACCATCTGTAAACAATAATATTTGAGCGTTCTTCTCAAAAGGTATAACTGTCTTTTTAACTTTTATTTCATCAAAAAATCCTACGGCACAACTCCCGCGATCTAGTTCAACTACATTTGTTTCATCAACTAAAACATATCCAGAAGGATGCCCTGCATTTACATATTCAACTGTTCTATCTTCTGTATTAACAACTAAGTATATCGCCGTAAAATAATAAGGAATATTGTCATTTTCATTATGTAAAAGGGTCATATATTTATTTAATTCTTTAATAACGAGTTCTGGATCAATTAAACATTTAATTGTTTCACGTAATACAGACGAAATAAACATACAAACTAATGAAGCAGATACACCATGTCCCATCACATCTAATAATATAATACCGTAGCGATTTTCATCGATTTTATACCAATAATACATATCTCCAGCTAGTTTAAATGAAGGTAAGTAACTTGCTTCAATTTTTATATGATCTTCTCTTAATGGGCTACTTAATAAGTTTCTTTGTACTTGCGTAGCTAAATCTAGTTCATTCCGAAGATTTTCTTCTTGTTCTTTATGCCAATTTAATTCTGATTTCAAGCGTAACGCTACACGCATACGTGCTAATAGTTCAACTTTATTTATAGGTTTCGTAATATAATCCATTGCCCCCATATCAAGAGCTTCGGCCAATTTATTTGCATCCTCTAAAGCTGTAACAAAAATAATAGGGATATCTTTAAACTTCTCCTCTTTTTGTAATCGTCTACAAACTTCAAGTCCATCAATTTCAGGCATCATAATATCTAATAATATTAAATCAATTTCATTATGCCTGGAAGAATCTTTTCCAAAATGTATGTATTCGAAGAGCTCTTGTGCAGAATTGAGTGATACAAGATCATGATATCCGGCTTGTTTTAAAATTTTTTCAATTACAAAGATGTTAACCGGATTATCATCGACAATTAAAATGGACACAAGTTATTTCCCCTTTTCTTATTTAAAATGTAAATCTATTATCATTTTCTATTTTTCTAGTATTGCATACTCAGTTACAAAATGAAAATTTCCTACTCTAACATAATTTTTATACAGCAAAAGAACAAACCCCCAGAAATGAGAGTTTGTTCTTTCATTCTATAAATTTCCACTATTAATTTAATACCATTGCTTTGTCATTTAAAAGACGATCTAATTCTTCCATATGATTTGTTTCATCGGCAATCATATCTTCTAGTTTTACAACTAACTCTGTCATATTTAATTTCGCTGCCTGTTCTTTTCGCTTTTCATAACGCTTAATTGTTTCATATTCTGACTTCCTAGCTTCTTCTAACATTTCTCTAACGTCTTCTACTTGTTTCACTCGTAAAGGGATCGTAGTAGGTATACCACCTAGCGTCTTAATTTTCTCCGCTAAATATAGGGCATGTCCTTGTTCATCACTAATTTCAGATTCAAAGAAAGGCTTTAACACTTGTCTATATATACCAGAAACTGTAGCTGCATTATGGTTATACATAATAATTGCTGAGTATTCTCCTGCTAAATCTTCATTCAATCCTTCGATTAGTTCTTTCACATCGTGTGACATTTTCATATCTCCTCCTATACTTAATAAGTACCCCTTTTCTCATGTTTTAAACATCATTATTTTAAATTTTTTATGTATCTAAAAATGCGGCTTGCTTCAATTTACTTATCGCTTGTCTTTTAATACGAGAAACGTGCATTTGTGAAATACCTAACCGTTCCCCTGTATCTTTTTGATTTAAATTTTCTCCAAATATATAATGAATAACACTCTTTTCCGTATCATTTAATACGTTAAAAATATCCTTTAAAACGAGACGCCTTTCTGTCTCTTCATATCCTTGCTCTACTTCACCTACAGATTCAATTCTCGCTACCGAACTTCCATCAGATGAATTTTCAACTACATCATCTAAGGAAGATACTCGATAATTATTTTTAGCATCCATAATCTCTAGAACTTCCTCTTCCGATAGTCCTAAATGATTTGCAATTTCTATTATCTTCGGTGAACGTTGCAGATGATCTGTTAACTCCTCTATCGCAAGTTTAATTTTTCCGCCTAAATCTTTAATTCGCCTTGGAACGTGAATGCCCCAAGTTTTATCACGTAAATACTTCTTTATTTCGCCTACTATTGTAGGTATTGCAAAAGGCTCAAAGGCATTCCCTATCGAATAATCATACCTTCTTATTGCGCCTAAGAGCCCTAACATGCCTACTTGTATAATATCCTCATGCATCGGTCCGCCTTTTGAATAGCGATATGCAATGGAATAGACAAGATTTTTATAATGCTCAACTAACCTTTCCTGCGCATCATCACATTGGTTTTGTTGGAAGTCTGCAATTAGTTTAATAACGTCTTCTTTAGTAAGATTCGTAGGTTGAGATTGGATTTCCATCATTCTCCACCTGCTCTCTTTGTATATATTTTGTCATTAAAACTGTCATGCCCTCATCATGCATGATTTGTATATCATCCATTAACGTATTAATTAAATATAAACCTAAACCATTTTCCGGCAAATGTTCTACTGGTTTACTAATATCATACGGACCAACTTTCCTTTTTAAGTTATTAAAATCAAAGCTAACCCCATTATCCGCAACCATAATTTCTAATCGATTTTCATATAGTCCAAAGACAATTGCAATTTCTCCAACGTCTTCTTTATATGCATGTTGTACAATATTTGTACATGCTTCACTAATAGCAATTTTCATATCTTCTATATCGTCATAAGCAAAGCCCATTCGATTCGCAACACCAGCCATTGTTAAACGAATAATAGCCACATATTCTGCCTTTGCAGGAATTTTCATTTCTATCTTTTCAAATCTCTCCATCATCCCTAGTCACCTTCTTTCTACTTTTTCAAAATCGGAATTCAAATTTAATATTTCTGTTAACCCTGTAATATCAAATAATCTTTTTAACCTTTTAGATACACCAATAAACTCTAGTTTTCCATCATTTTTCTTAACCGCTTTTAATAGCGCTATAAAAACACCTAAACCGGTGCTATCCATATAATCTACGTTATGAAAATCTACTACAATCTGAACCTCTTTTTCGCTTGCAATAGGCATAATCTTATTTTTCAAATCTGATGCCGTATACGCATCAATTTCACCATTAAGTTGTACCGTATAACCTACATTATTTTGCAAAATATTTATTGCCAAATTCATCATTTCCGCCCCCTTATCTCGAACTACTACTATGTTAATTACCCATAAAAATTAGTTTTAAACATATTTTTTTATTTTTATTATAAATAAATTTTCTACAGCTTTCTCGGCTTAACACGTAAAAAATACTACCAAATGTTTAAACCTTATAAATTTGTGTATATATAATGTATAAACATTATTTTTAGGGGGATCTATCTATGGAAGAGCACAGCTTTAAAAAGGGAGATTTTGTTCAATTTTCTTATCGACACGATCATGCTACAAAATTAGTTGGTTCCATTATTAATATACTAACGAATACAATTGTAGTGGATATAGGTAATAACGAGGACTTATCTCATATAGAACCAAGGCAGGTCGTAAGAATAAATAATTGTAAAAAAGTAACGATGGTTTAATACATAATAGAAATTGTAATTTCAATGAGTGGGGGCCTTCATCCCCCGCTTATTCCTATGTAGATTACATTAAAAAAGCATCCAAATTAGTTTAATTGGATGCTTTTTTATGTATATTTATCACTCTATTAACCTTATAGCTATATATAAAAAACTTAAGATTACTATTCATGATCATACTTACGCTTTCCGCAGCATTCTAGAGAAAAATGTTACGATTAAAATAAAGACGATTGCACCTAATAACGCTGGAAGAACAAAGATGCCTCCCCATTCAGGACCCCAATGACCAAATAATGCACTACCTACCCAAGATCCGATTAATCCGGCAATCACATTACCAACTATACCTAAAGGAAAGTCTTTTCCCGTAATCATTCCAGCTAACGCACCAATAAGTCCACCTACAATACACGTAATAATAAGTCCCACAATTAACCCTCCTATATTCGTTTTATATTGTATTTATCAAGCTTTGGTATGTAACCAAAGCTTGATAAACATGTATTATTCTTTATTATCCAACCCATCACTTATCTTTTGTTTCACTTTTCCGACTTTTTCTTTTATCGTTCCCTTCGTCTTGTCCCACTTCCCTTCATTTTTCAACTTTCTATCTTCTGTAACCTCACCAATTCCTTCTTTTACTTGTCCCTTTGTCTTTTCCACTTTACCCGTAATTTGTTCTTTTAGTCCGTTCTCACTCATATTTCCCATCTCCTTTTCGTAATAGATTTATAGATTTACAGGATACAAATTTAAATAGAATACATGCATCTTCTTTCTTGTAACCATTCACCGACTCTCTCTAAATCTTTAACGAATAACAAGATTTTTCCTTCATCTAGCTTTTCTTCGTAGAAGTTCGCTTCTTCCTCATTAAGCCCTAACTCCTGCATCTTATTTCTTAACTGATCTCCCGTTTTTTGAAAGACGTTAATAATACTTGTCCCAAGTCCCTCCTCTTGTATACCAATTGTATTCAAGTCTGCATTGTCTGCGATTCTATCTGTCCTTTCTTTCTCGTGTGTTAATACGTAAATATCTTTTTGGTCTATCCCTTTCTTCACTAGATCATTCGCCGCATTCATGACCTCTTTCTCCGTAATAAATTCATATACAAAAGGTTTACTATACTTCGTTTCCATCTTTAACTTCCTCCTTTAAAATGAATTATTTGTTATATTATATGTAGTACACCTATTCTCGAAATGTTAAACATAAAATCTAAAAAAATATCTAAATTTTGTTTTTGATAGAGAAAGAATAGCGTGATTTACCACTTCAACACACCTCACCCACCTTACAATAACTACCTAAATTAACAGAAAATTGTTATAATTAAACTTAAGGAGGGATACTATGAAAAAAATCATATCTATATGCGCTCTAACCGCTCTATCTTTCACTTTAATAGGCTGTACAAGCACCTCAGCTACAGATAAAGCTTCACAAGCTAAGCAAGAACATACACAAAATACCTTTCAATTAAACTCCGCAAATATTACAGACATTGAAATACTGAAAACAACAAATCATACTACTTCCAAATCTCAAACAGATAACGAAGAAATGATACAATCTATCGTTTCAGCAGTTCAAAATGGAACACCTACAACAATTACTTTAGATCAAAAAAAGAGAGAATCTGCACATTCTACTATTACCGTTACATATAAAGATGACTCCAAAGAAGAGTTTCTTGTTTGGGTTGATAATAAGGAACAAATTACAATTGCTAAAGATGAGAAGAAAGATAAGGTAGAAGGTGTGATAGTAAATATTAAAGATGCTAAAATGATGAAGGATTTCTTTTAAAATTCTAGTTAACGTTAAAAAAAGAGTAGGATTACACCCTACTCTTTTGTTTAATCATGCTCAATAAATAGACCTTTATAAAATCTATTTAAGGTCTAATTTTGCTAAATCATGTTGTAAAACATTATTTCCTTCTTGTGGGTTAAATACGATTGCACTAAGACCAAAAACATTTGTAACAACATCTCTATCTTTCGGACGAATGATTCTTACTTCATAAGCAAAGAGTGCTGGAGGAAGAGCTGCTGAACGAAAAGTAACATATCGATTAGGTGGCAATGTTTGTGTTGAAGGGTCTATTAATGGTAACAATACCGGAGAACCCGATGACCAATCAAACATTTCAACTGTTACTCTACGAGTATCATCTGGATCAACATTCATAGCTTCAACAGTAAGAAATAACGTAGCGGAATGTCTACGTAATACACCCGTTGATAAAGTTTCATTATGATGTTCAAAGCATTTTTTTGGAGGGTGACCATAGCCATAACTCATACCAATTCCCCCCTTTCATTTACAATTAAGGACAAGTATTCCTTATAATATATAATGCTAGTATTCTTTTATTGAAAGGTATAAAAGCGGATTTCTATCTATATTTTTGGATATTTTATTTTTCATTTATTCGCTCTTAAATAATAAAGTGAAACTTTATTCCAAACAATATCGCTATTGCACCAAAGTAAAACAAACTGGACAACCTAGATTTCAAACTGTAAGATTAGATGTTGGTGAAATTGGGCAGCAAAGCATATATAGAAAATAGGTGTTAATGTTGAAAATCAATAAAAAATTCGAACCAATAATTTTTAATATCTTTATGATTTTAGGCATATCTAGCATTATCTCTTTCGTCATGGTTTCAATGAATGTTGGATATACAGCTTTATTTCTCAAATCATGGATAAAAACATGGGGAATTGCTTTCATACTTGCATTTTTAGCTTCTAAATTATTACCCTTTGTAGTTAAAAAGATAATGAAAATCTTCACTTTTGTTGAGCATGATGCTTAAGAATAAAGTGATGTACTGCGTAGGTTCATTCCAATTAAAAGAGTTTATTATCACAAAAACTTAACCTAGTAAAATGTTTCAAATCGAAGGAAGACACCTTAAAGGTTGTCTTTTCTTTATAAGTAAAAAAAGCCCGCCTATTTCCGTAGGCGGGCTTTATCTTTATTACACAATACGAAAGTATACTCTCTTTTTCACTGAAATTTTATGTAATTTTACATATTCATGAACATACATGTCTTGATGGACTTTATCTATATACTCATGACAGTAATCCATTGAAAATGTATCTTCTTGAAAGCAAAACTCTCTTTTAGAAAGAAAAAAAGACACCCTAAAGTTCATTCCTCCGACTTGAACCTCTTTAATTTTAATAATATGTATTGGACTCTTATCTAAAAAATAATCTAATGTATTCCAATAAGAGAAAGATAATGATAAAATAAAAGTGCAACAAGATGTTGCTTAGTTTTTAAATTTTATGGGAATAACACAAAAGCTAGGTTTGGTCGCCAAGTTTTTTCATTCCTATCGGTCATGAAATACCCCGGTTGGTCGCTGGGGTATTTCTTTTTTATTAACGTATATATAGGTCTATTATGGACAAAATAAAATATAATCTTAGTAGAAGATAGAACACTGACATCTTTGCCGCTTCTAAATCACTTTGGTCTTGTGCGAAGAAAGGATGGTCAGTACTTTCAGCTCAGTGTTCGATCTACTTTAGTTTTTGAGTTGAGTGTTGCTAATCATAGCAGCACTTTTTTACATTCCAATTTGTTCTTTGATGAATTGAATTATATGTTTTACAAACTGGCTTTGCGTGAAGAAGTAATGAATATTTCTCAGTACTGTCGTCCACGATGCTAGATTACTTACGAAAGACTGGGATTCTGTCTTTTTGGTCGCCTTTTTTTTACGTTTTTTCATTCCTGTCCCTCCCTTCATAAGGGAAGGGCAAAGATGGCACATTTTACATTTTAAAGAGTTATATAGAAGAGGACAAGCTATTCATTAGCAAAATAAAGAAAAGACACCCTAAGGTGCCTTCCTCCGACTTGAACCACTTTAATTTTAATAATATGTATTAGACTCCCATCCAACTGTTATTTTTGTTTATTGAGAAATACAATAATTTATTTGTGCTGGTTGTCTGTATGGTCCATGCAGCGATTAACAAGAGGACAATAGCAGTGATGACACCTAAAAGTCATTGCTTGAGCTGATGGCTAGAAACATAAGCGTTACTGTGTATTTATGAAATTTCATTATAAGCAACCTCCTAGTGGAACTACACATTGGTAGAAAAATATATATACTTCTTTCTACTTGATAAGTTCTTATTTTAATCATATATAAAAGGAAATGAAACCGGCTATAACAATCAATGGAAGGATTACTGCGAGTTTATTTTTTAGAGGGACACGCTTGTCTGGGACGCCGGGGTGGATAACAAAAGCTAGTAAAACAATTACTCCAATAATACCTAAAAGTGTATGAATGATGATCATCCTCCTAAGTAATATTATTATTAAAATTATATCACATTCAAATGTTTATAAAGTAAATATTTTACAATATAACCCAGATGTTGCATTTTTAAATTCAAAAAAGCCCCTCAAAGCATCAGCTTTAAGAGACCCCATCCTATCATCTTCTCTCTTCATACAATCGTTTTGCTTTATACGAGCAAACGAAAAACATACATGTCGCAACGGGGATAAATATCAAAAAAAGTCCTCTCATTAATGCAAATGGCGTTTCAAATAAGAATGACCATAGAAATGATGCACCTTGCTTATCCCATAATCCTGGCGTCAAGTATAGTTCTTTCGGATTTACAAAGGCTCCTAAATTCATTGTATTACTATACACAAATAAAAATAATATCGGCAAATAACAGATCGCTAATTCTAAAAATGTTTTAGATAGACGCTTATACTTCCCTGCTCGTGACATTGGATCTGAAAAAATGTCATCTTCACTTTCTTCATTTACCTTTTTAAAATAGTACGTACCTGACCAACGATTACCGGCTATATGCTCCCAACCACTATCTTCAAATAACGTGCAGTAATTAATAAATTCACTTTTTCTACTAAATACTCTATGGTCTATTCTAATCGTCGCATCTTCCGGCTCTGTATATCTAAATGTATAACCAAATGTAGTGCTTTTCAGTTGATAGCCTTTCCAAGCCATCTCTTCTAACCATTTTTCCTCTTTCTCAAAATCTAAAAAGAATTTCAATCTCCACATCATCGTTTCCCCCTAACTATACGCGTAATAAACTCTTTGTAACCGCAATAATATGCTGCATTCTCATAAAATCTAAATGCAATACTTCTTTCCCGCGTTCCGTAATGACATACACTTTTCTTCGTTTATCTTCACTTTTTACCGATTCAATTAACCCTTGTTTTAATAAATTTTCAACCGCACCATACAATGTACCCGCTGCGATTTTCACTTGATGATTACTCAGTTCCTCCACCTTTTGCATAATTAAATATCCATGAGCTGGCTCTAATAAAGCTAAAAGAACGTAATACGTTGTTTCCGTTAATGGTAAATTTTTATCTCTATTCATAAAGACCTCCAATGTAACGATAAATATATAGTTAAACTGTATATGTCAAATGTAGGAATAACTTTATAACCCAAAACAAAAACGCTACCTTTTTAAAAGATAGCGTTTTTGTTTTACCCTTGCTTATTCTTCGCCTTCATTTGCTCTTCATAAACAAACTTCGCGGTCATAAAGTCGTTAGAAAAATCTTTCAATGCATTCTTCATTACATTTAATTCTTCTTGTGATTTAATTTCAATACTGTTTAAGAAATCAAATGCTTTTGATTGTTCCTCCGCAACAAAGTTTTGTGTCATATAATCATCTTGGAAGTCTTTCTTCGCCTTTTCTTTTACTTTATTCATTGCCTCTGTTTTGTTTATGCTTTTCATTGGATTTTCGAATGCTCCAGTAGGTTGTTCTGGTTTTGGCTCTTCTTTCTTTTCCGGCTGTTGCGCTGGTGCTGGTTGTTGTGGTTCCTGCTTTGGTTGTTCTTGTTGAACCGGCTGCTGCGCTACTTGTTGCTCTTTTTTCGCTAACTCATCTTTTAACTTCTTCACTTGCTCATCAAGAGATTTTTTTTCAGTTTCTAACACACTCATATCACTTTTCAACTTTTGCGTTTCTTCAAAATGTTCATCTACTAATTTATTATATTCTTTCTCAGAGTACATTTTTTCACTAGTTGATGTCGTTTTCTCTTTCATAACAACTACATTAATAATTACAAATAAGGCTAAAATTCCTATTAACGCACCGAAAATCTTCTTTTTTTTCATGATTAATCCTCCAAAATGTAAAATTTCAAAAATTATCATAACAGACCAATTCGCTTTCCCCTGTCATATTTTGTCGAATCAATACAATAAAAAAAAGCATCTGAAACAGATGCTTTTTCTCATTCTTAATACGTAAACGTAATCGTCACTAAAGAATACCCTTCTTTCGCATTGTAAGGCTCCGCTTTATAAGAAACTCGATTTGCCTCTTGCGGATAATCGATTTCACCAATTGCCTTTTTCACATCTTGCAGTGCACCATTCATTGATTGCTTGTATAGCACTTCAATTTTCTCTGGTTTTGCACTATAGCGTTGCTGCATTTTATTTTTTAATTCGGTATAGTTATTTGCGATATATTCATTTCCTAAATAGTTTAACTTTGTATCTTTTAATATTTGTTGATATGCAGGCGTTTTCGTACTACCTGCCGCAATTTTGTTTGTCAGTGTACTATAATAATTCGTTGTAGCTTGCGGGTAGTCTCCGCGGTTCCACTCATGATTTCTTGCGATTTGTTCATCCGATAAATTGAAATACGAATACGTTACGCGGCCCTGCTCATCTGGAACCGGATCATCAAATGTTGTATCAAGATGATACCATTTGTTTTCGATTTTCACTAAATTCCAAGCATGAGGTTGTCCGTCCCCAGTTCCTGTCACGAAATGATTTTCAATTCCTGCTTCTTTTAATAATTGATACGTTAATAGTGCGTAACCTTGGCAAACCGCAGAACGATTTACAAGTGCTTCATATGCTGTGTAAGCTTTATAAGACGTATCATAAGAAACATGTTTTACTACGTAATCATGAATCGCCTTCACTTTTTCGTGATCATCCATTCCAACTTGAGTAATAGAAGAAACGATTGCTTTCGCTTGTTTCATGACATATTCCGTCTGTTCTTTCGTTTCACGATATGTAATCTTAAGCGTAAATGTATAATTTCCAGGTGATCCAGAAAGTCCATATGAAACATTCGATCTATTATTATTTGTATACTCATTTTTACTTGCAACTTCTTTATATGCGTTAAAAAGTGTATTCATCACTTCGTTTGTATTATTGTTTTTCGTTTTATATGGAAGTGTAATATTTGTCTCGTATGTATTAATACGCTTTTGTACTTCCTCTTTAAACGCTGTTAATAATGCAGCATCTCCTGTATCTTTCACATCGGCATTTTTATATTTTAAAGTTTTATATAAAAACTGCGCATACTGTTCACGTGTTACTGTGCCATACGGTTCAAAATTCCCGTTCCCTGTGCCATCTGCGATTCCATTTGACTGCACTGCACTAATTGCGTTTTCTGCCCAAAATGGATTTGGAACATCCTTAAAGGTATGTTTTTGTTTTGCCGCAAGATGGAAAGCATTTGTAAGAATTTGTGCCATTTCCGCACGACTCACAGAAGCTTTCGGTCTAAATTGGCCATTTTCATCACCTTTAAAAACTCCTAAATTCGTTAAAGTTAATACCTCTTCTGGAAACATTGTAGAACTTTGATTAATATCACCGTAAGGATTTTTAAACGTAGACCCATCCTTTAATACGTAACGAGTTCCATCATTACTAAACGAACCGCCTTGTTTATTCGGTACTAACACTCGATAAATTAAAGCCGCAACTTGCTCCCTTGTCGCAACATCTCCAAAACCAAATATCCCATTCCCATAACCGGAAATAATATTTTTACTGGCTAAATCTTTAATCGCAGGATATGACCAATGTGATGTCGGCACATCAGAAAAAACACCCACTTCAGCAGCCTTCACACCACTGCCATTTGTATATAACAACGCACCACCAATCAGTGATAATGATGTAATTGATTTTAATAGTTTTGTATACATAATGTCTTCTCCCGATACGTTCTCTATTTTTGTTGGTTTATGTCGAAAAATCTAAAAATATGACAAAATATATTATACAATTAAAAGTTTTTGAGGGATATATTGAATTTTAAAATATGCAAAAATTCATATTGTTATAAGGATTCATAGTGATATTATGTTATTTTACTTGCGAATATATAAATAAAAAAACGCTCATCTGAGCGTTTCATCTATATACTTATTAGTTACTTTTTCTTCACTTAGAACTCTTCTTCGGTAATCATCCTTCGATCTAACAACTCTTTATACTTCAATATTTCTTCAGCCCCACGGCTCTCCATGCGTATATTGTATAACACTTGTTGTATTGACCTTTGATTGGTCCGTTGAAACATTTACTCCATTTAGAGATAATTCTATTGAATTTTTCACTACTAATCACAAAAATATCCTATAATCTTTATATAACAAATTAATGTATTAGGAGTAGATAAAATGCCAGTTACACTCGAACTTATTCTTTTCATTCTTATAGCAATTAGTGCTGTTGGCTATTTAATAAAAGAATTTCAAAAAACTAGGAAACGAACACTTGGAATTTCACTAGAATTTTTAGTTCTTTTCTGGTCAATATGGAGAATATCAACTATCATAATCTAATTTATAAAACATAAATTCCTTCGAATGAAGTGAAACTCTAATCAGCGGGGGGGGGGTTATAGGATAAATTTACCGGTATTTTTACCACAACATTCATGTTAAAATCCCTTGTGAGTACGACATAACTCGACCTTATGAAGCTCCGCAGCTTTTATCGCGGAGCTTTTTTTATTTAAAATAACTATTTTGTTCATTTTTTTGATACATTTACGAAACATTCATATGTTACGTTATATAAGTCCTTTTTTAAATCTTATTCATTCTAGCAAAAAGTCCTAGTCCCCCTAGGGCTTTTTTGCATTCAAACAATGAGTTGTATTTTTTCTCAATAATCGAAACTACTTAACATAGTAAAATAATAATCGGACTGGCATTCAATACCATATTACAATGGATCAAATCGCAAAAAGGCACCTTAGGGTGTCTTTTTTATAGAGAATCAGTTTAAAAACTAAAAATAAAAGAACCTCAATAAATGAGGTTCAAAAAATCTACTATTTTAAATTACCTTCGTAAAAAGCAACTCCATTTTGAACATGTTTTAAGTACCACGTAATCGTCCCGCCACAAACATTTTCATTAAAACTATTAGCATATACTCCATTTGAGTAATAAAGAGTTCTTTTGAATTTACCATTAGAATACTCATAAGGAATTGAGCATGTTGCTTGCTTCGGAGAGCTCACAGCTTTTTGCGTATCAGCTGAAGCTGCCCCAATTCCTCCTGTTAATGCAATACCTGTTGCCAATAGCCCTACTACTAATTTCTTGAACATAATAAATCCCCCTTTAATAGTTTTTATAGCTCACAACTTAAATGTATCATTTTTGTAATTTATGTAAATATCTTGAACATGTAGAAATATTTATTTAATTATTGGTAATATTAGGATTTTATTTTATCAAATGTAAAATAGAGGGATTAGAGAAGCATGTGAAAATACAGATAGGTTTATATTAAATGAACGTGGTCCAAGTCGGCGAAAGGCACCTTTTGGTGTCTTTTTTGTACATAAAAAAATCTCACCATCTTATAGAAACGATAAGACCTTTAAAACAATAATTGCAACTATATTAATTTTACATTACATTAAGGTTAGAGAATGTTCTTATATTAATAAAGTGCTAAATAGTAGGTGGAAAAATGGAATTTAACGATTTGGGTATTACCATTAAAGAACTTAGAATTAAAAAAAATATATCACAATCCGAATTATGTCATGGAATATGTTCACAAAGTCAAATTAGCAAGATTGAAAAAGGTATGATTTATCCATCTAGTATATTGTTATATCAATTATCAGAAAGACTTGGTATTGATCCGAATAACATATTTGCACTAACTCAAAACAAAAGATTAAAATATGTAGAAAACGTAAAATACGTAATAAAAGATTGCTTAAAGCAAAAACAATATAAAGAACTTTATGAAATAGTAAAAAAAGAGAAAAACTTGAATAATTTTCAAACAAAAGATGAGAAACAATTTCTAATGTGGCATGAAGCAATTGCTATATTTATGGTGGATAAATCAATAAAAACTGCTTTAGATTTTTTAAATAATGCATTAAAACTCACTTTAACTGATTCTGATTTTTTATCAGAAAGAGAAATAGATATTATGCAAACAATGGCTATATTTTATGCAGAAAATAAAGAATATGAAAAAAGTATTAATATATTCAAAAGATGTTTAACTAATTTTAATAAATTAGATTTTCCTAGAGATAAAGAAATTAAATTAAAACTCATGTTAAATTTAGCAAAATGTTTCGACTTCACATATCAACATGAAGAGGCAATAAAGTATATTGATAAGGGTATCAAATTAGCAATTAATCTAAATACTTTATACTTACTAGGTGAACTATTCTATTTAAAGGGTCAGTGTTTATTAAAAATGAAACAACATAATGTAGAAGATGTTATTTATAACTGGAAAAAAGCATTATTTATATTTGAACTAACAGAAAAAGAATATTATACAAAAATGCTACCAGATGAACTTATTGAAATACAAAATAAAAAACACTCATAATTTCGTAAAAACTACTTACAAAACCCACAGAAAAAATCCCTACAGCTTTTAAACTTAGATCGATAATATTAAAATTAATTTAAGTCGGCGAAAGGCACCTTTAGATGTCTTTTCTTTATTTTTACAAGGACCTGCTCAATTAATTTTTAAAAACATAATAGGGAATATTGTTTTATTTATCTCATTTTCAGTCATGCTATATATAAAATTCTTTAATAAATCCACCTCAAACATACTTATATGCATAGGAGTATGTTTGAGGTGTAACTTCTTCAAATACTAGTTCCTTTTATAAACCGTTTTTTGATGTAGATGACATTATTCTCAATACAATAGAATGAATTATGGGAACATATTTAGCAATATATATCAAAAAACATATTAAAAAAACCCTTCACCTTAAGGTAGAAGGGATCTTTTAATTTCTATTTCAAACTACCTAAAATTTCTGTAAAGATAACCCCAAGCATATGTGCACCTGCATCTGGATATCCTAAACTTCTTTCACCAACTACCGCTCCTCTGCCGAATGATCTTTCAACGATAGATTATATGCCTTGAAGTGCTGTTTGCAACATTTCAATTCAAATATACGACAGTAAAGAATACATTATCACAGTGTCAGCAAGCAAAAGTGTATTCTGCATTTCTGAAAACAGTAGATGGCAGATTATGACCTACTGAATCTGCTAAGAAAGAATATACAAGAACATCCTTAACATCCTCTCTATTTCCACTAATGATGACATCAAGGAAATCTTCTACTTGGAATTCTGGAGTAAACAACACAATCTTAGTTGTTCTGTTTGGTTCTAAAGAAACAAAAGTACGAGAGATTTCAACTAATTCATTTTGAGTTGGGAAAAAGGTGTTTCGACTTCTCTTAACAGTTACCGTTACATTACTAGTATGACAGCGTGAATCATTGTTTAACATAATGTTGAGAGCAGTTGGAATAATCCCATTTTCAGAAACTGGAACTCGAAACACTCCAGTAGATTTATGAGCCATATAATCACATCCTTCCAAAATAAAATATATTTACAATATATTAAATGCAAAAAACGTTCATTTTGATATGGACAAATTACATGATTAATATATCTATAATAACCCTCGTTATTACTAAGCCAATGTTTTAAAAGATTAACAAATAATTACCTCTGCAAATTTAGAAAATATCTACACTTTTTACAAGCATTATTACAATTAGATAAACTAAAGCAATATCCCATTAACAAAGGGACTCCATAATTGGAGTCCCTTTGTTAATGAGATATTAAAAATGATCAGCATGTGAATATTGTATAATTTCTTCCTTTTTTAGAGCATGTTGTGTATCACCTGTATTGTTATTAAATGATAATGCTATCACTAATCCTAACGTCGCTAATACAAGCTTCTTCATTATTTTAACGCCCCTTTGCTTAGTAATTTTTGTTTCGCTTCGTAACATACATCGAAATAATCACTAACTTTTTCATGCTTATTCAATTTGCGGAAGCGAACTGCTAATACTTCTGCATATTCTTCTACGAAATCCCATAAATCCTGCGTTTCAAAGTAAGAAATACCTTTTTTCACTTCTTCTTCTAAGAGTTCAATTGCTTCATCTTCATTAAGAGAACGTAAAATATTGAAATGATATACATACTCTTCATTTCCTAATTCTATACAAACTGCTAATCCTTTTTCAATAAGTTCTTTTGCAATAATTGTTTCTCTTAGCTTGTAGTGTTCACGTGCTTGTAAGAACAATGCTTTAAAATGGACAGGATTCTTCTCTGTCACTTCTGATAAATGACGAATCGCTAATGTAGATAAGTTTTGAGTTGCATATAATAATCCTAAATTATGCCTTACTACTAAAATTAATTTTTCTACATTATGTTTTTGCAACAGGTCAATGGAACGATTCAAATGTTCTTCCGCTTTTTCAAATTGCTTTAAGAATATACAAGCTGTCCCTAGTGTGTTTTCACAAGAAGCAACTTTCACCTCATATCCAGCATGCCTTTCAAAGATTTCTTTCGCTTTATTTGCGTATTCAATAGATATTAACATACTAGACATATGATGATTTAACACCGCATATTTTTGATAAAACTCTGCATGCTCTAGTTCGTCAGAAATATGTTCTAATAAACTCTCAGCTTCTTCATATTGCCTTCTGGCTTCATTATAGTTACTAAACATTAAAGCATGTTCTGCTTTAAAAGAATGATAGTAATAAGCTGTGAGTGTATCTGTCGATTCATCAATTGTATCAATTGCTTCAAAACTATCTTTTCGAATACTCACTCGATCAGTTAGCATTCTATATTTTAGGTCTAGTAAAGAATAATATAATAATAAATTTTGATTTTCTTTTTCTTCTGCATGTTTAATCTGTTCAATTTTTTCATCTATTTCTTTCTTTAATTCAGTTGCTTTTATAATGTGCTGCGACAACATCATTTGATAAAAATCATTAAGTTGTTGCATAACCGCTTCATGCATTAAAATATTTGTGCTCATATCACTACGTCCTCCTCAACTACTTCTATTCACCTGAATATTACCATTATTCTGTATATTATATAATAGTTCAACCCGCAATTGTAAATTGATAAAAAAATAACAGAATATTGCGAATCAATAGTGGAGATTAGCTGAGAAATGGTTACTGTAAAAAAATAAAAAACTTATGATATTGCTTGTATCATATTTGCTCTTATATATGATTCTGTTACAAAGTTTTCTAAGTTAATATAAACTCTAGAAAAAATGAATAAAGATCACCACAGATGAGTTATCTTTAATCCGTACAATAATTATAAGTATTCTGACGATTCATATTATTATTAATAAAAAATATTTAAATATTACATTTTTTCCAAAAGTGTATTATACTGTAAATTGCTGAGGGGCAAACTTTAGTATTTTCTGGTAACTACTCAATTTGTTAGGTTGTTATTAGTATTATGGTAACGAAAACCTTATATTTCCCCCTGAAGATAAAGCATTAGCAGCAATTACATCGAAATATCATAATAATAATTATTTTCTTAACAATATCACGGAATTTTGATTCGGAAAATTCTAATTATTAACTAATATAAATTGCTAAATAAAATATTTAGACAATTGAAGTCCAACAACGATTAGAAGATATATATATTAGAAAAGGAATTTTGGGAGATCTTATCCCATATAACTAATACATATAGTGTTGTATCTTTAAATCAATAAATTTTTCGATAAGCTAGTTAATAGATTATTGAATTTAATCTTTTGATAGAGTTAAAAAAATCAACTTTATATTCTAATTTAGAAATTACTAGGTGGTGTCGGTAGTGTTTGAGTACCTTTTAGTTAAAGCTTTATTTACTATTTTCTTAATTAGCCTAATCGTGTTAATCAGTGTAATATGGACTAAAATAGAAAAAATTATGGACGAGACTGTATTTAAAAACGTTTCTGAAAAAACCAGATATGTAGTAACTATGATAATTGTTATGGTGGGAGAATTTGTTCTCATAGTCATTACTTCATTAAATTGGAAAGCTTCAATTATTGACACACTCTTTTTTGGTAGTATTATTTTGTTCTGCTGTATATGGCTAATACCTTATTTTGTTAATCAACAACAAAACATCGCTAAAGTTATGGATAAGCATTTTAGTGGAGGGGTAGATTTAGGTGAAATTCAAGTTCATCGTGCGAAACTTTCTGCATTTAATTTAGGAAGTATTGTATTTTCTATAGTGGGAATTATTATACCTATTTGTTATTATTTTAAATACTTTTTATAACGGTTTATTGGTTCTGTTGGAAATTTTTTTAAAGATATAGTAATAGGTGAGATTACAGATATTTATGTAGAAACAACTTAGATGTATAAGACAATCCATTTGAGCGAAAACAGTAAAATACCCTAAAAAAAAGAGACCATATAAGGTCTCTTTTACTTGTATTAATTTAAAAATGATACTCATTTCCAAAACTTCTACCAGGACTTCTTTTTAGCTGCCGCTATTTCTTGTTGAGCCAATACGATAGTACGTTTTGCATCTTGGATTTCTCTTACCATTTCCATAAAGTTATCATCTCTTAATTCTAGCCTTTTTTCTATTCTTTCTTCACGTTCCTTACGATCTTTTATATCATTTTCAATTAATTTATTTCTTTGATCAATGCGATCACCTAATCTTTGTTCCATTTCTAATAATTTTACTTGCTGCACCTTATTAATCTCTTCTATTGTAAATATCCATTCCCCTCTTTTTTTCCTTCTGGCTTATAATATTTTGCTTTTCCTTCTTTAATTAATCCATTCAACACATCACTATTTTTTAATCTATTTAATTTCATGTGTAGATTATCCAGCGTAATCTCCCAACGATCACATGCTTCCCTCGTCGTCATAATTTCATCCAAAGTAAATAACATTCTCTCCATCTCCTATTTCTGTTATTTACAAGTGAAAATCCAGTTTTTCACAGGCTATTTTACAAAATTTTTACAGGGGATATGTTATATCGTGTCGAAGACTTAAATTATAACCATATCTTTTTACTTCTATACTTCCATTATCTGGGAATCACCAGTATCCAAGACTAAATTTTACCCATACATCATTTTTTTGATGTAGCTCTTGAATATAAAAACTATTTAATTTTCAAGGAACAATTATTAACTTAAAACTTATTATACGAGGAGGGTGTATCATGAAAAAAATATGCTTTGTATTAATTGTCGACGCTGGTATAAATTATGGTTCAATATTTTCTCTACCATTTTTAAGGAATCAGGATGATTTGAAGGAATATTTTTCCAAACATTATGATGTTTCAATTAATTATATTAGGGATAAAAGCTCAGTTGACTATTTGGTAGTTCCCAAACCGTGTCCACCTTTTGATAATGAAAATAATCTTCCAATAATTGAAGTACCAGCAATTTTATTTATGGAAAAGGATTTTGAAAAAATAAAGACTTATATAGACAATTATTTTTCTAATAACTCATAAAGAAAATAAAAGTACAGTAAAAAGAAGTCCGATAAAAAACGAGATTTATGTCCTTCTGTATCACCAAAATCGGTCGTTTTTGGTAATACAAAAAGACACATACTATTATTCTCGAAAACTACAGAAAAACCCCTCCACCTTAAAGCAGAGGGACTTTCCAATTACTATTTCAAACTACCTGCAATCTCCGTAAAGATAACCCCAAGTGCATGTGCACCTGCATCTGGATATCCTAAGCTTCTTTCGCCAACTGTACCAGCGCGGCCCATGCGAGCTACGATTTCTTTCGTGTACTCTGCTCCTTTGACCGCTGCTTCTGCTCCTTTTTCAAAGGCAGTTTTTACGTCTACTTCGTTTGAGGCGCTATCTAACCAAGAGTCTACACATGGAGCAAGTGCGTCAACAAGTGTTTTGTCACCAACTACTGCTCCTCTGCCGAATGATCTTTCACCGATCGATTGGATGCCTTGCAATGCTGCTTGCAGCATTTCAGCGAATTCTTTCACTGTTAACTCACGCTTCTCGGCTGCTGCTTTACTAGCTGCGCGGAATGCACCGCCCCAAATTGGACCAGATGCGCCGCCGCAATGTTCCATAATAATCATCGAACAGCCGTCAAGGAATGATCCGATCGTTACGTTTTCTTGTTCTACAATAGAGTGCCACTCACGTTTTAATTGCTTAAATCCTTTTGCCACACTCATTCCGAAGTCGCCATCACCAGCATGCGTATCTAGCTCACAGAACGGTACTTCATTTTTAATAATAATATCGCTCATTTTATCAACGAGATAAATCATGTTGTTTAATGTAATAACATTATCTTTAATAACAGCGTGCTCTTCCGCAGTTTCTAGTTCAAATGAAACTTCCTTCTCTTCTGTCTCTTCAAGTACATTTACGTACTCTACACTTTCAACTGGACCGTCTACTTTAAACGCTGGTGTATTACATTCTTTTGATAGTAATGTTTTTAGCTCTTCATCTAACTTCATTACCGTTAAAGACATACCAGCCATATCAATACTTGTCATATAGTTACCGACGAATACTCTATTAATTTTAATGTTTCTTGCAGCTAGTTCTCTCGTAACTGCGTTGTTAAATAAGTAAAGTTCTTGCAGTGGTGTTCCGCCAAAACCGTTAACTAGAATTGCGATTTCCTCGCCATCTTTTACTCCTAAATCTTTTACAAGGTCATTTGTCATACGGTTCGCTAGTTCATCTGCTGACAGCATTTTTTCACGCTTAATTCCTGGTTCGCCGTGAATACCTACACCGTATTCCATTTCATCTTCCGCAAGTGTGAAAGTAGGTGATCCACTCGCTGGAACTGTACAAGACGTTAATGCTAAACCGATTGTGCGCACGTTAGCCGCTGCTTTTTCTGCTACAGCTTTCACCGCTCCTAAATCCATACCTGCTTCCGCTGCTGCGCCGGCAATTTTATGAACTAAAATAACGCCCGCAACGCCGCGGCGTCCTACTGTGTACAGGCTATCTTCTACCGCAATATCATCGTCCACCTTTACGTAGTCGACTTCAATTCCATCTTCCGTCGCTAAATGCGCACCGTTTTTGAAATTCATAATATCGCCGCTATAATTTTTAATAATTAATAACGTACCTTTTTTACTAGCTGTCTCTTTAATCGCTTGGTATACCTGAATTTGTGAAGGTGACGCAAACACATCTCCGCACACTGCCGCATCTAACATTCCTTTTCCGACTAATCCTGCATGTGCCGGCTCGTGACCACTACCGCCTCCACTAATTAACGTTACTTTATTTTCGTTCATTTCTTTCTTCTTAATCACTTTATATTTTTTCAAAAGCTCAAGCTCTGGATGAGCCATAACCATTCCGTTGCACATTTCCATTACTAATGTTTCTGGTTTGTTTATAATCTTTTTCATTGTAGTTCTCCCTCAATTCCTTTAATATATTGTGATATATTTGAAATCTTCTTCTTACTAACCATGTTAAAATGAAAGCGTTTTATAGTAAACGGACAAAATGGACAATCTGTCTAAAGACACCGCTCTCATTTATAGATAGGATTTTCATATTAATAACATTCTAGGGATGATTCAGATGACCTCTTCTATAATTTCTAAAAAGATAATCGCGAACTCATTGAAGTATTTAATGGAAACAGAGTCGTTTCATAAAATATCAGTGAGCGATATTATGTTACACTGTCAAATGCGTAGGCAAACTTTTTATTATCATTTTAAAGATAAATTTGAACTATTAAGCTGGATTTATAGAGAAGAAACGAAGGAAAACATTATCGACTTTCTCGATTATGAAACGTGGGAAAACATTTTCGATTTATTATTTGATTACTTTTATGAAAATCAAAAATTTTACCGAAATGCTTTTAAAGTCATTGAGCAAAACTCGTTTAATCACTATTTATTTGAGCATACGAAAAACTTATATATGAAGATTATCGATGAACTATCTGTGAGCTGTGGATTCAGCCTTTCTGATGAGACAAAAAATACGATTGCCTCCTTTTATAGTCACGGCTTCGTTGGAACGATAAAAGATTGGATTGAAAGTAAGTGCGAAGTAGATCCTTCCATTATGTCTTCTCTTATGAAAAATATGATAAACAATCAATTACTACTATTACTGGAGCAATCAGCAAAGTAATTAAAGGGTGGCAAAAGCAATGAAAAAGATTATGAATGATGTACAAAATATCGTTCAAGATATGCTGCACGGCTTTTATTTTGAACATAACGACAAAGTAAATTACGATGAAACGAATAACATCATTTATGTAAAAGATATCGAAAAAATGAAGCAAGACGTCGCTATTATAAGTGGCGGTGGTAGCGGACATGAACCTGCTGATATTGGCTATGTAGGAAAAGGTATGCTTACAGCGGCAGTAAACGGAAGCATCTTCACTCCGCCTACAGTGGAACAAATTGCGGCGGCAACTCGCCTTATGCCAAAAGATAAAAGTATACTATTCATTATTAAAAACTTTAAAGATGACGTTGAGAACTTTCTTGCGGCAAAGCAGATCGCTAAAGAAGAAGGAAGAAAAATTGACCACATCATCGTAAATGACGACGTTTCAATTGAAGATGATGCTTCTTTTAATAAAAGAAGACGCGGCGTCGCTGGTACTGTTTTCGTTCAAAAAATACTTGGTGCGGCCGCTCTTGAAGGCCATTCTCTAGAAGAACTAACAACACTTGGCCGCTCTATCACTAAAAACTTACACACATTAGGAGTTGCTCTTTCCCCTGTCAACGATCCAGTAAAAGGAAAAGCTTCATTCACATTAAATGACGATGAAGTGTTTTATGGCGTAGGCATTCACGGAGAAAAAGGTTACCGTAAAGAAGCACTATCCTCTTCTGAAATATTAGCGATCGAACTAATGAACAAACTAAAAAGCATTTATCGCTGGAGAAAAGGAGACAACTTCGCTATCCTCATTAATGGACTCGGCGCAACTCCATTAATGGAACAATACATTTTCGCAAACGACATTCGCCGTTTGTGTGAACTTGAAGGATTGCAAGTGACATTCGTAAAGGTTGGTACACTGTTAACTTCTTTAGATATGAAGGGTGTTTCGCTTAGTTTGCTTAAGGTAGAGGATTTTGATTGGGTGAAGTGGTTGAAGGCGGATGTTAGAGTGGGTAATTGGTAAGTAAAAATTATGATGATAAAAGCCTTTAACTATAACAAGTTAAAGGCTTTTTGCAAATTGAAATATCACTCGAGCATTCAAAAGAAATTCGTAATTGCCTCACTGAATGATGACAGGTCTTCCAAATAAAGCTGGATGATAAATTAACATCGCTCCTACAAATGAACATACTAAACAAAAAATAGCCTCGTATTTTATAACTAGAGAAGAGCTGGTATCAAGCTTTTCCCCCTCTCTTTTAAATATCATTTTTAAAGCTCTATATAATAAATACCCAATAATCGCCCCGAGGGTGTTCGTAAATAAATCATCAATATCTGTAATTCTATTATTTAACAATTGATTTAACTCAATTGCCAATGAAAAAAAGAATCCTGCACATACCGTGTTTTTTATTTTTCTAAAATACGGCCAAATCATCGGTAATAAAAAACCGAACGGCATAAACAGTACGATGTTCAAAAGATACGTAGTACTACCTGCCGTATCAAATAGAGTCAAGTTGATTTGACTTACACGAATCCACGTTTCATATCTACTTATATCCCATACAGTTGCAATCTGCGTCACCTTATACACTAACGAAAGGTAGAACAGAAAAACATATACCCATAGAAAATGCCGAATAGATATGTTTCTTTTCGCTTTAAAATAAAATCCAATTTGAAATAAAATACAAAACATAATTGTAAAAAAATAAGTATACAAATAACTCATTAAAACTTCTGTATGCATGTGGAATCCCCTAACTTTACATTTTCATCTATTATTTTAGAACATAGTTTAAGAACCAGTACTTTGTTCATATATTTAATCTTTTACTTTGTCTTCGAATATAGGGAATATATTAAAAATAAAAAAATCCCCACTTATTCATTTTCAGTCTCCTCCTTGATGTAACTTGTTTATAGGATAGGAAAAACTTTTAAAATAAAAAGTGGGGGAAATATAAAATTTTCCTTAAATTTTATGTTAGATTTTATTATTACTCTAATTACTAATCCGCTATTCGTTGTTAGGCAACAGTATGCTGAAACTTAGGTTTCACTTTATCCCTTCTCATCCCTCATACTGTAATACCCCAAATTAATAATAACCAAGAAATACCCACCCATAATTCCAGCAGCGAATGTCCACATGAATTCATGGTGTTCAATTTCATACATAATAATCGCGCCGAGTATTGCGGCTGCGAACCGATTTATCATTCCAAGCATCGGTGCTTTTTCTTTTTTCACAATGCTATCTCCGAACTTTTCAATACGCCTTCCTAAAATCCAGGCGCAGTACATACTTACTAAAAGGCCAATGCTTATCCCTACGAACTGGGCTGAAAAAGGTGTCACAAGCCATCCCAATAACATTACGCCTAGCAAACAATACATTTGTATGTTGAATAATCTTAATGCCATACGAATCATGTTATACTCCTTTATCTTTCTCATTGTAATCCCGTATCATCAATCCAATCTTCCAGGCTTCAAGCTTTCAGCTATATCTTTTTTAAAATGAGGGAATTTGATTTTGCTTACCATTAAATAAGCGAGTACGCATGTACCAAACGCCACGGAAACTGGATTCTTTAAAAAACATAAAATGAGGAGACACATTGCCGCGAATGGGATTGGCATGCCGATAAAGGTCGGGAGTTTGCTTTGCTGTGTGTTAAATCTTGCAAGCCGAAGCATGCCGCAAATACTGTAAGCAAGCGCGCATATCATCCCGATAGACTGCAAATCTTTTAACGAGGCACTATATGCAAGAATAGACGGTGCCACACCAAAAGTAACTAAATCCGCAAATGAGTCTAACTCTCCACCAATTTCCGAAACAGAATCAAGTTTCCGAGCGACCATACCATCTAAAAAGTCAAACAACATACCTGTAATAATAAAAACTGCTCCCAAATAAATATCGTGAACGAAAACAGCGTAAATAGCTAAAAGCCCACATACAAAATTTGCTATCGTAATCATATTTGGTATGAAACTCATAATACACTTCTCCTCCTTTCTACTAATTGCTTCATCTACGTTCTTACTCATTACAATCAAGATCTTTCTGTTTTTCTTCCAATATGACTTTATTTATTTTCGTTAACGTATCTGTCATTTGCTCTAGGGCGTTTATATCGATTTTAGAAAAATATTTCTCAATTAATACATCATCTAACTCCGACAACCGCTCTATATACTTACTACCGTTTGGACCAAGTGTAAGAAAATACTCCCGTTTATTATTAGGGTTTACTTGTTTTGAAATCATCTTCTGTTTCTCCAATTTAGATAAAACTTGGCTAACGGCACTTTTTGATATATTAAAAGTAGTCGCAATGTGATTTGCTGTCGTGTTTTCATTTAAATTAATATGAAATAGCATGCTCTCTTGCTGTCCTGTAAGACCGAACTCATCTTTTAACTCCTGGAATAGTAAAATGTAGAATTCATTATAAGCTCGGTTCATTTCATTAATTACTTCTTTATACGTTCTAGTCATAGCGTTATTCCTCCATGCTTTTATTTCGTTTTGTTAAATAGTTAAGTTTACTTAACTATATTATACCGTTATGTTCGTGTAAAGAGAAATATAACTCTACACTTTACTCACAATGATACAAAAAAGAAGACACTCTTCTAAAACAAGTTAATTCCCTTCTTCCTCACCGCTTCCTTCATCTAAATATCCGATTAATCGTTCTGAATAATCAAAAAGAAAATCAATTAAATTCCATATAGACCCATTACTGGTTAAAATGTTATAATGGAATTACCCTACATAGTTACTCATAGCCAGACTGAGGAACTAGCGTCTTATTAAGTAATGCGCATAACTAAAATAAAAAAGACACTTTACGGTGTCTTTTTTATTTATATTCCTAGGAATCATCTCTTTTATAAACAGACTCTATCAAACAGTAAAGGAGACAAACAGATGGAACATCCTGTTGCAAGAGAATTACGTTTTATACGGGTATGTCTTATCATTTTGATTATTGTCATTGCATTCTGGGATCGTGAGAAAACTGTGGAAATTACTGATCACGGTAGCGATCCTATCTTAAACACCAGCAATATGACCCAAGTTGGTGAGAATACATTTGCATACAAAGACGAATCGAATCAAATTAAAATATTTAAGTTTAATCCAGATACAAATGAAATAAAATTAATAAAAGAGTTTTATGCTAACGAATATTAATTACATGAATTAAATAATTCAAATCTGTAGAAGACACTTTAAAGTGTCTTTTCTTTATGAACTACAAAGTATGAGGACCCAAGCCATTAGCTACAATTACGACTAAGGCTTTTACTATATAAAAAATAAAACATAGTAAGAATAGAATACTCAATTAAATTATTTTTCACTTCACAAACTACATCCAAAAAGTTGGATAACTTCTTTTACTACTCATATTATTAATGAATAAAGCAATAACTACAATAACAACGGAGCCAATTAAAACTGGTGTTACTAAATAACTCCAACTATTTGCCCCTAAAATTACGATAATCGGATCGGCGCCTGCCGGAGGGTGCGTCGTTCTCGTTAACATCATAACGGCTATTGCCATCCCCACCGCTAAAGCAATTGTCCAATATTCATTCCCAAACAAATGATATATTGATAGACCAATGAAAGTTGAAATCAAATGTCCTCCAATAATATTACGCGGCTGAGATAATGGCGCATTCCAAACTCCAAACGCTAATACACAACTCGCACCAAATGGAGCCATTAATAATTCTGTAGAGGTTATGCTCGTTAAATATGTTAAGGTAAGAATTGTTAAAAATCCCCCTAGTAGTCCCGTTAAAGAGTCCTTTACATTTACTTGTAATGGGCTTCTTCCTTTCCCTTTCATTTTTGTAAAATATCGTACACTTATTGGTTGAGGATCTTTCTGCTTAGTTGCTGTTATATTATCCATCGTTCTCCTCCTTTATTTACCAACAATTATAACCCAGCATAACTAACCTGTAAATATTAATTTAAGGGGTTAGTTTTAAAATGCAAAAAAAGAATCAACTGTTATAAGTTGATTCTCTAAACTTCCTCAAATTTTCGATCCTGAAATTTTGCTACCTTTTTCCGGTTCCCACATATTTTCATAGAACACCATTTTCGTTTTCCACTCTTATCTATAAATAATAAAACACAGTCAGGATTTGAACACCTTTTAAGGGAAATAAGCTTATTTTCTGCTATTAACGTTAAAGCGTCAAATGCAATTAACGATGCGAGTACATCCTCGATTTCTCCAACTGGGATAGATACTAGCTGCTGTTCAATGATTTTATATGTAAATGGTGCCTTCTCAATTTGTTTTTCTAAATACGTAATAAAATCATTAGAAATTTCTTGCTGATCAGCAATTGCCTCAAACTGTTTTCTCAATACTTCTCTTACCTCTAATATGCTAGATGTAACTTGATCCATTCGCTTCTGAATTCCTATAAGTGTTTTTTCATTCCAAAAAGGAAGATTAACCTTTATTACATGTAGCCATTCTAATACATCTTCATCTGTTATTAATAAATCATAACGTTGTCCACGCCTAACTAACTCTGTATTTACTAAATCTAATGAGAGATTTCCCGATATAAGCGGGAATTGTTTTGTTTCCTGCATGTACTCATCACCTTCTCTTTAAATAATCATATTCCAAATTAATACAGAAGTACAACTTTTTTATAAACTACAAAGTATGAAGATTAAGGCCTTTAGCCATAATTACGACTAAAGGCTTTTTGTATGTAAGTAAATGAAAAAGGAGCTTATTTTATGGAACATAATAAAAATGGAATTCTTGCTTTAATTGTTTTATTTTTAGGATTAGTGTTTTTTGTCAGTGGAATGGTTTATCATTTATGGGGCTCATTTTAATTTCAACTTTTAGACAGATAAATAATTCGAATCAGAGAAATGTGCATTTTTCCCTTTTCCTTCCAAAATTAATATAATAAGATATAAAATGTAATACATATAAAGACAAATATATATAGCACTCATTAAAAGTGCTTCTATTTTGGAAGGAAGAAACAAACGATGAACAAAAAGTTATTAGCATCATTATTATGTAGCACATTCTTGTTTGGAGTATCAGCTTGCAGTTCACATGATACGCCTGCGAAAAATGAGCAGGCGACTTCTAAAAAAACAGAGAATGACAAACTTAGCAACAAGGATTCGCAAAAAGAACTTCCTACCAATGTAGATTCCTCTGATGTATACATGTCAATGGGATCTGCCGAGTCATTAGATGTTCTAGGGACTGGAGAAGTTAAAGCACAAGGTGTCTTTAAAGTATTAGACATCGCCGTTTATAATCGTAAAGAAGAACCCATTACACTAGATATCAACAACTTTAAATTAATTGATGGATTTGGAAGAGAATATCACATTTCCAATGAACATCAATCCGTACTTAAAGCTGCAAATACCTCTACATTTAAATTTGGTATTGTTAACCCTGATGAACATTCGGACGGAAACATTGTATTTGATGTACCGAAAAACACGCGAGGATTAACTTTAAAATTTAATAATGATAAGTTAGATAAAGAGCTCCAATTAAAAGTGGAATTGGAATAGGCAAAATAAATACGTCTCCCTTAACATTCTCTACTAACATAAAAAAGTACAGTCTTTTCTACAGCAGACTGTACTTTTTTATTTATCATTTCACATAACATTCCCTAATTTTTTTGACTAGATGCTCTCCAATCACGAAAAGATGTTGGGCGTCCAGAAAAAGCTCTTTGCTTTGTAACAGATGGTTTTTCTTCAGGAGTCATTGTTTTTTCTTTAAGAGTCGCTGGTTTTTCTTTAAGCGTCACTGATTTTTCTTCAAGAATAGTCACAGCTGTTTGCATTTTCTCTAACTGTTCTTTCAACAATTGTTGTTCAATCTTTAAATCCGTAAGTAAACGTAAAATCATCTCAGAATTAGCCATAAGATCCTCCTTCCCCCAATACACAGAATAAAATACAATATGTAGAAGACAAAATTCCGGTGACAAAAATAAGATCGTCAACTCTTTTTAACTTCCAAAATCCTTTTATTTTTTTAAGGACCTGCTCCATTCACCCTTAAAAACATAAATTAAATTAAATCCATTAATAAATGGTCTTTATGGAAGGAGGAGTTAATATGGGCTATGGCGGTAGTTGTGGTGGTGGCTGTGGTTTCGGCGGCGGATTTGCCTTACTTGTTGTGCTCTTCATCTTATTAATCATTGTTGGCGCTAGCTGTTGGGGCGGCGGATTCGGCTGCTAAGGAGAGGCACTCTTGAGAGTGTCTTTTTTTGATATGTGGCTCGTATACATATTGTTCAAATCTATATATTTTTTAAAAATATAGATTTAAAGCATATTTCTCAATGAATAAAACAATTTAACATGGTAAAATAATAGTTGGATGGGAGTCCAATATATTATTAAAATTAAGATGGTTCAAGTCGAAGGAAGGCACCTTAGGGTGTCTTTTCTTTATGACTTCTATCATCAACAAAGGGTGATACAAACTATTACATATGTTTGTACCACCCTTTATTGATGCGTTTAGACTTCACAGTTGTTGAAGTTTTAGACTTCTCCCTTAGTGTACCCATATTATTAGAACATCCTGTAATCTGTAGACAAAATGTAGCTAATAAAAACAATATTAATAATTTCTTCAATAAATCCTCCTACATGCATAAAACACCATATGTTACAAAACAAACATAACATCAACCCTTTATAAAAACAATATAATCCTCGTTCCTTAAGCTATCTCTTAACATAGGAGTACCGCTACATATTCATCAAGCTAAGATTTTAAAATATCCTTTACTTAAGGAATTTGTAAGTATCAAGTAAGAAAAACGAGAGCTTTATTTCGTATAATCAAAATATAAAGTGAAGGAAGAAAGATTATTTCTGGGATTAATATGCATGTGACAAGAGAAGAAAGCTACGTTTTTTTAGAATAATAATATGAGTATGTCCAAGTTTTGGAGATTGCTTGCAAATATTTTGAAGTTTTCGCACCAGAATTCTAATTACCATACTTGTTTTGTACCATCACGTATTGGAGGTTAAAACATGAATAAAAAAAAGAAAATACAAAGATCAGTACTTACCTTTCCCCTACTCTTTTCTTTAGGCGTTTCATCTTTCCCGCTTACAACAACTATTCACGCAGATACACGCGAAGAACAATCTGCTGAAAAGAAACTAGTCTCTTTAACGGAGCGTACATCATTATTTTTTGAATATCTCCAGCAAGGTAAGTATGCAGAGGCACTACAGTTGACGTCTACTGCTTTTCAATCCAAGTTTACAGCAACCACATTACAAAACTGGTGGACACAAAGTGGCTGGAGCGGGATAAAAAGCATGGGAACCCCCGTGATAAAAGAACGAAACTTGGTCCATCAGACGGTAGAAATTCCAGCAGCTACCGAAGGAACTACCATACCGCTACTCCTTAAATTCACACCTGGCGGGAAAGTAGATGAAATTGGAGAAAGGCCACCCGAAGAATCTTATACCATCCCACATCCTAGCTATGATCAACCTGACTCCTATCAAGAACGTGAAATCGTCATTGGAAATTCTGCCTATCCGTTACCAGCGACATTAACAGTTCCGAAGCATCAGCGTGGTGAAAAGGTACCCGTCGTTGTTCTTGTGCATGGTGCTGGCATCCATGATCGCGATGCTACCTATTTGGGAACAAAAATCTTACGAGACCTTGCGGTGGGCCTTTCATCCAACGGAATTGCAGTGTTGCGCTATGAAAAACGTACCTTAGAACATGCATTAAAGATGAGTGCAGAACCTGTTACATTAGACCGTGATACTACAGATGATGCCATATATGCAGCAAAGTCAGCAGCGCAGCAGGAAGGCATTGATCCAAATAATATTTTCATTCTCGGACATAGCCAAGGAGCTGGCACAATGCCGCGTATACTGAGCAAAGCGCCTTCCTCACTTGTTCGAGGAAGTATCTTACTCGCACCACCTGCACGCCCTTTGACTGACATTGCCATTGATCAGTATGAATACCTTGGGGCATCAAAGGAAGAAATCGATGAACTAAAAAGACAGGCTGCTTTTATTCAGGACCCTACTTTCAATCCTGACCATCCTCCAGCTGGCTACAATTTTGGGTCACCTCATTTTATGTATGATGTTTCTAGGTGGCGTCCAGTTGAAGAGGCAAAATCACGAAAAGAGCCTTTACTCATTCTGCAAGGAGCACGTGATTATCAAGTAACAGTAAAAAATGAATATACAAAATGGCAAGAAGGGCTTGCAAACCGCAGGAATGTTCAGTTCAAAAAATACCCGAAATTGAATCATTTCTTCACGGAGGGTGACGGGGAATTAAGCCTCCCTAGTGAATATGAAATCCCTGCTAATATTCCCGAGTACGTCATCCAGGACATTATTACATGGGTTAACGAGACAAAAAAATAAGAAAACATCAAAAGCCTTCATGCAATCATTATTGCGTGAAGGCTTTTTGAAACTGGTGATTTAGACATATCTATTATAATTATATTTTTCTACGCACTACATAAAAAGCTAAGGACCCCATCATAACAGGTGCTACGAAATAAAAGAAATGTGAAAAAGAAAAAGTAAAAAGAAAAAGAAATGGTATAAGTGTATAGATAACTGCTAGTCCTATAAATAAAGGAATTCCAAATTGAAACTCTCTACATCGTTTAATTTTCCTATATAAGACTTCCCCAATTAGACAAACTATAAGAGCTGGTATACTACCATAAGTGACGATAGTTTTTATGAACCCCTGTAAAACGTCTGGGTGAATAAAGCTAGGATTAAAAATATATGAAATTAAGAACCATCCAAAAATAAAAGCAAATAGACTTGCAGCATAACTAACTACAAATTTTATCAAAGTAAGCAACGTAATCATCCTCACAATTCCCTAATATTACCTTCATTTTATCATTTTCTCTTAAAAAGATTCCAAAAGGGTATACTTGCCCTTCAGTTGTCTTTTTTAACGCTTGTTCAAGACGTATTTTTTGATGTTATTTTGTATAAAAAACTTTTGGGAGCAACCTGTTCTGTTAGGTTGATAGCGATGGGGTGCCGCCAGCATTTCGAAAAAAATCACGCTAAACAAAAAACTATAACAAACTTTCCATATGGGCAACTAAATTATATAAAAAAAGACACTCTAAGGTGCCTTTCTCCGACTCGATAACCACTTTAATTTTACTAATGTGTATTGGACTTTCCATCCTCATCAATGAATAGAAAGTAGAGATGCTTCAATTATGTACCGATCTGGAGCGTCTCCTATATAGTCAAAAGGATAACAAGTTGTTAATGTTAATGTCGGCTCACTTTTTTCTACAATAACTGTTCGATCTTCTGAATCTGTTATCCAATGCTTGTTAATTTCATATGTATATGTTTTATTTTCATATTCCACGATAAGTTGGTCATTTTCCTTTAATTGACCAAGCTCGGTAAAAACAGTATCTCTATGTCCACTTAAAACTGTATGACCATTTCCAGATGGTGTAGTAGTTAAGTCACTAACAAACATACCTACACCCTTTTTTAGTACTTTATCATCAGCTCCCCAATATATAGAGTATTTCTTTTGTATTTTAGGGATAATTAAATATGCTACTTTATCTCCTAACTGATGGTTTACCTTTGAAGCAGGAATTTGTACAGGTTCTTCTTGTAATGAAGTGTCAGTCTTTATCTCTGTCTCTGTTTGATTGATGTTTTGCGTTTCATTTTCTTTAGAAGGTGTGGAGATCTCATATTGTTTAGCCTCGCTAGTTGTTAACGACTCTGCTGATTGTCTAGCACTATACCATTCCAGAAAATAATAGGAAAAGATAGTAAGTCCAATAACAGTTAAACATAAGCCTATCCATTGTTTTTTATTCACTTTTATCACTCCATTTGAAAACGACAGGATTTCTCCTGCCGTTTTAAGGAACTATTTTATGCGTTTGTCTTTTTACGACGGAACATTAATACAGATCCAGCTAATGCTAATCCTAAGCTTGCTAGCATCATTGTAACACCGTTTGATGCTGTATTAGGTAATTTTTCACCTTGTTTTTTTGTTTCTTTTTTCACAACTGTATTAGTATTTTTCTTTGTTTCTTTTGCAGTTGTTTGAGGCTTAGTTTGTTCTTGTTTATTATTTGTTGTTTGGTTGTTTTGTTTTGAATTCTCTTGCTTAGTGTTTTCTTGTTTAACAGGTTCTTGTTTAGTGTTTTCCTGTTTAGTATTTTCTTGTTTAGGTTGTTCTTGAGGTTTAGTAGTTTCTTTATTTTCTGTTGTAGTATTTGTGCTCTTTGGATATTTATAATCTTCACATGGAATGCCGTCTTTATCATTATCTAAACGGTGCGGATCATTTCCAACACCATATCCATTTTGATCCCAGAATGCTTGAGCATCTTGTTGACTTTTAAAATGGCCACAGTTTTTTGTATCATTAGGACTCTTAGCTGCAAATGCAGAAGAACTGTACCCCACTGTTAATAGTGTTACCGCTGTTGCTGAAGCTAATAATTTTTTCATAAATTTCTTTATCCCCCTAAATGGTATGTATTTACATTGAAATATTTTACATTTTAAAAATTAAAAATACAATAATAATTTGTAGATAAATGTAAGATTTCTAGATAATAATACCAAACTATTAATTCATATATTGTCATATTATGTCGAAAGAAAATAAAAAAAGAGCCAAGGCCCTCTTTAATAACTACTAATAACCATAATCACTATTCTCACAGTAATATGAATTTGGTTTATCACAAAAAATATATGTTGTTTGTTGGATAAATAATGGCCTTGATGAGGCGTTAACTGAAGTGGCATTTAACATCCTCAAATAA
Source organism: Bacillus sp. RE35 (assembly GCF_052146655.1). NCBI lineage: Bacteria > Bacillati > Bacillota > Bacilli > Caryophanales > Bacillaceae > Bacillus > Bacillus sp. RE35. Next base: position 950,621 of record NZ_CP197377.1, on the reverse strand, counting down.
GAAAGTCCTTGTATCTCCCTGGTGTTAATCTAATTGTTTGTGGAGTTGTGGATTTAAATGTTCTACTAGTCAATGTGACGAACGCAGCAAATACAAAGCTAAAACTAAAACAAATAAGAGTCTTAGTGTGGTTAGTTGTAAAATTTTCAAATAGAGTAATTGTAGAGTTAGGTGGAATTTCAAGACTTGTAAGGTTAGTTTCTGATCCGAAAATTGTAAAGGTCCCTATAAAACTGTTGGTAGAGTTTGAAGAGTTACATGCTTATCTTTATTGGAATCAAAATAAGCTTACACATCCAAGCTCTTGATGATAGCTACTATTTGATGATCTGTCCATTTGCCATTAATCCTTATATTTTCTTTCGCTATACCTTCTTTTTTAAATCCCACTTTTTCTAATACACGAATAGATGCTAAATTATCAAGCATCGCTCCTGCTTCAATTCTATGTAGCTTTAATTCCCTAAAAGCAAAATCTACAACAAGTTGAAGAGCCTCTGTTGTATAGCCCTTTGTATTATGCTCCTTATCCAAAGTAAAACCCGTATAACAACTTTGGAGGTCTCCCCTAACAATTTGAGTTAATGAAATGTCTCCGATAAGTTTATCATTTTCTCTTAAAAAGATTCCAAAAGGATATACTTGCCCTTCAGCTGTCTTTTTTAACGCTTGTTCAAGACGTATTTTTTGATGTTCTTCTGTATAAAAAACTTCTGGGAGCAACGGGCAAACTCGTTGAAAAAATTCGCGATTTCTAATATGTAAGTTAGCTAACTCGTTAGCATCAGCAGTTTTATAAAGCCGAATATAAATGTGCTTCCCTACTAGTTTCATAACATCCCTCCAACATTTTTATATGTCTAATGAGGAAAAAGTATACCGTATACTATATACAGTTGGATAATATCAGGAAGCATTTTGCACGAAAGAAAAGACACTCTATATGAGTGTCTTTTCCAATAGTTTTTAGCAGAAGCAAGAAGCTCCAACGATGATTAATAAAATGAATAACACAACTAATAAAGCAAAGCCTCCCGAGAAGCCACAACCGCCACAACTACCACCATAACCCATAATAGTTCCTCCTTTAGATAAGAGGGGAAAACTAAGGTTCACTCATGTATTTTAATGGATTCGTTTCATCTTATGTTTTTTCGTATTGATTGAGCAGGTCCTTTCGAAAACTATTCACATATTAACTATATTTTTAAAAATAAATAATTTAACTATAACAATAAATAGATAAATTAATATAATGTATTAATTCTAAAAGAAGGGAGGAATAGCCATGCAAGTAGTTTGTTTTAAAATAGTAAGTGGTCAGTATTTCTTGTTTGTAGAAGGTATTCAAATTCCTGTACCAATTCCAGCAGTTGCTGCAGCTTTATTAATTGGTTTAGGAGTAATTCCACTTTGTTCTTAATGTAAAGAATTCGGATCATTCCTATCTTTCCATTAGAAAAGCCTCAAGTATATGAATACTTGAGGCTTTCTTTATATTAAAGAAAAAACACCTTACAACGCTTGAAGATCTCCTGATTTAACTAATGTAGCCGTTACATCATCACCGAAAGTATTGAGACAGAATACTTGCTCGTCTACCGTATCCATCACTGTAGCTTCACCTATCTTGCCACCTTGAAGTTTAATAAAATAGTTATGTTCTTCTAAAATTTTACTAAAATCTCTATTTGCCCATCTTTCAGTAATTGCTAATAGCTCTTCTTTATTCTTGAAATTGTTTCCGTTTAGAATGTTTCTTACTTTCTCTGCATTATTTTTGGACATAGGGGTTGCTCCCTTTCCTTCACACGCTTTTACTTTTTGATGAGTCATGCTATGCATAGCTGAAATAACTTCTTCTTCAGTAGAAGTTACTGTAATGTGAAGTTGTGCATTTGAACCTTTCACTTCTGCTTCATTCGATAGTATGTCTTCTTTATTAACCTCTGCAAAAACATGGTCCTCACTCTTAAGCGGGACTTCAGCAAACTGTAACATTCCATAAGTCATACCAGTTGCAAGTACTACTCCCCCTATAATAGATGCTAGCCAATACGTTAGCTTCTTGTCCATCTTCATTTCCCCTGTCTTCGTTTACATACATTAACTAAAGAATACCATATTTAATTCCTTTTTATTGAAGAGTCTCTAATTTTTACTATAAAAAACGTACAAATCTTTTAATGCAAATATAATAACTTCATAATCATGACTATGCCTATTCTCATAACAGAATCTATATACGATGTCACTAAATCATCTGGTGAACTATTAGTTATTGGTACGGATTTGCATCGTTATTCTCAAAAAGGATAATTATTGTACATACCAATTCTTATGTATGAAGACACCCAAAACAAGTGTTACGAAAAAAATATAAAAAAGACATCTTTTCTAGGGAAAGATGTCTTTTTTATATAAACCTTAATGTTCGTTCTGTAAAACCCTCGCTGCCTTTACTCCTTCTTTCTCTTCTTTTAAGAATAACGATACGATAAATGCAACAATAATAAAGATTAACCCAAGTGCAAATGCACCTTGGAACCCTGACGTTAAACCGTTTAACTTCTCTACTGGATCCAGTGGATTTGCGGAGCTTTCCATATACTTAGTTGTTCCTGAAGACATTTTCGAAATAAAGATAGCTGTACCAATTGCACCAGCTACTTGTTGCAACGTACTAAATAGTGCTGTTCCGTGCGGATATAAATCTGGTGTTAATTGATTTAAACCGTATGTTTGTGCTGTCATGACAAACATGAGTCCAACCATTAATACGCTATGCATAATAATAATTTGTACCATTGATGTATCAGGAGTAATGCCTTTAAATAAGAACATTGCAACCCCTACTAACACAATGCCGGGAACGATAATAACTTTCGGACTAAATTTATCAAATAGTTTACCTGCGATTGGTCCCATTATGGCGCTAATAACACTTCCCGGAAGCATGATAATTCCTGATTTAAAAGCTGTAACGAGTAAAACGGTTTGCAGAAACATCGGTAATAAAGTCATCGTTGAAAATAACGACATCATCACAATGACAATTAATCCAACTGATAATGTAAACATCGGAACTTTAAATGCGCGTAATTCTAAAATTGGATTCTCAATTTTTAATTGTCGAACGACGAAAATACATAATGAGATAAGCCCAACAATTAAAGCGCCATACACTTTTGCATCGGACCATCCTAAATCACCCGATGCACTAAAGCTATACACAAGCCCGCCAAATCCTAATGTCGATAAAAGGATTGATGGGTAATCTACTTTTGGCCTTGTTAACTCTGAAACATTTTGAATGTACTTCATCCCAATCATAATAGAAATGATCACGATAGGAATAACAATATAGAATAACCAGCGCCAATTTAATGAATCCACAATTACTCCAGATAACGTAGGACCAATTGCCGGAGCTGCCATCATCACAAGTGCGATTAATCCCATTGTCGCACCACGTTTTTCAGGCGGACAAATAATTAAAATCGTATTCATTAATAACGGTGAAATTAACCCTGTCGCTACCGCTTGGACGATACGGCCGATTAATAAAACGGAAAATGTCGGTGCGAATCCCGCAATTAATGTACCGACTAAAAACGTTACCATAGCGATCAAAAACATTTGTCTCGTTGTGAGCCATTGCTGAAGTAACGCTGTAATTGGGACTAAAACCCCAACCACCAACATGTATGCTGTAGAAAGCCATTGAATCGTTGAAGCCGTTACGTCAAATTCTTTCATTAATACCGTTAACGCATTTCCAAGTAATGTTTCATTTAATAATGCAACCATTGCACCTAAAAGTAATGCAATTAAAATCGGGGTATGTTTCAAATTAGAAGTATCAACTTTGCCACTTGCAGGGCTCTTAGTTGTCATATTCATTTACAGATTCTCCTCCTGTTTCTTACTTAAAAAACTTTAAATATACCTAAACACATGTAATATAATATACATATGTAGATTAAAAAGGGAGAATCAATTTTCAACCACTGTATATTTAATCTACAAAAAAGGAGAATTGTAGATGAATGATAACGAAAAACAACTTGATTTACGTATTAGACGTACACATAAATTACTGTGGGATTCCTTATTTGAATTAATGACGCAATCAAAACAGAAATATAGTACGATCACGATTAACCAAATATGTGACCGCGCTATGGTACACCGAACAACCTTTTATAAACACTTTGAAGATAAAGATGCTTTATTAACATTTGGATTTAAACGATACGGCAAGATGATTGCTGAAATACCGGTTTCAGATCGATTAAGTAAACCATTTCAAGTAATGGAACAATTCCTACATCATGAAGAACTCGGTAAAATATTAGAAACGCAAATGTCTGATGAACAATTCATTACCCGTACACATTATTTAAGTCACGAAACGAGAAAACAAGAAATAGAAGCATTAAATCAACTTTGCAAAAACCATACGATACCAAATGATTTAATCATTGAATTTTATTCAGGGGCAATCACCTCATTAAGCACATGGTGGTTTAAAAATAAAAAAAGCGTTTCTGCTGCTGAAATGGATAGGTACCTCCACCAACTTATTAATCGGGATATTTTTCAGTTTGAAAAGGAATAAGACTACACCTTTTCAATCATGCAATCAAATTGACCACAAAATAGGAATATGATATATTTTCCGTAGAATACTATATAAGTATGACATCAAATAAAATGGCATATAATAAAAAGAAGAGATGCGCTAACATCTCTTCCCTAACTGCTACCGCTTAGGGTGGTGGTTATTATAAGCTATTTCTTTTTGCGGAACCCACCCTTTTGCTTGTGACGGCGCGGAGTGGGTTTTTTGTTGTCCTTACCCAGAAGTTGCTTCCGCAAAAAATACGCTGAAACTTCGCGCACAGTCGCTTTTACAAATTCTTTTACAAGGTCAAACAAAAACTCCATATTATCACCCCCTCTCCTTCCAAATGGAAAGAAGGGATAACCACCCACCCTCACAATATGCAGTTGACTTTATTTTATCAAATGATTGTAAAGATATTATGTAAACAAAACAAATGAAATTTTACATAGAAAAATATGAGTTTATATTTTTTTCATTCTCTTCACTTAGATTTTCTTTTTAGATGCTATCTTCAAATAAGGTAGCATCTAAAAAATATTAAAAGGAATTTTCTCCCTAGTGTCTTCTTATATTTTATGTAATCTGCATATTTGACCTTTTCTACGTTCTTTAATTACTTACTGAATATAGTCATACAGATTTTTCGCTAACAATAAACAAGTTACTGTAATGAAAAGAGCACGAACATACCCACTACCTTTTTTTATAGCGAATTTGGAGCCAACAATCCCTCCAGCAATTTGAGCAATCCCCATTATAAAACCATATGCATAGTTGACTTGCCCTACATACATAAACATCAACAATGCACCAACATTACTTCCTAAATTAAGAAGCTTCGCATTACCTGCTGCTTTTAAAAAATCATACCCAATAAATAAAAGAGAAAACATTAAAAATGAACCTGTTCCAGGACCTAGAAATCCATCATAAAAACCAATAGCAAAAATAAAAAAGGTAAAAATAATGACGTGTCGACCAGACAATTTCTTATGAGTGGAAATACTACCCCAATCCTTTTTAAATATCGTATAAATAGCGACCGCCCCAAGCATAATCAGCATCAACGGCTTCAGTACTTCTGGATTCATTAAATGAACGGTCCATGCCCCTATTATGGAACCTATGAAAGTGAGCGGAACTAATTTAAACGCCGATTTCAAATCAAGATTACCAGAACGATAAAACACAATATTACTAGTTGCACTTCCCATTGTCGATGCTAGTTTATTCGTAGCTACTGCACTTGCTGGATTCAGTCCTGTAAATAATAAAGCTGGTAAAGCAATGAGTCCACCACCACCTACAACTGAATCAATGAATGCAGCTACAAATCCAAAAACAATCAAAATCATTAATACAGATGGGTCTAAATAAAAATCCATACTATTAACCTCCCCTTTAGTCACTATTCGAATAGTAACTAATAATTTGCTAAATGTAAACAGTTATTGTAACGTTAAAATATAAAAGCAAACATCGGAGGACGAAAAAAGTGGACTACATAGTGCAACAGCTTAAAAAAATTGGTTTCAATGAATATGAAGCTAAATCTTATGTATCTCTTGTTAAACAAGGGCCTGTCACAGCCTACCAAGTGAGTAAAGATTCGGGTGTCCCAAGAGCGCGAATTTATGAGATTTTAGGTAACCTTGTAGAAAAAGGAATTGTCATGAAGGAAGAAATAAATGACACCACTCGCTATTCACCTCTACCTGTTGAAATCTTTTTACAGAAGGCGCAATCAGAATGGCAGTCTACTTATGAAGGAATCAGTGATTCATTAAAAACACTAGAAACTTCCGAGGAAAAAACGGATAATCGAGTAATTACTTTAAAAGACAATCAAACAATCATTAGCTATTGTCAGGCATTAATAAAAAAAGCAGAACGACGTATTGTCATTTCAATGTGGGATGAGATGTATGAAGCGTTAAAAGAAGATCTATCTGAAGTAGCTGATAAAGTTACAATACAAGGTATTACCTTGCATGTTGAAAATCCCATTAAAAATCTAGAAGCCCATCGCATAACACCTTATACAGAAACCTTGTCTACAGAACATTGGTTTATTGTATCGATAGATTCTAAAGAAATGATTTATGGACCATCACTTGCAGAGCGTAATATTGCTTTTTATACAGATGACCCCGTCCATATATACTTATTAGAGGATTATGTATGGCATGATGTGTTAGTAAATCGACTTGTCCGACGTAACCAAGATGATTTGCAGCAGTGGATTACTGCAGAGAGAAAGTCTTTCTTTATGGGGAAATAAGAAACATATTCAAGAGCAAATAAAAAATTTTGCGTATTAAACCTAACAACTTCTCCGTACAAAAATAGCCGACTATTATATAGTAAATATTCGGCTATTTTTGTATAAATTTATACAGACGCTGCCATTACCCCAGCGATTAATGAGATAAACGCTTCTCCCACTCTTTCACCTTTTCAATTGTTACATCTAATTTTTTAGCTATTTCTTCTACACTCATTCCTTTAAAAAGCATTCCAGCTGCCGAAAGTGCTTTATCAATTTCTTCTTGCTTCTCTTGTTCATATAAACGACCTACTTTTGTCATCCGTAACCACTCCTTTACCTTTTTATATGCCTTCTTCTATTTTATCATCCAATCTCCACAAACCGCCCAAACTCCTTCAAAAACCTCAGCTTAAAACTCCCCACAGGCCCATTCCGGTGCTTCGCCACATGAATCTCCGTCATCTCTTTCTGCACTGTTTCCTTATCGTAATAATCCTCGCGATACATAAGCATAATGACATCCGCATCTTGCTCAATTTGTCCGGTCTCTCTTAAATCTGATAAAAGCGGACGCTTATCTTGCCGCGACTCTACAGAACGAGATAACTGTGACAGTGCTACTACACAAACATTTAATTCACGTGCTAATAACTTAAGCTTACGAGAAATCTCACTAATCTCTTGAAATCGATTGCCCTTATGCTTCGGATCGCCCGTAATAAGCTGCAAGTAATCTACAATAATTAAAATCTTTTTATCACCGTGCTTCCTCTTTAACTTACGAGTTTGCATCCAAATATCTTGTATCGTAACGCCTGCATTGTCGTAAATCTCAAATGGCAACTCACCAATCTCCGCAAACGCCTTACTTACCTTCTCCCAATCTTCCATCGCAAAACGATGCTTCGGATTTTTCAGCCTACCTCCTGACACTTCACCTATGCAAGAAGCCATCCTTTTTAACAATTGCTTACTACTCATCTCTAACGAAAACAATCCAACCGCCACTCCAGACTTCGCCGCATGTAGTCCAACATTAAGCGCAAACGCAGTCTTCCCCATAGAAGGACGCGCACCAAGAACGACAAAATCTCCTTCCTGAAGTCCACACGTCATTTTATTTAACGATGTATAACCAGTCTCAATACCAGTAATCTCTTTCACATCTTGATGAAGCTCCTCATACAAATCAACTAACGCATCCTTCAAATCAAACTCACATACAGAGTCTTTTTCCTCTAACTCACAAAGTGCCGTAATCGTCTCACCGATAACTTTCTCACTCTTCTCCGCAATAAGACGCTCTCCCATCTTGTGCCCGAGAACACCAGCCTGATACATTTTCCATGCACCTCGAACAAGCCCCTCATAATAAGAAAAATTGCTAGTAGTAGGCACACCATCCATTAACCCTATAAAATACTCCATTCCCCCGATCCCCTCTAAAAATTTCGGATCTACCCGAGAAATGAACGTCACAAGATCAATCGGTTGCCCCTCTTCTTCCATTTTTCGCATTAACTGAAATATAGACTTATGCACTGACAGAGAAAAATACTGCTCCGTCAAACGGCACTCCTTAATAAGCTCTCCATCAATTAATAGAGAACCTAACACCGTCTTTTCCGCCTCCACATTTTGAATACTCATGGACGCCACCCGCGCTCCGCTAAAAAGCGCTGCAACTCTTCCTCAGATGGCGCATTCTTCTCCCACTCCTCACACCTCGCCAAAAACTCCTCCGTCTCCCCCGTACTAACAGACGACTCCTTCTTCCGAAACTTAGCCGTATCTGCCTCAACCTCACACACTTTCGTAAACCCTTTCCCGTGCCAGCCTCTCAAAATGCCCTTCACATAAGCAACCGTCCGCTTATTATTCTCAAACGCAATTTGAAGCGCCTTCAACACAAGCTCCTCTGACAAATCTTCCATCCACGCACTCAGTTCCTCCACCGCAAAAGGAGACAAACTACCGAAATGTTGCTCATAAAAAGAAAACACACGACTTCCCGTTTCTTCCTCCACAACCTCTTCTTCCTTTGTCTCCTCACAAATCGGCTCAACATCATCCAGAGTCAAATCATCAGGCATACCGAAATGTGCTAAAAGCATCGGAACATTCAGCTCCTCCTCTACGCACTTCTGAAGAAACATATGTACAAACTCCTTATTCTTCACACCCTTCAGCTCACGAAGCACACACTTCTCCACATTCGTATTCGTCACAGGGTTATAACGAAGCCAATTCAAAACGAATAACTCCCGAGTCTCCGCATCATAAAGAATCTTCCCATAATCAATGAAGCGCTGCACAAGCTTATCAACAGTCTCCCGATTATAACCCGTCTCCATCTCCGCTAACCGCTTCGGAAAAGGAAAAATCCCGCACTGCGTCGTCTTCGAACAAGTTAACAAATACACATAAAAATACCGCTCCTCCGGCGTCAAATCCAAAACAAAATCATCCTGCCAAAAATTCACCTGCACATTACGATACACCGCCATCAAAGTTCCTCCCGTCTCCGTTCAAAAGTAAAAGCCCCTTTGTAATATATATAGGCGGGAGGGACGGGTTTTTGGCGTGTTATTTCAAAAATTTTTTTGACTACTACTACGGTGTTTGTTGTTGTTTTTGTTTTGTTATGTTTTTTCTTAGTGATTTATTACTTGGTAGGGGCTTGTAAGGGGCTTCGGAGGGGTTAGTTATCGGTTACTTCGATTAGAAAGACCCATCTCCACATTCTGCTTAAACCAATTAAATGAATCCACAAATCTAATAAAAAACATATTAAATTCCAATAAAAAAGACCATATCAAAAGCATACTCCGATGTCATTTTGATACAGCCCCATCTATATTCGCTTAATAATTTTAGAAACATAAAGATATTAAAAATTTAATATACCTACAAAACATTACTATCCTTTAAATAATCATAAAGCTTATTATCAACCGATTTCTCCATAATCATATTCATCGTAACAACCGGTAGTTCTTTTCCATTTTTATCTTGCATTTCAGTTTGTTCTACACTTGCTTTATCAGGTCTCGCTTTTCCTAAATAGTAAAAGTCGCTCCCCTCGTCATCATCTTTTTTCACAAAAATATGAACATCAATATTATTTTCTTTAGCGTCAATAATTGTTTGAACTTCCTTCGATTTTAATGTTCTATTACTTCTTGTATACCATTTAAGAACATCTTGATTAAGGAATTCATCACCGTAGTCCACACTGGATTCTACCTCATCATTTTTATGGTATGTGATAAATATTGGACAAGTATAATATTTTGTCTTATAACCATACATAGTTGAGCTCTCATCATTATGCCAATTTAAAAGTTTACACACATCTTTTCTTGAGTATTTTTTATATACAGTAAGGTTACTATCACACTCATAGTTTTTGCCCTTTTCCTTCGAACTTCTAACGATGTCCATAACCATATACTTAAAGTATTCATTTTGTTCTAAGCTTTTTCGAATAGAATCATTAAACATATATATCTTATTGTTTTGTAAAGAGAGAATTGGCTTTTCTCCATATTTCTTTTGACTGTTTTGTGAGAAAAACTCTAATTCAAAAATTCGTTGTACTGAAGTAATCGTTTCATCATCTGTTAAGCAATTAGATTGTTCAAGTTGTTTTACATACTCATCCTTATCAACTTTTTCTTTCTTTAATAATAAGTCTAACAAAACGATTTCGTTTTTACGTTTTCCATTTAATACTTCCAATGAAAGCATTGTTAAAACTTTGTTTTCGTACTCTGTTAATGTAGGCACATCTTCTTTCATTTTCAATAGGAACTGATAATAGTTCGAATATCCATCTACAAGTACAACTGGATCAATAGAATGGTTTACTATAAAGTCATATAAATATGGAATTCTTCCTATTCTATTTTTCAACTCACCAAACGCTTCCTTTAATAATTTCATTGCTGTTAAATTACTATTATTAATAGCTTTAAAGATTTGTTTTTTCGCTATCTCCTCAAAGTTAACTGTTGAAATACCTTTAATATAACTCGTGTCATTTGTATATCTGCGTATATTATCTTTATTTTGTGATCTATCTCCTGAAAGGGCAATTGGAATTAAATAGTTGTTTTTATAGTTTCCAATGAAATCAATAATCGTAACAAAATCTTTCGAATCATGTTTCCGGAGTCCACGCCCCAGTTGCTGTATAAAGATAATACTTGATTGAGTTTGTCTTAACATAACAACTTGATTCACACTCGGAATATCAATTCCTTCATTAAATATATCTACCGTTAAAATATAATCAAGTATGCCATTTTCTAATTGATTCACGCGCAATTCTCTTTCCTCTTGGGAATGATCTCCTGTTAATGCAAATGTGCGAAAACCTCTATTATTTAAGGCGTGTGATAATTGTTCTGCTTCATCTTTTCGGCTGCAAAACATTAGTCCTGTTACTTTCTCACCAGAAAAACCATAATATTTTACTTTTTCAACTATATGATCCACTCGTTCTTCTGTAACAAGTTTAGATAAAACTGTAGTGTCATCTATCTTTTCACCATTATATTCAAAATCAGTAACTCCAAAATAATGAAAAGGACAAAGCATATCTTCTTCAAGTGCTTCTTGCAAACGAATTTCATAAGCAATATTGTAATCAAATAGCTCATAAATATTAAAGTTGTCTGTACGTTCAGGTGTAGCAGTCATTCCCATTAAAAATTTCGGTTTAAAATAATCAATAACCCTATGATAAGAACTAGCACCAGCTTTATGAACTTCATCTATTAAAATATAATCGAATAGCTCAGGATCAAATTGGTGTAAAGTGTCCTCTTTTGAAATAGTTTGGATCGTCGCAAATAAATATTTAGCATTTATTTGTTTATTTGACCCTGATAAAATTCCAAAGTCCTCATCTATTCCACCAAGAACTTTTTGAAAATCTGATTTCGCTTTATTTAATATTTGCTCTCGGTGAACAATAAATAGCATCCGTTTAGGTGCAAAATTTCTGACATCAAATGCTGAAAGATATGTCTTCCCCGTTCCTGTTGCAGAGATAACTAAGCCTTTTTCTTTTCCAGCGTCTCGAATAGCTTGTATTTCTTGTAACGCAGCTTGTTGCATTTTATTTGGGTTAATTTTCAAAGCTTCTTCAATTGAATTATGATATTGACCAGGTAATTCTATAACTCGATCTAGTAACTTATTTTCTGCCGCTTGCTCATATATTGTTTCGTAATTTGCAATCAACTCTTCGGTTAATACTTGAGAATGCTCCCAAACTTCTTCAAATTGGTTTTTAAAATGCTGTACAATCTCTCCATCTTCATGCGATGTTAACTTAACGTTCCATTCATAGTTTACCTTCAAAGCATGTGCAGTCAGATTTGAACTACCGACAATTAATGAACAATGTGTTTTGTTATCAAATATGTATCCCTTTGAATGAAAACCAGATAAATTTGTTAATCTTACTTCTACATTTTCAAGTTTCATTAACTCTCTAAACACTTTTGGTGTATTAAAGTTTAAGAATGTAGATGTTAATATACGTCCTTTAACCCCTTTTTGTTTAAGATCAAGGAAATGTGATTTTAAAGTCGCTAGCCCACTTTCTGTAATAAAAGCTACTGAGAAAATAAAAGATGTACTATTTTCTAGCTCCTCCAATAATGAGCTTAAAACATTTTCATTTTTTTTCGTATTGTTTACTAATAATTTCGGCTTATATATTCCAGGATGATTATGTTTTTGATCAATAAACCCTTTATATAAAGACCCCTCTAATTTTTGAATAAAATTCTCCATATGATCACCATTTATGACAATTTTTTATATTAATTGTATTACTCACTGATTTAAAGTGCAAATTTATTACAAATATAAAAAACTATCCGTATAAAACGAATAGTTTTTTTCAAATTACTTTACAATCGATTCTTTTGATAATTTCTCAATAGTCGGGATATCCGCAGGTGCCCACTCTAAAGCTGCTAGTTCATTCGGATATAACCATTTAATTGCTACGTGCTCAGTTAGAACCGGACTTCCTTCAACAAGCTTACAATAAAAAGTTTTCAAATGAACAATACCAAAATCATACTCATAGGCTGTATAATCAATTTGCTCACCAATCTGCACGCTACAATGCATTTCTTCATCAATTTCACGCTTTAACGCCTCTTGAGGTGTTTCCCCCTCTTCTATTTTCCCACCTGGAAATTCCCACATAAGAGGTAGCGATTTAGATGGCCCTCTTTGTGCACATAAAATTTTCTCATCTTGGACAATTACCGCTCCAACAACATAAATATTTTTCTTCATTATTTCCTCCTTAAATCTCACAGAAACTCTATACTTTATGTTTCCACACTTTATAGACTGAAAAATGCCTTTTATATCTTTTAACGACTAATATATTTTTAATCAGTAAGCTAGATTTTATCTGTCCCTATCTAGCCCTTTTAATGTAATTAGCCTAACACTCTCATCTCTTTTATATTATATAGAAGTAACTACAAAAATAAAACCTGATTGAACACTTCCCTTTTAAGCCTCTTTTTTCACCATTTCCTCGTACCTAAAATCACTCTCCTCCAAAAACCCCCTACTCTCCCCACTCCCCTTATAAAACCCCTCCCAACCCCGCTCCCTCAAAATCCCCTTCCAACTATCACTCTCCACCATCCTCTTAATTACATCATCCCAATAAGCAACCTCTTCCTCCGTCATATCCTTTGGCCCCATAATTCCTTTCCAGTGCTGGAAGATGACGTCGATTCCTTGTTCTTTCCATGTTGGGATTTCTGGTAGTCGATCTAGGCGTTTTGGTGCGGATACGGCTAGTATTTTTATTTTGCCGGCTTTGTATTGTTTTTCGGCTTCGGATAGGGTCATGGTTGCGGTGCTGATTTGTTTGTTCGTTAGGGCGTTTATGATTTTTTCTTTGTTTTCGTAGACGAAGAATTGTAGTTCGGCAGGGTTTATACCGAAGGCTTTGCTTACTTGTACGAAGGATAGGTGATCGTCATTTCCTAGACCTGGGGCAACGCCGATTTTGAAGTTTTTCTTGTCTTGCTTTAGTTGTTCCATTAGTTGATTTGCGGTTTCTACGCTAGAGTCTTTTGATACGACAACGACTTCCCAGTCCGATGCTAATGTTGCGAGCGGCGTGAAGTCTTTATATGTTAGTTTACTGTGGCCTAGTAGGTTGTTCGTTATGAGTAAGCTTGAGTTAATCGCCAGTACGTGACCACCTTTTTGTTTCGTATATTTCCATCCGACATCACCGCTACCACCTACTTTGTTTGTGACAGTGATTGGTTTTGTGAAGATTTTTTCTTCTGTTAGTGTTTTTTGCATTGCTCGTGCTGTTAAGTCCCAGCCTGCTCCTGGAACGTTTGGCGCAACGATTTCTACTTCTTCTATGTTTACTGTATTCGTTTGAGATTTTTCCGAGGAACAACCAGCTATTACTCCTGTCATGATCCATATACATAGTAATAATCGTTTTTTCATAGTCCTCTTCCTATTCGGTATTTTCGTTCTGGTCGTCCGATAATGCCGTATGTGTACTCTACTGTGCATTCGCCGGTCGCTACTAAGTATTCTAAATATCTTCTTGCGGTTGTTCTGGAGGCCCCCATTTGTTCTCCCATTTCTTCTATTGTAATGCCCTCTTCAAATCCTTTTATAATCCCTTTCACTTTTTGCAGCGTTAACGGATCCACACCTGTCGGTAAGTTTTTTATGTCTTGTGTTTGTGAAGTACCGAAAAAGTTATCGATAAGTGCTTGATTCACTTCATTGTTACTATGTAATAGTTGCTTCTTTCTTTTATAGTCTTCAATTGTACGAACAAATTTTTCTAACGTGACTGGTTTTATAAGGTAGTTGCTTACGCCGTTTCGAATTGCTTTTTCTAGCATATAGTTTTCATTCGCCGCCGTTACCATAATGACGTCAACGCTTGGAAAGTCAGCATGAATTTTTGGCAATAAGTCTGTTCCAATTCCATCTGGTAAGTAATTATCTAATAGAAGCAAATCGATTTCTTCCCTTTGTAGTAGTTCCATCGTTTCTTTTGCGTTTAATGCTTTTCCGATCACTTTTACATCCTTTATTTTTAATAAAAACTCTTCCTGAACTTGCGCGACGCGGAAATCATCTTCTGCAATTGCAACCTTCAACATATGTCCATCCCCCTGTTTGTCATGTACTTTCTTTCAATGTTTTCGGAAGGTAAATTGTAAAAATAGCTCCCCCATTTGTCTCGTTTTGAATTTCAATTGTTCCCTCTAGTAGATCTACCATTTCTTTCACGTTTGCTAGCCCGTAACCACGATCAGTTCCTTTCGTTGAAAATCCTTTTTGAAAAATGGTCGTTATTTTTTCTGTCGGTATCCCTATCCCACTATCTATCACTTCAAACACAATATCGTGCCCAATATCCGTAACGAAGAAAGAAACTCTCTTCTCCTCTCGTTCACTTACCGCATCAAATGCATTATCAATTATGTTTCCAAGGATCGTAATAAGATGCGACACCTTTATATGGTCTGGTAACGGATGAAGCGCGCTATCTCCTTCAATATGAAAATCAATTTTCTTTTCAGATGCTGTTCCGATTTTACCTAATAAAATAGCTTGTACTTTCGCATCATGAATTTGATGGAATAAAATATGGTTTTGGCTTTGATGAATGTTAGATTCTTGTTGGATAAATTCAATCGCTTCCTTGTAATGTCCTAACTGAAGTAATCCTGATAAGACGAAAAGTTTATTTGTAAATTCATGTGTTTGAGCGCGTAAGTCCTCGGAATACTTTCTTACCTCAGATATCGTATTCACTAAGTTTTGCAGTTCTGTTTTATCTCTAAAACTACATACAACTCCCACCGTACTGTTATTTTCGAGTATCGGCGTCATGTTTAAAATAAACACTTTATTTTGAAACGCGATTTCTTGATCGTTTTCTAGCACTCTTTCCATATTAAATTCTGGTAAAACTTTTGAAATGTGTTGCTGCATATAATCACCATTTACAGATAGCATTTCTTCTGCCGAGGTGTTCATCATCGTAATAAAACCGTTTTGATCAATAGCTATAATTCCTTCTTTTATAGATAGTAGTATCGCACTTCTTTCACGGTATAACGCTGCAATTTCATTCGGCTCTAAACCGAGTGTATCTTTACGAATGCTACGCGCTAAAAGAATTCCACCAACAATTCCAGCTAGTAATACAGCTAAGGAAAAGAGGATAATTTCTTTCGTTCTGCTTAATATGTTAGATTCGATACCTTTTATTAAAAACTCTACTGTCACAACACCTACGACTTGATCATAGTCTCCGTTATGAACAATAATGGGAGCTTTCGCCATTAAAGCCGGACCACTTTCACCATTTCCTTCAAGCGTATAATAGCCACCAAAAGTGAGTGCTTCATAGTTATATGGATTGTTACTCTTTGTGCCAATTAAATCCGAATTAGAATGGGAATACATAACCCCAAAGCGATCTTCTATAATGACGTAATCTGCACCAGCTTGCTCACGAACTTGTTCCGCAATAGATTGAATCGTACTTTTATGCTCGTTATATTGAAAAGCCTCTTTTATAGCTGGCATAAAAGAAAGAGATTTAGCCGTTTGCAGCGCTAACTGTTCTACTTGGCGCTTCGTATCAACGGACTGAATGTAAACAAATATTCCTGCTAATAGGAGAACGACAAATAAAATTAACGTAATAATTAAGCTTACTATTTTCGTTTGCAATGATACTTTGCGTGATTTCTTCATATTTCATATCCTTTGATAAAATATTCAAAACTATCAATCTCTTTTTTCTATTATTATGACAAAACTGAAAATGAAGCAACTATTAAAAATATCCATGTACATAAAGTACAAAAAGAATAAAATTGTCATAATATTGAGATTTCAAATAAAGAACAGTACAATTCAAATACAATGAACACGCTTTCATATATACCTTTTATTACTAAGCAAGAGGAGGAATTAGTATGGCTCAAGCAAAATCTAATCGAGTCGCCGGCAATATTTTCAAAGGTTCTGTCGGTAATTTAATTGAATGGTACGACTGGTACGTTTACTCTGCTTTCGCTGTTTATTTTTCAGCAGAGTTCTTTCCTAAAGGCGATCCAACGAGTCAGTTACTGAACACAGCAGCTATTTTCGCAGTTGGATTTTTAATGCGCCCTATCGGAAGTTTATTAATGGGACGCTATGCAGATCGGCACGGACGCCGGGCGGCATTAACCCTTTCCATTACGGTTATGGCCGGTGGTTCTTTAATTATCGCCTGTACACCTAGTTACGAAAGCATCGGTATTATGGCACCAATTATTTTAGTTCTTGCTCGTTTACTTCAAGGGTTGTCACTCGGCGGAGAGTACGGAACTTCCGCAACGTATTTATCTGAAATGGCTAGTAGTGGACGCCGTGGTTTTTATTCAAGCTTCCAATATGTAACGCTCGTTGCTGGACAGATGGTTGCGTTAGGTGTTCAAATTGTTCTTCAGCAATTACTAAGCGAACCAGATATGAAAGCTTGGGGATGGCGTATTCCATTCATTATTGGAGCGATGGGCGCAGTAGCTGTATTATGGCTTCGCCGCACGATGGATGAGTCGGAGCAGTTCTCAAACATAAAATCACAAAAACGTGAAAGCGCAGGAACCATTCGCGCTCTTATGAAACATCCGAAAGCAGTATTAACAGTAGTCGGCCTAACATTAGGAGGCACTGTTGCATTTTATACGTACACAACATATTTACAAAAGTTCATGGTAAACACAGTCGGCCTTCCGAAAGAAGTTGTAAGCTGGATTAACTTTGTTGCACTACTTATATTCGTCGTACTTCAGCCAATTGCAGGGCTATTATCCGATAAAATTGGACGCCGCCCACTATTAATGGCATTCGGTATTCTCGGAACATTACTAACAGCACCGATCTTCTTCTTCATGGAAAAAACGACAGAACCAATCGTAGCATTTTTACTCATGATGGTCGGTCTCATTATCGTTACTGGTTACACATCAATTAATGCAATTGTAAAAGCAGAACTCTTCCCAACTGAAATTCGCGCACTCGGCGTAGGTTTACCATATGCACTAACAGTCGCGATATTCGGCGGAACAGCTGAGTTCATCGCATTATGGCTAAAAAGTATCGGAATGGAATCACTCTTCTACTTCTACGTAGCTGGATGTATCGCGATCAGCTTTATTACGTATTGGCGTATGGATGAGTCATCGAAAACTTCGCAGATTGAGGCGGAGCTTGGTGGTGGGGATAAATTAGTTAATAATAAGTCTAGTTAAAATTATGTATTCTAGTATCTTCGTTTATTTGAAAAAGCATAATTCACTAATATGCAATTTAAAAACCTCTACTTATATGTAGAGGTTTTTAAACTTTATAACAAAAAAGATATCCAAATCTACTTCTCTTCTTTTTTGATTATGACATGTATTATTTGTAATAAATCATTATGAAACGAAAAAAGAAGATTATAGGGGTAACATCTCATGTCTATCAACTTAAGAAAAATATATACCTACTTTATAAGATACACCAAGTTCAAGTATTCTCTCATTTCAAGCCTTGAAATGCGGTATAATACTTGAGCCATTTTTTCACACTAAAACTTGAAGCCTGTCTACCATTTACACATATTTCTACATATAGTAAGTAAAGCTATCATTCGAAAACACTAGCGGTTCGTTTCACTTCGTGGTAAATTAAACCAATTGAAACATAAAAATCATTTCCAAAATGAAGATAATAATTTATAAATGTAGTTAACGTTCTATTCTTAGTAAAAAGTTAAACAAGGTGATAATTTAAATCATTTAGAAGTTTTCTATCTAATTATACTAAAGTTGAGTGGTGAAACTAATATGAGCCAATGGCTAAGTAATGATAAAATAGCAGACCATGATTTTGGTGGTTGCATATTAAAATTTTTACTAGGTATGAGTATCATTTTTATACTTATTCTATACCCTATTTATTGGCTGTTTTTTCAAGAAAACGAAAAACCTCTTGTAAAAAATACGTCATCCAACCAAGCAAATCAAATAGAAATTACGGGAATTTCTTATGGATATCTCTCCGATGATAAATACATAAAAATGTACTTTAAAGAAAAAAACAAACTTGTAGAGAAAACAAAAGTAAGGGTAGCTAATTTTAATATAATTAATAGTTTAGACCTCTATGAAATTTCATGGAAAGATAATACTAAAGTTGTAATAGTAATGAAATTTGAATATGAAACGAAAACATTGGAATATGATTTCGAAACTGGAACAATAGGTGGATATATTAATAGTACAAATAATAACTTACTATAGCCTAATTCCAAATATGTAGGATACACCTCCAAAATCATAAGAATCTTTTCATATTATTTCTATTAAAACATCGAAAAGAGGTGGCACTTTGAACAAATGGGCTATATTATCTTTAATATGTGTACCTTATGCTCTTTTAACTATAGTAAATGAACATACATTAGAAATAGGTGGATCAGCGAATATCTTTTGGAAAATTGGTTTATTTGCACCACTTATAGGCGTTTTATTTTCAGCTGGAGCCAGTAAAACTTACCAACGCGTTATGCTTGCCGTATTTAATTTAAGTTACTATTTTGCACTTTACATCTATATGATATACACTTTTTAAAATACTCTTATACTTGTTTTATGAACATATATTTTTGGGAGAAAATCATAAAAATAAAACATACTATTTCTCTTGGTCAAAGACTTTTAACTAACTATACATTTTATAAATATTTCTCCCCATGAATCTAGTAAAATTGTAGTGGAGTTGAATTTTCCTTCAAAATATTTCTTATCCTTTTTATAATTTAATAGTTGGAAAGACTCATAGTTATTAGATGAGCTCTTCAATTCCCAAATTTTCATTTTCCTTCTCCCTTATATTTAATCTATTCATAAATTATTTCGGGCTATTTAATTTTAAGCTGCCATCTAATAAACGTATTCTTATGTCATGTAAAGCTGCAACAGCGTCTGCTTGAGTACCACCATATTCTTTAACTTCTTTTAGTACCTTAGTTACCTCTTTCATATAATCCGTACCATGGTTACCTATATGTAACACTTCAGTAGTCACATATTCATTTACTTTATACGGTAAAAATACTCCATTAGCAGCAGAATCATGGTGTATTCCAAATTCTTTTAATAATTCTTGTGCTTCAATAGCTCTTTTATCATTCCAAGGTGTTAGGTGATGTGCTGCATTAGAATATGGGGGTGGTTCAATCCCTGCATCTTTTCCCCCATGCTTCAATCGCTTTTTCTGCGTTATGAATCCCTCCAAAACCAGGATGTAGTGGCAGCGGAACACCAACAGCTTGACCACCACCAATATGGTGATGGACTAATTTAGTTACACGTAATCCAGTAAAATCATATTGTAGAAATTCCCCTCTAAATCATTAAGGATTTAGAGGGGAATTTCTTTATCACATAAGTAATATCATTTCTTATTAAATTTACTGTGTATCAGTTCAAAGAATTTATTTGTACCAAGTGAAATTGCGCCAATAATAAGAACACCAATAATAAAATAAATCTTTTTAAATAAGTTGTAAGGAGATAAAATAGCAACTACAAGAAGTATTATAATTGCAACGAATGTGACTAATTTCCCAACTTTAAATGCTTGCATATCAGCTTTCCTCCTTCTGGATAAAAACAGCCAATATAGTCATACATCACAGGTTCTTTAACCATAAGTTTTTGTTTCCTTCCATAAATCACAATACTTAAAATTCAATAAACCTCTTTAAAAGGTTTCATGTGTTCTACCCCCATCTTCTATATGCTTCCTTAAATAATAGTACCTATGGAGTTCCATAATGAAATGAAACAACATAAACGAAAGCATGGAGTATACACACATTAATACAATTGCTACCATCTTTTGTGTTGCAAAACCAAGACTGATATTAGCAATGAGTTGACCCAATCCTACAAAAGCCAATACTCCGAAACCAGAGTTTTTTTTCGATGATTTTGATTTTTTGATTGGTCCCTGAAGTTTTTTAATATGATTTTTATAATAATAATGCAAAGCAAAAATATACAAACCAACTGAAAAAATAAAATAGATGGGAGTTTGTAATCCTAACATTCCATATGCAAACTTTTGGGTTATAACTAATAATCCTACTGAACATACGATGCCAAATACTCCACGAAATAGAGTGTATTGTAATTGCCGCTTCCTAGGATTTATAACAATCCATATTGCCCATACATTTAAAAAAGCAACTGGTGGAACTATTATGTACATATATATCGGTTGAACAGGATTCGCAAAAGCAGGTAAAAGCACAAATATATCTGCTATCCCAATCACAAGAGTAATTATAGTCGATCTTATATCATTTACAGCATAAAGAGCCATATAATATTCAAAAGCTTTTTTATTAAAATCTGTATTTTTTTTCATGTTAATTAAACCACCCCGCTACTGTTGACCAAGCTTTTTTCGAACCCGTTTTCACCCTATCCTTAATACTATTATCTTCACCATCACCATCTAAATCAACATCCCATTTTACACCTTCTGTGAAATATTATTCCCTTCTCGAAAAGAAGATTAACCCATTAATAAAATCTAAGCTTATCAAAAATTTCAAAAAGCCAAAGATTTTGCTGGGATCGAATCTATTGGGACTCACACCATGTGCAAAACCTTCGGCTATTGGTTCTATAAACAAACAAAAGATTTCGCTATGTTGTAAGAAATACTCAATCATAGCACCTCATAAATTACACTAAAATATATTGGTATAAATAAAGAAGAAAAAGGTAATATACTAGATAATTTCTATATCTAATCATATATGATCAACATAAAGAAAAATTTGATATACAATCAGATTTAAAAACATTACTTAATAATTCTTTGAATTAAATTGGAGCTGATTCTTCCCTTAAAAAACATGATTACTATATATTTCACCAGAATACAAATTCAAAACCATTTAATTAAAGACTAAAAAAAGCATCTATCTTTAGATGCTTTTTTCAATCCAAAAACTATTTTTCTTTTTTCCATGATATTCGAAATTCCCCACCATGTTCTTCCGTTTTAATTTTAACCTTATATGTATCATCCTTAGGCACTTTAATATTTTTTTCGCCTTCGCCACTATTAAACTCTAGTATTGTATTATCATTTGAATCCACAACATAAGCAATTATAGTTCCTTGTTTAGTTTTATCATCAAAAGAAAAAATCCAATTCTCACCTTTTTTAACTTTCCTATCTTGAGTTGCAGATCCAGTAAATTTTCTATAATCTCCAGAGATACTACCTGATACACTATCTGAAGAACCATGAACTTTACCACCAACAATAGTTCCCTCTCTTGTAAAACAACCACTAAGAATTACTAAACACAAAACAAATAAAATTGTATTTTTAAAAATTTTCACTATCATTACCCCTTCTATTCCCAATAAAATTTTCACCATTAAACTTATAAAAATAACTATAATAAAAAATTATATCCATTAAGATATATATGTTTTATTATAGTTATAAATTTCAAATTATTATTTCAAATCTTCACGCAACTTAATTTCATCCTCATTTATGTAACCAGTAAAAATAACTTCTGATATGTATTCATGGTTAAAAAACATATTATATTCAGTTGAAACATTTCCAATAGGATAATAACAAGCCACATAATCCCAAGTTTCCTTAGTTTTTGAATCTTCCTGTTTTCTACCATATATCATCAAAGGTTGCTCCCATGTTTTAAATTTCACAACCGAACCTATTGGAAGTAATGTATCCTTTTCTATTTTTCCCACAATAATTCACCTCTTTATTTAATGAAAATTTTCCCTATTTTATATAAAACTAAAAAACTGATAGGAATTGTAATTAAATATATTAAAGAAAAAATCATTTTTTCCTTAAAATTATATGTAACATCAAACAATGTAAAAATAATTGTACCAAAAAAACAAATAACAAAAAGAATTGTTAAAACTTTTTTCAAACCTTCTAAAGTCATTAAAAATACTCCTTTACTTTATCTCTATTTCAACACCTGTACCCACAGGACTTGCTCCAGGCCCCCAAGGAAGATTTACTTTAAACCCACTTGAACTTACCTTAACAGTTCCACCGGCTTGTCCAAGTGAAGCTGAACCTCCAATATGCAAATCATGATCTGTAAATGGTATAGGTATATCAATACCCGCTTCATATTTTGCTAAAGAAGCTTCTGCACCAAGTTCAAATCCATTTTTATCTATTTTAGCAGAAACTTCTGCATTCGCCATACTTAAACTAGCTTCTCCTTTTAATTTTCTTCCATTAACATCTACTCCACCTTCAATACCTACTTTAACAGTATTATATGAAGCACTTCCACCAGCAATTGCTCCAGCTTTCAATTCACCACCTATAGCTTTAGCATATAATGGACCACTTTCATGGTTATATAAATATTGTTCATTAGACTTCGTACTTAGCACATCAGTTATTGATTGTAAATTAACTTTATTAATAATCCATCCAGCAGCGCCTAATCCAGCTGCACCTAATCCAGTAACACCTAATCCAGTAGCACCTAATCCAGTAGCACCTAATCCAGTAGCACCTAATCCAGTAGCACCTAATCCAGTAGCACCTAATCCAGTAGCACCTAATCCAGTAGCACCTAATCCAGTAGCACCTAATCCAGTAGCACCTAATCCAGTAGCACCTAATCCAGTAGCACCTAATCCAGTAGCACCTAATCCAGTAGCACCTAATCCAGTAGCACCTAATCCAGTAGCACCTAATCCAGTAGCACCTAATCCAGTAGCACCTAATCCAGTAGCACCTAATCCAGTAGCACCTAATCCAGTAGCACCTAATCCAGTAGCTGTTTCCATTACCACTTTTGAATCCATCAAAAACCAATCATTTTTAACAGCTTCTTTTTCAATTTGAACAGCATGAACTTTATCTTCTGATTTTTTTTGAATAGCTACTGTCCATTCCATATTTAATTCTTTCACACTAAATATCCCTGTTAAAGCATTAAACCCTTTCCCACTCTGAACTTCCGCAAGACCTGCAGCAATACTAGTTGCTAATTGAAGTGCTGTACTATAGTTATTACTAGAGTTCTGATTGAATTGATACAAATGATCCAGCTTTTCTTGCAGTTTTTGCCTCATAACAATAAAAAGATTTACCATGGCATCCATACCCGGCATTGGCATAGCTTGATTGACAGCTTCCATACTTGTTTTCATTCGGTCAATTTCCCGAATTTGTTCTAATATCTCTTGTTCAATTACATCTGTGGAAGCGACTTGTGATTGAAATTGACTTGGAAAAGCACCATTCTGACGGATTAATTCTTCACACAAATAAATGATTCCTTGTGCCAAAGGTCGAAAAGTTTGTACAAAAAATGCTTTTGCACTGCTATATGTTTGCCCCTGTAACACAGTATCAGTTGCAAAAGCATCAATCGACTGAATTGCTTGTTCCATACCTTGAATGGTGGCCGTACATACAGCATTCATACTTTGAGTTTGGTTTTGTACTTCTCCCAAATACATATTTAAACTCATGAATTAGCCTCCTTTACTAATTGTTGTTGCTGATATGAAAGATTATTTTCTAAATCACTAAGATCTCGTCTCTCTTTAAACAATGTTTCTTTTTGGCTTTCCAATTCAAATGTAAGTTTTCGTTCGATGTATTGTGCTTCTTGACGAATATCCATAAAAAACAATGACATTTCTCTATCTTTATGCCAAGTTCCTAAAATACGATCAAACAAACGATGGTTTTGATTCTTCCATACATGAAAATCTTCTTCTACTTTTTCCTGTTTTTGAATCGCAGATTGATTTCGGTCTTGTTCTTCAAATACACTTCGTAACTTTTGATTTACTTGATTAATTTGTTTTTCAATATGTTGACTCATCTTTTTCCTCCTACTATTTTACTTTACGTAGGTTGTCACATTAGCGAAAAGTGTTGTGAAGTTCATTATCCATTCTCTCAAATTCATTAGATACCGAATGAATATTATCAACCGCTTGTTGAAAGGCAGCGGAAAATTGTTTCGTCAAGTCTAAAACTTGCTGATTCGCTTCTTGTGCTTTGAAGTTAACAGATAATGTTGTACGCGTCGCTTTTGTTATGGAACGACTTGTTGCACTTTGAATCCTATCAGAGGCTGATCCCATTTTCGTAGCAATTTGCGTTGCTGTTTGTAAATTACTTTGAAATTGTCCCATTCTTTCAAACCCTTTCTATAAGTTTTCCAAATGCATCAAAGAAATCTCATTAAATATATATCCCTATCAATATCACTCGCTCTAGGCATGCAATCAAATGAGCCATACAATATAAGCTGTATGGCTCATTTAAAATGCTTGTTATATAGAGTATGACAATTTTTATTTCAAACCGAAATTACGTGATAATTCTTCATCATGAGAAGCAACAGCCTCTGCAGTTTTATTCAGCTGCATATTAATTTCTTGTAATAGCTGTGCAAAGTTTTGTACCTTTGGCTTTAATTGATTGAACTGTTGGTCAAAACCTTCAAAAGCACGACCTTCCCATTCTCCTCTTAATTCATTTTGTAAGTTTTGTAGTTGACTTAAAATGTCCTCAATTTGATTTGCACCTTGTCCATATCGTGCCGCTTTCGATTTAAGCTCCTCTGGTGACATACGAATTTGTCCAGCCATTTTCATTTCCCCTTTAATACATAATGAGCAAAATATATATTGGTTAATTTTACTAAACATATTATAATCTATTATTCTGAACTTTTAAACGTTTTATCTTTCTATTGAATATTAGAATATGAATATTCAATTCTAATCATTAAATATCCTAATTTTTCTTGCTTTACAAGATTTCATGCGAAAAAGACCACCAAAAGGCAGTCTCAAAACTCAATCCTATTCCCCATCCCGCACTCCACCGCATTCCCATACAAATAATTCGCAACGATAATATCTACTACAGCCAAACTAACTGATTTGAAAATAGTAATCTCTTCATCATTTTCGTGACCAGCTTTTCCCCCTTATAATTTAACCAATTTCGGCGTGGAGATTGCTAGTTTTATCAAAATTTGAAAATCACCTGTTTCTAGATCCTATTCAATTAAGCAATCCTACAAATGTATAATCAGGATTAATGTATTCTTCTGGATAAAAACAGCCAATATAGTCATACATCACAAGTTCTTTAACCCTAAGTTTTTGTTTTCTTCCATAGTTATTTATCTGAATTCAGCTCGTTTTTTTGTTTTGGGTGAAAAAATTTTTTAACTTGATAGCAATGTGGTGCTGCCCCATCGCTATCAAGCTAACAAAACAAAATACCCCCTAAAACGAAAAAGAGATGAAAAAAATAATAAAAAGCTTATCATTATGTGCTAAAAGATAAGCTTTTTTGTCTATACTTATTGAATTTTATTGGATTTATTCCATGCTAATATAGTAATAAAATATTGAATACCAAACAAAATAGTAACAAGTAGAATGAATTTTATACATACTAAGATCCATCCAACAATATCTTGAGGTAATTGATTATGATATGTAGTGTATGCTACACCAGAAAAAGATAAAATAAGGGTATAAGATAATTTATCTTTTAATTTTCGTTTTAATTTTTCCTTGTTATCGATTTCTGGTTCGTAAACACCAGCTAAAATGGATCTAATAAAGAAGAATACCATATAACAGATAATGATACCAAGTGCTGTAGCCCATTCTAGAAACGGTCTTTGTAAGTATACGCCCCTTATTATTAAATCAATGAAGGCTAGCAATAAAACCACAATTCCAGATTGGGCCCAAATTTTCATTTCAATTTGCTGAATTCTTTCATCTGAATGTGTACTGAGTGAAAACAAATTTTTTAGTTTTTCCATTCTATTTTTCCTCCCAAAATAATTCATCTAAAGTTTTATCGAGTGATTTAGCTATATCAATGCAAAGCTTTAAAGATGGATTATATTTATTAAGTTCAATAAGACCAATGGTTTGTCGAGTAACATTTACAAGCACAGCTAATTCTTGTTGAGTTAGCCCCTTTTCTGTTCTTGCAATTTTTATTTTGCTTACTGACATTAAATACACCCCGTTTGTAAAGATAATCTTTATACTTCCCATCCTATATTCTATATATTAAATTATAAGTAACATTAATGCAATATATATTTTGCATTAAGACGTATATAGATTGCGTTCATCTTTTCTTTTTTTCCATTTCTATTATTTTTGTCTCTAAAACTATCTCACAAATATAAAAATACGCTATGCTTTCTGTAGAATCATTGGAAAGGATGGCGTTTTTGTATGTCTATTTCTGTCTCTGATGAATTACAACTATTTGCTCAAGAAGTTCAAAGCTTCTTATCTCCAAATATCTTACGAAATCTTGCTAGAGATGTTGGTTTTGTGCAACGAACCAGTAAGTACCAAGCAAAAGATTTAGTTGCTTTATGTGTATGGATGAGTCAAAATGTCGCTAAAACCTCTTTAACTCAGTTATGTAGCTGTTTAGAAGCATCAACAGAATTACTTATCAGTCCGGAAGGACTGAATCAACGATTTAATGCCACAGCCGTGCAATTTCTACAACAATTGTTAGCCGAACTTCTCAATCAAAAGTTATCTTCAACTAAGCTGATTTCTTCTCCATACACCTCTATTTTCAAACGTATCCGTATTTTAGATTCAACTGCATTCAACTTCCCGATGTATTTTCATCTGTTTATCCAGGTGCAGGAGGATGCAGCCATACAGCGGGGGTGAAGATTCAACTTGAATATGATTTATTAAGTGGACAGTTCCTACATATTCATACAGGTTCGGGGAAACAACATGATCGGACCTACGGTTCTCTGTGTGCCCCAACTGTGGCAGCGAATGATTTATGTATTCGAGATTTAGGTTATTTTCATTTGAAAGACCTTCAATATATACAAGATAAAAAGGCTTACTATATCTCTCGTATTAAGTCAAATACACGTATTTATCAAAAAAATTCCACCCCTGATTATTTTCAAGATGGAAGAATCAAAAAAGGGACAGAGTATATACAGATAGATATGGAGGTCTTAATGAACTCTCTTCAGCCAGGACAAACATGTGAAATATTCGACGATTTTGTAGGAATGACTGATAAAGTCCCAACTCGCGTGATTGTTCATCGGCTAACAAAAGAACAACAACAAAAACGATTACAAGATCAAACTGTAAGAGAAAAAAAGAAAGGAATGAAGTATTCTCCTCGTAGTAAACGACTCAGTGGTATCAATGTATATATGACAAACACCCCTACAGATATTGTCCCAATGGGACAAGTACATGATTGGTATTCTTTACGTTGGCAAATTGAAATTTTATTTAAAACGTGGAAATCATTCTTTCACATTCATCATTGCAAAAAAATAAAACGAGAACGATTGGAATGCCATTTGTATGGACAATTGATTGCCATTCTACTCTGTTCCTCTATTATGTTTCAAATGCGGAAATTACTTCTCACAAAGAAGAAACAAGAGCTGAGTGAATATAAAGCCATATATATGATTAAAGATTATTTTTCTCTTCTGTTTCGATCCATACAAAAAGACACCCAAAGGTGCCTTCCGCCGACTTGAACCATCTTAATTTTATTGTGTTGTTATTATATAAGAAAAGAAGACATCGCTTAAGATGTCTTCTTTTACTTGTACACTTGGTGTTAAGAAGGTATTTATTGCTTAAAAACCATAAAAAAATATAACAATCATCGAGTAAACCTATTATAGCATCAATAAATAGAGTTTTTATATGCATTTTTACATATATATAGATTTATTTATGTTTTATCTATATAGTTAAATTGTCTGTTTCTTGTTTTAATTCGTTTGTTTATTTTGAGTGCTCCAGCAATGGAGCCTTTTTTTATGCAATAAAACATTTTCTTAGCATTACTTAGTTGATCTATATTAACTTTACCCTCTTAAATTATATCTATATTTTACCAAATGATTATATAGATAACCAGTTTTTTCTAATAATCTATTGGATTGATAATTTTATTGTTAGTTGTTAATACTTATAAGAAAATTCATCATGCAATGAAAATTAAGAAATCAAGAATTATAAAAAACTTATAGTATCTTTTGGAAAATCATATTTAAAATTTGTATATTAATATGTTATAATTTAATTTCTAAAACTACCAAAAAAGGACTGCCAGTAATGGTGGTCCTTTTTTATATTGGTGAGATTGTACTAGGTTGAGCAAAAAAATGGAACCAAAAAAGTTATTTCTAATGAGGATAGCCTTCTTATGATGAAGTTTCATTCAGTGGATCTGCAAGCAAACATAAAAGAAGGAAAAAATTACGATTTTACTTTACGTGGATATAGAGTACCTATACTTTCATGGTTTCCAAATTTAGATGGTGCCGAACCACAAAATTAGCACTATTCTTTAATAAAAAATCCTATTCATTTTTTAATGAGTAGGATTTTTTATTAAAGAGCTATTTCGTATTAATTTGTGCCATCATTTAATATGCTATTTTTAAATGTTTTCCAAATTTGATAACTTATTATCTAAATTTCCAAATTCTATACAGCACTATCAATTAAACAACTATTAAATATATCTTCTATCTAAAACATCGTATTATCATTAGCTGCTTCACTTGGAATCTCTTGAATTACATCCCAGTGTTCAACAATCTTTCCATCCTTGATACGAAATATATCCACTATAGCAACTCCCTTATCTTGAGAATTAGTACGAGAATGTACATGAAGAGCAACTGTATCCCCTTCAGCTACTACACGTTTAATCTCTGCAGAGGAATTAGGATTTTTAACAAAATCATCCTTAAAGAAATCCATGAAGGCTTTTCGTCCATCAGCAACAAAAGGATTATGTTGCTTATAATCTTCGCTAACATATTTAGGGATAATATCGATATTATGTTTGTTAAAAACTTCATTATAGAAATCAACTACCATCTTTTTATTCTTTTCATTTTCTTTCACTTCTTTTGATACAGAAGCAACATTCTCGCTCTTTATTGAGTTTCCTTTGTTATTACCGGTGGAAGCTTGATATACCAAAGTCGAAACTACTCCTAAAATAAATACAGAAATAATTGTTATGATTAAACTTTTCTCTAATTTCATATATACCTACCTCTTCTACTTAAATAAGTTTTCTTCTATAAAAAGTTTGAAGAAGGAGAAACCTTCCCAAAAATGTAATGTCAGGGGTAATGTTAGGAATTTCATTTATCCTAACCTCCCCCTATACAAGGCATATTAGAAACGATTAACTCTAACTTAATACCTCATTAACAGTTGCACTGTCCACAATTTGAATAAACTTCTTAACCTTATCGTTCTCATCAAACTTATAAAGGTGACAAAAATCTGCTATGAACGATTTCCCTGTAGCTTTATATGTCCCACTATATTTTCCATACACGATAACAGTATTGTTATTAAAAGCATAAATTTCATCTTTAGCGCTATAGTCATCCCATTCTGTGCCAAGACGTTCATGTACGTTTTTCACTACTTCATCTGGACCTATATAAGTACCTGCATATGGAAACCCAGCAGCTTCTGTCCAAGATACATTTTCACTTAAATACGTTTTGAACGTATCCAATTTCCCTTCGCCAGTTAACACATACGTTTCATGTAATAGTTTTTGATATTTATTCATATCATTAACCCCAAGGCATTTCTTTTGTTACAACTTTTGCACTTAATTCTAATACACCTTTATTTGCATAGCCTGGATATGCTACTTCAAGTTTTGCCACAAAATCTTTTGAAGTTCCACTTTCCTCAGAAGCTTGAACCGCCGTTCTTAGATAATCCATTGTCGCAGTAAGTGCTTGATTATTTAGGGATTTTTCGATTGATCCATGGCTAGGCACAATTATGTCAGCATGTAATGCTTGTAATACTTTCAAGTTCTCAATCCATGCCTCCATAGCCGCTTTTGAGCTAGTATCCGCTAAGAATACATGTATTTCGTTAAATACATCGATACCACCAATTAATACTTTTAGTTCTTTATTAAATAGGCTAGTTCTGTAATGATCTAAGCCTACTAGTTCAAATGTTAACCCCTGAAAATCAATCGCTTTTTCTTTAAATACTTGAGGTAATACCACGTTACTTGGTGCATTTTCTCCAAGGGCGTCTTTCCAAACTTTTAATTTCCCTAAGACAGAATGAACGATATGTTCAACAGTAGACTCTGTTGCATACGCTATAGCTTCTGGGTAAACGGCTTTAATGCTCTCTAATCCAAAGTAGTAGTCTGGATCCCCATGAATAATAAAGATTTTATCTAAAGATAAGTTATTTTTTTTCAGATACTCAACAATTTCTTTCGAATCAGACTGAGTAAATTTTGAGTTTATTAAAAATGCATGTCCTGCTTTCTCAACTAATGTTGCTGTGACCATAAAGCTTTTTTCGTCCGAACTAAACACCGTTAATTTCACATCTTTTTGATTTGTATCGATTGTTGTAAACATAGTATGTTATTCTCCTTTTGTTAAAGTTATGAACTAATTATCATATTTTTATCTTGTTCCGATAAAGTGAAACTTTAATCAGTGGGGGTTTTGTTCATCCCCCACTGATTATTAGCCCACACCAATCGGACTTTTACGGACAGTTGATCCCCCACCTAACTTCTTTGCTTCCACTGAATTTTGAGGTGGGGGTCTTACTGCCCGTTAAAGCGGGATAAAATCTCCCACTCCCATTTATCTGAAAGTGTAATAGTACTGGCGAATATTCCGGAGATAAATGTCAGGTGGCTTAAGATAACATGTTTGCTACTATATCCTAAATTTTCTTAATATAAATTTTTAAAACGCGCTTCAATTTTATCCGGCGTCATTACGCCACCACCAATAGGAATAATTTGATTATCCTTTTGTAAAAGTAAGGAAGGATAGCTATTAACACCAAGCTGTCGAACTTTATTGAAATCATTTTGGACATCTATTATTGTTTCTTGAGCGTTTAAACGTTCTAATACTTGTTCAGGGTCCAAACCATGCTCGATTGCAATTTTGCGATATGTTTCTGGATCACTCAGACTTTGGCCCTCATAATAAAACGCTTTTTGCATAGCCGAAGTGAATTCTAATAAACGGTCTGGCGCTAATGAGCGTAAAGCTGAAAAACCAATTGCAGCATCTTTCGAATTCATTTTAAAAGTCCCTTCCTCCACCAATTTTTGATAGGAAGGACCAAATTCAGCACCTGTAAGTTGATTAATTCTTTTATTTCCTTCTTCTATATATGAAAAGTTTTTCATTGGTAAATTATCTAAAAATAACCCTCCACATAAAACCGTTAATGGCACTTCAGTGTGTTTTTTGTAAAATCCTTTAATACTTTCTGAAAAACCATAGCACCATCCACAATATGCATCCCATACGTAAATAAGGTTATCTTGTTTCGTCTCCATTTAAATCTCCTACCTTTTTTTTTATTATCCAGCTCAACTAAATTTTTGATTTATATAAGTACATCTTTTTATACCTTGTTCTTTTTTTAGATACCTTACTATATTTCCCCAAAACTAATATTTCCAAAGAAAGATCCACCAAGGTTTTTAACAAAAGATAACGTTGCACCTTATTGCCCCGTAACAGAAAATACTAAAGCTTGGAATATGCATTGATTTGAATGTGTTAGTAACTTTCTACACCGGGTAGCAACGTATGGACCACCATCCTTAATTAAATATATAAATTATATTTTTAGCAGATATTAGTTGTAACTAAATTGATTACATCTTTATGTAACTATTTTAGTTACAACTAATATAGAAGTCAATTCTTTTTTTCGAAAACATTAAATTTCTACATTATAACGAAATTCTGTGTTAACTTGTAAAAAAAAAGAGGAGCCATCTCCTCTTCATAAATAAACACTATTTAATTTGTTCCTTATACTCATGGTTAACAACTACATACCACTTTCCTGTATCAAATTTTTCTTTATTAATCACGTAAACTTTATTTTGTCTCTTTACCTCCCCTGGTTTTAATTCCTTAGTAATACTAGAGGTCTCACCTTTTTCAACCGCATAACTACTAGCTGCTAACACATCACTTTGATAAGCATTATCATTTTCATCCACTAAATCCACTGATGGTAAAACGGCTAATTTCATCGGTTCGTTTGTGATATTTTTCCCTTCTGCTTCTACAACAATAAAGACATGTCCATCTTCAGGTTTTTGGAATCCTATACTCTCTTTACCAACCTTATCTCTTTCTACAACTCTTTTTACAGTTACATCAAATTTAGGTGTATGAAAATCCTTGTTTACAGCATACTCTTTTTCTTTTATTTTTGATTTCTCTTTTGTTTGTTCTGTATTTTTCTGCTTTGTATTCTCTTTCGTTTTCGCCTCATCAGTTGTTTGCACTTTCTTTTCTTCTTGTTTAGAATTGGTTTCTTTAGATTCTGAAGAAGTTTTGTCGGATGTATTGCCGCAACCAGATAAATTGAATACTAAAGCGCCACCTAAAATACATGTAGTAAATTTTTTCAACATCTCTTTTTATCCCCCAATAACACGATATGTAAATTTCTTACTTATCATAGCAAAAAATATGATCTTAAATTGTTGTATCTTGTCGAATGATTAAGAATAATCAAGTTACTCCACGTCCTCTTTTATTATAAAGGTAAATATAACGTCTATAAAACCTGCTATAATAGGTTTTTACACCCTTAGCATACAATTTTTCACTTTCGGTAATGTGCCCCCTATTTGAAAGGTAATTGAAATATTAAGACCAACTGATAGAGGTGTTTATGTGGAATTATTTGAGTATTATAAAAAAAAGGGAAAGTTGAAGTGTTTAATTGGAACTGGGCTTTTTCTTTATGGATTAATTGGTATGTATAATACTTGGGGTAATATTAATTGGGGACCAGTAATCTTAATTATTATAGCTTCTCTTGTATTTTTTAGTATTGGATTTTGGCAATTAAGAAAAGGAAATTTACTAGAAAAAAATATAATTAAAAATGATTTAACATTTTGGGATATTGATACTTATGTTTTGTTAGAATTACCCGGCAATAATAAACATTTAGGTTTATATACTCCTGATGGAAGATATGTAGCAGGAACAAAGATGATTTCTTCAACATTACCTATTTTAAAAAATAAAGAAGTTTTTGGATTGGAAGCAAGTGATGGAGAAATCCTTGCATATTTTCAAAGTGAAGTTGAAAATTATGATTGGGCTATTTATGATTCGAATTATAATTGTGTAGGTATGTTTAAAGAAAATATGATACAAGGATTTGGAATGGTACGTGGTTCTTTGATGAATGAAAAAGAGATAAAAATTTCTGAGATAGAAGTGGAATTTGATTTTTTCGAAACGTCTTTTCGTACAATGGATGATCGTATATTAATAAACTGCAAGAGGGGATATATGCCTTTAGAATGGAGTGAAAGATTTGGCTTAAATGTACCGATTATTAGATTAGGTAATAATATTTCTAATGCTGAAAAAATATTTGGTTTAGGTATTCTTCTTTATATTTTAGAAACAATTAAAGTAAGAAAAAGTAGGATTTTTAATGATTAGAATTAAATATTTATATTATAAAATTTATTGAATCTTTTATTAGGGATTACATCGCTGAAAGTAAAATATTGTATACTTCGGAATTACTTTACGTTCACTTCTTGGAATTGATGAGCATTTGTTATGCTAGAACCAACTGGAAATGGAAACGGCAAGCGAGTATACTCCGCTTGCCGTTTTTTCATAGCTTCGTATGTATTTGAATTCCTTTCGCTTTCTCTTCTTCACCCTTCACACGTACAATTAAATCATATGATCCGGATTTTGGCGCTTCAAAAGAAAGCAAACCTTCTTTTTGAGAAGTGACTTCTTCTTCATAAATGACCTTATCATCTTTTGTGACTTGCAATAAAATCGTACCTTCTTCAACTGCTGCCTCATAAGGAATTTCCACATTTCCTTTTTCAGCTTTAAGCGTTTGTACATCGTAATACCCCTGCAAAGAACCAATTGTTAAAGTCGTTTCGCCATTTTTTTGAACCTTTGTGACTTTTGTTGCTGTATTACATGCGCTTAACAATACAACAAGAGTGAAAATGAGAAATGAACGAAGCAATTTCATAGAGAGTCCCCCTTCCATTAAATATATTAAGGATAAAATATACAATCTAACATATCATTACAATTATAGTTGAAAAATAAGGAAAATTATATAACAGGAAATGCAACTATAAACAATCACTGACCATTAGTCTACAACCAATCCCACACCCCAACGCAAAAGAAAAAAGCACCAGGTCCCCCTAGTGCTCTCCCTCTAAAACAAATGACAAGCCACCTGATGCCCCTTCGCAATCTCAACCATCTTCGGTACTTCCTGCGCGCATTTTTCAGTGGCGAATTTGCATCGCGTTCTGAATTTGCAGCCGGATGGTGAGTTTAGTGGGCTTGGTACTTCTCCCTCTAGGATGATCCGTTCTTTTCCTATGTTTGTTGGATCTGGTTCTGGCATGGATGAGAGTAGTGCTTGTGTGTATGGATGTGCCGGGTTTGTGTATAGGTCTTCGCTGTCGGCAATTTCTACTATGTTTCCTAAGTACATGACTCCGATGCGGTCTGATATGTGCCTTACCATCGATAGGTCATGTGCGATGAATAAGTATGTGACGCCTGTTTCTTCTTGGATGTCTTGCAGCATGTTTACGACTTGTGCTTGGACTGAGACATCGAGTGCTGAGATTGGTTCGTCACATAGGATAAAGTCTGGTTTTACAGATAGTGCGCGCGCGATGCTGATGCGCTGTCTTTGACCTCCGCTAAATTCGTGCGGATAGCGGTATAAGTGTTCTTCTTTTAGGCCTACTTTTTTCAGAAGGTCTAAAATGATTTCTTTTTGTTCTTCTTTTTCATAAGATCCGTGAATATTCATCGGTTCGCTAATAATTTGGAATACATTCATTGCCGGGTTTAATGATGCGTATGGATCTTGGAAAATAATTTGCATTCTTTTTCGATATTCTTTTAGTTCACTTTCTTTTAAACTTGCGATATCTTTTCCGTCGAATAAAACGTTACCTGAAGTGACATCGTGTAAACGAATGATGCTTCTTCCTGTCGTTGATTTTCCGCAACCTGATTCTCCTACTAATCCGAATGTTTCACCTTTTTTAATGGTGAAGCTAAGGTCATCAACTGCTTTTAATTGCTCTGTTTTCCTGCCAAATAGTCCTTTTTTAATAGGAAAATACTTTTTTAAGTTCCGAACTTCAATTAAGTTTTCTTCATGCATGTGAATCACCTACTGTCTTATCGTTTAACCAGCACATGGAACGTCTTTCGTTTCCGATTTCAAAATATGGCGGACGTTCTTTTTCACAAATGTCCATCGCATGCGGGCAACGCTCTGCGAATGGGCAACCTTGTGGCGGGTTTAATAAGTTTGGCGTTACACCTTGAATAGGAGCGAGTCTTTCTTTTACGCCGTTCGCTATTTTTGGCAAAGAGTTTAATAGCCCTTTCGTATATGGATGATTCGGCGATTGGAAAATATCAAGTACAGGTCCTTCTTCCATAATAAGCCCGCCGTACATAACGATAACGCGCGTACAGTTTTGCGCGACGATTCCTAAGTCATGCGTAATAAGAAGTAACGCCATATTCGTTTCGTTCTTTAAGTTTTTCATTAAATCTAGTATTTGTGCTTGTATCGTTACATCAAGTGCAGTCGTCGGCTCGTCCGCAATAAGAAGGTCAGGGTTGCAAGACATCGCCATTGCGATCATAACTCGCTGCTTCATACCACCGCTTAGTTCATGCGGATATTGTTTTACCCTTTCTTCTGGCGACGAAAGGCCGACTTGTTTTAACAAGTTAATCGCGATTTGCTCTGCTTCTTTCTTTTTCACTTTTTGATGACGTATAATTACTTCCATCATTTGTTTCCCAATTTTCACGACCGGATTCAGCGCTGACATTGGGTCTTGAGAGATAAGTGAAATTTGATTTCCTCTAATAGAACGTAATTCTTTTTCAGATTTAGAAAGTATGTTTTCATTATGAAAAAGGATTTCCCCTTCTTTCACTTTTCCTGGTGACATAACGAGAGACATAACAGACTTCGCCATTACACTCTTTCCGCTTCCAGATTCCCCAACGATACCGACTACTTCTCCTTTATTTAAGCGAAATGTAACGCCGCGAACCGCTTCAACTTCGCCACTTTCTATGAAAAAAGAAGTCTTTAAATTTTTCACTTCTAGTAGTTTTTCAGACACGCTTCTCACTCCTTTCACTTAACACTTTAGTTTTCATGTCCGGCTCCTTTTGGTGCGAAAGCTTTCTTCAATGCTTCACCAATTACGTTAAAACTAAGTACCGTTAAAAGGATAAGAAATCCTGGGAAGAGCGTTAAATACCAAGCTTCACCAATATATCCTTGCGCATTGTTTAGCATGCTGCCCCAAGAAGAATCTGGTTCTCTAATACCTAAACCTAGGAAACTAAGTGATGATTCCATTAAAATTGATGTCGCAATCGTTAATGTCGCGGCGATAATAATGGTTGATAAAATGTTAGGAATGATATGTCTTACAATAATCATAAGTGACTTTTGTCCTGATACTTTTGCGTATAAAACGTACTCACGCTCTTTTACAGATAACGTTTCTGCCCTTACGATACGGGCGGTGTCCATCCATGTTAGTAATCCGATAATAAGAACTAGCGTCGTAATTCCTGGTTTTAAATACGCATTTAATAGTAGCATTAAAAAGAATGATGGAATTGACATAAGCACTTCAACAACTCGCATTAAAAAGTTGTCTAACTTTCCGCCAAAATACCCGCTAATTGTTCCAACTGCAGTACCGATTGTAATAGAAACAACCATCGCAAGGAAACCGACCGCAAGCGAAACTCGTCCGCCATATAACGCTCTCGTTAAGTAATCCCTTCCGTAATCATCCGTTCCGAAAGGATGACTCATACTCGGTTCTTGTAAGCGATCTGGAATCGACATTTTGCTAGGATCGTACGGCGATACGAATGCGAAAATTGATGCGACCGTTAAAACCGCAAGTATAATAACTCCCATTGCAACAAACTTATTTTTCGTAAAGCTATGTTTTATCGTTTGAAATCTCCTATTATTCATTCCAAATCACCCCCTCATTCGAATGCGCGGATCTACTACGCCATATAAAATATCAGCAATTAAGTTACCGAGAATTAACATGAATGATGATAGTAATGTAATTGCCATGATAATCGGATAATCAAATCTAAAAATAGCATTTACCCCAAGTGAACCAAGTCCTGGCCATGAAAATACTGTTTCCGTAATAAATGCTCCACCTACTAAACTTGGAATCGATAATCCGAAAATTGTAATGATCGGTATTAGTACATTTCGAAGTACGTGATTAAATAACACTGTTTTCTTTGAAGCGCCGTACGCATATTGAATTTGTACATATTCTTCTTCTAATTGCTGAATCGTACTTGAACGAATATATCTCATATAAACAGATACGTTTTGGAACGCTAACACCATGCAAGGTAAAATGCCGTGTTGCACAATATCCCAGACAGAGTCTTTACCAACGGTGCGCATACCCATACTCGGAAGTAGGTTCAATTTTAAAGAGAATAAGTAGACTAATAGTAGTGCAAACCAGAAAACCGGCATAGAAATACCAACGTATGAAATAAAGTTTACAATGCGGTCAAAGAATGAATTCTTTTTCACACCTGTAAATAGTCCAAGCGGTATTGCGATTACGAATGAGACGAGTAAAGATGATCCCATTAACCCAATTGTTGCAGGTAATCTTTCTGTGATAAGTTCCAAAACAGGACGATGATTTTGAAGTGAGTAACCAAAGTTTCCTGTTAAAATGTTTTTTAACCATAAAAAATACTGCACGTAAATTGGTTGATCTAGTCCTAAACTTTTGCGAATACGCTCCACATCAATTGGACTCATATTTGGCGTTACAAAGTTTCGAACCGGATCCCCCGGTGCTAGTTTTATTAATAGAAAAGAAATAATAGAAATAACAAATAAAAGCGGAATTGCATTTAAAAGCCTCTTCGCAATTACTTTATACACAAACTTCCCCCCTCAAGCTAAAGAAGCTGATTTCCACCAGCTTCTTTATTGTTTCTTATTTCACTTCATAAATCTTAGATAGATCTTCAAACATTGTGACAGGAATTGCTTTCGCTTCTTTTAATCCATCAAACTTTTTATCTACTGCAATAACTGCTTTCGGATACGCGATTGGTAGATAAGGTACGTCTTCTCTAGCTGTCTCTTGAATTTTATGGTATAGCTCTGCGCGTTTTGTTTTATCTGTCTCAACTGCAGCTTCTTCCCATAACTTATCGAAATCAGCGTTTTTATATCGTGCATAATTGTATTCAGCATTGCTTAAGAATAAGCTCTTATATGAATCTGGCTCAGGTCCCATTATGTAACCACCAAATGTAATGTCATATTCTTTATTCTCTTTATCTAAGCCTTTTTCACTTGCCGCACTAGCATCTAATGCATTTAGTTCAACTTCTAAGCCAACTTCTTTTAATTTTTGTTGTGTATATAACGCTAAGCTTTCCATAATTTTATTATTCGTTACATACATCACACGTACTTTTTCTTTATCTTTCACGCCAGCTTTTGCTAATAAATCTTTCGCTTCTTTTTTATCATACTTATAGTCTTTAATATCTTTCGCATAATACATAGCGTCTGGCGTTAAGATTGAATTTGCTGGTTCTGCAAATTCACCTGAAACGAATGCTGAGTTAATCATTTCTTTCTTATCTAACGCATGTGCAATTGCTTGGCGCACTTCTTTTTTCTTCATAAGCTCCGTATTCATGTTATAAGATAAGTAGAATAATCTACCTTCAGGGAATGTCACCATTGAGAAGTTCCCAGTGCTATCTAATTTCTTAAAGTCTTGTGGCTCAATCATCTTCATGTTGATTTGACCATTTTGCAGTGAAACATTTGCTGTATTACGGTCTTTTACAACGCGGTATACGATAGAGTCTAATTTAGCTTTCCCACCTACATAATCATCAAATCGATCTAATGCAACGTACTCATCTGATTTATACTCTTTAAACTTAAACGGTCCTGAACCTACAGGCTGTAAGTTTTTCTTACTCTTCGCTAAATCTGCTTCCCCTTCAAATACATGTTTCGGAATTGGGAAGAAATCATTCATCACACCTTCGAAAGATGCGCTTACTTGTGGTAAAACGAATTGAGTTGTTAACTCATCTACCTTTTTCACCTCAAGGGGTTTCCCTTTAAAAATAAAGTTTTCACGACTTGAGCTATTTTGCTTCTCATCCAAAATAGATTGGAATGTAAATGCTATATCGTCTGACGTAATTTTCTTACCATCATGCCATTTCAAATTATCTTTTAACTTCAATGTCCACGTTAATTGATCTTCTGAAGGCGTAAAGCTCTCAGCAAGAACAAACTTTTTCTTACCGTCTTCCATATGATATAGCGGCGCATATAAAGCTTGCTGCACAGTTAATGACACACGATCATTCGCATAAAGCGGATTCATCGTATCTGGATTATCGCTAACACCAATCGTTAACGTTCCTCCATCTTTCGGAGTCCCTGATTTACTAGTGCCCGCTTGCTTTGAAGAATCTTTTTCCCCAGAACAAGCCGCTAATGCAATAAGTAGTATTAGAACAAATGGTAATGCAAATAACTTCTGTTTCATCTTTCGGCCCCCTCAAACTAGTTATACCCATAAGAAAACTCGGAATTAATCCCGAGTTTTCTTATAAGTTTTAAATTACCACTACCTGTATGTAAAGTCAAACTTTTTCGTAAAAATGGAAAACTCCCCTACCTCCATCATTAAAGTAAAATTAAAAACTAAAATCCTACAAGAAATCTCTCTAAAATAGTTGTTATATATAATCAAAAATGTAGAATGGGATTGAAGATAAAAAACATTTTAAGGGGGATATTATGACGTTTAATGAACTGAAAAAAAACAAACCAACAACCCAATGGATTGAGAATGATGAAGATGGAGAATTTTTTACTGAAGAAAATATAAGTGCAACAAATAAAGTTCTTGATACTTACATAAATAATTTAGAGCAATTGGGAAAAAATCCAACTGAATTTGAAATAATGCATGTTGTTAAAGAAGTTGTTCTTAACATAAATGAATTAAATGACGAACATGACCATTTTATCGAAACAATGGAAAGAGAAGATCTCTATGAATTTATCGATACAGCAGCACGAATAGCTGGCTTAGAATCCGAGGAAGATATAACAGAAGAATGGCGTGAATGGTAAAAAGTTGCATCTCTAATAATTAGAGGTGCAACTTTTTCATATACCAATTGAATGAATGATTTGATGTCCGCGCAGAATTCATATATTTCAACATAATATTAAAAGGCTTCAATTATAAATACTAGCACACCCATCCTGACAAAAAAGACCACCAAAAGGCAGTCTCAAAACTCAATCTTATTCCCTACTCCTTGCTCCAACGCTTTCTCATACAAATACTTCGCAACGATAATATCTACTACCGCCAAACCAACTGATTTGAAAATAGTAATCTCTTCATCATTTTCGCGCCCAGCTTTTTCTCCGCTTATAATTTGACCAAGTTCAGCGTGAATGGCGTTTGCTTTGAATAGACCTTCTTTTATCGGAACTTGAAGGTCTCCTGTTTCGTCTAGTGCTGCTTCTTTTGATTCGACTACTACTTTGTTTGCTTTCGCTATGGCATGTGAGGGTAGTTCTTGCATGCTTGGTCTGAATGAGCCGACGGCGTTTACGTGGACGCCTTTTTGTAGTGTTTCTGAGAAGACTGGTGTGGTTGCGTTCGTAGTTGTGACGATGATGTCTGCTTCACCTATTGCTTCATTTGAATCTCTGTAGACGTAAGCTGGTTTGCCTAATTTCTCTTGTATATATTGCGCAAATGCATATGCTTTTTCTTCTGTGCGATTGTATAAAATGAATTTTTCGATATCTCTAACCGCAAATATTGCTTCGGCCATTCCCTTCGCTTGTTCACCCGTTCCGATAATGCATAAAGTTTTTGCGTTATGACGAGCTAAATATTTTGTCGCTACTCCTGATAAGGCGCCTGTTCGGATCATCGTTAAGTACGATCCTTCTAAAAGTGCGAGCGGTTCTCCCGTTTGAAAGTCTAATAGCATCACAATCCCGTTGATCGTTTTCTTTCCTACCTGTTTATTTTGCGGGACTACCGTTACTATTTTTACTCCAAGTGCCTCAAGCCCTTCCGCTACTGAAGGCATAATTAATGCCGTATTTTGCTCGTTCGCAAATGGTAATGAGCCTCTTATTGGTGTAATCGTTCTTTCTGCGGAAAATTCTTTTAAAGCAAGCGCCGCGTATTCAATAACTTCATTCATATTTACTAAGTTTCTTTGTTCGTTCGCGCTTATAACTAGCATATCTTTCCACCTCCTCCTTCTATCCCGTATTAACGGGCAGTAAGACTCCCATCTAAAAATTCGGTTGGACAAAGAAGTTACACGGGAGATCAACTGCCCGTAAAAACCCGATTGGTTCAACTAATAATCAGTGGGGAACCCCTCCACTGATTAAAGTTTCACTTTATCCTAACAAAAATCCCCGTTTCAAATCATCTCTCGGATCTACAACGAATTGATGAAACCCTGTAATAAATGCATGCCCCGTTACTTTCGGAACGACAGCTTCATATGTACCTACCACTGTTACCGACAATACTTCTCCCTCGAATTTCCCATCAGTAATGCATTCGTGGACGAAGATTTCTCCCTTTTGTAAGGCATCTTTTTCAAAAAGAGTTGCGATTCTCGCTGAAGTTCCTGTACCGCAAGGAGAACGATCTACTTGCCCATCAGCAAAAATCGTTACATTTCGTAGCGTAGCACCTTTGTCTTTCGGTTCATCTGAAAAAATAACGCCGTATATTCCTTTTAAACCTTCTTCAAGTGGATGCTTCACTTCCATTTTGCTCTCTATATAATGTTTAATTTTACCGCCCCACATTTGAATAGCAGATAAATCTTTGAAATCAACTTTCAAACCAAATTCTTTACAATCTACTACAGCGTAAAATGCTCCTCCAAACGCGATATCTACTTGAAATTCATAGTTATCTATTTTAATAGGAACGTCCTTTTTGTATACAAAGGAAGGGACATTTTCAAATGATACAGATTCTACTTCACTCCCGTTATATGTTGCATACGCAATAACTTCTCCTGCTGGGCTATCAATAATGAACTTTTGTTTTTCACCCTTTACTTCAAACATGCCTGTTTCAATTCCAACTGTAATGACAGCAATAATGCCATGACCACACATCGTACTCCAGCCTTCATTGTGCATAAATAACACACCAAAATCAGCGTGAGCACTTGCAGGCGGGGTAATAATACAACCATACATCCCGTGATGCCCCCTCGGTTCATACATCAGAACTTCACGAAGGTAATCCAAATGTTCCATGCAGTAGGCGCGTCTTTCCAGCTGCGTTTCTCCTTTTATTTTTGGCACACCACCCGTAATAATTCGAAGCGGCTCCCCAGCTACGTGTGCATCAATCGTTGTATATATTTTACTAACCTTCATTTCAATCTCTCCCCTATACGTTGATACTATTTCCAACGCAAGTATCATGCCAAAGCGTATAGCATTACTTTTTTCAAATCCCCTCAGCAATGTGTATTCTTTTTTCAACAAATTCATATACAACTGTCTACTTTTTTATACACGGCTTGGACGTTACGTTATAAAACACCTCGATAACTTTGCAATTTCACTGGTACACACATGCAAAATTCCTTTTACCATTATTATTTTCAATGTAAAGTTACTTCGTCCCCCAACATATACTGTTCAAAAGCAAAAAGGAAGTGATCCCATGTATTACGGAACAAAGGGCTGGTACGTAGCTGAACTAAAAAAATTAGGCGTACGCTATCATGAAGGACGAAAACTAGAAAGTTACCGCGGACACATATTACGCAATTTATTAATCGCACAACAAGAAAAATTAAAAGAACAGTAACATTATAATGTAACGATACCGACGATTCTCGGAATATATCAGCGATTCAACACAATATATCGGCGATTTGCCATGGAATATCGACTTACCGACAAATCCCGCTAATTCATCTAT
Source organism: Bacillus sp. RE35 (assembly GCF_052146655.1). Classification (NCBI taxonomy): domain Bacteria; kingdom Bacillati; phylum Bacillota; class Bacilli; order Caryophanales; family Bacillaceae; genus Bacillus; species Bacillus sp. RE35. The sequence continues at coordinate 906,348 of NZ_CP197377.1, read as the reverse complement.
CTACACCACCAACCAATCACACATCAAACTACACTAAAAAGGTCACCCGAACGGGTGACCTTCCTTTCTTATTCACAAACAAGAATTTGTCTAGTAAATGACCCTTTTCTTGTAATACAGCGATCTGTAATTTCAAATCCTGCTTCATGGATCATGTCATCCATTGTTTCCATCGTGACAACGACTACTTTTTTCGCGATGCGGCGTGCACTTGAAAGAATGGAGAGCTGGTCTTCTGGTGTGGCATGCGTAAATAAGTCATACGGCATATCGATAATGGCAACGTCATAGTTCTCAGTAATTTCCTCGATTGGACCTTTTGTTACTGTTCCTTCAAATCCGAAATGTGCGATGTTTTTTCTCGTTCCAAGAACTACAAGTGGATTTATATCTCTACCAACGATGTTAATCCCCATAGAAAGTGCTTCTACTACTACTGTTCCAATACCGCAGCACGGGTCAATTGCTCGTACTCCCTCTGGATTTGGTACAGCGATATTTGCAACTGATCTCGCAACACGTGTGCTAAGTGATGTCGAATAGCTATGCGGTTTTTTTATGTGATGATACCAAACTGGTTCGCTTTCTACATAGTGCCCGAAGTACCAGCGTCCTCCAAGAGGAACAATCCCGAATACACGCTCTGGATTACGAACATCCGCTTCTCCTTCAATATGCATGCCGAGGTCTCGTTCAATAAGACGTCTTTCTCCGTATTCAATTTTATTCTCCCCAACGAGGTCATTGATTTTAACGAAGATAACTTTAAATGTCGCTCCCGCCAAATCAATTTGTTCCACTTGTTTTAAAATGCTTTCTAAGTCGTCCCCTTCATACATAACTTCAATTCGCTCTTTCATAAACGCACTTCTACTCGGGTCAATTTTGACATCACTTTTTAAAATATTAACATGGGACTCCATTCCAAAGAACGAGCGCATTTCCAAGTAACATAAAGCACGCTCCTCCTCACGAAATGCATACGTATATATACAGGCAGGTGTTTTACTATGATTATTCAATCTATTATCATCCTCTATCGTTTAAAATTGTTCTAATTACAATTACTCAAATACTTTTGTATATAAAATTAAATGATATCATATGCCGGAAATAAAGAGAAACGTTAATAAATAAAAGAGACTGCCAATGGCAATCTCTTATTATTTATTAACGGAAAGAAGACACGTTGTTACCCATTTCTTCATAGTAATCTAAAATACCTTGATAAATAGCTTCCGCTGCATTTTGTCTTTGCGCTGGTGTAGCTATTTTATCTGCATCACTTTTATTATCTACAAATGCTAATTCTGCTAATACAGCTGGCATTGTATTTTCTCTAATTACGTATAAATCGCCTTTTTTCACACCACGATCTTTTGTCCCCAGTGCATCTACAAGACGCTCTTGAATTTTTTCTGCTAATAAACGACTTTCTGATACATTAGGATTTGTTCCTCTTGCTGTCGCTGATTCATAGTAGAACGTTTCTGTACCTTGTCCATTTTTCTCTTCCGTGCCATTACCATGAATACTTACAAAAATATCCCCATTATTTTTTTGAGCAAATTCTACACGTTTCTTTAAAGAATCAGGACCACTTGTTCCTGGACGTGTATCATCTGTACGAGTGAATAACACAGTAAATGGTGTCTTTTTCTCAAATATTTTCTGTAATCTCAATGATACATCTAATACAGTTTCACTTTCTTTCTCATAATAACCTGGATTACCTGAATCAACTCCACCATGACCTGGATCAATGATAATCGCTTTTCCTTCTAAGAAGTTACCTTGCTTCACTGGGTTTAATTGATTTTTATTAACCCATTGGAAACCAGCGCCCATGCGGATACGAATCCAACTGCCGCTCTCTTCAATAACAGTTACTTGCTGTGCGTTATGTGTTCCCATTACTTTTGACGAAGAAGAAGCTTCTGCATAAGTAGTGAATCCTTCATTAATAACTTCTGTTTTCTCTACTAAAGGTGTCCATTTATCACCGTTACTTGTTGCAATTTTGATCCATCCATCTCGTTCTTCTTTAATTTCAACCATTTGTGGATTATGCTGATTTGCACTAATCCCAGAACTTAATGATGGTGCGTGATATGTAATGAATTTTCTATCTATGTACATTTTCTTTGTTTCTACTGGACGATCACTATTCTTGCTAAATTTATCTGTTTGCGCAGTAAGCTGAGCTGCTTGTTCACGCGTAATAGAATCATTCGGTTTCCAGCCATTCTCTGTACCTAAAGAAAGTTTTAATTCTACTAAAATATTAACTTCTTCTTTACCCCAATGATTCTCTAAATCAGCAAATTTTGTAGGAACTGGTCCTGTTACTTTGCTCTTCAGATTATATGCTCTTACAAGCATAGCTGCCATTTCAGCACGAGTTACTTTTCCTTCTGGATCAAATACTCCTGGTTCTCGTCCCTTAATAATATTCTCTTTTTCCATGGCTGCAATAAATGAAGCTGCCCAACTATTTTTCGCATCATTATAAGACGGCTTTGCATTTGGATCTACTTTAGCACCAATTGCTGTTGCGATAATCTTTGCTGCCTGGGCACGTGTTAAATTTCCGTATGGCATAAAGTTACCATCTGGCATACCGTTAATTACATTTCTCTCTACTAAATAATAAATTGCGTCTTTCGACCACGCACTATCTGAAACATCAGGAAATTTCTTCGTTTCTGCTAAACTACTAATTGGATGTGCTAGTAAATTTGCTGCTAATAAACCTGCGGCTATTGCTTTGTACTTCATGAAAAATAAATCTCCTCTCAAAACTTCATATTCATACAATTTTTTTAATCAAGCTAACTAAAAAATATTAACTATTAATTAATTCCTTTCATAGTGTATAACATTATATATCTATAGTAAATACGTTTCCGGCCGTATAACAAAAATCGCATATATATAACTTATAATGAATGTATATAAAAAAACTTTAATCAGCCCTCACCAATCGGGCTTTTACGGGCAGCCCGGTCCCCATCTAACTTTTTTGCTTTCGCTGAATTTTGAGGTAGGGGTCTTACTACTCGGCAAATAGCGGGATAAAAAAGCGATTAGGACATGTCTCCTAATCGCTTTGCCAAATAAAAAGCTGATTAAAAATAATATCTTTAATCAGCTCTCTATTATCTATGAAATTATTCTTCAATTAAATTAGACATTACATATGCATACACTAATGCTTCTGTATGCGCAATAGAACTTTCATGTGTACGTTCAAATGCGTGAGAAGAATCAATACCCGCTCCAATTAAAGCGTGTTTCACATCAAATCCCGCGCGAATCGCAGCTGATGCATCAGATCCGTAGTATGGATAAATATCTACTTTATATTCAATATGATTCGTTTTCGCAAGCTCTACTAAATGTTTACGCAGTGCGTAATGATACGGGCCGCTAGAGTCTTTTGCACAAATAGATACTGTATATTCATCAGATGTTTGTCCATCACCTAACGCTCCCATATCAACTGCTAAGTATTCAACAGTTTCTTCTGGAATGTTAGAATTACCACCGTATCCAATCTCTTCATTATTAGAAATTAAGAAATGCGTCGTATATGGTAATGTTACGTTTTCATCTTGTAATCTTTTAATTAATTTTAATAAAATCGCAACACTTACTTTGTCATCTAAATGACGGGATTTTATGTATCCACTCTCTGTAATTTGAACGCGCGGATCAAATGAAACGAAGTCTCCTACTTCAATTCCTAATTCGCGTACTTCATCAGCTGAAAATACGCGCTCATCAATACGAACTTCAATATTTTTCTCATCGCGTTTTGCTTCACCTGCATCTTTATATACATGTACAGATGTTTGATGCATTAAAATTGTTCCTGTATACGTCTTGCCACTTGATGTTTCAATTTCGCAATATTCCCCTTCTACGGAGTTCCAGCGAAATCCACCAATCATAGAAAGACTCAGGCGACCGTCAGGCTTAATTTCTTTTACCATCGCACCTAACGTATCAACGTGTGCCGTTAATAAGCGGTGCTGTGCATCATTTTTCCCTTTTACCGTTAAAATAAGAGCTCCCTTATTATTACGTTTCGTTTCTACGTTCCACTCACTGACATAGTTTTCAATGAAATTAATAATTTTTGCTGTATTTCCAGATGGACTTGGAATAGAGACAAGCTCCTTAATCAGTTCCATCGTTTCTTTCGCATGATGTGCCATTGTCGTTTCCTCCTCTTTTTCTCTACTATTCAGTATACAAAATTCACCAGAAAACCTCTACTTATATAGCTTAATTTTCTAAATTGTAGTAAAATTCTTTTTAGTATATAAAAGGAGTTATAAAATATGAATATATCAAAAAAATATATACACATTGCACTCATTTGGTTTTTAGCATCATTATTTTGTTTACAAATCTCTTATGCCATTCACACTACTACTTCTATTACAATCGGCTGGATATTAACAGCTATCTTCTTCATTATTAGCTTCATTGCAACAAAAAAGCATAGCGTTACTCATTAACGCTATGCTTTTCCTATAAAACTATTCTTCTGAAACGTCTAATAAATAAATCCCTTTTTCAAATCCACCGCGCTCTACTTCTTTTTTCTTACGAAGGCGTTCTACATCTTCAATCGATGCACCTTCTGCACGTGCTAATGAAATGATAACTTCTAGCGCATCCGCAAGAGAATCTAGCGCATGTTCGCGTTCTTTCATAGAAGCAAATTCACGAATTTCTTCCGTTCCAATTTTCGCTAAAGCTTGTATGTAGGCTTGACCTGTTAATTTTTGTGCTGTATATGTTTTTCCAGACATTAAAATCTTCTCTGGAACACGATCTCTTACTAACTTGTTATATGCTGACATCATTCATCCTCCTATATTTAATAACATCCGAGCTCTGCTTTATAGAAAAACCATTTTTTCTTCACGCATGCACTTAACATATCAATTCCTGATCCATGTGCTCTTACATGTGGAAAGAAATAGTGCTCTAAGTCTTGGTCCTTACCATATAGAGTTTGATACTCATCTGGAATCGCTTCTTTTTTCACATCTTTTTCTTTCGTCACCCCGTCAGAAAATGCAACACTTGGATGTCCCTCAAAAAATAACGCAGTCCGAACTGCCAAAGATGGTGTACTATGCAAAGCAGAATATGTAAGCAAAATAATAGTGATAACACCGATCATTTTCTTCATGTATTACTCCTAAAAAAAAGTGCTAACACAATTATACTAAAATGTGTTAGCACTTTCTCCCCTTTATCCCGAATTAACGAGCTAATAATCAGTGAGGAATGGACAAACTTTATTCCCCTTTAAATGCTGGTAAACGTTTCTCTAAAAACGCAGCAATACCTTCTTTATGATCCGCTGTTTGTCTCATTGCATATTGACCACGCTTTTCTAATTGCAATGTTTGCTCTAAATTAGAACGATTTACTTCACATAAAATTTGCTTCGTTTGAATCATTGCTTTAATCGGCTTTTGTGACCATTCATTAATCTTCTGCTTCACAGCCGTTTGGAAATCTTCGCCGATTACTTCATCAATTAAGCCGATATCAAGCGCTTCTGTCGCTGATAATTTCTTACCTTCCCAAATAATTTGCTTCGTCATATTTTCACCGACACGCTTTTGAAGGAAGAAATGACCGCCTCCATCTGGAATTAAAGCGATTCCAATAAAGTTCATTGCAATAACAGATGATATATCCGCCATTACATAATCAGCTGTTAACGCAATACTTAATCCAAGACCTGCAGTTGGTCCATGAATTGCACTAATAACAAGCTTTGGCATCGTATATAATGTCACGACAACTTCAGAAATGGTATTCATAATACCATCAAACTTACTTTCATCATTACTTGAAAGCATCGATTTAATATCCCCACCCGCAGAAAAACCACGGCCGTTCCCGCATAACACAACGATATGCGCAGAACTTTCCGCTACTTCTTTCAACTTTTGTAATAACTCTTTTAAGGTCGGCTCATCCAACGCATTTAACACCTCTGGGCGATTGACCATAACCGTTGCAACGTGGCCTTCATATTTCACAACGACAGATTCTGTTTTACTTGTTATTTCCATTATATATACCCCTCTTTTCTCCATAAAGATTATACTTATATAATTATAGAAAACCACTGAAAAATCCTTCTTTTTTCTCAATTTTCTGTCTAATAATCTCGCAATTTGTACATATACCGTATAAAACATACAATTCCGTTGAAAAATATAGAAATTAAAGTCGGTTTATCCATGCTTTTCATCTATTTACCATTACAATGAAATGGTGTATTCTTAAGTTTGATAAAAAAACAAATATTGAAATTCATTCGCCTTACTATGTAAAAAAGGCTTTATACCCATCTTTTGGGTGTTGTAATAAAGGAATGAAGAACTGGAGGAACATATGGTTAATAAGTTGAAACAAACGGATAACTACTTCCCACATTTCCTATTGCTATTCATTGTGTTTCAACCAATTTTAGATTTATTAACATCTTTTTCAATCTATATACTACACATGAGCGCAACAGTTGGAGTTGTAGTCCGTTTCGCCTTTATGCTTCTTGCATTAGGATACCTACTTCTTCATCACAAACAACAAGATGCGAAAAAGTACATCCTCTATTTATGTTTACTCGGAATCGCACTCGCAATCGGTCTTGTAAATAATATGATGGTTAAATCTCCAATTTCATTTGGAGAAGAAGTTAAATTTATCTTAAAGAGCGTATATCCAATTGTGCTACTGTTTGGATATATTATCGCCTTTAAAGAGCTAAAAAATAAAGAGTATGTATTTCATAAAATCATTACATATTTCTTATATGCAACTTTAATTTTAAGCATCACAATGATTGTCGCAATGCAAACTGGAACGGATTTCCCAAGCTATCCTCACTCAAAAATCGGTTCAAGAGGTTGGTTCTTCGCTGGAAATGATTTAAGTTCTCTTTTCGCCATTATGTTCCCAATCATTGTCTTATATTCGATTCATAAAACAACTTCTTTCTCAAAAATATATTACTGGATTCCAACAATACTTGCGATGTATGCAAGTATTATGGTCGGAACGAAAGTCGGATATGGCGCAATTGTTATTACATTAGGCGTAGCACTTTTCTTCTCATTCATTGAATATATGATAAATCGTAAAAAAGAAGGAAAAGGATTCACACATATTGTAAATACCGTTGTTGCCGCTGTTATACTAGGAGGTTTAATTGCTCTTACACCACATACTCCTATCGCAAAAAATATGGGCATTCACATGCAAATATACGAATACAAAAAATCAGTACAAGAAGAGAAAGATCGAAAAGAAGGAAAAGTAATTAAAGAAGATCCAGAAGATGAAAAAAAACATGCAAAAGGTGAACTTACAGATTCTGAAGTAAAAAGTTTAATTTACAGCGATCGCGACAAATTCTTAAAAACATACAAACAGTACTATAAAGACGCACCGCTTTCACAAAAACTATTCGGAATGGGTTACGCTGGTAACTACACAGATAAAATTAAATTAATTGAAATGGACTTCCATGACCTATTTTTCGCATTTGGAATTGTCGGTTTCCTTATTTACTTAATACCACTTCTATACTTTGGTATTACATTATTCATCCGCATGATCACAAACTTTAAGAAAATCATGACCGTAAAGTATATGCTATTAGCGAGCACACTCATTCTATCACTTGGCATTGGCTTTATGTCTGGCCACGTATTAACAGCGCCAGCCGTTAGCATTTTCTTCGTTGTTATACTCGCCTATATCATTGTTGATTTTGAAATTGAATAGAAAGAAGGTGCTACGAAATATTAGTAGCACCTTCTTTTTTATTTAATTAATGTTTTACGTATTCTAAGCTTTCTTTTGCAATATACGCTTCTGTTACAGTAGGATTATCTGAAATAACTTTAACCCACGCTTTTCCATTTATTATTTCTTCACCAGTAACTGTGACAACTACATTTGTATTTAAACGATACAGTCGCTCATTTGATATACTAGGATTCTTTTTCACTTCCACGTTATTCATCACACGTGCAAGTTTGTACTTGTTGTATTCTTTTTTACCTAAATAAGAATCAAAACGGTTCATATGCCCCGCTACTTTTTTACCCCAGTTCGCATCAGATGCATATTTCGCATTTAAACCAGCAGCTTTATCACCTGTATATGTTGCTGTATAACGCCAATGTCCTGGATTTAAATATCCTTCATTCATGTATAATTTTGCTGCGTGTTCAATACAATCTTCTTTTGAATTAAATGCTTCCCCGTTACCATATGGGCTATCGTCTGTTGCTTTTAAACCAAATAAATTATTTTTGTCTTTTGCAAGAGCGCTTGTTCCATAATAACTTTCATGAATTGCTAATGAATATAAGAATAATGCATTTACATTATACTTGCTTTCTACTTCTTTAAATTTCTTTCCTAAACCAATTAATGGAGAGTCTGGCTTAATCGATTTCACATAACTATCTAGTTGTTCAGCTGTATAATCTGTTTTCGAACGTAATGATAAATAATTGAAATATTGATAGAAAGTTTCGTCTCCGAATGTCTTTCCATCTACACTATACATTTGCTGTCCTTGCTTCATGAAAGAAGGTGCCACACCATATCTAAATTCTGTATATCCAGGTGAACTTGTATTATATGTATAATATTTATGGTATAAATATCCATCTGATTTCACATAATAAGACGACTGTTTCATTTCATTGGTAGGAATTAAAGTGATTTCATTCTTCTTCACATAACCTGTCAAACCAGAAAGTTGAACTTTCACACGATCTTCGCCAACTTCTAACACTTTCAATTCTGTTCCATACTGAATATACGTATATACTGTTGCTAAATTCTCATCATAAATATTAATGATGTTTTGCCCAGTTATTCTTTTCGCACTTGCAAAACCATCTTTAATCCATAAAAATTCGTTCTCGTATTTTACCGCATTCATACCTTTATTTTGAGCAGCGGTAACCGCTTCTTTATACGTATTATAGCGCTCTAGTTCTTGCTCTGTTCCGTTTTCTCTTACATTTGTCACAACATATTTCTTAGTTTCTACAGGATTGGTATTTCCGTTTTTTTCAATCGTCTGAAGCATGCGATCCAACATAGCTGAAGCCATTCCTCTTGTAGCTGATAAATGTGGTCTAAATGTATTATCTTCTGGATACCCTTTAATAATTTGAGTAGCCACCATAACTTGCACATGCTCTTTATAGTTAATACTATCTTTGTCAGTAAAGGTAAGCGGACTTACAGCTACTTTAATATTTTTATAGTCTAACGCTCGCTTTACCATGATCGACATTTCTTCACGTGTAATCACATCATTTGGTGAGAATGTCTCGTTCGTACGACCATTAATAATTTTCGCTCCATATGCTCTACTTACACCATCATATAAACCGTAAGTCTTCGGCACATCCTCGAAATTCGAATCAGCTTTCGGTAAATTTAAAGCCCTTGCTATGAATGTAGCAAACTCTGCTCTTGTTACTAATTTATCAGGCGCATATACATTGTCCCCATACCCCATTAAAACTCCTTTAGTAATAAGTGAGCGCATATTCGTCTCAAACATATGTCCTGTAATATCATCATTTGCCGCATAACTTGAAATAGGAGTTAAAAGTAATGATCCCGTTAATGCCACTGCTGTTATACCTTTTGAAAAAGTCTTCAAGGTTATCCTCCTCGTAATCTACGAATTTATTATCACAAATTTGATTATATAATAATCACAATCATTTTAGCATAATAAATAGGAATTAAAATAAAACGTTTTTTAATTTGAATTTTCATTACATTCAAAACAAAATAAAAGACACTTTACTTTTTTAATAAAGTGCCTTTTTCCATATGATCAATGAGTTTCTTTGTTGCCTGTTTGCCTTGCAACCGAAGCTCATCTATTGTCAATTGTAACTCTTGCTGCACAGTTCCTTGTTGCATTAATTGCTTTTTCGCAATTTCATATAAATATTCAGCACTCCATTCGCCATCCACACTTCCTATAACTGGCTGATTCACTTGACTTAAAAACGAATCAATTTTCGGATCATATGAAATCCCGACCATTGGAGTTTTGGCTACAGCAGAAAAAACTAGTGCATGAAGACGCATACCAATTAGTAATGAACATTGTGATAAAATGAATATTTTCTCATCGATATCCATTTTATATGGAAGCATATACGTCTCTTCTCCCATTAAGTCTACTACTTCACGCGAAGCTTTTTGATCAAATGGCTCATGCATTGGAACAAATAGAATTTGGTATCCTTCTTGCTTTAATTTTTTTAATGCCGCAGCTAATTTTTTTATATAATCTTCTTTTGCATTCCAATAACGCACACTAACCGCGATTACTTTTCCATGTATCGAATGCTTTTGCAACCAATCCGATTGTTTTGTCCGTTTCCATGTTAAAACAGGGTCTGGAACAATTTCAATATCGTTTTTTATGCCAAGTTCTTTTAAATATAAAAACGAATCCTCATCTCGAACTGATACATAGGAAGCTTTTGACAAGTTCCATTTTACTAATAGACGATTATATCCTTTTGTAATTGGACCTATTCCTTGTGAATAAATATAATACGGCTTTTTTAATAATCGAGCGAGTCCCATAATACCCGTATAATATAGAATACTCTTCGTACTTGTCTGATCTTGAAGAAGGCTCCCGCCACCGCTAATAACTCCATCACTGTTTTTGATTGCATGATAAACAGCTTTTATATCCCAGCGATCTACCGATTCTACACCATACATTTCCTTTGTATATTTAGAATCATTTGATAGTACTACTAGTTCTATATCCGGGTTCTCTTTACTTAACGATTCAATAATTGATTGTAGAATCGCCTCGTCTCCAACATTATAAAAACCATAATATCCTGATAAGACTAAACGCACCCTAAATCTCCTCCAAAACTAGGTAACCGTTTATTTCATCTAACATAAACTAGTACCCATTCCTTACCTAAACACTTGATACCCTACATAGTTTCCTCTTTATCAGTTCATATGAATTATAATAAAAAATTAAATTTCTATATTTATCTTTTCAAAAATGGTATTTTGTTTATTGATATCCATTTTAATTTCAAAGCACATACACCATACAAAATGGTTGTAATACTTAATGCTATACCACTGAATAATAACGTCATAATTCTTGAAGATGTAATATTTATCACATTACATAGTTCATACAATCCTAGTCCCAAAATACATGCTATTGCTAGCACACCAAAAAAGCTTTTTAAATGAATAGAATAGGCAATATAGCTTCGAATATACAAATGATTTACAATACAAACCAATACGTAAGTAATGAATGTACTATACGCCGCTCCATCTATGCCAAACTTCTGCACGAACATTATGTTTAACACGACTTTCACACAACTCGCACCAATAACAATCCATGCAGCTTGTGCAGAACGGTTAATGCCCTGTAAAACACCTATTGATAATACCATAACCGCAGTAAAATACGAACTGCCAATCATAACTGTTAACATACTACTGCCTTTTACATCTGTGAACAATCCGACATTTAAAGGTACTGTTAATGCCATCAACCATATTGTTAACGGTGCTGTCAAAACATGCGCTAGTCGATTTGTATTTTGAATTGTTATTTTCGCCAAATTTATATCTCTTTTGGCCAATGCGGAAGTTAAGAGTGGTATTAACGGAAATACAATTGCGCTTGCAAAAATAACAATTATTTGCGTGAATGCAAAACCGCGACTGTATATTCCAAATTGTTCTTGAATTTCTGTTGATGATCCTTGTAATACATGCGGTATTGTAAGCGAGTCTACTAAATTTAAAAGTGGCATTGATAAAGCTCCAATAGCGATTGGGATCGATACCCGCAATATCTTTTTGCCGTTTTCTCTTAAATCTCGGAGCGAATAGGAATTGCTTTTATTGTAGTATGGACTTCTATTATATTTTATACGCAAATATATAAGCGAACTAATGACTCCAAGAAAAGAGCCAACCATCGCACCACTAGTAATAACAGTATTACTCTTATCCCATGATACTAGTATGTAAGCAATTATTAACATAAAAAACACACGTACAAATTGCTCAATGACCTGTGATACCCCTGTTGGTTTCATATCACCGAAACCTTGAAAATACCCTCTATACACCGCCATGTATGGCGCAATGAGTAACGCTAATGAAGTAATAAGCAACGGCATTCTAGTTTCTTGTCCACCAAGCATATTTGCAATTTCAATAGAAAATAATACAATGACTAAACAGCCGAAAACGCCAAATGCTATCCCAATAATTGATGCTGATTTAAATAATTTTGCAATTTCCTTTTGCTTATTTTTTTCGTTCAATTCTGCAATTAGTTTCGAAATTGCAAGTGGAACTCCGGCTACCGATAATGTAAGAGCAATCATATATACAGGAAAAACAAGGCGGAAAATACCGAGCACTTCATCTCCTGCAATATTTTGTAATGGAATTTGAAAAAAACTACCCAGCAATTTCGACAAAAAAGTTGTAATGGTTAAAATTGCTGCTCCTTTTACAAATGTTTTATTCATATTTTTTCTCTTTTCTTTTATACATATACTCTCAAACATATTGTTTTAAACGATAGGAATTCACTTTATCCCATTGGTTATCATAACAAATTTATTATAGGTTGAATACTTGGTTTTTTTTTCAAAATAGAAAAGAGAACCCATTTAAGCCTGTCTCTTCACAATATTTTTCTAATTCCTTCCATTATGTATGTACACACTATAACCGTTTCTTTTACGCAAAAAGAGCCCTTCCTCCCTATCACTGCGATACATATTACTAAAAACATTATAAAAATATCCCACAACTCTACATTATAATTTATGTAAGATTGTGAGATATTCTAATTACCATCTAAACACTTAAGATTTTCAATTGCTCTTTCTGTTCATCGCTTGCCATTACTGCGATTGTTTTTTCAATACTCGGATGTACTTGCTCAAGCTTTACACTTGCTCCTACTTTATTTGATTGCTCAACAAAATTTAATAAGGCCATAGCTCCTGATACATCCATATAACGCACATCTTTCATACGTAAAATAACCGGTGACTTCACATCTTGTAAAGTAGAGAAAATACGATCTACTGATAGGAAAGAGAGCGGTCCTTGAATTGTGTACGTTTCTTCTTTTTCCTTTACGATAGAAGTTTTACGTTCTTTACATTTCACCATATATATGATGAACGAAAGAATAATACCGAATGCAACAGCAATCATTAAATCGAACTTCACCGTTACAATCATCGTTACGAGCATAACAACGACATCACCTTTAGGAGCGACATGCATCTTTTTCATGCTTCCCCAATCGAACATTCCAATACCAGTTAAAATTAAAATACCTGATAATACAGCAAGTGGAATATATTGTACGACCGAACCAAGACCCATAATAAAAATAAATAAGATAACACTATGCATACATGCCGAAAGTGCCGTTTTACCGCCACTTCTTATATTCACGATAGACCTTACAGTCGCACCTGCACCTGCTAATCCGCCAAACAATCCGCTCATCATATTACCGATACCTTGTCCGACCAGTTCTTTATTACTTTTATGACGTGTACCTGTCACATTATCCATTACGACCGATGTTAACAACGAGTCAATCGATCCTAATAAAGCAATACTAAGCGCTGGCAAAATAAGTGCTGCTATTCCTGTTCCACTTAAAGATGGAATATGAAGCGTAGGCATCGCTTCTGGAATGGTTCCAATCTTTTCAATTACTTTATTTAGTGAAAGATTTCCGATAATCGGTAACTTTACTGTAAGTCCTTCGAGTAAGGAAGAAAATAAAGGAAGCAAAGCTGTCACACCGACTAGTGCTACTAAACTAGACGGAATCGCCTTAATCCATTTACCAGAAACAATCATTACAATAATCGTTAACACAACAAGTAAAAAACTATTTTGTACGTGCTTTATTTCGCCTAAAATAATGATTAATGCAATACCATTCATAAATCCCGAAACGACAGGATACGGAATATATCGAACGTAAGAACCGAGCTTACATACACCGAATAAAATTTGAAATAACCCTGCCATCATAAAGGCAATAAAACTTGCCTCTAACCCGTGCGTCGCAATAACTCCTGTTGCAATAACGGTAATTGGTCCAGTTGGCCCTGTTACTTGCCCAGGTGTCCCGCCAAATAACGCTGCGAATAAACCTGCAAAAATCGCACCATACAATCCAACAAGCGCTCCCTCAGACGTTCCTGTCGCGGCAATACCAAATGCAATCGCAAGTGGTAACGCAACAATTGCAACAGTAAATCCTGCTAAACATTCCTTTGCTATTTTTTGAAACATAAAAAAACCACCTTTGTATAAAGTCCATGTTCCATTGTACACCTAAAAAGATACATTCGTTAGCTCACTTTTTACATTCTCGTGACGTAAACGTATTCAACGAAAAGTTTTCCCCTTATCTTTGGAAACAATTGCAACTATGCTATAATGAACAAATTAAATCTTTTACTATATACTTGGAGGCACTATGCTAACTTTTGAAGAAAAATTATCGATTATTGAATCTTTCCCAGAACTAGAAAGAAAGAACGTATCATTAAAACGTGTAAACTTCCACTTTGAAGAAAGTCGTTTAGATAAAAAGAACGTTGTATTTCATTTACACCCAAATGGAAATGGATTTGTATATGCAAGCGGTATTAAAGGTTATAAAACAGATGATAAAGGCATGGTTAACATCCGTGAGTTTTCAGCAGAGGAGTTACGTTCAGTAATTGAGAAATCAATTGACCTTCTATCACAAGAAGAAGTAGTAGCACCTGTAGAACCTGCGAAAGAAGAAGAATGGCAGAACGAAGATGGTCATATTCTTACTCTTATTTCAGAGGATGACATGTGGAACGTGTACGCTGGTGTAAACTTAGACGGTACATTCAACTCTTATCCAGAAGCTGCGGAATACCTTGATGAAGAAGGCTTTTCACGCAAATAAAAATAGAAACCTATTTCATTCAACGACTTTTATAGTAATCAAAGAAGACACTTAAGGTGTCTTTTTTTGTTATATAAACTCCTTTCTCACACTATCTCTATTAATTTTCATAAAATGATTCAGAGGAGGTTTATATGAATACAACTGCTAAATTAATAAATTGGAAAGAACATGGCGATATGATTATTCTAGAATGTGAATTAAATGGAAAACGCTTCGAGATATCAACATATAAACAACGAATATATAATGCACACCTTTTATCAGCTGACGTTTATATTCGTTTAGACTCATCTGATAATATAATTGGAATAAATATTTATAAAAAGTAAGAAAAGCCCCCTATTCTGAAGTGCACCCCAATTGTTAGACACAGTCTAACAATTGGAGGTGCATTTTTTATGGTTAAATTTTCTTCAAAAGAAAAAATCCAAGCGGTGAAACGATATTTAGATGGTACAGAAAGTGGAAAAATAATTGCTAAATCTATAGGAGTTAACCCTAGCGTACTTCGTGAGTGGATTAGACGATATGAGTCTTCAGGTGAAAAGGCCTTTGAAAAGTGCTATACATTCTACCCAGCCCAGTATAAACTAGATGTACTTTATTATATGAATGAACACGGGACATCTATCAGAGAAACAGCGGCACTTTTCAATATACCGTCTTATGAAACACTTCGGAAATGGAAAATAGCTTATGAAACAGGAGGATTGGATGCCCTACAATCAAAGAAAAAGGGGCGTCCAACCATGAAAGATAAAAAAATAAAACCAGTAGATGAAGGATCAATCGAAGCCTTACAAGCGGAAAATGAGCGTTTACGTATGGAAAATGCATATTTAAAAAAGTTGAATGCCTTAGTTCAAAACAAAGAAAAATCACCAAACAAGACAAAGCGCAAGTAATCTACGAGTTAAGGCATGAATTTCCTATCAAGGAGTTACTTCAACTCGCAAACATTCCACGTAGTACGTACTATTACTGGATGAAACATTTTAATCGTCCTGATCCAAATACGGAGGTAAAAGAACTGATTCAAGCTATTTATAATGAACACGATGGGTGTTATGGTTATCGTCGTATTCGTGATGAACTTATGAATCGTGGACACAAAGTAAATCATAAAAAAGTATATCGCCTTATGAAAGAATTAGGGTTAAAATGTCTGGTTCGTATGAAAAAATATCGCTCTTACAAAGGGACAGTTGGGAAAATTGCGCCAAATATTTTAAATCGCAACTTCCAAGCTGAAAAACCAAATGAAAAGTGGGTTACAGATATTACGGAGTTTAAGTTATTTGGGGAGAAGTTATACCTATCACCAATGTTGGATTTATTTAATGGTGAAATTATCACGTATACAATTAGTTCCAGACCGACCTATTCCCTTGTTTCAACGATGTTGGACCAAGCCCTTTATTGTGTAACCGATCCGGATAAACTCCTCATTCACTCTGATCAAGGTTGGCACTATCAAATGAAACAATACCGCCATTCTCTTAAGAATTGTGGCATAACTCAAAGTATGTCTCGCAAAGGAAACTGTTATGACAATGCCGTTATTGAAAATTTCTTCGGTATTATGAAATCGGAATTTCTGTATCGAAAAGAATTTGAAAGTATAACACATTTCAAACAAGAATTAGCAAAGTATATAGAATACTATAATCATAAAAGAATTAAGGCAAAATTAAAGGGTATGAGCCCAGTACAATACCGGGCTCATACCCTAGAGGCTGCCTAATGAAACGACCTGTCTAACTTTCGGGGGTCACTTCATTCCATAGGCGGGCTTTATCTTTATTACACAACATCAGAGTATACTCTCTTTTTTCATACAGTTTATGTAATTATACATATTCATCAAAAAATACACTGAATGAATATTACATGTAGTAAAATATAACTTGTGGGCACGTTCTATAAAGCAGATTCTTTTAAAAGGCGTAACATATCAATTATTATAGGGGATGTGGCGTCACTTCGATATTGATCTCAAATCTCTTGTCTTTTGTGAACTAACAATCTAGTGTATATAGACGATTCTGCTTTATAGTGTGTGTTTACACTCATAACAAAGGGGTAATGGTAATACGGATAGATTCCGATTCGTATGAAATGAAATGGTTCAAGTCGGAGAAAGGCACCTTAGGGTATCTTTTCTTTTTGTATTACATCCACTTTGTGTTTCCACCTTATTTCAAATGCGCTAATTAACCTTCACCAAGAAAAAATGAGAATTAACAAAGATATTGTTTCTTCTGTTTAATACAGAAAAATGCAGGATACCCCATAGATATGGGGCATCCTGCATTTTCTATTTTTTCGCACCTTTCAACGACTCCCTCAGTACAAACTTCTGCAACTTCCCGCTCGCATTACGAGGGAGTTCATCTACAAATAAATAATGACGCGGACGTTTATAATCTGCTAGTTCATCACTTTCTTTGCAATACGTTTCTAAATCAGCTTCTGTTATTGTTTCATCTTTCTTCACAATAACTGCCACAACACGCTCTCCCCATAATTCATCTGGCTCACCAAGTACCGCCACATCTAATATACCTGGATGACTATGAAGGAAATCTTCAATTTCACGAGGATAAATATTTACGCCACCGCTAATTACCATATCATCAACGCGATCAGCAACGAATAAATAACCGTCTTTATCAAAATAGCCTAGATCACCAGAATGATACCATCCCTTATACATCGATTTTTTATTCGCTTCTTCACGATTATGATAGCCAGCCATCATAGTTGGGCCGCGTAAAATAATTTCTCCCACTTCATAAGGAGGTAATACATCATCTGGTTCTGCCGGTGCATCCTCGTTCGGTTTCACAATACGAACTTCATGGCTAAAACATGGCGTGCCTGCTGAACCAGCTTTCGTAATTTGATCCTCCTCTACCAGAAATGCAACAACTGGCCCCATTTCTGTCATTCCGTATATTTGAACAAGATCAATATAAAGACGTTCTTTACATTCCTTCACTAACGCCGGTGCCATTGCTGCTCCGCCATATATACCGATTTTCATTGACGTTAAATCATACTGAGCTAAATCTTTTTGCAACAACATATTCCACATCGTCGGCGCTGCAAAGAACGTCGTAATCTTTTCTTCTTGAATCGTATGTAATACTGTTTCTGTATCAAAATGATGCAAAATAACATTCTTTCCGCCAACTTGAATGCGTGGTATGATTCCGGCATTTAATTCACCACAGTGATATAAAGGTGCAACAACAAGCCCAACGCTATCTCTATTATATTTTAGGAAATACGTACAAATCATACTATGCTCAGCCATTTCACGATGGCGATGTAACACGCCTTTCGGATGACCTGTCGTACCGCTCGTATACAGCATAGAACAATAATCCATTTCATCAATTTCGATATTTACTTTCTCAGAAGATGCTTCATTCACTTTTTCATGGTAGGAACTTGCATAGGAAGGTTTATCGTTTTCTATAGACCAAAAAGATGTATTTGGAAAATCTCTTTCAATTATAGCAACAGTTGACTCAACTGCTTTTTCAAAGACAACGACTTTCGAGGATGCGTCCTGAAGAATATAAGATACTTCTTTTGCTTTTAAGCGGAAATTAATCGGGTTAAAGATCGCTCCAATTTTCGCACAGGCTAAGTAAACGTTTACAAATTCATGGCAATTATATAAGTAAACAGATACCGTATCTCCCTTTCTTACCCCTTCTTCTAATAGAGCGTGCGCTGTTTTATTTATTTGTTCATCCCACTGTTTATACGTCCAGCGAATATTTTTTTCAGGTTCCACTAACGCCTCTTTATTTGGATACTTACCAACTGATAAATCAAAAATTCTCCCTATCGTCATATACATGCCAACAATTTCCCCCTTTTCTCTTTCATAAATCTATCATTTCGTCCATAAGTAGACATTGTCCTCTAATGATTTGACTAATTTTTCTGATTATTATCGACATAGTTTTACATACGATACCGCTAGACAGTAAATGAAATTATATCGGAGATTTTCCAGATATATCGACCGTAACTTGAAATATATCAACCACAACTCAATTTATATCAGCGATTTTTCGAATATATCGACTTACCGACAAAAACTGATAAGATATAATCGGACCGCCCGTTACTGCAGGATAAAAAAGAGGTTGTTCCGACTCGGAACAACCTCTTTCTTCTTATGCAAATAGCTCTTCTAAAATTTTCAGTTTATCTTCTGTATATTTCACAAAGCCATCATTATATGATTTTGGATCTTTCGGATTCGCAAAGTGCGTAATTGCTCCCGTCTTCGGGTGAACAAATTTACTTGATGCACCACAACCAAGTCCGATAATTGATTGTACTTCTTCCATAATGACAATGTTGTAAATACTTTCTTGCGTCGGCATTGCATAACCAACGTTCTCTAAGTTACCTAAAATATTCTTTTGACGATATAGGTAATATGGTACGTAATTATGCTTTTGCGTCCACTCTTCTGCTTCATGCATCATCGCTGTAATTTCTTCGCGACCTGCTACTTTATATTTACGTTTGTTTTGCGTCATTTCAGAAGCACGTTTAAATGATAACGTATGAACTGTTAATGATTCTGGCATTAACTTTTCTGTTTCATCTAACGTATGCTTGAAGATATCTAACCCTTCACCAGGAAGACCAATAATTAAGTCCATATTAATATTGTTCATTCCCATTTCACGAGCTAAATGGTATTTCTCAATTGTTTCTTCTACAGTATGATGACGTCCAATTGCTTTTAGTGTCTCTTGATGGTATGACTGCGGATTAATACTAATACGGTCAATATTCCATTTATTTAACACTTCTAGCTTTGCTGGCGTAATTGTATCTGGGCGACCTGCCTCAACTGTTACTTCACGCACATTTTTCACATCTGGGAACGCTTCATACATTTCTTCATACAGCATATCCATCTCTTCTGCTGTAATACTTGTAGGTGTACCGCCGCCGTAATAAATCGTCGTAACTTTTACACCTTTTTCTTTTAAAAACTTACCAATTTCACGAACTTCATAATGTAAACCACCTAAGAACGAATCAACAGATCCTTGGCGTCCATTAATTGCATAAGCCGGGAATGTACAATATGCACATTTCGTTGGGCAGAACGGAATACCGATATAAATACTTACTTCTTCTTTCAAACGGTATAAATCCGGAACAACTGCTAATTGGCAATCAACAATGCGCTGAAGAAGTTCAATTTTCTCTTCATGAATTAAATAACTTTCACGAAGTTCTTGATGCGCTTCTTCTTTTGACATACCATTTTGAAGCATTTTGTGAAGAAGTTTCGTCGGACGTACTCCCGTTAAAATACCCCAGCTTTGTTCAATACCAGTTAACTGCTGAAGAACAGAAAGATATACATAAGAAACAACGTGTTTCACTTGCTTCATACGCTCTTTTTCATCTGTAAAAGCAGATAAATCTTTTGCGAATGTTTCTTCATACACATTTCCAGTCGCAACATCTGTTAAACGAGCAGATGCTTTCACATTCTCTTCAATGTGTATATCAACGATAAGATTTGCTTCCTCTTGTTCAAATCCAATCGTACTCTCTTCAAAAAATAAGCCGCCAATATTTTGTAGCGGACGTAAAAAACGATCATCTTGTAACGTTTTAATTGAAATTAACAACATTATCACCTTTTCATTTGCAAACTCTCTTTAGTTTACTTGAAGGGCGTTTGCAGGTCAATACAGAAGGTTTTACCTGTTTCTCTTACATTTTTTCAAATAATTCTTTTTATGAATATTGCTCATGTATATAGACATCATGATTTTCTCTTGTTAAAATTTATTAGTGTTAAAATCGATACATAGTGAAAATACAATATAAAAAGGAGGACTGTTAACACTAGATTCCACAATCTAATGTGTTAAAAACAAATATGAAAAAGAAATTTTATAGTGTATTAACTCTCTCTCTTGCATTACAAACTGTTCTTGCACCTACTTATTCATTTGCAGAGAGTGCTGAAAAATCCGCCGAAGTATATACGGAGGATCAAGTTTTTAAAAGTATTAAGGAGCATGTTAATGAGCATAGTACTCATGAAGAAGATATCGAGGTTACTGGCCAATTCCTACTATACACTTCAAAAAAACATTCATTATATACCGCGAATGATTTAAAAAACAAATCGAATATCGAGATTACAGAACAAGTCGTAACGGCGACAAAGAAAAAAGGAAATGCTTACTACATAACGACGCCAACTGGCGCTGGATGGATAGATAACAATGATAATAGCTTAGAAGTTCAAGAGATTCATAAACTATCTAACCAAAAATTAATCGTAAAAGAAGAAGCTTCCATACATGCACTTCCGTTCCAATCGTTTAAAGAAGAAGGGAAACTAGAGCCACAAGTCATTACTCCTACTGAACAAGCTGGAAATTGGTTTAAAGTCCAAATAAACGAAACAGCAAAATGGATTTATGCACCTTCTGCTACATTTGAAGGTACAAAAGCTTCATTATTAAAAAATAGTCGTACTGCTAAAAACAGTTTATTGAGATCGCCAGAAGCTCTACAAACAAACAATATTTATGGCGTTACATTTAAAGAAATGATTGTCCCAAAAGGAAATGACGATATTCGACCTGGCTACCCGATGGTGCCTAAATATATTACGATTCACGAAACGGCTAATACAGCGAAAGGTGCTAATGCTCTAAATCATGCAAAATTCTTAGATAATCAAGCACGCGGAACAGCTGATCGCGCCGCATCTTGGCATTTCACAGTAGATGATAAAGAAATTTATCAACATCTTCCGGTAAATGAAGTTGGATGGCATGCTGGAAATAAAACTGGAAACTATGAATCTATCGGAATTGAAATTGCCGTTAATCAAGATGGAAACTATGAAAAAGCGGTAGAAAATGCCCGTAAATTGGCAGCTTATTTAATGAACGACTTAAATATTTCTCTAGATAAGGTCCAAAAACACCAATTTTGGTCAGGAAAAAACTGCCCTGCGTTTATGATTCAACGCGGACAATGGGATGCTTTCTTAAAAGGAACTGAAACATACTATAAAGAAAATCAAAAAAATCCAGTAACTGATGACATTACAGGTGGCTGGTATGAACAAGACATTCGTCAATTAGCAGCTAGAGGCATTATGCAAGGAGAAGGAAACGGCAAGTACTTCCCAGAACGTCTTGTAACGCGTGCTGAATTTGCTACATTAATTACTCGTGCTTTACAATTACCAAGTGGAAATGCTAAGTTCACAGACTTAGAACAAGTACACCCATCTTTAAGAGACGGTATTAATCGTGCAGCAAGCGCAGGCATAATCCGCGGACGTGGTGATAATACATTTGATCCAAATACTACAATTACACGCGAAGAAGCTGTTATTATGATCGATCGTTCTCTAAAACACGCTGGTATTTTTGCAAAACAAGTTGAACTACCATTCGTAGACCAAAACTTAATTTACGCTAAAGAAGAAGTACAAAGAGTGTATGGATATGGAATTGTAAAAGGTAATGAATTGAATCAATTCGTACCAAAAGGACCATCACAACGTGCTCACGCAGCTGCATTTATAAACAGAATGCTTAGCGTAATTGAAGCTTAACATATTTATCATTCCATATAGATATTTTTATTTTATCTGTATTCACTTAAAAGGCATCAGAGATTATATATCTCTGATGCCTTTTATACATCCGTTAACTATTTTTAGCCATGAATCTTAAACGTATTCCTAGTAACAGAAGCATAAAACCGATGAATGGAACGTAATTCGTATCGTGTCCTGTAGCTGGAAGTTGTTGATTATTAGAAGAACCTTGTCCTTTTTCTGGTAAATTAGGTTTTTCTACTCCTTCACCTGGTTTTCCTGTTCCTTCATCAGGCTTCTCTGTTCCTTCACCTGGTTTTCCTGTTCCTTCACCTGGTTTTCCTGTTCCTTCATCAGGCTTCTCTGTTCCTTCACCTGGTTTTCCTGTTCCTTCACCTGGTTTTCCTGTTCCTTCACCTGGTTTTCCTGTTCCTTCATCAGGCTTCTCTGTTCCTTCACCTGGTTTTTCCGGATCTTTATCTGTATCTTTTTTATTTGTAATTTGAAGCTTTACAACTTCAATTTTTTCATTAGAAATCGTAAATTTCATTTCCTTATCGGATAAAGTATATCCTTCTGGCGCTTGGATTTCTTTTAAAGTGTAATCTCCTGGTTCTAACTTCTTAGAAGTCGCTTTACCGCTCTTATTTGTTGTTAATGTGTCGATTTTTATTCCGTCTTTCCAAATTTCAAACACTGCGCCTGCTAATGTTTTATTTGTATTATTAGCATCTACCTTTGTAATTTCTAATTGACCTGTAATTTCTTCTTTTACTTTTTCATTCATAACTTCTTGTTTTACTACTTCGTTCGCTACAACATTTACTTCTACTGTTACTTCTAACGCCTTATAACCTTCCGGCGCTTTCGTTTCTTCTAACGTATACTTTCCTGGCACTAAGCTTTCGAATTTCACAACGCCGTCTTTATTCGTTGTTTTCGCTTCTCCAACTACTTGATCAGCTTCGTTCTTTAATTTAAATTCCGCACCTGCTAGAACTTTTCCACTCTCTGCATCCTTTTTGATTACTTGTAAGCTTCCTAGTTCTTTTGCGTTTTCTATTTGTACTTCTACTACTTTGTCTGCTTCCACAACGACTTCAATTTCTTCTTTTAACAACTTATATCCTTGTGGTGCTTTCGTTTCTTTTAATGTGTACTTTCCTGGTTCTAATTTCTGAGAAACTACTTTACCAGTTTTATCTGTTCGTAACGTATCTACTTTTTTACCATCCTTATACACTTCGAATTCTGCATCTGATAATACTTTCGTTTTATCTTGAGCATCTACTTTTACGATTTCGAATTGCCCAAGGCTCTTACCGTTCGTTACTTTTACATCAATAACTTTTTCACCGTCAACTGTTACATGAATTATTTGTTTTGTTAACTCATAACCTTCTGGTGCTTTCGTTTCTTTCACTGTGTATTCACCTAGCGGTAATTTCGGTGACATCACTTTTCCACTCTCATCTGTTTTCAGTTCCGCTACCTTTTTACCATCTTTATACACTTCGAATTCTGCACCTGATAACAATCTCGTTTTATCTTCCGCATCTACTTTCACGATTTCGAATTGACCTGTTACTTTTTCATTCGTAACTTCTTGTTTTACTACTTCGTTCGCTACAACGTTTACTTCTACTGTTACTTCTAACGCCTTATAACCTTCCGGCGCTTTCATTTCCTCTAACGTGTACTTTCCTGGCACTAAGTTTTCGAATTTCACAACGCCGTCTTTATTCGTTGTTTTCGCTTCTCCAACTACTTGACCAGCTTCGTTCTTTAATTTAAATTCCGCACCTGCTAGAACTTTTCCACTCTCTGCATCCTTTTTGATTACTTGTAAGCTTCCTAGTTCTTTTGCGTTTTCTATTTGTACTTCTACTACTTTGTCTGCTTCCACAACGACTTCAATTTCTTCTTTTAACAACTTATATCCTTGTGGTGCTTTCGTTTCTTTTAATGTGTACTTTCCTGGTTCTAATTTCTGAGAAACTACTTTACCAGTTTTATCTGTTCGTAACGTATCTACTTTTTTACCCTCTTTATACACTTCGAATTCTGCATCTGATAATACCTTCGTTTTATCTTCCGCATCTACTTTCACAATTTCAAATTGACCTGTTACTTTTTCGGGAATCTTTTTATTCACCACATCTACAGTCAATACTTTATTAGCCTCTACATCAACAGAAACTGAACTAGATGATAATTCATACCCTTTCGGTGCTTCTACTTCTTTTAATGTATAGCTTCCAACTGGAAGTCGTTTCGATAAGGCTTCACCTTTATCATCTGTAACAATTGTTTCCACAACTTTCCCATCTTTATCGATAACATCAAATTTTGCACCTGGCAGAAGTTGACCGGATTCACTATCTTTTTTCAATAATTTAAATTGGCCATTCTCTACTTTTTTCGTATTCTTCATAACAAGTTCAATTACGTTTGTATTATCAATTGTTACTTTGACTGGTGTATCAACTTTTATATATCCTTCTGGTGCATTTATTTCTTTTACAAAATAGTCACCAAGTGGTAAATCTTTAACTTCCGCAATACCCTTTTCGTTTGTTGTAACAGTAGCCACAACGTTATTATCTTTGTCTACAACATCAAATTTTGCGTCTTTTAAAACAATATTTTCATCGTTTTCATCAACTTTTTTAATTTGTAAATGTCCTTTTTCAGCTGCTGGTTTATTCCATTTTGGCCAGTTAAATTTAAAGTTATGAACCTCAAAACCATCTCTTTGGTGTAATCCTCCAACATAGGCTTGTCCATTAATAGAACCACCTTTTGTTTCTACAACTGCATTAGGTGCAAACACACTACCTACTACACCATAACCTTTAGTTGTTATCTTTGTAGCATTAGGAAATACCCAAATTACCTTACTAGCTAGCTCAGTAAAAGATGAATTAGGGTCGTATGCTTGAGATGTATTAATTAAATCCGTCGCCATCCCAGTATTTCTTGTATCATACAAAATTGCACCGCCACCAAAACTCACTTCTTCTGCATCTGAATAAATAACAATAAAGTCTTTATTCTCTACATTCGGAAGAAAAACGTCTTTTACATCAAATGCTTTCTTTCCCGTTTGGCCTGAAGAGACATAAATATTAGGGTTATTTACATCTTCACCGATTCCAAAACTCATATTAGGTTTTGGCTTATCAGTGTGTAGTTTACTTGCATCCCCAATTACACCATCAACGTCTTTTCTAAATTCTTTAAACTTAGCATCAATCTCCGCTTGCTCTTTATAAGAGATACGGTCATATGATGTTTTCATCGCGCCATCTGGGTCACCGTCTTTTGTCATCGCCACTGTTCCATCTTGAATAATTACCTGTCCTGCTCCCGCTTTCGTAAATTGACCGCCTAGTAATAATGATGGATATCCTTCATCTATCCAAGTTGCTCCAGCTAAGTTATTTGCTCCAGTTGCAGCTGCTACGACTGTATAACTTGATGCGTTCATATTTTTCTGAACAGCCATCGCACCTTCAATATCCGCACTCGTTGCACTATGATCTCCAAAAATGATGGCGTTGTAATAAGATACATCACCTAAACCTTTTAACTCTGTTGTAGCTGCCTCTGCTTTAAATGGTAAATGGATTAAAAAATTCATACATATTAGTAATACAACTATTAAACTACTACTTAACTTTTTAATTTTTTGATTAAATGATTTCCTCAAGAAATTCATTCCCCCTTTTAAACTTCCTAAAATCACAAAAAGAAGCACATTTCATATGTACCAGGTCTTACTCACATTAACTTAAAATAATCCATTTAAATACAACAAAAGAACGCTACAACTACTTAATAAAATTACTACAATTCATTTTTGAAATAATACGTGAACTAAACTGTCATGCGGAAATACTTTTACGTATGGGAGCCCAATAAAATTAATCTGAAGAATATTTCATGTGGTGTAACTATTTTGACAACATCATTCACTTTACATTAGTTTTCTAAAGGATTCAAGTGAATTGTATAGATTTCATACACAATTCACATTTTAAAACGTTTTCATTCCTTTTAATAAGCTCAACAAAAAACGTAGCCAAAAAGCTACGTTTTTCTTTCATCGTTTCGGTGTATTTTTATGATTCTTCAAAAACGGAAGCGGGAACTGCTTACGGAAATGCTCTTTAATCATGTACTCTACACCGTTTTCACTATTTGAACGTGTAATCCAATCGGCTGCTTGCTTTAATTCTACAGGCGAGTTCCCCATCGCTACCCCAAGTCCCACGTTTTCAATAACCTCTAAATCTTCCATACTATCTCCAATCGCAACCATTTCATTTAGCGAAATATTTAAATGCTCTCCAAGCAATTGTAACCCGCGTAACTTTGATACATTTTGCGGTAAAATTTCTATTCGTTTTGAATCACATTCAACATACTCTACATCTTGGAACGCTTTTCTTAATGTATTTAGCCCGCGTTCTTTTTCACCTTTAGTTTGGAAAAGAACATCAATTTTTGGCGCCGCTACCGGATGGTCACGAAGCGCGTCACCTAACGAATCTACAAATTGAACTGGATAAAATAAGGGATCTGCGCTTGATAATACAGTGCGCGCAATTAAGTTTGGTGTATTTCTCTCACGATTTCCTATCGAAAACCGTTCATGAGAAATGCGTACGTTACAATCAAAGTGCTCTAACACTTGCACAATGTTAAAAGTCTTCTCTTCAGACAATCTTCTTTGAACGTACGGCTTATCTAACGTTGCTGAAACGAAAGCACCACCATGTGTCACTAATATAGAATCTAATTTTAACGCCTTTGCTACTTTATGAGCGGATTGAAAATTACGACTCGTAAATAACGTAACGTATACATCTTTTCTTTTCACAAATTCAATTGTTTCTCTTAATCCTTTTGCAATTTTTCCATTGTTGTATAGTAATGTCCCATCTATATTAAGAGCTAGTAAGCGATAAATCATGTCGCACTCCCCCTCTTCGCTGTTGTACTCTATCCATAATTTATGAAATAAATGTAGCAAATAGAACGAGTTAGAATTACTACTGAAAATTTGGTTTACTATATACATATACACTTAGCAAAGGAGATAGTACAATGCAGGCACCTCCTTCTTTTTATGAAGGCGATACGTTAGAAGTCGCAAAAAAATTACTCGGGCAAAAACTTGTTCATATTGTAGACGGAATAAAGCGAAGCGGAATCATTATAGAAGTAGAAGCATATAAAGGCCCAGATGATAAGGCCGCACATAGTTATGGAGGCAGACGGACAGATCGCACAGAAGTTATGTTTGGTGCACCAGGGCATGCTTACGTATATTTAATTTACGGTATGTATCATTGCTTTAACGTTATTACAGCGCCAGTGGGCACCCCGCAAGGTATTCTCATTCGAGCTCTTGAGCCGGTAGATGGAATAGCAGAAATAAAACTAGCGCGCTACAATAAGACCGAAATTACAAAAGCGCAGTACAAAAATTTAACGAACGGTCCTGGCAAACTATGCCGTGCACTTGGCATCACTTTAAAAGAACGCGGTGTATCGTTACAAAGTGATACGTTACATATTGAATTAGTTCCAAAAGAAGAACACATATCATCACAATATAAAATAACAGCAGGACCTCGTATTAATATCGACTATGCAGAAGAAGCTGTACACTATCCGTGGCGTTTTTATTATGAGGGACATCCGTTTGTTTCAAAAAAATAAGCGATATCAACAATTTTTCAAATATATCTATCGTAACTTACAATATATCAACGATTTTTCGAATATATCTATCGTAACTTACAATATATCAACGGTTCGACAAGAAATATAGATTTATCGACAAATAATAACATTACGAATAAAAGAAGACTGTTCCAAAATGGAACAGTCTTTCCCTCTTACTCTGCACCTTCCGCAGTTGCAATATTATCCTCTAAATTCTCTCTTGATAATTCAGCCGCCATAAAATCAGCTGTTTCTGGAAGTGCTAAATGCATATGAGCTTTTTGACAAATTTGGATGGTACAGTTTTCTATAACATAGTCGAAAACATGTCCGCCCCCGCTTCTTTCATCATCAATGTAATGTAAGTGGAATCCAGCTACCCCAATACCTTGCGCATAATCTGGTGTCCAAAATCCAGCAAGCGTACCTTCTGTATTTTCAAATGAAAAGATTGGTTGTGATTTCGTCACTTCAACGAGCGGTGTATACGGTTTTTCTTGCCTTGGAACAGTTCTCGTCCTTACTTCACGGAACGTACCGTCCATTCGAATACCGTAAAACAAGTTTTTACTTGGCATTAATTCATGTAATAACGCTTCAACTTCTTCACGATTCAT
Organism: Bacillus sp. RE35; assembly: GCF_052146655.1. Taxonomy (NCBI): domain Bacteria; kingdom Bacillati; phylum Bacillota; class Bacilli; order Caryophanales; family Bacillaceae; genus Bacillus; species Bacillus sp. RE35. Next base: position 877,274 of record NZ_CP197377.1, on the reverse strand, counting down.
CGGACGCTCTACCGTATAACTCATTTCTTTTTCAAAAAACGTTACAGTCGCAAATGGCGTTGTTTCTTCTGGCTCTACTTTTTCCGCTGAACCGTCTGAACGTAAATGATAAAATTCATTATCAAATGCAATCATTTCACCATCTAATTGATCAAATGTGCCGATGCCGAAATCACCATGTTTTTTCAAATCTTCAAAGCTAATTACACCATCATATATACCATCTAATAGCGCAAGCATTGTAGATGTTTGATATACTTCATTACTCGTTTTCGTTTTTTTCGCATCAATATCAATTAATTGCGCAACAGTCATCTCAAATCTGCCTCCATTAGTTTAATTGGTTTGGTAATAATTTTTCGCTTAATTTAATGTTGTCACGATAGTCAATTGGAATATCAATAATGACAGGACCATCTGCTGCTAGCGCGGATTTTAACACACCTTCTAATTCATCAGGCGTGTTAACACGAAGACCTAACGCCCCGAAACTTTCCGCATATTTCACAAGATCAACATCGCCAAACTCTGTAGCTGATGTTCTGCCGTATTTCATCATTTGTTGGAATGCAACCATATCATATGTGCCGTCTCTCCAAACAAGATGGACGATTGGAGAATTTAAACGTACCGCCGTTTCTAACTCCATCGCTGAGAATAAGAAACCACCGTCACCTGATACGGAAACTACTTTTTTACCTGGTTCTACTAAAGTAGCTGCGATTGCCCAAGGAAGTGCAACACCTAACGTTTGCATGCCGTTACTAAATAATAATCTACGTGGTTCATAAGAACGGAAACATCTCGCCATCCAAATAGAATGGGAACCGATGTCACATGTAACAGTTGTATCGTCACTAATTAAAGAACGAAGTGTACGAATCACTTGAAGTGGATGCGTAACACCTTCTGAAGGACGATTTGGAACTTCTGCTTGTTCTGATAATTTTGCGCGTAATCGTTCTAATACCGCTTCTGATTTCGTACTTAATACAAGTTTCGGTAATTTCTCCGCGATGCTATTTACCGTTAAGGCAATATCACCAATTAATTCACGCTCTGGTTGGTAATCATGGTCGATATCTGCTTGATGGTCGTCAAGATGAATAATCGTTCTGTCGCCAAGTTTATTCCAGAACTTTGGATCATACTCGATTGGATCATAACCGATAGAAATCACAAGGTCTGCTTCTTCTAGTAAAATATCACCTGGTTGGTTACGGAATAATCCAACGCGGCCGAAGAAATGATCTTCTAACTCACGTGAAATCGCACCAGCTGCTTGATATGTTTCAACGACAGGAAGTTCTGTATCCGCAATTAATTTACGAACAGCTTTCGTCACTTCATTTGTGCTCGCTCTCATACCGAGTAAAATAACTGGTAATTTCGCTGATTTTATTTTTTCTACTACATATGTAATATCATGTGTGGGAGCGATTCCAAGCTGTGGCTTAGAAAGCGCACCGATAGACTCTACAGTTGTTTCCGCAGTCATAACATCTTGCGGAAGACTTACTAAAGTAGCTCCCGGATTTGTGGAAGTCGCACTTCGAAATGCATTACTAAGTGCTTCTGGCACATTATCAGGATGCTCTACTTCTACGCTATATTTTGTGATTGGTTCGAATAGTGCAGCATTATCCATAGATTGATGCGTACGTTTTAATCGATCCGTACGCGGTACTGCACCAGCTAAAGCAACAACGGGATCACTCTCCGCATTCGCAGTAACAAGACCTGTCGCTAAATTTGATGTCCCTGGTCCTGAAGTTACAAGACATACGCCCGGTTTCCCTGTTAATCTACCAATAGCAGCTGCCATAAATGCTGCATTTTGTTCATGACGACAAACGATTAACTCTGGTCCTCTTTCTTGCAATACATCAAATACAGAGTCAATCTTTGCTCCTGGAATACCGAAAACATGTGTAACACCTTGTTTAATTAAACAATCAACAACAAGATCTGCTCCCTTTGTTTTTGTCTTCACGTCGTTTGCTTTTACACCTGTACTCAAAACTAATCACCCTTTATTTCATAATGTGTGTAATAAAGATTTTAATTTCACCTAGTTAATTAAGCTGGTGAAGTATCATTTATCATTATATTACAAATGCATTATTTTTCCAACAATATGAATTCGACATTATTTTGACAAGTTTTAAAGAATGCGCTTACAACCTTTTGTTTATCTTAAAATAACATTTTTATATCTCTTCTAAAAATGTACAAAAATACTTCCACCTATTCACATTATTAACAAATTTATAGTACCTTGCAAAGAATAATAGTAAGTGATATATTTGTAAATAATGGAATACCCATTATTTGTAATTTTATTCACGATTAGTATATCTCCTTTCAAAAAGTAGATATAGATTGTGTGTGCTGCTTAGAAAAAAGATAGGATTTTCAGCCATAATTCATCATTTTATAAAGGAAAGTGATCGTTATGAACAAGAGTGAATTTTTAGAACAACTTAGTTCTTCCCTACGGAATATGCCTAATTCAGAAAAGGAGGATATTATCTCGGAGTACGAAACTCATTTTATTAGTGGTAAACAAGATGGAATATCTGAAGAGGAAATTTCTAAAAAGCTAGGAAATCCTAAAACCATTGCTAAAGAACTTACTGTTTCCTATGCAATAAGCAATGCTGACAGTAAACGAAGCTTCAAAAATATGATAATTGCACTTTTTTCTGTTATGAGCTTAAGTGTTTTAAACTTTGCCTTTATCTTTATCGCCTTTTTCGTACTACTCTTTTTATTACCGATTCTTCTAGCACTTATCATTGCTACACCATTATTAATTATTTCACCTATCTTATTAATAGGATTAGGATTCTTTAAAGGGTTTCATCAAATCAGTTATTCCGATGTTTATAATGTGTTCATCGCTTTTTGCGTCGGTTTACTCATATCCGTCATATCTTATCAAATGGTAAAACATCTATATGCACTTTTAGTAAAGTATTTGAAATGGAATATTGCTATTTTACAAAGACACTAATGAATGTAAAAGGAGATTAAAATGAAGAAATATACTTTATATTCACTCATGCTACTTACTCTTTTATTTCTATCAGCTTGTTCAAACAGTGCACAACCTAAGGAAGAAAACGATGTACAATCTATTAAAGATGTTGCTATTAAAGTTCCAGAAAATATATTTAGTTCCTCAAAGAAAAACAAAACTATTAATGAAGACGAAATGAAACAAAATATAAAAAATTATATAGATTATAGTTGGGAGTTATCTGAAAATATTATCCCTCTCGCTTCAACAAATTCTGATAAGAATTTCACAGAATCTGACCAAGAAAATTTACAAAAACTAATTGATTTAGCGAAACAAAACGATATGAATTTCCATGAGTTTATTAGTAATAATAATTTACCTACTGATTATAAAAAACCTTCAAAAGAAATCTATGCATTTATGTCATCATCTACGGATATTTTCGTAGAGCTAGATCAAGAATTAGACAAACTCACCCAAGATGGTAACTTATTCAAAGCCAATTTTTCTTTTACAAAACGCCTTGAGAAAATAAATGGGAGGAAACAAAAAGAGATTGAAACGTTTTTGAACGAAAAAAATATTAAAACTTCAATTAACAGCAATAAAAAAAATTAACAGATGTGTTACATATCCCTTTCAAAATAACCAATAAGAAATGGCTATTTTGAAAGGGAGTTTTTGTGGTATAACTATTAAATTCCCTAAACAAAAAAGACACTCCTAAACTAGGAGCGTCTTCCACTATTACGCTTGTTGTTGCGCGCTATATAATTCTTCAAGTGGCTTCATGATAATTTTGTTAACGTCACCGATTACAACGTTTAGGCGTTGCTCAGTTTCCATTAATTTTGTAATTTTAGCATCTTGTTGAATGCGAGCTACAACTTCTTGTGCTTGTTGGTTGTCTTCTTCAGTGATTTCTTGGCCTTGCATCATTTTCTGTTGTAGGCTAAGTTGCATTGTACGGAACTCATCGAATAAGTTCTTTGAAGCTGTGTCAGCTTGAACTGCTGCGTAGCTCTCTTTTAAAGTTTTGAAGTCTTCGTTTTCAGCGATTGCTTTTTGTAATTCATATGCAACATCATGAATGTTCTTTGTCATTTTATTTTTCCTCCTTTAGAAGGCTAGCGCTTTTCACTCGCACTGCCTTTTACGTGCATTTACATACGCACCTCTTCTTACCATATCAAACTATGCAAGAGATGTGAAGAAATTTCACTTTTATTTCTATGTACTCACCTTATTATCTAAGAAACAATAGTAACAATCCTTGTACGAGCCCGATCATTCCGCCTAATAACGCTCCTAAATACGTAATCATTTTCAATTCGTTTTTCGTAATAGACAGAACTAAGTCTTCTAATCTTTCTGTTGAGAATGTAGACACTTCTTGCTGGACAATTTCCGCAAGGTGTAGATTATTTAGTATACTCTCTACATTTTCTGTTCCCCACTTTAAGCCTTTCGTTACTGCACTTGGAACCACTTTTTCAATAATTGTTTCTCGAACTGGTTCACATACTTGCTGAACAGATTGATTTAAAAACTTACTCACTGTTTCCTCTACTTTAACTGCTGACAGCACGGAGCTTACAATCATTTCTTTCTCTACAAATGCTTCTAATTCTTTTACATCTCTTCCTTTTAACTTTTCCCACTCTTTTTGTAGTACGTCAGTTAAAAGCTGCTTTGTAGCATCTTGCCCTAAAAACTTAATAACTTCTGGCTGCACACGATCCACAACACTTACATTTCCTAAAAACATTCCGACTAAGTTAAGTAGCGTTCCGCGAGAAGCAAAGAAATCATCAATCATTTTTGAAAGACGTGCTTTCCCTTCTTCACTTTCAAAAAAGCTAATTCCTCGCTCTAAAATAAACGCCGAGACATTCGGAATCGCATTCTCTACTTTTTCATTTACAGAATGAGGTAAAGCCTGTTCCCATGTATATGTATAATACTCTGCTAAAAATGCATGAATTTTTTCTGTAATAACATGTTCGATTTTTCGAGTCGCTTCTTCTTCTACATACGCTACATTCCATTTTTCTAACATATGTCGCAGTGATTGTTCATTCGTAATTACTTTATCCACTTCCACTTGCGCCCAGTGAATTAAACCTTTTTGAAACTCTTCATTTGTTAGCTTTTTTCCAATTCCTTCTGGTGTTAACAAATGTTCTACAACCATTTTTCCTAATTGAACAGCAAGTTCATCACGACGCTTCGGAATTAACCCTGGTGTAAATGGAACTTGAAACTTTCCGATATAAATAGGACGATGAGGACGAAATAACATTTTTATCGCTAAATGATTCGTGTATCCCCCAATAATTGCTCCGAGTCCTGTCGTCGTTAACATATTTAACCATATATTCATTACAATCAACCTTTCACTTCTCCAAAACTATAGCATATCATCATACGGACAAAAGTATAATGGTATAAAAACGTATTTGCAATATATAGCTTCGCCTATTATGCAAATAGTAGTAAAGGAGTGATTTCGTTGGTTCTCGGCCTTTTAACTTCTAAACTTCATTATGAGCAAACGTATTACACCGAAATCGCTAAACGCGCGCGGCTTTATCATAATGTCGTTGCCCAGTTTACGCCATTTTGTATTGATTCTAAAACAGACCTTGTTTCTGGTCTTATTTACGATACAGATACAGGAAAATGGAAAGAGCAAACATTCCCTATTCCTTCTTATATATATGATCGTTATTCTTTTCACGAGGAAACAGACTTTGAAAAAGCAAAATCAATTATTCACTCTTTGCACAACCGTCCTTCCACTACCTTTTTAAATAACACACTTATTAACTTAAGTGAACTACATGATTTATTTCTTACTAATAAAAAACTGTCTCCTTATATACCCAAATTTGAAGTGGCAACGATACAAAACATTTTCAAACTTTTGTTAAAATCTAAAGATATTATTATACGCCCCACTAATATACATTCTAAAGACAACTTATATCGAGTCGCTTACAAAAATAAAACGTTTCATATCGATACAGTAAATGAAAAATACCATACTTCTCTTTCAATCAAGCGGACAGATGAATTTATATCTTGGTGTAAATCTAACATACGTTCATCACGCTACATAGTGCATACCATGCTACAACCACCAAATCAATTAACATACCCACTCCACATTCGAACTATTTTGCAAAAAAACAAAGAACAAACTTGGAATGTTATAGGTCAATTTATACAAAAAAGTTCATTTCCTAATCAGCTTTTACCTTCAGCAACAGACGATGATTCATTGCATTCATTTTCAAAAATTAAATACGTACTATCTAGTACAGGTGTGCAACTATTGCAAGACGCTTTACACGACATTATAAATGAAGTATTCCAAACACTAGATCAGTCTTATTCTTCATTATTCGAACTAGAACTTTCCACAATTATGGATCAAAAAGGCGCAATTTGGCTTATGTATGTCAACACGATTCCTCCTTACGAACAATACATTCGTCATAGTGATTCATTAGCTGAAAAGATATTTCACGGACCACTTAAATTCAGTCGCTTTACACCATAATGAAAGGAGGTAAACCTATTTTGAAAGAACATATATATACATTAAACATTTCAGATGAACATCCAAATAGCATTACTTTACCTTACGTTTTTTCTATTACACCACCTATTACATCCCTATCCTTCGGTATACGTCACATTGCAAGTGAAGAGGTGAAAATTCATTATTCCTTTACTCGCGAAATTATTATCGGAAAACATATTGCCGAAAAACTTTTACTGCCTCAATCAACTACTATTCATGCATTCACACAAAACCAAACAATTATTTTCGGACCATTGATTGGCATTTTTACAACTGGCTTTAACGATGATTCTTCTACCCCTTTAGGAAATCGTTCAATTGCTCTGAGTGAGTTGTTAACACCACCATTCTCATTACGACCGTTCGTATTCGTCTTTGGGGTTCAACATATACACTGGGAAGAAGAAACGATTGAAGGATATTTCTTTCAAGAGAAACAATGGATAAAGAAAAAAGTCCCTTTACCAAATGTCATTTACGATCGCTTACCGAATCGGCAAGCGGAAAATTATAAACCAATTGTCAGGGCAAAAAGAAAATTAGAACAAGACTACTGCATTCCATGGTTTAACCCAGGTTTTTTCAATAAATGGGAAGTTCATCAACTTCTTACGAAAGACGAATCAATTAAACCCTTATTACCAAATACAGAAGCATTTCAGCATTTTGAACAAGTAGAACGGTTTCTTGGCACGTATAAATCAGTGTACATGAAACCAATACACGGGAGCTTTGGTAGAAATATTCATCAAATATTTTATTCTCAAACAGAGAATTGCTACTACTGTCGTTATCGCGAAAATGAAGAAAATAAACTGAGAAAGTATCAATCATTAGAAACGCTTCTAAACCACGTATTAAAAGGACATGATTTAAAAAAGTTTATCGTACAGCAAGGTATTTCGTTACTTCGCTTCGATGGGCAACCTGTTGATTTCCGCATTCATACAAATAAAAACCATTTCGGTAATTGGATAGTTAGTGCAATCGTCGCCAAAATCGCCGGCAAAGGCAGTTTAACAACGCACGTAAATAGTGGCGGTGATACAAAATTATTACAAGAGCTTTTTCCAGATTCAACGAAACAAGTTCAAATTGAAAATAAATTAAAACATACTGCCTTACAAATAAGTTACGCGCTCGATGAACAAGTAACTGGAAATATTGGAGAAATCGGTTTTGATATCGGTTTAGACACAAAGGAAAATCCGTGGCTCTTTGAAGCCAACTCTAAACCTGGGCGAACTGTATTCCAAGATAAAAAATTAAAAGAGCAAAGTGAACTGACGCGCCAGTTATTTTACGAATATGCCGTCTACTTAACTGAACATTCTTTACGTGATACAAAAGAAAAAATGTCTCAAATAAAATCAGGGGCTTCATCAAACACCGAACATATCCCTTCTCCTATGATTCACTCACAAATACAAAAACAAAAACTTCCACCTAGATAATAAGGTGGAAGTTTTCTATTTACACAAGTTTTACTACAACCTCAGTTTCCACGTTACATACTCTGCAATAAAAAATATGATTGCAATATTCATTTGAATTATTATGCGTTAAACCATCTACTGCACTTAATAATTCTTGATCCATATAGGCACTATAATCGTCTATGTAATCTACAGACTTCCCATAATCTTGGAGTATACTTTGGCAATTTTGACAAGAATATGTTTGTGATTCTAATGCGTTGCAAAGCGGGCAAATTCCCATCATGATTCCTCCATACGTTATCGTTTATAAGCCTCTCTTTTTTAGAGTGAAGAGAGCAACCTATCCAGACATAGGAGCGCCCACTCCATCCCTACTTAAAAATAGAACTATGAAGTTGCTACCGATTTCATTTTTATTTCAATAAATCATAAATAAGAAGCTAATAATTAGCCTACAAGTAGCAGGCTACAATGAAAAAATTATATTTAATATCACCCTTAGTTTGGCCTGTTTTCTTAAAAATACAACGATTACTCTTATTTCATAATTTACGAAATCAATACGTTTTTTTGACAAAATTTACAAATTATTATTTTGTATATCTTTCTAGGTAACATCCATACTATGAGTACAAACTTAATTACCGATGGATTAGCGCCAACCGGGGCGATAATCTGGTTCAACTCCAGCTAGTCCAACCAAAAAAACTTTTATAACTCTAAGGAGGATATATTCCTATGGCAAACCAAAATTCTTCAAATCAATTAGTAGTACCAGGTGCAACAGCTGCAATCGATCAAATGAAGTACGAAATCGCTCAAGAATTTGGTGTACAATTAGGAGCAGATTCTACGGCTCGCGCTAACGGTTCAGTTGGTGGAGAAATCACAAAACGTCTAGTTGCAATGGCTGAGCAAAGCCTTGGCGGATTCCACAAATAAATATATATGGCAAAAAGGTCTCAAGGCATATGCCTTGAGACCTTCCTTAATTTATTGCAACATTTGTAAAAACTTCTTCGTGCGTTCTTCTTTTGGATTTGTAAATACTTCTTCTGGTGTACCTTGTTCGACAACGACACCACCATCCATGAAAATAACACGGTTCGCAATTTGATGTGCAAAACGCATTTCGTGCGTTACAATAACCATCGTCATGCCCTCTTTAGCAAGTTCTTTCATTACTTTCAGAACTTCTTGAACGAGTTCAGGATCAAGCGCTGACGTCGGCTCATCAAATAGTAACACTTCCGGCTCCATCGCAAGTGCGCGCGCAATTCCAACGCGCTGTTGTTGTCCGCCTGATAATTGGAACGGATATAAATCCACTTTATCTGCTAAACCAACTTTTTCAAGGAAATAGTTTGCTTTTTTCTTCGCTTCTTCTTTCCCCATCTTTTTCACTGTAACGAGCCCTTCCATTACATTTTGAAGTGCTGTTAAATGCGGGAATAAATTATGGTGCTGGAATACCATACCTGTTTGCGTACGAAGATTAACAATATCTTTCTTCGTTACTTTTTGAGAGAAGTTAAGCTCTTTATTACCGATACGAATATTACCAGCGTTTGGCGTTTCTAATACATTGAGACAACGTAAGAATGTCGTTTTACCAGATCCAGACGGCCCAATAATAACAACAACCTCGCCCTTCTCAACTGTTAAATCTATATGCTTTAGTACGGTATTATCTCCGAAACTTTTTTGTAAGTGCTGAATTGAAATCATAAAAACAAAAACTCCTTTTGTAAAAGGATTATTTTAATGTATAGCGTTCTGAACGCTTTTCTAACATCTGTTGTACGATTGATAATAAGAAACAAATAACCCAGTAAATAAGACCTGCTTCAAAATAAACAATTAAAAACTCGTAGTTCATCGCCGCAATTTCCTGCGCTTTTCGGAACATTTCTGTTACTAAAATTAACGATGCTAATGAAGTATCCTTCACTAAGCTAATAAATGTATTTGAAAGCGGCGGGATTGATACGCGCGTTGCTTGTGGTAAAATAACACGTTTTAATGCTTGTGGATATGTCATCCCAATTGTATAAGCTGCTTCCCACTGCCCTTTCGGAATGGAAAGGATAGAAGCACGAATAATTTCAGATGCATATGCACCGACATTTAATGAAAATCCAACAACTGCTGCTGTATATGGCTCAACTTCAATATTAAGAGTTGGAAGACCATAGAAAATAATAAATAACTGTACAAGAAGTGGTGTTCCGCGAATGATAGATACATAGATACGAGCAATCCATTGTAAAATACGACTACCTGAAATACGTGCGAGCGCTGTTAACGTCGCAAGTATAAGACCGATAATAAATGTAATAAGCGTTAATGGAATTGTTGTAAAAACAGCTTCCTTCAGCATAGGCATGAAGGAAGTCTGCATAATATCTATCCAAGTAGACAATCGATCTGAAACTAATGCACTACTTAGATACATTTTCACCGAACCATTTTTTCGTTATTTTGTCATACGTACCGTCTTTTTTCATATCTTCTAACGCTTTATCTACTTCTTGTACAAGCTTATCGCTACCTTTACGGAATAAGAATCCACTTTGTGAAGCTTCTTTTTCTGTATCTACAATTTTAATTTTTGCATCTTTTTTCGTTTCTAAATAATTTAATACTGATAACTTATCATTAATTGTAAAATCAACGCGTCCTGAAGCTAATAATTCTGCCGCTTGGCTAAATCCTTCTACACCTTCGATTTCTGCACCGTTTTTCTTAGCAATATCTGCATAGTTACTCGTTAAAGATTGTGCTCCTTTTAACCCTTTTACATCAGCAAATGTAGCAGGCTTATCTTTATCTTTTGCGATAACTAATGCCGCTGAAGATGAAATGTATGGTTTAGAGAAATCGTATTTCTTTTGACGATCTTCACGAATACCAACTTCGTTTGCAACCATATCGAAACGTTTTGCATCTAGGCCAGCAAGTAAGCTATCCCATTGTGTTTCTTTAAATACAGGTTTTACACCTAAACGTTTTGCAACTTCTTCTGCTAATTCAACATCGAATCCAGTTAATTTATTGCTTGAATCGTGGAACGTAAATGGTGGATATGTACCTTCTGTACCAATTACAAGTTCACCGCTTTGTTTAATCTTTTGTAACGCGTCTTGACTAGCTGTATCTTTTTTCTCTTCTTTACCGCAGCCGGCTACAATCCCGATCGCTAATGTAGTTACTGCAAGCACTGAAAATAATTTCTTCATGATAGTAATCCTCCAAGTATTCTGATAGGAATTTAAAAACTATATTGATTGTATGCAATCTTGAACAATTTTTCAATGAAAATGTTCTTATTTAGTTTATCCTTTTTCTTCATAATCAAACAAAAGGGAAAAATAACGCTACATACAAAAAATAAGTAACATTTTTTAATATAGCATTTATGGAGAAAAAGGTAAAACAATACTTCTTATTTAACTGTCGTAATTCGCTAAAGAGTCGACATGTTCATCAATAAAAAAGAACTTGTGAAAATCACAAGTTCTCCTCCATGCATATTAAGCACTCTGATTGCCTTCCATTTGCGTTTTATACATATCGTAATAACGCCCCCGCTTTTTCATGAGTTCATCATGAGAGCCTTTTTCTAAAATGGTTCCTCTATCGAGCACAATAATTTGATCTGCGCTTTTAATCGTTGAAAGGCGGTGAGCGATAATAAATGTCGTTCTTCCTTTTTTTACAACTTCTAGTGCTTGTTGAATCATCGCCTCTGTTTCTGTATCAATACTAGACGTTGCTTCATCTAAAATTAAGATAGCTGGATCAAAAGCAAGCGCCCTAGCAAATGAAATAAGCTGACGTTCTCCAGTGGAAAGCGTACTTCCCTTTTCTGTAATTTCTTCATTTATATTATTCGCAAATCTTTCAGCACCAACATCATGCAATGCTTTTATGATACGCTCTTTTGAAATTTTTTCATTTTCTAAGCTTACATTGGAAGCGACCGTCCCGCTAAAAAGAAACGGGTCTTGCAGTACGATTCCCATATGTTCACGGGTTGCTTGTTTCGGCATCTCTTTTACATCGTGACCATCAATCGTAAGCTTTCCTTTTTCAAACTCATAAAATTGAAAGAGTACATTCATGATAGAACTTTTTCCTGATCCAGTATGACCGACAAGTGCCACTGTCTCGCCTTGTTTCGCTTCAAAAGAAATATTTTTTAACACTTCATCTTTTCCATTATAAGAAAATGATACATTATCAAATTTTACATTTCCTTTTAAACGAGGCATACGTTCTTCTTCTACCGGTTCCCCTTTTTCCTCTAACAATTCAAAGACACGTTCTGATGCAACGCGCGCTTGCTCTAAGTTTGCAAGCTGGTTCACCATATTCGTAATTGGCGAGAATAATCGTGTTAAATAATCGACGAACGCATACAGTACCCCAAGTGAAATAATACCTGTAGCACTTAATGACGCACCGCCGAAATACCAAATTACTCCTGTGAAAGCGATATTTCTTAATACGGCTACTAAGTTATGCGAAGTTGCTGCATTTAAATTTAAAATTTTATTTTGATACTTAAAATAATCGCCATTTAATTCTTCAAATTCTTTTTTCGTTTCACGCTCTTGACGGAACGCTTGAATAATTGGCATCCCTTGAATGGATTCATTCACTGTTCCGTTAATATCAGATAAGCGAGAGCGCATTTTATGATTGTATACAGACGCATATTTTCTATAAAGAATCGCCCAAACAATTAAAATTGGGATAATTAATAAACATAATGAAGCGAGCTTCACATCTAATAAAAATAACGCAGCGAATATCCCAATAATATAGATGATACTAGAAACGAATGTTGCCAGCACCGTTACATATAAATCACGAATGGCCTCTGTATCATTCGTCACACGCGAAACAATTTTCCCCGCCGGTAAATGATCAAAGTACCGAATTGGCAACGTTTGAATATGAGAAAAAACATCTTCCCTCATAATTTGAATAATTTTGTTCGCTGCCTTCTGCAAGAAGAACTGCTTTCCGTATGCAAATAATGACACGACTACTAATAAAGCGAAATAGCCACCACCAAGTAATAATAGACGGTTTATTTCTGGTTTATAAAATGCAAACACTTCTTCTTTCGTTAATGCTTTCGCTTTATACACTTGCACCGCCTTACCATTTTGAACGGTAATCATATCCCCTTTTACAGTCCGTGACCCTTCCGCATTTACTTTATTCGGTACAAAATAATATTGAAAACCGACTTGCATTACGCGTACTTCTTTTCCTTTTTTCTCGCCTTGTTCAAAGCGATCACTTCGCTTATAAAAAGCCCCATTATACGAAACAGCATCTTCACTCTGTTCTGTTTCATACCAAGGTTTCTCTATCCCGACGATATGATCGTCAATCATCGTTTTAGCGACGAAAGGACCAGCAAGCTCTGCGATGACGAAAATAAATAACATTAACATCGCAGCAAAAATCGTCCCCTTCACTTTCATCGCGTATTGAAACAACCGTTTTGAAACGCTCATATTTTCACCCCACTATCCGCACTTTCACTTTCACCTTGTTGTCTTTCAAACTGCTCAGCATACCAGCCTCCCTTTTGGATAAGCTGATCATGCGTACCTTCTTCTATAACTGCGCCTTCATCCATAACGAGAATCCAATCCGCATGTTGCACTGCAGATAAACGATGCGTCGTAATAATCGTCGTCTTTCCGCTTCTTTCCGTTCTTATATTTTCAATGATCGCTGCTTCCGTACGAGCATCTACAGCTGATAAAGAATCATCCAAAATTAAAATTTCTGGATTTTGAATAACAGCTCGTGCAATCGAGATCCTTTGTTTTTGCCCTCCTGATAAAGAAACACCTTTCTCTCCAACGAGCGTTTCTAACCCTTCTGGTAAAAACTCTAAATCCTTTTTAAACGCAGCAATTTCAATTGCTTTCTCTAGTTCTTCTTCAGTCGCTTCCCTATTTCCGAATAAAATATTTTCTCGCGCTGTTTTTGAGAACAAAATATGCTCCTGCGGTACATAACCAATCCAGCCGAGTACATTTTCATTCGTCATTTTATCTAAAGTCACATCAGAAACTGCAATATCTCCATCTCCAAGCGGATATTGGCGAAGAAGCTGACGTACAAGCGTCGTTTTCCCGCTTCCTGTTTTTCCGACAACCCCTAGCGTTTCTCCTTGCTTTAATGTGAAAGAAACCTTTTTTAAATTTCCTTCAGTTGATGAAGGATATGAGAAAGACACATCATCAAACTGAATATAATCCGGCTCTTGCACAAGCTTTGGATGTTTCGGATTCTTTACATCTGGCTCATACGCTAACGTTTCATTCACACGGTCAAGCGAAGCATTTCCTCTTTGCATAACATTAATTAATTCCCCAATTGCAAACATCGGCCAAATCATCATCCCTAAATACACGTTAAAAGAAACGAGTTCACCAAGCGTCACCTTTGACTGGAACACAAGGTATGCACCGTACACTAAGCCGATTAAATAACTAAGACCGACAAGCATTTTCACAGTTGGTTGGAATAATGCATCAATCTTTGCTACCTTCATATTTTTTTCGTAGACGTCATCTCCTAAATGATGAAATCTTTCCTCGTCTGCATTCTCTTGTACGTATGCACGAATAACGCGCACACCAGCGATTGATTCAAGCACTTTATCGTTCATATCACCAAACGCATCTTGTGCAACTGTAAATCTTTCATGCAATTTCTTTCCATATATATTCATCGCATACGCCATAATTGGAAGCGGAATAAGCGCTGCAAATGTAAGCTCCCAACTAATTGTAAACCCCATCATAAAGACAATCGTAAGCATATATAAACTAGAATCCACAAGCGTTAATATACCAAAACCAGCTGTCATAGCGATTGCTTTCAAATCATTTGTCGCTCTCGCCATTAAATCACCAGTACGATTTTTTTGATAAAAAGTCGGCGTCATCTTAAGTAAATGCCCCATAAATTTAGAGCGCATCGTTTTCTCAAGTACGAATGCACCGCCAAACAATTGATGTTGCCATACGAAAGTAAGGCCATATCCAACGATCGTAACCCCTATTAAAATAAGAATAGACTGTATAATAGCTTCGTTCGATAACGTTCCTGTTTTTATGTTATCTATCGTAACCCCTAACACTTTCGGGGGAATCACTTCAACTATATTCACAATTAAAAGAGCTCCAATGGCAATACTATATCTCTTCCAGTGCTCCCTAAAAAACCATTTTAGCTTTAGTAATACTGATAACAATGTAACCTCTCCCTTCTCGTTCTCGTTTACCTCTCATTTCTTTATCCACTATCCAGACCTATCACATTTACATTTCGTAACCCATACAATCTCATCACATTTTTCCACCTTCCAAAGTTTTTTATCGGAACTAAACAAGGGAAAATAAACAAAAAAAAGCATACCGCCGCTTGACGATATGCACAGGAATGCATAAAAAGCGTACGTTACGATATACGCAACGTACGCTTCTTATAAGACAAAGATGCCCTATATATCCGTACGGGTTGCGTAATGATATGAATGTTTTCTGCCATTTAACAGAGCTAAGCCCATTACATTTACGATTACAATCATTACGCACACCCCCTTTCATTTATTTTCCATTTATAATCTTACAACTTTATTGAGTATTCTGTCAATTATTTTTTCACACTTTAAATAAAAATATATGATACACCATTTTGAAATAAGGGAATGTTCTGTAAGAAAGGGCATACAAAATAAAAAAAGAATAAGAAATCGTTTTCACAAACATTTCATTTGAAAAATGTTATCAAACCCCCTACAATCACCTTATACTCACTCTTACAAGTTGCTATTTTAGGAGGACTAATCATGACAACTAGCAATACGTACAAATTTTATTTAAACGGAGAATGGAGAGAAAGCTCTTCAGGAGAAACAATCGAAATTCCATCTCCATACTTACACGAAGTAATTGGACAAGTACAAGCAATTACTCGCGGAGAAGTAGATGAAGCAATTGCATCTGCAAAAGAAGCTCAAAAATCATGGGCTGAAGCTTCCCTACAAGATCGCGCAAAATACTTATATAAATGGGCTGATGAGCTCGTAAATATGCAGGATGAAATTGCCGATATCATTATGAAAGAAGTCGGTAAAGGATATAAAGATGCGAAGAAAGAAGTTGTTCGTACAGCTGACTTCATTCGTTACACGATCGAAGAAGCTTTACATATGCACGGAGAAAGCATGATGGGCGATAGCTTCCCGGGCGGTACAAAATCTAAGCTTGCGATTATCCAACGCGCACCACTTGGTGTTGTATTAGCAATCGCACCATTTAACTACCCAGTAAACTTATCTGCTGCAAAACTTGCACCAGCATTAATTATGGGTAACGCTGTTATTTTCAAACCAGCAACTCAAGGTGCAATTAGTGGTATTAAAATGGTTGAAGCACTTCATAAAGCTGGCCTTCCAAAAGGTCTTGTAAACGTAGCTACAGGACGCGGTTCTGTAATTGGTGACTACTTAGTAGAACACGAAGGCATCCATATGGTATCGTTCACAGGTGGTACAAACACAGGTAAACATTTAGCGAAAAAAGCTTCAATGATTCCACTTGTATTAGAACTTGGTGGTAAAGATCCTGGTATCGTTCGTGAAGATGCTGACTTACAAGATGCTGCAAACCATATCGTAAGCGGTGCATTCTCTTACTCTGGTCAACGTTGTACAGCTATTAAACGTGTACTTGTACACGAAAACGTAGCGGACGAGCTTGTTAGCTTATTAAAAGCGCAAGTAGCTGAACTATCAGTTGGATCTCCAGAACAAGATAGCACAATCGTTCCATTAATCGACGACAAGTCTGCTGACTTCGTTCAAAGTTTAGTTGACGACGCTGTAGAAAAAGGTGCTACAATCGTTATCGGTAACAAACGTGAGCGTAACTTAATTTACCCAACATTAATCGATCACGTAACAGAAGAGATGAAAGTTGCTTGGGAAGAGCCATTCGGCCCAATCCTTCCAATCATCCGTGTTTCTTCAGATGAACAAGCAATTGAAATTGCTAACAAATCAGAGTTCGGTCTGCAAGCAAGTGTCTTCACTAAAGACATTAACAAAGCATTTGCAATTGCTAACAAAATCGAAACTGGTTCTGTTCAAATTAACGGACGCACAGAGCGCGGCCCTGACCACTTCCCATTCATCGGTGTAAAAGGTTCAGGTATGGGCGCACAAGGTATTCGTAAGAGCCTTGAGTCTATGACACGTGAAAAAGTAACTGTATTAAACTTAGTTTAATCTTATAAAAAGAAGCTGATCTATAAATAGATCAGCTTCTTTTCTATATAAATACTTCCAAAAACGAAGTATTTCATTCTACTTCCGATTTGGTTTTCCAAATCGAACTAAAACATGCCATAATAATTTTAATTCCTGAAGCACTTCTTCATAAGTTCCACGATCACTCCAAGATAATGGATTGCACTTCAAATCCACTACAGCAGAGCCAATTATATTTGCATCGATACAATGATTCCGTGCAATGCGTCTTGCTAAAGATGGCATTTTTGAACCTCTAAAATCCATCGGAACTTCGTCTACCGCAAGTACAAAACCGATGTGCCAATACAAATCAATAGCATACTTCAGGCAAATTTCTTCTAAAACTCTTCCTACATCCGTACCCTTAAATGAAGGATCTGCAACAAGCGCTTCCACGTCTTCTTTTAGAGAAATCTCTCCATGAATCTGCGCTTCAATATAATGATTAAGATTACGGGCTGGCTCTTTGCTTACTACATCTATAAACGGCCCTTTCAGATTAGCCAGTAAATGATTAATTAATATTGTTGGAGTCAAATTTCCTTCACCAATTGCAAAATCTCTTACGAATGTCTCTTCCAAAAGAGCAGCTAAAATCATATCAAACTCCTCATAAGTCCCCTTTTCTTTCGGATCTTGATGCGAATCTAAATATGTATATGTAGAACGCGAAGAAACTTTTGGAGATAAGAGAAAATAACAGGAACCAAAACGCGGAGCTGGCCCATCTGGATGTAACATTAAATTTAGCGCTCCGTATTTTGGACGTTGATCATTCGTTACGCCTTCTAATTGATATGCCCCTCCAAATATTCTCTTTTCCCAAAGGTCACGTTCACCACCAGGATAAGCAGATACGCTTCCATTAGATAGCAATGTTTCAAACTGACTTTTATATACTCCTTGCTCAAATAGTGCTTCAGCAACACTTTTCTTACTCGAATCTAGTCTGTCTGGATGAAAGTGTAAAGCAATCCTTGCGTGAGATTTTAAATTAGCGACAGCCTCTTCAAATATTTCATCTGTAATATTTGACATTTTAAGTATATGATTAATCGTTGCTTTAGCCTCACGTTTTTCGTTCTCTGCATATTTTGAAATATACTCTAAAGCAAATAATTGAGATCTTGATAATTCCATAATCAAACCTCTCCTTTAATTAAAATGACCTTAATCATTTCAATTAAAAGCTTATTCTTTCCTTCTTATGAAACGCACCTCATTTATTTAAAAACGTAATTTACTAAATCTTAATTATGCATACACGCATTTTTCATAGGCAAATGTACACATTCTACAGAAATTTGATACCCTAGCCATCGCTCAGCAATATGTTCAAATGATAAAACAGATCCCGTTGTAAAAAAACGATGTTTCGGATTCAGATTGTCAGACAAAATTCCTTTGTGCTGTAAAATGGTGCTTAACTCTATCGCCGTTTCTTCTGCAGAACTAATAATCGTTATATCTTCTCCTAGTTCCTTTTTTATATAGGACTCTAAAAGTGGATAATGCGTACATCCAAGAATTAACGTATCTATATCTTCTTTCGTTAATGGAAGTAAAGCTTGTTTCACTTGCTGCGTGACATATGCTGTATCTTCTAATTGATTTTCTACAACTGTGGCTAAAGTCGGGCAAGCATAGCTATGCACTTCCAAATATGTATCCAGCTCGTGTAATGCTTTTTCATACATATTAGATTTTATCGTACCTACAGTTCCAATTACCCCGGTTTCCCCTTTCTTTGTTACTTTAATTGCCGCTCTTGCTCCTGGATGTATAACGCCAATAACTGGAATGGAAAGTGCTTCTTGCAGCTCAGTCAATGCAGCAGCTGCAGCAGTATTACATGCTACGACTAGCGCTTTTAATGGAAACTGTTTGAGAAACTCAACCATTTCAAATACGAAAGATTGCACCTCCTCTACACTTCTTGGTCCATACGGGCAACGCTTATTATCACCAATATAATAAATGCTTTCTTTAGGCAATTGTCTTATAATTTCGCTCGCAACTGTTAATCCCCCAACTCCCGAATCTAGCACACCTATTACTGAATGTTTATGACATACAGACATTTACTTCATCCCCTTTTCAATCATCTAGCGCTAATAATATGTATTATATTACGAAAATTCAAATATCACATAACAACCCCTCTTACTTTTAATCACAAACTCTTCTCTATAATCTGATTATTACTATATCCATTGACGTATAAAAATTCATTTGTTACTCTTAAAGACGTTAATTTAATATTTAAATCCTCATTCGTATCTCGGTGAGGTAGAGGTTGCAATCATTAAGAGTATCATTTCAGGAGATGTAGTGGCATTGATGAAGGAATGAGAAAGGAATGGTTGCCGAAGTAAGTCGTGTCCACCATGCACGCTTGCTGGGTCTGCATTTAATAAGTGCAGAACTGTCACAAACGTTTCGTTTGTGGAGAGCTATCGAGAGGTATGTCGTGGGTTTCTTATAAGATAGAAAGCATGTAGCGGCAAATTACATGCTTTTTTTGTTTTGTTTGGGACTTCTCTTCCTAACTCAGGAAGACATACATATCTCCTCGCTTGACTTGGTTATACTAACTTTGGAGGTATTTTCTATGCAACAAAAAAAATGGGGCTTTTGGGTACTAACAGCTTTCGTTGTCGGTAACATGGTTGGCGCTGGTATTTTCATGGTGCCAAGTACGTTGGCACAAACAGCAAGCCCACTCGGTGTCACTTTAGCTTGGTTAACTACAGGGTTTGGTGTTTTAATGCTAGCTCTTGTTTTCGGTAATTTAGCAATTCGTCGTCCTGATTTAACGACAGGGCCACAAAGTCATGCATATGCTTTATTCTCAACACCAAAAAAGAAAAAAATGGCTGGTTTCAGTATGGTATGGGGATATTGGGTTGCAAACTGGGCAAGTAACGTTGCCATCATTACATCATTTGCGGGATATTTATCACTCTTCTTCCCAATTATGAAAGATACGCGACTACTATTTTCAATCGGTTCGTTTAACGTAGAAGTCGGAAAACTAATTACATTTACGATTTGTTCCATCTTACTTTGGGGAACTCATATTATATTAACAAACGGTGTAAGCGGAGCTGGAAAACTAAACTTCTTAGCAACAACAACGAAAGTAACTGGATTCCTTTTATTCATCATCGTTACGTTATTTGCATTCGAAGCTTCTAAATTTGGACAATGGTACACACCGATGATTGATAAATCAGGGGCATCACACGGTCTTCTTTCACAAGTGAATTTAGCTGCTCTTACAACACTTTGGGCGTTTATCGGAATTGAATCAGCCGTTCTTTTATCAAACCGTGCTGTTTCTCCAAAAACGGTAAAACGCGCAACAGTTGCGGGATTACTTATTACAGTTGCCATCTACTTAGGAATTACAATTTTAACAATGGGTGTACTTCACGTTGATAAATTACAAGCTTCTGAACGTCCATTAGCAGATGCACTAAACGCTGCAATGGGTCATGGCGGCGGGAAACTGATGGCATTACTTGCTCTTACTTCCCTGTTCGGTTCTATCTTAGGCTGGATTTTATTAAGCTCAGAAGTACCTTATCAAGCAGCAAAAGAAGGTTTCTTCCCTTCCTTCTTCACGAAAACAAATAAAAAAGGAAGTCCAATTTACTCATTACGATTAACAAACATTATGTCGCAAGTATTCCTATTCTCAACATTATCAGGAACCATTGCGGAAGCTTATACATTCGTTATTACCGTATCAACACTGGCCTACCTCATTCCATATCTCGTTTCACCAATCTTCCAGTTAAAACTAGTCGCAACTGGTGAAACATATAAAAATGAAATGCGGGCAAGAATTACAGATGGCATAGTCGCAGTTATCGCACTTTGCTACGCACTATGGGTTATTAAAACGGGCGCATCCGATATAAAAACGTTCCTTCTCGGAATTGGTTTATTCGTAATCGGATTTGCTTTCTATCCATTAATGAATCGTGATCAGAAAAAAAATAACGAAAAGAAAAACGGGCAAGTTGCATAACGCAATTTGCTCGTTTTTTCTTTTGTAAAACATATATAATAGAACAAAGAGGTGAAAAACATGTCAATCGAATCGCTATGGAGCAGTCGCTTCCAACAACATATTCAAAATATCATTACATACTTTGCACGTATGATTAACGGTTTACTATATAGCTTTATCTTTATTTCATGCGTTGGTGCATATTATTATGCTCAGTTTCTAAAAGCATCTCCTTCTAAAGGAATATCTTTAATAATTATAACGATTGTACTTACATTCATTATAACGAGATGCCCTATCCGTACATTTATTCAAAAACCTGATGCTGTCTATTTACTAGCACTAGAAGAGAAATTAACATCTTATTTTAAAAAATCTCTTCTATACAATTACATCATGCAGCTTTTCCCATTATTATTTACGTTCCTTATTCTCGTTCCACTTGCTATGCAATCATTGCAATTAACTGTACCTTTTTTATGTACAATCTTTATCGTGTTAATGATTACGAAAGCCTGGAACATGTACATACATTGGATGTGGCGTGATAGTCACGAAAAAAATATATGGCTAATCATTCGTATTACTTGTAACGCCCTAATCATTTACATGCTGTTTTATTCCGCAAATGTTCTCATATTGGGCGGACTACTCTTACTACTTGCTTTCCTACTTCTATATACGAAAAAACAGCCTACAAAACGAATACCGTGGGATTACATAATCGAGCAAGAAGAAAAAATGAACGTTCGTTTTTATCAATTTGCTAGCATTTTCACAGATGTTCCGCAACTGAATAAACAAGTAAATAAAAGAAAATGGCTTACAAATTGGATTGAACCTTTATTACATAAAAAACGAGCAACTTTCTTCTATTTACATACATTAGCATTTTTACGTGGAAATGATTATTTCGGTATATATATTCGCTTAGGATTGATCGGTGCTTTCGCCTTATATTTTATACCAAACATATACGTAAAAGGCGCTATCGCATATATCGTCCTATATATGATTTCTATGCAGCTCCGTTCCCTGTGGAAATATTTTTCGGGAAATATTATTGTAGCATTATATCCAATTGATACTGAAAAGCGAATGAATCAATTTCTTCACTTAATCTTTATATTGCTAAGCATTCAACTTGTTGTATTTTCAATTGTTATACTCATTGCTACAGGTCAATTTTTACATAGCCTTATCATTATGATTATCGGGTTACTTTGGATCAAATTTATTATTGTACCAAAAACGAAGCAACGCATTTCTTCGTTTTAACGAAAAGAATTATCTTAAAAGCCAAGGAGAAAATAAATGATCTCCTTGGCCTTTTTATTTTTTAATGTTAAACCTATCGTTCATACTTAATTAAAAACTTTAGGTATGTTACTCCTGTTTTTCTTAAGCTTAGAGTGCTATACAAACTCCCTTTCTTCCCCTTCATGTTTTAGGTTTTAATTATGATTTTTACATACAAAAATCATAATACATGTTTACGTCCTAATAAAAAGGGTATCTATTAAATTAACAAAGTAAAGGAGGGGCCTATATTGTGAATAAAAAAATGGAGCAATTGAAGCACCATGTTACGGATAATCAACGCAAACATGCTTTAACAACAAACCAAGGAGTAAAAATAGCCGAGGATGAATTTTCTTTAAAGATGGGCTTAAGAGGCCCAACCTTAATGGAGGATTTCCACTTTCGCGAGAAAATGACCCACTTTGATCATGAACGAATTCCTGAAAGGATTGTTCATGCACGCGGAGTTGGCGCTCATGGTTATTTTCAGCTTTATGAATCGTTAGAAGCATATACGAAAGCAGATTTTCTTACTAATCCTTCAAAGAGAACACCTGTATTTGTACGGTTCTCAACCGTTCAAGGTTCTAAAGGATCCAACGACACAGTAAGAGATGTACGCGGATTCGCCACAAAATTTTATACAGATGAAGGAAACTATGATTTAGTGGGTAATAATATGCCCGTATTCTTTATCCAAGATGCTATTAAATTTCCTGATTTTGTCCATGCAGTTAAACCAGAACCACATAATGATATTCCTCAAGGAGCTAGCGCTCATGATACCTTTTGGGACTTTGTTGCGCATAATCCTGAGTCCACTCATATGGTCATGTGGCAAATGAGCGACCGAGCTATTCCGCGTAGTTTACGAATGATGGAAGGTTTTGGAGTTCACACATTTCGACTCATTAACACAGCAGGAAAAGCCCATTTCGTAAAGTTTCACTGGAAACCTACCCTTGGGGTTCATTCATTAGTATGGGATGAAGCTCAAAGGATTGCTGGGAAAAATCCTGATTTTCATCGTCAAGATTTATACGAAGCAATTGAAAAAGGGGATTATCCTGAATGGGAGCTTGGATTACAGTTAATTCCAGAAGAAGATGAACATAAATTTGATTTTGATATTTTAGATCCAACGAAATTATGGCCAGAAGAAGAAGTTCCCGTAAAATTAGTTGGTAAAATGACATTGAACAAAAATGTTGATAACTTCTTTGCTGAAACAGAGCAGGTAGCTTTTCACCCTGGTCATGTCGTAACAGGTATTGATTTTTCAAATGACCCTCTTCTGCAAGGAAGATTATTCTCCTATACAGATACACAATTATCTCGTTTAGGGGGCCCTAATTTCCATCAAATCCCTATCAATCAACCCGTATGTCCTTTTCATAATAATCAACGTGATGGTATGCATCAAATGCAGATTCATCGCGGTCAAACAAGCTATCATCCTAACGGATTAAATAACAATCAACCTGCAACCGTCCAAGCCGAACAAGGAGGATATGAACATTATCAAGAAAAGATTGATGGGCATAAAATTAGAGGTCGTAGTAAAAGCTTTCTTAACTTTTATTCTCAGGCTAAACTTTTCTACAATAGTATGAGCCCTATTGAAAAGCAGCACATAAAAGAAGCTTTTTGCTTTGAAGTTGGGAAGTGTAAATCAGACATGGTGAAGGCAAATGTAATTGCTCTCCTAAACCACGTCGATCGTCAATTAGCACAAGAAGTCGCTAACATTGTTGGAGCTCCTTTACCTAAAGAAAATCACGAAGTAAATTCAGATGCAAAATCACCTGCACTAAGTATGTCCAATACTATTTTTAAATCTGATTCTAAAAATGTCGCAATTCTATTAAATGGTGACCCAAGCGTCTCCCTTCTGTCCGAATGGATTCAAGCTTTTGCACAGCACCGAATGAACTATAGCATCATAGATAATAAAATTTATCATTTCAATGATTCCATTAAAGTAACTGATACTTATACAACAACAGACTCTTCGCTTTTTGATGCAGTATTAGTGTTTAGTAGTGAGTCTGTCATTCACCCCCCTGTTTTAGAATTTACAGAAACTACTTTTAAACATTTTAAACCGATAGCTCATGTCCTTAGTAATCCTCATGCTTTGGACAATAGTAAGATTAAACTGGATGGAGCAGGAGTTTATAACCTAACAAACACTTCAATTGAATCATTTATAGAAGGTATTGCCCAAGGAAGATTCTGGAACCGATAATATAATATAAGGAGCGGATTAGAATGAGTAAAAAAATTGCTATTTTAATAACGGATTATTTCGAGGACACAGAATACACAGAGCCAGTAGCAGCTTTTAATCAAAAGGAATATGAATTAACAACTATTGAAATGGAAAAAGGGAAAACAGTACACGGTAAGCAAGGAAAAAGTGAAGTCGTAATTGATAAAAGTATTGATGATGTTTCTCCAGAGAACTTTGATGCCCTCTTCATACCGGGTGGATTTTCTCCAGATATACTTCGTGCAGATGAACGTTTTGTTCGCTTTAGTAAAGCATTTATGGATGCGGAAAAACCTGTTTTCGCTATTTGTCACGGACCTCAGCTACTCATCACTGCACAAACACTTGAAGGACGTGATGTCACTGGATATAAATCTATTGAAGTCGATTTGAAAAATGCCGGCGGGAACTTTCATGACAAAGAGGTTGTCGTATGTCAAAATCAGCTAGTAACAAGTAGACAGCCAGAGGACATCCCAGCGTTTATTGAAGAATCGTTGCGTATATTAGGATAACTAACCTCCTTTTATTTACATGAAAATAATTAATCAGTGGGGTTTTATTCATCCCCCACTGATTAATTAGCCCTCACCAACTGGTCGTTTACAGGCAATCCGACCACCACAAATAGCAAGATAAATAAAAAGAGGGGAATCCAAAAGTTCAGTTTTAATAATCTTTTGGATCCCCCCCTTTTCTCGCCCAAAAATTCCTTATCACTTTTCATAGGCAGTTCTCATATAGTGAAAATGACTATATAATTCCTATCCATAAGTTAAATAATGATTTCGCACATATATAAATACAAAAGATGGGAGCCTAACTATGAACAATAATCCACCTTCTCCGCCCCAAGACAACTCCGAAAACAATAGCCGTGATATTACACTGCAAACATTACGGGTCATTGGACTCATCGTTCTTATTAGTGGTTATATCCTCGTTGCTCTCTCAGAAGTAGGTGAGCTGAAAACCTTATTAACAAATCCGAATGCTAACCCTGATTTAGCTGAAGTTGATCCGTTCTAAAAATTATATAAAAAGCGAGTCCCAGTATAACTGGTTCGCTTTTATATAGTTTCATCCAATTTGAGAAACATTTCTCTCATCCTCATACTTCTCTTTCCCTATCGCCTTCATAAATAATAAAATACTGCTCATACCAACGATAAAGTACAGAGCACTCATGCCCCAAGATGCAATAAATGAACCTAGCATAACATCTAATGCCCCGTTCATTTTTGCAACTTGAAAGACCATCCCGTTAATCGCCATATAAGAACCCCTTGCCTCATTGTAAATTTAATTCCATCTCATTGTTTTTTTATTATAGAAAGTTGACAACATAAATATGCAAATCATTAATGATAATAAATATACAACTAGAACAATAGACAATTGTTTTATTTCAATGCTTTCAAAATAAAGACTCATAATTGGATATGACCAAGGGAATAGTATCCAATAGTTTGTATGAGAGATAAAAAAGCTACCCAATCCGCCTATAACCCCTACTAATAATGAAAGTAACGGGATTTTATAAAATATTATATTTATTAAAAAATGTAGATTCACAATAGTTAAAGAACTAATCACCATAAAAAGTATAGAAAAAATTAATCTTTGATAAACAGTCCCAAGATTATCAACCGTTAATACTATAGGTATACTAGTTATGACTAAAGCACATATTAAATAACTAAAAGTAATTATTAAGCAAAACAAAAACTTATTACTTAATATAGTTTTTAAAGTGATTCCATGATAAATAGCAGACATATATCCTTTTCTTCTAAATTCGTTTACAAAAGAAAACGACACTAATAGACCTATCGCAATAGGTAAAAACAACCTACAAAAAAGGCTCAGAATCGCTATATGCATGACAACGCCATCTTTTAATTGAGACGCTACAGTTAGAAAAACTTGAAAACTTATTGGTATCAACAAAAATACTAGTAACAGGATATACAATCCATTATGAAGACTTTTTTTATACTCACCTAATATACCCACTTATTTCACCCTTTATTATTCATATGTATAATATTTAAAATTCACAGTTAATAACATAATTCCTAAAATATATATTAAAGAACTTGCAAGATATATTAAAATAGTTGTTTTTTTAATCATTATGTCACTTACTATATTCAATGCATAAAATATTGGAAATGTCTTTGTGAATATTGCAGGGAATAATCCATATGTTACGCTAAAGAAAATCCAAATAACTGACAAGGATGCCGCTAAGACTCCCTTTTTTATTATTAAATGTAAAAGCAATTGAGAATATGGTATTGCTAAAGATAAAACGGTACAAAGTATCAACATTTTTAAAAAATACAGTATGGATATTTCATAACCATTTATAAAAGCATAGATACCTATTACCAAAAAATTTAAAATATCAAAGATCAAATAGAACAGTATAAACAATATATTTTTAGCTATCAATAACTTAAATTTTGAAATGGGTTTTGTATAAATAATAGCCCAAGTACCATATTTATTTTCAGAAGAAATGATAAAATACCACATACAAGCAGAAAAAATGCTTAATGTTAGTGTATTAAAGTTTACTGTAATTGCTATAAGATTTGTAGATTGAAACATGTCAGGATTATTCTTGTTAAAAATAAAATAACTTATACACAAAAAGCTTGATAATAATGAAAAAAACAAAGAAAATAATAATAATTTTCTCCCACCAATTTTCCTCATCTCACTATTTACACTTTTAAAGATAAATTGCATTATTATAGTAACTCCTTTTGTTTAGTTAAAGATAAAAATACTTCCTCTAATGTTGGCTTTTTAGGACTAACTTCAAAAATATCTATATCATTTTTAATTAATATTCTTGTTAAACTAGGAACACTATCTTGATTTATTATTACTTTGAATACCCCTTCTTTTTCTATGCTATAAGGCATACCCTCTGTATTTAAAACCCTTTCTGTGGCAGCAGTATCATCAACATGAACAATATATTCTCCAGAAGTAATAATACTGTTTAACTTCCCTTCATAGAGTAAGCCACCCTTATGTAGTAATGCTATGTGATCTGCTATCATTTCAATTTCAGCTAAATTATGACTAGAAATAAATATAGTCTTCCCCTCATTTTTTACTAAATGAAGTAATAAACGTCTAATCTCGTGTACTCCCTCTGGGTCTAATCCATTTGTCGGCTCATCCAGAATTAATATTTTAGGATTATTAAGAATAGCAAAGGAAATACCTAGCCTTTGTTTCATTCCTAAAGAAAAATCTTTCACTTTTTTATCCTTTGCTTTATATATTCCTGTAGTTTTTAATACTCTATCTATTTCATCTAAAGGTTCATTAATCATTTTTTGTACATAGGCTAAATTTTCATATGCTGTTAAATTAGGATAATAGGTAGGTGAATCAATAGAACACCCCACATTTTCAAATAATTCTTCTTTCCATTCTTTGATATCTTTATCATTAAATAATATCGTTCCTTTATCTAATGGAATTAATCCTAATAACATTCGCATTGTTGTTGTTTTTCCTGCACCATTTGGTCCAATAAAAGCATATAAACTTCCTTCAGGAACAGATAAGTTTAAATCCCTTACAATGGATTGATTGTCAAAAGACTTTGTTAAATTTTTTGTTTGAATTGCTAATTTCATTTTGTTCCTCACTTTCTCATTCTTAAATAAAAGTAAGTATCTATCAAATTCTTGATCTATTAGATAGTATATTTACCCTTTACCCAATGTTTGCAATTTAGACTTAGAAAATATTCCTCTTTGTTCTAATTTTTTATCAATAAGTTCATAAACTCTATCTTCACGCTCTAAATTATTTTCGTCATAAGTGATACTAATTTTAGTGGACGGTATGACGAGCATATGTTCAATAACTTTTTTTGAAAATACTGTTATATATTCATTTTTTTACCACATTATCATCTAAAAATAATATATCATTAAATAAAATTTTAAAAAAGGTGTATTTACAGAAAATACAAAAACAACAAAATCATTCGACTTTTGAAATGAAGTATTAGTTATTATTTAACTATCTAAAATTCAAGTGCTACTTTTCAAAATAATACTAAAGTTAAAATTTAATTCTCGTAAAAAAATATCCCCACACAAATGTGCAGGGATGTAAACTATTATTGAATGACTTCTTCCAAATGATTCTTCACGTCTACTAAAAACTTCTCAATATCCGGATTCTTCACCACATCATAACAAGCAAAACTCTTTAACGGACTCATACCGAGAAACTTTTGCACGCGGTGTAAATGACTAAGCGCTGATTCTAAACTTTCTCCTTCAAAGAACTTCGTCTTATCTCCAAATGCTTTTTCAGGTGCATTCCAAGTTGTAGAGAACATATACTCTTTCTCTTTTAATAAACCACCTGTTCCATATTCATCTGCACCTTTAAAGAACAAACCGTATTCATATACTTCATCCATATACGTTTTAAATAAGCCCGGTACACTAAACCAATAAATCGGTGTTTGATAAATAACAACATCGGCCCATAAAAACTTATCTTGTTCTTCTTTAATATTGTAACCATCTTGAATCGTTGTTGTTTTCACATGATAATTCTCGCCTAATACAGTAACCATATAATCTACTAACGTTCTATTTAATCGTCCTTCCTTTGTACCGTATTTTTCATGTCCATTTATAATAAATATATTTTTCATCGTTTTTCTCTCCCCTATATGATCTACTCTTCGGCTATTAAGCCGAGTTGCTGCTGTAGTGTAAGATTATCTTCTAAATGCCAATCTTCCGTTATCTTTCCGTCTTTCACATGTAAAATATCAATTGCAAAAAAATTAATTTTCTTACCATTATGCGTTCCTGTAAAAGAAAGACGGGCTGTTACTTTATCACCAACAACTAATAAGTCTTCAATCTCACAATGTATATCAGGCACAACTTTACGAAAATTTTGCGCTGCAAACTTTAATCCTTCAATGCCTTGTGGTCGCCCTTTCGGCAATGTATTATCGAAAAATTTTTCAGTAACAGTCTGCGGAATAAGTTCCTCCTTACCTGTATCCCAAAATGCATAAAAACGCTGCGCCGCATGAACCATTTCTGTCGCTTCTTTTTTACTTAGTGAGGGATCAATTGTCATTGCTTTTGGCCTTGGCATTTCTTTTAATAACTGAACTTCACCTTTTTGTTCCGCGCCGCATGCTACAAGCACAATACAAATAACAAACAAACTAAGAAATCCAAGTAACTTTTTTATCCCCATGGAAATCACCACCTCCTTATATAAATCCTTTTGTTTCGTATTGCTATTGTATATGCACTAACTTCCTTTATGGAAGTAGTGATATTTTTTTCATATAGTTACCAAAAGTATAGTTTTGTGATACTATAAAGCAAATTCATCTAAAAAAATTTTATGGAGGCTAGTTCCATGAGCAATATAGATCCAGTTGAATTAACGAAAGGTTTACCTGGCATACCTTGTCCTATCGCTAAAACGCTTGATGTAATTAGTACAAAATGGACATTTTTAATCATTCGTGATCTTCTTATCGAAGGAACATTACGCTTTAGTGATTTACAAAAATCAATGGATGGGATTAGTCCAAAAACATTATCGCTTCGACTAAAGGAATTAGAATCTCAAGGCATTATAACGAGAAAAGTATATCCAGAAGTTCCGCCTCGTGTAGAGTACACATTAACGGATAAAGGAAAGCAATTAGAGGGGATTTTTATTGAATTAAAACGGTTTGGATTAAGTTTATAAAA
This sequence comes from Bacillus sp. RE35, assembly GCF_052146655.1. Taxonomy (NCBI): domain Bacteria; kingdom Bacillati; phylum Bacillota; class Bacilli; order Caryophanales; family Bacillaceae; genus Bacillus; species Bacillus sp. RE35. The sequence continues at coordinate 846,500 of NZ_CP197377.1, read as the reverse complement.
CAAAAACCCCTTACCGTCGTAAGGGGTTTTATTACTTCGCAAAACTCTCAGCCAACTGTTTCTCTCTCCACATAAATGTAATGCCGAGACCAACTATTAAAACAACTCCTGAAAATGCATATGGATAATGAATATTCATATCAAATAATATTCCGCCCATCGCTGGTCCTGCGATATTTCCTAAACTCGTATAAGTCGAGTTCATTCCAGCAACGAATCCTTGCTCTTTTCCAGCTGCTTTTGATAAAAACGTCGTTAAAGCTGGACGAAGTAAATCAAATGCTAAGAAAATGAAGCAAGTAACGAGAAGTACAATCCAATAATTAAAGACTACAGTTGAGACGAATGCTAATACTGCACCTACAATTAAACATATTTGAATTAATACTTTCTCACCGAACATGTCTACCAATTTGCCAAACATAAATACTTGCACAACTACCCCAAAGATTGAACTGATTGTAATAATTGCTGCAATATCTTTCGGCGAGAAACCAAATTTATGATCTGAGAATAAGCTAAACACAGTTTCATACGCCGATAATCCGAATGCGAGTACAAATACGATAATAAATGCAATTGCATACATTGGATGTAATGATTTCTTTAAATCACCAATAAAACTTGATTCTTTCGTATTAGAAGAAATCTCTGCAAGTTCTTCTTTCGTTAACGGTTCTTTTAAAATAAAGATTGAAATCACACATGCTATAAAAGCAATTGCTGCTGCAACGAAAAACGGCACACGTATACCGTATTCTGCAATAAATCCGCCGATTCCAGGCCCTATAATGAATCCAGTACTAATAGCCGCAGATAAGTATCCCATCGCCTTTGGACGTTCCTGAATAGATGTAATATCCGCAACATATGCCGTAACACCAGGCATAATAAAAGCAGCACTAATTCCGCCTAATACCCTTGCCACATAAAGCATCCACACATCTTTTCCTAATCCAAAAAGAAGCTCTGAAACACCAAAAATAAATAATCCAATGATTATCATTTTCTTCCTACCGTAAAGATCAACCCATCGGCCTGTAATAGGTGAAGTAATGAGCTGTGCCATTGCAAACACTGCAACGAGATATCCCATCGTCTTCCCTGTTAAATGCATATCATTCATAAAGGACGGCATAACCGGAATGATTAATCCAATCCCTAAAAAAGCGATAAATATATTACTCAAAAGAATAACCAATACCATCTTTTGTTCTTTTATCGGTTTCTTCACTTTTTAACACCTCTTCCCATAAGTTCCTCTCAAAAAATAATACCCAAGAAGCTTTTTCTTTATCCTGCTCTTTGCGGGCTAGTAATGAGTGAGGATGCCTCCACTCATTAGAATTTCACTCTATCCTTCTACACATACATAAGTATTAGGTGAATGACTATCATTCAGTTTTCCTCAAAAATGAACCTACCTTTTCAGACAGGTTCATCTTACTACTTCTTTATATGTAGTGCATGTGTTAAAAAATCTAGTACTTCTGCCTTTTGCAAATCCACTTGCTCATCATCTTTATGATCATATAAATAAACTTGTTCCGCTGCTGATTCAACAAGAGCGATAAATAACTTCGCTGTTCGCTCTGCGTGAACCGAATCACGAATTTCACCGGCTTCTTTCGCCTCACTTAAAAATTCGCTTAACCACATATAAAGAGGCTCATACACAGCTTCCCACTCTTTTATATGTTCAGTAGATGCAAGACCTGCATACATTAAAGCTTGTATTTCACGGTATTCCTCTATAAAGTGAAACACCGCATCGATTACTTGTGCCACTTTATTTGAAAAAGGTACATCTTTTTGTACTTTTTCTTTCACTGCAAGTATCATCTTTTCAACCATCACTTCTGCTATTGCAGGCATAACAGATAGCTTAGAAGGAAAATATAAATAGAAAGTTCCTTGCGCAATGCCAGCTAATTTCACGATATCAGAAATCTTCGTTTTTTCGACGCCCTTTTCCTGAAACACTTCAATAGCTGCATAGACAATTTTCTCTTTTTTATTCATCATCTAAACCCTTTCACACGCATATTGAATGACTGTCACTCATTTTATAAGATAATCGATTGTACTGTCAATGATAGTGAACTCTAAGAGGAACTCATTTTTTTATAATAAAATCTCCTAATAAACAATTAGGAGATAAAAATGCAATATATCTTTAAGAAAGTGCCTTTAATCCTGTCACTCCACATACAATAAGAAACACACTAATGATACGCGCTTTACTTTTCGACTCACCAAACAAGAACATGTTTAACAAAACTGCACCTGCTGTTCCGATACCAATCCAAACCGCATATGCGACACTTACTTGTAAAAATAAGAAGGAAGTATACAAAAATGCGAAGGATGTAGCAAACCCACCGATATAAATCGCACCATTGGCTAATGTCTTATCTTTACTATACATTTTAAGTCCTATCACACCGACTATTTCACTAATTGCAGCACAAAATACGAAAAACCAACCCATTTTTAAGCAGCTCCTTCCACAGTTTCTTCTTTATTATCAGCTAGCTTTAAACCGATAACGCCAGCTACAACCATCACGATAAAAAATAACTTCCCTACACTGAAACTTCCGCCGAAAAGAAATACATCCATTAAGAAAGTACCTACCGTACCAGCTCCGGCGAAAACAGCATATACAGTCCCTGTTGCAAGATGTTCACACGCTTTAGAAAGGAAGTGAAAATCAACAGCGATAACTCCTAAAATAATAATCCAATGCCACCAAGTATTAGCCGTATTAAAACCAAACACCCAAAAAATTTCAAAGATACATGTTAATATGACATATAACCAAGCTCTATTTTTCATACCTCTCACCTCTTATGACTGACTATCAGTCATTTTGTTTTAAAAAAATATACTCTTTCATCAATACTATATAAAAACAACTATCATCCTCATTTACCATTGTATTTGTTCCACTTCTAAGCTAACTGCATCCTGGCACATAAAAATGACTGAATGTCATTCATATATATTGTACATGAACATTTTAAAAACTGTCAATGCCGAAAGTTTATTTAAAATTTCTTTCATCTGATTTGTATATTTCTCAATAATCTGTCAATACTGCTAGTAACATAATATTTTCTCCACTCCCCCTTGGAGAGATCCCTTGAATGGAGCAGTTAGCTTTTGCTAGCTGCTCTTTTTTATTTGTCCGCACACTTATGATGAAATACTCATAGATCAAATCCATTTTTCATCACATAACAACCATCTATTTATTTTCCAATAAGTTTTTGTATGCACTAATTTTATTCTCAAGCATCTTCTCTGTAACCTCTAAGTTTTCTCTTTGAATCTGAATAGATTTCCTATGATCTTCTAGGAGCTGTAAACGAGCTTCTGTTGTATGCTCCCCTTCTGTATATAATCTAGCGTATTCTCTTATTTTCGCTATTGGCATTTGCGTTTGTTTTAATTTCATTACAAACTGCAACCACTTTATATGTGACTCTTCGTAAAGTCGATTTCCATTTGTATCACGATTTGCAATTAATATATTTTCCTTTTCATAATAACGTAGTGTATGTGTGCTCACGCCTAATAATTTTGCTACCTCGCTAATTGTGTACATACTAAAACTCCCTTCACATGCTTACCCTCATATATTTTATAACCGTATCAAATTTATAAAAAACGTTTGACTTAGAGTATACTCTAACAAATACAATCTAACCATAAATGAATTTGAATTTAGGGGGATTTTATATGAAATACACGGTTATTACTGGCGCAAGTTCCGGAATTGGTTATGCAGCAGCTTTAGCATTTGCATCTCGCGGAAAAAATTTAGTACTTGTAGCTCGAAGACAAGAAGAATTAAACGGATTAAAATTGAAAATTAACGAAATGCATCCTGAGTTGGATGTTGTCATTCGAAAAACTGATTTATCTGTGACTGAAGATGTTTATAAACTTTATGAAAGCCTACAAGCTTTTCAAATTGAAACGTGGATTAACAACGCAGGTTTTGGTAATTTCGCCTCAATTGCTGAACAAAATTTAAATAAAATAGAGACGATGTTGCATGTCAATATAGAAGCACTAACAATACTCTCTTCTCTTTTCGTTCGAGATTATTCAATGATTGATGGAACACAGCTTATTAACATTTCATCGGGCGGCGGATACACAATTGTTGCTGATGCTGTTACGTATTGCGCTACGAAATTCTATGTAAGTGCATTTACAGAAGGGCTGTCTCACGAACTGAAAGAACAAGGCGCAAAACTGCAAGCAAAAGTTTTAGCTCCTGCTGCAACTGAAACAGAATTTGCGAAGCGTTCATTTGATATTGATGAATTCCAATATGATAATGTTGTACCAAAATTCCACACTGCAAAACAAATGGCACAATTTATGCTCGACCTTTATGATAATGATAAAGTTGTAGGAATTGTCGACGGTTTAACGTATAACTATGAACTTAAAGATCCACTTTATAATTTTGCCGTGAGACAAAAGAATTCAAATTCTTAATAACCTGTCCATTTCTTATGGAAATATATGTTCCCACTATATATGTAAATAATAGTGGGAACTTTTTCTCTATAAAATTTTCATCCAACATACCGCACCATCGCCACTTCATCACAATAATCCACCTTTGGACAATGTCTACAATCAATCCATACTTTCTCTGGCAACGCTTCTTTATTTATAAAATCAAATCCACACTTTTGAAAAAATACTGTTTCATATGTTAAGGAAATTACTCTTCTTACATTTATTTTCGTAGCTTCCTCCATTACATGATTTACAAGCATACGCCCTATCCCTTTCCCTGCATATGTATGCGAAACTACTAACGATCGTATTTCTGCAAGATCTTCTCCTAATACATGCAATCCAGCAACTCCAACAATTCTCTCATCTTCTTTCATAACATATAAACATTGCAAATATTGATAAAGAGACAAAAGAGAACGTGGTAAAACAACTCCCTCTTTTGCATAAACCTCAATAAGACTATAAATTTCTTTCACATCACTCGTCACTGCATTACAGATTTTCATATTACATCCCCTTGCCCCTCAATATTAATATTTATAACTTAAAATGAATTTTAATTCATAATTTTATATAATAATACATCTCTCTTTTCTCCTCGTCAATCAATTTATACAAACAAAAACCAAGCAATCTAATCGATGCTCGGTTCCTCATTTCGTATCGGCAATACCGTCGAATATTTAATTTCACGAAGTGCTAAACTTGTCTGTATCCTTGTAATACCAAGCTTATTCAACTTTCTAATAAACTGCTCTAGTTCTTTACGATCACGATTTGCAACCTTTAATAAATAATCGTACTCTCCTGTTAAACAGTGACATTCTAACACTTCCGGCATCGATTCTAATTCTTTCTCCAACACTTCCAACTTGTCAAATTGATGAATATTCGTACTCATAAAAATAAAACATAATAAATCAAACCCAAGCTTTTCTTGATTTAAAATCGCAACTTGCTTATCGATGAAACCTTCCCCATCCAATCTTTTTATTCTTGCATGCATCGCAGCCGGTGATAAATTAACGCGACGTGCCAGCTCTGCATTACTTACTTGTGACTCCTTCTGCAATATATCTAAAATTTGTACATCCAAATCATCCAACACTTTAATAACAGACGACTCCATTACAATTCCCCTTTTTTCTTACCGATGATTATTCGAAAAAACACCTTATACCTTACAAAAAACTGAATATCATTCCGTAAATATCATTCGCAACTAAATATTTTATCGAGTTTTCACCATTATACAAAAGAATATATTACATAATAAAGAAAAATGCTAAAATTATTTACAATTCGTATTGATTACAAAAAAGGGGATTTTAGCATGCCTTATTTTTACGTCTTTTTACTATTACTAACGAGCTTATTATGGGGAGGAAATTTTGTCGTTGGAAAATCACTCGTCGATCATGCATCGCCGATGACATTGACAAATTTAAGATGGATGATTGCGATTGTTTGTTTATTACCGATGGTATGGTTTAAAGAAAAGAAAATCCTTCCACCACGTACCGCAATACTTCCTTTAATATTGATGGGAATTTCAGGGGTCGCTCTTTTTAACATCTTTCAATTTTTAGCATTAGAAAAAACATCCGCTACGAATGTAGGTCTTATCTCTACATTGAATGCAATTTCAATCGCATTATTTTCAGTATTATTTCTAAAAGAAAAAGTAAATACACTTCAAATCCTATCCATGATTCTTTCATTCTTCGGGGTTATCCTCGTCCTATTAAAAGGTGATTTCTCGCTTTTATTTTCACTACATTTTAATAGCGGCGATTTATGGATGATTGCAGCAGTTTGTATTTGGGGAATCTATTCTGTTTGTAGTAAATGGGCAACAAAAACAACTACACCACTTATGGCAACGTTGTACTCTGGTATTTTCGGCGTTATTTTATTACTACCGTTTAACATAGGTAGCTTCACTGTTTCAAATATAAATACTTCTTTCATCACATCACTTTTATATACTGGGCTTATTTCGACAGTTCTTTGTATGGTATTTTGGAATATTGGCGTACAAAAATTAGGCGCAACTACATCAGGTATTTTTCTAAACTTCAATCCAATTTTCACAGCCATTTTAGCATTCATATTCCTCGGAGAAGAATTAACGTGGATACAAATTTTAGGGACAATTGTCGTTGTAACAGGATGTTATTTATTTTCTCATTTTAAAACTGTTGCCGTTCAGCCTGTTAGACCTTTAATGCGAAAACATTCTTAATGAAAAAACATCGTCATCTGGGTTGGCGATGTTTTTATTTTCTCTTCATTTCTTTTATATACTGCTTTTCCTCTTCTGGCGATAAACGTTCCGTCGCCTTGCCAGTATCTCCACCTTGAAGGCTCCATAAAAAGTTATGCTCCTCAACAGTTTGAGAAAAATCTCCTTTTTCCCATCTATTTATAATAGAAAATAACTTCATTTTATATTGAAAACCTGTACTATTTTCAATATCTCTTTTTACATTAGAAATTTCCTTTTTTGTCATCTCTACAAATCCCCATTTTTCAGAGGATTTTACCTTTTGGTGCACCATTTTATGCATAGTAGAAATAATTTCACCTTCACTAATTTGCGGGGCTTCTTCTGCAGCTTTTTTCTCTTTTTCGTTTGCCGCTCGCTCGGTTTGAATATTTGTATTTTCTTTTTCCACATATGCAAGCAATTTCTTTCCGCCAACTATAGAAGAGATGATTACCATAATGGTAATACATATACCTACAATCCATTTAAAAAGCATTAGCTCTTCATCGCTTCCCTAACAATATGACTATCTACATACTGCTTAAACTTCACGATTTTTCCATTTTCAAGCTGCCATACATGAACAAATTCTGCTTCAAATGATTTTCCTGTTTCTTTATAAACTCCAGAATACATACCTTCAGCAACAATTACATCTTTTCCGTTTACTTCATGATATGTATTTACACTTGCTTTATAATCATCCCAGTCTGATCCTAAACGGCTAAATACATTTTCCATTATAGCTTCTACGCCTTTATATGTTCCGCCGTACGGGAAACCTTCTGCCTCTGTCCATTCCACTTTTTCAGAGAAGGCTTCTGCTAAATGCTTTGCATTCGAAGACGCTGATCCTTCATACGTGCTTTGAATAATTTCTAAATTTGATTTAGGCATATTACTTCCTCCCGTTTATTTATTTTTACACAAGATGTAACCTATACAGTTACATCTTGTGTAAAAAAATATTTAAATTGTTTTACTCTTAATCTATTTGTTGTAATCATTATAGTTACAACGCTTCTTCAAGTCAACATTTATAAATAAAATTTACTTCGTTTTCATTACTTTCTCTTTTAAGAAACGATCTACATATCCTTCTGCTTTTACTACGAATAAATACGCACCCATTGATAATAATGCAAGATCTAATTCATATCCTGGATTCTTTCCATCTCCTAATAAACCTGCTGCTCCATTTACCTTTACGATAGCTCCAGCTAAAATAAGAGCGAATAACAATCCTACATATCGTACACCTAAACCGATAATTAATAATATACCACCAACTAATTCTACAGTTGCTACGCCGTATGCAAGGCCACCTGGTAAACCGATGCTTGTAAACCATCCTGCTACATTATCGATACCTGATTGAAACTTTGCTAAACCGTGTGCAAAGAACGTAACTCCTAACACGATACGAATAATTAAATTCCCAATATATTGATTCATTTTGAACTCTCCTTTTTGTTTTGTTATGGTGAACTTTTATTTACAAGTCAAAACAATACGGTATTTTATTTCATTCGTCAAATACTTTTTTAAAGAAAACAAAAAACATTATCCGTTTTACGGATAATGTTTTCCTACAAAATAGCGCTAATTCAAGCTTTTATTCTATCGCATAGAAAAAGTTGAAACATTTTTCCAGCGCCAATATAAGGCAGTAAAGAAACGTCCTCTTCCACAACTATTCCAACAACATTCACTTTCTCATCTACAGGTAAATCATGTGTAGCAACTTGCATCTCCCCTGCATATCTACCGTACAATTCATTATCAATTGTAATGCTGCCTTTCTTTCTTACAATTGTATGCATCGGCTGTAAAACCACTCTATTTCCTTCCCTTGATTCTACAGATCGAATAACATCACGAGCCGGATCTAGTCTATTTTTATGCACTTGCTCCACCACTTTTAATACTTCTTTATCAGTTATAAATGATTTGTAACGCAATGGAATAATCCCTCTACTCGCACTAGCTACTTCTTGCATACTTTCCAAACTTGCGCTTATATCTCCAATCAATACTTTATCAACACCACAATCTTGAACAAGTTCTAAGTACGCTTCAAGCGGGCGCATATTGCGATGTTTTTCTAACGTTGGTAACCCTTCATATAACGGACCACGTTTTTCCGCATCTCCTGGAATAAATGCCATCGTTTTTATTCCGCACTCCTGTAAATATTGATTTTGTTTTTGTAAGAAGGACTTTGCTAGTCCCGTCTCTGGACGTGGATAAAAATTATGCCACGCTTCTACATTCTCTACTCTTATATGTTCTGCAAGTAATTCTTTCCAAAATGGCTTTGTAATCGTACTCGCATTTAAAGCTACTTTCATCTTATGAGATACGCTTGCAATTTCTTTTGGCGCAATGCCGTAATCCATTCTTAAACCGGTAATGCCCCAGTCCAATAGTTCTTCCACATTTTCATATGTTAGCCCTAAATGATGTAACGATTTTGGAGAAACATCAACCATTAACTCCATTTCATGTGCAAGAGCTTGTTTCCCTAATATTTGAATTAACTCTTTATACGTATTTGGATCATCTTCTGGAATGTGCAGTGATGTAAAAATAGATGTAAACCCATTTTCCTTCGCTACTTTTAGCCACTCTTCTTGTTTCTCTACTCGTTCTTTTGAAAGATAAATGGAAACTCCGATCATATAAATCTCCCTTTCTATTAATAGAAAAAGAGAAAGGAATCCCTTTCTCTATATGTTTTCTGCCATTTCTTCTTTAAATCCGAAGAAATACGTAAAGATAAATCCGAAAGCATATGCAATTACTAAACCTAAGAAATAGAGTAAATATTTATTGTCAGCAATTAACGGAATTAAAGATAGCCCTGATACGCCAATTCCAAGAGAAGCTGTTTGCATAACTGCTTGGAATGCACCACCGACAGCCGCTCCTAAACAAGCAGTAATAAACGGTTTCCCAAGTGGTAATGTCACCCCGTATAATAACGGCTCACCAATTCCTAAAAAGCCAACTGGCAATCCACCTTTAATTACATTTCGAAGTCGTTTGTTTTTTGTTTTCACATAAATCGCAATTGCTGCGCCCACTTGGCCAGCACCAGCCATTGCGAGCACTGGTAATAACGGTGTTACGTGTGTTTGATTAATAAATTCCATATGAATTGGTGTTAAACCGTGATGCAATCCGACCATAACGAGAGGTAAAAATGTTCCCGCAAGTACTGCGCCAGCAAATGCTCCGCCAATATTTAAAATAGCATTAATTCCGCTCGTAATACCATCTGATAAGAAACCTGCTAATGGCTGAATGGCTAACATCGTTACGATACTTACAACTAATACAGTAATGAGTGGTGTCACGATAATATCAACTGCGTTTGGCACTGCTTTTCGAACTTGTCTTTCCACTACAACCATAAGCCATGCTGCAAAAATAACTGCAAACAATCCGCCCCGTCCGGGCACTAATGCTTCACCAAACAATTTTACGTTTGCCATCGCCGGGTTGAAAATTAAAATACCAGCAATTGCCCCAAGAACCGGTGTCCCGCCAAATTCTTTCGCTGTATTCCAGCCGACTAAAATTCCTAAGAATGTAAAGATACCGCCGCCAATGAGTAGTAACATTTGTAACCACGTTGCATTTGGATCAGCACCAGCATTTTTCGCAAAGTTAGCAACCCCGTTTATAATTCCTGACGCAACAAGCCCCGGAATTAATGGGATGAAAATACTTCCTATTTTTCGTAAAAAGTTTTTCACCGGTGTATTATTTTTCTTCTTAATCTCTGATTTCATCTCTTGCCCAATATCTTCAAGGTGATGATCTGCTACCTCACCAATTCGTAGTCCTGTCAAACCTTCCATTTCAGCTGCTACTTTATTTACTGTTCCTGGACCAACGACAACTTGAAGCGTCTCATCTTCTATAACACCCATAACGCCTTCAACTTTTTTCAAAAGGTCCATATTTACTTTACTTTCATCATGAAGCGTTAAACGTAGTCTCGTCATACAATGAGCAATACTACGAATATTTTTTATTCCACCAAGTTGCTCCGAAATTTCCTTGGCCATTCTCTCTTCTTTCTTCATAATAGAATCCCCCTCCCTATTACTTTATAGTGCTTTCTTCACAAACCCTTTTGCGTATTTTAGTTTCTCCAGTGCTTCCCCATACTCACACTGCAACAACACCATAACAATGGCAGCTTTTACGTTACGTTCTGCCTTTTCATAATACTCTGCCGCTACTTCATAACTAGCACCTGTTGCTTCCACAATAATTCGTTTTGACCGTTCTACTAACTTTTCATTTGTGGATTGAACATCTACCATTAAGTTTTTATATACTTTTCCTACACCAATCATCGAAGCTGTTGAAATCATATTCAGCACTAATTTTTGTGCTGTACCAGCTTTTAAACGCGTTGATCCTGTTAATATTTCTGCACCTGTTTCTACTTCCACATTTAAATTTGCATATTTACTTATTTCAGCATTTTTATTACAAGAAATACTCGCTGTACTCGCTCCTACGCTCTGTGCGTATTTCAAGCCGCCAATTACGTAAGGAGTTCTGCCACTGGCAGCAATTCCAATCACTGTATCTTTCTCATTTAATCCAATACTTTTTAAATCTTCTTCTGCTAACTCTTCGCGATCTTCGGCACCTTCCACCGCCTTAGTAAACGCTTTCAATCCACCTGCTATAAATCCTTGCACCATTTTATCATCCGTGCCAAATGTCGGCGGACACTCCACTGCATCTAGGATACCTAAACGACCACTCGTACCAGCACCAATGTAAATTAAGCGTCCCTCTTCTTCAAAAGATTTAATAACAGTCTGTACAACCTTTTCAATTTGTTCTATCTCTTTTTCAACTGCTAACGCAACAGTTCGATCTTCTTCATTCATACTTTGCAATACTTCTTTTATGCTCATTTCATCCAGATTCATTGTTTTCTCATTACGATGTTCTGTCGATAAATTTTCTAACATATTTCCACCCTCTTTGAAATTATATTTCACACTTTTATTATAACTTTAAGAAACTAAAAATCAATAACCCTTTCTTATTTTATGAAATAAAATTTCACAACATGACATATTTGTGTCAAAGATAATAAAAAAGATGAGTCTCCTCATCTTTTCTTCTACTTTAACTTCCGTAACCGCAACGCTTCTTCTCGCGTCTCCATAAATTGATCCAATACTTTATTACCAATTCGATTGAAAGTAATCACATATAAAGCATCGATCATATTCAATTGTGTCATTCTCGAAGCAATACTCGCAATACGATGATCTTGTTCTACATCTGGCATACAAAGGCGAATATCCGCTTCTTTATATAGGGGGGATGATTGATCTAATTTCGTAATTCCAATAACAGTTGCACCTTGTCTCTTTGCATACTGCGCCATTTCAAGCACATCTCTCGTTCGACCAGATGTTGAAATCGCAACAAATATATCGCCTTCTTTTAAATTCGTCACAAGCGGCAACATCATATGAAAATCAGATAGCATCATCGCTGTAAATCCGAGCCGTGTAAATTTATACGCCCCATCCATCGCTGGCGTAGCTGATCCACCTACGCCGTAAAATATAATTTTGCCCGCATTGACGATACGATCCGCTGCTTTCTCAAGTTCCTTCTTATCTATCGCAGTAACACTCGCCTCAATTGCAGCTTTATTCACATAAGTAACTTTATTAAATAAATCATACGGTCCATCTTCTGTATTCATCACTGAAAAATCGTTAATATTATAATCAGCAATCGTTAATTCACGAACGAGTGCTATCTTAAATGCTTTAAAACTTCCGATTCCAATCGATTTACAAAAGCGAACGACACTCGCTTCACTTGCGCCTGCATTCGTTGACACTTCTTTCGTCGTTAAATTCGGTACAATCTCTGCATTCTCCATTATGTACATGGCAACCTTCTTCTCAGCTGGTGAAAATTGATCCATATTACTTTCAATTTTAAATAGTAATGTTGAAGCTTTCACTATTTAACCTCCACTTCTTACGGTTGCGTTCACTTATTTTCTCTTGCTTCAAGAAGGTAATAACCATCATCGCCAGGAGGATGAAACACATTTACAATGCGATTCCCTTTTTGATAAACAGTTCTTTCCCCCTCTGTCCACTTCTTTTCCCAACCGTTCATCCAAATCGCAACATCAGGTAAAAAAGCAGTATATTTCAGCTTCTGACCGTACTCACCATCTGCTTCTTCCGAAAAAATAGAAACCGGAAAATCTTTCACTTTTGATTCTTTCCATGCAGTAAATGGTATACATACTGCAATAAGTACGATTACACCGATAACCTTCTCCTTCGTAATCTTCACACTTCCCTCTCCTTGTCATATCACATACATAGATTTTACCATAATTACAAACCCTTCATGCTATATGATCATTGCTTTTGGGAATAAAAAAAGAGCTTACCTACATCAGATAAGCCCTTCCTGTCTATACAAAATATTTCTTCAAAAGTGGCGGTGTGATAATTGTCGTCAATATAACAACAATAACAATCGCTGTGAAATTTTCTTTCGCTAATAAATTCGCCGTAAGTCCATTTGCTGCGATGATAAGCGCTACTTCACCACGTGATACCATCCCCACACCAATACTGATAGAAGATTGGCGATTAAATCCTGTCAGTCTTGCGCCTAAGCCGGATCCGATTAACTTTGTGAAAATCGCAACGAGAGTCATAATAATAATGAACCAAAGCTGACTTCCAATGCCTTGAAATGTAATTTCCATTCCGATACTTACGAAGAATACTGGAACAAATATTGCATAAGCAATCGGTTCAATTTTATGTTCCACTTCATGCTTATACTCTGTTTGAGAAATAGCAATTCCTGCTGCGAATGCTCCAATAATGCCTGCAATTCCCATCATTTCACTGTAATAAGAAAAAGAGAAGCAAATAATAAGAGCTGCACTAATTAACGCTTCTGTTACACGAAGCGGGACAAGCATTTTCATAATCCAAGGAACGACTTTCCAAGCAATAAAAACAATACTTACAAAGAAAATAATTTTCTTTACAATGACCAGTGTTATATTCACATCTTGCGTTCCTAAAAAACTCATTACAAATGCTAATAAAATAACGACAATGACATCATCAAATACGGCAGCACCTAAAATGGTTGTACTTTCTCTCGTATTCATTTTTCCTAGATCACGTAGCGTCTGCACCGTAATACTAACCGATGTTGCGCAAAGTAATAACCCTAAAAAAATGGCATGGGATTGTATTAATCCAAACAGCAATCCTGTTACATAACCACCAATGAAAGGAAAAATAATTCCACCGGCCGCTACTGCAAACGACGATTTCAAATTCCGATTTAACTCTTCTAAATCTGTTTCAAGTCCCGCCATAAACATAAGTAACAAAACACCAATCTCACTCAATTCATCAATCAGTTCAGAACTATTAATAATACCAAGTACAGCCGGACCGATAATAATACCGACAATTAACTTACCAAGTACAGAAGGCTGACCAAGTCTTACACTAATGTCACCAGCTAATTTCGTACAAAGTAAAATGACGACAAGTTCAAAATAAAATAACATAGCATCTGCTCCTACTTTAACTTTAATCAGTGGGTCGTTAACCCCCGTCCATTTCTGCAAGTAGTTTCCCCTATTGATCCGCATTTTATTTGTCATATTTTTATTTGACAAAATATTCTGAATTATATTAAGATTAATCCAGCAATTTTAAAAAACTACATACCATAACTGCACCTCCACTTCCTTACTTACTCTTTTTTAATGGACTCATACTATAGTCGCAGTTATGGAAATGAAAAAACGGGGGGAGAGTCCAAAGTGAAGTCATTATTACGAAAAAAAGCGCTTAGTACTGAATCACCAAAGCAGCTAGCTAGAACATTAACTGCACTCGATTTAACATTTTTAGGAATCGGCGCCGTAATTGGGACAGGGATCTTTGTATTAACAGGTATTGTTGCAGCAAAACATTCTGGTCCTGGTATTATGCTATCATTCCTTATTGCTGCATTTACTTGTGCTTGTGTAGCCTTTTGTTACGCTGAATTTGCTTCTTCTATTCCTGTCTCAGGAAGTGTGTATACTTACGCATACATGACAGTCGGAGAAGTCGTCGCCTTCATCGTCGGATGGTGTTTAATGCTCGAATATTTACTTGCCGTTGCAGCAGTAGCTGTCGGTTGGTCTGGTTATTTGCAATCATTACTACAAGGGTTCAATATACACCTGCCCGCCATAATCGCCTCGGCCCCCGGCGTAGGAAAAGGTGGTCTCATCGATTTACCTGCTGTCTGTATTTTACTTCTTATTACGGGCCTTTTAAGTTTTGGTATACGCGAAAGCGCACGCATTAATAATATTATGGTTCTTATTAAGTTAGCCGTTATTATCGCTTTTATCGTAGCAGGTGCAAAATATGTAAAACCTGAAAACTGGACACCGTTCATCCCATTCGGATACGACGGTATTATTACTGGGGCTGCCACTGTGTTCTTCGCCTTCTTAGGATTTGATGCAATCGCAACAGCTGCAGAAGAAACGAAAAAACCGCAGCGTGACTTACCAATTGGTATTATCGGTTCTCTTCTTATTTGTACTGTTTTATATATGATCGTATCTTTCGTTTTAACAGGTATGGTTCCTTATACGCAATTAGACGTTTCTGATCCAGTTGCATTTGCATTGCATTTCGTTGGTGAGGATACAATTGCAGGACTACTCGCTGTTGGAGCGATGACTGGAATGACAACCGTTCTCTTAGTCGTTATGTATGGACAAGTTCGCGTTTCGTATGCGATGAGCCGTGACGGTTTACTTCCAAAAGCGTTAGCACGTGTAAATAAAAAAGTAAAAATCCCTTTATTAAATACGTGGATTACTGGCGTTGTTGCTGCTTTATTAGCAGGCCTTTTAGACTTACATTTGCTAGCGAATTTAGTAAACATCGGTACGTTAACAGCCTTTACATTCGTTTGCTGCGCAGTACTTATTTTACGAAAAACACACCCTGATTTAAAACGTGGATTCCGTACACCTTTCGTACCTGTATTACCAGTTGTCGCGATTCTTTGCTGCTTATATTTAATGATCAATTTGTCTAAAACAACATGGATTAGCTTTGCAGTTTGGCTTATAGTCGGCTTATGCTTCTATTTCTTCTACTCTAGGAAACATAGTCATTTAGCTATTGAAAAAACAAATGATGAAAAGAAAAAAGCATAACAAAATAGCTCGCCGTTTTAGCGGCGAGCTATTTTTCTGTACTATTATATTTTTTCGTTAACGACTGTAAAATGAAAAATATGCCGATGCAAGCTGTAAACCATGCCCAATTTCCTATTGGCGTTGCGTATTTCACAATTCCAATACCTACAAGCAATAGGAAAATAATCACCTGATATATGAGCTTCCACTTTTGCATATATTCCCTCCTTTACTTCGTTCCCTTCTTTTTATTCTTCCAGGCATTTAAACTATCAAAGAAGAAATTAATAAATAACGTGCCTAAACCCGCTAATAAAAACGTCATTAAAAATAAAACCCATATACTTTTTTCTTTTAAGAAATAATATCCTACAAGGAGCACAACCGCGATCCATACATATTCAAGAATTCTTTTTAGCTTTTTCTGTTCCAAATTATTCGCTCCTTCATTCTATACTAATTTTAGTATAACAAAAAAGAAGCCTATCATGATAAGCTTCTTTTCTTCTCTCTTATTTGTTTATGCTTTTTTCAACAAGTGAAATCGTATACTCTAATGTACGATTCATTGTTTCTACCTGTGTATCTTTTACTTTTACATCTTTCACTACAGCTTCGGCCACTGTAATTTTTTGACTCAGTGCTTTCACTGAACCGTCCGTTACATTTGCATCTTGCGCTTTTTTCACTACTACTTTTGCAGATTCAATATTGATTTGTAATTTTTCTTTCGGTGTTTTCGGTTGTTCTACTACTTTAGATTGTACAAATGTTACATTAGCTGTTTTTAATTCGTTATATGTTTGAACGATTTGCTCTCCCGTGCTCCCTACATTTTCAAACACTTGTTTTGCATTATTATAGCTTTTCTCTAGTTCTTGAAATGCTTCCTTTGAATATTGACCTGGCTTATCACCAAACTCATACGTACCAGCTAACACTTCTTTCCCTTTTCCAAGCTCTTCATATAACGCGTTCACTTGCTCTAATTTCGTACGGTTAGAAAACTCATTGTACGCTGCTAATACTTCTGAAGAACTTAACGCTTTACTATATAATTTCACAAGCGCGATTTGTCCATTTAACGGAATGCCACCATTTCCATTGCTATCAGGATCCGCTCCAAGTGCAAATGGTACATTTGGATGATACACTTTCCCTGTAGCTGGTTGGCTATTTACTTTTTTACCATCGACATAAATAGCTACTTCACTTCCGTTATACGTTCCTGTTAAATGATACGTTTTGTTCGCTTCTAATTGAACTCCAACACGTTTATAGCTGCCACCAATGTGAGCCCATAATTCAACATATCCACTTCCTGTAGACTCAAATCCAATTCCGCCGCTCTCTGTATTTTGCAAAATACCTTGGCCACGGATTTGATTCATTGAAAATACCGTTTCTAACGTAAATGTATTTGCTACTTTCTCTTTTTGTGCTGCTGAAAATGGAAGGTATCCAAATGTATTAGATTGTCCGTTTAACTTCATAACATTCTTTTTCAATGCTTTATCATATTCAATAGTCACATTGCCCTTCACATCACCTTTTGTACCAAATGGTGAATTGTCTTTAAATGTACCATCTGCAAAATTCACATCAAAAACATCAGCCTTTGGCACTTTTACATTCGGATCAATATCATCTTTTTTCGTAGTAATTTCTGCCGTTAAAGGCTGCGCACTTTCATTACCAAACGAATCAATTGCAACAACTTCAAGTGTATATGTTTTCCCGCCATCTAACCCTGCCAGTGTAAACGTAAGATCTTTCGGCACTGGATCACGATAAAACTCTGAGAATGCTAACAATTTATTTTTCATTTCACCCGTTTGCTTATCTCTAGCCTGCACACGGTAAGAGTGAACAAGGAGGTTGTCCAACGCTTGTGGGAATGTTACTGTTGCCGCATTTTCTGTTACATTTGATACAGCAAGCTTTACATCCTTAGCAAAGTATGGCTTTTCTTTATCACGATCTTCTACATGTGTAAATGTTTCTTTCTTTGCTGGTAATTTAATTTTCCAAGGCTCGCCTGTCCAAGAATTCGTATGGAAATCACGACGATTAATCGTTACTTCTTTATCATCTACTTCTACTAATAAACCTTGGCTTAACGTACTAGCTCCTGGCGGGATATTCCCTTGTACTTTACCACCTTCAACTTCCATATAACTTACTGAAGATGTACCAACTGATGTAAAGTCTTTTTGATGTATCGATCTCGGATCATCTAATGGATAATGTGAATGACCTGAAAACGTAATAACTTGTGGGTATTCTTTTAATACTGCATTAATTTTTGCGCTATCTTGTGTTCCCCATTCATGACTACCGTATACTGTCTCTTTAATGTGTTGATGTAAAAATACAAAAATCGGTTTTTCTGGATCATCTTTTTGCGCTTTTGCCATTTCTTCTTTTAACCAATTAATTTGCTTGTCCGAATAATAGCCATGAGTTGTTCCATTCTCTGGAGACATAACAAGGAAGTGATAACCTTTTACCACTTTATGATAATAAATTGATTCCATACCTGTTTTTTCTAAGAAACGCTTCTGTGCGCCCTCTACAGATAAACCGTTCCAATAATCATGGTTACCAAGAGAATTCATTCTCACGGCATCTTTATTTGCATTTTCATTATACACTTGCATGAAACGATCATATTGCTGCACTGATCCTGTATCTGTGAAATCACCTACAATAACAAATGCATCTTGCTTTGGTGCTAGTGTATTAAACTGTTCAATCGCTCTTTTCCAGCGAAACGTATCATCTGTTCCACTGTTTTTAATATGCACATCACTTACAACTGGAAAAACTATCTTCTTCTCACTTGATGCCTTTTCTTGCTTTTTCTCTTCCGCCTTGACTGATGTACTCCATGGAAATGATACGAATGCTAATACAAAAAACATTAATAATCCAATAAGGCCTTTTACTTTTCTTAAAGCATTTCTGTCCACGTGAATCCTCCTCATAATAATTGATTCATTACAAGGGCTATTTTATCTAATACATGTTAATGTCGTTTAAATAACAAATGAACTTTATTAGATTTTTGTAAATATACAGTTAATTAGAAATTAAGTCCAACATTACTCGTACTATTGTATACAACCACCTTTTGTCTAAAAGAGTCTGATCATTCTTTTCCTATGACTATTCACATATAATCTTTTCTATAACACTAATGATAAGTTAAGGTTTAAGCCTATTAGACAATCTTAATTTTTAATATTTCCTTCTTTTTTTAACACATCGGCCATGCTTTTACATTTAATAGTAATAAAAGACAACTTAAAAGGAGGGGTTGTATTGAAGAATAAAAAAAATATCGGCTGTTTCGCTCCTTTATCTATTATTTGTCCAGACCCTTGTCCACCGCCCCCTCCTCCAAATCCAAATTGCGAGCGAGTAACAAATGAATTTGCAGGGAATTTCCTCATAACTAATAACACCATCTCCTCTGCCAAAGATGCATCACAATTAATGATACTATGGCAAAGTGATGGGATACTACTTATATCAGGTACTGTCTCGGTTTACAATAGTACTAGCAGCAACGAAGCAATTACAATTCAAATCGTTGGAACAGTAACCAATATTTTCACTGTGTTTCCTGGTAATACAATATCGTACACAGGAAAAGACCTACAGTCGATCAATATTATCAATATAACAAGTAATCCTTCACTATATTTAGAAGGCAAGTACTGTTGCGAATTTACATGTTGCTTATAGAATACCAATTTCATTATTTCCTTAATATAAAAAGCATACCGTTCACGGTATGCTTTTTATGAGATTGGATAACGTACTGTAATACAAAACTCTCCTTGATTAACAGTCGTTCCTGTCGTAGTAATTCGGACAGTAGTAAAATATCGGACAGTGAAAGTACCACTACTTTGTGGTTGTACAGTAATTGTATCAACCACTGTTGCACCTACTAAAAAATCAACTGTAATCGGGTTGGCACCTACATCATACTTCACGTAGCCTGAACCATATACTTCTTGCGTGATATTATTTGTATATACAATTTGAGTACCAGCACCTGTAATAGACCAGTCTGTACATACTTGGTCTTGCACAAGTGTTTTATTAGAACAACAAGACAAACTGGAACTTCTCATTCCCATTTCGATCCTCTCCTATTCTGCTATGAAAGTGGATAACGTGTTGTAATACAAAATTCTCCCTGATACGTTCCAGCAGGTGTTGCAGGTAACACAACTTGTATACTATCAAAGCGGCGATACGTAAAAGCAATACTCGTTCCTGGGTTTAATGTTTGTGTATCAATTGTACCCCCAGCAGAATCAAGTACCTCTACAGTAATTGGGCCTGGTCCAACATCATATTTAACAAAGCCAGTACCAATTACGTTTTGGTTAATATTATTTGTATAGAGAACATTATCAATTGCTGTTGCAACTACAGTAGCAGACCACGGACTACACACTTTATCTTGCACATAATTTTTATCTGGACAACAAGTTAATGCTGACCCTGAGCACTCACAAGACATAGTTGTTTCCCCTCTCTCTTTTATATTCCCTATATGTGTATGTCCCCCAGAGTCTTTTGCCTGTACTATTCATCTATTTTCAAAAAATATTCATGTGACTAGATAGATTCTGTTTTGTTTCTTTTTTTCATATATTTATAGACAAAGATACTAGCAACGATAAGAATAACGCCTCCTAATATCGGTAACATATATTGCCCAACAACATCCGCTGCTTTTTCCCAATGTGGACCTAATTTCATTCCAAAATAAACATACAAAGTCGTTAACGGGAACATTGCTACAAATGTATATATGCTAAATTTCCATATGTTCATTTTCGCCATACCACATGGAACAGAAATAAGCGTTCGAACTCCTGGCACAAAGCGTCCAACAAATGCTACAACCGGTCCATATTTCTCAAAGAAATCATCTGCTTTTTGAATTTGTTCTTCTTTAATGAAGAAGTATTTCCCGTATTTTATTAATAGAGGACGACCACCGTAATAACCGAGTGCATATAACGTTAAAGGTCCTGTCGTTCCGCCGAGGGTTCCGGCTAATACAGCAAGCCAAAAATTCATATCTCCCTCGTACACCCAATAACCAACCATGGGCAAAACTACTTCTGCTGGAATAAATTCAAACGTTAATGCTAACACAACTCCAAAATAAGAAAATTGCTTTAAAAACTCGATTATATCTAAAATAATTTGCTCCATATTTTCTACCCCAACTCCTATCCTACGTTTACGTTATGCTTTTCTTGTAATTGAACTGGCGCCATTTTTACAATTCGGTTCAAAATAAATAATACAATTCCAATATCATCTAAAATACCGATAAACGGTAAGAAGTCTGGAATTAAATCGAGCGGCATCGCAACATAACCAACTAAAAACGCAATAGATAAAATTTTCTTCTTTATTGAAACCTCTTTTGAAGTGAAAAAGTCAAATAGGAATGGAACAAATCGGCGAACATGAAATACAACTCTTAATCTACTAATAAGTTTTTTCATTTTTATATCTCCTCTCTTTGTATACAAAAAGGCCCCTACCAAACATGGTAAGGGTCCTAAAAAAGACAATAAGGGGCCTTTACCATTGCTGGTAAAGGTCTCACTAACAACGAAACGTTGCCAATAAAGCCGAGGGTTTCTCCCTGTAATGACGACTTTACTGTAATAAGTTACTCCCCTTTATATACACAATTTTATACAATCACATTAAAATATTTTGGAGGGCTTGTCAATATATTTTATATCCCACATCCTCCTGCTTAACATTCCGTAAAAACAAAAAACGTATAGGAAATTTCTTACTATCTCATAATATACATAATCATTTTTGAATGAAAGGAGAGGCTTCATTTGCATACCGTATGGAAAGGTGCCCTTTCACTTGGACTATTAAATATAGGAATCAAACTATACAGTGCCGTAGAAGAAAACGATATAAAATTTTTAAGTCTTCATAAAGAATGCTTAACACCTATTAAATATAAAAAATTTGCTCCTGATTGTACGGATGAAGAAATTGATGATAAAGATATTGTAAAAGCCTATGAATACGCACCTCATAAGTACATTATTATGGATGAAAAAGAATTAGCTGAGTTGCAAAAAGCTCACGAACCAAGATCTATTCGTATTATATCTTTTGTCCAAAATAACGAAATTGATTCTGTTCTCTACGATCGTTCTTATTTTATAGGCCCTACCTCAGGACATGAAAAATCATATTTATTATTAAAAGAAGCACTTGAACGTACGAATAAACTTGGTCTTATCCATATTTCCATTAGAAAAAAACAACATTTAGCTATTATCCGTAACTTTGAAGATGGGCTTATATTACAAACTATTCACTACCCTAATGAAATTCGCGATATAACAAATACACCTAACTTACCAAGTAACGAAAATTATCCGATTCAAAAACAAGAACTCACAGCAGCAATCAATTTAATCCACCATCTTACAAATCCTTTTGAACAAGAGATGTATACAGATGAGTATAAAGAAGCCCTTACCGAACTAATCGAAAACAAAATTGAACAACAGGAAAAAACCGAAACAATCTCTCCAACTCCAAACATCATCAATATTATGGAGACATTACAGGCAAGTATTGAACAAGCAAAAATAAAAAGAGAAAATAAAGCAGAAAAAGAGGCCAAATAAAATTGACCTCTTTTTTCTTTAAAGCGGATTACATTTTGGCATCTCAAGTCCAGACGATTGTGCTAATTTTAATAAGTAATAACATTCTTCTCTTGCCATATGATCCGCCATTCTAGCAGATAATGCACTTAATATTTCATTCGATAACTCCAGCTCTTCGACCTCATGGAGAAAATGCGAAAATAATTTTAACTCAAGTGAAACATCTTTTGTAAACTTCTTTAATGCAGGAAAATGATGAAGCTCTGTCCGTAAATACCCCGTCATTTCAACTGCCTTTAAATAAAATTGTTCAAAGTGCTTCGTAAATTCTTCGCTTTTCTCTTTTAATCTTTTTTCAACAAGATCTAATCCACCAGAAATAGACCCTGCATGGCCAGCCGCATCCGTTAACCAAACGAGATGATAATGTAATTCATGAAAAACAGGCGGAACTTCTCCTTTATTTAAAAATTCTAACACTGTTATATACTCTTCTACTTCGTTTACCATATGATTGATGAAAGTTGGCGTAAAATGAATAGTGATTTTTCCCTCGAGTTGTTTCTGTATAATACTTAATTTAAACGTTCGTATTTCCTTTGCGGCTCGTTCTGCCTCTTTTGAAAACGCAATGAGATTCACATTACGAACTTTATTTAACAGATTCGTAAATGTTTCAACAAAATAAGTGGCCTTTTTTATATCCTCTTTTTCCTTCGGAGCTAATGCATCAAGTAAAAATTGCGAATGATCAGTAAGCACCTTTAGCCAAAATTGATGCTCAAACAATGCACTTTCTTCATAATTCCTCTCCACTAAATCCCCTCCGTTTATTCGTCCTTCTCTATCACTTGAATTTTATATCCATCTGGGTCTTGTACTACAATACTCTTCTCACTTTTGTTTTCTGTATATGCAATTTTATAAAACACTAACCTCTTCTTTAAGTTCTCTATGTTAGAAATTGAAAACATTAGTACATCAACCGAATCCGTAACACTCTTCTCACGCCCACCCAAACTACGATTCATTACAAAACTAACTCTCATTGAATCAGCATCATACCAAACCCCTGTTACATCTAATTGGGGTCTTTCTAAACTAGGCTTGATTCCTAAAATCCCTTCATAAAAATACAAAGTTTCCTTTAAGTTTTTCACTTCCAATACAATGAATTGTTTCACATTCTCCACATTCATTCCCCCCGTACCTATTACTTTTTTATATGTGTCATAAAGGCCTATTATGTCTGAATACAATACGTAGTGATGAAGAATATAGGGAGGTTTATTAATGGATAAATATATGAAATCATATGTGCCATATCATAGTCCTCAAGATCCTTGTCCTCCTATTGGTAAAAAATATTACTCTACCCCTCCTAATTTATATTTAGGTTTTCAACCGCCAAATTTACCACAATTCTCACCGAAAGAAGCACTACAAAAAGGAACCTTATGGCCTATCTTTTATGATTATTACGAAAATCCTTATAAAAAAGGGCGGTGACTACTGACGTGAACCAGCCACTACCAGAAGAGTATTATCGACTTTTAGAGAATCTCCAAGAATTAGACTTTGTATTAGTTGAACTAACCCTTTACTTAGACACCCACCCAGACGATACAGCAGCTATTAACCAATTTAATGATTTTTCCTATAAACGAAGAGTATTAAAACAACAGATGGAAGAAAAATATGGACCGCTTCAACAGTATGGAAATAGCTATTCTAATGCCCCTTGGGAATGGAGCAAAGGTCCTTGGCCATGGCAAATATAAAGGAGAGAAACTATGTGGATTTATGAAAAAAAATTACAATACCCTGTTAAAGTAGGAACTTGTAATCCAGCACTTGCAAAATTATTAATTGAGCAATACGGTGGTGCAGATGGAGAATTAGCTGCTGCACTACGTTACTTAAATCAGCGTTATACAATCCCGGATAAAGTCATTGGCCTCCTTACCGATATTGGTACAGAAGAATTTGCGCATCTTGAAATGATTGCTACAATGGTTTATAAGCTGACAAAAGATGCGACTCCTGAACAGATGAAGGCAGCTGGTCTCGACCCTCATTACGTCGATCATGACAGCGCACTTCATTACCATAACGCAGCTGGTGTTCCATTTACTGCAACCTATATACAAGCTAAAGGTGATCCAATTGCCGACCTATACGAAGATATTGCGGCTGAAGAAAAAGCGCGTGCCACATATCAATGGCTTATCAACCAATCTGACGATCCCGACATAAATGACAGTTTACGCTTTTTACGCGAACGAGAAATTGTCCATTCACAACGTTTCCGAGAAGCGGTTGAAATTTTAAAAGAAGAACGCGATAGAAAAATATATTTTTAATACACGTATCCTAGCGATATGTGTTTTTTTTACGTTAAAAGTTAAATCCTTCCTATTAAACATACAAATAGTATATTTATTCGATTTAATGCATTATTTTTTAATTTTTTCAAAATTCCCTATTGCTTTCTAGTCATCAGACCTTTAAAATAATAACAGTTACTCGACAAATTATTTGAATTTTCGACAAAAATACTCATTAGGAGGATTTTCTTTATATGCGTACAACTTTGAAACCAGCGCAAATACTTTCGATTAGTTTATTACTCTTCGCAGTTTTCTTCGGTGCTGGTAATATGATTTTCCCGCCCCTTCTTGGCCTTTCTTCCGGAGAAAATATGTGGGTTTCCATTACAGGGTTTATTATTACAGACGTCGGTTTATCTTTACTTGCTATCGTTGCTGTTGCCCTTGCTGGTGGTAGTTTTAACACTTTAGCGAGCCGTGTTCATCCAAAATTCGCAGCAGTATTCGCTATCATTATTTATCTTTCAATCGGCCCACTATTTGTTATTCCACGAACTGGATCTGTATCTTATGAAATTGGGATTGCACCACTTTTCCCAGATCAATGGTATTCTATGTTAGTTTTTAGTGCGATTTTCTTTACAGTCGTTTACTTCTTATCATTAAATCCATCCAAGCTAGTAGATCATATTGGTAAAATATTAACGCCAATTTTACTTGTAATTATTGCAATTATGGCAACAAAAGCGATTCTTTCACCAGGAACGTTTGCAGAGCCTATCGGTGACTATAAAGACATCCCGTTTTTCAAAGGATTTCTTGAAGGATTTTTAACGTTAGATGCAATTGGCGCTCTCGTACTATCAACAATTGTTGTAAATGCAATTCGTCAAAACGGTATACAAGAGAAGAAATCTATCGCGAAATATACAATCATTTGCGGAAGTATCGCTGCTCTATTCTTAACAATTGTTTACTTCTTACTCGGTTATATCGGAGCTTCAAACGGAAACTTGGGACAATTCGAGAACGGTGGTCAACTATTAGCAACTGTTATGTACCAATTCTTTGGGACAAGCGGTAATGTTTTATTAAGTATCGCCATTATCTTCGCTTGTTTAACAACAGCAATTGGTGTTGTAAGTGCATTCGCCAACTATTTCGCAACAGTATTAACAAATGTTTCTTACAAAAAGCTCGTACTATACGTTTGTATCTTTAGTTTCGTTATTTCAAACTTAGGATTAAGCTTATTAATTAAAATCACACTACCTGTATTAATTATTTTGTACCCAATTACAATCATTTTAATTTTCGTATCATTTATCGATAAATATACGAAACGTAAACCTTCTGTCTACATCGGAGCAATGATCGCAGCATTCATTATTAGCTGTATTCATGCACTTGATAATGTGGGAATGATACCAAGTTTTATCGCTAATATCGTACACACGATTCCTTTTTATAACTTAGGAATCGGCTGGATCGTTCCAGCAATAATTGGTGGTATAATCGGATACTTTATTCCGCAAACAGAAGCTGAAGGTGAAGTTTCTGCAAAGTAAAAAGAAGCAAGCATGAAATCCATGCTTGCTTCTTTTTCTCTTCACATCGTATGTTTAAACGTAAACAACTCTTCCTTTGACTGTACAGCAGATTGTTCCTCTTCTACAACTTCCTTCTTTATCTCTCCCCCTAATCGAACTTTCAACATCGCCTCTTCTAGACTTTTTACAATCATATTTCCTGAAAAAATGGTAAGCCCGAAAAATGTAATTGGGACGAGAGGAATCCATGGATGCACTGTTAAAGATCTAAAATAGACTCCAATTAGCCCTGACCATTCATGTGTGTAAGATTCTATTTCTTCTATCGGTCCTAAAAACTTAACCGTTCCGCCAAAGAATATTTCTAGTAACCCTAAGTGCAGTAAAATAGTAAGAGTCTGCGTAAACTGCTGAAAAAATACAAGTATAAACGTCATATAAAGGTGCGGGAAAAGATGCTTTATAACAATATGTCTTCTCGATCCACCTAATATGCGTGCGGCATCAACAAATTCCTCCGTTCGCAATTTACGAACTTCCTTCGCAACATACAGTGCAATAACTGGCATTACAAGCATTACAAGTAAGACAACTTGAAACGAAGCCCTTTCAAAAAAGGTTGTTGTTTCCTCCCCGCTTCCAAATGCATTTGCAGATTGAAGAAAAAAATACGCAATCATAACTGTCGGAATAACTGTAAAACTATCAAAGAAAGCCTCAATTTTTGAAAATCCTCTTTTTATATACGTTCCGAGTACGACACCGAAAAACACACCTATTACCATTCTAAGTGCCGCAATTAAAATAGATATACCAATCGTCCACTTCGCGCCTTCAATAACTAAATGTAAAAGGTCGTATCCTTTCCGATCTGTCCCGAGTAAAAATTGTAATGAAGGTGAAAACGGTGGCACTTGTGGATTTTCATCCGCATCATATTGCAATGTAACTTGTCTAATATGTCCATCATTCCATAACGTATTTCCGATGCTCAAAAGAACTAATAGGAGAAGAAACCCAATGCTTATCCAAAATCTTTTATCACGTTTTATATACGTCCACATATTATAATCTCTCCTTCATCGCAGCCGGAATGAGATAATGAAACAATTTAAATAAAATAAAAATCGGAATATATATAAGAAGCACACTAACGATGAAAACCTCAACTCTAATACCAAAATAAGATTTCAAAAACATAAAAATACCACCCGTATTAAAAATCCATTCTATAATATATAAATTAGATAACATAAAAAAGATATTCGTTTTCGCAAAGAATAATGTACTAAGCAACACATTTCGTAAAATATGACGATTTAAAATATGAAAGCGCCCCAGCCCTTTCGCCTTAGCAAATAGTACATAATCTTTTTCTAGTTCATTTTCAAAACGAAGCACGACCATTTTTACAAACATAATCGTAGTCGGGATGCTCAAACAAAGTATCGGCAATCCTCTAATTGACTCGCCTCCAATTGAAGCAATTTGAAAAGGTAAAAAACCTGTTTGTTTAAAAAACCATATAACTAAAATTTGTGATACTAAAATAAGAAGGATATCTGGAATAGATTCTAGGAAGATAAGAAATGATTTAATTCGATGTTGTATACGCGGTGAACTACTCATAATTACATAAACAATACAAAATGCTACAAATAATGAAATAAAAAAAGCAGCTAAAAAAATAATAATCGTTTCTTTATAATGAACGAAAAGCTGCGGAAATAAAAATTTACCTTTCACATATTGCAAATTGGAAATATCCATTAAGTTCACAAACACTTCTTTTAAACTCTGTATGTACTTTGATACATCCAGCTTAAATCCATAAAACAATTTCGGCAGAGCCCCTAACATAATAATCCCCAAAATCGAAATAATAAATTGAATTGTCACTTCCATCCCATTCAGAAAAACTTTTTTGACCACGTTTTCCCTTCTCTCTCTTTATATTTTACTCTCTAATTTTATTCTTAATTTTCTGAATTGTAAATATTCAATCATAAAAAATCACTAGGTTATGATCCTAGTGATTCTTTATGCGCATGCCTTTCTCTTTTTGCAAACGGCATATACAAAATAAAACACCCAATAAGCGCTGCGAGTTCTAATGAAATAATATAGTAAGGATGCGGTCCTAACATATCGAGTAATGAAGCTGTTTCTGGCTTATGAGCTAAAAACATATAATTACCGCCTGTTTTATAATTCACAAACGAAACAAGCGGAATCAATATGTTTAAAAATATCATCGTACGCTTAATAGATTGCAAGGTCGGTCTATAGCCTTCCACCCAAGTCATAAAGAGTGGTGCCCAAATGAGCAATATATGCGCGATAAAATATTCAATGAAACGAAAATGCGGAAAAGCATACTGCAAGTTTGGCGTTAAAATAGCTTGTGATGCGCCAATAATTCCCGTGAAAAATACAATCTCATATATGCGGTAACTTTTCGTTACGATCATAATCGACGCTAATAATAAACTAATCGTACATAATTCAAACGGTAATGAAGTAGCTAGCTCAAAAATCCCCGCTTTCCACTTCCACATATGAAGCCCAATTTCACTACCTATAAATAAAAATGCAATTGCATATCGAACCGTTATATTCCACTCACTTTGACGTAATACATCTTGGTATTGATACAGAAAAAATATCCCCACCAACATAATAAATAATATAAGGGCATGTTGCCTTGTGTATGGAATAAATGGTTTTAATGGGTGTGCGCTAAAATAAGCTTCCATCTTCCTTCCTCCTTTCCTCCATACAATATTATTGTAAGAAAGAAACGACGAGTCAATTCATTTGCTTACACTAGGACAACCTCTACCTTACATTTACATATTCATACCTTACAAAACTGTAAGGTTATTGTAAGCTAAAACGATTTGTCAGATTCTTTACCTCTTCTATACTTAATGTAGATACTAAAACGAACGAAAAGGTGATAAATAGATGAAGAAGAAAAATAAAGTGTTAATTACTAGTGTAGTAGCAATCGGAATTGCAGCTGGATCATACTTTGCATTTGCTGGTGGCGGTTCAGATGTAGCAATGGCATATAGCGGATATAAAGTAACCGAAAAACAAATCCAAAACGCGCAAAAATTTGGTGGCGAAGTTATTCCAAATGGAATTGAAACTATTTCATTCGATCCAACAAAAGGAACATATGAATTAGCTGTGAAAAAAGGCGATGAAGTGAAAAAAGGTCAGCTTCTATTTAAATACAATGATCCGACTGCGAAACAAGGTGTAACAGAAGCAGAAATGCAAAAGAAAATCGCACAAAAAGAAGTAACGTTGCTCCAAAAACAAATTGATGTAGCGAAACAAAAATTACAAAAAGATAAAAATGCAGGCCTTCCTGCTGAAGCATTAAAAGCATCAGAAGCCGAAGTTGGGCAATTAGAATCACAAATTGAAATGAAAAAGTTTGAAGTTGAAAAAGCTGATGAAATGATTAAAGCAGCAAAAGAGAAAGTAAACAATCTTTCTGTAACAAGTCCTGCTGATGGCGTAATTGATGATATCGTAAAAACTGCTGACGAAAAAACAGGTATGAGCGGAATTACTCTTCGTCACGCTGGTCAATTTAAAGTAAAAGGTCAAATTTCTGAATATGAGCTTGCTAGTATGAAAGTTGGGCAAGAAGTAACTGTTTCATCAAAAACTGTCGCTGGTAAGACTTGGACAGGAAAAGTAACAGAAATCGGTTCTACACCATTAAAGAGCATGGATGAAAATAAAACTGTTTCTAACTATCAATTCACTGTCACATTAGATAATAGTGACGAATTACAAAACGGCTTCCACGTTTACGTAACAAGTAAATCTGGCGAAGCAACTGGTACAATTGTTCCGAAAAGCAGTATCGTGAAAAAAGGTGACAAAAATGTTGTCTTCGTTGTAAAAGACGGTAAGGCGAAAGAACAAGCAGTTACTGTTGAATTCGAGACTGATAGCGAAGCAAAAGTTTCTGGAGTGAAAAAAGGAGAGGAAATTATCTCTAAACCTGAAAAAGACTTAAAAGATGGTATGGAGGTTGTCGCCCAGTGATTAACTTAAAAGGCATCACGAAATCCTTCCAAAATGGTGCAGAGTCCGTTCAAATATTACACGGAATTGACGTAACACTGAACCAAGGAGAATTCACTTCAATTATGGGACCTTCTGGTTCTGGTAAATCAACATTAATGAACATTATCGGTTGCTTAGATAAACCGACGACAGGTACGTACGAACTAGCCGGTCAAAATATTTCAAACATGACTGAAACAGAACTTGCACACGTACGTAATAAAGAGATCGGATTCGTATTCCAAAACTTCATGTTATTACCGAGACTTACAGCGCTTCAAAATGTAGAACTACCTCTTATTTACGCTGGAGTCGATAAAAAAGAAAGACGCGAGCGCTCATTAGCCGCTTTAACAAAAGTCGGTTTAGCTGATCGCGCTACTCACTTACCGAACGAATTATCCGGTGGTCAAAAGCAACGTGTCGCCGTTGCCCGCGCAATCGTAAATAACCCGAAATTCATTTTAGCCGATGAACCGACGGGAGCACTTGATACGAAAACAAGTACACAAATTATGGACCTCTTTTACGAATTAAATAAACAAGGCTCAACAATCATTATGATTACCCATGACCGTGAAATCGGGGAAGCTGCAGCACGTCAAATTGTAATTCGTGACGGAAATATCGTCCAAGATTGGAGAGGTTAATTTTGAATACGAGTGAAAATATACGCATGGCCCTTTCCTCTATCTTTGCTCATAAGATGCGTTCTATCTTAACGATGCTAGGTATTATTATTGGGGTTAGTGCCATCATTACTATTATCTCGATTGGGGATGGAACAAACGCAAAGTTCCGCGAACAAATCGGGAATGAAAAAAAAGATCAGTTTTCTGTAAATTATAAGACAGAAGATTACTCAGATATGGACGGCAAAATTTCCTCAAGCATGTATGAAAGTATATCCAAAATTTCTGGTGTGCAAGAAGTTTATCCAGATGTAAAAGGAAAAGAAAAAGTATATGCAGGAAAAAAAGAATTAGATCTTGATATTACCGGTGCAAAAGGTGATTATTTTGAAGATACATCTAAATTCAAACTTGAGCACGGCAGATTTTTAACAGCAGCTGATTTAGACAGACCTGAACACACAATTGTATTAAATACAGATGCTTTTGATAAATTATATTCTTCATGGGAACCAAACTTATATGTAGATATAAAAGGTACACCATACAAAGTAGTTGGCGTATATTCAATAAAAGCAATGATGGGTGGCATGACATTTAAAGAAGGTGTCATTTCAGCAGAAAACTGGCCTGTACTATTCGGGAAAAACAACTACGATTCTGTAACGGTAAAAATTGCTCCTGGTCAAGATAAGGAAACTGTTCAAGAAGCAGTTGTAAAATCATTAAATGAAGCAAAAAAACCAGAGCATTCAGGTAAATTTGAAGTACCAGATCCACAAGAATTCTTAAAAGAAATTGATAGCTTCACAGGTATATTAAAAAGTGTATTCGGTGGTATTGCCGCTATTTCCTTACTTGTAGGTGGTATTGGTGTAATGAACATTATGCTAGTATCTGTAACAGAGCGTACACGTGAAATTGGTATCCGTAAAGCATTAGGTGCAACACGTGGTAAAGTATTAATGCAATTCTTAATCGAAGCTTGTATTTTAACAGCACTTGGTGGTTTTGTCGGATTTATGCTTGGAATCTTCTTCGCATGGATTGTCGCAATGTTTGCAGGATGGCCACTTGTCGTTTCACTAAAACTAGGACTTATCTCCGTTGCCCTATCTATGTTAATCGGTATACTATTCGGTTTACTACCAGCTAACAAAGCTGCCAAACTGGATCCAATTGAATGTTTACGATATGAATAAACAAAAACGTAGGAGTTTACACTCCTGCGTTTTTTATTTACCTATTAAATCGAGTTTCTTCTATTATATATGTTTCACGTTACAACTACCATTCTAATACTCTTCATTATTTATAGGTACTAAGGCTATTATCTAATTCTATTATTGCAAAAATACTATGTAACAGACGAAAATCAAGGCGTAATTTTTTCCATACTTCGACTGATTTTGTAACAATTATATCGATATTTTATTAAATTTCACCTCATTTATATATTTTCACGCCTAAAAAGATTATCGTTTCATAACTAAATTTCCATTCAAACAGTAAAATAAGCTATTTTTGTAACGCTATAGATATCATCAAGAAATATTACTGTAACACTATTAACGTTACAGTAATTGAAATACTACTCATTTTGTGTTTCATATGCCCTAATACGCCAAAAAACAACAAGGAAGCGCTATCAGGATATTTATGGAATTGTTACAGAATATTAATGCCCCGTTACGAAAGCTTTGTAATTTTATGTTTTTCGCAAATAAGAAAATAATGGTTGCTATAATGAGGTCAACGAAAACAAATGCAATGGAGGCTATTATGAAAAAATTTATGGGTATAGCAACAGCAGCGGTTTTTGGTCTTGGGATTTTCACAACATCTGCTAAAGCAGAAACAATCGTAACGACTGACGTACTAAACGTACGAGAAAACCCAACTACTGAATCAAAAGTTGTAGGAAAATTATTAGATGGATATAAAGTAAATGTTTTACATACAGAAAATGGTTGGTCAAAAGTTCAATTGAATAGCGGTAAAGAAGCTTTCATAAGCGCTGACTATACAAAAGACACTTACTACGTAACAGCAAACGTATTAAACGTACGTGCTGGGGCAAACACAGACTCAGAGATTCTTGGTAAGTTGAAAAAAGATGATGTAATTGAAACAACACACCAAGTACAAAATGATTGGATTCAATTTGAATATAACGGAAAAACAGCTTATGTTCATGTTCCTTACTTAACAGGTAAAGCACCAGTTAAAGTTCAACCAGTAGCTAAAGTTGAAAAAACGACTACAGTTCAAGATACAGCTAAAGTTCGTGAAGCAGCTAAAGCTCAGGAAGTAGCTGAAACTCAAGCAAAAGCTAAAGCAGTGGAAGCAACTAAAGCTCGCGAAGCAGCTGAAGCTCAAGCAGAAGTTAAAGCTCAAGAAGCGGCTAAAGCTCGTGAAGCAGCTAAGGCTCAAGAAGCAGCTAAAGCTCAGGCAGATGCTGAAGCTCAAGCAGAAGTTAAAGCTCAAGAGGCAGCTAAAGCTCGTGAAGCAGCTAAAGCTCAAGCAGATGCTGAAGCTCAAGCAGCGGCTAAGGCTCAAGAAGCAGCTAAAGCTCGTGAAGCAGCTAAAGCTCAAGAGGCAGCTGAAGCTCGTGAAGCAGCTAAGGCTCAAGAAGCAGCTGAAGCTCGTGAAGCGGCTAAGGCTCAAGAAGCGGCTAAAGCTCAAAAACCAGCTACACAACAACCTGTTGCAAAAGAAACTGAAACAAGTACACCATCATCTTCTCGTGAGTTACGTGTTGTAGCAACAGCTTACACAGCAGATCCACTTGAAAATGGTTATAAAGCAGGCGACCAAGTAAAATCAGCTTTAGGCCACAACTTAACAGCTAATCCAAACATGAAACTAATTGCAGTTGATCCAAGTGTCATTCCATTAGGTTCAAAAGTATGGGTTGAAGGTTACGGAGTAGCAATCGCTGGTGATACTGGTGGAGCTATTAAAGGTAATAAAATCGACGTTTTAATGCCAGATAAAGGTTCATCAAGTAGCTGGGGACGTAAAACAGTTACAGTTAAAGTATTAAACTAGTTATAAAAAAGAGCCAGTCTCATCGTTGAGACTGGCTCTTTTTTTACTCTATTAAACTACTGAAAAATAACATAGTAAATGAAATTATATCAACGATTTTTCAAATATATCTATCGTAACCTACAATATATCAACGATTTTTCGAATATATCTATCGTAACTTATAATATATCAACGATTCGACAAGAGATATCGATTTACCGACAAATTTTGACGTTAAAAGTACTTTAATATTAAAAAGGCGGTCCAAAATTTGGAACGCCCCCTATCTTCCCTATTCCACACAAGTAAACTGCGTCCAAGCTCCTACATAATCTAGTAAGAATAACTCCTCTTCTGCAATTGTACCGACAATATTTTTCCGTTCATCTATCGGCATTTCTTTCAGAATGATTTGCAGTTCACCTTTATACTTACCAAATGAATTGTTTCCAATTACAACTTGCCCTCTTTCCTGCAGCACACTTTCACGCACTGGGAAGTCATAATCTTTGTACTTTTTACGTACTTCTGTAGAACGTACCATATACTCTGTTATGTCGCCGCGCCTTACGTGTAATTCTTGCAGCGTAGCTCTCTTCTCTACTTCAGTCGCTTCTTCTACAAAGTGCACTTTTAGCTGTAACATGTAGCGATTTAAGTTTCCTAGTTTCTCTAACTCTTCCTCACTCGCATAAGCATTTCCGATAATGACATCATCAATTAACCCTGTTGCCCATAAATGCTTCGCTTGTACTTCAATTGGTAAATTACGATGCTCTTCTAATGTACATAATCCATCGTTAATATCCCATGGACCGATGTTTGCGACATGTGATGTAATAAAGGCTGCACTGCGAATACCATGCTTTTTAAAGCGTTCACTACAGCGAATGAAATAATCGTATGGAAGACCAGTGAATTTTTGCGGATAAAAATTATGGCAACCAATTAAAGCTGATTTATTCGCTTGATGCGAAAGAATATTTTCTAAGTACGCAATATCGTTACTTACATTTAACTCAATTTTTAAACCGTACGGATTATTCGTCATTTTCGCTTCCGTTAATCCGTCAAAACCTACATCTAAACGAATACCGTCTGCGCCTAATTCTGCGAAAAATGATAGATCGCTATAACTAATACCAAGCTGATCAAACACAGCTGGAGCTACATCTAAAATAACTTCCATATTGTTATCTTTTGCGTGATTGATAATCTCTTTAAATTCAGCTACAATTTCTTCTTTCGGACGATTCACAGATAACAAACAAGTAAATATTCTTGAGAAACCGTGTCGTGCCGCTGCGGAAATATAAGCCATATCTTTTTCTTTCGTTGAATGTTCTGGATAAAGTGAAATTCCTAATTTACGCTCCATGCTTTTGCATCTCCTTCACACGTTGTATTAATGCCATGCTCGTAAATCTATATTTTGCAGATAAACACGTTGCACATAAAATTGTAGGTACAATAATTACGTACGGTGATTGCAATCCTAACATTACATATGCACCCATTGAACAACCGATAAATAAAACTGATACTAGTAGTAACACTAATAAAGATTTACTTTGTACCCATTTCGAATAATGGGCAATACACTGTCCGACCACGAATGTAATTAAGATGATAATTGCTCCGAGCATTCTGTTTTCTCCTCCCCTGCTAATTGTTGTTTCTCATACATTTTGAAGAATGGATAGTAAATAACGAATGAGATGACAAAGTTAACAAGTACAAGTACACCAGCCATAATTGTCCAGTCCGTACTAATTACCGCTGCAATTGGTGCTAACATCGTAAATGGCAGTTTCGCCATCATAAGTGGAATCATACCTGAAACAACTGCAAAATATGATACTGTCGTTGTCACTAACGGTGTAATAACGAACGGAATAATTAGAATTGGGTTCATTACAATCGGTGCCCCAAAAATAATTGGTTCGTTAATATTGAATAAACCTGGTACGAATGATAATCTACCTAACTCTTTTAGGAACTTAGATTTAGAGAACATAAACATAATTACTAAAGCTAACGTTGAACCTGATCCGCCAATCCATACAAACCATTGAATGAATTGCTCTGTAAATAAGTTTGGTAACTGATGTGCATTTCCTGTAGCCGTGAATACTTCCATATTTTCAAGGATTGCTGAATCCCACATCGGACGAATAATTGGTCCTAAAATCGCCGGTCCATGTATACCGAATGACCAAAAGAACACGATTAAGAATACTGTTAATAAACCACCGAATAAATTATTTCCTACTAATACTGATTTTAATGGTGCGATTAAATATGTGATCGTTGTATTCACATCAAATTTCAAACCGTAGCGAATGCCCCAGAATAAAAGAATAACTGCTAATGTTGGAATTAATGCTGCAAACGAATTTGAAACTGCTGGTGGTACACTATCTGGTAATTTAATGGAGATATTATGCTTAATCATAAAATGATAAATTTCTACTGCAATTAATGCTGTAACAATTGCGCCGAATAAAGACGTTGCACTTAATGTTCCTACTGAAATATATCTCCCTGCATCAATAACACCTGGTACAGCTTTCGTAATTTGAATTGGTTCAACTGATGCTAGTAAAAAGGCGAGTACAGATAATAACCCTGCACTTAACTGATTGAGCTGATAAAAGTTCGCGAGCGAAGCCCCTACACCAAACGCTGCGTATAATGCCATTAGTCCTACTGTAAATCGAAATGGAATATCTAAAATATGACGAAACGGTGCGATCCATTCCATATATGCATCAATTGGTAAATTTAAAAAGATAACAAAAAATGATCCGACGATCGTTAACGGTAATGTAGAAATAACCCCGTTTCGAATTGCTAATAAATGTCGTTGTCCTGCAATTCTTTGCGTTGTTGGCATAATCTTTTGTTCCATAAAACTCATAAACCCATTCATCAATAGCCCTCCTCTTTCTCTCTACTATAAAAGAACGAAATAAACTTTATAACATTATAACGTTTATATTTGAAAAGATATAATTATGCTAAAACTAATTGTTCTGCTTGCTTAAGCACCTTCAAACCATCACACATGCCATAATCTCGTTGGTCTATAATCGCAACTGGTATATTGTATGAATTTGCAAGAAACTCTACAGCTGGGAATAAATATTTCACCTGTGGGCCAATTAAAACGACATCGGCTTCCTTAATTTCAAGCTTCACTAGTTCTGAATCAACTGCCTTAATTTTATAATTCTTCCCCTGTTTCTTTGCCTCTTCTTGCATTTTTCTTACGACCATACTCGTTGACATACCTGCTGCACAACATAATAAAATGTACATCTTATACGGTCACTTTCTCTTCTACTCGTTTATGAAGAGCAATAAATTCTTCAGCCAGTTCTTTCACTGTAATTGCATTCATTAAATGATCTTGTGCGTGCACCAACAGTAAACTAATTTCTGCATGATTTCCTCTTGCCTCTTCTTGAATTAAATCCGTTTGAATACGATGCGCTGCTGAAATTTCCTCACTAGCAAGTTTCATCTTTTCACCGGCATTCCCGAAATCTCCTTGTCTTGCAAAAGCAATTGCTTCAAGCGCCGCACTTCTCGCATTGCCACCATGTAAAATTAACGCAAATGGAGTTTGCATATCAGCCATTTTAAATTCCCCCAAGCTATATGTTTTCTATATTTCCATCTTATTATGAAAACGCATACAATTAAACATAAAAAACTTCCGTTATGTAACGGAAGTTTTTATATACTTTTTCAAAATGATAATAAAATCTCTTGAAAATCTTCAATTACCTCGGTCTGAGTAAGTTTCTCTATCGTAGTTTGACTAGACATAATATCATATAAAAAATCATAAAGCCTTTGCAAATCTTCATTATTATTGCGCTTTACACTAAATAAAATAATTACTTGTACTTTTTTATCTCCCCAATCAACAGCCTTTTCAAGTGTGCAAAACATCAAAAAAGTTTCCTCACTTAATAACTGCATCGGATGCGGGATTGCAACTGAATTCCCAACCGCTGTCGGAGACGTATTTTCTCTTTCCATAACAGAAGCATAAAAGTTTTCTGGTACATAGCGTTTCTCAGCAGCTTTCTCACATAAAAACTGAATAACATCCTCTTTCGTAGAAGCACTATAATTTAAAAAGATTAAATCTTCCTTAATATAAGGCTGCACACTAGTATTCACATGCGTAAACAACCGCTGACCAATCGATTTAATCTCTTTATCATCAAATATTGAATTCACTTTTATAACTGGAACAGGCAAGCCACTCGGTATATGAATCGTACTAATAATACAATCTATTTTTTCTTTATAAAGATCTTCTACTTTCAATTGATAATAGCCTGTAATACCTACAATCTCTAATTTATCTCGGAACTGTGATAAAATTTTATATTTTAATAGTTGGGCACTTCCTTGACCAGTCGCACAAACTAATAAGCATCTTTTCTTTTGATTTTGCTCCTGCAAACGGCTCATAGCTCCACCGAAGTGAATTGCAATATAACCAATTTCACTTTCAGGGATCGATTCACCCGTATATTCACCAATGATATCTCCAACGAGAACCGCAATTTCAAAAGCATACGGATAATTCTTTTTCACTTCTGCCAAAAGAGGATTTCTCGTATTTAACTTATACTTCAAACGATTTAATAACGTTTTTAAATGAATACCAAATCCAAATAATAATTCTTCATCATAATAAAAAATAAGATTCCGTTCTTCCGCTACTTTAAAAAGAATATGTTGCATAAATGCATATATATCTTTCCCTAATAGCTCTTCTATATTTTCATAGCGATTTCTCGTTGTAACAGCAGTACTTAATAAATGCATCGTCACATATAATACTTCTTCTTCTGGAAATGAAAATTTTAACGCTTTCTCTAAATCTCCTAAAATCTGCTTCGCAATTGTATATTCTTTCTTTATTATAAGTTCTGATTGCTCCGCATGCAGTCCTTTCATATAATGTTGACTTTGACAACGCTTTAATGCGATTGCAATATGAATGACTAAATTATCAATTTCTATATCAGATAAATATATTGTTCCGCCTTCAATATACTTTAATATAATTGAACGAATGAGTGATATATGCGGTAGCGATAAATATGTCTCCGTCTGCTCAAATTGCTCATGAAACGGAGTATGGTCATAACGCGGTAAACCATATTGTGATAAACAAGAACGAATATTAAATTCCTCTCCAACAATACGTATACCATAATACGGTCTCTTCTCAATTTGTAATTTATAGCGACCACATATATCTGTAACATCTTTCATAATTAAATTGACCGTTGATTTGCTCACATACATCTCTTCCGCTAATTCTGAAAGCTTCACATATCCCTCTGTCATTAAAACACGCTGCAGAATGTACGCTATTCTTTCTTCATAAGAAGTTGGGATCTTTTCCGTCTGTTTTTGAAATAGACTCACACAAAAGTCTTCAAATTTCTTCTTTTGTATAATTTCTAATTCGTACCCAGTCCCTCTTTGCGATTCGATTTTCGCTCCATTTTCTTCCAATATATCATTTAATAATTTTATATCCTTTTGAATCGTCTTCGTCGATACATGTAAACGGCCCGCTAAAAAAGCTCGATTTAACATCGATTTCTCTTCTAAAAATTCCTCTAAAATGGAAATTAATCGCTGATGCACCTTTGTCATAGCTCTTCCTCTCGCTCTTTATATATAAAGGGGGAAAAGCTGCTGAAATCAGTAGTTTTTCCCCTTTATATTCTCTCTATTTCTTTAATGTAAATCCGAATTTATCCCATGCTTGTAAATAGTCTAGTAAGAAAATCTCTTCTTCTACAATTCGACCAACTACATTTGTTTTTCCTGTATTCACCATATCTTTTAATGCAATTTGTAATTCGCCTTTATACTGACCATATTGTTCATTATCAATTAATAAATCCCCACGCTTAATTTCACGCGTATTATGAGGTTTAAACTCTTCTTTTTTATATTTCACACGACTTTGTGTAGAACGAATCATATATTCAGATACATCTCCGCGATAAAAATGTGGTTCGTTTAATACGATAATTCTTTCTAGTTCTGTCGTTGTATCATATATTTCTATATCAAATGTTTGTTTCTCTTTATTTAATGCACCTAGTGCTTGTAATTCTTCTTCTGACGCATATGCGTTTGCAATAATAACATCATCAATTAATTCCGTCGCGAATAAATGTTTCGCCTGTGTTGTCATCGGTAATTCACGATGCTGCTCTAATGTACATAACCCTTCTGTTACTGGCCAAGGTCCATATGTTGCATCAAATGATGAAATAAAAGCAGCCGTTCTCATACCGTAATCTTTAAATTGTTTCGAGCATTTAATGAAATGATCGTATGATAACCCTGAATAACGATGCGGATAAAAATTATGACAACCAATTAAATTTTCACGATTTGGTCTATGACTCATAATGTTATCTACATACTTCGTACCATTGCTCATATTAATCTCAATTTTCAAACCATACGGATTATAAGTCATAATTGATTCTTCTAATCCTGAAAAACCAACATCTAAACGAATACCGTACGCACCCAATTCATGGAAGAATGATAAATCATTATACGAAATACCTAATTGTTCAAAAACAGATGGACTAATATCCACTAATACTTGGAACCCTAATGCATTCGCATGTGAGATCGTTTCTTTAAATTCTTCAATAATTTTCTCTTTTTCTCCATCCACAGATAATAAACATGTGAACACACGTGTAAACCCATATTTACTTGCTAATGTTAAATACTCCTTATCTTTCTCTACTGTTGAATGTTCTGGATAAATAGAAATACCTAATCGTCTCATATGTACACGCCTCTTTCTTCATCATATTGTAAACCTTTTCAAATATATGTAGTGAAAAAGTATATATCCCCTTCTTGTTCACTACTCCTTTGAATCCGCTTTCTTTAAAGAAAAAACAATTTCTATCATTCTTAACACCTACAAGTCTATACATCTATACTTTACATCTTTTTTTCATAGTTGTGTAGCCTTTACACAAATTTGTCAGTTTTTCACCTTAAAAATTGTTATCCGTTTTCAAGACACCTTCCTTGACTGTTGCATTGGCCAATACATATACTCGAAAGAAAAGAGAAAATTTTATATAGGGGATGAATATATGGGAGAAGCAATACTCGTAAAACGAGAACCGTTATGGACAAAAGAGTTTGTTGCTTTAATTTTTGCAAACTTATGTATGTTTTTAGGGTTTCAAATGTTAATTCCAACCTTACCTGTTTATGTGAAAGAAATTGGTGGCACAAGTTCAAATATCGGATTTGTTGTCGGCATGTTTACCGTTGCGGCACTTTTTGTTAGACCGCTAACTGGGAACGCCTTGCAAAAATTCAATAAAAAAATCATTTTAATGATCGGTACTGCTATCTGTTTACTCGCTATGGGCAGTTACCTTTTCGCCTCAACTATTTTTCTCTTGCTTGCTGTTCGTATTTTGCACGGAGCTGGTTTCGGTATTACAACGACTACATATGGAACTGTCGTTTCTGATTTAATTCCCTCAGCTCGCCGCGGAGAAGGCATGGGATATTTTGGCCTTTCTGGAACAATTGCAATGGCCCTCGGTCCACTTATCGGACTATGGCTTATGCAAACATATAACTTCACAATTCTTTTTTTATGTGCATTATCGTGCACAATTGTTTCATTAATATTAACGAAACTACTTCAAATCCAAAAAACGAAACAGCCTCCACAACAATCATCTAGTACTTTTCTCGATGGATTTATTGAGCGTAAAGCTTTACTTCCTTCATTATTAATATTATGTATTACATTAATGTACGGAGGAATCGGAAGTTTTATCACACTATTTGCTACAGAAGTCGGCATAGCTGATATTAGTCTCTTCTTTTTATGTAACGCACTAGCAATTGCTGTGACTCGTCCATTCTCTGGAAAGCTATATGATGCGAAAGGCCATACATTCGTCATCATTCCGGGAGTTATTATAACGTTTACAGGTATTATTTTATTGTCGTATACGACGACAATTCCGAGCTTAATTATTGCTGCAGCATGTTACGGAAGTGGTTTTGGAGCGATCCAACCTGCACTACAAGCATGGATGATTGACCGCGTAGCACCGCATCGACGCGGCGTAGCAACGGCTACATTCTTCTCCGCATTTGACCTTGGAATCGGCGCTGGAGCGATTATATTTGGATTTATTGCTCATTTTACAAACTATGCAACTGTATATCGTTATTCCTCTCTATTACTTATTGCTTTTCTCTTCATTTACATTACAAGCATAAGAAAACAAAAGCATGGCGATAAAAACACGGAAAAAGCTGCTGGATAATTCAGTGGCTTTTTTTATCGTGTTAAAAGAATTGTTTCCCCTCAAGTTACTGTTATAAACTACATGCATTTCCCTACATATTTTCTTAACTTTCATCAAAAAATATACGATGAACTCGCAGATACTTTCCTCGATATTCGACTGAACAATATTATTCTAAAAAGTGTGATTTCTTTACAAAATTAAGATTTATACAAGATAAAAACCAATGAAATGCAGTTGTTTCTTTAAGGGATTGTAAACTTTTATTCCCTTTGTAAATTTAGTGTAAATTTTACTAGCAAACCGTTTACAGTGACTCAAGGTTCAGTTAATAATTACATCGTACATGAAATTTAAGGAGTGGAATGCGTGGAATATAATGTTCAAGATATGATCTTCCAGTTCATTGGTGGATTAGGTATTTTCTTATTCGGGATTAAATACATGGGCGATGGACTGCAACAAGCAGCTGGAGATCGTCTTCGCGATATTCTAGATCGTTTTACAACAAACCCACTTATGGGTGTACTAGCAGGTATGTTAGTTACTGTATTAATCCAATCCAGTTCAGGAACAACCGCTTTAACAGTCGGACTTGTAAGTGCCGGATTTATGACATTAAGACAAGCAATCGGTGTTATTATGGGTGCAAACATCGGTACGACAGTTACTGCATTTATTATCGGAATTAAAATCGGAGAATATGCTCTCCCAGTTATGGCAGTTGGAGCAATCTTACTATTCTTCTTTAAAAATAAAAAAGTACATTCTGTAGGTCAAGTTGTATTCGGTTTTGGTATGTTATTCTTCGGTTTAGAATTAATGAGCGCAGGTATGAAACCTCTTCGTTCTTTAGAATCATTCCAAGAATTAACAGTGAGCATGAGTGATAATCCAATTTTAGGAATTGTTGTCGGTACAGTCTTTACTTTAATTGTACAAAGTTCAAGTGCAACAATCGGTATTTTACAAGAACTATTCGGTCAAGGTGCAATCGATTTACAAGCAGCTCTTCCTGTATTATTCGGTGATAACATCGGTACAACAATTACAGCTGTATTAGCAGCAATCGGTACTTCAATTGCAGCAAGACGTGCAGCATTAGTTCACGTTATCTTTAATATTATCGGTACAATTATCTTTACAATTTTATTAA
Organism: Bacillus sp. RE35; assembly: GCF_052146655.1. Classification (NCBI taxonomy): domain Bacteria; kingdom Bacillati; phylum Bacillota; class Bacilli; order Caryophanales; family Bacillaceae; genus Bacillus; species Bacillus sp. RE35. The sequence continues at coordinate 802,579 of NZ_CP197377.1, read as the reverse complement.
TACCATTTACAAGTTTAATTCAATATTTCCAAACATCATTAAACTTGAATCCAGAAATGACTATTGCATTTGCACACGGAACATTTAACGTAACAAATACAATCATTCAATTCCCGTTCATTGCAGTGTTAGCATGGATCGTAACAAAAATTATTCGTGGTGAAGATGCAGCGATTGACTTCAAACCACAACATTTAAATCCAATCTTTATTGAACAATCTCCAGCCATCGCTTTAACTGAAGCTCAAAAAGAGATTATCCGTATGGCTGAGTTCTCATTACATGGATTAAAAGAAGCAAATCAATTTTTAAATACACAAGACAAAAAACACGCAAACATGGCTACTCAATTAGAAGGAGCTATTAACAATTTAGATAAAAAAATTACCGAGTATTTAGTTTTACTATCAGAAAAGCCACTTTCACCTACGGATTCTGAAAAACATTCTGTTTTAGCAGGTGTTGTTGGAGATATTGAACGTGTCGGTGATCATGTAGAAAACCTTGTAGAACTTGTAGATTTCCAAATTTCAAACCGTGTTTCACTATCAGATGAAGCATTAGCTGAATTAAACGAAATGCTTGAGTTAACAATTTCAACACTGCAAGACTCAGTTGAAGCTTTAACAAACTTCGATACTGAACTAGCTCAAACTGTTATTGCCAAAGAACGCAAAATCGACCAAATGGAACGTGTTCTTCGTAAACGTCACGTATTACGTCTAAACGAACGCAGCTGTTCAGGTGATGCAAGTATCATCTTCGTCGATATGGTAAGTAACTTAGAGCGCATTGGCGATCACGCTGTAAATATCGCTGACGGTGTTTTAGGTGAACAAGGAAAAATCAATCTAAAACAATCATTATAATAAGAAAGAGACGCTAACTTAAGCGTCTCTTTTTTCATTATATTTTAACAACTGTTCTTCCTTTTAACTTTCCTTGCAATATAAGTGCAAACTTCTTCTCTAATTCTTCTAATGTACATTCTTCTGTATAAGATAGTAACTCTTTATTTCCCCATTCTTTCGCTAAAAGCGTCCAAACATCTCTTCTCACATCTACTGGGCATTGCACGGAATCTATCCCTAAAAGGCTTATACCTCTTAAAATAAACGGATATACCGTTGTTTGTAGTTCCTGGCCTGCCACATTACCGCATGTCGTTACACAACCACCATACTTTACTGTTTTTAAAGCTGTTTCTAGCATATGTCCACCTACAGTATCGATAACTCCCGCGTATATCCCTTTTAACATCGGTCTTCCTGATTCATCATTCAATTCCGCGCGATGAATCACTTTTTTCGCTCCTAGACGTAGTAGCATATCTTCCTCTTCCATTTTTCCTGTCGCTCCTACTACGTTAAACCCTAGCTTACTTAATATACTAACAGCTACACTCCCTACGCCGCCTGTAGCACCCGTTACTAAAACATCTCCCATACTCGGCTTGACTCCTGCTCCAATAAGCTTATATACCGACAAAGCCGCAGTAAAACCTGCTGTCCCATACATCATACTTTCCTTTAATGACATTCCTTCCGGTAAAGGAACGACCCAAGATGATGGCACGCGAATATATTCTCCGAAACCACCAGAGGTATTCATACCTAAGTCATATCCCGTTACAATAACTTGATCTCCTGCTTTAATGGTAGCATCTTCACTACTCACAACCACTCCTGCAGCATCAATTCCTGGCGTATGAGGATATGTTCTCGTAACACCCTTATTACCAGTAGCTGAAAGAGCATCTTTATAATTTAATGAAGAATAATGAACTTGTATGAATACGTCTCCCTCAGGTAAACTACTTACTTCTCTCTCAACAACTTTTCTTACAAACTGATGATTTTCCTTTTCGTTCACAACGATTGCTCGGAATGATGTATGATTCATTATGCTCTCTCCTTTATCCGTCAAATTCTTCTTTATTATATAGAAGAAATAAGTAAGCTTACTCATCTCTTCTTGGCTATATTTCAACAAATCTTACTTCTCTATCACTTTCTCACAATATATATTTTCATTTCTACTAAAACAACTTATACTTATTCTACATCTCAAAAATATAATATAGAAAATCTGACTTTTTATAAATATATTGAATTTTTACGAAATGTAAATGTTTTGTAATGTTTTTTTTCGCTAAATTTCATTATAATAAGTGGATATGAGTGTCGTATTTCAATCCAAATGAAGGAGTACAGGAAATGGAGCAAAACCCATCTTTGCAAGAAAATACACGCAATAAACCGAAAAAAAATAAGAAAAAAATAAAAATTATTATAAGCGCTATATTATTCGTTTTATTAATAGGCGGCGGTTATACTTGGTTTTTAGTAAATAAAGCATCTTCTGCTGTTCGAAATGCCGCACACGATTTAGCACGCGGTGATAAATCTGATTTACGTGATAAGGCTGTAAAACCTATTACAAACAACGTCTCTGTTTTAATAATGGGTGTTGATGAAAGCGATGTCCGTGGAAAAGAATATGGTGAAGCTATAAGAACAGACGCGCTTTTACTTGCAACATTTAATAAAGATAGCAAAACTGTTAAACTATTAAGTATCCCACGTGACACATATACTTATATTCCAATAGAAAAGAAAAAAGATAAAATTACACACGCTCATGCATTCGGTTCTGCTAAAAACGGAAAAAATGGTGGACCACAAGCAAGCATTGATGCAGTTGAAAAATTAATGAATGTTCCTGTCGATTATTTTGTAAAATTCAACTTTAAATCATTTATAAAAATCGTCGATGACTTGGGCGGTGTTGAAGTTGATGTACCAGTTGAATTTACTGAGCAAGATAGCAATGATAATGCTGAGGCTATTCACCTAGAAAAAGGTGTTCAAAAGCTAAATGGCGAAGAAGCTCTTGCTCTTGCTAGAACAAGACACATCGATAGTGATGCAATGCGTGGACAACGTCAACAACTCGTTATCGAGGCTATTTTAAAGAAACTAACTAGTGTTGGTTCTGTAACAAAAGTTGGCAACATCATTGATGATATTAACGGCCAATTCGTTACAAACTTAACATTTGATGATATGCTTTCATTCTATAAATATGGATCGGATTCGGAAATTGAGAAATTACAAATCCAAGGTGATGATTGCTATATGGCAAAAGGTGACGATACTTGTAGCAAATCTGCTGGTGGTGGTCGAACTTACTACTACAATCCAGATAAAAAAGAATTAGCTAATGTTACAAATGAACTTCGTACTCATCTTGGACTACCTGCATATACAAAGTTTGACTCAGACTCTGATTCGAAAAAGACAAAAGAATCTAAGTCTGAAAATTCAAGTGAACGCGAATCAAGTAACCATGAAGTGAAAAATAAGAACAAAAATAGCAGTGAAGATACAGAAACATCGTCTAACGACAATGAATAGTAAAGAAGCCGTACTCTATGGAGGTAGAGTACGGCTTCTTTTTATTTCTTCAGAATTAAAAATCAGAACTTTCTAACTATCTTTTTTAATATTTTTAAATTATAATAAATAGTAGCAATCTATTCCAATTATCAGGGGGCTCATACATATGAAAGCTGCAGTAAAACATAACATCTCAGATTTTAAAGACTACTTAAAATCCAACGATATATACATGGAAGAAAATATAGATGAAAATGATGGCTCTGTTCATTTTTCAGTAGGATTAGAGACTGAAGCTGGCGCAAAAATTCAACTTATCGCTGCTTTCCAAAACGAACATCCTACGGTGGATATATACTGCTTCAATGTTGCTCACGTACCTGATGCAACATCAACAAATGATATTTTACATGTCATCAATGAATTAAATACATCTTATCGCTTTGCAAAATTCACATTAAATAAGCAAAATGCAATTGATATTTCAACATCTCTTGCATTCTCAGAACCAAACTTTAATCCAGCACTTGTCTTTGAACATACGAGAATGCTATATAAATTAGCGAATGACGAATATAAAAACTTAATGAAAGTTATTTGGGCATAAATAAAAGGATGGGCTGCAAGCAGCCCATCCTTTTATTTCGATATCATATCAATCCACATCTTAATAGCAGTGCCGACAATTAAAATCGATAACATATATTGTAGTACTTTTTGATTTATCCTCTTCCCGACTCGCGCTCCAAGTGGCGCAGCAAATATACTTGCAACCGCAATAATTAGAGCTGGAATGATAACTACTTGTCCAGTAATCACTTTTCCAGTCGTAATCCCTACTGAGGAAATAAACGTAATAGCGATAGATGTCGCTATCGTCATGCGCAATGGTAATTTTAAAATAACTAGCATAATAGGAACTAAAAGAAACGCACCTCCAGCTCCAATAATGCCCGAAACACCTCCTACAATAAACGCTAACACACTTGCTAACCATTTATTATACTTAACTGCTCCACTATTATTTTTCTTCGGTACAAACATCATCATAGCTGCAATGGTCGCCAATACTGTATAAACAACATTTACAGCGTGTTCATCTAATAGATTTGCACTAAAACTTCCTATAAAACTTCCTATTAATATACTAGCTCCCATATACATAACTAACGTTTTATTCATGTCATTACTTTTCCGGTATGCCCACGCGCCTGCAAAAGTTGCAAAGAATACTTGTACCGCTGTAATACCGCTCACTTCATGTGACGTATAGCCAGTAAATCCTAGCAATACTGGAATGTATAAGATCATCGGATAATTAATAATCGCGCCACCAATCCCAACCATTCCTGATATAAATGATCCTATAAACCCAATTATAAAAAGTAATACGACTAAGCTCATCTTACATCCCCCGCCTTCTAAAAAGAAGGTGATTTAAATGAATAAGTTTACATTCCCATCCGAAGCATCTGCTAAATATGCCCCTACACCTGCAAACTCTACGCCTTCCATAATCTCTTCCTCTTTTAACCCTAATAAATCTACTGTCATTTGACAAGCTACAAGTTTAATCCCCTGTTCTTTTGCCAAATCAATTAAATCTGGCAAAGGCATTGCATTATGTTTTTTCATAATGCCTTTAATCATCTTTGGTCCCATACCAGCAAAATTCATTTTGGATAACCCCATCTTATCAGCACCGCGTGGCATCATTCTTCCAAATACTTTTTCTATAAATGTTTTCTTTACATTCACATATTCATCTTTCCTTAAAGCATTTAATCCCCAGAAAGTATGAAAAATAGTTACCTCTTGATCATACGCCGCTGCGCCATTTGCAATAATATAAGCAGCCATTGCTTTATCGTAATCTCCGCTAAATAAAACGATTGTTGTTTTCTTCTGTTGTTCCATATTGTTCTCCCTCCAATTACCTATAGGGGTATTTTTATTTATAAAAATTGTTTCTCCCTATTCTACTTTTCCTTCCCAAGCTAACATACCACCTACCACATTGATTACTTGAAAACCGTAACTTTCTAAAAATTGAACAGCTCTTGCACTTCTCCCGCCTGAACGACAAACGATAATATATTCCTGATTTTTATTTAATTCATGCATACGAAACTCTAATAGTCCTAGTGGAATATTACATGCTTCTGGAATTTTCCCTTCAGCTACTTCTTCTACTTCACGTACATCCACAATATTTACCGCTTCTTTACGCAACAATTTTTCTTCTAATTCTTTTGTAGTCATTTCTTTCATTTTAAATTTCCTCCTCACAAACCATTCATACCACCTGAAACGTTTATTACTTGCTGAAACCCTAGTTTTTTCAATACCTTTGCTGCTTGCTTACTTCTCATTCCACTTTGGCAAATAACGATTACTTCCTTATTCTTATCTAATTGATTCGCCTTACTTGCTAGATCATTTAGGGGGATATTTTGAAAGCCTTTCATATGATTCCCTCTATATTCACCTACTGTACGGACATCAATAAAATACTTCCCCTTTTTCCCCACTATACTTTTCAATTCTTTGCCATTTATATTTTGAACACCTTTCACTGGTAAAAATCGTGAAATAACAAACCATGCAGCAAGTACAATGAAAAGCGTACTTAATATTGTGTTCATATAACCAACCTCTCTATATTTACAAAACTATTGCTTCACTACGCCTTCCTAATCCAAAACTTCAGCACATCGCCTTCTTCTTCAAGCTTTACGATGTCATGGCCACATTTATTTGCCCACGCTGGAATATCCTTAACTGACCCTTTATCCGTTACATGTATTTCTAACACTTCTCCAGTTTGCAAAGTATCCATTGCTCTCTTTGTTCTTACAATCGGCATTGGACATGCTAAACCTTTCGCATCTAACACTTGTTTTATATTCATCATCAATTCCTCCATTTTTTATTTATTTCATTATTCGTGCACTGCACAACGATTTGGACCAATCTCCATTTCACGCTCTTTATCCACACTTGGGTGAATTTTACCCATATTGGTTTGACGAATTTCTTCATATGCATTTGGCTGAGGTGGTAAGTTTTCTGTTACAACTTTACGGAACTCTCCCTCATCCTCAATATTTAATCCTGCATTATGCTCAAATAAATCTTTTAATTTTGCACTAACAATACCACTTTCGTTCATTTCACTTATTTTTGAATAATGAGCCGGTAACACAACTAAATTTTGAGATAGCTCTTTATATCGGCTATACAAAGTATTACGTAAATCACTCACCCAATCTTCAGCCTTACCAGCAAGATCAGGACGCCCAATTGAATCTACAAATAAAATATCGCCTGATAATAAATAAGAATCATCTACAATGAATGACGTACTTCCAATCGTATGCCCTGGTGAGTATAACGCGTCAATTTCAATTTTAGTACCCCCCACCGTAATAACAGATCCTTCAACGAGCGGTTCGTATGAGAAAACGACTTCCTCCGCATCTTTTGGCGGTAACCAATACGTACCCCCTACTTTTTCCGCTAACTTACGTCCTCCAGAAATATGGTCTGCATGTAAATGTGTATCCATTACATTCTTAATCGTAACGCCATGCTCTTTCGCAAACTCTTCATATGCCTCGGCTGTCCTTACCGCATCAATAACTGCTGCTTCACCGTTTGAAACGACCATATAAGATAAACAGCCTTTTCCTAGGCGGTTAAACTGATACATACTTCCGCCATTTTTTAAATCTCCAACTTTTATAGGCTTTACATATTCACTCCAAGCTTTCATGCCACCAGCTAAATAATAAATATTTTGTAATCCCGCCTCTGTTAATTGCTCTGCCACAAATATAGAAGACCCTTCTTTTGCACATACTACTAAAACATCTTTATCTTTAGGTAATTCACTTACAATATGATCTACACCATCTAACAAGTCAAAGTAAGGTTTATTAATAGAAGAAACTTGTTTCCCTTCAATTTTCCAATCTTCATAATCCGTCTCATTACGAACATCTAAAATGAATAACTCTCCGAATAAAACTTTCTCTGCCACATCTTTTGCTTGTAACGGTTTAACATTCATTTTATTACCCCCATAGGTATATTTTCTTTCAAAAAAATTTACTTCTCTATATTCCCTTTCCACTCTAACATGCCTGGGATGACATTTTTCACATTTGCATAACCTTTCTCTTTCAACATGTGGCAAGCTACATCACTACGGTTACCAGTTCGACAAATAACATAAATTTGCTTCATCTTATCTAATACTGCACTGTCTAATTCACCTAATGGCACCGAAATGGCGGATGGAATATGGCCAAAAGCAAATTCCGCTGCTTCGCGAACATCTAATACAATGCTCTCTTCTCCATGAGACAATATAGACTGTAATTCTGCATTCGTAATTGTATGTGGATATTTCACAACTTCATTCACTTCATGCTCGTTTGCTTTCCTAACATAATGCACCAATACATCACCCTCGTGTTTCGTCCCGATATATTGATGTCCTACTTTACTCGCCCAACTTTTTATATCTACCGTAGATCCTTTATCTGTTGCCTTAACTTCAATCACTTGCCCTGGTGCCAATCCTTCTATCGCCTTCTTCGTTTTCACAATAGGCATCGGACAAGCCAAACCTTTACAATCTAAACTCATATCCACTTTTATACTCATAATCGATTCCTCCACAATTCATATACAAATACCTGTAGGGGTATATTAAAACGTTTTTGAAAATCTGTCAACACTTACGTTTGACAGATTATCGGCTTTTTACAAGTAATTGAACAGCTTCTTTAATTAACTCTTCATTTGAACCATTACCACTTTCAAACTGTTCACGCAAACACTGCTCTAAATTCGTTCCAACAACGAGTCCAATTGTACGATCAAGTGCAGAACGAGATGCTGTTAACTGTGTAATAACTTCTCGGCAATCTTTTCCTTCTTCCATCATACGAAGCACACCACGAACTTGACCTTCAATACGTTTCAATCTATTTTTCATATCTTGATTATATTCCATTCTATAATCACCTCATTACCATTATGTCACCATTTATAACCTATGACAATATATTATACCCTATAGGGTATTTTGTAAACCCCTATTTTTAATTTTTGTCTTATATGTTCGCGAAACAAAAATTAAAACCTTAATCTATAGGTTTTCATCTTTCACTAAATCTTGAAGTAGAAGATGAAAAATATCAATATACAACACGTTCTGGCAATACTGTCCCATACAATTTAAAACCACCATCTACATTCTTTACCTTATATCCTTTTTCCATTAACATACGCGCTGCAACATACCCTCTCATACCAAGTTGGCAAGTGATATATATTTCTTTTTCCATTGGCACTTCATCCAATCGATCACGTAATTCATCTAACGGAATATTAATAGAGCCTTCAATCATTCCCTGTTTTAGTTCGTTAGGCTCTCGAACATCAATAAGGTACCCACCATTTTCAACAATGTGATCTATTTCATGCCATTGCACTGTGTCCACAAAACCATCTACTATATTACTTGCGGCATACCCCACCATGTTTACTGGATCTTTTGCAGAAGAATACGGCGGGGCATATGATAATTCTAAATCTGGTAAATCGATTACAGTTAAATTTGCCTTCATTGCCGTTGCAATAACATCGATACGCTTATCTACTCCATCACGCCCTAAAGCCTGTGCTCCGTAAATTTTTCCGCTTTCTTTATTAAAGATTAATTTTATTAGCACTGGCGTAGCATTCGGATAGTATCCCGCATGAGAATTTGCCTGTACATGTACTACCTCATAGGGTATATTTAATCGTTTTAATATTTTCTCATTTACTCCAGTCGAAGCAACTGTTAAATCAAAAACTTTAGCCACAGAAGTTCCCATCGTACCTTTATATAAAGAATCTGTATGCCCATGAATAATATCTGCTAACATGCGACCTTGACGATTAGCTGGCCACGCTAAAGGAATCATCGTTTCTGTTTCTGTAACAAAATCTTTCACTTCAATCGCATCACCAATTGCATATACATATGGGTCAGATGTTTGAAATTTCTTATTTACCTTTATCGTTCCTTTAACTCCTAATGCTAATCCTGCATCTTTCGCTAAACTACTCTCTGGTTGTACACCAATTGCTAAAATAATCATATCTGTTTTTATAACTGAGCCACTTTTTAAACGTACAACAGTCCCATTCTCTTCTAACGCATCTACACCATCTTCAAAAACAAGCTCAACATTGTGCACCTTCATATGCTCATGTACATATGCCGCCATTTCGTAATCAATTGGTGGCATCACTTGATTTGCCATCTCTACAAGAGTAACCTCAATCCCGCGTTCTCTTAAATTCTCAACCATTTCCACTCCAATAAATCCTCCACCAATAACCGTCACATGACGTGGTTTCTTCTCATCAATATACGCTTTTATACGATCTGTATCAGGTACATTTCGTAACGTAAACAACGCCTTCGCTTCTTCAATGCCCGGAATAGGTGGAACAATTGGTTTCGCCCCTGGTGAAAGAATCAAAACATCATATTCCTCGTTATATGTTTCATCTGTAGTTACATTCTTTATCGTAATTGTTTTCTCTTCTTTATTAATCTTTACAACTTCACTCAATACACGTATATCTAAATTAAAACGTTTTGACATCCTTTCAACAGTTTGTACTAATAACTTTTGTCTTTCTGTAATGACACCGCCAATATAATATGGCAATCCACAGTTTGCGAACGAAATGTATTCACCGCGTTCAAACATAATAATTTCATCTTCCTCACTTAAACGACGAAGCCTTGCAGCTACTGATGCCCCGCCAGCAACTCCGCCTACTACAACAATTTTTCTAGACATATGTCAAACCTCCATACTATTTATTATTTAATTCCCTCATATATCACACATATAAAACCTATACCTGTACGGGTATATAATAAATTATAAAAAATTTAATTTCAATCAATATGTCTTTCACAAATTTGAAACAAAAAAAGAACTTAGATATTTCCAAGTTCTTTACGAATGAATCAATCCATCGTTCTATTATCATACTTCCTATAATCTCTTTGTAAAACTATACTCCATGTTCCCGCCTAGGGCTGCCGCTGTATCACCAGTTTCTCTAAAATCATGTGTATATATTTTTTCAAATGAACCGAAATCTACTTGCTTATAAAATTCAAAACAAGGGAATCCATCATGCTCCCCTTGAATATCAATACTACCATCCTGTTTCACACATACATTTAATACATAATCCACAGGAGGTGCATATACATTTAATGGATTACTTGCACTCGCACTCATTTTGAATTGCACACCTTCAGAATTCCATGTGATATCAGTGCACACAATATTTTCTGTACTTGCTTTCCCTGTTCTTTTACTCACAGAACCATCTGGACTTGTAATCTTCTCGGTCGTAATACCCGTGTTCGCATATGAAAACACTTCTTCTTTATAGAAATCAACTACTACCTCTTGCTCAACTCTAGAGCGCATCGCATTTACCGCATACGGTGTGAATTCACGTGAATCACCTTCGAATTGAATTACTTTTTCTGTTTCCATATCCTTCTTAGCCTCAGTCCAAGACATTGGAATAAATACACTGGCTCTAATTTTCACGATATTAGTCATAAGAAACACCTCTATAATTTTATTTTAGATGCTGAATGCTTATTAAATAAAACAGACCATAATTTCAATCCTAAAACCAATAGATTTCTCTTTTACTTTTCTATTTCCTTCTAAAAAATAGCGCTATATTTATGTTTAGACTGTCGTTTTAAAGCTATATTCCATCTCTCCAGCTAGTGCTGCTGGGGTATCATCCGTTTTTCTGAAATCATGTGTGTATATCAATTCAAACGAACCAAAATCTACTTGTTTATAAAATTCATAGCAAGGGAAACCATCATGTACACCTTCAATATTCACAGTGCCACTTTCATTAGCTCGTATAGTCAAAAAATAATCAGCTGCAGGTGCTGCTGCGTTTAAAGGATTACTTGCACTTGCTCTCATTTCAAATGAAACTTCATCTTCACTCCATACAATATTTGTACATACAATGTTTTCTGTACTTGTTTCTCCCTTTTGATACTCAATTGAGCCATCTGAATTTGTAATCTTCACGGTGACGATACAAGCATCTGCATATGTGAAAATTTCTCTTTTATAAAAATCAATATTCACTTCTTGTTCTAACCTTGAACGCTTTGTGTTCACAGCTTGTGGTGTAAACTCACGTGCATCTCCAGCATATTCAAACACTCTTCCTGTTGCAGGGTCCTTAATAGGTTCCAGCGATGCATACGGTGCAAATACACTCCCTCTAATTTTCACGATATTAACCATGTGAAACCTCCATTGATTCTATATTATATAAATCATTATTTGTTCTACCGACATAATATAGTCAATTTGATTGACTATATTATGTATAGTACAATAGGCATTACATATAGTCAACTTAATTGACTACAAGCGCGGAGGTTATATACATGGATCAAACATTTAACGAGTTAGATCTTACATCGCTTTTATCATTATCATTTAGCACATTAATCACTGAGCTACATGACAAATTAAGTGAATTAGGATTTGAAGATATTAGGCCAGCACATGGTTTTATGTTCAAACGCATCCTTCCTAATGGGGCAACTGGTATAGAGCTAGCTGAGTATTTGGGGATTTCCAAACAAGCTGTAAGTAAAATGGTGGATTCTCTTGAGAGTAATGGCTACGTTACACGCAAAACACATCCTACTGATAAAAGAGGTAAAATCATCGTTTTAACCGCACGTGGTTTGTCAGTAATGAAAGCAAAAGAAGAAATAGTAGCTGAAATAGAACAGCGATGGATTGAAAACATAGGTACAGAACGAATGCAGATGCTAAAAGAAGATTTAACAACATTCGTTACTAAAGAAAATACAGAGAAATTATCATCAAATATACGACCTGTCTGGTAAACAAAAAACGAATTCGTTTTCATTTCATCTTTTTCACATACAAAAACTGTCCCGTAAATACGTTCTTCAACATTATTTATGCCTGTCTCTCTATGATATCCGACAAAATCAATACCTACAGGCGGCGTAATATCAACCTTACATACCCCTATTTTGCTCATTTGGATCACTCCATTTCTCTATGTAACTCCCTTTTTTCAAGAATAGCATATTTTTCCTATTTTAAATAAAAAAAAACGGACACAGTATCCTATGTCCGTTCTTCCCCTCACACATACTTCCGATGCACCATCTTCCCATCATAAGAAAACACAACGCCCTTACTCTCCACAATGGACTCCATATGCACCGTTCTTCCCCATAGCTGATGAAGATATGGTAATACTTTTTCTAAGTATTTTAAATCGAGCTCGATTCCTTCGTAACTATGTTTAATGTATAATTCTCCGTTCTTTAAGTAGTCTCCATCTTCTACTACTAAGTACGGGAACCCACCATTTGTCCGCATATTTACGAGTTGATCACGCACATTCTCCCATTCTTTATCTATTACTTTATATTCTTTTCCTTGGCGCTGGAATAAGTACATATCTTCTCGCATAACAAGATCTTTATTTAAGTAGTTTCTTAGGAACGATACGTCCCATTCAATTTCGCGTACTTCAAACATTTTGTCACGGCCAGATCCTGGTTTTACGCCTCGTCGTTTCATTTCTTCAGTCGGATTATTGTACCGTTCTTCAATATCTTCAAAGATTTTAATACCGAGGTAGTATGGATTAATACTTGTTTTTGATGGCTGTACAACACCTGCATTTAATTTCGCAAATTCAATTGCTTCATCAGAGGTTAAGTCCATTTCACGAAGTATGCGTTGATGCCAGTAGGATGCCCAGCCTTCGTTCATGATTTTCGTTTCAAGCTGTGGCCAAAAATATAACATTTCTTCGCGCATCATCGTTAATATATCACGCTGCCAATCTTCTAATTCACGGCTATATTCTTCAATAAAGAGAAGTAAATCTTTCTCTGGTTGTGGTGGAATTTTCTTCTTTTTACGCACATTGGAACGTTCCTGCTTTTTATTGCGATTATCTAAATTCCATAAATCATCGTATTGCGACACCTTTTTCTTTTCTACTTCTTCCTCTTCTAAATCATCAATACTCCATGCGAGCTTCGGACGCATAAGCGACGGATCAATATGCTCTTGAATGGCAAGTACGGCATCTAAAAATGTTTCTACCTCTGCCTTTCCGTACTTATGCTCATACGCTTTCACACGGTCCGCTGTTGCCGCCATACTCTCTACCATATCTCGCTTCGTATTTGAAAAACGAATATTATTTTTGAAGAAATCACAGTGTGCTAAAACGTGCGCTACAATTAATTTGTTTTGAATTAAAGAGTTCGTATCTAATAAAAAGGCGTAACATGGATCAGAGTTAATAACGAGTTCGTATATTTTACTAAGTCCTAAATCGTATTGTAATTTCATTCTGAAAAATTGTTTTCCAAAACTCCAATGTGAAAACCTTGTCGGCATCCCATATGCACCAAATGTATAAATAATTTCCGCTGGACATATTTCATAACGCATCGGATAAAAATCAAGCCCAAATCCAGTCGCAATTTCCGTAATTTCCGCAATCGCATATTGCAGTGCTTTATCATCACTTGCTCTCATTATTTTCCCTCCTTACACTTTCCCTTAAGAAAGTGTATGATGAAGAACAAGCTTTCATGAGGATTGATTGCATAATAAAAAGACACCCCCGCAAAAACGAGAATGTCTCATCTATTAACCTTCAATAATCTCCATCTTCTCCGTAATCGGAGTACGTGCTTTTCCTTCTGGCGCTTTATCGAAATAGCCGATATGAAGAATTCCAACGATACGTTGGCCTCTTGTTAAACCGATTCCTTCTATAAATAATGGATTGTAGTTTAATCCGCCTGATTTCCAAACGCAACCTAATCCGCGTTCCCAAGCAAGAAGTTGGAAGTTTTGCATGAATGCACATGTTGCAGCATAATCTTCATCACGTTGAATTTGACGCGGATCTTCATTTATATATACAACGATTTGTGCAGGCGTGCTTAAAAAACGATCTGATAAAATTTTACCGCGTTTCGCTCTTTCTTCTTCCGTGAAAGAGTTTAATACTGCATCTACTAATTTCTTGCGGCCTTCTCCGATGTATAGTTTACAATTCCATGGTTCACGGTGCTTATGATTTGGTGCCCATGTTGCATCGTTTAATAGTTCAATTAATAAATCTTTTTCTACTGCTTTGTCTGTAAATGTACGAACAGAGCGTCTTTCTTTAATCACATTAGCGATGGAAGTATATGTAGTCATATTTATCTCTCCCTTATTTTTATCTATATGTATAAGTTTATCGTCATCATTGATATTGATTTTCAATTTCGATTATACCTTAGTTTTTTACTATTAATCAATGTTTTATGTTGGAAAACTTCTAAAAACGTCATTTCATACTGTGAATAAAAAAACTTGATTTGTTCACAAGTATTTCACATTTTATGGAAATGATATGTGTACAGTTTTCTACATTATCCATCTAGGAGGAGTTTACATGTACAAAAAAATCGCTGTTTGTATGACTATGGCAGCATTATTATGCGGGATATCCACCTTCCCTACATCCGCTGCCACACCAAAAGAAGTAACAATGCATCACCATAAACCAATTCCAGAAGAAGAAGTGCAATCGCTAGAAAAACTCGGCTATAACAAACATGAAATTTGGAAAGCTGCTCATATTGCAAGAATTAGTAATAAAGAAATAAAAGATGTTTTAGCTTACTATAAGCAAAATAAATCTTGGGAGAAAACAGCCGAGCATTTCGGTGTAGATCCAAGTAAGCTGAAAAAGCATCATATGAATAAAGAAACAAAGCAAGCACTGCTACAACAGTTAGCAACTATGCAAAAATCCACACCTGATCAGCTAAAGCAAAAAATGAAAGAATATAACATCAAATTGCGTCATCTTACTGTGTTAACAATCATCTCTCAAAAAAGCAATACCCCTCTTGATGATGTATTAAAAATGAAAAAAGATGGAATGGACATTAAACAAATTGCCGAAAAATTAAATGTAAAAAGAGAAGATATACGAGCGGAAATGATGAAATTAGTGAAGTCTATTAAAGAACAAAAAACAAATTAAAATGCTAAAAAGGAAGAGGCTTTCACTACTCTTCCTTTTCTTTATGAACTTTCAATTTTTAAGTATAAATTCCCGTCTTTCCCAAAAACTAACACAAGTAAATGATGTAAGTTAGGGGTGAGAAAATGTTCGGTTTATCATCTAAGAAATCAAAAAAGACTAATACAAAAACACTTTGTTCTATCCCAGAATTTATACAAACCATGAAAGAATCAAGCGATTTTGTCTCTTATAACATACTTAAAGATGAAACGTTGTGCTTGTTTTATTATAAATCTGTCGTGGAAGCACTTATTATTAAACAATTCATTTTAACTCCTATAAAAAAGGAATCGGAACAAATCCAAAACATCTCTGATTTATGTAATATTATCTCTATTGAAGACATTATTACCTCCCCTTCTATTGATGATATTCGTGAAAAATTATTAGGTGGATATATTTTAATACGCTTAAAAAACAATTCGAATCCTGATCAATATGCTTTAATTCGTGCCGAAAGTACTGTTTTAGGAAAACGATTATATAACGATACAGAAAATGAGTATAGCGTAATCGGGCCTAAAATCGGTTTCGTTGAAAACCTTGATACAAATATCCACTTATTACGCCGAAATATCGTAACGGAGCAACTCATTTTTAAAGAAGTTACCGTCGGATCTATATCAAAAACAAAAGTAGCAGTTGCTTATATAGAAGGAATTACAAATGAACAATTTGTCAACACCGCAATTCAACGGCTAGAAGACATTGACTTTGATGTCCCATTTGATTCAACTATGATTGAGCAATTTATTAGTGATAATAGCAATTCACCTTTTCCTGTTCTATTACCTACAGAACGATTAGATCGAGCTGTATTTGCATTAATTAACGGGGAAGTTTTAATTTTAACAGATGGCTCTCCATATGCTTTATCAGGACCAACAACGTTACTGGATTTTTTCATTTCACCAGAAGATTATTATTTACCGTGGATGATTGGATCGTTCTTTCGTATTATTCGTTTTTTCGGAGCTATATTTTCTCTGTTTTCCTCCGCTATTTATACAGCGGCTTTAACATATCATTATCAAATGATTCCTGCCGATTTACTAGGTCCTATTATTTTCTCGAGAGCTAACGTACCTTTCCCTCCTATTCTAGAAGCACTCTTTTTAGAAATTACAATCGAATTACTTCGTGAAGCGGGAGCGCGTTTACCGACAAAAGTCGGACAAACGATTGGGATTGTTGGGGGGATTGTAATTGGCCAAGCATCTGTTGAAGCGGCTTTGACAAGTACAATTTTATTAATTGCAGTTGCTTTATCCGCTCTTGCATCTTTCACAACACCGACTGTAAAGATGTCTTCTACTATCCGGTTGTTACGCTTTCCTCTTATTCTTTTAGCCGGTGCATTCGGAGGATTAGGCCTTATTGTCGGATTTGTATTTATTTTAGCTCATTTAATTAAATTAAAATCACTTGGATCACCTTATTTATTACCTTTATATCCATTTCGTGGTTTAAGTACAGCAGAAGGTTTTCTTCGATTACCATTTAGTCAAACGGCACAAAGACCTTCTTTTCTTAGACCAAAATCAAAATGGCGCTATAATCCAAACAAATCGAAGCAAAAACGTGATGGTGAGAATGAATGAAAAAAGTTTTATTGCACCTTATCATTATCTTCTTCGTTTTACAAACTGGCTGTACACAAACGTATATAGTGGATGCACAGCGTATTATTCATATTGCTGGATTTGACATCACAAAAAACAAAAGATTCCAAGGAACTATCTTATTCCCTGAATACACACATGGTGTAAAATCTAAGCCAGAGACGCAATCAACATCTGCTCGTTCACTTGAAACAATCGCTTCACGATTAAATGCTAAATCTCCTCACAATGTCGTTTTAGGTCAAATGCGTGTTGTCCTATTTGGAAAAGCTCTAGGAGAACGCGGAATGGGAGAGATTATTACTAACTTACAACGTGACCCAAATATCGGACGCGATGTACAACTAGCAATTGTAGATGGATCGGCTGAAGAGCTTTTAAATTACGGAAAAAAAAATGGGTCTTTATATATTGCTGATTTACTCGAACAAAATATAAGAAATGAAAACATTCCACAAACCGAATTAAACATTTTTTTATATAATTATTACTCTTCCGTATGTGATGCCTATGTTCCTTATATTAAAATGGACGATAATCATTCTGTCGCTGTCAAAGGGCTTGCCTTTTTAAAAGGCGATAAAGTCGTCATGTATACGGATAAAAGACATTCTGTTTTAGCAAAATTACTTATTAATCCTACGAAAAATGGACGTTACGAAGCAGCGATAAAAAAGGATAAACATAAAGGTATGGTTGTTATACAAAACTTAGCTGGGGAAAATAAGTATAATATAGATCAAACTGGCGACATACCAAAAGTAAAAATCCATTTAAAATTAAATGGATTAATTAAAAACTCTCCTAATTGGATTGATTTAAGAAAAGAAACAAATATCAACTATATAAAAAAACAAATTGAACGAAATGTTGAAAAAGACTGTGAAGATCTAATAAAACAATTTCAAGAAAAGGAAATTGATCCTTTAGGAATACGAGATGAAATTAGAAGCCATACGAGAAAATGGAATATAACACAAATTCGAAATATGTATAAAAATGTAGCGGTGGATGTAAATTTAGATCTTAATATTGTACAATCTGGAATCGGAGAATAGTGAGGTGAAATAAGCAATGAATACAATGAATACAATGAATAAAACAAAGACAGTCTCTCCATATTTTGCATTTATTTTATTGCATTCTCTCCAGATTGGTATAGGAATTCTCGGATATCAACGTGTAATTTTAAAAAACGCTGGTTATGATGCCTGGATTTCTCTTATTATTGCGGGAATTGCAACTCATATTGTGCTGTTTTGTATGTTAAAAATGCTTGAAAAAGACGGAGATTTAATTAGCATTCATACAACAACCTTTGGAAAATGGGTTGGCTCTATATTTTCTGTAATTTTCACTCTTTATTGCTTATTATTTTGCCTTACTGTTCTTCGTACATATATGGAAGTGATACAAGTTTGGATTTTCCCTACCATTAAGTTATGGAAACTTACGCTTATGTTTTTATTAGTCACTTACTACATTATAAAAGGTGGCTTCCGTTCTGTGACAGGGATATGTTTTTGGGGTATTGTTCTTCCTATGTTCGTTGTATTCTTTTTAGTCTATCCGATGAAGTATGCACATTTTCGTAATATTTTACCTATTTTTACACATTCACCTTTTGACATGCTTATATCTGCAAAACACTCTGCATTGGAATTTCTAGGGTTTGAAACAATTCTTATCTTTTATCCCTTTATTGAAAAAGGAAAATCTTTAAAGCGATGGGCCCATGCTGGAATTGCTTTTAGCACCTTAATTTATGTAGTTTTAGCTATCGTATCTTTTATGTATTATAGCGAGGGACAATTAAATCGTACTATATGGCCTACTTTAACGATGTTAAAAATAATTAAAGTTCCTTTTATCCAGCGCTTTGAATATATTATTATTTTCGTTTGGTTTTTAATTATTTTACCAAACCTCTGCTTAACTATTTGGTCATCATGTCAAACGATGAAGCGTTCCTTTCATATTTCATTTAAATTTACATTACCGTTTTTTATTTCCATCGTCTTTATAGCTTCATTATTTTTCACAAACCGCGAAAGTATCAATACATTAAATACAGTGCTTTCTCAAGCTGGCTTATATATTGTATACGCTTATATCCCGATTTTATTTCTATTCCATTCATTACGATGGCACTTCAAAAATCGTTCAAAAAAAACTTCTCCCTAGGTGTCCCTTAGTCTGATACAATTTGATTAATACATTTGTAAAGGGGACAAGCGAATGAAAAAGTATGTATTTTCTTTACTTGCAGTACTAAGCTTAATTCTTGCTGGGTGCGGAAGTACTAGTACAAATGACCAAAAATCTTCTGAATCAAAAAAAGAAGAACATGACCACGCATCGCACACTCAGCAAGCTGACATTCAAGAGAAAACAAAAGGAGTCGACACACTTCCGACCTTCCTAGATAAGCTTGATCCACAAATGAAAGATATTTACACCGTCGCTGGACAAAATGCAGAGCTATTAGATTGGATTCCATGCTATTGTGGTTGCGGTGAAAGTGTAGGACATAAAAATAATAAAAACTGCTTTATTCGTGAAATTAAAAAGAATGGTGAAGTTGTTTGGGATTCCCACGCAACGACTTGCGTCAATTGCCTAGAAATCGCAGTTGAATCTGCTTCCATGAAACAAAAAGGAAAATCAACGCTTGAAATTCGTAACTATATCGATAATAAATACAAAGAAGGCTATGGCAAACCAACACCTACGCCAATGCCAAAAGCTTAAAAAACGAGGAAACTCCTCGTTTTTTCTTTTCATTCACTTTTTTTCTTAACAAATTCTTTCAAGTGTATTTCCCCTTACTTATCACACACTATATATAACTCTCGGTAAGGAGGGTACACAGTGCAAACATATAACGACTATGATAAAGCTCTCTATTACACGTATTGCTGTAATTGGGATAAATTACTCGTTCTCATGGTTCAAACGAACGATCAATTATTTTCTAAACGTATTGAGCATTTTTTACACGCTTATCAATACAGTAAAGAACTGCCAGAAGTTGATAAACAATTGCAGCTCCTATTTCAATATATTGACCACGCATCCCAAAAGTCGCATGTAGAAGAAGTAGAACAAATTCAAATGTAAAATATAGCGCTATTCTCTTTCGGAGAATGGCGCTTTTTTAAAATGTTTATATCAATAAAAGTTTCTCCTTATAAAACTTTTATTGATAAACATATTTTTTCTTTCTTTTCCATACCACTTCATACTATAATTTAGTATGTAACTATTATAAGAGAGGTATAAAATATGGGACGAGAAAAAAAGCAAGAATATGCTTTACTTACCGCATGGGGAGCTTCTTTTATCGCTACACTAGGAAGTCTGTACTTTTCCGAAATCATGAAATTTGAGCCTTGTGTTCTTTGTTGGTATCAACGTATTTTTATGTATCCATTCGTTTTATGGCTCGGTATCGCTGTAGCAAAGAAAGATTATCGCATTGCAAGTTATTCTTTACCAATCGCAACTATTGGTGCTTGTATTTCTTTATATCACTATGCAATTCAAAAAGTCGCAGCATTTTCAGCTGCTGGGGCAGCTTGTGGACGTGTACCATGTACGGGAGAATACATAAACTGGTTCGGCTTTGTGACAATCCCGTTTTTAGCACTTATCGGCTTTATTACAATCGCTGTTTGTAGCTTTATTGTCATCAAAAACAAATAAGGAGATGAAAGAATGAAAAAAATGCTTATATTTGGTGGTATTATTATCGCCTTGTTTGCGGCAATTTTCGCTGTAACACAAATGGAAGAAAAAAACGCTTCAACTAGCCAAAAAATTGATAATGCTACTGGTAGTCAAACAGATGGTCCTGATTACTACACAAATAAAATCTCACTTTCAGATCTTCAAAAGAACTTAAAAGAGAAAAAAGAAGAAACAGTATACTTTTATCAAACATCTTGCGTTCATTGCCAAAAATTATCTCCTGTCGTAGTGCCAATGGCTAAAGACTTGAACGTTGATATGAAAGTTATGGATATTGAAAAATTAGATGTTCCTTGGGATGAATATAAAATTCAAGGTACACCAACAATCATTCATTTTAAAGATGGCAAAGAAGTGAGCCGTATTAGCGGTGAACAGCCGAAAGACAAATTAAAAGAATGGCTTGAACAAACGAAAAAGTAACGAGAAAAGGAAACTCCTTCTACACATGAAATGGGCGTAAAATCCCACACTAATGTATAAGGAGGGGGTTTTATGCCAGAAGTAAGATGTTCTGTTTCCAACTGTTCTTTTTGGGGACAAGGTAACTTTTGTCAAGCAAGTGCGATCATCGTTCAGCCTGATGCAGATGAAACTGGTCAAACTGAAAATGATTCATATACAGCTGCTGTTTTAACAAACGAGACGCTAGAAAGTTCTGTAGCAACGAGTGTAGAGACTTGTTGTCATACATTTAAGCCTAGATATTAACAATTATTCCACCTCATATACGTGAGGTGGTTTTTTCTTTCCCTCTTCTTGTTTACGTCATCTCTAATTCTCCCTATAATAAAGTTAACATTTTTATGAATACGAAGGTGAAATACTATGGCTAAAACAATTGCAGATATCGCCAAATTGGCTGGAGTTGCAAAAAGCACAGTCTCTCGTTACTTAAACGGCGGATATGTAAGTGATAAAACAAAACTTAAAATCGAAGGTATTATTCAAGAAACAAATTTCTCTCCCAATACATTTGCTCAAAGTTTAAAAGCAAAAACAACAAATTTAATTGGTGTCATCATCCCCCGATTAGACTCCTTCGCTACAATGAAAACACTTATCGGGATCGATAAAACATTACAGGAAAATAACTATCAAATGCTTGTAGCAAATGCAAATCAAACAATCGGAACTGAAATACAAGCAATTGAAAACTTTATAAAACAAAAGGTAGCTGGCATTATTTTATTAACAAAAACATTGACGAATGAACATCAAAAAATTATGGCTAATTCAAACATCCCTATTTTATTCGTCGGGCAAGAATATAAAGATCAATATTGCCTCGTTCACGATGATTATGATGCAGCTTATGAGTTAGGGGCATACGTTTTATCGCAAGGCCATCGACATATTGCTTATTTAGGGATAGAAAAAGATGATATTTCTGTTGGAATAAATCGAAAAAATGGTTTTCAAAAAGCAATTGAAAATTTAGAACCGACTTGCAACGTTTCATATTACGAAACAACTTTCCGCATAGAAGATGCCATGAAACAAGTACAACATATCTTAGATAATAATCGCCCAACTCTTATCGTATGTGCTACAGATAACATCGCTCTTGGCGCAATGAAAGTCATTCACTCCCACTCTCTTTCTGTACCAGGTGATATTTCTGTAACAGGATTCGGTGGATATGATATTTCAGAAATGGTACACCCTAGTTTAACGACAATTGCGTTTGACTATGAGTATGCTGGAAAGCTTGCTGCCACTTCTCTTTCACAGCTTGTTGAAAACAAAACTATACCAAAAATATTACACTCTCGTTATACATTAAAAATCCAAGAAAGCGTTGACAAAATATAAAGGCGCTCTATAATAAAATTAAAACCGGTTCCACATTTTAAAAACAGGATTTTCAACATCATTTCCCTGTTTTTTATTTTAATTTTTTGCGGAACCGGTTCCACAAAAGAAAATTTATAGTAAGGGGGAATTTTTATGGATATGAAACAAATTGCAACTCAAGTAATACAGAATATTGGTGGAAAGGAAAACATTGTTCGTGCCACACATTGCGCGACTCGCCTTCGTCTTATATTGAAGGATGATACGAAAATAAACGCTGCAGAAATCGAAAACATCGATGGAGTAAAAGGTGCTTTTGCAACGACCGAGCAATATCAAATTATTTTTGGAACTGGCATAGTAAACAAAGTATATGATGAATTCTCAAAACTAATTGGAATAGCTGAACTAGATTCTACAACATCAAACGATATACCTAAGAAAAAAATGAATCCTGTCGCCCGCCTAGCAAAGACACTATCTAATATTTTTGTTCCAATTATTCCAGCTATCGTTGCAAGCGGTTTACTTATGGGTCTACTCGGAATGTTGAAAGCGTTTAAATTAGTTCCTGGAGATCACTCACTTATCCAATTACTTGATATGTTCTCAAGTGCAGCTTTCATCATTTTACCTATTTTAATTGGAGTTAGTGCCGCTAAAGAATTTGGTGGAAACATTTTCTTAGGTGCAGTTGTTGGTGGTATATTAACTCACCCAAGCTTAACAAATCCTTGGACTCTTTCAAATGCAAAACCCACTGTTTTACATTTCCTTGGTATGGATATTGATATGATTGGCTATCAAGGTACTGTTTTACCTATTTTATTATGTGTATATGTTATGAGTACAATTGAAAAAGAACTTCGAAAACGTGTTCCGAACTCTTTAGATTTATTAGTTACACCATTCTTAACAATTATTATAACTGGCTTTTTATCACTTATTATTATCGGACCAATTGGATATAAAATCGGTGACGGCATTACGTACCTTTTAAATACAATTTATCAATTTGCAGGACCAGTAGCTGGACTTATATTCGGTGGATTGTATTCAACAATCGTTCTTACTGGCTTACATCATAGTTTTCACGCTATTGAAGCGGGCTTACTCGCAAATAAAGATATCGGTGTCAATTTCTTACTCCCTATTTGGTCAATGGCGAACGTTGCACAGGGCGGTGCTACTTTAGCTGTCTATTTCAAAACAAAAAACAAAAAAACGAAAAAAATTGCAATTCCAGCAGCAGCTTCAGCATTTTTAGGAATTACAGAACCAGCTATCTTTGGTGTCAATTTAAAACTTGGTAAACCATTTATTGCAGCAGCTATTGGCGGCGCAATTGGAGGCGCTTACGTTGTTTGGATGCAAGTAGCGGCTAATGCATACGGTTTAACAGGTATTCCGATGCTTACAATTGTTGCACCTCTTGGCATGATGAACATGATTCACTATATAATTGGTTTCGCTATTGCAGTTATCACTGCTTTTGTTGCCACATTCATTTTATATAAAGAAAGTAAATAATAACGGGGTGAAAACCTATGTCAAAATATAAAACAATACTGCAATCTAATAAAGACGAATTACATTCTTTATATGAAATTGCAAACCAAGATTCATGGAAACCAATTTATCATATCCACCCACCATTTGGATTAATGAATGATCCTAACGGTGTATCATACTACAATGATGAATATCACGTTTTTTATCAGTGGTATCCATTTGGTCCCATTCATGGAATGAAGCATTGGGGGCATGTGAGGTCAAAAGACCTTATTAACTGGGAGCGTATGCCTGTAGCCATCATCCCTACTGAAAGCTATGAATCACACGGTGCATATTCTGGTAGTGCTATCGTAAAAGATGGCCTTCTTCATCTACTTTATACAGGGAATATAAAAAAGCCTGATGATTCCCGTGATGCAAAACAATGTATGGCAACAATGGATTCACAATATACGATGACGAAATATAGTAATAATCCTGTTATTGATATAATTCCTGACGGATATACAAAACATGTACGTGATCCAAAAGTCTGGAAACATAATGATATGTACTATATGTTACTCGGTGCCCAACGTGAAAATAAAACAGGAACTCTATTACTATACAAATCACAAGACCTATACAATTGGCATTTCCAAGGCGAAATTACAACAAACTTAAAAGAATTCGGATTTATGTGGGAATGCCCCGATTACTTCCAATTATCAGGGAAAGATGTACTTCTCTTTTCACCGCAAGGAATTGAAAAAGACGGAGAAAACTTTCACAATGTATACAATGTCGTTTATGCTATAGGCCATTTCGATATTAAAAATTTATATTTCCATGTTGATTCCTATTACGAAGCTGATAAAGGGTTCGATTTTTATGCCCCTCAAACTTTAGAAGACTCTACTAGTCGTCGCCTATTGTTTGCTTGGGCAGGATCAAGTGAAATCACATATCCTTCTGATGATTATATGTGGGCTCATTGCCTAACACTTCCACGTGAATTAACATTAGAAGATAACATCTTAAAACAAAAACCAGTTTCAGAATTAACAAAACTACGAACAACAAAAAAAGACATTTCAGGAGATATAACAGCTGGATTAAATGTATTATCAACGCTTGATGATGAAGACTCCTATGAATTAATTGTTACACTTAAAACAGAAGATGCAAAACGTTTTGGTCTTTCTCTCTTCCACAATGAGGAGGAATGTTTCCCCATTACATTTAATCGGGAACAAGGTACTATTTCTATAGACAGGGGCAACTTCTACCATCAATTTGGCGGAGAATATGGATTTGAACGCTGTAAAAAAATCGATATTCAAGATACGATAGAACTACAAATATTTGTAGATAAAAGCATCGTGGAAATTTTCTTATACGATGGTTCAACAGTCTTTACGTCCCGAGTTTTTCCTCGAAAAGACATGAAACATCATATCGCAATCTTTTCAGATGCAAAACTAAACTTTACCATCACACAATATAAGCTGAAAAGAGGGATTGTATGAGAAATGTCTTTTGTATAGGTGAACTATTAATTGATTTTGTGTGCCGAAATACTAATGTTTCTTTAGTAAACGGTTCAGATTTCGAAAAAAAAGCTGGTGGAGCACCCGCTAACGTTGCTGCTGCGATTACAAAATTAGGTGGACACGCTACATTTATGGGGCAAGTAGGAAACGACCCATTTGGTGAGTTTCTTGAACAAACTTTACAGCGTGCGCAAGTCGATACATCCATGCTCATAAAAGATAAACAAACAACACTTGCATTCGTATCCATCAATCAAGATGGCGAACGTGATTTTACTTTTATGCGTGGTGCAGATGGTGAATATCAATTCAATAGCATTGATTTATCAAAAATACAAACGAATGATTTAATACATTTCGGTTCAGCGACAGCTTTACTATCAAGCCCATTAAAAGAAACGTATTTTCAGTTGTTACAATATGCGAAAGATAAAGGCCATTTCATTTCTTTTGATCCAAATTATCGAAGTGCACTCATTACAAATACAGAACAATTCTCTCAAGATTGTCTAACCTTTATAAAACATGCACACTTCGTAAAAGTAAGTCAAGAGGAAGCTACTATGCTCTCTAAAGAGAGTGATTTACAACAAGCTGCACTCAAATTATTAAATTATGGCGCAAAAGTAGTAGCTATTACACTTGGAAAAGACGGTACCCTTCTTGCGACAAATGAAGGTCAAACTATTGTCTCTTCTATTTCCATTCAACAAGTCGATACAACTGGTGCTGGTGACGCTTTCGTTGGAGCAATGTTATATCAGATTGCCCAAAGTGAACATACACTTTCGTATCATTTCAAAGACTTAACAGCATTTATCTCCTTTGCAAATAAAGTAGGCGCTATCACATGTACAAATTACGGTGCAATTGCCTCTCTTCCATCATTAACAGATATAAAAGCATACGATTAATCGTATGCTTTTTTTACATTCCTCTCCAAAAATCATGCATAATAAAAAAGTACAAAATAACGAGAACGGCCGTCCCGCATAGGGTAATGCGCCGATATATACTCTTCTCTCCTTCCCTCGCTTTCACAAACGCCCAAATAAATCCGAAGAATAATATTAAATCAACATATGGAACATAAAAAGAAAAGACGAGAAACGCATATAAATACACGATAAATAAACAGGTCGTTACTAAGAAAACTTTAAACGCAAATTCACTTTTCATAATATAACCGCCCCCTATCTGTACTGTATTATATTCAGCAAAATACAATAGTTGCAGTTAAACTCCAAGTATAAATAAGCTACCGTCTATAATACGGTAGCCATTACGGAACATTGTATTTCCGTTTATATATATTACTTAAAATCGAAGAAGGAATTTGCTCGTAACGAACTTTCTCTCCTGTTTCATCTATAATATACGAATTGTTTCCTATATAATATATTCCATCTTTTCGTTTTGAGTACACTGGATATCTTTCATTTGGCAATACCGTTTTCACTTTCGTTAACTGTCCATTTGGTTCTTGCCAATATATATCCGCGCGGTCTACTAACGTAAGTACTCCAATTTGTTCTTTTTCTATTTTTCGACCATTCCAGCTCACAACGCGATAACCAAGTTTATTCGCTTCATATTCGGGGCTCGTATGAAAACGAGAAATGATTACTTTTGTTTGTAATTGTACTCGGTCATATAACCATTGTATATCCCTGTCATGCATACGAATACAGCCATTTGATTCCCTACTTCCAATCGTCCATTCCCGGTTCGTCCCGTGAATTGCATATTCATTCTTATCTAGTCCAAGCCACCTCGTACCAAGAGGGTTATTCGGTGCACCCCCAGGTATTTTTTTTCGATGGTATTCTTTATTTTTAAATTTAGTTATAATACAAAAATTACCTTCAGGCGTAGGTGTACGATCTCTTCCAGTCGTTACTGGAAATGTTTTTGTGTAATTTCCATTTTCAAAAAAAGACAACTGGTTCGTCGTAAGATTTACTAATATTAAATGATCTGTATTAGCAAAAGCACTAACCGGTAGGATGAAAAATAATAGTATGATGAAACATAACTTTTTCAGCTATATCCCCCCTAGCGCTCCCTATAATAAGTGGAATTAACATTACTTTGCTCTTATAAATGAAAACTATCCATTTACAATAACGCCCCCATTTACATGTATCATTTGCCCAGTAACATAGGATGAATCACCAGATGCCAAGTATACGTATGCCGGCGCTAATTCATATGGTTGACCAGGCCGTTGCATCGGGACAT
This sequence comes from Bacillus sp. RE35, assembly GCF_052146655.1. Lineage (NCBI taxonomy): Bacteria > Bacillati > Bacillota > Bacilli > Caryophanales > Bacillaceae > Bacillus > Bacillus sp. RE35. Next base: position 774,490 of record NZ_CP197377.1, on the reverse strand, counting down.
TGCTCCCAAACTGAGAGACTTTCTTCTCATCAAAGCTCGATGGAATAAGCGGTGTCCAAATCGGGCCTGGTGCAACACCATTTACCCGAATCCCTTTTTGCACTAACGATTGAGAAAGTGATCTTGTAAAAGCTACGATTGCTCCTTTCGTTGCGGAATAATCAATTAACGTTTCATTTCCTTCATATGCAACGATAGATGCCGTATTTATAATGACATCCCCTTTCTTCAAATGAGAAAGGGCTGCTTTCGTAACGTGAAAATAAGAAAAAATATTAATACGAAATGTTTTTTCTAGCTGTTCTGCTGTAATATACTCTAGCCCTTGCTGCGGATATTGCTGTGCAACGTTATTCACTAAAATATTTAAACTACCTAACTGCCGGGCGGTTTCTTCCACAATATCTTTACAATGCTGTTCATTACTCAAATCCCCCGGCAACAATACACACTTTACACCTTCTTTTTCAACACGTTGTTTCGTCTCATTTGCATCTTCTTCCTCATCTAAATAAGCAATCGCAACATTTGCTCCCTCTTTTGCAAAAGCGATGGAAACTGCTCGTCCAATTCCGCTATCTCCTCCCGTAATTAACACATTCTTCCCTTTTAACTTTTCACTTCCTTTATAGTTTGCATCTTCAAACTGCGGAAGGGGGCTCATTAATGATTCAATACCTGGCTGCTTATTTTGATGTTGCGCAGGCATTGTTATAAAGTTTTTTTGCTGTGGCATAGCTGCTTTCAACTCCTTTTCCTTAGCATGTGCACAATAAAAAGCTGAAATTCACACATCGTTTTACGATTAATATTCGAATTTAAGACACAAAATATGAATTGTTATAAACTTTTTATGCAAAACTATTGCAAAATAGATAAAAAACGAATATTATATATAACTGTTGTGAAAATTATTCGTAAACAGAAAGGATGTTTATATGTTTAACCTTTCAAAACATAAAACTTCTATTAAAACTGAAATTATGGCAGGTATTATTACCTTCTTAACAATGGCATATATCATTGTCGTAAACCCTGTTATCCTTGGAGATGCAGGTGTTCCATTTGAACAAGCATTTACAGCAACAATTATCGCTGCTGTTGTCGGAACATTATTTATGGCAATCTTTACAAACTTACCAATCGCAATCGCGCCAGGTATGGGATTAAATGCTTACTTCTCTTACTCTGTTGTAAAAGCGCATGAAGGCATGACTTTCGCAATTGCATTCTCTGCTGTATTCGTAGCAGGTATGATTTTAATTTTGCTATCATTTACATCTTTCCGTACAAAATTAATGGAAGCAATTCCTGAAAACTTAAAACATGCAATTACTGCTGGTATCGGGCTATTTATCGCCTTTATCGGTTTACGTTTAACAGGTATCGTTACAAAAAATGATGCAAACTTAGTTGGACTTGGTGATCTTCACTCTGCTCCAGTACTACTAGCATTAGCTGGACTTGGAATTACAATTGTCCTTATGTCTTTAAATGTAAATGGCGCACTATTTATCGGGATGCTATTAACTGGTATTATCGCTTTCTTCACGGGACAATTATCATTCTCAAACGGTGTTACATCAATGCCTGGTTTACCAGAAGGAATTATCGTTTCAAATCCAATTACTGCTGTATCTGACGTAATTAACTACGGATTATACGGCGTTGTATTCTCATTCTTCCTTGTTACACTATTCGATACAACAGGTACATTACTTGGCGTTGCACAACAAGGTGGATTTATGAAAGACGGAAAGCTTCCAAAAGCAGGACGAGCTCTTCTATCTGACTCATTCTCAGCAACTATTGGTTCTATGTTCGGAACGACACCATCAACAGCTTACATTGAATCATCTGCTGGTGTTGCAGCTGGTGGTCGTACTGGTTTAACAACTGTTACAGTAGCGGTTCTATTCGCACTAGCAGCATTCTTCGGCCCATTAGTAAGTGCTGTTTCTGGTGTATCAGCTATTACTGCACCATCATTAATTATCGTTGGTAGTCTTATGATGGGTTCAGTTCGCCACATCGATTGGGACGCATTTGATGAAGCATTCCCAGCATTCTTAGTAATCTTAAGCATGCCACTTACATCAAGTATCGCAACAGGTATCGCACTTGGATTTATTTCATACCCACTTATGAAAGTGGCAAAAGGTAAATTCCGTGCTGTTCACCCACTTGTATATGTATTTGGAATTTTGTTTGCTTATCAATTGATATTCTTACCACATTAAAATCTCTCATAAAGAGGGATTTTTTTATACATAAAAAGTAGAGCATCGAAATTCGATGCTCTATTTTCCTTTTTTAAAAGCAATATAAAAAGACTGCAGAGAACTCCATCTCCACAGCCTAATTATTATTTTTGCAAGAACGCCTGCAAATCTGCAAATTGCCTCTTTGCATCTTCATAGCCTTGCTCGTATAAATTTTGTAGTTTTGCTGTATCTTTTTCCATACGATCTACTTGAAGCGGCACTTCTGGGCGAATAACAAATAAATTGCCAGCTTGTTCTTCTTTTTCAATATAGTGAAGTGTTTCATTATACACTTCATAACGATTCAGCATCGTGTTAACAAGGTTCGGATATTTTTTATAAGCTTTCGCAGCAATCCACCCAAATCTTGATTTTTTCTTTGTGTAACCATGATTTCTCGTTAAAATTACGACTGATTTTTTAAATCCATCTTCCTGTGCTTTACGAACTGGAATTGGATCAGAAATCCCACCATCTAACAGTTGTTTACCGCGGTAATTTACTACTGGTGCAATGAAAGGCAATGAACTAGACGCTTGTAATAAATTTAGCGCATCATCATTCGTTCCTTCTTTTTCAAAATAAACAGATTGCCCTGTTTCACAATCCGTCGTTCCTACAAGGAAACGTTCCGGGCTATTAAAGTATGTTTCAAAATCAAACGGCACATGCTTTTCTGGAATTTCGTGGAAAATGAAATCCATATCAAATAGCTGACGTTTTCTCCATAAGTTTTTATACGATAAATATTTCGGATGTGATGCATAATCAATATTGACCGTTTTATTTCTATTTCTTTGTCTGGAAAGATACGACGCTGCATGACAAGCACCAGCTGATACACCGATTACATATGGAAAATATAAATCTTGTTCCATAAAGTATTCTAATATCCCGCCCGTGTATACACCACGCATACCGCCGCCTTCTAATACTAACCCCGTATTTTCAAGCATGTTACTCTCTCCTCTATATATATTGACTCTTTAATTATTCACCATGTTAAGTATCTTTTTCTATTATATATGAGTTCTTTCAGAAATTATATTTAAAAGACTTGAGAAAAAGGAGTTTTTTCTTCCAATTATATTTCCAAATGACCGGAGACATCCTTTATAAACCTTTGAATAAAGTCTTGCTCTTCTTTCGTATATCCATCTAAAAGTAACAACCACTTTTCTTCAGCTTGCTTATGCAATTTTTCATGAGCTTTATATATTTCATTCCCACTCTCCGTTAAGCTGAAGAAGATTTCTTTTTGATTATCTAACATTTGCAGCTTCTCAACGAATTGCTTTTGAAACAACTTTGTACAAATTTTAGAGATTGCTCCCTTCGTCATGCCCATTTCTGTCGTAATTGCCGTTACATTCATCAAACCATTTTTTCCGATACATTCGATTACATGTAACTCAGATAAAGACATACTACTTACACCTGTCTCACGAAGAAACTTCTCGTTTTGTCGTTTTAAATGTTCTTCTTTTTTATGCAAAAGTGTACGAATGTCCGACAGTATTTCCATTTGCTTCCTTGTATACTTCAATCCGTTCGCCTCCTAAGTTTCCAAAGAAACAATTTAACTATATACCATTTTAAAATTATTTTTTCATCTTTACAAGTGAGAAAATCATGTTAAAATAAATTTAGTTTCCAAGGAAACTAAAATACAAGGAGGTTAACAAGATGAAAAAATCTAAACTAACTTTCATTTTATATGTTGTCTGTATTAGTGCCTTACTCGGTTCCTTCGCTCAAAATATTTACACACCTATCTTACCGATGATTCAAAATTCTTTTCACACTTCTCTTTATCTTGTAAATGTAACAGTTTCACTTTTCACATTCGTTCTTGCAATTATGCAGCTCGTATATGGACCTTTAATTGATACAAAAGGGAGAAAATCTGTCCTTATCCCTAGTTTAGTCATTAGTACAATTGGTTCAATCGGATGTGCTTTTTCGGCAAACATTTATTTATTTCTCTTTTTTAGAGCTGTTCAAGCTATAGGAATAGCGGCTATACCTGTAGTTTCAGCAACGATTATCGGCGATTTATTTGAAGGAAAAGAACGCGGAGAAGCGATGAGCCTATACCAAATGTTACTTGCCCTCGCACCTGCAATGGCTCCTCTCATAGGTGGTTATCTTGGCAGTATAAATGGTCACTTATCTGTATTTCTCTTTTTATCTACACTTGGCATTATCTTATTAATTATAAACATTTCACTACTCCCAGAAACAAAGCCAAATATAATTAAACAATCTAAAGCACAAAAGAATTACTCTCTTATCTTAAAAAATAAAACTGGATTTTCTATTACTCTTATTGGCTTCATTCAATTTTGTATTTACTTTTGCTTTCTCGTTTTTTTACCGAGTATTTTAACAAATTCATTTCATTTAACTGTAAATAAAATTGGTCTTATGTTTGTACCAATGTCTCTTTCTATCATGCTAGGAAGTTTTTGCTACAAGTTTTTGCAAAAACGCCTCACAACAAAGCAAGCTTTATTTATTACGAGTTTCTTCAATATTATATGTGTCGTTTTATTCTCTTTCACATATAACATCAATATCCCATTCATCATTATCGTTACATCTTTGTACGGTTTTAGTATGGGACTTTCTATGCCAACTCACACTACTTTATTAACAGAAGAATTCGTACAAGAACGCGCAACAGCTATCGGTATGTACAACTTCATCCGCTATCTTGGTATGGGCACAGGGCCACTTATAGGTGGATTTCTTTTATTTAACCAAAATTACTTTTGGATTTTCTTCCTAGGCGCAATTATGTTTTTACTTGTAATCTTATATACAATGAAAATGCTAAGTTTTCATTCTGTACAAAAAGCAAAATAGAGCCCCCAAAAAGGTCGGCTCTATTTATCCTCTTTGATCCGCAACAATATGAATATCAATATACTTTGTTTGTCTCATAATTTCATTTACAATAGAGCCTTTTCGTATTTCTTCCCACCTTGTTCTAGCCGATTGTCCAAGTAAAATTTGCGTCACCTGTAATCTTTTTGCCACTTCAATAATAACATCTGCTGGCTTTCTTCCCTTTGCTTCTTCTAATACAAAACTTGCATCAAATTGATTCGTTAGCAACTTCCACTCTTCAATCGTCTGCTTTTTTCCAGCTGAAATAGAATCTATATTTTCCCTCTCAACGTTTAATACGTACAATTCAGCGTTTAACCGATCAGCCATGCGCCATCCCCGTCTTATTAATTTCTCCGCTGTTGAACTGTATTGTACACAAACGAGAATTTTTTCTTTCACTCCGATTGGTTCTATCACTGTTTGACTAATCTTTTCGTCCATATCGTCAGCGACTTCACGAAGCGATAATTCCCTAAGTGCTCCTAAATTATTAAGCGTAAAGAAATTTTGTAAGCTTTGCTGAATTTTTTCTTCTTTATATATCTTTCCGTCTATTAACCTCTTCCGAAGTACTTCCGGTGTTGCATCAACGAGCTGAATTTCATTTGCTTTTTGTAAAATAAAATCTGGAATTCGTTCTCTTACTTTTACATTCGTAATTTGAGCTACAATATCATGAACACTTTCTAAATGTTGAATATTAAAAGCTGATAATACCGATATACCAGCCTCTAACAATTCCTGCACATCCATATAACGTTTCTTATGTTTAGAACCAGGAACATTACTATGCGCAAGTTCATCCACTACGACTACTTGAGGCGCGCGTTTTTTTATTCCTTCCACATCAAGCTCATAAAATACCTTTCCTTTATACTGTATTTCTTTCAAAGGAACTTTTTCTAAATCAGCAATTGCTTCTTCCGTCTCTTTTCTTCCATGCGTTTCAATCAAACCAATTACAATATCAATTCCATCTTTTTTCATTTCCCTTGCATCAAAGAGCATTTTATAACTTTTTCCTACGCCTGGAGCTGCTCCTACATATAACTTTAACTTTCCCCGATTTTGTTGCCGAATATATTCTAAATATTCCTCTGGCGTTCGCCTTTGAAACTTCGGTTCATAATCATCCGCATACAAAATAAACACTACCTTTCATTCGAAACAACGCTACCTCAATCCGTTAGATTGAGGTAGCACTGTTACTATTTCATTAATTTTTGTAATGCTAAATTTAGCTTTAAGACATTCACTCGATCTTCTCCAAATAAACCAAGTGCAGCACCTTCTGTTTGATCTTTAATCAATTGATTAAGTTTTTCTTTCGGAATATTCGTTAATTTCGAAATGCGATCCACCTGCACCGAGGCCGCCTTTGGACTAATATCAGGATCAAGCCCTGAACCTGAATTTGTCACTAAATCTATCGGTACTTCTGTTACTGGAACTCTCGGATTTTGTTTCTTCCACTCTTCAATACTTTTCTCTACTCGTTTCTCTAAATCTGGATTAGATGGTGCATAGTTATTTGAACCAGATGCTTCAGCCTTATATTCAATACTAGAAACACGCCCTTGAAAATAACGTGGATCCGTGAAGTTTTGCCCGATTAATTTAGAACCAATCACTTCATTTTTATCATTATATATTAGACTTCCATCCGCATTATCCTTCATCACGGCTTGTGCAATACCAGTAACAATAAGCGGGTATACAAGTCCGCACAACACTAGAAATGTAAAAGTAATACGGATAATTGGTGATAGTATACTTTGTTTCTTCTCCATCTTTTTCCCCTCTTCCTTATATAAACAAGCCGATAATCATATCAATTAACTTAATTCCAATGAACGGAACGATAACTCCGCCAAGCCCATAAATAAGTAAGTTTCGGCTAAGCAATGCATTAGAACTCATCGGTTTATATGCAATACCTTTCATCGCTAACGGAATGAGTAATGGAATAATAACAGCGTTAAATATTAATGCTGATAAAATCGCTGACAGTGGTGATGTTAATTTCATAATGTTCAATGCCTCCATTTGCGGAATCGCAAGTGTAAACATTGCTGGAATGATTGCAAAATATTTTGCTATATCATTCGCAATACTAAACGTCGTTAAAGCACCTCGCGTCATTAACAATTGCTTACCGATTCCTACAACCTCAATAATTTTCGTTGGATTTGAGTCTAGATCAATCATGTTTGCCGCTTCTTTCGCTGCTGTCGTACCACTGTTCATCGCTAATCCAACGTCCGCCTGTGCTAATGCTGGAGCATCATTTGTACCATCACCTGTCATCGCTACAAGTTTCCCTTTATCTTGCTCTGCTTTAATGACAGCAATTTTATCTTCCGGTTTACACTCGGCAACGAATTCATCTACTCCAGCTTCTTTTGCAATGGTTGCTGCTGTTAACGGATTATCACCTGTACACATAACCGTTTTAATCCCCATTTGGCGTAACTGTTCAAAACGCTCACGCATACCCGGTTTTACTGTATCCTTTAAATAAATTAAACCGTAAATACGATTATCTACTGCAACTACAAGTGGTGTTCCGCCCTCTTTTGAAATTAAGTCTGCTTTTTGATTTACATCTTTCGGAATTGTTCCGCCTTGTGACTCAACCCATTCAATAACGGCACCTACAGCACCTTTTCTCACTTTCGTTCCGTCTTGTAAATCAACACCACTCATTCTCGTTTCTGCTTTAAACGGAACAAACTCACCTTGTTCTGCAAGTTCTCTATTATATGATATAGATTTTCCCTGCACATACTCGATAACAGATCGACCTTCTGGTGTTTCATCTAAAACAGAACTAATAGCGGCCCACTTTCCAACTTGCTCAATCGTTTCATTTCCTACAGGCAATAATGTATGAGCCATTCGGTTCCCAAAAGTAATTGTACCTGTTTTATCTAAAATAATTGTATTAATATCGCCCGCAGCTTCTACTGCTTTCCCTGACATCGCTAGCACGTTAAATTTTGTCACCCGATCCATCCCCGCAATACCAATCGCTGATAGCAAACCACCAATTGTCGTTGGAATTAAACATACTAACAACGCTACAAGTACAGCAGTATCAATTTGAAAACCTAAATAATTTGTAAAAATCGGCAACGTCACAACGACGATTAAGAAAATAAGAGTTAAGCTCGTTAATACTGTATTTAAAGCAATCTCATTCGGCGTTTTTTGACGAGCAGCTCCTTCTACTAAAGAAATCATTTTATCGATAAATGATTCACCAGGATTACTCGTAATGACAATTGTAATTTCATCACTTACGACCATCGTTCCACCTGTTACGGAACAAAAATCACCGCCTGCTTCTTTTATAACAGGAGCTGATTCACCTGTAATTGCAGATTCATCTACAGATGCTAATCCTTTGATTACTTCGCCATCACTTGGAATCATTTCTCCTTGTTTTACGATAACAACGTCACCTTTTCTAAGATCAGTTGCTGAAACTTGGACAATGTCTCCATTTTCTTTTACTACATTTGCAAACACATCTTTCTTCGACTGCTTTAAAGAATCGGCTTGCGCTTTACCACGACCTTCTGCTAATGCTTCTGCAAAATTCGCAAATAAAACTGTAAATAATAGAATGAGAGAAACTGTTATATTAAACCATCCTGGTATACTACTAGAACTGCTTGGAAGAAAAGATAAAATGAACGTAATGATAAATCCAATTTCCACAACGAACATAATCGGATTCTTTATCATGACTTTCGGATTCAATTTCGCAACGGATTGCTTCATCGCATGTGTTACGATATCACGATCCATCGTTTTCGCTTGTCTAACTTCATCTTCTACAGCATGTATTTGTGACTCATTTAATTGTTTTTCTTTTACTACTACCGGTCTCATCATTTACCCTCCATTACTTCAATGTAAGAAATTCTGCAATTGGACCGAGTACTAACATCGGGAAGAATGTTAATGCACCGACAATTACAATTGTTCCGATGAAGATGCCACCAAATAAACTATTATCTGTACGGAACGTTCCGACTGTTTCTGGCACTACCGTTTTTTCTTTCAATGAAGCTGCCACAGCTAGCATCGTAATTAAACTGAAGTAACGTCCTAAAAACATAACTAAACCAGTCGTAATATTCCAAAACGGTGTATTATCTCCTAATCCTTCAAATCCAGATCCGTTATTCGCAGCTGACGATGTATATTCATATACCACTTGCGTCAAACCGTGGAAACCGGAATGAGAAATAGCATCCGTCCCTAAATTTGTTGAAAGAGCTAATGCCGAAAATCCTAAAATGAGCAATGGATGAAATAAAATCGTGACCGCGATTAATTTCATTTCCTTACCTTCAATCTTTTTACCTAAAAACTCTGGTGTCCGTCCAACCATTAACCCAGATATAAACACCGCGATAATTGCATACATAATAATGTTTACAAAACCTGCTCCAACGCCGCCATACACAGTATTTAACATCATATTTACAAGCGGAACTAAACCGCCAATTGGTGTTAACGTATCATGCATCGTATTAACAGCGCCTGTTTCAGCAGCTGTCGTTACCGTTGCGTATAGTGAAGAAAATACTGTTCCAAATCGTACTTCTTTCCCTTCTGTACTTCCTTGTACATGTTCGATACCCATTCCATTTAATGCCGGGTTCCCGTTTAGTTCAGATGTCGTAATCGTTATAAACCCTAGTAAAAATACCATAAATAGTGACACGAAAAGGATGCGGCCTTGTTTTTTATTTCCGACCATTCGTCCGTACGTAAATGGAAGTGCTGTTGGTAATAACATCATAAGCATCATTTGCAAAATATTACTCATTTGTCCTGGATTTTCGAAAGGATGCGTAGAGTTTGCTCCGAAAAATCCACCGCCGTTATTTCCAAGTTCCTTAATGGAAACGAATGATGCAACAGGTCCACGTAAAATACTTTGCTTTGCACCTTCAATCGTTTGTGCTGTAACCGCCCCATCTAACGTTTGTGGTACGCCAAGTGCGACAAAAACTAGTGCCGCAATAAATGCAATAGGAAGAAACACTCTCGTTAACGCTCTCGTAAAATCAACGAAAAAGTTACCAAGTTCTTTTCCAGCAAGTCCTCTTATAAAAGCCATAACGAGCGCTAATGTCGTTGCTGGTGCCGCAAACATTAAAAATGTAATTCCGATTAATTGTGATAAATAAGATAAACCATTTTCACCGCTATAATGCTGTAAGTTTGTATCAGCCATAAAACTAATTGCTGTATTAAAAGCGAGCGTAGGCTCCATCCCTTCAATATGCGCTGGATTTAGTGGCAGCACACCTTGTAATCTGAAAATGAAGTATACGACAACGATCATAAATCCATTTAATAAAACTAATGATAATGCGTACTGTTTCCACGTTTGATTGTATGCTTTTACACCCGTAATTTTAAAAATAAGTTTTTCAAAAGGCCCGAATACTTTATCTAACGTTTTGCTACCTTGAAAAGCTTTTTCTAAATAAATCCCCGTTGGCTTTGCTACTAAAATAAACAAGAGCATTGTAATAATGACTGCAACCCAAATCATAATGAATGATTCCCCCTAATTAAAACTTCTCTGGATTTAATAATGCATACACTAAATACACTGTAATTGCTGCGACAATAACCGATAAGACAATCATCATGATTGCTTTCCTTCTTTCACAACTTTATCTGACCAACTTGCAAGACTTGCCATCGATGCAACTAATAAAATAAAAATCCCGACCATTACAACATCTAACATAACTATCCCTCTCTTTTTGTTAAAATTTACCATTTAAATATTGAAAAAGAACACTGAGCTCTACTCAGTGTTCAAAAAATGAACAACAAAAAGTAAACCTCCTCTCTAAACGCTTACGAGGTTAGCTGTCGGATTCGGGCCTAAAGAGTAGCCCTACTTTCAAAACTGAAAGATTCACCCCAAGTGACGATGCACAAAATTGGTTCCCCCGCTCCATTTCTGGAACTCAGCGATTTTAGGTTTTTTTGGAAATTTTATGAATGATTTATGAGAGTAAATATACTCCTCTATATTTCACTTGTAAAGGGGTAAATTACTGAAAATAATAATATTTACATTCATTTAAACGCTTACATTGAAGATTATTACTGTTATTTCATCTATTTTCTTTATTTCTCTTTTCTTTTCTTAAAAATGACCTTTTAAATATGAAATAAAAAGAGCGAATGACATGAAGTGCATAGCTTGTTGCACTCAGCATTCGCTCTTTTTTATTCAACCTTTATTCTCCTCGTAAAAATGCACGTAAATTTCTCCCACGAATATAAACTTGTGTCAATTCTGCATGTAGCTGCTCATACTCGGTAATATCCATCTCTAAATACAAAGCATCTTTTGATGGTAATATAATATATGGCCCTGGAAAAAGGGGATCAATCTGGACCAATTCTTGAACTCGCTCTACCGATACTGCCCAACGATTTGCTATATCTCCAAGTAATAGTACCTTCATCATTTCTTCCCCCGCCCTATTCAAAAAATAAAAAAGAAATATTATCACAATTTGTAAACACGACAAACTTAGCTCCAATGGTTTCATAGAGCCTCGCTGGATATCGTTTATTCCTTGTAACAACAGTAATAGGTGCTTGAAAAGAAAAACGAATGTGTTCTGTGAAGAAACTAACGATTGGAAGCTCATCCCCTAGTAAAATGACCTTCTTAATACACTCACAAATACTAGTAAAATCCTGCTCCTTACTACAACTATAAGTCCAATCAAACCCACAATTCCTAACTTCAGCCGCTACCTCTTCATTTGCTGTAAAAATAACTAACTCATGTTGAAATGCAACTAGATCTCTTAAACTATTTACCTTACTTTCTTCTCCAACACAAATAAGTGTTAGTTCCATGTACCTCATCCTCCTTAGTATAAAAGAAATCAAACATAGATTGATATTCCCCTATACTAATCAGATCGATGAAGTGATGTATCCATCATGGCACCGTCCTCTCTCAAGACGCTTACGAAGTTAGCTGTCGGATTCGGGCTTTGAGAGTAGCCCTACTTTCAAATTTGAAAGATTCACCCCTAGTGACACTGCACAAATTGGTTCCTCCGCTCCATATAATTGGACTCAGCGTTTACAAAAAAATATATTCTGGCTGATATATTACTCCTGTATTTTGAAAAAGTAAACAGAAAAAAAGCCAGTTATAAAACTGGCTTTTCACTTATCTATACACGCGTTCTATTCACTTTATACGCAAAATGATTCGTTGGTCCATGACCACTACCAATATTCAATGGCTCTTCAATTGCTATACTAATAAATCGTTTTGCTTCTTGAACAGCATCTTCAATTGAGTATCCTTTCGCAAGTCCTGCTGTAACCGCTGAAGCAAATGTGCACCCACTTCCGTGCGTTTGCTTTGAAGGAATTCGCTCGCTTCTAAACTCAATAAATTCTTCTCCATCAAAGAGGAAATCAATTACTTCATTACCTTGATATTCTGCATGTCCGCCCTTCATAAGCACATATTTAGCACCTAATTCGTGCAATACTTTTGCAGCTTCCTTACTATCTTCAACATTATGAATCTCCACCCCAGTTAACACTTCTGCTTCTGGAACATTCGGTGTTATAACGGTTGCTACTGGTAATAAATATTCTTTTAATGCATGAACTGCTTCTTGCTGTAATAATGATGCACCGCCTTTTGCGATCATAACGGGATCTAGCACAATATTATTCCAGCCAAATTTTTTAATTTGTTCTGCAACAATTTGAATTATTTCACTACTAAATAACATTCCTAGTTTCACTGCATCTGGTGTTAAATCCGTACCAATTGAATTCAGCTGTTCTGTAATACCTTCTAACGGAACAGGATATACCCCTTGAACGCCAAGCGTGTTTTGAGCAGTAATTGCCGTAATAGCCGTCATTCCGTATACACCAAGCTCTTGGAATGTTTTTAAATCTGCCTGAATTCCAGCACCGCCGCCGCTATCAGACCCTGCAATTGTTAAAGCTTTATTCACTTTCATCCCACTCATCCTTTTCTATCCAAAATAGCGATGATAAATTGTTTTTGCTTCGCTTATATCTTTCGTTCCATGTACGAGCACACGGCCATCTTTAAAGGCTACTAACCTCTTGTCTTCAACAGAAAATGATAGTAAATATGGATTTATATTTAAATCATTTACACGACCTTCCAACAACTCTTTATATTGTTCAAAATTCATTTCATCTTTATGAGGTGGTCTAATTTGAACTGTATTTCGCCCGCATAAAACTGCTGTTTTTGATGTGTTTTCTTTATTTAAATACGGATATAATGCATTCTCTCCGCATGAAGGACAATTATGCTGGCGAAGTTTTTGCACATTCATACATGAATACTCATTCTTCCACATATCAAACGATACAAGCCCATCTCGAAGTGATTCGTAATCTTCTACTAACAGTTTAAGAGCTTCTGTTACTTGATGAGAAACGACAAGAGATACAGCAGGTGATATAATACCCGCTGTATCACATGTTGCCCCGCCAAGCGGAATCGACTGTAATAAACATGATAAACATGGTGTTTTACTAGGAAGGATTGTGTAAGAAAGACCGTAACTACCTACACATGCACCGTAAATCCATGGAATAGAATATTTTTGTGATATATCATTTACAATAAAGCGCGTTTCGAAATTATCAGTCGCATCAATAATTACATCAACATTTATAACAAGTTCTTCTAGCTCTTCAGCTGTTACATCTTGAACGAGAGCTTCTATTGTTACATCACTATTAATCTCTTCTAAACGTTTTTTAGCCGCTATAGCTTTTGGAAGATTATTCTTTACGTCGCTCTCTGCATACAATTGTTGTCTTTGTAAATTACTCCAATCTACATAATCACGGTCAACAATTGTTATCTTGCCAACACCTGCTCTTACAAACATCTCTGCATTTGCACTACCTAATGCACCTGCACCGATAATAAGCACATGCTTTTCTCTTATCTTTTGCTGTCCTTCTTCTCCAATTGGAGAAAATAGTTCTTGGCGAGAATATCGATTATTCAACTACGCTCATTCCTTCTAAAGGACTACTTGCAGTTGCACAACGCTTACGTGCAATGCGACCTGCTTCAAATCCTAAACGGCCTGCTTCAATACTTAATTTCATTGCTTGTGCCATTTTAATAGGATCTTTTGCTCCTGATACAGCTGTATTTAATAACACGCCATCTGCTCCTAATTCCATTGCAAATGCCGCATCAGCTGGGCTACCAATACCGGCATCAACGATAACTGGTACTGTCGCTTGTTCAATAATGAAGCTCAAATTTAATGGATTTACAATACCAAGTCCTGATCCGATTGGAGATGCTCCTGGCATAATCGCATGCACGCCAAGCTCTTGTAATTTACGTGCTAATACAACATCATCAGATGTATACGGAAGTACGATAAATCCTTCTTCCAGTAACATTTCAGATGCCTTTAATGTTTCTACCGGATCAGGTAATAACGTTCTATCATCACCAATAACTTCTACCTTTATCATGTCACAAAGCCCAGAAGCTTTTGCTAATTTTGCAATACGAACAGCCTCTTCAGCGTTTTTTGCTCCTGCTGTATTTGGTAATAACGTATATTTTTTCACATCAAGTTTCTCTAATAAATTAGGTTGCTTTGCATCAAAGATATCCATACGACGTACTGCAAACGTTAAAATTTCAGCTTCAGAAACGTCAATTGCCTTTTGCTGTACGTCAAAATCAGGGAATTTACCTGTTCCTAATAAAAGTCTAGAATGAAATGAAAATGGTCCAATGTTTAACATAATCAACCGCCTCCTACGAAAGTTACAATCTCAATTTGGTCTCCATCAAAAACAGATGTATCTGTATGATTATCTTTTTGTAAAATATCTTTATTACGCTCTACTACAACAATTCTGTTATCTAGCTCTAAATGTGTAAGTAGCTCAGCTACTGTTTTTACACTCGCTGGCACTTCAATTTGGTTACCATTAATTTTTAAATTCAAACTTCCATCCCCTTTCTAAACTCTTCTAGAAAGCAATGAATCTAGCAAATGATTCTCTTGCGTTCCTTCTATTAAATCAGCCATATATTGGCCAGAAATAGGACTTAATAAAATACCGTTTCGATAATGGCCCGTGCAAGCATATAAACCTTTTATTTCTTCATGCTCTCCCATATAAGGAGCTTCATGATTCGATTGTGGTCTTAATCCTGCCCACGTGCTTTCCCATTCTGCTTCTTTTAAAGCTGGCAATATTGTATAAGCACGCTCTAATATAGAAGTTATACTTTCTGGCTGCACAGTTTTATTGAACGTATGTGGCTTCATTGTTGCCCCAATTACGTAACGTCCACCGCGCTTTGGAGTAATGTAAAATCTTTCTTGAAAAATAGGTGCTTTTAAAAGTTGTTTTCTACTTCTTACCGCAACCACTTCTCCTTTAACTGGATATGTACCCCAATCGCGGTGAAAATAACTGAGTAACTTCGTGCTCCATGAACCTCCTGCAATAACGACTTTCTCACATGTGACAATACCTTCACTTGTAATAACTCCAGTCACTTTATTATTTTCAATACGGATATCAAATACTTCTGTCTGTTCATATATATCAGCACCGGAAATCGCTGCAGAATGTGCGAATGCTTTCGTAAGCTCTGGTGCAATAACATGACCGTCTTTCGGATAATATACTGCTCCTATAATAGATTCGGATAGATATGGCTCTTTTTCCCGCACATGGTCTCCCGTTAGAAAATAAGAATCTTCACCTGTTTTCTGCTGCCAATCCATAATGTGAAGAATTCTTTCCTTCTCATCTTCATTTTGAGCAATACGATAAATTCCTTTTTCTTCATATCCAATATCAACACCCGTCTTTTCACGTAAAACTGCTGCAAGTTGTGGAAATATAGCTCGGCTTTCTCTAGCAAGTTCAAATAGCGGATCATACGCATCCCATTCTGCCTGAACACCAAGTAAACCAGCAGCTGCTTTTGAAGCTTCCGATGCAATACTTTGCTTCTC
Organism: Bacillus sp. RE35; assembly: GCF_052146655.1. Taxonomy (NCBI): domain Bacteria; kingdom Bacillati; phylum Bacillota; class Bacilli; order Caryophanales; family Bacillaceae; genus Bacillus; species Bacillus sp. RE35. Next base: position 758,247 of record NZ_CP197377.1, on the reverse strand, counting down.
CACAATCGCTACTTTATGTCCTCTTTCTGCTAGAAAATGTGCAACTGAACTACCAATTACACCACCACCAATAATCGCTACATCATACTTCTCACACATGTTTTTCCGCCCACTTTCTTATTGATTCCTTATAAGATTTCGCTTTGCTATACGGGTTACTACTACTTACAATTCCAGACATAACTGCTATACCGCTTACACCGTTAGTAAGAACATCCACTGTGTTTTCTGGGGTAATTCCTCCAATTGCTGTAATCGGTATAGATAAACACCTTGCAATGTCTGAAATTTCTTCAAGCCCTCTCGCTGGCACACCTTTTTTACAATCTGTCGGAAATACATGGCCATAAACGAGTGAATCCGCTCCATTTTTAAAAGCTACTATTGCTTCATCTAGCGAATGCACAGAATAACCGACATGCAAATACGAAAACTTTTCTTTCACTGACTTTACATCTGTACTTCGATATCCTAGTTGAACACGAGGAATATTTAATAAAATTGCAATATCAATTCGATCGTTTATGACAATTTTAGAAGCTGGAAAGCCCTCCATTAATAGACTTTCCACACCTTCATATAATTCCTTCGTACTCTTCTCACGCTCACGAATATGCAAATAATCAATCTCACTCTCAATTTGCATCGCTACATTCACTAACTCTTCGAATGGCATATGGCCATTTGAGATTACGTGGAGCTCATTTTTCATATTCATTCGCCTACTTTAAAATATTTTCGAATAATTCATCGGCTGGGACGGTTTCTTTCGTCATTCCTTTGTCCTTCAGCCACTTATTTTGTTTCTCCCAAGATTCTTTTGAATCTGATAAGAATGGCTCATCTTTCGTTTCCATCTTCTCTAATAAAATTTTCATACTTTCCTTTTCAACTTCTGGCACAAGTGGGAAGTTTTCTTTTTCTTGATGATTTAATAAAATATTCAATGCTTCATCTGGGTTTTTCTTCATGAAATCATAGCCTTTTTTCGTACCACGTAAGAAAGCTTGCAACGCCTCTTTATCTTTTTTCAACGTTTTATCACCTGTTACAAACACAAGCTCATGATAGTTTGGTACTCCGTAATCAGCTGGATTAAAGTACGCTGGTTCATGGCCTTCATGACGCATAACAGGTACTTCATGGTTAATGTATGCCCCTGTTACCGCATCTACTTTCTTCGTAATTAATGCTGGTACTAAATCAAAGCCAACATCTACTACTTTCACTGTATCAGGATTACCACCAGCTTCTTTTACCATCGTTTTTAAATACATCTCACTTAATGGTGTTCCAGAGTATCCTACTGTTTTTCCTTCTAAATCTTTCGGTGATTGAATGCCCGCTGATTTCAGTGATACAACATGATTTAATGGTGAACGTACGACAGCCCCAATTGATTTCACTGGAATTTGCTCATTCGCTTTCGCCATAACAACATCTGGCTGATAATACAAGCCAACTGTCACCTTCCCTGCTGCTGCCAGCGTTAATGGATCAGTCGGATTAGAAGGGAATTTAATATTTACCTTTACACCTTCTTCTTTAAAGTATCCTTTTTCAATTGCTGCATAGATAAAGCTATGTACCGCATTTGGATACCAATCTAACATGACTGTTATTTCTTTCTCTTTTTTACTTTTGTCTGATGCTGAATTACTCGAACATCCTGCAATTATTGCAATTAATAATGTAAACACAAAGATGTGCTTTAAAAATTTCATGAATGCTTCCTCCAACTAATGAATTTCTTTTCTAATATGGAAATAATTACGACGAAGAAAATAGCTAATAATGATAACAATACAATAGGTGCAAATACGCCAGCTCCATCTAACTGCGTCATCATTCTCTTACTGAAATATCCAAGCCCAGCTTGTGCACCGAGCCATTCTCCAATTGCTGCTCCGATAACACTAAGCGGAACTGCAATTTTTAAAGCTGAGAAAAAATAAGGAAGAGCAGACGGCAACTTTAATTTAAGAAAAATATCTCTTTTTGTTGCTCCATATGTAACTAAGAGCTCCTCCCATTCTTTTTTCGTACTACGCAGTCCATCATACGTATTGACCGCAATTGGGAAAAACGTAATTAAAACTGTGACAACAACCTTACTCCAAATTGTATATCCAAACCATAAAACAAATAGCGGAGCAAGCGCAGTAATCGGAATCGTTTGTGAAGCAACTAATAATGGATAAAATGCTCTCTCCATCCATGTACTCGCATTCATTAACATCGCTAGCCCTACACCTAATACGATAGAGATAACAACACCTATTAAAACGACGTATAACGTTGCAGGTAAATGAACTGTAAATAATATGTCTTTTAGTTTCCATATCTTCATTAAAATCGCAGAAGGTGACGGTAAAATGTACATCTCATCTACAATTCTTGCTCCTATTTCCCACACAGCTAGTAAAATACTAGAAAGTGTAATAGCAGGAACTAATTCTTTCAATCGGTTCATCACACAAGTACCTGCCTTTGTAACATACTAAGAAGCTCATCTTTCAGCGCTAATACTTCCGGTTTATATAAATCTTTTCGTGTTCTGTTATGATCAAGCGGTACAGTCCGCTCAGTCAAAGTCGTTATCGGCTGCTGTTCCACTACTAAAACTCTGTTTGAAAGAAATAACGCTTCTTCAACATCATGAGTAATGAATAAAATTGTTTTTTCCCACTCTTGCCATTGTTCAAACAACCATTCTTGCAAAGAGGCCTTCGTTAAAGCATCCAACGCACTAAACGGTTCATCTAACAGCAATATCTCCCCGCCTGTTAATAAAGTTCGAATAAAAGATACACGTTGTCTCATACCACCAGATAAATCTTTCGGATATTTTTTCTCATACCCTTGCAAACCAAATTTATGTAACAGTTCCTTTGCCTTTACTTCTGCTTCTTTCTTCTGTACACCTTGGCACTCTAGCGGCAGGGCAGCATTCTCAATAATTGTTCTCCACGGCAAAAGCATATCTTTTTGCGGCATATATCCTACAGGATGGTTCTTTGTTTCTGTCAGTTCTATCTGTCCAGTACTTACCTTTTCTAGACCTGTAATAAGGCGAAATAAAGTACTTTTTCCACATCCACTCGGTCCGATAATACTGACAAACTCTTTCTCATGTATAGAAGCATTTAATTCATGGATGATTGGTTTCTCATCGTAATGAAAAGAAACATTATGAAACTGTAGTATGTTCTTGCTCCTCAAATCCCCACATCTCCTTACGATAGGACATATCCCAGAATAAATATTCAAATCGACTGGAATATAAGAAGATCTCCTCTAATCTTTCTAGTTCTTTCTCAGACTTTCCAACTGCCATTTCATTTAATAAATCTATTAACCAAATACAAAGATTACCGTATTCTTCCGAACTATATCCTTGAATCCACTCACCAAAAAACTCATGATCTCTTGCTCCAGGAATATCATTTAAACGCTTTCCAATTTCCCAATAGCTCCACATACATGGAAGAAGCGCTGCTATTAATTCCGCAAGTGTGCCATTTTGAGATACAGACATCATGTAATTTGTATAAGCTAAATTTTTAGCAGATGGTTTCGCAGACTCTATCTCCTCTATAGAAATTCCAAGTCTTTTTGCATATTGTTTATGGATTGTCATTTCGCCATTTAATATTCCATCAATTTGTTCAGCGAACTTTCCCATTACTTGTGGATTCGTTGCTTTTACAACACCAATCGCATATAACTTTGCATAATCTAGCAGATATAAATAATCTTGAATAATATAATACTGAAATTTATCTTTTTCTAACGTGCCATCTCCCATACCCACTACAAACGGATGATTATGACTCATCTCCCAAACCGGTTGCACAGTTTCTAATAATCTATCGCAAAATTTCATTTCTCTATCCCCTTTCAATATATGTATCTAAATAAAAAACCACTTCTATATATAAGAAGTGGTTACAGCAAATAAAGTTATACATTTATTCGATGTTCCACTTCCCTTCGCTAGTATTACCTAGATCAGGTGTTGTAAGGGTTAAGGATTATTCCTCTCTCAGCAAGTCAAGCACCCCTAGTGGTTTCAATATGAAATTTTCAAATAAAAAAGCCCCGTTTCTATACGCAAAGAAACGGGGACTCATTGTTAGTGTCCGAATTGCTTCCCTACGCTAGCATAATCTAGATCAGGTAATAAAAAGGATCAAAGGCTTACGGCCTACTCTCAGCTGGCAACACCAGCTCTCCTAGCAAACTATAAAATTATCACTGTCAGTATAACACCCTAATAAGACATCATCAACTTTTTTAATTTTCTTAATTATCAACATAATATCAAAATTATACAATACATACATTCTATTTTAGAAAATAAAACCCCAATTAATTGTATAAAAAGGAATCATTATCCTCAAAAAATTTATTTTTATATTGATTTCATATTACATTTATGTGAATACCCCCACTATATTATATCTTTATACTATAATAAAATTACAACTATACAACTAGAGGAGGTCTCTATTCCATGAATATGAAAGCTACTGCTTTAACAGCAACTACTGTAGCGATTGCTTCTTTACTTCCTTCTATGGGTGAAACAAATGTACAAAAAGCAAACGCTGAACAATTATCTAATATTAAAACTGGGTATGTCAAAGTCGATCAAGTAGCATTACATACAGAAGATAACGTAAAAAGCACATCAATTGATACAATTCGCTTTAATACAAAAGTGAACATCATTGAAACAACTAATGGTTGGTATAAAGTATCTGTTCATAATAAAGTAGGTTATGTACAAAAAGATGCTATTTTACTAAAAAACAAACTTCAATCTAATGATCAATACATCGTTAATGCTAATGCATTAAACGTTCGCTCTGAACCTAATTTAGAATCTTCCATTTTAGATGTATTACCAAATGGTAAGTTTATTACCGTTCAAGAAGATCAAGGCGAATGGTATAAAATATCACATAATGGCCAAACAGGTTACGTACAAAAAGCATTCATCTCTAATGGTTCACAACCCTTAGTAAAAGGAATCACCGTTCAAAATAATACAAAATATACTGTTGCAACACCTAATCTAAATGTACGTAGCACCGCTAGTACAAGTAGCGCTCTACTCGGTTCATTACAAAACGGTACTCAAGTACAAGTAGTAGAAACTGTAGGTACTTGGTATAAAATTCGTTTTGGCACAGGATACGGATATGTAGCAAAACACTATGTAGTACAAAATCAACCACAAGCTAAAACAGATCAGCCTTCATCAATTCCAGCTGCTTTCAAATTCCCCGCTCAAGGAAGAATTAGCTCAACCTTTGATATACGCTGGGAACAAATGCATTATGGTATAGATATTGCCGCTCCAGGAAACGTCTCTATCCAAGCTGCTGCTGCAGGTAAAGTTGTGAAATCTTATTATTCAGCTAGCTATGGCAATGTTGTTTTCATTGCGCATCAAATCAATGGGAAATTATATACAACTGTTTATGCTCATATGAAGGATCGCACTGTACAAGCTGGTGATCAAGTACAAACTGGACAATTAATAGGTCATATGGGAAACACAGGTCATTCATACGGGCAACATCTTCATTTTGAATTACATAATGGAGAATGGAATTTTGAAAAAACAAATGCAGTAAATCCACTGCCATATTTAGTTAGGTAAATTGTATGCCACGCAATATACCTCTTATAATTGAATACGTAGCCTTTTTAGGTTTAATCTGTTGTTTAATCATTTACAATACAAACATTGTATTTTTATCTATTATTATTGCTTTTGTTGCATTAGAAATTATGATGGAATCATTTCAAGTGCAACTAAAACAAAAAATTGCCCATATTTATAATGCTATTTTTCTTTTGAGTGCTCTCATAACAAATATAATTAGTAATGGCTTTTATTTATCTACTGTATTTCCAGTATTCTTTATGGCTGTTTTATTATTTGTAGCTAGATATATTAATGTCCCTTATAACCAAAAACAAAAACAAGAAGCTTAGAAAGAGGAGACACTGTGTACCAATCTTTCAAAGATACTCCAATAAAATACACATTGAATTTGTATAAGAAAGCCAATACTTTTTTTGGTATACAAGGAAGTTATACTGCACAACTCCTCCTATATGGAATGTTGTTTCTTGTCTTAATCACTTTCTCCTTGTTTTACTAACAAAAAAGGATCTCACATAAACTGGAGATCCTTTTTAATTTATATTAATTTTTCATATCGAAAATATTGTTTATCCACAAGCATATTTTTCATAAATAAAGCTCAGATTATATTTTTTCTCTAAGCTCATTCGTTGTTCGTCATCGCACCAATAGAAAAGAATATCATGAATCGTTGCGTAACGCTTATTTTTAAGAAATAGCCTAAAAAATGATGGTAAACAATCATGTAATTGTATAAATATATAATTGCGTAGTGTTTCTTCTTTATATTCAATGCCCTTACAAATATACAGTAATTCTTCACAATAATATGCATGCTGTGGAACTTGTATCATTTCGAAAAATGGCACATAAGATAGTAGCTTTCCAATAAAATGACCATATCGATCCATTACTCCTATCGTCATATGCTCCATCATTTCTTTCATCACATATAAATAATCATCTACATGCGTTGTCTTTAATGGGTCTAAGCGATCGGAAATTTGAGATAATACAGCTCTTTGACATGCTAAAACTGCCTGACTAGGTCCATAATATGATAGGAAATCTGTACACTTACGATATTTCCGTAATAAATCATGTGTATACAAATCATATACAAAAGTATTACAATACATTGCTAAACTCATCATATCACTATTTAATTGCTCTTTTGATAATGATTTCGCTCTCTTGCACATATAAAAGAATGTAAATTCCAATACTTCTTTATGAGATAATAAATGTTTACAATCGGTTATACACTTCTCATTAAATTTAACTCTATCCCAAATTTCAATATCCCTATCTGTCAATTCACCTATACGATATTTAATAATTAAATAATTTAAAGCAACTGATTGCGTCAAAAGATCCCATGTTTCATATTCCAATGAAGTATGAACAAACTCAGCTAATCCTTGCGCTATCATAAAATCATTTGCCTCTTCATACCAACCAATCTCTTGGCATAAGCGAAGAATACGCACTAAAGTTGGAATTTCATCTTTATGAAACTGCGGTAATTTCTTTGCTTTATTCATGCCATATACGATAAATGCCGCTAAATTTTCTTCTTTATAAAATTCTTTCTCTTTCCATACTAATATAGTTCGTTCTTTCCCCTCACCTTTTGGGTGACAAGGTACAAGCAAAGAAAATAATTCAGCGAAATTATTTGGTTCTATATATGTATCTGTAACCAAATTCCAATTTGGATCGCCCTGTACAGCCTTCATATAATTCCCCTTCCCTTTTCATCTATGTAGGAAATATTAATTTATTATCGCACCACTAAAAATTAATATTGTTATATTCAAAATCTCTCATAACACTTATATCTATCAGTATATCATCTTTTCTCTTATTAAAAATTAAGAATAACAAATTTTAAAAAAATGTCGAAATTATTAACCACATACTTATTATATAATGTCTCAGATACATCACGCTAACATATTAGTTTAATCCATATATACTAGAATAATGTATCTGAAATTTATATATAATTTAGCTCTTTATGAGTGACCATTAAACTCTCGGTTAATGAAAGTTTCAATTTACTCTGTACGCTCTGAGATTTCGCTCAAGGCAAATCCAGCTTGATCATCTGCTGATTCCCTTATAGCTAAATCTCCTAGTGCTAACATGCCAATAAGTTGACCACTATCAACTACTGGTAATCGTCTAATTTGATGCTGTGCCATTAGCTCTGTAGCTTTTTCAATAGAATCATTTGGAGAAACTGAGATAATATTTGTTGTCATTACATTTGTAATCTTATTAGATCCAGGATGTTTTTCAGCAATCCCTCGAACGACTAAATCACGATCAGTAACAAGCCCAACAACTTGCTCATTTTCAACAACAGGAATTAATCCAATCGATTCTTCCTTCATTTTTACAGCTGCCTCATATACATTGTCTAGCGGTGTACAATGTACAATATGGGTACTCATTAAGTCTCTCACTCGTGTCATTATGATTTCCTCCTTTTTATACATACCATAGCTTTTCCAAAATTCCTTTATTTATTTCTGGAAAGTAACGTAATAAAAAGGATTAACAAAATAAAAAAGAGCCAGCATAATGCTGACTCTTTTTTGTATGACCCGTACGGGATTCGAACCCGTGTTACCGCCGTGAAAGGGCGGTGTCTTAACCACTTGACCAACGGGCCATGGCTCCGCAGGTAGGACTCGAACCTACGACCGATCGGTTAACAGCCGATAGCTCTACCACTGAGCTACTGCGGAATAATATATGGTGGGCCTAAATGGACTCGAACCATCGACCTCACGCTTATCAGGCGTGCGCTCTAACCAGCTGAGCTATAGGCCCATATACTTTACAGGGGCAGTAGGAATCGAACCCACACTGGAGGTTTTGGAGACCTCAGTTCTACCTTTAAACTATGCCCCTAAATGATGCCGGCTAGAGGACTTGAACCCCCAACCTACTGATTACAAGTCAGTTGCTCTACCAATTGAGCTAAGCCGGCATAAAAAAATGGTGGCTCGGGACGGAATCGAACCGCCGACACGAGGATTTTCAGTCCTCTGCTCTACCGACTGAGCTACCGAGCCAACATAAATGGCGGTCCCGACCGGGGTCGAACCGGCGATCTCCTGCGTGACAGGCAGGCATGTTAACCACTACACCACGGGACCATTTGGTTGCGGGGACAGGATTTGAACCTGCGACCTTCGGGTTATGAGCCCGACGAGCTACCGTGCTGCTCCACCCCGCGACAATATAAAGTTTTAAAAATGGAGGAGGTAGAGGGATTCGAACCCCCGCGCGACTCTCGCCGCCTGTCGGTTTTCAAGACCGATCCCTTCAGCCGAACTTGGGTATACCTCCATGAAGGAAAAAATAAATATTTTATTATTATATGTCTAAACCATTAAAGAAAAAATGGAGGAGGTAGAGGGATTCGAACCCCCGCGCGATTCTCACCGCCTGTCGGTTTTCAAGACCGATCCCTTCAGCCGAACTTGGGTATACCTCCGAGACATATATTAAATAAAGTGGAGCCTAGCGGGATCGAACCGCTGACCTCCTGCGTGCAAGGCAGGCGCTCTCCCAGCTGAGCTAAGGCCCCATGTTTTTTGGGAATATCGGGAAGACAGGATTTGAACCTGCGACCCCCTGGTCCCAAACCAGGTGCTCTACCAAGCTGAGCCACTTCCCGTTAATAAAAGCGCGCCCGAGAGGAGTCGAACCCCTAACCTCTTGATCCGTAGTCAAACGCTCTATCCAATTGAGCTACGGGCGCATATGGTGCCGAGGGCGGGGGTCGAACCCGCACGGTGGTCACCCACCGCAGGATTTTAAGTCCTGTGCGTCTGCCTGTTCCGCCACCCCGGCATGTCATATTGAAAATTGGAGCGGAAGACGGGATTCGAACCCGCGACCCCAACCTTGGCAAGGTTGTATTCTACCACTGAACTACTTCCGCAAGACATGTATGAGTTATTTTATTAAAAGTGCGGGTGAAGGGAGTCGAACCCCCACGCCAAAGGCGCTAGATCCTAAGTCTAGTGCGTCTGCCAATTCCGCCACACCCGCATATTTCATTAAAATGGTGAGCCATGAAGGACTCGAACCTTCGACCCTCTGATTAAAAGTCAGATGCTCTACCAACTGAGCTAATGGCTCTTAATGGCTGGGCTAGCTGGATTCGAACCAGCGCATGACGGAGTCAAAGTCCGTTGCCTTACCGCTTGGCTATAGCCCATTAATTAAGAATGGTGGAGGGGGGCAGATTCGAACTGCCGAACCCGAAGGAGCGGATTTACAGTCCGCCGCGTTTAGCCACTTCGCTACCCCTCCGACATATATGGTGGAGGATGACGGGATCGAACCGCCGACCCCCTGCTTGTAAGGCAGGTGCTCTCCCAGCTGAGCTAATCCTCCATTTTGCCTGGCAACGTCCTACTCTCACAGGGACAAGGTCCCAACTACCATCGGCGCTAGAGAGCTTAACTTCCGTGTTCGGTATGGGAACGGGTGTGACCTCTCTGCCATCATTACCAGACTGTATTCATTTAAGACAAGAATCATTTTAACTCATTTGACCTCGAAAGTCAACAAGTTTTTTATATTCTTTCAAAACTAGATAACATTTGCTACATATTATATGGTTAAGTCCTCGATCTATTAGTATTCGTCAGCTCCACATGTCACCATGCTTCCACCTCGAACCTATCAACCTGATCATCTTTCAGGGATCTTACTAGCTTACGCTATGGGAAATCTCATCTTGAGGGGGGCTTCATGCTTAGATGCTTTCAGCACTTATCCCTTCCGCACATAGCTACCCAGCTATGCCCTTGGCAGAACAACTGGTACACCAGCGGTGCGTCCATCCCGGTCCTCTCGTACTAAGGACAGCTCCTCTCAAATTTCCTACGCCCACGACGGATAGGGACCGAACTGTCTCACGACGTTCTGAACCCAGCTCGCGTACCGCTTTAATGGGCGAACAGCCCAACCCTTGGGACCGACTACAGCCCCAGGATGCGATGAGCCGACATCGAGGTGCCAAACCTCCCCGTCGATGTGGACTCTTGGGGGAGATAA
>NZ_CP197377.1:527500-742500 GCF_052146655.1 Bacillus sp. RE35 | reverse complement strand
ACGCTGAAACGATGACAAAGGATGTAACTGATCCTCTCGAAAAACAATTTCGCAATTTAGAACACGTCGACACCATTACTTCTTCTACATACGAGGGATTATCACGTATCGACATTGCGTATACATCAAAAGCAAACATGAAAGATGCAGCACGCGAAGTCGAAAAAGCCGTCAATACAATTAAATTACCTAAAGATGTAACCAAGCCCGTAGTTAGTCAATTAAACACTTCTATGATTCCACTCGCTCAAATTACTATCCAGAAACAAAACGGTTTTTCAAAAGCAGATGAAAAACAAATTGAAAAAGAAATCGTACCACAACTCGAAAACATTGATGGTGTTGCCAACGTTATGTTTTTCGGAAAATCCACCTCTGAATTATCTATCGTACTTGATCCGAACCAATTAAAAAACAAAAACGTAACATCACAGCAGGTACTAACTGTTTTACAAGGAAAAGAAACTTCTACTCCAGCTGGGGCAATTACTGTTAATCAGGAAGAATACAACCTCCGCGTCATTGGGGACATAAAAAATGTAAATGACATTAAAAACATCACTGTGGCACCCCAAGTGAAATTGCAAGACATTGCTCAAATTGAAATCAAACAACACTACGATACAATCTCACATATAAACGGAGAAGAAGGCACAGGATTAATCATCATGAAAGAACCGAGTAAAAATGCAGTTGCCATTGGAAAAGAGATTGATAAAAAAGTTAAAGAGATAGATAAGGAATATAAAGATCAATTTTCCATTAAACTTTTGGCTTCAACCCATGAACAAGTTGAAAATGCTGTTACTAGCATGGGAAAAGAAGTAATACTTGGAGCAATCGCTGCAACTCTAATTATCTTAATCTTTTTACGTAACTTCCGAACAACACTCATCGCTGTTGTCAGTATTCCATTATCCATTTTATTAACACTCTTTTTACTACATCAATCTAACATTACGCTTAACATTTTAACCCTCGGTGGTTTAGCTGTTGCGGTTGGACGTCTCGTCGATGATAGTATCGTTGTCATCGAGAATATTTTCCGCCGTTTACAAAAAGATTCTTTCTCTAAAGATATCATTCTCGATGCAACGAAAGAAGTCGCAGTCGCAATTACTTCTTCTACTTTAACAACGGTCGCTGTTTTTTTACCTATCGGCCTCGTATCAGGAGCAATCGGAAAATTAATGTTACCTATGGTATTAGCAGTTGTATATTCTATATTATCATCCTTAATCGTTGCACTAACAGTTGTTCCACTTATGGCTTTTTTACTACTCAAAAAAACAAAGCATCGAAAGCCAAGTTCTTCATCACGATATGTCGCTACATTAAAGTGGGCTCTTTCTCATAAATTCATTATTCTACTTACTGCATTTTTATTATTTGTAGGATCAATTGCAGCTTATATATTACTACCGAAAGCAAACATAAAATCTGAAGACGACACAATGTTATCTATTAACATGACATTTCCAGCCCATTATAATGCTGAATCTCAAAAACAAAAAGCATTTGATTTTGAAAAAAAATTACTTTCTAATTCAGATATAACAGACGTTATTTTACGAATGGGATCTAGCGCAGAAGATGCACAATGGGGGCAAACAACTAAAAATAACCTCGCTAGTATATTCGTAGTCTTTAAAAAAGGTTCTGATATTGATCAATATATTAAAGAGTTAAAAAAGGAAAATAAAACTTTTGAGCCTGCTGAACTTGATTATATAAAAACAAGTTATTCAAGCTCTGGCGGCGGCAATAACTTACAATTTAACGTAACAGCTACTAACGAAGCGGATTTAAAAGAGGCGGCTACTATCGTTGAAACAAAACTAAAAAGCATGGATGATCTTTCTAAAGTAAAAACAAATTTAGAAGACTCTAAGAAAGAATGGCAAATTCATATTGATCAAACAAAGGCTGAACAACTAGGTTTAACACCAGAAATAGCTGCGCAACAAGTAGCATTCCTTATGAAGAAATCACCTATTGGCGAAATTACAATTAATAATGAAAAAGCTACTATTATGATAGAACAGAAAAAAGAAAACATTAATAAACAAGAAGATATTTTAAATACAAACATACTATCACCTATTAATGGACCAATACCTTTAAAAGACATCGCAACTATTTCAGAAAAACAAACACAAACAGAAATTTTCCATAAAGACGGAAAAGAAACAATCCAAATTACAGCCGAAGCTTCAAATGAAGATTTGAGTAAAGTAAACACAGCAGTAAATAAAGCGATGACTGACTTAGATTTACCTGGTGGTGCAAAAGTAAATATCGCAGGAGCTACTGAATCTATGCAAGAGAATTTTACAGATTTATTCAAAATTATGGGGATTGCAATCGGGATCGTATATTTAATTATGGTTATCACCTTCGGGCAAGCACGTGCTCCTTTTGCAATCCTATTCTCCTTACCATTAGCTGCTTTCGGTGGTATTTTAGGATTAATCATTTCACGAACACCTGTTGATGTAAATTCCTTGATCGGCGCATTAATGTTAATCGGGATTGTTGTTACAAACGCTATTGTATTAATAGAAAGAGTCCAACAAAATCGGGAACATGGAATGGAAACTAGAGAAGCCTTACTTGAAGCAGGTTCTACTAGACTACGCCCAATTATTATGACAGCTATTACAACAATCGTTGCTATGCTCCCACTCCTATTTGGCCAATCCCAAGCAGGAAGTATGGTATCAAAAAGTTTAGCCGTCGTTGTCATCGGCGGTTTGGCAGTCTCAACTGCTCTTACATTAGTAGTCGTTCCAGTTATGTATGAACTATTAGATAAAATCGGGAGAAAAAGACGCTCCCGTAGGAAAATAAGCACTTCTACAGAAACACCTGATATTTAAAAACAAAAGGCGTTATCTTCACAAATGAAGATAACGCCTTTTCTCTATTTAGTCATATAATCCATCATTTTTTCCACATATTGCTCTATAGGTTTACTAGAATCCACAATAAGGTATTCATTATTTGAAGGTCTTTTACTACCATTTAACCACTTTTTAAAACCTACTTCCGACTCCACCTTTTCAATTTGACTGATCATACGCTTACGTGTTTGCAGTCTCCTATTAATCTCTTCCATATCATTAAGATAACACTCAATATATTTATATTTCACACCATGTTTATTTGATAGTTCAATCCCTTTTTCAACCATTCCCTCATATAAACACGAACTATCCAATATAACACTATGCCCTTGTTCTAAATAAGAATCAATCAATACCCATTCGGCATCATACGCAAGCCCACCAACAATCGTTGATTCAATTCCTTTTACTTTTAATGATTTTAACAACGCGGATTTCAAAACATCATGATCTATAATTACAGCACCTGTTAATTTCGCTATATACTTAGAAACTGTCGATTTTCCTGACCCAGGAAAACCTGACATTTGCAGAAAAAACAAATTAAAGCTCCTCTCTAAATTACATCTGTTCTTCTTTATAATTAATCACAAATTCAACAATCATTACATCCATTCCTTCTATATTAAAATACAAAAGAACCCCCTACCTATAAATAGAGAGTTCTTCTTTATAATTTATGCCGCTTTTACCTTTTTCGTTGTTTTACTTTTTCTTTTCGTTCCTGTAAAGCGCTTGTGTAATATAGATGCTATCAAGCGTGAAATAACATTGAATAGTAATACCATAATAATTAATACAGCTGCAGATTTTGTCGCAATCAACTTCGCATCTGGAATAACTCCTTCAGAATTTAATTTCCAAATGTGAACCGCTAATGTTTCAGCTGGTCTAAACGGATTTAAAGGATGCGCAGGACTTGAGAAATCCGCTGCTGAATTTAAAATCGGGGATGTTAAACCCGCTGTGTAAATTAATGCTGCCGCTTCCCCAAATATACGACCCGCCGCTAAAATAATCCCTGTAATAATTTGTGGTAATGACGATGGGATAATAATACGAGCGATTGTTTGCCACTTCGTTGCACCTAATCCAAGACTTGCCTCTTTTACATTCTGAGGAACTTCTGAAATCGCATTTTCACAAACACGCGTTAAACCTGGTAAATTTAAAATAGTTAAAGCAAGAGCACCACCCATTACTGTGTATCCCCAACCTGTCATTGTAACGAACACTAACAAACCAAATAAACCAACAACAATAGAAGGTAAAGACGCCATCGTCTCTATACATAGACGAACAAAATTTAAAAAACGTCCTTGTTTTGCGTACTCCGCTAAATATATTCCAGCACCTAATCCAAGAGGAATAGATATAATAAGCGTTATAACAAGCATGTAGAAGGAATTGAATAACTGCGGACCAATCCCACCACCAGCTCTTGTATTGCTTGGTTCTCCAAACAAGAAATTAGGATCCCAAAATCCCCATCCCTTTTGTAAAATCTCAAATACTAAGAACACTAGCAAAGCTACAACTAAAGCCGCAACCGCATAAAAGATACCCGTCCAAACTTTATTTACCGTTCTTGCATTCATTATTATCGCTCACCTCTTTGCCCAATCGCTCGAATTACTAAAATAAACAGGAATGAAATAACAAGTAAAATCATCGCTAAAGTCCATAGCGCATTGTTCCAAGCAGTTCCGTTCAATGTATTCGTCATGTCCATTGTTAAAATACCAGTTAACGTCGCTGTCGGACTATATATTCCTTCTGGTAATTTAATCGTATTCCCGATTACCATTTGAACCGCTAACGCTTCACCGAAAGCACGCGCTAAGCCTAAAACAACACCTGTTAAAATCCCTTTTTTCGCAGCAGGAACAATCACTCGGCTAATCGCTTGCCATTTCGTTGATCCTAGACCATAAGAAGCTTCTAAATAATCAAATGGAACAGAACGTATTGCATCAGAAGCGATACTAGCAATAGTAGGTAAAATCATAATACTTAATACAACAATACCTGCAATTAAACTAAAGCCTACTCCCCCAAACGAATCACGTAATAGTGGTACTAAAATCGTAACACCTAATAATCCGTATACAACCGAAGGAATACCAACTAACAATTCTAGAACAGGCTTCAATACTTTATTTCCAAACTTTGGCGAAATTAAATTCATGAATATAGCAAGAGCTATAGCAATTGGTGCACTAATAATAACCGCGCCTAACGAAACCACCGTTGAACCTACAATGAAAATTAAAGCCCCGAAGGATCCTTGCTCAGCATTTGGATTCCATTTTGTCGATGTTAACATCTCAGTAAATGAGATACCACTTTGTGTAAAAGATTGAATACCTTTCCCACAAATAAACGCAATAATAGCTAATGTAATTAAAACAATAAAAATACCACAAAACGTAACAAGTGATCTTCCTATATATTCACTTTTCACGTAATTAATTTGTTTTTTCCCCTTCATCACAGGACAGACCCCACTTCACAGATTGAAATGAACAGGACTGGCCTTGCAGCCAGCCCCATAAAATTTTATTACTTATTTAATTTAGACATTGGAATGTAGCCCATATCTTCTACTTGTTTTTCAAAATCTTTACCTTTTACATAATCGATGTAAGCTTTCGTCGCTTCCTTCGCTTCACCTTTTGTTACCATATATTCGTAAGACCAGAATGGATATTTACCAGACGCGATGTTTTCAACTTTCGGTTCAGCACCATCAATTTTGACTGTTTGTAGTGCGCCTTTTTTCTCGCCCACCATGTAAGACATTGCTAAATAGCTCACCGAACCAGGAGTAGAGTTAATCGCTTGCTCTACTGCACCGTTAGAATCTTGTGTTGTACCAGTTCCATCATTAATTTTCGCGTCTTTCATAATCGTTTTTTCAAATGTAGCACGTGTACCAGATGAAGCTGGACGATTAATTACATTGATTTTTTCATCTTTTCCGCCAACTTCTTTCCAATTTGTTACTTTTCCAGTGAAGATATCTTGTACTTGTTGCATTGTTAAGTTATCAACTTTTACATCTTTATTTACGACAAGAGCGAATGCAATACCCGCTACCTTGTTATCTACTAATTCTTTCGCCTTTTCAGCATCTTTTATTTTATCTCCGGACGGAACATCTGAATTACCAATTTGTACTGCACCAGATGCTACTTGGTTAATCCCAGTTCCACTACCGCCACCTTGAACTTGAATAGAAACTTTTGAATTTTTCTCCATGAATTTCTTTCCAGCTTCCTCCGCAAGAGGTAGAAGAGCTGTAGAACCAGCCGCTGCAATCGTACCTGATAATTCTTGTTTTGTATTATCGCTTCCTTTAGCAGTGTCTTTACTAGTTGTATCTTCTGCTTTCCCACAACCAACTAATGCTCCTGCTACCACTAAAGCTGCTAAAGAAAATTTAATACCTTTTTTCATAACCATGTCTTGTACCCCCATTTGGATTATCACTTTTCGAATTCATTTTCTTTCGAACACAAATTCATTGTAGGACAACAATATTATGTGAGTGTTAAGCAATTTTTAATTTTAAGTAAATGACGATAATAATCCTTAAAAGCTAGAAATCCCAACATTTATAGTTAAATAACCAAACAAAAACCACACTAACTACGCTGCAATGTAAATATATTCTTAACAATGTAAATTCAATGTAAATGTTTTTCTCTCTTTTTCCCTTTTCGTTAAAGTTACATTTACAATTCCGCTGTATTTTGTAATTTTTACACACCTAATTCATGCACATTAAAAATAATTTCAGTAATATTTTTTAGTACAACTAAATAAATTGGAACAATTCTAAAAATAAATGAATATTTTTAAAGTACTAATTGACAACATAATCCAATGTAGTCTACTATATTACTAACAAAAAGTTTACCTTAGGAAACTTTTTAAACTCAAACTAAAAATATAGAGATGAGGTAACTTTTATGGTATCGGCTAATATAAAACCACTTTCCGAATTTAAAATAGGAGAGTTTGTACAAATTGAGAAGATACAATTAGAAGGAACTATGAAACGACGCTTATTAGATTTGGGATTTATCCCGGGGGCGACGATTAAAGTATTGCAACGCAGTCCACTTGGAGATCCGGTCGCTTATCAAGTGAGCAACACAACTATTGCACTGCGTAAAGAAGAAAGCTCCCTTATTTTCGGGGTATTAGTAGGAGATGATTTCAGATGAGCAAACATCGTATCGCTTTAGCTGGTAACCCGAATACAGGGAAAAGTACATTATTTAATACTTTAACAGGCTTAAAACAACATACTGGAAACTGGACGGGAAAAACTGTTTTAAAAGCTGAAGGAGAATATGAACATAACGGAAGTAATTATACATTAATAGATTTACCGGGAACTTACTCACTATACTCAAATTCCGCAGACGAAGAAGTAGCGAGGGATTATATTATATTTGAAAAACCAGAAGTAACTGTAGTTGTTATAGACGCAACTGCTATGGAAAGAAATTTAAATTTAGCACTTCAAGTGATGGAGATGACAAATAATGTAGTCATTTGCATTAACTTAATTGATGAAGCCGAGAAAAAAGGCATCGTTATTGATGAAAAGAAATTAGCAAAATCACTTGGTGTGCCTGTCGTTAAAATTTCAGCACGTAACCGAGTAGGTATTGGTCATTTGCTAAATGTTATTGCAAAAGTAGCAAATAAAAAACTAATTCCAACACCAATTAAAATTACTTACAGCGAAAAAATCGAAAATATGATTCAGGAATTAGAACCACAAATTTATAAAGTGTTCGGTGATACGTATCCAGCACGTTGGATTGCGTTACGTATATTAGATGGAGATAAAAATTTCTTAACTACACTTCAAAAACACCATAATGAACCACTTGTAAGGGAGGTCGTAATTAATGGAATCTCACTCAGCCAGTAAAGCTCTTCCATTAGACTATATTATTCAACATGCACAAACACTTTCAAAAGAAGATATACGAGATGATATAGTCGGAGATATTTACCGAACATCTGCAAGCATATGTAAAGAATCTGTCCAATATACAAATACTGATAAATTATATCGTTCCGAAAAACTAGATAAAATTTTCACATCTCCAATCTGGGGATTCCCAATTATGCTCGGTATTTTATCTATTATTTTTTATCTTACAATTGCAGGCGCTAACGTACCATCTGATATGATTGCCGAATTCTTCGGATGGGCCGAAGGATATTTAACATCTTGGTTCCAAGCAGCGCATGCACCTGAATGGTTACATGGCATTTTAATACTTGGTTTGTTCCGTGGTATCGGTGCTGTTATTAGCGTTATGTTACCACCTATGGCAATCTTTTTCCCTATGTTCGCGCTATTAGAAAACTATGGATACTTACCACGTGTCGCGTTTAATATGGACCGCTTATTCAAACGATCCGGTGCACACGGGAAACAATCTTTAACAATGGCAATGGGATTTGGTTGTAATGCAGCAGCCATTATGTCAACACGTATCATTGAATCACCACGTGAACGTATGCTAGCAATTTTAACGAACAACTTCGTTCCTTGTAACGGTCGCTGGCCTATGTTAATTTTAATGGCTTCACTATTTATGGCTGCTGGTTATACAGGCAGTATGCAAACATTGGTTACTGCTGGCGTTGTAGTTGGAATGGTTGTACTTGGTGTTATTATGACATTAACTGTTTCTTGGGTACTATCAAAAACAGCCTTAAAAGGGGTTCCAACTCACTACACACTTGAGTTACCTCCGTACCGCAAGCCAAAAGTTTGGAATACAATTGTTCGCGCAACACTCGATAAATCAATCTACGTTTTAAAACGAGCTATAGTTGTTGCTGCCCCTGCAGCTGCATTAACTTGGTTACTTGCTAACATTTTTATCGGTGACACAAGCTTACTTATGTATTTTGTAAATTTCCTAGATCCATTTGCTAAAATGTTAGGACTTGACGGGTTTATTCTAGCTGCATTCATTCTTGGACTACCTGCTAATGAAATTGTAATCCCAATTTTATTAATGTCTTACTTATCAACTGGGGCTTTAACTGAAATAGATGATTTTAATCAAATTAAAAATCTATTCCTAGAAAATGGTTGGACTTGGTTAACAGCGTTAAACACAATGTTGTTCTCACTTCTTCATTTCCCGTGCGGAACAACACTGGTTAACATATACAAAGAAACAAAAAGTGCAAAATGGACATTCTTATCGTTTGCAATCCCTACCGTTATCGCCATTGTTGTGACATTCCTCTCTACACAATTGGTACATTGGTTAGGGCTGGTATAAAGCAAAGCATACATAGAAGGTATCCCCCTTCACATATGCTTTGCACGAAAGAAACCTGAAATTATTCAGGTTTCTTTTTTTGCACATCAGTATTCCACGGCTGTGCTCCATACGTTGTGAGTTTTTTATGAATAAAATATATAGTTCCTGGAAGAACTGCCATTAATATCGTGCAACTAATTCCTAATCCAGTAAACAACTTTCATCACCTTATTTCACTCTTTTCGGTAAAGCTGAACCTGAATGTTCAATTGTTGGATGAACATGAACAGTAATTTCAGCATTACTAAAGTAATTTTCGCCTTGATCCCAATTCTTACTTACCTTTTTCCACTCTTTATAATTATGTCGCTTATACACTTCCCCTAACTCTAGTACATCTACCTTATATTTTTTTTGAACAAGTTTAATTGATTTTTGAATACGCTTCTCCATTTCTTCCGATATATCCTTCTCTAAACGCTTTTCATTCAAAACCTTTTTATGATCACTAAAATGCAACTCAGCCAATGTGCCTTCCAGAGATAAATGAATATCAAACTTTGGTTTTGTAGCATTCGTTGTGGATACTTTAATTTTTCGACGTAACTTATGAATTTCATATGTAATAAGTTGATTCTTTTTACGGATGGTAAAAAAACCTCCAATTTTTTTACCTATTATATAATTCATCCCTACTGTTTCTTCCCCACTCAAATTGCCTACACATTTATTATCCTTTCCACGAAACAATGCTGCACCGTTCATTTGTACTCCTTGTTTTGTTAGTTCCAGAATAGGTAATACAAAACTTCGGTTAGAGATCATCTTTTCCTGCACCTCACCAATTCTTGCAGCCTCAATCATTTGGGCATTTTTCGGAGGGTGTTCAGCTAACATATCAATATACTGCGCCGGTAAATTTTCAGGCTTGGCACTTTGTTTTAAAATAGCTTCGGCATTTTTATTAGAAACGAACAAACGAATATTTCTTCTCATCTCATGATCGCGAATATATACATCTAACGTATTTTGTAAAATGTATGGATGTGAAAGTAATTCTTCAGAGAAAATAATCACCTGTATATGAGGGAAAAATAATGTACGACTAATTTTTTTGGCGATTATTCTTATTTGTTCAAATACACTATCTGCTTTTGCACTAACATTAATATAATTTTCGCTATCCCCACCCCCTTGTCCACCCTGTTGAGACAATTTACTGGGGAGTACCATCTGATAGGTCCCTTTCATAATTGGATTCGCTTTCTTCTCCTTCACAATATCGTAAGCCGCTCCTACTACAAATCCTCTTTCTTCTATCTCTTCTAACTCAGAACACCCACTCATAAATCCAGTTAAAGCCATAACCATTATAATTTTAAGAAGGTGTTTCATTTCCACCATTCCTTCTTTTTATTTTATATACAATTAAAACGAGCAAAGGAGCTAACACAACAAACCCCATATCTATCCAAGCTAAATAAGTCCCATAACTTGATAAAGTATTTAAACTACTAGGTATCATATTCACCATAAAAATAATAGGGGCACTTATGAAAATAAAAATTTGTTTCTTCACTTTCGGAAACATAGCACAAAACAATAAAGATGCGACGTCATAATACATTGCTGTAGTGTTATAAATAGTAATAATCCAAGTCGTAAAAAAAATCGCATCAAACCTTTCTAAAAATCCTCCACCAATTTCAATTTCTTTCCCTAATTCAATTGTTGGATATGTCAATCCACGTGTTGTCATATACGTAAAAACACTAATACAAGTTACATAAATTAAAATGTATGACAGCACGTTTACCATCACCGCTTTCGCGACTGCCATTGGCGCTTTTTTCGCTGTCTTATCATTCAGCAACACCGCATAAAATAAAGCTACTTCAAATCCAATAAACGTAAAAATAGAATTTTTAACTCCAACAGCATATTGACTTACTTTCGTTTGAAAAGCTGGTAGTAAATTATTTATTTCCATTAAATTTATATTCAATAAAGAAAGAAGTACTATCGCAATTAAAACAATAGGCAAGAATAAAACATTTAACCTTAATAAGGCTGCTCTTGATCCTGCTATTCCATAAATAACAACTAATAAGAAGAAAAAAGACAGTAGTTGTATTGGTGTATCACTAAATAAATACGTTTGAGAAATAACTGAAATCATTCGCGATTCATACGCTGTCAAAGCAGCAAACGTTAATACTAAAATACTACTAATTGTGTATGCAACAGGCTTTGTCAAATGCGCACTCGTATATTGAACAAAATTTTGTTTTGGAAATAAGATAGCCACTCTCGTCACAAACCAGCCTAAAACTGCGCAAATCAGTCCACCCAAAAGCAAGATAATCCAACCGTCCGAAAATAAAGTTTGGTTAGCGATATCTCTTGGCATAGACAATGCCCCTATACCAATAATGGTCGATGACACCGCAAACCCAATTTCCCGAGATCCAATCTCTTCATCGCCATACTCAAATGGTTTCACTTATTTTCGCTCCTTTGGACGTATTGTAGAGTCTTTTGTTTGTAAGTACTCTGGTCTATCTTTCAACATCGATTTTGGCATGCGAATAAATTCTTCTTTCCAATCTTTATAAAATGCAGGAGCAATGGGAGTTGTATACGGTATACCAACACTTGTTAAATTTGTAATATGAATAGCAAGTGCGATCAGAGCTAGAATAATCCCATACAGTCCAAAAGCCGTTGCAGCTAATACAAAGACGAAAAGTAAAATTCGGAACGTAATCGTAATACTATATACAGGAAGCGAAAACGTAGCAATCGCAGTAACTGCAATAATAATAACTAAAAACGGATTTACAATCCCTGCATTTACCGCAGCTTCTCCAATTACAAGACCTCCTACAATCCCTATCGTTTGCCCCATCGGTTTCGGCAATCGGATTCCAGCTTCTCGTATTAATTCCATAGTCAAGGCCATCATTAATGTTTCAATATATGCAGGAAACGGAACACCTTCCCTCGCACCTGCAATTGAATAAGCCAATTTAGAAGGAATAAGTCCTTGATGATAAGATACAAGTGCTACATACATAGCTGGTAACAAAACCGCAATTATGCCTGAACCCATACGTAAAAATCTTAATAACGTTCCAATCACCCAGCGCTCGTAATGATCTTCTACAGATTGAAAAATATCAACAAAGACAAGTGGTGCAATAAGAGCAAACGGGGATCCGTCTACTAAAATGGCCGCCTTCCCTTTCGCTAATGAGGCTATAATATTATCAGGCCTCTCTGTATTCAAAAACTGTGGAAATGGGGATAAATTATTATCCTGAATTAATTGTTCAATCGTACCTGTTTCCAAAACGACATCTGTCACTATTGATTGAAGACGGCGATCTAACTCTTTTACAATGTGAGGATTAATAATATCTTCTATATATACTAGGGTTACTTCTTTCTGCGATCGCTTCCCCATAATATAAGATTGGAACCTCAACTTTGGATCGCGTAAGCTGCGTCGGATTAACATTTTATTCACATTAATATCTTCATTTAATCCAACTCTCGGTCCGCGTATTAAATCTTCTGTCACTGGTGGTTCTAAACTTCGCTTCTCCCAAGCCCTACTATTAATAATGATAGCAGTTTGAATATTATCAATTAATATAACTGTATCTCCCGCTAAAATCGCATTTATAATATCCGGAAATGTTGTCTTCTTACCCACTTCCGCAATAGAAATAAAACGATCCAATAACGTCTGAACGACAGCCGCTTCATTTTGCACTTCTTCATATTGAAGAGTACGAACTACATATTTATAAACATTATCCTTGTCTGTTAACCCACATAAAAACACAACCGCACAACGTGTAAAACTCCCAGCAAGAGCAACTTCTCTAATTGTTAAATCATTAGGCGAACCTAACTCATCCCTAATTTCTTTCATAACTTCAAATAAGTTACCTTCAAGCTCTAACAATTTCCCCACCTAACTTCCTTTTCAACAAGTTTTTAGTTAGATTCCGCTAATTGAAGAAAATATATACAAAAAAGAGCTATCTCTTTTCAAAGATAGCTCTAATAAAGTAAAACTTTAATCAACCCTCACCAATCGGGCTTTTACAGGCAGCAGGGCCCCCACCTAACTTCTTTGCTTCCGCTGAATTTTGAGGTGGGGGTCTTACTGCTTGTTAATGCGGGATAAACGAATTACTTTTCCACTATTATAGTGTTTTTCTTTATAAATACACCTTTTGTAAATCCACTGACTACAAACATCACAATTATATTAATTAACAATGCGACTATACCTACATTCAAATCTTTTATATACTGCGGGAAACTCGGAAACATCGTGGCTATAGTTGAACCAGATAAGGTAATATATGCGACCACTAATAGCCCAACTCCCATTCCTGCAATAGCTCCTTGCTTCGTAATAATTTGACGTGGAAACAAACTACATACAAGTGCAGGGAAAAGTTGTGTAACGATACTGTATCCCATTAATAGAAGCGCTCCTATCGTTTCTCCTCCTTTAAATGTAAATAAAACTGCCACGAGCGTTACTACAGGCACAAATAATTTTGCCATCTTAGCAACTTGTCTATCTGAAGCAGATGGAACTATCGTTCGATAAATATTTTTCGCTAACAGTGTAGAAGCCGCCATAACAAGCATCGAACCCGGAACCAATGCCGTTAATACTCCCGCACTACCAATAATTCCAATAAACCAAGGGTCAAACGTTTGAAGAGCAAGTCTGAACAATGAAAGGTCTACATCCGCTCCTTTTAATCCCGGAACCTGTAATATAGCAGCAAATCCTGCAAAAAATACGAAAAGTAAAACTAAAGAATACAATGGCATAATTGCTGCATTTTTACGAAATACTTTTTCATTTTTTGCAGAAAAAGCAGAAGCAAATGTATGAGGCCACATATAAAAACCGAGGGCCGTTAATATAATAGTAGAAACAAACCAAGAAATACTCATTCCTTCTTCAGGTAAAGATAAAAATCCCGGTTTCGCTGCCTCTACAGCCTCAAACATCGGCTGAAATCCTCCATAATAATGATACGGCAAATATATACCTAAAAACATAACGATAAACAGTATCATAATATCCTTCAAAGCAGCCGTCCAAGCCGAACCATGTATACCTGAAACCATTACATATATAGTTATAACAATAGCACCGATCCATACTGCAACAACAGGTGACACCCTTCCGTAAGAAGCTTCTGAAACGATAATTCCCAGTCCTTTTAACTGTAAAACAAGATATGGGATGATGGAAACAACACCAACAATCGAAACAATAAGTCCAAGCGCTTTACTTCTATATTTCTTCGCAAAAAAATCTGACTGTGAAACAAGGTTATGCTCTTTCGCATACTTCCAAATGGGTGGCAATAAAAAATACGATAAAAGATAAGCTAAAGCACCATATCCCAAAATATAAAAGGTAGGTGCTCCTTTACTATATGCCCAGCCGCTTCCCCCTAAAAATGTAAACGTCGTATAAATTTCACCTGCCATAAGGAGAAAAACAAAAATAGTGCCAAATCCTCTTCCTCCAACTGACCATTGTTCTAAATTCATATCTTTTCCATGTTGTGCCCGAATCCCTAAAAATAGTGCGAGAAACAAAAATAAAATAATGATAAGTAATGCAGTCATTTTACATCCTCCTTATTAGCAGGATCAAACACGTACACAAGCCCCATACAAAAAGATGTAATAAACACTGATAATAATACCCAAAATAATAAAAATGGCATCCCTAATACGTAAGGAGTAACTGAATTCGCAAATATTGGCCCAACTACTAAACAAAGAACTGGGATAAGCGCTAGAATGTGTATTTTCTTCATCTCATTCTCCTTTACTTATAAAGTTCATAATGGCTGATACAAAGACTTCCACTCCAATCGGTAATGCATCTTCGTCAATCGTAAAACGAGGGTGATGGTGAGGATATATAATACCTTTCTCTTTATTTCCCGCTCCAATAAAAAAGAATGTCCCCGGTGCCTTTTGTAAAAACGCTGAAAAATCTTCTCCAGCCATCGTCGGCTGTAAACGAACAACTCTATCCCTTCCATAAAGTTGTAATGCCGTTTGTTCAATAAGCTCTGTAGCTTCATAATCATTTACAACTGGTCGATATCCATATTCATATGAAAATGTATATTTCGCTCCGTAAGATTCCGTAATATGCTTCACAATCCGCTCAATCTTCTTCTCTGTTTCACTTCGTAATTCATGTCTTAAACTTCTTACTGTCCCTTCAATCTCAGCTTGCTCTGGTATTACATTATGAGTTGTCCCAGCATGAAATTGCGTAACAGATATTACGAGAGAATCTAATGGATTCGTGAGGCGAGATACAATTTGCTGAAGTTGCGAAACGACTTGTGTTCCGATTACAATACTATCCACCGTTTCATGAGGGATTCCAGCATGTCCACCTTTTCCCTCTATCTTAATTTTAAAAACATCCGGTGCAGCCATTGCAGGACCATAAATAACACCTATTTTCCCAACCTCTAACGACGCCCAAAGGTGAGCACCAATAATATAATCCACACCTTCCATTACACCTGCAGCAACCATCTCCTCTGCACCACCAGGAAAATTCTCTTCAGCATGTTGGAATAGAAAACGAATCTCCCCTTTAATCTTCTCTCTTTCTTCTACCAACTTATGTACAACCCCAAGTAATATCGCTATATGTCCATCATGACCACATGCATGCATTACACCTTTATATGTAGAAATAAAATCAAACTCATTTTCTTCATGAATAGGAAGAGCATCCATATCGGCTCGAATCGCAACTGTTTTGCCCGGATGTTTACCTACTAACTTTGCCATCACACTATATTTAGTCGGCCGTGACACTTCTAAATATGGGAATTTCTGAAGTATATCGAACACAAACTGCGATGTTTTCTCTTCTTGAAAAGATAACTCTGGATACTTATGAAAATGCCTTCTCCACTCAACTAACTGATTTTTTGACAAAACAAGTTCCTTTGCAACATCCATTTCTCTTCTCCCCTTCTTCACCAAGTTAAATGTTATTATAACGTGAATCGTTAACTTTTAAAAGAATCTTCTGAATTTTCAGCGTTAATAAACCAAAAAGAAAAAGCCATCCCAAAGATGACTTTTTCATTATTATAAAATAGTAATTGCTTGTTTTCCCATTTGCTCCCAAGCTTTCTCAAATTCTGCTCGCGGAACAGCCAAACGTGGATTATTTTTAAGAGGATCATTTACATATACAAAGTTTTGATCATATCCAATTACTACTGCACTATGCTCATAATATGTAATTTTCACTTCGCCTGAACTCGTATTCCATGTTTCAAAACTACTTTCAGCTAGCGGCTTAAACGTCGTATTAATAATGACCCATACCGGAGAACCAGAACTAATTACTTTATATATATCTTGCATGTCTCTACCTGTTAAATTAATTACTTTTTCAGGAACATATTTTTCTGCTAAATCAAAGATTGGTTTATTGTATACACCATATCCAGGCTCTGCCTTTGTATAAATATTTCCCACAAATCCCTCGTAAGGATTTCCACGCAAACCATTTTGTTCAAATGGAACACGATGAATTTCGCTAGCAAGTTGCATCTTATCTACTTGTACACCTTTATATTGCAGCAACATAGCTAAACTTGTCACTTCACACCCTCTAGGCAATTCTGGTAATTGTTTAATAAACGGAACATCTTCAATCATAGCTGCTTCTTTCATTTCAGATAGAAACTCTAAGCGTAGAACTTGCGCCTTTTGTATGATTTTATCTTTTCCTATAAAAAATGCAGCAGCAAGTATAATCCCAAAAACAAAAAGATATTTTAACTTTTTCATTATAAACAAAACTCCATTAATTATTATTTTACAGATACACCTCTTATCATTGTACCCTTCTTCTTACTAGTTTGCTAGAAAGATCATGTGAATTATCGCTCATAGAATTAATTATAAAAATTCTAATTATTTTTAATAAAAAGAAAAATAAATATACATTTACAGAATATTTTGCTAAAATCAAAATTGTTAACATAGTGAAGATATCACCATGTTAACAAACATTCTTAGAGTATTTAGTCATAGTTCGTTTTTTTACATACTCCATTCATTTCATAGCAAATAAACCGAGTGTGTGTTGCATCCCCCACTAATGATTAAAAACTCAGAATAAAACGAAGTTCACACATTCAAGAAAATACGGGGTGAGGGACATATGAATCAACAAATTGAACAAACAGATTTAAAACGAACAATGAAAAGTAGACACCTATTTATGATTGCACTCGGCGGTGTTATCGGAACCGGGTTATTTATGGGATCTGGTCAAATTGTCCATAATGCCGGACCTGGTGGTGCTATTCTTGCATTTTTAGTCGGTGGATTTGTTATGTATTTAACGATGTTATGTCTTGGTGAATTATCCGTCGCTATGCCAGAAGCAGGTTCATTCCAAAGTTATGCAAGCAAATTCATTTCACCTGGTTTTGGATTTGTTGTCGGTTGGATGTATTGGTTAAATTGGGCTGTTACAGTTGGCGTAGAGTTAACAACTGTAAGTATTTTAATGAAACGCTGGTTTCCAGACGTTTCTTCCTGGATTTGGTGCGTTACATTTGCAACAGCACTCTTCCTCGTAAACGCTTTATCAGCAAAAGCATATGCAGAAGCAGAGTTTTGGTTCGCAAGTGTAAAAGTCGCAACAATTGTTATTTTCATCGTACTTGGCGGCGCTGTTATGTTCGGTCTACTAGACTTTAATGGAAAGCCAGCTCCAATGCTTCATAATTTCACTGAAAATGGCGGGCTATTTCCAAATGGTGCATTAGCTGTTCTTCTTACGATGATTACAGTAAATTACTCCTTCCAAGGAACAGAATTAATCGGAATCGCTTCAGGCGAAAGTGAAAATCCTGAAAAAACAATTCCAAAAGCAATTAAAAACACAATTTGGCGAACTCTCTTCTTCTTCGTCTTAGCGATATCAGTTGTTGTAGGTTTACTCCCATGGCAAGAGGCTAATCTAGTCGAAAGTCCCTTTGTACTTGTATTTGATGTAGCCGGTGTCCCATATGCAGCAGACATTATGAACTTTGTTATTATTACAGCTGTATTATCCGTTGCTAACTCTGGTCTCTACGCAAATTCTCGTATGCTGTGGGCGATGGCAAAACAAGGAATGGCAAGTCCAGCATTTACGAAATTAACTAAAAAAGGTGTACCGCTAAATGCATTAATTTTCAGCCTAATTTTCGCTAGCCTGTCCTTACTAACAAGTGTATTTGCGGCAGATACTGTCTTTCTAGTTTTAACATCTATTGCAGCAATGGCTGCCGTTGTCGTTTGGATGTCAATCGCCGCTTCACAGTTTTTCTTCCGTAGAAATTTCGTGAAAAACGGTGGCAACATAAATGATTTAAAATATCGTACACCGCTCTATCCACTAGTTCCAATCGTAGCGTTTTCGCTGAATTTCATTACATTTGTTAGTTTGGCTTTCATTCCAGATCAAAGAATTGCTCTTTATTGTGGCATTCCATTTATGATTATTTGTTACATTTTATATCAAGTTAAATATAAAAAAATTGTCACACTTGAACAGCCACGAACTGTCATACGAGAAATAAACTAAATATACAAAATATTCAGCTATCTTTCTTATGATAAGATAGCTTTTTTCTATTTCTTGGATATCCTGGTATAACTTTATTTATCTTAAAATTTTCACAATCACGTTTTTCTCTGGAAAATAGTTTACAATGTAATCAAGTTACAAATGATATTCACCTTAAAAAGTGTGCATTTGTGTCTATTTTTTAACAATATATCAAAAACTATTGCCTTCTATAAATTAATAGGTTTATATTGTTTTATTGGCATAGTTTCAATCCAAGGAGAAAGGAGATTTTCAATCGTGCAACTAAAGAAAGCGTTTTGGAAGTTGGCTTCGCTTCTTCCGTTATCATTACTTCTGTTCCTCGGTGGCTGTGATAAAAAACTCGCAGTATTAAATCCGCAAGGACCTGTTGCAAAAGCACAGTATGATTTAATTGTTTGGTCATTCTTGCTTATGTCATTAATTATCGCAATTGTATTCATTCTGTTTACAGTCATCTTGATTCGTTATCGTGAAAAACCAGAGAATATGGACTATGAGCCACCTGAACAACACGGTAACACATTACTAGAAATTATTTGGACGCTTGTTCCTGTTATTATCGTTATCGCATTATCGATTCCAACAGTAAAAGCAACTTATGCTTCGGAAGAGGTTCCGAAAGAGTCCAAACATATTAAACCAGTTGAAATTTATGTTACATCTGCAAACTGGAAATGGTTATTCAGTTACCCAGAGGAAAAAATTGAAACCGTTAACTATTTAAACATCCCAGCTGGTGTACCAATTCAATTCAAACTGACTTCTGTCGGCCCAATGAATGCTTTCTGGGTACCAGAACTTGGTGGTATGAAGTACACAATGGATGGCATGATTATGGATCTTTATTTACAAGCTGATAAGCCAGGTTCTTACCTAGGCCGTAGTGCGAACTTCTCTGGTGAAGGATTCACACACATGGAGTTCGAAGTTGAAGCAAAAACTAAAGAGAAATATGACAAGTGGGTTAAAGAAGTACAAGAAACTGCTCCTAAACTAACAGAAGCTAAGTACAACGAAATTGTTAAACCTGGTGTAGTTGGTCGTATGACATTCTCTAGTCACCACTTAAGTTATGTAGATCCAAAATCACTTGAATATTGTGATTACAACTACTACAAAAACAAAAAATAATAGCTATTATTCCAACAGATTGGAGTGAACACAGTGAAGCTTGATGAATTCTTTGTCACAGGTGACCCGATTATTTACGGTGCAGACGCTTCTATCGTTCTTGTGACATTAGCAATCATTTTCGTACTAACAAAGTATAAAAAATGGAAATGGCTTTGGGACGAATGGTTAACAACTGTTGACCATAAAAAAATCGGAGCTATGTATATTATTTCTGCGGTTATCATGTTATTCCGTGGTGGTATGGATGGTTTAATGATCCGTGCACAATTAACATTCCCAGAAACAACTTATTTAAACGCTGAACACTATAACGGGATCTTTACAACACATGGTACAGTAATGATTCTTTTCATGGCAATGCCATTCGTTATGGGATTAATGAACCTTGTAGTACCATTACAAATTGGTGCTCGTGACGTTGCATATCCGTTCTTAAATGCTTTAAGTTTCTGGTTATTCTTTGTCGGAGCAATGTTATTCAACATCGCTTTCGTAATCGGTGGTTCTCCAGACGCCGGGTGGACTTCTTACTTCCCAATGGCAGGTACAGAGTTTACTTCGGGCGTAGGAAATAACTACTACGCAATTGCATTACAGATTTCAGGTCTCGGTACGCTAATGACCGGTATTAACTTCCTTGTTACTATCTTAAAAATGCGTACACCTGGTATGACTTTAATGAGAATGCCAATGTTTACTTGGTCAATCTTAATTACAACAATTATCATTATTTTCGCTTTCCCAGTATTAACAGTTGCTCTTGCATTAATGACATTTGACCGTCTATTCGATGCTCACTTCTTTACGATGGCGAGCGGCGGTATGCCAATGTTATGGGCCAACCTGTTCTGGGTATGGGGTCACCCTGAAGTATATATCGTTATTTTACCGGCATTCGGTATTTTCTCTGAAATCATTAGTACATTCTCACGTAAACGTCTATTCGGTTACAGTGCAATGGTATACTCAATGGTTGCAATTTCTTTACTAAGTTTCGTCGTATGGCTTCACCACTTCTTCACGATGGGTGCAGGTCCAGCGGTTAACTCATTCTTCTCGATTTCGACAATGGCGATTTCGATTCCAACCGGGGTTAAGATCTTTAACTGGTTGTTTACACTGTATAAAGGACGTATTCGTTTTACAGTTCCAATGCTTTGGTCATTGGCATTTATTCCAAACTTCGTAGTCGGTGGGGTTACAGGGGTTATGCTTGGAATGGCAGCAGCTGATTATCAATACCATAACAGCTACTTCCTAATCGCTCACTTCCACTACGTATTAATCGCAGGTACAGTATTCGCTATGCTTGCTGGATTCACATTCTGGTATCCAAAAATGACTGGTCATATGTTAAATGAACGCCTAGGTAAATGGACATTCTGGATCTTTATGAGCGGATTCAACATCTGTTTCTTCCCAATGTACTTCTTAGGTTTAGACGGTATGACTCGTCGTATGTACACTTACTCTGAAAGTCTTGGATGGGGATGGCTAAACCAAATCGCATCTGTTGGTGCGGTAATGATGGGTATCGGCTTCCTACTTCTTTGCTACAACGTAATTTGGAGTGCACGTCACGGTGAACGTGACACAACTGGAGATCCATGGGATGGTCGTACACTTGAATGGGCAACTCACTCTCCTGTACAACATTACAACTTCGCGAAGCTTCCTGAAATTAAAGAAGCTGATGCTTTCTGGTACATGAAAAAACGCGGAGAAACAGTTACACCAGCAGCAGAAGATATTAAACCAATTCACATGCCAAGTAACTCTGGTGTGCCTATTATTGCGTCTGGATTCTTCGGTCTTGCAGGTTTCGCATTAGTATTTAGCTGGTTCTGGCTTGCAGCAATCGGTGGTATTGGTATTTTAGCTTGCTTAATCTATCGTTCATTCGATTATGATGAAGGCTACTATATCAGTGTTGATGAAATTAAAAAAACAGAACATATAGCATGAGAGGTGAAATGACATGGCGGCTTTAGATAAAAGCTTACCTTTGGAATATCAATCCGAACAAAGCAGATTGAATATCCTAGGATTCTGGATTTTTCTTGGGGCTGAAATTATGCTGTTCGCAACACTTTTCGCCTCTTATCTAGTCCTTGCTGGTCGTACGGCAGATGGCCCAACACCAGCGCAATTGTTTGAACTTAAAACGCTTTTAATTCAAACATTACTACTTTTAACAAGTAGTTTTACATGCGGTATCGTAATTCATGAAATGCGTAAGCATAACCAAAAAGCGATGCTTGGATGGTTCGTCCTTACATTACTTTTAGGTGCAGGTTTCCTATTCTTCGAGATCGAAGAGTTCATTATGTACATTGGTGAAGGCGCAACAATTCAAACAAGTGCTTTCTTATCTGGATTCTTCGTTCTTCTTGGAACGCATGGAGCCCACGTAACAGGCGGTATCATTTGGGCAATTTGTGTTATTATCCAAATTTTAAAACGAGGTTTAACACCAGTTACAGCTCGTAAAGTATTCATTATCAGCTTATACTGGCATTTCCTTGATCTTGTTTGGGTCTTTATTTACACACTAGTTTACTTGAACGGGATGGTGGCGTAAATGGCTCAAAACAACAATCAAGCAAACGGACATGCGCATAGCGGATTCCCTTGGTCACACGTTTTCGGATTTATTTTATCGCTTGCATTAACGTTTCTAGCGTTATACGTGGCACTTTACACAACATTGCCACTTTCAACAGTCTTAACAACTATTATCATAATGGCTGTTGCGCAAGCATTGTTACAATTAATTATGTTCATGCATTTAAAAGAAGGAGAAGGAAGAGTTCAAATTCTTACAATGATATACAGTTTCTTCGTTGCAACTGCAACAGTTGGTTTAACTGTATGGATCTTCTTCTCAATGTAATGTACATGAAAAAGACTGCTGAGGAATCAGCAGTCTTTTTTTATTCCGCATTAACGAGCAGTAAGATTCCCTCCCCTATTACATCCACATTACGGAATTAACAGCATAATCATGAAAAATATACTTATTATGACAAATGTTAAGAAAAGTCTTTCTTTATGAAATCGAATCCATATGCGTTGCTTTTCTACCTATTATATGGCTAAATAGGTACTATATTTATTTGAAGGGAGAGAACGCAATGGAACATCATACTTCTGTTCTATCACTTATGGTTGTCGTTGCAATCGCGTTTTTCGTTCCCCTTTTGTTACAACGCTTTAAATTAAAAGCACTTCCTGTGGTCGTTGCAGAAATTATTGCAGGAATCTTTGTAGGTAAAAGTGGGTTTAATATTATTGAGCCAGATATATGGCTTCAAGTTTTATCAACATTAGGATTTATCTTCCTCATGTTCTTAAGCGGTTTAGAAATTGATTTTTCTATCTTTAAACAAAAAGGGAAAAAAAATAAGACAAACGAACCAAATACATTTCAGGCAGCAAGCATTATCTTCTTATTTATTTTCATCTTATCTTATGCCCTATCATTACTATTCGTATGGCTAGGATTCGTAGATAATGCAATGTTCATGACTTTAATTATTTCAACTATTTCTTTAGGTGTTGTTGTACCAACATTAAAAGAGAATAACCTAGGAAAAACTGCAATCGGACAAATCATTTTATTAGTTGCTGTTATTGCAGACTTAGTTACAATGATTTTACTCGCTGTTTTCGTCGGATTAAATTCCGAAAGCGGCCAAAGTATGTGGCTCTTACTTATTCTATTCGGTGCCGGTATTGTCATTTACTTTATTGCAAAACGCTTTAAAAACATTCCATACTTAGATAGTTTAAAAGCTGGTAGTGTACAAATTGATACACGAGCTGTTTTTGCACTCATTTTAATCTTAGTTGGGTTATCGGAATCTGTTGGAGCAGAAAATATTTTAGGGGCCTTCTTAGCAGGTGTACTCGTATCGTTATTATCACCAAATGAAGATATGGTGGAAAAACTTGATTCTATCGGCTACGGTTTCTTCATCCCTATTTTCTTCGTAATGGTTGGTGTAAATCTAGAGGTGTGGTCTATTTTCAAAGAACCTTCTAGCATGCTAATGATCCCAATCTTAATTGTAGGACTCTTTATTTCAAAACTCTTACCATCACTCGTCTTAAGAAAATGGTATCCACGTAATATCGTACTTGGAAGTGCAATTTTATTAACATCGACACTTTCTTTAGTTATTGCGGCTGCACAAATTGGTGAAAAACTGGAGATCATCAGTCCAAGTTTATCTGCCTCTCTTATTTTAAGCGCAGTTATTACTTGTATTTTTGCACCTATATTGTTTAAAAAAATGTTCCCAAAAGTAGAAACACCAAAACCAAAAGTAGCTATTATTGGCGCGAGCAGAATTACCCTTCCGTTATCACTAGATTTAAAACGAGAAGATTATGACGTAACGCTATATATGATGCGTCAAAACAAAATAAATGATGAAGAAGCGAAATCGCACGACTTCCCTATCGTGAAATTGGATGACATCACAATCGCATCATTAACTGAACAAACAGCATTTGATGCAGATCGCGTCGTTGTTGCAACAAGTGATGATGAACAAAACTTATTATTGGCAGAACATGCAAAAGAGCTAGGTGTTGAACATGTTATTGCAAGTGTAGAAGATCCACTTCTACAAGAAAAAGCAACGCAAGAACATATCGCTGTATTCTCAACAATTAACTCTACACGTATTTTATTACGTGCGCTTATTGATAAACCTAGTCTCGTTCGCTTAATTACAACAGCAAACGAAACAGTCCGTGAAGTTGAACTACGGAGCAATAAATATAACGGCGTTGCACTTCGTCGCCTTCCGTTTTTAGGTGATGTACTAGTCATTCAAATTTATCGTGGAAATAAAGCATTAATCCCACATGGGGATACAAGACTACAACACGGTGATACATTACTTGTAACAGGCTCAAAAGAACATATCGATACACTAAAAAACATATTAGAATAAAAAAATGCCCCTCACATAATTGAGGGGCATTTTTTCCATTTCATATGGTAAAATGTTACTATCACATATTATGGGGATGGATTACATTATGTCTATTATAACTTTAGCTCTCTTATTATTAGCCGAAATACTCGTTGCCATTATTCTCATCGGTGTTAGTATTGAGATTTGTAGTT
Source organism: Bacillus sp. RE35 (assembly GCF_052146655.1). NCBI lineage: Bacteria > Bacillati > Bacillota > Bacilli > Caryophanales > Bacillaceae > Bacillus > Bacillus sp. RE35. Next base: position 717,300 of record NZ_CP197377.1, on the reverse strand, counting down.
ACGGATGGAAAAAATCGAATGGAATAAAATATTCTTGCCTCCTACTTTCATTCCTTCTCGGAACTGCTAGCATACTCGGACTTCTCGCCGCACCTGCCTATTTCTTTATACAATTAACAGAAAAAGCGTTATAAGAAAGGATGTTAATATGATTACCTTGAAAAATATTGAGGGATCTGAAACTTACGTATTACGTCAAAAAATTTTACGCCCCAATCAAACATTAGCAGATTGTAAATACCCTTCCGATTATGAAACAGACACCTTCCACTTAGGCGCATTTATAAACGATGAACTAATTAGTATCGCTTCCTTCTCAAAAGAAATATATCCCGACTTACCAACGGGTATTCATTATCGTCTACGAGGAATGGCAACATTACCTGCATTTCGAAACAACCGTGCTGGAAGCTCCTTAATTCAGAAGGCGGAACAAATCTTGCAAGAACGCCAAGCAAATATATTATGGTGTAATGGCCGAATTACTGTAGCTGACTATTACAAACACTTAGGCTTTCAGGAATATGGTGAAATCTTTGAAATTGAACCGATTGGCCTTCATAAAGTACTATATAAAAGAATATGAGAAAAGCTTTCCTCAATATGGGAAAGCCTTTCTTATATTTCAATCTTCTCTTTTTATTTTTTTCATATATATGTATATAAACAAACTTGGAACTAAAAAACAAGCAAACATAATAAGTCCTGTCATACTAATTTCCTTTATCGAAATATCTGGTGTTACAACGATACAAATAGCTAAAATCCCAATAATAATACCCACCGGAATGAATAATAGCTTCATAAAATAACGACGCGACACTCCGCCCGTATGCTCATACACTTCCACTGAATTTTTCAGATTTAAAAAGTTAATAATTATTATCCCGCCCATAAATACCATTAATAAATCCGAAACACTTTCATATCCTGCCCCTTGCAAGACATAGCGGTAAAAGACGATAGCTAGTATGACGATATTTTGTAAGATGAAAGCTAATCTAATATGTTTTAACCCTTCAATCATTAAACGTTCATCTTTCACGATTTTCATCCTACCACTCCTTTTCCTCCCAAAACAAATCATTCAACGTTTTATCTACTGCATAACAAATTTTTAAACATAAATCTAAAGATGGATTGTATTTCCCCTTCTCAATTAAACTAATCGTTTGCCTTGTAACGCCTACTTTTTCTGCTAATTGTTGCTGTGTTAAATCTAATTGAACACGCGCGACTTTTATTTTACTTACAGCCATTCATGTTCCTGCTACTAAAAATATAGACAAATGTATATTCTTAGAGTATTCCTGCTTCTACGTGCCCTGCCTCGCTAATCACTTGCTACTACAGTTTGCTGTGACACTTCACAGGCGTAAATTCCGATGTAGCCCACCGTACATATATACAATCTATTTACGTTAGTATTGTATATTTTTTTGCTTGTAAAAGGTTGATTGACGCATTTAAATCTCTATCTATTACATTGCCACATTCACATGTATATACTCGGTCAGACAGCTTTAAATCCGACTTTTTTTGACCGCAACATGAACACATTTTAGAAGATGGATAGAATCTGTCCACTTGCCGTAGTTCAATTCCATATTCCCTACATTTCATTAATAACCATGTTTTAAAAGCATAAAAACATTGTTGCGCTACAGCTTTAGATAGATGTTTGTTCTTCATCATACCTTTCACATTCAAATCTTCTACTACAATAAACGTTGGCTTGGTTTTCACCACATCATTTACAATAGACTTTACATACGCTAATCGAATATTTGCTAGCCTAGCATGTAGTTGTTGCACCCTAAGAATATTTTTGTTTATATTCGCTCTTTTATTAGTAACAGGTTGTTCACCTCTCTTTCTTATATTTTCAAATTTGCGTGATAAAGAGCGTTGTTCACGTTTTAAACGTTTTTCTATCTTTTTTACTTGTACTGTTTTATTTATATTTTTGTGAGTTTTTCCATCGCTACGTACAGCGAAGTCTTTAATTCCCAAATCAATTCCTAGACCTACTGTATTGAGAGTTGCATTTGGTTTTACCTCTTTCACTTCACAGAGTATAGACACATAGTATCTTCCTGCTCTTTGATATACTGTACCACTTTTTACAGTTGTATTTTTTGAAATATATCCATACTCTTTTAACCTTATCCAACCAATTGTAGGGACTTTTACTCTATGTCTTTCTACTGTCCAATCTGTTTTGTTGTTTTTCGGAAAGTAGCACTTCACATCTTGCTTCTTCTTTTTTTTATATCGTGGAAACTTAGATAAACCTTTAAAAAACCGCTTAAAAGCTTTATCTCCATTCATAATCGCTTGTTTTACCGCTTTGCTCGACACTTCTTTAATCCACTGGTCACACTCTTTTGTATGAATGTTGTTTAACCATTTGGAAAAGTCATAACCACTAAGAAATTTCCCCTCCGACTCATATACCTCTTTATTTTTAGAGATATACAGGTTATATACATATCGACACACCCCAATAGTTTGACGGATTTTACTAATTTGTTCAGTTGTCGGTTTGATTTCTATTAAATATGCTCTTTTCATAAGCCTTCATCCTCCGACATTTTCTTTTTGTATTTTCTCAACCCATATATTCTACAGCTAAATACATGAATGATAGATATTAAATCCTGAACAAGTTCTTCTTGAATACCCATATATTTCTTATACTGTTCTTCTGTATAATATCTTCTTCCTTTTGGGTTTCGGTAAGCAGGTAAAACAACTTGATTGTCCCACCTTTGCAATGTCTTAACAGAGACATTAAGCATTTCTGAAAATTCTTTCGGTTTATATTGTTTCATAATTACTTTTCACTATATATGCCTACTTTTGTCTATGTTTTTGTTTACTGTTTCTTTCTCCTCCACCCTTATTATAATATATATTCCAATAAGTAATTTATATTTTACATTACTAATTTAAGTTTCACTTTATTATACACAAAAAAGGAGCCCCTCATAAGAAGCCCCCTCTCCTATATTATAAGAATAAATGACATCCAAATAAAATTGTAAATAAGTATAGTAACGGATGCACTTCCATCCCTTTCCCTTTCACAATTTTCAAGACTGGATACACTAAAAATCCAATTGCAATTCCATTCGCAATACTAGATGTTAACGGAATACCTATAAAAATTAAAAATGCTGGTAATGCATCTTCAAATTCATTCCAATTAATATCTCGAATGCTTTGTGCCATTAAACTACCTACTATAATTAATGAAGGAGCTGTAATAGCGGCTACACTTGATAAAGAAGCAATAACAGGACTAAAAAATGCCGTTATAATTGTTAGACCAACAACTACAATCCCTGTTAACCCAGTTTTACCACCTGCAGCAATACCTGCTGACGATTCAATCGTCGCTGCTGTTGGGCTTGTTCCAAAGATAGAACCTGTAGTCCCGCCAATTGCATCTGCAATAAACGCTTTACCAAAACGCTTCTCTGTATTGTCTGTAATTAAACCTGCTTGTTTAATTAAACCAAGTAATGCACCTGTTGTATCGAATAAAAGTACAAGTAAAAATGAAAATACAACGCCGTATAATCCGTATTCAATTACATCTGAAAAGGCATTGATTGGGTTTGAAACGATGATACCCTCTGGTAAATGAGGCATCGCCACAATTTTATCAGCAAACTTCAATTGCCCTGTAAAGAAGGCAATAATTCCTGTCACAATCATACTAATAAATAATGCACCGCTCACACGCAATGTCATTAATACCGCCGCTAATATTAAACCAATTAAAGTTAAAATAACAGCTGGAGAATGAAAATCACCAATCGTAACTAAATTAGACGGATGATCCACGATAATTCCAGAAAGGCGCAATCCAATAAAAGCAATAAATAGTCCAATTCCACCTGCAATTGCATGCTTTAAACTATCAGGAATTGCTAAAATTAACTTTTGCCTAAACGAAGTAAAAGATAATAAAAGAAAAATAATCCCCGTTACAAATACAGCTGAAAAGGCAACTACATATGTAATCCCTTCTGTCTTCTGTACAACAGAATAAGCAAAATATGCATTCATTCCCATAGCTGGAGCAATAACAATCGGGTAATTCGCGAAAATCGCCATACCTACTGTTCCAACAACGGTTGCAATAATTGTTGCTGTAAACGCTTGGTCAAATGGTACACCTGCATCAGATAATATTTTTGGATTGATGACAAGAATATACGCAAATGTAAAAAAAGTTGTGATGCCAGCTAAAAACTCTTGCTTCACAGAAGTATTATATTTTTGTAATTGAAACATGCTTATGTACCCTTCCTACACCTGAATTATTATCACACATTCTTTTTCTTACTAGTATGTGAGAAAATATAATACTTAATCTTAACAATCAATAAAAAGAAGAGTCAATATATTCCCTAATAGTTAGAATTTTAAGTTTAAGTCTGACAAGTACAGATGTAGTACAGTTCATTATGATTATTTTTGTAGCATAACAGATAGAAATGTTTTATAATTTGAAATAGTTAAATATTTAGTAAACGCATTCAAATATCGTTCACTCTACAAGGGGGATTCTTCTTATGCAGCACACAAACAAATCTGGAACTTTAAATCGTGGTTTAAAAGAACGACATATTACTTTAATGTCACTGGGCTCAGCTATTGGCGTTGGGCTATTTTTAGGATCCGCTTCCGCCATTAAACTAGCAGGTCCTTCTATTTTGCTAGGCTATATGATTGCCGGTCTCGTTATTTTTTTCATTATGCGAGCGCTTGGGGAAATGGCAATTGAACAACCTGTTGCTGGTTCTTTTAGTAAATATGCATATGATTATATTGGACCACTCGCTGGTTATATTACTGGTTGGAATTACTGGTTCTTATGGGTTGTTACTTGTATGGCTGAAATTACAGCAGCTGGTATTTACATGCAGTACTGGTTCCCAGATATCCCGCGCTGGACTTGGGCATTACTTGCTCTATTATTAATGAGCGCTTTTAACTTCTTATCGGTAAAAGTATTTGGAGAACTTGAGTTTTGGTTTGCTCTCATTAAAATTGTCACAATTATCTGTATGATAGTAGTCGGAGCTGGTATTATTTTATTCGGATTCGGAAACGGTGGTATCGCTACTGGTATTTCAAATCTTTGGTCACATGGTGGCTGGTTCCCAAATGGATTTTCTGGGTTACTACTCTCCATGCAGATGGTACTATTCGCTTATTTAGGCGTTGAATTAATCGGTGTTACAGCTGGTGAGGCTCAAAATCCGAAGAAAACACTCGCAAAGGCAATCGATAACGTATTTTGGAGAATTCTACTCTTTTACGTTGGGGCATTATTCGTTATGATGGCAATTTATCCATGGAACGAACTTGGTGAGAAAGGCAGTCCATTCGTATTAACATTCCAACAAATTGGTATCGCAAAAGCAGCAGGTATTATTAACTTTGTCGTATTAACAGCAGCTCTTTCTTCTTGTAACGGTGGTTTATTTAGTACAGGCCGTATGCTATATACATTAGCTCAGCAGAAAAAAGCTCCTGAAAGATTTGGTCGTTTAAATAAAAATGGCATTCCAAGCCAAGGAATTGTAGCAACTGCTATCGTTTTACTAATTGGTGTTATATTAAACTATCTCGTACCTGCAAAGGTATTTACATGGCTTACTAGCATTTCAACTTTCGGTGCAATTTGGACTTGGGGAATTATATTAGTCGCTCAAATTAAATTCCGTAAAAGCTTGCCTACTCAAAATAAACAAAAGTTATCGTATAAAATGCCTTTATACCCATTAAGCTCATATTTCTCACTCGTTTTCCTTGTATTAGTATTAGGTATAATGGCGTATTCAGAAGATACACGAATTGCATTGATTGTCGGCCCAATTTGGCTTATCGGCTTAGCAATCGTATATTACATGAAAGGGTTTCATAAGATTGATGAAACACCTAACTCAAAAATTAGTTAAGCAAAACATCCCTTCCTTATTACTTGGAAGGGATGTTTTTATATCTATATAAATATTTCTCAACAAAATTCACGGTATTTTTACAATTTTTTAATATTTTTTATGTTTTCCGTCTTTATTTTTACAGAAAAATAAATTACATTATTAAAGCACATATATTTATTATTAGGGGGATTCTTCTATGAAGAATAAAAAATGGATTACATTTTCTTTAGCAACAGCAATTACACTAAGTATAGGGACCTCGTTCATACCGTCTACTTATGCCGAAAGCTCTGTAGACCCAGCTCCTGAAATTGCTGCAAAAGTTGTAAATCAAAACAATGGGAAGAAAGTATTATTCGATAATACACACGGTCAAACTGCTGGGACAGCTGACTGGGTTATTGACGGCGGCTTTTCTGACTTCGGAAACGGCATTGCAAAAAACGGATATCACGTAAAGGAACTTCGTAAATCAACACCTATTACGTACGAAGACTTAAAAGATTACAATGCATTTATCGTTCCAGAAGCTAATATTCCTTACAAAAAATCTGAGCAGGACGCTATGTTACAATATGTAAAAAATGGTGGTAGTATCTTCTTTATTGCTGATCATTACAATGCAGATCGTAATAAAAATCGCTGGGACTCTTCTGAAGTATTTAATGGATATAGACGCGGTGCTTGGGATAATCCAGCAAAAGGAATGTCTAATGAAGAAGCAAATTCACAAGCTATGCAAGGAGTAGAAAGCTCTGATTGGCTCTCTGACAACTTCGGTATTCGCTTCCGCTACAATGCACTTGGTGATGTTTCAGCGAAAACAATTGTATCGCCTGAACAATCTTTCGGAATTACAAAAGGTGTTTCGTCTGTAGCAATGCATGCTGGTTCTACTCTAGCAATTACAAACCCAAAACTAGCAAAAGGACTTGTTTACCTTCCAGAAAATCCATCAAAATGGAATAACGCTGTTGATAGTGGCGTTTATAATGGCGGTGGTATTGCAGAAGGCCCATATGCTGCTATCGCAAAAGTAGGACTTGGAAAAGCTGCCTTTATTGGTGACTCTTCTCCTGTTGAAGATGCTACGCCAAAATACGTTCGTGAAGATTCTGGCCAAACAAAGAAAACTTACGATGGTTATAAAGAAGAAAACGATGCGATTTTATTAGAAAACATCGTAAATTGGTTATCAAATAAAGAGACATTTACAAGTTTAGATCAAGTAAATGGTTTACAACTTGATTCACCTACAGCTCTACAAACATTTGAACAGCCAAGCTTATCAACAGAACCACAACCTGAACCTTGGAGTGCACCAAATGCAGGTTATCAATGGTTTAATACAAATACTTTTAAACCAGGTTCATACGGTTATAACGGTGCGGTAACAACAAGCGACTACGTCGTTACACACCCTAGCATTCTACCAAACAATGAAATTTTCCAAATGAAGATTCAAGTAAATAACTTACTACCTAATACAACGTATAACAACTATTCTTTAGGTATCTTCACTACTGGTGGAACACAAGTGGCTAAAGTACAAAATGCAAACGGCACTTGGCCATCTACTTTCGGATATAGTAGTGCATTTTCTTTCACAACAAACAGCTTAGGCTCTGCTGAGAAAGTTGTAAATGTACAGATTGATTCAAATACAACTGGACAAGCAACGCTTCGTCTACGCCAAAATACAACAACGAAATATAATGAAACTGTAACGATTAATAAGAAATAATAAAAAAGGCAATCCATACATGGATTGCCTTCTTCTCACTTCTCTTCCTTCGAGAAAAACATTCTTGAAATAACGATACCTATACTACCGACGATTAGGAATAACACTGCCCTAATCATCATCGATACCTCTGGTAAGTCAAGTAAGAATAACTTCCCTACCGTTACGACTAAAACGACTAAACCAGCATATAATATTTCATTCATATTTCTATTTCTTCCAAACCAAACCGCAAATAATGCATATACCATCCATAATAACGATACTGATACACTAATTACGCTTCCATCTGTAGATAAAACTTCACCGATTCTCGTAATTGTAATAAATACAATTATCATAAACCAATAGAGCACTATAGAATACATATATTTGCCGAAGCTCGCTAATACTTCTTTCGCTTCTCTCATGCAATAATAGAACGTTCCTATTAAAATAAGATGAGCAACAAAGCCTGCCGAAATAAATTGATCAAACGGGCTAAAAATAGTCTGTATCATTCCAATTGCGTAAACCGTCGCACTAACATACAATTTTATCTGTTGTTTTACTTTAATAGAAGTGACCATGCCGAGGAAACCTTGTAACAATAGTACAATCGCTGCATTCACTAAACTATACTCATATAAAATTGCTAAACTAAATGCTCCCATTGCGAAACCAAATAAGAGATTTGTAAATGTAGAATGTCTATTTTTCCTATATTCACATACGAACATAGCGGCATGCACGAGTGCACTAATAATTAATCCCCATGTTGTAAAATCAGGTATTTTTGAAATAGCTAGTATAAAGAACACTGCATTCGCACTAAATATCGCCAAACGTGGTTCTAGTATAAAACTTCTCTCCGTAAACATATGCCAAAATAATAGTAAATGAATCAAACCATATACAATCGTTAACTGTATTTGCAAGTTCTCTACTAACATTGACATAACAGCAAAGAAAACGAAAAGGACAATGGCAGCAACAGCGTAAGAAATCATATATAAGTATTTATAACGATTTTTCAACGCATACCATAATAAACTAAGTGTTAATACTGTCTCATATCCAAAGAAAATATAAGGATTAGGAGTCGTACTATTTAACAAGAATGGTACGAAGAACGCACCGACCGCTACGAAAATAGTGAGATATTCCGATTGATATCTTTTCGCTAAATAAATACCTAAAATAACCCATGCAATATTACAGAGAAACGCGACACTTGCCGGAATAAATCCATATAAATAATGTGCTGCAAACGTCGTTAGAACAATCCCGGTAATACTTCCTCCAGCTAATACTAATCCTAACGCTTGCCGCTCTCTTTTAATTTGAATATCTCCTATATAATACAACCCGATAGATAATGCGATACCAAACACAATTCGTATCGCTGGTGTTAATAAACCAACATCTACCCCTGCTTTAAATAACCAGATCACTCCAAGCAACATAATACCGACAAATACACGCGGTAACCACGTCTGACAAAACTTAATAATATTAAATGGCTCTGGTTTAAAAGCCGATATATCTACTTGTTTTAACTCAGGTTCTTGCAAAGGCTCTTTTATCTTAACTATTTCTTCTTTTGGCTTTTCCTCCATTACCGTTTCAATATATTCTTTCTTGTTCTTACTAACATGTTGCTGAGCGTTTTCTACTTCTATTTCCCTTTGCTTTACTTTTAATTCAGCAAGTGCTTCTTGAATTGTTTCAATTGCCGTTTCGAGTGCTTCTATTTTCTTATCCAAATCCTTCTTCATACGCTCCCCCCTTATTCGTAACTCTCATTGAACCTATATATTACCAATTATCTTTATCATACTCTTAGTCTATTCATTTTCAATAGTATTTTTCCAAAAAAAGAAAGGTGTCTTCCCAAAATAGGAAAACACCTTTTTACTCATTTATTCTTATTTAGAAAAATGCTAACGATAAAACCAAGACACATGCCTACAATAGCTGGAACAATCCACCCAACACCTTCTGTATAAAACGGGATGTATTTTAATGCTGACGTCCACTGATTCATCATTACATTTTTATTTAAAATGTCAATTGCACTAAATATCGCTACAACCAAAACAGTTACTGCATATACGTATGCATACTTTCCAATATACTGATGGAATAACCCTAGAATAATAAGCGTTAACGCAATTGGATAAATAAATCCAAGAATTGGTACTGATACTTTTAAAATTTGCGTTAACCCTAAATTAGCTAAAATCATACTAACAACGCTTACTATAAATGCCCACAATTTATAAGATACTTTCGGAAATGCACTCGCAAAAAATTGACTACAAGACGTAACAAGTCCAATTGAAACACATAAACACGCGATAGTAAAAATAAGACCTAATAAAACGACTCCGCCCTGTCCAAATAATGTAATCATAACTTGTGCTAACACTTTCGCACCGTTATCAAATGTTCCTAATGAGCCACTAATTGCCCCCACATATCCAAGGATGACATAAATAATAGATAATAATAGTCCTGCCCCAATTCCAGCAATACTCATATATTTCGCTAAACCTTTATCATCTTCAATACCCTTTGCACGTAATGCATTTGCAATAACAATTCCAAAGATTAAAGCAGCTAACGCATCCATTGTTAAATATCCATCTAAAAATCCTTGAAACATAGGAGCTTGGCCATAGTTCCCTATTGGTTCTTTCATATCTCCTACTGTTGTAAACATACTCTTTATAAAAATGAGTGCAATCATACATAATAATAACGGCGTCAATACTTTTCCAAACAACCCCATTAATTTAGATGGGGATAAACTTAACCAGTAAACAATACTAAAGAAAATAACTGTGTAAAACAATAATAATCCGTTTCCTGCTTCAGGGAATAACTGACCTGGCCCCATTTCAAAAGCTAAACTTCCCGCACGTGGTATACCAAGCCCAGGTCCAATAAATACATACACGATACATGGAAAAATAATTGCAAATGAAGAATGAACCCTACCCGCTAACGTTTGAAAACTTCCTGCTTTTGCAATAGAGATAACACCTAATATAGGAAGACCTGTTGCTGATATAATAAACCCTACTAATGAAATCCAAACATGTTCTCCTGCTTCATACCCAAGGAAAGGTGGAAATATCAGATTCCCTGCTCCAAAGAACATAGAGAATAACATAAGGCTAATAAGTAAAATTTCTTTTTTCTGTAACAATTTCATTTCTTTCTCCTTCTTTAATTTCATCTTTTATGAAATCAATTTCACATATAAAAAAGTACAATAACCCGCTTCCTTACAAAGAAAACATAGTCCATAGTCTATCACAAAAGAAACACCCATTCTATAGCTATTCCTCTTTTCCAATTTCTTCTGAAAAATCAACCTTTATTGACTTATAATAGTTAATAAAGTAAAATATTAAATGTACAAAATTATTAACTTTGTTTTTGTTTGTGTCAGGAGGAAAATAACATGGAATCAGCGATACAACTAGAAAGAGAACAACAAAGAAAAAAGAAACATCCTCCAGGTTTATACTTACTCTTCTTTACAGAAATGTGGGAAAGATTTAGTTACTATGGATTACGAGGATTATTAACATTATATTTAACGACAGCTTTAGTAAGCGGTGGTCTTGGGTTTAGTCCCGCATGGGCACTCTCTATTTACGGATTTTATACTGGGGCCTGTTATTTCACACCAATGATTGGTGGATACTTAACAGACCGTTTTCTAGGTAGACGAAAAGCAATCACAATTGGTGGTATAACAATGGCAATCGGTAACCTTACACTATTTGCCTTGCAAAACCAATTAGGCCTATACCTCGGATTAGCGCTTATTATTATCGGTAACGGATTCTTCAAACCGAACATCTCTACACTGGTTGGGGAATTATACGAAGAGAACGATCCAAAACGTGATAGTGCATTTACCATTTTCTATATGGGTATTAACGTCGGTTCATTTTTAGCTCCACTCGTTTGCGGATTTTTATCAGAAAATTTATTCAAAACAACAGTTGATGGCGTTGTACATTACGGATTCCGTTACGGTTTCTTAGCCGCTTCAATCGGAATGATCATTGGACAAATTTTATTTACAACACTATCAAATCGCTTCCTTGGTAATATCGGTAAAAAACCAACTCGCGATTTACAAACAGCTGCTGGACAACCATCAGTAGGAGATACACCGTTAACAAAAAAAGAAAAACAACGTACCGCAGTTATCGTCATTTTAACATGCTTCGTTGTCTTCTTCTGGGCTGGCTTTGAACAAGCTGGTAGCTCATTAACATTATATACAAACAAATTTGTAGACCGCTCTGTGTTCGGATGGGAAGTTCCAACATCTTGGTTCCAATCGGTCAATCCATTATTTATTATTTTGCTTGCTCCAGTCATTTCTGCATTATGGGCAAAACTTGCAACTCGCAAGCAGGGTGATTTAAAAATCCCAACTAAAATGGGACTTGGTATGATCTTGCTCGGTATCGGTTATATCATTCTCGTTATCGCTACATTAAAAACAGGTAGTGATGAACATAACATTACAGAAAAAGCAAACTTACTGTTTATCGTCTTTACGTATCTTTTCCATACGTTAGGTGAGCTATTCTTATCACCTGTCGGACTATCAATGGTTAGTGCGCTTGCTCCGGTAAAATTAGCATCTTTACTAATGGGTGTATGGCTAGCAAGTTCAGGTATCGCCAACATTTTAGGCGGACAACTTGCAAGCTTCACAACTTCACTTGGATACGCTGAAGTATTCACAGTTATTGGCGCTGTGGCAATTGTACTAGGTTGTGTTTTATTATTAATTTCTAAGAAATTAGTGAAATGGATGGATTAAAAAAGATGAGGAATTTCTCCTCATCTTTTTTTATGCTGTTTTCCCTTGTTCTATTGCTTGTTCGTACAGCTCTTTATGTTCTTTATATTCACTTGGTACGAAACTCTTATAGAAGAATGAGAACCAGCTGTCTCCCTTTTTATACCCTTCTTCTCGAATTTCCGCTGCTTTTTTATTCGATTTAAATCCTTCAGTAAACCATTTCTTTAACAATTCATTTCTTTCATACTTAGCAGGAACTTTTAAATCATAGTTTTCAAATGCATACTTATAGCCAGCTTTTTCTACTGCCTTTTTTGTAGATTTATAGCCTTTTTCATACGCTGTTTCATATGCCTTCACGTATACTTCTTTCTCTCTATTTCCAGAATTCTTTTCAGCTAGTTCTTTCCCTGTCTTTTCCCCTAACTCAGCTTGCTCTTTTTCAATTTTTTCTGTTCTTTCTTTATTCCCTACTTTGAATCCGTCTGCAAAGTTTACCTTAAACTCTGAAGCAACTTGACTATCGTCCATCGTCTCTTGTGCTAAACCTTGTTCTTTTCCTTTTTCAAAATGCGTTTTCTTCTGCTCTTCTAAAGACCATGCGGCTGCATAAGTCGCTTTAAACGCTTGTTTATATGCATCAGATTTTTCAGCTACATGCACTTCTACATCATTTTTTCCTGCCTTAAAATCAGTTTCTCCATTCTTTTGACCTTCAAGTTGACCTTTTTCCATATCAGCTTGGCGCTGCGCTTCCTCTTGTTTACGTGCCTCTTCAGCTTTTCTTTGTTCCTCGGCTACACGCTGTCTCTCTTCTTCAGCTTTACGCTGTGCTTCTGCAGCACGTTGTTTTTCCGCCTCGGTATTGCGCTGTGCTTCTGCTTGTCTCTCAGCTTCTACAGCACTATTATTATTCTGGCTAGGAGCTGGGCTCGTTGCACCACTACTAGAAGCTGGTTTATTGTGATAATGATATTCCCCGTACTGTAATCCCCATTTCTCACAATTTGTACGACACGTATGTCCGCCATTAGCATCTGTACGCCCTGGATGTGCATAAGCTGAAATCGGAGCTACCAATAACGCTATACTCGTTGTTAAAAGAAGTTTCTTCACCTGTTGTCTCACTCTTGTCCCTCCCAAAATATAGAATCCTAACTTTATTATACATAAATAGAATAATATTTGAATACAAACCAAAATATTCTATTATTTCTCAACATTAGTAAAAAAGAAGGTGAACTCTTTAAAGAGTTCACCTTCTTTTTTACTTCTTCGCCTTCGTTCCTACTAAATCACCAGCAACAACATAACGCTTAGAATTATCCTTTACAGATACACATGTAATAAGCGTTATCTCATCTTTCCCATGATCCTCTACAACTTCCCACTTATCAGGAGTCACTTCAGATACACCAGTAACCGCATACTCATATTCATTTTCATTGTCATACAAATAAATTTTATCGCCTTTTTTCAAAGAAGCTATATCACTAAATAAAACACCTTTTTTAGACATGTTATGTCCTGCTAATGCGTAATTTCCTTTTCCCATAACTTGATTCTCTTTTACTGTCGCTGCACCTGATAATAAGTTTTTTTCAGTAGAAGCTTTTAAAACAGGCAGTTCTACTGAAACACTTGGAATCGAAATACGACCAATTACTTGTTTCTTATCTAATGATGCATTCGCTACTTCCGCCAAGTCTGGTTGATTAATTTTGGAAGCATCTACAAATTCCGTCTCATGCTTTTCATAATCCATCTTTTGAACAGCCTGCACATTTTCAGTCTGTTTCTTTTCAGCCTGATATCCATCATAAAATGGCTTTCCAATTAATACGCCACCTACAACAAATAGCAGAATTGCTACTATACTATAAATTCTTTGCTTATTCATACACAGTTCCTTTCCCTTACAAAATCTTACTCTATATAAAATGATAAAATAATATCGCTATATGTACAAGTATTAGCTTAAAAAGAAACCTTCTTGCCAGTGCAAGAAGGTTTCTTTTTAAGCTAATTTATTTCTGTATAGTGATACGTGAAATACTGTCATTTGAATAAAGAAAATAGAAAATAGAATATATAATGGGTATCCAGGAAGATATTCATTAATAATAGGCGAAAAAGTTAAAAATCCAACTGCACAAGGTAACACAAACCATAACGATACAAATGTTGTTCGACAAGCTTTATCCGTAATCGCTTTTTCACGTTCATCTTCTAGCGGAAATAATAATGGATACATCCAAAAAGATAAATTCTTATATTTTTTCTTTTGAATTCTATAAAAAATTGTAACTATAATTGCTCCAATAAATAATAAAATGAATGGTACTCCATTAAACCATACTTCAAATGGGAATTTCTCGTTTTTAATTATATCGGCTAACTCTGTAATGACACTATAAAATTCAACAAATGTCCAGCATGCTAAAGCAGTATAAAGCACGTTTATGATATAAGAAAAAACAATTCTATTCATCCTCTTCCCCCTCCTTATTTAAAACAAACACGTCTTCCATCTTTAACTGGAACACATCACAAATCGTAAGTGCTAATAACAAAGAAGGAACGTAATCCCCTTTTTCAATTGCAGCAATTGTTTGTCTCGTTACTCCAACCTTTTCTGCTAATACACTTTGCGTAAAGTTAAAACGAGCTCTTAATTCTTTTACTCTGTTTAAAATGGTCAAATTTACCACCTCTCACCATTATTGTATGCTATCCTTAACAAAATGTAAACTCAACTTAACATTATTATTATAAAAAAATCCAACTCTACGTATTGTAAAGTTGGATTACGTTTTAGTTTAAAATTGTAACTTTAACAATTTTTCTTCCCCATTGACTAGAAGACCCTTTATCAGGCATTAACACATCAATTCTGTTACCTTTAATCGCTCCACCAGTATCTGCTGCAATTGCGACTCCATACCCTTCAACATTTACAGTTTTGCCTAATGGAATAACTTTTGGATCTACAGCAATTAATTTCATTCCTGGGTTTGCAGTTAGATTATAACCTTTACCACCTGGTCCCCATGCAGAAAATACTTGTTGACCTGGCGCATAACCATTTTCTCCTGGATCAGCTGTATAAGCTGTAGCTTCTACATAAATTTCTTTCCCACCAGCAGTTGGCTTAGAAGATGGTTCAGGTTGTGCAGGTTTTGTAGGTTCTACCTTCGAATTATTATTAGCAACTGGTTCAGCTGGTTTATTAGCTTTTTCCTGCTTTTGCTTTTCAGCAATTTCTGCTTGTGCTTTCGCTAAAGCTTCTTGCTCTGCTTTTGCAGCCGCTTCTGCTTTTGCACGCTCTTCCGCTGCGATTCTTGCTGCTTCTTGTTCACGAGCAATCGTTTCTTGTACTGCCTTCATATTTGATTCAATTTTAGCTTTCTCTTCCGCTGCTAAATTAAGTTGGCTTGCAACTTCATTATATTTAGCTTGAACTGTTTGTAAGTTATCTTGACGTTTTTTCAAGTTATCTTGCAGTTCAGCTTGCGCTTTTGCTAATTTTTGTTTGTCTACTACTAAAGATGCTTCTTTTTCGTCAATTGTTTTCTTGTCCTCTTCAATTTGACGAAGATCTTGTTCTTGTAGACGTAAAATTTCTTTATCAGCTTCTAGAATAGTAGAAACTGCGTTCATACGTTGTAAGAAGTCTGCAAAGTTTTTTGACTCTACTACAACTTCTACTACTAAACTTGTATTTGAACTGTTCTGAACAGAAACCATACGTTTTCTCATAATATCTTTACGAGCAAGGACTTTATCCTCTAAAACGATAATTTCTTCCTTTTTTTGTTCAATCTGCTTATGTGTTTCATCAATTTTACGTTGAATAGCAGCTTGATCCTCTTTATTTTTTGCAATTGTATTATTTAAATTATGTAGTTCGTTTTCGATACCTTTAATTTCTTTACTAACAGCTTGCTTTTCTTGCTCTTTCTTTTGCATTTCTGCATCGTTTTGTTGCAATTGCTGTTGCATGTTGTTAAGTTTCTCGTCGTTTGACTCTGCTTTAACAGCGACTGTACTAGAAAGACCGATAATTCCTGCTAATACTAGACAGCTGATTCGCTTAAAATAGTTCATAATCCGACTCCCTTCTTATACAGTTATACATGATTTATTTTACAGTTTGTTTACAAAACGATTAAATACAGTTTATTTTTCGTGACGAAAAAAAGAGAATTATGAATAAAATGTAATAGATTCTTAAATATTTAACAATTCCTATATTTAAAAAATACAAAAGATGCTAAAATCCAAATATAGAGAAAATATAACTTTCGAAGGCGGTTGAAATAAATACATGTTTACTCAAAAAAAATCACTCCAACATACAATTTCTCAATTAGAAGAGCGTATACAAGAATTAGAATTAGAATTAAAACAAAAAGATATTGAAAAACAAGAGACTATTTCTACTATCCACGATCGTGTACAAAGCGTTGTCCAAGAGCATCAACTTGTAAATAACCAACACAATACACTTCAAAGCTTAGTTCAACAATTAAGTTCATGTTTCGAAAATGTTTCAACACGTACGACACATTCCAATGAGTTAAATAATGAAATGTTACAAAAGGAACAAAGCTTAATTCAGTCTATTGCAGAAATTATTGACTGCTCTAATGAAGGAAAAGAATCCGTTCACCGCTTACTTATTGTAATTAATAAATTAGGTGAACAATCTCAACGCACGTCTAATAGTATGAATCATCTAAGCGAACGCTCAAAGGAAATCGAGCAAATTGTAGAAGTCATTCAAAACATTGCAGCACAAACAAATTTACTTGCTTTAAATGCGAGTATTGAAGCCGCGCGTGCTGGAGAGCATGGTAAAGGATTCGCTGTCGTTGCCAATGAAGTAAGAAAACTAGCGGAAAGTACAGCAGAAAGTACAAAAAACATCGGCAACTTAACGAAAAAAATTCAAGAAGAAATTGAAAAAGCATATGATAACACAAAAGATAATTTACATTTAGTTGATGAAGGTGTAGAAATGAGCGCCGATACAAATGCTAGAATTGAAAATATTTTAGTTATGATTCAAACGTTACAAAATGGTGCTACAAATGTTATTAAGGCTATCGAAAACCAAAAGTCTTGTAATGATGACATACTACGGGAATTCGCTAACACACAACAAATGTTCCAAAAATTAAATACTACTATTATGAATCATATTCATGATGCTGAAAAAGTCGATGTTCAATTGTCTAAAAGTCTTCAAGAAACAGTAACTTCTTAATTAAAAATAAAAATCCCTTATACTGCTATAAGGGATTTTTATTTTATTTTGAATATTTATTTCTTTTCAATATTCATCCATATCTTTGTTATAATGGAAAAGTTGTTTCTTTCAACTAATAAACAAGGAGGTTATTATGGAACAATTTTACTACGTTTTAAAATATTTAATTCTCGGTCTGTTCCAAGGACTAACAGAACCAATTCCGATTTCTTCAAGTGGTCATCTCGTTTTAGCACAACATTTGCTAGGACTAAAAATAGAAGGGTTTAGCTTCGAACTACTTGTTAATTCAGCTTCATTATTAGCTGTATTACTTATTTATAGAAATGATTTAATTCGTCTAACGAAGAATGGTCTCTCTTATATATTTACAAGAGCAGAAGACGCAAAATCAGATTTCTTCTTTATTATTTATCTTGTTATTGCAACCATTCCAGCAGGTGTTATTGGTGTTTTATTTAAAGATTACATCGATCAGTACTTAAAAGGTGTGAAGATGGTTGGGATTTCCCTTCTTATTACTGCTGTCGGCCTTTGGATTATTAGAAATTTACGCGGTCGTAAAAATGATGGCGACCTTTCTATGAAAGATGCAATCATCGTCGGATTAGCACAAGCTTGCGCACTGATTCCCGGAATAAGCCGATCTGGTGCCACAATCGTAGCAGCAATGTTACTTGGTATGAAGCAAGAAACAGCACTTCGCTTCTCATTCTTACTATACATTCCTGTTAGCTTAGGTGGCTTATTGTTAAGCATTACAGACATTGCAAATGATCCAAATCTAGACACATTATTCGTACCATATGTCGTTGCATTCATCGCAACATTTATCATGACGTATATTTCACTAAAATGGTTTATGAACATTATGGCAAAAGGAAATTTAAAATATTTCTCTTTCTATTGTATTATCGTAGGTGTACTTACTCTTATTTTCTTATAAAGTAAAACTTACAAATTGAAAGCGAGTCATCTAGTGTAATAGAATGACTCGCTTTTTTATACCTCTATTAAGTTAAAATCTATTATTTACTTAGAATTTTCTGAATAGTATAATATTATTTAAGTTTACTATTACAGTAATTCTATCTTTCCTACTATTATCGTAAAAGAGGTGTTTATATGTTTATAGTTACTAAACTCATTCACATTAAGTACGAATATGAAAATGAGCTACTTTATGGGCTTAAACAATATTATCCTTCCCCTGGAACGAACGGTTGTATTAACATAGAGTTTTCACATGTTCATCGTACAAATGATAAGGCAGAATATATGATTCGTCTGTTATGGAAAACACAACAAGATTACCATACATGGCTTTCTCAAAGAGAAGGCCATGTAACTTTGAAGCACAAAATACAAGGCTATATACTTTCTTCCAAATCAAATGCTACCTATGTGCATTAACCCTTCTCTTTTTATTCCTTACGAGGGGCAAAATGATAAAGTGAAACTTTAATCAGCCCTCATCAATCGGGCTGTTCACAAATAACAAGATAAGGACCCTCTTACTTTTCATACTGTAAGAGGGCTTCTCTTATGCATACACTTTCTTCTCTTGACAATACAAACGAATAACATGTTTATTTTGTTGAAATACATCATGCGTCAGACGAATAATAATAAAGTTTCTTTTTGTTTGATCATCATGAACAAAAATCTGTTCTCCCTCCTGAAAACGCCATGCACTTTCAAAAGTCGTAATATGATCCCCACTTACAGAAAAAAGTTCATATCGCATCTCTTGTACCCTCTCTCAACTTTATAATCATAATATCCTTATATTAAATTTATTATAACTTAATCCCTATAAAATTAGTAATTATTTCTATTTCGAAAGATTTTAACTTTGTATTTAAATATTATTAGCGCTATAATGATAAACGAATTTTCATTGAAAGGAGTTTTACTTTGACTGCATATTTATTTCCAGTAAAAACAGCATTTATTTTATTCCCCTTTTTAGCAATGTTTCTTTTAATCCCTTTTTTAATATTTAATTATCGAAAATACGGTTATTTAAATAAATGGCGCTCATTTATTTTATACTCATTATTACTTTACTTATTAAATGCCTATTTTCTTGTTATTTTGCCGTTACCACAAACGTTTGATACTTGTAGCCTACAACCGGCTAATACACAACACATGCAACTCTCACCATTTTATTTCATACAAGAGATTAGTAGTCATACATCGGCAGTTTTAACGAAACCAGCTACTTATTTCTACTTATTAAAAGAGTCTGCGTTTTTACAAGTTGCATTTAATGTTCTATTAACTGTTCCATTCGGTATTTACTTACGTTATTATTTCCGACGTAGTTTCTTACAAACAATTTGCATTTCCTTTTTCCTTTCACTATTTTTCGAGCTAACACAAGTGACTGGATTATACGGTATATACAATTGTGCATACCGATTATTTGATATCGATGATTTATTTTTAAATACATTAGGTGGCGTAATTGGTTTTATCATTGCACCAATATTTACGTACTTCCTTCCGAAGACAAATGAGTTAGATAGTCATATTGATTTGGAAACGAAACCAGTCGGATTCATTCGTCGCCTTATCGCGATGCAAATTGATTGGATTTTCTTATCTATCGTTGTACCTGTCGTTAAAAACAAAGGAAATTCTTTCTTCGTTTCTAATATGCAATCTTACACGAATATGTATGAACTCATTTTCATTACGTGTTCAATCCTTATTTATTTTATTCTTATTCCATACTTTACAAATGGAAAAACAATTGGGAAAGCATTGCTTCGCATTCATCTGAAAGGAAAATCAGATCGTATTACATTAAAAGAACTATTTATTCGCTACGGTATATTTTATTTTACGTTAGGCGGAATCAATTATATTCTTTCTAGTAGCTCTATGTTAAATCATACAGAACCTTTAGTATTACTCGTTACATTGTTATTCCTATTTATCATTAACGGCCTATTCATTATTCATGTTTTACTGCATGTATTTAGCCGTGATAAACTACTATTTTATGAACATATTAGTCATACAAGAAATGCAATTACACTAAAAAAAGCTGACAAATAATTATTTGTCAGCTTTTTTATATACATAATGTGAAAATTTAATCAGTGGGGGTCTTACTGCCCGGCAAATAGCGGGATAAATAACTTTTCTGCATAAGGATTAAAAAACATTCCAAGTTCATCTAGAGACTTCCTCGCCTGTAAAAACGAATGAAACTCTGGATATATATCTTGTAATTGCTCATACGATAATGTATGCATTTTCCCCCAATGCGGACGCCCTTCATACTTCAGAAAAATTTTTTCCACTTCGCCAAAGTAAGCAGCATATTTCATACCTTTATACATATGAACAGCGATATACGCTGAATCTCTTCCATAGGCTGGACTAAGCCATATATCATCACCTTTCACATAGCGGCATTCGATCGGGAAGTGCACCTTATACTTTTTCTTTTCAATAAGATTTGAGATTTCTTCTACAACCGTCCTCATATACTTTGAAGGAATGCTATACTCCATTTCATAAAATGGTACCGTACGTGATGTAGCAAATACTTCATAGCTCGGGCCAATTATTTTTGTGTTTGGTACAGCTTTAGCTGATAATCGACTCACTCCTTTACTTATAGAAGGAAACCATTTACACCCTTTAGATAGTAAAGAGAACATCCTATTTTCAAGTAACTCCACCTTTAATTTATGCCATTTCAAATCACTGCCTGTATTCGTTGTTTCGTTCGTAAGTTTTACTTGTACTTCATCAGAATAAGGAAAAACGAAAAATTCAAAATGACGATGCTTCTTATATTCTTCTAGTTTGTTCATTACAGTGGATAATGACTGTTTTTCACTTTCATAAACGAGTGAATACGCTGGAATAACCTTTAATTTTATCTTTACAATGATACCTAACATTCCAAGTGACAACTGAAACGCTCTCCAATATTCTACGTTCTCAGTTTCCGAACAAACTATACTCTCACCATTAGATAAAACTGCCGTAATCTCTATAACTTGTGTTGATAAACTCCCAAAGGTAATACCCGTTCCATGAGTCCCCGTACTAATCGCTCCTGCAATAGATTGTGAATCAATATCCCCTAAATTTTCTTGCGCATAGCCTTTTTCCTCAAGTAACTTCCCTAAATCATATAACTTTGTTCCTGCCCATACTTCAGCAACCATCTTCTCTGCATCAATATTCACAATACCCTTCAATTCATCTAAAGAAACTAAAACTTCTTCCGTTTGCACAAGGGGGGTAAACGAGTGTCCTGAACCGACAACACGAATTTTCTTTCCCTTTTTTCGCGCAAGCCCCACAACTTCTACTACATCTTGTATACTTTCTGGATACATCGTATAATGCGGCGTTCCTTCTACATTCCCTGTCCAATTTCTCCACTTTTTCCCCTTTATAGAAAGCATTGGCCATCCCCCCGATATGTTGAATACTCCCCAACAATCTCTCCTTTTTTAACACGATACAAAAAAGGAAAGCGCTCACATAATTCACCAGCCTTACTATGACGAAACAAAATGGACTCTCCTATATCCACTCGTTCCTCGCCGCTATAAAAAATTGGCGTTTGTACCTCGCCAGCACCTTCTAAAGCTAATAGTTTTGCACCCTTCGGTCTCCAAACTTCAGGCTCTTTATCTTTTCCAACTGCTCCTGAAGCAATATATCCACCACCTAGGCAAGTGTAAATAAACTGGACTGGTTTACGCACAACTGGTAATGCAAATCCGACCGCTGGATAAAATTTCACCTCTTTATAATAATCAAACAGCTTCGGAGAATAAAAAGCAGAACCTACTGTAATCTCTGAAACTGAATTATCTTTCTCAGTTGTTTTTATACTTCCTGTTCCGCCTCCATTTACAAACCTTAGCTCAATACCAATGTTTTGTATTGCTTTTACAATATGTTCTCTTCTTTTTTTCACTTCTAGCACTGATTTCTGCTTTAAATACGAAATTACTTTACTTTTCAACCATTGATTCGGTATATGATCTCCCACCCCAGCAATTTGAGCTTCATAACCCATTACACCATCTAACATTAAATATGATGACCTTCTCACCTTTTCTACTACTTTCAACGCATCCTGCACATTTTTTACTGGGGATCTTTGTACACCAAAATGAAATTGAAAGAAACGACTACTCATATCAATATCCAAACAAACACGAAAACATCCTTTAGATTTCTCAGCAATGTTTTCTAAATACACAATATGCTCTTCACAATCCACCATACAAGTTATAATGAAACCTTTCTTTGTTAGCAAACTAATTTCATACAGAGCTCTTTCATCGTAAGCAGGATATCCAAGCAATAAATCATTAAATCCTTGTTCTATTAAAAATAAAATCTCTCTAGGTGAAAAGCACATAACACCTTGAAATCGATCATTTGCAGCTAAAATCTTTTGCATAATTGGAACAGAGCGTAACGATTTACTCGCTATACGAATCTTCTTATTTCCACTTAACTCTATAATCGATTGAATATTTCTATCTAAAGCCATTTCATCCAAAAATGCACACGGTAATGGAACTTCTTTAAAAATTCCTCGATCCACATTTTTCTCTCCTCTTCTCAATATGTCTTATACATATTGGAAAGAAAGTGTGATTTTCCTGTTTGCAAATAAAAAAAGTTTCTTCTTTACGAAGAAACTTTTTGAAACTACTTCATAGAAATAGTCGCCTCTACTGGATAATGATCAGAGTAATCATTATACGTATATTTTTGGAACCATGATGTAACAGTCCATTGTGGAGATTTCGGCTGTAACACCTTATTCTCTATATATGATGGGTTCGCATGGTCTTTACTTGCAATAATATAATCTAAATACTCAGCAGGACTATCAGGGAAATTATATTTTGCAATACTGTTTGTCGTTGCGTCCCAAGTCGCTGTATGTCCAGTATAAGATGGTACAGAAGCGTTCAATGTTTTAAACATAGATGCATACTCTGAATCATTCTTGTTCTCTGCATTAATTTTATTTACGTTCATATCACCACCAATTAACACATATTCATTATTTGGTATATTTTTATTTTTAATAAAGTCTTGAATTTCTTTTAATTGGTCTGTACGTACAGATGCAGGTGAAGTTTTTCCGCACATACTATCTTCCGCTTGCAAATGCGTACCAATCACGTGAACGAAGCGATCATTTTTCTTAATTTTCGTGTATACAAATCCTTTATTAGATAAATTATCTGGCCCGCATCCTTTTGCAAATACATATTGAATCTTTTCAGCGATTGGCCATTTGCTCACAATCGCAACGCCACCATCTTCAGGAGTTGAAGATGAATAGTTTCCCAACGTTTTATCCCATTCACTTCCACTACTACGACCTAATACTGCTGTTTGATTTGGATATTCTTTCTTCAAATTCCCTAATAAACGATCTGAAGCGCTATTATCAAACACTTCATTTAATATAACTACATCTTGATTCTTTATATAATCTGCCGCCCCGATTAAATCAGCACGCTCAGTTTGTCCCCAGTTCGGATATAAGTTTGTTGATAGCATATATACATTATGCGTCATCACTTTTAATGTATCATTTTGATTTGTAGATACTTCTGCTTGAGCTGACGTTCCGCTATATAAAGCTCCTAAACCAACACCTAAGCTAAGTACACCTTTTAGCAATTTACCTTTCACGTTTCATACCTCCATGTATTGTATAGTGATAAAAAGGCCAAATACTCTATTCTGAGATTTGACCTTTTTTAAATACTTAACGATTTCCGTACGTATCAAACCAAAGCTGAATATATCCAGCAGTAACACGTTGTGCATCCATTAAACGCTTACCTGTCATTGGTGTAACTTCAGCGCGCCATTTATCTGCATATTCTTGTGATACAGCAGCTCTCACGAACCAATCTTTCGTATTATCATTTACAATGCCAGCGTAATCTTGTTTCGCAACTACTGCCGCTCCATGAATCCAATCTTCTGGATTCGTACCTTTCCAGTTCCAATATCCATTTCCATCCGTTACTTTATAATTATCTTTTATCGTATCTACAAAGTTTTCATATTTAGAATGGAATCCTTGTGGATAAGAAAGGTTCGTAAAGTTTGCCGCATGCATCGGTTGGTTTACATCCCCTAAATAATGAAGAGATAATCCTAAATAGAAGAACGCTTGTTTCATATCTTTATTTTTATAAGACTCACCAGCTAATTTAAAATATTTAGCTCCTGTTTCCTTTGCTTGCTTTGCATACGGAATATAAGTTTTCCCATTGTCAGGGTCATAGAAATGTGAAGCAAATGTGCTATTATCATAATAAGGATTTTCATAGTCAGCAGCATAAATACCGTTCTCTAACTCAGTACGCCATTCATTTAATAGTGCAACTCGATCTTGTTTTACAAGTGTTGTATTACGAGACATAATATCAATTGCACGGTTTACAATCCATAAATGAGAATTCACGCCTTCTTTATGTTTATCTTCAGCAGACCAGCGCGGAATAACTCCAAATCTCTGTCCCCCATCATTTTCATGAGCAAATGCAACACTTTGTAATGGAGCAACTAATGTAATAGCTGCCGCTAAAGCAAGTACTTTCTTTTTCATATAAAATCCTCCATTTTATAATTGAATTATTGTAAACATTTTGTTAGGATCCTATGATGTCGTCCGGTTAACCTATGACTAGAATATCCCACCTTTCACGAAATTTCTATCACTAAATTAAAATATGCAAATGTTCATATCATTATAACTTTATACACAGTGAATATAATGAATGAATACACTTTCATTTTAATAAACTATTATTAAGGCTTGTCTAAACTAATGTAAAAAAAGAGTAAAGCATACACATGCTTTACTCTTTTTTTCTATTCGATAATATACTTGGCAATTGTACATTAACTGCCAACTTATGTATAAATCCAAACACTAATCCGATCCCTATAAATATGTATAATATCGTAAATATCTTTCCGAAGTCAGTTTTGGGACTAAATTGTCCATCACCGACAGTAGTCAGCGTCATAACGCTAAAATATAAAGCATCCAGAGGACGTAACCCCTCCACTGTACTATAAAAGATTGTACCAGATATTAATGTCAAAATTGTTAATACGAATAACACTTGAAATTCTTTATCTTTCCATGCTCGCAAACAAGCTTTTAGCATCCGTTTCAATGTCAACATAAATGAAAGCATTAGACTTCCCCTTCCAAACAAAATATCTTTAGTTACAGGAAAGTCTATCACCTTTCAGTATAGAAAAAAAGTAGCCCTCTTCTATTTCTAGAAAAGGGCTACTCTATTCGATTCTATCTTATTTAGGTGAAACAAGAATTTTCACTTGTGTTTTATCTTTTACAAGTGCTTCAAATCCTTCTTCAACAACTTGATCCACTGTAATTTTTTTCGTAATTAATTTCTCTGCTTGAATTTGACCGGAGCTAATCAATTTAATAACAGCTGGGAAGATGTGACGGTATCCTAAAATACCAATAACTTCTTTTTCTTTTAATACTAAGTTATTTGGAGTAATTGTTGCGTCTTTTTCCCATACACTAACAATTACAGTTTGTCCTTCGAAGCTTGTACTTTCAATCGCTTGGCGTAGTACAACTTCAACACCTGTTACTTCAAAGCTAACATTTACACCTAAACCATTTGTTAAGTTACGAATTTCAGCTAACACATCTTGAGTTGCTGGATTTAATACATAATCCGCACCTGCTAATTTCGCTAACTCTTGACGTTCTTTAGAAAGTTCAACTGCAATAACAGGAGTTGCTCCTGCTGCTTTAGCTGCCTGGATAACAAGAAGTCCAATTGGACCGCAACCAAATACCGCTACAGCTTCCCCTTCTTTTAATTTACTTTGACGTACTGCATGAACTGCTACTGCTGCTGGTTCTACAAGCGCACCTTGTTCATACGTCATTTCATCTGGAATGTGATGAACCATATCTTCTGGTACTACTGTATATTCAGAGAAACCGCCGCCTTCTCCGCCAAGACCGTGGAAAACAAGTTGTTCACAAACATTGTAATGTCCATGTTTACAAGCTTCACATTTACCACAAGAATAAATTGGCTCTACAACAACGCGGTCTCCCACTTTATGAGATGTAACTCCTTCACCAATCTCTATTACCTCACCACTAAACTCATGACCTAAAATAACAGGTGCTTTCACATGTGTTAATGGATGTTCTTCTGTTGGAATAAAAATAGGCCCTGCTAAATATTCATGCAAGTCTGTCCCACAAATACCACACCATTTAACTTTGATTTTCACTGTTCCTGGTTTTACTGTTGGTTCTGGTACTTCTTCTACTCGTACATCACGTTGATTATGCCAAAGTAGTGCTTTCATTTTATACATCCCTCTCTATGTATATACTTAACCTGGTGAAGTTTACAATTCTATTATAATACTTCTATCCATATATTTCAAAAAAACAATCACATCCCCACTAATTTTTTACAAATAACGTTCAATATTTTGTCACTTTGTACTTTTTTCCACATCTGTTAATTCAATTTCATTGCAGGTGAAATTAGCATTGTGCCATAATAGCATAGGAGAGGTGAATATCGCTTGAAATATTTTATTTACTTTATCGTTATCGTGGCATTTTTAGATACATTTTCACAATTACCTATTATGAGTACTTTCGCTCAAAGCCTTGGAGGAACTCCTCTTATTATCGGGCTAGTTGTCGGTATGTACTCATTCGCTAATATGATCGGTAATATTATTGCTGGAGCCGCTGTCGATAAATTTGGTGCAAAAAAAATCCTTTATATAAGCATGGGAATTACGAGTTTCATAGTCTTGTTATACACCGTTGTTCAAAGTGGTGAACAACTATTAGTTGTGCGCTTTATGCATGGATTTAGTGATGGCTTTTTAATTCCTGCTGCCTTTACATTTTTATCAAAACAAACAAATGCAAAAAGACAAGGAAAAGCAATGGCTCTATCTGGTGCTGCTGTTGGAACAGCCGCAATCGTAGGACCTGCTTTCAGCGGTATTATGAAAGCAACAGCTGGCGTAGAGTGGGTCTTCATTACTATTTCTATTTTAATGGCTCTTGGTACGATCGTATCTCTATTCTTCTTACCAAATAACGTATCAAGAAAAGATACATCAAGAACGCAAATGATGAACAAAGAAGATATGGTTGAACTTTTAAAATCAGAACCGTTATTACAAGCATATATTGGTGCTTTCACATTAATGTTTTCACAAGGAATTGTCACTTATATGTTACCAGTAAAAGTTGAGGCATTAGCGCTTAAAGCATCTACAACAGGCATGATGTTAAGTGTATTTGGTATAACTGCTATCCTCTTCTTCTTGCTTCCAACAAATCGTATTTATGATCGATTTAATCGTTCGAAACTAATGCTAATCGGAATTGCAGTTATGGCATTCGCATTATCTTTACTTGGATTATTTGCTACAAAAGGTATGCTCTTTATCGTAATGATGATTTATGGAATTGGATTCGCAATCCTCTTTCCGTCTATTAACGCTTTACTTGTTGAAAATACTACAGACGATAATCGCGGAAAGGCATTCGGATTATTTTATGCCTTCTTCTCATTAGGAGTTGTTGCTGGCTCCTTTACAGTCGGCGCAATCGGAGCATCACCTAGCATCAGCTTCATTATCGGGACAGCATTTTTATTAACATTTGCTGGGATGATTTATGTAAGAAGCAAAGTAAAAAAGACAATGATGGGATAATCCATCGTTGTCTTTTTTAAAATGCATATTTATATAATCCATAATACAATGGAAGCGTTGGAATAATGCCAATTAATTTAAATATAAAAGGTAATGGCTCATCTCGCTCTTCATATAAACGAAAAATAAAAACTGCAGTTAAAGTCCAACTGACGCTAAACAAGAAGATACATTTCCAAACAATCGAGGTTAATATTTGTATATCAAATACAAAACCAAAGAGCCCTATCGAATAGAACTCTTTTTGCCCAATATATTACTTTTGTGTATAACCAAATAACAATGTAAATAAATTGAGCCGTAAAGGCAATAATACATCTCTTCTTTTAAACAGAAAGTTTATAAATACTGACGATACTTCGACAATTTCCTCGGAAATATTTCCTTTCCCCACATAATTTGATACAGTACACATGAATAAACACTTGTATTACATAAAGTGAAACTTTAATCAGTGGGGGTTTTGTTCCTCCCCACTGATTATTAGTTGAACCAATCGGGCTTTTACGGGCAGTTGATCTCCCAACTAACTTCTTTATTTCCACTGAATTTTGAGGTGGGGATCTTACTGACCGTTAATGCGGGATAAACTAAAATAATAACTTACTGTACAAATTAAAAAGCACACTCTTCATATGAAGAATGTGCTTTTATGTTATTAACGTTTAATCCAAACAGCGCCTGCCGATTTATCTTCTGCCTGTCCAACAACTTGGAATTTAAGTCCAAGGTTTGGAACTTTTCTTCCTGCGTCTGCAATTTGCTTGTTACTATATACTTTTGAATCATCAAAAGTTGTAACACCTTGTAATCCAGAATAGTTAAACTGACCACGTGTTAATGAATTTACACTCCATGCTGGTGTTTTATCAAATGAAAATGCTGCATCTGCAATTTGCATGCCTGTATTACCGTATGCTGGTTTTCCGTTTAAATTACCAACTAGCGCTTCTGGATGAGAATCTACAACACCAAGGAATCCTTCACCTGGATGCACCCCAACCCAGTTATCTTTGAAACTATCATCTGCATACCAAACGACAAGACCTGTATTATACACTGGACCTTTTCCTGCTTTTAAACCATTATCTGATCCCGCATAATTTCTCCACTCTAAGTAGTAATAATGAGCTTTCTTCTCTGTCCCATCAGAAACAACAAAACCATTTAAATTCATTTTAGACTGTCCTTCTGCATCATCAGAAAATACAACTTGTCCATCAACAGT
Source organism: Bacillus sp. RE35 (assembly GCF_052146655.1). NCBI lineage: Bacteria > Bacillati > Bacillota > Bacilli > Caryophanales > Bacillaceae > Bacillus > Bacillus sp. RE35. The sequence continues at coordinate 687,489 of NZ_CP197377.1, read as the reverse complement.
TACATTTACATTGTCCATCGCAAAACCTTTATATGTTACAGCCGGATCTGTAATATAGTCGAATTGTAGTTTCACTTTTTTGCCTTTAAATTGACTTAAATCATATGATTTATCAATCCATTTCCCATCTGTTGTATCTTTATCTCCTTGGACTACTTTTTCCCCAAGTCTATCAATTAATGTTTTCGTTCCATCTTCTGTTACTACATGTACTTCGACGAAATCGCACTCTGCTTCTAACTCATAATTTGCTTTATAATCGAATTTTGCATTTGTTCCCTTTGTTAAATCAAAGAATGGTGTCTCTAACGTTGTATGCATATCATCGCCTCTTGTACTATAATATGCATGCTTTCCAAACTCCGGTTTAATCGTTTCAACACTTTTACCTGGTAAGTTAACACGTACAACGCCTGGACGATTTGATTTCGTAACACTTTGATCAATATAGGTAGGAACTCCCACACCACTCTTAATTTTATCGTAATCTACTTCTAATATTTTTGCCCAGTTGCCACCCATATTCTTTTGTAAGAAGTCTTTATTTTGTGGTGAAAAACTAGTCGGCTCTGTTCCTGCGATTTTCCCTGTCCAACTACCTCCACTCATTAATGACCAAGCTTCGACTGGTGAACCATTTCCAGTATATTTCGTGTCATATTCATCTGGTAATCCAAGATCATGTCCAAATTCATGTGCAAACACACCTACAGCTCCATCTTCTGGTTCAATTGTGTAATCATGTGCTGCTACTTTACCACCAAAGTAATCTACCTTTGATTTCGTACCTTCAATCGCTACTGGATCTACTGCTAATTTTGAACGATGTGACCAGATCGCATCATCACCTAATTTACCGCCACCAGCTTCTTGACCAACACCAGCATGGATTACCATTAAATGATCAATTACACCGTCAGGTTCATTTTGATTCCCGTCCCCGTTTGTATCATATCTATCAAATTGATCAAACTGAGATAAATCTAGTCCTTTCTCAGCAGCTGCATGCAAAGCTTCTTTCACTAAATCACGTGCACCCTTTGGACCTTTATTATCGTGACCGCTGCTACCATCAGCTCCATAATCAGATGCTTTTCCTGGAACAGTTAGCCACTCCGTTACATATCCATCTGTCGTATAACTACCACCAGACTGCTCTTCATAGTATTGTTTAAACGTTTTTACTTTTGAACCATCAAATAAAGTATACGGCTCATTACCGAACAACATCTTTTGATAATGTTCTCTACTAAAGTCTTTCGAATACATATAACCTGGTGTTTGATCAATATTATTATGTTTATAATCACTAAATTCAACGAGTAACACTAATACTTTATCCGATCGAACAGATCCCTTATATGGAGCTTGCTTTGCTTTTGAAGTTGGAACTTGCCCATTCAATTGCTTTTTATTTGGTTCTGGCTTTTGCTCAAGGCTAACATTTTTTTCAGCCTTTTTTACATTTTCCTTTTCTTCCATCTTTTTCTCTTTTACTTTTTTTGTGAAATCAGATGTTTCTTGTGAGTGAGCATCTGGAAGAATTTCTTTATTCGCCTGATCTCCTTGTTTCTTTTCAATATATTGCTCAACAGCTTTTTTCGTCTCTTCTTTAGAAGATGCTGGATTAATTGTTCCTCTTTCTTTCAGAGCTTCCGCTAAACGATCTTCTTGAATTAAATTGTAATCAATTGGTGTTGTAGATACACTATCTTTCTCTTTTGCTACCGTTTCTGCATATGCTAACGGAGCACTCATTACAGATGTACATCCGATAATTGCCGCAATTGCTAATGATGACAACACTTTAAATGGTGCTTTTCTTCTCATTCCATTTCTCCCCTTTATAAAACTTAAAATTCAGATAAATCGGTGCATTTTTGTCCAAATCTCTGTTTACTACCCTCCCTATATAAAAAGACATAATTCTATAAACATTAAGCTTTTTGTTATAGAATCATGCCCTCCAGTTTTCTGGTCAGACCCTCTATCTTTTTATCCCTTGGTTCAATTAATAATCAGTGGGGGGATGAACAAAGCCCCCACTGATTAAAGTTTCACTTTATGTCGAAATATTAAAAATAAAGAGTTATGTGATATATATTAAATATCTTATATAACAAATTTAAAAGACAATATGCAAAATTGCATGAAAATTCTTTTAAATAAAAAAAGAATCCTAGTCAATTAAACTAGGATTCTTGCTTTTCTATTATTTCTCTTGTGTTTTTTCCCAATCAGCTAAGAATTTCTCAATTCCTTGATCTGTTAATGGGTGCTTCACTAATGAAGCAATTACGTTTGCTGGGATTGTTGCAATATGTGCACCGTTTAATGCTGCGTCAGTTACGTGAACGCTGTGACGTACAGATGCTGCGATGATTTCTGTTTCGATACCATGAATTGCAAAGATTTCTGCGATTTGACGAATTAAATCCATACCGTTATGACCGATATCATCTAAACGACCTAAGAATGGTGAAACGTACGTTGCACCAGCACGAGCAGCAAGTAATGCTTGAACTGCTGAGAATACTAATGTAACGTTTGTACGAATTCCTAAATCAGAGAACGCTTTTACTGCTTTTAAACCTTCTGTTGTCATTGGAACTTTTACAACAACGTTTGGAGCAATCTTCGCTAATTCTTTTCCTTCTTCAATCATTTTATCAGCTTCTAAGCTAATTACTTCTGCACTTACAGGTCCTTCTACAACGTTGCAAATTTCACGAATGCGCTCGTGGAAATCTACGCCTTCTTTTGCTACAAGTGATGGATTTGTCGTTACTCCAGCTAATACGCCTAATTCATTTGCCTCTTTAATTTCGTTAATGTTTGCTGTATCAATAAAGAATTTCATTTGTTGTTCTTCCTTCCTAATTTTCATTTTATATTTATTTATTTTTCTTAATAAGCTCTAATTCAATCGGAATAGATTTGTCCACTTTTTTACCTTGTGTTATCTCTTTTGCTGTTTGCATCGCCTTCTCTCCGATTAATTCTGGTTTTTGAGCGACTGTTGCAGCCATACGCCCATCGTTAACCGCTTTCACAGCATCTTCTGTTGCATCAAATCCAACAACTACTACATCTGTTTTTCCAGCAGACTTCAATGCTTCAAGTGCACCTAATGCCATCTCGTCGTTATGAGCAAACACGGCTTTAATATCGCTATTTGCTTGCAAAATGTTTTCCATAACAGATAATCCTTTCGCTCTATCAAAATCAGCCGCTTGTTTGGCAACTACTTTTAAAGACTTATCGGCTACGTTATGGAATCCTTTCCCACGTTCACGAGCAGCAGACGATCCAGGGATTCCTTCTAACTCAGCAACGTTTGCTCCTTCGCCGACTAATTCACGAATGTAATCACTAGCCATTTGACCACCTTCGATATTATTAGATGCAATGTGAGAAACAACCTTACCTGAATTCGCAACGCGGTCTACTGTAATAACAGGAACATTTGCTGCGTTTGCTGCACTTACTGCTGAAGCAACAGCATCTGAATCGGTCGGATTAATAACAACTACATCGACACCCTTTTGAATTAAATCTTCAACATCGTTCGTTTGCTTTGCTGCATCATTTTGCGCATCAACAGCAATCAATTCGATGCCACTATCTTTCGCTTTCTTTTCTGCCCCCTTTTTCAAAGTTACAAAGAAGGGATTATTTAAAGTTGAAACAGAGAATCCAACTTTAATAGTTTTATTTCGACCTTTATCGCTAGAATCCTTTGCCCATTCTGGCGGTTCCATTGAACAACCAGCAGTAATGACCATAATACATGCAACGAGTATAAGTAACCATTTCTTCATGAACTGTCCCTCCATTACGCTTCTTTTCTACGATCAATTAATACAGCTAATAAGATTACAAGTCCTTTTACAACTTGTTGGAAGAAAGAAGATACACCTAATAAATTTAAACCGTTATTTAGTACACCGATAATAAGTACACCGATGAATGTACCAACAATCCATCCTCTTCCCCCAGAAAGACTTGTTCCACCTAATACAACTGCTGCAATTGCATCTAATTCATAAGAAGTACCTGCAGTCGGCTGTGCAGAATCTAATCGTGATGTTAAGACAATACCTGCAAGCGCTGCCAAAATTCCGGAAAGACCGTAAATCATTACTTTAATTCTCGTAACATTAATACCTGATAGTGCTGCTGCTTCTTCATTTCCACCAATTGCAAATGTACGGCGACCAAATGTCGTTTTCTTCAAAATGAAGTACAGTACTGCGAAAGCGATCATCATTGTAACAGCGGGTACCGGAATACCAAGAAAATAACCGCGGCCAAACATTTGGAACATTAAATGATCACCAAGACCAGTGATCGGACGTCCGTCCATATAAACAAGCGTCAACCCACGAAAAATAGTCATTGTTGCTAAAGTTGCAATAAATGGAGCTACTTTTCCTTTCGCAATGATGATACCGTTTACAATTCCCATTACAAGACCTGCTAATAGTCCAACTACCATTGCAAGGAACGGATCCATGCCACTTGCCATCATTCCAGCAACAAGTGCACTTGATAATGCTAAGATAGAACCTACCGATAAGTCAATACCCCCTGTTAAAATTACGAAGGTCATTCCAAATGCAATAAGCGCATTAATCGATACTTGACGCAGTATATTAAATAAATTTGGAATTTCAATGAACGCTGGATTTAAAGCTGTAATTACGACGATAATTAATACTAAACCGATTAAAGAACCGAGTTGTTGTAATACATTCCCCTTCTTAGCCATCCTTACTCTCCCCCTGTAGCTAGTGCCATAATAGACTCTTGTGATGCCTCATCTTTCCCTAAAATTCCGCCGACTTTTCCTTCATGAATAACAAGAACTCGATCACTCATCCCTAAAACTTCCGGAAGCTCAGATGATACCATAATAACGGCATCGCCTTGCTCTGTAAGCTTATTCATAATAGAGTAAATTTCTTTTTTCGCTCCAACATCGACACCTCTTGTTGGCTCATCTAAAATGAGTAATTGCGGATGAATGCCTAGCCATTTTGCGATTACAATCTTTTGCTGATTTCCACCAGAAAGAGATTTCACTGCCTGCTCTCCGCTAGATGCTTTCACATTAAGAAGCTTCATCATATCCTCTGTAAACTGTTGTTCTAGCTCATTGCTTAGAACACTTCCCTTTGAAAGATTTTCTAAATTCGGTAAAGCTAAATTTTCTCGAATTGAAAAATCTAACACTAATCCTTCAGACTTTCTATCTTCTGTAATGAAAGCAATTCTTTGTCTAATTGCATCTATTGGACTATCAATCTTTACTTCTTGTCCATTTATAAAAATTTGTCCAGAGTCTAAAGGTTCATAACCAAATATCGCTTTCATAATATCAGTGCGACCAGCCCCCATCAAACCAGCTACACCAAGGATTTCACCTTTCCTCACTTGAAACGAAATATTTTCAAATTTCCCTTTCTTCGTTCCATTACGCATTTCAAAAATGACATCACCAATTTGACTATTTCGCTCTGGGTAACGTTCACCAATGCTGCGCCCCACCATCATACTCACTACTTCATCAAATGATGTTTCTGGAATTAATCTCTTTCCCACGTATTCTCCATCACGCAAAATCGTAATAGCATCACATATTGAGAAAATCTCTTCCATACGATGCGAAATGTACACGAATGAAACACCTTTTTTACGTAACTTATTGATTACTGTAAAGAGCGTTTCGATTTCACGATCCGTCAGTGCCGCAGTAGGTTCATCCATAATAATAACGCTCGCGTTTGTCATTAATGCTTTCGCAATTTCGATAATTTGCTGTTGTCCAACCGATAATTCCTCTGCTAACATAGCGCCTCTTACATGCAGCCCTAGCTCTGCTAGTTGCTGCTGCGCAATCGCGTTCATTTGTCGAGTGCGTAAAATACCTGTTTTCCCATACATTAACTCTTTACCGAGAAACATATTTTCAGCTACTGTTAAATTCGGCAATATGTTTAGTTCTTGATGTATAAATGCGATGCCGTACTCTTCAGCTTCTTTCGCATTTTTAAAGGTGCGCTCTTGCCCATCAATCTTGATTGTCCCACCATCTTTTTTGTATACACCTGTTAAAATCTTCATGAGCGTTGATTTACCCGCTCCATTTTCCCCCATCAATGCATGGACTTCTCCTGTTTCAATCATAAACTGTGCATTCTTCAAAACAGGATTGCCATTGAACGCCTTTGAAATGTTTTTCATTTCAATATGCATTCCCATCACTTCCCTTTATTAAAAAATCACGCCTGCATGTAAAATTACATTTGCATAAGGCGTAGCCTCGCCTGTACGAATAATTGCCTTCGCTTTCTTTGTATGCTCTTTAAATTGTTCATGAGATACATACTCAAATGCTGGCTCTATTAATTTCTGTTCGATCTCTTTATTTACTTCCGCATTATTTATAATGACTTCTTCTGCTAACGTCACTTTTTCGATTGCCATATCATCAGCTACAACTTGTAACACCTCTAAAAAACTCGGTTTTCCAATCTCAACAGCTAAATCAATTCGTTTTACTCCGTCAGGAATTGGTAAACCGCAATCAGCAATTACAACCGTATCTGTATGCCCAAGTGAAGCAAGGACTGCCGCGATTTCACTGTTTAATACACCATGCTTTTTCATCCAACAATCACCTGCACTTCACGTACTTGATCTCTCGTTGGCATACCGCCCTGTGCCCCAAGTTTCGTTACAGAAAGACCACCGGCAATATTCGCGAAACGAATTGCTTTTTGAAGTGTCTCTCCTTCAGAAAGTGCAACTGCTAACGCACCATTAAATGTATCACCAGCTCCAGTTGTATCCACTACATCAACAGCAATGCTAGGAACATGTACAATCTCTGTTCCATTATGGAAACGAACACCGTTAGAACCTTCTGTCATCAATAATTTATTTGGATACTTCGCCAATAAATCTTCAATTGGTGATGTAAAATCATCTAATACGATGCGGCACTCATGTTCATTTGGCGTAATATAAGTTGCTTTTTCTAAAATTTCTTCTGATAAAACTTGTGCTGGCGCTGGATTCAACATAACAGGAATATTATGTTCCTCACAAATAGCCAATACATATTTTACTGTTTCAAGTGGAATTTCTAGTTGAAGAACAACCATATCCGCTTTTACAAGAAGGTCTTTGGAGCGATCTACAACTGGCTTATTTACAAGAGCATTTGCCCCTTGTACGACAACAATACTGTTATCTTCTTCTGCTAAAACGATATGAGCAATTCCTGTCGTTCTATCTGTAACCGGTACCACATAATCGATAAAAATGCGTTCGTTCTCTAAATTTTTTCTAACTACTGTTCCATAATCATCATTTCCTACCGCTCCAACCATTGCTACATTTGCTCCTAACCTAGCTGCAGCAACTGCTTGGTTTGCCCCTTTCCCTCCTGGGATTGTATGAAACGCTTCACCAATTACTGTTTCTCCTGCTTTCGGCCGTTTTTTTGAAACAGCCACTAAGTCCATTGAAATGCTTCCTACTACTGCAATATTTGGCATCTGTTTCATCTCCTTACTTCGTTGTATTTCGTTCTATAATTTCAATTGGCAAACGATAGTGTTTCTCTTCTAATGTATTTCCTTCCATTTGCTCTAACAACAACTCTGTTGCAATTTTCCCCATTTCATATATCGGTTGTGCAACTGTTGTAATAGATGGATACATCATTTCCGTTAAAGAAATGCCATCAAATCCGATAATTTGTAAATCATCTGGAATGGCAATCCCCTTTTGAAGTGCAGCCTTTACAATACCAATCGCAATTAAATCATTCCCAGCAACAATACCATCAATATGCGGGTATTCTTCTAATAATTCCATCGCTACACGCTCACTATTTGCTGGCTCAAACGTACTCTCCGCAATCATATACGAAAGATTATTTTGCGTAATAACGTCTACAAAACCTTCAAAACGTTCATTTGCAGTACTCACATCACGTGGTCCGCGAATATGTGCAATATGTTTACATCCTTTATCTAGTAACAACTTTGTCGCAGCCTGACTTCCTGCATAGTTATCTGCATATACAGTAGGAATACGCTCATTAAACATACGGTCAATCGCAACAACCGGAACAGATAAATTCATGTAATTAACACTATTTTGTGGATTCGTTGCTACAATAAATCCATCTACATTATTTTGTCTAAGTACATCAATGTATTGTTTCTCTTTTTCTAAACTTTCATCAGAGTTACAAAGAACAACTGTGTAACCTTGTTTATGTGCTACATCTTCTACGGCACGTGCAACTTCTGGAAAGAACGGATTCACGATATTCGGAACAACTAAGCCAATTAAACGAGACTTTTTATTATACAGTGAACGCGCTACTGTACTAGGCTTATAATCTAACATCTCTATTGCACGCTCTACCTTTTTTAATGTATCTTCATGAACATATCCATTTTTATTTAGAACTCTGGAAACGGTCGCAACAGATACTCCCGCTAATTTCGCAACGTCTTTAATCGTACTCATTCTCTTTTCTCCTCATTTAATGTAACCGTTTACAGAAAATAATATAACGTATTTCTAAAAATACGTCAATCATTTCTCACTAAAAAGCTTTTAAGGTTATACTCAAAAAAGCACCGCCATAAGGCGATGCTTCTTCATTACGAGTATGATACAGTTTTTTCTTTTTCTTCAACAGCAGGCTCTTCAGCATCTTTTTTACGATCTGATAGTTTAATTTTTTGTAAGAAAATCGTAAAGATGGCACCTACTACGATAAATACTAATCCTGTTAAGAATACAGTATGAAGCGAGTCTACTAAAGAGTTTTTCAAAATAGGTACAATGCTGTTAGCAAACGCTTCTGGCATTTGTTTTAATGCCTCTGGGCTAAATAGCATCGAATATAAACCTTGTGGATCTGTGTGAATCATATCTTTAAATTTCGTTACCATTTGTCCCGCTTCTTTCGGGAATGTATCTAATACAGGTACTAATTTATTTGTTAACGTTGTACCTGAAGTGTTATTCATAATTGATCCTAAAATTGTAATACCAAATGTTCCACCAATTTGACGGAAGAACTGACTTGATGACGTTACGACACCAAGGTCTTTTTTCGGGAAGCTTTCTTGTAACGCTAATGTTAATGTCGGCATTACAAGACCCATTCCTAAACCGATAACCATCATATAAGAAGTAGCTGTAAGCTTCGTTGTGTGCATATCCATCCTTGTTAATAACCAAAAACCACCGGCCATAATAAGCATACCTGCGATAATTTGTGGTTTTACACCAACTTTTAATACAAGTTGCCCACCGATAATACTCATTACAATCATTGTAATCATCATTGGAGTCATAATTGTTCCTGATTCAGCAGCACTTACTCCTACAATACCTTGCATGAAGAATGGTACGAACATAATCGCGCCGAACATTCCAATACTCATAAAGAATCCAATCGCATTCAGTATTGTAAATGTGCGATTTTTAAAGAAATGCATTGGTAAAATCGGCTCTTCAGCTTTCGTTTCAACAATAACAAAGCTAACGATACCAATTACAGCTAGTGCGAATAAACCGATAATTTGCCAAGAATCCCATGCATAATCTTTTCCGCCAAACGTTAGCGCAAGTAATAAACTTACAACACCTAGAATCATCGTAAAGATTCCAGCGATATCAATTTTAATTGGTCCTGTTTGTTTATGTGATTTTAATCCCATTGCAATAAAGATTGTTGCTAAAATACCAACCGGTAAGTTAATGTAGAATACCCATCTCCAGTTCACTGCATCTACAATCCAACCACCAACTTGCGGTCCAATTACAGAAGCAAGACCGTATAACGCACCAAAAATACCTTGCCATTTCGCACGTTCTTTTCCCGTGAACATATCTCCAATAATAATCATAGCCATTGGCATCATAATACCGCCACCAAGACCTTGAATACCACGGAAAATAATTAATTCTGTCATACCATTCGCCATACCACATAACGCCGAACCAATCATGAAAATAACTAGCCCTGTTATATATACGTTACGACGACCAAGTAAATCCGCTAATTTACCTGCAATTGGTACAACTGTCGTTGATGTTAACATATAAGCTGTCGTTAACCATGTCATTAAACTTAATCCGCCTAGGTCACCGACGATACGTGGCATTGCTGTACCAACAATTGTTCCATCTAATGCAGCAAATAGCATCGCGATTACTAAACCGATTAACAACAACTTTCTATTTTGATTTTCTTGTTGCTCCATGTAATCTCCTCAATTCCTCTTAGTTATTCTCTTTTTTCTCTTGTGTCCCGCAAATAATGGTTTCTAACTTCTCAAAGAGACGTAATAAATCTTCTCTTTCTTGCAACTCTAAATGTGAAAAGTATTTTGCAATATGCTCGTTGCGAGCTGTCATTGCCTCTTCTACTCTAGCTTTCCCCTTTTTCGTTAACTCGATGATGACAACACGACGGTCATCTTTGTCGTGATAGCGTTCTACAAGTTCTTGATCGATTAGACGATCAATCATCACTGTAATCGCGCTAGGCTTCACATACATCTTTTTTGCTAATGTTGTCGCTCTTGAAGCCCCATAATGATCTAAAATCTTTAAAATATAAAACTGCGGTGGTGTAAGTCCTGTTGCTTGCATTTGTTCTAATAACTCCGTCTGCATTTTCTTTCCAATCGAAAAGGCAAGAGCTTGAATTTTATCGATATGCGTCATATCATTTGGCATGTTATCCACCTCTTATTTAAACAATAAAATATTTAACGTATTTAAATATTAATCCCGCGAACAAAATCCGTCAATACTTTTATTCATAAAAACGTTTACATTTTTGTCACAAAGTTGTATAATTTTCGACGAAGTTAATATTGACAGTCACGGAGAAACGGAGTACACGGCTATGAATCATAAAAAAGGAAACTTTTTTATATTTCATGGCCTTTTTATATTCTCTGTCTTAAAACGCTTCGAATTAATTAGGGGAGGATTTTCATTTTATGTTTTTCACACAATTATTTAAACCTGCGCCCCACGCGGAACGCTTACCAGCTGATCGCGTTGATAGCGAATACCGTAAATTACGTTTACAAGTATTCTTAGGTATCTTCATCGGTTATGCAGGCTACTACTTTGTTCGAAAAAACTTTTCACTAGCAATGCCATACTTAATCGAGCAAGGCTTTAGTAAAGGGGAACTTGGGGTTATCCTTTCAGCAGTTTCTATTGCTTACGGATTAAGTAAATTTCTTATGGGTATCGTATCCGATCGTTGTAATCCTCGCTACTTTTTAGCAGCTGGGCTATTTTTATCAGGTATCATTAATATTATTTTCGGCTCATTTTCTTTCATTACAACGAGCATTATACTTATGTTTGTACTTCAGTTTTTAAATGGATGGGTACAAGGTATGGGATGGCCTCCTTGTGGTCGTACGATGGTGCACTGGTTCTCTATTAGCGAACGTGGTACAAAAATGTCTATTTGGAACGTCGCTCATAATGTTGGCGGAGCGCTTATGCCTTCCCTTGTAACATTAGGCTTATACTTCTTCGCAGATGACTGGAAAAGTATTTTTTACTTCCCAGGTATTCTTTCAATTTTAGTTGGTATTTATGTATTAATTACGATGAAAGATACACCTCAATCTTGTGGACTACCTTCTATTGAAGAACATACTGGGGAATATCCACCAGATGAAAAAGTAAAAGATCGCGAACGCGAACTTTCAGTAAAGGAAATTTTATTTAAATACGTATTAAACAATAAGTTTTTATGGTACATCGCTATTGCGAACGTTTTCGTATATTTCGTACGTTACGGCGTTGTAGACTGGGCTCCTACTTATTTAGTAGAAGAAAAAAGCTTTACTCATAGTAGCTCACGTACTGCTTACGCTCTATATGAATGGGCTGGTATTCCAGGTACACTTCTTTGCGGATGGATGAGTGATAAACTATTTAAAGGACGTCGTGCACCTGCTGGTATTCTATTTATGGTTGGTGTATTTATCGCAGTTCTTGTTTACTGGTTAAACCCTCCTGGTAATCCAATGGTTGATAGTATCGCACTTGTCGCAATTGGATTTTTAATTTACGGACCGGTTATGTTAATTGGTCTACACGCTCTAGATTTAGCACCAAAGAAAGCTGCTGGAACTGCAGCAGGCTTAACTGGATTCTTCGGTTACTTAGGCGGAGCAGCTTTCGCTAGTGCAGCTATGGGCTTTATCGTAGATGCATTCGGATGGGATGGCGGATTCATCTTATTACTTGCATCTTGCGTACTTGCAATGTTCTTCCTTGCTCTTACTTTAAATACAGGGTCAGTAAAATCAAAACAAGCTTAAATAATATATAACAAGCATAAAAATAGCTCTTAGCATTTACATACATGCTAAGAGCTATTTTTTATTTTCATTGCTGTTCCTACTAATGATAACAACCCATTCCTTCCCTACTATAAGATTAAAAGATTTGATGAAACACCTTTATTAAAACGGCTAACGTAACAGATGCAGCAAATCCCCCTAAACAAATAAGACTGACACCTTGGCTATATGACAAATTTTGAAATGATTTCATTACTTCCATCCTCCCTATCTCCCCTTTGATACTTTTATTTTACCAATGGGAAAAATTTCATAACATCGATTTCTCTAACAACTAACTTACAAATTTGTAAGTTAACATCTTTTCAACTTATATATCTAGTATTTCCACAAATAAGAGTCATTTATACATAAAAAAAGACCTCAGTTATACTAAGGTCTTCGTTACATTCTATTTCATTTTACAATCATCACTGGACATTTCACACGCTTTGCTATTTTATGACTTACACTTCCCAGCACCATTTCTTGCAGTGTATTGAGCCCTCTACTTCCAGCAATGACAAGATCTATATCTCCTGTATTCACATATTGAACAATTGTATCTCCAGGATCACCATGTAATATCGTAATTGTATAAGAAATGTTCTCTTTCTTTAATAAACCTTCAATCTCTTTTAATTTATCTTTTCGACTAGCTGATATTGTTTCTAAATCTGTTTGACCTTGTATAATATCTGATTTTGCCGTTCTATTATCTACTACGTACACAACTTCAACATTTGTTTCTTCGCTACATTTTGCAATATATGTTGCATGTTCCGCTGCTCGAAGTGCATGTTCAGAACCGTCACATGCTAATATAATTTGTTTGTACATATGCTGAATCCCCTTTTCGTTATCCTACTCGTATTATATAATAAAGCCCCCTAAAAAGGAGGCTTTTAACTAGCAATTCTTTTATTATAAGTAGCTAAATTTGCAACAAGTTTTGAGCTACGTTCATTTAATCCTGTTATACTTACTTTCACGCCACTTTGTTCATATTTCATAATAACTTTATCAATTGATGCCACTGCCGAATCATCCCATACGTGCGCATGAGTAAAGTTCATTTCGATTTCTTTTATATCTTCATCCAATGAAAAAGCATTTATAAAATCTGCTGTAGATGCAAAGAAGAGTTGACCGTGAATTTCGTATATTTTCTTATTTTCAATATATAAATGTTTCACGTGAATCTTTGCCATATTGAATGCAAATAAAACCGCACTAATTACTGTTCCGATAATTACACCTAATCCCAAATTATGAGTGATAAGAACGACCACGACTGTTACGATCATGACGAATGCGTTCCCTTTTGGCACTTTATGAATCGTTGCTACAGAGTTCCAATCAAACGTTCCGATTGAAACCATAATCATAACTGCAACTAAAGCTGCCATCGGAATATGAACGACATAATCTCCTAAAACGAATAGTAATACGATTAAAAATCCGCCCGCTACAAATGTTGATAGGCGACCTCGTCCACCTGATTTAATATTAATAACAGATTGACCGATCATTGCACAACCTGCCATTCCTCCGAAGAAACCAGCAACAATGTTTGCGATCCCTTGTCCACGTGCCTCTTTATGCTTATTACTTTCCGTATGCGTCATATCATCTAAAACTGAAGCTGTTAATAATGATTCTAGTAAACCGATAATTGCAAGCATAACTGCATAAGGTAAAATAATCCCTAATGTCTCAAGTGTAAAAGGCACGTCAGGAATACTAAAGAACGGTAATTCTTTCGGCAGGCTTCCCATATCTCCTACTGTTTTCAACTGTAATCCGCTCATAAGTGCAATACTCGTCACAATAATAATTGAAATAAGCGTAGAAGGTACAGCCGTTGTAATACGTGGAAATAAATATATAATTGCAAGTCCTAATACAACGAGTGCATACATTTGCCAAGTTGCATTTTTAAAATGTGGCAATTGCGCTGTAAAAACTAAAATTCCAAGTGAATTTAAAAAACCACTCATAACAGATTTCGGAACAAACTTCATAAATGAGCTCAGTTTGAACACGCCAAAAATAATCTGGACAATACCTGTTAATATTGTTGTAGCAAATAAATATTGCAAACCATGATCTTTAACAAGCGTTACCATTAATAATGCCATTGCACCTGTTGCAGCTGAAATCATTCCAGTTCTTCCGCCAACAAATGAAATGGTAACTGCAATACAAAAGGCTGCGTATAGTCCAACTGTCGGATCCACGCCTGCAATAACAGAGAAGGCTATCGCTTCAGGGATTAACGCTAAAGCAACGACAATTCCTGATAACACGTCCCCTTTCACATTAGAAAACCAGTCATTTTTTATCGTTTGAAACAAAATATCACTCCTCTACTCCTTTATAATTTGATTTTCTCCATAAGAAAATCTAGCCGACTGCACGAAAGCTATTATATAACGAGTAGAAGATTTTTTGCTATGTAAAAGTTTCCTAAAAATGATGTTACCTTCGTAGCTTCTTTTTTAGGAAACTTTAAATATACTATCACCTATTGTTGATTTAACGTACAATGATTTCGGATTCTACAGTATGTCAAATGAAGAAAACTTTGTTTGGATGGATGAAAAATGCACATGTAATTTAGTTCATTTAAAGTTCTATAGATATTTCCACTTCATATATGAGGTTTAGTTTGGATAGTTTAGGGTTAGAGGAGTTTATACTAATTTAATGAAAATAGTAAGAGCACTCTTTCGAGTGCTCATTTTATGCAGATACAGTTGCTTTATCCTTACGGAATATACCCATTAACCCACCGATTAATAGTAATACGCCTGGTAATAAGTAAATTATAGAAATACAAATAAATCCACCGATAGCAGCCACAGTCATCATAATACCGCCAACCTTCGCTTTACTTCTTACCATAACAGATCCAACAATTCCTAAGATTGATAGAGCCACAGCTCCCCAACCTAAACCAATAACAGTATTTGCTCCATCAGCTTCAAAAGCAGCTCCCATACCGCCGATCAATAAAGCAACAAATGCACAAATAATACCAAAAATACCTCCAATAAGACCTAATACAAATTCAACTGTTCTTTTCATTTCAATCTCTCCTTATTTAGCAACTTCAAATTCAAATTTCACTGATTTCTCGTCAAATGTAAATGTAGGTTTAAATGTACCAACAAACTTATCGCCTTCTGGTACATCAAATAACATTTTGTTTGTAATTTGGTTACCTGGCGCAATATTTTCATTTATAAACGTATTTTCCCCACCAAAGTACTCTTTGAATTGGTTGCCGTTAGTATCAGCAATTTTTAATTCAGAAGTTCCAAAATATATATCTTTTTTGCCATTATTTTTAGCGTTAAAACCGATTTCTAGTACTTTCCCTTTTTCAGCTTTTACGTATTCGTTAGGCTCAACGAATTTAGCTGAACTGAAAGTAAGTTGTAGACCATTAACTTCTACAGTATCTCCAATTTTATAAATCTTGCTTTCAGCTTTTTCCTTTTTATCTTTCTTTTCAGCCTGTTTAGGAGCATCGTTTTTACTCACTTCTTTAACTTCAGTTTCACCACAAGCAGATAAACTAAAAGCAAGTGCACCTGTTAAAGCAATAGTACCCAATTTTTTATACATTCTTTTTCCTCCGATTATGTAAAATGTAAGATTTTCGAAACTATCATAACAGAAACAGTTACAACTTTTTTGTCATATTTTGTCGAGGAAAATAAAAAAAGACGCTATATCAGTAGCATCTTTTCTCATTTCATTAATGTCCACCGTGTCCTTGACCACTTTCCTGAACAATTTCTAACCTCTCATCTAGTATTCCTTGTGTTTCAAATGAAATATCACTCGTACTTCCTAATAAGAAACCGTGATTATATGGTCCAAGTGTTGGATCATCTTTAAACTTCGGCTGAATGCTTGCAAGGAAGTCATACACTGGTTGTGAAGCTTTACCTTCTTCTAATAATACAACAGGTGCGTGTTTACCCATATGTGAAAAAGGTGCCCCAGCAACTGCTAAATCTGGTGTTTTGCTTGAAACAAATGATAAACCGTGACCAGGTTTTGTGAATCCCCAGCCAAATTTTGTTTTTTCATCTTTAAACTTAGCGAACGCAATCGAGTTTTCTGTAGGGGTCTCTCCACTAATACGCGTTACTTTCCCGTATTTGCTTAGCTCTTTTTCTACTTCTTTTGAAACAATTTTTTCTGGCCCTAATACATATATATTTGCTTTATCTTTTCTCATTTTTAATGCCTCTATTGTCGCTTCTGGCACCTTATCTTTTTCTGTATATAAAAGCGGTTCTGGCATATGAGAAATCCAGTTTACAGCTGGTGTTGTATATAAACGTCCTTCTTCTTCAGACGAACCAATAATAACACTATTTGGGTAGCTTCCTGTTATATCGGCATACTCCTTATCAACATCCTTCGCAAATATAGCTGGATCTGTTTCTTTTATTTGTTTTACTTTATAACCTTTTAATTGCTCAAGCGCGCTAGTACCTACATCCCCCATCACCATAATTTGTGTTCCATCTTTCGTTCCGATTGGATTTAATCGTTTTATTTCTTTTAACGTCATTTCCGGTATCTTTTCTTTTTCTATAAATAAAATCGGCCCGTTATTCGGATGATGAATAAGGTCTGCACTCGCAATACCTAATTGCCACTCGCTTGCTGGTACTAAAATAACAGCACCTGGCTGGTTCTCCTTATGAGTTGCTGGCCATATCGTTTGTGAAGTTAATACTGCCATTTGCAAAGGGTCGTTTGTGTTTAATCTCGTTACATTTTTTAAACTTGTCGTTAATAAATCATTAGATGCACCTTGGTTCATTTCTTTTGGCGCCGTTACCTCCTGATTCATTTTCATTTCCTTTTGCTCTGTTTTCTTCTCTTTTGTAGATTCATGGTTTTTATGGTCTGTATTCGTTTGTCCGCATGCAGCAAGACCAACTGCTGTAATTATTGTTATCCCAAAAATTCGGGTCATTTTTTTCACTATACCGCCTCCGTATTAATCATTTTTGAGCCAATATGATTACCTAAAATGTAATTTCAACTCCACAATAACAAGCAATTCTGAAGAAATTATGCAGACACATCATAATCTGCACCATTTCTTCATGATTTTGCATTACACTTTAAGTAACGATTATAAATATGGAGGGCTCTCTATGATTGATATACTGCTCGTAGACGATGAACCGAGAATGCTTGAATTATTAACGCTTTATCTTACACCAATTGGATATAACTGCGTATGTGCGACTTCAGGAGAAGAAGCTATTTTACATATAGAAAATCGAAACTTTAAATTTGTTTTACTCGATATTATGATGCCAAAGATGGACGGATGGGAAACGTGCAAAAAAATCCGATCTTTTAGTAACATTCCTATTATTATGGTTACAGCTCGTGATCAAACAGTAGATGTCGTTCAAGGATTAAAAATTGGAGCCGATGATTACGTAACGAAACCTTTCCATGAAGAAGAACTTTTCGCAAGAATTGAAGCCGTTTTAAGACGTACAAATGAACATAAACAAATCCAATATCACGGTATTGTATGGGATGAAACAAAACACTTCGTTTCTGTCCATAATGAAGAACTCCTTCTCACACCAATTGAATTTTCTTTACTCGGATTATTTTTACGCCATGTGAACTACGTATTAAACCGTGATCAGCTCATCGAACGAATTTGGGGGTTAAACACAAATACAGAAGATCGCACAGTCGATTCACATATTCGTAATTTACGTGATAAATTGCGAAAAGCAAATTTCCCTATTGATCATCATTTAAAAACCGTGTATGGAGTAGGTTATCGATGGATTAATACTGAACAGTAAGGGGCAAAACGATGAAACGAATTTCAATTCAATTCGGATTTTATTTTTTAATTGTTACACTTTTAATTGAAAGTGTTCTCTTTATTTTGCTCTATTATAGTCTTGTAAACACTAGAGTAAATGAAGAAATGACAGCTTTATTAAAGCGAGGAAATAGTCATCGAGATGTACTTGAAAAATATTACGATGAGCAAACCATCTCTCACGTAGCATTAATGGAATCTGAAGCTGAAACAACTGTCGTTATTACAAATGCAAATAAAGAAATACTAGCTAAATCTAACGAAATAAACACGACTATAAACGATCATATTAGTAAAATGCAAACTCGAACAGACCATAATGGAGCGATTATAGAAAATCATTGGAAAACATCTAATTATATATGTACAGTTAGCCCCATTGTAGTAGATGGAAAACATGAAGGCTATGTGTACATGTTTCTTGGAACAGAATCAATTGAAAAGTTAGTTAATGGATTAACGAAACAATTCATTATTGCTGGTGCCATCACGTTTCTACTCACAGTCATCACAATTTTCCTATTATCTCGATTATTAACAAAACCATTGTTACACATGAAACATGCCACTGAAAAAATGAGTAAAGGTGATTTATCTGTTTCATTAACAACTACTCGAAATGATGAAATTGGTGAACTAGCATCATCTATTCAGACGCTCGCAAATGATCTACATTATATGAAAACAGAGCGAAGTGAATTTCTAGCAAGTGTTGCTCACGAATTACGAACACCGTTAACATACGTAAGAGGTTATGCTGACATTGCTTTAAAAGAAAGCACCCCTTCTGAACAACGTTTGCGATATTTATCAATTATAAAAGATGAGTCTGATTACATTACAAACTTAGTTCAAGATTTATTTTCACTTGCACAAATGGAACAACATAACTTTTCTATTCAAGTAAAGGAAGTGCATTTACACACCTTCCTTACGCGTATATGTGAAAAAGTAAACGCCATGTATAAAGAAAGGTACATTAAAGTTTCTTTCTCTTGTCCTCCTACACTGCTAGTAAACTTAGATGAACAACGATTCGAACAAGTTGTTGTGAATATTTTAAATAACGCTTATAGACATTCAAAAGAGCATTCTCATATAAACATTTCTGTTACAGAAGAACATAAACATATTTCCATTGCAATTGAAGATGAAGGCGAAGGTATTCCGCTTGAAGACCTCCCTCACATTTTCGAACGCTTTTATCGAGTTGATAAAGCAAGATCACGAGCTACAGGTGGAACTGGTTTAGGACTATCTATCGTGAAAGAAATTGTAGAGCTACACGGCGGGACGATTACTGTCACGAGTGAAGTTGATCATGGATCTTGTTTTATCATTTCATTACCATCTGTAAAGAAACACGACTACCATCAGTAGTCGTGTTTCTTTATCCCGCATTAACGGGCAGTAAGACCCCCTACATCAAAATTCAGCGGAAGCAAAGAAGTTAGGTGGGGGATCAACTGCCCGTAAAAGCCCGATTGGTTCAACTAATAATCAGTGGGAGATGAACAAAACCCCCACTGATTAAAGTTTCACTTTATCATTTTACTTTATAATATAAATTTACAAATTGCCCAAAACGTTTCGTATCCGTTAAAGTTAAATTAATTTCTGGATTCTTTTCTTTAAATAATGGGACACCTGAGCCTAATATATGCGGTGTAATCGTAACAATATATTCATCAATTAGATTATTTTTAAAGAATTCTCTCAGTAGCTCTCCTCCACCAACCATCCATATTTTAGACCCTTCTTGTGCTTTTAACCTTTTTGTAAACTCCACTACATCTTCATTTACAAATTCCACGTTTCCGTCTGAACCTTTTTCTGAACGAGAAAAAACATAACATGCTTTATCTAAGTACGGGAATGTTTCCGTATGCTCTACTACATAATCGTACGTTTTCTTTCCCATAATTATTGTATCAATCGTTTCGTACATTTCTGTATAACCATTATCTCCCTCTCCTTCCGTTTCCATTAACCACTCTAAATCATCATTTTCTTTCGCAATATATCCATCTAAACTCGCCGCTATAAATAAAACTATTTCACGTGACATATCTTTTCCTCCTTGTATCTCATCTTGATAACATATGATGTAAACAATATACTAACAATAAAACATGACAATTTATGTCACGTTAAAAAGAAAAGGTGATACATTTGTCAAAAGCTAAACGCTTATTAGATATTCTTATATTTGCTTCTGCGAAAAAAACATTTACAGCTCAAGAAATAGCTGATGAATTTAATATTTCCGTTCGTACGGTTCATAGATACATTTTAGATTTAAGTGATATGGGGTTGCCCATTTACGCAGAACAAGGTCGTAACGGCGGCTATAAAGTATTAACGAATAGAGTAATTCCGCCTATTTTATTTACGGAAGAAGAAGCAGTCTCTATCTTTTTTGCTTTTCAATCTTTAAGTTACTATCGCGACTTACCTTTTAACACAGAAATCAATTCCGTTACACATAAACTGTATAGCTCCCTACAACATGATGCGAAAGTGAAAGTTGATAAAATACGTTCTTACATCGCTTTTTGGAATCCGAAGCGCACAATTGATACACCTCTTTTAAACGAAGTGTTAACCGCGGCTATTGAAAATAAAAATTTACACTTTCAATACGAATCTAAATCGGGGTTAAAAACAAAACATGTTCATCCTATCGGTGTATATGCTCATGACGGGCTATGGTACTTACCGTCCTATGACTATGGCAGGAAAAAAGTATTACTGTATCGCATCGATCGTATTCTTTCCATATTATCAACGGAAGAAAATGAGGATACATTCATGAATTTAGAAGAGTGGTTTGCCTCTAACTCTAACGTAGTACACATCCCTACTCAGTTACATGTTTTACTGACAACAGAAGGCGTACGCCAATGTAAAAGCGTCCCTTATCTTGAGGAATTCGTTATAATAAACGAGGATGGGACAGGATATATAAATTCAACAATTGATAAAGGAGAAATCAATTTTATTACCCCTTTATTTTATAGACTCGGAAAAAATGCAAAAGTTTTAGAACCGACAGAATTGATAGATGGTTTACGTATACGTGCGAAAGAAATTTTACATATGTATGGAGACGAAAAAAGCTGCTAAATATAAGCAGCTTTTTCGTCGATTTGTTTCTATTATTTTGATTGTTGACGAATATCGAACCACCAACGATTTTTCTCATTCATATTCTCATTGCCACTAAACCCACTGTAACGGAAAGCATCAAGGAAGATTGAATCTAGCTTATCCTCATCTACAAAATAACCTAAGTTAACCTTCACCGTTTGTCCTGGTGTGATACTGCCAATATTGTAAAAGCTTTTCCCTTCTCCGTGAGGTTCTAAATAATCAACTTCGCCCGTCATAATATTTTTTTCTGTAATTCCATCTCTTTCAGCGTAATTCCATACATTCCCCTTACTTTTAAGCACTTGTATGGATGGATGCATATAGATTTCTTCTGTCGCCTGTTTACCTATATTTTTCACTGTTGTTGTCAGGTAGACAAATTTAGGATGAATTAATTTTGATTCTACTAATTGATCAATTGAATCTTTACCATTTCCAACTTTATATTCATCCCGTCTATATGGTATCAATTGTCCAGCTTGATCCAAAGCCTGATTCCTACTTAGTATTCCTAAGCCCAGTTCATTAAAGTTTTCTTGTTTAAAATCTTTGATTGAATCAAAAACTTCAACCTTTTCTATCACATATTCAATTTTGCTGTTATCCATGATAATCGTTACTGGAACTTTTTGTCCTATATGAAATAGTCGTTTACTATCTTTTTTCAAAGGAATCACCTTAGTTTTTTTAGGCTTACTTTCGTCGCTAAAATACTTTTTATCATAATCTGTTATATGTGATGCCTTTTCTTTTGACGTAGGCTCAAGTGAAATACTCCCTAACACATCCACCATTTGTTCTTCATTTATATCGTTTCCAATATAACTTTGTAACATGATCCCTTCTTCCTCAAAGAATAGAAAAACTACCCTGTCCATCATTAAATCTTTGTTACCAGTTTCTCTATGGACAATTACTGCCTTCTTACCATTTATCTCTTTTTCTTCATAACTTTTCGAGTACAGAGTTGGAAAATCTGAATTTCCCCCTACTCTCCAAAGAACGAATGAAAAGCCTCCATTTGCATAGTTATCTTTAAATGAATATTTCATAGCAGAGTCATCAATTGCTTCCATATTTTCTGGCAATTTACCAACCTTCAACTTATACCACTGATCACTCTTTTTCGAATCCTTATTTGTTAAGGAAACATTTACTTCATAATTTTGTTTTTGAACAATCATATTATAGACTTTTACTGCACCAAAAACGGTTGTCGGCATACCAATCAATAAGCAGGCAGCAGCGATTAACATACGATGTCTTTTACTCTTTTTCTGTGGTCGCTCGCCCTTCAGCTTCATTTCCTCCATAAACAGTTTCTTTTTGCGCGTATATGTATGTGAAAATTCATGTTGTTCTTCGGATTTATCAAAATCATCTAAAGCAATTTTTTCAGCAAGTTCATATATTTCTTTGGAGTTCTTTGAATTCGTCATGTTGTATACCTCCTATCATATTTTGGACTCGTTTTCGAGCGCGTTCAAACTGCTTGCGGACATTAGCCTCCGTAATCCCCATTACACTTGAAATTTCTTGATACGTTAAGTTATAGAAGACTTTATACTTAAACACCTGTCTGTTAGATTCATTTAACTCTTTTAGCAATGTATCAATTTGAACCTCAGACATTTTACGTTTTTCCCACTCTTCAATATTTTCATCTACTGCTTCTATTGATTCTCTTTCATATTCTTCTAAAAATGTTTCATGTCGTTTATTTTTCCGGTAACTATCAATCGCCTTGTTTTTCGCGATCCTCAAAATATAGCGTTTAAGCTCTTCAGTGCTCAAGCTATGGAGCTTTTCCAAGTTCTTATAAAGAGTAATAAACGTCTCTTGAACCGTATCTTCAGCCTGTTGAATATTATTTAAAATAGAATAAGCTACATAATAAATTTTTTGTTCATACAACTCATATAGCTCTTCCATCTTTTCATAATCTTTGTTTGTAACTTTCATATAATTCCTCCTCTCACTCTATATAACGAATGAGCACTGTAACTTTGTGACACTGCAAAATCTTTTTATAGATAAAATTTAATAATAGAATAAACAAAAGCCCAATTTCTCTATTTTAACTGAGAAATTGGGCTTTTTAATATTAGAATTTTCCTGACTGTATCTCTAAGAAAAATTCTTTTACACCTTTTCAATATGTATTATTTGCTCTATCGCTTCTTTTAACAAATGCTTTGTCTCTTCAAAGTTATGATTCTGTTTTTCTCCCGATTGTACCATATAAAACTCAGCAAACGGGCGCTCTTTATATCTTGGTACGACATGCATATGGTAATGTGTTAACTCGTTAAATACTCCACCATTTTGACAAACTGTAACTCCATCTGGTTTGTATAATGCCTTAATCGCTTTTGCAATAAGCTTAGAAGCATCCATAACGGATTTTGCTACAACATCATTTAATTCATCTACTTCTACAACATGCTGCTTCGGCACAATTAAAGTATGACCTGGATAGAAAGGTTCATGATCTAAAAAACATGTTACATACTCATCTTCGTATACTCTATATATTTTTTCCTCTTCATTTGCTAATTTACAACCTAAACATTCCATCATACTTTCTCCCTTTATTAAAAACATAAAAACGTGAGAGCCGTATTCTCACGTTTTTATGTTTCATTTTATTAGTTCAATTGTTTCCGTAACCTTTATACTATCTTTTACAGATTGAACAATCGTACAATTTTTCACTGCAAGTTGCAGCGCCTTGTCCAGCTGCTCTTCTGTAATGTTTTCTGCTTTAATTTTATAGTGCAAATGAACACTTTCAACTGGCTTCGATAAAGCTTCACTTCTACCAATTTCAGTTTCGATTGTAAACGTATCATATGTAATACGTTTCTTTTCTAAAATTGTTCGAAAGACAATTGCACTACATCCTGCGATAGAAGAAATGAGTAATTGTAACGGTGAATACCCGTTTTCTTTTCCAATCACTAATTGACCATACGATAAATCTGCTTCTATATCATCGTGTTTGATTGTTAGTTTCATTTGTTTTTTCCATCTCCACTTTCATCGGTTTCTGCCGTTTCTTACTAATATAATAATATATATAGCAGAAAATGATAAATGGAATACCACAGTATAACGCCATTCTTTGTTCAGGAATAAACGCTAAACTAATAACAACGATGCTATTTGTAATTAAGGCTAAAATTGGGACAATTGGGTATAGTGGTGTTCTATACTTTAAGTCCTCTAACTTTCCTCCGCCTTTTATATACTGACTTCTAAAGCGAAGTTGCGATAGAGCAATAATGATCCAACTTGAAACAGCCGATAAACCAGCTATCGATAATAAATACATGTATACTGTATCTTCTGCAAGGAAACTTGTGAATAGAGATAATCCAGCTACCGCAATCGTTACGACTAGCGCTGTAATTGGAATACCACGCTTATTTACTTTCTGGAAGGAAGTTGGTGCCATTCCCTCATTTGCAAGTGACCATAGTATACGCGTCGCTGCATATAATCCAGAGTTCGCTACAGATAATAACGCAGTAATAATAACGAAGTTCATAATATCAGCTGCGTATGGAATACCAATTTTATCAAATACGACTACGAATGGACTTTCAATTACGCCTGCTTCTTTCCAAGAAATTAATCCTACTAAAATCGTCATTGTTAAAATGAAGAATAACATAATGCGCCATACTGTATTACGGATTGCACGTGGAATTGTTTTTTCTGGATTTTCACTTTCTCCCGCTGCAATTCCGATTAACTCTGTTCCTTGGAACGAGAAGTTAACTGTAATCATTGTAAGTAATACGGCAGCTAGTCCATTCGGGAAAAGTCCACCATCGCTTACAAAGTTAGAGAAAAGAGGTGCTGCTTCTTTTCCGTCATATGATATAAATCCTAATAATGCACTACCACCAAGCACAACAAATGCAAGAATTGTAATTACTTTAATACTAGAGAACCAAAATTCTAATTCGGCATAACTTTTCGCCGAAATTGCGTTTGAAGCATATAAAATAACACCGAATACAAGGCACCATACCCAAACATCAACATTTGGAAACCATCTTTTCATCATTAAACCGATTGACGTTAATTCTAGACCCACTGTTACTGCCCAGCCGAGCCAGTATAACCAGCCAATCATAAAGCCCGTTCCTGGTCCAATAAACTTCGTCGCATACTTTTGGAAAGATCCTGAAACCGGCATCGCTACCGTTAACTCTCCAAGACAAAGCATTGTTAAATACATAATAAATCCGCCTACTAAATATGAAAGGATGGCTCCCCCTGGTCCAGCCTGATTAATGGTGTAACCTGAACCTAAGAAGAAACCAGTTCCGATTACACCACCAAGTGCGATCATAAATAAATGTCTACTCTTCATCGTACGATGTAATTTCTCATTCGTTGGTTGCTGCATCTAAATCCTCCCCCTACCATACCCCTATATCCTGTTAAAATTTTCTGATAATAAAAATATACACGAAAGCGATTACATTTTCTATATAAAATTAAAACTTTTCTGATAAAACAATATAAAAATCGAATTATTGCAAGATTCAGATTCTATTTAGAGGAAAATAAGGATAAACAAGGAAAAAACCCTTACATATATTGTAAGAGTCAACGGAGTTCTAATCTTCTCGATAAAATTGATAAACTATAATTTACGATAAAGTACATACAAGCTACTACTATAAACGTCGGAATCATGTAATTCACATTTTGCCCGCTAATAATTTGAGCATTATGCATAAGCTCAGGGAGTGATATAACAACCGCTAGCGACGTATCCTTCAGCAATGAAATAAATTGACTGACAAGCGGCGGAACCATTCTCCTTAATGCTTGTGGCAAAATAATATGCCAAAGCGCTTGAACATACGTTAATCCCGAAGATCTTGCAGCTTCAACCTGCCCTTTTTCAATAGACAATAGACCACTTCTAACAATTTCAGATATCATTGCTGCCTCAAATATTGTTAAAGCAACAATTGCAGCTGTTATAATTTCTAATTTCAAGCCTGCTTCTGGAAGTGCAAAATACGTGAAAAATATAATTAACAGTAGTGGTAAGTTTCGAATCACTTCAACTATAACTCCTAATACTTGTGAGACGACAGGTATTTTCGTGTAGCGCAATATACCGATTACACTTCCAATAATAAAACTAAGTACAATTGCTATGAGCGCTACCTCTAATGTTATAAGTAATCCTTTTAATAAAAATAGAATATGATCTCCTGTAATTGCTCCCTTGAAATCCATTTACACCGCCTCCTTTGCTAAGCGTTTTTCTAAATAACGCACTAGCATACTGAGCGGAATTGTTAATATTAAATAAAACATCCCGACAAATATATAAACATCAAACGTAACAAACGTCTTCGTTGAAATTAAATCTCCTTGATACATTAAATCAGCACCAGCAATAATTCCAAGTATTGAAGAGTTTTTAACTAAATTGAGAAACTGGTTTCCTAAAGGGGGAATTACAATTTTCACTGCTTGGGGTAAGACAACATAATACATCGCCTGCACATACGTTAGCCCTGAAGAGCGAGCAGCTTCCATCTGCCCTTTCGCAACTGATAAAATACCAGCGCGAATTACTTCTGCAATAAAAGCTGCCGTATATACCGTAAGCGTAACTGTTCCTGCTACAAAACCATTTAAAGTAATTCCTATTACAGGTAAAGCAAAATAGAATATAAATGCAATTAATACAAGTGGAATATTTCTTACAAACTCCACAAAAGCTGATCCTATCCAATTTAAAATGCGAATAGGTGCAATACGCATTACTGCCAAAATTACTCCTAAAATAAAACTACCTATCAATGCAATTACACTAGACATAACTGTATATTTAAACCCTTCTAAATACATATCAATGTTATTCGTTAATATAGAAAAATCAGGCACATATTCTCCCCTCTTTCTTTACAAGAAGAGGATGAGTACTCTCATCCTCTCACTTTTACTATCTACTTTTCTGGTTTTTGTCCAATCCACTTCTCATATAATTTGTCATACTCCCCGCTTGCTTTCATGTCTTTAATTAAAGTATTAATCTCTTTCGTTAAATCATCTGCCCCTTTTTGCACTGCAATTCCATACGGTTCATCTGTGAAAATTTTTCCTACTACTTCATAATTAGAATCTTGTTTTGCCATTCCGTAAAGGATCGCATTATCTGTCGTTAACACATCACCTTTACCTGCCTTTAACGCTGTAAATGCCTCACTATAATTTTCAAACTCTAATACAGTCGCTTCTGGTGACTTTTGACGAATGTTATTTGTAGATGTTGATCCTTTTACAGCTAATACTTTAACGCCTTGTTTTATATCATCGACGCTCTTAATATTGCTTCCTTTTTTCACAAGTAACGATTGTCCTGCTTTAAAATATACATCTGAAAAATCCACTTCTTTTTTGCGTTCTTCCGTAATTGTCATTGTTGCAATAATTGCATCAATATCACCATTTTTCAGCATTGGAATGCGTGTTTTAGACGTTACTTCTTTCAGCTCTAGCTTCTTTTCATCTCCAAGAATCTTTTTCGCCAGTGCCTTGGCGACATCAACATCGAATCCTTCTACCTGCCCTGTTGAAGGATTTTTTAATCCAAATAAATTCGTATCATTCTTCACCCCAACTACTAATTTCCCTCGTTTCTTAATTTGCTCAACAGCCCCGCCTTGCTTCGTATTTGTTTCCTTTGCCTCATCTTTCTTACTTCCGCATCCAGCAACAACAAGCACGAATAAACATGAAAATACGATTAAAGTAAATAACTTTTTCATTTTAAGCATGAAATTCCTCCTCTAATGATTTAGCACCCGACTTAAAAATAAACGGGCTCTTTCTTGTTCAGGGTTTGCAAAAAAGTTCGCCGGTGTTGTATCTTCAATAATTTGGCCATCATCCATAAATAAGATCCTATCTGCTACCTCTCTAGCAAATCCCATTTCATGCGTGACAACGACCATTGTCATCCCTTCTTTAGCCAGTGCTTTCATAACATCAAGTACCTCTCCAATCATCTCTGGATCAAGAGCAGACGTAGGCTCATCGAATAGCATAATTTCCGGCTGCATTGCAAGTCCTCTAGCAATTGCCACCCGTTGCTGTTGTCCTCCGGATAATTGATGTGGATATACGTTAGCCTTCTCAGGGATTCCTACTTTCTCTAAATAAAACATTGCTGTTTTCTCTGCTTCTTCTTTGGAAACTTTATTTACTTTAATCGGTGCTAATGTAATATTTTGAAGAACCGTTTTATGTGGATATAAATAAAAATGTTGAAAGACCATCCCAATATTTCGCCGCAATTCATTCATGTCCGTTTTTTTATTGTGTACCTCTGTATTTTGTACAATTAATTCTCCATCTGTAATTGCCTCTAATTGATTTATACATCGAAGCAATGTACTTTTTCCTGATCCTGAAGGCCCGACAACTACTACCACTTCGCCTTTTTTCACTTGCACATTAATATTTTTCAAAACTTGAAAGTTACCATAATATTTATTTACATTACGAAATTCTATCAACATACTCCCCCTTCCCCTAACAATGCATGTACATTCTTTTTATATTCAAAAATAGTCCCAAAAATAACTTTTAGCTTCAATTTGTCCATAAAAAAAGCAAAGGGTTTCCCCTTTGCTTCTTCATTTTTATTCTATTAAGATACTTCTTCTTTCTTATCTTTCCCGTATTCATGCTCCCAAAAATCAGCATTTTTAATTCCTAATGGCCCTGGATCGAATACTGGATCTTTTCCTTCTTTTTTCTGTTTTTCATAATCCTTTAATGCGACTAATGCAGGTTTTTGTAACAATAAAATCGCAATGATATTTACCCATGCCATAATTCCTACCCCAATGTCGCCTAAAGCCCAAGCCGTTGCTGCTGTTTTTATACAGCCGTAGAATACAGCTCCTAAAAATACAAACTTTAGTACCATGGACATCCAAGGGCGATCTTTATCACGATTTAAGTACGCGATATTCGTTTCTGCAATGTAGTAATACGCCATAATTGTTGTAAACGCGAAGAATAATAACGAGATTGCAACGAAACCATTTCCAAATCCAGGGAAAACAGATTCTACCGCCGCCTGTGTATATCCTGGTCCTGGCTGAGCGCCGTTTAGTTTATTAACGATAAAGTTTTTTCCGCTTGCATCAAATACGTTATACATGCCTGTAATAATCATCATAAATGCTGTTGCTGAACAAACAAATAATGTATCAATGTAAACGGAAAATGCTTGTACTAAACCTTGCTTAGCTGGATGTGATACTTCGGCTGCAGCTGCTGCGTGTGGTCCAGTCCCTTGTCCTGCTTCATTGGAATAAATACCACGTTTTACCCCCCAAGAGATTGCTAAACCGATAATACCACCGAAAGCAGCTTCTAATGCAAATGCACTTCTTATAATTAACATAAATGCTTCTGGCAATTTTTCAATATTCATAGCAACAATGACGCAAGCTACTAAAATATAGCCTATTGCCATAAACGGTACGACAACTTGCGCTACGTTAACAATTCGCTTTACTCCACCGAAAATGATAAGAGCTAATACGACAACTAATATAGCCCCTGATACGGTAGTATTAATACCAAAAGCAGTTTCTAAACTTACAGCAATACTATTTGCTTGTACACCTGGTAGTAAAAGCCCCGTTGCAAGAATTGTCGCTGCAACGAATACTAAAGCATACCATTTCACACCTAAACCTTTTTCAATGTAATAAGCAGGTCCACCACGAAACTGCCCTTGATGTTTCGTCTTATATATTTGCGCGAGTGTTGATTCTACATAAGCTGATCCTGCTCCTAAAAAGGCTACTGCCC
The DNA here is from genome assembly GCF_052146655.1 of Bacillus sp. RE35. Taxonomy (NCBI): domain Bacteria; kingdom Bacillati; phylum Bacillota; class Bacilli; order Caryophanales; family Bacillaceae; genus Bacillus; species Bacillus sp. RE35. The sequence continues at coordinate 657,156 of NZ_CP197377.1, read as the reverse complement.
ACATCCAAAATACAGCTCCTGGTCCACCGAATGCAACCGCTGTTGCTACCCCAGCGATATTCCCTGTTCCAACACGTCCTGATAACGAAAGTGCTAACGCTTGGAATGAAGAAACACCAGCTTCTGATTTTTCCCCTTGAAATGTCAGCTTCACCATTTCTCCTACATGTCTTACTTGTAAAAACTTCGTTCGAATAGAAAAATATAAACCTACTCCTAAACATAAATAAACAAGTGCTGGACTCCAAACAATATTATTTAACCAATTTACGAAAGCTTCCAACATTCCCCCTCCTTTTTATAAAGAATATTCAGAATATATATAAAATTATAAGTGTATACCGAATCTAGGACAATATTATTTTAATAAAGTAAACATATTTTTGTATAAAAAAACAAAGTATATATTTGTTTTATATACTTTGTTTTGAACTAAATGTATTATATATTCACAATTGCTTCTCTTTTAATAATTCTTTCGTATAGCTCTTCTGATAATTTCAAGAAGTTATCAGGCATATCTTTCCCTTTAAACTTCTTTTGAAGCGTTCCATATAAACCTATATCACGTAAACGTAAAAATAGTGGTAACGATTCATACCAACTATCCGCCAGCCTGTGCTCATACTCATATCCTTTTCGTAACACTTGTAACTGTTTACGAGCAAAATCTGTCTTCTCTTCTGCTGTCCACGGTGTAAATAGAACAGAGTAGTATAAAACCATCGCTAAATCATGTATAAAGTAATTATAAGCAGCATCATCAAAATCAAAGATTGTTAGCTCTTTACCATCATAATGAAAATTGCCTTGATGAATATCACCGTGCATAAGACCGAACGTTTCTCTTTCAACTGGAAGAGCCTTAATTTCATCCATTAATACCGCTGCAATCTCTTTCACTTGACCATCTTCTAATTCATTAACAATTCCACTTTCGTCTTCTTCCCACGTATCACGGTAGTCTGTTTTAGGATAATCCATTGTAAGGCGATGCAGTTGCCCAATCGCTTTTCCCCACGCTTCAAAATAAGCATCTCCCCAATAAGGCGATTCTGCTCCTTTTACTTGCTCACCTTTTGCATATATAAATAAAGAAGCGAAAAAGAAAGTCCCATCCTCTGCTACGATTTCTTCTACGAGATTTCGAGACGTTGAATAAAGAGGTCCTGCTACCTTTGCCCCATTCTCCGCAACATATCGTAAAAAATCTAGTTCAGCCTCTACCTCTTGTTTAGAACGATGAGAAGAATGTGTTAAACGTAATACATAATCTTCATCATTATCACCCTTCGCCTTAAAAATATAATTCTCAAAATCTCCAAGTGGCTTTTCTTCTACTGTTACATGAAACAAATTCGCTGCTCTTTTTAAAATCTCTTTCGTAAAAACACGTTCTACAGCTATTTCCATATATATCCCTCCTATATATCTTCTTAATTCGACACAAATGTTAGAAGTACTGCTATGAATAATCTAAAAACAAAAAAGGTTGAGTCACTAAATCAACCTTTACATTATTAAAAGTTTTATTTATCAATTCTTCATCAATTGATTCTCGTATATAACATTTATTTTTATTTCTCTTCACCTTTTGTCTGCATTGAATTGAAAGTCCAATTTAATTTTAATGAATCTCCTTGAAATACATTTTGCTCTGCATTATTATCTACAAATGTGAACATTACATAGAAAGTATCATCATCACCAGGAGCAAGTCCATTTCCTTCTCGGTCTACAACACCTTTTTGTACAAGATCAGGAATACTTCCATTTTGCGTAGATACCTTTAATTCAGATAATGTAGTAGACCAAATTGGAACCTCATTTTTATCCAAATTCCACAAGAAATCAACACGGATATGATCACCAAAATCAGCATTTCCATTATCTCCTTTAGCATCGATTACACTGTAATCTGTCAGGAGTTTCACATCTCCTATTGCTAAAGTTCCTTTGTTTACTAATTGAAAACCACGCTCCATTTCATCACCTGGTTTAATATTATCGACATTAATAACAACTTCAGGGTTCACACTCAAATCTAAAGTACCCGCTGCAAAAGTGTTTTGTGACACTTCCTTATCACTAAAATACGCATATGTTCCCCCGCCAATTAAAGATAAGCCAAGTGCTGCAGTTACAACACCCATACCAAGTTTTTTCTTAATACTCATTTCACAAGTCCCCCTATTTTTAAAGTTCAAACTACAAACCTTATTTCCATCCCACAAAATAATTTAAGCAACTACCTTGTCCCACAGCGAAAGTGAACCAAATTTAAACTAGTTACTTCATATATCAAAACGACTATTACTTTTAAAATAACCGGTAATGTTACCGTAAATCATTACCGGTTATTTGTTAGCCAATCTCATTTCATTTACTATTCATTGTCTGATTGCATTATTTACTCTAGAAGTTTGCCCACTTATTTTTTTGGTTCTAAGCCAATAGAGCGTAAGATTTTATCTAATGTCACTGGACCTACATTTTCTTTCGGTTTCTGATTTTCTTTAGCATCTGGACTCTTTTTCAAGAAGTTTTTCTCAATAAAACGAATATCTGTTTCATCTACAACACCATCTTGATTTATATCTCCATCTTTTACAGATACTTTTCCTTTTCCATACGATAAAGCTGCTATTCTAGCATCTTGAATGTCTACCATTTTATCTCCATTTACATCACCTGCAAGGTTATCATCCATGTCAACTCTAAAGTTTTGTCCCACTAATTCACCGTCTTGCACCTTCCCTATTTTTGTTGTTAATTTACTATTTAAATGACCTGGCATTTCTACGAAAATATCATATTCTTTATCGCTTACTGGGACACTATGAATTTCAAATTGCCCGTTATCACCAATCGTTCCTGTATATTTCTTTCCATCCTTGCCAACTGCGTACACTTTTGCTCCTAGTTTTGTATAGTCTTTCTTACCTAAATACCCCTCTTCATTCAAGAAAGCTTCCGGGCCAATATACCCTGTAATCGTTGAATGTTTCGAAACAATAGCAAAAGATTTATCTTTAAACGCAGGAATCTCAATGCCTTCTGATGCAACAGCTTTTGTATAAGAGAACTTCTCTACTCCAAATGCAGTTAAATCATTAAAGTATTCATCGTTCGTCATCTCGAATGTAACATCTAAAAATGGTGTATCTCCATCTAATCCTTTAAATTCTTTTCCTTCTAATGATGCCCCAACTTTCACCTTGTTTTCCCAAGCTCCTTCTTCACTTATCTTCGGATCTTCTAATTTAAGGTTCAGTCCATGTTGTTTTACATATTCCGTAAGTGCTGGATTTGGTTTCACATCTGTAAATTTAAAGAGCTGCTTGTAATAAGGAATTTCAAATGTACCTGACATAAGCTGTTTTACATTATTAAGATTCAAAGTTAATGTAATTTTCTCTCCTAATTTGATTTTATCTTTGTCATAACTTGGAACAGCGTATTCTGTCCCTTCCTTTACAAAGACGTAATCTTTATATCCAGTTGCCATATTCCCTGCAGTTGCAAGATCATATCCAAATAATTTTAAATTTAACGGCTCGTTTATTTCCTCTGGAAGTACTCCAAATTTAAAATCACCATTTGCTTGAATTGTATTCAGCCAACCTGATGGAAAGGCTGAGTTTTGATAATATACAATTTGGTTCGCTTTTTGATCATACTGCAAGCCTTTTGCCTTCAATGCATCTACTGTAGAATCATAAATATTACCATGCACCCATAATGCACGTTGGCCGTCTTCTTCTTTAAACATAGAATCATTGACTTCATGTATACCAGGTTGTACATCCTTAAATTTCATTTCCGGTATAACATTATCAATGATAATGCTATCGCCTTTTGTATACGATTTTCCTTCTTTATCATATCCAACGAAGTTCAATTCGTAATCTCCATCAGGCAACATAACAGGTTTATCCCCAATTGGATGAGCTGGATCTCCTGTGAATGGAAGTACATACCCTCCCATACCAGAAAACATTATATATTCAATATTCGGTGTTAGACTACTTGCATTAAGTGTACCAACGACTCCTAATGCCTTTCCTGTCTTTCGGTCCTTCACAACTGCATCAATAGTTTCAAGAGGACTATTTAGTTTAAATGTCAAAGGCGAACTTGGTCTCTCCATAAACGGATGGAATTTAGATGCATCTGTTGCCATTGCATCTCTCAGTAAATCTACAGACGCAATCCCTTTTTCTGTGAATTTAACTGCAAATGGTACTTGATATACTTCTTTTTCATTGTTTTTATTTGAAATATGAATATAGCCCTCATATCTACCAAATTCAGCGTTTTCTGGAATGATAATTTCAGGGCTAATTTCCTCTGATGTACTAGGAGCTACTTTAATAGAATCTGGTACATTTAGCTTCACACCATTCTTCGCTGCATCTTGCACACCTACACTTGTAGATGAAAACTCTACTTCTAATTTAAACTCTTTTCCATCAGTTTTACTGCTGTTCTTAATTAAGACTTTTCGACTATCTTTAATAGGCCCATTTTCAATTTGATTTTTATACCCAAACGCAATAGAACCTGTTTTTTCTTCAATTTCTACTTCTTCATCATCTACAACGTTTGATGTTTTATCGATAACCTCGATAGATGTATCTGCATGAACTGCACGATATGCATCAATTCGTCCAGAGCCCACCTCAAATACAGAACGCTCTTCTTTTAGGTCAACTGCGGTATTCATAAGTGCTTCTTTTACTTCAAATGGACTATAGTTTGGATGTTCTTGTAAAATAAGTGCCGCTACCCCTGCAGTATGAGGAGTTGCCATAGATGTACCTGACATACGTCCATACGCTACCGGATAATTTTCTCCATCTTTTGGATCATTAATATATTCAGGAACAGTTGAGAAAATAGACACACCTGGTGCTACAATATCTGGCTTAATATCATCTGTTTTAGTTGCAGGACCACGGGAGCTGAAATCAGCCAAGTGATCTCCCTCTGTTTTTATATTACTAAGTTCTCCAAATGCTAACGACACATCTCCTTGTACAGCTTTTGCTTGCAATTTCTCACCATCTACTTTTGTTAAGCGGAACGATGGAATAGATGAAGTACTTTCCCCAAGATAACTTGTAATTTCCCCATCTACATTGTTGTATACAATTACCGCCTTTGCGCCTGCTTCCTTAGCATTTTTAATTTTTTCATCAAATGTAATCTCACCACGTTGGATAAGAGCTAACTTCCCTTTTACATCTTTCCCTGTAAAATCACCTGATTTCCCAAGCCCTGCATATACAACCGATAAGGATTGTCCTTTCAAATCTTCAATCTTATCAGTAAAGCTTTTTCCAAGTAGCATCATCTTATCTACATGTACATCACCTGCATCGGCGGAAAACGTTGGAATATTCACTGCAGCGTCACTGGCTCCAACTGTAATTGGAAGTGCTGCTGCACTAGGTGATCCTATAGTACCTTCTTCCGGACCACTATTACCAGCTGCTACTACTGTAACAACACCTGCTAACATCGCATTGTTCACTGCAACAGAAGTAGGATATAAAGGATCATTAATAGACGCTCCTAGTGATAAATTGATAACATCCATATCGTCTTTCACTGCTTTATCAATCGCAGCAAGAATACCGCTTGTTTGTCCACTTCCATATGGACCTAATACGCGATATGAATATAAGTCTACATCTGGAGCAACGCCCTTCACTGCATAATCCACACTATTCTGTTTGTCTGCAGCAATTGTCCCAGCTACATGCGTACCGTGGGATGTATAATATGCACTTCCCTCATAAATCTCAGGATATCCTCCAGAATTTTGCCAATCCTTATACGTTGTCTCCATTGGATCAGCATCATTATTAACAAAGTCCCATCCTTTTATTGAGTTCGGATCTATTTTAGTTGGATCTTCACCTTGTTTTGCACGATACCCTTTATATGCATCTTTCAAATCCGGGTGGTTGTAATCAATACCTGTGTCTAGTACACCTACCTTAATTCCTTTTCCTGTTATTTTTTCATCATGTAGCTTGTCTACACCAATTTGTGGTACACTATCTGCCATTTTTGGTTCAACAGCAGTCTTAGCTGTTTCTTTCGGCAAATCAATTTTAACCTCATGATCTTCCCATACGCGCTTAACGATACCGGTACGAACTAAGTCTTCGATTATATTTGCTGGTAAAGAAATCGCTACACCATTAAAAGCATTCTTATATTCTCTTGTTATCTTTGCAGATTTTACATTTGTCCCTTTCTCTTTATTCTTTTGAAGCTGTTCAAGCTCTGCTTTAAACCCTTTATGTGATGCCTCTACCTTTTGTTCCGCATTTGAAAGAGCTATCTTTTTCCCTTTAGCCGCTTGTTTTAATACCTCAATTTTGCTAGGCGCTTGCTTAAATTCTATAATCACATTTACATTATTAGGACTTGCTGTATTGATACCTGGCGAAATAACAAAACCTGGTTTTGTATCTAACGTTTTTAAGGCATTACGTTGTTCCTTTGTAAGGCCTTTTAAGATAGCATCTGCATCATCAATTCCAGTTAAAGTAGATGTATTTACCTCTTCCGCTAATACGTTATATGGAATCCCTTGAGACAATAACATTCCAACTGTTAACGTTCCAATAAGAACCTTTCCAAATTTCCCTCGTTTCATATTGCATCTCCCCATTATTAATATTATTTTTTGAAACAAATTGATTCTTAAATTCCCATGTAGCATCGGAAACTCTATCAATCTCAATCTTTTGTATCATGAAAGATTTCCAACGCCACTACCATCCCCATACCTCATATAGCTAACCACTCACTTTACTCTTTTTATAAGAGCCCCCCATCATTTATTTCCAACAAAAGATTTTCATAAAATGAATTATTAACAATATTAAAATGTAATTCTATTTTTATTATTTCACATTTTGATTATTCTGAAAATTAAACAAAAGGAGTATCTTTTCTCTAAGGATTCTATGCCTACATAGTACAAAAGAACTATCTTGTCCTTTATTCTTTGTGATACAGAATAAATCGACACGATAGTTCTTTGATAGATTTCTTATTTAATCTAGCGGAACCAATTGATTTCGAACTGCATAAATCACTGCTTGCGATCGACTTTTCACATTTAGTTTTTTAAAAATTTTATTGATGTGTATTTTAACTGTTTTATCACTAATATATAAAACTTCAGCAATTTCTTTATTACTAAGTCCTTTTACTAGTTCAAAGAGAATTTCCTTTTCACGTTCCGTCAGTTCATTTTCATTTGATTCTACTTTCATTTTTTGCTGATGATATGTAATTAATTTTTTAGTCATACGCGGATGAATAACTGAATCACCTCGATATAACATTCGAATTGCTGCTACTACCTGCTCTGATGAGGAATCCTTCAATAAATAACCATCAGCACCGGCCTGAAGTGCATCCATTAAATACTCATCATGTTCATACATTGTAAACACAAGTACTCGGCAACTCGGATAAATTTTTTTCACTAACTCTGTAGCTTCAATCCCATTTTTCCCTGGCAGGTTAATATCCATCAAAATACAATCTGGTCCGCATTCTTCTACTTTTCCCAATACTTCATCCCCAGAGCTAGCTTCTCCAACCACTTTCATATCAGATTCATCTTCTAGTATGCTCCGAATTGCATCCCGTAAAAAAGCATGATCATCTACTACTAATATTTTAATCATTTTACGCACCCCTTGTTTGTGAATCTGGAATTAACAGTGTAATTTCTGTCCCCTTTCCTATAGAACTATCAATCTGTAAAGTAGCCCCTAATTGGTCAGCTTGTTCATTCATATGTAATATACCATAATGTGGCTCATTCTTTGTTTTAACCATAGACTCAAATAGTGAAAATCCAACTCCATTATCCTTAACCCTTAAAAGAACGTGTTCACTTTGATAACTGAGTAAAACATCAGCCTTTTTTGCTTGTGCATGTTTTACAATGTTTTGCAAACTCTCTTGTAATGTATCAAATATAACTCTTTCTTTTGAAAAACTAAGCGCACGTGCATGACCTCTTTCATGATAGGTAATGTCTAGTTCATATTCTCGTTTTAAAGATTTTATTTTACTTGCTATTGCCTGCTTAAGGCCTAATTGTTGTGTCGGATATGGTTTTAAAGCATAAATAGAATAGCGAACTTCTCCTAGACTTCCTCTTAAATCTTTTATGCTTTTCTCAACTACTTGCTGCATATCTTTTGGTTTATCATGGTATTTTTTCCGTGCGGATTCTAGTTGGAATATTACCCCCGCTAATGTTTGCGCAATACCATCGTGAATTTCACGGGCAATTCTATTTCTTTCTTCTAAAATCATTCTTTTTTTCTGTTCAGAAATCAATATCCTTGTTTTAACAACGTTAGCTAATTGGTTAGAAAATGTAGCTAACGACTGTACATCTTCTGGAAAGAAACCCGCATTTCTACTTTTCCCTGCAACAAACATTCCGACTAATTCATCATTTACTATAAGAGGAAAATATACAAGTGAGCGTATAACACTATCAAATATTTCATCTCCAGGAGCCGTACCAATTTTCCAATCATTAAATACAAGATTTTTAGAAAGTTTCTCAAACGCCCTTAATATTTCTGAATCATCAGAAATATGAGAGCGCACTTTCCCATCTTTTAATAGAATACTCCAGTTCCCATCATCTTTTGTCCATATTACATATGCTTGTATGCCAAAAAAACCTTTAAGTGCTTGTTTAATATGTTTCAAATTTCCTCCAGTTAATCCTCGACTAATTTCGGTCGTAATAAGAAATAACTCATATAATCGTTCCTTCTCCATCCTTATCCGTACAGAAAAAGAACTAATAACTGAAGCTGCTACAAGTGGAAAAAAGAAAAACAGTACTGTAATCTCGTTTATTTCCACACTATATATACTAATTAATACATGCATCAGGGCCGCATAAGAGAAACCAAAAGTTTCGCAAAGAAATACCGTTACAGTTTTTTTATACCACTGATATATTGAATATGGCTGTGGAAGAAGTATCATCAACAAATCGTAAAAACGATTGTTGAAAAAACAAAAAAACACGCAAAATAATAACAAAGATATTAAATTTTCATATAGAACTGACATAACTATCTTATTAAGTAATAAGGACATACATTTGTTTGAAAACCATTCGGCCAAAATCAAACTAAGTGCATGCTGAGTACTATTAAATAACATTCTTTGTATCGGTGAACGACGATGCAGGTGAATAATTAGCGTTACGAGTACAATAGCAGTAATAGTTATATGGATTCCAAACTGCCAACTCATAGCATAGATTATCGGAAAAGTAAGCGAGCTAGTTCCTCTCCAAAATCTTACAGGAAAATACTCTGCAATCCCCATAAATAGTAACAACATTATTAGTATTGTTGAATGAGAAGGGATTTTAATTTCAAGTAAAGATATAGTTATAGTAACCAAACCAAGAAAAGAAATAAAATAAAGATAAGAACTAGCAATCTTTTCTCTCATAAAGATAGAATTTACATCCTTCAAAACAACCCCTTCTTTCTTTATAAAAACTTCATTTTCCCTATTATCCAATAAAAAACCGGCACTGGCAAAATGGAAGAACATCCACTAGCCAATCACCGGCTGTGTACTGTACCTAAAAAGGCAAGACACAATACTAGTATTATAAATCGCTTTTCTTAAATTTCCTATTCATCAAATGATGTAATTATGCATCCCGCTAGATTTACTCTCCTATAGTACAAAAGATATATATTAATATCGCAAATATATACGTTCTTTCCATTTCCCTACTTTTCTAAAAAATCCAAGCATAATTTTCTCACAAAAAACAAAAATTAACAGAAGTAATTTCAATGTAAAGGAGATGGAAAGTATGACCGAACAGAAGCACTCACAACAAGATAATAACAAAAAGCATATGTTTCCATCACTTCCGGAAAATATTAATTACATTGAAAATAAGCTATGTCACTCAGATGATATAAAAAAATTAGATGTCCCATTTCAAAACGGAAAAGGAACAATCTTATATATCGAATCTTTAGCAGACCCAAATTTGATTCACCAATTAGCTCTTGAGCCTTTATTAACTCGGTCGGATTTGGCTTTAGATAAAGCTTTTGCCACATTAAATATGAAAAAAGAAACGAATTTAAATTATGGTGTGCAGCTTTTATTACAAGGTAAATCCTTATATTTTCATGAACACGTCGACAGTTTTTTTATTTTCGAAACAGCTTTATCTTTAAAGCGAGATATAGCAGAGCCTGATAATGAAGGGATTGTGCGCGGTCCACATACTGGTTTTGTAGAGGATCTAGCAACTAATTTAGCTTCGATTCGTAAGCTCATAAAAAGTCCAAATATCGTCGTTAAATATTTCACACTTGGTGAAGAAATGCATACGAAAGTGGCAATTGCTTATATGCAAAACATAGCGAATGACGATTTAGTTACAGAAGTAAAAAGAAGGTTAGAAACGATTAAGACAGATGCACTTATGCCTCCAGGATATATACAAGAATTTATAGAGGATACGTCTTTCTCACCATTTCCGCAGCAATTAAATACAGAGCGTCCAGATAGGACCGCTGCAAATTTAATGGAAGGACGAGTTGCTATTTTATCTGATGGAGATCCCACAGCGCTTATCGTTCCTGTTACGTTATTTGCTTTCTATCAATCACCAGACGATTATAATAACCGCTGGATTGTCGGTTCTTTCGTCCGAATGATTCGCTTAGTGAGTTTCTTGATTGCTTTTCTCTTACCAGCTATATATATCGCAACCGTAGCCTTTCATCCTGATGTATTGCCGCTCGAACTTGTGTATACAATTAAAGCTTCATTAGAGAAAGTACCACTTCCTCCTATTTTTGAAGCTCTCTTAATGGAATTAATCTTTGAATTATTACGGGAAGCTGGTATTCGCTTACCAAGCCGAGTTGGACAAACAATCGGTATTGTAGGTGGTTTAGTAATTGGTGATGCAATTGTAAAAGCTGGACTTGTTTCTTATACGATGATTATTGTTGTAGCTTTAACTGCCATCTCATCTTTTCTCGTTCCATCAAACGATATGAGTTCAGCAGTTCGAATTCTTCGTTTTCCATTAATGATTCTTGCTGCTATATTCGGATACGTCGGAATATCATTCGGTCTAATTATAACTTTCGTTCATTTATGTCAATTACATTCATTTCATACGCCATATCTTTCTCCTGTTGCCCCGATGCGGATAAAAGATATGAAAGATTCTTTCGTAAGACTTCCAATTTGGTCGTTTTGGGAACGACCACATGATCCAAAACCGAAAAAAATGCAACGACAACATGTAACGAGAGAGGATGAGGACGGTGACAAACACGCAAAGTAAAATTTCGCTCGTTCAATTTACCTTTTTCGTTATTCAATGCCAAATCGGAGTTGGTATCCTTTCTCTACCTAACCGTCTTCACCCAATAGCAAAAGGAGGTGGATGGATTTCCGCTCTCGTCGCTGGGCTTGCAATTCAACTTATTATTTTACTTATGTGGCTTTTCTTAAAGCGATTTCCTGATGCAGATATGTATGAAAGCGTTTGTATGCTATTTGGTAATAAGTTTGGAAAACTATTAGGTTTTGCTTATGTTTTTTATTTTACGCTTATTGGTATGACGGTTATGTTGAATGCTTGTAATGTCATTAAAGTATGGATATTACAAGCTACTCCTTGGTCTGCCATTCTCATGCTATTTACGATAGCTTGCTGCTATATAGCCTATAATACATTTAAAGTCATCGTACGATTTTATGTCATGGCCTCTATCCTCATTATTCCAATGGCCCTTTTAATTGCCCTAGGGCTTTCCCGAGCTGATTTCTCTTATATTTTTCCCATTACAGAAGCCGGCTGGTGGAATATAATTCAAGCATCCAAGGAAACAATTACAGCCATGTATGGTTTTGAAATCATTCTTATCGCTTTTCCAAAAGTAAATGGCAGTTCTGTCGCAAAACTGAAGGCCATTTCTATCGCTAATGGATTTGTAACACTTTTTTATACTTTTACTGTTTGGATTTGCTTTATCGTATTTAGTCCAAAACAAATTGAGCTTATTCCAGAACCAGTTGCTTACTTATTACGCTCCTTACATATCGGAATTATAGACCGAACTGATTTACTATTTATACCAATTTGGATGATAACTGTTGCAGCTTCTATCGCTAGTTATTATTGCGCTGCTTCAATCGGAATAGGACATATATTCAATCTTGCTAATCATAAAAAAGCTGTTCCAATCATTGGTATTATTGCTTTTAGTGTAGCCTTATTTATAGATACACCTGAAGAATTAAAAGTAATCTCAACTTTCACTGATAAGTTCACCTATATTTTCATAGTTGTCCTTCCTCTTTTATTTCTACTTTATTCTGTGATACGAAATAAGAAAGGAGAACAGTATGTTCAAAAAAAGAGTTAAATTACTTTTTGTATTATGTACTAGTTCCCTCCTTTCTGGATGCTGGGATCAAGAACCATTAAGGGAGGCAAGGTTAGCTTATAGTATTGGATCTGATATTACGGAAGAGAATCAACTCCAGCAAACAATCGAGCTCGTAAAAAGTTCAAGCGGAGAGCAATCTTCATTCGAAAATGAAATACATTCAGCAACGGGGCATAACATAAGGGATACAAGCGATGCCCTAAAAAAAAATGTTACTGGGAATATTCGTTATTTTAAATATGGTGTTCAATTACTAGGAACCAAAATCCTAAAAAAAGGTATATTACCTTTTTTAGATGTCAGCTTTCGGGACCCAACAAACCCAACTGCTTTAGTAAAACTTATTGCAGTAGATGGTGAAACATCCGAGATACTAGAAAAAAAGAAAGTAGGAAATTTACTAATTGGAGATTTTCTAAAGAAAAAAGTGAAAAGCTTAGAAGATATGAGTGTATTTCCAAAAGAAACTTTAGAGACAGCTGCTACAAAAATGTTAGATCCCGGTAAAGACTTTACCCTCCCTTCTATAAAAATAAAAGGAAAAGAAGTAATTACAAACGGTCTAGCTTTATTTAACAATGATAAATTAACTGGGCATTTACCTTTGAAACAATCTGTTTTATTCGTATTATTAACCGGAAAAATGGGAACAAGTGCCCGTATAACCCAGAAGCTTACTAGCGATGAATCAGAGAAAACATCTGATTATTTAACAATGGAAATTAGCAACCGAAAGTTAAAACGAGACTTAAAAATAACAACAGATAAAAAAGGAAATGTTTATGCTCACATTAAGCTCCAACTAAAAGTTATAGCGCTTGAAGCTCCGAGAGATAATCTTTACAAAATGGATGAAAGAAAAAAACTAAATAAAGAATTGTCTAAACAACTTACGAAAGAAGCTAAAAAGATAACGAAAAAGTTACAAAAAGCAAACTGTGATGCTTTCGGTATCGGCAGACACCTTATCGCCTACCACCCTGACTTATGGAAGAAGAAAAATTGGAATAAAGATTATGCAAAAGTAAAATTCAAACCTGAGGTAGAGGTAAACATTTTGTACAGTGGTGTCCTAAAATAAAAGGTTGTATGCCGCATGGGCATACAACCTTTTTATTTCGTATATCGATACACAATTGATTCATATGGTCTTAAGCTAAGTTTTGTAATATCCTTGCTAGCATCTTTATAATTCGACAGTAGTATTTCTTGTTTCATTCCATCTAATTGAACGTGCGCTGGTACAGAGTACGTTATTTCTTCTCCATAGAAGTTATTTATAACAAGCAGCACTTCACTTTCTGTAGTACGAGTATATGCCCAAATCTTAGGATCATTTTTATCCAAAATAGCATATTCTCCTTCTGTAATTACATCATACGTTTTCCTAAGTTCTACTAACTTTTTATAATGATAAAATACGGACTCTTTATCTTCTAATGCCTTCTCTACGTTTATTTCTTTAAAGTTTTCAGCCGCTGAAATCCAAGGTGTACTTGTTGTAAAACCACTGTTCATCTCTTCATTCCACTGCATCGGAGTGCGAGAGTTGTCACGAGATTTTTGCTTTAAAATCCCGATAATCTCTTCTTTTGATAGCCCTTCTTTTAGCTTTATATCGTATATATTTAACGATTCCACATCACGATATTGCTCGATGGACTCAAATTTAGGATCCGTCATACCGATTTCTTCCCCTTGATAAATATAAGGCGTTCCTTGCAGCATGTGCATGGCTGTCGCTAACATTTTTGCAGATTCGTTTCGGTACTTTCCATCATCACCAAAGCGTGACACGATGCGAGGCTGGTCATGATTACACCAAAATAACGCATTCCATCCTCCGCCCTTTTGCATTTCAATTTGCCAGCTAGACATAATCTCTTTTAATTTAATAAAATCAAAATCAGCCTTCGTCCACTTATCACCATTCGGATAATCTACTTTTAAATGATGGAAACTAAACGTCATACTTAATTCATTACGCTCAGGGTTTGAATATTTAATACAATTATCAATTGTCGTAGATGACATTTCTCCAACTGTAATTACATCTTTTCCTGCAAAAACATTTCGGTTCATCTCTTGTAAATATTCATGAACACGCGGACCATCTGTATAATACTTGCGTCCATCACTTGTCGCAGTACTACCTTCATCGTTTAAGAAACATTGGTCTTTTGAAATTAAGTTAATGACATCTAATCGGAATCCTGTTACTCCTTTATCCAGCCAAAAACGCATCATATCATATACTTCTTCACGAAGTTTTTCATTTTCCCAATTTAAATCAGCTTGTGTTTCATCAAATAAATGTAAATAATATTGCTCCGTCTTCTCATCATATTTCCAAGCAGATCCACCAAACTTAGACTGCCAATTATTTTTTTCATCACGCCAAATATAGTAATTACGATATGGACTATTTTTATCTTCCTTCGCTTCTTTAAACCACTTATGTTCAGTCGAACTATGATTTACAACAATATCAAGCATAATTTCAATGTTACGTACTTTCGCTTCTGCTAAAAGTTCTTCAAACTCTTCCATCGTTCCGTAAGATGGATCAATGCTGTAGTAATCACTTACATCATATCCATTATCATTTTGTGGTGATTGGTATATCGGTGTTAACCATATATAATCCACTCCGAGTTCTTTTAAATAATCTAGTTTCTCTGTAACACCTTTTATATCCCCGGTTTCTCTATTGTAATAACTATTAAAGCTCTTCGGATAAATTTGATAGACTACACTTTTATGCCAATCCTTCATGTTTAACTTCCTCCTACTTCTGTTTGACTCTTTTTGCAAATAACCATGTTAAAGTAAATGGGATTACAACTGCAATAATCATTCCTACAATAAACATTGGAATCGATTTCGGAATGATAGAAATAAATGCTGGCAATCCGCCAATTCCGATAGCAGGCGCTAATACACCATTTAATGTAATGAATATCGCTGCCACAGCAGATCCTATAATCGCTGCATAGAACGGGAACTTATTTCGTAAATTCACCCCAAACATCGCTGGTTCTGTAATACCGAAGTATGCTGAAATGGCTGATGTTGATGCCATACTTTTATCATTTTGATTTTTAGAAATCCAGAACATCGCAAGTGCCGCACTACCTTGCGCAATGTTAGAAAGAGCGATCATCGGCCAAATAAATGTCCCGCCATGTTGTGCAATCAATTGTAAATCAATTGCAATAAACATATGATGCATACCTGTAATTACAAGCGGTGCATATAACGCTCCAAATAATACTGCTCCAACTACTGGTACTGTTTCATATACACCTACTAATCCTACTGTTAATAAATCTCCAATATGACGTGTAACCGGACCGATAATTCCTAGTGCTAACACACCTGTCACAACGATTGTTGTAATTGGTACAACTAATAATTGAATTGCATTTGGTACATGTTTCTTTAAGAAAATTTCCACTTTACTTAATACAAATGCTGCTACTAAAACAGGTAAAATTTGTCCTTGATATCCTACCTTCTCAATTTGGAATAGTCCTAAAATATTGAAGTACTCAATCTTTTGACCCTCTAAACCAGTCGCTGCTTTTCCATAGTCCCAAGCGTTTAATAAGGCCGGGTGCACAAGCATTAATCCCATAACAATCCCTAGTATTGGACTACCACCAAAACGCTTCGTTGCTGACCAACCGACAAGTGCTGGTAAGAATACGAATGCTGTATTGGCCATCATATTAATTAAATCCCAAAGCCCGCCTAAGTTCGGATAAACATCTAATAAATTTTTCCCATCAAAAAATAAGTCCTTTGCGCCTAATAGATTGTTAATACCCATTAGTAAACCAGCTGTTACGATCGCTGGTAATATCGGCATAAATACATCCGAAAATATTTTCACAAACTTTTGAGCTGGATTTAACTTCTGATTTCCAGAGTCTTTTACGTCCGCTACAGTCGATTCTTTCATACCTGCAAGCGTTATCAATTCAGCGTAAACACGATCTACATCCCCTGGACCAATTACAATTTGAAATATACCAGCGTTATGAAACGCTCCTTTCACTAATGAAACAGACTGTAATTTATCATTATCTATTTTACTTTCATCTTTTAAAGCGATACGGAGCCTCGTCACACAATGTGCAGCTTGTTCAATATTGTCTTTCCCACCAATATACTGCAACACTTCCTCTGCTGTTTTACGATAGTCTTTCCCCATATTCCCGTCCCTCTTTTCTTTTTTTGATACCGTTTACAATTACATATTAACTCGTATATATAAGTTAGTCAACACTCGTATATACGAGTTTGTGTTTTTTTTATAAAAAAAAGAGATGAAACAATATTTTGTTCCACCTCTTTACTTCCTGCGTGCCACATCCGAAAAGTGAAAAATATCTAAACGGTGGCGTGATTCTGTATATTCAAACTGACTTCCATCATACAAATGTGTAAAATTTTTCACAACGACAACATAGTCTGTTCCATTTAAATCTAAATACTTTCTGTCATCCTCTGTACATGGCTGTACTTCTATTACCCTCTGCGAATAACTAATATGTAGCCCAAGCTCTTTCTCGATGTATTTATAAATCGATGCAGTTGCAATTTCTTTCGTTAATCCTGGAATAAACTCAGATACAAAATGATTTATATCTAAAATTACTTTTTCTCCATCAATATTTCGTACACGTTTAATATGGTCAATCTCTGTTTTTTCTTTTACATTTAATAATTTCGCAATTTCTTTTGTGGCTTTTTCTTTGTCCATTTCCACAACTTCCGTAATACAATGACGTCCCAAACGTTCATTTTCTTCTTGGAAACTTACAATACCGCCAAAATTAAATTCAATATTTTTTCGCTTTAAAACAAAAACACCTTTTCCATGAATTTTTTGCACATATCCACGCTCTTGCAGTAAATCTACAGCTTTTCTTACCGTGCCTCGGCTTGCCTCATACTGCTTCATTAATTCTGTTTCTGATGGGATTTTGCATCCCTCTTTTAATTGTTTATTATCAATAGATTTACTGATTTCTGTATAAATTTGTTCATACTTACTCATCATCTACAATAGCCCCTTGTCACCTTCTAATTCTATATGTATTATAACATGCTTCACTCTTCTGCCAATCTCTCACTTATTTTCCAGTACAAGAAAAATATAGGTAAATATTTAATCTTTAAAACGTATTTTTATAAAAATTTTTATATTTTTCTTTTCATTCAAAAAAACATGTAGTATACTAACTTCAAAATCAGAGGAGAAAGGGAGCAAAGAACTATGCTTACTTATACAACAACTGTAGTTACATTTGCACAAAAACATCATCATCATACGTAACCCTTGAAACCTAGCGGAAAAATTACGCGTAGGTACAAGGGTTATTCCCGTTGTACCTACGCTTTGGCGAAAGAGCCATGTAGGTATTTTTTTATCTACATGGCTCTTTTTTTATTGTCAAAAAGCTAGTAAAAAATGATGTTTAAGCAAAACTTACTACAAAGGAGTTAACAAAAATGGAAACGAAAAAATGGGGATTATGGGTTTTAACAGCATTTGTTATCGGGAATATGGTTGGCGGTGGCGTATTTATGCTTCCAGCAAATTTAGCACAAGTATCAGGGCCAATGGGTTCTACACTCGCATGGAGTATTACAGGCCTTGGCGTATTTATGATTGCACTTGTATTTGGAAATTTAGCGGTTCGGAAACCAGAATTAAAAGCTGGACCACAAAGCTATGCTCAAGCGATGTTTCCTTCAAAAAAAGCTGGTAAAGTTGCAGGATATAGTATGGCATGGGGATATTGGGCTGCTAACTGGGCTGCAACAGCATCTGTTATTATTTCCTTTGCTGGATATTTATCAACATTCTTTCCAGTTTTACAAAGTAAGCAAATTCTTTTTTCAATAAATGGATTTTCACTGGAACTCGGAAAAGGATTAACTTTCCTCGTATGTAGCCTTATGCTGTGGGGAATTCAATATATTCTTTCTCAAAATATTGATCGAGCTGGAAACATGAATCTACTTGCTACCATTGCAAAAATTATTGGATTTACAATGTTTATTGTAATTACATTATTCATTTTCAACGCCTCTAATTTCGGAGACGGTCAAACCTTTATGAATGAAGCAGGACAATCAATCTCATTAGGTGGACAAATCAATTCAGCTGCTATTGCAACACTCTGGGCATTTATCGGTATTGAATCAGCAGTTATGCTTTCTAATCGTGCAAAATCACAGCGCGATGTAAAAAAAGCTACGATTTTCGGATTAATTATCGCTCTTCTTATTTACATGTCAATTACTTTACTTACAATGGGAGCTCTTCCGCAAGATGCTTTAAAAGAGTCTCAAAAACCATTAGTAGACGCATTAAATTTAGCAATTGGAAATAAAGGTGCATATATAATGGCTTTACTCGCTCTTATATCTTTATTTGGATCTACAGTTGGCTGGATTGTTGTTAGTTCAGAGGTACCTTACCAGGCAGCAAAAAATGGACTTTTCCCTAAGTTTTTCGGGAAAACAAATAAAAAAGGTAGTCCTTCAAAATCATTATTGATTACAAATGTAATGACGCAAATTTTCTTATTTTCAACGATTTCTGGTACTGTTTCAGAAGCGTATAGTTTCGCTATCGTCGTAGCAACATTAGCCTATTTAATTCCATACCTTGTTTCTACCTTGTACCAATTAAAATTAGTTATTACAGGAGAAACGTATGATATACTGCCAGGATCTCGAGTAAAAGATGGAATCATTACTACATTAGCGTTGATATACTCCATTTGGGTTATCAAAACGGGAACTGCTGATTTAAAAACATTCTTCTTAGGAATTGGATTGTTCGTATTAGGTCTTATTCTTTATCCAGTACTAATGAAAGACTCACAAAAAACGGATTAAATAAAGAGAAGCTGCTGGCTTCTCTTTTTTATTAAAAATCTGTAATTAACTTTTCTTTTAGCTCTCCTACAGATAAAGGTTTCGCATAATAAAATCCCTGTACATAATCACAGCTCATTGATTGTAACAAACTCTCTTGCTCTACTGTTTCTACTCCTTCAGCAACTACTGCTAAATTTAAACTATGAGCAATTTCAATAACGGATTTTACAATCGTTCGTTCTGGTTGTGCGTGATCATAATGAAATTCACGAATAAAATTACGATCAATTTTTACAATATCCAGTGGTAGTTGTTTTAAATAATATAAGGAAGAATAGCCAGTTCCGAAATCATCCAAAGCAATTAAAACACCCATATTTCTTAATTCTTGTAATGTAGCAATAATATAATCAAAATGGCGGACTGCAATACTTTCCGTTATTTCTAATATTAAACGGTTCGGAGGAAAACCAGTTCTCTTTAAAATGCTACGTACTGATAAAATAAAACGTTTCTGCATTAATTGTTGTATAGATAAATTCACAGATAACTTTAGTCCTTCTTGATAATTCGGCAATGTTTTAAACAAGCGACATGATTTTTCTAATACCCAGTCTCCTAGTTTTATAATAAGTCCAGACTCTTCAGCTACAGGGATAAATTCGCTTGGTGAAATAGGTCCGTCTTCTGTCATACAACGTACTAGAGCTTCTATACCAGAATATCTCTTCGTTTTCAAATCAATAATAGGCTGCAATGCTACATCTAACTCTTCATCACGAATTGCCTTTTGCAAAGCAAACTCAACTTTCATTCTACGATTTATTTTCGCGCGTAGCTCATCTGTAAAGAAACACGCAGCGTTTCTCCCCTGTTCTTTTGCACTATACATAGCTAAGTCAGAGTTTTTCAATAACGTTTCCACATCTTGTCCGTCTTGTGGATAAGAACAAAGTCCTAGACTAGCTGAAATGTATACTTCATGGCCTTCCAGCATAAATGGTGCCTGAAAACATGACAACACAGATGTCGCTAACTGACTCATATCATCTTGTCTATGATTTTTTGTTAACAGCACAAATTCGTCGCCACCTAGCCTAGCCAGAACATCTTTCTCTCCTAGTACATAATGCAACCTTGAAGCAACTTCACTTAAAAGTAAATCCCCTATCATATGACCTAATGTATCATTTACTAATTTAAAACGGTCCAAATCAAAGTAAATCATACCAAATTCTTTTTTATCTGCAATCAATTCGTTAACGGTCGTTATTAATTGTAAACGGTTAGGCAAACTCGTTAAAGCATCATGATAGGCAAGTTCCCTATAACGACTTTCACTTAGCCGCAATCTATGTTCCGCTTCTTTTCTACTACTAATATCATTTCGAATTGCGATAAACTGGTATGGCTCTCCTTTTTCATTTAAAAATGGAACAATTGTTGTTTTGACCCAATAATATGTACCATCTTTTGCTCGATTCCGAATCTCACCTGTCCATACTTTCCCATTCAAAATACGCTTCCATAAGTCTTGAAAAAAGGTTTTTGGATGATGTCCTGAATTTAAAATACGGTGATCTTTTCCAATTAATTCTTCTCTTTTGTATTTAGAGATTTCACAAAATTTATCATTTACATATGTAATAAGACCTTTTCGATCTGTAATTGCAACAATTGAAGACTCATCTAATGCTAACTTTAAATCTCGCAATGAAGAGTCATATAATGCATGACCTCTCTGTTCTAGCATGCGCATCTCTCCTTGCTTCTATCTGACTAAAACACAACCTGTTTCTCTTCATAGAAATAGAGATATTTCATTTTCTAATACTAGCCCATTACATAAATTATCTTTTTAAATAGACCGATTAAAATAACATAATATTATTTGTAATAAAAAGCAATATTATACCGTTCTAATTATAAATAGTAGCTTCTCATCTCCCTAATTATTTCGTACCTTATTATACTGCAATCCCTTTAAGTGGCTCTATGCAAGCCTTGTTTCCAACTAATACCACTCATATCTGATCTCTTTGTTTTTAATAACGAAATAGAAATTAGAACATACTACATAACTATTCACGAATAATAATATAAAACTCTACATCAATGTATATGTTTTTGAATTACAATAACAAAATATTAACATATTTTCACCTTAATTTTGGAAGTATTTTATAAATAAATACCGTATTAAACTAAAAAAGAGGATAGCCTCTTTTTTAGTTTAATACGAATATGGTATTTGCTGATAACCTGGGTATGGCATTGGATACGTTACAGGGTATGGCGACGGATAAGCTACTGGATATGGAGCCGGATAATACCCTCCACTTGTTGCACCTGTTAATGCACCAGCTGTCAGTCCGCCTAACACTCCTCCTGCAAAGCTTCCAGGGAAAAATCCGCCTCCCCATGAACTACCACCCCAGCCCCATCCGCCTCCGTGATGATGATGGTGATCATAGTGATTGTGTCCTCCATGGTGATGATGTCCACCGTTATGATTGTGCCCACCATGATTGTGTCCTCCATGATGATTTCGATAATACAATCCATTATTTTCTATATAATTCATGTTTCTCCGCTCCTTTTCGATTTTTTCATTTTCATATGCGTTAAGAGTGGGATAAAAAATGGGATAGTACACTGTATGTAGGACAAATGCGGAAAGTATAGGTGAAATGTCTATATTTTGTAAAAAAAGCAAAACACCTTATAATAAAGATGTCATATTACATCTTCTATTTAAGAAGTCTATATTGAAAAAAGATTAGGGGAATTATATAGAAATGAAGAAGCCTATCGTTCAATTACTATTAATATTTACAATTGTATCTATCGTTCTGTTCCTATTAAATACATCGTATATCTCGTTATATACATTTGTCGGTGCTCTATGGTCCATCACAATCGTAGGAATTTCATTCGTTATTTTTATAGAAAATAGATCTCCACAAAGTACATTAGCATGGTTTTTAGTATTAGCACTTCTTCCTATTATAGGTGTGCTATTATACGCTATTTTCGGGCGCAGCCGCTGGAGAAGAAAAAAACATCTCCATCGTTCAGAAGAACAAAGAAAATTATTCCGTGAAATATTAGAAGGAAGAAGACTAGAGTTATTACTCACAGTCCCACTAAATGAACGTTCCATACATTTAACAGAAGTCATACAAAAATTTGGAGGCGGTCCTGCTGCAGATAAAACAACTACAAAACTTTTAACAAACGGAGATCAAACATTTTCAGAAATTTTGCGAGCTATAGAGCAAGCAAAACATCATATACATATTCAATACTACATTTATAAATCTGATGAAATTGGTACAAAAGTTCGAGATGCTTTAATACAAAAAGCAAAAGATGGTGTTATTGTACGCTTCCTTTATGATGGCCTTGGAAGTAATACGTTAAGACGACGATTTTTGCACCCTATGAAAGAAGCTGGGATTGAAATTGTAGAATTTGACCCTATTTTTTCAGCTTGGTTACTTGAAACTGTCAATTATCGTAACCATCGAAAAATTGTTATTGTAGATGGCGAAATTGGTTTTACCGGAGGACTCAATGTCGGTGATGAATATCTTGGCCGTTCCAAGAAATTTCCTGTTTGGCGTGATAGTCATTTAAAAATAGAAGGAAAAGCATTATATAAATTACAAGCAATCTTTCTAGAAGACTGGCTCTATGCCTCTAGTGGTTTAAATACTTATTCCTGGGATCAATTCATGAATAGACAATACTTCCCAGGTAAAGAGATTTCAAATGCAGAAGGTGCTGTTCAAATCGTAGCAAGCGGACCAAGCTCCGATGATAAAAGTATTCGTAATACATTATTAGCTGTTATGGGTTCTGCAAAAAAATCCATTTGGATCGCTACACCCTACTTTATTCCAGATCAAGAAACTTTAACATTATTACGCTTAAGTGCAATTGCCGGAATAGATGTACGGATTTTATATCCAGGTAAAAGTGATAGCATCATTAGTGATCAAGCATCTCAATCCTATTTCACTCCGCTTTTAAAAGCTGGTGCTTCTATTTACAGTTATAAAGATGGTTTTATGCATGCAAAAATTGTACTCGTTGATGATACAATTGCAACTATTGGAACAGCGAACATGGATGTACGTAGCTTTGAATTGAATTACGAAATTATTAGTGTACTTTATGAATCAAAAACAGTTCACGATATTAAACGTGATTTTGAAGAAGATTTTAAACATTCAACTGAAATTAAATGGAACTCTTTCCAAAAAAGAAGTATAAAAAAACGCATATTGGAGTCTTTCATGAGGCTCATTTCTCCTTTACTGTAGGCAATCAACTTCATCTTGATTGCTTTTTCTTTTCCCTTTATCCTCCTTCCTTTTCTTTGCATACCATATTAAAACAAGTTATCATAAGATGTATTACTTTATGAAAATAATGTTAGGTGGGAAATACATGTTAGAACAATTTCATATACATGCTGATTTAAAACAACAGCTTTCTACGATTCATGAAAAGAATAAGCAAGAAGCTGGTGAAAATGCACATTTAATCGGAACGAAAATATATAAAGCGTCTGATAATAGCATTATTGAAGATGCGATTACAGCACTTCTTCTTGGCAAGAACATTCTATTAAAAGGACCGACTGGTAGTGGTAAAACAGTACTAGCGGAAACTCTTTCTTCTTTATTCCAAAAACCAATGCATAGCATTAACTGCTCTGTCGACTTAGATGTAGAGGGTATTTTAGGATACAACACACTACAAACGAAAGATGGTGCATCTGAAGTTTCATTCGTTAACGGTCCTCTTATGAAAGCAATGAAGAACGGCCACTTCCTATATATTGACGAAATCAATATGGCAAAACCTGAAACGTTACCACTTCTTCACGGCGCATTAGATTACCGTAAAATGATCACAAACCCATTTACACAAGAGGTTGTATACGGTGATGACGAATACCGTGTAATTGCTGCGATTAACGAAGGTTACGTTGGAACAAGTGAACTAAACGAAGCGTTAAAAAACCGTTTCGTTATTATTGAAGTTCCTTACATTCAAGGTGATACATTAAAAGAATTATTATTAGCAGAATCAAAATTAAAAGATGTTGCAACAATTGAAAAGTTCGTTGCCTTTGCAAGCGACCTTATGCCTTTAGCTCGCGATGGACGTGTAAGTGAAGAAGCGGCAAGTATTCGTGGCATTATCGACGCATGTGATTTAGGTGTATATATTCCTGTTATGCGAGCGATTGAACGAAGCATAATTGCAAAACTTAATGATGAAACAGAACAAATGACTGTCCGTGAATTAGCAGAAAGTTATTTCTTTGAGGGATAATTTATGAGACAAATTTTTAGTGACAAAAAAATTGATGCGTCGCTGTTTCTACAAATGGAAAACTTAATGTATGCCCTTCTAAAAGAAGACGATGCCTATCTTGAATATGGCTATAAAGCATACTACGACGAAATTGAAAAGAAAGTTGTCATTAGTCACTTTTGGGATGATCGAAAAGAAGAAGATACAGTAATCGGATTAAAAAGCGAAGTGTTCTTAAAAGCACTTGGTAATAAACATTACTCGGACATGACTTTAATTCGTTCTTATGCGATTGAATTGCAAGAATCGCCCCTAAAAAAGTTTTTAACACAATTATTTGTTCTATTAGAAGATTTACGCGTTGAGGAAATTGTAAAGAACTTACGTCCTGGCACGAAGCATGTTTTTAAAAGAAGAAAAGAAATGTATCGCAATTACTTTAGCTCACAAAATGAAATCAATCGCGTTCGTAACTATCACGGTGATCGTCTATTTTGCCTATGCTATCTTTCATTAACGAGCGATAAATATGAAATGTTTAATAATGAATATTTCGAACAAATTGAAGCTATTTTGCATGAAACATTCCAAGCTCGTAATACGGAAGATATTATGTATATCGTTGAGAAAATTCGCTACCGCTTAGAGGAGCTTCTTGAAAGTGATATGCTTAACAACTATTTCGGACATGCACCGCTTTATTTATCTGTTCTTGCAGACGAAAAGAACTGTCGCGTCGAAGATTTAGCAAATGATGATACGCAGCTTATAGATGACGATGAAAATAAAAACAAAATGGATGAAAGTTTCTCCACATGGCATCGTGAAAATAAAAATAACGAAAACGAGAACTTTTTACGCTTTGAATTAGAAAGCGGAACAAAAACAAACATGATGGGCGATACTGCTCGTGAATCAGAAGATGGCGACCAAGCACTTGGTTCTGTACAAGGTACTTCTCAAAAAAGTACACAATCCAACTTTGATGGCGCTGATACAGAAGAAGCAAGGGCTTCACACGCTTCTAGTCAAAATGATGGTGCATATGGTAAATATAACACTGGCGCTTCTCATACATTTAAAGAAGCACGTAAACCAAATCCTGATGAGAAAAAGGATTACCAAGCTATCAAATCAGTCGTTAATAAAGATGTAAAAGAATTAAAGAAAATTATCGAAAAAACGATTGAAAATAAAACGAATGCAAATAGTGATAAATATTACGGAAGACTTCGTAAGAAATTCCTTCGTATTTATACTGAAAAGCAGCCTCGCATGTTTTATAAAAAAGGGCAAGAATCACAAGAGCTCGACGTTGCATTCCAACTATTAGTTGACTGTTCTGGTTCTATGTATAACAAAATGGAAGAAACGAAGAAGAGTGTTGTACTATTCCATGAAGCTTTAAAATCTTTAAAAATCCCGCACGCTATTAGCGGATTTTGGGAAGATGCCTCTAGCGCTAAACCTGAAGATAAGCCGAACGTTATCCATGAAGTTGTAAATTATAAAAACTCAACGTTACCAAACGTTGGTCCAGAAATTATGCAACTTCGTGAAGAAGAAGATAACCGCGACGGATATATTATTCGTATCGTTTCTGAAAAGCTTGCCAAAAGACCTGAGAAACATAAATTCTTACTAGTCTTCACAGACGGTGAGCCTTCTGCGCTAGACTATCAACAAGACGGAATTTTAGATACGCATGAAGCTGTTAAACTCGCGCGTAAAAGTGGTATGGAAGTAATCGGTATCTTCATCGAAGAAGGCGAAGCGAAAGAAGCAACTTATCAATTGATGAAAAACATTTATAACCATCACTTCTTAGTTGCAAATCACGCTGAAGATTTACGACTGAAGATTAAACCATTACTGAAAAAATTATTACTGAAGACGATTGAATAGAAAATAGGAGCCTTGTGGCTCCTGTTTTTTCGTTCAATTACTTTGTTTCTGGTTGAAACTTGTATGGAATGGCTACTTCTAACAAATATTCAAATCCTCCGTCATAGTATGGGAAGCGCTCATTCGCAATTGTTCGATCCACCCACTCTACTGCAGAAATTTCACCTTCATCTTCCGCAATAAGTTCACCTTTTTCTACATTCGCTCGGAATGTAAAGAATAGCGCATGATTCCCTGATTCTTCAAAGAATTTTTCATTGATCGCAACAAGTCCACCTAACGTAGCAGTTAAACCTGTCTCTTCTTTCACTTCTCTTATTAGTGCTTCCTCTAATATTTCACCTTTTTCCACAGCCCCACCTGGCAATGACCAAACGTTTTGTTCTACATTATGTACCATTAATATTTTATCTGTTTCTTCGTCATGTATTAGTGCATATACGACATCAACTCTTTGCATAAGACTTCTCTCCTTCCAAAAATGAGGAAGAGCCGATTCCTAAGAATCGACTCTTCCTATTAATTCATCACTAACTCAGCTGTGAGCTTTTTTTTTAACTTAGCCAGCATGTCAGTTGTCATTTTGTCTAAATCGTATTCTGCTTTAAAGCCCCACTCTTTCATTGCTGCTGTTGCATCAATAGAGTTTGGCCAGCTATCAGCGATTGTTTGACGAGCTGGATCTACTGCATAATCCATTGTAAACGTCGGAATGTGTTTACGAATTGACGCTGCAATTTGCTCTGGCTCGAAGCTCATTGCTGTAATGTTAAATGCATTTCTATGCACTAGCTTACTTGGATCAGCTTCCATTAATGAAATGATCGCTTGTAAAGCATCAGGCATATACATCATGTCCATGTACGTTCCTTCAGCAATGTATGAGGTGTATGCACCTTTTTTAATCGCCTCATAATAAATTTCAACTGCATAATCAGTTGTTCCGCCTCCTGGAGGAGCTACGTAAGAAATTAAACCTGGGAAACGGACACCGCGCGTATCTACGCCAAATTTTTGATGATAATAATCACACAGTAATTCTCCTGCTACTTTGTTTACCCCATACATCGTAGTAGGACGCTGAATTGTATCTTGCGGTGTATTATCTTTTGGCGTCGATGGACCGAATGCACCGATAGAACTTGGCGTGAAGAACTTACAGTTTAATTCACGAGCTGCTTCTAGAGCATTTACAAGTCCACCCATATTTAAATTCCATGCAAATAACGGATTTTTTTCTGCTGTTGCTGAAAGTAAAGCTGCTAAATGAATAATTGTATCTACTTCATTACGCTTTGCGATATCATGTAGTTTTTGTCCATCTGTTACATCTAACGTTTCAAATGGACCAGACGTTACTACTTCACTATCTGTTTCACGAATATCTGTTGCAATAACATTTGATGCGCCGTATACATCACGAAGTTTCATTACTAGTTCAGAACCAATTTGCCCTAAAGAACCGGTTACTAGAATTTTTTTCATTTTCCCCACTCCTCATTTGCAAGCTATTCAAAAGATGTCGTTACTTAAATGATGCCCATTTCTTTTCCTACTTTTTCATACTTAAGAATTGCTTCATCTAACATTTCTTTCGTATGAGCTGCTGTAGGCATATTACGAACGCGCCCTGTTCCTTTTGCTACAGTTGGGAACACGATAGATTTTGCGTATACACCTTCTTCATTTAGACGTTTACTAAATTCTTGTGTTAATACTTCGTCCCCAATGATACAAGGTGTAATTGGCGTTTCACTTTCCCCAATGTTAAAGCCAAGTTCTTTTAATCCTTGTTTCAAGTAGCGGCCATTTTCCCATAAGCAATCGTGTAACTCTGTGCTTTCCATTAAGATTTCAATTGATCTCATGCAAGCTGCTGCATCAGCTGGTGTTAATGCTGTAGAGAATAAGAATGGACGTGAACGAACTTTTAACCAGTCAATTAAGTTTTGTTTCCCTGCTACATATCCACCAATTACCCCAATTGCTTTTGATAATGTACCAATTTGGAAATCAACTTTATCAGAAAGACCGAAGTGCTTTACAGTTCCTGCACCTTTTCCAAGTACACCTGAACCGTGTGCATCATCTACGTATGTCATTAAATCTAACTCTTCTGCAATCTCAACAATTTCTGGTAGTTTTGCAACATCTCCATCCATCGAAAAGACACCATCTGTAATTACCATTAATTTATTGTAAAGACCTGATTCTTTCGCCGCGATTGCTTTTTGGCGTAAATCTTCCATATCAGAATGTTTATAAACAATAATTTTTGCTTTTGATAAACGACTACCGTCAATAATAGATGCATGATTTAATTCGTCTGAAAGAATCGCATCATTTTTATCCATAACAGCTGAAATCGCTGCCATATTACAGTTAAATCCTGATTGATAAGCAATTGCTGCTTCTGTATGTTTAAACTTTGCAATTGTTTCTTCTAACTTAATATGCAAATCTAAAGTACCGTTAATTGTACGAACAGCCCCTGCTCCAACACCGTACTTATGAATAGCACCAATTGCTGCTTCTTGCAAACGGCTATCTGTTGCTAATCCCAGATAGTTGTTTGAAGATAAGTTAATATATTCTTTTCCGCCAATTGTAATGATCGGTCCATTTGAACTCTCAAGCGGATCAATTACGTTATAAAGCCCCTTTGATTTTAAATCCTCTAAATTTTCTTCTAAAAATTTCGCAAGTGTTTTACTAGACATCGTGAAGCCTCCCATCGTTCATGTAAGCGGATTATTGTCTTAATAGTTCTAATAATCCCTCTACTAGCTTAACACGTTTTCAGAATTTATTATAGAAAAATAGTTTAAAGTAACCGCTTACAATTCTAGATTATATATGATTCATTACAATAAATCTATCATTTACTTTTCATATTTGATAGAATTAAAAAAATATTTCGGGAGGTTTCAAACATGGCATTTACAGAATCTGATGTATACAATAACACAGCATTTTTCGAACAATATATGAAACGAAGATACCGAGAAAATAGCCCAAATGAATCCATTGAAAAACCAGTATTCTTTCAGCTCATTGGTCATGTACAAGGAAAACAAATTCTCGATTTAGGCTGTGGTGATGCTAAGTTTGGCGCGGAATTATTAGAGAAGGGATGCTACTCTTACACCGGCATTGAAGGCTCCGAACTTATGTATGAAAAAGCTAAAAAACAACTAGAAAATAAAAATGGATCTGTTCATTTTTTAAACCTCAAAGATTATACCTACCCCTCTTCCACTTTTGATTTAGTAACATCTAGACTCGCCTTACATTATATTGAACATCTTGATACTATTTTTCAAAATGTATTTCAAACTTTAAAAACAAATGGCACCTTTACCTTTAGCGTTCAACATCCCGTTATTACTTCTTCATTTGAAAGCTTACAAACAAGTGGTAAAAGAACGAGTTGGCTCGTCGATGATTACTTTAAACTAGGCAAACGGGTTGAACCATGGATTGACCAAGAAGTTATTAAATATCATCGTACAACGGAAGAGTATTTCACATTATTACAGCAAGCCGGATTTACCATTACATCATTAAAAGAAGCTACACCAAATCCAACCTATTTTCAAGATGAAGAAGAGTATAAACGTCGCTTACGTATTCCTCTCTTCCTCTTATTTTCTTGTACCAAATAAAAAAAACGATGAATCACTCATCGTTTTTTTATCTCATTGCCTGAGCAACTTCTTTAACTACACGTCTTCCTCTTCCGTGAGGGATACAAAGCGGTGTTCCAAACAACGGATCCGTACTAATTTGACACTCCATTCGGAATACATCACGTACTAGTTTCTCATCTACCACTTCTTCAGGTTTACCTTGTGCATATATTTGTTTATCTTGAATTGCTACAATGTTATCTGCATAGCGGCATGCTAAATTCAGATCATGTAATACCATAACAATTGTTCTTTGTTCTGTTTCATTTAATTCGAATAATAAATCTAGCACTTCAATTTGGTGAGTCATATCTAAGTATGTAGTTGGCTCATCCAGTAAAATGATATCTGTATCTTGTGCAAGTGTCATTGCGATCCAAGCACGTTGACGCTGCCCACCTGAAAGAGCATGCACATCACGCTCAGCAAATTCTGTCATACCTGTTGCTGCAAGTGCCTTCTGTACCATTTCCTCATCTTTTTCTGACCACTGTTTCAGCCATGTTTGATATGGATAGCGTCCTTGTTTTACAAGTTGCAATACTGTAAGCCCTTCTGGTGCTTGCGGTCCTTGCGGTAAAATTGCCATTTGACGAGCAATTTGCTTCGTTTGCATACTTTGAATAGCTTGATTATCTAACAAAATGTCACCAGTTGTTGGCTTTAATAATCTAGCTAGTGAACGTAATAAAGTTGATTTCCCGCAACCGTTGGAACCGATAAAGATTGTAATTTCACCTTTTGGAATTTCTAAATTCAACTCATCAATAATAATTGTTTCACCATAAGACAACGTCAAGCGTTTCGTCTCCAATGCTTTTTGCATATTCATCTCCCTTTATGAATTCCGACTTTTATAAAGTAAATAAATAAAATAAGGTGCACCAATTGCTGATGTAAATACCCCTGCTGGAATTTCAAGTGGTGTGAAAATTGTACGCCCTATTAAATCTGCAGCAAGTACTAGAATTGCACCGACAATAGCTGCAACTGGGAGCAATGCACCGTATAAAGAACCAACTAGCCTTCGTGAAATATGAGGTGCCATTAAACCGACAAATCCAATCCCTCCGGCGAAGGCAACTGCTCCCCCAATTAAAGCCGTACTAAGTAATAACATGAATACGCGTGACTTCGTTAAAGGAACACCAAGTCCTACCGCAATATCATCCCCTAGCTCTTGCGCATTTAAATGTCTAGCAGCTATAAATGATATTACTGTTAAAATGAGAACCCACGGTGCAAGTACCATAACATTTTGCCAAGAAGAGCCATAAACGGTACCCGTAATCCATACATTCGCTTGGCTCGCTTGATAAATTGGTGCTAACAACATAAATAATGTTGTTGCCGCCTTCGTTAATGCCCAAAATCCAACACCAATTAAAACGAGAATAATTGGTGATAATCCATCATTTTTCCATGCAAATAAGTATACAAAAACCGCTACAATCGTTGCTCCTGCAAAAGCTGCTAACGGCATATAATGAATGCTTACAGTTAGCGCATTATTTTTATCACTAAATAGCGCTAAAAATAATACAACTGCGACACTTGCCCCGCCCGTAATCCCGATGATATCAGGAGAAGCAAGTGGATTTCGAACGAGCCCTTGTAAAATACAGCCCGCTACCGCAAGCGCAATTCCTACGAGGATAGCAATTAAAATACGTGGCATACGAAACTTATTTACAACCATATTTGACATTGCATCGCCATTTCCGGTAATTGCTTGCCATACGTCATAAGGAGCAATTTTCATGTCTCCCATACCTGCGCTCGCAAAGAATAATCCTATTAAAACAACTAGTAAACTTAACAAGACGAGACAAGCTCGTTTATACATTAAAAACGAGAGCTCACCTTTTCCTATACGAAACGGAATATATTTCTTCATTTGCTAAGCCCTCTCTTACGTGCAATATAAATAAAGAATGGAGCTCCAATAAATGCTGTCATAACTCCTACTGGTACTTCTTGTGGCATAATGACATATCTTGCTGCTATATCAGCCAATATTAGTAGTATTGCACCTAACAATCCGCTATAAGGCACTCTCCATCTGTGGTCAACTCCAACAAGAAATCTCGCAAAATGCGGAGTAATAATTCCAATAAATCCAATTGGGCCAGCAACCGCAACTGAACCACCAGACAACAGTACAATAATAAGTAACACGAATGATTTCATTAAAATTGTTCGTTGTCCAAGTCCTTTCGCGACGTCTTCTCCCATCATCAATGTATTTACTTTCCCTGCCATCATAAGAGATGCAATCCATCCTATTAATAAATATGGGAATACAGATTGTAAAATTTCTAACTTTCTCCCTTGCACAGATCCAGCAAGCCAAAATAATACCTCTTCAAGTGCTTTTTCATTTAACACAAGTAATCCTTGTGTTAATGATGAAAATAACGCACTAATTGCGACCCCTGCTAACGTTAACTTAAGAGGAGTAGTCCCTTCTTTTCCTAAAGAACTAGAAGCAAATACAAGTACAGCTGCAACCGCAGCTCCTAAAAAGGCAATCCATGTGAAAGCTGATAATGATGTTACTGAAAAGATTACAATTGCTACAACTATGAAGAACGCAGCACCTGAATTTAATCCAATAAAATCTGGAGAAGCAAGTGGATTCTTAGTTAAAGTTTGCATAAGACAACCCGCGATGGCTAAACTAGCACCAACACTTGCTGCTATAAGTGCCCTTGGAAGGCGCACATTTTGAATAATAATATGTTCATTAGAACCATTAAAATGGAAAAAAGCATCTAGCGCTAATTTCCAGCTCGTATTTGTATATCCGAAAATAATACTTCCCCAAATACAAATAACGACTGCAATGATTCCAACAAATAATCCAATCCATTTTGCTTGATTTGTTTTTAATAACATGCAGCGTTTCCCCTTCAATGTATAATGATACGTTGTAAGTGTATTTCAACTTAATTCTCATTGTCAACGGAAATGAGAATTATTTTCAACCATATGTATTGACAATCAAAAGATAAAGGCTTAATATCATGCTTGCTATTGAAAAATATTCTCAACATATAGGGGGTACATAATGAATTTCATGCGGAAGAAATCGTTTACAGTATTTGTATTTTTACTAGCATTTTCAATGCTTTTAAGCGCTTGTGGAAAATCAAATAACAAAGAAGAATCTACAAAAGAAGATAATAAAAAAGAAGTGGTTACTGTAGAACATGCAATGGGTAAAACAGAAGTTCCTGCTAATCCAAAACGTGTAGTTATCTTAACAAATGAAGGAACTGAAGCTTTACTTGAATTAGGTGTGAAACCAGTTGGTGCTGTAAAGTCTTGGACTGGTGACCCATGGTATCCACATATTAAGGATAAAATGAAAGATGTAAAAGTTGTTGGTGATGAAGGACAAGTTAACGTTGAAACAATCGCTTCTTTAAAACCAGACTTAATTATCGGTAACAAAATGCGTCACGAAAAAGTGTACGAACAATTAAAAGCAATTGCACCTACTGTGTTCTCAGAAACATTACGTGGTGAATGGAAAGATAACTTCAAATTTTATGCAAAAGCATTAAATAAAGAAAAAGAAGGTCAAAAAGTTGTAGCTGATTACGAATCACGTATGAAAGATTTAAAAGGCAAACTTGGCGATAAAGTAAATCAAGAAATCTCTATGGTTCGTTTCATGCCTGGTGATGTTCGTATTTATCATGGCGATACATTCTCTGGTGTTATTTTAAAAGAACTTGGATTTAAACGTCCTGGAGATCAAAACAAAGATGATTTTGCAGAGCGTAACGTATCTAAAGAGCGTATTTCTGCTATGGATGGTGACGTATTATTCTACTTCACATTTGATAAAGGAAATGAGAAAAAAGGATCTGAACTAGAAAAAGAATATATAAACGATCCTCTATTTAAAAATTTAAATGCCGTAAAGAATGGTAAAGCATACAAAGTCGACGATGTTATTTGGAATACAGCTGGCGGTGTAATTGCTGCTAACCTATTACTAGATGACATCGAAAAGCGCTTTGTTAAATAATACACCTCTAGTCAGCACCCTCCTATGGTGCTGGCTATTTTCTATTTCACTGAAGTGTCACATTATTTCATTTTGTATTTTTATTCCCAATATGTTATATTATAAAAGTAAATAGAATATATTTTCTCTATATCAGAATAAATATTTTAATCTAAATTTTCTGATTAATCACTATTTTATTTTCTTTTAGAATTCAATTATTACATTTGAAAACGCTTATCATCTCGTTTTCAGGGCAAAATACAGTAACGGTTGAAGAAAAATAGAACTTTTTTAGAAATTTTCTTTCTATTTCCATATAATTCTATTGACTTCTAAATATTTTGTAAATTAAAATGATTACATAAATATCCGTTATACAGGATTAGGGGGAAACAAAAATGGATGCAGCTTTAAAATTAGACAAAGCTGGAGAGCAACAATCACCAAAAAAACATCCACCAGGGTTATACTTGTTGTTCTTTACAGAAGCATGGGAAAGATTTAGTT
Source organism: Bacillus sp. RE35 (assembly GCF_052146655.1). Classification (NCBI taxonomy): domain Bacteria; kingdom Bacillati; phylum Bacillota; class Bacilli; order Caryophanales; family Bacillaceae; genus Bacillus; species Bacillus sp. RE35. Next base: position 622,285 of record NZ_CP197377.1, on the reverse strand, counting down.
ATTACGGAATGCGTGGCTTATTAGTTCTTTATTTAACAACGAGCTTAGTAAGCGGCGGTTTAGGATTTGATAAAGCAGTTGCAGTTCAAATTTACGGTATTTTCACAATGTTAGTATACTTCACACCGATTATCGGTGGTTGGTTAACTGACCATTTCATTACGAAGCGACATGCCATTACTATTGGTGGTATCATCATGGCACTTGGTAACTTTGTACTATTTTCAATGAACACAAAAACCGGACTATTTTTAGGATTAGGATTATTAGTTATTGGTAATGGATTCTTCAAACCAAATATTTCGACTTTATTAGGTCAATTATATAGCGAAAACGATTCTCGTCGTGATAGTGCCTTCACTATCTTCTACATGGGAATTAACTTAGGGGCTTTTGTTGCTCCATTCATTTGCGGTTATTTCGCAGATTATAAATATGGATTCTTAACAGCTTGTATCGGTATGATCATTGGTCAGATTGCCTTTAACTTATTAGCACCTCGTTACTTAGGATCTATCGGAACAACTGTTGTAGGGAAAAAATCTAAAGAAAAAAATGCAAAAGTAATTGAGAAAAAACCTTTAACAACACAAGAGAAAAAACGCACTGCTGCAATTTTAATTTTAACTTGTTTCGTAGTATTCTTCTGGGCAGGATTTGAACAAGCTGGTAGTTCTTTAACACTTTACACAGATAAGTTCGTAGATCGTACAATCGGTGGATTTACAATTCCAACACCTTGGTTCCAATCTGTAAACCCACTATTCATTATCTTATTAGCATTACCAGTTTCTGCATTATGGATTAAACTTTCGAAAACAAAAAATGGTGATTTGAAAATCCCAACAAAAATGGCATTAGGTATGATTTTACTAGGAATTGGATATCTAGTTCTAACTTTAGCTGTATTAAAAACTGGTAGCGATGAAAGTAATATTACAATAAAGGCAAACTTACTATTCATTGTATTCACTTACATGTTCCATACAATCGGTGAGTTATTCTTATCACCTATCGGATTATCTATGGTAAGTGCAATCGCTCCTGTTAAATTAGCATCATTATTAATGGGTGTATGGTTAGCTGGTACTGGCTGCGCAAACTTATTAGCAGGACAATTAGCTGCTTTCACTCAATCTTTAGGATATTTAGAAGTATTCGCAAGTATCGGTATTATCGTAATTGTACTGGGATTAGTACTTCTTATGTTCTCTAAGAAAATTGCACATATGATGGAATAACAAAAAGACGCTTCTCAATTGAGAGGCGTCTTTTTTATTATTTCTCCTCTAAAGCTGTCACGTCCACATGAACGCTCTCACCAGGATTAGATACATCATACACTTGAGCACTCCCCTTCTGCTCATCACAGCTCTCAATCCATACTGGTACGCCCTCATATGTAACGTCAATTCTACTTGAAGAAGATAAAATTTGTTTCACACGTTTCACATCCATACTACTATCCCTCCTTTTGCTTACTACACTCCTTTCTATTTTTTCTTTTCCTTTTAGAATATATTCCGTAAGGCAGCATGTTGATTGATAGTCATTTCTTCCTCACATGCTAATATTTACTCTCTCGCTACCTTTCTGACAAATAAAAAAAGACGTATATTCCATACGTCTTTTTCCATAATATTCAAATTTTAAGAAAATAATGTTTTTACTACCGCACTTACTTTATCATTATGGATTTGATAATACACTTCTAATCCTCGTCTTTCAAAGCGCACTACTTTATTTTGCTTTAACTTCGTTAAATGTTGTGAAACCGTTGATTGCGGAATTTCTAATACTTCCTGTAGTTGTGTTACATTACATGTTCCTCTTTGCATAAGTTCCATTACTAGACGTAGACGAAGTGGGTGAGCTAACGCTCTTAACATTTGTACATCTTCTTCTGAAATACGACATTCGAATTGATTTTGGCTCATAAAGTTCCCCTCATTTTCGTTTTTATTTGCGTTTTTATGTTCTTTTTATTTATTTATATATCTGTTCTTATATTTCCTGTTACGACATAACTTTATCAACCTATAAAGCCGAAAAATTTTTCCATCTTTATCAGCAAAAATTCAGGAAAAAATCCTTGCTGATTTTGAATATTATACTATATGATATAACGAAAAAGCAAAATAATGGCCTACGAATACTTTGCTTGCAAACGTTGTTTTATCAAGCTTTTTGTTATATTTTCACCTCATTGAAACGCACAGTAACGGTATTGTAAAATACCGTCTATAATTGATAACCTATCGTAATGTAGTTGAACTATAATTAACCTCTTTGTTACGCTAAAAGGAATTTTCAGTAAAAAGAGATGATATGATATTAAAAATTTGTTTCTAATTTTTTATTCGTATTGCAAGCAGTTGGACTGTTGTGCAAAACTTCCTATTTAAATCCACTCACCAATCCTCCCTCACACTAGATCAAATAGGACAGATCAGTTCATATATCAAACTTTATACTCGATATAAAAGATGGCATCTAATATACACTTATAGGAAACATGCCAGCTGAATAAGCAAAATAATATGCAAATAGTTTATACAGCACACTTAAATTCATTTGAGTGTGTTTTTTGTCTACTTTATGAACAAAGCTTTTCTTTTAACACTATTATGGAATAATTATACTTTTTTACGTTGACAATAGTGTTGAAGGAGAATATACTAAGCATGTAAGTTGATTGTGAATAGTTTCACAAATAATGTGAATTTCTTCACATATAATAGATAGGAGTTGTCATTATTATGAGTACTTGGACACAAATTTATGACCCCTTAAACAATATTTGGTTATCTGCACTAATCGCAGCACTTCCAATCTTTTGTTTCATCATTTGTTTAATGGGATTCAAAATGAAAAGTTACATGGCTGGTCTTTATAGTGTGATTGTCGCTATTATCCTTGCAATATTTGTTTATAAAATGCCAGCAACAGTAGCTGTAGCATCTGCTGGATTCGGTGTTTTATCTGGATTTTATCCAATTTGTACTATCGTTATCGCCGCAATTTTCCTTTACAAATTAACTGTTAAAACAGAGCAATTCAATATTATTCGCGATAGTATTTCAAGCATTACAAATGATCAACGTTTACAAGTATTATTAATCGCTTATTCTTTCGGTGCTTTCTTAGAAGGTGCAGCTGGTCTAGGGGTTCCAGTTGCTATTACAGCCGCACTACTTGTAGGTATGGGCTTTAATCCATTAAAAGCAGCAGGTATTTGTTTAGTAGCTAATATTGCTGGTGGTGCTATGGGTGCTATGGGTATTCCAGTTACAGTGCCAGCACAATTAACTCAACTTGACGCATTAACTATTGGTCGTCAAACTGTTCTTATTTTACCTTTCATTAGTATTATTTTACCTTTCTTACTCGTTTCAATGGTCGATGGAATTAAAGGTATTAAAGAAACTTGGCAAGGTATTCTTGTAAGTGGTGTTTCTTTCGCTATTACTCAATTCGCTGTGACTTACTTCTTAGGTGCAGAACTTACTAATATTTTCGCAGCAGTTGTAAGTATGATTGCTCTTGCATTATTCTTACGTGTTTGGCAACCAAAATCTTCTACTAAAGAAGAAAAACAAGAAACTAAAGTATCACATACATTCAATCAAATTTTATACGCTTGGTCTCCATTCGTATTCTTAACTGCATTTGTAACAATCTTTAACTTAAAACCGATTAAAGCTTTATTTGCTCCAGATGGTGCGTTAGCAAACTTAGTATTTAACATTCAGTTCCCTGGTCTTCATAATGCTGTTATGAAAACTACACCAATTACAAAAGCTGATACACCTTTCGCAGCTGTTTTCAAATTTGATGTATTCTCTTCTACAACTACTGCGATTGTACTAGCAATTATCGTTTCACTTATCGTTTACCGCGTAAAAGGTAAAATGGTTAAAGAATTAATGATTGAAACAATGAAAGAATTAAAAGCTCCAGTATATACAATTTGTAGCGTTATCGCTTTAGCTTACGTAGAAAACTACTCTGGTATGTCATCTACACTTGGACTTGCATTCTCTTCTACTGGTAATGCATTCCCAGTTCTTTCTCCAATCTTAGGATGGATTGGCGTATTCATTACAGGTTCAGTAGTTTCAAGTGGTTCTTTATTCGCACCACTTCAAGCAGTAACAGCAGACCAGTTAAACATCGTTCCTTCTACACTCGTTGCCTTAAACGTAGTAGGTGGTACAATGGCAAAAATGGTTTCACCACAATCTGTAGCAGTTGCTTGTGCCGCAGTTGGACTAGTTGGTAAAGAATCTGCTCTATTTAAAACAGCAATGAAATACAGTTTAATCTTCTTAGCTGTTATTAGCTTACTTCAATTAAACGCTGTATTTAATATCTTTTAAAAATAAAACACCGATCCAAGTGGATCGGTGTTTTTCACATTACATTTTTTTATTTTTTAATAAAGAAGCTCCAGCAATTTCAGGGTGAGTCATTTCGAATGGATCTAAAATAATATCCAATTCCTCTTCTGTCAGTACACCATGTTCTAAACATAACTCCCTAACAGATTTCCCTGTTTCAATTGCTTCACGTGCAATACGAGATGCTACTTCATAACCAATATGAGGATTAACTGCTGTAATAATTCCAACACTTTTCTCAACATATTGCTTCAGCAATTCTTCATTTGCCGTAATTCCTTCAATACAATATTCACGGAATACACGGAATCCATTATTCATAATACTAATAGATTGAATTAAATTAAATACAAGCACAGGCTCCATTACGTTTAACTCTAATTGTCCTGCTTCTGATGCTAAGCAAATTGTATGATCGTTTCCGATTACTTGGAATGCGACTTGGTTAATCACTTCTGCCATAACTGGATTTACTTTTCCTGGCATAATCGATGAACCTGGCTGACGTGCTGGCAATTGAATTTCAGCTAACCCAACACGTGGACCAGACGCCATAATACGAAGATCGTTTGCAATTTTAGACATGTTCATCATACATACTTTAAGTGCTGCAGATACCTCTGTGTATGCATCTGTATTTTGCGTTGCATCAACTAAATGCTCTGCACCAACAAGTGGGAATCCACTAAACGTTCTTAAATGTTTTACCACTTGTTCAATATACATAGGATTTGCATTTAATCCTGTACCAACAGCTGTCGCGCCCATATTCACTTCATATAAATGTTGACGAGACTGTTTAATTCTTTTTATATCACGCGCAAGCACTCGGCTATACGCTTCAAATTCTTGTCCAAGGCGAATTGGAACTGCATCTTGTAAATGTGTGCGTCCCATTTTAATAACATGATCAAACTCTTTTGCTTTTTTACGAAAAGCAGAATGAAGTTCTTCCATTGTAATAAGAAGCTTTTCTAACATCATAAGAGTTGCAATATGAATCCCTGTTGGAAACGCATCGTTCGTTGATTGGGCCATGTTCACATGAGTGTTTGGGCTAATTTTCGCATACGCCCCTTTTTCATATCCCATACGTTCTAACGCTCTATTCGCAATTACTTCATTTGTATTCATATTAATAGAAGTTCCGGCTCCACCTTGAATAGGATCCACGATAAATTGATCATGAAACTTTCCATCAACAATTTCTTGCGCTGCTTCTGCAATTTCATGTCCAATGTCTTTAGCTAAGTAACCAGTATCTATATTCGCAAGCGCCGCCGCTTTTTTCACAATTGCCATTGCTGTAATGAGTGATGGATGAATGCGATATCCTGTAATTGGGAAGTTTTCTACGGCACGTAATGTTTGTACACCATAATAAGCTGCACTTGGTACTTCTTTTTCACCTAAAAAATCTTTTTCTATACGTATATCCTTCGTTGCTATCATTTTTATCACCTATACTTTTTCATTCTAAATCCTTATCCAAAAAATCCGCCCTCTAAAAACACGAGTATCATTCAGAAGAATTTTTCAGTATCCACCTTCACTATATAGCACCTTTTTTGAAAGCGCAAACATTTATTTTTCTGTATATCCTTTTTATTAAAGTTTATAGAAAATCATTCTTCTACTTTCCTTATTTCCACTCGTTTAATTTGATGCATATCCTTTTCAAGGACTTTAAAATAAAAACCGTGTTTCTCAATAATATCTCCTTCAGCAACGATTTGTTTTTGTACCATAATCCAGCCACCAATTGTATCTACATCATCAGCAATTAAATGTATGCCAAGCAAATCATTTACTTCACTAATAAGCACTTTTCCTTCTACGATTTTATAACCTTCACTTATATGCTCTATAGGGGGATTCTCATCTTCATCGTATTCATCTCGAATTTCTCCAACAATTTCTTCTAAAATATCTTCTAGTGTAACAATCCCAGCTGTACCACCATATTCATCATACAATACAGCTAATGGAATGTGTTTTCTTTGCATTTGTAATAGTAAATCATGAATTGGAATATTTTCTAGCACTTCAATAACTGGCCTTGTATATGGCATAATTGAGCACTCCTCATCCCGATTACCATCCATATAACGAATAAATAAATCTTTTACATTAACCATCCCAATAATTTCATCTTTATCTTCACCAAATACAGGATATCTCGTGTACTTTTCTTGCGCGATTACTTTAATATGTGTTTCAAATGGTTCGTCCTCATATAAGCCTACAACTTCCGTACGAGGTACCATAATTTCTTTTGCTACTCTATTATCAAATTCAAAAATATTATTTACATATTTAAATTCCCTTTGGTTAATCTCTCCACTCTCATAGCTCTCAGATAAGATTAACCTTAATTCTTCTTCTGAATGAGCTACTTCATGTTCAGAAGCTGGATGTAATCCGAATAAACCAGTTACAACCCTCGCTGAACCATTCAAAGCCCAAATAAACGGATACATAACTCGGTAAAAATAAATAAGTGGTTTCGATAACAATAAGCTAACTTGTTCTGCTTTTTGTATAGCAAATGTCTTTGGAGCAAGTTCCCCAATGACAACATGTAAAAATGTAATTACTGCAAAGGCAATAATAAATGAAACTGTACTGGAAATTGCAGGTGAGAATTTTAATTTTAAAAACAACGGCTCGAGTAAATGTTTAATGGTTGGTTCCCCTAACCACCCAAGCCCTAAAGCAGTAATTGTAATACCTAGCTGACAGGCCGATAAATATTCATCTAAATTTGAAGTTACCTTTTTAGCTGCCAGTGCACCTCGTCTTTTTTCGCTAACGAGTTGATCAATACGACTGCTACGTACCTTAATAATTGCAAATTCAACAGCCACAAAAAATGCTGTTAACCCAATAAGAATGACTACCATCAATAATTTTAAAATATCCACATATGCTCTTTAGCTTTCTTAGCTAAAGTTACACCTCCTTTTAAAAAGAAGTTTCACTTTAGTTTCTTCAATTATTGGAAAGCAACTCTATATAAAATCCACCAATTTTCAAACCTCATACAATTCTAAAGGTAAACCATCAGGATCTTGGAAAAAGACGAATTTCTTCGCCGTTATTTCATCAATACGGATCGGTTCCGTCTCAACACCACATTGGTTTAAATGCTTCACAGCTTCTTCTATATTTGTAACAGCAAATGCTAAATGTCTAAGACCGGCTGCTTCTGGAAAACTTTTACGCTCAGGCGGATTTGGAAATGAAAATAATTCGATTTGATACTCTTCTCCTACACATAAATCTAATTTATAAGAATCTCGTTCCTTTCTATATACTTCATTTATCTCTTTAAACCCTAATATCCTAGTATAAAAATCCTTTGACGTCTCATAATTCGAACAAATAATTGCAACGTGATGCACTCTACATATATTCATGCTCTCTCTATTCCTTTCTTTACCAAAGATGCATATTCTCCCTTGAAATGAAAAACATATATAGCAGAATATCTCTTTTAGGGGGCTTACCATGAAATTCATTACTTTTTTCGTCGGACTAATTGTTGTTTTCTTGCTCGCTTATATTGCTAGCAATAATAAGAAGCATATTAAATTTAAACCAATTTTTATCATGCTTATTATACAGTTAATTTTAACCTATTTACTATTAAATACAGAAATCGGCCTCATACTTATTAGAATCATTTCCAGTTTGTTTACCAAGCTACTCGAGTATGCTGCTGATGGAATAAATTTCGTATTTGGTGGTCTTGCAAATAAAGGTGAAATGCCATTTTTCCTTACTGTATTATTACCAATCGTCTTTATTTCTGTTTTAATTGGTATATTACAACATTTCAAAATATTACCATTTTTCATTCGTTGGATCGGGTACTTTCTTAGTAAAATAAATGGTCTTGGTAAATTAGAATCTTACAACGCTATCGCCTCTGCCATTGTCGGCCAATCAGAAGTTTTTATTACAGTGAAAAAACAATTAGCTCAAATTCCAAAACACCGTCTTTATACACTTTGTGCCTCTGCTATGTCAACCGTATCTATGTCTATCGTAGGTGCCTATATGACAATGATTGAACCTAAATATGTAGTAACTGCACTCGTTCTCAATTTATTTAGCGGTTTTATTATCATACTCATCATTAACCCTTACGACGTTAAAGATGACGAAGATATTTTAGAAATCAAAGGTGAAAAACAAAGCTTTTTTGAAATGCTTGGAGAATACATTCTTGATGGTTTTCGTGTAGCCATTGTTGTCGGCGCTATGCTCATCGGATTCGTCGCATTAATTAGTTGTATTAATGACCTGTTCCTCATTATATTCGGTATTACGTTCCAACAATTAATCGGCTATGTATTTGCACCTATCGCATTCCTTATCGGTGTACCCAGTTCTGAAATTGTCGCGGCTGGCAGCATTATGGCAACGAAGCTTGTAACGAATGAATTTGTCGCAATGATGGACCTTAGTAAAATTTCTAATAGCCTTTCTCCCCGTACAGTTGGTATTATTTCTGTTTTCCTTGTATCTTTTGCCAATTTTTCTTCCATTGGTATTATTTCAGGTGCGGTAAAAGGACTAAACGAAGAACAAGGAAACGTTGTTGCGAGGTTTGGCCTTAAATTACTATATGGAGCTACTCTCGTTAGTATTTTATCTGCAATTATCGTAAGCATTATGTTGTAATTAGGTAAAATTTTATCATTTTCTTATCCCTATCTTTTGTATACAATAACGAATAGGTGTCTTATAAATAATCAAGACATCTATTTTTTATACATGTACAATCGCTTTTATTTAGCGTAAAATATTTTTTATGTGTTTGAATACACTTCTAAATGTATACACTTTGATAGTTTTAAAGGAGAAAAAATGATGAAATCCGACACGAACAACAATACGCGAGCCAAAAAAGGACGCTCAAAGAAAAAACGCCTACTTTGGTTCCTTCTTATTCCATTACTAATTGTAGCACTTGGAGCAGGAGGCTACTCCTTCCATATATACAGTAAAGCAAAGTCCGTCTTAAATAATGCTTATGCTGAACTAGGTCGAGGAGATAAGTCCAGTAAACGTGAAAAAGCTGTTAAACCTATGACCGACAATATTTCCGTACTAATTATGGGTGTTGATGAAAGTGATATTAGGGAAAAAGGTTATGGAAAAGCAACTCGAACAGATGCGTTATTACTTGCAACAATTAATAAAAACGATAAATCCGTTAAACTTGTAAGCATTCCACGTGACTCACGCGTCTACATTAAATCACGTGATAAATACGATAAAATCACACATGCGCACGTATTCGGTGGTGTAGACAGCACAATTGATACGGTAGAGAACTTTTTAGATGTTCCAGTTGACTACTATGTAACATTCAATTTTAAATCCTTTATTAAAATTGTTGATTCTCTTGGTGGTATTACTGTAGACGTTCCAGTTGAGTTCACAGAGCAAAATAGTAAAGATGAAGCAGATGCCATTCATCTAAAAAAAGGACGTCAACATTTAAATGGAGAAGAGGCACTGGCACTAGCTAGAACTCGTCATATCGATAGTGATTATATGCGTGGTCAACGTCAACAGCTTGTATTAGAGGCCATTGCTGAAAAGGCACTATCTCTTAATTCCATTAATAAAATCGGTGGCCTACTAGACGCTGTCGATAAAGATTTAAAAACTAATTTAACTTTTGATGATATGATGACAATTACAAAAAATTCAATGGATTCAAATTTAAAAATGGAAAAAATGCAAGTAGAGGGTACAGATAAATATATAGGTGGTATTTATTATTACGTTCCAAATGAAAAAAGCGTCGATACTATTTCAACTACCCTTCAAAAACATCTCGGTGTTACGAATAAAAATGAACATAAAAAATTATAATAAAAAGGCTGCTAGATCTTTCTAGACAGCCTTTTTATTATATTTTTCAACATATTTTTCATACACATTGTGACAAGAAGTGACAATTATTACAGCGGTGTAACATTTTTTATGAAAACATTACACACACAGTGAAAATAATAGTATACTAGTACGTACATAATGTTATTTTCATCATTTTTATACAAAAAATGTAATACATATATTTATACATAAATTTCTGGGGGGAAATAAATGAAGCTAAGTAAAATACTGATTGGTTCTGCAATTGCTGGGGGCATATTACTTTGTGTAGGCGGTGTTGGGGGATATCAATATGTATCCAAATTAAATAATCAATTAGATACTACTGCATTACCAAATACTACATTTGAAGGTATTTCTCTCGACGGAAAAAATAAGAAGGATATTCAAGCAATTATTAATCAAAAGGTAACTGAGTTAGATCAAAAATCCCTTACCTACATATTCCAAAACGATAAACAAACTTACACATGGAAAGATTTAGGAATAAATTATAAAGAGAAAGATATTATTGACAAAATCTTCAAAGAACAAGAAGGAAACGTAATGAATCGTTACAAAATGCGTAAGCAAGCTGAAAACGGTGAATTAAAACGTGACTATAAATTAACACCACAATTAAATGCAACAGCTTATGAAACCTTTATAAAAGATAAATATAATGAAACATTAAAAAATCCTGTTAACGCAGAATTAAGTATTGAAGGCTCAACAGTAAATATTAGTCAAAGCCAAAACGGAGAAAAAATTGATAAAGGGAAACTAAGCGGTTTAACAAATGAAGCTATTACTACTGGTAAATCAGATGTTACATTACCAGTTACATTCATAAAACCAGAACGTTCTACAGAAGACATACAGAAAATGGGTATTAAAGAAGTCATTGCTGAATATTCTACTCCAATGGCTGGCCGTAACGGAAATCAATCATTTAACGTAAATAAGTCAGCTAATACTTTAAGTGGGGTTATTGTCGCACCTGATGAAACATTTAGTTTTAACGGTCGCGTTGGCGTAACTGATGCTGCACATGGTTATAAATCTGCAGCAGTATATTCACAAGGTAAAGTAATACAAAGTGCAGGCGGAGGAGTTTGCCAAGTCAGTAGTACATTATACAGTGCAGCTTTAAGGGCAGATTTAGGCATTGTTTCTCGAAGCAATCATTCTATGCCAGTAAATTATTTACCACTTGGGCAAGATGCAGCAGTAGCAGATTATGGTCCAGATTTAAAATTTAAAAATAATACAGGCAATCATATTTATATTCAAGCATTTTCAAATGGAGGTAGTATTACTACACGCATTTTCGGTACAAATACTGGTAAAAATGTTGAAGTTTCTTCTCAAGTAATTAGTAGAACTAGTGATAAAATCACCGCGGTTACGTATAAAAAAGTAACACAAAACGGGGAAGTAATATCAAATGGACAAATTTCAAAAAGCGTATATAAAAGCGCTCCAAAAGAATAGATAATATCAACCGAATAACATAAAGAAAAAGGCGTGATTTAATCACGCCTTTTTCTTTTGCAGTAATAGTAAAAAAGTTTCAAGATGGTCTTTCGTTTCTTCTAAAGACCACATACGATTTCCTTGCTTCGCAGCTAATACACACGCCTCTTCCCACGCGTTCTTTTTCTTCATATTTATTAATTCATCACGTAATTTCAAAACAATTTCTTCATCTTCTTGTTCAATAAACTCTTCCATCACGCTTACTATTTCATCCTCATGAATACTTAACGTACAGTACGATTTAAGAAAGTATTGTAATGTCGTATACATAATGTACTCCCCCTTCTTATTTATCAGATGGATAAGAAGTAATAATCTTAAACCCTAATTCTCCTGACTTATCTCTTGCTAAAACAGTAACAGTTTTTACTAACTTGTCTTTTACACTCATATTTTTCTTTATTACCGTTTTTCCAACAGGAAATGAATGAGTTGTATTTAATACGAGACGAGCCTCTTTAGAATTTTTTAACCAATCTTGAATTTCCTTGTCATGTTGCTTCAAGCTATCTTTTACAGCTTTCGTCGCTGTTTCTTTATCATAGTATGTACTTGCGGCTGACACTTTATCTGTCTTCAAGCGATTCTTCAAATCCTCTTCTGACTTGCCTACATGTCTTTCAATCGTATGACCATTTTTAGGTGGTCCTTCCATTTCATCTAAAATATTATCACTAATTTTTTCTACCGATGTAGCTTGATTCCCTGTCTGTTTCTCTGTTTTTTGTTCTTTTCCTGCACATCCGCTTAAGATCAGCATTAATGCCAATAAACTACTGAAGAAAAGACTACTTATTCGTTTCATCATATCACCTCTTCCATGATTATTATCGCAACTTCACTAAAAGTCAATTTCACAACGAAAAAATCTATCAGTTTTCATTTTTTTATCTATTTTTCCATATTTACTCCAGCAAATTCATCAACCCTCTATTTTTCGCCTTTTATAATATATACCCCCTATATTTTTCGTTTATTTCCCAGATAAAATCACCGATAACATAACTATAAAACTCTTTTATACAAAGGTTTTTATAGTATTTTTAAAAATATTTTAAAATACCCCTATTTTTACATACCCAATACCCATATAAGGTATAAAACACCCTTCTTATCAACGTTTTTCTACATTATGTAAATTCCCCCTTGCCTATACAAACGAAATGTGGTGTAATGCAAAAAAAGATAAAGGATTTTAAACAATGGCTGAAACGATTCAAAATTTCTTAACAGAATACTATTCAATCGCAATTCCACTTAGTATCTTAATTAACATCATCATTAGTCTTTTAGGTTTTATCCCTAGTATTTTTTTAACCGCCATTAATATACAGCTCTTTGGCGTAACAAATGGTACTGTTATTTCGATCGTAGGCGAAGCATTAGGGGCTATTATCTCGTTTTATATTTACCGCATGGGCCTTCAAAAGTTCACTCACGATAAAGTAAATAAATACCCAAAGGTAGAGCGTCTTCTTTATGTAGAAGGTAGAGAGGCCTTTCTACTCGTTCTATCGTTTCGCTTGATACCTTTCATCCCATCAAGTATCGTGACTTTATTTGCGGCTCTAGGTAAGATGTCATTACTATCCTTCAGTATTGCCAGCACAATAGGGAAAATACCGGCATTGTTAATCGAAGTATATTCTGCCTATCATGTCATCAACGGAACAAATGAAGCAAAGTGGATTGTGACAATTGCAGGTTGTATCGGATTATATTATTTGTGGAAAAAATGGAGAAAAAAATAAAGAAGGAGCATAGGCTCCTTCTTTATTTTTGAGGTATTTTATTAATAGCTATCCTTTAAATCCTTAGTTAATACCAACAGCACTAAATGATTGCTTAACTGCTGCTACTTCCGCAGAAGTCGCACCATATAAATCAGCTGCAGCTTGTACTGCACCAGCACGAGCTTGGCTAAATGTAGTAGATTGCGTGAAATATTGTGTGTTTGCACGGTAATAAATTGCACCTAACTTATCTTTACCAATGCCCGTTACAGTTACACCCGAATGCGTACCACCATTTGCTAATAAATAAGCTTGTTTGTTAATGATACCACTGTTTGTATGAACCCCACCGTTATCACTAGTACCAGTGTAACGCTTAGAATAATGGTCTGGATCACCGTATTTCGCTGGATCACTCATAGAGCGAAGCGCATCTCCTGCTTTACCAGGCGTATAAATATCTTCACCAATCTCCCAATCCGGGTTACGGTTATCATAGAATTCTACTAAAGTACCAAAAATATCAGAAATTGCTTCATTTAGCGCTCCTGATTCATTTTGATAAATTAAGTCCGAGCTATTTTCAGTAACAGCATGCGTTAATTCGTGACCAATTACATCAATTCCACCAGATAATGAAGTGAATGTTACACCATCACCATCTCCGTATACCATTTGTGAGCCATTCCAGAATGCATTATTATACTTACTTCCGTAATGAACTGTCGATTTTAACGGAGCTCCTGCATCATTAATAGAGTTTCTGTTAAATGTAGCTTTATAATAATCATATGTTCTACCTGCATAGTAATGAGCATCTACTGCTGCTGCATCATACGCTGCATTGAAAACATTATCTGCATCTACCCATAAAGTTCCTGGCAATGTAGTACGATTTTTCGCATCATATGTGAAAATTGTTGCCCCGCGCGTATTATCTTGTAAGTAGTAAGATGAACCAGATAACGTTGTATTAAGTGATTTCGTATCTCCTAATACACCTTTACCAGTTCCTACTTTATTTGTTCCTGTTACAGGTTTTACTACTGCTTTCGCATCCTGTTTAGGAGCCTCTTGCTTAACTGGTGATTTATCTTCATTTGTTACATGATCCAATTTATTATATTTATTTAATACTTTACCGCTGTCTGCTTCAATGAAATAGTAGTAGTTTCCTGGACTTGGATCTAAGAAGTTTAGATTTACAACGTATGCATATGTTGTTTCTTCACCATTTTGATATACATATAAGTCCGCTTTTGGTTCTACCTCATATTTCGGTGTTACCCCTAAATCTTGTTGCGCGATTTCAATTGCTTTTGCGCCTTCAATCTTATTTTTATTTTTCAACTTTTCCTTTTTGTCTAAATCAGGTGCAACTGTTCCAGACAATACTTTTAAAGAACCGTCTTTACTTACGTGAGCCACTTGAGTAGAACCCCATACAGGCACTCCTTCGTAAACTTGTTGCATACGTACTACTGTTGAATCAGTTACAGCATCTTTCTTCACTTGTTTCACTTTGAAAGAATCTTGCGCACTCTTTTCCCCTAGCTTGTAATCACCTTTTGCTGCATTTAAGTAATCAAACACAACAGATTCCGCTTTCTTACCAGTCGCTCCAGTTAGATCACCAGAAATAAACTCAGGTGACTGTACTGTCTCATTGTACTTCTTCGTAGAGAGTACATTTTTAGAATCCGCAAATGCAGAGCCTGTCCCTCCAAATGTTGTAACTGCCATTCCTGTCGCTAACACTAACGCTAAACTTTTCTTTTTCATGAACCTTCCCCCTAATAAAAATTTTTTTTGAAAAAGAGTAGTTTTATATTAGCATTATGTTTCCACTATTAATATACTAAAAATTCAAATAATTATTTTCTCAAGTTTTGTAGAATTTTGAGGAACAAATATTGAAAAAACCCTTTCCGATTGGAAAGGGTGGAGATTATAAATTAACTTGTTCAACAGTTTTAGCTTGTTGACCAACAATATCAGGTTTACTGCTATATTGATGTATTCCTCCAGCAACTGTAAGAGTCAATATAAACGCCAATACTCCAAATACCATCTTTTTCATGTTTATTCCTCCTTATTATCATTCATTAAATCAATAACTAACCTATAATATCGATTACTTTCTTCAAATCTCGATAAACTGGAAAAATGTTCTGCTAGTTCAACGTATACTTTCTTTAATTCTATTTTATTTCCTGCAGATTTATACAACGGGATAGCCTCATTTTCCAAAAATGCTTTATAATCTTTTGCTTCTTCAAAATATTTATATCTAAGCATTAAAAGCAAATATAATTTTGCATTAAATCTCTCTTCCTGTTTTGCTGCATCAATTCCCTTATCAATTAATGTCCTTGCCTCTTCCAATTCTTCTAATTTAATGCATACTAATGCCATTTCGTATATTGTATCTAAATAGTTTAAATCTATTTGTTTTTGAAGTTGTAGACTATCTAAATAATATTTTTTCGCTTGCTGATATTTACCTTTTTTATAATAGATACTTCCCATATTACTTAAAGTAATAGCTAATAGTACATCCTTATCAGCAAAAGATGTGGCCTCTCTCAATATACTCTCATACATTTTTAAAGCTTCTTCATACTGACCTTTTTCTGTATAACTTACCGCAATAAGGATTTGGCAATTAATTATATTTCTAAACTTATATTCACTACGAAATCCTTCTAATGCCATATTTACAAAATGAATTGCAAGATGATGAATATCTAAATGAGTATATGCAAGCGCTATATTATAATACAAGCCTGTTTCATGATACCCTTGTTCTTTGGCCATTACTTCTGTTTTTAATAAGTAATCTAGCCCATCCTTCCATCTATACTGTAAACAGCACAATAATCCTCTACTATACATATATAACAACTTCTGAAATGGAGAATATTTTTTATATACCTTCTTCAACTTATCTAATTCTTCTTCGAGTGCAGAAATATCCCTTTTCATAATTAAATAACGTGTATACAGCAGTTTATAATAATTTATAATTTCAAAATCCAACACATGCTTCATTTCACCTTGCAACTCTTCATATATACGTTCTACTTGTTGCTTGTCTAAATGAACTAGTGCATTTAACCATTCATCTAGCTTCCCCTTCACATCTTCTTCTACATCTCTCAAATCCGTCACAGCAATTTCTAGTCTTGTGCAGAGCAATTGTAGAATTTCTTCTGATGCTTCGATCTTTCCATTTTCGATCTTACTTAAGTATGAGACAGAACAAATGCCCTGACATAATTCTTCTTGTGTCATTTTTTGCTGGAGCCGTTTATAAAAGACTTGTTTGCCTATTTTTTCTAATGTTTGTTGCATTGTCCTCCTCCATTCTCATTACCCCCATTACTCTAATAATACATAAAATTTGGAGAAATATAAATTGATAAATATAAATTTTCTAAAAAATATGCATAATTTCATTTTTTTCTCTCTTGACTTCACATCAATATCTCTTCTTTGCTACGAATGGTGAAAAATTGGTATACTATAACCAAATTATGGAGGTGTTCTCGCGATGACTCATTATAAAGACGATAGTTATGCCTTACATACAGACCTATATCAAATCAACATGGCTTATACATATTGGAAAGATGGTATTCATAATCGCCGTTCTGTTTTTGATTTATATTTTCGAAAGCTTCCATTTGAGAACGGCTACGCTGTTTTTGCTGGCCTTGAGAAAATTGTAGAGTACATAGAAAATTTCAGTTTTACTGAAAGCGATATCGCTTACTTAGCAGAATTACAATTCGAAGAAGAATTCCTTCATTATTTACAAAATATGAAATTCACTGGGACGATTCGCAGTATGCAAGAAGGTGAAGTTGTATTTAATAACGAGCCTTTATTACGTGTTGATGCACCACTTGGTGAAGCACAAATTATTGAGACTGCCCTCTTAAATATTGTGAATTACCAAACATTAATTGCCACAAAAGCAGCACGTATGAAACATGCTGCAAGTAATGATGAGCTTTTAGAGTTCGGCACAAGACGTGCCCATGAGTTCGATGCTGCCCTTTGGGGGACGCGTGCTGCCTTTATTGGTGGTTTCTCCTCTACAAGCAACGTTCGTGCTGGGAAACGCTTTGGGATTCCTGTAGCTGGCACACACGCTCACTCTTTCGTTCAAGCATATCGCGATGAATACGTCGCGTTTAAAAAATACGCTGAAACTCATAAAAAGTGCGTCTTTCTCGTTGATACATATGACACATTGAAATCTGGTGTTCCAAATGCGATTCGTGTTGCAAAAGAATTTGGGGATCGTATTGATTTCTATGGCATACGTCTTGATAGTGGTGATATGGCTTATTTATCGAAAAAGGCACGAAAACTACTAGATGAAGCAGGGTTTACAAATACAAAAATTATCGCTTCTAGCGATTTAGATGAATACACAATTATGCACCTTAAATCTCAAGGAGCAAAAATTGACGTATGGGGCGTTGGAACGAAATTAATTACGTCCTTTGAGCAACCTGCATTGGGGGCTGTTTACAAACTCGTTGCGATTGAAGATACTGACGGAAAATTAAATGATACAATTAAAATTTCATCTAACCCTGAAAAAATTACCACTCCAGGACTGAAACGAATTTATCGTATTATCAATCGGGTTAACGATCATGCAGAAGGCGATTATATTGCGTTAGATTCTGAAGAACCAGGAAAAGAAGAGCGCTTAAAAATGTTCCATCCAGTTCACACATATATAAGTAAATTCGTAACAAACTTTGAAGCCCGTGAACTGCATAAAGACATTTTCGTTAACGGTGAAAGAACATATGAACTACCAAGTATATTAGATATTCAAAAATATAATGAACAGAGCCTCTCTCTATTTTGGGAAGAATATATGCGAACTTTAAACCCTGAAGAATACCCTGTCGATTTAAGCCAAGAGTGCTGGGATCATAAAATGAATTACATTCAAACAGTTCGAGAACAAGTTGAAAAAAACATACAAAAGTAAACAGAGAAGTTTCCCCTTCTCTGTTTTTTCAATACTATATGGATATTTGTAAAAAATATATTAAAATAATAAGACGAATGTATCTTATTTGTAAATTTTAATATTATACTATTTTAAAGTAAAATAATATTTGATATTATTTTATTGAGTCAATTTCAACAAAATCACCAATAAAAAAGAGGACGCGGTTCGCGTCCTCTTTTTTATAAATCTTTCACTCGTAATACACGCATTGCATTTAACACTGCAAGTAGTGTCACACCAACATCTGAGAAAACAGCTTCCCACATTGTTGCAATACCAAAGGCACCAAGTAATAAAACGATCCCTTTTACACCTAGAGCAAAGATGATATTTTGCCACACTATACTTCTTGTGCGTTTTGCAATTTTTACAGCTGTCGCAATTTTTGAAGGCTCATCAGTCATAATAACGATGTCTGCCGCTTCAATTGCTGCATCTGACCCTAAACCACCCATCGCAATACCAACGTCTGCACGGGCTAATACTGGTGTATCGTTAATACCGTCACCAACGAAGGCAATTTTTTCTTTTCCGTGCTTCGCTGCATCAATTTTTTCAATCTCTTCTACTTTTTGTTGCGGTAGTAATTCCGCATGAACTTCATCTAAGCCTAATTCTTTACCAACAGCTTCACCAACTGGTTTTGCATCACCAGTTAACATTACTGTCTTTTTAATACCTAGTTCTTTTAACTTTTGAATCGCTTGTTTCGAATCCTCTTTTACCTCATCAGAGATAACAATATAACCTGCATATCTTCCATCTACAGCAACGTGAACTAATGTACCTACTGTTTCTGGTTGCTTAAATTCAATATTTTCTTTTCTCATTAATTTTGCATTACCTGCAAAAATTTCTTTTCCTTGTACTTTTACGACTGTACCGTGACCAGAAATTTCGTTATAATCATCGATTATTTTTTCATCAATTGATTTTCCATATGCCTTTCGAATAGATTGGGCAATTGGATGGTTAGAATATACTTCAGCAAATGCCGCATACTCTAATAACTCTTCACTTGTAGTACCTTCGCTCGGTTCCATTTTTGTAACTTTGAAAACACCTTTTGTTAATGTTCCTGTTTTGTCAAAAACAATATATTTCACATCATTTAAAGCTTCTAAATAGTTACTACCTTTTACTAACACACCACTTTTAGATGCACCACCAATACCTCCAAAGAATCCAAGAGGAATGGATACAACTAACGCACATGGACAAGAGATTACTAAGAACACTAAAGCTCTATAAATCCACTCAGAGAATGTAGCTCCTTCTAAAATAAGTGGTGGAATAAACGCCATGATTGCCGCTGTAATAACTACAACTGGAGTGTAGTAACGTGCAAACTTCGTAATAAAGTTTTCCGTTGGTGCTTTTTTACTGCTTGCATTTTGAACTAAATCTAAAATTTTCGATACAGTTGATTCACCGAATTCTTTTGTAACTTCAATTGTCAACACACCGTTTTGGTTCACAAAGCCACTTAATACATCATTTCCAACTTCAACTTCACGTGGTACAGATTCACCTGTTAATGCTGAAGTATCTACCATTGATGTTCCTTCAATTACTTTTCCGTCTAACGGCACTTTCTCACCTGGCTTAACGATAATATAATCGCCAATTTGTACATCTTCTGGTGATACTTGTTTCGTTTCATTTCCAACCTTTACATTCGCATAATCAGGACGAATATCCATTAATGAAGTAATTGATTTTCGAGAGCGGTTTACCGCAATGCTTTGGAATAGTTCTCCTACTTGATAAAATAGCATTACTGCTACAGCTTCTGAGTATTGTTGAATTGCAAAAGCTCCTACAGTTGCAATTGCCATTAAGAAGTTTTCATCAAATACTTGGCCACGAGTTATGTTTCTTACCGCTCTCCAAACGATATCTCCACCTATTAATAAATAAGCAAGGACGAATAACGGAATTGTTACCATTTGTGGTAAGCCCGCTAATGCAGCAATTGCTGTCAAAATTCCGCCGACCACTAATCTCCCTACCATCTTTTTCACATTTGCTTCACCATGATCATGACTATGCCCGTGGTCATGACCGTTCTTCTCTTCACGAACAACTTTCACGTCTGGCTCTAACTTTTGAACGACATTTGTTATATTTGCTACAGTCGCTTCTAGTTCTCTTTTATTCGCAACTTCTACTCGTAGTTTCTTCGATACGAAATCAACAGTTGCTTCTGAGACAGCTGGCATTTCCTTAACTTTATTTTCAATTTTCATTGCACAGTTCGCGCAATCTAAACCTTCTAATATAAATACTTCTTTAGCAATTTTATTTTTTTGTTCTTCTTGCACTTTAATATGCGGTTCTAATTTTGTAACGAGTTGTTTTGCTTCCGTAACAACTTCGTTTTCTTTATTTTGTGCCGTTTCTAAAATCATTGTCTTTGTTGCAAAGTTTACAGAGCAAGAATTTACTCCTTCTATATTCCCAACACCTTTTTCAATTTTCATTGCACAATTCGCACAATCTAAACCTTCTAACATCAGTTTCTTTTTCACTAACGCTTCAGCCATCGTTCTCCCTCCTCGCGTTCTTTTTATTCTTCTTCGTTTACGTGTTCAAACGCTTGCTCGAAGATATGAATTACGTGCTGGTCAGCTAACGAATAATAAACAACCTTTCCTTCTTTACGATTCTTCACAAGTTTCGCTTGCTTTAACACACGAAGCTGATGCGAAATAGATGATTGTGTCATTCCTAATAAATAAGCTAAATCACAAACGCACATTTCAGCTTCAAATAGCGCATGTAATATTCTCGTACGTGTACGGTCACCTAACACTTTAAATAGTTCTGCTACTTTACTTAAACTTTCATCAGTTGGAATTGTTTGTTTTACTTGCTCTACAACTTCTTCATGAATTATCGTTTGAGAACATGTCTCTTGTGGTGTTTCTACTTTATTTCCAGCCATTATAGCTCACCTCTTTAATTGAACATATGAACAATCATTCATATATCTTATACTCTTATTATATGAGCGCCTACTCATATGTGTCAATGAAATCTGATTTTTTTTTATGAACTTTCCGTTCACATTTTAATAAGTCATATACATATTTTTCGCATCCTCTATATTCTCATACAAAAAAGGATGCACAATTCGCACACCCCTTTTTACTTACTTTTCATTTTCACCGCATCCACAATTAAAGAAACAAATCCTAACTGATTATCCCGATTTCTATGGTCAAAACGTTTCGAACGATAAATAAATCCATCTTTCTCATTCCAATCATTATAGTGAAACTTACCATTTTCATCACAGTATTCTAAGAGCCTCACTTGAAAACCTGCTGATTCAAATATGGACGTGATTGTTTTATAGTTATGAACAATTTTATGGCTTGCTGCAGGATGATCTAATGGACCAGGTCCACCTACTTGTACCCCTTGCTGATATTCTTCATCTGGAAAAAATGCATCTGGTACTGCACAACGAATATATCCATTCTCCATTAAAAACTCATAACAAATTTTTGCAGCTTCAATTCCTTCTTCATATGATAAATGCTCCCATACATGTTCTGCCAAAATTACTGATAAAGAATTAGGTTGAAATTTATCAAGCCAAGTTTCTCTCCGTAATAAATTTAATTCTTCTTCATTCGTATGTAACCAACCAGGGTTATTATTATAACCCTCTGCTCCAACTACAACTTTTGTTTCTTCCATTTTGCTCCCACCCTTTTTTCATATTCCGACATAAAAATTCAACAAAGTAATATATATTCCCTTTATTTCAACAAAAGAAAAAGCCTTGCGCGCTCCCTAGACGCACAAGGCTTACTATACTTATATCCCTTTTAATTAAGCTTTTAATTAGCTTGTTCTAAATTATCCTGCGAACTTCCATCGTCTTTTAAATGACTATGTTTTTTCGAATAAACAAAGTATACAACTACTCCAATTGCTAACCAAGCACCGAAGTACATCCATGTTTTTAATGGTAGATTTACCATTAAGAATAGACAACATGCAATCGAAATAATCGGCAAGATCGGTACAAGTGGTACCATAAATCCACGTTGTAATTTTGGATGTGTTTTACGAAGAATAATAACTGACACACCAACCATCGCAAATGTTAACAACGCTCCAATATTCGCTAAATTCGACAATTCTTTTAAATCGATAAATCCAGCAATTAAAGCACTACCAATTCCTGTTAACCAAACTGTAAATGTTGGCGCTTCTGTCTTTTTATTAATTTTCGCGAAAGATTCTGGCAATAAACCGTCACGGCTCATCGCAAAGAATACACGTGTCGTTGCATAAATGTAAGCAAAAATTACTGCCATAATACCAATTACAGCTCCAATTGCGATTACACCTGCTACTTTATCTTGTCCTACAACTTCTAACACATATGCCATAGCTTCTGGTACATCTAATTCTTTATAAGAAACCATACCCGTCATAACGAGACAAACTACAACATAAATGATTGTACAAATGACTAACGAAGCGATAATACCAATCGGTAGATCACGTTGCGGATTTTTTACCTCTTCAGCAGAAGTTGCTAATGCATCAAATCCTAAGAAAGCAAAGAATACTGCTGCTCCCCCCGCGAAAACTCCACTTAAACCGTACGGTGCAAATGGTATCCAGTTTTCTGGTTTCACGTAGAATACACCAACTGCAATGAATAAAACAACGATACCAATTTTAATTAATACCATTATGTTATTCACGCGTTTACTTTCTTTCGTACCTCTTGATAATAACCAAGTTATAACTAATGTAACGATAACTGCTGGTAAATTCACCATACCACCTTGAGACGGAATCGTTAGCAGTGCTTTTGGAATTTCAAGCCCTAATCCACTCACTAAGTTATGGAAGTAACCAGTCCATCCGCCAGCTACTGCGGCAGTCGTTACAACATATACGGATAGTAATGTCCATCCCATTAAATGAGCTACAAACTCACCAATTGTTGCATATGAGTATGTGTACACACTACCTGAAACAGGAAGTGTAGAAGCAACCTCTGCGTAACATAATGCTGCAAATCCACAAACGATGGCTGCAATCATGAATGAAAAAATAACTGCTGGACCAGCATCTCTTGCTGCTACTAATCCAGTTAATACTAGAACTCCTGTACCAATTATCGCACCAATCCCTAGCATTGTTAGGTCAAATGCCCCTAGCGTTTTCGTCAAAGTTTTACTTTTACTTTCCCCTAACAATTGCGTAACGGATTTCTTTTTAAATAGGTTGGCCACGATGTATGCCCCCTTTTGCCAAGAAGAGCTAAGAGATCTTCACTCTTAGCTCTTATCATGTTGTTTTATATATTGTTCGATTTTGTTTTGTATAATGCTTCTATTAGCAAGATACTGTTTCTGCTTCTAATAATTCTTTAGCACCTTTGTACTCTACACCGTGAGCTTCTGCAACTGCTTCGAATGTTACATAGCCATCTAATGTGTTAATACCTTTTAGTAATGCAGAGTTGCCTAGGCAAGCTTCTTTGTAGCCTTTGTTAGCAATTTGTACTGCATATGGTACTGTTACGTTTGTTAATGCAAGAGTTGATGTACGTGGAACCGCACCTGGCATGTTTGCAACTGCATAATGAACAACGCCGTGTTTTTCGTAAGTTGGGTTATCATGAGTTGTAATACGGTCAGTTGTTTCGAAAATACCACCTTGGTCAATCGCGATATCTACAACAACAGAACCTGGTTCCATTGATTTAATCATTTCTTCTGTTACAAGTTTTGGAGCTTTTGCACCTGGGATTAATACTGCACCGATTACAAGATCAGACTCTTTAACAGCTTCTGCAATATTGTAAGGATTAGACATTAAAGTTTTTACTTGGTTTCCGAAAATGTCATCTAATTGACGAAGACGTTCTGCACTTAAGTCGATGATTGTTACATCCGCACCTAGTCCAACTGCAATTTTAGCAGCATTTGTACCAGCTTGTCCACCACCGATGATTGTTACTTTACCACGTTTAACCCCTGGAACACCTGCAAGTAAGATACCTTTACCGCCTTTGTTTTTCTCAAGGAATTGTGCACCAATTTGTGCAGCCATACGACCAGCTACTTCACTCATAGGTGCAAGTAATGGTAATGAACGGTTTTCTAATTGTACTGTTTCATATGCGATAGAAACAACTTTTTTCTCGATTAAAGCTTTTGTTAATTCTGGCTCTGGAGCTAAGTGTAAGTATGTGAACAAGATTAAGCCTTCACTGAAGTGTTTGTATTCGCTTTCAATTGGTTCCTTAACTTTCATAACCATTTCCATATTCCAAGCTTCTTCAGCTGTATCAACAATTTTTGCTCCCGCTTCAACATACTGAGCATCTGTGAAACCAGACCCTAAACCTGCACCCTTTTGAATGAATACTTCGTGATTGTTACGAATTAAATGTACAACACCTGCTGGTGTCATTGCCACACGGTTTTCGTTGTTTTTAATTTCTGCTGGTACCCCAATACGCATAATGAAATGCCCCCTTATAATTAACAGAAAAAAGAGATTCTTTTTTCTTTTTGTAATAATTAATAACTTATGTCCTTATTCTAGCATAACTTAAAAGTTATGAAAACGCTAACATATCATTTTCCTAAAGTTTTTATATTTAGAATAGTGTAAATATATAAAACATTGATTCTATTAGGGGTTTCGTGTCATTCCATTATCTTTCACTCTATTTTTATTATACTGCTTCAAAATAAACAGCAATCATTTATTATTTGACAATAATTTAACAATGTAAGAAACCTAAGCGATAACGTATACATATACAGTTATTACTTTACTCAATACTTTAGAGATATATTCTTTTCACAAAAAAACAGCTGCTAGCATTTAGCTAGCAGCTGGGTAACTTATAAATAACTTAGAAAATAAATCATCTGTCGTTTCAGTAATTTTATCAAACAGATCACTTTCTTCCGCTTCTTGCTCTTTTAACATCTTAATTGTTTCACGTGCATCTTCAGGGTAATCGGTTATAATACCATCTACGTTTAACTTATAATATGCCTTTAAATTTTCCATATCATTTACTGTCCATACGTAAATTGGTTTGTTTAACTTCCTTGCTTCTTTTACTAATTTCTTATTTAACATATATTCTTCTGCTACGTAAAAGTCAGCCTTCACATTCTTTAAGTTAGCTCTACTTGCATACAGTATATACCCTACTTTTATATCTGGATTTGCACGCTTAAACTCTTTAATAAGTGGATAGTGTAACGTTTGAATTACACATTGCTTCTCAAATTCATTATCTTTAATCGTTTTTAAGACTTTGTTTACAAAATCTTTTTCGCCCCCATGAAGCTTCACTTCTATATTAAGTTTGATTTTGCCATTTGCTAGCTTAATGATTTCATCAAGTGTACTTATTTGTCCTGAAAGTCCATCTTGACTAAGGGTAAGCTGCCTTAACTCCGCCATCGTTAAATCTGACACATGCACATTAGCATTTGCGAGACGTTTCAGCTTCAAATCATGTATAACCGCTAGCTCACCGTCTTTCGTTTGTAATACATCTATTTCAGCGTAGTCTGCTTTTGCATCAATAGCACCTTGCACAGCTTCTTTCGTATTTTCTACGCCTTTTGATATATACCCGCGGTGCGCCATAATAATCGGTTCTTTATACGAATTTGAAATAAACGTTACAATGAAGGCAACGACCATTCCCGCAGTAATAATCCCTACAATGTATACGCCAATGAATTTCCAACGATGTTTTTGGAAGAAACATTTATCTGCTTTCGTTTTCGAATAATCTAATCCTTCTTCTAATAAAACATCCTCAACTGGAACCTTTTGTAAGTATAATCGCGTAATCGCCATAATATAAAATGGCGTCACGATAAAGCTGAATAAATACAATGTACTCGTTAAAAATACCGAAATCGTTGATTCAGCTAATAATGCAAATGTTCCTTTCGGGTTTGTAAATTCATAAACACCCCATAGGCACAATAAATACATTCCCAAAAACATGACATATACAATTCCAATTGAAATAAAAAATCCTACTAAAAAGAATAGTACTTTAAAAAAGCTTTCCTTTACTAAAGTTGCACTTTTACGTGCTGCCACGCGAAATGGTTTTTGCTCTAAAACAACAATAGGTAGAACGAAAATCCATCTAAGATTCAAATACGCGACTACAGCAAAGAACGTGTAATAACCAACTTGTCCCATCGTTGTCTTAAACAGCTCTCCTGTAATAAAGTTAGGAATTTGAATTTGCGGGATTAATGCCGTTTCATATCCCATATTTAAAAGAGGCAACAATACGACAGCATATAAAATAAATCCTGGTAAGCAATATGTGAAAAGAGTAGGTAAATACGTTACCGTTTTATATAAAATCGGACGTAATTTCACCTTCTGTCTTTTATGAGCGAAATACGAAATAATAATAAGCACCGCAAATTCTGTAAAGATAAGAAACAGTGCTAACAATGATAAAATTACGATTGCTAAGATGCCATAAGGCGTCTTTAAAAATGCTAATAATTCATCATTTGTCGCATTTGCATAACCACCAAAATACAATAACTTATTAAAAATAATCCCAAATAGTGGAACAAACACAATCGCTGCTAATAATTTATAAGCAAGTTGAAAAGTTAATACATTCCAAAAGGCAAATTTAACTGTTTGAAAGGAATGTCTCATTACTCCTGGTATAGATAGTTTTTTACGGTGTTGCATATATTCCTCCAAATTCTAAAACGGTATTTGAGATGGATTCCATATTTCCAGTTCTAATCCATCTTTTTAATAATAATATATTCCGCTTAACATGAACACACTTATACATATAATGAAAAAAGTGATGGCTACTTCCCATCACTTTTTCATTTATTCTATTTTTTCTCTAGCCCTTGTCCAAATGCTTTCAAGAAGCTAAAACCGAATGTAATAGCTCTATTGATATCTGGATCTTTTAATACTTTAAAGAAATCCATCACTTTTGTTTTTTTGCCACTATTTAATTCATCTGTTGCAAATTGCAATCCTGTAACTAAACTTGACGTAATTTGCTTCGTTATTTCTGGGTCAACTGAAGATAACGCTTCTCCTGCCCCCATCATATTATTTAACGCATTTTTAACGGGTTCACGATTTAATTGCTCCACAGCGATTTTTGAAACATCTTCCTTCGCAGCAAGTAAACTAATTGCCGCATCTAATATACCAGCCTTCTGCAACTGTGCTAAAAGCTGCATCGTTTCTTCTACTGCTTCACGATTATTAGATAGCTCATTTAGAAGTTCATCTGCTACTTGCTGTTTCTGTTCTTCCTCTGTTACAACTTTCTTTTTAATTACAGTAATTTCTTTCGCCACTATCTCCGCCCCCTAGTCCACAAGTGATACGTATTGTTTTCTTTGCCATTTTTGCTGGATTTCAACACCGTTTTGCGGATTACGCTTTTTATCTCTCGGGTTTGAAGATGGTAACGGACGATTCCCTTTTTCACGTAGTACACGCATCTTTACCATCGTTTGTTTGTACGCTGGTGTACACGTATAAAGATCTGTCGCCGTTCCAGTTAAAATATTGATTGCCTCTTCATTTACCGTTGCATGCATCGGTAAATATAGCTCTTTCCCCGTTACACGATCTGTAACAAGTGCCTGTACTTTAATTTTCCCAAATGGTGATGCTAATTCTACAAGGCCACCATCTTTCACATTGCGCTCTAGGGCAAGTTCAGGCGAGATTTCAACGAACACTTCAGATACTTTAGATAAAATACCAGCCGATTTATTCGTCATATTCCCTTCGTGGAAATGTTCTAACATACGACCATTATTTAAAAGTAAATCATACTCATCTGGCGCTACAACTGGTGGTACCCATTCATCTAATGATAGACGAGCTAGTTTATCCGGGAAGTTAAATCCGTCCACATATAATAGCGGTGTATCGCTACCATCATGGCTACCCCAACATAAACTATTCCATCCTTCTAAACGATCGTATGTTGCCTGAGAATATAAAGGTGCAAGCGATGCAATTTCATCCATGATTTCACTTGGACTTTCATAATTCCAGTCCCCGCCAAGCGCACGAGCTACTTTTTGTAAAATCCACCAGTCTGGCTTTGAATCACCAAGCGGCTTCAATACTTCATATAATCTTTGAATACGGCGCTCTGTATTCGTAAATGTTCCCTCTTTTTCTAAGCTTGGTGCTGCCGGTAAAATAACATCAGCAAAACGAGCTGTTTTCGATAAGAACATATCTTGAACAACAAGGAAATCTAAATTCGCTAAAATATGTTGTACATGGTTGGCATTCGAATCTACTAAAGCCATTTCTTCACCCATAACATACATACCACGCAGTTTTCCTTCATCTGCCGCAAGTAACATTGCAATATTATTTAAGCCTGGTGCTTTCGGAATTGTAGTACCGTATGCTTTTTCAAATTTCGCACGGAGCGCATCATCTGAAACCGCTTGGTAACCTGGAAGCCAGTTTGGTAATGTTGCCATATCACAAGCGCCTTGTACGTTATTATGTCCGCGTAATGGATATGCTCCTGCACCAGGACGACGATAATTACCCGTAACAAGCAATAGATTTGAAATTGCTGCTGAAGTTGTACTTCCTCCAGTATTTTGCGTTACACCCATTCCCCAAAGTACACAAGTACCATCTGCTTCATATACCATACGAGCCATTTCTTTCAGATTTTCTTTCGAAATCCCCGTAATTTCTTCTGTATAATCAAGCGTATACTTTTCTACCATTTTGCTATATTCATCAAAATTCTTCACATTTTCAGCTATGAACTTTTTATCGTGCCAATCTTGATCAATAATATATTTCGTAATACCAGCGAGCCATACATAATCAGTTCCTTGGCGCGGATGAATGAATAAATCCGCACGCTCTGCCATTTCATGTTTACGAAGGTCCGCCACAATTAATTTTTGGTCATGTAATTTATGAGCACGTTTTACACGCGTTGCAAGTACAGGATGTCCTTCTGTCGGATTTGCTCCAACGATAATGACAAGGCCTGCTTCCGCAATATCTTTCACTGTTCCAGCGTCCCCGCCCATACCGACAGTTTTAAATAAACCGTCTGTTGCTGGAGATTGACAATAACGGGAACAGTTGTCTACATTATTCGTTCCATATATTTGACGGGCTAGTTTTTGCATAAGATAATTTTCTTCATTCGTTACTTTCGAAGAAGAAATAAACCCAAATGCATCACTTCCATATTCTGATTTAATATGCTGCATATTGGATGCAACAACTTCAAGAGCCTCTTCCCATGAAGCTTCAACAAACGTATCCCCTTGGCGAATTAATGGCTTTGTAATACGATCTTCACTGTTTACAAAATCCCATCCAAATTTGCCTTTTACACATGTTGAAATACCGTTAACCGGCGCATCTGAAACAGGCTGCACTTTCAAAATGTGGCGGTCTTTCGTCCATACTTCAAATGAACAACCTACACCACAAAATGTACAAACTGTTTTTGTTTTATTCACTTTCGTCTTACGCATCGCAGCCTCTACTTCTGAAACTGCTAAAATACTACTATATCCCGGCTCTACATCCTTTACAAAATCAATCATCGGATCTAACACATCCGGTTTCAATCCTGTCATGAATCCAGCTTCACCTAACATTGATTTCTCCATCAACGCATTACATGGACATACTGTTACACATTGCCCGCAACTTACACAAGATGAGTCATTTATACTTACACCATTGTCCCATATAACACGTGGACGGTCTAAGCTCCAGTCTATCGATATAGTTTCATTCACTTGTAAGTTTTGACATACTTCTACACACTGTCCACAAGCAATACATTGATTTGGATCATATCGATAAAACGGATGTGACATATCCACTTCACACGCACTTACTTTTGGCTCATACGGATATTTCTGTTCCTCAATTCCCATCATATGTACTGTATTGTGGACTTTACAGTTACCATTATTGTTATCACAAACGGTACAATACAGTAGATGATTCTCTAATATTCGATCCATTGCCTCAGTCTGTGCCTCTTTTGCACGCTGGGACTGTCTTTCGATATGCATACCGTTCTCTAATTTCGTTGAACAAGCACGCAATAACTTTCCATTTACTTCTACAATACACGTATCACAAGTTTGAATTGGATCTACTTCTGGTACATGACAAATTTGAGGATGTTCCAAATTACTCTCGTTAAATAATTGTAGTATCGTCTTTTCACCTGATGCAGAAAATTCTTTACCATCGACGGTTACACGGACTGTCTGTTCTGCCATAGTTTCCCCTCTCCTTACAACCAACTGTACAACACAATCATGAATCCGTTTTCAAAATCGCATTACTGTACATATTTTTGAAACGCTCTACCCAAATACTTTCTTATGAAGTCGATTCTAGATGTTATAAGGTATAACTACGAAAGCTTGAAAATATCACTATTCTACAGTTCTATTATATCGTACATATACAATAATAACCAAAATAATCTGTGATCTTCTTGTTAATAGGTGTTTTTATTTTTCCCATTGTTTTATGATAAATGTGGGAGAGAAATACATATAAAAGGGGAATTAAATATGGGGCCTACGCAAGAGACTTATACAATTGTACGTTATCAATCTGGTACATTTTCAAAACAACTTGATGAGATTGTTACAGAATCTCCTATTACTATTAAATTGAATGGTGAAGAATATGTAACAGTCGTATGCACACCAAATTATATTGAAGATATGGTAATTGGTTTTTTAATTTCTGAGGGGATTATTTCTTCCTATAACGATGTTGAAGAACTATGGGTTCAAAAAGATAACGGAATTGTCCATGTAAAATCATCAAAAGTGAATCCGCTCTATCAAACTTTATATAATAAACGATACGTCACTTCTTGCTGCGGAAAAGGTAGACAAGGTTTTATTTTCGTAAACGATGCAGCAAAAGCAAAAGACTTACATGATATACATGTAAAAATTACTCCTGAAGAATGTTTTTACTTAATGAATACGTTACAACAATCTTCCACTACCTTTCGCCAAACCGGCGGTGTTCACAATACCGCGCTCTGTGATCGAAACAAAATCCTCCTATCAAGAATGGATATTGGCAGACATAATGCATTAGATAAAATATATGGTCATTGTTTGCGCAACGATATATCTGTTATAGGAAAAATTATCGCATTTAGCGGACGTATTTCATCTGAAATTTTACTCAAAGTTTCAAAAATCGGATGTGAAATTGTTCTATCTAAATCTGCCCCAACAAAACTAGCATTGCAACTCGCTCACGATTTAGGCATTACAGTCGTAGGATTTATCAGAAATGAATCCTGCAATATTTACACACATCCACATCGAATTGATGGTTATCAATCGAATAACTAAAATAACTCCTCAATTGAGGAGTTATTTTAGTTATGAAAATGTAATATATTAAAGACTTGAATAGTTAATAAAGTTAATATATAATTTCATTACATATTAAAAAACAAAACATTGTAGCATATATCTTTTCATTCTTTTACAAATTAAAAGAGACTGCTAACAAAACACATACACATTCTTATAAAAGTAATGGATTTATTTTATTTGAAATCGACCAAGGAGGTTACAACTATGGAAATTCGCTTATTAACGACAGAGGACGCAGAAATATATTTAAAAGTTTGTATGGAAGGTTTAACGAAGAACCCGGAAGCTTTTAGCTCTTCCTATGAAGACGTTTTGAAACATGAGGATCCTGTAGCTGCTATGGCAAAACGATTAAGCAATCCGGATAAGTATACTCTAGGGGTCTTCAAAGATGATGATTTAATCGGCATTGCTACTTTAGAAACAAAGCCTTTTATAAAACAAGAACATAAAGCAAAAATCGGTTCCGTTTTCGTTTCCCCAAAAGCGCGTGGCCTTGGAGCAGGACGAGCTCTTATTAAAGCAATTATTGAAAATGCCGATAAATTACATGTAGAACAACTTATGCTCGATGTTGTAGTTGGTAACGCTGGTGCCAAAAAATTATATGAATCATTAGGTTTCCAGACTTACGGCGTACAAGAGCGTTCATTAAAACATAACGGTCAATATTGGGACGAGGAACATATGGTTCTGTTCTTAAATGATTAATACTTCAATATAGTTTTCCAAAAGCATCTTTTTATTAAGAAAGATGCTTTTTTCATTACAACAATGTAATCTTCATGTCACCTTTATCGATCGTACCAAACCTTTCCATTCATTATACTAAAAATATAAAGTGAAACTTTACTCAGTGGGGAACTACATCCCACGCTGATCGCATGTACTTGATATGTAGAGGAGAATGTGACATGAAACAAAACAAACGAGCTATGCTTTTAATATTTACTACAGCAATTGTAACTTCTGGATTAGCAATTTTACCTTGGTTTATTATATGAACACTCCCCCTAACAATGAAAAAAGCTGATTGCTTCTTAAGAAGCAATCAGCTTTTTTTATATTATAAAATCCCCAAAATTTTATTTACGCAACTTATAATAATAACCATAGATACGGCAACGCACATGACAACCGTATTACGATCTTGCTTTTCTTTTTTTGAAATTTCTTCTTTTGAATTCATGTGTATGATCTCCTTTTAAAAAAAGTGTGAGATAGGAAATTTTTCTTATCCGATGCGAGGTGAATACGAAAACCCTCTCTATCTCACATACACAATAGAATGGAATTGTCATTTTATAAATAAAATGACATGACGTTATGTCGCAACATAGGGTATTTTGTGTCGCTACGTTTTCTATTATAAAAAATAGTTGTGCAAAACTAGTGCAT
Source organism: Bacillus sp. RE35 (assembly GCF_052146655.1). NCBI lineage: Bacteria > Bacillati > Bacillota > Bacilli > Caryophanales > Bacillaceae > Bacillus > Bacillus sp. RE35. The sequence goes on along the minus strand of NZ_CP197377.1, from coordinate 588,813 downwards.
TTTTTATGTCAATTACTCTGAGCGAAAAAATCAGCCCTCCATTCAATCACATAAAAAGAGTTTTTTATTATTTTCATGTAAACTATACAAGTAGAATGAACAGTTTGGGGTGCACAAGATTATGGTAAAAATTTTATTAGTAGACGATGAAGAACGTATGTTACGATTATTAGATCTGTTCTTAAGCCCTCGCGGCTATTTTTGTATGAAAGCTACCTCTGGCCTTGAAGCACTAAAATTAATCGAACAAAAAGAATTCGATATTATTTTATTAGATGTTATGATGCCAAGTATGGATGGATGGGATACTTGCTATCAAATTCGTCAAATTTCCAACGTTCCTATCATTATGTTAACAGCTCGCAACCAAAACTACGATATGGTGAAAGGCCTCACGATGGGCGCAGATGATTATATTACAAAACCATTTGATGAGCATGTATTAGTCGCACGAATCGAGGCTATATTACGCCGTACAAAAAAAGATGGCTTTGTTAGTTTCAATGGTATTGAGTGGGATAAAACGAAACATACTGTCACAGTTTATGATGAAAAAATCTCATTAACTCCTATCGAATTTTCGTTACTCGGACTATTTTTACAAAATACAAACCGTGCTTATAGCCGAGATGATTTAATCGAAAAAATTTGGGGCTATGAAACAGATATCGAATATAGAACAATTGACTCACACATTCGTAATATCCGTGATAAACTACGCAAAAAAGGATTTCCGATTGAAGATTACCTAGAAACGGTCTATAAAGTCGGATATAAATGGAAAAGTGAATAATTACTTCGGTCAGTGGGAAATCGTATACCACTGACTCTTTATTATGAATAAGGTATGGTGAAAAAATGAGTAAACTTTCCCTTAAAATTGGGACATACTTTTTAATATTAGCTTTATGTATTGAAACAATTGCTTTCGTATCTTTTTATAAAAGCCTTTCAAAAATGCGTATTGTAGAGGAAACAGATGCTCTTTTAGAGAAAGGTAATCGCTATAGTAAAAAAATTAAAAGCCGCGAGAGACGGGATGAATATTATAAAGAAATGAAACACGCTGAACATAATAAAAATCCTAAACGTCCTGTGTACCCTGAGTTCGATATTACGAATGAGGCTGCACACTTAGTTGAATCGGAATCAATTTCGAACTCCGATATAGCTATCATTATTACTGACCATAACGGCAAAATTATTTCCACCTCAGAACCCGTAACAAAAGATATGCAAAAACAACTTACTTGTAAAACAGAAACTGTCCCAGACGGCGGATTGGTCGTTGAAAGGAACTGGAAAAAATCAAAGTTCATCACAACAGTAAGCCCACTTAACACAACAAAGTTTCAAGGAAAGCTATATATGTTATTAAAAACATCTTTCCTAGAAAATATGTTACTTAAACTCATGAACCAATTTCTTATCATTAGCGTTTTAACAATTATTTTAACAACAATTTCTGTCTTTGTTTTTTCACGCGTTATTACAGAACCACTTGTAAAAATGAAGAGAGCGACAGAAAAAATGTCAAAATTAAACAAGCCAATTCAATTAGGTATTAAACGAAATGATGAACTCGGAAGTTTAGCAAAAACAATTGAAGATTTATCGAGTGAACTTACGTATATGAAAAAAGAGCGTAATGAATTTCTCGCTAGTGTCGCTCATGAACTATTAACTCCATTGACCTATATGAAAGGTTATGCGAAGGTAGCAAAGAGAGACTCTTTAACCAAAGAGGAGCGAGAAGAATACTTACAAATTATTGAGGATGAAACGGATAGTGTAACCGATCTCGTCCAAGATTTATTTATGCTTGTACAATTAGAACAACACCAATTTGTTATAAAAAAACAAAAAGTGCTTCTTCAGCCATTTTTAGAACGAATGGTTGAAAAAACAAAAACAACATTAACGAATAAGCAAATGCAACTTCATGTATATTGCAAAGATGATTTAGAAGTTTGTATAGACGAAAGACGTATGGAACAAGTTATGTTAAATTTATTACACAACGCTTATCAACATTCGCCAGAAAACACAGCCATTACGATACGTGTACTCATGGAAACAGATTCTTTTACAATAAGTGTACAAGATGAAGGTGAAGGTATTCCTGAAGAAGATATCCCGCATATATTTGACCGTTTTTATCGTGTCGATAAATCTAGAACACGAGCTACAGGCGGAAAAGGTATCGGCCTAGCTGTTGCAAAGGAAATTGTAGAATTGCATAACGGTTCTATTCTAGTAACAAGCCAATTAGGAGCGGGAACAAACTTTATAATCGAGCTACCTTTTGAATAATATGCGTGTGAAAACACCAGTAGTAGTAAACACTACTGGTGTTATTTTGTTCATAAAAACAGCTCATATAAGCTAAGCTTTTGAAATTATTCTTATTTCAATATAAAATAAAGGTACATTTGCAAAGATTTGGAGGGTGATATAATTGGATATCCATGTATTAACAAAAGACGAAGCAGAAATTTACTTAGAACTTCGCGTAGAAGGATTAAAGCAAAACCCTGAAGCATTCAGCTCTTCTTATGAAGATATTATTAATAAAGAGTGTGCGATTGAATATAAAGCACAAAAATTAGCACAAGATGAAAACTATACGTTAGGTGCATTTAAAGATGGAAAATTAATCGGGGTTGCAACACTGGAAACGAAACCATATGTAAAACAAGAACATAAAGCTAAAATCGGTTCTGTATATGTATCTCCAAAAGCGCGCGGACTTGGAGCAGGAAAAGCACTTATTAAAGAATGTCTTGAGCTTGCTAAATCTTTAGAAGTAGAACAAGTTATGCTTGATGTTGTTGTTGGCAACGATGGAGCGAAAAAACTTTATGAATCATTAGGTTTTAAAACATTCGGTGTACAAGAACGTTCATTAAAATATAACGGACAATATTGGGACGAAGAGCATATGGTCTTATTCTTAGATGAAAATAAATAATAAAAAACATCCTCATGTTTGGAGGATGTTTTTTACTTTCTTGTAAACCATGCCGTGTGTAATAATTGAATCGCTTTCGCAATTTCTTCCTCTGATAATATCGCAAACCCAAGTAAAACTACATTCTCAGGCGCCGTACCGTCTTTATAGTACGTAGACACAGGATATATTTTGATACTATGTTTCGCAGCTTCTTGAATTAATTCTTCTTCCCGCATTCTATTATGCACTTTTAATAAAATGTGTAATCCCGAATCTTCTCCTATCACTTCAACACGATTAGAGAAATATTTCTCTATTTCAAAAACAAGTCGATCTCTCTTCTTTCGGTAGACGACACGCATTTTATGAATATGTTTTTCCCAATAGCCTTCATTTAAAAATCTTCTAATCACTTCTTGGTCCATTCTTGAAACACTTTGTGTATAAAATAAATATTGCTGTTGATACTTTTTAATTAATTTCTTCGGCAACACCATATAGCTCATCCGTAGCGATGGCAATAATGCTTTAGATAGCGTCCCCATATAAATAACTTTCCCCTCTGTATCTAACCCTTGCAGCGCCGGTATAGGCTTTCCAGAATAGCGAAATTCACTATCGTAATCATCTTCAATAATATACCTGCTCTCTTCTTTCTTTGCCCATTGTAAAAGCTGCATCCTTCTCGTAATAGGCATAATCATTCCATATGGAAACTGATGGGAAGGTGTAACAAATACAACATTCGCATTGCTATTTTCTAAATCTGCAATACAAATTCCATCTCTATCTAAAGATAACATTTGGACTCTTGCTTCTCCCTGTTCAAAAACAACCATCTTTCTATGATATCCTGGGTTTTCAACTGCATAATTGCTTCCCTTTAACAATTGAAACAATAGTTTCACTAATATTTGTGTTCCCGCTCCTAATACAATTTGACTAGCTGAACAACGTACACCTCTAGATTCATACAAATAATTCGTAATCTCTTCTCTTAAGCTCGCTTCTCCTTGAGGGTGTCCTAGAAAGAGAAGTTCGTTATTATGCGGCTGCCATATTTCATTTACAATTTTCCGATACATATTGAATGGAAAAGCATTTGTATCAATTCCTGTTTGTGTAAAATCAAATTTATAACTCTTCTCCTGAAACGGTACTTCTTCTATTCTCTCTCCGCTATCCTCTACATGAGCCATTTGCTCAATCTTGCATACAAAATAACCTTTTCTCGATATCGACTCAATATAACCTTCTGCAAGTAATTGTTCGTACGCTGCCTCTACTGTATTTTTACTTACTTGTAAATGTATCGCTAACTTTCGCTTAGCCGGTAATTTCGTAAAAGGGACAATTGATCCATCTTTAATCTCTTTTTTTATATACTCATACAATTGCACATATAATGCCTTTTTACTATTCATATTTAAATTAGGCGTTAATTCTAACATAGTATCTGACCCCTTAATAAAACTAAAATCTGATACTTTTTACAGTACCAGAAGTTATATATAATTCCTATTATCATGTCACACATAAAAAATCAAATACCGGAGAGGAGAAACATGATAATGAACAATGGTAGACGTATCGGACTTATTATGATTATTACAGGGGCTACATTATGGGGATTATCTGGTCCAATGATTCAGTGGCTATTTCAGCATACTAATGTATCCTCAATTGATTTTTTAACAATTCGATTGTTGCTTGCAGGAATATTTATTTTGTCTTTCTTACTTATAAAGAAACAAAATATATTTCAAATTTGGAAACACCCTAGATATTCTATACAACTTATTATTTTTTCTATTCTCGGCATGCTCGGTGCGCAATACGCCTTTATCGAAACGGTTCATATTAGTAATGCAGTCACAGCAACGCTATTTCAATTTCTAGGTCCTGTTCTTATTACCATGTATGTTGCATTTGAACAAAGAAAATTCCCTGCTTCCATGCAACTATTCGCAATTATAGCCGCGCTAATAGGAACATACTTTATTATTACAAATGGCTCAATTGAAAATATTGTTTTATCCAAAGAAGCTATTATTTTTGGACTATTAACAGCAATCGGATTTGCATTTTATACCCTTCATCCGGCTTCTCTCATTAAAGAATGCGGGACAACTGTAGTAATTGGTTGGGGGATGTTAATCGGAGGAATTGCACTACTTATTTATAATCGTTCATTCGGGTGGAATCAATTTTCACAAACCCTTACACTAAAAACTTTTTCTATGCTTATTCTTATCATTATTAGTGGTACCATTTCTTTCCTTCTATATATCGGTAGTCTTAAATATTTAGCAGCAACAGAAACAAGCATTTTATCTAGCATTGAACCCCTTGTAGCTGCCATCGTTTCAATCACTTGGCTAAATGAATCTTTTGGAACATATCAATTATTAGGCGGCGTATGTATCGTTCTGTCCGTTATTTTTTTGACGATGCCTCAAAAAGAAACCGAACCAACCTATACAACGGAACAAATATAAAATGAAACTTTAATTAGTGGGGACTATCTCCCACTAATTATTAACCTACACCAATCGGGCTTTTACGGGATAAAAATGTCAAAAGAGGTCGTACAAAACTTACGACCTCTTTTTATACTTTAAAGGAATTGTCCCGCCTTCTAGCAAATACAATTACACTAACAATAAAAACTAGGAGTGTGGCACCATGAAAAAAATCGGAACTATGCTACTTCTCTCCTTCCTCATCACTGGATGCACACAAACGCAACCGGATTCAAAAGAACAAAAAAAAGACGTAATAGCAACGTCATCCACTCAAGTGAACGCACCTTCCTTCTTTCACCTTAGTATTTTAAAAGATGTAAATTGGGAAGAAACACCTTCTTTCGTAGAAGGAAAAATGCCTTTAAAAGGCATCGAAGGTAAAGTCGCAATGGCTGATAGTCCTATTATCGCAAATGAACAAAATGAAATAATGTGGCACTTTCTAGATTCTGAAATACCAACTGGAAAATTGTCTATTATTGCGCTAAAACAAGGATCTGTAACTCCGACACAAGTACTCTTTCAAAAAGAAACTTCCAAACAAACTTGGACTACTTCAAATACAATCGATTCTACTACAAACGAACTCCCTCTCACTATGTCACTACCTTCATCTGGATTATGGTTATTAAATATATATGTGAATGAAAAATATTATGATCAGTTTGTAATCACTGCTGAGTAAAGTGACAAAAATAAACCACTTTCTTACAACAATGTAATTTCTACGTCATGTACTTCGATAGTTGAATTATCTCTCTTCTCTTATACTTAAAGTAAGAAATGAAACGAGGAGAGATGAGAGATGAAAAAAATGATAGAAGTGATCGTAGCAGTAACTGAGGTTTTAGTGAATGGTAAACAAGTTGCAATGGAATTAAATAAATAATGAAGAAACATAAATAATTCTACACTTCTTCATTATTTTGATTTCTTATCTCAAAAAAGCAGTGCCTTTTAGGCACTGCTTTTCGCTATTAATAACGTGGTATTTTCGTAATTTGTGCCACGCCTGAATCAATAGCTGCTTTCGCTACTGCTTCTGCAACACTTGGAACAACTCTTTTATCTAATGGATTCGGGATTACATAATTCGCATTACGTTCTTCATCAGTAATGATGTTAGCGATCCCATATGCTGCCGCTAATTTCATCTCTTCTGTAATATCAGTTGCGCGCACATCTAACGCACCGCGGAATATTCCGGGAAACGCCAATACATTATTTACTTGATTCGCATAATCCGAGCGTCCAGTTCCTACTACAGCTGCCCCAGCCTCTAATGCATCCTCAGGGAAGATTTCTGGAATTGGATTCGCCATTGCAAACACAATTGCTTTCTCATTCATCGTCTGTACAAGTTCTTTCGTTAATACGTTAGGAGCAGATACGCCAATAAAAATATCAGCTTGGTGAATTGCTTCTTTTAACGTTCCACGCACATGTTCACGATTTGTCTTTTTTGAAACTTCAATTTGTGCTTCGTTCATCCATGTTTCACCTTCACAAACAATACCTTCTAGGCTAACTAACGTAATGTGCTTTGCACCAGCCTTTAATAATAATTTTCCAATTGCAATTCCTGCCGAACCCGCACCGTTAATAACGATTTTCACATTATCCATTTGTTTGCTAACAACTTTTAATGCATTAATAACAGCTGCTAAAACGACAATAGCTGTTCCATGTTGATCATCATGGAATACAGGAATATTCGTTTCTTCTTTTAATCGTTTTTCAATTTCAAAACAACGCGGTGCTGCAATATCTTCTAAATTAATCCCTGCAAATGTAGGCTCTAAATTTTTTACAAGGGTAACGATTTCATCTACATCCGTTGTGCCTAAACATAATGGGAAAGCATCTACATTCGCAAACTTCTTAAACAAAATACTTTTTCCTTCCATAACAGGCATAGCCGCTTTCGGTCCAATGTTTCCTAAACCGAGTACCGCTGTTCCATCTGAAACAACTGCCACCATATTGCCACGTGCTGTATAGTCATACACTGTTTCTTCATCTGCCGCAATTGCTTTACACGACTCCGCTACACCTGGTGTATACGTCAGGCTTAAATCATCCGCTGAATTTACCTCCACTTTACTTGTAATTTCAATTTTCCCTACTAATTCTTTATGCAATAACAATGATCTTTCATTAATTTGATTTGCTAACATACTTATAATCTCCCCTTAATTTGACAAGCTAGCTATATGAATATAGCTAGCTTGTTTGATCATGAAAACATTTTTAATAATATTGTCGCCGTTACAACCATTGCCGCCCCGCCTAAACGAGTTGAAATTTGCGCGAACGGCATTAATTCCATACGATTTGAAGCCGATAAAATAGCAACATCTCCAGTTCCGCCTAAACCGCTATGACATCCAGTTACAATCGCCGATTCAACTGGATACATCTTCATCACTTTCCCTACAAGAAAACCTGATGCTACCATTGTAAGAACAACCGATGCGCACACAACAACATATCCTACTGAAAGAACTGCTGCTACGTCTTTTAACGGAATATATAGCAATCCTAATCCAACCATTAAAGGCCAAGTTAAATTCTTCGAAATAAATTTATATAAATGGAATGCTCCTTGCTCCATTTTTGCTGGCATTAATTTAAAGTATTTCACAAGTGCTGCTGAAAAAATCATAATGATTGCCCCAGGAATACCGATGAACTTAGAAGCAAATCCTCCAAAGATGAAGAACGTACACGCAATTAATAAACCTGCTCCCATTAATGAGAAGTCAATTGGCTTCTCTGTATTTTGTTCTTTTAATAATTCTGCTTGATTGTCTGTTTTCACTAATACACCGTTACCACTAAGCTCCGGTTTCTTCTCACCTAAACGCTTCATATACCCTGCACTTACAATTGCGAACATATTTCCAATAATAGCTGCTGGAATAAGCTGTGATACAAACGTCGCTGATGATTCATTTAAAATATCACTATAAGCTAGCGACAATGGTAAAATCCCTTCCCCGATACCACCACTCACAATTGGTACGATGATAAAGAAGAATGTGTGCTTCATTTCAAATCCAAATAATGAACCGACCAATAACCCTACTGCTACAGAAGCTAACGTCCCTACTACTAAAGGAATAAACATACGAACGAAACCTTGTACTAACACTTTACGGTTCATTCCTAAAATACTTCCGACTACTAAACAAGAAATATATAAATATAAAAAGTTCGATTTTTTCATTAACATAGTCGCAGCTTCCATTGAAGCTGGATTCATCCAGTTAAAAAATACAAGTAATGATGGAATAAATAACGAAAGTATTGCTGGACCGCCGATATTTTTTAAAATTGGAATTCTCATCCCAATATCGCCTAAGAAAATCCCCATGATCATAATAACTGCAAATCCACCAATCATATCTGCTGGCAATTTATTATATACAGATGCCCCATAAATAATAGCAGCCAATACTACATATAACGGTAAAGGTATAACACCGATTTTTACATTCATAATTTTAGAAGCGAAAGATTCTCTTTGTACTTCATTTCCTTCAGAAAATGATACCGCTTCCACATTCTTTTGAATTCCCATATGGCACCCCCTCGTTTTCTTAATAACAATATTAAAACGCTTTCAATAGTAAAAATAGTTTTTGTAAGTTTTGTAATTGATTTTGTAATTAAAAAAAGTATAAGCGACTTATATTAAGTCGCTTATACGTAAAACTCTATTTTCTTTTGATCAACACATCTTAATTTACTTACAGGTCTGCCCACATGTTGGTACATCATTTCGTTTTCTAACACTCCAATGTCAGTCAAAAACATTACATATTTTCGAATAGAAACTCTTGAAATTCCAACTAATTGTGCCATTTCATCTGTTGTAAACACTCTTCCATTCAACGACTCGATCTTCTGCCAAATTAATTGCAACGTTTGCTTCGTTAACCCTTTCGGAAGCTCTTTCGTGACAGTAGGCTCCCTTTTTTCTTTTTGTAAAATTAACGAATCTAATTCCGATTGACTAATTTTTTGTTGTTCTTTCATGAAAGTAAGTTTTTCTCGATATATAGTTAATGCCTCTTTAAATCGTTCAAATGTAAATGGTTTAATTAAATAATCTACTACACCATATTGTAATGCTTTTTTAATACTTCCCATATCATGTACAGCTGAAATCATTATAATATCAATTTCTTTTTCTTGGTTCCGGATATACATTAAAAGCTCAAAACCAGTCTCTTCAGGCATAAAAATATCAAGTAATACTAAATCTACTCGTGATTTCTCTAATATTTCGATCGCCGACTTTACTGAGTTAACTGCTTGAACAAGTTCAAATCCTCCTACTTGCTCTAAATAATGCGTATTTAGCATTGCTACCATCGGGTCATCTTCTACAATTAAAACTTTAATCATATTTGCCTCTCATCCCTACCTTTAGGTATTTCAATTGTTATCGTTGTTCCCTTACCTACTAATGAATGCATATGAATTTCCCCATTTATTCGCTGTATACTTTCTTTTACAAGATACAAACCATAACCGCGGTTATCTCCCTTTGTGGAATAACCTTTCGTAAATAATTGCTCTATTTCTTTTTCTTGTATACCTTTTCCCGTATCTTGTACTGTAATAGTTAGTATATCCCCATGTTGTATCTTAACTTCAACTCGCTTCTTTTCACAATTCGTAACTGCCTCTAATGCATTATCAATTAAATTTCCGACAATCGTAATAAGTTCATGAGTAATACTTTCATCATCTATTTCCGGCATATAAGAATCTTCACTTATAATTAATTTTATATTTTTCTCTCTAGCATAGCTGAGCTTACCTAGTAAAAAACCAGCAAATACTGGACTTTTTATTCTTTTCATAACTCCACCAATTTCATATTGATGCTCTGATACCATGCCGCTTATATACTTCTGTAATTCTTCATACTGCTTCATATGTGTAAGCCCTAATACGACATGCATCTTATTCATAAACTCATGAGATTGTGCCCGTAATGCTTCTGCATATAGTCTAATACCAGTTAGTTCCTCTGCTAGTTTTCTAATCTCTGTTTTATCACGAAATGTTGCAATTGCACCAACTATTTCTCCTTTTACATATAAAGGAACTCGATTCGTCACAATCGTAATTCCATAAATATTTTGTTCTTCGTTTAATTGTACTTCTCCCGTTTGCAATACTTCTTTTATACGTGAATTTGGCATATACAACTCAACATCTTTACCGATAAAATCTTCTTCAAGTCCGCTTTTTTTAAATAGACGTTTCGCTTCATTATTAATTAATGTTACTCTAGCCTCTTTATCTACAGCAATAATACCTTCCTTTACAGATTGTAGCATCGTATTTCTTTCTTCAAGAATTTTTGCTATCCTGTGCGGCTCAAGACCGAATAAACTTTTCTTTATATGTCTAGCTAGCAATATTGCTCCTATAATTCCGACTAATACACCAACTCCGACACCAATATAAATGATATGTCTACTTTCCTTAACTCTCTCTTTTACATTATCTGCTGAAATACCAACAGCCACAGCTCCAAGTTGTTCACCTGTTTCAGAAAATATTGGTACAAACACTCGCATGGAAATACCTAAAGTTCCTTCTGCTAACGATACATGTTCTTTTCCTTTCAATGCAGGCCCTTCATCTCCCCCAATAAAATGATGCCCTATTTTTTGAGGATTTGGATGTGACTTTCTTATTCCATTCATGTCCATAACTACAATAAACTGAACACCTGTGTTTTGTAATATTCTATTTGTATACGTTTGGATTGCAGAGGTATCTGCTTTCCCAACCAAACCATCGATTACAATCGAATCATTCGCCACAATGTGTGCAATTGTTTTTGCCTTCTCTGCTTGGCTATCCTCCGTCGTCCGTTCTACATTATGACTAATTAATATATCTGTCACAAGTAAAGAAAAAATTACAACTGTACAAACTAACAATGTAATCGTTTTCCATAAATTCCATAGTCTTTTTCTTTTTTTCATCCCGTTAATGACTCCCCTAATTGCTGAATAGAAAAATAAGTAAGGTGATATTATTTTCACCTTACTTATCTGCTGTTATTATACTTTAAATTTACTAGTCATCGCTTGTAGTTCTTCTGCCATCTCAGCTAAGTTTTGCGAAGCTGAACTAATTTCCTCCATGGAATTAACCTGTTCTTCTGTTGAAGCTGCAACACTTTGCATACTAGCTGTATTTTCTTCTGCAGCAGCTGCAATTTCATCAATAGCATTTGTCACTTCATTTGCATCTCCAGCAATTCTCTTCGTTGTTTCTACCATTTGATTAACTTGAGAAACAATATGTGTAGTAGAACTTAAAATTTCCGTAAAACTTACTTTCGTTTTTGTTACAACATCAAGGCCTTGTTGAACTTCTCCATTCACATTATCCATTGCCTTAACAGTATGTTCAATATCCGCCTTAATTTCTGCAATTAAATTTGCAATCTCTCCAGATGACTCTCCTGATTGCTCTGCTAATTTTCTAACCTCATCTGCTACAATAGCAAATCCTCGTCCCTGTTCACCTGCTCTTGCTGCTTCAATAGCCGCATTTAAAGCTAATAAGTTTGTTTGAGTTGCGATGTTTTGAATTGCTTCAGAAATAGCTCCTACTTGCTTTGATTTCTCATCAAGAAGTTTAATAATAGCATCTGACTCGGATACCGACCTAGAAATAGACTGCATTTGTTTTGCAGTTTGTTCAACTAAATCTTCTCCCTCTTCAGCTCTTTCTCGCGCATGTAATGAAGAAATAGAAATTGACTCTGCGCTTCCAGTTACATCTTGAATTGCTGTATTTACTTGTTGCAATGTAGCCGCACCTTCTTCAACACCTTGACTTTGTGATTCAGCCCCACCTGATACTTGTTCCATTGCAATTGTAATTTGATCTGTCGCATCATTTGCTTGCTGTACGCTCGCTGTTAACTCTTCTGCCGATGCTGCAACATGTTCTGCTGAAAAGCTAATTTGGGTAATAACATCTTGTAAAGACGTAGACATTTCATTAAATGAATTCCCTAATTTCCCTATGTCATCCTTGGAATGGATTGTAATTTTCTCTGTTAAATCTCCCTTACTAATTTTATATGCCGATTCAGCTATTTTTCGTAATGGCCTTGTAATAGACTTTGTAATGAAATAAATTAATATACTACCAAATGCAATAGCGATAGCAATGACAATCAAAGTCTTATAAAACACTGGACTGGCAGCTTGGGTAATTTCTTCATCGAACATAACACCAACTACTTTCCAGCCCGTTTTCTCATTTGTTGCAAAGATTAAATTCTTTTTATCATCTTGTTCTGTATAAGACACATTTCCTTGTTTATCTTCATAAATTGGTTTAATCCAAGGATCAGTAACTTTTGCACCTGGTTTTCTAGATGGATGACTAACAATTTGCTTATTTTGATCTAAAATAACTGCATAACCTTTTTCACCAATGTTAATCATTTTGGAAATTTTTAAGATGTTATCTAAATTTAAATTAATTCCTATAACACCTTTACCATCTTTTACTTCTTTCGCAATCGTCACTACCATATTTTTTGTAGATGCTGACTGATATGGCGCAGTAACAATTACTTTCCCTTTATTTTCATGTGCTTCTTTATACCAAGATCTATCTGTTGGATTATACCCATCAGCCATTTGAATAAATGGTTCTCTTATAAACTTTCCCGTCTCTGTTCCAATATAAATACCTTCTACTTCTGGATGAAGCTTTATATATTGTGCTAACTTCGTTCTTACTATTTCTTCTTGTCCATTTAGATATGTATCCTCTGTTAAGATGTCTGCAAAGTACGTCGCATCAACAAATTTCTCTTCTATATTTTGAGAAATAACAGTATTTAAAATCGAAATATTCTCCTTTGCCTTATCTGTCATTTGATGCTCAAAATTTGTTTTGGCAGTTTGATATGAAACACCACCGATAATAATTCCTGGTATAGTTAAAATAATAAAAAATGAAATGATTAATTTTTTATTGATACTCATACATTTAACCCAGTTAAATATTTTTTGCATAATAAGCCTCCTTTATGTAATGTGGATACTTGTGTCATTTTATACAATTAATATATATAAAACAATATATAATGATAACATGTAATTTTTTCGTCAATTATGCATTTTTGCATATTCACTCCTTATACGTATTTTAATCATAAAAATAAGAGAACTTTAGCATTATATATGCTAAAGTTCTCTTATTTCTTAACAGCTTCTACTCTATAAAACTTCTCTTATAATCCTCAAATGTTTTATCCTTCACCTTATAGTCATATTACTAAAAATCTTCGTCCTAATTTATTTAGCGCTCTTTACATAACTAATTGCCTGACTTCCCATTTGTACCCATGCCTGTTCAAAGGTTTCTCTCGGTACTTTTACATCTAAGCTATCCTCAAGTGGATCTCGAATATATACAGATTCCTGATCATACCCAATAAGTACAACACAATGTTCATTATACGTAATAGAAACATCTCCACTATTTGTTTCCCATGTAGTAAATTCAGCTTCATCTAATGGTGCAAATGTTGCATTTGTGATCATGACTACAGGTTGCCCTGCTTTTATACTCTTATAAATTTCTTCTATATTCTTCCCTGTTAAGTCTACAGCTTTATTAGGTAAATATTTTTCCGCTAACTGAAAAAGTGGCCCATGATATACACCATATCCCGATTCAGAAAATGTGTAAATATTACCTACAAATCCTTCATTCGGATTCCCGCGCACACCATCGTCTATAAAATCAACTTTTTTTATTTCATTTGCTAATGTCATCTTATCCACTGAAACACCAGCGTATTGTAACATCATCGCTAAGCTCGTCACTTCACAGCCTCTATCCAATTCTGGTAACTGCTGAATTAAGGGAACATTTGCTAAGATGACTTTTTCATCGTTATTACTAAACTCCGTTTCTTTTCCTCTTTGTATATTTGAGAATGTTAACTTCTCTACATACTTTGGAATTCCATTTGTATATACACTCCATATTGCTGCACCTAGTAAAGCTGTACATATATACCACTTCAATTTTCTTATCGCTTTCACACCCTTATTAATTCGTTAAATAAGAATAAAATGCGTCAGCATCCGTTCGTACCATCGGTACAAAATTTAGTTCTTTTCCTTTTTCAGGCTGATCTTTTTTTATCTTTTCCGCTAACTCTTGAATATTCATATTCATTTTATCCATATTAAGCTCATCTGCCATTTGTAGCACCTTTTGTTCATTAATTTCTCTTAATATTTGATATATATCTTTACCATACAAATCAATATGATGTTTTTTTGCTTCTTCTTGTACTTTTTGTTCGTACACTTCTTGTGCTAACTCTTCAATTTCTTTTCCTTTTTGAGAAATATCTAACTTTCCTGCTTCTTCTCTTACTTTCTTTCCGTAGATTTCTTCCGCGATGTCTTCGATTTCTTTTCCATCTGTCGAAATACCTAATTTATCTGCTTCATCTTTAATTTTAATCGCATTAATTTGAGTAATTAAATCTACAATTGATGTATTCTCTATAGATATACCTAGCTTTAACGCTTCTTGCTTTACTTTTGTTTCATAGATTTCTTCTGACAGCATCCCAACATCTTTTCCTTCAATCGATATGCCTAACTGCTCTGCTTCCCTTCCTACTTCTGTTTCATGAATTTCTTTTTCTAGTGTAATTTGTTCTTTTCCTTCCGTTTCAATACCTAGTTTCTCTGCTTTTTCTTCTGTATGCACTGCATGTATCTTACCATTGTTCAATTGTTCTTTACTGCGCTGCGTGTAATCTGTCTTTCCTTTTTGTGTTTCAGAAGGAGAGGCCCCCCCTAATATACTTAAACTCATTACTCCAATAGTGAATACCGTCATCATTTTCTTTTTCAAAATTAATTCCTCCCTCTTATACTTTCTTTCCCATCATTCCCCTAGTTTTTTTAATACTATACATACATCTCATCGCTGCTTGAGATAACATTATGATTGATAAACCCCACTCACATACACCTAATCTCTTCTTCATGTAACGAACTTTCTTTATGCCATACATAATATAAATAGTTTCTTAACTTTCCCTTAAAAAAAGACGACCTTGTAAAAACAAGGTCGTCTTCTTACTTATATTTTTTGATTTTTAGGGAAAATCACTTCAAAACAAGTGCCATCTCCCCATTTGCTCTCTACTGATATTTTTCCGTAATGCTTTTCTACAATCCAATTTGCGATTGAAAGACCTAATCCAGCTCCTTCTGACGTACTTCTTGCTTTATCCCCTTGATAAAAACGATCAAATAATTTCGGAATATCTTCTTCTTTCACTCCTATCCCGTCATCTTTCACCTGTATGCGAATTGAACTACTCGTTTGCGTGCAATCAATTTGAATATGCCCACCTTCGTTTGTATACTTCATCGCATTATCTAACAGTATGACCATCATTTGATGAATCCGCTCTCTATCCCCCATAAAAGATACACCACGTTCTACTTTTAGCATCATTTCTTTTTCTTGATAAGAAGCAATCTCTTTATATGGAGCTACTATTTCTTCTAACAATTTATCAAGTTCAAATATTTTCTTATCCATCTCAATTTGATTAGAATCAGAACGTGCTAGCAATAATAAATTACTAACGAGTTTCGATAACCGCCTACATTCTTTTGAAATTGTAGAAATATCCATCGCTTTTTCTTCTATCGTAGCGGATGGTGACTGGAATAAAACATCCGTTTTTGATTGAATAACTGCAAGTGGTGTCCTGAGTTCATGTGATGCATCAGAAACGAATTGTTGCTGTTTCTCCCATGAACTTTGAATAGGTACAAGTGCTCTACCAGCTAGGAAAAAGCCAATACCTATCGCACAGAGGCTTCCTATGCTACAACCTATAACGAGAATTAAAAATAAAGTATTTAACATTCCTTCTTCCGCTGTTATATCTCGCACGATTTGAACTATTTCTCCATCTTTTTGAAGCGAAAATGCTCTAAAATATCGTCCTTGTACTTCAATATCTTGTAACTCCTCTAATTTTTCGGGAGAAAAACTTTCCAAATTCTCTTCAAAAATAGAACGGAATTTACGGTTATCGCCCTCTATTTTCACTATTTTCCCATTCCAAGTTATTCTAGTTACTCGCGGATCTCCAATTTGGATATTCTCCATGCGTTTTCTTGGTGGTACTTTAACATCTAATTTTTCTCTATACTGAGCTATCATTTTTATAGATTGATCTACTTCACTATAAATACGCTTGTATGTGTACGAATAAATAATACTGCCTAATATACCTATTAATAGAATAAATACTAATGAGTTCACTATAGTCAAACGAATGCGTGTTTTTTGAAACATACTTCCTTTTTTCATTGTTCTTTTAATATATATCCAATACCTCGAACGGTTTGAATATCTTTCTGATAACCGAATGGCTCTAATTTTTTACGTAAATGATGCACATACACTTCTACAATCGCTACTGTCGTATCTGAATCAAATCCCCAAACACGATCAAAAATTTGTTCACGCATTAAAATCTTTCCGCTATTTTGAACAAGGTACTCTAGAAGCTCATATTGTTTTAATGATAACTTCATACCTTTTCCATCTACTTGAACATCTTTATCTTTTCCGAACAATTCAATGCCTTTATAGCGAATTGTTTGCTGCGTTGTTAAACTACCACTTCTGCGTAGTAAAGCACGAATTCTCGCTTTTAATTCAGGGGCCTGAAATGGCTTAACAATATAGTCATCTCCACCAAAGTCCAATCCCTTCACCCGATCTTCTAAAGAATCTCTCGCTGTCAAAAACAGGACTGGTGTTTCAATCTTTTCATCTCGTATTTTTTGAATCACTTCAAATCCGTCCATCCCTGGCATCATCACATCCAGCAAAATTGCATCATATATATTTTGAAGAGCTAAAAACAATCCATCTTCTCCATTTATTGCCGTATCTACTTCAAATTCATCACGTAAAATTTGTACGATAGACTCTAATAACGAAGCATTATCTTCTACTACAAGTAAACGCATGCTCTCACCTTCCATCAAATAGTTCAATTCTATTTATTATTACATTTCTTCTCTTCATAACAAAAGAATGTAGTTACATTACGTAATTTCATTTTTAACTATTTCCTTCTAAAATTTTGAAGTTTTATTATAAAAACTTTGTCTTAAATTTAGCTTAATAAAAAATTGAAAGAAATAAGATTCCTCTTATCTCTTTCAATTTTTTATTACATATACCTTTTTACTCGGCAACTCTAAACAATTTAGCTGACCGCCATACACAGCCCCGCCATCAATCCCAATAATACGATTACTACCAAAATACACTCCGCAATCCTCACTACCATGAAGCGTTTTTGTTTCCGTATGCCCAAATACAATAACCTTTTCACCGCTATATCCATTATGAAATTCATTACGGATCCACATTAATGTATATGGTTCAGATTCAGAAACTCGTTTCATCGGTTCAACCCCAGCATGTACAAATATATACTCTTCTGTTTCAATGTAATGATCTAATTCTTGAATAAACTTTATATGTTCCTCTAATACACGAGAGTGTAAAATCGGTTTTTGGAAGTCTTTCTCATTAACCGCAATATCTTCTTCTACAAATCCATAGCTATATAATGTCTTATCTCCACCATTTCTTTTTACCCAATGGTTCCATGAACGTTCCTCATTTGTCGTTAACGCCTTAATCATCATATCTTCATGATTTCCTTTTAAAATGAGTGCTCCATCTTTTTTCAATTCTCTTACCTTTTCAATTACAGCACGCGCATTTGGACCACGATCTACATAATCTCCCAGTAAGATTAATTGATCCTGTTTCGCATCATATTGAGCTTCTTCCAATAAATGTTCGAACTTTTCTATCTCTCCATGAATATCACTAATAACAAGAATTCTTTTCATATTATCCCCCCTCTTTCTAATTATAGTTCAAAACGACAGAAAGTTCAGAATTGAAATCCCGCATTAACGGGCAGTAAGCCCCCCACTGATTACAGTTTCACTTTATTACAAACTAAACTATTATCCTTACAACAATGTAAGTCTCTTGTCATCCAATTCGATAGTTGTAATTACTGTATTTCCTTATACTGAGAGTAAGAAATGAAACAAAAAATAAGGAGAGATGAGAGATGAAAAAAGTAATGGAAGTTGTAGTAGCGGTAGTAGAGGTTTTCGTAAATGGTAAACAAGTCGCAATGGAGTTAAATAAATAATGAAAAGGACAACATTCACTCTAGACCCTTTACTCATATAAAAGAGATAAGACTTCATCATTTCTTTGATCCCTTATCTCCCTATAAAGAAAGCCGTATCCCTTTTAAGGATACGGCTTTCTCTTATTTTTGACTCGTACGAGCTGAAATGCTAATTGCTCTATCTGTTGCTTTGGCAGCTTCATCTAACGCTTCTTTACTATTCTTCCCGTCATACATCGCTTCTAATGCATTTACAACTGCATCTCGTGATTCTGGGAATACACTAATTAAAGCCCCTTGTGTTGCTGGAGATTGCTTCGTCGCTTGCAATTGATCTACTGTTACTTTCAACTGTGGATATTTTTCATATTGCTCTTTTACTAATGGCTCATTATATGCATCTGGATTAATTGAGAAATAACCTGTTGCAGTATGCCATTTTGCTTGTACGTCTGGCTTCGTTAAATATTTCATAAAGTCCCAAGCACCTTGTTGCGTTTCTTCTGAAACCATATTCGTCATCCATAATGATGCTCCACCAATAACAACACCATTTTGTTTCGAATCCTCAGGATACGGAATATATGAAACACCTACATTAAACTTAGATGCATCGATTAAATCACGAACACCTGCTGAAGAATCTAAATACATAGCAACTTGTCCAGATTGGAACGCGGCACGAATATCATCCCAACTTGCTCCATACTTTCCAAGTGCGCCAGCTTTATTTAAATCATCTAACATTCCAAATACTTTCTGTCCTTCTTTACCGTTAAATACCGCCTTCTTTGCAGCATCTTTACGGCCGTTTTCGTTATCTACATATAAAGCACCTTGTGTCGCTAACAATTCTTCAAAGAACCAACCGTAGTTAAGCATGGAGAATCCATATTGTTTTACATTTCCGCCTTCTTTAATCGTTAACTTTTTCGCTGCTTCTTGTAATTCCGCATATGTTTTTGGAGCTTTCTCTGGATCTAAGCCCGCCTTTGCAAAAGCATCTTTATTATAAATTAATACTGGTGTAGATGAATTAAATGGCATAGAATACATTTTTCCATCAACTGAATAATAATTTGTAATTGCTTTTTCTAATTTTGACGTATCGTACTTATCTTTTTTTATCCAGCTATCAATTGGTGTGATTTTTTTGCTATCAATCATATATTTCGTTGTAATTTCACTCGATTGAACAAGAGCTGGCGCTTCTTTCGTTGCAGACATCGTTCTAAATTTCGTTAAAGACTCTTCATATGTCCCTTGGAACTCTGCCTTTATCTCATATTTATTTTGCGACTTATTATAGTCTGCAACAAGACCATCTAATACTCCTTGTGTTTTTCCACCCATCGCATGCCAGAAGCGAATTACAGTTTTATCACCATTTTTTTCAACTGGTGCTACTTTTGCCTGTACTTCAGGTTTTCCCTCTGTTTTACTATTTGAACAAGCTGCACTAGATAATGCCATTGTTGCTACCATTAATAGAGCAGCACCTTTTTTAACTAGACTCATTTAAATCTCACCTTCTCTTAGTTATTTAATTGCACCTTTTGTTAATCCTTGTTGTAATTGCTTTTGCCCTAAAAATAGTAAAATCAATGTTGGAATAACGATAACCGTAACACCGGCCATTACGCTTCCCCAATCAGTTGCAACTTCTTGAGACTGAAGCTGCTTTACACCGATTTGCACTGTTCTTACTTTTTCATCAGTGGTCACTAAAAGTGGCCATAAATACATATTCCATGTTGTTAAAAAGCTATATACTCCAAGCGTAATAAAACTCGTTTTACAATACGGTATTACAACGCTGAATAAAAATCTTATATTTCCAATCCCTTCAATAAAAGCAGCTTCTTTCAGTTCATTCGGGAGTGTCATAAAATGTTGACGTAACAAGAAAATACCGAAAGCTGTTGCAAAAAACGGCACTGTCATCCCGGCGAAACTATTGATCCAGCCAAAGTTTTGAATCGTTAAAAAGTTAGGCACCATCGTTGCTTCCCACGGAATAAGCATCGTTGAAATAAACAGGAAGAAAATTAAGTTTCTCCCTTTAAACTGAAGAAAAACAAAAGCATAAGCTGCTAAACTTGATACGATAAGTTGTCCAATCATAACGACTGTCGATACAATTAAACTGTTATATAAGTATGTAAAAAGCGGTACTTTTTGAAAAATATTAATGAAATTATCAAAAGTAAACTGGGTCGGAAATAACCTTCTCATTTGAATATCGTCTGGTGTCATAAAGCTTATTAAAAATGCATACAGTACAGGAAAAAATACCATCACTGCACTAATAATGAGTAGCATGTATAATAGGAAATTTTGTTTCCACTGTTTAACAATCATTTATAATGCACCTTTCTCTCAGCAAACTTAAATTGAAGTAATGTAGCAACGAAAATGAAAACAAATAATACCATCGCTTGTGCACTTGCTGTTCCAAATTGATGATTCACAAACGCCTCTTTGTAAATCGAGTACACAATTAAATTCGTTGCATCATTTGGTCCACCGTGCGTTAAAATATCAATTTGTCCAAAGCTTTGGAACGCACTAATTAATGTTACTGTTACAATAAAGAATAAAGTTGGTGATAGCATCGGTAATGTAACACGGCGAAGCTTATATAAATAACTAGCACCATCTATAGATGCACTCTCATATAAAGACGTATCAATATTTTGTAAACCACCTAATATAACTAAAAATGCAAAACCTGTATTCACCCAAACTGTTGTAACTGATACAGAGAATAGTGCCCAGTCCGGACTCGTTAACCATGCGATTGCAGGAAGGTTCATAGAGGCTAATATATTATTAAATAATCCTACACTTGGATGAAATAAAAATAGCCAAATCACTGCACTAGCAGCTACTGATATTCCCATCGTCGAAGAAAACAGAACTCGGAATAACCCAATACCTCTTACCTTTCCATTTGCAATCAATGCAAGAAACAAAGCAAATATAATACTCGTAGGAACTGTATATAAAACAAATAATAAAGTTGATTTTATACTTTTGTAGAAGGCTGGATCAGAGAATAAATATTGATAATTTTCTAAGCCAACGAAAAGATTAGCTTCTCCATGTATATCGGTTAAATAAAAACTATAATAAATCGTCCTAAACAATGGATAGAACAGAAAAATCGAAAATAGCAAAATAGATGGCGCCAAAAACAATAATCCTATTCTTAAATCTTTCGTTCTCTCCCATAATTTTTTCTTTTTTGACACCTTTGTTTGAACTGGTAACTTACTTACTTCGATCATTATTTCGCCACCACTTTCAACTCTTCTTCACCTACCACTTTTAAGCGTTCATTCGTGTTTTCGTTAAAGAAGCATAACTTTTCTTGCGAGAATAATAATTTTACTTTGTCACCTTTGTTCAGGAGTAACTGTCCGATAACTTTCGCACTCCAAGTTGTTCCATTTACCGCAAAGTTCAATATAGATTCATTCCCTAATACTTCTACAGATTGCAACGTCACTTCTTGTCCCTCCTCAGACAGTGCAATATGCTCAGGGCGCATGCCTATGCGAATTGTTCCTTCTGGTAATTGCTTTAACTGTCTAATAGATAATGGAATTTGCAATTGTCCTATATGTAATACACCTTTTTCTTTATTTACTTCCCCATCATTTATATTCATAGAAGGAGAACCTATAAAGCTTGCAACAAATTCGTTTGCTGGTTCGTTATATATGTTAAGTGGTGTTCCAACTTGCTGTATACTTCCTTTATTTAAAACCATGATACGATCACCCATAGTCATCGCTTCTATTTGATCGTGGGTAACGTAAATCATCGTAATTCCTAATCGCTGCTGAATTTCTCTAATTTCAATTCTCATTTGCGCACGTAATTTCGCATCCAAATTCGAAAGTGGTTCATCCATTAAACAGATTGGCGCTTGACTCACAATTGCCCTGGCAAGTGCAACACGCTGTCTTTGTCCGCCTGATAATTGGCCTGGTTTCATTTTCACATACTCTTTCAGTCCTACCATTTCAATAGCTTCCATTAATCGCTTTTGTCGCTCTTCTTTTTGTACTTTTCTTACCTTAAGTCCAAATAAAATATTTTCTTCTACAGATAAGTGTGGATATAATGCATAATTTTGAAATACCATTGATAGATTACGGTCTTTCGGCTCTAGATCATTTGCAACACGTTCATTAATAATTAAATCTCCTGAAGAAATCTCTTCTAAGCCAGCGATCATTCGTAATAATGTGCTTTTCCCGCATCCCGAAGGTCCAACTAAAACAAAAAATTCACCCTTCTTAATATGAACCGATACGCCTTTAACCGCTGTCTCTTCTGCATTTTTATATACCTTTGAAACATTTTTCAATTCAATCACAAGGTTGCACTCCTTTTTTCTTCTTGTATCCATACTTCATAATGACTTGTTGAAATCGCACTTGCTCCTGCACGAATTGCAATTTCCGCATCTTCTCGCGTTTGAATCAGCCCTCCTGCAATAATAGGAAACTCTATTTCCTCTACTAGCTGCTTAATAATAGAAGGCATAATCCCCGGCATAATCTCTACTGCATTTGGTTTAGTCGTTTTACAATTTTCAATTGATTTAGTAAGAGATAAAGTATCTACAATAAAAATACGTTGAATTGTTTTCAATCCAATTTTATTAGCATTTCGAATTGTTGAACCCTTTGTTGAAATAATACCTTGTGCCCCGATAACATCTTGAATATACAAAAGCGCTTCCTCTGTATTCGTATTTAAGCCTTGTATAAAATCACAATGAAGAAATACATCATGTCCATGTTTCTGCAATTCATATACACGCTCTGGTAATTCCAGCATTGAACCAGTCATAAGAAAAACTGTTTT
The DNA here is from genome assembly GCF_052146655.1 of Bacillus sp. RE35. Taxonomy (NCBI): domain Bacteria; kingdom Bacillati; phylum Bacillota; class Bacilli; order Caryophanales; family Bacillaceae; genus Bacillus; species Bacillus sp. RE35. Next base: position 565,166 of record NZ_CP197377.1, on the reverse strand, counting down.
CGGCAATTTTTTGTATGCTTTGTATCCTTTCCAATCCTTTATCATCGCAATATAAGGTTCTTTAAACATTTATTCCACCTAACTGTTCTATTTTTCTCCAAACTAAAAACACCTACTTACATAGAACGCCTTTCTCCTTATTTGAACTCTAGGGAATAGAGCACACCTAAGAAAGTGGCACATTATATGTAAGTGGGTGTTCTCAAATGTTCTCTACCCTAGTTATTTTGTTACCTTTACTATATTACGCATTTATTAAGTCAGTTTTGATAGATTGTTAATTAGGTGTTAATCGAATGTTAATATTCACCATATCATTATTTACATTAATCTAGATATTAAAATATAAATAAATAGAACGAAACAATACTTAAAATTCAATCAATATGTAAATTCATTCCATAGTTAATGATTTTTAGTTTGCTTGCCACTGCTTGCAAACTAAAGTTATCCCAAGCAGTACTATAAAGTGGAATGCGCCTTTTCTCTTGTATTGATATGGCCCAGGCTGTAACAACATCAGTACCATATCCGTTCCCTTGAAACTCCGCTAAAGTTTCCACACTTGCCTCAGCAGCTACGGGCGTACTTCTGGCACTGCAACAAACAGAAACTACTTTTTCATTTTTTACAATTGCCAAATAAGGTTGCCTCCTTATTTACTCCATTTACCATCCATTCATAATCTATTTTTCATGTTCAAAATAAAAATCCCATTCAAATACACATTACTGAATCCATCATACTAACTGATTTCTTCATTCTGTCTATCTAAATGGGATTATTTTTCGTTTTTTACTCTACTGGTTGTTGTGGCTGTACTACTTCATTCGCTCCAGCTACCCTCAACATATTTACAATATCTTTAAAACCTCTTTTTTCAGCGTATTGCAGTGGCGTCAGATGTTCCTTGTTAGCCATGTTTACATCTGCACCGTGATCAATAAGTAATTGAATTACTTTCTTATGGTTTTCACTACCATTTCCTAATACAATTGCTTCTAATAACGCTGTTCCACCACGTTCATTTTTATAATTCACATCAATATCTGTATGCCCTAATAATTCTTTAACAACCTCTACATGGCCACGCTCAGATGCAGAAATAAGTGCTGTCCCACCTGACCTAGTCGTTTCTTTCGTATTAACTCCTGCATTAATTAATACTTTTACAATATCCGTATATCCTTCTCTACTTGCATAAAGAAGTGGATTACTTTTTTTCTCATCTTTAATTTCAATATTAGCACCTGCACCAATTAATGCTTTAACTGTCTCTACATGATTTTGGTACGTCGCTGCAAGGACAGGCGTTTCTCCGTTGTCACCTTCTACGTTTATATTCGCTCCATCCTGAATCAACTTCATAGCTGTCTCTGTGTCTCCAAGAGTAGCTGAAAGTAACAACTGTTTGTCCATTAAATTTATACTTTTCTCTTCTTTAGATTCTTCCTGTTCTTTATGCTTCTCTTTTTTCTTCTCATTTTTCACATGAACCGGTTTCGATTCTGGTTCTTCTTGCTTATCGCAAGCCACTACCGTCATTAAAAGTCCTAATAAAATACATAATAAAATTTTTTGTTTTCTCACAACTACAGCTCCTATGAAAGATAATGTTTTCTTAACCATTCCTCCATCACATACAATAACTCTTCTTGAGTACATTTATCCATAAGCCCTTTAGATTCCTTCTTTAATCGGATTATCTTAAGCTTATACTATGTTTCTCAACCTATTGAAATGATACGCCTGATGGCCCCATCATTAACATTATGAAGCAATTAGTTTAGCACGTTTTTACCGCATTTGTATACATTTCTAAAAAGTACATAAATGATTGCTTTAGGTTACTATATTCCATTGTAACCGTTCTGCTAAAAATTTTACACCTTTTCTATATTTGCACCTGAGTAATAATAGAAAAAGACAACTACATAGTTGTCTTTTTCTATTAATGATGTCCACCATGATTTCCTGCTTTCGGTTTCCCCATCATCTCTTTATTCATTTCCCATTTATGCTCTGCTAGCTCTTTATACGAAAGAACTTTCCCCTTATAGTTAGATACAAAGCTCTCTGCATCTTTTTTATTTTTAAATGAAATGACATTATAAGCCATCGGTGTCGTTATTGTTTTATCATATACGTAAGTAGCGTCTTCTAACGAAATCCAATCTTTCGAATCATAATCTCGGACAAATTTCTCTTTCGTCTTTTCATCTGAGTTGATCTCCATCCATTTATACATACAACCGATATCATCAAACTTTAACGCTTTTCCATTTTCTAAAATAATTTCTGTTGCAAATTGATTATCTGTTACCCCAATTTGGCAAATATCACATTTATCATGTTTCTCATCAATGGCAACAGCTGCTGTTTCCTTTTTCCCACACCCGACTACCGTAAATACGAAACATAAACATATAGCAAGTACGACATATTTTACTTTCATCAATATTCCTCCCTAGAAACCGTATACTCCACGAAAAGAATACCAAAAGGTTGTGTGAGATTTGTGAAAAAACAATGTGCTTTTTGTAATATAGGAAACAAAAAAAGATGTGTAGTTATTTCTACACATCTCTCATCACTCACAACCTGTAATTAACAAATCATCTTCTAATTTAACTAATAATGTATCCGCACTAATTTCCTGTCCAACTTCTACATTTACCAATCTTATATTTCCACTAATCCCGACTGCAATTTTTTTAAGCTCACCGTCATTTTTTCGGATCATCAGTAATTTTTCCCATTCATATACGTAAGAAGATTCATTAATAAAAATCTCCTCTACTTTTCCTTCATAAGAGCTATAAATCTCTTCAATTCTCGTTTTCATATAACATCTACTCCCTATTTCACACTTCACTATTTTCATCTTATTCTACCATTCTTACGAGAAGCAGCTTACTTTTTAAAAATTCAAATTAACTACCGTGAACAAAATGAACAAAATAAAAATTATGCTTCTAATGATGTTATTTTTCAAATTATTTACCATTTGAATAGATGCTTTTATTATAAATAAAAAACCTTTTTCTGAATTTTTATTCTATTTTGAAAGCGCAATCATTCTTTTGAGGGGGAAATTACATGTTAGCACTACTTGGATTTGCGATGGTATTTGTCTTTATGTTTTTAATTATGACGAAACGTATGTCAGCGCTAGTAGCATTAATATTAATTCCGAGTGTTTTTGCATTAATTGGCGGATTCTATGCCAATATGGGGCCTATGATGTTAGAGGGGATCCAAAAATTAGCACCTACTGGTATTATGCTTATGTTCGCTATTTTATATTTTGGGATTATGATTGATAGCGGTTTATTCGATCCTGTCATTAGTAAGATTTTAAAATTTGTAAAAGGAGATCCTTTAAAAATCGTTGTCGGAACGGCTATATTAACTATTATCGTTTCTCTAGATGGTGATGGTACAACAACATACATGATTACAGTTTCCGCAATGTATCCACTATATAAGCGCCTTGGAATGAACCCCCTCATATTAGCTGGAGTTGTTATGTTAGGGGCAGGGGTAACAAATCTTACACCTTGGGGTGGACCCACAGCTCGTGTTATGAGCGCACTTGGACTTGAGGCTTCCGAATTATTTACACCTCTTATTCCAGGAATGATTGCTGGTGCAATTTGGGTTGTTTTCGTTGCCTACTATCTTGGAAAAAAAGAAAGAAAACGTTTAGGAATTATGGATGTACAGTATTTAAAACAAATGCAAACAATGGATGAGCAAGCTGCAACTGTCGAAGCAGCAGTGCATAAACGCCCTAAACTTCTATGGATTAACTTTTTATTAACCGCCACATTACTTGTCTGTCTCATACTAGAAGTTATGCCATTACCTGTTTTATTTACAGTCGCTTTTGCTATCGCTGTTATGATTAACTATCCAAACTTAGAGCAACAGAAAGAACGTATTGCTTCTCATGCTGGGAATGTATTAGCAGTTGTTTCTCTCGTATTTGCTGCCGGTATTTTCACTGGTATTTTATCTGGAACAAAAATGGTAGATGCAATGGCTAACAGTGTAGTAACTCTTATACCAGATGCACTTGGACCACAATTGCCAATTATTACAGCACTTCTCAGTATGCCATTCACATTTTTCATGTCTAATGATGCATTTTACTTCGGGGTATTACCTATTTTGACGAAAGCTGCTGCTACTTACGGAATTAGTGCAGCTGAAATGGGACGTGCTTCCTTACTTGGGCAACCCGTTCACTTATTAAGTCCTCTTGTCGCTTCCACTTATTTATTGGTCGGAATGGCAAAAGTTGATTTCGGTGAACATCAACGTTTCACTTTATTGTGGGCCGTTGGAACGACAATGGTTATGTTAATTACCGGAATTGTAATTGGGATTATTCCAATATAAGATGCAAAAAAAACAGTAGAAGGAATAAAAATCCTCTACTGTTTTTTATTATGAAGAAACAAGAAAATAACGTCTCTCGGGTCTCCCAACACTTCCATATATTAGCTCTGCGTGGACTTTCTTCCCAGATATCAAATACTCTAAATAACGCCTTGCCGTTGATCGGCTTACGCCTACCATTGAACTTAGCACCTCTGCTGTAATCCCTTCTTCATTAACTGTTAACATATGCTTTTTTATTTTCGCTAAAGTTAAAGGATCTATCCCTTTCGGGGCATATTCTATTTGATCTCCCTTCACCCCTCTTTGAGACCATAAATATTCAATTTGCTCCGTAGATAATTGATTATTTTTCTTTAACTGTATAATCTTTTTTTGATAGCCTTCCAGACTTGCTTTAAATCGGTCAAACATTAGTGGCTTTACGATATAATCTGTTACTCCGCCCCGCAGGGCGTGCCTCACTACATCTGTTTCCGATGCCGCTGTAATCATAATAATATCTGTATCGTGCAAATGATGCCTAATATATGTGACAAGTTCCGTTCCTTGCATATCAGGTAAGTACACATCTAATAAAACAAGCTGTGGCTTCACAAGCTCTAGCCATTCTTTCGCTTGTTCTCCAGTCGTTGCCGTTCCAATTACTTTAAATCCCTCAATTTTCTCAGTAAAACGACGATGAATGTCAGCAATCCGAATATCATCTTCTACAATTAATACTTCAATCTCCTCACCCATTACTATTCGCCTCTCTCTTTCGGTAGTGCAATAATAAATAACGCACCACCTAAATCCCCTTTTTCAATTGCAATACTTCCATTTAAATCTTCTACTAACTCTTTCACTTTTGCTAATCCATATCCTCGCTCTCCTCCTTCTTTCGTCGAAAAGCCTTTATAGAATATGCTAGTAATTATTTCATCATGAATCCCTTGCCCTGAATCTTCCACTTCAATTAATATTTCTTCTCCAATATCAGTTACAAACATCCTTACTTTCTTATCATTCTCTTCATTTTTTTCAATTGCTTCAAATGCATTCGTAATTAAATTTCCTAAAATAGAAACGACATAATTACTCTCAATATGTGGACTTAATTTTTCTAAACCACTTTCTCTATCTAGCATAAAATCAATCTTCAACTCTCGTGCTCTATTATAAAATCCAATTAAAATTCCACCTAGCCATGGATTTTGAATCCGCTTCATAATAAATTGAACAAAATCTTGATATACCGCTGTTTCCTTATGAATAAGCTCTAAAGCATCTTCGTATGATTCTAATTGAATAAGACCTGAAAGCGTATACAATAAATTATTATATTCGTGCGCTTGCGCTCGTAATGCCTCTGTATATTGCTTCGTCTGAGATAATTCTGCTGTTAACTGATCCATTTCAGATTTCAAACGTAAGCTCGATACAACACCAGTTACTTTATTCTTTACTTTAATAGGTAGACGGTTCGCAATAACAGCCTGTCCTTTTATATTTAATTGGCGATCAAACTGTTCTTCACCAGTTTGAAGTACATCTAGTATCGTTGAATTAGGAATTACATTTAAAATAAATTCCCCAATAATATTTTGTTGTTTATCTAGCGAAAGAATATCATAAGCTGCTTGATTGACTAAACTAATCATGCCATTTTTATCGATTACAATAATCCCTTCACGTACAGATTGAATCACTGTACTATGCTCTTCATATAAAGATGAAATTTCTTCTGGTTCCATCCCGAACATCATTCTTTTTATACTTGCCGCTAAATATATAGAGCCGATTACTCCAATTAATAGCCCTATTATTGTAATCCAAAATACACGCTTTCCATACACTTCTACCGCTCCATGAATATCAGCCATTGAAAATCCAACAGACACCACACCAATGATTTCATTTTCCTGATTACGGATTGGAACTTTTCCGCGTAATGAAGGGCCTAATGATCCAGTTGCTTTCGAAACATATGATTTTCCTTCTAATAAAACGCCTTTATTATCTCCGCCAACCATTTTTTCTCCTATTTTATCTCGCTCAGGATGCGCATAACGAATCCCCTCTTTGTTTCCAACTACAATGAAGTCAGCCTCTGTATCCATTCGAATTTTTTCTGCGATTGGCTGAATAATAGAAGCTGGATTTTCTTTTTGAAAAGCTTCCTGAATTTCTGGTATCGCGGCAACTGTTTTCGCAACATGCAAAGCCCGTTTCCCAATTTGCTCTTCTACCGTTTCAGATAATATGTAATAAAATAAATAACTCGTTAGCAGAAGTACCACTAAAATAAGTGTACTAATAGTTAATGTAATTCTCGGTTGGAGTTTTAATTTTTTTAATTTCAAAACCATTCCCCTAACATGATTAAAGATAGAATTTAAAGAATATACAGTCTCTTTAATTATACTTAATCATAACACGGTTACTCTATATTTCTTTCTTTTTCTCTTCATAAAAAAAGAAACGAAGTAAAATTATTACCTCGTTTCTTAATATTTGTTATTACACTTTAAACTTACTAATCATCTCTTGTAATTCTTCTGCCATTTGTGATAAATGGACTGCTGCTGCATTTATTTCATCTACTGAAGCTAATTGTTCTTCTGAAGAACCAGCAATATTTTGAACGCTTGCTGCATTTTCTTCAATTGTAGCTGCAATTTCATTAATAGATGCACTTACTTGTTTTGCATCTACCGTCATTTGTTTTGCTACATCTACCATGCTATCAATTTGTACAACTGTATCATTTGTAGACTTCAATATTTCGGCAAAGCTTTGCTTCGTTTCATTTGCAACTACAAGTCCTGATTGTACTTCTGCTCCAACTTGATTCATAGAGCTTACTGTTTCTTTTATATCAAATTGAATCTCTTTCACTAGTTTCCCAATTTCCGTAGAAGACTGTCCTGATTGTTCTGCTAGCTTTCGCACTTCATCTGCTACAATTGCAAATCCTCTTCCTTGCTCTCCAGCTCTCGCAGCCTCAATTGCCGCATTTAACGCTAATAAATTTGTCTGTTCTGCAATATGTTGAATCACTTCAAGGATTGCTCCAATTTGTTTCGACTTATCGTCTAACAAACCAATGATTTTGTCTGACTGTGAAACAGACTCATGAATTAATTGCATTTGATTCACAGTTTGTTCAACTAACTTCCCACCATTTTCAGCTTTTTTCTTCGTATACATAGAGGCTGTAGATACTAATGAAGAACTATCTGCAACACGCTGAATTCCTTCTGTAACTTCTTCTAACAATGTTGCTCCTTCTTCAACTTCTTTCGTTTGTATTTCTGCACCACTTGATACTTGCTCTATCGCCTGTGTAATTTGTTCCGTTGCTTCGCTTGTCTGCTTCATACTAGCTGTTAATTCTTCTGAAGATGCCGCTACATGACTTGCTGAAGTGTTTATATTGGAAATGACACTTTGTAACGATGCAGCCATCTCGTTAAAACTTTCTCCTAGCTGTCCAATTTCATCTTTAGAATGAACTGTAATTGATTCTGTTAAATCACCTTCACTAATCTTCTTCGATGATATGACAAGTTGTTTTAACGGTTTAATAATAGACGCAATTATGAAGTAAATTACAATCCCACCGATTATTAGTGAAATTCCAAGAACAGTTACTGTTTTATAGAAAATAGGTTCAGCCGCTTCGATAATTTCTTTGGAAGGCATAATTCCTGCTATTTTCCACCCAGTTTTCTTATTCGTTTTAAAAGTGATATTGCGATCTTCACCATCTAATGAATAATGAAAATCCCCAGCTTCCTGTTTATACAATTCTTTACTAAGTTTCTCTTCTAATTTCTCTCCTGGCTTCATTTTCGGGTGCGCTACTACATTTTTATCTTGATCAAATATCGCTACATACCCTTCCTTACCAATATTAACCATCTTAGAAGTAGTAACAATATTATTAATGATTAAGTCAATCCCAAGAACTCCACTTTTATCCTCGTTTTGCTTTGCTAGTGTAATAACAATATTTCCTGTCGTTTTTGACTTATATGGAGCAGTTACAATTACTTCTCCGCTTTTCTTCACTGCCTCTTTATACCAATCTCTTTCTGTAGGATTATATCCATCTGGCATCTGAATAGCTGGTGATTGAATGAACTGTCCATTACTAGATCCTGTATAGATTGCTTCCATTTCTGGATGCAGTTTATTGTATTCTTCTAGTTTATTTTGTATGTTTTGAATTTGATCTGCTTGGTAACTTGATTGTGTAAATAATTTCGTAAAATAAGTTGCATCTATTTTTTTACTATCCAATTCCTTATTAATTACATTATCCAAAATTTTTATATTATCTTTCGCCGAGTTTAAAATTGTTTCATTAAAATTCGTCTTCGCCTGTTGATAAGACGTCCAACCAATTACAATACTTGGAAGAATTAAAATAATAATAAATGATACAAGTAACTTTGTTTTTAAACTACTACTCCTTAATTTCCCTTGAAACATACTTCTACCCCTCCATACCGTTTTAAATGTAATTAATTAACATTTAATCTTTCTATAAAAATAATACGATTTAAATGTATCAATGAGACTCTCTATCTTTTTATACATCTAAAGAATTGATACATATCTTTTTCATTCTATATAAATTAAATAATTAAAACAATGTATAAAAATGTATATTATTCGAAATATTATAATTCATAGGAGAACCTCTAGTATTTCACTTACTAGAGGTTCTTTCCACCTTACTATTCTTTATCTACTTCTTTTTTCTCATCTTCTACTACAGATACAACAGGTTTATCGCTTGATAATTGTTGTACCGCTCCTTTTCCTGCAAATCCTTCTAATAGCTCTTTTAAGTCAATGCCAGAAGAAGCTTTTAACGTTTCTTGCATCGTTGCCATTAAATCAGTCGCATAACCCGCAACTTTTCCGGCCCCGCTATTTTTACCACCGCCGCCTGTATCGACAACTGTGATTTTATCAATATTACTAAGCGGACTTGCAACTTCCTTCGCATAACTTGGAAGCATTTTAAGAACCATATCCATAATTGCCGCTTGACCATATAATTCAAATGCTTCAGCAATTTTTTGTTTCGCTTCTGCTTCTGCTAAACCTTTTAATCTAATAACATCTGCTTCTGCTGTACCTTGCGCTTTTTGTACTTCCGCTTTCGCTTGACCTTGCGCTTTTTCGATTTCCGCCTTCGCTAAACCTTCCACACGTACTTCTTCCGCACGAGCTCTCGCTTCAGCTTCAATCTTATATTGATCCGCATCTGCCTTTTTAATTTGTTTTACTTTTTCTGCTTCTGCTGATTGCTCAACAGCATAACGATCTGCATCTGCTTTTTTCTTAACTTCTGCATCGTATTGCTTTTCACGACGCGCAATCTCTTTTTCTTCTAACTCGATTTGCTTTTCACGCTCAATGATTTTAACGCGCATTTGCTCTTCTGTAACACCTTGTTGTGCTTTCGCTTGTTGTAATTCGTAAGAAAGATCCGCATCTGCACGTGCTTGCTCTTGTTCTCTCTTATAGGACTGTACTTTTAATTCTTTATGTTTTTCAGCTTCAGCGATTTGTGCATCACGTTGATATTCTGCTTCTTTTGCCTCTTTTTCAGCACGTGCTTTTTCAATACGTGCTTCTTTTTCACGCTCTGCATTTGCAATTGTTGCATCACGCTTAACTGTCGCAATTTGCGGCTGACCAAGCGCATCTAAGTATCCGTTTTTATCCATTATTTCTTTAATTGTGAAAGAAACAATGCGAAGTCCCATCTTCTTTAAATCTGTAGAAGCTACTTCATGTACCTTTTGAGCAAATTGCTCTCTATTACTATATGCATCCTCTACTGTCATAGAAGATAAGATTGCACGTAAGTGACCTTCTAAAACCTCTTTTGCTTCTACTTTTAACTCTTCTGTTTCTTTTCCTAAATATTGCTCAGCTGCAGTAGATACTTCTTCAATTGTAGAACCTACTTTAATAATAGAAACACCATTTACTGTAACTGGAACACCTTGCTTCGTATACGTATCACGTGTACCAACTTCTAATTTGTAGTTTAATAGGCTTAAAGGCTCTGCTCTTTGCATAATTGGAACTACGAAAGTACCGCCCCCGCGGATAATCTTAATCTTCTTTCCATCATCAGTGGTAACAACATTCTTTCCTCCACCAAGCCAGTTCCCTGTAACAATTAACGCTTCATCTGGACCAACCGTACGATACTTCGTAATGAATACTAAAATGAGTAGAATTAAAATTGCCAGTAAAACTCCACCGATAATTAATGGAATCGTCATGTAAATTCCCCCTTATAATTTTGGTTTTTTTAAAGAATAAGCGATGTTTTGTACAAGTAAAACACCATCTTGGACTCCCTCGATAATAACCTCTGTTCCTTGCGAAATATCTTTTTTTCCAACAGTTTTAGCTGGGATTGCATTACTTCCAAATTGGGATAAAATTAATACTTCACCAAATCCTTCTGTAGGAATTGTCGTAATGACTTCTCCTTTGCAACCGATAAATTCATCCATACGTTGTACGGTATTTTGTTCTGCTTCTGCAATCGGTTTTAAAATTAGTATTTTCATGATGAAAACACCGATAAAAGATATAGCAAATGCAGCCCCGAAAATAGTAATACTATTAAAGGAAAATAAGTACTCTCCTATATAACTAAGCCCACATAACATGGCGAAGAAACTAAGTAATAAAGTAACAACGGATACAGATCCGCCCCCAAAACTAAATATCGATTCAAATATATCTCCAAAGAAGATATAAATAACAGTGAGTATAGTAGCAATAATAAATCCATATAAATAAATTGTTTCAAGTGGATAACCAAACAAGACCATTTCTTATCCCCCTTTCTTAAACAATCCCTTTTTTGTTATGTGTATGCCCCACCTCTTTCAAAGATTATAGTTCTTAATTTTCAGTTATTTACTCTTTAAAGAAAAGCCTGTAAAACAGGCCCCTAAAAAAGAACAGGAGAAACCTATTGTGACAGGCTCCTCCTAGAAAATAACCGATATATTATATATCTATATAATATACTATTTTCCACAAAAAGTAAAGTTAAACATACATTGGAAAAGCGCTTATTTTCCCCCGATTGGTGTGGGCTAATAATCATTGGGGGATGAATGATTAAAGTTTCACTTTACTGATAATGAGTACGTTCCATCGCCATTATCATATTTATATACATACAAGTAATACTTGCCTGGTTTTGCATTAAATTTCGCTTCTATATGATTCCCATTGGCTTGACCGTAAGCTGCATAATTTTGCATATCTGATTCATGGTGAAGTACCCATGTCATCCCAATTCCATACTCATTTAAAACAGAAATGTCGATATCTTTCGCTGACGCTACATTAAATGTATAAACATCAGTGTGGTCCTCGCCAATAAGATGACCTTTTATCGTACTATTTAGCCCGATACGATTTGCTTCCTCTGGACGATTATTTGGTTCTGATTCTGTTAAACTTCCATCTTTAATCGTAACAGTTGTTTCGCTTCTGCTCTCTTTGCCTTTATCATCTTTTACTCTTAACGATACTTTATAAGAACCTTCTCTTTCATATACATGTACTGGATTCACTTCTACACTTGTGCTTCCATCTCCAAATTCCCATAAATAAGAAACAATTTTTCCATCTTCATCGTTTGAGCCATCACTTTTAAATTGAATTCCCTCTTTTACAAGACCGCTATAAGGGCCATTTATATTAACCGTTGGAGCTTTATTTTCTCCATCATCTTTTGCGATTCCATGGAAGACTACATCATATTCAAATTCATTTGAGCTATTCACACGATAATTGACGAAGTATGCTGTAACAGTTTTGTAGCCACTCCATTCTTTTTGCGCCAATTGTTCTAAAGATTCATTTACTCTTTTACTCATTGCTTTCCAATCTTCTGATTCACCTTTTGTGACACTACCTGTATACGTACCTTCTAATGTAAATGTATTAAAGAATTGAGAATTATGTTTTGTCATTTTTGTATCATTCATAGGCAACGTATCACTAATTTCTTTTTTCACTTCAGTTAACGATTTCGGTGCATGTTCAGCTAAATAATCATCTGCTACTTCCGGTACATTATATTTATCTTGATTATCAATTAACTGCTGCATATACTCTTGATACTCTTTATTTAACTTAGGATCTTTACTTAGATTTTCACGATATGCATCATAATTTTTCACGTCATTCGCACGAATCAAATCTTGAATTTTATCAAATGTTTCAAACTGATGCGTATATAAGTAAGACTGCAATGCGAACGAGTAATTATAGAAATCCCAAGAACCGTATTTAGCAAATAGTGTACGCTCTGCTGTATAACGGCTTGCAGGATCAGATGATAATCCGCTAATTATACTCTTTCTTGGTACAACGTTATTCGTACGAGTAGATCCTGCGAAAAACTCTGCATTTCCTTCTTGGAACCAAGTTAGCCTTTCATTTTGATACATATCTCCTCTTCCAAATAAACCAGGAACTTCATATCTCCCTTGCAGATAATGAGTAAATTCATGACGGAATAACTCTTCTAAACTATAAATACTTTGCTCTGGTGTACGCTCATATGTAAAGAATGTACCTGTCTCTTCAATATAAATTCCACCATTGTTTGTTTCATATCCATACAATTGTCTATTTAACTGATATTCATCTGGACTATTATAAATTACAATCGTTAATACATCATCCGCATTTCCTGGCTCTAACGCTTTGTCATTTCCAATTACACGGTGATACTGTGCCTTTACTTCCTTCGCAGCCCAATATAGTCTCTTAATTTTTTCTTCTGATACTTTATCTCCTGTTTTGAACACAATTGATCCATCGTCGAATGTATATGTTTTTGGTAAGTATTGCTCTTTTCCTTCTTTACGTATTTTCTCTAAATCTACTGTATTCCCGCTATAATCTTTACCATTATAATTTGTTGTAATTTGTTCTACCGCAACAAAATACGGTTCACTTAAGCGCGGGTACATATGCATTGCTTGTGTAACAACCTCTAATCCTTTATTTGGATTGCTATGAAACTTCCCTAAACGGCTAGCAAAATAAATTCCATTATTAACGAGCCATTTATTTTCTGACGTTACTTCATTTAGAAGAGCAATACGATTTATTTCATTAATAAACCCATCTACTTTTCCATACCACATCGTTTCATTCGCTTCTTTACGAGCCTCAGTTAAGTACGACTGTATATCATAGTCAATACCTTGCATAATATCGTATATTGCTTGTCCCTTCATTCGATCATTTACATAAGTAGTATAATTATCATTGTATTGCTTTAAAATATTCGATGCGTATTGAACCGTTTCAACATCGCTTGAAGCATTACTAATTAATTTACCGTATGCAGATACGACTGTATCTTGTTCAACTGTACCAAGCTTAAAGTTTGGATTTTTTGCGATTGCTTTTAAAGCAGGTAAACATTTATCCTGGAAGCTTCTTTCATTTAAGTCGCTTAATTCACTATTATAAAATGCAAGATAAAAAGCTGAACGCAGCACTTCAGTAAACGTTTGAATTCCTTTTGAATCATCTTTCGTAAATGTACTACCTCTATGAGCTAATTCATCTATAATGACTTGCATTTTTCCTTTATCTTTATAAAAAGCCTTTGCATCTTCATTAAACTGGAATAAGTCTGTAATTTGGTGCCATTTAATACTGCCTAACGTTTCAACTAATTCTTGGTCATTCATTTTGTTTAAATCAGCCATTGAATAGCTTTCTTTAACCTGCTTTACTGCAGTTTTCTTCGTAATAGATGCTGGTCGCTGTGAAAAATCTCCTACTTTTAAACGTTCTTGAAATGATAAAGTTTCATCAACTTTTGAAATATGTCCAACTTCATCTACCGACTTTTCAATTCCAACCGGTTTCGTTTTTAACACGTTATACGGTACTTTTTCTTCCGCTGCTGCATGAGTTTGAAGTGCGCCTAACGATAAAGCCATTGTACTAATGCTAAGCATCACTTTATTGATCTTTGATTTCTTGTTCATATCCTGACCCCCTATTTTAATATTCCATTCAAGAATTTAACATAAAATCTGGATGTAACAATATAAAATGCAATATTTCATATTATTTCTTCCTATAATTTGTACATATCGTGAACGCATTGCTCTTTACCTCCCTAAAACAAATTGCATCCTTTCACATTATAAAAAGGGAATTTTTTGACAATTAAAAACTTAATTGTTATGATTATTATAATTGTTAACTTTATTAAATAAGGGTGGGATTCTATGATAAAAAAAGAAAACAGTGTATTTTATATCTCCTTCTTGCTAACAACATTATTCATTATATGGGGAATTACCCCAGCAAGTTGGATACAAGGCTACGATTTACAAAGTGTTACATCTTCTTTAAACTCATTTATCCTCAATAAATTTGGATGGTTTTACTCTCTACTTATGACTACAATGATTATTTTGGCTGCTTATTTAGCATTTTCCAAGTACGGTTCTATTCGTCTCGGTAAAGATGGAGAAAAGCCAAAATATAATTATCCATCTTGGCTATCCATGTTGTTTGGGGCAGGAATGGGAATTGGACTCCTCTTTTATGGAATCGCTGAACCGATTTCACATTTTACAGATCCGTTAACAGGAAAAGCAGGTACAGAAGAAAGCGCCAAACTCGCTATGCAATATTCATTTTTCCACTGGGGACTCTTTCCGTGGTCACTATACGCAATGGTCGCTTTAACAATTGCATATTTCACATTCCGCAAACAAAAAGGTAGCACTATCGGGGCTACAGTTACTCCATTATTTAATCGATCGAAAAATTCTCGTATCGGAAAAACAGTTGATATTTTAGCTGTTTTAGCCACAGTGTTTGGCATTGTACCATCTGTTGGGATTGGTGCTCAACAAATTGCTGGAGGATTAAGCTATTTATTCCCTTCCATTCATAACACTTTACTTACCCAGCTCGTACTTATAGCTACCTTCGCTGTTTTATATTTAACAAGTGCACAAACTGGCTTAGATCGTGGGATTAAATATTTGAGTAACTTGAATTTCTCTCTTGCAGGTATTTTACTCATCTCTTTCTTATTTTTAGGACCAACTGTATTTATTATGAAATATTTCACATCTACACTCGGTTCTTATATTGGAGCTTTACCTAGTATGGGATTAAATTTAGGAGCATTTAATGAAAAATCTTCTGCTTGGATTGAAAACTGGACTATTTTCTATTGGGGATGGTGGATCTCTTGGTCTCCATTCGTCGGTACATTCATCGCTCGTATTTCTAAAGGACGCACAATAAAAGAATTTATTTTTGGAGTTGTATTAGTCCCAACCCTTATCTGTACATTTTGGTTTGCAGTATTTGGTGGTACCGCAATTCATATGGAAATGTTCCAATCGCTTGGAATAGCTGATGAAATTGCAAAAAATGGTACAGAGATTGGATTATTTGCTGTTATTTCACATCTACCATTCTCTACATTTTTAACGATTATCGGGTTAATTTTAGTAGCCACATTTTTCGTTACTTCTGCCGATTCAGCAACATTTGTTGTTTCAATGCAAACGAGTAACGGAAGCTTATCACCGAAAAATAGTTTAAAACTTATATGGGGATTAACAATCGCGATAATTGCCGCTATTTTATTACAAGCTGGAGGATTAAATGCACTACAAATCGCAGCTATCATCGCAGCACTACCATTTTCTATCGTAGTCGTTCTTATGGTCATTTCGCTCTTTAAGGAGCTGCGAAAAGAAGATGTTAATTTGCAAACAAAAGAAGTATCTCAAAAAATAAAAAAGGTTATGTAACGATTAGCACCTCAAATTACTTCTGAATCCGTAACAACTGAGGGAAAAGTAGATTAATAAAACCCATTCGTATGAAATATAATTTTCATACGAATGGGTTTTCGCTCTATTATATAGTGTTGTAAACATGCCTTCTCCTCAAATCCTACTTTCTTGTACAATTTCATCGCACGATCATTATTCGTATTCAAACATAATTCTATCTCCTTCATTCCTTGGAAGGAAATAATATACTGAATTGCCTTTTGTAATAACCGCTCTCCGACACCTTTTCTTCTACTATTTTCAGCGGTTGCAATAAATTCGATATTCGCTTCTTGAAACTCTGGATTTACTTCCACATATACATAACCTTCTAACTTATCATTCTTCATACTTACAAATAATTTATTCGTATTACTTAAACGTTCAATAATTTCGTTTCCGTCATAATACGTATTAGAAAACACATGATTGTGTAAAGCGATAAACTGCTCAAACACTTGTGGTAAAGCCTCTTCTACATTACATATAATACGGTGCTCCACAATATTATTTAAAACGAGAATACTATGTCGACCTTGTTCTTTTGCATGTAAATTCCTCATTAAACGGGCACAATTATTATTTTCCACATGATAAAAACCATAAAATCTCTCAATATGAAAAGGCACCTTTTCTATAAGTTCCTTCCACATATGTAAAGCAACTTCTTCCCAATTCTCTGCGATAATAAACGGCCCCCATATCTCTGCACATTTCTTTACTTCATCCACATCAAATCCTAATAAACCTATTAAATTATTATTCTCATAAGTAGCAACAAAAGATTGTTCCCAGCCTATATCTGAAAAATCATGAATAATTGTCTGTAACAACTCCTCTTTCTCATCTCCACAATAGCCAACATGATGAGTAGCATCTTTATTCATATTCGCAATAAATGCTGCCACCTCTTCAATTTTCAAAATAGAACTGACATACATAACCTCTCCTCCTTCACTAATATATTCACACCTTTTCCATTTATATCCTTCTAAAAAAGACATCACCATAAGCATATTTCAAAATGAAATCGCCATGATAATGTCTTCTCAAAAACTCATATAATCATCTTACGTTATAATAAGATAAAACGTTTTTTATTTCTTAAATAATCTCTTTCTAAATACAAACATACTCAGTGCTGAAAGAACTAACGCTATGCCTGAAAGTAATGTTGATGTATTCTCTTGTCCACCTGTTGCTCCTAATGATTTCTTACTTTCTTCTTGCTTATTAACAGCTGGTTTATTTTCTTTCACAACTTGATTATTCACGTTTTGTTCTTGGACTACTGCTGATTGATTTACCGCGTCTTTTGAACCTTCAATTTTTTTTCCTGTTTCTTTTACCTCCGCTTTCGATCCTTCAACTCCTGTTGTTGGCTCGTCCACTTCCTCTTTCGCTTCTTCAACTTCTTTCGTTGGCTCTTTTACTTCCTCTTTTACTTCTTTTACCGGTTCTTTCACTTCTTCTTTTGTTTCTTCAACTTCTTTTACCGGTTCTTTTTCTTCTTCTTTTGTTTCTTCAACTTCTTTTACCGGTTCTTTTTCTTCTTCTTTTGTTTCTTCAACTTCTTTCGTTGGTTCTTTTACTTCTTCTTTTACCCCTTCAACTTCTTTTGTTGGCTCTTTTACTTCTTCTTTCGCTTCTTCAACTTCTTTTACCGGTTCTTTCACTTCTTCTTTTACCCCTTCAACTTCTTTTGTTGGCTCTTTTACTTCTTCTTTCGCTTCTTCAACTTCTTTTGTTGGTTCTTTCACTTCTTCTTTTGTTTCTTCAACTTCTTTTACCGGCTCTTTCACTTCTTCTTTTGTTTCTTCAATTTCTTTTACCGGCTCTTTTTCTTCTTCTTTTGTTTCTTCAATTTCTTTTACCGGCTCTTTTTCTTCTTCTTTTTCCACTATATTCTGTATAACTGTTCCGTTAAACCTTATGCTAATTTCATCAGAATCTAAATCAAATTTATACACCTTTTCACCTGGGGTACTCCATTTTATTACTCCGTTATTAAACGTCCCTCCCTCACTTACCAATTGAATATTTTCAATACTTTCTCCTTCTAAATCATATACAGGAATTTGAATTTCTTCGTTTATTTTTGCATCATTTAAAATGATATTTTGTCTTCCAACATCAATTGTAAACCACTGACCTAATTGTATTAACGGCCTTACATCACGAATCTCATTTCCAGCTAGATTTAAGCTAAATAAGTTTAGCATGGAACCAATAACCGTTACATCTTTAATATGATTGTCCGCAAGATTTAACCACTGTAAATTTTCCAATGAAGATAGTGGTGTTATATCTTCAATTTGATTATGAGATACATTCACATTATTCAATTGTTTCAAGTTTGAGATGAACTCAATATTTTTCAGGCCTACTCCTTCTAAAGTAAGTTTTTCTAAATTCGTCATGTATTCTAAACCTGTTATATCTTTTATCTCATTTCCTTTTTCTTTAAGTATCTCTAATTTTTTAATCTGTAATAAATCTTCTTTTGTGATAGGAGCGTTTACATTCTCTCTACCTAAATTCTCTTTATTAATATGTTGTTGTAAAGTTTTATCGAGAATTACATTTTGACTTTCTTTTTGTTTTTCAACTATATTCTGTATAACCGTGCCATTAAATCTTATTTTACTTTCAGTAGAATTAGTATCTAGTTTAAATTCATATATTTTTTCTCCAGGACTATTCCATTTTATAAATCCGTTATTCAGAGTAGCCCCCTCACTTTGTAGATTAATATTTTGAAGTGGCTCTCCTTTAAGGTTGTATACTGGGATTTTTATTTCTTCATCTACACTTGCTTCATTTAAAAAGATTTTTTGTCTTTGAATGTCAATTGAAATTCGCTTACCTAATTCCTCAACAGGCCTTACGTCAGAAATTTCATTTGCTCCAAGATTTATCTCATGTAAATTTGTTAAGGTGCTCAGCGGCGATACATCAGAGATATAATTCTCTTCTAAATTCAGCACTTGTAAATTTCCTAATTGAGATAATGGTGATATATCTTTTATTTCACTATCAGAAATTTCTAGTTCAATAAGATTACTCATTTTACTAATAGATTCAACATTATTAATTTTATTGTTCCCTATCCATAATAGTTCCACATTATTTAATCGATCAATTCCCGTAAGATCACTGATTTGATTATTTGCTAAGTATAATTGTTTCATAGTTGATAATGTAAATAATGGCTGGATATCTTTAATGTTATTACCGATTAAATCTAATGTTTTAATTTTTTTCATTTTACTTAATGGTGTAAGATCAGAAATTTTATTATCTCTTAAAAAAAGCATATTAATATTCTCTAGCTGCTCAATTGGGTGAATACTTTCAATTGAATTAGACGTTAAATCAACGTACTTCAAACCTCTCAATTTCGAGATGGCTGATATGTCTTTTACATTAGACTCTCGTAACGTCAACTTCTCTAAATTTGTCATATACTCTAAACCAGTTATTTCATTTATTCCTTTACCAGAATAAATGGATAACGTTTTAATTTTTAATAAATCTTTCTTTGTGATTGGCGCATCAACATTATCTCTATCTAAGTTGTATTTATTAATATATTTTTGTAATTGCTTATCTAATATTACATTTCCGTTTTCATCTTGTTTCTCCTCTTTATTTTCCTTTTGTGCTTCTGGAACATCTTTATCTAAATTCAATGTATTTACTTCAAACTGTACTTGGTACTTATTGTCATAGGCCATTGTTGGAATATAAATATGCATTCGCATATTATACCTTTTTCCTAATTCCCCTACTTCAAACTGAATCACTTTCGTTCCATTTTTCTTTTTGTCTTCTGATATTACTTTCACATCATGAAACACACCTGGAGTGTGAATATCCTCTGTCTTCAAGTATTGAAAGAAATCACTATCACTTAACGTTGCTGTTACAATTTTCTTTCCATTCTCAATTGTTAATTTCGGATCCTTTATATAAACAGCTGCCATAGACTCTTCATTCGTTTTATCTTTATACGCTTTAATAACAGCGTCATATGTACCATCTTCTAAACCTTGTCCAGTTTTATTCGCCTCAATTGCTACTGCCGCTAAAGCAGGTGTTGAATACACAGCAAACGGAAGTGATAACGCCGCCGCTATAATCATTGCATTTATACGTTTTCTTTTATTTTGTTTCAACTTTACATCTCCTCCGAAATATATAATTCAAAATGTAATCATTTCTCGAATAGATGATAATGATTTTCATTATCATTGTCAACTGAAAAAATAAAAAGTTTACAAAAAAAGAACCTCTTTAAAAGAGGTTATGCCATTTTCTCACCTGATTCTTCTCTAAAAAAGCTTTTCATCGCATGAAATACGTCTGCTTTTTGCTTTAAAATATAGTATCTAAAGTTTTCATCTTTAATATTTTTATAGGCTGACATGAGTGTACTGTGGCGGTTGTACTGATTCACTTCCCCATACCCAAACATATTACACTTCTTCATTAGCTCTTCAACAAGTTTTACACATCTAGCATTATCTGATGTTAAATTATCACCATCTGAAAAATGGAATGGATAAATATTATAGCGGTCAGGTGAATATTTATTATCGATAAGTTCTAATGCTTTTTTATATACGGAAGAACATATTGTTCCGCCACTTTCTCCTTTTGAGAAAAATTCTTCTTCTGTAACGACTTTCGCTTCTGTATGATGAGCAATAAATTCAATATCAACTGTTTCATACTTTGTGCGTAAAAATCTTGTCATCCAGAAAAAGAAGCTACGTGCCATATATTTCTCCCATATTCCCATCGATCCACTCGTATCCATCATCGCTAATACAACAGCTTTTGAATCTGGCTTTAACACTTCATTCCAAGTGCGGAACTTTAAGTCTTCTTGATGAATCGGATGAAAAGATGCTTTACCACCCATCGCATTTCGTTTATATGCGGATATCATTGTTCTTTTCTTATCGATATTTCCCCATAATCCTGTTTTTCTAATGTCATTAAATTCAACATGTTCAATCCGGTTTTCATCCATTTCTTTTCTCTTTAAATTAGGCAGTTCTAACTCTCTGAAAAACGCTTGCTCTAATTCTAAAATAGAGACTTCAGCTTCATAGTAATCTTCCCCAGCTGCATCTCCTGCTCCTTGCCCTTTTCCTGGCCCTTTTTGTTTTTGACCACCTGATCCATCTCTCGCAACGACATCACCAACTTTGCTGTCACCGTTTCCTTGCCCAACATGTTTATTTTTATCATAATTGTATCTAATCTTATATTCATCTAGAGAACGAATTGGTATTTTTACAACATCCTTGCCATTAGACATAACTATACTTTCTTCTGTTACAAGATCGGGTAAATTATTCTTAATTGCCTCTTGTACTTTTTCTTGATGGCGCTGTTGGTCGTCATATCCTTTGCGATGGAGGGACCAGTTTTCCTGTGAAATCGTATAATTTGGTTGATTTTCTTCGCCCATTCCTTTCCCTCCTTACTGTAATTGTCTTCCTGTATGAACAGCAATCTATAAATTTTGTTCTGTAATATGCAAGCTAGAATATTTGAAAGGTAACTGCCCACAGAAAATCATCCCATAAACATTTATAACGTTTTTCATACAATACCCCGAGCATCCTAAACAAAATTTTGCCACTCACATAAATAGAAAGAAATATTCAGCCACTGATAAGAAAGAAACACAATGCATTGTTGCACACATTTTTACTTTGCAACATATTGTATTGTGTTGGCTTTTTTCGTATGAATGGTTGGTTACTCTATCATATGCATATTGTAAAAATAATTGACAATAAATTCATAAAATTGCATCTTAATTTATTACATTTGGACAAGGTATGACACTTTATACACATATGAACGGATAATAAAACGCTGTCCCGCAAAATACAAGAGACAGCGTTTTGTTATCAAACTATCTGTTTAACAAGCTACCTACATAGCGTAGTAATTCATTTGCTGAAGAAGAATTATAACCATGCTCATCAATTAAACGCGCAACAACATCATTGATTTTCTTAAGCTGATTTTCGTCCGGCGTTTTCGTTGATGTTGTAATTTTCACTATATCTTTTAAATCAGCAAATAGTTTTTTCTGAATCGCTTCACGAAGACGTTCATGTGAATTATAATCAAAGCGTTTTCCTTTACGGGCATAAGCAGAAATGCGAATTAAAATCTCTTCACGGAACGCTTTCTTAGCATTTTCTGAAATTCCAATTTGCTCTTCAATTGAGCGCATTAATTTTTCATCTGGACTCATTTCTTCTCCTGTTAACGGATCACGTAATTTCGATTTATTGCAGTACGCCTCAACGTTATCTAAGTAATTATCCATAAGCGTCTTAGCTGATTCTTCATATGAATAAACAAACGCTTTTTGTACTTCTTTCTTCGCGATTTCATCGTATTCTTTTCTCGCTAATGAGATGAAGTTCATGTAACGTTCACGGTCTTCATTACTAATGGATGGATGCTGATCTAGCCCATCTTTTAAAGATCTAAGTACATCTAACGCGTTAATAGATGGTACCTCTTTTCGAATGATTGTAGACGAAATTCGGTTAATGACATAACGAGGATCAATACCCTTCATACCTTCATCTTGATATTCGCGTTGTAATTCTTCTACATCAATCGCATTATAACCTTCTACCGTTTCTCCATCATACAAACGCATCTTTTTAATTAAATCAATATCCGGACGCTTCGGATCTTTTAAACGAGTTAAAATAGTGAACATTGCTGCAACGCGAAGTGTGTGTGGTGCAATGTGAACATTCGATACATCACTTTCACGAATCATTTTTTCATAAATATGTTCTTCTTCACTTACTCGTAAATTATAAGGAACTGGCATTACAATAATTCTTGAGTGCAATGCTTCATTTTTCTTATTTGCTATAAATGAGCGATACTCTGTTTCATTCGTATGCGCTACAATTAATTCATCTGCTGAAATAAGCGCAAATCTTCCCGCTTTGAAATTCCCTTCTTGCGTAAGCGATAATAAGTGCCATAAAAACTTCTCATCGCATTTTAACATCTCTTGGAACTCCATCATTCCTCGGTTTGCCTTATTTAATTCTCCATCAAATCGATACGCACGCGGATCTGATTCTGAACCATATTCTGCAATCGTAGAAAAGTCCAGACTACCTGTTAAATCTGCAATATCCTGTGATTTTGGATCAGACGGGCTAAATGTACCAATCCCTGTACGGCGATCTTCAGAGAAGAAAATACGCTCTACAACTACATCCTCAATTCTTGATCCGTATTCTTGCTCTAAACGCATGACATTTAGTGGTGATAAATTCCCTTCAATTCTAACCCCATACTCATCAAAGAAATCATCTCGTAAATGATGTGGAATTAAATGCAGTGGATCCTCGTGCATTGGGCATCCTTTAATTGCAAAAATTGCTCCGCGATCTGTTCTTGAATATGTTTCTAATCCTCGTTTCAACATTGTAACTAACGTTGATTTCCCTCCACTAACAGGACCCATTAATAATAAAATTCTTTTTCTAACATCTAATCGTTTTGCAGATGGATGAAAATATTCCTCTACAAGACGTTCTAGAGCATCCTCTAATCCAAAGAGCTGATTACTAAAGAAGTTATACTTTCTTCTACCATCAACTTCTTCAATTCCAGCGTCTTTTATCATATTGTAAATGCGAGAGTGTGCTGTTTGAGCCACCCATGGTCTTTCTTTCACAAGCTCCAAATACTCCGCAAACGTACCTTCCCATTGTAAACGTTCTTCTGCTGCTCGATGCTGTTCAATCTTTTTTAGAATATCCATTATAGCTCCTCCCCCATCTCCTTGTTCAATCGGATTATTATAAAAGGTATGCTAGGATGTCCTTAAACATTCTTTAAATCAAAACGAAATATATAATAGCACGCTAAAATTCTCTCCAAAATTCAAAGAAAATTCTGTATAATATAGGTATTAACATTTTTACACTGCTATTCATTATAAATAAATTCTTTTCTTCTAAGAACCTTACATACATTTTGGATAATAAATAAAACTCATAAACCGAAAACAGTAAGGAGGATATTAGTATGAAATTATTATTAATTTTAGGTGTATCACTCACATTTCTTACAGCTATTTTTACATCCGGTTACAATGACAAACCAGGTACACATAAAAAATGATGTGCTTTTAGCACATCATTTTTTTATTTATAATACATATTTTCCATATCATATTTGGATAGTGGTCGGCTATAATAATAACCTTGTACAAGCTTCACATTCTTTTCTTTCAAAAACTGTATTTGCTCCTTTTTTTCTACTCCTTCTGCAATTATATTCAATTCTAAAGTATGAGCTAAATGAATAATTGCAGCTGTAATATTCGTATCACGTTCATCTATATGTATACCTTCCATAAAAGAACGATCAATTTTTAAAGTATCAATTGGATATGTTTTTAAATAACTTAAAGATGAATAGCCTGTTCCAAAATCATCTAAATGAATCTTTAAATTTTGTTCTTTTAATTGTAGTAACACTCTCTTTGATATATCTTTATGTATAAGAGCTCCTTCTGTAACCTCTATCGCTAATAAATGAGCTGATACATTGTACTTATTTAAAGCCCGTGTAATCATCTCTATTAATGTAATAGAACGAAAGTGTCTAGCTGAAATATTAACCGCAATTGGGACCACTTCATATCCTTTATTTAACCATTCGCGCAGTTGCTGACACACTTGATTTACTACCCATTCATCGAGCTTAATAATAAATCCTGTTCTTTCTGCCAACGGAATAAATTGGTTTGGAGAAACAAATCCTAATTCCTTATTCTCCCACCTTATTAAAGCTTCCATACTAGCTATTTTTTTCGTTTCAATATTAATTTGTGGCTGATAATATAAGAAAAATTCATTTTTTTCTATAGCACGATGTAACTGGTTTTCTATTATAAACCTTTGTTCACGCTCACAGTCTAATCCACTACAATAAAAATGATAATGTCCTTTTCCTTTTTCTTTTGCTTTTTCTAAAGCAGCATCGACCCTCTGAAATAGTATTTTTTCATCTTCTCCATCTGCTGGAGCCATTACAATTCCAATTGATGCACTTAAATATACATCTTCTTCTTCGATTACAAAATATTCACTAATATTTTTCAGTATGCTTTTTGCAACTTCCTCTACATATTCTTTCTTTATATTTTCTATCAACATAACAAATTGATCATCGTGTTCTCTAAATAAGTGCATACCTTCTATTTTTAGATTGCTTAAACATTCTGTAACTTTTTGTAATACTTTATCTCCCTCTTTATGACCAAATGTATCATTAATACGATGAAACTCATCTAAATCTATAAATACAAGCGCAAAATTTACACTCTCATTTAAAAAAGTATTTAACTTATTTGTACATGAAATTCTATTCATTAATCCCGTTAACTGGTCATAGTAAGCTAAATATTTTGTTCGCATTTCGTTTAATACTTGCCTTGTAACATCTCTCGTAACAATATAAATCCCAACAATTTCACCGTTCACAATAATCGGGATAGTTCTCAAAGAAATATATAGCTCGTACCCTTCTTTATGAACATATTTCTTTGAAACAATTTGTTTTGCTTTTCCTTGCATCGATCCCTTAAATATAATTTGAAAATCTTTTTCATATTCTTTATTAATGAATTCAAAAATAAATTTATTATTTAATTCCTCATACCGGTATCCAAATATTTCATACGTTGCCGGATTTGCATATGTAACTCTCCCTATAGAATCTATAGATATAATTGAGTCATTATTATATTCCAGTAACGACTTAAATAACATTTGTTTTTCCTCT
Organism: Bacillus sp. RE35; assembly: GCF_052146655.1. NCBI lineage: Bacteria > Bacillati > Bacillota > Bacilli > Caryophanales > Bacillaceae > Bacillus > Bacillus sp. RE35. Next base: position 539,022 of record NZ_CP197377.1, on the reverse strand, counting down.
ATCTTTGTCTTCTCCTCAATTTGAGCTGTAATATCTCTTGTAATGCAAATAACAAATTGACATATTCCTTCTTCGTCGCAGACAGGATTAAGTGAAGATTCATAATGTATCTCACCTTTTGGTAAATTGACTACATCACAAAAGGTGTGTGCTTTCGCTTCTCTCACTACTTTTGCATATTGCCTTTGCAATATCCCCGCTATATCTTTTGGTAATACTTCTGCAAAAGTTTTTCCATAGCACTCTTCGCTTAACCTAGCATAATCCATTCCTATTTTATTCACATACATATATTGAAACGTTTCATTATCAATAACTTTCAATATGAATACTAAATCTTGAATAGCATGTAATAATCCTTGTCTAATTAAATCCATATCTATCATACTTAAAAAGGTATTTTGATTACTATATTCTTCCTTCATATTTATCTCAACCCGTCTTATCTATTTTTAATCATATATCCCATTCTATATGATTATGTCCTCTCTTTTAAATGTATGATTATATATTATTTTTATTTTATAAAAAAAAGTCGCCATATGGCGACTTTTAATAAACGATTTCTAAATCTAATCCAGGGTAATTTTGTTGACGGAACGCTTCATAAATTAAAATTGCTGCTGTATTAGATAAATTTAATGAACGTACTTTATCTGTCATTGGAATACGTAAACAATGATCAAAGTTTTCTTCGATTACATTAGCTGGTAAGCCGTTTGTTTCTCTTCCAAATACAAAATAGTAATCCTTCTCACGCTTGCTATAGTCAAACGCTGTATGAGCTTTCTCGCCATACTTTGTTAAATAGAAGAATTCACCGTCTTTATTTTTTTCATAAAATTCTTCAATTGAATCATAATACGTAATTTTTACGTGCTGCCAATAATCTAATCCTGCACGCTTTAACATTTTATCATCCGTTGAAAATCCAAGCGGTCTAATCAAATGTAATTCTGTTCCAGTTGCTGCACAAGTACGAGCAATATTCCCTGTATTTGCTGGAATTTCTGGCTGATATAAAACAACATGTACTCCCACGCGATATTCACCTCTGTTTTTTGTCTACTACGTATTATACCACTTGAGCGAAAAATCTCTACCCATTAATAATATGAAAGAATTTATATTTCATTTGTGGTGTATATTTACTAGAGTCTTCATAGTTCCAATAACGTCGACGGCTATTCGCTGAATGTGCATTTACAAGCGGCATACCATCTGCATCTTTTGCTACTACAATCGTCGTATGATTCCATCTTCCGTCATCCTCGAAATCATAAGCAATGACATCTCCAAGAATAAGTTCTTCTGGCCTCTCTACCGCCTCTGCTCGAAGTCCTGTTGTAGCACCTGACAAATACCAATAAAAAGAATGTGCAACAGCCCAGCTCCAACTCCACTGATTCTCCCTTTGCCACCATCCTTTACGAATATTAGGATACCCGTTCATAGGTACTTCTCCAGTATGAAGACATTGAGAAATGAAATTCGTACAATTATCAGGGAAATTACGATACATAGGATTCCGGTCATCCCACCAACGCTCTGCATATTTCACTGCCTCTAAACGATTATACTGATAAGAACCGTACTTCTCTTTCGTAATATCCCTTTCTAATGTCTCACCCATTCTAATTTCTTCTGACACTTCAATAGCAGAATCGCCTATAATTCGACTATTATTTAAACAAACTCTTCGTTTTAATTGTTCCTCTTCAATATAAAATAATTCTTTATGCTTAATTAAATATTTAAAATGTATTTGATAATCAATTTCTTGATGGTCATTACTATTTAATTGTCTAATGAAAGAAACATCCGCAGTTGCTTTCACTATATGTGCACTACGCCTTTGAAACAATTGTTTCTTTCTCAGTGCCATTTGTAGTAAATCCTCAGCAATACCATCCACATTCGTTCTTTTCTCCGTTATATATGCTAAAAATTGTTGTACTTGGTTTTCAATCTTCGTTTTTACAACCATTCTGTCTCCCTCCCATATTACAATATGAAAAAGGGAAATATTATCTACTCTTTTTTCTGTGCTAACAATTCAAGCCCGCGATTCATTTCATGAAGCACTTCTTCATCTTTCTCACGTTCCATCGCTTTCTCAATCGCTTCGCCTACTCCATCTCCGCCAATTTTCCCAAGTGCCCATGCTGCCGTTCCGCGTAGTACCGGTCTTGGGTCATCTTTCATAACACCAATTAAATCTGGAATTGCCGATGCTTCTTTAAAATGTGCTAATGCTAAAATCGCATTTCTTTGCAGTGGCTTTTTCCCTCTCCATGACCCTGACATAATCCCATATTTCTCTTTAAAATCACGATTACTAATTGTTAAAAGTGGCGTTAATAATGGTTTAACTAGCTCAGGATCCGGCTCCATCTCAGGATGATTATGAAAATCCATTCCTTTGTTTTTCGGACAAACAGTCTGACACGTATCACATCCATATATGCGATTTCCTATTTTATCGCGATATTCTTCAGGTAGGAATCCTTTCGTTTGTGTTAAAAACGCAATGCACTTCTTCGAATCTAACTGTCCCCCCTGTATTAAAGCACCGGTAGGGCAAATATCGATACATTTCGTACAGCCTCCGCATTGATCTTCTATCGGCTTATCTGGCGGGAATGGAACATTTGTAATCATTTCCCCTAAGTATACGTACGAACCAAATTCAGGTGTAATAATAGAGCAGTTTTTACCGCTCCATCCAATACCAGCACGCTCTGATACAGCTCGATCACTTAATTCACCTGTATCAACCATGGACTTCACTTCTATATCGGGAAGTTTTTCAATTAAATATGCCTCTAATTTTTTCAAACGATCTCGTAAAACAAGATGATAATCTTGTCCCCAAGAAGCACGACAAAAAATCCCACGGCGTTCTCCACGCTTACTTAATGGTGCATTTTTTAATTTTGAAGGATATGCTAAAGCAATCGCAATAATTGATTTAGCACCCGGTAATAACAGTTGCGGATTCGTTCTCTTCTCTATATCAGGCTCTTCAAATCCAGATTGATAATTTAATTGTTGTTGCTGGATTAAGCGCTGCTTTAATTCCTCAAAAGGAGAAGCGCTCGCAAAGCCTATTTTATCTATGCCAATTGTTTTACTATACGCAATTACATCTTGCTTTAATTGTTCAAAATCCACTCTTAATCGCCTCCTCAGATGAATCCACCCCTTATGTAACCACTCTATTGGTTAGTAATTCACGTTTGGAATACTATCATTTACTTCTATTTTCGCATGTAATTATATTTTTCAAACATTAAAAAACGCAATGCCTCGTTTATCTCGGAAACGAAACACTGCGTTGATCACAATTTATAGAAAAACTTTTAATAAAATTTGGAGCGGGTGAAGAGAATCGAACTCTCGACCAGAGCTTGGAAGGCTCTTGTTTTACCACTAAACTACACCCGCAAATATGAATTACATATAAGATATTAGAATAACTTATGTAAAATAGTATAGCATGTAAAAAAAGTAGAGGCAAGAATTTTATCGAAAAAAGTCGAAAAAGTGATGAGAGACCTCATCACTTTTTCAATTCTTTATCAATTGCCTTTTTCATACTATCAAAATCAGGATTTGCAAGATTTCCGTTTACATATACAGAAGGAGCACCTTGAACTTTTAATTTTTGAGCACGATCTGAATCTTTACTTACTTTTTCTTTAATGTCTTTACTGTGTAAATCTTTCTTAAATTGCTCTACATCAACTTTTGGAAGTTTCTCTTTCACAATGCTAAGAAGCAAATCTTCTGTAATCCATTCTTCCGTATCTTTCTTTTGATTTTGATAAATCTCATCATAGAAAATCCAGAATGAATCTTTATCTTGTTTATAAATTGCTTCACCAGCTGCTGCACCTAAATCTGAGTCTTTTCCGATAAATGGGAAGTTAATAAAGTATAACTGCACTTTGCCTTTATCAATATACTCTTCTTTTAATCGAGGTAATACTGTTACATCCCAAGTACGACAAGCAGGACATTTAAAGTCTCCAAATTCAACTACCTTAACTGGAGCATCATCTTTCCCTAAAGATTGTTGCGTAGAATAAGCAAACATCTCATTCCCTTTATCTTTTTTGTCATTTATGATGCTATACGCAATTGTTCCAATTACAATCAATACTGCGATAGAAAAAACTATACCAAGAGCCATGAGTTTATTTGATTTCATATACATTCCTCTTTAAATTCATATTCTGTATACAGCATTGTACACAATACACATAATATCAACACTTATATACGTCACGCAATGAACACGCTCACATAAATTACAAAAACACAATAATTGTGACGATATTGTGTCACAATTTGTCACAATTTATTCAAAAAAAGAAGCTCCTCTGTAGGAACTTCTCTTAACTTACTGCTTTTTTACGCGCGCTATTTAACATCGACTGCTCTATTTTTATATCATGACGAATTACCAATTTCTCACTAACTGCTTGAACATACTCATCATGGCTTATATAGCCTTCTTTCTCCATTAGTCTCAAAACGACATTACGTCTCTCTACTGCTTTATCATAATTTTGGGCAGGTGAGTAATAAGCAGGTGCTTTTACTACAGCAGCCATCATTGCACTTTCAGCCAACGTTAATTGGTTCACCTTTTTACCGAAGTAAAGGTTTGCTGCTTTTTCAATTCCCCATGCTCCTTCTCCATAATAAATATTACTTACATATAATTTTAATATTTCATCCTTCGTAAATGTGCGTTCAATTTTTTTCGTATAAAAAATCTCTTTCCACTTCCGAGAAAATGTACGTTCATTCGTTAAAAAGGCATTTTTAGATAGCTGCTGTGTAATTGTGCTTCCTCCTTGCACGACACCACCAGCCTTTATATTCTCAACAGAGGCCCTAATAATTGCTATATAATCTAAACCGTTATGATGATAAAATCTTTTATCTTCTGTCGCAATAAATGCATGTGTTAATGATTCTGGCACCTCTAACTTAGCCGGTACATGTAATTTACTAATATCACTTTTCTCAATCATTACATTTCCAATGAATAATAACGTACAACTTAACAATAATAATAATATAATGGCTTTATAAAAAAGTTTAGTCATTGGATTTAATGCAACTTTTTGATGATAGTTCACCCTAGATAATACTCGTTCTTTCATCTTGAACACCTCTTTTCCACACAGCATATAACTCTTACTTTAAGAATACATTGTTGTAAAAAAATATCCCATCGATTTCTCTTACACGTACCTTACATCATTGTAAGGTATAAAGTGAAACTTTAATCGGCCCTCATTAATCAAGCTTACTGCCCAGCAAATAGTTGGATAAAAAAGTATTGTATCACAGTCTTTTTTTATCTACTATTCATCTGAAATATTGAATATAGGTTATGTTAAAGTACGAATAACCAATAAAAGAGAAACCCTTAAGACTATTATATTTTCACTTTACACTTTAATTATATCATCTACAAATATATATACTTTTGACTATCTAGTAATCTAAATGTATATAACATATAGATTTATTATACAGAACAAACGTTCCTAAAATCAATACTAGTGCTATTATTATTTTGACCTTTTTCTTAAACAGTATACAAAAAAAGAGTAGTGATTCGAATGTATCTCAAATCGGCTACTCTTTTCTTTACAATCTTCCTATTAAATTATACGGCTGTACTTCCCACGTTTCATACGGAATAAAATGTGTTGCTCTCATTGCATCAAGCGTTCTAGATTTCATATGAGGACGCGTTATATACTCATCTATGTTCTCTTCATTTAAATCAACAAATTTAGCCTCTTGTATTTCTTCAGGTTGAATTTTTATTTCACCACTTATATATGCTACTTTAAAAACGACAGCTAGAATATGCATAGAAGTATTATAATAAACGCCTGTAATTCCAATAGGCTTCACCGTTAACCCTGTTTCCTCTTTTATTTCCCTACAGACAGCTTGATCGAGCGCTTCGCCTTCTTCTACCTGTCCTCCTGGCAACTCCCACGTATCAGCTCGCCAGTGCACTTTTGTTAATAACACTTCATTTTTTTCATTTGTTAAATAACCTGCTACAGCAACGATATGCTTTGGTGTCTTATGTTCCATATTAAGCCTCCTAGAGATAATGAATATTTTATATATCCCTATAATCATATTCCCTACCTACAACAAAATACCTTTAATACTTCATCACCTTAATTAACTTCATAAAAAAGACCCTATCCGCTAAGCGAAAAGGGTCATCTATCGTATTACTCTCCTAAGTCTACGTTGTGATAAACTTGTTGAACATCTTCTAAATCTTCTAATGCATCAACCATTTTCTCAAATTGTGCTTGAGCATCTTCAGGAAGTGTTACATCACTTTGTGCAAGCATTGTTAATTCTGCAACTGTAAACTCCTCAACGCCAGCACCTTTAAGTGCAGATTGTACTGCATGAAATTGATCTGGTTCAGCATACACGATAACAGAATCTTCTTCTTCTAGAATGTCACGTGCATCTACATCTGCTTCCATTAAAATTTCAAGAACTTCATCTGATGTTTTACCTTCAAGGCCGATAACAGCTGTCGCATCAAACATGTAAGCTACAGAACCGTTCACACCCATATTACCACTGTTTTTGCTAAATGCAGCTCGTACATCTGCTGCAGTACGGTTTACGTTATTTGTAAGTGTATCTACAATAACCATAGCTCCATTTGGTCCGAATCCTTCATAACGAAGCTCGTCATAATTTTCTTCTGAACCGCCTTTTGCTTTTTCAACTGCACGATCAATAATTGTTCTTGGAACATTGTATGTTTTCGCACGCTCTAATACAACTCTTAGTGCTTGGTTTGATTCTGGATCTGGCTCGCCTTGTTTTGCTGCCACATAAATTTCACGCCCAAATTTCGCGTATATACGGCTTGTATTTGCATCTTTTGATGCTTTTTTGTCTTTAATATTGTTCCATTTACGGCCCATACTTTCCACTCTCTTTCCCGTTTTAAATCTACATAAAAATATTAATATGAAATATAATGTGTGTTCAACACATTTTTAAAAGAAATATAAAAAGTTCATTTTTGATTCATATTACAGACATAATATAAATCACTATCATTTTGTTCTTTCGACAAGTTATATTATACATGAATTCCTACGTTTATTACGAATTTTAGAAGCACATAGTATAATTTAACAAAAAGACTCTAACATTTCTGTTACAGTCTTTTTATATTGCCAATAAAGATTTCCATATTATTCCCATAATTGTTTTCTATTGTTGTATAATAAAAATAGGAAAAAATTTGAAGGAAAGATAGAAGGTGAATTATGACACATTCAAAAGACAAAAAATCACATGCTTTTAAAGGAATAGGAGAGAAGTTAAACCCAACTATCTATCAAGTGAGATTCATGAAATTAGATGAACCAATTCGATTTGAGTCGTTTCCTGAATTAAAGGAATTAGGAGACTGGTTGAGTACTTCAACGCACATGTGGTCATGCCACTCAACTATGTACAAATACAACAGAGAAGAGTTTGAAAAGAAGTTCTTAGAAATTACGAAATTAACAGCTGATCATGTACTAATATCTACTGGTGGCGTCGGATTTAACTTCATGTCACCAGGTTGGAGAAATTCTCTATAAAATAATGAAATTATATAAAGGGATAAAAATTTATCCCTTTATTGTTTTGTAGCTTTCCCCAACTGTATCGCATGTACTAAATGAATAAGTTTACCTTAATCATTTATAAGCATTTCACCAACACACCATTTTTGCTTATTTTATAGTATGATGAAAACATAAACAGACTCTACACATTTGGTGTAGAGTCTTTTATTACGCCGTTCATGATACCGATGGTCGGGGTCGAACCGACACTCCCGAAGGAACACGATTTTGAGTCGTGCGCGTCTGCCAATTCCGCCACATCGGCACAAAAGAAAAGGCGGCAACCGGATTTGAACCGGTGATAAAGGTTTTGCAGACCTCTGCCTTACCACTTGGCTATGCCGCCATATAAAGTTTTATTGGAGCGGAAGACGGGATTTGAACCCGCGACCCCAACCTTGGCAAGGTTGTATTCTACCACTGAACTACTTCCGCAAAAATGGCTGGGCTAGCTGGATTCGAACCAGCGCATGACGGAGTCAAAGTCCGTTGCCTTACCGCTTGGCTATAGCCCATCGAATTCTTACTTAATTATATGTAAGTATCCATTAGATTATTTGTAATTTTTAAAATAAAAATGGGGCGACTGATGGGAATCGAACCCACGAATGCCGGAGCCACAATCCGGTGCGTTAACCACTTCGCCACAACCGCCATGTTGTGTAAATATATTTGGCAGGGGCAGTAGGAATCGAACCCACACTGGAGGTTTTGGAGACCTCAGTTCTACCTTTAAACTATGCCCCTATGTAAATGGTGGAGGGGGGCAGATTCGAACTGCCGAACCCGAAGGAGCGGATTTACAGTCCGCCGCGTTTAGCCACTTCGCTACCCCTCCGAAACTTACATGGTGCCGGCTAGAGGACTTGAACCCCCAACCTACTGATTACAAGTCAGTTGCTCTACCAATTGAGCTAAGCCGGCGTATTTTATTAAAATAAATGGTGGCTCGGGACGGAATCGAACCGCCGACACGAGGATTTTCAGTCCTCTGCTCTACCGACTGAGCTACCGAGCCTTATTAAAATGGCGGTCCCGACCGGGGTCGAACCGGCGATCTCCTGCGTGACAGGCAGGCATGTTAACCACTACACCACGGGACCATTTGGTTGCGGGGACAGGATTTGAACCTGCGACCTTCGGGTTATGAGCCCGACGAGCTACCGTGCTGCTCCACCCCGCGATAATACTATTCATATAAAATTTATATGGTGGAGGATGACGGGATCGAACCGCCGACCCCCTGCTTGTAAGGCAGGTGCTCTCCCAGCTGAGCTAATCCTCCAAAGTGGTGACCCGTACGGGATTCGAACCCGTGTTACCGCCGTGAAAGGGCGGTGTCTTAACCACTTGACCAACGGGCCAAATATTATAAATCCTATGGCGGAGAGCAAGGGATTCGAACCCTTGATACGCTTGTGACGTATACACGATTTCCAATCGTGCTCCTTCGGCCAACTCGGACAGCTCTCCAATGGCTCCGCAGGTAGGAATCGAACCTACGACCGATCGGTTAACAGCCGATAGCTCTACCGCTGAGCTACTGCGGAATAATATTGCCTGGCAACGTCCTACTCTCACAGGGACAAGGTCCCAACTACCATCGGCGCTAGAGAGCTTAACTTCCGTGTTCGGTATGGGAACGGGTGTGACCTCTCTGCCATCATTACCAGACATTATTCTTTTGAGACAATCATTATTATAACTTATTTACTTTAAAAGTCAACAAGTTTTTTATGTTCTCTCAAAACTAGATAACATTGCTACATATTATATGGTTAAGTCCTCGATCTATTAGTATTCGTCAGCTCCACATGTCACCATGCTTCCACCTCGAACCTATCAACCTGATCATCTTTCAGGGATCTTACTAGCTTACGCTATGGGAAATCTCATCTTGAGGGGGGCTTCATGCTTAGATGCTTTCAGCACTTATCCCTTCCGCACATAGCTACCCAGCTATGCCCTTGGCAGAACAACTGGTACACCAGCGGTGCGTCCATCCCGGTCCTCTCGTACTAAGGACAGCTCCTCTCAAATTTCCTACGCCCACGACGGATAGGGACCGAACTGTCTCACGACGTTCTGAACCCAGCTCGCGTACCGCTTTAATGGGCGAACAGCCCAACCCTTGGGACCGACTACAGCCCCAGGATGCGATGAGCCGACATCGAGGTGCCAAACCTCCCCGTCGATGTGGACTCTTGGGGGAGATAAGCCTGTTATCCCCGGGGTAGCTTTTATCCGTTGAGCGATGGCCCTTCCATGCGGAACCACCGGATCACTAAGCCCGACTTTCGTCCCTGCTCGACTTGTAGGTCTCGCAGTCAAGCTCCCTTATGCCTTTGCACTCTACGAATGATTTCCAACCATTCTGAGGGAACCTTTGGGCGCCTCCGTTACACTTTAGGAGGCGACCGCCCCAGTCAAACTGCCCACCTGACACTGTCTCCCGGGTCGATAAGACCCGTAGGTTAGAATTTCAATACAGTCAGGGCGGTATCCCACCAGCGCCTCCACCGAAGCTAGCGCTCCGGTTTCAATGGCTCCCGCCTATCCTGTACAAACTGTACCAAAATTCAATATCAGGCTACAGTAAAGCTCCACGGGGTCTTTCCGTCCTGTCGCGGGTAACCTGCATCTTCACAGGTACTATAATTTCACCGAGTCTCTGGTTGAGACAGTGCCCAAATCGTTACACCTTTCGTGCGGGTCGGAACTTACCCGACAAGGAATTTCGCTACCTTAGGACCGTTATAGTTACGGCCGCCGTTTACTGGGGCTTCAGTTCAGAGCTTCGCTTACGCTAACCCCTCTCCTTAACCTTCCAGCACCGGGCAGGTGTCACCCCCTATACTTCGCCTTACGGCTTCGCAGAGAGCTGTGTTTTTGCTAAACAGTCGCTTGGGCCTATTCACTGCGGCTTTCCGTTAAGAAAGCACCCCTTCTCCCGAAGTTACGGGGTCATTTTGCCGAGTTCCTTAACCAGAGTTATCTCGCACACCTTAGGATTCTCTCCTCGCCTACCTGTGTCGGTTTGCGGTACAGGCACCTTTTATCTCGCTAGAAGCTTTTCTTGGCAGCGGGGAATCAAAGACTTCGCTCCATAAGGAGCTTCCCCATCACAGCTCAGCATACGCGATAAGCGGATTTGCCTACTTATCAGCCTAACTGCTTGGACGTGCACAACCAATCGCACGCTTCTTCTATCCTTCTGCGTCCCTCCATTGCTCAAACGATAAAGAGGTGGTACAGGAATATCAACCTGTTGTCCATCGCCTACGCCTGTCGGCCTCGGCTTAGGTCCTGACTAACCCTGAGCGGACGAGCCTTCCTCAGGAAACCTTAGGCATTCGGTGGACGGGATTCTCACCCGTCTTTCGCTACTCATACCGGCATTCTCACTTCTAAGCACTCCACCAGTCCTTCCGGTCTGACTTCACTGTCCTTAGAACGCTCCCCTACCACTGATACCATTGGTATCAATCCGCAGCTTCGGTGGTGTATTTAGCCCCGGTACATTTTCGGCGCAGAGTCACTCGACTAGTGAGCTATTACGCACTCTTTAAATGGTGGCTGCTTCTAAGCCAACATCCTAGTTGTCTAAGCAACTCCACATCCTTTTCCACTTAATACACACTTTGGGACCTTAGCTGGCGGTCTGGGCTGTTTCCCTTTTGACTACGGATCTTATCACTCGCAGTCTGACTCCTAAGGATAAGTCATTGGCATTCGGAGTTTGACTGAATTCGGTAATCCGATGAGGACCCCTAGTCCAATCAGTGCTCTACCTCCAAGACTCTTACACTTAAGGCTAGCCCTAAA
>NZ_CP197377.1:302500-525000 GCF_052146655.1 Bacillus sp. RE35 | reverse complement strand
TCGCTCGACTTGCATGTATTAGGCACGCCGCCAGCGTTCATCCTGAGCCAGGATCAAACTCTCCAATAAAGTTAGTTTGTCTAGCATCTAAAATAAAAATTGACGTTTCACGTTGTTTGTTTCGTTCAGTTTTCAAAGAACTACTTAGTCGCTCATTTGCGACTTCCTTATGTTAACATCTTCATTTTTCAATGTCAACTAAGTTTTTTAATTTCTTTTTTGTCGTTTTCTGCGTTTCCGCATCAGCGACGGTTATTAATATATCATGCAGTATATACAGGGTCAATACTTTTTATAAAAAAATTTCACATCCCGTTAAAAACTTAAAAACCGCTGTAAAAATCATTATAGCATCCATTCATTCTTGGCTTTCCTCCTATTCATTTCATATCTTACCTCTTTATCAATTTACACGAGAGTGAAAATTCTAAATTTTATGTTATATTATTAGTATAGGAGCGTGGTGAGAATGAGCATTAAGTATTCAAACAAAATCAATAAAATCCGGACCTTTGCATTAAGTTTAGTATTTATCGGCCTCTTCATTGCATACTTAGGTGTCTTTTTCCGCGAAAACATTATTATTATGACAACGTTTATGATGGTTGGCTTTTTAGCTGTTATCGCTAGCACTGTCGTTTACTTTTGGATTGGTATGTTATCTACTAAGACTATCCAAATTATTTGTCCAAGCTGTGATAAGCCAACCAAAATGCTCGGCCGTGTCGATGCATGTATGCACTGCAATCAACCTTTAACACTAGATCGAGATCTAGAAGGAAAAGAATTTGATGAAAAGTATAATAAGAAGAGTTATAAATCATAAGTATCAAGGGAAATACGAATTTGCAAAACTACAAACGTTTCAACTCATTAAAAAGTTGATTTCTTAAAAAATCAACTTTTTAATTGTTTTATTAAATTTATTACACCTATTTTTTCGAAATAACAGTAAACATCCCTGTCATATTAGGCGAATAATCTTTAAAATCATATTTTTCGTAGAATGATGTTTTACCTTGCGACGCAAACAAACCAATGAATGCTTTATCTGGAGTATTCCCATTTAAGTATTCTACTAAAGTATTCATTATTTTCTTTCCAATACCATTCTTTTGATAATCTGGATGAACCACTATATCTTGAATATAGAAATAGATAGCCCCATCACCAACAATTCTCCCCATGCCGATGATTTGATTATTATCCTTGACTGTTATACAGTAAATCGAATTTTGAAGTGATATTTCCGCCACCTCAAAGTTCATATAGTTAGTCCATCCCACAGAATCACATAAATATTTATATTCTTCCAATGTTGGAATGTTATTTTTAATCTCATATTTCTTCAAAATGTCCCCTCCAAGAATTCATTTCCACCAATACAAAGTAAATTCGACAAACTTTTATCTAACCCTTCTTACTAACTTAGCACTGTAAATCCCGATTAACCTCACGCTAATCCTTATATAAGAAAGAAAGAGGCTGACGTATAGCCGTCAGCCTCTTTCTTTCTTATATATTACGCCTTATGACACTCTGGACAAACGCCATAAATTTCTAAGCGATGACTATTGATAACGAAGCCTGTCGTTTTCGCAGCTTCCTCTTCCAGCTTTTCCAAGCCTCCATAAGGAAAATCAACAATCTTACCACATTTTTCGCAAATCACATGATAATGTTGACTTGTAACATAATCAAATCTACTTGAAGCGTCTCCATAAGTTAATTCCTTTACAAGTCCAACCTCTTTAAACACACGTAAGTTATTATAGACAGTTGCAACACTCATATTTGGAAACTTACCTTCTAATGCTTTATAAATATCATCCGCTGTTGGGTGCGTCATTGATTCCACAAGGTACTCTAAAATAGCATGACGCTGTGGAGTAATGCGTACACCCGTATTTTTCAGCATTTCTAGCGCTTCTTTTAATTCTTCTTTGACCACCGTCATGCACCCCGATTCTATACGGATTATTATTTTATAATTCTTATAAAGAGTGTACTCCTTTTCTTATAAATCGTCAATATTTCTACTATAAGTATGTAGTTTATTTTTATATTCAGGACTTGTTTTTATGTATCTTTCCCTTTTTTCTTCATATATTCCATAGAAAAAAGTGCGACATAATCGCACTTGGAATACTATCATCTGAGGAGGTATGCCCTACACTTCCACTTTATGTAAGGCAGTAAAATATGTATAGACACTTGCCTTGTTTCTGCATATTTTATCTCCAATGTAGATTTATTTTATATAAGAAAGAACATCCTCAATATGTCCTTTCACTTTCACTTTACGCCACTCTTTTACAAGTTCACCGTCTTTATTAATAAGGAATGTAGAACGCTCGATTCCCATATACTCTTTCCCAAAGTTCTTTTTTAACTTCCAAACATCGTATAACTCTGCTACTTTATGATCTTCATCTACTAAAAGTGTAAATGGCAATTCATGTTTCTCAATGAATTTCAAATGTCTATTCGCTGAATCAGGACTTACTCCAAGAATAACCGTATCCTTCTCTTGAAATACTCCATACGCATCACGAAAATCACATGCTTCAGTTGTACATCCTGGCGTCATATCTTTCGGATAAAAATAGAGAACTACATTTTTACCGCGGAAATCAGCTAGGCGAACTTCTTCTCCGTTACTTCCCTCTAATGTGAATTCTGGTGCCATTTCTCCTACTGTAATCATAGTTATCACTCCTACTCTTTTCCTTTACTATAACAAATGCTTCCTTATTTTTCATTGTCTATTACAGACCTCATCACAAAAGCAAAAGGGAGTGTATATCCAATTAGCGCTTCTGCGATTGCAATCCATCGCCCAATTCCAATCGGAGATATGTCACCATATCCAACAGACAATAAAGTAACTGCGCTAAAATATAAACAAACTTCGACGAGTTGAAAAGAATGAGCGTTCAAACTTTCTCCGTCCTCTTTCAAAACTGCAAAACCCATTTCCTCTAATACAACGTAACTTAATCCAAATGCGATTAGTACTGTTGTATAGATTAAAAATAATGTGGCCAAATTATAGAGCGAAAAAAAACGCGTTGAATCCGAATAGGAACTCCATAATAATTGGACACTTTTCAAAATAGCGATTGCTGCAATTAATAGAATAAATCCCCATAACATGTCCTCCACCTCATTTTATATGTATGAGGTGGAGAACTGATTTATCCCTTAGCAACGAACAAGCTTCTATAATTAATTACCCGCGCCACGATACCTTTTTACCCCTTGGTTCCAGAGGGTGATTGCAATCGTAAAACAGATAACACCAACAATTGGCGTCGCAAATGCATAACTATTCCATTCTGTTTTTCTTAAAAAGTATGCCGCTGGATATACTCCAACAAACGCAAACGGTAAAACAAACGTTAAAATGAAACGAATTACACGATTATAAATATTAACAGGATAGCGCCCGTAATTACCTATGTTATACATAAGAGGCATAATTGAACTTTTCGCATCCGACCAAAAACCAAGGCTCGCCAGCGTAACAAATATCCCTCCATATACAAGTGCTCCTCCTCCTACCATCAATATAAATAAGAAGAAATCATACCAGTAAAAAGATAATTGTAACTCCACAGCTGCATATCCCATTACAACAATCCCTGTAATAGCTCCAATTAAAGATTCAAGTTCCATTCTTTCTAATATAATTTGAAATAGGCTATGGATCGGCCGCGTTAATACACGATCCATCTCCCCTTTAATAATGTATCGATCATTAAAATCCCATATATTAAAGAAAGCTGAAAAGATGGCAAATGGTACTAAAAAGAAACCATAAATAAAGATTACTTCTTCTCGACTCCATCCCTTCAATGCTTGTGTATGCCCAAATACAACGAGAATAAATATTAAATTAACTGCTTGAAGCGATAAATCAGAAAGTAAACCAACGATAAAATCGCCTCGATACTCCAATTTTGTTTTTATATATTGACTTGCATATTGTAAAAATAAGTTTATATATAGCATCTCATCATCCCCCTTGTACAATTAGACGTTTTCTCGCCGTTCTCCACATGAGTACAATTGGAATAATAAGTACAATCGCCCAAATCACTTGAAATACTAAAGCCTCATACAACTTACTCCCCTGTATACCTTCAGAAAAAATCATACTTGGAATATAACTAATAGCCTGAAACGGTAAAAACATCATTGCTTTTTGGGCCCATAGCGGATAAAAACTAATTGGTAATAATAGACCTGAAAATAAATCAATAACAACGCGTTTTGCATACATAATCCCACTATTATTAAATAGGAAAAACGTAAGCATTCCCGTCATTAAATTAATTTGTGTATTAATAATAAAACTAAATATTAAAGATAAGAAGAAATATAACCAAGTTTGAAAATTTGTTGTAATTTGCAACGAAAATAATAACGTAACGATAACCATGCCTGGAATGGAAAAGAAGGCAAAACGGAATATTCCCTCGCCAAGACCTTGCATAACTTTCATTCCCAAATAGTTATACGGACGAATTAATTCTACAGCCACACGTCCTTCTTGAATCTCCATCGCAATTTCCCTATCTATATTATTAAAATAGAAGGCACGTGCCATCCACGCGATTGCGATATACGTGGTCATTTGCGAAATAGATAAACTTTCAATATTCTCTTTTCCGCTATAAATTGCTTGCCATAAAAAATAGTAAGCACCGATATTAATCGTATAAATTAAAATCCCGCTATAGTAATTTGTACGATACGCAAGCATCATTAAAAAGCGAATTCGAATCATTTCAATATACTTACCCATGCGTAATACCCTCTTCATAAATGTTACGAATAATTTCCTCTGTAGACACTTCGTTAATTTTTAAATCTTTAATTTGAAAGGCTTGTACTACTTTAGAAATAAGCATTGAAATAATAACTTCTTCATTCGGAATTTTTGCAACCCATGCATTTTCCTCTTTTGCTTTCGACCAAACGACATGATTATCTGGCATAACCATTGATAAAGCCTGATAGGAAACTGGTGCAACAAACTGAAAGTGAATTTCCTTCTCCGCTCCCCACTGCGTACGAAGATTATTTAAAGAACCGTCATACATAATATTTCCTTCATCCAGCATGATAACGCGCTCACATAAAGCTTCAATATCAGTAATATCGTGTGTTGTTAATAAAATTGTTGTTTTATAACGTTCATTCATTTCTTTTAAAAATTCACGTATTTTCAATTTCACAAGTACATCTAACCCAATTGTTGGCTCATCTAAAAATAATAACGGTGGATTATGAATTAAGGCTGCCGCTAATTCACAACGCATCCTTTGACCAAGAGATAATTTTCGAACTGGTTTATCTAATAAGGGCCCTATATCTAACGTTTCAATTACGTGCTCCATATGCTCCTTATACTGAGCGTCTGATACACCATACACTTTCTTTAATAAACGAAACGATTCTTGTACTGCAATATCCCACCAAAGTTGCGAACGCTGTCCAAAAACAACACCAATTGTTCTTACAAATTCTTCTCTTTGTTTATGTGGGTTCATTCCATTTACTGTGATTTGCCCTGATGTCGGAGTTAAAATCCCCGTAAGCATTTTAATTGTTGTTGATTTACCAGCACCGTTCTCACCGATATAACCAACCATTTCACCTTGCTTTACAGTAAAAGATACATCATTTACTGCTGGTACTATTTTATAATTACGATTTAATAAATCGCGAAATGCACCCTTTAAGCCCGGACGACTTGAATAGGCTGTAAACTCTTTACGTAACCCTTGTACCTCAATTACCGATTTCATAATCGGACCCCCCTCCTAAATGTCACAACGAATAGTTTACCCAACTGCCTTCGCTATCACAAACAATACGTCTTTTCGAAAAACATGTTAGAATAATACATAGATTTTTGTAAGGAGATGAATTGTAGTGAATTTCACAAAGTCAGAAGCATTACATAAAGAAGCTTTAGAGCATATCGTTGGCGGTGTTAACAGTCCTTCTCGTTCTTTTAAAGCAGTTGGCGGCGGCGCTCCTGTTGCTATGGAACGTGGGAAAGGCGCTTATTTCTGGGATGTAGACGGAAATAAATATATCGATTATTTAGCAGCATACGGTCCTATTATTACTGGACATGCTCATCCGCATATAACAAAAGCAATTACAACAGCTGCTGAAAATGGGGTACTTTATGGAACACCAACAGCGCTAGAGGTAAAATTCGCAAAAATGTTAAAAGAAGCAATGCCTGCATTAGATAAAGTCCGTTTCGTAAACTCTGGTACAGAAGCAGTGATGACAACGATTCGTGTTGCTCGTGCTTATACAGGTCGCACAAAAATCATGAAATTTGCTGGTTGTTACCACGGTCATTCTGATTTAGTACTTGTGGCAGCTGGATCTGGCCCTTCTACTTTAGGAACTCCTGACTCAGCTGGCGTACCACAAAGTATTGCACAAGAAGTTATTACCGTTCCATTTAACAATGTAGAAACTTTGAAAGAAGCTTTAGATAAATGGGGTCATGAAGTAGCAGCTATCCTTGTAGAACCGATCGTTGGAAACTTCGGTATTGTAGAGCCTAAACCTGGATTCCTTGAAAAAGTGAATGAACTTGTTCACGAAGCTGGCGCACTAGTAATTTATGATGAAGTTATTACTGCTTTCCGCTTTATGTACGGCGGTGCTCAAGACTTACTTGGTGTTACACCTGACTTAACAGCGCTTGGTAAAGTTATTGGCGGTGGCTTACCAATCGGTGCTTACGGTGGTAAGAAAGAAATTATGGAACAAGTTGCTCCGCTTGGACCTGCATACCAAGCTGGTACAATGGCAGGAAACCCTGCTTCTATGGCATCAGGTATCGCTTGTCTAGAAGTACTTCAACAAGAAGGGCTTTATGAGAAATTAGATGAACTTGGTGCAATGCTTGAAAAAGGAATTTTAGAGCAAGCAGCGAAACATAATATCGACATTACATTAAATCGTCTAAAAGGGGCTTTAACTGTATACTTCACAACTAATACAATTGAAGATTACGATGCCGCACAAGATACAGACGGTGAAATGTTCGGTAAATTCTTCAAGCTTATGCTTCAAGAAGGAGTTAACTTAGCACCTTCTAAATACGAGGCATGGTTCTTAACTACAGAACATACAAAAGAAGATATTGAATATACAATTGAAGCTGTCGGCAGAGCATTTGCTGCCCTAGCAGACAATAAATAATCCCGTCATTAAAAGGAAAATAGAAAGCTCACCTTTCTTTTTTCCTTTTTTCTATTTCATAAATTACGTATTAATAGTATAATTATTCATAATTATCTGTTTTATATTCTTTTACAGCATTACTATCTCTGTGTACAAGGTGATTTGCGCCTTAAATAGTAAGATTATTCTAACTTTTACAAGAGGGGGGATTGACGGATGCTCAATAAAAAAAATACATGGACACCGTCTTTATTTCGAGATTATAGAAATGCAGAACATGATGCGTGTGGAATCGTTTCCGTTATGGAGAAACGAAAAATTGCTACAAAAGAAAACATTGACCTTTGCATACAATCACTCGTCAAAATGAATCATAGGGCTGGTTTCATTAATGGCGAGGGCGATGGCATCGGCATTCACATTGATATACCAAAAACACTTTGGAATGAAAAACTAAAAAGTAGCGGATATAATCCAACGATTGTGGATCATCCCCACTTTATCGTTGGACATTTTTTTCTAAATAAAAAAGAAAACATTACTGCCTTAAAAGATTATATTCGTACGCAATTAAACAACAAAAACTTTACTATTATTTTCGAAAGTGACGATGCAACAAACTCAGATGCGCTCGGTCCACTTGGTAAACAAGAAGAACCTTTATTTTGGCAAGTTGCCCTTATCGCAGAAAACGAAATTATAGATATTGAGCAAACATTATTTTCTGTCACAATAAAAATAGAGGAAAACGAAGCAATTCATGTTGCTTCATTAAGTCATGATCATGTTGTATATAAAGTTCTAGGTGCTGGTGATACGCTTGTTGCCTACTATAATGATTTACAACATCCGCTTATCGCTTCAACTATGACATTAGGACATAACCGCTACTCTACTAATACATTATCTAATTTTTTTCGTGTACAACCATTTAGCATTCTCGGACATAATGGTGAAATTAACACAATTGCGAAATTACGCGATCAAGCTGAAATGATTGATGTACCACTTACTGCAGGAGGCAGTGACTCTCAAGATTTAAACCGCACCTTAGAAACCCTACTTGTTCAATACGGCTACAGCTTATTTGAAGCAATGGAAATTCTATTCCCACCAATTATTAATGAAATTAAACTTTATGAAACACCTTTACAAGATTTATATACGTATATACGTGAAGCATGGGGACATTTTGCACAAGGACCAGCTGGCATCATTTCCCGTTTTAAAGATGAAGCTGTTTTCAGCGTTGATTCCCTTGGATTACGCCCAGTATGGAAAGTAGAGACAGAGAGCTCTTATATTTTCTCTTCTGAACCTGGAGTTGTATCACCAACTAAATATGTAGCAGAACCAAAACCACTCGCTCCTGGAGAAAAAGTCGGATTAAAATGGAATGAACAAGATGAACTTGTTCTTTATGAATATGACAAATATCAAATCCAAGTATATAACCGTTTTAAAAAGCGAATTGATACTACCAATTACCATTTAAATTTATCTATCCCTGAAACGAAAAAAATCCAAGGGCTATGTGATTCTGTTCAAGTTGAAACGAAAGAATACGTCGCTTTCGGATGGGACCGAGAACATATTCAACTTCTTGAACAGATGGCAACAAAAGGCGTTGAGCCAATACGCTCACTTGGGCATGACTCACCACTTGCCGCACTCGATACTGATAGACGAAATATCGCTGACTTTATTAAAGAAAGTGTAGCTGTTGTTACAAACCCTGCAATTGACCGTGACCGTGAAATTGAACACTTCTCTACACGTACTGTACTTGGAGAGCGTCCAAGTTTATTAAGCGGCGCAAAACGGCCATTTGTAGTTGAAATGCTTTCACCAATTATTTTAGAAGGCAGCGTGGCACAACCTATTGCAGAGGAATTACACACAATTACGTACGAACAACTCATAGAGCTATTTAAGACTCATAACTCTATCGCCACAATCTCTGCTACATTCAGCTCGTCAGAAACTCTGCAATGCGCATTAAGCCGCATTAGTTCTGAAGCGATAGCTGCTGTTAACAATGGCGCTTCCCTACTAGTATTAGATGACGCAAAAGCCCATCTAAATGAACGATTGTGGATTGATCCACATTTAGTTACCGCTAAAGTACATCAAGCATTAAGTGAAAATAAATTACGCCGCAATTGTTCTCTCGTTATACGTTCTGGTGCTCTTCGCTCCTTACATGACATTGTCACGCTATATGGATTAGGAGCAGATGGTATTAATCCATATTTATTATTCGCGACTGTAAATGATGGAACAAAAACACCAATTACGAATCTATATACTGCACTTAATAAAGGATTAGAAAAAGTCATTTCAACAATTGGAATTCATGAGTTACGTGGTTACGGACGTCTCTATTCATCTATTGGATTACATGAAGAAATCGCAAATATATTACAGATTACAAATTTCTTCGGTTCAAATGATTTAGCCTTTTCACTTGAATCACTTGTTGAAGATGCAAAAATACGAGCAGAGGATTATAACAATCCTAAAATTAGAATGCGAAAATCATTTCATATATTCCCGCGAATTTGGAAAGCAATCGGCGATGTTGCAAAAGGAAATTCTTATGATGATTACCGTGACAAGTTAAGTGAACTAGAAGAGAATAATCCAATCGCAATCAGACACCTTGTTCAAACGAAACAAACAAAACATGTCGTTCCAACTGAAGAAGTATCTATCGGCATCAAAAATCATAATTTACCATTTATTATTAGTTCTATGTCATTTGGTTCTCAAAACGAAATTGCCTTTCGCGCATATGCAGAAGCAGCCGATCAGCTAAATATGATTAGCTTGAACGGTGAAGGCGGCGAAATTAAAGATATGATTGGAAAATATCCACATACACGTGGACAACAAGTAGCATCTGGGCGATTTGGAGTAAATGCCGAACTACTAAACTCATCAAACTTAATTGAAATCAAAATCGGTCAAGGCGCAAAGCCTGGGGAAGGTGGGCATTTACCTGGTTCAAAAGTGACAGCCAAAATCGCTGAAGCACGTAATGCGACAATTGGCTCAGATTTAATTTCGCCTTCTAATAACCATGATATTTATTCAATTGAAGATTTAGCTCAAATGATTACAGAAATTAAAACAGCTAATCAACTTGCCAAAGTAGCCGTGAAAGTCCCTGTTGTTCCTAATATCGGAACAATTGCTGTCGGTATCGCTAAAGCTGGCGCTGATTTTATTAACATTAGCGGATTCGATGGCGGAACAGGCGCTGCACGTATTCACGCATTGCAGCATGTAGGTCTCCCTGTAGAAATTGGTGTTAAAGCCGCTCACAATGCTTTATTAGAAGCAAGCATGAGACATAAAGTAGAGATTTGGGCAGATGGTGGTATTCGAAGTGTAAATGATGCCTTGAAAATCATGCTCCTCGGAGCAAACCGTATTGGATTTGGCACACTATCAATGATTGCAATCGGCTGTACTACTTGCCGTGGGTGCCATCTAGATACTTGCCATGTTGGAATTGCGACACAAATCGAGTCTGAAGCACAAGCAAAAGAACACGGGTTACGCCGCTTCGTCCCACGCGAATTAGAAAGCGCAGTTGCTGGCCTGCTAAATTTATTCACCTCTTTCGGTGTAGAACTAAAACGATTAACAGGACAGCTTGGTTATACAAATTTACAAGCAATTGTTGGGCGTTCTGATTTATTAGAGCAAGTTCGAGGCGAAAATTTATTAAACTTACGTAATTTACTACAAATAATAGAACATCCATCTGTTACAACAACAGAAGGCGTATCGGAAAAACAATTTAAGACAGTTCATTCCGCTGACTCAAAAGAATTGGTAGGCGTTGGTGTAGAGCAACGCGTTATGGGTGGTCTAGAATCATGTTATCGCGTTCGCAGTAAACTATATGAAGCTACTCAACTTGAACCACTTACATTAAAGTATACGAATGGTTCTATTCCCGGAAATGGGTTAGGTGCTTACAATAGTGAAAATTTATTTATACACGTAAATGGCGGCGCACAAGATGGCATTGGTAAAACTTCCTTTGGTGGTGGGATTTATATAACGAAATCAAAAGGGAAAGACGGAGTATATTATAACGGTTCTGTCGGAAAAGGATTTGGATATGGTGCACAAAAAGGGGCACTATACGTACAAGGGAACGCTGATGCTCGCGCTGGCATTCGCCTTTCTGGGGCAGACATGATAATTGGAGGTAGAATAACAAAACCACTCCGTGAAAAAGAGCAAGGAAATATAGGTGCATACTCCAATATTAAAGGTTTTGCTTTTGAATATATGACAAACGGGCGAGCGCTTGTTTTAGGTGACCCTGGTCCATGGATTTGCGCTGGCATGACTGGCGGTGTTGTTTATTTGCGTCGTGATTCAAACTTAGGCTTAACAGAACAGGCCTTAAAAAGAAGAATCGCAAAAGGCGCAAATGTTACATTACAACCAATTAGTAAAAATGGTTTGAAAGATGTAACTGAATTATTGCTAGACTATATTCGTGTACTAAACGAGCACGAGCAATATGAGGAAGTTGCTTTGTTAACACCATTATTAGATGATATACAGAACAAGTTTTTTGAGATTATCCCGAAAAAAGAACAGGCAGATCCATCTATCTCAACAGAGTAAAATGAGTAATTTTCATTATTAAGAAAAAATTGACGAAGTACGCTTCTCATAGTAATCTATAGTAACAATTTGAGACCTGCTGAAATTCAGCAGGTTTTTTTACTAAAAACTGATGTTTAAAAGGAATTAGGAAAAATTATAAAGTGAAACTTTAATTAGCCTACACCAATCGGACGTTTACCGGCATCCAGCTTCTGAATTTTGAGGCGCGAATCTTACTACTCACAATTAGCGGGATAAAATGAACACTAATTTCTTTTAACGTCACTAAAATATCACTTGCTAACATATTGTAATGAATGTATAGTATCATGTTGTACATTCATTATGACAAGAGAAAGGATCTTATTAAGGGTATGAAACTTGGTGCTCGCATTTTAAAAACGGGTATTGCCATCACGTTAGCTTTATTTGCTTGTATTTTACTTCAATTACCGAGTCCGGTATTTGCGGGAATTTCAGCTATCTTTGCTGTTCAACCGTCTGTATACCGTTCTTATTTAACAGCACTTGAACAAATTCAAGCAAATGTAATTGGTGCGATATTTGCTATCGCATTTGCTACTGCTTTTGGACATAATCCTTTTATTATTGGATTAACATGTATATTAGTAATTGCTCTTACATTACAATTACGATTAGAAAACACAATATCAATTGCTTTAGTAACAGTTATCGCCATTATGGAGTATCAAGGCGAAGATTTCTTTAGTTTTGCCTTACTTCGATTTGCGACGATTATGATTGGTATTATTGCGGCTTCACTTGTAAATTTAGTATTTATGCCGCCAAAATATGAAACAAAACTTTATCATCGTATCGTTGATAATACAGAAGAAATTGTAAAATGGATTCGAATGAATAGCAGGCAGGCTTCTGATTTTACAACGCTAAAAACTGATATTGATCGTATGAAAGAAAAAATGATCAAACTAAACCATTACTATTTGCTGTATAAAGAAGAAAGAAGCTACACGAAAAAAGTAAAGTTCGCAAAAATTCGTAAGCTCGTTTTATTCAGACAAATGTTAGCGACAACAAGCCGTGCTTTAAGTACGTTAAAATCATTACACCGTACTGAAAATGAACTGCGCTATATGCCGGAAGAATTTCAGGAATCTATCCAAAACGAACTTGACTCATTAACGCATTATCATGAACAAGTTTTATTAAAATTTATTGGTAAAGCAAAAAAACAACAATCAGTCGAAATGCTTGATGAAGTTGAAACAGGTAAACAAGAATTAATTGATATCTTTATGGAATATCAAAATAAAGACGATGAAGAAGCATATAAAACATGGTTACATCTCTTCCCTCTTATTTCTTCCATCATTAACTATAGTGAAGAAGTAGAGCATTTAGATTTGCTTGTAGATAGCTTCTACACATACCATAAACCAGAAAAAGAACTCCAAATCGATGATAAAAAAGAAGACGAATAAAAAAACAGCTCCTTTTATGCTAAAGGAGCTGTTTCTGTTATATGTTGAAGTTGATATAAATTGTAATAAAATCCTCTTTTTTGCATTAACTCTTCATGAGAACCAGTCTCTTTAATCTCACCGTCTTCAATGTAAATAATCGTATCAACATGCGTAATCGTCGCTAATCGATGTGCAATTATAATCGTTGTCCGGTCAGCAGCTAACGTCTGAAGCGCCTCTTGAATATACCTTTCATTTTCTAAATCTAATGCTGAAGTTGCTTCATCTAATATAAGTACCGAAGGATTCTTTAGAAACACTCGTGCAATTGCCACGCGTTGTCTTTGCCCGCCCGATAGCTTCACACCACGTTCTCCAACGACAGTATTATAACCATCTGGTAAGTCTATAATAAAATCATGAATTTGCGCAGCTTTAGCAGCTGCAATCACCTCTTTCTCTGTAGCCTTCGGATTTCCATATAAAATATTAGCTCCAATTGTATCGCTAAACAATAAATTATCTTGCAGTACAATTCCAATATGACTACGCAAATTTCTCATATTATACTTTCTTACATCTATGCCATCTACATAAACCGTGCCTTCAGAAACATCATAGAAACGCGGGATCAAACTAGCAAGAGATGACTTTCCTCCCCCACTTGCTCCTACAAGCGCTACTTTCTCTCCAGGCTGCATAGTTAATGACAAGTTGTGTAATATCTCTTTTTCATCTACATTATAACGAAAAGAAACATTGTCAAATACAATTTCTCCATTTAATTTTTTCGTTTGTACCGCATTTGGCACATTAACAATATCGTATTTTTCATCTAACAGTTCAAACACACGGTCCATCGATGCAAAAGATTGTGTTAATGTTGTAGATGAATTAACAAGGCGGCGAAGCGGACTATATAAACTATCCATATATCCAACAAAAGCTACCATCGTTCCTAGCGTTAACTGTCCTTGAATTACTTCATATGCTGCAAAACCAATCACAAGTAACGGACCTAAATCGGTTAACGTATTTACTGCCGAAAATGTTCTTGCCGTCCAACTTGTATGGGTTAATGCTTTCGTTAAAAATTCATTATTTCTTTTTTCAAACTGCTTCCCCTCATACTCTTCTAACGCAAAGCTACGTGTCACTTGCATTCCTTGAATACGTTCATGCAAATACCCTTGCATCGTCGCTAACGCTTGTGAACGCTCTTTCGTCAATTTCCGAAGACGCCCGAAAAAATATTTCACTGCAATTACATAAATAGGTAAAATCAATAACGCAACAAATGTTAATTTTATATTCATAGAAAACATAACAATGATAGCAATAGCAATTGTTGCAGTATCTAACCAGACGTTCATCAAACCAGTAATTACAAAATCTTTCGTTTGTTCTACATCATGGATGACACGCGAAATAATCTCCCCTGTTTTTGTATTGGAGTAATAACGTAAACTTAACTTTTGTAAGTGACCGAAAATATGCTTCCGCAAATCATACAGTATTGTATTTGCGATACGTTGGGCGAAATATTGACGATAATATTCAATCGGTGGTCTTAATACCGCAAAAATAAAGAAAGCAATTCCAATCGCTGTTATTAATTGAGATGTTTTATCTTGAAGTGAGCCAGCGCCTTGAATTACATCATCGATAATATACTTTAATAACCACGGCATAATAAGTGGGATACCGAACTTAACTAGTCCGATAATAATTGTAATAGCAATAAGCCACCGATATGGTTTAACAAATTGTAAATATCTTTTTATGCCTTGCACATAATCCCCCCTCTAATAGGACAAACCTGCCGGGAAGCCCCCTGCAGGTTTGTTTTAATTTCTGTACATTAAATATCGTTCATACCACATATCTACGAAATCTGGTGCAAATGGACCTTTTCTTTGATGAATCCACTGTGTTAAATGTGCTACATTTCGTTTTAAAATTGTATCAATAACAGGTGGATACTGCATAATTTCACTATGTTTTTCATACTCATCTTCATCTAGAAGCGTATATGTCATATCTGGATATACTTTAATATCTAAATCATAATCAATATACTTTAATGCTTCAGGATCATACGCAAAAGGTGAGCTTAAATTACAATAATAATATACGCCATCTTCCCTAAGCATCCCAATCACATTAAACCAATAGTTGGCATGAAAATAGCAAATTGCTGGTTCACGAGTAATCCATGTTCGGCCATCCGATTCTGTAACTACTGTACGATCATTCGCTCCGATTACAAGACTCTGTGTCCCTTTTAAAATTGTTGTTTCTTCCCACATTCTATGAATGGAGCCATTATGTTTATAACTATGTATTTGTACTTTTTCTCCTTCTTTGGGAAATCCCATATATGCTCCCTTCTTTCAACTGCAAATGCCCTTTGAACGGCATTCACTTTTTTTCTATTATAACTTTTTTGTCGAAATTTTAAAACTAAAGGGATAAGACTCTATTTTTCAAACTGAATATGTAGGAGGTTTATCGTTGAATACTATGCCCCCACCGCTTCTTAGGAGATAAAAGGATTGTACTGTATTATTTATAAGCGAGGACATGTAATAGAAAAAGCCCTTCTCTATTTCCATACAAAGAAGGACTTTTCACCTAAAGATAACAATATATCTTATCCTAAATTTGAAATCATTTTTTCAGTTGCAAAAGATTGAATTACACTATTCGTTTGCTCTTCAAATTTCTCATGTAACATCTTCAACGCTACTTCTGTTCTATATATTTCCTGGCGGATAAAATGCAGTTCTTTTTTATCGCACGTATCTTTTTCATTCATTTCAATTTGTTGATACTTCTCTAGATGTGCTTGTAACTTTAACAATTCATCCATCGTTTCTAATTGCTCCCCTACCAACTTATCAAAATCGTTCATTACTTACCCCCTTTTGGACTTATTCATCAGTTATTATTCCTAATTACATAATTCTAATTGTTAACTTCCTTCTCCTTTGACTACATTTGTTGACTTATTAGAAGTTATGTCGTTCGCTTTCTTTTCATTACAACGATCCACGCAAAAAGAAAACACTTCTCCCGAATTAGAGAAGTGTTTTTCTTTCATTACTGATTTGAGCTAGAAGATTGTGATTGTTTTGCAGCTGACTTAGCATTTTGTTTTTTCACAGCATGCACGTCTGTTTCAGTTGCAAATTCTGTACCATAACTAGCGTTTGCACTTTGTGCACCAGAAGCTTGTGCTTTCTTTGCTTCTGATTGTGCGTTTGCTTGTTTTACTGCTTGTACATTTGTTTCAGTTGCAAATTCTGTACCATAACTAGCATTTGTACTTTGAATGCTAGCACCAGAAGTTGCCTTGTTATAACCTTGTTGTTTTTTACTCATCTTTCTCACCTCCACAATCAATAATGTAACCAATTCACTTAGAAGCTATCCGTAATTTTCTTTTGAATAATTTCCGCATATATCTTTTGTTACTTATTCAAACTATAAGAAATGGAGGTGGAAATATGTATATAGGACGCGATATGACTGAACTAACGATGATTTCAAAAAATGAATGGAAAGAAGATGAATTAGCTTATTTTCATCACTCACTACAACAGGTTCTGCCTTATTTAAATGTAGAAGGGCAGAGTATTTACAAAGAAATTGTAGTAGAAATTGAATCAAGAGGCGGCTTACAAGAAGGTGAAGCTAGTTGGACTCATGGGACAAAAATTTCTTACGATTAAAAAAGTGTTCCCTAGATTGGGAACACTTTTTTATTTATTGCATTGTAATTTTCTCCACACAATTTTCATAAATAGTACGGTGTGATTTTGAGAAAGGTAATTGCTCAAATACCTCTTTCGATACAAATTTTAATGTATCTGTATCAACAATATTACCGGTTACTTTTCCGTAAAATACAAATATATCCCAAGTACGATGTGTAAACGTATGTTGTACATTCATTGCGTATTCATCAATAGAAACCTCGAGCTCAAATTTTTCTTTCATATAATCTATAAGCTGTTCCTTCTGATTGCGAATACCTTCTCCAAGTTCAGCATTAGGAAACTCCCACATGTTAGCTAACAAACCTGTACTTGGACGTTTATTAATAACGTAACGACCGTCTTCAGTTTGAAGTACGCCTGCAACAATAGGTACCATTTTAGGAGCTTTCGCTTTACTTTTTACTGGTAATTCTTTTTGAACACCTTCAGCATATCCTCTGCAATGCTCACGCACAGGACAAAGTAAGCACGATGGATTTTTAGGAATACAAATCAATGCACCTAATTCCATCAATCCTTGATTAAAATAAGATGGGTTTTCTACTGAAATAATTTCACGCACAATCTCTTCAAAAACTTTTCGAGTCTTTGGTTTTGCAATATCATCCCATACTGATAAAATACGAGATAATACACGCATAACATTTCCATCAACTGCCGGCTCTGGTATACCATATGCGATACTTAAAATAGCACCTTTTGTATATGGTCCTACTCCTTTTAACTTTTCAATTTTCTTTACATCACTTGGTACAACCCCACCGTATACTTCTTTTACCTCTTTTACTGCCGCATGTAAATTACGTGCTCTAGAATAATATCCTAAACCTTCCCATGCTTTTAATACTTCTTCATCATCTGCGTTCGCTAACGCTTCAAGTGTAGGAAACTTCCCCATAAAATTTGCGTAATATGGTTTTACAGCTTCTACTCTTGTTTGCTGCAACATAATTTCAGAAACCCAAACACGGTATGGATCTTTATTCTTTCTCCACGGTAAGTCACGCTGTTCTTCTTCAAACCAACCAATTAAATCATTTTGAAACTGCTCTATATTAAAATTGTTTAGTATTTCAAGTGTCAAACTTGATCCCCCTCATTTTTTTGCATATAAGTACTATTATAAAGATTTTAGGAAAAAATTTAAGTAAGATGACATAGGAAATAGAAGGCAAAGGACTTGAGGTATCGAATAAAAAGAGTTACATTAATAAAAAACGGAGGTGGATTTCTATGGACACAGCCACTCACCTTGTTATGGGTGTCACTTTAGGTAGCTTAGCAACATTAGATCCAGCCATAGCACAAAGTGATATTGGCCCCCAAGCTGTTATGCTTGCTACAATTGCTGGTTCCAACATTCCTGACATTGACACAGTTCTAAAATTGCGTAATAACGCTAAATATATAAGAAATCATCGTGGGATTACTCATTCTATTCCCGCGGTAATTCTTTGGTCATTCCTTATAAGTGGCATCTCTTTCGCCTTCTTTTCAGAAGCTCCATATCTTCATCTACTACTTTGGTCATTTATTGCCGTCTTTCTTCACGTCTTTGTAGATATTTTCAACGCCTATGGTACACAAGCATTACGACCTTTCACAAAAAAATGGGTCGCACTTGGCATAATTAATACATTCGATACCGTAATTTTCTTTATCCATATACTTGCAATTGCTTGCATGCTCGTCGGTTCTCATAAGGGATATACAGCTTTAGCGGCATATATATTAATGATTGTTTACTATATCGGACGGATTATGATGCACAGAAATATAAGAAGCGTTGTACACAAACGTTTCAAAAATGTCGAAAAGATTATCATTTCTCCTTCTTACCGATTTTATCATTACCATTTAGCAGTCGTTACGGCTGATTATTACTACGTTGCGAGATGGCACCGTGGTAACATCATGATATATGACAAGTTCGATCGGGTACCGTTCCCAGACAACAATATTATGCGAGCAGCTAAACAAGATGAAAACATCTCAGCCTTCCTATCTTTCTCTCCTGTATATCGCTGGGATATTTTTGATCATGACCATTATTATGAAGTACGATTCATTGATTTACGATATCGACGTAAAGATTATTATCCATTTGTTGCAATCGTTCAGCTCGACCACAATTTAAATATTATTAATTCCTATACAGGATGGATCTTTAGTGAAGAAAAGCTTCGAAAAAAACTGGAATTACTTCCACATTAAAAAAAGCGACTTAAGTCGCTTTTTTTAATGTTTCAAATGATCTTCTTGATTAATTAAATGACTATACTTCGGATTATTTGTCCGCATTTCATGAAGGCGTACACCATGATTATTAATCCATGATCGTACCACTTGTTCCGTCATTTCATCGCCTTGATAACGACCTGATTTTGCATAAGTTGTTTGAAAATCTTCCCATAGTAACTCAACCCACGCACGAGCTTGTGCGTAAGAAAGCTTGTCATTCTTGTCTAATAATTCTTTCGTTAATGTTTCATAAATATCATTCATATTATAATCTCCTTTTACCTATTTATCCCTTCATTTCTAAAGGATAGTTTCTTCAATTTTGCACATTCTATAATTGATACTTCTTAAAAAGGTATCAACCGATAATGAGGAGGGCGTTCGCAATGGGTAAACAAGCCGAATTTTGGTCTGAGTCAAAAAACAACAGCAAAATCGACGGTCAACCGAAAGCGAAATCACGCTTCGCTTCGAAACGACCTAACGGCACAATTAACACGCACCCACAAGAACGTATGCGTGCTGCAAATCAGCAGGAAGAGTAGTACAAATTAAATTAACTTCCTACACGAGGTGATAAAGATGAGCTACCGTGATCGCTTAGATAGTCGTTCTGAATTATTTAACCATACGTGGACTCGTCCAAAACATGCGAAAGCGCAAGTTAACGGACAGACGCAACAAACCCAGTCTCTCATTATATTGGCAAATGAATGTAAAAAACGCCAATTTTAGAATCTCCTATCTCCTTTAACGCCTACCAAAGATGAAAACCAGAGAGATATGTGCTCTCTGGTTTTTATTTTTCTTGCAATAAGGAAATTGGTATGCCAATCTCTTCATTATCATTTTGCTTATATCCCCAAGCAAATACCCCATTGAAATACGTAATTTTAAATAATACACCAGGTTCTTCTACTAATTCATATGTTTCACCAATATGGAACTTGTTTATATCCGTCATATAAGCACGAGCCATTGCCATTTTTCTCATTAATACATCAAATTCATTGACAATCCCAAGCTGCTCAGCTTTTACTGCTTGCTCCTTCAAAGCGCCAATTTCTTCCCTTAGCTCATGCGGTGTCATTTCACTGTAGCGTTTTGGCATATTCATCTTATTCTCCTCATTCCTCTTCGCGTTTCATTTGCAAAAATATCTCGATTTCATCAATAGAGAATCCTTTTCGATATAACGCTTGTTTCATCTTGTTTTCAAATGTCCATCCATCATGCTTCTTATATTTCTCATAATATTTATTCCCATGATAGTGTAACGCTTCTTGTTGCTTTTCGTCATCTTTTTCGTCTTTCAATTCTTCCAAACAAATTTGAATTACTTCTCTAGAATATCCTTTTCGAACAAGCATCTCATCTAACTTTAGTTTCATTTGTAAAAAAGAATGTTTTTGATAAGATTTTTTCTTCTTCTCTATGAGAAACAAGGCATTCTCAATTTGCTTTTCCTTCGGATATTCTTGTAAACTATGTGTAATAATTAAATCCTGAACACCTTTATTTAATAACTCTCTTTTAATAACAGTTGGACCTTTTCGATTCACATTACTTTGCGTTCGCGTATATAAAACAGCATACTCTTTATCATTAATATATCGGTCATGTAATAATTTCGAAACGACTTCAGAGATGATGGCCTGTCCCACTTCTTTTTTTCGTAAAAAATCTTCTATTTCTTGTTTTGTTCTCATTTGATAGGATAAATAGGAGATTGCTTGTAAATATGCTTTTTGTACTTCTTCATTGTACAAAATATTCCCTAACTCGATTTCATCAATTTCTAAGCCCTTTTGTAATCCATGTTTTATTAAGATTACTTGATCCACACTAAATCCGTACTCTTCGCCTTGACCTTTATCAATATAAATATTAAATCGTTCTTTCGATCGTTTTTGTACTTCTATTTTTGTAATGACAGCCATACTCTCACCTCTCTATTATTTTAACATAGTCGAGGAACATTTTTTCTTTTCAAGAATATATATAATGAGGAGGAAATACTTGTGAAAATCGCAATTTCTGGTGGTACAGGCTTTATCGGTAAATCCCTTTCTACTTTTTTTATTCAAAAAGGATATACTGTTTACATTCTCACACGAAAAAAAACTACTGAAACTTCCGACCCTAACCTTCAGTATGTTCAATGGACACCAGATTTACAAACCTTCCCCCTCTCTTCTATTGATGTAGTTATTAATCTAGCCGGAGAGTCTATTAATAGTAGATGGACAAAGCAACAAAAGAAAGCCATTTTAAACAGTAGAATTCAAACAACAAAAGGACTCATTAAACAATTGCAGGGACTCCATACAAAGCCACACACATTTATTAACGCAAGTGCTATTGGATACTACGGAACATCTGAAATAGAGTCTTTTACAGAACAGCATGAGACTCCTGGAAATGACTTTTTAGCAAATACAGTATATTCATGGGAACAAGAAGCATCTAAAGCACGTTCTCTCGGAATACGAACAATCTACGCAAGATTTGGAGTCGTATTAGGTGCAAATGGAGGAGCTCTTCCAAAAATGCTACTTCCCTATCAATTCTATATCGGCGGCACCATTGGTTCTGGGAAACAATGGTTATCATGGATTCATATAGACGATGTCGTTCGTATGATGGATTTCATCATACACAAAAAAGAAATTGATGGTCCTCTTAATATGACAGCACCAACACCCATAAGAATGAAGGAATTTGGAGAAAACATTGCAACTATAATGAACAAGCCTCATTGGTTGCCTGTACCTTCATTTATCATTCAAACTTTATTAGGTGAAATGAGCATACTTGTACTAGAAGGGCAACGTGTATTACCCATTAAGGCAATTGAACATGGATACCAATACACATTTCCGGCAATAGACCATGCATTACAAAATATACTTTCGCATACAATGTAGTACTTCTAAAACACAATTTTACATGGGCTCTTTCAAAACTTTCATTTTCTAGGATCCGAAGCATTACCATACAAATAACCTTTCAGTTACTTTCCCTTAACTTCCATTAGCATTATAAAGTAACAGAAATGAGGTACCTATGAAAATATTGCTCAAACAAGCCATTGTATACCCTATTACATCTCAAAAGTTTCAAGGCGATGTACTCGTTACAGGAGAGCGAATTACCGAGGTCAAACCTTTTATTCAACCTACTCAAGATATGACCGTTATAGATGCACGAGCACTCCATCTCTTACCTGGCTTTATTGATGTCCATACTCACCTTGGTCTCTATGATGAAGGCACTGGTTGGGCTGGAAATGATGCCAATGAAACATCTGAAGTTTCAACACCACATATTCGTTCTTTAGATGGAATCCACCCTTTGGATATCGCCTTTCAAGACGCTGTACAAAACGGAATTACAACCGTTCACGTTATGCCTGGCAGTCAAAATATTATCGGGGGGACTACTTGTGTAATAAAAACAGCTGGAACTTGTATTGATCATATGATTATTCAAGAACCTGCTGGTTTAAAGATTGCCTTTGGAGAAAATCCTAAAAAAGTCCATAGTAATGGAACAAAAGAATCCATTACACGTATGGGGATTATGGGGTTACTTCGGGAATCATTCTATGAAGCACAACACTACGGGCACGAAGCTGATTTTCGAATGCTTCCTATTTTAAAAGCATTACGTCGTGAAATACCCGTACGTATCCACGCTCACCGAGCAGATGATATTAGTTCTGCGCTACGCTTTGCAACGGAATTCAACCTCGATCTACGTATTGAACATTGTACAGAAGGACACTTTCTTGTTGAAGAGCTTTCGAAACATAATTTGAAGGTTTCAGTTGGTCCCACTCTGACACGTCGTTCTAAAATCGAACTAAAAAACAAGACATGGGATACTTACCATATATTATCTAAAAATGGTGTGGAAGTTTCTATAACAACAGATCATCCTTATACACCCATTCAATATTTAAATATTTGTGCCGCTGTCGCAGTAAGAGAAGGATTAGACGAGAAAACAGCACTAGAAGGAATCACCATATTCCCAGCGCGAAATTTGCGTTTAGAGGATAGAATTGGAAGCATCGAGGTTGGAAAAGACGCCGATCTCGTGTTATGGACTCATCATCCTTTCCATTATTTAGCCAAGCCTGTACTAACTATGATTGATGGAAAAATAATTTACAAAAAAAATAAAAAAAACTAGTTTATTTTTTTGACTAGATAAAGTATTATACGATTATAAACTGAATGAAACCATAATCAATTTGTGTCGTGATTATCATTTTCAAATTGATGAATGGGGAAGGCAAATGGTGCGCCACCAGCGTTAGAAACTGGTTCTAGTGGGTTCGATTCCCACCCCGAAATTTTTTAAAGATTGATATAAAAATTTCGAGGGTGGGGTGTTTTTTCGTCATGCTACCCTCGTGTGAGGAGGAGTTAGTATGTTGAAAAAACGCGACTTACACGACAGCCACGTTCTATACGAGTTAATGGTGGATCCAGCTGTCTTCCCTTTTGTGCGTCAAAAGGCTTATTCTTATGAAGAATATTTATTCTTAACAAAACAAACGATTGAAGCTGAAGAGCGTGGTGAATTAATTTCACGCACAATTTTAGATGAATGGGGTAACCCTATCGGAACAATTACTTTATTTGATGTGCAAGAAAAAGCTGGATTTCTCGGGACATGGCTTGGCAAACCATATCATGGAAAAGGCTATAATAAATTGGCAAAAGATTCATTTTTTAGTGAACTTTTCTATGAATTAGATATTGAAACAATTTTCATGCGTATTCGTAAAATAAATATTCGTTCTATTAAAGCTGCAGAAAAACTGCAATATGTGAATCTAGCAAACGAAACAAGAAAAGCCGTATATGATGAAATTAACGCAAACGAAGAAGTATATAACTTATATGAAATTCCAAAAGATCAATACACACTTGCTACAATGCGAGATACAACCTTCCAAGATGCTCATCAATTAAAAGAAGCATAATCTAAATTTTCTGAAATGATAATCAATCATTAACATTTTCCATATGCGTATATCCCCTCATGTCTTTGGAAACGATAAATAGTAACTTTAAGACACGAGGTGATTTGTAATGGATAAAAAGAAACGTGATAAAGCAAAAAACACATTATCTAGTACACAAGAAGTTCTCTATCAACGCGAATTTCAAAAAGCAGATCGTGCAGCAGGATATCGCTCGAAAAGCATTTAAAGTGAAAATGAATAATTAGAAGTTTCCCCCCTAATTATTCATTTTCATTACATAATTTTCTCGATTGATAGAAGTAAGCAAAAAAGCCCCTTATACATAATGGGCTTTTTTTGCTGTGGACAACTTTATCCACAAAACCAACAGAATTGTTAGTAATTTTCAAAAACATTTAATATTTTTCTATATTAAAGCATATATCAGCTGTTTTAATTGTGGATATTTTTCTAAAAATTGTGGACAATGTGGATATAGTTGTTAATATTCCGACTTTACTGTTTAATGAAAGCGCAATCCTTTTGTGGATAACTGGCTGAATTTTCTTTGAAAATAATAAAGAACCCTCTTTACATATACAAAGAGGGTTTCATATTAAGTAAAAGATTGTGCAAGAGCAGGTGATTTAATAGGTATATGACGCGGTTCTGCATGATTTTCTGCCAAAATTGCATCTACAATATGACCAGCTGGCTCTGGAAGATAGATGCTTTTCATTGCTTCTTTCATTTGAAGAAGCTTCACATCATCTTGTAATAATGCCTCTGTTTTTGCAAAAACCTCACTATCATCGCGAATGACAACTGCTGCTCCCTTTCTTTCAAAGTACATCGCATTTTCATTTTCTTGTCCTGGAACAGGCTTATATAAAATGACAGGTACTTGCAACGCTGCTGCTTCACTTAATGTTATTCCGCCTGGCTTCGTAATCATACAAGAAGTAACACGGAATAATTCATCAATATTTTCAACATACCCAAACACTTTTAATACATCGGAATTTTGCTTCTGTAAACTTAATAAATCCTGTTTTAAAGCTTCATTTTTCCCACAAACGACAACTACTTGTAAATTAGGCACTGACATAAATGATTGGCATAGTTCTTTTACATTTCCTAATACCCCATGAGCACCTGCTACAATTAGTAAAATCTTTTTATTCTTACATAACTGATATTTAGTATATATGATTTCTGGATTTACCTTTAACTCAAAACTACTCCGAATTGGAATTCCTGTTTCAACAATTTGTTCCGCAGGTACACCGATATCAACCATCAATTCTTTCACATGATCCGTTGCAACAAAATAACGATCTACTTCTCGATGAATCCATATTTTGTGCACGCAAAAATCCGTTAATACGTTATAGACAGGAATTGAAATACCTGTTTGTTTCTTCAATTCTGGTACAGCGATAATTGGAAATGTATTAATTACAATATCTGGTTTCTCCACCTGTAATAGTGTTTTCAAACGTTTTCTTCCAAAGTTCGCATACCAAGATGCTATTTTCTTATCATAAATTTTTTCTACCCCGTAATAAAACAAACGATATAATTCTTTTCCTATTGTATAACTTTTTAAATATAGATATTTTGTAATGTCAGTTATAAATGGATGTGATTCTCCAAACAAGTCGCATACAATAACATCTTCAATTCCTTTTTGGCGAAATGTTTGTTCTAATGTTTTTGCTACTTGCACATGACCATTACCGTAATGTGCAGTTAATATTAAAACCTTGGGGTTTTTTATCAAACAAATCCACTCCTAGCTTTTTGTTTCTCCATATTGCATATACGACAATAGGAAAAACATTTTCCTTAAAAATTACATAAACAGATTCTAATAATTCCCTTTCAGCTATGTACCTGTCGTGGATATGCAAAGCATATAAGATTGACCCCTTAATCCTATCTGTGCTCATATCTTTACATTATACTTTCCTATAAGAGCTTTCGCAATAACTTACAAATGTTCTCTATTCCATGATACTCACTCTTTTACTTCTTAATTCTTTTTACTATTTTGATTTCCCTTTACAATTATGTAAATTTCTCCATTTATTCCGTACAAAATTATGGATATTCTACTTTCAGTATACTCTTTTATCAATATATACTCTAGATTTTATTGTAAAGAAAGCAAAAAGCCTAATCCAATATTTGGATTAGACCGCTTGTAAAATATATTTAGCATGTTCTACATTTTTCTCAGTAGGTGGTTCTACATTTGCGAGTGGATACTTGTGTCCAAGCGCCTCCCATTTATATACACCAAGCTTATGATATGGTAACACTTCAACTTTTTGAACATTAGACAGACTTTGAATAAAGCTAGATAGTTTTTGTAGATCCTCTTCATTATCCGTAACACCAGGAACTAATACGTGTCGTACCCAAATCGGTTTATTCTTATCCGATAAATAACGAGCAAATTGTAAAATATGTTCATTTGATTTCCCTGTTAATTTACGATGCTTTTTGGAATCGATATGTTTCAGATCCAATAAAACTAAATCTGTATAATCCATTAAAATATCTAGCTTATTTTGGAATTCTGGTTCCTCAGAATAACAACCACCAGAAGAGTCGATTGTTGTATGGATACCAGCCGCTTTACACTTTTTAAACAACTCAATTAAAAAGTCTAGCTGTAATAATGGCTCTCCACCGCTAACTGTTATACCGCCTCCGGAAGCTTCAATAAATGGAAGGTAACATGTCACATCCTGCATCACTTCTTCAACTGTTATTTCTTTACCTTTACCGATTTCCCACGTATCAGCATTATGACAATATTGACAACGTAATAAACACCCTTGTGTAAATATGACATAACGAATCCCCGGGCCATCAACAGTACCACAAGACTCTACAGAATGTATTCTTCCTTTTACCATGTTACTTCCTCCTTTATTGAAACAGCCTCCCTTCGCTATATATTAAGAGCGAAGGGAAACCTTTTTCATTTACATGCTTTCATGCATTGTACGGTTAATTACATCAATTTGTTGTTCACGAGTTAATTTAATAAAGTTTACAGCATAACCAGATACACGAATTGTTAATTGTGGATACTTCTCAGGATGTTCCATTGCATCCATTAATGTTTCACGGTTAAATACGTTAATATTTAAGTGGTGCCCTTCTTTTACTGCATAGCCATCAAGCATTGATACTAAGTTACGTACTTGTACATCATCTTCTTTACCAAGTGCTTTCGGAATAATAGAGAATGTATTAGAAATACCATCTTGTGCATCTTCATATGGTAATTTAGCCACAGATAATAATGAAGCTAATGCACCTTTTGTATCGCGTCCATGCATTGGGTTCGCACCTGGTGCAAATGGTTCTCCAGTACGGCGGCCATCTGGAGTATTACCAGTTTTCTTACCGTAAACAACGTTAGATGTGATTGTTAAGATTGACATTGTATGAACAGAGTTTCTGTATGTTTTATGTTTACGAAGTTTATTCATAAATGTTTTTACAAGATTTACAGCAATCTCATCTACACGATCATCATTGTTACCGTATTTAGGGAAATCTCCTTCAATCTCGAAGTCAACTGCAATACCATTTTCATCACGAATTGGTTTTACTTTTGCGTACTTAATTGCACTTAATGAATCTGCTACTACAGATAGACCAGCGATACCTGTTGCCATTGTACGAAGAACGTTTGTATCATGAAGTGCCATTTCAATACGTTCATAGCTATATTTATCATGCATGTAATGGATAACATTTAATGTGTTTAAATATAGACCCGCTAACCATTCCATTGTCATATCAAACTTATGCATAACTTCTTCATAATTTAATACTTCAGAAGTAATTGGTGCGTACTCAGGACCAACTTGTGCTTTTGACTTTTCATCTTTACCACCGTTAATCGCATATAATAATGCTTTCGCTAAGTTTGCACGAGCTCCGAAGAACTGCATTTGTTTACCGATTCTCATTGCAGATACGCAACATGCAATACCGTAATCATCGCCGTATTCAGGACGCATAATGTCATCATTTTCATATTGAATTGCTGATGTTTTAATAGACATTTTCGCACAGTAGTTTTTAAAGTTCTCTGGTAATTGTTTAGACCAAAGAACAGTTAAGTTTGGTTCTGGAGCTGGTCCTAAATTATCTAATGTATGCAAGAAACGGAATGAGTTCTTTGTTACTAATGGACGACCATCTAATGCCATACCACCGATAGATTCAGTTACCCAAGTTGGGTCACCAGAGAATAATTCATTATAATCAGGTGTTCTTGCGAATTTCACAAGACGTAATTTCATAATGAAGTGATCTACAATTTCTTGTACTTCTTCTTCTGTTAAAGTACCATTTGCTAAATCTCTTTCAATGTAAATATCTAAGAATGTAGAAGTACGTCCAAGACTCATTGCAGCTCCGTTTTGCTCTTTAATCGCTGCAAGGTATGCGAAGTATAACCATTGGAATGCTTCTTGTGCATTTGTTGCTGGCTTAGAAATATCGAAGCCATGAGAAGCAGCCATTTCTTTTAACTCTTGAAGTGCACGCATTTGCTCAGATAACTCTTCGCGTAAACGCATTGTATCTTCGCTCATTACACCACCAGTTAAATTCAAATCAGCTTTTTTCGCTTCAATTAAATGATCAATACCATATAACGCTACTCGGCGATAGTCACCGATAATACGTCCACGTCCGTATGCATCTGGAAGACCAGTAATAACACCTGATTTACGTGCATTTCTCATTTCTGGTGTGTATGCATCAAATACACCTTGGTTATGAGTTTTTCTCCACTCTCTAAAAATACGACTAAGTTCTTTATCCATTTCGTATCCATAAGATTCACAAGCTTGTTCTGCCATACGAATACCACCATATGGTTGTAAAGAACGTTTAAATGGTTTATCAGTTTGGAAACCGACTACTTTTTCAATATCTTTATTTAAGTATCCTGGGTCATGTGATGTAATAGAAGAAACAATTTTTGTATCCATATCAAGAACGCCACCGTTTTCACGTTCTTTCGTTGTTAAATCCATTACTTGATCCCAAAGTTGTTTCGTTGCTTCAGTTGCTTCTGCTAAGAAAGATTCGTCCCCTTCGAAAACGTTTACATTATTTAAAATGAAATCGCGAACATCAATCTCTGCTTTCCATTTTTCACCTTTAAAGTTTTCCCATGCGTTTTTAACATTTTCTAATACTTGAGTCATCCTAATCTCCTCCATTTTTGATTAGTACAGGACTAAGATTTTTTATATAACAGCTTACACACTTAGAATACTACTTTTTTACGAAAGTGAACGAAATAGTTGTGACATGTTTGTGAAATGTTGAGCAAACTACTATATATATAGTGTTAACTTCATTTAAAAGTCTTTAAAATTAACCCTTTCCTTAATTGTATTTTTTTGGTATCCTTATATACGAGTCCTATTTTGTAATATAAGAACAATACCCATTGTAGAGCTGTAATACTCTTATCTCCTAATCTGTTATAGTTTTTATAACAGAACAAAAAAGTGTACACATGTTGTACACTTTTTTTGTTACTTCTATAAAACATCTCTTTTTCTATTGCCATCATAGAATCCGCCACGATTGTCTGTTAATGCAATTATTTGATCTAGTCCTTCTATATGATCACCTATAATTCGAAGTACAGCTGGTGGATGACCTATTTTAGCAAAATGTTCACTGGGACGAATACGGTTCATCTTATCGACCTCAACACGACTTACACATGCAACTTCAAATCCTGAAAGAATAGCTTTCACTTGGGCTACACACGGCGCCAGTAAAGATCTATACCCAATTTCTTTCAAACACTTACGGCTAAACGCATTCGGTACAGCGATAAGAGAGCCTACGCCTAGATCTTTTCTATCACAAGCTAAATTTAATGCATATTTAAATGCAGTTACAAGATGAAGCGGTACTCTTAAATCTAAATAATGATTTAGATCATTTAATGCAACATCTGTTCCATCTGCAATAGCTTTCGCAAAAGGATATAGCTCACTCGCTGGAATAACAAAATCGCCATCTATAAATAACACAATTTCTCCTTTTGCAAAATACGTTCCAAGTGAGCGCCCCACATCATTTCCGAGTGCTTCTTTATATACAATTGTCGTTGCCCCTTTGTCTTTTGCAATTTTTTTCGTTTTATCTGACGAACCATTTACGACAACGATAATTTCGAAGGGTTCAATTTTGCGAAGCTCTTCTATAACGTTTCCAATTGTTTTCTCTTCATCTTGTACGGGAATAACAACCGATAGTTGCTTTCCTTTATAGAAATCAGATGTAACACCCCACCCTTGATAAAACTCTTCAAAACTTAAAGTATGATAGACACTATCCCTTTTCCTATTTCCATCATAATATCCTCCGCGCTCATCACTGCTTAATATCCGTTCTGCTACTGCTTCTATATGATCACCTATCATTCTTTTTTCAGATTGGGAAAGATTTGTCCCATATGCAGCATGCTGGAATGGACGAAATTTATTCGGCGTAATAACGTCAATAGCACAATGACGACTAATTCTCCATTTACTTTGAACTAGGCGTAAATGAGCCACAATAGGATTAACAAAACATTCATATCCGATGCTTTGAACGACTTCTTTCGTCAGCGCATGAGGTACATCTAATAAAGAATTCATTTTTAATTCTTCACGCTCTAACATTGCATTTAATATTTGGCGCCATACTGTAATAGAAGTGGTTTTTTGCCTTTTTAAAAATAATGCATCCAAATTATTTAAAACTACATCTGCCTGATCGTATAAAATCGGATTAAGGAATAATTTTAATTTTGAAGTTGGAATAGCAAAATCACCATCTATAAATAGTAATACATCACCTATCGCATGTTTTGCGCCGACTGCACGTCCAACATCGTTCCCTAGTAGCTCTGTATGCTTGATTACTTTACACCCTAAACGATCTGCAACATCTTCTGTTCCATCATTACAACCGTTTGCTACTACAATGATTTCTACTGGATTTAATGGTCTTACCGATTGAATAACGTCTGAAATCGTATCGACCTCATTACATGCAGGAATAATAACAGATAATGACTTAGCCATTGTTTTGTTCACGAAACCACTTAATTGTTTCCTTCAATCCGTTTTCCCACGTTACTTTCGCCTGAAATTGAACAAGCTCTTTTAATTTTGTTACATCTGGTCTTCTATTTGGAATTTCTTCAAAACCATGAGGATATACTTCTTCAAAAGGCACTTGGACAATCTTCGAAGAAGAATTCGTTAATTTTTTAATTACTTCTGCTACTTCTTTTATGCTCTTTTCATTCTCAGAACCTATATTAATAATCTCACCATTTACCTTCTCATCCATTGCCCGAATCGTTGCCTCTACCGCATCACTTACATACGTAAAACAACGTGTCTGCTTTCCATCTCCATATACGAGAATGTCTTCTCCTTGCAGTGCCGCGCGGATAAATCGCGGGATTACTCCTGCATATGGACCATCTTTCGCTCTTGGACCATAAATATTAAAGTATCGAACAATCGTTACTGGTAAACCTTCTAATGCGTACCCTAAACATAATGTCTCTTCCAACGTTTTACAAACTGCATAACTCCAACGAATTTTAGAAGTTGCCCCGTACAATCGATCTCCCTCTTCAGAGAAAGGCGGCTTGGCCTTACCATATACTTCTGAAGTAGAAGCAAAAACTACTTTCTTCTTTCCTTTTAACGCTGCTTGTAAAACATTTCTTGTCCCATCAAAATTCGTTTCTATGAGCTCTATACTTTTTTCCATTGTTGTTTTCACACCTAAAATTGCTGCTAAATGAAACACGACATCATGCTGATCTACTAATTCATAAATAGAATTTTTATCTAAAACACTTATTGGAATAACACGGATTTCTTTCATTAACTCTTTATGGTACTTATTTTTACCTTTATAAAAGTTATCCACAACAGTGACCTCATAACCTCTTCTCATCAACTCTTCAGCTAAATGCGACCCGATAAATCCGGCCCCACCTGTAATTAAACATTTCTTACTCATTTACTCACCTTCTTTACAATCCCGCGTGTATCTATTACTCGATCCATTCCTTTAAAAAGCTTCCAATCAATATTAGAATGATCCGTTAAAATTAAAATACAATCCGCTTTTTTAACTTTTTCTTCATCTAAAGAAACAGATTGGTACACCTTATCTCCAATTTCTGCGGAAGAAATATAAGGATCATGATATTCTATCTCGTATCCTTGATTTCTTAATAATTGAATAATCGGTAACGCTGGTGATTCTCTCAAATCATTTACATCTTTTTTATACGCAATCCCTACAATTAACACCGTTGCAGGTAATTGCACCACACTTTTTACTTTCCGGACCATTTTCTCTGGCATTTCTTCATTAATTATATGTGCAGCCTCAATTAATTGACTAATTGCCCCATTCTTTTTTATTCTCCATTGAAAATATAAAGGGTCTACGGGAATACAGTGTCCCCCTATCCCTGGCCCTGGCCAATACGGAGTAAACCCAAATGGTTTTGTAGATGCCGCTTCAATGGCCTCATAAAAATCAATGCCTAAACTTTCACATAGTGTGTTTAGTTCATTTACTAAAGAAATGTTAACTAAGCGCTGAATATTTTCAAATAGCTTGCACATCTCTGCTACTTTCGGAGAGCTAACAGGTACAACTTCGTCAAAAATGGTACTATATAAATCCTGTACCTTTTGTT
The DNA here is from genome assembly GCF_052146655.1 of Bacillus sp. RE35. NCBI lineage: Bacteria > Bacillati > Bacillota > Bacilli > Caryophanales > Bacillaceae > Bacillus > Bacillus sp. RE35. The sequence continues at coordinate 491,913 of NZ_CP197377.1, read as the reverse complement.
TACACTTTTCTGTTTGTCCACTAATAACTTTTGGAATAGCTTGAACTGAATATTGACTATTTGCTGGATCAATTCTCTCAGGGGAATATCCGATATAGAAATCTTCCCCTACCTTTTTACCATTTTGAGAAATAATAGGTAGGATGACTTCTTCAAGTGTGCCTGGATATGTGGAGCTTTCAAAAATGAAGGTTTGTCCTTTTTGAAGGTTTTGTTGTATATAATGCGAAGCTGAAATGAGGGCACTTAAGTCTGGTTCTCTTTGTTCATTAATTGGAGTCGGGACAGTGACAATAACATAATCACTATTTTGAAAATCAGCAATGCCTTGATCCGGTGTATTTACTGTTAATTTTTTTTTCGTCAATAAACTTTGTAACTCTTTAGAAGAAACATCCGGAATATAACTTTCTCCTTTTATAATTGAGTCTATTTTTCTAATATCTTTATCTAATCCAAGTACTGTATGCCCTCTTTCTGCAAAATGTACCGCTAAAGGAAGGCCAACATACCCTAGCCCAATAATAGCTACTTTACTACTATTCATTTGTATTCTCTTCTTCCCTTCTCAATTGTTGAATTACATCTCTATCTCTATCTCCATCTGTAAAACCACCACGTTCGTCCGTACATTGTAATAAATACGCAACCGCTTCAAGTTGATCACCGAAAATACGATCAAATGCTGAAATACGCCCATTTACAAATTCGTGTTGCTCTGGACGTACGCGATTTGTTTTTATAACATCTACTAACTCTACTGTTGTAATAGAGAATCCTTCTAAAATAGCTTTCACTTGTGCTAATGGCGGAATGATAAGGGAATCATATCCTATTTTCTCTATTACCTTCTTATGAATGGCATGTGGTACAGCAGTTAGTGAGTTATTCCATAAATCTGGTCGTTTCGCTATCAAATTCACAAAGTATTTTCCCATACTAATTGGATCTGCTGGATGAAACATATCTAATAAGCATTGTAAATCATTTAACACCACGTCATTTCCATCTTCAACAGCATGTAAAAATAGAGTGAGTTTTTTTGCTGGAATAACAAGATCACTATCAACGAATAAACAAATATCTGCCGTAGCATGCATGGCACCTATTGCTCGTGCTACATTATGTCCAAGCGCCTTCGTAAATTCAACAACAATAACATTCTCTAGCTTTGCCTGTTTAACAGTCTCAACATCTGCTCCATTCGCGACAACTATAATTTCATCTACACCTGCTTCTTTCACTTCTTTTATAACAGACCTTATGGTTATTTTCTCTTCTGATACTGGGATAATGGCACTATATTTCGCTTTATTCTTTTGTAATAAAACTGGTTTATACTTTCCTACAAACTCTCTATCTCTATTGTTCTCTGAAAAACCACCGCGTTTACCATATGTTTCGATTACGTATTGTAAAGCTCGCAAATGATCACCCATAATACGACTAGTCGCTTTCGGATAAGGAGAGCCAGGTGATGTACCAGTATGCACAGGTCGAACTTTATTTGTGTAGATGACATCAACTGAAGCCATATCAGAAATATCTACTCCTCTAGACATCGCCATCGCTTGAAATAATGCTGGATCTGCTAAATTCCACCACCCCAGTTTTTCAATCACTTTACGACTTATCGCATGTGGTATTGCAATTAAAGATCCTACAACAAACTCTTTCTTGTTCAAATAACGATTTAACATATATTTTCCAACCGTCGTATAATGCGGTCTCATCTTCAAGTAAACGGACCATGTTAAATTATTTAAAACAATCTCATGCCCTTGTCGTATTCCTTTAATAAAATTGTATAATTCTTCACTTTTCATGACGATATCACCATCTAAAAACAAAACAATCTCACCTTTTGCTTCTCTAGCACCAATTGCCCGTCCCACATCATTACCAAGAGAATCTCTATAATAAATCACACGGCAATTATGCTGTAATGCTATTTCCTTCGTCCCATCTGTAGATCCATTATCTACTATGATAACTTCATATGGTTCGAGTTTTCTTACCTCTACTAAAACTTTTGATAAAGTACTTGCTTCATTATGCACTGGAATAACAACTGACACTCTCATACTTGTATCACTCTTACCCTTCCAAGCGAACATAAGCAATAATAGGAATACGCACAACTACATCTTCTGGTGGTCCATAAGAAGGAGAAGTACGAACAATTACTGCCCCATCCGTCACAGATAAAAGAACGCCTGCAATGATTTCTACAGCTGTCACAACTTGCACTAGTTCGCCAACATGGTTACGTAATTCATCAGTAAATAACATATATAAGTCTCCTTTCTTACGCTTCTTTAATTGATATAATACTTATAAATGGTAATAAAACCTCTGTTCCTATTCCTTCTTGCAATGTTAAGAAGTCATCACCAACTGCTACAATAACACCTGTTAATTGTCCAACTGTCACCGTAATTTCTACGTTTTTACCTAAATACTGCTTTGCAATTTCTTTAAAAGGTGATGTATTGCATTCTTTTAAAATGTTACAAATAATAGATTGAAATCTACTTGATTCAATAACTTCTTCCGTAGCTTGCTTAGAGTTTCTTTGAATAAATCTCGCGAAGTTTTGTGAAAATAAAAGTCTTTCCACAGCAGGCAATAACTTATTATCTAAAAAATAATCTAATTGTCTATTAAACAATCTTGATAATTTATGCCAATATTTTCTGAACAGACACATACACTTCTCCTCCTATTATTTTTAGATTATAAAATTTTACATCCATACATCTTAATGTATACAAAATGGATATTTTTGTGATAGGTAAGACATACATTTTCTAAAAGAAATATTTGTTTCAGAGCATAAAAAAAACTATCCAAAAGGATAGTTTCTTACACTTCAATATTCCGCAATATCGAATAAATGTCATTATTCACTTTACCAAATGATTTAATATTATTTTGAATGTTAGATAATAAAACAACATATACACTACCATTTTTACTAAATCCGTTTAAGCAATTCCAACCTGGCATTACACCATGATTCGAATAGCTTCCTGGGTCTACGTACCATCCAAACCCGTAATCCTTTTTTCCACCCGTAAACATTTGATCGTAACTCTCTTTTGAAATTAATTTTCCAGAGTATAACGCCTCATTAAATAAATATAAATCATGTGCACTCGTATATATATCACCACAACCATAAAGTTGTGACATGCTTGGAATATTAGGTGTTGTCATATTATTATTTACTATTTTATAACCCGTTGATGGGAATCTTGTTTGTTCTAACGCTGTGCCAAAGCCAGAATGTTTCATACCCGCAGTAGCAAAAATATGTTGTTTAATATATTCTTCGAGTGACTGCCCACTTACCTTCTCTGCAATATAAGCAAGTATAGAGTAGTTCGAATCAGAATACTTCCACTTCTCTCCCGGACCACCAATACGCTTTTGATTTCCTATCCGCTTTATCAGTTCTTCATGAGAAATATCTTCTTTTCCCTGCTCATATTCGGGAATCCCTGATGTATGTGTTAATAGATGTTTTAGCTGAATATTATTACCTTGTGGAAAATCTGGAATATACTTCGCAACAGTATCTTCTACTTGTAATTTATTTTGATCTTTCAATTGCATAATAGCAGTTGCTACAAACGCCTTTGAAATAGAACCAATATAAAAAGTCGTCTCTGAATTATTCGGTACTTGCTGCTCTTTATTTGCCATACCGTACCCTTTATTCAGAAGAACTTTTCCGTTCTTCACAATAACAGCTGTCCCGCTAAATCCTGCGTTTTGTAAATACTGGTCCAATTGAGCGTTTTCATTAATTTCTTGAGGTGGTCCTTCAGCAGGTTTCTCCGCTGCTTGCGCTTGCTTCATTTGTTCTTCCTGCTCTTTTTGTTTTTGCTTCTGTGCTTCTTGTTTCTTTTTTTCTTCTTTCTTTTTTAACTCTTCTTGTTTCTTCATTTCTGCTGCCGCTTTTAAAGTTTCTTCTTTCTTATTATGCGCAACAATTTTTGTATACATGAAATATACAAGTGATAATAGTAAGACGAGAATGATTGTTCTTTTTATGTATACAATCGGCCGATGTGCTTTCCCATTCGCATTATTTTTTTCCTGATCCATAATTGCTTTTTTCCCCTTACTCACCAATAATTTAATTCCTCTACTAAAGATTCGTTTTAGTAGATTATGGATAATCCATTCTATATCATCCCTACTTTATCACGCACTGCACATATTACCAACCTATATGTACAAAAAAGAAAAAGAAAATTTACAAAAGTAAGATTCCCGTTAAATTATTAACAAAAAAAAGAGGATATCCTCTAAAAAATTGATGTTATCAATCTTTTGGGACATCCTCTTATCTCATTATTTATACGTGTTTTTTCATATCATCGGCAACAGATTCAACATTTGTACCTACGATAACTTGTACACTAGTATTACTTAATTTCATAACACCTTTTGCACCAGCACGTTTTAATGCTGCTTCATTTACTTGACCAGCATCTTTTACTTGTAAGCGTAGACGTGTTGCACAGTTATCAATAACTGTTAAGTTTTCTTTTCCGCCTAAAGCTGCTACGTAAGTTTCACCAATTGAACCTGCAACTGGTGCATCACCATCTTCAACTAACTCATCGTCATCTTCACGACCAGGAGTTTTTAAATCGAACTTCTTAATTAAGAAGTAGAATACTATGAAATAAATTGCTGCGTAAATTAAACCGATACCTGCTAGTAAGACTGGTTTTGTTGCAATACCGAAGTTTAAAGCATAATCGATTGCACCGGCACTAAATGAGAAACCATCATGAATGCCAAGTGATGTTGTAATGAATAAAGAAAGACCTGTTAGTACAGCATGAATACCATATAATACTGGTGATAAGAACATGAATGAGAATTCAATAGGCTCTGTAATACCAGTTAAGAATGAAGTTAATGCTAGACCAGCTAACATACCAGTAACTGCTTTACGCTTTTCTGGTTTAGCAGCTGCAATCATTGCGAAACATGCTGCTGGTAAACCGAACATCATAACTGGGAAGAAACCAGTCATAAACATACCTGCTGTTTTGTCACCTGCAAGGAAACGAGCAATATCACCATTAACAACATTACCTGCTGCATTTGTAAAGTCCCCAAATACAAACCAGAAGTATGTGTTCATTACGTGGTGTAAACCAATTGGGATTAATAAACGGTTTAATAAACCAAATAATCCTGAACCAATTGCACCTAAATTAACAATTCCATGAGCTAATGCATCAATACCATTTTGAATTGTTGGCCAAATTTGTGCAAATAGAATTCCTAATATCAGCATCACAACTGATGTAACAATTGGAACGAAACGTTTTCCAGCAAAGAAACCTAACCATTCTGGAAGTTTAATCTTATGGAATTTATTATAAAGAAGTCCTGCTATAACACCAACAATAATACCACCTAAAACTTTCATATCTACTTTAGTCGATAATTCAGCAGCCTTAGATACTTGTGTCATTGTATCCGCAAGCTTAGATGGATCTACATTTGCGCTATTACCTATTAAATCTTGGACTTTACCTAATTTACCTTGTAATTCAGCAGTTGAATACCCTTTGCTAAGTGCATCAATACTATTTTTCATAACAAGATAACCAATTGCACCTGCAAGACCTGCTGCACCACTACCATCCACTGAAAGACCGATTGCAATACCAATTGCAAAAATAAGTGCTAAGTTATCAAAAACTGCTGCGCCGGCCTGTGCCATAACAGGAATATCAAATACATCTGGTTGCCCTAAACGAAGCAATAATCCTGCTGCTGGTAGTACTGCGATCGGAAGCATTAAAGCTTTACCAATACGTTGTAAAAACTGCAACATTTTAATTCCCCCTAATTTAATTTATGAAATCGTTATCATTATAAGTACGCTTTAGAAAACGCTTTCTATTACATAACCATAATAACATATAGTTGTATAGATGTGTAGTTTTTATTTCCGAACTTTTTATGGATAAATCTCCCATTTCCAAACTGTTATATAAAAGGAAAATTCTCCTTTTTAAAATACAGAATACTCGAAACGAAAGACCTATTATAGCACATTGAACTTTCGTTTTATCATTCCACTTTTTCATGTTATTATTTATTTCCGAGCATATCGGGAAAAGTAAACTTAGTTAATTCAAAATAGGAGCGTTGGTACTATGCAGTGCATTGAAACAAACAACTTACAACAGTTGTTAGAACAAGTAAAACCATATACAAAAAAAGGAAAACTTGCTACTTATATCCCCGAACTAGGAAATGCAAATCCAGACGATTTAGGGATTGCCATTTTCCATAAAGAAACAGAATATATCCATGCAGGCAACTCACAAACACTATTTACTCTTCAAAGTATTTCCAAAGTAATTACACTTGCCCTTGCCCTTTTAGACCGTGGTGAAGAATATGTCTTTTCTAAAGTTGGAATGGAACCAACGGGTGACCCATTTAATTCTATTATTAAGTTAGAAACGACAAGTCCGTCCAAACCCCTTAATCCAATGATAAATGCAGGAGCATTAGCTATTACAAGCATGTTAGCAGGAAAAGATAACGAGGAAAAAATGGAACGTATTCTTCATTTTGTACGTGAAATAACAGATAATCCTACTATTAATTATTCCTCTAAAGTTGCCGATTCAGAACTAGAGACAGCTTACCTAAACCGTTCACTTTGTTATTATATGAAACAAAACGGAATTATCGATTGTGATATTGAAGAACTTATGGATTTATATACTCGTCAATGCGCAGTTGAAGTAAACTGCATCGATTTAGCACGTATCGGCTTAATTTTTGCAATGGATGGATATGATCCATATAAAAAGAAACAAATCATCCCTAAACATATTACAAAAATTTGCAAAACATTTATGGTCACATGTGGTATGTATAACGAATCTGGTGAATTTGCAATTCGTGTTGGTATTCCTGCAAAAAGTGGTGTAGCCGGTGGTATTTTTGGCTGCGTAAAAGGAGACATGGGAATCGGTATTTTCGGACCAGCTTTAGATGCAAACGGAAATAGTATTGCTGGTTTTAAAATTCTTGAACTTCTTTCTGCTCAAGAAGGTTGGAGTATTTTTTAATCGCGAGTTATCCTGCTATACTAGCAGGATTTTTTATTTCGCCAAAACCTCCCTTTTGTCAGTTATCAATACTCTTACAAAAACAGTGCTGAAAGTTTCTCTATATCATGCATATTTGTTCCCCCCTCCTGAATAATATAGTACAACCTAGCGCTATATGTGGAGGTGTGAAAGATGAAACTAATATTTCAAATGGGAAAACAACCTGTTCTTGAAAAAACAATCCTTCTTTTTATATTGAGTATTGTAGAAAGCTTGAAGTTAAAAGTTGTTTCACTCGACGAAGCTCACCGATACATATTCAATTTAGAAGTACTTGAATTATTAATGGATCGGAACATCGATGATCAAGTACTTGAACTTATTCATTTCGGGATGGGACTTGAAGACATTTATCATGTGCTTCCTGAAGAACTTGAGCATACGATTGAGGAATTAAAGTGGCTTTGCATTCAAGTATTAAGTGAGTACAGTATGCATGAAGAATCCGAACAATTAATTGAAGATATACGGTAAAAAAGCACCTATGTAGGTGCTTTTAATGTTTTTTTAAACTATTTTTATACGCCTCAATATTTACTGGTAGCTCTTCCTCTTCCAAAGTATGTTCATTTACATCTTTATGAATGAACGCACCTTTAGGTGGTTGATGATCATGCCCTTTTTTCTTATGATCAAATGCTTTCCCGCGTCCCATACAAATCCCCCTTTCTTAAAAGAAATCCGTATTAGTATGGAGAAAAGTACGTCGATATATGCAATCTCTTGCTGTATTTCCAAGGAAATACTCGAACCTTGTTTTCTACTCTCCTTACAACAACTGATCAATCCCAATAAGAATTAATAACACTCCTGCGATAACTGTCGCCCATTTCCCTAGGTATTCTGCTAAAAATCGTTTCCCTACATACGCAAAACTACTAATACAAATAAAACTAAACACCCCTGAAATAGTTGCTGTAAGCCAAAGGTTCAGGTTTGTTACTCCAGCATCAAATCCACCTGCAATATTATTAATAGACAACGCAATCCCTAATACAATTGCTTCTGAAAAACTAATTGTTTTAGAACCATCAAAATCTGCTTTTTCTGGATCACGTAAAATTCCCATAAGTACATTACCATCTTTAGAGCCTACGGTATTTCTTTGCCCCAAGAAAGGCTGGCACAAAATAAACACCCCGATTATCCCTAAAACGATTGCTCCAATCAGGTTTGCTGTAAACTCTGAAATAAATAACGCAATCCAGTTCCCAAAAAATCCAGCTAATAAAGTAAATAAAAACCCAAAAAATGCGATGATAAAATTGTTGAACCACGAAATTCTAATTTTACGAATGCCATATGCAATCCCAACACCTGCATTATCTAAATTAGAAGCAATCCCGATTAAAAAAATTGAAAATAGACCTGCCGTACTCATAAATAGCCACCCCTTTTCCTCACTTTTCCATGCATCTTATGAAAATGTTGAGCAACTGTGCCTGTCTGTTTCATATACATGTAATAAATGCTCAACATTTTTTCAACAATAAAAAGGAGTGCCTTCGCTATGCCTAAAGAAAATCCAAATGAGCGGCTTAGTAGATTAATAAAAAAACTTTTAAAAGAACGTGCCTTATCTATGCGCCAACTCGGAATGCTTACAAATATTGATCCCGCAACAATCTCAAGAATTATGAATGGTAAACAACCGCCAAAACAAAAACACCTACAAAAATTCGCAGAATGTCTGCAAGTTCCACCCCAATTGTTATTTGATGAAATGTATCCTGATTCTCCTCACATTAATAAAGAAAAGACGGATATGTACACATCTCTTGATACCATTCAGCAAACTCTGCAATCCTCTAACTTATTCGATTTCGATTACACTACAACTCGCGTAAAACAAGAACTCGAAAATTACGAACGCTATGCCCAGACAACAGAAGGCGAAAAACGTATTCATGACAGTTTTGCAAGCAAATTAGAGCAAATTGATAGTGCTGGTCCTTTTATTGAACAATTAACAGATATGTATCAACAATTTTGTAATGAAACCATTTCAAAAGAAGAACGTGCAGTTCTTGGGAGCGCATTACTTTATTTCATATTATCGACAGATATTATTCCCGACTATCTCTTTCCAATTGGCTATTTAGATGATGCGATTGCCGTTGAATTAGCGAAAGAGAAATTAATTGAAATGAAACGAAAGACATAGAAAAATAAAGAACTATTTCAGTTGTTTATATTCAACACTGAAATAGTTCAATAAAAAATCGTACAAGTATACATACTCGTACGATTTTACTGTACAAATCTATTTTTCCGTGTGGCACCATTCATATATAAATGCTGTTATTACTTTTGTAAATTCAATTAACTGCTCTACTTCTACTTTCTCATTTATTGAATGAGCTTCCTCTAATGTGCCTGGTCCGTAAATAACAGCCGGAATATGAAATTCACTAAACCAACCACCATCCGTTACCGTTGCAGACATATCTAAAATTGCGTTTTTAGAAAGAATTGATTCATGTACTGAGCTAAGCGTTTTTACAGCTGTATGTTCACTATCTATTTCTAAAGAAGGGAAAATTTCGCCACGATCCACAATCATTGATTCTCCGCCCCACTTAAATTGTGGTGGATTTTCACTTAGCCATGGATCGGCAGCTGCTACTTTACCGATATACTCTTCAATTTCTTTTATTATTTGTTCATGTGTTTCATTCGGATAAAAGTGCACTGTTATCCATAACCGGCACTCATCCGCAATAAAAGCTGCATGTCTTCCACCCTCAATAACAGCTGGATTAATTGTTGTTGTTCCAGACGGATAGCCTTCATATGTTTTCATAACTGCCCAATGACGCTCTAATTCTTGCAAACTTTGCACAATTTTCATCATTTTTTCAATTGCACTCGCTCCAAATAAACGTCCTCCAGCATGAATCATTTGCCTACGCGTTGCATCATGAAACGTTTGAGGGCTTTTCACAGTAATCCAGCCAGTAATTACGCCGCCCTGTCCTTGCATATGTAAATTACTCGTATCCACTACGACTGCAAAATCAGCATCATAACCTCTTTTGCAGCATTGAAGTGTACCAGCTTCTCCAACTTCTTCTCCAATTACGGATTGAAAGATTAAATCTCCAGGTAATTCAATACCAGCTTCTTGTAATAGCTGAATAGCAAATAGCGCTCCAGCTAGTCCCCCTTTCATATCAGCTGCACCACGTCCAACTAACCAACCATCTTTTATAAATGGCTCAAACGGATTTGTTTCCCACGCCTCATCTGCCGATACTTCAGCTACATCCATATGTCCATTAATAATAAGACTTTTATATGAGTCACTTTTTGCCCCTTTTTTCACACCAACAACGTTCGGATCATTAGGATATACATCCCATTTATCAACACTAAAATTTTGTTCTCTTAGAAACTCTGCAACAAATTGTTGTGCCTCATTTGTATTTCTCGCCGGCGGTGCTGGTGTTTCAAAACGAATTAAATTCTTTGTAAGCTCTAGTAACTCATCTTTTCGTAAATCAATCTGCTCTAATAGCTGTGAAACTTTTTCATTCATCGCTAATTCCCCTTTACATACGTAGTATGTTTCCAACTTTATTTTCACAAAAAAAGAGACTGTTTACAAATCTTACAGTCTCCAAATTAATTCATATTAGAAGCTCTCTACTTCCGTCGTATTTGTCTTTTCAATATGTTCTACTTTACGTGCCTTATTTCTTGTCGCACGGTAAAACAGTAAACAAACAATCATAAATGGAATTCCGCAATACAATGCCATTCTTTGCTCTGGAATAAAGGCCATACCAATAATTACTGTTACATTTAATACTAGTGCAAGCAGTGGTACGAATGGATACAGAGGTGTTTTAAATTTCAATTCTTTCACATCCCCGCCCTGCTTTATGTATGACCTCCTAGCTAATAAGTTAGATAGAGCAATAGATGCCCAAACTAATATCGCCCCGAACCCGGCAATAGAAAGTAGCCATAAATAAACTGTATCTTCCGCATAAATACCTGATAGTAATGAAAGGCAACCTACAATTGTACTTACAATCAATGCATAAATAGGAACACCGTTTTTAGATAACTTACCAAAAATCGGACTAATCATTCCTTGATTAGACATAGACCATAGCATACGAGAAGTTGCATATAACCCTGAATTCGCAACGGATAGCACTGCTGTAATGATAACAAAATTTATAATATCTGCTGCATAAGGAATACCAATTTTATCAAATACAACTACAAATGGACTTTCAATTACTCCCGCTTGTTGCCAAGGGAATAGTCCAGCAAGAATAAAAATAGATAGTACAAAGAAAACAAGTATACGCCAAACTGTATTGTTAATTGCCTTCGGGATTGTTTTCTCTGGATTTTCACTCTCACCTGCTGCAATACCAACTAATTCTGTTCCTTGGAAAGAGAAATTAACTGCAATCATCGTAATTAAAATGGCTGATAATCCATTGGGGAACAATCCACCATAATCAGTAAAACTAGAGAACATCGGTGCTGGTTCATTTCCTTTCATATCTAGAAAACCAAACATTGCTGCCCCACCTAAAATAATAAATGCAATAATCGTAATTACTTTAATACTTGCAAACCAAAATTCAACTTCCGCAAAACTTCTTGAAGATAACGCATTAATAGCAAAGAGGAGTACCGCAAACACTACGCACCAAATCCATGAAGGTACATCAGGAAACCATCGTTTCATTAAAATACTAACTGCAATTAGTTCAATCCCTATCGTAGCTGACCAGTTTAACCATGACATCCATCCAACTACATAACCTGCTGCAGGAGAAATATGCTTTGTCGCATACGTTTGATAAGATCCTGCGTCAGGCATTGCAACAGCTAACTCTCCAAGACAGAGCATCGTTAAATACATAACAAATCCTCCAACAAGATATGCTACAATCGCTCCTCCAGGCCCAGCTTCATGAATTGTATACCCAGATCCTAAAAAAAGACCGGTACCAATAACGCCTCCAAGTGCAATCATAAATATGTGCCTGCTTTTCAATTCTCTTTTTAATCCTTGATTTTGATTCATCATATAAATCCCCCCTTTTCACTTTGTAAACCCATTTAATGTAAGCGTTTTTAAAATTATTCACCGTAAAAATAATGATTTAAAAGAGCAAAAATACACGTCACTTACATTAATCACTGCCTGTTACTAAAAGGTCATCCCTTACTGTTATTAATAACTTTTGATCAGCAATAGCTTGTCCTTCTACTACTTCTAATGATTCAATATAACCACTGATCCCTATCTTAATTTCTACTTTCTGTTTATCTATTGTTTCAATTAATGCTAATTTCTCCCACTCATATACGTAAGAACTTTCCGTAACAAATAACTTCTCTACTTTCCCGTAACAAGGACTATACACGCATTCTATAACCGTCTTCACTTTATACACTCCTCCTTCTTATTAGTTGGTACTGAAACGTTGCATATCCCTCCTTTAGATATATCAATTATTATTTATGCAAAATGCGTACCAATCTCCAATTCCTATTTAAAATGAAGGTTTCTCAAAAAAAAAACTTCATAACCGCAAAATTTTTCTATCATTTCAGAGATTTTAAAAGGAAAATAGCAAAAAATTTTTGCGATTTTATAATAATTTTAATAAAATTATAAAAAGTCAGTCTTCATAGGGTGGAATGAGGAGAAGATAATCTATGCGTACAGAAGAAATTAATTTAAAACAGATCATTGAAATGAATATGCTATATGAAACTTTACTCAATGAACTCGACATCGGAATTCATATTATTAATGAGGAAAGTAAGACGATTATCTATAACCGTAAAATGATGGAAATTGAATCAATGGAGCGCTCAGATGTGCTATATAAAAGTCCTTTAGAAGTATTCGCATTTGAGGAAAATAAAAATAGTACTCTTATAGAGGCATTAAAATTTGGAAAAACAAAGAAAAATATAAAACAAACATATTTTAACAATAAAGGACAAGAAATTACAACGATTAACGATACTTTCCCTATAATAGAAAATGGAAAAATTAAAGGCGCTATTGAAATATCAAAAGAAATTAGTAACTTAAAGCAAACGATAAAAATAGGTCCTTCTCGAAAACAAAGCACTAAATTTACCTTTGATCACATAATTGGTGATTCTGAAGCCATTCAATCAATCATTACAGAAGGAAAAAGAGTAATTCGTACATCTTCCTCCATACTTCTAGTAGGAGAAACAGGCACTGGTAAAGAACTATTTGCACAAAGCATCCATAATGAAAGTCAGCGTTCAACAAAACCCTTTATTTCACAAAACTGTGCCGCTATACCTGATACCTTAATGGAAAGCCTACTATTTGGCACAAATCGAGGTGCCTTTACAGGAGCAATAGATAAATCAGGCTTATTCGAAGAAGCAAACGGAGGAACTTTTTTATTAGATGAAATCAATTCATTAAACCCAATACTTCAAGCTAAGTTGCTGCGGGCTATACAAGAAAAAACAATACGAAGAATCGGAGGTACACACGAAAAAGAAATTGATGTTCGCATTATAGCAACTATCAATGAAGATCCCTTTGAAGCCATCGCACATAATCGATTAAGAGAAGACTTATATTACCGATTAAGCGTCGTTACTTTATGTCTTCCGCCTTTACGTGAAAGAAAAGAAGATATTCCAGCTCTTGTTCAGCACTTTATTGAAAAATATAATACTCAATTCGGGCTCAACGTAACCGATGTAGATGTAAATGTAAGAGAATTTTTCTATGCATACGATTGGCCTGGAAACGTACGGGAGTTGGAACATATAATTGAAGGTTCCATGAACTTGATAGAAGATGAAACCATCATTACAGCGTTTCATCTTCCTACTCACTTTCGCGAACGAATAAAAACAGAATTCAATATGCAACATGCACTAACTACTCACAATACTGATGCACCTAAAACTTTAAAACACACAATAGAAAAAATGGAAAAGAACTACATTAATCAAATTCTTAAAGAGAATCATGGCAACATCTCACAAGCTGCAAAATTTTTAGGATTAAGTAGGCAAAACTTACAATATCGAATTAAAAAACTGCATTTACACATATGAAATAAACATGTCTCCAAGTGTAAAAATGACTTGGTAAAATATGTTATAATAAACATATAACATGCTAGAAAGGGGCTATATATATGAGTAATGATAAAAAATTAAAGTTATTACAATACTTATACTTTTCCCTGCCATGCTCTGTATGATGTTATTCATTAATGCCGATGTAAGCAGCTCTCCTTATGCAAAGCTATTAGGAACAATTTTTGGCTCCTTTGCAGCTATTATGCTTGCTGCTTTTTGGAATTTGAAGATACGTATAAAAAACGAAAAATCTTCTTAATACTAAAAAAATCGAGCTACTTAGCCCGATTTTTTTATTTGCCATTAAAACTCAACATTCTCTAAATACAACCCACTTGCCTCAGCAAGACAATTAATTTGATTGCGCTGCTTTTCCTCTAAAATGTTTGGAATTGCTTCAGCATCTAATTGTCCTAATCCAACTTCAATTAATGCCCCGACAATTTTTCTTACCATATTATGAAGGAAGCCGTTACCACTTACTCTAATTTGTACAAACCCTGCCTCTTCCATCACATCAAGTGTATATACTTCTCGAACCATAGATTTTTTCTTTGATTTCGCATTTGAAAAAGCAGTAAAGTCATGTGAACCAACTAAATGTTTTGCAGCTGCTTTCATGCTTTTCACATTTAATTTTTTATTCACATGCATGCTGTATTTACGCATAAATGGATTTGTATGCTCTTCATTCCAAATTTTATACAGATATGTTTTTGCTTTAGAATTGTAACGAGCATGGAAACGATCATGTACTTCTTCCACATTCGTAATGCTAATATCGTTAGGTAAATATTGATTTAAATATTTTTTCACTTTATGTTCCACTAACTTCTCATCACTTTGAAAGTTAGCAACTTGATTCAAAGCATGTACACCAGCGTCTGTTCTACTACAACCGATAATTTCAATTTCTTTTCCGACCATTTCAGATATGACGCTTTCGATTTTTCCTTGAATTGTATTATCGTTATTACCGAGACGTTGCCATCCTTTAAAACGTGCGCCGTCGTACTGAATCGTTAATTTATAATTATGCATCGTATTCTCCTTGTCTTATTGACCTAAAAATATAATCCCTCATACAGCTTTTCCATATGAGGGAACTATAACATATTGTTACTTCATTCTAAAAGGAATAAAGTAATCTATTTACTAATTACGATTCGTTCGAATCCAGGAATCTCCTAAGTATGTTCTAATTTTTAACCAACCAAATGATGTTGTAGATTCTTCAACTACAAATACCGTTTGTGGTGCAAAAGTGCCGATTGCTCTACCGAAAGGTTGATCAAATGCTGTAAACACATTTGGGACATGGTAATAAGACCCTTGTGGCGCAATCCATTTTTCTCCAACCTCAGCCTTAATTTTCTTCCAACCATTTTCTCCTTGTTGAAGTACTCTTACAGATTGGGCTGAGAATTTCACACCATGATGCATGTACTTAGGTTCATTGTATGCATAAAAATCACGATTAATATGTTCCACGTGTGGATAACGAACAATCCACTTTGGCCCTAAATACGTATTAATTAAAGACCAACCGTTTTCTTTTGTCTGCAAAATATTAACCGTTTGTGGAGCGAACCAAGCATCTGGATTTTTAGCTTCAGGGCTACTGTATGCTGCAAAATTCTGCTTCATTATTTGTGGCATTCCATTTACACTTGTCCACTTCTGCCCCAAATATGTATCAATCAAAATTTCACCTCTTAGTGTACCATCACGTGCAATAACAGTTTGAGGACTAAATACGTACTTCGCACTGTCCATATTAATCCAATCAAAAGCTTCAAAAGTTCGATTAATTTCTACTTTAGCGCCCTCTGGTGCGATAAATCCACCACTTATCTTCCACCATCCACTAGGATGTTGATTTGTAACATAAACCCTTTCTCCTGGCTGCAGTTCTTTTTTCACAGGCGAATTAAAACTACGACTTTCATATACTTTTAATGTTTTTGTTGTTTCATATGATTCCGCATGTGCAGAAGTTGCAAATAAAGAAACCATCCCAAAAACAAATAATGCCAACCATTTTTTCATAAATCTTCTCCCTTTTAGCTTATTTTCTATAGCAAATTTGCTATGTTACATCCATATTGTAATTTATTAATACAGAGTGGTCTATACAATCTGAACACTGTATATTTTTACAAATTTTTTTTGAGTGCAGCAAATAATTTCATATAATCCATACAGAAAGTATGGATATTGATTACGTAACGTGATTTATCTACTAACATAACAAAAAATGTTGATGTAGTTAACCACATCAACATTTTTAATCCTTCTTATTTCAAATTTAATCTAACTACATTCTCAACATGCGCAGTATGCGGGAACATATCAACTGGTTGCACATACTCCACTTCATAGCTCTTCATTAATGCTTGTACATCACGTGCTAATGAAGAAGGATTACAAGACACGTACACAACTTGTTTCGGCTTCACTTTTAAAATTGTTTCCAGTAATTTATCATCGCAACCTGTACGTGGTGGGTCGACAACAATTACATCTGGACGCCATCCTTCTTTTACCCATTTCGGTAACCATTGTTCAGCTTTACCTGCTTCATATTTCGTATTTGTAAATCCGTGACGCTTTGCATTTTTTCTTGCATCTGCAATTGCTTCTGGAATTACATCCATACCACGTACTTCCGCTGCATCATTTGCAAGCCAAAGACCGATTGTACCAACACCACAGTACGCATCCACAATCTTCTCGTTTCCTGTTAACGCAGCTGCTTTTTTCGCTTCATTATACAAAACAACTGTTTGCTCTGGATTCAACTGGAAGAATGCACGTGCTGATAATTCAAATGATAAATCGCCAAGTGTTTCTTGAATGACTTCTTTTCCAGCTAATTTAAATGTTTTGTCGCCAAAAATAACAGATGTTTTACGCCAGTTTACATTTTGCATAATTGATTTAACCGCTGGCATCTGTTTTTGTACTTCTGCAATAAATTGTTCTTTATTTGGTAATTCTTCTTTTGTTGTAATAAGTGTAACTTGTACTTCCCCTGTTTGAACTGCAGTACGTGTTACAATTGTGCGTACTAAACCTTTTTGTTTTTTCTCATTGTAAATAGAAACATTTAATTTTTCTAAAATACGTCTTACAACTTTTGTCGCTTCATTCGTTGCTTTATGTTGAATCATACAGTGAGCGATATCAATTAACTGATGTGAGTTTTGTTTATACAGCCCTGTAATAACCTTTTCGTCTTTACGCCCCACTTGTAATTGACTCTTATTACGATAATGCCATGGATTTTCCATGCCAAGCGTTGGGCGAATTTTCTCTTCCATACTATTTTTCATGTACTTCTCAAATGCTTGTACAACGATATCACGCTTTTGATTCAATTGTTCTTTATAATCTAAATGTTGCAGCTGACAACCGCCACACTCCTCATATACTGGACACGGTGCTTTCACACGATGCGGTGAAGCTTTACGAACTTTTTTCACTTTCGCTTCAGCGAAGCCACGCTGAATTTTCGTTGTTTCTGCAACAACTTCTTCTCCTGGTAATGCCCCTGGAATAAAAACAACTTGTCTCTTAAAATAACCAACGCCTTCTCCGTTAATCCCAAGACGTTTAATTGTCACAGGAAACGTTTGACCAACTTCCAACTTACTCTCATGTTGCTTTTGTATCATTATTACACCTCTACTCTATACTTTTCCATAAATATAACGCTGCATAACTGCAGTATGGTTCACACTCTTGTTTCACTTTTTCTAAAAATGCATCATCAGGTTTATCATCTAATTGAAATATACCTTGCACTGCACGCTGAATCCCAATGTCCGCTTTCGGGAACATATTTTTCCGTCCAAGCCCAAACATTAAAAAGTTTTGCACTGTCCATGCACCAATTCCCCTAATTGGCAACAATTGTGCTGAAATGTCTTCTTCCGTCCCATTTTCTATACTCGCTAAATTTAATGTACCACTGACAATACTTCGACCTAATCCTACTATATATTCAGCCTTTCGCTGACTAAACTTCTGCTCTCTCAATTCTTCTATTGAAATATTTGCTACTATTTCCGGAGTGGGGAAAAAGAATACACCGTTCTTCTCTGTTCCATACCGTTTCACAAATTGTTCTGTTAACACAGTAGCAAATTTCAAATTTATTTGTTGGTGAATGATACAGCGAAGCAGACAAGCAAAATAATCAAATTCTAAAATAATTGGAGTATAAGCATATGTTTCAAATAGTGGACGTAATGATGTGTTTAAAAAATGATTTTGTATATCTTGAAACGGTTCATTCCAATGAAAAATGGCCCTCATTCGTTTCATGACTTTCTCTGGATCTCCTGTCTGACTAGAAATCCAAAACTGTGGATTTTGAACAGTACCAATCCCTTGTAAGCGAACAACAACCTGTTCCTCGTCTATACAAAGCGGGATATAAATAACTTTATCATCTAATTGAATGACGTTAAGAGGATCAAAAGATAAACGTTTTAATACTTCTTCAAAATGATACGGATACTCTAACGTAACATGTTCGCTCCACATACGTTTCCCCATCCTTTTTACACATCATTATAGCATGAGAAAACCGTAAGCATACATGCTTACGGTTGATTGCCTTTTACTAAGTCATCTAGACTTTTAAAATGATACCCTTTCTCGCGCAAATCATCAATGATTTTCGCAAGTGCTTCTGCATTATCTTTTGATATTGCATGAAGTAATAAAATAGATCCTGGATGAATCATCGTCATAACATTATTATGCGCATATTGCCATCCTCTTTGCTGATCCACTTTCCAATCCAAAAATGCAAGTGACCAAAATACATTATAATAGCCCATTTCTTTCGTAAGAGCTAACGTTCTTTCACTAAATACACCGCGCGGAGGACGTACATATTTCACTTCTTTTTGCCCAGTTACTTTTTTAATTTCTTCCGTTACACTTGTTAATTCTTCACGAAGTTTCTCATCATTTACCGCTGTAAAATCAGGATGACTCCAAGAATGGTTTCCAATAATATGTCCTTCATCCTTCATTCTTAACAATAAATCTTTTTGTGTTTTAATGTAATGCCCCGTTACAAAGAAAGTTGCTGGTACTTTTTTCTCTTTTAATACATCTAATATTTTCCCTGTGTATCCATTCTCATATCCATTATCAAATGTTAAATAAATATCTTTTTTCTTCGTATCTCCTAAATAAAACCCGCCATTTTTTTGTAGTAAATCTGTATATAACTTTCCTGCATCTGGTACTGTTTCATTTTTAGGACGCGGAATTCCCCAGTTATGTGGAGTATTTGTATAAGCCAGTGCTGAAACTGGAACAAGTGCCATCATAATTGAAAAAATGAGACCGATATATAACCATTTATATTTCATAAATAGTCTCCTTTCCATATATAATCGTACTTGTAGTTTCTGTTGCTACACATTCTTTCATGCTGAACATGTTTTTCTATATATACCAAAAAAATGCATCTCGAATCATTCGAGATGCATTTTTTATTTACTTAAATACTGGCTCTTTAAAGCTAGCTAATTTTTCAAGTGATGTTTTATCAACATCTGCATGTAAGCTATTACCATGAGAGTCCATCGTTACAACTGCTTTAAACCCGTCGATACGTAAATGCCACATTGCTTCTGGAATACCAAATTGTAAGAAATCAACATCTTTCACTTCTTTAATACATTCAGCATAATATTGCGCTGCACCACCGATTGCGTTTAAATATACACCGCCGTGTTCTTCTAAAGCCGCTAATGTTTTCGCACCCATACCGCCTTTTCCAATGACAGCGCGAATACCGAATTTCTTCATAATATCGCCTTGGTACGGTTCTTCACGAATACTTGTCGTTGGACCTGCCGCTTTAATTTGCCAATTGTCATTTTCATCTTTCACAACAACTGGACCACAGTGGTAAATAATTTGTCCATTTAAATCTACTGGACAATCATTATCCATTAAATGCTTATGGATTGCGTCACGACCTGTATACATCATGCCATTAATTGTTACAACATCACCAACGCGAAGTTCACGAATTTGCTCTTCTGTAATTGGTGCTTGTAATACAATCTCACGTTGCTCTGTTTTTTCTTGTACTTCATACTGAAGTGTATCTTCACCTTCTTGATATAGCCAATCCATAATGCCTCCTGTTTCAGGATGGATTTTCACACCAAGGCGACGATATGCCCAGCAATTATACGCAACAGATACATAGAAACTAGCTGGCAAACGATTATAGACGCCAATTTTACAACCAAGTAAAGTTGTTTCTCCGCCAAATCCCATCGTACCAATGCCAAGCTTATTCGCATTTTCTAATACGTACTCTTCAAGATGTTGTAACTCTGGTACTGGATTGACATCATCTAATGTACGGAATAATTGATTTTTTGCCAATTCATAACCTGATGTGCGGTCTCCCCCGATACCAACACCAATTACACCAGCGCTACATCCTTGCCCTTGTGCTTGATATACTGCATGAAGAAGGCATTTACGAATCCCTTCTAAATCACGGCCAGCTCGTCCAAGTCCTTCTAGTTCACACGGTAAGCTATATTGAATATTTTTATTCTCACAGCCACCACCTTTTAGGATTAAACGTGCATCAATATAATCTTTTTCCCATTGTTCAAACTTAATCACCGGTGTACCTGGTCCTAAATTATTTCCACTATTATCTCCAAAAAGAGAATCAACAGAATTGGGACGAAGTTTACCATCTTTTGTCGCCCGCTCAAGCGCATTATAGATAGCTTCCTTCAACTTTAATTGATTCACACCAACTGGTGTATAAATTTTAAACGTTGGCATCCCTGTATCTTGGCAAATCGGCGAGATGTTATCATCAGCCATTTTAATATTATTTGTAATTGTGCCAAGTGCCATCGCAGAACGAGTCCCTGCATTTTCTCGCTCTTTCGCTTGTTGAATCGCACGACGAACATCTTTCGGTAAGTTCGTTGACGTTTCAACAATTAGTTGATACATGCTTTCTTGAAGCTTTTCCATTGTTACTTCCCCCTCAATTGTGAACGCTACCAAAACGTTATGAGCTGAAAATTCAATTGTTATGCTCTTTAGCTATTTATTTGTTTCACGCTATTAGAGCATAAATGAAATTTTTCACAACTTGATTATACCTCTTTTTCTATCGTCCTTCTATTACCCGAACAGAAAAAGGCTACCAAATTGGAATTGGTAGCCTTTTTAATATATTATTCGTCTTTTTTAAATTGCTCACATTTTAATTCTAATTCATCTAACATTGCAAGAAGACGATCTACATCTTCTAATTCTACTTCTTCAGGTTCAATTGTATCAATTACTTCAATGAACATATTTAAACGTTCTTTTAAATATACTAATTGTGTATCTTTATCTTGAATTGCTTTTCCCATGAAGGCACTCTCCTTTTAATTCGAGTTGCTTTTATTATACCGCAAAAACGATTGCTATGGGCATGAAATTTCATCAATTTTGTCACAGTCATCCACTATAATGTAAGCCCTCTCTCTTTCCATGCTAAAAAGTTTCACTTTATAAAAAGCACATATTCTTCTATTATAGAGAATGGACAAATTGTTATTTCAATAGTCAAAGGAGTATTTCATATGACGATATCACAAAAAATGAAGCCGATTACTCCTTCTTACGATCCATGGGAAGCGTATATGGACCTTGAAGAGTACGGCAAACTACTATTAACAAATGTTGAATTTACAACGACGACGTTATGCAACATGCGCTGTGAGCATTGCGCTGTTGGTTACACGTTACAGCCGAAAGACCCAAATCCGCTTCCGATGGATCTTTTATTAAAACGATTAGATGAGATTCCTCATTTACGTTCTTTAAGTATTACTGGCGGCGAACCTATGCTTTCAAAAAAATCCGTCGACAACTATGTAACACCACTCTTAAAATATGCCCATGAACGAGGCGTTCGCACTCAAATCAACTCTAACTTAACTATAGATTTAGCACGTTACGAACAGATTATTCCTTATTTAGACGTATTGCATATATCTCATAACTGGGGAACAATTGATGACTTCGTTGAAGGCGGATTTGCAATGATGGAGCGTAAGCCTACTTACGAACAACGTGCAAAATTATTTGAAAGAATGATTACAAATAGTAAGGCTCTATCAGATGCAGGTGTACTTGTATCGGCCGAAACAATGCTAAACAAAAGAACTCTACCACATATTGAACATATTCACCGCCAAATCGTCGAAGAGATGGGCTGTAAACGTCATGAAGTTCATCCAATGTATCCAAGTGACTTCGCGAGTAATCTAGAGATTTTAACAAAAGCTGAAATTCGTGATGCGATTGAACATTTACTAGAAATTCGCGATGAAAATGTATGGATGCTATTTGGAACTTTACCTTTCTATGCTTGTAGCGATGACGAAAAAGACATAGCTACATTTAAAAAATTGCAAGAGAGCAAAAATGTAACTGTTCGTAATGATCCAGATGGCCGTTCTCGTTTAAATGTAAATATTTTCGATGGAAATATTATTGTGACGGACTTTGGTGATGTTCCACTTCTAGGAAACATACAAACAAACACATTACAAGAAGCGTATGAAAAATGGAGCACTTCAAAAACAGCAAAATCATTAAGCTGCCACTGTCCTGCAGTAAAATGTCTTGGACCAAATGTTCTTGTAAAAAACAGCTACTATCCGACAGAAGATTTCTTATCAAAAACAGCAAACATTACATTATAAAAAAAACGTCAGCTTATAAGCTGACGTTTTTTATGTTATTGCGAGTGAGAAGAAGAAATAAATTTAAAAAACAAATGATCATGAATTGGAATTGCCGCTCCAATTCCTTGAGAAGTAATATTTTTCACAACAAGTCTTTTTTGATTTCCCTTTAATACAAGATACACTTCTCCAAATGTTACTTTTCCCTTTTCATTTACTGCTGGTGTATAAGCGTATAAATATCCAAGTTGACTCGGACTAATATTATACACACGCTCATGTCCAGTACCATAACCAATAGTTGTCTTAAACGAAAGAGGTAATTGTACTTTTTCAAGTGCTTTGAGAAGCATCATTTTTTTCACATCTGCAGCATCTTTCATATCTGCTGTTAAATCGCCTTCAACCGTCTTTTGTGTTTCTTGCTTATAGCGAAGTGGATATAAACGGTCTCCTCCGCGATTATCATACACATTTCGATTCACTTGTTTATATTCCCAATTAATCGATGTGTCTACTGATTCATAATGTAAGGCCCATTGACCTAAATAAATTTTTGCCCGATACCCTACTGCAAGTGGCGCATTTGAAATTGTCGTTTCATTAAACATCCGAATTAAGTCTGGATTTTCAATTTTAATATTAGCCGTTTTCAATAGCTCTTGAGCAAATTTACTTGGTTGTAAACGTGGCAAATCTTGCGCATCATTTGGAAATGTATTGTCTTTTGAAATATTTAAAACAGATGAAGGCATTTTTGTTCCTACTGTTGTCTTTGCAAAACTCATGTTAGGAAATAATAAAATAAACGAGACCATAGTTGAAAGACATATGCTGTATACTCGTTTCACCTGTCTGGCTCCTTCCTATGTAGGTATATATACTACTTCGTTTATTGTTTTCTCTGAGCGCAATTGTTATGCCTATTTTTCATAATAAATAAAAACCAATTCCCATAATGACATACGCCGCTAGTAAAGTGCCTCCTTCAAACCAGTTTGTATCTCCATCATTGGAAATCGCAATCGTTAAGAAAACGGCTGTAATCATAGACACAAGTTCTGGTATGGTAAATACTAAAGGCATCCTTTGCGCGAAGAACATAGATAGTAATACTAATACAGGAGCAACAAACATGGCGATTTGTAATGTAGAGCCTATTGCAATTTCAACTGCAATATTTACTTTATTTTTATAAGCCATAATAATTGCAGACGCATGTTCCGCTGCATTCCCAACAATTGCAACGATAATAACCCCTATAAATAACTCTGACCAGCCAAATGACTTTGCAACAGTTTCAAAAGTATGCACGAGTGCCTCTGACACATAAGCTACCGCTAGTGTTGCTATCGCTAAAATAAGTAGCGCCTTCCCTTTCGACCACTCTGGCTCTTCTTCATGCGCTACTTCGTCACTTTTATGTTGATATACACCACGGTGCGTAACTAACTTAAATAGTAATGCAGCAAGGTACATGATAATCATAATAATAGAAACACCTATACTTAATTGATACGTCTTGCCAGCGTCCATCTTCATTGAAAAGATCTCTGGAATAACAAAGGCCACAACAACAGCAAATATTAATAAAGCTGAATTATGCCTTGCATCATATACATTAAAACTTTGTCTTTTGTATTTAAGACCTCCAACAAAGAAGGATAACCCTCCTACTAATAATAAATTTCCAAGTACAGATCCCGTTAAAGAAGCTAACACCACTTCAATTAACCCTGCTTGAAGTGCAAAAATTGAAATGATAAGTTCAACAGCATTACCGAAAGTAGCATTTAATAATCCGCCTATTCTAGGACCAGAAACAATTGCTAGACTCTCTGTTGCTCTACCCATAAAACCAGCTAATGCGATAATCGTAACACAATACACAGCGAACATAATTGTTTCTGGCCAATGAAGTGTTTTTCCAAGTACAGATAGTGGTACACCTATAAGCGCTACTATAAGAAATATTTTATTAAACATGTTTTTCATCCTTCCATCGTATGTATTTCTCCTCAATATTATTATTATTCTTCTCCTAACTTGTCCGATTTCATCACAATTACGTTTAAAAAATCGGATTGAAGAAAACAGTATGAAAGATATTTAAATTATCTTGTTTAAACAGACAGAATTATAAATTGTGAAAAGGGGTTAAAATTATGCACTTAAAAGAAAAAATCGCAACTATTATTCAAGGTCAACGTACTGGTGTATTATCTACAGTACGAAATGAGAAACCTCATAGCGCCTTTATGATGTTTTTCCATGAAGATTTTGTACTGTATGTTGCAACAGATCGACAATCAAAAAAGATAACAGATATTGAACAAAATCCTAATGTCCATGTACTACTCGGACGAGAAGGGAAAAAATTAGATGAAGATTATATTGAAGTTGAAGGATTGGCTTCAATTGAGGAAGACTCGACATTAAAAAACAAGTTTTGGAATAATAGCTTAAAACGTTGGTTACTCGGCCCTGAAGACCCTAATTACGTATTGATAAAAATCAACCCCGACACAATTTATTACATCGATGGTGCCGGTACGACGGAGCCTGAGTTTTTACGACTATAAAATAAAACAAGCCCCCCTTAGGTGGGCTTGTTTTGTCGAAAAGTTCTTTTGAAAAAAACAATAAAATAGGTGGAACTTTCTAAAGATTCTGTTATATAATAGCATTAACTTAAATAAACTGTATTAAAACAGATTGAGAGGAGAAATAAAATTGATGAAGAGAGAAGAACGCAAAAACATGATTGAGTTTATTGAAAAGAAAAAAGGGATTGAGCGTGACGAATTACTGTTTATGACAGACGATGAAGTAGAACATATTTATAATGTAACGTACTTTTTATATGAGGAAATTGCAGAGTAGTATAATAATCCCCACCTTATTAAAAATATAAGGTGGGGATTATTTCGCTATTTAGCCCACTATTTACAGGCAGTAAAACTCCCACCTTAAAATTCAGGTGGAGCAAGAAGTTAAGTTGAAGTCATGCTTCCTATAAGCTCAATTGCTTCAACTTTATACATGAGAATCATTTTCATGTATAATACTGTAAGATTGGAGGAATTTTACTATGAGTTCGTGGCTCTTATTTGCACTATTATCAGCAATTGCTGCTGCCCTTGTATCGATTTTTGGAAAGTTTGGTTTAGACGGCATCGATGCAAACGTTGCAACAACAATTCGATCTATTATTATGGCATTATTTATGATAGGCGTTATTATCATACAAGGTAAATTTCAAAATATCGGCGACGTACTGCTAAATAAAAAAGCACTGCTATTTATCACATTAAGTGGGATTGCAGGTGCTTCTTCATGGCTATTTTATTTTCTTGCCCTCAAAACAGGAAAGGTTTCACAAGTAGCTCCTGTCGATAAATTAAGCGTCGTATTTTCTATCATTCTCGCTATGATTATCCTCGGTGAAAAGTTAAACTTTATGACCGGCGTTGGTGTAGTCTTTATTACAGCTGGTGTATTATTTATTGCTTTCAGCTAAAAAAACCGCTATTAGCGGTTTTTCTTTTTCTTTATGTACAACCATACAACACATGTAACAACTGCTGAAATTAATAAAATCCATATTCCATAATGATGTAAACTATACTCAACGAAGCGCCACTTCTCGCCTAACTTCCAGCCAAGCCCAATAAAAACACTTATCCAAATGAGCGCACCACCGTAAGCGTACAAACAAAAACGCCAAAGTGTCAAATTTGATACCCCAGCAAAATATGCTGTTAAATGACGTACGCCCGGTATAAAATAACCAATCATTAAAAGAAATGGCCCATATTTTTCAAATAAAATATGTGTTTTTTCAATGTGATGTTCTTTAATTCTAATTTTCGGCCCATATTTCTTTAAAACAGGGAGCCCAAGTTTTAAACCTAATATGTAGCTTAACGTGATCCCTAACATCGCACCAGCCATCCCACTTAAAAAAGCAGCAGTTCCTGACATAACTCCTTTTGAAACATTATAACCAACAAAGGTCAATAAAAACTCGTCTGGTATCGGTAATCCGACAATCCCACCAGCCAAAGCTATAACAATTCCAAAATAGCCATAATGCGCGATTAACTCGCCAATATGTTGTTCCATTCGGAAGACACATCCTATGCACGGTCGTTATTCCACATTGTACCCTTTCTATCTTTAAGGCAAACATGGTATACATATTCACTATACATTGTTTTTATAATGAACTCTACTTCTATTCTTTCCTTTAACAGAGATAAAGAAAAACTTTACTCAGTGGGAGTTTTGTTCATCCTCTACTAATTATTAACCTATGCCAATCTTGCTTTTACAGACATCCCGACTCCACATAACCCACTTACATTCACCAATTTTGAGATTAGATTCTTATTGCCCGCAAATAACCCGATAAAAAATAAAAATTCATATGCGTGTTTTTTTGTTACAATAAAGGAAAGTTACTTTTCGCAACGGTTTAACTCTCAAGAAAAATGATATATCTAGCAAAAACATAGTTTGGTCTATATAATGCAACTTCTACCTATTAAAAGAACATACACCCTTTTACATACAACATCATTTTTCTAAATTATACAGGGGGGAACGAACATGACCATTGAAAATCAATTTATTCAAAAAGTTTACTATAAAACATTTTTAACAGAAGAAACTTCTACTCCTGCATCGGAAGTACTCGGTGAAGCATATATAAATGAATCTAAAAATGAATTCTCCAACATTTCTAATATTCGATTTGCTCAAGGTGAATTTTATTATCAAAATAAAGATTTTGAAGCAGCTATATTTAAATGGGAAAAAGTAAATAATGCTCTTGCACTTTGGGCGACAAAAAATATTGCAGATGCTTATTTTGAACTAGGATTCTTACCAAAGGCAGAAGAAATTTATCAATCTATTCAAACGGAAGATACGACTCTTACGATGGAGGTTTCCTTACAACTTCTTTCTCTTTATATCGAACAAGATCGTTTAGGACTCGCTTTTAAGACGATTAGTGAAGCTGTTGCATTCCAACCGGATTACCCAAATATTACTGCAATTGCACGTTCTTTCTATGAAAAACAAGAAGATTGGAACAACGCTATCGAACTAGCTGTTCAAGAAGGTATCCGAACACAATCTTTACACTGGTTTGATACGTTAATAACTTACATAAACAAAGGATTTACAAAAAATATTAAGCCTGAATATTTCTATGAGTCTTTAAAAGCTCTATATGCTGTTGATCAAGCTCAATTTAAAGAACTTGTTATTGCTCTTTGGAATAGCTATCAACATGAATCCTTATACCTTCCTTGGATTCAAAGTATTAATCATTTATTCTTGCATATTGAAACAGACAATAATGACGATTGGAATGAAATCTCTACTCGCTACCAAGAAACATACTTTGCATTAATTACCGGAAATCATTTTATGCATGAATTAAACGGACTTGTACCAAATTTATTAACAAATTGGTTCAGTTTAACGAAAGCAAAAGATTCTCTAGTTGTCTCTGCAGCAGTGTTAGCATGGAATGAAGTCTCACCTACAACTTTAGAATCATTACTCGTAAAAAGTGCTGGATCCTTACTTTCTAATACATCAGCTGAAGCAGATGTAAATATGGAAACAGTTTCTCATTTATTCGAAACAATCGCTGTATGGGCTGAGAAAAATGATGTAGATTTAAGTCATCAATTTACGCTACTCGTCCATGAACTATGTGATTTAAATGTCACACCAATACTAATAGCTGGAACTAGTGACCATGATAAAACATCATTTGTTAATTCAATATTGGGAGAGAACATCTTAACTGAAACTTTAACAACTCCTATTCTATTTAAAGACGCTAGTCAAACTGAAATAACAGAATTTACCGAGTTAGATATAAGAAATATCCCTAACCTTGATGAATTCCATCAAATAACGGCTACATCTGCTCAGTCAGAACTTGAGAAAAAATGTATAGAAATTAAGCTACCAAGTAGGTTTTTAAGAAAAAATAAGTTTACATTTCTTATTACACCATCTATTCAAGGACAATTGGATAAAAACAATGCATACTTTGAATACTTACAAGCAGCAGATAGCCTTGTATACGTATTAAATTCTTCTTCACCATTGCATAGTCAAGAAATTGATACGTTAATTTATTTACGTGAACAAGTACCAAACTTACAAATTCACTTCGTATCACACACAAATAATACGACTACTGATGAAAAACTAATTAGTAAACTTAAAGTACATTTTCCAGATGCACAATTCTTCCCATACTCTCCTTCGCAAGAGAGTAGCCAGCAACTTGGAGATGTAACAGAATCTATTCTTTCTAATCTTGCAAAACGCGATATAGAAAAAGAACGTATAGAAAAGCTAATATGGTTTACGCAAAAGACAATTGCTTATCTCATAAATGAACGTGTGGAATTAGAAAATACATTAGTAAAATCCGTACGCTGGAATAAACACATCTCAGTGAAACTTACTGGATTTATTAATAACCTTACTGCTCTTGAAAAAGATAAAATTCGTTCTATTACCGAATCCTATCTTTTAACGAAAGAAGAAATTACACGAGATATACATTCTCAAATTCCTGAATTATTACAGAGCTGCTCTGATCTTGTTCAAGAAGATAGTGATTTCAAATTAGTTCATGAAGAATTAAATGCTGCAATGAATGAACGAGTTCAAAAGCATGTACAACAGGTACTTCTTCCTAAATTTACTGGGTCTATTCAAGAATGGATTGAAACAGCACATAATGAATTTATTCAAGCTCAAGCTTATTTAGATGAAATGAGTGAAACGTTTAATAAATTATATAAAGAAGAACGTATGAAACTTCCTTGCGATTTCAAATTATTAGATGATTGGAATCGAGATGTTGTACGAATGACAAATCGAATTACAGTAACGAACATCAATATTTTATTACGCTTTACACCGACACAGTTTTTCTTAAAAAGTGCCGGAAAATTATTTGGTAATATGCAAAAAAACCAATCTATGCTCGCCAACAAATATAAACAATATATTGAAACAGAAGACTATACAGAAATTGCTCACACAATTTCAAAACAATTCTTCCTTCAATTTGAAGTATTTGAAGGTGCATTAGAACGTGATATCATGATGTTCTTCAAAGATCCACTTAATATATTGAAACAAAATGTAGATGCAGCTCAACTTGAGATAAAGGAAGACGAGCAAACATTAGCAACGCTAAGAAGCAATCCAGAAACATATCATGATCCTTTGGCGTTATTTAAACTACAATTGCTACAACATAAATTCGTTTTAAGTACTACAAAGAAACATGAAGATATTTTTGTATCAAACGAATCTCCTACTGTTTAACAAAAAAAACCAAGCAAACTAAAATTTGCTTGGTTTTTTACTTTATTATTTTCATATGTTCAAACGGATAATAAATGCCTGCTAACTTTCCTAACACATCTTCTCTATCAATAAAACCTAAACCATTTCTACTATCTTTACTTATTAAGCGATTATCTCCCATAACAAAAATCTTATTTTCGGGAACTGTAATTGGTCCAAAGTCCTCTGTTAAATTCATAAGTTTTTTTTCTGCTTGTTTTTTATTACTATCCAAATACTCTTCATCTTTCACTTCAGAATTTACATATAATTGATCATTTCTCATCTCAATTATATCTCCAGGTAATCCAATCACTCTTTTGACATAAAAATTATCTGTTTTCATAACAATAATATCTTCTCTCCCATAGCTTTCAAATTGTTTTGCTAGCTTATTAACAATCACCTTATCTCCATCTTGCAACGTCGGCCTCATGGATGCTCCTTTTACATTCGTCGGAAAAAACACAAAAATTTTCGCCAAAAACACCAATAAACATGCAATTGCAATAGTTCCAAAGAATTCACGCCAACGTTTTTTCTTTTGCATCATTTCACCAACTCATCATCTTTTTACTTTCATTATAAATAATACGACTGATAATTTTCTACAAAATTCTGAATTATAAAATTATAATATTAGAAATTTCAAAATGGTAATACTGATCAAATTAAACAAGCAAAAAAGATACTCTCAAAATAGTCTATTCACTATTTTGAGAGTATCTTTTTATAATCCCACATATACAATACACATTTGAGCAGCTACATATGTAAACCAAATCCAAAGTGGCTCATACTTCAATTTACGTCCTCCGATATCTGTCACGCCAATAATAAAATCAGAAATCACAAACAGTAAACCACCAAACGCTGGTATCCACCATATTCCTGTATTTTCATAATATAAGGCGAATGCAAAGCAAGCCATTCCTCCAACCCACAATCCGTAAATTAGAGCTCCTATCGTAAACAATTTATCCTGTTTATCATTTCGGATAAAGAAGAACCATCCTACAATTAGAAAGAGCCCATATACGAGTAAGCCAATCCAAAAACCATTCCACGAAATTCCTGTTTGCAAAAATGCTTTTACATAAAAACAATGAGCAAGAGCGAAAGTAACCATCCCACCAATTAACCTGTGACCAATTGGAATCAGCCCAGCCATAAACAAATCTCCCACAGTCGATAAAGTCATACCAAGTGCAACCCACGTACTATACTCTACAGATGGATCTTGTAACCATATCCAAATTGCACTACCTGTTAAAGAAAAACTAAGAATAAGACGGATTGCTAAAGGTAACGGCATATTATCTTTCGTTCTTTTTGTCTGCCGCATTGCATAAATTGCACCAATTAAAAAAAGAAGTATTTGCCCAATTAACACCACGTAAAGTAGATTCATAATATGTTCTCCTCAATAAATGCTTTTTGTATCTTTTTTCGTTACACTTAGTCTATTATCCTTTTTCTATAAAAAAAGAAGAACAGTACTGTTCTTCCATTGTAATCGCTTTTCTGCTTTCTATGCTACTTGTTTTTCTTTCTCTATTTTTTGCTTAGCTGGCGTCCGATTTACCACAATAATTCCCGCGGCTACACATGCTAAACCGAGTAACACAAATGAATGAATTGCTTCACCTAAAATCATGCTCGATAATAACACACCAAATACAGGTATAAAGAACATATACATAGATACTTTTCCAACCTTATTGTACTTCATAATTGTATTCCAAATGCAAAAACCAGCTGCAGATAAGAAAGATAAATAAATCAGCATAATTAGTGCATGTAGACTAAATGTAAATGGCATTAATCCAACTTGTAAAGCCCCTATACATAATAATCCTATAGAACCAAACATCATTTGGTATGCTGTCATATAGCCAACATCTAACGTTTTACTACCTTCTTTCGCTAATATGTTTCCATATGAATACAGCATTGCTGCACTAAGAAGTAATAAGCTTCCAATTCCAAAATGAAATGATAAGCTACCATCACTCGGCATATTTACTAAAACGACGCCACAAAAGCCAATCGATACGCCAATTATTTTTCTCATATTGAGGGCATCATCTTTATATAAAAAATGGGCGAGTAAAATTTGAAAGAATGATGATGTCCCTGAAATGATAGCTCCTTCAATTCCCGAACTATAACTCATTCCAATATAAAAACAGATATATTGAAGAAACGTTTGGAATAAACCAATTTGTATTAACTGTTTCCCCGTTCCTTTTTTGAAGCTCATATCTTTTCCTAACACTTTAAAGAATAATAAGAGCATGAATCCAGATAAAAAGAAACGATAACCGGCAAATAATATTTGCTCTCCAACTTCTTGTGGTTGAATTCCAAGTTCAACATAACTTAATTTAATAAAAGGAAATGCGCTTCCCCATAAAAAAGTTGCTACTATTGCAGCAATAAATACGCCAATCGGATGGGTAAAAAATTTCTCTGTCTTCACTTGTTGTCTTCCTTTCCGACCTTTTTATGAACAATATTCATATATACCAAAGGAATTGCGAAAACACAAGTTTTCCGTTTATACTTGAAACAAAACCGTACCATCTCATAAAAACATATGATATACTATAGAATAATTACAACATAAGAACGATTAAAAACAGATTCAACAGAAATGCTGCTATCCATTATGGATGGCAGCTTTCGTCGTTTTATAGGGGTTTCGATTTTGATTATTTTTCTCAATAAGAATTCGGAAGGAGCGAGTAGTAATGAACTCAGAAGTAAAAACGTTACACGCAAAAGAAACAATTTCTCATCCCTCTTTATGGGACACATTAAAAAAACATTATGAACTTGTATTTGCAGTAGCATCTGGTATTTTTATTTTAGTTGGTTGGTTATTTACAAAGAACGATGCAATGAATGTAGGTATTACTTGCTATATCCTTGCTTATATAGTTGGTGGATATGCAAAAGCAAAAGAAGGAATTGAAGATACGATTGAAGAAAAAGAGCTAAATGTTGAAATGCTAATGCTCTTTGCAGCTATTGGTGCTGCAATTATTGGCTACTGGGCAGAAGGGGCTATTTTAATCTTCATCTTTGCACTCAGCGGTGCTATGGAATCTTATACGTTAAGTAAGAGCCAAAAAGAAATTTCTGCTCTTCTTGACTTACAGCCTGAAGAAGCATTACGTATTTCCACCGGAACTGAGGAACGTGTTCCTGTTGGAGAGTTACAAATTAACGACATTATTTTAATTAAACCCGGTGAACGTGTTCCTGCTGACGGTACGATTCATAACGGTGAAACAAATATCGATGAGGCAGCAATCACAGGAGAACCTATTCCAAATGAGAAAAGACATGGCGATGAAGTATTTGCCGGTACTGTAAATTTACGTGGTGCTATCGAAGTTAAAATTACGAAGCCGAGCGATCAAACATTATTCCAAAAGATTATCCGTCTCGTCCAAAGTGCACAAAGTGAAAAATCACCATCACAACTATTCATTGAAAAGTTTGAAGGAACATACGTAAAAGGTGTACTACTCGTTGTTGCGCTTATGATGTTCGTTCCTCATTTCTTACTTGACTGGAGCTGGAATGAAACGTTTTATCGCGCTATGATCTTACTTGTAGTCGCATCTCCTTGTGCGCTCGTTGCTGCCATTACACCAGCAACGTTATCAGCCATTTCTAACGGAGCAAGAAATGGGATTCTCTTTAAAGGTGGCATACATTTAGAACGTCTCGCTTCAGTAAAAGCAATCGCCTTTGATAAAACAGGAACATTAACAGAAGGAAAACCTACCGTAACAGATATATATGTTCGAGAAAATATGACAGAAAAAGAAGTACTTTCTATTACAGCATCAATTGAAAGTCACTCTACACATCCTTTGGCTGAATCTATTGTTAAATATGCACAACATGCGTACGACATTACATTAAAAAAACCAGAAAAGGTTGAAGATGTAACTGGTTTTGGGCTAAAAGGAATATTCGAAAACAACGCTTATAAAATAGGTAAAGCTGATTTTATCGGTGAAGAAACAAAAACATTTCATAATGGTATTTCTGCCTCACTTGAAAAGGAAGGTAAAACTGTCGTTTATATTAGTGATGAGGGAGGCATTCTTGGACTTATCGCTTTAAAAGATACGCTTCGCCAAGAAACAATAGCTGCTATTCGTGATTTACAAAGCATTGGTGTCGAAGCAATTATGATTACTGGAGATAATGAAGAAACGGCAAAAGCAATTGCCTCTGAAAGTAATATAAAGGAATATTACGCATCATGCTTACCAGAAACAAAAGTTGAAACGATTAAAAAGTTAAAAGAAAAATACGGTACAGTAGCAATGGTCGGAGACGGTATAAATGATGCACCTGCACTAGCTACTGCTAGCATTGGTGTCGCAATGGGAGAAGGAACAGATGTAGCTTTAGAAACTGCGGATGTTGTACTGATGAAGAACGAACTATCTCGTCTTTCTCAAGCGATCCGTCTATCAAAACGAATGAATCGTATTGTGAAGCAAAACGTAATCTTTTCGCTAGCCGTTATTGCCATGCTAATTTGTTCAAACTTCTTGCAATTTTTAGCTCTTCCATTCGGTGTTATTGGCCATGAAGGAAGTACGATTCTTGTCATTTTGAATGGCTTACGATTACTAAAAGGAAGCAAATAAAACGGGTCCCTCATAGAGGACCCGTTTTTTTTAGTGATAGCTATTATGACCGTTCGCACTGCTACTCGTTTTATGCTTTGGATGCGAACTGCTCTTTTGTTTATTATTACTTTTATTATTATGGTTCTTTTTATTATTACTCATGAAATATCCCCCCTGTTCCTTTTTATTATGGAACAAGAACTCATTATTCATTACGGGAATTATTGTCACCGGTTCTATAATGGTGGAGTAAACCATTAATTTCACCGCCAAGTAAAATTACCCATCCAGTTAAATAAAACCATAACATTAAAATAATGATACCACCGAGACCACCATATGTATTGGCGTAATTCGCAAACTTATCTACATAATAAGCAAATGAGTAAGACACCACAATCCATCCTACAGTAGCAAATAACGCCCCTGAAATAACTTCTCTTCTTTTTAACTTTCGATCTGGTGCAAATGTATATAAGAAACTAAACAAAGCAAATAGTACGAAGAAACTCGCTACTAATCGTGTAATGCTCCATACGAAAGAAAAACTATCTGATAAACCGAGTGCTTTAAACACTGCTGCTCCAATAACTTGTCCGAATACCGGAACAATTAACGCAAAGACAATCATAAAAATAATAGCTAATGTAAACACAATTGATAACGCTCTTGTTGTAATAAAAGAACGTGTTTCCTTTACGTCATAAGCGCGGTTAAAAGCATTCATAACCGCATTAACACCATTTGAGGCAAACCATAACATGGATAATAAACCAAATGATAATAAACCACCATTTTGCTGGTTTACAACTTTATCTACATTTACCTCAATTAAGTTCATTGCATCATCTGGTACATAAACCTCTAATAAACTAAGCACATCCTCTGTTTGAATGGGAATAAATCCAAGAAGCGTAATTAAGAAAACGAGCCCAGGAAAAATTGCAAGCAAGAAGAAATAAGCGAGCTGTGCTGCCAAGCCCGCTACATCATCGCGCATCGTCCGGTCATATAAATCTTTACCAAACGAATAAGTACGATTTCTTCTCACCTTTTCTAAAATTTTTCTCATATATGTTTAAACGCTTTTCTTCTCTTCTTTATCTTGCTTTAACTCAATGTACGCTTCAGTTTTTTTTTCCACTGCATTTGAGTCTTTTATAAATAATTCACGCGCTTCTTTCATACCACCATCTTCAGCAACTACTGGCTCTTCTTCTGCTTTCAGCTCATCTACCTTTGGAGATACAGCTTGAATTTCAATCGTTTCTGGCTTTTCTTCTGGCTCAACTTTTTTCTTACTAAAAATTTCTTTCGTTTCTTTTAACGTCTCTACAACAGATGGCGTTAATTTTTTAATTTCTGCTACTTTCGCTTTTACCACATTGAAATCTGCAAGTTCGCGTCCTTTATCTGTAACAGTTTGCACTTTTTCTTTGATCTTTGCATTTTCACCAATTTCAATCATCTTTGTTTTTGCTTTTTCTGCTGTATTTTTTACTTTTTCACGGTTTTCTTTCTTTAACATGGATACAGCTACACCTGCCGCTACACCAATCGCAATGTTTCGAGCAATATTATTTTTCTTTGCCATATTCCTTCACCCTTTCATTTCTTATGTTAGAAAGTATTTCTTTCTAAGCTTCCTCATATTCCTTGTTCATTTCGAATGAAAGCTAATAGCTTTGCACACCCTTCTGTTACAAGGTCATATACTTCTTGGAAATTCCCTGTATAGTAAGGGTCAGGAACGTCTGTCCAGCCTCCGTCTGGAACAAAGTCGGACAGCCTACCAATATAGCCTCCAGTTTTACCTAAACTTTTTAAATCTGCTATATTCTTGTTGTCCATGGCAATAATATAATCAAACTTTGTTAAGTCTTCTTTTTCTACTTGCCTTGCTTTAATTCCTTCAAAAGTGACTGCATTTTCTTTTAAAATTTTTTGTGTTCCTTTATGTGGCGGATGACCAACATGCCAATCTCCAGTTCCTGCAGAATCAATGACAATTTTCTCTTCAAGTCCCTCTTTTACGACAAGATTTCGAAAAATCGCTTCTGCCATCGGAGAACGGCAAATGTTCCCAAGACAAACAAACAATACTTGAACCATGTTTTTGTTTCTTCCCTTCTTGGTGCATTTCTTCATATATACTTATAGTATAAACAACCAATTATGAAATATAAAGGAAATCCCTACTAATTTAATAGGATTGAAAAGATCCATTAACGAAAATGATAAAAAATGTTAAGATAGCCTTATGTTATTTTAAAGGGGGACACTTCGGTGGATTTATCCGTAAAGTCAGAAGAAAACGTTGAATACATGGTCGAAGCTATTAAAGAAAAATTACGTATGGTTAATGCTGGAGCGATGAGAGCTGCTAGTTTTAACGAAGAAATGTACGAAGATTTACGTGACATTTATGATCATGTTATGAAACGTGAAACATTCAGCATTAGTGAAATGCAAGCTATTACAGAAGAATTAGGTACATTAATTAAAAAGTAAAAAAGCCTCTCTTATTATGAGGCTCTTTTTTATTTCCAACAAATTCATGACAACTCTTCTCTTTCCCTCAACCAACTGTAAAATATTGTACAATAGAAGTAGAACCTCACCTTAGATTTTTTCTCCATACATACTACTCACAAATAATAGCAACACTACCATTGCTAACTGTTTTTACTGGAGGTGCTTACTTATGAGCAATTGGTACAGTAAGACGAAAGATCAAACATTGATTGACCTAGAAACAAACGAACAAAACGGTTTAACAGATGAGATTGTAAGTGAACGTTTAAAGCAATACGGTTCTAATGAATTAGCTACAAAACAAAAACGCACTTTATGGCAGCGTATTTTCGCCCAAATTAATGACGTCCTCGTATATGTCCTTATTATTGCTGCCCTTATTTCTGCCTTTGTAGGTGAATGGGCGGATGCCAGTATTATCGCGCTTGTTGTAGTTTTAAATGCTGTTATCGGTGTTGTCCAAGAATCGAAAGCAGAACAAGCTTTAGAGGCATTGAAAAAGATGGCAACACCTAAAGCTATCGTCAAGAGAAATGGTGAACTAAAAGAAATTCCATCTGAGCACGTCGTTCCAGGGGATATCGTTATGCTCGACGCCGGACGATATATCCCCTGCGATTTACGCCTTATCGAAACCGCAAATTTAAAAGTTGAAGAATCTGCTCTAACTGGTGAATCTGTCCCTGTTGATAAAGATGCAATCTACCACCCTTCCATGCAACGTGATGAGCAAGTACCACTCGGCGATCAAAAAAACATGGCCTTTATGTCTACTCTTGTAACATATGGAAGAGGCGTCGGTGTTGCTGTTGAAACTGGAATGAACTCACAAATTGGTAAGATTGCTACCCTTTTACATGAAGCAGACGATGATATGACACCACTTCAAAAAAGCTTAGCACAAGTCGGAAAATATTTAGGCTTTGTCGCTGTAGCTATTTGTATCGTTATGTTCCTCATCGGTTTTTTACAAGGCCGGGATACGTTAGAAATGTTTATGACTGCTATTAGTTTAGCCGTTGCAGCTATTCCAGAAGGCTTGCCAGCTATCGTTTCCATCGTTCTTGCAATTGGTGTGCAACGTATGATTAAACAAAACGTTATCATTCGCAAACTACCAGCTGTTGAAGCCCTCGGTTCTGTCACAATTATTTGTTCAGATAAAACAGGTACGTTAACGCAAAATAAAATGACCGTTACTCACTTTTATAGTGATAACACATACGATCGCTTAGAAAGTTTAAATGTAAATAATGATGCGCAACGTCTATTGTTAGAAAATATGGTGCTATGTAATGATGCATCTTACAATAACGAATCACAAACGGGAGACCCGACTGAAATTGCACTTCTCGTTGCTGGAACCACTTTTAACATGCAAAAAGATCATTTAGAAAAAATACATGAACGTGTTAACGAAGTACCTTTCGATTCAGATCGTAAAATGATGTCAACTGTACATACATACGATGAAAGCTACTATAGCATGACGAAAGGCGCTATTGATAAGCTCTTACCTCGATGTACCCATATTTTTAAAAACGGCAAAATCGAGATTTTAACTGATTCTGATAAAAATCAAATATTAGAAGCTGCCGGAGCAATGTCTCAAGAAGCTTTAAGAGTACTTTCATTCGCATTTAAACAATACGATTCAAACGATGTGGATATAAATCATCTTGAAAAAAATCTTATCTTTATTGGTCTTGTCGGTATGATTGATCCACCACGAACTGAAGTGAAAGATTCAATTAAAGAATGTAAAAAAGCCGGTATTCGCACAGTTATGATTACTGGTGACCATAAAGATACCGCCTTTGCAATTGCCAAAGAACTTGGCATTGCTGAAGAAATATCGGAAATTATGATTGGAACTGAATTAGATAACATTTCTGATACAGAACTAGCTAGCAAAATTAATCATTTAAATGTATTCGCTAGAGTCTCTCCAGAGCATAAAGTGAAAATTGTAAAGGCATTACGCGCGAAAGGAAATATCGTTTCTATGACTGGTGATGGTGTCAATGATGCACCATCTTTAAAGCAAGCTGATGTTGGCGTTGCGATGGGCATTACAGGAACAGACGTTGCAAAAGGGGCAGCAGACGTCGTGTTAACAGATGATAATTTCTCATCTATTGTGAAAGCCGTTGAAGAAGGTAGAAATATTTATCGTAACATAAAAAAATCAATTCTCTTCCTACTCTCTTGTAACTTCGGAGAAATTATCGCTTTATTTTTAGCGATTTTACTCGGCTGGGCAACACCACTACGACCTATTCATATTTTGTGGGTGAATTTAATTACAGATACACTGCCTGCATTATCACTTGGGGTTGATCCTGAAGATCCAGATGTGATGAAGGAAAAACCACGACATGCGAAAGAAAGCTTATTTAGTGGCAGCGTTCCTTTCCTGATTTTCAATGGAGTTATCATTGGACTTTTAACGCTAATAGCTTTTATCGCCGGAGCAAAATTCTATACTGGAGATACAAATTTATTTCCTCTTTTCCCAGAGCGAATTGATGACGATGCTCTATTACACGCTCAAACGATGGCATTTGTCGTTCTTAGTTTTTCTCAGCTCGTTCATTCATTTAACTTGCGTTCAAGAACGAAATCAATTTTTTCAATTGGGATCTTTACAAATAAATATTTAGTTTTCTCCCTTCTTATCGGTGTTCTTATGCAAGTTTGTATCATCTCCATCCCGCCCCTTGCAAATATATTCGGTGTACATGCATTAACGATGCGAGATTGGGGATTTGTTCTCTTATTAAGTATCATTCCACTTATTGTGAATGAGATTATTAAATTAGTGAAGAGAAACTAAAAGGCAATGAGGAATAGTCCTCATTGCCTTTTCATTTATCCTACTATTTTCCGTGCAGTAAAACTCCCACCTCAAAATTCAGTTTGAGCAAAGAAGTTAGGTGATGGATTAACTGCCCATAAATGTCCAATTGGTGAAGGCTAATAATCGGTGGTGATGAACAAAACCCCACTGATTAAAGTTTCACTTTATCCTTGTAATTCTTTTTTGATATTCTCTGTTAATGTAGCCATACGCTTGCGGCTTTCTTCACGCTCACGTTTATTTTGTTCTTCAATTTGTTGTGTTTCTTGCATACCTCTTGAAATAATGTTCCAAGTTTCCTCAAGTGTTTCCATCTTAATACTAGAAGAACCTGATAATCTCGCTACTTCTACACTTTGCGTTGCGATATTTTGTGCATTTTTCTTAAGTAATTCATTTGTACGGCGATCCAGTTCAGCCATAGAATCTGCAACAAGCTTTTGGCGCTTGGCATTTACCGCTTGAATGATACCATTTTTAAAGATAGGAATCGTTGTAATAAATGCTGTATTGATTTTACCAATTAATTTATTATTACCACGTTGAATCATACGAATTTGTGGTGCTGTAAGTAACGCAACCATACGTGCTTTTTCTAAATCGTCAATACGCTGTTCTAAAATTTCAACAGAGTTTTTAAGCGACTCTAATTCAATACCTGCTAATTGATCATTATTACGTACACGCTCTTCATACATCGGAACTAACTCTGTATTTAAACGCTCTAATAACATTTCTCCTGCTACTACGTACTTCTCTAAGTCTAAATAATATTTTAAGTTTTGCTCATACAAGCCATCTAACGTACCAATTGATTTTTTCATCTCATCTTGGTACTTCGTAATTTCCACATAAACTTTATCAATTTCGCGGCCCATCGTTTGATATTTACTAAAGATTTGTTCTATCATTTTATCCGCTTTTTTGAACATACGTGAGAAGAAACCACTTTTTTCTTCCGCAAAGTCTTTACTATCAAATCGGTCCATAATTTTACCAAGCTGTTTTAATAATTCACCAGAATCTTCTATCTTTGATAATGACATTGTATGTAAAATTTGATCAGCAAAACGTGAAATTTCCATAGAAGGTTCTTTTCCAAGTTCAATTAATTCTAATTGATCTTTAATATCTACCGCATTATAAATACGTTGTACATCCGCATCTTGTCTAAGTTGTAAGCGAACATCTTGTGCTGTTTGTTCATTTAATTCTGTTTTCGGATCTAGTACGACTGGGTTATTCATATGGTATTCTCCCTTTCCTTATAAAAATGGACGAAATAGTCCTTTTATTGTTTGTGATAAATTTTTATAGGCTGATGAACCATGAAACTCAAGATCGAAATTAACCTCTTCAAGCCAATGTGAATCAAATGCCCCCGCTTCAATATACGGTTCAATATCGTTTCTTCCCGTTGGATTGAAATGGAATACATCTACTCCAATTTGATTCAAAAATAGTAATAAAACAGCGTCAGAACGAGTTAATTCTCCGCTCTTCTCATTATTAAATATAACAATTTTCGGTACATCTTGTGAATAATCAAATTTCTCAAGCTGTTCTAAAATATTCGGTGGTATTTGAGAAAGTTGTGCGAAAACATATAGCGCTACATCTTGTTTCGTCTCTTTCGCAATTGGTTTGCACATTTCACTTTCGCACGTATGAATAATCGCCTCTGCAATCCCATGCTGTAAACCTTCCGGTAAACGCTTATGCGGCCACCAATGGCTATTCATAATTAGATCAGGATGCAATTTTCCAGCTCGGTCCAATGCATCTCGATAATGATATTGGAAGTTTGCTTTTTGCTCTTTCGTAAACGGGAATGTATTAATTAATAAACTGTTATCAAATGATGTAACAGCCTTTAATCGTTGAAAATATTCTTTATCATTCTTTGAAACGCCTGATATTTTCGCAAATAAAGAAGGAATATAAATATGTTTATTTTCAACAAAGAATGTTGGGCGTACAAATGCCTTTTCTTTCGTAATTAAAAAGAGTTCATCATATGTCGTTTTTAACGTACGAGCTACAGGCGTATAGGAACGGAATTGCCACGGCTTGTACAGCAGTGAATTATCGTGGTGAAGTACTTGTTCAATTTCTTTCGAAGCTTGATACGCTACTGTTGCAACACGCTCACGGCGACGATCAGGGAATGATTCAAGCGAAATGCGACTTGAATGAGATACAACAAAAGTTCTTCCCTCTTCATCAATATTTTCAAATCCATCTTTTCCTTCTGGGTGATAATAAAGCACATCACAACCGAGCATAATAAGAAAGTATAAGAAATATATACGGCTTTCCTGTGCATCACCGTACCAAATGATACGCGGCATTTGTTTCTTATAATTAATCGTAGAGAACCACTTCGCTACGTAATTTTCGCTTAGTTTAATTATGTCGATTAAGAAACGACGGAAGCCTTCTGTCTTTAACGACTGATTATGTTGCTTCTCATATAATTTCAATAGTGAAATAAACGTCGTATGTATGTAATGCTGTAAATCAGGATTGTCTACTTTCGGTAAAAGTTGTTTCCCAGATAAGTGTGCAACTAGCCTATTTACTGTCAGACCATTTGGTGCTTCTTGATGTAATCCGAACACTTCTTGAATATGACGAAGCTTTTCCGAATCAATCACTTTGTTTAAATTTTGTTCGTGTAAAACTTCGATTCCTTTCGCTTCACTATAATCAAACAGTTCATTAAAATATTCATCTACATCATTAGGAACACCAAGGATTCGACATGCTATATAACTAAATTTCATCTCATTCTCTGTCAGCTCATATTGTGGGCGTTTTTCTAAAAGCGTTTCAAATTGCTTTAAATCTGATTCATCTTTTAATGCATATGGTTGAAGTGTAAAACGTGAAAACACAACAGTTCACCTCCAAAAACATTTACGTTTTTTCTAAGTCCTTCTTCTATTATAAACTATTTTTGGTTATAAAAAATGGGCGCTCGCAAAACGAGCAAACCCATTTCAATTATTTATTGTCTTCTTTAGTAGCTGCAACTTCTTCTCTAGCTTGTCCAGAATTCTTCATGTAGTGAAGTATAAATGTTGCTCCAAATGCTACAACTAAAATAATAAAGAATAGTGTATGACTAATCTCAATCTCGATTAAAGACAGTAACATTTTTGCTGCAATAATTAAGATTAAAATGTATGCTGTCGTTTCAAGCTCTGGAATACGCTCTAACAATTTTAAGAATACACCAGCAATACCACGCATCATTAAAATACCTAGCATTCCGCCTAATAGTAAAATCCAAACTTCATTAGATACACCAAATGCAGCAAGTACGCTATCTACAGAGAATGCGATATCCATTAATTCAACCATCGCAACTGTTCCCCAGAAGACACCAAACATTCTAAAGAGAATACTATTTTGATTCATACCGTGAGCTTCGTCTTCTTCACTTGCACCTTTACGCTTATCAATAAAGTATTTTACTGATAACCAAGCAAGGTAAAGTGCACCAAGAAGTTTTACCCACCATAATTTAATTAAGAACATTCCGATTCCAATCGCAATAAAGCGGAACACATAAGCTCCAATAAGTCCATAGAATAATGCTTTTTTACGTTTTTCTTCCGGAAGATGTTTTACCATTACC
Organism: Bacillus sp. RE35; assembly: GCF_052146655.1. Lineage (NCBI taxonomy): Bacteria > Bacillati > Bacillota > Bacilli > Caryophanales > Bacillaceae > Bacillus > Bacillus sp. RE35. The sequence continues at coordinate 447,778 of NZ_CP197377.1, read as the reverse complement.
GCTAACACAAGTGCGTTATCAGCAGATAATAATCCTTCAAGTACAACAAGTGTACCAATTAATCCCCAAGATACTGGATCCTGCAACACTTTAATCCACATGTCCAAGTCGAAAAACTGAGCATACGTATCAAGGATTCCTTGCAAAATACTCATCTTACCTTTATCCCCTATTCTTTGCTAGATTTATAGAAAGGTCAAAAAAAGGAAACGAATATCGTTTCCTTTCTATGCATCCAAGCCATACGCTCTTACAAGCGCACCTAAACCACCTTGGAATCCACTTCCTACTGCATTAAACTTCCACTGTCCATTATGACGGTATAATTCACAAAAGACAACTGCTGTTTCGATGGAGAAATCTTCCCCTAAATCAAAACGAAGAACTTCTTCACTCGTTTCTTCATTCGCTAAACGAACAAACGCATTTCCTACTTGCCCAAAGTTTTGACTACGGCCTTCTGCATCATAAATCGTAACTGTAATAGCAATTCTGTGCACATCTGCTGGAACTTTCTTCAAATCCACAACAAGTTGCTCATCGTCACCTTCACCTTCACCTGTACGGTTATCTCCTGTATGTAAAACAGATCCACAAGGAGACTGCAAATTATTATAGAAGATAAAATCAGTTTCCTTCGTACATTTTCCGTTTGCATCTAATAAAAAGGCAGATGCATCTAAATCGAAATCGGCTCCGCCGTCATAAGATTTAATATCCCATCCAAGACCAATTACTGCTTTTGTTAAACCAGGGCTTGTCTTACCTAAATCGATTTTCTGGCCTTTTTGTAATTGAATAACCATCTATATTCACCTCTATATTTTTATCTTTAAAAATATATCCATCAGTAAACATACATTTCACCGATGGATATATAAATCAAATCTATTACTCTACATCTAAACCAAAGTTATTACATAGAGACGCTAATCCACCTTGGAATCCACTTCCGATTGCATTGAATTTCCAATCACCTGCATGACGATATAATTCACCTACTACTACGGCTGTTTCAATAGAGAAATCTTCTCCTAAATCGTAACGAATTAATTCTGCATTCTTTTCTTCATCAAGAATACGTACGAAAGAATTAGAAACTTGTCCGAAGTTTTGGCTACGGCCTTCTCCATCATAAATTGTAATTGTGAAACAAATACGTTCGATGTGAGCAGGAACATTTTTCAAATCTACTTTAATCGCTTCGTCATCGCCTTCACCTTCACCAGTGCGGTTATCTCCTAAATGCTCTACAGCACCATTCGCACCTTTTGGATTATTATAGAAAACGAAATCTTCAGCTCCTGAAACTTTACCATTCGCGCCTACTAAGAAAATACTAACATCTAAGTCGAAATCGTTTTGTCCGTCATAACGATTCGTGTCCCAACCAAGTCCTACAAGAACTTTCGAAAGACCTGGATTCGTTTTTGTTAAGTCTACCTTTTGTCCCTTTTTCAATGAAATTGATGCCATATACAATTCCTCCTCGGTTATTTTATTGATAACGTGATACAATCTCACTTAAGTTTTTATCTTGCGTGCCTTCTCCAACTGCTGAAAACTTCCATTCACTTCCGTGACGATACATTTCACCTGCAATTAGAGTTGTTTTGCCAGCATAATTATCCGATAAATTATAGCGTGCTAATTCTTCACCAGTTTGCGGGTTTTGAATACGAATATATGCATTACGAATCATCCCGAAATCTTGACGACGATTTACACAGTCATAAATATTTACAACGAATACTAAACGATTAATACGGCTTGGAACTTTATGTAATTCTACGAAAATTGTTTCGTCATCACCAGCGCCTTCACCTGTTAAATTATCTCCTGAATGAATAATACTACCACAAGTAGAAAGTTTATTTCCGAAGTAAACTAAATCATTTTTGTTTAAAAAACGATCTCCTTCTAACATAACAACAGATGCATCACAATCTACATTTGGTTTACTTCCAAATAATGAAGACAGAAATCCACCTGATTGCCCAATTGGATCCCAGCCTAAGCCAACCTGTAGTTTTGCTACTTTTGGTTGTCCTTTCGTTAAATCGATCTTTTGACCTTTTTCTAAAATAATAGGCATGAAGTTTCTCCCTTTCTACAAAGCATTTTCCGAATCGGAAAATATTGTATTCTTCTCTTATATTGTAGCATTATTTACCTAGCGATAAAAAGGATAAATTCTCAGTTATATGAAAACATTCATATAATTTACTTATGATGATGTAAGAAGTGGTAAATAGCACCAATCATTCCTGCACAATTACCGTTTTGCGCAAGTTCAATCTCACAATTATTATAAATCTCTTGATTTAAGTATTTACTGACCTCTTCTTTTACTTCTTTTAAAAACTCATTTCCTCTATCGGTAATTCCTCCACCAATAATAATCGTTTCTGGATTAAAAATATAAGCAAGATTACTAATTCCGATTGCCAAATGTTTAAAGAAAATCCCAACTGCTTGAGCAACTTCCCGATCTCCTTTATCATACAACTCGAAAATTCTTTTCCCATTCCACTTGCCTTTGCCTTTATATTTGCTTACAAGTCGAATTAATCCTGAAATCGAAGCAACCTCTTCAAACGTTTTTCCTTCTATTAACATATTCCCCCATTCACCAGCACTAAATGAATGTCCTCGGTACAATTTTCCATCTATAAAAATTGCTCCTCCAATCCCTGTTCCAAGGGTGAGCATAATAAAGTTATCTTTCTCTCTTCCACTACCATTCCACTTTTCTCCAAACGCTGCACAATTCACATCATTGTCAATCGATACTGGAACTTTTAATATCTCTTGCAATCTATCAATAATAGGAATAGTACTATATCCCGGAATATGATCCGCGCCTCCCGTCACAATTCCTTTATTAATATCAACAATTCCCGCAGTGCTAATACCGATTCCGGCAATAGTATGTTCATTCATTATTTTTTTGGATACATATATAAGTTTTTGAATAATTTGTTCTCCGCCTAAATGAATTTCTGTTGCAACTGTTTGACGCTTTAATACTCTCCCTATTTCTGAAACAATACCATACTTAATTTGCGTACCGCCAATATCAAACGCTATATACTCTTTCATCTGCTGCCACTTCCTCTACCGTTATGAATGTAAATTCTCCCCCTCTACTATTTGTAGGAAATCTACATTAACTCTTTTCTGCTTTGACAAATACACCACCTTTTTCTATATATAGTTTTTTTTGCATAAAACTCTTTTTCCTAAGAAATATTACAAAGGGATGTATTTTAGATGGAACATTAATCTCTTAGGAGGAAAACCATGACGAAAATCTTCATTTTAGCATCAACACTCTCTTTATCTTTTTTTAGCGGTTTAAATATCGGTAATGCTGCAACTGAAAACTTCCAACCATTAACAAACGCTATTGTACAAAATAGCGATCATTTTGCAGAAGGAAACTCAAAGGATAATAATATACCTCCAGGAAATAACGATTCTCAGGACGATACTGGCTCTGGTGGCAATGGTTCCGGCGGTAACGGTTCTGGTGGTAGTGGCTCTGACGGCAGCGGTTCCGGTGGCAATGGTTCTGGTGGCAACGGCTCTGGCGGTAACGGTTCTGGTGACAACGGTTCTGGCGGTAATGGTTCTGGCGGCAATGGCTCTGGTGGCAATGGTTCCGGTGACAACGGTTCTGGCGGCAATGGCTCTAGTGGCAATGGTTCTGGTGGCAATGGTTCTGGCGGCAATGGCTCTAGTGGCAATGGTTCTGGCGGTAACGGTTCTGGCGGCAGCGGTTCCGGTGGCAATGGTTCTGGTGGCAACGGTTCTGGCGGCAGTGGCTCTGGTGACAACGGTTCTGGCGGTAATGGTTCCGGCGGTAACGGTTCTGGTGGCAATGGTTCTGGCGGTAACGGTTCTGGCGGCAATGGCTCTAGTGGCAATGGTTCTGGCGGTAACGGTTCTGGCGGCAATGGCTCTAGTGGCAATGGTTCTGGCGGTAACGGTTCTGGTGGTAACGGTTCTGGTGGTAACGGTTCTGGCGGCAATGGCTCTCAAGGCGGCAATCGTGTTAAAGGTGATAGCAGTTCTCAAGGGGGTAATGGCTCTCAAGGTGGCAATCGTGTTAAAGGCGATAGCAATTCTCAGGAGGGCAACGGTTCTCAAGGGGGTAATGTAAAAGATAATACGAAAAAACAAGGTGATAAATTACCTAATACTGCAACGCATTACCCTATATCTATTTTAATGGGGCTTTCAACATTCCTAATTGGTATGTTACTGTTTATTCGTCGTAAAAACGTAAAATAAGAACAACATCCTTCCATCTAAAAAGTACATGAAATACTGTATAAAACTAAAAAGGACTTTGGATTACATTTTATTATGCAGCCCAAAGTCCTTTTATCACCTATCAGAAAAAGTATTAATACGCTTTTCCCCAATACACCATTTGTTTAGCTTCTTTACCACAACAAATACATTCTTCAGCTAAATGCTCTTGCTCAAAAGGCATACAACGTGAAGATACGCCAACTTCTTCTTTTAGTTTTTCTTCACAAGCTAATTCCCCGCACCACATTGCCTTAATAAAGCCTTGCTTTTCATCAGCTATTTTTTTCATCTCTTCGAAATTTGTCGCAACATACGTATTCTCATCGCGAAATGCTTTTGCTTTATTAAATAAAGCAATATGAATTTCTTCAAGTAATGCTGGAATACGTTCTTCTAATTGATCCATTGGTACAAACTCTTTTTCCTTCGTATCTCTTCTTACAAGTACAACTTGATTCTTTTCAATATCTTTAGGGCCAACTTCTAATCGAATTGGAATCCCCTTCATTTCATACTCATTAAATTTCCAGCCTGGTGTTTTATTACTAGCATCTATTTTTACTCGTGCAACCTTTTGAATATGTGCTTGTAACTCTGTTGCTTTTGCTAAAACTCCTTCTTTATGCTGAGCAATTGGTACAATAACAACTTGCACTGGAGCGACTTTTGGTGGCATTACAAGTCCATTATTATCACTATGAACCATTATTAGCCCGCCTATCATTCTTGTTGATACACCCCAAGATGTTTGGTGCACATATTGCCACTTACCGTTACGATCTAAAAACTTAATATCAAATGCTTCTGAGAAATTCGTCCCAAAGTTATGAGAGGTTCCTGTTTGAAGTGCTTTTCCATCATGCATTAAACTTTCAATTGTATAAGTTGCCTTTGCTCCAGCAAACTTCTCTTTTTCTGTTTTTTGTCCTTTAATAACTGGTATTGCTAAATAATCCTCACAGAAAGAAGCATATAAGTTTAAAATATTTAATGTTTCAGCCTGCGATTCTTCTGCCGTTTCATGGATTGTATGACCCTCTTGCCATAAAAATTCAGTCGTACGAAGGAACGGCCTAGTTGTCTTCTCCCAACGAACTACTGAACACCACTGATTATATAACTTTGGCAAATCATTATAGGATTGCACAATTTTTGAAAAGTGCTCACAGAATAAAGTTTCAGATGTAGGACGTACACAAAGTCTTTCCGCTAACTTTTCATCTCCACCATGCGTAACCCATGCTACTTCAGGAGCAAATCCTTCAACATGATCCTTCTCTTTTTGCAATAAACTCTCTGGGATAAACATTGGCATATATACATTTTCATGGCCAGTTTCTTTTAACTTCTCATCCATCACCTTCTGCATATTCTCCCATAAGGCATAACCATACGGACGTAAAATCATGCATCCTTTTACACTTGAATAATCAACAAGTTCGGCTTTTTTTACAATATCGGTATACCACTGCGCAAAGTCCTCTTCCATCTTCGTAATGGCTTGCACTTGTTCTTTTGCCATAGTCAGTCTTCCTCCTTCTAGAAAATACAAAAAAGCCCGCGTCCCTAAATAGGGACCGAGCTTTGTCGGCGTTACCACCCTGATTCATGCACAAAAATTGCGCATGCTCTCTTTTTGATAACGGGAAATTCCCGCTGCATATGCAGAACTCAAAGGCAGGTTCCATATTGCCTTTTTAAGAATCTTTCAGCCTGACGGATTCTCTCTCTGCTAAAAAGGTTGAACATGTACTAGTCCTTTTTCATCGTTATAACGAAATAAATTTGTTGATTATCATAATACAAATTCTTTTTTAAAACAATAGCTAATTTTCTTATTTTTATATATTCTTTTCATTTTTTGCAGTTTTATACGTAGCTTTTCCGCGTAATTTTCACAAGTTGATGTGCAATCATACCGATAAGTGTACCAAGTAGAACGAAGAAACCAATAAATCCATATCCCATTCCTTCCCACCCACCAATAACAATCATTGTAACGGGAAAGGACGCTAAGCAAAGAAGTATTAAACTAAGTGCAAATATAATATCGAACTGTTTGTCTGGAAACCGTTTCTTTAGTAAATATGAAATAGCAAATACAAGGATAATCGTGATTCCGCCAATGATGTAAAAGATACCAAATCCATCTAACCAATCCATAGTGTTTCCTCCTTCCATAGATTCCCTTATACTTAATTATATGTTTAATTTTTCTGAAAATAAATAATAAATTTTCACATAAAAATATATTTTTATTACTAGGTATTAATAGTAATATATAAGAATAGGTTTTATATAATCAGGAGGGAACTTTATGGATAAAGCATTAACAAACCATGTCATTATTTTATCATTCGACTGTTTATCAGCTTTAGATTTTCCTATACTACAAAAACTACCTCATTTCCAATCTCTAATAAAAAAGGGCACGGTTGTCGAAAAAGTAGAACCAATTTATCCTTCTGTAACATATCCAAGCCACTCAACAATCGTAACCGGTAATTACCCTAACAAGCACGGTGTTGTTAGCAATACGTTACTTCAACCAGGGCGTGAATCACCTGATTGGCATTGGTACCGAAAATCAATAAAAGGAACAACATTGTATGATGAAGCGCGCAAAGCAAATTTAACGACAGCTGCCCTTCTATGGCCTGTTACTGGAAGAGCGAACATCGATTACAATTTACCAGAAATTTTTCCAAATAGACCTTGGCAAAATCAAGTGTTAGTTTCCTTATTTAGCGGTAGCCCACTATACCAATTAGATTTAAATCGTCGTTTCGGCCATATAAGAAATGGTTTATCACAACCAGAGCTGGATGATTTCGTCCTCGCCTCTGCTGTGCATACAATCCAGACGAAAAAGCCTAATATCATGTTCGTACATTTCACCGATTTAGACACACAAAGACACTATCACGGCTTTGAATCTAACGAAACAATAGCTGCTATCCAGAGACACGACGAACGTCTAGGGAAAATTATTCAAGCACTAAAAGAAAGTGACTTATACGAAGAAAGTACAATTATTGCCCTTGGTGATCATAGCGCTTTAAGTGAAAACAAATCCATACAATTAAATGTGCTATTCCATCAAAGAGGACTTATATCTCTTAATAAAAAAAGAAAATTAGTAGACTGGAAAGCCTATTGCCAAAGTTGCGACGGCTCTGCCTATGTATATGTAAAGGACAAAAATGATACGGATACAATTCGGGAGGTACAACTACTCCTTGAAGAGCTACTTCAAAATAAACAAAACGGAATTGAATTTATACTTCATGATGAAGCTGCGAAAGACTGCGGTGCAGACGGTAATTGTTTATTCATGTTAGAAGCACGAGAAGGGTATTATTTCACTGAAAACTATACAGGAGATTTTATAAAAGAAATTACCGAAAAAGATGTTACGCCTAGTAAAAAATATACATTTGGTACGCATGGATACTCTCCAACAAAACCTAACTATGAAACAATTTTTATCGCTGCTGGGAAAGGAATAAAAAGTGGCGTTACCGTCCCGTATATGAGACTTATTGATGAAGGTCCAACTATCGCTAGACTACTCGGTTTACACTTAGGTGAAACAGACGGAGCAATTGTAGAGGATTTACTCCAATTGTAAAGAACAGTTTATATATGTAAAAGTTATGTAAAATTCATCACTGTTTCTCTTTTTATAATTTTTATTTTTGTACACTGTTAGTAAAACAAATTTAAGGGGGAACATTATATGAAAAAAATGTCCAGACAAGAAAAAAGCTGGATATTATACGATTGGGCGAACTCTGTATACTCGCTCGTCATTACAACTGCATTATTTCCAATTTACTTTAAAGCAGCTGCAAAAGAAGCTGGACTATCTGGGGCAACTTCAACAGCATATTGGGGATATGCAAACTCATTCGCAACACTTTTAATTTCTATACTTGCTCCTATTCTTGGCACAGTTGCTGATTATAAAGGATTTAAAAAACGTTTTTTCACATTCTTCTTTGGACTCGGTATCGTATTTACAAGTATGTTAGCAGTCGTTCCAACCTCTCAGTGGTACTTATTGCTAGGGTGCTATATGCTCGCCTTAATCGGCTTTGCTGGAGCAAACATTTTCTATGATGCATTTTTAGTAGACGTCACTTCTGAAGATAGAATGGACCGAATTTCTACAAGAGGATTTGCATTAGGTTATATCGGGAGTACAATTCCTTTTATCGGTTGTATCGCTCTTATTATTCTTTCCCAAAAAGGAACTATTCCCTTATCGGTCGGCATTGCTAGTCAAATTTCCTTTGCAATAACAGCTCTTTGGTGGGGATTATTTACAATTCCAATGCTAAAAAACGTAGAGCAAACACACTATATTGAGCGTCATCCAAGACCTATTAGAATGAGCTTCAAACGTCTTGCTGATACTTTTAAAAATATTAAAGAATATAAAACTGTATTTATGTTTCTAATCGCTTACTTTTTCTATATTGACGGAGTCGACACAATTATTACTATGTCTACCGCTTACGGAACCGATCTCGGTATTAGTGCAACGAATCTATTAATCATATTATTTGTAACACAAATTGTCGCTTGTCCATTTGCTTTACTATACGGAAAATTATCTGAAACATTTACTGGTAAAAAAATGTTATATGTCGGTATCATTATTTATATCATTATTTGCACATATGCTTATTTTTTAAAAACGACACTTGATTTTTGGATTTTAGCAATGTTAGTTGCTACATCTCAAGGTGGTATTCAAGCACTAAGTCGTTCATACTTTGCAAAACTAGTACCTAAAGAATCTGCTAATGAATTCTTCGGATTTTATAATATATTTGGCAAGTTTGCCGCAATTATGGGTCCGGTATTAGTCGGTGTTACAACCCAATTAACAGGAAAAACAAACGCTGGTGTTCTTAGTATTATTGTTCTGTTTATTATCGGAGGATTTTTACTAACTAGAGTTCCAGAAAATAATACATCCGTTACACCACCTAGTCCAAAGACTAAAACGCTATAAGAAAAGATCCTCTTCTCATAAGAAGAGGATCTTTTTTATTTTTAAAGGTGCGACTTATAATGAACGACTCTACTGCTTGTACAAAAATAATTTATCAACAGTTGTTCCTAATACTTCAGCTAAACGGAATGCTAACGCTAAACTTGGATCATATTTATTATTCTCAATTGCATTTATCGTTTGTCTAGAAACCTTACATTTATCAGCTAATGCGCCTTGTGAAATATTATTTTCAGTGCGTAATTCATAGATTTGATTTTTCACACCATTGCTCCTAACCTGTAAAATCGTTTTTACAACATCAGTATATAATTGGCTCATATAGTTGTCAAAAGTTCCTCAAAGAAAAAGGGAGCAATATTGCTCCCTTACAATAGTTATTTCGAAGCTAACGAATTTGTTAGTGCCTCTTTATTAGCAACATCTTCTTTTTTTATTTGCATACGTAGAACTGGCCCTATCGCTAATAAAATAAGTGCCATTGCTATACAAAACACAGTAACTAGTGAAGTTAGTTCCTTTAATCCTCCAGCTAGTGAAGTTCCAATTAGCATTGCCCCCATAAACAGTGGTAAAATCGTCCCATTTACTCTTCCAACCATATTTTCTGGTACAAGTTGAATCATAAGCGTACCGACAACAATATTAACACAAGCTAAACAAATACCTGTTCCAAACCTCATGAAACTAGTAATCCAAAATGATGTAGATAGCCCTTCTACTAAAAATGACATTGCTAATATGCCCATACCGAATACGAACATTTTTTTCGGATTCACTTTTGAAGCGAAAATTGCAGCAACAATACCACCAATTAACATACCTATTCCATCAGCTGCAGCTAAATATTGAACTGCTTCCTTTTCCATTCCAAGGCGTTCTATTACAAGAAACACCTCTAATGGAGTTGTTAATCCAACAGCTAAGCCTATAATGGTGAAAGTGATCGTAATCATACGTAAATTTTTCGTATGAAGAACATACTTCCAACCTTCTTTTATATCATTTTTTAATGAATCTCTCGCCACTTGCTCTTTTTCAACCCATTTTGGTAAAAATGAAAGGGCGATAGCAGATAACAAAAATAAAATGATTAAGCTATATAGTGACGTAAATAAACCAAGTTGTGTATACACAAGCGATCCTACCACTGGTCCAAAAATTAGAAATAATGACTGTAATGTTTGGTTAAATGCAATCGCATTTGCTACCTGTTCTTCTTTTACATAGCGCTTAAATATGCGCGAAGATGAGGGCTGAGAAAACTGACCTACAATCGCGGAAATGAGTGTTGCAAAAAATATAGCCTGCCAATAATCCAGCTTTAACAACAGGACAATTCCTATAATAGACAGTACACTCAACACATCTCCAGTGACCATTGTTCTTTTCGGATTCCAGCGATCAGCTAGCGCACCACCGATAAACGAGAAAATAAAAATAGGTGCATATTCCATAACTGATAACAAAGAAACAGAAACCGGATCATTATTCGTTCGCTCCATTATAAAATACAAAAGAGCCATATTTCTGATCCAAATTGCAAATTGTTGTAAAATATCAGACGCCATAACGAGCATAAATGCTCGGTTTTTAAATAAAGCGTTCATTTTCATTCCCCTTTCACAAACCGACCGTTCAGTCTAATTTATTTTGTAAGAAAAGCAACTGACCTATTATTCAGCTGCCATTCCTTTTAACAATACATCTATTGCCTTTTTATAAATACGCTTCAACTCTTTATAATCTAGCTCGTAGTAAAGTACTCCAAGCCCTGATAATAATCCATTCACAATATACATAAGATCACGAGTATTATCTTCACGGAACTCTCCAGACTGTATACCTGCTTCAATTAATTTCTCAAACATAACATATGATTCTCTAGTTAAAGCTAATAGTTCCTCCAAAATCTCTTTACTTACAACTTGACTCATAGAGAATTCCTCTATGGCATTTGAAATTGGTTGCTGTATGTCCTCTACATGATATTCCGCGAGACCATATAGTTTTTCAGTACTAGTGCTATACAACTTCTCTTTTTCATTCCATTTTTCAAGCCAATCATACGTATGCTGTTTCACTACAAATAAAAATAATTCTTCTTTACTTTTAAAGTGATAATAAATACTTCCTTTACTTCGCTCTGTAATTTCACAAATCTCTTCCATAGATGTAGCTGCGTAGCCCTTCTGTGAAAATAGACTTTCTGCTTTGTATGCAATTTCTTTCTTTATCTCTTCTGCGCTTCTTCTCATATTCACACCTCTTTAAACCGACCGTTCAGTCTAATAATAACAAATCAAAAACCTCTATCGCAAGAGGCTATATTCCTTATTTAAGAAAACGTACTTTCAAACCAAGTTCGAATCATATGTATTGTTCCAAATTTAAATGCTAATTTAACAAGAAATACGCCTCCCGCAGCTAATAAAAATAACACTACTTTCCCCTTATTTTTCACTTTCGGTTCCCTTTTCATTTCCATTCCCCTTAGTATGTTAAAAATATTAATCAAACGTTTGTTTAACTGTGTTTATGTATATGTAAGCCGACTAATCAAACGTTTGTTTAAAAAGAAATACGCCTATATAAGGCGCATTTTCATCAATCCCCACCGCCACCGCAGCTTCCTCCGCTATCTCCCCCAAAAGAGCCTCCACAATCATGTGAACCGCCATCATGCGAGCTATCATTATCCGATCCAGCAAAGAAAAATAATGGTGATGAGCTGTTAGATGAATTATGTATGTTATTTTGTTTCGCCAAGTTCACCTTCTTTTTGTTCGATCGAACTGCTGTTACGATTATTCCAACTACAACAAATAATAGTATGACAATAATAAATCCCATATAAAAGCCTCCCCTATTCCTCGAATAATTGAATGATTCTCTCTAGATTTTCAAGTGAAATGAAGCGTGATTCACGAAGAATTTCTTTTCCATTATGAAATAATAAAATTGTTGGCCCTGTAAATACTCCATATCGCCCCGCAATCTCTTGCATGTCTTGTAGTAATATTTCTATTTTCTCTACGTAATCATAATTCTCTAATACGCAATTTACTTTTCTTAGCATAACATCACAAACACCACAATTTTCCGTTTTAATAAACAGAAGTACCAATTGTTGTTCTTCGATATAGGTCGCTAATTCTTCTATCGTTTTAAATGTAGTCATATTATCCCTCTTAGCGTAATTTACGAAATACTTTTTCTTGATACATACGAAAAGCTGAACTATCTTTAATCTTTCTCTTTTCCATTACCTGCTGAAAACGAAGCGTTTTTACTGTTAACTCTTCTCTTAATTTCTTTCTCTCTTCTTCATCATAACAGCAAGCAATTAGATCCTCTATTTTTAATATATCTTTTTGTAGTTCCATTTCTGGTGGAATCATTCCCGCATTTTTTAAAATTTTATAACTCATTCTAAGTTCTGGAGGTACCATTGAAAAATCTTCTAATTGTAGTGGTTTTCCTTTTCCCGGAAGATAATCAAGATCACCGTTCCGTATTGCTTTTCGAATTTTTTCTTCAGCAATGTTCAAAAACACATCCACACTATTCCCTCCTTTACATATTTTTACTATTATTTTATATGATATTTCCTTATCTTTCTACGTCTTTAATAATTGGCTCCATACAATTTTTTCTCAAATTTATTTATAATGAGCTATTTCCTCCCATACCGATCTTTCGTTTTCATATATAGTTTGTATTCAAGCCTTTTTGTATTGAGAAAGTCTTTTACAACTGAATAAAGCGTTTACACTAAATCTTACATTTGTTACGATTTAATCACCCCCAGCTCCCTTGTATAGACTTCGTGATGTCTGATCATTTTATCTAGACGTTTCATACGTCTAGATTCATTTTGATTTATTGGCGTATGCCTTTAAATATATCTTTTATTTTGAAAGGAGAAATGGCTATGAGGTCTCAAAAATTCACACTGCTATTACTATCTCTACTACTTTTCTTACCTCTTTTTCTCACAAATTTTATTACTCCAAATCTCGCATTAGCAGATTCACCAAAGCAAAATCAAAAAATTGTTGGGTACTTTCCTTCGTGGGGCGTTTACGGACGTAATTATCAAGTTGCTGACATTGATGCATCAAAACTTACTCACCTTAACTATGCTTTCGCGGATATTTGTTGGAATGGAAAACATGGAAACCCTTCTACTCATCCTGATAATCCAAATAAACAAACGTGGAACTGTAAAGAATCTGGTGTACCATTGCAAAATAAAGAGGTTCCTAATGGTACTCTCGTACTCGGGGAACCATGGGCTGATGTTACCAAATCGTATCCTGGCTCAGGTACAACTTGGGAAGATTGCGATAAATATGCCCGTTGCGGAAATTTCGGAGAACTAAAACGATTAAAAGCTAAATATCCTCACTTAAAAACAATTATTTCCGTTGGTGGCTGGACTTGGTCTAACCGCTTTTCTGATATGGCCGCTGATGAAAAAACAAGAAAAGTATTTGCTGAATCTACAGTAGCTTTTCTTCGCGCATATGGGTTTGATGGCGTAGATTTAGACTGGGAATATCCGGGCGTTGAAACGATTCCTGGTGGTAGTTATCGTCCTGAAGATAAACAAAATTTCACTCTCCTTCTTCAAGACGTCCGAAATGCTTTGAATAAAGCAGGTACTGAAGATGGCAAACAATATTTACTAACAATCGCTTCAGGCGCAAGCCAACGCTACGCTGATCATACAGAGCTAAAGAAAATTTCTCAAATACTCGATTGGATTAATATTATGACATATGATTTCCACGGCGGATGGGAAGCTACTTCTAATCATAATGCAGCTCTATATAAGGATCCAAATGACCCAGCAGCAAATACGAATTTTTACGTAGATGGTGCTATAAATGTTTATACAAATGAAGGTGTTCCAGTCGATAAACTAGTATTAGGCGTACCCTTTTACGGACGTGGCTGGAAAAGTTGTGGAAAAGAAAATAACGGACAATATCAACCTTGCAAACCAGGTAGTGATGGGAAACTTGCTTCTAAAGGTACTTGGGATGATTATTCTACCGGTGACACAGGTGTGTATGATTACGGTGATTTAGCAGCCAATTACGTTAATAAAAATGGTTTTGTACGCTACTGGAATGACACAGCTAAAGTACCTTATTTATATAATGCAACTACAGGCACATTTATTAGCTACGATGACAATGAATCTATGAAATACAAAACAGACTATATAAAGACGAAAGGTTTAAGTGGAGCAATGTTTTGGGAACTAAGCGGAGATTGCCGTACAAGTCCAAAATATAGTTGCAGTGGTCCAAAATTACTTGATACGCTAGTAAAAGAATTACTTGGTGGACCTATTAGTCAAAAAGATACTGAGCCACCAACGAATGTTAAAAACGTTGTAGTTACGAATAAAAATTCAAACTCAGTTCAATTAAACTGGACTGCATCTACTGATAACGTAGGAGTTATGGAATATGAAATTACTGCTGGAGAAGAGAAATGGAGTACAACAACAAATAGCATTACAATTAAAAACTTAAAACCTAATACGGAATACACATTTTCAATAATTGCCAAAGATGCTGCTGGAAATAAATCACAACCTACCGCTCTTACTGTCAAAACGGATGAAGCTAATACGACACCTCCTGATGGAAATGGTACTGCTACATTTTCAGTCACTTCGAATTGGGGCAGCGGTTATAACTTCTCGATTATAATCAAAAATAATGGAACGACTCCTATTAAAAATTGGAAATTAGAATTTGATTATAGCGGTAATTTAACACAAGTTTGGGATTCTAAAATTAGTAGTAAAACAAATAATCATTATGTAATTACGAACGCAGGATGGAATGGTGAAATTCCTCCTGGTGGATCTATTACAATTGGCGGTGCAGGAACAGGTAATCCTGCCGAACTTTTAAATACCGTCATTAGCGAAAACTAGACGTAATATCCATTAATTAATTCACTAAAGTTTGAATTTAGGTTTGAGCAATACCTCCTAAATTCAAACTTTTAATTTTACGAAAAATCAAAAATATCATAATAACCTATTATGATTATATTTAATTTCTAATATGAAGTTCATATGAAGTTCATTTGAATTTTGCATGAATTTCCTTTAATTTCTATTGTCTTCCTATAATATCCATATTATCCTTTACATAAAGGAATTATTTTCATTCCATTTTGAACTATCTATATATATAAAGAAAGATAGTCACCTGTTAGGGAAAGGCTTTCGTATTATAAATATAACAAAAGAAAAAGCACGCTTATAAGCGCACCATAAGAGTGCTTCTTCATACAATTCTCATGTAAGAGTTCTCGAAAATCATGTTAATCACAAAGAAAAGGCATTAGCTCCTAAAAGCTAATGCCTTTTCTTTATTCATATTGTTCAGTATTCCAATCTTCTATATTCCATACTTTTGTTATCCACGATTCATAGAAAGAAGGTTCATGTGAGACAATTAAAACCGTTCCTTTGTATTGTTGTAACGCTTCCTGTAAAGCCATCTTAGTTTCTACATCCAAATGATTAGTCGGTTCGTCTAAAATTAAAACATTGCTTTTCGTTACGATAAGTTCACATAAACGCACTTTCGTTTGCTCTCCACCGCTTAATAAACGAATAGGTTTTAATACGTGTTCTTCTTTCAATCCACACTTCGCTAATGCTTGGCGCGCTTCTTTCTTTGTCATATCTGGTCGTTCTGCCCAAACTTTCTCTAACGGTGTTATTTCTGAAGCAAACTCTTCCTGTGCAAAATAAGCAGGATTTACTCGTTCCCCAACAAAAATTGAACCGCTTAGCGGCTTTATTTGACCTAATAACGTCTTTAACATTGTCGTTTTTCCAATACCGTTATGACCAACAACAGCTATCTTTTCTCCTTTTTTCACTTGTAAATTCAAGTCTGGAAATAACGGCTCACTATAACCCACTCTTAGTTTCTCAGCCTGTAATATACGACTTACTGGTTCATTATAAACAGTAAAAGCAAAACGGGACTGAGGTACATTATTTACCTTTTCAACCCTTTGCATTTTCTCCAATACTTTCTCTCGACTTTTTGCCTGTTTTGCTTTTCGAATCTTATTTTTTTGAATAAATGTTTCTAACTGAGCAATTTCTTTTTGTTGTTTCACATACGCCGATTGTAATTGTTTCCTTTGTACTTGGTAACTTTGTAAAAACTTTTCATAATCCCCTACATATCGCTTAACTTTTCGTTCTTCTAGATGGTAAATGACATTCGTAATATTGTTCAAAAATACTTCCTCATGCGAAATGATAATATAAGCTTTTTCGTACAGTTTCAAGTACGATTGCAACCATTCTATATGTGCTGTATCTAAATAGTTCGTTGGTTCATCTAGCAATAAAACATCAGCTTTTTCTAGAAGAAGCTTTCCTAGTAATAACTTTGTCCGCTGTCCTCCACTTAACTTTGAAACATCCTTTTCCAATCCTATTTCAAACAGCCCTAAACCAATTGCCACTTCTTCAATTTCTGTATGAATTTGATAGAAATTAGAGTTTTCCAATATAGTTTGTAACTCTCCATACCTTACTAACAATTTTTCTACTTCTACTGCTTCAGCCATCTCTTCTGCAATTTTTAACATTTCGTATTCAATCGCATACAAGTTAGAAAATGCACTTTGCAAGTATCCTTCAATTGTTATTCCTTCTTGTAAATCTATATGCTGCTGCAAAAATCCAACCTTCACATGTGGAAACCATTCAATGTTCCCATCATCATGTATAAGTTCTCCTGTTAAAATTCTTAGCAGTGTTGATTTTCCAATCCCATTTTTCCCTACTAACCCAACATGCTCCCCCTTTAATAATCGAAAGCACGCATTATATAAGATGGTTTTCTCACCATACGAATGACTTAAATTTTCTACTATTAATATACTCATTTTTTTCTCTCCTTTACTTATCGTCCATAAGCTAAATAGAGAGACCAACAGTATGAAGCCTTATTTAATTATGCATATAAAAATGGGTAAGGTGAATACACCTTACCCATTACATATTATCGTAAAAAAGGATTAAGGTTCTTTACCTGCTGTCTTCAATTTAGCTTAATCTTAAAAAATGGGCAGACTTCTCCCATATCAAGCTAAAACCATTTGAAGAACAGTTGATAAAGTCATTTTATCCTTTCACTCCTTTAACATTTGTTATATTAAGAGTATAAACTACTCTGTTATATTCTATTCTCTATTTTCCCTTTTGTTCCTTCTCCATCTTTTCATATTCTAAAAAAAGCCTCTTAACAGTAATTATACTAAAAACTGTTAAAAGGCTTTTTCTATTTTTTCATATAAGGAGCTAACACACTTAAAATCTCTTCTTTATCCTTTTTTAATTCGAGTGATGTTAACATATCCATCGTTCTCGGCCTAGGTAATTTCACTTGTACCTCGCCAACTATTGACGCTGGTCTTTGAGATAAAATAAATACGCGATCTGAAAGCAAGATTGCCTCATCTAAGTCATGTGTCACCATAACGATTGTTTGCTTTTCTTGATGCCAAGAGTTTAAAAGCCAGCTATGTACTTCCATTTTTGTAAATGCATCTAATTTACCAAAAGGCTCATCCAGCAGCATAATTGGCTTTTCACATAAATATGTGCGCAGAAAACTAATTCTTTGACGCATACCACCAGATAATTCATCTGGATAATGGTCTGCATATTCATCTAGTTGGAACTGTTTTAATGCTTCCATTCCTTCTGTCAGCCTTTGTTTTTTCGGCTTTCCTTCAATTTCTAACGGAAGAACGATATTTTGCAAAGCTGATCGCCACGGTAGTAATAAATCTTGTTGTGGCATATAACTAACAACATCTTGCTCTTGTACTTGCTTATCGTTATACGTTACGTTCCCACTTGTTGGTTTTTCAACATTTGCAATCATGTTTAATAATGTGCTTTTCCCGCAACCACTCGGTCCTACAAAGGAAACAAACTCTCCCTCTTGTATAGAGGCACTAATATTCTCTAATACATTCTTTCCGTCAAAAGATTTCACTATATTTTTTATTTGTAATCCGCTCATTTTTCACTTGGAAGGAATTCATTTGTAAAAGCATCTTTTACATCGATTTTCTTTTTAATAACTTTGTTGTCATATAAGAAATTCATGTAATTCGTCCAAATTTCTTCCTTCTGTACTCCCCATGCTTTAGCATCATCTTGATACTTCGTACTTAACCATTTTTGGCTTTCTTGAACTAAATCTTTATTTACATCTGGAACAGCTTTAATTAAAATATCAGCAGCCTCTTTCGGTTCCTTAATTGCAAAATTATAACCTTCTGTCGTTGCACTCATAAACTTTTTCACAAAGTCTTTATCTTGCTTCGTATGTTTTTCACTCGTAATAATAACAGGACTATAGAAATCAAGCGCTGGATCTAAGTCCTTCACCATAATCGTATTTAACTCTTTTCCTTGGCGCTTTGCTTCAATACCATCCCAACCGTAATAAATCCATTCGAAATCTGCATCACGACCGATTGATTTAAAGAAATCTGTTTGTCCTAAGATGATTTTTTCAACTTTATTAAAATCAGCTTGATGTTTATCCATAATCGTCTTTAATGTCGCTTCTTCCGCTGGTCCTCCCCAGCCGCCGTAACGTTTACCTTCAAAATCTTTCGGTGACGTCATATTATCTTTCTTAAGCGATGCAAACGCTGAAGTGTTATGCTGAATAATCGCTCCTACAGATACAACAGGAATTCCTTCCACACGAGCTAACGTTACATTTTCTTGTGCGCTTATTGCGAAGTCTGCTTTTCCTGATGCTATCATTTGCTCTGCTGTTACATTGTCACCTGGTTGAATAATTTCTACATCTAATCCTTGCTTTTTGTAATAATCTTTCGTTTGCGCTACATACAAGCCAGTATGATTCGTATTTGGAAACCAATCTAATACTACTTTTACTTTTTGATCTTTACTTGCACTTTCTTCTTTCTTCGCCGGATTACATCCAGCCACACCTACCGCTACTAAGGCAGCTAACATAACTTTCAAACCTTTTTTCATTTTCTGCCGTCCTTTCTATATATCCATGGTGCTGTTATTCTTGCCATAAACTCTACGATAAAATACAGGCATAATGTCACCATAACGATGATTGCTGCAACACCAAATACTCGGGCAGTCAAAAAGGATTTTGTAGCCCTCGTAAGCATAACGCCTAATCCTTCACTTGCACCGAGCCATTCTCCGATAATTGCCCCCATTACGCTATATGTAACTGCAATTTTTAAACCTGAGAAAAAGTATGGAAGCACTGCTGGAAATTTTACTTTCTGGTAAACTTGCCATTTTGTCGCCTTCATTGTTTGTAACAGTTTCAGCATGTTTTTATCTACTGTTTGAAAACCTTCTAAAATACTAAGCGCAATTGGGAAGAAACAAACGAGTATTACGACCATTACTTTCGGCAACATCCCATATCCAAACCAAATAATAAATAGCGGTGCAAGTACAACAATTGGAATTGTTTGCGAAATAACGAGCAATGGATTTATTAAAATACGAAATAACGGTATAACGTCCATAATAATTGCGATGCTCGTCCCCAATAAAATTGCAAAGAATAGTCCAATTATAACTTCCTGCAGTGTTTGCATCGTATTTGGTAATAGTAAATCTTTCATCCCAATTAATTCTTGAACAATGGCAGAAGGCTTTGGTAAAATCCACGGTTCGATTTTAAATAATGAAACAGATCCTTCCCATATCGCAATGAGAAGGATAAGCCAAATAGTTGTAATAAGTTTAGATTGCTTCTGGTTTTGCATATTCATCACGGTACTTCCAAACCTTTTCATCTATCGTTACACCAGTGCTTGGACGATAATGGATTTTAATAGAAGTAATCACTTCTTCTGCTCCAGCATCGACGCAAGCTTGTTGCGCACGTTTAACGACATCAAGAAGTACATCTAATTCTCCTTCCAAAGTTGTTTCCATTGCCCCTACTTCATAACGAACTCCCGATTGTTGCACAACTTCAATTGCTTTATCGACAACAGAATATACATCTTTCGTTTTTGCTTGTGGTACTACTGAAAATGACATTGTAACTTGTTGTGACATAATAAAATCCCCCTTATAAAAATAAATTTCAAAAATAAGAAAAGGCTTTCCTACTGCGTAGGAAAGCCTTGTATGCAAGTTATTACAGAATAACATATGCTACATCACTTTAAGTAACTCCCTACGCTGGCATTATCCAGATCAGGTTGAGGGTCGATGTTTACTTACATCCTCTCAGCCAATTGGCTCCCCGGTCCTTAATTCGTTTTCATTGTAGCATGATTTATTTTATTGAACAAACAAAAGCATGCATAATCATTTCATTATTTTTGGAAAATAACCAACTTTTTCACCATGAGCTAATAACTGCTGAATAAATTCTTTATTAATTGCTGGTACTATCAATTCTTTTTTCTTAATCCATTTATTCGTTCTACGCGTACCCATTACAATTTCAGATTGCTGCGCTCCATCTCCTGCAACTTGAGAAGCAATTAACTCTGCTATTACTTCATTTCCCTTCGCTAATGCAAGTCCGGTATTTACATATTCTGAAAGTGGAACCATTTCAAGATTGTATCCACACTCTCCAATTAGCTGTATAAATTGTTCAAACTCAATTTGATGTGGATGACAAATATGTAACGTCTCTCCTATAATTTGCGCATCTTGCAAATACGATACAATTGATTTACTAGCAAAATCAATTGGTGTGAAATCAACTTTCCACTTCACATTTGGTGCTTCCCCAATTAATAGCATTGTTTTAATAAGACGATAAAATGCGTTTCCTTCAATATTTTGTTGGAACGAACCTGTTTCTGAATGACATGCTAAATTACCTGCACGATAAATATTTCCGCGCAAACCATTTTTCATTGCTTCACGAACAATGTTTTCCGCTTGTAGTTTACTATTTGAATATACATTCTCTAAGTCTACACTGTAATTAAAATCACCAGTTTTCATGTATGTATCCCATTGATCTACCGCTAATTCTAACGGGATACCAATTGTAGAAATAAAATGGAATGTAGCACCTTTCTCCGCTAATGCTAGCATACGGCTAGTTCCTTGGACATTTATATTTTCAAATTGTTTTACATCCCCAAAATGTCTTACATCTGCACCGCAATGAATTATCGTATCCATCTTAGAACTGATGAACATAAATTCTTCTTCGCTCATCCCAAGATACTCTTCTCCCAGATCACCAGCTACGGCCTGTATACGCTGTAACCATTCTTCACATACATCATTAAAGTAGCCTGTTAATGTATCTATAATTCTTTGCTGCACATCTTTAGTTGGTCTTACTAAACAATAAATAGTAGCAGCTGTATCTCTCAACAATTCATATAATATGTGTGATCCTAAATAACCAGTAGCTCCTGTTAAAAAGACATTTGAAATCTGGTTTTCTTCCAAAACGTTTGCATACGTGATAGTATCTGGTTCGTGAATCACTTTATATTCACGAAATACTTCTTCTTTCTCTACTTTTACTTCTCGCTCAATTCGAGCTAATCCATATATCGTTCTTTCTTTAAAGAAATCTTGAATTGTTAAATGTGAGAAATCTTCTTTTAACAATGTTAAGACTCGTAATACTTTTAATGAATGTCCACCAATTGTAAAGAAATCATCATGCACTCCAACTTTTGAAATTCCTAATACTTCCGCCCAGGCGTTCGCTATTTGTTTTTCTGCTTTATTAGAAGGTGCAACATATTCTTGTAGACGAACCGGTTCATACTTTTCTTCTAACTGAGCTAACTTCTTAACATCAATCTTTTTATTAGGTGTAAGTGGTAATTCATTAATATAAATTAGTTTAGATGGCACCATATAATCTGGTAATTGCTCTTGTAACTGATAAACTAATTCTGGTATTTCTTTTTTATTTAAAGTTGTATAGAACGCGATTAAATATTGGCTACCTTCCTTACTCTTCTTAGCAAAAACAGCATTTTCTTTTATATTATGATTTTGAGAAATTTTACTTTGGATTTCGCCTAGTTCAATACGATGTCCTCTAATTTTTACTTGATCATCTTTCCGATGTAAAAACTCTATATTTCCATCCTCTAGCAACTTAACGATATCACCTGTTTTATATATATTAACTATAGGATTAAAAGGGTTCGGAATAAAAGCTTCAATTGTTTTATTAGGCTTATTAAAATACCCTTTTGCTAATCCCACTGAATCTATATATAATTCACCAGGTACACCAATTGGACAAAGATTCATATTCTCATCCAAAATCATAACTTGATAATTAGCACATGGTTTACCAATGGGAATACTCGCAACATCCTCATTTAACTGACTAGGTATTTTATAGGTTGTCGTCACTACAGTACATTCTGTCGGTCCGTATACATTATGAATTTCAACATTTGTACCTATTCTTTCTCTCCACAATTTAATAACCTCTACAGGCAACATTTCACCGCCAATCGCAATTCTTTTTAGGGAAGCTAGCTTATATATATCTTCTTCTGCCAAATAAGTTGCTACTTGTCGAACAAAAATTGTTGCTAATGCCAAGATTGAAGTTGCTTTCACTTTATAGATTGCATTTGCAAATGCTTCTACAGACAATCGCTCTTCCTCTAATAGTACATATAAGTTTCCTCCACAGAATAAAGAAGCAAATGACTCCCATACAGAAGCATCGAAACTAAAGGAAGGAAATTGGGCAAATACATCCTCTTCTGTCAATTCATATTGCTTTTTCATCCAAGTATACAGATTAACAACGCCTCTATGTGCTAACATCGTTCCCTTTGGATTCCCTGTTGAACCAGATGTATAAATCATATAAGCTACATCATCACAATGAATAGACAACTTTACATCTATATCTTCATAAGTTTCACTATCATACATTGAAACTGTTTGAACCCCATCACATGTTATAGGCGTCTCTTTCATCAATATAACTTTCGCTTGGCTATCTTGAATAATGTACTGTATTCTACTTTCCGGATAATCTGGATCAATCGGAACATACGCTGCACCAGCTTTTAATATAGCTACCATACTTACTACTGTGTCTATGCTACGTTTCATAAATATTCCAACATAGTCTCCTAATTGGACGCCGTTTTTGATTAACATATGAGCTATTTGATTACTTTTTTTATTTAGCTCCTCATAAGTTAAAGTACCTTCCCTTGAAGATAAAGCTATACGATTTGGAAATTGAGTAACAGTATTATAGAACATATCGACGATACTTTTCTCAGGATATACTGCTGTCGTATCATTCACTTGACTATAAAGTGCCATCTCGGCCTCTGTAATAATATTAAAATTATTTATATGATTATTCTTATTTTGTGATTTATTAATTAAAACACCTTGTATTTGTTGTGCATAACGAGTAATTGTTGTCTCTTTCCAATTAACACTATTAAATATTATTTCTACACTTTGCATATTTTTACTAAATACAAATTGTAATGTATTCGTGTCTTTTAGCTCATAATATGTTTCGCCAATAATAATAGGTGACATTTCATATAATGTATTACCGTTTTGAAACTCTTCTATTTCTTCCTCATTCATTTCTTTAATTTGCTCCAGTTGCTCTTCAATCTGTAAATTCAAACTTTCATAGGAGAGAAAATTAGAAACTTCAATAGTAATCGGAAATAAACTTCCTCTTACATGATAAAGCACGACAATATGTTTTTCTTTAGAAATATGATATAACCACGTTGCAGTCGCTCCTATTAAATCTACAATGTGAGTCAAATTTGAAAACAGTTCCGTTTTCCTTTTTATCCTAAGTTCTGTTCCTTGCACATCTTTAGGTATTTTAATACTTCCTTCTACTTTTCCTAAAAATTCTTTTACCATCTCACTATAAGAAATTGCTAATTTCATATTTATGTAAATTCCTCTCTTAAATATAATAAAGGTGTGAAAATTCACACCTTTTTTATCCCTTATTAAAGGGCAGATTCGTTCAATTCATAATCAGTAGCGGAGATACGCCCTTGATTAGAATTGAACTTTCTCCTTATTCGCTTTTAAACTCACCAATAAGCTCTTGTAATTCCTGAGAGAGCCAACTTAAAGAAGTCGCTAATTCTGCAATATCTTGTACTGATATTTCTTGCTCTTTCATGCTTTCTTCAACATTACTACTGCTGTTGGCATAAGTATTTGCAATATGTGATAATTCATTTACGACTTGAACAATATTCTGGCTATTTTGTAAAATATCACTCGAATTACCAGAAACAGCTTTTACTTGATCTGTAACAGATTGCGCTGATTTTGAGATTTTTTCAAAGAAATCTCCGCTACTTTGAACAAGCGAAATTCCAGTTTCTACTTCTTTTGAACCTTTTTGCATGGAAACTACAGCATCTTCTGTCTCAGCTTGTGTTTCACCAATTAATTTCGCTATATCTTTAGCAGACGCTTCCGTCTGTTCTGCTAATTTTCGTACTTCATCAGCAACAACTGCAAACCCTCTTCCAGCTGCTCCAGCACGTGAAGCCTCAATAGAAGCATTTAAAGCTAATAAATTTGTTTGATTTGAAATGCCTGTAATTACAGTTACGATATCACTAATTTCTTTTGACCTTGTTTCTAACGAATAAATGATGGAAGATAAATCTTGTACTGCATTTTGGATTAAACTCATTTGATTAATAATTTGTCCAATCACTTCATTACCTTCAATTGAATGTTGCTCCATACCTTCAGAAGCAACCGCAACTTGTTTCGCAGCCCCAGTTATCTCTTCTACCTTATCTTCCATTCCATGTACAATCCCTAAACATTGTTGTACTGAAGTTTTTTGAGACTGTGCCCCTACTCTTAAACCTTCAATAGAACTTGCAATCTCTTGAACTGCCATGCTGTTTTCCTCTGTACTCGCCGACAATTCTTGTGAAGAAGAAGAAACTTGCTCAGCAGTTTGCCTTACTTTATCTATAATCCCTTTAAACTTTTCAATCGTGTTATTGAAATAAACATTAATAATTCCAATATCATCTGGTCTTTCTTTTAATTTAATACTCAAGTCACCTTCACCAATTTTACGTAACCCTTCTCGTAAATCTTTTAATGGAGCTAGCGAGTGACGCACGATAAAGAATTGAGTAATAGTCGCAATTGCTAATGAAATAATGATAAAGAGTAAACCCTGTATCATAAACTTCTCTTTTGTAATAGGAACAATGGAAGCATCTAAGTCAGCGGCAACAATTGCAATAATATTGTTTTCTCCATCTGTAATTGGTTCTAATATTGTCACCCACGAACCTATTTCATCTTCATATACTTCTGTCATTTGAGCCTTTTTCGTATCAATCACTTTATCGTATGCCTTCATCCAATGAGCGGGTTGTTCATAATAATCTCCCGGCTTTATAGGAAACGCATTTGTTAACTCTGTAGTCAAACCAACGAGTTGTAATTCTCGCTTTTCATTCGGCTTTGCTCCTGTAACATACGTTTGTCCAACGCTTTTCAATTCTTTTGATACTTCATCTAATTTCTCTGTTAACTTTTCTTTTTTCACTTTTTCGGCTGTAGGATCTTTCGCCATGTCTCTAACTAATTCTACATCCAGTTTTTTCAATACTATTTCTCCTGTTTCAATAGACTGCCTTTCAAATAAAGACATCATACTATTTTGAAACATATTGAAACTTAATGCACCCATACTTCCAACAAGTGTCAAAATAACTAATACGGTTAATAAGACGTTCTTTTGAAGGAACGATAACTTATGCCAATATTTTTTCATTAATATCCACCTTCCTTAATCAACACAAACAAAAAAACAAAATATATGGATATTTTGTTTGAAAATGTTTCTCAATATGTTCGAGAATAAAAAAAAGCCAATGTAAAAGCATTGGCCAAGACCAACCCTATCCGTCCGGTAACTGGCTAGCGTAGCCTTTCGACCTTAGCTCCTGTAGTTTTGCGTCCTCATGTTTCCATCAGTTTGCCTTTCTCGCTGAACGAGTTGAACGATATGGGAGTTCTATGAGAATTAATTTATTCTCTTTCAAAGATTACAACATATAAATCAAAATGTCTACTTATTTAGAGATATAAATACAAATTTTTAATGCATTGCTTTTTCGAAATAATTTCAAAAAGTACGTGAATGTTACTTTTTTTGTGTTATATAATAAAAAATGTATAAATAACAAGGATTTCTTCGGGTATTTATTTAATTTTCATTCAAATTAAACTATTCGAATATATCTTAACTAATGAATTTCGGAGGTAGTTTATCATGTTTTGGCTACAATTTCTTACCTTGTTACTCTGTATTTTTATTGGTGCACGCCTAGGCGGAGTTGGTTTAGGAGTAATGGGTGGAGTTGGTATGGCAATACTCGTTTTTGTCTTCCACCTACAACCAACCGCGCCTCCTATCGATGTAATGCTTATGATTTTGGCAGTAATTACAGCTGCTGGTGCTTTGCAAGCTGCTGGAGGAATGGACTATCTTGTTCATCTAGCTGAAAAGGCATTACGAAAAAATCCAAAGCGTATTACTTTTTTTGCTCCAATTGTTACTTATTTATTCACACTATGTGCAGGTACTGGTCACGTTGCCTATTCTGTACTTCCTGTTATTGCAGAAGTCTCTCGTGAATCAGGGATTAGACCGGAACGCCCAATGTCGATTGCCGTAATCGCTTCTCAACAAGCAATTACAGCTAGTCCAATTTCAGCTGCCACAGTTGCTCTTTTAGCAATGTTAGCTGACTATAAAATCACTTTATTAGATATTTTAAAAGTGAGTATTCCTTCCACTTTCATTGCTTGTATGTTAGCAGCATTCGTTGCTAGTAAGATGGGAAAAGAATTAAATGAAGACCCTGAATACTTAAAACGATTAAAAGAAGGAATGATTCCTAAGCTTGAAGAGAAAAAAGAATTTGTAGGTGTAAAGGGCGCAAAATTATCAGTTATCCTTTTCCTTGTAGGAACCTTCCTTGTTGTACTTCTTGGTTCATTTGAAGCACTTCGTCCAGGATGGATAGTTGATGGGAAGTTAGCCCGTCTTTCCATGCCGAATACAATTGAGATGGTTATGTTAACTATCGCGGCTCTTATTATTATTTTCTGTAAACCAAATGTAGAAAGCATTGTGTCTGGTAACGTCTTTAAAGCGGGGGCAACAGCAGTTGTTGCTATTTTCGGTATCGCTTGGATGGGAGATACTTTCTTTAATGGAAACTTAAATATGATTCAAGGATCCATTCAGCATTTAGTAACAAGTGCACCTTGGCTATTTGCCATCGCACTATTCATTCTATCTATTTTACTGTACAGCCAAGCAGCAACAGTACGTGCCTTAATGCCACTTGGACTATCCCTTGGTATTCCACCAGCGCTACTGATTGCGATGTTCCCTGCAGTAAACGGATATTTCTTCATTCCAAACTACGGCACAATCGTTGCTGCCATTAACTTTGATCGTACTGGTACAACTGGCATTGGAAAATATGTTTTAAATCATAGCTTTATGATTCCAGGTCTAATCGCAACATTCACTTCTATCGGAATTGGAATGCTCTTAATTTCAATTATGTTTTAAAGAAAAAACACAAACCTTTATTTAAAAAGGTTTGTGCTTTTTTAATCAAATGTTTGTTTAAATTTTGGGGCAGTCTATTTCTCCATGCAGCACTTGAAATGCTACACGTCCTTCCCTACAAACTTCTCTTTACTTCTTCAGCTAATTTTCTCGTACTTTCATACGCCGATTCAGCTAAACTAATTGCTGAAATAACTGAAACACCGTCCGCACCCGCTTCTATAACTGCCGCTGTATTTTCAATTGTAATCCCACCAATACCAACGATTGGCACTGTAATTCCTTGTTCTCTAAAATAGGCTAATCCTTTCGTTCCTTGAACCGCTTTCGTATCTTTTTTCGTACTCGTTGGGAAAATAGGTCCAACGCCTAAATAATCTGCTCCATTTTCGATTGCAAAGCGTGCTTCTTCAATTGTATGAGCAGATACGCCGATAATTTTATCTCCCATTTTTTCACGAACAGATGTAATTCCTTCATCATCTTGTCCTACATGAACACCATCTGCATCTAATTCAATGGCTAATTCTACATCATCATTTACAATGAAAGGAACACTATATTCCTTACAAAGCGTCTGCAATTCTTTTGCAAAGCGCACTCTATCTTCTCCGATTAAAGAACCTTCCCCCTTCTCGCGAAACTGAAAAATTGTCACTCCACCATCTAACGCTTCTTTCAATACAGCTAAAGGATCCCTCGTGCAGTTATTACTTCCCATAATAAAATACACTTGCAATAGCTTAGACATTTTATCTATTTCAATGCGTGCCATTTCTTTCACTCCCTCTTACTCTAACTCCTCAATCTTTCCATACTTCTCAATATCACTAGAAGTAGTATTCGCTAACTGATTTAAAAATTCAATTTGGAAACTACCAGGTCCCTTTTCCACGGTCTTAGCAGCTGCCAGTTCCGAAGCTACACCATAAAACGTTAATGCTGCTACTGCTGCTTTTACATAATCTTTTTCCACTGCTACAAATGCTCCTATTACAGAAGTTAGTAAACAACCTGTTCCCGTAACTTTCGTTAAAATAGGGTGACCATTTCGAATAACAATAGTTCTCTCTCCATCTGTAACAACATCTTCTTTTCCAGTAATGACCGCAACTGTATTTAGTTCATCTGCTGCCTGCCTTGCAATACTTACAACATTGCCATTTCCAGTACCAGCGTCTACCCCTTTAATTTCCCATTTCTCATTAATAACATTTGCTATTTCAGCTGCATTTCCGCGGATAATTGCTAACTCAATTTCAGCCGGAATATGTCTCGCAACTTCTGTTCGATACGAAGTTGCTCCTGCACCAACTGGATCAAATAGTACTGGCACATTGTTCGCATTTGCTGATTTACCCGCGAGTAACATCGCTTCTACTTCTTCAGGACGAAGTGTCCCCATATTTAATACTAACGCTCCAGCAATGCTAGCCATTTCTGCTACTTCTTCTTTCGCATACGCCATTACAGGCGATGCCCCAAGTGCCAACAAACCGTTAGCAGTAAAATTTGTTACAACAACATTTGTAATATTATGAACAAGCGGATTAGATTCTCTCACCAAATCCACTACTTTACTAATTTCTTTCATATTCATCCTTTTCATCTCCTAACTATAATGATGGGAGATACACAAAAAGACACTTTGCGCGTACGCAAAGTGCCTGAATATGTGCTTTTACACTCTCCCTACGCTGGCATTATCCAACAGGTTCAAATGGTCAATGACGGACTAGTAGCCATACTCTCAGTTTGTATCCACAAACTCCCATGTGTTTCTTATTCATCTACTTCAAAGTCTACTCTTATTCTAGTAAAATAACAAGTTCTTTACTTTTCTATTTGATATAGAGGCAACTGGTAAAGTGAAACTTTAATCAGTTGGGATTTTGTTAACTCCATTAAAAACAGCTGAAATATGGAGCGAAACTGAATCTCAAGAAGATGTATGCTATATTTAACTTATGGAAATTTGAAAGGATGTTTTTAATATGTCAAAAAGCGTTGTAATCGCTGAAAAACCTTCCGTTGCACGAGATATTGCTCGTGTACTGAAGTGTGATAAAAAAGGAAACGGCTATCTTGAAGGTAGTAAATATATTGTAACTTGGGCTTTAGGTCATCTCGTTACATTAGCAGATCCAGAAAGTTATGATGTGAAATATAAAAAGTGGAATTTAGAAGATTTACCGATGCTACCTGAGCGTTTGAAATTAACGGTTATTAAACAAACTGGAAAACAATTTAATGCTGTAAAAAGTCAGCTACTTAGAAAAGATGTAAATGAAATTATTGTAGCAACAGACGCTGGACGTGAAGGGGAATTAGTCGCACGCTGGATTATCGATAAAGTTAAGCTAAATAAACCAATCAAACGTTTATGGATTTCTTCTGTAACCGATAAAGCAATTAAAGATGGTTTTGCAAATTTAAAACCAGGTAAAGCCTATGACAATTTATACGCTTCAGCAGTTGCGCGTTCAGAAGCTGACTGGTATATCGGTCTTAATGCAACTCGTGCTTTAACGACTCGCTTTAATGCCCAGTTAAATTGCGGCCGTGTACAAACCCCTACTGTTGCTATGATTGCTAGTCGTGAGGATGAAATAAAGAACTTCAAAGCACAAACTTACTACGGCATCGAAGCTCAAACAATGGAGAAGC
The DNA here is from genome assembly GCF_052146655.1 of Bacillus sp. RE35. Classification (NCBI taxonomy): domain Bacteria; kingdom Bacillati; phylum Bacillota; class Bacilli; order Caryophanales; family Bacillaceae; genus Bacillus; species Bacillus sp. RE35. The sequence continues at coordinate 417,088 of NZ_CP197377.1, read as the reverse complement.
TCAAACTTACTTGGCAAGATGCAAATGGCAATAGCCGTAGTTTTAATAAAGAAAAAATCGATGGTATTGTAAAACGTTTAGATAAACAAAATGCTACTGTTGTGGAAATTGATAAGAAACAGAAGAAGTCATTCTCTCCTGGTCTTTACGATTTAACTGAATTGCAACGTGATGCGAATAAAAAGTTCGGTTACTCTGCTAAAGAAACATTAAATATTATGCAAAAATTGTATGAACAGCATAAAGTACTAACGTACCCTCGTACAGATTCACGCTACATTTCATCTGATATCGTTGGAACACTTCCAGAACGTCTAAAAGCATGTGGTGTTGGAGAATACCGTCCCTTCGCACATAAAGTATTACAAAAGCCTATCAAACCTAACAAATCATTTGTTGATGATAGTAAAGTAAGCGATCATCATGCGATTATTCCAACAGAAGGATACGTTAACTTCTCAGCATTCACAGATAAAGAACGCAAAATTTATGATTTAGTTGTAAAACGTTTCTTAGCTGTTTTATTCCCAGCATTCGAATACGAACAACTAACGTTACGCACAAAGGTTGGCAATGAAACATTCATTGCACGCGGAAAAACGATTTTACATGCTGGTTGGAAGGAAGTATACGAAAATCGATTTGAAGACGATGATGTAACTGATGACGTAAAAGAGCAGATTCTACCTCACATTGAAAAGGGCGATACATTAACTGTAAAGTTACTTATGCAAACATCAGGTCAAACGAAAGCACCTGCACGCTTTAATGAAGCAACTTTACTTTCAGCAATGGAGAATCCTACAAAATATATGGATACGCAAAATAAACAACTTGCTGATATGTTAAAATCGACTGGTGGATTAGGTACTGTAGCGACACGTGCAGATATTATCGACAAACTTTTCAACTCTTTCTTAATTGAAAAACGTGGTAAAGATATTCACATTACATCAAAAGGTCGTCAATTACTTGATTTAGTACCAGAAGAATTAAAATCACCTACACTAACTGGTGAGTGGGAACAAAAACTTGAGGCAATTGCAAAAGGAAAACTAAAGAAAGAAGTATTCATTTCGGAAATGAAGAACTATACGAAAGAAATTGTTTCTGAAATTAAATCGAGTGATAAAAAATATAAACATGACAACATTTCAACGAAGTCTTGTCCAGACTGCGGTAAACCAATGCTAGAAGTAAACGGCAAAAAGGGAAAAATGCTCGTATGCCAAGATCGTGAATGTGGTCATCGTAAAAATGTATCTCGTACAACAAACGCTCGCTGTCCGCAATGTAAGAAGAAACTAGAATTACGTGGTGAAGGTGCAGGTCAAATCTTTGCATGTAAATGTGGCTATCGTGAGAAATTATCAACATTCCAAGAACGACGTAAAAAAGAATCTGGAAACAAAGCCGATAAACGCGACGTTCAAAAATATATGAAACAACAGAAAAAAGAAGAAGAACCATTAAATAACCCATTCGCAGAAGCATTAAAAAAATTAAAATTTGATTAAACAAAAAGGTTCCTACCTCTATCGGTAGGAACCTTTTATTTTAATGAATGATTTTACTTCCTTTTGCATTCTCAACAAATTTTTCACTTGATTTGTTAATTGGTGTTTTCAGTAATAACGCAGCAACAATCATAACTACTACGAAAGCACTTAACACAAGTAAATCTCGTGTTACGATATCCCAAAGCATCCCGCCTACTGTTTCACGAATTGCGCTAATTGCGTATGTGAATGGTAAGAACGGATAAATCGCTTGGAAGAACGCTGGTGTCATTTGGATTGGGAATGTTCCGCCCGATCCTGCTACTTGTAGTACAAGTAAAATGATCGCCATCGATTTCCCAACGTTTCCGAAAATAGAAACGAGTGAGTATACGATACAAACGAAGACTCCACCAATAAATAAACTAAATAACACAAACCAGAACTTATCGACTACGTACGTACCGAGTAAGAATATATCTCCCATCGATACGATAAACGCTTGTGAAAGACCTATCGTTAAGAATGTTAATAAACGTCCGAAGTAAATTTCATGGCTCTTATAATTCGCGCCCTCTTCGTGTACTTCTACCGTTAATAATGAAACCATTAATAATGCGCCTACCCATAATGCAAGCACTGTATAGAATGGTGACATCGCTGAACCATAGTTCGGCATCGCAAATAATTTATTTTCTTTTAAATTTACTGGATTCGCAAAGTAATCACTTTGCTTTTCAACATCATTTTTCAATAAGCGTATGATGTCTTTTAAATCCTCTTCAGATTCAAAATCACGAATTTTATCTGCTAATTCTTTAATCTTTTTCTCAGTCTCCGGCATTTCAGCTTTAATATCTGCCAATTTCTTTTTCCCGTCTACTAAGCCTTTTGATGAATCTTCTAGTAATTTTTTAACATCTGGAAGCTTTTTGTCTGCCTCTTTTAAAATTTGAGATGTGTTTTTAGACATACGTTTCGTACGTTCAATTGCTGTGTTAAAGTTTGGAACGATTTCTGAATCATATGTTGCTAAGAAATCACCTAATTGAGCTGAAGCATTTTTAGTCGCTTCATTAATGCTTTCTACAACCTCTTTTGTAGGCTTCTGTCCATTATTAATTAGTGTAGTTGCTTTATTCGTTGCATCTATACCTTTTTGAACAGAATTTTGTATTTTGTTCAATTTTGCAATTCCGCCATTAAGGTTTTTTCCGCTATTTACATCTGCTAATACCTTATTTGTGCTTTCTAGAACCGGAATCGCATCACCAATTAGATTATTAGTAGCTTGTAGTTGACCATTTAAATCGTTTAAAGCCACTTTTGTACTATCTAATCCATTAACACCTCTATTATTTACGTCTGCTATAACACCTTCTAAATTATTTTTTGCCTTTTCATATTCATTTTTCACACTATCATATGCTTCATTTGCATCAGCTTTAGCTTGATCGACTGTGCTGACTGCTTTTTTATAATCTGCTACAAACGTTTCATTATAATCTTTTTCCGCTTGATCAATTAATCCATTTGCTGCATCTAACTTTTGATTCGCTACATCTGTTACATCTTTCTTTACTTCTTGTCCTGTACCGATAACATTTACAATATCTTTAATACCCTTGTTTGCATTTTCCATACCGCTTTTTAGCTTAGTTAAGCGATCCACTCGCCCTTGGAAAAAGCTTTGACCAAAATCAGTCGTCGCTGACTTTTGAAGTTCAGTAAATACATTAATAAGATATGCAATACTATCTGTACGCCCTTGAAGATTTTCAGAAACCGCATTAAGGTCTTGTTTTGCCTTTTCTGGATCAAACTGACCATTTTGCAATCCATTCACAACACTTTTTCCGTATGCTGTTCCTGCACGTGCTGAGTTTAAAACGTTATTAACTGTTTGATTAATGTTTCTTGCAATGTTTTTATAACCTTCATCATTCATCTTTGAAAGATCAGGGCGTGCTGGGAACTCCGGTAATCCCTTCATACCAGAAAGGTCTATCCCTGGATTCATTAAAAAGTTCGTAAAAGCATTGGCCTTATCCATTACATCTTTTGCTACAGTTAAATTGTTTCTCATTGTTCCAGGTGCGTTCTTTAAAGTTTCATCATTATTTGCAAAGAACTTATCTAAATTCCCTAATGCTTCTTGCCCATCATTAATAACACTCTCTACAACTGGCAACTCTTTTTGCGCTACTTTCACAACATCCTCTGCTCGAGTCGCATCATCTAACGCCTTATCCATCAATGTATTCATTTCTGGGAACTGCGCTTCTAACTTAAAGACAAGATCTTTTACTTTCTCGATACTTGGTAAGTTTGTTTCTAAATCGATTCCAAGGTCATTGAAGATTTTAAAAATCTCACCGTTCGCTGTTTTAACGAAGTTTTTACTAATTTCTTCTGTAATACCTGATGCACCTTTTGCTGTAATTTTCGGTGCAATCGCATTTACCTTTTCATTTACATAGTAATCAAGTTCTGGTTTCTGTGGATTTTCATCCAGAACAGTTGCAATTTTTTCAGAGAAGTCTTTTGGGATTGTAATGCTTGCGTAGTAATCCCCGCGTTCAACTCCGTAAATTGCCTGCTTTTCGTCTACAAACTTCCAACCAAGATTTTTGTTTTTCTTCAGAGAATCTACAATCTCGTCCCCGATATTGATATCTTTCCCTCTTAAATTAGAACCTGCATCTTGGTTAGAAACTGCAATGGGAACCTCTTTTGTATTTCCATATGGATCCCAAGAAGCTTTAATGTTAAACCATGCATATAACGATGGTAAAATCATTAATCCTAAAACAATAACAATTGCAGCCCAATGTTTGGCTACATTCCGTAAATCTGTCTTATAAATACGCCAAATCTGTTTCATAGAAGTTATCACCTAATTATATATTTTTCCTTCTTTAGAAAATGATACATACATTTTGCAATTATATCACTTTCTACATCGTGTATTAACCAAAAACGTACTATTTTTTCCCATTAACTTTCACTTACTTCATTATATAACGAAGTGAGTCAAAGTATGAATACAAAATGACCAAATCGGTTTTACATTCAATAATAACAAATATATATGAAATGTCATAAAAAATACAAGTATTTTCTCTTGGAAATACTTGTATTCCTAAAAAAAATCCTCACAGCTTTTATTCTCTGTGAGGATTTCTTCTATTATATATCCAATTGAACCTCTACACCGAAATGATCTGAAATTACATTTCTGTTTGTACCATTAAAAATAACTTTTGAAGAATGAACTTTTTTACTTTGGTTACATAATATTAGATCGATTCGCAAATTATGTTTATTTTCATCCCAACCAGCAATCTCACCTTGGACAGTCGTTCCTTCATCCTTCTCTATTGCTAATTCATATGTGTCATACAAACCTTTTTGCATCATATACTCATAACCTTCGCCTTTCAATCGAGCATTGTTATTAAAATCCCCCATTAAGAAGGCGAGCTTATTGCTATCTACACGCTCCATCAAACGATCGACTTGACCTTTGAATGACTCTTCTTCATCATTCCACCAACCGAGATGACAAGAGTAAAACGTTATATCCTTACCATTATAAGCAATTGTTGTACTTACAATTTTACGCGTTTTCCAATACGTTGTATCCTCGTTTTCTGAAATGAAGAACGTATCTTCTTTTATAATATTATGCTTCGTTATAATCGCTAATCCTTCTTCGTACACGTCATAACCAATATGAGAGAAATCCCAAGTAATATTGTAATCTTTTACATGTAGCGCTTTTAACTCTTCTAATAGTAAAAGTCCAAAATTATCTTTTTTCTTGTTACCGCATACATTTTCAGCTTGTATGGACTGACTTACTTCTTGCAATGCGATGACATCGTACTCTTCTTCTTGAATTACTTTAGCAAGGTATTGTATCTTTTCTATTTGATTCTCTTCTTGCCAAGAATGACAGTTTAAAGTTAGCAATTTCATATTATTACGCACCTAACATATCTTGAATGTCTGACTTTAATACGTCAGCTTTCGGACCATATACCGCTTGTACACCTTTGTCTTTTACAATAAGCCCTAAAGCACCATTTTGTTTCCACTGTGCTTCTGGTGCAACAACATCTAAATCTTTTACTGTTACACGTAAGCGCGTCATACAAGCATCTACGTCAGCAATATTTTCTTTTCCACCTAATAAATCGATAACTTTTGTTGCTAATGAACCGTCTTGTACATTTCCTGTTCCTTCTGATGCCTCATCTTCATTATCAATATAGTTACCTGCACGCCCTGGTGTTGGTAAATTGAATTTTTTAATTAAGAAATTAAATAGTGTAAAGTTAAGACCGAAGAACACTAATGAAACAATAACAAAGTTGATTAAGTCTCTTGTTAAACCTGCGTTAACCATCATTGGCGTACGAGTAATTAACTCAATAAATCCAAATGCATGAACACGTAAGTTAATTAAATCAGCTAGCGCGAATGCAAGTCCTGTTGTAATAGCATATACAACATATAATACTGGAGCAATAAACATGAACATGAATTCAATTGGTTCTGTTACACCTGTTAAGAATACTGCTAATGCTGCTGATAAAAACATTGGTTTATATTTTGCACGCTTTTCTTTATCAACGTTACGGAACATCGCAAATGCAATCCCCATTAACGCTGCTGTTGAGCCGATAACTTGTCCAGCTTTGAAACGAGCTGGTACAACGTTATTTAATAAATCGTTATATGCCTTCGTATCTCCATTTGCTAATAAATTATTTAAATCTGTAATCCATGCAAGCCATAATGGATCTTGTCCTGCTACAACTTGTCCAACTTTTGAACCAGTTAGCATCGTATATGTTCCGCCTAGCTCTGTATAGTTCATCGGAATCGTTAACATATGGTGTAAACCAAATGGTAATAATAAACGCTCTAACGTTCCATATACAAACGGTGCAACAACTGGTGCACTATCTTTTGAAGCTGCAATCCAGCGACCAAATTCATTTAACCCACTTTGGATGAATGGCCATAGAAGTGATAATACAATCGCAGTAACTGTAGACCAAAGAATTACAACGAATGGTACAAATCGTTTTCCATTAAAGAATGCTAATGCCTGTGGCAGTTTATTATAGTTATAATATTTGTTATATAAAGTAGCTCCTAAGAAACCTGTGATAATCCCTACGAACACTCCCATGTTTAATGCAGGTGCACCAAGTACAGAAGTAAAGTAATCTTTTACAATTAAATCTCCCGCTATTACTGAAGAAACTTTCGCTTTTGAATCCGCTAACATTTCAGCGTTTACCCCAAATATAGCTCCTGTAATTCGGTTTGTTAAGACGAATGCTAATAGCGCTGCAAATGCACCACCCGCGCGATCTTTCGCCCAAGATCCCCCAATTGCTACTGCGAATAAGATGTGTAGATTTGTAATGATTGCCCAACCGATGTCTTCCATTACGCGAGCGATTGTATGAACTGCGTTAACATCCCCAGCAGACATACCAATTAACTTACCGATGGAAATCATTAAACCAGCTGCTGGCATTACGGCTACAACAACTAATAACGCTTTCCCGAACTTTTGCCAAAAATCAAAAGACGTAATTTTCATCTGTTCTTCCTCCCCTTTATTTATAAAAACATAATGATTTAAATTATAATTTCTGTTCCCTTTATGAAAACGATTCCTTATGTTACTTTATTTTTATCTTTACGCAACCGTTTTCATAAATCTATTTTAATAAAAGCGTTTTCACTTTGCAATAGAAATTTATTTTTTTTAATAAAAAAAGATGCTCAAAGAGCATCCTTTTTTATTATGAAATGCGATAAACCCTTGTTTCATAAGGCTTTAAAGCAATTGTTGTTACTTCTTCATGTTCCGCAACTTCATAGTTATTTAAAAGCAAACGTTTGCGTTCTAGTGCAAATGAACCCTCATTATACACAGCTTCCTCTTTTGAGATATTACTAATTACAATGACTTTTTCATCCTGTAACGTACGTGTATATGCATAAATTTGTGGATCGTCTTCTAAAAGTAAATCATACGTACCATAGTTCAGTACATCGTGCTCTTTTTTCAGGGCAATCATTTTCTTATAGAAATTAAAAATAGACTTTTCTTCATTTTTTTGCTTTTCAACATTAATTTCTTTGTAATTTGGATTCATGCTAAACCAAGGTGTACTTGTTGTGAAACCAGCATTCATCTCATCATTCCACTGCATAGGTGTACGTGAATTATCGCGGCAAGAAGCCCATATAATCTCCATCATATCTTGATGTGGTACGCCCTCTGCAATTTTCTCGCGATATAAATTTTTAATTGCTACATCATCGTAATCTTCAATATTTGGTAACTGAACATTTGTCATACCAATTTCTTGGCCTTGATAAATAAAAGGTGTACCGTGCATAAAGAAATACATCGCCCCTAGAGCTGTTGCACTTTCACGCCAATATTGTTTATCATCTCCCCATGTTGAAACGATACGTGGTTTATCGTGATTCTCAATATATAAAGCGTTCCATCCTTTATTTTCTAATCCTTTTTGCCATTTCGTTAATACTTTTTTCAATCCTACAACATCAAGGTCTTTCTTCTTCTCTGCATCCCATAAACTTAAATGTTCAAATTGGAATACCATATTGAACTTACCTTGCTCTTCTCCAACCCAAAGCTCAGCATCTTCAATCTTAACACCATTTGCTTCACCAACAGTCATAATATCGTACTTAGAGAATGTATTTTCTTTTAGCTCTTCTAATAAAGGTTGAATACCTTTCACATTCATATGTTTATCAAAAGATGGCACATATTTTAACCCTTTTGGATTTGGCATATCCTTGAGGCCTTCTTCTTTTTTAATATGACTGATTGCATCAACGCGGAAACCATCAATACCTTTATCAAGCCACCAATTAACCGTATCGTATAGTACTTCGCGAACTTCTTTATTCTCCCAGTTTAAATCTGGTTGTTTACGTGAGAATAAATGTAAATAATATTGTTCTGTTTCTTCATCATATTCCCATGCCGAACCATTAAAAATACTTTCCCAGTTGTTTGGCTCCGCACCATCTTTACCATCATGCCAAATATACCAATCACGCTTCGGATTATCTTTAGATGAACGTGATTCAATAAACCATGGATGTTCATCACTCGTATGATTAATAACTAAATCAATAATAAGCTTCATATCACGCTTATGAACTTCATCTAGTAAAGCATCAAAGTCTGCCATTGTACCAAACTCATCCATAATATCTTGATAATCACTAATATCATAACCATTATCATCATTAGGTGACTTATACATTGGACAAATCCAAATTACATCTATACCTAAATCTTTTAAATAATCCAGTTTTGCAATAATACCTTGTAAATCTCCAATACCATCACCATTTGAATCCATAAAGCTTCGTGGATAAATTTGATAAGCAACTGCTTCTTTCCACCATGTCTTATTCATAGTCCTTCTCTCCTTTTGCATCCCATCGGAATTTTATGCAAACGTTTTCGTAACACTATCATAACAAAATATGAACAGTTTGCAACTGTTTTCATTGAACTCTATGTAGATTCTTTATTCTTATGCTTTATTTATTTCTCACAAAGGTAAATCTCATTCTTCACCTCTCCTTGTCCACGCGTATTACAGACATTTTTCATATATTAATAAAAAACTCTGATTATTTTAGAAAGGAGTAATAAATTGAAGCAAACAAAATTAACAGGTCGTATCGTTGTTCCCACAGATCCTGACTACGACGTAGCCCGAATGAATTTAAATTTAAGTATTCCAAAACTCCCTTGTATTATTGTTTTTTGTCAAAATAACAAGGATGTCTGTAACGCCTTAAAATGGGCACGTGAACGTCATATACCATTTCGGTTAAGAAGTGGACGTCATAGCTATGAAAATTTTTCTCTTTTAAATAGAGGACTTATTATTGATGTGAGTGAAATGCATCGCATTACTGTTAATACAGAGAAATTAACAGCAACAATTGAGGCTGGTGCAAATCTTGGCACTGTTTATAAAGAACTTTGGAATTACGGTGTTACAATTCCTGCTGGTACAAGTGCAAGCGTTGGAGTTGTTGGATTAGCACTTGGCGGTGGTATTGGTATGCTTTCGCGCTTATTTGGATTAACATGTGATCAATTAATGGAAGTGGAAATGGTACAAGCGTGTGGAAAATTTGGTGCAAAACTCATTCGTGCAAATGAACAAGAAAACTCTAACCTTTTTTGGGCATGCCGTGGTGGCGGTGGTGGAAACTTCGGAATTGTCACTTCCTTAACTTTTCGAGTCCACCCGATAAAAAATGTATCAATTTTCTCAATTACATGGGAATGGGAAGACTTTATTGCTGCATTTCAAGCGTGGCAAAACTGGGCACCTTATATAGATGAACGTCTCACTTCATCGATCGAATTATTCGCCAAGCAACGAAATAAAATTGAAGCACAAGGCGAGTTTGTCGGTTCTCCCTCTGAACTCCATTCCCTATTATCCCCTCTTCTTGAAACTGGTAGCCCCTCTCTCTTTATAGAAGAAGTTCCTTATATAAAGGCTGTTGAATTTTTTAATGGAGGTAACATCCCTGAAAATTTTAAGCGCTCTGGTTCCTATGTCTATAAACCTATTCCCCTTAAAGGCATTCAAATCATGCAATCCTTTCTTTCTCATGCACCAAATAAAGATGCTAGTATTTGGCATCAATCGCTCATAGGTGCTGTTGAAAATATTTCGCCGAATGAAACGGCTTATTTTCATCGTAAAGCAATTATTGCTCAAGAATACATTACCTCTTGGAAATGCGATGATGAAGAAAATCGAAATATACGCTGGGTTAAAGGTTTACGAGAAAGCTTAGATCCTTATACACTAGGTGACTATGTGAACTGGCCCGATATCGACATTAAAAATTGGCAAACTAGTTATTATGGCTCTAACTTTCACAGATTACGTAAAGTAAAAACCATGTATGATCCTTGTGATGTTTTTCATTTCCAACAAAGTATTCCTCCTTTTCATACGTGAAAAAAGGGGATAACATAAAAAAATCATCCAATATACCGTTACCTCGCAGTATGTTGGATGATTCAAGTTGATTTTCTATATCGTTTCAAATTCTTGCTCCTACTCATAAACTTTTACTTACAGATTAATTGTATTTCGTATCATTTTCATGCAATGAATGTAATTTAATATTTGGTACTTTATCTTTTTCAATACCTCTATTATAAGAAACAGGAACTTGAAATTCAAATTGCTTTGTCTCATGTTTTTGTAAATAGACTGGTTTCGGTACTGGATAGCTTTTTGAATTCTCGTTTGCATTATCATATAAAACAACTTTTAATGCTTGTGAATGATTACGATAATTTTTTAAAGTAACAATGCACTTCGGTTGGATATTCTCTCCATTTTTCTCCATTCTACACTGGCTATCTTCTTTTTTATATTCTATTGCTTCTACCCCTGCTTTTCCTGCATAATACCATGTTTTATTCAATGTCTGGAGGATTGTATTTAAAATAAACGGCATCATTACAATCAAAATACTAGTACCTACTACTTTTATTTTATTCATTTTTCTAAATGTACTAGACTCCTTTTTTCCTAGCCATTTTAAAAATAATATAAATGCAATTACATGTAGTATGAAAGAAACAATCAATATATTTGAGACTTTATAATCCATATAAACATACGTATGTATCGGAATCTTATAGACATTGAATAGTTTTTCCCCAATTAATTCATTATCATTTGGAATTTTTAATAATAACAAAACCCCTATACTGTAACAAATAGCTACTAATCGATCATACTCAATACGAATCATTCTTTCTCCCCTTCACTTTGTATTTTATTATCGATTTTAGCTATTATTACCATACTATACAATCTTTTTATAGAGGATAACGTAAAAAAGTTCCTTATAAATATATAAAGAACCTTATTAATATACACTATGAATTAAAAAATCAATATACAATTTTCACATAGAGATTTCTTCAAAATATGTTGGATCATGTATTGTAATTTTTTTATCTAAAATTGTAACAATGCTATCATTTTTTAATTGTTTTAATACGCTGCTAACTGTCTCTCGAGATGTTCCAGATATTTTGGATATTTCAATTGTTGTAAGTGGACATGAAATTACAATCTTTTCTCCACTCTGTTCTCCTAAATCCTGCATTAAATAATTTAACGTTTGGATAACACGATCTTGTGCATTAGGAATTGTAATATTTTGCACTCGATTTTCGTTCAATTTTAATATAGATGATAATTGCTGAACAACGTACATCAATTGTGTTCTGCTGGACTTTACCATATCTTCAAAGATTACCGTTGGAATATAATATACCTCCACATCCGTCATTGCTTCTGCTGTATAGTTATATCCTCTGTCTGTAAACATACCACCATAAGGAAAAATAGAATACCGCTTTACATAGTCATCGTATAATAAGTTCCCATTTTGATTAACCCGCTCTAACTTTACAAAACCATCTAACATGAAGTAAATTCTTTCCCTTGAATCCCCTTCTAAAAATAAAAATTGACCTTTTTTATAAGTTCGCCAATAAACAAACTCTGTTAAGCCTTTCAATTTTTTTTCTGTTAAATGAGCAAATAATTCGAACTGCTTTAAGTCTTTCACTACGTTCCGTCTATTCATAAAATTCCCTCTCTCTTGCTGTATGTTGGAGCGAAAAATCAAGAAAGCGTATTCAATTTGAATTTTATCATAATTAACTTGTATATTCAGATTTCATCATGAAAACTTTATGAACAATGAGTACAAAAAATATTAATAAATAAAAAGAATGAAGTTATTAACCTCATTCTTTTTTTACTACTAAGTAGCGTACATAATAATTTAAACATACATGCATACATTCTGTTTTGAAATAATAGTACCGGCTTTTTCTTCTAGTGCTTCATATACTTTTTCTAAAGACGTAATAATCGTTTTTCTTTTTGGATTTGTATTAACAAAATTAATAGCAGCTTCGATTTTTGGAAGCATGCTTCCCGCAGCAAATTGTTGTTCTTCAATATATTCTTCTAATTGATTCACTGTGACATGCTCTAATTTTTTTTGATTCGGTTGATTATAATTTACATACACATAATCAACTGCAGTTAAAATAACGAGCGTATCGGCATCTACTAATTCTGCTAATTTCTGCGCAGCGAAATCTTTATCGATAACCGCTTCAGTTCCTTTTAACCCTTCTTCAGAATCAATTACTGGAATTCCACCTCCGCCCACAGCTATCACTATGTTTCCATCTTCGACCAAAGAATTAATCACTTTATGTTCATGAATACTTACAGGCTTCGGTGATGGAACAACACGTCTCCATCCTCTACCAGCATCTTCTTTAAACACTGCTTTTGTTTCATCCATTAATTTTCTGGCCTCTTCTTCTGTATAAAAAGGACCAATTGGTTTAGTTGGATTTTTAAATGCCTCATCTTTTTTATCCACAACAACACGTGTTATAACCGTTGCTACATCTTTGTTTATATTCCGTTTTTTCAATGCCTTTTCAATTGCATTTTCCATCCAATATCCAATCATCCCTTGGCTCATTGCCCCACAAGTATCTAATGGCATTGCAGGTGTCTTTTCCGTTTCTGCAGCTTTTTGCTGTAATAAAATATTCCCCACTTGTGGGCCATTTCCATGCGCAATTACTATATCCACATCATTTTCCATTATTTTCACAAGTTGTTCTGCCGTTTTTTCCAACGCTTCTTGCTGCGCTCCCGCAGTAGCTTCTCCAGACTGTATCGCATTTCCCCCTAGTGCAACTACAATTTTTCTTCGTGCCATATTCCAGCCCTCCAGTTGATTTCGCTTTCACAGCGCTTTATAAAGTAATACTGCCTGTAATTAATCCATAAATCGCAAAGAATGCTAAAGCACCAATTGCTACGGATGATGCTAATTCCACTCGAGTAAATATTTGCTTCGAACTCTTTTGCTTTTGAACATTGTAAAAAATAAAAATACCTGGCGCATATAAAGTCATTGTTAATAATAAATACTCTAAACCGGCTGCATAAACTAACCACACGCCATAAATACTTGCGATCAAGCCAATTATTATATTTTTATTTCGATCTGCTTCTTCAGACTTTAAGCTATGCTTCAGTTGATAAAATGCTGAAAAAGCATATGGGATTAAAATAGCTGAAGATGCTAAAGAGAATGCAAAGTTATACGCCTGATCAGAAACGACGAATGTTAACAAGAATATTTGTATTAAACCATTTGTTATCCATAATGAATTTACTGGAGCCTTATTTTTATTTTCTTTTGCGAACCATTTTGGAAATACTCCATCTTTAGCCGCTAAATATGGAATTTCAGAAGCGAGCAAAGTCCAACCTAACCAAGCACCTAATACAGAGATGACTAAACCTAAATTAATAAAGATAGCACCCCATTTTCCAACAACACTTTCAAACAAATAAGCCATAGCCGGATTTTTCAAACCTGCAATGTCTGCTTGCTGCATAAGTCCAAGAGACAATAATGTGATTAAAATGTAAATGATGAGTGTACCAATTAAGCCAATAACGGTTGCTTTCCCTACATCACTTCTATTTTTTGCTCGACTGGATAAAACAACAGCCCCTTCTACCCCAATAAATACCCATAAAGTTACAAGCATTGTACTTTTAACTTGGCTGCCAACTGCTCCCCATGAAAAAGAACCAGTTTGCCCCCAAAATCCATCTAAGAACGTATCAATATGAAACGCAAAGATTCCTATGACAATAAATACAAATACAGGTACTAATTTTGCGATTGTAGTTACTAAATTCACAAGGGCTGCTGATTGAACTCCACGTAAAATTAACATGTGAACACACCATAATAATACGCTTGCACCAATAATGGATTCTACATTTTGACCGCCTTCAAAGATCGGGAAGAAATATCCTAATGAAGAAAACAATAATGTACCGTAAGCTACATTCCCAAGCCAAGCAGATAGCCAGTATCCCCACGCACTATTAAACCCCATAAAATTACCAAACCCTGCTTTTGCATAGCTAAAAATACCACCATCTAAATCTGGCCGTTTTACAGTTAGATTTTGAAAAGATAATCCGAGTGCGATCATCCCAATTCCTGTTATAACCCAGCCAATAATAATGGCTCCAGCACCAGCACCTTTTGCCATATCACTCGCTAAATTAAAGGCTCCACCGCCAATCATAGACCCAACTACAAGAGCCGTTAGTGTAAACAACCCTAATTTCTTATCTTCACCCATTCCACTCACCTCTCTTTAATTACAATAACAATACAAAAGCAATAGTGAATGATAGTGTCTAAAGGAGGAGAAAGAAGAAAGGAAGACTCCCTTTCTTCTTTACTCCATGTTTCCTAAAGTAGCTGCCATAACCGCTTTAATTGTATGCATTCTATTTTCAGCTTGATCAAATACTTTTGAATGTTTACTGCGGAATACTTCGTCAGTTACCTCCATTTCTTTCAACCCATATTTCTCATAAACTTCTTCGCCATACATCGTTTCAACATCATGAAATGCAGGTAAACAATGTAAGAAAATCACGTTTTCATTCCCTGTTGCTTTAATCATTTTCATATTTACTTGATAAGGTTTCAATAACTCGACACGTTCAGCAAATTTTTCTTCTTCCCCCATAGACACCCATACATCTGTATAAATTACATCTGCATTCGCAACAGCTTCTTCCACATTACTTGTTATCATTACTTGTTCATTATATTTTTTTGCTAAATCAATTACTTCTTGTGCAGGCCATAAAGATTCCGGTGTACAAATACGTACATCCATTCCAACGATTGCTCCACCAACTAGTAAGCTATTAGCAACATTATTTCGCCCATCGCCAACGTAAACGAGCTTCACATTTTTCAATTTCCCTATATGTTCTCTAATTGTTAATAAATCTGCTAGTGTTTGTGTTGGATGCCACATATCTGTTAATCCATTCCAAACTGGCACACCAGAATTTTGTGCTAAAGATTCTACAGTTTCATGATTAAATCCACGAAACTCAATTCCGTCAAACATACGCCCTAACACTTTTGCTGTATCCTCTACAGATTCTTTTTTCCCAAGTTGAATATCACCTTTCCCTAAATATTCAGGATTTGCCCCTAAATCTGTACATGCTACTGTAAATGCACAACGCGTACGAGTAGAAGTTTTTTCAAATAAGAGCGCTACATTTTTACCTTCTAAATAATGATGCGGGATACCATTTTTCTTTTTCTCTTTTAATTCTGCTGCCAAATCTAGAAAATATAACAATTCTTCTTGTGTAAAATCTTTTTCTGCTAGAAAGCTTCTTCCTTTTAAATTTGGTCTAGTCATTAACATAATTCATCCCTACTTTCTCCGTTATTTATACTAAATATCTTTACGAACAATTGGCATACTCATGCAACGTGGACCCCCACGACCACGAGATAATTCCGAACTTAGCACCTCAATCACTTCTATACCGTGTTCACGTAATAACGTATTAGATACATAGTTGCGATCATATGTAACAACTACACCTGGCGCAATTGCTAATGTGTTCGAGCCATCATTCCATTGTTCACGAGCAGAAGCAATTACATCTCCTCCTCCACATGGAATAAGAACTAATTCACTTAAGCCTAATACCTCTTTTAATGCTTCCATTAAAGAAGTACGATGTGTAATTTTAAGAGTTTCCTCATCTGATCCTTTTTCTAAAATATAAATATTCATATTCCCTTTTGGCCCTTGAATGGCTGGGTGAATTGTAAACTTGTCATAATCAACCATTGTAAATACTGTATCTAAATGCATAAATGCTCGACATTTTGGAATTTCTATTGCTAACACTTTCTTAATTTTATTTTGTCGGCTAAAGAGATTTTTAGCTAAACGTTCAATTGCTTTAGCTGAAGTACGAGCAGATACTCCAATCGCAATTGTTTCTTCATTTAAAATTAGCTCGTCGCCACCTTCAATCGGAAATTTATAATCACGATCTAACCAGATTGGTACATTATGTTTTGCAAATCTTGGATGATATTTAATGATGTACTCCATGAATAATGATTCACGTCTACGCGCTGGTTCTCTCATCTTATTTATCGTTAAGCCATCGCCCACGCTAGCTGCTGGATCACGAGTAAAATATAAATTAGGCATTGGATCTAAGTAAAACGGATAGTGATCTTCCATTAATTCATATAAATGTGTCTTCTTACTTGTTTCAATTTCGTTTTTCCGTACACCGCCCATAATTTTTTGAATTAATTCTTCATTTGAAAAGGAAAGTAAATATTCTTTTAAAGTTTGATGTGCAACATTTACGTCGGCCTGTCCTTCTTTTAAAATACGATCAACAAATTCTTCTCGAAGTTTTTTATCTACTAACGCCTCAGCGGCTAGTTTTTCTAAATAAAGAACTTCAACACCCCGATTGCGTAACGTTTGTGCAAAATAATCATGCTCTTTTTGAATAATTGGTAAGTATGGAATATCGTCAAATAATAATTGCTGCAAATAATCTGGCGTCAAGTTTTCCACTTCTTTACCCGGTCGTTTTAATAAAACCGTTTGTAATTCCCCAATTTCTGAAGTAACATGTATCGGATGTTTCATTTGTTGTACCTCCTTTTAAATATGTTTGATGTCTTACAAGTACATAATAAATGCTCTGTACTTTCATCTTTGTGAAAGCATCCACATTATCATTGTGAAATATTAAACAAGTTATTTTTTTAAAATCATACGAATATGTATTTTTATAACAAACTATCTTGCTTTCTCAATAAAAAATACATATATTACGCATATATGTTGAATATTTAACTTCCGTATTTAAACAAAAATCCTGTTTTTAATTTTATTAAAAACAGGATTTTTGCATCTAAATAATTAAATTTAATCTTTCTTCTATAATCTCCCTATCTGATTTCGACTGTGAAATTATAAGGCATGTATCATTTCCACATATACATCCTATTTTTTCTTTCCAATCTAACTCATCAAATAAAACACCAATAACATGTGCATTACCAGGTAATGTTTTAATAACCATTAATTGATCTACACAATCAATTTTTACAACAACTTCTCGTAATTTTTTCTTTAACTTTATATCAGTTTGTAAATGCTCTTCTGAGAAAACTTTATATATCATTAATCCTTCTTGAGAAGGTACCTTCGTTAAGTTTAACTCACGAATATCGCGAGAAACCGTAGCTTGTGTTACTAATACATCTTTTTTTGCTAACAATTCTACTAATCTTTCTTGCTTATCTATTTCATACTCCTTTACAAATTGTTTAATTAACCGTTGTCTTTTTTCTTTTTTCATAAAAGACACCCCTTTTAATATTATAGCTCGCTATAATTTTCATCCGAAAGGGACAGAAAAGAATGTTGCGGAAACGTTCATAGTTTAACTGTAAATATTAAATCAAGCTAAATAAAAAAGAGAAGAACAATATTCTGTTCTTCCTTTTACATTGAAAATCGTTCAATTGTTTGTTTCAAATCAGTTGCTTGCTTCTCTAAATCCTTTAATAATTGATCGATTACTATCATATTTTTAGATTGTTGTAGCGTCACACGTGCTACTTCTTGCGAACCAGCTGACGTTTCTTCAGCAATTGCTGCTACAGCTTTTGTTTGTGCTCCTGTTTGATGAATGTGGCTCACTTGTTCATTCATATAACTACTAATTTGCTGAGTTGCATCGGCTACTTCCATAACACTTGATGACATTTCTTTTAAAATTAATTCCGTAGCTTCCCCACGTTTCGCCTCTTCTTTAGCTATTTTCACTTGTTCTGTCATTTTCATTGCAACTTGTTGTACTTCATCTTGCATATTCCGTAATAACTGCGATATGTTTCTTGCAGAATGATCACTTTCATCAGCAAGTTTACGTACTTCTTCCGCAACAACCGCAAAGCCTCTTCCATGCTCTCCTGCGCGAGCTGCCTCAATAGAAGCATTTAGTGCTAATAAATTCGTTTGGCTAGCAATTGCACTCACAACAGACACAATATGTTCTACTTGTTTCATTCGTTCTTCTAACTTCTGTACATTTTGCATTGAATCTTCATTTTCTTTTGCCAATGTTTGAATACCTTGAATTAAAGACGTAAAGACACGAGTACTATGCCCTAAAGCTTCAACCATTTCTGAAGACAATGTATCAGACTGCTTCGCTTTTTCTTCTACTTCACTTGCAATAGAAGTCGTTGTATCAACAGCAGAAACAATTGCTTGAATTGATGCCGCTGATTGCTCAGCGCCTGAAGAAATCTCTGCAAGTGTCTCAGATACACCTTGCGCTTGTCTCGTTGCTTCGCCTGTTTGTTTTCTAATCTGCTGTACTTGATTATTTGTATACGAAAATGTTGTATCAATATTTTTTACCATGCCCCTTAAGTTTCCTAACATCATATTAAATGCAACACTTAAAGATTTAATTTCATCATCTGTCTTCGGTAATGGAACATCTTCACGAATATCACCCTCAGCTGCTTTTCTTGCCGCTTCCTCTAACTTGCGAAGCGGTTTAATTAAAAATACGGCTGCTCCATATGCTAAAATTCCAGACCATACTACCCCTAATAACATAACGATAATATTATATACAGTTTGACTTACATAACTTTGAAAATAATCGTATATCACGTAAATAAAAAATATACTTGTTGAATATGTAATGAAAGCTAAAACTGTAGTGAATAGCATAAGTTGTGTACGTAATCCAAAAGAAAATGTTTTTCTTTCTTTTTCCATCTTCCCTTTCCCCCTTTTTATAAGCAATATAAATACTACCTATATATTATTATCCATATTTTCATTATAGAAGGATATAGAGATTTTAAAAATCATTATTTCTTTGAATATCAAATTGCACAAAAAAAATAAAGGATTCTGACAATTTATGACTAATAACAGAAATACAGGGCAACATTTGTAAAATATATTTTTAACTGGGGGTTTTGTATGATTCAAGTTCGAAATCTAGTAAAATCATTCGGTTCACTTGATGTGTTAAAAGGAATTGATTTAGAAGTAAAAGAAAAAGAAGTTGTTGTTTTAATTGGTGCCAGTGGTTCTGGTAAAAGTACATTACTTCGCTGTCTTAACTTTTTAGAAATGTACGATGAAGGCGAAATTCACTTACAAGGTGAGCGAATTGATCCAAAGCATTCAAATTTAAATAAAGTCCGTGAAAATGTCGGTATGGTTTTTCAGCACTTTAACCTCTTTCCTCATATGACCTCACTAGAAAACATCATAGAAGCACCTATTCACGTAAAAAAATTAGAGAAAGCAAATGCACAGGATATTGGAAATCAACTTCTCCAAAAAGTCGGCCTTCAAGATAAAGCGGATGTAACTCCTCATCTTCTTTCAGGTGGTCAAAAACAGCGCATTGCCATTGCACGAGCTCTTGCAATGAGCCCTAAGATTATGCTATTTGATGAGCCTACCTCAGCTTTAGACCCTGAACTTGTTGGAGAAGTATTGCAAGTTATGAAAGAACTTGCTGAAGAAGGGATGACAATGGTTATTGTTACTCATGAAATGAATTTCGCAAAAGATGTAGCTGATCGCGTCATCTTTATGGACGATGGAAAGATTGTAGAAGATGCTCCGCCAGTACAATTCTTTTCAGCTCCATCACATGAACGGGCAAAACAATTTTTACGCAACGTTTTATAATGTAACTTTTGTTTCAAACGAAAAGGAATACATTCATACGGTGCACAACTAATCATCCAAATAAAATATTTCAATAACATACTAAAAAACTATCCGTATGATCAATATATAGGAGGGGTTTTATGAAAAGAAAACTATTAACCATTGTTGCGAGCATTACACTATGTACATCCTTCATACTAGGAGCTTGTAGCAAAGAAAGCTCTACTACTTCATCAAATAGTGAAAAAGAATTTCGCTATGCGATGAGTGGATTATACAAACCTTTTAACTATAAAGAAAATGACGGCAAACTTGTCGGCTTTGATGTAGAAATCGGTGAAGCTCTTGCTAAAAAGATGAACATGAAGGCTACGCCCGTTACAAACCCATGGGAAACGCTGATTCAAGGTCTTCAAGCGAAGAAATATGATGTAATACTGGGTAGTATGGCAATTACAGAGGAGCGCTTAAAAGCTGTTAGTTTCTCAAATCCGTACTATCGCTCTGGCGCCCAAATTTTTGTGGCTAAAAAGAATACCGCTATCTCTTCTCCAGAAGATTTAAAAGGTAAGAAAATTGGTGTTGTAAAAGCTAGTACCTTTAAAAATCTTGTTGCAAAATATACAGATCAAATCACAGAATATGACA
Organism: Bacillus sp. RE35; assembly: GCF_052146655.1. Classification (NCBI taxonomy): domain Bacteria; kingdom Bacillati; phylum Bacillota; class Bacilli; order Caryophanales; family Bacillaceae; genus Bacillus; species Bacillus sp. RE35. The sequence goes on along the minus strand of NZ_CP197377.1, from coordinate 396,166 downwards.
GCGATATTACTGCTCTTATGGACTTAGAGCCTGGGCGTGTTGACGCAGTAATTACGGATCAAATGGTTGGTCTACGTATGATAAAAGAAGGAAAATCGAAGATAAAAGAAGCCGGAAAACCATTAAATCTTGATGAAATGGGAATTGCTATTCGCAAAGATGATAAAGAAATGGTTGAGAAAGTAAATAAAGCGTTAGATGAAATCATTAAAGATGGTACGTATGAAAAGATCAGTAAAAAATGGTTCGGGCGTAATATTCTCGGTGAAGAGGAAAAAACGAAGTAAGTTAGCCATTCAAAAGATTTATAAACAATGCCCCACTGATTAAATGTTCATTTTATGTGGGGCATTTCATTCTCTACTAAAATCTATACAATATGAGGTGAAACGCATGTTTGAAATTTTTATCTCTTCCTATCCCACACTCTTAAAGGCTACTATTGTCACATTACAATTAACATTAACTTCCCTAGTACTCGGTTCATTAATTGGATTATTATTCGCTTTCTTTCGAATCTCTAACAATAAAGTTTTAAATAGTATCGCTCATGTCTACATTGCTATTATTCGTGGTACACCTTTAATTGTTCAAATTGCCATTCTCTATTTTGGAATTACATCCGTTGTTGTTTTCACCCCTTTTTGGGCAGGTGCAATCGCTTTAGCAATTCATAACGGAGCATATATTACGGAAATTTTCCGTGGATCTATTCAATCCGTTGACCGGGGACAATTAGAAGCAGCTCGCTCTTTAGGCATGCCTTATCCTTTAGCTATGCGACGAATTATATTACCACAAGCATTTCGTCTGTCTCTTCCTCCTCTAGGAAACCAATTTATTATCGGATTAAAAGATTCTTCACTTGTTGCTTATGTAGGAATGTCCGAATTATGGGGTTCAGGTTTATCAATTGCAGCAGGTAATTTCCAACAATTAGATACTTACATAATCGTTGGTGCATACTATCTCATACTTGTTCTTCTATTTACTTATTTTGTTAATCTTTTAGAAAAACGACTACAACGAAAAGAAACTAACTCCGTCCAAGTCCATAAAAGGAACAAAAAGGAAGTTTCTTTATAAGAAAAAGCAAGCCTGAGATGGCTTGCTTTTTCATTGCAAAAATATATTAATTTTTACTGATTTACTTTTTTAATACTCTTTTCTTCTTCTATATGTTCCTCACGATATGAAATATTATGAGGATCTAGTCCATTTCCTAAAGAACCATAGAAATGCTCTCTATGCGGATCCACTAATTCACTTCCTTGATAATACACACGTGGTGTATTCCATAGCGCTGCCAAAGCTTTTGTCATCGGCATCTCATGATAGCGTTCCGGCCACATTTCTTTAATCTTCTCTTTTACTAACGGATAGTATTTAGAACTCATAGCGGGAAACAGATGATGTTCTGTATGATATGAGAAATTGAAATGTAAAACGTCTACCCAGCGCGGCACTGTTACTGACAAACAGTTTGCTAACGGATCATTTACTGGAACAATTGGATTTAAGCGGTGATTTGTTGCGATATATGCCATTACAATAAAGTTAGCAATTAACAACGGAATGACATATGCAAATAACCATTTTCCAGGTCCCATAATAAACAATAAACTAATCCAAACTGTCCAAGGCAAAAGAAGTTGAAGCCATACAGATTTTTGATTGGATGACTTGAACTCTTTTATAAAATGAAAGAACATTCGAGTCGAATGCAATGTAAATTGAATTGTTAGTGACAGAAAACTAAAGAATGAACGTACATGTAAAGGCATACGATATACCCAACTCAAAAACTTACTCTTCTTAAGTTTCTCAAGTGTCGGCCATGCATCTGGATCATTCTCTTCATGCTGTGTATGAACATGATGCGTTGCATTATGCCACTTTCTCCAAAGCTTTGGCCCTGTTGATAATGGCATAAATGCAATCGCGCCTAAGAAGTCACGAAGCCATGCCTTTCTTACAACAGTTCCATGTAAAATTTCATGCCCTAAAAATCCTAGTGAAGCAAAACATAATCCAAGAACAATCGCAATTCCTAGATTCGCCCACACATTCAATTCAAATACACCAATCGATATTAACCCCGCCAATGCCACAAGCAAATAAGCCAGTCCACCAAATAAACGAGTAGGCACTGGTTTAAATGCTTTTTTCGGCAAATGTGGTGATACACGTGCTGCATACCACCCAAACGTATGAAGCTCCTTCATCCTTTTGCTCCTTTCTTATGCCGCGCCTTGCGCAACTTACATATATCAATTCTTGCTTCCAGATTGATTTTACTAGATGATCCAAAAAGCATCTATTATAAGGAAAATATACTCACTCTATCGTCACTTATTTTTCGCTTTTATTATCAATGAAAAACATTTCTCTTTTTACTCTCTATCAACCTTTCCACATGATGAATCATAACAATAGAATTTCTATATTGTCAACACCTTTTATGACCTAGTAATAAAAGGTGGTTATATTTTTATAATCATACTTTATTTCACTAAAGAAAATGTATAGATTCCATAAGGATTTACCCACTATATATAGACATTTTCTTAAACGCCATAGACTCTATCTCATTCAATAACTCCCTATGTAATCAACAAACAGAATCACTTGAATTTAGTTTTATATAAATCCTACTACATCATAATGCCCCACCTAATTAATTATATTAAAATAATTTATAACCTCTTTTAATAAAAATAGACTACTTCTAAAACAACACACATGAATTTCATATAATATGGAAATATTAAAAGGAAAATTGTTCTAAAATCAGGAGGTTTCCGCAATGACAAGTGATACATTTCCACAACTGCCGCTATCTTATTGGATTGAATCTACTCAGTTTCCTACTTTCCCTCGTTTATCCGAAAATATAAAGACGAAAGTTGCTATTATCGGTGCTGGTATTACAGGTATTACTACTGCCTATTTACTTGCAAAAGAAGGCATCGATGTTGTTTTAATTGATTCTGGTCGTATTTTAAATGGAACGACTGGGCATACAACAGCGAAAGTAACAGCACAACATGATCTTATTTATGATGAATTAATAAATCATTTCGGTGTAGAAAAGGCCCTGCTTTACTATGAATCAAATAATCAGGCTCTACAATTCATAAATAAAACTGTTCAAACATATAAAATCGACTGTAATTTCTCAAATGAAGATTCATATTTATATACAACTACTGATAACGGATTAAGAAATTTATCGAAAGAATATGAAGCTTATCAAAAATTAAATATACCTTGTGACTATGTTCAATCTCTATCGATTCCTATTCCAGTACAATCTGCGCTTGTAATGAAAAATCAAGCACAATTCCATCCCCTTCTTTATTTAAAAACACTTTTAGAAAAGTTTGTGGAGATGGGCGGAAAGGTCTACGAACAAACAACAGCTATGGATGTGGAAAAGGGCGATTATTCACAAATAATTACAAAAGAGGGCCATCATATCACTTGTGAATATGTCGTCTCTTGTTCACATTTTCCTTTTTATGATGCGAATAGCTTTTTCTTTACGCGAATGTACGCAGAACGCTCCTACGCTCTTGCAATAAAAGCAAAAACGGAGTATCCAGGTGGCATGTATTTAAGTATTGATGATCCAAAGCGCTCCTTACGCTATATAACAAACAATGGAGAAAAATTAATTTTGATTGGCGGAGAGAGTCATAAAACAGGTCAGGGAATAAATACGATGCTTCATTATGAAGCACTCTATTCTTTTGCTGAAGCCACTTTTGGAATAGATGAAGTTCCTTATAGATGGTCAGCACAAGATTTAATTACTCTAGATAAGCTTCCTTATATCGGACATATTAACGAAAGAAATCCAAATATATTTGTTGCAACTGGATATCGCAAATGGGGAATGACAACTGGAACTGCTGCCGCTCACCTACTGAAGGACTCCATCCTAAAAGTTCACAGTCCCTATAAAGAACTGTATGCACCATCACGCTTCCATGCAAATCCAGATATAAAAACGTTCCTCTCCCAAAACATTGATGTTGCGAAACATTTAATTGCAGGAAAGATTGAAACCGCATTACGTAAGCCAGAAGATCTCGAAGTTGGTGAAGGATCTGTCGTACATGTTAACGGTAAACGAGCAGGTGCTTATAAGGACAAAGAAGGAAAATTACATATCGTCGATACAACTTGTACACATCTCGGCTGTGAAGTTGAATGGAATAATGGTGATTGTACTTGGGATTGCCCTTGCCATGGTTCTCGTTTTTCAATTGAGGGAGACGTTCTTGAAGGCCCAGCAGACCAACCGTTAAAACGAGTTGATAATGAGTAAACAAATAAAGAAGTTCAACAAAATTACTGTTGAACTTCTTTATTTGTTATAAACCCTTTTCAGATAAAATTCGACACAAGGAGGAAAATATTAACATTAAATAAAATAATATATTCATCTACAAATTAAAAGGGGTGAATATTATGCAACCTTCAGCTCCACCTCATCTAGAATCTACAGAAACTATCTTTCCAAGCTCTATTACAAAACTTGTTGTTTTTATTTGTTGGCTAGCCATTTTAGCTGATGGATATGATTTAGGTATTTACGGTGCCGTTCTACCAAAGCTCCTAGAAGACAAAAGCTGGGCGCTATCACCAGCGCATGCTGGTACAATTGCAAGCTATGCTTTATTTGGGATGTTTATTGGAGCTATTCTAGTTGGAACGATTACAGATCTAATTGGGCGTAAATGGACGCTTATATGCTGTTTAGCACTTTTTTCTATCACAATGGGTTTAGCGGCTATCGCTCCTTCTCCTGAGTTATTTGGATTATCTCGATTTATAGGAGGAATCGGATTAGGCGGTGTTATCCCAACAGCTTCAGCACTTACTGTTGAATATTCACCAAAAAAAAGGCAATCTTTTATTTATGCTCTTATGTTTACTGGCTATCCTTTAGGTATCGTGTTAGGTGCTATTTTGTCCATGCTTATGTTAGAAGATTTCGGATGGAGAATTATGTTTGGTATCGGAATGATTCCACTACTCCTCATCCCTTTCATTATTCGCTATTTACCCGAGTCCATTCAATTTTTATTATCACGTAATCACCAAGAAGAAGTGAACCAAATTCTTAATCGTTTTCAAATTGAATTTCATGTAAAAGATAAAACTCATCAAGACCCATCTACTATACGAAAGAAAAATGGATTTTTTACTTTATTCTCAAAAGAATACATAAAAGCAACGCTACTTTTTTGGATCACTTATATAATGGGAATGTTTTTAATATATGGTTTAAACACTTGGTTACCACAGATGATGCGCCAGGCAGGATATCCTCTTGGGTCTAGTCTGTCATTTCTACTTATGCTAAATATTACCGCAGCTATCGGCGCACTATTCGCTGGAGCAATTGCTGATCGTATAGGAGCAAAAATTGTTATTAGCATCTCTTATCTTATGGCAGCCATATGTATCGGACTATTAACAATCAAACCATCTGTTACAATCATTTATCTTTTAATTGGCCTTGCTGGTATTGGATCAGTCGGTATTACTCAAATATTAAATGCATATGTAACACAATACTTCCCATCACATATCCGAGCTACCTCCTTAGGCTGGGGACTGGGGCTTGGCCGAGTTGGTGCAATTGCTGGCCCAATTCTCGTCGGTATTATTATGACAATGCAATATGACTTAGCATGGAATTTTTACTTATTCTCCTTTGCAGGTCTTATCGCAGCTATATCTGTTTTCTTCATTCCTACAAAATAAAAAGAGCACAAACTTACTTGTGCTCTTTTTCATATGCTTCAAACAACATATCTCGAAACAATGTATTTAAACTCTCAATATCGATTCCTGATCCCTTTTCAATTCCTTTTACATATTGCTGATAGTAATGAATTTGTTCTTCTAAAAATTGATTTAGCACCTTAATTTTCAATCCAACATCTAATTCAGTACCTGCTTTTTTCTTTATTAACAACTTTTCAATTTCATCTAATACGCTACGTTCTAATGATAATTCTGTAATTAATCGATCAAATTCTACAGGAGGTAAAGTCGTTTTCTCTTCTAGCCACTTACAAGCTAAAATGGGACGTAATACATAAAAGTACTTTTTCAGCTTTACATTCTCACCTTGCAAAAATTCACGATAATTTTTCGACGCCATATGTAAATAATGATATATCGTTGCTTTTGGATCAAAATTCTTCTCACTCATCTGTTGAAGTAGTTCTGGAAAATTAGAGTTTTTCGAATAAAAAATTGGTGATCGAATCCACTCAAGTAAAGCAGGATTCGACTTCGCGAATAGTTGCAACGCCTTTTTAATATCCCAACCACTTATATCTAAATCATCACTAATTGGATATTCAATTACATCTCGTTTGTCATGAATTGATAAATACCATTCTACCGGATGTATATAAACAAACCTAACATCATAATCGCTATCTTTCGATGGAAACCCCCAAGCACGACTCCCTGATTCCACCGCAAATAAAATTTTTACATCATTCTCTTTTTCAATTCTTTCTAACTCCAACTCGATTTTCTCTCTCATTTCATAACATCTCCATTTTTTGATTATTTCCTTGGAAATTCGACAATACACTATTAATTTTACTACATACTAAAAAAACTGTCAGAAATTACTGACAGCCTAATGAAACGTCTATTGTTGCTTTTCAATTACAGTAGCAGCAATTCGTTCAAACTCTTTTTGAATCTCCTCTTTATATGCATCTACTATTGAAAAATCCATAGCAGCAATATAAATTCGTTCTAATTTATCACGAACCGATTTTGCTTTCGCTAAGAAAGACATCGCCTCATTCATTTTTGCTTTATATTGAATGGAGACATCACGAATTTCCTTCGCATATTTCTCATCCGTCCCTGGCGTAACAATAAGGGCATACATATCAATAATTTCATCACCCTCGCGACTTGGAAAATATTCATGTGGTGCGGTGCTATCAAAAATTGCAAATCCTAATTCTCTTACGATAACCATATCAAGACTATTCGGGTCAAATCCGCAATGATATACTTCAACTTCAAACCCTTTTTCTTCAGCTGCCTTAGCTAACTTTTTGAGCATCGTTGATTTTCCAGAGCCTGGGCGCCCTTTTATGAAATAACGATGTGGTAACCCTTCTGTTAAATTAGGAACAAAATCAACTGCTCCTTTCGGTGTAGCAGCTCCTAAAAAACGATGTTTTACAAGCGATTGTCTCCCGCTTTTATCTGCAAATAATTTCTGGATTAGCTGATTGGTTAGTTCATTTGCTTTATTAAAATCTATATTATCAATATATATCTTCTCCCACTCATCATGTATAACCAATGCCTCTTTAAAACGTGCGTAAGCAAACTGAAAAGCTTTGCTTGCTTCTGAAACAAATCTTTCAATTTCTAACTTCTGCTTTCTTAGTTTATCTGAGTCCCAAGCAATTCCTAAATTTATATACTCTTCAACAACTCCTGGCATTTTTGGCTCAATAACATGCGGCGATGTCCCATCAACAATTCCTACTTTTAATTTTGGGATAATTACACCATCAACCGATTTATTATCAGAAGAACAATGTAAAAATTCAATATCATATCCTTTTTCAATCCATTCACGACCTATTGCCTTTATTAAAGAAGATTTTCCCGTTCCTGGGCCACCCTTTAAGATAAATAATCTGTCTAATCCTTTTAAATTCTCTTCGTATAAATTGTGAAATCCCCTAGCTGTATTACCACCAGCATAATAATTTAATACATTTCCTGTCACTGCACTCACTCCTTCGCAGCATTCTATTTACATAAGCCACAATATGCGAGCAGCTTTATTTGGGTGAATACCTATTTTGTATTGCACGCAAAAAGGAAATGAATTACAATTTAACTATCGGAAAATTCCGATTTTAAAAACTGAATACTTCTTTATCAAGAGAGGCAGAGGGACCGGCCCTTTGAAGCCCAGCAACCTCAGTTTATACAAACTGAATAGGTGCTAATTCCTGCAAAATGCAATGCATTTTGGAAGATAAAACTCAACTAGCATGTAAAGCTCATCTTTCTTGATACTGAAGGATAAGCTTTTTATTATTTGAAAAACATATATTGGAGGTATGTAAAATGAAAGTAATTGATTTATCACAAACATTTGAAAATAATATGTCTCAATTTCCTGGAACACCTAAAATACAACTAGAAGCTGTTACAAGTGTTGAAGAATCAGGATATCAAGTTACAGATTTTCATTCTGTCGTTCATGTTGGCACGCATTGTGATGCTCCTGCGCATTTTATTTCAGGCGCAACGACCATCGATCAATTACCGCTGGATCAATTTGTAGGTGAAGCTGTTCTTATAGATGTAACACATATTCAAGAGCGAAAATTACCTAAGACAGTATTGCATAATACTGACATAAAAGAAGGTGATATTGTTATTTTTCATTCTAATCTATCCACAAAATGGAATACAGAAGCTTATGAGAAGGAAGCATTTTATCTTTCTGAAGAATTAGCTAAAGAACTAGTGCGATTAAAAGTAAAATCTATCGGTTTAGATTTCATTTCTCCTGATGAAGTCACAACAGAAACATCACCGATTCATCACATATTACTAGGGAATGATATTTACTTAATTGAAAACTTAACAAATCTAGATGCTATCGAAGCAAAACGTTTCTTTTTCTCAGCAGCACCTTTAAAAATTAAAAATAGTGACGGTGCTTTCGCAAGAGCATTTGCTGTTATTTTTTAAACATAGCCTATAAAAAAAGCAAAGGCCACTACTGGTCTTTGCTTCTATATTTTCTATTTAAATTAAGAAAGAATTGTTCCACACGAGGACGCACCCAAGCTAAACAATCTATCTCTTTCTTCTTTGTGCAAGCTATCTCTTCTCCATCTACCATTTCAACAAGTTCTAGTTCTAACAGTTGCCTCGTGAATGCTAACATATTCACTTCTTCGGATGGATACTCTTCTTTTAATTTCTCCTCAATTTCCCCCAATAAAAAACCGTCACGCATCATTGCCAATGCATCAATCCAAAGTGGCGGCATTTCATATTTTTCTCCTGTAATTGTATCTTTTACAATATAATTCTTTTGCTCTTTTCGAAATTGAATCGTGTGTAAACATACAGTCGAATTTAATGTTAATTCCATCATACCACCTCTTTCATAATATCTGCATAGAAAAAAGGATGCGTGTGCACCCCTTCTTATCTTTTCATAACACTACTGAACCGCTACATGAGCAATCAATCTCATGTCGATATTTTCCTCCATTATAAACGAAGTATTTTATAAAAAAAACCCTTCTTGAAACATTTTATAAAATGTTTATATTTACACAACAAGAACACTTTTCTGAAAAATCTTTTCTCCCAATACATTAAAAGGTCGGCAAAAAAATTTCTACTTTCGTTCCTACTCCTACACTACTTTGGATCGTGATACTCCCTTGATGTTCCTTAATAATTTTATATGTAATCATTAATCCAAGTCCTGTACCAGTCTCCTTTGTTGTGTAAAACGCCTTGCCAATTTTTTCTAACTTCTCATTCTCTATACCAAATCCTTGGTCTTCAACAGAAATACACAAATGTCCTTGCGTTTTTTGATATGCACGGATATGAATTTCTCCACCCTCTGGCATTGATTCTATTCCATTTTTAATGATATTTAATAACACTTGTTTTAATTGCTTATCATCACCGTTTATAGCCGGTAAATTCCCATCTACTTGTAAATGACATTTAACTCTATATTGCGTTGCATAACTTTCCATTAGATGCACAACATATAGAAGGATGTCTCGTATATTACACCTTTCATAATTTGTTGGCTTTGGTTTTCCTAACAACATCAATTCACTAACAAATCCATTGACTCTTTCAATTTCTTGTAGCATAATGTCGTAGCTCATCGTATCAGTTGGATTTCTTTCTTTTTGCATTTGCGTAAACCCTTTTAACGCTGTTAACGGATTTCGAATTTCATGAGCAATTGTTGTAGACATAGTCCCAATCACAGCTAAATTTTCCGTCTCTTTCATATTGTTCATCATTTCAACCACTGTTCTTACATAAGATTGAAATCGTTTTAATAAAGAATGTGAAATAATGAAATAAAATACACATAAAACAAGTGGAATTATCACTTTTAAATCTTGTAATAGCAATGTGAAAAATACGTACTTTCCAATTACACTAAAGGACACTAAATAAAAGTATTTTCTATTCACGAAAACTGGGGCAAATAAAATTAATAACATTTCTACCATACTGCCATGTTCAAAAGGTCTATCCGTTCGCAAATAAATCATTAAATTATTCACAAGATTGATAAACATGTACCCAAATAAAAATAAATATTTTACAGAATATACATACCCTCTTTTTTGAAGATATATAGAAATAGGAAATAATGCTATTACAAATATAGGCACACCTATCCCAAGACTACCTTCTGGCCAACCTACCGCTGTTCCACTAATATTCATAGCAGGATATACAAAATAATATATAGCGTCATATAAAAAGAATATAATATAAAATAATAATATAAATACCTTTAAGGCTCTTCTTTCTTCATAAATCAAGCTCTTGTATTTATTCATATAAAAACTCCCCTTGATCGATACAAAAAACTTTCATTGTTATCTCCTTAAAGTATAAGTATGAAATTGCTTTCAGGGCAATATTTAACCTTATAATACTGAAAGGAAGGAGATCTCTCCTTCCTTTTGGTAACAACTTACATCCATCTTACCCTGTCATGTAACAATCCATCCGTAAAATTATTATGCCCCATTACAAAATCCTTCATATATAAATTTAAATACTCACCGTACTTACTTTCTGTATTTAATAACAACTCCTCGACGTAATAAGCACCTTGTTCAAATTGATCTAAAAGTAAACTGGACAAGCCCGCATAAATCCCGCACCCTACCTGAAAATACGTTGCATTCGTTTTATATTTACGAAAAACTTGGCTACTATTCATCACATTATACATATATGCCTCACTATTTTCATAAACGAGTAACACACCGACCAAGTCCTCTCCAGCAACCTCTTCTTCCGCTGGATTAAACACTTTACGATTCCAGTTCCATAAATCTTCTACTTGATCTAAGTTCTGTCTAATTATATTTGTTGTATACTCATTAATTCGATAAAGAAAACCAACTTCCATATTGAAGTTTTTCCCTAAAATTAATACTTCCTCATGTGGCATTAAACAACCATAGAATTCTTTTTCTCCTAACTTCACTTTATACTCTGAAGAATATACATCTTCATAAAAGTAAAGAGGACGATGATGACTCATATACATCGGATAACTCCAGATCGCTTCATCTAAAAATCGCTCTACTGCCCATGAAGCATAAAGTGTATGTGGCTTTATAAGTGCTGTATCATTCAAAAATGATGTGTCATGTTCTACAATATAACATGCTCTTGGCCTTTCATTTGGTCGTTCCTTCATAAGCTCAACAACCATCCATTGAACAACACCTGGATTCATACCTGAACCTATAATCGCTTTTGTATTTGTAAATTTCTCTTTCTCCTTCTCAAACCTTGTATATCTTTCCGTAAGCTGAAAACCGATTAAGCTATCGTCCTGATCTACTGCCTCATTTTCCAAGGCTGAATTAATATAACAAATTCCTAGTTCATTACAGCAGCTTAATACTCTAATTGTATCTGCCCCTGAAACATCAATCACAACACTCGTTCTTTTTTCTTTTAAATGTTTTTTAAATTCCACTACATTTTGAAGGTTTATTTCATATAAATATAATTGATCTTTCAAATTCGAAAACAACTCATCGTAATAATTCCTATCTTTTTGTTTTATATCCACCAAATGAAATTTAGCATTCTTTAATACTTCATAAATTGGATCTTTTTCATTTGCTATCGCTTGATTTAAAATTGCTAAAACTGCTTTTGCTGCTCCACCAGCACTACCAAGCAATGTAATTGATAACGAATTCGGAAACTGCTCCACAAACAAAACCCCTTTAATAAATTAGTTGAGCAGCTCCTCCTCAAAAAATAAATTGAATATATAATAAGATAGCTCGTACACAATGTTTATAAGTTAGTGCAAAGTTACCTTTTAAAAAATCACACTATACTATGCTTATATTCAATTCATTTTCCCCTCATCTCCAAATTAAACTAAAACAAATAGGCTCGACCTTTTCTTCTGCATATAAAAGAAAAAGCCAGCCCTTTCAACTAGCTTACGGACAATGGACAGATTTTACATGTTGAATATTTACATACATTTTCGCATCACGTGCTTTTGAGATTTCAATATGACCTTCATCAATTTTCGCCATTTTTCCAATTTTATTGGACTCCTCACCTAAATCGAACACCATAATTTTCCCAGCCATTTTAATAAGCTGTTCTTCAAACGTTCGAGCTAACGTAATATTTAACGGATTCACGGGGAGTTCATTTTTATTGAGGGCATAAGGCACTTGATTTTCTTTATACGGAATTAACCATTTCAAGTGTTTTAAAGATATATATACAGTTTTATAAACTGGACTATAAAAAACAATATAATCGTTCATCACACTTGTAACATAACCATGTATTGGAGCATTTCCGGCTACATAAATTTCCGTAAAAATCCCTTTAGATGTACTTAATACTTTCCTCAAAGAAATTGAAGGAGACTCTCTCTTAATTACAGAATCCACATCTGGTTTTGAGATTTCTTCATCATTTGATCTTAAAAACTTATAATATTGTACATGATATAAAGATATATATACGTAGTCTTGTCCATTGTAAAGAACAACGATATCATTTCCTACATCAATTAATACACCTTTAAATCTTTTTTCACCGATTAATTTAACATATATATTTTCTCCAATACTTTTGTTTAACTCATTCATCTATATCCTCCTTCCTACGAATTTCTTCTTATCTGTCTTCCATTTCTAAAAAAATAATCAGGGCAAAGTTCTGTTTTAATAGTAAGTAATTCCTTTTCATACTATCGAAATAAGAAATTGTTCTTCTCTTTCCCTCATAATGCCCCTCTTATTTATTAAACATTATTCATCTTCATTCTTTTTACATTTAACTACTTGACTCACACTCTTAATATGAGACTTAATTACATAAATAACTTCATCACCGTTTACTAGTGTAATACAGCCATGGTGTACCTCACTTAATAAACCTTCCACACACTCTGGACCGCCACGATTAATTTTTACCCACTTATACTTCAAGTCTTTTAATATATCTAAAAAAGTATCCTCATCAGAGCAGAAACATGAACTATAGCAATCGCCACATTTACTTTCTTTCACTTTCTTCACTAGACTCTTCACATGTTTCAACTGATAATATACTAATTCACCATGAGGTAACTGTAACGTTAGATAATCTTTTCCTAACGATACGAGCTCACCAACTCGACTTTCTGGTCCACGAAGGTTTACTTTTACAGTCTCACCAACTAAACATTTAATTTGGTCACAGCATAATACATTCTCCAATTTCGTATCCCCCTTTCTTATTATCTTCCTCTACTTGATTGTCTTTGTGCACGAGCACGACCTGAATTATCGCTACTTTCCTTACTATTGTCGCTCTCATCGCTCTCTCCGCATGCTAAAGCATTATAGTTAACACTTTTAATATGCTTTATTGCAATTAATATAATTTCTTCTTTTACGATTAATGTTACGAAGTCACAAGAAACATCTTGCAAAATGCCTTCCACTTTCTCTGGACCGCCGCGATTAATTTTCACCCAGCAATATTTGAAACTTTCAAGTAGTGCTTCAAAATCTTCTGCACAGGCGCAATCTTCCCACTCACAATCACTTGATCCACATTCTTTCGCATTTTTTGTAATACTTTTTAGATGTTTAAGTTGATAGTAATAAAGCTCACCTTTTTCATTCTTCAATACGAAGTAGTCCTGACATACTGATATTATTGTTCCTTTTTGAGATTCTGGACCACCCCTGTTTACTCTCACAAAAGATCCAATTAAGTCTTTCAAAAAATCACAATGAAATAAACTCACGAGAAAACCCCTTCCATTAATTTATAAGCTTTTGCACTGATAGTATATGTATCTGTACAGGTTACGTTCTCTATGTTTGTCCTAGCTAGAAAAAAATATGCTTTTAACATGGTAGACTACTACCTATCAAAATTTGAAGAAAGGCTAAGAACTTCTTATGTTTTTGATATCTTCAAACAAAAAACCCCTTATGAAGATACATTTCTGCATATCTTCATAAGGGATTTCCCATAGTTTAATCTTCGTCTTTAACATCCATATCTTCTGGAATTGGTTCGTTCAATATTTCTTCCACTAATTGCTTATATTTCTCCATTTGTTCTAAATGCGTATTGAATTGTTCTTTATTTACTAAATATTGCTCTCCATCGAATAGCGCACGAATTTTCTTTTGCTGAATTAACTCTTCAATATACGATTTTGGTAAATTCAAATACTCCGCAGTCTCTTCTATTGTTATATACAATGCGTTCATTCCTTTATTATTTTTTCATCTATACTGTATCTTACTTTACTTTATTTTTGTAAACAAATAAAAAAGATTTTGTAAATGCAGTTCAAAAAGCAGGTAGATGCATTCCATATATTGTATAGTATTATATAGTAAGAATTTTTTAAATATAGAATGGTATTACCCATTTACACAAAGGAGAGTTAACATATGGCTACTCGTCACATCATTACAATGTTAGAAAAAACACTACAAGTTGAAACAGAAAACACAATTTCTCATTTGAATGTATCTTTATCTGATCGTTTTCTTTCTCAAAGCACAGCAATACATGAAAACAATTGTTATCATACAATTGGTGAATGGTACAAAAATCATTTCTTATTCCAACAAGATGATTTCCTTTGGGCTAAATATGCCTTCTATGACGCATATTGTGAAGCCATCCAAAAACAAGGTCATCTTACAAAACGCGTCCGTCAAATATTAGAATCATTGGCTCGAAAACACGGAAAACAGTATATTGCTTCTATACTAAATATGCCATTTCCTAATAAACGCGCTAAAGGGACAGCGTAATTTAGCCATGTTCTGTGTAAGCAAAACATAGCTAAATTGTTTTCTAGGATGCTTTACCAATAAAATGTTCATATCATATGAACTGATGAAACCGGTGTCATTATAATGATAGAAAATATAGTAAACAGGAAAACCCCCACGTACATCTCTCATTCACTTGAATAGAGAAATACGTGGGGGTATACTTGTTCCTTATTATTTCATCATCTGCTTAATCAGTTCGCGATTTCTCTTCTTAAATACTTCATTATGAGAAGAAACCATTCCGTACTCACTTGCATCTGGTTGGATAAATTG
This sequence comes from Bacillus sp. RE35, assembly GCF_052146655.1. Taxonomy (NCBI): domain Bacteria; kingdom Bacillati; phylum Bacillota; class Bacilli; order Caryophanales; family Bacillaceae; genus Bacillus; species Bacillus sp. RE35. The sequence goes on along the minus strand of NZ_CP197377.1, from coordinate 380,741 downwards.
TTTTGCTTTATTCACAGCATTTCCAGCATCTTGGAATGCACCTGCAATTAAGTGTAGTTTCCCTTCGTGCTTTAAAATATCTCCAGCAGCATATAATCCATCTACTGAAGACTCACTATTTGCATTACCTGCAATATAATAATTATCTATAATTGCAACGTCTAACTCACTATTTTCTAATAATGTAATGTCGCGTTCATATCCATGATTAATAATAACTTCATCAATAGGTAAATGAGAAACCTCACCTGTTTCATGATTTGTTAATTCTACATATTCGATCGCCTCATGATTATCACCGGCAATTAATTTTGTAATCGATGTATTAAAGAAACACTCCGCTGAGCTGTTCATAAGTTGTTTTACTTGTGCTTCATGACCAGATAATTCTTCTTTTCTATAAGTTACATACACTTTTTTCGCAATTGGTTCCAATTCATTTGCCCAATCAACAGCAGAATTGCCTCCACCGGAAATAATAACTGTTTTACCTTTGAAACGCTTTAAAGATTTAACTGTATAATTTAAATTCGATACTTCAAATCGCTCAGCACCTTCAATAGATAACTTTTGCGGTTTCAATATACCACTTCCTGTTGCCACGATAACTGTTTTTGAAAAGTGGTCTTCGCCAGTACTTGTTTTTAATGTAAAAGTACCATCTTGATTACGAATAATCGATTCTACTTTTGTATCTAATACAACTTCCGGCTTAAATGTTAACCCTTGCTGTACAAGTTGTTCAATTAACTTATCACCTGTAACTGGCAATAGTCCTCCTACATCCCAAATCATTTTTTCCGGATACACATGTATTTTTCCACCTAAATGTGGTTGAAATTCTATTATTTTCGTTCTCATTTCTCTGAGTCCACTATAAAAAGCTGAATAAAGCCCTGCAGGTCCTCCGCCTATCACGGTTACATCAAACAATTCTTCTCGATTCATTCGTGCTCACTCCTCAGCTATTAATCGTTGATTATCATTCTCAATAAAATATAACCTGTTTCCGCAAAATTTACAATCAAAATTACTATTGACAATACACCTATATAAAATTATATTATTTAAAGAATCAATAGTGATAATCATTATCATTTTGTTAATAATTAGCAAATTTGAGATTACATCTTCTTTCATTAATATGGTTATTACTATATTATAAAATCTCATATTCAAGATTTTTAATAAATTATTTTGCATTACCACTACTATTTCAAAAAGATTGCAGTTAAACAAATTATTGTATACACATATCATCTATGTTAAAGGAGAAAGACGATGAAAAAGTTATTTATTTCACTAACAGTCCTTTTCGTTCTTGTTATGAGCGCTTGTAGCAATAGCTCTACAGACAAAAAGAACGATGCAAAAGGTAGCAAATCAGAAACAATTACATACCAATCTGAAGATGGTAAAAAAGTAGAAGTTCCTGCAAATCCAAAACGCGTTGTTGTATTATCATCATTCGCTGGTAACGTAATGTCATTAGGTGTAAATCTTGTTGGGGTAGATTCATGGTCTAAACAAAACCCACGTTTTGATAGCAAACTTAAAGATGTTGCTGAAGTATCTGATGAAAATGTTGAAAAAATCGCTGAACTAAATCCAGATTTAATCATCGGTTTATCAAATGTTAAAAATGTCGATAAGTTAAAGAAAATCGCGCCTACTGTAACATACACTTACGGAAAAGTTGATTACTTAACACAGCATTTAGAAATCGGTAAGTTATTAAATAAAGAAAAAGAAGCAAAAACTTGGGTTGATGACTTCAAGAAACGTGCACAAGAAGCTGGTAAAGAAATTAAAGCAAAAATCGGTGAAGATGCAACAGTTTCTGTTGTAGAAAACTTCAACAAACAGCTTTATGTATACGGCGAGAACTGGGGCCGTGGAACAGAAATCCTGTACCAAGAAATGAAATTAAAAATGCCTGAAAAAGTAAAAGAGAAAGCATTAAAAGAAGGTTACTACGCATTATCTACTGAGGTATTACCTGAATTTGCTGGTGATTACTTAATCGTAAGTAAAAACAAAGATACTGATAACTCATTCCAAGAGACAGAATCATATAAAAACATCCCAGCAGTAAAAAATAATCGCGTATATGAAGCAAACATGATGGAATTCTATTTCAATGATCCACTTACATTAGATTTCCAACTAGACTTCTTCAAGAAGAGCTTTCTTGGTAAATAATACAAACATGAGGAATTCTTAATTTAAGAATTCCTCTTCCTTTATTCTATGAACAGAAAAGATGTGAAACGAATGACAAAAGATCATGACAATCCACGTTCTATAGCTTTTACATACAAACTAATTTTAAGCTTAATTGCATTCTTTCTTATTTTTATGGTTGCAATGGTATTAGGTGCTGCAGATACTTCGATAAAAGATGTATGGTTAGCACTCACTTCCTCCGCTAAAGGAGACAAAATATCTATTATTCGAGAAATACGTTTACCACGTGAAGTTGCTGCTATTTTTGTAGGAGCTGGATTAGCCGTTTCTGGGGCAATTATGCAAGGATTAACACGAAATCCACTTGCGGACCCTGGATTATTAGGGCTATCTGGTGGAGCAAATGCTGCGCTTGCACTGACACTTGCTTTCAACCCTTCCATCAGCTATCTTTACTTAACATTAGCTTGCTTTATCGGTGCTGCAATTGGCGCAATTATGGTATTTGGAATTGGTATGGTGAAAAAAGGCGGCCTTTCTCCTCTTCGAATTGTATTAGCGGGCGCTGCAGTTTCAGCATTTCTACTCGCAATTTCAGAAGGAATCGGCATTTACTTTAAAATTTCACAAGATGTATCACTTTGGACTGCTGGGGGCGTAATTGGAACAACTTGGAGCCAATTAAAAATTATTATTCCAGTCATTTCAATTAGTATCTTTATCGCTATCTTACTAGCAAAAAAATTGACAGTTCTTAGTTTCAGTGAAGAAGTGGCTATTGGACTAGGTCAAAAAATTATTGTTATTAAAACTATTTTATTTATCATTATTATCTTACTTGCAGGTGCATCTGTAGCGCTTGTTGGAAATATGGCATTTATCGGCTTAATGGTACCTCACATGGTACGCCCAATTGTCGGTCCAGATTACCGATTTGTTATACCGATGTCAGCAATTGCTGGAGCTTCCTTTATGCTACTTGCAGATACAATCGGACGTACTATTAACGCTCCATACGAAACACCAGTTGCGGCAATTGTTGCGATTGTAGGGTTACCATTCTTCCTATTCATTGTACGTAAAGGAGGAAAAACATTCTCATGATGCAATCTATTTTAAGAAAACAGCGTCTCATTATACTCGCTTTACTTATAGTAATCATCACAACCATTGTAGTTGGAATGGGACTTGGTTCAGCATCTTTATCTTATGATCGACTACTCCCAACATTAATGGGGCAAGGGACTTTTAAAGAGGAGTTTGTTTTATACTCTTTAAGACTACCTAGAATTGTCATTACATTATTAGCTGGTATGGCTCTCGCTTTATCAGGGGCTATTCTGCAAGGAATTACCCGAAATGATTTAGCTGAACCTGGTATTCTTGGTATTAACTCTGGGGCTGGTGTTGCTGTTGCTATTTTCTTTTTATACTTTCCAATAGACGTAGGTTCATTTCTTTACTTACTACCTGTCGTTGGATTTATTGGGGCATTTCTGACAGCTGTTCTAATTTACGTGTTTTCATATAGTAAATCAACTGGACTTCAACCAATACGATTAACATTAACTGGTATCGGTTTTGCATTTGCACTATCTGGAGCGATGATTGTCCTTATTTCATCCGCTGATCGTATGAAAGTGGACTTTATCTCAAAATGGATTGCCGGAAATATTTGGGGAGATGACTGGATTTTCGTTTTAGCAATGCTCCCATGGTTAATCGTATTCATTCCGTTTGTTTTCTATAAAGCAAATCGATTAAACATTTTAGCATTAAACGAACCAGTCGCAATTGGCGTTGGAATTGAAATTGAAAAAGAACGCAGGTACTTATTAGTTGCAGCCGTTGCACTTGCAGCCGCAGCTGTTTCCGTAACAGGAGGAATTAGCTTTATCGGATTAATGGCTCCTCATATCGCGAAATCTTTAGTAGGTCCAAGACATCAAATCTTCATGCCTATCGCCCTTTTAATCGGCGGATGGCTATTATTATTAGCAGATACAATCGGACGAAATATCGTTGATCCTAATGGCATTCCAGCAGGTATTGTCGTTGCTTTAATTGGGGCTCCTTACTTTATGTATTTGTTGCTTAAAAAAGCTTAAAAAACACCCTCAAGATTTCTTGAGGGTGTTTTTGTTTCATTCTACTGCTGCCCATACCCTTCAAACTTCTTCGCCAAATTCTCCATCTCATCTTCTGGCAATAGCTTTGGTTCCCCAATGCTTTTCGTTTGATAATAAATTTGAGCACAAAACTCAATCTCTTCTGCAACAGTAAACGCCATTTTTATATTATTTGCACCAGCAATTAAACCGTGATTTGCAAGTAAAACAGCACGGCGATCAATCATGCCTTCAAAAGCAGCCTCCGCTAATTGCTTCGTACCAAATGTTTCATACGGTGCACAGCGCACATTCGGTCCTGCGAAAGCAATTAAATACGATACAGCAGGAAGCTCCCATCCTAATGATGCAATCGTCTTCGCGTAAGGAGAGTGTGTATGCACAAGCGCATTTATATCTTCACGCTTCCTATAGTAAATAAGGTGCATATCTAATTCACTTGATGGTTTTCTCTCTCCTTCTACTACTTCACCATCTAGGTTTAATATAACTACATCTTCAGGCTTTGTTTCATAATACTCTAAACCACTTGGGCTAATCGCAACAAGACCTTGTTCACGATTAAAGATACTAATATTACCGCCCGTTCCCTTTGTTAAACCACTAGAAATCATTTTCTTTCCATACGCTACAATTTCTTCTCTTTCTTTTTGTAATAACATATACATCCCCCTAAGTATGAAGCTTATGATGACTGACTTTTACATTTATCTACTTATTGAAATAGCTTTTTTAAATTCTCCGTAAACGGTGCCTTTACAATCCCTTTTTCTGTAATAATCGCTGTTACATTTTCATGTGGAGTAACATCAAATGCTGGATTATATACTTTACTTTCTTTCGGAGCAGAATATTGTCCGAAGCGATTAATCACTTCAGAAGCATCTCTTTCTTCAATCGGAATTTCTTTTCCTGTCGATGTCTTTAAATCAATTGTCGGTGTTGGCGCTGCTACATAAAACGGAATGTTGTAGTACTTAGCTAAAATAGATACGCCTAATGTGCCAATTTTATTTGCTACATCACCATTTGCTGCCACACGATCACATCCAACAATTACCGCATCAATCTTCCCTTGTGACATGACCATAGCTGCCATATTATCTGTAATAACAGTAACGTCAATGCCTGCTCGCTGCAGTTCTAATGCTGTTAACGTTGAACCTTGTAATCTAGGGCGTGTTTCATCAGAATAGATTTTTAAGTCCCATCCTTTTTCTTTCGCTAAGTACATGGGAGCTGTCGCGGTACCATACTTAGTTGTCGCTAACGCACCAGCATTACAATGTGTTAATACTCCCATTCCATCATGGAATAATGTTAATGCATGTTCTCCAATTTGACGGTTAATTTCTTCATCTTCTCTATGAATCTCTTTTGCCTCTTCTAGTAATCTATTTTTCAGCTGTGAGATTGATAAATGAATATTATCTGTCGCTACACTTTCCATTCTTTCAAGTGCCCAAAATAAATTTACGGCAGTCGGTCTTGATGTCGCCAAGTATGTACATACCTTTCTTACTTCATCCATAAATCCCTCTTCCGTACTTTCAGCAAATTCCTTTATCCCTAAATACACTCCATAAGCAGCTGAAACACCAATCGCGGGTGCACCTCGTACTTTCATTACTTGAATCGCATCCCACACACTTTCAGCTGTTTTAAAAGATTCATAGACAATTTCATTTGGTAATAACGTTTGATCTAACAAAACTAAAGCATCATCTTTCCACTGAATTGGTATTAATTGCTCTTCCATCATATTCTCCCCTTACTTCGCGTAGTGCATTGACTGTTCTTTTAACGTTTCTACAAAACTTGTGCCCGTTCTATATTGATTCGCTCGTAAAATAAAACCCTTCGCTACTTGAAGACAAATTCGCTCCGCTCTAGCACGTGCTTCCTCATTCCCAATACAAGTAATATCTTTTACTTTCGCTAATCCAACAATACGGCGAATTAATTCCAGACCTGTCACTGCAGCTGTATCCTCTAATACAGATTGCAAATAGACTTCGCTAAAGCCTTCTTCCCTCGCCATAATCTCGGTCACATGAATATCCCAAGCACCTAAAAACTTCTGCTTAAATAAATCAATTACCTCTACCATCGTAGTTTGTAACCAATCCATATACGTATCTTTCTCAGCTCCAGGTGACATCGTTGCATCTGCATTCACCCAAGCAAACATTAAATTCGCCATTACATTCCCAACGTCATATCCCATAGGTCCATAAAAAGCAAACTCAGGATCAATAACCTTTGTAGAATCATCTCTTACAAAAACAGAACCAGTATGTAAATCACCATGAAGTAATGCCTGTGCATTCGTCATAAAAGAAAATTTACGTTTCGCTACTTCCATACGAAGCTCTTTATCACTATAAATATGTTCCCTAATCCATCCCTCATTTAACGGAAATAACTCATTACGCTTATTATGATTTGTAAATGGTTCTGAATATACGAGGTCCTCTGTAATCTCACATAATTCAGGATTTATATAATTCTTCACAAGTTCCTTCTTCTCTTTATGATTCATTACAACATCCGATGTTAACAAAAGTGTATTTACCATAAAAGTAGTTAAATCATCCGCAAGCCTTGGAAATATTTGATGATTTATAAGTGCTGTACGTAATATTGTGTGATCCGATAAATCTTCCATTACGCAACAATTCATCACACTATCAAATAAATACACCTTAGGAACAAGTCCAGGTGCTAACTCATCCTCTAACTGCAAAACATCTGATTCTATACGAATACGATTCGTCGACAACTTAAACTCATCTGAAATGCGAGCTGTATCCCCAGCTTGCTTTACGATGACAGACATGTTCTCTTTTTCATCCCAAACGCGGAACACATAATTTAAATTGCCATCACCTATTTCTTTACACTGTAACCCCTTTGCATGTTCAAACTTAGATAATTTCTCTTTCACATATGCAATCACATCTTTAGCTTCCATTAAAAAATACTTTGTGAACTTAGACATGGTTTCCCCTCCACACCAATTGTAAGCGTTTTCTAAAAGCTATAAAAAATAATAGGATTAAATCTTTCATCCTAAAATATATGATCTTCTTTTTGAAATGTATATCTAGGTTTTATTATATCTTGTTAGCACTTTGAGTCAATGTTTCTAACTATTATCGTAATATACTTCCTAATTATATATTTGAGATGACAAAAATTGTTCAAAAAATTTCCGATTCATTTTATTTTATTTATCACAAAATTCTTTGTAAAATAGAAGTAAGCAGTTCCTTTTCAAAACCACAACTTCTAAGAAATATCTCCTTCCTAAGAAATTAAACTTACACACTATCTCTAACATACACACTAAACTTTCAACTACTCATCTAAAATTTATAGACTTAAAATTACCTTTCCATTCCCTGTTAGTCTTAATTGAGAATAAATATTAATTAAATTGGTATAAAGTTGGTTTATTCTCTTGACAAAATAACCACTTCTATATGATAATTAATATCGAATTAGAATTATTATAGTTAATTAAAAAATATATTTTATGAGCACACTATTTTTTGATGCTCAAAACCAACATTTAGGAGGAATTTTAACATGTTATTAATCGGCACAGAAGTAAAACCGTTTAAAGCTAATGCTTACCATAATGGAGAATTTATCCAAGTTACTGACGAAAGTTTAAAAGGAAAATGGAGTGTAGTTTGTTTCTACCCAGCTGACTTCACATTCGTTTGCCCAACTGAACTTGAAGACTTACAAAACCAATACGCAACTCTAAAAGACTTAGGCGTTGAAGTATACTCTGTATCTACAGACACTCACTTCACTCACAAAGCATGGCATGATAGCTCAGAAACTATCGGCAAAATCGAGTACATCATGATTGGTGACCCAACTCGCACAATCACTACAAACTTCAACGTTTTAATGGAAGAAGAAGGTCTTGCTGCTCGTGGTACATTCATCATCGATCCAGACGGCGTTATCCAATCTATGGAAATCAATGCTGACGGTATCGGCCGTGACGCAAGCATTCTTGTTAACAAAATTAAAGCTGCTCAATACGTACGTAACAACCCAGGTGAAGTTTGCCCAGCTAAATGGCAAGAGGGTTCTGCAACACTTAAACCAAGCCTTGACCTTGTAGGCAAAATCTAAGGAGTTCGATCAAAATGATACTAGATGCAGATATAAAAACACAACTATCCCAATACCTTCAATTAATGGAGAACGATATTTTACTTAAAGTAAGCGCAGGAGACGATAACGTATCTAAAGATATGTTAGCTCTAGTAGACGAATTAGCTACTATGTCATCTAAGATTACAGTAGAAAAAGTTGAATTAGAGAGAACACCAAGCTTTAGCGTAAACCGCCCTGGTGAAAACACTGGTGTCGTATTCGCTGGTATTCCATTAGGACACGAATTTACATCATTAGTGTTAGCTTTACTACAAGTAAGTGGACGCGCTCCAAAAGTTGAACAAAAATTAATCGATCAAATTAAAAACATTCAAGGCGAATATCATTTTGAATCTTATATCAGCCTAAGTTGTCATAACTGTCCTGATGTTGTACAAGCTCTTAACGTAATGAGCGTTCTTAACCCTGGTATTACACATACTATGATTGATGGCGCTGCATTCAAAGAGGAAGTAGAAAGCAAAGACATTATGGCAGTACCAACTGTTTACCTAAACGGCGAATCTTTCGGAAGCGGTCGTATGACACTTGAAGAAATTTTAGCTAAAATGGGTAACGGTCCAGATGCATCAGAGCTTTCTGATAAAGATCCATACGATGTTCTTGTTGTTGGTGGCGGCCCTGCTGGTGCAAGTGCAGCAATTTACGCAGCACGTAAAGGCATCCGCACTGGTATCGTTGCTGAGCGCTTTGGTGGTCAAGTAATGGATACTATGGGCATTGAGAACTTCATCAGCGTGAAAAAGACTGAAGGTCCTAAGCTAGTAGCAAGCCTTGAAGAGCACGTAAAAGAATACGACATCGATGTAATGAATCTACAACGTGCGAAACGTTTAGAGAAAAAAGAACTTATTGAAGTGGAACTTGAAAACGGCGCTATTCTGAAAAGTAAGAGCGTAATCGTTTCTACAGGTGCTCGCTGGCGTAATGTTGGCGTACCAGGTGAAGCTGAGTTCAAAAATAAAGGTGTAGCATATTGCCCACACTGTGACGGTCCATTATTCACTGGAAAAGACGTAGCAGTTATCGGCGGAGGTAACTCTGGTATTGAAGCAGCTATCGACTTAGCAGGTATCGTTAAGCACGTAACTGTTCTTGAATTCATGCCAGAATTAAAAGCTGATGCTGTATTACAAGAGCGTCTTAACAGCTTACCAAACGTAACTGTTCTGAAAAACGTTCAAACGAAAGAAATCACTGGTACTGATAAAGTAAACGGTATTTCTTACATCGATCGTGAAACTGAAGAAGTTCATCACGTTGAATTACAAGGTGTATTCGTACAAATCGGTCTTGTACCAAACACAGACTGGTTAGGCGAAACAGTTGAACGCGTTCGCGGTGAAATCGTAACAGACAAGCACGGCGCTACAAACGTACCAGGAGTGTTTGCTGCAGGTGACTGTACAAATAATCCGTACAAACAAATCATCATCTCTATGGGTTCAGGTGCAAACGCAGCTTTAGGTGCATTTGATTACTTAATCCGTAACTAATAAAAAAGACGCGCTACCAATAGGTAGCGCGTCTTTTTTATTATATTTCATGTAAATAGTTATCAAGTTCCTTCCAACTCATTACTGTATAAGGTGTACCTACATTCAATACTACTTTTACATTTTCTGCTACTATTTGCATTCTCTTAGTTGGATTATCTCTTTTTCCTGAAGGATAAATAGCAAGTTTCATCATTTCTTGCTTTCCATCTTCATAAATCCTTTTCTTTAAACCAAATTGGTTAATTTGTTCCTTTGAAGGAACTTCGTTGACTTCCCAGTCACATATTTCAAATAGAGGATACCTATCTCCGTGCCATTCCTCAATAATCTCAATGACTTTAAGAATAATACAACTCCCTGATACTAATTCATAACTAACAGCATCACCTGCTTTTAAAGAAGTATTAGCTATAAATCTTTTCGGCACTTTTTTAGCTTCTGGCTGCCGAGAATGTAACTGCTCTCTTAGTTTATTTAAAACTACTTCACGTTTCTTCTGTAATTTAGGTTCTTCTTCCCAACGGGCTAAATCTGCACCACTTTCTATTATTTGCAATGCCTCCTGCTTAACATTCTCTTGAAGTCTCCCTAACCTCCATTGTATGGAAGCAAATACTAACCAAAAAACAATAGTCTCTTCATTATCTAATTCATTCTTGTATTCCTCAATTACAATCCTACTTGCGTCCTCATTTGAATATTCATTTGCTAACAAATCCTTATACAGTAACTTAATATCTTCAGCAATATCGTCTGATAATATTGCTACTCCCCAAGCCCCCATACATTAACACTCCAATCTATAAACTAAAAACCTCTCATTCCCATTCTTCTCATAAGCACCTGGCAATCTAACTTCTTTCTTCAGCTCAAACGCAGTCTGATTTTCTAAGAAGAAAATATAGTCCTCAGAAGGATAATATAAAATAATATCCACTTCTCTCCCCGTTTCTTCTACTGAAAGCAAAATGTTATTTACTACATTCATAAACACTTGTACAGAAAATGGATTAAAGAAATAAAACCTATTATCATGTGGATCAATCTCATATTCCTGCGCTAAACAACATTGGAATTGAATTTTCCCCTTACTGTTTCGTGCCTTTCGTGCATAACGATCTCGATTATCCATCGCTTCTTTATAAAACTCTTCATTCATTTCAATTCCAACTGCTGAAGCACCACATTTATGATGCATATAAAAGTTTAATCGCCCTTTTCCGCACCCAAAGTCTACAATTCGGTCGCTACTTCGTATTTCATATTGATTCAATAACTCATCTAACCCGCTATACGGTGTCGGTTCATAGCGATGATAATGCATAGACTTGTTAAACCCTTTTTGCTCACCGACTGTTTTTATATGTAAAACTGCATCGTAATATTGTTCGTTCATTCGTTTTCTCCTATTAAAAAATGGTACTTATTATTATACACCATGTACTGGAGGCTCATTTTTCATCAAATTAATAGGTACGTGAAATTATATCAACGATTTTCTCAATATATCTATCATAACTTCAAATATATCAACGGTTTTCTTAATATATCTATCATAACTTCAAATATATCAACGATTTTCTTAATATATCTATCATAACTCAAAATATATCAACGTTTTTTCAAATATATCGATTTGCCGACAATTCACGACAAAAAAACAGGAGCTCTCTAGCCCCTGTCTTCTAACACTTTCAATACAGTTTGTTTCAATATTTCTACCCCATCCATAATACAACTATGATCAAACCTCATATACGGATGGTGTAATCCAGGTTGTAGGTCTGCTCCTAGTCCAAGCATGACAGCTTTTAAATGTGGTCTTTTCACTGTATAGTAATGGAAATCATCGCTTCCTGTCGTATAGAGAGGCCCTGTGCATCTCTCTTCCCCATACACTTCGAGAATACCTTTACGCATAAAGCGCTCTGCTTCTTCGGAAACCTCTGCTCCTGGTGCAAGATCCATCCATTCGTATGAAGTTTTTGATCCCATCGATGCAGCTGATTCTATTACATGCTCAATCTTTTTCTTTAATTCTTCTAATAGTATATTACTCTCTGCTCTTACATCTAAACTGAAATGACCATTTCCCGGAATAATATTTAAATTATCACCACCAGCTTGGCATCTCGTCATTTTTACTGAATAAGAACTTTGCGGTGGCAGCCAAATATTTTTCAAACCGATATTAATCATGGAAATGACATCAATTGCATTCACACCTTGATGTGGTCTTGCCCCGTGTGCATCCTCCCCATGAATCATACCCTCTAAAAATCCTGCTGCTCCATGACGAATAGATGGGGCTGCTTGTTTCAAAGATAGTTCTTCAATTGGTCTTAGATGGACGCCAAATAAGAAATCAGCATCATCTACAGCACCTTTCTCCACCATCTTCAAAGCACCATTCCCCTTCTCTTCTGCTGGCTGAAAAATAAATCTAACCGTACCACTTTTCCATCTCATATTTTTCAATTGTAAAATAAGTCCCATTACAATGGTCATATGAGCATCATGGCCACATGAATGGTTCGCTTTAAATTCTCCATTTACTTCTTGCCAAAGTGCATCCATATCAGCACGAATCGCAATAACCGGATTCCCGCCTCCAATCTCAGCAATTACACCTGGACAATCATCAAATGTTCTATATGAAATTCCTTCTTCTTTTAAAAAGTCAGTAATATACGCTGTCGTTTCATATTCTTTCCAACTTACTTCAGGGTTTTCGTGTAAATGCTGAAAAATCTCCGTTAAGCGCTCTTGTAGTTCTAATGTTTTCAACGTTCCAGTCTCCTTCCCACATTACAAACGATTCGGGTTAATTATACTTATGAAAAACAGATGTTTTTATGAACATATTGAATTTTAAGAAAAAAGTCAATTATTTATTTTTAAATACTTAAAAAGCTTACTCTGCACTTATATTACAAACTAAACAAACAACTAGAACATTCCTTATTTTCTGTTTTTTATGTTGACGCTTACATAAACTTTTAGTTATCATAACCTAATAAACGTCTATTTTACGACAATTCTAAAAATACAAACAAACATACGTAACAAGGAGGAACTTTATGAAAAAAGAAATACCTTTTGGAATAGCGATTATCCCTATTATCATTACCGTTGCAGTTATGATGGTTACAATTGTTGTATTAAAACAAACCCCTCACGTTCCACTTATTATTGGTACAACCGTTGCTTCTATTGTCGCTTGGCGTTACGGTTACAAATGGAATGATCTTGAAGAAGCAATGTATAAAGGGATTCGTCTTGCATTACCCGCTATCGTCATTATTATTCTTGTTGGCTTAACAATTGGTGCTTGGATTGGCGGTGGAATCGTCGCAACGATGATTTATTACGGTTTAAAACTTTTAACTCCATCACTATTTTTAGTTTCCATTACCGTCATTTGTTCTATCGTAGCATTAGCAATTGGTAGCTCTTGGTCTACAATGGGCACAATTGGTGTTGCTGGAATGGGAATTGGCCTAAGTATGGGAATTCCAGCTCCAATGGTTGCTGGTGCCATTATTTCAGGCTCTTATTTTGGCGATAAAATGTCACCGCTTTCAGATACAACTAACTTAGCCGCAGGATTAACAAATACAGATTTATTCGCACACATTCGTCATATGTTATTTACTACAGTTCCAGGTTTAATTATTACTCTTATCGTCTACGCAGTCTTAGGAAAAAGCTTTGGCGCTAACAATATTGATGCGAAGAGCATCGATCAAACGTTACAAGTATTGCAACAAAACTTTGTTATCTCGCCTTTTCTACTCATTATACCCGTAGTCGTTATGGTATTGGTCGCTAAAAAAGTCCCTGCTATACCAGCGATTCTCGTCGGTATTATTTTAGGATTCTTATCACAAGTCTTTATTCAAGGTGGTTCTGTCTCAGCATCTGTCGGTGCACTCCAAGCTGGATTTGTTATAGACACTGGAAACAAGCTAGTAGACGAACTATTTAACCGCGGTGGCTTAGATTCGATGATGAATACAGTCTCTATGACAATTGTCGCTATGACTTTCGGAGGAGTATTAGAACATACAGGTATTCTTCGCTCAATTGTAAATCAAATTTTAAAGTTAGCGAAATCAGCAAAAGGGCTTATCGCTTCTACTATCGCATCTTGTTTTGCAACAAACCTTACTTGCTCTGAACAATATATTTCAATTGTTGTCCCTTCAAGAATGTACGCAAATGCCTACACGGAAAAAGGACTACATTCAAAAAACTTATCCAGAGCATTAGAAGATGGTGGAACATTAACTTCTGTCTTCGTTCCTTGGAATACGTGCGGTGTATTTATTCTCGCAACACTTGGCGTAGGTGCATTTGAATATGCTCCTTATGCTATTTTGAATTTCATCGTACCTATTATCTCAATCATTTATGGTATAACAGGCTTCACAATTGTAAAACTATCAGACATTGAAAAAGCAGAACTACTAAAGAAACAAAAAGCTCAACTAGAAGCTTAAAAATAGCGGTAAATTCAGTTCATATAGTGCACGAGGTCGCCCTTGTTGATAGGGCATTTCCTCGCCGCAAATATGAGCATACCCGTAATCAACTAATTTCTTTAACAACCTTTCTGTCGATCTTCGAGTTACTTGTAAGTACTCAGAAAGGTCAGCTGCTGTAAACTTCAATGACGGGTGCGATTGACTAAATTGAATGATTTTTGACAAGTTGGCCGGACTAAGCTTTGTTTCCTTCGCTATTTTCATTAGTTCCGGATTATCATTTTTCAAACTTTGTACTCTCTGTTCTTTCGGGAACGGACCAAACAAATCTTTATCACTTGTTAGTATATAAAAACAACGATCTATTGGATTGTTCTTTGCAAAACTTTGAGCAATTTTTGCATTTTGCTCCGCTTCTTTCACGGTTTTCCCATAACCAAATCCAATAGCTATCGTTCCTTCTACGCTCGCAAACAAGTTATCTATCGCATTTGTTTTAATAATTGATTCGATATCACCACGAGTTGTATACAAAATGCATGTCATTTCATCCACTTGTTTAAATGAACCACGTAGTTCTTTTGAAATGACATCTAGTTTTTCAAGCAAACTCGTTCGTAATTCTAAGGAAGAAATAATACAAGCACCAACAGTAGCGGAATAGCTTTTTGCTAACTCAGCTTTTATTTTTGCATCTTTTAGCCCATGTATAATGGATTGTGTTGGATCAATCATACGCTCTGAAGGAACACCTATTTTTTGAAGCTCGTCGTAAACAGCGTGAATACTAGTTAAAGCTAAATGAGCCTCTCCAGATTGATATTTAGCTACATGAAAATCGATAACTCTATTTATTTCATCTTTACTCCACAGCATATTTTCATAATCCAACACTTGCGGGCTTTCTTTTATACCGATATCATGGAACACATTTGTAATAAACGAGCGGTCTACTAAATCGATGGAAATGTTATGTGGTTGAATACTTTGATGATACATGATAGAAAGAATTGAAGATGCGACAGTTGTCTCGTCTTGCTGTAAGTATGTACTTGGAATTCGTAATTGTTCTCTTATTTCTTTTGCCATATAATAAGGTAAAGCACCTGAGAAAAAGATGACATCACAAGGCTTTAAACACTTTAATAGTTCAGAAGATTCCGCCGGATGAAGGTAAATATATGGATCAATTTCTATTCCTTCTAATTTTTGAGCAATAGGAAAAAGGTTCTCCATAAACTCCTTTGAACCGACAACTGCAATTTTTATCATCATTTTCTCTAACTCCTTATCATTAATTAACGACTATTTAACGTCAACTATATCAAATGTATAAAACTATTGTAAACAGGAAGGGGTTTCTATTCAATGAAAATTACAGCTATTCATCTTTACGCAATTCGTTTACCGCTTCGCAATCCGTTTGTTATTAGTTATGGCTCTTATTCTGATATGCCCTCTATTATCGTCAAAATGGAAACAGATGAAGGTATTATCGGTTACGGTGAAGGCGTTGCTGATGATCACGTCACAGGTGAATCATGGGAAAGTACTTTCTATACTTTAAAACATACGCTAACCCCTGCTCTAATCGGGCAAAATCCAATGAATATCGAAAAAATACACGACATGATGGACAATACAATTTACGGTGTTCCAACAGCGAAAGCCGCAATTGATATTGCTTGTTTTGATATAATGGGCAAAAAACTAAATCAACCTGTATATCAATTAATTGGCGGGCGCTACCATGAAGAATTCCCTGTCACTCATGTTTTAAGTATTGCCGATCCAGAAAACATGGCTGAAGAAGCTGCTTCTATGATTCAAAAAGGTTACCAATCTTTCAAAATGAAAGTTGGTACGAATGTAAAAGAAGATGTGAAACGTATTGAAGCTGTACGAGAACGTGTAGGAAATGACATCGCTATTCGCGTTGATGTAAACCAAGGCTGGAAAAATAGCGCAAACACATTAACAGCACTTCGTTCATTAGGAAATTTAAACATTGACTGGATTGAACAACCTGTTATCGCGGACGATATTGATGCCATGGCTCATATCCGTTCTAAGACAGACCTCCCGCTTATGATTGATGAAGGCTTAAAAAGTTCTCGTGAAATGCGCCAAATTATTAAATTAGAAGCTGCTGATAAAGTAAATATAAAACTAATGAAATGCGGCGGCATATATCCAGCTGTAAAGCTCGCTCATCAAGCAGAAATGGCAGGCATTGAATGCCAAGTGGGATCAATGGTCGAATCATCTGTTGCCTCTTCCGCAGGTTTCCATGTCGCTTTCTCAAAGAAAATCATTACGAGCGTAGAGCTAACAGGGCCATTAAAATTCACAAAAGACATCGGAAACTTACATTACGACGTACCATTCATTCGCTTAAACGAAAAGCCTGGACTCGGCATTGAAATAAACGAAGATACATTACAAGAACTAGCCGTCTTTCAAGACGTTGTACGCTAAAGGAGGACTATCATATGACGGTTCTATACGAAGGAACATTAAAACAAAATAACAATCCATTTCACGTTACATTACTATCACTAGAGCACATCGAGCAAATCTTATCACTACAAAACATTGTAGTTGAAGCACTAGAAGATAAAAGTCGTTTACAACCACTCTCACAAGAAGAATTTCAATACATTCTAGAAGGAAACGGCATGATGATCGGTGCTTTTATCGAAAACAAACTCATCGCATTTCGTGCTCTACTCGTCCCTCCTATCGACGATGAACATTTAGGGCTTGATATTGGTCTATCAGAAAGTGAACTGCACCGCGTCATCTATCAAGAAATCTCAAACGTTCATCCGAACTGCCGAAGAAATGGTATGCAAAAAATATTAGCAAACGTCATCATGGACGAATTGCAAAAAGAAGATAGCAAATATGATTATGTATGCTGCACCGTTGCTCCTTTTAACATCCCGAGTTTGAAGGATAAGTTTGCGCAAGGGATGGCGATTGCTGCGCTAAAGGAGAAGTATGGTGGTAGTCTGCGGTATGTTTTTGTGAAGAAATTGCGCGGAGATAAAGAAAGCGATTGGACGGATATTCAAAGTATTCTAATGAGTGATGCTAGTGGACAGCAGGCTTTGCTTTCGGAGGGGTATCGTGGGTATGAGATGGAGAAAACAGCAGATACTTTCATTGTGAAGTTTGGGCGATAATCTATATGGTCGAAAAGAGGAGATGTCTGCTGTGACCTCTTCTCTTTTCGATTTGTTGAACAATCCTGTGGTAAATGAAATTATATCAACGATTTTTCGAATATATCTATCATAACTTACAATATATCAACGATTTTTAAAATATATCTATCATAACTTACAATATATCAACGATTTTTAAAATATATCTATCAAAACTCACAATATATCAACGATTCGACAAGAAATATCGATTTACAGACAAAAATCGATATCCCTTCCTAAACCGTCATCTTCCAACTAGATAACGCTAACCAATTCTCCATTTCTTTATAATCAGGCATTATCTTCCCGACAAGACGCCAAAAAGATCGATCATGATTTAAATGAACCATATGACACATTTCATGAACAACTACATAGTCAATTACTCGCTGTGGTGCCATTGCTAGCTTCCAATTGAATGTTAGTTGTAAATTCGAATCGCAAGTACCCCAAGTACGACTACTATCTGTAATACGAATAGAACGTGGTTTTGTTTTGAAATTACTTTGATGCGCTTTAATACTCTTCTCTACTAAAGATTTACACTGCTTATAATAAAATCGTTTTAAAGCTTGTTGTATTTTCTCATCCTTAAGCTCTTTCACATAAATATGTAACTTATCCCCTTCAAAAATCGCATTGTCTTGCTCAATGCTTGCATCTTGGGAAATCTGTATCGGATACGTATTCCCTAAATACAAAAAGCCCTCTCCTTGATCATAATCCTTTTCCTGTGGTCCATGCGCTCGCTCCGCCATTTCCTTACGTGTTGTCTGAATCCAATCCCACTTCTCCTCTAGCAACTGGACTAAGTATTCAACAGGTGTTCCTTTCGGAGCCTGTACTTCCACATTTCCATACGAATCCACAAAAAGACGCACGGACTTTTTCTTCTTATAAGTTATATGAAAATTAATTGTCTCACCTAAATATGTATGTACCATTTCATCACCTAGCATAGTATTTTTACAAATAAAAAAGAGTAGGATACGAACGTCCTACTCTACCTATTATATCATTTACTGCTTTAACGAACTCATTATCCTCTATACTTTACACCTAATCCCTTAATGAAATTCCTTGCGTATCTATCGCCACACTCTTTGTAATTTTTATGGCCTTTCTTTCTTAATAGAGCGCCTAACTCTCCTTTTGTTACCGTAACGCCTACGCTATCTAATATATCAAGTACATCCTCACTCGTTAAAGATAGTGCGATTTTCATTTTCTTTAGAAGAAGGTTATTGGCACTCTCCTTGCTCTGTACAGGTGCAGGCTGCCCTGGTTTCGGATCTTGCTTTCCTCTTTTTAAAGTAATAAATCCATTTAAAAATGCCTCTAACATCATCATATCGCATGTTTTTACGTACTCATCTTCAGCTACCTCATCATTTTCAGCTTCATGCTGAGGAGCTCTCTTTATTTTTGTAAGCATATCAACTACGTCTTCTTTCGTTACTTCCATCCCGCCTAGTTTAAAGATTTCTACCATATCTATATCTTTTATATCTAAAGCGTATCGTACTCTTTTTAATATATCGTTGTTGCTCATTGCCATTGGGTTTCCTCCTGAAATGTTGATTATTTATTCAGCGGTTAAAGTTTATGCTATAACCTACTTTAAATTATCATGTTTAATCTAACCTTTTAGTTATTGTCCGCTAAATTAATACTTTAACATTTTAAAGATATGTTTTATAGTCTTACCCGAACTTTTCTCTATCATTGTATCTACAGCGCTCTTACATGTTTTTTATATGCCTATAAAAAGATTTCTCTCTTAACATTAACTAAAAGAAAAAAAACAGTGTTTTGATTTCTCAAATACACTGTTCTTTTCCAGCTCTACGCTTATTTTCAACTCACTCATGTCATGCACTACATATGAAATGATTTAACTGCTTAAAAGTTAAACCGTCTCACTATCCTGAGCCACACCAACACTATCCTCAAACTTATCCAACAAAGCACGCACCTCATCAGTCGATTTCGTACTCATCAATTGATTTCTCAATTCAGCAGCTCCAGGGAAGCCTTTTACATAAATTTTGAAGAAGCGGTGAAGCCCTGTGATTGAGCGTGGCAGTACTTCTGCATATTGATCTTGAAGATCAAGTTGTAGTCTTAAAAGATCTAGGTGCTCTTTACTGCTATGCTCTCTTGGCTCTTTTTCAAAAGCAAATGGATTTTTGAAGATGCCTCGTCCGATCATTACGCCATCAATGCCGTATTTTTCAGCAAGTTCCAGCCCCATTTTACGATCAAGGATGTCTCCATTGATTGTTATTAACGTATTTGGTGCGATACGGTCACGTAATTTTTTAATTTCCGGAATTAGTTCCCAATGCGCATCTACTTGGCTCATTTCTTCTCTTGTACGTAAGTGAATAGAAAGGTTTGCAATATCTTGTTTGAAAATGTGCGTTAACCAATCTTCCCACTCGCTTAACTCTTTAAAGCCAAGTCGTGTTTTTACGCTGACAGGTAGTCCGCCCGCTTTTGCTGCTTGGATAAGTTCTGCCGCAACGTCTGGACGTAGAATAAGGCCACTACCTTTTCCTCTTGATGCAACGTTCGGTACTGGGCAACCCATGTTAATATCGATGCCTTTAAATCCTAGTTCTGCCATACCAATACTCATTTGACGGAAGTATTCGGGATTGTCTCCCCAAATATGTGCCACCATCGGCTGTTCGTCTTCTGTAAAAATTAAACGGCCACGTACACTTTTCATACCTTCTGGATGACAATAGCTATCCGAGTTTGTAAACTCTGTGAAGAATACGTCCGGACGACCTGCTTCACTTACTACGTGACGGAAAACAACGTCTGTCACATCTTCCATTGGTGCAAGTACGAAAAATGGTCGTGGTAATTCACGCCAAAAATTATCTATCATTTCAAATTCAAATCCTCTCACTATGAATACAATTTCAAAATCTCAATTTATAATTTGTGAAAATCAGCAATATTTATTTTAACTAAAATCGCTTATGAATGGTATTTTTGTAAACCAAAAAGCAGGTGGTATAGATTTCCCCTATATCAACTGCTTTCCTATTATACCAACTTAAGCCAAGCCACACACTCCACATGCGTCGTATGCGGGAACATATCAACAGGCTGTACTTCCTGTGTTTTATATCCGCCTTCTTCTAGTACTTTTAAATCACGTGCTAATGTTGCTGGGTTACACGATACGTATACGACGCGGTTTGGCTTCATGTCGATGATTGTATTTAGTAATGCTTCGTCACAGCCTTTACGCGGTGGGTCTACGACCATTGTGTCGGCGATTACGCCTTCTTTGTACCATTTTGGAATGACTACTTCTGCTTCTCCTACGCCAAATTCAGCGTTTGTCATGTTGTTTAGTGCTGCGTTTCGGTTTGCGTCTTCGATTGCTTCTGGGACGATTTCAACGCCGTACACTTTTTTCGCTTTTTGCGCTAGGAATAACGAGATTGATCCGATTCCGCAATAGGCATCGATTACTGTTTCGTTACCATTTAATTTTGCGTATTCTAACGTTTTATCGTAAAGCACTTTCGTTTGCTCTGGGTTTACTTGATAGAATGAACGTGCTGAAATCGCAAATTTAATGTCACCGATAAAGTCATAAATGTATTCTGATCCGTACAGTACTGTCGTTTTGTCTCCGAAAATTACATTCGTACGCTTCGTATTTACGTTTTGAACAATTGATTTTACTTCTGGGAATTTCGCTGCAATTTCTTCAATAATTGCTTTTTTGTTCGGCAATTCTGCTGTACGCGTAATGAAGACAAGCATAATTTCTCCTGTTACTTGTCCGTAACGAGCCATTACGTGACGAAGTGTTCCTTTGTTACGCTCTTCGTTGTACGCAGTGATACCGTGCTTTTCACAAATACGTTTTACTTCTTGGATTAATGTATCGTTTTCTTCTGCCTGAATTAAGCATGATTCCATATTAATGATGTTATGCGTTCCTTGGCGATAAAAACCAGCTACAAGTCCGCCTTCACGTTCTCCGATTGGTACTTGTGCTTTATTACGGTATACCCACGGATTCTTCATGCCAAGTACAGGATGAACAGGAACATCAGCTAGTCCTCCGATACGCTGCATAACGTCACGTACTTGTTTTTCTTTCGCTTGTAATTGTCCTTCATAAGTTAAGTGCTGAAGCTGACAACCGCCGCACTGATTATATACTGGGCATTCAGCATCTTTACGATATGGACTTTCTGTATGAAGCTTCATTAAACGACCAAATGCGAAGTTTTTCTTCACTTTAATAATTTTAATTTGCGCTTCTTCACCTGGTAATCCGTTTTTAACGAAAATAGGATAGCCCTTTACTTTCGCAACACCGGCACCATCATGTGTTAAATCTTCAAATACTACATCTATAAACTCGTTTTTCTCAACTGGTGGCGTCATTTTAGTACTCATTTTCCGACCTCTCTTTTTCATAACACTGCGTTACATTTTATCATACTTATATGGTCTTTTTCTATTGGAAGAAAAAAAGCTATTGACGATACTTCTCTGTTAATGTTACGCTACTACTAATTTAATACGGACGATGTTACCTCATATATACTTGATAATATGGATCGAGAGTTTCTACCCGGCAACCTTAAATTGCTGGACTATGGGGAAAACTAATGAATATTAGCCTATGCGCAAAAAAGGACTCATATTGATTAGCTTTCTCTCATAGATGAAAGTGAATCCATATGGGTCTTTTTTTATTTTTATTTTTCTAAAAGGTCAGACATCTTACGTATGACATAAAACCTCATTCCTTTATTTTTAGTAATATAACGAGCGTTTTATGTACAAACTTTATACGAACTTCTGAAAGGGGCAACTACATGCAATATGTAATGAGCATTATCGGTATTATTGCCGTGTTAGGTTTATGTTTTGCTTTGTCAAACAACAAAAGTAAAATCAACTTCCGTGCAATTGCAATTATGATTGGTTTCCAAATTTTAATCGGTTGGTTTATGTTTGCTACAAAGATTGGTCAACAAATCATTATTTTCATTAGTAAAGTTTTCAACAAACTAATTAAACTTGGTACGACAGGTGTCGATTTTCTCTTTAATGGAATTCACAGAGATTTTGTCTTTTTCTTAAACGTATTATTAATTATCGTATTTTTCTCAGCACTACTTTCAATCTTTAGTTATTTAGGTGTTTTACCATTCATCGTTCGCGTTGTCGGCGGTGCTATTTCAAAAATTACTGGTTTACCACGTGTTGAGTCATTCCACGCAGTAAACTCTGTATTCTTCGGTTCAAGTGAAGCGTTAATCGTTATTAAAAACGATTTACAGCATTTCAATAAAAACCGTATGTTTATCATTTGTTGTTCTGCGATGAGCTCCGTTTCTGCTTCTGTTACAGCATCATACGTAATGATGTTAGATGCAAAATACGTACTGGCAGCTCTTCCGCTAAACTTATTCTCAAGCTTAATCGTTTGTTCGTTATTAACACCAGTTGATACGAAGAAAGAAGATGAAGTGATTCAGAAATTTGATAGAACTCTATTCGGGGACAGCTTTATCGGCGCAATGATTAACGGTGCGCTTGATGGTTTAAAAGTAGCTGGTATCGTTGCCGCATTAATGATCGCCTTTATCGGTGTGATGGAAGTTGTAAACTACGTAATTAGTGCAGCTTCAGGCGCAATGGGACATGCTGTTACTTTACAACAAATCTTCGGTTACGTACTTTCTCCATTCGCATTCTTAATGGGTATTCCAACTCAAGATATTATCCCAGCTGGTGGTATTATGGGTACGAAGATTGTTTTAAATGAGTTTGTAGCAATCCTTGATTTAAAAGACACAGCTACAACATTAGCTCCACGTACAGTTGGAATCGTTACAGTATTCTTAATTAGCTTCGCAAGTATTAGCCAAATTGGTGCAATCGTTGGTACAATCCGTGCCCTTTCTGAAAAGCAAGGAAGCGTTGTTTCTAAATTTGGTTGGAAAATGCTATTTGCATCAACACTTGCTTCTATTTTATCTGCGACAATCGCTGGATTGTTTATTTAATAAAAAAACACCTTACTTTAACAAGTAAGGTGTTTTTTTTGATTCTTTATGAAACCGAGTGAAATTCAACTGCTTCTTCTGTATTGATAATCCTATCTTTATATATACCTTTTATTGAAATGTAAATGATAGATTTGTTTATATTTTTTAACTTTCCTAATGAAAAATGATAAAGTAATCCATCGCTTTTTAAAGTCCACATCTTCCCACTCCATGGACCAGTAGCTTTTTGTTCATCCGACGCCTTTATTTCACCTTCATATTCGCATTCTCCCAAAGGAGTTTTAATTGTATTCTTCTCTGTATCAATTCGAATATTTTTAATTAGCTTCAAATTTTCATCAGAGAGAATTTGAATTTCATGATCTTTCTTTTTAAAAAAGAGTTTTCCGTCTTTGGTATTTATATATTCTGCATTATCCATTTTATCTATCATAAAATCATATTCTTCTTTTGTAATACCTAAGTTTTGATGATAAGGAAACGTTTTTTTCGGTATAATTTCTTCTTCGGCATACTTCAAATACCAATCTAAATTATTTGTAATACTATTGCTCATTTTATTTCCGATTTTCTCTAATTTCTCTTTTATCTCATAAGGAAATTCTATTGTCATAATATCCGCCGTCACTTCCGCATTCATAAGATGCGATGGAATATACTCTTCCACGCTATTCGCTTTACTCACTTCACTTTGACAACCAACTATAAATAGCGATATGAAAAAGATATATATTATTTTTTTATATTTCATTTCTATTCTCCACTCCATACATTATTCTTACTTAGTTTTATAGCGGTTTTCATTATAGTATAAAATCTTTATATTTTAATAAAATACATATCCTTATGCAAAATTGCATATTAATATGTATTCTTCTTACTTTAAAATTAGCTTAAATCACTTTCCAAATTATACAAATAACAAGTTAAAAATGTTATAATTTTCAAAAAACCATTGGAGGATATTATGAAAGCCCACGCAATTTTCGATTTCTTACATTTACTAGTCTTAACGCTGAAAAGCTATTATGTATGGGGAATGCCTATCTATGTCTTCATTATTCCTCTTATCTTTGTAGTCGGTTATATTATTATTAATTCTAATAAGAAACAAAAAAATACATCTATTCAAAGTCACTAATCTATTACCTTAATAGCCTCCTAAAAATCATATTCCCCTCATTTTCTTCAAATGATATGATGAACAAGGGTAAATCCCCACCACTCTTATAGCGGTGGGGATTTTAATGTCAATATGCAACATACTACACAATAGAAGGTGATTTTTATGAGAAAATACGCAGCAATTGCTTTATGTACGTCTGCCATTCTAGCAGGCTGCAATACTAGCAATGTAAGCCAAGAACCTAAAAAAGAGAAAAAGGTTCAAGAAGTAGCTATACAAAAAGAGGCTCTACAAGAACAAGGTAAAATTTCTTATACTCCCATCACACACGAATCTACAAACACAAGTATTCATATTACAGACTTAAAAGATTCTTTAAATGAAGTACAATATAAAATTTGGCGCACAGCTGATGGAAAGGAACGTGCTAAATCTTTTTCTTCTAAAGAAAAGGAGAAACAATTTACAATTCCTTTTGACATAAAAGAATTTGAAGGAAAACGCGGTGAGTTCCAAATTGAAGCAACAGGAATGAAAGAAGATGGGAAAACAATCCCGCTTACGAAATCTACTATTACTTTCGAACAAAAGGTTCCTGTTCTTATGTATCACGCAATCGATGATTATCATGGTCAAGGTATTAAAGACTTATTCGTATCACCAGCTAACTTTGAAGCACAAATGAAACATTTAAAAGACAATGGTTATACGCTTTTAACGTTTGAACGCTGGGGTGATATAAATAAAGTAAATAAGCCGATTTTCGTTACATTTGATGACGGTATGAAAAATAATATGAATGCATTTCGCGTTTTACAAAAGCTAAAAGATGATACTTTTAAACCGGCAGCAACAGAATATATGATTGTTGATAACGTTGATGTAGAAGGAGCATTGTCTACTTCTGAAATAAAAGAAATGGTTGATTCCGGCATTTTCTCGGTGCAATCTCATACTGCAACACATGCAGACTTACCGAAAATTACAAACTATGAGGAAGAGTTAAAAGGTTCAAAAGAAAAACTAGAAAAAATAACAGGTAAGCCTGTTATCGCGATTGCTTATCCATTCGGTCATGTAGATGATAAGGTTGTTACAGAAACGAAGAAGTATTATCAATTTGCGACGACGACAAAGCCTGGGCAATTCATTACGAAGGGTGAACCTGATGAATTGTTAAAGATGAAGCGCGTTCGTATACACCATACAACGACTGTAGAGCAGTTTGCTTCTTCAATTAAGTAAATATAAGGGCTCAATACATTTTGAGCTCTCTTTTTACTTTATATTTATATATATTTTTAGAATTTTCTTGTATTATATATAGTAAGAAATCTTTCAAATTAAAGGAGATTATACATATGTCATTTGAACAAACGTTAGAGAAATATGCTGCTCTTGCAGTTAATGTTGGTGTTAATATTCAACCTGGACAAACTTTATCAATTAGTGCACCTCTTGAAGCTGTACAATTTGTACGCCTCGTTACAGAAAAAGCATATAAATCTGGTGCAAAACACGTATATGTAGATTGGAATGATGAGACGTTAACACGCTTAAAGTTCGATCTAGCTCCTGAAGAAGCTTTCGCTGAATTTCCATCTTGGAAAGCACATGCTCGTGAAGAATTAGCAAAAGAAGGCGCTGCATTTATGTCTATCTATGCAGAAAACCCTGATTTATTAAAAGGTGTAGAAGCATCGCGTATTGCAACAGCTCATAAAGTAGCTGGAGAAGCAATGAAAGTATACCGTGATTACGTACAAGCAGATAAAGTAAGTTGGTGTGTCATTTCTGTTCCTACGAAAGAATGGGCTGCGAAAGTATTCCCTGACGTAGCGCCAGAAGAACAAGAAGCAAAGTTATGGGATGCTATTTTCAAAGCTACTCGTGCTGATTTAGAAAATCCTGTAGAAGCATGGAAAGAACATGATGAAACATTACATACAAAAGTGGATTACTTAAACGAAAAGCATTATAAAGCTCTTCACTATACAGGTCCTGGAACAGATTTAACAATCGAACTTCCAGAAAAACATGTATGGGCTGGTGCTGGTAGCTTAAATGAAAAGAACGTACCATTTATGGCTAATATTCCAACTGAAGAAGTATTTACAATGCCACTTAAAACAGGTGTAAACGGCCAAGTTTCTAGTACAAAACCGTTAGTATTTGCAGGTAATATTATCGATAATTTCACGTTAACATTTGAAAACGGGCGTATCGTAGACTATAAAGCTGAAGCTGGTGAAGAAGCTTTAAAACATTTAGTAGAAACAGATGAAGGTTCTCACTTCTTAGGAGAAGTAGCTTTAGTACCTCATGACTCACCAATTTCAAACACAAATGTTTTATTCTACAATACACTATTTGACGAAAATGCATCTTGCCACCTTGCAATCGGAAATGCTTATGCATTTAACTTAGTTGGCGGAAAAACAATGTCTAAAGAAGAACTTGCTGAAAACGGCGCAAACGCTAGTATCACACACAACGACTTCATGATTGGATCAGCTGAGCTTGATATTGACGGTATTACTGCTGATGGCAGACATGAGCCTATCTTCCGTAAAGGTAACTGGGCGTTTTAAATTTATTACCATAAAGAAACACATTGGATAATCAAATGTGTTTCTTTATTTATTTGGTCTCAATTCAAATTTTATCGTTCTATTTTCATGCGTAAACTCCGGTCTATACGTAGCGATATACGTATTTTCTTTCGCTACGTCAAATAGCATGATATCTTGAATTTTTTCATCTGGTGCTAACTTTTTACTAATAAAGCTATCAGGGTTATTATATTCTTTAAATCTTGTACCTTTCTTATCGGTAATCTCAAATTCATAAAATGCAAAAGGTATTTCCTTTTTACTATTATTTTCTACTTTGAAAATAATCCCCAAAATCTCCTCTTTCTTTTTATTCTCATCATAATCCGGATATCCTAATTTAACTGAATCGATAGTTACTTGCAAACCATCTACGTCTACTGTCTCCCCTATTTTATACACTTTATCTTGAACATCTTCTTGTTTACTTTCATTACTATCTTTAGTCTCAGTGCAAGCACTTAAACTAAAAGCTATGCCAAAAATTAAAACAATTTGACTTACCTTTTTTAACATACTCTTTCCTCCACATAAGACAATATTTCATATGTATCATAACAAAACGCTTTACTCTTTCTTGTCATATTTTGTCGTATTAATTGTTAACTGCACAAATAGAAAAAAGCTATCTTCTACAAAAGATAGCTTTCATGATGCCGATGAAACCTTAAGCCCAATGACACCCAAAACAATAAAAAGAATACAAAATGCTTGAAATAAACTAATATGCTCTTTAAAAAAGTACACACTAATGATTGTAATAAGTAATGTTCCAACGCCAGACCAAATAGCATAAGCAATACTTAAATGAATCTTTTTCACAACGATGGCAAACACGCTGAAACAAATCCCATAAAACACGAAAATCAGTACACTTGGAACGAGCTTTGTTAAACCATTTGATAGTTTCATCGCAATTGTTCCAGCTACTTCAAAAATAATTGTAACAAGTAATAATAGCCAATATACCATACTAGAATCTCCTTCTCTGTTACCTTATAGAGATTCTAGTATACTACTTATAGTCCCAATGAAATATATTTAATTTCTAAATATTCCTCGATGCCGAAATGGCCTCCTTCACGACCGATACCACTTTCTTTAAATCCACCAAATGGTGCTTGTGCAACTGATGGAAGACCATCGTTTAGACCGATAATACCGTACTCTAACGCTTCACTAATTTGGAATGCTTGGCTAATGTCTTTCGTGAAAATATACGCAGCTAAACCGTATGGTGTATTGTTTGCACGTTCGATTACTTCATCAACTGTTTTAAATTTCGCAACTGGTGCCACTGGCCCAAATGTTTCTTCATTCATACAAAGCATCGTATCATTTGCCAACCCAATTACAGTCGGTTGAATGAAATGTCCCTCTAACTCTGCGACCTTTTGACCACCATATAAAACTGTTCCACCTTTTTGAATAGCATCTTCAATATGTTCTTGTACTTTTGAAACTGCATTCTCATCAATAAGTGGCCCGACAGTCGTTCCGTCACCGAAACCGTCTCCTACTTTCAACTGCCCTACTGCCTTTTGGAACTTCTCTACAAATACTTCGTATACTTCTTCTTGAACGAATACTCGGTTTGTACATATACACGTTTGTCCTGCATTACGGAATTTCGAACCAATCACCGCTTCTACTGCTTTATCTAAATCTGCATCATTCATTACGATAAACGGAGCGTGTCCCCCTAACTCAAGCGAAACTTTTTTCATCGTTTGCGCCGCACTAGCCATTAACTCTTTCCCGATTTCCGTTGACCCTGTAAAGGACACTTTTCGAACGCGACCATCTTCCATCCATGTATCAGCAATTGCTTTTGCACTACCTGTTATGATATTGATTACGCCCTTTGGAATATCTGCTTCATGGGCTAATTCAGCTAATTTCAATGCAGTTAATGGCGTTTGACTTGCCGGTTTCACAACGGCTGTACAGCCTGCTGCAAGCGCTGGGGCTACCTTTCTCGTAATCATAGCAGCTGGGAAGTTCCAAGGTGTAATAGCTGCCATAACGCCAACTGGTTGCTTCATAACTAAAATGCGCTTATTCGGATGAGCAGCAGGAATCATTTCACCATATACGCGTTTCCCCTCTTCTGCATACCATTCAACAAAACTGTTTGCATAATTTACTTCACCAAGCGCTTCTGCAAACGGCTTCCCTTGTTCCTTCGTCATAATCGCTGCGATCTCTTCTTTATTTTCATCAATAAGCGTAAACCACTTTTTTAACTTCGTTGCACGATCTGCTGCCGTTAACTTAGACCACGTTTTAAAAGCTTCATGTGCAGCATCAACAGCTTGCTTTGCCTCTGTTACTCCGCCTTTTGGTACAGTTGCAAATATTTCCTTCGTCGCAGGATTATTTACTTCAATTTGTTCTTGTAGTGTAATCCACTCACCATTTATATACATCGCCTTTTTATCTATACTTACGAAAGTCGCCTTTTTATCCAATGTTTTCTTCCTCCTCTATGAACTTCTTAATTTTTCTAGTAGCAGCAGATTGACTAATTTGCAAAAACTCAGCCACTTTATAACTTGATCCATACGTTTTATATGCTTTAAGAATTATATTTCTCTCTACCTCTTCCAGCATTTTATAAAGGCTTTGCCCCGATTGTTCAACTGCAGCCTCTTGCATAGAGAGTGGCAAATCCTCTACCGTTACAACATCATCAACAGTAATAACAATTCTCTCAATTACATTCTCTATTTCTCTATTGTTCCCTTCCCATGGATATCCAACAAACATTTGTAACGTACTCGGCGCTAGTTTCACATCACGTCCGTACTTTTTATTAAAGTGCTGCAAGTAATGATAAATAAGCGGCAAAATATCTTCTGTTCTTTCCCTAAGCGGGGGAATTGCAATTGGAATGACATTCAAACGATAGTATAAATCTTTCCGAAATGTTCCTTGTTTCACCATCTCGCTTAAATCTCTATTTGTTGCCGCCACAATTCGAACATCTACTTTTTTTAATTCTCTTCCGCCTATAGGACGAAATGTTTTTTCTTGCAATACTTGCAAAAGCTTCGCTTGAATTTCAAGCGGCATTTCACCGATTTCATCTAAAAAAAGAGTTCCTTTATGCGCGGATTCTAATAGTCCCTTTTTCCCTTCACGATTCGCACCTGTAAAAGATCCACCTGAATATCCAAAAAGCTCCGATTCAATTAAATTAGTTGGTAATGCCGCACAATTAATTTCATAGAAACTTTCATGCTTACGGTGACTCACTTCATGTAAATGGCGTACTAATCGACTTTTTCCTACTCCAGTCTCGCCTAAAACGAGAACAGTACTATCCACTACAGATACTTTTTTGATTGTATCGACTATTTTTTGCATAGCTAGACTTTTAAAAATAAGTCCTTCATGCTCATATGTTTCTCTTAATTCTTTTTTATATGTTTTTAGCTGATTATCCATTTCCTCTACCTTTTGACGTAATTGATAGAGTTCAGTAAGGTCGCGAGAATAACTAATCACTCTTCTTAAATTTCCCTCATCATCAAAAACAGGCCTTGTACGAACGTGTAAATACTCTCCTGATTTTGTAGTTTGAACGAGTTCAATTGGCCTCTTTTTTTCAATCACTTCTAATGTCGCTGATGGATAAAAGATTCCATCCTTTTGTAGTTCTTTTACATGCTTACCAACTAACTCTTCTGCAGCTAGTTGGTAGTGCCTTTCACATGTACTATTTACACGTACAACGATCCCTTGCTCATCTGTAACAAAAATTTCGTCAAACGCATATTCAAATACATCTTTTAAATCCATTAACACTCGTTCCTTTTCTGCAACCATCCTAGCCACCCCTAACTTCAAATCCATCGATCCACTTCACTACCTTTATTATAAAGTGAATTTTCTGCATTTAATATAGAGTCAACCAGAATGTTTGCTATTTATACTTCAGTTTTTAAACGCGAGCGATGTTTGTTTGCTCATAACAAGCTTGCAATGATTCTTCAATTATTGTTAAACCTTCTTCAAGTTGCTCATCTGTAATAACTAAAGGCATTAACACACGGATAACATTTCCATATGTCCCTGCTGATAATAACAGTAACCCACGCTTATTTGCTTCTGCACATAGATTAGCCGTTAACGTTTTGTCAGGTGCTTTCGTCTTACGATCTTGAACGACCTCAAATGCACACATTGCGCCTAACCCACGCACATCACCGATGCAATGATATTTATTTTTCATCTCTTCGAATCGGTTCATTACGACTTTTCCTAATTCTATCGCTCTATCATTTAATTTCTCATTTTCTATTACATCGAGAACAGCTAATGCAGCCGCACATCCTAATGGACTTCCTGCATACGTTCCACCAAGTTCACCTGGTGCAGACTCATTCATAATTTCTTTACGTCCAATGACACCACTTATCGGTACACCAGCACCTAATGATTTAGACACTGTAATTAAATCTGGAACGACATCATAGTGATCAATTGCAAAATATTTTCCTGTACGACTAAAGCCTGTTTGTATTTCATCCGCTACAAATAAGATGCCGTTCTCTGAACAAATGCGGCGTACTTCTTGAACAAATTTCTTACTTGGGACGATAAATCCACCTTCCCCTTGAACAGGTTCCATTACAACAGCTGCAATTGTTTCTGGTGCTACTTCCGATATGAAGAAGTTCTTAAACTCTTCAATAATAAAATCATCATACTGCTCTTCCGTTAATCCCTCTGGGCGACGGTATTCGTATGGAAATGGCGCTTTATATACTTCTGGAGCAAAGGGACCAAACCCAAATTTATATGGCTTCACTTTACTTGTCATCGTCATTGTCATTAATGTACGCCCGTGGAAACCTTTAGAAAATGCGATAATACCAGGTCTCTTCGTATATTTACGAGCGATTTTCACCGCGTTCTCAACTGCTTCTGCACCACTATTTAAAAACAGGACTTGCTTATCGAAACTTCCTGGTGCCAATGCCGCAAGCTTTTCTGCTAATTCAATATATGGCTCATACATCATAACGTTAAATCCAGTATGAATGTATTGATCGACTTGTTTATGGAGCGCTTCTTTAACCGTTGGATGACAATGCCCTACGTTAATTGTCCCGATTGCTCCTGCAAAATCAATGTACTGATTGCCATCAACATCTGTTACAAGAGCACCATTTGCAGATTGTACAAACGTTGGGATGCCGTTACTTACTCCTTTTGGTACTATATTTTGACGGCGTTCCAATAAAGATGCCGCTTTCGGTCCTGGAATTTGTTCATTTACTTTAGCAAATTTTTTTGTATTCATTGCGTACCCCATCCTTTTCTTTACATTGTTTTCTCTTCTTATTGCAAAATATATGCCAACTTTCTTTTCTAGCATTTATCCTATATTCTTTGTATCCAGGCATAAAAAATAAGTCTATAAAGACTCATTAAGAGTCTTTATAGACTTATTTTCCTTACACATTAGACTTTTCTTTCTCCCAGAAAAACTCACCCGATTGAGAAATAAACTCTCCAACAGAATCTAACACTAAATCAGCAAGTGGTTCTAATGTTGGACGGTCTCCCGTACCAGATAGCACCCCAATTGCATAGCAATCGCCATTTTTAGCTAAATGTAAATCAGTTGGCGTATCTCCAACAACCGCAACCTCACATGATTCTAAATTAAATTTCTCACAAAACACTTCTATAATCTTTTTATCTGGTTTTTGCGCAAGGAATGTATCCGAGGCTATAATATAATCAAAAAAGTTCTCCAACTTATATTGTTTTAAAAATAATTCTGTTGGTGCGAAATCATCCGCCGTGACAACCCCTAATATAAATCCTTTATCTTTTAATGCCTGTAACACTTTCGGTAAATCCGCTGTCATTTTCATATGCGAACGATGCTCATACATAAGGGAAAATAACTTCTCACTTACCCACTGATGCACCTCTTCTTCTCTAGCAGACTCAATATAATTACAAAGCCCCTTCGCTACATCAAGGCTTGTTCCAGCAGCTATTGCACTCCTCGGATTAACAAATGCTCCCTCTACACCAATCTCTTCTAATAAGGTCTGCCCTATTGTACTTGGTAAATGATATAAACTTATACATTCAGCTACAAGTTCTTCAGCTACTTTTATCCAAATTGAATGAAAATCCATTAATGTCCCATCTTTATCAAATAGTATTGCTTTTACCTTCTCCATAGCATCCTACCTCTCGTTTCTTATCTCCTCCAGTGTATCAATAAAATATGGATGTAAAATAAAATAATTGTAAAAATACCATAAAAATCAAACTAACTCCCAATTTACAATTCATTTTAACAAAGTAAAAAAGGATGCCTTTACAGGGCATCCTCTTGATGTTCAGGAACAAATAGTTCTAAACAATGATATATATTTTCGAATTCCATCGGTGCATCTCCACCATACTCACCATCTAAATTAATCATTAGTTTATCTGGTGAATGTACTTTAATGCGGTTCGCTTGTGTATATAACACTTTTGGATTATTAATATGTTCACCACGTTGTGCTTGTGTTGCTGCTTTAATTAAATCAGCGATAGAACCTTTTTTCAGTACTAATAGGTCAAATAACCCATCGTTAATAGATGCATACGGTGCTACCTTTTCAAATCCACCTACTGAACGAGTATTCGTAATTAAAAACATCGTAATTTCTTCTTGTAGTAACTTTCCATCATACTCAATTTCAACATATGTCGGATGCAATGATGGTAACATCTCGATACCTTTTAGGTAATAAGCAAGCTGCCCTAATACTGTCTTTAACTTACTCGGTACTTCGTATGTTAATTCTGTAATACGACCGCCACCAGCGATGTTAATAAAATATGTATCGTTCGCTCTACCAAGGTCTAATGGCACTGTTTTTCCTTCGCAAATAATATCTGCTGCCTCTTCAATAGAACGAGGTACACCAATTGCACGTGCAAAGTCATTTGTCGTTCCAACTGGAATAATTCCAAATTTCGGACGGAATTCATGCCCAACTAAACCGTTTACTACTTCATTTAACGTACCGTCGCCACCAGCCGCAATAACAACATCAAACTTACGATCCGCAGCTTGCCTCGCCGCCACAGTAGCGTCTCCAGGACCCGTTGTCGCATGACAAGATGTCTCATAGCCAGCTTGTTCTAATTTTTGTAATACTTCTGGTAAGCTCTTCTTAAATAGCTCACGCCCAGAAGTAGGATTATAAATAATTCTTGCTCGCTTCATCATTTATTAGCACAGGAAATTTCTTTATGTATCGAAAAAGAACATACTGAACTTCTATTCAGTATTCCCATGCCTACCTCCTCTCATCTTGCTATCCTTCTTTTATCCCGCTCAAACAGGCAGTAAGAACCCGATTCGTGTAGTCCATCAAAAGTAAATATTCATTTCAATGGTTTTTTATTTGACCCCAAAATTTATCCCGCTATTTGCGGGCAGTAAATGCCCGATTGGTGAGGGCTAATAATCAGTGTTGGATGAACCTCCCACTGATTAAAGTTTCACTTTATTTCTATCCATTCTTCCATAAAAATTTACATATAACGAATAATAACTATCTATTATTTCATGAGATGAAAAAAACCTCTATGTTTAGATTTATCATTATTCCCACCTTTTTGCAACTATCATACCATAGTTGCTATACAAACATTTTTCCACTTTTGACAGTTAATCAAACGTTTGTTTAAACGATTTTGTCTCATTTAAACAAACGTTTGATTAACCTAGAAAAACACCCATGTACGGGTGTTTTTCTGCTTAATCTTTAAAAGTTACTACTATTATCGCTTATTAATCTCTTCAAGTAAGATTTTGTTAACAAGCGGTGGATTTGCTTGTCCTTTTGTAGCTTTCATAATTTGACCAACTAAGAAGCCAATTGCACGGTCTTTACCGTTTTTAAAGTCTTCGATAGATTGCTCATTATTATCAAGAATTTCTGTTACAACTTTACGAAGTGTACCCTCGTCAGAAATTTGAACAAGACCTTTCGCTTTAACGATTTCTTCTGGGTCTCCACCTTTTTCAATTAATTCATTAAATACTTTCTTCGCGATTTTAGAAGAAATTGTACCTTTTTCAATTAATTGAACCATTTTAGATAAACCAGCAGGCGTTAATGCAACGTCTTTTAATTCTTTTTGTTGTTTGTTTAAGTATGCAAGTACTTCACCCATTAACCAGTTCGATGTTAATTTCGCATCAGCACCGTCTGCAACAGTTGCTTCAAAGAAATCAGACATCTCTTTCGTTAATGTTAACACGTGTGCATCATAAGCTGGTAAGCCTAGTTCTGCAACGTAGCGAGCTTTACGTGCATCTGGAAGTTCTGGAATAGAAGCTCGAACTGCTTCTTTCCACTCATCATCAATGTAAAGTTCAACTAAGTCTGGCTCCGGGAAGTAACGGTAATCGTCAGATCCTTCTTTCACACGCATTAAGATTGTTTTCTTCGTTGCTTCATCATAACGACGTGTTTCTTGTTGGATGATACCACCAGATAACAGTTCTTTTTCTTGGCGCACTTGCTCGTGCTCAAGACCTTTTTGTACGTAAGTGAATGAGTTTAAGTTTTTCAGTTCCGCTTTTGTACCGAACTTCTCTTGTCCAACTGGACGAAGAGAAATGTTCGCATCACAACGTAAGGAACCTTCTTCCATCTTACAATCAGATACACCAGTGTATTGAATGATTGATTTTAACTTCTCTAAGTATGCATATGCTTCTTCTGGCGTACGCATATCTGGCTCAGATACGATCTCGATTAAAGGCATACCTTGACGGTTGTAGTCTACTAATGAACCATCAGCTGTATGCGTTGATTTACCAGCATCTTCTTCTAAATGAAGACGTGTAATACCGATACGTTTCTTTTTACCGTCTACTTCGATTTCAATCCAACCATTTTCACCAATTGGCTTATCAAATTGAGAGATTTGGTAAGCTTTCGGGTTATCTGGATAGAAATAGTTTTTACGGTCAAACTTCGTTTCCGTTGCGATTTCACAGTTTAATGCCATTGCAGCTTTCATCGCAAAGTTAACTGCTTCTTTATTTAAAGTAGGAAGTACCCCTGGGTATCCTAAGTCAATTACACTTGTTTGTGTATTTGGCTCCGCTCCGAATTCTGTTGGACTCGCAGAGAAAATTTTCGAATTTGTTTTTAACTCAACGTGAACCTCTAAACCAATAATTGTTTCTAAATTCATCTATGCTCGCCTCCTTACAGACTTGCTTTTTTTGTATGATAGTCTGTTGCTTGCTCAAACGCATGTGCAACGCGGTAAATTGTCGCTTCATCGAAGTGTTTACCAATGATTTGTAGACCAAGTGGCATGTTGTTAGCACCGAATCCACATGGAACTGAAATCGCTGGAACACCCGCTAAGTTTACTGGGATTGTTAAAATGTCATTTGCATACATTGTCATTGGATCGTCAACTTTTTCTCCCACTTTAAATGCCGGAGTTGGTGTTGTTGGTCCAATAATAACATCATAGTTAGCAAATACATTTTCAAAGTCGTTCTTAATTAATGTACGTACTTGTTGTGCTTTTTTGTAATATGCATCATAGTAACCAGAGCTAAGAGCAAATGTACCAAGCATAATACGACGTTTAACTTCATCACCGAAACCTTCACTACGTGTGTTTTTGTAAAGATCTAATAAGTTATTTACATTATCAGAACGAACACCGTAACGCACGCCATCAAAGCGTGAAAGGTTAGCAGATGCTTCAGAAGAAGATAGTAAGTAATACGTTGCTAGAGCGTATTTAGAGTGTGGAAGAGATACTTCCTCCCAAGTTGCACCCATACCTTCTAATACTTTTAAAGCAGCTAGTACTGACTCACGAGCTTCTTCGCCAACACCTTCGCCTAAGTATTCTTTCGGTACAGCAATGCGTAAACCTTTAACATCGCCTGTTAAACCAGCTAAATAGTTTCCAACTTCAACGTTTGCAGAAGTTGCATCCATTCGGTCAATACCTGAAATAGCTTGTAATAAGTATGCATTGTCTTCTACTGTACGTGTAATCGGTCCGATTTGGTCAAGTGAAGATGCGAATGCTACTAATCCGTAACGAGATACGCGTCCGTAAGTTGGTTTTAAACCTACAACACCGCAATATGCAGCTGGCTGACGGATAGAACCACCCGTATCAGAACCTAGAGAGAATAGTACTTCTCCTGCTGCTACAGCTGCTGCAGAACCACCACTAGATCCGCCTGGAACGTAATCTAAGTTCCATGGGTTTTTCGTAGCGTAGAATCCTGAGTTTTCATTTGAAGAACCCATTGCGAACTCGTCCATGTTTAATTTACCGATTGTAATTGTGTCAGCAGCTTTTAGCTTTTGCACAACTGTCGCATCATAAATTGGATCGAAGTTTGCTAACATTTTGCTCGCACAAGTTGTACGAAGACCGTTAGTTACAATGTTATCTTTTACACCAATTGGCATACCGAATAATAAACCATTATCTTCAGCGCCGATTTTTGCATCTAATTCTTTCGCTTTTGCGCGTGCATTTTCTTCATCTAATGTAAGAAAAGCTTTTACGTTATCTTCAACA
Source organism: Bacillus sp. RE35 (assembly GCF_052146655.1). NCBI lineage: Bacteria > Bacillati > Bacillota > Bacilli > Caryophanales > Bacillaceae > Bacillus > Bacillus sp. RE35. Next base: position 342,619 of record NZ_CP197377.1, on the reverse strand, counting down.
TCCGCAATACGTTTGTAAGATTCTTCTACTAAATCCGTAACGGAAATTTCTTTGCTGTTTAACTTCTTATGTAACTCTGATACTGAATGATCAAATAATGACATCGAAATTCCCCTCCTCTATTCTAATACTGCTGGAACACGGATTTGATTATCTTTGTGATCCGGTGCATTTTTTAATACTTCTTCGACTGGTAAACCTTTTTCTGGTACATCTTCACGCATAACATTTTTCATAGTTAATACATGAGTTGTTGGTTTTACATCTGTTGTATCTAATTCATTTAACTGTTCTGCAAATGTAACAATTGCATCTAGTTGTTTTTGAAATTTTTCTGCTTCTTGATCAGTAATTGCAAGACGTGCTAAATGTGCTACGTGCTTTACATTCTCAACGGAAATTCTTGACACGGCTAGGCCACCTCCATAATATATCGTTCAATCTACAATACTATTGATGATACCAAATTTTCAGTACTTCAAGCAAGTCAACACAGAGTACTTACGCCATTTTTACATAAAAAAAGAAAGGCAAATGCCTTTCTTTACAATTTACTCTTTATCTAACGGTTTATTTTTCGGAAATCTCTCGTTATCTTCTTCATTATCACGAATTGTTTTTTGTAATACAAAACAAGACATCGTTAAAAATAATGTTCCAATTAAATAGTATCCTTTTACACTAAGCGTTTCATCTAACGTATAAATCCCAATTAGCATACCTGAAAGCGCACAAACAAATGAAGTCCATGCTAAAAATGTGAACGCTTGCGTATTACGTCTTCTCATCGTTCTCCCCCTCGTTAGCTGTATACCCATTATAGATAAGTATATTTACCATGATGGATTTTTATGTAAATTCTAGTTTTATATTTATAAATCTATCATAAAAGAATACTATTTTAAAGAAAGTTTTCTGTCTAATCTGAAAAAACAATTAAAATCATTGACAATTTTTTAGACTTACTGCTAGATAACGCCAAGAAACTTTTCTATCCTGAAGAATGGGTAAGCCTAGATTTAACACTTTCTAAAACAGAAGTATTTTGTTTACTTTGGATGGAACGAAATACAGATATTACAATGACGAAAATTGCTGACCTTCTTGATATACCGATGAGTACAACGACGGGCGTTGTAAATCGCCTTGTAAAAAAGGGATATATTGAGCGCTACCGTGATGAAAACGACCGACGTATTGTATTAATTCGGTTAACAGAAAACGGCGTAATGCTCGTTCAAGAAGTAAAACAAAATGCAGCCCACTACTTTAGCTTAGTGACAGAAGCATTGTCAGAAGAAGAAAAAGCATTCTTACTACAAATCTTCCAAAAGATTATGAATCACATTGCTACGTCACAGCAAAAAACAGAAGAAAAAGTTTCTACACCTAAAATGAAAAACATTCCGATTGAATAAAACCCTATCTGGGTTTTTATTCAATCATTTACTTCGACACTCGTAATATTCGATATTCGAAACAAAGGAGATATGAATGATGAGAATTATTTTGTATACAGGTAAAGGCGGCGTAGGAAAAACTAGCATTTCAGCAGCAACAGCAATTCAAAGCGCAAAACAAGGATTAAAAACTTTAGTCATGAGTACAGATCCCGCTCATAGTTTAGGAGATTCATTTGGTATAAAGCTATCTTCTGAGCCATTAGAAATTCGTGAAAATTTGTGGGCACAAGAAATTAATACGATTTATGAGATGGAAAAAGGATGGGGAAAATTACAGAAATATATTACACTACTCTTCACTTCCAAAGCAGCCGATGATATTACAACAGAAGAATTAACGATGTTTCCTGGTATGGAAGATTTAATTAGCTTACTTCGCGTACTCGATTATTATAAACAAAACACATATGATGTTATCATTATTGATTGTGCTCCAACAGGAGAAACATTAGCAATGCTAAGCTTTCCAGACATGCTCGGCTGGTGGATGGAAAAATTGTTTCCTATTAAAAGAAAAGTTTTAAAAGTCGTTCGTCCTGTAGCTCAACCACTCCTTGGTGTCCCTCTTCCAACCGATGATATTATGGACGAATTAACAAATACACTTGAACAGCTCGGAGAAATGAGAGATATTTTATCAAACCGAGAAGTAACAAGTATCCGCATCGTTGTAAATCCTGAAAAAATGGTCATTAAAGAAGCTCAGCGTAGCTTTACTTATTTAAATTTATACGATTATAACGTAGATGCCATTATGATTAATCGCGTCATCCCTAACACCGTCACCGATCCTTATTTTCAAGCATGGAAAGATACGCAAAAGAAATATAAAACATTAATTCAAAATAGTTTTGATCCACTTCCTATTTACGAAGCTCCAATGTTTGAACAAGAAGTTGTTGGTTTACCCATGTTAGAGCGTGTAGGAGATGCTTTATTTAAAACTGATCATTGTCCTACTGAAGTGAAATTTAACGGCCGCACACAATATGTAAGAAAAGATGGCGATGATTATATTTTCATTCTTTCTATTCCCTTCTCAAACAAAAGTGAACTTTCATTAAATCAAAAAGGTGATGAGCTAATTATTCGAGCTGGCTCTGTGAAACGAAATATTACATTGCCAAAAACGTTAACACACCTTTCTATTCAAGGGGCAAAATTTGAAGAAGATATACTAAACATTCGGTTTGGAGGTGTAGTGCATGCATGAGGAACTACTACGAAGGGTAATTCGTACAAAAGTAAAAGTCGGGATGCATATATTAGATGAGCTACCTAATCCAATCCAGCAATCAGCTAAGCAAATATTAAATATTTTGCAAGAGGAGCTAACTGCTTATCCGAAAGAACGAGATCATCATGAAGTTAATTTAAAAAATATCATAATTGAATAACTATCTCTGTATAGAGAGCCTTTTTTAGGCTTTCTATACTTTATTGGAGTGATGTAAGTTGATGAAAAAGCATTCCACTACTATACTCTGGATCATTCCCTTATCATTTTTCATTCATAACCTTGAAGAAGCTTTCCAAATGCCACAATATCTTGCTAATCAATTTTCAATCCGTCTTATAACTAGCCAACAATTTTTCATTGCCATTTCCGTATTAACAATCTTTGTATTACTTATCGTCTTTCTATATCAACTTAACTTCTTGTCTTCTATATGCTGGATTATTTTTATACAAGGGGCCATCTTCTTTAACTCTGTTCAACATATTATTTTGTTTTTCATTTATCGCTCCTATAACCCCGGCGTAATATCAGCATTTTTCATTACTCTCTTTTCTATTTTCTTTTTTTTATCCAAAAAACACTTAATTCATCAAAAGCAATTCGTAATTACACTCCTTTTCAGCTTATTTTCTTATCCCATTATAATTTGGATTACCTTACTGTTCGCTAGCTATTTTCATTCATAAAAAAAGACCAGGAAAACTCCTGGTCCATTACTCTACTTAACAAACATTGGATTCTACGTTATACAAAATTGGAAGGTACAGAATTAGGGTTTGTTAAGTTTATATGTTGAACGAACTAACAGCGGAGGGGTTCCTTCTGTTAGTCCATTAAACCCAATCATTATTTTACGATTTTTTCAAGCTCCTCAAGTGAAAGATCTACTGAAATTGAACCATCATTTGTTTCTTTCTTAATTGCATCTGTTACTTCTTTTGAATGGTATAATTCAATTACTTTTTTCAGTGTTGGATCATCTTTATCTTTCGTACGAGCTGCGAAAATATTAATATAAGGCTTCGCATTTTCATTCTTTGGATCTTCTAAGAAAATAGGATCCTTCGCTGGATCTAATCCAGCTTGACCAGCAACACCGTTATTAATAACTGATGCCGCTACATCTTTTAACACACGAGGTGTTTGCTGTGCGATAACCGGTGTAATTTTTAATTTCTTCGGATTTTCAGCAATACCACTTGGATCTCCAAATAGACCAAAATCCTTTTTCAGCTTTAATAATCCAGCTGCATCAAGAAGTTTTAATGCACGTGCTTGGTTCGTTGGATCGTTTGGAATTGCAATTTCTGAACCATCTGGGATTTCATTTGATTTCTTATATTTTTCAGAGTATAAACCCATTGGTGCAATTTGTGTTGTACCAACAGCTGTAATATCTAACTTATGTTCCTTTTTAAATTGCTCTAAGAACGCAATATGCTGGAATGAGTTTAGTTCAATATCTCCATCAGCTAACGCTTTATTTGGCGTTGTGTAATCGGAGAACTCCACCAGTTTAATCTTAATCCCTTCTTTTTCAGCTTTTTTCTTCAAAATTTCCCAAGCGTCTCCATCCGTTCCAGTTACACCGACGCGAACTACTTTTTCTTTCGCTCCTGCACCCGTGTCTCCACTTGAGCAGCCGCTTAATGCTGAGACTCCTACAATCGCTGATAATGCAAATGCTAAAATTTTCTTCATTCTCTTTTCCTCTCTTCCTTTTTATGATCTGCGTAACAAGACTTTCGCAAAGTAATTCCCTAAATTTTGAGCTATCTGTACGAGAATAATAAGTAACACGACCGTTACGAACATAACTGATGTATCAAAACGTTGATAACCATATGTCATTGCTAAATCACCAAGACCGCCACCACCGACAAGCCCAGCAACTGCAGAAAATTCAATTAAACCAACTGTCATAAATGTGACACCTAAGATTAATGGTGCTAACGCTTCTGGTACAAGGATTTCAAAAACAATTCTAATTGGCGAGGCGCCCATTGCTTGCGCTGCTTCAATTACTCCTTTCGGAACGGAAACAAGGTTTGTTTCAACCATTCTAGCAATACCAATTGATGCGACTAACGTCATCGGGAAAATTGCTGCTGCTGTTCCAATCGTCGTTCCGATAACACTTCTCGTTAGTGGACTTAACGCTACTAAAAAGATAATGAATGGTACCGGACGAATTGTATTAATTATGATGTTAAGAATAGAAAAGACCCATTTATTTTCTAAAAAGTTTCCTTTTCTCGTTACATATAAAAGTAAACCTAGCGGTATACCGAGAATTGTAGCAAATATAAGGGTTACAATTACCATTAAGAGGGTATCCCCCGTCGCATCTAGTATGCGCGGCCAAAATATACTCCAATCAACTCGCATGAGCTTCTACCTCCTTCAGCTGCACTTGCAGTCTTAGATGTTGTAATGCTTTTTGAATTTCCCTCTGCTCACCTTGCAACTCTACAAGAAGATTTCCAAATAGCACATTTTGAAGTTCAATAATATTTCCGTACAGTACATTTACATCGACGTTATAGTTTTTTGCGATATATGATAGTACCGGCTGTCCTGTCTCCTCACCAGTAAATGTTAGACGATAAATTTGACCACCATTTTGAATTTTCGCTAGAACACTTTCCGGTAAATGATCATTAATGACAGAACGTACAAAGTTTTGAGTCGTCTTTGTTTTTGGTTGCGTGAAAACATCAAACAGTTTTCCTTCTTCAATAACTTTTCCCTTCTCCATTACAGCTACACGGTGACAAATTTCTTTCACAACATGCATTTCATGTGTAATAAGAAGAATTGTTAAATTGTATTCTCTATTTACTTTCTTTAATAAGTTTAGAATTTCTGTCGTTGTTTCTGGATCTAAGGCTGATGTTGCCTCATCACATATAAGAATATCTGGCGATGTCGCAAGTGCTCTAGCAATGCCCACACGCTGCTTTTGTCCACCTGATAGCTGCTCTGGGTAATAGTTTGCTTTATCTTCTAACCCTACAAACTTCAGCAGTTCATTTACTCTTTCTTTTATCTCATTCTTTGGTACTTTCGCTAACTTTAATGGATAAGCAATATTTCCAAATACTGTTCTTGAATTAAATAAATTAAAACTTTGGAAAATCATTCCGATTCTTTGTCTCAGTTTACGTAATTCTTTCGTCGATAATGATGTAATATCTTTATCATCTATTGAAATCGTTCCTGCCGTCGGTCTCTCTAACATATTTACTAAGCGTAATAACGTACTCTTTCCAGCGCCACTAAAACCAATAATGCCAAAAATTTCGCCTTTCTCAACTGATAATGTTACATCCTCCACCGCATGAACAGATTGCCCAGCTGATTCATACACTTTACTTACATTGTTAAAAGAAATCATTTTTTCCCCTCCTATATGCTGTAAAAACTTGAAGCAGAGCTTTCGAGGTAAAATAAAAAGTGCTCTCCTTCTTATCAACCATAAAGATAAGAAGGAGAGCACTTATATGTACTCATTCACATCTTCTCATCTTCCAAGCCTTTATATGGCTTGCTGGAGTTAGCACGGTATTAAAAAAACCCGTTGCTGAGGTATCGTAGGGCCAGTCCCTCCACCTCTCTGGATAAGAATGTATCGATTTAATTGTCGTTTAATTAATTCTCATTATAGAACTCAGAATAATAAGAGTCAATACATTTTTTAGAAAAATATTAATTATTCCTTTATTAAAATTTTCAGATGAAAATTCATGAGAAAATAGTAACTTTCAAGGTTATTTAAAATTCTTCTTCCTCATATTTTTAAACAGGAGAATCCTCTCTACGAATTGAATAAATTTATTTGAATATGAAACTCGGAGGAAGATAAATATATGAAAACAGCTCTTTTACTCGTCGATATTCAAAACGATTATTTTCCAAATGGAAAGATGGAATTGCGTAATCCAGTAGAAGCAAGCGAATATGCTAATCAGTTATTACAACACTTTAGAACAAACAGCGAACCTATTCTTCATATCCAACACGTAGCTATAAAAGATGACGCTACTTTTTTCCTACCTAATACAGAAGGTGTACATATTCACGAAAGCGTACGTCCACTTAGAGAAGAAACAGTTATAGTCAAACATTATCCAAATAGCTTCCGAGAAACTAATCTTCTAGAGCAATTAAAACGTTTAAATATTGAACATGTCGTTGTATGTGGGATGATGACTCATATGTGTATCGATGCTACAGTAAGGGCTGCATTCGATTTTGGCTTTCAATGTACCGTTATACATGATGCTTGTGCTACAAAAGACCTGTCTTTTAAGAACGCTACTATACCAGCTGTTTACATTCACAATACAATTTTAGCTAGTTTAAATGGCGTATATGCAAATGTAATAAGCACGCAAGAATTTTTAGCTACATAAAAAAACACTCCTTTCAGTGAGCAAAACCGAAAGGAGTGTTCCTTGTCGAACCATAGATTTTCTTTCAAATTGTATTATACAGGAAATTCTCAAAATGAATACTAAAAAATATGACTAATAAGTCAACTTTTCTCATCATTTTATTTCTGTTCACATGTTTATCCCGCTATTAATAGGTTTTAGCTCATTCCCTTCGAACGATGGTAATATATAGGATTTCAATTTTAAAAGGAGCTCTTCACATTCTGTGAAGAGCTCCTCTACTATTTCTTATAAAGTTTCAGAAGTAGTTTTTGCTTGCATATGAAGTGCTAAGTAATCAGGTCCACCAGCTTTAGAGTCTGTACCAGACATGTTAAAGCCACCGAATGGTTGGTAACCTACGATTGCACCAGTACATCCACGGTTGAAGTATAAGTTACCAACGTGGAAGTCTTCGCGTGCTTTTTCAATATGGTCACGGTTGTTAGTAATAACAGCACCTGTTAAACCGTATTCCGTATTATTTGCAATTGCAAGTGCATGATCGAAGTCTTTCGCTTTACAGAATGCTACTACTGGTCCGAAGATTTCTTCTTTCATTAAGCGAGCATCTTCTGCAACGTCAGCAACGATTGTTGGTTGGATGAACCAGCCTTTAGAATCGTCTCCTTCGCCACCTGCTAAGATTCTACCTTCTTCTTTACCAATTGCAACATAGCTCATTACTTTATCGAATGCAGCTTGGTCATTAACAGGACCCATGTTTGTACCTAATACTGCTGGGTTAGCAACTGTTAATTCTTTTGTTAATTCAACAGCACGATTTAATACATGATCATATACATCTTCATGGATTACTGCACGAGAACATGCAGAACATTTTTGTCCTGAGAATCCGAATGCTGATGCAACGATAGACTTAGCTGCTAATTCAAGATCTGCTTCTTTATCAACAACGATTGTATCTTTACCGCCCATTTCAGCGATAACGCGTTTTAACCAAATTTGTCCTGGGTTTACTTTCGCTGCACGCTCATAGATGCGGATACCTACATCACGAGATCCCGTGAAACTTACGAAACGTGTACGAGGATGATCTACTAAGTAGTCACCAACTTCAGAACCATTACCTGGAACGAAGTTTACTACGCCAGCTGGTAAGCCAGCTTCTTCTAATACTTCCATAAATTTCGCTGCCACTACAGGAGTTGTACTAGCTGGTTTTAGTAATACTGTGTTACCAGAAACTAAAGCAGCTGTTGTCATACCTGCCATAATTGCGAATGGGAAGTTCCAAGGAGAAATGATAACACCTACTCCTAATGGAATGTAAGAGAAACGATTATATTCAATTGGACGGCTTTCTACTGGAATACCGTCTTTTAATTTTAACATTTGACGACCATAATATTCCATAAAGTCGATTGCTTCTGCTGTATCAGCGTCTGCCTCATTCCATGGCTTACCTGCTTCTTTTACAAGAATAGCAGAGAATTCATGTTTTCTGCGACGAACGATTGCTGCAGCACGGAATAAAATGTCTGCACGCATTTCTGGCTTTGATTTTCTCCAAGTTTGGAATGTTTCATCCGCTACTTGCATTGCTTTTTCAGCTAACTCACGGCTTGCTTTTGAAACACGACCAACAAGTTCCTCTTTATTTGCAGGGTTTACAGAAACAATTTTGTCTTCTGTAGTGATTTTTTCTCCCCCAATAATTAATGGATAGTCTTGTCCAAGATAAGATTCTACTTTCTTTAAACCTTCTTCAAACGCTAATTTGTTAGCCTCCACTGAAAAATCTGTAAATGGCTCATGTTTGTATGCTACTACCATTTTTTTTAGCCTCCCCTTAGAAAAACGTTTACATTTTACAACATTATTCTACACGATAATTTAGATTTATTCAAATATTCCTAGACTTATATTTTAAAAATTAATAAATTTTTAAAATATAATAAAAAAAAGAGATTCATACATGCGTATGAATCTACAAAATATGAGTATATTCCAAAACATTTTTCCCGATCAATAATATAGTAACTAATAAAAATAAAGTCCTTACATATCCAACACCTTTTTGAACCGCAAACTTCGATCCAAAATAAGCACCTAAGATCATTGATAATCCCATGATAATACCGTATTCAAAATGAATTATATCTAAAAATAAAAAAGTAATTAAAGATACAATATTACTAACAAAGTTCAAAAGTTTTCCAGATGCTGCCGCTTGAATAAAATCCAAGCCAATTAATAAAAATGCAAAAATTAAAAACGATCCTGTCCCTGGTCCAAAAAATCCATCATAAAATCCTATCATTAAAATAGCAAAGAAAAATATTAATGTTTTTCTTTGCGTCATCTTCTTATAGGTAGACACACTTCCCCAATTCTTTTTTGCAATAATATAAATAGCAATAAATACCAACATTACAAGTACTAATGGGCGTAAAATATCCGGTGGAATAAATTTTACTACTAAAGCACCTGCAACAGCTCCAACAATAGTTAACGGGATTAACTTTCCTACAATTTTAAAATCAACTTTTCCTGATCGAATAAAATACATCGCACTCGTAAACGTCCCCATTGTTGCCGCTAATTTATTCGTTGCAATTGCCGAAGCTGGCGATAAGCCAACAAACATAAGCGCAGGAAGCGAAATTAACCCTCCTCCTCCAACAACGGAATCAATAAAAGCTGCTAAAAAACCGAATGCAATTAATAAAATAATGACTTGAAAACTTAATTCTTCCATGAGCTTTACCCCTTACCCCTATTTTTTACAACATTTTAAATTATAACAAAATTACATAAGAAAAAAAGCTGTTCCATAGAGGAACAGCCTTCATATTTAATCTAAAATCTTCACAAGTGGTTCATCTTGTTTTGCTTCACGTATAATAATAGCTTCTGGGCGTTCTACAGATTTAATCGTTACTTGTACTTTCATATAATTCGGGAAGTATTCCATAACAAGCCCTGCCACATATTGTGTAAAACCAACTATTTCAGCTTTTCCATTAAACTGGACAGGAATATCAAGCTTCATTTCTCTTAATTCATCATCTCTATACATACCAGTACCAATAACAGCTGTATAGTCGCCTTGGAAATAATCGCTTAGTTTTGCCTTAAAGTTGGATACTCTTGCAAGGTCTTCACGTTTATTATCTGTTTTCGCTTGCTCTGATGGGAACAAATAATATTTTTCATTAATTTGTTGCCAATCTTCAACCGTTTCACTACCTTTTTCAACATTCGCATAAGAAACAAAGTTACCTGGCACGAGCGAAGACTTTGGAGCTTGGCGATAAATCGCAAATGTTATTGGAATATTTTTGGTTTCAGGTTCTTTTTGATGTATGACTTTCAAAATTTCTTGCGCCATTTTTTTCCCTTCAGCTAACATCTTTTCATCCGGGATTGCAGCTTCACGTGGATAACCATGCTCTTCGTTAAAATATTGAACAGAATTCATTGCTAATCCAACTACCATACCAACGCGTTCCTCGCCGTTATCGCCTTTTTTCACATAATAATCATGCTCTAAAATATTTGAAATATATATTGGATTTTTTTTATTTTTCACTTCTAGTGATTCGGATCCTGTTCCTAATGCAGGGTTTAATCCTATATTAGGAAATTTAACTGCATCTTTTTTTAATTTGTCCTCTAGTTCCTTTTGTTCAGCATCTGTACGTTTTCTTTTAACAAGCATCTGTATAGTTTGAGTATCTAGAGCTTTTCCGCCTTTTAAAAAATTATCTTTCGTACTAAATGATTCTTTTGCAATTCGCATTAACCCTGTTTCAAATTCATCTATATCAAGACGACTATTTAACCCTTGCACCACTAAACCACGTGCATTTCCACCATCAAATGGAATAGTCGTCTTATAATATTCATCCGAAATAGCGTATTTTGGAACAACTGATTGTTCTTTTGCTTTCCCCGATTTCTCAGCCACTTTTTCATCTTTGTCGGCACCTGCACTACACCCACTTACAAGTAGGCCAAGGCTTAATACCGCTAATGCTATTTTTTTCATGGTAAGTTTGCACCTCTTACTTATTTAGCTCTTGTAAGAACCTCTCTTCATTCCAAACCTCAACATTATGTTTCTCCGCTTGTGCTAATTTCGAACCAGCCGCTTCACCTGCAACAACTAAATCCGTACTCTTACTAACACTTCCCGTTACTTTTCCACCTAATGCCTCAATCTTCTTCTTCGCTTCACTTCGCCCCATAACTTCTAGCTTACCTGTTAAAACAACCGTTTTTCCTGCGAAGTAAGATTCAACATTTTGTAAATCTGCAATTTTTATACCTTTGTATGTCATATTCACGCCATACTCTTTAAACTGCTGTAATAACTCTAATACATCTTCATTATCAAAATATGTCACAACAGATTGAGCCATTTTTTCGCCAATTTCATTAATTGCTTTTAGTTCTTCTTCCGTTGCTTTTACAAGCTCATCCATCGTTTCAAAGTGCTCTGCAAATGTACGTGCTGCTTTCGCTCCAACGTGGCGAATTCCAAGACCAAATAATAATCGCTCTAACGAGTTTTCTTTAGAATTTTCAATTGCTTGTATTAAGTTTGTTGCTGATTTTTCACCAAAACGTTCTAACTGTAATAATTGCTCTTTCGTCAATGCATATAAATCAGCAAATGTACGAATGTAATCAGCATCAAAGAGTTGTGTAATGACACGTTCTCCAAGTCCATCAATATTCATTGCATTTCTTGAAACGAAATGGATTAACCCTTCTCGAATTTGAGCAGGACAAGTTGGATTTATACAACGAAGTGCTACTTCTTCTTCTAAACGAACAAGTTCACTCTCACATGCTGGACAATGAGTTGGCATGCGGTATTCTTCTTCCTCACCAGTACGCTTATCAAAAATAACGTTCACAACTTCAGGAATAATATCTCCAGCCTTCTTCACAACAACGTAGTCACCAATTCGAATGTCTTTTTCACGAATTAAATCTTCGTTATGTAAAGAAGCACGACGAACAATCGTACCAGCAACTCTCACTGGCTCTAGTTCTGCAGTCGGTGTTACAACTCCTGTTCGGCCAACACTTAATTCAATGCCTGTTAATCTCGTTACAACTTCTTCAGCCGGGAATTTATAAGCAATCGCCCATCTTGGACTCTTCGCTGTAGTTCCTAGACTTTCTTGAAGGGCAACATCATCTACTTTTATAACGATTCCATCAATCTCATAATCAAGATGCGGACGTTTTTCTTGCCATTCTTCTACATAAGCTATAACTTCTTCAATTGTTTCACATGTACGGCGATTTGGATTTGTCTTAAATCCAAGTTCACCTAAGAAATCAAGCGATTCACTATGTGATGGAATTGTTTTTTCTTCTACATTCGCAAGACCATACACAAACATAGATAAGTTACGCTTCGCTGCAATTTTCGGATCAAGTTGACGTATTGAACCTGCTGCTGCATTACGCGGATTCGCAAATACATCTTCTCCATTTTGCTCTTTTTCTTCATTTAGTTTAACGAATGAACGCTTCGGCATATAAGCTTCGCCTCGTGCTTCTAACGTTACTTCTTCATTTAAACGAAGTGGGATAGCTTTAATCGTTTTTAAATTTTGAGTAATATCTTCACCCGTTACACCATCACCACGTGTCGCCCCTTGAATGAAGCGTCCTTTTTCATAATGAAGCGAAACGGCAAGCCCGTCAATTTTTAATTCACATATATATCTTACATTCGCACCATCAATTCCTTGACGTACTCTTCTGTCGAAATCACGTAAATCTCCTTCGTTAAATGCATTTCCTAAACTTAACATTGGTGACTTATGTGTTACTTTTTCAAATATATCAAGAACAGTCCCCCCAACGCGAACGGAGGGAGAATCTTCACTCATAAACTCTGGGTTCTCTGCTTCTAATTTTATAAGCTCCTGCATATTACGGTCATATTCCGCATCAGAAACAGAAGGATTGTCTAATACGTGATATTGATAGTTAAATGTATTTAATAAATCACGCAGTTCTTCTATACGTTTTTTTGCTATCTCTTTTGACATATCCTCATTCCTTTCTATTGTTTCGTCACAGGTGCAAATTTTGCTAACAAACGTTTAACACCAATTGGGCTTGGGAATGCAATATCTAATTCTTTTGCATCACCTTCACCTTTTACACTTACAACTGTACCGACTCCCCATTTTTGGTGGGAAGCTTTATCTCCTACTGCCCAGCCAATTTGTTCGCCGCCTGTCGTCTTAGCTGCAGGGCGCGCGAAAGCTGAACGAGAGCGTGTTGTCGTTGTGATTGTCGTTTTGCCGCTACTTGCCGTTCTGCCTTTTGCACCAAACGATGTTTCACGCTTTGGCGCTGTTTCATTTAATGATTCCACTAGTTCTGTCGGGATTTCTGTAATGAATCGAGACGCAGCGTTCATACTTGTTCTACCAAATAAAGTACGCATTTGCGCGTTAGATAAATATAGCTCTTCTTCTGCACGGGTAATACCTACATAAGCAAGACGACGTTCTTCTTGCATTTCATCCTCTTCCATAAGAGAACGAGTATGAGGGAATATCCCCTCCTCTAAGCCAACAATAAAGACAACCGGGAACTCTAATCCTTTCGCTGAGTGCATCGTCATTAAAATAACTTCTTCACCAGCAGTTGGGTCTTCATCTACACGATCAATATCAGCAACAAGTGCTAAATCTGTTAAGAATGCAACAAGGCTCTTATCTTCGCTTTGAGATTCAAATGTTTGCGTAACAGATAAGAACTCGTCTAAGTTTTCTAAACGACCTTCCGCTTCTAAAGAACGTTCATTTTTCAACATATCGCGATAGCCTGTTTTTTCAATAACTTCTTCTACTAATTCTGTAACAGATAAATACTCTTGCATATTTACCCAGTTATTTAATAAATTCGCAAATTCTTTTACTGCCTTTGTAATTTTTGCACTTACTCCAACATGCTCAATTTCATCAAATACAGCAGTTAATGAAATTCCGTTTTGCACACCGTAATTAATAATTTTATCGATAGAAGTCGCACCAATACCACGCTTTGGCATGTTAATAATACGTGCAAAACTAATTTCATCATCTGGATTACCGATTAAACGTAAGTACGCCAAAATATCTTTAATCTCTTTACGATCGTAGAACTTCGTACCTCCGACAATTTTGTACGGAATGTTAGATTTAAGGAAAATCTCCTCGACCATACGAGACTGAGCATTCGTACGATATAACACTGCAAAATCAGTATATTTTCGTTTCCCCATTTGAATATCGTCACGAATTTTTTTCGCAACAAAATACGCTTCGTCCTTTTCAGTTGCAGCACGATAATACGAGATTTTACTTCCAACTTGATTGTCTGTCCATAATTTCTTCGGCTTACGATTCGTATTTTTTTCAATAACAGCATTCGCTGCATTTAAAATATTTTGTGACGAACGATAGTTTTGTTCTAACAAAATTACTTGTGCATTCTCATAGTCTTTTTCGAACGACAAAATGTTAGAAATATCTGCACCACGCCAGCGATAAATAGACTGGTCAGAGTCACCTACAACGCAAAGATTTTTAAAACGCGCTGCCAAATGTTTAACAAGAAGATATTGCGCTTTGTTCGTATCTTGATACTCATCAACGTGAATATATTGGAACTTACGCTGATAAAACTCTAATACTTCTGGAACACGTTCAAATAACTGAATCGTGGTCATAATTAAATCATCAAAGTCTAATGAATTATTTTTCAAAAGACGTTTTTGATACTCTGTGTATACATCGCTCGTTAATTTTTCATATGGATCAGCCATTGTAATTTTTTTTGCATATTTATCCGCAGATAACAGTTCATTTTTCGCATTACTAATACCCGCTAAAATAGAGCGCGGCTCAAATTTCTTCGGATCAATATTGCGCTCTTTCATAATTTTTTTGACTACAGTAAGCTGATCGCCTGAATCTAAGATTGTAAAGTTACGATTAATACCAATACGATCGATATCCCGTCGTAAAATACGTACACACATAGAGTGGAACGTCGAAATCCAAATATCTTCTGCTTCTGGTCCCACAAGTGTATCAATACGCTCACGCATTTCACGAGCTGCTTTATTTGTGAAGGTAATAGCTAGTACATTCCATGGTGCTACACCTTTTTCACCAAGTAAATACGCAATACGATGTGTTAACACACGTGTCTTACCACTACCTGCACCTGCCATTAATAGAAGTGGTCCATTCGTTGTTTGAACTGCTTTTTGTTGCTGTGGATTTAAACCGTTTAATAATCTATCTGTCATACTCATATACGCCTGCACCTACTCTCCTTTTACTGCTTTAACTGTTTTTAACGCCAATTTTATATCATCATAAATAATATTTCCAACAACTACTGTATCAGCATATTGTGCCATTTCTTTCGCCTGTTCTGCATTAGAAATACCACCGCCATAGTATAACTTAGCTTGTTTCAATTCTGCTTTTACATTTTTAACAAGTTCAACATCTCCATACGTACCGCTATATTCTAAATAAAATATCGGTAAATGTAATAACTTGTCTGCTAAACGAGCATATGCAATAACGTCATCTTCTGTTAAATCACATTTCGCTTCTGTAAGCTGGGCTACTTTCGCTTCTGGATTTAAAACACAATACCCTTCCATAAAAATTTCGTCCCAGTCCATAATATCCCCAAATTCTTTCAATGCCTCATGATGAACACCTGTTACCCATTCTACTTTTCGGCTATTTAAAACACTTGGGATGTAATAAAAATCAAATCCTGGTGTAATTGCTTCTACATCAGAAACCTCTAATACACAAGGAACTGCATATCTACGAATGCTAACTAGCATGTGTAATACGTTATCAATTGTAACTCCATCACTTCCGCCTACAATAACCGCATCAGTTCCAGACTCACAAATCATTTCTAAATGTTCATCGCTTAACTCCTTATTTGGATCAAGCTTAAATACATGTTTCCATCCGGAAATATCGTACATGAAAACACCCTTCCTTTTCTCTAGTTATATATATTTCTGTTCAAAATAACAGTTTATTTTCATCATTATTGTTTTAACTTCATCTTAAATATTTGTTTAAAACGGAGAATTAAGTTTGGAATTACCTCTTCCATATTTTTTAAACTAGAGGATTTAATTTTGAAGTTCCTTTTATGCATTCTTTCATTATAACAAAAAAAGTTACTTACACACACGCACATTCCAACATCTTTTTCCACGTCAAATGTTGGATTACATATCCCAAAAATCAAACGGGATACTAATAAAAGAAATAGTATTATCTATTTCAACTTTCATAAAAAGGAGTGTTTTTCTAATGAAGCAAAATATCGGGACAATAAACGCTCTAATTCGAATTACACTTGGGCTTGTCCTCTTCGGATGTAGTGCAACTAAACTTGTACGCAAGCCGTGGTGCACTTGGTCTAACATTTTTCTATGGATTGGTGCAATGAAAGTTGCAGAAGGAATTGTTCGTTTCTGCCCTGTTGTTGAAATGTGGAAATTCGGAAAATACATGAATATGGGGGCATTTAAAATGCCTAGCATGAATTTTGCTGAAAAAGGACATGCTAAAGAAGAAGTGAATCAAACTTCCACTCATGACAAGCCAAAGTCAAAAGGAAGTTATGACGCTTCTGACAAAGAGATTGAGTCAGCGATTGAAAATATAATCCTGGCAAAACCGCTTTGAATCATTTGTCACGATGCAAGATGCTCTCAAAGGGACTTAGCTGCTGCAGTGGGCGGTTAAGTCTTCTTTATTTTACCATAAAACAGAACGTACATTCTCTTTTTCAGCCTTAAAATGTATATAAAAGATATCAATCAATAAAATTCAGAAAATTAGGTGCATACCTCTTGCTTAAAATGATATAAAAGTGATATCATTTTTATATCAGGAGGCGATCATATGAAAGAAAAACAAGTATTTTATGTAAATGGTTTTCTCGGTATTATTGGAATTTTGATTTTAGCTGCTATCGGTGTATTTTTCCTTGCACAAGAAATTTTCATAGGAGCGGCACTAACTATTATATTAGCCGCAGTTCTCGCTACAGGTATCGGTATTGTTCAACCGAATCAAGCGAAGGTTATTACGTTCTTCGGTAATTATTTAGGAACAATTCGTCAAAACGGTTTATTTTTAACGATTCCGTTCGCATTCCGTCAAACTGTATCTTTACGTGTTGAAAACTTTAACAGTAAAAAATTAAAAGTAAATGACGTTGATGGAAATCCAATTGAAATTGCAGCTGTTATCGTATATAAAGTTGTTGATTCTGCAAAAGCAATGTTTGGTGTTGAACATTATGATCGATTTGTAGAAATTCAAAGCGAAACGGCAATCCGCCATGTTGCAACAAAATATCCTTATGACAATTTCCAAGATGAAACCTGCGTTACATTACGCGGAAATACTGAAGAAATCTCTGAAGAATTAAAACGTGAGTTAGAGGCGCGTCTTGAAATTGCTGGTGTAGAAGTATTAGAAACTCGTTTAACGCACTTAGCTTACGCAACAGAAATTGCCCATGCAATGCTACAACGCCAGCAAGCAAAAGCAGTATTAGCTGCTAGAAAAGAAATTGTTGAAGGTGCTGTGAAGATGGCGAAAGATTCCATCCATATGTTAGATGAAGAAGGCGTACTAGAACTCGATGACGAGCGTAAAGCAAATATGGTAAACAACTTATTAGTTGCCATCGTTTCAGATAAAGGTGCGCAACCAGTTATTAATACAGGAAGCCTATACTAAGGGCTATAAGTAATTATGGCTAAAAAGAAAAGCTTTCCATTACGTATTGATCCTGAATTACACGCAGTCATCGAAAAATGGGCAAATGATGAATTTCGTAGCGTCAATGCACACATCGAGTATTTACTTCGAGAAATGGCAAAGCAAAAAGGGAAATTAAAAAAAGATAAAGATGCATAAAAAATCCCGCTGATTCCTCAGCGGGATTTTTACATATTAACTTTTCGTCATCTCATGCCCAATTGCACGATATCCTATATCACTTCGATAAAATAGACCATCACTCTCAATTTTACCGATTTCTTTATATACGTTATCTTTTGCTTCTTGTAAACTATTTGCCTTACAAGCAACAAATAATACACGGCCACCGTTCGTTACAAAGTCCCCATGTTTCATTGCTGTACCTGCATGGAAAACAATCACATCTTGCAGTGCATCTAGTCCACTAATAATATCACCTTTTTTATATGCTTCTGGATATCCTTTAGAAGCAAGTACAACACCGATTACAGCTTCTTCTGACCATTGTAACGTTAGTTCACTTTCATCTAATACAGCGTTACATACGTCAACTAAATCATTTTCTAAGCGAGGTAATACAACTTCTGTTTCAGGATCACCGAAGCGTGCATTAAATTCAATTACCTTCGGACCATCATTTGTTAAAATAAGACCTGCGTATAAAATACCTGTAAACGAACGGTTTTCTGCAATCATCGCCTTAGCAGTTGGATGTAATACGGTTTGAATCGCTTCTTGAACTGCTGATTCTGGAATTTGTGGTACTGGAGAATATGCACCCATTCCGCCCGTATTTGGACCTTTATCACCATCAAAAGCTCTTTTATGATCTTGGGCGATTACCATTGGATGTACAGTTGTTCCATTCACGAATGCCATTAATGAAAATTCTTGTCCATCTAAAAACTCTTCAATAACGATCTTCTTACTTGCCGCGCCGAATTTCACATCTTGTAGCATTTCTTTCACAGCTTGTAATGCCTCTTCAAGCGTCATTGCTACCGTTACCCCTTTACCCGCAGCTAGGCCGTCAGCTTTAATAACGATTGGTGCACCAACTTTTTGAATGTACTGTACTGCTTCTTCATAATCTGTAAAAGTTTCGTACGCCGCAGTTGGAATATCATACTTTTTCATAAGCTCTTTTGTAAAAGCTTTACTACCTTCAATAACAGCAGCCGCTTTATTCGGACCAAATACGCGAAGTCCCTCTTCTTTAAAACAATCAACAATTCCATTCATAAGCGGAATTTCTGGTCCAACGAAAGTTAACTCAACATTATTCTCTTTTGCAAATAAAACTAATGCATCAAAATCATTTTCATCAATATCAACTGGTGTTGCAACATCTCTCATACCTTCATTACCTGGTGCTACATATACCTTTTCTACTTTTTCAGATTGTGCAAACTTCCAAGCTAAAGCATGCTCACGCCCACCGCGGCCAATTACTAAAACATTCATATTTCATCCCCCAATAATTAAATAAGTACAAACTAGAAGCTATGCTCCTAGTTTGCTTTTTCATATCAATAAAAGGTTATCTCGACCGGACTTTTTAAACATCCTCTATTAGTGTTTGAAATGACGTACGCCAGTGAACACCATAGCAATCCCATACGTATCTGCCACTTTAATAGAATCTTCATCACGGATTGATCCGCCTGGTTGAATGATTGCTGTAATTCCTGCTTTTGCTGCTTCTTCTAATGTATCTGGCATTGGGAAGAAAGCATCAGATGCAAGTGCGCTACCTTGTGCTTTTTCACCAGCTTGTGTAATTGCGATTTTTGCAGAACCTACACGGTTCATCTGTCCCGCACCGACGCCAATTGTCATGTCATCTTTCGCTAAAACAATTGCGTTTGATTTCACATGTTTTACAACTTTCCAAGCTAGTTTTAAATCTTTCCATTCTTGCTCTGAAGGTTCACGTTTCGTTGGAATTGAAATTGTACTTTCATCTAATGATAACGTATCTTCTTCTTGAACGAGAAGTCCACCTTGTACAGAAGTTAGTTTTTTGCTTGCACTTGTCGCTTTTTCAATATTTATAGTTAATAAACGTAAGTTCTTCTTACTTTGCAACACTTCTAAAGCTTCTTGCGAGAACGAAGGTGCGATAACAATTTCTAAGAAAATTTCATGTAACTTTTCTGCTGTAGCTTTATCAATTTCACGATTTGCTGCAATAATACCGCCGAAAATTGATACTGGATCTGCTTCATAAGCGCGAGTATATGCTTCGTGAATATCAGTTCCTACTCCAACACCACATGGATTCATATGTTTTACTGCTACTACTGCTGGTTCTGTAAATTCTTTTACGATGCTAAGTGCTGCGTCTGCATCATTAATATTGTTATACGATAATTCTTTACCGTGTAATTGTTCTGCGTATGCAACAGAAGAAGTTGCTGCGAATGGCGCTTTATAGAAAGTTGCCTTTTGATGTGGGTTCTCGCCATAACGTAAGTCTTGCTTTTTCTCAAATGTCACAGTTAATGTTTCTGGACTTTCTTCACCCATTTGCTCTGTTAAGTAGTTAGAAATTAACGCATCATACGCTGCTGTATGACGGAATACTTTCGCTGCTAGTTTACGTTTTGTTTCCTCTGCTACTTCACCGTTCTCTTTCAGTTCTGCTAACACAATATCATAATCTACTGGATCTACAATTACAGATACGAATTTATGATTTTTCGCAGCAGAGCGAATCATTGTCGGGCCACCGATATCAATATTTTCAATTGCATCAGCAAATGTTACATCAGGCTTAGCGATTGTTTCTTTAAATGGATATAAGTTAACAACAACAAAGTCAATTGGCTCCATACCTAATTCATTCATTTGTGTTACATGTGTTTCATTATCACGAACTGCTAATAGACCACCATGAATATTTGGATGTAACGTTTTCACACGTCCATCCATAATTTCAGGGAAACCAGTTACTTCAGAAATACCAATTACTTGTAAACCGTTTTCTTCTAATAACTTTTTCGTACCACCTGTTGAAATAACTTCAATCCCTTGTTCTAGTAACCCTTTAACAAATTCTACTACTCCTGTTTTATCTGAAACACTTACTAATGCACGCTTTTTCATTTATCCTTCACCCCTGGTTGTATGTTAGTTAACAGTTGATTCTTTCACAGACTGAACAATTTGATTTACTGTATTTACGTATAATTTATGTTCAACTTGTTGAATTTTCTTTTGTAAACTTTCTCTCGTATCCCCTTCAGAAACAACCACTGCTTCTTGCGCAATAATTGGCCCTGTATCCATACCTGCATCTACATAATGAATTGTTACTCCAGTTACTTTCACACCTGCTTCTAACGCTTGACCGACAGCATCTTTACCCGGAAAGCTCGGTAGTAATGATGGATGAATATTAATAATCTTCCCGCCGTATGCTTCTAGTAACGTCGGCCCGATTAACCGCATATATCCAGCTAAAATAACATAATCAATTTCATATTCTTCTAGCTTCTTTAATATCTCTTTTTCAAATGCTTCTTTTGACTCATATGCTTTCGCTGAAAAAGCAAAACACGGAATATGATGATAATTTGCCCGTCCAACAGCGCGTGCTTCTGGTTTATCACATACTAATAAACTAATTTCTGCATCCAATCTTTTTTCTTCTACCGCATTAACGAGAGATTGAAAGTTAGATCCGCTTCCAGAAGCAAAAACTGCTAATCTACTCATAGTGCTGTGCCCCCATTAAAAGTAACGCCAGCTCCTTGTATAGTACGTCCAATAATACGAGCCATTTCTCCTTGCTCTTCAAGAAGACGAACAACATCTTTTGCATCTTCTTCCTTCACTGCTACTACCATACCAATACCCATGTTAAAAATATTGAACATTTCTTTTTCTTCCAGTTTTCCAACTTCTTGAAGCAAACTAAAGATCGGCTGAATTTCCCAAGATCCTAGTTCAATCTCGGCACCGATTCCTTCTGGCAACATGCGTGGAATATTTTCAATAAATCCACCACCTGTAATATGCGCCATACCGTATACTTCATGTTTCTTCAATAGTTCTAAAATAGGTTTGACATAAATTTTCGTTGGTTTTAATAATTCTTCACCAAGAGGTAGTTCTAAGCGGCCATAAATACGCTCTAAAGATAGTTCCCCATCTTCTAGTAACACTTTTCGTACTAAAGAGTAACCATTGCTATGAATACCGCTAGATGCTAAGCCAATTAGCACGTGACCAGCTTCAATCTTTTCACCTGTTACAATTTTCTTTTTATCAACAATCCCAACTGTAAAACCAGCTAAATCATATTCTTCCGTAGAATACATTCCTGGCATTTCAGCTGTTTCTCCACCGATTAATGCACAACCAGCTTGGCGACAGCCCTCTGATATACCTTTGACGATGTTTTCAATTTTACTAGGTTCAGCTTTACCACAAGCAATATAATCAAGGAAGAAAAGCGGCTCTGCTCCTTGGACAACAATATCATTTACACACATTGCTACTGCATCAATACCAATTGTGTCATGTTTATCTGCCATAAAAGCGAGCATCAATTTCGTTCCCACGCCATCTGTTCCAGATACTAATACAGGTTCTTCTAATGCAAATTTTGATAGATCAAACATACCTCCAAAACCGCCTAAACCGCCTAGTACTTCTTTTCTCATAGTTGTTTGTACGTGTTTTTTCATGCGAGATACCGCTTCATATCCAGCTTCAATATCTACTCCTGCTTGCTTATATGCATTCGCCATCGTTATTTACACCTCGTCTTTTAATTTCTCCCCATCCAGGGCGGGCTATTTTAAGAAAGGAGCTAGCTTCTACATCAAAAGAAGTAGAAGCTTGTTTCACTTTTCTTATTTCATACTTTCTAAAAGCTCTTGCTCATAATCATAAAGAGCTGTTGGATAGTCCCCATTAAAGTAAGCCATGCATAGGCCACCATATTTCCCTTCATATGGACGTCCAATTGCATCTACTAATCCATCTTCGCTTAAAAATGTTAAAGAATCTGCTCCGATCATTTCACGGATTTCTTCTACTGTATGATTTGCTGCAATTAATTCTTTTCTCGTTTGAATATCAATGCCATAGAAACATGGATATTTCAGAGGTGGTGAAGCAATTCTTACGTGAACTTCTGTCGCTCCAGCTTCACGAAGCATACGAACAATTCGTTTACTTGTCGTTCCTCTTACGATAGAGTCATCAATCATAACAACTCGTTTCCCTTCAACTACACCTCTTACTGCGGAAAGCTTCATCTTAACCCCTTGCTCTCGCAGTTCCTGAGAAGGTTGAATAAACGTACGTCCAACGTAGCGATTTTTAATTAATCCTAACTCATATGGAATACCTGTTGCCTCCGCATAGCCAATCGCAGCTGAAATACTAGAGTCTGGTACACCAGTAACAACATCTGCTTCAATAGGAGCTTCTGCCGCTAAACGTTTCCCCATATTCTTACGTGCTGCATGAACGTTAACGCCTGCAATATTAGAATCTGGTCGTGCAAAGTAAATGTATTCCATACTACAAATTGCATGTTCTACATCGTTTGTGAAACGATCTACGTGAATTCCTTCATCATTAATGATAAGTAATTCACCCGGTTCTACATCACGAATGTATGTTGCACCTACTACATCAAAAGCACATGTTTCAGATGCTACAACGTAAGCATCCCCCATCTTTCCAATTGAAAGCGGACGGAACCCATTCGGATCTAATGCAACGATCATTTCATTTCCAGTTAGTAAAAGATACGCAAACGCACCTTTCACTTTGTTTAAAGCTTCTTTTACACTTTCAATTAAAGAATCTTTCGTACTACGTTTAATAAGATGTAAAAGTACTTCTGTATCTGAACTAGTTTGAAAAATACTGCCCTCTGCTTCTAATTCACGACGAAGCATTTTTGCGTTAATTAAATTTCCGTTATGAGCTAACGCCATACTATGATCGGAAAAACGGAACAACAATGGTTGAACGTTAGCAACTTCACTTCCACCAGCCGTTGCATATCGTACATGTCCGATCGCTGATTTTCCATTTAATCCTTCTAGCTCACCTCTTGAAAACACTTCTGATATTAAACCTAACCCCTTGTGACCGACGATTTTTTCCCCATTATTTACGACAATGCCTGCGCCTTCTTGCCCACGGTGCTGTAAACTGTGCAATCCGTAGTATGAAACTTGTGCTGCATTTTCATGCCCCCAAATTCCGAAAACGCCACATTCTTCGTTTAACCCCTTTATTTCAGCAAGCATGGGATTGCCCCTTTCCAAGCCTTTCTCATTTCATCTACATTTGCTGTAAGTAATACTTCATTTTCTTCATTATGAATTGTTACTTCATTTGTACTTGTTACTTCTCCAACTTGGATTGCTTCTACCACTTTCTCAAACGCCTCTTTATTTTCACGTTTTACAGTTATCACGAAGCGAGACTGTGATTCAGCGAATAATGCTGCTGTTGCTTCTCCATCTAATTTCACAGTAGCACCTAAGCCTTTAGCACCAATTGCACTTTCTGAAATCGCAACTGCTAAACCACCTTCAGCAACATCATGTGCAGATTGAACAAGACCAGCTTGAATTGCTTCTAATACTTGTTTTTGGCGTTTTAATTCTACATCTAAATCGATACTTGGTGATTGACCGAAAATTTTGCCGTGAATCATTTTCTGTAATTCACTTCCGCCAAACTCAGCTTTCGTCTCACCAATTACATACACTAAATCACCAGCTTGCTTAAACTCTTGTGTTGTTACATGTTTTAAGTCATGCACAAGTCCGACCATCCCAACAGTTGGTGTTGGATATACAGCTTCACCACTACGCTCGTTATACATCGATACGTTTCCGCCGATAACTGGTGTTTGTAATGTGCGACAAGCTTCACTCATACCGTCTACTGATTTCTCAATTTGCCAGAAGATTTCTGGTTTTTCTGGGTTACCGAAGTTTAAGCAATCTGTAATTGCAAGTGGCTCTCCGCCAGAACATACGATATTACGCGCTGCCTCTGCTACTGCAATTTTACCGCCCATCTCTGGGTCTAGATAAATGTAGCGAGAGTTACAATCTGTCGTCATTGCTAATCCTTTTTCTGTACCGCGTACACGTACAACTGCAGCATCTGAACCTGGCGTAACAACTGTGCTTGTGCGAACTTGGTAATCGTATTGATCGTATACCCACTCTTTACTTGCAATTGTTGGTTGCTGTAATAAAGCGAATAACGTTTCTTTATAATTTTCTACTTTTGGCGTTTCCATTTTCATTGCTTGGAATTCAGCAAAGTATGCTGCTTCTTTTGATGGCTTATGATAAATTGGTGCTTCTTCTGCTAAAGCATCTGCTGGAACTTCAGCTACCTTTTCACCTTTATGGAATAAACGAAGCATTTTATCTTCTGTTACTTTCCCCATCGTAACCGCTGCAAGACCATACTTCTCAAATAAATCTACTATTTCTTGTTCTCTACCTTTTTTCACGACAATTAACATACGCTCTTGTGATTCAGATAGCATCATTTCATATGGTGTCATTCCTGTTTCACGCTGTGGTACATCATCTAAGTACATTTCAATACCCATTCCTGCTTTACTTGCCATTTCTGCAGATGATGATGTTAAACCAGCCGCACCCATATCTTGAATTCCAACAAGTGCATCAGATTGAATTAATTCTAAACACGCTTCAATAAGAAGTTTTTCCATAAATGGATCCCCTACTTGAACCGCTGGACGTTTCGCTTCTGAGCTTTCAGATAGTTCTTCCGACGCGAATGTTGCACCGTGAATACCGTCACGACCAGTTGATGCTCCTACGTACATTACTGTGTTACCAGCACCATGTGCTTGCCCTTTTTTAATGTCTTCGTGGTTAATCAAACCTACGCACATTGCATTTACAAGTGGATTTCCTTCATAACATGGATCAAATTGTACTTCGCCGCCAACAGTCGGAATACCGATGCAGTTACCGTATCCTGCAATTCCTGCTACTACTTCTTCGAATAAATATTTCACACGTGGTGACTGTAATTCACCGAAACGAAGTGAGTTTAATAGAGCTACCGGACGTGCTCCCATAGAGAATACGTCACGAATAATACCACCAACACCTGTTGCAGCTCCTTGATATGGTTCAATAGCTGAAGGATGGTTATGACTTTCCATTTTAAATACAACTGCTTGATTATCACCGATATCTACAATTCCAGCACCTTCCCCAGGCCCTTGTAGAACACGCTCACCTGTTGTTGGGAATTTTCGAAGCACTGGTTTTGAATTTTTATAACTACAATGTTCAGACCACATTACAGAGAATAACCCTGTTTCTGTATAATTTGGCAGACGACCTAAAATCTTTTCAACCATGGCAAACTCTTCGTCTGTTAACCCCATTTCCGCATATATACGCTCTTCTTTAATTTGTGTTGGATTTGGTTCAAGCATTAACGACATATGTTTCCCTCCACTGTTTTAAGATAGATTGAAAGACTTTTAACCCTTCAGCACCGCCAAGTAATTCATCTACAGCACGCTCTGGGTGCGGCATCATACCAAGTACATTTCCTTTTTCATTTACAATACCAGCAATATCTGAAACGCTACCGTTAGGGTTTTCTACGTAACGGAATGCGATTTGATTGTTCTCTTCTAATTGTTTAAGAGTCGCTTCATCACAATAGTAATTCCCCTCACCATGCGCGATTGGAATATTAATTATTTCATCTTTTTCATATTGTGATGTAAACATCGTTTCATTATTTTCAACACGTAACTGAACAGTGCGACACATAAATTTTAAGTTTTCGTTTCTTATTAACGCTCCTGGTAGTAATCCTGATTCAACAAGAATCTGGAATCCATTACATACACCTAAAATCGGCTTTCCTTGCTCAGCAGCTTTTTGCACTGCTTTCATTGCATTAGCAAAGCGAGAGATAGCACCGCAGCGTAAGTAGTCACCATAAGAAAATCCACCTGGTAGTAGAATTGCATCATATTCATCTAAATTCTCTGTATCGTGCCAAACGTAATCTACTTCTTCGCCAAGCTCATCTTTAATTGCATGGAACATATCGACATCACAGTTCGAACCCGGAAATACTATTACGGCAAATTTCACTGTGCGACAACCTCCTCAACTTCATAACGGAAGTCTTCCATTACAACGTTCGCTAATAGTTTTTCACACATTTCTTTTACCTTGCTATCTAAATCAGATACAGATTTATCAATTGTTAGTTCCATGTACTTTCCGATTCGAACGTCTTGTACTTCTGTGAATGAAAGACTATGAAGTGCTCCTTTTACTGCTGTTCCTTGTGGATCTAATACGCTTTCTCTTAATGTTACATATACCTTAACTTTATACATGTGAAATTCCCCCTAAACGTTTTAAAATCTCTTCATAAGCATCTGTTAAATTTCCAAGATCACGACGGAATACGTCTTTATCAAACTTTTCATTGCTCGTTTCATCCCATAAACGGCAAGTATCTGGTGAAATTTCATCCGCTAAAATGATTTCTCCTTCTTCCGTTACACCAAACTCTAATTTGAAATCTACTAATCTTACACGACAGCTTGCGAAATGATCAATCAACACTTGATTGATTTGTAGAGCCATATCTCGTAATACACTTACTTGCTCTGGCGATGCAACGTTTAATACACGAATATGATCTTCCGTTACAAGCGGATCTCCTAAATCATCATCTTTGAAGTAAAATTCTACGATTGGTTCTGCAAGTACAGTTCCCTCTTCCATTCCTAATCGTTTTGAAAGACTTCCTGCAATTACATTTCTTGTGACAACTTCTAAAGGAATAATACTCACTTTTTTAACAAGTTGTTCTGTTTCAGATAACTTCTCAACAAAGTGTGTTTTAATTCCAACTTCTTGTAACTTTCTGAACAATAAAGTTGTAATTTCATTGTTCAAACGACCTTTTCCTGTAATCGTCTCTTTTTTCTCCCCATTGAAAGCAGTCGCACTATCTTTGTACTCTACCCAAACCATATCTGCTGATTCTGTACGATAAATTCTTTTTGCCTTACCTTCATACAGCAATTCTAGCTTTTGCATTTCGCAAGCCCCCTGTAGTTTGAAAAATGTGAATAATATTTTTATAAAGAATGGCACAGAATGACTCTATTCTGTGCCATATGAAATTTTATGCTTCGTTTAATCCAAGGCGTTCAAAGATTGTATCAACGTGTTGCATATGATGCTCATAGTTGAAGCATTCATTAATTTCTTCTTGTGTTAACTTGCTTGTAATACGCTCATCAGCTTCTACAAGCTCTTTAAATTGTACTTGTGTTTCCCAAGCTTCCATCGCTTTAGGCTGTACGATATCATAAGCTTCTTCACGTACCATACCTTTGTCGATTAGTGTAAGCATTACGCGCTGAGAATAAATTAAGCCGTATGTTCTTGTCATATTACGTTTCATATTCTCTGGGTATACAGTTAAGTTTTTAACAATATTACCAAAGCGATTTAACATGTAATTTAATGCGATTGTAGCATCTGGTAAAATTACGCGTTCTGCCGAAGAGTGAGAAATGTCACGCTCATGCCATAATGGAACATTTTCGTAAGCTGTCATCATATAACCGCGGATAACACGAGCTAAACCAGTCATATTTTCAGAACCAATTGGATTACGTTTATGTGGCATTGCAGAAGAACCCTTTTGACCTTTTGCGAAAGCTTCTTCAACTTCACGTGTTTCACTCTTTTGTAAACCACGAATCTCAACTGCCATCTTTTCGATAGATGTTGCAATTAGTGCAAGTGTTGACATGTAGTGTGCGTGACGATCACGTTGCAATGTTTGTGTTGAAATTGGTGCTGCTTCTAATCCTAAATTTTCACAAACATATTTTTCTACGAATGGATCGATATTTGCATATGTACCAACCGCACCAGATAGTTTACCAACACGAACTGTATCAGCAGCTTGTTTGAAACGCTCTACGTTACGTTTCATCTCTTCATACCAAAGACCAAGTTTTAAACCAAATGTCGTTGGTTCTGCATGAACACCGTGTGTTCTTCCCATCATGATTGTGTATTTATGCTCTTTCGCTTTGTTAGCTAAAATGCTTACAAAGTTCTCTAAGTCTTTTAATATAATTTCATTCGCTTGTTTTAAGATGTAAGATAATGCTGTATCTACTACATCTGTAGATGTTAAACCGTAATGAACCCATTTACGTTCTTCGCCTAATGCTGGCGTTTCTGATACAGCACGAGTGAATGCAACTACGTCATGACGTGTTTCTTTTTCAATTTCATAAATACGATCAATATCAAATGATGCATGTTCACGAATTTTTTTAACATCTTCTTTTGGAATATCGCCAAGCTCAGCCCATGCTTCACAAGCTAAAATCTCAACTTCTAACCACGCTTTAAATTTGTTCTCTTCCGTCCAAATCGCACCCATTTCAGGGCGTGTATAACGACTAATCATCTTTTTCCCTCCAACAGTTGTTCTTGATGGTCCCAAATATGCAAACTCTTCGCTTTTTCTAGAGCGACTTCAATATTATCATTTAAAATATTAACATGCCCCATTTTTCGCTGTGCTTTTGCTTCTTCTTTTCCATACAAGTGTAAATAGCACCCGGTTAATCTATTCACTTGTCTTAGGACCCCTTCTATATGTTCGCCTAAAATGTTTACCATGACAACTGGTTTTAACAAATTTGTTTCTCCTAGAGGTAAATTACAGATTGCTCGAATATGTTGACCAAATTGACTCGTTTCACATGCATCCTGTGTATAGTGTCCTGAATTGTGAGGTCTTGGCGCTAATTCATTAATATAAATCTCACCATTATCTGTAGCAAACATCTCTACAGCTAGTGTTCCCACAAGTTCTAATTCATCCGCAAGTACCTTTGCATACGCAATTGCTTTTTGAGAAAGCTCTTCTGTAATGCGAGCTGGAACGATAGATTCATGTAAAATGTTATTTACATGAATATTTTCTGCTACTGGAAACACTTTTGTTTCACCACTTACACTACGAATCACAATAACTGATACTTCTTTTTCAAAAGGCACCCATTTCTCTAAAATACATTCTGCTTTATCCACAAGATTTCTTGCTGCCTCAACATCAGCTTCACTTCTTAAAACAACTTGCCCTTTCCCATCATATCCACCTGTCGTCGTTTTTAAGACGGAAGGGAATGATAACCCAGCAATTGCTTCTGTAAGCTGATCTTGATTTTGAACTAATCTATACGTTGCTACTGGTAACCCAGCCTTCTCAATCGCATTCTTTTCTGTAAAACGATTTTGTGTTGTATTTAACAACTGACTACCTTGTGGTAAGTACGCATGTTTTTCAAGCCATTGTAAACATCTATAATCAATATTCTCAAATTCATATGTGACAACATCACTTATCTCTGCTAAATGCTGAATTGCTTTTAAATCATCATATGGTGCAACAATTTCAATATCAGCAACTTGTGCACATGGTGAATGCTTTGTAGGATCTAAAACAGCAATTTTATATCCCATCTCCTTAGCTGCCAATGCCATCATTCTTCCTAGCTGGCCGCCTCCAATAATACCGATTGTTTTTCCAGGTAAAATGATTCTCGTCATACTAGCTCACTACCTTCACGCACATCTTTTTCAATCGCTTCTCGTCTCAATTCTAATGCATCATGTATATCATCATGAAATGATCCAAGTATTTGTGCGGCAAGTAATCCAGCATTCGTTGAACCGGCTTTACCAATTGCAACAGTTGCAACTGGAACACCTCCTGGCATTTGGGCGATGGATAATAATGAATCTAAGCCGTTTAATGCTTTTGATTGAACTGGAACTCCAATTACAGGAAGATTTGTCTTCGCTGCAACCATTCCTGGTAAATGTGCTGCTCCACCAGCTCCAGCAATAATAACTTTCAATCCACGTTCACGAGCCGTCTCTGCATATTCAAACATATAATCCGGAGTCCGATGAGCGGATACAACTTTTTTCTCATACGGTATATTTAATTCATCTAAAATGTCACAAGCATATTTCATTGTTTCCCAGTCTGACGTACTTCCCATTATGACTCCAACTAGTGATTTCATATTAGAATCCCCCCGATTCAAATAAAAAAAGCCTGAAATAGAACAGTTTCTCTTTTACTATGAGAGAAAGCGCTCTACTCAGGCATACGTATCCCTTGTGAATAGAAAAATACCGAGTGACTTTCCCTCATAGTCTAACGAATAACGGTCGTTAGGTAGAGACTTGCAGGCCATATCCCCGCGATTATATGAGGTCTTATATTATTGTTTCTATGGCTATATTAACAATATTTCATAAACAATGTCAATAAATAATCGAATGTTTTTTTATTAGCAGTCAATAACGTTCGTGTTTTAGTTATATTCAAAAGAAGAATTGCAACTATATACAAGAAGAAAAGGGAATTAGAATATATATTTCTAGAGATCTATTTTATGTATTTATCGTTTAAATAGCACTTCAGTATGTTTTTAATCAAAATATATACACTCTTGTATTATTATAACGATTTAATTTCTAAGGAGGATAACTGTTAAAGAAAGAACTTTGCTATTATCCTATTTATTTTTCTCTATTGCAGTAATTTCTGTAATTATTAAATATTTATTTATAGCATCTCATTATTTAAAATATATACTTATGATAGAAATAATGTGTCCTATTTTAAGTATTACTTTAGCGACATTAGGAAAATCAGGAACACAAAAAATCATTACTATTATTTTAAAGAGTCTCTACTTCATTCTTTTTTCGTCTGTAGCTTTATTAAATTTACGGATTATAGCATTCGGTAAATAAAAATAAACACAAAAAAACCTAAGTCAAAATAACTTAGGTTCTTGCTTGGCGACGTCCTACTCTCACAGGGACAAGGTCCCAACTACCATCGGCGCTAGAGAGCTTAACTTCCGTGTTCGGTATGGGAACGGGTGTGACCTCTCTGCCATCATCACCAAACTATGAAGGCATATTCCTTCAAAACTAGATAACATTGCTACATATTATATGGTTAAGTCCTCGATCTATTAGTATTCGTCAGCTCCACATGTCACCATGCTTCCACCTCGAACCTATCAACCTGATCATCTTTCAGGGATCTTACTAGCTTACGCTATGGGAAATCTCATCTTGAGGGGGGCTTCATGCTTAGATGCTTTCAGCACTTATCCCTTCCGCACATAGCTACCCAGCTATGCCCTTGGCAGAACAACTGGTACACCAGCGGTGCGTCCATCCCGGTCCTCTCGTACTAAGGACAGCTCCTCTCAAATTTCCTACGCCCACGACGGATAGGGACCGAACTGTCTCACGACGTTCTGAACCCAGCTCGCGTACCGCTTTAATGGGCGAACAGCCCAACCCTTGGGACCGACTACAGCCCCAGGATGCGATGAGCCGACATCGAGGTGCCAAACCTCCCCGTCGATGTGGACTCTTGGGGGAGATAAGCCTGTTATCCCCGGGGTAGCTTTTATCCGTTGAGCGATGGCCCTTCCATGCGGAACCACCGGATCACTAAGCCCGACTTTCGTCCCTGCTCGACTTGTAGGTCTCGCAGTCAAGCTCCCTTATGCCTTTGCACTCTACGAATGATTTCCAACCATTCTGAGGGAACCTTTGGGCGCCTCCGTTACACTTTAGGAGGCGACCGCCCCAGTCAAACTGCCCACCTGACACTGTCTCCCGGGTCGATAAGACCCGTAGGTTAGAATTTCAATACAGTCAGGGCGGTATCCCACCAGCGCCTCCACCGAAGCTAGCGCTCCGGTTTCAATGGCTCCCGCCTATCCTGTACAAACTGTACCAAAATTCAATATCAGGCTACAGTAAAGCTCCACGGGGTCTTTCCGTCCTGTCGCGGGTAACCTGCATCTTCACAGGTACTATAATTTCACCGAGTCTCTGGTTGAGACAGTGCCCAAATCGTTACACCTTTCGTGCGGGTCGGAACTTACCCGACAAGGAATTTCGCTACCTTAGGACCGTTATAGTTACGGCCGCCGTTTACTGGGGCTTCAGTTCAGAGCTTCGCTTACGCTAACCCCTCTCCTTAACCTTCCAGCACCGGGCAGGTGTCACCCCCTATACTTCGCCTTACGGCTTCGCAGAGAGCTGTGTTTTTGCTAAACAGTCGCTTGGGCCTATTCACTGCGGCTTTCCGTTAAGAAAGCACCCCTTCTCCCGAAGTTACGGGGTCATTTTGCCGAGTTCCTTAACCAGAGTTCTCTCGCACACCTTAGGATTCTCTCCTCGCCTACCTGTGTCGGTTTGCGGTACAGGCACCTTTTATCTCGCTAGAAGCTTTTCTTGGCAGCGGGGAATCAAAGACTTCGCTCCATAAGGAGCTTCCCCATCACAGCTCAGCCTTTACGATAAGCGGATTTGCCTACTTATCAGCCTAACTGCTTGGACGTGCACAACCAATCGCACGCTTCTTCTATCCTTCTGCGTCCCTCCATTGCTCAAACGATAAAGAGGT
This sequence comes from Bacillus sp. RE35, assembly GCF_052146655.1. NCBI lineage: Bacteria > Bacillati > Bacillota > Bacilli > Caryophanales > Bacillaceae > Bacillus > Bacillus sp. RE35. Next base: position 309,111 of record NZ_CP197377.1, on the reverse strand, counting down.
GGTACAGGAATATCAACCTGTTGTCCATCGCCTACGCCTGTCGGCCTCGGCTTAGGTCCTGACTAACCCTGAGCGGACGAGCCTTCCTCAGGAAACCTTAGGCATTCGGTGGACGGGATTCTCACCCGTCTTTCGCTACTCATACCGGCATTCTCACTTCTAAGCACTCCACCAGTCCTTCCGGTCTGACTTCACTGTCCTTAGAACGCTCCCCTACCACTGATACCATTGGTATCAATCCGCAGCTTCGGTGGTGTATTTAGCCCCGGTACATTTTCGGCGCAGAGTCACTCGACTAGTGAGCTATTACGCACTCTTTAAATGGTGGCTGCTTCTAAGCCAACATCCTAGTTGTCTAAGCAACTCCACATCCTTTTCCACTTAATACACACTTTGGGACCTTAGCTGGCGGTCTGGGCTGTTTCCCTTTTGACTACGGATCTTATCACTCGCAGTCTGACTCCTAAGGATAAGTCATTGGCATTCGGAGTTTGACTGAATTCGGTAATCCGATGAGGACCCCTAGTCCAATCAGTGCTCTACCTCCAAGACTCTTACACTTAAGGCTAGCCCTAAAGCTATTTCGGGGAGAACCAGCTATCTCCAGGTTCGATTGGAATTTCTCCGCTACCCACACCTCATCCCCGCACTTTTCAACGTGCGTGGGTTCGGGCCTCCATTCAGTGTTACCTGAACTTCACCCTGGACATGGGTAGATCACCTGGTTTCGGGTCTACGACCACGTACTAAACGCCCTATTCAGACTCGCTTTCGCTGCGGCTCCGCCTCTTCAGCTTAACCTCGCACGGGATCGTAACTCGCCGGTTCATTCTACAAAAGGCACGCCATCACCCGTTAACGGGCTCTGACTATTTGTAGGCACACGGTTTCAGGATCTCTTTCACTCCCCTTCCGGGGTGCTTTTCACCTTTCCCTCACGGTACTGGTTCACTATCGATCACTAGGGAGTATTTAGCCTTGGGAGATGGTCCTCCCAGATTCCGACGGAATTTCACGTGTTCCGCCGTACTCAGGATACATTCAAGAGAGAACGAAGTTTCGACTACGGGGTTGTTACCCTCTACGACGGACCTTTCCAGGTCGCTTCGTCTACCTCGTTCCTTTGTAACTCCGTATAGAATGTCCTACAACCCCAAGAGGCAAGCCTCTTGGTTTGGGCTATGTTCCGTTTCGCTCGCCGCTACTCAGGAAATCGCATTTGCTTTCTCTTCCTCCAGGTACTTAGATGTTTCAGTTCCCTGGGTCTGTCTTCCTTACCCTATGTATTCAGATAAGGATACCATACCATTACGTATGGTGGGTTTCCCCATTCGGAAATCTTCGGATCAAAGCTTACTTACAGCTCCCCGAAGCATATCGGCGTTAGTCCCGTCCTTCATCGACTCCTAGTGTCAAGGCATCCACCGTGCGCCCTTTCTAACTTAACCAAACTAAAAATTAAAAAATATGAGCTACACTGTTATCTAGTTTTCAAAGAACATACATTTATATATGAGAGATAGTTCTCTCAAAACTGAACAAAACGAAACACGGAAACTTATATTGATGAACAGCGTTCATCAATTCTCCATAGAAAGGAGGTGATCCAGCCGCACCTTCCGATACGGCTACCTTGTTACGACTTCACCCCAATCATCTGTCCCACCTTAGGCGGCTGGCTCCAAAAAGGTTACCCCACCGACTTCGGGTGTTACAAACTCTCGTGGTGTGACGGGCGGTGTGTACAAGGCCCGGGAACGTATTCACCGCGGCATGCTGATCCGCGATTACTAGCGATTCCAGCTTCATGTAGGCGAGTTGCAGCCTACAATCCGAACTGAGAACGGTTTTATGAGATTAGCTCCACCTCGCGGTCTTGCAGCTCTTTGTACCGTCCATTGTAGCACGTGTGTAGCCCAGGTCATAAGGGGCATGATGATTTGACGTCATCCCCACCTTCCTCCGGTTTGTCACCGGCAGTCACCTTAGAGTGCCCAACTTAATGATGGCAACTAAGATCAAGGGTTGCGCTCGTTGCGGGACTTAACCCAACATCTCACGACACGAGCTGACGACAACCATGCACCACCTGTCACTCTGCTCCCGAAGGAGAAGCCCTATCTCTAGGGTTTTCAGAGGATGTCAAGACCTGGTAAGGTTCTTCGCGTTGCTTCGAATTAAACCACATGCTCCACCGCTTGTGCGGGCCCCCGTCAATTCCTTTGAGTTTCAGCCTTGCGGCCGTACTCCCCAGGCGGAGTGCTTAATGCGTTAACTTCAGCACTAAAGGGCGGAAACCCTCTAACACTTAGCACTCATCGTTTACGGCGTGGACTACCAGGGTATCTAATCCTGTTTGCTCCCCACGCTTTCGCGCCTCAGTGTCAGTTACAGACCAGAAAGTCGCCTTCGCCACTGGTGTTCCTCCATATCTCTACGCATTTCACCGCTACACATGGAATTCCACTTTCCTCTTCTGCACTCAAGTCTCCCAGTTTCCAATGACCCTCCACGGTTGAGCCGTGGGCTTTCACATCAGACTTAAGAAACCACCTGCGCGCGCTTTACGCCCAATAATTCCGGATAACGCTTGCCACCTACGTATTACCGCGGCTGCTGGCACGTAGTTAGCCGTGGCTTTCTGGTTAGGTACCGTCAAGGTGCCAGCTTATTCAACTAGCACTTGTTCTTCCCTAACAACAGAGTTTTACGACCCGAAAGCCTTCATCACTCACGCGGCGTTGCTCCGTCAGACTTTCGTCCATTGCGGAAGATTCCCTACTGCTGCCTCCCGTAGGAGTCTGGGCCGTGTCTCAGTCCCAGTGTGGCCGATCACCCTCTCAGGTCGGCTACGCATCGTTGCCTTGGTGAGCCGTTACCTCACCAACTAGCTAATGCGACGCGGGTCCATCCATAAGTGACAGCCGAAGCCGCCTTTCAATTTCGAACCATGCGGTTCAAAATGTTATCCGGTATTAGCCCCGGTTTCCCGGAGTTATCCCAGTCTTATGGGCAGGTTACCCACGTGTTACTCACCCGTCCGCCGCTAACTTCATAAGAGCAAGCTCTTAATCCATTCGCTCGACTTGCATGTATTAGGCACGCCGCCAGCGTTCATCCTGAGCCAGGATCAAACTCTCCAATAAAGTTAGTTTGTCTAGCATCTAAAATAAAAATTGACGTTTCACGTTGTTTGTTTCGTTCAGTTTTCAAAGAACTACTTGGTCGCTCATTTGCGACTTCCTTATGTTAACATCTTCGTTAGTTAATGTCAACTAAGTTTTTTTATTTCGTTTGTCGCTTGCGACGTTATTGTCATCGGCGACTTGTCCTATATTACACCTCTATATAATAATAGTCAATAATAATCTTTCATTTTTTTAAAAAAGATGAAAAAGACTCTCATACCCCCCTTTTATTTCTCATACATATCAATAAGATAACTGAAAGGAGTGTAGAACTTGTTCAATCCTTCTTTATTACACATCATAAGCTCCCATTCAAGAAGCCCACACTATCATAGGAAGTTTCCAATCATTCTATTTTGGAGTCAAAAAAGCGGCTGTACTTCTCTTGCTAAGTGGTTCTTTTACCAGATTGATTTATTACAAACCGCTCTAAGCTATAGTCCTTTCATTCATAATTATGAATATGATATATACAAAAGTACACCTGCCTATAGTGTACGACTAGGAGTAGCGTTACGAGAAAAACAAAAAGAAACTTTTAAACTTGTTCGTAACCCTTATAGGAGAGCAGTCAGTTCTTTCGTGTCCTTAATTGGACCTCCTTATATGGAAAATCCCGAATGGAAACCCATCCGAAAGTTTTTATATCAAGATGAAAATTCCACCAAAGGGATCTCATTTAAACAATTTTTATACTATCTATTTATAAAAGGGGCTCACGCAAGTGATATTAACCCACATTTCACACAACAATATATAGCTGGTGAAGAAGAATATGTGACCAATTATATATACTTAGAAAACTTCGATCACGAAATGAAAGAATTAGAAAAGCGTTTCGAATTAAAAACCGCACCAATAAATGAGTTCTCAACATCATGGCATCATCAAACTCCCGCCATGATTTATAAAGGGAATTTTAGCGAAGGCGATATTACTGATCCTTTATTTCCACGTCATCCAACTTTTGAAAGCTTTTATGATACTGAATGTATACAACTTGTCCAAACAATATTTCAAAATGATTTCGACACATATAAATACAGCAAAGAATATCCATACTAACTTTAGTCTATTATCTTTGCTAAATAAAAAAGATACCTCATATATAAGGTATCTTTTTAACATTTCAATTATATAAATCATACTGTTTAACAGTCTCTATTCTCCACCTTGTTACCTTTTAATAGATTACATAACTTTTGCTTATCCGCCCATCCTACTCCGATTAAAACTAAACTCGCTCCCATTATTACTCTCCATGTCAGAGATTCATTTAATAGAATAATTGAAGTAACAATACTTATTAATGGTAATGCATTTAAATATAATCCGCTTACTGATGCTGAAACTCTCTCTAGCGCTTTATTCCAAAACCAATATGCTAAAATTGTTGCTCCAATAACAAGGTATATTACACTAAGTCCCGTTTTCCAAGTTTCAACCTTTGGAAGACCGTAATAAAAAATTTCTATCAGTGCAAACGGTAAGAGAATAACAGCTCCAATAATTAAAGTTAATGTTGTAAAAACCTCGTTTGATAAATACTGTTCTTGTTTTGGTCGTTTTAGCAAAACTGTGTAGAAAGCAAATAGAAAAGTACTTAATAATATTAGTATATCCCCTATTAAGGACACTTCTTGATTAGCACTTTTAGATGGAATCGTAATAAAGAGTACTCCTATAGCACCCAATATAATTCCTATCCAATAATTCAATCGAATTTCCTCTTTTAAAAAGAGTGCTGAAAAAAGAATTGTAACCAATGGTAACGCAGCATCTATAATACTCACATGTAATCCACTGGTTAAAGAAATGCCGTAGGATGTAAACATAAAATAACCAGCTACACCGGTAAAAGCTAACAAACTCATTCTTTTCCATGGAACTTTTTTATGTACAACTGATTTTTGTAGTTCCTTAAATGAGAATATCATACAAATTCCACCTGCAAAGAAAAGACGAATAAATAACAAAGTAAACGGCTGAATAGATTCTAACGCCCATTTTGTTGGCGCAATGGCTGTACCCCATAATATAACAGCCACTAATAACATGCATATTTCTTTCATAATTCCCCACACCCATCAAAAATATATGTTAACTACCTTAATTATAGATTTTTTCTAATGTAAAATCCTTTAAAAGCACAAAAGGTTATGTAAGATCACAAACATTCTTTTTACATCTGGACTATATTCTTGAAAAGGTAATTCTTACCTTTAAATTTAAAATAATAAAATAAACACAAAAAAACCTAAGTCAAAATGACTTAGGTTTTTGCTTGGCGACGTCCTACTCTCACAGGGACAAGGTCCCAACTACCATCGGCGCTAGAGAGCTTAACTTCCGTGTTCGGTATGGGAACGGGTGTGACCTCTCTGCCATCATCAACCAAACTATGAAGGCATATTCCTTCAAAACTAGATAACATTTGCTACATATTATATGGTTAAGTCCTCGATCTATTAGTATTCGTCAGCTCCACATGTCACCATGCTTCCACCTCGAACCTATCAACCTGATCATCTTTCAGGGATCTTACTAGCTTACGCTATGGGAAATCTCATCTTGAGGGGGGCTTCATGCTTAGATGCTTTCAGCACTTATCCCTTCCGCACATAGCTACCCAGCTATGCCCTTGGCAGAACAACTGGTACACCAGCGGTGCGTCCATCCCGGTCCTCTCGTACTAAGGACAGCTCCTCTCAAATTTCCTACGCCCACGACGGATAGGGACCGAACTGTCTCACGACGTTCTGAACCCAGCTCGCGTACCGCTTTAATGGGCGAACAGCCCAACCCTTGGGACCGACTACAGCCCCAGGATGCGATGAGCCGACATCGAGGTGCCAAACCTCCCCGTCGATGTGGACTCTTGGGGGAGATAAGCCTGTTATCCCCGGGGTAGCTTTTATCCGTTGAGCGATGGCCCTTCCATGCGGAACCACCGGATCACTAAGCCCGACTTTCGTCCCTGCTCGACTTGTAGGTCTCGCAGTCAAGCTCCCTTATGCCTTTGCACTCTACGAATGATTTCCAACCATTCTGAGGGAACCTTTGGGCGCCTCCGTTACACTTTAGGAGGCGACCGCCCCAGTCAAACTGCCCACCTGACACTGTCTCCCGGGTCGATAAGACCCGTAGGTTAGAATTTCAATACAGTCAGGGCGGTATCCCACCAGCGCCTCCACCGAAGCTAGCGCTCCGGTTTCAATGGCTCCCGCCTATCCTGTACAAACTGTACCAAAATTCAATATCAGGCTACAGTAAAGCTCCACGGGGTCTTTCCGTCCTGTCGCGGGTAACCTGCATCTTCACAGGTACTATAATTTCACCGAGTCTCTGGTTGAGACAGTGCCCAAATCGTTACACCTTTCGTGCGGGTCGGAACTTACCCGACAAGGAATTTCGCTACCTTAG
>NZ_CP197377.1:290000-297500 GCF_052146655.1 Bacillus sp. RE35 | reverse complement strand
GAAGCATTAGATGCAAAACTTCCTGTTATAGGGTTTAAAAATGCTGGAGGTTTTGAAGATGTTGTTACAGAAAAAACTGGTGCCTTAGTAGATTTTTTAAATTTACCCAAAATGCTAGAGAAAATATATGAATTTATTCACGATGAGGGATTACGATTACAAAAGGGAAGCTTTGGCCAAGAACTTATCGAAAAAAACTTCAATTTTCTTAATTACATTTATCAATTACTAGATCTTCTCGAACATAATTACAAAAAGATAAGTGTAATCATACCGAACTATAATTATGAAAAATACTTACCTGCTCGAATCGAATCAATCTTAAACCAAACCTACCCTCTTTACGAACTAATTTTCTTAGACGATGCCTCCACTGATCATAGCGTATCAACTTTTAAAAAGCTGCTCTCAAAAGAAAATAAGCCCCACCTGAAGGTTCAACAGATTATTAATGATAAAAACTCTGGTTCCGTATTTAAACAATGGATAAAAGGAGTCTCTGCAGCAACTGGTGATTATATTTGGATCGCAGAGGCCGATGACTTATGCGATAAGACATTTTTACAAGAGGTGATACAGGGGTTTTATATAAATAACAATATTACCTTAAGTTACACACAATCAAAACAAATTGATGAACAAGGAAATGTATTGGCTAATCATTATTTAAATTACACAAATGATATCGATAAAGAAAAATGGAAAGGCCCCTATTTTCGAAAAGGCGTCGAAGAAATACAAGATACGTTACTTATCAAAAACACTATACCTAATGTTTCAAGTGTAGTTTTTAAAAATATAGATATGAAGAAAACAGAAAAACAGTTAGAGAAGTTCAAAATAGCTGGTGATTGGTTTTTCTATGTTTCTCTTCTTACAGAGGGAGATATTTACTTCAATCCATCCCCCTTAAACTATCATAGACGACATTTAAATAGCGTAACGAGAACAGAAGATTCATACTCCCATTACAATGAAGTTGTACAAATGCAAAATTTCATTAAAGAAAGATTTACTATCGACGACATTTCTAAAATGAAAATGTATACATATAGAAAGCATCTTAAAGCATACTTAAAAATTTAAACATGTGCTTTCTATGCCATCAATATCTCTAGTAAGTTGCTACTATTACTTAAGGGAGGAATACTCTTTGAAAGACTTTATAGAGGAACATAAAGATTTAATTTCTCAAATCGCACACAACTATAATGTAAATGCAAGTATCCATCCTGAGGATCATATCTTTCAGTTCATTGTCACTAATCCCGTCTTCCCATCAAAAAAAGAAGCGATAGATTACTACTTTAAAGATGGGCAAAACTCAGCACAAATACTCTTAAACTTAATTACTTCCCTTTATCCTCCTACAGGCAATCCAATTAAATTGTTAGAATTTGCATCCGGATACGGCTGCGTAACACGTCATTTATTAAATCTACAAGCGAATTTGAGTATAACCGCTTGCGATATACACGAAGAGGCTATTTCCTTTATTGAAAACAAATTAAATAATTCTTCTATATTGTCTCATCCTGAGCCTGAACAGTTAAAATTGGACTCCTCTACGTACGATATCGTTTTTTGTCTATCCTTTTTCTCTCATATGCCTGATACAACTTGGTTTCGTTGGCTGCAAACATTGTATAACGCTGTTTCACCTGGTGGTTTATTCATTTTCACAACCCATGGCTATCAAAGCAAAAAATACTTCGGGTTTCCAAATTTAAATGAAAAGGGCTATTGGTTTCTCTCTTCTAGTGAACAATTCGATTTAGATGTGAATCAATACGGACAAACGATAGTTAGTCCCTCTTACGTGTGTGACAAAATTAAATTATTACCCCATAACCCAATTATCAAAAAGTATACTGAAGGATTTTGGTGGGAACATCAAGACCTTTGGGTTATAGAAAAAGAAGCAAAATAGTAACCCACGCTCTGCTTATATACAAGTAGAGTGTGGGTTATTATTTTTTACTATATAAGAACTCTTCAATCCATAGCTTATTTAATCTAATCCCATGTTTAAAATCTATTTTAGGTTCCCAATTCAATTCTTGTTTTACCTTATCAATATTTAAAATGATTTTTTGAACGTTCTCTTGTTTTTGTTTGTAACAGATAAAATCCACTTTTCTTTCTGTTATTTTCTCTAATTCCACTATAATTCGTTTTAAAGAAAGACCTTTGCCACTCCCTATGTTATATACGCAAGATTTCAATTGATTTAATTGTGCTAGTTGTATAGTAATTTCAACTAAATCATCGATATAAATATAATCTCTAATAATCTCCTCTGGATTCCCATATATATGAATCCTTTCATTACTGAGATGCTGGTACAAAAAACAATTTATCGCCCCAACTTTTTTTAAGGGGTTTTGGTATTTTCCATACGGATTAGAATATCTACATACAACATAATCTATTCCATATTTTCTCTTATAAAAGTACAAATAATTCTCCAGCGAAACTTTTGTTATTCCATACGGGGAAAGTGGTCTTAATGGATGTTTCTCATCAATAGGCAAATATTCAGGTTCACCATAAACTGTGCCTCCCGAAGAAGCTAATATAATTTTTTTAATACGAAAATCTTTAACACTTTCCATGAAATTAAGAAAAAATAGACTGCTATTAATATCACCGAAAACATCTTCAATTGAAGTTGCTACGTTAGACGTCGCAGCTAAATAAATAATAATATCTATATTCACTAAAGCCTTATATATATCCTCAACATTTTCTAAATCACCTTTAATAAATTCAACTTCACTTATAATATTTTGAGGAAAATTATTTATATGTCTGGAAAATACTTTTACATTTTGCCCCTGTTCCAATAAACCCAATGCGAGGTTGATACCAATGAAACTATTTCCACCTACTATTAAATAATTATTCTTCCTCATAATATCATCTCTCTAGTAATAAATTTTTCCCGTCGTCAAACCTAAAAATATACACAAATAAACTGGATCATTTCGATTATTCATCTTCTTATCATTGTATGTTTGTTATAAATTTTCATTATCTTTATTTTATATTTTCATTTTAGAATAGCTTCCTTATTCAGGTTGACTGCAAAAACACTCATAATATTTACTCATCCCCATGAATATATTTAATAAACAATCCTCACTTGTTTAACCCATAAAAAAACGTCTACATACACAAATTTCCCAAAAAGGAGTGCTGAACTCATGAAAAATATAAATCAAGAACTTTTAAATCATGTAATTCTACATAAAGATCGAATTCCACATTACCATAAAGACTTTCCGATTATACTATTTTGGAGTCATAGAAGCGGATGCACCGCGTTAGCTAATTGGTTCTTTTTTCAAATCGGATTATTTACTGAAGCAAAGAAATACAATGACTTTATTCATTACTATGAGTTCTGGGTGTATAAGAACAATACAAATTACATACCCGAGTTACAAAATGGTCTTCTAGAGGGTAAAAAGGATGTTTGTAAACTTGTGCGAAATCCCTATACAAGGGCTGTCAGCTCATTTCTATTACTTGCTGACAACCCATATGCTAGCCCTCAATGGGAAAGTATCCGTCATTATTTTTATAATGACAAATATAGTAATCAAGGAATATCATTTAAACAATTTTTATATTACGTTCAGGCATTCGGCTCCAATTCTCTAGCGTTAGATATACATTTTAGTCAACAATACGTCCCTGGTGAAGAAAACTTCATCCAATGTTATATTCCTTTAGAAGATTTTAATACACAAATCACCAAACTAGAACACACGTACGATTTGATAAAATCCCCTTTAGCACTTCTTACAAATTCAGATCATCATCGCGCACACAAGATGATTTATGCAGGGAGCTATGCAGAACTTAGCATTACAGATACAGACTTCCCACGATTTCCAACATACGAAAGCTTTTATGATAAAGAAACTATGGATTTAGTTACAGAAATATACGCACAGGATTTTGAAATGTACCCATACACGAAAGGGATATTTTAAGTCTATACATTTTCCCATGAATAAAAGCTGATGCATCGCATAGCATAAAGTGAAACTTTAATTCGATTGGGGGTTCTCTTCAACTGATTATTCCCTTCTCCTAATCGCAATTTTAAAAAATACCTAACTTTCACCCATTCCCCCTTTGATTTCGCTGATTGTTGACGTGTATCATACTTTCCATAAATAGATTGCATTTAACATAGGAGGGATGTCGTGTGGAAATCAATTTGAAACACAATAATGGGTACTGCGTTATTTGCGAAAAGAAAGCTACATTTATAGAGCATAATGATTGGCTTAGAGATCATTATTTATGTTCTACATGTAACTCTATACCAAGGCAGCGAGCTTTAATCCATGCTTTGCATACATTTTTTCCAAAATGGGATTCCTATAGTATCCACGAATCCTCTCCTGGAGGAATTACAACTCAGCTACTATTAAAAAACTGTAAAAACTATACTTATTCTCAATACTTTAGAAATTATCCTCTTGGCCAATACTTTCAAGGTATTAGATGTGAGAACTTAGAAGACATGACTTTTGAAGATGAATCTTTTGATTTATTCATTACTCAAGACGTTTTTGAGCATGTAATGACGCCAAACAAAGCCTTTAAAGAAATAGAACGAGTATTAAAACCTGGCGGTGCTCATGTATTTACTGTCCCTTGGTATCATACACTCACAAAAACTGTGCAAAGAGCAAGAATGAATCAAGAGGTGATTGAATATATTGAAGAGCCCATTTATCACGGAAACCCTATTGATGAGAATGGATCTTTAGTAACGTTCGATTGGGGGCAGGATATGATTGAATATATTTATACACACGCAAACATGTATACCATTGTTTATTTACAAAAGGATAGGTCACTAGGGTTAGATGCTGAATTTTTACATGTTTTTATTAGTAAAAAGCAAGAAAATAAAGTTTAATCACTATATAATTCGGAGGTTTAACAAATGAATAAATTTAAGTTAGGAAGTGATTTTGATCATCTTGTTAATTCACTATCTGATGTCGAACTTCTAAATTTATTTATACAAAGTTGTTCACAAACAACGATAAATGGGGTTCCCGTACCTAGGTTTCCTCCTGAAGAAATTCAAAAACAATTTGTAGGTGCTTCCTATGAACATGCTCTTTACGAAGCATATTTGTTTTATAGACATATAAAAGAATACGCCCAAAATTTAGGGGTTCCCTTGAATAAAGAAAGTAAAGTTTTAGACTTCGGCTGCGGATGGGGAAGGATTATACGCTTCTTATTTAAAGATGCCTCTGATCAAAATTTACTTGGCATTGATGTCGATCCTGCGATGATCACACTTTGTAATGAAACACTAGGAAGAGGGATATATAAAACAGCAAGTCCACATCCCCCTGTAGAATTTATTAGTGACAATTCATTAGATATCATATTCGCTTATTCTGTATTCTCACATTTATCCGAAGTAACTGCCGAAAATTGGGTAAAAGAATTTTCAAGAGTTCTTCGCCCTGGTGGAATCTTCATCGCAACAACACAAGCGCGCTATTTTCTTGATTTTTGTCAACAATTCCAAGAACATCCTGAATTAATTCAAACAGGATGGCATAAAACTTTATCTCAAGCTTTTCCAGATATACATCGCGCCATCTCGGATTATGAAAACGGCAAATTTGTTCACAGTCCTACTGGTGCAGGAGATGTTAGAAATAGTAGTTTTTACGGAGAAACTGTTATACCTAGGACTTATATTGAAAATCATTATGAGAAATATTTAAAGCTACAAGACTTTTTTGATGATGTAAATCGATTACCACAGGCCCTCTTTGTCCTTCAAAAAATTTAATTCCTTTCATTCAACGTAATAAATTCCATGACGAAAAGCACTTTCTATTTCAGCTATATATCAAATTACCTAATACTCTCTTATTAAGTAAGCTTAAAAAAATCCAATACATACCATAAAAAGACAGTAAACAGATAACATATCTCTTGTTTTAAAATTGCTTCACCAAATCAAGAATAACTTCCCAACACTTGAACTACGAAAAACATGAGGGGGATATAACTTGAAAATAATCGCTTTTTACTTACCACAATTCCATCAAATTAAAGAAAATGATCGATGGTGGGGGAAAGGATTTACTGAATGGACAAATACTAAAAGTGCACAACCTTTATTTTCAGGACATTATCAACCTAGGGAACCTTATCAAGATTTTTATTACGACTTAACTACCCCCTCCGTAAGAAAGTGGCAAGCGGAAATCGCTAAAGCATACGGTATATATGGTTTTTGTTATTATCATTACTGGTTTAAGGGAAAAAGACTATTAGAAACACCCTTTAATGAGGTACTAAAGATGAAGGAACCTGACTTCCCTTTTTGTCTTTCTTGGGCAAATGAACCATGGACAAAATCTTGGGATGGTCTCGATAAACATATATTAATGCCTCAAGACTACGGAGATATATCTGATTGGAAGGAACACTTTGATTATTTATTACAGGCTTTCCAAGATGAGAGATATATTTATATAGATGATAAACCTCTATTCATTATTTATCGTCCAGGACATATTCCTGATTGTGAAAAAATGCTTAATTACTGGAATGCATTAGCGCGAGAAAATGGTTTAAAAGGTATATACTTTGCTGAAACATTAAACAGTTTTCCACTACCTAATATAAATGGATTCGATGCCAGCATTCAGTTTGAACCTTTCTATACAATTGCCCATGATAGCTCTTCAGACATAAATAAGGTAATATATGATTCTGATATGCAATTAAATGTTTGGGACTACGATAAAGTATGGATGTATATATTACAACGATCGCTCCCAAAGAAAAAAACATTTCCCGGGGCTTTTGTTGATTGGGATAATACTGCACGACGTAAAAACGCGAATAGCAGCATCTTTGTAGGTTCTACCCCTGAAAAGTTCACCATATATTTAAGCAAGCAAATTCATCGTACTTACTCTTTTTATAACAGCGAGTTTTTATTTATTAACGCATGGAACGAGTGGGCGGAAGGAACTTACTTAGAGCCAGATAAAAAATATGGATTTTCTTATTTAGAAGGGGTTAAAAATGCAATTGATAGAGGTATGAAAGCATACAAAAAAGACGAGTCATTCTGACTCGTCTTAAAGTTGCTTGGCGACGTCCTACTCTCACAGGGACAAGGTCCCAACTACCATCGGCGCTAGAGAGCTTAACTTCCGTGTTCGGTATGGGAACGGGTGTGACCTCTCTGCCATCATCACCAAACTATGAAGGCATATTCCTTCAAAACTAGATAACATTGCTACATATTATATGGTTAAGTCCTCGATCTATTAGTATTCGTCAGCTCCACATGTCACCATGCTTCCACCTCGAACCTATCAACCTGATCATCTTTCAGGGATCTTACTAGCTTACGCTATGGGAAATCTCATCTTGAGGGGGGCTTCATGCTTAGATGCTTTCAGCACTTATCCCTTCCGCACATAGCTA
>NZ_CP197377.1:277500-285000 GCF_052146655.1 Bacillus sp. RE35 | reverse complement strand
ACATGGTAGACACTGCAATCAACGGCGAAGAAGCCTTACATTTATTTAATCAAAATAACTATAACCTCGTTATACTAGATCTTATGATGCCCAAAATAGATGGAATCGAGGTATGTAAAAAACTTAGAGATAAAACTAACGTACCTATATTAATGCTCACCGCTAAAGATCACGAAGTTGATAAAATTTTAGGTTTAAGCATTGGTGCTGATGATTATATTACGAAACCTTTCAGCATTCACGAAGTAATTGCACGAGTAAAAGCTCTTATGCGGCGTTTTTTAGTTCTCGGAAGTAACAATACTGCTCAAGAAAAAACAACTTTATCTTTTAAAGGACTAACTATCAATTTAAATACATACACAGTTCATACAAACAAAGAAGAAATTAGCTTAACCGGAAAAGAACTGGAACTGTTAAAATTCTTTACTTCAAACCCAGGGCAAGTATTTACAAAAACACAGCTCTTCCGAAATGTATGGAACGATAATTATATAGAAGATGACAATACCGTTATGGTACATATTCGAAAACTTAGAAAGAAAATAGAAATTGACCCTTCCAATCCAAAATTCATTCAGACTATATGGGGAATTGGTTATAAGTTTGTAGGTGAAAAGCTTGAAGACTGATAAAACCCTCTTCCTGATTTCATTACAACTTATCATTTGCGGGATTTTAAACATACAAATGGATCCAAGAATAAAAATGTCTTTATTTATTATCCTTATCTTAATTACAATTTATCTCTTCTTTTCAAGAATACAATTCATTCAACATCGCAAAGCAATGGATACTAAATTAAGTCGTGTACTAAAAGGAAACTTACAAACGAGATTATTCACAAGCAATGACCGCTCATTACATAATATCGTTTTTTCAATAAACGAGCTAATAGGTAAATTAGAGCAGGTTCAAATTGAAGCCAAAAGATCCGAAGAATCCAGAAAACAACTTTTGTCTAGTATCTCCCACGATATACGAACACCACTCACCTCCATTATCGGATATATAGATGCTTTGAAAGACGGAGTTGCTGCTTCTGAAATAGAAAAACAAGAATATCTTAAAATACTCTATATGAAATCAAATAACTTAAAGCACCTAGTTGATGAAATATTCAATATGGCGAAGCTAGACGCTAATGAATTTCCACTAAAAGAAGAAGAACTCAACTTTTCTGAAGTTACTAGAGAAGTTTTGATTGAATTTTTACCTGAGCTCTCAAAACATAACATCGAACTGCAAATTCGCATACCAGAGTCTACTTGTCCTATCATCGCAGATCATCTAAGCATTATGCGGATTATCGGTAATTTAATAAAAAATGCAATTTATTACGGAAAGGATGGGAAAACAATAGGAGTCGAATTGCTAGAAGCTGATGCAGAATACGAACTTCATATTTGGGATCAAGGCCCTGGTATTCCAAAACATGATTTACAAAACGTATTTGAGCGAATGTACCGAAGCGAACAATCAAGAAACTCTTCATTTGGTGGTAGCGGTCTCGGGCTTTCTATTTCCAAAGCGCTCGTTGAGAAAAACGGTGGACATATATGGGTTGAAAGTACTCCATGGAAACAAACTACTTTTGGCTTTTCTATTCCAAAACACAATACTTTTAAGAAATAGTTAAGAAATGATTAATATGCAGTTAAGCCTTCCTTTTTATGATGTAAGTAAGAACTTATAGAAAGCAGGTGTCTCCTATAAATACAATTATAAAAACGACTAACCTTACTAAAGTATATGGCAATCAAAAGTCAGTAGATAATTTAAATATTAATGTTCAACAAGGGGAGATTTATGGCTTCATAGGCCGCAACGGTGCTGGTAAAACAACAACCATTCGCATGCTGCTTAGTCTTATAAAGCCTACAAGTGGAACGATTGAAATATTCGGAGAGAACTTATTCCAAAATCAAAAAGATATTTTAAGCAGAATTGGTTCTATAGTTGAAGTTCCAGGATTTTATGAAAACTTAACTGCAAAAGAAAACCTATTAATTAATGCAAAAATAATTGGGGTTCACAAAAAGAATGCTATCGAAGAAGCATTAGAAATAGTAGGCTTGCAGCATGAGACAAAAAAGTTAGTAGGAAAGTATTCTTTAGGAATGAAGCAACGCTTAGGAATTGCGCGTGCTCTTCTCCATTATCCTGAGCTACTCATATTAGATGAACCAACTAACGGACTAGACCCTATTGGTATTAAAGAAATGCGAAAACTTATTCATTCTTTAGCTCAAGAAAGAAATATAACAATACTGATTTCTAGTCACATATTAGCCGAGGTAGAACAGTTAGTTGATCGTATCGGAATTATTCATGAAGGAAAGTTACTAGAAGAAGTTTCTCTTGATACGCTGCGCAAAGCAAACCGTAAGTACATAGAGTTTCAAGTGAATAATGACGATAAAGCTGTGATGTTATTAGAAAATCATCTTCAAATTTTTGATTATGAAGTACATGATGAAGGAAATATTCGTATTTACTCTCATTTTGGACAACAAGGATACATAAACAGAACGTTCGTTCTTAACGATATTGAAGTATTAAAAATGATGATAAGTGAAGATAGACTAGAAGATTATTTCACCAAACTAGTTGGAGGTGGAACAATTGGTTAATCTACTCTATACAGAACTCTTAAAACTAAAACGCTCTAATATGTTTTTAATTAGCATTATTGGTGCTGGTGTCGCACCTTTCTTAGTTGTAGTAGCCTCTTATATACATATAAAAACAAAACAGCCAACTCCAACTATTTGGTTCGATCAATTATTTACTGACGTTAACTTATATACTACTTTAGTTATAGGATTCCCCTTATATGGAGTAGTGGTTGCTTATTTGCTTACCCGCGAATATACAGAAGATACACTGAAAAATTTACTAACTATCCCCGTGTCACGCATTAGCTTTATTACAAGTAAATTCATCATTCTCTTTCTTTGGATTATGATGCTA
Source organism: Bacillus sp. RE35 (assembly GCF_052146655.1). NCBI lineage: Bacteria > Bacillati > Bacillota > Bacilli > Caryophanales > Bacillaceae > Bacillus > Bacillus sp. RE35. The sequence goes on along the minus strand of NZ_CP197377.1, from coordinate 282,027 downwards.
ACTTTAGTCGCTTGGGCACTTACTTTAATATTAGGGCTATTGGGGAACTTCCCTGGTTTTAACATTTCTTTACTTTTAGGTTCTTTCCTAGAATTTTTAATATGTGGTGGACTTCTCTTTCTATTGTCTTCACCTATTGTGCTACTAACTCTTGTAATGAAGAGCTATGTACCACCCATTATATTAACAGTCATTATTACAATGACTAATCTTATGCTCGTAAACTCCAAGCATAAAGATTTATTTCCGTGGACCGCTACTCTAGATATCGCAAATAACGAATTACAACCGACATATCCACCAGAGTATTCTTATATCATCATTGCAGTAACGACAATTTCCGGATTTATTGCAACACTATTCTATTTTAAAAAAGTAGACATTCATTAATGTATAGGAGTGAAACTATGAGCGATATCATTATTGCCTTCATACTCGGTATTGTAGAAGGATTAGCTGAATTTTTACCTATATCTTCTACTGGCCACCTTATATTAGTCGGGCATTTATTAGGCTTTGAGGGGGAAAGAGCAAAAACGTTTGAAATTGTTATTCAGCTAGGCGCAATTTTAGCTATTGCAATTTTATATCATAAACGTCTCGTTTCTTTATGTAATATTAAACCTCTTATACAGAAAGAAAAAAAATTCAACGCGTTCCATGTATTTCTTGGCGTATTTCCGGCAGTGGTTGCTGGCTTGCTACTACATGATATTATTAAAACATACTTATTCCAGCCATACACTGTTGTGATTGGACTTGTAGCAGGGGCAATTCTTATGATCTTTGCAGAAGTAAAAAAGAAAGGGGCAGCAGCCTATTCACTGGACGATTTAACATACCGCCAAGCTTTAACAATCGGATTATTTCAGTGCTTAGCGGTATACCCTGGCTTCTCTAGAGCTGGCTCTACTATCTCTGGAGGTCTATTAGCAAAAGTAAATTATAAGACTGCATCTGAATTCTCTTTTCTAATAGCTCTTCCTGTAATGATTGGGGCAACAGGCTTAGACTTACTAAAAAGTTGGAAGTATTTAAGTGTCGATGACATCCCTATGTTCGCGGTAGGATTCATTACCTCTTTTATAGTAGCGATGCTAGCAGTAGTAACTTTTCTAAAGCTTTTAGAGAAGATAGGTTTAAAACCTTTTGCATACTACCGTATTTTGTTGGCTATCTTATTTACGCTTTTCGTATTGCTATAGATTCATATAAGTCACATATTATTAAACTGATATTCAATTTAGAATATCGGTTTTTTTATCTATTTCAACTCTAGTATTACTCACTTCAATATGGCATAGTGATAATAAACTACCATTCATAATCTGAACGTTCTTTAAGTAACTATGTCCTTTATCATAAAATGCAATTGGAAAATTAAAGATCCCATATATGTACAGAACATATTTACAAACTATATTCACTCCACATAGTATCTTTTTAATTTGCAAAACACTGATACAAATTAAAAATAAGTACAAAGGCATAACAAATAAATAAATTTCCTAGGAATTATAAAGAGATTAAATATTAATTAGAGTGAGGTGACGATAAAAATGAATCAATTAGCACAGACATATTGGGATACTTATTGGGGAAACAACAAAAAAACAGAATCTGTTACAGCTTGGCAATTTGGGGATGCCCCTAATTATCTTGCACAACTAGTAATTGACGGTATTAAAACAGCTACATGCTCCGGTCACATTTTTTATGAATTAGAAAATGAATCGCTACCGTCTACTAATGATTATAGTATTATACTCAATAGTAATGATGAACCTGTAGCTATTATTAAGACAATAGAAGTAACTGTAACACCAATGAATGAAGTAAGCGAAGAATTCGCTATCGCTGAAGGCGAAGGAGATCGTACTTATAATTACTGGAGAGACACCCATGTTCGTTTTTTTACAAAGGAACTAAATGAGATTGGTCTTAATTTCTCTGAAGATATGTTACTCGTCTGTGAGCGTTTTGAACTTGTTGATGTGAACAATAAAGTGAAATTTTAATAAACTGAGATTTACCAGCCATTCTTATTTTTATAAACACAAAAAAGACGAGTCATTCTGACTCGTCTTAAAGTTGCTTGGCGACGTCCTACTCTCACAGGGACAAGGTCCCAACTACCATCGGCGCTAGAGAGCTTAACTTCCGTGTTCGGTATGGGAACGGGTGTGACCTCTCTGCCATCATCACCAAACTATGAAGGCATATTCCTTCAAAACTAGATAACATTGCTACATATTATATGGTTAAGTCCTCGATCTATTAGTATTCGTCAGCTCCACATGTCACCATGCTTCCACCTCGAACCTATCAACCTGATCATCTTTCAGGGATCTTACTAGCTTACGCTATGGGAAATCTCATCTTGAGGGGGGCTTCATGCTTAGATGCTTTCAGCACTTATCCCTTCCGCACATAGCTACCCAGCTATGCCCTTGGCAGAACAACTGGTACACCAGCGGTGCGTCCATCCCGGTCCTCTCGTACTAAGGACAGCTCCTCTCAAATTTCCTACGCCCACGACGGATAGGGACCGAACTGTCTCACGACGTTCTGAACCCAGCTCGCGTACCGCTTTAATGGGCGAACAGCCCAACCCTTGGGACCGACTACAGCCCCAGGATGCGATGAGCCGACATCGAGGTGCCAAACCTCCCCGTCGATGTGGACTCTTGGGGGAGATAAGCCTGTTATCCCCGGGGTAGCTTTTATCCGTTGAGCGATGGCCCTTCCATGCGGAACCACCGGATCACTAAGCCCGACTTTCGTCCCTGCTCGACTTGTAGGTCTCGCAGTCAAGCTCCCTTATGCCTTTGCACTCTACGAATGATTTCCAACCATTCTGAGGGAACCTTTGGGCGCCTCCGTTACACTTTAGGAGGCGACCGCCCCAGTCAAACTGCCCACCTGACACTGTCTCCCGGGTCGATAAGACCCGTAGGTTAGAATTTCAATACAGTCAGGGCGGTATCCCACCAGCGCCTCCACCGAAGCTAGCGCTCCGGTTTCAATGGCTCCCGCCTATCCTGTACAAACTGTACCAAAATTCAATATCAGGCTACAGTAAAGCTCCACGGGGTCTTTCCGTCCTGTCGCGGGTAACCTGCATCTTCACAGGTACTATAATTTCACCGAGTCTCTGGTTGAGACAGTGCCCAAATCGTTACACCTTTCGTGCGGGTCGGAACTTACCCGACAAGGAATTTCGCTACCTTAGGACCGTTATAGTTACGGCCGCCGTTTACTGGGGCTTCAGTTCAGAGCTTCGCTTACGCTAACCCCTCTCCTTAACCTTCCAGCACCGGGCAGGTGTCACCCCCTATACTTCGCCTTACGGCTTCGCAGAGAGCTGTGTTTTTGCTAAACAGTCGCTTGGGCCTATTCACTGCGGCTTTCCGTTAAGAAAGCACCCCTTCTCCCGAAGTTACGGGGTCATTTTGCCGAGTTCCTTAACCAGAGTTCTCTCGCACACCTTAGGATTCTCTCCTCGCCTACCTGTGTCGGTTTGCGGTACAGGCACCTTTTATCTCGCTAGAAGCTTTTCTTGGCAGCGGGGAATCAAAGACTTCGCTCCATAAGGAGCTTCCCCATCACAGCTCAGCCTTCACGATAAGCGGATTTGCCTACTTATCAGCCTAACTGCTTGGACGTGCACAACCAATCGCACGCTTCTTCTATCCTTCTGCGTCCCTCCATTGCTCAAACGATAAAGAGGTGGTACAGGAATATCAACCTGTTGTCCATCGCCTACGCCTGTCGGCCTCGGCTTAGGTCCTGACTAACCCTGAGCGGACGAGCCTTCCTCAGGAAACCTTAGGCATTCGGTGGACGGGATTCTCACCCGTCTTTCGCTACTCATACCGGCATTCTCACTTCTAAGCACTCCACCAGTCCTTCCGGTCTGACTTCACTGTCCTTAGAACGCTCCCCTACCACTGATACCATTGGTATCAATCCGCAGCTTCGGTGGTGTATTTAGCCCCGGTACATTTTCGGCGCAGAGTCACTCGACTAGTGAGCTATTACGCACTCTTTAAATGGTGGCTGCTTCTAAGCCAACATCCTAGTTGTCTAAGCAACTCCACATCCTTTTCCACTTAATACACACTTTGGGACCTTAGCTGGCGGTCTGGGCTGTTTCCCTTTTGACTACGGATCTTATCACTCGCAGTCTGACTCCTAAGGATAAGTCATTGGCATTCGGAGTTTGACTGAATTCGGTAATCCGATGAGGACCCCTAGTCCAATCAGTGCTCTACCTCCAAGACTCTTACACTTAAGGCTAGCCCTAAAGCTATTTCGGGGAGAACCAGCTATCTCCAGGTTCGATTGGAATTTCTCCGCTACCCACACCTCATCCCCGCACTTTTCAACGTGCGTGGGTTCGGGCCTCCATTCAGTGTTACCTGAACTTCACCCTGGACATGGGTAGATCACCTGGTTTCGGGTCTACGACCACGTACTAAACGCCCTATTCAGACTCGCTTTCGCTGCGGCTCCGCCTCTTCAGCT
>NZ_CP197377.1:270000-272500 GCF_052146655.1 Bacillus sp. RE35 | reverse complement strand
ATATGGTTAAGTCCTCGATCTATTAGTATTCGTCAGCTCCACATGTCACCATGCTTCCACCTCGAACCTATCAACCTGATCATCTTTCAGGGATCTTACTAGCTTACGCTATGGGAAATCTCATCTTGAGGGGGGCTTCATGCTTAGATGCTTTCAGCACTTATCCCTTCCGCACATAGCTACCCAGCTATGCCCTTGGCAGAACAACTGGTACACCAGCGGTGCGTCCATCCCGGTCCTCTCGTACTAAGGACAGCTCCTCTCAAATTTCCTACGCCCACGACGGATAGGGACCGAACTGTCTCACGACGTTCTGAACCCAGCTCGCGTACCGCTTTAATGGGCGAACAGCCCAACCCTTGGGACCGACTACAGCCCCAGGATGCGATGAGCCGACATCGAGGTGCCAAACCTCCCCGTCGATGTGGACTCTTGGGGGAGATAAGCCTGTTATCCCCGGGGTAGCTTTTATCCGTTGAGCGATGGCCCTTCCATGCGGAACCACCGGATCACTAAGCCCGACTTTCGTCCCTGCTCGACTTGTAGGTCTCGCAGTCAAGCTCCCTTATGCCTTTGCACTCTACGAATGATTTCCAACCATTCTGAGGGAACCTTTGGGCGCCTCCGTTACACTTTAGGAGGCGACCGCCCCAGTCAAACTGCCCACCTGACACTGTCTCCCGGGTCGATAAGACCCGTAGGTTAGAATTTCAATACAGTCAGGGCGGTATCCCACCAGCGCCTCCACCGAAGCTAGCGCTCCGGTTTCAATGGCTCCCGCCTATCCTGTACAAACTGTACCAAAATTCAATATCAGGCTACAGTAAAGCTCCACGGGGTCTTTCCGTCCTGTCGCGGGTAACCTGCATCTTCACAGGTACTATAATTTCACCGAGTCTCTGGTTGAGACAGTGCCCAAATCGTTACACCTTTCGTGCGGGTCGGAACTTACCCGACAAGGAATTTCGCTACCTTAGGACCGTTATAGTTACGGCCGCCGTTTACTGGGGCTTCAGTTCAGAGCTTCGCTTACGCTAACCCCTCTCCTTAACCTTCCAGCACCGGGCAGGTGTCACCCCCTATACTTCGCCTTACGGCTTCGCAGAGAGCTGTGTTTTTGCTAAACAGTCGCTTGGGCCTATTCACTGCGGCTTTCCGTTAAGAAAGCACCCCTTCTCCCGAAGTTACGGGGTCATTTTGCCGAGTTCCTTAACCAGAGTTCTCTCGCACACCTTAGGATTCTCTCCTCGCCTACCTGTGTCGGTTTGCGGTACAGGCACCTTTTATCTCGCTAGAAGCTTTTCTTGGCAGCGGGGAATCAAAGACTTCGCTCCATAAGGAGCTTCCCCATCACAGCTCAGCCTTCACGATAAGCGGATTTGCCTACTTATCAGCCTAACTGCTTGGACGTGCACAACCAATCGCACGCTTCTTCTATCCTTCTGCGTCCCTCCATTGCTCAAACGATAAAGAGGTGGTACAGGAATATCAACCTGTTGTCCATCGCCTACGCCTGTCGGCCTCGGCTTAGGTCCTGACTAACCCTGAGCGGACGAGCCTTCCTCAGGAAACCTTAGGCATTCGGTGGACGGGATTCTCACCCGTCTTTCGCTACTCATACCGGCATTCTCACTTCTAAGCACTCCACCAGTCCTTCCGGTCTGACTTCACTGTCCTTAGAACGCTCCCCTACCACTGATACCATTGGTATCAATCCGCAGCTTCGGTGGTGTATTTAGCCCGGTACATTTTCGGCGCAGAGTCACTCGACTAGTGAGCTATTACGCACTCTTTAAATGGTGGCTGCTTCTAAGCCAACATCCTAGTTGTCTAAGCAACTCCACATCCTTTTCCACTTAATACACACTTTGGGACCTTAGCTGGCGGTCTGGGCTGTTTCCCTTTTGACTACGGATCTTATCACTCGCAGTCTGACTCCTAAGGATAAGTCATTGGCATTCGGAGTTTGACTGAATTCGGTAATCCGATGAGGACCCCTAGTCCAATCAGTGCTCTACCTCCAAGACTCTTACACTTAAGGCTAGCCCTAAAGCTATTTCGGGGAGAACCAGCTATCTCCAGGTTCGATTGGAATTTCTCCGCTACCCACACCTCATCCCCGCACTTTTCAACGTGCGTGGGTTCGGGCCTCCATTCAGTGTTACCTGAACTTCACCCTGGACATGGGTAGATCACCTGGTTTCGGGTCTACGACCACGTACTAAACGCCCTATTCAGACTCGCTTTCGCTGCGGCTCCGCCTCTTCAGCTTAACCTCGCACGGGATCGTAACTCGCCGGTTCATTCTACAAAAGGCACGCCATCACCCGTTAACGGGCTCTGACTATTTGTAGGCACACGGTTTCAGGATCTCTTTCACTCCCCTTCCGGGGTGCTTTTCACCTTTCCCTCACGGTACTGGTTCACTATCGATCACTAGGGAGTATTTAGCCTTGGGAGATGGTCCTCCCAGATTCCGACGGAATTTCACGTGTTCCGC
>NZ_CP197377.1:250000-267500 GCF_052146655.1 Bacillus sp. RE35 | reverse complement strand
AATACTTTTCGCAATCGCTAAACCGAGTCCCGACCCTTCCGTTACTCTACTTCGAGATTGATCCTTCTTATAGAAACGTTCAAACAAATTCGCTAACTCTTCTCTTGTAAACTCTTCACTATGATTCGCAATTACAATTTGTATATCCCTACGCTGCCTTTGAAGAGAAACTTTTATCTCTCCATCATCTTTACTATACTTAATTGCATTCATTAGTAAATTATCAAATACACGAACCATCTTTTCCGAATCAATCGATGCATAAGCACGTTCCTCAGGAAACTTCTTAACAAACGTAAGTCCATGCTCTTCCGCTTGCGGTACTAACTCTTCTATTAATTGCTCAAGCAACTCATTTACACATACTTCTTGTTTTTCTAATACAACTTGTTCATTTGTTAACTTCGTATACTCAAATAAATCTTCTATTAAATTTTTTAACTGCTCCGACTTTGCAAAAGCAATTCTCGTATACTCATCGTGTTGTTCTTTATTTTCATATTTAGAATCTCGAAGTAATCGTAAGTAACCCATAATAGAAGTAAGTGGTGTACGCAAATCATGCGATACATTTGTGATAAGCTCATTCTTTTGCTTTTCTAATTTACGTTCCTTTTCTATATTATTCATAAGCTCTTCTGCCATATTATTAATATTCTCAGTTAAAGCTGCAATCTCATCTTCACCTTTTTTCTCAATGCGGTAGGCTAAGTTACCTCTTTCTATTTCCTTTACGCCTTGTGCCATCGCTTCAATCTGCTTCATCTTTCTCTTTGTTATATAGAAGAAAGAGAAAATGAATACAAGTACACCAATTAAAAACGGGAATGGTCCTTCTTGCGTGTCATATATTACCTCTCCCTCTGGAATTCCGCTAACAAACATGTACAAATTCTTTCCTTCAATAGTAATAGGTGAAAAAGATATAAACTCTTTTCTTGTACTTTCAAATACATTTCTACCATCTGTATAATTAATCGCGAATGATGCTGCATTACGAATCGTATTATGCAAATCGATTTGCTCTTCTTGCGCTTGCTTTGTTTTATATAAAACTTTACCACTTTCATCAGTAACCAATATCTTCAAAGCTCTAGACCCTTGCTCTAAATTTTGGTTCTCCATTTCGATCATATTTGATATAGCTTCTAATTTATTTTCATGAACCGAACTATTTGCCGCTCCTTGAGCTTGGTGATTAATTTGTTCCATACCAGCCCGATAATCGATAGTTGCTTGACGATTCGCATTCTCAAAAAACGGTGCTGCTGCCTTTGCTGACAAAACTCCTAATAACGCACAAGCAGCAAAAGTAGTAATCAATTGAATCCTTATACTCTTTCGTACGCTCTTTACTAATTTCTCAAATAATTCTCTTATTTTCCTTATATAAGTAAACGGATTAAATATCTTTTTCAATCTTATACCCCACTCCCCATACTGTTTTTATATATCTAGGTTTCCTTGGATTCTCCTCAATCTTTTCACGCACTTTTCGAATATGCACCATTACAGTATTATCAGACTGGAAAGATCGTTCGTTCCACACCTTTTCATAAATTTGCTCCGCACTAAACACCATACCTGGATTTCTAGCTAGCAGTTCTAAAATTGAAAATTCCCTCGGAGTTAGTTTCACTTCTTCTCCCTCTACAATAACTTTATGGGTCGAGATGTTGATTTTCATCTCCCCAATTTCTAACTCGTCCTCATTTTGAATAGCGAAACCATTCATTTTCATATAACGGCGTAACTGAGATTTAATTCGTGCAATTAGCTCTAACGGATTAAACGGCTTCGTTACATAATCATCTGCCCCTGTTGTTAATCCTAAAATCTTATCCATATCTTGCGTTTTGGCAGAAAGCATAATAATAGGCATTTCTTTCGCTTCCCTTACCTTCATACACATATGAATACCATCCACTTTCGGCATCATAATATCTAATACGACTAGATGTACTTCATTTTCTTCCAATAGACGTAATCCTTCTTCTCCGTCTCCTGCTTGTAATACTTTATATCCTTCATTCTTTAAATAGATTGTAATTAAATTCCGAATTTCTTTTTCATCATCTACGACAAGTATTGTTTCGTGTGCCACAATATCTCCCCCATCACTTTTTTAATCCCTAACTTCTATTATAGGAAAACTTCTGAAGAAAAACGCTCGGAAATCCTTAAGATTTTCTGAAGACGCAAAAAAGGTCTAGACTCCCCTTAAGTCTAGACCTTTAAAAAACCCCTTTTATTTACGAACGTAGATGAAATATAGTACGAATAAAACTCCCATAACATACATAATCGGATGAACCTCTTTACGACGACCACTCACAACCATTGTAATTGGATAGAAGATAAATCCAATCGCAATCCCAGTTGCGATACTATACGTAAGTGGCATAGAGATAATTGTAAAGAATGCTGGCACTGCAATCTCGAATTTCTTCCAATCAATTTCCCCTAAGGAAGAAACCATCAAGATTCCTACAATAATTAAAGCCGGCGCCGTTACAGCTGGCGTTACAACACTTAGTAATGGCGAGAAGAATAGTGCCAGTAAAAAGAATCCTGCTGTTACAACTGCTGTAAATCCAGAACGTCCTCCTGCTGCTACCCCTGCAGACGATTCAATGTAAGACGTTGTTGTTGATGTACCAAGAATCGCACCAATTACAGTTGCAATCGCATCTGCAAATAACGCTTTTCCTGCACGTGGTAATTTATTGTTCTTCATTAATCCTGCTTGATTTGCAACCGCTACAAGCGTACCTGCTGTATCAAAGAAATCGATAAAGAAGAACGTTATAATAACAATCCCCATTTGAACTGTGAAAATATCTCCGAAGTGCGTTAACGCCACGCCGAACGTTGGTTCTAGACTCGGTATTGCTCCCACCACAGCTTTCGGAGTATCAATTAATCCTGTTGCTACTCCTAAGATCGCTGTAAGAATCATACCGTAAAATACTGCACCATTAATTTTCTTAATCATGAAGATGATCGTAGTAACAACCCCGAAGATTGCTAGTAACGTTGTACCCTTTGTTAAGTCCCCCAACCCAACAAGAACTGCATCATTTTTCACGATAATTCCGGCATTTTGGAATCCAAGAAATGCAATGAACAATCCGATACCTGCTGCCACTGCAAACTTTAACTCCGATGGAATTGCATTGATGATTTTTTCACGAATACCTGAAGCAGTAAGAATAATAAAGATAATACCTGACATTAATGTTCCGGCAATTGCTGTTTGCCATGGAATCCCCATCGTTAACACTGCTGTATAAGCAAAGAACGCGTTAATTCCCATACCTGGCGCTAAAGCAATTGGATACTTCGCGAAAATACCCATAATTAACGAACCGATCGCTGCCGCTAATGCCGTAGCAACGAATACTGCCCCTGGATCCATCCCTGTACCTGCTGGTAACCCTTTAACATTTCCAAGCGACAGCGTAGCAGGATTGACAAACAGTACGTAAGCCATAGATAGAAATGTCGTTAACCCTGCTATGAACTCAGTCTTATAATTCGTACCGAGTTCATCAAACTGAAAATAGCGTTTCATCTTACGTTTCCCCCGTTATATGATTACTCGCCGTATTTCACCCTAGCCCTCTTTTATCCCGAGAAATAAAAAAGGCTTCCATTGCATATATACATGGAAGCGTTCTATGAATAAAGATAAGATTCCCCTCACCTTTATAAAAACGCCTCGTAGTCAAGCCATTTACGGTAGCTAGGTAGAAACTTTCGGGCCATATCCCCGATATTATACGACGGCATAATATTCACTTTTCGTTTGAATTACATAATCATATTAACTCGACGAAGTAGTTTTGTCAATTTAAAAACGAACATTTTTATAAAATTTTATATTTTCGTTCGTATTAATACCAAAATAAAAAAGATCCATCTATGCATAAGCAATAGATGGACCTTTTTATAAATACTATTCCCACTCAATAGTTGCTGGTGGCTTACTCGTTACATCATACACGATACGGTTAACGTGTTTTACTTCGTTTACGATACGTACAGAGATTTTCTCTAATACGTCCCAAGGGATACGTGCCCAGTCAGCTGTCATACCGTCGATAGATGTTACCGCGCGGATACCTACTGTGTAATCATAAGTACGCTCGTCACCCATAACACCTACGCTACGCATACCAGGAAGCGCAGTGAAGTATTGCCAAATTTCACGATCTAAGCCCGCTTTAATAATTTCTTCACGTAAAATTGCATCAGATTCACGAACGATTTCTAATTTCTCTTCTGTGATTTCACCTAATACACGAATACCAAGACCCGGTCCTGGGAATGGTTGACGCCATACGATTTCATCAGGAATTCCTAGTTCAGATCCTAATACACGTACTTCATCTTTAAATAACGTGTTTAAAGGCTCAATTAATTTGAACTGCATGTCTTCTGGAAGTCCACCAACGTTATGGTGAGATTTAATTGTTTGTGCAGTTGCTGTACCACTCTCAACGATATCTGTGTAAAGTGTACCTTGCGCTAAGAAGTCCATACCTTGTAATTTTGACGCTTCATCATCGAATACGTAAATGAATTCGTTACCGATGATTTTGCGTTTTTGTTCTGGATCTTCTACACCTTTTAACTTGTCCATGAAGCGGTCTTTTGCATCCACTTTAATAACGTTCATATGGAAGCCTTCGCTAAATGTTTTCATAACGCCTTCTGCTTCGCCTTTACGAAGTAAACCGTGGTCAACGAAAATACATGTTAATTGGTCGCCGATTGCTTTATGAATTAATACTGCTACAACAGAAGAGTCTACACCGCCACTAAGTGCGCATAGTACTTTTTTGTCTCCAACAGTTTCACGAATCTTTTCTAATTCTACTTCAATAAAGTTCTCCATGTTCCATCCTTCAGAACAACCACATACACCGAATACGAAGTTTTTAATTAAATCGTTACCGTGCTCAGAGTGACGTACTTCTGGGTGGAATTGTACACCGTATAAGTTTTTCGCTTCATTGCTCATACCAGCAATTGGGCAAGACTCACTTGTTGCATCTACTACGAATCCTTCAGGTAAACCCGTTACTAAGTCGCCATGGCTCATCCATACAACTTGCTCTTCTGGAAGGTTCGCATATAATTTTGATTCGTTCTCTACTTTAAGAACAGCTTTTCCGTACTCACGGTGATTTGCACGCTCTACTTTACCACCGAAGTGTTGCGTCATAAGCTGCATACCGTAACAAATACCGAAGATTGGTAAACCTAGTTCAAAGATTTTTTCATCACAATGTAATGCACCTTCACCGTATACACTATTTGGTCCACCAGAGAAAATAATCCCTTTTGGATTCATTGCTTTAATTTCTTCTGCAGTAATTGTATGTGGATGAAGTTCACTGTATACACCGAACTCACGAATTCGACGTGCTATTAACTGATTGTATTGACTTCCAAAATCTAAAACGATAATTGTATCGTGTTGTTTCTTCAAAATAATCACCCCAACGTTAGTTCTCGTATATAAATATTTTCACCAATTTGGCGAAAAGCATTACCAATATAATAAAAAAAGCCAGTCCTCCGCCTCTAGTCTCATAACAAAGAAAAGGCAGGGGTCTGGCTTTATAAAGAAAGATAGTCTCCGCTCTTTATAAATATAAGACACACTGCCTTCATAGTCAGGTTGTTTACGGTAACCCGGTAGAGACTCTCAAACCATATCATTGAGGATATATGAAGGATCGTTTTATATTATCTTCCTAGATTCTAACAATGAAGTATCAATATGGTCAAGAGAGAAAGCGACAAAATTCTACAGAAATTCATTTCCTTTTCTAAAAAACATAAAAAAACATCCATTTCTATATAGAAATGGATGTTTTTTAGGACAAACGGAATTACATCATTCCGCCCATACCGCCCATGCCCATGCCGCCCATGTCAGGCATTGCTGGTGCATTTGGTTCTGGCTTGTCAGCTACTACAGCTTCAGTTGTTAAGAACATAGCTGCAACAGATGCTGCGTTTTGAAGTGCAGAACGAGTTACTTTAGCTGGATCTACGATACCAGACTCAAGCATGTTAACCCATTCGCCAGTAGCTGCGTTGAAACCAACGCCTACTTTTTCGCCTTTTAGACGCTCTACAACTACAGATCCTTCTAGACCAGCGTTGATTGCGATTTGACGAACTGGCTCTTCTAGTGCACGAAGTACGATGTTGATACCTGTTGCTTCGTCGCCTTCAGCTACGATAGAAGCTACTTTTGTGTATACGTTCATAAGTGAAGTACCACCACCTGCAACGATACCTTCTTCTACTGCTGCACGAGTTGAGTTAAGTGCATCTTCAATGCGAAGTTTGCGCTCTTTTAACTCAGTTTCAGTTGCTGCACCTACTTTAATTACTGCTACGCCACCTGCTAGTTTAGCAAGACGCTCTTGTAATTTTTCACGATCGAATTCAGAAGTTGTTTCTTCTAATTGCGCACGGATTTGACCGATGCGAGCTTCGATTTGTTCTGTGCTTCCTACACCTTCAACTACAGTTGTGTTTTCTTTTGTAACAACAACTTTACCAGCGCGTCCTAAAGATTCAACTGTAGCAGATTTTAAGTCACGGCCTAATTCTTCAGTGATCACTTCGCCACCAGTTAAGATTGCGATATCTTCTAGCATTGCTTTACGACGGTCACCAAATCCAGGAGCTTTAACAGCTACTACATTGAATGTACCACGAAGTTTGTTCACTACTAATGTAGCTAATGCTTCGCCTTCTACATCTTCAGCAATGATAAGAAGTGGTTTACCTTGTTGTACCACTTGCTCTAATACTGGTAAGATTTCTTGAATGTTAGAAATCTTTTTGTCAGTAATTAAGATATATGGGTTATCAAGAACTGCTTCCATTTTGTCAGAATCAGTAATCATGTAAGGAGATGCATAGCCACGATCAAATTGCATACCTTCTACTACGTCTAATTCTGTTGTGAATCCTTTAGACTCTTCTAAAGTAATAACGCCGTCGTTACCAACGCGCTCCATTGCTTCAGCGATTAATTGACCTACTTCTTCGTCAGCTGCAGAAATAGCAGCTACTTGTGCGATAGAAGATTTGCCTTCGATTGGTTTAGAAATCGTTTTTAATTCTTCAATTGCAGCAGTAACAGCTTTTTCGATACCTTTACGAAGACCCATTGGGTTCGCACCAGCTGTTACGTTTTTAAGACCTTCACGAATCATAGCTTGCGCTAATACAGTTGCAGTTGTTGTTCCGTCACCAGCTACGTCATTTGTTTTGCTAGCAACTTCTGCTACTAATTTCGCACCCATGTTTTCGAATGCATCTTCTAATTCGATTTCTTTTGCGATTGTTACACCATCATTTGTAATAAGTGGTGAACCAAATTTTTTCTCAAGTACAACGTTACGACCTTTTGGTCCAAGCGTAACTTTTACTGCGTTTGCAAGAGTGTCGACACCGCGAAGCATCGAACGACGTGCTTCTTCACTAAATTTAATATCTTTTGCCATAATAATTGACCCCCTTGGATTTTTTAAGATTTATATAATTAACCGATAACTGCTAAAATGTCACTTTCACGTAAAATCAAGTAGTCTGTACCTTCATATTTCACTTCAGTACCTGCATATTTTGAGAAGATGATAAGATCACCTGCTGCTACCTCTAAAGCAACACGCTCACCATTCTCAAGCACTCGACCAGTACCTACTGCAACAACTTTACCCTCTTGTGGTTTTTCTTTTGCAGTATCTGGTAATACGATACCACTTGCTGTTTTTTCTTCTGCTTGAACAAGCTCAATTACAACGCGATCACCTAATGGCTTTAGCATGAACAATAACCTCCTCATTTTGTTATGTAAATTTCTTTTATTAGCACTCAAGTCATCCGAGTGCTAACACACTTATAATAATAAATAATCTCAATTTCTTTTGCAAGTAAAAAAATCATAATTTTTTCGCAAATCACTATATAAACTTTCTATATACAATACTGCCTTTACTATATGAATCGTTGTTTCCACTGCTCGTATGTTACAATATGAAAGGACACCCTAAGTTGTTTTCGCTACACATACAACTTTCTCCTGTCTTCTATTATAATTTCAAATAAGGATTTACGAAAAAAACATAATTCAAGAGGTTTATATCGTAGGTAGCATATTTACATGTTATCCTAACTTATCTCATACACTATAGTTAGAAAGGATGGTTAAACCATTTGAAGAAACAATACTGGTGGATTATCGTTACATACATTTTAATGCAGTTATCTGGCGTTGTTGGATTACCACTTCTCCTAAAAACAGGACTCTATGATAATAGAGGATTTACCATTGAAGAAAAAGGACAAATCATAACGGGACACTGGGCAATCATTAGCTTCTTTATTGCATTATGTATCGTGCTTTGGTTACTTAGAACAGATATTCGTGACAGGCATTTAGATCCAATGCGCTCTTCTGTTCCAGCTACTATTGGATGGATTTTTATCGGGTTCTTCTTAGCAATCATCTCACAATCCATTGCAGGTATGATTGAAATGTATGTATTTGGGGTTCCACGTGGATCTGAGAATACAGACAGACTGATGGACATCGCAAGAACGATACCTTGGTTCCTTATTGTTGTATCTATAATTGGACCTATCTTAGAAGAAATCGTATTTAGAAAAATTCTATTCGGCACGCTTTATAAGAAGTTTAACTTCTTTATCGCAGCTATCATTAGTTCGCTTGTATTCGCAACAATTCATTTTGATTTTACTCACTTATTGGTATACACTGCTATGGGGCTCGTATTCGCCTTCTTATATGTGAAGACGAAACGTATTATCGTTCCGATTGCAGCTCATGTTGCGATGAATACATTAGTCGCTATTGGGCAAATTTTTATGAGCAATGAACAAATTCAAGAAATGATTAAAGAAGCTGAAAAAATGCAAGGCTTTATCGGAGGATTTTTTGTATGAGAAACTCACCATTGTTCATGGCTGCACTATACTTCCTTCTTGGATGTATCTTTACACGCTTCGCCATTACGAACGTGACAGATACAATCTGGAATATGTGGACAATACTATTTGCAGTTATGGCAACAATTGATTTTAATTTGGCACTTCGCCTTATATTAGTTAAATTCACAAAGAAGAAACAATAATAAAACGCAGAGGTCGCTTCCTCTGCGTTTTATTGTGGATAGTTTTTCAAAAAGTAAACTAATGTTTGTAACTCTACAGCTAAGTCAATATGATGAATTCTAATATTCTCTGATACGTTTAATCGCGCTGGTGTGAAATTCAAAATACCGTGCACGCTTGTTTCAGCTAATCTATCTGCTACAGCTTGTGCTACTGTAGCCGGTACTGTTAATATTGCCACTTGTATATCATTTGATAATCTCTCTTCTAATTCATCTAAATGATATACAGGAATGCCCCCGATTTCTGTTCCAACTTTCTCTTCACTAACATCAAATGCCATTTCAATTTTTGTATTATTGTTTTTCGTGAAATTATAATGTAAGAAAGCGGTCCCTAAATTACCTACTCCAATAAGTGCTACACGTGTTATATCATCTTGATCAAGTGTTTCGCGGAAAAATGATAATAAATAATTTACGTTATATCCATATCCCTTTTTCCCTAACGCTCCAAAATACGAAAAATCTCTTCGTATTGTTGCGGAATCTACTTTTACTGCCTCACTCAATTCGGCCGATGAAACACGCTGCTTACCAGAAAGAGATAAGTTTTGGATAAATCGATAGTATAGAGGCAATCTTTTAGCAGTGGCTTGTGGAATCTTTTGCTGATCCATATGACCTCTCCTCTCTTCCTATCTTTATTCATATACTTTAATCAAATACAGAAGTTTAGCACTCATTAAATTCCTTGTATAATAAAGAGAAGAAGTATTCTCTCTTTATTTTAAACTATACACTATTTTTAGTATGATTGAGAAATATAAACATGGCAAAGTTAAGAAATTATTTGAGGTGAAAACATTGATTTTATTACAAGTAAACGGGCTTTCGAAATTATACGGTGCAGAAACGATTCTTGCAAACATAAAATTGGAAGTACAAACAAAAGATCGTATCGCATTAGTTGGAAGGAATGGAGCAGGAAAATCTACATTATTAAAAATTATCGCTGGTGAATTATCTCATGATGGTGGCGAAATTATAAAACCGAAAGATGTCTCAATCGGATATTTAGCTCAAAATACTGGACTAGAAACGTCTTTAACAATTTGGGATGAAATGCTAACCGTCTTTACCCACTTACAGCAAATGGAGACAAAACTTCGAAGGCTTGAGCAAGAAATGGGAAAAGAAGAAAACTTTTCAAACGAAGCTACATATGAAAGATTGTTAGCTGATTATGACCAACTACAACTCAATTATAAAGATCAAGGTGGATATCAATATGAAGCGGATATTCGCTCCATTTTAAGCGGCCTTGGCTTCCCAGTTGAAACGCACCAGACGACGATCTCTACTTTAAGCGGCGGGCAAAAAACAAGATTAGCTCTCGGGAAATTATTATTAACAAAACCAGACTTACTTATTTTGGACGAGCCTACAAACCATTTAGACATCGAAACATTAACATGGCTTGAGCAATATTTGCAAGGTTATCCTGGCGCAATATTAATCGTCTCACATGACCGTTATTTCTTAGACAAACTCGTTACACAAGTATATGAAATTTCGAATAAAGAAAGCAGACGATTTGTTGGTAACTACAGTAAATATTTAGACTTAAAATCAGCATTATATGAGCAAGAAATGAAACGTTACGAAAAACAACAAGATGAAATCGCAAAACTTGAGGACTTCGTTCAAAAGAATATAGCTCGCGCTTCTACAACGAAACGTGCTCAAAGTCGCCGTAAACAACTAGACAGAATGGAATTATTAACGAGACCATTAGGGGATTCTAAGTCAGCATCATTCCACTTCGATATTGAAAAACAAAGTGGAAATGATGTTTTACAAGTAAATGATGCAACCATCGGCTATGATGAAAACCCTATAATTGAACATGTAACTATGCGCTTAACTCGCGGAGATAGTGTTGCTTTAGTTGGTCCAAACGGAATTGGGAAATCCACATTGTTAAAATCCATTGTGAATAAGTTACCACTATTAAATGGTGATGTTTCTTTCGGATCAAATGTATCTGTTGGTTATTATGATCAAGAACAAGCAAACTTAACATCTTCTAAACGGGTTTTAAATGAACTATGGGATGAATATCCACTGCAACCGGAAAAAGAAATCCGTACTATACTTGGGAATTTTTTATTCACAGGAGATGATGTACTGAAACCAGTATCTTCCCTTAGTGGTGGACAAAAAGCTCGATTAGCTCTTGCAAAACTTATGATGCAAAAGTCAAATTTGTTAATTCTAGATGAGCCTACGAACCACCTTGATTTAAATAGTAAAGAGATTTTGGAGAATGCTTTAATTGATTACCCAGGGACTCTTCTATTCGTCTCACATGACCGCTACTTTATTAACCGTGTAACAACGACTGTGGTTGAGTTATCAACAGAAGGTGCACAGGAATATTTAGGGGATTACGATTACTACGTTGAAAAGAAAAATGAAATGATTGAACGTGCAGAACTTGAACAGCAAGAAAGTGACGTTCCTGTTCAAAAGGTGGTTGCACAAGAGAAATTAAATTATTTAGAAGAAAAAGAGCGTAAAAAACTAGAGCGTCAACGCACTAGAAAAATTGAAGAGCTAGAACAAAGTATAGTGGAATTAGAAGAAGAAATTGCTACGTTAGAAGATCAACTTTGCTTACCAGAAATATATGCAGATTATGAAAAAGCTAGTGAAATTACAACTAAAAAGCAAACGCTACAAGAACAACTTGAAACTTGTATGGCAGAATGGGAAGAGCTGCATGTATAAGCATATTTAAATAAGGAAGATGTCTCATAAGTCAGGATTTTTGACTATGTGACATCTTTTTTTAGTACTTAAACAATTTTTTGAATATATCTATCGTAACTTAGAATATACTAACGATTTTTTAAATATATCTATTGTAACCCTATATATATTAACAATTCGACACGAAATATCGTTTTAACGACAAAGATTGACAAGATTAGCATCTTCTATAATGGGGAGATGTTTCAAAATGTTTTTCGGGGATATCTTCTTGCTTTTTATTTCCCGAAAAAGAACAAATTCAAAGGTCTGACATCAACCTATTTATCCACAAGTTTATACACATATCCACCTTTATAAAATAAACATCAAAATAACTTTTCCACATTATCCACAGTCAACAAAAAAGTTATCAACATTTTATATACACAATAAAACCCACATTATCAACAGATAATATGGGTTTTATCCACAACCTGTGGTTAATTATGTGTATAACTATGCTTCAATATCTAATCCTGGATTTGCATTTAAGGCTAATGTTGCACGCTTACCTTGTTCATAAGCAATTGTCCCTGCCGCTGCAATCATCGCTGCATTATCTGTGCATAAAGATAGCGGCGGAATAATTAATTCAATGTTTTCTTTTTGTGCAAATTCCTCTTCTAATCGCGCACGAAGTCCTTTATTAGCAGCTACTCCACCAGCAAGAAGTAATTGCTTTACATTATAAGCTTCTGCTGCACGAGCTGCTTTCGTTACAAGTACATCTATTACACTTTCTTGGAAACTTGCCGCTAAATCTTCTGGTGCAATTTCTATACCGCGCTGTTTTGCGTTATGCACAGTGTTGATAACTGCTGATTTCAATCCACTAAAGCTAAAATCATACGAATCCGGTTCTAGCCATGCACGAGGCAAATCAATTGTCGGTTCTCCTTCATGTGCAAGGCGATCAATATGAGGACCACCTGGATATGGCATAGATAACGTACGAGCTACTTTATCATATGCTTCTCCAGCTGCATCGTCTCGTGTTTCACCAATTACTTCGAATGAACCATGTTCTTTCATATAAACAAGTTCTGTATGCCCACCAGATACAACAAGTGATAATAACGGGAATTGAACTTCTTTTACTAAACGGTTCGCATAAATATGACCAGCAATATGATGAACACCGACTAACGGAATATCATGTGCAAACGCTACTGCCTTCGCTGCATTTACTCCAATTAGAAGTGCTCCTACTAAACCAGGACCTTCTGTTACAGCAATTGCATCAATATCATCAAATGTGATATTTGCTTCCTTTAAAGCTTCTTCTAACACAACTGTAATTTCTTCTACATGATGACGGGATGCAATCTCTGGTACAACGCCGCCAAAACGTTTATGACTTTCAATTTGTGATGCAACGACATTCGCAATAATTTCCGTTCCATTTTTAACAACTGCTACTGCTGTTTCATCACAACTTGTTTCAATACCAAGTATAATCGTATTTTTTTCCATTATATATTCACCCACATTACGAGACCATCTTCCTGATTGTCTGCATAGTATCGTTTACGAATCCCACCATTTTGAAATCCGTATTTTCTGTATAACTGCTTTGCTACTTCATTTGATACACGTACTTCAAGTGTCATTGTTTTTACCCCTAGTTCTTTCGCTTCAGAAATAACTGCTTTCAATAGGGCATCTCCTAACTTTTGACCTCGGTATTCTGGCAAAATAGCTATATTTGTTATATGTGATTCATCAATAATTATCCACAATCCACAATACCCGACTACACGACCATCTTTTTCTAACACAATATAATGTGCATGTTCATTCATCGTTAATTCACGGTGAAAGGCATCTGCAGTCCAAGGAGTTGAAAAAGACGCTTCTTCAATAGCTACAATTTGAGCAATATCATCAAGCTCCATCTTTCTAAATATCATATCCATCTTCTGCAAGCTCCTACTTGTTTTGACTTTCTAACCACTTTGTTTCAGCTTCAGCTAAACGAAGATAGCTTGGAACAAACGTATGCACATCTTGTTCTTCTTTTTGTAATCCTAAGAATGCTAGCTCACTTGGTCTTGGGTTATTTTTAGTAAATGGAGCGAATACAGCTTGATCACCTAAATGTTCTATAATTGTTTCTTTATGCAATTTAACATCGTTACCGATAAATAAAACAGGCTGTCCTTTATCTTTTAACATTTGCAACCAGTCTACAATAAGAATAATTCGGTCTTCTTCTATTGAAGTTAACTGCTCTCCTTCATATGTATATAACCCAGTATAAATTTGCCCACGTCTTCCATCAAATAAAGGACAAATTAACCCGTTAAAGTTAGCACCGTTTGCAGCTACTACCTCTAAACTTGATACACCTACAATTGGTATTTGAAGTGACCAAGCTAATGTTTTCGCCGCTGTCACGCCTATACGAACACCTGTATAGGATCCAGGTCCAGCAGCTACAACGATTTTAGTTAATTCCTTCGGTTTTACGCCACACTCTTTTAACAGTTTCTCTACAGCTGGCATAAGACGTACAGAATGGTTTTTTGTTAAATTTGTAATGATTTCCCCAATTACGTTTTCTTCCTCAATAAGGGATACACCCATTACGTAATTTGAAGTATCAATTGCTAGTACTTTCATCTTGTAATAGCTCCTCACATAATCTAATATAGCGATCTCCAATTGGCTCGAGTATAATTTTTCTTGTGTCATCTCCAGCATGGAATAAACTAATTTGTAACTTTTCATTCGGTAAATATGCTTCTATTAAATGAGCCCATTCTACTACCGTAATTCCTTCACCGTAGAAATATTCATCAAAGCCTAAGTCCTCTTCACTTTCTGCTAAGCGATACACGTCCATATGATATAGCGGTAATCTTCCTTTATATTCTTTGATGATATTAAAGGTAGGACTATTTACAACTCTTTTCACTCCAAGACCTTTTGCTAGTCCCTTTGTAAAAGTCGTCTTACCAGCTCCAAGATCTCCTTCTAAAATAATTACGTCTTGTGCCTCTACGAGCTCACCTAGTTTTTCTGATAACCTTTGTGTTTCCTCAGAAGATTTTGTTGTTACTTCATATTTACTCACAGACTTCACCTACTTTACTCACAATGTTCTCTGCTCTTTATTATACAGGTTTTGAATATATAAAAAAGTCCTTAGGAGTTGTCCTAAGGATAGTTTGACTGTCTTTATTAGTTTTTTGTTAAAACAAATAAAAAAATACGAAACAACTTGTTTCGTTCTTTTCTTTATATGAAATGGCGGTCCCGACCGGGGTCGAACCGGCGATCTCCTGCGTGACAGGCAGGCATGTTAACCACTACACCACGGGACCATTTGGTTGCGGGGACAGGATTTGAACCTGCGACCTTCGGGTTATGAGCCCGACGAGCTACCGTGCTGCTCCACCCCGCGACAATATAAATAGCTTGGCGACGTCCTACTCTCACAGGGACAAGGTCCCAACTACCATCGGCGCTAGAGAGCTTAACTTCCGTGTTCGGTATGGGAACGGGTGTGACCTCTCTGCCATCATCACCAAACTATGAAGGCATATTCCTTCAAAACTAGATAACATTGCTACATATTATATGGTTAAGTCCTCGATCTATTAGTATTCGTCAGCTCCACATGTCACCATGCTTCCACCTCGAACCTATCAACCTGATCATCTTTCAGGGATCTTACTAGCTTACGCTATGGGAAATCTCATCTTGAGGGGGGCTTCATGCTTAGATGCTTTCAGCACTTATCCCTTCCGCACATAGCTACCCAGCTATGCCCTTGGCAGAACAACTGGTACACCAGCGGTGCGTCCATCCCGGTCCTCTCGTACTAAGGACAGCTCCTCTCAAATTTCCTACGCCCACGACGGATAGGGACCGAACTGTCTCACGACGTTCTGAACCCAGCTCGCGTACCGCTTTAATGGGCGAACAGCCCAACCCTTGGGACCGACTACAGCCCCAGGATGCGATGAGCCGACATCGAGGTGCCAAACCTCCCCGTCGATGTGGACTCTTGGGGGAGATAAGCCTGTTATCCCCGGGGTAGCTTTTATCCGTTGAGCGATGGCCCTTCCATGCGGAACCACCGGATCACTAAGCCCGACTTTCGTCCCTGCTCGACTTGTAGGTCTCGCAGTCAAGCTCCCTTATGCCTTTGCACTCTACGAATGATTTCCAACCATTCTGAGGGAACCTTTGGGCGCCTCCGTTACACTTTAGGAGGCGACCGCCCCAGTCAAACTGCCCACCTGACACTGTCTCCCGGGTCGATAAGACCCGTAGGTTAGAATTTCAATACAGTCAGGGCGGTATCCCACCAGCGCCTCCACCGAAGCTAGCGCTCCGGTTTCAATGGCTCCCGCCTATCCTGTACAAACTGTACCAAAATTCAATATCAGGCTACAGTAAAGCTCCACGGGGTCTTTCCGTCCTGTCGCGGGTAACCTGCATCTTCACAGGTACTATAATTTCACCGAGTCTCTGGTTGAGACAGTGCCCAAATCGTTACACCTTTCGTGCGGGTCGGAACTTACCCGACAAGGAATTTCGCTACCTTAGGACCGTTATAGTTACGGCCGCCGTTTACTGGGGCTTCAGTTCAGAGCTTCGCTTACGCTAACCCCTCTCCTTAACCTTCCAGCACCGGGCAGGTGTCACCCCCTATACTTCGCCTTACGGCTTCGCAGAGAGCTGTGTTTTTGCTAAACAGTCGCTTGGGCCTATTCACTGCGGCTTTCCGTTAAGAAAGCACCCCTTCTCCCGAAGTTACGGGGTCATTTTGCCGAGTTCCTTAACCAGAGTTCTCTCGCACACCTTAGGATTCTCTCCTCGCCTACCTGTGTCGGTTTGCGGTACAGGCACCTTTTATCTCGCTAGAAGCTTTTCTTGGCAGCGGGGAATCAAAGACTTCGCTCCATAAGGAGCTTCCCCATCACAGCTCAGCCTTCACGATAAGCGGATTTGCCTACTTATCAGCCTAACTGCTTGGACGTGCACAACCAATCGCACGCTTCTTCTATCCTTCTGCGTCCCTCCATTGCTCAAACGATAAAGAGGTGGTACAGGAATATCAACCTGTTGTCCATCGCCTACGCCTGTCGGCCTCGGCTTAGGTCCTGACTAACCCTGAGCGGACGAGCCTTCCTCAGGAAACCTTAGGCATTCGGTGGACGGGATTCTCACCCGTCTTTCGCTACTCATACCGGCATTCTCACTTCTAAGCACTCCACCAGTCCTTCCGGTCTGACTTCACTGTCCTTAGAACGCTCCCCTACCACTGATACCATTGGTATCAATCCGCAGCTTCGGTGGTGTATTTAGCCCCGGTACATTTTCGGCGCAGAGTCACTCGACTAGTGAGCTATTACGCACTCTTTAAATGGTGGCTGCTTCTAAGCCAACATCCTAGTTGTCTAAGCAACTCCACATCCTTTTCCACTTAATACACACTTTGGGACCTTAGCTGGCGGTCTGGGCTGTTTCCCTTTTGACTACGGATCTTATCACTCGCAGTCTGA
>NZ_CP197377.1:90000-245000 GCF_052146655.1 Bacillus sp. RE35 | reverse complement strand
GCTAAGTTTAGAAATATGTACTAAACCATCTTGCTTTACACCAACATCAACAAAAGCACCAAAATCAACAACGTTACGAACTGTTCCTTCTAGTTCCATACCACGTTTTAAATCTTCTAATTTCAAAATCCCTTTTTTCAAAAGTGGTTTAGGCAACTCATCCCTCATATCTCGTTCAGGACTAATAAGCGCATCTATAATATCAACTAACGTCGGCTCCCCAACTCCTGTTTCTTGAGATAACTTAGAAATCTCTACTTCTTCCAATCTCTTTTGTAATTGCGGTTGTCCTACGTCATCTATCGATAACCCTAGACTCTTCAATAACAATTCAACATTTTTATATTGCTCTGGATGAATACCTGTTCGATCTAATGGATTCGCTCCTTCTAGTATACGTAAGAAACCTATACATTGTTCATAAGTCTTTGCACCTAAACGTGGGATTTTCTTTAATTCCGTGCGCTTCGTGAATTTCCCATCTTCTTCTCTCTTTGCTACAATATTTTTCGCAACAGTTTTCGATAAACCTGAAACATATTGTAACAATGCAACCGAAGCCGTATTTACATTAACCCCAACTTGGTTAACAGCTGTTTCTACTACAAATGTTAATGACTCATTCAGTCTCTTTTGAGATACATCATGTTGGTATTGTCCAACCCCAACTGATTTAGGATCAATTTTCACAAGTTCAGCAAGTGGATCTTGAAGACGTCTCCCAATAGAAACGGCACTTCTCTCTTCAACTTGTAAATTTGGGAATTCCTCACGGGCTAAATCAGAAGCTGAATATACACTAGCACCCGCTTCATTTACAATAATATAAAAGACATCTCGGTTCACACTTTGTAATACATCTACTATAAACTCTTCTGTTTCTCTAGATGCTGTCCCATTACCAATTGCAATCATTTCAACTTGATATTTATCTATAATAGAAAGAACTTTCGTTTTTGCATCATCATATTTACGAACAGGTGGATGCGGATAAATAACATCGATATGTAGTACTTTCCCCGTATCATCTACTACAGACAATTTACAACCAGTTCTATATGCCGGATCTACCGCTAGCACGACTTTCCCTTTCATCGGAGGTTGTAATAATAAGTTACGTAAGTTCTCAGAGAAAATATGTATTGCTTGTTCTTCAGCTGTTTCTGTTAATTCTTTACGAATCTCTCTTTCGATTGAAGATTGAATTAATCGTTTATAACCATCTTCAATCGCTAATTGTACATAATGTGCACTTTTCGAATCGTTATCACGAATTACTTTCTTATTTAAGAAGGTTACTATCTCATCTACTGGCGGAACAACAGCAACTCTCAATATATCTTCTTTCTCGCCACGATTCATTGCTAATACACGATGTGGTACTACTTTTTGCAATGGTTCTTCATAACTGTAATACATTTCATATATATTCTTTTCATCTTTTTCTTCATCTTTCACGGAAGAAGACATAACACCTTTTCTAAAAGTAACATTTCGAATCCAACTACGATACGCAGCTTCATCTGAAACCATTTCTGCAATAATGTCTTGTGCACCTTGTAAAGCTTCTTCTGCAGATTGCACTTCTTTCTCTACATTAATAAATTCCACTGCCTTTTTAACCGGATCTTCTTTCTTATATAACAATAACCATTCAGCTAATGGTTCTAATCCTTTTTCTTTAGCAACTGTCGCTTTCGTTCTTCTTTTCTCTTTATATGGACGATATAGATCTTCTACTTCTTGCAACTTTGTAGCTTTAACAATTTGCTGTCGTAGCTCTTCTGTCAGTTTCCCCTTCTCATCAATAAGACGAAGAACTTCTTCCTTCCTATCTTCAAGTTGCATCATATATTGCCATCTCTCTAAAATCGTACGAATTTGCACCTCATCTAAAGAGCCTGTCCATTCTTTTCGGTAACGAGCAATAAATGGAACTGTGTTACCTTCTTCTGTTAATTGAATAACATGACGAACTTGCTTTTCGGTAAAGCCTAATTCTTTCACTAACATTTTCATTAACGCTTGTCGATTATCTACCATTTCCATATACAACCGTAACCTCCTCTATAATAAAAAAAGTTGCCCTTCAAAGAGAGCAACTTAAACTGCCGATTTAAAAATCTATTAGTCCTAAACTAATTTGTAGCGCTTCATCTACACGAATCATCATCACTTCATCTAAGTGAGTGATTTTGTCCGTTAAGCGCTGCTTATCGATTGTTCGAATCTGCTCAAGTAAAATAACAGAATCTCTCTCAAAACCGTACTTTTTCGCATCAATTTCCACATGAGTGGGTAATTTCGCTTTTTGAATCTGTGCAGTAATAGCCGCTACAATCACCGTTGGACTAAAACGATTTCCGATGTCATTTTGAATGACAAGAACCGGACGAACGCCTCCTTGCTCAGAACCAACAACTGGGGAAAGGTCTGCAAAATACACGTCGCCGCGTTTTACAATCAAAATATTACCCCCCGCTAACTAAGCGTTCTACTGTATGAGCTGCTTCATACTCTGCTAAGAAAGCTTCAGATGCAATACCAAGATTAATTTTTCCCATTTCAATGTACCCACGTCGCATTGATTCATGTTGGTAGCGTTTCTTCGTCTTATGTTGACGCAATAACAATTGTGTTGCCTGGCAAATTAGTTCATGGCGATTCTTATTCTCTTGTTTTCCAATTCCGTCCAATTCCGTTACCATTTGCTTTGGCAACCGAACCACGATTTCAGTAGTTACACTTGATTCGGACACAAAAATACACCTCCACCGTCAACTACACACCCAAATATATATATGACACCTATTGTAATAATACCATTGTATGGAGCCTGTTGCAAAGACTTCCTTATTCCTTGCTTATGTTTTCCAATTCACAAACAAAACATTCATCTTCTTAAATTTTTTATCTCATAACTAACTAAAAACAATAGAACTCCTCTTCAAAACTTACGTGCAACTTATATAAAAAATGATTATAAGTAAAAAGCTTCTCATCAAAAAGAGCTTATTATCCAGCAATGAACAGTCACTCCAATGACAAGAAGCAATCATACTACCTTCTATATATTGTTCAAGTAATTAATTATCTCTACAACCTTACCATTCCGTATAAATATTCTTGGCACACGGAAACTGATCGTTGCAATAATTTCATAATTAATAGTCCCTGAGTATTCCGCAACCTCTGTAGCGCTAATATACTCATCTCCTTGCCTTCCAATAAGCGTAACTTTCGTACCAAGTGGCACTTCACAAGGAAGATGAATCATGAACTGATCCATTGTTACTCGCCCTACAATCGGTACCCTTTTACCATTTATAAGCACTTCAAATCCTTGTAACCTCCTAAGCCACCCATCTGCATAGCCAATCGCTACAGTCGCAATCCATTCTTCAGTTTTCGTTCGGTAGGTGACGTTATAACTAATTCCATCACCTTTAATTACCTGTTTAATATGAGCGACTTTCGTATGAAGTGATAGCGCCGGTTCTAATTCAAATGGTAAAAAAGGACGTATTTCTACAGAAGGAGATAATCCATACATTGCAATCCCAATTCGCACTGCATTAAATGTAATCCCTTGAAAACGTAACGTCGCAGCACTATTAGCTGTATGAACAAACTTAGGATCCACTCCGAATTCTTTCAACCAACTTAACTGCTCTAAGAACGTGTTATATTGCTTATCAAAATACGAAGTCTCAACCTCATCTGCCGTTGCAAAATGCGTGTATACTCCTTCTAACTCTAAAAACGGTGCACCCTCTAAACTCTTTAAAAATTCTTTTAGCTCTTTTCTTTCACGTATTCCAATTCTCCCCATACCACTATCAAAGTTAATATGGAATTTCATTACAGATGAACCATCCCAAAGTTTAATTGCTTCGTCCACCCATTCTTTTTGAAAAACAGTTAGCGCTACATCATTTTCAGCAGCTACATTTACATCACGCGGCGGCGAGGGACCTAACACTAAAATCGGCTCAGTAATACCAGCCCTCCGAAGCACTAAAGCTTCATCTAAAAAAGCAACAGCTAACCTTGTTGCACCTGCTTCTAATGCCGTTTTAGCCACCGGTACATAATCGTGCCCATATGCGTTTGCTTTAACTACAGCAAAAATCTCTACATTACTTGGGATGAACTCTTTAATATGTGTAACGTTGTTATAAATGGCATCTAAATCCACTTCCACCCAAGTGTCACGGTAAAATGGTGCTTCTTCCATAAATACACTTCCTTATACACGATATGCGAAGCTTATTCTTTTATATGCTTCTTTTATGAAATCCACCTTCAAACTAAGAAAAGACGTGGTGCACATATATCACCACGTCTAAGAAGTTTACTTCACCTGCTTCGCTGTAACTGAACGAGCAACCATTAACAGCTCCTTCGGCTCTAAACCTTTAGACACGAGCATATATTCTACTCCGTTATACGACCACGTTACAGAGTCTTTCGTTAATGCACCAATCGTAAATCCAAGATCAACTGGTTCTCCACTTACACTTACCGCTGATGATGCCTCTGCAACTTTTGCCTTTTCTTGTATTAAAGTAAAGGATTTCTTATTTCCAGTGTATGTGAGTATCGCACGCTTGCCACTGTCTGTCTTCAACTCTTTTTCATCTTGCAGAGTCATACCTTGTGGTGTATCAAGTGGATACAAAATAGCAAACGGTTTGTCTTCTTTCGCTGTTGTTTGAACATCTACCTGCGCTCTAGACATATTTTGTTTCGTATCAAATGCACCTTTATCAAATTTCGCATCGAATTTCACTTTAGAGAAATCTACTTTCACAAGAACATTTTGATCATTATCCATTAACTTCACTGAAACTGGAGTCAAGTCGCTCTTATTCAATGTAATCTCTTGTCTCGGCAACATATTTTGATGTTGATAGTTTGTTTTTGTTTTAAAAATATAATACTTATCTGTTTTCTCAAAAGTAAGGTTTTTCTTGTCCTGCAAAATATCTCTTACAAGTGATTCATATAAATAAGCCTGGCTACTATTTTGCGGCCAATCACTTTGAAAACGGAAGCTCTTATTAAGTGCTGGCGTTAATACAAATACACCTTCTTCATTTCTCAAAATAATTTGGCTCTGATCTTTTTTTGCATTTTTTAAATTCACACGATAAAAAGACGGTTCCTTATGCCAAATCTCTACGTTATACTCTTGAGGCTCATTGCCTGTTTTAATAGATAATTTTGCCTCAGCTTGATAACTTTTCATCCCTTTTACTTTTGATTCTAAATCTCTCACGACATCATCTTGCTTCTTTTCCATACAACCCGCCAACACAAAAACGGTCAACAAACCGACAAGAACTAAAAACAGACGCCTTTTCATCAATTCAGCCCCTTTGCCCCTATAAATGAATGGAAGATGTACCTTCCTTATCGCTACCTCAAATATATGAGACAAAGATATAAAATATGCAGACTAGCGTGACAAGCTTTCTAAAACAACTTGAGCAACAGCAAATTCCTTACTATGACTAATTGATAAATGAACAATATACTCTGTACTTGTAATCAGAATTGGCTTACCTCTTTCATCATTTTTCACTTCAATATCTAAAAAACTCACTTCTTTTCCGATACCAGTACCTACAGCTTTTGAATACGCCTCTTTCGCTGCAAACCTTCCAGCTACAAACTCTGTAAGGCGACTTCCTTTCAGCTCCATAGCAACATTACGTTCATTTTCCGTTAAAATACGTTCCATAAATTTAAGCTTTCCATCTAGCATTTTTTCAATACGATTTAATTCAATAATATCGATACCAATCCCTATAATCATTTCGAAATCCCCTTCTTCTATTTAACTTTCTTCTTTCATATTGATAAGAATAACAGAGAATCTTTCTGATGCAAAAGGGGTGATAGTAACCGTATGATAATAAGATCCACTCATATTTCTTTACAACCGACTATTCTTACCTTACTTCTTATTCATTTAGTCATGATGATATTAGGCGACTTTTTTCTCTTACCACTGGCAGCCTCTAATGAATATATCGCGAAAGGAGAATGGTGGCGTGTCATAACTTCTCTTCTCGTACACGTAGACTTACAACATTTTCTTTCTAATAGTATTTTTTTGTTTGCTCTTGGTTCTTCTATCGAAAAGCAACTCGGACACTTTTCTTTTTTTATTCTATTTTTTCTCTCTGGAATTTCTGGAAATATTTCTTCTTATATTATTATGCCGCTTGAATATATTCACGCAGGTGCATCAGGTGGTATTTTCGGACTATTAGGTGCACAGTTATTTTTATTGTACAATCGATACCGCTCTTCAAAACCAAAAGAAATTGCCATTTTCTCAATTATGATACTTCTATTACTGCTATTTACTTTCTTTAACCCTTCTGCCAATCCGATCAGTCATTTAACAGGTTTAATAACCGGTGGCATTTTAACCCCTTTTTTAACAAAAAAAAACGATGGTGCAAAGCTTATTTAATATAAAAGCTTGCACCATCGATAATTTCTACATCTACTTGTTCACTTAAATCTCTCATTAATTGAAATAAAGACTCATCCTTCATCTTCGCCTCAATCATACAATCAATTTGCGGAACACTTCCCTTTATCCTTCTTAAAAAAGATAAAAATGCGTCTACATTAATATAATCTGCATGAGCCCTTGGATCTTTTCCCTCTCTAGGGCTAGAGATATGCATTTTAATCGGCAACAAAGACGTTTCCCACGTATGAACAACACGTGCCCAATCTTCATACCAATCTTCTTGCTCATTATTCATCATATGGTGATGCAAGTCAAATACGACGGGAATATCTAATTTTTCTCCTAAATATAATGTTTCCTCTAACGTAAAGGTTGTATCATCATTTTCTAATATAATCATTTCTTGAATACCCCTTGGGACATTCGACCAATTCTCTATAAAGCGCTCTAATGCAAGTTCTTTATCTTTATATCCTCCTCCAACATGCAGTACACATCGTTGCTTATGTTCAATCCCCATGCCTTTTAATAATTTTTTGTGCATCTGCAATGTTTTTACAGATTGTTTAAAAACACTCTCTTCAGGTGAATTTAGTACAACAAAATGATCTGGATGGAAATCAATTCTCATATTCATATGAACTGCATATTCACCTAGTTTTTTTAAATTTTCTTTTAACGGACGAATATAGTTCCACTCTAGCAATTCCTCATGATTCGCTAAAGGAATGAGCTTTGAACTGAGCCGAAAGAAAGATATGTCATGCCCTTTATTATGCTTTAATAAACGTAAACAATTTTCTAAATTGGAATTAGCAATTCTTTCAAGCTTACGAATTGCAGCATCACGATCATCTAATTTCTGAAACTGTGCATACGTCATCGTTTGAGATGGAGATGCATTCTTCAAATGCACACTCATCGCAACGTAACCAAGCCTTACAAGCATATAACAGCCCCTTTTCTATCATAACTATTATGTAGTATGCACAATTATAGAAATAAAAAAAGAGAATGCCCGCAAAGGGCATTCTCTTTTTTTTATTAAGCTTGTGGACGGCTATGATGTTTTCTTTCGCCGCGTCCATTTGAAGAACCAGGGCGACCTTGACCTTCACCTCTACGACCACGACTACCACCATCACGATTACGATCGCGGTTACCATCACGATTGCGATCACGGTTTCCGTCACGATTACGTCCATCACGGTTACGGTCACGATTACGTCCATCGCCACCGCCGCGTCCATCACGACTACGATTACGGTTACCATCACGGTATCCGCCTCCGTTACCGCCGCGTTTTTTAGAACCGCCGCCTCTTGAAACAACAGGTGGTTCTGATGTTAAAGCGATCGGAGTTGTATCCGGCTCTTTAGTCATCATTTTTAAAGCAGCAGCTACTACTGTTACAGAGTCATTTTCTTCTAACATTTCTTCTGCAATACGCTTGTAGTATGCTAAGTTTTCATTTTCAATTGTGCTTTGAAGCTTTTCAGCGATTAAACGTTGTTGACCTTCTAATGCCTCGTCAAGTGTCGGTGCATCCATACGGTCCATTTTACGTTTTGTTGTACGCTCGATATTTTTTAATTGTCCTGATTCACGTGGTGTTACAAATAGCATTGCAATACCTTTTTTACCTGCACGACCAGTACGACCGATACGGTGAACGTATGATTCTGGATCTTGTGGAATATCGAAGTTATATACGTGCGTTACGCCTGAAATATCAAGACCACGCGCAGCAACGTCTGTTGCAACAAGAACTTCAATAGAACCTTCTTTAAATTTACGTAATACAGACATACGTTTCGCCTGAGTTAAATCACCGTGAATACCTTCTGCAGCATAACCACGTAAGTTTAATGCTTCTGATAATTCATCAACACGACGCTTTGTACGACCAAATACGATTGCAAGCTCTGGAGATTGAATATCTAATAAGCGTGTTAACACGTCAAACTTTTTCTTTTCTTGCACTTCTAAATAGAACTGCTGAATGTTTGGCATTGTTACTTCTTTTGCTTTTACTTTAATGTGTTGAGGCTCAGTCATGAAACGCTCAGCAATACGGCGGATTGGATCCGGCATTGTCGCTGAGAATAGTAATGTTTGATGTGTTTCTGGCACATCTGTTAAAATTGCTTCAATGTCTTCAATGAAGCCCATGTTTAACATTTCATCCGCTTCGTCGAGAACAACTGTCTCTACGTTTTGCAGACGAAGTGTTTTACGGTTAATATGATCTAAAATACGACCCGGCGTACCAACAATAATGTGTGGGTGTTTTTTTAGAGCACGAATTTGGCGGTTAATATCTTGACCACCATAAATCGGTAAAATACGAACGCGTTTATGCTTACCAATTTTGTATAATTCTTCTCCAACTTGAATTGCTAATTCACGCGTTGGCGCGATAACAATACCTTGAACCGATTCTTTATGTGTATCCACTTTATCTAATAGTGGTAATCCGAATGCTGCTGTTTTCCCTGTACCTGTTTGCGCTTGCCCAATAATATCTTTACCTTGCAATGCATGTGGAATTGTTTCAGCTTGAATTGGTGTAGCCTCTTCAAAGCCCATACTTTCAACAGATTGCAGTAAAGAATCACTTAATCCTAATTCTCGAAATGTTGTCAATGTTACTTCTCCTTTTCTATCCTATACTTATCATTTAAAAAAAGGCGTTTTCCGAATTTGCGGAAAAGCCCTTTTCCTGAATGCTCACGTATATAAACGGGCGTATATTCTTCACGAAAATACTTCTAAACGTTATTACACTTTATCAATTATAAGTTTTGTATGTGTAAAAAGCAAACCCAACTGTTACCTTATTTTCATATTCAGAGTTTTTTTCTTCACTTTTATTTTTTTATATTTACTGTAAGCGCTTATTATAAGTTTCTTCTATTTTCGTAACTATCATCCCTATTTATATACACCAATTATTTCAACATCGTAATTACTTCTTCTAATTTCATACCGCGAGATGCTTTTATTAATACAACATCTTTCACATCGACTACTGCTTGTAAATCTTTTACTAACTCTTCTTTATTATCATACGCCTTTACACGTTCATTAGGGAAATTAATTTTTGCTCCTTCAGCAATTTGAGCCCCTAATCTACCGTATGTGAATACATGTGAGATTTTTGCTGGATCGATTAATTTTCCTACCTCATAATGGAACTGTACTTCTTGATCTCCAAGTTCTAACATATCACCGAGCACAACGATTTTTTTAGCAAAACCATCTAAACCATTCATTAAATGGAATGCTGCTTCCATAGCCGTCGGGCTTGCATTATAAGCATCGTTGATAATTGTTAAACCACTATTTGTTTTCACAATTTCCATACGCATGCCCGTCATTTGAAGTGTTACTAAACCTTCTTTCATCTCTTCCCACGTTACACCAAAATGTTTCGCAATTGCCATTGAAGCAAGTGTATTATACACATTATGTTTTCCTAACACCGGTAAGTAGAATGAAATATTTTCATCTCTATTCATTTTGAAATGTGTCCCAGTTGCTTGTAATGTTACAGTCGTTGGATAATAATCGTTTGCTCTTGCATCACCAAACGTAACCGTTTCTGCTGCTAAATTCATTCCAGGAACACGATTCGTTAATAAAGGCTCATCTCCGTTATATACGAACACGCCACCTTCTTGTAATCCTGTAACAATTTCTAATTTCGCTTCAGCAATTGCCTCACGAGATCCTAAATCCATTAAATGTGCCTCACCAATATTTGTAATGATAGCTGCATTAGGACGAGCTAACTTAGATAAGAATTCAATTTCGCCTCGGCTTGACATACCCATCTCTAATACTGCTACTTCTGTATTTTCTTCTAAGTTTAAAATGGTAAGAGGTAATCCGATATGGTTATTGAAGTTCCCTTCTGTTTTTTGCACTTTGAATTTAGTCGCAAGAAGACTTGTTACAATATCTTTCGTAGATGTTTTACCGTTACTACCCGTTACACCTACAACTTTAACATCCAATTGATCGCGATAGTTTTTCGCTAACATTTGCAATGCCGATAGCGTGTCTTCTACAAAAATAACCGGGAGATTCTCAGGTGGATTCGCTACATCTTTCATCCATAATGTAGCCACAGCTCCATTTTCAACAGCTTTATCTACAAAAGCATGTCCATCGAAGCGCTCCCCTTGAATCGGAACATACAAGTTTCCTTTTTCAATTTTTCTCGTATCAATAGACACGCCTTGAATAGTAATTCCCTCATATTGCTCTGCTAATTCAGTACCATTTACCATCTGTTCCACTTGCTTTAACATTCGCTTTATCATATATAAACGCTCCTTACATAGAGGAAGCACTATTCCTATGAATAGTGCTTCCTCCTTTTTTGTTAGATTGTATATTTAATTTTTTGTTTTTCTTCGTGACGTTCAATCGCTAAACGAATTAGCTCTTCGATTAATTCTGGATATGGTAACCCAGTATGTTGCCATAATAGAGGGAACATACTGAACGGTGTAAATCCTGGCATTGTGTTTACTTCGTTAATATACACTTCTCCATCTTTCGTTAAGAAGAAATCAGCTCGCGTTAAACCTGCACCGTCTAATGATTGGAATGCAATAATCGCATCACGCTTAATTACATTAGATTCTTCTTCTGTCATTTCAGCTGGAATAATTAGCGCCGTATCACCATCGATATATTTCGACTTATAATCATAGAAGTCCTTTTTCGGAACGATTTCACCTACAACTGAACATTTCGGCTCATCATTACCTAGTACCCCAACTTCTACTTCACGACCTACAATATTTTCTTCTACAATAATTTTGCGATCAAATTGGAATGCCTCTACAAATGCATCCTCAAGTTCTTCACGATTTTTACACTTATTAATACCAACACTTGAACCAAGGTTCGCTGGTTTTACGAAGCAAGGATATCCTAACTTATCTTCTACTTTAGAATAAGCTTCCTCACGATTTTTTTCCCATGCACTACGAATGAAGGATGCATATTTTGCTTGTTTTAAACCAGCCTCTGCAAAGATGTTTTTCATAACAACTTTATCCATACCAGCAGATGATGCTAGAACACCATTTCCTACATAAGGGATATTCATTAATTCTAATAGTCCTTGAACCGTTCCATCTTCACCGTTTGGTCCATGTAGTAATGGGAAAATAACGTCAATAGCGTTCTCCTCAGAAGCTGCAGATGGGATAATTTCTGTACTTAATGATAACGGAGAAATCGCATTTTCTGCACCGCTCATTTTTAAAGCTTCAACATCTGTTACTTCGCCTTCAATACGCTCACCGCGTACCCATTGACCTTGTTCTGTAATATAAATTGGATGAATCTCGAATTTATCTTGATTTAACGCTTTAATAGCAGCAAGAGCCGTCTGTAGCGAAACTTGATGCTCAGCTGATTTTCCACCATATAATAAACCTAATTTAATTTTCGTCAATGAAATCACCCTAACCAATTGTTTTCATTTTTCTATTTTAGCACTTTTTATAAAAATAGGTAGTTCCTATTTGAAATAAAATGTAACTTCCATAAATAATTAAATAACATCACTTATTGGTTTTTCATTTCATTTTCTATATAACTACACAAAATAAAATGGCAATCTAATCTAGTTATGTACCTAAAATATGTAGAAATCCCCTTTTTTGTGTATGTCACCTATTCACTAAGAAGATTGTTTGGTTAGTGTGTCTTTTTGCCTTTGCTCCACAAGGCGATCTAAAGAAACATATACAATACCTGCAACTACACATCCTACAGCTAAAATTGTAAATAGAAAGTGACCAAGTAATCGATCTAATAAAAAACCGCCCAAAAGTGGACCAAATGCGCTTCCTGTAATCCACTGCAAACTTGCAGCTCCCATATAAGTCCCTCTCAAATGCTCAGGGGCCAAATTTGCTACAAATGTCATCTGTACAGGCGACATAATCATCTCACCTAACGTATATATAGCATA
The DNA here is from genome assembly GCF_052146655.1 of Bacillus sp. RE35. Lineage (NCBI taxonomy): Bacteria > Bacillati > Bacillota > Bacilli > Caryophanales > Bacillaceae > Bacillus > Bacillus sp. RE35. The sequence continues at coordinate 232,509 of NZ_CP197377.1, read as the reverse complement.
AACGAACAGTAGTGTTATTAAAATAATTGTAGCATTTGTATTAAATTCTCCAAACCACTTCGGTAACCACCCTATAAAAAATAATCCAATCCCGAATAAACATGCACCATATAACATCGTCTTCCCAACTGGTTTATCCGTAGCCCATTTTGAAATTTGAAACTGGAATAAAACAACTAATAGTCCGTTTAACGCCATTAAATATGGATATGGATTGTTCGTTCCAAAAATACGCTTCATTTCATTATCAAAATGTAGTGGCAACATGCCTTCCGTTTGAGAAAACCCCATCGAAATGATAATACCTGCTAATAAGTAAATCATTAATGCCTTATCTCGCATTACAATTTTCCAAACTGCCCCAGATTCCTTTTCTTTATGTTCTTCCTTATCTGTCCTCTTTGGCATCGTCTCTTGAATAAGAAGTAATACAAGTAACGCATAAAATAGCATTGTAGAAGAGGCAATAATAAACACAAGGTTCTTTGACAACACAACTACTGATGCTCCCATTATCGGACCAATCGCAGCACCTATATTGTGTCCCATTCGTAATAAACCATATGCCTCTGTTCTTTTTTCTGGTGCCGTTACATCCGCGACCATAGCTGATGCAGCTGGGTGAAATAAAGAATTACTCAACCCTAAAAAAATAGATAAAATTGCATATGGAATAAACCCTTCTATAAATAGAAAACCGAGCATTAATAATGCATTACTTGCCATAGAAAATATCATAATAGGCTTTCTTCCATATATGTCAGCAATTCTCCCTCCTATAAGTGATCCAAAACTTGCAGCAATTGGAGAAAGCGCCATAATAACCCCAACTTCCAACAACGAATCTACCTTATCTTTTAAATATAATGCAAAAAAAGGCATTAACATCATCATTGCAATTCCATTTAACGTCTCTCCAATAAATCGAATCCATACGTTACGGTCCATCTCCCTTAACTCACGCCACGTATTTTTCATCATTTCACCCCTTTAGTTAGCCAACAATTATCTTATAATAAGTTCAGAAAAATGTAAATTTTCAAATAAAAAAATCCATTCTAACAGAATTAGAATGGATTTTTTCGCTTATAAATTTGCAACATCTTCTTCTTTTTTACTATTATTTAAAGCACTATGTTTTCGGCTATATAAGAAGTAAACCGCTATACCAATAACCATCCATATCCCAAAACTAATCCATGCTGTCCCCGATAATTGAAGCATTAAGTATAAACAGAAGATCACTGTTAATGCTGGTAAAAATGGTACAAGCGGCGCCTTAAATGCCCTTGGTAAGTCTGGATGTGTTCTTCTCATTACGATTACCGCAACAGCTACGAGTGCAAATGCTGACAATGTCCCCATATTTACAAGATGTGCTAAAACATTTAAATCTATTAATCCTGAAATCAGTGCCGCAATAATTCCCGTTGTCCATGTATTTAAAAATGGCGTTTTAAATTTCGGATGAACTTTAGCAAGACGTTTCGGCAGTAAACCATCTCGGCTCATCGCATAAGAAACACGAACTTGCCCATACATCATAACTAGCATTACTGTTGTAATCCCTGTAATTGCTCCTACTGAAATTACCCCCGCTAAACCATCTTGTCCAATAAATTGAAGTGCAAAAGCAACTGGATCTGATATATTTAGCTGTCCGTATGGAACAATTCCTGTCAAAATAAGCGAAACAACGATATAAAGAACTGTACAAATTAATAACGATGCAATAATACCAATTGGTAAATCACGTTGCGGACGTTTCACTTCTTCTGCCGCTGTTGAAACTGCATCAAATCCTATAAATGCGAAGAATACTGTAGCCGCTCCAGCCATTACACCATCTAAACCAAATGGCATAAAAGGCGTCCAGTTTTCAGGTTTCACATAATTAAAACCAGCAAAGATAAAAATAAGAACAACTGCTATTTTAATAAATACCATAATGTTATTTACTCGTGCACTTTCACGAACACCCCTAGATAAAAGAACTGTCATCACTAAAATAATTAGAACTGCAGGTAGATCAATTATTCCACCCTTACCTGTACCAGGAGCCGAGGAGAGAATAGTCGGAATATGAATTCCAAACCCCTTTAATAAAGATTGAAAATATGCAGACCAACCGTTCGCTACAGCAGATGTAGCAAGTAAATATTCCAGCATTAAGTCCCAGCCAATTAAAAATGCGAATACTTCCCCCATCGTCGCGTATGTATACGTATACACACTGCCCGAGACAGGAACTGAAGAAGCAAATTCAGCATAACAAAATGCAGCAAAGGCACAAGCTAGAGCGGCAATCGCAAATGATAATATAATAGCTGGCCCAGAATGTTTCGCTGCCACAACACCCGTTAGAACAAAAATACCAGTTCCAACAATTGCTCCGATTCCAAGCATAGTTAAATCTAGCGCGCCCAATGTTCTTGCTAACGTTTTTTGCTTACTTTCTTGCATTAACTTTGCAATTGGCTTCTTTTGAAAAATTTGCTTCATCTTTCACTCCTCCAAGTTTTAAATTTTCCGAAAATTTTTAATTCGCTTTTTTATTTTACTCATTACGCTTTTCCTAGTCAATACTTTTGTCGAAACAAGTAGAAATTCTTCTGAATATGCACAATCCTTATTATTCTTTCTATATATCTTTCCATTATTTTTTTGGTATTATTATACATGTCGATTCCGTGAAAAAGGCATGCCCCCTTATTGAGAGCATGCCTTTTTACTTATTTCACAGTATATGAACCTTGTTCAATCCAGCTATACATATACTTTTCATCTTCTGTTTCATGTGCTTGTTTTACAATACGAAGCGGACGGAATGTGTCTATCATAACAGCTAATTCAAGCGTCTCTTTCTTCCCTATACTTGCCTCTGTTTTCCCCGGATGCGGTCCATGGGGAATCCCGCTCGGATGAAGTGTAATAGAACCTTCTTCCACACCTTTGCGACTCATAAAGTTTCCTTCTACATAGTAAAGAACTTCATCACTATTAACATTACTATGATAATATGGTGCCGGAATTGACTCTGGATGATAATCGTATAAACGTGGTACGAAAGAGCAAATAACAAAATTATGTCCTTCAAATGTTTGATGTACTGGCGGTGGCTGATGAATGCGCCCTGTAATTGGTTCAAAATCCTCTACATTAAATACCCACGGATATAAATAGCCATCCCATCCCACAACATCTAACGGGTGGTGTCCTAAAACATGTTTATGCATATAGCCTCTTGATTTTGTCATTACGACAAACTCGCCTTTTTCATCATATGTCTCTAATTTTTCTGGACCACGAAGATCTCTTTCACAAAACGGACTATGTTCTAACAATTGTCCGTATTCATTTCGATAACGACGCGGCGTTGTAATTTGGCTATTCGCCTCTACAACAAGAAACTTAGTCTCTCCTTCATCTGGAATAACACGATAAATCGTTCCAATTGGGATCGTTACATAGTCGCCTTTTCTATAGTGAATCGTTCCAAACATCGTTTCAATTTTCCCTGTTCCATAATGAACAAATAACATTTCGTCGCCATCACCATTACGATAGAAATAATCCATTTTTTCTGTTGGACTCACTACTCCAATTAATAAATCTTCATTTCCAAGTATGAAATTCCGTCCACTTATTGCATCACCACTTTTTTTACTTTCTTTCGTTCGAAAGTGGCGATGAGAAAGAGCAACATCCTCTTCATACTGCAACTGACAAGAATGCGATAATGCAGAATGACCTACTTCTGTTGGCATATAATGATGATACAAAATAGACTGCGTACCAGAAAAACCTTTTGTTCCCATTACCTGTTCACGATAAAGCGATCCATCTTTTTTACGAAATTGTACATGTCGTTTATGAGGTAGTTCTCCCATGTGACGATAAAACATGCCCATCACCCGCTTCCTTTTCTTTTTTGATCGTATTACGTAGTGTACCTAAACCAGTAATCGACAGTTCTACAACATCTCCATCTTGTAGCCACTCTTCTGTACCCAGTTCTAAAATACATCCTGTTCCTACTGTCCCAGAACCAATCACATCTCCTGGATATAACGTAACGTCCTCTGAAGCACGTTCAATCATTTCAGCAAATGTATAATAAATATCTTGGAAGTTTCCTTTTGATAATAGTTTTCCATTTACATGAGCAGTCATTTCTAAATTATATCGATCACCATTACGATAAACGTCTAATTCCTCTTTCGTAACAAGATGTGCTCCTAAAGAAGTTGCAAAGTCTTTTCCTTTCGCTGGACCGAGACCTACTTTCATTTCTGTTGCTTGTAAGTCTCTCGCACTCCAGTCGTTCATAATACAATAACCAAAAATATATTCCTCTGCTTGCTCACGAGAAATATTTCGCCCTTCTTTTCCCATTACGCAAGCAATCTCCAACTCATAATCAAGCTTTTTAGACTTTTTCGGACCAATTACAAAATCACCGGAACCAATTACAGCACGATGATTAGTAAAATAAAAAACCGGAATATCATACCATTCGGGCACAACATCTAATCCTCTTCGTCCGCGAGCTGTTTTTACATGTTGTTCAAATGCGTAAAAATCTCGAATACTACTCGGATTAGGAAGAGCAGCTGTCAATTGTACTTCTTCTAAAGCATATATACCCTTATTTGGATTCTTAATATTCCGCACTACTTCTACATACTCATCCGCTTTCTCTAAAAAAGCCATCATAGAAGAAGGGATTTTCCCTTCACTAGCAAGATTCATATCTATTACTTTGTCACCTTCAAGCCATCCAGCCCGTAGTTCTTTTGAAGGAAGACAAAATGTAACAAATTTCATCCTGATTCCTCCTTATAAAAATGAAATTTCCACCAGCAAAGGGACTTTTGCTGGTGGATATAAATCTTATAAGTTTCCGCGACGCTCTTGTTCTCTTTCAATTGATTCGAATAACGCTTTAAAGTTTCCTTCACCAAATCCACGAGAACCTTTACGTTGAATGATTTCAATAAATAAAGTCGGGCGATCTACAATTGGTTTCGTAAAGATTTGTAGTAAGTAACCTTCATCATCACGATCTACTAAAATCTTTAATTCTTTTAACTTATCAATTTCTTCATCGATTTTTCCAACTCGTGCAGTTAACTCATCATAATAAGTATCAGGTGTATCTAAAAACTCCACCCCATTTGCACGAAGCGCTTCAACTGTTTTAACAATATCACTTGTTAATAAAGCAAGATGTTGTACACCAGCTCCATTATAGAATTCTAGATACTCTTGAATTTGTGACTTTCTCTTTCCGTCTGCTGGTTCGTTAATAGGAAACTTAATACGACTTCCATTCGTCATAACTTTCGACATTAACGCCGAATACTCTGTACTAATATCGTCATCATCAAAATGAATCATTTGTTTAAAGCCCATAACATTCTCGTAATAACTAACCCACTCTTCCATTTTTTCAACATTACCAACTACATGATCAACAGCAATTAAACCAGACTCTTCAAATGGAATATTAAATTCTACCTTTTGGAATCCTGGCATAAATGCCCCTTTATAATTTTTACGCTCTACAAGCGTATGAATTGTATCACCATACGTACCAATAACTGCTTTTTTCAATGTACCGTCCTCATCTGTTAATTCCTGCGGTGGAGCAATTGCGACGGCACCACGTTTCACTGCTTCTGAGTATGCTTTATCAACATCATCAACAAGTAGTGCCACATCCTTCACGCCATCACCATGAGTCTTTACAAACTCTGCAATACGATTTTCACTACTTAAAGCTCCAGACACAACGAAACGCATATTTTTTTGCACAAGAACATAAGATACCTTTTCACGGTTTCCAGTTTCTAATCCAGAGTAAGCCACAATTTTGAATCCGAACGCTCTCGCAAGATAATAACTCGATTGCTTTGCATTCCCTACGTAAAATTCCAAATGATCTACATCACGTACTGGAAAAAAGTCCTCCATTTGTGCAGCTAGCGTATCCATAGATTTTTGTTTCATAATATCTTCATCCCCCTGTAAATAGATTAAATGGTCCATACTTAAAACCAACCGAAAACGCTTCCAACGTTAATTAATAGAAATTAGTTAGCAAGCTAACAAATTCTGACCTTTAAAATTTTCTATCTTTTCTGTCAAATTCCTCTTTTTTTCTTACATATAAAATTCGACTTTTTTCTCTTTGAAATAAAGCGGGATTTTATTCAGTGGATTTTTGATTATTCGTTGAATCAAGTTTCAACCGCAACGTTTAATTAGCCATGCATGCTGGATAATGAGGTAACTTTAATACTTGAGGGGATATAAGAAGAATATAAAAAAGACTCCAACATATTAACTACTTACTAATACGTTAGAGTCTTTATTTTTTTTGAATGATTGTATTTATATATCTCATACTAATACATTTGCAAGGAATAGAATAAATGATGTTAATATTACCGCTCCACCTAAGGATCCTAATAAATCTATTTTTGTTACTTGAAACACTTGTTCACTGTTCATATCCCTCATTCTCCTTCCTTTTTTGTTTGATTTAAAACTTCTATTATACTAATACACTTGATAAAAATACGATTAATGCTGTTAATACTACCGCTCCACTTGCTGATCCTACGAAGTCACCTTTTGTTACTTGTAATACTTGCTCTTTCATATCTTTCATTCTCCCTTCCTTTTCTTTTGTTACAAAGCTTCTATTATACTAATACGCTTGATAGAAATACGATTAACGCTGTTAATACTACTGCTCCACTTGCTGATCCTACGAAGTCACCTTTTGTTACTTGTAATACTTGCTCTTTCATATCTTTCATTCTCCCTTCCTTTTCTTTTGTTACAAAGCTTCTATTATACTAATACGCTTGATAGAAATACGATTAACGCTGTTAATACTACCGCTCCACTTGCTGATCCTACGAAATCACCTTTTGTTACTTGTAATACTTGCTCTTTCATATCATTTATCCTCCCTTCCTTTTCTTTTGTTACAAAGCTTCTATTATACTAATACGCTTGATAGAAATACGATTAATGCTGTTAATACTACCGCTCCACTTGCTGATCCTACGAAATCACCTTTTGTTACTTGTAATACTTGCTCTTTCATATCATTTATCCTCCCTTTTTATAAGTTATCTATATGTAATTTCTAAGAAATGTTTATTTCATAGTTTTTATGTTAACGTTACATTAAATTTGATAACGTAACGTTTGTAACATTAATGTAACATAACTATTATTACGTTGCAATATAATTACGTAAAATTTATTACACTTTTTTTACGTTTTTTTATAATAACCCTCAAAAACCTTTATTTAATGCGTTTTTCACTTAGTTCACGTTTGTAACATTCGTGTAACATTACAGTCATAAAGTGAAATGTCGTCATATCCCTCTCTATTTTTGTTACAAATCGTTTATTTAGTGACACTAAACCTATCTAATCTTTACTTACTTTTAATATGAGATAAAATACCGTCTTTCCAAGATAAGTTTATATGTTTCCTCTATATAACTATGTATAATAAAAACAAAGAGGTGGTCATTTTGAAATTAATCGCATTAGATATGGATGGTACACTACTATCATCTAATCTTGAAATCTCCAAAGAAAACCTACAAGCAATCCAAACTGCACAAGAAGCTGGTCATATTGTAATGATCTGTTCTGGTCGTGCGAAAGAGGATGCTTTAAAGCTATTGGAAGAATATAAATTATCTCTTCCAGTCGGAGCAAGCAATGGGGCTATTGTTTATGTGGATGGAAAAGTAATTAACTCGCGTTGTATACAAAACGACAAAGTGTACAAACTTGCAAAATTACTAGAATCTGAAGGTTTCCCATATAAGCTATATACGAATAAAGGAGTTTATTCTCCATATACATGGCAAGATCAAGTGATGCAAGCATTCGAAGAAAATAAGCATGCGCTTGATGTTACATTAGAGGAACTTGAACGAATTACAGAAAAGCAAAAGAAATCGAACCTAATTACTGATTTCAAAAAAATAGAAGATGTTGTAAATAACCAAGAACTAGAAATATCTAAATTCTTCATTTTAACGTTTAATGCAGCGCATCGCGCACAACTATTAAGTATATTACAAGAAGATGCTGATATTATGGTTACAGCATCGGCTCCTACTAACTTAGAAATTATGGATAAGAATGGACATAAAGGAAACGGGATACAGCAGATGGCAGCTCATTTTAATATCCCTATTGAAGATACAGTTGCTATTGGTGATAATTTTAATGATGTACCGATGTTAGAAGTAGCAGGCTTATCTGTTGCAATGGGCAACGCTGAAGAAGATGTAAAAAAGCTATGTGATGTTGTAACACTAACAAACAATGAACATGGTGTTGCTCACGCAATCGAGCAATTTGTATTGAAACAAACTTCATCTATTAAATAAAAAAAGGACTCTTTCAATTTGAAAGAGTCCTTTTTTATACGTGATGACAAGCAACAAAATGCTCTGCACCAACATTATGGAATTCTGGTACTATTTTTTTACAAACATCCGTCGCAAATGGGCAACGTGTATGAAAACGACAGCCCGAAGGTGGATTTGCTGGACTTGGAATATCCCCTTCTAGTATAATTCGCTCTCGCTTCACTGTTGGATCTGGTATTGGAACAGCTGATAACAATGCTTTCGTATAAGGATGTAGCGGATTGGTAAATAACTCATCACGCGGTGCTGTCTCCACAATCGTACCTAAATACATAATTCCGATTTTCGTACATAAATGTTCTACTACACTTAAATCATGCGAAATGAATAAATAAGATAATCCCTTTTTCTCTTGTAACTCACTAAATAAATTAATAATTTGTGCTTGGATAGATACATCTAGTGCCGCCACAGGTTCATCAGCTACAATAAATTCCGGATTTAATACCATAGCTCTTGCGATTACGATACGCTGACGTTGTCCACCAGAAAACTCATGGGGATACCGGTCAATATGATAAGGAGCTAACCCACATAACTCCAATACTTCAATTACCTTTTCACGAACATTTTCTTTCGTCGCTAATCCGTGGGCCAACATTGGCTCTCCAAGCGCTTCTCCAATTCTCATTCTCGGATTTAATGAGCTAAATGGATCTTGGAAAACGAGCTGCATATTAGGGCGATGTTTTCTTAATTCATCCTTGGATAAAGAATGAACATCTTTCCCTTTAAACTTCACTTCTCCCTCCGTTTTTTGAACGAGGCGTAAAATTGTTTTTCCTATTGTTGTTTTTCCGCTCCCTGATTCGCCAACGAGACCAAACACTTCACCTTTATTAATAGTAAAACTTACTCCATCAACCGCTTTTACATGCCCAATTGTTCTACTAAATACGCCACCCTTAATTGGAAAATATGTCTTTAGATTTTTCACCTCTAATAATGGTTCAATCATTGTTCCGCACGCTCCTCATATAGCCAGCAAGCTACTTTATGATTTTCATCATTTACATTTAGATTCGGGGCTTCTTTTCCACATATTTCCATACAATGCTCACAACGCCCACTAAAGTAGCAAAACTCACCTAAACCAACTAAATTCGGAACTTGCCCTGGAATAGAATATAGTTTATCTATTCGTTTTCCCATTACTGGTTTTGATTTCAATAATCCTTTCGTATAAGGATGTTTTGGATTTTGGAATATCTCTAGTACTGGGGCTTCTTCAATAACTTTCCCGCCATACATAACGACAACATAATCAGCCATTTCCGCTACGACACCTAAGTCATGTGTAATTAATAAAATCGACGTTTTAAATTCTTCTTTCACTTGTCTTAGTAGATCCAATATTTGAGCCTGAATAGTAACATCAAGAGCTGTTGTTGGTTCATCCGCAATTAATAACTTAGGATTACAACTAAGTGCAACAGCAATCATAATACGTTGTAACATCCCGCCACTCAGTTCATGCGGATAAGAATGGACGATTTCATCAGCGCGGGCTATGCCAACTTTACGAATTAACTCAATTGCCTTCTTATATGCTTCATTTTTACTAAGTAATTCATGCTCCCTTAACGTTTCTACAATTTGCTCTCCTACAGTGAAGACGGGGTTTAGCGATGTCATCGGTTCTTGGAAAATCATCGCAATATCATTCCCTCGTAAACTACGAAGCTCTTTCTCTTTCATTCCTAAAAGACTTTTTCCTTCATATAAAATATCTCCACCTACTACACTGCCTGATTCAGCAATAAGTCCCATAATAGATAACGCCGTTACACTTTTTCCGCAACCAGATTCACCTACAACACAAACAGTTTCACCTTCTCGAACAGAAAAACTAACATGATTCACAGCTTTTACTGTCCCTTCTTCTGTCTGAAAGTGTGTTTGTAAATCTTTCAGCTCTACTACCGCTTTACTCATATCTCCTCACCTACCGTCTCATCTTTGGATCTAATGCATCACGAAGTGCATCACCAAGTAAATTAATTGATACAACTGTTATAAAGATTGCAAAACCAGGCGGAATCCATAACCATGGACGCTTTTGGAAATCGATTAATGAGTTAGCTGCGCTAATCATGTTCCCCCATGATGGTGTAGGTGGAACGACTCCAAGACCTAAGTAACTTAGTGCGGATTCTCCCAAAATAGAACCTGCAACACCTAATGTAGATACGACAATTAAAATAGGTAAAACATTAGGTATTAAGTGATATATAATTTTCCGGTAATCTTTTATTCCTAACACATCCGCAGCTTGCATAAATGCTTGCTCCCTAAGTGATAAAATTTGCCCTCTTACAAGGCGTGCAAGCCCTGGCCAACCTACTAAACTTAAAATAATCATAATGACATACAAACGATAATCAGACGGTACTTTCCACTCTGATAAAATCGCACCCATTATAATAAGTAACGGTAATCCTGGCATCGACATTAAAATATCTGCAAGTCGCATAATAATATTGTCCACAATACCACGATAAAAACCTGCAATCGCTCCTAATAAAGCTCCAAGTATAACCGATAAAACCATTGAAGCTAAACCAATGGTTAATGAAATACGTCCCGCTTGCATAAGCCTTGTTAAAATATCTCTTCCTAATTGATCTGTACCAAGCCAATGAGAAAAACTAGGTGGTTTGTTAATGAGCGCAACTTGTATTTTTCCTGATGCATATGGAGAAAAGAACGGACCGATAAAACAAAATAAAAACATAAAAATTAATGCATAAAACCCTACAAGTGCCATCTTATTTTTCTTTATCTTTTTAAAAGCTTGTCGCCATGGTGATGATTCATTTCTTCTCTTTTTTTCTTTTTTTTCTGTAATTACTGTAACAGTCTCCATTTCTTTCCCCCCTTACTTCAACCGAATTCTTGGATCAACAACTGCATATACAATATCTGCTAAAAAGTTTGAAACGATTGTTAAACAAGAAAGAAACATCGTAAATGCCATCAATACTGTATAGTCACGGAAATTTAATGCTTCTAATTGAATATTACCAATCCCTGGCCAGTTAAAAATTTGTTCAATAATAATTGCCCCAGAAAACAATCCAGGTAATTCAAATGCTAATAACGTAATTGCCGGTAAAATTGCATTTTTTAATGCATGCTTATAAATAACCGTCTTCTCCTTCAAACCTTTCGCTCTTGCTGTTCGTATGTAATCTTGTCTTACAACCTCTAACATACTTGTTCTAAAATAACGAGTTAGCGAGCCGACCCCAAGAAGTGTCAAAATAAATACTGGTAAAATCATATGTTTTGCAACTTCTATCACGTAAGCAAATCCTGTTGAATTACTGCCAACATCAATCATTCCACCTATCGGTAATAACTTAAAGTCAACCGCAAACACCTTAATTAAAAACAAACCGATAAAGAATGAAGGGAATGACATTGCTGCAAAAACACCGATTGTTACAAGTTTATCGAATAAAGAATGTTGCTTCGTCGCCGAGAATACACCGATAATAAGTGCAATTAGCCAAATAAAAAACAATGCAATAATTGCTACACTAAAAGAATTCCAAATAAATTTATTTAATAATGACGTTACAGGCTCTTGATATTGAAGCGAGAAGCCAAAGTCCCCTTGCAATACATTACCTAACCAATGAAAATAACGCTCAACAATTGGTTTGTTCAACCCATATAACTCCCTCAGTTCAGCTGCTCTTTCCGGTGTAATTTTCGGGTTTGAATCAATATAATCCCCAGGAAGAAGTGCGAACAGGACGAAGATAATAATTGATGTACCAAGCAGTGTAGGAATCATTTGTAACAACCTACGAACAATATATGTTTTCACCCTTTTTCTCTCCAATCTTATGCTTAAAATAGAAGAACATTTTTTCAAAGCGGCACATTACTAACCGAATGAAAAAATGTCTTCTACTTATACATTCTTATCGTTATTTTTCAAATGATAATACTGGTAAGTTTGCACTAATACTGTTGTACTTTTCAGGATCAATTCCTTTTATATTCCCGTTATAACCAGTAATTGTTCTACGGTAGTTTAATAGAATTACTGGTGGATCATCACTTAATTCTTTATACAATTCTTTATAAATAGGTTTACGCTTTTCGATATCTACAGTTTCAATACCTTTTTGAATTAGCTCATCTACTTTTGCATTCTTATAACCAAGACTAGTTTCATTTGCAGTAGACAAATATTCACCAGCTGTTTCACTCGGATCACTTGTAATCGGTGTCGAAACAGAAGCTAAATCATAATCCCCTTTGTTTACCTTAGAAAGCATCGTATTAAAGTCCATAAATTCAGGATTAAACTCTACACCTATTTCTTTATAATTCTCTTTCGCAATCGGAATTAATAAATCACTATCTTTAGCCGAACTTGGACCGAAATAAGAAAGTTTTAATTTTTGACCATCTTTTTCACGAATTCCATCCGAACCAACTTTCCACCCTGCTTCATCTAATAATTTTTTCGCTTTTTCTTTATCGTATTCGTATTTATTAACTCCTTCTTCCGTATAAGCCCAAGAAGTTGGATGAATTGGTACATTGGCTACTGTACCGTATCCTTTTAACGCTGTATCAACATATTTTTTGCGGTCTAATCCGTAAATAAGTGCTTGGCGAACCTTTTTATCCTTTAAGTAAGGCTTATTATTATTCATATAAATATAACTAAATGACGGTGCTGTTTCGATTTGGATATTGGCGAATTCTAAAGCCTTAGCCTGTTCAAGAACCTCATCACCAGTACCTAAGCCAGTATGGTCAACTTCTCCTGTTTGGAATAACTGAAGCTTCGTATCACCAGAAGTAATTTTATAAATGAAGTTTTGAATTTTTGGTTTACCCGCATAATAATTTTCGTTTGCTACAAAACGAACTTCTTGACCTGGAATATACTTTTCAAATTTATATGGACCCGCAGCTAATGGCTTTCCATATAAATCTTTTAAGTAATCTAAGCTTGTATTTTGCTTATAATCTTTTCCATAATAAGCTTTTGATAGTACTGTACCTCCTAAAACAAATATAGCTTGTGAATTCACTTTTTCAGTTGTAATTTTAATTGTTTGTGGATCAACAACTTGAATACCTTCAATTGAAGTTGCTTTTCCTTCCTTATATTCTTTACCACCTTTAACCGCATATTGAGAGATATCTACTTCACCTTCATATGCCTTATCATGTAAAAGCGTCAATGTGAAAGCTACATCATCCGCCGTTAATGGCGATCCATCACTAAATTTCAAATCTTTACGTAAATGGAATGTATATGTTAACTGATCAGAAGAAACGTCCCACTTCTCAGCTAATTCTGGAATTGGTTTCCCTTGTTTATCGGTTGATACGAGAGATGCAAAAATAACTGAAGTTACGTTTCCATCCCAACCATTTTGTTGGAAGTATGGCAAAAATACGCCGCCTGGCTTACTAATACCAACTACTAACGTATCTTTTCTATTCTTCGCTTTGTCTGGCACTTTCGTTTTATCTGTCGCAGCGATCTTTTCAATTTTCACATTTTTTAAATCCTGCTGTTTAACCGGCTCTGTAGAAGCCGCGTCCTCCTGTCCCCCACAAGCAGACAACACAAGCGAACTACTCATTAATACCGAAAATACACCAGCCCATTTTTTTGTCTTTTTCTTCATTGTCCCCACCCTAACTTTTTATGATTATACCCTCTGAACGAATTACCTTATGTATGCCTCCCACAGCAACATTTATAGCCAATCGGAAAAGTCGGTTTTAATCGTAAAAAAATAGATGTTTTTGAGGGGTAACAATCTTATTCCGACCTTTCCGGTAGACTTTATGGTTATTAGCTTATATCGTTCATTATGTTTTGTCAATTCTTTCTAAATAAATATTTTTAGAATTTTTCCAAAATTATCACTCTACATTTATACTTTAAGAAAACTCAGCTATAATTCGTATTAAAAAACTTAAAAATCTACTTCTATTCCTTCAACATGAAACATAGAATACTAATAACCAATTACCAAAAAGGGGGCGAAAATATGGACAACCTATTCCAATACGTCCTGCACTACGTATTATTAACAATTATGATAGTCGGAGCGCTATTACTATTCCCGTTCTTCCCAAAGTTCGTCCTCTTTTTAGCTTTTTTTATCATGCTCGGGATCGCTATTATAATTTCAACGAGAGAAGATGCCACACAAAAAGAGAGCAGGGTTCAGCGCGTAAAGCTGTAACTTTGCTCTCTTTTCGTTTTCATTCACTAGTCTCTTTTATACATATTTATCCCGCTATTTGCCGGGCAGTAAGAACCCCACCTCAAAATTCAGCAAAAGCAAAAGAAGTTAGGTCGGAGTCGGGCTGCCCGTAAAAGCCCTCACTTTATCTCTCGGGAAATAATCAGCCTTTGTTTTTGTAATTACTCCTATCGAAAAGCCACTAATGACATTTCTTTTTCACCTTATCATTTTCATATGTTTCACAAACTATGCAAATTGAGGAACACGGATTTATCTAAGTTACTGTTTCACGTGAAACACATCGCTTCATTTAATCTTTAAAGCAAAATATCATTATGAAAAAGCCACTTCCTCCAACAAAACTGAAAGGAAGTGGCTTTCTACTCTTTACTCCACAATATTCTCTAACTCACTATATAACTTCGCTCGTAACAACTCTTTCTTCGTTTTTTCCTCATATAATTTTTCAAGTCTTTCAACATCAGCTACATGTTCCATTTCACATTCTATTGCATATATATCTTCTTCTACATGCATTAACTCATTTTCAATCTCTTCAAGATTCCTAGCTTCTTTCTCTTTTACAGGAACCGTTTCAACACTTTTTCTCCCTTGGCGTTTCTGCTTTATTACTTGCTTCTCAAGCTTTTCCTCCCACTTTTGACGAGCCCATGCATAGTTTCCTGCAAACTCAAATAATTTACATTCATCAATCCAGTACGTCTTTTCAAATAACTTATTTAAAAAATAACGATCATGTGAAACAGCTAGGATTGTTCCATTATATTGCTCAAGGGCTTCCTCTAAAACTTCCCTTGATTCAATATCAAGATGGTTTGTCGGCTCATCTAGAATTAGAAAATTGATGTCTTGATACATAAGTTGCGCAAGTCTTAACCTCATTTTTTCTCCACCGCTCAGTTGCGTTACTTTCTTAAATACTGCTGGACCATAAAATAAAAACTTAGCCAATATATGTCTTGCTTCTCCTTCTGTTACAGCTACATACTCTCTAAACGCTTCCAATACATTACTCTTCACATTTCCATACGTATGCTGTGATAAATAACCAATTTTGACACTACTACCAATTCGAATTTCACCAACGTCTGGATTTATTTCTTCTAATAGTAGTTTTAATAATGTGGTCTTTCCTGTACCATTACGACCAACGATAGCCGCACGCTCTTGAAAACGAACATGTAAATTCGCTTGTTCAAATAAAGGTCGTCCAGCAAAACCTTTACTCACTTCTTTCATTACAACAACATCTTTCCCGCTTCTCTCTTGCCCTTCAAACTGAAGACCCATCTGTTTTCGTTCTAAAATTGGCCTCTTTAATTTCTCTATACGTTCTAACGCACGTTCCATATTTCTCGCTCTTTTATGCAATCCTTCATTCGGAGGGTTCGCTTGATTTGCCCATTCACGTAGACGCTTAATTGCTTCTTTCATTTTCTTTATTTTCTTTTGCTGCTCTTGATAAGCTTGAAACTCTTGAAGTAATCTTTCTTCCTTCTCCTCGACGAACTGAGAATAATTCGTATGGTACACGTGAATCTCTCCATCTTCCAAATCAAAAATTTTCGTTACAACTTCATCAAGGAAATAGCGATCGTGTGAAATAACCATAACTGTTCCAGTATATTCTTTTAAAAATTTCTCTAACCATTCAACTGCAAACAAATCTAAATGATTTGTTGGTTCATCTAATAGAAGTAAATCTGGTTTCTGCAATAACATATATGCAAGGCTAACTTTCGTCTGTTCTCCTCCACTTAATTCCGTAAATACTCTTGGAAATAAGTCTGTTACTTGTAAGCCATTTGCTACCTTCATTATATTTGCCTCTATTTCATAACCACCGAGAAATGCAAATTTTTCTTGAATTATTCCGTACCTCTCCATTAGCTTTTGCAATGAAGATTGTTCCTGCTCCTCCGCCATATTTTTTTCTAAAGCATGCATTTCTTTTTCTAATTCCTTTTCTACTTTAAAAGCGGAACTCAATACATCATATACATTCATGACCTCATCAAACTTCGGAATTTGTGCGACATGACCAATACGTGTACCTTTCTTCATATGGATGGCTCCTGCATCCAAACTCTCCCTTCCCGTTAGAAGTCCAAAGATTGTTGTCTTCCCACTACCGTTACGACCAACTAACCCAACACGTTCACCATTCTTTATTTCAAGCGATATATTTTCAAATATGATGTTTCCACCAAAAGATTTCATTACATTATTTACACTACAAATAGTCATTTTCCGTACTCCTTTCAATATAAAAAACCATGAGAAAGAAACATTCCCCATGGTTTTCGGCATAGAAAAAGGAAGCCAAATAGCTCCCTTTTCACACGTTTATTAAAAATGGGTGAAGAGATTTCTATCGTTCAATAGTCACTATGCAATTGTTAAAAAAGGGCATACGTATCCCGTTAACAACTACATCATGAAAAATCGCACGACAAAAATAAATAAAATCTAAAAATTTGGCACGCGCAGCTAAAGAACGTTTCATCTCATTCACCCCTTTCGTACGGAATTTAATACTTACTTCTTTATTATACTTTCCAATTTCATGTTTGAATAGTCATTTTTCTGAAAATAATGAAGATAGACTAAACATTTCAATAAGTGACATCAAATCTTACAAAACTGTTATGTTCACGTAATGGAAAGCGATAGTACGAAAAGATGCCTCCCTATACAATAAAGATGTAAACAAGCGAGACAAACAAAAGGAGGAAACAAACATGATGAAAGAAATCGTAAAAGCAATCTTTGAGGTATTAGTGAACGGACAAGCAGTTGTAAAAGAACTAAATGAACTATAAAAAGGAGTGAAGAAATATGATGAACATGGTGAAAATGATTTTACACGCTTTAGTCGATGCAAAAGCAGTTAGCCAAGAATTAAACCAACAATAAAAAGGGGTATATGAATATGAAGAAAGCCATTATTATAATTGCAAGCACAGCAATTACCTTATATACAATAAAAAAGAGAAAAAAGAAAAATAATGAAAATGTTCTATATTATCCATACACGCTATTAGAGAAAAAATAAAAGACAAGGTACCCTATCGTAATGAGGATATCTTGTCTTTTATTTTTCCCCTATTCCTTTAGAGGATTTCCTTCTCCTTTTCCCGAATGTATTAAGCGGGATTTTTACACATATTTTAAAGGGGCATATATACAAATGGATACACAACAACTATATTTTTTAAACGATATCGGTAAACAAAAACCAGAAAGTATTCGGAATAGAAGCGCTGCATGTCCATTTTGCGATAAAGAACAATTAACGGATATTTTAGCAACTGATGGTTCTATTATTTGGTTAAAAAATAAATTTCCTACATTACAAGATACATTTCAAACAGTGTTAATCGAAACCGATAATTGCGAAGATCATATCGCAACATATACAGAAGAACATATGAGAAAATTAATGCAATTTTCTATTCAACATTGGTTACACTTACAGAAGAACGAAGAGTTCGCATCTGTGATTTTATATAAAAATCACGGTCCATTTTCAGGTGGAAGTTTGCATCATGCACACATGCAAATTATCGGAATGAAATATGTAGATTATCTTGAAAATATTGAAGAAGAAAATTTCCAAGGGTTAATTGTTCAAAAAAATGAATGCATTGAGCTTAATATTTCAGAGCGTCCCATTATTGGCTTCACTGAATTCAATATAATCATTGATAACATTTCATATATAGATGAAATGGCAAATTACATTCAGCAAACTGTACGTTACATACTGACAGATTTCCATAAAGGATGCAGTAGTTATAACTTATTCTTCTATTACTTAAATGGAAAAATCATTTGTAAAGTTGTACCTAGATTTGTCGTTTCACCATTGTATGTAGGATATAAAATACCGCAAGTTTCTACAAAACTAGAAGAGGTGAAAATACAACTCACGCAGTATTTCACGAAAGAAAAGGATGAAATTATTCATAAAAAAACAGAGTAGGTATAGAAAACCTACTCTTTAATTACACCTTTATTTCGATAGTACACATCTTCTAATCCGATGTTATACTTCATGTTATTATCCGTCCACTCTGGCCCTAAATTCCCTGGCCATCCAGATGTATTCGCTATATATTTCAGTAATGCAAAATCAGTCAAACCTTTTTGCACCCCACGCTTATATCCTTTCATTAAATGCGGCATTGCAATTTGCGCATTTGTACGTGGATCTTTCAGCTCATCATCAGTTAAATGCTCTGGTGCAAGCCCGCCGCCGCGGTGTAGTTGAAACAATCCGAATGAAGTTCCATTATCTCCAACACTTCTTGGATTTAATCGACTTTCATGCTCGGCAATTGCAAGAGGTATCCATTCTGGAAGATTTACTTTCTTCGCTTCCTCTATAATGATTTGTTTCATCTGTTTTGCTTCTTCTGAATCAACATAGCTTGTTCCATTCACTAGCTTATCCATTCCTTCAGACTTTCCTTGGAAATATAAATATACTCCAAGAACAACTAAAAATCCTACAAAGAATTTCTTCACTACCTCTACCTCTTTCTCCGCTGAAATTTGTCCCCTTTCAGCCTTCCCTTTACAATTACCTACATTCTATTACTCTTTTATCATAGCAAATAACTATACATATTATCATCATGCTTTAGACCGATTTTGTGAAAAAACAGCTGGTAAATACGGGCAAAAATGTAACTTTCATAGACTATAACGCATTTATTGTATATAATTGTAAACTGAACTCTATATATAGAATAGGAGCGTACAAAATGAAAAAATGCCTAACACTCTTGTTCAGCATTTTACTACTCATCCCTACCTACACCTCTGCACAAACATCATCAAAACCAAAAGTACTTGTTTTGTATAGTACACAAGACGATAAAGTTTCAAATAATGTCCAAATCCTTAATACTCAATTAGGACATTTTACAAATGATATAACCGTAAAAAACTTAAAAGAAGCAACTTCAATTAATAACGTATCCTCCTATACACATATTGTTTATATCGGTGAAACAAAAGAAGCGTTTTCTGATGAAACGAAACAATTTCTAGAAAACTTCTCCGGCCCTGTATTAGTATTAGGACAAAATGTTGAACAATTATCTAAGCGTTTTTCTTTCATTACTTTGAATAGTGATGATATACGAGTTAATAAAATTGAATATCCAGACAAGAAGCTAAAAAATACCTTAGAGGAGGAACGATTAATTCAATCATTTGATACGAATGGAACTGTGCTTGCTAACGCCTTAAGCTCAAATAACACTAACCCACTAATCGTTCAGCATGAAACATCTTATTATGTTGCAACACCTAACCTCTTTGACTGGATGTCTCATTACGTCGGTGAAATGTTATTTTCTTATTTCAGCCAAAAACCAACGAAAAATAAAGTTGAAGCTTATTTACGCCTTGAGGATGTTCACCCCGCAGCAGATATAAATCAATTGAAAGAAATTGCTGAATTACTAAAAGAGAAAAAGATGCCTTACATGATTACTGTTATTCCGGTATATAAAGATCCAGATACAGGAAAGATAATACATTTAAAAGATAAACCAGAACTAGTTGATCTTTTACGCTCTATGCAAGATGATGGTGCAGCAATTATTATGCATGGTTATACTCACCAATTTTATGACAGTGAAACAGGTGAAGGCTTTGAATTTTGGGATGTAAAAACAGATCAACCAATTCGCCAACCGAAGCATGAAAAACCGAAGACAAAAGATGACTTTCCAAATATAGAGGCATATAACCAATATGTAAAAAAAGGGGAAGAATTCGAGGAAAAATATACGAAAGATCATATCGAAAAAGGAATTCAAGAACTTGTAGATGCTAAACTATATCCTGTTGCCTTTGAAGCACCTCATTACACGATGTCTCAAAAAGGATATGAAATATTATCAAGGTACTTTTCAACTTATGTAGGACAACTACAGTTAAATGATACAACTTGGAAATCCATGCACTCACCATATTATACAAGTACTCCATCATTTTTACATGGAATGAAACTATTGCCTGAAACAGTCGGATTTATTGAAGAAGATACGCCACAAACTACTGCTAAAATGAAAGAGCGTGCTCTATCTGTTTCTAAATTATCCGATGGAGTTATTGGTGCATTCTATCATCCTTACTTAGGTGCGAAACCATTAAAAGAAGTGTTAAAGGATCTAGAAAGTATTCCAAATATAGAATGGATTGATTTACAAAAGGAAAAGAATGAAGTAAAAATGAAAGATATTCATATTACGACGAATAAAGACGGCATTCACGTTGAAAAACCAACCAGTGCGAATGACATAATTGATTATATAAAGCAATATGGCTTCTTCCTTATGCTAGGGTTCGTTATCATTGTCTTTCTTTTATTATTAAAACGTGCGAAAAAATTAGAATCCTAATACAAAACCACCGAGCGGAACGCTTGGTGGTTTTTTGTCCTATATCAAACCGTGGCATTTTATTAAATAAATTCAACTTTTACTTTTTCTGTTACATGATTAAAACTATAATTCTCCTATCCTTTCAAATAAAATCGACTTGTATTTTCATATATTGTTTCTGTGACCTTATCAATGGATATGTTTTTTATAGAACTAATTTCCTTTAATACCTCTCGAATCATTCTTGGGTGCGTTATAACATCTTCTTGAAATTCCCACGGACCATCTGTTTCTACCATCATATATTCAAGCGGATAATACGAAACGATTTTTCTAATCTTCTCCTTATGTAAAACATCCGGTGTAATCGAAATATAATAACCATTTCTCATCATCCGTTTCATTGTTTCATCGCTTCCTTTAAACCAATGAAAGTGTGCACGTGAAACTTTAGATTTCTCTAGCAAATCACATACAATGTCAGCATCTTCATAAACTGCGTGTAATACAATCGGCAAATTATACTTACTAGCTAGTTCTATAAATTTTTTCAATACAGCTATGTATGGATCTGCAGCAATTCTTTCATCTTCTTTTCTCAAATAATAGGGCAAACCTACTTCACCAATCGCAACAATTTCCTCTGCGTTCTGTTCAATAAGTTGATAAATCTGTTCACACTCTTCTTTATGAATCTGTTGCTCTGGATGAAACCCTATCGCTGGATATATAAAGGGATACTTCTTCGCTAAAGATAACGTTTCCTTACAAGATTGATAATTCATAGATACTGCAATAAGCCCCTTTATTTCCTTACTATTTTCCACCTCTTTCAGCAATCTGCTCTTCTCTTCATCCTTATATTGATCAACATGTATATGACTATCAATCCATTTCATCTTTATGCCCCCATAAAAAAAACAAGAAAGGACTTCCTTTCTTGTTTTAGCATCTATATTATTTAACAATTAAGTTTGTTATGATATCAAATAATCCAATACACACTACGGCAACAGTAAAGTAGCTACAGAAATCTTTAATTGGTAACTTCACTACTTCTTCTTTACGCATCCCATTCTTCTCCCTTCTTACTAGATCCCTAATTATTTTTCTATCTGTATCTATTATGCAAAAAATATGACAAATTTACTATCGAATTAACTTACGTAAACCTTACAATGTTGTAAGGTTTAAAAAAGGATCCCCATCTTTATTCAGATGAGGATTATTAAAAATTAGTTGGTTTTTCATTCTTCATTACAAACAGAAAGTAATACATTGAGACTTTCTAGTTACACTATATGAAAATTACTATCTTTTAACTATCGAATTACATTACAGAAGGCTTACATGTTTGTAAGTTATGTGTAATGTAATTCGATAGTTCCCCTTACTTATATTTCGTACAATAAAGTTAGAAAGTAAGCCAAATAAGAAGAACACTCACATAACCAAATTACATTGCTAGTAGCTACTCTTCTTATACCTTTCACCCATGCTACTACAATGTACCCCCTTCCCCTTTATATAATAAAAAAGCCTTAGTCTATATGGACTAAGGCTTTTTTATTAATCCCAAAAATACCCTTACCCAGTATTTTTATTTTCGACAAAAAATAGCCGGGGGTATATTTCACTATCTCATCGTTAAAAGTTTGCTCTTCGCATTTATAGGAATATTTGCAACCTCAATCTCTTCAATCGATTCACCGTAACGTCCTTTTGCAAAAACCTTTAATGCTTCATCTCTCTTTAACATATGCTTAACCGTTTTCTTTATTTTCTGCTCTCTACCACGTTCATCGAATGCAATAAATTCATATTCATACCACTCATCACCAATATGCTGACCAATTGTATTCACAACCGTATAGTATTCTTTCGTCTTATAAAATGGATTATATTTATCGATAACTGGTCCAAGTTTCGTAGGCAGTAACATTACTACTATCACTATCATCGCTATTATAGTAGTGATCATTTTTTTCTTCATAATAAACATTCCTCCTCTGCAGGATATATATACATCCATTTTAAAAAGGGGGAATAAAATCTACTATTGAATCTCATTACATTACACTTACATTTTTGTAAGAATTAAAAAAGGTGAACGAATTTGCTCGTTCACCTTTTAGCTTGCTTTAAAACCACCGCCAAGTACATCACGTACATCATGTATAACAACGAAAGCATCTTCATCTACCCGGCTAATAACTTGTTTTAACTTAACAAGCTCTTGTTTATTAATAACAACATATAAAACTTCTTTATTTTTACCAGTATATCCGCCGCGCCCTTCTAATACAGTAACACCGCGTGTCATATTTTTCGTAATAGCTTCACGAATTAAATCTGGTTGATTCGAAATAATCGTAACAGCCGTTTTTGTGTCCATTCCTTCTACAATGAAATCAATCACCTTCGCTCCAATGAACACAGCCACAAGTGTATACATCGCCTTTTCTTGCCCTATTATAAATACAGAACCAGCAATTACAACAATATCAATAATTAGTACGCCTTTACCTACACTCCAACCTAAATATTGATTTGCTAACTGAGCTAAGATTGCTGATCCTCCCGATGTACCTCCGGCTTTGAACATACAACCTAATCCAATTCCCACAAATAAACCAGCAAATAAAGCTGCTAATAATGTATCACTATTTACATGATACTCAATATGTTCTGTAACGTATAAAAACAAAGATGTTTCTACAATCCCTAAAATTGTATAAATCATTGTTTTCTTATCAAAAAATTTATAACCAACAGCTAGTAAAATTGCATTTATAGCAAAGTTCACAATTCCTGGTGACCAATCAAATAAGTAGTACGTAACAACCGTTAAACCAATAATTCCACCTTCCGATAAACGGTTTGGAATTGCAAAGTAATTAATACCAATTGCGAATAATAATGAACCAATTGTAATTAGTGTTATTTCCTTTATACGTTGATTAACCATAGTTCATACCCTCCCCCCATTTGACATTGTATCACTATCTCCTAGAGGTTTAGAAGTGGTTTTTATTCCGCATTTTCCCTCTTAAAAATTGAAATATTATGTTTAAACAGAGGGTTGATTAATTATTCATATTTGCTCTAACTGCACGGACAAATCGCTCCACATTCCCTTTCCGAATATACTTAGCGCGAATGGTTTCATGACTACAAGTAAATTCAAAATACGGATGAAAATCTATGCTATCTATATACAAATATGAATACTCTTTAAATTTTGAAGAATAGTACGGAAATTTCCCGTAAAAAAGGAGACGTCTAGTAGTGGCAACAAAAACCCCATGTTGATACGATAATATAAAATTATCCTTCTCAAATATCCCTACCACAAAAGCCAGAATCTTTTCATCATCATCTACATACTTTTTCATACTCGATAAAAGTTCATTCATGCATATTCCTCCAAATTCTATTCACTGCATTAACACTTGAAAAGAATCCATGGATTATTACAGACCGGTTTAACTCCTTTATAAAGTATGAAACGCGTTTCCTGTCAAAGATATTTCAAAAAAATAATCCGTTATGCGATTATACACATAACGGATTACGATTAAACTGTAGAGCGTTCCACAAGTTCGTATGGAATTTCCAGCTTTTCTTGTTCAGAACTCTCGTCATTCACTTTTCTATGCAACATTTCAAAAGCAGTTTTCCCTATCTCCTTTAAATTTTGATCAATAGTTGTCAATTGTAACACTTGCGAGATAGGTTGATTATCAAAGCCAATAATCGCTAAATCCTCAGGAACTTGAATCCCTAATTTTTCAACCTCTGTCATAACCCCAATCGCAACTTCATCACCTGCTACTATTAATGCTTCAGGAAGATCCTGCATCTCTTTTAACTTATGAGCCACTTTTACACCATCTTCTAGTGTAAAACATTCTGTAAAAATCCATTCTTCATTAACCTCTTCGTCTATAGATTGCAATTGCTGTTTATAAACATCAAAACGCTTTTGACTACTCGGCCCTAATTTTCTTCCCGTACAATAACCAATTTTTTTATAACCTTTCTCAATCAAATAATCCATTCCTAATTGAAAGGCCGCTGAATGATTCGTATATACACTTGAGATGTTTGAAATATCATTGTCTTCACAAGCAATTATTGCGCCGTAAGAAGCATACGGTTCTATCGTTTCCCAATCATTTGCACGTGAACAAATAATAAGACCATCCAATTGTTTTGTTTTTAACATATGTAAACTTTTCATTTCTTCTTTTTTATTATAATTCGTTTGGCAAAGTAGCACCCTGTAATTATGCGCTAACGCAGTCTCCATCATTCCGCTCACCATCGCATCAAAACACGGATGATTAATATACGGTAAAATCACACCAACAATATTCGTTTTTCCTTTTGATAAATGAACAGCATTTGCGTTTTGCGAGTAATTCAATTTCTCAACTATCTCTATAACCGCTTTTCTTTTTTCTTCACTTACATATGGGTGATCATTCAACACTCTCGAAACAGTCGTAACTGAAACTCCCGCCATCTTTGCAATATCTTTAATATTAGCCATACACTCACCTCTACCTTTAACTTAATGAATCTCATGAACATATGTCAAATCTTCTTATCATTACACCTTCATTCGTTTCTCTTACAAAAGTGTAATTTTTCTGTAAGCTAATTCGATAGTGACTTTCCGCAACATTTCATACAATTAAGTCAGAAACAAGGTAACAACTATTCGAAAAGGAGCGGATTAATATGATGAACAAAATAAAAACGAACAATTTCTTACATACAATGGGCATGGTATTTTCCGCTCTTATCGACGCAAAAGCTGTTGCTTCTACATTAAACAAGTAAGGAGAATGTATTATGAATAACATCACTTTTAACAAATTAGATTTTTTAGGACTAGCTAGTGGCTCGATTCTTCTTACTGCTTTTATTTACGCCGCTACGCTTGTATAACTTTGTGTCCCCTTTCCCCTTTATTATAAATAGTAATAGAAAAGACGACCGTCTATGCCCGGTCGTCTTTTCTTATTTTTGATTTGATTGCAAAGCTTCTTTTAACTCCTCAAACTTCTCATTTAATTGATCTGTCATCATTTTCATAGCGGTTTTTCGATCTATTTGTTCTCCAGCCTCAATTTGAATTGGATCTCCAAAAATCAATTGTGCCTTTTTCCCCTTTATTAATTCTTTTACACTTGATGGACCAACATAAGCTGCTGGTACTAACGGAACATTGGAACGCATCGCAATTGTCACAGCACCCGCTTTTAATGAAACATCTTCCGCTGATCTTGTTCCACTCGGAAAAATCCCTACTACCTTTCCTTCTTTTAATAAACGTGATGGAATTTTAAGTGTACTTGGTCCTGGATTCGCACGATCTACAGGGAATGCATTTACATTTTTAAAGAACCAATTTTTGAATTTCCCTTCAAATAATTCTTTTTTGGCCATGTAATGAATTTGAGTTGGATACATCCCTGTAGCTAACATTAATACATCCATAAAACTTGTATGTGTACATGCAACAACATAGGGTCCACCTTCTGGTAGCTTTTCTCTTCCTTGTACTTCTACTTTCCCAGCTGTTTTAAATATATATTTCAACAAAAATGTAATTGGTTTATACATTTATTTCGTTCCTTTCTAAACATCCGAAGTATAATCATATTCTTATAATAATTATAACACTAAGTTTTAGGAGTTGGTAATAAAATTAAGGATGAATTGTTAAATTTCAATTCTTACAAAAGTGTAATTTTCTTGTAAGCTAATTCGATAGTTACTTCTTACTATATTTCATACAATTAAGTCAGAAACAGGGCAACAATTATTCGAAAAGGAGTGGATCAATATGATGAACAAAATGAAAACGAACAATTTCTTAAATACAATGGGCATGGTATTATCGGCTCTTTTCGATGCAAAAGCTGTTGCTTCTGCATTAAACAAGTAAGGAGAATGTATTATGAATAACATTACTTTTAACAAATTAGATTTTTTAGGATTAGCTAGCGGCTCTCTTCTTCTTACTGCTTTCATTTACGCTGCTACGCTTGTATAACTTTGTGTCCCCTTTCCCCTTTATATAGAAAAAGACGACCGTCTATGCCCGGTCGTCTTTTTAATTTTTTCTTTCTTTCAATTCTTTTAAAAGCTGTATTAGCTCAGCTTGTTGTTTTATCTTTTTACGACCATTTCGATTAATTGCTGCAAGCTCACAGGCAACTCCGACGGCGAAGAAAAACAATAAACTTTCTAACATGTGAAATCCTCCATTTGCCTATTAAACAGCTTGACGTAATTGTTCTTCTTGTAAAACTCTCTTATTTATATTTTCTTCTTTTCTCTGACAAACGTTATTGCGAATAAGCGCTGCAATAACAAGTACAGTCCCTATAATATCAAACATTGTGATTTGATACCCTTGCATCATCATAATAGCTAAAGTCGTAATTGGTACAAAATTAATAAATAAAATCCCATTAATGGATGATAAAATTTTCACACCATAGTTCCAAGCAAGTAGCGCTACAATACCTGGCAATGTCATCATGAATAACAAATCATATTTCACAATAGAAATCGTTCCCATACTCGGAACTGAAATATATCCAAGCGACGTAATAATTACCGTTATAATTCCTGTAACAGTCGTACCGAATACACACGTCAACGTAGAATAACGTAACGTTGACCAATCACTACAAGTTTGACCACCCATCGTATAAATAACCCACCCTACAACACCAATAAATATAAATGCTAATGGGAACATATTATCTTTCAATGTTACAAAGAAACTCATGTCACCTTTTGTAATAACAAACACAGCTCCTACAAAAGCAATAACCATACTCGTTATCATATACTTCTTCGGTTTTATATGCTTATATCCCCATAAAATACAAATAGAAATCATCGGCATAAGTGCTTCCATAATGGAAGCTACCATTACACCCGACTTACCCATTAACATTTGCCCTAAAAATATGAGGACATTATATACTGTAAATGCCATCGTTCCAAAAAAGACGAGTAACTTTCCTCTTCCCTCTAAACAAAATGCCTGTTTTCCTTCTTTCACTAACAACAATACAATCAGCATTATCGCCACTGCTCCATAGCGAATAAGCGAAAAATAAAATGGATCTATGTATTCTAGCGCATGATCAGCAACTGGAAACATCGCTCCCCATGACATACTCGCAATTAAACACGCCAAAGCCCCTATTATCATTTGACCTCTTCTCACCGCAATCCCCCGTTTCTTTCTATTTGCACAAAGAGAATTGTAAAAGAAAAAATATATCACGTAAAATGATTCAAAATGATGTTAACTATCATTTATAATGATAGTTAACATCAAGGGGGATTACAAAATGGAATTAAGAGACTTACAAATCTTTAAAAGCGTTGCCGATCAGGGTAGTGTAAGTAGCGCAGCAAAGGAATTAAATTATGTACAATCAAATGTAACTGCACGTATTAAACAACTAGAAAACGAATTAAAAACCCCACTCTTTTACCGCCATAAACGAGGAATGACTTTAACAGCTGAAGGAAGAAAAATGCTCGTTTATGTTAGTAAAATTTTGCAAGATGTCGACGAACTAAAACAAGTATTTTTAGATAGCGAAACACCTTCTGGTATATTAAAAATCGGTACAGTCGAAACAGTAAGTACACTGCCTACCATTTTATCTTCTTACTATAAAAGCTATCCGAATGTCGATTTATCATTACAAGCGGGTCTAACAGAAGAATTAATTAGAGAAGTACTTGATCATCAATTAGATGGCGCCTTTATATCAGGTCCTATTAAACATCCACTAATCGAACAATACGATGTTAGTACAGAGAAATTAATGCTTATAACACAAAATAAAGCCTTTCATATAGAAGAATTTACAACAACGCCTCTACTCGTTTTTAACCAAGGATGTGGATACCGCTCCAAACTAGAACGTTGGCTTAAAGACGAAGGTTTGCTACCAAAAAGAATTATGGAATTCAATATATTAGAGACAATATTAAACAGTGTTGCACTCGGTCTCGGAATTACACTCGTACCACAGTCTGCTGTCCATCATCTTTCTAAAGCAGGTAAGGTACATTGTCATGCAATCCCTGAAAAATACGGCAGTATTTCAACGGTTTTCATACGCCGTAAAGATAGCTATATGACGAATTCAATGCGTAGTTTTTTAAAAACAATTGAAGACCATCATCATATCAATATGCTGTGAAAGACATTCTTACATGAATGTCTTTTTTTCTTACAAAAGTGTAAGTCTTTCGTAAGCTAATTCGATAGTTGGAAGTATCCATATTCCCTATAATTAAGACATAAGCAGGGCAACAACTATTCGAAAAGGAGCGGATACGCATGATGAACAATATGAAATCAAATAAATTTTTAAATACAATGGGCATGGTGCTATCCGCACTTGTCGATGCAAAAGCTGTTGCAACTACATTAAACAAATAAGGAGAGATTATAATGAACAACATTACTTTCAACAAATCAGACTTTATCGGACTTGCAAGTGGAGCTACTCTTCTTACGGCTTTCATTTATACACTTGCTCAAGGTCTTATTTAACACTTTGTTTCCCCAACCCCCTTTATATATAGAAAAAGCTGCTCGTCTTATAGACAAGCAGCTTTTTAGTTTGTCCCGCTTTAATGGGCAGTAAGACCCCCTCCTCAAAATTCAGCAAAAGCAAAGAAGTTAGGTGGGGGTCGGGCTGCCCATAAAAGTCCGATTGGTGAAGGCTAATAATCAGTGGGGGATGAAGAACCCCCACACTGATTAAAGTTTCACTTTATTTCATATACAATTTGACCTGTTTTCGTAATATCATATCCGCCAATCGCATTTAATTCATTATGAAATTCTTCCGATTGCAGAATGTCTTTCACAACTTCAATCAGCTCTTCATTTTCTTTATTCTTCAAAATTACTAAATCATACTGTTCTTTCATGATTGGAATAAAGTCCACATTTACAATTTGCGAAAACTTTTCTGAACCTACTCCTACATCAGCTTTTCCATTTGCAACTTGCGTAGCAACACCAAGATGATTCGATTCTTCCCATTCATATCCACTAATATCAGCTTTATTTAATTTTCGGATTCGTAATTGTTCATCCACTAACACTCTAATACCAGAACCCTTTTCTCGATTCACAAACTTTATAGTGGACCCGGATATGTCAGCCCATGTCTTTATTTTCTTCGGATTTCCTTTTTGAACATAAAACCCTACATTTCTGGACAATAAATTAATCATAAGACATGGCTGTCCTACTAAAATACGTTTTACGTAAGGAATATTATATGTACCCGTTTCACCATCAAACAAATGCAAACTAACGATACTTCCTTCTCCTTGATACATTTTCACTAAACTCGTTAAGCTACCTTGATACGCTCTTAAAACATTAGAACTTGGCAAACGATTTTCTATACGTTTAGCTAACATATCTAACGTTAGTTCTTGACCACTAATAATACACGTGTTCAAGATACTACTACCATCGTTTTTCACAGGATTAACTTGTACTTTCCCTGTTTTCATTTGCTTTATATATTGATCTAAATCTGCTGCATCAATGCGCATCTGTCTACCAACTCTATAAGAAGGAAGTTCTCCTTTTTTAATTAAGTCGTATACAGTTAATTTTGATACTTTTAATCGCTTTGCTACTTCTTCCGTTGTGTAGGAATGATGATCCATAGACGATTCCTCACTTTCTCCTTTCATTGTAACAAAGAAAAGAATATTTCTCCTATTTTTTAAAAATAGACATATGTTCAAATTATATTCAATTATAACTAGTTATATTTAGTTATATTTAGTTATAATTAGATGTGTCAAAATGAAAGGGGATTTTTTTATGAATAAATTTATATTACGTTCCATCGGGGCACTTATACTTTCTTTCCTTCTTATATTTAGCGCTGCTTGTACAAGTGGGGAAAAGCATACAAAGTCAGCTGCTAAAGAGGATAAAACAGTTGAACTGACTATCTCAGCTGCTGCAAGCTTACAAGATGCATTAAAAGAAATCGAAAAACAATATAAAGAAAAAGAGCCAAATATCAAACTTTCTTTTAACTTCGGTGCTTCTGGAGCACTTCAACAACAAATTGAACAAGGTGCACCTGCTGATTTATTCTTCTCAGCAGCAGAAGATAAATTCCAAACCCTTGTAAAAAAAGGATTCATTAATGAAAAAGAGGGGAAAAATCTCCTTGGAAACGAACTCGTTCTAGTCGTCCCAAAAGATAGTTCTCTTACAAAAATTCAAGATTTAAAAGATGAAAAAATAAAAAAAATTGCACTTGGTACACCTGAATCTGTACCTGCTGGCAAATATGCAAAGGCTTCTCTAACACACGAAAACCTTTGGAATGATGTTCAAAATAAAGTCGTATTTACAAAAGATGTTCGCCAAGTGTTAACATATGTAGAAACAGGGAATGTCGATGCTGGTATCGTATACAAAACAGATGCTCTCATTTCGGATAAAGTAAAGATTGGTGAGACAGCAGCAGCTACTTCTCATGAGCCAATCCACTATCCTTTAGGTGTTATAAAGGAATCTAAACATAAGAAAGAGGCGACTTCATTTTATGAGTATTTGCAGTCAAAAGATGCACAATCTATCTTTAAAAAATATGGATTTACAGTCCTGTCGTAATTACTATGAGCATTGATGCTATTTTATCGCCTGTCTTTCTATCTTTAAGAGTAGCTGCATGCGCCACTATTCTCGTTACAATTTTAGGGACAATTGTCGGGCGAGCACTAGCTCGCTCCTCATGGCGATATAAAGTACTATTAGAAACCATATTTTTATTACCAATGGTACTTCCACCAACTGTTATCGGCTTCTTTCTCATTATCATCTTTGGAAACAACAGCCCGATCGGAAAGTGGGTTGAATCATTATTTCAGCAGTCTATTATGTTCACATCTACTGCTGCGATCATTGCTTCTACAGTTGTTGCATTTCCGCTTATGTACCAATCAGCGAAAACGGGATTTTCTATCGCAAATGTACAAATTGAAGAAAGTGCTCGTGACCTTGGCGCAAGTGAATATCAAGTTTTTCTGCACGTTACACTTCCGCTCGCATTTCCTGCCTTACTAAGCGGGATGATTTTGAGCTTTGTCCGCGCGCTCGGTGAATTTGGTGCTACACTTATGTTTGCCGGGAACATTCCTGGTAAAACACAGACAATCCCAACTGCAATTTACATGGCTATTGATGCAAGTAATATGCAACTCGCATGGACACTTGTAGTTATTACTATCGGTATGTCACTCGTATTTCTACTATGTATTCAACTTATTAATAAAAGAATTACTAACTCTTAAAGCAGCTTTTTTCGAAGCTGCTTCTTTATTTCTTAGGAAATAAAATATACCACCGGGAAATAACTGAATTTTACCTCTTATTAAAATATACATTTTATTTGAATTCACTTTCTAAAATAGGCAATTTCCTGTTATTATATGGAGGTGTTTCAAAAAATGAAGAAATGAAAACGCATTTATATCGTGAATTCTTCATCCTGTTTTAGCGATCGGTAATCTTCTACTCTATTAGTGGGGCATTACCGATCGTTAGAACGATATGTAACTATATTGGTATAGCAAACCGAAGGGAGTCTTGTAATGGACATTTTATTAGCGCTTCTTCCTGCAATTGCATGGGGAAACATCTTATTAGTAAGCGTAAAAATGGGCGGTGGTGCATATAGCCAAACGGTAGGTATGACAATCGGTGCTCTATTCTTCGCAACAATTATGTATGTATTTACTCAACCAGCTTTAACAATGACAATCTTAATTGTTGGTTTTATTTCAGGTTTATTCTGGGCTTTAGGACAAGTAAACCAATTAAAAACAGTTGAAAAACTAGGTGTTTCAACTACTGTAACGATTTCTACTGGTATGCAACTTGTTGCAACTTCTATCTTTGGGGTTATCGCTTTCCGTGAGTGGACTACTACTACAACGATCATTCTGGGAACGATTGCAATCCTATTAATCGTAGTTGGTGTTGTATTCACATCATTAGATGATAAAGAAAATGCTCAGCCACCTGGACAATTGAAAAAAGGACTTCTTACTTTAATTGTTTCTACTTTCGGCTATCTTGTATATGTAATTATTATTCGTTGGTATAATATCGATGGTTGGTCTGCTATTTTACCACAAGCAGTTGGTATGTTTGTTGGTGCGGTTGTACTGACGTCTAAACATAAACCATTTAACAAATATGCAATCCGTAATGCTTTGTCTGGTTTACTATGGGGAACTGGAAACTTATTCTTACTTCTTTCATTACCACGTGTTGGAGTAGCAACAAGCTTCCCATTATCTCAAACTGGAATCGTTATCTCAACATTCGGTGCGATTGTATTCTTAGGTGAAAAGAAAACAAAACGTCAATTGATCTTTATTGCACTAGGTAGTGTTTTAATTATCGGCGGCGCTGTATTACTTGGTATGACAAAAGCATAATCTTATATTCTATTAGTAAACCCCTGAAGCATATGTACTTCAGGGGTTTTTTAATTCTAATTATTTTCTAGATATAATTATTTGTATGTTCTTGCCCCTTATAATTGCTCTTCCACTCTAGCAAACCAGCTACACATATAAAGAGATTAATAATAGCTAATATTAGCATGACGTATAAACCAGTAGAAATATAAATTACAATGCTAACTACGTTATATAAAATCCATAAATGCCAGTTTTCTAATATTTTTCGACTTAACATAAATTGAGCCACTAGTCCCAATACGGCATTTAAAGCGTCTAAATATGGACTTGTTGACTCTAAATAACGGACTTGATAATAACCCCAACCAATCCAAGCAACTAAAATAAAACTTATATAAAAAGTCCATCCTTTCAAATCTAAACGAACTGTTGCTTTTACCTCTCCCTCCCCACTTCGTGCAATCCAATAATACCAACCATATACATTAAATATAAATTGAAAAGCGGCTAATACTGCCATTGCATATAAACCTTGTGTAATAAAAATGTATAGAAATACCGCAACAGTAATCATGCCAAATAAAAAGTTGGATACTTTTTCTCTCGCTAATAACCAAACATTAATGATCCCCATAATTGATGCGAAAATTTCAATATAACTCGATTGAATATACAATCCAACTAATACACAAATAATACTAGAAACAAGTAAAAAAAGTGGACTTCTAACCATATTTATCTCTCCCCAGATGTGTAATAAATTCCCTATCACCAGTATAAGGAATAGCCCTTTCCTTTACCATGAATCTCCTCCTTCTCATTATCCATTCCATCTACGGTAAGTCTTTTCTTTTTACAAAATTCTCTTAAAGATGATATCGTTTTTATAACATATCTCTACTAGAAAGGAATAAAGGATATGCTAACTAAACATCGAATTTTATTTATTGGTGCCGGTCGTATGGCAGAAGCTATATTTTCCGGATTACTTAAAACAAGCAAAGAGTACATCGAAGAAATTATCGTCTCTAACCGAAGCAACATAGAAAAGCTAAAACAGTTACAACATCGATATAATGTGTCTACTACAACAGATTGGAAACAGCATGTTACATCTGTTGATACGGTTGTTTTAGCAATGCCACCTTCGGCTCATGAAGAGTTATTAGCTGAGCTATCTCCGTTAATATCAAATCAACTAGTCGTAACAGTAGCAGCTGGCATTGGACCATCTTATTTAGAAGCTAGACTCCCAAAAGGCACGCCTGTTGCTTGGATTATGCCTAATACAGCTGCTGAAATTGGAAAGTCTATCTCCTTATATACAATGGGACAATCAGTAAACGAGATACATCAAGAAACCCTGCAACTACTTTTAAAAGGTATTGGTACTTCGCAACTTTGTACTGAGGAAGAAGTTCATCAGCTTACTGCAGTTACTGGAAGTGCACCAGCCTTCCTTTATTACTTTGCTGAAAGCTTAATTGAAGCAACAAAAAGTTATGGAGTTGATGAAGAAACCGCAAAACATCTTGTCATTCAAATGATTTCTGGCTCTGCTTCTATGCTTGAACAAACGCAAAATCCAGCTAACCTTCGCGAACAAGTAACAACGCCAGGTGGTTCCACAGCTGAGGGTCTCAAAACTTTATACGAATATAATTTTTCAGAGGCAATTCAAAAAGCAGTAGAAGCAACAAACAAAAAAGCTAGGGGGAAATAATATGATTTTAACAAGTTTAAAAGACTATACAACATTACATAACGGTGTAAAAATGCCTTGGTTTGGTTTAGGTGTTTTTAAAGTAGAAGATGGTTCAGAAGTAATTGATTCTGTAAAAGCAGCAATTAAAAATGGCTACCGCAGCATCGATACTGCAGCAATCTATCAAAATGAAGAAGGCGTTGGGCAAGCGATTCGTGAATCCGGTGTTTCACGTGAAGAATTATTTATTACCTCAAAAGTATGGAATAGCGATCAAGGATATGAAACAACGCTTCAAGCATTTGAAACTACATTAGAGAAATTAGGTCTAGAATATTTAGATTTATATTTAGTACATTGGCCTGTAAAAGGGAAATATACTGAATCATGGAAAGCATTAGAAACACTTTATAAAGATAGCCGTGTTCGCGCTATCGGTGTGAGTAATTTCCACATTCACCACTTACAAGACGTATTTGAAATTGCTGAAATTAAGCCAATGGTCAACCAAGTGGAATACCACCCACGTTTAGCACAAGAAGAGTTACATGCATTCTGTAAAGAACATAATATCCAGCTTGAAGCTTGGTCACCATTAATTCAAGGACAACTACTAGATAATCCAACGTTACAAGAAATTGCGACAAAATATAATAAATCAACTGCGCAAATTATTTTACGTTGGGATTTACAAAACGAAGTTGTAACAATTCCCAAATCAATTAAAGAACATCGCATTATTGAAAATGCAAACATCTTCGACTTTGAATTAAGTGCTGATGATATGAAAGCCATTCAAGCTTTAAATGAAGATCGTCGCGTTGGTCCAGATCCAGATAACTTTAACTTCTAGTAGAAAAACCACTGCCATATGCAGTGGTTTTTTCATTTAAGAAAACTGAAAATTTAAACTATATTTCATTTAGTTGACACTTCATTATTCAAGGTGTAAGATTTTGAATTATCAAAGAAACAAAAAAATTAATAAAATTTATTCGTTTACTCATTGTATCAAGAGAGGTGGAGGGACTGGCCCTTTGAAACCTCGGCAACAGGTTCATTTTGAATACTGTGCCACTTCCTGCAAGCTTTATGCTTGAAAGATAGAATGAGGGACTTCGTTTATATACGGGTGCATAACTTGTACGTAAAAATCCCTCTTTCTCAATATGAAAAGAGGGATTTTTTATTTTTCATTTCCCTCATCATCATCCAAACTTAATTATTTAGGAGGAAAATCAAATGAAAAAGAAGTTTGTACCCGGTATTGCATCAGTTGTAGGAGTAAGTATTTTATTAACTGGTTGCGGTAGTTATAAAAACGAAGCAAGCGGAGCAAATGCAAAAGACGAGGCACCTAGTAAACAGGTTTTAAACTTATCTTCACCTACTGAAATACGAACAATGGATACGGCTCGTGCTACAGATACTGATTCTGGTCAAGTAATGAGAAACGTATTTGAAGGTTTGTATAATCTTGGTGAAGGTAACAAACCTGTTCCTGGTGTTGCAAAATCTCATGAAGTAAGTGGCGATAAAACGAAATACACATTCCATTTGCGAGATTCAAAATGGTCAAATGGCACTCCTGTTACAGCTAAAGATTTTGTGTTCGCTTGGCAACGTGCCGTAGATCCAGCAACAGCCTCTGAATATGCATTTTTATTCTTTGATATTAAAAACGCAACAAAAATTAACAACAA
This sequence comes from Bacillus sp. RE35, assembly GCF_052146655.1. Classification (NCBI taxonomy): domain Bacteria; kingdom Bacillati; phylum Bacillota; class Bacilli; order Caryophanales; family Bacillaceae; genus Bacillus; species Bacillus sp. RE35. The sequence goes on along the minus strand of NZ_CP197377.1, from coordinate 195,436 downwards.
AGAACTTCCAGCCGACCAACTTGGTGTAAAAGCAGTTGATGACCATACGTTTGAGGTAGAATTAGAGCGTCCTGTTCCTTATTTTATTAGCTTAACAGCGTTCCCAACATTTCTACCAATTAATGAGGAATTCTTTAAAGTACAAGGTGATAAGTACGCTTTAGAAGATAATACAATTTTGTACAATGGAGCTTTTACACTAAGCGATTGGAAGCACGAACAAAGCTTTAAATTTAAGAAGAACCCTACCTATTGGGATAAAGATACTGTCAAACTAGAAGAAATCAATTTTAATGTCGTAAAAGAAAAATCAACAGAAGTAAATTTATTCGAGTCAAAACAATTAGATCGTATAAAACTAACATCTGACTTCGTCGATAAATATAAAAAGGATGCTAACTTTAAAGAACGTCCAAACGTAGGCGTACAATTTTTACGTATGAATCAACAAAACAAAGTACTTCAAAACGTTTCTGCACGCCAAGCAATTGATCAAACAATTGATAGAAAATCCTTTGTAAATACGTTATTAAATGATGGCTCTACACCAACATTTGGTCTCGTTCCAAAAAACTTTGCAAAAGGACCTGAAGGAAAAGACTTCCGTACTGCAAACGGCGATTTAACAAAAGTTGATACAAAATCTGCACAAGAGTTATGGAAAAAAGCTAAACAAGAGCTTGGTTCTGAAAAGATAACATTAGAATTATTAACGAGTGAAGCTGACCTTGATAAGAAAACTGGTGAATTCTTAAAAGGACAACTAGAAAAGAATCTAGATGGATTAACAGTAAATATAAAACCTCAGCCGCGTAAGCAACAAGTTTCGCTTTTATTAAAAGGTGACTACGAAATCGGAATTGATGGCTGGAGCCCTGACTTTGCGGATCCAATTACATTCCTTGAGCTATTTACAACGAATAACCCTTATAACTTAGATCATTACTCTAATAAGGAATTCGATGAAACAATAGCAAAAGTGAAAACAACTTTAGCTGGTGATGAAAAAGCTCGCTGGGAAGCATTACTAGCATCCGAGAAAATATTATTTAAAGACTCTGTTATCGCTCCTCTTTACCAAAAAGGCGAATCTTATTTAGAACGTTCTTATGTGAAAGGAATTGTGCAAGTAGACTTTGCAGGTCAATTAAACTTCAAGTGGGCAAAAATTGAAAAATAAAGTGAAACTTTAATAAGTGGGGGTTTCTTCATCCCCACTTATTATTAGCCCACACCAATTGTTTTTTTAGCAAAATATATTAAAAATAGGTTCTCTCACACATGAGAATCTGCTTTTTTAATATATTATTCTGAGAAATTAACAATCTATTTTTATTATTGACATATAGTTCTTTTCAGTGTTAATATTCTAAATAATCAAAGAAACAAAATATTTCACCATCAAAATATAATGTCTACTACGTTGAAACATATAACGATAGATTATAGTTCGACATGTATATACATATAGAACACCTGATTACCTATAAACAAATATTTATAATAGGTTTTATCTCCTTCTATAGCTACTTCAAGACACGGACATTATGACGTTACGAACAACACATTTAGGGAGGAACGAACAATGAAGAAAAAAGTTGTACCTGTTGTTGCATCTGTTTTAGGGGCAAGTCTATTACTAACTGCTTGCGAGGGAAATAAAGATAATGCAAGCGGAGCGAAAGCAAACGATAAAGCACCTGATAAACAGGCAATTAACTTATCATTCGCTTCAGAAATTCCAACAATGGATGTTGCAAAAGCAACGGATGGGGAATCCATGAACGTAATGCGTAATGTTTTTGAAGGGCTATATGCAATGGGAGAAGATAATAAACCGGTTCCTGGTGTCGCTGAGTCGGTTGACATTAGTCCCGATAAAACAAAATATACATTCCATCTCCGTGATTCAAAATGGTCAAACGGTACTCCTGTTACAGCAAAGGACTTTGCCTTCGCTTGGCAACGTGCCGTAAATCCTGATACAGCAGCTGAATACGCATTCTTATTCTTCGATATAAAGAATGCGAAACAAATAAACCAAAAACAATTGCCAATTGATCAACTAGGGGTCAAAGCTGTTGATGATAAAACGTTAGAAGTACAACTAGACCGTCCTGTTCCCTACTTCTTAAGCTTAACTACATTCTCAACATTCTTACCAATTAATGAAGAGTACTTAAAGTCTCAAGGCGATAAATATGGTTTAGAAACAAATCATTTAATTTATAACGGTGCTTTCACATTAGATAACTGGAAACATGAACAAAGCTTCCAATTGAAGAAAAATCCTAACTATTGGGATGCTAAAACTGTAAAATTAGAAGAAATCAACTTCAATGTCGTTAAAGATAAGTCTACAGAAGTGAACTTATATGATTCAGGACAAATTGATCGTGTTGCTTTAACTGCAGAGTTTGTTGATAAATATAAGAGCGATCCAAACTTCAAAGAACGCGCTGAAGTCGGTATTCAATTCTTACGATTAAATCAGAAAAATGAAACATTAAAAAATCAACATGCACGCCTTGCTATTAACGGCGCAATGAATAAAAAAGCTTACGTAGAAACAATCTTAAATAACGGCGCTGTTCCAGCTGAAGGAATGGTTCCTGCGAAATTTGCAAAGAGCCCAGAAGGCAATGACTTCCGTAAAGAAAATGGAAATCTAGTCAAGGATGATGTGAAAACAGCGAAAGAAAACTGGAAAAAAGCAAAACAAGAACTTGGTACTGACAAAGTAACAATCGAACTATTAACAAGTGACAATGCTTTAGCTAAAAAGACTGGTGAATATTTAAAAGGTGAATTAGAAAAGAACCTAGATGGATTAACAGTGAATTTAAAACCACAACCACGTAAACAACAGCTAAAACTACTATTAAGTGGTGACTATGAAATTGGTATTGACGGCTGGGGCCCTGACTTCGCTGATCCAATTACATTCTTAGATTTATTTACAACAGATAGTGCTTATAACTTCGATAAATACTCTAACAAAGAGTACGATGAGCTAATTCATAAAGTGAAAACAGATTTAGCTGGCGATGAAAAAGCACGCTTTGAAGCAATGAAGCAAGCTGAAAAAATTCTATTACAAGACGGCGCTGTCGCTCCTTTATACCAACAAGGCCGTTCTTACTTACAACGCTCTTTCATTAAAGGACTTGTAACAACTGACTTCGGTGGTGAGTTTAACTACAAGTGGACAGAAGTTACAAAATAATAAGTGCTAATAAAAAGGTATCCCACCGAGGATACCTTTTTATTTTATACTTCTTTAACTACAGAGCTTCTTCTTCCCTTTACCATTCCTTTTATAGCTAAAGTCATCACTGCTACTGATTGTGTAACCAATACAATAACTAATAATGAAATAATATTTCTCTCTAAACTAACTCCTCCAAATATTATTGTATAATAGCCATTCGCTGCATATGTTTCAGGAAATAATTCACTAATTGTTTGATATGTTTTAGAAAGCATTTCATGTGGCACAGTTACAACCATTTGTGTTAATGAAAGAAAGGCGAAAAAGACTATTGTCAATAATCCTCTTTTCCTTCTTTTTGCATTGAACCAAAACTCATCATAAATATAAACACAAACATCAAATATGTTCTCCACGTCAAAGAAGGTATATGCCCTGACCAAAGATAGCTAACTAAATAATTAATTCCCATAATACAAGACGATATTACTAAACTAATACTTATTAGTTTTACATATTTGAGCATATCTTTTCTCCTTGTTTTTATTTTTCTACTTCTTCAAACTGTAGATTCACCGGATCTTCTAAAAGTGTTTCATAAAAGTTCTCTGCCAAATCTGTTGAAGGGATTTTTTCATCTACTTCATCAAATCGAATACTATCTAGCCACACACAACCTTCTCCTGATAATAAAACACCAAATGCAATACCAAGTGCTTCTTCTTTTATATCTAATACAACCGAGTACGATTGCCAGTTATTCGTATTTTTAATGGGGCGATTTTGCATATTATCCATAGCGAGCGGTTCTGTATCTTTTCCATCTACTCGCATCCACAATCCTGCCCAATCTCTTACATTTTCACTCTTAATAAATGCTGTAAAACGTAATCTCTTCCCTACATATTTATCCGCTCGGAACATTTGCATTAATGTTGAAAATCCTCCATGCGTAACATTCTCTTTTGCTTTTATGTATGCAGATACTTTTCCTTGATGGACAACTTCATAATCTAAACCCATCTCATATTCAGCAGGATGACTTCCACTTAAGATCCATCCTTTCGGTATACCTTTTTGCATTGAAACACCCTCTCTTTCTATATAAAATGACTGAAAGTACTTTCGATATTTCTTTGGTGGTAATTGAAACATTCTTTTAAAAGCTCTCGTAAATGCCTCTTGTGAGGAAAAACCATATTGCACTGCAATATCAATAACAGCTCTCTCCGTTGACACTAAAACTTGCGCAGCATGAGTTAACCTTCTCTTTCGAATATAATCTGTTACACTTATCCCAACATATCTTTGAAAGATGCGATGAAAATGGTACATCGATACTGCACTGTGGGATGCCACTCTTTCTGTTGTAAGCTCCTCATGTAAGTGATTCTCTATATATTCAATTGATTTTTTTATTATCTCTTTATATTCTTCATGCATTTTAGCCCCTCCCTCACAACTTCAATTTACCATATACATACAAATCGTTTTTGATTTAAATTGCGGATTAGTCCTTGTGACTGCAGGATAATAATTTATTTTCAACACATACATAATTACATGTTTTTGGGAAAAACTTGTATAGAACGAATTTACATAAGGAGGAATTTATAATGAGAATTCTACTATCAGTTTTATTAGCTCTTATGCTAGTACCTGCATTAACAGGATGTAAAGCTCCTGCCAAAGAAGACACAACTTCTAATAAAAAGACGACTGAAGAAGCAAAAAATGAGGCTCCTGCAGATTTAAAACTAAACTTCAATGAATTCGATTTAAAGGCAGACTACCAAGATACAAAGAAAGACTACGAAGCAGACTATAAAAATGTAGCAGCTGACAAGAAAATGGAAGCAAAAATTGAAGATCATAAAGCAGATGTAAAATTAACAGGAGACGAGGCTATCACAAAATTAAGCCCACTTCTACAAGAATTAAAATTTGATAAAGATACTCCTGACCAAGAAGTAATCGATCAAGTAGTGAACGTGTTCAAACTTGATAAAGACTATCAAAAATTCGATTTAGAAGTTGTCTTCTCTGATGGAACGAAAAAAGAATATAAAAGAGAAATAAAATAAAGAAGTAGGCGGTTGCCTACTTCTTTATTTTTGCATATCTTAAATCTGGTTTAGATCCAACATAATATTGAAGTCCAGATACCGTTTGTTTTTGTAAATAGGAATCCGACGGGAATATAATTGGAATTAATGGTGAATCTGTAAACATAATATCTTCCGCTTTATGCAATAAATCAAAACGCTTATCTTCATTTTGTTCTACTTCTGCTTCCTTCACTAAAGCATCAAATTCTTTATTATGCCATTTTGCATAATTGTTTGGACCATCACCTGCATATAAATCTAATTTAGTAATTGGGTCTAATAGAGAACCGCCCCATCCCATATAAGCTAATTGGAAATCACTTTGCTTATATGTGTCGATGTAACTCTTCCACTCTTTATTTTCTAATTTAATATCTACGCCAAGATTTTTCTTAAACATTTCTTGCATTGCTTCTGCTACTTTTTTATGTTGTGTATCTGTAGTGAATTTTAATGTTACTTCAGGTAATGTAGACCAGCCTTGTTCTTTCATACCTTCTTCTAATAATTTTTTCGCTTCTGCTGGATCAAATTTAACGTAACCACCTTTTTCTTTACGGAAATCACGCCCACTTTGTGTTTTTGCTCCTTCTGGAACGAATGCATTTGCTTCTTGTGCATTGTTTCTATACAGTTTTTCAACAATAAACTTACGATCAACTGCTAATGAGAATGCTTTACGTACTTTCGCATTTGTGAACGGCTCTTTTTCTACGTTAAACGAATAAATATAAGATGAAAATCCTGCAACACGTTTATATTCTTTATTTCCTTTTTCTTTCTCAATCATTTCTTGCGGTAAACTACTTAGTAAATCTAATTCTTTTGATTTGTATAATTGGTACGCTGTTTTAGAATCTGGAATAATACGAAACTCAATTTCTTTTAATGTTACCTTTTTATCATAGTATTCTTTATTTTTTTGTACCGTAATAGCCTGATTATGCTTCCATTCTTTTAATGTGAATGGTCCGTTCGTAATTAACTCTTTTGGATCTGTTTTTAATTTATTATTATCATCAATTGATTTTTTTGATAATGGAATGAATAATGAGCTTGCTAATTTTTGTTTAATGGAAGACACTGGGTGCTCAAGTGTTACCTTTAATGTTTGAGGATCAACAACTTGAATACCAACTTGTCCTTCTTCACCTTTTCCAGTATTGTATGCCTCTGCCCCTTTAATAAAATACATTTCTGTCGCATTCATAGAACCCGTTTTCGGATTTAATAATCGCTTCCATGCAAATTCAAAATCATTTGCTGTAATAGGAGAACCATCTGACCATTTAATATCTTTCTTTAAATGAATTGTATACTCAGTTCCATCAGCATTTACTTCTTCTTTCTCTGCTAATTCATTTTGATATTTTCCATCACTATCTTGCGTATATAAGCTTGAGAATAAATGTCCAATTACATAACCTGAAGTACTATCTGTCGCAATAGCGGAATCAAGTGTATATGGATCGCTACCAATATTCGTTACTAATCGATCTCCTTCTCCCTTACCAGCACTCGCCTTTTGTGTCTCTTTCTTACCGCAAGCGACAGAAGTAATTGCTAAAACAGTCATAATGACAAACAGTAAAAACTTCTTCATCCTACATTCTCCTTTAACCTGAAATTTTTGGTGTTGATGCCAATAGTGTTTTTGTATAAGAATGTTGTGGATTACGGAATACTTCGTCCGTATTTCCAAATTCAACAAGTTCTCCTTTGTATAAGACAGCTACTTTTTCACATAAATAGTGAACCATCGGTAAATCGTGCGCGATAAATAAATATGTATAACCTTGTTCCTTTTGAATTTTTTGCAGCAAGTGCACAATTTGGATTTGAAGCGAAACATCTAATGCCGAAATTGGTTCATCAAGAATTAATACTTCCGGCTCACACAATAACGCTCTTGCAATAGCAATTCGTTGACGTTGTCCTCCGCTAAATTCGTGCGGATAGCGATCAATATATCGTCTATCTAACCCAACACGCTCTAGCGCATCACCTGCTACTTTATCTTTCAATCCTTTATCACCTAAACCAAATGAAATATAGCCTTCCGTTACGCTATCGCGTACTTTCCAGCGCGGATTTAATGCTGCTGTGGAATCTTGAAAAATAAACTGTACTTTCTGTAAGAAATCACGTTTATGAGTTGCCTTCAACTTGTGAACGACTTGACCGTTATAATCAATTTCACCAGACGTTGGGCTCTCAATCCCAGCTATGAGCTTACCAAGTGTTGTTTTTCCTGAACCACTTTCTCCAATAATGCCAAGCGTTGTTCCTTTCGGGATAGAAAGTGATATGTCTTTTAACGCTGCGATTTCTTTATTTTTACTTCCATACGTTTTCGTTACTTGCTTTACAGTAATTAAATCTGTCGTCATGAGGCATTCACCTTCTCTTTTGATTTCGCTTTATTATGCTCCAGAACATGTTGCCAGCAATGTGAACTATGCTCCTTGGAATATGTTGTTCTCTCTGGGAAACGATGAATACATTCTTTTATCGCTACTGGACAACGATTTACAAAAGGACAACCAAAGCTATTTAACGTCTCAATGGAAGGTGTCGTCCCTTCTATTGCACGTAATACTTTTTCAGAATCATCCATATTCGGAATTGCTTGTAATAAGCTTTTTGTGTATGGATGTTTAGGGGAACCTATCACTTCCTCTATCGTTCCTTTTTCAACAACACGTCCTCCATACATCACAACTACTCGATCCGCTACTTCACGTACAAGTGCTAAATCGTGCGTAATTAGTAAAATACTCGTATTTTGCTTTTCCTTTCTTTCCTTTAATAACTCCATAATTTGCTTTTGAATTGTTACATCTAATGCTGTCGTAGGTTCATCCGCAATAACGAGTTTGGGGTGGCAGGCAAATGCGATTGCTAAACAAATACGTTGCCTCATGCCTCCGCTTAATTGATGTGGGTACTGTTCAAAGCGTTTCTCTGCTTCATGTATCCCTAAATCATTTAATAAGTTAATCGCAATTTCTTTTGCTTCTTTTTTCGATTTCTTTTCGTGTTGCAAAATCACCTCTGTAATTTGCCTTCCCACCTTCATCGTCGGATTTAAAGATGAAAGTGGGTCTTGAAAGATAAACGAAATATCTTTCCCTCGAATTTGATTCCATTCTGATTCTTGTAGATTCGTTAATTCCTTTGATTCAAAAGATATATTTCCATCATCAATATGAATTGATTCTTGATTTAAGCCGATAATAGATTGTGCTGTAACACTTTTCCCTGAACCACTTTCTCCTACAAGTGCAACTATTTCACCTTCGCTAATAGAAAAGGAAACATGCTTCACAATTGCTTGGTTACTATTCTCTTTTTCAACGGCTAACGTTACGTTTTCTAAAGATAAGAGCTGTCCCATGTTTTTTCTCCTTTCGATTCCGTTTTACGATTTTTGGATCAATTGCATCTTGTAAACCATCACCAATCGCATTAAATGCGAACATAATGAGCGCAATCATGATTGCTGGGAAGCATAGCTGCCACCATTCTCCACTCAATAATGTCCCAAGTGCATCATTCGTCATCGTCCCCCAGCTTGCTGCCGGTGATTGCACTCCTAGTCCGATAAAGCTTAAAAATGATTCTGAGAAAATAGCTGCGGGAATTGTAAATGATAAATTTACGATAATAATGCCCGTTAAGTTCGGAATTAAATGCCCGTATATAATTTTCATATGGGATGTACCTAATCGCTCCGCTGCAATAACAAACTCTCTTTGTTTTAAAGATAAGACTTGCGCCCTAACGAGACGTGCCATACCAATCCATCCTGTTAATGCAAGGGCGATGATAATGGTAAAAAGACCTGGTTTCATAACAATTAATAGTAAAATAACAATTAATAAATACGGGATACCGTATAACACTTCGATTCCTCGTATAATCCACTCATCAATTAATGTCCCAAGGCGATTGCGCCCTCTCACATATCCACTAAATCCTCCGATTAGCACACCAAGTCCTATATCAAGAGCAGCTGCCACTAATCCAACTGTTAATGAAATTTTCCCGCCAGCCCAAGTACGTGCCCATATATCTCTTCCCAAATCATCTGTTCCGAACCAATGCTCACTACTAGGTGGTAAGTTTGTTGCCTCTTTTACTTGTTCACTCGCAGTAAATGGCGTTAAACTTTCACCAACAAGTGAGAAAACAATAATGAGTAATAACGTCACTGATCCTAAAACTGCGATTGGATTCGATACAAACTTACGAAACACTTCTTTCTTTCGGCTAATCTTTTGCTGATCTTTATTTATCGTTAATTCTTTCTTCTCTTCATTTGTTAATAACTGGTCATTAATTTCATAAGCTCCCATCTAAACATCCCCCTCCTTACGTAATAGAACGAATACGTGGATCAACAATACGATGAATAATATCTGTAATAAAAATACATACAATTAAAAGTGCACTATAAAAAATGGTTGTTCCCATAATCACTGGATAATCTCGATTAAAAATACTATCTACAAAATATTTTCCGAGACCAGGAATTGAAAAAATCTTTTCAATAACGAAAGTACCTGTTAAAAGTCCCGCCATTAATGGTCCAACAAATGTAAGTACCGGAACAATTGCATTTCGAAGAGCATGTCTTATAATAATCTTCTTAATCGGTATACCTTTCGCTCTCGCTAACTTAATATAATCACTCTGCAGTACTTCGATCATATTAGAGCGAACAAATCTTGTAATCACTGCGATTGGTCCTAACGCTAATGCAAAGGATGGCAATACCGTATGTTCAAATGTACCCCAAGAAGCTACTGGTAAGAGCTCGAATTGAATAGCCAATACTTGTATAAATAGTGGTGCTAAAATAAAGCTCGGAATAGAAATACCGAGGATGGCAAGTAAACTTACACCGTAATCAATTACCTTCCCATGATAGAGAGCAGCAAATGTACCTGCAGCAATTCCGACTAGCAATGAAATAATAAGTGCTTGTAAACCAATAATTGCTGATGGACCAAAACCAGTTGTTATAATTTCTGATACACCTTGCCCGGTTGATTGAACAGATTCACCAAAATCAAAATGAACTACGCCGTCTAAATAAGCAACATATTGATTCCATAACGGTTCATCAAGGTGATACTTCGCTCTCATGTTTTGGATCACTTCTTCAGGAAAGATTTTTGCATCTGATGAAAATGGATCCCCCGGAATAATATGCATAATTAGAAATGTCACCGTCGTAATAACCCATAGCGTGAACACCATAACTGATAATTTTTTAATTACATACACCCCAATAACCCCCTAAACACATATATTTACTTAGTTTTATAAACGTACTTTTTCCATTACTCCCTTTTCTCTTTTTAGAATACAAAAAGCCTTGATCTTAAAAAATAAGATCAAGGCTTAATAAACAAAGGCCCATCACTTATCTTTCAAGACTTGCTTGCTGGAATTAGCACGGTGTTCCTATTACAGAACCCGCTGCTGAGGTGTCATAGGGCCAGTCCCTCTACCTCTCTGGATAAGTAAATTGCTATATTATTATTTGGTTCAAATTGTATATTTCGAATTATAATTCTGAAAAAATGAAAAGTCAATCAAATTGGATATATTTAGAAAAATCAGTTTTTAATACTTTTATTTATCTATATCGTATTTCGCTTATAATAAAAAAAGATATGAAAGGAGTTATAAGATGGACCCCTTACTTCTAGCTACTATAGGATTACCCTTAACAATCGTTATACTTGTCATCATCGGCTTCTACAAACTCTTCATCAAAAAGAAAAGTATCACTTCTTTTTATACCCCTTTCGATAATATTACCGGGCAAACTATTTCCGAATTTCACGAAGAACAGAAGATATTAGTATCCGAGGATGAAGATGGAGATGGCAAGAAGAAAAAATAACCTTGCATAGGCAAGGTTATTTTTTCGTTTCTGCTTGAAAACGTTTATAGTATGTCGATGCTGTTGCAAAATTAATTTCTATATCACGAATCAACGATGAATCTTCTTCTTTAGCTAACTTCTGTAATTTTTTCATTGCTTGTTCTGATTCATTCAAGAAACCAACATATACCTCATGTTCTTGCTCTTTCGATTTTGGAACACGAATTTCTTTACGTATATGATCAATATCTTCTAACATGCTAGTTGTTACCTTTTGCACATCTTCTTTATATGTAGCATTCGTTATTTCCTTACCGCCCTTTTCTTTTGCCACTTCAAATAACTGCAGTGCTTTATTAATTTCTTTATTGATTTTTATATCGTATTTTTCATGTACTGCACGGTATTCTTTCATCTCTTCTGTTTGTTCAGTAGATTGCTCTACCTTTTCTTTCGTATCTTTATTTCCATTACACCCTGCTAGAAGGAGCATACTTCCCATTACAGCAATACCCAAAACCTTCTTCATCTCTTCTTCTCCTTTTATCTACAGCTATTACTCATTATAGTTTCTTTTATCTCCACTTGTTATTATACCGAGAACGCCCTACTTTTTACACTTAAGACGACATCGTAATATATATACCAACATGTTTGTCACAGTATCGTCACTTTATACAAATAACTTTTGCAATGCTTTACTACTCACCTTACAAAACTGTAAGCACACATAAAGAACAAACCATGCTAGACTTACATATGCATAACGCAAACATATGTAAGGTTTTAAGGAGAATCATCTATGTACAACACAATACCTTTTATGGGAGAAGATATTCGTGTCCTTATTCGCGAAAAATCACTTCATATCGAAAATACAGAGAGCCTTCGCCGCGTATTAAAGAAGAAGCATGCTCCATTTAAGTTAGCTCAATATTTAAAACAACAACATACAAATCAATTTCATACCGTGCTCAATATATCGGATAAATCATTAACAATCGAAATCATCGGTCATGTCTACATTGGAAACTTTGCAGATACCTTAAAGGAAATCCCACGTATACCGAAGATTGCTCCTATTATCGTTAAAAAAGCGTATAAAATTACTGACCATACCGATATTATCGACTGTGGGGAAAAAGAAGTCGATAGTAATCGCTGGGTGTGGGATAAACTTGCTGTTTTATATGATACGATCATGAATAATATGTATGAGGTATTTCAAAGAAATGAAAAAAAGAACTGATTCAAACATTCCCTTTGAATCAGTTCTTTTTTGTTAAGCCTCTAAATTTTGTTTTTGCTGCAGTTCAAACTGCTTCTCACTTCTTCTGGCCATAAATAGATAACATAACACTGCTCCTACTTCACAAAGCGCAATAACAACCCCCATCGGTAATGCTGTATTACTTCCACCGATACCTACTAGCGGCGCAACAAGAGCTCCTGAAATGAACTGTAATAAGCCTAATAAAGCTGATGCTGTTCCTGCAGCTTGTTTCTGATTTCTCATCGCTAATGAAAACCCAGTTGTTGATACAACCCCGACACTTGATACGACAAGGAATAACGAACATAAAACACCGATTAAACCTATTCCTAGTACGATTGTCAGTAGTAAAGATAGGCCACCAACAGCTGCGATAATAATACCAGCAACAAATAATGTCTTCTCATTCACTTTCCCCGCTAAACGACCCGTTACCTGACTAGCAATAATAATACCGATGCCGTTAATTGCAAAGAATAAACTAAATTGCTGTGGTGATGCTCCGTATATGTTCTGCAACACAAATGGTGAGCCCGAAATGTATGCAAACATTGCCGCTGTTACTAATCCTTGTGACAATGCATATCCCATAAACAGACGGTCCTTTAACAATTTTCCGTACGTCGCCAAAGTCCCTGACAAACCACCCGTTTCTCTTTCTTCAGGAGGTAATGTTTCACGCAATACAAAAGTAGCTGAGATTAACATGAATACACTAATTGCTCCAAGAACGATGAAAACACCGCGCCACGTTGTAAACTGTAATAATTGCCCCCCAATAATCGGTGCCAAAATAGGTGCTGCTCCGTTTACTAACATAAGCAGTGAGAAAAACTTCGTCATTTCAGAACCTGAATACATATCACGTACCATCGCACGTGATATAACAATCCCGGCTGATCCTGAAGCTCCTTGTAGGAAGCGCAATAACACTAATGTCCAAATAGATGGCGCAACAGCACAAAGTAAAGAAGAAGCAACATAAATAATAAGAGCAATAATAAGAGGTTTGCGTCTTCCGTAAATATCACTAATTGAGCCAACAAATAATTGTCCTACTGACAGCCCAAGCAAACAAGCTGTTAATGTAAGCTGCGCGAGGGATGCACCTGTTTGCAAATCATCCGTTAACTTCGGTAATGAAGGCAAATACATATCAATAGATAATGGTCCAATCGCCGTAAGTGTTCCTAATACAAGAATCATCCATAACCTGTTTGCCTTTACAGGTTTATATATTTCGTGATTAACTTCATTCACTTTTTCAATTCACCCTTTCCTATACAAACTGAATCGTAACAATTATAGTTACATCATAAACATACGTCAAGTACAGCGCATTTTCCTCTTTCATAATGTAAAAAAAGCGATAGAAATTCTATCGCTTTACTTTTTCACATTGCTATTCGTAAATTTAGATACTGAGGACATCATCTCTCCCGTATCTAAATATGTAATTTGAATTGGGTCTCCTACTTCTGTAAACATAGCATATGGGAATTTCTTCACCGGTATCATAAATACCTTTTGTTCATTCTCTAAAAGTACGTACACGATTGTATTTTCACCTGATTTTTCTTTATATACACGTTGTACAATACCTTCTTTTTGCGCTTCTTTTCCTGTTGAGGTTGGTCTAAATGTATCACCATTACCGCTCATTACGTTTTTATAATTCTCAAGCGCTTCTTTCTGCGAAGAACCTGTCGCAAATATTTTTGCATTAGCAGCATATACAACTGTATGTGCACGTACTAGGCCTCCGTCATCAACAACCGGAATAATCCAAGCTGGTTTACCGTATACGTTATAAATGACAGGCATTGTCCCATGCCATTTCTCTCTCTTAAAGGAATTATCTACTACTTCTGTAGCTGCTGAACCATCCATAATCCCCTTTACTTCTTTTCCATTATAGTAATATAGCTTGCCTGTGCGTGCATCTACTAATGAATAGCCTAGGGCTGAATCTACTCCTTCTTTTGGAGAAGTAAAGTCTGTAAAATAATACAGTGTTCCATCTTTACCAAAGATCGGGGTCACGCCTTCTTTCGTTCCCCACTCAGTCGGAATTTTCATATCTGTTTGTGAGAATTTCGTATTCCAAAATCCGTGAATATATTTACCAAAGTACGTATTTAACGTAGATGCAGTCTCATGATTTAATACACCATCAACAAATTTAGGTGCCTTTCCTTTATCATATCTTTTCACTTCACCTGTTTGTGCATCTACTACGACAACACCTTCTACCTCAAATCCAGATCTTCCTGAAATAAATTCACCATACGTCATTGTATAATATGGTTTTCCTTTATCATCAACCTCAAATTTAGGTTTTCCTTTAAAGATTAAATTTGGTTCTGCTTGCCTTACCACACGCTCTAAATTATTACCAAAAAACATGCTTGGCACATATTTCATTTTATAACCGAGGTGCAGTTTCGCTTCCGCATCAGGATTCGTACCTGACATCGTTACATACCCTGGAATTGTCTCAGCTTTACGCGCTTTAAAAAATCCTGAAACTTCAATCGGCGCTACATATAAAGCTTCGCCGTTTACCATTTGTGGCGTTAATTCTCCTAGCTCAAAATAAGCTACTTTCGGAATATCACCAAATACTTTTTTCATCTTATTCTCCGCTGTCTTTGGCGGCACTGTAAACGGCTGGTCATTTTCAGTAAATGGCTCTGAAATATCTTTCTCTATCTTAACAACAGAATCATATTTCTTTTGCGAGATTACTATATCGTGCAAATAACCAAAGTAGCCGTAACTTGCGAGTAAAATAAACATTAGAAGTCCTTTTAATGTACCTTCTAATTTCCCTATTTGATCTTGTGAAAATAAAACAAGCCCAATTAAAATTGCTACTGCAACAGAATAATGAGTAAGAATCGAGTCTACCCGATCATCAATTAGCCAAAAGTATTCATAGATTGCAATACCTATCCAAAATAAAACAGGAATAACTAAAATAGATGATTTCTTACCCTTTACAACCTTCTTATCTCCCTTCTTATCCACTGCTCGAAGCTTACTACTACTTCTTGTCCATGGAATCAAAAACAAAGTAAGAATAGCTAAAACTACAAATTTCATCAAAGGCACTGTCCCCTTTTCTTTTGTATTCCCTTTTAGTATAACAAATAAAGGGTATTAAGGTGAAAATAGGAATAGTTATATTTTTTTACTACTTAATACAATCCCGCTCACTACATATAGAATAGATGCAATATAAAAAATTGTACCAATCGTAAAGAAATCTACTAAATATCCCGTGGCAATAACCGCTACTGCTCCGCCAATGGATGTCCACACATGGTATTTTCCAATCTCATAACCAGCCTTTTCCTGCGCAACCTTTCGTGCTAACGAAGTCTTCTCAGTATTACGCTGCACAGCACCTAAAATGCCCATTACAATTTGAAGAATATATACATGCCATACTTCCGTGGCAATCGGAAAGCAAAGCATTAAGATTGCCATGGACCAAGCGTATATGATTAATAATTTTTTATCACCTACTTGATCAGATATCTTTCCCACTAGTGGATATACAAGTGCTGATGTTAAAGCAAATAAGCCATACGCCCAGCCAAATTGCGAGAAGCTATTTCCAATGTTTCGAAGCAATAATATATAAAAAGGAAATACCATACTTCCTGCCATCATGATGATACTTTGCGAAGCCACAAATCTTCTATATGTCATTTCGTATACTCCCTATAAAATAAATTCACAAATCTCTCTTCTGAATCTACTTCCTTCTTTTTCTTGAGAAATTCTTCAATACGAGGATATGCCCTCTTTAACTGCTCTTTCGTTGGATAAGAATAGTACGGCAAATAGTAACTACCGTTATGCTTTAAAGTAACATCAATCATCTTCCGAATGACATCCTCTGTTTTCTTTATCTCACTCTCTGAGCGTCCCTGGTTAATCAAAAGAACCAGCGCAAACATATCATCTTTCGCATAGGACAAAACTGCATTTTCATTCTTTTCCACGTAACGAATCGTAATGTTGAGTAAATTAAACTCTTCTTCATTTAATACGTTACGTAAATCATCTATATACTCCGTGAAAGCATCTATAGGCACAAAGTATTCTTGTAACACTTCGGTCCTATTTGGATTTTCATATTCCATAAAAGCACTATCTGATCTCATAACATTATTACGCGTCTCATACTTTCCATCTGTACGTTCAAAATAACCTCTTTGTATATCCCAAAATGTATTCTTTCCCCAATCACTATAACGTGATAACCCAAGTAAAAATTTCGGTACCGCTATAATATTTTCTTCCTTTAATTCACTGTACTCTTCTCTCATATTTTGATTTTGTGCCAAAGTATAATCTGTCACATACATCTCTTTTAAAAATGAATTTGGAGCAATAGAAATACGCGCTAAGTGCATACGAACATTTTCATCTCTTTTCACTTTCTCTTTGAAATAAGATACGTATTCTTTATAATCTATCATTCTCGTGTGCATTTCATATAATTCATCATCTGTTAACTTCAGCGTCACATCTAAAATAACTCCAAATAAACCGTAACCCCCAATGACATATGGAAATAACTCTGCATTTTCTTCTCTACTTACATTACGTACCGTGCCATCTGCCATTAACAATCTAAATGAATCTACTGTATCAATTAGTGCCTCATGACGAATATCACGCCCGTGTACATTTACACTTAATGAACCACCAACAGTAAAAATATTTTGAGACTGCATGACCTGTACCGCAAGGCCATATGGATTTATTTTCTTCTGAATATCATTCCACGTGACACCACTTTGAACTGTAATCTGCTTCTTCTCTGGATCAAATTCTAATATTTTATTATACCCTTTCATATCGAGCATCGTGCCATTTGGATAATATGTCTGTCCTCCTTGGCTATGTTGCATGCCTGCAATGGAAATTTTCTCTCCTGAAACTTTTGCATCTCGCACTAATTTTATTAACGAGTGCTCTTCCGTAGCACTTTCAACACGTTTTATTTTTGTCGGAAGCAATTTACCTACATCACTCATAATGGGATGATCAATTTGTTTTTTATACGTATGTACAGACGTTGCAAGCAAAACCGTATATGCGACAATGACCACTACTATCTTTCTTTTTTTCAAAGGACACTCTCCTTATTAGCAACAAAAAGAGATACCCGTTCTTTCAGGTACCTCTCTTGACAGTGATTACTTTGCTGCTGGCAATTGTATTGGATCAAATTTATCATACGATGTAAACTTCGCATCCGTAATAATGTGCGCTTTATCCTCACCATTGCTACTCATAACCATATCTATCTTTGCTGATTCATATTTAAAATCTTTTGTAATAATATATTCTCCATCTATTTCTTCTATCTTTGCATTTTGGCCTTGTAGCATTTGTTTCTGCTTTTCATCCATACTAGCTAACATACTCTCTGTCTCTTGCCCTTTTAATGCAAACTTCAGCTTATAATTATCTCCACTTTTCTCCATCTTCACTTTATTTAAAATTTCCGATGGAATCTCTAAATTATCTACCATTCCTTGAGTCGCATTCATTCCGTTAGCATTTAATTGTTCCTCTGGTACAGACATAACTTCACCCGTATTAGGATTTTTCAACTGACCAGCAATTTTGCCACCCACATCATAAACAACAACCTCTGTACCAGAAACATTCATTTCAGAACGAGAATTTTTTTTCTTCGGCTCTAATTGCATTTTGGCCTTTATTACATTCATCTCTGTTCCTTCAGCCTTTATTCCCACATCATATGTCATCGTTACATTTTCTTCGTTTTTAAAAGCTTCATTCGCTTTATTAAAAACATCCTTCGCTGTTAATTCCTTTTCTTTCTGCACAGCTTCTTTTTTCGGTTCATCAGTCTTTTTTGCTTTCTCATTACTACACCCTACTCCTAGACCGACTGCAAGTACTAAACTTGAAATTAAAATAATTTTTTTCATAACGTCCCCTCCTTCCCAAAAATAATATCATCTCTTTTCCTATGAAATCTATATAATTCGTAATATTCTTCTTTAAATTTATTTCCTATATAGCAACATGTTTGAGAAAAAGTTTAAATATGATGTAAATAATAACAACTCATTTCAGGAGGTCATTATGAAAGCTATTATTTGCACAAAGTATGGACCACCTAATGTTCTCCAACTTCAAAATATAGAAAAGCCTAAACCTAAAAAAAATGAAGTATTAGTTAAAATTCACGCAACAAGTGTATCGACTGGAGATTGTAGAATACGTGGCTTTAATAGCCCCCTCTTATTTTGGATTCCTATGCGGATCATATTAGGTTTCAGAAAACCGAGAAAACCTATACTTGGCGTAGAGTTATCCGGTGAAATCGAAGACATTGGAACAGATGTAACACAATTTAAAAAAGGAGATCAAGTTTTTGCATTAACAGAACTAAACCTTGGTGGTTATGCCGAATACACATGCGTGCATGAAAGTGGATTAATAGCATTAAAACCTACCAATGTGACATATGAAGAAGCTGCCGTTATTCCTTTTGGCGGAACTTCAGCATTGCACTTCCTTAGAAAAGGACAGATAAAAAAAGGGCAACGAGTACTTATATACGGCGCCTCTGGATCAGTAGGGACAGCTGCCGTACAACTTGCGAAATACTTCGGGGCGACTGTCACAGCCATTTGTAGTAGTTCGAATTTCGATTTAGTAACAGCTTTAGGGGCAGACAACGTAATTGATTATATGAAAGAAGATTTTACTAAGCGGGGCGAGCACTATGATATTATATTTGATGCAGTTGGAAAATATAATAAGTCTCTTTGTACAGATGCATTAATGCCTAATGGAAAATATGTATCTGTGAACGGAATGATGGCAAAAGTCAGTAAAGAAGATATGAACCTACTAAAACAACTGGCTGAAACAGAAAAGCTAAAGCCTGTTATTGATAGAACTTACCGATTAGAAGAAATTGCTGAAGCTCATATATATGTAGAAAAAGGACATAAAAAGGGGAACGTTTCGATTACCTTAAAATAAAATATATTCTGAAAATATCATTGACAATTCTTTTTGTACGATTTACTATTAGTACCATATTCAAAACTACATACACATACTCTTATCAAGAGTGGCGGAGGGACTGGCCCGATGATGCCCGGCAACCGAGCTTATGACGTATAAGCTAAGGTGCTAATTCCTGCAAAACGAGTTTTCGTTTTGGAAGATAAGAGAGGAACCTATTTCGTCTATTCGGCACCTCTCTTATTTTGAGAGGTGCTTTTTATTTTGGAACGTATATGAAGGGGGAATCATAGATGAAGAAAGTATTATTAAGCATTGTAAGCGGAGCGGTACTATTATTAGGCGCATGTAGCGCAGGTTCAGATAAACAAGTAAAAGCGTTAGATGAGAAAAAGATTACTGTCGGTGTAACAGGCGGGCCGCATGAGCAGATTTTTGAAAAGGTAAAAGAAGTGGCAGCGAAAGATGGTCTCGAAATTGATATAAAAGTATTTAATGATTATGTAGCACCAAACGTATCCCTCGATGAAAAAAGCCTTGATGTAAATAGCTATCAAACGAAATCATATTTAGACGTATTTAAAGCTGAACGTAATATGAAATTAACCGAAGTATTTTCAACAGTAACATTCCCTATGGGCGTCTATTCTAAAGACATAAAAGATGTAAAAGAATTAAAAGAGGGCGACGCAATCGCTGTCCCAAATGACCCAACGAATGAACTTCGTGCTTTAAAGTTATTTGAAAAAGCAGGGGTTTTAAAAGTGGATCCAAAAGCGACAGAAAAAGCGACTGCGAAAGATGTAATTGAAAATCCAAAAAAATTAAAGATTGTTGAGTTAGAGGCATCTCAATTACCAACACAACTAAGTGAAGTAAAAGCAGCTGCAATTAATACAAACTTTGCATTAGGTGCAAAATTAAGCCCTGCGAAAGATTCCATTTTCCGTGAAGGCAAAGATTCGCCTTATGTGAACTGGGTCGTTGTTCGTACTGAAAATAAAGATGATGTTGTTGTAAATAAATTAAAGAAAGCTTATCAATCTAAAGAAGTAAAAGAATTTATCGAGAAAAAATTTGATGGTTCTGTTTTACCGTCTTGGTAGGAGCTGACGATAATGATTGAATTAAAAAATGTATCCAAAGTATTTACAACAAAAAAGGGGAATGTGGAAGCTCTTAAGTCCACTTCCCTCCAAGTAAAAAAGGGCGAAGTATTTGGAATCATTGGATATAGTGGCGCTGGCAAAAGTACATTAATTCGCTGTGTAAATTTATTAGAAAAACCAACGACAGGAAATATTATTGTAAACGAGCAAGATTTAACAACACTGTCTACAAAAGAACTAGCAAAAGCGAGACAAAAAATCGGGATGATTTTTCAAGGATTCAATTTGCTCAAAACTGTTACCGTTTATGAAAATATCGCATTACCGTTACGCCTTGCTGGCGTTCCAAAATTAGAAATTGAAAAAAGGGTAGAAAAGTATTTACGTATTGTCGATCTTTTTAATCGAAAAGATGCCTATCCGAGTGAACTTTCTGGTGGCCAGAAACAACGTGTTGCCATTGCACGTGCACTATCACATGAACCGGAAGTGTTATTAAGCGACGAAGCAACGAGTGCTTTAGATCCAGAAACAACTGATTCTATTCTTGACCTATTATTAAAGATTAATGAGGAAATCGGGATTACAATTTTATTAATTACACATGAAATGAATGTCATCCAACGTATATGCGACCGAGTTGCTGTTATGGAACATGGAGCAGTAATTGAAAGCGGGACTGTGAAGGAGATCTTCACAAACCCACAACATGTAACAACGAAGAAATTTGTAAATAGTGCATTTGCAGCAAAAATCCCAGCTGAAGTACAAAAAGAACTACAAAGAACCGGAGAAATCGTAACACTTTCATTTATAGGAAATTCTTCTGGTGAACCAGCGTTAGCTATCGCTACAAAACGTTTCCAAGTGTATCCAAATATTTTATCCGGTAATATTACACAGTTAAAACATGAGGCATACGGGAAACTTGTCATTCATATGCAAGGGGAACAAAATGAAATCAACCACGCTTTATCATTTTTACAAGAGCAAGGAATCATCGTAGAAGGGGGTAGAACAGATTATGGGAAACAAGTCCTTTTTGGATGAATGGGGTAAAGTCATATGGGAAGCAACCATTCAAACATTTCAAATGACATCTATTTCACTATTCATCTCTATCCTTATTGCACTACCACTTGGTGTTACACTTGTTTTAACGAGACCTGGTGGGCAGCACGAAAATAAAATCATTTACCCAATTCTTAATACAATTATTAATATCATTCGCTCTCTTCCATTTATCATTCTATTATTCTTCATTTTACCTTTTACAAAGTTTCTAATGGGAACCTCCATTGGTGTACAAGGCGTAATCGTACCGCTTGTCGTATTCACGGCCCCTTATATTGCACGATTAATGGAAACTGCTTTATTAGAAGTAGATCGCGGCGTTATTGAAGCCTATCAAGCGATGGGCGTTTCTACTATAAAAATTATTTGGCACGTTATGGTGAAAGAAGCTCGTCCCTCCCTTGTACTTGGATTAACAATTGCAACGATTGGCTTAATCGGCGCAACAGCAATGGCTGGTCTTGTAGGCGCTGGTGGGCTAGGAGATTTAGCATACCGCTTCGGACATTTACGCTATGAACCTGAAGTAATGTATGCAACTGTCTTTATTTTAATTATCCTCGTTCAAGGATTACAGTCTTTAGGGAATGGTATTGCACGAAGGTTGAAGAAAGATTAAAAAAGAAGGTATCTCACTAAGGTGAGATACCTTCTTTTTTATCTTTTAAATCCACCTTCTGAATGAATAACTTGCCCAGTAATCCACTCAGCTTCTTCACTTACTAAAAATTTAATGAGTCTAGCTGCATCCTTTGGCTCACCAATTCTGCCAAAAGGAAACATCGGCTTTAACCCTTGTTTTATCTCTTCAGTCATCCATCCTGTATCAGTTGGTCCTGGATTAATTGCATTCACTGTTATTCCTAAATGAGCTACCTCTGCTGACAACGTACTAGTAAGAGCATCAATAGCTCCCTTCGTTGTTGCATACGCTAGTTCTCCTACCATAGGACTTTGAAATTGCCCCGAAGTCATATTCACAATTCTACCACCAGATTTTTTATCAAATCCTCGGGCAAATTGACTACTGAGCAATGTAGTCGCACGAATATTCACCATATAATGCTTATCTAATTCTTCAGCAGTCAACGTAGAGAAATCATTATTCGTAGAATATGCTGCATTATTAATTAATATATGAGGGTACCCTAATTGTTCAGTAACTTTATTTATAAGCTCTTTCGGTGCATCATTCTGAGTTAAATCTAACTCCATACTTGAGACTTTAACACCGTTTTTTAGTAACTCTTCTTTTAATTGTATTTGTTCATTTTTATCAACGCCCCAAGGCATCTCTTTATCGTAAGCTGTCCAATACGTAAAAAATATATCGTATCCTGATTCAGCTAATTCTTTACAAACCGCTGCGCCTATACCATCTAGACGACTTACCCCTGTAATAACTGCTACTTTATTTTTTAATTGGTTCATCATATACTCCTCCAAGTTTAAAGGACGCATATTTTATATAAGAGATATAAACTTTCCCACAAAAAAGACAGATACATAAAATAGGCCCCTATCCTTATAAAAGGGATGTACAATCCAAATATGCATTCCTTGAATGATTTACAGATGACTAAATAAACCCTCGCTTATGAGAGCAAAATTCATCTATCTAGTTTCTAATCATTACAAGTTCATCCACATATTGAGTCTTTGTCTCCTTTACATATATCTCCAAATTTTATTTTAGCACTAAAGATTTAATATTTCAAAAAATAAAAGAACCACTCCTATTTATAAAGTATCGTGTACTATAAACCATAGTGAATAACTAATTTAAATTTAAGTGTATACATTTATCATTACCTATTCGTTGTATAAGTGTAGGGAGGAAAAGTGATGGGAAAAGAAAATATATTTACCTCCTATCTTATCAATCTAGGGGAGGAAGTGTTCAAACTACTACTAGCGAAAGGGGCTATAAAAGAAGATGCAGAAGACATCATCCAAAATACCTTCTATAAAGTATACACATTGCTAGATAATCTAACCGAGAGTAACATACGTCCATGGTTTTTCAGAGTCGCATTAAATGAATACATTGATTTAAAACGCAAAAAAGAACAGCAAAACATCTACTTAACTGAAGAAATCTATTCAAAACTTCAATATACAGACCGAGAATTGGATACAGTTTTAAATAAAGATGAGATTTTCTATTTATTAAAAGATATAAAATTAGAATATAAAGAAGCCTTCTTTTTAAAATATTATTACAATTTTACATACGAAGAAATCGCTCTAATACTAGATATTCAAGTAAACAGCGTCAAACAAAAATTACATCGTGCACGTAAGACAATTCATTCTAAAGTAGGAGGAAAAAATTAATGGATACTTCTTTAAAAGATGCTTTAAAAAAGGCTAAAAGGAAACAGTTGCTTAAAATCATCATTACCTCTATTATCGTTGTCATGATGCTTATCCCTATCATTTATAAAGTTGGCAATTACTTCGCAGCGAAAAGCTCTACGAAACTTCACGAACATCTCTTTTTACATAACGCAATTGCAGAACCGAATGTACAAATTGATTCTCAAGTAACAAGTAATTCATCTATGTTTGGCGGCAATATTATATCAAACCGTTCCAAAAACATTAACGGTTATGTAGTCCCATGGAACACATTAACAAGTTCTTATGGTTGGTTCCTGACTCATATTGACTTCAATGAGTTAACACCTGGCTTTTATTGGTCAGATACAAATTTCTATGAGTATGATAAACAAACAAAGAATAAATTTGCGACATTTTATAATCCGGCTATTAAAGATTATCACGATGGTGTGCAAAATGAATTAGGTGAAGTTTCACAAATGAACAACTATGTTGCCGAAGTTGCCATCTCTTTCAATCAACCCTATACATTAAAAGAGGTTCAAACAAAAATACCAGATAACTTAAATATCGTATGGCTATATATGACCTCACCAATCAGAGATGAAAGTAAAGGACCTGCTGGTATGCCTGTTTACGGATTCAATCCAGACAAGTCCCCTAAAGAAGCGTACAAAGAGTTCATTGATTCACTTAATCAATACGATGACGATGGACATGACGAAGATATACAGAAGTTTTTAAAAGCAAACAAAAACAAACCATTTGATCAAGTGAAAATTTTAGGTGTTATGCTAACAGGAAAAACGGAAAACTTTAAAGCATTAGAAAACCAAGATTTTATTCGCGGTGCTTCTGTAGGGGTGACTGCGCAAGTTGTTCCTTATATAAAGCCAGAGAAATAATACGTAATGCCCAGATACACTAAAAAAACTACATGAATCTGTTTACTATGGGAGCTCTCTACTAAAATAGATAGCTCCCATACTACATTTATTCTTCACCTTCCAAAAATAAATTTCAAAATGCTTTATGTACAATTTTACAAATAAAAAATCATAAACTTGTTCACATTATATCCATTGTGAATTTGTTCACAATGGATATATAATAAACATGTAAATACAATATTGGAGGGATTTCAATGGTTATCAATTTTTTAAGAACTGATAAACGTGCTACTTTCATATTATTACTTTTACGGCTTTACATAGGGTATACATGGTTCGCTGCTGGGATAGGCAAAGTCTTCGGACAATCTTTTGACGCAAGTGGCTTTCTAAAGGGTGCTATTGCTCAAGCATCAGGTGACCACCCTGCAGTACAAAGTTGGTGGGCAGATTTTCTTCAACATTTTGTCCTTCCAAACGCAGACCTATTTAGCTTTTTAGTTCAATGGGGAGAAATTTTAGTAGGTCTAGGTTTAATTTTAGGCGGATTAACAAAAACAGCTGCATTTTTCGGAATCATAATGAATCTTTCATTTTTATTAAGTGGAACTGTTAGTGTAAACCCAAACCTGCTTATTTTGACTATGTTCATTTTAGTTGCAGGGCAGAACGCTGGACGTATTGGATTAGATGGCTATGTTTTCCCTAAACTTTTCCGTAAAAACAACCACGGAACATATAAATTAAGTAAAACTGCGTAGTAACAGTTTACTTTTAAAATATAAATAAGAAAAAGAGCCTGAATATAGGCTCTTTTTCTTATTTATCCTAATTTAAACTTTTAACGAGCCACGAAAACCTCTGGCAGCATAGTAAGAGTCTGCTCCATTATGGTACACGAAAACATGTCCAAAGCGATAATCGCAAAATAAAGCACCACCGAGTTCTCGAATATCTAAAGGTGTTTGTACCCAACTTGATGATTTCATGTCAAAATCGCCAAGTTGTTGCAATTCCCGATACTGTTCTTCCGTTAATAATTCAATGCCCATAGCATTGGCAACATCAATAACGTTATTCTCTGGTTTATGTTTTTTTCTTGATTCTAACGCTTCAAGATCATAACAAAGACTTCTGCGGCCTTTAGGACTCTCCTTTGAACAATCATAGAAAGTATATTCGTCCTTTTCTTCATCATAACCAACAACATCCGGTTCACCACCAGTTACTTCCATTTCGTTAAGTGACCACATTTTTTCATTATTAGTAGTCAGCTTCGCTTCAACTTTAGCCCATTCAAGACCTTCATGGCGGTTCATGTTTTTCTCAAAACGAGCTTGCAATACTTTCAATAACTCTTCACGTTTTTCTACTAGTAAGTCATTTTTATTTCCTGTCATATTAGTCCTCCCTGATGTATGTACTGATAGTAGTTTAAGTATATATTTTATAATAAATCATCTCAATATGAAGACCGTTTCAACCTTATGTCTTGTACAAACATCCCTTACAAAGTCCTAAAACCCTCCATACTCTCTCCAAGAATATAGTGTGAAAACCACATCAAGTTCTGCTTCATAATAGCCACATGAACTCCTGGTTGGTCAGAACTATATGCCATTCCTTTAAATATAATTAATTCTGTATCAACTTCCATATCCATTAATCCTTGATATAGATCATATGCATTTGTAATTGGAATTCTTGCATCCTTTTCCCCATGTTGAATTAAGGTAGGCGTACAAGCTGATTTAATATACGTCATAGGTGATGTCTTCGTATATATCTCTGGATCATTCCATGGAGTATTTCCTAAATACATTCTAATAAAGTAAGGTATATCTGTATTTACATAATGGGTACTCCAGTTAGTTATTCCACCGCCAACTGAAATAGCTTTAAACCGACTACTAAACGTAGAACAGAAAGCTGATACATATCCACCGTTGCTCCATCCCATAACTCCTACTCTATCCTTGTCTACCATCCCTTTTTCTACTAGTTCATCCACTCCAGATATAACATCATCGTAGTCAGCAATCCCCTGTTTTCTATAGTTAGCTTTTAAAAATTCATTACCATAACCTGAACTTCCTCTGTAATTTGGTTCTAAAACGATAAAGCCTTTTTCAACAAACTGTTCAATCGGATATTTCTCATTGAAGCAGTCTGAAAATATCGGAAAAGATGCCCAAGCCGGACCGCCGTGAATTACTACTAATAAAGGATATTTTTTATTAGTGTCCAACTCTACTGGCGTTGATAAAACACCTTCTATTTCAAGACCATCGCTACTTTTCCATGAGATGATTTCCCTGTTACTTCTAAGTTTCCCTTTGAAAAAGCTATTTTCATCCGTTATTTTTTTATCGTCTAAATAGATTTCAAAGGTTTCATTTGTTATAGCCTTATTGTAGGATATATGTTTGCCATCCTTTGTTATAGAAGCATCCATTATAAAGCCATCTACTTTTTCGCTTAATATTTCCACAGTGCCATCTTCGGCTAGCAATCCAATAAGATAATTCGTTTTATTCTGCCACCTAATTAAAACCCCTTTAGCTGTCCACTGTAATGGCATAACCGTACTATCAAAATCTGTTAAAGGTTGAATTAGCTCTCCGGTATTTATATCATATATCTCTAACGTACTATCTTGTATATGGTTTCTATAGTAACCCTTCTCTCTTATGCTTGCTGTGTAACATATTTCACTGCCGTCAGGAGAAAAGCAAACACTCCCTCCCAACAACTTATCCACATTCAGCTTTTGTAGCTCTCCAGCTTTAATATGGAGTATGTATAGATCTCCATTTATATAATCTGCCATATTTGAGCTTGGTGTCGCCATAAATACAACCTTTTTACCATCATTTGAAATATCAAATTCATGGATATGAAAATCCTTACCATCTGTTAATTGATAAACAACTCTGTTCTCGTGTTCATCTGTATCACTTTGTATCACCTTCTCTATTTCAATGTAATATAAACAATTATTCTGGTGTTCCTTACCTATATGTTGAAAATCTCCATATAGATCCTTACGTTTCTTCATCTCCTCACATTCTTTTGACTGCGTAACATAATAAAGACCCTTGCCAGTAGGACCCCATTTGAATGTACTGACTCCTTCTTTCTCATCGGTAATTTGAAACTCTCTATAACCATCTAGTGACTTAACAAATATCTGATTTTTCCCATCACCAACTGGACTAAGATATGCGATACACCTAGCATCTGGAGACCATAATGGGTGTGTACTATCTATATCACCATTTGATAATGGGTAACTCTGCTTCTTATCTTTTTCATATATCCATACATGATTCCTATATGTATTGTCTTTCCAATCAGCCGTCTTCTTAACAAATGCTACGTTTTTACCATCATCACTTATGTTTGTACTTGATACGGTTGGTAATGAAATAATCTCTTCTATACTTAAATATGTTTTTTCATTCACTTTCATCAATATACCCCCTTGAAATGTCCATAAATCTCTCGTCTCTTTTTATCGTAATAAAGGAAATTGTTCACGAATACTTAAAATGATAACGGAAAATTCAGATAAATAAAAGTGAAGTCGATAAAGTAAAACTTTAATTTATGGAGTTCTATCCACTTACCAATTCTAGATGTTCTTTTCCGACACAAAAACACCCCTTTTAGATACAAATTTGTAAATTTATTTTAAAGCTATAACTATATGTTGGTTTAGAATAAAATTTGATAAAAATGAAGTCACAAATCTTTATTTAACAACAAAAAAATTCATTTTGAAAAAACGATTGATCAAAATAGAATCACTCTTTTTAACTAAGTATGAGATTTTTATAAAAAAATTTTAATCAAAACTCACTTAGAATCTTTACTTGAAGGAATAAAGCTTCGCATCTTTTTTGTGAACATCGTTAAACTAAGATAAATTTTGACCGTATCTGTAATTAATTGTAAAATATTATACGTAGAAAGGTATTATAAAATAAATATAGAAGGGGTATGTTTTTTAGTTTTAAAGGGGCTAAAGCACATCTATTTTATGTTTTTAAAGGGAGAATTGAAAAATCATATGAAGAATTTCAAAAAGAGTACAGGTAAAATTTTACTAGCATCTGGATTAGTAGTTTCTATGTCAGCTTGTAGTGTAACAAATTTATTTGGAGAAAAAGAAAAAACAAATGCTGAATCTGGTAAACAAGAAAGTAAAGAAACTAAGACAGAAGGTAAATCATCTGAAACAAAGGAAAAATCAACTAACTCAAAAGAAGAAAGTAAAGATGTTAAGATGATTATGGTTTTACCTGAGGATTACCCACAACTTATGGTAGACATTGAAGAAGACTTATTAAGACGTCTAGATTACTATGATGCTTCTGTGAGGGATAATAAAAAGGGAAGTAAGTCAAATGAAGAGGTACGAGATAGTATTAAAGACTTAGATAAAGTATTTAATAAAATAGAGCGTATAGATGCACCAGGAAAATACAAGGAAGATCATAAGGAAATTGTAAAAGCTGTTCAAAAGTTAAAAGAATCTTTCAAAGAAGTATCGAAGTTATTTGATTACTCTAAAACACTTAAAGATACGGATGATGCAATCATAGATAAAGCAAACAATAAATTAGATGAAGCAAAACGCATTTGGAAACCTGTATTTGATAAGTTAAAAGCGGAAGCTAAGGGTGGTTCAACAACTACTTCTACAACAAGTGGTACTAGTTCTTCTAACTCACCGAGTTTATCTAGTGGTAATACAGTTAAAACATACAGTACCCAAGATAAAACTGGTATATTCAAAGGAAAAATTGATACACCAGACGAGGATTCCGCTAAGTTTAAGAATGTACAGAACAACTATAAAGACGGTACAGAGCTTGTAGGTAATTGGGGTATTGATTACGGAGACGGAGTCAAAACTACGTTAGTCCTAAAAGCAGATAAGACATTTGAAACATATGCAAATGGTTCTTATCCAAATAAAGATAATTACTTAACAGGAACATACCAAGCAGACGTTTCTTCCCATCAGTTAACGCTAATGGTGGAAAAAGGAACTCAAAATGGTCAAGAAGTGAAATTGGAAAGACCTATTTATTCATCATATGAGGTTAAAAATTTAGATGGTAAAGCGTTACAGATTTTCCACATAGACGAACAAGTAACAATTTGTTATGTAAAACAATAAATAACTAAAAAAACTCTGTAAAATGATTTTTACAGAGTTTTTTCTTAGTTTTAATTTATTTCAAACGTATAACTATATTTATTAACCTACCAATCTCCTACTCAACAGTAACAGACTTAGCTAAGTTACGTGGCTTATCAACGTCACACTCGCGGTGAAGCGCTGCGTAGTATGAGATAAGTTGTAATGGAATAACTGCTACTAGCGGTGCTAGCGCTTCGTGTACAGCTGGTAATACGAAGCTGTCACCTTCCATTTCTAAGCCTTTCATTGAGATTATACATGGGTTAGCCCCGCGTGCTACTACTTCTTTCACGTTACCACGAATTCCAAGGTTTACGTGCTCTTGTGTAGCAAGTGCGATAACTGGTGTACCATTTTCAATTAAAGCGATTGTACCGTGTTTTAACTCTCCTCCAGCGAATCCTTCTGCTTGGATGTAAGAGATTTCTTTTAGTTTTAACGCACCTTCTAATCCTACGTAGAAGTCTACGCTACGGCCGATGAAGAAACAGTTACGCGTTGTTGCTAAAAATTGTTTTGCTAATGCGTCCATTTCTTCTTTTTGATCACAAAGTTCTATCATTGCATTTGCTACAAGTCCTAGTTCGTGTGTTAAATCGAAATCAAGAACTTCACCTTTTGCTTTAGCAATATCAGCTGCTAAAATTGAAAGTACTGCAAGCTGTGCTGTGTAAGCTTTCGTTGATGCAACTGCAATTTCTGGTCCAGCGTATAACGGAAGTGTATAATCAGCTTCACGAGAAAGCGTAGAACCAGGCACGTTTGTAATTGTTAATGCTTTATGACCCATTTCATTTGTTTGCACAAGTACTGCACGGCTATCAGCTGTTTCACCACTTTGTGAAATATAAATGAAGAATGGTCTTTCTGTTAATAATGGCATGTTGTAAGAGAATTCACTTGCCACGTGTACTTCAACTGGCATTTTTGCAAACTTCTCGATAAATTGTTTTCCAACAAGACCTGCATGATAACTCGTTCCACATGCAATGATGTAAATACGATCGCTATCTAAAATCGCATTGCGGATGTCTTGATTTAATTCAATTTCGCCATTTTCATCTTGATACTTTTGAATTATATTACGGATTACAAGTGGTTGCTCATCGATTTCTTTAAGCATGAAATGAGGATATGTTCCCTTTTCAATATCACTTGCGTCTAATTCCGCTGTAAACGGTGCACGTTCAATCGTTTCACCTTGTAAGTTTTTAATTGTAATACTTTCTTTCGTTACGATTACGATTTCTTTATCCATTAACTCAATAAATTGATCTGTAACTTGTAACATCGCCATAGCGTCGCTTGCCACAACATTAAAGTTGTCACCAACACCTACTAATAGCGGGCTTTTGTTTTTAGCAACATAAATCATGTTTGGATTTTCAGCATCAAGTAATCCGATTGCATAAGAGCCATGTAAAAGAGATAGCGTATTACGGAACGCTTCTTCTACACTTAATCCTGTGCTCACTTGTTGTTCCATAAGCTGTACGATAACCTCTGTATCTGTTTCACTTACGAACGTTACATCTTGTAAATATTCCTTTTTCACTAATTCATAGTTTTCAATTACACCGTTATGAACTAATGTAAAGCGTTTTGATGTACTTTGATGCGGATGCGCGTTTACTTTACTTGGAACACCGTGTGTAGCCCAGCGTGTGTGTCCGATACCCACGCTTGCTGCTACGTTCTCATCTACGATTTCACGAAGTTTTGCGATACGGCCTTTTTCTTTGTATACAACAACACCGTTCTCTGCTTGTACTGCAATACCTGCTGAATCATATCCACGATATTCTAGCTTTTCTAAACCTTTTAATAAAATTTCCTTTGCATCTTGCTCTCCAATAAATCCTACGATTCCACACATGTTTAGTCGCCGTTACAAATGCTTACACTGCTCTGCGAACATGTAACGACATAGTCCGATACCATTTTTATTTATACTAAAAAACGGATTACATATTGCTAGCCCTGTAAGCTTGTAACGGCTTTCACCTTCCTCTCGATTGGGTTTAAGTCCGTATATACTTATACAGCTAGTTTTCATCCGTTCCTCTTCTCTCATCACACTTTCACCTTTGTCCACTAAGTCACCTTAATGATTTAAGTAAAAGCTTGCGGTTGTGATGAACAACCGGGAGTCATCCGCCGAAATCTCGATAAACCCCACCTCGTCAACTACACTATTTGTAGTTCTGGCGCTTTTATAATTTACAATATTTCCTTTGAGAAAAAGAACAAGACCATCTTATAACAAACATGGATAAACCGTCAATGAAATTTTTTTCATCGTCTATAAAACATATGAAAAAGGAGCACTTTTTGTGCTCCTTTTTCATATAAATTCAGCTAATTATTCAGCGCCGACTTCAGCTTTCACAACTTCTACAATGCGATGTACATATGCATCACAAACTTCTTGTGTTGGTGCTTCTGCCATTACACGAATAAGTGGCTCTGTTCCAGATGGACGAACAAGAATACGGCCATCACCGTTCATTTCTTCCTCTACAACACGAATAATTTCTTTAATTTTTTCATTTTCTAATGCTAATTTTTTATCTGTTACACGAACGTTTACTAACAATTGTGGGAATTTCGTCATTTCTCCTGCAAGCTCAGATAATGGCTTTTTCGTCATTTTCATGATGTTTACAAGTTGAAGTGCACTTAACATTC
This sequence comes from Bacillus sp. RE35, assembly GCF_052146655.1. NCBI lineage: Bacteria > Bacillati > Bacillota > Bacilli > Caryophanales > Bacillaceae > Bacillus > Bacillus sp. RE35. The sequence goes on along the minus strand of NZ_CP197377.1, from coordinate 162,597 downwards.
CATCACCAGTTGTAATGTAATCAAGTAAGATAATATGGCCTGATTGTTCTCCACCTAGATTGTAACCTCCACGCTTCATTTCTTCCATAACGTAGCGGTCACCAACTGCTGTTTTATCACTTGTAATATTATTTGCTTCAAGTGCCTTGTAGAAACCTAAGTTACTCATAACAGTTGAAACAACTGTATTATGTTTTAATTGACCAGTTTCTTTCATATATTTCGCACAAATGAACATAATTTGATCACCGTCAACGATGTTTCCTTTTTCGTCTACAGCAATTAAACGGTCGCCATCGCCATCAAAAGCAAGTCCGATATCCGCACCTTTTTCTTTTACCAATTCAGCTAAGCCTTCTGGATGTGTAGATCCTACACCCTCATTAATATTCATACCGTTTGGAGAAGTTCCCATTGTTGAAATATCAGCTTCTAGGTCTGCAAATAAGTATGGAGCTAGAGAAGAAGTTGCACCATGTGCACAATCTAAAGCGATATGTAGGCCAGAGAAATCTTCTTCAACAGTTTGTTTAATGTACTGTAAATATTTTTGTCCACCTTCAAAGTAATCGCTCACTTGTCCAAGATTAGTACCTGTCGGACGTGGTAGTTCATCAACTTCTTTGTCTAATAAAGCTTCAATCTCAGCTTCTTGCTCATCTGTTAATTTAAAGCCGTCTGAACCAAAGAATTTAATACCGTTATCTTGTACTGGATTATGAGATGCAGAAATCATAACACCCGCTTGTGCATCTAGTGCTTTTGTTAAATAAGCAACGCCCGGTGTAGAAATAACGCCAAGGCGCATTACTTCTGCTCCAGTTGATAATAGACCTGCTACTAAAGCTCCTTCTAACATATGACCAGATACACGTGTATCACGACCGATAATTACTTTTGGACGATCTGTATCTTTTGTTAATACATAACCACCAAAACGTCCAATTTTGAAAGCTAATTCAGGTGTTAACTCCTTATTTGCAACTCCGCGTACTCCATCTGTACCAAAATATTTACCCATTATGATTCGCTCCTTTTTCTTGCTCTTTTTGATTATCTACTGTTGGTTCTTGACTCGTTTCTTTATCTTTATCTTGATTTTGATTTTGGTTTTGATTCTTTTCCTGTTCTTTTTCTGAATCAGGTTCAGGATTTTTTGGTTTCTCATTTTGATTTTCTTGATCCGTATTTGAATCCGGTTGTTGACCGTTACCCTGTACTTCTTTATCTGGTTTTTCTTTCTTCACAATAGTAACTTTAGCACTTTTTTGTTTTGGCTCTATTGAAATATTACCAGGACCGCTCACTTGAATGGAAATATCTTTCGTCCCTGAGGATACATTTTGCAGATTAATTACCGCTGTTATTTGAGCAGCTGTTATTTTATCTACTATACTTGCTTCTCCTGAAATATCAACACTTATCTTTCCATCTTGCGGCGAAAGTAGCTGAGCAGTAACATCTTTAGACAGTCCATTTTTCTGGATTGGGATACCATCAATCGTTTTTGTTTTCGTTTGTTTTGTTTTTTGCACTCCCACCGAAACCTTCACTTGATTCGGTTTTGCACTTGTTACACCCTTGGGTAATAAAACAGAGGCATCGAATGTTGTAGACTCTGTCAATTGACTAAGATCTACTTCGACCCCCTCTAGCGATTGTATATTATCCAAAATATCTTTTGGACCAGCTATCGTTACTTCTCTCGGTTCAACACTGATATTTGTAACCGCCAATCCTTCTGCTAAACTCCCCTTCTTCGTATACGTTACAGGAACAGTTTTTTCAGTATTATTGGCTGTAGTTTGCGTTGCCACATTCAACGTTACACTAATCTTAGATGGACTTGTTCTTACATTTAAACGTTTTCCTTCTTTATTGTATAATGTAACTTCGGGCGTTTTTGTAACAGTTTTATTAACACCTTTTAAATCAACATACGCTTTGGCAGAGGAAATGCTTTCAATTTCTTCTTTCGTCCCAACTACCTCAACAGTATCCGGTTTAAGGCTTGATTTTTCTAGAGTAGCCCCCGCTGGCATCTGATCCTCATTTGATAATTTCAGATCTACATGAACATATTTTCTCGCCTTTTCATGAAGAGTAACTTTAATTGTTGATGGCTGAACTGTTCCTTTCACATCATCTGGAAGCCCGTTCGTTTTTAAAGAAATCTCATAAGTTCCTTTTGGACTATCTCGCAAATCAACCGGTATGTCAAATTGTTTTTTTGCTTTTGCTGTAGCAACTGATGCTTTTGGGCCTTCTAATTTTACTTTAACGCCCTCTGCCGGAATACCACTTACAATATATTTCTCCTCATCATACTTAAGATTAATAGCATAATTAGTTAATGTTTCTTTCGTATCATTTGCAAAAGGTAATATACCTGATGTCGTATTTTTTTCAGTTAACGTCGCTGACATAAAAAGCATACACGCCAATAGTAATGAGATCCCTTTTAAAAACCAATGATTCTCCATTAACTTATCCATGACGCTTTCTCCTCCAATTCCATAAAGACGAAGAAGTCGTTTTTTCGTTTCCACTAAATTCAGCTAATAACATATCTTTCAGCTGTTCTGTCTTCAAATCACGATGCAACTTACCATTTTTCGTTAAAGAAATTTGACCAGTTTCTTCAGACACAACTACTGTAATACTATCAGTAACTTCACTAACTCCCATTGCAGCACGATGCCTAGTTCCTAATTCTTTAGAAATAAACGGACTTTCTGATAATGGAAGATAGCATGCTGCTGCTTTAATTGTACTTCCTTGCATAATTACCGCTCCGTCATGAAGAGGTGTATTTGGAATAAAAATATTAATAAGTAATTCCGATGATACGTTTGCATTAAGCGGAATACCCGTTTCCACATAATCACCCATACCGGTCTCTTTTGACAAAGTAATTAATGCACCAATTCTACGTTTCCCCATATATTCGGTTGCTTTTGCTATCGCTGTTGCAACCATTTCAGGTTCATCATCCTCATGCGTTCCAACACGCGAAAATAAACTCCCGCGCCCTAGCTGCTCAAGTGCTCTTCGCAATTCTGGCTGAAAGATAATAATAACGGCTAAAAATCCCCACGTTAATACTTGTTCAGTTAGCCAAGATAGCGTACGCAATTCAAGGAAAATACTGATCATCTTAACGACGATAATAACTGTAATCCCTTTTAAAAGTTGAACAGCTTTCGTCCCTCGGATTATAAGAATTAGCTTATATATAATAAACCATACAATGGCAATATCTAATGCCGTACTAAGATATTTCAAAATGGTCGTATCTTCAAAAGGCATGCTATCCCTTCCTCCTACTTACGAGCAATTCTATCCATATATTGAAATATTGTTTTATGCTCTATCTGTATGTATTTCCAACAACTAGTTAATTATACCATACATGAAACAAACGACAATTACAAACAACCCCCTTTAGCTCAAATTGGTAAGATGTCAAACATTTTTATTGTACAGTATAATATAAATCATTATTATACGCTTATTTTCAAATAAAAAAAGCAACTTCTCAGTTGCTTTTCTTACATTTATTTTAGTTTTTCACCGAATAAAGAACCCATTAAAGCAACTGCTGTTGTTGCCGTTCTATTTCTCTCATCTAAAATCGTATTTACCTCAACAAATTCAGCAGATGTGATAATATCAGCTTCTGCTAACATTTCCATCGCCAAATGACTTTCACGATAAGATAGACCGCCAATTACAGGCGTTCCAACACCTGGTGCATCATGAGGATCAAGACCATCTAAATCTAATGATAAGTGTACACCATCGGTATGAGATAAATATGCGATTGTTTCTTCCATCACAGCCGTCATCCCCATACGATCAATTTCATGCATTGAGAACACTTTAATACCTTCATTGCGAATGAAATCTTTTTCTCCTTCATCCAATGCACGCGCACCGATAATTACGACATTCTCTTTTTTCACCTTTGGATATGCTCCGTATAAATCTACAAGTGAAGAATGTCCATAACCTAAACTTGCTGCAAGTGACATACCATGAATATTTCCAGATGGTGAAGTTTCCTCTGTATTTAAATCACCGTGTGCATCATACCAAATAACGCCTAAGTTTTTATAATGTTTTGCTACACCAGCTAATGTACCGATAGCAATACTATGGTCACCACCTAATACAAGTGGAAAACGACCTTCTTCTATAATATGATCCACCTTACTTGCTAATTCATTACATACAGTTGCAACTTGTGTAAGGTTTCTTAATTTTGTATTTTCATCTATCTCTTTTTCTCTCTCTATACATATATCTCCCATATCTTTAACGTCATATCCAATTTCTTCAATTCTTTCAATTACCCCTGCATAACGGATCGCGCTCGGTCCCATATCAACTCCACGACGCATCTGTCCTAAATCCATTGGAACTCCAATAACTGAGATTTCTTTTTTCATAGATAGTATCCCCCTTTTATGCCTTCACTAAATATTTTAAATCTTTTATATAGTCTGACTCAACTCGACATTTTTCTGTATGGATATACAATTTATTCACTTATATTCACGTTGAAAACCAAATTTTAAGACTATTCTATGTATAAAGTTAACTTAATGAAACAATCGCAATCACTATTATTAAATAATAATAATAAAACACTCCTATATTTAGAAGTGTTTTTCTGATGCTATTTTCCATACTGTTGCAATATTCTTCGTTGTCATTTCAATATTTTCTTCTGCTACTTTATATGCTTCTTCTAGTGTCATCGGTCTCGTTGTGATACTAAATACCGCATCTATTCCTTTCTCGTACACAGCTGAATAATCAGATGATACAGACCCTCCAATAGCAATTACAGGCACAGAAAAACGTTTTGCACGCCCCGCAACACCCACAGGAGCCTTTCCATATGCAGTTTGTTTATCTATTCTACCTTCACCAGTTATAATAAGATGTGCATCTTCTATATGTTTATCGAAATTTGTATAATCTAATACAATTTCAATGCCCCTACGCAAGTCTCCCTTTAACACTGAAATAACAGCCGCTCCCATTCCTCCCGCTGCCCCTGCACCAGGTATTTCAGATACATCAAAAGATACATATCGTTTAAGCATATTCGCATAATGTTGTAAATTCTCATCTAGCTCTTTCATCATCTCTATATTTGCACCCTTTTGTCTCCCAAATACGAAAGATGCTCCCTGCATTCCGACTAATGGATTATCCACATCACATGCCGCTTCTATCTTTACCCCCTTTAAGCGTGGGTCCATTCGTGAAAAATCAATAGTAACAATCGAGTGTAATGTGCCTCCAGATGGATCTATTACTTCACCCTTACCATTTATAAACCTTACTCCTAAAGCCGCTAACATACCTGCCCCGCCATCATTTGTAGCACTTCCTCCAAGTCCTAAAATTATGTACTCCACTCCTTGATCTAGCGCATGTAATATAAGTTCTCCTGTTCCTTTTGTCGTTGTAATAAGTGGGTTGCGCTTTTCAACTGGAACGTGCTGTAATCCTGATGCTGCTGCCATTTCGATAAACGCTGTCTTTTTATCTTTAGAAATGCCATAAAAAGCTTGTATACCTTCTCTAAGCGGTCCTGTCACACTAATTGATATAATTCTCCCCCCTGTAGCATCAACAAGTGATTCAACCGTCCCTTCTCCTCCATCTCCAATTGGTATTTTCACATACTCTGCATTAGGAAAAATTGCTCTAAAACCTCTTTCAATAGCTCCACATACTTCTATAGCTTTTAGGCTTTCTTTATATGAATCAGATGCAATAACAACTTTCACAATTATCTCCCCATCCCTTATTTTTACGTTTTCTTCATTTTAAACGACAAGTATAAAAGTTGTCTTTTTAAACACAAAAAAAGCTTACATCGTATGATGTAAGCTTTTTTATTTAGATGGAGCCTAGCGGGATCGAACCGCTGACCTCCTGCGTGCAAGGCAGGCGCTCTCCCAGCTGAGCTAAGGCCCCTTATTAATTAAGCGGAAGACGGGATTCGAACCCGCGACCCCAACCTTGGCAAGGTTGTATTCTACCACTGAACTACTTCCGCAAAAATGATGAGCCATGAAGGACTCGAACCTTCGACCCTCTGATTAAAAGTCAGATGCTCTACCAACTGAGCTAATGGCTCGTAAATGGCTGGGCTAGCTGGATTCGAACCAGCGCATGACGGAGTCAAAGTCCGTTGCCTTACCGCTTGGCTATAGCCCATTAATATTTACTAGTATGGTTATCTTTTCAAAAAAATAAACCCTCTCAGGTTATTTTAAAGAAAATGGTGGAGGGGGGCAGATTCGAACTGCCGAACCCGAAGGAGCGGATTTACAGTCCGCCGCGTTTAGCCACTTCGCTACCCCTCCGACATTTTAAATATATATGGTGGAGGATGACGGGATCGAACCGCCGACCCCCTGCTTGTAAGGCAGGTGCTCTCCCAGCTGAGCTAATCCTCCAAAAGTGGTGACCCGTACGGGATTCGAACCCGTGTTACCGCCGTGAAAGGGCGGTGTCTTAACCACTTGACCAACGGGCCAAAAAAGTTTTAAACCTATTCCCAAGCTTCCAACCGGGCTTGAACCGGTGACCTCTTCCTTACCATGGAAGTGCTCTACCAGCTGAGCTATGGAAGCATAATGGCTCCGCAGGTAGGACTCGAACCTACGACCGATCGGTTAACAGCCGATAGCTCTACCACTGAGCTACTGCGGAATAATATTAGCCTGGCAACGTCCTACTCTCACAGGGACAAGGTCCCAACTACCATCGGCGCTAGAGAGCTTAACTTCCGTGTTCGGTATGGGAACGGGTGTGACCTCTCTGCCATCATTACCAGACTGTATTCATTTAAGACAAGAATCATTTTAACTCATTTGACCTCGAAAGTCAACAAGTTTTTTATATTCTTTCAAAACTAGATAACATTTGCTACATATTATATGGTTAAGTCCTCGATCTATTAGTATTCGTCAGCTCCACATGTCACCATGCTTCCACCTCGAACCTATCAACCTGATCATCTTTCAGGGATCTTACTAGCTTACGCTATGGGAAATCTCATCTTGAGGGGGGCTTCATGCTTAGATGCTTTCAGCACTTATCCCTTCCGCACATAGCTACCCAGCTATGCCCTTGGCAGAACAACTGGTACACCAGCGGTGCGTCCATCCCGGTCCTCTCGTACTAAGGACAGCTCCTCTCAAATTTCCTACGCCCACGACGGATAGGGACCGAACTGTCTCACGACGTTCTGAACCCAGCTCGCGTACCGCTTTAATGGGCGAACAGCCCAACCCTTGGGACCGACTACAGCCCCAGGATGCGATGAGCCGACATCGAGGTGCCAAACCTCCCCGTCGATGTGGACTCTTGGGGGAGATAAGCCTGTTATCCCGGGGTAGCTTTTATCCGTTGAGCGATGGCCCTTCCATGCGGAACCACCGGATCACTAAGCCCGACTTTCGTCCCTGCTCGACTTGTAGGTCTCGCAGTCAAGCTCCCTTATGCCTTTGCACTCTACGAATGATTTCCAACCATTCTGAGGGAACCTTTGGGCGCCTCCGTTACACTTTAGGAGGCGACCGCCCCAGTCAAACTGCCCACCTGACACTGTCTCCCGGGTCGATAAGACCCGTAGGTTAGAATTTCAATACAGTCAGGGCGGTATCCCACCAGCGCCTCCACCGAAGCTAGCGCTCCGGTTTCAATGGCTCCCGCCTATCCTGTACAAACTGTACCAAAATTCAATATCAGGCTACAGTAAAGCTCCACGGGGTCTTTCCGTCCTGTCGCGGGTAACCTGCATCTTCACAGGTACTATAATTTCACCGAGTCTCTGGTTGAGACAGTGCCCAAATCGTTACACCTTTCGTGCGGGTCGGAACTTACCCGACAAGGAATTTCGCTACCTTAGGACCGTTATAGTTACGGCCGCCGTTTACTGGGGCTTCAGTTCAGAGCTTCGCTTACGCTAACCCCTCTCCTTAACCTTCCAGCACCGGGCAGGTGTCACCCCCTATACTTCGCCTTACGGCTTCGCAGAGAGCTGTGTTTTTGCTAAACAGTCGCTTGGGCCTATTCACTGCGGCTTTCCGTTAAGAAAGCACCCCTTCTCCCGAAGTTACGGGGTCATTTTGCCGAGTTCCTTAACCAGAGTTCTCTCGCACACCTTAGGATTCTCTCCTCGCCTACCTGTGTCGGTTTGCGGTACAGGCACCTTTTATCTCGCTAGAAGCTTTTCTTGGCAGCGGGGAATCAAAGACTTCGCTCCATAAGGAGCTTCCCCATCACAGCTCAGCATACGCGATAAGCGGATTTGCCTACTTATCAGCCTAACTGCTTGGACGTGCACAACCAATCGCACGCTTCTTCTATCCTTCTGCGTCCCTCCATTGCTCAAACGATAAAGAGGTGGTACAGGAATATCAACCTGTTGTCCATCGCCTACGCCTGTCGGCCTCGGCTTAGGTCCTGACTAACCCTGAGCGGACGAGCCTTCCTCAGGAAACCTTAGGCATTCGGTGGACGGGATTCTCACCCGTCTTTCGCTACTCATACCGGCATTCTCACTTCTAAGCACTCCACCAGTCCTTCCGGTCTGACTTCACTGTCCTTAGAACGCTCCCCTACCACTGATACCATTGGTATCAATCCGCAGCTTCGGTGGTGTATTTAGCCCGGTACATTTTCGGCGCAGAGTCACTCGACTAGTGAGCTATTACGCACTCTTTAAATGGTGGCTGCTTCTAAGCCAACATCCTAGTTGTCTAAGCAACTCCACATCCTTTTCCACTTAATACACACTTTGGGACCTTAGCTGGCGGTCTGGGCTGTTTCCCTTTTGACTACGGATCTTATCACTCGCAGTCTGACTCCTAAGGATAAGTCATTGGCATTCGGAGTTTGACTGAATTCGGTAATCCGATGAGGACCCCTAGTCCAATCAGTGCTCTACCTCCAAGACTCTTACACTTAAGGCTAGCCCTAAAGCTATTTCGGGGAGAACCAGCTATCTCCAGGTTCGATTGGAATTTCTCCGCTACCCACACCTCATCCCCGCACTTTTCAACGTGCGTGGGTTCGGGCCTCCATTCAGTGTTACCTGAACTTCACCCTGGACATGGGTAGATCACCTGGTTTCGGGTCTACGACCACGTACTAAACGCCCTATTCAGACTCGCTTTCGCTGCGGCTCCGCCTCTTCAGCTTAACCTCGCACGGGATCGTAACTCGCCGGTTCATTCTACAAAAGGCACGCCATCACCCGTTAACGGGCTCTGACTATTTGTAGGCACACGGTTTCAGGATCTCTTTCACTCCCCTTCCGGGGTGCTTTTCACCTTTCCCTCACGGTACTGGTTCACTATCGATCACTAGGGAGTATTTAGCCTTGGGAGATGGTCCTCCCAGATTCCGACGGAATTTCACGTGTTCCGCCGTACTCAGGATACATTCAAGAGAGAACGAAGTTTCGACTACGGGGTTGTTACCCTCTACGACGGACCTTTCCAGGTCGCTTCATCTACCTCGTTCCTTTGTAACTCCGTATAGAATGTCCTACAACCCCAAGAGGCAAGCCTCTTGGTTTGGGCTATGTTCCGTTTCGCTCGCCGCTACTCAGGAAATCGCATTTGCTTTCTCTTCCTCCAGGTACTTAGATGTTTCAGTTCCCTGGGTCTGTCTTCCTTACCCTATGTATTCAGATAAGGATACCATACCATTACGTATGGTGGGTTTCCCCATTCGGAAATCTTCGGATCAAAGCTTACTTACAGCTCCCCGAAGCATATCGGCGTTAGTCCCGTCCTTCATCGACTCCTAGTGTCAAGGCATCCACCGTGCGCCCTTTCTAACTTAACCAAACTAAAAATTAAAAAATATGAGCTACACTGTTATCTAGTTTTCAAAGAACATACATTTATATATGAGAGATAGTTCTCTCAAAACTGAACAAAACGAAACACGGAAACTTATATTGATGAACAGCGTTCATCAATTCTCCATAGAAAGGAGGTGATCCAGCCGCACCTTCCGATACGGCTACCTTGTTACGACTTCACCCCAATCATCTGTCCCACCTTAGGCGGCTGGCTCCAAAAAGGTTACCCCACCGACTTCGGGTGTTACAAACTCTCGTGGTGTGACGGGCGGTGTGTACAAGGCCCGGGAACGTATTCACCGCGGCATGCTGATCCGCGATTACTAGCGATTCCAGCTTCATGTAGGCGAGTTGCAGCCTACAATCCGAACTGAGAACGGTTTTATGAGATTAGCTCCACCTCGCGGTCTTGCAGCTCTTTGTACCGTCCATTGTAGCACGTGTGTAGCCCAGGTCATAAGGGGCATGATGATTTGACGTCATCCCCACCTTCCTCCGGTTTGTCACCGGCAGTCACCTTAGAGTGCCCAACTTAATGATGGCAACTAAGATCAAGGGTTGCGCTCGTTGCGGGACTTAACCCAACATCTCACGACACGAGCTGACGACAACCATGCACCACCTGTCACTCTGCTCCCGAAGGAGAAGCCCTATCTCTAGGGTTTTCAGAGGATGTCAAGACCTGGTAAGGTTCTTCGCGTTGCTTCGAATTAAACCACATGCTCCACCGCTTGTGCGGGCCCCCGTCAATTCCTTTGAGTTTCAGCCTTGCGGCCGTACTCCCCAGGCGGAGTGCTTAATGCGTTAACTTCAGCACTAAAGGGCGGAAACCCTCTAACACTTAGCACTCATCGTTTACGGCGTGGACTACCAGGGTATCTAATCCTGTTTGCTCCCCACGCTTTCGCGCCTCAGTGTCAGTTACAGACCAGAAAGTCGCCTTCGCCACTGGTGTTCCTCCATATCTCTACGCATTTCACCGCTACACATGGAATTCCACTTTCCTCTTCTGCACTCAAGTCTCCCAGTTTCCAATGACCCTCCACGGTTGAGCCGTGGGCTTTCACATCAGACTTAAGAAACCACCTGCGCGCGCTTTACGCCCAATAATTCCGGATAACGCTTGCCACCTACGTATTACCGCGGCTGCTGGCACGTAGTTAGCCGTGGCTTTCTGGTTAGGTACCGTCAAGGTGCCAGCTTATTCAACTAGCACTTGTTCTTCCCTAACAACAGAGTTTTACGACCCGAAAGCCTTCATCACTCACGCGGCGTTGCTCCGTCAGACTTTCGTCCATTGCGGAAGATTCCCTACTGCTGCCTCCCGTAGGAGTCTGGGCCGTGTCTCAGTCCCAGTGTGGCCGATCACCCTCTCAGGTCGGCTACGCATCGTTGCCTTGGTGAGCCGTTACCTCACCAACTAGCTAATGCGACGCGGGTCCATCCATAAGTGACAGCCGAAGCCGCCTTTCAATTTCGAACCATGCAGTTCAAAATGTTATCCGGTATTAGCCCCGGTTTCCCGGAGTTATCCCAGTCTTATGGGCAGGTTACCCACGTGTTACTCACCCGTCCGCCGCTAACTTCATAAGAGCAAGCTCTTAATCCATTCGCTCGACTTGCATGTATTAGGCACGCCGCCAGCGTTCATCCTGAGCCAGGATCAAACTCTCCAATAAAGTTAGTTTGTCTAGCATCTAAAATAAAAATTGACGTTTCACGTTGTTTGTTTCGTTCAGTTTTCAAAGAACTACTTGGTCGCTCATTTGCGACTTCCTTATGTTAACATCTTCGTTAGTTAATGTCAACTAAGTTTTTCAATTTCTTTTTGTCGTTTTCTGCGTTTCCGCATCAGCGACGGTTATTAATTTAACATATACAAACTATTAACGTCAACACTTTTTAATAAAAAATTCTTTTTCTTACATAACGAATACATTCTTCTGTGTTAGCTACTCTCCGGAATAAACAGAAAATGATTTTATATCTTTCTTCCATAGCTTTTTTTACAACTTCATGAATACGCTCATCTTCAAAATCAAATAAAAGTTCCTCTAATTCTCTCTTCAATATGTATTCCATTTCTTTTCTCTCTTCTTTTGTCAACATCAGCCCAAGCAAACAATCACCTCAATAATTCCTTACGCAACAATAAACGTTCCGCTCATTTTCAATTATCACAATCCTATCATCCATTATATCCACTACTTACGATATTAATCCTTTGTTCTCTTTTTTATATTTCCAGCATATATGTAACTGAAAAGGATTGGACAAAGGGGCGTAATATTATGTTTTTCTTTTTTATTACGAGTAAGAGAAATTTTAAACACATTAGCTTAATAGTGATACTGTCCTTATTTACAGCATGGCTACTCTTTTTAAAAACATATTCACATGAATCTGCTTTTTCAACTGCTACAGGCCCTAAAGTAATTTACAAAGGAGACACCGCTAAAAAGCAAGTTGCATTTACGTTTGATATTAGTTGGGGAGACAAAAAAGCAATTCCAATCCTAGATACTCTTAAAGAAAAAGAAATTAAGAATGCAACCTTCTTCCTTTCTGCTGCATGGGCCGAAAGACACCCCGATATTGTAGAGCGAATCATGAAAGATGGACACGAAATCGGTAGTATGGGGTACAATTACACATCCTATACTTCTCTAGAGACAAATGAAATAAGACGAGACCTTTTACGAGCACAAGATGTTTTTACGAAACTTGGTGTAAAACAAGTCAAGCTGTTACGTCCACCTAGTGGCGAATTTAACAAAGCAACCCTTAAAATCGCAGAATCACTTGGATACACCGTCGTGCATTGGAGTAATAATTCAAACGATTGGAAAAACCCAGGTGTAAATAACATCGTTTCCACTGTCTCTAATAATTTGAAAGGTGGAGATATCGTGTTATTACACGCATCCGATTCTGCCCTTCAAACAAATAGAGCTTTACCGCTGCTCCTGCAAAAAATAAAAAGTGATGGATATGAGCAAATATCCGTTTCACAACTTATTTCCAACACAAGTACGAAAAGTGAAGATGTGAAGTAGCTTCTTCCCTACTACTCTTCACGCATAAAAAGCTCTACTACCTTTCAAGAAGGTGGTAGAGCTTTTTTAATCATACCATTTACAACATTATAACTGATGTTGTATAAAACCTCTCTATTAAGCTGATTTACTTGTTTTTCCGATTAAACGATGTAATACAAGTAATTGATATGCATTACATAACAATAGCGGTATAACCATTAAATATAACCAATCTGTATCATTAATCCGAAGCGCCGGTACCCATTCAAGGATCGTTACAACAACCATAAAGAACAGAGCTGGCACAAATGCTTTTTTATTTGTTTCTTTACTTTTTACATAAGCAACAATTGCTCCAAACACAAATAACATTCCAGCAACAAGTATATTATTCCCTAACGAGACTTCCCCATTTGCAATAAGTACAGATCTTAAATACACAAAATCAAATAATACGAATGCAATAAAGAAGAGCTGGACTGCATTCCATAAAGAAGATGAGCGAAACATCCCTAGTCCAAAACGGTGGATTGTTAAATATGCAAAGAATCCCATTTGACTTATAACACTAAAAATAAATCCTACACCCATCAGCCAGAAAGATACTGCTAAAATCTCCTTACCGTCGAAATTTTGAAAAAATTCATTGTACTTGTCCCACTCCAAAACAAAACCAATAATAACTGTGCTAATCCCACCAAGAAACAACGTCGTTAAAAATAGTCGTACCCACTTGCGGCTATTCACAACACATCCCCCATTATCCTTATATTTCTAATTAAATTGTATCAATGACAATTTCAAAAAGCTAGCCATGTTCATGTATAAATTCCTTAAAGATATTTATATTAAAAAGAGAGAACTGTGCTGAAAGGAGTTCCAACTTATGAAACGGATGCTATTCATTTTCGTTTCTTCTTTTCTACTTATCGCACTTGCAGCATGCGCACAAGGAAAAGAAACGAAATCCGAACTAGATTACGATCAAACAAAGAAAATGATTGTTGATATTTTAAAAACAGATCAAGGTAAGAAAGCTATTCAAGATGTATTAACTGATGAAAAAATGAAACAAGCACTCATACTAGATGAAACAGTAGTAAAGAAAACGATTGAAGATGCCATGGTATCCGATAAAGGGCAACAATTCTGGGAAAAGCTCTTTAAAGATCCTGAGTTCTCATCAAAATTTGCTAAAAGTATGGGGAAAGAACAAACTCAATTAATGAAAACCTTATTAAAAGACCCTGAATACCAAGCAGGCGTTATAGAAATTATGAAAAATCCTGAAGTAGAAAAAATGATGTTACAAACAATGAAGAGTAAAGAATACCGTCAATATCTACAACAAGTACTAACAGAAACTGCTGAAAGTCCACTCTTCCAAGCCAAGATGATTGATATCATTAGTAAAGGTGTGCAAAAAGCTGAAAAAGGCGGATCTGGTAAGAAAGAAGCAGGCGGTGACGGTGGTTCTCAAGGCGAGAAGAAGGAAGAACAGTAAAAAATAATAACTATAATAACGAGTGGACAATTTATATATTGTCCACTCGTTATTACTTTATCTTGCTATTAACAGACAAAATGGACCCCTCTAATTAAACGAAAGGTTTACTAGCAACAAAAGCCTTATTGTTGTCAGTAACAGGTGAACCCCACTGATTAAAGTTTCACTTTATTTTTGTGTAACAGCTGTTTTATCAATTACTGTTTCAGCTATTTTACTATAAATAATGCCCGTTGTATGTGTATCTTCATATACTGAAGGAGCAAAGTCTTCTTTATTCCAATCGGGTTGTTGCAGTGGAATACGACCAAGAACATTCGTTTGTAATTCGGTAGCTAACTTATCTCCCCCGCCTTTTCCAAATACATATTCTTTCTCACCAGTTACCTTACTTTCAAAATATGCCATATTCTCAACAACACCAAGAATACTATGTTCAGTGCGCAATGCCATCGCTCCAGCACGCGCTGCTACAAACGCAGCTGTTGGATGAGGCGTCGTTACAATAATCTCTTTGCAAGATGGCAACATTGAGTGCACATCTAACGCAACATCACCTGTGCCTGGTGGCAAATCTAGTACTAAATAATCTAAATCGCCCCATTCTACTTCTGTGAAGAAGTGGTTTAACATTTTCCCAAGCATAGGTCCTCTCCAAATAACTGGTGCATTATCCTCTACAAAGAAGCCCATTGAGATTACCTTTACACCTAAACGTTCCACCGGAATTATCTTGTCACCTCTTACGATAGGACGTTTTTCTATCCCCATCATGTCTGGCACACTAAAACCGTAAATGTCCGCATCAATAATACCAACTTTTTTTCCTAAACGAGCTAAAGCAACTGCAAGGTTAACGGAAACAGTTGATTTTCCCACGCCACCTTTTCCACTCGCTACTGCTAAGAATGTTGTTTTTGAATTAGGTGACAATAAAGATTCACTTTGCTCTTCTTCTTGTTCCGGTGCAAACTGAGCTAATTCCTCTTCTGTAAATTCTGCAAAACGAAGTCCAACTGTTGCTGCCCCAAGTTCTTTTACTAACTTTACAATTCCAGACTGCAACTGCATTTGTTCCGCTGTACCGGTTTTTACGATTGCAATTTTAACACTCACATGTTCCTTCTCTGGCTTGACTGTTACCTCTTTAATTGCACTTGTTTCTTTTAATGTTTTATGTAAAAACGGATCTACAATCCCTTCTAACGCTTCAACCACTTGCTCTTTCGTTACCATAATTAGCCCAGCCCCCTGTATGAAAAATAACGTAATGTTAATTGAATTTATCTCTGCGTATTCTTGAAATAAATGCGTTTACATTTCCAGTATAACATATTTTCCGAAAACTTCGTTAACGAGAGAAGCTCAAAAAAATCCTCCTTATTCTGGAGGATTTCCTTTTTCCGTGAAATAACGTAATATACCACGGTATATTGCAGCTGCTACCTTTTGCTGATATTTCTCCGAATTTAACATATACCTTTCGTTCACATTCGATAAAAAGCCGGCTTCAATTAAAGCACCTGGTGTTTTAGAATACTTTAATAAATACACATGCGAAATTGTCTTAGCAGAACGATTCGTGTTCTCTAAACTTGTTCTCAATTCAGCCTGTATAAATTTTGCAGCACGTTCATTTTCAATCGAAGAGCGGTAATAGAACGTTTGTGCGCCTTTCGATCCACTACTAGTTAAAGCATTTAAATGAATACTTGCAAAAAAGTCTACATCAGGTTTATTGATGATTTCTACACGTTTTTTTAAATCCTCTGCTTTACGTCTACTATATGACTTTGTATCTTTGTTAGCTAAATCATAATCTCCCTCACGCGTTAAAATAACTAGTGCACCTTGTTCTTGTAAATAGTCTTGTACCTTTTTTGTAATTTCAAGCGTAATATCCTTTTCTATAATATCCTTTCCACCAACAGCCCCTCCATCTGGTCCACCATGCCCAGCATCTAATACAATTACTTTCCCTGATAAGGGTAAATTCCAAGCTCGCCACGATTTTGTAATTTGAAATTCTTGCTTGACTAAAAAAAACAATACAACCGCAGCGAGTGCAAAAGAGATAATTCGAATTCTCTTCATACCTTTCCTCCTCCAGCTAGTCCCTCTAATTACTTATATGGGACAAGAGGAAAGTTTATGCTTGTCTTAATGAAGCTTTAATCGATATCTTCTTTCACCTTTTTCATACCCTTCTTGCCACCACAATCCTATAAACTGCTGACAAGATTCAAAAAGTAACTCCTCATCTTTCAACTTTATTTCTCGCATAGTCATACTCGTTAAAAATTGAAATAGCGTTTCAGTTAATTGTTGTTCTTCTTCTAAAGCTCTATATTTCACATCAAAAAACGATTCACCATAATAACCAAATTTACTGTATCTCGCTCCTAATAAATAAGATTCTATCCCTAATTCAATACAGTAATCTTCATACTGACGATGAAGCTCTTGCATTTGAAAGGCATCACGAATATTTGAACGCAATGTTTTTAATGATAATTCCCGCAACATCTTCCGCTCGTATTTTAACTGCTTTTCTTTTTGTTTTTCTTGTAAGCTGACAATGACATTCATAGTACATATAAACCTCCCTAATACGTATTAGTCTAAACTTCTAAAGAAGAAGCATACGCGCGGCGGTAGCACTAAAATATTCCAAGCTATAAAAATTGCAAAAGAGGAATGAAACATAAAAAAACCCCAACCAAAATGGTTGGGGTTTGTAGTTCGCAAAAATTAACGTTTTGAGAACTGAGGTGCACGACGTGCGCCTTTAAGACCGTATTTTTTACGCTCTTTCATACGTGCGTCACGAGTTAATAGACCTGCACGTTTTAGTGTTAGACGGTATTCTGGATCAGCTTTTAATAAAGCGCGAGAAATACCGTGACGAATAGCACCAGCTTGACCAGTGTATCCACCACCATTTACGTTTACAAGTACATCGTAGTTACCTAAAGTTTCTGTTGCAACTAGAGGTTGTTTCACTACTTCACGTAATGCAGCAAATGGGATATAGTTTTCAAAATCACGACCGTTAATGATAACGCGTCCTTCGCCTGGAACTAGGCGTACGCGCGCTACTGAACTCTTACGACGTCCAGTGCCATAGTATTGAACCTGTGCCAAAGTAAGCCCTCCTTTAATTAATTATCCGCGAAGTTCGTAAACTTCTGGTTTTTGTGCTTGGTGTGGATGCTCTGCTCCAGCATACACGTTAAGTTTCTTAGAAACTTGACGGCCTAAGCGTCCTTTTGGAAGCATGCCTTTAATTGCAAGCTCTAACATTTGTACAGGGTAGTTTGTACGCATTTCAAGAGCTGTTCTTTGCTTAAGTCCACCTGGGTGGTTAGTGTGACGGTAGTAAATTTTATCGTTTAATTTATTACCTGTTAAATGAATTTTCTCAGCGTTAATAATAATTACATGATCACCCGTGTCAACGTGTGGTGTAAATGTAGGTTTGTTTTTACCACGTAAAATGGATGCTACTTCACTAGCAAGGCGACCTAAAGTTTGACCTTCAGCATCAACCACATACCATTTACGCTCAACTTCGTTAGCTTTTGCCATAAAAGTCGTACGCATGTGTTTCCCTCCTCGTTATCTTTTCCATAGAAAAAATCTATTGTTTATCTTAAACACGATTTCCTTCCGGGGCTAATCGTGGTTTTAGAAACAATACCATATGTTATGATATACTTTTGAGTTTCTAATGTCAAGCAAATGTTACACCAGGATTAGTTGTTATAGTTTACCTCCCACAAGTAAAGCCCATGACCTGGAGCCATCTTTCCAGCAAACTGACGATTTTGTTTCGCTAAAATCTCTGGAATGCTATCAGGATCAAGCTTTCCTTGCCCTACGCTAAGTAACGTACCAACAATAATTCTGACCATATTATATAAAAATCCATTACCTACAAAACGAAAAATTATTTCATCATCTTGTTCAATTAACTCGATTTCATAAATTGTTCGCACTTTATCTTTTTTGTCAGTTTTTGCCGAACAAAAAGAAGTAAAATCATGCGTTCCAATAAAATAAGGAATTGCTTTTCTTATAGAGTTGATTTCGAGCGGGTATGGATATTGATATACGTAATTTCTACGGAATACATCCGCAGTCTTTGATAATAATACACGATAACGATATTCTTTTTTCTCAACACCGTAACGTGCATGAAATTCTTCTGTTTTTTTCTCTACTTGCCTAATAACAATATCATCTGGCAACATTGTGTTTAAAGCATTACTCCATTGCCATTCTTCAAGAGACAAAGGAGTATCAAAGTGTATTACTTGTCCTTTTGCATGAACTGTAGAATCTGTTCTACCAGATGCCTGAACACGAACAAGTTCTCCCTTATGCAATTTCTGCAATGCTTTTTCTATCTCCTGTTGAACAGTACGATGGTTCGGCTGAATTTGATAACCACAAAAATGCATGCCATCATATGCAACCGTACATTTTATTCTATCCATTTCTCTATTCTCCATTACGATCGCACCCATGCCAAAATACAAGCTAAACAAAATAAGCTGACAATCGTTACTGTATCGCTTGTTTTCCAGCGTAGTTGCCTAAATTTAGTACGTCCTTCACCACTTTGATATCCACGAGCTTCCATCGCAATGGCTAAGTCCTCTGCACGCTTAAAAGCACTGATAAACAGAGGAACGAGCAGTGAAATAATAGCTTTCATTCTATCTTTTATCGGTCCCCCGGCAAAATCAATACCACGTGACGCTTGTGCTTTCATTATTTTACTCGTTTCATCCATTAATGTCGGGATAAAACGAAGAGAAATTGACATCATTAATGCGATTTCATGAACAGGAACCTTTATACGCTTCAACGGCTTTAATAACGTCTCCAAACCATCTGTAATTTCAATAGGTGTCGTCGTTAACGTTAATAATGTCGTCATTAAAATAATAACGAAGAATCGTACAGAAATGTATATCCCTTGCTCTAATCCTTTTTCATATATCGAAAACCAACCAAGCTGGAATAGTACATCCCCCTCTTTATTTGTAAAAATATGCAGGAAAAATGTAAAAAGAAAAATCCATAAAATTGGTTTTAAGCCCGAAAGTACATAACGAATCGGCACTTTTGCAAAAAATAAAGCAATGAGTGCATATAAAAATAAAAATCCATATGAAATCGCATTATTTGCTAAGAAAACAACAAATACATATAAAAAGACAATCAGCAGCTTCGTACGTGGATCAAGTTGATGAATAAGTGAATTCCCCGGGATATATCTCCCAATAATCAACTGCTGCATGATTCATGACCACCTTTTCGTAACACCTGCACAACTTCATGAGTAAGATCCTCTAAAGATAAGGTAGCCTTTGGAATTGAAATACCAAACTTCTCTTCAATTGCACGTTTATACTTTAATGACATAGGAAGATCCACACCAATTTTCTCTAGTTCATCAGCATGTGAAAATACTTCCTCTGCACTTCCTTGCAAAAAGACCGTTCCTTTATGCATAACTACAATCTGCTCCGCATACTGAGCAGCATCCTCCATATTATGCGTTACAAGGATGACTGTAAGACCCTTCTCCTTGTGCAGATTATAAAACATCTCCATAAGTTCGTTCTGCCCTTTTGGATCTAGTCCTGCTGTAGGTTCATCTAATACAAGCACTTCAGGTTCCATTGCCAGTACACCCGCTATAGCAACACGTCTCATTTGTCCACCACTTAATTCGAACGGAGAACGTGTTAACAGTTCTGGTTCTAGCCCTACAAGTTCAATTGCCTTTCTAGCCTTTTGCCTTGCTTCGTCTACAGATACTCCAAAATTAGTAGGGCCGAAACAAATATCTTTCTCCACAGTCTCTTCAAACAACTGATGTTCTGGAAATTGAAAGACAACCCCTACTTTTTTACGTAGTGGCTTTAGCTTTTTTTCTTTCTTTCCTGCCGAAATCAAATGTTCACCAATTTGAACTGTACCATTTGTCGGCTGCAATAAACCATTTAAATGTTGAATCATCGTCGACTTTCCTGAACCAGTATGACCGATAATGGCATAATAGCCCCCACTTGGAAACGACACGTCTACATCATAAAGTGCGCGTCTTTCAAATGGAGTTTTATATTGATAACGATGTTCTACTTTTTGGAATGTAATCTCCAAAGTTCGTTCACCAAGCTTTCCATTGTAAGATGCGTATTTTGCAAGAGAATTTCATTTCTTTTTAATAATTCTGCTATTTTCACCGAAAACGGTACATCTAAGCCAATTTCTTGGAGCATATGAGAGGATTTGAAAATTTTTTCTGGAGTCCCTTCCTCTAATATTTCTCCCTTATTTAAAATAATGACACGATCTGACTGTGCCGCTTCTTCTAAATCGTGCGTAATTGATAACACGGTAATACCTTTTTGAGTAACAAGTTGTCTAACCGTTTCTACTACTTCACGTCTCCCTTGAGGGTCTAACATTGACGTTGCTTCATCTAATATTAAAATAGATGGTTGAAGTGCTAAAACGCCTGCTATTGCCACTCGCTGCTTTTGCCCACCAGATAAGGAATGAGGCTCATCATTAAGAAAATCTTCCATACGGACAAGTTGCAAGGCCTGTTCTAATCTTTCAATCATTTGTTCTCTTGGCATTCCGATATTCTCCAAGCCAAATACAACATCATCTTGCACTGTCGTTCCAACAAATTGATTATCTGGATTTTGAAATACCATTCCAATTTGTTTTCGAACATCCCATACCGTTTCCTCTGATAAAACCATTGTATCATTTACTGTAATAGTCCCTGCTTCTGGCAAAAACAAACCATTCAATAATTTTGCAAGTGTAGACTTTCCTGAACCGTTTTGTCCAATAATAGATACCCATTCTCCCTCATATAAGGAAAATGAAACATCTTTTAATGCATAAGTGGCTGCCCCAGGATATTGAAATGATATATTTTCTATCCGAAGTTTCTCTTTTTTCAATAGAAGGCACCCTTTCCTTCGCCAAGTTAGCCTATTTTTATATTTAAAAAAAAGGGCCATGACCAGTTTCTTGAAAAGAACTGTCCTGCCCTTTTAATTATCATTATACTAACTCGATAATTACCATTGGTGCTGCGTCTCCGCGACGTGGACCAATTTTTGCAATACGAGTGTATCCGCCTTGGCGCTCAGCATAGCGTGGAGCTACATCAGCGAATAGTTTTTGAAGTGCATCTTGACCAGTCTCAGCGTTAGCTACTTCATTGCGAATGAAAGCTGCTGCTTGACGACGAGCATGAAGATCTCCGCGTTTACCTAAAGTGATCATTTTTTCCACTACAGAACGAAGTTCTTTTGCACGAGTTTCTGTCGTTTGGATGCGCTCGTTGATAATTAAATCAGTAGCTAAATCACGTAACATAGCTTTACGTTGCGCACTTGTACGGCCTAATTTTCTGTATGCCATTCGTAGTTCCCTCCTTTGTTGATGGGTTTAAATCCTCAGTCGTCTTTACGTAAACCTAAACCTAATTCCTCAAGTTTATGTTTAACTTCTTCTAAGGATTTACGTCCTAAGTTACGAACTTTCATCATATCTTCTTCTGTTTTGTTCGCAAGCTCTTGTACAGTATTAATTCCTGCACGTTTTAGGCAATTATAAGAACGAACAGAAAGGTCTAGTTCTTCGATAGTCATCTCAAGAACTTTCTCTTTTTGATCTTCTTCCTTCTCGACCATAATCTCAGCATTTTGTGCTTCATCAGTTAAACCAACAAAGATATTTAAATGCTCAGTTAAGATTTTGGCACCTAAAGAGATAGCTTCTTTTGGCCCGATGCTTCCATCCGTCCATACATCAAGCGTAAGCTTATCATAATTAGCCACTTGTCCGACACGTGTCTTTTCCACTTGGTAAGTCACACGTGATACTGGAGTATAAATAGAATCAATAGGAATTACTCCTATTGGTTGATCTTCGCTTTTATTTGCATCAGCTGGCGTATACCCACGGCCACGCTTTGCAGTTAAACGCACGCGGAAATGCGCATCTTTTGCTAACGTTGCAATGTGTAAATCTGGATTTAAGATTTCTACATCACTATCGTGAGTAATATCAGCAGCTGTGACAATACCTTCGCCCTGTACATCAATTTCCAACGTCTTCTCTTCTTCAGAGTAGATTTTAAGAGCTAACTTTTTCAAGTTTAAGATGATCGTCGTAACGTCTTCTACTACGCCCTCAACTGTTGAAAATTCATGTAATACGCCATCGATTTGGATAGCAGTAACAGCGGCACCAGGGAGTGAGGATAAAAGAATACGACGTAAGGAGTTACCCAAAGTAGTACCATATCCACGCTCAAGCGGTTCAATTACGAATTTACCATATTTAGCATCTTCGTTAAGTTCAACCGTTTCGATTTTCGGCTTTTCGATTTCAATCATTAACTAAACCCTCCTTCAAAACGTCGAAACCCCGGTTAAACAAAGGTATAACCCCTGTCTAACCGAAAGTCCCCCTTAGGCAGTTCCCGATTGTGCACAACAAGCGATGTTTCTGTACGAAATTTCTCGATAATGCATCATATCCATTATAGACAAAAGGGAAAATTCTATACAGAAAAATTACACACGACGACGTTTTGGTGGACGACATCCATTATGAGGAACTGGAGTAACATCTCTAATTGCTGTTACTTCTAGACCTGCAGCTTGAAGAGCACGAATTGCAGCTTCACGACCAGCACCAGGACCTTTAACAGTAACCTCTAAAGTTTTTAAACCGTGTTCCATTGCAGCTTTAGCAGCAGTTTCAGCAGCCATTTGCGCAGCGAATGGAGTAGATTTACGAGATCCACGGAAACCAAGTGCACCAGCACTAGACCAAGAAAGTGCGTTACCGTGAGTATCTGTAAGTGTTACGATTGTGTTGTTGAAAGTAGAACGAATATGAGCTATACCAGCTTCAATATTCTTTTTCACACGTTTTTTACGAGTGTTTGTTTTACGTGCCATTGTTAGTTCAACCTCCTTTACTTATTATTTCTTTTTATTTGCTACTGTACGACGTGGACCTTTACGTGTACGAGCATTGTTTTTAGAGTTTTGACCACGAACTGGTAAACCACGACGGTGACGAAGACCACGGTAAGAACCGATCTCCATTAGACGTTTGATGTTAAGAGATACTTCACGACGAAGGTCTCCCTCAACTTTAATACGATCGATGATATCACGGATACGTCCTAATTCGTCTTCCGTTAAATCACGAACTCGTGTTTCTTCAGAAATACCTGCTTCAGCAAGAATTTTTTCAGCAGTTGTGCGACCAATGCCGAATACGTAAGTTAAAGAAATAACAACGCGTTTGTCTCGAGGAATATCTACACCTGCGATACGTGCCATTACGAATGCACCTCCTTCTGATTAACCTTGTTTTTGTTTATGTTTAGGGTTTTCACAAATAACCATTACTTTTCCACGTCTACGAATAACTTTACATTTTTCGCAGATTGGTTTAACTGACGGTCTTACTTTCATGTCTCGAACCTCCTTAAAGATTACGGAGTGCTATATTATTTAAAACGGTACGTAATACGACCACGATTTAAATCGTACGGAGATAATTCTACCGTAACTTTGTCTCCTGGTAAAATACGAATGAAGTTCATACGGATTTTACCAGAAACGTGAGCCAATACGACATGCCCATTCTCTAATTCTACTTTGAACATAGCATTTGGCAACGTTTCAAGAACGGTACCTTCGACTTCAATTACATCATCTTTAGCCATTCAATAGTTCTCCCTTCTTCAAATCAGTAACATTTTACACTGCTCTGAAATCCCGGAGAGCCAGCTACTTATAAAGTGGTAAGGATTTCGTATCCTGCTTCTGTAAGAGCAATCGTGTGCTCAAAATGGGCACACCATTTACCATCTACCGTTACCACTGTCCAGTCATCAGATAGTGTTTTTACATATCGTCTTCCTTGATTCACCATCGGCTCAACACAGATGACCATTCCCGGCTTTAATCTAGGGCCTCTATTTGGTGGACCATAGTGCGGGATTTGAGGGTCCTCATGTAAGTCTTGCCCGATTCCGTGACCAACATACTCCCTAACGATCGAGAATCCATTCTCTTCAGCATGGGTTTGAACCGCATGTGAGATATTTGATAATCTCTCGCCTGGTTTTACTTGTTCTAGACCAAGATACAACGATTTTTCTGTGACATCAAGTAGCTTTTGAACAGATTCAGAAATGTTTCCAACTGGATACGTCCATGCAGAATCTCCATGGTACCCATTGTATTTCGCACCAATATCGATACTGATGATATCGCCCTCTTTGAGCTTGCGCTTCCCTGGAATTCCGTGTACAAGCTCTTCATTTACAGAAGCACATATGCTCCCCGGAAATCCGTTGTATCCTTTAAAAGATGGCGTAGCACCATATTTTTGAATCGTCTTTTCCGCTATTTGATCGAGCTCTTTCGTTGTAATTCCTGGAGTAATGTGCTGTTTCAACTCTTGATGAGTCAAAGCAACGATCCTGCCAGCTTCTCGCATGATTTCTATCTCGCGAGGAGTTTTGCAGATTATCATTACGCTAAGCCTCCGATGAGAACATCGATATCAGCAAATACTTTATTGATATCTTGCTCACCATTAATGCTTTGTAAGTAACCAAGCTCTTCGTAGAAATCAAGCAAAGGTTTTGTTTGCTTAATATTTACATCTAAACGATTTGCTACAGTTTCTTCATTGTCATCAGAGCGTTGATATAATTCGCCACCACATTTATCGCACACATCAGCTTTTGCTGGTGGATTGAATTCTAAGTGGTAAGTCGCACCGCACTCTTTACAAATGCGACGGCCTGTAAGGCGTTTTAATAACAACCCTGAATCCACATTAATGTTTAAAACATAGTCGATTTTTTTGCCAAGATCTTTCATAATTTCTTCAAGAGCTGATGCTTGTGCAACAGTTCGTGGGAAACCGTCTAGTAAGAAACCTCTTACGCAGTCGTCTTGACTTAAACGTTCACGAACGATTCCGATTGTAACTTCATCTGGAACAAGTGCACCTTTATCAATAAAAGATTTTGCTTGTAGACCCATTTCAGTTTCAGCCTTCATAGCTGCACGGAACATGTCTCCTGTTGAAATGTGAGGGATGTTATACTTGGCAACAATCTGTTCGGCTTGTGTACCTTTACCAGCACCAGGAAGCCCCATTAAAATTAAGTTCATCCTTGTTCCCCCTCAGAGTACATGAGCATGTAGGGAAGACAATTCTTCCCACTTACTCACTGCTTGATAAACCCTTTGTAATGGCGTTTTACCAGTTGGCTTTCTAGCTGCTTCATTGTTTCTAAAGCAACGCCGACAACGATTAACATACTCGTTCCACCGATCTGTGCAGATGGAGGAAGATTTCCCAATTTCGTAAAGATAACTGGTAAGATTGCAATCGCTGCTAGGAAAATTGATCCTACAAAGGTCAAACGATACAAGATTTTTGTTAGATATTGTTCCGTATTCTTACCCGGACGAATACCTGGAACATATCCACCTTGCTTGTTTAGATTCTCTGACATTTGCTCTGGATTAACCTGAACAAATGCATAGAAATATGTGAAGGCTACAATGAGCGCAACATATATGATCATTCCCACTGGGTGAGAATAGTTAAAGTTTGCAATAATCCACTGCGATACATCATGTTTCGGGAAGAACTGTGCAATAGTCGGAGGCGTAATTAAGAATGAAACAGCAAAAATTACTGGAATAACACCAGCACTATTTACCTTAAGCGGTAAATGTGTGTTTTGTGCTCCAGCATAACCACCATTTCCTCCTGTTACACGCTTCGCATATTGAATTGGGATCTTTCTAACAGCCTGTTGAATGAAAATAACACCCACAATAACTGCTAGCACAGCTAGTAAAATCAATGCAACTTTAACGATACTCATGAACAATTGATCTCCGATATTTTGAAACTGTTGCTGATACACTTGAGATATAACACTTGGGATCGCTGCGGCAATACCGCCAAAGATAAGGATGGAAATACCATTACCTACACCTTTAGCTGTAATCTGTTCACCTAACCACATTAAAAATGCAGTACCAGCAGTCAGTACCGTAGCAATGTATAAATAAGTGCTCCAACCTGGATTCAAAATTAATTGTCCACCTACCATACCGTTAAAACCGATTGACATACCAAACCCCTGAATAAACGCAAGAACAATTGTAAAGTAACGCGTGAATTGCGTTAATTTACGACGGCCCATTTCACCTTGCTTCGACCATTCCGAAAATTTAGGAACAACATCCATCTGCAATAATTGCACGATGATGGATGCTGTAATATACGGCATGATTCCCATCGCAAAGATGGAGAAGTTTTTCAAGGCTCCACCGCCAAATGTATTTAGAATACCTAAAGCATTTAATTGATCTTGTGCCTTCAGTACGTCTCCATTTGTAAATGGCACGGGGATAAACGTGCCAATCCTGAATACGATTAACATCGCTAAAGTGAATAATATTTTACGTCTTATCTCAGCAACGCGCATAAAGTTGGAGATTGTACGAAACATTAGATCACCTCAACTGATCCGCCAGCTGCTTCAATTGCTTCTTTAGCACTTGAAGAGAACTTGTGCGCTTTAACAGTTAGTTTTTTCTCTACTGCTCCGCTTGCAAGAACTTTAACACCGTCGTTTAACTTGCTGATAACGCCAGTTTCCAGCAATAATTCAGGTGTTACTTCTGTACCATCTTCAAAACGATTTAACGTTGATAAGTTTACAATAGCAAACTCTTTACGGTTAATGTTTGTGAAGCCGCGTTTTGGTAAACGACGGAATAATGGAGTTTGACCACCTTCGAAGCCAAGACGAACACCGCCGCCAGAACGTGCGTTTTGTCCTTTATGACCTTTACCAGCAGTTTTACCGTTACCAGAACCGATACCACGACCGACACGGTTACGTACTTTACGAGAACCTTCTGCAGGTTTTAATTCATGAAGTTTCATTCCCAGGCACCTCCTTATATTAATGAGTTATCCTTAAGCTTCTTTTACAGTTACAAGGTGAGAAACTTTGTTGATCATACCAAGAATAGCAGGAGTTTCTTCCTTAACTACAGTTGAATTCAACTTTTTAAGACCTAAAGCTTCTACCGTCGCACGTTGATCTTGTGGACGACCAATTACACTACGAGTGAGGGTAATTTCTAACTTTTTCGCCATTTGTTTTCCCTCCTTAACCTAGTAGCTCTTCTACAGATTTACCGCGTAATTTTGCAACATCTTCAGCGCGCTTAAGTTCGCTTAATCCGTTCACAGTAGCGCGAATCATGTTGATTGGTGTGTTAGAACCAAGAGATTTCGAAAGAATATCTTGTACACCAGCTAATTCAAGGACCGCACGAACAGGTCCACCAGCAATAACACCAGTACCCTCAGCAGCAGGTTTTAAGAATACTTCACCAGCGCCAAAATGACCGTTGATTGTGTGTGGAATTGTTGTACCAACTAATGGTACAGCGATTAAGTTTTTCTTAGCGTCTTCGATAGCTTTACGGATTGCGTCTGGTACCTCTTGTGCTTTACCAGTACCGAATCCAACATGACCGTTTTTATCGCCAACTACAACTAGTGCAGCAAAGCGGAAACGACGACCACCCTTAACAACTTTCGCGACACGATTTATCGTAACTACACGTTCTTCAAGTTCTAATTTACTTGGGTCAATGCGATGCATCAATTTTCCCTCCTTTGACCATTAAAATTGTAATCCAGCCTCACGAGCAGCTTCAGCTAGAGCTTTAACACGGCCATGGTATAAGTAACCACCGCGATCAAATACTACTTCTTTAACGCCTTTCTCTACAGCACGCTTAGCAACTGATTCTCCAACTTTCGTAGCAGCTTCAATATTGCTAGTACCGTTAAGAGCAAGGTCTTTATCAAGAGTAGATGCACTTACTAACGTTACACCATTCACATCATCAATAACTTGAGCGTAAATATGTTGGTTAGAACGGAACACGTTTAAACGTGGACGCTCTGCAGTACCAGTAAGTTTAGCACGTACACGTGCATGTCTTTTCTTACGAGTCGCATTTTTATCAGCTTTAGTGATCATTCTTGTCACTCCTTTCTCTCACCTAACGGGTTTACTTAGCAGTTTTACCTTCTTTACGACGAACAACTTCGCCTTCGTAACGAATACCTTTACCTTTGTAAGGCTCAGGAGCACGTACAGCACGGATGTTAGCAGCGAATTCGCCAACACGTTGCTTGTCGATACCTTTAATTACGATCTTAGTTGGTGCAGGTACTTCAACTTCAAGACCTGCTTCCGGAGTCATTTCTACTGGATGAGAATAACCTACGCTTAATACAAGTTTATCACCTTGTTTTTGAGCACGGTAACCAACACCGACTAATTCAAGTCCGCGTGCGAAACCTTCAGTTACACCTTCAACCATGTTTCCGATTAAAGCACGAGTTGTACCGTGTAATGCACGGTGTTCCTTCTGTTCAGATGGACGCTCAACTGTTAATGTATTCTCTTCAATTTTGATAAGCATATCAGCATTGAAAGTACGAGTTAATTCACCTTTAGGGCCTTTTACTGTTACAGTATTGTCTTCTGCAACTGTAATAGTAACACCTGCAGGGATTTCAAGAATCTTTTTACCAATACGAGACATGTGGTCACACCTCCGTTCGTTTTAAATATATATTACCAAACGTATGCTACTACTTCTCCACCAGTTTGTAATTGACGAGCGTCTTTGTCTGTCATTACTCCCTTAGATGTAGAAACAAGAGCGATACCTAATCCGTTAAGTACACGTGGTACTTCGTCAGCTTTAGCGTAAACGCGTAAGCCAGGTTTACTGATACGTTTTAATCCAGTGATTACACGTTCATTGTTTGCACCATATTTCAGGAAAATACGAAGGATACCTTGTTTGTTATCCTCGATGTATTCTACATCACGAATGAAACCTTCACGTTTTAAAAGTTCAGCGATCTCTTTTTTGATTTTAGAAGCAGGAACCTCTAATTTCTCATGACGTACCATGTTCGCATTACGGATGCGAGTAAGCATGTCTGCAATTGGATCTGTCATCACCATGTGTTTTACCTCCTTCCCATTTGTGGGTTTTACCAACTAGCTTTTTTAACACCAGGAATTTGACCTTTATATGCAAGTTCACGGAAACAAATACGGCAAAGTTTAAATTTGCGGTATACAGAATGCGGACGACCGCAGCGTTCGCAACGTGTATACTCTTGTACTTTAAACTTAGGAGTACGCTTTTGTTTCGCTATCATAGATTTTTTAGCCACGTTTTCGCCTCCTCTACTTAGCGTTGGCTTCCATTATTTTTGGAATGGCATACCGAATTGTGTTAAAAGTTCACGAGCTTCTTCATCAGTTTTCGCTGTAGTAACGATTACGATGTCCATACCGCGGACTTTGCTTACTTTATCATAATCAATCTCAGGGAAAATAAGTTGCTCTTTAACACCTAATGTATAGTTTCCACGACCATCGAATGATTTCTTAGAAACACCACGGAAATCACGTACACGTGGTAAAGAAACTGATACTAATTTGTCGAAGAACTCATACATTTGCTCGCCGCGTAAAGTTACTTTCGCACCGATTGGCATACCTTCACGAAGACGGAAACCAGCGATTGATTTTTTAGCACGAGTTACAACAGGTTTTTGACCTGTGATTTGTGTTAATTCTTCTACTGCGTTGTCTAACGCTTTTGAGTTAGATACCGCGTCACCAACACCAGTGTTGATTACGATCTTTTCGATTTTTGGTACCTGCATTACAGATTTATAGTTAAACTTGCTCACTAGAGCAGGAGTAATTTCCTTTTGGAACTTCTCTTTAAGGCGATTCAATGAAGTGACCTCCTTTCTTAAGAAAATTATTTATCTAATAATTCACCAGATTTTTTTGCAATACGAACTTTTTTACCATCTTCTACTTTGAAGCCTACGCGAGTAGGTTCACCTGTTTTCGGATCTAAAATCATAACGTTAGAAACGTGAATAGGTGCTTCTTTAGTAATAATTCCACCTTGTGGATTTAATTGAGATGGCTTAGAGTGCTTCTTAACGATATTGACACCCTCAACGATAACACGGTTTTGCTTTGGGAAAGCCACAAGGATAACGCCTTGTTTTCCTTTGTCTTTACCAGTGATTACCTGTACTTTATCACCTTTTTTTACATGCATCTTAATTCTGCACCTCCTTAGCAAGGCAATACCTTAAATTATAGAACTTCTGGAGCTAAAGAAACGATCTTCATGAAGTTGCTATCACGTAATTCACGAGCTACTGGTCCGAAGATACGAGTACCACGTGGGCTCTTATCGTCTTTAATGATAACCGCTGCGTTTTCATCAAATTTGATGTAAGAACCGTCCGGACGACGAGCTCCGCTCTTCGTACGTACTACTACTGCTTTAACAACGTCACCTTTTTTAACAACGCCACCTGGTGTTGCTTGTTTTACCGTAGCAACGATAATGTCACCAATGTTAGCATATTTACGACCAGAGCCGCCTAATACTTTAATTGTTAAAAGTTCACGTGCACCAGAGTTGTCAGCAACTTTCAAACGAGATTCTTGTTGGATCATGTTATGAAACCTCCCTTCGGACTAAAAATTCCGATTCGTCTATTTAGATAATAACCGCTTCTTCAACGATTTCAACTAAACGGAAACGCTTAGTAGCAGAAAGCGGGCGAGTTTCCATGATTTTAACGATATCGCCAAGTTTCGCTTGGTTTTGCTCATCATGGGCTTTGTACTTCTTAGAATACTTAACACGTTTTCCGTACAAGGAATGAGTTTTGTAAGTTTCAACTAAAACTGTAATCGTTTTGTCCATTTTGTCAGACACTACACGACCAGTATAAACTTTGCGTTGGTTACGTTCGCTCACTATGCAAACCTCCCCTCAATTTATCGATTAATTCCGATCTCTCTTTCACGAACTACAGTTTTCATACGAGCAATTGCTTTACGCACTTCACGAATGCGAGTTGGATTCTCTAATTGTCCTGTAGCAAGTTGGAAGCGAAGATTAAACAACTCTTCCTTTAAAGCTTTAACTTTTGTTTCGATTTCGGCAGTGGTTAATTCACGAATATCATTAGTTTTCATTAGATTCACCACCATTTTCTTCACGTTTTACGAATTTACATTTCACAGGTAACTTGTGAGCTGCAAGACGTAATGCTTCGCGTGCTACCTCTTCAGATACACCCGCGATTTCGAACATAATTTTCCCAGGTTTTACTACTGCTACCCAGCCTTCTGGTGCCCCTTTACCGGAACCCATACGTACTTCTAGAGGTTTTGCAGTGTAAGGTTTAGAAGGGAAAATTTTAATCCATACTTTACCGCCACGTTTCATGTAACGAGTCATTGCACGACGAGCAGCTTCGATTTGACGGTTTGTAATCCATGAAGCAGCTTGTGCTTGTAAACCGAATTCACCGAAAGCAATTTCAGTTCCACCTTTAGCACGACCACGCATTTTACCACGATGCTCTCTACGATATTTTACGCGTTTTGGCATTAACATATTATTTTCCTCCTTCCTCAGAAGCTTTCTTTTTTGTAGGAAGGACTTCTCCACGGTAGATCCATACTTTTACGCCTAATTTACCGTATGTTGTATCAGCTTCAACTGCTGCATAGTCAATATCAGCGCGAAGTGTATGAAGTGGAACAGTTCCTTCACTGTAAGATTCTGCACGAGCGATATCAGCTCCGCCAAGACGACCAGAAACCTGTGTTTTAATACCTTTAGCACCTGCACGCATAGCACGTTGAATAACTTGCTTTTGTGCACGACGGAATGATACACGGTTTTCTAATTGACGAGCGATGTTTTCGCCTACTAATTTAGCGTTAAGATCAGCTCTCTTAACTTCTAAAATGTTGATGTGTACACGCTTGCCTGTTAATTGGTTAAGAGCTTTACGAAGTGCTTCAACTTCAGTACCACCTTTACCAATTACCATACCAGGTTTTGCAGTGTGAATTGTAACATTTACACGATTTGCTGCACGTTCGATTTCTACTTTAGCAACAGCAGAATCTTTTAAGCGTACATTAATGTACTCACGGATTTTGATGTCTTCATGTAATAATGTAGCGTAATCTTTCTCAGCGAACCAACGAGATTCCCAGTCACGGATAACGCCGACACGAAGACCAATTGGATTAACCTTTTGACCCATCGATTATCCCTCCTTCTTTTCTGATACCACAACTGTGATGTGGCTTGTGCGTTTGTTAATTTGGCTTGCACGACCCATTGCACGTGGACGGAAACGTTTTAACGTTGGACCTTCGTCAACGAAAACTTTTTCTACAACTAGGTTGTTAATGTCCATCTCATAATTGTGCTCTGCATTTGCGATTGCAGATTTTAAAACTTTTTCTACAACTGGAGAAGCAGTTTTTGGTGTGTGGTTAAGGATAGCAATCGCTTCACCCACTTGCTTACCTCGGATTAAGTCTACTACTAAACGAACTTTACGAGGAGCAATACGAACTGTTCTCGCTACTGCTTTAGCTTGCATTGAAGTGCCTCCTCTCATTATCTTCTAGTTTTCTTATCGTCAGCAAGGTGACCTTTGTACGTACGAGTTGGTGCGAATTCACCTAACTTATGGCCAACCATATCCTCAGTGATGTACACAGGTACGTGTTTACGACCATCATATACAGCGATTGTGTGTCCGATGAACTGAGGGAAGATTGTTGAACGGCGAGACCAAGTTTTAACAACTTGTTTTTGCTCAGATGCAACTAATTTTTCCATTTTGCTCATTAAGTGATCATCGACAAATGGTCCTTTTTTTAAGCTACGAGCCATTTTGGTGCCTCCCTTCGTGATTGGCGTACGGTTCTAGAAATGAACCGTACTACAATCCCATTATTTTTTACGACGACGAACGATAAATTTGTCAGACGCTTTGTTTTTCTTACGAGTCTTGAATCCAAGAGTTGGTTTACCCCATGGAGACATTGGAGACTTACGTCCGATTGGAGAACGTCCTTCACCACCACCGTGTGGGTGATCAACAGGGTTCATTACAGAACCACGAACTGTTGGGCGTTTACCTAACCAGCGAGAGCGACCTGCTTTACCGATTTTGATAAGTTCGTGTTGTTCGTTACCTACTTGACCGATTGAAGCGCGACAAGCAGATAATACAAGACGTACTTCACCAGAAGTTAAACGTACAAGTACGTATTTACCTTCTTTACCAAGTACTTGAGCAGATGTACCAGCAGAACGAACTAATTGTCCGCCACGACCAGGCTTAAGCTCGATGTTATGAACAACAGTACCTACTGGAATGTTGATTAATGGTAATGCGTTACCGATTTTAATGTCAGCTTCTGGGCCAGACATAACTTCCATACCTACTTCTAAAGATTTAGGAGCAAGAATGTAACGTTTTTCACCGTCAACGTAGTTAATTAATGCGATATTCGCAGAGCGGTTTGGATCGTATTCGATCGTAGCAACGCGTCCTGGAATTCCATCTTTGTTACGCTTAAAGTCGATGATACGGTATTGACGCTTATGTCCGCCACCTTGATGACGTACAGTGATTTTACCTTGGTTATTACGACCAGCCTTCTTGCTTAAAGGAGCAAGTAATGACTTTTCGGGTCTATCAGTCGTGATTTCAGCGAAATCATTCGTAGTCATGTTACGACGACCGTTAGTAGTTGGATTATACTTTTTGATTCCCATCTCAATTTCCCTCCTTCTTTAGTAAGAATTAAACGCCTTGGAAGATTTCGATTTCTTTGCTGTCAGCAGTTAGCTTAACGATTGCTTTACGACGACGGCTAGTAAAACCAGCGTGACGACCAACGCGTTTTGCTTTCGGCTTGTAGTTCATGATGTTCACTTTTTCTACTTTAACACCAAAGATCGCTTCAAGAGCATCTTTAACTTCTGTTTTATTAGATTTAACGTCCACATCGAACGTGTATTTTTTTTCAGCCATCATTTCCATAGAACGTTCAGTGATAACTGGGCGCTTAATGATATCACGAGGATCTCTCATTATGCAAGCACCTCCTCTACTTTTTCCACTGCCGCTTTTGTCATGATTAGCTTATCATGATGAAGCACGTCTAAAACGTTTACGCCATCAGCAGTGATTACTGTTACTCCAGGGATATTGCGAGCAGATAACTCTACAGATTCGTTTGCATCAGCAGTTACGATAAGAGCTTTCTTCTCAACAGTTAATCCTTTAAGTACTGCTAGCATGTCTTTTGTTTTTGGTGCATTTAACACTAGGTCTTCAAGAACTACAATGTTGTTCTCAACTACTTTAGTAGCTAATGCAGATTTGATTGCTAAACGACGAACTTTCTTAGGAAGTTTGTACGCATAGCTTCTTGGTGTAGGTCCGAATACCGTACCACCACCACGCCATTGAGGAGAGCGGATAGACCCTTGACGAGCACGTCCAGTTCCTTTTTGACGCCATGGTTTACGACCACCACCGCGAACTTCAGAGCGAGTTTTTACTTTGTGTGTACCTTGACGTAAAGATGCACGTTGCATCATTACAGCTTCGAAAAGTACAGCTTCATTTGGTTCGATACCGAAAATAGCTTCAGCTAATTCGATTTCACCAACCTGTGAACCAGTTTGGTTATATACAGTAACTTTTGGCATTGGAATTCCTCCTTCCTATTGTGAATTATTTGCTAACCTTCACAGCGC
Organism: Bacillus sp. RE35; assembly: GCF_052146655.1. NCBI lineage: Bacteria > Bacillati > Bacillota > Bacilli > Caryophanales > Bacillaceae > Bacillus > Bacillus sp. RE35. The sequence continues at coordinate 127,311 of NZ_CP197377.1, read as the reverse complement.
CTTGAACAACTACAAGAGATTTCTTAGCACCTGGAACGTTACCTTTTACTAGTAATAAGTTGCGCTCAGTGTCAACTTGAACGATTTCTAAGTTTTGGATAGTAACTTGGTCTCCACCCATACGTCCAGCAAGTTTTTTGCCTTTGAATACACGGTTCGGAGCAACTGGGCCCATTGAACCTGGACGACGGTGATAGCGAGAACCATGAGACATAGGTCCGCGAGATTGTCCGTGGCGTTTGATAACACCTTGGAAACCTTTACCTTTAGAAATTCCTGTTACATCAACGATTTCACCTGTAGCGAATACGTCAACTTTTACCTCTTGACCAACCTCTAATCCGTCCACGTCTGCATCGCGGATTTCGCGAATGAAGCGCTTAGGAGTTGTAGATGCTTTAGCAGTGTGGCCTTGTTCAGGTTTGTTAGTTAACTTTTCACGTTTATCTTCAAATCCTAACTGGATTGCATTGTAGCCATCAGTTTCAGTTGTTTTCTTTTGAAGAACAACGTTTGGATTAGCAGCGATAACTGTTACTGGGATTAACTCACCGTTCTCAGCAAATACTTGAGTCATACCGATCTTTCTTCCTAAGATTCCTTTGGTCATGAGTTACACCTCCTACATTTTTAAGTTATATAAATTATAGTTTGATTTCGATATCTACACCAGATGGTAAGTCTAAACGCATTAATGAATCTACTGTTTGTGGAGTAGGACTCACGATGTCGATTAGACGTTTGTGCGTGCGCATTTCGAATTGCTCACGAGAATCTTTGTACTTATGAACAGCACGAAGAATTGTGTAAACAGTTTTTTCAGTTGGTAATGGGATCGGACCAGAAACTGTTGCCCCAGAACGCTTAGCTGTTTCTACAATTTTCTCAGCTGACTGATCAAGAATACGGTGATCGTAAGCTTTTAAACGGATACGAATTTTTTCTTTTGCCATTATTTTCCCTCCTTCGTTCGCCTATTTCTAAAATAGACCTTCTCCATGGAAATTTCCCCACACCATGCCATGGCAAAGCGGCCGGGTGTGTCAGCAACCTTCCACTTCATCGCAGTCAAAGACCAACATTGTCTATTATACAATGTTATTCGTCTAGATGCAAGCATCTTTTTGTTTGCATCTGCTTTTCTCTACTTTTGCTATTATACATGGCACTTTAAAGAATTTCAAGTTTTCATCTAACAGAATTCATTTTACAGTTTCTGGATTATCTTTTGTCGTTTTTATAATACTATAGAAGAAACTCGTCAAAACAAAAAACACCCTCTTCTTCCTTATATAAACGCAAACAAAAAACCTAAGGGAAAATCCCTTAGGTTTTTTTATATCAGTTAAGATTACTCAACGATAGTAGCAACTACACCGTAACCTACTGTACGTCCACCTTCACGAATAGAGAATTTAGTTCCCTCTTCGATAGCGATTGGAGCGATAAGTTCGATAGTCATTTCGATGTTGTCACCAGGCATTACCATTTCAGTACCTTCTGGTAATTGGATGATACCAGTTACGTCAGTTGTACGGAAGTAGAACTGAGGACGGTAGTTAGCGAAGAATGGAGTGTGACGTCCACCTTCTTCTTTAGATAATACGAAAACTTCAGCTTTGAATTTAGCGTGAGCTTTTACAGAACCGCTTTTTGCAAGTACTTGTCCACGTTGGATGTCTTCACGAGCAACCCCACGAAGTAAAGCACCGATGTTGTCTCCAGCTTGAGCTTGGTCAAGAAGTTTACGGAACATCTCTACACCAGTTACAGTTGTAGAAGCATTTTCTTCAGCAAGACCGATGATTTCTACTACGTCACCAACTTTAACGATACCGCGCTCAACACGACCAGTAGCAACTGTACCACGACCTGTGATAGAGAATACGTCCTCTACAGGCATTAAGAATGGTTTGTCAGTTTCACGTTCTGGAGTTGGGATGTAAGCATCAACTTCAGCCATTAATTCAATGATTTTTGCTTCCCAATCAGCTTCTCCTTGAAGAGCTTTAAGAGCAGAACCTTTGATTACAGGAATGTCGTCGCCTGGGAATCCGTATTCAGATAATAGGTCGCGAACTTCCATTTCTACTAATTCTAATAATTCTTCGTCATCTACCATGTCGCATTTGTTTAAGAATACAACGATGTAAGGAACACCTACTTGACGAGAAAGAAGGATGTGCTCACGTGTTTGAGGCATTGGGCCATCAGCAGCAGATACTACTAAGATACCGCCGTCCATTTGAGCAGCACCAGTGATCATGTTTTTAACATAGTCAGCGTGACCTGGGCAGTCAACGTGTGCATAGTGACGAGTTTCAGTTTCGTACTCAACGTGTGCAGTTGAGATTGTGATACCGCGCTCTCTTTCTTCTGGAGCAGCATCGATTTGATCGTATCCGCGTGCTTCAGCACCACCAGCTTTTGCAAGAACTGTAGTGATCGCAGCAGTTAATGTAGTTTTACCATGGTCAACGTGGCCGATTGTACCGATGTTAACATGGGGTTTAGAACGTTCGAATTTAGCTTTAGCCATTCTAAATTCCTCCTTAGTTTATATAGGTTATTTTATATTTAGACTAGAAAGTGAAACTTACGTCCCACTTTCTAAGCTTACATAAGTAGTTATACTTGAACAATCGATAAAAATCAATTATTCACCTTTATTTTTTTTGATAATTTCTTCAGAAACAGACTTTGGTACTTCTTCATAGTGGTCAAACACCATAGAGAATGTTCCGCGTCCTTGAGTGTTAGAACGTAATGACGTTGCATAACCGAACATTTCAGAAAGTGGAACCATAGCGCGAACAACTTGTGCGTTACCGCGAGCTTCCATACCTTCTACACGTCCACGACGAGATGTTACGTCACCCATAATGTCACCCATGTACTCTTCAGGAATTACAACTTCAACTTTCATCATTGGCTCAAGAATTACTGGGCTACATTTAGAAACCGCAGCTTTAAGTGCCATAGATGCAGCGATTTTGAACGCCATCTCCGATGAATCGACATCATGGTAAGATCCGTCAACTAATGCAGCTTTAATGTCAACTAGTGGATAACCAGCTAGTACACCATTTTTAAGTGCATCTTCAAGACCTGCTCCAACAGCTGGGATGTATTCACGAGGAACTACACCACCGACGATCTTGTTTTCGAATTCGAATCCTTTACCTTCTTCGTTAGGTTCAAACTCAATCCAAACGTGACCGAATTGTCCACGACCACCAGATTGACGAGCGAACTTACCTTCAACTTTCGCAGCAGCGCGGAAAGTCTCACGGTATGCTACCTGAGGAGCACCAACGTTTGCTTCCACTTTGAATTCACGGCGCATACGGTCAACGATGATATCAAGGTGAAGTTCACCCATACCAGCGATGATAGTTTGGCCAGTTTCTTGGTCAGTGTGAGCACGGAATGTTGGATCTTCTTCAGAAAGCTTAGATAATGCTGTACCCATTTTATCTTGGTCAGCTTTAGATTTTGGTTCGATAGCTACAGAGATAACTGGCTCTGGGAATTCCATAGACTCAAGGATAACAAGGCTCTTCTCGTCACAAAGAGTATCACCAGTAGTAGTATCTTTTAAACCTACAGCAGCAGCGATATCACCAGCGTAAACTGTTGAAATCTCTTCACGGCTGTTAGCGTGCATTTGTAGGATACGACCTACACGCTCACGCTTACCTTTAGTTGAGTTTTTCACGTATGATCCAGAGTTTAACACACCAGAGTACACACGGAAGAACGTTAACTTACCAACATAAGGGTCAGTCATGATTTTGAATGCTAAAGCTGCGAATGGTTCTTCATCGCTAGACTTACGTTCTACTTCTTCATCTGTATCCGGTAGAGTACCTTTAATAGCAGGTACATCTAGTGGAGATGGAAGGTAGTCGATAACTGCGTCTAACAGAATTTGAACACCTTTGTTTTTGAATGCAGAACCACAGATTACTGGGAAGAATTCTACAGAAGTTGTAGCCTTACGGATACCAGCTTTAAGCTCTTCTACAGTGATTTCTTCACCTTCTAGGTACTTCATCATCATTTCTTCATCAAGCTCAGCTACCGCTTCAATAAGTTTTCCACGGTATTCTTCAGCTAATTCTTTGTGCTCTTCAGGAATTTCAACACGTTGAATGTCTGTTCCTAAATCGTTACCGTACATGTAAGCACACTCTTCAACAAGGTCAATGATACCATTGAACTCATCTTCAGCACCGATTGGTAACTGAATTGGATGTGCGTTTGCTTGTAAACGATCGTGGATTGTTCCTACAGAGTATAAGAAATCTGCACCGATCTTATCCATTTTGTTAACGAATACGATACGAGGTACGCCGTAAGTAGTAGCCTGACGCCAAACAGTTTCTGTTTGTGGTTCTACACCAGATTGCGCATCAAGTACTGCTACAGCGCCATCAAGTACGCGTAAAGAACGTTCTACTTCTACTGTGAAATCTACGTGTCCTGGAGTATCAATGATGTTTACACGATGACCTTTCCATTGTGCTGTAGTTGCAGCAGAAGTAATTGTGATACCACGCTCTTGCTCTTGCTCCATCCAGTCCATCTGAGATGCACCTTCGTGAGTTTCACCGATTTTATGAATACGTCCTGTGTAGTACAGAATACGCTCAGTTGCTGTTGTTTTACCAGCATCGATGTGAGCCATGATACCAATATTACGAGTGTTTTCTAAAGAGAACTCTCTTGCCATTTGGTGTCTTGCTCCTTCCATATATGGATTGGATTTTTTTATTTTAAGTAGCAAAAAAGCCACTTTATATTGTTACACATGTCAGTATGTCCAGTACTCTCATTATGTAAAACGAGCGCCCGATGAAAGGGAGAGGCATTCTCCCTCTCCACACTTCCATAAGCGACAAATAAAGCGGTTTATGCTTACATTTATTTTACGTTGAATCCTACCAACGGTAATGAGCAAATGCTTTGTTAGCTTCTGCCATTTTATGAGTGTCTTCACGTTTCTTAACAGATGCACCAGCGTTGTTAGCTGCATCTAAGATTTCGTTAGCAAGACGCTCTTCCATAGTTTTTTCACCACGAAGACGAGCGTAGTTTACTAACCAACGAAGACCTAAAGTTGTACGGCGTTCTGGACGAACCTCAACTGGAACTTGGTAGTTAGCACCACCAACACGACGAGCGCGTACTTCAAGAACAGGCATGATGTTCTTAAGAGCTTGCTCGAATACTTCCATTGGCTCTTTACCAGTACGTTCGTTTACGATATCGAACGCATTATAAAGAATTGTTTGAGATTTACCTTTTTTACCGTCAACCATCATTTTGTTGATAAGGCGTGTTACTAGCTTCGAATTGTACATTGGATCTGGTAACACGTCACGTTTCGCAACAGGTCCTTTACGAGGCATATTGAGTTCCTCCTTTCATTTTAAAGTTATTATTTTTTAGCAGGTTTTGGTCTCTTAGTACCATATTTAGAACGTCCTTGCATACGTTTGTCAACACCAGCTGTGTCAAGCGCACCACGAACGATGTGGTAACGTACCCCCGGTAAATCCTTTACACGACCACCGCGAATTAATACTACGCTATGCTCTTGTAGGTTATGACCGATACCTGGGATGTAAGCTGTAACCTCGATACCGTTTGTTAAACGTACACGAGCGTATTTACGTAACGCTGAGTTAGGTTTCTTTGGAGTCATTGTACCAACACGAGTACATACACCACGTTTTTGAGGTGCAGAGATATCAGTTGATTTTTTCTTTAAAGAGTTAAAACCTTTGTTTAACGCAGGTGATTTAGATTTCCATACTTTATCAGTACGACCATTTCTCACTAATTGGTTAATAGTAGGCATTTGATTATCCTCCCTTCGCATGTTTGTATGACCACATATCCAGGTGGTTCATTATTAGTTGAAAACAAAGTTTTTGCAAGGAAGAGCAAATGCTCTCTCCTCACAAAAACAGTTTTAACTTATTATTCCTATTGCTGAAGCTCCCACTTGAATCCCCGAAGCTTTACCAAGCTTACGAACTGATTCAACTTTTGTTATGGGCACGTTATATTGCATTGCAATACGAATGATAGCATGGGTTAACCGCATGTCAGCATCCTCTGCGATGACAACTTCTTTAACTGTACCATTTTTGATTGCTTCCAATGTGCGTTTATGACCAACGACTACATTTTCAGCAGTTGATACTTTTTGATAAGACATATAAATATCCTCCAAAGCATCGTTCAGGAGCAACCTTGATTATAGTAACATTTTGACTCATACAATGTCAACTAAGATTAATTGTTTTTATACAAAATTTATGACGGAAAATTTTACTGTTCCACATAAACCTCATCGTTTTCTACGTTCATGTCATCTTGTGTTGTTTTTACAAGATCCACTTTGCGATAACGATTCATACCTGTTCCAGCAGGAACAAGTTTACCGATAATAACATTTTCTTTTAATCCTAGAAGTTCATCGCGTTTACCCTTAATTGCTGCATCGGTTAAGACACGAGTTGTTTCTTGGAACGATGCTGCAGATAAGAATGAATCTGTTTCAAGTGAAGCTTTTGTAATACCAAGTAGAACAGGTCTAGCTGTTGCTGGTTGCTTACCTTGCAGTAAGACCTTAGCATTCGCATCAGTAAACTGATGGATATCTAGTAATGTTCCTGGTAATACATCTGTTTCACCTGCATCACTTACACGAACTTTACGTAACATTTGACGTACCATTACCTCTACGTGTTTGTCACCAATTTCTACCCCTTGCATACGGTATACTTTTTGAACTTCACGTAATAAGTATTCTTGAACCGCCGTAATGTCCGTTACTTTTAGTAATTCTTTCGGATCAATAGAACCTTCTGTTAACTCTTTACCGTGGCTAATTGGCTGTCCTGGAGTTACTTTCAGACGAGCACCGTAAGGAATAGCATACGTACGAGCTTCAACTTCACCCTGTACAACTACTTCTTGGCGATCTTTAACGTCGTTGATCGCTGCGATAACACCGTCGATTTCACTGATAACTGCCTGACCTTTCGGATTACGAGCTTCGAAGATCTCTTGGATACGAGGTAAACCTTGAGTAATATCATCTCCGGCAACCCCACCTGTATGGAATGTACGCATCGTTAACTGTGTACCTGGCTCACCGATAGATTGAGCTGCGATAATACCTACCGCTTCTCCTACTTCTACGTCTGTTCCAGTTGCTAAGTTACGACCGTAACACTTCTTACATACACCGTGGCGAGTGTTACACGTAAACGCTGAACGAATGTTTACAGTTTCAACACCCGAATTTTCAACGATATGAGCGATATCTTCAGTAATTAATTGATTTTCAGCAACTAATACTTCACCTGTTTCAGGATGTTTTACAGTTTTTCTTGCAAAACGTCCAACAAGACGATCATATAATGACTCGATAACTTCATTACCCTCTTTAATCGCACCAATTAATAAACCGCGATCTGTTCCACAATCATCTTCACGAACGATTACATCTTGTGCAACGTCAACAAGACGACGTGTTAAGTAACCAGAATCGGCAGTTTTAAGTGCTGTATCGGCAAGACCTTTACGCGCACCATGCGTAGAGATGAAGTACTCAAGTACTGTTAAACCTTCACGGAAACTCGATTTGATTGGAAGTTCGATGATACGACCAGATGGATTGGCCATAAGACCACGCATACCAGCAAGCTGAGTAAAGTTAGATGCGTTACCACGGGCACCTGAGTCACTCATCATGAAGATTGGGTTGCGTTTATTCAAGGATTTCATCAGTTTTCCTTGGATAACATCTTTTGCATTACTCCAAATAGAGATAACGCGATCGTAACGTTCTTCTTCCGTGATTAAACCGCGACGGAATTGTTTAATTACATTATCTACTTTTGCTTGTGCTTCGTGGAGAATTTCATCTTTTTCGCCTAATACAAGAATGTCAGATACCCCAACTGTAATACCAGCTTTTGTAGAGTACTTGAATCCTAAGTTTTTCATACGGTCAAGCATGCGAGACGTTTCTGTAATTTGGAAACGTTTGAACACTTCCGCAATGATGTTACCAAGGATCTTCTTGCTAAATGGCGCCACTTCTTCGCGACTAGCAATAATTTCTTTAATGTTCGCACCTTTTTCAACGAAATATTTCGCTGGTGTTTCTTTTTCAAGGTTTGAATTTGTTGGTTCATTAATATAAGGGAACGACTCTGGTAAGATTTCGTTAAATATTAATTTACCAACTGTTGTTAATAGAAGCATACTCTTTTGCTCTTCAGTAAATGTTGCGTTGTTTACTGCACTTGCAGCTACTGCAACACGTGTATGAAGATGAACATATCCATTTTGATATGCAAGCAATGCTTCGTTTGCATCTTTGAAGACCATACCTTCACCGATTGCACCTTCACGCTCAAGTGTTAAGTAATAGTTACCTAATACCATATCCTGAGATGGAGTAACAACTGGTTTACCGTCTTTCGGGTTCAAGATGTTTTGTGCCGCTAACATAAGAAGACGAGCTTCAGCTTGAGCTTCTGATGATAAAGGTACGTGAACGGCCATTTGGTCACCGTCAAAGTCCGCGTTGTATGCAGTACATACAAGTGGGTGAAGACGGATTGCGCGACCTTCTACTAATGTAGGTTCAAACGCCTGGATACCAAGACGGTGAAGTGTTGGTGCGCGGTTTAGAAGTACTGGATGTTCTTTAATCACAGACTCTAAAACGTCCCAAACTTCAGGTTGTACACGCTCGATTTTACGTTTCGCACTCTTAATGTTATGTGCTAATCCTTTTTCAACTAACTCTTTCATTACGAAAGGTTTGAACAGTTCAAGCGCCATTTCTTTTGGCAATCCACATTGATACATCTTTAAGTTCGGTCCTACAACGATTACAGAACGACCAGAGTAGTCAACACGTTTACCTAATAAGTTTTGACGGAAACGTCCTTGTTTACCTTTAAGCATGTGAGATAGTGATTTTAATGGACGGTTACCTGGCCCAGTAACTGGACGGCCACGACGACCATTATCGATTAATGCGTCTACAGCTTCTTGTAACATACGTTTTTCGTTTTGAACAATGATGCTTGGTGCACCTAAGTCCAATAGACGTTTTAAACGGTTGTTACGGTTAATTACACGACGGTATAAGTCGTTTAAGTCAGAAGTAGCAAAACGTCCACCGTCTAACTGTACCATTGGGCGTAGTTCTGGTGGGATTACTGGTAGAACATCTAAGATCATCCAAGACGGTTCATTTCCAGAGTTACGGAATGCTTCTAATACTTCTAGACGTTTAATAGCACGAGTACGGCGTTGTCCTTGTGCTGTTTTTAATTCTTCTTTTAAGAAGTCTACTTCTTTATCTAAATCGATGTCTTGTAGTAGCTTTTTAATTGCTTCTGCACCCATAGCAGCTTGGAATGTGCTACCATATCGATCACGATATGCACGGTATTCTTTTTCAGAAAGTAATTGCTTCTTATCAAGTGGTGTATCTCCACTTTCTGTTACAACATAAGAAGCGAAATAAATTACTTCTTCAAGCGCGCGAGGGGACATGTCTAAGACAAGTCCCATGCGGCTCGGGATACCTTTGAAATACCAAATATGAGATACAGGAGCAGCTAATTCGATATGACCCATACGTTCACGACGTACTTTTGCACGCGTTACTTCAACGCCACATCGATCACAAACTACACCTTTATAACGTACACGTTTGTATTTTCCGCAATGACATTCCCAGTCCTTTTGTGGTCCGAAAATACGCTCACAGAATAAGCCATCTTTTTCAGGCTTTAACGTACGATAGTTAATAGTTTCTGGTTTCTTAACTTCACCGTATGACCAAGAACGAATCTTGTCAGGTGAAGCAAGTCCAATCTTCATATATTCAAAGTTATTTACATCTATCAAGGGGCCTACCTCCCTTTTAGTCTACAGGTTATCCCAATTATTCCTTAGTTGTCTCAACTTCGACATTCAATTTATCTGCTGATTGATGATCATCGTCATCTTCTGTATCACGCATTTCAATTTCTGTATCGTCGCTAGACATCATTTTAACGTCCATACCTAAACTTTGCAGCTCTTTAATCAATACTTTGAATGATTCAGGAACGCCTGGTTCTGGAACATTTTCGCCTTTAACAATTGCTTCATAAGTCTTAACACGTCCAACAACATCATCAGACTTCACTGTTAAGATTTCTTGAAGAGTATAAGCAGCACCGTAAGCTTCAAGTGCCCAAACCTCCATCTCACCGAAACGCTGTCCACCGAACTGAGCTTTACCTCCAAGAGGTTGCTGCGTTACAAGTGAGTATGGTCCAGTAGAACGAGCATGAAGTTTATCGTCAACCATGTGCGCAAGTTTGATCATATACATGACACCAACAGATACGCGGTTATCGAATGGTTCACCAGTACGTCCGTCATACAGGATTGTTTTCGCGTCATTTGCCATACCAGCTTCTTCAATTGTGCCCCAAACATCTTCCTCACGAGCACCATCGAATACTGGTGTTGCAATGTGAATGCCAAGGTATCTTGCTGCCATACCAAGATGAAGCTCTAATACCTGACCGATATTCATACGAGATGGTACCCCTAATGGGTTTAACATGATATCGATTGGCGTACCGTCTGGTAGGTAAGGCATATCTTCTTCTGGTAAAATACGAGAAATAACACCTTTGTTACCGTGACGTCCGGCCATCTTGTCACCTTCAGAAATTTTACGTTTTTGAACGATATATGCACGTACAAGTTGATTCACGCCTGGTGGCAATTCATCGCCATCTTCACGGTTGAATACTTTTACGTCTAAGATAATACCGCCACCACCGTGTGGTACACGTAGTGATGTATCACGTACTTCACGCGCTTTTTCTCCAAAGATAGCATGTAATAGACGTTCTTCAGCTGTTAATTCTGTTACACCTTTAGGTGTTACTTTACCAACAAGTAAATCTCCATCTTTTACTTCAGCACCAACGCGAATGATACCGCGCTCGTCAAGGTTACGTAATGCGTCTTCCCCAACGTTTGGAATGTCACGTGTAATTTCTTCTGGTCCAAGCTTCGTATCACGAGCTTCTGATTCATATTCTTCAATATGAATAGAAGTGTACACATCATCTTTTACAAGGCGCTCACTCATGATGATCGCATCCTCGTAGTTATAACCGTCCCAAGTCATGAAGCCAACAAGCACGTTACGTCCAAGTGCTAGTTCACCTAATTCCATAGAAGGACCATCCGCAAGGATTTCACCTTTTACAACTTCATTTCCAACACTTACGATTGGACGTTGGTTGTAACAAGTTCCTTGGTTAGAACGAATGAATTTTTGCATTTTGTAGCGATCTAAGTCGCCTTTTACTATTTGACCGTCAACTTCTACATAGCGACGTACCCAAACTTCACGTGCTTCTACGCGCTCAACAACACCAGGATGTTTACAGATTACTGCAGCACCTGAGTCTTTTGCTGATACGTACTCCATACCTGTACCTACAATCGGAGATTCCGGATTCATTAACGGAACCGCCTGACGTTGCATGTTCGCTCCCATAAGTGCGCGGTTAGAGTCATCGTTTTCTAAGAACGGAATACAAGCTGTCGCTGCCGACACTACTTGTTTTGGAGATACATCCATGTAGTCGATGCGTTCTCTATTTGTGACAATGTTTTCACCACGGAAACGAGCTACGATATCTTCACTTAGGAATTCACCTTCGTCAGATAATTTCATATTCGCTTGGGCTACAACATAGTTATCTTCTTCATCTGCTGTTAAGTAATCAACATGCCCTGTTACAAGACCAGTTTCTGGGTCAACACGACGGTATGGTGTTTCAATGAAACCAAACTCATTTACTTTCGCGAACGAAGATAATGAGTTAATCAAACCGATGTTTGGTCCCTCTGGTGTTTCAATCGGACACATACGACCGTAGTGAGAGTAATGAACGTCACGCACTTCAAAGCCTGCGCGCTCACGCGTTAAACCACCAGGTCCTAATGCAGATAGTCTTCGTTTGTGAGTTAACTCTGCTAATGGGTTTGTTTGGTCCATAAACTGAGATAACTGAGAACTTCCGAAGAACTCTTTAATAGATGCAATAACAGGACGAATATTAATTAGTGCCTGTGGTGTAATTGCATTTGTATCTTGGATCGACATTCTCTCACGAACAACACGTTCCATACGAGAAAGACCGATACGGAATTGATTTTGTAACAGTTCTCCAACAGAACGCAGACGACGGTTTCCTAAATGGTCAATATCATCTGTATCCCCTACTTTGTATAGTAGGTTGAAGAAGTAACTGATAGAAGCAAGGATATCACCTGGTGTGATGTGTTTCACATCACGAGTAATGTTTGCATTACCAATTACATTAATTACGCGTTCGCCTTCCGACTCAGGAGCATAAATCTTAATAGATTGCAGCTCAACATCGCCTTCTACCACTCCACCCATTGGTTTCGCTGTTTTGAATCCAATGTTTTTCTCTAAGTAAGGTAAAATGCGATCAAGTGTACGACGATCTAAGATTGTTCCTTCTGCCGCTAAAATTTCACCAGTTTCTGGATCCACTAATGTTTCAGCTAAACGTTGATTAAACAATCTGTTTTTAATGTGTAACTTCTTGTTGATCTTATAGCGACCTACATTTGCTAAATCGTAGCGCTTTGGATCAAAGAAACGAGACACAAGTAAGCTCTTAGCATTTTCTACTGTTGGTGGTTCACCAGGACGTAGACGCTCATAAATTTCAAGCAATGCTTTTTCTGTGCTATCTGTGTTGTCTTTTTCTAATGTGTTGCTTAAGTATTCGTTATCACCTAAAAGCTCGGTGATTTCTTGATCAGAGCCAAACCCTAATGCGCGTAACAAAACAGTTACAGGAAGTTTACGCGTACGGTCAATACGCACATATACAACATCCTTAGCATCTGTCTCATACTCTAACCAAGCTCCGCGGTTTGGAATTACAGTAGCAGTAAAACCACGTTTTCCGTTTTTATCCACTTTGCCACTATAGTATACGCTTGGAGAGCGAACTAACTGGGAAACGATAACACGTTCTGCACCGTTAATTACGAATGTTCCAGTCTCTGTCATGAGTGGGAAATCTCCCATGAACACATCTTGTTCTTTTACTTCACCAGTTTCCTTGTTGATTAGACGCACTTTTACACGAAGTGGTGCTGCATACGTCACATCACGCTCTTTGCATTCGTCTACAGAGTATTTAGGTTCACCTAAGCTGTAGTCGATAAATTCAAGCGATAGATTTCCCGTAAAGTCTTCAATCGGAGAAATGTCTTGGAACATTTCTCGCAAACCCTCATCAAGAAACCACTGATAAGAAGAGGTTTGAATTTCGATAAGATTTGGTAACTCTAATACTTCACTAATACGGGCATAACTTCTTCGTTGGCGGTGGCGTCCGTATTGAACTAGTTGACCTGTCAACTGCTTCACCCCTCAAATCATGAGTATTATAAATGCACAAAAAAATTTGTGCAAAATCACAAATAAATACAACTACTGCTATTAGCGTAGTCTCTTTCTCTTAAAGATAAATACGTTGAGTCTTTCTACCTGCTCAAAAAAGAAAAATGGCTTCTATAAGAAAACCATCATTCTGTTTCATAATCTGCTGATTTTACTATCTTTTCCAAGAGAAACAAAAATATACATCTTTCTCAACGCAGAAAATCATATATTGGCATTGTATAATGTTAACATAGCCAAAAATAACCGTCAACGTTTTTTTGATTTTATGATATAATATCCTTTTTTCTTTTCTACAACCTCAACCTCAGAAAATACTTCTTCTAGTTTTTTTAGCGCAGACGGTGCACCTTGTTTCTTTTGAATAACAATCCAAAGTTCTCCACCTGGAACTAAATACTCCACAGCTTTTTCTAAAATCTCATGTACGATATCTTTACCCGCACGAATTGGAGGGTTAGATAGAATAGCAGCATACTTACCATCTACATTTTCATAGACGCTACTTTGAAAAATACGTATATTCTCGATTTTGTTATTAGCGGCATTTTCTTTCGCAAGCCCAAGTGCCCTCTCATTCACATCCACCATGTGAACTTCACGACCTTGAAACTCTTTCGCTAACGACAAACCAATAGGACCGTATCCGCAACCTACGTCTAATATATTACCTTTAATATCTGGCATTTGAAACGCTTCAATTAAAAGACGGGAACCAAAGTCCACTTCGTTTTTCGAGAACACCCCATGGTCAGATAAGAAAGTAAATCGAGATCCACGAAGGACAAACTCCCATCGCTTACGATCACTTTTACTAGAAGGGTCGTTAGAAAAATAATGGTCTGCCATATGGCCACCTCTTTTCTTTACAGTTAAAAAAAAAGCTCGCATGAGAGCGAGCTTTTTTTAAAGCATCAAAAGTTAATTACTTAACTTCTACAGCAGCGCCAACTTCTTCAAGTTTAGCTTTGATTTCTTCAGCTTCTTCTTTAGCAGCAGCTTCTTTGATTACTTTTGGAGTGTTGTCAACTAATTCTTTAGCTTCTTTTAAGCCAAGACCAGTGATTTCACGAACAACTTTGATAACTTTGATTTTTTGTGCACCAGCGCTAGTTAGTTCCACATCAAATTCAGTTTTCTCAGCAGCAGCTTCTCCAGCGCCACCAGCAACAGCTACAGGAGCAGCAGCAGTTACGCCGAATTCTTCCTCGATAGCTTTTACTAAGTCGTTAAGTTCTAATACAGTCATAGATTTAACTGCTTCAATGATTTGTTCTTTAGTCATTGTAAATATCCTCCCTTAAATAGGTTTGTATTGTTTTATCGATAATACGTAATTATCTTTTAAAAAATTAAGCGCCTTGCTCTTCCTTTTGGTCTGCAACTGCTTTAGTAGCAAGTGCAAGGTTACGGATTGGAGCTTGAAGAACGCTAAGAAGCATAGAAAGTAAGCCTTCACGTGATGGAAGAGTAGCAATTGCTTTAACCTCATCAAGTGTTACAAGTTTACCTTCGATTACGCCCGCTTTAATTTCTAAAGCTTCATGATCTTTAGCGAAGTCGTTTAATACTTTCGCAGGAGCAACTACATCCTCGTTACTGAACGCGATTGCGTTTGGTCCTGTTAAGAATTCATTTAACTCAGCCATTTCAGCAGATTCTGCAGCACGACGAGTTAGAGAGTTTTTGTAAACTTTGAACTCAACGCCAGCTTCACGTAATTGCTTACGTAATTCTGTTGCTTCAGAAACTGTTAAACCACGGTAGTCAACAACGATTGTAGATTTACTAGCGCGAAGTTTGTCCGCGATTTCAGTTACAACTTGTTGTTTAGTTTCGATTACTTTGCTCATGTTATTACACCTCCTGTAGATTATATAGAAGATGTACCGAAAGTGCACTAAAAACCTCCATGCCCAACTTGTAGACATGGAGGCATATAGTCACAGAAAAAAGATTCCGCTTCGTATATTAACACCTAGGTAGGAAATTAAGTCTATTGACACCTACTGTCTACGGTACACTAATTAAATTCACAACATAAATGATTATATTAAAACTTCTTTATGAAGTCAACTTCCAAAATTTACGCTAATGTAGAAACGTCTACACGTACGCCAGGTCCCATTGTAGAAGCAACTGTTACGTTCTTCATGTAAGTACCTTTTGCAGCAGCTGGCTTAACTTTTTGTAAAGTGTCAGCAATTGTTTTGAAGTTTTCTACTAATTTAGCATCTTCGAAAGATACTTTACCGATTGGAACGTGGATGTTACCAGCTTTATCAACGCGGTATTCAACTTTACCAGCTTTGATTTCGTTAACAGCTTTAGTTACATCGAAAGTAACTGTTCCAGTTTTAGGGTTTGGCATTAAACCTTTAGGTCCTAATACGCGACCAAGTTTACCAACTTCACCCATCATGTCAGGAGTTGCTACTACTACATCGAAATCGAACCAACCTTGTTGGATTTTACCGATGTAATCAGTATCGCCTACGAAGTCAGCTCCAGCAGCTTCAGCTTCTTTAGCTTTTTCACCTTTAGCAAATACTAATACACGTTGTACTTTACCAGTACCGTGTGGAAGAACAACTGCACCACGGATTTGTTGGTCAGCTTTCTTAGGGTCAACACCTAAACGGAATGCAGCTTCTACAGTTGCATCAAATTTAGCTGTGTTTGTTTTCTTTACTAATTCTACTGCTTCTGTCGCAGAGTAAGCAGCTGCACGATCAACAAGCTTTGCAGCTTCTACGTACTTTTTACCTCTTTTAGCCATTTTTATTTCCTCCTCGAATGTGGTTTTAGCGGAATAACCTCCCACGTTTACGCCTGTTTTCAGGTATAACCTGAGGATGAGCGCCATCCATTTATTTAAAAACGATAATCATTTACGATAATAAAGGTTGCGAATTGGAATTCCAGACCCGCAACCTTTTTTAAAAACAAATCGAATTAGTCTTCGATAACGATGCCCATACTGCGTGCAGTACCTTCAACCATACGCATTGCAGCTTCTACGCTAGCAGCGTTTAGGTCAGGCATTTTAGTTTCAGCGATTTCGCGTACTTTATCACGCTTAACAGTTGCCACTTTATTACGGTTTGGTTCACCAGAACCAGACTCAATACCAGCTACTTTCTTAAGAAGAACAGCAGCAGGAGGAGTTTTAGTAATGAAAGTGAATGAACGGTCCTCAAATACCGTAATTTCAACAGGGATGATAAGACCAGCTTGATCTGCTGTACGAGCGTTAAACTCTTTACAGAAGCCCATGATGTTAACACCTGCTTGTCCTAATGCTGGACCAACTGGTGGAGCTGGGTTAGCTTTACCTGCAGGAATTTGAAGCTTTACCATTTTAATTACCTTTTTAGCCACGAGACACACCTCCTTAAGTCCGTGATGTGGTCAATTGGACAGTGATTTGCCCTCCCACGTCATATTTTATCTGTAAGGATAAAATCTTTCAAAAAACGTCTCCGATAACGAAGACGTACTGACTTAAAAGATATTATCACTTTTTACAATTCATTTCAAGTTTCATTTTATAATTTTTCAATTTGATGGAAGTCAAGTTCAACTGGAGTCTCGCGACCAAACATGTCCACAAGCACGCTAACCTTTTTCTTCTCCACATCAATTTCTTCAATAGCACCTGTATAATCTGCGAATGGTCCCTCATTTACACGTACTGTCTCATGAAGTTCAAAGTCGAAATCAACCACTTCGTTATCCATTCCCATATGTTTCATAATGGTAACAACTTCCTCTTCTAATAGAGGTGATGGTTTAGATCCAGAACCAGAAGAACCAACGAACCCAGTTACACCCGGCGTGTTACGTACAACATACCAAGAGTCATCAGTCATGATTAATTCTACTAATACATAACCTGGGAACACTTTTCTTTTCATTAATTTTTCTTTTCCGTTTTTCATTTCTACTTCTACTTCTTCCGGGACAACAACACGGAAAATTTTATCTTGCATACCCATTGATTCTACACGTTTCTCTAGGTTTGCTTTTACTTTATTTTCATATCCAGAATAAGTATGGACAACATACCAACTTTTTTCCATTCATTTAGGACGAGCGTCCTTCCCTCCCTGACGTACATTTTTTTGCGCAAATGAAAAAACCCGTTCACCGGGCTTTTACACAGTTCTTATAAATAACATTATATCATGGATAAGTGCTTCTTATTCAAGAATTAACCAAGAATTAACCGAATTAAAGAAGAAATGCCCATATCAACTACTGCGAAGAAAATCGCAAAGAACACAACTGTAGCAACAACAGTCGCTGTTGAGCGGAGTAATTCATCTTTTTTAGGCCAACTTACTTTTTTCATTTCGCGACCTACATCGCCGAAAAAGTTCGTTAAACGCATCTGCGGGACCTCCAGTGTATTATTTCAATTATTTATTTTGTTTCCTTGTGAACTGTATGCTGATTGCATGTTTTACAAAACTTTTTTATTTCAAGTCGCTCTATTGAGCTCGTATCTTTCATAGTAGAGTAGTTTCGATTTTTACACTCTTCACATGAGAGTACAACTTTTTTCCTCATTAGTTACACCAACCTTGTAACATTATGTCCCTAAAAATGTATCATACAATAAAAGACAATGTCAATGACATGCATTTTGTACTCTCTACAAAAGAAAACAGGTGATTTATTTTACACCTGTAGCACTTGTTACTTCTTATGAATTTAAAGTTGTACTTTCTCTCATTTCCATATATCGTTCCAATTTTCTCTTTACTCTTTGTAAAGCGTTATCAATAGATTTCACATGCCTGTTTAACTGTTCTGAAATCTCTTGATAAGAACGACCATCTAAATATAAAGAAAGCACTTTCCTTTCTAAATCGCTTAATAATTCAGATATTTTTGATTCTATGTCTGTATATTCTTCCTGGCTAATGATCATCTCTTCAGGATCAGTCACCTTCGCTTCAGAAATAACATCCAATAACGTTCGATCAGATTCCTCATCGTAAATCGGCTTATCTAAAGACACATACGAATTTAAAGGAATATGTTTTTGTCTTGTTGCCGTTTTAATAGCGGTAATAATTTGTCGAGTGATACATAGTTCAGCAAATGCTTTGAATGAAGACAGCTTGTCCTCTTTATAATCACGAATTGCTTTAAACAACCCTATCATACCTTCTTGAACAATGTCTTCTCGATCGGCACCCACTAAAAAGTAAGATCTTGATTTCGCACGAACAAAGTTCTTATACTTGTGAATTAAATATTCTAGAGCGTCAGTATTACCTTTTCGAACTAACTCAACGATTGCCTCATCCTCTAAATCACGAAATGTAACGTCGCCTATACTTACGAAGCCTGCTTCCACCTTGATCCCTCCGACCGCTATTTATTTAGCAATATTATACAGTAAAAAGATAAAGAGCGTCAATGCTTCAACGCTCTCCTCTTCTTAATTTTTCTAATTTTTCTGTAATATCTTTACTAAATATCTTTCGCATGGCGGGCTGCTGTTCTTTCGTGTCTTTTGTGCGCCTTCTTACTTGTTGTTCCATCGCTTGTACTTCCAACTCTAATTCACGCGCAGATTTTCGAAGGGCACCTTGCCCAAATATAACCCATTGTTCTGTATAATCCGAAGTCGCAACATATATTTGTGTATTTATATTTCTAAGCTCTATCGCAAGTTGCTCTATCTTTTCGTCTGCAGTTTGATTCTTTCGTGTGAATATTACTTCTACACGAGATTGTTTCATCTTTTTTTCAATACCATGGACTGTATAGGCATCAAAGACTATCATCACTTTTGTACCTGTATAACCTTGATAATCCGCCATCTTATCAATAAGCGCATCTCTTGATGATTGTAAATCTACATCCCGCAGTTTCTTCAAATCTCCCCAAGCTCCGATAATGTTGTAACCGTCAACGATTAAAATATCGTTCATTTTTTATTTACCAATTTCGTGACGTTTACGATATACCTCATACATTAACAAACTTGCGGCTACTGAAGCATTTAAGGATGTAACTTTACCAACCATCGGTAAAGTGATTAAGAAATCACACTTTTCACCAATAATACGACTCATACCTTTTCCTTCACTACCAATTACTAACCCAATCGGCATTGTACCATCTAAATTACGGTAATCCGTTTTCCCTTTAGCATCTGTACCAGCAATCCAAAGTCCACGCTCTTTTAATTCATCAATTGTACGAGATAAGTTTGTTACGCGCGCAACAGGAATGTATTCAATCGCTCCTGTTGATGCTTTCGCAACTGATGCTGTAAGTCCCACAGCTCTTCTCTTCGGAATAATAATTCCATGAGCTCCTGTTGCATCAGCAGTACGCATAATAGAACCTAGGTTATGCGGATCTTCAATCTCATCTAAAATCAAGAAGAATGGATCTTCATTACGTTTTTCTGCCACTTTGAATAAATCTTCTAACTCTGCATACTGATATGCAGCTACTTGAGCAATTACACCTTGATGATTACCCTCAACTAATTGATCTAACTTTTTCTTTGGTGCATGTTGTAAAATAATCTTATTTTCTTTCGCTAACGCTAGTACAATTTGTACTTGTCCTTTGGCAGCACCTTCTGCGATCCAAATTTTATTAATATCTCTCCCTGATCTTAACGCTTCAATTACAGGGTTACGTCCGATAATATATTCACTAGTCATGATGATGTGCCCCCTTCCTTTTCTTCTAAAACTGCAATTGCCTTATATACAATTTCGTCTAATCTTTCACGATTATTTAATAAATGATGATAACCAATTAGCGCTTCAAAGGCTGTACTATGTCGATATGTTTGTACATCCGTATTTTTCGGAACTGTACCTGAATTTGCATTACGCCCTCTTCTTAATACCGCCTCTTCTTCCTCTGTCAAAAATGCCGTCTCTAATAAATGATAAACAACTTTCGCCTGTGCTTTTGCTGAAACAAAGCTCGTCCCTAAGCGGTGTAATTGATTAGGGCGAACTTTTCCTTTTTGAAGGAGGTGATAGCGGATATATTGTTCATATACCGCATCACCCATATACGCTAACGCCAAGCTGTTTAATTGCTTTGCATCGATCATCCTTATCCTCTTTTCCATCTTGTACCTTGAGCGGTATCTTCTAAAATAATATTACGTTCTTTTAAATCGTCACGAATTTGATCAGACAATGCAAAATCACGATTTTTACGAGCTTCAATGCGCTTTTGGATAAGCTCTTCAATTTCTTCATCCAGTAATTCTTCTTTTGATAATTCTAATCCTAAAATATCAAATAACGTTTCCAGTTGTTTTACGTATGCTTCAATCACAACTTTAGATGTATGCTCTTCAAGTAAATATTGATTTGCATGATTTGCTACGTTGTATAATTCGGTAATTGCATTTGCAGTGTTAAAGTCATCATTCATTGCCTCTTCAAATGCAGTCTGGAATTTCTCTATTTCAGCTAACCATTTCTCATTATGATCCGTTAAATCCGTACTACTCTCCATACGATGCTTTAAGTTTCCATAAGCTGTTTTAATTCTTTCCAGTCCATTATTCGTACTTTGTAATAACTCTTCACTAAAGTTAATCGGGTGACGATAGTGTACTGATAACATAAAGAATCTAATTAACTGCGGGTCGTATTGCTTAATAATATCGTGAACTAAAATAAAGTTACCAAGCGATTTAGACATCTTCTCATTGTTAATATTAATATATCCATTATGCATCCAGTAACGTGCAAACGTTTTTCCAGTCAATGCCTCTGACTGCGCAATTTCATTTTCATGATGTGGGAAAGCCAAGTCTTGACCACCAGCATGAATGTCAATTGTATCCCCTAAGTACTTACGCGCCATTGCTGAGCATTCAATATGCCATCCTGGACGTCCTTGCCCCCAAGGGCTTTCCCAGAAGATTTCTCCTTCTTTCGCAGCTTTCCATAAAGCAAAATCAAGAGGGTCTTGTTTCTTTTCCCCTACCTCAATACGAGCACCGTGACGTAAATCTGCGATTGGTTGATGTGATAATTTACCGTAACCTTCGAATTCCTTCGTCTTAAAGTACACATCACCCTCTGATTCATATGCATACCCTTTATTCACAAGTTCTTGAATAAATTCAATAATGATATCCATATTTTCTGTTACACGAGGATGAACTGTTGCGTGTTTGCAACCTAGTGCTGTTACATCTTCAAAGTACGCTTCAACAAAACGATCAGCAATTGTCGGTACATCTTCACCTAATTCGTTTGCCGCTTTAATTAATTTATCATCTACATCCGTAAAGTTAGATACATATTGCACATCGTATCCTTTGTATTCTAAATAACGACGCACTGTATCGAATACCATAGGAGGCCTTGCATTCCCAATATGAATGTAGTTATAAACTGTAGGTCCGCATACATACATCTTTACCTTATTTTCTTCTAATGGAACAAACTCTTCTTTTTGACGTGTTAACGTATTATAAATGTGAATAGTCATTTTTATCCTTCCTTTCTACCTTTAATTCCAATTGTTTCTTCAATTTATCAAGTTCTACTTCCATAGCCTTTAATTTATCAAAAATCGGATCCGGAAGGTCAGAGTGATTTAATTCTTGACCAATCTTTACTCCATTTTGAATAACGACACGGCCAGGTATACCTACAACTGTAGAATGTGCAGGAACTTCTTTTAATACGACAGACCCTGCTCCGATTTTAGAATTCTCTCCCACAGTAATAGAACCAAGAACTTTAGCACCCGTCGCAATTAATACATTATCCTGAATTGTTGGATGCCTCTTTCCTTTTTCTTTTCCTGTACCACCTAATGTAACCCCTTGATAAATCGTTACATTATCACCAATTTCACAAGTTTCTCCGATTACAACTCCCATTCCATGATCTATGAAAAAACGTCGACCAATAGTTGCTCCTGGATGGATCTCAATGCCAGTAAAAAAGCGGCTCACTTGTGAAACAAAACGTGCAAGAAAGAAAAAATTTTTTTTATAAAAAGCATGTGCAATTCGATGGGCCCAAACTGCATGTAATCCAGAGTAAGTTAAAATGACTTCGAAATAACCTCTTGCCGCTGGATCCTGTTCAAAAACGACTTCAATATCTTCCCGAAGCCTCTTAAACATCGGTGTTCCCTCCCCTTTATGGGCTGCTTTTTTGTCGAGCGAACTAACTCCCCTAACTCATCACTTCTCCCCTAATTCTTTATATAAGGAGATAAATTCTATATTCATACCTATTTACACGGTATAAAAAAAAGGCGTCTCTGTCATATTGACAGAGACGCCTTTTAAGCGCGGTTCCACTCTGTTTAGGCTTAAAAAAGCCTCAAACTCATCCATGATAACGGTGTAAACCGCTTCTGCTTACTTTGCGGCCTAAGACATCCCACGAAGCAATTCGCTGTTCAGCAGAAGACTCGAAGGGGCATTTCAAAAATCCGCTTATAAACCACTCCCAGCCTAAAGGTGGTTCTCTCTGTAAAAAGCCTGATTTTCTACTTCTCCTTCTCGTCGCTTTTCCTTATTAGGTTTTAGGTATACTTATTATATTTCTAAACCTAGAAAATGTTAACCAATTACTTTTTGAAGACGATTTAAAACTTTTTCTTTTCCAAGAAGTGCAATAGCATTCGGAAGCTCTGGACCATGCGTTTGTCCTGTAGTTGCAACACGGATTGGCATAAATAAATTTTTACCTTTATGTCCTGTTTCCTTTTGAACTGCTTTAATCGCTGCCTTAATTGCTGCTGGCTCCATTGCTTCTAGAGCTTCTATTTGACCAGCAAATGCACGAAGTACTTCAGGTACTTGTTCACCATTTAATACTTCTTGTCCTTCTTCTTCATAATCAACATGATCTTTAAAGAACATTTCAGAAAGCTCTACAATTTCAGCTCCAAAACTCATTTGTTCATGGTATAAAGCAATTACATCACGAATCCAAGCTTGGTCTTGTTCGCTTAAAGTTTCTCCCACACGTCCAGCTTTCACTAAATGCGGTAAGCTTAACTCTACAACCGTATCTAAATCTTGCTTTTTCATATACTGGTTGTTCATCCATTTTAGTTTTTGAGAATCAAATAATGCAGGTGATTTTGATAAACGAGCTGCATCGAACATTTTGATAAACTCATCTTTAGAGAAGATTTCTTCTTCTCCTACCGGAGACCAACCTAGTAATGCAATAAAGTTAAAGATTGCTTCTGGAAGATACCCAAGCTCTTTATATTGCTCAATAAATTGAATAATAGATTCATCACGCTTACTTAACTTTTTACGACTTTCATTAACAATTAGAGTCATATGACCGAATTGTGGAATATCCCAGCCGAAAGCTTCATAAATCATCATTTGTTTCGGTGTATTTGAAATATGATCATCACCACGAAGTACATGTGTAATTTCCATTAGATGATCATCTACTGCTACTGCAAAGTTATAAGTTGGAATTCCATCCTTTTTCACAATAACAAAATCACCGAAATCATTTGAATGGAACGCAACTTCATCTTTTACAATATCTTTGAATGTGTAGTCACGATCAGCTGGTACACGGAAACGAATACTTGGAATACGTCCCTCAGCTTCAAATTCTTTCACTTGTTCTTCAGTTAATTCACGGTGGTTACCTGCGTAACGAGGTGTTTCACCGCGAGCGATTTGTCCTTCACGCTCTGCTTCTAGCTCTTCTTCTGTCATATAACATTTATAAGCTAGACCACGCTCTAATAAATCTTCATATAATTTTTTATAAATATCTAAACGCTCTGTTTGGCGATATGGTCCAAATTCACCACCAACATCAACACCTTCATCCCAGTCCATACCGAGCCATTTCAAGTATTTTAATTGGCTTTCTTCTCCACCAGCCACGTTACGTTTTACATCAGTATCTTCAATACGAATAATAAATTTGCCATCTAAATGACGAGCAAATAAATAATTAAATAATGCCGTACGCGCATTTCCGATATGTAAGTGTCCTGTTGGACTTGGCGCGTAGCGCACTCTCACTTGCTTTTCCATAATTGGTACACCTTCCATTCTTAATGTCAACACATTCTATAATTGTACACCAAAAAAATGTGATTATCCATCTTACGAATTAAAAACCATTATTTTTTCTGTAATAAAACAACCGCTTGAGAAGCAATCCCTTCTTCTCTACCTGTAAATCCTAATTTTTCTGTTGTTGTTGCCTTTACATTAATGTTATCGATAGACGTTTCTAACAGTTCACTAATGCGCTTACGCATACTCTCAATATGTGGTGCCATTTTTGGTTTTTGAGCAATAATTGTACAATCTAAATTTCCTAACTCGTAACCTTGTTCACGCACAAATTCCCAAACTTTTTGTAACAATACAGCTGAATCTGCATCTTTAAAAGCTGGGTCTGTATCAGGAAAATGCTTTCCGATATCTCCTGCTGCAATCGCACCTAAACATGCATCAGCAATCGTATGTAACAATACATCTGCATCTGAATGGCCGATTAATCCTTTCTCGTGTGGAATTGTAATTCCACCGATAATCAACGGGCGCCCTTCCGCAAATTCATGTACATCAAAACCTTGTCCAATTCGAAACATCCTTACTTCCTCCTTAAGCTAAACTACTGAGCTTTATGACTCTATATTATATCGCTATCCTTATAAAGAAAAGCCCGGCTGTTGCCGAGCTTTTCTTTATTAACACGTCATCAATGTTATTTCTTTTGAACACGTAGGAAACTTTCAGCAATTAATAGATCTTCCGGAGTCGTCACTTTAATATTATAGTAACTCCCCTCTACTACACCTACTTGCTTCCCAACACGTTCTACGAGACTTGCATCATCTGTGCCAAGAAAACAACTTTGCTTTGCGCTTCTATGAGCTTCTAGCAAAAGAGAAACAGAGAATCCTTGCGGTGTTTGTACAGCGTTAAGTTGAGATCGCTCTACCGTTTCTACAACAACACCCTGCTCTACTTTCTTAACAGTATCTTTTACTGGCACTGCACAAATGGAAGCTCCATATTTTTCTGCTGCAGTTAATACATCGCGAATCACTTTATTCGTTACGAACGGGCGCGCCCCGTCATGCACAAGAACATATTCGACACCACTCGCATACTGAAGTGCGTTATAGACGCTATCTTGTCTTTCGGCTCCACCCTGAATGAATTGTACGTGCTTTTCAATCTGGTACTTCTGCATTAACTCTTCAAAATACGGGCGTTCTTCTTCGTTAATTGCCATAATAATACTTTTGCACGCTTTATCTTTTTCAAAAGCACGCAATGTGTGCACAATAATTGGTACTTCATCTATAAGTAAAAATAACTTATTTTTACCAGCACCCATTCGTTTTCCTTGGCCCGCTGCCGGAATAATTAATGTATACATATTAATAATCCTCTACTTATAATGCTTTTTCTAGCAATTTACGTTTTGCGAAAATCATACGACCAGCCGATGTTTGTAATACGCTAGTAACAAGTACGTCAAGTTGTGAACCCACATACTCTCTACCATCTTCTACTACAATCATCGTACCATCATCTAAGTATGCAACACCTTGATTTTGTTCTTTACCATCTTTCACAACATAAACACT
Source organism: Bacillus sp. RE35 (assembly GCF_052146655.1). Classification (NCBI taxonomy): domain Bacteria; kingdom Bacillati; phylum Bacillota; class Bacilli; order Caryophanales; family Bacillaceae; genus Bacillus; species Bacillus sp. RE35. The sequence goes on along the minus strand of NZ_CP197377.1, from coordinate 101,123 downwards.
TAATTCTTCACCAGGGAGTACGACTGGTTTAATCGCATTAGCTAAATCATTAATGTTTAACACCGTAACCCCTTGTAATTCAGAAACTTTGTTTAAATTGAAATCGTTTGTTACTACAGTTCCACCAGTGATTTTTGCCAACTTTACAAGCTTGCTATCTACTTCTTGGATATCATCGAAATCGCCTTCATAAATTTCTACCGGAATTGGCATCTCCTTTTGAATACGATTTAAAATGTCTAGCCCTCTGCGGCCACGATTACGCTTTAAAGCATCTGAAGAATCGGCAATATGCTGAAGCTCTTCTAATACGAATTGCGGAATGACAATTGTTCCTTCTAAAAACTTTGTTTGGCAAATATCTGCAATACGTCCGTCAATAATTACACTCGTATCGAGAATTTTCCAATGAGTCGTAGATTTTTCTGCTTCGACCTCTACCTCTTCATTCTCACTATTGTTTTTCTTCTTACCTCCGCGTTGGGGTAATGTAAATAATCCTAGCAATTCATTCCTCTTTTTAAATCCTACTTGGAATCCTAAATATCCAAGTAAAAGGGTGAAGAACACTTGCAACACCGTACTAATAACTGGAATTGTAAATTCACGAATTGGTATCAAAATTAAATATGCAACAATAAGACCAGAGATTAATCCTAATGTACCAAATAAAACATCTGCTACAGGCGCCTTTACAAGAGCCTCTTCAATATGCTTAATAAGTTGAACAATATAATCTACAAGCCAAAATGTTGTTAAAAATAAAATAATTGCACCAATAATTGCACGAACATACGATCCTTCCAACAAAGGAACCGCACCGATATCTAATACATTAATAATTTTTGGGATTAAGTAAATCCCTAACGCTCCCCCGATCACTAAAAAGAAGAGCTGTACAATCCGTTTTAACATCCAACCACCTCCTACTCATTATTAACCATTGTTTCGCTAATCAAAACGCCGAATGCAAAAGCGGACGTGTTTTTTTGTAAATAGTTTTATTTACCAATATATCATATCATATACCAAAAATGTTCTAGTGTCGTTATATTATAGAATCAATGTAATATTCTTAATTGTGTCTACTCATATAGAGATGCTCTTGAATTCTTTTTAGACCTTCTCGTATTTTCTTCGCTCTCACTTCTCCAATTCCTTCCACATCATCCAATTCATTAATAGTTGCTCGGCAAACACCTTGCAATGTTTTAAATCGATTAATTAAATTCTCGATAATAAGTGGCGGAACACGAGAAATCTTGCTTGTGATTCGGTACCCTCTAGGTGTCACACTTTCTTCTAAACTTGTTTGTCCTGGATAGCCAAGTAATTTAACTAAATCACTATCCTCTAAAAGTTGTGTATTTGCAAGATCTTGTAACTTTTTCAAGATTTGATGATGGTCTTGTGTTTTCTCCTGGTGATAATCTTTAATTAACAATGCTGCCTCTGCCTCTAAATCAGCTAGTAATTCTGTAAGCTGTAAACGAATTAACCTACCTTCTGTTCCTAACTCATGAATATAGCTCAATATTTCATTTTTAATACGCAGCACCATTTCAACACTATGTAAAACGTGAACCACCTCGGACATTGTAACGACCTCTTCAAATTCTAGAATACCCAAATTCGTAATGCCGTCATTCCATACAGCCTTATATTTTTCTAGCGTTTGAATTGCTTGATTTGCCTTCGTTAAAATGACACCTATATCTTTTAATGTATAACGTAAGTTCCCTTGATATAGCGTAATTACATTACGTCTTTGTGAAATGGCCACAACAAGGCTGCCCGTCTGCTTTGCTACACGCTCTGCTGTTCGGTGACGCATACCTGTTTCAATAGAATCAATAGATGAATCTGGAACTAACTGTGCGTTTGCAATTAAAATTTTACTTCCAGTTTCATTTAAAATAAGTGCTCCATCCATTTTTGCTAATTCATATAAACTAGCAGGAGAGAATGCGCAATTAATATGAAAACCACCATCAACAATGCTTTTAATCTGTTCATTATACCCAAGAACAATTAGTCCCCCCGTTTGTGCGCGAAGTACATTATCTATCCCTTCGCGCAGTGGTGTTCCTGGGGCCACGAGCTGTAAAATGTTAATCATACTTTTGACACGTTGCTTATTTTCTTCCATAGCCTAGCCTCCTAATGTCAAACGAAGCGCTTCTCCCAAATTAGAAACACCTACAACCTCAATCCCCTCTGGAATTGTCCATCCCCCTAAATTTTTTCTAGGAATGATAGCACGTTGAAATCCTAATTTAGCTGCTTCTTGTACACGTTGTTCAATTCTTGATACTCTTCTTATTTCTCCAGTTAATCCAACTTCTCCTATTACCGCATCAGTTGGTGCCGTAGATTTATCTCTAAAACTTGAAGCTATACTTAAGGCAACAGCTAAATCAATTGCCGGTTCGTCTAATTTCAAACCACCAGCTACTTTTAAATACGCATCTTGATTTTGTAATAGTAAACCTGTTCTTTTCTCTAGTACCGCCATAATAAGCGAGACACGATTATGATCAATTCCTGTCGCCATTCTTCGAGGATTTCCAAAACTAGTAGGGGAAATTAATGCCTGTATTTCTACTAAAACTGGTCTTGTTCCTTCCATTGAGGCAACTACTGTTGAACCTGCAACTCCAACTGGTCTTTCCTCAAGGAAAATTTCAGAAGGATTTAATACTTCTGCAAGGCCAAGTTCTTTCATTTCAAAGATACCCATTTCATTCGTAGAACCAAAACGATTCTTTACAGCTCGTAAAATACGATATGTATGGTGTCGATCTCCTTCAAAGTAAAGAACTGCATCGACCATATGTTCTAGCATACGCGGTCCCGCAATTGCACCTTCTTTTGTCACATGTCCTACGATGAAAATTGGGATTCCCTTTGTTTTTGCAAGTTTCATTAATTCTGCTGTACATTCACGTACTTGCGCCACACTACCAGGAGCTGATGTCACCTCAGGTAAATGTATCGTTTGAATAGAATCAATAACAACAAAAGCAGGATTCATCTCTTCAATATGTGCTGCAATACGCTGTAAATCTGTCTCTGATACAACAAATAGATTACTACCATTTACATGTAAACGATCTGCACGAAGTTTAATCTGCTTTGCTGACTCCTCACCTGATATATACAATACATCATATGAAGCATCTGCTAATTGCGAGGAAATCTGTAATAATAACGTTGATTTTCCAATCCCAGGGTCCCCACCAATAAGTACTAAAGATCCATCTACAATTCCGCCACCTAGTACACGGTTAAACTCTTGAAATTTTGTTTCAATACGTGCCTCAGACTTTGTTTCTACTTCTGTAAGACGTCTTGGTTTTGTTACTTCTGTTTGAATTGCATTTGCATAATTTAGGCGTCTAGATGATACAACGGGTTCCATCTCTTCAACAAGCGAATTCCATTGACCACACCCTGGACATTTACCCATATATTTTGGTGATTGATAACCACACTCTTGACATGTGAATTTTGTTTTCTTTTTAGCCATATCTTTTTATATTTCACTTCGCTTTCATCTATAAACATTTGACCTTCTCGTACAAGAAAGAGGGCTATCTCGTAGCCCTCTTAGTTTGTCTATACTTATTTTACCTTTTCAGCACTATGAATGACAAATGTTTCCCCTTCTACATCAAAGATAACTTTTTGACCTTTCTCAATAGCACCTTTTAAAAGTTCTTCCGATAGTCTATCTTCTACATGCTTCTGAATTGCTCTACGTAGTGGACGAGCACCATATTCACGATCAAACCCTTTATCAGCAATAGCTGCAATCGCTCCTTCTGTTAAGTGCAATTCAATTTCTTGTTCTTTTAAGCGACTCACTAGCTGATTTACCATAAGAGTCACAATTTCTTGAATATGTTTTTTCTCAAGCATATGGAATACGATAATTTCATCAATACGGTTTAAGAATTCTGGACGAAATGCCTTTTTCAGCTCATCCATTACTTTACCTTTCATATCCGAATAATCACGGCTTTCATCTTGTACGTTAAATCCAAGATGTTTGTTACGTTTTAACGCCTCAGCACCAACGTTAGACGTCATAATAACAATCGTATTACGGAAATCAACTGTACGTCCTTTAGAATCAGTTAAACGACCATCTTCCAATACCTGTAGTAGAATATTAAATACATCAGGATGTGCCTTCTCTACTTCATCTAATAGGACAACTGAATAAGGCTTACGACGAACCTTCTCTGTTAATTGTCCGCCTTCTTCATACCCAACATATCCTGGAGGAGAACCAACTAAGCGAGAAGTTGAATGTTTCTCCATATACTCAGACATATCAATGCGAATCATTGCATCCTCATCACCGAACATAGATTCTGCCAATGCTCTTGCTAATTCTGTTTTACCTACACCTGTTGGCCCTAAGAAAATAAATGAACCAATTGGACGTTTCGGATCTTTCAATCCTGCTCTTGCACGACGAACAGCTTTCGCTACAGCCACTACAGCTTCATCCTGACCGATGACACGATCATGAAGAATGGATTCTAAGTTTAATAATTTATCAGTCTCTGTTTGTGCAAGTTTAGAAACAGGGATACGTGTCCATGTAGAAACGACATTTGCAATATCTTCTACCGTAACCTCTGAATTTTCTTTTCCTTGTTGTTCTTTCCACTGACGTTTTGTATCTTCCAACTTCTCACGTAAGCGTTGTTCCATATCACGTAAGGAAGCAGCCTTTTCAAACTCTTGACTTTGTACAGCCGCATCTTTTTCTTTTCGAATTTCCTCAAGCTTCACTTCAAGCTCTTTTAAGTTTGGTGGTGTTGTATAAGAACGCAAGCGAACTTTTGAAGCAGCTTCATCAATTAAATCAATTGCTTTATCTGGTAAGAAACGATCCGTAATATAACGATCTGAAAGTTTTACAGCTGCATCAATTGCATCATCTGTAATAGACACACGGTGATGCGCCTCATAACGATCGCGTAATCCTTTCAAGATTTGAGTTGATTCTTCTAGACTCGGCTCATCAACATGAATTGGCTGGAAACGTCTCTCTAAAGCTGCATCCTTTTCAATATATTTACGATACTCATCTAAAGTTGTCGCACCAATACATTGTAATTCTCCGCGTGCTAAAGATGGTTTTAAAATATTCGATGCATCGATTGCACCTTCTGCTCCACCTGCACCGATTAATGTATGAAGTTCATCAATAAATAGAATAATATTCCCTGCTTGACGTATTTCATCCATTACTTTCTTTAAACGATCTTCAAACTCACCACGATATTTCGTCCCAGCTACCACTGTTCCCATATCTAGTGTCATAACACGCTTATCTCTTAACGTTTCAGGAACTTCATTATTTACGATTTGCTGTGCTAACCCTTCAGCAATTGCTGTTTTACCTACACCAGGCTCTCCAATTAACACTGGATTGTTTTTTGTTCTACGGCTTAACACTTCAATTACACGTTGAATTTCTTTACTACGTCCAATAACAGGATCCAAACGATTCTCACGTGCAACAACTGTTAAGTCGCGCGCTAAACTGTCTAGTGTCGGTGTATTTGCATTTGTCGATGAACCACCTTGGTGACCTGAACTTGCTTCGTTACTTCCAAGAAGTTGTAACACTTGTTGTCTTGCTTTGTTGAGGCTTACACCTAAATTATTTAATACACGTGCCGCTACACCTTCACCTTCACGGATTAAGCCAAGTAAAATATGTTCTGTTCCAACGTAAGAATGTCCTAGCTTACGCGCTTCATCCATAGACAATTCAATAACTTTTTTAGCACGAGGTGTATAATGTACAGTTTGAGAAGCTTCTGTTCCACGTCCAATTAACGCTTCTACCTCTTTTTGCACTTTTTCCGGGCTCAATCCAAGAGCAATTAACGCTTTTGCTGCAATTCCTTCACCTTCGCGTACAAGCCCAAGTAAAATATGTTCTGTTCCAATATTATTATGCCCAATGCGAATTGCTTCCTCTTGAGATAAAGCTAATACTTTCTGTGCTCTTTCTGTAAATCTTCCAAACATCATAGAAATCGCCTCCTACTTGCGCTTAGTTTTTTTCAATACGTAATCGCTCACGGATTAAGGTTGCTCTTCGATAATCTCTTTCTTCTGGTCCTAAAGGTCCTCCTGCGTATTGTTGTAAAATACCTGGTTGCGTAAGAACCATTAGCTCAGTCAAAATATTTCTCGATATACCTTTTATATATCCTAGATCAATACCAAGTCGTACATCCGATAAGCAAGTTGCCGCTTCTGCAGATTGAATTAAACGACTGTTTGCTAGTATACCGTAAGAACGATAAACCTTATCTTCAAGCTCAATACTCGAATTTTGTACAATTAATTCTCTGGCCAATTTTTCTTGTTGTATAATTTGCTGCATGACACTCTTTAAATCTGCAATAATATCTACTTCGGATTTCCCTAGCGTCATTTGATTTGATACTTGAAATATATTACCTAACGCTTCGCTACCTTCACCGTATATTCCTCTTACTACTAACCCTAATTTTTGAATTACTTGTATAATACGGCTAATTCTTTTTGTTAAAACCAGCCCTGGTAAATGAATCATTACAGAAGCTCTTAATCCTGTACCAACGTTAGTAGGACAACTCGTAATATATCCAAGTGATTCATCAAAAGCATATTCAACCTCTTTCTCAATCCAATTATCTATTTGATTAGCGCTTTGAAGCGCCTTTGATAACTGTAGCCCTGGAAATAGGCACTGAATCCTAATGTGGTCTTCCTCATTAAGCATCACACTAATGTGTTCGCTTTCTGATAACAGACATGCTCCATATTCGGTCCCTGCGAGATTTGGACTAATTAAATGCTTTTCGACTAAAACTCTCCTTTGAAGAGGCGTTAATTCATTCATTTTTAATAATCCAAACTTCCCAAAGGGCTCTACCGATTTATTTATAAATTTCTTTTTAAATAATTCTTGAACCTGTTGAGCTTCCTCTTCGTTTTGCATAGTAGAAAATTGATATTGCTTAAAATTACGAGCCAAACGAATTCGACTACTTAAAACAATATCAGAATCAGGGCCATCCCCCTTCATCCATGGACTAATCGCTTCATTCATAATTTTGTCCAGTGACATAGAACTACTCCCCCTCTCTATGCTCACTAAGCTGAGTTTCAAGCCCTCGAATTTCATCTCTTACCTCAGCAGCTTTCTCAAACTCCTCATTCTGTACATATTGTTTCAGAATAAGTTTTAGTTCATCTAATTCTTTCTTTAAGTGGATATTTCCTTCCATTCGTTCCGGAATTTTTCCACAATGTTCTGTATGTCCACCATGAAGTCGCTTTAACAATGGGTTTAAATGTCCTTTAAATGTATCGTAACAAGAAGCACAACCAAGGCGTCCCACCTTTGTAAAATGTTCGTATGTCATCTTACAACCTGGACATCTTATTGTATTTGTATTTGAAAACCCGTTTTTTCCTTCTCCAAACATTGTTGATTCACCGTGTAATAAACCAGCAAATACATCATGAAATGAAAAGTTAGACTGTGATGATTGAAAGAAAGACGTATAGCCACTTTGCTCTGCACATTGCTCACAAAGATGAACTTCCGCCTTCTTCTCGTTGATTACTTTTGTATAATGTAAAGTTGCTGGTCTTATATTACAGTTTTGACAAGTCATCAATATCCCCACCTTTACAACAGGAACGATCTACCTCATGATACTTTTCATACATTACTAGATTGTCCTCTTTCCTTAATCCATTTAGATAAAAGTACATGCTCTTTTTCAAAACTTCTACAATATTTAACTGCCCTATCTTAATTATCATTCTTTTACAAAAGCTGTATTTATTTATATTTCAGTGTTCTTAACATTGCGCATAATATTCGAGCCCTAAGTTCATCTCGAGAAGGAATATCCATTGATAATACAGAACGATCTAGTACACTTAACATTAGTTTTGCTTCACGGCCTGTTATGATTCCCTCTTCTAATAAACGTATAATCATACTCTCTGCATTCCCTTGTGCAACGCTATGATCAATCATATGAAGCATTTGATCAATAATGTCTATATCATCATGCAGTTTGACTTTTATAATGCGAATGTAACCTCCTCCACCACGTTTACTTTCTACTATAAATCCTCTTTCTAATGTAAAACGGGTATTGATTACATAATTGATTTGAGATGGTACGCACTCGAATCGATCCGCAATCTCATTTCTTTTGATTTCAATCACATTATTATTACTTAAGTCAATAACTTGCTTTAGATATTGCTCAATGATATCAGATATATTTCTCATTTATCCGCCACCTTTATTGACTTTGACTATCTTTGACTTTAATTATATACGTATTAATAAAATTTGCAACTCTTTTGCTTATTCACTATCCTAGCCACATTCCCCTGCATTTAATCAAAATAGTAATTATTTAAGCACATTTTTTTAATTACTATGGATTATAAAAGAAAACACGAAAAAACACGAGTCATTTGACTCGTGTTTAGTTGCTTGGCGACGTCCTACTCTCACAGGGACAAGGTCCCAACTACCATCGGCGCTAGAGAGCTTAACTTCCGTGTTCGGTATGGGAACGGGTGTGACCTCTCTGCCATCATCACCAAACTATTGAAGGTATATTCCTTCAAAACTAGATAACATTTGCTACATATTATATGGTTAAGTCCTCGATCTATTAGTATTCGTCAGCTCCACATGTCACCATGCCTCCACCTCGAACCTATCAACCTGATCATCTTTCAGGGATCTTACTAGCTTACGCTATGGGAAATCTCATCTTGAGGGGGGCTTCATGCTTAGATGCTTTCAGCACTTATCCCTTCCGCACATAGCTACCCAGCTATGCCCTTGGCAGAACAACTGGTACACCAGCGGTGCGTCCATCCCGGTCCTCTCGTACTAAGGACAGCTCCTCTCAAATTTCCTACGCCCACGACGGATAGGGACCGAACTGTCTCACGACGTTCTGAACCCAGCTCGCGTACCGCTTTAATGGGCGAACAGCCCAACCCTTGGGACCGACTACAGCCCCAGGATGCGATGAGCCGACATCGAGGTGCCAAACCTCCCCGTCGATGTGGACTCTTGGGGGAGATAAGCCTGTTATCCCCGGGGTAGCTTTTATCCGTTGAGCGATGGCCCTTCCATGCGGAACCACCGGATCACTAAGCCCGACTTTCGTCCCTGCTCGACTTGTAGGTCTCGCAGTCAAGCTCCCTTATGCCTTTGCACTCTACGAATGATTTCCAACCATTCTGAGGGAACCTTTGGGCGCCTCCGTTACACTTTAGGAGGCGACCGCCCCAGTCAAACTGCCCACCTGACACTGTCTCCCGGGTCGATAAGACCCGTAGGTTAGAATTTCAATACAGTCAGGGCGGTATCCCACCAGCGCCTCCACCGAAGCTAGCGCTCCGGTTTCCATGGCTCCCGCCTATCCTGTACAAACTGTACCAAAATTCAATATCAGGCTACAGTAAAGCTCCACGGGGTCTTTCCGTCCTGTCGCGGGTAACCTGCATCTTCACAGGTACTATAATTTCACCGAGTCTCTGGTTGAGACAGTGCCCAAATCGTTACACCTTTCGTGCGGGTCGGAACTTACCCGACAAGGAATTTCGCTACCTTAGGACCGTTATAGTTACGGCCGCCGTTTACTGGGGCTTCAGTTCAGAGCTTCGCTTACGCTAACCCCTCTCCTTAACCTTCCAGCACCGGGCAGGTGTCACCCCCTATACTTCGCCTTACGGCTTCGCAGAGAGCTGTGTTTTTGCTAAACAGTCGCTTGGGCCTATTCACTGCGGCTTTCCGTTAAGAAAGCACCCCTTCTCCCGAAGTTACGGGGTCATTTTGCCGAGTTCCTTAACCAGAGTTCTCTCGCACACCTTAGGATTCTCTCCTCGCCTACCTGTGTCGGTTTGCGGTACAGGCACCTTTTATCTCGCTAGAAGCTTTTCTTGGCAGCGGGGAATCAAAGACTTCGCTCCATAAGGAGCTTCCCCATCACAGCTCAGCATACGCGATAAGCGGATTTGCCTACTTATCAGCCTAACTGCTTGGACGTGCACAACCAATCGCACGCTTCTTCTATCCTTCTGCGTCCCTCCATTGCTCAAACGATAAAGAGGTGGTACAGGAATATCAACCTGTTGTCCATCGCCTACGCCTGTCGGCCTCGGCTTAGGTCCTGACTAACCCTGAGCGGACGAGCCTTCCTCAGGAAACCTTAGGCATTCGGTGGACGGGATTCTCACCCGTCTTTCGCTACTCATACCGGCATTCTCACTTCTAAGCACTCCACCAGTCCTTCCGGTCTGACTTCACTGTCCTTAGAACGCTCCCCTACCACTGATACCATTGGTATCAATCCGCAGCTTCGGTGGTGTATTTAGCCCCGGTACATTTTCGGCGCAGAGTCACTCGACTAGTGAGCTATTACGCACTCTTTAAATGGTGGCTGCTTCTAAGCCAACATCCTAGTTGTCTAAGCAACTCCACATCCTTTTCCACTTAATACACACTTTGGGACCTTAGCTGGCGGTCTGGGCTGTTTCCCTTTTGACTACGGATCTTATCACTCGCAGTCTGACTCCTAAGGATAAGTCATTGGCATTCGGAGTTTGACTGAATTCGGTAATCCGATGAGGACCCCTAGTCCAATCAGTGCTCTACCTCCAAGACTCTTACACTTAAGGCTAGCCCTAAAGCTATTTCGGGGAGAACCAGCTATCTCCAGGTTCGATTGGAATTTCTCCGCTACCCACACCTCATCCCCGCACTTTTCAACGTGCGTGGGTTCGGGCCTCCATTCAGTGTTACCTGAACTTCACCCTGGACATGGGTAGATCACCTGGTTTCGGGTCTACGACCACGTACTAAACGCCCTATTCAGACTCGCTTTCGCTGCGGCTCCGCCTCTTCAGCTTAACCTCGCACGGGATCGTAACTCGCCGGTTCATTCTACAAAAGGCACGCCATCACCCGTTAACGGGCTCTGACTATTTGTAGGCACACGGTTTCAGGATCTCTTTCACTCCCCTTCCGGGGTGCTTTTCACCTTTCCCTCACGGTA
>NZ_CP197377.1:85000-87500 GCF_052146655.1 Bacillus sp. RE35 | reverse complement strand
CCAATTGAGCTACGGGCGCATATGGTGCCGAGGGCGGGGGTCGAACCCGCACGGTGGTCACCCACCGCAGGATTTTAAGTCCTGTGCGTCTGCCTGTTCCGCCACCCCGGCATGTCATATTGAAAATTGGAGCGGAAGACGGGATTCGAACCCGCGACCCCAACCTTGGCAAGGTTGTATTCTACCACTGAACTACTTCCGCAAGACATGTTTGAGATATTTTATTAAAAGTGCGGGTGAAGGGAGTCGAACCCCCACGCCAAAGGCGCTAGATCCTAAGTCTAGTGCGTCTGCCAATTCCGCCACACCCGCATATTAATTAAAATGGTGAGCCATGAAGGACTCGAACCTTCGACCCTCTGATTAAAAGTCAGATGCTCTACCAACTGAGCTAATGGCTCTTACAATAAAAACTGGTGCCGACTAGAGGACTTGAACCCCCAACCTACTGATTACAAGTCAGTTGCTCTACCAATTGAGCTAAGTCGGCTAAATGGTGGAGGATGACGGGATCGAACCGCCGACCCCCTGCTTGTAAGGCAGGTGCTCTCCCAGCTGAGCTAATCCTCCGGATTGCCTGGCAACGTCCTACTCTCACAGGGACAAGGTCCCAACTACCATCGGCGCTAGAGAGCTTAACTTCCGTGTTCGGTATGGGAACGGGTGTGGCCTCTCTGCCATCATTACCAGACTGTATTCATTTAAGACAAGAATCATTGTAACTCATTTAACTTTTAAAGTCAACAAGTTTTTTATATTCTTTCAAAACTAGATAACATTGCTTCATATTATATGGTTAAGTCCTCGATCTATTAGTATTCGTCAGCTCCACATGTCACCATGCTTCCACCTCGAACCTATCAACCTGATCATCTTTCAGGGATCTTACTAGCTTACGCTATGGGAAATCTCATCTTGAGGGGGGCTTCATGCTTAGATGCTTTCAGCACTTATCCCTTCCGCACATAGCTACCCAGCTATGCCCTTGGCAGAACAACTGGTACACCAGCGGTGCGTCCATCCCGGTCCTCTCGTACTAAGGACAGCTCCTCTCAAATTTCCTACGCCCACGACGGATAGGGACCGAACTGTCTCACGACGTTCTGAACCCAGCTCGCGTACCGCTTTAATGGGCGAACAGCCCAACCCTTGGGACCGACTACAGCCCCAGGATGCGATGAGCCGACATCGAGGTGCCAAACCTCCCCGTCGATGTGGACTCTTGGGGGAGATAAGCCTGTTATCCCCGGGGTAGCTTTTATCCGTTGAGCGATGGCCCTTCCATGCGGAACCACCGGATCACTAAGCCCGACTTTCGTCCCTGCTCGACTTGTAGGTCTCGCAGTCAAGCTCCCTTATGCCTTTGCACTCTACGAATGATTTCCAACCATTCTGAGGGAACCTTTGGGCGCCTCCGTTACACTTTAGGAGGCGACCGCCCCAGTCAAACTGCCCACCTGACACTGTCTCCCGGGTCGATAAGACCCGTAGGTTAGAATTTCAATACAGTCAGGGCGGTATCCCACCAGCGCCTCCACCGAAGCTAGCGCTCCGGTTTCCATGGCTCCCGCCTATCCTGTACAAACTGTACCAAAATTCAATATCAGGCTACAGTAAAGCTCCACGGGGTCTTTCCGTCCTGTCGCGGGTAACCTGCATCTTCACAGGTACTATAATTTCACCGAGTCTCTGGTTGAGACAGTGCCCAAATCGTTACACCTTTCGTGCGGGTCGGAACTTACCCGACAAGGAATTTCGCTACCTTAGGACCGTTATAGTTACGGCCGCCGTTTACTGGGGCTTCAGTTCAGAGCTTCGCTTACGCTAACCCCTCTCCTTAACCTTCCAGCACCGGGCAGGTGTCACCCCCTATACTTCGCCTTACGGCTTCGCAGAGAGCTGTGTTTTTGCTAAACAGTCGCTTGGGCCTATTCACTGCGGCTTTCCGTTAAGAAAGCACCCCTTCTCCCGAAGTTACGGGGTCATTTTGCCGAGTTCCTTAACCAGAGTTCTCTCGCACACCTTAGGATTCTCTCCTCGCCTACCTGTGTCGGTTTGCGGTACAGGCACCTTTTATCTCGCTAGAAGCTTTTCTTGGCAGCGGGGAATCAAAGACTTCGCTCCATAAGGAGCTTCCCCATCACAGCTCAGCATACGCGATAAGCGGATTTGCCTACTTATCAGCCTAACTGCTTGGACGTGCACAACCAATCGCACGCTTCTTCTATCCTTCTGCGTCCCTCCATTGCTCAAACGATAAAGAGGTGGTACAGGAATATCAACCTGTTGTCCATCGCCTACGCCTGTCGGCCTCGGCTTAGGTCCTGACTAACCCTGAGCGGACGAGCCTTCCTCAGGAAACCTTAGGCATTCGGTGGACGGGATTCTCACCCGTCTTTCGCTACTCATACCGGCATTCTCACTTCTAAGCACTCCACCAGTCCTTCCGGTCTGACTTCACTGTCCTTAGAACGCTCCCCTACCACTGATACCATTGGTA
>NZ_CP197377.1:32500-80000 GCF_052146655.1 Bacillus sp. RE35 | reverse complement strand
CACATTCGCAAGGTCTTCCCGTGTGTTACAAGCATTAATACCATTACGTACACTCGCATTACCACGAACACCTTTTAAATACCAAGCTGCATGTTTTCTCATCTCTCTTACAGCGACACTTTCGTTCTTTAAGTCAATAAGACGATCTAGATGTAACATACATACATCAATTTTCTCGCGCACTGTTGGTTCCGGCATTAATTCACCTGTCTCCAAATACTTTACCGTACGATAAATCATCCACGGATCTCCAAGAGCCGCACGACCAATCATAACACCATCTACACCAATTTCATCAAGCATACGCTTTGCATCTTGCGGCGTTGCGACATCACCATTTCCGATAACCGGGATATTTACAGATTGTTTTACTTGTTTAATAATATCCCAATCCGCTTTTCCTTCATACATTTGCACTCGTGTACGTCCGTGAACCGCCACAGCTTGGCCACCAGCACGCTCAACAGCCCTAGCATTTTCTATTGCGAAAATATGTTCTTCATCCCAACCGATACGCATTTTAACTGTAACCGGCTTTTCTACAGCATCTACAACCGCTGCTACCATTTCATATATTTTATTCGGATCTAAAAGCCACCTTGCCCCCGCATCACATTTAACGATTTTCGGCACTGGACAACCCATATTAATATCAATTATGTCTGCTGTCGTATATTTATCTACATATTTCGCAGCATCTACAAGAGTTTCTTTCTCTCCACCAAAAATTTGTAAACTTAATGGCTTTTCTCTCTCGTCGATATATAACATATCTAAAGTTCTTTTATTATTAAGTAATATTGCCTTATCACTTACCATTTCAGCACAAACTAAGCCGGCACCAAATTCTTTTACTGTTAAACGGAATGCAGAGTTACACACTCCCGCCATCGGTGCTAGTACAACCGGATTTTTCATCTCGATATTTGCAATCTTTAACAATCAACCTACTCCTTCCTGTACAATCACTTTGGCATTAATTCCTCTATCGAAACATTTAATGCCTTAGCAACTTCTACTACAAAATCTTGAGAAGGCGATCTATTCCCTCTCTCAACTTCACCTAAAACAGATACAGATACCCCTAGTTCTTTAGCAAAACCTTCTTGTGTATAGCCTTTTAGCTTTCGAAAAGCACGAATGCGTCTTCCCCATTTTTCTGCTTCCATACCGTTACTCCCTCTCGCCTTTTCATTTCTTCTACTTGTGAACATGAAATGTTTTGTTTTATGTCTTGATTAATCTCTAACAACGGAACGATAACAAAAGCTCTTTCAAACATCCGCGGATGCGGAACAATAAGATTCTCTGCTTCAATATTCTCTTGATTATAAAGTAAAATGTCAAGGTCGATAGTCCTCGGCCCCCACCTAATTTCCCTTTTTCTTCCTAGGTCATTTTCTACTTTTTGTGTTACTTTCAATAACTCTTGTGGTGATAAATTGGTAGAAATTTTTATAACTAAATTTAAAAAGCAACTTTGGTCAGTATAGCCAACTGGCTCAGTTTCATATACAGATGAAATATCATCAACCTGAATATAAGGATTTTTATTTAAAAACTGAATCGCTTCAGTTAGATACGTATAACGCTCTCCAATATTTGACCCTAATGCAATGTAAGCTATATTGTTCATGGACGTTCTCTCGTAATTTCTACTGCTACAGCACGATAATGACCCGGTATCGGTGGATCCGGCTTAATTACCTTAATTGTACAGCGTGAAATACTTTCATATTGTTTTAATATATCTGCAGCAATATTTTCAGCGATACTCTCCACAAGCTTATACTTTCTATCCTCAACAACTTTTCTACATAATTCGAAAAGCTCTCCATAATTGACCGAATGCTCTAAGTCATCACTTTCCCCTGCACGCTTTAAATCCAACTCCACCGTTAAGTCAACTTTAAATCTCTGACCTAATTTATTCTCCTCTGGGAACACACCATGATAACCATAAAACTCCATATCATGGATATAAATTTTATCCAATTACCTTACCCCCTTACCAATCATCGCATCCATCATTTTAGCCATACGCGCCATTTCTTTCACATCATGGACACGAACAAACTCACAGCCCTTTTCAATACCAAGACAAACGGTAGCTCCTGTTCCCTCAAGGCGTTCCTCCACTGGCAAATCTAATACGTGCCCAATAAAGGACTTTCTCGAAGTACCTAAGAGAACTGGATAACCTAGCACATTTAACTGTTCTAAATTACGCATCGCCTCTAAGTTCTGCTCAGGTGTTTTAGCAAAACCGATACCTGGATCTAAAATAATATTCTCATCTGGCACACCAGCATTTTTAGCAATTTTAATACTGTCATACAAATCAGCAATCATATCCGCCATTAAATTACGATAATTCATATTATCGCGGTTATGCATTAAAATGATGGGTACATCATAATGAGCTGCGACTTCAGCAATTTTTGGCTCCGCCTTCGCTCCCCAAATATCATTAATAATATGAGCACCAGCCTCAATTGCTTGCTTTGCAACTTCAGCTTTATATGTATCGATGGATATAGGCAATTTTACTTCTTTTGAAACTGCTTGAATCATCGGGACAACTCGCTTTATTTCTTCTTCTACTGATACTTTAGCAAAACCTGGGCGAGTAGATTCGCCACCAATATCAATAATATGAGCACCTTGACCTTGCATTTCTTTTGCGTGACGTACCGCAGCATCTACCTCGTTGTAACTCCCACCATCAGAAAACGAATCTGGTGTTACATTTAAAATCCCCATAATTAATGTTTTTTCATTTAAATTCAATGTATATTCGCCGCAGCGCAAATCATAATCCCACTTCAAACTACACATCTCCTCTTCGTAGTTCATTTCTGCTCCATAATTTCTCTCTTTGCATTCCATAAAGGTACATTAAACTTTTTGTAACCACTCCTACTTTACCCGGGAAATCCTGCGCTTCTATACGATAAAGCGGAACAATTTCTTGAATGGAGTTTGTTACGAAGACTTCATCCGCTGAAAGTAGCTCATCTTTTGTAAAGAAACCTTCCTTTACTTCTATATTTAATTCTTCAGCACTCTTTATAATAAACGCACGAGTGATACCATTTAAAATCCCTGTCTCTAACGAAGGTGTATATAAAACATCACCTTTCACAAAAAATAGATTCGAAACAATGCCCTCTGCAACATAACCTGCTTCAGTGAGGAAAATACCTTCCTTACTCACAACATTTCCAATTTCACGCTTCCCTAAAATATTATTTAAATAGTGATGAGACTTCAGGCGAAATGTCCCTTCCGGTGTATTTCGCACTTGTTTTAGAATAACACCTTCTTTTTCCACTACATCCCCTGGAGCTGTTAAAGGTTTTATAAAAACAATAACAGAAGGCTCTTCATACATTTCCGTTTGTAATCCTATTTCATCTATACCCGCCGATACATTAAAACGTACATATGCATGCTTCAATTCATTCTTAGCAAGTAAATCTTTCAAAATAAGCATCACATCATTTTTTGTCATTGTCCATTTAATTTGCAATGTATCCAGCGCCTCTATTAAACGGTTATAATGATCATCCAATAAGAAAGGATGACCATTATAAATACGAAACGTTTCAAAAACTCCAAGACCATATAAATAACCATGATCATAAGGAGAAATTCTCGCTTCACTTGCTTCTACATACTGACCATTTACGTAAATTAACATAATGTCGCACTTGGACTGTATTTACGAATGAAATTCTGCAACAGCTCTTTCCCATGAGAAGTCATAATAGATTCTGGATGGAATTGCACACCCTCTATCGGCAATGTCTTATGACGAAGTGCCATAATTTCCCCTTCCTCTGTCCAAGATGTTACCTCTAAGCAATCGGGTAACGTCTCTTTCTTAACAATAAGGGAATGATAGCGCGTCGCAGTAAACGGATTAGGAATATCCGAAAAAATCGTCTTTCCATCATGATGCATAAGCGACGTTTTTCCATGCATTAATCGCTCTGCACGGACAACCTCTCCACCAAACACTTGTGCAATGGATTGATGCCCTAGACAAACACCAAAAATCGGAATCTTTCCAGCAAAGTATTTAATAACTTCCATACTAATCCCAGCTTCATTAGGACTGCACGGACCTGGAGAAATCATTAGAAAATCTGGTTTCATATTCTCAATATCTGAAATGGTCACTTCATCGTTACGTTTAACAACGAGCTCTTGTCCAAGTTCTCCAAGAAACTGCACTAAATTAAATGTAAAAGAATCATAATTATCAATCATTAATATCATTTCTCTCACCTAACCGTTTCTTCACTACGTTCTTTTGCACGCCATAAAGCAATCGCCTTTTTTAACGACTCTTTATATTCATTTTCCGGATTTGAATCAATTACAATTCCCGCCCCTGCTTGTACATGAGCTTTTCCATCTTTAGCAAGAAGTGTTCTAATTACAATATTCAATTCTGTATCTCCAGAATAACCAATCCAACCGATTGACCCTGTATAAATCCCTCTTCGAACAGGTTCTAATTCCTCAATAATTTCCATCGTACGTATTTTTGGGGCACCAGTAATTGTTCCCCCAGGGAATACAGCCTTCACTAAATCAAAAGCATCTTTATCTTCTTCCACCTCACCACGCACATTAGAAACAATATGCATAACATGTGAGTATTTCTCAATTACCATAAATTCATCTACTTCTACAGTGCCATATTTACAAACACGTCCTAAATCATTTCTTTCTAAATCCACAAGCATTACATGCTCTGCTCTTTCTTTTTCGTTCTCAATTAATTCTCTTGCTAATTCTTCATCCTCTTGCTCATCCGCGCCTCTAGATCTCGTTCCAGCAATCGGTCTTGTACTTACTTCAGTTCCTTGTTTCTTAATTAACAACTCTGGCGATCCACTAACGATTTGAAAATCCCCAAGCTCCAGGTAACCCATATATGGAGATGGATTAATTTCACGAAGACTTGTATAAATTTCTAGTGGGTGTGTCTGTAACGTTCTTTCTTGTCTCGTCGACAAGTTTACTTGGAACACATCACCCGCTCCAATATATTCTTGAATACATTCAACTGCCTTCATAAAGCCAGCTTCAGTAAAAGCAACTGCTTCACTTTTCTTTTCAGGACTTTCAAAGGGCACGGTCACTTCAGGCGCTTCTGTCATCCAAAGACTCTTCCACTCATTTAGCCGTTCTTTCGCCTCTTCATATTTATCTACATAATGCGTAATAACCCATAACACTTGTTCTTTTTGATCATAGACAAATACGTCATCAAATAATAAAAAGAAGATGTCAGGTATATCAATATCATCTTCCGCAAGAGAAGGCAGCTTTTCAATATAACGGATACAGTCATAACTGAAATAGCCAATTGCACCACCTTGAAAAGGCGGATACTCTGGGTTATAGTCCGTCTTCCATTGTTCCATATATTCTTGCATTAAATCTAACGGATTCCCTCGTTTTATTGTTCCCTTACCACTTTCACTTATATGTAACGTTTCATCCTTCCCTCGGATTACCGCTACTGGGTTCAGCCCTACAATGTTATAACGACCGCCACGGCCGCTTTCTAACAAAATATGTTGCGATTTACCCTGAGAAAGAAATTTATATTGCTTAAAGAAATCTAACTGATATGGAATAGAAAGCGCTAAAGATTTTCTTCGTTGCATATCAACACCCCGTCTTCTTTTATCCCACCCTCTTAGATAAACCAGCTCAAACTACATAAGTTATTTATATAGAGATTGATTATACTCGAAGGCTAGTGAAAATAATTTAATTATACTACCTCTTATTTTACATGAAGTTTTCTAGTCATTCACTCTTTTCCTATTTCCAATCCCAAAAGAAAAAGCACCCTTTTTCAAGGATGCTTTTTCAATCGCGTTTAATTAGGATTCAAATTGATAAAGTGGTGTACTTAAATAACGTTCACCGTTACTCGGGATAATAACAAGTACCTTTTTCCCTTTACCTAACTTTTTCGCAACCTCTGTTGCTGCATAAATAACTGCGCCTGAAGAGATACCAACTAAAATACCTTCCTCTTTAGCCACTCTTCTCGCATATTCAAATGCTTGCTCTGTTTTCACTTGAATAATTTCATCATATACTTCTACATCCAACGTCTCCGGAACAAATCCCGCCCCAATTCCTTGGATTTTATGTGGACCTGGCTTCCCACCAGATAATACTGGTGAATCTGCAGGTTCTACTGCATAAATTTTAATATCTTTATACGCTTCCTTCAGTACTTCACCAGCACCAGTAATCGTTCCACCTGTACCAATACCTGCAATAAACGCATCTAATTGGTCGCCCATTTGTTCAATAATTTCTGGACCTGTTGTTAAACGGTGAATTTCTGGATTCGATTGGTTTTTGAACTGTTGTGGTATAAAGTAGCCATGTTCTTTTGCTAATTCAGTCGCTTTACGAATTGCTCCACCCATTCCTTCAGGCCCTGGAGTCAATACTAATTCCGCACCGTAAGCACGTAATAAATTACGACGCTCAATACTCATTGTTTCTGGCATTACTAAGATTGCATTATATCCTTTAGCAGCCGCTACCATCGCTAAACCAATTCCTGTGTTACCACTTGTCGGCTCAATGATTGTATCGCCCTCTTTTAATAATCCCTTTTTTTCAGCATCTTCAATCATAGCTAATGCGATACGATCTTTAACACTACTCCCCGGATTCATAAATTCTAATTTTAAGTATATATCTGCGCTGTCTGATTCTACGATGCGGTTCAACTTAACGATCGGCGTTTTCCCGATTAATTCTGAAACTGATTGTGCCACTCGCATTCCTGTCACTCCTAACACCGAGTATTTTTATTGGTTTTATCTATATTTAGATTTTGTCAGAAAATTCCCTGTTTGTCAATTCATTTGGAGGATTGCTCCTCTTAATTCCCTTATTACAAATTCTCGATTAAATTTGTAATATCTTCTTTAGAGAACTTGTATCGTTCATTACAGAAATGACAGTGAACTTCTGTCTCTTCCTCTTCTTCACGAACTTGCTCTAACTCTGTTTTACCTAAACTAATTAATACACTCTCAATACGCTCGCGTGAGCATGTGCAATTAAATTGAACATCCATTGTTTCTAATACTTTTACTTTATCTTCTCCAAGAACTGCATATAGTAGCTCTTCCGGAGAAAGACCTTGTTCAATCAACGTTGATACAGGTGGAATCTTTTGTAAACGGTCTTCAATAAATGAAATCGTTTCATCTTGCGCACCCGGCATAATTTGAAGGATGAATCCACCTGCCGCTAATATGCTATCATCTCCATTTACAAGAACACCAACACCTACAGAAGAAGGCGTTTGTTCAGAAACTGCAAAATAATACGTAAAGTCTTCTCCTAATTCTCCTGAAACGATTGGAGATTGACCAATAAACGGCTCACGCATTCCAATATCTTTAATTACAGTTACAAACCCCTCTGTACCTACCGCTTGATATACACGTAACTTCCCTTGTTCTGTTCCTTCAAAATCAACATGCGGATTCGTTACATAACCACGTACATCTCCATTTGCATGAGCATCTACTAAGATAGGGCCAATTGGACCGTTACCTTCTACCTTAATCGTTAACTTTTGCTCACCCTTTAACATTGCGCCCATCATTGTACCCGCAGTCAAAGAACGCCCTAGTGCCGCTGAAGCTGTTCTCCATGTATCATGACGTCTTTGCGCCTCACTTACTGTATTTGTTGTACGTACACTATACGCACGCACTTCTCCATCAAATGCTAACGCTTTTACTAAATAATCTTTCATACGTATTTATTCACCTTTCTCATGCTGTAAATTTGCATTACGTTCATATAACATATACAAACCTTTTAACGTTAAAAACGGATCTACAATATCAATTACATTCGATTCTTCGGAAATTAATTTTGCCAATCCACCTGTTGCAATAACTTTAGGTTCTTGTCTAGCTTCTTCTTTCATACGCTTAACAATACCTTCCACTTGTCCAACATAACCATAAAGAATACCAGATTGCATCGCACTTACTGTATTTTTCCCAACAACACTGCTTGGTTTTGTAATTTCGATACGAGGAAGTTTTGCTGCTCTGCTATATAAAGCCTCTGCTGAAATCATAATTCCTGGCGTAATAACTCCACCCATATAATGTTTTTCTTCGTTAATATAACAATATGTAGTAGCCGTACCAAAATCAACAATAATGAGCGGACTTCCATATAAGTGGATTCCTGCTACTGCATTTACAATTCGGTCTGCGCCTACTTCACGCGGATTTTCATATTTAATATTTAGTCCTGTTTTTATCCCAGGCCCTACTACAAGCGGTTTAATTTTAAAATATTTTTCACACATGCGCTCTAAAGCAAACATAATTGGTGGTACGACTGAAGACACAATAATACCTTTCACATCTTCAAACGAAAGACCCTCATGCTCAAGCAATTGCTTTACAAGCATTCCATATTCATCTTCTGTCTTATGACGATCTGTTTCCATGCGCCAATGCTGACGAAGTTCCCCCTCTTCAAACACACCTAGTACAGCATTTGTGTTCCCTACATCCAATACAAAAATCATATTCTCACCACTTATCTTATTTAATCTATATTTGTGCAGTATGTATAAAACTTATAAAAACATCATATCACACATACTTATATAATCAGCTTTCCTATCCTCATCATTTTACAAAAAGATTGCTCTCTATTTCAATTTTTAATACTAGTTTTACTTAAATTACTTTATCCACTAAGTTCTCAATAGTAATTAACAAAGATTTTAACAAACAAAAAAGGAGTGACGATAGTCACTCCTTCACTTCTTACTTATCTTCTTTATCTTCATCGTCTTTCTTCATGTTGATGTTTACTTTCACATCATCTGAAGATGTTGGACGTTCTGGCAATCTGCCGTAATCACATAAATGATTGATTTGCTCTGCATCTAACGTTTCTACTTCAAGTAACGTTTGTGCGATAATATCTAGTTTATCACGGTTTTCAGTAAGAATTTGTTTTGCACGAGCATAACATTCTTTCATAATTGATTGCATTTCCATATCGATTTCATGTGCAATCGCATCACTATAGTTTTGTTCTGAGTGGAAGTCTCTTCCTAAGAACACTTGACCACCTTGCGAGCTACCAAATTGCATCGGTCCAAGTTTGTCACTCATACCAAATTCCGTAACCATACGTCTTGCAATACCAGTCGCACGTTGGAAGTCATTATGAGCACCTGTACTCACTTCACCAAATACAATCTCCTCAGCTACTCGGCCACCAAGTAAACCAGTGATTTTATCAAGTAACTCTGGTTTCGTCATGAAGTAACGATCTTCTTTCGGAAGCATTACCGCATATCCACCAGCCTGACCACGAGGGACAATTGTTACTTTATGAACGACATCTGCTTCATCAAGAACAACACCAATTACAGTATGACCTGCTTCATGGAAAGCAACGATATTACGTTCTTTTTCAGAGATAACACGACTTTTCTTAGCTGGACCTGCAATAACACGATCCGTCGCTTCATCGATATCACTCATATCAATTTTCTTCTTATCTTGACGTGCAGCTACTAAAGCAGCTTCGTTTAATAAGTTTTCAAGATCCGCACCAGAGAATCCTGGTGTACGAGTCGCAATTGCTCTTAAATTAATATGCTCATCAAGTGGTTTATTACGCGCATGTACTTTCAGTACAGCTTCACGGCCATTTACATCTGGACGATCTACTGTAATTTGACGGTCAAAACGACCTGGACGTAATAACGCTGGGTCAAGAATGTCTGGACGGTTTGTCGCAGCAACGATAATAATACCTTCGTTTGCACCGAATCCATCCATTTCAACAAGTAATTGGTTCAATGTTTGCTCACGCTCATCATGACCACCACCAAGACCTGCGCCACGTTGACGACCTACTGCATCAATTTCATCAATGAAAATGATACAAGGAGCATTTTTCTTTGCATTTTCAAATAAATCACGTACACGTGATGCACCGACACCGACAAACATCTCTACGAAGTCAGAACCACTGATAGAGAAGAATGGAACGCCAGCCTCACCTGCAACAGCACGTGCTAATAAAGTTTTACCTGTACCTGGAGGTCCAACTAATAGGACACCCTTTGGAATACGAGCACCAACTTCAGAGAACTTACGAGGGTCTTTCAAGAATTCAACTACCTCAACAAGTTCTTGTTTCTCTTCATCCGCACCCGCAACATCTCTGAAACGAACTTTTTTCTTTTCATCATTATATAACTTCGCCTTACTTTTCCCGAAGTTCATAACACGGCTACCGCCGCCTTGAGCTTGGTTTAATAAGAAGAAGAATAAAATGAAGATGATGACAAATGGAATGATTGAAGTAAAGAATGTTACCCAAGCACTTGTTTCTTCTGCTGGTTGATACTTAACTTCGGCACCTTTCGCTTTATCATTAATTTTCTTTTGTAATTCCTCAGTATTTGGTGCATAAGTAACAAATTGTTCTCCTTGGCTAGAGTTATTAAATTGTCCTTTTACCTCAAATACACCATTTTTCGGTTGAAGTTGCACATTACGCACTTCACCGCTTTCTAGTTTAGTAATGAATTTGTCGTAGCTAACTGATGTCGTTTTTTGTGTCGAACCATTAAAATAGCTCACGATTCCAATTACTACTAAGAATATCAGTAAATAAAAGATGGTATTACGGAAGATACGATTCATTCCTAACCTCCTCTCACGGCATAAACACTATAGTAAATCGTAACATAGAAAAACTTTCCTATACAATTGTGAAGCCCATATTTAATTAATTTGAGTAAACGCTTGGTTTTAATACGCCTACATAAGGAAGATTACGGTATTGCTCTTTATAATCTAATCCATATCCTACTACAAATTCATGTGGAACAGTAAATCCAACATAATCCGCTTTCAGATCAACCTTACGGCCTGTTGGCTTATCTAATAATGTAACAATTTTTACAGACTTCGCTTTACGATATTTGAATAAGTCTACTAAGTAGCTTAGTGTAAGACCACTATCAATAATATCTTCGACGATTAAAATATCGCGACCTTCTACAGAAGTATCAAGATCTTTTAAAATTTTCACTTCGCCTGTTGAAACTGTAGAGTGACCGTAACTAGATACAGCCATAAAATCCATTTCAAGATATGTATCTGTTCTCTTTAATAAATCTGCCATGAATGGCATTGCGCCTTTTAATACACCAATTGCAAGAGGTACTGTGTTTTTATAATCCTCTGCAATAATTGCACCTAGTTCGCGCACCTTTTCTTGTATTTGCTCTTCAGAAATTAATACTTTTTCGATATCTTGATTCATCATTTCATTATCCTCCCGGAAGACTCCTTGCTTTTGTAGTGAATAATCATATATTTATCCTTCTTTGCCATCTCTTTCGAAATTGCAAATGCAGATCGTTTCAACAAGGGTACCCAAATAATAGTCCCACTTGCATCACAAACGACCGGCCATTCTTCTCTTTTTTCTTTCGGTACTTTCGCTTCGATAAAAATAGCTTTTATCTTTTTCGTGCCATTCATACCTTGTATTGACATGCGATCTCCATTTTCTCTAGAACGAATACGAAGTGGATATGATATATCATTATACTTAGCAACAAATACTGTTTCATTCATGTTACTTGGTATATCTTCGCTCACCTCTGTTACAAATTCATCCCCGTTCAATAGCGTAATGGTCCCGGGTACTAATAAATCTTGTGAAAAAGGAGAGACAATCTCTTGTTTAAATCTAAAGCTACACTCCTCGTATGAACGAACAATTTTCAAATCACCCGGAAAATCAAGTGAACCTGAAGGTTGTGTCCGCTTAAAAAACTCAATCAACTTGTCAATATGTATAGAAGAAAGAGAAGATGGAATCTTATATTCATAAAGATAGTTTAATATTAGTTGAATCCCTCTTCTTTGTAAAGGCATAGACATGGATTCAAAGGCAGGAATTGATAAGCTAATTTGTTTATCACTTTTTTTTGTAATTACTTTATTCATTTTCTCAAAAGCTAATTCCTGCAAATAAGCCTCATCCTCTTGCATCTGCACGCTAAATTTTTGGAATTTCTCATGCATTTGTGGATTTTCTTCTTTCAAATGAGGAAGGACATATTTACGTAATCGATTCCTTGTATATACTTCCTTTTTATTACTCGGATCTATACGTGGCATTAAATTTAGCTTATTACAGTAATCAACAATTTCTTCCTTCGTTACGCCAAGTAACGGCCTAATTAAATATCCATTATGAAAAGGACGCTTCACTGCAATTCCTGCATATCCTTTCGGAGTACTCCCTCTTACAAGACGCATTAAAATTGTCTCGACTTGATCATCTCCATGATGTCCAAGAGCAACATATCTCGCATCATATTTCTTCATTATTCTTTCCAAAAATGCATATCTGCATTCTCTCGCAGCAACCTGTGCATTCATTCCGTATTGCTGTTGATATTGTGATACATTAATCCTTATCGTTTCACAAATAATTCCCAGTTCTTCACAAAGGCCCTGCACAAACTGTAAATCCTCATAAGATTCATCACCTCTAAACATATGATCCACATGAGCAACTACAATTTCCAACTGTTTTTCCGCTCTTTTTTCTAATAAATAATATAAAAGCGCTAACGAGTCAGGACCACCAGAAACTCCCACAACAATTGTTGAATCATTCTTTAATACATCATGCTGCTTTACAAAGTCATCTACTTTTTCAACAAATGTATCTTTCAACTTCGCAATCACCTTTCATTAAACAAGAACAGCAACCTTAGTCACCTTGTCTACAATGGTACAACTTTTACAAACATTGTGCAAAAAAAAGATATACAAAAATTACATTTTTATCTTACATCCTCCGTGTATATTCACAAAATTAATAACATTACCTTTTCCCACAAAAAAACCTAGGTATTCACCTAGGTTTTTAAAATCAAATTATAGATAAACATTCCACTTACATTTTACTGCGCTTGCATTCCTACAATCGGAATCGTAGCCCACTTCGGCATATTTTTCTTCACTTTTGCCACTACAATAGTCATATCATCATTTATATAACCATCACAAGAGCGAATCACTTCTTCCATAATGATATCAGCAATTTCTTGCGGGTCTTCGGTTTGCAATTCTTTAATTTTTCGTTTCATCCACAATTCATGATTCTCCACATGCTGTGCTCCTTCAAAAATCCCATCACTCATCATAATAAGAATATCGCCCGTTTTTAATTGTTCACCCACCACATCAACTTCAACATCTTCGATGATTCCCATCGGCAAATTACTTGCTTCAATTTTCAAAATATTATTTGCGCGTTTAACAAAACTCGGCGTTGATCCAATCTTTAAAAACCTTGCACTCGCATCCCGCAAATCTACCATAGCTAAATCTAATGTCGTAAACATTTCTTCTGTCGTTCTCAAAGAAAGAATTGAATTGATAGACTTAATTGCTATTTCTTCATCAATGCCTGATTGGAGTATTTTTTGTAATAATTTCACCGTTTCCTTACTTTCCATATGAGCTCTTTGCCCATTACCCATACCATCACTAATCGCAAGTGCATATTTACCAACACTTAAATCCATCATCGCATAAGAGTCACCCGAAACAAATCCACCGCCTTTTGCAGCTGTAGCCAATCCTGTATCAAGAGAATACGTCTTCGCCGAACCAAATGATATTAAACTATGGCCATTTGGATAAGAAGACTTTTCTTCATGTTTAACGACAATATTTTCTTTAAGGATATCTGAAAGCATCGGTGCAACTAACTTTTCACACTCACCATGTTCATTAGATGCAACTGGAATTAACATTTCAATATCAATACTTCCTCTATCTAAACAATAAATATCAACATGCTCTACTTCGACACCAAAATCTCGGAACGCTTGCATAATCTGTTCTTCCTGCACTTGATGATTTTCACGTTCTCGTTGTATCTCCTTAGCAAAATCCTCCATAACCTTTGATACACCTAATAGTTGCTCCGCTACTATTCTACGATTTTCCTTCATTTGTTTTCGTAATTTTTGTCCCTCATAGAAGTGATCTAATTCACCGGCTACTAAATCCGTCACTTTTTTCCCTCTCACACAATGCTTGTCCCACTCACGAACTAATTTACGATTATGTTGCAGGGTTCCTTCTTCCGTTTCATTCATTATTTGTTTCATATAATCGTACGTTTTATCAAAATTCACTACCCAGCATTGATCCTTTTTAAAGCATGTTTGACATGTTTTCGCAGTAATTGTACTCAAAAACAAATCTGCTTCTGTCTCTTTATCTTCTTCCTCTACATACCCATATACAGAAAAGCTATTAGATAAAGCAGCAAATACATTTGCAAATTGGTTGATTTTATTTGCTGTAACATCACGCATCCTTCTTAAATATTGTTGTTGATCTTGCGAATGCTCTTGTGTACCTGGCATAAATTTAGCAATACGATCCAAAACAAGCTTCGGTGTTAATAAGAAGATAACAATCGCTACACCTGACTCAATTAAAGTTGTTACAATATTTGTCTGTTTGTCTACATATAATGTAATTAAGCTTGTCCCAATTAATAAACCTAAACTAACACCTAAACGCTTTCCTTCTTTTAACAATCCACCAAGCAATCCAGAAAAAGCAAGAAGGCTAAGCTGAGACAAGCTAGACACATTTGCTAAACTTAATATTAGTCCTGTTACAACCCCCACTGTAGACCCTGTGGCAGCACCCGCAATAAATGCAAATACTAGCACTAAATACCTTGTAAAAATATGTTGAATAGAAGCATCATATACAAACCAATCTGTTGTACCCGTTAAAACAGATGCTAGTAATATAATCAAACAAACAATTTCTTCCGTCTCTAATGCCTGTTGTTTTCCTTTCCTTTCCACTAAAAGTGGGACACTTTGTAAAAATATCATAGTTAATACAAAACTAAGCCCAGCCTCAATGGTACTAACGAGTAAATCGTACATGGTGACAGTTTGTTGTGCAAAATATACAACAACTAAGTGTGCGGTTAATGCGGAGATAAATACTTGAAATGGAACAAGTCCAACAGTTTTACGTGTAAATCGACTAAAGAAGATATTATAAATGAAGAAGGTAAAGATAGATGCAAAGGTAAAAAACAAATTATCTATCGATACTGAAAGAGCTCCTCCCATTAGAGCTAAAAATGCTAGCGGCATCTTATCCCGCTTCATAACATAAACAGCAGCAAAAAATGGCAGTGCAAACGGTAAAATATTTGTTAATATATATGCTCGTCCCAAAAGAAAACCAATAACAACAATAATAAATCCCCATCTAAAGAAAACTTGCTCAAATTTTATTCGCAACTTACTCGTCCACTTTATTCCATCAAGCTGACTCTCATTCATTGCCAATGCACTTGTATTCATAGTATTCCTTCCTGCTTTAGGCATATTTTTAACACCACCTGCATAGTTTAATTACTGTCATTATAAAAGATGATTGTTGGTTTTTTTGTCAAAACAACAGTTTTCACTTTTATAATCGTTCGACTTTTTATTCGAAATAACTCTACAGATATACAGGGTATGTAAGTTATTTTCGAGATTTTAATTAAACATTCAGAAAATATAGGGTGATTTTGTAGAAGTGTTGTATATCTTAATTTATTTAACAAAAAAAGATCATGCAAATTTGCATGATCTTTTTAGATGACCCGTACGGGATTCGAACCCGTGTTACCGCCGTGAAAGGGCGGTGTCTTAACCACTTGACCAACGGGCCGTTAAATTAAATATAGCGGCGGAGGGGATCGAACCCCCGACCTCACGGGTATGAACCGTACGCTCTAGCCAGCTGAGCTACACCGCCATGTCGTCTTATTTAACGGACAATTAGTATCTTACATCAGATACTAATTAAAGTCAACACATCTCAAAAACTTTTTTGAAAATATTTTTTACATATAAAAAAGCACCCTGAGACATTACTCTGGGTACCTCTCTATATGTTAAAAACTAAACGTCCTTATTATCCGCGACGCGCGCCACGGCCACCACGTTTAGACTCTGTGTTACGCTTTAAAGAAGTTAAACGATCTTCGCTATCTTTTAAGAAGCGTGCCATCTTTTGCTCAAATGTTTCTTTCGGAGCTCGGTCGTTACCGCCACCGCGATTATCTCTGTTGAAAGAGCGATTATTACGTTGTGGACGTCCAGAACGTTGTTGATCACCACCGCGTTGGTATTCACCACGTGGACGATCTCCTTCTGTTTTTTCACGTTCTTTCGCTTTTTTGATAGATAAACCAATCTTTCCATCTTTTTCAACATTAATAACTTTTACTTCTACTTGGTCGCCCACTTTTAAGTGATCGTTAATATCTTTTACATAGTTATCAGCAACTTCACTAATATGAACAAGACCCGTTAAGCCCTCTGGCAGCTCCACAAAAGCCCCAAAATTTGTAATACCTGTTACTTTACCCTGTAACTTGCTGCCTACCTCGATTGACATAAAAAAAATGCTCCTCCTTAGTGGTTAAAAAGTCAAATTTTACTTTATTATATATAATCCTAAAATATAGTGTCAATAAGACATACTCTACTTAGAAACAGGAAAAATTATCTCCCCTTTACCAGAGAAGAAATAATCCCTTCTAGCAATCTTTAATACGTACTCTTCATCATTTAACTTTTGAACTTCGTCTTTTAGACTTTTTTCTTTATTCGTTAATGAATCCAGTTCTTTTTTCATGTCCTTAACTTTTGCTTCTTTTGCTTTAATGGAACTGTTTTGTTGATAAAACGTTACACTAATACTCGCAATAATTGTAAAAGTAAAGACAAGAAAAACCGCTAAACGGCGATAAAGTCGCTTCCTGTTCTCATCCGTTTGTATTATATGCTCTTTAACAGGATTTGGACTCTGTTTTTCGATTGTTCTTTGTCTCAGTTCCCTCATTTCCGAGGTCCCCCTAACTTCTTTTTTATATGCTCCCATAGTTGGAAGATATGTCCCTTCAATTTTGCTATATATTGCAGGAACCCTATATGTTTCACTATAAAAAGTTTAACACGATTAGGGAGAAGTTTCCATATGAGCGAAGCAATAAATCGAACAGGCCAGAAAAAAACTTTCCATATGAAAAGTAATATCCAAATCACCATTTTCCATAACACATGTCCAATTGAAAGCAGTATACGAAATAAGAATAATATAAATGCAATAAATAGCTGCGCTATAATAATAACAGGTTTTATCATGAGTAGCTGTATAATTCGAACAAAAAAATATGTTGTTTGCATAAAAATATAGATGAGAAAATTTAACAGCTTCATGTATAGTGCCTTCAATAAGCTTTGATATGCCGCAAAACCACATAATAATGCCAAAAACACATATATACGTAGCTCAGCTTCATTTACGAGAAGCAATACATAAAAGACGAATAATGCTTGGACAATCCAAAATAATATATCATGTATAAATACAAGCCAACGTTTACGTTCTTGGCGCTTTAAAAAACGTTGATATGTATCTAAAGACGCTCCAATCCAAGCACCCATCCCAATCATTGAAAGCATTGTATACAACTGAATTGTTAAGCTCATTTAAACAACTTACTAAAGAAACCTTTAGTTTTTTCCCCTTGATTTTCATCAATATACAGCATCTCATTAACTTTCCCTTTAATCGACACAATACCTTTTTCCACATCTAAATTTTTCATTTGTAAATTTTGACCACGAATCGTTAAAAAACCCATTACGGTCTCTAGTAAAAACTCTTCGCTATCAAAACTCTCTACCTGCTTCACACCGGTAATATCGATTATACGCCTGCCACGCATAATAATGTCATGCTCTACAGAAACATTTTGTTGATTAGAAGACGTAGGTGAGTAACCATTATTCACGTAAATCCCCCCATAGGTTTTTACTAGCTAATAGTAATGTATGAGGGGATACATGATTTTAGAACAAGCCTTCTTCCGCTTTTACTTTTTCTTCACGAACTAAGCTATACATATTTGCTGCATCTTCTTTTTTAGTTGTTTCTTTTAATTCATTTATTTTCACAGTCACTATTTTTTGACCAAAACGAATTGTTAATTCATCAGCTACTTTCACATCAGAACTCGCTTTTGCCACTTGACCATTAATAGATATTCTTCCTTGATCAGCTACTTCTTTCGCTAATGTTCTTCTTTTAATTAAACGTGATACTTTTAAAAACTTATCTAGACGCATATCAAATCCCCCTATTAACGCTCTGTTTGTTTCGCTTCTTCCCATAAAACATCTAACTGTTCTAATGATAAATCTTTCATCTCTTTATTCATTTCAGCTACTTTTGCCTCCATGTATAAAAAACGACCAGTAAATTTCTCATTAGTTGAACGTAACGCCTCTTCTGGATCTATTTTGTAATGACGAGCTATATTAACAAATGCAAATAGTAAATCACCAAACTCACCCAGCATCTTTTCCTCATCCATATTTGTAACCTCTTGTTGGAACTCTTGCCATTCTTCCAAAGCTTTCTCTATCATCGGTTGCACATCAACCCAATCAAATCCAACCTTACCAGCTTTCTTCTGAATTTCATAGGCGCGTAGTAACTGCGGCAAACTTTTTGGAACGCCATTTAAAACAGATTCTTTCACGAATCCTTTTTCTTGTTTTTTAATTTCTTCCCAATTTGCAATCACTTCATCAGCGCTGTTTACATCCGTATTTCCAAACACATGCGGATGGCGACGAACCATTTTCTCAGATAGAGTTCGAATGATATCATCTATAGAGAACCAACCTTCATCTTCTCCGATTTGAGCATGAAGCATAACTTGTAATAATATATCACCTAATTCTTCTACTAAGTGATCATCATCCTCTTCATCGATTGCTTCCAACACTTCATAAGCTTCCTCAATTAAATATTTCTTTAATGATTGATGTGTTTGCTTTTTATCCCACGGACAACCATTTGGACCACGAAGTTCCGCAATAATTTCTCTAAGAACATCAAACTGTTGATACAAGGACGCACGCTCCTGAACTGGCGGCACGTACACACTCGTTAAATTATTCAATTCCGTTTCATGATCTAACATGTACAACGGTACCTTCTTTACTTGTTCAAATGAAGTTCCTGCAGCTGTTACGATATACACTTCATAATCATCTGGTAACATCTCCATTAATGTTAATTTCACATCAGATGCAACGAATGCATCATATACTTGGCAAAAGATTAAATGTTGACGCAGTTCTAATTGCCCTCTTTCAAATGATGTAGCATCAAGTAATTGGAATCCTTCAATCGGATCAATCTTTAGACTTGCAAACATAGGATCAAGGAAACTTTGTCCACCCTCAATTCGCACTTCAACATTTGAAACTTCTCCTTTTTCTAACAGTAGCTGAACTGTTCTTTCTGCTACAAGTGGATGCCCGGGAACAGCATAGATAATTTCTGTACCTTCAGCTTGTTCTAGCAATTTATTCGCAATTGTTTCATATACAATTTCAAACGTATCATGCGCTTCATATACAGCATCAAAAGACGTATATTGTACGCCTTCTTTCTCCAATTCTTCTATAACTGGATGTTCCTTCGTTCTAACAAACAGATGGTCTGCTTCTTTTATTTTTCGATATACACCCATCGTTAGCTGATCTAATTCACCAGCTCCTAAACCTAAAATAGTAATGATTCCACTCACAACCAGTCACCTCTATCCACTCTTCTTCAATGAACCTTCTTTTTTCTCTTGTTTCATAACGGTTCCTAATTCTTTTTTTGTAAATACACGTAATTTCAAAATAAAAAACATATATGTCAATCCGCCGATGGCTACACCTAACAACGCTTCAAGCGTCGCGCTTCCTCTATGTTCCGTATTAATTACTAATCCAGACATCTGTAACACACGTGTGAACATCATTAATACAAACCCCATACAGATACCACTAATTACTATCCCTAACATATTTCGCTTATTGATAAGTGACCCTGATACAGCTCTCGTAAGCAACAAACTATTTAATCCAGAGATTATAATTAACGCACATAAAGTCGCAAAAGCTGCACCTTTCACACCAAAATAAGGCATGAATATATAATTTAACGCTAACTTTAAGCAACCTCCAAATACAACAAATAACGCTGGCTTAAACGTTTGCCCTAATCCTTGTAAAATAGAAGCTGTCGTAATTGACAATGAACTAAATAAAATAGATAACGATAAAATAGATAAAACATCTGATCCATCACTGTTTTCAAACAACATAATATTGGTAGGTTGAATAATACAAGTTAGTCCAATAGCTGCTGCAAGTCCAATAACAAATGTTATTTTCATTGCTAACTTTACCTTTTCTTGAATAAAGGAAAGATCTCCTCTTTCCTTCGCCGCTGTAATAATCGGAATAAGTGACAACGAGAAAGAAGTCGTCACAACAGTACCTAATTGCATTAGCGGAATACTTCTATCATAAACACCCTTTAATACCTTTGCATTTTCAACCTGTTCTCCCGCACCAATAAGTAAGCTGTAAAAGGACACTGAATCAGCCATCTGTATAAAAATAAGCACTAAATTACTAACACAAATCGCTAACCCCTGCCAAAAAAGGATTTTAACTATCTTCCTTTTACCCTTAATTCTCGCTGCACTTTTGAAGAATATAGAACGAAAATCTTGACGCATATACAATATAAGTACAATAATCCCAATAAGTCCACCCGCAATTGAGCCTAACATAGCCCCTGAACCAACTGTATATAAATCAAATCCGTGAGCAATTAGGAATAGCGATAAAAATACAATAATAGAAACTCGAATTGTTTGTTCTATTACTTGCGAAACAGCCGTTGGCATCATATTATTGAATCCTTGAAAATACCCTCTTGCTACAGACAAAAATGGCATCAATAAGAATGAAAATGAAATAACACGTAGTAACTTATCTAAGTGTATATCGCCCATAGCTACCGCAATTGTTTCGGCCCCAAAAAACAGTGTAAAGAAGCCTATAAAACCAATCCCTAATAAGAACCAAAAAGATACACAAATAATTTCTTCTGCTTCTTTTTGTTTTCCCCGCTCTAGTCGTTCTGCAACCATTTTCGAAATGATAACAGGAAATCCATAAGTAGCTAAAATTAAACAAAATCCATAAAACGGGTAAATTTGTTGGTAAATATAAAACCCAATATCCCCCGCTATATTTTGATATGGAATACGGTAAAAAGCGCTTAATACTTTTGTAACGAAACTTGCAATCGTTAATATAATAGCCCCACGCCAAAAGGCTTGATACTTCTTCGCTTCCATACAAGAAAACTCCTTTTTCTATTCTCACCTCTCGTATTATATCATAAAGAAAAGAACAAACTCCCTTACCAACACGGGTAATAATGAGTTCCTAAATGTTAAAAATATTCAACGAAAAAAGGTAGCAAAGTGCTACCTTCATTCAATATACATATATTTCCAAATAATTGATTTCTCAAAAAGAAAGATCATAATTAGGAAAGATTGCTACTTCTAAAATCAATATACCCTTACTGTTCCATTTGTTTCGCTAAGAAACTGGCAGCAGTATTAACCGCTTTATGCTCGATCTCGCTTATAATGGCTTCTTTTGAAAAAATAATGACGGCTCCAATCGGATCTCCGTTTGCAACAATCGGTCCAACTGTATAAGAATGAACCTTTTCTGTTACACCATCAATAATGGAAATATCACTTTCATCCGTCATAATAACAGACTTTCGTTCTTCCATCGTTTTTTCAATTAGATCGCCAACACTTTTATTTAAGTATTCTTTTTTCGATACGCCTGATACTGCGATGATAGAATCTCGATCACACACAAGCACATTATGTCCTAAGCTGTCATATAAAGCATCAGCATATTCTTTCGCAAAATCACCTAGCTCACTAATTGGAGAATACTTCTTTAAAATTACCTCTCCATCGCGATCAACAAATATTTCTAGTGGGTCTCCTTCTCGAATACGTAAAGTTCTACGAATTTCCTTCGGGATTACTACCCTGCCTAAATCATCAATTCGACGTACGATTCCAGTTGCTTTCATTCTAATGCTGCCTCACTTTCTACTGATGATCAAAGTGGTGAATTTACCTGTTCATGTAAAAATCACCAACTGTTAGACATAGTATTTTACACATTAGTTCTTCTATGCACGTCGAATTGTATTTTTTTATCTTATTTTAGGCATTTATTACTTCTTTTTTTACATCTGGTAAGCCTTTTAATAAATTTTCAGCAATTGTTAACCACTTCGATGTCTCTAAGCCATTTGTTTTCATAACAATTTTCAATTGTGATCCTTCCATTCCTAAACCGATCATACGTCCAAAACTATTTCCGAGCATGAATAATTTTCCACCATCAATATTTTGACTTGCTTGTTCAGAAAATAGGAATGTTACTTCAAATTTATTCTGCTTAATTAATTCAATTTGTTCTTTCATTGCCAACACTTTAATATTTGCAATTTGTAATAAATAACCAACTTCTTGTGGATAATCGCCAAATCTATCGATCATTTCTTCCTGCAATTCTTCAATATCCTCAATTGCAGAAACACCTCTAAATTGTTTATACATCATAATTTTTTGCTTACTATCTGAAATATAAGCATCTGGTAAATATGCATCTACCTCTAAGTCAATTTCAACATTAACTATATTTTCAGCCCCATCTGTTCCTCTACGCTGTTCAATTGCATCTTTTAACATTTGCGAATATAGATCAAATCCGACAGAATCAATAAATCCATGCTGTTCTGCCCCTAACAAATTACCTGCTCCACGAATAGATAAATCTCTCATCGCAATTTTGAAACCAGATCCAAGTTCCGTGAACTCTTTAATTGCTTGTAGACGCTTCTCTGCAACCTCTGACAGCACTTTGTCACGTTTATATGCAAAGTATGCATACGCAACACGATTAGAACGTCCAACACGCCCACGAAGCTGATACAACTGTGATAATCCCATACGATCTGCATCAAATACAATTAACGTATTTACATTCGGAATATCTACACCCGTCTCAATAATTGTTGTACTTACAAGAACAT
Source organism: Bacillus sp. RE35 (assembly GCF_052146655.1). Taxonomy (NCBI): domain Bacteria; kingdom Bacillati; phylum Bacillota; class Bacilli; order Caryophanales; family Bacillaceae; genus Bacillus; species Bacillus sp. RE35. The sequence continues at coordinate 56,814 of NZ_CP197377.1, read as the reverse complement.
CATGCTGTCCTTCTAAAAATGATAGCATAACAGACTCTAATTCGCTTTCGTTCATTTTCCCATGTGCGTACGTTACGCGGGCATCTGGAACTAACATCGAAATTTCATCTGCTTTTCTTTCAATATCCTCTACACGGTTATATAGGAAGTAAACTTGACCACCTCTTGCAAGCTCTCGCTCTATTGCCTCTCGCATTAACGCTGGATTATACTCTACTACATACGTTTGGACTGGGAAACGATTTTCTGGTGGTGTCTCAATAACAGATAAGTCGCGCACACCAAGCATAGACATATGAAGCGTCCGCGGAATCGGAGTTGCCGTTAATGTTAATACGTCAACATTTGCCTTCAATTGTTTAATTTTTTCTTTATGTGTTACACCAAATCTTTGTTCTTCATCAATAATAAGAAGCCCTAAATCTTTATACGTAACATCTTTAGATAAAATACGATGTGTTCCGATTACGATATCTACTGTTCCATCCTTTAAGCCCTTAATTGTTTCATTTTGTTGTTTTCTCGTACGGAATCTACTTAATAAGCCTATATTGATCGGATAATCTTGAAAACGCTCTCGAATTGTTTCATAGTGTTGCTGCGCAAGAATCGTTGTCGGTACTAAAATTGCAACTTGTTTTTCATCCATAATTGCTTTAAATGCCGCACGAATAGCCACTTCAGTCTTTCCATACCCTACGTCACCACAAAGGAGCCTATCCATCGGGCGTCCGCGTTCCATATCTTTTTTAATCTCGTCAATAGAACGTAACTGATCCTCTGTCTCTTGATATGGGAAAGAGGATTCGAACTCTTGTTGTTCTGCCGTATCTGGCGTATATGCATAGCCTTTTGAAGCTTCGCGCTCAGCATATAGTTTAATTAGGTCATCCGCAATGTCTTGTACAGATTTTTCAACTTTCGTTTTAACCTTTTTCCAATCATTACCGCCTAATTTATAAACTTTCGGATCCTTACCTTCAGATCCTACATATTTTTGGACTTGATCAATTTGTTCAATTGGAACGTATAGCTTATCATTACCTTGATATTTAATATTTAAATAATCTTTGTGAACACCATTAATCTCTAATGTCTCAATACCTAAAAATTTACCTATACCATGATTTACGTGAACTACATAATCTCCAACTTTTAATTCCGAATAACTTTTAATACGTTCAGCATTCGATAACTTTTGTTTACGTTGTGATTTTTTAACTTTCTTATGAAAAAGCTCCTTTTCAGTAATGACAACAAGCTTTTGCATCGGCATTTCAAATCCTGCATGTAAATCACCTACAGCAATTTGTAACCTTCCAGGCAATAAGATATCTGTACCTTCTACAATATCTGCCTCAATATCATAATCACTTAAAATATGTTGTAATTTTTTCACACGTTCATCATCTGTTCCAAGTACAACAGTCGTAAAATGCCCTTCATTCCATCTATCAATTTCTGTTTTTAACAAATTCATCTGTCCATGGAAATCTTGCATTGTTTTACATGTTACATTAACAATATTTTGCGGATGTGTGTGTGCGATATGACGCAAGAATAACGTTAAATATACAAAACTTCTTTTTTTATGATGAAGAAACCCCTCGAATGGGTGAGAGAAAGATAAATCTTGAATAATTGTTCCTTCACCAAGAAGTGATATATACCATTCCGCCTCTTCTGTTTCAAGATGCGATGCTGTTTCTTGAATACGGGAAATCTCGTCTAAAATTACAACACCGTCTTCTGGTAAATAATCTATCAGACTAGCAGGTTCTTTATAGAAAATAGATAAGTATTTAAACATCTGTTCTATACTTTGCCCGTTTTTCAACATCTCAATTTCATGACTTACCGTCTCAAGCACTGTAGTCTTTAGTTTATCATCAGAAAGTTTTTGCATCGTCTTAGTTAAACCTTCTTCAAGATGCTGAATTCCTGATTTTAATTCTTCCTGTGAAAATAAAAACTCTGTTGCCGGACCAAACCTAACGCTTTCTTTTTTACCTTGAGAACGCTGTTCATCCACATCAAATAATCGAATAGAATCGACTTCTGTATCAAAGAATTCAATACGAAATGGTAGTTCTTCAGTTAAAGGATAAATATCTAATATTCCCCCACGCAAACTGAACTCCCCTGGAGCTTCTACCATCGACTTACGTTCATAGCCAATATGATGTAAAGTATGCAAGAGCGCATCTAAATCAATCTCTTGCCCTAGATTGATTTCAACTTGCTTTTGCTTCCACAATTCTTTTATTGGTAAAAATCTACGCAATCCTGCCACTGGCGCTACAATGATTCCATTCTCTCCCGCAGCCAAGCGATTTAACACTTCTATACGTTGCGCCTTCAATTCTGGACTTGCAACCCCAATTTCCGATGCTATCAGTTCATTCACTGGATATAGCCACACATCTTTTTCACCAAGTAACGCCACTAAATCTTCATGTACTTTTTGTGCTTGGTATAAGTTATGTGTCACGATTAATTGTGATTTTTTTGTTTTTTTATATAAAGCCGCCATTAATAACGAACGAGAAGACGTTGCCATCCCTGATATAAGTTGTTCTTTTAACCCATCTTCTAATCCATTAATAACCGATTGTATCTCTTCATTTTTATAAAATTGCTCTAATAAACCTATCATTTTTAAAACTCCTCTCAACATAAAGAGCAAGTCATTCTATTTTATGCAAATATTTCGGAAAAGGAAAACAGAAAAATGCTTTGGACATGCCAAAGCGACAACATTTTATTGCAGAAATTTTTCATACTCATAATACTCAGGATAAGATGCGAGCGTTTCTTGACACGATTCACAAATCGTTTTTATATATATATTTCCATTCTCATGAAAATGAATCATTTCTACTACTTCTTGCTCTGTTAGTTGAAATAAAACGTCGCTATATACTTTTTCTGCGTTAATGGAGCCTACATTACCTCCGCAGTGTCTGCAATAATAATACCCTTCCATACTAGCCTCCTAAAAATTCAATTACTACTAGTATGGGTAAAACAAAAGAGAAATATTCCCAATCTCATTTTTAACTATTGAAAGTATTCATGATTTGGAGAAAAGGCTTATTTAGCCACTCTTCACATGCATCCGCTGCTTTTTCAATAGAATGGTTAACATCCGGAATCTCTTCAGATGTAAAGCGTCCTAATACATAATCGACTACCTTCATTCCATTTTTCGGGCGATCGATTCCCATACGGATACGTTGAAATTCTTGTGTTCCTAGGTGCGAAATCGTTGACTTTACACCATTATGTCCACCAGCACTACCTTTCATGCGAAGACGCAATTTACCTACAGGAATGTCCAAATCGTCGTACATAACAACGAAGTCCTCAACATCAATTTTATAATAATCCATGAGTGGACGAATACTTTCCCCAGATAAGTTCATGTATGTTAGCGGCTTTAATAAGATTACCTTTTCTCCATTAACAAACCCTGCACCAAATACACCTTTAAATTTTTGTTCATTCAAAGAAATGTTCCAACGCTTCGCAAGTTCATCAATGGCCATAAATCCAATATTATGCCTTGTTAATTCATATTCTCTACCTGGGTTCCCAAGTCCTACTATCAATTTCATTCTTGTACCACTACTTTCTTTTTTCGATACGAAAAGACGTAACCAATTTTGGTTACGTCTCATTCTATCCAATTAATTGAATAATACACTCACAGATTCTTCTTCGTATACACGAATGATTGCTTCTCCGATTAATGGAGCAACTGAAAGTTCATGTACTTTGTCGATTTTCTTCTCTTCTGGTAATACGATAGAGTTCGTTACAACTAACTCTTTAATATTTGAATTTTGAATACGCTCAATTGCTGGACCAGATAATACTGGGTGTGTACAGCAAGCATATACTTCAGAAGCACCGTTCTCAACAAGAGCGTTTGCTGCTAATGTAATTGTACCAGCTGTATCAATGATGTCATCAATTAAAATCGCTGTTTTACCTTCAATATTACCGATAATGTTCATTACCTCTGATACGTTCGGGCGAGGACGACGCTTATCAATAATAGCGATTGGCGCTTTTAGACGATCTGCCATTTTTCTTGCACGAGTTACACCACCATGGTCAGGAGACACGATTACGATATCTTTAAGACCTTTTGTTTCAAAGTAATCTGAAAGAATCGGTACACCCATTAAGTGGTCGATTGGGATATCAAAGAATCCTTGAATTTGTGGAGCATGTAAATCTAGAGTGATTACACGAGTTGCACCTGCTGTTTCAAGCAAGTTTGCTACAAGTTTCGATGTAATTGGTTCACGAGAACGCGCTTTACGGTCTTGACGCGCATAACCATAGTAAGGAATAACAATATTAATTGTTTTCGCAGATGCACGTTTTAATGCATCAATCATAATAAGTAATTCCATGATATGTTCGTTTACTGGGAAGCTTGTAGATTGAATAATGAATACATCGCAACCACGGATACTTTCTTCAATGTTAATTTGAACTTCTCCATCACTAAAACGATCAACAGAACATTTTCCTAGCCCTACTCCAATATGCTTTGCAATCTGCTCAGCAAGTTCCTTATTAGAGTTTAAAGAGAATACTTTCAAATTAGAATTTAGATATTGAGTCGACATCTAGATTAACCCTCCACATTATGATTTTTTCTTATTCAGCAATTGATCAACATAGTCTTCTTTGTTAACTTGACGTGCACGTGCTACCGATAATGCTTTTGATGGAACATTCTCTGTAATTGTAGAGCCTGCTGCCACATAAGCACCATCTTCAACTGTTACTGGAGCAACAAGGTTTGAATTACATCCAATAAATACCCCATTACCAATCACAGTTTTGAATTTATTCTTACCGTCATAGTTCACCGTAATTGAACCACAACCAAGATTCACGTCTTCTCCAACTTGTGCATCCCCGATATAACTCAAGTGTGAAGCTTTACTTCTATTACCAAAGACAGTTTTTTTGATTTCCACGAAGTTTCCAACCCGTACTTCGTCTCCAATAACTGAATCTGGGCGAATATGTGCAAATGGACCAGCCGATACTTCTGTACCAAGCTTACTATCATGTACAGTAGATTGTCGAATTGTCGTACGATCTCCAATTTCACTATCGCGAATTACTGTATGCGGTCCAATTTCACAATCAGAGCCAATTACAGTGTTCCCCTCAATAATTGTTCCTGGATGAAGAACTGTATCACTACCGATAACTGCATCAGCAGAAATATAAGTGTTACTTGGATCAATAATTGTAACACCGTTTACCATGTTCTTTCGGTTGATACGGTTTTTCATAATAATTTCCGCTTGCGATAGAGCGACTCTGTCGTTAACACCTAACGTTTCGTCGAACTGCTCTGTTTGATAAGCTGATACGATATGACCTTCATTTTTTAAAATCTCAATAACATCTGGAAGGTAATATTCACCTTGCACGTTATCATTTGAAACTTTAGAAAGTGAAGCAAATAAAGCCTTATTATCAAAACAATACGTACCTGTATTGATTTCTTTAATAGCTAATTCTTTCTCATTTGCATCTTTATGCTCAACAATCTTTTCAACATGACCATTCTCATTACGAACAATACGGCCATATCCAGCAGGCTCTTCTATGTATGCTGTTAGCACCGTCGCCATTGCTCCTGCTTCTTTATGTTGCTGAAGTAATGCTTCCATTGTTTCAGCAGTTATTAGAGGCGTATCACCACAAATAACTAAAGTTGTTCCTTCTTCATTTGCAAGTACACTTGCAGCTTGATCTACAGCATGTGCTGTACCAAGTTGTTCTGCTTGTAATGCAAATTCACTTACGTTCCCTAGCTGTTCTTGTACCATTTCAGCACCATGTCCAACAACCGTTACAAGTTTCTGCAATCCTAATTGAGATACTTGATCGACTACGTGTTGTACCATAGGTTTCCCACATACAGGATGCAGCACTTTGTATAGCTTAGACTTCATACGTGTGCCTTTACCTGCAGCTAGAATCACTGCAAATCTGTTTGACATATAGACCCTCCATCGCAACCTATTTATCCATTAAAGATATTATCCTAAATCATCATATATTTCAAGAAACACATTTTAACTATTAAATTTTACCATAATTCTTATAAGATGTTTTACTCTTTAGTATCTTTTTTAAGAAATAAGCTATACTATTTAAAATGATTTTGAAAAAATTAGTAGTTTCTTCTTTTTATGTTAATAAATTATGCAGTTTCCAAATATAAAGCAAAAAAAACAAACCCCTGTAAATGCTTACAGGAGTTTGCTACAAAATTATAAGGCTTTTTGTCAAAAGCCCTTTTCATTCGAATTTTACGAAGCACCTGCTTCTTCAAACTCAACCTCTTCTAACTCGCCTAAACGATGATACTCTGTTAAAACCGCATCTTGAATTTTAGAGCGTGTACCAGAATTAATTGGATGTGCAATGTCACGGAACTCTCCATCTGGAGTACGTTTACTTGGCATTGCTACAAATAATCCATTATTACCATCAATTACACGAATATCATGAACAACAAATTCATGGTCTAGAGTAATAGAGGCAATTGCTCTCATGCGGCCTTCTGTGTTTACGCGGCGTAATCTTACGTCAGTCACTTCCATCTTGTGTTCACCACCCTTTTCTAAATAAGCGATATATTTGTATAAATTCCACAAATTTTCTATTTTCCCTTTAATTTTTTAAAAATTTTTAAGATAAAAATTTTTAAAGTAGTTGAATATAGAGATTAGTGGAGGTTATCGCTTACAAAAGGTTACTTAACTAGGGCGATTACTTCAATTTCAACGGAAACATCTTTCGGTAATTTTGCTACTTGCACACAAGATCGAGCTGGTTTATGAGTAGAGAAATAAGAGCTATACACTTCATTCACAGCATTAAAATCATCCATGTCCTTTAAAAATACTGTTGTTTTTACGACTGTATCAAATGAAGCACCTGCTTCCTCTAATACCGCTTGTAAATTTTGAAATACTTGTTCTGTTTGTACTGTTACATCTCCTGTTACAAGCTCCCCATTTGCCGTCAATGGAATTTGTCCTGAGCTATAGAACATGTTATTTACAATAATCCCCTGTGAATAAGGTCCAATTGCTTGTGGTGCCTTGCTTGTTTGAACAACTTTCATACTTTTCACCCTTTTATTATTTATTTTACTCTTTAAAAATAGTGTACGAAAGGCAGTTTGTCCATCTATTTTATAATCTATAAATAAAATAAAAAAAGATAGAGCTATCTGCTCTATCTTTTATTCCGCCTCTACAAGCCCTTCATCAAATGGCGCAAGAGAATAATTCCCTTTTTCCACTTGAATCGTTTTTTCTTTCACATCAACTTCCGATAGACGAATTAATGATACAAAATTATTAATTAGTCGTTCTTCAATATCTGTGGATTCTACTAATACACCAATACCAACAACATTAGCCTTGAACTCTTCTAACATACTCATCATACCTTGAATTGTTCCGCCAGCTTTCATGAAGTCATCAATAATTAAAACATTCGACCCTTCTGGAAGACTGCGTTTTGCTAACGTCATTGTTTGAATTCGTTTAGAAGAACCCGACACATAGTTAATACTAACAGTCGGACCTTCTGTTACCTTATTATCTTTCCTTGCAATTACAACTGGTACATCTAAGTAATTTGCCACTGCATAAGCAAGTGGAATCCCCTTCGTTGCCACCGTCATAACTGCATCAATTGGTTGCCTAGCAAAAACAGAAGCAAACAAACGACCTGCGCCATTAATATGGCGAGGATTACTCAATAAATCTGTCATGTATAAGTAACCGCCAGGCAAAATACGATCTGGGTTTTCAAATAAGCCACAAAGCTCATCAATAATTAGATCTGCCTCTTCTTCACTTATATACGGTATATATTTCACTCCTCCTGCTGCTCCTGGTATCGTTTGCAATGTGCCGACCCCTTGTTGTTCAAACGTTTGCTTAATAATAACTAAATCTTCACTAATGGAAGACTTAGCCGATTGATACCTTTCAGCAAAAAAAGTGAGAGATACTAGCTGACGAGGGTTTTGTAGCAAGTAATAAGTCATATCGACTAATCTTGTACTTCTTCTAATTTTCATACTCTCACCTCAAATCACGAATATTCTAAACAAATCATAACGTATTATACGTCTTTATTCAAGCGTTTCTCGCTCTCCTAATAAACGTACCGCATAGACTTGTTCACAAAATCCTTTTAATCCGTTATAAATGCGATGCATTCGTGAATCATGGTGTACAAGTCCAAATACAGTTGGACCACTTCCACTCATTAATACAGCATCCGCTCCAAATCGCTTCATCTGTGATTTAATACGGGCAACTTCAGGATGCATTCCAAATGTTACATCTTCTAAAACGTTACCAACAGTATCACAAATTCCTTTATAATCACCAGAATTTATGACATCAACCATTTTATCTACATTCGGATGTGTAACTCGATTTAACTTTAAATTTCCATACACATCAGCAGTAGATACACCTATATGTGGTTTCGCTAAAATAACCCAACAAGAAGGCGGAGTCTTTATATGCTCAATTTTCTCTCCTCTTCCAGTGGCAATTGCTGTGCCTCCGTATACACAGAACGATACATCTGATCCAATTTCTGCGCCAAGCTCTGCTAACTCATCAATTGTAAGCCCTAAATTCCATAATTTATTAAGACCACGTAATGTGGCTGCTGCATCACTACTTCCACCTGCTAATCCAGCTGCTACTGGAATCGTTTTTTCAATAGTAATAGATACACCTTTTTTTACATTAAACTTCTCTTTTAATAATTTCGCTGCCTGATAAGCTAAATTTCGTTGGTCGTCTGGGACATACCGATTATGGGATAAAATTTCAATACGGTCTTCTGCTAATTCCGTTAGTTCTAGACGATCTGCTAAATCAATGGTTGTCATAATCATTTTCACTTCATGATATCCGTCTTGTCTTTTTCCCAGTACATCTAACGACAGATTAATCTTTGCTGGTGCTTTCACTAGTAGCTTCAATCTATTCACCCACTCTATGTACTCAATCTTTTATCGTTTATTTTACCATAAATTTATAGTAAGACGATGACACTTCCCTAATTATAACGAAAAGCATTCAGAATGAAACTACTTATGTAAAATGATGGCACCTTTTAGAGTACAAAAAGCCGAGGAATGTCTCCTCGGCTACCGTAGCATAGAAAGTATCTTACAACTACTGGTTTCGTTTCATTAATTGCTGTTCTGCAATTTCTATAGCACGTTTCACCATGTTACCAGCATCTTTCGCACGAATTCCGCCCCATCCTTCTTTCTGAACAACATCATAAAAGCCAAGCTCTTTTGCTAGCTCTTCTTTAAATTGGTTTGACATGACACCTCTTCGTCTACTCAATGCAGAGTCCCTCCTTATTTTGCTACGGTATAGTTAGTATGCAAAATAATATAGCTTTTCATTTATGGGAATATATGTAATGATATACGGATTATAAAATGACCTCATTATGAGGGTCTCCATAAAATGTTAACTCTACTGTCTCTGTTAAAACATCTGCATAACTATAAGATACACGTTGCAACGCATCTTCTTGTTGATCTAATTGTACAACAAAAACGGAACGGTATGTTTCTGCTAGTACACCTGATTGCTCCACAGTTTTTCTTCTTCCACTATTTGCTTTTAACATAAGTCGCTGTCCAAGATGGTGATCTAATTCGCTTTTAATTTCATCTAAACGTTTTGACATATACTTCGCTACACCTCGCTGTAATTTAGATTGAACACTTAAAGCACGATATATCTATCCTAATTATTAACCGCGATTCACAGCTAATATCATCCTGCGTTTGAATAGATAGAAGAAATACTATATTGTAAAAGTATCATTACGTAGTCTGCACGTTCTTACCTCTTTTTATCCAAATTCATTTAAATCCTTCCATACAAAAAAGCAAGATACATATGTATCCTGCTTACTCTTCGTAATGTTGAAAAGGTAATCCCGTTCGTAAAATCCCTCTCGTTTCAATTCCACCTAGTCCCTTTTCACCAGTAATTGTATTACGTACGACATCCCATACATTGACTCTCTCCATAAATGAAGTAAAACTAATTTTACCAACTACATATACAGGATCTAGTGCATGAATATTAATTCTAGATGGTGAACTAGCGAAATTGGCCCCTGCACGAATTAGTGCCTCAAAATGTGATTGACATGCCCCAGCAAAAATAACAAGTTGATCCAATGATGGATATTTTTTTCGCACTTCACGAACAGCCTGTACAAAATGTCTTGAATGCCTATATGCCGCTAAATCTCCCTTCACTCCTTTTGATTTTGTATATGCATCATGCCCTGTAATAACGAGAATGTCTGGGCGAAAGTGATCTATTAAGTCTACTACTTTTTCATGCATCTCCGTTTCTTTACAATGAATACCTTGAACAGGAACGCCAATTTTATTATATAAATCTAAGCACTTGCGCAAATATAAAGGGTCTCCATCTATATGCAATACACGTCCCGGCATTTGAAAATAATTCACCTCACTTGTGTATCCACCCGTTGAAGTATGTTCATGCCTTTGTTTCATCAGTACATAATCTTGTTGAAACAAACGATACGTGCGCTCCATTGTTTCTTTCTCACGCTTCACCCTTTTTTTATGTTCTCTTTGATCTATACTAATTAAATCTTCAAGTGGCGCATCCGCCACCAGTCTAATTTCCTCTCCAAACAATATAGCTATCTCGCCTTTTATTTCTATAATACGAAAAAGAATATCCCTCTTATGAGAATATCGTTCCACTAATTCTCCAACATGTAAAACCATTCTCCTACCTCCAAACTCATTAGGCCATCTTACCTGTTTTTAAAGTATGAATTTAAAGAGAGAAAGGTGACAAAAGGGACAGTTCAAGTTGAACTGTCCCTTTCATATTCTTATGATAATTTATGAAGAACTAATGCATTACTTAATGTTGCAAACTCTTCAATAGATAGCGTTTCGCCTCTTCGCTTTGGATCAATTCCTACTTCTGTTAAAATTCGATCCAATAATTCCTTATCTTTCGGGAAACCATTTAAATTATTTGATAAATTATTCATCAAAGTTTTACGGCGCTGTGCGAAACTTGCTCGTACTACTTCAAAGAAGAATGTTTCATCTGTCACCTCTACAACCGGTTTCGGACGCTTTAGAAGGCGAATAATTGCAGAATCAACATTTGGCTGTGGTACAAACACTGTACGCGGTACAGTCATAACTGTTTCAACTTCTGTATAATACTGAATAGCAATCGATAAAGAACCATACTCTTTCGTTCCAGGTTTAGCAGCTAAACGATCTCCAACTTCTTTTTGCATCATAACAACAAATCCACGAACTGGTAACTTTTCTTCAAGCAATTTAAATAAAATTGGCGTTGTAATATAGTATGGTAAGTTAGCTACTACCATTACATCTTGCCCTTCTTCAAATTGCTCATTAAATACTTCATGTACATCTGCTTTTAGTACGTCTTTATTAATAACTGTAACGTTACCATATGGCGCTAACGTCTCATCTAAAATTGGTAATAGTCTTTGATCAATTTCAAAAGCCACTACTTTTTTAGCACGCTTTGCTAATTGCTCTGTTAATGCACCAATACCTGGTCCAATTTCAATTGCACCACTTTCTGAACCAATTTCTGCATGATCGACAATACGATTTAATACATTTGTATCAATTAAAAAGTTTTGTCCTAAACTTTTTTTGAATGAAAATCCATACTTTTCAACAATGTCTTTTGTACGATTTGGCGTTGCGATATCCTTCATTTTTTTTCCTCCTGTATTACTTGCTTATAAGCTTCTGCAAATGATTCCTTTGAAACTTGAAACATCTGTAATCGTTTATGTAACTGTTTTGCATTTGTATAACCAATCTTTAATAGCTTACCCATTCTTTCTCTGCGGCTCTTTGCCATTTCTCCGCCCACTAAGCCTGCATCGACTAAATCACTCCAACTAATTTCACTTGTGTAAGCTTCCATTTCTTCATGTATATTCTCTAGAGCGCGGCGAATCGACTCATTAGAAGCGTGTTCGATCCCAACACCCTTTTTCCTTTTAGCAAGCGCTTCTTCCTTCGGTAAAAAGGCATGCTTACAGCCAGGAACCTTGTCAGAAATAATTTTTCGAATACGCTCTCCAGGATAATCCGGATCTGTGAAAATAATAACGCCCCTTTTTTGCTGCGCTAATTTAACTTGCTCAATAACATGATCACCGATTGCTGAACCGTTCGTTTCAATTGTATCCGCATCAACAGCACGCTTAATCGCAACTGTATCATCTTTACCTTCTACAACGATAATCTCTTTTATTTTCATGCTTGCCTCCACACTCATTTCGTCTCTACTTAGTAAAACAAAAAAATGACGACTTTTCCATTATTATTTTCCCCATTCTTATATTTTAAAAAATAGAATAGAAAAATCTTTGTTCTCTGTCCTTATTGTAACACTTCATCATTCACATTTATTTTCTTCATCACTTCTACTAGTTTTTCTCAAAATAAAAAAGAACAGGTTTCCCCATTCTTTTTTATTCAACACCAAATAAAACTTTTGCATTTTTAGTTGTCATTTCTGCTACTTCCTCATAAGAAATTCCTTTTAAATTCGCAATTTCTTCTGCCACGAGTTTTACATAACTCGGTTCATTTCGTTTCCCTCGAAATGGATGCGGTGTTAAATACGGACAATCCGTCTCTATTAACAATTTCTCTAATGGAATCTCCGTAGCAACCTCTTTCGGCTTCTTAGCGTTTTTAAATGTAACTGGTCCACCTAACGAAATTAAAAAGTTCATATCAACACATCGCTCTGCTACCTCTACGCTGCCGCTAAAGCAATGCATAATGCCTCCTACTTCAGCTGCATTCTCTTCTTCTAGAATATCAACAATATCTTGAGTTGCATCGCGGTTATGTATAATAATCGGCAATTTTACTTTTTTCGCTAATGCAATTTGTTTACGGAATACTTCTTTCTGTATTTCTTTTGGAGACTTATCCCAGTGATAATCTAAGCCCATTTCTCCAAGTGCAACGACTTTAGGATGAGAAGCAAGTTCTTCTAACCAAGCTAAATGTTCTTCTGTCATGTCGATTGCATCAACTGGGTGCCACCCAACCGCAGCGTAAATAAAATCATAGGCTTCAGCTAATTCCATCGCCTTTTTTATCGTTACTTCATCAAAACCAACAACAACTGTATAAGTAACTCCCGCTTCTTTCATTCGGGCAATAACCTCTTGCAAATCTCCTTCGAATTGCTCTGCATTCAAATGTGAATGTGTATCAAACAACATAATACATAACTCCTTTTATATTGAAATCAAGTTTATTCTACAAAAATAAGTTCTTTAATAACTTAACGATAACAATACTACAATCTTAATGCAAAAATAGAGAGTGTAAAAAGAAAAAAGACGCTTCACACATGTTACACGTGAAACATCTCTTTTCTTGTCTTAATTACTTGATTTTTGTACCATTTGGTAGATTTTGGTCAATTGATGCTAATGACAATACGCCATTCTCTTCACCCGCTAAAATCATACCTTGCGATAATTCACCGCGTAATTTTACAGGTTTTAAGTTTGTTACACAAATAACCTTTTTACCTTTTAAGTCTTCCGGCGAATAGAATTTTGCAATTCCAGAAACAACTTGACGCTTTTCTGTACCTAAGTCTAGTTGAATTTTTAACAGCTTGTCTGCTTTTTTCACAGGTTCAGCAGATAGTACTTCAGCTACGCGTAATTCTACTTTAAAGAAATCATCAATTGTAATTTCTTCTGCCTTCGGTTCTTCTTCTTTTTTCTCTTCTACTTTAGGAGCAGAGCTTTTCATTTGTTCTTTAATGTACTCTACTTCCACTTCCATTTCTAAACGAGGGAAAATTGGGTTTCCTTTTTCTACTTTTGTTCCAGCTGGAATGCAGCCAATTGTAGATAGACTTTCCCAAGATTTATGAGCTTCATCAGTAAGGCCAAGCTGAGCAAACATCTTGCTTGGTGCTACTGTTAAGAATGGCATAAGCATAATACCTGTTTGACGAAGTACTTCTGCTAAATGAGCCATTACAGAGGCTAACTTTTCACGATCATTCTCATCTTTTGCTAATACCCATGGTTGTGTTTCATCAATATATTTATTCGTACGACTAACTAGTTGCCAAATAGATCCTAACGCTACAGAGAACTCCATATTCTCCATTGCTTCTTCTACTTTTTTCAAAGTATCTTGTGCAAACGCTACTAACGTTTCATCAAATTCCGTCACATCTGCTTTAAATGCAGGGATTTCTCCGTTAAAGTACTTATCAATCATAGCTACTGTACGATTTAATAAATTACCTAAGTCATTTGCTAAGTCGAAATTAATACGCTCCACAAATCCTTCTGGTGTAAATACGCCATCAGATCCAAATGGAACTTCACGAAGTAGGTAATAACGTAATGCATCTAATCCGTAACGATCGATTAATGTAACTGGATCTACTACGTTTCCTTTTGACTTACTCATCTTTCCATCCTTCATTAAAATCCAGCCATGAGCAAAGACTTTCTTCGGAAGAGGTAAATCTAATGCCATTAAAATTATCGGCCAATAAATTGTATGGAAACGAACAATTTCTTTCCCAACTAAATGCACATCTGCAGGCCAGAATTTTTTATATTTCTCTTCATTTGCTGTTCCATAACCTAACGCCGTAATATAGTTAGATAATGCGTCAACCCATACGTAAATAACGTGTTTTGGGTTACCAGGAACACGAACTCCCCAGTCAAATGAAGTACGAGAAACTGCTAAATCTTCTAATCCCGGTTTAATAAAATTATTAATCATTTCATTTTTACGAGACTCCGGCTGAATGAAATGTGGATTATCTTCATAGAACTTTAATAGTCTGTCGACATATTTACCCATTCTAAAGAAATAAGATTCTTCACGAACAAGTTCTACATCATGACCACTATCTGGGCTTTTTCCTCCAACTACTTTGTCGCCTTCCATAATTGGCTCTACTAATTGATGCTCTGTATAGAACGTCTCATCTTGTACAGAATACCAACCTTCATATTCATCAAGATAAATGTCACCTTGATCTACTAATTGTTTAAAGATTTTTTCGACAACATCTTTATGACGATCTTCAGTTGTACGAATAAAATCATCATAAGAAATATCCATCTTCTCCCAAAGCTCTTTAATTCCTGCAACAATGTTATCAACATATGCCTGTGGCGTAATATTTAACTCTTCTGCTTTCTTTTGGATCTTCTGTCCATGTTCATCAGTTCCTGTTAAATAATGCACATTATAACCTTGCATACGCTTATATCGTGCCATCGCATCTCCTGCTACTGTCGTATAAGCATGTCCAATGTGTAATTTTCCACTTGGATAATAAATTGGGGTAGTAATATAAAAGGACTTATTTTCCTCTGTCATTGTTTTGGACCTCCCGAATAACCTCATATGTATTTATAAACAGTATATCAAAAACTCATATATAAAGTGAAACTTTAATCAGTAGGGTTTTTGTTCCTCCCCACTAATTATTAGCCTACGTTAATTGGGCTTTTACGAGCAGCCCAAATCTAACTTATCTTCTTTACGCCAACCTAATTTTCAATTTAGGTCTTAATGCTCAATATCTTTATCATCTATTGCTCATATTTCAAAAAAATATACAATATCCACTTTTAATTTATTATTTTTTCAGAAAATAATGTAAATAATTGTGGAATTTCCTCTCAATATATTATATATAAGAAATAAGAAATCTATAAATCTTTTTAAAAAATATAGAATTTAAGAATTGACGGAAATGTAAATGATTGGTATCATATGTCCATAGGGTATTTTGTCGAAAAATGACGAATCTAAAAATAGACTCGAAACTTATAAACTATTTATTTAGGAGGAAAAAAATTATGAAATCTACTGGTATTGTTCGTAAAGTTGATGAATTAGGTCGTGTAGTAATTCCAATCGAATTACGCCGTACTTTAGGTATTGCAGAAAAGGACGCTCTTGAAATCTATGTTGATGACGAAAAAATCATCTTAAAGAAATATAAACCAAACATGACTTGCCAAGTAACTGGTGAAGTATCTGACGGTAACCTTTCTTTAGCTGAAGGTAAAATCATCTTAAGCAAAGAAGGCGCTGAGCAAATCTTAAACGAACTTCAAGATTATATCGAAACAGCAAAATAAGCTTCTCAATTATGAGAAGCTTATTTTTTATCGACATGATAGATTTGATATACATCTCTTTTCGACAAATCTCGATCTTTAGCGACTGTTTTAATCGCTTCTTTTGAATTCATACTTTTTTCATTTATATAATATTCAATATGATCATATACCGAAAGAGATTCCCACCATTGTTCTTCTGGAGCAGGTTCTTCTGTTGAACCAGCTACTAAAATACAAAACTCACCACGTACTTCATTTTGCTTCGTCCACTCAATTGCTTCTTCGATTGTTCCTCGAATAAATTCCTCAAATTTTTTCGTTAACTCTCGACATAATACAATCTCTCTATTTCCCAACACTTCCTGCATCGAAATTAAAGTATCATCTAAACGATGAGGTGCTTCATAAAACATCATTGTAGTTTGTACATAACGAAGCTTTTCTAACTCCATCTTCCGTTCCTTTTTGTTTCTCTGCAAGAAACCATAGAAATAAAACTGCTTTGTTTCAAGACCGGATGCAATTAATGCTGTAAGGGCTGCATTTGCTCCAGGAAGCGGAATTACATGATATTGCTCAGCTACTGCCTCAACGACAATATCGTAACCTGGATCAGAAATACACGGCATACCAGCGTCACTAACAAGTGCTACATTCTTTCCATCCTCTAATTTCTCTAATAGTTTCTTCCCACTTACTTCTTTATTGTGCTCATGATAACTCGTGACAGGTGTTTCAATTTCAAAATAATTACAAAGTTTTTTCGTTTGTCTCGTATCTTCAGCAGCAATTAAATCAACTTCTTTTAAAATTCGGATTGCACGAAATGTCATATCTTCTAGATTTCCAATAGGAGTTGGTACTAAATATAAAACTCCCTTTTCATTTTGTTGAAAGCTTTTTTGTTGCCACATAGCGTTCTCCTTTTTGCATATATGCCTCTTTTTGTTTTCTCGTTAATTGCTTAAAGTAATACTCCGCTTGCATAGCTGTACGCTTATCATCGTGGGTCTCTACATATTTTAAAACGACAGGAAGCCTGACGCGTGTATACTTAGCCCCTTTGCCGCTATTATGAGTCTGAATTCTCTTTTCTATATGGTTTGTATATCCAGCATAATAACTTCCATCAGAGCACTCTACCACATAAAAAAAGTGCTTATTCTTCTCCATATAAAATTGAACGTAGCTCCTTTGTATATTCGTTATTGTTCTCATATACAACGAGAGGCGGTAAAATTTTCAAATCTGCATTTCCATCCTTAATTCCTTCAATTAACAATGTATTTGCTTCTTTTCCAACCTTAGGATAAACAAATTGCACACGCTTTGGTTCAATTTTATATTTACGCATTAATGTGACAATGTCTAGTAATCGCCCTGGACGATGTACAAACGCTACTTTCCCACCTTGTTTTACTAACTGACTACTTGCAGATACAACATCTTCTAATGTACACATAATTTCATGACGAGCTATCGCTAAATGTTCATTCATATTTTTCTCTGAAGTTTGAGGTGTTTGAAAATATGGTGGATTGCATGTAACAACATCATATTGATGACGCCCAAGTTTCTCTGGCATATCTTTCAAATCTCCATGTATGAGGTGAATTCTTTCTTCCAACCCATTGTATTGAACACTTCTTACTCCCATATCATATAAGCGTTCTTGAATTTCCACACCAGTAATATTTCCTTTTGTTCTTGTACTTAATAGAAGGGGAACAACCGCGTTACCTGTACACAAATCAAGTAAATTCCCCTTTTGAATTGGTACCCATGCAAAATCTGCGAGTAAAACGGCATCTAAAGAAAAATTAAATACTGATGGGCTTTGTATAATCTTCATGTCTTGTGCTAATAAGTAATCTAAACGTTCATCTTCATATAAATTCATATACTGCTCCTTTTCTTACCCTTAACCTACCCTATTTCATGTATAAAAAATTACCTTTCCAATTATAATTGGAAAGGTAATTTCACTTTTTATTTAAGAATGAAAGACAGAACAAACAATCTCCCTCTTTACGTACACTTCCATAATGTAGATTGCAAATATGAAAACCTTCTTGATATAGTCTCGCTAAATTGTCATAGCCTTCACCAATATCTGTTTTCGGCTTCACTTCTTTACGTTTTTGAGTTTTTTGTTTTTCTTTATTCTGCACTTCTTCAAAACGGTGTCGCAAATTGTTATTTTCCATTTTTATATGCTGGTTTTCTTCCAACAACTCTGCAAGATGCTGTTTTAACTCTCCCAACTGTTTATATAAATGTCCAATTTGCTCTTCCATACTAGAAACCGATTCAAAAATATCTTTTTTCTCCACAAGCACCCACCTCATTAATCTGTGGTTTGACTCGAAACGACCCCTTTATTCACTAACTCATCTAACGTATATTCTACTATCCGTTCCTTGTCTACTAGTTCCACTTGAATTAATCTTTCTAAAATATTTAATCCGATAACACGGCCAGTACCATGCGGGGTTTGTATACGTTGATCTAAATCAGGAAGTTGTTCCTTTGCTGCCTCATATTCATCATTCTCATATTTTAAGCAACACATTAAGCGACCACATAAACCAGAGATTTTTGCAGGATTTAATGATAAATTTTGATCCTTTGCCATTTTAATGGATACAGGTTCAAAATCCCCTAAAAAAGTAGAACAACAAAGCATACGACCACATGGACCAATACCACCTAGCATCTTCGCTTCATCACGAACACCAATTTGTCTTAGTTCAATTCTTGTTCTAAAAATTGCGGCTAAGTCCTTCACTAGTTCGCGGAAATCGATCCGACCATCCGCAGTAAAATAGAAAATAATCTTATTACGATCGAATGTATACTCTACATCTACAAGTTTCATATCAAGATTATGCTCTACTACCTTTTGTTGACAGACTTGATATGCTTCTTTGGCAGCATGTTTGTTCTCTTCAACAATGGTACGATCATTTTCATTTGCAATACGAATAACCTTTTTTAGCGGTAATACAACATCGTTTTCATCAACTTGTTTTTTGGTAATAACTACTTTTCCGTATTCAATACCTCTTACCGTTTCTACAATGACAAACTCATTTTCAGAGATATCGAACTGGTTTGGATCAAAGTAATATACCTTTCCGGCCTTCTTAAAGCGAACACCTACTACATCATACAAAACGGTCATCCCTCCTGCAACCGCAACACTAACTGTTCGAACACAAGCTGCGCATTTACATTAGCGTTGATTCTATTTTTTGCCTCTAATATATTAAAGAGAGCTGATACAATGCGCTTCTGAGCATAGGAAAACGATTCAAACATCTCTTTCTGCTCATGAAAAACAAGACGATCTTCTTCTCCAAGTTGAACATATAATAAATCCTTATAAATAAGGAGTAACATATCTAAACCTTGCTGTAATTGTTCTTTCTCTCCAAAGTGTTTTCCCCATTTTTCTTGTACAAAAAAAATAGAGGTTTTATCTTTTTCGAGCGCTTCACATAATTTTATCACTAAAGCTCGTGCTTGTGCAAACCATTCATCACTACATAAAGCTAAAGCTTCATCAAAACTATTTGTAAGTTGAGCAGCAAGTGTCGATAAAGATGCTGTAATCCCTTCATCCTGTAATCTTCTAATTAAAGATTCCGTAGGTAACGGTCTAAACGTAACAACTTGGCAGCGAGATAAAATCGTATTTAAAATTTGATGACTTTGTTCAGTAAGTAAAATAGCAGTTGTATCACTACTTGGTTCTTCTAAAAATTTCAAAAGTGTATTTGCCGCATTTGCTGTCATACGATCTGCGTGCTCAATAATATATAATTTTTTATTTGCCTCTAATCCTGTTTTTGAAAACTCTTCTTGTAAATCATGAATTTGCTGCTTCTTAATAGATAATCCGTCTGGTTTTACAATATGTAAGTTAGGGTGGTTACCTGAATCAATTCGCTTACAGTTTGTACATACATGACAGGGCTCTACTCCATTCCGCTCAGAACAGAGGAAACTCTTTGCCATTTGAATTGCTGTCGCAAACTTTCCTGTCCCTTTCCCTCCCTCTAACAAGTAAGCGTGGGATATACGCTCTTTTGCAATGCTATTCATCAACATTTTTACACCGATGGGTTGTATAGCAGAAAGCTGCTCCCACGTCTTCGTCATAATGCATACCTCACTTATTTCATTCTTTCCTTCTATTATAACAATTTATCTTCTATAATCTGAACAACTTCTTCTATAAGTTTTTCCATCGGTTGATCAGCATTTACCAATACAATACGATCCGAGAAACGTTCTACAACTTGTAAATACCCTTCGCGCACACGTTTATGGAAAGAGATATCTTCCATATCTAGTCGATTTACTTCACGTCCTGCATCTTTTTCAATCCGAGCCAAACCAACCTCAGGCTCAATGTCTAGATAAATTGTTAAACTAGGCATACAGTCCTCTGTTGCGAAACGATTTATTTCAAATACCTTATCCATACCCAATCCTCTTGCATAGCCTTGGTATGCTAAAGAGCTATCTATAAAACGATCACATAACACGAGGTAGTTCTCATTAAGTGCTGGCATAACTTTTTCTACTAAATGTTGTCTGCGCGCAGCAGCATAAAGAAGCGCTTCTGTACGTGCTTCCATCATCGTATATTCTTGTTTATGTAAAATCGTCCTAATATCCTCAGAAATTGCAATACCGCCTGGTTCCCTTGTCGCCATTACCTTCTGTGCTTTTTGTTCAAAATATGGCAATAAGCTTTTAATTAACGTTGTTTTACCTGAACCTTCTGGGCCCTCAATTGTTACAAATAATCCCTTCATCCTAAAACCTACTTTCTATATCATACACTTTCATATATTTCGTATTACCTTGAAAACGAGCTCCTGCTCTTTCTAAATACATAATTTGCTCTTTATGCTCTGAAGTAATTCTCTCTCCATACATAATTAATGGAATTCCAGGTGGATACGGAATCACCATTTCCGCCGCTATCATTCCAACAGCCTCTTCTATAGATACTATCTTTGTTTCATATCCGTCTAGTTGTTTATACGTATACGGTAAAAGAGAGAATTCACCATTATAAGTATAACGAATAGATTCCCTCTTGTCTTTCACCTCATAATGTTGCAATGCTACTCGGATCATCTCTATAACCTTCATATATCCCTCATTTACTTGTAAGGGTAAAATAAATAGGACATTGTACGGATCAGCCATCTCTGTATATATACCGACCTTTTCAAATACAGACTGTAATTCGTACCCTGATAACTGACAACGAGTTTGTACGGTGACCTTTAACTCATCTTGCAACGGATATTCTAAAATGGTGATTTGGGGAATAGAACGTAATTGTTCCTTAAATCTTCGTAAAAACTCAACAATTTCACTGTGACCTTTTTCTTTTATACGCGCCATTGTAAAGCGTGCTATATCCAAGGAAGCCATAATTGGATACGATGGACTACTAGATTGTAGCATACTTAAATAAGTAGTAACCTTATCTTCGTCTACTAAATGACTATTTATATGTAAATAGGAACCCATTGTCATTGCGGGTAATGTTTTATGTGCAGAATGAACTACAATATCTGCACCATATGTTAATGCTGACTTCGGAAATGGTTCTCCCAAACATAGATGTGCCCCATGTGCCTCATCTACCAAAACAGGGATTTTATGTGCATGTGCAAAAGCGATGCTTGCCTCTAGATCCATCCCCATACCATAATAATTAGGATGCGTTAAAATAAGTGCTTTCGCATTTGGATACTTTCCAATTGCGTTCTTAATAATTTCATTACGAACTCCCACTGGTACGTTATAAGCTTCATCAATCCATGGATCTAAAAAAATGGGATTTGCTCCTGCAAGTTTTAAACCATTAATAATTGATTTATGACAATTTCTTTGTACAAGAACAATATCATGTTCCCCGCAACAAGACAAAATCATTGCTAAGTTCCCGACTGTTGAACCATTAATTAAAAAATAACTTCTCTTTGTATTATAAACTTCAGCCAATAATTGTTGTGCCTCATCTATACATTCAAACGGACTATGCAAATCATCTAGTCCTGCTAATTCAGTTACATCAATAGATAGAATACCTTTAAACTCTCTTATTGCCTCCTGAGGGAAGTTTAAACCATTCTTATGACCAGGAACATGAAAGGATAACGGCCCTCTTTCTTTAAACTCTATTAACGCCTCATATAAAGGCATACGATTTTGATTCATCTACATCTCTTCCTTATTATTCATTCTCTATCTATTATACAGAACAAAAAAAATAATAGGCATATGCCTATTTAAAAATATGATACTTCTAATTTTCGAAGCTGCTTTAAATAATATATATATTTCGGATCATCTGTCTCTGTATTCACCATATCCTTTTCACATTCATGGCATATTAAATTATTATAAACATATATACCTTCTTTTCTTTTTGTCTCACAAACAATACAAACTTCACTTTGTAATTTCATAATCTTCCCTCCCTATTTAAGTGAACCTATTTTATACTTCTAATCCTTAACAATTTACAGAAAAATATACACCCATCTTTTATATAATATGATTAACTCTTGGGTAACGTGTTTGTATTTCCATTACTTCTTTCCCATTCTTTTTAACAATACAAAAAAACACAAGTCAAATGACTTGTGTTTTTAGTTGCTTGGCGACGTCCTACTCTCACAGGGACAAGGTCCCAACTACCATCGGCGCTAGAGAGCTTAACTTCCGTGTTCGGTATGGGAACGGGTGTGACCTCTCTGCCATCATCACCAAACTATGAAGGCATATTCCTTCAAAACTAGATAACATTTGCTACATATTATATGGTTAAGTCCTCGATCTATTAGTATTCGTCAGCTCCACATGTCACCATGCTTCCACCTCGAACCTATCAACCTGATCATCTTTCAGGGATCTTACTAGCTTACGCTATGGGAAATCTCATCTTGAGGGGGGCTTCATGCTTAGATGCTTTCAGCACTTATCCCTTCCGCACATAGCTACCCAGCTATGCCCTTGGCAGAACAACTGGTACACCAGCGGTGCGTCCATCCCGGTCCTCTCGTACTAAGGACAGCTCCTCTCAAATTTCCTACGCCCACGACGGATAGGGACCGAACTGTCTCACGACGTTCTGAACCCAGCTCGCGTACCGCTTTAATGGGCGAACAGCCCAACCCTTGGGACCGACTACAGCCCCAGGATGCGATGAGCCGACATCGAGGTGCCAAACCTCCCCGTCGATGTGGACTCTTGGGGGAGATAAGCCTGTTATCCCCGGGGTAGCTTTTATCCGTTGAGCGATGGCCCTTCCATGCGGAACCACCGGATCACTAAGCCCGACTTTCGTCCCTGCTCGACTTGTAGGTCTCGCAGTCAAGCTCCCTTATGCCTTTGCACTCTACGAATGATTTCCAACCATTCTGAGGGAACCTTTGGGCGCCTCCGTTACACTTTAGGAGGCGACCGCCCCAGTCAAACTGCCCACCTGACACTGTCTCCCGGGTCGATAAGACCCGTAGGTTAGAATTTCAATACAGTCAGGGCGGTATCCCACCAGCGCCTCCACCGAAGCTAGCGCTCCGGTTTCAATGGCTCCCGCCTATCCTGTACAAACTGTACCAAAATTCAATATCAGGCTACAGTAAAGCTCCACGGGGTCTTTCCGTCCTGTCGCGGGTAACCTGCATCTTCACAGGTACTATAATTTCACCGAGTCTCTGGTTGAGACAGTGCCCAAATCGTTACACCTTTCGTGCGGGTCGGAACTTACCCGACAAGGAATTTCGCTACCTTAGGACCGTTATAGTTACGGCCGCCGTTTACTGGGGCTTCAGTTCAGAGCTTCGCTTACGCTAACCCCTCTCCTTAACCTTCCAGCACCGGGCAGGTGTCACCCCCTATACTTCGCCTTACGGCTTCGCAGAGAGCTGTGTTTTTGCTAAACAGTCGCTTGGGCCTATTCACTGCGG
>NZ_CP197377.1:12500-27500 GCF_052146655.1 Bacillus sp. RE35 | reverse complement strand
TACAGAACAGTACGCTAAATCTCGCTTCGCATTTACAAGTGCTTTCGCGAAACCTAACACATCATCTTCTTTCATATCTAATACGAAAAATGCCAATCGAACCGCTGTTTTCGGTCCGATACCTGGCAACTTCATAAAACTATCGATTAGTTTTGATATTGGTTCTGGATAATGCATGTATCAATATCCTCCTAGAACATTCCACCTGGTAAGTTTAAGCCTTTTGTAAATTTACCCATTGTAGAGTTTGAAAGCTCATCAGCCTTTTTAAGTGCATCATTTGTTGCAGCTAATACTAAGTCTTGTAACATTTCGATATCTTCTGGATCTACAACTTCCTCTTTAATCTTCACTTCAAGAATTTGCTTGTGACCATTTGCAATAACTGTAATCATTCCGCCGCCAGCTGTACCTTCAACTGTTTTTTCACCAAGCTCTTCTTGTGCTTTCGCCATGTCCTTTTGCATCTTTTGCATTTGTTTCATCATGTTATTCATATTTCCCATTCCGCCACGCATCATAATTAATTCCTCCTAATTATTATTACTCTTTTATTTCAATGAGTTCTTGCCCTACTAACTTCACTGCCTCTTCTATAAGAGGGTCTTCCTTTTTCTCCGGGCTTTCTTCAGACTCTCCACCTTCACGTTGTAAAAAGTCTTCACGGATTTTACCCCATTCACTTTTTGGAATGGCAATCATATTTAACCTTTTACTTAGCAATTCAAATAAAGCTTGTTCTACTGTATCCATAGCTTCTCGATTTTCGCTCGCCATCTTACAGTGAATCTCATATTGAAATGCTAAAACGTAAGTGTCATCTGAAGCTGCCACTGGTTCACTATTTTCTAGTAAAACGGCAAACGCTACTTTGTTATATGATTTGAGTCTTCCTAACAACTCACCCCATACAGCTTTTAATTGTTCTAAATCTTGACGCTTCGCTTGTTTTAATACTTCATTTACACGTCCGACAGGAATTTTCATACTTCCTGTTCGTACCGGTTTTGGTGTTGCACGTGTCTCTCTTACTTCCTGTTGTACACCAGCTGGCACACCGTTCTTTTTGACTTGCTCTAACTCTTTCTCCAGTTGCTGCATCCTGTTCATAATTGCTTGCAAACGATCTGTACCATTTGCTTGCATCATAAACTGTTGACACAATTGCACCATAACAACTTCTAAGAAAATACGCGGATGATTTGTCCACTTCATTTCCTGTTGTCCCTTACTAAGGGTATGAATAATCTCATAGATCACTTCCGGTTGCATTTCTTCACTCAACTTACGGAATTGATCATCTACAATTACTCGTTCCAACATATGTTCTAGTTGTGGTGAAGTTTGATATAAAAGCATATCACGATAATAGTAAATGAAATCCTCCATAAAACGAACTGGATCCTTCCCTTTACTCATCATTTCATCTATGATTTGCAATGCTCTTGATACATCATTTTCACGTATGCACTCTACTAAATTGCCTAAGTATTGCTGAGAAACAGATCCTGTTACGGCCAATACATCTTCTGTCGTAACAATCTCATCACTATAAGATATAGCCTGATCAATAAGACTAAGCGCGTCACGCATACCACCTTCGGCAGCACGCGCAACAATTTGTAATGCTTCACCTTCCACTTGCGTACCTTCATTTGTCACGACCGTTGATAATCTCTCAACAATATCATTCACTGATATTTTTCGGAATTCAAAGCGCTGACAACGTGAAATGATTGTAGG
Source organism: Bacillus sp. RE35 (assembly GCF_052146655.1). Taxonomy (NCBI): domain Bacteria; kingdom Bacillati; phylum Bacillota; class Bacilli; order Caryophanales; family Bacillaceae; genus Bacillus; species Bacillus sp. RE35. The sequence continues at coordinate 25,757 of NZ_CP197377.1, read as the reverse complement.
TGGGATCTTATGAGGTTCTGTTGTCGCCAAAATAAAGATAACATGTCCTGGCGGCTCTTCTAAGGTTTTTAAAAGCGCATTGAATGCACCCATAGAAAGCATGTGAACTTCATCAATAATGTATACTTTATATTCTACAGCACTTGGAGCGTATTTTACTTTATCTCTAATATCTCGAATTTCATCTACACCGTTATTTGAAGCCGCATCAATTTCTAATACATCTGAAATGGATCCTTGTGTGATTCCTAAACAAGAAGGACATTCATTACAAGGTTCAGCTACCGGAGCATGTTCACAGTTAATTGCTTTTGCAAATACTTTTGCAATTGTCGTTTTTCCTGTTCCCCTCGGGCCAGAAAATAAATAAGCATGTGAAACTTTCTCTTGAAGAAGGGCATTTTGCAACGTTTTTGTCACGTGCTTTTGACCGACTACATCTTCGAACTTTTGCGGTCTCCATGTTCGGTATAACGCTTGGTATGACACGAAAATACGGCCTCCCTCAAAGGTTATTATCTCATTTATTATAACCCATTCTGTTTATAGATTCCAAAAGTTATTTTCTATACAAAAAACTCACCTTTGTATTAAGGTGAGTTTTGTATACATATATAACTGCCGTGCACCCTCCGTCGATTACGTACCATAAGCGTTACTCAAGCAGTTAGCTCGGTTCAGGCACTCCTGCGGCACACGAGAAGACCCGCTTATTGCTGCTTCCTTCCGGACCTGACAAGGTTCACGGGGTCCCGTTGCGCAGGACCCAAACGTCAACACCACTTACTTAAGGCAGACCTTACAGCAACATAACCTCGAGAGGGGATTCGGCCTCGCTAGAGCGGATTGCGAGTATAGGGCACCGCTACCTCCCCGCTTAGCACGGCAAAGTTAAAACCAATATTCGGTTGCCTTCATTAAAGGCATTATCAGTATAACTTGTTTCTTTAGAAAATGCAAATACGTTAGTTCCCAGTATTCTTCTCTAATTTTTTTATTGCTTTTCTTTTTTTACGAAGCTCTCTAAAAAAGTTTGTTAACAACGTACCGCATTCTTCCTCTAGTACACCAGATACTACTTCACATTGATGATTGAAGCGTTCATCCGTTAAAAGATTCATCAATGTCCCTGCACATCCGCCCTTCGGATCACTTGCACCATATACAACTCGCTTCACTCGTGATAAAACAATTCCACCCGCACACATTGGGCAAGGTTCTAATGTTACATACAATGTTGCATCTTCTAAACGCCATGTCCCTAATTTTTTACATGCATCATCTATCGCTAGCAACTCAGCATGAGCTATTGATCTTTGCTCAGTTTCCCTTAAATTATGGGCAACACTAATTACCTCACCATCTAACACTATAACTGCTCCAATTGGTACTTCCTGTATTTCCTCTGCCTTTTTAGCTTCTTCTATCGCTAATTGCATAAAATAAATATCTTGATCTTGTTTCATAACATAGTCCTTTCATTACAAATAAAGTACACTTATTTCCATTTACTACACAGGGGATAACTTTTACAAATTCAATCCACCCTAAAAGAAAAAAGAGAGGGGATTACATATGAAAAATACCGCCTTGCTCATTATCGATATGATTAATGACTTTCAATTTTCCCACGGACCCATTCTAGCTAAAAAATGCGAAACTATAACAAACCCTATTTTACAATTAAAGAAAAAAATGAAATCCTTTGGCTATCCTATAATTTACGTTAATGACCATTATCAACTTTGGAGATCTGATATCGACCAACTTATTACTCATTGCACAAATGAATATAGCGAAAATATAATCCATAAGATTGCTCCAAGTTTTGATGAGTACATTTTTATTAAACCACATTATTCCGCTTTTTATGAAACACCTTTAAATTCATTACTAGGTTATTTAAAAATAGAAAATCTAATATTAACAGGGGTTGCCGGAAATATATGTATCCTATTTACAGCTAATGATGCTCATATGAGAAATTATAAATTGTATGTACCACAGGATTGTATCGCCTCTAACAACGACCAAGATAATATACATGCTTTAAAAATAATGGAAACTACATTGAAAGCAAATATAACATCATCAACCAAAATAAAATTTAATTAATACATATATCTATTTTCTAACTTTTTATATCAAATTAACCCGCTCGCTTCCCTCTTGTGCTACAATAATTCTGTTTTGTGTTTTTAGTAGTCACGGTAAATTACTGATTGAAAGGAGGAAACAGCGTGACCGGAGTACCATTTATCACGGTTGAAGGACCAATTGGTGTTGGAAAAACTTCACTTGCGAAGGAAATTTCAACTCACATGCAACTCCACTTACTAAAAGAGATTGTTGATGAAAATCCCTTTTTAGGAAAGTTCTATGAAGACATCGACGAATGGAGTTTTCAAACAGAGATGTTCTTTCTTTGTAATAGATACAAACAATTAGAAGACATTAACATAAAGTACTTGAATCAAAGGAAACCAGTAGTAGCGGATTACCATATCTTTAAAAATTTAATTTTTGCATCCCGCACATTAAAAGACTCTCAATATGACAAATACATGCAAATTTATCGTATCCTTACACAAGATATGCCTGTGCCAAATGTCATTGTTTATTTAACAGCTAGCCTAGAAACATTGCAAAAACGAATCGCCATGCGCGGAAGAGAATTTGAAAAAAACATGGATCCAAATTACTTACTACAGCTCACAAAAGATTATGAAACAGCAATGGATGCTTTTAAAAAAGATCATCCGGAAATACCAGTATTGAAATTTAATGGCGACGATATGGATTTTGTAAAAAATCCTGATGATTTAAACGTTATCCTATCTGCCCTTCAAAATACTCTCTTAAAGGAGTCGAAATAATAATGAATTTAAGGCAAAAATATGATATACCCAATGACGCAGTAATCACTATTGCCGGAACAGTAGGTGTGGGTAAATCAACTATGACAACTGCATTAGCTAATGCTTTAGGTTATCGCACATCATTTGAAAAAGTAGATTCCAATCCATATTTGGACAAGTTCTATGCGGACTTCACTCGCTGGAGCTTCCACCTACAAGTGTACTTTTTAGCAGAACGATTTAAGGAACAAAAAAGAATTTTTGAATATGGTGGCGGTTTTGTTCAAGATCGTTCCATTTACGAAGACACTGGAATTTTCGCAAAGATGCATCATGAAAAAGGAACAATGACGGAAACTGATTATGAAACGTACAAAGGTTTATTTGACGCTATGGTCATGACTCCTTACTTCCCTCATCCAGACTTATTAATTTACTTAGAAGGTTCTTTCGATGATATTGTCGATCGTATTCAAGAACGCGGGCGCCCAATGGAACAGCAAACACCAATTGAGTACTGGAAAGAAATGCATGGACGTTATGAAAACTGGATTAACAACTTTAATTCATGCCCTGTATTACGCTTAAATATTAACGAGTACGATATTTTAAAAGATGGTGATTCAATCGAACCAATCATAAAAAAAATTGGCCATTTTTTAAAACAAACACGTAAACTTGTAAAATAAAAAACCCGTGCATATGCACGGGTTTTCCTATTAAATTACTTCTTCTTTGTTGGAGCAATAATTTCACTCTCAGGTTTTCCTGCGTTAATGCGCTGACGAACAGTACTTGTACTAATATCGTATGCTTCAGCAATCTCTTTAACAGTCATTTCTTTCCCGTTAATTACTGCCGTTAATACTTTACCTGTACGTTTTGGAGCTGCTTCTTTCTTTACAGCTGCTTTTTTAACTTGTTTTGGCGCCTCTACTTTACTCGTAGCTGGTTTTACATCACAAGTACAACCACAAAGTTTACGGAATGTATCATCACTAATAATGCGTGATACGTTTGCACCACTGTTTAAAATTCTATTGTTCTTACAGACAGGACATTGTACATAATATAAAGTTTTTCCATCTAAAGGAAACGTTTGTATAATAAGATCCATGTTGACTCCTTTCATATCTATGAAGATAATCATCGGAATATGAGTGTGTAATAAGGACAAAATTACCTTACACCATACTTTATGATTGGTTTTAAAATAAAAACTCGTTACGTGTTGGTAACGAGTTCTCCAATCTCCACTTATATGCGCTGTTGTCAATTATATCTGGAGGAGGTAGAGGGATTCGAACCCCCGCGCGACTCTCGCCGCCTGTCGGTTTTCAAGACCGATCCCTTCAGCCAGACTTGGGTATACCTCCATATTGACATCAAATATAATATCAAAAGAAAAACAGTTAGTCAACCCTACTAAAATAAATTATGAGGAAAGGAAAATTTTACTTTCCCCTTCCTACATTACAGTACTGACAACGCTCATAATTACCAATCACTCATACCGATGAATGTTTAAATTTACTTAATAACTGTTTTTCCTCCCATATAAGGGCGAAGAACTTCTGGAATTATAATTGTACCATCTTCTTGTTGGTAGTTCTCTAAAATAGCTGCAACCGTACGTCCAATTGCAAGACCAGATCCATTTAATGTATGAACATGTTCTGGTTTTCCATTTGGTTCACGGCGGAAACGGATATTTGCACGTCTCGCTTGGAAAGCTTCAAAATTACTACAAGAAGAAATTTCACGATATGTGCCATAGCTTGGAATCCATACTTCAATATCGTATTTCTTCGCTGCTGTAAATCCTAAATCGCCTGTGCACATGCTCATAACGCGATATGGCAACTCTAATAATTGTAACACGCGTTCTGCATCATTTGTTAACTTTTCTAACTCTTCATAAGAATCTTCTGGTTTTACGAACTTCACAAGCTCTACTTTATTAAACTGATGCTGGCGAATTAAACCACGTGTATCACGTCCAGCTGAACCTGCTTCAGAACGGAAGCAAGAGCTAAATGCAGCATATCTTATAGGCAATTGCTCTTTATTTAAAATCTCATCACGATGCATATTCGTTACAGGTACTTCAGCTGTTGGAATTAAGAAGTAATCTTCACTTTCAATACGGAATGCATCTTCTTCAAACTTTGGAAGTTGTCCTGTTCCTGTCATACTTGCACGGTTTACCATATATGGAGGTAATACTTCTTCATATCCATGCTCATCAGTATGAAGATCAAGCATAAAGCTAATTAAAGCACGCTCTAATCTTGCACCAGCACCTTTGTAGAATACGAAGCGGCTTCCTGTTACTTTCCCAGCGCGTTCAAAATCTAAAATTCCTAAATCAGTAGCAAGATCCCAATGTGGTTTTGGCTCATAAGTAAATTCTTTCACTTCTCCCCAAGTACGTGCTACTACATTATCATCCTCTGTTTCACCAACTGGAGCTGATTCATGAGGGATATTTGGAATAGATAACATTAATCTTTCTAAGTCTTCTTCAACTGTACGAAGTTCGTTATCAAGATCCTTTACTTTTTCTCCAACTTCACGCATTTCTAAAATTAGAGCTTCTGCATCTTTCTTTTCACGCTTCAATACAGAGATTTGTTGAGATACTTCGTTACGTTTACTTTTTAGTTCCTCTGTTTGAACAAGTAGTTCTCTTCTTCTCGTATCCAATTCTTCAAAACGACCAAAATCAGTTAAATCTTCGCCTCTATGCTGTAATTTCGCTTTTACTTCTTCAAAGTTTGTACGTAAAAATTTAATATCAAGCATTGTATACTCCTCCTTTTATTTTATAAAACACAAAAAACTCCCGTCCCTATATAAAGGGACGGGAGTTAACCCGCGTTGCCACCCTAGTTGAAAGCATTACCGCTTTCCTCTCAAGTAGAAATAACGGCTCTTCACCGGGAATGCTTACTAATCCAAAAGATATTCCACATTCCATTCCAGGATGGATTCACAAACTGTTTCTATCGATTTCCACCAACCATCGACTCTCTATAAGAAACGACATTTGTTACTATTTCCTATCAACACGCTTATTTTATAAAATTGTTACCATCAATTTACTATAATCTTATACAAGTTGCAAGTTACTTATACAACTTTTTTCATTTTCGCTTCTTTTACCATTTCAACAAAGTATGCTGTTACACGATGATCATCTGTTAATTCCGGATGGAATGAAGCAGCTAAAAACTGATTTTGTCTTACCGCTACCATTCGGTCACCATGTTTAGAAAGCACTTCAACATTATCAGCTACTTCTACAACATACGGCGCACGGATAAATACACCAACGAAGTCTTCACCCACGCCTTCAATTGAAAGCGCAGCCTCAAAACTATCCTTTTGGCGTCCGAACGCATTGCGCTCAACTGTAATATCCATAGCCCCAATATGTGCTTCTTCATAGCCAATAAGTGTTTTCGCAAGAAGAATCATCCCTGCACATGTACCAAACATTGGTTTACCAGACTTTGCAAATGTACGAAGTGGTTCCATGAAAGCATACTTATCAATAAGACGGCGCATTGTTGTACTTTCACCGCCCGGTAAAATAAGACCATCAATCTCTTCAAGTTGCTCTATACGCTTTACAACAACAGCTTCTGCACCACTTGCTTCAACTGATTTTACATGCTCACGAACTGCACCTTGAAGACCTAGTACACCGATTTTCACCATTTTAAAGTTCTCCTTTAATTACCATCCACGCTCTTGCATGCGTTGTTCTGGTAATAACGTTGAAATTTCGACACCCTTCATTGCATTACCTAATCCTTTAGAAAGGCTTGCAATTAGTTCGTAATCTTCATAATGAGTCGTTGCTTCAACGATTGCACGTGCAAATTTCTCTGGGTTTTCTGATTTGAAGATACCAGATCCAACAAATACCCCATCAGCACCAAGTTGCATCATTAATGCTGCATCTGCTGGTGTTGCTACACCACCTGCCGCAAAGTTTACAACTGGTAAGCGACCAAGACGTTTAATTTCAAGTAATACTTCGTAAGGAGCGCCAGTATTTTTTGCATATGTCATTAACTCATCTTCACGTAGACTCGCAACTTGACGGATTTCTGCATTGACTTGGCGCATATGACGCACTGCCTCTACAATGTTTCCTGTTCCTGGTTCACCTTTTGTACGAAGCATAGATGCACCTTCTGCAATACGACGTGCAGCTTCTCCGATATCACGGCAACCACATACAAATGGAACTGTGTAATCACGTTTATTTAAATGGTATACTTCATCAGCAGGAGTTAATACTTCACTCTCATCGATATAGTCTACCCCTAATGATTCTAATACACGTGCTTCTACAAGGTGACCGATACGGCATTTTGCCATAACCGGAATTGACACCGCACCCATAACTTCTTCAACAATTGTTGGGTCTGCCATACGAGAAACGCCACCTGCTGCACGAATATCTGCTGGTACACGCTCTAATGCCATAACGGCAACTGCGCCTGCCTCTTCTGCAATTTTTGCTTGTTCAGCGTTAACTACGTCCATAATAACGCCGCCTTTTTGCATTTCTGCCATTCCACGTTTTACACGTTCTGTCCCTGTTACATTTGTCATGTACAAAAACCCCCCTAGGTGAATTGCTTTCCCCCGTTAAAGGCGAAAATTAAGAATACTCTTACATTCTACCACTAACTATCAGATGCTTGTCTACTACTTTTTCATAAAGTCGGTATGAAAAATAGGAATAAAAAAAAGCTCCTATCGTGAGGAGCTTTTAAAACCAACCTTTTACTGTATCAACAGCACTATTCCACATACCACTAAAGAATGAACCAATTCCGCGCATAGCACGAGTAAACCAGTTTGCTTCTTCTACTTCAGATGTCGTTACAAGATCCACTTGCAGTGACTTACCGGTTAAAAATCCAGGGTCGTTTGTATCTTTTGGCGTAATTACCATTTGACCAAGCGCAGCTCCCTTTTTAATAGGTGCTTCTTGTCCCTTACTTGATTCTTTTAATTCTGTTTTATAAACATCTTTACTTCCTTTTGGCACTGGAAGTGAAATAGCTTGTTTCGTTTGAACTGCTACATCTTTATCTTTCGCATTTTCTACTCGTACTGTTTCTTGTCCTTTTACTGAAGAACCTTTTTTATACATTTGTTTCACTTCAAAGTTAGCAAATCCATAATCATATAGCTTCTTTGTTTCATCAAAACGTGCTGTATGAGAACTTGTTTTAATAACTACAGAAATAAAACGCATTCCGTTTCTTTCAACCGTACCAGTGAAGCAATCTCCTGCTTCTGGAGTTGAGCCTGTTTTTAGGCCATCTACGCCATCATATTCTTTAACTAAGCCCTTTAACATCCAGTTCCAGTTCGACATTCCAAACTTCTCTTTTTCTGGACGGAATTCTTTTTTAGGGATTTTTGCTGTATCTAACACTTTTGGATAATCTTTAATTAAATGTTGTGCTAAAGTTGCAACATCCTTTGCAGACATTTTATTTTCTTCATCCGCTGTTGTTCCTTCAGGATGCATTCCCTTTAAATCTTTATTCGTTAAACCTGTAGAATTGACAAATTTATAATTTTTTAACCCTAGTTCTTTCGATTTGTCATTCATCATTTTTACGAAGTCTACTTCTTTACCTGCAATTGCTTCTGCTAATGCAATTGTTGCACCATTTGCAGAAAAGATTGCCATTGCTTCGTATAACTCTTTTACTGTATAAGAGCCACCATTTTCTAATGCAACATTTGATAATGAAGCATCTTGTGAAACCTTATATGCATATTCAGAAACCTTAATTTTCTGGTCCCACTTAAGTTTTCCTTTATCCACTGCTTCGTGAACTAAATATTCACTCATCATCTTTGTCATACTAGCAATGGATAATAATTCATCTGCATTCTTTTGATATAAAATTTTCCCAGAATTCGCTTCTACTAAAATTGCCGCACCTGCTTCAATGTTTAAAGCGGCTCCTGTTTCAGCTGATGCATTGCTATATGGCATAAAAATGCTACAAGCTAGTGTAAGCACTGTTACCAAAGCAATGAATCTTTTGCAAAACATACCTTTCACTTTTGCTACCCCCAATATCTATGTACTCACATAACCGTTATTCTAACATAATCAAAAAAAAATAGACAGAGATATCAAATCTCTGTCTATTTGTATATAAGACATTATAATGAGTAGTTTGGAGCCTCTTTTGTAATTTGTACGTGATGAGGATGACTTTCACGTAAGCCAGCACCTGACATACGAATGAATTGTGCATTTTCGCGTAAGAATTCTAAATCCTGTGCTCCGCAATATCCCATACCTGCACGTAAGCCACCAACTAATTGGTGAACTGTATCTGCTAAAGGTCCTTTATATGGCACTCGTCCTTCAATACCTTCTGGGACAAGCTTTTTATTACCTTCTTGGAAGTAACGATCTTTACTTCCTTTTTCCATCGCACCGACAGAACCCATACCACGATACACTTTAAATTGACGACCTTGGTAAATTTCAGTTTCTCCAGGGCTTTCTGCAACACCTGCAAACATGCTACCTAGCATAACAACATGTGCTCCTGCCGCTAAAGCTTTCACCATATCACCAGAGTACTTAATACCACCATCAGCAATAACTGGAATACCGTGTTTACGAGCTTCTGTTGCACAATCATAAACTGCAGTTAATTGTGGTACACCAACACCGGCTACAACGCGTGTTGTACAAATAGAACCTGGTCCAATACCAACTTTAACTACGTTTGCACCAGCTTCAATTAATGCTTTCGTTGCTTCAGCAGTAGCAACATTTCCAGCGATAATATTTAGTGATGGGTATTTAGCACGAACTTCTTTTACCTTATCAATGACACCTTTAGAATGTCCATGTGCTGTATCAAGTACAATTGCATCTACACTAGCTTTTACTAATGCATCGATGCGAAGCATAGCATCCGCTGTTACACCAACTGCTGCTCCAACTAATAAGCGTCCTTGCTTATCCTTAGCAGAGTTTGGGAATTCAATTACTTTTTCAATATCTTTTATTGTAATAAGCCCTTGTAATACACCGTTATTATCAACAAGAGGGAGTTTTTCAATTTTATACTTTTGTAGGATCTTTTCAGCTTCTTCCAGTGTAGTACCAACTGGAGCTGTAATTAATTGTTCTTTTGTCATTACGTCAGAAATTTTGATTGAGTAGTCTTGGATGAAGCGCATATCACGGTTTGTAATAATACCAACTAATTTTCGCTCATCTAAATTATTTACAACCGGTACACCTGAGATACGATATTTTCCCATAAGATGTTCTGCATCATATACTTGATGTTCTGGAGTTAAGAAGAAAGGATCTGAAATAACGCCGCTTTCAGAGCGCTTTACTTTATCAACTTGCTCTGCTTGTTGCTCAATAGACATATTCTTATGAATAATTCCTAAACCACCTTGGCGAGCCATTGCAATAGCCATGTCAGCTTCTGTTACTGTATCCATTCCTGCACTAATTAACGGGATGTTTAGCTGTAAGCTTTCAGATAAAACTGTTTTAACACTTACTTCTCTTGGTAATATATCTGACCTAGCTGGTACAAGTAATACATCATCAAAAGTCAAACCTTCTTTAACAAATTTAGATTCCCACATAATTGTTCCCCCTATGATACCAGAAATTATTATTAGTAGCTTATCAATTGGTTAAAATACTGTCAAGGACGTATATATATGTTAGAATTTTTAGACAATAAAAGGAGCGTAATATATGCATCAAACATCTTGTACTTGGCAGCAGTTAAGTTTCTTTTTTTCATCTCAAAACGTACAACGTTATCTTGCCCGTTGTTATGAAAAATCCTCTATTCAGGATGCAGAAAAAAAAAGTTTTGAAAATTGTTATCCCTTTATTTATTACTTAGAACACGGGAAAAATTATTATGAATTATATAAGACAGCTCCATTTTCCATTCAACCAATGTTGTTATTTTATGGAATTAGTCAACTGTTTAAAGCATGCCTACTAACTATTGACCCTAACTATCCTGAATCCACTACTGTTTTAGCTCATGGCGTTACAACTCGCAAACGAAAAAAACAAGGGTATCAATTTTTAGAAGATGAGGTGAAGGTACAAAAAAACGGATTGTTTACTCATGTTGCAGAACAACTGTTTCACATGAAACACTTAGAAGCAGAAAAATTTAACATGTTAGAACTAATGGGAAATATTCCAGAATTACAAAATTTATTTCGTTATAGTCAAAAAGGATCAACTTTATATAAAATTGATTCAACAATTAAAAATGAGCTCTCCTTTTCAGTCAACCTACTAGATCGATTACATATGACTAAAGAGAGATTTTCTCGTTACATTGAAACATCTTGTAAGCATTTATCAATACAACACGTACCTGAGAAGACTAATGAATCGAATTTACTTTTTACAGCGCCTATTCAATCATGGAATCCTATGTACAGTACTCCTTTATACTATGAACATCTTACTAATACTTATTATTTGCCACTTACGACTGACCCTAGAAATCCTAAGCCAATATTACCTGAACTCCTCATTCATTATTTATTGCTCTATAATTTAAGCATGATTTCTAGATATGAAACAGATTGGTGGTATGACTTACTTGGAAGTTATGGTTCTGAAGATTATCCATTTATTTATCAATTTCTAAGTATTTCTGCTCAAAAAATCCCTTACTATATTTCAAATTTTTTATTAATGGAACCAAATCTATTTCATGGGAAATAAAAAAACACAAGTCAAATGACTTGTGTTTTTAGTTGCTTGGCGACGTCCTACTCTCACAGGGACAAGGTCCCAACTACCATCGGCGCTAGAGAGCTTAACTTCCGTGTTCGGTATGGGAACGGGTGTGACCTCTCTGCCATCATCACCAAACTATGAAGGCATATTCCTTCAAAACTAGATAACATTTGCTACATATTATATGGTTAAGTCCTCGATCTATTAGTATTCGTCAGCTCCACATGTCACCATGCTTCCACCTCGAACCTATCAACCTGATCATCTTTCAGGGATCTTACTAGCTTACGCTATGGGAAATCTCATCTTGAGGGGGGCTTCATGCTTAGATGCTTTCAGCACTTATCCCTTCCGCACATAGCTACCCAGCTATGCCCTTGGCAGAACAACTGGTACACCAGCGGTGCGTCCATCCCGGTCCTCTCGTACTAAGGACAGCTCCTCTCAAATTTCCTACGCCCACGACGGATAGGGACCGAACTGTCTCACGACGTTCTGAACCCAGCTCGCGTACCGCTTTAATGGGCGAACAGCCCAACCCTTGGGACCGACTACAGCCCCAGGATGCGATGAGCCGACATCGAGGTGCCAAACCTCCCCGTCGATGTGGACTCTTGGGGGAGATAAGCCTGTTATCCCCGGGGTAGCTTTTATCCGTTGAGCGATGGCCCTTCCATGCGGAACCACCGGATCACTAAGCCCGACTTTCGTCCCTGCTCGACTTGTAGGTCTCGCAGTCAAGCTCCCTTATGCCTTTGCACTCTACGAATGATTTCCAACCATTCTGAGGGAACCTTTGGGCGCCTCCGTTACACTTTAGGAGGCGACCGCCCCAGTCAAACTGCCCACCTGACACTGTCTCCCGGGTCGATAAGACCCGTAGGTTAGAATTTCAATACAGTCAGGGCGGTATCCCACCAGCGCCTCCACCGAAGCTAGCGCTCCGGTTTCAATGGCTCCCGCCTATCCTGTACAAACTGTACCAAAATTCAATATCAGGCTACAGTAAAGCTCCACGGGGTCTTTCCGTCCTGTCGCGGGTAACCTGCATCTTCACAGGTACTATAATTTCACCGAGTCTCTGGTTGAGACAGTGCCCAAATCGTTACACCTTTCGTGCGGGTCGGAACTTACCCGACAAGGAATTTCGCTACCTTAGGACCGTTATAGTTACGGCCGCCGTTTACTGGGGCTTCAGTTCAGAGCTTCGCTTACGCTAACCCCTCTCCTTAACCTTCCAGCACCGGGCAGGTGTCACCCCCTATACTTCGCCTTACGGCTTCGCAGAGAGCTGTGTTTTTGCTAAACAGTCGCTTGGGCCTATTCACTGCGGCTTTCCGTTAAGAAAGCACCCCTTCTCCCGAAGTTACGGGGTCATTTTGCCGAGTTCCTTAACCAGAGTTCTCTCGCACACCTTAGGATTCTCTCCTCGCCTACCTGTGTCGGTTTGCGGTACAGGCACCTTTTATCTCGCTAGAAGCTTTTCTTGGCAGCGGGGAATCAAAGACTTCGCTCCATAAGGAGCTTCCCCATCACAGCTCAGCCTTCACGATAAGCGGATTTGCCTACTTATCAGCCTAACTGCTTGGACGT
>NZ_CP197377.1:0-7500 GCF_052146655.1 Bacillus sp. RE35 | reverse complement strand
TCCTTCTAAAATATGAGCACGTGCTTCTGCTTTTTCTAATTCATAAGCAGTACGTCTACGAATTACTACCTTCTGATGCTCTAAATAATGATATAGATTTTGTTTTAAATTTAGTACTTGTGGCTCCCCATTTACAAGAGACAACATATTAATACCGAAACTTGTTTGAAGCGCTGTATGTTTATATAGATTGTTTAATAGTACGTTTGCATTAGCATCACGACGTACTTCCATGACAATACGCATACCATTACGATCTGATTCATCACGTAAATCTGTAATACCTTCAATTTTCTTATCGCGAACTAATTCTGCGATTTTTTCAATTAATCGCGCCTTATTAACTTGATAAGGTAGTTCAGTTACGATAATAGATTGTTTACCGTTTGACTTCTCTTCAATTTCAACCTTAGCACGAAGCATAATGGAACCGCGACCTGTTTCATAAGCTCTTCGAATTCCACTTCTTCCTAAAATTAAACCTGCCGTCGGAAAGTCTGGACCAGGAATATATTCCATCAATTCTGCGATAGTAATATCAGGATTATGACTTAATGCCAGCACACCATCAATTACTTCGCCAAGCTGATGCGGCGGTATATTTGTTGCCATACCAACAGCAATACCTGTTGTACCGTTTACTAATAAATTAGGGAAACGCGCTGGTAGTACTATCGGTTCTCTTTCGGAACCATCATAGTTATCTTGATAATCAATTGTATTTTTTGAAATATCACGTATTAATTCCATAGAAATCTTAGACATTCTTGCCTCTGTATAACGCATTGCTGCTGCTGAATCTCCATCTACAGAACCGAAGTTACCATGCCCATCTACAAGCATATAACGTTGACTAAAATCTTGCGCCATACGTACCATTGTTTCATAAACGGCTGAATCACCATGAGGGTGATACTTACCGATTACTTCACCGACAATACGTGCTGATTTCTTATACGCTTTATCAGCTGTAATTCCTAAATCATTCATCGCATATAAAACCCTACGATGCACAGGTTTTAATCCATCACGAACATCTGGTAATGCACGAGATACGATAACACTCATTGCGTAATCTAAAAATGAGGTACGCATTTCATGACTAATATTAATTTCTCGAATTCGTGCTTGTTGTTGATTGTCTGACATCAACGAGCACCTCCTCTTACATTTCCGTTACACATACATTGATTTATATGTAGAAGACAGGAATACTTAGATTCCTGTCATTACTCATTTAAATATCAAGGTTCTTCACGTATTTTGCATTCTCTTGGATAAAGTTACGACGCGGTTCTACTTTATCACCCATTAAAATTTCAAACGTTTCGTCTGCTTCTATTGCATCTTGAAGAGAAACTTGAAGTAACGAACGTACTTCTGGATCCATTGTCGTCTCCCATAGCTGAGTTGGATTCATCTCCCCAAGACCTTTATAACGTTGAATTCCTGGTTTCGGCTGGGCTGGTAGCTCAGCTAAGATTTTTTCAAGTTCCTTATCGTTGTAAGCATATTGAATTTTTTTACCTTGTTGTATTTTAAACAATGGCGGCTGTGCAATATAGATATAACCACACTCAATTATTTGACGCATATAACGATAGAAGAACGTTAATAATAGGGTACGAATATGTGCACCATCAACATCGGCATCGGTCATAATAATAACTTTATGATAGCGTGCTTTTTCAATATCGAAGTCTCCACCAATATTTGTACCGATTGCCGTAATAATTGTACGAACTTCATCATTTGATAAAATCTTATCTAAGCGCGCCTTTTCCACATTAATAATTTTACCCTTCAGCGGTAAAATTGCTTGGAAATGACGATCGCGTCCTTGTTTTGCAGATCCACCCGCAGAGTCACCCTCTACGATGTAAATTTCACTAATTGCTGGATCTTTCGAAGAGCAATCAGCTAATTTACCAGGTAAACTTGAAACTTCTAACGCACTCTTTCGACGTGTCAATTCACGCGCTTTTTTCGCAGCTACACGTGCACGTGCAGCCATCGTACCTTTTTCTACAATTTTTCGCGCTACATTAGGATTTTCTAGTAAGAACTTTTCAAATGCCTCTGAGAATACAGACTCTGTAATTGTTCTCGCTTCACTATTCCCAAGTTTTGTCTTCGTTTGTCCTTCAAATTGTGGATTTGGATGCTTGATTGATACAATTGCTGTTAAACCTTCACGAACATCCTCACCAGTTAAATTACTGTCCGCATCTTTTAAAATGCTATTTTTACGACCATAGTCGTTGATTACACGAGTTAAAGCTGTTTTAAAACCTACCTCATGTGTACCACCTTCATACGTATGGATGTTATTCGTAAATGAGTAAATATTATTTGTGTATCCTTCGTTATATTGAAGAGAAACCTCAACCTGAATACCATCTTTTGAACCTTCTACGTACACAGGCTCTTCATGAATCGGTTGTTTTGAGCGATTTAAATGCTCAACGTATGATTTAATTCCACCTTCGTAATGGAATTCTTTCTTTTGCTTATGTTCACGTTTATCTTCAATTGTTAATTTAATATTACGATTTAAAAACGCTAATTCACGCATACGAGTTGCTAGCGTATCAAAATCGTATACTGTTGTTTCTTGGAAAATTTCCGGATCTGGTTTAAATCGAGTTATTGTTCCTGTTTGATCGGTGTCACCAATGACTTTTAAATCCGCAACCGGAATACCTCTTTCGTATTTTTGGTAATGGATTTTACCTTCACGATGTACAAATACTTCTAATTCTGTTGATAGAGCATTTACAACCGATGCCCCAACACCATGTAAACCACCAGAAACTTTATAACCGCCACCGCCAAATTTACCACCGGCGTGGAGAACAGTCATAATAACTTCTACAGCTGGACGTCCCATTTTTTCTTGTATACCAACCGGAATACCACGCCCATTATCCGTTACACGAATACTATTATCTTCTTCGATACTAACATTAATTTCATCACAATAACCTGCAAGTGCTTCATCAATACTATTATCTACGATTTCCCAAACAAGATGGTGAAGCCCTTTTCCACTTGTAGATCCAATATACATACCAGGGCGTTTCCGAACTGCCTCTAGTCCTTCAAGCACCTGTATCTGACTTTCATCATATGCATTTTCTTGCATTTGCTTTTGTTCCATTGACACAAAGATCACCTACTTTTCCATTTAAACAGGGGTTATTCCCTATCTATTTCACAATCTACAGTGCCGTTCGTTACATGAATTGTTTTCGCTTCTTTTAATGTTTCGTGTTCAATTCCGTCGACACTCGTCGTTGTAACAAATGTTTGCACTTTTCCTTGAATTGTATTTAAAAGATGTGATTGACGATAATCATCTAATTCTGATAAAACATCATCCAACAAAAGGATTGGATATTCTTTAACCTCTGAATAAATCAATTCAATTTCAGCTAATTTTAGGGATAGTGCGGTCGTTCGTTGTTGTCCTTGCGAACCAAAGACTTGAACATTTTTACTATTAACGAAGAATTGTAAATCGTCACGATGAGGACCAATTAAAGTCGTACCACGGAAAATTTCACGTTGTTTCACAGATTGAAAACTTTCATAGTATACTTCTTTTATTTTCGACAAATCCATTGATTCTGATACATCTACACTTGGTTTATAGACAATTTCTAACTCTTCTAATCCACGGCTTATACCTCGATGAATTGGAGCTGCCCATTCCTGTAGCAAATGCAAAAATTCAAAACGTTTTTGCAGTATTTTCGCACCATGCTCAATTAGTTGAAGTGTAAATACATCCAACATCGTTTCCTCATTCTTACTATTCCCTTGCATTTTTTTCAACAAGTGATTTCGTTGCGTGAGCACCTTTTGATATTGACTTAATTCATACAAATATACAGGAGCTATTTGTCCTAATTCCATATCTAAAAAGCGTCTTCTTACTTGAGGGCTTCCTTTTACAAGATTTAAATCTTCTGGGGCAAACATGACAACGTTCATCACGCCAATATATTGACTTAACTTTTGCTGTTCAAGTTGATTTAATTTTGCCTTTTTACCTTTTTTCGAAATATTTAATTCCAAAGACAAAGAACTGTTTCTTTTTTGTAATTTCCCTTTTATTTGACCAAAATCTTCATCCCAGCGGATAAGTTCGCGATCATTAGAGGTTCTATGAGATTTCGCCATCGCTAAAACATAAATAGCTTCCATCAAATTTGTTTTCCCTTGCGCATTTTCGCCGATAATTACATTTACCTTATCTTCAAAGGAAAGCTCTAATTTTTCATAATTGCGATAGTTTTTTAATTGTATTTCTGAAATAAACAAAGGGCTCCCCCTTTATGCCTGAACTTGGAAAGTTCCGCTTCCTGGAATTTCAATAACATCATTCGCATATAGTTTGCGACCTCTTCTATTTTCAAGTTCGTTGTTCACGTACACTTCATATTCTTGTAAAAACCATTTTACAGCGCCACCTGTATCAATTACATCAGCTAACTTTAAAAATTGTCCTAGTGTAATATACTCTGTTGAAATTTTAATACGTTTCATAAAATCGCTCACTTTCTGAAAGTGTTCATTCTTTCATTGTACTAAATAAACTAGCATTAGGAAAGTAATACCCAAAAATCAAATAAGGGCCACTAGCATCTTTAAACTAGCAACCCTTATTCCTTACCTAGTAAGTACGAACCGGTAAAATTAATTGAATAATTGAATCATCATTTACTGTACGAATTAAGAACGGTCTCATCGCCCCAGTAAAGCTAACTTTAATCTCTGTACTATCCAAAGCTTTCAATGCATCCATCATATATTTTGCACTAAAAGATATTTTTAACTCTTCTCCATCTACTTTTTCGCATTGTACTTCTTCGACAACTTTTCCGATTTCTGGTGAATTCGAAGAAATCTCTAGCATTTCTTGCTCTAAAGTTGATAATTTAACAACGTTATTGCGGCCATCTCTTGCTAATAGTGAAGCGCGATCAATTGCTTGTAGGAATTCTTTTGTATTCACAAAAATATCCGTTTTACTCTCTGCCGGAATTAAACGTGTCGTATCAGGATAATTCCCTTCTAACAATCTTGAGAAGAATAATAAATGTTTTGTACGGAATAATACTTGATACTCCGTAATAACGATATCTACCATTTCTTCAGACTCATCTAAAATTTTACTTAATTCATTTAAGCTCTTACCTGGGATAACAACATTAGCTTGGAATTCATCTGCAATATTATGTCCTTCAATTTTTGCTTTTCGAAGTGCCAGCCTATGACTATCTGTTGCAATACAAGTTAACTCGCTGTTATATACCTTCCAGTTTACACCTGTCAAGATTGGTCTTGTTTCAGAAGTAGAAACTGCAAATACAGTTTGTCTGATCATATGTTTAAGTAAATCTGTTGGTATCTTAAATACATGATGTTCTTCAATCTGTGGCAATAACGGATATTCTGCAGAATCTAAACCATTTAAGTTAAACTCTGATTTTCCAGATTTTATTTTTGTCATAAAATGATTTTCTACAGAAATTTCGACAGTGTCTTTAGGTAGTTTTTTTACAATCTCACTAAAATATTTTGCCTGTAAAACAATGCTTCCTGATTGAGCTATTTCTACGATTTCTTTTCCATCTTCTTCGACTGGAATAAACGATTCAATCGAAATATCAGCATCGCTTCCTGTTAATGTAACTCCTTCTTCAGTTGCTACAACTTTAATTCCCGTAAGAATTGGGATTGTCGTACGAGAAGAAACTGCCTTCATTACATCTTGTACACCTCTTACAAGATAGTCTTTTTGTATTGTAAAACGCATAAAGAAAAACCTCCGGTAAGTATAAGATTTTATTTAATTAATAAAGATAAAAAATAGTAGTAATAGTAATAGGGCTTGTGGATATGTGGATAACCCCGCTAAAGGATGTAAAAACAGTCTATCTACATGTGGATAGACTGTGCGTAAAACAAGGTAAGTTATTCACACTATTCAGCTACTACTTTAAAATACCATTAATTTCTTCAACTTGCTTTTGTAATTGCGTATCGGTTTTTAGTAATTTAGAGATTTTTTCATGGGCATGGATAACTGTTGTATGATCGCGTCCACCAAATTCTTCACCTATTTTTGGTAAAGAGGAATCTGTAAGCTCGCGCGATAAATACATTGCAATTTGGCGAGGAAACGCAACTGATTTTGTACGTTTTTTCGCTTTAAAATCTTCTAATTTCACTTGATAAACGTCCCCGACAGCTTTTTGAATATCATAAATAGAGATAATTTTCGGCTTAGAATTTGGAATAATATCTTTAAGTGCTTCAGCTGCTAAATCAGCATTAATATCTTTATTAATTAAAGATGAATAAGCTACAACTCGGATAAGTGCACCTTCTAATTCACGAATATTTGAATCAATTTGATTTGCGATATAAAGCATAACTTCATTTGGTATATCAAGCCCTTCAGCTTTTGCTTTTTTGCGTAAAATCGCAATTCGTGTCTCTAAATCTGGCGGCGTAATGTCTGTAATAAGTCCCCATTCAAAGCGGGAACGAAGACGATCTTCTAAAGTTGGAATTTCTTTTGGTGGTCGGTCACTAGAAATTACAATTTGTTTACTTTCTTCGTGTAATGCATTAAATGTATGGAAAAACTCTTCTTGAGTCTGTTCTTTTCCAGCAAGAAATTGAATATCATCTATCAATAAAACATCTACGTTACGATATTTATTACGAAAATCAACAGCTTTATTATCACGAATAGAGTTAATAAATTCATTTGTAAATTTTTCTGATGATAAATATACAACTTTTGCATTTGGATTATGTTCAATTACATAATGACCAATTGCGTGCATTAAATGTGTCTTTCCAAGTCCAACTCCCCCGTAAATAAAGAGTGGATTATACGCTTTAGCTGGCGCCTCAGCTACAGCTAATGAAGCTGCATGGGCAAAACGGTTACCAGAGCCAATAACAAATGTATCGAATGTATATTTTGGATTTAACATGCTCTGTGGTAAATGAGCTGAATCATCTTGTGCTGGATTCGGCTTAACTGGAGGCAGATCAATGTCCTCTTCAGCTTGACTTTGGGGAATAATAAAGCGAATTGCTAATTTTGCCCCTGTTAAATCGTATAGTGTTTCTGAAATTAGTTCGGAGTAATGAGATTCTAGCCAGTCACGAGCAAATTCATTCGGAGCTGTAATCGTTAATACGTCTTTCTTCAAGTTATGAGCCGTTGTGGATTTTAACCATGTCTCATAACTAGGCTTGCTTACCTTTTTTTCTAATTCTTTTAAGGCACTATTCCATAAATCAGAGATATTTTCCAAAGGTGTCCCTCCTTTACTAAGTTGGTAAAAGAATAAGGTTGCGCAACAAATGTACAACCTAATAAATATAAAATGTATATTTATACGAAACGTATTTTAAAACCTAAAAACGTCGTTTGTATATGAGATAGGGTTTTCGACAAAAAAAGCAAATGTG